>NZ_CP109534.1:0-5018918 GCF_045040145.1 Sphaerisporangium sp. NBC_01403
CTCGGCACCGTCACGGTCACGACCCTGGCAATCTGGCTCCGCAGGTCGCACGATCACCTACCCTGCTCGGCTCACCCCGCCCAAGTTCGTCTCTGCCAGACGAGCCGTAAGCGCACGGAACTGTGCTTCCAGCGGTACTCGGGCGACGCGAACGGCAACATGGGAAAGCCCCCGACCACAACCAACCGGACGAGGGCTTTCCACGGATGCCGTACACCATTCGACAAACATCTACGGTCCCCGACCGACGCTAAATCGGAACGCAAGACCGCAGGGCGGGTCACACGAGCCCTGCGAGAACTCTCAGACGTTGACTTACCTCAGTAGCCGGCCCTATCCCTGCTATCGGGATTTCCCGGGAAGGACTTACGCTCTCCCAGCCACGCAGTCCAGCCGAGCAAGAGACAGACACCACCGCTAACGGCAAGGTCAAGCGAGGTAAGGCCAGTGAACGACGGTATCTTACCGCTACAAACGACAAGAAAGACCGTCGCGCACACCACGCCGGCAGCGTACGAAGCGATGTACTTTCGTATCATCATTTCCTCTTGTGTATAGGCTCGGGCATAACATCAGAGATTCTGCTTAAGTGTCAGAGTCGGCCTCCCTTCGAATCGCTAGGTGTCCCCGAGATGGATGGGCGACAGCACGGGCTATAGGGGAGCAAAACCGCCCCCGGCTCCTTTGCGGGGGAAGTTCATCCGCGCCGCCGCCCCGCTCTAGAGGCGCGTCCCCTCGTGACCGAAGGGCTCTACGCCTAGCGTTTCGGCCGCCATGTCCAGGCCGTCACGGTCAAGACCCCAGCGTTCGACTAGGCGTAGCGCCTGTTCTTGCTGAGCGCTCTCCGCTACCGTCCGTGCAGCCTGTTTTGCCGTCCTGCGCGTAGCGCTCTCGTGCGGGTCTGAGGGTTCGGCTGATGTGCGCTGCATTGGGCAGCACGACGCCACGCGCTCGTACCTCACCTGAAACCAGACCGTTCGCCCGGCGGAATCCTCATAGACGTCCCAGTGGTCGGAGATCTGCTCAACGAGCATGAGACCTCTCCCGCTTTCCGCGAAGATGCCCGCGCCAACCTGCGGGATCATCTCCCCTCCCTCATCCACCACGTCAACGTGTATGAAGTCATAGCAGTCGGCGAGTGCGAGTGTGACTCTTCCGCCATTTCGCGAGTTTGAGTGAATGACGGCGTTGGTGACGACTTCGGAAACCAGCAGCGTCACATCATCCAAGGCCGGATGATCCTCCCCGAGTTTTCCTCTCACATAAGCTCGCGCCTGCGAGACCGATTCAGGAGAACCAACTAGATCCTTAACGCCTAACAGGCTGCCTGCGGTGGAGTGTTTGCGGCGAGGCAGGATGGTCTTAGGATCTGTCACAGATCGCACCTCCAGAGTGCGGTTCAGGGACCCGTACGGCGTTGACCGCGCCTGCGGGTCCTGCCATTTCTGGCGTCACCTCCCATCACACCGCTCCGTACGCATGCGGCAACAGTGCGAATAGAGGAGACTGGGGGAGACAGGCGGATCCGGAAGTTCTCCCCCGAGGAGCAGCGATGGACGACGTTCCGGTTTGGGCCGCACGGCTGCGTGCCGAACGGCGCAACAGACTGTGGACGCAGCGGGAGATGGCGAAGCAACTTGTCGATGCCGCCGACGGACAAGCCCGTGCGCGTCTTCCAGGGCGGGAGTCCCTGACTCGCATGATCAAGGATTGGGAAGCAGGCAGGCACCGGCCGAAAGACCCTTATGGCGTGCTTTATAGCCGTGTGTTCGGTATGAATGAGCATGAGCTGTTCAGCGATGGAGGAGCCGCGCCCCGCCGCGCCCCTGCTGACGTTCTGAAAGAGCTGCATCGTCAGGGGGATCCTCTTTCCCCGATCGCTAACCGCAACGGCCGGCGTGTCAGTACCGAGACCGTGGCGGATCTGTCGTCGCGGGTCCATAGCTTGCGACTCGCCGATGATGTACTCGCCGGGGGCGATCTGATCCAGCCCGCGTTTCGTGAGCTTGAAGCGGCCGTCCGTATTTACCGGGAAGGCATCCACACCGAAGACGTAGGTCAGGGCTTGTTGGTGGCGATCGGCGAGTTTGCTCAGATCGCAGGATGGGTGGCCAGTGACGCAGGACAGCGTGATCAGGCAGCGCGTACATACCGGCTCGGCATCAGCGCAGCACATGAAGCCGGTGATGGCACCCTCGAATCGAACCTTGTCGGATCGTTGGCGTACCAGATTTCCAACTCTGGAGACCCAAGCGAAGGCGTAGAACTTGCCCATACGGCGCTAGAGGTGGCAGGGCCGGACGCACCTCCCCGTGCACGCGCGTTGTGCTGGGACCGCGTGGCGTGGGCGCACGCACGTAACGGAGAAGCACAAGCGACCATGCGAGCACTTGGCGAAGCCGACGATGCTCTCGCCGACGACAACGGGAGGGACGAGCCCTCGTATCTTTACTGGGTAGATGCTGGCGAGCTACAGATCATGAAAGCGCGCGCCTACACCGAGCTGCGGCGGCCTCTGCGCGCCGTCCCACTCCTCACCGACGTACTCAGCCGCTACAACGCCACGCACACACGGGAACTCGCCCTTTACCTGTCGTGGCTTGCCGTTGCGCTGGCAGATGCCAACGAGCCGGAGGAGGCAGCGCTAGCAGCCGGACGGATGCTCAGTCTGTCCGCAGATGTGGCCAGCGATCGAACCGCTCAACGTGCACGTGTAGTCCTCGCGCGACTGAAGCCCTACCGTGACTTACCACAAGTGCGAGAACTCCTCATCAACCATCGCTGAGATTCATGACCGCTAGCCCTTAGGCGGCAGCGATCATATGCACGGCGCTTGAAGTACAAATGCCTCCGGCGGGGACTCCGGCTCCGGGAGCGGTTCGATCACACGTACAGGCCGAAACATCGTGGCTGGCGTAGGGTCGCCGTCCCGCCTGCCGACGTCCAGGGCAAGCCGAGCAGACCGGCCACGAGGGGTCAAGGCGAGACGGGTTACTCCAAAGCGATCTAAGGGCCTTGACCCCCCGCAACCGGCCCGCACCCCGAAGGGTGGACGACGGCAGACGGGACGGCTACTGACCGACCTATGTGCAGGACCGCACCGCCTAAATCCCTGCTCTAACCAGGCGCGATCAGTAACAGAAGAAGTACATTTTTACGACTTACTAGCGAGTTGCTCGCCAATGCCATCGGCTACGGCAAGCCCCCGGTCAGGCTCTCTCTGTGGGCGGACACCAGGGAACTGTGCATCCGGGTCACCGACCACGGCCCCGAACAGCCCCGCCGCCTGGACCTCGGGGTCGACGCCGACCATGGCCGCGGCCTGACCATCGTCGACGCACTCGCCCACGAAACGGGCATCACCCAGCTCCCCGACGCCCCCGGCAAGACCGTCTGGGCCCGCTGGCATCTACCTCCTCAAGCAGCGGAAGCCTCCACCCGTCCATCGGTCCCTGACCCTCGAACGCCCCCCATGCCGTGAGGTGACCTCGAGTAGCTGCCCGCTTCGAACAAACGAGCCGAGGGGTATTTCTCCAGGTGTGCAGGGAGTGATACCCCTCGGGCGTCATCAGACGACTCCGAGGTCTTTGCGTGTCTGCTGCGGAGGTTACGTCAACCGGCCGTGGAAGGTCGCGGCCTTCGGCGCGGCTGACGCCGTGGTCACCTCGATGGAGGAGGTGAGCAGCGCCATTGCGTCCGCGGCGTAGGACGAGGGGTGTACCAGTCGGGCCGCCGGGGCATCTCACACGAGTCAACAACCGGTCAGCGTGGCCGATCCCCGACTTGCGCGGGTCATTGCTCACTGGGTCAACATGCCAAACCTTCCTGACGACCCCCATTGTGGCGCGCGCTCGACGATGCAGCAGCTCAAGCCCCGGCGGTGGTGATCGAGGCGGCTGCGCGTGCTGCTCGCGAGAAAGGGCGCAGTGCATCTTCTTCCTATTTCATTGGCGCTATTAGCGGCATTCATCCATGCGTGCTGGAGCCTGTTGAGTAAGCGCCTATCGCAGTACGGCCCCACGGCGTTTGTCGGGCTGGCATCACTCGGCTCACTGCTTGCGTACGCCCCGATAGTGATCTTCCTGACCGAGAGCTCGACGTTTCATCCGTCCGGCATGCAGGCCGCTTTTTTGGCCGGCAGCATCTTGATCAACCTCGCGTATTTCGTGATCACTCAATACGGGTACCGCATTGGCGACCTTTCCTTCGTCTATCCCATCGCCCGCGGAACCGGTCCGATCCTGGCAACTCTTGGTGGCATGCTTTTTCTCGGTGAGATGCCCAGCGTCCTTGGTGTTGTTGGCTTGCTTGCTGTGGCTACGGGCGTAATGGCAATCGGCCTATTCGGCAAGTCCGCTGATCGGCAAGGGGTCGCCCGGATTGGCCCCCCTTTTGTCTTCACCTACGCCCTGTTGTCTGGGGTGGCGATCGCCAGCTACACGCTGTGGGACCAACATGCGGTCGGGCCGCTGGCAATCTCCCCATTGCTACTCAACGCGGTGGATGATGCCGGCCGCGTCGTTCTGCTCGGGCCAGTGGTCTTCCGAAGCCGACATGAAGTGCGGAAATTGTGGAGTGAGTGCCGACTGTTGATCGTGGCTTCAGGGACCCTGATGCCGCTGCCCTACCTCCTCTTTCTGTACGCACTGCGACTGGCGCCGACCAACGTCGTGTCGCCGGTACGCGAAGTCAGCGTGGTACTGGTGGTGCTCGCCAGCGGAAAGTTCCTGGCCGAGGGCCAGATGCGTTTCAAGTTGCTGGTATCCGCGGCGGTTTTGTTCGGGCTAGTGACGCTCACCGTCGGCGCATGACACTCCCTGTGTCATGCCGGTGCCGAACTCGTCGATGGCTTGCGACCCTCGTCGGCGACCGTGACTTGATCGCCGCTGTCGCCGCGACTGGCGCACGACCTGGCCGTTATTGACCTAAAGCCCGTGACACGGTGTCGTGAATCATTTCGTCAAAAGGCGGACGGTTCTGCAAGATCTGGGACAGCTCCGCTCGATCGAACCAAGCGTATTCGGTGTGCTTGTCCCACTCCAGCTTTGGATCAGTCAGGTCGCCGCCAACCGCGACTACGAAACTGACCTCGTGGCGCTGCACCCCGTCGTTGCCTGTCCAGATCACCAAGCCGAGATCGCGAACGACCCGTTCGAGTGTCCACCCGGTCTCCTCGAGAATCTCCCGCGCGAGCGCCTCGTGCAATGTCTCACCAGATTCCACGTGACCGGCCACAATGTCCCAGCACCCAGGAAACAGCGACCGGTTCGGCCCACGCCGTTGCAGAAAAGCCCGTCTACGGGCATCGATGATCACAGCTCCAACACACCACACCTGGCCTGCGTCGGGCACCGTTTTCAACTCGTACATGCCGCTACTGTAGTTCACTGACGACCCCTGGGTTCAGGAATTTGAAGGCTGACGGTTTCCGAACGGCCAGATCTTCCAGGCGTCCTTTCCGTGATCGACGAGCAATCGTCCATCGCCATCACGCATGCGATGGAGGTACTTCGCGCGGACGGCAACACATTCGAGCCTGCGGAGGCTCACATTTCCTGTCTTTGCTCCAGTTCGGCCTATCATTCGGTGCGGGTCGCTGGATCTCCCCAATCCTGCCCGTTGGATTCGACGCCGACGGAACGCTCATCTGGGAGCAGTGGAGGTCCAACTTTTGCACGCCCGGTATTTGGCGGAATACGGGTGACCGGCTCGTGACCGGGTGATGGGCCGTCGCAACGATGGCCCATCACGGGCTCGTCTTCGGTGATGGTGACCGGCGGCTACGAAGTGAGTTTGAGGAGGAACTCCTCGACGGTTTCCCTACGTGCGTTGGAGAATCCGCTGTCCTCGCCGTAGATGCTGAACCCGCACTTGTGCAGGACCCGCAAGGATCCCAGATTGTCCTTCGCGACCCGGGCGAACAGCGGCCGCACCGGATGACGGGCAAGGAACTCCGCAAGTGCTCGGGTGGCGATGCCATGACCCCAGTGCTCCGGGTCGATCCAGTAGGTGACTTCCAGTTCGTCGGCCTGGCCGTAGGTCAGGACATGACCCACCACCTCGCCGTCGAGCGTGATCGTCTCTTTGGCGCTGCCATCGTCATTGAGAATTTTGGTCCAGCGGGTGGTGAAGGCGTCCAGGTCCGCTGGGTCCTCGACGGTGAAGGCCGCCATCCGGTTGGCCACCGGGTCCAGCTGATGCCGGTAGAACACCTGAAGGTCGTCCTGGATCGTGTCACGCAGTACGAGATCGCTCATGCCGTGCTCTCCTTGCTGTCTTGACCTGTCCCGAACTCGTCAGACCTCGCGTGACCAGAAGGCTCCCGAGGTAAGAGTGAGCCGAGGGGAGAGTACAGACAGGAACTGACAAACCCTAGGGACCCGGTGCCCCTCAGGGTGCAGGCATCCAGCGCCGCCTGGGCATGCTGAGACGGCCCGCCGGGATCCCGGTGGGCCGTCGTGTGAGTTGTGCGGAGGTCAGCCGTCGGACTCCGGCGACGGCAGGTAGCCACCGGGCACTTCGGCCGGGGTGAAGATCTTGTCCTCACCCGGGTAGGGGGTGGTCCAGTTGTGCGCCTGGTACCAGGTGAAGTGGTTCATGAGCGCGGGGTTGGCGTAGTCCGGGACCGCGTTCGCCCCGCTCAGGTGCTGCTCCTTCTGCCAGGCGGTCCAGACGTCGATGATGTGCTGCGTCTCGGCGGGCACGGCCGACGCCGTGGTCTGCGCGGGAGCCGCCGAGGCGCCCGCCGCAGCCGGGGTGTCGTTGCCGCAGGCCGGCGGGGTGGCCAGGCCGTCGGTGAGCGGGACCTGGTTGGGCACCACATTGAACGGCGTGTAGTTGGGCTTGTTGGTGAAGGCCCGGCTCATCGGGGTGGCGGCGCTGTCCTTCTGGTTCATCGGCTGGATCCCGAGGATCTGCTCGATGGTGCGGATCATGGTGATCTGCGTGTAGTAGTGGCTGTCCACGGTGCCGTGCTGGGCCCAGGGGCTGATGATCTGCACGGGGCCGCGCGCGCCGTCGACGTGGTCGACGCCGTCCTGGGTGTCGTCCTCGATCACGAAGATCGCGGAGTCCTTCCACCACTTGCTGTGCGAGATGGTGTCAACGATCTTGCCGACGGCCAGGTCGTTGTCGGCGACCTGGGCGATCGCGTTCGGCGCCCCACCGGTGTGGTCGCTGGAGAGCCAGAACATGTTGAGGTTGGCCGGGCCGTTGGCCTCGAAGTCACGCTTCCAGATCTCGTACCGGTAGAGGTCCGGGATGTTGGTGTCGTACTTCGGGTAGGAGTGCACGGTGATGTCGTTGAGCGACGGGATCGGCGACTGGGTGTCCGTCTTGATGGTGGTGTCCTGACCGGTCGCCGCCATGTTCCGGGCTTCGCAGTAGAACTTCTGCCACGAGGAGCCGGGGGGGACGGTCAGGAACTGCGTGAATTCCCCGAAGTTGCGAGCGGTCTTGCCGGCGGCCTGGGCACCGGTCCACAGGAAGCCGGTGCGCTGGTGGCCCAGCGCGTCGTCCTCCGTGTCGTAGCTGCGCTGGTACTCGCCGGCGGTGGACTCGGTGTACTCGGGGTTGTCGGCCTGCATCAGCCAGTTGTGGCCCTCGGCGGAGTTGGTGCCGATGTCGTAGGTGTTGTCGTAGAGACCGAACTGACGCTCGAGAGCGTGCTGGTTCGGGGTCACCTTCTCACCGAACTGCGCCAGCGACGGGTCGCCGTTGCCGCGCGGGTCGTCGCCGAACATCTGGTCGTAGGAGCGGTTCTCCTTGACCAGCAGGAAGACGTGCTTGATGGTCGACGGGTCACCGAGGCGCTTCGGCACCGGCACGGCGTGCTCGGACTTGCCCTGGGCCTGCTTGACGTCGTTCTTGTCCCAGCCGTTCTGGGCGAAAACCGTGGCCGTCGACTTGGCGATCTCCCGGTCGTTCGGCAGCTTGAACCGAAGCAGCGAGCCGGTCGAGTCGTGGGTGTTGTGGCCCGTGGCCGGCGTGGTGCCGGTCCCCTTGTTGATCGTGCGCGTCGGGCCGCGCTCGCCGATGCCGCGGGTGTTGGTGACGACCACGTCGTCTCCGACGGTGGTCACTTCCTCCGGGTAGTAGTCCGTCGGGAGCAGGCCGATGAAGCTGACCGGCTCCTGTGGCCTGGTGTAGCGGTAGACGGCGACCGCGTTCGCCCGTCCGAGGGTGACCAGCAGGTGGCCGTCCTCGGTCAGGGTCACGCCGTTCGGGGCGTAGCCGACCTTGGACTCCGGCCACGGCTGGGTGGCGATCGTCTGGACGACCTGGTCGCGGTTCGTGTCGATGACCGAGACCTGGTCGTCGAACGTGTCGGTGACGAAGAGCACGCCGCTGGCGGCGTGCATCGCGGTCGGGTGCAGACCGACCTCGATGGAGGTCACCGGAGCGGCCGTGTTGGCGACGTTGATCACGCTCACGGTGCCGGTGGTCGTCGCGCCCGTGACCGGGTCGGCCGGCACCTGGGTGCCGTAGGAGTTGATCGTCGTCTCGCCGGGCTTGGCCGGGCGGCCGCCCTCGTTGCTGACGTAGAGCTTGTCGCCGACCAGCGCCAGACCACGCGGCGCGGTGCCCACGGTCCAGCTCTGCTGAATCGCGCCGGTCGCGGCGTCCATCGCCACGACACGGTTCTGGCCGTTGACGGCGGCGTACACGGTCTTGCCGTCAGCGGAGAAGACCGCCTGGGCCGGCAGCGCCTTCTTCGAGCCCTGCGCGGCGATGGTGGCGAACGTCGGGGTGCCGAGGGTGCCGTCGGCGTTCACCGGGAAGCGGTTGAAGCCGTCGATCTGCGGCAGCCACAGGGTCTTGCCGTCCGGAGAGTAGGCCGGCCCCTCCTGCCCGACGTTGTTGTTAGAGATGCGCACACCGGCGGTCGAGGCGGTCCCGGCCTGCTGCAGCACCTTGTAGTTCTGTAGGTCGACGATGGTCAGGGCGATCGACCGGTCGTTGGTGAGCGCCGCGAGGAAGCGGCCGTCCGGGCTGACCGTCGAGGCGAGCAGCTTGCCGTTGTCGACGAGCAGGCGGTCGCCGATCGGCTTGATGACCTGGTCGCTGGCGAGCTGCAGGCCGGCCTTGTACGTGGAGCCGACCTGGTTGCTGCCGAACACCTCGGTGGAGGCGTAGGCGATGCCCCCGCCGGCGACGGCGAGAGCTACGGTGCCGGCCGCCACCAGGCGGATCCGGCGGCCGGTGCGTCCACCGAAGAGCCCGAGACGGACCTTCGCGACGCGCTGGCGCGTGACGTGCATGAATCATTCCTTCGGAGTGCTTGTGAGCAGGTCGACGTTCCCGTCGAACTGCCACAGGGGGTTGGGCGCGTCCCCGGTCGGGGTGCGCACCTGGAAGTAGCCGTTGACCTCCTTCGGACCGTCTCCGTCGGCGACGTACCGCCCGTCTGCGGTGACGTCGAGCTGGTAGATGGCGGTGCCCACGGCGGTCGCGCCGGGGAGGTGCCAGGACACGACACACCGCCAGTCGTTGCCCGGTCCCTCGTCGAGGACCCGGGAGCCGCCCTTGTCGCAGGACGCGGTGGCCTGCAGCTGGGCCTCGGTGACGTCCGGGCGATTGAGCTCCCGCGTCTGCAGCCGGTAGAGGTGGGCGTACGCCGTGGCGAGGGAGTCCTGCAGCTTCTCCTTCTCGATCCCCGAGCCCGTGGCCGGGGTCGCGCCGGCGATCACACCGACGGTGAGGGCGACCAGTGCGGCCAGCGGCAGGACCGCCGCCACGAGGACCTGCCGGCCCGAGCCGTCGTATGTCAGGTCGGTGAAGTCTCGGCGCAGGAACAGGCGGTAGGCCAGCGCGGTGGCGATGACCGCCCACGCGAGGCTCACCGCGAGGCCGACGAGGAGGGGGCCCGCCTGCGCGGGGCTGGTGAAAAGCCCGCGCCAGGCGAGGAAGGCGTGGCTCGGCAGGGCCAGCCGCAGGGCTACCGGCAGCGGGAGCAACTGCGCGAGCTGCAACGCGAAGGCGAGGAGCGCGGGCATCAGCAGCCCCATCGGGGAGCGGCCCAGGGCGACCGAGCCGAGGAGGCCGACCGCGGCGAACGCCAGCGTCGGCGCCAGCGCGCAGGTCCACGCGAGCAGGACCGTGCCGGCCGCCTCCGCCGGGGCGAGAAGATGGCCGTCCAGGCCGGCGAGCGGTTGGTTGCCCACCGCGGCCAGGCCGCCGGCGATTCCCGACGCGGCCAGTCCGGCCACGAGCAGCAGGATCACGGTGAGGCTGGCAAGGGTCTTCGCCACGAAGATCCGCTGCGGGGAGCGCACCGCCACGAGGAGGTGGCGCCAGGTGCCCAGCCGGTCCTCGACAGCGAAGACGTCGCCGGCGACCAGCGCCGTCAGCAGCGGGAGCGCCCAGCTGCACGAGAAGTCCAGCACGACCAGCGCCCCCGCCCAGCCGGTCGCGTTCATCCAGCGGCCGAAGACCGTGTCGGCGGGGAGCGAGCTCTGCAGGCTCACCGCGGCCACGAAGGCCGCCGGGCCGAGCCAGCAGGCCGCGATCAGCAGGCGGATCCGCCACTGGGAGAGCAGCTTGACCAACTCGAACCGGTAGCCGTGCAGCACGGGCGCCGGCCGGGCGCCGGCCCGGGGTTGGGTGACGGTCGCGGTCATCACAGGTCCTCCTGGTCGGTCTGCGCGGGCACGGTGCCGGTCCCGGTCAGGGCCAGGAACGCGGCCTCCAGCGGCGCCACCACGGGCCCCAGCTCTCGGAGCGCCACGCCGGCTCGCACGAGCCGCACGACAAGCTCGTCGAGGGCCGGCACCGGCCCGCGGACGACGACGTCGGCGTCCGTCCGTTGACCGGGGTCGCGGCCGGTCACGACGCTGAGCCCGGGCGTCTCCGACGCCAGCCGGTTGGCCTCCGCCGGGTCGGAGGTGAGCAGCCGGTAGTCGAGCTCGCCGCTCTCGGCGGCGAGTTTGCTCACCGGCCCGGAGAAGACGACCCGTCCGGTGGCGAGGATGGTGACCTCGGAGCACAGCGCGGCGAGGTCGTCCATCCGGTGGCTGGAGAGGACCACCGCGGCCCCCTCCGCGGCGAGTCCCGTGATCACGCGGTGCACGTGGTGCTTACCGGCGGGGTCCAGGCCGTTGGCCGGCTCGTCGAGGACGAGCAGTCGCGGCTTGGTGAGCAGCGCGGCGGCCAGCCCGAGCCGCTGGCGCATCCCCAGTGAGAAGCCCCGGACACGGTCGTCGGCGACGTCGGTGAGCCCGACCTGCTCCAGCGCGTCGTCGACGCCGGCGGTGCCTCCGGCCTCGTACCGGCGCAGTGAGGCCAGGGCCGAGAGGTTCTGCCGAGCGGTGAGCGAGGGATAGAGCCCGGGTCCGTCCACGAAGCCCGCGACACCGTCGGGTACGGCGAGCGTCCGCCCGACCGGCGTACCCAGGATCTCGAGGCGGCCGCTGTCCGAGAGCGCCAGGCCCAGCAGCAGACCGAGGAGCGTCGTCTTGCCCGCGCCGTTCGGGCCGACCAGGCCGTGGACCTGCCCGCTCGCCACGTCGAGGTCGACGCCGTCGAGTGCCATCACCTCACCGAAGGACTTGGTGATCCCGCGACCCCGGACTGCGGGGCTCTTCTGCATATCGGTCTCCCTTAGCTTGATCCCCAGCAAGAGGAACCTAGAGATCGCGGTTTGCCTTGGGGAGGCACGCAGCCGAACGTTGGGCAAATGCCACTAAGACGTCGACATGCCACACAACCCGCCGATATGCCACTAACCCCGGCAGATCGCACGGTCACACTGGTCAACGCGCTCGCGCCCTGGAACTCACCAGGTGCCGGGGCGTGGCGGTGACGCCGCGGGGGTCGCGGGTGGGTGTCGACGTCGAGTTGATCCGCCCGGACCTCGACTGCCTGGAGATGGCCAGGCGCATGTACCAGCCGGCGGAGGTCGACCGCCTGGGCCACGCCGATCCGGCGGCGCGCCGCAGCGAGTACTTCGGGCTGTGGAGCGCGAAGGAGGCGTATGTCAAGGGCGGTCGGCGTCGGGTTCGCCGGGCTCAGGGACGTGCTGGTACGCAGGGAAGGGAACGCGCCGCACGGGACCGTGCTGTTCCCTCCCCGGCACCGCGGTAGTCCACATGGTGCTGGCTTTCGAGGATTCGCAACGTCCCGAGTCCTCGCGGATGGGTCCGGGTAGGCGGCTTGCATGGCTACCGGAATGCGGGCTAGTGCTCCGGCCTTCAGGCCGGGGGTGAAGGCCCGCGCGGGAGGGCCGCCAGGCCCGAGCGTGCTCTAGGCCGGGCGGGCTTGCTGCTCGATGTACTGGCGCACGATCGACAACGGCGCACCCCGACGCTCCCGGCGAAGTAGGACCCCGACCACAGCTTGTTGGCCCGGTAGTAGTGGGCGGCCAGGTCGGGGAACTCTTGGCGCATCCGCCGGGACGCCACCCCCTTCAGTGAGTTGACCAGCTTGGACAGGGCGACCTTGGGCGGGAAGTTGACCAGCAGGTGGACGTGGTTGTCCCCGCCGTTGAACTCGGTCAGTTCGGTTTCGAAGTCCGCGCACACGACCCGCATGATCTCTTCCATGCGGGTCAGGTGGGTGTCGGTGAACACCCGGTGCCGGAATTTGGTCACGAAAACCAAGTGAGCGTGCAGCAGGAAGACACAGTGCCTGCCAGTCCTTATGTCGCTGTATTCGGCCATAACCCAATACTAGATCGGGTAAGATTATGGTCATGAGCGGGCAGGAGTTGGTCAAGCAGCAGCGCGGGCATAAAGCCTGCCTGGAGCTGACCTGCGACCAGTCCGCGCTCCTGGACCAGCAGGCGTCCGCCGCGATCACCATATGGAACTGCCTGCACGCCTACTGGACACATTTCCCCGGCAGAAGGCCGACCCTGGCCCAGGCCGATCAGGCGATCCGCCAAGCCCGCACGGATTTCCCGTTCCTGGCGGCCCTGCCCGCCCAGGCAGCCCAAGCCGTCCTGAAAACGTATCGGCAGGCGTGGGAGAACTTCTTCAACCCCGACCACCCTGCCAAACGGCCCACCTTCAAGTCCAAGAAGAACCGGCCTCGGTTGGCGGTCGACGTGCCGCAGGTCCGCAACATGCGGATCGTCCGCCTGTCGGCCAAGTGGGGACAGCTCACCCTCCCGATGGTGGGCCGGGTCCGGTTCCGGTGGACCAGAAACCTACCCGGCGTCGGAAAGAATTCCCCTGCAGGGAAGGTGACCGGAGCCCGCCTGGTCAAAGACGCGTTCGGGTGGAGCATCGTGTTCCGCACCGAAACCCTGGTCGAACCCGCTGCCCCGCACCAGGGCGAGCCAGTCGGGATCGACCGGGGCATCACGGTCGCGGTGGCCCTGTCCGATGGGACCATGCGCGAGCACGGCCCCTGGCTCACCGACGGCGAGGCCGAACACCTGCGCCGCCTGGAGAAGAAGTCGGCCCGTCAGCGCGCGGCCCGGCCCAGCAAGACCCGCCCCTCGGGACGCGAACAGCGCACCTACGACCAGATCGCCCGGCTCCGCGCGAAAGCCAAGCGCAGAGCCGTCGACTGGCAGCACCAGACCACCACCGAACTCGCCGGCACCTTCAGCGTGGTCGTGGTGGAAGACCTGAAGGTTACGAACATGGTCCGTTCGGCCACGGGCACGGTCGAGAACCCCGGCGTGAACGTCGCGCAGAAGGCCGGGCTGAACCGCTCGATCGCTGGGCAAGCGTGGGGCCGGACGGTCACCCTGCTGGAATACAAGACCTCCGACCGGGGCGGCCACGTCGTGAAGGTCCCCGCACGGGGGACCTCGCAGACCTGTCACCAGTGCGGCCACCGTGACCCGGCCGCCCGGGACCGGAACAGGTACGCCTGCGCCAACCCCGCGTGCGGTTGGGTCGGGCATGCCGACACCAACGCCGCGATCAATATCGAGAACGCCGTCGGAATGCCGGTGTCAGGACGTGGAGACCTCGGGGCTGCCCGGTCTGTGAAGCGTCAACCCCCGCGCGCCGCTTAACCGCGACGCGACGGGAGAATCTCCGGCCTTCAGGACTTTGTTGCCCGATTCGGTTGATGATCGTTGATTGCTGACGCAGTCTGGGGTTACTTGGGCCGCGGAGAAGGTGGAGGAAGATCTGCCATGTCTCTGCGCCCCCAACCTGCCCGTCCGGTACCCGAGGCAACCGCCCAGGTCGCGCGCGCCGCGTTCCCCAAGGGATGCCTGGCGATGCGGGTCCGTGATGAGCTGGGCTCGCTGTTCGACGACGCGCAGTTCGCCGAGGCGTTCTCCGTGCGCGGTGGACCCGGGCTGTCGCCGGGCATGCTGGCGCTGGTCTCGGTCCTGGCGTTCGCCGAGAACCTGACCGACCGGCAGGCTGCTGACGCGGTGCGGGACAAGATCTCGTGGAAGTACGCTCTGGCTCTGGAGTTGACCGACCCGGGCTTCGACTTCTCGGTGCTGTCGCAGTTCCGCGACCGGCTGATCGAGCATGGGCAAGGGCAGCGCCTGCTGGATGAACTGCTGGCCCGCTGCCAGGAGGCGGGACTGCTGAGCGCCGGGGGCCGTCAGCGGACCGATTCCACCCACGTCATCGCCTCGGCGCGGATGCTGAACCGGATGGAGTTCGTCGGGGAGAGCCTGCGAGCTGCGCTGGAGGCGCTGGCCGCCGCTGCGCCGGACTGGCTGGCGGGGGTGGTGGCGCCGGAGTGGATCGAACGCTACGGAGCGCGGATAGATGGCTACCGCTTCCCCAAAGGCGCCGATGCCCGCACCCGCTGGGCCCTCACCGTCGGGACCGACGGATTCGCCCTGCTGGAGGCGGTTCACGCCGCCGGCGCCCCGGTCTGGCTGCGCCGTATCCCGGCGGTGAACATCCTGCGCCTGGCCTGGATCCAGCAGTATCACCGCGACGAGAAGGGGGTGCGCTGGCGGGAGGGCAAAGACCTCCCGCCAGGGAAAATCCGCCTGGCCACGCCGTATGACACCGATGCCCGCTACGGCGAGAAACGCGGCTCGGGCTGGGTCGGCTACAAGGTCCATCTGAGCGAAACCTGCGACCCCGACGCCCCGCACCTGATCACTGGTGTGCTCACCACAGACGCAGCGAGCGGCGATGCGGAGATGACCGAAGAGATCCACCAAGCGTTGGACGCTCGCGGGCTCCGGCCCCGTGAGCATGTGGTCGATGCCGGATATATCAGCATCGCCCTGCTGGTCAACGCCCGTGACCGCGATGGCATCGACCTGGTGGGGCCGGTCGGGGCCGACACCAGTTGGCAGGCTGCCACCGGGCTGGGCCAGGACGCCTTCACCATCGACTGGACCGCAAAGATCGCGATCTGCCCGCGCGGTGCCACCAGCATCAGCTGGTCCGACCAGCACAAACCCAGCGGCACCCCGATCACCCAGGTCCACTTCGACGCCCGCGACTGCGGCCCGTGCCCGGTCCGCGAACAGTGCACACGCGCGAGGGGGCATCGCTACGGACGCAGCCTGACCCTGCTGTCCCAGCCGTCGCAACAAGCCCTGGACCAGCAACGAGCCGAACAACAGACCGACGCCTGGAAGCAGCGCTACAACATCCGCGCCGGAGTAGAGGGCACCATCTCCCAGGCCATCCGCACCGGACGGATCCGCACCACCCGCTACCGGGGCCTGACCAAGACCCGGCTCGCCCACGTTCTCACCGCCTCCGCCCTCAACCTCATCCGCCTGGACGCCTGGTGGACCGACACCCCCATCCGCGGCACCCGAGCCTCTCACCTGGCACGACTTGGCGCTGATCTCGGGTTGGCAGCGTGAACCGAATCGGGCAACAAAGTCCTTCAGGTCGGGGAGGAGGTCAATGCCGGAGAGTCTCACCATCCCCATCCCGCATCCCGGGACGCGCGTTGAGGAGTCCGGACCTACGATTGCGACGGCGGGTGCGGACACAGCACCAACGTGTGCGGGCATACCTTCCCACCGCTCCCTGACGGATGTAAGGGCGGCGGCTGGAGGCTGACAAATAGGACACCGCGCGACGGTGGGTAGCACGGCAGCGCCAGGACGGTCGTGGTCCCCTTCTCGGTGGACGAGGACCGGCGGGTTGCCTGCGACTCCGGCCGCCCCGCCGGTCCCCGCGCGAAAGCCCCCGCCGAAGCGGGGGCCCGGGGTGAGCGGTCAGTTCTGGCCGTGGCGCGCGTCGAGCATGTCCGAGGCGATCGCAATGCACCCTTCCATCTGGTAGGCGGGTGCGCCATATTCGGCGCGTACGGAATACAGAGCTGGAGCTACAGCCGCCAAGTTAATTGCCCTCGCCGCACTTAAGCCGAGACTGAAAGAGCAGGTCACCCGCCCGATATAGCAGATGAATATATTCGATGTACTTACCCCGAAGGTGTGCGTCGACCGGATCGACGGACATGTGACTGATCTTGGATTCGAGTAGCGATAATTCATCGAGATCTTTCCGGAGGTCATCGAAATCAACCCCATCTGCATTACCGTTGCGTGCAGCAATAAGTTTGGCTGCGACGCTGGGGTCGAGCAACAGGAGATCCATCACGCGATCGCCAAATTCATCCCCTTCTGGCTTGTCGGGAAAAGGAGTCCAGGTGAAAGCCTCGAAGGCTGATATCGCCTTCGCAAGGATTGCTGAGTCAATCGGCATAGGTGACTATCCATCCGGTGTGGGAAAGTGGCTCAGGCGCTGAAATGAGGCTTCGCGCCCACCGTCAGGGCCGTCTCCGAAGATCTCCACGGATGGCCCGAACTCCTTGAGGGCAAGAGCCTGGGACAGTTCTTCGAACCGGTGCGGCCCAGGGTTGGTGAGGGCGTAGTCAGTCATAGCGAACATGATGAGACATGGCACTGACAACGAAAGGCTTTGGAACGGGAGTTCGTCTGGGGCGCTCGCCGCAACGGCCGAGTTGTCGATCCTGCCCCTACATCCGCTGCTTCAGGTCCGTGATGAACTCACTGGGATCCATGGGCTGGCGGATCGCGGCGTAGTGCACGGTGCGGGCGGCCTCGAAGTCGCCGGGCAAGTCGTCGTCGGGGTTTCGCCACCGCAGCGCGCCCTCGACGTAGATCTCGCGCCGGTTGGGATCATGAGCGAAGGAAGGCGAGCACCGCCAGGACGCGCCGATGGCCGCCGGCGTCCGGGGGCAGGTCCAGCTTGGTGAAGATGCTGCGGACGTGGGCCTCCACCGTCTTGGCGCTGAGATGCAGTTCCAGGCAGAGCGCGCTGTTGGACCGGCCCTGGGCCATCAGCGCGAGGACTCGGCGCTCGCGCTCGGTCAGGGCGGCGAGGGGGTCGCCGACTCGTTTCTTCGCCACGAGCCGGGCGACCAGTTCGGGATCGATGACGCAGCCGCCTTGGGCGACCCGCCGTACGTCGCCTGCGAAGGTGGCCAGGTCGGAGACCCGGTCCTTGAGGAGGTAGCCCACGCCGCCCTGGAACTCGGTCATCAGCCGCACCGCGTAATGGGTCTCGACGTGCTGGGAGAGCAGCAGCAGCCCGACCTCGGGGGCCGTCCGCCGAATCTCGGCCGCCGCCTCGATCCCTTCGGCGGAATGGCCTGGCGGCATCCGGATGTCGATGATCGCCGCGGCGGGCGGGTCGCGGCGCACGAGGTCGAGTAGCTCCGCGGCGTTGCCGGCCTGGCCGGCGACCTCGAACCCGGCCTCCGCGAGGATGCGGGCCGTCCCCTCCCGGAACAGCACCGCGTCGTCGGCGAGCATCACCCGCATGGGATCTCCGCCCCCAGCCGGGTACCGCCGTCGGCCGGGCTGTGCACCGTAAGCCGTCCGTTCAACATCGCCAGTCGGTCGACCAGGCCCTGCAGGCCGCTTCCCCACTGGCCATCGGCCCCGCCCTGGCCGTTGTCGGTCACCTCGAGCCACAGACGGCCGTCGCGGAGCTGCCCGGCGACCGCGATGCTCGACGCGCCCGAGTGCTTGGCGGCGTTCGTCAAGGCCTCGCTCACGACGAAGTAGGCCGTGGCCTCCACCTCCTGGGGGAGACGCCGGTCTAGGCAGATGTCGACCTGTACGGGCAGCGGTGCGCGCTCGGCGAGGAACCCCAGGGCGGCGGCGAGGCCCTCCTGGGTCAGGATGGCCGGGTGGATGCCGCGGGCCATCTCCCGCAGTTCGGTCAGCGCCTTGGACAGGTGAAGCCGGGCCTCCTCGATCCGAGCGGAGAGGTCGTGGTCGCCGTTCGACGCGGCGCGCCCGGAGACCGCCTGCAGGCTGAGTGCCAGGGTGACCAGCCGCTGCTGGGCGCCATCGTGCAGGTCGCGCTCGATGCGCCGCCGGGCCTCGTCCTGGGCGGCCACGATGCGCTTCGCGGCGGCTCGCAGGTCGGCCGTCTGCACCGAGATCTGGTGCAGGCGTTGCTGCAGCTCGACCACGAGGCCTGCCTGGGCGACGAGGTCGTGCAGCAGCCGGTCCTCGGACGCGGTGAGCACCTCGCCGGGCGTCTTGGTGAGCGTGACCGCGCCCCGCACTGACCCCTGGTGCACGATCGGGCGCACGTGGGTCCGCCCCCCGTCCGCCAGCGATGCGAACTCTCGGGGGGCGGTGCCCGGCTCGACCGACGGGGGCCACGACGCCACCGCGACGAGCTCTTCGTCCCCGCCGACCCAGAGCGTCACCTCGGCCGCCCCCACGCCGTCGGCGATGGTGGAGGCCAGTCCGGTGAACAGGTCGGCGTGCTGATCGCCCCAACTGAGCTGGGTCGACAGCCGCGCCAGGGCCTCGTAGGGCGAGGGCCGCCGACCGTAGACGAGGCGGTCCGCGACGGCGCGGACGCGCCGCCGTACCGGCTCGAACGCGACCGCGACGAGGGCGGTGGCCACCACGGACAGTACGGGGTTCCGGCTGGCCGACTCGCCCACGAGGCGCCCGACACCGAATACCACTGCGACGTAACCGGCCGTGATGAGCGCCGCCATGGCCCCCACGACGAGAGTCTTGTTGATCACCAGGTCGATGTCGTAGAGCCGGTACTTGGCGATCGCGACCCCGGCCGCGAGAGGGATCACCGGCACGGCCAGCACACCGAGCGTGGGGGACCCGAAGACGATCAGACCCCCGGCCATGGCCGCCGCGCCCACGGACACCGCGTAGACGAACCACCGGAGCTGCCGCGCCTCGTCGCCCCGGGCGCGCCGCAGGCGCACGACGACGGCGGCCAACCAAACGACCTGGAACAGCAGGTAGCTCGCCGGACCGATGATGTTCCAGAGCCGCTGCGCCAGGTCGTAGCCGCCGACCGCCAGGGGATGCGGCAGGGAGAGGGCGTTGTCGGCGTACTCGACGGGCCACAGCGCCGAGGCGAGTGCCAGCAGCGAGCCCACCGCCACCATCGCGGCCACCACCGGCCGCCAGCGGGGCGACGGGAGCCGCCCGTCGGGGAAGCACATCAGCATGACGCCGGTGAGCACGAGCACCAGCGCGAGCGGCCACACGCCCAGCCACATCACCCATTCGGCGCCGGGCCGGGCGGCGTCTGGGTGGCCGGCCGCGGAGAGGCCGTACTGGCGGCCGAAGAACATCACCGCATGGACCAGCCCGGTGGCGAAGATGAGCCGGCCTTCGCGGTGGCCCGGACGCCGGTCCAGGAGGAACACACCAACGGCCGTGAACGTCGCGGCGATCAGACCGTTGTGGAGGTTCGGCAGGTACACGCCGAGGCTGAACCCGCCCACCACGAGCACGGTCGAGAGCAGACCCAGGGCGAAGAGGGCACGGCGCCTCGCGGTCGGTGCGGTCGTCATGGCAGGGCGACGACCTGGGCCAGCGACTGCACCGACAGCTCCGCTTTGGTGATGAACCCGGCCGCGCCACTGCGCGCGACGCGGCCGCCGTAGTCGGCCGCCTCCCGGGTGGAGATCAACACGACGGTCGAGCCCTCGGCGAGCTGGGCCAGCACATGGAAGCCGTCGATGTCAGGCAGTTGGACGTCGAGCAGCACCACGTCGGGGCGCAGCGCGGCGATGGCGTGGAGCGCCGACTCGCCGTTCGGGCACGATCCCACGACCTCGTAGCCCGCCGCCTCCAGCAGTTCGGCGGCCTGGGCGCGGAAGTCGGCGTGGTCGTCGACGATCACGGCGGTTCGTGCCATCCGCCAATGCTGTCACAGCATTCCGGCCCTCACATGAGGGCAAACCCTCAGAAATCTTGAGGGTCGGCCCTGATGAACGGGACAGTCCGGCTTCCTAGCGTGATGCCAAAGTCGACCGGCTGAGAGGCACCGCCATGCCAACCGTGACCACGATCGAGGTCGCCCACCGTACGAGCCCGCTGGTGGCGTGGGGACTACTAGCCGGCGGAGTGTTCTTCTTCGCGGGCGGTCCGATGCATCCCAAGCAGGACCCGCCCAATGTCACCGTGAAGGAACACATGCGGATCATGTTCGAGGATCCCTCGTGGTATCCGTCCCATACCGTCCTTCTCATCGGGATGGCTCTGCTCGCCTTATCGCTCGTCGCACTGGTCCGGGGCCGCAGCCTCGCCGACGTTCCGCGCATGCCGGTCGTGGCCGTCATCGCGGCGATCGCCACCGCGGTGGCGGCGCCGGCCATGCTGCTGCACCTGGTCGCCGCGGCCGACGCCGACCGCATCGCCGCCCACCACAGCACGCCGATCACCGATGTCCAGGTCATCGTGGAGACCATCACCGTTCCCGCGTTCGGCTTCAGCATCGCCGCCCTCGCCTTCGTCGGCGCCGCGACCCGTACCCTCGGCAACCTCGTCACCGCCATCCCCGGCGTCCTCGGCGGCGTGGGGTACGGCCTGGCAGGCGCGACGTTCCTGGTGACCGACAAGCTCGACTTCCTGTTCCCAACCGCCGCCGGCATCGCGGTCTGGGCGATGGCCGCGGGCACCGGGCTGCTCCTGCGCCGTCGAGCCGCGAGTACGGCCACTCGCGAGGCGTAGCCGGGATCCGCGAGCTGGCCCGCCGGGCACTCCCCGGTGCGGCCAAGGCCGCGCCGGGGTCCATCTACCCGTAACCGCATGACGACCTGACCGAGACACCATGTCGAGAAGAAGAGCACTGCTCCTTGGTCCGCTATCGGCATCTTGAATCGGTCGCCCGGCTCATCCACCACGCAGGGGTGCGCATGGATCTGGATCTCGGTTTGGTCGCCGACTTCTTGGTGCTCGTGCAGGAGCGGCACTATGGGCGTGCGGCCGTGCGGCTGCACCTGACCTCATCGGCGTTGACGAAGCGCATCCAACGTCTGGAAGGACAACTCGGGGTCGCCCTCGTCGAGCGGGGCCCTGCGGGTGTGCTCGCCGTGAACTCCGCAGGCCGGCGGTTCGCGATCGCCGCCGAACCCTTGATCGCTCAGGCCAACGCCGCCCGCGAAAGTGCCCGGGCCACACCCGCTCGCTACACGCTGCGGGTCGGCGTCCCCGCCGGCACCGGCGCGATCCTTGGACAAACCGATATGACCGGCATCGCACGAGAGGTCCGCCGCAGCTTCCCCGAGACCCGGCTGGTGTGTCAGGACATTCCCTTTCCCGCGCTCACCCGCTGCCTGCCCGAGCATCAGGTAGACGTCCTGTGGACCATGGCGCCCGTGCGACATCCCGCCGTGGCCTCGTTCCCCCTGGCCATCACCACCGCGCGTATCGGCGTGGTCGCCGCCCGGCATCCCCTCGCCGACGCCGAGACGATGAACGTCGAGGACTTCAGCGAGCACCCGATCCTGTACAACCCGGCCGTCGCCGACGAGTGGATGAACCAGTTCTGGCTCGGAGACGTACGGCCACGCCGCGAGGCGCGCCTGGTCGAGACCGACGCCGGGGACCTCACCCGCGTCCTGCGCCAAACCGCCGATGGCACAGCCGTGATAGCCGCCTTCGCGGCGATCGCTCCGCTCCTGGGCTCTCGCTTGAGGGCGGTGACGCTGACCGGCGCTGCCCCCCCTGTGGTCTTCCATGTCGCATGCCGGCGCACCGACCGGCGTGGCGCCGTTCACGCCCTCTTGAAAGCCTTCAAGGCTCTCGGCCCCCGCCTCCTGTAGGCACGATGCGATGCCCGGTTTCTCCGGCTTGGTACGCATCGGCTGCCGGAGACCGCCCCTGCCAGTTGGACTTGCCGACGTAACCGCGCGCCGGCCGGCGAATTGGCCGCAGCCAACCGCCGCCGCGCCAGGCACTGCCACGCCCCGCCGTACGGCTCGCGCCGAGACGGGGCCTCCTGCGCCTCCGCCAGTCGGTTGACATGGGCCCGCTGGCATCTACCTCCTCAGGCAGCGGAAGCCTCCACCCGTCCCTGACCCTTGAAACGCCCCCACACCGTGAGGTGCCGCCCGCTTCGAACAAACGGGCTGAGGGGTATTTCGCTATACGCCGCCTAATTCCGGTAGCTATGGTCGGGCCGTTCTCAGTGTGGTTCTGCGGCGGTCTCGGGAAGACGCAGGGTTGTCGTTTTCGGTGATAGGCCGGTGTATTTTCCGGCGAAGGCCAGGATGTCCGCGGTCAGGGCGCGTTCTTTGCTCGCGGGGGAGGCGGCGTGGGCGGTGTCGGGTTCTCGACGCATGAGGATCGGTCGGTCACCGCTGGTGGCGTGTTGGAGGGCCGCGCACATTTTGGTGACGTGGGCCTCTCCGGTCTGCAGATCGGTTACCGCGCCGGTGAGGAGGAATGCGGGATAGCGGGCTCCGGGCGTGACGTTGTGGTAGGGGGAGTAGGTGAGTAGCCATTGGAGTTGTTCGGGTTGGGAGGCGGTACCGAATTCGTCGGTCCATGTGCATCCCAGGCCGAAGTGTTCGTAGCGCACCATGTCACATAGCGGGCCCTCGGCGATGACCGCGGCGTACAGGTCTGGTCGCTGTGTGGCGGCGGCGGTGACCAGTAGTCCGCCGGCGGACTGGCCATAGATCGCCAGTTGGTCGCGGGTGGTTCGACCGGTGTTGATGAGCCAGGTCGCGGCGTCGTTGAAGTCGCTGATCGCGCGGTGTTTGTGTGGTCCGCGGCCGGCGTCGTGCCAGCGTTGGCCTTCTTCGCCGCCTCCGCGCACGCAGGCGACCGCGTAGGTGCCGCCGGCGCCGACCCATGCGGCTGCCAGGGGGAAGAACCATGGGCGCATCGGCATGCCGAAGCTGCCGTAGCCGTAAAGGAGGGTGGGGCGCGGGCCCTGGTGTTCCTCAGCTGGGGTGAACAGGAACAGCATGATCTCGGTGCCGTCGCCGGCGTGGTAGCGAACGCTGCGGCTGCGGATCTCTGGAGTGTGTCCCGCTATCGTGGCGCCGGTTTCCTGTTCCATCTTCCCGCTGGCGGCGTCGTAGCGGTAGATGGTGGGGGGTGCGGTCGCGTCGCAGTAGCTGAACCATGCGTGATGTCCGTGTGGGATCTTTGCGCGCAGGGATGACACGATGCCCGCGCCGGGAAGGGGCAGACCGCTGAGCGGCCGGCCACTGGCCAGGTCGTGCAGTGTCACGGCGGAGGTGCCGTGGCGGGCGCGTGCCACCAGCAGGAGGGGCCGCGGAAGTGCCGGGTCGTCCAGGACCAGACACTCGTCCAAGGGGGCCTCGGGATCTTCGGCCACCAGCGTGCGCCATGCGGCCGGATCGGTATCGTCCCGGTGCGCCATGCAGATGCGGCCACACGGGGCCTGGTAGTCGGTGACCAGCAGCAGATTGTCGTCCGGGAGGAAGCGCGGGAGAACACGGGCGCGTATGGTGCTTCCGTCCACGATCTTGATGAAACGCGGGGCCTCCGGGTCGATGAGCTCGGCCACGTACACATCGTTGTGTGAGGCGGGCCCGACCATCGCGGTGATCGCCAGATGACGGCCGTCGGCGCTGACCGTGAGCCCGTAATAGTGGTCTGGGGCATCGTCGCCGCCGAGCACCACCGCGTCGGTCCGCCAGGGCGAACCGATCCGATGCAACCTCACCCGCCGCTGCAGACGTATGTCGCCGGGGGCCAGTTCCTCATCGGGAACACGGCTGACGTAGTAGAACGCGTCCCCTCCCGGCAGCCAGGCGAGCGAGGTGTTACGGGCGCGTGGCAACGGCCCGTCCACCGCCTCGCCGGTACGCACGTCCAGCACCATGATGTCGCTGCCGGGCTGCTCGGCGACCTCCATCTGGACAGCCACGCGTTCGCCTTCGCGCGATGGCCACCAGGCGTACAGCCCGGTACGGCCGGACGGATCGATCTCTATCGGATCGACCAGCACCCGCCTGTTCCCTCCGGCGTCAACGACGAGCAGGCGCCGTTGCTCATCCCCACGTAGCTGCTCGGCAAGGAACATGACCGAACCACGCGCCATCGGCGGCTCTGACACGCCGAAGGATGACACCTGATCCACCAAAGACGCCCACGATTGCCTGTCACTCCATCCGGCGCGATACGCGCCGAAGAGACGATCCTGGGCCGCGGCCCAGTCCAGCACGCGCGGATCACTGCCGTCTTCCAACCACCGGTAGGGATCGGAAACCGGGAAACCGAAGAGATCCTCCACCACATCGCCGCGCCAAGCGGCAGGGTAGAAAAATCGCGCCACAAACGCCCCCCGATGCGTCGCCCCGCCTGCCATGGGTAGAGGCACTGCGGCCTTGACGCACCGCAGTACCTCGGTTCACTCAGCTACGACTCGCCGCGAAGAATCTCCGCCTGCCAGCCGCGGACGCCCCCAATGCGGGCCGCCGGAGTGCTATCGCGATACGGTAGGTAGCCATTCATGTCAGCCTCCCGGATCTGTCGATTCGCCCGAAATGGGCGATTACGACGACAGCTATCCCCCCGCCTGCGATCGATAAACACAGGTGTCTCTCTCGACGGTGAGCGCCAATCCTCCTGGATCCCCGGCACGTGCGGACCAGAGGGCCGGCCGACCATATTGGTTATCCTTCCGCTAAAAGTTTGTGCAACGGAAGAAAGCATAATGGAATGCCACGTGAAGATCGATCTCGCGCAAAAGTAATTCGGAGCCCTGCGAGATAGATCGCAGTACCATATTCGGAGATCCTCAGGGAACGGCTCGCCAGGTCCGCGGTAAAGGCTGATCGGCGTGCGCGCCCGTTCCACGACGCTCTGGAAGGTGTGGCCGACCTCTTCGACGGGCTGGCCGATGCCCTCCGGCTGTCGTCGAACACGAAAAGAACGCCCCGCGCAGGTCAGCGCGGGGCGTTCGGGCTGTTCCGGTGGTGTGGTCAGGGAAGGGGGTTGAACCGCCGGCGTCTCGTTACCGGTCGCGGTCTCACGACCGCTTCGAGACCGGGACCACGTACCGGCTGAACACCAGGTCGCGCAGCACGTCGTCACCGCCCTCGACGATCGAGACGTACCGCACGTCGCGCAGCAGTTTGCCGATGACCGACTCGTGGGTGTAGCCGAGGCCGCCGAACATCTCGGAGGCCGTGGAGGCGATCTGCCAGCCGGTCTGGCCGCAGAACATCTTCGTGGTGAGGGCGGACTTCAGGGTCCCGATGCGCAGGAACTCCTCGCCCGCGTCCGGCCGGACCGCGACGGCGTCGTACGCGCGCGCCGCGGCCAGGCACTGGTTGACCATCACGTCGATCTGCATCTCGAACTGGCCCAGCCGGCCGGCGAACACCGCGTTGCCGGCCAGCGGGGAGCCCTTCACCGACTTGGACTTGCCGTACTCCATGCACACGTCCCGCACCCTGCGTGCGATGCCGAGCCCCGTCGCGGCGATGAGGATCCGGCTGGCGTTCAGCCCGACTTCCAGCAGCCGCAGCCCGTTGCCCCGCAGGACGTTGCCCGCGGGGACGCGGCAGTCGGTGAACGTGACCTGGTAGGTCGCCGACGAGCGCAGCCCGATCACGTCCCACCGCTTGTCGATCCGCACGCCCGGGGTGTCCCTGGGCACCAGGACGGCGAGGTACCCCGACGGGTCCTCCTGCGAGCGGGCGATCACGACGAGGAACTGCGCGAAGCCGGCGTTGGTGGAGAAGGCCTTCTGCCCGTTGAGCACGATGGAGTCGCCGTCGCGGGCGGCCATGGTGGTGATGCGGGCCAGCTCGCTGCCCGCCGCGTGCTCGCTGCCGAGCGTCGCGCAGGATCCGTTCTCGGCCACCATGCGGCCGAGGTGGCGCTCCTTGAGCTCCTCGCTGCCGTACCACGCGACCATGCTGGTCGTCAGGACCGGGATGAACAGCGTGAACGCCACTCCCGCGTCGCCATAGGCCAGCTCGGAGACGATGCGCACGCTCTCCTGGAGGCCGAGCCCGAGCCCGCCGTGTTCCTTGGGCAGCCACCAGTTCGCCAGGCCGGTCTCGGCGAAGCGCTCGTAGAGCGGCAGCGGAGCGTCGGCGAGCGAGTCGAGGTAGGCGTCCTTGCCCAGCAGCTCGCGCCGGGCGAAGCCCTGCACCCTGCGCAGGTATTCGGGCTGCTTCACTCCTCCTCCACCCCGTCCACCTGGTCCCGGGAGTCGAGCAGCGCGGCGAGCTGGCGGACCGTCGGGCATTCCAGCAGCCCGGTGACCGGCACCGAGGCGTTCAGGGCCTTGCGGATCCGCGTGGTCAGCTCGATCGCCAGCAGCGAGTGGCCGCCCAGCTCGAAGAAGTTGTCCGTGGCGCCGATCGGCTCGATGCTCAGCACCCGCGACCAGATCTCGGACAGCGTGGCCTCGGTGCCCTCGCGCGGCTCCACGTACGGGGTGCTCAGGTCGGGCCGGGGGTGGCGTTCCTGGTCGTCGTACTCGTCGTTGGCCTCGTGGATGTCCCCGGTGACCCACTGGGCGATGCGGGCGTCCAGCGAGCCGGTCGAGATGACCAGGTGCCCCACCCGGTCCCCGGCGGACAGGGCCCGCTCGAACACGTCGACGGCCTCGGCGGGCGCCATCGCGTAGTCGAGCACGGCCGAGCTGTGCCCTTCCAGGCGGTCGGGGTCGATGCTCCAGGTGTCCCAGTCGACGGTGATCCACCGGCCGGCGTCGGAGGTGCGGGCGACGCGGATGTAGGCGTCCAGCGCGGCGTTGGCCGCCGCGTACGGGGCCAGCGTCATCCCGCCGAGGACGGCGGCGATGGAGGACAGGGTGATGCGCCGGTCGGGGGCCTGGTCCTTGAGCACCGCCTGCAGGACGTGGAAGCCCTTGACCTTGGCGGCCATGTGCGCGTCGCACTGGTCGCGGTCCATGAGGTGGGCGAAGTTGAAGAAGCCGCCCTCCTGCACTCCCGCGCCGTGGACGGCCACGTCGATCTCGCCGAAGCGCTCGACCGCCGCCTCGACGACCGCCCGCATCTGCGCCTCGTCGGACGCGTCGGCCGACATGGCGAGCACCGTGGCGCCCCGGGCCTCCAGGTCGAGGATGTTGCGGATGTGCCGCGCGGTCCGCTCGCCGCGCTCGGGCACCGCCGAAAGGTACCCCTCCCACTCCTCCCGGGGCGGCAGCGGGGAGCGCGCGGTGAGCACCAGCCGGCATCCGTACTTGCTCGCCAGGTGGCGGGAGAGCACGAGCCCGACGTCGCCGAGGCCACCGGTGATCAGCACCGTGTCGCCGTCGCGGATCGGACGGTCCTCCTCGGTGAGCTCCTGCACGGGGAACGGCTCGTACCGCCGCAGCCAGGTCTCGCCCGCGCGCACCGCGACCGGCCCCTCGTGCGGGCACACGACCGCGGCCAGGATCTGCGTGGCCAGCGTCTGCAACGCGCCGGGGTTGCCCGACGGCACGACGTCGCTGTCGATGTGGCGGCAGCGCAGCCGGGGGTTCTCCTGGGCGAGGCTCGGCGCGAGCGCCGCGAGGGTGGAGTGCTCCGGGTGACGCAGATCGGAGCCGAGCACCCCCACCGCCTCGGAGGTCAGCAGGGCCAGCTCGGCGCGCGGCGCGGAGCCGGTGTTGTCGACCAGCTCCCGCGCGAGCGCCAGGGCCGAGTAGAAGCCCCGGTACTGCTCGCCGTCGAAGTGCGCCACGGGGTCGTCCCCCTGGCCCGCCTCGGCGCCCGCCAGGCTGAACCCGTGGATGATCGCGCGGGGGCCGGCCGCCAGCGAGTAGAGCAGCTCGGCCATGTCGTCGGCCTTGTCGACCCGCACGGTGAAGTCGCCCGCGTCGTCCTGGTGGAACCGGTCGCCGCCGCGCACGGCGGTCACCTCGGCGCCGGCGTGGTTGAGGCGCTCGACCAGCGCCTCGCCCCGCTCGTCGTCGGTGAAGACCAGCCAGGGTCCGGCCAGCCTGAGCCGCTCGTCGAGGCCGGCGACCGGCAGCGGGTGCTGCTGCCACGTCGGCAGGTACGTCCACCGCGAGCGGTCGAAGTTCTTCCCCTCGGACGGGGGCGCCGCCGCCTGGCCGGGCCTGGGCTTGACCCAGAACCTGCGCCGCTGGAACGGGTAGGTGGGCAGCTCGACCCGGCGCCCGGCGCCCCGGTGCAGCGCCGCCCAGTCGATGGAACTGCCGGCCTGCCACAGCCGGGCCACGGTGGCGAGCAGCCACTCGGCCGCCGTCGCGCCGCCGCTCGGCGCGACGGTGACCTCCTCCACTCCGGACGGCGGGGTGGACCCGTCGCGGAGCACGTGCACCCCGAGCCCGCTCAGGGCGTCGGCGAGCGCGCTCAGCGCCTCGTCGCGGCCGGGGCCGGCGGGACGGGACGAGCCGCGGGCCTCGCCGCCGGGACGCAGCACCTCGGCGACCGCCGCGTGCAGCTCGGGCCACCAGGTGGACGGTACGTCCTCGGCCGGCTCGACCAGCAGGACCTTGGGGTTGCGCCGCTGGGTCTTGCCGTCGATCCAGCGTGCCGGGTCGGCGAGCGCGGCGAGCGCGTCGTCGCGGTCACGGCAAACGACGGCCCGCCGCCGGGCGAAACCGCCGCGGGACACCTGGAGCGTGAAGGCCACGTCGGCGAGGTCCTCGTCGCGGTTGCCGTCGAGGTGCTCCCGCAGGCGCTCGGTCAGGTCGGACAGGGCCTGCTCGTCGGTTCCCGAGTACACCAGCAGGTGCGGGCCCGGCCGCTCGGCCCGCTCGGGCCTCGGCGGCGCCTGCTCCAGGACGACGTGGGCGTTGGTGCCCCCGAGGCCGAAGGAGTTGACCCCGGCGCGGCGCGGGTGCGGGCCCTCGGGCCACGGACGGTGCTCGGTGAGCACGGTGAAGCGGTCCTGCGCCGTCGCCAGCGCCGGGTTCGGGGTCTCGTAGTCGGGCGTGCCCGGGAGCAGCTCGTGCTTGAGGGTGAGCGCCGCGCGCATCAGGCCGGTGACCCCGGAGGCGCGGTCGAGGTGGCCGATGCTCGGCTTGAGCGAGCCGAGCACGCAGGGCGTCTCGCGCGGTTGGGCGAACGCCCGGTTCATGGCGGCCAGCTCGATGGAGTCGCCCAGCATGGTGCCCGTCGCGTGGCACTCGACGTAGCCGACGGTGTCGGGCTTGACCCCGGCCACGCCGAGGGCGGACTCGATCACCTCGGCCTGGCCGTCGACGCCGGGCGCCGTGTATCCGGCCCGCATCCGCCCGTCGTTGTTCGCCGCGGACCCGAGGATCACCGCGTGGATGACGTCGCCGTCGTTGATCGCGTCGGACATGCGCTTGAGCGCGACCGTGCCCACGCCGCTGCCCATGACGGTGCCGCTCGCCTCGGCGTCGAAGCTGCGGACCTTCCCGTCCGGCGACATGATGCCGCCCTGCTCGTACAGGTAGCCGGACGGCTGGGGGAGCGGGGTGAAGGCCCCGCCGGCGAGCGCGATGTCGCATTCGTACGTCAGCAGGCTCTGGCAGGCCAGGTGCACCGACACCAGCGACGTCGAGCAGAAGGTCTGCACCGTCACGGCCGGGCCGCGCAGGCCGAGCTTGTAGGAGACCAGCGAGGCGAGCGAGTCGCGCTCGTTGCCGACGGCCATGAGCAGGGCGCCGCCCGGCTGCCCGGCGAGGTGCTGGATGTTCTGCACGATGTAGTCGGGGAAGCCGCAGCCGGCGAAGACCGCGACCTGCCCCGGCACGTCGGTCGGGCAGTATCCCGCGCTCTCCAGGGCCTCCCAGGAGCACTCCAGGAACAGCTTGTGCTGGGGGTCCATCGTCTCGGCCTCGCGGGGGTTGATCCCGAAGACCGTGGCGTCGAACTGGTCCAGCCCGTCCAGGGGGCCGCCGATGCGGACGTAGCGCGGGTCGGCCAGCTGACCGGGCTCCACGCCGGTCTCGCGCAGCTCCTCGTCGGTGATCTCCCGCAGGCCCTTGACCCCGGCCAGCACGTTGCGCCATAGCTCCGCGACGCTGCCGGCTCCGGGGAAGCGCCCGGACATTCCGATCAGTGCGACCGCCGAGTCGTAGTCGGTTACCGTCATGACGTCCTTCCGCTCCGGAGCATGTTGCGTCGCTGTTCGATGCGGGACCGCTGCTGGTCGCGGGCCCCGGCGGCCTGTTCGTCCTTCTCCTCGCCGGCGGTGGCTGCCTCGGCGAGCGAGGCGACCGTGGGCGCCTGGTACAGGAGGTGCGGCGGCAGGTAGGAGAGTTCGAGCGCCTTGCGGACCTCCGCGATGATCTCCATGCCGAGCAGGGAGTTGCCGCCGAGCTCGAAGAAGTTGTCGTGCACGCCGACCTGTTCCAGGCCGAGCGCCTCGGACCACACCCCGGCGATGGTCTCCTCGGCCGGCGACTGCGGCTCGACGTACGCCGTCGACAGGTCCGGCCGCGGATGCCGGCCGAACGCGTCCCTGATCTTCTTGACCGTCGCCTGGTGGCTCTCGATCGACGAGCGGCGGCTCATCGCCACCAGGGGCGCGAAGTCCTGCGTGGACGCGATCGTGTGCGGCTCGCCGCTGGCGAGCACCCGGAGCAGCGTCTGGAACCCCTGGTCGAAGCTGATGCCGAACGTCTCGCGGTACCACTCGAAGTACTGCCGCGACCCCTCGTCGTAGTTGTCGAGGCCCTCGGTCCAGCCGTTCCAGGTCCACTCGCCCCAGTCGATCGAGGCGACGGTGCACCCGGGGAGCGCGTCGCTGAGCGCGAACGCGTCGAGGTAGGCGTTGGCCGCGCAGTAGTCGACCTGGCCCGCGCCGCCACCCGTCGCCGAGGTGGTCGAGGAGAACAGCGCGACGAAGTCGACCGGCACCTCCCGCAGCGCCTCGGCGATGGCCAGCGTGCCCGCGACCTTCGGCGCGAGCACCCGTTCGATGTCGGCGGCCGTCTTGAACTGCATCAGCCCGACGGCGGGCACCGCCGCGCAGTGCAGCACGCCGTTGAGCTCGCCGAACCGCTCGATCGCGGTGCCGACCGCGCGGCGCACGTCGGTGAGCTGCGAGACGTCGCCGGCCACCGTGACGACCTCGGTGCCGGCCGTCACCAGCCGCTGGAGGCCGTCGAGCCGCCTGCGCACCTCGTCGGCCGTGCTCGGGGAGGCCAGGATCTGGCCCCACTGCTCCCGGGGAGGCACCGGTGTCCTGCCCATCAGCACCAGGCGCGCCTGGTACTGCTCGGCGAGCCGCTCGGCCATGGCCAGGCCGATGCCGCCGAGGCCGCCGGTCACCAGGTACGTGCCGCCGGGGCGGACGCCGGCGGCGGGAGCGGCGTCCTCGATGCAGGACGCGTCGAGCACCTCGTAGCCGGGGACCCAGCGCCGGCCGTCGCGCAGCGCCACGACCTGGTCGGCGGGCTCGGCGCGTAGCTCGGCCAGCACCGCGCGCGGCCACTGCTCGGCCGTGGCGGCGTCGAGGTCGATGAGCCTGGTCTGGACGCGCGGGTACTCGACCGGGATCAGCCGGCACGGGCCGAGCAGGGTGCCGCGCTCGGCGTGGACCACGTCGCCCGGGAGCACGCGCTGGCTGCCGACGGTGACGATGTCGAGAGACCACGGCGAGAGCCCGACGTCACCCGCGGCGCGGGCGAACGCGACCAGGGTGTGCAGGCCGCGCTGGAGGCAGTCCTCCGTCGCGTCTCCGTCGGTTCGTGCCGCGCCCGCGGTCCACAGGTGGACGATGCGCTCGGGCCGGCGGTCCTGGTCGCCCAGCTCCCGCAGCACGGCGATGGCGTCCTCCTGCGAGCCCGGCCGCACCACCATGCCGTCCGGCCCGTCGACGAACCCGTCGCCCGGCCGTACCAGCACGACCTCGCGGCCCGCCGACGAAAGGTGCTCGCGCAGCGACGCGGCGAGCGTGTCCGCCAGGCCGGTGTCGGTGTAGATCAGCCACCGGCCCGCCTCCTCGGCGCGGGCCGGCCGGGGCGTGGTCTGGTGCCATACCGGCACGTTGACCCACTGCTCCTCGGGCAGCCGGGGGAGCGCCTTGGCGATGCTGGTCGGGTCGTTCTCGTCGAGCAGGGGCGCGCCGCTGCCGGCCGCGGTCTGGTCGATCTCGAGCCAGTACTCCTGGTGCTCGAACGGGTACGTCGGCAGCGGTACGCGTCCGGGAGCCCAGCGGTCGCCCGGCGCGACGTCGGCGGGGGAGACCTCGTGCAGCGCCGGCCAGTCGACCGTGACCCCGGTCAGCCAGAGCTTGCCGACCGCCGTGGCGCCCGCGGCGTGGGCGTCCAGCTTGTCGTTCGCGGCCGGCAGGGTCGTGACGATAAGCGGCCACTGCGTCCGCTGGCAGTCGGGGTGGCCGCGGGTCAGCGCGCCGAGGGACTGCCCCGGGCCGATCTCGGCGAGGGCCGTCTCGCCGCCGTCCAGCACGTGGGCCAGCGCCGCCCCGAACTCCACCGTCTCGCACAGGTGCCGGGCCCAGTAGCCGGGGTCGGTGACGACCTCCTCGGTGGCGGGCTGTCCGGTGACGTTGCTGATGTACGGGATGGCCGGCGCGTTGAGGGTGACGTTGTCGGTGATCCAGGCGGTGAGCTCGGCGGCCACCGGCGCCAGCATCCGCGAGTGGTACGCGTGGGTGGTCGCGAGGCGCCTGCTTCCGATCTCCGCCTTCAGCAGCAGGGCGGCGGCCTCCTCGACCGCCTCGACGGGGCCGGCCAGCACGACCTGCGAGCCGGTGCGCACCGCCACGTCCAGGTCGCGGGTGAACAGCTCGCCGAGCACCGCGCGCAGCCGCCGCTCGTCGGCCGCGACGGCGAGCATGGCGCCCTCGGGCTGCGAGGTGATCAGCTTGGCGCGGTAGGCGACCAGCCGGAGCGCGTCGGGGAGCGACAGCACGCCCGACAGGCAGGCGGCCACGTACTCGCCGAGGCTGTAGCCCACCATGATCTCGGGCTTGATGCCCCAGCGCGTGAACTGCCGCGCCAGCGCGTACTCGGCGACGAAGACGGCGGGCTGGATCAGGTGCGCGTCGGAGGTGGGCCGGGGCGCGGTGTCGCCCGCACGCCCGAGGAGCCGGGCGAGGTCACCGGCCTCGCTCGCGTCCGCTTTCGCGGGCACGAACATGTCGGACAGCTGCGCCGCCTCGGTGAGGCCGAGGATGGCCACGCACTCGTCGACGTCCTCGCGGAAGGCCGGGTCGTCGGCGTACAGCGCCGCCACCATGCCCGGGTACTGCTCGCCGACCCCGGCGATCAGGAACCCGACCTTGCGGCCGATCGTGGCGTCCGTACGGCCCAGCGGCCCGGCCACGTCGGCGAGCAGCTCGGCCGCGCGCCCGGTGGAGTCGGCGATGACGACCTTGCGGTGGCCGAAGAGCTTGCGGCCGACCTGGAGCGTGTAGGCGACGTCGCCGAGGTCGAGATCCGGCGCAGACTCCAGCCGCTCGGCCAGCCTGGCGCACGACCGCTCGGCGGCGGCCGCGGAGCGGGCCGACACCGGCAGGACCTGCCAGCGGCGCGGGCGCTCGCGGCGCGGCGCGACCGCCGGAGCCTCGGTGACGATGGCGTGGGCGTTCGTGCCGCCCATGCCGAGGGAGCTGATGCCGGCGATCCTCGGCCGGTCGGAGCTGCGCGGCCACGGCGTGGGCTCGGAGGTCACCCGGAAGGGGCTGTTGTCGAAGTCGATCTCGGGGTTCGGGGATCGGTAGTGCAGGGTCCCCGGGATCAGCTCGTGGCGCAGCGACTGGATCACCTTGATCAGCCCGGTCACGCCGGACGCCCGGTCGAGGTGGCCGACGTTGGGCTTGATCGATCCGAGCACGCAGTACTGCTTCGCCTCGGTCGGGCCGAAGGCGCGGGTCAGGGCGGCGACCTCCATCGGGTCGCCGACCTCGGTCGCGGTGCCGTGGGCCTCGACGTAGGAGATGGCCGACGGGTCCACCCCCGCCTTCTCGATGGCCCTGGAGACGCACCTGCGCTGGCCGTCGATGCTCGGCGCCAGATAGCTGAACTTCATCGCGCCGTCATTGTTGATGTGGGAGGCGCGGATGACGGCGAGCACGGTGTCCCGGTCGGCCAGCGCGCGGTCGAGGCGCTTGAGCATGACGACGGCGGCGCCGTCGCCGAACATGCTTCCCTTGCCTTCGGCGTCGAAGGTGCGCACGTGGCCGTCGGGCGACTCCTGGCCGCCCTCCTCCCACAGGTAGCCGATCCTGTCGGGGATGCGGATCGACACGCCACCGGCCAGGGCCATGTCGCACTCGTCGCGGCGCAGGCTCTCGCTGGCGAGGTGCACGGCGACCAGCGAGGTCGAGCAGAAGGTCTGCACCGTCACGCTCGGGCCCGAGAGGTCGAGCCGGAAGGACACGTTCGTGGCGAGCGAGTCCTTGTCGTTGCCGATCATCAGCGCGGACGGGTCGATGCCCATGTCGAACGCCTTGAGGCGGGTCAGCAGGTAGGCGCTGATGTTCATTCCCGCGAACACGCCGACGCTGCCCCGGTCGCCCGGCGAGGCGTAGCCGGCGGTCTCGAGGACCTCCCACACGCACTCCAGGAAGACGCGCTGCTGCGGGTCGGCGAGGGTGGCCTCGCGGGGGTTGTAGCCGAAGAACCCGGCGTCGAACCCGCGGATGTCGTCGAGGATCGGGCGGCTTCTGACGTAGTTCGGCTGCTGGAAGGTCGTCGGGTGGACGCCCGCGAGCGTGAGGTCCTCGTCGGAGAACCGGGTGAAGGACTCGACCCCGGTGCTGATGTTGCGCCAGAACGTCTCGACGTCGTCCGCGCCCGGAAATCGACCGGCCATGCCGATGATCGCAATATCGGACTCGTCCGTCGAGTGTTTCGAGTCGCCAGGTGAATGTTGCTTCATCAACATGCCCCTTATGTGCCTGTGTGATCGAAATGTGCGTCAAAGCAAACGGCTGCGGCCCCATCCGCGCGTCAGCCGGCGGACGGCGAACGTGCCGGACACCAGGCCGATCGCCAGCAGGACCCCGGCCGGGGCCAGCATGCTCGCGGCGTCGCCGCGCACGGCGGCCTGCAGCATCGTCAGGGCCCAGTACCCGGGTGACACGTGGGCGGCGATCTGCGCCCACTCGGGCATGATGCTCAGCGGCACCAGCGCGCCGCCGAGCGAGCTGAGGGTGAGGGCGCCCACGTCGGAGATCACGCTGAGCTCGCCGTGGCTGCGGACGATCGTGGCGAGCGCCGCGCCGATCGAGAGCAGCGTGAAGGCCCAGAGCGCCATCGCCAGGGCGACGAACCCGAGGGAACGCGGCACCGGCAGCCCGATGACCAGGCAGCCGTAGATGAGCAGGATCGTCTGCTGCACGACCATCACGACGAAGATCGGTATGGTCTTGCCGAGCAGCAGCTCGGTCGCCGAGGCCCTGCTCACGCGCAGGCGGTCCCAGGTGCGCCAGGTCCGCTCGACGAGGATCGCGTTGCCCGCGATGGAGATGGCGAACACCGAGAACATCACCAGCAGGCCGGTGACCACCTTGGTGGCGCCGCCGTCGACCGCCCTGACGTACAGCGGCTTCAGCACCAGCATGAGCACCATCGGCATGACGACGTAGCTGATCATCTGCCCCGGGTCGCGCAGGCGGATGGTCGTGTTGTGCTTTGCCAGCGCGCCGATCCGGTACGCGGCGTCACGCAGGGTGTCGAGCGCGCCGGCCCGGTGGGAGGTTTCCAGGGGTGCGGCATCAAGAAGCATCGCTGACCGCCAGGGATCTGTAGAGGTCGTCGAGGGAGGGGTTGCGCACGTCGACCGCGCTGATCGGGTGCTCGGCGCGGCCGAGCATGTCGATCAGGGTGGCCGCCGGGTCCGTCGTCGAGACCGTGAGCTCCTCCCCGTTGTCCAGGAGGAGCCTCACCTCGCCCGGCAGCCCGTCCACCAGCTCCTCATAGGTGCCTCTGGCGATGACGCGGCCGTTGCGCGCGACCGCGATCGTGGCCTGGAGCTCGGTGAGCTCGGGGAGGTAGTGGGTGGTGTAGACGACGGCGGCGCCCTCGCCGGCACGCTGCTTCACCACGTCGAGCATCGCCTCCCTGGTCTCCAGGTCGGCTCCCGCGGTGGGCTCGTCGAGCAGCAGAAGCCCCGGCCGGTGGACGAGCGCGGTGGCCGCCTGGGTGCGGCGCTGCTGGCCGCCGGACAGGCCGGCCGTGTGCCGGTCGATGAAGTCGTTGAGCCGCAGCGCGACGACGAGATCGTCGATGGCGCTTTGCAGAGCCGCCCGGCGCAGGCCGGCGAGCTTGCCGAAGAGCTCCAGGTGCTCGCGGACGGTGATGGAGGGGTAGAGCGCGATGTGCTGGGGCGCGACCCCCACCCGGCCGCTGGTGGCGGAGGGCGGCCTGCCGTCGATGGTCACGTGGCCGCTGTCCGGGCGGATCAGGTGTGACACGATCTCGACGAAGGTCGTCTTCCCCGCGCCGTTGTGCCCGACGAGCCCGACGATCTCACCGGCCGCCACGCTCAGGTTGAACCCGTCGAGAGCCTGGACCGAGCCATAGCGCTTGACCAGATCGATTGCTTCCAGCAACGTGCCACCTCCTTAACCATTCACGCCGACTGTGGCATCCGCGCTGTAGGGTGTTATCGTTGCGACTTCCATTCATGCGGCATGTCCGCCGCATATTCGGCCGGCGCACTGAATACCTCGCGCCATCCGACGGCTGAATACGGCTGACCCGGTGAAATCGAGGTTACCGCCACGGTCCCTGGAGATGATGGGCCCGCTTGTGGCAAGAAGTGGCCTGAAAGAACCGGCCATCGGTTGGGCCACGATTCGGCACCCGAGCTTGACGACAACCCACCGGTCTGCTGTCATGCTCAATTGTCATGACTATCGCGCACTCCGACACATCGGTGTCGGACGAAGACGACGACCGTCCCGGGGGACTGCCGCCGTTCGCGGCTGGGCCGGTCGCGGTCGTCGCCGCAGCGCTCGCCGCGCTGCTCACAGCTCTGTCCGGCCGTTACGGGTTCCACCGTGACGAGCTGTACTTCATGGTCGCCGGAGACCGTCCGGCCTGGGGATACATCGACCAGCCGCCGCTGACCCCGCTGCTGGCCCGGGCGAGCACCGCCCTGTTCGGCGAGACTCCCGTCGGGCTACGCGTCGTCGGCACCCTGCTGAGCATCCTGACCGTCGTGGTCGTCGCGCTGGTCGCCAGGGAGCTCGGGGGAGGCCGGCGCGCCCAGTTGCTCGCGGCCGTCTTCACCGCCACCTCCGGCATCGTCCTCGGGCTCGGCCACTTGGTCGCCACGGCCACGTTCGACATGCTCGCGTGGCTCGTCATCAGCTGGCTGGTGCTGAGGCTGCTGCGCACAGGAGACGGCCGCTGGTATCTGGCGATCGGCGCCGCCATCGGCGTCGGCCTGCTCAACAAGCAGCTCGTCGCCCTGGTGGTGGTGGCGCTGCTGGTCTCGGTGCTGGCGGCCGGGCCGAGGCGGGTGCTGCGCACCTGGTGGCTCCTCGCCGGGGCGGTCGTCGCGCTGGTCCTGGCGTCGCCGAACCTTCTGTGGGCGGCGGCGCACGGCTGGCCCCAGTTCACCGTCGCGGCCGGCATCAGCGACCGCGAGGGCGGCGAGAACCGCCTGATGTTCGTGCCACTCCTGCTCGTGCAGCTCTCCCCGCTGTTCGTGCCGATCTGGGCGGCCGGGCTCGTACGGCTGTGGCGCGACCCGGCGATCCGGTGGGCGCGGCCGTTCGCGGTGGCCGTCCCGCTGCTCGTGGTGGTCGTGCCGATCTTCGGTGGCAAGTCCTACTACGTGCTGCCGCTGCTGATCGTGGCGATGGCGGCCGGCGCCACGAGCGTCGTCCGCTGGGCGGCCGCCGGGCGGCGGAGCCGGGTGCTCGCGGCCGTGATCGCCGTCGCCGCCCTGGTCAACATCGTCGTGGTGCTGCCGGTGCTGCCCCCTGACACCGTGCGCGTGGTCAGCGCGATGTACAGGGAGCAGGGCGAGCAGGTGGGCTGGCCCACGCTGGCGTCCACCGTCGCGGGCGTCTGGGGGCGGATCCCGTCCGAGCAGCGCTCGCGGGCCGTCGTCTTCGCCCAGAACTACGGCGAGGCCGCGGCGATCGCACGGTACGGGCCCGGCCACGGCCTGCCGCCCGCGTACTCCGCCCACATGAGCTACTACGAGTGGGGCCCGCCGCCGGACTCCGCCGACGGGCCTGTGGTGCTCGTCTACTACAAGGACAACCTGCGGCTTCCCCGGCTCTTCGGCGAGTGCCGGCCGGCGGAGCGCGTCGACCTCGGGTTCGAGCTGGGCAACGAGCTGCAGGACGACGTCGTCCAGCTGTGCTCGGGCCCGCACGCCCCCTGGTCCACCCTGTGGCCCATGCTCCGCCACTTCTAGCGAACGGCCACGTCATGTTCTGACGTGGCCGTTCTCCGCGGTGGGGATTCCGGTATTACCGCCGTCAACGGCCGAACGTCATTCGGCTATTGTCGTGCGCGCGAACCAGCGGCCGAACGTCATTCGGCTATGGCGGTGCGCATGAACCAGCGGAACACCGGGAAATCGACGCCGTCGATTTCCGTGCTCTCGCCCTGATGGCTGAAGTGTTCGTATCCTCCGCCGACGGGCAATTTCAAGGTCTCGGCGACGGTCGTGACCCGTTGAATTCGCTGATCGGTGGGCAGGTATGACGGGCCGCCTACCAGGACCACTCCGATCTGAAACACGGTGGCACCTCCTTCGGGTGTGTTTCCGCCGCTCGATATTCACAGCGGAATGTTGGAATGGCGTCCCCGGGAATGCGGCGCCCCCGCCAGGGCCTCCGCCAGCCGGAGCCGCGTGGTCGCGGGCGCGATCACCTCGTCGACGACCCCGAGGGACATCGCCCGCTCGACGCCGCCGGCCACCCGCCGGTGCTCCTCGACCAGGCGCGCCCGCAACGCGTCCCGTTCGTCCTCGGGGGCCGCGGCGAGCGCCTTCTTGTGCAGGACGCCGACCGCCGCCTCGGCGCCCATCACCGCCACCTCCGCGCCGGGCCAGGCGAAGACCGCCGTGGCGCCGAGCGAGCGGGAGTTCATGGCGATGTAGGCCCCGCCGTAGGACTTGCGGGTGATCAGGGTGACCCGGGGCACGACGGCCTCGGCGAAGGCGTGCAGGAGCTTGGCGCCACGCCTGACGACACCGCCCCACTCCTGCCCGACTCCGGGGAGGTAGCCCGGCACGTCCACCAGCACGACGAGGGGGACGCCGAGCGAGTCGCACATGCGGACGAAGCGCGAGCCCTTCTCGGCGGACAGCGAGTCCAGGCAGCCGCCCTTGCGGATGGGGTTGTTGGCGAGCACGCCGACCGACCTGCCGCCGAGCCTGCCGAGCCCCACCAGGAGGTTGGCGGCCCAGCGCGGCTGCAGCTCCTCGAAGACCACCCCGGCCTCGTCGGCGTCCATGATGGCGTGGACGAGCGGCCGCACGTCGTACGCCCGGCGGGGCGACTCGGGGAGGAACGCTCCGAGGTCCCGGTGGTCCCGGTGGTCCCGGTGCTCCCGCAGGCGCGTGAGGTCGAAGGTGCCCGGCCGGGAGAAGAACCCGACGAGGCGGCGGGCCCGTACGTACGCCTCGTCCTCGCCGCCGACCGTCACATGGGCCACCCCGGACTTGGGGCCGTGCGTCTCGGGGCCGCCGAGCCCCGCCATGTCGATGGTCTCGCCCGTGACGCTTCGCACGATGTCGGGACCCGTCACGAAGACGCGGGCGGCGTCGGCCATCATGACGATGTCGGTGAGCGCCGGGCCGTAGGCGGCGGCTCCCGCCGCGGGCCCGAGGACGACGGAGATCTGCGGGATCACGCCGGAGGCCCTGGTCATGGCGGCGAACATCAGCCCGACGCCGTGCATCGACTCGACCCCGTCGGCCAGCCGGGCGCCTCCGGAGTGCCACAGGCCGACCACCGGGCACCCCATGCGCTCGGCCGCCTCGATCGCCGCCACGATGTGCGTCGCGCCGGCGGCCCCGAGCGCGCCGCCCATGCGCGTCGCGTCGGTGCAGTAGGCGACCACCGGGGCTCCGTCCACCAGCCCGCGTACGGCGCTCACACCGCTGTCGTCGTCGCCGTGGAGGGGCACGGGGGAGCCGGGGTCGAGCAGCCGCGCGAGGCGTACCGACGGTGCCCGGCCGTCGATCTCCTGAGCCGGGGATTTCTCGACCGCAATGGTGGACAGGACAGTCATCGCTGAATTCCCCTGCTGTATGGAGTCAACCGGTAATAGTGCCGAATTTGCCGCAGTTATCGATGCGAGCCAACCCCTGTTCGTGTAGGAATCGTGTTGACCGATGCCCCTGGCCCCGTTTTCCCGGCCCTCGCCCGGGGGTTCGCCCCACGTTCTCTCCGGAGGGCGGATGGGACGTCGTACCAGGTGGGATGGGGTGCGACGGGTGGCCCCGGGTGCGCGGGAAGGCCGTCCTCACAGGCCGCCGCGTGCCGCGGTGGCAACTTGTGGCCGGAACTTCTGCAGGTTGACGCCCTCTGGTGATTCGCGTTCATGTTTCTATGACGTGAACTCACTGCCTGGAGGACGTGCCTTGTCCATATGGTCGTTACCGATAGTCGCCGCCGTTCTGGCCGCGACGGCATTTCCGGGGGGCGCGGTCGTCCAGTCCACCCCCGACGAAGATCCGGCCGCCTTGGTCAACACCTTTCTGGGGACCAAGGAGGGAGGCCCCGACTTCGGTCACGGCGGCGGGGCGGGCATGAACTTCCCCGGTGCCGTCCTGCCGTTCGGGATGATGCAGTGGAGCCCCGACACGGTGGCGAACGCCGGCGGCGGCTACAAATGGGAGGACAACCGCCTGCGCGGGTTCTCCATGACCCACATCTCGGGGCCCGGATGCACGGGCGCGCAGGACTTCCCCGTGATGCCGATCTCCGGGACGATCGGCAGGTCGCCGGCCACCCATGGCGACGACTACGTGCCGACGTTCAAGCATGAGAACGAGAAGTCGTCGCCCGGCTTCTACGGCACCACCCTGGACACTGGGGTCAAGGCCGAGCTGTCGGTGAGCACGCGCGCCGGTGTGGGGCGGTTCACCTTCCCACCGGGCAAGCCCGGCACGCTGCTGCTGAACACCAGCGGCTCGGTCAACGGCATCGACGACGGTGAGACCCGGATCACGGGGAACACCGTCGAGGGCTGGGTGCAGACCGGCGGGTTCTGCGGGCCCCCGATGCGCTACAGGGTCTACTTCTCCGCCACCTTCGACCAGCCGGTCACCGGTTCCGGCACGTGGAAGGACGACGCCGTGCTCCCCGGCGTCCAGACGGTCAGGAACGCCTCCAAGGCCAAGGTCACGGGCGAGACCGTGACGGCCCAGGATGTGGTCGTGAACGGCCCCGGGTCGGGCGCCTACCTGCAGTTCGACTCCGCCAGGCCGGTGCAGATGCGCGTGGGACTGTCGTACGTGAGCGTCGACGGGGCCCGGAACAACGTCAGGACCGAGATCGGCACCGACGGGCTCGACCAGGTGACGCAGAAGGCCCGGGCCACCTGGAGCAAGCGGCTCGGCCAGGTGCGGGTCACCGGCGGCACCCTGGACCAGCGCCGCACCTTCTACAGCAACCTCTACCACTCCCTGCTGCAGCCGTACGTCGCCGAGGACAACGACGGCACGTACACCGGGATGGACAACAAGCCGCACAAGGTCGCCGCGGGCCGTCACCACTACGCGACGTTCTCCGGGTGGGACATCTACCGCAGCGAGGTGCAGCTCCTCGCCCTGCTCGCGCCCGACGTGGGCAGCGACATCGCGCAGTCGATGTACGACAACGCGCAGTCGATCGGAAACGTGTGGGACCGGTGGTCGCACCAGAGCGCGGTCACCGGTGTCATGGTGGGCGACCCGTTCCACTCGATCATCTCCAGCATGTACGCCTTCGGGGCGCGCGGTTACGACGCACCCACGGTCCTGAAGGCCATGATCGCGGCGGCCAAGCGCGTCGGCCCGATGGACATCGGCCACCCGCAGGCCAAGTACGACGAGCGGCCGGGCAACGCCGCGTTCATGGCGAAGGGGTACGTCCCGGCGGACCCCTCCTCGACCCTGGAGTACGGCGTCGCGGACTTCGGGCTCGCCCAGCTCGCCTCCCGTCTCGGCGACGCGACGACGTCCGGCGAGTTCATGAAGCGCTCGCAGGCCTGGCAGAACATCTACAACCCGGCCAACTCCTGGATCCAGCCGCGCATGGCCGAAGGGTCGTTCACCTCCCCCTTCGACCCCGCGAACCCCGACCTCTACATCGAGGGCAACGGCGCGCAGTACCACTGGCTGGTGCCGCACAACCCGCGCGGGCTGTTCGACGTCATGGGCGGCAACGCCAAGGCGGCCGGCCGGCTCGACGGATACTTCAAGAAGCTCAACGCCGGTCCGAAGGAGCCCTACGCCTACATGGGCAACGAGCCGGCCATGCCGGCGCCGTGGCTGTACGCGTGGGCCGGGCAGCCGTACAAGACCCAGGACCTCGTGCGGCGGGTGCAGCAGGAGCTGTTCAAGCCGGGCCCGGACGGGCTGGCGGGGAACGACGACCTCGGGGCCATGGGCTCCTGGTACGTGTGGTCGGCGATGGGCATCTTCCCCGCCATCCCCGGCAGGGCGGAACTGCTGGTCAACACCCCGCTGTTCGACAAGATCACCATTAGCAGGGACGGGGGCGCCATTGAGATCAACGCGCCCGGCTCCGCCAGCAGGTACGTCCAGACGCTCAAGGTGAACGGGGTGCGGACGACCAAGGCGTGGCTGCCGGAGTCGTTCGCCACCGGTGGCGGCCGGCTGGACTTCACGCTCGGCACCGCGCCGAACACCACCTTCGGAGCCGACGCGAAGGACGCGCCGCCGTCGTTCAACGACGGCGCGAAGCCGTACCTCATCGGCGCCGACCCGGGCAGCGGCCCGGTCGAGCCGGGCGGCACCTTCGAGGCGCTGTTCGCCGCGCAGTCCGCGACCAAGGCCGTGTCGCTGAAGTGGGAGGCGAAGCCGCCGGCGGGCATCACCGTCTCACCCGCCAGTGGGACCTTCCAGGTGCCGGCCGGAGGCAGGGCAACGGTGAAGCTCAGGATCACCGTGGGCGCCGGCGTGGGCGTCGGGTTCCAGACCGTGCCGATCACGGCGACCGAGCCGACGTCCTCGGGTTCGGTCTCCACGGCGCAGACCACCGGCGTGCGGCTCAACGTGGCCAAGCGCGGGACGATCGACTGGTACGTGAACAACGCCGGCATCGGCGACGAGGCCGAACCTGGCCAGGCCAACCTCGACGGAGCCGGATTCGGCTACCCGGCGCAGGCGCTCGCGGGAGCCGGGCTGCGGCCGGGCGGCAAGGTCGACTGGAAGGGCTTCCAGTTCACCTGGCCGAACCGCAGGCTCGGCGAGTGGGACAACCTGGTGACGGGGAGCCAGGCGATCGAGATGGCGGCGCCCGACGGGGCCACCAAGCTCGCCTTCCTCGGGTCGGGCACCAACACCGCGCCGCTGGTGGACACGACGATCACCTACACCGACGGCTCGACGAGCACGGCCAAGCTGGGCTTCAGCGACTGGATGCTGAACTACGGAGGTAGCCCGCCCAGCTACGGGAACGAGATCGTGGCCCAGGCGCCCTACCAGTTGTACTCCGGCTCCTGGCAGATTCAGCCGCTCAGCACGTTCGTCTTCGCCGCCCAGCCGATCGCGCTGACCGCGGGCAAGAAGGTGAAGAGCGTGAAGTTCTCACCGGTCGAGGGCGGCTCGCTGCACATCTTCGCGTGGGCCTTCTCCTGACCCGCGGGTGATCGTGGGCCTTCTTCCGGACCGCGGGTGATCGTGGGCCTTCTTCCGGACCGCGAATGATCGAGGACCCCGCGGGGGGCGCGAGCCCTCCGCGGGGTCCTTTTCGGACGCCTTGCCGGCCGGGTAAGGTGCGCGGATCCCCGGAGCCGCAGGACAAGAGCGAACGCCTGAAGCAGGGTGAGCGTGGGAGCCGGCGGGACTACCGTTCAGGTCCGGGTGATCGGTTCCTGGAGCTCCGTGGCCCAGGCGTCTCTGTCTTCGCCGTACTCGATGTAGAGCTCGCGGTTGTAACCGGCCGAGCGGTAGCCGTTGGCGTCGATCCAGCGAGCCAGGGTCTGGACGGTCGGCATGACGTCGTCCATGGGGCCGCGGTGCACGATCGTGGCCGCCTCCTCGATCTCGGGCAGGTCCACGATCGCGAAGTCGTGGTCGCCACCGGGCTCGACGCCGACCGGCATGGCGGCGTGGACCAGGATCCCCTCGCCGTCCGGCGAGTCCTCGTAGTAGGCGATGGCCGGACCGCTCAGCGTCACCCCGGCCCGGTCGAGCCTGCGGCACAGCTCCTCGTACAGGGGCTGGATGACCGGGCCGATCGACTCGGGCTCGAAGCCCGCCGCGATGCCCGTGAGCTCGGCCACCCGCACTCCGGGGATCCGCTTGATCTGGATGTCCTCGGCCGGCATGGCGCCCTCCCTTTCGATGATCTGGAGTCTCGCCTCGACCTGGGCCAGCCGCGCGGTGTCGCTCGCGATCTGCGACTGCAGCTCGGCCCGGCGCAGCCGCAACATGCCGCGCAGCTCCTCGACGTTCACCTTGTCGTCCAGGATGGACCGCACCTGCTGGAGGGTGAACCCGAGGTCCTTCAACGCGACGATGCGGTTCAGCCGCGCGAGCTGCCGCGCCTCGTACGAGCGGTAGCCGGTGGCCTGGTCCACGTGGACGGGCCGCAGGAGCCCGATCGCGTCGTAGTGCCGCAACATGCGCACCGACACACGACCGTGCCTGGCGAATTCTCCAATATTGAACATGACGCTCCCAGATCTACGCCCTCACACAGTGTCAGGGTCAAGCATGAACCAGCATGTCCCCGGCTTTCCGAAGCCGCCTAACTATTCCGGCGGGTCTCCTCGCTCCCGGTTCTGAAGCCACCTAACGATTAAGGGTCGCCTATCTTGGTGTTGCCGGACATAAGTAAAGATCCATATCCTTCGTGATGTACAACCGTTTAGGGGAACGCGTTGTGGTGTTTTCCATTCACTAACAGTCATGGAGGCACTCGCGAAATTCAAGAGAACCGTTACGTCCCTGGCCGCCGCCGGGGCATTCTTCGGCGCGAGCCTGACGATGGCGTCGGCCGCCAGCGCGGACGACATCAGTTGGGACGCTGCTCCGTCTGGTGACATCAGCTGGGACATCGCCCCCGCCCACGTGGCCTGAGCTGACACTTTCAGTGACGAGGCGCCGACACGGAACTCACGCCCACAAGGGTCTCTAGCCAGGCCAGGACGAGCGGCGAAGCTCACGGCAGGTCTGCGCCGGTGATCCCTGGCGTTCGGTATCGTGCCTGGTCGGCGGTCTCCGGGACCCGGCCGAGCCTCGGCCTGTAAGCCACTCGTACCCCGCCGCCAGTCGGCGGCGGAACCGGACCCCCGGCTCCCGGCATCGGGACGCCGGACCGGACCCCCGTATTGACGGACTCCGCTCGGGTCCGTGCCACCGGCCCCAAAATAGCTCTGAGCGATCTCACTACACCGTGAAGGTGCCGTTATTCGGTATATCACCGGTATCTCAATCGATTGCTCAAGCCGTTACCCTGCCGGCCTGTGCAGATGATCACTGCGTGACCGGCCGAATTCTATTGGTCGCCTCGGTGTGGACCAGGTTCACGTAATCCCTGAATTGCTCGCAAGTCAGCTTGGGGGATCATGCACGCCTTCGTTGGGGCTGGTGGCACGGACCCGAGCGGTTCACCTTCCAGACCGTGCTCCGATTTATGAAGGAAGCTCTGACCTGCCTATCCCGTTATAAGTTTCACCGACATTACCGATACCCATCCCAGCAAGGTCTCCACGGCACCACCCAAGCGGACAACCGTCCCGCCGTCCGCCCTCCTGCTGTCCCGCTGTCCATCCCCGCCTTAGGCGGGGGAGCGGCCGAGCATGGCGAGGATCTGGTCGAAACGGGTCGCGCCCTCGGGTGCCGCCAGGCCATGCCGGAACGCGGAGCCCGGCTGGCGACACCGCTCGTCGTCAGGCACCGACTGGGCGATCGGCCAAACGTAGGTGATGTCGCGGAGCAGCTCGTCGGCGGCGAGCGACACGGGCAGGTGCGCGGTCTTGGAGATGTTCACCTTGGGAAGGATCGGGGCGAGTGGGGAGTCCCTTGCGTCTATTGTCCCAAGAAATGGGGTTGTTCGGGGTGAGGCCCGGCGCCCAGCCGTGGTTCGGCCCCCGCGTGTTCGGCAAGGCTTTTCAGATTCGCCTGCCGGGCTGCCGGCCAGGCGGCACCATGATGCTGGCCCCGCTCAGCTTGGAGGACCTGGTGCAGGCAACCCTGTTCGACACCGACGACACCCTGGATGCCGAGCCCGTTCTGATGGCGCTGTACGAGGAGTATTACGCGCTGATCTGGCAGGGGCTGAAGCGACATGAGTTCCGCCGGCGGTTCGTCGCCGGCAGGGCCACGAGATGGTACGTGTACCTGAACGCGCCGGCGTCGCGCCTGGGGGCGGTCATCGACCTGGGCCCTGCCGTGGTGGACAGCCCCGAGGCGATCGCCGCGATCGCAGACCAGGCCCGGCCGGGCAACGGCGTGAGCGTGCTGGAGTACGTCCGGGATCTGGAACAGGCGTACGCGATTCCGATCCTGCGGGTGCGTGAGTACACGGGTGTGTCGGCGCAGGTGCTTCGCGCCGAGCTCGGGGCGTGGCATCCTCCGCAGGGATACCTGAGGCTGCGCAACCCCGCCAATCTGGACCTGCTGCGCATCTGCGAGAAGGTCACCTCGGGGGCGCCGATTCGGGAGATGTCGATACAGCATCCGTGACACCGTGACACGGGCTGCCGCGCGTGCGCCGTCCAGCCAGGAGATGATGGGTAGTGGCCCGCCGTCTGGAAGACCCCAGGGAGCCGACCCCGCTGCGCAGGGCCCGCCTGGCGCGCACCTGGACCCTGGAAGACGTCGTCGAGCAGATGGATCTGCGCGCGCCCGGCGGTCACTCGGGGGTGACACCGAGCATGGTCAGCGGCTGGGAGCTCGGCCGGCATGCCACCAGCCTCGCTCACCGCAAGACGCTGTGCGACATCTACCAGATGTCGGCCACGGTGCTGTTCGCCTACCAGGATGAGGACCTGGGCAAGCGGGCGGCGCCTCAGCTTGTGGTGGGCCCGCCGCATCTTCACCGGGCGATGGTGGCCACGGTGGAGGGGGCCCGGGACTGCCTGGTCATCATGGGGTCCCGATCTCGGAACGAGGCGTACCTGCGGGCGGTCGAGTCCGCCCTTGAGCGGCGGCCGGCGTTGGTCTACTACCGGGTGCTGTTCGGGCCGCCGCACCACCAGGTCCTGATGGATCACCTGCTGCGGCTGCTGGCGCTGCGCGATCCCCATGATCGTAGTCTGGCAGTCAAGACGCTGCACGTGGGGATCGTGGAGGAGGGTCAGGGGATGCCGGAGCGGTTCTTCTGCGCGAGCGAACGGCAGGCCGTCGTGCCGATTCCTTCGCTGACCTCTCTTGAGGCGTTCGACTCGGGGGTGATGCTGGGCGCGGGTGAGGCGCTTCGGCTGCTGGATCATGGCCGTCAGGCGTATGCGGCGTCCCGGCGGATCGAGACGCTCCAGCAGATCGGCGACCTGGCGGTTGTACGCGCCGGGCAGGAGCGGGCGTGAGCGCCGGTCGGCCGGATGCCGCCTCGGTCCTGGCGGCGGCGGAGCGGGACCTTGGGTCGGTGGTGGAGTTCGCGCGTGACCTGGTGCGCATTCCGAGCCGGGGCGGCATCGATGCCTATGACCCGATCCTTGACCGCGTGGCCGCATGGCTGGCGGAGCGGGGGATTGCGGTGCGGCGGCTCGCCGAACCGGGCGGAACCACGGTCGCGCTGACATGTGAGGTGACGGGCGGGCGTCCCGGGCCGCGGTACGTGCTGGATGCCTGCCTGGACACCGCCCCCTTCGGTGATGAGGCCGCCTGGTCCTATTCGCCGCTGTCGGGGGAACTCGCCGACGGCTGGTTGCGTGGGCGCGGCGCGTCGGACTCCAAAGCCGGGGTGGCGATCTTCGCGCATGTGCTCGCCCGGCTGCACGCGCAGCGGGACCGGCTGCGGGGCGGCGTGGTGCTGCTGCTGGACGTCGACGAGCACACCGGGGCGTTCGGCGGCGCAAAGGCCTACTTCCAGGGCCCGCAGGCGCCTGACCGTGTGGACGGGGTGATGATCGGCTACCCCGGCAGCGAGCACGTGGTGACCGGCGGGCGGGGGGTGCTGCGGGCCCGGGTGCACGTGTACGGCGTGGCCGGCCACTCGGGCGCCAGCAAGACCACCGCCAACGCCATCGCCAAGGCCGCCGTCCTCATCGGCGCCCTGGGCGAGGTTCCTCTCCCGTCGACCGGTGGGGAGGACTTCCCGCTGCCGGCCAAGCTGACCGTGACGGCGATCCACGGCGGCGAGGGCTTCTCGGTCGTCCCCGACCTGTGCACGCTCAACGTCGATATCCGTCTCACCCCGGCATTGGACGAGCAGGCCGCCGAGAAACTACTGCGCGGCTGCGTCACCGGGGTGGACGCGCTCTGGCCGGGGACCGAGCCGACGCACGTGGAGATCACCACGCGGTGGCCCGCCTACCGGCTGGGCCCCGGCTCGGCGTTGAAGACGGCGTTGCTGGAGGCCGCGCACGCGGTCGGATTGAACACGACGGCGAAGATCGCGGGACCGTCGAACATCGGGAACTACCTGGCCGGGCTCGGGATCGAGGCGACCGCCGGGTTCGGCGTCGACTACGCCGGGCTGCACGGCACCGACGAGCGGATCCGCATCGCCTCGATCCCGGCGGTTCACGCGGCTTATCACCACGCGCTACTCACCCTGCTCGGAGCGCACTGACCTGCGGGAACCGCGGTTGCGTCGGTAGCGCGTCGACAACGGGTGGACAAAAGCGTGACAGCTCGGCCGCTGGCCGGACCCCGTGCCTGTGAGTGATGGTTCCCCTACGGCAAGCCAACACCCGTCTGGGAGGCACCACCCATGGAGTCTCGCCCGTCCGACCTGACCGTCGGGTTCCCCCGCGAAAGCGGACCCGAACGCCGCACCATCTGCACCCCCGACGTCGCCCGCGCGCTGACCGGCGCCGGGTTCGGCGTCATCGCCGAGCCGGGCCTGGGCCAGGGGGTGTTCATCGACGACCACGCCTACGCTGCGGCCGGGGTCCGCTTCACCCGCCCAGAGGAAACGTGGGCGGCGCCGCTGGTGCTGCGCTACAAGTCCCCCGACCCGACCGACCTGGGCCGCCTATCGGCCGGGCAGCACATCGGCGCGCTGTTCCACGCCGAGGGCGACGCCGAGCTCATGGCCGCGCTCCAGGCGTGCGGGGCGACGGCGTGGAGCTACGAGTTCGTCCAGGAAGACGGCCACTTCCCGCTGGGCCGGCCGGGCGGGCAGATCGCCGGCGTGCAGGCGGTCCTCGCAGGCGCACAGGCCTTACAGGACCCCGGCGGCCGCGGGGTGCTGCTCGGCCGGATCGACGGCGCGACCCCGGCCACCGTCGTGGTCATCGGCTCGGGCAACGTGGGCGCCGCGGCCGCGCGGGCCTCTGCGGCGCTCGGCGCCGACGTGGTCGTGCTGACCAGCGGCGAAGCCTCCCGCAACGCCTACGCCCGATCCGCCCCGGCCGACGTTCGCGTGCTGGTCAACACCCGCCAGACGCTGCTCGGCTGCCTGAGAGACGCCGACCTGGTCATCGGCGCGATCCTGGTGTCGACCTACGACACCCCTGCCATGATCAGCGCCGACGACCTGGCGCTGATGCGGCCCGGCGCGGTCATCGTGGACGCCACCTGCGGGTACGGCCCCGGCTACCTGCCGGCCGCCGGGCCCGTGCAACGGCCCGGCGATCCGCCGCGCCTGGTCGGCGGCATCCTGCACGTCAAGGTCGACATCTGGCCCGCGCTGGTGCCGGTGACCGCCACGGCCGCCTACACCGGCAACGCCGCCCCCTACCTGGTGCGCCTGGCCCGCGCCGCGCTACTCGGTCACCAGGACCCCGCGCTGCAGGCCGCCGTCATCGTCCAGGACGGCAAGCTCGTCCACCCGGCGCTGCTCCAGCACACCGAGTTCTACCGGAACCGGCCGTGACCGCCCGCGGCTACCAGCAGCGCGCCGCCACCTACCCCGCCGAGATCGCCGGCGTGGCTCCGCCGCGGCTGCTGGGCGGGTTGCTGCACTCCGGGACGACCGTCGCGGAGATCCCCAGCGGCACGGGTCATTTCCTGCGCGTCTACGCCGCCGCGGACGCCCGGGTGGTGCTCGTCGACGCCAGTCGCGCCATGCTGGCCGCCGCCCGGCCGGTCGCGGCCGGGCAGTCGCTGCGCACCGTGTGCGCCCGCATCGAAGACCTGCCCGCCGAGCAGGTCGGCCCGGTCGATGTGGTCGTTATGCCCAACGCCGCGCTCAACCAGCTCGCCGCCGACGCAGACCTGGGGCGGGTGCTCGCCGCGGCGGCGAGCGTACTGCCCGCCGGTGGGCTGCTACTGGCCCAGGTCCTGCTCGTGGACGGCGATCGGGTGAGCGGCGGCTGCGGGTTCTACGACCCGGACCTGCCCGACGGGCAGTGGAAACCCGACCGGCGCCTGCGCGACGCCGAGGGTCGCGAGCTGGTGCGGCTGCGCCGCCAGCACCACCAGGGAGACCGGGTGCTCATCGACTTCTCCCTCACCCGCGGCGACGAACACCTCTACGATCACCAGGTCGCCCTCAGGCTGTTCACCGCCGAGGAACTGCACGACGCGCTGACCGCCGCCGGGTTCCAGGTGGCGCACCGGTTACCGGCCGACAACGGCGCGCAGCGGTCGGCGGAGGTCCTGGCCCGCCTCCCCGCCACCAGGATCCCGTGGAGAACGCGGACGGTCGCCGAGGCGGGCGAATACTGGGACCGGTACTACAACGACGAGTTCGTCACGGGGCTGGGCACCGAGACCATCGTCGCGGCCCTGCATACGCTCCCGCCGGTCGGAACGTGGATGGACGCGGGCGCCGGCTCCGAATCGCTGCTGTGGTCGATCCCCCTGGCAGCCGAGCACCTGATCGCCGTCGACCTCGACACCGACCGGCTCGCGCGGCTGCGCGCGTACGCGGCTGCGCGCCGGCCACGGCCCGCCTACCGGACGGTGCTGGAGATGTGCGGCCGCACCGAGCACGATTTCACCGCCCGCTGCCGGTCGCTCGCCGCGACGCTGCGCGCCGACTGCCTGACCGGGCGGCCACTGCCCATCGCCGAGGGCAGCGTCGAGCTAGTCACGCAATTCGGCCTGCTCGGCCTGGCAGCCACCCCCGAGGCGTTCCTGGCCGCCTGGGAGACCGTGCATGCGCCGCTTCAGCTGGGCGGGTGGTGCGCGGGCGCCAACTGGGTGAGCACCTCGGCCGCAGACCGCGTCGAGCTCACCGAGGAGCTCTACCGGCAGGCGTTCCAGGCGTGCGGCATCACGCCGCACCTGCTCACCTGTGAGCCGATCATTGCCGACCCGGATTTCTGCGCCGTTTGGATCTACACAGGGAGGACAGCGTGACCCGCCAGCACCCCAGCGACAGCCTGATCTTCGCCCCGGTCGGGATCGCCCACCTCACCGGCGACAACGCCGACCTGCTGCGCGCCGCCGCCTCCGGCCGCTCCCGGCTGCGTGTCACCACCGCCGCGCAACTCAACGGCGTCCCCCACTTCGGCACCGTCGTGACCATGCTCACGGTGTTCGCGTTCACCGCCCACGCCGCCGACGTTCTCGGCCTGCCCGCGGTCGTGGTGTTCGACAGCCTGGAGAACGCACCGGCCGAACACGTGCGGATCGACGGCGAGGTCTACACGCGCAGCGTCGGCGACCTCATCGACACCGGCGCCCTGGACCCCGCAGAGCGCCTCTCGGGATTCGAACGGCTGCTGACCTGGGCGAGCAAACGCTCCGGGATCGCTTATGAGTTCCGCGCCTATCAGGTCTACCAGGGGCTGCGCCCGGTACGGGAATGCCTGCACCGCATCGCCTACCAGCTCGGCGACTTCGCTCCCATCGTCGCCCCACGCGACGGCGTCGTGCGGATCCGGCCACGCTGCCCGTCCTGCCGGCTGCTGGAGAAGTCCGCGGCCAGCCTGCGCATCACCGCCCTGTCCGGCGCGGTCCGCCTGGACAGCCGATGCCCCGTCCATGGGCCCTACAGCGAACTGGTGCACATCGACGGCGGCGGCTGGTACGACGCCAACACCCCCGTCCGCTCGATCCAGAAGGGTTTTCTGCTGGCGGCCGAACGCGACCTCTACGACGCGTGCTCGGTGTCGGTCGACGGCGCCGACTGGGGAGGCGCCTGGCACGCGCACGTGCTGGCCCCCGCCCTGGCCACGCTCGGCGTCCCGCCCCGCGACTGGCCGATCTCGATCTTCACGCCGCTCATCGTGGACTACACCGGCGGCAAGCTGTCCAAAACCCTGTACGTCACCCACGGCGCCTACGCCGACCTGCCCGAGCTGTTCCTTGACCTGAACGTGCTGCTCGACACCTACGGCGAGGACGTCCTGCTCACCATCTGGGACGAGGTCACCCGCTGGGCCGCCGAACCCCGCCGGCTGCACCGGTCCTACACCGTCGACTACCTGCGTACGCTGCTCACCGCCGCTCAGCCGCGCGTGAACGGAAGCTGACAATGATCCACGCCGTCTACGACATGACCGGCTGCGACCTCGCCACGCTGTCGGGCGAGCAGCTCATGGCAGCGATGCGCGACACCGCGCTGCTGCTGGGCTGCACGATCCGAACCCAGCTCATCGAACCCTTCCAGCCGCACGGCGCCACCTGCGTACTGGTCCTGGCCGAATCACACATCCTCGTGTCGACATGGCCAGAAAGCGGACTCGCGCACCTGGACGTCTTCACCTGCCGCGCGGACGTCGACCCGGACGAAGCGATCGGCCCCCTGCTCGCCGCGCTGGGCGGGCAGGTGCGAAACGCTCAGCGTGTGCCACGGCTCGCGCCTGAATAGCGCAGAACACGCCGGATCCTTCCCGCACCTCCCGGCCATCTACCACCAGGCCGTCCCCGTCCTGCTGCACCTGACCGTCCCCTCCAAGCCGCGGCCCGCCCCGGCGGGCTGGGCGCCCACCCGGTACCGGGTCGCCGACCGCGCGGTCGAACCCGCCCGGCTTCAGGCCATGCCTCGGCCCGCAGGGACTCCCACAGGCGTTTGAGGGCTGCCACATCGGCGGCACGTTCGATGACATCGCCGCTCAGCGCATTGTCCACATGGACGACCTCGCCTCCGTCGAAATTGGCGATGACGAGAGGTCCGGCGAGGCCAGGGTAAGCATCGGGGTGGTGGGGTTCGCCGGGTTGTATTGGGGGCTGGTAGACATGGGCGGATGATCGATGTGCGTGCGTTCGAGGCGGGTGACGCGGTGACCGTCGCGTCCTGGGTTGACGGAGCAGAGGCGCTGACCACGTGGTCGGGGAACGCGGGGTTCTCCTGGCCGTTCGACCCCGATCAGCTAGTCGCCTTCCATGCCGCCGACCCTGACCGGCACACGCTGGTCGCGACCGAGGCGGACGGTACGCCGGTCGGCCAGATCTCGCTCAAGCCGGACGCTCGACGCTGGTCCGCCCGCCTGGGCATGGTCCTGGTCTCGCCGCAGGCTCGTGGCCGCGGATACGGCGCGGCGATGTTCCAGGCCGCGCTCCGGGTCGCCTTCGAGGAGATGAAGGTCCACCGCGTCGACCTCGGCGTGTACACCCACAACGCGAGCGCCATCCGCCTGTACGAGCGCCTCGGCTTCCAGCGCGAAGGCGTCCAGCGCGAGGTCACGCTGGTGAACGGCGAGTGGTGGTCATCCCTGACCATGAGCCTCCTCGCCCATGAATGGACCCACGGCTGACCGGCGTGGGTAGGGCTGTCGCGAACGGCCGCGCGGCCCGGGCTCCCGCACGCGCCGCACCTGCGGGAACGGCGGGAGCTTTCTCGTCGGGCCGCGATCGGATGGCTCCGGCGGCGCTGGGGTACGTGAGCTGCCGCCGGTCGCTGGTGTCAGGTGGTCAGGTGGCTCATGACGGTTTGGGCCGCTGGGGGGTTGAAGAGGATGGTGTAGTGGTTGGTGTCGGGGACGACTTCGGCGTCCAGGCTGGGGGACTGGGCTTGGGCCTCGGCGACCAGGGCGGGGGGCAGGAACGGCGGGGGGTCGCCCATCATGCCGTTGGGGGCCGTGAGGAGCACGGTGGGGAGCTTCAGCGCGCGCAGCGCCTCGTTGATCTTCTGGCCGCTGCTCAGCAGGTCGTGCCCGTCGGCGCGCACCGCTGAGGGCTGGGCGCGTGAACGCAGGGCACCCGGCTCGCCGGTGAGGTCGTACCGCAGGTAGAACTCCAGGTCGTCGCTCCAGGAGTCCTTGAACGCCGGGTGGGCGCGCCAGAAGTCGAAGTACTCCTCGACGGAGTCGAAGGTCCGGCTGAGCCTGGCCAGTGCGGGGCCGAGCGTCGCCCGCATCACCACGTCCGGGTCGAGGCCCTCGGGTACGGGCAGCGGGATCCCGCCGTCGACGAGCACCAGACGGCGGTACGGTTCCGGGCTTCGCACGGCGGCGAGCAGCGCGACGTACGCGCCCATGGAGTGGCCCGTCAGCACGTACTGCCCGGCGCCGATGTGGTGGGCGGCGGCGTTCAGGTCGGCGCTGTGGCGGTCGAAGCCGAACGGCCCCGGCAGGTCGGTGCTGCCGCCCCGGCCGCGCAGGTCGACGGCGATCAGTGACCATCCGGCGGGAAGGTGCCCGGCGACCGCCTGCCAGGAGGCGGCGGAGCCGGTGATCCCGTGAGCCGCCAGTATGACGGCGTCCCCGGTGCCCCACCGGAGCGCGCGCAGCTCGCCTCCGTCGACGGGGATGTCCAGCGGCTGGGGGGATTCGGTGGCCATGCCCACTCCCTTTCACGGTCCTGCTCCGTGCGAGCGTACCGACCCGCCGCTTCACCGCTCCAGCCCGGGCGGCGGCATCCGCCTCCCTTACAGCGGTCCAAGCCGGGAGGTGGCATCTCGCGTCTCACCGCTCCATGACCGCGGCACGGCATCCGCCTAAGTCGGGCGGAATGGACCTGGCCGGGCGTTCAGGTGAGCTGGTGGGCCCATGGGGGGTTGGCGCCGGGGACCTTGCAGGTCTCGGCGGCGGCTCGTACGGCGAAGGCGATGGCGGCCTCGACGTCCGCCGGGGTGAGGTCGGGCAGGCGCCCGCCCAGCCGTCCTCGGTGCTCCAGCACGTGCAGCAGCCCCGCCGTGAACGTGTCGCCCGCGCCCACGGTGTCGACGGCCTCCACCTCGACGGCCGGGACCGTGATCCGCACGCCGTCGAGCGAGGCGTGCACGTCGCCGGTGCCGCCGGTCACGACGACCAGACGGACGCCGTGCCCGTGCCAGGTGGTGAAGGCCTCCTCCGCCGACAGCCCAAGGTGGGCCAGGTCCTCGTCGCTGAGCCTGAGGATGTCGGCGATCCGCGCCCACCGGGGGAGGGCTTCGAGGTAGGTGGAGACCGGCACCAGGGCCGTGCGCACGTTCGGGTCGATGGAGATCGTGGCCTGGGCTCGCACGGCCTCCAGCAGCCGCTCGATGTGCGGCCCGCCGGGCGCGAGCGCCAGCGCGAGCGAGCCGGCGTGCACGCAGCGGGCGTCGTACGGCGCCCGCTCGGCCAGCTCCTCCGCGGTCCAGAGCCAGTCGGCGGTGCCCTCGGTGTAGAAGTCGTACGAGGCCTGCCCGGCCTCGTTCACCGCCGTGATCGCCAGCGTGGCGCGCTCCGGGGCGGTGACGCACGCGCTCAGGTCGACCCCCGAGCCGGCGAGGTGGTCGCGGATGAGCCGCCCGAGGGTGTCGTCCGCCAGGCGGCCGAGGAACCGTACCGGCGTGCCCAGGCGCCCGAGGGCGACGGCGGTGTTCACCGGGCCGCCCCCGGGGCGCACCTGGAGGTCCAGCATGCCGTCCCCGGGGATCACGAACGCGTCCGCGACGGCCTCACCGATCACGGTGATGTGCTGGTTCATGGGATCCGATTCTCCTCGGGCGTGGAGGACGACCGGACGGCGCCGGCGGCCGGCGAGTGGATCAGCGGGCCCATTATCGGCCTAGCGGACGTGCGGGAGCACCTCCCGTGCGTAGAAGTCGAAGAAGGCATCCTGGTCAGGGCCGATCTGGCTGATGTAGAGCTCGTCGAATCCGGCGTCGACGTACTGCTTGATCGCCTTGAGGTGCGCCTCGGGGTCCGGGCCGCACGGGGTGGACGCGGTCGCGTCCTCCTCGGAGACGATCTCGGCGAGCTGCTCGAAGTGCCGGGGGAGCGGCAGCAGCTGGGACGCCTCTCCCTTGATGCCCTGCGTCGGCCACAGGCGGTGGACGGTCTTGCGCGCCTGCGCGGCGTCCTCGGCGTAGCAGACCTTGAGGCCGCCCTGGACGGGCTTGCCCTCGCCGCCGGAGGAGTGGAACCTGTTCACCAGCTCGGCGTCGGGGCCGGTGCAGATGTAGCCGTCGGCGATGCGCCCGGCCAGCTCGACCGACTTGTCGCCGAAGCCGGAGATGTAGACCGGCGGCTGGTCGGGAAGGGTGTAGAGGCGGGCCGTGTCGACCTTGTAGTGCGTGCCACGATGGGTGACCAGCTCGCCGGTCCACAGCCTGCGCATCAGCTCGACGGCCTCTTCCAGCATCTCCAGCCGTTCGGCCGCCGGGGGCCACCGCGTGTCGATGATGTGCTCGTTGAGCGCCTCCCCGGTGCCGACGCCGAGCCTGAACCGGCCCTCCGAGATCACGGCGCTGGTCGCCGCGGCCTGGGCGATGACCGCGGGGTGGATGCGGACGAGCGGGCAGGTCACGGCGGTGGTGATCGGCAGCGAGGTGGCCTCGGCGACGGCCCCGATCACCGACCAGACGAACGGGCTCTGCCCCTGCTCGTCCAGCCACGGGTGGTAGTGGTCGGAGATCCACAGCCCCTCGAATCCCGCTCGCTCGGCCAGCTTGGCCTGCCGCACCAGCTCCCGGGGACCGTGCTCCTCGCTGGAGAGGAAGTATCCGAAGGTGGTCATCGTGGCCTCCTTGTCATCGCTTCGCCTGTGCGAAGGAGGCCCTACCCCAGAGGCACCGGGCAAACGGGCCCGGCCGGCCGGGCGCGAGGGTTGCCGCGCGGTTGGTCAGGCTTTCAGGTGCTTGTTACTGTGCATCGATGCGCTGGGGTGTCCGGTCCGCGGATGCCGCCGCCTCACTGTTCCGGCCGGGGGCTCCATGATCGTGACATTCGCCGATCCCGTTTCCCGGCGTGCCCGCGTATCGGCGGTCCCATGACACAGCTGAGCGGCGGCACCGGGTTCGCCGGAGCCATGCTGGGCCGCTTCCAGCACCCCGCGCAGGTGATCGTGGGCGGATTCGGCCTGGTGGCCCTCCTCGGCACGGCGCTGCTCTCCCTGCCGCTCGCCACGACCACCGGGCAGCGGGCCGACCTGCTGGAGGCGCTGTTCACCGCCACCTCCGCCGTGTGCGTCACCGGGCTGGTGATCGTGGACACCGGCACGCACTGGTCGATGTTCGGGGAGGTCGTCATCGTGGGGCTGGTCCAGGTGGGCGGCCTCGGCATCATGACCCTGGCCACGGTCTTCGCCGTGATGGTCTCCGGCCGGCTGGGGCTGCGGGCCAGCCTGCTGGCCCAGGCGGAGACCAAGGCGCTCAGCATGATCGACCTTCGCAGGGTCGTCCGCAAGGTGGTCGTCTTCAGCCTGGTGTCGGAGGTGATCCTCACGGCCGTGCTCACCGCCCGGTTCATGATCGGGTACGGCGAGCCCGTCGGGAGGGCGGCCTACTTCGGCGCCTTCCACGCCGTCGCGGCGTTCAACAACTCGGGGTTCGCGCTCTGGCCCGACAGCCTGATGAGGTTCGTCTCCGATCCCTGGATCTGCGTCACCATCGCGGTCGCCGTCATCATCGGCGGGCTCGGCTTCCCCGTGTGGTTCGAGCTGCTCCGGTCGTGGCGGCGTCCGAGCAGGTGGTCGATCCTCACCCGGATCACGCTCGCGGTGTCGGCCGTGCTGGTCGTGTTCGGCACGGTGGTGTTCCTGTTGACCGAATGGTCCAACCCCAGGACGCTCGGCCCGCTGTCCGACCCGGCCAAGCTGCTGGCCGCGTTCTTCACCGGCGTCATGCCTCGCAGCGCGGGCTTCAACAGTATCGACATCACGCAGATGTACCCCTCAAGCTGGCTGGCCACCGACGTGCTGATGTTCATCGGCGGAGGCAGCGCCGGCACCGGCGGCGGCATCAAGGTGACCACGTTCGGGCTGCTGGCCTTCGTCCTGTGGGCCGAGCTGCGCGGCGAGACGCGGGTGAACGTCGGGCGCCGCCGCATCCCCGAGACCATCCAGCGCCAGGCACTGGCGATCGCGCTGCTCGGGGTGGGCCTGGTCGCCGTCGCGACGTACGCGCTGCTCGCGCTGACGCCGCACAGCCTGGACAGGGTGCTGTTCGAAGCGGTGTCGGCGTTCGGCACGGCCGGCATGTCCACCGGCATCACCGCCGACCTGCCCGCCGCCGGGCACGTGCTGATCCTGCTGCTGATGTTCGTGGGGCGCGTCGGCCCGCTCACCCTCGGTTCCGCGCTCGCGCTGCGCGAGCGCACCACCCGTTACGAGTTGCCGGAGGAGCGACCCATCGTTGGCTGAGTACAGCAGAGACAGTCCCGTGGTGGTGATCGGGCTGGGCCGTTTCGGCACCTCGCTCGCGCTTGAGCTCGTACGCCGGGGCACCGAGGTCCTGGCCATCGACAACCGGCCGAAGGTGGTGCAGAACCTCGCGGGGAGCCTCACCCACGTCGTCGCCGCCGACTCCACCGACATGGAGGCGCTCAGGCAGCTCGGCGTGCCCGACTTCTACCAGGCCGTGGTGGCGATCGGCGGCGACCTGGAGGCGAGCATCCTGACCGCCTCGCTGCTCGTCGAGCTGGAGGTGGAGAACATCTGGGCCAAGGCGGTCAGCCGCCAGCACGCCCGCATCCTGGAGCAGATCGGCATCCGGCACGTCGTGCTGCCCGAGCACGACATGGGCGAGCGGGTGGCCCACCTGGTCACCGGCCGGATGCTCGACTACATCGAGGTCGACGAGAACTTCGCCCTGGTCAAGACCCGCCCCCCGAAGGATCTGGTGGGCGTTTCCCTCGGGGAGTCCAGGCTGCGCAAGAAGCACGGCGTCACGATCGTGGGCGTCAAGAGCCAGGGCCAGGAGTTCACCTACGCCACGGCGGACACCGTCCTGATGTACGGAGACGTCATCATCGTGTCGGGGACGATCGAGAAGGTGGAGCGCTTCGCCGAGCTGACCTGAGGCGAGGTCGACCGGCTGAGCGGACGTCAGGCGCGGTCAGCCGACGTAGGCCAGGGCGTCGATCTCCACGAGCATCGCCTCGTTGGGCAGTCCGGTGAAGACCGTGGTGCGGCAGGGCAGTACCCCGCTCGGGCAGTTCTCCCTGACGAAGTCGCCGTAGGCCTCGTTCATCGGGGCGAAATCCTCCCTTTTGGTGAGGTAGACCCGGAACATCATCACGTCCTCCACGGTCGCGCCGCCGGCCGTGAGGATGGCCTTGACGTTCTCCAGGGTCCTGCGGGTCTGGGCGCGCACGTCGCCCGGGTGGACGTACTCCGACGTCCCCGGGTCCTGGGGTCCCTGGCCGGAGACCTGCAGGAGCGGGCCCTTGCGCACGCCCTGGGAGAAGACCCACGCGGGCGCGGGAGCGCCGTCGGTGCGGACGGCGGTCTTGTCACTCATTGCGGCTCCGAAGATCGGCTTCCAGGCTTCCCGGTCACGTTGACCGGCAGTGATAACGCGGGTAGAAACTAGCGCAATCCACGCAAAAGAGGAGGCCCGGTGCCCATCGACGCCGCCGCTGTCGCCGCACTGCGCGAGGAGCGGCTCGACTGGCGGTTCAAGGCCGCGCCCCTGGACGCCTCCGGGGTCACGGCCGGGGAGTACCTCTCCCGGCGGCCCTCGCTCGCGGACTTCGGGACGCCGTTGCTCACCCTGGAACGCCGGGCCCTGGACCACAACATCGAGACGATGGCCGCCTGGGTCGCGGCCGCGGGGGTCTCCCTGGCCCCGCACGGCAAGAGCACGATGGCGCCCGCCCTCTGGCAGCGCCAGCTCGCCGCCGGGGCCTGGGGTCTCACGCTCGCGAACCTGCCGCAGCTCCGCGTCGCCCGGGCCTTCGGGGTGAGCCGCCTGATGCTCGCCGGCAGCCTGCTCGACCCCGCGGGGCTGGCGTGGATCGGCGCCCAGCTCGACGGGGACCCCGGCTTCTCGTTCTCCTGCTGGGTGGACTCCGCCCGTTCCGTCGCCATCATGGACGCCGCCCTGCGCGAGGCGGGCACCGATCGGCCGGTGGACGTGTGCGTCGAGCTGGGCGCGCCGGGCGGCCGTACCGGCGTGCGGGACGTGGCCGAGGCGGTCGCGATCGCCGGCGCGGTGCGGGCCGCTCCCACGCTGCGCCTGGCCGGTGTCGCCGGGTACGAGGGCGCGCTCGGCCACGACGCCTCCGCGGCGAGCCTCGCCGCGGTGGACGGCTTCCTGAGGCGGATGGCCACGCTCCACGGCAGGCTCGCGTACGAGGTCGACGAGCCCGTCGTCACCGCGGGCGGCAGCGCGTACTTCGACCAGGTGGTGGAGGTCCTCGGCGGGCTCGGCGCGCGCGTGGTGCTGCGGTCGGGCGCGTACGTCGTGCACGACGACGGCTTCTACCGCGCGATCTCCCCGTTCTCGCGCGGCGCCGGGCCCGGGCCGCTGCGTCCTGCGATGCACGGGTGGGCCCGGGTCGTGTCGCGGCCGGAACCGGGGCTCGCGCTGCTCGACGCGGGCAAGCGCGACCTGCCGTTCGACGAGGGGCTGCCCGAGCCGCAGGCCGTGCGCGGCGGGAGCGGCTCGATCCTCGGTGAGGCCCGGGTCACCGCGCTCAACGACCAGCTCACCTTCCTGGCGCTCGGCGACGGCTCCGGCGTCGGCTGCGGCGACGTGGTGCGCCTCGGGCTCTCCCACCCGTGCACGGCGTTCGACAAGTGGACGCTGATCCCCGTGGTCGACGACATCGACGCACCGGACCCCGCGGTCGTCGATCTCGTGAGGACGTACTTCTGATCCATCCCGCCGGACCAGGCATGGTTGACGCGTGCCCCGGGATCATGGAAGCCTGGCGCCGCGCATGACTTGGGCAAGTCAGGATTATTTCGGTAGTTCGTGGGCACGTGTGTGATTCCCCCGTTATTGTGGCGGATGTTGCCTATGGGGTTTTTGTGGCGATTGGTCGGCTTCGTTGCACACCTCGGGCAGTGGTGGACGCGACGGTGATGGGAGCGTAGATGGAGCACGGGCCGTACGACGGTCGGGAGGGCGAAGGGCTGCCTGGGTCGAGGGGCGAGCACCTCCTCCAGAGCCTGTTCTCCACGCGAGAGCGGGCGCTCCGCTTCTACGACCGGCAGGTGGTCGACCGCCTGACGCCCGAGATGCAGGAGTTCGTCGCCCGCCAGGAGATGGCCTTCATCGGCACCTCCGACGCGGCGGGCAACTGCGACACCTCCTTCCGCGCGGGCCCGCCGGGATTCGTCCGGGTGCTCGACCCCGGCAGGCTGATCTACCCGGAGTTCCGGGGCAACGGCGTGCTCGCGAGCATGGGCAACATCATGGAGAACGCGCACCTCAGCCTGCTGTTCGTCGACTTCTTCGACGACCTGGTGGGGCTGCACGTGAACGGCGCGGCGACCATCACCACCGCGTACGACGCGGCCCGCCGCCATGGGCTGACCGACGAGGACCAGACCGCCCCCGGACGCCGGGCCGACCGGTGGGTCATGGTCGAGGTCGAGGAGGCCTACATCCACTGCTCCAAGCACATCCCGCTCCTGGCCAGGCAGGACCGCAGGCGCCGCGACGCCGAGGGCCGCAGGCCCTCGGGCGACGACCACTTCGGCGTCGCCGCCACGCGGGGCCGTGAACGCGAGCGACAGGAAGCGGGCCGGTCGGCCGAGTAACGCCATGAGCATCGACATCGGACTGATCCGCCAGAGCTGGGCTCTGGTCGAGCCGGTGGCCGACAAGGTCGCCATGCACTTCTACGCGAAGCTCTTCGCGGACTATCCCCACATCCGCGAGATGTTCCCGCCAGCGATGGACAGCCAGCGCGACCGCCTGCTGCGGGCGCTCACGCAGGTCGTGCTCAACCTGGAGAACATCGAGGGGCTCGGGGAGTACCTCGGCCAGCTCGCGCGCGACCACCGCAAGTACGGGGTCGTGCCGGAGCACTATCCCGCCGTGGGGCGGTGCCTGGTCATCGCCATGCGGGCCAACGCCGGGGACGCCTGGCGGGCCGTGTACGACTCGGCGTGGATCGACGCCTACCAGTTCATCGCCGACGTGATGGTGCAGGCCGCCGAGCAGGAGGCCGCGTACACGCCGCCCGCGTGGACCGGGGTCGTGGTGGGGCACGAGATGCGCACGCGCGAGATCGCCGTGATCACCGTCGAGCCCGACCAGCCCTACCCGTACAAGGCGGGCCAGTACGCCACCCTGCAGACGCCCTACTGGCCCAAGGTGTGGCGGCCGTACTCGATCGCCAACGCGCAGCGACGTGACAACCGGTTGACCTTCCACGTGCGGGTCGTGCCGGGGGGATGGGTCAGCACCGCGCTGGCCCACCACACGCGCCCGGGCGACACCGTCAAGCTCGGGCCGCCGCGCGGCTCCCTGCTCCTCGAACGCGCGAGCACCTCCCATCTGATCTTCATCGCGGGGGGCACCGGGCTCTCGCCGCTCAAGGCGCTCATCGAGGAGTCGATGTGGCTGCCCGACCGGCCGAGCATCGACCTCTTCCACGGCGTCCGGTACGCCGGCGACGCCTACGACCTCGCCGACCTGCGCACCCTGCGCTCCCATCACCGGCGCCTGCGGGTGGTCAAGGCGGTCTCCGACGACCCCCAGGAGTGGCGCAGGGAGAGCGCGGTGGACGCGCTGCTCAACCACCGCGTCGCCCTGGACGGGGACATCTTCGTCTGCGGCTCGCCCGACATGGTGCAGGTGACGACCTCCCGCCTGCTGCACCTCGGCGTGCCGTCCCGTCTCATCCACACCGAGTTCACGCCGGGGGCGCCCACTCTGGTGTACTCCTGAGGGAGATCGGCGGGGAGGTGACCGGGTGACGGACGGGCTGGTCGTCCGGGGGGCGAGCGTGGCCGACGGCACGGGCGCGCCCGCCTACGCCGCGGACGTCACCGTGAGCGGCGGCCGGATCGCCGCGATCGCCCCGCCGGGGGAGGGCGGCCCCGGCCGGAGCCTCGACGCGCACGGGCTCGTGCTCGCGCCCGGCTTCGTCGACATGCACGCCCACTCCGACCTGGCCCTGCTGTCGGACCCCGGCCATCTGGCCAAGGTCGGCCAGGGCGTCACCTGCGAGGTCCTCGGGCAGGACGGGCTGTCGTACGCGCCCGTCGACGACACCACGCTCGCGCAGCTCCGCAGGCAGCTCGCCGGATGGAACGGCGACCCCGAGGGGTTCGACTGGGACTGGCGGTCGGTCGGCGAGTACCTCGCGCGGCTCGACCGGGGCATCGCCGTCAACGCCTGCTACCTCGTGCCGCAGGGCACAGTGCGGGCGGTGGCCATGGGCTGGGACGCGCGGCCCCCCACCGAGGCCGAGCTGGAGCGGCAGAAGACGCTGGTCGCCGAGGCCATGGCCGAGGGCGCGATCGGCATGTCCAGCGGGCTCACCTACACCCCCGGCATGTACGCGGGCACCGATGAGCTGGTGGAGCTGTGCCGGGTCGTCGCCCGGCTCGGCGGCTACTACTCCCCGCACCACCGCTCGTACGGCGCGGGCGCGCTGGAGGCGTACGCCGAGATGGTCGAGGTGTCGCGCGCGTCGGGCTGCCCGCTGCACCTGGCCCACGCGACGATGAACTTCGCCGTCAACGCCGGCCGGGCGGGGGAGCTCCTGCGCCTGCTCGACACCGCGATCGACGGCGGCTGCGACATCACCCTGGACACCTATCCCTACCTGCCCGGCTCCACCACGCTGGCCGCGCTGCTGCCGAGCTGGGCGTCCGAGGGCGGTCCCGACCACACCCTCGCGCGGCTCCGCGACCCCGCGACGGCAGAGCGCGTCAGGCGGGTCATGGAGGAGGACGGCTCCGACGGCTGCCACGGCGTGCCCGTCGACTGGGACACCATCCAGATCTCCGGCACCCGCTCGCCCGCCCTCGCCGGCCGCGTCGGCCGTACGATCGCCCGGCTGGCCGCCGACTCAGGCCGCGCGCCCTTCGAGGTGTACCGCGAGCAGCTGCTCGACGACGAGCTCGGCACCACGATCCTTCAGCTCGTGGGCAACGAGGAGAACGTGCGCGCCATCATGCGGCACCCCGCGCACACGTGCGGGAGCGACGGCCTGCTCACCGGCGCGCGGCCGCATCCCCGCGCGTGGGGCTCCTTTCCCCGCTACCTCGGTCACTACGCGCGGGCCGAGGGCGTGCTCACGCTGGAGGAGTGCGTCGCCCACCTCACCGGCAACGCCGCCAGGCGGCTGAGGCTCGTCGAGCGCGGGCTGGTCAGGCCGGGGTACCACGCCGACCTGGTGCTGTTCGACCCGCTCACGGTCGGCGACGCGGCCACCTTCGACGACCCCCGCCGGCAGCCCACCGGCATCCCGTACGTCTTCGTCGGCGGCGTCCCCGTCATCGCCGACGGCCGCCCCACCGGCGCCCTCCCCGGCAGAGCCCTCCGCCACACCCCCACCGGCACCCGCTGAGGGGCCGCCGAAGGGGCGTCACCGGGGCGGCCGAGCCCGCTCACGGCTGGGGCACGTACTGCCGCGCGGCGGTGACGAACGTCCCCGCGAGCCGGTCGTGCAGGCAGCGCGCCCGGGGGTCGACGAGCATCCACAGCACGTCGGCGAGCATGATGAGCACGCCGTACTCGGGGACCATGGCGAGAGCGGGGAACACCACGGCCCGCAGCGCGGCCCTGGCGACGGACGGCGGCGCGTCCGTCTGGAGCGACACGACTCGCACACCCAGCAGCCGCTTGCCCACCGTCTGGCCCCAGCGTGCGTGCTGTGCCCAGAAGTAGATGAAGACCGCGATCACCAGCAGGGGCCAGGCGGGGCCGGTGCCCCAGAGCTTGTAGCCGCCCAGCAGCCCGTGGTCGACGTCGCGGGAGAAGCCCGGCAGCGCGAGCATGTCGAGGCCCGTGGTGGCGACGGTGGCGATGACCAGCACGAGCAGGTAGTCGGCGAGGGCCGCGACCGGTCGCCGCCACTCCACCGCGGGCCGCGGGCCGCTCCGCTGATCCTGCTCGGGTTCGCCGGTGCCCATGGCGCGCGCCGTGAGCACGACGAGTACGGCGGCTCCCAGGTAGGCCGCCTGGGTCCAGCCCAGCTCGTCCAGCAAGGCCGCGGACCAGCGGCCGCTGCCGAATCCGAAGATCAGGCAGGCTTCCGGGGAGAAGTACTGGCGGGCGAGCGGCCCGCCGACCGCCAGCAGGGCCAGGACGCAGGCGATGCGCCGCCCGGTGGCCTGGGGCCTTCCCCACCTGACGCACGCGAGGAACCCGGCGAGCACGAGGATGGCGGGGACCCCCCACTGCTGCGCCGTCCGCACGATCGTGCCGGCGTCGCCTCTGGCCACCGACACCGGGAACGGCTCCCCGTAAGGGTTGCCGGGGATCCGGCCGGCGACCGTGTCGTCCCAGAGGCGCCAGGCGTCCCAGGGAAGCCCGCTGTGCCAGGTCGGGAACACGGCCAGCGCCAGAGCGCCGGTCCAGAGCAGGAGCGAGAGCCGGGATAACCAGGGGGAGCTCGACACGACGACCTCTCTGCCGATACGGGATGATCCGGCACGATATCGAATACTGATCGCGCATCGGGGGCGGCGCGGCAGGTCGTCACAATTGAGCGCTCAAGTGAACCGGTAAACTGGGGGCGTGAGCGAGACGCGGTGGCTGGACGAGGGTGAGCAGAGGACCTGGCGTACCTTTCTCTGGGCCTCGCAGCTCCTGCACGAGTCCCTCGACCGGCAGCTCCAGCGGGACGCCGCGATGCCGCACACGTACTACATGATCCTGGCGATGCTGTCGGAGGCGCCCGAGCGCTCGATGACGATGACCGAGCTGGCGCAGCTGGTGCGCTCGTCGGCCAGCAGGCTGTCGCACGCGGTGGCCAAGCTGGAGGCGCAGGGCTGGGTGCGAAGGCGCAAGCGCCCCGGCGACGGCCGCACGACCGTGGCCACGCTCACCGGCGAGGGCTTCGCCGCGCTGGCCGAGGCGGCCCCCGGGCATGTCGAGGAGGTGCGTCGCGTGCTGTTCGACCGGCTCACCCCGGAGCAGGTACGGCAACTACACGACATCTTCGGTGCCGTGCTCACCAACCTGAACACGACGGACGGCTGCTGACCAGAGCCGGGCGACGGGCGGGGCCCGGCCAGGCTGAGACGGTCAGGGAAGGACGCGGCCGACCACGCGGGCGTACATGCGGCCGGGGCTCGGCACCGAGGGCGGGGTGAGGAACCCGGGGAGCATGGGAAGGTCGACCGCGAAGGGCTGCAGGCGCTCGTACAGCGTGTTCGCGTCGGCGGGACGGTTCTCAGGCGTCTTCTCCAGCAGGCCGGCGATCAGCCGGTTCAGCTCCTCCGGCACGCCGGGCACCTCCGGAGGCGTCTCGTTCACCTGCTTCTCGAACACGGCGTACTCCGTGGGCCCGGCGAAGAGCTGCCGTCCGGTCAGCATCTCGTGCAGGACGCAGCCGAGGGCGTAGAGGTCGCTGCGCGGGCCCGCCAGCCCGCGCTGGATCTGCTCGGGTGACATGTACGCCGGGGTGCCGAGGATCTGGCCGATGCGGGTGAACTGCGCGACGTCCGCCTCCCGCAGCATCGCGAGCCCGAAGTCGAGCACCTTGACGCTGCCGTCGGGACAGAGCATGAGGTTGGTCGGCTTGAGGTCGCGATGGCAGATGGACAGGGCGTGGGCGGCGGACAGCACCGCGCACGCCTGGGCGGTGATCGCGGCGGCCCAGGGCACCGGGAGCGGCCCGTGCTCGCTCACGAGATCGGCGACGGTGACGCCGTCGATGAACTGCATGACCTGGAACAGCCGCCGGTCGAAGGTGCCGAAGTCGTAGAGGATCGGCGCCCCCGCGTGCTCCAGCCTGGCCAGGATGCGCGCCTCGCGCATGAAGCGCTGCTCCAGCTCCTCGTCGTGCCCGCCGGGGAACCGCAGGAACTTCACGGCCACCTTGCGGTCGAGGTGCCTGTCGTGGCCGCCGTAGACGGCGCCCATGCCGCCCTGGCCGAGGGGCAGGTCGTCGAGCACGTACCGGTCGCCGATGACCATTCGCCCCTCCTGATGATCTATCGGGGAAAAATACACCCTTAACCGTTGGGCCGCAGGCGGCCGCCGACCAGACCGTCAAAGCCTAGCCGGACGAGCGTCTCTCCCAGGGCGGTCGTCTCGCGCAGCCGGTCCTCCAGGGCGAGCAGCTCGCGGAAGGCGCGGCCGTACACCTGCTGCTCGGAAAGGGAGAGCCTTGGGATGCGCACCCGGCGGGCGTCGACCCGGCTCGCCCCGGAATACGCCCGAGCCGCGCCGGACGTGCCGGCGTAGCGGAGGTATCCGGCCAGGAAGTCGGGATCCATCCGCTCGCGGTCGACCCGGTAGAGGTGGAGCTGGGGCCCGAGCACGGCGCCGCCCTCGGCGACGGTGCGGACGGCGGTCTCCGCGGTGGTGTTCGTGGCGACGACGTCCCCGGCCGCGAGGACGACGTGACCCTGGTGGCTTCCGGTGCGGCCGGAGGGCCCGCCCCCGGTGGCGAGGTCGGCGGCGGTCAGCACGGGCAGGTCGCCGGTGCCGGAAGGCATCCTCGGCGGCCCTTGCTGGATCGTCACCAGCCCCGCCCTGACCAGCTCGCCGACGGTGGTGCTCGGCAGGTCGCGCGCCTCGGCGAGCGGCGCGATGCCGGGCAGCGCCTCGGGCAGCGCGGCCACCGCCGCGCGGAAGCGGTGCTCCACCGCGCCGAACCCGAGGGCCGGGTCCTCCTGGGGCGGGTGCGGGCGGTGCCGCGCGGGGCTGAGGTCGACCTCGTCGTCCAGCAGGTCGATGATGCGGACGGCCCGCGCGGTGCCGGGCGGCTCGGACTCGGGATCGGCCGTGAACGCGCGCCAGGCGGCCTCTACGGTCGAGAGGTTGTCGGTGGCGTCCATCATCAGCACCAGCGACGGCGGGCGCTCGCCGGCCTCAGGGCGGCGCAGCAGCCACAGGTCAGGGCCTCCCGCCGACAGCGTGACCACCGCGCGCAGCGCGCCGGCCCGCAGCAGGTTGCCCCGGATGCGCTTGCCGGGGCGGCGGCTCGCGGCGGCGGCGGGCATGAGGATGGCGACCAGCCCGCCGGGGCGCGCGTGGGCCAGGCAGTGCTGCACCCAGGCGAGCTCGGACTCCCCGCGCGGCGGCAGGCCGTACTCCCACCGGGGGTCGCCGGTCAGCTCCTCGTACCCCCACGCGCGCTCGTTGAACGGCGGGTCGCAGACCACGATGTCGGCGCGCACGTCGGGGAACCCGTCGAGCCGGAGCGAGTCGCCGGCGACGACCTCCGCGCGCGCGTCGCGCAGCAGCAGCCGTACGGCCGTGAGCAGCGCCGAGGTCTCGCCGCTCTCCTGCCCGCGCACCCGCGTGTCCGCGAAGGGCAGCAGGAGGCCCCCGACGCCGCACGCCGGGTCGAAGACGGTGAAGGTGCCGCCGGTCGCGGCCTCCAGGCGGGCGAGCCGCGCCACCTGCTCGGCGACGTCGGACCGCGTGACGGAGAGCTGCCGGGAATGGGCCTCGGCGTAGCGCTCGCAGAGCAGCTCGAAGGCGGCGAGCGGCCCGTTCTCCGCGGCCAGGTCGGCGATCAGCCGGTAGAGCCGGGCGTCGATCAGGCCCCAGTCGACCGGGACGGGAAGGTCGGCCGTCGCGGTGGCGGCGGCCTGGTGGAGCCGCTTGGCGGGCTCGGGGCTCCGGGCGATCGCCTTCCAGCCGTCGGGCTCGCGCCGCAGGTAGAGCAGGAAGGCTCCCGCGCAGCCGACCAGGTCGCCGAGCCGCAGGTCGTCACCGGAGGCCCGTAACCGCTGCCAGACCCGGTCGCCCAGCGACATCTCATAGGATTTGCCATTACGGCGCAGCCAGTCCTCGACCTCGGGGAGGGAGAACAACGGGCTCGCGGCCGTGCCGCCCACAGGCTGGGGGAAGTCGTCGTAGCGGCGCCGCCAGTTGCTCACCGCCGCGCGCCCGACATCGGCGAGCCGGGCGATGTCGCCTGCGTTCAACATGGCGTCGTGTCCCATTCGCGTCGCATCTCCCTGCTCGGGGTCTACCCAGGCGCCCCACGGTCAGATTAGTCGACCATGCCGCTCCAATCCACCAATTATATGGTTGTGAAGTGTTTCAACCAATGATTTACTGAGGTCATGTCGAACAACGCGTCGTTCACGCTGCGTTACGCGGCTCGCACCGACGTCGGCCTGCGCCGCCAGCAGAACGAAGACTCGGTGTACGCCGGTCCGAGGCTTCTCGCCGTCGCCGACGGGATGGGCGGGCACAGCCACGGCGAGGTGGCCAGCGCGACCGTCATCGCCACGATGTCCGCCCTGGACAGCGACCCTCCCAGCGCCGACCTGCTCGGAACGCTGGAGACCACGATCTCCGAGGCCGACCGGCGGCTGAAGGACATGGCCGGGCGCGATCCCAAGCTCACCGGCATGGGCACGACCCTCACCGCCATGCTGTGGGACGGCCTGAGGTTCGCGCTCGCCCACATCGGCGACTCCCGTGCCTACATGCTCCGCGAGGGGTACCTCTACCAGATCACGCGTGACCACACCCTGGTCCAGTCGCTCGTGGACGACGGGCAGATGACCCCCGAGCAGGCCGCCGCGCATCCGCGCCGCTCCCTGCTCATGCGGGCGCTCGGCGGGAGCGGGTCCGTCGAGCCCGACCTCTCCATGCGCGAGGCCCGCGCGGGCGACCGCTACCTGATCTGCTCCGACGGGCTCAGCGGCGTGGTCGGGCCGCAGGCGCTGCACGAGACCCTGACCACGATGACCGACCTGGGCGAGGCCGCCCAGCGGCTCATCGATCTCGCCAAGGAGGGCGGGGGGCCCGACAACATCACCTGCGTCGTGGCCGAGGTGCTGACCGGCACCTGAGCCCCGGCGCCCGGCAACGGCCGTTCAAAGCACCGCAATCCGGGTAGCAAGCACTGCCGTGCCCCAAGCTGCAGTGATTGTGAACCCGACCAAGGTGTCCGAGATGGACCGCCACCGCGCCGAGGTGACGGCCGAGCTTGCGCGTTACGGCTGGGACGAGCCGCTGTGGATCGAGACGACGGCCGAGGACCCCGGCGTGAGCATGGCCGAGCGGGCCGTTTCCGAGGGGGCCGAGCTGGTCTTCGCCTCCGGCGGCGACGGCACCGTGCGCGCGTGCGTCCAGGGACTGATGGGCACAGGGGTGCCCTTGGCCATCCTGTCCGTCGGCACCGGCAACCTCCTGGCCCGCAATCTCGGGCTCCCCGCCACGCTGGCGGAGGCCGTCCGCACCGGGGTGGAAGGCGAGACGCGGGCGATCGACGTCGGCGCGATCGACGGCCGCCCGTTCGTCGTCATGGCGGGCATCGGCCTCGACGCGTCCATGGCGCACAGCACGAGCGACGGCGCCAAGGCCAAGATCGGCTGGCTCGCCTACGTGGGCGGCCTGGTCAAGCACCTGCGCGACCGGCCGTTCCAGGTCACGCTCTGCCTGGACGGGCGCACGACGCTGCGCAGGCGGGCGATGATGGTCCTGATCGGCAACGTCGGCCGGCTCCAGGGCGGCCTGCGCCTGCTGCCCGACGCCCAGCCGGACGACGGGCACCTCGACATCCTCATCCTCGCCCCGCGCACCCCGATGGACTGGCTGCGCGTGGTGGGCCACGTGCTGACGCGGTCGCAGCGCTACGACCGGCGGGCGGAGCGGTACACCGCCGCCCGGATCAAGATCGACGTCGAGCCGGCCGTCCTGCACGAGTGCGACGGCGACCCCATCGGCTACGGCACCACCATGTCCGTCGAGACGAGCCCCAAGGCGCTGCTGCTGCGGACGCCCCGCGGAACGGAGCGCTGACCCATGGGCACGGCCACCACGGTCCCGCAGACCAGGTCGATGAGCGGCGAGGAGCTCAGCGCCGACGACGCGTGGGCGACCCTGCGCCGGTACGGCGGGTGGCACCTCGTCCGCGACTCGTTCGTCCGGTTCAGGTACGGCGACGGCTTCAGCCACTCGCGGGCGCTGGCCTTCCAGATCTGCCTGGCGATCATCCCCGGCGCCATCGCCGCCGTCGGGCTCAGCTCGGTGGTCCACCAGGAGGAGCTCGGGCAGGTGATGCAGCTCATCATCCGCCAGTTCGCCTCGGGCTCGGGCGAGGAGGTCATCAAGGACGCCCTCGCGGTGAACGAGCGCCACGCCGGTGACGGCGGTGCCATCGCCCTGTGGTTCGGCCTCGTGACCGCCGTGGTCGGGCTGACGACCGCCATGGCCCAGATCGAGCGCGGCGCCAACCGCATCTACGGTGTCGAGCGCGACAGCCCCTTCCGCCGCAAGTACACCAAGGCCGTGCTGATGGCCCTCACGGCCGGCTCCCTGATGACCCTAGGGTTCGTGATCATGGTGGGCGGCAAGGCCATCGGCCGCGCGATCGCGCGGGTGTACGACTGGGGGGACACGGCGACCATGGCCTGGACGGTGCTGCGGTGGCCGGTCGGCTTCCTGCTCGCGGTGCTGTCGGCCTCGGTGCTGTTCCGCGCCGCGCCCCGGCGCAAGCAGCCGGGGCACACCTGGCTCGCGGCGGGGGCGATCGTCGCTCTCGCGCTTTGGACCCTGTTCACCTGGGCACTGGCCTTCTATATCGAGAACACCGGCTCCTTCGGCGCGACCTACGGGCCGCTGACCGCCGTGATGGCGCTGCTTCTGTGGTCGCTGCTCAGCTCCGTGGCGCTGTTCCTCGGACTGTCCTTCGCGGCACAGCTTGAGGCGTGCCGAGGGGGCGCGGGCGGCCCGATCAAGGCCGACCCCGGTCCCGCGGGCAGCCGTACCGGAGCCGAGGGAGGCACGAAGCCCGATCCGGCGGGATGCGGGCAGTGACGAGCACGTTCGGGAACCGCTCGGGGAAGCGGCGCCGGTACGGGAAGGGAATGTCGTTCGTGAAGGGAACACAGAAGGCCGGCACGCGCGGATCGTGGTTCGGCGGCAGGGACGGATGGTTCGGGAAGCGGTTCGACCCCGACAAGCGGCTGGGCCTGCGGCTCACGCTCGCGTCGGGCGCGGTGATCCTCGTCCTGATTCCGTTCACGCTCCTGCTGGTCCTGGTGGAGACCTCGTTCGGGCCGCTCAACCGGCTCGACGAGGGCGCGGCCGACACGCTGCACACCTACGCGCTGGCGCATCCGGCCTGGGTGAGCTTCCTGCGGCTCTGGACCAACGTCTTCGGCCCCGGGACCTGGCGGGTGCTGATCGGGGTGGCGGCGGCCTGGCTGGTCTACCGGCGTGCCCCCCGGCTCGCGGCCTGGGCGGTGACGACCATCGCGGTCGGCGGGCTGCTCGGGCTGGGGCTCAAGGTGCTCGTGGCCCGCGCCCGTCCCCACCTGCCGAACCCCGTCGACCTGGCGCCCGGCTCGTCGTTCCCCTCAGGGCACGCGGTGAACGTGACGCTCGGCGTCGGCGTGCTGATCCTCCTGCTCCTGCCCGTCCTCGGCCGCCGCCTGAGGGTGATCGCCTGGATCGTCGGGACGGTGATCGTCGTCGGGGTCGCGTACACGCGGGTGGCCCTCGGCGTGCACTGGGTCAGCGACGTGGTGGCGGGTGTCGTGTTCGGCATGGCGGTCGTCGCGGCGACGACGGCCGCGTTCGAGACCTGGCGTCGTGAAATGGGACGCCGTCCCTCCGAGCCGCACCGAGAGGGTGTCGAGCCGGAGGCCAAGGAAGACATCTCCCCGAAGGGAAGTACGTATGGTCACGGACACTAGGGTGACGGCGAGCGGCACGCGGGCGTCGGAGACCGTCGCATGGGTGCTGCGCCTCATCCTGCTTCCCCTCGTGTTACTCGCCGCGGTCACGCTCGGCGTCGGGTGGCTGATCATCAAGCCGCTGCACGCCGAGGTCGCGGGCGAGGTGGCGGTGAACCAGGGGCTCGCTGAGGACCGCACCCCGCTGTTCAACACGCTCACACACTTCGGCTCGATGCTTTCGGACACACCGGTGATCATCGTCCTGACGGCCATCGCGGCGATCGCGTTCCGGCTGGTCTTCAGGCGGTGGCGCGAGTCGATCTTCATCATCCTGTCCGTCTGGACGCAGTCGGCGGTGTTCCTGCTGGCCACGGTCTTCATCCAGCGCCCAAGGCCGACGGTCCACCACCTCGACCCCGCGCCGCCGACCTCAAGCTTCCCCTCGGGGCACACCAGCGCCGCGGTCGGCTTCTACTGCGGGATGGCGCTCGTGCTCGCCCTGCACACCCATCGCCACACCGCGCTCAAGGTGCTGTGGTGGGTGCTCGGCATCGCGGCCCCGCTGATCGTCGGCATCTCCCGCCTGTACAGGGGCATGCACCACCTGACCGACGTGAGCTGGGGCCTCGTGCTCGGCTTCGTCTGCCTCGCCGTGGTCGGCCACGCCATCCTCGGCACACCGCTCATCCCGGGCAGGGGATCCGAGCCCCGCGCCGCCGCCGCGTAGCCGCGCGGCCCCGCGCGTGGCCGCCCTGATCAAGGGACCACGCGCGGGGTCGTAGCCTGGGACTCATGGGGGAACCCGACAGGGGCCGGCTGCGGGTCTATCTGGGCGCGGCGCCCGGTGTGGGGAAGACCTTCGCGATGCTCGCGGAGGCGCACCGCCGGGCCGGACGGGGCACGGACGTCGTCGTGGGCCTGGTGGAGACCCATGGCCGCGCCCATACCGCCGAGCTGCTCGAAGGGCTGGAGGCCGTGCCGCGGTGCACGCTGGTGTACCGGGACGCGGTCTTCACCGAGCTCGATCCCGACGCGGTGATCAGGCGGCGGCCGAAGGTCGCGCTGGTCGACGAGATCGCGCACACCAACGTTCCAGGCTCGCGGAACGTCAAGCGCTGGCAGGACGTGGAGGACATCCTCGAAGCGGGCATCGACGTGATCACCACGGTCAACATCCAGCACCTGGAGTCGATCAACGACGTGGTGCAGGAGATCACGGGAGTGCCCCAGCGCGAGACGATCCCGGACGAGGTGGTACGGCGGGCCGACCAGGTCGAGCTGATCGACATGGCCCCTGAGGCGCTGCGCCGCCGCATGGCCCACGGCAATGTCTACGCGCCGGAGAAGATCGACGCGGCGCTGTCGAACTACTTCCGGGTGGGGAACCTCACCGCCCTGCGCGAGCTGGCCCTGCTCTGGGTCGCCGGCAAGGTCGAGGACCAGCTCGACCGCTACCGCGCGGAGCACGGCATCGCGGGCACCTGGGAGACCAGGGAACGCGTGGTGGTGGCGCTCACCGGAGGCCCGGAGGGCGAGACGCTCATCCGCAGGGCCGCCAGGATCGCCGACAGGAACCGCGCCGCCGACCTGATGGGCGTGCACGTCACCAGGTCCGACGGGCTGACCGGGGCCGATCCCGCGCACCTCGCGCGGCAGCGCGCCCTGATCGAGAGCCTGGGAGGCAGCTATCACCAGGTCGTCGGCGACGACGTCGCCCGCGCGCTGCTCGACTTCGCCAGGGGCGTGAACGCCACCCAGCTCGTCCTCGGGGCATCACGGCGCGGGCGGCTCGCGCAGGTCTTCTCCCGGGGCGTCGGCGTGACCACGACGGCGCTCTCCGGGTCGATCGACGTCCACATGATCAGTCACGAGGTGGCCGGCAGGGGCCAGGCCCGGCCGTCGCGGCCCGGGGCGGCGCTCACGGGGCGGCGACGCGGCGCCGGGTGGGCGCTCACGCTGGCCGGGCTGCCCGTCCTGACGTTCGTGCTCCACGGGCTCCGCCCCCACGTCATGCTGCCGACCGAGATCCTGCTGTTCCTGCTCATGGTCGTCTCCGTGGCACTGGTGGGCGGCATGTGGCCGGCCGTCACGGCGGCGGTGCTGGGGTTCGGGCTGCTCAACTTCTTCTTCACCCCGCCGGTCCACACGCTGACCGTCGCCCGGGCGGAGAACCTCCTTGCTCTCACCGTGTACGTGCTGGTGGCGGTGATGGTCAGCGCCGTGGTCGACGTCGCGGCCCGCCGTACGCGCGAGGCCGCGCGGGCGGGCGCCGACGCCGAGGTGCTGTCCACCCTGGCCGGGCATGTGCTGCGCGGCGACGCCGCCCTTCCCTCGCTGCTCGCCCGGCTGCGGGAGACCTTCGGGCTGACGGCCGTCACCCTGCTGGAGCGGCGGCCCGAGGTCGAGCCGACCCCCGGCGACCGGTCCGATCCGCGCGCCTGGCGCGTCGTCGCGACGGCGGGGGGCGGCCCGTGCGGCTGCCCCGCCGAGGGGGACACCGACGTGGTGATCGACGACGACCTGGTCATGGCGCTGTGCGGGCGGCTGCTGGACGCCGCCGACCGCAGGGTGGTCGAGGCGTTCGCGGCCGAGGCGGCCGTCGCCCTCCGCCAGGAGCGCCTCGCCGAGGAGGCCGAGCGGGCGCGGCCGCTGGAGGAGGCCGACAAGATGCGTACGGCCCTGCTCGCCGCCGTCAGCCACGACCTGCGCTCCCCGCTCGCCTCGGCCAAGGCCGCGGTGGACAGCCTCCGCGGCGACATCGAGTGGAGCCGGGAGGACTACCGCGAGCTCCTGGCCACCGCCGACGAGTCGCTGGAGAAGCTCGACCGCCTGGTCGCGAACCTGCTGGACATGAGCCGCCTGCAGGCCGGGGTCCTCGGCGTGGCCTCCGGGCCGGTCGGCGTGGAGGATGTCATGCCCCGCGCGCTGGACGACCTCGGGCCGCACCGCGAGCGGGTCGTCGACGAGATCTCCGACGAGCTGCCCGAGGTCGTCGCCGACCCGGCGCTGCTGGAGCGCGTGCTGGTGAACCTCATCGCCAACGCGGTCAGATACAGCCCGCCGGGGGAGAAGGTGCTGGTCACGGCCAGCTCGTACGGCCGGCACGTCGAGATCCGGATCATCGACAGAGGGCCCGGCATCCCCGTCTCCCAGCACGACCAGGTCTTCCTGCCGTTCCAGCGTCTCGGCGACCGCGACAACCACACCGGGGTCGGCCTCGGCCTGGCGCTCGCCCGGGGACTCACCGAGGCCATGGGCGGCAGCCTCGTGCCGGAGGAGACCCCCGGAGGCGGCCTCACCATGATCCTCACCCTCCCCATCTCCAGAGCGGGCGCCGTATGACCAAGATCCTCGTTGTCGACGACGAACCCCAGCTGCTGCGGGCGTTGCGCATCAACCTCGTCGCACGGCACTACGACGTCGAGGTGGCCCGCGACGGGAGCACCGCGCTCCGCCACGCCGCGGGATGGCACCCGGACCTGGTCGTGCTCGACCTCGGGCTGCCGGACATCGACGGTGTGGAGGTCATCCACGGCCTGCGGGGCTGGACCAGCGTTCCGATCATCGTCCTGTCGGGCCGGGCCGGCAGCGCCGACAAGGTGGACGCGCTCGACGCCGGGGCGGACGACTACGTCACCAAGCCCTTCGGCATCGACGAGCTCCTGGCCAGGATCCGGGCCGTGACCAGGCGCGCGGCCACCCACGAGGAGGAGCTCGCCGAGATCCCGATCGGGGACCACGTGGTCGACCTGGTCGGAATGACCGTCTCAGGCGGGGTGCGGCTCACCCCGACCGAGTGGCACCTGCTGTCGATCCTGCTCCGCAACCCGGGCAAGCTGATCAGCCAGCGCCGCCTCCTCACCGAGGTCTGGGGCGGCGGTTACGTCAAGGAGACCCACTACCTGCGGCAGTACATGGTGCAGCTCCGGCGCAAGCTCGAAGCCGACCCCGCCCACCCCCGCCACCTGCTCACAGAACCGGGCATGGGCTACCGCTTCCAGCCCTAGCCCGCGAGTACGAGGAGGTTGTCGCGTTCGACGGCCTCCAGGGAGAGGGTCTTGTAGCCCACGTCCTCGAAGAGCACGGTGACCCGGTCGGGCTCCCGGCTCATGACCACCCCGGGTCCCCACGCGCTGTGCCGTACCTTGGCGTGCATCGGGAAGGGCCCGTCGCCCGCCTGCTCGGCCGGGGCGGCGGGGGCCGTCGCGCCCGAGCGGCAGGTGTCGCAGTTCCCGCAGACCCGCTCGTACGGCTCGCCGAAGTACTCCAGCAGCGCCCTTCGCCGGCAGCCCGTCGTCTCGGCGTAGCCGCGCATCATCTCGATGCGCGACTCGTCGACCCGGCGCCGGGTGTCGTCCAGCCCGGCGGCCTCGGCCGCGGCACGGTCCGGCGAGGGCCCGCCGGCGATCGAGCGCAGGTCGCCGCTCTCGGTGACCGTGACGGCTCCGACCCGCTCCAGCAGGTTGACCACCCCCGTCAGCTTGGACGGGCCCACGTCCAGCAGGTTCCTCAGCTCGGGCGCGGGTACGGTGCCGCCGTGCTCGTGGACGAGCGTCGCCACCCGCTTCAGCAGCTCCTCGTCGACGCGTCCACCGGCGAAGAACCTGCGGATGCCGAGGTCCTCCGGCCGGTAGAACAGCACGGCGGAGGCCGGCTCCCGGTCGCGGCCCGCGCGGCCGATCTCCTGGTAGTAGGAGTCCGGCGACTCGGGCGGGTCGGAGTGCAGCACGTACCTGACGTCGGGCTTGTCGATGCCCATGCCGAACGCCGAGGTCGCGACGACCACGTCCAGCCCGTCGTCGCGGAACAGTTCGTGGACGCGGTGGCGGTCGGCCGCCTTCATCCCCGCGTGGTACGCCTCCGCCCGCCGTCCCGCGTCCCGCAGTGCGGCGGCGTAGTCGTCGGCGGCGCGGCGCGTGGCCACGTACACCAGGCCAAGGCCGGGGCGGGAGGCGGCGTCCTCGATGAGGGCGCGCCGCTTGGCCTCCTTGCCGACGAACCGGCGCACCTCCAGATCGATGTTTGGCCGGTCGAAGCCCCGGACGACCTGCCGCGCGTCCGGCAGCCCGAGGGAGGTGAGGATGTCGTCGCGGACCAGCGGGGCGGCGGTGGCGGTCAGGGCGACCACGGGAGGGTGGCCGAGCCGCTCGATGGCCTGGCCCAGCCGCAGGTAGTCGGGCCGGAAGTCGTGGCCCCACGCCGACACGCAGTGCGCCTCGTCGATGGCGATCAGCGAAGGCCGCGCCGCGCGCAGCCGGTCGATCACCTCGGGCTTGGCGAGCTGCTCGGGGGACAGGAAGACGAACTCGGCGGCGCCCGCGCGAATCTGGTCGAACGACGCGTCGCTGGTGCCGTCGGACTGCGCGGAGTTCACCGCGACGGCGCCCCCGGCGTTCGCCTCGGCGAGCCCGGCCACCTGGTCGCGCTGCAGGGCGATCAGCGGCGAGACCACGACCGTGGGGCCGTCGAGCAGCAGGGCCGGTATTTGGTACACCGCCGACTTGCCGCTGCCGGTCGGCATGACGACGAGCACGTCACGCCCGGCCAGCAGGTGCTCCATCGCCTCCTGCTGCCCCGGCCGGAGATCCTGCCACCCGAACGCCTCCCGGGCCACCGTGCGCAGCCGCCGACCCTTGCGTCCGAACCGGTCGCCGAACCTTCTAGCCAGACCCATGAGGCTCGTTCCCTCTCGTTCCACGCCGGTCCGCCCGCCATCGGAGCCGATCGGCGGCCGCGTCACCCGCGGCCGGGGGTCAAGTGCCCTCGATCTGGGGAACTACGCGCGCGGGCGCGTTTCCGCGGGCTGAGGGCCCGCCGTGCCGGCGTTCACGAGGAACGGGGTGAGCAGCCCGGGGATCCCCTGGTCCGCGACGCGCAGCGCCTCGGCGAGGTCGACGTCCCAGACGCCGTACCCCTGGCGGCCCGCCGCGGTGGTCGCCGTCAGCGTGGCGAGACCGGCGCGCCGCTGGAAGAACGACCTGCTGAGGTTCCACCCGATGATGCCGTCGTTCTTCAGTGCCACGTGCCGCCGTACGACCGAGCCCCAGCGCGTGACGAGATGGCCTTCCGCGACCGTGTGGCCGAGGCTCCGGTAGCGGTCGGCCGCCAGGGGCATGGCCGCGACCGTGACCACGATGGCCGCCTGCCAGGTCCAGGCGGGCAGTCCCGTCCAGTGCCACAGGGCCAGGAGCACCAAGGTGAGGCTTCCGCAGCAGGCCAGGGCGCGGGTGAAGCGGCGGCGCAGGGCCGCGGGGCCGTGGGGGACGAGCTCCGCCGCCAGCGGCCCGGCGGTGCCGAGCACGCGGGCGGCCACGGCCTGGGCCTCGGCCCGCGGCGCGGGCGGCAGCAGCATCGACCCGCCGCGCTGGGCGCCGCGCCCGACCCGCAGGCCGGTGGCCACGGCGATGACCCGGGCCCCGCTCGCCGCGCGCAGGAGCAGTGGCTCGCTGAGCTCGACGCCGCGGAGGCGGCGCTCCTCCAGCGTGGTGGCCCGCGTGGTGATGAGGCCACGGGTCACGTGCAGGGTGCCGCCGGCCGTACGGGTGAGCCGGAACCGCCAGAACGCGAGCACGTACCCGAGCGTGGAGGCGACGGCGACGAACACCGCGAGCAGCGCCACCGAGCCGGCGACCTGCAGCCAGAGCGCTCCCCGGCCGAACCAGTCGGCCACCTGCCGCACCGGCCCTATCGACAGCAGGTCGACGTTGCCCTCGGACGCGATGCGCGAGACGAAACCCGCGAGCACGCCCACCGTGACCAGCCCCGACAGGGTGAACGGGCCGAAGCGGATCCAGGCCGGTCGCAGCGCGGCCAGCTCGGTCTCGGCGGACCTGCGGGCGTACGCGTCCTCTGCCGGGGAGACGGCCCCACCGGCCGTGGCCGGGCCACCGGACGGCGCCGCGTCGTCGGGGGTGACCGGGCCGCCCGAGGTGACGGGCGCCGTGGACGGAGCCGGGACGACGGCGCCCGGGGCGGCGGGACGGCGGTGCAGCAGCTCGTCGCGCAGCCGTTCCACCTCGGTCGCGTGGAGCGCGTCGAGCTTGAGCGTGCCGCCGTCCTTCCTGTCGGACCGGCCGGTGCCGATCTCGACCCTGGCCAGCCCGAGGAGGCGGTGAAGCACGTGGGAGGTGACGTCGACCGTCCTGATCCGGTCGCGCGGAGCGGTCAGCACCTGCCTGCGGAACAGGCCCTTGCGCACCTGGACGTACTGCGGCGTGACGCGGTAGGTCGTGGTGAACCACCGCAGGGTGCCCACGACGAGCATGATGCCGAGGCCGGCCAGGCTCCACAGGTGCCCGCGCCCGCCCTGGGTGGATCCGGCGAACAGCAGGCCGATCAGCGCGGGGGCGCTGCGCACGACCTCCTGGAAGGGATGGATCACCAGCATGCGCCTGCTGAGCCGCCGCCACCGGCCCGCATCCTCTGTGCCTGCCGTGCCGGTCACGTGGCATCACCGGTCGTCGCCTGGGTGTTCGCGGTCAGCTCGTCCACGAGGCGCTGCGCCGTACCGCGATCGAGGCCGTTGACGCGCAGCGGTCCCGCGGCCGACGCGGTGGTGACCGTGACGTTGGCCAGTCCGAAGAGCTGCTCAAGCGGCCCGCGCTCGCTGTCCACGGTCTGGATGCGGGAGATCGGCGCGATGCGCCACTCCTGCTGGAGCCATCCCGACTGGGTGTAGACGGCGTCGGCCGTGGTCTCCCAGCGGTGGACCCGGTACCTCCACCACGGCATCACGGTCACGTGGGCCAGGCCGAGGACGACGGTGACGGCGAGGACGGTGAGGTGGACGGCGCGGTTGCCGTCGTCGGCCACGGCCCACACGACCTGCGCGGCGATCAGTGCGAGCCATCCCATGGCGGCTCGCACACCCCAGAACCAGATCGCGGTGCGGCTGACACGGTGCCGTGGCGGCCGGAGGGAGAGGTCAGCGTTTTCCACCTCTCCACTCTGTCAGTACCGTCACCGATCGGCGCAGTGTGGATGTTCCACAGTTGGCTGGGACAAATGTCATAACGGTCAGGCGCCTTCGCCGGGCCGATCCTCCAGGGCGCCGGGAACGGCGCCGCTTCCGAGGACCACCCGGCGAAGGCCTGTCGTGCCCGTCAGGCGGCCGAGCAGGGCACCCCGTTCAGGGAGAACGCCGTGGGCGGGGCGTTGGTCCCGCCGACCGAGGCGGTGAAGCCGAACGAGGCGCTGCCGCCCGCGGGGATGCGCGCGTTCCACCCGCCGTCGGCCGCGGTGGCCCGCGTCCCGCTCTGCGTGACCGTGGCGTTCCAGGCGTTGGTGACGCGCTGGTCCCCCGCGAAGGCGAAGGTGAGGGTCCAGCCGTTCACCGCGACCCCGGTGACGTTGATGGTCACGTCCGCGTTGAACCCGCCCTGCCACTGGCTGCTGACCTTGTAGGCCACCTTGCACCCGAGCCCGCCCGGCGTAGACGTAGGGGTCGGTGTCGCGTCCACGGTGGGTGTCGGTGTCGGTGTCGGTGTCGGTGTCGGTGTCGGGGTGGGCGTGGGCGTGGGCGTGGGGGTCGGGGTGGGGGTGGGAGTCGGGCTGGGAGTGGACGTCGAGTACGTCAGCCCGTAGCCGTAGTCGTACAGCGCCGGCTTGCCGTCCCCGGTGTTGATCGGTTGCTGGGCGAACTCGCGCATCCAGGTCATCGGCAGCTTCCCGGTCGGCGCGTAGTCGCCGAACAGCACGTCCGCCACGCCGCCGCCCTCGGTGCCGGGCAGCCAGGCGGCCACCAGCGCGTTCCATCCGCCGACCTGCGAGGCGATGTCCATCGGCCTGCCGGACACCAGCACGACGACCACCGGCACGCCGGACGCCCGCAGCCGCGAGAGCGTGGCGAGGTCGGTCGCGTCCAGGCTGAGGGACGAGGGCCGGTCGCCCTGCCCCTCGGCGTACGGTGTCTCGCCGACCACGGCGATCGCGGCCCGGTACGAGGAGTCGATGCCCGTCCCGTCGCGGCTGTAGGTGACGGTCGCGCCGGAGCCCACCTTGTCGCGGATGCCCTGCAGGATGGTCGTGCCCGTGGTGATCGCCCCGGACGAGCCCTGCCAGGTGATGGTCCAGCCGCCGCTCTGGTTGCCGATGTCGTCGGCGCTCTTGCCGGCCACGAAGATCTTCCCGCCCGCCTTCGCGAGCGGCAGCAGGTTGCCGTCGTTCTTCAGCAGCACCTGCGACTTGCGTACGGCCTCACGCGCCACCGCCCGGTGCGCGGCGTTGCCCACCGTCGGCGTGTACGACCGGTCCGTCAGCGGCTTCTCGAACAGCCCCAGTTCGAACTTCTTGGTGAGGATCCGCCGGTTCGCGTCGTCGACGCGCGCCGTCGTGACCCGCCCGGCCTGTACCTCCGACTTCAGCAGGGAGATGAACTTCTTGTAGTCGTTCGGCACCATCACCATGTCGACGCCCGCGTTGATCGCGGTCCTGACCTCGTCCGCCGTGAAGCCGGGCTGGCCGTCGAGCTGGTCGATGGCGGCCCAGTCGGTCACCACGAAGCCGCCGAACCCGAGCTCGCCCTTCAGCACGTCGGTGATGAGGTAGCGGTTGCCGTGCATCTTCTGCCCGTTCCAGCTGCTGAAGGAGATCATCACAGAGCCCACGCCCCGCTCGACGGCGGCCCTGAACGGCGGCAGGTGGATGGCGCGCAGGTCGGCCTCGCTGAGCTGGGTGTCGCCCTGGTCCTTGCCTCCCGTGGTGCCCCCGTCGCCCATGTAGTGCTTCGCCGTGGCGAGGATGGAGGCGGGCCCGTTCAGCGACGAGCCCTGGAACCCGGTGACGATGGTCGCCATCTGGCTGACCAGCGCCGGGTTCTCGCTGAACGACTCGTAGGTGCGCCCCCAGCGGTCGTCGCGGGCCACGCAGAGACAGGGCGCGAAGGTCCAGTCGACCCCGGTCCCCGACACCTCCTCGGCCGTGGCCCGGCCCACCCGCTGGACCAGGTCGGGATCACGCGCCGCTCCGAGCCCGATGTTGTGCGGGAAGATCGTCGCCCCGCCCACGTTGTTGTCGCCGTGCACGGCGTCCACCCCGTAGATCATCGGGATGCCCAGCGGCGTGGACAGCGACTGCCGCTGGAAGTTGTCGTACATGTCGGCCCAGCCCGTGGCCGTGTTGGGCGACGGCACGGACCCGCCGCCCGACAGCACCGACCCGATCCGGTACGTCGCGAGGTCCGACACCGGGTTGAGCGCCGCCCGCTCGGCCTGCGTCATCTGCCCCACCTTGTCGTCCAGCGACATGCGCGACAGCAGATCGTTCACCCTGGCCGCCACGCTCAGGCTCGGATCCTTGTACGGCGGCGTGTCGAGCGCCTTGGCCGGGTGCGGCTGTTCCACGACACCGAACGCCGCGAGGGCCAGCATCACCAGAACGGGTATCCTCAACGCCCTCATCAGGTGGCGCGAGCGGGGCACGGCGGTCATCGGCTCCTCCTGGATGTCGCCGCGACCGTAAGAACCCCCCACCCCCGAGGTCAACCAACCCGCCCCCACCCCTCCACCCACCAGCCCGAACCCCGGAAACTTTCACACCCCGCCCGCCCGCGTGGCGTCCGGTCGGGGAGGCCGGGGGGTGGGCTGGGTTTATGGGGGGATGGATGGCGGAACAGTGTCGGGGACGGCATTACGGCCATCGGGACACCGCGTCCGACCTGGGCACAGCGGGTGGTTCCGGTGGAAGGGCCCCCCGCTCCCGCCTGGAGGGATGATGGGTTGCGCCTGCTGGAGGGCCGGATGTTCCTGACCCGGGTGCTGGGCTCGTCCGCGTCGTTGCTGCGGGGCGTCCTGCCCGATCCGCTCCGGGACCTCGTCCCGACCCCTCGCAGGCTCGCCGCCTGCCCCGGAGGGCTGCGCGTCGACCTGCACGCCATCGGCGCGCCGGGCACCGAGGACGCCGCGCGGGCGCTGGAGGAGCGCCTGACCGCGCTGCCCGGCGTCGAGCGGGCGGAGGTCAACGGCCGTCTCGGCTGGGTCTTCGTACGGTGCGACCCGGACGAGGTCGACCAGGACGAGCTGATGGCGATCGTCGCGGAGCTCGACTCCCAGGAGGAGAGGGCACACCAGTCGCCGGTCCGCCTGGTCGAGGAGCACGTGCGCTCGACCATCCGGCTCACGGCCGCTGCCGGCGCCCTCGGCCTGGTGGCCGCCGCGAGGATGGCGGGGATACGGCCGCTTCCCCCGGCCGTGCCCGCCGTGACGCACCTGGTGAACTCCACGCCGTTCCTGCGTGAACCGCTCGACGCCGTTCTCGGGCGCGGGCCCGCGAACTCCCTGTTCACCACGGTCAACCTGGTCGCCCAGACGCTCACGTTGCGACCGCTCGGGCTGGTCGCGCAGGCCGCCGCGTCGCTGTGCCGGTACGTGGAGGCGACGGCCGAGCGGCGCACCTGGGAACGCCTGGAGGAGCGGCTGGCGGAGAAGCCGGGTGGCTACCAGCACATCAGGGCGGCCTCCCGGCCGCGCCGCGGGCACCTGCCGCACGGGCCCGTCGAGCGGTACGCGGTCGTCGCGAGCCCGGTGGCGGTCTCCGCCTACGTGGGCGCGCGGCTCATCGCGCCCCACACCCGGCGCGCGCTGCCGATCCTCGTGTCCGCCACGCCGAGGGTCGGGAATCTGACGCGTGAGGCCTTCGCCGGGGCCATCGGCCGTGCGCTGTGCACGCGCGACTCGGTCGTCCTCGACGCCGGGGCCCTGCGCGCGATGGACCGGGTCGACACGGTGATCCTCGACGCCGGCTCGCTGACCACCGGCTCCTGGAGCATCGACCGGGTCGAGCCGCTCGCGGAGGGCGTGAAGACCGGCGAGCTGTACGCCCGGCTGTACTCGCTCGTCGACTTCGCCGACCCCGGCAGCGGCCGGAGCGGCGACGGCTGGTCCACCGCGCCGCTCCACGACCTCGCCACCCTGCTCCCCGCGCACGCGCCCGCGTGGCGAGAACGCGGTCTGCGGGCCATCGAGGTGCGCAGGAACGGCACGCCGATCGCGGTCGTGGGCCTGGCGCGGGAGATCGACCCGCTGGCCGTGGCCATCGTCGCGGCGGCCAAGGCCGCGGGCACGGTGATGCTGGCGGGAGACGACGGGCTCGCCCAGCGGCTGGCGATCGGGCAGGTGCTCCCGGGCGGCGCCGAGCTGGCCGACCGGGTGTACGACCTCCAGGCGCGGGGCCACGGCGTGGTCGTGGTGTCACGGGAGGCGCGGGAGGCGCTCGCCCAGGCGGACATCGGCGTCGGCGTCGCCGACCTGGGACAGGCGGACCTGCCGTGGGACGCCGACATCGCCGCCGAGCCCCCCGGCGTCCACCTGTTCCTCACCTGCCTGCCGCGGGCGGTGGGCGTCAGCCGTAACGGCGTGCATCTCGGCGCCACGGGGGCGGTGGTGGGCAGCCTGCTGGCGATGGCCGGGCCCGAGGTGACCTCGCTTCGCCGCGCGTACTTCGTGAACGCCTTCGTCTCGCTCGTCGCCGTCATCCTGGGCGAGTGGTCGGGCCGGTCCGCCGCGCGCGTACCGACCCCGCTGCGCGCGGACACCACCCCCTGGCACGCGATGTCGGTCAAGGAGGTCCTCTCGCGGCTCGGCTCGTCGTCCGACGGGATACCCGACGCAGACGCGGTGCGGCGCAGGCGCGAGACGGGGACCACAGAGGGCGAGGAGCCGCACTCGCTGGCGCACACGACCGTGGAGGAGCTGGCGAACCCGCTCACCCCCGCGCTCGCCGCCGGGGCCGGCATCTCGGCGCTGGTGGGCTCGGTGCTCGACGCGGTGATGATCAGCGGGGTGATGGTGATCAACGCCTTCCTCGGCGGCGTGCAGCGGTTCAGGGCGGACAAGGCGCTGCACCGCCTGACCGAGGCCACCCAGGTCCACGTACGGCTGCGCCGTCCCGAGGGCACCGTGGCCGCGACCAGGGAGGACCTTGCCCCCGGCGACGTGGTGGAGCTGCGCGCGGGCGACGCCGTGCCCGCCGACGCGCGCGTCATCAAGGCGGTCGGCCTGGAGATGGACGAGTCGACGCTGACCGGCGAGTCGCAGCTCGTCACCAAGACGGCGGCGCCCACCGTCGCCGCGGCCATCGCCGACCGGAGCTCCATGGTCTACCAGGGCACCACGGTCGCGGCGGGCAGCGGGCGGGCGGTGATCGTGGCGACGGGCGACATGACCGAGGCGGGCCGCAGCGCCAGGCTCGCCGCGGAGCCGAGCCCGCCGACCGGGGTGGAGCTGCGGCTCCGCGAGCTGAGCCGGCGGATCCTGCCGCTGTCGATCGGCGCGGGGGCCGTCCTGCTGCTCACCGATGTGCTCCGCGGCCGGCCGCTGGCCTCGGCTCTCGCGCCCGCCGTCAGCCTGACCGTGGCCGCGGTGCCCGAGGGGCTTCCGTTCGTCGCCACCGTGGCCGAGCTCGCGGCGGCGCGGCGGCTGTCGAAGCGTGCCGCGCTCGTACGGAACCCGTCCACCATCGAGGCGCTCGGGCGGGTGAACGTGCTCTGCTTCGACAAGACGGGGACGCTGACCGAAGGGCATATCAGCCTGCGGTACCTGTCGGACGGGCATGCCGGGCGGCCCGTGGAGGAGGCCACGGAACAGCTCAGGCGCATCCTCGCCGCGGCCGTCCGGGCGAGCCCCCTGTCCGGCGGGGGGCGCGTGATCGCGCATCCCACCGACCGCGCCGTCCTCGACGGGGCCCAGCGGCTGGGCGTCACGCCCCAGGAGGGGTTGCGCACCTGGGAACGCGTGGACGAGATGCCCTTCGAGCCGGGGCGGGGCTACCACGCCGTTCTGGGCCGTACCGAGCAGGGGCACCTGCTGAGCGTCAAGGGCGCCCCCGAGATCGTGGTCACGCACTGCGACAAGGTTCTCAGGGACGGAAAGGTCGTTCCACTCACCGAGACCGTGCGGCGGGAGCTCGAACGCGAGGTCGACAGGCTGGCGCACCAGGGCTACCGGGTGCTGGCCGTCGCCGAGCGTCCCGCCTCCGACCGGGGCGACCTCGACGAGTCGCGCATCGACGACCTGTGCTTCCTGGGCTTCCTCGGCCTCGCCGACCCGGTGCGCCCGACGGCCAAGGAGAGCGTCGACCGGCTGTTCCGCGCCGGGGTGCGGATCGTGATGGTCACCGGCGACCACCCCAGCACCGCCGAGGCCATCGCCGCGGAGCTGGACGTCCTGAACGGCGGGCGCGTCATGACCGGCCCCGAGCTCGACGCGCTCGACGACGACACGCTGACCAAGGTGCTGCCGGAGGTGGCCGTCTTCGCGCGCACGACCCCCGCGCACAAGGCGCGGATCGTCACCTGCCTTCGCCGGGCGGGCGAGGTCGTGGCCGTCACGGGCGACGGCGCCAACGACGCCCCCGCGATCCGCATGGCCGACGTGGGGATCGCCCTCGGCTCCCGCGCCACCCCTGCCGCCCGCGCCGCCGCCGACCTCGTGGTGACCGACGACCGCATCGAGACGATCGTGGACGCGATCGTCGAGGGCAGGGCCATGTGGAGCTCGGTGCGCGACTCGCTGAGCATCCTTCTCGGCGGCAACGTCGGGGAGATCGTGTTCACGGTGGGGTCCGGCCTCCTCGCGGGCGGGAGCGCGCTGAACGCCCGCCAGCTCCTGCTGGTGAACCTCCTCACCGACATGGTGCCCGCCCTGGCGGTCGCCGTACGGCCGCCCGCGTCGACCGATCCGGAGAAGCTGCTCGCCGAGGGCCCGGAGGCGTCGCTCGGCGCGTCGCTGACCAGGGACATCTACCTGCGCGCGGTCGTCACCGCGAGCGCCGCCACCGCGGCCTGGCTCGTCGGGCGGCTGACCGGCACGCGAGGACGGGCGGACACGATCGGGCTGGTCGCGCTCGTGTCGGCCCAGCTCTTCCAGACCGTGGCGGGCGGCGGACGGGACAAGGTGGTCGTGCTCGCCTCGCTGGTGTCGGTCGCCGTGCTGTGGCTGGTCGTCACCCTGCCGGGTGTGAGCAGGTTCTTCGGCAGCCGGCCTCTCGGACCGGTGGGCTGGGCCATCGCCCTCGGCAGCGCCGCCGCCGCGACGCTCCTCGGCGTGGCGGTGCAGCGGATGAAGGAGACGGCCCGCGCCGAGGCCGGGAAGCCGGGGACACCGGGGGGCACGGCGGCCCGCGTGCCCGCCGGGAGGCCGGTGGCCCCCGTCCCGGCCTGAGACGCCGGCCCTCACGGCCGGTGTCAGCCGTCGTATCTGTAGTAGCCGGCGAGGTCGGGGAGGATGGTCACCCGGTCGGTGCGGACGGTCGTGCCGGTGCGGAGAGCGTTGATCATCTTTCCGCCGCCGATGTAGATGCCGACGTGGTGGGTTCTGACCGTCTTCTTGCGGATCTTGCCGTAGAAGACCAGGTCGCCGGGGCGGGCCGTCGCAGGGGCGATCTTGCGCAGGCGGCGGACGTGGTCGTCGGTGGTGCCGTTGCCCAGCACGTCCCTCTGGAAGGCGAGCTGGTACACCCAGCGGGCCAGGCCAGAGCAGTCCAGACCGCGGGTGGTCGCGGCCGGGCACGGCTTGACGGAGCCGTGGTAGCCCTGGCAGGTGCCGAGCGAGGGCCCGGGTCTCGCCCCGTGGCCGCCGCCCCAGACGTACGGGATCTCCCCGCCCGGCCACCGTGACTGCTCCTGGCCGCGCTGGATGGCCTGGGCGATCTCCAGCACCCGGTCGGGCTCACCGTGCAGCAGGGGCGCCGATCCCGCCGCGAGGGCCAGCACGCCCGCGGCGATCGCCAGCCGGACAGCCCGTGCCATCGAAACCCCCCGTTCCGCTCGGTATGCGACTCAACCATTCTGTTTAACTTTCGGCGGATGTGGGCGGTTTTCCCAGCGGTCCCTCGCCGGGGCTCGGGCATCCCGGACCTACGTAGTTTTCCGCATATCTCTCCGCAGACCCCCCGGCCTACCGTCAGTACGACCGTACGCGCGGGGGCCAGGCCGGACGGTGGCGCACCCGCCCACACGTGCATAGGAGAACGCCCGTGGTCGGCAACGACGGAAACGCCCCCGACATCCTGTCGCCCGGCTTCGCGCTCGAGCTTGAGAAGCGGGCACTCGCGTCGGAGAAGAACGGCACATATCCGTATCCGGGACATATGAGCCGGATGTAGCACTTGCCGATAACCTGGCCGTAGATCATTGGAGGTCCGCCCTGCACTCGTCCGCGACGAACCATCACCGTGAGTCACAGGCAGTGCTCAGGTCGCTGCCGTTCGTCGCCTTGGTGGCCGTCGCCGTGACCGACCTGCTCGCCGGCCCCAGGCTGGGCTTCCTGCCGCTCCTGACACTGGGCCCGACGTTCGCCTCGGTGTCCGGCAGCATCCGGCGGACGGCGGCGGTGGGCGCGCTGGCGCTCGGCATATGTGTGCCCCTCGCCTACTACAGCAAGCTCCTGCTCACCCCGCAGAACAACCTCACCATCGCCACGATCATCGGTGTCACCGGGGCCAGCGTGCTCGCCAGCCACCTGCGCATCCGGCGTGAGCGTGAACTCGCCAACGTGCGAATGGTCGCGGAAGCCGCCCAGCGCGTGCTCCTGCGCCCGGTCCCGCGCCGGGCAGGAGACCTTCGTATCGCCCTGTCCTACACCTCCGCGGCGGCGGAGGCCCAGATCGGCGGCGACCTGTACGAGGTGGTCACCACGCCGGACGGCGTCCGGCTGCTCATCGGCGACGTCCAGGGCAAAGGCCTGGAAGCCGTAGAGACAGCGGCGTGGGTACTCGGCGCGTTCCGGGAGGCCGCCTACGAAGAACCCGACCTGCCCGGCGTTGGAGAGCGACTGGAATCAAGCCTCGCCCGGCACCTGAGTGGGGAGAAATTCGTCACAGCCATCCTCGCCGAGGTCCACCAGGACGAGATCTCCCTGCTGAACTTCGGCCACCCGGCACCCCTGATCATGCGCCGCGACGGCCACGTCTCCTTCGCCGGCCCGGATGTGGAAGCCCCTCCACTCGGCCTCGCGTCGCTTGCCCGCATCCCACCCGAACCGCACCGGATCCGCTTCGAGAACGGCGACCAGATCCTGCTGTACACCGACGGGGTGATCGAGGCCCGTGATGCCACAAGAGCCTTCTATCCCCTGTTCGAACGGGCCGGCCTGCTCGCCAACGCCGATCCGCAGACCGCACTCGACGAGCTGCGCACGGATCTGATCAACCATGTCGGCGGGCCCCTGCCGGACGACGCGGCGATGCTGCTTCTCCGCCGTCACGCGTCCCGCGACGGAATCACCGCCTGACCCACCAGGCGAGGGCGGCGTCTGCCCACCGGCGCCCGCGTACGGGAGAAGGCGAAGCCGGTCGCGAGCACGGCGAAGGGCAGCACCATGAGCACGTAACGGTGGTCGAAGTCGGCGGTCATCGCGGGAAGGACCAGCAGGGCGAGCCCGCTGGCCAGGGCGAGCAGGGCGTCGGCGCACCGCCGCCGCGCCTGCAGGACCACTCCCGCGAGCCCCACGGCCAGCAGGAGCCCCAGCAGCGGCCCCGGCACGTGCACCCACCGCTGGTAGGCCACCATCGCGTCCGCGAACGGCTGCACGAGGCGGGTCTGCGCCGGCCCGTTCTCGTACTCCCGCGCGGCCTCGGCGGCGCTCATGCCCTCCTTCACCTCGAAGGTTGGCATGGTCGTCGACGTGCCGGCGAACTCGTACGACTTCACGAGGCTCGCGGACGGGTGCGGCAGCCGCGTCCAGGAGAAGGCCTTGACCGCGTCGCCGAACACCGTCGTCGCGTAGTCCAGCGGCTGCGCCTCGATGGCGCGGAGCGCGAACTGGCGGGTCAGATCGTTGGCCTCGTCGCTGAACATCGGCAGCCGGCGCACCGGCGAGCCCGGCGTCCAGATGTAGCGGGAGGCGGCGATCCGCTGGTCCACGGGAACGGTCGGGCACAGCCACCTGACCGCCGCGGGCGGCCTGATCTCGGAGCAGTCGGCGAAGGTCATCGTCCGCGCCCACAGGAACGTGCCGTCGGCGCTGCTCAGCGCGAAGCTGCCCTGTTCGGCGCGGTACCAGGTGGCGTAGGCGCCGAGGGGGACCACCATGGCGACGGCCGCCGCCACCACGCCCCGCCATCCCGCCCTGCGCAGGAGCAGGCAGGCCACCACCACGACCAGCAAGGGGACCCCGACCGTGCGCATGACCGCCGCGCACCCGAGGAGCAGCCCGGCCGTCACGCCCCAGGGGACGGTGAGCACCCGGCGCCACAGCAGGATCGCGGCGGCCACCACCAGGAGCGTCGCGAACAGCACGTCGGCCATGATCATGTGTTCGAGCTGGATCTGGTACGCGTCGAAGAGCAGGGGAACCGCCAGCAGGGTCGCGCCCCAGCCCGGCAGGCCGTACCTCCGCAGGAGGGCGTAGACCACGACGGCGCACAGCAGCCCGAGCAGGTGCTGGATCGCGACGACCAGCGTGGTGCTGTGGAACGGCTCCAGCACCCAGAGGAACAGTGAGTATCCCGAGCTGCGCGACCGGCTCGGCCACAGCTCCAGCGCTCCTGAGATGTAGGTGTAGGAGTCGCCGTCGAACCAGATCGCCCGCCGGTAGCCCAGCATGGCGCACAGCCGTACGAGCGCCGCGGCCACGAGCGCGAGGCCGAAGATCACGTGGTTCCGCGCGACGGATCTGATCACCGGCACTCTCCCGACTCGGCTGCGTGGCCTCCGAGAGTACCGATATGTACGTTATGGGCGTCCCGTCTCAGGGGTTTCCCAGCTTCCCTCCCTCCCCTCAGGGAGCGTGGGGAGTGCCCGGCCGGGCCTTTGCGGGGCCCGGCCGGGCCGTGGTCTCGCGCTCCCAGGGCAAATCGAGACCACGGATGAGGGGCTAGGCGGGCGTGCAGGTCACGGAGGTCGGGACTCCGTTGGCTCCGTTCGCGATGAAGCCGAACGACGCGGACCCGCCGGCCGCCAGGCCGCCGTTCCAGTTGAGGTTCCTCGCCGACACGCCGGCTCCGGTCTGCGTGTAGGTGGCTCCCCAGATCTGTGTGATCGTCTGGCCGCTGGGGAAGGCCCACGCGACGGTCCAGCCGTTGATCGCCGTGCTGCCGCTGTTCCGCACCGCCACGTCGGCCTGGAAGCCGCCCTGCCAGGAGCTGGTGACCTGGTACGTCGCCGCGCACGCCGCGCCCACCGTCGGCGTCGGCGTCGGCGTCGGCGTCGGCGTCCGTGTCGGTGTCGGAGTGGGCGTCGGGGTCGGGGTTGGGGTTGGCGTGGGAGTCGGTGTGGGTGTGGGGGTCGGTGTCGGAGTCGGGGTGGGCTGCGTGCCGGGCGGGTCGCCCCAGATCTTGGTGCCGCCCGAGTACAGCGGGATGTTCCGCACGGTGACCGGGGTCGCGCCGGGAGTGGTCGCCACGCCCGTGTACGACCAGTCGTTGGACGGGTCCCAGGACCCCGACGAGCTGGCGATGCGGAACTGCACCTCACGCCGCGACTCCGACTGGCCGGCGGGCGCGATCGCCGTGCCTGAACAGTCGATCGTGACGTAGTACACCTTGCCGGACACCGGGGTCGGACCCGTCGGAGGCTTGCACTGGGTGTACGCGGAGGACAGCGTGATCTGGCCCGGCGTGGTGTCGCCGTCCAGCGTGAAGTAGTAGCGGAAGGTGCCGTCCGTCAGCGCGCGTGCGGGCCACGCCGAGTGGTTCACCACCAGCGCCTTGATCTCGGTGTAGGTGGAGCCGGTCGAGTTGACCGAGGCCTGGAGGTAGATCTCCGGCCCGTCGGGCGTCTCGGCGACGGGGAAGTTCGAGAGCGGAGCGCCGCCGTACTCCTTGTAGAGCCGCGCGAGCGCGCCGGTGAAGGCGGCGTTGTAGTCGGTCGCGACCTCGTTCATCACGTAGTCGCTGCGGCTGTCGGTATAGGCGTCGTTGGCGGTCGTCGGCCCGCCGACCAGCGCGCCGTACAGAATGTGCCTGCTGTCGGCCGGCTCGTTGAGGTTGTTGGACCAGGAGCCGTGCGCCGTGCGGTGGTGCGGGTTCCGCGGCGGGTTGGCGCCAAAGCCGATCATGTACGACGACTTGCGCGGGTTGTCGCCCAGCGCGTAGTTGATCTGCCTGACCCCGAAGTCGTGATATCTCGCCTTACGGGTGGCGTCGGTCAGCCAGTCGCTGTAGACGAGCGCGGTGAACGCGGTGTTGGCGGCGTAGCGCAGCGACCCCCACTGGTCGAGCACGGCCTCGCCGCCCGGCGAGTAGTTGACCTTGGCGCCGTTCACGCCGACGGTCCACCAGTCGAGCCAGCGGTTGGCGTCGTCCACGTACTTCTGCTTGCCGGTGAGCCTGGCCAGCAGGACGTAAGCGCCGTACGACTTGTCGTCCCAGGCGATCGTCCACTTGTAGGAGCGGGTCGTGCTCTGCGGCTCGGTGCCGAGGTTGTCGTAGTACGTCTCGGCCTTGGTCAGGTACGACGCCTCGCCGGTCGCCCGGTAGAGCCAGATCGCGCCCCAGACCAGCTCGTCGTTGTAGCCGCTCCACGACTGGTAGTACCCCGCCGCGTCGGTGATGCAGTCGCTGTACTTCTTCCGCACCGTGTCGGCGAAGGTGTAGAGCTGTCGTGCGTGGGAGACCAGCGTGTCGGCGTAGGCCGGGTTCGTCGGGCGGAAGACCATCGAGGAGGCCGCCATCGCCGCCGCCGTCTCGCCCGCGAGGTCCGATCCGCCGCACGTCGCGTCGATCTTGTATGAGGGGCGGTTCATCGGCATCACCTCGGCCGGGCCCCACCACGCGTGGTCGGTGCCGCCGTTGCCCACCTGGCCGTACAGCACGTTCGGCGAGGGGTGCGCCTTGATGAAGTAGTCGTTGACCCACTTCAGGTTGTCGAGCAGGTACGGGAGTTGCCCGGAGCTCTGGTACGCGTCGCGGTACTCGACGCCGCCCCAGGCGAGCATGGTGGTGCTGGCCGCCATCGGCAGGCCGAACTTGACGTGGTCGCCCGCGTCGTACCAGCCCCCGGTGAGGTCGAGGCCGGCGTCCTTGCCGTCGTTGAGTCCCGAGTCGCCCCGCCACGTGACGCGGTTGGCCGCGGGAAGGTCGCCCGAGCGCTGGGCCTCGTAGAAGAACAGCGACTTCTGCAGCGCCTCGCCGTAGTTGAAAGCGGGTGCCGCCGCCGCGGAGGACGTGAGCACGGGGAAGATCGTGGCCGACGCGACGAGGATCGCCAGGCCGGTGAGGGTGCGTCTGAGGGACATCGATCGCCTCTCGAGCTGGGAACGCTGGTGGAGCTGACCGGAACGGTCGTGAGATGGGGGCGAGCGGGGTGCGGTGGGGGTCAGGCCCACCGCACCCCGCCCATCGAGAGGGTGTGGTGACGTGTCAGGCGCCACCGCACTCCGCCCTTCAGGGGGTGCGGTGGTGTGTCAGGCACCACCGCACCCGGGCCGGTCGGATCAGGGGAAGAGCCGCCCGTACTCGGCGAGGGCGATGGCGACGTCGGCCTGCGCCCAGAACCGGTGGTAGTTGAACGTCGGGGCCGGAGCCGTGCCGTTCAGGTAGTTCTGCACCTTCGGCCAGTCCGGGTCGTTCTTGTACCAGGACCTGATCGAGATGAAGGTGGAGCTGGAGTTGATCGGGTCGCCGTTCGGCATCTTGCCGGACCAGCCGGCGGGGATGTAGATCGGGTCGTCGAGGCGGTTGTAGTCGGCCTTGGTCTCCGGCACCGACACGCCCTTGGCGTCCTGGTTGTTCTTCCAGATGCCGTCGAGCAGCGACTTGGCGAGGTTCTTCGCCGCCGTGTTGTTGGCCTTGGCGGCGTAGTACATCAGGACCTTGGCGTAGGAGCCGGCGACGCCGACGTCGTTGGTGTAGTCCGCGATGCTCACGTGCAGGCTCGCGTTCGAGCCGGGGCTCGAGGCGTTCCAGGTGTCCGGCTGGCCGGTCCACCTCAGCGTCGACGGGATCTGGAAGGTGCCGTCGGCGTTGACCCTGGTGTTGGCGCTGGCCCAGGCGACCCACTTGTCGAGGAGGGCCTTGGCGGTGGCGTTGCCGCTGGCGTAGTAGTACTCCGCCACCCGCTCCATCGACCACGCCTGGAAACCGAACCACTGGTTCGACGGCGGGTCGTGGTAGACGGGCTGCCAGTCGTACGCCATGCCGTAGAAGGTCGGCGTGCCGGCCGGCGGGGCCGCGTAGTGACCCTGCCAGCTGTTGGTCGCGCCGCCCGCGATCGCGCCCTCGGTCGACTGCAGCCAGCGGTAGAACTCCAGCTGCCGCGTCAGGCTGGTGCTCCAGTCGGCCACGGCGGTCGTGCCCTTGGGCTTGAGCGCGTCCACGTTCGACAGGGCCCAGGCCGCGAGCGGGTTCTGGTAGCCGGAGTGGTTGTGGCTGGAGCCGATGCGCCATGCCCAGCCGGCGGAGGAGTCGGACGCGCCGCCCCAGGCGTAGTACCAGGAGAGCAGGTAGGCCGAGCTGTCCTTGCCGGTGCCCGCCGCGCAGGAGGTGCTGGTGCAGCCCTCCTTCTTGAAGTACTTGTCGTACATCGCGTAGCGGAGGTAGTCGCCCATCTTCGCGGCCTTGGCGACGGTCGCCGAGACCTGCGAGCCCTTGCCCTGCGCGGTGGCCCAGGTGTACGCCCAGTAGGCGGCCTGGACGGCGCGCGCGTCGGCGTCGGGGGCGTTGGTGTACTTCCACTGCTTGGCGTAGGAGCTGTCACCGGTGAACAGGTCCAGGTAGCCGTTCGGGCCGCCGAACTTGAAGGTGTCGCAGGACGGCTGGGGCACGGTCTCGAAGACCGACTCCTCCGGCCCGCGCTGGTAGGTGTTGATGTAGGCGGGCTTGGTGGTGCCGTCGCCGCAGCGGCCGAACCCGTAGGTGTTGTCGACGTCGAGCAGCCAGTGCATGCCGTACACGTCGCTGTTGCCGTACGCGGTCTTCAGCTCGCCCGCGATGGGGTCGACGCCGACCGAGACGTTGCCGTCCAGCTTCGAGGGGTACTGCTTGATGTCGTCCCACTCACCGGCGTAGGTGGCCGGCTTGCTGGCGTTGTAGAAGGAGTTGGTCGGCTGGTCGGCCGTGGCGGGGATGATGTACTTCTCCATCGTCGCCCAGGCGTCGTTGAACCTGGTCCACGTGCCGGTGACCTGCCCGTACACCGCCTCCAGCCACAGCATGTAGCTGAACGCCTCGGAGGTCGTCTCGTGGCCCTGGTCGGGTGCCTCGACCATCAGGGTCTCGACCGAGTGGTACGGCACGCCCTGCGGTGAGAAGTACCCGTTGGCCGGGTCGTGCAGCTTGTTGTACAGCGTGGTGAAGCGGGTGATGTACTCGTTGCCCGTGCCGCCGTCGTCCGCCTTGGTGGCGGTGACCGAGCCGGTGGTCCAGCCGGAGGCGGCCGAGTTGAACGTCGCGGTGCCGGTGCCGGTCGTGTTGGCGGCGGCGATGGTGACGTTCTGCGCCGTGTTCCAGTTGGAAGGCGTGAACGTCAGCGACGCCCCGGACTGCACGCTGAGGTCGGCGCTGCCGCCGGTGGCCTTGGTGGTGGCCACGGTCACGTTGGCGGTGGGTGCCTTCGACAGGCTCACCGCGTACGTCGCGGTGCCGCCTCTCGGGACGACCAAAGTCGTCGGGCTCACGACGATGGTGGACGCCGTGGTGCCGGACACCGTGATCCCCACCGGGCTCGACGTGGTCGTGGCGCCGAGGTTGTCGGTCGCCTTCGCGGTGAGCGAGTAGCTGCCCGCCGCGACGCCCGTCCAGCTGTAGGTGTAAGGGGCGGTGGTGTCCGTGCCGAGCAGCGTGGTGCCGTTGTAGAAGTCGACCTTGGAGACCGTGCCGTCGCTGTCGGCGGCCGTGGCGGCCAGGTTGACCGTGGCGGGCGCGGTGAAGGTCTGGCCGGCGGTCGGCGAGGTCAGGCTCACGGTGGGCGCCTGGTTGACCGGGGTGCCCCCGTTGCAGGTGACGCCGTTGACGGTGAACGAGGTCGGCTTGCCGGCGTAGGTGCCGGTGTAGGAGCCGTTGAAGCCGATGTCCGTCGACTGGCCGTTGCTGAGGGCGCCGTTCCAGCTCAGGCTCTTGGCCGTCACGTTCTGGCCACTCTGTGTCCAGTCGGCGCTCCACCCCTGGGCGACCTTCTCGTTCCCCGGGAGGGTGAAGGTCAGGGTCCAGTTGGTCCAGGCGTCGCCCTTGTTGGTGACCTTAAGGCTGGCGCCGAAGCCGCCGCCACCCCAGTTGTTGTCGACGTAGTCGACCGTACAGGCGACGGCCGCGGAAGCCGGTACGGAGGCCAGGACGGTGAAGAGGCCGGCCGCCAGGCTGGTGAGCGCGACCCACACGCCACGTCTTTTCATCCGTGAACGTGGGAGCGCTCCCGCCCCTAACGATGGTGTTGACATTCTGAACGTACTCCAAGGTGATGAAAGGCGATGGATGGTACAGAAGTTGGCACAGCGTCGGTCTCGTACCGGGTGAGGAAGGTGGTGTGATATGGGAGCGCTCCCACATCGGATTCTGGTGAGTACAACGAAGATGTCAATGACGTGTCAGGCAGATTTCAGCGCGTGGACGCGCGCGGCATCGCCAGCCAGCCTGTTCTTACGCGGGCCTTACGCCGTCCGCCGGTCGGCTCCTGAAACTTTCAGGTCGGCCGAGGGGGCCGGGCGGGGTCCGGCCGCAGGTCAGTGGATCATGCCGGGCTCCCAGGTGACGGCGGGGAACCGGCGCCCGGCGGCCGGTCCGGCTACCCAGCGAGTGTGAGATATGCCGCTTTGTAGGGAGGTGACTGATTCGGGTCACTGGGTACAGGGTGGAGTCATGAACAGAGTCGATCCGAGAAACCTGAGCGTGCGAGATCTGCGCGACGAGCTGAGAGAGCTCGAGGAGTCATGGATGGAGACGCTGCTGCGCGGTTCCGAGGACGCCCTGGACGACTTCGCGTCCCGCACTCGCGAACTGGAGGAGGAGTTCGACCGCCGTAAGCGGGACGACGAGCCGGCCGTCCCGGGGGAGACGGCTCCGGAGCGGGCCGCCTCCGATCGGACGCCCGGGGACGAGCCCGCCGCGTCTCCGTGGAAGACCGCCACGCGGGAACCGTCCAGCGGCCCCGCGCCATGGGGGCCGGGCGGCCTCCCCGGCGAGAACGGCACCTGATCCCAGCCGGGCACGGATGAAGTCCGGTAAAACCGAGCACGAGAAATAGGTGGAAATCCGGTGGCCGGCGGCTCCGGCCGAATGGCAGGAGAAAAACAGCGCCGCCGCACCGGAGAATCGATGCCGCTCATGAAATGGGGGCCCGTCCGATGGGATCGGACGGGCCCCGCGGTTATTTCAGGACCTCACGTCATCCGGTGACGCCGACGTGCGGACGCGGCCGGTAATAGTGCCGGTGATGGTAGTGATGGTGCATGCGCGGCTTCTTGTGAGCCTTGTAGTACACCTTGTGGTGGTGAACGGGGTGGTGCCCGGACCCGGCGTGGTAGCTGGAGTGGTGCCCGCCGCCCCCGCCCTCGTGGACCACGCCGTGCAGCGTGTGCAGGGTCTGGACGGTGACGAGGCGGCCATGGTGCCGGTGGTGGTGGAACCGGTCCCTGCGGTGGTTCCTGAGGAGCCGGTTCTCGTCACGGTCGGTGGTGCTGACCTCCTTGTCCTCTTTATCCTCCTTGCCCTTCTCGTCCTCGTCGCACTTCTTCTCGGCGGGGCAGGTGTGGTTCGGGCCGACGCGCAGCAGCAGGACCGACGAGGTGCTGGGGTCCATCAGCGTCGTGCCCGGGTAGGCGGCGATGATCCGGCGCACGCCTTCCGCCAGGTTCGGCGAGGTCAGCGTGGCGCGTCCGTTCCCGTCGATGTGCGCCGTGCCCAGGCTGACGCCGTCGCTGGTGAAGATGACCTGGCCGGTCGGAACGGTGCCGCTCCCGCTTCGCACCGTCGCGGTCAGGGTCAGCGGGCCCTGGGCCCCCTTGGCCGTGCACGACGAGACCAGCGTCGTCGTGGTCGACCTGGCGCTCTGGCAGACGGGCCGGGTGACGGCGTCGGTGTCCAGGGTGACGGTGGTCTTGGCGAGAAGGCGGCCGTTCACGGTGGCGCCGGTGCCGACGGCGATGGAGGCCAGCCCGAGGAGGCTTCCGGCGAACCTGGACGTCGCGCCCAGCGTGGCCGTGCCCGCGACCGCCCAGATGACGTTGCACGCCTGGGCGCCGCCGGTGAGGGTCACCGTGCTGCCGGGCCCGGTGACGAGCGTCGAGGCCGACTGGAAGATGAAGACCGCGTTCGGGTCTCCCTGCGCGTCGAGGACCAGGTTCCCGTTGATGGTGAAGAAGGTCGAAGCGGAGTTGTAGACACCCGGCGTCTTCGTGGTGCCTCCCAGCTCACTCGCCACGGTGGCGGTGGCCGTACGGGTGGAGGCGTTGTTGTAGGCGGCGGTCAGGTCCTTCTGAGCCTGCCCGGCGGTCGCGTCGCCCGCGTGCATCGTTCCGGCGATGATGCCGGGCGGGAAGCCCGCCACCGTCGCGCTGGGGCTCTCACCGAGGTCTCCGGTGACGGACGTGGCCCCGGAGTTCGTGACGCCCGTTCCGGCCAGAACCGCGAAGTTCCCGGCCGTGCCGAGCGGGACCGGCGCTACGGCCGCGCTCGCCGTATGTGGTGTCGCGATGACGACTCCCATCGCGACCATCGCTGGGAGAGCCGCTGCCAGCAAGGAACGGACGAAATGTCGTGGCCCGACGCGAGGCCGACTGGCATCTTTCATAAAGCGGTCCTTTGCTTCTAGTATTGCTATGTGAAAACGCATTGCCGATGATGCGTCTCGAGATCCACCGTACTTACCGTTGGCGTCACTATCGTCATGCGACATGCGGAAGATTTAAATCCGGGCTCATCTGCGGATAAAAAGGAAATGTCACCCGCCGTCGGGTGACATGAGCGTTATTCCGGTGAAGTGTTTTTCGTCCGGCTCTGGTAATGAAACGAGGGCGTGCCGGGTGTCGGCACGCCCTCGTCGGCGTCGGCGGGTCCGCTGGACCCTGACGGTCTACGAGCAGATGATGTTGGACGGTCCGGGGGTCGAGGGCCCGTTGGCGTTGAAGCCCACGACGACCGACTGCCCGGGCGCGAGGTTCGCCGCGTAGGTCGGGGCCTTCGCGGTGAAGGTGGTCCCGCTCTGCGTGACCGTGGCGTTCCATCCGCTGCTGAGGGTCACCCCGGACGGCATCGTCCACCTCACCGACCAGTTGTTCCAGCTCGCCGTGCCGTTGTTCTTCACGGTGAGCCCGGCCTGGAACCCGCCCGACCAGGAGTTCGTCACCGCGTACGTCGTCCCGCAGGTGGTGGTCGGGGGCGGGGTGGGCGTCGGCGTCGGCGTGGGCGAGGGGGTGCCGCCCCCGCCGCCTCCGCCGCCTCCGCCCGTCGGCGGGATGAGGTACGGCTGCAGGATGCTCTGCTTGGCCTGGTCGACGGTCGTCCAGTCGTCCTTCAGGATGCCGCCGGTGTCACCAGAGTTGGGGTTCCAGGACCAGTAGGTGAAGGACATGCCGTTCACGCCGGTTCCGGTGTACTTCATCAGCTCCTGGAGCCAGATCTTGTCGGTGTTGCTGGCCAGCGTGGTGCCGAACTCGCCCATCATGATGGGCGCGATGTTCTGCTTGTACAGGTAGCCCCAGAACCGGTCCCAGATGGCGGGCATGTTCGCCGGGTACGCCGGGTCGTCGAACCACGTCTGGTGGAAGACCGAGGTGGCGTACTCGTGGGGGGAGTAGACGAGCCGGTTGGCCACGTTCAGCCGCACCGGGAATTCCCCGGCCTTGGAGAGGTTGCCGCCCCACCAGCCGCAGGGCTCGTCGGGGATGTTGTCCCAGGTGTTGGCGTTGCCGCCGCTCGGGCAGCTCACGCCCTCCACGAAGATGAGCCAGTTGGGCTGCACCGACAGGATCGCGTTCCCCGCGCGCTCGGCGGCGAGCCGCCAGTCGCGGGCGGTGTCGCCGCAGCCCCAGCAGGAGCCGGTGCTCTGCGGCTCGGTGCCGTCGGCGTGCGGCTCGTTGTGCAGGTCGGCGCCGATGACGGTGGTGTTCCCCGCGTAGTGCTGCGCGAGCGACTTCCAGTCGTTGATCCAGGTGCTCTCGGGGACCCCTGAGGTGTACCAGAGCGCGGTCTGCCCCGCCGAGGTGGGCCGGTGCCGGTCGAGGATGATGCGCATCCCCTTGGTCCCGGAGTACTCCACGACCTTGTCGAGGATCTGCATGGGCGACAGCCCGACGAGATCGGGGTTGCTGTAGGTGTTCACGCTGGTCGCGACCGCGCCGGGCTTGATGGCGTCGTCGGAGAACGGCACCCGGATCGTGTTGTAGCCGAGGCTCGCCATGAGGTCGAGCTGGCTCTTCCAGGGATTGTTCGCCCACAGGCCGTGGAAGGTCTTGTTGTCGGTCTCCATGCCGAACCAGTTGATGCCGGTCAGCCGGACGGTGGCGCCGGTGCTGTCGACGATCTTGTTGCCGCTGGTGTGCAGGTAGCCCGTGCCGGTGCCGCCCGCCGCCTGGGCGGGGGCCGAGCCGAGCGTGACCGCCAGCGCGGTGGTGGCGGCGGTGGTGGCGACCACGGTGAGCGCGGCCTGCCACCTCCTGCCGCTCCATGCAGATTTCATCGGGTGCCCTTCATCAATGAGGCGAGGCGCGACGGCACCGCCGGGAGGGGTGGTGGTCGCGACCGGGTACGGCCGGGGCCGCCGGCGGGTGGCCGGGTACGGCCGGGCCGCGCTCGTCATGCTTCGGCGCGCTTTTCCGGCACGTCAACCGCGACCGGAGCCGTTCCTCCGATGACCTGCGCGGACGTATGTAACTTTCATGCCGGCGACCGGTGCCGGGGCGGGCACTGGAGGGCCCAGAGGCTGGGAGCGCTCCCACCAACGGGGCGCCGCCTGCCGGATGGGCAAGATCGTAGTCAGGAAGCCGTAGTCAAGAACATTCAGAAGGTCGCGGGACCCCTATTCATGAAAAGGGGTCCCGCGACCTCAAGTGGAATGCGGCGGAAAAGTATTCGAATGAAGCGTCGATTTATCAGGCCGCCTTCTGGAGCGCCGCGCCGATCAGGGTGAGCCCCCGATCCAGCTCGGCGTGGACCCCGGGTGTCAGGCCTCCCTCCCGCGCCCGGTCGTCCAGCTTCCTGCGCACGCCCTTCAGCCCCTCTCCGGGGTCGCCGAGCGACTGCAGGAGGTTGTGCACCACCTGCCGCAGGTCGAGCGCGACGTCGGCGCGGATCTCCCCGGTCGTCTCGCCCGCCGTGAGGGCCGCGTCGAACCGGCCCACGGCCTGGGTGAGCGTCGGAAGGGCGCGCGTGCCGGCCGGGGCCGCCGTATGCTCCGGCTCGGCGGCTGGCGGGTCCGGCGAGCGCGGTGGCCCCGAGGGTCCTGGCGACCTCGGCGGGGAGGACGCCTCCGGCTGGGACGCGGCGGTGGCGGGGGACCGGTCCGGCGCCTCGGACTCGCTCCCTTCCGAGATCGGCTCGGCGAGCGCGCCCGAGTGCCGGTCGGAGCTCTCCGGCGCCGGGGTGCCGCTCGGCTCCGCCTCGGTGGACCGGCTGCTCACCGCCGCCGCGACCGGCCCCGGCAGGTCAGGTTGTATCCACAGCAGGGCGGCGGTCCAGGTGGCCAGCGCGGCGACCGCCACGGAGGCCATCCGCGCCCGCCGCATCCACACGGCCGTCTCGCGGACGGCGGCGACCGAAGCGCTGAGCGACGCGGTGAGCGTCTCGGCCACGTGCTGCGCGCTCGGCCGGTCGCCAGGCTCCTGGGACAGGCAGCTCCTGCACAGCTCGGCCACCTCGGGCGGCAGGCCGGGCACCCCGCTCGGCGCCGGCGGCGGGCCGGTGCGGCGGGCCGCCTCCAGCCCCTCCCAGGTGGTCTCGGGGTAGGGGAGGGCGGCGGTGAGCATCTCGAACAGCAGTACGCCGAGCGCGTACACGTCGACGGCGGGATGCACGCTGGCGCAGGTCAGGCGCTCGGGCGCCACGTACGGCGGGGTGCCGAAGTCGGCCAGCCGCTTGTCGACCTGCTCGCCCACGAACGCCGCTATCCCGAAGTCGAGCAGCTTGGCGCCCTCGGGCGTGAGCAGCACGTTCTCGGCCGTGACGTCGCGGTGGACGATGCCGCGCTGGTGAGCGGCCGCGAGCACCAGGGCCACCCGCGCCCCGATGACCGCGGCCTCCCGCCAGGGCAGGGGCCCCTCGGCGATCCTCTCGGAGAGCGGGCGGCCGTCCAGCAGGCGCATCACGACGTACGCGGCGAGCCTGCCCCGGGCGGTGACCGTCTCGCCGTAGTCGTAGACCTCGATCGCGTCCGGATGGATCAGGCGGGCGGTCGCCCGCGCCTCCCTCCGGATGAGGTCGCGGCCACCGTGGTCGCCGCCGACGCTGCCGTCCAGCACCTTGATCGCGACAGTACGGTGAAGCGACTGGTCGAACGCCCGCCAGATGGCGGACATCCCTCCCGACGCGATCTGCTCGACGAGCCGGTATCTGCGCGTGAGCACATCGCCTTCCCGCATGCCTCCCGAATCAAGTTGATTCACGGACCACCAGCTCCGTGGGCAGAATCGGGTTGCCGTGCGGCACCTCGTCCTCCGAGGTGATCGACATGAGCAGCATCCTGGCCGCCAGCACCGCGAGCTCCTCGACGGGCTGGCGGACGGTGGTCAGCGTGGGCGAGGTGTGCCTGGCGAGCGGGGCGTCGTCGAACCCGACCACGGCCACGTCGTCGGGCACCCGGCGTCCCGCGCGCCGCAGGGCCTGCATCGCCCCCGCCGCCATGGGGTCGGAGGCGGCGAAGACCGCGTCGAGGTGCGGCGAGCGCTGCAGGAGCCACTGCATGGCGTGCGCGCCCGACGCGTGGGTGAAGTCGCCGTACGCCACAGGGACGTCGGTCATCCCGGCCGCGTTGAGCGTCTTGAGGAACCCGTCGAGGCGATCTCGGGCACCGGGCAGCGTCGGCGGCCCCGCGATCACCGTGATCGCCCGCCGGTTCGTCAGCAGGAGGTGCTCCGCCGCCTGGCGGGCTCCGTCGAAGTTGTCCATGTCGACGAAGGGCAGGTCGATGCCGTCCGGCGGGCGGCCCGCGCTCCGTACGGCGATGCCCGAGGCGGCCAGGGTGACCGCGAGGGGATGTCGCTCCCTGGCCCCCGCGAGCAGGACGCCGTCGAAGGATCCCGTCACCAGCGGCGGCGCGGCGATCGTCGACGTCGCCGGTGTGGCGGTCATGACGACGAAGGGCACGCCGTAGCTGGTGAAGACCTCGTCCGCGGCGGACAGCAGTCGTGCGTAGAACGGTTCGGAGAACATGCGCTGGGTGTGCTCGCAGATCACCGCCGCGACAAGCTGGTCGGACCGCCGGGCCGAAGTCCCGCGGGGCGCGCGGTGCCGCACGTAACCCAGACGTGACATGGCGTCATGGACCTGGCGGCGGGTGGAGGTGCTCACACGGACGGATCCGGTGAGAACGCGTGAGGCCGTGGCGGGGGAGACCCCTGCTTCGGCTGCTACCTGGGCAAGCGTGGGCTGGTCAGCCATCCGGCTTCCTCCGCTTTCAAGGTATATCGCGAAGGCGTGGGAGCGCTCCCATTACAATAACAGTGTTTCTTGCGTGTCAACAGATGTTTCCGATAAATGTTCCACGCCGATCTGGAGGCGATGTTACGGACATATTCCAGTCGAAGAAAGGTCCCAGTCAGAGTTTCCTGGTGAAGTCGGGGGGCCGGGGCCCGCGAGCCGGGGCGGCGGGCGGAAGCGGCGGACCCCGGTCTGCCTGCTCAGCTCCGCCGGGCGGGGCGAGATGACCGGCGGTCGCCGGCCGCTCGTGTTACCGGGATGTTACCGAGGCCTCCCGTGGGGCCGGTCGATCCGGTCGACAGTGGCCTGGGCGGTATGCCCGTCCTGGACGTTCTTCGTGACGTCTGCCGGATTACAGCCCGTTCGGCCGGTTAGTGCGCCGGCTTGTTCATGCCGTACGCGTCGGCGATCAGCTCGTACGAGCGGAGCCGCGCCTCGCCCCCGTGGACCCCGGTGGTGATCATGAGCTCATCCGCGCCGGTACGCTCGCGCAGCGTCTCGAGGCCGGCGCGCACGGTGGCCGGGTCGCCGTAGATGAGGTTCGACAGCCAGTCGCTGACGAACTGCTGCTCGACCGGGCTGTAGGGATACGCCTCGGCCTCCTCCGGTGTGGGCAGCGGGGCGGGCTGCCCGCGCCGCAGCCGCAGCATGCCGAGCGCGCCCGTGCGCGCCCTGCGCAGCGCCTCCTCGGCCGTGTCCGCCGCCACCGCGCCGACGCCGATCATCGCGTACGGCCGGTCGAGCACGTCGGACGGGGTGAACGCCGAGCGGTAGATCTCCAGGGCGGGCAGCGTGTTGGCCGCGCTGAAGTGGTGAGCGAAGGCGAACGGCAGTCCGAGCAGCCCCGCGAGCTGGGCGCTGAAGCCGCTTGAGCCGAGCAGCCAGATCGGAGGGCGTCCGGAGCCGGGCGCGCTCGCCTCGCCGGGGACGGCCCTGATGTGCTCGTACTGGTGCCCGGCCGGGTAGCTGTCGTCCAGGAAGGCGATGAGCTCGGCGAGCTGCTGGGGGAAGTCGTCGGCGTCCGGGGTGGCCGTACGGCGCAGCGCCCGGGCGGTCGCCTGGTCGGTGCCGGGCGCGCGCCCGAGCCCGAGGTCGACACGTCCTGGATGCAGCGCGTGCAGGGTGCCGAACTGCTCGGCGATGATGAGCGGGGCGTGGTTGGGCAGCATGACGCCACCCGAGCCCAGCCGGATCTCGCGGGTGCTCGCGCCGAGGTGGGCGAGGAGCACGGCGGGGGAGGAGCTGGCGACGCTCGGCATCCCGTGGTGCTCGGCCACCCAGAACCGGTGGTATCCCCAGTCCTCGGCCCGCTGCGCGAGCTCGGTGGTCGTCCGCAGGGCGTCGGCTGGGGTGTCGCCGTGGCCGACGGTGGCCAGGTCGAGGATGGAGAGCGGGACGCTCGACTCGCCACGGGCGACACCACGGATCAGATCACTCACAGCCCGAACAACCCACCCTCAACAGCCGCTATTCCTGCCTCTTCCCATCGGGTACGGCCATCGGCCGTACCCGGGAAGGCGCTAGGAGATCGTGACGCGGAAGATCTGGTCCGAGCCGGGGGCGGCGCCGCCGTTGTTGTCGGCGTTCGTGGTCGACAGCCAGAGCTGGTCGCCGCCCGGCACCTTGGTGACGGTCCGCAGGCGCCCGTACGTGCCGACGTAGTAGGCGGTGGGGGTGCCGACGGCCTCGGTGTCGCCGTTGATCGGGATCCTCCAGAGGCGCTCGCCCCGCAGGGCCGCCATGTAGACCACGTTGCGGACGATCGCGATGCCGCTCGGGGAGGCGGTGGACACCGGCCACGTCGCCTTGGGGTTGGTCATCCCCGAGACGCCGCAGGTGCCCTCGCAGGTGGGCCAGCCGTAGTTGGCACCGGGTTTGATCAGGTTGAGCTCGTCGACGTAGTTGTTGCCGAACTCCGCCTCCCAGAGCCGGCCGTTGCGGTCGAAGGCCAGGCCCTGCGGGTTGCGGTGCCCGTAGGAGTAGACCAGCGTGCCGAAGGGGTTGCCGGGGGCGGGCGCTCCGGTGGTGGTCATCCTGAGGATCTTGCCGTTGAGCGAGTTCCTGTCCTGGGCCAGGCTGGGGGTCTGCGCGTCGCCGGTGGTGGCGTAGAGGTGGCCGTCGGGGCCGAAGGCCAGGCGGCCGCCGTTGTGGTAGCGGTTCTTCTTGATCCCCTGCACCAGGATCGTGTAGCCGGTCAGGGTCGTGCCGTTGTAGGTCATCCGGACGACGCGGTTGCCCTCAGAGGCCGTGTGCATGAAGTAGACGTAGTGGTTGCTCGCCCAGGCTGGGTCGACCGCCACTCCGAGCAGGCCGCCCTCGCCATCGGTGGTGACCGTGTTTGGCACCGTGCCGACCTGCGTGCGCGCCCCGGCGGGCGTGACCTTGAAGACCTTGAACGTGTCTCGCTCGGTCACCAGGGCCGTCCGCCCGTCCGGCATCCAGTAGGTGCCCCAGGGGATCGACCAGCCGGTGGAGATGGTGGTGATCCCGGAGGGGGTGCCCCCGTCGCCCGCGCACGACGTCGTGGTGAACGACACCGGGTTGCTGGGCGCCGAGACGTTCAGCGCGGCGTCCTTGGCGACCACGGTCAGCGTGTACGGGCTGTCGCACGCCAGGCCGGTGACGGTGACGGAGGTGGCCGGCGGGGTGCCGGTCACGGTGGCGTAGACGTTGGAACCGCTCCTGACCTCGTACGCGGTGACGCCGGTGTTGTCGGTGGAGGCAGTCCAGGACAGGCGCGCGCTGGTGGAGGCCACGCTGGAGGAGCCGAGCCCGGAGGGTGCCGTCGGAGCCTGGGTGTCCGAGCCGGACCGCGTGGTGCAGACGGCCTGGGCGCTGCTCGGCGACACGTTGCCGGCCGCGTCACGGGCGAACACCGACAGGTGGTACCGGGTGGCGGGCGACAGCCCGGTCAGCGCCTTGGAGGTGGCGTTTCCCGGGGCCTCGCCCAGCTTGTTGCCGTCGTTGTAGATGTCGTACGCGGCGACGCCCACGTCGTCGGTCGAGGCGCCCCACGACAGCGTCAGGCCCCTGGGGGTGATGGCCGAGCACGACGGCCGGCCCGGCGTGGTCGGCATCTGAGGCGGCGCGGCGGCCGTCACCAGCAGCCCGGCGAGTACGGCGGCGACGCGGCCGAAGTCGCGTAACCGCGGGTTCCGTGTGCGCATGCGTCCTCCTAGATCACCGAAAGGCTGGATCTATCGGGCCTGCCGACCCGCAGGTCACATCGCGGGTCTCGCCGATGCGGCGACGCGGCAGGGGCGGAACGCACCCATGGTCACCCAGAAGAGGTGGATTCGTAAAGGTTCTTGCCGAAAAGACACCGGGGCTATGCCGGAGCTATAGCAGACCGGTGAAGATCGGTACAGCCGCTCGCCGGGACGTCCAGGAGGCACCGCGGGGGCGGTCACCAGGGGTGTGCCCCCGCGAGGTGCCGGTGGCCCCGGGTCAGGCGGGCGGCCGGTCGCCGGCCGGCACCGCGGTGAGCTCGACGGTGCAGAAGGCGCAACGGCGGGCGTCGATCGGGATGTCGCTCAGGCACTCGGGGCACTGCTTCTCGGTCGCCTTCTTGTCGCGGTCGAAGAAGCCGATCAGCCGCGTCATCGGCATGACCACCAGCCAGTAGATCACCGCGGCGATGATGAGGAAGGTCAGCAGGTGATTGATGAAGTCGCCGTACTTGAACTCAGAACCGTTGAGCTTGAAGGAGTACTTCGAGAAGTCGGGCTGCCTGCCGCCGGTGATCGCGCCGATCAGCGGTGTCACCAGGTCGGCCACCAGCGCCTGGACCAGCCCGCTGAAGGTGGCGCCGACGACGACCGCGACGGCGAGCTCCACCAGATTGCCGCGCATCAAGAACTTCTTGAATCCGCCCATCTGCGTATCCTCCGGGGGGAATGCTGCAAGGGGAAAGGTCTCCGGCTACCCATACGTTCCTCCGCAAACCCGGTCGAGGTAGAAGAGGCGCGGGCGCTCGCGGCATGCTCAGCGGCTGTCGGTCACAAGCCGGTCGAGGTCGAACCGCCCCTCTTTGGCGGCCTCGATGAAGGACTCCCACTCGGTGCCGGAGTAGACGAGGATCGGGCTTCCGTCATCCTTGCCGTCACGCACGCCGATCCACCCGTCGTCGTACGCCACCTCGACACAACTGCCGTTGTTGCAAGCCGCGTACCACGTCACCCCATGGAACGCAGGTTCGCCTGACATGCGCCTCCCTCTCCATGAAACCTTCGCCGTATTTCCGCTCAGGGCATTGCGCTCGGCGAAATTATAGTTGATCGCCGCTCGGAAAAACGGTGCCGTCACGCTGGTGTTCCAGGCGTCCGAGCGAGTGATGTGACCATTGGGGTCAATAACCATCCCAGATGCGACGGCCATCTCCCCTGATCCACTCCCCGCGGCGGGGCCGGGCATGGCGAACGGGCTTCGCGGGCGGCCGGGGGGTACGAATGGCGAGAATGCCGGAAATAACTTGAAGAATCGCGTTAAGCCAGGTCATGATGGGCCGGTGGGTGCGGCGGCGGACTTCGAAAACGGCGCCGGTAGAGCTGTCCGGCGCCGCCTGCTCGCCCGCGTTTCATCTGGATTCCACTGTCACGCATCATATTGGGAGCGGTGCTCCCGCGGGCCTGCCCGACGCTCGTAACGTCCGGGCCTTTCCGCGACCGTCGGCCTTTAGGTGAAGGATCTGGTTGCTTTCTCAGCGGCCGGAGCGCCGATGCCGGCGTCCTCGGTCGCACTGTCTCTCACCGGATCCGCCGGGGCCCGAAAGCGGGCCGCGAAGCGGGGTCTCCGGATCAGATATCGAATTCGCCGGCCTTGACGCCGCGCACGAAGGTGCGGAACTCGTCGAGGGTGAATTCGAGGACGGGGCTGTTGCCGTCCTTGTTGTCGCGGATCCCGACGCCGCCGTGCGGAAGCTCGGCGACCTCCACGCAGGTTCCGTTGTTACATCCGCTTGCGGTCCGCCACTGCGGGCCGGAATACCCGAAAGGGTGATGCGACGTCATCGTCTCTCCTGATGTCACTGATGATCCCTCGCCGTGCGTCCATCCGGACGATGGCGTCCCCCGGACGGGCGCGACCGACATGATCGGGCCGGATAAATAGGCATGAGCCCCCGCTGAGACCTGGCCGTGGAAGGGCAGGCTCTCTGCTTGCGGGGGCTCCTGGTGATCATTTATCGCAGCTACTGGGGACATGTCAATACGATCAAGGGGTTGAGCTGGTCGAAGTTGGAGAGATCTGTATTTACTCGGGAGCTTCCTCCCGTAGTTCCCATAGCTACATGTCCGATATGAGCGAATAGTCCGAAGTGTCGTTGCGGTACCCGTTCGAACATGAAGCGTGGTTTGGCCTGTATGGGGTATAGCGCGGCGAAAGGGGGAGAGGCTCCCACCGTGCGCCAGGCCCCACCCGCTACGGCGCGTACCGCATGCGCATGTCGGCGATCAGGGAAACCGAGTCGCGCGGATTCAGCGCCGCGGCCCGCAGGTGGGTGATGACCTCGCGGAAGCGCTCCAGCTCGCGCGGCTTCTCGAGATAGAAATCGCCCATCAAAGACTCGACATAAACGGTGTCCGGAACCATGTTGTCGGGGAATTCCAGAAGGATGAACATGCTGTCGAAGCCGATGTGCGCCCCGACCGTGAAGGGAATCACCTGGATGATCACATGGGGAAGGCCGGAGAGCTCGATGACGCGTTCAAGCTGGGCGTGCATAACGGAGTGACCGCCGACGTGACGGTGGAGGACCGATTCGTCGAGAAGCACCCAGCAATTGGGCGGGTCGTCCTCGGTGTGGAGCCGCTGCCGCTTCAGGCGGGCGTCGACGCGCTCCTCGAGAACCTCCTGCTTGATCCGCGGAAGGCATCCGCGGATCACTTCCCGCGCGTAGTCCTCCGTCTGCAGGAGGCTCGGAACGGTGGTCGTCTCGTACATCGTGATGGAGGACGCCTCGCTTTCGAGGCCGATATACGGATCGAGGTCCAGGTCTTCGTATTCCTGCCACCAGCCGGCCTGGCGCGCTTCCCTGGCCATGGAGATGAGGGCGTCGGCCTCCGCCTGGTCGATCCCGTAGATCTGGCACAGGTCGCGCACGTCCCGGGGAATGACGCTCCGCTGGGCGGTCTCTATGCGGCTGATCTTGGCCGTCGAGCATTCGAGCCTCTGGGCGGCTTCTTCGAGGCTCAGCCCCGCGCCCTTTCTCAGTTCGCGGAGGCGGGTGGCGAGCTGCCGGCGCCGTAGGGTCGGATTCGCCCCGGCCATCGACGCTCACCTCTTCCTGATGCGGCCATCGCCGCGTGCCCCCAAGTTTGCCCAGGCAGCTCCCGTTGCTAACAGCTAACACTATTCGCCCGGGGTGGACGCCGAAGGTATACGCCGACGACACTTTCCTGTGGCAATTGCCATTGGCGGTTGCACTTGGCATGAACCAGGGTAAAGAGAAGGGTAGCCCCTAACGCAGCTGATACCACCCCTGTGAAGTCGCGCCATGGCGGGGTGGCGCCCCTGCGGGACGGGGACGGCCGTGCGACGAGCCGGACGGCCGGTTCGGAGCCGACTCAAGGCTGGATCGGTGGTGGGGCATCGGTCCGGTCCGGAACACCCGCGTCACCCGGACGAGAGGACGATCCTCTATGAATGTCAGCCCCACCGGGATCGCAGTCAACCTATGGACCCTCATACGCGAGCAGGCGATGGCCCGCCACTGGGAGCTCAGCGACGCCTTTTTCGCTGAGATCGACGGGTTCGCGTGGGTGCAGGGCTGGGCGATCAGCCGGTACCGGACCAGGCACACCTACCGCGATCCCCGGTTCGACCGGGTGGTCGTGTGCTGCACATGCGGGGGAGACGGCAGGGGGGAAGGCGGCCGCGCGTGCCGCACCTGCAAGGGCGACGGCCTGCTCAACTTCTTCGAGCCTCCGGCCGCCAGGAAGAGCGCCTGAGCCGTCCCGCTCGGCTGGAAAGCATTCGAGCCGTCCCGCTCGCCAGGAAGAGCGCCTGAGCCGTTCCGCCCGATCGGCGGCGCCCCCGCCGTATGCGCGTGACGAGAACCTTGACGATCGGCCGTGACGGCCTTACGGTCCTCCGCAGAGGCAGGTAAGGAAACCTTACTAACAAACGCCTCGAAGGCTCGGTGCGACCGTTCCGACCACATGAGCCCGCGCTGCCGGACCGCCTTGGCGGGCGCGCCACGACGCGTCCTGACAAGACGGCCCTGACAGTGCCGACCCGGTGCGGCAGGGCCGCATCGGGGGCCTTCCGCTGCTCTGAACTGCGCGGACAAGTCTCGCCGAATACGCTCCCGCAGGTGCTTGACGGCGCCCAGTTGACGGTGTTCCTATGGTCAAGAATTGTTAAGAAGCTTTCTTAACTCTCCTGGCCCCATCGCCCGAACACCCCCTAGGGAGAGGACAGCCAAGGTGCATCGCCTTCCACGCACCGTCTCCACCATCCTCGTCACGCTCACCCTCACGCTGGCCGCCACGGCCCAGGTCGGCGCCTCGGCCGCCTCCACGCGGTACGAGGCGGAGGCCGCCACGATCTCGCAGGGCTCGGTGGCGGCAGACCACTCCGGGTACTCCGGCTCGGGTTTCGTCGACTACACCAACGTCTCCGGTAGCTATGTGCAGTGGTCGGTCAACGCGCCCACTGCCGGCAGCGCCGGCCTGGTGGTGCGCTACGCCAACGGGACCGCCGTCAACCGCCCGATGGACATCAGCGTGAACGGCACGGTCGTCGCCGCCGCCAAGGCGTTCGCAGGGACGGGTTCCTGGGACACCTGGGCCGACGGCACGGTGACCGCGACGCTGAACGCGGGCGCCAACACGATCCGGGCGACGGCCACGACCGCCAACGGCGGCCCCAACGTCGACTACCTGACCGTCACGACGCAGGCGGACGGTGGCGGCCCCGCCGTGCCGTTCGGAAGCCACCTGTTCCCGTACGCCTCGGGAACCCTCAGGCCGTCCGGCTCGCAGGCGACGCTGGACCAGGCCGTCATCACCTACTACAACAAGTGGAAGGCGGCCTTCCTGAAGCAGAACTGCGGGAACGGCTGGTACGAGGTCATCTCGCCGGACGCCGACCACCCCTACGTCGCCGAGGGCCAGGGCTACGGCATGGTGGTCCTCGCGACGATGGCCGGGGCGGACCCGAACGCCAAGACCGCGTTCGACGGCATGGTGAAGTACATGCTCGCGCACCCCTCGGTGAACAACGCGAACCTGCTGGCGGCCGAGCAGGACACCTCCTGCAAGAGCGTGAACGGCTCGGACTCGGCGACCGACGGCGACCTCGACGTGGCCTACGGCCTCCTGCTCGCCGACCGGCAGTGGGGGAGCGCGGGCACCTACAACTACAAGGACCTCGCGACCAGGCACATCAACGCCATCAAGGCGAGCGAGGTGAACCCGGCCACCCACCTGATGCGGCTCGGTGACTGGAGCACCTCCGGGGACTCCACCTACTACATCACCCGGTCGTCCGACTGGCTGATCGACCACTTCAGGGCGTTCAGGAAGGCGACGGGCGACACCGCCTGGGACACCATCAGGACCGCCCACCAGAACCTGATCACCTCCCAGCAGGCCACCTACGCCTCCTCGACCGGCCTGCTCGCGGACTTCGTGGTGAACACCAACTCCACGCCGAAGCCCGCCCCCGGGCAGGTGCTGGAGGACCCCAACGACGGGAAGTACTGGTGGAACGCCTGCCGTGACCCGTGGCGGATCGGCGCCGACGCCGTGACCAGCGGCGACAGCGCCTCGCTCGCCTCGGCGCGCAAGCTGAACACCTGGATCAAGGGCAAGACGGGCGGCGACCCCGCCAAGATCGCGGTCGGCTACTCGCTCGCGGGGTCGCAGATCGAGAGCGGCAGCGAGCCGGCGTTCTTCGCGCCGTTCACGGTCGCGGCGATGACCGACCCCGGCAGCCAGGCATGGCTCGACGCCCTGTGGACCAAGATGCTCAACACCTCGTTCACGTCGAGCGACTACTACTCGACCAGCATCCAGCTCCAGGTGATGATCATCGCGAGCGGCAACTACTGGGTGCCCTGACCCCCGCGCCGCCCGGCCCCCCCCCGGCCGGGCGGCGTGCCCCGGTGTGAAGCGCTAGCCGTTCGGCATGCGCGTCCGGTGGTCGCCGTCCTGCTTGGCCCGCAGAAGCTCGGTGAACAGGCTCTCCCAGGCCGGCATGACCTCGTCCGGCGAGTACCGCCGCACCGTCCTCCTGGCCTCGGCGCCGAGGCGCCTCCGGAGTTCGGCGTCCTCCACCAGCCGGTTCATGGCCTCGGCCAGCCCCCCGGCATCCTCGGGAGCGACGAGCAACCCGTCGGACCCGTGCGTGATGACGTCCCCCGGCCCCGTGGGGCAGTCGAAGCTCACGATCGCCAGCGCGTGGGTCATGGCCTCGATCATCACCATGGGCAGCCCCTCGAACCTGGAGCTGAGCACGAAGATCGAAGCCTTCGCCAGCTCCTGGTCGAGGTGGTCGCTGCGTCCCATCAGGAAGACGTTGTCCCCGAGCTGCCGCTGGTCGATCAGCTCCTGCAGCTCCGCCTTCTTCGGGCCGGTGCCGTAGATGCGCAGCCGCCAGTCGGGATGCGCGCGCGCCACCCACTCGAAGGCGGGGATGAGGAGGTCGAACCCCTTCTGCGCGTACAGGCGACCGGCCGCGACCACGATGCGCCCGCCGTCCCCGGAGGTCGCGGGGCCGAGCGTGTGGACCGCGTTGGGGATGCGGTGGACCCGCGCCTCCGGCAGCACCCGCTGGTAGTCCGCCCGGTCGGTCTCGGTGAGCACGACCACGGCGTCGAGCCCGCCGTAGTGGCGCACGATCTCCTCGCGCACGTCGTCCCTGTGGGTGGCGAGGTTCATGTGCTCCTGCGCGACCCGTACCACGTGCTCTGGGGCGTGGCGCGCGGAGATGAGGTTCAGCGCCGGCCGGGTTGTCACGAGCACCCCGGAGTCGAGGGAGGAGACGTAGTCGATGACCGCCTTCTCGACGCGCTCGGTGAAGTACGACGCCGCGAACTCGCCGGCGGGGACGACCTTGCCGCGCATCCTCCGCCACGCCCGGCGCGCCACCGAGTCGCGCCGCACGCCGTCCCGCTGGTCGGCCAGCGTCACGATCTCCACGCGGGGGTCTACGGGGAACTGCGGCTTCTTCCTGCGCCGCACGACGCTGACGATCTGGACGTCGTGCCCGGCGGCGGCCATGTGGCCGGCCTGGTTGATCACGGTGCGGATCGTGCCGCCCATGCCGTACGCGTGCAGGAGCAGGTAGCGGATCCTCATGGGCCCTCCGCTTTGTCCGCGGTGTAGCCCCAGCAGGCGCAGATCGGCCGCAGCGACTCCGGTATCTCGTCCGCGCCGGGCAGTTCGCGTCCCGGCTGCACGGTCCCGGTACGGATCTTGTCCTTCCAGTCGCCGAGGCCCTTCTCCAGCAGCAGGCGGTCGCCGTAGGACAGCATCTCCCGCTCCCAGGGGACGCCCAGGAATTCGCAGACGCGCCGCGTCTCGCTCTCGGGGTCCCGGGTCAGGTCCTCGTAGCGCACGGTGAGCCCGGTGAGGGCCGTCCTGGCCTTCTGGACCGCCTTCATGTAGCGCAGGGCGTCCAGCGCCGCGTCCTCCGGCGACCTCTTCTCCCCGCCCGCCTCGTACCACGACCGCGCGATGGACACCGGGTGGCGCAGCAGGAAGACGAACCGGGCGTCCGGCCAGCAGGTGGCGATGCGCTTGTAGGCGAATGCGTTGGCCGGCGTCTTGTCGACGATGGTCTGCTTGCCGCTCCTGGCCAGCTCGCGGTGGAGCACGCGGTCCCACAGCAGGTGCTCCAGGTCGGCCTGGTTGTGGCCGAGCGCGTCCATCGCCTTCTCGGCCAGCGACGTGCCGAAGCCGACGGTCAGCCGCCGTACATGCAGCTCATGGGGGGCGTGCAGCATCGAGTGGCTGTCGAGCAGCGCCCGGAGCAGCGTGGACCCGGAGCGCACGGGCGACAGGACGAAGACCGGCGCGACCAGCAGGCGGTCCGTCTTCGGGTCCACTGGCGGCCTGATTGTTTCAACTGTGTTAACAGGGCTGGTGGTCGCGGGAGCAACCCCCGGTCCGGACGGCCCCGCCTGGCCGACCCTGCTGAGCTGGAATCCCGTGAACCCGCCCAGGGTCTCGTTGGCTTTGCGCTTCCAATCCATGCCGGTGCACGCTACCCAGCGTTTCTGGGAATCCACTGAGCCTTCCTGCACGTCAGCTGAGTGTTACCACCATGTTTCGCCACTTGAGTGGAATTCCGGCACACTGGATGGACCGTGCCAGGTATGCCGTATGCGACCGGGTTGGCACTGGTTAATATCGGCGCAGTCCTGCTCGGGCATCCAAGGGAGCTGCGTGGAGTTTCGCCTGCTTGGTCCTGTCTGCGTGCTCGCCGACGGCGAGAGCCCCCTTGACCTCGGACCGCACCAGCAACAGGCCGTCCTGGCCATGTGCATGCTGGCCGCGCCGCGCCCGATGAGCCCCGCGAGGATCATCGAGGCGCTCTGGGAGGACGAGCCGCCCGCGGGCGCGCTCAACACCGTCCAGGCGTACGTCTCCAAGCTCCGCCGCATCCTGGAGCCCGGACGCGTCCGCGCGGTGGCCCCCAGCATCCTCGTGAGCAAGCTCGGGGGCTACGCCCTGGTCGTTCCCGACGAGAGCCTCGACCTCGCGCGGGCCAGGGCGCACGCGGCGAAGGGGGCGCGGCTGCTCGGCCGCGGCGAGCTGGCCGGGGCGAGGGACGAGCTGCGCCGCGCGCTCGCCGAGTGGCGGGGAGACCCGCTCTCGGGCTTCGAGGAGGACTCCTGGGCGCGTGCGGAGATCTCCCACCTTGGCGAGCTGAGGCTGACGCTGGTGGAGGACACCGCCGAGGCGGAGCTCGGCCTTGGCATCGGGGCCGGGATGGTGCCCGAGCTGACCCGGCTCCTCGCCGGGTTTCCCTTGCGCGAGCGCCTGCGCCGCCTGCGCGCCCACGCGCTCTACCAGGCAGGACGGCAGGCCGACGCCCTGGCCACGCTCGCCGAGGGAAGGCGGTTGCTGGTCGAGGAGCTGGGCCTCGACCCCGACCCTGGCTCCCGCGAGATGGAGAGGGCGATACTCGCCCAGGATCCCTCGCTGATCCCTCGCGGCACGATCACCGCCGCACCCGCCGCACCCGCCGCACCCGCCGCACCCGCCCTGCCCGTGCCGGAGCCGTCGCCGCTGGTGGGCAGGGCGCGGGAGTCCGCCCTGCTGTCGGACGCCGTCGCCGCGGCGGACCACAGGGTCGTGCTGATCGCGGGAGAGCCGGGGATCGGCAAGACGAGCCTCGCCGAGCAGGCCGCGCGGGCCGCCCGCGCCGCCGGCCGTACGGTGGTGTTCGGCCGGTGCTGGGACGGCAGCGGCGCCCCGCCGTTCTGGCCGTGGGCGCAGGCCGTGCGCGAGCTCACCGGGCGCGAGGGCGAGCTGGCCGAGCTGGCGGGCGCGGGGGAGGGCTTCCCGCTCTACGAGGCGGTCGTCCGGCTGGTGAACGGGCACGGCCGCGTGCTCGTCGTCCTCGACGACCTCCAGTGGGCGGACGTCTCCTCGCTCGGGCTGCTGGAGTTCCTGGCGACGACCCGCGCGTGCCCGGCGCTGACCATCGTGGCGACCTACCGGGACACCGACGCCGGCCGGCCGCTGTCCCGCCCCCTCTCGGCCCTCGTACGGCTGCCGCACGTCGAGCGGATCGCCCTGCGCGGCCTGTCGGAGACCGCCATCGGCGAGTACCTCGGCCGGGCGGGCGCCGATCCGGCGCTCGCGGGCCGGATGGCGCGGCTGACGGCGGGGAACCCCTTCTTCCTGGGCGAGGTCGTGCGGCTGGGCGAGGACGTCCCCGCGCCCGAGGCCGTCTCCGACGTCGTCATGGGTCGCATCGCCGCACTGCCGCCGCACACCGGCGACGTCCTGACCTCGGCCGCGCTCCTCGGCAGGGAGGCCCGGCTGGACGTGCTGCTCGACGTGCTGGCCGAGATCGCCGACGTGCCGCAGGACCAGGTGCTCGACATCCTCGACGCGGCGGTGCGCGCCGGGCTGCTCGCCGAGCGGGCCGAGCCGCCGATCGCCCACCGGTTCGTCCACGACATCGTCAGGGATGTGCTGCGCTCCGGGCTCGCCCCGCTGCGCAGGCGCCGCCTGCACGCGCGGGTGGCCGTCGTGCTGGAGCGCCGCGGCGACGCGTCCCTGGCCGAGATCGCCCACCACTACCGCGAGGGGCTGGTCCTCTCGGGGACGGCCGCCAAGGCGATCGACTACGCCCGCCGCGCGGCGGCCCACGCCATGGGGCAGTTCGCCTACGAGGACGCGGTGGAGCACCTCGGGCAGGCCGTCCGGCTGACCGCGCCCCCCGCGGGCCGGGCTTTGCGCTGTGACCTGCTCCTCGACCTCGCGGAGGCGCAGGCGGCCGCGGGGATGAGCACGGCGGTGCGGGCCACGCTGGACGAGGCCGCCGCGCTCGCCGAGGAGATGGGCGACATCGACCGGCTCGCCCGCGCCGCTCTCGGCTTCTCCGACCTGATCTACTGGCTCATGTTCGAGGAATGGGCCGGCATGGACAGGTTCGCCGCCCGCATCGAGCGGGTCCTGCGCGACCATCCCGGCGACTCGCCCTGGGCGCCGCAACTCCTGGCGGCGCTGGCGGTGGCCGGTTACTACCGGCGGTCGATCGAGGAGAGCGGCGACCTCGCCATGGAGGCCGTACGGCGGGCCAGACGGTCAGGGGACGACCGGTCGCTGCTTCGCGCGCTCGTCGCCCACGAGATGCTGCTGCGCGGCGACGCCGACCCCCGCGAGCGGCAGGCCCTGGTCGACGAGATCATCGAGGTCGGCGTCAGGATCGGGGACCTTCCCTACGAGTGGCTCGGGCGCGAGGCCGACTACATCATGCGCGTCTCGGCGGGCGACTTCGACCGGGCCGACGAGCTCCTGGCCTGGCTGTACGAGACCGCCCTGAGCCTTCGCCAGCCCGCGATGGTGAGCCTCGCGGCCTGGCAGACGGCCATCACGGCCTACCTGCGCGGCCGGTTCGGCGAGGCGCTCGCCCGCGCGGAGGAGTCGGGTCTCGCCCACCCCGAGGGGGCGCTCGGCCGGGGCGACCCAGACGCCCGCACCCAGCTGTTCAGGGCGCTCGTCCTGCGGTCCCGCGGTCGCGCGGCGGAGGCGCTCGCGATGGCCGACCTGATGCCCGCCGGACGTCCCGACGACCTGAGCAGGCGGCTCGTGCGCTGCCTCGCCCTGCTCGACCTCGGCGCGGCGGCCCCGGACGCGGCCGGTGCGCACCTCGACCGGCGCGGCGAGGTGCGGGCGGTCCTCGCAGAGCTGTCCGCCGACGGGTTCGAGGCGGTCGGTCACGACCTCTACTACCGGTTCATCGCCGACGCGCTGAGCGAGATCTGCCTGGCCGTGGGCGACCCGGCCGCCGCGCGTGCGCTGTACGACCGGATCACCCTCAAGAACGGCCTGTTCGGCTGGTCGCTGGCCGAGCTGTGCCTCGGCAGGCTGGCCGTGGCCCTCGGCGACGTGGCCCTCGCCGAGCGGCATCTGAGGGAAGGGCTGGACTTCGTCAGGAGCTCGGGCGCCCTGCTTTACGAGGCGCCGGTGCTGGCTCTGCTCGCCGAGGTGACCGGGGACGAGGAGATCGGCGAGGAGGCGGCGCGAGCCGCCGAGAGGCGAGTGTCCGGTGCGGGCTGACCTGGCGATGTCGAGTAGCCTGGCTCGTGCCGCACGATCACGTGGCAGTACGTGGGGAGTGGCGCCGTGACAGAAGGTCCTTGACACAGACGCACAATGTCCCCCTTGGACAAGTGATTGACTCACCGAGCTGCGCTGAGTGGCATGGTCGGGGGAACATGGGGCAAATCCCTATCCGGGTGGTGACATGATCGAAACTTGGCCCGGCGACCCCTATCCGCTCGGGGCTACATACGACGGCGCGGGAACGAACTTCGCGCTCTATACCGAGGTCGGCGAGCGCGTGGAGCTCTGCCTCTTCGACGACGACCACAAGGAGGAACGCGTCGCGCTCACCGAGTGCGAGGGGTTCGTCTGGCATGGATACCTGCCGGGCATAGGGCCCGGCCAGCGGTACGGCTACCGCGTGCACGGCCCGTACGACCCCTCGCGCGGGCAGCGCTGCAACCCGAACAAGCTGCTCCTCGACCCGTACGCCAAGGCGATCGAGGGCGGCGTGCGGTGGGACCAGGCCGTCTACGGCTACCGCTTCGGCGACCCCGACAGCCGTGAGGACACCGACTCGGCCGCGTACGTGCCGAAGTCCATCGTGGTCAACCCCTTCTTCGGATGGGGGCACGACAGGCCGCCCGCGACGCCGTACCACGACACGGTGATCTACGAGGCGCACGTCCGGGGGCTGACCATCCAGCACCCCCGGATCCCCGAGCGCATCCGCGGCACCTACGCCGCGCTCGGGCACCCCGAGATCATCGATCACCTGACGGGGCTCGGGGTGACGGCGGTCGAGCTGATGCCGGTGCACCAGTTCGTCACCGACGACACGCTGGAGCAGCGCGGGCTGACCAACTACTGGGGCTACAACACCATCGGCTTCTTCGCGCCGCACAACGCCTACTCCAGCTCGGGCGAGCGGGGCGGGCAGGTGCTGGAGTTCAAGGCCATGGTGAAGGCCCTGCACGAGGCGAACATCGAGGTCATCCTCGACGTCGTCTACAACCACACGGCCGAGGGCAACCACCTCGGGCCCACTCTCAGCATGCGCGGCATCGACAACGAGGCCTACTACCGGCTCGTGGACGACGACCAGCGCTACTACATGGACACGACGGGCACCGGCAACAGCCTGCTGATGCGCTCGCCGCACACGCTCCAGATGATCATGGACTCGCTGCGCTACTGGGTCATCGAGATGCACGTCGACGGGTTCCGCTTCGACCTCGCCTCGACCCTGGCCAGGGAGCTGCACGAGGTCGACAGGCTGTCGGCCTTCTTCGACCTCGTCCAGCAGGACCCCGTGCTCAGCCAGGTCAAGCTCATCGCCGAGCCGTGGGACGTCGGGCCGGGCGGCTACCAGGTGGGCAACTTCCCGCCCAGGTGGACCGAGTGGAACGGCCGCTACCGCGACACGATCCGCGACATGTGGCGGGGCGAACCCGCCGCGCTGCCGGAGTTCGCCTCGCGCCTCACCGGATCCAGCGACCTCTACCAGGACGACAGCCGCCGTCCCGCCGCGTCGATCAACTTCGTCACCTGCCACGACGGCTTCACGCTGCGCGACCTCGTGTCGTACAACAACAAGCACAACGAGGCGAACGGCGAGGGCAACCGCGACGGCACGGACGACAACCGGTCGTGGAACTGCGGCGAGGAGGGCCCGGCCGGCGGCGCGATCGAGGCGTTGCGCGAGCAGCAGAAGCGCAACTTCCTGGCCACGCTGTTCCTGTCGCAGGGCGTGCCGATGCTCTCCCACGGCGACGAGCTGGGCCGCACGCAGGATGGCAACAACAACGCCTACTGCCAGGACAACGAGATCAGCTGGGTCGACTGGTCGGACGTCCGCGAGAACTGGCTGCTCCTGGAGTTCACCCAGCGGCTCGCCAGGCTCCGCCGCGACCACCCGGTGTTCCGGCGCAGGAGATTCTTCTTCGGGCGCGCGGTGCGCGGCTCGGGCGACGAGCTGACCGACATCGCCTGGCTCACCCCGTCCGGCCAGGAGATGGCCGACGCCGACTGGCACAACGGCTACGCCAGGTCGCTCTGCGTCTTCCTCAACGGCGAGGCCATCACCGAGCCCGACCGGCGGGGACGCCGCGTCGTCGACGACTCGTTCCTGCTGATGTTCAACGCCCACCACGACATCATCCGGTTCACCATCCCGAAGGACTTCGGCGAGGTGTGGGTGCCCGAGATCGACACCGCGGTGCCGATCACGATCGACTCCAAGCTGTACCGGGCGGGTGAGGAGGTGCCCGTCGCGGGTAGGTCGGTCCGGGTGCTACGCCGTGCCTGAGCGGCTCCAGGGCATGCCCGTCTGACATTCGGAGGACACGACGTGACCGAATCCGTGAAGCCCGCGGCGTCCGTGGGGCCCGGGGCGGCCGAACCCACGGCTCCCGCGAAGCCCACGGCGACCTACCGGCTGCAGCTCACCCCGGACTTCGGGTTCGGGGAGGCGGCCGGCCTGGTCGGCTACCTCGCCGAGCTGGGGGTGAGCCACCTCTACCTCTCGCCGATCCTGCAGGCGGTGCCGGCCTCGCTCCACGGCTACGACGTGACCGACCACTCGAAGGTCAGGGAGGAGTTCGGCGGCATCGCGGGCCTGCGCGAGCTCGCGGCCAGGGGACTCCCCCTGATCGCCGACATCGTGCCGAACCACATGACCGTGCCCGTCCCCGAGTCGGCCAACGCCCGGCTCTGGGAGGTCCTGAAGGACGGCCCCGAGTCGCCCTCGGCGCGGTGGTTCGACCTCGACTGGTCCGGCGGCAAGGTCGCGATGCCCGTGCTCGGCGGCGACACCGACGTCGAGGCCGAGGTGGTGGCCGACGGTGACGTGCTGCGCTACTACGACCACGAGTTCCCCGTACGGCAGGGCAGCGGCGGGCGGCTGGACGACCAGTTCTACCGGCTGGTGCCGTGGCGTGAGAGCCCCGGCTACCGGCGGTTCTTCGACGTGTCGTCCCTCATCGGGCTCCGCGTCGAGGACCCCGAGGTCTTCGACGCCACCCACCGGGTGATCCTGTCGCTGGTGGCGGAGGGGGTCATCACCGGGCTGCGGGTCGACCATCCCGACGGGCTGGCCGATCCGCGCGCCTACCTGGCCCGGCTGCGCGAGCTGGCCCCGGTGTGGACGGTCGCGGAGAAGATCCTCATCGACGACGAGCGGCTGCCGGACGACTGGGCGTGCGACGGCACGACCGGGTACGACGCGCTCAACATGGTCACCCGGCTGTTCGTCGATCCGGCGGGTGCCGGGCCGCTGGTCGGCACGTTCCTCCAGCACACCGCTTTCCCCGCCGATTACGACATCGTGCGTTATGAGGCGAAAAAGCAGGTCTTGGCGCAGTTCTTTGGCGGGGAGGTCGACCGGCTCACCCGGGACGTGCCCGAGCTGCGCGAGGCCATGGTCGAGCTGCTCGCGGCGATGCCGGTCTACCGGGCCTACACGGTCCCCGGCGAGGAGCCTGCGGCCGAGACCCTGAGGCTGATCCGCGCGGCCGCCGCGGAGGCGGCCCGGCACGCCGATCCCGACGCGGTGGCCAGGGCGGCCGAGCTGGTCCTGTCCGGCCCCGCCGAGACCGTCACCCGCTTCCAGCAGACCTGCGGTCCGGTCATGGCCAAGGGCGTGGAGGACACCGCGCTGTACCGCTGGTACCCGCTGGCCTGCCTGAACGAGGTCGGCGGCGAGCCCGACCGCTTCGGCGTCTCGGCGGCGGAGTTCCACGCGTTCTGCGCCGGCATGGCGCCGTACACGATGACCACGCTCTCCACGCACGACACCAAGCGCTCGGAGGACGTCCGCGCCCGCCTCGCCGTCCTGTCCGAGCTTCCCGGCGAGTGGGCGGAGGCGGTGGCGGGCTGGTCGGAGCAGGTCTCCTTCGACCCCAAGCTCGACTACCTCGCCTGGCAGAACCTCATGGCGGCCTGGCCGATCAGCGTCGAGCGCTTCAGCGACTACCTGTACAAGGCGGCCAGAGAGGCCAAGACCACCATCTCCTGGATGACGCCGGACACCGCGTACGAGAAGGGCGTCCGCGACTTCGCCGCGCGGGCGATCGACGTCTGCGGGCCCTCGGTCGCCGCGTTCACCGAGCGGCTCGACAAGTACGCCCGGGTGAACTCCCTCGGCCAGAAGCTCGTGCAGCTGATGATGCCGGGCATCCCCGACGTCTACCAGGGCAGCGAGACCACCGACTTCTCGCTGGTCGACCCCGACAACCGGCGGCCGGTGGACTTCGCCTACCGGCGGTCGCTCCTCACGGCCCCGGGCGGCGACAGCTGGGACGCGGCCAAGCTCCAGGTCACCACGTCGGCGCTGCGGTTGCGCGCCGAGCTCGACCCCGCCGCGCCGTACATCCCGCTCGAAGCCGACGAGGCGGGCGCGGGGCGCGAGCATGTCATCGCGTTCGCCAGGGGCGACCAGGCCGTGGCGGTGGCCACGCGGTTCCCGGCCGGCCTGGAGCGGCGCGGCGGCTGGGGCGCCGAGACGCTGACCCTGCCTCCCGGCAGGTGGCGCGACGTGCTCACCGGCACGCGGCACACCGGGCGCATCCCGTTCGCCCACCTGCTCGCGCGTTATCCGGTGGCGTTGCTGGAAAGGGAATAGCGGGCGGCCGTCATCGGCACCACGTCGGTCGGGGACACTCCGTTCTGGAGCACTGCGGGGAGGAACATGTTCGAGGTCTGGGCACCGAAGGCAGGCCATGTCGAGGTGGAGATCGACAAGACCCACCGGCACGAGATGGCCCGCCGGGAGGACGGCTGGTGGACGGCGGAGGTGCCCGGCGCCTCCCATGACACCGACTACGCCTTCAGCGTCGACGGCGGAGAGGCGTTCCCCGACCCGAGGACGCGCCGGCAGCCGTACGGCGTCTTCGGGCCGAGCCGGGTCTACGAGCACGACCGCTTCACCTGGAGCGACCAGGCCTGGCGCGGGCGCGACCTGGCCGGCTCGGTGATCTACGAGTTGCACGTCGGCACGTTCACCAAGGAGGGCACCTTCGACGCGGCGGCGGGCAGGCTCGGCCACCTCGCCGGGCTCGGCGTCGACTTCGTGGAGCTGCTCCCCGTGCCGCCGGTGCCGGGCCGCCACAACTGGGGGTACGACGGGGTCGACCTCTACGCGGTGCACGAGGAGTACGGGGGGCCCGACGGGCTCAAGCGGTTCGTGGACGCCTGCCACCGTGCGGGCATCGGCGTGCTGCTGGACGTGGTCTACAACCACCTCGGACCGTCCGGCAACTTCCTCGCCCAGTTCGGCCCCTACCTCCACGAGTCCGCGTCCTCGTTCTGGGGGCAGGCGGTCAACCTGGACGGCAAGCTCTCCGACGAGGTGCGCCGCTACTTCATCGGCAACGCCATGCAGTGGCTGCGCGACTACCACGTCGACGGGCTGCGCCTGGACGCCGTGCACGCCCTGCACGACAAGCGGGCCCTGCACTTCCTGGAGGAGCTGGCGGAGGAGACGGACGCGCTGTCGGCCGCGCTCGGCCGGCCGCTGACGCTGATCGCCGAGTCCGACATGAACGACCCCCGGCTGATCACCCCGCGCGAGGCCGGGGGCTACGGCCTGGCCGGCACCTGGGACGACGACGTGCACCACGCCCTGCACTCCGCCCTGACCGGCGAGCGGCACGGGTACTACTGCGACTTCGGGCCGATGGAGGTGCTCGCCAAGGTCCTCACCTCGGCCTACCTGCACGACGGCACGTACTCCACGTTCCGGGGGCGCACGCACGGACGCCCGGTCGACCGGCACCGCGTCCCCGGCTACCGCTTCGTGTGCTCGCTGCAGAACCACGACCAGATCGGCAACCGGGCGATGGGCGACCGGCTCTCGCCCGAGGCGCTCAAGGTCGGGGCCGGCCTGCTGCTGACCTCGCCGTTCACCCCGATGCTGTTCATGGGGGAGGAGTGGGGGGCGAGCACGCCGTTCCTGTTCTTCACCGACCACGTGGAGCCGCACCTCGCGCAGGGCGAGAGCGAGCGCAGGGAGCGGGAGTTCGTCGGCTTCGGCTACGACGACTGGGGTACGACGGCGCCCGACCCGCAGGACGAGGCGACGTTCCACCGCTCGAAGCTCGACTGGAGCGAGCTGTCGTCGCCGGTCCACGAGGAGCTGCTCGGCTGGTACCGCGACCTGATCAGGCTCAGGAAGACCATCCCCGACCTCGCCGACCCCCGGCTCGACCGCGTGTCCGTCGACTTCGGCGAGGAGGACCGCTGGATCGTCGTCCACCGGGGCTCGTTCCGCGTGGCCGCCAACCTCGGCGACTCGCCGGTGACCGTGGAGCTCGCGCCGGGCACGGTGCTGATCGCCTCCGACCCGAAGGTCGCGCTGACCGGCGACGGCCTGTCCCTGCCGCCGCACTCGCTGGCCGTGATCCGGCCGGCCTGACCGTCACGGACCATACGGCGTGAGCCCGCGGGCTCACACCGTTCCCGTCTCACACGCCTTCGACGCCGTTCACGCCGCGATCGGGGACAGCATCGTCGACAGGCGGTGCAGGCCGCGTGCGGTGCGGGCCTTCACGGTGCCGAGCGGCACGTCGAGCCGCTCGGCGATCTCCCGCTGGGTGAGCTCGCCGTAGTAGGCGAGCTCGATCGCCTCGCGCTGCGGCTCGGGCAGCACCGCCAGCGCCCGCTGGACCTGGTCACGCCTGCCGAGCACGTCAGCCAGATCGCGGCCGTCGCCGCCCCTGGGCTCCGACACGCTGTCCAGCGGGACGGTCGTGAGCACCCGCACCCGCAGGTGGTCGATGGCGCGCTTGCGGGTGATGCCGAGCAGCCAGGCCGGAAGGCTCCGGCTCGGATCGTAGCGGTGCCGCGAGCGCCACACCTCTGAGAAGACCACCTGCCGCACGTCCTCGATGTCCTGCGCGGGGACGAGCCTGCGCAGGTAGGCCGCGACCAGTGACCCGTACGTCCGGTAGCACTCCGCGAGGGCGGTGTCATCACCGCTCGCCAGACGGATGCCCAGTGTGCCCGTCATTGGACCCTCCTCGGGGCTAGAAAACTTACTCAAAACCTATTCATAGCCCGGTGAGCGGGCACAGTGCAACCCAAGGACGTCCAAAACGAGGGCCGGGCCGGGTCAAGAACGATCGGCGAACGGAGCCGGCGGCAGGGAGTAAGGATCTAGCGAAGCGTGGCGCGTACCTGGGCCACGGCGTCCTGAAGGGAGGTCACCCGGCCTACCCCGGCGGGAAGGCGCTCGTCCCACCAGCCGGGGCCGCCCACGATGATCCGGCTCGCCGGCCGGAGCGCCGGCAGCGCCCGGAGCGGCGCGGGATCGCCCGTGGCGTCGAGCTGCGACCAGACGAAGACCACCAGCGGCCCGAGGCGGCGCATGGCGTCCGCCAGCGCGGCGTGGGGCGTGCGCGGACCGAGGACGCGCGTCTCAAGGCCCTCGGTCGTGGTCAGCGTCGCGGCGAGCGCGTACACCGGCAGGCTGTGCTGCTCGTCCTCCGCGCAGGCCAGCAGGACGACGCGGGGATGCGAGGGACGGGCGGGCCTGCCGGTGCGCTCGCTCAGCGCGCTCAGCAGCCGCTCGGAGAACAGGTGCTCGATCTCGACGCCGAAGCCCGTCGCCTCCTGCCGCCTGGTGATCGTGTCGAAAACCGGCAGGACCAGCCGCTCCCACGTCCAGGCGACCCCACGCTCATCGAAGGCCGAGGTGAGGCCGGTGACCACGGCGTCACCGTCGAGGTTCAGCGCCGCCCTGGCGAGGACCGCGGCGCTCGGAACCCGCCCGGCGCCCGTCTCGGGCACCGCCTGGTCCACTCTTTGCGAAGGTCGCGCGAGGACCGGCGCCTCGGCGGGCCCTCCAGGCTCCTCCGGCCTCGCCCGCCCCGAGACCGTCACCTCCGTGGCCTCGGCCCGCGGCCTCAGGGCCGCCTGGGCGGCCTCGGCGGGCGGCAGCCCGGCCCTGATCAGGCGGTTCATCTCCTCAAGGCGCAGCAGGTCGGCCGCGTCGTAGCGCCGGTGCCCGCCGGGGCTGCGGTGGCTCGGCCCGATGCCGTAGCGGAGGTTCCAGGTGCGCAGGGTGGGAGCGGGCACGCCGAGCCGCCGGGCGACGGCGCCGATGCCGTAACTCGGCCCCTCGTCGACCGGCTCGCCGGTCATCTCACCTGTGCGCTCGTCCATCTCGCTCTGCTCCGGCCCCTGCTCGCGGGCCCGCCCGTCGAGGTAACAGCCTGCCAGGTGACGGCACCCGCCCGGACCGCCCCGGACGATCACGCCTCGGCTCGTACGTCCGGCCGCGCTTCCCCTCTCGCTGATTTCTTCGCAAGCTACCCGCCGCCGGACGCAACCGCTCGCCCGCGACCTTCGAAGACCTAGGTGTGGACACCGTCATCGTGCTGCTCACCAGGGATCTGCGGGTGCACGACCACCCGGCGCTGGCCGAGGCGTGCGCCCGCGCACGCTCGGTCGTCCCCCTGTTCGTCCTGGACACCGCGATACGCGGACACCACCGCCAGGGCTTCCTGGCCGAGGCCCTTGCGGACCTGAGGTCGTCACTCCGCGATCTCGGAGGCGACCTGGTGGTCCGCCGGGGCGACCCCGTGGCCGAGGCCGTCCGGCTCGCGACCGGGCTCCGGGCGTCGGCGATCTACGCCTCGGCGGACGTCAGCGCGTACGCCCGCGCGCGCGAGCGGCGCCTCGCGAAGGAGTGCGAGGCCCACCGGCTGGACTTCCGGCTGTTTCCGGGCGTGACCGTCGTGCCGTCCGGCGAGCTGGTGCCCGCCGGTGGGGATCACTACCGCGTGTTCACCCCCTACTGGCGGGCCTGGTCGAGCGCGCGTCACCGGCCGGTGCTCGGGCCGCCGAAGCTGGTCCCGCTGCCCGACGGCATCGAACCGGGGGAGCTGCCCGTACGGCCGCGCAAGCCGTACGGGAACCTGCGCGGCGGCGAGACCGCGGCCCGGCGGCGCCTGGACCTGTGGCTGAAGCTCTGCCTGGCCGACTACGCCGAGGGGCACGACGCGCTGGCGGAGGACCAGACCTCCATGCTGAGCCCGTATCTCCGGTTCGGCTGCGTGTCGCCGTCCGAGGTGGCCGCCCGGGCCATGGACCACGTCGGCGCCGACGACTTCGTCAGGCAGCTCTGCTGGCGCGACTTCTACCATCAGGTCGCGCTGGCCTTCCCCGACCTGCCGCGACGCGACTACCGGCCGAGGAGGACCCACTGGAACGACGACGAGGACGCCGCCCAGGCCTGGCGGGAGGGCATGACCGGGGTGCCGATCGTGGACGCCGGGATGCGCCAGCTCCTCGCCGAGGGCTGGATGCACAACCGCGCCCGCATGATCGTCGGCTCCTTCCTGACCAAGCGGCTGATGATCCACTGGCGGGTGGGCGGGGAGCACTTCGCCGAGCTGCTGCTGGACGGGGACATCCCGAACAACTGGGGCAACTGGCAGTGGGTCGCGGGCACGGGCAACGACACCAGGCCGAACCGCGTGCTCAACCCCCTGCGCCAGGCGCACAGGTTCGACGCGGACGGCGCGTACGTGCGCAGGTACGTCCCCGAGCTGGCCGGGCTGCCGGCCCCGCTGATCCACGAGCCGTGGAAGGCCTCGCCGAAGGTGCCGGGCTATCCACCCCCGCTCGTCCCCTCGTGGACAATGGACAGATGATCGTCGCATTCTCCGTCACCCCGCTCGGCGTGGGCGAGGCCGTGGCCGAGCCCGTGGCAAGAGCGGTCCGCGTGGTCCGCGAGAGCGGCCTGCCGAACAGCACCGACGCCATGTTCACCACGGTCGAGGGCGGGTGGGACGAGGTCATGGACGTCGTGAAGCGCGCCGTCGAGGCCGTCGCCGAGGTCGCCCCCCGCGTCAGCCTGGTGCTCAAGGCCGACCTGCGCGAGGGCGTGGACGACGCCATGACCTCCAAGGTCGAGTCCCTCGAACGCCACCTCGCCAACCCCCAGCCCTGACCTCCGCCGACGGAAGAGCCGCCGTCGTCAGAAAAGCCGGAGCTGTCCTGTGCGCTGTGCCCTGGCCTCGCCGAGCCGCAGGGCCGCGACGGACGCGAGCACCAGGAGCCCCGTCAGCACGGCCAGCCCCAGCAGGTCGGGGGTGAGTTCGCCGAGCGTCCGCCCGTCGAGGAGCGCGCCCCTGACCACGACCAGGCTGCCGGTGAGCGGGAGGGCCGAGCCGAACGCCCGTACCCAGCCTGGCAGCGCGAACAGCGGCAGCCGCACTCCGCTGGCGAACCACATCGGGTCGTCCAGCAGCGTGTAGAGGAACGCGGAGTCCCTCGAGAAGATCAGCAGGCTGTTGAGGAACGCGCCCCAGGCGACGGCGGGCACCAGCAGGGCGAGGAAGACCACGGCGTACATCGCCGGGTGGGCGACGTGCACGACGTCCAGCGCGGTGAACAGGGCGACCATGAAGCAGGCGAACAGCCAGGCGTTCGGCACCAGCGCGCCGAACCCGTTGGCGACGACGATCGCGAACCGGTTGGCGGGCGAGAGGAACAGCAGCTCCAGCGTGCCGGTCACCCGCTCGAAGGAGAAATGCCAGGCCGACTGCACGAGCGAGAAGAAGAACGTGAACCCGAGCGCGCCGGTGGCCAGGAACGCCAGCAGGCGCTGCGGGTCGGCCGCCAGCGGCCAGCGTTCGGCGATGCCCGGTGTGGCGGCGAGCGGGCGGACGGTGTAGTACGTCGCCGCGAGCTGCATCAGCGGCCAGAGCACCATCGAGAAGACGACCAGCTTGCTGCCGAAGACCCGGCGGTGCTGCTTGAGCGCCTCAGCCCTGAACACCTTGGCCGCGTGCCGCATGGCCCCGTCCTTCCTTGGGACGCGCCGCGTGGAGCCGTCGTTCGCCGGCAGGTCAGGAGGCAGGGGCACCCGGCCGGGCCGGTTCACGCCTTCGCGGTGCATGCCGTACAGCAGGACTTCGTGCGGCTTCGGCGACCTCACGCGGTGACCAGCCCAGCGGCGTCGTTGAGGGCGAGGATCGCGTCCTCCAGTGAGGGGTCGGCGACCTCCAGACCGCCCAGGGTGCCGCCCGCGCCGACGATGGCCATGGTGAGCGGACCGGCGATGTCGCCGGGATGGCTGAGGGAGACGACCAGGGCCCCGTCCTCGGCCCGTTCCAGCCCGGCGACCGCGCCGAGCCGGTCGGCGAAGGACCTGACGGCGCTCTCCACCTCCGGCGACGGGTCGGACACCGTGACCCGTACGGTGCGGTGGCAGCCGGTCTGGGCCGTCAGCTCGGCCGGGCTTCCCGAGGTGAGGTGCCTGCCGTCGCCGATCACGTACACGTGCTCGCACAGCTCCTCCACCTCGGCCAGGTAGTGGGAGGTGAGCAGGACGCCCTTGCCCTCCGCGGCGAGCCGGGCGACCACGCGCCGCAGGTCACGGGCGATCGGCGCGTCCAGGCCGAGGGTGGGCTCGTCGAGCAGCAGGTAGGCCGGATCGTTGATCAGCCCCCGGGCGATGGACAGCCGCTGGGCCATGCCTCGCGAGTAGCGCTCCACCATCGTGTCCGCCGCGCCGGTCAGGCCGACCAGGGCGAGGAGCTCGGCGATGCGGGCGTCGAGCGCGGTACGCGGGACGTCGTAGAGCTGGCCGAAGTACCAGAGGTTCTCCCGGCCGGTCATCCGGGCGTAGACCATGCGCTCGCCGCCCGCGATGAGGTTGATCCTCCTGCGCACGGCGTTCGGGTCCTTCAGCGGGTCGAGGCCGTCCACCCGCACGGTGCCGCCGGTCTGGCGCAGCAGCGTGGCCAGGATCTTGATCGTGGTGGTCTTGCCCGCGCCGTTCAGGCCGAGCAGGCCCGTCACCCGCCCGGGCGGGATCTCCAGCGTGAGCCCGTCCACCGCCACCTTGGTGGCGCGGCCGGCGCGGAATTCCTTGCGCAGTCCCGCTGTCCTGATCATCGTCAGTAGCTCCTCTCCATCGCGTGCCGCTCGGCGCGGGGCAGCCACAACAGGCCCGCGACGGTGTAGATCAGGCCGAGGCCGAGGGCGACGGCCAGCCGGCCGGGTACGAGGCCGCCGCCCGTGGTGAAGACTCCCCTGATGACGTCCATGGCCGCCGTCGTGGGCACCAGCTCGCCGAGCCACTGGAAGACGCCGGGCAGGTACTGGCGGGGAAAGGTGAACCCCGACAGCAGGGCGATGGCGAGGAACACGGTGTTCTGCGTGATGTGGGCCTCGCCTGCCGTGATCATGAGGGCGCTCAGCACCATCGACATCCCGAACACCGCCACGCCCAGGGCGAGGACGGCCGCCTCGGCTTCCGGCGCGCCGGAAGCCGCCGGACGTACCCCGAGGGCGTAGGCGCACACGAGCAGGACCGCGACCTCCAGGGCGATGGCGGTGAAGGCGAACGCGGCGAAGCCCAGCAGGTAGGGCAGGCGGCTCGCGGGCGCGACGAGCAGCGCCCCGAGCGTGCCCTCCCGCTGCTCCTGGATGAGCGCCTTGGCGACCCACAGGATGCCGTGGGTGGTGAACATGAACGCCGCCGCGCCGACGGTGATGTAGCCGAGGTAGTCCGCCGACCCGGTCGCGGCGACGAAGTCACCCGCCACCCGGCCCCCGCCGATGGCCGCAAGCCCGAGGTACGCCAGGCCGACGGTGAAGACGCCGAGCATCAGGGTGCCGACGAAGTACGACCAGGGGTAGGCGCGCCGGGTGACCGACCAGGTCCTGTGGAAGGTCGACCAGGCGACGTTCACGGAAAGTGTGGAGGTGAGCATGTAAGTCTCCTTTAGGGACTGACAAGTTTCTATCAGAGACGGACACGAGCGTAAAGTGAGCCCATGGCACGGGAACTTCGCGAGCGGGACCTCCAGTGCGCGATCGCGCAGGCCGCGGCCGTCATCGGCGACTGGTGGAGCCTGCTCGTCGTGCGCGAGGTCACGCGCGGCCACCACCGCTTCGAGGAGCTGCTCGCCGAGCTGGGCATCTCGCGCAAGGTGCTCACCGAGCGGCTCGGGCACCTGGTCGAGCATGATGTCCTCAGGCGGCAGCCGTACCAGACGGGGCCCGTACGGCACGAGTACGTGCTCACCGAGACCGGATGGGCGCTCGCCCCCGTGCTGATCTCCATGCAGGACTGGGCCGACCGGTGGCTGCTGGCCGACGGCTCGCTCACCGGAAGCGCGGCCCCTGAGAGCGCCGAGGCCGGGCGGGTCCAGGCCCTGCGAGGGATGGAGATCCCCGCTCCGCTCGTCCTGCCCTCGGCAGGCCCCGCGGGCGGTGACGCCGTGACCGGCTCGCCCATGGACGTGGTGGGGAGCTCGCGGGCGACCGTGCTGTTCACCTACCCGGCGACGGGGATTCCCGCGCCGCTGCCCCCCTACTGGGGGCAGGTGCCGGGCGCGGTCGGCTGCACCCTGGAGAACCGGCTGTTCCGTGACGCCGCCCCCGGCTTCGCCGCCGAAGGCGTCGCGATCCACGGCGTCAGCACCCAGCGCCCCGACGAGCAGGCCGCCTTCGCGACGGCGGAGGGCATCACGTTTCCGCTGCTCTCGGACATGGACCTGCGCATGGCGGCGGCGCTAAGGCTGCCCACGTTCCGGGCGGGCCAGGCGCTCAGGCTCAAGCGCCTGATCCTGGTCGTGGATCCCGCACGGGTGATCCGCCACGTGATCTACCCGGTGCTCGACATCCCGGCCGCCGTCGCCGAGGCGCGGGAGGCGGCCGCGAAGGTCGCCGCCGGTCAGGGCTTGCGGGCCACGCCGCCCGAGCCGAGGGAACCGAATCGTTCGACCAGGTAGGGCGGGATGAACAGGGCGCTGGGCACGGGTTCGAAGTCGCCGAAGAGGCGGGCGATCTCCTCGGCGGGCCGCGGCGTCACGGGCATGTTCGCCCGGGAGTAGATCTGGCGCAGCCGCTCGGTGTCGCCGCCGCGCTCGCCGGTCACGGTGAGGTGCGTGATCCCCAGGTAGCTGCCCGGCGCGACCATCTCGCGCAGCTTGGCCACGTGCTCCTGTGGCTCGTCCACGAAGTGGAGCACGGCCATCATCAGCAGGCCGACCGGCCTGCTCCAGTCGACGAGCCCGGTCTGGGTGACCTTCGCGTGGATGTCCTCCGGCTTGCGGACGTCGCCGTTGACCATGGCGACGGTGGCGGTCTTCGCGAGCAGCGCCCGGCCGTGCACGCACACCACCGGGTCGTTGTCGACGTACACCGTGCGGGCGTCGGGAGCCACGGAGTGGGCCACCTGGTGGACGTTGTTCGCGGTGGGCAGGCCCGCGCCGATGTCGACGAACTGGCGGATGCCGACCTCGGCGGCCAGGTAGCGGACGACCTTGCCGAGGAACTCGCGGTTGCGCCGGACGCCGTCGCGGGACTCGGGGAACACCCTGACGATCTGCTCTGCCGCCTCGCGGTCCGCGGCGAAGTTGTCCTTGCCGCCGAGCATGTAGTCGTAGATACGGGACGCGTTCGCCGTGTGGACGTCGACACCGCCCGGGGCCTCACCGATCACCGCGTCCTCCAGACTCGCGCCGACGCCGTCCGCACGGGCCCCCCGGATGCGTGTGGTCCAGCACCTTCGAGCGTACCGGAAAGAGTCCTTTCAAATCGGCCCAAATGCTCGGAACGTATGGCTCCGGACACCAGGGGTACGTGGACGCGACGGCTCGCGCTCGGAAGGGCTGAGTACCATCGGCCGTGGCGCCCCCTCGGGAGGTTTGATATCTGTATGAACCGGACGTCGCGGGGGTAGTGCCCCTCTGACCTGAACGAGCGTGACGAGGAGTTCTCATGGTGCACGAGCGCGCTGGGAAGCCGGCGCAGGCGTCCGATCTGGTGGATGTGCCCCGTCTCGTGACGGCGTACTACGCCCTGCACCCCGACCCGGGCCGCCCGGAACAGCGCGTCTCCTTCGGGACCTCCGGCCATCGGGGATCGTCCCTCGCCACCGCGTTCAACGAGGAGCACATCCTCGCCACCAGCCAGGCCGTCTGCGAGTACCGCGCGCGGCAGGGCGTCGACGGGCCGCTGTTCCTCGGAGTGGACACGCACGCGCTGTCGGAGCCCGCGCGCGTCACCGCGCTGGAGGTCTTCGCCGCCAACGGCGTCACCGTGCTGATCGACAGCCGGGACGGCTACACGCCCACCCCGGCGGTGTCGCACGCCATCCTCGCCCACAACCGCGGACGCGCCACCGGCCTCGCGGACGGCGTCGTGGTGACCCCCTCGCACAACCCGCCGGGCGACGGCGGGTACAAGTACAACCCGCCGAACGGCGGCCCGGCCGAGACCGACGCCACCTCCTGGATCCAGGACCGCGCCAACGCGCTGATCGCCGGGGGGCTGAAGGAGGTCCTGCGCATCCCGTACGAGCGCGCGGTGACGGCCGAGACCACCGGCCGGTACGACTTCCTCGGCTCGTACGTGGACGACCTGCCCTCGGTGATCGACGTGGCGGCGATCCGCGGCGCCTCGGTGCGCATCGGAGCCGATCCGCTGGGCGGCGCGAGCGTTGCGTACTGGGGGGAGATCGCCGAGCGGCACGGGCTGGACCTCACCGTGGTGAACCCCGCGGTCGACCCCACCTGGCGGTTCATGACGCTCGACTGGGACGGCAAGATCCGCATGGACTGCTCGTCCCCGTACGCCATGGCCTCCCTCATCGCGAACCGGTCCGCCTTCCAGGTGTCCACGGGCAACGACGCGGACGCCGACAGGCACGGCATCGTGACCCCGGACGCCGGGCTGATGAACCCCAACCACTACCTGGCCGTCGCGATCTCCTACCTGTGGAGCCACCGCCCCGGGTGGCCGGACGGCGCCCGCGTCGGCAAGACCATGGTCAGCAGCGGCATGATCGACCGGGTGGTCGCCGACCTCGGCCGCGAGCTGTACGAGGTCCCGGTCGGGTTCAAGTGGTTCGTCGGCGGCCTGCTCGACGGGTCACTGGGCTTCGGCGGAGAGGAGAGCGCGGGGGCCTCGTTCCTCCGCCGCGACGGGTCGATCTGGACCACCGACAAGGACGGCATCATCCTGGCCCTGCTGGCGTCGGAGATCGTCGCGGTGACCGGAAAGTCGCCCAGCGAGCACTACGCCGGGCTGGTGGACAGGTTCGGCGAACCGGCGTACGCCCGCGTCGACGCCCCGGCCACGCGGGAGGAGAAGGCGGCGCTCGCGCGGCTGTCGGCCGGGGACGTCACGGCGGGCACGCTCGCCGGGGAGCCGGTGAGCGCGGTCCAGAACTCCGCGCCGGGGAACGGCGCCCCGCTCGGCGGGATCAAGGTCTCCACGGAGAACGCCTGGTTCGCGGCCCGCCCGTCCGGCACGGAGGACGTGTACAAGATCTACGCGGAGTCGTTCAAGGGGCCGGAGCACCTGGCCCAGGTGCAGGAGGAGGCGCGCGCCCTGGTCGGCGCGACGCTCCGGCGGGCCGGCGGCCCGGCCTAGGCGGGCCGCGCGCCGGGCACGGCTCGCGCTGCCCGGACGACGCGCTCGCTCACCGCGGTGAGCGAGCGCGGGGGGCACGGATCAGGGGAGCTTCCACTCGACGGGGCCCGCGCCCTGCTTCTCGAGGAGCTGGTTCGCCCGGCTGAACGGGCGGGTGCCGAAGAAGCCGTTACGCGCCGACAGCGGGCTCGGGTGCGCGGACTCGATGCACGGCACCTGCCCGAGCATCGGCTTGAGCGACCGGGCGTCGCGCCCCCAGAGGATGGCGACCAGCGGGCCGCCCCGGGCGACGAGCGCGTGGATGGCCTGCTCGGTGACCTCCTCCCAGCCCTTGCCGCGATGGGAGGCGGGCTTGCCGGGGGCCACGGTGAGCACCCTGTTGAGCAGCAGCACGCCCTGCTCGGTCCACGGGGTGAGGTCGCCGTTGCCCGGCGGGGGGTAGCCGAGGTCGGCGGAGTACTCCTTGAAGATGTTGACCAGGCTGCCCGGCAGCGGGCGCACGTCCGGGGCGACGGAGAAGCTCAGGCCGACGGGGTGGCCGGGCGTGGGGTAGGGATCCTGCCCGACGATGAGCACGCGCACCTGCTCGAGGGGCTGCTGGAACGCCCTCAGCACGTTGGCCCCCGCGGGGAGGTACTGCCTGCCCTCGGCGATCTCCTGCCGGAGGAAGTCGCCGAGCGCGGCGATGCGCTCGGCGACGGGCTCCAGGGCGGTTGCCCACCCGGATTCGACGACTTCGTTCAATGGACGACCGGTCATGTCCGGATCTTAGCCGCGCCGCCGAGCACGGCGGACGGGAACCGGCCAAGCCCCGCGCCCGGCCGGGCGGGCTCCCGGGCGCCCGCCTGCCCCCGAGAGACAGGCACCCGGGAAGATCGTCTACTTCACCGAGCCGGCGAGCAGGCCCTGGACGAAGTAGCGCTGGAAGGAGAAGAACAGCACCAGCGGGATGATCAGCGACAGGAAGGCGCCAGGCGCGAGGATGTCCACGTTGGTACCGAACTGGCGCATCTGCGACTGCAGCGCCTTGGTCATCGGCTGGGCGCCGGTGTCGGCGAAGACCAGGGCGACGAGCAGGTCGTTCCACACCCACAGGAACTGGAAGATGCCGAGCGAGGCGACCGCGGGCTTGGCCAGCGGGAACACCACCGTCGCGAAGATCTTCCACTCCGCCGCCCCGTCCATGCGCGCGGCTTCGAGCAGCTCCTTGGGGATGCCGACGAAGAAGTTGCGCAGCAGGAAGATGGCGAAGGGCAGTCCGAAGGCCACGTGGAACAACACCACACCGGGAATCGACCCAAAAATCCCGAGAAATCCGTACATCTTGGCGATGGGGATCAGGGCGATCTGGATCGGCACCACCAGCAGCGCGATGACCACCAGGAACAGCCCGTCACGCCCGGGGAACTCCATCCACGCGAACGCGTACCCCGCCATGGCCGCGATGCCGATGACCAGGACGGTCGCCGGCACCGTGATGGCCACGGTGTTCCAGAACGACGAGGTGAACCCGCTCGCCAGCAGGTTGCTGTAGTTCTCGAACGTGAGCTGCGCGGGCTTGGTGAAGAAGGTCCACCACCCGCTGGAGTTGTTGTCGGTGTCGCCGCGCAGCGACACCACCAGCAGGCCGAGCGTGGGGAGCAGCCAGAACAGGGCCAGCACGATCAGGACGACCTGGACCAGCCCGCCGCCGAGCCTGTCGACGACCCGGGAGAGCACTCCCCGCTGTGGTGCGCCCGCGCTGCCGGCCGTGGCCGGCTGGGACGCGGTGAGAGTCGTCATGCCTGGTCCCTCCGGAACCGCCGAATGTTGATGGCCATGAACGGCAGCACCAGCACGAGCAGGAAGATCGCCAGTGCGCTGCCCAGCCCCTGGTTCCCGCCGCCGCCGAACGACACGCGCCACATCTCCAGCGCGATCACGTTGGCGTTGGGTTGCACCGATCCCGGGGCGATGACGAAGACCAGGTCGAAGACCTTCAACGTATTGATGATCATCGTGACGAGGACGACGAGGAGCACCGGGGAGAGCAGCGGGATGGTGATGCGGCGGAACACCTGCCATTCCGTCGCGCCGTCGATGCGGGCCGCCTCCAGCGCGTCACGCGGGATGGCCGACAGGCCTGCCGCGATCAGCACCATGGCGAACCCCGCCCACACCCAGATGAACGCGCCGATGATGGCCGGGGTGATGAGCGCGGGGCCGAGCCAGGTGACCCCGGAGAACGGCTGGGTGAAGTTCGACTGCGGCAGCCGCACCTGGTAGGAGCCCGAGGGCAGCCCGGCGAAGTGGAAGCTCCCGTCGGCGGCGGTCGTGGTGGTCGCCTTGACCGCGCCGCCGGAGACCGCCTCGACGGTCACGTCCGGCATGCCCTTCTCGTTGCCGTCCATCTGGTTGACCGTGCCGCCGCCAGGGGTGAAGTCGAGCCACACCGTGCCGGCGAGCTCGCCCGGGGCCGCGGACGCGGGCTTGGCGGCGGCGGCGCCGGAGGGAAGCGCCTCCGGCTTCATGCCGACCAGCGGGATGAGCACCTGCTGTCCGGCCTGGGCGGGCTGCCGGCTGACGACCGCGCCCTTCTCGGCCACCACCGGCGCCTGGTCGTTCTCGCGGGGCCGCGCGCCGGGGTAGCCGCTGCTCGCCGCGAACGCGTCGTGCACCGAGGTGATGATGGCGTTCGCTACGCCCTTGTCGGGGTCCTGCTCGTAGACCAGCCGGAAGATGACTCCGGAGGCCAGCAGCGACACCGCCATGGGCATGAACACGATCAGCTTGAAGGCGGTGGCCCAGCGGATCCGCTCGGTCAGCACCGCGAAGATCAGGCCGAGCACCGTCACCAGGCTCGGGGCCACGACGACCCAGATCAGGTTGTTCCTGATCGTGCTCAGCGTGCCGGAGTCGCTGAAGATGGCCCCGTAGTTGCCGAGGCCGACGAAGGTGCCGCCGGTTGCGTCGTACAGGCTGCGGATGATCGAGTAGATGATCGGGTAGACCACCCAGGCCCCGAGCAGGATGAACGCCGGGAGCAGGAAGAACACGGCGATCTTGGGGGAGGGGCCGAGGTTGCCCGAGCCGCCGTAGCTGACCTTCGCCGCGGCGGGCCCGCCGGTGGCGAGCTCAGGGGGAGCGCCGGTGGTGGCGCCGTCCTCGCCGGTGGCGACGTCCTCAAGGGCCGGGTGCGTGGTGCCGGCGGGCTCTTCCTGGACGGAGGTGGTGCCGCCCGTCGTCTCGGTGGTCTCGTCTGGTCCGGGGGAGGCCCCGCGGGCGACGGCGGCATCGCCGTCGCCACGCGGGGTCTGCGGGCCGTCCAACCGTTCGGTCACGGCCTTCGCCCCTACTTCTTCCAGGCCTTGGCGGCGTCAGCCTCGAGCTTCTCCTGCGTGCCCTTGATGTCCTTGGGGTTGCGCAGGAAGTCCTGGAGGTCCTTCCACTCGCCCTTGCCGTCGGTGCCGCCGAAGGCACTCGGCGCCAGGTCGGACATGTCATACCGCACCGACTCGCCGGCGGAGATGATCGTCTGCGCGAGCTGCTTGGTCAGGTCGTCCGGGTAGTTGTCGGGGGAGACGTTGCGGTTCGGCGAGAGGTAGCCGGGGTTCTTCGCCCAGACCGAGCCGCCCTCGGCGGAGGCGAGGTACTCCAGCAGGGCCATGGCTCCCTTGGAGTCCTTCATCGCCACCGCGACGTCACCGCCGAGGATGACGGGGGCGGTGTCGCCGGCCTTCGGGAACGGCATGATCTTGGCGTCCTCGCCGACCTTGGCGCCGGACTGGACGGCCGTGACGCCGACGAAGTCGGCCTCGATGACCATGGCGGCCTTCTTCTCGCCGTAGACCTGGGTGGCGCAGGTCGGGAAGTCGGTCTGCAGGGCGCCGGAGGAGCCGCCCAGCATGAACTCCTTCTTGCCGAAGATCTGGCCGATCTTCTCCAGCGCCGTGGTCACGGAGGGGTCGGTCCACGGGATCTCGTGCTTGGAGAGCTTGTCGTAGTTCTCCGGGCCCGCGGTGGACAGGTAGACGTTCTCGAACAGGTCGGTCAGCGTCCAGCCGGAGGCGCCGCAGAGGGCGAACGGGGCGGTGCCGGAGTCGGCCAGGGACTGCGCGGTCTTGCCGATCAGCTCGTCCCACGTGGTGGCGGGCTGGGTGCCCGCGTCGTCGAACGCGGGGGCGCGGTACCAGATCAGGGACTTGTGCGCGGCCTTGACCAGCACGCCGTACACCTGGCCGCTGGCCGAGCCGAGGCCCTTCCAGTACGGGGTGTAGTTCTGGTCGATCTGCGCCTGGACCTCGCTGGACAGGGGCTTGAGGGCGCTCTGGTCGGCGTACTGCTGCACGAGGCCGGGCTGCGGCAGGACCGCGACGTCCGGCGGGTTGCCGCCCTGGATGCGCGGGCCGAGGTAGGCGCCGGTGTCCTCACCCGTGGAGGCGTAGGTGACCTTGGCGCCGGTCTTCTCCTCGAAGGCCGTCAGGACCTTCTGGAAGCTCTTCTGCTCGTCGCCCGTCCACTTGGCGGCGATCTCGATCGTCGTCCCCGCCAGGGACTTGGCAGCCGGAGCGCTGCCGCTCGCCGAGGGCGTGGTGGTGTCGCTGGACTGACCGCCGCACGCGGTGGCCGCGAGCATGAGCCCGGCCACCACCGCAGTCGTCTTGACACGCATGGTGCTACCTCCTGTTGAAGGCCCCGAAATGAAGGATGAGTTTTGGGATGAGGTGATTCGGGATGATGGGCGGGGGGATCGCCCTCGCCTATTGGGTGCGGATGATCTCGCTGAGTTCCTGCTTCAGGGAGGCGACGGTCTCGTCGCTCGGTTTCCTGAGATTGAGCGCGTCGGAGACGGCACTCGAGATAACCAGGCTGACCTGGTCGTATTTGGAGCTGACCGGTCTCGGCCGGGCAGACATGATGCTCTGCTTGAGCACCGGGAGATATGGATAACGCTTGATGAGGGCCGGGTCGTCGTACAGCTCCGACCACACAGGGGGGAAGGAGCCGTCGGTGAGCACGCTTCGCTCGTTCTCCAGGCCCGTGAAGTAGCGGATGAACTCCAGCGCCGACTTCTGGTGCTTGGAGTACGCGCTTATGGCGAGGTTCAGGCCGCCGAGCGTGCTGGACCCGGGCCCGTTGAGGCCGGGCAGCCGCGTCACCGCGAACTTGCCCGCGATGGCCGACCGCGTGGCCGGGCCGTACGCGTGCGGCCAGTTGCGGGCGAACAGCAGCTCGCCCTGCTGGAACGCCAGGCGCGACTCCTCCTCCTTGAAGGTGAGCGCGTCCTGCGGGATCCAGCCCTGGCGCACGCCGTCGACCAGGAAGTCGAGCCCGGTCCTCGCGCTGCCGAGGTCGAGGGTGACCCTGGTGCCGTCCGGGCTGAGGATCTGGCCGCCCGCGGACTGCACGGCCTCCGCGAAGTTGACGGTCAGGCCCTCGTAAGGGAGGAACTGGCCGGCGTAGCCGTCCAGCTTGTACTTCTTGCCGAGGCGGGTGGCCTGGTCGCGCAGCTCGGCCCAGGTCTTGGGCGGCCTGAGGTGCTCGGCATCCAGGATGTCCTTGCGGTAGTAAAGGAGCCCCGCGTTGCTGGTGTACGGCACCGCGTAGAGCTTGCCCTGGTAGAGAGCCGTGTCCACGACCGGCTGCAGGAACTTGTCGAGCGGGAACATGCTCCGGTCGAGGGGCACGATCCACCCGGCGTCGGCGAACTCCGCCGTCCAGACGACGTCCAGGCCGAGCACGTCGTAGCGCTCGCTCCTGGCCTGCAGGTTGGCGACCATCTGCGCGCGCTGCTCGTCCGCGGCCTCGGGGAGCTCCAGGAGGGTGACCTGCTCCCTGGGGTGCGCGCGGTTCCATCGGTCGATCAGCGGCTGCATGTAGCCGGTCGTGTCACGCCCGGTGGCGAAGGTCATCGGACCTGTTCCGTCCGTGACCGCGCTCTGGACCTCCGCGCGCTCGCCGAGCCCCGCGCAGCCGCCGAGCAGCAGCGCCGCCAGCAGTAGGGGGGCCAGACGTCGCACGTGTCCTCCGAATGTTGATTGGGTTACATGCGTGTTATGTAGATGCATGCATGTTATGCATAGCGATAATGTGAACGTCAACGGATCACCCCGTAACACTCAGGTAACGTGAAGCCCGAGGGAGGTGGGGCGTGCGGCTCCATTTGCTGGCGCTCCTGTCGAAGGAACCTGCCCACGGGTATGAGCTGAAACAGGCTCTCGAGCAGCTCTTCGGCTCCGCGTACCCCTCCCCCAACATCGGGCAGATCTACGTCACGCTTGGCAGGCTCGAGAAGGACGGCCTGGTCCGCAGCGTCGACGTCGAGCAGTCCAACCGCCCGAACAAGAAGGTCTACTACTGCACGGCACAGGGCCGTGAGGCCCTCGACGAGTGGGTCGACTCGCCCACCGAGGGGCCGAGGGTGCGGGACGAGTTCTTCATGAAGCTCGTGCTGGCGCCGCTGACCGGCATCGCCGACCGCATGGCGCTGATCAACCGGCAGCGCCGGCATTATCTCGCTATCATGCGCGATCTGGTAGAACTCGCCCAGCAGACCGACCGGGAGAACCGTCCCGCGCAGCTGCTGATCGAAGGTGCCATGCTCCATCTCCAAGCGGACCTGGACTGGCTCGAACGCTGCCAGGAGGACCTGGCCTGACTTGAGTGAACCTGCGGGTGAGGGCAAGGGCGCCCTCACGCCGCGTGAGCGGAGCGAGCGCCATGAAGACGGAACGACCCCAGTGACCGCGCCGAGTGCCATCCAGACGGTGAACCTGGTGAAGATCTACCAGACCGGCGGCCTGCCCGTGCCCGCGGTGCGCGGCATCGATCTGCGGGTCGAGCCAGGGGAGTTCGTGGCCATCATGGGCCCGTCCGGCTCGGGCAAGTCCACGCTCGTCCACATGCTCGGCGGCCTCGACACGCGCACGAGCGGCGAGATCTGGGTGGAGGGCAGGCGCGCGGACACCCTCAACGAGAGCGCGTGGGCGATCCTGCGCCGCCAGAAGATCGGCTTCGTCTTCCAGTTCTTCAACCTGGTCGACAACATGACCGCCGCCGACAACGTCGAGCTTCCCGCGCTGCTGGGCGGCGCGTCCCCCAAGCACGCGCGCGAGCGCAGGGAGTACCTCCTCGGCGAGCTCGGGCTGGCCGACAAGGCCGACACCGCCCCCGCGCAGCTCTCCGGCGGCGAGCAGCAGCGGGTCGCGCTGGCCAGGGCGCTCGCCAACCACCCCCACGTGCTGCTGGCGGACGAGCCCACCGGCAACCTCGACAGCCGCAACACCCGCGACGTGCTCCGCCTCATCGGAGAGGTGCACAGGCAGGGCCAGACGATCGTCATGGTCACCCACGACGCCCGGGTGGCTGGGCTGGCCGACCGGGTGGTGACCCTCCTCGACGGCCAGATCGTCGACGACGGAGCCGTCGGCCACACCCGCCGCCGCCCCAAAGGCGGCGCGGGCGACGTGGTCGAGCTGCGGGGATAGCGCGCGATGAGACACCGCAGGGGCCGGCCGGCGCACGGGGACGGGGCCCGATGAGCCACAGCACGACCAGGGCCGAGTTCCGCTGGATCCGTGCCGACCTGCGGGCCAGGCGGGCCCAGGCGCTGCTCACGGTGCTCGCGGTCACCGGCATCGTCAGCGCGCTCATCACCGCGGCCACCCTCCTTGAGGACGGCACCAACCCCTGGCGGGGCCTGTTCGAGCGGGGCAACGGCGCCCACGTGTGGATCCACACCAAGGACGCGCCCGACCCCGCGACGCTCAGGGCCCTCGACGGCGTCACCGACGTCGCCGGGCCGTACCGCAGTGCCCCCGCGACCCTGGCCCAGGGCGGGAAGAAGACCCCGGTCGCGCTGCAGGAGATGGCGCCCGTGCTTCCCGCCGTGGGCCGTCCCCTCGTGCGCGAGGGCCGCTGGCTCGACCCGGGCGAGCCGGAGGGCGTGGTCGTGGAGCGGTCGTTCGCCCAGGCCACGGGCCTGCGCCCCGGCGGATCGTTCTCGGTCATCGGCCTCAACGGCGCCACGCACGCGCTCACGGTGGTCGGGCTCGCCGAGAGCGGCGACCAGGGCTTCTACCCCGAGTGGACCCCCGGCCTCGCCTGGACGCTCGCCGGCACCCTCGACCAGGTCGAGCCCGCGCTCGGCCGCAGCGAGTCGGTGACCGGGCTGCGGCTGGCCGACCCCGGGGCCACCTCACTGATCGTCCAGCGCACGATCACCAAGCTCGCGGGCCAGGTGCAGCGGGTGTCCACCTGGCGCGAGGTCCAGGCCTCCATGGCCCTGGACAACCGGCTGCTCGGGGTGCTGCTCGCGCTCTTCGGCATCGCCGGGCTCGTGGCCGCGGCACTCGCCATCGCCAACGCGACCGGCGGCCGGGTGCTCACTCAGCAGCGCGACATCGCCACGCTGAAGTCCCTGGGCTTCACCCGGCGCCAGGTCGTCCGCATGCTGCTCGCCGAGCACGGCACCCTCGGCCTCGCCGGCATCGCGCTCGGGGTGGTCTGCGGGCGGCTGATCACGGTGTACGCGCTGGCGGAGACCGTCGTGGTCCCGCTCTCCTCGGCGCCGCTGCTGGCCATCGCCCTCGGCACCGCCCTGGTGGTCCTGGTCGCCGTCTGGCTGCCCGCGTGGCGCGGTGGCCGCACGCCGCCGATCCCCGCGGCCCCGGCCGCGCCGCCCCGGGGCCACCTGTCGCGCATGGCCCGCCTGGCCCTTCTCGTACGGCTGCCGCCCGCGCTCGTGCTCGGGGCCAGGGACGCCTTCACACGCAGGCTCCCGGCCCTGCTGACGTCGTTCGGCCTCGCGATCCCGATGATGATGATCACCATCGGCCTGGGCTGCTGGGCCTCGCTGGACGCCTTCAGGAGCCATCCTGAGCAGGTCGGCCAGGCCGCCGCGCTGACCGTACGCCAGGGGCGCCTCACCTCCGAGGAGGCCAACCGGCTGGCGCTCGCCGACGCCGACGTGGTGGCCTCCTACCCCGGGGCGGAGGTGGACGCACTGGTCCCCGGGCAGACCCGCACCGTGCGCACCAGGGCGATCGGCACCATCACCGACCCCTATCCCTTCTCGGTCGTCGAGGGGCGCCCGTACCGCGACCGCGGCGAGGCCGTGGCGGGCCAGGGCCTGCTCGACCTGCTGAACGTGCGCATCGGCGACCGCACCCGGCTCACGATCGGCGGCACGCCGCTGATCGTCCGCATCGTCGGGCGCGTCCTGGAGCCCGAGCAGGACGGCGAGGTGCTCTCTGTGGCGCTGGACAGCCTCGCCCCGAAGGACGCCCTTCCGCCGCAGTTCTACGGCCTCGTGCTGCGCCAGGGAGCCGACCCGGCGGTGGTGCGGTCGCGGCTCCAGGCGCAGTCGCTGGAGGTGTCCCAGGTGGTGAACCCCGCGGACCGGCTCTCGGTCATCAGGCCGATCATCGTCGCGCTGGTCGTGGTGCTGGCCCTGCTGGGACTGGCCAACCTGCTCACCGCGAGCGCGCTGGGGCTGCGCGACCACGCGCTCGACCTCGCCGTGCTCAAGGCCATGGGGCTCACCCCGCGCCAGGTCATGGCCACCCTGGTGACCGGCACGGGGCTCCTCGCGGTGCTCGGCGTCGGCGCGGGCGCGGTGGCGGGGGCCCTGGTGTCGTCGGGACTGATCGACCTTCAGGGAGCCTCCAGCGGCATCGGCGCGGGCATCGGCCGCTCGCCCGCCCCCCTGACCCTGCTCATCGCGGTCGTGACGGTCGTCGGCGCGGCTCTGCTGGTCGCGCTGATCCCCGCCCGCAGGGCCGCCAGAGCGCGCGTCCCGGTGACCCCCCGCTGAGGGTCACCGGGACGCGATGCCTCAGCGCTCGGTGAGCGAGAACCAGTAGAAGCCGTGCCCCGGCAGGGTGAGCAGGTAGGGAAGCTCGCCGATCACGGGGAAGGCCACGTCGCCCCGGCACTCCACCGGGGTCATGCCCGCGAACCGCCGCAGGTCAAGCTCCACCGGCTGGGGGTGCTTGGAGAGGTTGTTGACGCACAGCATGCGGTCGCCGCCCTCTTCCCTGACGAACGCCAGCACGCTGTAGTTCGGCGACCACAGCTCGGTGTAGGCGCCTGTGCCGAACACCGGGTGCTGCCTCCGCACCTCCAGCATCTTCTTGGTGAAGTGCAGCAGCGACGAGCCGCTCTTCATCTGGGCCTCGACGTTGACGGCCTGGTAGCCGTAGATCGGGTCCATGATGGCCGGCAGGTAGAGGCGGCCGGGGTCGCCGCTGGAGAAGCCGGCGTTGCGGTCGGGGCTCCACTGCATCGGCGTGCGCACCGAGTCGCGGTCCTCCAGCCAGATGTTGTCGCCCATGCCGATCTCGTCGCCGTAGTACATGATCGGGGAGCCCGGCATGGACAGCAGCAGCGCGGTGAACAGCTCGATCTGGTCGCGGTCGTTCTCCAGCAGCGGGGCGAGCCTGCGCCGGATGCCGAGGTAGGCCCGCATGCGCGGGTCCTTGGCGTACTCCGCGTGCATGTAGTCGCGCTCTTCCTCGGTGACCGTCTCGAGCGTCAGCTCGTCGTGGTTGCGAAGGAAGATGCCCCACTGGGCGCTCTCGGGGAGCTTGGGGGTGCGGGACATGATCTCCGAGATCGGCTCCCGCGACTGCCGGCGTACCGCCATGAAGATGCGCGGCATGAGCGGGAAGTGGAACGCCATGTGGCACTCGTCGCCGCCCGTGGTGGCGTCGCCGAAGTACTCCACGACGTCCTCGGGCCAGCCGTTGGCCTCGGCGAGCAGCACCCGGTCGGGGTACAGGCGGTCGACCTCGGCCCTGACCCGCTTGAGGTAGGCGTGGGTCTCCGGCAGGCCGGAGCAGGCGGTGCCCTCGCGCTCGAAGAGGTACGGCACGGCGTCCAGGCGGAAGCCGTCGATGCCCAGGTCGAGCCAGAACCTCAGAACCTCCAGCATGGCGTCCTGAACGGCCGGGTTCTCGTAGTTCAGGTCGGGCTGGTGGTGGAAGAACCTGTGCCAGTAGTACTGGCCGCGCACCGGGTCGTAGGTCCAGTTGGACTCTTCGGCGCCGACGAAGATGATGGGCGCGTCCGGGTAGCGCGTCGGGTCGTCCGACCACACGTAGAAGTCCCCGTACGGGCCGGTCGGGTCGTGCCGGGAGGCCTGGAACCACGGGTGCCGGTCGCTTGTGTGATTCATCACAAGGTCGGTGATGATGCGGATGCCCCGCTGGTGTGCCTGCTCGATCAGCTGCACGAAGTCCCCGAGATCGCCGAACTCCTGGAGGATCTTCATGTAGTCGGCGATGTCGTAACCGCCGTCGCGCAGCGGCGACTCGTACAGCGGGAGCAGCCACAGGCAGTCCACGCCGAGCCACTGCAGGTAGTCGAGCTTCTCGATCAAACCTCGCAGGTCGCCGGTTCCGTCGCCGTTGGAGTCACGGAAGCCGCGCACCAGCACTTCGTAGAAGACGGCTCTCTTGTACCACCGGGGGTCGGAGGAGATGAAGTCTTCGGAAACTGATTCCGGGCATGGTGAAGCGCTCATAGATATGGCTCGCATCAAGAGAGTAGGGCGGTGCAACACAAGGGGGCTCGCGCCGTCGGAGCCGTCATCCCTGCGGCTCCCGCCCGACGCCGGCACCGAAGGGGTGGCTCGGTGCGCAGCGTGTTTCGGCGCTGTTTCGCGGAAGACTAGCAGGCCATAAGGGTCATCCGAAGACGATCAGCCAGGGTGGCCCAGCGTGCCAACCGCGTAATCGGTCACACTCCCGAGATCGCCCGCGTAATGTGCCGCGCACCCTCCGTGTCTCCGCAGGTCGGAGGGTGGTTTCCGGGCGGTTTGTGAAGCGGTTCACGAGGCGCCCGACCACGGTGGCGTGAGGTCGCCCAGTACGTCCTCGTAGTCGGTCAGCCAGGAGCCGAAAAGCACGAGCCCGCGCAGCCAGAAACGGGAGTTCCACGAGCCGAAGGCGGTCAGCGCGTCCGGACCGCGGGCGATCACGTCGAGCATCCGCTCCGACATCAGGCCCTGGACCGTCGCGGCCTTCAGCAGCATTCGGTGGTTCCACTCGCGCGCGGCCGGGCCGTTCGAGCGGAGCGGCACGCGGCGGTGCGGCAGCGCGCCGTTGGTGGAGGGGAGGGCGGCCACGCGCGGGTTCGCGGCCCGGAGGATCTCGCGGTAGAACTTCCCGCCCTCCTTGCGGTCCACGGGCACCGACAGCGTGGCGTCGAAGAAGTCCGGATACAGGAACGGGAAGACCGGCGTGGCCTCCGGGCCGACGAGGTTCACCGGGGAGCGGGCGATGCCCCTGGCCGTACGGGTGTGCAGCACGCTCAGCGGGAGCTCCGACCTGTGGCCGCGCAGCATCGAGGTCGCCTGGGAGAAGGCCGCGCCGACCCGGTCGTCCACGAACGCGAGCGCGGGCGCGGACAGCATCGGCAGGTGCGGCTCCCCGGTCGCGAGGGCGGCGAGCAGGGCCGCCTGCCGGTCGGCGGAGGATCCCGCGCCCACCGCGTCCGCGGTGATCAGGAAGTTCTTCATCAGCGGCCCGCCCGCGAGGCCGTCCACGACCGCCCGTCCCGCCTTGTGGACCTCGCGGGCGAAGGGGGAGTACCACGCGTGGTGGCTGGTCAGGTACTCCAGCCTGCGTGCCGCCCACCGCGCCTCGTCGGGGTACGCCGCCGGGTCCTGCGGGACGATCCGGTGGGAGATGCCCAGCTCGCGGGTGATGTAGCGGGCGAAGTCGATGTCGTTGTCCAGGCCGTCGTCCGGGCTGGTCGTCCACGACTCGACGTCCATCTTGCGGGCCGTCGCCACCGAGGCCAGCAGCCGCGAGTCGTACCCGCCGCTCACCGGCACCAGCAGCGGCCGGTCGTCGAAGGGCTTGAGCGCCTCGTGCAGCAGCGCGACGATGTCACCGGCCGTGACACCCCGGTCGAACGGCTCCTCCCGCACCCAGCGGGGGGTGCGCTTCTCGACGGTGATCCTGCGGGCCGGGCGTGACCAGACGAGGGCGGTCGAGCCGGGCAGCCGCCTGACCTCCCGGTAGGGCGTGTCCTCCAGCAGCGGGTAGGTCAGCTTGAGTATGGCGGCCCAGGCGTCCCAGTTGACCTCGTACGGCCTGCGCGCGAGCGCCAGCAGCGGCTCGATGCCGCCCGCGAAGTAGATCGCGTCGCCGTCCGCCAGGTAGTAGACGTCGATCAGCCCGAACGCGCCCGTGTGCAGGGTGACGGCGTCCGGCTCGTCGATCAGCCCGGGAGTCTCCCAGGTCTCGCCCGCCGCCCACCAGGACATCGCGCCGCCCGGCCCCCGCTCCGCCCAGGCGAAGCGCCCGGCGTCCTCGCCGTACGAGGACAGGGGCGAGGAGCTCAGCAGCGCCGCGTCCTGCGCCCGGTGGACCTCTCGCACCGGGGGGCCCGCGTCGCGGAGCAGTTCCAGCCTGGCCGGGTCGTAGGCCCCGATCGCGCCGCAGACGTACGGCCGCGCCGCGTACTCCGGCCACATCCCCTTGCGCACTGGATCTCCCCCCCTCGGCGAATACCTGCCGAGTGTACGGACTTGTCGTGGTTCGAGATGGTCGACCCAGATCTGCGATTATTCTTGCTCGACGTCTGGGGACACGGTGATGGCATGAGTGAAGAGTTGGAGAGCACCCGGTCGGCTCTCGAAGCGGCCGTGGCGGCGGCTTCAGGCGCCGCCGAGCTCACCCGCCTGCTGGCCGACTACCAGGAACGGCTCGCGAGGGCCGCCGTGTCGGAGGCGGAGGCCGTCACCCGCATGCGGGAGGCGGAGGCCCGGCTGAAGGCCGCCGAGAGGCAGGCGGCGCAGCTCGCGAAGAGCCTCGCCGAGCAGCGCTACCAGACCGAGGTCGCCCAGTGGCGGCTGGAGTCCGTGCAGGCCAGCCGGTGGTCCAAGCTGGGCGACGCCATCCACACCAAGAACCCCGGCGAGGTCGCCCGCACCCTCCGCACCCCGATCAGCAAGCGCTCGGCGCCGAAGCGCTCGGACTTCTCGCCGGTGCCCCCGGCCGCCGAGGTCCCGCCCGTGGCGCCCGTCGTCCCCGAGACGGCGGGACCGGCGGCGTCCACGGCCATGGCCGAGGGCTTCGTGGTCCCCAAGGGGCCCCTGGCGCGGCCGTACCTCACCGTGGCCGCCATCGTCGACCGGCAGTCCGAGGCCCTGTTCCGCTACGAATGGCGCCAGGTCACCAACTTCGGCCCCGACAACTGGCGGGCGATGCTGGACGAGCACCGTCCCCACCTGCTGTTCGTGGAGTCCGTACGGCCCGGACCCCGGCAGGGCAACGGCGGGCGGTGGCTGGAGGAGCTCGCTGGACGGTCCCGCGGCCTGCGCGACCTGGTCGAGGAGTGCGCCCGCAGGGGCATCCGGACGATGTTCTGGCACTCCGGCGGCCCGATCTCCACCAGCGTGCCCATGGCCTCGCTCTTCGACCACGTGCTGGCGACCTCGGAGGCCAGGGCGCGCGAGTGGCGGGCCGCCCTGCGCCACGACCGCATCGGAATCCTCCCCCACGCCGTGCAACCCCGCGTCCACAACCTCATCCCGGCGGCCCCCGTACCCACCGTCCCCGGCACAGAGCCCGGAAACGGTGCCGGGGCCGTTACCAACGGGGCCATTGCCAACGGACGGGCCGGCGTAGGACTGCTCGGGACGGCCGTCCAGGGCGACCCGCCGCCCGGCGCCGGATGGCGGCCGCTGATCACCGACAAGGCCACCTACGACGACCTGCTGACCGCCTACCGCTCGGTCTCGATGGTGCTCGCCGGGCCGGACGCCGACGCGCGCACCGTGGAGGAGCTGTACGCCTGCGGCACCCCGATCATGCAGCTCGCCGCCCCCGTCGCCGGAGACGAGGCCTCGCTGCGGCGGGCCGTGGACTCGATCGGCGAGTACCTGGCGGCCGACCTCCAATGCGCCTCGGAAGCCCACGTGGCCTGGCGCGCCACGGCGCCGGTCACCCCGCTGCTCGACCCGCTGCTCGAGGTGGCGGGCCTGCCCTCGGTGCGGAACTCCGCCACGATCACGGCCGTGACGGCGGTCACGAGTGCCATGGAGCTCGACCACCTGCTCGCCCAGCTCCGCGGGCAGGCCCACGCTCCCGGCCAGCTCGTGATCGTCGCCGAGGGGCTGGACGCCGCCGTCGTGGAGAAGGCCGCGCGAGCGGTGCACGGGGGCGACGTGGTCGTACGCGAGACCGGCGCGCCGGTGACCCGGGGCGCCGCGCTCGACCGGGCGCTCCGGCTGGCCGACGGAGACCTGGTCGCCGTCCTGGACCCCCGCGACCTGTACGGCGAGCACTACCTGGCCGACCTGGTGCGGTACTTCTCGGCCGTGGAGGCCGAGATCCTCGGCAAGGCCTCGTTCTACGCGCACATCCAGGGCACCGGGGCGACACTGCTGCGCCAGCCCGGCGCAGAGCAGCGCTTCGTGCCCGAGCTCGGGGGCGGAACGCTGCTGGGCCGCCGCCAGACCCTGGTCGACCTGGGCATCGCCGACGTGTCGGAGGAGTGGGACGACGTGCTGATGCGCCAGTGCCGCACCGACGGCATCCGCGTCTACTCGGCCGACCGCTACTCCTACGTCTGCCGCCGCCCCTCCACCGAGGCGCGCCTCCTGTCCTCCTCCCACCTGCACGGCTACACCCCCGCCGAACCCCTCGCCATGATCTGACCCCAACCCGGAGTGACACGGTTCCCACCGTTACCTCCGTACAGCCTGGTCAACAGAGCCCGAGCGAAGCGAGGCCCATTGTCAGGTGGTGAGCCGGATGCTGACTTGCGTTCCCAGTTCCCGGAAGCCGAGCGCTCGTGCGACGCGCCGTGAAGGCTCAGGGCGCGCTCTCCACTGGGGGAGCATCCCGTCCTCCAGCGCCTCCGCGATCGCCGCGGAGGCCGCGAGCCGCGCGAGGCCCCGTCCTCGATGACCGGCGGCAGTGAGGACGGACAGGTGCGCGACCGAGTCTGGCCAGGAGCGGTAACCGGCAGCGGCGATCACGTCTTGGCCGTCACGGACGACGAAGGCCGCCGACATGATCTCCTCCAGGCCGCTCTCGTCCCTGTCGGCATCTCCCGCCGACGCCAGGAATGACCGAAGGTCACGATGAGCGGCCGGTAGCTTCTCGACATCAGCGGTGCTATGCACGGCCGTGAAATCCCCGGCGTCGAGATAGGCCAGGGTCGCCGGGCCGAGTACATCGCTGATTCGCGACGTCGCCCGGAGCCGATCGAGGTCGATCGTCGCCTGTCCGGACTGCGCGAGCAGCGCATCACGCACGAACTCGACCGAGCGGCTGTCGGGGACCGTCGCGATCGTCGCCCCGCCCAGTACGACGATCCCCGCCCACCCGGGTGGGCACAACCACGACTCAGGTGAGGCGACCACACTCACACCACCACGCGGCGGAAACACGATGGGTACGCGAGCCAGGCCCGCCCACATCCTGCGCGCGTGATCCAGGGAACTCGGGTGCATTCGTCAATGATCGTTGACCGGTGCCGGTCTGCTCCAGAACGGCGTCCAGTTCTTCGGCGACCTGGCGAAAACCCCGGTGACGCTCACTACGCCGCGGGTCATCAAGGGCACCGGCGTCACGCACCTGTTACTACCGCGTGTCAGGTCACGCGTAGTGAACCGTCTGCGTTGAAGTCGAAGGCACCGTGGGCGACCTCCCACAGGTACCCGTCCGGGTCTGAGAAGTATCCGGAGTATCCGCCCCAGGAGGTGTCCGCGGCCGGTTTGACGATCTCCGCCCCCGCGGCTGCCGCCAGCGCGAGCACCTCGTCGACCTGGTGCTTCTCGCGGACGTTGTGCGCCAGCGTGATCCCGGTGAATCTTGAGCGCGGCATGTCCCAGCCAGATCCGACGTCCTCGGCGAGCTGGTCGTACGGGAAGAGCGCGAGCGTGACCCCTGAGGTCTGGAAGAACACGATGCCGTCCTCCGGGGTGCGCGACGTCGGTAACCCGAGCCCCTCCTTGTAGAACCGGTAGGAGCGAGCTAGATCGGTCACGCCCAGGGTGATCAACGAGACGCGAGGTTCCATGGCGGCAGTATGCCGAGTCCCTCCGACAGAACCTCGCCTTCCGAGCGCGCCGGTCAGTACTTCGGCGCGTTCGGGGTCCTGTCCTTTCCAGCGGCTATGGCCTTGCGGGAGTCGGCGATGTTCGCGAGGAACCTGACTTCTGCTGCGTGGCGGAAAAGCTCTCGAAGCGGGAATGGACAAGACTGCGTAGAGGTCGCGGCGCCCGATCGAATGGACGGTGTTCGAGCCGTACGGGACAGTAAGCGCCCGGACGGGCCGGTGCTGAAGTTTCCTCGCGGTGAGTGGGAGGCGTTCATCGCCGGAGTGAAGGACGGCGCCCTGGCTCCGTGAGCGGTGGGGCGCTGCGGGGGTGCCGGCCTTGGTGTGACCTGCGGGGTGGGGCGACCCGAGGCGGGGCTCGGGTCGCTTTCCGTATTCGTGAGGGGCTTGAAGGTGCGGGGTCAGTGTGAGCCGTGGAGGCCGCTGGCGATGAACATCGCGGCGAGCAGGGCGAAGAGGTATGCCTGCAGGAACTGGATGAACATCTCGAACGCGGTCATCAGGATCGTCATCAGCACGCCGAGCACGCCGACGCCCGCGCCGAGCGGGCTGAGTTTCTCGAACAGGAACCAGAAGCCGACCGAGCTGAAGAAGGCCAAAATCATGTGACCGGCGAACATGTTTGCGAACACCCGGATGAAATGCGTGAACAGCGAGTTGATGAAGGTCTCGGCGAGGATCAGCGGGGCGTAGAGCCCGTACGCCCAGCCCGGTAGGCCGGGTAGGTACACGATTCCTTTCAGGTAGCCGCGCACGCCGTGGTGCTTGACGCCCATGTAGAGCTTGATGCCGTACACGTTGATCGCCAGCACGAGGGGGAAGGCGATGTGCGCGGCCACGGGGAATTGGATGAGGGGAATGACGCCCATCAGGTTCCAGACCAGTACAGTCAGGAAAACGGTGAGCAGGAGACCCATCCACCGGTCGGCGTCCTTGCCGAGGTTGGGCTTGGCCACCTGTTCGCGCACGAACACGTAGGCGTACTCGCCGATGCTCTGCCAGCCTCGCGGCACGATCTTCGGTTTGGCGAACGCGGCCCAGCACACGGCGATGATGACGACCGAGCTGAGCATGGCGATCAGTACCGGCTTGGTGAGCCATTCCGGCCCGCCGGGGAAGATCGGGGAGAAGTGGAGGAGTTCGAGTCCTGGGGCTTCGAATGTGCCGGGAGAGGTGATCAGGATCGTCGTCCGCACGGCGGTCCCTTCTAGGTTATCTACGCTGGAAAATCATCTTAATGACATATATCGGATGGCCTTATTGTGGGTTTCGTCCGTCAATGACAATGCAATCCGGGAAAGCCGTATCCGGTGCGGCTACCGGTGGCCGCCGCACTCGACCTCGCGGGCCGTTCCGTGTGGAATCTGTGATCGGCCTGCACATACCGACTGGTCGGTGTGTGTGGCAGGATCGGCAGATGGTCGATCCTCACGTCGCTCGCCAGGCATGGCGTCGCCTCGAACCGCTGCACGGCATGATCTACTTTGTGCCGGAGGCCGCCAAGCGGTACGCCACCCTTGGCCTGGGCAATCCGCGACACGCGTACTTCGCGTCCCGCGCCGCGGCCTTCGGGCCCGCCTCGCCCGAAGTGGTCATCGCGACCTTCTACAACTTCTCCCCCCATCTCGTCCGGCAGGCCCTCCCGGCCGCGTGGGAGGTGACGAGCCCCGGGCAACTGCGTGCCGCAAGACTGGAGGCGGCGGAAGCGGCCCTGCGCAGGGCGGGCATCGACTCGCATCCCGATCTTGAGGAGACGCTCGCGCTGGCCCGTAGGGCGGCCGAGGCGGCCTGCGAGCGACTCGACGGCCGTCCACTGTTCGCCGCGCACGCGGCGCTTCCCTGGCCGGAGGATCCGCTTCTCGAGCTGTGGCACGCCCAGACGCTGCTGCGCGAATATCGCGGCGACGGCCACATCGCGGCCCTGGTGAACGAGGGTCTCACCGGCCGCGAGGCGCTGATCCTGCACGCGGCCACCGGGGACCTGCCGGTCGTCTTCCTCAAGCTCAGCCGAGGCTGGACCGAGGAGGAGTGGACCGAAGGTGAGGACGGCCTGCGCTCGCGGGGCCTGCTGGGTGAAGGGCTCACGCTGAGCGAGCAGGGCCGGGAGCTTCGCGCGCGAATCGAGAGCCGCACCGACGCGCTCGCCCTGCCGGCCTACGCCGCACTGGGCGAGGAAGGGTGCGCCCGTCTGGCCGAACTGGCCAGGGGATTCGGCCGGGCCGTGGTGGACGGCGGACTGCTCAAGCTGACCATGTGACGGCCTGACGGCGGGCACGCCGGGACATGTCGGGAACCGGCCTCTCCTGCGGGAGCGGCGTTCTCGGGTGCTTCGTGTTTCCGGGAAGCAGGAACCCGCGGACTACGAGGCACGGCACTCGAGGCCCGCAGTATGCCCGCCCCCACCGACAGAACCGCCGGCCGAAGCGCGTACCGGAAACCACTTGTAGAAGGCGCTGTTAGGCGATGCCCGTGGGGTATGCCGAGCCCAGGGTGATCAGAACTGCAGTTCCGACCAGTCGATCACCATAGGTATGGGATTGCTGACGTTGGGCGCCACACCCGACTCGTCCTTCATGAAGGTGCCTATGTGCTTGTAGAGCATCGCCGCCCGATCCAGCCGGTACCGCTCGATGCCGGACATCGGTCACCTCGCCGCCGGAGGAAGCACCGTAGCGTGGGCCCTGTGGTCGTCAGGCATGCCGAGGGGGTGAACGTGGAGAGGCTGCGCGCCATCCTCGGCTCGTCTCCCGTCCCGCAGGGGTCGTGGGAGCGGGAAGCGGCGTACGTCTCGACGGCGGCGCTGAGGCGGGCGGGCGCGCCGGCGCGCGAGGTCGCCGAGGAGCTGGCGGTACGGCTTCGCGCCGAGCCGGGAGTGCGGGCGGTCCATGTGCGGCCGAACGGCTTCCTGGTGATCGAGGTGGCCGAGCCGGGCGAGATCGTCCGCGAGATCCTGGCCGAGCCCGCCGTGTCCGCTGAGCCCACCGTGCCCGCCGAGACTGCGCCGGCGCTTCGTGACCGGGCGGAGGCGCCGTGGCCGGACGCGCCGCGCACGTGGGGCAACCCCGGATTCGCCGTGAGGTACGCCTACGTGCGGGCGGGTGCCGTCGAGCGGTGGTGCCGCGACCTCGGCATGGACGTCCAGATCTTCCGGCCCGAGTTGCTCGGCGATCCCTGCGACCGGGCGGTGCTGAGGGTGCTGGCCGAGGCGCCGAGCAGGCGGGAGGGGCAGGACGCGGGCCGGGCGGCGTATCTGGAGCGGCTGGCCGGGGCCTACCACGACGCGTTCGAGCACGTCCCGGCGATCCCGAAGGGCGACGAGGCGCCGACCGGCGCTCATGCGGCCCGCGTCTGGTTGGCGCGAGCGGTCCGGAAGGTCCTCGGGGAGGGGTTGACAGAACTGGGGGAGACCCCTCCCGAGAAAATATGACAAAAACGGGCAAAAAGCCGGAAGTGGTACGCCTGGCGGCCTGCCGTTCTGGAGATCTTCCACCTCGTTGTCTCGCTGGTTGAGCATCGGGCGCGGTGGGATCACGGGGTCGGATAGCCTCATGCGGGTGAGTCGATTCGCCCATCCCGCCGGTGACCGGCACGCGGAGGTGCTGCCCGAGGAGCGTCCTCCGCAGGCCCCCGCCGACCTCAACACGCTCGTCCCCACCATCTGGCCGCGGATGTCCGGCCGTGTGGACGGCGCGATCACGATCGCCGGCGTGGACGTCCGCGATCTCGCCCGAGAGTACGGCACCCCTCTGTACGTGGTCGACGAGGACGACTTCCGTTCCCGCTGCCGCGACTACAAGGCCGCCTTCCAGGGTGACGACGTCTATTACGCGGGCAAGGCGTTCCTGTGCAAGGAGGTCGCCCGCTGGGTCGACCAGGAGGGCCTCGGGCTCGACGTCTGCAGCGGCGGCGAGCTCGCCGTCGCGCTGAGCGTCGGCTTCCCGCCCGAGCGCATCGCCCTGCACGGCAACAACAAGTCGTACGCCGAGCTCGAAAGGGCGCTGCGGGCAGGGGTCGGCCACATCGTCGTCGACTCCTTCGACGAGATCGCCCGCGTCGGCTACCTCGCGGAAGAGCTGGGCGTGCGGCCCAAGATCCAGATCCGGGTCACCACCGGCGTCGAGGCGCACACGCACGAGTTCATCGCGACGGCCCACGACGACCAGAAGTTCGGCCTCTCGCTCAACAGCGGCGCGGCGGCCGAGGCCGTGCGCCGCATCCTGGCCCTGCCCCAGCTGGAGCTGGTCGGCCTGCACTCCCACATCGGGTCCCAGATCTTCGACACGGCGGGCTTCGAGGTCGCCGCCCGGCGCCTCGCGGTGCTGCTGACACAGATCAAGCAGGAGCACGGCGTCGTCCTGCCCGAGCTCGACCTCGGCGGCGGCTACGGCATCGCCTACGTCGAGGGCGACGACGCGCCCGACATCAAGGTGATCGCCGACAGCCTCCGCGAGATCGTCTCCAGGGTCTGCGAGGACGCCGGCCTTCCCGTGCCCCGGCTCACGGTCGAGCCCGGGCGGGCCATCGCCGGCCCCGGCGGCGTGACCGTCTACGAGGTCGGCACGGTCAAGGACGTCGAGGGCCTCCGGTCGTACGTCAGCGTCGACGGCGGCATGAGCGACAACCTCCGCACCGCGCTGTACGGGGCCGACTACACCTGCGTGCTGGCGTCCCGCACCAGCGACGCCCATCCCGTGCTGTCCCGGGTGGTCGGAAAGCACTGCGAGAGCGGTGACATCGTGGTCCGCGACGTGTGGCTGCCGAGGGACATCGCGGCGGGCGACCTGCTCGCCGTCCCGGCTACGGGGGCCTACTGCCGGTCGCTGGCGCACAACTACAACTACCTCCCGAGGCCCGCGGTGGTCGCGGTGAGGGACGGCGTGCCGCGCGTGATCGTGCACAGGGAGACCGAGGACGACCTGTTGAGGGGGCAAGCGTGAAACCCGTCGAACCCGAAGGGCCTCAGGGCACTCAGGAGTCCCCCGAGCCGGCCTCCGACAGGCGCGGAAGGCATGAGAAGCCCGGCGGGGCCGGCAAGCCGCTGAAGGTCGCGCTGCTCGGCTGCGGAGTCGTCGGCTCGCAGGTCGTGAGGCTCCTGCACGAGCAGGCCGACGACCTCGCCGCCCGGATCGGCGCCCCGCTGGAGCTCGCCGGGGTGGCGGTCAGGCGCCTCGGCCGCAAGCGCGACAGCGAGATCGATCCCGCTCTGCTGACCACCGACGCCGAGGCCCTGGTGACCAGGGACGACGTCGACATCGTGGTGGAGGTGATCGGCGGCATCGAGCCGGCCAGGTCGCTCATCCTGGCCGCCATGTCCACGGGCAAGTCGATCGTCACCGCCAACAAGGCCCTGCTCGCCGAGGACGGCGCCACGGTCCACGGCTCCGCCAAGGAGAACGGCGTCGACCTGTACTTCGAGGCCAGCGTGGCCGGGGCGATCCCGCTGCTCCGGCCGCTGCGCGAGTCCCTGGCGGGCGACCGCGTCCACCGCGTGCTCGGCATCGTCAACGGCACCACCAACTACATCCTCGACAAGATGGACACCTCGGGCGCCTCGTTCACCGACGCGCTGGACGAGGCCCAGTCCCTCGGGTACGCCGAGGCCGACCCGACGGCCGACGTCGAGGGCTTCGACGCCGCCGCCAAGGCGGCGATCCTCGCGGGGCTGGCCTTCCACAGCCGGGTGACGGCCGCCGACGTGCACCGCGAGGGCATCACCGAGATCACCGCCACCGACGTGTCCAGCGCCAAGGCCATGGGGTACGTCATCAAGCTGCTGGCCATCTGCGCCAGGTCCGACGACGGCCGCTCGGTCGGCGTCCGCGTCCACCCGGCGATGATCCCGAGGAGCCACCCGCTGGCCGGGGTCCGCGAGGCGTACAACGCGGTGTTCGTCGAGGCCGAGTCCGCCGGGCAGCTGATGTTCTACGGCAAGGGCGCGGGCGGGGCCCCCACCGCCTCGGCGGTGCTGGGCGACCTGGTCGCCGTGGCGCGCAACCGCATCGCGGGCACCCACGGGCCCCAGGAGTCCACCTACGCCGACCTGCCCGTGCACCCGATGGGCGAGACGATCACGCGCTACCACGTGTCCCTGGACGTCGCCGACAAGCCGGGCGTGCTGGCCAGGGTCGCCGACATCTTCGCCAAGCACGACGTGTCGATACAGACCGTGCGCCAGGAGGGCCACGGCGACGACGCCCAGCTCGTGCTCGTCACCCACAGGGCCCACGACGCCGCGCTGTCCGCGACAATAGATGACCTCCGCGAGCTCGACATCGTCAGAGGCGTGACCAGCGTGATGCGCGTCGAGGGCGACGACACGCGCTGACCCCGGCTCCGGGCTCGGGTGAAGGTCTCGACGGCGGGCCTGGGTGACGGCCGTCTTCCCCCGCCCCCCGCGGGGCTCGAATGAGAGGTGGCGCGTTGGGAGAGGGCGATCCCACACCGCTCGGCTACGTGCGCACTCCGTCGGCGGGCGCGGCCGACCTGGCCTTCGAGGACGGGCGGCCCCGGCTCGCCGGTGAGGCCGCGAACCTCCCCCTGAGCGCGGCCGACATCGTACGGCTCCGTCCCCTCGACGGGTTGCGCGTCCGCTGGCCGCATGGCCGGGCCGACGTGCTGGAGACGATCCTCGGCCTGGCCTCGGCCGGGGTCCCGGTGTACGCCGACGACGTGCCCGCCTGGGTCGAGGAGGCCGATGCCGGGCTCGCCGGGTTGCTCACCTCCTGGGCCCCCGGCCCGCGCGACGCGTCGCTCCGCTCGGTGAGCGACCTGCGCAGGGAGGAGCACAGCCTGCGGCTGCGGCGCCACGCGACACGTCCCGCGCGCCCGCACGGCGCCGCCGTGCCGAAGGTCAGCGTGGTGATGTCCAGCAAACGGCCGCACCTGCTCGGGTCCGCGCTCGCCCAGATCGCGCGCCAGCGCGACGTCGAGGTGGAGGTCCTGCTCGGGCTGCACGGCGTCCCCGCGTCGCACGAGGAGGTGCGCCGGGCGCTCGACGGCTTCCCGCTGCCGGTCACGGTCGTGGAGGCGGACGAGGCCACGCCGTTCGGCGAGGTGCTCAACCAGGCGGCGGCCAGGGCGGGCGGCGACGAGATCACCAAGTGGGACGACGACGACTGGTACTCCCCGGAGCATCTCTCCGACCTGCTGCTGGCCCGGGCGTACAGCGGGGCCGACATCGTGGGCACGACGGCGGAGTTCTTCTACCTGGAGCCGCTGAACGTCACGATCCGCCGCACCGACTACACCAGCGAGATCTGGTCCGATCACGTCGCCGGCGGTACGATCTTCCTCGCTCGGGCGAAATTTCAGGAAATAGGCGGGTTCGAGGGGGTGCCGCGGGGGGTGGACGCCCAGTTCCTGAAGGCCGCCCACGCCGCCGGCGCCCGCATCTACCGCACCCAGGGCCTCGGGTACGTCCTGCGCCGATCGCTCGCCGCCGGGCACACCTGGCAGCTTCCCCTCGCGCATTTCCTGCGGGTGGCGGCGAACCAGTGGCGCGGCTTCCGCCCGAGCCTGATCCTGGAAGCCTCATGACACGGCGGATCCGCGGCAACGACTACACGGTGCTCGACCCTCCGGCGCTCGGCGCCTGGACTCCGAGCCTCCGGGTGAGCGTCGTGGTGCCGGCCTACAACGGCCAGGAGAAGCTCGACCTCGTGCTCGCCGGGCTCTCCGCGCAGAGCTACCCCGCGGAGCTGATCGAGGTCGTCGTCGTCGACAACGGCAGCAGCCCGGCCCTGCGCCTGCCCGGCATCCGCCCGCCCGGCACCCGGCTGATCGTCTGCGACACGCCCGGCAGGGCCAACGCGCGCAACGCCGGGCTCGCCGCCGCGACCGGCGAGGTGATCCACTGGCTCGATTCCGACGTGGTCGCCGACCGGCACGAGGTCGAGGCGCACATGCGCTGGCACCACCTCGCGCCGTACCTCGTCGTGACCAGCTACCTGCGGTTCACGACGGCCGCGCTGCCCCCGCCGGAGGTCGTGGCGGCGGCGGACGACCTCGCGAAGCTCTTCGAGCCGGCCGAGCCGCACGAGTGGCTGGTCGACCTGGTCGAGCGCACCAACGGCCTCACCGAGACCCCGAACCGCGCCTTCAGCCTGCACGTGGGCGGCGCCACCTCGGTGAACCGCCGGCTCATCGACGACGCGGGGCCCATGGACGAGGAGCTCATCCTCGGCCAGGACACCGAAATGGGGTACCGCCTGGCGCAGGCGGGGGCGGTGTTCGTCCCCGAGCCGCTGGCCCGCGGGTTCCACCTCGGGCCGTCGATGCGCATGCGCGACAAGCAGCCCATCGACCGGGTCAGCCACGCCCTGATCGGCGACCGCGTCCCCCAGTACCGCTGGCTCCGCGGTCATCCCACGCGCCAGTGGAAGGTGCCGTACCTCGAAGTCGTGGTCGAGGCCGAGGGCTACGAGGAGACCCGCGCCACCGTGGACGCCGTCCTCGCAGGCACGGTCCCCGACGTCTCGGTGCTGCTGACCGGCCCCTGGGACTCCATGGTCCCCGAGCGCCGGGCTCCCCTCACCGACTCCCGTCTCGACCTGACCCTCGTCCACGGCCACTACGCCTACGAGGGCCGGGTGCGGCTCACGGCGTCCGAGGCCGAGCGCCTCGCACCGTTCCGGCTGCGCCTCCCCGCGGGCTGGGTGCCGGGGGAGGACACCCTCGCCCGGCTGCTCGACCTCGCGGTGGACGGCGGGTACGGGCTGGTCAGCGTGCTGCTCGCCGAGACCGCCGAGGGCGTGGCCGAGGCCCGTCTGGAACGCCGCGCCGCCTTCGCCCGCGCCGCCCTCGTCACGGCCCCCGAGCCCCCTTCCCGCCCGTACGCCGAAACGGGCGCCGGGCGGTACGACGAAGCGGTCGACGACGTCTTCGGCTCGCTGTGGATCGACGGCGAGACGCTGGGCTTCGTGCCGTCCACGGAGACCTCCCCGGGCAGGGGCCGCAGGATGGCCTACCGGGCCAGGCTGGAGACCGAGGCCGAGGTGGCCAGGCTCACCAAGGAGGTCGAGCGGCTGCGCGGCCAGGTGGGCAAGTGGCGCGAGGAGTCCGGGCGGTGGCGCAAGACCGCCGTCGATCTACGCCGCGAGGTCGGCGGTCTGCGCAGGGAGGTCGCCACGCTCAAGGCGAGCCGTCTGCGCACCATGATCAAGCGCATCTCCGCCCGGCGAGCCGGGTCGCCGCCCGCGGCCAACGGCTCCCCGTCGTCCCCGCCGCCCGGGGGAGAGACCGGCCCGGTGACGCCGCCCGAGGGGCAGACCGGCCAGGCGACCTCCCCGACCCCCGAGGGCTCCTCCCCAACGCCCACCACCTAGCGATTCACCACCTGAACCGCTGGACCGTCTGAGCCGCTAGGCCGTCTGAACCGGTGGCCCCTTGGGCCGTGTGGATCGCTTGTCAGCGTCCGCGGAGGGCTGTACGCAGTCGGCTGGTGAGTTTCTCGCGGGCCGGCCCGGAGGCGGTACGGGCAGGCTGGCGCGTGTGGCCCGCCGGCTCCGAGGCTCCCGGCCTGTCGCCAGGGGGTCGCTCCGGAGTGGGGTCGGCGGCCCCTCCGGCGGCCCCTCCGCCGGGCGTGCCCGGCCCGGCCCCGGCTCGGCCGTCGTCGGCCGGCACCGTCTTGGGTCTGCCGGTCGCCTGTGGCCAGAACTCGGCGGCCCGGCCGCGCCGCACCCCGTGGGTCCGCTCGATCACCCCGGCGAGATCCTCCCCGGTGAGATCCCCGACCCTGGGAAGATGGTCCGTCCGGGGGAGAGGTCCAGTCCCGGAGGGGACATTCGCGCCCGGTGCGGTGAGCAGGCGGGCGCGGTTGAGGGCGTCGGTGCGTTCCAGTCGGGCCGTACGGCCGTCGGGGAACTCCACCACCAGCAGCCCGGCCCGGTCATCCGTGACGGCCTTGATCATCAGCTCCAGCGAACGGCGTCCCAGCGGCACGTCCACCGGTCCGGTGTACCGGAACGGGATGGGCGCCGGGTCGGGGACGGCCGCAGGGGTGATGCGAACGTGCTTGTCGTACCGGAACTGCTCGTGGACCAGCCGCAGCTCGAAGTCGGGATCACCGAGCACCGGGTGGCGGCCCTGGGCCAGCTCCCCCCACGGCCCGACGAGCGTGACCGCCACATCGGGCAGGCTCCCGCCCAGCGCCGCGCTCACCGCCGCGCGCACCTCAGGCTCGGTGGAGCCCTCCGCGTCGAGCACCACCTCGACGTACGGCACCAGCCAGCCCCTTCCGGGCTCCTTGCGCAGGTCGCGGCGGAGCGGCACCCGGTGGGCCAGGAAGGGGGCCACCACCCGGACGGTCGCTTCCCTGTCGACGCGCTGCGCCGGCATCCCGAGATGGACGGCCCGCGCCTCCATGTCCGGGACGAACACGGCGCCGCTCATCGCCAGCCGGTAGGCGAACTCGGTGTCCTCGCCCCTGAGCACCTCGGGATCCAGGCCACCCACCTGGAAGAACAGGGCACGGCGGAACGAGACGGTCGGCCCGGTGCAGACGTGATACGGGTTCTTGCTGGCGCGCAGCCCGTCCAGGCGGCGGATGGTCGCCTCCGTCGAGCTGGGGACGGCCCTGGACAGGTCGAAAAGCGTGTCGAGCGCTCCCTCGCGCACCGCCGCGTGCACTTCGGCCGCCGTCAGGGCGGGCTCCTCCACGAAGACCTTGGCGCCGATCGTCACCACGTAGTCGGTGAGGTGGTGCCAGCGCATGAGCGCCTCGATGTGCTCCCGGGAGGTCACCATGTCGGCGTCGAGGCGCTGGACGATCTCCCCCTCCGCGGCGCGCACCCCGGTGTTCAGCGCGTGGGCCGTACCCCAGCCGCCGGGCGCGCTCGGGACCACGCGGGTGTTCTCCGGGCGGATGTCGGGCAGCCGCAGCGGCGGCTCGCTGCCGTCGTCGACGACGACGACCTCCATCAGGCCCGAGGGGTACGTCTGCGCGGCCAGCGCGGCGAGCGTCAGGTCGAGGCGCCGCCGGCCGCCGTAGGCGGGGATGACCACGCTGACCGGCAGGCGGGGCGTCCACTCGCCCAGCGAGGGCGGGACCAGGGGAGAGTAGTCGTTGTGCCGGATGACGGGCCGGTCGCCCGCCCCGGCAGGAACAGGGGGTCTCGGGGTTCTGGGGGTATCAGTCATGAGGAGGAAGCCCTTGCCTCAAGCGTTCGTCGGTGACGTGCTGTCGTGGCGCGGTCGACGCGGCGGGTCAAGATGATCGCTCCTTCGTCGCTCCGGTTGGCCGCCGGGAGCCGACCCTATACAAGGAACCTGGGAGCTTCATAAGAGGCCCTGACAGCTCACGATGACCGCCACCTGCGGATCCTTCAATGCCCCCGGCGATCCCTCGCTAACCACGCGGGCTTTACTCACGCCTTTACCGGGCCACCTCCCCGCCGAGCGCACACCCTTTCCGGACCACCTTGCCCGGGTCACCTTCCCGCCTGACGCACAGCCTTTTCCTGGCGCGCGCCTTCGCGGCCGAAGCGCGCTACTTCGCGGGGGTCACCGGCGCCGGCGCCTCCGTACGGGCCGGCAGGGCGGGCCGCGCGGCACCTGTGGACGCCGTGATCACCAGGGGAAGCTTCGCGGCGACCGGCGCGACCGCGTCCCGGCCCGTGACCTTCCCGCCGGAGGGGTGGCGGACGCGGCGGTAGGCGGTGATGAGCCGCCACGCCCGCGACCGGCGCAGCCGGGCGATCAGCTCGCGGTACTCGGCGAGGCGGCCTTCGAGGTGGCCCACGCGGTGCCGGAGACGGGTGGCCTCGGCGCGCAGTTCGGCGTTGCGGCCGAGCAGGTCCTCTCCGGCGCGCATGAGCGCGATCTCGCGCGCGGCCATCTCGGCGCAGCGCGCCCGCAGTTCGCCGATCTCCCCGTGCAGGTGCCGCTCGCGCTGCAGGAACGCCGTCTCGGCACGGCTCAGCGCGAAACCGGGCGTGCCGCGCTGCTCGTCGCGGCGTACCGCCACTCCGGCCAGGTGCCGCCGCAGCACGGTCAGCTCGCGGATCTCGAACAGCGGCTCGACCAGGTGGCGGAGGCTGCCGTGGTAGAAGACCCGCCGGCGCTCGCCGTCGTCGTCCGGCCCGGGGCGCACCTCGGCCGGCCCGTCGTCCTCGGGCTCGGCGCTCCCGGCCTGGGCGAGCCGCAGGATCTCTTCGCTCACGCCGTAGGGCACCGTGAACACGAGCGTGGCCCCCGGCCGGAGCGCCCGGTGGAGCTCCCCGAGCACCTGGACGGGATCCCCGGCGCGGTCGAGCACCTCACCGGCCACGGCCGCGTCGAAGGACCCGTCCGGGACGCCGTCCAGGCCGTGTCCGTCGCCCACCGCGAACTCCGTGCGCGACGCCACGTCGGCCGGGAGCCGGTCGCGCAGGCGGCGCGCGCGGGCGATGGCGGGCGGCTCCACGTCGATCCCGGTCACCCGGTCGCCCCGCTCCGCGAGCAGCAGTGACAGCTCGCCGTCGTCGCAGCCCAGATCGAGCACGGCGACGGGACGCCCGGGTCGGCTCGCGGGCAGGTGGTCGAGAATCCAGTGCAGGCGGTCGGCGTGCCCGGATTCGCGGGCCGTATGGATGTTCCCGGCGTCAGGACGGGCCGGGTTCACATCGGTGCCGTGACAAGCGTGGAAGATCTGGTCGTCGGTCACGGCGACGTTTCCCCTCCGGGCATCTGTAGTCGGCCCCATTTTGGGGACGGTGATTCCCCAATTCTGGTGGAAAAGATGCTAAAGAGACAGTGAGGATTTCGAGGGTTCTTCAGGGATGCGGTCTTGGCCGCATTCGGGGCCGGCGCGAGGGTGCCTGCCCGAGGATTGATGTCAATGGTTTGCCGAGGCGGTCCAGCCTGTGGACGGGCGACGCGGCGGGGTTTGCGCCCCCCGTAGACTCATTGCTTGATACCGCTGGCAGCGGACCCATGGTTACGCGCTGTCGGGCCCGCTTCGCGCTGGGCCGGGCGCGGGAGGAGCAACAAATGTTCAGGGCGTGGCGTGGCCTTATCGAGGAATACCGTGACCGGCTCCCCGTGACCACGACGACGCCCGTGGTCACGTTGCTCGAAGGCGGCACGCCGCTGGTCCCCGCGAGACGCGTGTCGGCCCTCACCGGGTGCGACGTCCATCTCAAGGTCGAGGGGCTCAACCCCACCGGCAGCTTCAAGGACCGCGGCATGACCGTGGCGATCAGCAAGGCCCTCGAAGAGGGCGCCAAGGCGGTCATCTGCGCCTCCACCGGCAACACCAGCGCCTCCGCCGCGGCCTACGCCGTCCGGGCCGGGCTGACCTGCGCGGTCCTGGTCCCGCGTGGCAAGATCGCTATGGGCAAGCTCGCCCAGGCGCTCGTCCACGGCGCCAAGCTGCTCCAGGTCGACGGATCCTTCGACGACTGCCTCGAGATGACGAGGAAGCTCGCGGAGAACTACCCGATCGCCCTGGTCAACTCGGTCAACCCCCACCGGCTCCAGGGGCAGAAGACCGGGGCCTTCGAGATCGTCGACGCCCTCGGCGACGCGCCCGACGTGCACTGCATCCCCGTGGGCAACGCCGGCAACATCTCGGCGTACTGGATGGGCTACCGCGAGTACGCCGCGGACGGCATGGCCACCAAGACGCCGCGCATGCTCGGCTTCCAGGCCAGCGGGTCGGCGCCCATCGTCAACGGCGCGCCGGTCACCCACCCGCACACGATCGCCACGGCGATCCGCATCGGCAACCCGGCCTCCTGGAGGCTCGCCGAGGCCGCCCGCGACGAGTCGGGCGGAGCCATCCAGGCCGTCACCGACCGGCAGATCGCCGCGGCGTACAAGCTCCTCGCGCAGGAGGAGGGCGTGTTCGTCGAGCTGGCCTCGGCCGCGAGCGTGGCAGGCCTGCTCCAGGCCCACGAGCAGGGGCTTCTCCGCCAGGGCGAGCGCGTCGTGTGCACCGTGACGGGCAACGGCCTGAAGGACCCCGACTGGGCGATCTCCGGAGCGCCCACCCCGCTGACGATCCCGGTCGACGCCTTCGCGGCCGCCGGCGCCCTCGAGCTCGCCTGACGCGTCCGAGAGCGCCCGAGACCGACGAAAAACGAGGAAACGCATGGCAACGAGCAACACCGTCGTCGTTCGCGTGCCCGCCACCAGCGCGAATCTCGGCCCGGGATTCGACTCGCTGGGCCTCGCCCTCACCCTGTACGACGAGGTCGAGGCCGGCCTCGTCGACCAGGTGCCCTCGGGCGGCCGCGCCGTCGAGGTGCGGGTCGAGGGCCAGGGCGCGGGGGAGCTCGACACCGGCGAGGGTCACCTGATCGTGCGGGCGATGCGCGCCACGTTCGACCGCGCGGGAGTCCCGCAGCCGCGCGGCATCCGGCTGCGGTGCCTCAACCGCATCCCGCACGCACGGGGGCTGGGCTCGTCCTCCGCCGCCATCTGCGCGGGCATCATGGCCGCCCGGGCGCTCGCCGCGCCCGGCATGCCGGACGACGAGGTGTTCGCGCTGGCCACCGAGATCGAGGGCCACCCCGACAACGTCGCGCCGTGCCTGTCCGGAGGTCTCACCATCGCGTGGACCGACCTGGACGGAACTCCGCGTAAGCTGAAGTTGAGCCCGCATGGGGGCGTCCGACCTGTGGTGTGCGTGCCGAGAACCCGGCTCTCCACCGAGGAGGCGCGCGGGCTTCTGCCGAAGGACGTGCCGCATGCCGACGCAGCGGCGAACGCCGGACGCGCCGCCCTGCTCATCGCGGCGCTTACCCAGCGGCCGGAGAGCGGGTTGTTGCTAGCCGCCACCGAAGACCGTCTGCATCAGATCTACCGCGCGCCTGCGATGCCGGGCACGGCTGATCTGGTAAAACGTCTCCGCGTGGCAGGGATGCCCGCCGTTGTGTCGGGAGCCGGTCCGACGGTTCTCGTGTTCGGAACGACGGATACCCATGATTTGATCGCGTCGGAAGTGGGTAGTGACTGGCACATCCAGCCATTGGACGTCGACCAGTCTGGCGCGAGCGTTCAGTTTCCCGAGACACGCTGATGCATCTTCGACCTTCAGGGAATAGCAGTGTGCGCTGGTGATGTTAGGCTGATAGCCGCACCAGATGCCCCCGTTGCGGGTGCGTGCTTGTCAGCCATACATCGCTGGATCGCGCCTTCCGTCGCAAGACGTGGGCCGCACAGCGGGCTTCCCGAATTGATCACCTCCGGTTGGTCCACATCCGGTTGGCGCGTCGAGAAGCGGCGTAATCGGGGACATGCGCGTTCGACGGACATCGACATCTGGTCGGCGGTAACCAGCCGGGGGGCGACCCCCGGGCCCCCAACGGCTCGCGAATCTCGACGGTGACGGCCATGTGCCGGTTCGACGCACCGGCTTCCCGACACCTCAGAAATTCGTACAGCCCGACCCGGTCTGTCCCGCCGGGTCGCACCACCGGGACGCCTGGCTGATCGTGGCCGACGCCCGACCCCTGGGAAGGACCTTTTAGTTGAGCGACACCACCGAACTCCTCTCCGACGTCTCCGGCGCAGCGCCGGTCGCCGGCGACACCCCCACCCGCGCCGCGGCCAAGCCGCGCCGTCGCTCCGGCACCGGCCTGTCCGCCATGGTGCTGCCCGAGTTGCAGGCTCTCGCGTCGAGCCTGGGCATCAGCGGGACCGGACGGATGCGCAAGAGCCAGCTCATCGCGGCCATCCAGGAGAAGCAGGGCGTAACTGCTGACGGTGCCTCTACCTCCGCCGAGCCCGCCGCCGCCGCGGCTCCCACGGCCGCCGCGGCACCCGCGGTCACCGCGGAGCCGGTGGCCGAGCGCCCGGCCCGCACCCGCAGGGAACGTTCCCGCCCGGCACCGGTCGAGGCCGTCGTCGAGACCCGCGAAGAGCGGGCCCCCGTCGTGGAGGCGCAGCCCGTCGAGCAGGCGGCCCCCGTGGCCGCCGCGTCCGCGTCCGCTTCCGCGCCCGTCGAGGCCGGTCAGGCCGAGACGCGCCCCGAGCGAGGCGAGTCACGCCGTGAGCGCGGCGACCGCGCCGAGCGCGGCGAGCGCCGTGGCCGTGGCAACGACCGGCGCGACCGTGGCGACAACCGCCCCGACAACCGCAACGACAACAGCCGTCCCGAGCAGCGCGCCGCCGACGCGGGCGACGCTCCGGGCCGTCGTGAGCAGTCCCGCGACCAGGGCCGCGACCAGGGGCGCGAGCAGTCTCGTGACCAGGGGCGTGAGCAGTCCCGCGATCAGGGCCGTGAGCAGTCCCGCGACCAGGGCCGGGAGCAGACGCGCGACCAGAGCCGTGGCCAGGGCCGTGACCAGGGTCCCGACCCGCAGGGCGACGACGACCGCCGCGGTCGCCGTGGCCGGTTCAGGGAGCGCAACCGTCGTGGCCGCGACCGCTTCGACAGCAACGAGCCCGTGATCGGTGACGACGACGTCCTCATCCCGATCGCCGGCATCCTCGACATCCTCGACAACTACGCGTTCGTGCGCACCAGCGGTTACCTGCCGGGCTCCAACGACGTGTACGTCTCGCTGGCGCAGATCCGCCGCAACGGCCTGCGCAAGGGCGACGTCATCACCGGCGCGGTGCGCCAGCCGCGCGACGGTGAGCGCCGCGAGAAGTTCAATGCCCTCGTGCGGCTCGACACCGTCAACGGCATGGACCCCGAGCAGGGGCGCAACCGGCCGGACTTCTCCAAGCTGACCCCGCTGTACCCGCAGGAGCGGCTGCGCCTGGAGACCGACCCGGGCATCCTGACGACCCGCATCATCGACTTGGTTGCGCCGATCGGCAAGGGCCAGCGCGGTCTCATCGTCTCCCCGCCCAAGGCCGGCAAGACGATGGTGCTCCAGGCGATCGCCAACGCGATCACCAGGAACAACCCCGAGTGCCACCTGATGGTCGTCCTCGTGGACGAGCGTCCGGAAGAGGTCACCGACATGCAGAGGTCGGTGAAGGGCGAGGTCATCCACTCGACCTTCGACCGTCCCGCCGAGGACCACACCACCGTCGCCGAGCTCGCCATCGAGCGCGCCAAGCGGCTGGTGGAGCTGGGCCACGACGTGGTCGTGCTCCTCGACTCCATCACCCGCCTCGGCCGCGCGTACAACCTCGCGGCCCCGGCGTCCGGGCGCATCCTGTCCGGTGGTGTCGACTCGACCGCGCTGTACCCGCCCAAGCGGTTCTTCGGCGCCGCCCGCAACATCGAGAACGGCGGCTCGCTGACGATCCTCGCCACGGCGCTGGTGGAGACCGGCTCCAAGATGGACGAGGTCATCTTCGAGGAGTTCAAGGGCACCGGCAACGCCGAGCTCAAGCTCAACCGCTCGTTGGCCGACAAGCGCATCTTCCCCGCGGTGGACGTCGACGCGTCCGGCACCCGTAAGGAAGAGATCCTCATGTCCAGGGACGAGCTGCAGATCGTCTGGAAGCTGCGTCGCGTGCTTCACGCCCTCGACATGCAGCAGGCGCTGGAGCTCCTGCTGGAGAAGATGAGGGAGACGCAGTCCAACGCGGAGTTCCTGCTCCAGGTCCAGAAGACCACGGTCAGCTCCGAGCGCGACTAGCACCACCAGCGTCAACGGCACCCGGTTCTCCCGGGTGACCAGCACGTTTCGCCGAGTCGGGGCGGCGGGCCATCTGGCCCGCCGCCCCTTCTTCGTGTCCGCGTGATCCGAAACGCGTACCGCCCGCCCCTGGGCCTCGCCGAGGCATGATGGGCTTGGCGGCGCCGAAGGCACGATGGGCTTGGCGGCGCGCCTCCCGTCCAGGCGGGGGTTTTCCCCACCCGAGGTCTCAGGCCCACTACATGGCGTCGCGCCCGAGCGCTTGGCATGCTCGTGCCATCCGGTCGAGTGACGGCACCCGGGCCCGGCCCGGCAGATGCCCGACGCGATGCCCGACAGGATGCCCGACGGGAGGAGCCACAGGATGACTGCCGAGGCGGCGGTGACAGGGCGCCCGCCGTTGCGCGAGCGCGTGCCGCTGGGGCCGCGTGGGCCTCTGGGCCTGCTCGTCGACCCCATGACCTGGCGGGCCGCGCCCTACCTGATGGTCAGCCTGGTCCCCGGCGTCACCTGGTTCGTGATCCTCGCCACGGCCGTGCCCGCCGCGGCCACGATGATCATCATCTGGATCGGCCTGCCGCTGCTCGTGCTGACGATGCTGCTCTGGCGGGCTGGGGCCATGCTGGAGCGCCGCCTCCTGCGGCTCACCCTGGGCGTCACCATCCCCGATCCGTACCGGCCGAGGCCGGGCCGGGGGCTGGGCAGCCATCTGGGGTGGCTGTTCGGCGATCCCGCCACCTGGAGGGACCTCGGTTACCTGCTGCTGCTTTTCCCGCTCGGCATGGTCGAGTTCCTCGTCTCGCTGACGCTGTGGGTGTCCTCCATCGGCTTCCTGGTCCAGCCGCTTCTCGTGATGTCGGGTCAGACGACCACGCTCACCGACCGCCTGGTGATCGAAAGCGTGCCCGGGTCACTGCCGTGGGCCTTCGTGGGCCTGCTCCTCCTGGTCGCCACGCTCTACATCGTCCGGGCCATGGCCTGGCTCCACGGCACGCTGGCCACCGCGCTCCTCGGTCCCGGTGACGAGGCGCGGGTCATGCACCTGCGGGCGAGCCGGGCCAGGGGCGTGGACGCCGCCGAGGCCGAGCGGCGCAGGATCGAGCGCGACCTGCACGACGGGGCCCAGCAGCGGCTGCTCGCGGTGGCCCTCGACCTCGGAAGGGCCCAGGCGAAGCTCGACTCCCATCCCGAGGAGGCCAGAGAGCTGCTCGCCCAGGCCCACGCGGGCACCAAGGCCGCGATCACCGAGTTACGCGATCTCGCGCGCGGCATCTATCCCGCCATCCTCACCGACAGGGGCCTCGACGCGGCGCTGTCGGCGCTCGCCGCCCGGGCGCCGGTGCGCGTGGCCGTCTCGGTCGAGATCACCGAACGCCCGCCCGCGGCGGTGGAGAGCATCGCGTACTTCATAGTCGCCGAGTCGCTCGCGAACGTCGCCAAGCACTCGGTGGCCACCGAGGCGTCGGTCCGGGTCAGCCGGCAGGACGATCGGGTCGTGGTCGAGGTGCGGGACAACGGCATCGGCGGGGCGGAGGCGCGACCGGGCGGCGGGCTCGCGGGGCTCGCCGACCGCGCGGCGACGATCGACGGCGCGCTGACCGTCGAAAGCCCGCCGGGCGGCCCCACGCTCGTCCGCGCCCGGCTACCGTACGAGTGGTGATGATCCTCATGTGGCGGCCGCCGTGCGGGTGGTGATCGCGGAGGACTCCGTCCTGCTGCGGGAAGGCCTGATCAGGCTGCTCGCCGACGGAGGCATCGACACGGTCGCCGCGACGGGCGACGGTCCTGGCCTGGTCGAGGCCGTGCGAACGTACGAGCCCGATCTCGCGGTCGTCGACGTGCGGATGCCGCCGAGCCACACCGACGAGGGTCTGCGGGCGGCGCTCGCGGCCCGCGCGCTGGTGCCCGGCCTGCCCGTGCTGGTGCTGTCGCAGTACGTCGAGGAGCGCTACGCCACCGAGCTCATCGGGCGCGGCGCGGCGGCGGTGGGCTACCTGCTCAAGGAGCGGGTCGCCGACGTCGCCGAGTTCCTCGACGCGGTCCGCCGGGTCGCCTCCGGCGGCACGGTCATCGACCCCGAGGTCGTCGTGCAGTTGCTGAGCCGCCGCCGGCACGACCGTCCGATGCACTCCCTGACCGCCAGGGAGTCCGAAGTGCTGGGGCTGATGGCGGAGGGCCGGTCCAACAACGCGATCGCCGGGCGTCTGCGCGTCACCGAGGGCGCGGTCGAGAAGCACATCTCCGGCATCTTCGGCAAGCTCGGCCTCGACCCCACGCCCGACGACCATCGCCGCGTGCTCGCGGTGCTGGCCTATCTCGGCCACGCCTAGGCCGGCGCACCCGGGTCAGGCGCAGCCCCCGGTGTCGTACGTCGCGCGAGCTGTCGTGAGGGAAGCGCGGCCCCTACATTGCGCTGCCCTTGCGTCCATCTGCGTAATTTTGGGGAAACATTGGTGTTCGTTGACCTAGGCTCGGCAGGCCGCCGGAGATCGCCCCGGCGGCGCCGTGTCAGGGTCCTGTCCCGCCCCGGAACGGGTCCCTCCCGCCCGGGAATGATCGATGGCCTGGTGTGGTTACAGGATCTGGCACACTGGTAGCCGAACCACGGCGGTTCCGGTTCCCGCCCGCCCGCGCGTCACCTGACCGCGAGAGACGAAGGCGACCCGGCGACCGCGCCAGAGAGGATTGACATGAAGCCCGACATTCACCCGGAGTACCACACCACTCAGGTGACGTGTAGCTGTGGCAGCAGCTTCACCACCCGTAGCACCGCCAAGAACGGCGTCATCCACGCCGACGTGTGCTCCGCCTGCCACCCGTTCTACACGGGCAAGCAGAAGATCCTGGACACCGGTGGCCGGGTCGCCCGCTTCGAGAAGCGTTTCGGCAAGAAGCCCGCGAGCAAGTAGCTCGGCAAGAAGCGCCGGCTCGGAATCGCCCCCCGTTCCCGGGGGGCGTGCCCGGGTCGGCGTTCTTGGTGATGGCCCCGGTTCTTGCCTGTCGGTGAAGGAAGAAGGACGCACGGTGAACCTCGACGAGTTGCTCAACGAGTACGCGGAGCTTGAGCAGAAGCTCGCCGACCCCGCCGTGCACGCCGACCAGAACCAGGCGCGAACGCTCGGCAAGCGCTACGCCCAGCTGACGCCCATCGTCTCCACCTACCGCGAGCTCGAAGGCGTCCGCGACGACCTGCAGGCCGCCAAGGAGCTCGCCGGCGAGGACGCCGCCTTCGCCGAGGAGGCCGCCGAGCTCGAAGGCCGCATCCCCGCGCTGGAGGGGCGGCTCACGCACCTGCTCGTCCCGCGCGACCCCAACGACGACAAAGACATCATCATGGAGATCAAGGCCGGCGAGGGCGGCGAGGAGTCCGCCCTGTTCGCCGGAGACCTGCTCCGGATGTATCTCCGGTACGCCGAGCGCGTCGGCTGGAAGACCGAGATCATCGACGCGCAGCACTCCGACCTCGGCGGCTACAAGGACGTCACGGTCGCGGTGAAGGGCAAGGGCGCCGACGGCGTGTGGTCGCGCCTGAAGTTCGAGGGCGGGGTCCACCGGGTCCAGCGCGTTCCGGTCACCGAGTCACAGGGCCGCATCCACACCTCGGCGGCCGGCGTCCTGGTGTACCCGGAGGCCGAGGACGTCGACGTGCAGATCGACCCCAACGACCTCCGCATCGACGTGTTCCGCAGCTCCGGCCCCGGCGGCCAGAGCGTCAACACCACCGACTCGGCCGTGCGCATCACCCACGTGCCGACCGGTGTGGTCGTCTCCTGCCAGAACGAGAAGAGCCAGCTGCAGAACAAGGAGTCCGCTCTGCGGATCCTGCGCGCGCGGCTCCTCGCGATCGCCCAGGAGGAGGCCGACGCCGCCGCCTCGGCCGAGCGCAAGTCCCAGGTGCGCACGGTCGACCGTTCCGAGCGCGTCCGCACCTACAACTTCCCGGAGAACCGCATCTCCGACCACCGCGTAGGGTTCAAGGCCTACAACCTCGACCACGTCCTCGACGGCGACCTGTCCGCGGTCATACAGGCCCTGACGGACGCCGAGATGGCGGACAAGCTCGCCTCCCACTCGTAACGACACAATCGACGAAAACTCCCATGACCCTGCTGATGGACGAGATAGCGCTCGCCACCGCCCGGCTGGCCGAGGCGGGTGTGCCCTCACCGCGAACCGACGCTGAGGAGATCGCGGCGTTCGTCCATGGTGTGCGGCGTGGCCAGCTCCACACGGTGCCCGATTCCGAGTTCGACGCGCTGTTCTGGGAGGGCATCGCTCGTCGCGAGGCGCGGGAGCCGCTGCAGCACATCACCGGGCACGCCTACTTCCGCTATCTGTCGCTGGAGGTCGGCCCCGGCGTCTTCGTGCCGCGTCCTGAGACCGAGGTGGTCGCGGGCTGGGCGATCGACCGGCTGCGCGAGATGGACGTCGCGTCCCCGGTCGTGGTCGATCTCGGCACCGGCTCCGGTGCCATCGCCCTGTCGATCGCCCAGGAGGTCGCGCTCGCCCAGGTGCACGCGGTCGAGGTCGATCCGGTGGCGTACGGCTGGGCCAAGCAGAACATCGTGGAGCATGGCCAGGGCCGCGTCTCCCTCCACCCCGAGGACCTCGCCGACTGCCTTCCCGAGCTCGACGGCCAGGTTGACCTCGTCGTCTCCAACCCCCCGTACATCCCGCCGGGGGCCGTGCCACGCGATCCCGAGGTTCGAGACTACGATCCGTCCCGGGCCCTGTACGGCTCGGGGGAGGACGGTCTGGACGAGGTGCGCGCGGTCGAACGTACGGCCCGGCGGCTGCTCCGTCCCGGCGGCCTCGTCGCGGTCGAGCACGCCGACCAGCAGGGTTCGGCCGTCTATCTCGTGTTCTCCGAGGAGCGCGGCTGGCGGGACGCCCGTAACAACGCCGATCTTGCCAACCGCGATCGTTTCGTCACGGCACGATTCGGCCAGGAATAGGGCCCGCGCACCGGTCTCCCGGCGTCGGGGCCCACGCACGTGGGAGGATGAAAGTCGTGAGTCGACGTTATGACTCTTCGAACATCGAGGAGCGTGCCGCAGGGCTGGCCGACGCGGCGTCGGCCATCCGGGCCGGCGAGCTCGTGGTCATACCGACGGACACGGTCTACGGCATCGGAGCCGACGCCTTCACCCCGTCGGCGGTCGCGGCCCTGCTGGAGGCCAAGGGGCGTGGCAGAGACATGCCCGTCCCCGTGCTGGTCGGCACCGTCCGCGCGGCGGGCGCCCTGGTGGAGGATCTCGGCACCCATGGGCAGGATCTCATCGACTCGTTCTGGCCGGGCCCGCTGACGCTGGTCTGCCGGGCGAGCCGCTCGCTCAACTGGGACCTCGGCGACTCCAAGGGCACCGTCGCGGTCCGGATGCCGCTGCACGCGATCACGCTGGAGCTTCTCAAGGAGACCGGGCCGATGGCGGTGAGCAGCGCCAACCGGTCGGGCGCGCCGCCCGCGACGACCGCGGCGAACGCCGAGGAGCAGCTCGGGGAGTCGGTCGCGGTCTACCTCGACGGCGGCGCGTGCGCCGACAGCACGCCTTCCACGATCATCGACCTGACGACGCCCGTGCCCCGGGTGCTGCGCAAGGGCGCCATCTCGGTCGAGAAGCTGCGGAGTGTGATCGGGTACGTCGCGACGGACGCCGACCCGGAGGAGGAACTGGACCTCAAGAAGTCCGGCCCCGCCACCGAGACGGACCAGACCGACCTCTCCGACAAGACCGACCTTCCTGCCAAGACGGATCTCTCGGACAAGACCGACCTAGCTGACAAGGCTGATCAGGCCGACAAGCCTGCTGAGACGGACCAGGTCGTCGAGGAAGCCCCGATCGTCAAGACCGCTCCGGCCGACGACATCCGGCCATCCGGGGCGCCGGAAACCTCCGAGAACCCCGAGAAGCTCGCGGACGCCGAGACTCCCGAGAAGCTCGCGGACGCCGAGAAGCCCGAGACCGCCGAGACCGCCGAGAAGCTCGAGAAGCCCGAGACCGCCGACAAGGGCGACAAGCCTGTTGCGGTCGACCCCGTTGACAAGGTCGGTGGAGCCGGTGTGGCCGACTCGGCGAGGTCCAACGGCTCCGGCACGGCCGACGCCACCAGAAAAGACGGCTGACGCTGGGAAGACTGTCGGCCCTGACTCCACGAGAAGCACGGTCGTCTCCCGAGAAGGACGGTCGTCTGTGCGTGGAATGAGGGCTGACGCTGGGCGGTAGTGCGAATGGCGGCGTCTGGGCTCCGGCTCAGGCGCCGCTCGTTTCCCTCGTGACTCATGCCGTATGGCTATCGCCGAGGCGTACGGTCGGTGGATCTCAGTACCGTGAAGTGCGTCTGTGCTCTTGAGCGACGGGCGGGAGCGAGGGAGCATGGCTGCGAGCGGGCGCGAGCCCTCTCCAGAGAGCGGACCAGGGGGAGCGGCGACCACGAGCACCGGGAGACGCCCATGGGCAAGCTGGACGGAATGGACCCGAAGCTGGTCCGTGAGCTGTTGGCCGAGGTCGGGCGTGCGGGCGCGCAGATGCGCACCGTCGAGTCCCGCATCACCCAGCTGACGAGCGGAGCCGGTCTGTCCGTACCGGCGACCCACCGGCCCGCCCAGGTGGCGGACGCGGGAGAAACCCTGGTCAAGGATGTCGGCGCCCGGCTCGTCCTTCTGGAGAAGAAGGAAAAGCAGAACGACCCGGCGACCGGTCCCAAGAGCATGAAGCAGACCACTGCCGAAAAGCAGGACTCCAACTCCAAGGACGACAAGTCCGATAAGGCAGACAAGTCTGACAAGGCCAACAAGGACGGCACTCCCACCGCCGACACCCAGGACAAGTCACACAAGCAGGACCCCCCGAAGTCCGACAAGGACCACACTCCCAAGGCCGACAAGCCCGAAAAGGATCACGCGCCGAAGTCGGACAAGGACGACACCCCCAAGGCCGACAAGCACGACACCCCGAAGGCTGAGAAGCCCGACAAGGACCACGCCCCCAAGGCTGAGAAGGATCCCGCGCCCAAGGCCGACAAGGACCATGGCCCCAAGGCCGACCCGCAGGACAAGACGCACAAGGTCGAGTCGCCGCAGGCGGACAAGGTCGACAAGCACGAGTCTCCCAAGTCCGATCAGTCGGATCCTTCGCCGAAGGCCGACAAGCCGGAGAAGCACGAAGCGCCCAAGAGTGACACCTCGGATCCCAGCCCGAAGGCCGACAAATCAGATCCAGCTCCGAAGCCTCAGCATTCCGACAACCAGGGTGCCCCTCAGGCGGACAAGCCCGACAAGCAGGACGCCCACAAGATCGACGGCTCGGATCCCAGCCCGAAGGCCGAAAGGTCCGATCCCGCCCCCAAGGCAGATCCGGCTCCCACAGGCGACTCGGCTCCCAGAGCTGACTCGGCTCCCAGAGCTGACTCCGCTCCCAGAGCTGACTCCGCGCCGACGGGTGACTCCGCTCCCAACGCTGATCCCGCCCCCAGGGCTGATTCCGTGCCGACGAGTGACTCGGCTCCAAATGCCGGCCCCGCACCTACGGGTGACCCCGCTCCCACGGCTGATCCGGCGCCGACGGGTGACGCGGTTCCTAACGCTGATGGCGTGCCGAGGGCTGACGCGGGTCCGACTGGGGAGGGGGTTCCCGATGGTGGGGAGTCGCAGGGTGTGCCTCCGGCTGGGGACGGGGGGCAGGGGGGTTCTGATGGTCAGCTTGATACGCTGAACAAGGACAATCCCCACGACGTCGACACCACGCAGGAGCGGACGCGAGTGATCGACGTCGACGGCGTGCGGGTCGTCGAGGTCACCATGAAACCGCCGAGCGCGGAGCACCTCCACTGGCTGATGCAGAACATGGACAAGATCCCTCCGTTGGAACAGCCCGTGGTCGTCCCTCCGGACGGGGCCGCGCCCGGCCATCCCCACGCGGACGGGCCTGTCGGCTATGTCGAGCCCGGCGATCCGTCCGGCTCGGCCAAGCCGTCGGCACCGCTGCCCCCGGACTCGGGCGGGCAGGCGACTGAGCAGGGTCTGGCGGCTCCTCAGGGCGCTGTTCAGGCCGGTCAGCACGTTCAGTCAGGTGTCTATGCCCCTGGCGGCGACGGGGCCCGATACGGCGACTACAGCGGCAACGGCCCTCACCACGCCGAGGCGAGCTCCCCCGAAGCGGTGAGCCCGGGCAAAGCGGACGGCCCGTACCCGGGGAGTGCGGACGGCCCGTACCCGGGGAGTGCGGACGGTGCGTATCCGGGGAGTGCGGATGTGGCGTATGTGGAGGGTGCGGGACGGGCGGAGGGCGCGTATTCGGGTGATGGAGAGTCGCCGCCGGCTGGGTGGGGGTCGAGTTCGCCGTCCGAGGGAACGAGTTCGTCGTCCGAAGGCGGGAGATCGTTGTCCGAGGGTAGGGGCGGCGTGACGTCGCCGTCCGGTTCGTAGAGGAGGGCCGCCCGAGATGTATGCCGACCCGCCGGCGCCGCAGCCGCTCCAGCCAGGGGAGACGCCGCCCGCGTCGTCCTCGCCCGACCCGTTCAGCCCGGACGGCCAGGCGAGCAACTGGCGCTTCAACCCCGAGTACCAGAAGCTCGTCGACCTCTGGCAGCAGACGCAACCGCTGCTCGAAGGGCTCACCAGCTCACTCGACAAGGCGTACCAGATGGCCCGCAGCCGGGACGTCTGGGACGCGCCGGTCGCCGAGCGCTACGTCCAGGACATGACCGAGTGGCGCAACCGGCTCGGCATGTACCGCCAGGCCGTGCTGACCGCGATCAGCGACCAGGCGGCGGACACCCCCCGCTGGGTGCCCACCGCGTCCAGTGCTCCCCACGCCTACAGCTGATCCACGCCGCGGAAGTGCGGTGACCTGGCATCACGAGGCATAAAGTGGGGAGATCGGTGGTCTTTACCGGGAAGCCGCAGAAGGCCCCGTCCCTTCAGCTTCAGGGCGGGGATGGATGCGGTCCGCTTCTTTTAGGGGATGGCCTGCCGTCAGGCGGGACAACCGGAGCGCGTGGCGGGGATCTGTGATGTCAGGTGGGGCGGCGCTGGTGTTCGATGTACTGCTTGATGGTCGTGAGGGGCGCGCCGCCGCAGGAGGCGGCAAGATAGGACGGCGACCAGAAGTGGCCGTGCATGGTGGCACGGTTGGCCTGTCCGATGAACTCTTTGCGCAGGTAGTGCGAGGACACGCCCTTCAGTGAGTTGACCAGCTTGGAGATCGCGACTTTGGGTGGGTAGTGGACGAGCAGGTGGACGTGGTCGTGCTCGCCGTTGAACTCGCGCAGTTCGGTCTCGAAGCTGTCACAGACCTCGATCATGATTTCTTCGCAGCGGCGCAGCATCGCGTCGTCGAACACGTTGCGCCGGTACTTGGTGACGAAGACCAGATGAACATGCATCGCGGTAACTACGTTCCGTCCGCGTCGATATTCGGCCTCCAGTGTCATAGGCCAGACGTTAATGTGTTCGATTAGTGGGTGCGGTGTCGCTGCTGGTCTGGTTGGGGATGGGTCGAGGTGAAGCTGCGTTACAACTACCGGCTCTACCCTGACGCGCCTCAGCGGGAAATGCTGGCCAGGACGTTCGGGTGTGCCCGGGTGGTGTGGAACGACGCTTTGGCGGCGCGCAGGGCTGCCCGCAAGGCCGGGCTGCCGTTCATCGGGGACGCCGAGATCCAGCGTCTGGTGCTCACCGCAGCGAAGAAGACCCCAGAGCGGGCGTGGCTGGGCGAGGTGTCCTCGGTCGTGCTGCAGCAGTCGGTCCGCGATGTGAACACCGCCTACAAGAACTTCTTCGACTCGGTGTCGGGTAGGCGCAGGGGCCCGAAGATGGGGTTGCCGGTTTTCAAGTCCCGCCACGACCACCGGCAGGCGGCCCGGTTTACCACCAACGCATTCTCATTGACCGGCGACGGCCGCCTGTATCTGGCGAAGGTCGGGCAGGTGGAGGTTCGCTGGTCACGCGGGCTGCCTGGGGTTCCCTCCTCGGTCACGGTCGTCAGGGACGCCGCGGGGCGGTATTTCGCCTCGTTCGTGGTGGAGGTCGACGATGCCGCTCAGGTGCTGCCTGAGGTCGATGCGGAGACGGGGATCGATCTGGGGCTGACCCATTATGCGGTCCTCAGTGACGGGGAGAAGATCGCGAACCCGAAGTGGTTGCGGCGTAGGGAGAAGAAGCTCGCCCGGCTGCAGAGGTCGCTGTCACGCAAGGAGAAGGGATCGAGCAACCGGGTCAGAGCGCGGGCGCGGGTCGCGCGCCAGCATGCCAAGGTGGCCGATGCGCGCCGTGATTTCCTGCATCAGACCAGTACCTCGATCATCCGCGAGAGCCAAGTGGTGCATGTCGAGACGCTGTCGGTGCGGGGTCTGGCGCGGGGCCGGTTGGCCAAGTCGGTGCATGACGCGAGTTGGGGGGCGTTTGTCACCCTGGTGGAGGGCAAGGCCGCCCGGTACGGGCGCGCCCTGGTGAAGATCGACCGCTGGTTTCCCTCCTCTCAGCTGTGTCCGTGCTGCGGGAGGGGGGTCGGCAAACTCCCTTTGGATGTGCGAGATTGGGACTGTTGGTCCTGCGGTGAGCACCACGACCGCGACATCGCCGCGGCGATCAACGTTCTGCTTGAGGGGCAGCGCATCACCGGTACGACCGTGGCCGCCGGGCTGGCTGGACACGGCATAAACGACTGTGGAGGGCAGGTAAGACCAGGGAAGGCAACTCCGACCCTGGCACCGCCCGGAACCTACGGTGCGCAAGCGGCGTAGCGGAAGCAGTAAGAACCCCACGGCGACGTGGGGGAGTCCCCGGCGTTCACGCCGGGGAGGATGTCAACGCACGCGTTTCCGCGCGCGAAAGGAGTGGTGAGCGAGCCATGCACGCGAAAGGGCGCGACCACGAGCACGCTGATGACTTCTACGGGCCCGATTTCTCCGAGCTTCAGCGGGAGGATCCGGAGATCGCCCAGATCTTGCTCGACGAGCTCGCGCGGCAGCGCGGCGGCCTCCAGCTGATCGCCAGCGAGAACTTCGCCTCCCCTGCGGTGATCGCGGCGCTGGGCTCCACGCTCACCAACAAGTACGCCGAGGGGTATCCCGGCAGGCGCTACTACGGCGGCTGCGAGGTGGTCGACCGCGCGGAGCAACTCGCCATCGACCGGGCGAAGGCGCTGTTCGGGGCCGACCACGCCAACGTCCAGCCCCATTCGGGCGCGTCGGCCAACCTGGCCGCGTACGCGGCGCTGCTCCAGCCGGGGGACACCGTGCTCGCGATGGAGCTCTCCCACGGCGGCCACCTGACCCATGGTTCCAAGGTGAACTTCTCCGGGCGCTGGTTCGACGTCGTGGCGTACGGGGTGCGGCGCGACACCGAGACGATCGACTACGACGAGGTCAGCGAGCTCGCGGTCAGGCACCAGCCCAAGCTGATCATCTGCGGCGCCACGGCCTACCCCCGGTTCATCGACTTCGCGGTGTTCCGCGGCATCGCCGACGAGGTGGGGGCCTGGCTGCTCGCGGACGTCGCGCACACGATCGGCCTGGTGGCGGGCGGCGCGGCTCCCTCGCCCGTGCCGCACGCCGACGTGGTGACGTTCACGACGCACAAGGCCCTGCGCGGGCCGAGGGGCGGCGGCATCCTGTGCACGGCGGAGCTCGCCGCGAAGATCGACCGAGCGGTGTTCCCGTTCGTCCAGGGCGGCCCGCTGATGCACGCGATAGCGGCCAAGGCGGTGGCCTTCGGCGAGGCGGGACGCCCGGAGTTCCGCGCGTACGCCGAGCAGGTGGTGGCCAACGCCCGCGCGCTGACCGACGCGCTCGCGGGCGAGGGCATGCGCCCGGTCTCCGGCGGCACCGACACCCATCTCGCGCTCATCGACCTGCGCGGCCTCGGGGTGACGGGAGCGATGGCCGAGCAGAGCTGCGCCCGTGCGAGGATCACCCTCAACCGCAACACCATCCCGTACGACCCCGAGCCGCCCACGGTGACGTCCGGCATCCGCATCGGCACCCCGTGCGTCACGACGCAGGGCATGGGGGTGACCGAGATGAAGGAGATCGCCTCGATGGTGGCGCAGGCGGTGCGCGATCAGGGTGCGGTAGCGTCGGTGGCCGAGCGGGTGACGCAGCTCACCCGGGGTCATCCAGCGTATCCACGCGGTTAATGTGCTGTTCTGTGCAGTTTTCCGGTCACATCTGACCGGACAATCCGGGAAACTAGGTTCGTGCGCGAATACACTCTCATAGCGCTGGTAGCAGCGGCGGTCACTTATCTGCTGGTCCCGCTGGTCAGGGTTTTCGCGCTGCGCATCGGCGCCGCGCCGGAGATCCGCGAGAGAGACGTGCACACGGTCCGCACTCCACGCCTCGGCGGCCTGGCGATGTACGCGGGCATGCTGGCAGGGCTGTTCGTCGCCAGTCAGTTGGACCACATCGGCCCCAAACTGGCCGATCCCCGCATGGGCGACGGCAAGACCGTCATCGCGCTGGCCCTCGCGGGCGGCGTGATCGTGCTGATCGGCTTCCTCGACGACTGGTGGGGGATGGACGCCTTCATCAAGCTCGGCGGGCAGATCGCCGCGGCCGGGCTGCTCGTCGCGTTCAAGCTCACCCTTCTGTGGGTTCCCCTGCCCAACGGCAACACCATCAGCCTCGACAGCACGCTGCAGACGACCATCACCATCCTGATCGTGGTGGTGGCCATCAACGCGGTGAACTTCGTGGACGGCCTGGACGGCCTGGCGGCCGGCATCGTGTGCATCGCCGCGCTTGCGACGTTCGCGTGGACCGTCGCGCTCACCGACAGCATGGACCAGGGCCGCCTCAGCGTCACGGCCGCCATCACCGCCATCCTGATCGGCATGTGCCTCGGCTTCCTGCCGCACAACTTCCACCCCGCCAAGATCTTCATGGGCGACACGGGCGCGATGCTGATCGGCCTGGTGCTCGCCACCTCGGTGGTCACGGTCACCGGCACCGTCGACTACAACGGCGCCGCCGGCGACATCAACCGCTTCCCCGTCGTGCTGCCGATCCTGCTTCCCCTCGCGGTGATGGTGCTCCCGCTGGCGGACCTCGTCATGGCGGTGGTGCGGCGCACCTCGTACGGGAAGTCGCCGTTCGCGCCCGACCGGGGCCACCTGCACCACCGGCTCCTGCAGGTCGGCCACTCGCACCGGCGCACCGTCCTCATCATGTACGCGTGGACGTTCCTGTTCGCCGCGACCGTCGTGGGCCTGTCGGTGGGCGGCGTTCCGTTGATCGTCTTCCCCGTCGTCGTGCTGCTCGCGCTGGTCGTGCTGGTGATGATGGGCCTGCCGCTCTGGCGTTCCGGCCGGGGAGGCCGAGGCGGGGGCACCCACGCCTCGCGGCGGGGGCCGGCGCCCGACTCCGGGCCGGCAGCGGAGGACCCGCCGGTGCCGGGCGCGGCCACCAGTTCCCGCGCGTCCGCGGCCACGGGCTGATCTCGCGGTCCGCCGACCACAGGTTGGTCCACTTCCTGACCACAGGTTGGTCCACCAGGTTCGCCAAGACTCGGCGGCGGATCATCGATTCGCCGGTCTACCTGCACGAAAGCCCAGGTAAAGGCGCCCATTCCTGAGCTTGTGATACCTTTCACTAGCAAGGGGCGGGCAGGACTCGCCTCGCAAGGTAGCAATCGCTCGCTTGACAACTGTTTCTTGGAGCACCGATGCAGGCCAACGACGTTCGCGCGCTCAAAGGCGCGGCTGTACCCACCATCGCGGTCGGGCTGGTTGTCGTGGTCGTCGCCGCCCTGATGGCCGGAACCAAGGGTGCGCTGGGAGCGGCCATCGGAGTCGTCGTGGTCGCCGCGTTCTTCACCGCCGGCCTGGTCGCCGTCACCTGGGCGGGCCGAGTCTCGCCCCAGATGATGATGCTGGCCGCCGTGCTGGGCTACCTGGTCAAGGTCATCCTGCTGATGGTGCTCCTGAGCTCCTTCTCGGACGCCACGGCCTTCGCGCCGGGGGCCTTCGGGTGGAGCGTCGTCATCTGCACGATCGTGTGGACGATCGGCGAGGTGCGCGCCTTCCTCAAACTGAAAATGCTCTACGTCGACCCGGATGCCAAGGTCCCCGGACAAGGTGGCCGGCGATGAGCGTAGGATTCCCCGGGGCCGGTGTGGGGTCCGATATGACTAGTCCCCTGCACGCCTGCTATCGTCGTGCCCGCGATGAGCGAGCAGCGCAAGCCCGAGGAAGACGGCCGCGACTTCGCCAATGCCGCCTGGTCAATCCCGAGCACTCTGATCGCCGGGATGCTGGTCTGGGGCGGCATCGGCTGGTTGCTGGACCGTTGGACTGGCGTGGGCGCGTTTTTCCCGATAGGCGTCATCCTCGGGGTCGTGCTCGCCGTCTACCTGGTCTATGTGAAGTACGGCCGCTGAGCGCGCCGACCACATCCCGCAGTCTTCTGTTGATCCACCATCTTGGAGGGAACGCCGCGTGAGCGCGCTGACGGTCCTCGCCGACGGAGAGTTCGAGGCCCCCGGGCCTTCGATCTTCAACTTCCCCCCGCTCTGGCCAGGCGCCCCGGAATGGGCGTCCAAGCCCGTGCTGCTCGCCGTTGTCGGCGCGCTTATCGTGTGCGCGCTCGGGTGGGCCGCCTTCTCCAGGCCGAAACTCGTGCCCCGCGGCCTGCAGAACATGGGTGAGCTCGGCTACCTCTTCGTCCGCGACCAGGTGGCCCGCCCGTTCCTGGGCAAGGACGCCGAGCGCTGGATGCCGCTGCTGCTCTCCCTGTTCTTCCTGATCCTCCTCTGGAACGTCTTCGGTGTCGTGCCGTTCGTCCAGATCCCGATCGCCTCGCACATCGCCTTCCCGCTCGTCTTCGCGGTCACGATCTACGTGATCAAGATCTACCTGGGGATCAAGCACCAGGGGTTCATCGGCTACTTCAGGAACATGATGTTCCCCCCCGGGCTGCCCAAGCCCATCTACGTGCTGCTCGCCCCGATCGAGTTCCTCTCGAACATGATCATCGCGCCGTTCACGCACGCCGTCCGACTCTTCGCGAACATGTTCGCCGGTCACATGCTGCTCGCGTTCTTCAGCGCGGTCGGTTTCTGGTTCCTGTTCGAGAGGCTCACCGTCACGGGTGCCGCTGTCGGCGTCCTCGGCGTGCTGATGACGATCGTGATGACCGGCTTCGAGATCTTCATCGAGTACCTGCAGGCGTTCCTCTTCACGATGCTGGCCGCCATGTACATCGGCGGTTCGCTGCACCCCGACCACTGAGATCACCACTGACCTAGTCCAGACCGGTGAACCCCTCACCGGCCGACAGTAAAGGAAAGCATCACAATGAGCCTTCTTGCTGAGGTCTCCGGCAACGTCACCGCCATCGGCTATGGTCTCGCCGCCATCGGCCCCGGCATCGGCGTCGGCATCATCTTCGGCCAGGGTGTGCAGGCCATCGCCCGCCAGCCTGAGGCTTACGGCCTGATCCGCCAGAACATGCTGCTGGGCTTCGTCCTCACCGAGGCGCTGGCCCTCATCGGTCTGGTCGCGCCGTTCATCTTCCAGAGCATCAAGTAACGCGAACACCCCTGACGAAAGGCTGCAGCCATGCCTCTGGGAGCCAGGCTCCTCGCGGAAGCGGAAAACCCGCTCATCCCGCATGCTTATGAGCTCATCGTCGGCGGCTTCGCGTTCCTGGTCGTTTTCCTCGTCGTCGGCAGGATCCTCACCCCGCGCATCCAGAAGACTCTCGAGGAGCGGACCGAGGCCATCGAAGGCGGCATCAAGAAGGCCGAAGATGCCCAGGCCGAGGCCCAGCGCACGCTGGAGGAGTACAGGGCCAAGCTGAACGAGGCTCGTCACGAGGCCGCCCGCATGCGGGAAGAGGCTCGTGAGCAGGCCGCTCAGATCAAGGTCGAGCTCCGCGAGGAGGCCCAGGCCGAGGCCAGGCGCCTGGTCGAGGCCGCGCACGCGCAGATCGAGGCCGACCGCCAGCAGGCGTTCGCCCAGCTGCGCGGCGAGCTCGGCCGCCTCGCGACCGAGCTCGCGGGCCGCATCGTCGGGGAGTCGCTCGAGGACGAAACCCGGCAGAGCCGTGTCGTGGACCGGTTCCTGGAGGAGCTCGAGTCCGCAGGCGGGGCGGCGGTGCGCTGATGAGGGGCCTGAGCCGCACCTCGTTCGCCGAAGTCGAGGAGCGTTTCAACGCGGTGGCCGCGACGGCGGACCTCGGCCGCCTGGCCGAGGACCTGCACGGCGTCGCCGTCCTGCTCGACCGTGAGCACGGGCTCCGGCGCAACCTCGCCGACCCTGCCCGCTCCGCGGAGCAGAAGGCCGAGGTCGTGCGGTCCCTGCTGGGCGGGAAGATCAGTGACGCCGCCCTGGAGACGGTCGTCGCGGCCGTCTCCGCCAAGTGGTCCAGGTCCCCGGACCTTTCGGACGCGCTGGAGCGGCTCAGCGTCATCGCCTCGGCCGCCGAGGCCGAGTCGCAGGGCAGGCTCGACGATGTGGAGGACGAGCTTTTCCGGTTCGGCCGCATCGTCGAGGCCAATCCCTCGCTGCGCCTGGCGCTGGTCGACCCGGCCATTCCAGGAGAGGCCAAGCGCCAGCTGCTCGCCGAGCTGCTGGGCGACAGGGTCGCGCCGGCCTCGCTGCGGCTGATCACGCAGCTCGTGCTGCACCTGCGAGGGCGTAGCTTGGAACGGGGGCTGGACACCTACATCCAGCTCGTCGCGGAGCAGCGGCAGCAACTTGTCGCCGTGGTACGCAGCGCGGTTCCGCTGAGCGATGCCCAGAGGCAGCGTCTCGCAACCTGGTTGCGCACCACGTACGGTCGTGACATCCACCTGAACACCGAGGTGGATCCGCGGGTGCTGGGTGGATTCTCGGTCAGGCTCGGCGACGAGCTGATCGACACCACGATCGCAGGACGTATTGAAGATGTCCGCCGCCGGTTGGCCGGCTAGGAGTGTCGAGGCGGCCGATGAATAGGGAGACTGAGTAGAGATGGCGGAGCTGACGATCCGGCCGGACGAGATCCGGGACGCGCTTGAGCGGTTCGTTCAGGCGTACGAGCCGGAAGGCGGGGCGCGTGAGGAGATCGGGACCGTCGTCGACGCCGGCGACGGCATCGCCCACATCTCGGGCCTTCCCTCGGCGATGGCGAACGAGTTGCTCGAGTTCGAGGACGGCACGCGCGGACTGGCGCTGAACCTGGACGTCCGGGAGATCGGTGTCGTCGTCCTGGGCGACTTCAGCGGAGTCGAGGAGGGCCAGTCGGTCCGCAGGACGGGCGAGGTCCTGTCCGTGCCGGTCGGGGACAACTTCCTCGGCCGCGTGGTCGACCCGCTGGGCAACCCGCTCGACGGCAAGGGCGGCATCGAGGCCGAGGGGCGCCGTCCCCTCGAAGTGCAGGCGCCCTCGGTCGTCCAGCGTCAGCCGGTGAAGGAGCCGCTGCAGACCGGCCTCAAGGCGATCGACGCCATGACGCCGATCGGCCGCGGCCAGCGCCAGCTGATCATCGGTGACCGCGGCACGGGCAAGACCGCGATCGCCGTGGACACGATCCTCAACCAGCGCGAGAACTGGGCCACCGGCGACCCGTCGAAGCAGGTTCGCTGCGTCTACGTCGCGGTCGGCCAGAAGGGTTCCACGATCGCGCAGGTCAGGGCCCGCCTGGAGGAGGCGGGCGCGATGGAGTACACCACCATCGTCGCCGCCCCCGCCTCGGACCCGGCCGGTTACAAGTACCTCGCGCCCTACACCGGTTCGGCCATCGGCCAGCACTGGATGTACCAGGGCAAGCACGTTCTCATCGTCTTCGACGACCTGACCAAGCAGGCCGACGCCTACCGCGCCGTTTCCCTGCTGCTGCGCCGTCCGCCGGGCCGTGAGGCGTTCCCCGGCGACGTCTTCTACTTGCACTCGCGTCTGCTGGAGCGCTGCGCCAAGCTCTCCGACGACCTCGGCGCGGGCTCGATGACCGGTCTTCCGATCATCGAGACCAAGGGCAACGACGTGTCGGCGTTCATCCCGACCAACGTCATCTCCATCACCGACGGTCAGTGCTTCCTGGAGACCGACCTGTTCAACGCGGGTGTCCGTCCGGCGATCAACGTCGGTGTCTCGGTCTCCCGAGTCGGCGGATCGGCGCAGATCAAGGCGATGCGGAAGGTCGCGGGCACGCTGCGCCTGTCCCTGTCGCAGTACCGCGATCTGGAGGCCTTCGCGGCCTTCGCCTCCGACCTGGACGCGGCCTCCCGCGCCCAGCTGGAGCGCGGTGCCCGCCTGGTCGAGCTGCTCAAGCAGCCGCAGTACACCCCGTATCCTGTGGAGAGGGAAGTCGTCTCGGTCTGGGCCGGCACCAGCGGTGAGCTGGACGACGTGCCGCTGGAGGACGTGGCCCGCTTCGAGGCCGAGTTCCTCGAGTACCTCTCCTCGCAGTACAAGGGCGTGCTCGACAGCATCCGCGAGACCAAGGACCTGAACGACGACACGATCACGACCCTCAAGGACGCGATCACGGAGTTCAAGAAGACGTTCCAGACGTCGTCCGGCGAGCTGCTGATCCAGGACGAGCCCGTCGAGGCGCTCAGCGCGGACGAGGTCGGCCAGGAGAAGATCGTGAAGCACGTCCGCAAGACCGAGAAGAAGTAGCCGATGGGTGCCCAGCTAAGACTGCTGCGGCGGCGGATCAGGTCGGTCAAGTCCACGGCGAAGATCACCCGCGCCCAGGAGCTCATCGCCTCGTCGCGCATCATCAAGGCGCAGCAGCGCATGGAGGCGGCCGTACCGTACGAGCGCGAGATCACTCGCGCGGTGTCGGCCGTCCTCAGCAACACGGCGGACGTCGACCACCCGCTGACGGTCGCGAAGGACCAGCCGGTCTCGGCCGGCGTGCTGATCGTGACCAGTGACCGCGGCTTCGCCGGTGGCTTCAACGCCAACATCCTGCGCGAGGCCGAGGCGCTGGCCGGTCACCTTCGTGGCCGCAACGTGGCGATGAAGCCGTTCGTCGTCGGCCGCAAGGGCATCGGATGGCACCGCTTCCGCAGCCGGGAGATGAGCGGGGAGTGGTCGGGGTTCTCCGACAACCCGCTCTACGCCCACGCCAAGGAAATCGCGGGCTCGCTGGTCAGCGCCTTCGCGGACGAGAACGGCATCGACGAGATCCACGTTGTGTACACCCGGTTCGTCTCGATGCTGACGCAGGAGGTGCAGGTCACGCGGATCCTGCCGCTCGAGGTGGAGGAGACCACCGAAGAGCCGGCCGAGGGTCCGCTGCCGTACTACGAGTTCGAGCCGACCGCGGGTGAGGTGCTCAACCAGCTCCTTCCCCGCTACATCGAGTCGCGCATCTACAACGCGCTCCTCCAGTCGGCCGCCTCGGAGCACGCCTCCCGCCGCAGGGCGATGAAGTCGGCGACTGACAACGCCAACGAGCTCATCCGCACCTTCACCCAGCAGATGAACCAGGCTCGCCAGGCCGAGATCACCCAGGAAATCAGTGAGATCGTCGGCGGCGCCAACGCGCTCGCCGACGCCTCAGCGGGGAAAGAGTGAGAAACCACAATGACTGTTGAGACCGTCGCGACCGCCGTAGGTCGTGTGGCCCGCGTCACGGGTCCCGTCGTCGACGTGGAGTTCCCCGTCGAGGCGATGCCGGAGATCTACAACGCGCTGACCACCGAGGTCACCCTCGGCGAGGACACCAAGCTGCTGACCATGGAGGTCGCCCAGCACCTGGGCGACAACCTCGTCCGCGCCATCTCCATGCAGCCCACCGACGGCCTCGTGCGCGGCGCCGTCGTGAACGACACCGGCGGCCCCATCTCGGTGCCCGTCGGCGACGTCGTCAAGGGCCACGTGTGGAACACCCTGGGCGAGGCGCTGGACACCCCCACCTCCTCGCTGCAGATCAGCGAGCGCTGGGGCATCCACCGTCCGTCCCCGGCGTTCGACCAGCTCGAGTCGCGCACCGAGATGCTGCCCACCGGCATCAAGGTCATCGACCTGCTCACCCCGTACGTCAAGGGTGGCAAGATCGGCCTGTTCGGCGGCGCGGGCGTCGGCAAGACCGTCCTCATCCAGGAGATGATCCGACGGGTCGCGCTGAAGTTCTCCGGTACGTCGGTCTTCGCCGGCGTCGGCGAGCGCACCCGTGAGGGCAACGACCTCTGGCTGGAGATGGAGGAGGCGGACGTCCTCAAGGACACCGCCCTGGTGTTCGGCCAGATGGACGAGCCCCCGGGCACGCGTCTGCGCGTCGCGCTCTCCGCGCTCACCATGGCGGAGTACTTCCGTGACGAGCAGAAGCAGGACGTGCTGCTGTTCATCGACAACATCTTCCGCTTCACCCAGGCCGGTTCCGAGGTGTCCACCCTGCTCGGCCGCATGCCGTCCGCGGTGGGTTACCAGCCGACCCTGGCCGACGAGATGGGCGTTCTCCAGGAGCGCATCACCTCGACCCGCGGTCACTCGATCACCTCCATGCAGGCGATCTACGTCCCCGCGGACGACATCACCGACCCGGCCCCGCACAACGCGTTCGCGCACCTCGACGCGCAGACCGTTCTGTCGCGGCCGATCTCGGAGAAGGGCATCTACCCCGCGGTGGACCCGCTCGACTCCAGCTCCCGGATCCTCGACCCGCAGATCGTCGGCGAGGAGCACTACCGGGTCGCCCAGGAGACCAAGCGGATTTTGCAGAAGTACCGCGAGCTGCAGGACATCATCGCGATCCTCGGCATCGACGAGCTGTCGGAAGAGGACAAGGTCGTCGTCCAGCGTGCTCGCCGCATCGAGCGTTTCCTGTCCCACCCGATGTACGCCGCCGAGGCGTTCACCGGCCAGCCGGGAGAGTTCGTGCCGGTCGAGGAGACCATCCGCTCCTTCAAGGGCCTGTGCGAGGGCGAGTACGACCACCTGCCCGAGCAGGCGTTCTTCATGGTCGGCGGCATCGACCAGGCCATCGCCAAGGCGAAGGAACTGGCCCGCTGACAACTGGGTGCCGGTACGGCCCGGCCGTACCGGCATTCGAGGAAGGTTTGTGATGGCAAAGCTCCGCATCGGCGTCGTGTCGCCGGAACGCGAGATCTGGTCCGGCGAGGCCGACATGGTGATTGCCAAGACCGTGGACGGCGAGATCGGTATTATGCCGAATCATGCGCCCGTGCTAGGTGTCCTCGTGGAGGGCGGTGTCCTCCGCGTGAAGCGCGCAGAGGGAGGCGACATCGTCGCCGCCGTCCACGGCGGGTTCATCTCGGTGGCCAACAACGACGTGTCGGTCCTGGCCGAGACGGCCGAGCTCGGGTCCGAGGTCGACGTGGCCGCGGCCCGTGACGCGCTGCAGCGTGCTCTCGCGTCCGTCGACGCCGACGGTGAGGACACCGACGCCCAGGTCGAGGCCAAGCGTGCCAGAGCCCGGCTGCGTGCTGCCGGCGAAGAGGTCTGACCGACAACGAACATGAAAGTGGGGGGCGACGATGGCGGCGCTGGACATTCTGATAAGCGTTGTGGCGATCGCCGTCCTCCTCTGCCTTCGCGGGCTCGTGCTCGCACGCTCGCGGGGCAACGTCGTATGTAGCCTCCGCACGGAAGACCGCGCCTGGAGGAGTGGGGTGGCCCGCTATGCGGGCGGAGAGCTCCACTGGATCCCGTTTCTTGGACTGCGACTGAGGCCGCGCCACGCTATCGCGAGGCGCGGCCTCACCGTTTCCACCCGTCGCCCCCTCGTCGGCGAGGAGGGCCCCGCCGGCTACTGGACCGTCGACTGCGCGGGCGTCTCGCTCGCGATGAGCGAGGACGCCCTCACCGGCTTCCTGGCCTGGGTCGAGTCGGCCCCTCCCAGCGCCCACCTCGACGCGGCGTAGATGTGTTTTCTTGCCTCGCTTCGCTCGGCGGGCTCGGGGCACGGCGCTAACGGGTGCCGCCGGGCTTCCAGAGGAGCTCCTCGCCGTTCGAGGCCGTGCGGCAGATGATGAACATCAGGTCGCTGAGGCGGTTGAGGTACTTCGCGGTGAGCGGGTTCACGTCGTCATGGGTCTCGAGCGCCGACCACGTGGTGCGCTCGGCGCGGCGTACGACCGTGCGGGCCACGTGCAGGAGCGCGGGGCCGGGTGCGCCGCCCGGGAGGATGAAGCTGCGCAGCGGCTTCAGCTCCTCGTTGAACCGGTCGCACTGCGTCTCCAGCCACTCGACGTAGGACGGCTCCACCCGCAGCGGGGGGAACTCCGGGTTCTCCGTCACGGGGGTGCACAGGTCGGCTCCGACGTCGAACAGTTCGTTCTGCACCCGGGCCAGCACCTCGGCGATCTCGGGGGACAGGTCGCCCAGCGCCATCGCCACGCCGATCGCGGCGTTCGCCTCCTCGACGTCGGCGTACGCGGCCAGCCGGAAATCGGTCTTGCGCGTGCGGCTCATGTCGCCGAGCGTCGTGGTGCCGTCGTCCCCGGTGCGGGTGTAGATCGTGGAGAGCACTACCGGCTTGTCGTTGTCAGCTCGCGTCATGCCGCCCAGCGTAACGGGCCGCCCCGAGACGGCCTTCGGCCGGATTCCGCCAGATATCGGCATAGGCCGCGGAAGGGTGGGCAGGGATCTGACGCGGCCTGTCAAGGTCGCCGGACAGGAGGAGGCGGCATGCCACGCCGGAGTGTTCCGGGATACCAGGTGGTCCGCGTCGGGTCGCGTCTGGACGTGGGGACGGTCGCGAGGCTGCGTCCTCGCCTGCACGAGGCGGTCGACACCGGCGACGGTGACATGATCGTCGACCTGTCCGGCCTGGAGATGATCGACGCCACCGGGCTCGGCGTGCTCGTGGGCACGCATCGCCGCGCACTGCGCGCGGAGCGCCGCCTGGTCCTGCGGGGAGTGCCCCCGCGCGTCATGCGGCTGCTCGCCGTCACCCGGCTGCACCGGGTGCTCACGGTCGAGCTTCCTGCCGCCGCCGTGGCCTGACCGCCGCCTCATCAGGGCTCTGAGGAGCCCGGGTGGTCAGGAGCCGAAGGAGCGCCGGAAGATGTGCACGGCCGTCTCGATGAGGTGCTCCAGGGGCGGCGGGGTGGGTGCCAGGACCCATTCGATCAGAAGCTCCTGGATCGCGCCCACCATCCCCAGGGCGAGCAGGTGGGTCCGGTGCGGAAGGCCGCCGGGGAGGTCTCCCAGGGTCTCCTCGATCATCTGGGTGAAGCCCGTCACCGCGCGCTGCCGGTGGGCGGTGAGGATGTCGCCGGCCCGCCGCACCTCGAGGTGCATGATCCGGGCGCGCCGGGTGTCGCGGGTGACGAAGGTGATGTACTCGCTGATGCCCGCCTGGATCCTGCTGTCCGCGTCGGGAGGCGCCTCGCCGATGGCCTTGGCGACCGAGAGGAGGGTCTCGCCGACGCAGCGGTCGTAGACCGCTCGCATCAGGTCCTCACGGCCGGTGAAACATTCATAGAAGGCACGGTTCGAGATGCGTGCGGCCGCGCACAATCGTTCGATCGTGGTCGCGGTGAAACCCGCGCCGGCGAACAGCGTGTACGCGGCGGTGAGCAACCGCTCCCTGCGGTCGGCTAATCGCTGCTCCGCCGTCATTCCCCGGTAGTCGCGTCCCGTCGCCACTGCACACCTCGCGTCCTGCTGGCCCCGTAGGAACCCATCATTATGGACGCAAGATCGTTTTTCGGGAAGTATCGGGACAACTAGCTCTTGCGCCTGCCGTGCAGGAAGGTGACCACCTTCACGAGTCGGTCCAGGTCAGCGGGGGTGCGGCTGAAGGACGTCAGATTCATTCCCGGTATGGCGAAACGCTGCCTGGAGATCGCCTTCGGCCGGGCGAACTCGCGCAGCCCGTCCGCGCCGTGGATGCGCCCGAACCCCGACTCTCCCACCCCGCCGAACGGCAGCGAGGGCACGCCCGCGAAGGAGATGACGGAGTTGATCGCCGTCATGCCCGTGAGCATCGCCCGGGCGAGCTCCATGGCCCGGCGCGCGTTGCCCGAGAAGACGGTGCCGCCCAGGCCGTAGGCGACGGCGTTGGCCTTCTCCAGCGCCTCCTCCACCGTGGCGACCTTCCGCACCGTGATCGTCGGCCCGAAGGTCTCCTCCCGCACCGCGCTGGAGTCCTCGGGGACGTCGGTGAGGACCACCGGGTCGACGTACGGGGGCCGGACGGACTCCGCGCCGCCCACCACGGCCTTCGCCCCCTTGGCGAGGGCGTCGTCGACGTGGCGCCGGATGATGTCGGTCTGGGCGGGCATGGTGATCGGCCCGTAGTCCTCCCCGCCGCGCACGGCCCGCGCCCGCTCGGTGAGCTCGCGCAGGAAGTCGTCGTAGACGCGCTCCACCACGTAGACGCGCTCGACGCCCACGCAGGTCTGGCCGGCGTTGGACATCGCGCCCCAGACGGCCGCGTCGGCTGCGGCGGCGAGGTCGGCGTCCGCGTCGACGATCAGCGCGTCCTTGCCCCCGCACTCGGCCACCATCGGCGTGAGGTTGGCGGCGCAGGCGGCCATGACCCGCTTGGCCGTGGCGGTCGAGCCGGTGAAGGCGATCTTGCGAATGCCCGGGTGCGCGGCGAGCGCGGCCCCGGTCTCGCCGAGGCCGGTGACCACCTGGAACACCTGGCGCTCAGGGACGCTCTGCGCGAACAACTCGGCCAGGAGCGCGCCGACCCCGGGAGTGAGCTCGCTGGGCTTGAAGACCACGGCGTTCCCGGCGGCGAGCGCGTACGCGATCGAGCCCATCGGGGTGAAGACGGGGTAGTTCCACGGCCCGATCACCCCGACGACGCCCAGCGGGAGGTACTCCAGGGTGGCGGCGAGATTGATGCCGATCATGCCCGTGGAGACCCGGCGCGGGCCGAGGACCTTGCGCGCGTTGCGCGCCGCCCAGTCGAGGTGGGTGATGGCGAGCACCGTCTCAAGGGTGGCGTCGCCGATCGGCTTGCCCGTCTCCTCGTGGATCAGCGTGGCGACGCGGGTGAGGTTCTGGGTGAGGACGGCCTTGAAGTCGAGCAGCCGCCGCTTGCGCCGCTCGAACCCGAGGCCCGCCCACCAGACGGCCGCCTCCCGCGCGCTCTCCACGGCGGCCCGCACGGCTTCGGCGTCATGGAGGGGATGGGTGCCCACGACGACCCCGGAGGCAGGGTTCACGGAGTCGAAGGTGCGCTGCTCGGTAGCCGTTGACATGGCGTCTCCTTCTCGGCCCTCGCGGCCGCGCTTCCCGGACCACACTGCTTCCCGCCAGGGGATCTGGGGCCACCATAGCCCCCTCGTTGCGGGGCAAACCATCTCTCGCGTACTGGAACCCGTGGCCGCGCGGTCACAGGAGGCCGCGGCCGAGCGCCGTGGTGACGGCGGCCGTACGGTCGGAGACGCCCAGCTTGCCGAAGATCCGCAACAGGTGGGTCTTGACCGTCGTCTCGCTGATGAACAGCTCCTTGCCCACCTCGGCGTTGGTCAGGCCACGCGCGACCAGCGCCAGCACCTCGGTCTCGCGCCTGGACAGCGACTCGGCCGCCGGGGCGCGCATCCGGGTGACCAGCTTCGTCGCCACCGAGGGGGACAGGACGGTCTCGCCGCGCGCGGCGCCGAAGACCGCCGCCACCAGGTCGGCCCGCGACGTGTCCTTCAGCAGGTAGCCGGCGGCACCGGCCTCGACCGCGCGCACGATGTCCTGGTCGGTCTCGTACGTGGTGAGGACGATCACCCGGCTCTCGGCGCGGTCGGCCAGGATGCGCGCGATGGCCCCCACACCGTCGCCTCCCGGCATGCGCAGGTCCATGAGGATCACCTCGGGGCGCAGCTCGCGGGCGCGCGCCACCGCCTCGTCGCCCGATCCGGCCTCCCCGGCCACGCTGATGCCGGGATCGGCCTCCAGCATGCCGCGCAGGCCCTCTCGTACCACTGGATGGTCGTCGACGATCAGCACGCGTATCACTGGAGACACTCCTCGTGGGGAAGCCTTACGGTCAGCTCGGTGCCGCGTCCCGGTGCGCTGTCCACCTCAAGGGTGCCCCCCGCCTGCTCCACCCGGCTGCGCATGGCGCGCAGGCCGTACCCGGTGGTGGTGGCCGGGCCGCCGAAGCCCGAGCCGTCGTCGCGGACGCGAAGCACCACCTCGTGCTCCCCGTACTCCAGGCGGACGCCGGCGGAGGACGCCGCCGCGTGCTTGCGCACGTTCGCCAGGCCCTCCTGGGCGGCCCGGATCAGGACGACCTCGATGCCGGGCGGCAGCGCGCGTGAGGCGCCCTCGGTCGCGAAGCTCGCGGGCATGCCCAGCTCCTCGCCCAGCCGGGCCGTGATCCTGCGCAGCGCCTCGTCGAGGGTGGATCCGTCGAGGGGCGCGGGGCTGAGCGCGGCGATCAGGCCGCGCGCCTCCTCGAGGTTCTCCCTCGCGGTGCGCACGGCGAGCGCGAGGTGCCTGGACGGGTCGGCCTGCGCCTCTGCGGCCTGGATGAGCATGATGATGCTGGTGAAACCCTGGGCCAGCGTGTCGTGGATCTCGCCGGCCAGCCGTTCGCGCTCGGCGAGGGCCCCGCGCTCGCGGGAGAGCCGTTCGATCTCCGCCCGGCTGGCAGAAAGCTCGTCGATGAGATCGGCCCGGTCGGCGCTCTGGTGGATGATGCGCGTGATCCAGGGCCCGAACACCAGCGCCACCGTGAGGCTCATCGCGCTGGTCGCGATGAAGGTGAGGACCCCGGCCAGGTCGAGGTCCGGCCGCACCAGGAAGCGGACGGCCGGTGAGATGTTGAGGGTCAGCACGGCCCCGAGCGCCCACCGGGGAGGCAGGAGCATGAACGCCTGCGGGCAGAGCGCGAAGAGCGCGAAGGAGGAGGCGGGGACGATGATCGTGGCCGGGACGAACGCGACGACGACGAAGCCGGCGTAGACCAGCCCGGACCGGAGGTCGTACTCGTCTCCCTTGATCACCGGGCGGCCGACGGCGAGGTAGGCGGTGGCGCAGACGGTCAGCAGGACGATCGCGACCACCTTGGTGGCCACCTCGGTGTCGCCGTCGATCACCACGAACACGATGGTGACCAGGAAGGCCACCAGGAAGAGGATCTCCCAGCCGCGGAAGGCCTCCCAGGCGTGGATCCTCGCGCTTCCGGGGCCCGCCGCGGCCGGGCCCCGGAACACCCGCGGCGGTGTGCGGGACGTCATCCGTCGCGGCGGCTCTTCCAGCGGAACGTCGTCAGGCACAGGACAAGACCTCCGACCGCCCACGCTGCCAGGACGAGGGCCACGCGGTCCAGTTCGTAGGACTTCGTCACCTCCAGGGCGGTCCCCGCGTCGCCCAGGAACACCGACCTGAAGCCCTGGCACATCCACTTCAGCGGGAAGAACGAGGCGATATTGAGCAGCCATCCGGGGAGCTCGGTCGACGGGATGAACACTCCCGATATGAACTGGAGCACCACGAACGGCATGCTGATCACCGCCGTCGCGCTCCTCGCGGACCGGGGCAGGCTGCTGACCGCGATGCCCAGCAGCGCCGAGCCGGTGATGCCGAGCAGGAACACCCAGGTGAAGGTGGCCCAGCGGAACAGCTCGGCGGGAAGCGTCAGGTCGTACGCCACCACGCCGATGGCCAGCAGGATCGCGACCTCCAGCACGGCCACCACCAGGACATTCAGGATCTTCCCGATGAAGTACGCGCTGCGCGGGAGGGGGGTTCCGGCGAGGCGCTTCAGCGTGCCGTCGTCCCGGTCGACGGCGATGCCGATGCCGAGGTTCTGGAAGCTGGCGCTCATGACCCCCGCACCGATGAGGCCGGCGGTGTAGACCTGCGAGACGGTGACCGGGCTGCCCTCGAACGTTCCCTGGAAGATCGACCCGAAGATCACTAGCAGGATGATCGGGAAGGCGAAGGTGAAGATGACCGCGTCCTTCTCGCGGAAGAACATCCTCGTCTCGGCGACGCCCCTCGACCAGCCGAGGGCGACGACCGAGGGGAGGCGATGGGGGGCCGCGGCGGTGGCCGTGGAGGCGGTGACGACGTCGCTCATGGGGATACCTCGGGGGAGGGCGCTTGGGGGTGGGGGGAGCCGATCAGCTCCAGGTAGATGTCCTCCAGGGAAGGGCGGGTGACGGTCAGCTCGGGCACCTCGCCGTCGAACCGGCGGGTCAGCTCCATGACCGTCTTCGTGGGGGTGCCGGTGTCGAGATGCTTGCGGTCTCCCTCGTCGAGCCAGCTCACCCGGGCCTTGGCGGTCGCGCGTCCCCCTAATGTGGCGGGCCGGTCCTCGGCCACGATGCGGCCCTCCGCGATGACCGCGACGCGGTCGGCGAGGGCCTCGGCCTCGTCGAGGTAGTGCGTGGTGAGCACGATCGTCGTGCCGTCGTGCGCCAGGCTCTCGACCAGGTCCCAGAACCCGCGCCGTGCCTCGGGGTCGAAGCCGGTCGTCGGCTCGTCCAGGAACAGCAGCTCAGGGTTGCCGACCACGCCCAAGGCCACGTCCACCCGCCGTCGCTGACCGCCGGAGAGCTGCCGGACGCGATTGCCGGCCTTCTCCGTCAGCCCCACCCTGGCGATCACCTCGTCGGGGTCCCTGGGGTTCGGGTAGTAGCCGGCGAAGTGGCGGACGGTCTCGCGGACCGTCAACTCGGCCGTGTCGTTCGCCGTCTGGAGCACGATGCCGACCCGGCTGCGCCAGAGCCGGGTCGGGTGCTGGGGGTCGATGCCGAGCACGCTCACCTCGCCGGCGTCCCGCTTGCGGTAGCCCTCCAGGATCTCGACCGTGGTCGACTTCCCGGCGCCGTTCGGGCCAAGGATGGCGAACACCTCGCCCGCCTGGATCTCCAGGTCGACACCGTCCACCGCCCGCACGTCGCCGTACCGCTTGGTGAGGCCCCGGGCCATCACCGCTGTCTGCGTCATGCCTCGATCATCGTGCCCGTACGGCTCGCGCGGCACCATCGAGGGGCCGACCCCTCTGTCCACCGTTCGGTGGACACGCGTGCTACGCGGGGGTGCCGAGGGAGCAGTCCGGGGACCTCGGCTCGGACTCGTCGAGGTCCGCCAGCAGGGCCGTCCACTGGGCGCCGATGACGTCGAGGTCGTAGTTGGCGGCGGTGCCCACGGCGTTCGCGCCGAGCGTGCGGCGGAGCTCCTCGTCCTCGATGAGGCGGCGGATGCCCTCGCCGAGCGCGGCGGCCTTCTTGGAGCGGACGAGCAGGCCGTCGTGCTCGTGGGTGATGATCTCCCTCGGGCCGTGCGGGCAGTCGAAGCTGACCACCGGCACCCCCTTGCTCATCGCCTCCAGGATCGTCATGCCGAACCCCTCGTAGCGCGAGCTCACGGCGTAGATCGAGGACTTGGCCAGCTCGGCGCCGATCTCCGGGGTGCTGCCCATCAGGAAGACCTTGTCCGAGAGCCCCGCCTTGTCGATGCGGGTCTGGAGCTTCTCCTCACGCTCGGGCGTGCCGCCTCCGTAGATGCGCAGCACCCAGTCGGGATGCGCCTCCGCCACGGTCTTCCAGGCGTTGACCAGCCGGTCGAATCCCTTGGCCCACACGATGCGGCCGATGCCGGTGACGACCTTCTCGTCCAGGGACGAGATGTCGCCCCCGAGGTCGGGGATGGCGTTCGGGACGCGCAGCAGGCGCTTGGGCGGATGGGACCTCAGCATCTTGGCGTACTGCTTCAGATCGGCCTCGGTGAGCGTGGTGAACGCGTCTAGCCTGCCGTACCGCCTCTTGATCTGGGCCTGGAGGCCGGGCCCGTGGGACTCCAGGGTGACGTGCTCCTGGCCGATGGTGAGAACCTCCGGCGGCGCGAACAGGCTCATGATCAGGTTGAACCCCGGCCGCGTCCCGATGACCACGCCACCTCGCAGTGACCGCAGGAAGCGGACCAGCCTCAGGTCCGTCAGCAGGCTCATGCTGAGATAGGCCTTCTCCTCCTCGGGCACCAGCCTGCTGGGGCGGCGCGAGAGGAACTCCGCGATCCGGCCGCGCGGGACGGTCCTGTCGTCCAGGAAGGAGACCTTCACCCCGGGAGGCAGCTCGAAGAACGGCTCCTCGGCCGTGCGGACGAGGCTGACGATCTCCACCTCGCGCTCCCGTGACAGGTAGGCGGCGAGATTGAGCACGGTGCGGATCGTGCCTCCCATGCCGTAGGCGTGCAGCAGCAGGATCCGGACGGTCCCCGTGCCGCGTGCCGGCGCCCTGCGTGCCCTCCTCCCGTTGACCAACTCGAGCAGCCCTAGGGCCGCGCGGGCGAAAGCCTGCCGTGCCCTCGCTAACACGCTGAAGACTCCTTGCCGGGTGACGTCATGGTTATGCCCCTCGTGTGTCATATGCCATGGATCGCCGGGAGCATGCTTAATTCGAGGTGAGAGTAGTAAGTCCCATCACCTCGGCAGGTAAGAATTCGGTTAGAGCGCCCCTTACCAGCCCCCGCTTTCATGATCTAGACGATCGACGGCACCCGAAGCGTTGCATTTGTTTTCCACAAATTCTCGGAGTAGTCGGACAGCTACTTACCGGGAGGCCGTGGTGGATTGTACCTACTAGTATGTACACTCGGATCATGGACACGGCGGAGCGGTTGATCCAGAGCACCCAGGAGCTTCTCTGGGAGCGCGGCTACGTGGGCACCAGCCCGAAGGCGATCCAGCAGCGCGCCGGGGTCGGGCAGGGCAGCATGTACCACCACTTCAGCGGCAAGCCCGGCCTCGCGCTGGCGGCGGTGCGGCGCAGCGCCGAGGAGATGCGGGCGAAGGCGGAGGCGCAGCTCTCCGCTCCCGGTGGCGCGGTCGAGCGCGTCTCCGCCTACCTGCTCCGCGAGCGCGAGGTGCTGCGCGGCTGCCCCATCGGGCGGCTGACCCAGGATCCCGACGTGATCGCCAGCGAGAGCCTGCGCGCGCCGCTCGACGAGACCCTCGGGTGGTTGCGCGGGCGCCTCGCGGAGGTGCTCGCCGAGGGTCAGGCGCGCGGGGAGCTCCCGCGCGGGCTCGTGCCCGCCGAGACGGCCGCGACGATCGTGGCGGTGCTGCAGGGAGGTTACGTGCTGGCGCGGGCCGCCGGGTCCGCGGAGCCGTTCGACCAGGCGATCAGGGGTGTGCTCGCGCTGCTCTCCTCGCAGGCCCGCTGAAGCGGATTCGACCGGAAGGTTCTCATGCACGCCATGCAGTACGAGATAACGCTGCCCGCCGATTACGACATGGCCATAATCCGCCACCGGGTAGCCACCAAAGGAGCGGCTCTCGACACGTTTCCCGGGCTCGGGCTGAAGGCGTACGCCGTTCGCGAGCGCGGCGCCGGCGGCTCGCCGGTCAACCAGTACGCCCCGTTCTATCTGTGGACCTCCCTGACCGGCATGAACGGCTTCCTGTGGGGCGACGGGTTCCGGGGCCTCAGCGCCGACTTCGGCCGGCCGGCCGTCCAGCACTGGACGGGCGTCGCCTTCGAGCGCGGGCCCGCCTGGGCGGTGGCGCCGTCCGCGGCCACCCGCGCCGCCGAGCGCATCGCGCCCGGCGCCGACCCCGCGGCCGTCCTCGGCCGGGCGATCGCGGGCCTGAAGGATCAGGCGAGGAGCCCGGGGGTGCACTCGACGGCGCTCGCGATCGATCCCCGGCGGTGGGAGCTCGTCCACTTCACCCTCTGGCGGGACGCCGTCCCCGACGACGCCGCCGCGGACCGCTACACCGTCCTGCACCTGTCGGCCCCGCACGCCGGTGACCTCCAAACGGGCCGGCACTGGTAGCCGATCGGCGCCGCCGGGCCGTACGGGCGTGCCTTCCGCGCGGGAAGGCACGCCCTGCAGGCCGGCGGGCGGCGTCAGATGAGCCGGCCGCGGACCGAGCGGGCTCAGGCGAACGGCACCAGGAACTCGCGGGGGCTCAGCGCGCGCGACATGATGCGCACATCACCGATCCAGCCGTAGAAGCCCTGGCCGTACTGCTCCGCGAACTGGGTGCCGCCGATGGTGAAGGGCTTGCCCAGCGTGGTGATGCCGTTCGACTCCTGGGTCGGATTGCGGGCGATCTTCGAGCCGTCGACGTAGATCACGGTGCGCCGTTTGTCGTTGACCACCGCGATGTGCATCCATCGTCCGATGGGCAGGGCATGGCTCCACGAGGTTGGGTCCGCGTCACGGTGCAGGGGGTAGACGACGTACTGCAGGAACCGCTCGGGGGAGAGGTTCAGGCTGCAGGTCGGCTCGTCCGGTGACCAGCCGCTCGTCTTCCCCGCATCGCCGTTGCGTCCCTCCCAGCTCAGAATGCCCATCCAGGCGTGGTCGCCCTCGAACGGCTCGGGAAGCTTGACGAACGCCTCGATCGTGTAGCCGGACTCGAACTTCGTGCTGTTGATCGGCGCGTTCGCCGCCGTTCTCAGCACCGCGCCGCGATCAGGGTTCTTCCCCCCGTCGAAGCGAAGGCTCGCGTGCGCCGGCTGCCCTTCGTGATGTCCGGACGACCACGTCAGGACCTCAGGGGAGCTGGAATGCAGCCGGCCCACGGTGAGATCGTTCCCCCTGCCGGTGAGATCGCGCGCCACGGTGCCGTCGGCGATCACGCCGCCGTCTCGCCCGGTTCCCTGGATGCCGGACTCGTCGAATCGCCAGTACGCCACGGTGCCCTTCGGCATCACCGCGGCGGCCGGCCGCGGCGCGGGGAGCAAGCGCGGGGCGAAGCCCTTGAAGCGCTCGTCGAAGTCGATCTCGAGGCTGAACCGGTCCGCGGGGCCGGTCAGTTCGAGCGTCTCGGCCTCCAGCGGCGCCCGCCGCCCCGGGTCGCGGGCCAGAAGCCAGGGCGAGAACGTCTCGACGTCGATCACCTTGCGTACGAGGTCGAACGTGTAGAGACGGATCATCGCGGCGCCGCCGTAGTAGCGGTCCTGGTAGTTGGTGATGTGGACGTGGACCTCGTTGCCCGCGTCGTTCTTCAGGACCGTGCGTCCCGGCGGCCAGTAGTGGCCGTTGAGGGTGAGGAAGATCTGGTCATTGCGGCGGACGAACCGATCCCACAGTCTTTGCCCGTAGTCAGAGAGATAGGCCTGTCCGGAGTCGTCCGCCCAGGCGAGCTCGTGCGTGGTGAGGATGACGGGAAGCGTCCGGTTGGCGTCGATGACGCCCTGTGCCCATCCCAGCCCTCTGTCCGAGATCCGCCAGTCCAGCGCCAGCACGAGCCATCGGCGACCGGCGGCGTGCACGACGTGGTAGCTGTTGTAGCCGTCCGGAGACGCGCCGCCGAACGTCGGCGCCTTGGCGAAGCGATGCGGACCGAAGGCCCGCAGGTAGGCCGAGTCGCCACGCTGGTCGTCCGTGGACGATCGGATGTCGTGGTTGCCGGCGAGGACGCTGTAGGGCACCTTTCCGTCGATGCTCCGGAACGTGTCGCCCGCGAGTTCGATCTCGTGCTCGCTGCCATGCTCGGTCACGTCGCCAAGATGCGTCATAAAAGCGACATTTCCTGACTTGCGTTCCTCGACCAGGTAGCGGAACGTCTCCCGCAGCGGGGCCGGGTCGGAACTGTCCTCGTCGAAGAGGTACTGGGTGTCCGGTAGCACGGCGACCGCGAAACGAGGGCTGTCCTCGTCGAAGCGGCCGGGCCGGTTCGACGAGGCGTACGCCGGCGTGGCGCCCAGCGCGGTGGTCGAGGCGGCCGCCGCGACGGGGGCGGCGATCGCCGCCTGCAGCAGGGCGCGGCGCCCGACTCCGCCGGGTTCGGGATGATGATCCATGTGTGCACTCCAAAGGCTTGCCGAAAACCTCAAGCACACTGCTGGTCCCACGTGGCACTTTGGTGGCGCACGAGGGAACTCCGGGGGCAAACCGGAGGAAATCACCATGATCTTCGCTGCGGGGACCGCGGCGCTCGGCTCTGAGAGCCGCCCGAACCGTGAGCGCTGCGGTCAGAAGAGCGTGTCGGTGCGCTCGATGCCGCGGAGGGCGTCGTAGTCGAGGGTCACGCAGCCGATGCCACGGTCGGTGGCGAGCACCCGCGCCTGCGGCCTGATCTCCTGGGCCGCGAAGATGCCCTTGACCGGCGCGAGCAGCGTGTCGCGGTTGAGCAGCTCCAGGTAGCGCGTGAGCTGCTCGACCCCGTCGATGTCGCCGCGCCGCTTGATCTCGATGGCGACGGTGCCGCCGAGCTGGTCGCGGCAGAGGATGTCGACCGGGCCGATCGCCGTGGGGTACTCCCTGCGGATCAGGCTCCAGCCGTCGCCGAGGGTGTGGATGTGCTCCGCCAGCAGCTCCTGGAGGTGAGCCTCGACGCCGTCCTTCTGCAGCCCGGGGTCGACGCCGAGCTCGTGGGAGGAGTCGTGGAGGATCTCCTCCATCGTCAGGATGAGCTTCTCGCCCGTCTTGCCGTGCGTGACGGTCCAGGTGCCTTCTTCCTCGCGCACCTTGCACGGTGGGTTCATCCAGTTGAGCGGCTTGAAGGCCCGGTCGTCCGCATGGATGGACACCGAACCGTCCGCTTTCAAGATCACCAAACGGAGGGCGGAGGGCAAATGCGCAGACAGGCGGCCGACGTAGTCAACTGAGCATCGAGCGATCACTAGGCGCATCGAGCCAGCCTAGCTGTTGCCTATGGGGGCCGGGCGTCGGTCCCAACCTTGGCCCGTACACCTGCCTCATCGGCGGCCCAGGCCACGAAGGTGGCGCACCAGGGGGCGGTGAGGAAGAGGCTCCCCTTGCCCAGGTCGTTGGCGTACCAGCGCGGGTACTTGTTCGGGACCCCGAGGGAGGTCGTCGCCGCGGTCAGGGTGACGAGGATGCCCAGGGCCCCTCTCCTCGGCACGGCCACCGCTGTGGCGAGCCGATGGGCCGTACATTTAGGCCCGGCGGCAGCTTGATCACGAATGCGGAGCGGGGCGAACAACACGTGACTTCGTCTCATCTCTCCAGGCATGAGGAATTCGGCCCTGGCCTGGCTCGGTCACCCCCTGACCGTCATCGCCGTGGTACTCCTGCTGCTCAACGACCACCTCTTCAAGCCGCTGTGGCCCGGCACAGTCACCGGCAAGCTCAGCGACGTCGCCGGCCTGATCGTCGCCCCGCTCCTGGTCAACCTGTTCATCTGCCGCCCCCGCGTATCCGTACTGCTCACCGGCGCGGCCTTCACCCTGGTCAAGACCACCGCCATTGGCGCCGCCCTCGCCTCGGAAGCCTGGACCCTCGTCTGGGGCCCATCCCAGGTCCTGGCCGACCCCACCGACCTCATCGCCCTTCCCGCCCTGTATGTCACCTGGTGGACCTGGAACCACCCCGAAGCGCGAGCCGTACGGCTGGCACGGGCCGTGGTCGTGATTCCCGTCACCGTGCTGGCCGTAGCGGCGACAGGCCAGGTGGAGATCGTCAAGCCGTACAGCGCCTATGCGGTCGACGTGATCGACGGCATGATCGTCGTTGCGACCCGCGGGGGCCTGTCAGCGGGGCCCGCTGAGAGGGGCTACGCCTCCAGCGATGCCGGGAGTTCGTGGTTGAGCTGGGTGGTCCAAGTGCCTCCCCTTCCGAGGACGTCGGCCTGCGTGCCCGGCCAACCGGACCGCTGTTACCGGATCGTCCCCGCCAAGCTCAAGGTCGAGGAGTCCAGGAATGGCCAGTGGGTGACCGCGTGGGAGATCTCTCCCAGCGACCAAGATCGACTGGCGAGAGCGTACGCACCTGAGAGCCCTGAGGACGCCGAGGCCGTCGCGTCCCTGGGGATCGCGATCCAGAAGCTCCCTGGCGGATACGTCGTGGTCGTCGCCAACGGTGCGGACGGGATCGCCCTGCGGGACATCTCGGGTGCCTGGCACCGGCTGGGCTGGGCGGAGAAGGGGTTCGATTCCGGGAGCGCGGTGTCACTGACGGCGCCGGGGAGATACGAGGACTCCGTCCCCATGGCGGCGCTGCTGGCGGCCCTGGCGGCGGGACTTGTGGCGCTCGGATGCGGCGTGCGAAGGTTCGGCTTCGCCGTGGCCGCGCTGATGCTGTGGGTGGGAGTCTGGTCGTTTTATTCGGGGGTGAACACGCCGATCTTGTTCAACCCGTTCGCCGTACTCTTCGCCATAGTGCTGGTGCCCGTCGGCGCGACGAGCATGATCGTGAGCGCGGTGCGGGGCGCTACCCGGCTGCGGGTTTGGGCGATCGGTACGGCCACCGCAGCCGTCGCCTACTACGCGATCATGACGCCCTTCTACGCGTGGAGCGCCGGATGGCTGGAGTACTACTCACTGGCGTCCGGCCTGTCGATCGCCCTGGGGATCGCGGCGGCCTCCGCGGGCACCCTCGCGGTGATCAACCTGAAGGGCCCACAAAGGGGCCTTTCGTGAGACCTACCTGATCGGCGGTTGTGAACTAACTACCCCCATTACCCCCCATGAGCAGGGGTTATGGTCGAGGGCGAGAGCGCGCTGAATGTGTGCGCCGCCCTCCTGCCCCTTCCCAGAACCCCACGTGATCCACGCTGCATCGCGCGATGACCAGCCGCATGACCGCCAACCCCCCCGCCCCGGCCGGGCCGGGCGGTCTTCGAAGGTGCCGGGCGGGAGGCCCTGCGTGGGTACTGCGGGGGGCGTTTGGGATGACGGCGAGCCCTCTGGGAGACTGGCGGGCAACGGGACAGGGAGGGCAGGATGGCGCGCGCGTTCAAGACCGTCGGAGTCGTCGGGCTCGGCACCATGGGTGCGGGCATCGCCGAGGTGTTCGCCCGCGCCGGGCTGAGCGTGATCGGCGTGGAGGTCGACGCGGAGGCGCTGGAGCGCGGCCGGGGGCACATCCGCAGGTCCACCGACAGGGCGGTGAGCCGGGGCAAGCTGACCGCGGCCGAGCGCGACGAGATCGTCGGCCGGGTGACCTTCACGGGCGCCCTGGACGACCTGGGCGGCGCCGACCTGGTGATCGAGGCGATCCCCGAGGTCATGGACTACAAGCGCGCCCTGTTCACCGACCTCGACCGCATCTGCGGGCCCGGCACCGTGCTGGCGACGAACACCTCGTCCCTCTCGGTCACCGCGATCGCGGCCACGACCTCCCGCCCCGGTCAGGTCATCGGCATGCACTTCTTCAACCCCGCCCCGGTGATGAAGCTCGTCGAGGTCGTCCACACGGTGGTCACGGAAGACGGGCTCGCGGACGACGTCGCCGCGCTCGCCCGGCGCCTCGGCAAGACCCCGGTGACCGTGGGCGACCGGGCCGGGTTCGTGGTCAACCGGCTGCTCCTCGGTTACCTCAACCACGCCGCGACGCTGCTGGAGCGCCGCGTGGCATCGCGGGACGACATCGACACCGCGATGAAGCTCGGCGCCGGCCTTCCCATGGGGCCGTTCGCGCTGCTCGACCTCATCGGGCTGGACACCTCGCACGAGGTCTGCGAGGTGCTCTTCCAGGAGAGCCGCGACCGCGTGCACGCGCCGGCCCCCATCCTGCGCGAGCTGGTCACCGCCGGGCTGCTCGGGCGCAAGAGCGGGCGGGGCTTCCACGACTACGAAGGGGCGCCCGCGCGGGCCGCCTCGGAGTTCCCGGTCAAGATGGGCGTGGCGTCGGTCTGCGTCATGGGGGAGGGCGCCGAGGAGCTGTCGTCCAGGCTCGCCGCCGCGGGGTTCAAGCGGGGTGAGGCGCACGACGCCGACGTGGTGATCGCGCTGTCCAGCACCCCGGTCGTCGAGCACGCCGCAGGGCTCCCGCGCCCCGAGCGCCTGGTCGGGCTCCACCTGGTGGGGGGCGACGTGGCCGAGCTGGTGTCGACGGCGCTCACCTCGCCCGAGGTGGCCCTGGCCGCGCACGACCTCGTCAAGGTGCTCGGGCTGACCCCGGTGCCGTGCGCCGACCGCGCCGGGTTCGTGGTCGACGCGCTGCTGTATCCCTATCTCAACGACGCCGTGCGCATGTACGACTCGGGATACGCCTCCATCGAGGACATCGACACCGCGATGAGGCTCGGCTGCGGTTACCCCGCCGGGCCGTTCGAGACGCTGGACGCCATCGGGCTCTCCACCGTGCGCGACGGTCTGCGGGCGCTCTACGCCGAGTACCGCGAGCCCTCCTTCGCGCCAGCTCCGCTGCTCGACCGCCTGGTGACCGCCGGGGTGACGAGCATTCGGGGCCGGTGACGGAAGAACACCCTTTACATCGATGTTTGTGATGTTATGAGCCCCCGCCGAGCCCGCCGTATCGACTCTTCGGGAAAGGGCCGGCGCGGCGAGCCCGCTCGTCCCCTGGACGGCGTTCTCCGCGGGATGGAACGGGTAGAGGACTGGCCGGACGGCGAGTGGAAGGTGCGCAGGGTCTCGGGCGCGAGCACCGAGAAGGTGTACAGGTGCCCTGGCTGCGACCACGAGATCCGGCCGGGCCTGCCGCACGTCGTCAGCTGGCCCAACTGGACCGGTGGCGAGGGTGAGCGCCGTCACTGGCACACCGCCTGCTGGAGCAAGCGCGTCGACCGGGGCCCCGGCCGCTCCCGCTACTGAACGGCTCACGCCCCGGGGCCGCCAACGACAGACCGCTATTTTGAGGAGCCGGCATTGGAGATTCGCTCGTCGACGGTCCTGCCCGCCGTACGGGAGGACATCGAGCTGCACACCGCCGACGGGCTGACGCTGGTGGGTGAGCTGGCGCTGCCTCCCGAGGGGCGCCCGGTGGCCACGCTCATCTGCCTCCACCCGCTCCCGACGGCCGAGGGCATGATGGACAGCCACGTGCTGCGCAAGGCCGCCTACCGGCTGCCCGCCCTCGCCGGCATCGCGGTGCTGCGCTTCAACACCCGGGGCACCGCCTCCGACCGGGGCAAGTCCGAGGGGGCCTTCGACGACGGCGAGGCGGAGCGGTTCGACGTGGCGGCGGCCCTCGAGTACGCCGAGTTCCACGACCTGCCGAACCCCTGGCTGCTCGGCTGGTCGTTCGGCACCGAGCTGGCGCTGAAGTGGGGGCACGATCCACTCGTGCAGGGCGCGGTCCTGCTCTCGCCTCCCCTGAACCGCGCCGGGGACGCCGACCTGGACGCCTGGGCGGAGTTCGGGCGCCCGCTGGTCGCGCTGGTGCCGGAGTTCGACGACTACCTCAGGCCCGAGGAGGCGCGGCGGCGCTTCGCCAGGGTCCCGCAGGCCGAGGTGGTGGGCGTGGACAACGCCAAGCACCTGTGGGTCGGCGAGCCCTACGTGCGCATCGTGCTGAACGAGATCGTCAAGCGGGTGAACCCGGCGGCCTGCCCCTTGCCCACCGAAGCGTGACGCCGGGCGGCGCGGACCCATAGAATCTTGTTCGGTTCTAGCGAGGAGGCCGCCGTGCAGGCGTTTGATCTTTCCGGGCGCAACGCGCTCGTCACCGGTGCGTCCCGGGGCATCGGGCGGGCGATCGCCCTGGCCTACGCTGAGGCGGGCGCCGATGTCGCGCTGGTCGCGCGGTCGCCCGAGACCCTGGCGGAGGTGGTCAAGGAGGTCGAGGCCCTCGGCCGCCGGGCGTACGCCATCCCCTGCGACCTCACGGACAGGGAGGCGGCGGGCGCGGCCGTGCGGGAAGCGATCGAGAGCCTGGGCCACCTCGACATCGTCGTGAACAACGCGGGCGGCTCGAACTTCATCGTCCCCTTCAAGGACCTGCGGCTGTCCGGGTGGGACAAGCTCATGAGGCTCAACCTCGACTCGGCCATGGCGGTGTGCCACGCCGTCGCGCCGCACCTGCTGGAGCGCGGGGGCGGTTCGGTGATCAACGTCGCGTCCGTCGCCGCCCAGGGCGCCCCCTTCATGGCCCCGTACGCCGCGGCCAAGGCCGGCCTGGTCGCCCTCACCAAGAGCCTCGCCCTGGAGTGGGCCGGCAACGGCGTCCGCGTCAACGCCCTGTGCCCGGGCTGGACCGCCACCGACCTGAACCGCAGCCTCTGGGAGGACGAGAACGCCAGCCGGGCCACCATCTCGTCGGTGCCCATGGGCCGCTGGGGCACCCCCGAGGAGATGGCCCACCCGGCGGTCTTCCTGGCCAGTCCGGCTTCGTCGTACATGACCGGGCAGGTGCTGTTCATCGACGGAGGCGTCACCGCCACCTGATCCGCGGGCGTCTAGAGCTGGGCCTGCCGGGGGAGGACCACCTCGCGGACGATGAGCGCGACCGCGGCGGCGACCGGGATGGCCAGCAGCGCGCCCACCGCTCCGAGCAGGGCGCCGCCGAACAGGGCGGCGATCACCGACACGGCCGGGGCCACGTCCACCGACCTGCTCATCACGCGCGGGTAGATCACGTAGTTCTCGATCTGCTGGTAGACCACGAAGAAGATGACGCAGGCGATGCCCAGCGTGCCCGACTGGAGGAACCCGACGGCGGACACCAGCACCGCGCCCACCGTCGCGCCCACCAGCGGGATGAGGTCGGTGACCGCCACGACCAGCGCCAGCGCCAGCGCGTACTTGGCCCCGGCGATCGTCAGGAACAGCCAGGACAGGCCGCCCGCGATCACCGAGATCAGCACGTTGCCCGCCACGTAGCCGCCGATGCCCGAGAGGATCTCGTCGCCGATGGCCCGCGTGCGGGGGCGGCGGCTGGCGGGCACCAGCAGGAGCAGGTACTCCTTGATCACGGGAAGCGACCCGAGGAAGTAGAGCGTCAGCACCAGCAGGGTGAACCCGGAGAAGAACGCGTCGAGCACGACCGCCCCCGCGCCCAGGATGCCGCCGGCCACGGTCGCGCCGAGGCCGCCGCTGGTGATGTAGGTCTGGATGTTGGCGATGATCTGGTAGTCGGTGTCCAGCTGCTTGATCGTGGGGTTCGCCATCAGGGACTCGACGTATCCCGGCACGGCGCTGACGAAGTCGCTGGACTCCTGGCTGACCGGCGGCACGATCGCCAGCCCGAACAGCACGAAGAGCGCGATCACCCCGAGGAACACGATCGAGATGGCCCAGCGCCGGGGGAGCCCCCGCCTCTGGAGGATCTCCACGACCGGGTTGAGCCCGACCGCGAGGAACGCGGCCACCACGATCAGCACGATCACGCTGCGAGAGCTGATAAGCGCCTGGGCCAGCGCCCACGCGGTGAGCACGCCGAGCGCCGCCGTCAGGCCCCAGAGGAACGGCCCCCGCGCCAGCGGCTTGCCCGGCACGCCGTACGGCAGCACGGCGTCCTCACCGTGATCGGCCGACCCATCGACGGCGGTCCTGGCGGGGGCCCCGGGCGCCCGTCCGGCAGGTGAGCCCGGCCTGGACGCGGCCTGGTGACCCGGGCTCGGCGGGGCCGTACGGGACGGGTAGGGCACGGCGGCGGGCAGGATGTCGGTCGCCTCCGCCGCGTCCGCGGGCATGGCGCGCGCGGCTCCCGGCCTCCCGGGGACATCGGGTACGGGTACCGCGTCCGTGGCGGGCTCTGGCACGGCTGCTCCTCGGCGTCAGGGGTTGGGAGGTGAGGTGATGACGGCGGGAGGGCTGCCACTGCGGGAACCGTCTGCGTGCCGTACGGGGTGGAAACGGTGCGGACAACAGAGGAGAGCCTAGCGACCATGGTGATCGCCAGGCTCTCCTGGTAGCCGTCCCTAACGCCCCTGATGTGGTGAGGTGCCTACTCCTGCCACCACTCGGACTCGTCCTCGGCCGACGCGGCCGCCCGCTGCGGGGCCGCTGCGGGGCTGGGCTTCTCGGGTGCGACGGGCGTGGCCGCGAGGGCGGGCTTCGGCGGCGCGGCGGCGACCGCCGGTGCCTCGTCCATGCCCGGCAGGGCCGCGCCACCGAGCAGCTGGCGAAGCTGCGCGAGGTGGCTCGTGATGCTGTCGCGCTGGCGGGTCAGCTCGTCGACCTGGCGCTGGGCGACGGTCCTGTTGCGCTCGGCCTCGGACTTGGCGTCCGACACGATCGACTCGGCGCTGGTCTTGGCCTCGGCGACCAGCTGGTCGGCGTTCTTGCGGGCGTTCGCGAGCAGCTGCTTGGCGTGGGTGTCCGCCTCGCGACGGCTCTGCTCGGCCTGCTGGGTGGCCTTGGTGGCCCGCTGCTCGGCGGTCGCGGCGCGCTGCTCGGCCTCGGCGACGAGCTTCTGGGTCGCGGCCTGGGCGGTGGCGTGGCGCTCGGACTCCTGGCGCTCGGCCTCCTCGCGGCGGGCGGCGAGCTGGATCTCGAACTCGGCCTCGTCCTGGGCGCGCTTGGCCTCGGACTCCTCCAGCACACGCTGGGCCTGGGCCCGCATCTCGTCGGCCTGGCGCTTGGCGGTGGTGAGCACCTCGTCGCGCTCGCGCTTGGTGGAGGCGCGGAGCTGGGCCACCTCACGCTCGGTGGTGGTGCGCAGCTTGGCGATCTCGCGCTCGGCGTCGGCGCGCTTCTCGGCCACCTCGTGGTCGGCCGTGGCCCGGAGCTTGGAGACCTCGCGCTCGGTGGTGGAGGTCAGCTCGTCGGCCTCGCGCTTGGCGGTCGAGCGGATCTCCTCGGCCTCCCGCTCGGCCATGGTGCGCATCTCGTCGGTCTCGCGGGTGGCGAGCGCGCGCTTCTCGGCGGCCTCGTTCTCCGCGGCCGCCCGCACATCCGCAGCGTCAACCTTCGCCGCGGCCTTTATCTCGTTGGCCTCGGACCTGGCGGCCTGCACCAGCTCGGTGGCCTGCTCCTCCGCCAGACGCAGCAACTGCTCAATGCGGGCACCTAGCCCGGAGTAGGTCGGGCGCTCCTGCTCCTGCAGTTGACGCTGCGAGTCGGAAAGCTCCCGCTGCAACGCGGAGAGCTGCTCACGGGTCTGACGCAGGTCGGTGTCGAGCTGCTTCAAGTGGTCGTGAACCTGGTGCCGGTCGTAGCCACGGAGAACCACGTCGAATTCCCGCGTGGGGGCGTCTTCAAAGAAATTGTTCAGCTGGGCGTCGATGTCGGACTGCATGAGGCTCGATCCTGGGTTGTCGAGACGGCTACACGGGCCGGACGGGGGGCGGACATCCGAGGCGGGGACCCGCTTCCAACGGTCGCGCTCGCTCGGGCACTCGCTAGCAGGGGCGAGCTCTCGCTCACCCCTGGATCCTCGTGCTCGGCTCGCCCGTCCATGGCGGGATCCACGTCCGGATGGTAGGCCAGCGTACTCCGGTGTTGCCGAATTGGAGGTCCCGTCCGACTTTCTGCGCGACTTGTTACGAATAAGCCATTGTTGAGTTTCGGGTGCTACGACTGGCGCACGGGGGACTCCACCAGCTCTGTCAAGACTCCTCCCACGTCTTTCGGATGAAGAAACGCGATTGAGGTGCCCATTGCACCGTGGCGGGGCTGTTTGTCGATCAATCGCACCCCCGCGCCGCCGATCTGTTCGATCGCCTCGGTGACGTCCGTCACCCCGTACGCGACGTGGTGGAGGCCCTCACCCCGCTTCGCGAGGAACTTGCCCACCGGGGTGTCCGCGCTCAGCGGCTCCAGCAGCTGGATATAGGAGCCGCCTCCCTCACCGTCCGCCACGTGCAGCATGGCTTCCTTCACCCCCTGCTCCTCGTTGACCTCCCGGCTGACCACGGTCACGCCGAAGGTCGCCTCGTAGAACGCGATCTTCTCGTCGAGATTCTCGCAGGCGATGCCCACATGGTCGATTCTCAGCAGCATTGCGTGTCCTCCCTGGTCGTACGGCGGCCACCGCCGGCCGGGAGCGTTCCCGGCGACCTCTCTGAAGTCGTGTGGCCCGTCCTAGGTATGGTGGCAAAGTCGCCGAAGACCCCATCATGGAGGCCCTGGTGTCCAGTTCTCCCGCCATCCCGTCCGGCATGTCGCGCTCCGTCATCGTCGCCGGGGCACGCACGCCCATCGGCCGCCTGCTCGGCTCGCTGTCGGACCTGTCCGCCGCCGAGCTGGGCGGCCTCGCGATCAAGGCGGCCCTGGAGCGCTCCGGCGTCGCGCCCGAGCTCGTCGAGTACGTCATCATGGGCCAGGTCATCCAGGCCGGCGCCGGCCAGATCCCGTCGCGGCAGGCCGCGGTGAAGGCCGGCATCCCGATGAGCGTGCCGTCGCTCACCATCAACAAGGTCTGCCTGTCGGGGCTCGACGCCATCGCCCTGGCCGACCAGCTGATCCGCGCCGGCGAGTTCGACATCGTCGTCGCGGGCGGCATGGAGTCGATGACCAACGCGCCCCACCTGCTGCCCGGCCTGCGCAAGGGCGTGAAGTTCGGCGGGTCCGACATTCTCGACTCGATGGCCTTCGACGGGCTCACCGACGTGTTCGACCAGGTGTCGATGGGCGAGTCCACCGAGCGGCACAACACCCGCCTCGGCCTCGGGCGGGAGGAGCAGGACGCCTTCTCCGCCCGCTCGCACCAGCTCGCCGCCGCCGCGGTCAAGGACGGCAGGTTCGACGACGAGATCGTCCCGGTGACCATCCCGCAGCGCAAGGGCGACCCCATCGTGTTCTCCGCCGATGAGGGCATCCGCGGCGACACCTCCGTGGAGACGCTGGCGAGGCTGCGGCCGGCCTTCGCCAAGGACGGCACGATCACGGCGGGGTCGTCCTCCCAGATCTCCGACGGCGCCTGCGCGGTCGTGGTGATGTCCAGGGCCAAGGCCGAGGAGCTCGGCCTCCCCTGGCTCGCCGAGATCGGTGCCCACGGCAACGTCGCGGGCCCGGACAACTCCCTGCAGTCCCAGCCGGCCAACGCCATCCTCCAGGCCCTCGGCAAGCAGGGCATGAGCGTGGAGGACCTCGACCTGGTCGAGATCAACGAGGCGTTCGCGGCGGTCGTGCTCCAGTCGTCCAAGGAGCTCGGGGTGCCGCAGGACAAGGTCAACGTCAACGGCGGCGGCATCGCGCTCGGGCACCCCATCGGCGTCTCCGGCGCGCGCATCGTCCTGACGCTCGCCCACGAGCTCCGCCGCCGGGGCGGCGGCGTGGGCGCCGCCGGCCTCTGCGGTGGCGGAGGTCAGGGCGACGCCCTGATCATCACCGTCCCGTCCTCCTGACCCGAGGCGGCACGCCGGAGGCCGGATCCCGTCGTGGCGGAGCCGGTGGGCGGGTCAGCGGGTGGCGGGTCAGCGGGTGGGGTCGAAGTCCCGGAAGGCCGCGGGCTGCTTGCCGGTGGTGATCTGCTCGGCGAGCATGCGGCCGGTGATCGGCCCCTGGGTGAAGCCCCACATGCCGTGTCCGCCTGCGACGAACCTTCCGGGGGCGCGGGTGGCTCCGATGAGGGGCCGGCCGTCCGGGGTGACGGGGCGGGGGCCGACCCAGGTATCGGTGCGCTCCTCCCAAGAGACGCCGGCCAGCAGCGGCCTGGCGGACGCGATGATCGCGTCGACGCGCCTCTGGTACAGGGGGGCGTCGGCGTCGCGGAACTCCATCGTTCCCGCGACGCGCAGCTTGTCCTGATACGGCGTGCAGGCCACGCGCACGGCGGGCAGGTAGATCGGCCCGGGCACGGGCTGGTCGGTCGGCACCGTGAACGAGTACCCGCGTCCGGCGCGCACCGGCACGCGGACCCCCCACTCCTTGCCGAGCTGGTTCAGCCAGGCGCCGGTGGCCAGGACCACGGCGTCGGCCCTGACGGAGTCTCCCTCACTCGACCGGACGGAGAGCCCGCCGGAGTCGGTGTCCACCCCGGTGACCCGGAAACCGGACCGGATCGTGCCGCCTCGGGCGACGACGGAGGCGGCCAGCGAGTGCGTGAACCGTCCGGGGTCGACGTAGCGCTGCCCGTCCAGCCGGATACCGGCCTTCGCCTGGGCGGAGAGCTGCGGCGCCTGCCTGCTGAGGTCGTGGCCCTCGAACGCGCTGTACTGGATCTCCAGCCCGGACCGGTTGATCCGCTCGAGCTCGTGCAGGAGTGCCACGGCCTGTCGCGGGTTCTCGAAGGCGGCCATGATGGGGGCTTCCGTCGTGGGGGCCTCGACGCCGTTGGAGGTGAGCACGTCGAAGGCTTCCAGGCATTCCTCGTTCAACGGGAGGTTGGCCTTCACGGCACGGCCCCAGGACTTCCAGCCGCAGTTCATCGCGAACCGCGTGAGGAACGACCACAGCCCGATGTCGGGCGTGGCCGGCACGTGCAGCGGGGCGCTCCGGTCGAGCAGGGAGCGCAGGCCGTAGCGCAGGACTCCGGGCTCGTTCAGCGGGATGGCGAGCCCCGGCGAGAGCCAGCCCGCGTTGCCCCACGACGCGCCTGCGGCCACACCGTCACGGTCGACCACGGTGACGTCCACGCCACGTTCCTGCAGGAACCACGCGGTGGACAGCCCCACCACGCCGGCGCCGATCACCACCGCCGTGCGCGGTCCACCATCGATACCCATGACCACATCTCCGCTCTGACATCCTGTGACGTGCTCTGTCTGTCGCGAGCCTCGCTCGCCTGCATCTGAGCATCGCCCCTGGGGCCTGAGGACGGTTTGTGCGTTCGGACAAGCACGAGGGTGGGCTTTGTCCGCTTACGACAACGGCGGAGAGATCAAGGCTGTGTGTCCTGGCTTACGGCCAACGTGATGATCATGGCCAGCCGTTTTTCCGGTACGTCCAGCCGCAGGTCGGTGATCTCGGCCATCTTCCGGAGCCGGTAGCGGACGGTGTTCGGATGGACGTCGAGGCGGTTCGCGGCGACGGCCAGATCTCCCTGTGCCTCCAGCCAGGCACGTAGCGTCGCGATGTACCGGGTGCCGTGCTCGGCGTCCCGCCGGGACAGCTCGGCGACCGGCCCGCGGGCGGGGGTACGTCCCGCCGAGGCGGCCGCCCGGAGACGTTGCAGCAGGATCGCGTCCCATGACTCGTCGTAGACGACCGCGAGGGCGTCGCCGGGCCGTGCCGTCCGAAGGGCGAGGCTCTCGTCGGCCTCCTGCCTGCTCGCGGGCAGCTGGGCGGGCTCCGCGGCTCCGCCGACGCCGGCGTACACGGTGACCTGTCGTGGCAGGACGTTCGCGATCGCGGTGAGCCAGGCGCGGGCAGGCGTGACGTCGTCGCACGGCAGCACGGTGTACAGGGTGTTGCCGAACAGGGCGCTGCGCCCCGGCCGTGACCAGCCGAAGCCCGTGGTCGCGCGTTCGAAGGCCATCAGGATCGCGGCATGCCTCTCCTCGGCGACGTGCGCCTGGAGCGCGATCACCCGGAACCGCTCCTGGGGCAGGCCGAGCCTGCTGATCACGGCGGGCGCGTCGGCCGTGCCCTCCAGCAGGCGGATGACGAGATCGGATTCCACCTGACGCTCCAGGTCCGCGCTGACCCGGGAACGTAGCAGGTGCAGCGCGACCGCCTGCGCCCCGTCACCAAGGACCGTCCGGCGCTCGGCGGACAGCGGGCGCTCGCACTCGACCCATATCGACCCCAGCAGCTCACGCCCGGCGCGCACGGCGACCACCATGCGGCCCCTGAGGCCGTGCTCGGGTGAGGGTTCGACGAACAGCGGCTCGTCGGAGGTCGCCAGATGCGCGAAGACGCCCTGCTTCTCGAACAGCGGGCGCATGGTGTCCGGCACCCGCCTGCCCAGAATCGTCTCCAGCCGTGCCGGGTCGGCGGTGTGCTGCGAGCCGGAGTAGGCCAGGACGCGCGACATCTGATCCTCGATCGTCACCGCGTAGCCGAGTGCGTCGGCGAGCGTGTCCGCGAACGCCAACAGGTCGGTCGGCCCACGCCCCGCCTCGGTCTCCCGGCCTTCGAGCACCAGGCCGTACACCACGGCGAAGAGCTGGCTCCAGGACACCTCGGGTTCCACGAGCAGGACGGCGATCCCGCCGTCATCGGCGTCCGCCCGCGCGGTCTCGTCGAGTGGCGGGGTCCCGCGCACCAGCACCGCGGCGGCACGCGCCGACCGCGCCAGCCGTACAGCCTCGGCCGCCGATTCCACCCCGACCGACAGGAACACGTCACCGGTCGCGGGGCGGGTGTCGGTCGGATCGTGCACCACCACGCTGCGCAGTTCCACATTCCGTGACGCGGGGGCGCAGCACAGGCGGGCCCCGTAGCCGCCGAGGACGTTCACCAGCCTGTCCAGGTTCAGCATCGGCCGTGCCCACCCGCCGCCGCGGCCTCACCCCGTGATGCCTTCGCGGATGCCGCGCGCTCGACGGTGGACTCCTCGCCGTCAGGACGCTCCCCGGACAGGAGCCGTACGCGGGAGGAGGACCCCCGCCTCCGCTCGTCCGGATTCATCCGCTCCACATCCTTGATTCTCCCCTGATCACCCAACGGCCCCCGGCCGCCCCCGCCCTCCGGGGCGGCGGCGTCGGCGGCGGCCAGGGAGACGCGCTGATCATCACCGTCCCGTCGTCCTGATCCGAGGCGGTACGCCCCTTCCGCACGTTGTGGCGGAGGCGGGCAGAAGTCCCTAGCATCGTTCATCGTGGCGGAACGGCCGGGTGACCGTGTGTGGCGGCGATTCACGGGCACGGCCTCGCCTCTGATCGGCGGGGAGCCCTGCCCAGACGTCGAGGTCTCCGTGGAGTGGGGCGATTCGCCGCTGTTCATGCTCTCCTCTCCAGGCCAGGCTCCGGGCAGCCTGCTGTGGGTCGTCGCCGGCGACGACGACGCGCAGGTGACGTCGGACGACGCGGGCGTGACGGTGACTCTCGGGCCGTTGCAGGGCCCCACGGCGCCTCCGATCTGGTGGGCGGCCGTCGTGAGCCCGATGGGCGCCGGGTTCGACCTGCCGATCGAGGCCCGCGCGGGCACGGCTCGCATGTCCGTGCATGGTGACCTGCTTTCCGGCATCGTGCGGTTCTCCGGAGTGGCGCTCGACGGCCGGCCGGTGAGCTACGAGGCCACGGTCACCGGCCGCGCGGCCGGGCACGGCGAGGTTCCGGCGGCGCCGGTGGAGGCCCAGGAGGAGCCGGCCGGTGACCCCTCGTCACCGATCAACAGGCTCAACGCCCTGTCCGGGCAGATCTCGCTGGACTTCGCCGCCGGCCACCTCGGCGCGCTCGTCGGCCACCTGCGGGAGGCCGCCGGTCTGCGCCGCGAGCTGAGCGTCGGCGACGCGGTGACCGGGGCGTGGGGCCGTTTCCTGGCCGGCGTGCGGGAGTCTCTCGCCTTCGACCGGCAGGTGCTCGCGTCCATCGCGGCACGTGGGCACCTCGGCGACCTGGTCGCGGCGGCGGACTCCGAGATCGCGTCCACGGCCGGGCTGATCGGCCGCCTCGACCCGGCGCCGTACGGCCCGGCCGGGCTGGCCGGCGGCGTCGCCGAGGCGGCCGGGGCGCTGGCCCGCGTCCCGGTGCGGCTCCGCGCGCTCGTGGAGCGGGCCCTGGCCGCCGGGTTCGTGGACCCCGTTGACGACCTAGCCGTGGCCCTGACGGGTGCCGCCGAACGGCTGGAACATCATCGCGACCACCTCGAAAGGCTCGACCCGGTCGGGCACGCGCGCCGTACGAGGGAGGGCAACACCGAGGCGACGGCGCGGATGGCCAGGTACGTCGAGCAGTGGCGGGCGCGCGCCGGCACCGACTGGGACCGCATCCAGATGATGGAGGAGGCCGGGTCCTTCCTCGGGGACCTGCCCGGCCTCTTCCTCGACCTCGGTGACGGCGAGGCCGCCCTGGTCGCCTCCGAGATGGCCCGCGCCCGCGCGTTCGCCGACCTGATGAGCGGAAGGCGGCCCGCTCCCGTGCTCACCCCGGCCCGGATGTCGGCGCTGCTCGGGGAGTACGGCGGGCCGGTCGTGGAGTACTTCCTGCGCGGTGACCGGCTGGTCGTCTTCGTGGCAGGGCCGCACGGGATGGAGACGGCCGACCTGCGGGTGGACCGCGGCGCGTTGCGGGGGTGGGTCGACGAGCTGCACCGTCACCTCAGGGCCGAGACGCTCGACCGGGCGCGGGTGCGTGAGCTGCTGCGCCTGCTCGGCGGCGTCCTGTGGGATCCGGTGGCCAGGTGGCTGCCCCGTGACCCCGAGACGGCCGTGGCGCTGGTGCCCCATGAGGAGCTGCTGCGGGTGCCGTTCCACGCGCTGGTGGGCGCCGGGGGACCTCACCTCGCCGAGCGCCACACCACGACGGTGCTGCCCGCCGCCTCGATCCTGCCCGCGCTCATGGCCCGGCGTACGGGCGCACCGGCCGCGCCGCCGAGGTTGTGCGCGCTGGTCGACCCCGAGCCGATGCCCGGCGGCCTGCCGCCGCTTCCGCTCCTGCGCGAGCGCTTCGGCGTGGTCTCCGGCCTTTTCGCCGGCGCGGAGATCAATATCGGTGCCGCCGCCACGCTGGCGGCCATGGTGGAGGGCGCGGCCGTACGGCCCTCGGTGCTCTGCCTGGCCACCCACGCGCAGGCGCTGCCCGACGATCCGATGGCCTCCTACGTCGCGCTGGCCGGAGGCGAGCTCACGGCCCGCGCCGTGCACGAGCTCGACCTGCCCGCGCGGCTGGTCGTCCTCGCCGCCTGCGAGACCGGGGCGGGGCGGGTGACCGGCGACGGCGTCATCGGGCTCAGCCGGGCCTTCCTCGCGGCCGGGCCTCTCGCCGTGCTCATGACGCTGTGGCCCGTGCGCGAGCGCGACAGCCTGCGCGTGCTGCGGCGCTTCTGCGACCTGCGTCTGAACGGCGGCCTCGGCACCGCCCAGGCCCTGCGGGCGGCGCAGCGCTCGATGTTCACCGGCCGCTCCGACGACCCGCGGGACTGGGCGGCCTTCACGCTGTTCGGGCTGCCCGACTGACCCTGATGATCCTGGAGGTGCCGAGTGACCGAGCTTGGCTACGCGATTGAGGCACGAGTCGACCTGGTGGCCGAGGAGACCCTCCAGGGCGCGGGCACGCGGTTCACCCGCGAGGCCGGGGTCGTGCTGGGCCGTCCGATGGTCGTCGCCGTGCCGCCCGGCGACCTCCCGCCCGAGGTGGCGGCGTCGCGCGGCGCCGGGGGATGGGCCTACACGCAGGTGCTGTTCCCCTTCGACCTGGAGGAGGCGGCGCCGGGCCTGAGCTACGTCGAGGCCGTCTTCGAGGTCGCCCTGGACGACGGCGACGTGGTCGCGCGGCAGCTCACCGCCGTACGCTACGACGACCCCAAGGCGCTCGGCACCCTGACCACGTTCGGGGACGGCCGAGGCGACTTCCGCTGGCGCATCAGGCCCGAGCCCGGCGCCTCCCTGATCGAGGGGAGCCGCGTGGCCAGAGTGCTGCTGCAGGCGCCCAAGGACACCACATCGCTGACCGGGACGATCGGGGTGTCGGCGAGGCTCGCGGACACCGAGCTGGGTATCGACGTCCCCGTCACGACCGGGGAGCCCCGGTCTTTCGAGCTCAGCCTGCTGGACGGCGCGTTCTCGGCGGCCTCGCCCGCGGCGCGCGAGGAGCCGGCGCGCCGGGGCGCCAGGCGGATGTGCGTCACGGTCGACGTCGAGGGTTCCGCCAAACGCGACGCGAGCGAGCAGGGGAGGGTGCAGACCGTCCTCGTGCGGGTGCTCGACCTGGCACTGTCCGCCGCGCGGGTCGACCCGCAGGAGTGCGACCGCCAGGGGCAGGGCGACGGCCACCTGATCGTCATGCCCCCCGGCATCGAGGAGCCGCAGGTGATCCGACGGTTCCTGCGCGAGCTGGCGAGCGCGCTCGCCGAGGCCAATCGCCACGTCCGCCCCGAGTACGCGGTGCGGTTGCGGGTCGCGCTGGACGAGGACATGGTCTACCCGGAGGTCAACGGGTTCGGCGGCGACGGCGTGATACGGGCGCACCGGCTGCGTGACTGCGCGGAGGCCAAGGCGGCGCTGGCCGGAGCCCCTGGACACCACATCGTGATCGTCGCGGAAGGGCTCTACCTCAGCTCGGTGAAGACCGCCTTCGCCGGCGAGCCCGGCCTGCGCTTCGAGCGGATCGTCGCCAGGGTCCCCGACAAGGACTTCGCCGAGCCCTGCTGGATCCACGTGCCGGTGAGCTAGGGCGCGGGGTAGACGTCCAGCGGGGCGGTGAACGCGAGGGCGGGTGCCGACATGAGCGCGGTGAGCTGCGAGGCGTCCACCTTTGGGGCCCACTGGGCGCTCATGACGGCCGGTCTCCTTCCGAGGTCCACGTCGCCGCCGATCTCGGTGGTCACGGTCTCGCCCCGGACGTCCGACTCGACGGCCAGCCAGAAGGTGACCCTGTCGCCCACGCGCAGCCAGTGGCCCTCGCCCGGTCTCAGGTCCGGGCGGCTCGCCATGGTGGAGAAGGTCAGCCGCCCGTCCTTCTCGGCCCGCCAGACGCCGCCTCCGAGCCAGCCCGCCGCGACGCCCTTCCACTCGGGTGATCCGGCCTGCTGGGCGAGCGAGGTGAAGGCGGTGATCCGCATCTCGGCGGGCAGGGGCCGGCCGTCCCATGGGCGGTCATCGACCAGGCCGGTCCGTTCAGGTGTGGCCGCCGGCGCCGCCGCAGGGGCGGGGGTGCTCGTGGCGGCGGGGATCTCGCCCCCGACGACGGCGCCGCTCGTCAGACCGCCTGTGACCAGAGCCCCCGGGATCAGGGCCGACAGCAGATAGGGCGCGAAGCGCTGCCGTACGCCGCGCACGGGCGTCCAGACGCGCAGCCACAGCGGCGCGAGAAGCGGCCAGTTGACCAGCAGCACGATCATCTCGATCAGCGTCGTCCGCGCGGACGCCAGGTCGGCCCGCAGGTCGTGGACCACGGCGCCGAGCGCGTCGCCGAAGGAGAACCCGGTCAGCAGGTACGCGGCAAGCTCGAACAGCGCTATGGCGCCGGCCCGCACGACGACCGCCGCCGGCCACAGGGCGGCGAGGGCCGCGATGCCGCCCGGCCCCGCGCGGGTGGCCCACAGCCGCAGCCGGAGGGGCGGGTGGGTGAGCCCGTCCAGGAGCCTGGCGGCCGGGCGGCGGCCACGGACGGGGCCGAGGGCGCGGCGCAGCGCGTCCGGTGCCGTCTCGTGCAGCGCGAAGCGGTCGGCGCTGAGCTCGGCGACCCACAGGCCCGCCACGGGCAGGATCAGGCCGATCGGGATCGAGGCCGCGTCGTGGAGCAGGGAGGCGAGCAGCGCGGAGCTTTCCGGCCCCCCGGCGAACAGCGAGAACGCGAACACGACCACCGCGAGGGCGATGAGGATCACGCTCCACACCCTGACGAACCACCCGAACGGGCCGGCGAGGCCGACGATCAGGTGGTCGCCCTGCCGCAGGTGGGCGACCTCGTGGAGCAGCACGGCCCGTGCCGCCTCCCGGTCGTCGTGCCACAGGCGCAGCAGCGGGGGATAGACGGCGATGCGCGCCTCCCGCCAGCCCATGGGGTAGACGCGGGCCATCCGATCGTGGCGCTCGCCGAGCCGCAGCTCGATCGCCGAGGCGTGGCGGTGTACGAACGCGGACATCTCCTCGATCACCGGATCGCCGCTCGGCGAAAGGTGGTGCCGCCGCTCGGCCCAGCGCCCGCGCGCGCCGGGGAACAGGACTCCCGCGATGCCGGCGAGGAGGAGAGCGGCGGGGAAGAACTCCAGCAGGCCGGCTCCGGTGAGAAGGGCGACGGCCGCTCGCCGCGCCCCGGCGGCCAGGGCCCCGGCGAGCGCGGTGACGCCGCCGGCGTCGGCCTCGAAGCTCTCCACGAGCCCGGGCACGGACGGGGCGGTGACCCCGAGGAAGTAGAACCACAGCCAGGGAGGCGGCATCCATCCCGTGGAGTCGCCGCGGACGGCGGGCGGGTGCCCGGGCGGCGGGCCGCCCGGCACCGGCGCGGCGGGAGGGCTGCCCGCGAGCGCCCGGAGGAACGCCTCGATCTCGGGGGTGTCACGGTCGTGCTGGAAGACCAGCTTGAGAGTGTCGTAGGTGAGCTCCCGCGCCCGCTCGGGGGCGACCCCCTGGACGCGCAGGCGGTCGCCGAACGCGCCGATCACCCGGTCGAGCTCCGGCTCGGCGGCCGCCCGCTCGCGCTGCTCGTCATCCGGTGCCCCGGAGGTGATCCCCCGCATGACGAGCAGCGCGAGCAGGTCGGCAAGCGGGTGGCCGGAGGCCAGTCCGAGCAGATGGTCGGCCAGGTGGCGGAGGCCGTCCAGGACGATCGGCAGCTCGCCCGGACCGAGGCCGCCGCCGAACCCTCCGGGCTCGGAGCCCGCCGCGGCCCGCAGCAGGTCGCGGCGGCGCCCGCCGCCCGCGACGTACGCGGCGCCGACTCGCTCGGCGGACGCGGCCTCGGCGGGGGTGACCCGCTCGGCGACGCGCCGGGACCAGACGGCGACGATGTCCGGGGAGCCTGCCATGTGCGGCCCCGCTACGAGAGGTGGCCCGCGAGGGGCGCGGCTGCCGGGAGACCGCCTCGTACGCGGCGGGCCGGACCGGCGATCGGGACGGCCCGCCGCGCGAGGTCAGGCCGAGAAGACGACGCGGAACGCATAGAAGCCCTCGTTCGTCCCGCCGGTCATCGTCAGATGGGCCCCGCCGCTCCCGATCGTGCCGCTGATGCGGGTGCCGGCCTGGAGCGCGTAGGTCATGGGGATGGTGCCGAGGCCGGAACGGCAGGGAATCAGGTCCTGCTGGCCGAAGAAGGTGTTGTAGGTGGTGGCCTTGTCCGAGTGCGAGGCCACGAGGCGTCCGGTGAACCTGCCGCTGCTGTACGAACTGGTCCAGTAGTTGAGCAGCACACCCGGGGGCTTGGCCACCGCCGCCGACCCGACCTGGAACGATCCGGTCGCGCCGATGTTCCCGACGTAGAACAGCCAGGTGAACGGATTGCGCTCGACGTACCCGCCGTACGTCTTGCGCGGGCCGGTGCTGAACTGCGCGGCGGCACGGTAGGAGGTGCGGCCGGTCAGCCGGCGCCCGCCGCCGCTGCCGCAGTAGTCGTAGCTCTCCAGGGTCACGGTGGCCCGGCCTCGGTAGACGTTCGCCGAGGAGGCGTGCGCGGCCGAGGCCGGGGCGACGAGCGCCGTCACCAGACTCAGCGCGATCAGGGTGCCTAAGGTGATCAGTCTTTTCGTCATCGGTGGTCTCCAGAGCCTGAGCGGGGCACGAGCACACGGCGATGATGGCAGCTCTGGAACGGTTCAACCCCATCGAATGACTGGATTCCAGAACACGGATTCGGCACGGGACGGTTGCCCTCAGGAACCGCCATTGCCGGGATATTTCATGACGAAGAGGACGGCGGAGGTATTTACAGCCACTTGTCAATATGGGCCGGAGGATGCTTCGGGTGGCGATTACCTGGGTGCGCACTCAGTGGACGGTCGCCGAACCCATCCCATTACCCCGTGAAAGCTCACGCGGTGTCACCGGGCCGGACAGACCAACGGGCCCGGCGGCGAGGCCGCCGGGCCCGGAGTCGACGCCGGGAAACTCGGCGTCAGCGGGGATCAGTAGAGACGAGCCTCAGGAACCGGCAGGTCGAGCTGCTTCGGCCCGTGCCACTTCACCTTGTCCTTGACCAGGTCGAAGATCAGGGAGCCGAGCGCGAGCGGGAACTCCACCTTGCTCTTGCTCAGGTCGACGGTGACCGTCGCGCCGGTGGCCCGCTCGCCGGAGTAGGTCGAGTCGGTGCCCGCGATGACGAGGCCGAGCCTGTGACCCTTCTTGAAGGTGTAGTCCTGCGGAAGGGTCTCCCACTTGACCGTGCCGTACTGGCCCTCGGGCAGCGGCGAGGAGGTGCTGAGCGAGTCGCGGTTCTGCACGTCGATCCAGCCGCGGGCCACGATCTCCAGCGGACGGGTGGCGACGTTGCCGACGACCTTCTTGTAGCAGCCGTCGTCGGAGGCCGTGCTCTCGCCGTGGCAGGTCTCCTCGGTGAGGGTCGTGATGCCCTGGCCGCGACGCCAGTCGACGCGGCTGTCCTCGCCGAAGTCGACGAGCAGCGCGGTCAGGTTCGAGGTGGGCTTGTCGAGGGCGACGCGCAGGTCCACGACGGGAGTGCCGGACAGGCGCAGGTTCGCCGGCAGCTCACCGGTGGTGAAGGCCACCCGTCCCGGCTTCTCCGTGCCGATGTCGGCCACCATCGCGTCCTCGGACTGGCGGACGTCGGTGAAGGTGGCCGTCGTGTCCTTCTTGGCCGGGAGCAGGCCGAGCGAGCCGTCCGCGCCGGGGCGCAGGGAGAGCTTCACCCCGAGCGGGGCCGGCCAGTCGCGCTGGGTGGTCCAGCTGGTGGGCCCGGTCTGCACGTCGGCGCGGGGCTCGTTCATGATGCCGTTCTTCACGCCGAGCAGCCAGAAGTCGAACCAGCGGTGCAGCGTGTCGACCCACAGGTCGCGGCGTCCCTCGAAGTCGAACGGGTCCACGTGCTGGTACTGCCCGACCCAGATCTTGCGGGGCACGTTCCTGTCGGCCAGGCCCTTCCACCAGGTGGAGAAGTTGTCGGGCTTGACGTTGAGGTCGTTGACCGTGTGCACGACGAAGACGCTGGCGCGCACCTTGGAGACGTCGCCCAGCGTGCCCGCGATGTAGTCCCGCTCGGCCCAGAAGGCGTTGTAGTTGCCGGTGTCGTCGCCGTCCTGCGCGTCCATGCCCGCGCGCACGGCGGCGCACTTCGCGATGGGGTCGGTGTCGACGACCCTCGCCAGGTACGACATGTAGTCGAAGTTGTAGATCACGCCGTTGGAGCGCTGGTACTTGTACCAGGAGCTGATCGCCGAGATCGGGACGATGGTCTCGAGGCCCTTGACGCCGGTCGCCGCGACGGCGTTGGCGAGCGTGCCGTCGTAGGACTTGCCGATCATCGCGGACTTGCCGGTGGTCCAGTCGGCGACCGCCGGCGTGCCGTCCTCACGGTAGGCGGTGGCGCGGCCGTTCAGCCAGTCGATGACGGCCTTGCCGCCCAGCACGTCGGCCCGCCCGCCGACGTCGGGGCACCCCTCGGACTTGGTGGTGCCGATCATGTCGACGTTGAGCACCGCGTAACCGCGCGGGACGAAGTAGTTGTCGTAGAACAGGGGGAACTTGGCGAGGTTCCCCTCTGCGTCGTAGACCTTCCGCTCGGACTCGTTGCCACGACCGGAGTTGTCGTAGTACGGGCTCTCGTCGATGATCACCGGCACCTTGAGCCCGGGGCCCGACTCCTTGGGCCTGATGATGTCGACGCGGACACGGTCCAGCTTCCCGTCGGAGTCACTGTCGACGGGGGATTCGACATAGACGTGCTCGCGGACGGCGTCGGCGTAGGAGAAGACCGGCTGGGTCCGGCCCTGCTGGACGGTGATGGAGGGCTCGGCACTCGCCTGGGCCGGGGTGACGCCCACCGCGCCGACCGCGACGAGGCCGAGTGCGACCAGTACTGCGCTTAACTTTGGCACGCGAAGTCTCCTGGGAGGGTATGGGGAGAACACCCACAATCTCCGCTAATGTCCAGATGGCCGACAAGATCCCTTTATGGGTTCGACATCACCTTGCTCCTGCTGTGTGACATAGCACAGGGAGTGACGCGGCGATCTCAGAGATGGCCGGCCCTGCCGGGAGTCCCGGAATTCGGGGCGAGTGTCAGGAAAATCACCGGCTTGTCTTCGGGTCGTCAAGGGAAATCGTCAAGCGGCTATTGACGCTCGCGGCCGGCTGTTTTATCGTCCTCTCGAATTTAAAACGTTTTTGAGCGGGCTGCCTCTGGAGGGCTCATGGTCGGTGAGTCGAGCATGCGCGTGCCACCTGCCGGCGCCGTGGTCAGAACCCAGGAAGCGCCCGCGACGCGACGTCAGAGCCGGAACGCCCGGCATCCTTTCCGCCGGGCCGGAGCCCCGGCGCGGCATTCCACGAAGGTCGCATCGCCTTAAACCGTTTTACCAGCCACTGATCCACCTGTTCCGTACCCCCACGGATCTCCAGGAGAGTCGGCATGCCCCCCACATCCGCTCGTCCGCACCGGCTACGCACGCTGGCGACCGCCGTCCTGGCCCTGGTCGCACTCCTGCTCGGCCCCATCCCCGCCGCGTCGACGGCCGCCCAGGCCGCCGCCGTCCCCGACCTGTCCGGCGCCGCCTGGATCTGGTATCCCGAGGGGAGCCCGAGCCAGTCCGCGCCGGTCGGCACCCGTTACCTGCGGCGCGGCTTCACCGTCCCCGCGGGCGCGGTCACCGACGCCCAGCTCGTGGTCACCGGAGACGACACGGTCGACGTCTGGCTCAACGGCGTGCCGCTGGCCGGCTCGCCCCGGAGGACCGACTCCTGGCGGCAGGCGATCTACGTCGACCTGGCGTCCGCCGTCCGCGCCGGCGCCAACACGATCGCCTTGGCGGCGCGCAACACCACGGCGGGCCCGGCGGGCGTGATCGCCAGGCTCAGGGTGACCACCGCCGGAGGCACGGTCGACCTGGTCACCGACGGCGCGTGGAAGGCCGCGAGCACGGTCACCCCCGGCTGGATCGAGCCGGGGTTCGCCGACGGGTCCTGGCCCGCGGCGGCGGTCTCCGGCACGTACGGGGCCGCTCCCTGGGGCACCGGTGTGGCGGCTCCCGACCTCGGCGCCGCCTCGCCGCTGACCGTGGCCGCCCCCACCACCGAGCACCGGCCGACCCCGCTCGGCATCGACGCGCGCGCCCCCCGCTTCGGGTGGCAGCTCACCGGAGGCGCGGGTGAGCAGGTCCAGGCGGCGTACCAGGTCCTCGTCGCCTCAACCGAGAGCGGCGCCCAGTCCGGCACCGGCGACCTCTGGAACAGCGGCCGGGTGGTCTCCGGCAGGTCCGTGGACGCGGTCTACGGCGGTGCGGCGCTGGCGTCGGGCACGCGCTACTACTGGCGGGTGCGAGTGTGGGACACCCAGGGCAGGGCGGGCGCCTGGGGGCCGGTCACGTGGTTCGAGACCGGCCTGCTCGACCCGTCGGCCGAGTGGCAGGCCGACTTCGTCGGCGCCCCGGCCGGCGCGCCCGCCCTGGCGGGGGCGAGCTGGATCTGGTATCCGGAGGGAGACCCCGCGTCCAGCGCGCCGCAGGGCACCCGGTTCCTCAGGCGGCAGTTCACGCTGCCCGCCGGCACGATCGGCCGGGCACGGCTCACCGTCACCGGTGACGACACCGCCGACGTGTGGGTGAACGGCATCCAGGTCAGCTCCTCGCCGAGGGCCGTCGACTCGTGGAAGTCCGCCGCCGTCGTCGACATCGCGGCCCGGCTGCGGGCGGGCGCCAACACCCTCGCGATCTCGGCGCAGAACACCACCGTCTCCCCGGCCGGGGTGGTCGCCGCGCTGGAGGTCGACGTGGCGGGCGCGGGCAGCACCAGGCTCGTCACCGACGCCGGGTGGAAGGCCGCGCAGAGCGGGCCGTCCGGCTGGCAGGACTCCGGGTTCGACGACTCGGGGTGGCCCGCCGCGCGCGTCGCCGCCGCCTACGGCTCCGGGCCCTGGAGCTCGAACGTCGCGGTGGCCGAGCCCGCGCCCTACCTCCGCAAGGGGTTCGTCCTCGGCAAGCCGGTGGCCTCCGCGCGCCTGATGGTCACCGCGCTCGGCCTGCACGAGACCCGCGTCAACGGGACGAAGGTCGGCACCGAGGCGCTGGCGCCGGGCTGGACCGACTACAACAAGCGCCTGGCCTACCGCACCTACGACGTGACCTCCCTGGTCCGCCAGGGTGACAACGCCCTCGGCGCGCTGCTCGGCAACGGCTGGTACTCCGGCTCCATCGGCTTCGCGGGAAGCCAGAAGTACGGCAGCAGGCCGTCGTACTCCGCCCAGCTCCGCGTGCGCTTCACCGACGGCAGCACGCAGACCGTGCGCACCGACTCCTCATGGCGGGCGGCGCCGAGCCCGATCGGCGCGGACGATCTCTACCAGGGCGAGGAGTACGACGCGCGGGCCGTCCGCGCGGGCTGGGACACCGCCGCGTACGACGACGCCGGCTGGGCCCCGGTCACCGTCCGCGGCGGGGTGAAGCCGCACCTTGTCGCCGCCGTCGATCCCGGCGTCGCCGTGCAGGCGAGCATCACTCCGGTGTCGGTGACCCAGCCCAAGCCCGGCGTGTGGGTCCTCGACATGGGGCAGAACTTCGCGGGCTGGAACCGCCTGCGCGTGCGCGGCGCGGCGGGCACCACCGTGACGATGCGCCACGCCGAGGTGCTCAACGCCGACGGCACCATCTACACCGCCAACCTGCGCGCGGCCCGCCAGACGGACCGCTTCACCCTCGCGGGCACCGGGGCCGACGAGGTGTACGAGCCGAGGTTCACCGTGCACGGCTACCGCTACGTCGAGCTCACGGGCTTCCCCGGAACGCCCACGACCGCCAGCGTCACCGGGCTCGCCGCGTGGACCAACGGCCAGGCGACCGGTGGCTTCACCACCTCCAGCGCGCTGGTCAACCAGCTCCAGCACAACATCCTGTGGGGAGCGCGCTCCAACATGCTCTCGGTCCCCACCGACTGCCCGCAGCGCGACGAGCGGCTGGGCTGGACCGGCGACATCGGCATCTTCGCCGGAACCTCGACCTTCAACTTCGACGTGCAGGGCCTTCTCGGCAAGTTCGCCGACGACCTGGCCGACGCCCAGCACGCGGACGGCGCGTTCACCGACGTGGCGCCCGACGTCTGCTGCGGGGCGGGCAAGGCGGGCTGGGCCGACGCGGGCGTCATCGTCCCGTACACCCTCTGGCAGCGCTACGGCGACGTGCGGGTCGTCGACGAGCACTTCGCCGCGATGAAGCGCTGGGTCGACTACTCCAGGAGCACTGCCGGAGCCGATCTGATACGCAACCAGGACACCTACGGCGACTGGCTCAACGTCAACGACAACACCGCCAACGACCTGATCTCCACGGCGTTCTTCGGCCACAGCGCCCGGCTGCTCGCCCAGATGGCCGCTGCGACCGGGCGCGCCTCCAACGCCGCCACCTACGGCGCGCTCGCCGACCAGGTGGCGCAGGCGTTCACCGGCAGGTTCGTGGCCGCCGACGGCACCGTGTCGGGGAACACCCAGACCGGCTACGTGCTCGCGCTGGCGTTCGGCCTGGTGCCCGACGCCCGGGTGCAGGCCGTCGCCGACAGGCTCGCGGCCAAGGTGGCGGCGAGCGGCGGCCACCTCAGCGTGGGCTTCCTCGGCGTCGAGAACCTCCTGCCCGTGCTGGCCGACCACGGCCACCTCGACACCGCCTACCAGGTGCTGCTGCAGCCCGGATATCCCGGCTGGGGGTACATGAACAGCCGAGGCGCCACCACGATCTGGGAGCGCTGGGACGGCATCCGCACCGACGGCTCCCTGCAGGACCCCGGCATGAACTCCTTCAACCACTACGGTCTCGGCTCCGTGGGCGACTGGCTGTACCGCTCGGTCGGCGGCCTCGGGCCCGATGCCCGCGATCCCGGCTACCGCCGGATCACCATCGCGCCCCGGCCGGGCGGCGGCCTCACCTCCGGCAAGGCCGACCTGCGCACTCCGTACGGCAGGGCGCTGAGCGACTGGTCCATCGCGGGCGGCACGCTGACCCTGCGGGTGGAGATCCCGGCCAACGCCACCGCCACCGTCCGGGTCCCCGCGTCGTCGTCCTCCGCCGTGACCGCGCCCCCTCAGGCGGCGCCGATGGGCTACACCGACGGCGCGGCGGCCTTCCAGCTCGGCGCGGGCACCTACACCTTCACCGCCCCCGCCTGACGGCCGCGCCTCCGAGCCCATGTCCCCGGGGGCGGCCCGTCGCTCGACGAGCCGCCCCCATCCGGGGCGAGGTATTACACACGGGTACGGAGCGTCCCGCCGGGATATCAACGTCCCGGATCGTACGATCTCCTACGGCCCCTCACTCGTCGATGCAGAGGAGCCGTCGTGCCCGCAGCCGGCACCAGTCAGCACCGCGATCGTCGGTCTCCTCCACCTGTAGGTCAGATGACCAGGCGATCGCGATCGCTCGTCCGGCTCGGGCTGGTGACGGTCCTGGCAGTGGCCGGATGTGGCGGCGCGGGGCCATGGCACCACGCGGCCAGGGACATCTCCGCCACCACGGGCACGACCTCACCCGCTCCGACGCCCACGCCCGCTTCCACTTCCATGCCGACGGGGGCCGAGACCGCGTTCGCCGAGCCCCGGCAGTACGTCAGCAAGAACGGGCTGTTGAAGGTGCGGCTGGTCGTCGGGGCTCGCACCGTGCGGCTGGCGGGGCAGCCGGTGCGGGCACTGACCTACAACGGCGACTACATGCCGCCGACGCTGCGGCTGCGCCCGGGCGACCGGCTCGACCTGACCATGGTGAACGACCTTCCGGAGCGGACGAACCTGCACACGCACGGGTGGCACGTCTCGCCGATGGACTCCTCGGACAACATCTACCTGTACATCCGTCCGGGCCAGAGCTACCACTACACCTACCGGCTTCCGGCCGACCTGGCGCCGGGGACGTACTGGTACCACTCGCACGCGCACCCGCGCTCAGAGCCGCAGGTGTTCGCCGGACTGTCGGGCGCGATCGTCATCGACGGGCTCGAACGCCACCTGCCGAGCGGCCTCCGGCACATCACCCAGCACCTCATCGCCCTGAAGGACTTCCAGGTGCGCGACGGCGCCATCCCCACGAGCGGCATCGACAGCAACGCGCCCACCACGCGCACGGTCAACGGGCTGGTGAACCCCGCCATCCCCATCCGCCCGGGGGAGACGCAGCTGTGGCGGCTGGCCAACATCGGGGCCGACATCGCCTACAACGTCCACCTGGAGGGAGGCCGATTCCACGTCATCGCGCAGGACGCCAACCCCGTCGACACGGTGTGGAGCGCGGACACGCTGCTGATGCCGCCGGGCAGCCGCTTCGACGTGCTGGTGCAGGGCCCCGCGGCGGGGCGGAGCCGCCTTTCGACCCTGGCATACACCACGGGCCCGGACGGGGACTCCTACCCCCGCGCGACCCTGGCCACTGTCGTGTCCTCAGGACCCGCCACGCCCCGAGCGGCCCTGCCCGTGAAGTTCGCCCGCTTCAGGGACCTGCGCCACGACAGGCCGGCCCAGCGCCGCACGATCGTGTTCTCCGAGAACAACCCGCAGAAGAAGTTCTACATCGACGGCAAGCTCTTCGACCACCAGCGGATCGACGTACGGGCGCGGCTGAACACCACCGAGGAGTGGACCGTGCGCAACACCGCGAACGAGGAGCACACCTTCCACATCCATGTGAACGACTTCCAGCTCATGAGCGTCAACGGTAGGCCCTACGCGGCCCACGGCCTGCAGGACACCGTGCAGCTCCCGGTGCGCGGCCAGGTCGTGATACGGATGCGCTTCCGCGACTTCCTCGGCAAGTATCCCTACCACTGCCACATCCTCAACCACGAGGACAACGGCATGATGGCGAACGTCGAGGTGGTCCGCTGACCCCCGCCACGCCGCTGACCCCTGCTAGGCCGCTGACCTCCGCTACGCCGCTGACCGCCCGCGCTACGCCGCTCGCCGGGCGCCGGGGATCGCGGCCAGCAGCTCGCGGGTGTACTCCGCCCCGGGGTTCTCGAAGATCTCACGTGGAGTGCCGGTCTCCACGATGCGCCCACCCCGCATCACATGAACAGTGTGCGAGATCATGCGCACGACCGCGAGGTCGTGGCTGATGAACAGGTAGCTGAGAGAGAGCTCCCGCTGGAGATCGGCGAGCAGTTCGAGGATCTGTGCCTGCACGAGGACGTCGAGCGCCGACACGGCCTCGTCGAGCACGACGAGCTCGGGCGAGAGCGCGAGCGCCCTCGCGATCGCGACGCGCTGGCGCTGCCCGCCGGAGAGCTCGTGCGGGAGCCGTCCGGCCATCGAGGAGGGGAGCGAGACCTGGTCGAGCAGGCGGGCCACGGCCTGCTTCCTGCTCTTCGCGGTGCCCACCCGGTGCACCCGCAGCGGCTCGCTGATCGATTTCTCGACGGTGTAGCGAGGGTCGAGCGAGGCGTAGGGGTTCTGGAAGACGGGCTGCACCCGGCGGCGGAACGCGAACAGCTCGCGACGCCGGAGCGAGGTGAGGTCGGTGCCGTCGAACAGGATGCGGCCGGAGGTGATGTCGTCGAGACCGAGCAGCAGGTTCGCGGTCGTCGACTTGCCCGACCCGGATTCGCCGACGATGGAGACGGTCTGCCCGCGCGGGATGCCGAAGCTGACCCCGTCGACCGCCGTGAACCGGGAGGGGACGCCCGTGCCCGCCGCGCGCGTCGTGAAGACCTTGCTCAGGTCCTCGATCTCCACGAGGTGGCGGGGCGAAGCGGTCGAGGCCGGCGGGGCGAGCGAAGCGGTCGCGGCGGGCGGGTCGGGCTCGGCCCGGTCCCGCGCGGTCGCGGCGGGCGCCGTCACCAGGCTCGTGGAGACGGCCGGCGCCGTCACCATGCTCGTGGAGGACAGGCTGGGAACCGCCCTGAGCAGGCGCTGGGTGTACTCGTGCCGGGGGTCGGCGAGGATCTCGGCGGCGACACCGGCCTCGACGATCTCACCCCGGTACATGACGACGACGGTGTCGGCACGCTCCGCCGCGAGAGCGAGGTCGTGCGTGATGAGGAACACCGCCGTGCCCATGTCCCTGGTGAGCGTCTCCAGCTGGTCCAGGATGCGCCGCTGCACGGTGACGTCGAGCGCGGAGGTGGGCTCGTCGGCGATGAGCAGCTTCGGCCGGCAGGCCAGGCCCATGGCGATCAGCGCGCGCTGCCGCATGCCGCCCGAGAACTCGTGCGGGTACTGGTCCGCCCGCCGTGCCGGCTCGGGGATGCCGACCATCTCCAGCAGCTCGACCACGCGTGCGCGCGCGGCCCTGCCGGTGGCGCGCCCGTGGACTTCCAGGGCCTCCCCGATCTGGTCGCCGATGCGCATGAGCGGGTTGAGGTTCGACATCGGGTCCTGCGGCACGAACCCGATGCCCGCCCCGCGGATCGCGGTCATCCGCCGCTCGTTCGCGGTGGCCAGGTCACGTCCCTCGAAGAGCACCTCGCCGCCCGTGATGCGGCCGTTGTCCGGCAGCAGCCGGTTGACCGCGGCGGCCGTGGTCGACTTCCCTGAGCCGGACTCGCCGACGACCGCCACGGTCTGGCCGGGAAGGATCTCCATCGAGACGTCCTTCACGACCGTGACGTCCCGACCGCCCGTGCGGAACGCGACCGACAGGTTACGGATCTCCAGTAGCGGGGTGGGGGTCATCATGGTCACCTCGGTCAACGTCCGCTTCTCTTCTCGATCTCTGTCGCGGTGGCCTTCAGCAGCTCGTGCCAGAGCGTCTCGCCGGGTACGGGGGTTCCCTCCACCAGCAGGCGATTGCAGGCGAGGGCCAGGGCGACGCCGCGGTCCGGCACGAAGCCGACGGCGCATCCGACATAGCCGGGATGGCCGAGCACGGTGAGGGTCTCGCCGCCGAGCCGCAGCCGGTACCTGCGGAAGCCCAGCGCCTGCGCCTCGTCGGGGCCCGGCGCGAAGAACTCCCGCGCCACCTCGGGCCGTACGAGCGCGTCGTGCTCGCGGTAGCCGGACAGCGCGCTCGCGAAACGCAGCAGATCGGGCACCGTCGAGAACAGCCCGGCGTGGCCGGAGATCCCGCCGAAGGCGTGGTAGGCGTTGCCGTCGGCGACCCGCCCGTGCACGGGCCCCCGGCGCCAGCCGGAGAAGTCGCCGCTGCGGTAGGGCACCGGGTACGGCGTCCCGGAGTCGAGCATGCCGATCTCGACGCGGTCGTCCCTGGCCCCCGTCGCCACGGGTTCCCCCGCCGGTTCGGCGTACCGGGTCGCGTCCAGGCCGAGCGGCCCGAGCACGAGCTCGGACACCGCCTGGCCGAGGCCGAGTGCGGTGGCGGTGGCGACGACGCGCCCGAGCAGGATGAAACCGAGGTCGGAGTAGTGGCGCCCCTCGCGCGGGCGGTAGCGCAGGGGCAGCTCCTCGGCGACACGGTAGGCCTCCTCAGGGTCGCCGGCCGCGATGTAGAGCGGATGCCACTCCCACAGCCCTCCCCGGTGCAGCAGGAGATCGCGTACCGTGACGCTCTCCTTCCCGCCACCGCGGAAGCCGGGGAGGTAGCGGCTCACCTCGGTGTCGAGGCCCACGATCCGGTCGGACACCAGGCGCATGAGCGCCGTCGTGGTGCCGACGACCTTGGTGACCGAGGCGAGATCGTGGTGGGTGCCGATCGTCAGGGGATCCTCACCCACGCGCTCGCCGTCCTCCCAGCGGACGGTGCGGTGGCCGGCGCACGCGTCCGCGTCGAACCACGGGGTCCGCGCGGCCAGGGCGACGCCGGACGGCGGCCGCATGCCGTGCGGGGCGGCCGGCCCGCACGGAGTAGCCGGCCGGTCAGGAAGAGCCGGCCCGTCCGGATTAGCCGGCCTGTCAGGAAGAGCCGGTCCGTCCGGAAGATCCCGGCCGTAGGGGAGAGCCGAGACGAGGCGTTCCGCGGTCGTGGCGAGGGCGTTCATCGGTGACGGCCCTCCCGGGCCGGCGCTACCACTGCCGGGCTCACGGGAGCTCCTTCACCAGCCGCAGCTCGGGCTCGCCGAACTCGGCCGTGGTGCGCTCCCCGCCGTCCGGCGCCCAGCCCTGGCGGCGGTAGAAGCCGATCGAGGGCTCGTTGCCGCGGAACACCCACAGGAACGCGCGTGGGGCGCCCGCCTCCGACAGCGCGGACTCCGCCGCCCGCAGCAGAGCGGCACCGAGGCCCATGCCCTGGGCGCCCGGGCGCACGTACAGCGAGTGCACCATGCCGTCGCCGTCGTCCTGGCGTACGTACCGCGTGACGCCGAGCACCGAGGGGGCGCCGTCCCTTTCGCCGAGGGCGACGACGACCTCGGCCGGCCCCGGTTCCTCCAGCACCCTGGTCCAGAGCGCCCGCGCCCGGTCCGGCGTCATGCTCGCGACCAGGCGCGCCGGCAGGACCCGCGCGTAGCTCTCGTGCCAGCACGAGAGGAAGACCTCGACGATTCCGTCGAGATCGTCGCGGGTCGCGAGCCGGAGGGTGGCGGGCATCGCCTCCCGGCCCGCGCGCCGCCGGGTCAGCGTGAGCGCGCGGGGAGCCTCGGCCGCCGGGGCGGGGAGGACGAGCGGTCCCGCCCCCGGCGTGAGGGTGCCGAGGACGCGGGCGGCCCGTGCGCCCGTACCCGCGGGCACGGTCCCCGGCAGACCGTGCGCGGTGTGCCAGCCGATGAGGGCGAAGGCGATCGCCTCCTTGTCGTCGGCGGGAGCGCCGTACTCGTCGGAGAGCGCGATGGTCACGCCAGGAAGCGCGCGCCGCAGGCCGTCCATCAGCACGGGGTTGCGGCACCCGCCACCGGAGGCGACGACGAGGTCCACGCCGGCCGCCGTCAGATCTCTCGCGACCGTGCGCACGGTGAGCTCGGTGAGGGTCGCCACCAGGTCCGCCGCGCCGGGCCTGCTGCCGGCCTTCGCCATCGCGTCCTCGACATAGGCCAGGTGGAAGAGCTCCTTGCCGGTGCTCTTGGGGGCGGGCCACCGGTAGTAGGGCTCGTCGAGCAGGACTTCCAGAAGGCGCTCGTCGACCGTTCCCGAGGCGGCGATGCGCCCGTCCTCGTCGAACCCGCGCTCGCTCAGCCGCTTGCCCACCACGACCGCGTCGATGAGCGCGTTCGCCGGCCCGATGTCATAGGCGACGAGGTCGCCGGCGCCGCGCATCAGAGTCATGTTCGCGATGCCGCCCAGGTTGAGCGCGGCGGCGGTGCCCTCGTGGCCCGCGAGCAGGAGGGCGTCGAGCAGGGAGACGAGGGGAGCGCCGTGGCCGCCCGCCGTGATGTCGCGGACACGCACGTCGGAGAGCACCGGCGCTCCCGTACGCTCGGCGATCCAGGCGGGCTGGCCGATCTGCAGGGTGCCGAGGGCGTGCGCGCCTTCGACCCAGTGGAACACCGTCTGGCCGTGCGAGACGATGAGGTCGACCGCACCGGCCTCCGCGATCGCCGCGGCGGCGGCCTCGGCGAAGCACTGGCCGATGAGGGTGTCGAGCTCGCACATCTCGGCGAGCGTCGTCGCCGCCGGGGGGAGCGCCGCCACCAGGCGGGCGCGGAGCTCGGCCGGGTAGGGGGTGCCGGCCGTGTACTCGACCACCGCGTTGAGCGTGTCGCCCACGCTTCCGAAGTCCACCAGGGCGGCGTCGATGCCGTCGTGCGAGGTGCCGGAAATCATCCCGAGGATTCTCATGACCGCTCTCCGAGTGCCACACGGAGACGGCCGCTGCTCTCGACGAGGCGGGCCATGGCCTCCTGGGGGGTCAGGCCGAGGCGGAATGCCACGATCGCCTGTTTGACGTTGTAGTCGTTCCTGTCGAGGGTGCTGATCGCCTCGTCCCGCCTGGCGCCGGTGACCGTGCGCATGATGCGGATCGCCCGCTCGCGCAGCTTCCCGTTGGTGGCCCTGACGTCGACCATCAGGTTGCCGTACGTCTTGCCGAGCTGCACCATGACGATCGTCGAGAACATGTTGAGCACGAGCTTCTGCGCGGTGCCGGCCTTGAGCCGGGTGGAGCCGCTCACGACCTCCGGCCCCACGATCACCTCGATCGCGTGCTCGGCCGCCTCGCTCAGCGGGCTCCCGGCGTTGCACGAGAGTCCCACGGTCAGCGCCCCGCGTTCCCGGGCGCGCCGGATCGCCGACAGGACGTACGGGGTTCGCCCGCTGGAGGTGACGCCCACCACGGTGTCGAGCGAGCCGACGGCGGCGGCCTCGATCGCCGCGACCGCGGCGTCGGTGTCGTCCTCGGCCCCCTCGGACGGGGAGACGATCGCGCTCTGGCCCCCCGCGATGATGCCGAAGACCTGCTCAGGCGGGGTGCCGTAGGTGGGAGGGCACTCCGAGGCGTCGAGCACCCCGAGGCGTCCTGGGGTCCCCGCGCCGACGTAGATGAGGCGTCCACCGGCCTTCATGCGTTCCGCCGCCGTCTCGATGGCGCTCGTGATCTGGGGGAGCGCCCGGGCGATCGCGCCGGGCACCGTGGTGTCGGCCTCGTTCATGGCCGCGGCCAGCTCGCCCACCGTCATCTTGTCGATTTCGGCGTACCGGGGGTCGGTGGCCTCGGTGACGAGGTCGCCGAGCCGGGCGGATTCTGAAGGGTTGCCGCTCAACGCTTTCCTCGGTTTCTCGGGTCGAGTGTGTCGCGCAGGCCGTCGCCGAGCAGATTGAGCCCGACGACCAGCAGCACGACGACGACTCCGGGCGCGATCATCGTCCATGGAGCGATTGAGACCAGGGTGCGGGCCTCGAAGATCATCGACCCGAGCGAGGGCGACGGGGGAGGTGTGCCCAGGCCGAGGAAGCTCAGTGACGCCTCGGTGAGGACCGCCCACGACAGGGACAGGGCCACCTGGATGATGATGATCGAGGTGATGTTCGGCAGCACGTGCCGCATCATGATCATGCTCTGGCTCTGGCCGGTGCTCCTGGCCGCCTTCACGTACTCGATCTCCCGGAGCGACAGAACGGGGCCCCGGGTGACGCGGATGAAGATGGGCACGTAGACGATCGCGATCGCGACCGCCACGGTGAACCAGTTGCGGTCGAACACCGACGCGAGCGACAGCGCCAGCAGCAGCGGCGGGAAGGCGAACAGCACGTTCGTCACCCCGCCGATGGCGCCGTCGGCGAAGCCCCGGTAGAAGCCCGCGACGAGCCCCGCCAGGGTGCCGATGACCGAGGCGAAGGCCACGGCGACGACCGCGATGAGCGCGGAGCTCGCGGCGCCCGCCGCGACGCGGGAGAAGATGTCGCGGCCGAACTGGTCGGTGCCGAGCAGGTGCCCGGAGGACGGAGGCAGGAGACGCTCGGGCGGGTTCTGGGCGATCGGGTCGTACGGGAGCGCGTGCAAGAAGGACAGCAGCGAGACGATCGCCAGCACCACGACGATGACCAGGCCGGCGAGGCCGCTCGGGCTCCTCAGCAGGCCGCGGAGACGGTGGGTGCCCTTGCGCGCGCCCGGCGGGATCTGGGCGGTCTGCGCGATCTCGGTCATCAGGCCCCCACCCTTGGGTCGATGACGCGGTAGAGGACGTCGGTCAGGAGGTTGACGATGACGAACGTCAGCGCGATGACCAGCACCGTGCTCTGGACGACCGCGTACTCCTTCTGCTGGATGCCGAGCAGGACCTGCCGTCCGATGCCGGGGACCGAGAAGATCTGCTCGACGACGACGGCGCCGCCCAGCAGGTAGCCGAACTGCAGGCCGGTCATCGTGACGATCGGGACGAGCGCGTTGCCGAGGACGTGCTTGGTCTGGAGGCGCCGCGCCGGGACGCCCTTGGCGCGCGCGGTGCGGACGAAGTCGTCGGAACGGACCTCAAGGACGGCGGTCCGCGTGGTGCGCAGGATGGGCGCCGCGATGCCGAATCCGAGCACGAACGCGGGCATGAGCATCTGCCGCAGGTTGAGCAGCGGGTCCTCGGCGAGGGACGCGAAGCCCTGGCCGTTCGGGTTGAAGCCGAACGAGGACGCGAAGACCGACAGCAGGGTCGTCGCGAGGAGGAAGGCCGGCACCGACAGCCCGGCGAGGCTCACGAGCTGGCCGAAGGCGTCCCTTCCCGAATCGGGCTTCGAGGCCGCCAGCATGCCGAGCGGGATGCCGATCAGCAGCGCGAGGATGATCGAGAGCACGGCCAGCTCGAAGGTGACCGGCAGGGAGTGCAGGGTGAGGTCGAGCACGCTCTGCTGGGCGCGCGCCGAGTAGCCGAGGTTGCCGGTGAAGAGGTTGCCGAGCCAGGAGAAGAACTGCGTGAACAGCGGCTGGTCGAGCCCGTAGTAGCGCTGGAGGGCCTCCTGCTGGGCCGGGGACAGCGCCGCCGCCTCCGTGCCGAGTCCCGCCGTGATCTGGTTGCCGGGGATCGCACGGAGCATGACGAACACGAAGACGGCCACGCCGAGGAGTGTGCCGATCATGCTCGCCACGCGCCGCGCGACGCGGTTGTGGATGAGTGTCTGCAACATATGCCTGGGTCCTCGCCCCTGGTGGGGCGCCGCGGGGGCGCCCCACGAGGAAGGCGGCTAGTTGACGGCCGTGGTGCGCAGGTACTGGAGGGAACCGTTCGCCATCGGGGTGAACCCCTGTACCTGTGATGTGGTCGCGGTGTAGGTGTATCCGGTGAAGAGCCAGATCCACGGCGCGTTGTTCTCCAGCTCCGCGGACACCTTGTCGTAGATCACCTTGCGCTCGGCCTGGTCGGTGGTCGCCTTGCCCTCGGCGAAGAGCTTGTCGAGCTCCGGCGAGCTGTAGCCGGTGACCTTGTTGAGGTTCCCCTTGCTGGTGAAGTACCTGCTGTACATGCCGTCGGGGTCGGGGCGCCCGCCGTTCAGCGCGACGGCGGCGTCGAAGTCGCCGGCGACCCAGCGGTCGACGTACGCGCCGGACTCGAGGACCTCCAGGTCAAGGTTGATCTTGGCCTCGGCCAGCTGCGCCTTGAGGCTCTGGGCCTCGTTGACCGACGTGGAGTACTCGCCCTGGGAGACGATCGTCTTGATCGTCACTCCGGAGCCCTTGCCCGCCTTGCCAAGGTACTCGGCGGCCTTGCCAAGGTCGCGCGTGGGGCACGGGCGCTGGTCGGGGTTGGACTTGAAGGCCGGCGCCGTGATCGGCCCGGTCACCGTGCCCTCGCCGAGGGCCGCGGTGTCGAGCACCTGCTTGCGGTCGACCGCGCACTGGACGGCGAGGCGCACGTTGACGTCGGTGAGGTCGCCGCGACGCCCGTTCAGCTGGAGGACGTGGTAGCTGAGCTGCGGGGTCTTGGCCACCCCGAGCTGCGCGGCCGCCGCGGTCTTGGCCACGAGCGGGTCGTCGAAGACCGCGAGCTGCACGTTGCCCGACTGCATCGCGGAGACGATCGAGGACTCGTCGGGGATCACCCGGAACTCGATGCCCGCGAGCTTCGGCTTGTCGCCCCAGTACTTCTCGTTCTTGACGAGGGTGAGCGCCTGGCCCGCGACCCGGTTCGCAAGGACGAACGGCCCGGTCCCGTCGGGGGTGGTGTTGAGCGACGCCTCGGTGTCGTCCGAGGAGAGGATGGCCATGTTGACCACGGCGAGGTTGGACGGCAGCGCGGCGTCCGGCGCGCTCAGGTGCAGCACCACGGTCTTCGGGTCGGGTGCGTCGACCGAGGTGACCGAGGCCAGCGAGGCGCTCGCGACCGCCGCGGTGGCCTCGTCCTTGATCCGGTCGAGCGAGGACTTCACATCCTTGGAGTCGAGGGCGCTGCCGTCGCTGAAGGTGACGCCGTCGCGCAGGGTGAAGGTCAGCGTGCGGCCGTCCTTCGAGGTCTCCCATGACGTGGCCAGCCCCGGGACGACGTTGAGGTCCTTGTCGAACTCGGTGAGGGTGCCATAGATGTTCTGCAACACGTTGACCGCCTGGAACTGCGTGGCCTTCCAGGGGAAGAGCGTGTCAGGGTCGGACGTGACGCCCACGACCAGGTTGCCGCCGGTTCCGCCCGCCGCGCCGGGCTTGGGCGCCTGCGCGGAGGATGAGCAGCCGGTGAGCGCGGTCGACGCCGCTGTGGCGACCCCGATCGCCAGAAGGGTGCCACGGGTCAATCGTGATGTGTGCCACATATGGTCTCCTCAGTGACATTCGATGCTGCGCTGCCGGGCGCGCTGAGCTGCGCGGTCACCCAGGAAGCATCCGTGGTCCAAGTTGAGGCATAAAAGTACATGAGTTGGTGTGGTTTGTGTAATTTTATTTCCGGCACGACCGGACAAGGCTAGAACGAGGAGTGGGGATGAGTGGAGGCGGGGCCGGTCACACGGAGTCCGGGGTGGTCCTGGTACGGATACGGGCGGCCTTACCCGGGTTACGACCGTCGGAGAAGCGCCTCGCGCAGGTCTTCCTGGACAACCCGGCCGAGGCGGCCAACCTCTCGATCGCGGAGCTGGCCTCCCGGTGCGGCACCTCGACCACCTCGGTGGTGCGCTTCTACCAGCGCATGGGCTACGCGCACTACAAGGACTTCCGCATCGACCTCACCCGTGAGGTGACGCGGGAGGAGCTCACGACGTCGAGCATCTCCGAGATGTCCGGCGACATCGACCGCGACGACACGCTGGACGAGATCGTCGCCAAGGTGGCGATGAACGAGACGCTCTCCATCGCCGACACCGCCCGCACGCTCGACACCCGGGCGCTCGGCCATGCCGTCACGCTCGTGCTCTCCGCCCGCCGCCTCGACAGCTTCGGTGTCGGCGCGAGCTCCTTCGTCGGGCTCGACCTCCAGCAGAAGCTCACCCGCATCGGCAGGACGGCCATCAACTGGCGTGACCCGCACTCGGCCTGGACCTCCGCGGCCACCCTCGACAACGCCTGCGTCGCCATCGCCATCTCGCACACCGGCGCGACCGTCGACACCGTCGAGTTCCTGGCGATCGCCCGCAAGGCCGGCGCCGCGACGATCGCCATCACCAACTTCCGCGAGTCGCCGCTCGCGGCCACGGCCGACGTCGTGCTCACCACCGCCGCGCGGGAGACGAGGTTCCGCTCCGGCGCGCTCGGCAGCCGCATCGCCCAGCTCATGGTGGTCGACTGCCTGTTCACGGGCGTTGCCCAGGCCTCCTACGACGCGTCGATGGAGGCCCTGCGCAGCACTTACACCATCGTCCACGACCGCAACACCCGCGGGCGTTCCTGATGTGAGGGACGCGCCTAGCATGGGAGCATGCGCGCCGATCCGGTGACGTTGTTCCTCTGCGGCGACGTCATGCTCGGCCGGGGAGTCGACCAGATCCTTCCGCATCCCGGGGATGCGACACTGCGGGAGCCATGGGTCCGGGACGCCGTCGACTACGTCAGGCTGGCGGAGGCGGCGAACGGCCCGATTCCCCGTCCTGCCGGCTTCTCCTGGCCGTGGGGTGATGCCCTGCGGGCGCTGGAGGAGGCCGCGCCGGATGTCCGCATCGTGAACCTGGAGACGAGCGTCACGCGCTGCGACGAGTTCGCACCGGGGAAGGCCGCGCACTACCGGATGAACCCCGCCAACCTGCCCTGCCTGGCCGCCGTCCGGCCCGATGCCTGCGTGCTGGCGAACAACCACGTGCTCGACTTCGGCCGCCGGGGCCTCGCCGAGACGCTCGACGCCCTGGCCGGCGCCGGGCTGCGGGCGGTGGGGGCCGGGCGGAGGGCGGACGAGGCGCGGCGGCCCGCGATCGTCACGGTCGACGGTGGTGTGCGGGTGGTGGTCTTCTCATGGGCGATGGAGTCGAGCGGCGTCCCGCCGGGGTGGGCGGCCACCTCGGATCGGGCCGGAGTCGACTTCCTGCCCGAGCCGCCGCGTACCGGAGCCGCCGAGCCGGCCGACCGTGTGCGGCAGGTGAAGCGCCCCGGCGACGTCGTGGTCGTCTCCATCCACTGGGGCTCCAACTGGGGCTACGACGTCTCCCGGACGCAGAGGCACCTCGCCCACGAACTGGTCGACGCCGGCGCCGACGTCGTGCACGGGCACTCCTCCCACCATCCCCGGCCGATCGAGGTGTACCGCGACCGGCTCATCCTCTACGGCTGCGGCGACCTCGTCGACGACTACGAGGGCATCACCGGCCACGAGGAGTACCGCGACGAACTGCGGCTGCTGTACCTCGCCTCGCTGGAGCCGGGGTCCGGGAAGCTGACCGGTCTGCGGATGACGCCGATGCGGGCTCGCCGGCTGCGCCTGCGGCACGCCTCCCGCGAGGACTCCGAGTGGCTTCAGGCGGTTCTCGACAGGGTCAGCCGTGACTTCGGGTCGCGCGTCGGCCTGGAGCCGGACGGCACGCTCGCTCTCCGGAGAGCGTAGGCGCAGTGACCGGAGACGCCTCTCCCGAAGATCTCGTCAGCGCCGTCCGGGCGGCAGGCATCCACGATGAGCGTCTGATCGAGGCCGTGCGTTCGACGCCACGAGCGGCATTCGTGCCCGCAGACCATGCCGGGGTCGCCTACCATGACGAGCCCATCCCGATCGGGCACCGGCAGGTGACCACGCAGCCTTCGTTGTCAGCAAGGATGATCGAAGGCCTCGGTCTCGCAGGGGACGAGCACGTGCTCGAGATCGGCACCGGCCTCGGCTTCCAGACCGGGCTGCTCGCTCGCCTGGCCGCCGATGTCGTGAGCATCGAGCGATGGCCGGATCTGATGGAGCAGGCGCGGCGGAATCTCGCCCGGCAAGGTGTCGACAATGTCGAGTTGCTGGTCGGGGACGGCAGCCGCGGACTGCCGGACCACGCTCCCTACGACGGCATCATCGTGTCGGCCGCCTTCCCCGAGGTCCCCCCGCCGCTGGTCGAACAGCTCCGGCTCGGCGGCCGTCTCGTACAGCCCGTCGGACCGGGCGGGCAGGAGGAGGTCGTCCTGTTCCAGCGCACCGCGACCGGGCTGGAACGCCGGCAGGTCCTCACGTTGGCCTACTTTGTCCGCCTCCATGGAGAGTACGGCTTTCCGCCATGAGAGCACCGTCTCCGATCGCCGATGGTGACTTCGGTGTTGAGTACGGCGTGCGCTCCTACTTCGGCCGGAGGGTCAGCGGTCGCAGACGCGCCGTCGGCACCCTCGACCTCACGGCTCGTCGGCGAACTTCACGGTCACCTTCTTGAAGCCGAGGGACTTGAGCATGCCTTCGAGCATGAGCTTGGTGTTCTGGTCGGCGCGGGCGCGCAGGTCGCTGGCCTGGGCGGCTTCGGCGATCTTCTGCTCGGCCAGGACGTAGAGCTCCTGCTGGTTCTGCGGGGAGTTCGACAGCATGCCCTGGACGCGGTCGAGGATGCCGCGCTCCTGGGCGTAGACGTAGGACTTCTTGTTGTCGAGGTTGGTCTTCTCCAGTTGCGCGCGCGGCAGCCGTACGGTGACCTCGGTGCGATCGGGGGAGACGGTGAGCGCGTCCTTGCCCATCGCGGAGAAGTCGACGTACGCGTCCACGCTTCCGGCGCCGACGAACAGCGTGCGCGAGCCCTTGATGGCGTCGGGCAGGAAGGCGGCGTCCTTCTCCAGGTCGACGATGACCTGGAAGTTGCCGCTGGCGGCCTGGAAGCGGCTCATGTTCTGGATCGACTGCAGGAGCACCGGCTGGCTCCTGTCGACCGTCGTCTCGCCGAAGGGATTGAGATATGACCAGGTCAGCCTCGCGCCCACGAAGAGGATGACCAGCAGTGTGAGGAAGCCCGCGAGGTAGCGCCAGCCGCGTCGGGACCGGCGCTCAGCCGGTTCCGCGGCAGCCGCCGTCTGGGGGGTCGACGTCTGGCGGTTCACGGCCACTCTCCTTCCCGAGATGAGCGTCTTCTCACATCATGTCCGGGAACGGGTGCTCGTGTGGCACCCGAGAGCCAGCCCCCTGTGGTGTCGATGGCCCAGCAGCCCGGAGCCGCGCCGGCCCGGGGCCATCGCGGAGCTATCCCGCCCGCCCGGGGCGATCACCGGGCCGGGACGGCCGGCGGGCTCGCGCCAGTGCCGGCCGGCGCCCGCACCGGCGTCGGCGGCCCGCTCCTCCCCGGGACCGGACGTACCGGGACCGGACGTACCAGGACCGGACGTACCAGGACCGGGCGTACCAGGACCGGGCGTGCTGGAACCGGGCGTGCCGGGACCGGACGTGGTCGCGGACGGAGGCCCGGAAGGGCTCGGCATCGTGGGGTAGGGGGAGCCGGGGACGGGGGACTGGGCGGGGTAGCCGTCGGCCGTCTGGTCTCCCGGCGGGGGAGTCACCGGCCCGCCGCTCCCCCGGGTCATGGGACGGGGCACCGGCTGGGTGGCCACCCCTCCGAAGTGCGACGCCTTCAGCCGGCAGGTGGCGAAGTCGGTGTAGAACATGCGCAGCCAGTCGCGGCGCTGGCTCTCGGTGAGGGCCGAGAACCACGCCGCCGCCGCCTGGTGGCCGGGCAGCGGGCCGCTGGGCAGCGGCTCCCCGCGCAGCCAGGCCGTCACGATGGCGCGGTAGCCGCCCGCGGGACCCTCCCCACAGGGGCTCGCCAGCCGCTCCACGAACTCCGCGGCGGCCCGCGAGGCGAACCCGGGCGTGAGGTCGTCGATGTGGATCGGCACCACACCGGGACCCGGCACGCCGTCGTCGTCGCGCGGACGCTGCTCGACGCGGGCGAACGCGCCGGGCGTGCCGGTCAGGCGGGCGGCGATCGTGGTGAACGTGGCCCCCAGCTCGGTGAGCCCGCTGCGCATCCCCGGATGCACGCAGACCGTGATCGGCCACTCCTGGCAGCTGTAGACCATCGGCTCGGTGGCGGCGACGGCCTGCGGCTCGCTCAGCAGCCGCGCCATGCCCGTACCCGCCACGAGGACCGCCAGCATCGCCCCGGCGAGCGCGAGGGCCCGCCGGGTGACGGCCGCCGTCCAGGTGAGCAGGACGGCGGCGGTGAGGCCGAGGAGCCAGAGGGTCTGGTTCTCGAACGCGGCCGGGCTCAGCCCCTCGAACGGGTCGTACGGCTCGGACGTGCTCGGCGCCAGCCTGACCGCCCAGGCCGAGCCGCCGGCCAGCGACGTGAACAGGCCGTAGCAGGCGACCCCCGCCACCAGCGGCGTGACCGTCCAGGGCAGGGCCCAGCCGGTGACCCACCCGATCACGGCGTAGAGGGCCAGGCCGGCGGCGCCCACGGCGAGGCCGGTGGGCGCCAGATGGCCCGCCTGCTCGGTCAGGACGGCCTTCATCGCCAGCAGGGTGACGGTCGCGCCGAAGGCGCCCACGACGACCACCAGGATCGCCAGCGGGGCTCTCAGCACCTGCCAGGTGCCCAGCAACCGCCCGCGCAACGCGCGCCGCTTGCGCACGGCCACCCACGCGGCGAACGCGGCGGCGACGGGACCGGTCAGCCGAAGCGAGCCGATCACCGCGACGACGATGTTCTCCCATGCGGAAATGCCCGGAACAAGGACGCTCCACGCGGCGAGCAGGCCCAGCGCGAGCAGTATTCCTACCGCCACCAGCGCGCTGTGCTTCAGCTCCTCGCGTGAAACGCCCCTCTGCTCAAGCACGGCCCCGCGTGGACCGGAAATACGGCCACGCCGCCCGTGCTGCTGCATTAATGATCTTCATTTAGGACCCCCCGTGCCTGGATGAGCGGCGCTGTCGGCACTGGTGCCGGCCCCTTGGCACCCCTGCCAGATCCAACCCGCCACGCCGTGCGTCCACGGGATCGCATAGCCGCGCCTCGCGTCGCACGGCGCGGCTTTCCCCATGCTTTGGACCGGGCTTTGCCGCGCCTCACCTCTTGACATGAACACCATAACGGAGCGTGATGTTTGTCGTCCCGCTTCTTGGGTAACCCATGAAACTCAGTCACCCTGCGTCAGTGCTCGGGGCAGGCGCTAGCGTAGCGTTGTGTCCATCGGTGTACCGAAGCCGCTTAACTTGCCGTTCGACCCCATTGAGCGCGCCGCCGAAACGTGGCGTGTCCGTTTCGGGCCGTCATCCGCCATGGCGGCCGTCACATCGATCATGAGAGCGCACCAGATCCTGCTCGGGCAACTGGACACGCTGCTCAGACCGCATGACTTGACGTTCGCGCGTTATGAGGCGCTCGTGCTGCTGACGTTCAGCCGCACGGGCGCGCTGCCGCTGTCGCGCATCGGCGATCGGCTCATGGTGCACCCGACGAGCGTGACCAACACCGTCGACCGCCTGGAGCGCGCCGGGCTCGTCCGCCGCATGCGCAACCCGAAGGACGGGCGCGGGGTGCTCGCCGAGATCACCGGCAAGGGGCGCGAGGTGGTGCGGCGGGCGACCGACGACCTGATGGCCGCCGACTTCTGCATGACGATGTACGGCGAGTCCGACCTCGCCGAGATGTTCGGCCTCATGCGCACCATCCGGGTGGCCGCGGGAGACTTCGAGCCCCGGCCCGCCCCCGAACCTGACTCGTCGACCCAGTGAGGTCGACCCAGTGAAAGGGACCCACCCCCCGCAGGGGATGGGTCCCTCGAACCGGGCTGGGCCGGGTTACAGGCGCACGGCGCGCAGGGCGTCGACGATGCCCTTGCCGTAGAAGCCGTTGGACGCCAGGGTCCCCTCACAGGTGTGGGTCGCCGTGACGGTCGAGCCGGAGGGCAGGGTGCGGGTGTAGGTGTAGGCGGGCGGGTTCGGGCAGGGCGTCTTGGTGGCCGTGCCCTTCATGATCGCCTCGACGACGTCGGGGTCGAGCGTCGTGCCGTTCCGCCCGTCGCGGTGCCCGTACTTGCTGACGATCAGCGCCGCGACGCCGGCCGCGCGGGGCGAGGCCATCGAGGTGCCCTGCAGGTACTGGTAGTACGCGCAGGTGGCGCCCGCGCAGTCCTTCACCACGTAGTTCACGGTCGGGTTGCCGTCGGCGTCGATCTCGCCGTTGGCAATGGCGAGGGACTTGGGATAGGCCGACAGCGTGGCCTTGGTGATGTCGCGGGTGCCGCCGGGGGTGTCGTAGGCGTCACCACCGGGGGAGGCCACGTCGACGTACCCGTTGCCGTAGTCGGAGTAGTACGCCTTGCGCTTGCTGATGCCGGTGGAGGACACCGAGATCACGTGCTCGCCCTCGCTCGGCATGGAGACGCAGCTCGGCGGGATGGTCCGGGAGTACGGCGCCTGGCCTGGCACGCTGGCGAAGTCCGGGCTGGAGGCGTCGGTGATCACCTTGGTGTAGTCGGTGGCGCCGTTGCCGGCCGCGGAGACCAGCGTGACGCCGTGCCGGTGCGCGTAGTTCAGGGCGCGCTGGGTGGCCTTGATGACCGTCGCCTGCTCCAGCCGGCTCTCTGGCGAGTCAGCCGGGTTGTCGGTGCAGTTGAACAGCCACGGGTCGATGTAGTAGCTCATGTTGACCACGTCGACGCCGATGTCGCCCGCGTACGTCAGGGCGTCCACGCTGGGCTGCAGGAAGAAGTAGCCCGAGTCCTGCCCGGCGCGCAGGTTGACCAGGGTGACGCCGGGCGCGACGCCCGAGATGCCGAGCTTGTTGATCGGCGCGGCGATCGAGGAGGCCACGTGCGTCCCGTGCCCGTCCTCGTCGACGTCGTTCGGGTCGTTGCAGGACTGGTCGGGCTCTTCCTCGCACGGCCCGTCGACCACGTCCCCGTTGGCGTCGTAGGGGATGTCGACCGTGAAGTTCCGGCTGAGGGACCGGTTGAAGTTCGGGGCGATGTCGGGGTGTGAGCCGTCGATGCCGGTGTCGAGGATGCCGACCAGCACCTTCGGGTCGCCCTTCTCGTACTTGTGGGCCTCTTCGGCGTGGATCTGCTTCATGTCCCACTGAAGGTCCGAGAGCGGCTCGGCCTTGGCGTTGCGGCCGTGCTTGACGGCCCCGTGCTCGCGGCCCTCCTTCTCGACGGCCTTCGCCTGGTTGGTCGCCCGGGCCCCGATCGCCGTCCTCGCGGCGGACTTGGGGACGCTGCCGATGACCCGATCACGGGCGACGCCGTCGATCGCGGCGTTGTCCTTGATCGCAGAGATGAAGCCGGCGTTCGTTGTGGTGACCGTGGCGAGGCCGACGGCGGTGTTCACCTTGACGACGGTGCCACCCGCTGCCTCGATCGCCTTCTGGGCGTTCGCCGCCGTGGCGCCTTCCTTGTACAGGACGACGTACTGGGTCGTTGCCGCGGGCTCGGCCGCTGTTCGGCCGGCCTGCGCCGGGAACGCCGCTGTCGCGGCGATCACGACGGCAGCGGCGGAGACGACGATGACGCGTTTCACACCCACCTCCATGTGAGCTGAATTCATGCCGAGCCCATATTTCGTGATAGCCACGTCTCATGACAGTTCCGTGAAAAGTTGGGATAAAGGCGTGACATAGCGGTGCCGTGCCCGGCGTGGGGCGGGCGCGACCATGAGCACGCGCGGGATGCGGCAGGATTGGACTATGAGCCCAGCGGACTTCACTCGACCGGCATCGTTGCAGGGGGCCGTGGACCTCGGCGCGCGCAAGCAGGCACTGGAAGCCCAGGCCCGTCGTGAGGCGGCCGCGGCACAGGCCGCTTCCGGCGGCGCCCCGGCCACGCCAGGCGGCGCCGTGGTCATCGACGTCACCGACGAGACCTTCGCCACCGAGGTGATCGAGCGCTCCATGCGCGTCCCGGTGGTCCTCGACCTGTGGGCCACCTGGTGCGAGCCGTGCAAGCAGCTCAGCCCGATCCTCGAGAAGCTCGCCGCCGAGGCGGCGGGCCGGTGGGTGCTCGCCAAGGTCGACGTCGACGCGAGCCCCCAGATCAGCGGCGCGCTCCAGGTGCAGAGCATCCCGACCGTGCTGGCCGTCTTCCAGGGCCAGGCGGTGACGGGCTTCCAGGGCGCGCTCCCCGAGGCGCAGGTGCGGCAGTGGCTCGACCAGCTGCTGCAGGCCCTCGCGCAGTACCTCCCGCCCGAGGGGGAGGCGCCGCCGGCGGGCGAGGAGGGCCAGCCGGCCCAGCCGGCCCAGCCACCCGCCGACCCCGACCTGCTCGCGGCCGAGCAGGCCATCGAGGAGGGCGACCTCGACGCCGCCGCGGCGGCCTACGAGCGGCTGCTCGCCCGTGCCCCCGCCGACCCGGACGCCAAGATCGGCCTGGCCGGGGTGGGTCTCGTGCGCCGCACCCAGGACCTCGACCCCGACGCCGTGTTCCGCCTGGCCGCCGAGAGCCCGGCCGACGTCGAGGCGCAGACCCAGGCGGCCGATGTCGAGATGCTCGGCGGCAGGGTCGACGAGGCGTTCGACCGCCTCGTCCAGCTCGTCCGCCGCACCTCCGGCGACGAGCGTGACCGCGTGCGCCGCCACCTGCTCGACCTGTTCGACGCGCTCCCCTCAGGGGACCCCTCCGTCGCCAAGGCCCGCAGGGGTCTCGCCAGCGCCCTCTTCTGACCCCCGCGCCCCCTCCGCCGCGCCACGCTCCCGTGCCCCACAGGGTCACGGGAGCGACTCATGGCCGCGCGAACGCGCGGCGCCGGGGCCTGAACTGTGATCCTTTGTCGTAGGACGGCGGAAGCTCTCGCCCTGGTCTGGCACGATGGATATCCCCGAATGGAGCAGGCGAGCCGGATGCGCGACATCGAGCACCCGAGCGAGCGCGACCACAAGCACCCGCAAAGGAGCGGATTGACGTGGCCACCGTGCCGAGCGTGTCGTACTCGATCACCGTCCGTCTGGAGGTGCCGGCAGGCGGCAAGGCCGTCAGCCAGCTCACCCACGCGGTAGAGAACGCCGGCGGAGTGGTGACCGCCCTCGACGTGACCAATGCCGGTCACGAGAAGCTGCGCATCGACGTCACGTGCGCGGCCAAGGACACCGACCACGCCCAGGCGATCGTCGACAGCCTCGACGCCGTCGACGGCGTCGTCCTGCACAAGGTCAGTGACCGCACCTTCCTGATGCACCTCGGCGGCAAGATCGAGATGCAGTCGAAGGTGCCGCTGCGCAACCGTGACGAGCTGTCCATGGCGTACACCCCGGGCGTCGCCCGGGTCTCGCTGGCCATCGCCCGCAACCCCGAGGACGCCCGCCGCCTCACCATCAAGCGCAACACCGTCGCGGTGGTCACCGACGGGTCCGCCGTGCTCGGCCTCGGCAACATCGGGCCGGCGGCGGCGCTGCCCGTCATGGAGGGCAAGGCCGCCCTGTTCAAGCGGTTCGCCGGCATCGACGCCTGGCCGCTCTGCCTGGACACGCAGGACGTCGACACCATCGTGGAGGTCGTCCGCTGCATCGCGCCCGGCTTCGGCGGCATCAACCTCGAGGACATCTCGGCGCCGCGGTGCTTCGAGATCGAGCGGCGGCTCCGCGACCTGCTCGACATCCCCGTCTTCCACGACGACCAGCACGGCACGGCCATCTGCGTGCTGGCCGCCCTGACGAACGCGCTGCGCGTCGTCGGCAAGGCGCTGCCCGACGTGAAGATCGCGATGGCCGGGGCCGGCGCCGCGGGCACGGCCGTGCTGCGGCTGCTCCTCGCGGCGGGGGCCCGCAACGTCGTCGTCTGCGACTACCTGGGCGCGGTCCACAAGGGCCGCGACGACCTCGACGACTCGCTGCGCTGGATCGCCGACAACACCAACGCCGAGGGGTACGGCGGCGACGTGCGGGGCGCGGTGAAGGGCGCCGACGTGTTCATCGGCGTCTCGGCCCCCGGCATCCTCAACGGCGACGACATCGCCACCATGGCCGACAAGGCCGTGGTCTTCGCGCTGGCCAACCCCGAGCCCGAGGTGTCGCCCGACGACGCCAGGGAGCACGCCGCGGTGGTGGCCACCGGCCGGTCCGACTACCCGAACCAGATCAACAACGTGCTGGCCTTCCCCGGCGTCTTCCGCGGCCTGCTCGACGCGCAGTCGCGCACGGTCACCGAGTCCATGCTGCTCGCCGCGGCCAACGCCCTGGCGAACGTCGTGTCGGATGAGGAGCTCGGGCCGAACTACATCATCCCGAGTGTCTTCCACCCCGACGTCGCCGGCGCGGTCGCGGCGGCCGTCCGGGAGTCCGCGGGCGGCAAGGTGCGGGGCCTGACGGAGGCGTAGGCGGGCGCAGGCACCATGGCGGAGGGCGCCGCGCCCCGGCGGGCGCCCTACAGCTCCGGGTAGCGGCGCCCCCCGTACGGCGAGCGCGGGCGCAGGAGCGGCTCGGCGGGCGTGCGGCGCGGCCAGATCATGCCGACCCACCACAGCATGCCGCCGAAGACGACCAGGCCCACGGCGGTCGCCAGCTTGCCGTAGAGGTCGGCGGGCGGCCCGGTGTAGGGCAGGTGGTCGACCGGCTGCCTGCGGAGCAGAGGGTTGTACCTGTGGGCGCGCAGGCTGTTGACGTGATGGCCGCCGCTGCTCCGCTCGTCGCTGTCGCCGCTCTCACTGCTCTCGCTGTAGACCGACTCGCGGTACTCGCCGTAGGACTCCTGGCCGGCCTCGCAGCGCGACCAGACCTGGTATCTCGTGGTGCCCTGGCCCGCAAGCGTGACCCCGATGCGCTCGGTGGAGCGCGGCTCGACGTAGACGGGGATGGTGCGCTCGACGCCCGGCCACAGCACGCCGTTGCGCACGAGGGTGTTGCCCCGGTAGACGGAGTACTCCACGGTGCCGTGGTCGCGCGGCGCGGTCATGACGACGTTGGCCTTGCTCCCGGGGCACTCGACCCTGGAGACGGCGACCTGGACGCGTCCTTCGCGCGGGTCGCGTCCGTCGCGCCCGTCCCCGGCCGCGCCCGCGGCGTGCGAGGTGCGGGCCGCGGGGATGCCGACGGCGGCGCCGACCGCCATGAGGGCCACCAGTATGAGGCGGTTCATTCGGGCCCTCCCCTCTCTTCGCGGCTCTCTGCACGGCGCGGATTCCGCAAACTGATCCTCCATCGGGTGATCTCTGTCACGGAGAGTTCCCCTTTGATCGCCATGAGTAACATAACGCGAGGTGAAAGCCGTCTCTGGCGGGGGTCAGGCGCGCGTTCGGGGCATCACGCGTCATGATGGATGCATGGCGGAGGCGATCTACGTCGGCGGGCTGCTGGTGGCGACGCCACTGCTGGACGATCCGAATTTCCGGCGCGGTGTCGTGTTGGTGCTCGAGCACGACGAGGACGGTGGGACCCTCGGCGTCATGCTCAACCGGCCGAGCGAGGTCACCGTGACCCAGGTGCTCCCATCGTGGGATTCGCTCGTGAGCGGGCCCCCTGTGCTCTTCGAGGGCGGGCCCGTGCAGACCGACAGCGCGCTGGCCCTGGCCTCGGTGCCGAGCGGGGAGGAGCCTCTCGGGTGGCGAAGGCTGCACGCGGGCACCTCGGCGGTCTCCAAGCTCGGCACGGTGGACCTCGACGCTCCCCCCGAGATCCTGGCCGGCGAGATCACGCAGATGCGCATCTTCGCGGGCTACGCGGGCTGGACGGCCGGCCAGCTTGAGGCCGAGATCCGCGAGGGCTCGTGGTACGTCGTGGAGGCCGAGCCCGGCGACACCTTCGACTCGCGCCCGTCGAACCTCTGGCGGTCGGTGCTGCGCCGTCAGCCCGGCGAGCTGGCCTTCGTGGCCACCTGCCCGGACGATCCCAAGCTCAACTGATCCCAGCCGGGGCGCAGCGCCTCCTCGGTGAGGGCCAGGGCCCTCTCGACGTTGGCGACCAGGGTGCCGAGGTGGGCGGTCCCGTCGACGGAGCACTCCAAGCCGACGCGGATCGCCGATGTGACGAAGGCCACGAGCAGCCGGGGTCGCGGGTCGGCGGCCGGATCCGTACCCTGGCGGCGGGCCATCTCGACGGTGAGCAGCTTCTCGGTCTCGGTCATGCGGGCGAAGCTCGTGGCCAGCAGCGCGGGGTTCGCGTCGATCACCTGCCGGTGCGTGAGGAACCGCTCGGTGTCCTCCTCGGCGGTCCGCTCCATCATGTGGATGAACTCGCGGAAGGCCTCGGCGAGGGCCGTCAGCGGGGGCTCGTCCTCGGGCCGGGCCGCGAGGGCGGTGGTGATGAGCTCCTCGTACTCCACGGTGAAGTCGAGCGCGAGGTCCTCCTTGCTGCCGAAGTAGCGGAAGAAGGTGCGCGGTGAGACGTCCACCGCGGCGGCGATCTGGTCGACGGTGGTGGCTTCGTATCCCTGGGCCAGGAACAGCTCGAAGGCGGTGTCGATCAGCGCCAGGCGGGTCTGGTGCTTCTTGCGCTCCCGAAGACCCATCCCAGACACCTCCTCGAAACCTTCACTTCACATTCTGCCACAAGTCACCATCTGTCGTATAAAAGAGTTTGTCATCTGTCATGGACTGACATAAATTACCGAGTGCTGACCACTCATCGAAACAGGGGGACCCTTCCATGACACAAGCGCTGGCCGCGCGCCCAGACGCGCCGGCCCGACGTGGTCACGGCCATCCATGGCTGACGCTGCTCGCGGTCGCGCTGGGCGTGATCATGGTAATGCTCGACGGCACCGTCGTCGCCATCGCCAACCCGGTGATCGGCAAGGAGCTCGGGGCATCGCTCTCGGACCTTCAGTGGATCACCAGTGGCTACCTGCTCGCCCTGGCCGTCTTCCTGATCACCGCGGGCAAGCTCGGTGACCTCTTCGGGCACAAGAGGGTCTTCCTCGTCGGCATCGCCGGTTTCGCCCTCACCTCGCTGGCCATCGGCCTCACCTCGTCCATCGGCGTGCTGATCGCCCTGCGCGTGCTCCAGGGCCTGTTCGGCGCGCTCCTCCAGCCCGCCGCCCTCGCCCTGCTCCGCGCGGCGTTCCCGGCCGAGCGGCTCAACATGGCGATCGGCATCTGGGGCGCGGCGATCGGCGTGTCGAGCGCCGCGGGCCCCATCGTCGGCGGCCTGCTGGTCGAGAACGTCAGCTGGCAGTCGGTCTTCTTCATCAACGTGCCGGTCGGCGTCATCGCGCTCATCGTCGGCCTCTGGGTGATCAAGGAGAGCAAGGCCGAGTCGCTGTCGAAGATCGACATTCCGGGCGTGGCGCTGCTGTCGGGGGCGATGTTCTGCCTGGTGTGGGCGATCATCAAGGCGCCGGGCTACGGCTGGGGCGACGCCAAGACGATCGCGTTCGTCGCCGGCGCCGTGGTGCTGGGCGCCGCCTTCGTCTTCTGGCAGCGCAAGGCGGCCGAGCCGCTGCTGCCGCTCAGCCTGTTCCACAACGCCTCGGTGTCCATCGGCACGGCGCTGATGGTGCTGATGGCCTTCTCGATGTTCGGCGCGATGTTCTTCCTCACGTTCTTCTTCCAGGGCGTGCACGGCCTGTCCCCGCTGGAGTCGGGCATGCGCATGCTCCCGATGAGCGCCGGCATGATCGTCGCCTCGCCCCTGGCCGGCTTCGCGCTGAGCAAGTTCGGCCCGAGGGTGCCCATCGCCGCAGGCATGCTCATCACCGCCACCTCGATGTTCCTGCTGTCGCGCCTCGGGCTCGACGCCGGATACGTGGACACCGCGATCCCGTTCGCGCTGCTCGCGTTCGGCCTCTCGCCCGTCATGGTCGGAGCCACCGAGGTCATCGTCGGCAACTCGCCGGTGGAGCTCAGCGGCGTCGCCGGCGGCATGCAGCAGTCCGCCATGCAGGTGGGCGGCTCGCTCGGCACCGCCGTGCTGGGCGCGCTGATCACCGCCAAGGTCGCGGACGTCCTGCCAGGGCACCTCGCCGACGCCAAGATGCCGGCCACCGGGGCCCAGATCGACGCGATGAAGGACGCCGTCGCACTCGGCGTGGCGCCCGTGCCGCCCGGGGCGGCCAAGCCCGTCGCGGAGGCGATCACGCGGGCCGCGCATCTGTCGTTCCTCGACGGCATGCACTTCGGCTTCGGCGTGGCCGTCGCGGTGGCCGTCCTCGCGGCCGTCCTCGCGCTGTTCGTCAAGGCGGGCCGCAAGGTCGAGGACGCCCCCGTCCACGTGGGCTGACCGCCCGGTCCAAGGTGCCCCACGGTACGGCTCGCGCGCCCGCGCGGGCCGTACCGTCATGAGTGAGGGGTTCGTCCGCCTGAGCGCGCCCGCGCGCACGTAGACTCGGATGTCGTGAGCACGAAGATCCTTCCCGAGAGTGAAGTGCGGCCGAACCTCTCGCATGGCGACGAGGGGGACCACGAGCGGTTCTCGCACTACGCCGACAAGAACAAGATCACCGAGAGCATGGTGACCGGCACGCCTATCAGGGCTCTTTGCGGCAAGGTGTGGGTGCCCAGCCGCGACCCCAAGAAGTACCCGGTGTGCCCCGAGTGCAAAGAGATCTACGAAGGGCTTCCGCTGGGCGGCCAGCCGGGCGACGGCAAGTGAGTGTTGCTCCCGGCTGATCGGCGCCACTGAAGCTAGCGTCAGCACTCCGACCAGGAACAACGGGGGAGTGCATGGTGCGGCGCACGGTGGCCGTGTCTTTGGTGTGCCTGTTCACGCTCGCAGGCGTGCCCGGCCCGGCCCGCGCGGCGGCCACGCGCTCGTGCGGGCATGCCCGGCCGCCGAGGGCCGACACGCGGGAGGCCGACCGCCGAGCGCCGGGGGCACGGGTCGCCAAGCCCGATATGCGGGGGGCCGAGCCGTACACGCTCGGCCCGCGCGAGGCCGCCCGCATGCTCTCGGGCATGCGCCGGCGGCTGCGCGCCTCGCACGCCGCCGAGCCACGGGCGGTCACGGTCACCGTGCCCCTGTGGATCCACGTGATCACCGACGGGCGCATGGGCGCCACGGACGCCTCCCTCGGCCCCCAGGTCGACACGCTCAACGCCGCGTACGGGGGGCGGCTGGGAGGGGTCGACACCGGCATCCGCTTCGTCCTTCGCGGCTTGACGCACACCGACAACCCCACGTGGTTCCGCGAGCCGCTCGGCAACGAGGCGGCGATGAAGCAGCGGCTGCGCAAGGGCGGGCCCGAGACGCTCAACCTCTACGTGGCCCAGCTCGGCGAGCTGGTGCTCGGCTACGCGACCTACCCGCACTGGTACCAGAGCCGTCCGAGCCTCGACGGCGTCGTGATCGACTGGCGCAGCCTGCCGGGCGGGGCCCTGCGCGACTTCTCCAAGGGCTACACCGCGGTGCACGAGATCGGCCACTGGCTCGGGCTGCTGCACACCTTCGAGAACGGCTGCGCGCAGCCGGGCGACTCCGTCGACGACACCCCGCCCGAGGCCGTCCCCACGCAGGGCTGTCCCGCGCGCAAGGACACCTGCCCCGACACCGGTGAGGACCCGATCCACAACTTCATGGACTACGCCCACGACCGCTGCATGTCGGAGTTCACCACCGGCCAGGCCGCGCGGATGCACGACATGTGGACCGCCTACCGCGCCCCCGCCGTCTGATCTCGGGTCCGCTCCCATAGTTTCTGCGCACGATAATCAAGTGCTCGTTGACGAACGGGTGCCTTCGGTGCCGATACTCAGTGCACGGGAGGAGGCGCCGTGGACGAGCACCGCATCGAGCGACGGCCGTATGGCGATCGCGCGTGGCCTCCGCCTGAGGCCGAGGGCCTTCCGCCGTCGGCCCGCCTGTACGGCGCGCCCGCGCCGCCGTCGCGGGTCAGGGTGCCCCCCTGGCTCAGGAGGGCGCTGGTCTTCGCGCTGGCACTGGCGGCGGGCGTCGCGCTGGTCGCGGGCAGCGTCGCCTTCGTCGTGAGCCTCCTGCACGCGCCCGGCCCGCAGGTGGACGTCGCGGACCCTGCGGCGGGCGTCAGCTATCCGCTGCCCCAGGGATGGCGGCGCGGAACGGTGCCGCCGGTCACGGGGTTCACCTCCGTGGCCACCGCGGGGGGCTCCGCGCTGGTCATGACCCGGCCGGGGGACTCCGTCGCGGTGTCGGGGCCGAGGGCCGCCACTCTCGACCTGGCCGACCTGTACGGGCGGCTGCTGCTGCACGGGGACACCGTCGACGTCGTCGACGACCGTCCCATCACGGTGGGCGGGTACTCCGGTCACTCACGGGCTCTGCGCGCCAGCTACACCGACGTGGTGAACCAGCCTTCTTACCTTCGCGTGACACTTCTCACCAAGGACGACCGCAGCGTGGTGGTGCTCGGCCTCGCCCAGCCCGACGACCCGGCGCGGCGGGCCGAGATCGACGCCGTCGTCAGGGGCCTGAGGTAGGCGAAGTCACGGTGCGTGACGGCGCGAGCCCTCCTAGCACGGCGAGCGCGGCATGGCGAGAATCCCCGAGGGTCGGCACGTCCTGTCGGTGGTCCCCACTATGGTGGCTTCACTGTGAGGGAGCGAAACGAGCGCAGCGACAAGATCATCAGTGGCGGCCACGCCCCGGCGGTCCGCAGAGGCCATCTGACAAGGAGGTCCGCGTGAGCTCGTTTGCCGCGTCCCATCTGTCACCCTCCTATCCCGACCGCGCCGCATGGGGCACCGCACCGAAGCTCCGCGCCTGGCAGCAGGAGGCCCTCGACCTCTACTTCCGGCGCGAGCCGCGCGACTTCCTCACCGTGGCCACCCCCGGCGCGGGCAAGACGACGTACGCGCTGCGCATCGCCAGCGAGCTGCTGAGCCGGGGCGTCGTGCGCGCCGTGACGATCGTCACGCCCACCGAGCACCTCAAGCGCCAGTGGGCCGACGCGGCGGGCAGGGTCGGCATCGCCATCGACCCCGAGTTCAAGAACAGCCAGGGCGCCACCTCCCGCGACTACGCCGGAGTCGCGGTGACCTACGCCCAGGTGTCGATGCACCCCGCGCTCCACCGCGCGCGCACCGAGGCCCGCAAGACGCTGGTCATCTTCGACGAGATCCACCACGCGGGCGACGCCAAGTCCTGGGGCGACGGCGTGCGCGAGGCCTTCGAGCCGGCCGCGCGGCGGCTCGCCCTCACCGGCACCCCGTTCAGGTCCGACACCAACCCCATCCCGTTCGTCACCTACGCCGAGGATGGCGAGGGCGTCCGGCGCAGCCTGTCCGACTACTCCTACGGGTACGGCCCGGCCCTGGCGGACGGCGTGGTCCGTCCCGTGATCTTCCTGGCGTACGCCGGGGAGATGCGCTGGCGCACCCGCGCGGGCGACGAGATCACCGCGACGCTCGGCACGCCCCTCACCAAGGACCAGCTCGGCCAGGCCTGGCGCGCGGCCCTCGATCCCAAGGGCGACTGGATCCGCCAGGTCCTGCTGGCCGCCGACAAGCGGCTCACCGAGGTGCGGCGGGGCGTTCCCGACGCGGGCGCGATGGTGATCGCCACCGACCACGAGACCGCCCGGGCCTACGCCAAGCACCTGCGGGCGATCACCGGCCAGGGCGCCACCATCGTGCTCTCCGACGACCCCGGGGCCTCCGACAAGATCAAGCAGTTCAGCGCCTCAGAGGAGCGCTGGCTGGTCGCGGTGCGCATGGTCTCGGAAGGCGTCGACATCCCGCGTCTGGCCGTCGGCGTCTACGCCACCAGCGTCTCGACCCCGCTGTTCTTCGCCCAGGCGGTGGGGCGCTTCGTCCGGGCCCGCAAGCGGGGCGAGACCGCCTCGGTGTTCCTGCCCTCGGTGCCCACCCTCATGGGGCTGGCGGGCGAGATGGAGGCCGAGCGCGACCACGTGCTCGACCGCAAGGTCCCCGAGGAGGGCCTCGACGACTTCCTCGTCGACGAGGCCCGGCAGAAGAAGGACAATCCCGACGTCCTCGGTGACGAGCTGCCCTTCGAGACCGTGGAGGCCTCGGCCACCTTCGACCGGGTGCTGTTCGACGGCGGCGAGTTCGGCACGTCGGCCGAGACCGGCTCCCCCGAGGAGGAGGACTTCCTCGGCCTTCCCGGCCTGCTGGAGCCCGACCAGGTGGCGGTGCTGCTCCGCAAGCACCAGGCCCAGCAGCAGGCCGCCAGGCGGCGCAAGGCGGTCGATGCACCCCCGCCCGCCCTGGCCCCGCACGAGGAGATCGCCGCCCTGCGCAAGGAGCTGAACGGCCTCGTGGGCGCCTGGAACCACCGCACCGGCCAGCCACACGGCGTCATCCACGCCGAGCTGCGCAGGGCGTGCGGGGGTCCCGCCATCGCCCAGGCCACCTCCGACCAGATCCGCCAGCGCATCGAGACCATCCGCAAGTGGGCAACCCAGCGGTCCCGCTGACCGTTCCCCGGCCCGGGGGCTCGTCAGGGGGTCTGGACGACGGGGGTGCCGGTGAGCTCGACGCCGGCCGAGGCGAGGTCGGTGAGGGCCTTCTCGGTGGTCGCCGCCGCGACGCCCGCCGTCAGATCGAGCAGCACGCGCACCCTGAAGCCGTTCCCGGCGGCGTCCAGGGCGGTGGCCCGCACGCAGTGGTCGGTGGCGATGCCCACGACGTCCACGTGCTCGACGCCGCGCGAGGCCAGCCACTCGGCCAGGCCGGTGCCGTCGCCGCTCTGGCCCTCGAACCCGCTGTAGGCCGCGCTGTGCCTGCCCTTGCTGAAGACCTCCTCGACGGCGGAGGTGTCGAGCGCCGGGTGGAAGTCGGCCCCGGACGTCCCCACCACGCAGTGGGCCGGCCACGTGCGCACGTAGTCCGGCCGGTCGGCGAAGTGCGTCCCGGGGTCGACGTGGTAGTCACGGGTGGCCACCACGTGGTCGTAGCCCCCGGCGGCGGCGTGCGGGCCGATCGCGGCGGCCACCTGGGCGCCGCCACCCACGGGCAGGCTGCCGCCCTCGCAGAAGTCGTTCTGCACGTCCACGATGACGAGCGCTGTGGTCATGAATGCTCCTGATTCGGGGGAAGGGGGGAGCGCGCTGAGAGAACTACGAGAACACGGTGGGGATCACCGCGTCACCCTGCGAGAGCTGATGCGCGAGGGCGGGCAGCTCGGCCACGGACGCGCGGTGCCGTTCCCTGGCGGCGGCGAGGGGCTCGCGCCCGACGATCTCGCCGCCCCGTACGAGCTCGCGCAGCAGCGGCCTGGCGCCGTCGGGCACGGGTTCGCCGGGTGAGGTGGTGACCAGCTCGGCGACCGCGACGCCGTCCGCAAGGGCCCGGAAGGCGTGCTTCCTGCCGCCCTTGCTGGGCTTGCCGACCGACTTCTTCGCGACCGGGGTGATCGCGCCCTCGGAGTCCTCGCGGGCGACGAGCTTGTAGACCATGGCGGCCGTGGGCGCGCCCGAGCCGGTGACCAGCGAGGTGCCCACGCCGTACCCGTCGACCGGGGCGGCGGCGAGTGCGGCGATGGCGTACTCGTCGAGGTCGCCGGTGACCACGATGCGCGTCCTGGTGGCGCCGAGCGCGTCGAGCATCTGGCGCACCTCGTGGGCGGCCACGGCCAGGTCGCCGGAGTCGATGCGCACCGCCCCGAGCCCCGGCCCGGCGAGCTCCACCGCCGTCCGTACGGCCTTGGCGACGTCGTAGGTGTCGACGAGCAGGGTGGTGTCGGCGCCGAGGGAGTCGATCTGGGCCTGGAAGGCGTCGTACTCGGAGCTGTGCAGCAGCGTGAAGGCGTGCGCGCTGGTGCCGGCCGTCGGCACGCCGTAGACGCTCCCGGCCATGAGGTTGGAGGTGGAGGAGAACCCCGCGAGGTACGCCGCCCGGGCCGCGGCGACCGCCGCCCGCTCGTGCGTGCGGCGGGAGCCCATCTCGATGATCGGCCGCGAGCCCGCCGCGTGGACCATGCGGGACGCCGCCGTGGCGATCGCCGAGTCGTGGTTGAGCATGGAGAGGATCACGGTCTCCAGTAGCACGGCCTCGGCGAACGTGCCCTCCACGACCATGATCGGGGAGCCGGGGAAGTAGACCTCGCCCTCGCGGTAGCCGTGCACGTCGCCCGAGAAGCGGTAGGACGCGAGGAAGTCCAGCGTCTGGTCGTTCACCACGCGGTGCTCGCGCAGGAAGGAGATCTCGGCCTCGCCGAAACGGAAGTCCGCGAGGGCGTCCAGCACCCTGCCGGTGCCCGCGACCACACCGTACCGCCGCCCGAGAGGCAGGTGACGTGCGAAGACCTCGAAGACCGCGCGCTTGCCGGCGGCTCCGCTGCTCAATGCCGCCTGCAGCATCGTCAGCTCATAGTGATCGGTAAGCAACGCGCTGCTCATGGCCATCTTCACAAGTCGAAGACTACGACTGAGGTAGGGCAGGATGGGAACGTGGGTAGTACCGCTCCAGCCGAGGTCGAACGTCCGTCGACGGACGTCCGCCCCGACCTTCCGTGGCTGACGATCGTCTGGAACGACCCGGTCAATCTCATGTCATACGTGACCTACGTGCTGCAGACCGTCTTCGGCTACCCCAAGCCCAAGGCCGAGAAGCTCATGCTCGATGTGCACCACAAAGGCAGGGCCGTCGTCGCCAGCGGCACCCGTGAGGAGATGGAACGCGACGTGCAGATCCTTCACTCCTACGGGCTCTGGGCCACCGTCCAGCGGGACTCCGCGTGAGCACCGGCTTCAGCTCGGCGGGGAGCGGCGCGGTCACCATCCTGCTCGACGCGGGGGAGGCCTCGATCCTGCGCTCGCTGGTGGCACAGGTCCTCGGCCTCGTCGAGCCCGGCGCCACCGGCGACGACCCGCTTGAGCGGGCGCTCGGCATCGGGTCCGCCGAGGAGCCGTCCGATCCCGTGCTGGCCCGGCTGTTCCCCTCCGCGTACGCCGACGACGAGAAGGCCTCGGCGGAGTTCAGGCGCTACACCGAGGCCACCCTGCGCGAGGGCAAGCGCGCCGACGCCGAGACCCTGCTGGAGACCGCTGAGCAGGGCAAGGTCGAGCTCACCGCAGAGCAGGCGCAGGCCTGGCTGCGGGCGCTCAACGACGTGCGGCTCGCGCTGGGCGTGCGCCTGGAGGTCACCGAGGAGATCCACGAGGAGCTGGCCGAGATGGCCGAGGACGACCCTCGCTACCCGGCCTACGTCACCTACGACTGGCTCACCTACCTCCAGGACACGCTGGTCCGAGCCCTTTGGTAACTTCCAGGCATGCTGACGATCTCACGGGAACTGGTCGACAAGATCGTTGCCCACGCCTGGGCCGATCACCCGGATGAGGCCTGCGGGGTGATCGCCGGGCCTGCCGGGTCCGACCGTCCCGAGCGCTTCATCCCCATGGAGAACGCCGAGCGGTCTCCGACGTTCTATCGCTTCGACTCCATGGAGCAGTTCCGGGTGTGGCGCGAGATGGACGACCGCGACGAGGAGCCGGTGGTGATCTACCACTCCCACACCTCGACCGAGGCGTATCCCTCGCGCACCGACGTGTCCTACGCCTCCGAGCCGAACGCCCACTACGTGCTGGTGTCCACGGCCGATCCCGACAACGTGCAGTTCCGCTCGTACCGCGTGGTGGACGGCGTCGTGACCGAGGAGAAGGTCGAGATCGTCCCTGCCTGACCCCCTGCGCGCAGGGCCACCTGCACGGACCCTCCGAAGCTGTAGAGTTGGGAACATGCTGACGATTGACCCGGAGTTGGGGGGCGCTGGACTGCGCCCTGGGCATTCGTCGCCCGTGCAGAACCATCTTTTCGCGCATACTCCCTTTGCCGTCGTCTACGACTGTTCCTGATCGCAGGAATCCCCGCCCGACCGACCGTGTTCGCACTCGTTGGGTGCCCCGTGACGACAACTGACCAAGGAGATTGACCCGCGATGGCCATCGAGGTTCGCATTCCGACCATCCTCCGCACCTACACCGACGGCGAGAAGTCCGTCAACGCCGCAGGCGCGACGCTGTCCGACCTGATCGGTGACCTGGAATCCCGCCACCCGGGCCTGCGGGCCCGCATCGTCGACGACTCCGGCCTGCGCCGGTTCGTCAACGTCTACCTCAACGACGAGGACGTCCGCTTCCTCGGCGGCCTGGACACCCCGGTCGCCGACGGCGACACCGTGACCGTGCTGCCCGCCGTGGCCGGAGGCAGGCGCTAGTCATGCGCTTCGACTCGCTGATCGACTCGGTCGGGCACACCCCGCTGGTCGGGCTGCCGCGCCTGTCGCCGTCCCCGGACGTGCGCATCTGGGCCAAGCTGGAAGACCGCAACCCGACCGGCTCGGTCAAGGACCGCCCGGCGCTGTGGATGATCGAGCAGGGGGAGAAGGACGGCCTTCTCAGCCCGGGCTGCACGATCCTCGAACCGACGTCGGGCAACACCGGCATCTCGCTCGCCATGTCGGCCCGGCTCAAGGGCTACAAGCTGATCTGCGTCATGCCGGAGAACACCTCCGAGGAGCGCCGCCAGCTGCTGCGCATGTACGGCGCGGAGATCATCTCCTCGCCGGCGGCGGGCGGCTCCAACGAGGCCGTGCGGGTCGCCAAGAAGCTGGCCGAGGAGAACCCCTCCTGGGTCATGCTCTACCAGTACGGCAACCCGGCGAACTGGCGCTCCCACTACGAGTCGACCGGGCCCGAGATCTTCGAGGACCTGCCGTCGATCACCCACTTCGTCGCCGGGCTCGGCACCACGGGCACGCTGATGGGCGTCGGCCGCTACCTGCGCGAGCAGGTGCCCGGGGTCCAGATCGTGGCCGCCGAGCCGAGGTACGGCGAGCTCGTGTACGGGCTGCGCAACGTGGACGAGGGCTTCATCCCCGAGATCTACGACGCCGACGTGCTGACCACGCGGTTCTCGGTGACCTCGGCCGACGCCCTGCGGCGCACGCGCGAGCTGCTCGGCACCGAGGGCATCTTCGCCGGCATCTCCACCGGTTGTGCCCTGCACGCGGCCCTCGGCATCGCGGCCAAGGCCGTCAAGGCGGGGCAGCCGGCCGACATCGCGTTCATCGTGGCCGACGGCGGCTGGAAGTACCTTTCGACCGGCGCCTACGAGGGCACGCTCGGCGAGGCGGAGGACCGCCTCGAAGGCCAGCTCTGGGCCTGATCTCCATCGCGAAGACCGATCGGCCGCCTTCCCCCCGGGAGGCGGCCGATCGGTTCTTCCGGCCGGTCTAGTTGAACAGCACGCGCAGGCTGAACGACGTGGTGTCGCCCGACTGTCTGCCGCTCAGGCCCACGGCCCGCAGTGCCTGGAGGTTGGCCCGCTCCTCGCCCTGAAGGTTGTCGAGGTAGTACTTCTCGATCTTGTCGAGGTCGACGAACAGCGCGGCCGTCGCCGAGTCCGCGTCCGGGATCGCGATCTTGAAGGCCTCGCTGTCGCCCAGCGTCCCCGCCTCGTTCAGCTTGCCCGCGTAGTCCTGCGAGCTCGCGAGGATCAGCTTCCCGTCGCCCGCGGCCTTGGCGATCCGCGGAGTTCCGGTCCCGGAGTCGGCGAGGAACCGCTCGATCTTCGCGACGACCTCCTGGGCCTTGGCCGGGTCGGTGGTGAGCACGGCGCCGACGTTCGGTATCTCGCCGTCGAGGCCCTGCTCGTCCACCGCCACCGTCAGGTTCTCGCCGAGCAGGGTCACGAGGTCGGCGGGCAGGGCGATGCCGTACGTCTCCTGGGCCCGGGTGACGAAGTCGGTGAAGGCCTGGCTTCCCGCGGAGCCGTCGGCCGCCTTCATGATCTGCGGCCACTGCTTGGCGAGCGTCTCGCCGAGGCCCGAGACCGACACGGCCCCCACGGTGGAGGCGGGCAGGGTGCCAAGGCGTATTCCCCCGGCGTTGGCCGGCCCCTGCACGGTCGAGCCACGGGAGATCCCGGTCAGTTCGGCGTAGCCGCTGTCGAACCGCAGGGCGCCCGCGAGGCGCACGTTCTTGATCATGTCGAGCGTGGCGGCGTCGCTGGGCATGGCGGTGCCCGCCGCCTTGGCGATCTCGCCCACATTGCCCCAGAAAGAGAGCACGCCCGGCTCGCCGAGGGCCTTCAGGTCGGCGGCGAAGTCGGCGTTCCCCGACAGCGGCGCCGCCTTGGCGTAGGAGTCGGCCGCCGTCTGGGTCGCCGCGAGGATCGCGTAGTCCTCCCGGAACGCCAGGCCCTTCAACTCGCCGCCCGCGTTCAGCTTGGCCAGCCCGGCGCGGGCCTTGGTCTCGTCCGTGACCTGCACGGCCACGGCGACCTCTGGCGTCCGCTTCCCGGGAAGCGGGGACAGCAGCCCGAAGCCGACGCGGGCCCCGAGCCAGGGCTCGACGTCGCGGGCGTAGTCGACCTTGGCGAGGTCCTCGCTGTCCTTGCTGAGCAGGCCGAAGAGCGCCCTGCGCGGGTCGTCGCCGGTGAAGCTGTCGCGGGTGGCGGAGAACTTCCTGGCGAGGTTGAACAGCGCGATCTTCTGGTTGGCCGCCGGGTCCAGGTCGACCCGCACGTACGCCAGGGTGCCCGCGGGGAGCACGTCCTCGGGCTGCGTGCCGCCCCCGCTGAGCAGGCTCACGGCGTACACTCCGCCACCGCCGACCAGGACCACGAGGACGGCCGCGACGATCGCGAGCAGCCATCCCTTTCCCGTCTTCCTGGCGGGCGGCACGGGCGGGCCGAGCTCCTCCTGCCGCCAGGGGGGCGGTCCGGCGGTGGGCTGGGCGGCGTGCGCGTAGGGCTGCGTCTGGGGGCCGGAGACCTGGCCGGGCACGGGGTGCCGGTACGACACGGTCCGGTCGGGGTCCTGGTTGAAGGGGTACGGGGGCGGAGGTTGGCCTGGCATGTTCCACTCTCGGGGCATTAGGAGGGATTCACCGGGAACCTAAATCGCGCCGGTAGAGAGACACTTGCAGGGCGCTTTCTTGACCCTCCGTTGAGCGCGTGCCGAAGCGCGTCGGTAAGGTATTGGGCCAGAACAACATTCGGTACGGGCGGCGAAGCGGGGCAACGAGCACAGATGACGAAGTTCGACGAGGCGACGCAGGCGATCAGGGTCGACGAGACCACGTACGACGTGTGCCTCGATCCCGGCTACTCGATCGGGGGGCCGCTCAACGGCGGCTACCTCATGGCCGTGGTGCTGCGCGCCGTCGTGGACGCCTCACCGCACGACCACCCGGTGTCCACCGCCGTCCAGTTCCTCAGGGCCCCGGTGCCCGGGCCCGCCCGCGTACGGCTGGAGCGGCTGAAGGCGGGCAGGACCGCCGCGATGACCCGGGCGACCCTGATCCAGGACGACACCGCCTACCTGGACACGCTCGTGACCACGGCCACGCTCGGGGACACCGCGAGCCAGTGGGCCGCGCAGCCCCTGGTCGCCATGCCGCCCATCGAGGACTGCGTCGCGCTGCCCGAACCGAAGCCCGAGTCCAACATGACGCTCAACGCCCAGATGGAGATGCGGTTCGACCCGCCGAGCATCGGCTGGCTCACCGGGGAGCCGAGCGGCCGGCCGGAGTCCCGGGCGTACTTCCGCATGGCGGAGCCCCAGGAGCCCGATCCCTTCGTCCTGGCCCTCGCCGTGGACGCGCTGCCGCCCGTCGTCTTCTCGGCGGGCAGCCGGGGGTGGGCCCCGACGGTCGAGCTGACCTGGCACCTGCGCGCGCTGCCCGCGCCCGGCTGGCTGACCGTCATCGGCCAGGGGCGCCTGATCAGGGACGGCTGGTTCGACGAGGACGTCGAGGTGTGGGACTCCGAGGGAAACCTGGTGGCCCAGTCGCGCCAGCTCGCCCGCCTGGGCCGGGGCTGACCGGGCGGCGCCGATCGGGCGATCATCAGGGATTACTCCGATGTGAGGATTCTTACCGCGAGCGATTGTTCATGGTCCCCTAACCTTGGGAATCATGTCGGACATCGGGAGTGTCGCCCACGCGCCGTGGGTCAGCATCATCGAATCAGCAGACGATCAGAGTGCTACGGACGACCCCGCCATAGGGGTCTTCGACAGCGGCGTGGGGGGCCTCACGGTCGCCCGTGCGATCATCGACCAGCTCCCGAACGAGTCGATCCTGTACGTGGCCGACACCGCGCGCCAGCCGTACGGGCCGAAGCGCATCGCCGAGGTGCGCGCCTACGCCCTCCAGGTGATGGACCACCTCGTCGAGCACGACGTGAAGATGCTCGTCATCGCCTGCAACAGCGCGAGCGCCGCGGTGCTGAGGGACGCCAGGGAGCGCTACGACGTCCCCGTGGTGGAGGTCATCCAGCCCGCGACGCGCAGGGCCGTACGGGCCACCAGGAACGGCCGGGTGGGAGTGATCGCCACGCGGGCGACCATCGAGTCCATGGCCTACCACGACGCCTTCGCGGCGGCGCCCGACGTGCGGCTCACGGGCGTGGCGGCGCCGCGGCTGGTGGAGTTCGTGGAGCGGGGCGAGACCATGAGCGAGGAGCTCATCGAGGTGGCCAGGGAGTACCTCCAGCCGGTGATCGACGACGGCTGCGACACGCTGATCCTCGGCTGCACGCACTACCCGCTGCTCGCCGGCGCGATCTCCTACGTCATGGGCGACGGCGTCACGCTGGTGTCCAGCGCGGACGAGACGGCCAAGGACGTCTTCCGCGTCCTCCACGACCGCGGGCTCGCGGGCCAGGGCTCGACGCCCCGCCACAGGTTCCGCGCGACCGGCGACGGCGCGTTGTTCGCGGACCTCGGACGGCGGTTCCTCGGACCCGAGATCGGTACCGTCGAGCGCGCCATGGTCGAGGACGTTTCGGGTGAAGAGGCGTTGACCGCGCCGAGTTAGGAGGTCGTAGTGAAGTTGACGATCGTCGGGTGCTCAGGGAGCTTTCCCGGACCAGAGAGCCCCGCGTCGTGTTACCTGCTGGAGGCGGAGGGGTTCCGCCTGCTACTCGACTTCGGCAACGGCTCGCTCGGAGCCCTCCAGCGGCACATCGGCCTGTACGACGTGGACGCCATCTGCCTGTCGCACCTGCACGCCGACCACTGTCTCGACCTGTGCTCCTACCACGTGGTGCGCACCTACTCGCCCGACCGGCCGCTGCCCCGCGTGCCGGTGCACGCGCCCGAGGACGCCCCGCGCCGCCTGGCCGCCGCCTACGGCATGGACGAGGAGCCCGGCCTTGAGACCGCGTTCGACTTCGTGCCGCTGGCGCCCGGCACCTTCTCGGTGGGCCCGTTCGAGGTGACGGCCGCGCCGATGAACCACCCCGTGGAGACGTACGGCTTCCGCGTGTCGCACGGCGGCCACTCGGTGGCGTACTCGGCCGACACCGGGGAGTGCCCCGAGCTGGTCAAGCTGGCCGCGGGAGCCGACCTCCTGCTCTGCGAGGCGTCCTTCCTCGACCGGCCGGGCACGCCGGTCGGCCTCCACATGAACGGCAGGCAGGCCGCCGAGCACGCGGCCCGCGCGGGCGTCGGCACGCTCGTGCTCACCCACCTGGTGCCGTGGTACGACCCGTCCGAGATCCTCGGGGACGCCTGCCGCGGCGGCTTCGAGGGCCGCGTCGAACTCGCGCGGAGCGGGGCCGTGTATGACCTAAGGTGAGGCTCATGGCACGTGACGATGGACGTAGTCCCGATCAGCTTCGGCCGGTGACGATCACCCGCGACTGGCTCGCCCACGCCGAGGGCTCTGTCCTCGTGGAGTTCGGCGGCACCAAGGTGCTGTGCGCCGCCTCCGTGCAGGACAGCGTGCCGCGCTGGCGCAGGGGGAGCGGGCTCGGCTGGATCACCGCCGAGTACGCCATGCTGCCCCGCGCGACCAACACCCGCACCGACCGCGAGTCGGTGCGCGGCAAGATCGGCGGGCGCACCCACGAGATCTCCCGCCTGATCGGGCGCTCCCTGCGGGCCTGCGTCGACTACAAGGCCCTCGGCGAGAACTCCATCGTGCTCGACTGCGACGTGCTCCAGGCCGACGGCGGCACCCGCACGGCGGCCATCACCGGGGCGTACGTCGCCCTGGCCGACGCCATCGCCTGGATGCGCAAGCGCAAGATGTGCCCCGGCGACCCGCTGGTCAACTCCGTGGCCGCCGTCTCGGTCGGCATCGTCGGATCCACCCCGCTGCTAGACCTGTGCTACCGCGAGGACGTCGCCGCCGAGACCGACATGAACGTCGTCATGACCGGGTCGGGCGAGTTCGTCGAGGTCCAGGGCACCGCCGAGGGCGTCCCGTTCGACCGCTCGACCCTCGACGCCCTGCTCGACCTGGCCGGCGGGGGCTGCGCCGAGCTGACCCTGCGCCAGCGCGAGGCCCTCTCGTGAGCGCGGTTCCGAGGGTCGTCCTGGCCACCCGCAACAAGGGCAAGATCGTCGAGCTGCGGCGCATCCTGGCCGAGGCCGACCAGAAGACCGAGCTGGTCGGGCTCGACGAGTTCCCCGAGATCGGCGAGGTCGCCGAGACCGGCCTCACCTTCGCCGAGAACGCCCTGCTCAAGGCGCACGCGGTCGCCTCGGCGAGCGGGCTGCCCGCGATCGCCGACGACTCCGGCCTCTGCGTCGACGCGCTGAACGGCATGCCAGGGGTCTTCTCGGCCCGCTGGTCGGGCTCCCACGGTGACGACGCCGCCAACCTGCGGCTCCTGCTCGCCCAGGTGTCGGACGTCCCCGACGGCCGCAGGGGCGCCCACTTCGCCTGCGCGGCGGCGATCGCCCTGCCTTCCGGGCACGAGCGCGTCGTCGAGGGCACCCTCGCCGGGGCCGTGATCCGCGCGCCGCGCGGCACCAACGGGTTCGGGTACGACCCCGCCTTCGTCCCCGAGGGCGAGAGCCGCACGACCGCCGAGATGCCGCCCGCCGACAAGGACGCCATCAGCCACCGTGGGCGCGCCTTCCGCGCCCTGGTGCCCGTCATGCGCGAGCTCCTCCGCGCCTGAGGCGGCTTTCCTTCCGGTGTGGGGCCATAGGGCCGGTCTCTCCGTAACCAGGGCGTAAGAACCGCGCTGGGGCTTTGGGCGTAGCGTTCGTCTGTGAACACGAACCAGACGCCCCCGCGCGGTCACGCATGGGCCGCGGCGCTGATCGGCGTGGTGGCGGGTGCGGTCGCCCTCGGGATCGGCCAGCTCGTCGCCGGCCTGCTCAACCCGAAGGCGTCCCCGGTCATCGCCGTCGGCGACGCGGCGGTCGACCGCACTCCGGCGGCGCTCAAGGAGTGGGCCATCCGCACCTTCGGCGCCAACGACAAGCTCGTGCTGATCTCGGGCATCGTCGTCGTGCTGGTCCTGATCGCGGCCGGGCTCGGGCTGCTGGCCCGCAGGCGCGTCGGGTTCGGCACGACCGGCATGATGATCTTCGGCATCATCGGCATGGCGGCGGCGTTCAGCCGGCCGGACTCCGGCCCCCTCGACGTCCTGCCGTCCGTGGTCGGCGCGGGGGCCGGCGCCTGGGCGCTGAGCATCCTGGTCCGTCGCACCTGGCCCGCCGTGGAGCCCGGGTACGAGGACCTACGCCGCTACCGGGCTCCCGAGCCACCTGAGGCCCCTCAGCCGCCTGAAGCCCCGGAGGACTCCGAGGGCGTCGGCGGGACGGTGGAAGGGCCGGCCGTCATGCGCCCGGGCGCGCGGCCGTACGAGTTCGACCGGCGCGGCCTGCTCACCGGGGTCGCCGCGGGCGTCGTCGTCGCCGGGGCCGCGGGGCTGGCCGGCCGGGGCCTCGCCGGCCGGCTCAACGTCGACACCGAACGGGCGCAGATCGCGCTACCCCGGCCCGCGACGCCCGCCAAGCCCCTCCCGGCCGGGGCCGACCTCCGCCTGAGGGACCTGTCTCCCTTCACCACCCCGAACCGCGACTTCTACCGCGTCGACACGGCGCTGGTGGTGCCCCAGGTCGATCCGAAGACCTGGACGCTGAAGATCCACGGCATGGTCGACAGGCCCGTCGAGCTCACCTACGCCGACCTGCTCAAGCGGCCGCTCATGGAGGCCGACGTGACGCTGACCTGCGTCTCGAACGACGTCGGGGGGCCGTACGTCGGCAACGCCCGCTGGCTGGGCGCGCGCCTGGCCGACGTGCTCCGCGACGCCGGCATCCGCTCGGGGGCCGACATGCTGCTGTCCACCTCCTCGGACGGATGGACCTGCGGCACCCCCGTGGACGTCGCGATGGACGGCCGTGACGCGCTGCTCGCCATCGCGATGAACGGCGAGATCCTGCCGGTCTCCCACGGCTTCCCGGTCCGCCAGGTGATCCCCGGCCTGTACGGCTACGTGTCGGCGACCAAGTGGGTCACCGACATCAAGGTCACCCGCTTCGACCAGGACGAGGCGTACTGGACGCCGCGCGGCTGGGCGCCCAAGGGGCCCATCAAGACCGAGTCCCGCATCGACCTTCCCCGGGGCGGCTCCACGATCACCGCCGGCCGTACGGCCATCGCGGGCGTGGCGTGGGCGCAGCACCGGGGCATCGACGCGGTCGAGGTGCGCGTCGACAAGGGCTCCTGGCAGCAGGCGCGGCTGGCCGAGGTGCCGGGGCCCGACACCTGGCGGCAGTGGGTCGTGGACGACTGGCAGGCCACTCCCGGGAAGCACACCATCGAGGTGCGCGCCACCGACGCGACGGGACAGACCCAGACCCCCGACTACGCCCCTCCCGCGCCGGACGGCGCCTCAGGCTGGCACTCCATCCTCGTCGTCGTGAAGTAGCCCCGCCGGCTCCCCGTGCGGCGTGTCCAGGCGTGTGGTCCCAGGTGAATCCTTGAATCGGCCGCCCGCCGTCAGCGGCGCCCCTACGATCGGCCACTGACCGGGTCGGTGCGGGGATTTGGGGGAGCACATTGTCCGGAGCCAGTTACGGCGGTCCACCGCCGAGGGGGGCGTCCCGGCGCGGGTCCGCGGGGGCGGGCTACAACCCCGTCGTCACCTCCGACGGTGTCCGATGGCGCGATTACGAGCTGGCGGCCGAGGCCTCCGCCGACGAGTGGCGGCCGGTCCTTCGGCCGCTCGCCGTCAACGACGCACCGGTCTCCGCCTGGCACGGCGGCCCGGTCTCCGGCCGGCACGACGGCCCGCCGCAACGCCAGGACATCTCGGCGCGGCAGCGGCACGACAGGATGCAGCCGCGCTGGCCCGGCCTGCCGTCCCCGGGGCACGACGGGCCCGCTCGGCGGCACGACGGGCTCCTGCCCAAGTGGCCGGGTCCGGGGGCCGACTGGTTCGACGGTCCGAGCCGGCCGCCCCGGCTCGACACCTGCAGGCCGTACGGCACGCCCGGCGGCCTGGCGAGGCCCGACCCGCAGGTCCAGCGCGACCTGTGCCAGGTCGTGCCCGACGGGGCCCGCTTCCCCGACCCGCGCGGCACCTGGGTGCGCCTGGTCAACGGGGAGGGCCCCTCGGAGGACCCCTTCCGGGCGACCAACTCCCTCGACTGCGCGCTCGCGGTCATCTCCACCTGGCACGGCGAGCCGGCGGTGGCCGCGCCCCGGCAGCCGGAGTACGACCGGGTGGGCAGGCCCTCGCTCAGCGGGGAGCCGGGCGGTGTCTCCCGTGCGGAGCGCTGGCTCGGGCACCGTTTCGAGTACGTCGGGCAGGGGCGCCGCGCGTACACCACGATCGCGCAGCGCCTGGGGGCCGGCGGTCACGGCGCGGCGGCCGTGCTGGTCACCCGCTGGCCGTCCGGCGGCAACCACGCGTGGAACGCCGTCAACGCGGCGGGTGAGGTGGTCTGGATCGACGCCCAGCGCGGGCACACCTCCGTCGACCCGCCACCCGGGCCGGTCACCGGCGTCTTCTGTGTCGTGATCGACCGGCGGGGACGGCGCCTGTGAGCGGGCGGAGGCTCTCGGCCGAGCAGGCCAGGCTGCTGGCGGAGGAGTACTTCAACGGCCCGCTTCCCGCCGAGGAGGCCACCGAGGTCGGGCTGCACGCCTTCGACGAGGGGTACGTCGCCTGGGCGAGGACGCCCGAGCCCGAGGATCCCGGCACGTTGCCCGCCACCGTCGGGGGCGGGTGCGTGGTCATCGACGGATTCACCGGGGAGCTCTCGATCCGTCCCCTGCTGAACCCCGAGGCCGTCGCCGACCAGTGGCAGGGACGCCGCCCCCGTTAGACGTCCCCGTCACGCAAGGTCGCGTCCCAGGTGACCGGGAGGCTGTGCACGCCGTAGATGAGCATGTCGTCGCGCAGCGGCACCTCCTCGGGCGCGACCGCGAGGCGCAGGGTCGGGAACCGCTCGAAGAGCGCGGCGTACCCGACCCGCATCTCGACGCGCGCCAGCTGCTGGCCGATGCACTGGTGGATGCCGTGGCCGAACGCCACGTGCCCGCTCGCCGACCGGCGCAGGTCGAGGCTGTCGGGGTCGGCGAACCGCTGGGGGTCACGGTTGGCCGCCGGGACCGACAGGGTCACCGTCTGCCCCGCCTTGATGGTCTGCCCGCCCAGCTCGACATCCTCCAGCGCGACGCGCACCGTGCAGGGGATGATGCTCAGATAGCGCAGCAGCTCCTCGACGGCCTGGTCGATGCCGCCCGGGTCGGCGCGCAGCACGGCCAGCTGGTCAGGATGGCGCAGCAGGGCGAAGGCGCCGAGCGACAGCATGTTCGCGGTGGTCTCGTGCCCGGCGCCCAGCAGCGTGAAGCCGATGTTGGTGAGCTCCTCGTCGGTGAGCCCGCTGGTGGTCAGGCCGCTGAGCAGGTCGTCGGTCGGCTTGGCGCGCTTGGCGAGCACCAGCTTCCCCATGAAGTCGCGCAGCGCGTTGTAGGCGGCGAACATCTCCTGCGGGGAGTTGTCCAGGCGCATCAGCGCGGTCGAGTGCTCCTGGAACGACTCCCGGTCCGAGTACGGCACCCCGAGCAGCTCGCAGATCACCAGCGATGGGATGGGCAGCGCGAAGGATCGCATCAGGTCGACCGGTGGGCCGTGCCGTTCCATGGCGTCCAGGTGGTCGGAGGCGATCTCCTGGACGCGTTCGGTGAGCCCGCGCATGCGTCGGACGGTGAACTGCCCGGTGAGCAGGTGCCGGTAGCGGGTGTGCTCGGGCGGGTCGGTCTGGGTGAAGATACCCGGGGGCGCCGGCCGGGGCTTCGCGGTGGCGGTCGGCCCGGGGACGGGGAAGTGCAGGAGCTCGGCCCGGGCGCTGAAGCGGGGGTCGGACAGCACCGCGCGCACCAGGGCGTGGGTGGTCACGAGCCAGCCCACGTGCCCGTCGGGGAAGGCCATCGGGCTGACCGGGTGCTTCTCGCGCAGCCCCGCCAGCTCCGCGGGCGGGTCGAAGGGGCACTCCGGAGAGCGGGTGTTCGGCAGCGGCGCCGCGTCGGGGAGTGACGTGGTCATAACGGCTCCTTCCGGCCGAGGCGGACGGCGTCTGTGGCCCCGGTCATCGTCCAGCACCTTCACTTCGGAACGAAGGCTATGTTGCGTTCAGTCGAACCTCAACGTCTGAAAGTCTTAGGTCTCGAATATCTGCTGGTAGACCAGGAGAAATACAGTGCAATGAGCCTCTAGGTGAATGCAACGACTGAGTATGCCGTTGCAATGTGCTGCGCGTGAACGCACACTGTCCCATGGCAGACGACCGGCAGGCGGAAGGGGAGCGCACATGCCAGGAGGACGGCTGACCTACGAGGACCGCCGGCACATCGCGTCGGGGGTCGCCGAGGGGCTCCAGTACGCCGAGATCGCCAGGCGGCTGGGGCGGCCGACGTCGACGGTCAGCCGCGAGGTGACCCGCAACGGCGGTTACGCCGGCTACCGGGCCGATCACGCCCAGCAGGCCACCGGGCGGCGCGCCCGCCGGGGCAAGCCGGTCACGTCCCCCGCGGCACCGGCCGCCGTCGACGCGTACGGCCGTGACCGCGAGGCGGTGCGGGACTTCGAGGAGCGGTTCACGGCGATGATGACCCGGACGGGGCTGCCGAGGATGCCGGCCAGGGTGCTCGCCTGCCTGATCACCGATGACGTCGCCAGCCTCACCGCCGCCGAGCTGGTGCGGCGGTTGTGCGTCAGCCCGGCGTCGGTGTCCAAGGCCGTCGGCTACCTCGAACAGCTCGGCCTGGTCAGGCGCGAGCGCGACGCCCGGCGGCGGCGCGAGCGGTACCTCATCGACGACGACGTCTGGTATCGCGCCACCGCGAGGGAGGTGCAGGTCTGCGCGATGTGGGCGGACGCCGCCCGGCAGGGGGCCGAGGTCCTCGGCGACGCCACCCCCGCCGGCACCCGGCTGGACCAGATGAGCCGGTTCTTCGGCTTCGTCGGCCGCGACATGGCCCAGGCGGCCGAGCACTGGCGGGGAGTCTTCGCCACGCAACGCACCGGCCGCTCGGACCAGGCCCCATGACCCCGCATGCGGGGGGACGTCAGTCGCTCGCCAGGGAGCCGACGATGGAGGCCCGCGCCGCCCGCCGGCCGGGCAGTACGGCCGCGAGCACTCCGGCGAGGCCGGACAGCAGGACGAACAGCAGCACCTGGGACACGGGAACCCGGAACAGGATGCCCTCCACCAGTGTCCGCGTGGCCGCCCAGCCGAACGTGACGCCCAGTGCCACACCGACGATCGCTCCCATGAGGCCGAGGATCAGCGCCTCCACCGACAGCATCCGCCGAAGCTGGGGCCGGGTCAGGCCAAGGGCCCTGAGCAGCGCCGACTCCCGGGTGCGTTCGTGCACCGACAGGCTCAGCGTGTTGGCGATGCCCAGCAGCGAGATGAGGACCGCCAGCCCGAGCAGCCCGGCGATGATCATGAGCATCATGTCCAGCGCCTCGTCGAACTGGCTCCTGACCTCGGTGGAGCTGAGGACCTTGGCGGTCGGGTACGGCTGGGCCACCGCCTCGACCGCCTTCCTGGAGACGTCGGAGGCGACGCCGTCCTTGGCGTTCACCAGAATCCGCCGGTCGCCGAGCGGGCCGAAGTACTTCTCGAAGGCGCCCTCGGGCACGGTGACGTCCGGCAGCGACACGGTGCTGGAGTCGAAGACCCCGAGGACCTTGACGTTCACGGTGCCCGCCTCGGGCGTGGCCAGCGCGATCGAGTCGCCCGGCGCGACCCCGAGGTCCTTGGCGACCTGGCCGGACACCAGCGCCGACCCGGCCGTGAAGCCCCGCGTCGAGCCCTTCTGCAGCGCGGGCGTGTACGGCCCGCTGAACGTGCCGACCTGAAGCGTCCTGCCGGCCTGGCCCGTCTTGGCGTCCGCCTCCCGGATCTGCACCACCGAGGCCAGTTCGGGCCGCGTACGGAGGTCGGCGGCCAGGGCTCGCGGGAGCGCGGCCTCACCGGATCCGGACGCCTGCGCCGAGACCAGGTAGTCGACCGGGAACTGCTCGTCCAGCCGCGCCGTGTACGTCGCCCGGGTGGTCGCGGTGATGACCGAGATCAGCGTCATCAGCGTCACCCCGATCGTCAGCGCGACCGTCGTCGTGGCCGAGCGCTTCGGGTTGCGCCGGGAGTTGTCCATCGCGAGCCCGCCCGGGACCCCGAACAGCTTGGCGGGCGCCCAGCCGGCGAACGCGCTCAGCGGCCTGACGATGACCGGGCCGAGGATCAGCACGGCGCAGAAGGTCAGCACGCCCCCGCCCATGACGACGTAGAGCGCGACCGGCCCGGGGGGCATCGTGACCGCGGCCACGGTCGCCCCCACGCCGCCCAGCAGGAACAGCGCGGCGAACGTGATCCGCACGACGCCGGTCCTGAAGGTGTGGTCGTCGGTCTGGGCACGCAGCGCCGCGATCGGGGCGACCTTGGTTGCCGTGCGGGCGGGCAGCAGCGCCGCCCCGACGGTCACGACCAGGCCGATGGCGAGGGCCAGGGCGATGGTCCTCGGCGCCAGCGATACGCCGCCCGAGGGCAGGTCCTGCCCGGCGGCCCTCAGTACCGCGAGCGCCCCGGCGCCGAGGCCCAGCCCGGTCAGCAGGCCGAGAGCGGAGGAGATGAGCCCGACCACCACCGACTCCAGGAGGATGGAGCCGAAGACCTGCCTGCGGGTGGCGCCGATGCAGCGAAGCAGTGCCATCTCCCTGGTGCGCTGAGCGACCAGGATGTTGAAGGTGTTGTAGATGACCAGCGCCGCGACGAGCATCGCGACCAGACCGAACATCAGCAGTCCGAGGGTGAGGAACTCCGTGTCGGCGCCACTGGACCTGGCCAGTTCCCTGGCGAGCTCGTCCCCGGTCCAGGCCTTGAACTTCGTGCCGGCCAGCGCCGAGGAGACCGCGGCCTTGAGGCCCCCCGGCGTGACGCCGTCCGCCGCCGCGACGTCGATCTCGGTGAAGCCCTTCTCCGCGGTCATCGCCTGGGCCGTGGCGGCGGTGAACCCGACCGCGCCCGTGTAGGCGAGCTGCTGGTCCACGCCCACGTCGAAGAGCCCGACCAGCCGGAACGTGTGCGGCTTGCCCTGACCGTCCAGCACCGAGACGGTGTCCCCCGGCGTGAAGCCCCTGGTCTTGGCGGTGTTCTCGTCGATGACGACCTGGTCGGCGGTGGCCGGGGCCGAGCCGGAGGTGATCGCCGTGCGGTTCAGCCTGCCGGTGACGACGGACACGCCGGTGGTCGGGACGTCCCCGACCGCCTTGCCGTCCTTGCCGATCAGCGCGGCCTCGCCCTGGACCAGGCCCTGCGCCTCGGCGACGCCGGTGACGCCGCGGACCTTGTCGAGGTCGCTCGCGAGCAGCCGGGCGGGCCGCTCGCCGCCGCCGGAGCCGGAGGGAAGCACCGCCACGTCCACCTTGTCGGCGGAGGCGGCGATGCGCTGGGAGAAGCCGGCCTGGAGCGTGTCGGTGAGCACGAACGTGCCCGCGATGAACCCCACCCCGAGCGTGATCGCCAGCGAGGTGAGCAGGAGCCGGAGCTTGTGCGCCCGCAGCCCCGCCAGAGTGGTGCGGAACACCTCAGCCCTCCAGCTTCATCAGCGTGTCGAGCACGGTCTGCGGGGAAGGCTGCGCCAGCTCGGTGACCAGCAGGCCGTCACGCAGGAACACCACGCGGTCGGCGTAGGAGGCGGCGACGGGGTCGTGGGTCACCATGACGATGGTCTGGCCGAGCTCCCGTACCGAGGTGCGCAGGAAGGACAGCACCTCAGCGCCGCTGCGCGAGTCCAGGTTGCCGGTCGGCTCGTCCGCGAAGATGACCTGGGGCTTGCTGATGAGCGCCCGGGCGACCGCGACGCGCTGCTGCTGGCCGCCCGACAGCTCGCTCGGCTTGTGCCTGAGCCGGTCGCGCAGGCCGACGGTGCGGATCACCGTGTCGAACAGCTCCTGGTCGGCCTGGCGGCCGGCGATGTCCAGTGGCAGGCGGATGTTCTGCTCGGCGGTCAGCGTCGGCAGCAGGTTGAAGGCCTGGAAGATGAACCCCACCCGCTCGCGCCGCAGCAGGGTGAGCCGCTTGTCGCTCAGCCGGGTGATCTCGACGTCGCCGATGCGCACCTCGCCTTCGGTGACGGTGTCCAGCCCCGCCAGGCAGTGCATCAGCGTGGACTTCCCCGAGCCCGACGGGCCCATGATCGCGGTGAAGGCACCGGTGTCGAACCCGACGTCGACCCCGCCCAGCGCGTGCACGGCGGCGTCGCCCTCGCCGTAGACCTTGGTCACTCCCTTGGCGACGACGGCGGCGGGTGCGGTCCGGCGGACGGCTTCCTCTCCGGTGACGATCACTGCGGCTCCTCAAGCGATAAGCAGGTGAAATGCGGAAACTCTCCGCGAGATCCACGCTATTGCCGCGCCGGCCGCGAACCATGAGCCCTGGGAACGGACTTCGGGTACGCCCAGGGAGGGGTGGCGGAGGCCCTGTGCGACTGCTGGGGTAGGCGTGACTCAGCCTTTCGGCCGACCCCGGCCCCGCGGGGCTATCGCTCGTCGCCCTCGCGGTAGGGGGTGATGAGCCCGGTCTCGTAGGCGTACACCACCACCTGGGCGCGGTCGCGCACGCCGAGCTTGGCGAGCACCCGGCCGAGGTGCGTCTTGACCGTCGCCTCCGCGAGGGTGAGCCGCTGCGCGATCTCCGTGTTGGACAGGCCCCGCCCGACCAGCACCAGGACCTCGCGCTCGCGTGCGGTGAGCTGGCGCAGGCCTTGCGGCTCCACGGCGGGGGTGGCGGGCAGGTGGGCGGTGAACCGCCGCAGCAGCCGCCTGGTCGTGCTGGGCGCCACCACGGCGTCCCCGGCGTGCACGGAGTGGATGGCGCTGATCAGGTCGGAGGGCGGCACGTCCTTGAGCAGGAACCCCGACGCCCCGGCCTTCAGCGCCGCGAAGGCGTACTCGTCGAGGTCGAAGGTCGTCAGGATGAGCACCCTGGGCGGGTCGGGCATGGCCTGGATCAGCCGGGTCGCCTCCACGCCGTCCACGCGCGGCATGCGCACGTCCATCAGCACGATGTCGGCCTGCACGGAGCCGAGCAACCGCACGGCGGCGGCCCCGTCGGCGGCCTCTCCGACGACGTCGATGTCCGGCTGGGCCCCGAGGACCATGCGGAAACCGGCCCGTACGAGCTCCTGGTCGTCGACCAGGACCACCCTGATGCTCACGCGGCCCTGCTCACCGGCAGTCGTACGGCCACCTGGAAACCCCCTCCGGGGCGCGGGGAGGCGTGCACGCTGCCGTCGTACATCGCGACCCGCTCGCGCATGCCGATCAGCCCGTGCCCGTCGATGCTCCGGGGCGCCGCCGCGCCCCGCCCGTCGTCGGTCACCCGCAACGTGATGTCCCGCGGACCGTACTCCATCTCGACCCGGGCGCGGGTCTCCGGGCCGCCGTGCTTGAGCGCGTTGGTCAGGGCCTCCTGGACGATGCGGTAGATCACGAGCTGCTCGCCCTCCGGCAGGTCGCGGTGGGTGCCGCTCACGGTGAACTCCACCGGCAGGCCCGACTGGCGGATGTGCGTCATCAGCTCGTCGAGGTCGCCCACGCCCGGCTGGGGGGCGTACTCCTCCTCGCGCGCGTCGTCCTGCCTCAGCACCCCGACCAGGCGGCGCATCTCGGCGAGCGCCTGCCGTCCGGTGCTGGAGATCGTCTGTACGGCCCGGCGCGCCTGCTCGGGGTCGCTGTCGATGGTGTAGCCCGCGCCGTCGGCCTGGACGATCATCACGCTCACGTTGTGGGCCACCACGTCGTGCAGCTCGCGGGCGATGCGCGCCCGCTCGGCCGCCGCGGCGATGCGCACCTGCTGGTCGCGCTCGTGCTCGGCGCGCCGCGCCCGCTCCTCCAGGCTTTCGAGGTAGCGCCGCCGGGTGTTGGCGTAGATGCCGGCGATCCAGGCCGCGACCGCGAACACCGACCCGGAGGCGAAGGCCAGCAGGCTCGGCTGGCCGTAGCGCACGATGAGCAGGCACACGCCGAGCTCGGCGATCGCCCCGGCGGCGAGTGCCCAGCGCAGGGGACGGTACGACGCGACGCCGTACATCGCCACGAGGACCGCGACGTCCGCGGGGACCGGTTCGATCGCGGCCAGCCACTGGAGGAAGGCGATGAGCGCGATGGCGGCGAAGGCATGGACGGGCCGGCTCCGCCGCCAGGCGAGCGGGGCGATGAGCGCGGCGGACAGCGCGAGGTATCCCGGCACCCCGGGGCTGCCGATGCCCGGCAGATGACTGCCCCGGTCGTAGTTGCCGGCCGACACGAGGCACAGGAAGACGAGCGGTGCCATGACGAGGACGTCCACCAGCCTGCCGTGGCGGGACCCCCATGCGCGCACTCTGCCGAACACGGATCCAACCCTACGTTCGCGCAGTTCACCCCCCTTCCATCTGAAGAGGGATCTGTTCCTACGACCCAGGTCGTATGCGCCTCGGAACCGACAAATGGCTTACACCGGTCTTACGGCCCGTAAGGGATAGTTCTTTTTGGGAGCACCTCCGGGTGAGTAAAGGGAGATAGTGATGCCGGGGCAGAAAGACGACGGGTCGCGTGGCAGGGGGAAAAGCCACGCGGCCCCGAGACCCCAGACCGTCTCCCCTTCCCGCGCCTGACGCCCCATGCCCAGCGGGCCGATCGCGATCGAGCCGCCTCCATCGGAATGGAGGCGGCTCTCGTTGTGGCCCGGACAAGTCGCGGTGGGGTCGGTGGGATTCGAACCCACACTGTCAGGTACCTAAAACCTGTGCCTCCTGCCATTGGGCTACGACCCCATGCCTGTGCGGCTTGCGCCATCCTAGTTGAGCGCGGGGCGACAGCCGTACCTATTAAGCGAGGCCCAGGTCTTTGCGCAGGCGCGCGACGTGACCCGTGGCCTTCACGTTGTACAGCGCCTTCTCGATCTTGCCGTCGGCGTCGATGACGAACGTCGACCGCAGCACCCCGACCGTCGTCCTGCCGTACATCGTCTTCTCGCCGTAGGCGCCGTACGCCTGGTGGACGGCGAGCTCGGGGTCGGACAGCAGCGGGAACGTCAGCGAGTCGCGCTCGGTGAACTTCGCGAGCTTCTGCGGGGAATCCTTCGACACGCCGAGCACGGTGATGCCGGCCGCGGCCAGGCCGTCGAGGCTGTCGCGGAAATCGCACGCCTGCTTCGTGCACCCAGGCGTCATCGCGGCGGGGTAGAAGTAAAGGATGACCCGCTTGCCACGGAAGGATTCGAGGCTGATGTCCTTGCCCTCGGCATCGGGCAGGGTGAAGTCGGGTGCGGCGTCGCCGGGCTCGAGTCTCGTCTGCGTCACGGAGACAACCTACCGGCACGCCCACCGTGCCGGGTGGATGCCCGACCTGACAGACTGATCGCTGCAAGCGTAGCGGCGAGCCGGGCGAGGGCGGCTCGCCCGTAAGAGAAGGGGATCGTCATGGCGGACACCGATCCCGAGGCGCTCGAGAAGGACATCGAGCGCACCCGGGCGGAGCTGGCTGTCACCGTGGACGCCATCGTTGATCGCGTGAGCCCCAAGCGGGTCGCGGGGCGGGGCGTCGCCAAGGCCAAGGCCAACGCCGAGCAGCTGGTCACGGCGGCACGCGACATGGCCTTCGGCGTGGCGTACCCGGCGAAGTACGCCGAGCCGGGAGCCTACGGTGAAGAGGACGGCTGGCACGACGACTTCCCTCCGAGGAGCCTCGCGCCGATCCTCATCGGCGTCGGCGCCGTCGTCGTGGTGGGCGCCGCGATAGCCCTCTGGCGCCGCCGCCGCGCCTGACCCTCGCGGGCGCCGGTCAGAGGAAGGTCCTGCCCTCGCCGCGATAGGTCGGCACGGTCTCCACCACGCGGTCGCCCTCGATCAGGTGGAGCGCGTCGAAGCGTTCGCAGAGCTCGCCGGCCTTGGCGTGGCGGAACCACACCCGGTCGCCGATCCGCAGATCGTGGGCAGCCTGGCCGAGCAGGGGAGTCTGCACCTCGCCCGCGCCCTCCCGCGCGTCGTACCGCAGCCCGGCGGGAAGGTACGGCTGAGGCAGCCGGGACGCGCCCGCGGAGCCGGAGGCGTGGTAGCCGCCGCCCAGCACGGTGACCACGCCGTTGACGGGCCTGCGCACGACGGGGAGCGCGAACAGCGCGGCGGGGCGGCCCGTGAAGCCCCGGTAGAAGTCGAACAGGCGCGGGTGGAAGAACCCCGACCCGGCCGCGACCTCGGTGACCGCCTTCTCGCGCGCGGTCTTCTCGACCGACCCGGTGCCGCCGCCGTTGACGAACTCCAGGTCGGTCACCTGCCGGACGGCCTCGGCGATGCGCCCCCTGCGCACGATCAGCTCCCGCTGCGAACGGGCCTGCATCCACCGGATCACCTGGCCGTACGGGCCGGGCACCCGGTCGCCCACGCCCGCGATCTGGGCCTCGTACGCCATCAGGCCGACCATCCGGAACCCCGGGCGCTTCGCGATCTCGGCGGCCAGCTCGGCCGCCTGCTCCGGCTCCCTGACCGACGAGCGCAGCACCCCGGCGCGCAGCCTGCCCGCCAGCGCGGTGAACGCCGCATCGATGTCCAGACATATGCGGATCTCGTGGCGGGACGGCACGGTGTCGACCGCCTCGTCGATGGCGTCCAGGTGCTCGGGGCAGTCGACCATCAGCGTGATCTCCCTGGCCGCCCGCGCGTCACCCGCCAGCTCGGCCAGCGCCTTCCTGTCCGTGGTGGGGTAGGCGACCAGGATGTCGGAGAAGCCCTCGGAGGCCAGCCACAGGGCCTCGGGAAGGGTGAAGCCCATGACGCCGGCGAAGCCGTCCATCTCCAGCACCCGCCGCAGCACGGCCCGGGATCGGATCGACTTGCTGGCCACCCTGATCGGCTTGCCCCGGGCACGGCGGGCCATGGCGGCGCCGTTGGACCGCAGGGCGTCCAGGTCGAGGATGGCGAACGGGGGGTCGAGATCCGCGGTGGCCCGGTCATAGCGCTGGCGGTCGTCCATGACCGAAGCTTAATCCGGGCCCCGTGAACGAGCCTAGGTCACGTTAGATGGCTGTCACGGCACCACTCCGTACCTGGCAAAAAGCGCGCCACAGGGGGACGTCAGTCCGTACCCGGTGCGGGCTGCGCCTCGCCCGGCGCCGGGTGGGTCGCGGCTCTGCGGCGCCCGGCGGGACGCCTGACGCGGCGCAGGCCCTCGAACGTCAGGCCCGCCGCCATGCACGCGACCGGTATGACGGGCACGACGTACCGATGGTCGAACGCGGCGATCAGCGGCGGCAGCACGAGCAGCGTCACGGCCACCGCCCACGGCAGGAGCACCGGCCCGCCCAGCCGCCGCCAGCGCACGAGCACCCCGAACAGGCCCACGAGCATGATGAGCGCCAGCAGCGGGCCACGGACATAGCCCTGCTCCTGGTAGGCGCGCAGCCAGCCGGCGTAGGGCTCGGCGACCACCGTGTCGCCGCTGCGGCCCTGGTAGGCCGAGGTCAGCTCGGGCGCGGTGCGGCCGGACGAGGCGATCTTGTCAGTGAACGGCTTCACGGAGTCGGGGAAGACGTACGCGCTCTGCGGGCCGGGGGTGGGATAGACCCTGCGGGTCCACTCGAAGCCCCACAGGGCGTCCTTGACGCCGGTCAGCAGGAAGTCGAACGGCTGCGCCATGATCGCCTCCGTGGTGAACGTGCCCGCGAGCCGCTCGCGGTCGGCGTCCTTGCGCACCTTGGCGAGCGGCGACCCGGCGTCCCAGATGTAGACCGGAGGCGCGGGACGCTCGCCGACCGGCTCCGTGGGGCAGAGCACCTTCTCGTCGCCGGGCGGCCGGATCTTCGCGCAGTCGGCGAACGTCATCGTGCGCGCCCAGAGCCAGACGTTGCTCTGGCCGAGGCCGTAGCTCCCGTGCTCGCTGTGGAACCACACCGCGTACCCGCCGATGCCGACCGCGCCCGCCAGCGCGACGGCGATCAGGGCCCGCCACCCCGCCCGTGCGAGCACCATGCAGACGAGCGCGATGACCAGCACGGGCAGGCCGACGGTGCGGGTGCAGGTGGCGGCCACCAGCAGGAGCCCGGCGGCCACGGCCGTCCACACGGTCGGGCGCTCCCGCCAGAGCAGCACCGTCACCGCCGCCGTCACCAGGAAGGTGAACAGCAGGTCGGCCATGACCAGGTGCTCAAGCTGGACCAGGTGGACGTCGAGCAGCACCGGGACGGCCGCGAGGGTCGCCCCCCAGCCGGGCAGCCGGGCGCGGCGGCGGAGCAGGGCGTAGACGCAGACCGCCATGCCGAGCCCGAGCAGGTGCTGGACGACCACGACCGCGCCGAAGCTCTCCAGCGGGCGCAGGGCCCACAGGAACAGGGAGTACCCCGAAGGGCGCGAATCCAGCGGCTGCGGATCGAGGGCCGCCTTGACGTAGACGAACGAGTCGGCCCAGAACCACAGCGCCGGGCGGTAACCAAGGACGGCGACCAGCCTCAGAGCGGCTCCGGCGCCCAGCGCCAGCAGGAAGACCCAGTGCGCCCGCGCGAACGACCTGGCTGTGGCCCTCACTTGGCGGGGGGCGGAGGTCTCGGCGGCAGTGGGGGTGGCCGCGTTCGGAGCCGTGCCCGGCAGCACCGGAACCTCCTCGGGGTGACGACGGGGTTTCATGCTAGGTGCCCCGCGCGGCCCCCCGCGCCCTTGTCCACAGGCTCCCAGGGAATCCACATCCGATCGGAGGTGCCCTTCGGTTCCGTCGGCGGCGCACCAGGGTTTCGCGTACGGCCATCCGTACGCTGACCATGTCCGGCATCACCGCAGGTCAGCCTAAGACCCACAGCTACCTTGCGGCTTGCCGTAGCTTCGGGATCTCCAGGCCGACACGGAGGCAGAACGGGGGACCGGGCCGACCTGGGGACATCGTACGTGCCTTCAGAGCAGGGGACTGGGTTGACATCGACGATCGTAATAGAGAGCATTGCTCTCGAAGCAGAGCGTCTGCCAGGGCTCTCACCTCCCCTCGATAGGAACGACACTCGTGAACGTCTCCGTCCCCGCGCTTCCCCGCCCCCGCCTGGGGGCCGCGGCCCTCGCGGCCGCCGGCGTCCTGTTCCTCGCCTATCCGTTGGTGCGGCCGTACGCCGACGAGTCGTCCCTGGCCGGTGCCGCGGCGATGGCCTCGCAGGCCTGGATCGCGTCCCACCTGTTCGCCGCCGTCGGGTTCATCCTGCTCACGCTGGGACTGCTGGCACTCCACCTGGTGCTGAACCAGCGCCGTACCCTTCACGCGCTCGTGGTCACGTGGATCGGCGCGGGCCTGACCCTTCCCTACTACGGCGTCGAGGTCTTCGGCGCGAACGTCATCGGTCACCGCGCCGTCCAGGAGGGCAGCACGTCGCTGCTGCGACTGGTCGACGACTTCCGCTTCGTCCCCGCGGCGGCCACCATGTTCGCGGCGGGGCTCGTGCTGCTGGGCGTCGGTACGACGATGGCGGCCGTCGCGGTCTGGCGTTCGGGCGCGCTGGCACGCTGGAGCGGCGTGCCGCTCGCCGTCGGCTTCGCCCTGTTCATCCCGCAGTTCTTCGGCCCGCCCGCGCTCCGCATCGCACACGGCGCCCTGATCGCGATCGGCGGCGTCCGTCTGGGCCTTGAACTGCTGCGCGCGCGGTAGCGCAGGCGCGTCCGGTCAGGTGGCGGTCGCGTCTGCTCAGGTGGTGAGCGTGTCCGGTCAGGGGCGGGTGCGTCCGGTCTGGCGTTTCTGGTCAGGTGTGGGCGAAGGTGCGGCGGTATCGGCTCGGGGCTGTGCCGACGACTCGGCTGAAGTGGCGGCGGAGCATCGTCGCCGTGCCGAAGCCGCACCGCGTGGCCACCTGCTCGACAGACAGGTCCGTGGTCTCCAGCAGCCGCTGCGCCTCGGTGACCCGCTGCCTGATCAGCCACTGCGCGGGCGTGGTGCCGGTGAGCGCCGCGAAGTTACGGGCGAAGGTACGCGGCGCCGTACGGGCGTGCCTCGCCAGGTCGGTGACGGTGAGCGGCCGGTCGAGGTGGCCGAGGGCCCACTCCAGCGTGGTCGTGATGACCGACTGCGCACCGACGGCCTGCGGGACCGGCCGTTCGACGAACTGGGCCTGGCCGCCGTCGCGGTGCGCGGCGGTGACCATGCGGCGGGCGATCGTGTTGGCCACGGCCGCGCCGTGCGCCCGCCGGACCAGCTCCAGGCAGAGGTCGACACCGCCGACCGTACCGGCCGCGGTCCAGACACCGTCGTCCTCCATGAACAGCACGTCGGGTACGACGACAGTGTCAGGGTGGTCGAGGGCGAGCCGCTCGGTGAGGCGCCAGTGGGTGACGGCCCGGCGTCCATCGAGGATGCCCGCGGCCGCCAGCACGAACGCCCCCGCGCACAGCGAAGCGATCGTCTTCCCGGTCGCACGTGCGGCGCGTAGCGCCTCGGCTACCTCGCTGGGCACTGGGGCGAAGGGGTCCTCCCGGCCGGGTGCCACGACCAGGTCCGCGCCGGCCAGGCCGTCCAGCCCGTGCGTCGCCTCGACCAGCGCGCCGGGGTGCATCCGTACGGGCCGGCCGTCCGCCGAGCAGCGGCGCAGCTCGAAGGCGGGCACCCCGCCGTCCGTACGGTCCATGCCCCAGACTTCGGCGATGACCGCGTAGTCGAAGGCGCGCATGTCGTCGTAGATGAGGGTCGCCACGGTGCGCATGGCAGAAAAGTATCGCACGATGACATCTCTGCCACTCGTGCGTGTACGCCCGCGCGGCGAAGCTTGTCGTCATGAGCGAGATCCAGATCGAGAAGAACGCCGCCCTCATCGTCGTCGACGTGCAGAAGGGCTTCGAGGACCCCTATTTCGGCCGTCGGGACAACCCGGCCGCCGAGGAGAACATTGCCGCGCTGATCCGGGACTGGCGCGCACAGCGGCGGCCGGTCGTGGTCGTGCGGCAGGATTCGGCGCCGGGTTCGCCCCTGGCGCCCGGTATGCCGGGCAACGAGTTGAAGGGTCTTGTGGGGGAGTCCCTGGGGCCGGAGGCGCCCGACCTCTTCGTCACCAAGTCCGTCAACTCCGCCTTCTATGGAAAGCCGAATCTGGACGAGTGGCTGCGCGAGCGCGGGATCGGGCAGATCGTCATCGTCGGTATCCAGACCAACATGTGCAACGAGACCACGGCCCGCATGGGGGGCAACCTCGGGTACCGCGTGCTGTTCGTGATCGACGCGATGCACACCTTCGACGCCTTCGGCCCCGACGGCGAGGTGGTCACCGCCGAGGAACTCACCCGGGCCACCAGCGCCAGCCTCCATCACGGCGGCTTCGCCCGCGTTCTCCGGACGGCCGACCTCCTGACGGCCCCCGCCACGGCCTGACCTTCCCGGCTGGAGGGCCCCGGCGGGCCACTCGTAGCCGGAGGGACCGGCCGGACCCGCAGGTCCGGCCGATCCCTGGGTGCCGGGCTCACCCCCGGGTTCTGGGGTCCCGGCGGCCCTTACTCGCCTTTCCGGCCGGAATCCCGGTGAGCGCTGGGCTCTTCACGCATGACGCGTACATCATCGTGGCCCTTGACGCGCTTCGGGTGGGCCTTCTCCGATGTGTGACGGAACCAGCGGTTCGCGTCCCGGACGAGCGCCTCGCGGGCCTCGCGATAGCTGTGGAACCTGCGCAGGTGCCGCGTGCGGTAGAGGTCGTCGGCGAAATGATTGTTGTGGTGGTGGCCGTGATTCCCCCAGTGGTGTCGGCGGTCGCCGCCTCCGCCGTGCTCGGAGTCGACAGAGACATCGACGTTCTCTCGCGGTTGCGGTTGGTGGAAATGTTCGTGGTGCTTTCGCGGACGGTGGGCGACGTAGCGAATTCGGTGGTGCTTCCGGATTTCCTTTCTGGGCTTCTTCGCGGCGGGAGCCTCTTCCTCGCCTCCTCCGCCTCCGCCGCCGTCGGGTGTCGACGGGAACGTGAGGCGGGCGTGGGCGCCGTTCGAGGTGCCGGCGTGCGAGTTGGCCTGCGCGGGAAGCGGCAGCGCCATGAGCGCCCCGGCCGTCACCGCCGCGCCGATGTAAGCGAACAGGGATCGGTCGTTGATCATTCGCGTCAGAGACTGCCTGTCTCTAGGTGGATGAATCACCTAAATACCCCCAGCTAGTAAATGCAGAGAATCGAGCGCTGTATCACCATAATGGCGGCACATAGGTGAACTACCCCGTATTGAGGCGGCAACACAGATGATTAATCCGGCAAGTGTGTCGACTGCCGTTTAATGCGGCAAATGGGATATGGCCCCGACGGGCCACTTGTGCGGTATATCGGATGAAGCGCTTTATATCCCCATAACTGGGATGATCTCTCTGCGGCGGCCAGGGATCGCACCCCTGCGGGCCGGATCGCCGGCCGGCTCCTTGGGGCGTTCGTTCCGCCTCGTCAGCCGGTCGTGGGGCCTGGCGGATAGCGGCCGCCAGGAGTTTTCCCTCGTAGCCGTGCCGGCTCGGTCTCGTTCACCTGCGCGAGCGTCGACACGTCGCGGGGCGTCGACCAGAATCTGCTGGCCGACGGGCTCGAATCACCCTCGGTGATCGCCTCCTGGCCGCGTCCGCTGGAGTACTACTCCACCTGTCTCGGCGGGCACGCCGTCATGGGCCGGGGATCAGCACTCGATGACGTTCACGGCCAGGCCGCCTCGGCTGGTCTCCTTGTATTTGTCGAGCATGTCGCGTCCCGTGTCGCGCATGGTCTTGATGGCCTTGTCCAGGGAGACGAAGTGGCGGCCGTCGCCGCGCAGGGCGATGCGGGCCGCCGCGATGGCCTTGATCGAGGCGACCGCGTTGCGCTCGATGCAGGGGATCTGCACCAGGCCGCCGATCGGGTCGCAGGTCAGGCCGAGGTTGTGCTCGATGCCGATCTCGGCGGCGTTCTCGACCTGCTCGGGCGTGCCTCCGAGCACCTCGGTGAGTCCGGCGGCGGCCATCGAGCAGGCGGAGCCGACCTCGCCCTGGCAGCCGACCTCGGCCCCGGAGATCGAGGCGTTCTCCTTGAACAGCACGCCGATCGCCCCTGCCGTGAGCAGGAAGCGGATGATGCCCTCGTCGTCGGCCTGCGGCGTGAACCGGTCGTAGTACGTCAGCACGGCCGGGATGATGCCGGCGGCGCCGTTGGTGGGCGCGGTCACGATGCGGCCGCCCGCCGCGTTCTCCTCGTTCACGGCGAGGGCGAACAGGGTGACCCAGTCCATCGTCTGGAGCGGGTCCTTCTCGGGTGCCTCGCTCTGCAGCCGCCGGAAGAGCTGGTTGGCCCGCCGCCTGACCTTGAGGCCTCCGGGGAGCACGCCTTCCTTGGCGCTGCCGCGCCGTACGCAGTCGGCCATGACCTGCCAGAGCCGCAGCAGCTCGGCCCGGATCTCGTCCTCGGTGCGGCCGAAGGCCTTCTCGTTCTCCAGCATCAGCCCGGAGATCGACAGACCGGTCTCAGAGCAGTGGCGGAGAAGCTCCGCCGCCGTGGTGAAGGGGTGGGGGAGCTCGGTGTCATCGGCCTTGATGCGGTCGGCGCCCGTGGCGTTCTCGTCCACGACGAACCCGCCGCCGACCGAGTAGTAGATCTTCTCCCGGAGGGAGTCGCCCTCGGGGGAGAACGCGGTGAAGCGCATGCCGTTCGGGTGGTGCGGCAGCGAGATCTTGCGCTCGAAGACGAGGTCCTCGCCGATCACGAAGGGGATCTCGCGCGAGCCGTACAGCCGCACGGTGCCGGACGATCGCATCTGGGCCAGCCGGCCGTCGATGGAGTCGACATCGACCAGCTCGGGCTTCTCGCCCGACAGCCCCAGCAGGACGGCCTTGTCGCTGCCGTGCCCCTTGCCGGTGAGGCCGAGCGAGCCGTAGAGGATGACCTCCACCCGGGCCGTCTTCTCCAGCAGCCCGTCGCGGTCGAGCCCCCGGGCGAACTTGTGCGCCGCCGCCATGGGGCCGCCCGTGTGCGAGCTCGACGGCCCGATGCCTATCTTGAACAGATCGAAGACGCTGATCGCCATTGATCTCGGCCCTTCGGAGCAGGTTGTGCGGGGGCCCCGGCGAGCACGGACGGCTCGCCGGGGTGATGGCGCTCGGTGGCGGACGGCGGGACGGCCGGGGTCGTCAGGACTCGGCGGTGGTGACGGTGGTGTACTCCTCGGCGCTGAGCAGATCCTCGGGGGTTCCCTCGATGCGCACGCGGAACAGCCAGCCCTCGCCGTACGGGTCGGAGTTGACCAGGGAGGGGTCGTCCACGACGGTCTGGTTGACCTCGACGACCTCGCCCGTCACCGGCGCGTAGATGTCGCTCACGGACTTGGTGGACTCGACCTCTCCGATGGCGTCCCCGGCCTCGACGGTCGCACCCGTCTCCGGCAGTTGGACGTAGACCACGTCACCCAGCGCGTCGGCGGCGAACGCCGTGATCCCCACGGTCACGGTGAGGCCGTCGTCGAGCCCGGCCACCCACTCGTGCTCCTTGGTGTAGCTGAGCTCCTCGGGAATGCTGCTCACATGCTCCTCCGGTAAAAAGGCAGGTCAACCACGTCGACCGGTTCATGGCTACCACGGATGTCGACCGCGAGTCCTTCGGACACATTGGTGTCCACGTAGGCCATCGCGATCGGCTTGCCGAGGGACTGCGAGGGCGCGCCGCTGGTGACCTCCCCAACGACGGTGCCGTCAGTCAGCAGCACCACAGGGTAGCCGTGGCGCGGCACTCGGCGGCCACGCGCGACCAGGCCGGTGAGGCGCCGGCGCGGAGGCACGTCCTTCAGCGGCGCGAGCGCCGCGCGGCCGACGAAGTCGCCCGGCTTGTCGAACTTCACGACCCGGCCGAGGCCCGCGTCGAAGGGGGTCAGCCCGGCGTTCAGCTCGTTGCCGTACAGGGGCATGCCGGCCTCGAGGCGGAGCGTGTCGCGGGCGGACAGCCCGGCGGGGCGCAGGTCGTACGCGTCGCCCGCCTTGGTGAGCTCCTGCCACAGCGGCGCGGCGTCCTGCGCGGCGACGAAGAGCTCGAAGCCGTCCTCGCCGGTGTACCCGGTGCGGGCGATGAGGGCCTCGGCTCCTGCGACGGTGCCAGGCAGCCCCGCGTAGTACTTCAGGCCGGCCAGGTCGGCGTCGGTGAGCGCGCTGAGGATCTCCTGGGCGCGCGGACCCTGGATGGCGATCAGCGCGTAGCGGTCGGACCGGTCGTCGACCTCGGCCTCGAACCCGCGGGCCCGCTCGGTGAGCTCGGCGGTCACCCGCTCGTAGTTGGAGGCGTTGGCCACGACGAGGAACTCCTCGGGGGCCAGCCGGTAGACGATCAGGTCGTCCAGCACGCCGCCGTCGGCGGCGCAGATCATGGTGTAGCGGGCGCGGCCGGGCTCCAGCACCGACAGGTGGCCGACCAGCGCGTGGTCCAGCGCCTCGCCCCCCTGCGGGCCGGTGACGAAGATCTCGCCCATGTGGGAGAGGTCGAAAAGCCCGGCGGCCGTGCGCACCGCGTTGTGCTCGGCGGACTCGCTGCCGTAGCGCAGCGGCATCAGCCAGCCGGCGAAGTCGGTGAGCGTCGCGCCGAGGCTCTCGTGCACCTCGCGGAGCGGTGTGGGTCTGGACATGATGCGCACCTCAGACAGGGTTGGATGAGAGCATCCTCCCCCTCTGTCATCGGTGCCTGAGAGTTTCGCCCGGGTTTTACCGGACTTTCACCTTCGGCGAGGCCCCGTGGAGGGAGCCTGCTTTCCAGAGATCACCTGGCCCGCGCGGTCCTTTGCCTTGTGAGGTTCGCGGGGAGGACTTGCTCCTTCAGGGGTCCTGACCGGATGTCAGGACGCTCTCCCGCACGGGATCATCGGTGTTCCCGCTCACCTTACCAAGACCGCCCGGCCGACGCTGCGGCGACCAGCGCCTCGAACAGGTGACCTTCCTGGCCGGCCTCGGGATGCCATTGGACGCCCAGCGTGAAGGGGTGCCCGGCGAGCTCCACCGCCTCGACCGTGCCGTCGTCCGAGGTGGCGGACACCGCGAGGCCCTCACCGAGGCGGTCGGTCGCCTGGTGGTGGTAGTGGGCGGCGGCGGCCTCCTCGGCGCCCAGCACGCCGGCGATCGCGCTGCCGGGCGCCAGCCGTACGGGCAGGTGGCCGAACTCGCCGGGGGCGGGGGAGTGGCCGCTGTGGCCCACCACGTCGGGCAGGTGCTGGTGGAGGCTGCCGCCCAGCGACACGTTCAGCACCTGGAGCCCTCGGCAGATGCCGAGGAAGGGGAGCTCTGCTTCCAGTGCCGCGCCGACCAGCTCGAACTCCGCCTCATCACGAAATTTCCGGACGTATCCGGTTTGGTGGTGCGGCTGCTCCCCGTACCTGCCGGGATCGACGTCGCCGCCGCCCGCCACGATCAGGCCGTCCAACCGCTCGACCAGCGGCGCGGGGTCGCCCGCCGGGGGCAGGATGACCGGCTGGCCACCCGCCCTGACGACGTGCTCCACATAGGTGTACGGCAGCAGCGCGGCCGGCATCCGCCACACGGTGAAGGCGGCGGGCTCGACGTAGCAGGTGATGCCGATGACGGGTCGCGGCATGGGCTAAAGCGGGGTCACGTAGGCGCCGGAGATGCCGCCGTCCACCAGGAACTCGGCCCCGGTGATGAAGCTCGCGTCGTCCGAGGCGAGGAACGCGACGGCGGCGGCGATCTCGGAGGCCTCGGCGAAGCGGCCCACCGGGATGTGGACCAGGCGCCGCTGGGCGCGCTCGGGGTCCTTGGCGAACAGTTCCTGCAGCAGCGGGGTGTTGACCGGCCCGGGGCACAGCGCGTTGACCCTGATGCCCTCGCGCGCGAACTGGACGCCCAGCTCGCGCGACATGGCGAGCACGCCGCCCTTGGAGGCGGTGTAGGAGATCTGGGACGTCGCGGAGCCCATCACCGCCACGAACGACGCGGTGTTGATGATCGAGCCCTTGCCCTGCCGCCGCATGTACGGGATGGCGTGCTTGCAGCAGAGGTACACGCTGGTCAGGTTGACGTCCTGAACCCGCTTCCAGGCCTCGATGCCGGTGGTCAGGATCGAGTCGTCGTCGGGGGGCGAGATGCCCGCGTTGTTGAACGCGATGTCCACGCTGCCGTAGGTCTCGAAGGCCGTCTCGAACATCCGGCTGACGTCCTCCTCGCTGGTGACGTCGGTGCGGACGAACAGGCCGCCCACCTCGTCCGCCAGCTTGGCGCCGCCGTCCTCGTCGAGGTCGGCGCACACGACCTTCGCGCCCTCCTCGGCGAAGCGGCGTGCCGTGGCGAGGCCGATGCCGCCCGCCGCCCCCGTGATCACGGCGACGCGGTCCCGCAGACGTTGCATAGTGACGAACTCCCTGGTGCTTGGGTGAACTAGAGCCGCCCGGGCGGAGCCCGGGATCAGTGGGCGATGAAGACGTTCTTGGTCTCGGTGAAGGCGGCCAGCGCGTCCGGCCCCAGTTCGCGGCCGAGGCCAGACTGCTTGAAGCCGCCGAAGGGCGTCCAGTACCTCACGGACGAGTGGGAGTTGACGGAGAGGTTCCCCGCCTCGACCGCGCGGGCCACCCGGAGTGCCCGCCCCACGTCCCGGGTCCAGATAGACCCCGAAAGCCCATATTTCGTGTTATTGGCGAGCTGTACGGCGTCCGCCTCGTCCTCGAACGGGACCACGCTCACGACCGGCCCGAAGATCTCGTCCGTGAACGCGCGGTCGTCCAGCGAGTCGTGGGTCAGCACGGTCGGCGGGAACCAGAAACCCCTGCCGGACGGGCACGAGCCCTGGAAGCGCGGCGTGCCGGTGACGAACGACGCGACCCGTTCGCGGTGCTCGGCGCTGATCAGCGGCCCCATGTCCGTGCCCGGATCGAGCGGGTCGCCCACCTTCAGGCCCCCGACGGCCGTGCCGAGCCGGTCGAGGAACTCCTCGTACACGGAGCGCTCCACCAGGATCCGCGAGCGCGCGCAGCAGTCCTGCCCGCTGTTGTCGAAGACCGCCGAGGGCGCGCTGGCCGCGGCCTGCTCCAGGTCGGCGTCCGCGAACACCACGTTGGCGCTCTTGCCGCCGAGCTCCAGCGTGAGCCTCTTGACGTTCTGCGCGGCCCTGGCGGCGATCAGCTTCCCGACCTCGGTCGACCCGGTGAACACGATCTTGTTGACGCTGGGGTGCTCCACGAGCCGGGCCCCCGCGACCTCCCCTGGTCCAGGCAGCACCTGGAGCACCCCCTCGGGGAGGCCGGCTTCGAGGGCCAGCTCCGCCAGCCTCAGAGCCGTCAGCGGGGTCCATTCGGCGGGTTTCACGATGACGGTGTTGCCGGCCGCCAGCGCCGGGGCCGCCCCCCAGGTCATGATCACCATGGGGAAGTTCCACGGCACGATCACCCCGACGACGCCGAGCGGCTCGGCGAACGTGATGTTCACCCCGCCCGCCACCGGGATCTGCATGCCGTGGTTGCGCTCGGGCGCGCCCGCGTAGAAGTGCAGCACGTCGCGGACGTTGCCGGCCTCCCAGCGGGCGTTGCCGATCGGGTGGCCCGCGTTGGCGAGCTCCAGGCCGGCCAGCTCGTCGCCGTGGCGGTCGACCAGGTCGGCGAAGCGCCGGAGCAGCCGCGCGCGGTCGCCGGGCGCCACGTCCCGCCAGGCGGGGAACGCCTTCCTGGCACGCTCCACCGCGCGGTCGGTCTCGGCCAGGTCGGCGAGCTCGACGTCGGCGAGCACGTCCTCGGTGGCAGGGTTGATGATCTTCATGTCACATCCGCTCGAATCCCCGGAAAAGCTCCCAGTCCGTGACGGCCGCCTCGAAGGCGGCCAGCTCGACCCGGGCGTTGTTCGCGTAGTGCTCGACGACCTGCTCGCCCAGCGCGTCCTTGGCGATCTTCGAACCCTCCCACAGGGTGAGCGCGTCGCGCAGCGTGGCGGGCACGGTCTCGGCGCCCGCGGTGTAGGCGTTGCCGCCGTACGCGTCCTCCAGCGGCAGCTCGTTCTCGATGCCGTGCAGGCCCGCGGCGACCAGCGCCGACACCGCGAGGTAGGGGTTGACGTCCCCGCCGGGCACGCGGTTCTCGATGCGGAGCGAGGGCCCGTGCCCGACCAGCCGCAGGGAGCAGGTGCGGTTGTCCACACCCCACTTGACCGCCGTGGGGGCGAAGCTTCCGGGGACGTACCTCTTGTATGAGTTGATGTTGGGCGCGTACAGCAGCGTGAGCTCGCGCATGGCGGCGAGCTGGCCCGCGATGAAATGCTCTCCGACCTTCGACAGCCCGTGCCCGCCGTCCCCCGCCATGACCGGCTCGCCGTCCGCCGTGCGAAGGGAGATGTGGATATGGCAGGAGTTGCCCTCACGCTGGTTCGGCTTGGCCATGAAGGTGATCGACATCCCCTCCTGGGCGGCGATCTCCTTGGCCCCGTTCTTGTAGATCGAGTGGTTGTCGCAGGTGGCGAGCGCCTCGGTGAACCTGAAGGCGATCTCGTGCTGCCCGAGGTTGCACTCGCCCTTGGCCGACTCGACGTACATCCCCGCGCCCTCCATGCCGAGCCTGATCCGGCGCAGCAGGGGCTCGACGCGGGCGCCGCCGAGCAGCGAGTAGTCGACGTTGTACTGGTTGGCGGGCGTGAGGTCGCGGTAGGCCTTGGACCAGGCGCTCTCGTAGCTGTCGTTGTAGACCACGAACTCCAGCTCGGTGCCGACGTACGCCGCCCAGCCGCGCTCGGCGAGGCGGGCGAGCTGCCCGCGCAGGATCTGGCGGGGGGAGGCGGTGACGTCGGAGCCGTCCTCCCAGAGCAGGTCGGCCATCAGCATGACCGTGCCCTCCTGCCAGGGCACCCGGCGCAGGGTGGACAGGTCGGGCTTCATCACGAAGTCGCCGTAGCCGCGCTCCCAGGACGACATGCTGTAGCCGTCGACGGTGTTCATGTCGACGTCCACCGCGAGGAGGTAGTTGCACCCCTCGGCCGCGTGGTCCAGCACCTCCTCCAGGAAGTACCGCGCGGACAGCCGCTTGCCCTGGAGGCGTCCCTGCATGTCGGCGATGGCCAGAAGCACGGTGTCCACCCGCCCGGCGGACACCTCGTCACGCAGTTGGTCGACGGTGAGCACGGCGCTTCCCTCCCGCAAAAGTCTGGAAACAGACCATTGGAGGCATGCAAGCACCAGCGGCGGTCTCGCGTCAACGGTTCAGGACACTTGAGCCGTCGAATGGACTAATCTCGAACCATTGCAGCCGGTCTAGGGGGGAAGTGATGGGCGAGCCCCAGCTCGTCGCGCTCCTCGGGCCCGTCCGGGCGGGCAACGCCTTCGAGGAGACGGTGGAGCGGCTGCTCCAGGCGATCAAGCTCGGCGTGGTCGGTCCAGGCGAGAAACTCCCCGCCGAGCGCGACCTCGCCGTCCAGCTCGGCATCAGCCGGGTCACGCTCCGGGAGGCGATCCGGGCGCTGCAGGACGCCGGCTACCTCGACGTACGGCGCGGCCGTTACGGGGGAGCGTTCGTCGTCTACGAACCCCCGCACCCGGGCCAGGGCGACCTGCGCAGGGCCGTCAACGAGATGGGCGCCTCCGACCTCGCCGACGCGCTGACCTTCCGCATGGCGATCGAGTGCGGAGCCGCCCAGGTCCTGGCCGCCATGGACCTCACCGAGGAGCAGAAGGCGACGCTGGAACGCCGCCTCGCCGACGTCAACGACGCCGCGCCCGCCGACTACCGGCGGCTGGACACGGCCTTCCATCTGTCGATCGCCGAGCTGACCGGGTCGGCCCTGCTGGCGGCGGCCGGCGCGGACGCCAGGCTGCGGGTGACCGACCTGCTGAACGCCATCCCCGTGCTCGGGCCCAACATCGACCACTCGGGCGCGCAGCACGCCGCGATGGTCGCCGCGATCCTCGCGGGCGACCCGGAGGCGGCGAGGAAGGCCGTCGTGGAGCATCTGGAGGGCACCGCCGCGCTCCTGCGCGCCTTCCTGGCCTGAGGCAAGCCCCCCTGACCTGCCCCTCAATCACCCCTGTCCGGAATGTCCCTTCGCTCGGCGCGGGTCGGCGGCCTTCGGCCGGGGGATCACTCCCGGCGGGACCGTAGCATCGGTACTGGGGGATGCCTGTGGGGATCTGGTTTCACGAGCGGATCGTCGACAGCGGAAGGCTGCCGCTCTTCTGCTTCCTGACGGCGCTCATCGTCACGTTCCTGTTCACGCGGGTCAACGTCCGGCTGATCCGGGCCAGGGTCGGATGGTTCCGCAACGTCAACGTCGGCGACGTCCACGTCCACCACGTCGTGTTCGGCGTGGTGCTCATGCTCTTCGGCGGCGTCGCCGGGCTGGTGACGGCCGGGCTGTCGCCAGGCTGGTACGCCATGACCGCGGCCCTGTTCGGGGTCGGAGCCGCCCTGGTGCTGGACGAGTTCGCCCTGATCCTGCACCTCCGGGACGTCTACTGGTCCGAGGAGGGGCGCACCTCGGTCGACGCGGTGTTCGTCGCGATCGCGGTGACGCTGCTCCTGCTGCTGGGGTTGCGTCCTTTCGGCTGGGAGGCGCCGGACCCGTCGCCGAGCGGGAGGTGGACGGCGGTGCTCCTTCTGGTCGTCAACCTCGTGCTCGCGGTCGTCACCCTGCTGAAGGGCAAGATCTGGACCGGTCTCGCGGGCCTGTTCGCGCCGGTCCTGCTGATCGCCGGGGCGATACGGCTGGCGCGTCCCGGCTCGCCGTGGGCCCACTGGTTCTTCGCGCCCGGGTCGCGCAGGCCGAGACCGTCCAAGATGGCCAAGGCCGTCCACCGCGAGAACCGCTGGCGCCGCCCGGCGATCAGGGTGAAGATCAGCGTCCAGGAGTTCGTCTCCGGCCGCCACGACCTGCCCTCGGCCTGGAGCGGCGAGCGCAGGGCGAAATGAGCCCTTTGAGGTGCGATGACGCCTGAGGTGCGCATGGTTCGCGAATCCCGGGGCAGTGTGCGGGAGCGAACGTGACCGCTATCAGGGAGGCGAAGCGCGATGGGCTTCATGGACAAGTGGAAGATGCGCGAGCTGAAGGCACGGGCGAAGCGGCGGCTCGGCGCCGGCACCGGTAACCGCACCATGGCGGCCGAGGCGCGCACCGAGGAGGCCGAGGCCCGGCTCCTCCGGACACAGGACCAGATCAAGGAGACCGCGAACGAGATCCGCCGGGAGTACGGCGTCCGTCACTGAGCGTGCAGGAACGACGCGATGACCTGACGGATGTCGTCCGCGCCCAGGTCGAGGTCGTGATCCCCGGGCGCGAGATAGGCCGTCACGGGGTGACCCGAGGCCAGCAGCGCGTTCGCCAGGTCGAGCGTCTGGGTCGGGGGGACCGTGGTGTCCCCGGCCCCGTGGAGCAGCAGCACGGGCACCCCGTTGCCCACGTGGTTGGTCGGGGTGACGTCAGCGGTGAGATCGTCCCCCGCGACGGGGACGTGGCCGAGCAGCCGGGCCCAGGGGCTTCCCGCGACGCGCGGCTCGGGCCAGTCGGCGGCCAGCGGGTCTACAGGAGGGGAACAGGCGATCACGGCGGCCACGTCGTCGGGGGCGTCGACGCCGCGCAGGCCCAGATGGAGCGCCAGGTGTGCGCCCGAGGACCTTCCCGCCACCAGCACCCGCACGCCGGGCCGCTCGGCACGGAGCTCGCGCACGGCGGCCCGTACGTCGTCGAGCTGCGCGGGCCAGGTGGCCTCGCCGCTCAGCCGGTGGTTGACCGGCACGACGTCGAGGCCGTGAGCCGCCAGGATCTCGCGCGACCGCTCGCCGGCGTGCCGCTTCATCCATGCGCCGCCGTGCAGCCAGATCAGTGCCCGCTCCATGCGTGGATCCTACGGGCGGGCCAGGCGGCTCGGCGAGGACGGATGCTCTTGGTACACATCTCGCCTTGAATCGGACAATGTCGGCGTGGCCGGCAAGCCGCGCAGGGAAGGCTCCTACCGTGACCAGGACCGGAGGGGGCGATCCATGCCGAACAACCAGACCGTGGACCTCGCGGCAGTCAAGCAGCGCATCGGCAAGGTAGGCGTGTGGCTCTCGCTGCTCGGCCAGGAGTCCGCCGAGAGGAGCCGCAGGGCCGCCGCGACCATCGAGGAGCTCGGCTACGGGGCCCTGTGGATCGCCGAGCTGCTCGGCGGCAAGGAATCCCTGGTCAACTCCGCGATCCTGCTGACGGGCACCGAACGGCTCGTGGTCGCGACCGGCATCGCCAACATCTACGCGCGGGACGCGGCGGCCGCGGTCTCCGGGGCGAACGCCCTGGCCGAGGCGTCGGGGGGCCGCTTCGTCCTGGGCCTCGGCGTGAGCCACGCCCCGCTGGTGGCCCCCCGCGGGCACGACTACGGCAAGCCGGTCGAGACCATGCGCACGTACCTGGACGCCATGGACAAGGCTCCCTACGACGCCCCGCTGCCCGAGCCGCCCGCCCGGGTGCTGGCCGCCCTGCGGACGAGGATGCTGCGGCTCGCCGCCGAGCGCGCCCAGGGGGCCCACACCTACTTCGTCACCCCCGAGCACACCGCGAGGGCTCGGGAGATCCTCGGCCCCGGCAGCCTGCTCGTTCCCGAGCAGGCCGTCGTGCTGAGCACCGGCCCCGACCGGGCCCGCGCCATCGCCCGCGACTACATGGCCTTCTATCTGAAGTTGCCGAACTACCTGAACAGCCTGCGCGAGATGGGCTGGACCGACGACGACTTCGCGGGCGGCGGCAGCGACGCCCTCGTGGACGCGATCGTGGCCTGGGGCGATCCGGAGACCATCGCCGGCCGGGTCCGCGCCCACCACGAGGCCGGAGCCGACCACGTGTGCGTCCAGCCGCTGGCCCGCGACCTGGACGAATGCTCGGACCACCTCCACCAGCTCGCCCCAGTGCTCCTTGCCTGACGGGGCCCGCCGTCAGCCGGGAAGCGTCTCGGCGTTGGCGAGGAACTGGGTGGTGGCGAGCTCGCGGTAGAGGCCGTCCTGGGCGAGGAGCTCCCTGTGCGTGCCCACCGCCCGCACCCGGCCGTCGGAGAGGACGACGATGCGGTCGGCGGTGGTGACGGTGGAGAGCCGGTGCGCGATGACGAGCACCGTGGTCGTGCCCGCCACCTCGGTGATCACGTCACGCAGCCGCATCTCGTTCACGGCGTCGAGCTGGGAGGTGGCCTCGTCCAGAAGGAGCAGGCGGGGCGTGCGCAGCAGGGCCCGGGCGATCGCCACCCGCTGGCGCTCGCCGCCCGACAGCATCTGCCCCCGGTGCCCGACCGCGGTCTCCAGCCCTTCGGGGAGCCGGCGGACCAGGTCCTCCAGGCGGGTGCGACCCAGCACCTCGGCCACCTCGTCGTCGGTGGCGTCGGGCGCGCCGAACACGAGGTTCTGCCGCAGGGTGCCCGACAGCACCGGGGAGTCCTGCTCGACATACCCGAGGGTGGAGCGCCACCCGGCGAGCGGCAGGTCGCGGATGTCCCGCCCGTCGACCGCGATCGTCCCCGAGCCGGGCTCGTAGAACCGCTCCAGCAGGGCGAAGATCGTCGACTTGCCCGCCCCCGATGGCCCGACCAGCGCCGTCATGCCACCGGCGGGGATGTCGAAGGACACGTCGTGCAGGGCCTGCGGGCGGTCCTCGCCGTACCGGAAGTTCACCCCTGAGAGCGTCACCGCGGCCGGGCCCGAGCCGGTCGCGGCCGGGATCTCGGCGGGCGCGACCGGCTCGGAGGGCAGGTCCTCCACCTCGCGCAGGCGGGGGATGACCGCGAGCCCGGCCTGGAGCTGCACGGCCGCCTGGACGAGCTGCGCGATCGGCGCCATCAGGTAGAAGAGGTACAGCAGGAACGCGATGAGCGAGGACACCTCAAGGGCGCCGCTCGACACCCGGACGCCGCCCACGCCCAGCACCGCCAGGAAGGCGAGCTGTACGGCCAGCCAGGTGGAGGTGCCGGCCGCGGCGCTCCAGCCGGCCGCGCTGAGCCCGCGGCGCCAGGCCCGCCGCGCGGCCTCCTCGACCGCGACGGTCTCCCGCTCCTCCGCGCCCGAGGCCTTGACGGTGCGGAAGGCCTGCAGCGAGCGGTCGAGCGTCGCGCCGACCTCGCCGAGGGCCGCCTGCGCCGCGTTCGTGGCCTTGCGGATGCGCGGCAGCACGAACAGGTTGATCGCCCCGATGGCCACCAGGACCGCGAGCGTGACCAGGAGCAGGACGGCGTCCATGGCCGCCATCAGCGCCACGCAGCCGGCGAGCGTGAACACCGCCGTGACGCCGTTGGTGATGCCCGTCGTGCACACCGCCCGCAGCAGTGTGGTGTCGGCCGTCACGCGGGACTGCAGGTCACCCGGCTCCAGCCGGTCGACGTCGGGGACGCGTAGCCGCAGCATCCGCCGTACCAGCCGCAGCCGCGCGCTCAGCACGACGCTCTCGGCGGTGCGCTCCAGGACGTAACCGCCGAGGGCCGAGATCACGGCCCCCACCATGACCAGCGCGCTCAGGGCGAGCACCGGGCCGGTCAGCGACACGTCGCGGCCGAAGGAGTCGATGAGGTTCTTGGCGACCAGCGGGGTGGCGAGCCCCGCGAGGCTGCCTGCCAGGCCGAGCACCCCGCCCAGCACCAGTGTCCACCTGTACGGGCGGACGTGGGTGAGAAGCAGCCGCCAGGGGGACGCGGGCGAGGAGCCGGGGGTCTTCACGATCAGAGCAACGTGAAACGCGTAGTGTCGCGTTCCCGGATGAGGTTGCGGACCGGTTGCTATTCGTGAATGGCCGCATGGCGTTGCCTGACCACGCCTCGACCAGCACCGGGACACCCGCCCGCGCCCTCCGCCCGCGCCCGGACGGTACCCTTCGGTCTCCAGGATGAATGCGGCCATTCACCGGCGGCCCACCCCCGAGGCCACCCGGGCCCCGGGCGGGATGAGGAAGGCGGTCTCCGGCGTTGTCGATCACGGGGTGGCTGCCCCGGGGGCTGGAGGTGGAAGTGGCGGACGGGCTCGAACGGCTGGTCCAGGGCAGGCGCCTGTCGCCCGTCCAACGGCGCATCGCGCAGTACCTGAGCGAGAACCTCCCCGACGCGGTCTTCCTGTCGAGCGTCGAGCTGGCCGAGCGGGCGGGGGTGAGCCAGCCGTCGGTCACCCGGTTCGCGATGGCCCTCGGCTTCGCCGGATACCCCGAGCTCCGCCAGGCGCTCCGCCCACTCGTGGTCGGCGGTGACGGCGCGGCGGATTCCGACCGGCCGCGCCGCGACGGCGAGGCGAACGGCGCCCGCTTCCTGCACGAGATGATCGACCACGAGATCCGCAACCTCACGGCCATCCGCGACCGCCTGGCCGCCGGTTCCGCCCTGCCGGGCGTTCGCGCGGACGGACTGCCGGGCCGCATCGAGGGGCTGGGCACGGCGCTCGCGGCCTGCGAGCCGCTGCCCGTCCTCGGCCTGCGCGGCTCCTCGGGGCTGGTGACGACCTTCGCGTACTACGCCAGGCGCATCCATCCCGACGTCCGGCCGCTGACCCATGGCGGGTCGGAGCTGACTGAGGGCCTGCACGCCGCGCGCCGGGCGGGCTCCGAGTGGCTGCTCGCCGTCGTCCTGCCCCGCTACCCGGCCGAGGCCGTGCACGCGCTGGAGTACGCCGCCAAGCTGGGCTTCCGGACGGCGGTCATCGCCGACCGGGCCGACGTGCCGTTCCCGGCGGACGAGGTGCTGCCCGCTCCGGTGGGGGCCAGGGCGGTCTGCGACTCGCACGCGGCGCCGCTGGCCCTCGCGATGCTGCTGCTGGAGGCGATGGCCGGCGCCGCGCCGCTGCGAACCCGCGCCCGCCTGGAGGAACACGACCGCATGACCGACCAGACAGGCGTCTTCCTGCGCCCCTGAAGCCCCTAGGGTGAAGCGCATGAGTGGACGACCGATCGCGCTGATCACCGGAGGTTCTCGCGGGGTGGGGGCGGCCGTCGCCCGGGCTCTGGCGCCGACGCACGACCTGCTCGTGGGCGGGCGTGAGAGCACGGCGCTGCTGGAGATCTGCGACGAGCTGGGAGCGCGGCCGTGGCCGGTCGAGCTGACCGACGAGCGCGCGGTGGCCGAGGCGGTGGCCGACATCGACCGGCTCGACGTGCTGGTCCACAGCGCGGGCGTGGCACGGCTCGGCCCGATCGCCGACCTGCCGGTCAACGCCTGGCGTGAGTCGTTCGAGGTGAACGTCACCGCGGTCGCGAACCTCACGAGGCTGCTCCTCCCGGCGCTGCGGGCCGCCAGGGGTCACGTGGTCACGATCAACTCCGGTTCCGGGCAGCGGGCCAACCCCGGCTGGGCCGCCTACGCCGCCGCGAAGTTCGCGCTCAGGGCCTTCGCCGACGCCCTCCGGCAGGAGGAGGAGCCCCACGGGCTGCGCGTCACCACCGTCTATCCCGGCCGGGTGGACACCGACATGCAACGTGAGGTGCGCAGGCAGGAGGGCGGCGAATACGAGCCCGGGAGATATCTGGCTCCCGGCTCCGTGGCCCGCGCCGTCGTCACGGCCGTCACCGCGACCCCCGACGCCCACATCACCGAGATCACAATTCGCCCCACAGCGGGGCCGGTGACCTGAATTCGCTATATAAAGCGCACCTGGCCTAATTGATTCGCATAACAGGACGAACGTTGACTTTCTCCCTGAGAGATTGGGGGAGTGTCCGACCTGACCTACTGGTGTGAGCTGGCCTGGTTGCATCCCGGTGAGGCGGTCGAGGGCGTGCTCGTCCGGGTGGAGGGCCGCCGGTTCGCCGACGTCGAGCGCGGGGTCGCCGCGCCGCCGCACCAAGCGGTGCGGCTGGCGGGCCTCACCCTGCCGGGCATGGCCAACGCCCACTCCCACGCCTTCCACAGGGCCCTGCGCGGGCAGGCCCACGCGGGTTCCGAGACCTTCCACGGCTGGCGCGAGCGCATGTACGCCGTGGCCGGCAGGCTCGACCCCGGCACCTACCTCGACCTCGCCAGAGCCACCTTCGCCGAGATGGCGCTGGCGGGGATCACCGCCGTCGGGGAGTTCCACTATCTGCACCACGGCGAGGGCGGCCGGCGGTACGACGACCCCAACGCGATGGGGCACGCGCTGATCGAGGCGGCGAGGGACGCGGGCCTGCGCATCACCCTGCTGGACGCCTGCTACCTCACCGAGAACATCGGCGCACCCCTGGACGGCACGCAGCTGCGCTTCGGTGACGGCGACGCGCACCGCTGGGCGGAGCGCGTGGACGACCTGGCGAGCGAGTACGCCCGCGCCGAGGACGTGGTGGTCGGCGGGGCCGTCCACTCCGTGCGCGCCTGCCCGCCGGAGCAGATGCCCGTGGTGGCGGAGTTCGGGCACCGCAGGGCCGCCCCGCTGCACACGCAGGCCTCGGAGCGGCGCACCGAGAACCAGCATTGCGTCCAGACCTACAGCGCGACCCCGATCCAGGTGCTGTACGAGCACGGGGTGCTCGGCCCGCGCACGACCGCCGTCCACGCGACCCACCTGTCGGACGTGGACGTGGCCCTGCTCGGCGGGTCCTCGACCCACGTCTGCGTGTGCCCCACCACCGAGCGGGACCTCGCCGACGGCATCGGTCCCGCCCGCAGGGTGCACGACGCGGGGTCGCCGGTGACGCTCGGCACCGACAGCAACGCCATGATCGACCTGCTGGAGGAGGCGAGGGCGGTCGAGCTCGGCGAGCGCCTCACCACAGGCGAGCGGGGCCACTGGACGGCCGCCGACCTGCTGCGCGCGGCGACGATGGTGGGGCAGGCCTCGCTCGGCCACCCCGACGCCGGCTTCATCGTGCCGGGAGCCTGGGCCGACCTCGTGTCCGTGCGCCTGGACTCGGTGCGCACGGCCGGAGCGGGCAGCGCGTCGGCTGGGGAGACGGTCGTCTTCGGGGCGACGGCCTCCGACGTCCACTCGGTCGTCTCCGGCGGGCGGCGGGTCGTCGTGGAGGGCGGTCACGTGCTGGGGGACGTCGGCGCGATGCTCGCCGGGGCCATCTCCGCCATACGATCACCCTGAGGCTATTTCCGGCCGTTCATCTGCCTTTTCTCCGTGCATCCCTGAGCCTCTCGCGTGCGAACTCATACCTGAGGAGGACGACTGAAACCATTCTCCGGTCGTATCTCTTTTGGGAATCTTTGCCGTGCACTGGACGTTGATTCGGGCAAGAGGGGGAGAGGACGCCGCGCCGGCATTCAGGGCCTGCGGGGCCGACTCCACCCGCACGTCAGGGCGGGCGCGGCGAGACGAGGTGCCATAGGAATGGCAAGGCCGACGGGGAATCGGACGCAGGACCAGCAGGTGGCCGACAGAGATCTGCTCGGCACCTATCTGGCCGAGATCGGAAGGGTACCCCTGCTCAGCGCTGATCAGGAGGTCGAGCTCGCCAAGCGCATCGAGGCGGGCCTTTTCGCCGAGCAGCTCCTGGACAGCGGGGTGCCGGAGCCGAAGGCGTCCGACGCCACCGACGAGGAGCTCGAACGGCTCGCGGTGTCCGGCCAGCGCGCCAAGGACGAGTTCATCCAGGCCAACCTGCGGCTCGTCGTCGCGGTGGCAAGGAAGTACTCCGGCAGGGGGATGCCGCTGATCGACCTGGTCCAGGAGGGGAACCTTGGGCTGGTCAGGGCCGTGGAGAAGTTCGACTACCGCCGGGGCTACAAGTTCTCCACCTACGCCACGTGGTGGATCCGCCAGTCGGTGGGCCGCGCGATCCACGAGCAGGCCAGGCCTGTACGCCTGCCGACCCACGCGGGGGAGCAGATGACCCGACTGATGCGGGTCCGCCGCGACATGATGGCCGAGCTGGACGCCGAGCCGACCGACGCCGATCTCGCGGCCGTCCTGGAGCTGCCGATCGAGCGGGTCCGCGAGCTGCGCCGCTGGGCCTCCGACCCGGTGTCGCTGCAGCTCGGCGTGGGCGACGAGGACGAGACCGAGCTCGGCGACATGATCGCCGACGACACCTGGGCCAACCCCGAGCAGCAGGCGATGGACACCCTCGAACGCGAACGCCTCGAAGACTGGCTGCTCGGCCTGGAAGGTCAGACTCGCGAGATGTTGCGCTGGCGTTACGGGCTGGTCGACGGGCGTGAGCACACGCTCACCGAGGTCGGCGAGCGGTACGGCATCGGCCGCGACCGCGCGCGGCGCCTGGAGCGCGACGCCCTCGCCCGCTTACGGAAGCTGGCCCACGCCGCGGCCTGAGCGCCTGCGGCGCTTGGTGGTTCCGTACACCTTTTCGGATTTTTTCCACCCTTTTCGGCGGTCATGCGCGTGGGGTCTCCCGGCGCATGACCGCAGGTCGTGACGCTGGTCAGCCGGCACATGACCGCTTTCCCGCCACCCTGGCGCGATATTAAGGACGCGCTGATATCGGTTGGCGATCCCTCCGAAACATGGCCGAAACATCGTGCCCGTGAGTTTCACGTACGTGAAACACGCCAGGTCAAGACCTGAAACGGCAGAAGAACACGCTTTCGCCCAACGTCAGTGCGCAGCCGGTCAATGAAGCCCTGGAGCGCCCACTGCGGGAGAAATCGGCCACACGCCATTTGTAAGGAGGGTCGCATCGAATGAAGATCGATAGCGGCACTACAGCCTGGATGCTCGCGGCCACCGCACTGGTGCTGCTCATGACTCCAGGTCTCGCGTTCTTCTATGGGGGCATGACCAGGGCCAAGAGTGTCCTGAACATGATGATGATGTCGTTCGTCAGCATCATCACCGTAACGATCGCATGGGTCCTCTACGGTCACTCCCTTGCCTTCGGCCCGAACGGCAACGACTTGCTCAACAAGTTCGTCGGCGGACTCGGGGATGTCGGCCTGCAGAGCCTTGTCGACACCGCCACCAAGGATGACGGCACCGGTATGCCGAGCCTGGTGTTCTCGGCGTTCCAGCTCACCTTCGCCATCATCACCGTGGCCCTGATCAGCGGCGCCATCGCCGACCGCGCCAAGTTCGGCGCCTGGGTGGTCTTCTCGGTGGTCTGGGCGACGATCGTCTACTTCCCGGTCGCGCACTGGGTGTGGGGCGGCGGCTGGCTCACCCAGCTCGGCATCGAGGACTTCGCCGGCGGCACGGTGGTCCACGTCAACGCCGGTGCGGCGGGCCTCGCGCTCGCCCTGGTGCTCGGCAAGCGCAGTGGCTGGCGCAAGGATCCCATGCGCCCGCACAACCTCACGCTGGTCCTGCTGGGCGTCGGCCTGCTGTGGTTCGGCTGGTTCGGCTTCAACGCCGGCTCCGAGCTCGCCGTCGACGGCACCGCCGGCCTCGCCTTCATGAACACCCAGATCGCCACGGCCGTCGCCGCCGGCGCCTGGATCCTGGTCGAGAAGATCCGCGACGGTCACTCCACCACCCTCGGCGTGGCCTCCGGCGCTGTCGCAGGTCTGGTCGCCATCACCCCGGCCTGTGGTTTCGTCGACCCCTGGGCCGCGATCGTCATCGGCGCCATCGCCGGAGCGGTCTGCGCCTACGCGGTCGGCCTGAAGTACAAGCTCGGGTTCGACGACTCGCTCGACGTGGTCGGCGTCCACCTGGTCGGCGGAGCGCTCGGCGCGATCTCCCTCGGCTTCCTCGCCGCCTACCCGTTCCTGGACCCGCAGGCCAAGGGTCTGTTCTACGGTGGCGGGTTCACGCAGCTCGGGCGGCAGGTCCTCGGGCCGGTCGTCGTCGGGCTCTACTCGTTCATCCTCGCCTGGATCATCGGCAAGATCATTGACAAGACGATGGGCTTCAGGGTCACTGAAGAGGACGAGGTCACCGGCATCGACATCACCACCCACGCCGAGACCGGCTACGACCTCGGCTCCGTTCACGCATCGGGCGTCGCCTCGGTGAACGGTCCTGTCCAATCAGTGGCGAAGAAGGTAGACGCATGAGGCTCATCACAGCGGTGATCAAGCCCTTCAAGCTGGACGACGTCAAGGCGGCCCTGGAGCAGTTCGGCGTCAAGGGCATGACGGTCAGCGAGGCCAGCGGCTACGGCCGCCAGCGCGGCCACACCGAGGTCTACCGCGGTGCCGAGTACCAGGTCGACCTGGTGCCCAAGGTCCGCGTGGAGGTGCTCGCCGAGGAGGAGGACGCCGAGGATGTCATCGACGTCATCGTCAAGGCCTCCCAGACCGGCAAGATCGGTGATGGCAAGGTCTGGTCGGTCCCCGTGGAGACCGTGATCAGGGTCCGCACGGGAGAACGCGGACCGGAGGCCCTCTAACCGGATGATGAGAGGCGACGCTCGCTCATATGCCGCGGCCCGCAAGGAGCGGGCCGCGGACATCGACCGCTGGCTGGCCGACCTGTTCAGAACGGCGTGTCCACAGCCGTTCGCACGGGAAGGCCGGAACCTGCCCGGGGGGGCGAAGAGTGGGTTCGCGTCCGGAGAGGAACGCGGCGCCGGCACCTCCCTGATGGGGTCCGGCGCCCCTGCCGCGGGCACCGGTGCCGCCTTCGCGGGCACCGGTGCCGCCCTGGTCGCGGTCGGCAGCCTGGGACGAGGAGAGCTCGCCCCGGGAAGCGACCTCGACCTGGTGCTCGTGCACAACGGTCAGGACGATGTCGCCCGCATCGCCGACCGCATCTGGTACCCCATCTGGGACTCCGGCCTCGGGCTCGACCATTCGGTCCGCACGGTCGACGAGGTCACCAAGGTCGCGCGCGAGGACCTCAAGGCGGTGCTCGGGCTGATCCAGGCCCGCCACGTCACCGGGGACCCCGAGCTGACCAGGGCGGCCCGTGAGGCCGTCCTCGCCGAGTGGCGCGCCGACTCGCGCCGCAGGCTCGCCGAGCTGCGCGAGGCGGCGGACAAGCGCGCCGAGTCCTCAGGAGAGCTGGCCTTCCTGCTGGAGCCCGACCTCAAGGACTCCCGAGGCGGCATCCGCGACGTGCAGGCCATGCAGGCCGTCGCCGCGGCCTGGGTCGCCTCCGCGCCCGGGCCCCGCGTGCGCGAGGCGTACGAGTTCCTGCTGGACGTCCGGCACGGGCTCCACCTGGTCACGGCGCGCGGCGCCGACCGCCTCGTGCTCCAGGAGCAGGACGCCGTCGCGGCGGCGCTCGGCCTGCTGGACGCCGAGGCCCTGATGCGCCGCCTGGCCGAGGCCGGCCGCACGATCGCCCACGCCTTCGACGCCACCTGGCGCACCGTCGACCGCCTGCTGTCGGGGCCGGCGCCCCGCGGCCGTCGCCCGCTGGCCGACGGCGTCGTCGAGCACGGCGGCGAGGTGGTGCTGGCGCGCGGCGTCAACCCCAAGGACGATCCCGTCCTGGTGCTCAGGGCGGCGGCCGCCGCCGCCGAGGCCGGGCTCCCGATGGCTCCCGCCACCGTCTCCGTGCTCGCGGCCCAGTCGCCCGCGCTGCCCGTCCCCTGGCCGGACGAGGCCCGCGACGCCCTGGTGGCGCTGCTCGGCGCCGGGCGCGCGGCCGTTCCCGTGTGGGAGGAGCTCGACCAGGCGGGCATCATCGTCAGGCTCATCCCCGACTGGGAACGCGTGCGGCACCGCCCGCAGCGCAACCCGGTCCACCGCTTCACGGTCGACCGCCACCTCATCGAGGCGGCGGCGGGCGCCGCGTCGTTCACCCGCGAGGTGTCCCGCCCCGACCTGCTGCTCATCTCGGCCCTGCTGCACGACGTGGGCAAGGGCTGGCCTGGCGACCACTCGACGACCGGCGAGATCGTCGCCAGGGACATCGGCGCCCGCATGGGCCTGCCGCCCGCCGACGTCGACACGCTGGCCACCGTGGTCCGCCACCACCTCCTGCTGCCCGAGACCGCCACCCGCCGCGACCTCGACGACCCGGTGACGATCTCGCGGGTCGCCGAGGCGGTCGGCTCGCGCGAGGTGCTCGAACTGCTGGCCGCCCTGGCCGTCGCCGACGGCAACGCCACCGGCCCGGCCGCCTGGAACACCTGGAAGGCGTCCCTGGTCTCCGAGCTGGTCCGCAGGGTGCGCTCGGCGCTGTCCGGCACCCCGCCGGCGCCCGCTCCCTCGCTGTCGGCGCAGCAGGCGTCCCTGGCCAGGCACGGCGGCGGCGCGGTGCGCGTGAACGGCGGCGCGGTCACCGTGGTCGCGCCCGACCGTCCCGGCCTGCTCTGGCGGGCGGCCGGCGTGCTGGCGGCCCACCGCATGGTCGTGCGCGCGGCCTCCGCCGCCTCCGCCTCCTCCACGGCGGTGATCGAGTTCTCGGTCGTGCCCGAGTACGGCACGCCGCCGGATCCCGCGACGCTGGAGGCCGACCTGCGGCTGGTGCTCGCGGGCCGGCTGGACATCGAGCAGCGGCTGGCCCGGCGCACGCGATCGCTGCGGCCGGCCCGCGTTCCGGTGGCCCCGCCGAGGGTCAGCCTGGTCGACGACGCCTCCCAGACGGCCACCGTCGTGGAGGTGCGAGCACATGATCGTCCAGGCCTTTTGTGGCGAATCGGCCGTGCTTTTGGTGAATGTAACCTTGACGTCCGCGCCGCACGAGTGGAGACTCTCGGCGCGGAGGCGGTCGACGTCTTCTACGTGGTGGACAGGTCAGGCCGGCCCATCACCGACGCCGCGCAGCGGGCGCAGGTACGGGAGCACGTGCTCGCGGCCCTGCGCTGACTTTCGCAGGTCGGAGACGTCGCGATAGCTCCGGGATTCATAACAATTACGTTCGGTGTCCCGGTTCTGGCCACGGCATTGGTGACCTTGTGGTCGAATTGTCCCCGCTTATGTAGTTATCAGCCATGCCGTCATCCATGCATGGAAGATCGCGGGGGGTGGCGGTGAACACGACTGAAACCGGGACCAAGACCACACTCCAGTCCGGTGCGGGCGCGGGAGCCAAGCGGCACAAGCGTCCGGGGGGACAGGGCGGTCCCGGCCCCCAGCACGGGCGCAAGGGCGCGTCGCGGTTCTCGCTGCGCAACTGGCGGGTGCCCGCGCGTCTGACGGCGCTCATCCTGGTGCCGACGGTCGTCGGCGTGCTGCTCGCGGGTCTGCGCGTGGTGTCCTCGATCGACAGTGTCAGCGCCTACCAGCGGAGCGCGGCCGAGGCCGTGATCGCCGGTCATCTGCGCGACCTCAGCCTGGAGCTGGGGCTGGAACGCGACAGGACGGTCTGGTACCAGACGGCCCGCCAGCAGAAGGCCGCGCTCGCCGACCAGCGCAAGGCCGTCGACACCGCCGTCACGAAGGTACGCGACGACCTCGGGAAGATCGACTCCGACTACGGCGTGCGCGCCGTCGAGGACGCCCGGCAGGTCTCGACCCGGCTCGACACCATGGCCGTCATCCGCAAGGGCGGCCAGCCGGCGAAGTACACCGACCTGGTGGCCTCGCTGCTCCGCCTGCACGACGAGATCAGCCAGGCGAACGACGACTCGCGGCTCACCGGCGACTCGCGCGCTCTCAGCGCTCTGGCCCACGCCAAGGAGGAGGCGTCCCAGCAGCGCGGCACGCTCGTCGGCACGCTGGCACGCGGCGACCGGTTCAGCTCCGACACCCTTGAGGAGTTCATCGCCTCGCGGTCGCGGCAGAAGGCCGCGATGACCACGTTCAACGGCGAGGCCGGAGCCGACAACGGGCGCTTCCTCGCCCAGACCGTCAGGGGCACCCAGGTCATCAGGGCCGAGCTGACCAAGTCGTGGGCCATCGCCCTGGCCAGCCGCAACCTTCCCGTACGCGACGCCGGCGGGCGCGGCACCGCCGTCAAGCAGTGGTTCGACGACAGCACCAAGGCCATCCAGCTGCTCCAGCAGGTGGAGACGCGGGTGGCCGCCTCGGTCGCCTCCCGGGGGGCCGCCCTCGAATCGGCTGAACGGCGCAACGCGATCATCGCAGGGGTGCTGATCCTCGCCCTGGTCCTGCTGGTCCTCGCCACCACGGTCCTGATCGCCCGCTCGCTGGTCAGGCCCCTGCGCAAGCTGCGCTCCGAGGCGCTGGAGATCGCCGGGTTCCGCCTGCCCGCGGTGGTGCGGCACATGCGCGAGTCGGGCGAGGCAGCGGAGGCTCCGGACGTCCAGCCGATCATCGTGGGCACTCACGACGAGATCGGAGAGGTCGCCAGCGCCTTCGACGAGGTCCACCGGCAGGCCCTGCGCCTCGCCGCCGAGGAGTCGCAGCTGCGCGGCAACGTCAACGCGATGTTCGTCAACCTCTCGCGCCGCATCCAGACGCTGGTCGAGCGGCAGATCTCGCTGATCGACGGCCTGGAGCGCGGAGAGCAGGACGGCGCGCGCCTGGGCGACCTGTTCAAGCTCGACCACCTGGCCACCCGCATGCGCCGCAACAGTGAGAACCTGCTGGTCCTCGCCGGCCACGAGGCCGCGCGCAAGCGCAGCCAGCCCGCCAAGCTGGTGGACGTCGTGCGGGCCTCGCTGTCGGAGGTCGAGGGCTACGAGCGGGTGAGCGTCAAGGTCCACAGAGGCTCCGCCGTCGCCGGGCACGCCGCCAACGACGTGGTCCACCTGGTCGCCGAGCTGGTCGAGAACGCCCTGTCCTTCTCGCCGGGGAACACCCGGGTCGTGGTGTCGAGCAGCATGATCGAGGGAGGCGGCGCGCTCCTGGCCGTCAGCGACTCCGGCATCGGCATGACGCCGGAGGAGATCGCCGAGGTCAACCGCCGGCTGGCCGACCCGCCCGTGGTGGACGTCTCGGTGTCCCGCCGCATGGGCCTGTTCGTGGTCGGCCGCCTTGCGCTGCGCCACAACATCCGCGTCCAGTTGCGGCGCGGCGACTCGGCCGGCCTCATCGCCATGGTGCTCTTCCCGCCGCAGCTCATCAGCGTCGCGGCCGGGCGGGCGCCGGTGCTGCCCCAGCGGGGCGACCAGGGCGAGGCTCCCGCCGAACGCGCGTCCAGCGGGTCGTCTCCCACGTTCGCCGAGTTCAACGGCACCGGAGCCTCGTCCGTCTTCAACCGCGTGCGCTCGGCCGGCCCCGGGCCGCGCGGGGCCTTCGTGGACCCGGCGCCCACCGGGCCCCTGTCGGGGTACACCGGTCCGATGCCGGGGGCACTGGATCCCGCGTACACCGCGGCGCTGGGTTCGGCCGATCCCGGCACCGGGCCACTTGGACCGGTCGGTCCTGGCGGGGGGCCTGGACTCGGCCCGGTCGGGCCCTCCACCGGGCCGACGGGGCCGCCGACCGGCCCGAGATCACCGGGATCCACCACCGGGCCGAACGGGCTGCCCGCGAGGTCGCCCGGATCGTCCACTGGCCCGAACGGCCTCCCCCCCAGATCGCCCGCGGGACCGGCCACCGGGCCCGCGGCGGCGGCCCCCTTCGCACCTGCGGGCCCGGTGGGCCGAGGTGCCGAGACGTGGGGGACCGAGGAGGCAGAGGACTCGCCGACCGGCAATCACGAGTCGCCGCTGGAACGAGGGGACGAATACTTGCCGATCTTCGCTTCGGTCGAGTCGGCGTGGTTCCGCCGTCCCGACGCCCGGGAGATCGCCGCCGACGGCATGCCAGGGCCGGCGGGTCCGCAGGGGCCCGCGACGGCACCCGGTCAGGGGAGGCACGCCGAGAGCGCTTCGCAGGCCCCGGAGCCCTCACGGGGTGCTTCCGGGACCGGAGCATGGGGCTCCACCGCCGACAGCGGCTGGCAGGCGGCCGGCGCTGTGGTGGATCCCTCCTTGGGAGGCATCACCGCCTCCGGTTTGCCGAAGAGGACGCCGAAGGCCAACCTTGTGCCGGGATCGGTGGCCCCGTCCACACCCGCCGCGGCGCCCCCGCCGCGCCCGGACGTGTCCGCCGAGCAGATCCGCGCCCGGATGTCGCGCTTCCAGCAGGGCATCCAGCGTGGCCGGGCCGACATCTCGGACTCCGCGTCCCGCAATCCTGACAACGACCAACCCCGCACTGACTGACGCCGTACTGATGAGGAGGGCTCGTGATTGAGCTAAGTCACGAGGCACGCAGGTTCGACTGGCTGATCACGGAGTTCGTCAGCGGAACACCGGGCGTGGCGCACGCGGTCGTGGTTTCCACCGACGGCCTCCGGCTGGCGAACTCCGAGGGGTTCCCGGCTGACCGGGCCGACCAGCTCGCCGCCGTCGCGGCCGGGCTGCTGAGCCTGACGGTGGGCGCGTCCCGCGTGTTCGACGGCGGAGGCGTGACGCAGACCGTGGTCGAGATGCAGCACGGCATCATGCTGGTCATGGCCATCAGCGACGGGTCGTGCCTGGCCGTGCTCGCGTCCCCCGACTGTGACATGGGTCTGGTCGCGTACCAGATGACGCTGCTGGCGGAGCGAGCGGGCCAGGTGCTCACCCCTGCCCTGCGCGCTGAGTTGCAGACGTCCAGGATCCGGTGATGCTGGGGGGCGACGGGACGGAGGACGAGCCTCTCTTCCGTCCGTACGCCGTCACCGGGGGCCGGGCCGAGCCGAACTACCACCTCGCGATGGAAACTCTGGTCTCATCGGCCCCCATAATGAGCGATGATTTGTCCCTGCTCACTCCCGAGCAGGAAGCGATCATCGTGCTCTGCCACTCCGTCCGTTCGGTCGCCGAGATCTCCGCACTGCTGCGGGTCCCGCTCGGCGTGGCCCGCGTGCTGATCGCCGATATGGCCGACGAAGGTCTGGTTCGCCTGCATCTGCCGCGGCTCAACCAGGGACTACCAGACCACAACCTGCTCGAAAGGGTTCTCAGTGGACTTCGCAGGCTCTAGCCGTGGCGGCGCGCTCACGTCGACGAAGATCGTCGTCGCGGGCGGCTTCGGCGTCGGCAAGACCACCTTCGTGGGGGCGGTGTCGGAGATCCTCCCGCTGACCACCGAGGCGGTCATGACCGACGCCAGCGCGGGCATCGACGACCTGGGTCTGACACCGCACAAGACGACGACCACGGTGGCGATGGACTTCGGCCGGCTCTCGCTGGACCAGGACCTGATCCTCTACCTGTTCGGCACGCCTGGCCAGCACCGGTTCTGGTTCATGTGGGACGACCTGGTCCGCGGTGCCATCGGCGCGGTCGTGCTGGTCGACACCCGCCGGCTGGCCGACTGCTTCCCGGCGATCGACTACTTCGAGGAGGCCGGCCTCCCGTTCGTCGTCGGCATCAACGGCTGGGACGGGCACTACCCGCACGTCGAGCAGGAGGTGCGGGAGGCGCTGACGCTCGCCCCGCACATCCCGATCGTGCGCACCGACGCCCGTTCCAGGGACGCCGTCAAGTCGACGCTGATCAAGCTCGTCGAGTACGTCCTGACCGTCAGGTCGGCGTACGGCCGCACGAACTGACCACCGGTCCGGTACGGCGCCGCCGTACCGGACCGCACGCCGGCCTCAACGCGAGCCGGCCCACCACGTTCCGGCCACCAGCTCGGCCACCAGGGTCTCGGTCAGCAGCGCCACGTCCGGATCGTCGTCGCCCGCGTACCTGAGGGCGTGGGCGCCCTCCACCTCGCCGCCCACCGCCAGCACGGTGGAGCCCCGCTGCCGCACCCAGTCCATGGCCTGCCCGTCGTAACGGGAGCCGGGGAACAGGATCGCCCGGTAGTCGAGGGTCTTGGTGAGGTACACGTCCACGTGCGCCCAGTCGCCCGTCTCGGCGGCGTCGGCGGGCCGGCGCGGACCTTCGCGGAACATCAGCGCCGACTGCTCGGCCGAGGACAGCCGCTCGGCGGGCGCGATCGTGTAGACCCCGTGGGGGCCGTCGAGCAGGGCCAGCGTGTCGGCCAGCCAGGTGCCCCTGCGGTCCAGCAGGTCGGAGGTGGCGTCGGCGGCGCGGCGTACCAGCCCGGCGACGTCGGCCCCGGTGCCCGTGAGCCTGGCCTCCAGAGCGAGCAGCAGCGCCAGCGTGTGCTGGAAGGTGCGGCAGGACACCCCGCCGCGCTCCTCGCCCGCCGCCATCTCCACGACCAGGTCGGCGCCCTCCGTGACGGCCGAGCCCGGGGTGTTGGTGAGGGCGAGGACGGGTGACCTGCCCTGGTAGCGCGACAGCGCGTCCAGGGTCTCGCGGCTGCCTCCGGTGGCGGAGATCGCGACCACGAGCGTGTCGTCGCCGGGCGGGTATCCGAGTGCCGCCGAGCCGTACTCCGCGACCGCGTCGACGCCCGCCGCGCGCAGCCGCAGCGCCGCGACCCCCGCGGCGTACCGCGAGCTGCCCATGCCGAGGAAGACCACCCGCCGGACCCCCTGCGGCACCCCGGCGAACGGGTTCCCCGCGTCGAGCACGCCGGCCAGCGCCGAAAGCGCCGCCGGCTTGCCCTCCAGATCGGCCAGGTACAGCTCGGGGTTCACAGGGTCTCCTCAGCGGGGGTCTGCTCAGTCTCATCGGCGGGGAAGCGGCTGCGCAGGACGCCCATGGGGGCGTAGCGCCAGCGGGGAAGGTGGCGGGTGGCGTAGATCAGCTCGCGGCACTCCTGCTCGATCTCCAGGGGGCCGAGCAGCGACTCGTCCAGGAGCGCGGACATGCCGCGTGCGGTCAGGCGCTCGCGGTAGGCCGAGGCCAGGGTCTCGCGTGCGGTGGCGGCCCACAGGAGCGCCTGTTCCGGGTCGGCGTCCCTGCGCATGATCGCCACCTGGGCCACGTGTTCGAGGCTCGTGCGGAGCTGCGCGAGGTCGCGGGCCGCGGGCTGGAAGGGGTCGGCTCCGGTGACCGTGGGGTTGCCGTCGAAGTCGATCACGGCGTAGCCGTCGCGCCAGCGGAGCGTCTGGCCGACGTGCAGGTCTCCGTGGATGCGGATCAGCGGGGTGGCGCCCACGCGGCCGAGCGGCTCGATCTCGCGGGCCAGCTCGGCGGCGCGCCCGGCCAGCCAGGCGCCGTCCTCACCGCCCGTCAGCTCCAGCGCCTCGCCGAGGGCTCTCTCGGCGCGTGTGGCCCACTCGGCGCCCGGGTGGGCGGTGCGCACGGCGTCGGGGAAAGTGGGTGAGGGAGTGGCCATCGCCACGTGCAGGTCGGCGGCGAGCCGCCCGAGGTCGGCGGCGAAGGCGGTGCGCCCGGCCACCGCCTCGTCCACGCACCACTCCCAGCCGTCCCTGGCGTCCGGCAGGTAGCCGGTGACCAGGGCCACCAGCGTCTCGTCCCCGCTCGGAGAACGCGCCGACAGCGCGGCGTACGGCAGGGCGGTCTCGGTGAAACCGACGGCCGTCAGGTGGGCGAAGAACTCCGGGGCGGGCTGGGGGAGCGGCAGGGGCGGGGTGAGCCATTTGACCACCACCGACTCGTCCACGACGACCGAGTGGTTGGTCTGGTCGACGTCGAAGCCCCGTTCGGCCGCCGTGAGCTGGATCGAAGGCAGGGGATGGAACCGCAGGACCGTATAGTCCCCCGGCGGGCGCGCGCCCTGCGACAGCGCAGCGACGAGCCGGGCGGTCGTGCCGTCACCGGCGACCGGCGGCCACCCGGGAGACGCGACCCCGTCAGGATCTGTTGAACTCAGATTCAACTCAACAACCAAACTACGAGCTAACAATGTCGTGGAAAGTCTTGCTCATGTTGATATGTGCTGCAACACTCCTGCTTTGGTCTGCCGTGCGAAGGTCAGGCACTGCGGTCTTTCTCGTACCACAGAACCTTCAGAACCTAAGGAGTAGCGGCCGTGTCCCGAATCCGGTACACCCGTCGTCTTCCGGCTGCCGCTGTCGCCGCCGGTCTTGTGCTTGCCCTGGCGGCGTGCGGTGGCGGCAGCTCGACGAGCGCCGACGGCGCGGCGCCGAGCGCGGCGACCGACCAGCTGAACCCCAACGCCGACCTGAGCAAGCAGTCGCTCACCGTGTCGATCTGGCCGGACTACAGCCCGAAGGACCTTCCCGCCAAGGTCAAGGAGAAGCTCGGCGTCGAGGTGAAGATCGCCCTTCACGACACCAACGAGGCGGCGATGGCCAAGCTGGCCACCAACGCCGACAGTGGCGTCGACGTTGGGTTCGTCTCGGGCCAGTACGCGCAGGCGCTGAACGAGCAGGGGCTGCTCGAGCCGCTCCACCCGGAGCTCATCCCGAACCTCGCCAACCTGTACCCCGAGGCGTCGCAGCTCTCCTTCGACAAGGGCAACAAGTTCTCGGTGCCCTACACCTGGGGCACGACGGGCATCTGCTACCGCACCGACCTTGTGAAGACCCCGCCGACCAGCTGGAACGACATCCTGAACCCGCCGGCGGACCTCAAGGGCAAGGTCACCATGATGACCACCGAGCGGTGGCTCGCCCTGCCCGCGCTGAAGTACCTGAACTACTCCATCAACACCACCGACGACAAGCAGCTCGGCGAGGCCAAGGACCTGCTGGTCAAGGCCAAGCAGGCGGGCATGCTCTACGACGACGTCACGTTCGGCGCCAAGCTCGACAAGGGTGAGGCCGCGATGGTGGAGGCGTGGGACGGCTGGTGCCCGACCACCAACCCGAAGATCAAGTTCATGGTGCCGAAGGAAGGCAGCGACCTCTGGTCGGACACCATGGTGATCATGAAGTCCTCCAAGAACAAGGAGGCCGCGCACGCGTTCATCAACTACATCCTCGACCCGTCCGTCCACAGCTGGGTGGCGGAGAACATCCTGTACAAGGTGCCCAACAAGGCCGCCATGGACGAGGTCGCCAAGAACAACCCGGCGCTCCTGAAGCAGAACACGCCGCTGCAGATGAACCCGGCCGAGCTGCTGAAGGGCGAGTCGATCATCGACCTGGGCCAGGACTCCACCAAGTACACGCGCCTCGCCACCGAGATCTCGGCGCAAAAGTAGCGACGGTTCCGACTTGACTACCAAGCACGACATCGCACGACCCGGCGCGGTGGCCGGCCCCTCCTCGGGCCGGTCACCGCGCCGGTCCCGTGCCCTCGCGACGGCGGGCGCCAGGCTGGCGTTCCTCGGTCCGGGGCTCGGCTACCTGATCGTCTTCCTGCTGATCCCGCTCGCCCTCGTGCTGAGCTACACGATCTTCCAGCGGGGCCGGTTCGGCGGGGTGGTCTACGAGGCCACACTGGAGAACTTCAGCCGCCTCTTCGACCCGCTCTACTTCGACATCGTCGTCAGCTCGGTGAAGACCGCCGGGATCACGACGCTGGTGGCCTTGCTGATCGGCTACCCCACGGCCTACGTCATCGCGCAGTTGCCCAGGAAGTGGAAGACGATCGCGCTGATCGCCATCGTCATGCCCTTCTGGACCAACTTCCTGATCAGGGTCTACGCCTGGGTGATCCTGCTCAGCGGGCCCGGCCTGGTGAACGAGACCCTCACCGGCATCGGCCTGATCGACAAGCCGATCCAGCTGCTCTACAACGAGGGCACGATCGTCACCGGCCTGCTCTACTCGTACCTCCCGCTCATGATCCTTCCGCTGTACGCCGCGATCGAGCGGCTGGACCCGCAGCTGCGCGAGGCGTCGGCCAACCTGGGGGCGCGCCCGGCGCGCACGTTCCTGTCGGTGACGCTCCCGCTGACCGTGCCAGGAGTCCTCACCGGATGCGTCTTCGTCTTCGTGCCCTGCCTCGGCAACTTCGTGATCCCCGAGATCCTCGGCGGCGGGCGCTCGATCATGGTGGGCAACCTGATCAGGGACCAGTTCCTCAAGGCCCGCGACTGGCCGTTCGGCTCGACGCTGGCGCTGGCGGTGATCGCCGTGCTGATCGTCCTGCTGTTCCTGCAGGCCTGGGCCTCACGCGTGTACGGCGGGACGGAGGGCCGTCGTGCCTAGACGCCGGCTGATCTACGTGCCCTTCTGGGCCACCTACGTCTTCCTGTACACGCCGATCATCGTGCTCGTCGTGATGTCGTTCAACTCCGGCAAGTCGCCGTACGTCTTCGAGGGCGTGAGCCTGAAGTGGTACGGGGAGCTCGCGGGGGACGAGATGATCAGAACCGGTCTGGTCAACACGCTGATCGTCGCCGTGGGGGCCACCGTCCTTTCCACGGTGCTCGGCACGCTGCTGGCCGTGGGGATGGCACGCCACACCCGCTCACGGCTGCTGGACGCGCTCGGCCTGCTGCCCGCGATCCTGCCCGACATCGTCGTCGGCATCGGCCTGCTGGTCTTCTACGCGGCCGTCAAGATGACGCTCGGCCTCCATTCGATCATCCTCGCCCACACGGTGTTCGGCATGGCGTTCGTCGCCGCCGTCGTGCGGACCAGGCTGACCCACGCCGACACCTCGCTGGAGGAGGCGTCCCGCGACCTCGGCGCGTCGCCGCTGACGACGTTCACGCGGATCACGCTGCCGACCCTGGCCCCCGGCATCGCCGCCGGGGCGCTGCTGGCGTTCACGCTGTCGCTGGACGAGTTCGTGATCGCCTTCTTCACCGCGGCCCCGACCGAGCCGACGCTGCCCATCGTCATCTACTCGATGGTGCGCTTCGGGGTCACCCCTGAGATCAACGCGCTGGCGACGATCCTGCTCGCGGTGAGCTTCACCGTGATCATCGTCGCCCAGCGGATGACCCGACTGACGGAGTCCTTGACATGAGTGCTCTTCCCGAGGCGCCCGCCGTACCCCAGACGCTTGTGGGCATCGAGGGCGTCTCCCGGAGGTTCGGTGACGTCGTCGCCCTGGACGACGTCACCCTGGACATCCGCCAGGGCGAGTTCTTCGCCCTCCTCGGCCCGAGCGGCTGCGGCAAGACCACGCTGCTGCGCATCCTCGCCGGGTTCGAGTCGCCCGACAGCGGCTCGGTCACGCTCGACGGCACCGACCTGCTGTCGCGCCCGGCGCACCGCCGCCCGGTCAACCTGATGTTCCAGTCGTACGCGCTGTTCCCCCACATGACCGTGGCCAGGAACGTCGCGTACGGGCTGGAGCGCGAGGGACTGGCGCGGGGTGAGGTCAGGTCGCGGGTCCAGGAGGTGCTCGGGACCGTCGGCCTCGGCGACCACGCGAACCGCCGTCCCCACCAGCTCTCGGGTGGGCAGCGGCAGCGGGTCGCGCTGGCCAGGGCCATCGTGAAGCGGCCCCGGCTGCTCCTGCTCGACGAGCCGCTGTCCGCGCTGGACAAGAAGGTGCGCGCCGAGATGCAGCTGGAGCTCAAGCGGCTCCAGCACGAGGTGGGCATCACCTTCGTCGTGGTCACCCACGACCAGGAGGAGGCGATGTCGCTCGCCGACCGCATCGCCGTCCTGGAGTCCGGCAGGGTCCAGCAGATCGACGCGCCCGTGCGCCTGTACGAGCGGCCGGGCACGCCGTTCGTGGCGGACTTCATCGGGGCCAACAACCTGTTCGAGGGGACCGCGGTCGGCGGCGGCCTGTCCGTGCCCGGCCTCGGGACCCTGCCCGCCGAGGGAGGCCTCCCCGCCGGCGCCCCGGCGCTGGCCGGCGTACGGCCGGAGTCGATCTCGCTCAGCGAGAGCGGGATCCTGCGCGGGGTGGTGGCCGACGTCAGCTTCTACGGAGGCGTGTCCCACATCGCGGTGCGGGTGCCCGGCCACGACCGCCCGATCCTGGTGGCCGCGCAGGGGCCGACCCGCGTGCGCGCGGGCGCGGAGGTCGGCCTCGGCTGGTCCGCCGCGGACGCGGTGCTGATCGCCCGGTGACGGAAGTGGGGTCAGTGAGCGGCGGCTTCGAGCGTGTTGCCGGTGACGGTCCTGGCGTAGCTGAGGATGTTCTCCGCCGCCTCGTCGGGGCCGATCACCGGGTGGCGCGCCGTGATGCGGTAGCCGTAGGCGTCCTCAAGCGCGACGAGGTTCCGCGAGATCACCACCGAGTCGCCGGTGAGGCTGAACACGCCGAGCGCCGAGCCGGTGTCCAGGATCGACTGGTACATCGCCACCTGCCGGTCGTAGAGCGTGGTGAGCAGGACGGCGTACACCCGGTTGCGGGCCGCGGCGCCGCCCAGCTCGTTCAGCAGCCGCACGCCCGGGTCGTCCGGCCCGACGGGCAGACCCGAGCGGATCGTGACGACGAGCTTCTCCGCGGGGTCGCTCAACCGGGCGACCCGCTTGACGCGCACCTCGTAGAACCGCTCCATCCCGGCGTGGTGGGCCTCCACCAGGAGCTCGCTCAGGTCGGGGTAGTGGTAGAGCACCGCGCCCGACGTCAGCCCTGCCTCCTCGGCCACGTGGTTGAGATGTACACCCTGGGTGCCGTGACGGAGGATCGCCCGCCGGGCGGCCTCGATGAGGTCAACCCGCCGGTCCGCCCGGCTCTTGCGCGAGCTCATGCCAGCCTCCCCTGTGCCCCGTTGTTGAAGATGGAGTCTAAAACGACTCGTCGGCATCAGGCCATACAAGCCTGGTATTTGACCTACCCTGCCCGCACGTATTTGAATCGTTCTTCAATTTCTTTGGAGTGCTGATGGCCACCATCCTGTTCATGCCGGAGAGCGCCTACGGGCCGACGAACAACTGCGTCGGCATCGGCGACATCCTGCGCCGCCGCGGCCACCGCGTGGTGTTCGCGGCCGAGGCGTCGTGGAAGGGCAAGCTGACGGCGCTGGGCTTCGAGGAGGACCTGGTCGACCTCGCCCCGCCGGCCGAGGAGGAGCAGGACGCCGGCCAGTTCTGGAAGGACTTCATCCGCGACACCGCGCCGGAGTACCGCAAGTCCACCCTCGCGCAGCTGGAGACCGTCACCAAGCCGATCTGGGACGCGCTCATCGACGGCGCGAAGTACTGCGAGCCGCAGCTCAAGGCGATCATCGAGCGGGTGAACCCCGACGTGATCGTCGAGGACAACGTCATCACCTTCCCCGCGCTGCTCACGGCGGGCAAGCCGTTCGTCCGCATCGTCTCCTGCAACCCGCTGGAGGTGAAGGGCGACGGCATCGCACCGGTGTTCAGCGGCCTTCCCGCCGACGACTCCAGCGAGTGGGGCGCGTTCCTCGCCGAGTACGACCGCACCCACCGCGACATCTGGACGGCCTTCAACGAGTGGGTCGTCGAGCAGGGCGCCCCCGCGCTGCCCGAGCTGGAGTTCATCCACGAGGGCGACCTGAACCTCTACGTGTTCCCCGAGATCGCCGACTACACCGACGCCCGCCCGCTGGGCGAGTCGTGGCACCGCCTGGACTCCTCGGTCCGCGAGACCGACGACTCCTTCGAGCTGCCGGCCTCCCTGGCCGACCGCGAGGGTGCGCTGGTCTACTTCTCCCTCGGCTCGCTCGGCTCCGCCGACGTGGAGCTGATGCAGCGGGTGATCGACGTGCTGGGCACGACGCCGCACCGCTACATCGTCTCCAAGGGCCCGCTGCACGAGGAGATCAAGCTGGCCGACAACATGTGGGGAGCCGAGTTCGTCCCGCAGACGAAGATCATCCCCATGGTCGACCTGGTCATCACGCACGGCGGCAACAACACCACCACCGAGGCGCTGCACTTCGGCAAGCCGATGATCCTGCTGCCGCTGTTCTGGGACCAGTACGACAACGCCCAGCGCATCGACGAGCTCGGCTACGGCGTGCGCCTGTCGACGTACGCCTTCACCGACGAGGAGCTCGTCGGCGCGCTGGACAGGCTGATCGGCGACACCGGGCTGCGGGCCCGCCTCGCCGAGGCGGGCGAGGAGATCCGCCACCGCGACGGCCTGCGCAAGGCCGCGGACCTCATCGAGCGGACGGCCAACGGCGCCGCCTGAGCGGCCACCGTCTGAGCACCACCTCGCCGGTCCCCGCGCCCCATCCGGGCACGGGGACCGGCCGCACCAATGCACCAGGGAAAGAGCACCATGAGCAGGACACCCATCAACCCCGCCACCGGAGAGCGCCTGGCCGGCGTGCCCGACACCCCGCTCGACGAGGTCGCGAAAGCCGTACGGGAGGCCCGGCACGCCTACCAGGAGTGGTCGGCGGCGACGCCGTCGGAACGCTCACGCGTGCTGCTGCGCCTGGCCGACCTCGTGGAGACCGACGCCGTCGAGCTGACCCGGCTGGAGGTGAGCGAGACCGGCAAGCCCGCCACGGTGTTCCGTGACGGTGAGCTGCCGTTCGCCGCCGACAACCTGCGGTTCTTCGCGGGAGCCGCGCGCTCGCTGGAGGGTACGGGCGCGGGCGTCCTGAGCACCGGCTACACCTCGGTGCTGGTGCGCCGCCCGATCGGCGTCGTGGCCTCCATCGCGCCCTGGAACTTCCCGCTGGTCATGGCGATCTGGAAACTCGGCCCCGCGCTCGCCGCCGGCAACGGCGCCGTCATCAAGCCCGCTCCCCAGACGCCGGGTACGACGTTGCGCCTGGCGCAGCTGGCCGCGAAGGCGGGCTTCCCCGAGGGGCTCGTCCGCGTCGTGACCGGGGACGCCGAGGTGGGGGAGGCCCTGGTCGGGGACCCCGGGATCGACATGATCAGCGTGACCGGCTCGACGGCGACCGGCCGTTCGGTCATGCGGCGCGCGGCCGGCGACCCCGGCGACGCGCGCTCAGGGTTGAAGCGCGTGCATCTCGAACTGGGCGGCAAGGCCCCGGCGCTGGTGTTCGGCGACGCCGACCTCGCCGAGATGGCCAGGGGGGTCGCCCTCGGCGCCACGTACAACACCGGACAGGACTGCACGGCGGCGACGCGCGTGTACGTCGAGCGCGAGGTGTACGACGAGGCGGTCGAGGCGCTGAGGGACACGCTCCGGGGCATCCGGATGGGCGACCCCTGGGACGCGGCCACCGACATCGGACCACTCATCTCCGAGGGCCACCGGGCGCGCGTGCACGGCTTCGTCGAGCGCGCCGCGGCCGAGGGTGCCCAGATCGTGTGCGGCGGCGCGGTGCCGGAGGGGCCCGGGTTCTTCTACCCGCCCACGCTGATCGCCGGCGCGGCGCAGGGCAGCCAGATCGTCCAGGGGGAGATTTTCGGGCCCGTGCTCGTCGTGCTGCCGTTCTCGGGCGAGGACGAGGCGGTGCGGCTCGCCAACGACACGCCCTACGGGCTGGCGTCCTCGGTGTGGTCGCGCGACGTCGCGAGGGCGCTCAGGGTGGCCCACCGGCTGGACGTGGGCGTCACCTGGGTGAACGACCACCTGCCGATCGCGTCCGAGGCCCCGCACGGAGGGGTCAAGGGTAGCGGCTTCGGCAAGGACATGAGCCAGGAAGCGGTTCAGGAGTATTCCGTCACGAGGCACCTGATGATCAAACATGCCGCCTCCGAGGCCCGTGAAGGTTTTCGTCCCGCATAGTTACGGAAGCGAGAAGGGGGATTTATCCCCTTATCTAATTATCTGATGTCGTTTGTCCGTGAATGTTCTGTTGGCCGATCTGGTAAGGGTGTGCTCCAATTACCCTCGCCTGATGGATGTCTCGGACGTCTCATGCGCCTCGCGCGTGACGTACCCCCCTGCACGCCAGGCTCGGTGAGAGGTTGCGAAAACCAGTGAGGACAGAAGACCCTCGGGGTAACCCAGGTCAAGGTGACCGTGTGGAGCGGTCCGGGCCATCCATGGCGCGTACGCCGAGGAGCGGAAGCTGGCTCCGGCTCCAGAACTGGCGCGTCCGATCACGTCTCGTGGCCCTCATCATCATCCCGACGATCGTGGGCGTCATCCTCGGCGCCGTCCAGCTCACGAACGCCATCGCCACCTCCTCCGACTACCGCCGCCTCAGCGAGGTGGCCGCGCTGGTGGAGAAGATCGACGTCCTCATCCACGAGGTGGACAGGGAACGTGACCTCACGGCGTGGTACATCGCCGACGGGCGGCGCCAGGCGCGGTTCAAGAGGGTGCGCACCCAGCAGGACGTCGTGGACAGGGCCAGGGAACCGGTCCTGACCGCGGTCACCAACCTCGATCCCTCCCACACCGCGCGTGTGCGCTCCGAGGCCCAGCAGATCAAACGCTGGCTCGAAGGCCTCCCCGGCCTCCGTACCCGTATCGCGGAGGCCGGCGTGCCCTCCCGAGCCGCGCTCGGCATGTACTCCTCCCTCATCACCGTTCTCGGATCCATGCAGAGCGAGCTCGGCACCTCGGGCAACGACCAGCGCCTCTTCGGTGACAGCATCGCCCTCGGCGCCCTCAGCCGTGCCAAGGAAGAGGTCTCCCAGCAGCGAGGCCTCATGACCGTCGGCCTCGCCACCCTCAACACCGGCGGCGGCGGGTTCGACTACGACGACTTCGTGAACTTCCCCGGCTCGTGGAGCCGCCAGCAGAGCGAGACGGCGACGTTCCTCGCCGAGGCGACGGCCGCCGACGTGAAGTTCTACAACGACACCGTCAAGGGACAGCAGGTCGACAAGGCCGACTGGATGCGCGCGCTCGCGCTGGCGCAGCTGCGCCAGTACAAGGAGATCCAGGACCTCGACCCGATCCGCCGCGACGACACCACCACCTGGTACGTCTCGACCACGGCCGTCGCCGACCGGATGCGCAAGGTCGAGGAGCGGCTGGTCGGCTCGGTCGTCCAGCAGAGCCAGGCGCTGCAGGAGCAGGCGCAGCGCCAGGCACTGATCTCCGGCGGCCTGATCCTGGTCCTGCTGCTGCTGGTCCTGATCATCACCGCCGTCGTGGCGAGCTCCCTGACCCGCCCGCTGCGCAGGCTGCGCGCCGAGGCCCTGGAGATCGCCGGCGTACGGCTGCCGGAGACGGTCCAGCGGCTGCGCGAGAGCACCGACAGCTCCCCGACCGCCGAGGTGGTCCCCATCGGCGTCACCTCTCGCGACGAGATGGGAGAAGTCGCCCGGGCCTTCGACGAGGTCCACCGCGAGGCGATCCGCCTCGCGGGCGACGAGGCCCGTCTGCGCAGCAACGTCAACTCGATGTTCGTCAACCTCTCCCGCCGCAGCCAGACGCTCGTCGAACGCCAGCTCAGCCTCATCGACGGCCTGGAGCAGGGCGAGCAGGACGAGAACCGGCTCGGCAACCTGTTCAAGCTCGACCACCTGGCCACCCGCATGCGTCGCAACAGTGAGAACCTCCTGGTCCTCGCCGGCCAGGAGACCGCGCGCCGCTGGAGCCAGCCGGTGCCGATCGTCGACATCGTCCGCGCCTCGCTCTCGGAGGTCGAGAACTACGAGCGCGTCGACGTGCGGGTGCAGTCGGGAATGGCCGTGGTCGGCCAGGCCGTGAACGACGTCGTCCACCTGGTCGCCGAGCTGGTGGAGAACGCCATCTCCTTCTCACCGCGCGAGACCAAGGTCGTGGTGTCGAGCAACCGCATCGACGGCGGCGGCGTGATGATCTCGGTGAGCGACAGCGGCATCGGCATGACCGCCGACGAGCTGGCCGAGTCCAACTGGCGGCTCGCCAACCCCCCGGTCGTGGACGTCTCGGTGTCCCGCCGCATGGGCCTGTTCGTGGTCGGCCGCCTGGCGCTGCGCCACAGCATCCGCGTGCAGCTCCGCCAGCAGGACGCCGGCGGCCTCACCGCGATGGTGCTGCTGCCGGAGACGCTGCTCTCCGCGCCGGGCGCGCCGCAGTTCGCCGGGATGCCGGGGATGCCGATGGACGCCGCGGGGCCGATGACGGGCGCCGGCCACTTCGGAGCCCCGACGCCGTCGTCGTTCGACACCGGTGCCTTCACGGCTCCGAGCGGCTTCGAGGCCCCCGCCTCGCGCGGGATGCGCGCTCCGGTCTTCGGGGCGGACGCCCCAGGTGTCGGCGCCACCGCCGGACCGCTGAACCGCGGTCCCTTCGAACGCGGCCCCTTCGAACGCGACCCGTTCGAGCGCCCGCAGCAGGGCACGCGCGACCCGTTCGAGCGCCCGGAGCCCGGCCGGCGTGACCCGTTCGAGGGCGCGCCCTCCGGCGAGCGGCGCGACCCGTTCGAGCAGGAGACGCCCGCCGAGCAGGACCCGTTCGACCGGTACTTCAACCCGAACCCGCCCATCGACACCCCGTGGCCCGCCGACACCCCCGCGCCCGGCAGCGGTGAAAGCGCTCCCTCGTGGTCCTCCGACCTGGCCAACCAGGACACCGCCTCGTGGCCGGCCGTCCCCTCGGCGGGCGGCGGGCACACCGGCCCCCTGACCGGCGGAGGTTCCTCCGGGCCGATGACCGGCGGCGGTCCCTCCGGGCCCATGACGGGTGGCGGATACGCGGGCCCACCGTCGGGTGGCGGCTACTCGGGTCCGCTGACCGGCGGCTCCGCGACCGGCCCCCTCGACAGGTCGAGCCGCTCGTTCGGGGCGGTCCCCGACATGGACCACACCGGCCCGCTGCCCGCGGTCCACAGCTCGCCCCTGGACGGCGGGGAGGAGTTCCTGCCGATCTTCGCGGCGGTGGAGTCCGACTGGTTCCGGCGTTCCGACCTGGAACCGGCGCCCCGCCAGGCCGAGGCCCGCCAGCAGGAGGAGACGGTCCACCCGGCGCAGTCGCCCGAGCGGGGCGAGGAAGCCGTCGTCGTGGACCCCGCCGAGTCCAGGACCTGGTCGTCTCCGGGCGACGCGGGCTGGCAGGCGGCCCAGGCGGCGAGCGATCCCTCCCTCGGAGGCATCACCTCGTCCGGGCTGCCGAAGCGGGTCCCCAAGGCCAACCTCGTGCCCGGGTCTGCCGACCCGGGTCCGTCGGTCTTCACTCCGCAGCCGTCGCTCTCCCCTGACCGGGTGCGAAGCCGGCTGTCGAGCTACCAGCAGGGCGTAAGGAAAGGCCGGGCCGCTGCCCGCGGCGAGCTGAACGACGACCTTTCCCCCAACAGAAACGTTGAACGCAACAAGGAGGACTCGTGAGGGAGCTGAGCCAGGCCGCCCGTGGAGTCAACTGGCTGATCACCGACTTTGTGAACAACGTCCCAGGCGTGGCGCACACTGTCGTTGTCTCGGCCGACGGACTGCCACTGGCCTTCTCAGAGGGCTTCCCCAAGGACCGGGCCGACCAGCTCGCGGCGGTGGCCGCAGGGCTGATCAGCCTGACGCAGGGCGCTTCCCGGGTTTTCGAGGGTGGAGCGGTCACGCAGACCGTGGTGGAGATGCAGCGGGGCCTGTTGCTGATCATGTCGGTCAGCGACGGTTCGTGCCTGGCCGTGCTGGCCGCCGCCGACTGTGACATGGGCCTGGTGGCGTACCAGATGACGTTGTTGGTTGAGCGTGCCGGTCAGGTTCTGACCCCGGCTGTGCGTGCCGAACTCCAGGCGTCTCAACCCAGGTGAGAGGCCGATGACAGGAGGACGCTGTGGCACGCCGCGGCTGGACAGATGACGGTGATCCGCTGAGCGGCGGATCGTCGTACCCGCCGATCGAGGACGCCCGCCGGTTTTCCGGCGCGGCGGCACCTCTTCCAGCGCCGGAACCGATGGAACAGAGTTCCCTGGTCCGGCCATACGCCATGACCGGGGGACGTACCGCTCCCCGGACCTCGCTCGCCATGGAGGCCCTCGTCTCCTCCTCCACATCGGTACACCAGGATCTTTCAACTCTGACTCCGGAAAAGCAGGCGATCAGCACGCTGTGCCGCCAGGTGCGGTCGGTCGCCGAGATCGCCGCGATGCTGCGCATGCCCCTCGGCGTGGCGCGTGTCGTGATCGCCGACATGGCGGGCGAGGGCCTCGTCCAGGTGCACCACCCGCAGCTGGACACGGGTAAGCCGGACCTCAACTTGCTCGAAAGGGTTCTCAGTGGACTTCGCAGGCTCTAGCCGCGGCGCGGCGCTGACCTCGACGAAGATCGTCGTCGCGGGCGGCTTCGGCGTCGGCAAGACCACCTTCGTGGGCGCCGTGTCCGAGATCGTGCCCCTCACCACCGAGGCGGTCATGACCGACGCCAGCGCCGGCATCGACGACCTGGGTCTGACACCGCACAAGACCACCACCACCGTGGCCATGGACTTCGGCCGCGTGTCGCTCGACCAGGACCTGATCCTCTACCTGTTCGGCACGCCCGGCCAGCACCGGTTCTGGTTCATGTGGGACGACCTGGTCCGCGGTGCCATCGGCGCCGTGGTGCTGGTCGACACCCGCCGGCTGGCCGACTGCTTCCCGGCGATCGACTACTTCGAGGAGGCCGGCCTCCCGTTCGTCGTCGGCATCAACGGCTGGGACGGGCGCTATGCCCACGCCGACGAGGAGGTGCGGGAGGCGCTGACGCTCGCCCCGCACATCCCGCTCGTACGGACCGACGCCCGCTCGCGCGACTCGGTGAAGAGCACACTCATAGCGCTGGTGGAGCACGCCCTGACGATGCGCGTGGCGGTTCCCGGCTGGGGAGGCCGCTGAGCCTCCGGCCCGGAACCGCCACGAGCGGTGACCGGCCAGGTCAGATGGGGGTCGCCTCGATGAGGCTGGCGTTCCACGGCAGCGGGATCACGTTGGTAACCCTCATGCCGGCCTTCTCGATCAGCGTCGTGTGCTCCGACCGGCTGCGCTCGCGCCCCTGACCGAACAGGCCCAGCATGCGCATGTCGAGGTCCTTGCCGAAGTGCGCGCTGTCGTCGTCCGGTACGACGATCTCCACGAGCAGCAGCCTGCCGTCTTCGGCCATGGCCGACCTCACGACCTTGAGGATGCGCAGCGCGTCCGCGTCGTCCCAGTTGTGGATGACGCTGCCCATCAGGTAGGCGTCGGCGCCCGCCGGGACGGACGTGAAGAAGTCGCCGGTCACGAAGTCGCACCGGTCGGAGAGGTTCCAGGAGGCGAACGCCTCGCGCGCGTCCGGCAGGACGTGGGGAAGCTCGAACAGCACGCCGCGAAGGCCGGGGTTCGCCCGCAGCGCCGCCGCCAGGATGTGCCCGCGCCCGCCGCCGACGTCCATCAGCGTGCCGATGCCAGAGAAGTCGTAGAGCGAGGCGACGCCCTCGGCCATGGGGACCGCCCGGCCGGTCATGAAGTCGTTGAAGACCCGTGCCAGCTCCGGGTCCGTCGCCAGGTAGTCGTACAGGACGCCGTAGCGCTCCACGAACGCCGACCGTCCGGTGCGGACGGTCTCGGTCAGCTCGGTCATCGCGTACGACATGGTCGGATCGGTGTTGGCGATCACCGCGCTGCGCAGCGACCGGGGCGAGTCGGCGGCGAGCATGGCGCCCGACTCGGTGAGCGCATAGGTGTCCTGGCCCACCGTCTCCACCACGCCGATGGCCGCCAGGGTCCTCAGCACGCGGCCAAGGGAGGGGCCGTGCGCCCCGCAACGGGAGGCCAGCTCGGACACCGAGAGCGGCCCCTCGCTCAGGTGCGCGGCGCAGTCGAGGTCGACCATGGTCTTCAGCGCCGCGACGCGCCAGCCGCCGCGAAGGACGTCCCAGATCAGGTTTCCGGGGTCGGTCATTTTCACTCCAGTCAGTGAGAAGTAGCCCCGGAGAGCTCCCCGGGGATGGTCAGGCCTGGTCCTAGGCCTGGAACGGGGACGGCTGCTTCTTGTCGCGAACCAGCCGGCCCACCTCGGCGCGCAGGTGCACGAAGGCCGGGAGCTCCCTGGTGGCGATCTGGTCGCGGGGGAACGGCAGGTCCACGGGCAGCTCGCCCGCGACCCGCGCCGGTGAGCGCGTGAGGACCACGACACGGTCTCCGACGTACACGCTCTCGTCGATGTCGTGGGTGATGAGCAGGACCGTCATGCGGTGGTGCTCGCGCACCTTGAGTACCAGGTCCTCAAGGTCCTCACGCGTCTGGGCGTCCACCGAGCCGAAGGGCTCGTCCATGAGCAGCAGGGAAGGCCGGTAGGCGAGGGCGCGGGCGATCGCCACGCGCTGCTGCATCCCGCCGGACAGCTCCCATGGGAACTTCGAGGAGGCGGCGCCCAGGCCGACCTCTTCGAGCGCCTCGGCGGCGGCCGCCCGGCGCGCCGCGCGGTCCTTGCCGCGCCTGCGCAGCGGCAGCGCCACGTTGTCGCCGACCGACATCCAGGGGAACAGCGAGCGGCTGTAGTCCTGGAAGACGACGGCCAGGTCGCCGGGCGTCTCCGCGACCGTGGTGTCCCGGATGCGGATCTGCCCATCGGTGGGCCGGATGAGCCCTGCGATGGAGCGCAGCAGCGTGGACTTCCCGCAGCCGGAAGGGCCCACGACGCACACCAGCTCGCCCTCGGCGACCTTGAGGTCGATTCCTCCGAGGGCCTGGTGGGCGTTCGGTCCCTCGCCGTAGGTGTGACTCAGGTTGACGACATCGAGCACGGTGCTTCCTCAGGTTGTCTGCCGGGCTCGCCGGTGCCAGGAAAGGACGCGTCGTTCGACCGCCAGGAAGGACGCGTTCAACAGGAAGCCCAGGACGCCGAGGATCACGATCGCGCCCCACATCCCGGACAGGTCGAAGTTCTGCTGCGTGAACATCAGCTGGTAGCCGATCCCGTTGGTGCTGCCGACGAGCTCGGAGACCACCATCAGGATCACGGCGAGGGAGAGGCTGAGCCGCAGTCCCGCGAAGATCTTGGGCCCCGCGGCCGGCAGGGTGATGCGGAACAGCCGCTGCGCCCGTCCGACGCCGAACACCTGTGCCGTGTCGGCGTGGACGCGGTCCACGTAGCGGGCTCCGTCGATGGTGTTGATGAGGATGGGCCAGATCACCCCGTAGACGATCGTCGCCACCTGCATCTGGGCGCCCATCTTGAAGATGATGATGAACAGCGGGATCAGGGTGGGCGGGGGGATGGCCCTGCCGAACTCGACGAGCGGGTCGATGTAGCCCGACAGAGTGCGCGAGCGTCCGAGCGCGACCCCGAGCCCGATGCCGATGACCGACGCCAGCGCCCACCCGCCGAACAGGCGCGCGAGGCTGGGCGGGAAGTTGGCGAGCGCCTGGTCGGTGAGGAACAGGTGGGACGCCGGGCCCGAGAACCACAGCTCGTGCATGCGGGCGATGATCTCGGAGGGGGGCGGGAAGTAGGTGGAGTCCGCCTGCCGGGTGCCGAGCTCCCAGGCGGCGATCACGATGGGCACCAGCCACACCCTGGTCAGAACGGCCATGACACCGCCCCGCCAGGCGGTGGCCGGTCTCGTGGTGGTCGTGGTCACGCGTCACCCCCGGCCTTCGCGGTGTGCCAGCGGAAGGCCTGCCGCTGGACGCGCACGAGCAGCGCGTTGGCGACGAGCCCGAGGAGCCCCGCCCACAGGGTCGCGGCGAGGATGAGGTCCGTACGCAGGCCCGAGCCCGCCCGGATCATGAAGGCGCCGATCCCGTCGGTGCCGCCGGCGACGAGCTCCGCGCTGATCGCGACGACGAGGCCGATGGCGGCGGCCAGCCGCACGCCGGTGAGGACGAACGGCGCCGCGCTCGGCACCGACACCCGCGCCAGCACGGCGAACCGCCCGAAGCCGAAGCTGCGCAACGTCTCCTTCGCCACCGGGTCGACGTCCCGCAGCCCGTACATGGTGTTGATGAGGACGGGCCACGAGGCGGCGAAGACGATCACGGTGATCTTCACGCTGTGGCCGTCCGCGATCAGCAGCGTGACCAGGGGGAGAAGCGCGACCGAGGGGATGGGCCGCAGGAACTCCACGATGGGGCGGGCGGCCAGTTCCGCGCGGGGGAGGGTGCCGAGCAGCACGCCGAGCGGGACGGCGATGAGGATCGCGGTGAGCAGCCCGATCGCCCAGACGGTCAGGGTGCCCCAGAGGTCCGTCAGGAAATCCGCGTCGGCGACGAGCCCCCCGGCGGCGGCCAGCACCGTGGAGACCGGGGGAAGCAGCACCGGATCGATCAGGCCTGAGCGGCCCGCCAGCTCCGCGGCGATGAGGAGGACCGCGACGCCTGCGGCGCCGCGGACCACTCGGCGGTCGATCATTGAGGCAGCGGGACCAGCAGCGGGGTGACGTCCATCTTCTTGGACAGGTAGCCGTACTCGAACATCAGGTCGGCGACGCGCTGGATGCGGGTCGCGCTGAGCGAGGTCGGGTAGGCGCCCAGGTTGATGACGGACGCGACTTCGGGCTTGATCGGGCTGTAGTTCGGCAGCACCTGCTCGACCGCCTTGCGGTCGGCCGACGCGTCCTGCTGGCCCTTGAGGATGGCCCGCTGGAAGGCCGCCATCGTCTTCGGGTACTTCTTGGTCCAGTCCTCGGTGGCCGTCCAGCCCGCGATCGGGAAGTCGGCCATGGCGCCGGTCATCGTGTCGGCGATCTTGCGGGCGCCCATGTCCTTCTGGACGCCGGTGAGGAACGGCTCGGTGAGCCACGCCGCGTCGATCTGGCCGGCCTTGAGCGCGGCGGGGGCCTGCGGGAAGGCCATCGGCATGAAGGTCACGTCGGCCTTCGGGTCGAGGCCCGCGACGCGCATTGTGGAGCCCACCGCGAGCTCGCCGATGCTGTTCAGCGCCGCGATGGAGATCTTCTTGCCCTTGAGGTCCTTCACCGACTGGATCGGGGAGTCCTTCGGGACCACGATGTCGAAGACGTCGTTCTTGGCCTGGAAGGTGTCGGAGACGAAGCGGAACTTGTCGTTGGTCTTCTCGGTGGCAGAAAGAATCGAGAAGTAGTTGCCGAGGGCCAGGTCAAGGCCGCCGCTGAGAAGTTTCGGGATGGCGAACTGCGTGCTCTGCAGGATATCGGGCTTAACAGTCAGGCCCTCCTCCTTGAAGTAGCCCTTCTGGTTCGCGATGTAGAGTCCTGCCACGTCGGCGATGGCGAGGACGCCGACCGTGATCGTGGTCTTTTCCAACCCTCCGCCGGACGCGCTCGAACCTGTATTCGGGCTTCCGCACGCGGCGAGAGCCAGAGTGGCCACTGCGCCGATGATGAAGGTACGACCCCTGAGTCTTCTCATTGAGGAGTCCTTTTAGGTGTGGGGGAAGAGTGCCTGCTGCTCCTGAGGAGACCGTTGTGGCACGGCGAGCGTGAAGCCTAGCGGAGGAAGATCGGAACTAACACGCATAAGCCGCCTATGTCATGAAACTCGTAAAAAAGTCCAGTTTGACCAGCGGTTGGCGCTATGCGAGGTATAAGCCTTTGGAGCGCTATAACGCCAAATTTGGCGATATTGCAGGTAGGTTGCCTGGTGGGCGCCATCGTGAACTCGCCCTGCACTACCGAGCGTGATTCTTATTGATCGAATAACGGATTGGACCGTTCTAACGACCCATGGCTGTTGGTCGAACTCGTAGGCTTATGCTCCAATTGCCCCTTGACTTGTCATGCGTCACATGAGCAAGTCCCCATACCCCCCAAAGCAGACCAGCTGGCGAGAGGTTGCGACCAGTGAGGACAGCAACAATCGAGAGCGGTCGCGGTACCAATCCGGAAGCAGCCCGACCGCGTTCCGAGACGGATGCTCCATCCAACCCGCGTCACGGGACGGGAAGCCTGCTCGCTCTGCGTAACTGGCGGGTCCGGACCCGTCTTATCGCGCTGGTTCTGGTACCCACCCTGGTGGCGGTCCTGCTCGGCGGCCTGCGAGTGGCGACCTCGGTGCAGAGCGCCACCGAATATGAACGCGTCAGGACCGTGGCCGAGTTCGTCACGAGCCTGGGCGACCTCGGCCACCAGCTCGACATCGAACGCGACCTCTCGGCGAGGTTCGTCGCCGCGGGCCGCCGCGGCAGCCAGACCAAGCTCGCCGACCAGCAGAACGCGGTCGACTCGGCCGTCCAGATCGTCCAGGACCGCAGGAAGGTCGTCGAGCCGGCCCTCGGAGACATCGGCCGCCAGGTGGTCTCCCGCCTGCTCGACCGGCTCTCCGAGATCCGCTCGCTCCGCGCGACGATCACCGACTCGCAGCTCCCGGCGCTCCCCGCGCTCCAGAAGTACTCGCTCGTCCTCGACGACCTGCTCACCGTCTTCGACGAGACCGCCCGCGGAAGCACGGACGAGACGCTGGACGCCAGTGCGTCCTCCCTCGCGTCGCTCTCCCGCGCCGCCGAGCAGGCGTCCAGGCAGCGAGGCCTCGTCGCCATGGCGCTGATCACCCGCCGGTTCGGCCAGGCCGAGCTGGAGGCCTTCAACGCCGCCCGCGCGGAGCAGGCCAGCGAGCTCAAGGTGTTCTTCTCCAGGGCGACGCTCGCCGAGCGGCAGCTGTACGCCGACACCGTCAGCGGCCAGAAGATCGACCGCGCCGCCGGCCTGGTCGAGCGCATCCTGGAGCTCACCCGCCAGAACCAGCAGCTCAGCGGGCTCGGCGGCGGAGGCACGAACGACGTCGACTTCTGGTTCGACGCCGCGAGCGAGGGCCTGAACCGCATGCACGACGTGCAGCGGGCCCTGGGCCGTTCCATCGTCGACCGCGCGGCCGAGCTGGCACGCGGCGACCAGAGCCAGGCCGCCATCAACATCGGCGTCGTGGCCGTCCTCCTCATCCTGGTCCTCGCGATCACCGTCGTCATGGCCAGGTCGCTGGTCAGCCCGCTGCGGCGGCTGCGGGGCGAGGCGCTGGAGATCGCTGGGCGGCGCCTGCCCGAGATGGTGCAGAAGCTGCGCGAGTCCGAGGGCAACACCGGGCCGCCGGAGGTACTGCCCATCGGCGTCGCCTCCGCCGACGAGGTCGGCGAAGTGGCCCGGGCCTTCGACGAGGTCCACCGCGAGGCCATCCGCCTGGCGAGCGACGAGGCCCAGCTCCGCAGCAACGTCAGCGCCATGTTCGTGAACCTCTCCCGCCGCACGCAGACCCTGGTCGAGCGGCAGATCACGCTGATCGACGGCCTGGAGCAGGGCGAGCAGGACGACAGCCGCCTCGGAGACCTGTTCCGGCTCGACCACCTGGCCACCCGCATGCGGCGCAACAGTGAGAACCTCCTGGTCCTCGCCGGCCAGGAGCCCGCGCGCCGGTGGAGCCAGCCCGTGCCACTGCTGGACGTCACAAGGGCCTCGCTGTCTGAGGTGGAGAACTACGAGCGGGTGGCGATGCACGTCCCCACCGGCATCTCCATCGCCGGGCAGGCGGTCAACGACGTCATCCACCTGCTGGCCGAGCTGGTCGAGAACGCCATCTCCTTCTCGCCCCGCGAGACCAGGGTCACCATGTCGGCCAACCGCATCGACGGCGGCGGCGTGATGATCTCCATCACCGACGCCGGCATCGGCATGACCGACGAGGAGCTCGCCCAGACCAACTGGCGGCTCGCCAACCCGCCCGTCGTCGACGTCTCGGTGTCGCGGCGGATGGGCCTGTTCGTGGTCGGCCGGCTCGCGCTGCGCAACGGCATCCGCGTGCAGCTGCGGCGGCACGACACCGGCGGCCTGACCGCGATGGTCCTGCTGCCGGAGGCGCTCATGGGCATGGCCGCGCACCCCGTCGGCGCCGGCGTCTCCCCGGGCGCGCAGTCGTTCACGGGTGCCGGGGCACCCGCGTGGTCCGCCACCGGGCAGCCCGCCGGACAGGGCATGTTCACCGCGTCCACCCCGGCCAACGGCACGTTCGACTTCTCGGGCGGATCCGGCCCGTTCACCGAGCCGCCCGCGTTCGGTGCCTCCAACGGCGCGGGACCCCTCGGTCCCACCACGGGCGGCGGCGCTCTCGGCCCGATGACCGGCGGTGGAGGGTACGGCGGCCCGCCGACCGGCTCCGGCGGCGGTTTCGGCGGCCCTGCCACGGGCGGGCTGTACGGCCCGGGTTCCAGCGGTTTCGGCGGACCTCCCCCCGGAGCCGATGGTTTGGGCGGACCCGGCGGTGCCTCGGGTGGTTTCGGTGGACCCGGCGGTGCGTCGGGTGGTTTCGGCGGCCCGCCGACCGGCCCGAGCGGCGGTTTCGGCGGCCCGGCCACCGGCTCGAGCGGGTACGCGGGCCCGGGTTCCGACGCATTCGGCGGCCCGCCCACGGGCCCGGGCTTCGGCGGCGCGCCGCCGGGGCCGAGCTTGTTCAAGGGACCCACCACGGGACAGAGCGGGCTCGCCGGTCCTCCCACAGGACCCGGCGGCACAGGCGGGGAGCTGCCCTCCCGCCTGCGCCCGCGCCGGTACGACACCTCCGACCTGGACGCCGTGACCGGCCCGCTTCCCGCCGTGCGCTCCTCTCCCATGGAGCAGGAGGACGACTTCCTGCCGATCTTCGCGTCCGTCGAGTCGGCCTGGTTCCGGCGCGTGGACCGCGAACAGGACCAGGAGAAGGCCTCCACCGGATGGCAGGAGATCCCCGCCGACGCCGGATGGCAGGCGGCGGCGGTCGTCCAGGAGCCGGTGCGCGACGGGACCACCGCCGCGGGCCTGCCCAAGCGGGTGCCCAAGGCGAACCTCGTACCCGGATCGGCCGGTACACCCGAGGCCGCCGCGACGCCTCTGCCCGCCATGCCGGCGCTGTCGCCCGACCGGGCGCGCAGCCGGCTGTCGAGCTTCCAGCAGGGCATCCGGCAGGGCCGGGCGGTCGCCCGTGGCGAGCTGAGCGAGGACGAGGTGGCGTTCAACGCCGAGCTGCGGCGCATTCAGGGCGACAAGGAGGACAAGTGAGAGAGCTGAGCCAAGGCGCCCGCGGGGTCAACTGGCTGATCACCGACTTCGTCCGGGGTGTGCCGGGGGTGGCGCACACGGTGGTGGTGTCCTCCGACGGGCTGCCGCTGGCGTACTCAGAGGGCTTCCCCAAGGACCGGGCCGACCAGCTCGCGGCGGTGGCCGCGGGCCTGATCAGCCTGACCCAGGGGGCCTCCCGGGTCTTCGAGGGTGGAGCGGTCACCCAGACCGTGGTGGAGATGCAGCGGGGGCTGCTGCTGATCATGTCGATCAGCGACGGTTCGTGCCTGGCCGTGCTGGCCGCCCCGGACTGTGACATGGGCCTGGTGGCGTACCAGATGACGCTGATGGTCGAGCGCGCCGGTCAGGTGTTGACCCCGGCCGTGCGCGCCGAGCTTCAGGCGTCGTCACCGCGGTGACCTCCATGGGTGGTCCCGGCTGGGAGGACGGTTTACGGCGGTACCAGCAGGAGCCGTCGTCGCCTGTCCGGCCCTTCACAGTCACCGGAGGGCGCTCGGCGCCGCGGACGCATCTGGCCATGGAAACGCTGGTTCACTCCACGATTCCGGCTTACCAAGATATTTCCGGCTTGATCCCGGAGTACCAGGCGATCAACTCGCTCTGCCGCCAGGTACGCTCCGTCGCCGAGATCTCCGCGCTCCTGCGGGTGCCGCTCGGCGTGGCCCGGGTGCTCATCTCGGACATGGCCGCCGAAGGCCTGGTCCAGCTGCATCAGCCGCAGCTGGACGCCGGGAAGCCGGATCTCAACTTGCTCGAAAGGGTTCTCAGTGGACTTCGCAGGCTCTAGCCGTGGCGGGTTGACGTCGACGAAGATCGTCGTCGCGGGCGGCTTCGGCGTCGGTAAGACGACCTTCGTGGGCGCCGTGTCCGAGATCGTGCCCCTCACCACCGAGGCGGTCATGACCGACGCAAGCGCCGGCATCGACGACCTGGGCCTCATTCCACGCAAGACCACCACGACGGTGGCGATGGACTTCGGCCGTGTGTCCCTGGACAGCGAGCTGATCCTCTATCTGTTCGGCACGCCCGGGCAGCACCGTTTCTGGTTCATGTGGGACGACCTGGTCCGGGGCGCGATCGGCGCGGTCGTGCTGGTCGACACCAGGCGGCTGGCCGACAGCTTCCCGGCCGTCGACTACTTCGAGGAGGCGAAGCTGCCGTTCGTCATCGGGCTCAACGGCTGGGACGGCAACCATCCGCACCAGGACGAGGAGGTGCGCGACGCCCTCACCCTGGCCCCGAACATCCCGATCGTACGGACCGACGCCCGGCAGCGGGACTCGGTGAAGAGCACCCTCATCGCCCTGGTCGAGCACGCTCTGACGATGCGGGTGTCCGTACCGGGCTGGAGAAGCTAGCGGCGCGGGACCTCCTTGCCCACCGCCGGATACGCGTGACCGGCCCGCGGAGCGGATAGGCTGGGAGGTCGAGTCGCAGACGCAAACCCCGGACGACCCGTAGCGCAGAGGCTGGCCAATCACGTGTTCGAGACGCTTTCCGACCGGCTGACATCGGTCTTCTCCTCCCTGAAGTCCAAGGGGAGGCTGTCCGACGCCGACATCGACGCGACCTGTCGCGAGATCCGCATCGCCCTTCTCGAGGCGGACGTCGCGCTGCCGGTCGTCAAGGACTTCGTGTCCCACGTCAAGGAGCGCGCCCGGGGCGCGGAGGTCTCCCAGGCGCTCAACCCCGCCCAGCAGGTCGTCAAGATCGTCAACGACGAGCTGGTGCAGATCCTCGGCGGCGAGACGCGGCGGCTGAGGTTCGCCAAGAACCCGCCGACCGTCATCATGCTCGCCGGCCTCCAGGGCGCGGGCAAGACCACGCTGGCCGGCAAGCTCGCCCGCTGGCTGCGCGAGCAGAACCATGCCCCGCTCATGGTCGCCGCCGACCTGCAGCGGCCCAACGCCGTCCAGCAGCTCCAGGTGGTCGGGCAGCGGGCGCAGGTCCCTGTCTACGCCCCCGAGCCCGGCAACGGCGTCGGCGACCCGGTCGCGGTCGCGCGCGAGTCCATCGAGCACGCCAGGCGCCAGCAGCACGACATCGTCATCATCGACACCGCGGGCCGCCTCGGCATCGACCAGGAGCTGATGAAGCAGGCCGCGGACATCCGCGACGCCGTCAGCCCCGACGAGGTCCTCTTCGTCGTCGACGCGATGATCGGTCAGGACGCCGTCACCACCGCGCAGGCGTTCATGGAGGGCGTCGGCTTCGACGGAGTCGTGCTCACCAAGCTCGACGGCGACGCCCGCGGCGGTGCGGCGCTCTCGGTGCGGCACATCACCGGCCGTCCGATCATGTTCGCCTCGACGGGTGAGAAGCTCGAGGACTTCGACGCCTTCCACCCCGACCGCATGGCCTCGCGCATCCTCGACATGGGTGACATCCTCACCCTGATCGAGCAGGCCCAGCGCACCTTCGACGAGGCCGACGCGGCCAAGATGGCGGGCAAGCTCGCCTCCGGCGACGGCTTCACGCTCGACGACTTCCTCGAGCAGATGATGATGGTCCGCAAGATGGGGCCGCTCAAGAACCTCCTCGGCATGATGCCCGGCATGGGGCAGATGCGCGAGCAGCTCAACCAGGTCGACGAGCGCGACCTCGACCGGGTCGCGGCGATCATCCGCTCGATGACCCCGGCCGAGCGCCAGGAGCCGAAGATCATCAACGGCTCGCGGCGCGCCCGCATCGCGCGCGGCTCCGGCGTCAGCGTCACCGAGGTCAACAACCTGGTCACCCGCTTCTTCGACGCGCAGAAGATGATGAAGCAGGTGGCGGGCGGCATGGGCATCCCGGGCATGCCGGGGGGCCGCAAGGGCAAGGCCGTCCAGAAGAAGGCCAAGAAGGGCCGCCGGGTCAGCGGCGACCCGCGCAAGGCCGCGCTCGGCAAGGCGGGGGCCGCCGACGGCGGCTCGGCCGCGCCGCAGCTACCTCCGGGGCTCGGCGGTCTCGGTGGCCTCGGCGGGCAGCTTCCGCCCGGCATCGAGCTCCCGCCGGGCTTCGACCCCTCGAAGCTGCGGCTGCCCGGCCAGAAGTAGACCCTGTTCTCCGCTGTTCTCCGCCGATTGCGCGCCGATTCGGACAGCGGTCGAATCATCTGGCAGAATGGCATGTTGGAACACCGTGACCGTGGGTGCCCTCTCACCCCCGCGCGTCACGGCTTGTCCCTCGGGCGGTCATCCCGTCGTGCCCCACTCGGCGAGACGCCCGCTCACCCACGCTCGAAAGTCCAGGAGAGACCACACCCGTGGCAGTCAAGATCAAGCTCAAGCGGCTCGGCATGATCCGCAACCCGCAGTACCGCATCGTGGTGGCGGACAGCCGCACCAAGCGTGACGGCCGTGCGATCGAAGAGATCGGCCTCTACCACCCCAAGGAGAACCCGTCGTTCATCCAGGTGAACTCCGAGCGGGCGCAGTACTGGCTGGGTGTCGGCGCGCAGCCGACCGAGCCCGTCCTGAAGCTGTTCAAGCTCACCGGTGACTGGCAGAAGTTCAAGGGCGAGGCCGCCCCGCCGGCTCTGCTCGTCGCCGAGCCCAAGGCCGACCGTCACGCGATCTACGAGGCCGCCGCGAAGGAGTCGCTCGCGAGCGACGCCGGCACCGGCAACGCCACCACGGCGCGCAAGCCCAAGAAGACCGTGAAGGCCGACGAGACCCCCGCGACCCCGGCCGAGCCGGCCGCGGAGGAGAAGCCGGAAGGCGAGGCCTGAGGTGCTTGAGGAAGCCCTCGAGCATCTGGTCAAGGGCATCGTCGAGCATCCCGACGACGTTCTGGTTCGTGCCCGCCGCATCCGCAGTGGGCGCGTCCTCGAGGTCCGGGTCCATCCCGAGGATCTCGGCAAGGTCATCGGCCGCGGTGGCCGTACGGCGAAGGCGCTTCGCACCGTTGTGAACGCCCTCGCCGACGGCAAGTACGTAAGGGTCGACCTGCTCGACCTGAACGAAGCCCGGTAGCGAGACCTCAGAGGCCACGACCCTCTGGACAGGGGACCCCCGGCAGCCGGGCGGTCCCCTGTCGCGGTTCCGGGGCATTGGTACGAACTTTCGAAGGAGTAGCGACGTGCAGCTCGTCGTCGGCCGCATCGGCCGCCCGCACGGCATCCGTGGCGAGGTGACGGTCGAGGTGCGCACCGACGACCCCGAGGCGCGCTTCGCCCCGGGCACCTCCCTGGCGACCGACCCCGCGGGCACCGGGCCGCTCGTCGTCGAGCGCATGCGCTGGAACAAGAACATCCTGGTGCTGGGCTTCGAGGGCATCGCCGACCGCAATGAGGCGGAAGAGCTGCGCGACACCATTCTGGTGATCGACTCCTCGGAGATCCCGCCCCCCGGCGACCCCGACGAGTTCTACGACCACCAGCTCATCGGCCTGTCGGTGGTGACGACCGGAGGCGAGGCCGTCGGCGAGATCGTCGACGTCCTGCACCACGGCCAGGACCTCCTCGTGATCCAGCGCGATCAGGGTGAGGTTCTGATCCCGTTCGTCAAGGCCCTGGTCCCCGAGGTCGACCTGGACGCGAAGCGGGTCGTCGTGGACGCCCCGCCCGGCCTGCTCGACCCGGAAGAGACGGTCTGACCGGTGACGGGCATGCGCGTCGACATCATCTCGATCTTCCCGGAGTACTTCGCCCCGCTCGACGTGTCGCTGATCGGCAAGGCGCGGCAGCGGGGTCTGCTCGACATCCGGGTGCACCAGCTCCGCGACTGGACCCACGACGTCCACCGCACGGTGGACGACACGCCGTACGGCGGCGGCCCCGGCATGGTGATGAAGCCCGAGCCGTGGGGCGAGGCCATCGACGCCGTCGCGGGCTCCGCCGAAGGCCCGCCGAGGCTCGTCGTGCCGACGCCCAGCGGGCGGCCGTTCACCCAGGAAGTCGCCCTGGAGTACGCCAAGGAGCCCTGGCTGCTCTTCGCCCCCGCCCGCTACGAGGGCATCGACGCCCGGGTCATGGCCGAGTACGGCTCGCGCCTGCGCCTCGACGAGGTCAGCATCGGCGACTACGTGCTGGCCGGAGGAGAGGCCGCCGTGCTGGTCATCGTCGAGGCCGTCGGGCGCCTGCTGCCCGGCGTGCTCGGCAACGCCGGCTCGGTCGCCGACGACTCCTTCGCCCCCGGCAGCATGGCCGGGCTGCTGGAGGGCCCCGTCTACACCAAGCCTCCGGTCTGGCGCGGCCACGAGGTGCCGCCGATCCTCCTCTCGGGCAACCACGGGGCGATCGCCCGGTGGCGGCGGGACGAGGCGCTGCGCCGTACGGTCGCCAAGAGGCCCGAACTGGCCGCGAGGCTCGACCCCGGGAGCCTTGACAAGCGTGATCGTGAGGTGCTCGACGACGCTTCGTTTCGCGTCCCGCCGGAAGATATGGCAAACTGAATCGCTGCTGCCAACTGCCCTGCGGTTGGCGTGGCCGCTCCGGGCCGACGGGCCCGGCATCCGAGACGTATTCAGCCCAGTGCTCGTGTCTTCCTCGTAGTCGTGCTTCAGGCATGGCCGGGCGGACCTCCGAGCGCTCGCTTCAAATGAGGAACCGCTGTCATGCACACGCTGATCCAGGAGCTTGAGAAGGCCTCCGTACGTAGCGACGTTCCGAGCTTCCGCCCGGGCGACACGCTCGAGGTCCACGTCCGCGTCGTTGAAGGCAACCGGTCCCGTATCCAGGTCTTCAAGGGATTCGTGCTTCGCCGCCAGGGCGGCGGGGCCCGCGAGACGTTCACCGTCCGCAAGGTGAGCTACGGCGTGGGCGTCGAGCGCACGTTCCCGGTGCACAGCCCGGTCATCGAGAAGATCGAGGTCGTGACCCGCGGTGACGTCCGCCGGGCGAAGCTCTACTACATGCGCGACCTGCGCGGCAAGGCGGCCCGCATCCGCGAGAAGCGCGACGCGCTGCCCACCGGCAAGTAGGCCCGCACCACATGTGGCCCGCACCCGCGAGGGATGCGGGCCATTTTGCTGAGCCGGATGACCGCTCCATCCGGCCGGATCGCCGAGTTTCTTTGGATGCCATGCCGAGTCGGCGACCCGCCGGGGAGCATGCATCATTTAGGCTCGACAGCGATGACTAGCGATGGCCAGGGGGCCGGCGGTCCGCGCCGCCCCGTCGAGGACGAGGTAGACGTGGTCGCGGAAGACACCAAGTCGACAGCCAAAGACGGCAAGGGGAAAAAGGGTTCCTTCTGGCGCGAGCTACCTGTTCTGGTGGTGGTCGCGCTGGTCCTGGCGCTCATCATCAAGAGCTTCGTGATCCAGGCCTTCTACATCCCATCCGAGTCCATGGAGAACACCCTGCTGGTCAACGACAGGGTGCTTGTCAACAAACTCGTGTACCACACCCGTGACATCGAGCGCGGTGACGTCGTCGTGTTCTCGGGCGTCGACTCCTGGGCCAGCGAGATCCAGGTGCCAGAGCCGTCCAACCCCGTGGCGGGCTTCTTCCGCTGGGTCGGCACGGCCTTCGGCGTGGTCCCGGGCGAGAAGGACTACATCAAGCGCGTCATCGGCGTTCCCGGAGACACGGTCAAGTGCTGCGACACCCAGGGCCGCGTGACCGTGAACGGCGTTCCCCTCGAAGAGAAGGCCTATCTCTACCCGGACGACCAGCCGTCGCAGAAGTTCTTCGAGATCAAGGTGGAGAAGGGCCGTCTGTGGGTGATGGGCGACCACCGCTCGGTCTCCTACGACTCCCGTTCCCACCAGGGCGATCCCGGCGGCGGGGCGATCCCCGCGGACAAGGTGGTCGGGCGGGCCTTCGTCATCGTGTGGCCGTTCTCCCGCGCGACGACGCTGCCGATCCCCGACACCTTCAACCAGGCCGCGCTGAAGACCGCCGCCATGGTCGGCGGCGCCTCGCCGCTGCTGCTGGGCTTCGCCGGAGCGTTCCCCCTCATACGGCTGCGCCGGCGCGTGCTCGACAGGGCCGGCGGTCGTTCCTACTGACCTTCGCCTCCGGCCGGCGCTGTCAGGGAAGGGCCCTTCCCGGCCCCCTGACGGCCGCCCGGCCGTCGCGCGGCGTCGTGGTCATCCCCCCACCAGAACGAAGGAGAAGGGGCTTCCTCCCCCCAGTGGTGTGCCCCGCGGTTCTATGAGCGTCATCGAGGAGAAGCCGGAGCCCGAGGACGTGCAGGGCACGTCCGCCCCGGAGGACGAGTCCAAGGGTGCCAAGAAGTCCGGCTGGCGGGAGTCGGTCCTGCTGGTGCTCGGCGGGGTGGCCGTCGCGGTCCTGGTGCGCCTGTTCGTTCTGGACTCCTTCTGGATCCCGTCGGAGTCCATGGAGGACACCCTGCTGATCAACGACAGGGTGATCGTCAACCGGCTGTCCGGTGACCTCGGGCGTGGCGAGGTGGTCGTCTTCAAGGGCTGGGACGGCACCACCACGATCAAACGAGTCATCGGCATCGGCGGTGACCACGTGAAGTGCTGTGACGCCAAGGGGCGCATCACGGTCAACGGGGTGCCGCTCGACGAGGAGTCCTATCTCAACCCGCAGGACTTCCCCTCGCAGAAGAAGTTCGACATCACCGTTCCCAAGGGCCGGCTGTGGATGATGGGAGACCATCGCGCGGCCTCGGAGGACTCCCGCGCCTTCATGGACGACGGGTTCCACGGCACGATCTCCACCGGCGACGTGATCGGCAGGGCCTTCGCGCTCTACTGGCCGCTGTCGCGGATGGGCACATTGCCGGTTCCCGAGACGTTCTCAAAGGTGCGATAGCGTACCCCTCCGGCCGATTGGGGCGTAGGCTTGGGCGCATGGTCGCGCTCGTATCGCCGTTGATCGGCCAGGGGGCTCGACTCTCGCGCAGGTCCGTTCCCTCGCGGCGGGGCGCCGAGCCGCCTGTCTTATGACTGTTCTTTTTCGCCCGCGCCCCAGCGTCGTACGGCGGGACTCAGGGCTCTACGGGTACGAGCGCGCGCTCGCACGACGTGGCCTGTCCCCGGTCGCCGGGGTCGACGAGGCGGGCCGCGGAGCATGCGCCGGTCCGCTGGTGGTGGCCGCGGTCGTCCTCGGATCCGAGATCGACGGACTGGCGGACTCCAAGCTGCTCACTCCCGCCCGGCGCGAGGTGCTCCACGACCGCATCCTCGCGACCGCGCGGGCGGTCAAGGTCGTGGTGATCCCGCCCGAGGAGATCGACGCGCGCGGCCTGCACAAGTGCAACATCGCCGGGATGCGGCGGGCCGTCGCCGGTCTCGGCTGCGATCTCGGGTACGTTCTGATCGACGGGTTCCCGGTGCCCGGCCTGCCCGCGCCGTCTCTGGCCGTGTGGAAGGGTGACCAGGTCTCGGCGTGCGTGGCGGCGGCGTCCATCGTCGCCAAGGTGACCAGGGACCGCATGATGATCTCGCTGGACGACCTGTCTCCCCAGTACGGCTTCGCCGAGCACAAGGGGTACGTCACGCTCGGGCACCGGCGAGCACTCGCCGCTCACGGCCCCAGTCCGCATCATCGGTTCTCCTTTGTAACAGTGAACTCGGTGGTGCGGTCAGGACCTGGCACGGAGATAGGCGAGAATGGGGTGGGGGCCGGTGTCGCCTGATTGGTCGCGCCGGGGGAGGAAGGGAAGTGGAGGACCGGGATGAGCGCAGAGGATCTCGAGAAATACGAGACCGAGATGGAGTTGCAGCTCTACCGGGAGTACCGCGATGTGGTCGGCTTGTTCACCTATGTCGTTGAGACCGAGCGGCGCTTCTACCTGACCAACTCCGTCGATCTCGACGTGCGCACCGCCGAGAACGGCGATGTCTTCTTCGATGTAAAGATGCAGGACGCCTGGGTGTGGGACATGTACCGTCCTGCGAGGTTCGTCAAGAACGTCCGTGTCGTCACGTTCAAGGACGTCAACGTCGAAGAACTGGCCAAGCCCGACCTGGAGATGCCCAAGGAGGGTTTCTCCAGCTGATCTCAGGTGATGAGCCACTGGGGTCGACTCCGTAGGGCCATGGTGAAGTGCTGGTTCGCGCCCGGGGTCGGTCCACAGACGTTCTCGGCCGGTCTTCGAAGAACACGCTGACCGGGGCCGGGTGCCGCGCTCTGCCTCAGGTCGGGTCGCGAGGCCTTTTCCACAGGGAGCGGCCGACGCGTCCGGCTCGCCTTCTTCGGGCAGCGGAGCCGGTGATCTTGGAAACCCCCTTTCACCTGGCTGGATGCGCCTGAGCTCTGGGGCCGTCCACAGGGCGCCGACCCTTGGGCGGTCGTCCACAGGCCGTTCGGCCGGGCCTTCTTGTCCACAGAGCCCGGTTCTGTAGCCGGGCGACCGCGTGGCGTGCGCGAACGTCGGGGCCGGAGGTGGTCCCATGGCCGCGACGCACGAGCTTGGAAGGCACGGCGAGCAGCTCGCCGTCGATTACCTGCGGGCAGCAGGTCTGCAGATCCTGGAGCGCAACTGGTGTTGCCCCGAGGGTGAGATCGACATTCTGGCCCGTGACGGGCCCGTTCTCGCGGTCGTGGAGGTCAAGACCCGCTCGGGCCGCAGTCACGGCACCGCGTTCGAGGCCGTGACACAGGCGAAGCTCGCGCGGCTCCGCACGCTGGCGGCCAGGTGGCTGAGCGGCCAGCCCGAGTGGTTCGCCTCGGTCCGCATCGACGTGATCGCACTGGAGCGGTTCGCCGGAGAGTTCTCCATCCGGCACGACCGGGGAGTGTCCTAGATGGCCGTCGCCCGCACGCGCTGCGTGGCGCTGGTCGGGGTGAGCGGCCACGTGGTCGAGGTGGAAGCCGACGTGGGCCACGGCATCGCGGGGGTCACCCTGATCGGCATGCTCGACACCGCCCTGAGCGAGGCCCGTGACCGCGTCCGCTCAGCAGTGATCAACAGCAGGTACGCCTGGCCGGACGCACGGGTCACCATCAGCCTCTTCCCCGCCAGCCTGCCCAAACGCGGGAGCCTGTTCGATCTCGCGATCGCGATCGCGTTGCTCGGGGCGGCGGGCCTGGTCCCGAGGGAGCGCGTCTCCCTCCCGTTCTTCCTCGGGGAGCTGGGGCTCGACGGCACCGTCAAACCCGTGCGCGGTGTCCTGCCCGCGGTGGTGGCGGCGGCCGAGGCGGGGGCCGCCTGCGTGGTGGTCCCTGTGGCGAACGCCGCGGAGGCCGGGCTCGTGCCGGGTGTGACCGTGGTGCCGGTGCTCACCCTCGCCGAGCTGGTCGAGTGGCTGCGCAGTGGCGATCCGGCCCACATGCCCACGCTGCCCGACACCCCCGAGCCCTCGCCGCCGGCCGATCCGCACATGGGCCCTTCACCCGACCTGTCGGACGTCGCCGGGCAGGCCATGGCACGCCGTGCCCTCGAAGTGTGCGCCGCGGGCGGTCACAACCTCTGGATGATGGGGCAGCCCGGCACCGGCAAGACCATGCTCGCCGAGCGGCTGCCCACCCTGCTCCCGGCGCTCGGCCGCGACCAGGCGCTGGAGGTCACCGCCATCCATTCGGTCGCGGGAGTCCTGCCGCCGGGGCGCCCGCTGCTGAGGCACCCGCCGTTCATGGCGCCACATCACACGGCGACGATCGCCGCCATCGTGGGCGGGGGCAGCGGCGTGATCCGGCCAGGAGCCGTCTCCCTCGCCCACAGAGGGGTCCTGTTCCTCGACGAGGCGCCCGAATTCCCGTCCCGCGTTCTCGACTCGCTCCGCCAGCCGCTGGAGTCCGGACAGGTCACCGTGGCGCGGGCTGCGGGCACGGTGTCGTTTCCCGCCCGATTCATGCTGGTCCTGGCCGCGAACCCCTGCCCGTGCGCCCAGCCGTCCACGCCAGAGAGCCCTTGCCAGTGCACGCCCCACCAGCGCAGACGCTACCTCGCCCGCCTCTCGGGGCCGCTGATCGATCGCATCGACGTCAAGGTGCGGCTCGCACGCTCGACCCGGCGCGAGCTGCTGTCCGACCGCCAGTTCATCGAGCCCAGCGCGGTCGTGGCCGAGCGTGTCTCGATGGCCCGTGAGCGCACGCTCAAGCGGTTGGCGGGCACGCCGTGGAGGTCCAACGCCGAGATCCCCACTGCGGTCCTGCACGGCGAATACCGGCTGTCCCCGTCCGCGATGTCACCCCTCTACCGGTGTCTGGACACCGGAGAGCTGAGTGCCCGCGGCCTCGACCGTGTCATACGAGTTTCCTGGACCCTCGCCGACCTCATCGGCAAGGTCAAACCCGACGTAGCCGAGACCAACACCGCCCTGAGCCTGTGGCTGGGCGCCGAATGAACACCACCTCCCCAAACCCACACGAAGATTCCAGCTCTCACCAAACCCCCCCTCGCTAACGGAACCCCCGGCACCACCCCGACCCCCATGCCCAGCACCGACCGTGAACCCACCGCCGTCCGCGATCACGCCCCCAACCTCCACGCCGGCACCGGCCTCCGTCCCGGCACTCCTGGCGAGGCCACCGGGAGGGGCGGCACCCCTGGGGAGGCCGGGAGGGGCGGCGGCCTTCGGTGGGATGCCGGGCGGCTGGCCAGGGTGACCCTCATGCGGGTGGCGGACGCGGGAGACGGCGTGATGGGCAGGCTCGTCGCCGCCTACGGTCCCGAGGGAGCCCTTGGGCAGGTGCGGTCGGGGCGGCTCGATCCCGGGTTCGTCGAGAAGTTGACGGCCAGGAAGGGGCGGCCACCCGACATCGATCGCATCCTGGGAGCGTGGCGGGCACGCCTTCCGGCGGCCGATCCGATCGCGGACCTCACCGAGGGCGAACACCTGGGTGCCCGCCTGATCGTTCCAGGTGATCTGGAGTGGCCCACTCAGCTCGACGATCTCGGAGCTGAACGGCCGTTGGGCCTCTGGCTCCATGGAAACGCCGATCTCCGCTTCTCCTGCCTTCGCTCCGTGGCCGTGGTGGGGTCCAGGGCGGCCACGCCCTATGGCACCCACGTCGCCGCGGAGCTGGGTGCCGGCCTGAGCGAGGCGGGCTGGACGGTCATCTCAGGTGGCGCCTACGGAGTGGACGCGGCGGCGCACCGAGGCGCTCTGGCAGGTGCCGCGCGGACCGTCGCGGTGCTGGCCTGTGGCACCGACATCGCGTACCCCGCCGCCAACCAAGATCTGTTCAGTGCGATCCGGGGGAGAGGCGTGGTCGTCAGCGAGTGCCCTCTGGGTGTCCGGCCCACGCGGCTGCGCTTTCTCGTTCGCAACCGGGTCATCGCAGCGCTGTCCCGAGGCACTGTGGTCGTCGAGGCGGCCCTGCGCAGCGGAGCACTCAACACCGCCGGCCATGCCATCAGCCTGAGACGCCACCTCGCGGCCGTGCCCGGCCCGGTGACCTCGGAGAACTCCGCCGGGTGCCACCGGCTGATCCGAAGGGCGGAGGCCGTGTGCGTGACGTCGGCTCGCGAGCTGATCGAGCTGGTCGGAGCGATCGGCGAAGATCTCGCTCCGGAGCCGAGGGGGCCCGTGCTGCCACGGGACGCGCTTGACGGCGAGACCCGCAGCGTCCTGGAGGCGGTGCCCGCGCGGCTCGGCACCGGACCCGCGACGATCGCGGTCACGGCCGGCGTCGACCTCCTGACGGTGCTGCGCTGCCTCGGAGCCCTCGCCGCCGCCGGATACGTAGAACGCGTAGACCGAGGCTGGCGCCTCCGCCGAGGCAAGTAGCACTTAGCGGGGCCATCGGGGGAGGAGGCGTACCTGGCCGAGGCCGATCAGGAGGAGGGCGTCGAGGTAGCGGCCCTCGTCGATCAGGCCCCAGTGCAGGCAGGATGCGGGGCAGTGGCCGGCACTCGTCTCGACGTGGCCGATCACATCCCCGAACTCGACCGTCTGCCCGCGCCGGACCGACGCGTGAACGGGCAGGTACGTGGTGCGGAGTCCTCCGGGGTGGACGATCATCACCACACCTCGTCCGGCGAGCGGTCCGGCGTACCCCACGACGCCCGCACCGGCCGCCCTGACCGCCTGACCCGGCCGGGCCGCGAGGTCCACTCCCCGATGACCCGGGAGCCACACCTGCGCGGGTGGAGCGAAGCGGCGCATGATCTCTGGAGCCCCATCAAGCGGCAGTCGCCACCGAGGCCGTGTTGGACCAGGCAGGCCGGAGCCCTTGAGGCCGTTGTCCGGGGTGCCAGGCATGCCCGGGCCAGTCGACCTTAACGGGCTGGTCGGAAAACCGGAGTCGGTGGCCGAGATGCTCTGATCGACCGTTCTCGGGTGTACGGAGTGCTGGCCGCTGGGGGTGAGGGGGGCCGGTGTGGGGGCGACGCGTGTGAGGGGGACGGGCGGCAGGGAAGCTGGAGGACCGGGGCTGGGGGTGGTGGCGGCTGCGGCTGCGCCACGTGCTGGGGGAGCCGCCGATGTGGAGGCAAGCGTGAGGAGAAACACCACCAGCAGCCGGATCTCGAAAAGTCGCACAGGAGCACACTGGTCTGGAGCGACTGGGCCCCGAGCGGCCGAGCGTCGTTCTGTGCATAAGCCTTTGGGCACGAGATTCTGAGTACAGGATTCAGTGCACGAGGTCGTGTGCGCGAGGTCGTGTGCACGAGGCCCTGAGCACGAGGCCCTGAGCACAGGGTTCAGTGCACCAGGTCCTGTGTTCGGGTTGTGCGTATGCCTGTGCATAGCGTGGAGGGCCTCGCCAGGTTGGTGATACGGGGTACGTGTGGCGCGCTGGGAGAGGGTGCCCGGATGGTCTGCGGTGTCGGCAAGGTCATCGAGGAACTGGGTGTCGAGGTAGGCGTTGAGCTGCCTCCGGTCCACGTGACAGGGCAGGATCCGGTCCTGCCGTCCACCTTCAAGGTCGGAACGGCGGCTGCGGCTTGCGTGGGCGCGGTAGCCGCCGCCGTCGCGCTGCTGCGTGCCGGGCCGGATGGCGGTGGCGCTGAGCGTGGCGACGGAGACGAAGTTGAGGTTGCCACGGAAGTTCGCGAGTCGGCTGTCGCGTTCCGGGATGAGCGTTACTTCCGCGTCGACGGGAAGACGGCCGTCGGGTGGGCGCCGCTGTCCGGCGACTATCGCACGGCCGACGGATGGGTCCGGCTGCACTGCAACTTCGACCATCATCGGGACGCCGCGCTTCACGTCCTCGGTCTCTCTTCCGGTGCCGACGAAGCCGACGTCGCCGAGGCTTGTGCCCGCCGTACAGCGCAGGACATCGAGCAGGCCGTGACGGAGGCGGGTGGATGCGCGGCCGCGATGCGAAGCCGGTCGGAATGGCAGGCCCATCCGCAGGGCCGGGCCGTCGCGGAGCTGCCCCTCATCGGTCTCGACCGTCTCGGTCGTGTCGGGGCTGAGGTGGGTTCGGGAGATCTTGCTCGTGCCGGGGCCGGGGTTGGCCTCGATCCACTCGGCGGTGCGGCGGCCGGGGTTGGCGCCGGTGGCCTTGTTTCCGCCGGGGCCGCGTGCGGCTCTGGTGGGCGTGACGGTGCTGCCGTCAGGGAGGGGCGGTGGCTGGAGGGGGTTCGGGTGGTCGACCTCACTCGGGTGATCGCGGGCCCGGTGGCGACCCGGACACTGGCGGCCTACGGGGCCGAGGTGCTGCGCGTTGGAGCCGCTCATCTCCCTGAGGTGCCGGGGCTGGTGATCAGTACGGCGTTCGGGAAGCGGTCCTGCGAGCTTGACCTGCGTACCGAGGCCGGGGCCGCGAGGTTCAGAGAGCTGGTGGCGGGCGCGGACGTCGTCGTCCAGTCGTACCGGCCGGGAGCGCTGGCGGCGCTGGGCTTCGGTCCGGAGGAACTGGCCGCCATCAGGCCAGGGATCGTCTGCGTCGACATCTCCGCTTACGGCTCGCGCGGCCCGTGGGCGGGGCGGCGCGGGTTCGACAGCCTGGTGCAGATGGCGTGCGGTATCGCCCACGAAGGGGGAGCGGGCCAGAGGCCCGTGCCGTTGCCCGCCCAGGTCCTCGATCATGCCACCGGCTGGCTCGCCGCGCTCGGGGCGATCGCCGGGCTGCTGCGGCGGGAGGCCGAGGGGGGTTCCTGGCACGTCGAGGTGGCCCTGGCCCGCACCGCACTCTGGCTGGACGGGCTCGGCCGTGTTGGCAGTACGGGTCACTCCGAGCGAAGGTCCGGCGAACCGCTGGACGGGAGCGTCGGCGATCTTCTGGATCGGGAAGTCGGCAGGCCCCGGGAAGGAGAAGCCGACGATCTTCCGGGCAGGGAGGCCGGCGCATCTCGGGAAAGAGAAGTCGGCGACGCGCTGGACAGGGAAGCCGGCCTTCTGCCGGGCGGGGGAGTCCACGATCGCCAGGTGAAGGCGGTTGCCGGTCTGATCGGGGAGGAAGTGGCTGATCTGCTGGAGGAGATGGACAGTCCGTTCGGCAGGCTGACCTACGTCAGGGCACCGGGCAGGGTCGGTGGCGTCAGGCCGTACTGGTCGTCGCCGCCGCCGCGCCGGGGAGCGCATCCGCCGGCGTGGCTCTAGACCGTGACCGCGCACCGGACAGGGGAGAACCAGACGATCGGCGTGGCTCTAGACCGTGACCGCGCGCCGGACGGGGGAGAACCAGACGATCAGGATCGCGGGCAGGACGATCGCGGCGCAGGCCCACAGGGTGGGGCGCAGGCCGATGACCTCGCCGAGCACCCCGCCCACGACTCCGCCGAGTGTCATGACGCCCATGGTCGCGACCGTCATGACGGCGTTGACCCGGCCGAGCAGCTCGGGTGGGGACTCCCGCAGCTGGATGGCCCCGTAGCAGACGCTGAACATCACCGTGGCGAGGCCGCTGAGCGCGTAGGCGATCATGAGCAGCGGCACCAGTACCGAGGGTGCCCCGTGCGCCGAGGCCAGTGCCACGAATTCGAGCGGGAAGACGACGACGGCTCCCAGAAGGACGCGGTTCTCGGTGAAACGGGCGGCGAGCCGAGGCGCCACGGTCGCACCTGTGAGACCGCCGACACCGAAGGAGGCCGTCAGCAGTCCCACCACCCCGGCGGGCAGCCCGAGGATCTTCACGGCGAACAGGACGTACAAGGCCATCTGGCCGGCCGACGCGAAGTTGAGGATCACCCCGGTGCCGATCAGCGCCCGTAGGACGTGGTGGCTCATCACCGTCCGCAGGCCCTCGCGGATGTCCGTCAGAAGGCTTCCTCGGGGGACGGCGGCCTCGGCCTTCTCGGGAGACCGGATCGAACGCAGGCACACGGCGGACACGAGGAACGACGCCGCGTCGACCACCAGGGCCAGAGGGGCGCTCAGCGCTTGTACGAGGAGCCCGGCCAAACCGGGTCCGCAGACGCTCGCGGTGGAGTAGACGCTCTGGAATCCGGCGATGGCGGCCGTCCGCTGATGATCGGCGACGACGCTGGACAGGTGGGGAAGCGAGGCCGTCCGGTAAAAGACGGAGCAGACCCCCACCGTCAGGGCGACCGTGATCAGCCACGGCACCGTCAGCAACCCGGTCAGCCAGGCGAGCGGCGCGGTCAGCACGGCGAGCGCCGAGACGGCCTCGCACCCCACCAGGACCGGGCGGCGCCTGGCGAGACGGTCGACGTACGCGCCGGCGGGCAGGCCGATCAGCAGGTACGGCAGCGTCGTGGCCGCCGTGAGCAGGCCCATCTGCACGGGCGTGGCGTCCAGCAGGGCGGCGGCCGTCAGGGGGACGGCGAGGCGGGAGATCTCGGTGCCGGTCTCGGAGACCGCACGCGCGGACCACAGCAACCGGTAGTCGCGCTGTCGCCGCAGGGGGATACATTCGGCCATGAATATGAAGGTAACGCTTCACAATTATGAAAGCTACCTTTCATGCCTTCCGCATTTGGGGCGTCGAGCAGCTGACCGAGCTTGATCGGCGGTAGGAGAGGTGCTCGGCTGCTGGGGGTGGGGGCCGCTTGTCGATCGAGGGCCGGCTCGTCCGTGACGGGAGCCTGGGGGAAGTGGGACTTCGGGTGGCCGGTGGGGAGGATCGGGTGGGATGACGGGTTAGCGTTCGTCTTATGAGTCAGCAGAATCAGCTGGTCGAGGACCCGCGTGCCATGCGGGCGCTGGCGCATCCGGCCAGGCTGGCCATCCTCAAGCGGTTACAGCTGGAGGGCCCCGCGACGGCGACCGAGTGCGCCGAGATCGTCGGGCTCTCTCCGAGCGCGTGCAGCTACCACCTGCGCATGCTCGCCAAGTACGGGTTCGTGGAGGACGCGCCGCCACGCGGGGACGGCAGGGAACGGATGTGGCGGGCGCCGCACCGGGGGTTCACCGTCGCCGAGCCCGACGAGCTCACCCCCGAACTCGCCGAGGCCAAGAACGTGCTCACCAGGACGGTCGTGGGCGGGCTGACGGACGACCTGCTGCGCTACCTCGCGGGCAGCGTGCGCGAGTCCAGGGAATGGCGGCAGGCCGCGACACTCAACCACATGCTCCTGCGGGCGAACGCCGACGAGCTGGCGGACCTGGGCCGGCAGGTGACCGAGATCCTGCTGCCGTACCTGGCCAAGTCGCGATCGTCGGAGGAGGCGCCGCCGGACGCCCGCCTCGTCCAAGGGATCATCCAGCTCTTCCCCCGCCACCCGGGTTAGTCTCCGGCGAGCACGCGCGGCCGCCGGGGCCCGGGTCGATCTCCAGCCGGCCCCTGAAGCCGCTGGGATTCGGTTCGTCTCCGGCTACCGGGGCCTATCGCGTCCGGGGCGGGGTGGCGGGGTGTGGTCACGGGAAGGAAGCTTGCCCGGTGGGCTGGGCGTTGCCGGGTTCCGGGTACACTTTTTGGTGGCTCGTCAGACGGGCCGACTTCGCACGCCCACAGGCGAATCGTCCTCTCGGTCCGGGTCCTGATCCGGATGGGACGACTCAGGGCGTCAGGGCGGAAGCCGCAGGCTCCCGCATACAACCGAGGCATGCGCCTTCACGGCGCTCTACCCAGGAGGACCATACTCATGGCCCCCGTCGTCACCATGCGACAGATGCTTGAAAGCGGTGTTCACTTCGGGCACCAGACCCGTCGCTGGAACCCGAAGATGAAGCGCTTCATCCTCACCGAGCGCAACGGCATCTACATCATCGACCTGCAGAAGTCGCTGGCGTTCATCGACCGCGCCTACGACTTCATCAAGGAGACCGTCGCCCACGGCGGCACCATCCTGTTCATCGGCACCAAGAAGCAGGCCCAGGAGGCCATCGCCGAGCAGGCCGCGCGGGTCGGCATGCCGTACGTCAACCAGCGCTGGCTGGGTGGCATGCTCACCAACTTCTCCACCGTGCACAAGAGGCTTCAGCGCCTGAAGGAGCTCGAGGAGCTCGACTTCGACAACGTGGCAGGCTCCGGGCTCACCAAGAAGGAGCTCCTGATGCGCCGCCGCGAGAAGGACAAGCTCGAGCGCACCCTCGGCGGCATCCGTGACATGGCCCGCGTTCCCAGCGCGGTCTGGATCGTGGACACCAAGAAGGAGCACATCGGGATCAGCGAGGCCCGCAAGCTCAACATCCCGGTCGTCGCGATCCTCGACACCAACTGCGACCCCGACGAGGTCGACTACCCGATTCCGGGCAACGACGACGCCATCCGCGCCGTCAGCCTGCTCACCCGGGTGGTCGCCGACGCGGTCGCCGACGGCCTGATGTCCCGCGCCGGTGCGAACCGCGGCGACGACAAGCCGTCCGGTGCCGCCGTCGCCGAGCCGCTGGCCGAGTGGGAGCGCGAGCTGCTCGCCCGTGACGAGGAAGCCGCCCCCGCCGAGGCCGCTGTCGCCGCTGAGGCTCCGGCCGCCGAGGAGGCCCCCGCGGAGGAGGCCGCCCCCGCCGCCGAGGCCGCCGAGGCCGCCGAGGCTCCTGAGGCCGCCGCCCCCGAGGCCGAGGCCGCCGAGGGCACCGAGCAGCAGGCCTGAGACCCGCGCCAGACCGTACGGGCACCATTCGTACGGCAAGCAAGGCTCTTCCGGGTGGGTGCGCCAGTCAGGGCGCACCCACCCGATCCACGACGACTCGACGAGGAAAAGACAATGGCTTCCGTGAACATGGCCGACGTCAAGCGGCTTCGTGAGGCGACCGCCGCCGGCATGATGGACTGCAAGAAGGCGCTTGAGCAGTCCGAGGGTGACTTCGACAAGGCCATCGACATCCTGCGCGTCAAGGGCGCCAAGGACGTCGGCAAGCGCGAGGCGCGCACCGCCTCCAACGGCCTGATCGCCGTCAAGCACGAGGGCGAGGCGCTCGGCGCCCTGCTCGAGCTCAACTGCGAGACCGACTTCGTCGCGAAGGGTGAGCGCTTCCAGGAGTTGGCCGCCCGGGTCGTCGACCACGTCCTCGCGGCCCGGCCGTCCGACGTGCCGAGCCTGCTCGAGTCCGACCTCGACGGCAAGACCGTCAAGGAGCACCTCGACGAGGCCAACGCCGCGCTCGGCGAGAAGATCGAGGTCCGCCGTTTCGTCGTGCTCGAGGGTGGCTTCGTCGCCTCCTACATGCACAAGACCGACCCGCAGCTTCCCCCGACCGTCGGCGTGCTGGTCCAGCTCGACACCCCGAACCCCGAGGTCGCGAAGGACATCGCCCAGCACACCGCCGCGATGGCCCCGAAGTACCTCAGCCCCAACTCCGTCCCGGCCGACGTGGTCGAGAAGGAGCGCACGGTCTTCGAGCAGATGACCCGCGAGGAGGGCAAGCCGGAGGCCGCGATCGGCAAGATCGTCGATGGCCGCATCAACGGCTGGTACAAGGACTTCACCCTTCTTGAGCAGTCCTTCGTCAAGGACCCCAAGAAGACGATCGCCAAGGTCGCGTCCGAGGCGGGCGTCAAGGTCCTGGGCTTCGCCCGCTACAAGGTCGGTCAGGCATAGGCTTAGCCCCAAAGAGGGATCTGACCAGCTTCGTAAACATCGCCGAGGAGGCCGCCGTCGTGCAGGAGAACCAACAACCCGCTGCGTCGGCGGCTTCGTCGTACAACTGGCCGCTCCGGTGGAAGCGCGTCATGTTGAAGCTGTCCGGCGAGGCGTTCGCGGGCGCCGAGCCGCTGGGCATCGACCCCGTGGTGGTCGCCAAGCTCGCCGACTCGGTCGCCGAGGCCGTGCGCGAGGGAGTCCAGGTCGCGGTCGTCGTCGGCGGCGGCAACATGTTCCGCGGCGCCGCGCTCTCCGAGCGCGGCATGGACCGCGCCCGGGCCGACTACATGGGCATGCTCGGCACCGTCATCAACTGCCTCGCACTCCAGGACTTCCTGGAGAAGCGCGGCATCGAGACGCGCGTGCAGACGTCCATCACGATGCAGCAGGTCGCCGAGCCGTTCCTGCCCCGGCGGGCCATCCGCCATCTGGAGAAGGGCCGCGTGGTCATCTTCGGCGCCGGGCTCGGCTCGCCGTTCTTCTCCACCGACACCTGCGCCGCCCAGCGCGCTCTGGAGATCGGCGCGGAGGCGCTGCTCAAGGGCACCCAGGTCGACGGGGTCTATGACTCAGACCCCCGCAAGAACCCCGATGCCGTACGCTTCGACCAACTTGACTACAGCGAGGTCCTCACGCGGGGCCTCGGGGTCATGGACGCCACGGCGATCAGTCTGTGCATGGACAACGGCCTGCCCATCGTCGTCTTCGACCTGATGGGCGAGGGGAACATTCTGCGGGCGGTCCGCGGTGAAAAGATCGGCACGCTGGTGAGTCCGGCAGGGAAATAGGGAGCCGCTGTGATCGAGGAAACCCTCTTCGAAGCCGAGGAGAAGATGGACAAGGCGGTCGGAGTCGCCAAGGAGGACTTCGCGGCGATCCGCACCGGCAGGGTCAGTCCCTCCATGTTCAACAAGATCAATGTCGACTACTACGGGTCGCCGACACCGGTGCAGCAGCTTGCCTCGTTCCATGTTCCCGAGGCCCGCATGGTCATCCTCCAGCCCTACGACAAGGGCTCGATGACCGCCATCGAGAAGGCGATCCGCGACAGCGACCTCGGGGTGAACCCCGGCAACGACGGCGCGGTGATCCGCGTGGTGTTCCCCGAGCTGTCGGAGGAGCGCCGCAGGGAGTACATCAAGGTCGCGAGGAACAAGGCCGAGAGCAGCAAGGTCTCGGTGCGCAACATCCGCCGCCATGCCAAGGAGACCCTTGACAAGATGATCAAGGATGGCGAAGCCGGTGAGGACGAGGTCCGCCGGGCCGAGAAGGAGCTCGACGACCTCACCCAGAAGCACGTCGCCAAGATCGACGAGCTGCTGAAGCACAAGGAATCCGAGCTGCTCGAAGTCTGAGCGCGGTAGCAGTCGCAGGTCAGGTCGAGGCGCTTCCACTCCGGTGTTAGCCGCGGGTGGGAGCGCCTTCGCCGCGTTCGGGCCCACCGCGCTCCCTCCCCGCCGCCCGGCGGTACTGGCAGAGTGGGCCGCCGAGCGTGGTTGACGGGTACGAGAGTGAGATCACTGTGGAAGGTACGGCGGCGGACGGAACCGGGCCGGGCCGAGGCCATTGGTCTGACGAGCGTCCGCCCGAGGTTCCCGGCGGCCGTCCCGGAGGCGCCGGCGGGGGCCTTCCGCATGCCGCCGGCCCCCAGGGCTCCGAAGATCCTCCCGACCCCGCGGGCTCACCGGGCGATCTTCCGGGGGCCGCCGCCAGGCCGGGCCGCATCCGTACGGGCCGCAACCTCCCCGCGGCGATCGGCGTGGGCGTCGCCCTCGGAGCCGCCGTCATCGGGTCGCTCTACACCGTCAAGGCCCTGTTCCTCCTGGTGCTCGTGGCGGCGGTCGGCATCGGCATCGTCGAGATGGTCCGCGCGTTCGCCGTCCGTGACATGCACGTGCCGGTGCGGCTGGTGCTGGCGGGCTTCGTCGCCATGGTCGCCGGCGCTTACTGGGGCGGCCCGATCTGGCTGCTGGGCGCCTTCACGCTCACCGTGCTCACTCTGCTCAGCTGGAGGATGTTCCAGGGCCAGGAGGGGTACGTCCGTGACGCCGCCGCGAGCGTCCTGACGTCGGTGTATCCCGCGTTGATCGCCGGGTTCGTCCCGCTGATGCTGTCCAAGTCCGACGGGGCCGACCGGGTGGTCATCTTCATCGCCGTCACCGTGTGCAGCGACATCGGCGGTTACTTCGCGGGCATCCTGTTCGGCAGGCACAAGATGTCGGTCATCAGTCCGAAGAAGACCTGGGAGGGGTTCGCCGGGTCGGTGCTGGCCTGCGTCGTCTGCGGCGCGCTGCTCGTGCGGTTCCTGCTGGAGGGCCAGTTCTGGCAGGGCGCCGTGGTGGGCGCGGTGGTGGCCGTGTGCGCCACCCTCGGTGACCTGGTCGAGTCGGTCATCAAGCGCGATCTCGGCATCAAGGACATGGGCAACCTGCTCCCGGGCCACGGCGGCCTGATGGACCGCCTCGACTCCCTGCTGGCCACTCTGGTGCCGGTCTGGCTGCTCCTGGCGGTCTTCGTACCGATGTGAGCCTTGTCAGGGGATGCGCCCGGAGAGCGAAAGCGCCTGGTGGCCTTGCTCGGCGGCGATCTGGAGCTCCTGGTCGGTGACGGGCACCAGCCAGAGCCAGCGGACCTCGTCGCCCCCCAAGGCGAAGCCGGACAGGTCGGGTAAGCCCGGCACCGTGTCGAGCATCAGCACCCCGTGGTAGCCCGGGCCCAGCGGGAAGGACGCCGGCTCGCGGTACCACCGGGCGGTGTGGCCGTGCCCCAGCCAGGTGACCGAGTGCCAGGGGTAGCGTGCCAGCCAGAGGAACAGCTGCGCCGCCTCCGTCGCCTCCCCGCGCGTGGCGATCGCGAGCTCTATGCGGGCGTAGGTGTCCGGCCGTTCGATGTACTGCTCCACCGTGGGCATGCGCTGGCAGCTCATGCCGACCGTCGAGAGCATCGTGTAGCCGTTCCGCGGGCGTTCGGTGATGCCCACGGTCGGCAGCCGGTCGCCGCCGATGTCCCAGTACCTCGCGGCCGGGCCGACCCTGGCGTCCAGGTGGCTCATCACGAACTGCTGGAACGACGGCCAGGCGCCGTCGCCGTCCCGCCATTCCCAGTAGGAGCGGGCCTTGGCGATCCTCGGCGCGAGCCCTTCGAGCGCCTCCTGCAGGGACCAGGCGAACGGGGACTCCCCGACGGCGTCTCTGGCGTAGCCGGGCATCCCGCGCTCAAGATCGGACCAGCCGGGAATGACCGCCAGGAGCTCGCCGTTGCGGTACAGGGCGGCTCCGTCGCCCTCCTCGAACCACAGCACCTCCAGCTCGCCGGCCGTGAACGGCGGCGTGCCCTCGGGGTAGCGGGTGTTCGCGACGGGCATCACGGGAGCCTGGCCGGTGCCGACCCGGCCCAGATCGACGGAAGAGGGCGCCTGCACATGGTTGGCCAGCCACACGGCCCCGTGGATCCCGCCTTCGGCATCCCGCAGGTAAGCTACCGAAGACACCCCGTCGCATTCGACGGTCACCGCGCGACTGCCGTAGGGGCTGGTGTCGGTGAGAACGACATCGGTGGTGCCCAACGCTCATCCGCCTTTCCGGTGGACGTCTCCCCGTTCGGCCGAGGATCGCAATAGATCACACGGAATGGCTGTCCAGTGCAGCTTCCGGCAAACCGTTAAGAGAAGGACATGTCCGCCGAGCTAACTTTTGTCGCCCCCCGACGGGCAAAGCCGTCGCGTCACCTGGCCGACCTGTCGATGGCGGAGCGCCGTACGGCCGTCGCCGAGCTGGGCGAGAAGCCCTTCCGCGCCGACCAGCTGTCCCGGCACTACTTCGAGCGGCTGACCACCGAGCCCGAGCACATGACCGATCTTCCGGCCGCGTCGCGCGACCAGCTGGTGACACAGCTGATGCCCAGCCTGCTGACCTCGGTCCGCGAGATCACCTGCGACGAAGGCACCACCCGTAAGACCCTGTGGCGGCTCTTCGACGGCGCGCTGGTCGAGTCGGTGCTGATGCGCTACCCCGACCGCGTGACCATGTGCGTGTCCTCCCAGGCCGGCTGCGGCATGAACTGCCCCTTCTGCGCCACCGGACAGGCCGGGCTGACCCGCAACATGTCGACGGCCGAGATCGTCGAGCAGGTCGTGGCGGGCGCCCGCGCGCTGGCCCGCGACGAGGTGCCCGGCGGCCCCGGCCGGGTGAGCAACATCGTCTTCATGGGCATGGGCGAGCCGCTGGCCAACTACAAGGCCGTGATCGGCGCCGTTCGCCGCATCGTCGACCCCGCTCCCGAGGGGCTGGGCATCTCCGCCAGAGGCGTCACGGTCTCCACGGTCGGCCTGGTGCCGGCGATCGAGAAGCTCTCCAACGAAGGTCTGCCGGTGACGCTGGCCGTCTCCCTGCACGCCCCCGACGACGAGCTGCGCGACACGCTGGTGCCCGTCAACACCCGCTGGAAGGTCGGCGAGGTGCTGGACGCGGCCTGGAACTACTCGGCCAAGACCAAGCGGCGCGTCTCGATCGAGTACGCCCTGATCAAGGACATCAACGACCAGGAGTGGCGGGCCGACCTGCTGGGCCGGCTGATCAAGGGCAAGCTGGTGCACGTCAACCTGATCCCGCTCAACCCGACTCCCGGCTCCAAGTGGACGGCCTCCCGGCCCGAGGACGAGCGTGCCTTCGTCCGCCGCCTGGAGTCCCACGGCGTGGCCGTCACCGTACGCGACACCCGAGGCCGTGAGATCGACGGCGCCTGCGGCCAGCTCGCCGCCGCCCCCGAGGCATAGCCGACCGGACGCCGCCGCCACGACTTCCGTACCGGCGGTGTTCGCGTTGAGCGACGGTCGCGGATGTGGTCGGGCGACGGCCTCAGATGTAACGGAACGCGTTCGCGATCAACGCCAGCAGGGCCAGGGTCCCGGCGCCGATCACGACCATGCGCCGTAATGCCGCCCACGCCGCGGACTTCGCGTCCGGGATCTTCGCCGACGCCTCCGCGGCGGTCTTCACCGCCTTCCCCCACCCCGCCCACGTGTCCACCGTCCGCTGAAAGCGCCGCCCCACGACGAACAGAACCGTCGCGATGACAACAATGACCAGAACCCGGCCGTCCGAGCTCTCCATGGGCGCACTCCTGCCTGGTGGATAGGGGATTCGCGCCTCCGAATTTATTCCACCGCCTGTGGGCACGACAGGAAAAGGCGTCCGAGAATCCAAGCCGGGCTGTACCCTGAATGCGGATATTGGTTAATATTTCCGTGAATGGCGGCAGTAACTGTGGAGGCTTTTGTCCATCTCCGCCCAAATGTCGCTGGTAACGATTCTGAGCTGCCCCCGACCTGGAGCGACTCGTGCCCTGGATGGGTGGAGTGGTAGGACTGGTGGCGAGGGTGAGATCAATGGGCAGGAGTGCATGCTGGTTGTGGGGTACGAGGAGAAGGCGGCGGGAAAGGCCGTGGACATCTATACCGACGGCGCGTGCAGTGGTAATCCGGGCCCGGGCGGCTGGGGTGCCGTGCTGCGTTATGGCGCCACCGAGAAAGAGATCTACGGTGGCGAGGCGCAGACGACCAACAATCGTATGGAGTTGATGGCCGCCATCATGGCGCTCGAGAGCCTCACGCGGCCGGTCACCGTACGCCTGCACACCGACAGCCAGTACGTCCGCAACGGCATCACCAAATGGGTGCACGGCTGGAAGCGCAACGGCTGGATGACCGCGGGCAAGCAGCCGGTCAAGAACGTGGACCTGTGGCAGCGGCTGGACACGGCCACCGTGGGTCACGACGTGGAGTGGATCTGGGTCAAGGGCCACGCCGGGCACCCCGAGAACGAGCGCGCCGACGCCCTCGCCCGGCGCGGCGCCGAAAGCTTGCGAGGTGAGTAGCCCGTACGGGGGTGACAGGACCGGCTATGGCCGCGTGCGGCGGAGCCGGATGTAGGCGAAGAGGGCGAGGGCGCACCAGAAGACGGTCACGGTCGCGAGGCCCGGTAGTGACCGGCTCAGGAAGGCGTCCTGTCCGGCCGCGCGCATCCAGCTGATGATCGGGACCGTGAGCCAGGTGACGGGCGCGAGGCTGAGCAGCAGGACGGCGACGTAGCCGCCGAGCATCGTCAGCGCCGAGGTCGCCGCGTCCGGCAGGATGGGGCGGCTGGAGAGCGCACCCAGGGCGATGCCGGTGAGCACCGAGAGCACGTGCAGGGCCAGACCGCCGAGCAGCACCGCCGTCCCGGGCAGCGCGCGAAAGCCGATGGCCAGCGGCAGCACGAGGGCGAGGACGGCCAGGCCCGCGCTGACGAGCGCCGAGGCGGCGAGCCCGGCCGCCACCTCGCGGCCGGGCCGCCCCGCCGCCGTGACCGAGATCAGCCGCTGCACGTCGGGCTCGGTGTCGAGCAGCCCTCTGGTCGCCCACGCGAAGACGGGGACGAGCAGCGCCGCCGAGTCGCCGTACGAGGGAAGCTCCTGGCCCAGGGCCACGCGGGAGGAGTACAGGATGATCATGACGGCCAGCAGCCCGACGAACGGCTGGACGACGCGGTGGGACCTCAGGTACGCCGAGATCTTGAACCGTGTGAGCAACGCCGTGGGCCTCATCGCGCCTCTCCTCGGATCCTGGCCTCGTAACCATCGGCCTGGAGCTTCCGCGCGACCGCCTCGGCGTCACCGGCGTCCACCAGCACCTCGATGATCGATCGTGCCGGGGCGTCACCGGGGGACCGGTCCCGCGCCATGTCCTGTACCTCCGCCGGGGCCACCGCGCGGACCATGCCGTTCTCGACTCTCAGGTGGGTGACGCCGGGGCGCCCCGTGAGGCCGTTCTGGTGGTCGCTGACCACGACGATGCCTCCGGCGGCCGCCACCTCGTCGATGACGCGGGGAAGCTCGGCGCGGGTCTGCTCGTCCAGCCCGGAGAACGGCTCGTCGAGGATCAGCAGGCCCGGTGGGACCAGCAGAGCCTGCGCCAGCCCGACCTTGTGGGCGCTGCCCTTGGACAGGTCGCCGAGCGGCACGTCGAGGAGCGTGGCCATGCCCAGGCGCTCGACCCACGGATCCATGGACGTCGCCGTGACCCCTCGGACGGCGGCCATGTGCGCGAGGTACGCGGTGACCGTGAACGGCTGCTGCACCGGGAAGATCTCGGGCGCGTACCCGACGACCGGGGGACGGCCGGAGACCGAACCTCGGCTCGGACGCGCGGTGCCGGCCAGCAGCCTGAGCAACGTGGACTTGCCCGCGCCATTGCGCCCCGTCACCTCGGCGACCGTGCCCGCGGGCAGGTCGAGGTCCACTTCGTGCAGGACCCAGGGGGCGCGGCGGGCGTAGCGATAGGAGAGGTTCGCGAGCCGCATAGGTTCGGCAGCCTACCGGCCAATCGCTAACTTTCTGGATTTCCCCATGTCATCCCCGCAGAATGGTAAAGAAGAGAAATAAATGCGGGGGTGTGAACCGGGAGGACAAGGCGTGAACCGCTTTCCACGAGTACTGGGGGTGCGGACCGGATATGACCCCGACCAGGTCGATGCGCTGATCGTGCGCATCGAGGCGACACTGGGGCGAGGGTTGCTGGAGGGCGCCCCGGTCACGGCCGACGAGATCCGCATGGCACGCTTCGACACGAAGCTGGGCGGCTACAACGAGCTGGCGGTGGACTACGCGCTGGACGCCTTCGTGGTCGCGGTGGAGACCCGGGGCACGCCCGCCCCCGAGTTCCCCCAGGCCGCACCGGTGATGGAGCGCTCCGGCGATGCGCCCGGGATCTCCGCGGAGCGGTTCAGCGGCGCCGCGGGGCACTCGGCGGAGCCGGTGGACGCCCCGGGGGAGTGGGTGGCGGGCAGGCGGCGGGACGCCTGGAGCGAGCCCGCGAGGGACGGATTCCACCAGGCGCACCAGGACTCCGCGGCGGAGCCGGTGGAGGAGGACGACGAGGCGCCCACCCTGCCGGGGCTCGGTGAGACGCCGAAGTCGCCGGAGGCCCCGAACGGGCAGCAGCCGGTCGCCGAGGCCCTGATGGCGGCCTGGCTGGAGACGCAGGCGGTGCGGGTCGAACGCGTCCTGTTCCGCCCCGGGCGGCTCGGGGCCGGCTACAACGAGGACGAGGTCGACGTGTTCCTCGACCGGATCGTCGCCACCCTGCGCGGGACGACCGACCACCCGCTCACCGCCGAGCAGGTCAGGAAGGCGACCTTCTCGACGGTGGTGTTCAAGACGGGCTACGCCGTGGCCCAGGTGGACGCCTTCCTCGCGGAGATCGCCGACGTCCTGGACCGCAGAGGCGCCCTGGTCGGAGGGCAGGAGCAGCCCGTCTGACGTGGTGACCGCTCTAGTACGGCGAGAAGCGGGACGGCGCCGTCCATGGCGAGGTGTGGACGCCCGGGCGCCGCGCAGGGCGGCCGGTCAGCGGGTGCCCCACGAGTAGGTCTGCTTGCGCAGCTTGAGGTAGACGAACGTCTCGGTCGCCCGGACGGTCGGGATGGCCCGGATCTTGCCGAGGATCTCCAGGAGGTGGTTGTCGCCCTCGCAGACGACCTCCACCATGATGTCGAGCGACCCCGCGGTCAGGACGACGTAGTCGATCTCGTCGATGGAGGCCAGCTTGTCGGCGACGGTCTCGAGATCGCCCTCGCACTTGATGCCGATCATCGCCTGCCGGGGGAAGCCCAGGGTGAGCGGGTCGGTGACGGCGACGATCTGCATCACGCCGGCGTCGAGCAGGCGCTGCACGCGCTGGCGCACCGCCGCCTCCGACAGTCCCACGGCTTTACCTATGGCGGCGTACGGCTTGCGCCCGTCCGCCTGCAGCTCCTCGATGATCTGCTTGGAGATCTCGTCCAGAACCACCGGACCCGGCCTGGCGTCGTGGTTGTTGTCCCGTCGGGCCTTCGGCGGCGTCGTCATCTCCGTGCGTCCTCCCTAACACCCTGCCGGCCCCGGCGGGGGCACCCCCTCCGGGCCGGCGGACCAGGCACTCCGTCGCCTACCGCAAACTGATTACGGGGCCGTTCCCGCCGTGTTGCCGTCCTGGTGCGACATGTTGTCAGTTCATCGTGCCCTGTCAAGCGATTTCGTAGCAATTTGATATATTCGCGACGAAATCCCTTGTCGTTCCGTCTGACCTCTGTCAGAGTCGCGACAACTCAGCCACCTCACGAGGAGGTCAACGTTGACCACCCGTCTGCAGAACTTCATCAACGGTGAGCTCGCGGACGCCAAGAGCGGCCAGTTCTCCGATGTGATCGATCCGAGCACCGGGGAGGTCTACCTCCAGGCGCCGGTCTCCGGCCAGGAGGACGTCGACGCAGCCTACGCCGCGGCGGTCGCCGCGTTCGAGTCGTGGGGGCAGACGACGCCGGGCGAGCGTGCCGGTTACCTGTTGAAGATCGCCGATGCCATCGAAGCACGCGGCGAGGAGCTTGTCGAGGCGGAGTGCCTCAACACGGGCAAGCCCCGCGCGCGCATGGCGGAGGACGAGATCCCGCCCGCGGCCGACCACTTCCGCTTCTTCGCGGGCGCCGCGCGCACGCTGGAGGGGCCGACCTCCGGTGAGTTCCTCGCCGACCACACCTCGGTGATCCGCCACGAGCCGATCGGCGTCGTGGGCCAGGTCACGCCGTGGAACTACCCGATGATGATGGCCGTCTGGAAGATCGCCCCGGCGCTGGCCGCGGGCAACACGGTCGTGCTCAAGCCGTCGGACACCACCCCGGTCTCCACCGTCAAGCTGGCCGAGATCATGGGTGAGATCCTCCCGGCGGGCGTGTTCAACGTCGTCGTCGGCGACCGCGAGACCGGCGCCAGGGTCGTCGGCCACCCGGCCGCGTCGATGGTCGCGATCACCGGCTCGGTGGGCGCGGGCGTGCAGGTCGCGAAGTCCGCGGCCGAGGACCTCAAGCGGGTCCACCTGGAGCTCGGCGGCAAGGCGCCGGTCGTCGTGTTCGACGACGTCAAGGACATCGGCGCCGTCGCCGAGGCGATCGCGGGGGCCGGCCTCTACAACGCCGGGCAGGACTGCACCGCGGCCTGCCGCGTCCTCGTGCACGAGAGCATCCACGAGCCCTTCGTGGCGGCGCTGGCCGCGGCGGCCGCGGCCACCAAGACCGGCGGCCTGGACACCGAGGACGCCTACTACGGCCCGCTCAACAACGAGAACCAGCTCGCCCGCGTCGAGGGCTTCCTCGAAAGGGTCCCCGGCCACGCGAAGGTCGTCACCGGCGGCAAGCGCATCGGCGAGAAGGGCTACCTGTTCGAGCCGACCGTCGTGGACGGCCTCCAGCAGGACGACGAGATGATCCAGACCGAGGTGTTCGGCCCGGTCATCACGGTCCAGACCTTCTCCGGCGAGGCCGAGGCCGTCACCAAGGCCAACGACGTCAAGTACGGCCTGTCCGCCTCGGTGTGGACCTCCGACCACGGGCGTGCGATGCGCATGTCCAGGCGGCTCGACTTCGGCGTGGTGTGGGTGAACACCCACATCCCGTTCGTCTCCGAGATGCCGCACGGCGGGTTCAAGCACTCGGGCTACGGAAAGGACCTGTCGGTCTTCGGCCTGCACGACTACACCCGGGTCAAGCACGTCATGCACTACATCGGTGAATGATCATCGCGGCAGCACACATGCACTACAACGGCGCACGGCTGCCGACATAGAAGAGGGATAGCCTGGAATGACCGAAATCCAGGCGGGCAAGGAGGCGGCCTCCGCGGCCGCCTCCGACATCTCCCCGGTGCCCGCCATCGAACTCGACGGAGTCGTCAAGGAATACCTAGCGCATGGTGAGGTCGTGCAGGCGGTCAAGGGCGTCAGCCTGTCGATCGCCGAGGGCGAATTCTTCTCCATGCTGGGCCCGTCAGGCTGCGGCAAGACCACCACCATGCGGATGATCGCCGGGTTCGAGGACCCCTCGCGGGGCACCGTACGGCTGCAAGGGCAGGACGTCACCGACGTACCGCCGAACAAGCGCGACGTGAACATGGTCTTCCAGTCCTACGCGCTCTTCCCGCACATGAACGTCTGGGAGAACGTGGCGTTCGGCCTCCGGCGCAGGCGCGTACCCGACCAGGAGATCAAGCGGCGGGTGGGCGAGATGCTGGAGATCGTCGATCTCGTCGGCCGTGAGAAGCGGCGCCCGCGTGAGATGTCGGGCGGCCAGCAGCAGCGGGTCGCGCTCGCGCGAGCCCTGGTCAACAACCCCCGGGCGCTGCTCCTGGACGAGCCGCTCGGCGCGCTCGACCTCAAGCTCCGCCAGGCGATGCAGATCGAGCTCAAGCGGATCCAGCGCGAGGTCGGCATCACGTTCGTCTACGTCACCCACGACCAGAACGAGGCGCTCACCATGAGCGACCGCATCGCCGTCATGAACGACGGCCTGGTCGAGCAGCTCGCCGGGCCGAGGGAGATCTACGAGCGTCCCGCGACCAAGTTCGTGGCGGGGTTCATCGGCACCTCCAACCTGCTGAGCGGCACGGCCGAGGCGGTCAGCGGCGGCACGGCCACGATCAGGGTCGGCGACCGCGACCGGGTGCTCGTACCGGTGGCGCACGGCACGCGGGAGGGCGGCGCGGTCGAGGTGACCGTGCGGCCGGAGAAGATCCGGATCTCGCACGACGAGCCCGGCGCGGACCTCAGCGCCGTACGCGGCACCGTGGCGGAGGTCGTCTACCTCGGCACCTACAACAGCTACGCCGTGAACCTCGCGGGTGGTGCCGAGTTCACGGTCTTCGAGCAGAACGCCAGGGACAGCAGTATCACGGCGGAGCGCGGTGACTCCGTCTGGCTGTCGTGGCAGCCGCAGCACTCGTACGCGATTGGAAGTTGAAAGTCCCCATGAACGACCCATCGCGTGATCCCGCGTTCCTGCGTGGGCTGACGCAGAGCCGTCACCGCGACGGCTCGCGTCTCACCCGGCGAGAAGCACTGCGAATGGCCGGCGTGTCCGCCGCCGCCCTCGCGCTCACGGCCTGCAGCATTCCCGGCCGGAAGGTCGCCGCGCCCAAGCAGGACGCCGTGGCGAGCTACTGGGCGGACAAGAAGAAGAACGGCTTGGTGCGCTTCGCCAACTGGCCCCTGTACATCGACAAGGAGGGCAAGCGGTATCCCACTCTGGAGGCGTTCACCAAGGACACCGGCATCCAGGTGACCTACCAGGAGGCCATCCAGGACAACTCCACCTGGTTCGGCAAGATCCAGCCGCAGCTCGCCGCCGGGCAGGACATCGGCTTCGACCTGATGGTCATGACCAACGGCCTGCAGCTCGGCAAGGCCATGGATCTCGGTTACCTGGTCCCGCTCGACCACGCCAAGCTGCCGAACTTCGCGGCCAACGCGGGGGCGAGGTTCAAGAACCCGAGCTACGACCCGGGCAACACCTACACCATTCCGTGGCAGTCGGGCCTGACGGGCATCGCGTACAACCCGAAGTACGTCGACGGCGAGATCACCAGCATCCAGGAGCTCTGGAACCCGAAGTACAAGGGCAAGGTCGGCATGTTCGTCGACACGCAGGAGGTCGCGAACTTCGGGTTGTTCGCGCTCGGCATCGACCCGGACAAGTCGGTCCAGGCCGACTGGGAGAAGGCCGGGAAGAAGCTCCAGGAGCAGCGCGATGCCGGACTTGTCCGGAAATACTATGAACAGGATTGGGTCGACGCGCTGGCCCGCGGGGATATCTGGGTGACCATGGCGTGGTCGGGCGACATCTACCAGCAGAATCTCGAAGGCCAGAACCTGAAGTTCGTCGTCCCCCAAGAGGGCGGCAACATCTGGACCGACAACATGTGCATCCCGAAGACCGCCCAGAACCCGGTCGACGCGCTGGCGATAATGGACTACGTCTACCAGCCCAAGGTCGCGGTCGCGTTGGCGGAGTACATCACCTACATCACCCCGGTTCCCTCTACGCAGGACCTCGTGAGGGCGAAGGCGGCCTCGGCCAAGGGCGACGACAAGAAGTCGCTCGAAGTCATGGCCGACAGCCCGTTGATCTACCCCTCGGAGTCCGACCTGGCCAGGGTCCGGTCGTACAAGACCCTCACCGACGCCGAGGAAAAGGTCTTCCAAGGCATCTTCCAGCCGATCACCCAGGGCTAGGACCCATGAGACGCAAGATCGCTCCCTACCTGCTCGTCCTTCCGGGCGGACTGTGGCTGGTCATCTTCCTGGTGGTGCCGCTGGTCTTCATGGCCTCGGTCTCCACGATGGAGGGCGACGTCGTCAACGGTTTCCTGCAGACCTTCCACTTCGCCAACTTCAGTAACGCCCTAGTGGAGTACAAGACACAGTTCGTGCGCTCGGTGGCCTACGGGGCCGTCGGGACGATCCTCGCGATCGTGATCGCGTACCCCATGGCGTACTGGATCGCCTTCAAGGGTGGCGCCCGCAAGTCGACGTACCTGCTGCTGGTGTTGCTGCCGTTCTTCGTGTCGTTCGTGCTCCGCACCGTGTCGTGGAAGTTCCTGCTCGCCGACGACGGCATCCTGCTGGAGCCGCTCAAGAACATCGGCCTGCTGCCCCAGGACTTCCATGTGCTGGCGACGACCGCGGCCGTCATCGGCGGCCTGACCTACAACTACCTGCCCTTCATGGTGCTGCCGATCTACGTGGCCCTGGAGCGGGTCGACCCGCGGATCGTGGAGGCGTCGCAGGACCTCTACTCCACGTGGCGCACGTCGTTCACCAAGATCGTGCTCCCGCTTTCCCTCCCGGGCGTGTTCGCCGGCGTCCTGATGACGTTCGTCCCGATGACCTCGGACTACGTCAACGCGTCCATCCTCGGCGGGCCGGCCAACACGATGATCGGCAACGTCATCCAAACGCAGTACCTGGTGAACAACGACTATCCGGTCGGTGCGGCGCTGTCGTTCACGCTGATGGCGGCGATGCTCGTCGGCATCTTCGTCTACGCCAAGGCACTCGGCACCGAGAACGTCCTGGAGGCGGCGGCGCGATGAGCGGTCCAGTCAGCCCAGCGCTCCCTACGCAGGCCATGAACGGCATGCCGGAGCCCTCGATCGGGGTACGGCGCCGCCGGCGCCCCCGGTGGGGCGACCGCCTGCTCTTCGGCTACACGTGGCTCATCCTCCTGTGGTTGTTCGCCCCGATCGCGGTGATGATCGCTTTCGGCTTCAACGACACCAAGAGCAAGTCCAACGTCAGCTGGCAGGGCTTCACCTTCAAGTGGTGGGGGCGGCTCGGGGACTACCCCGACCTCACCACAGCCGTGGTGAACTCCCTGAGCATCGCCCTGGTCGCAACCCTGATCACCACCGTGCTCGGCACGCTGCTCGGCATCGCCCTCGGCCGGTACCGCTTCCGCGGTCAGGGCCCGACCAACCTGGTCATGTTCGCCGCGATCTCCTCGCCCGAGCTGGTCATGGGAGCCTCGCTGCTGTCGCTGTTCGTCGCCCTCGGCGTGCAGACCGGGTACATGACGATCGTGCTCGCGCACGTGCTGTTCTCGGTGTCGTTCGTCGCGGTGACCGTACGGGCGCGCGTGGTGGGCCTGGACGGGTCGATCGAGGAGGCGGCGCGCGACCTCGGCGCCTCGACGTGGGTCACGTTCTGGCGGGTCACGTTCCCGATGATCCTGCCGGGCGTGGTCTCCGGCGCGCTCCTCGCCTTTGCACTGTCGATCGACGACTTCGTCATCACCCAGTTCACCAGCGGGGCGACCATCACGTTCCCGCTGTGGATCTACGGAGCCGTCCGCATCGGCGTGCCTCCGCAGGTCAACATCCTCGGCACGCTGATCTTCGCGGTCGGCGTGGCGATCGCCGTGGTCAACACGGTGACCTCCCGGCGTCGGAGCTGACGCGCGGGAGACGACCCCCCGGTACGGGACACCGGTCCCGCCGGGCCGGCAAGATCGACGTGGTTCGTTAGGACGTGGAATCGTGGATCCGCTGAAAGCACTGGCTGACGCGGAGCGTAAGCCGTACTGGTTGGACAGTCCGGACAAACCCGAGCCGTTGCGGCGGCTCTTCGAGGACACGGCCGCCGACCTGGCAGTGGTCGGCGGCGGGTTCTCCGGTCTGTGGACCGCCCTCATGGCCAAGGAACGCGACCCCACGCTCGACGTCGTCCTGCTCGAAGGCAGGCGCGTCGGCTGGGCCGCCTCGGGGCGCAACGGCGGCTTCTGCGTCGCCAGCCTCACCCACGGGCTGGGCAACGGCCTCGCCCGCTGGCCACAGGAGATCTCCACGCTCGTACGGCTGGGCAGGGAGAACCTCGACGAGATCGAGCGGACCGTCGCCAGGTACGGCATCGACTGCTCCTTCGAGCGGACCGGCGAGCTGCACGTGGCCACCGAGCCGTGGCAGCTCGACGGCCTGGCCGAGGACACCGGCATCGCCCGGGAGCTGGGCATGGACGTCAGGCTCCTCGACGCCGACCAGGTGCGGGCCGAGGTGAGCTCCCCGACCTACGTGGGCGGGCAGTGGGACCGCGACGGCTGCGCGATGGTCGACCCGGCGCGGCTCGCGTGGGGCCTGCGGGAGGCGTGCCTGTCGCTGGGCGTGCGCATCTACGAGCACAGCCCGGTGCGCTCGCTCAAGGACGACGGCGTCGCCATCGAGCTCATGACCCCGCACGGCAGGGTGCGCGCGGCCAAGGTGGCCCTCGGGACGGGCGTGTTCCCCCCGCTGCTCGGACGGCTGAGGAACTTCCTGGTGCCGGTGTACGACTACGCGCTGATGACCGAGCCGCTCACCCCGTCCCAGCTCGAGTCGGTCGGCTGGCACAACCGGCAGGGCATCGGCGACGGCGCCAACCAGTTCCACTACTACCGGCTCACCGGGGAGAACCGCATCCTGTGGGGCGGGTACGACGCCGTGTACTACAACGGCGGCATGGTCAGGCAGGAGTACGAGCAGCGCGACGCGACCTTCGCGACCCTGGCGGGCCACTTCGCCACGACGTTCCCGCAGCTGGCCGATCTGAGGTTCACCCATCGCTGGGGCGGGGTGATCGACACGTGCAGCCGCTTCAGCGCGTTCTTCGGGAAGGCACACCGGGGACGGCTCGCGTACGCCGTCGGGTACACCGGGCTCGGCGTCGGGGCCACGCGGTTCGGCGCCAACGTGATGCTGGACCTGCTGTCGGGGGAACAGACCGAGCGCACCGAGCTGCGGATGGTGCGCGAGAAGCCCGTGCCGTTCCCGCCCGAGCCGATCAGGTCGGGGGTCATCCAGCTCACCCGGTGGTCGATCGCCCGGGCGGACGCCCACCAGGGCCGCCGCAACCTCTGGCTCCGCACCCTCGACAGGCTCGGGCTGGGCTTCGACTCCTGAGGGCATGGCCGTCGCGACGCGCTGAGCGCTTCCCGGGGGACGCTCCGGACCATAGGCCGGACGCGTCCCCCGAGGTGCTCAGGCGCTCATCTCGCGCTTGTCGTCACCGTGCCTTCCGTCACCCCGCGTGGCCCAACAGAGTCACCTTGGCGGTCGCTTGCGAGGTCGCGTTCCCCGTGTCATAGGCGGTGCCCGACACCGTCACCCGGACCGAGAGGCGCGCCCCCCAGTCCAGCGCCTTGATGTGGTAGGTGTTCGCCGTCGCCCCTCTGATCGGGACGCCGTCGCGCAGCCACTGGTAGGCCACCGTCTCCGGTGAGGGTGCCCACGTCCCGGGTGACGCCTTCAGCCACCGGCCGATCTTGGCGACGCCCGTGACTGCCGGCGCCTCGACGGACGTGAACGTCCCGCGGGCGACCGGTCCTGCGGGTTCGGACCGCGCCGACGCGTCGGCGAAGTAGGGGTCGTCGACGGTGACCTCGACGGTCACGCTCTTGCCCAGGTCGGCCGGACGCGGCCGGTACGTCGTTCCGGTAGCGCCGCCGACGGCCGCGCCGTCGACGTACCACTGGTAGCCGAAGCCCGCCACCTGCCGCGACCACGAGCCGCTCGAGGCGGTGAGGTCCTCTCCGACCTTGGCGTTCCCGCTGATGGCCGGGAGCGCGGTGTTGGTCACCGCCGGCTTCCGCGGGTCGTGCCGGTCCACTTCGGCCGCGCGGACGAACACCTGGCGGTGCGCGTACCACAGCTGGTAGTACCCGTCCTGGCCGATGACGTCGGTGCGGTCACCGGAAGCCGACCCGTCGAAGCTGACCGCGCGGTAGTAGTCGGTGACCACGGCGTCGTCGCTGACGGCGTAGGTCTGCCCGGCCGGGATCTTGTACTCCAGCGCCGAGAGCGACTGCACGGGGACGCCGGTGCCCGCGTACGCGGACGCCTCGGGGTACGCGCGGCCGTATATGTTGGCCGGTGTCGTCGCGGACTTCACCGTGACCGTCTTGGCCGTGGTGCGGACCACGACGGGCGCGCCGGCCGGGTTGTGCAGCCAGGCGAGGGAGCCCGCCCACCACACGCCCAGCCATTCGCCCTGGACCTGTGCGACGACGAGCTTGTGACCGGAATTGACACGCGCGCTGACGTCGCTCGCGTAGGTCGTGCCGTCGGCGCCGTTCGGCTTCCACCCCGGGTCCTTGGCGAGAGGCGCGCTCTCGGACGGCGACTGGTAGAGCGGAACGAAGTTCGTCCCCGCCCCCGGGACGCAGTCGGGCGAGCCCGGTGACGCCTGCGTGCACCCCGTGACGATCTGCGCGTTGTCACGGTAGCCGGTCCGCACCTCCACGACGTCGCCGGCCGCCACATCGGCCGTGGTCCGCTGCGTGCCGCCGATCGGGGCGCCGAGGAGTTCGAAGTAGTGGTCCCAGTCCCAGTACGGCCCCGGGTCCCAGTGCACGCTCTTGGTGTTCCCGAGGAGAGTGCCTGGCACCTGGTCATGTCCGATGATGTGGGCCCGGTCGAGCGGGATGCCGTACTTCCCGGCGAGGTGCTTCACGAGCGCCGCCGAGGTCTGGTACATCGACTCGGTGTACCAGCCGGCGGTCCCGGCGAAGCCCTCGTGCTCGATGCCGATCGCGTGCATGTTCACGTACCAGTTCCCGGCGTGCCACCCCACGTCCTTGGCGTCGAGGTGCTGGGCGATGTGCCCGTCGGAGGAGCGGATCGTGTAGTTCCACGCGAGGTAGGTGGGGTCCTGGACCAGTCTCACGGAGGACGCGTAACTGCCCTCGGTGTCGTGGATGACGATGTACTGGAGCTTCGGCCCGCCCGGTCCGGCCCGGTCGGCGATGTCGTGGTTGCCGTAGTTCGCGGTGTTGTCCGGATCGGCGGGGTTCGCCTTCGCGTACGGCGCCTCGAGCCACTCGCAGCCGAGGTCCGCCGGGCAGTCGGTGCCGTGGGCGGCGGCCGGCTGCTCGCTCGGCACCGTGACCGAGGGGTCGGCGCTCAGCGTCACCCGCTGGCCGTCGTCGGTGACGCGGCTCTCGCCCTTCTTCAGCGTCCGGTACACCTGCTCGACGAAGTTGTTCTTGTCGCCGAAGCGCGCCACCGCGCTCCGCCAGCCGGACAGCCCGCCGCCGCCCTTGTGGTAGGACGCCAGCAGCGCCGCGCCGCCGCAGACGTTGGCGTTCGGGTCCTCCTTGAGGGCGGCCACCGAGAGGCCGGTCAGTCCGGCCGCCGTCTCGATCTGGCTCCGGGTGCTGGTCGTGCGGCCCTTGCCGGAACCGTCCCAGGCTTCGGGTGTCTCGGCGCTCAGGTCGAACACGCCGTAGCCGCCGCCACCGCTGGGCCGGCCGTGGTGGTCGTCCCAGCGGGACTCCATGTACGACACCGCCTTCAGCAGGGCTTCGGGCACGCCCGTGGCCTTGGAGGCTTCGGAGAACGCCGCCTCGCGCGTCGATGTGGAGAGCGTGGCCGCGCAGGACACAGGGGTGTCGGCCGACTGCTGGAGCGTGGCGCCCGCCGCGAGGGCGGCGGGTGCGACGGACAGCAGAAGCGCCGCGGACACACCCGATACGGTCGCGCGCCGTAGTGAAGATATCACCGATGTGACTCCTTCTCGAGTGCCTGAGTGGGGGCTCAGGCCGGAGTAATCACACCTCCGCGCCGAGGCCCGGCGCCAGGGCAGGATGTAAAGAATTTATTAAGATCCGGGCGAACGTGAAAGAAAGTTACATGGCGCGAGAGGCCGTCCGCAGACGGTGATGTGCCCGCCCCGGGTGTTCGCGCATGAAGGGGAAATCACAAACCGAAGAGTTCCATCGTGACGTGCATTTAGGTGGTTTGTGGGCAGAAGCCCATCAAACACCCCTGCTTGATGGGCGTATGAAGGATGGTGGAATGACGGGTCTCGCGGAGTCGGTCGCCGTTGGCGTTGAGGAGGAGTTCCACGTAGTGGACCTCGAGACTCGCCACCTCGTTCCACGCGCCGGTCATCTCCTTGAGCGGCTGCCTGGCGAGCGTTTCACGCAGGAGCTGCAGCGTTCGGTGGTCGAGTCGAACAGCCGCCCGTACGTGCGGCTGGAGGATCTCGGGCACGACCTGACCGCCCTGCGCCGCACGGTGATCGAGGCGGCGGACGGCCTCGGGCTCGGGATCGTGGCGGCGGGCGCGGTGCCCCTGGTGGACCCGGCGGCCTTGAAGATCTCACCGGACGCCCGGTACGAGCAGATGCTGGAGGACTATCAGTTACTCACCCGTGAGCAGCTGATCTGCGGCGCGCAGGTGCACGTGGACGTCGCCAACCGCGACCTCGCCGTCGAGGTGGCCCACCGCGTGTCCCCCTGGCTGCCGCCACTGCTGGCGCTCAGCGCGAGCTCGCCTTACTGGCTCGGAGCCGACAGCGGGTACGCCAGCTACCGCACCCTGGTGTGGAACCGCTGGCCCACCACGGGCCCGGTGCGCCACTTCGCGTCCGCCGCCGAGTACGACCAGATGGTCGCGGACCTCGTGCGCTCCGGCGTGATCATGGACCCGGGCATGATCTACTTCGACGTGCGCCCCTCCGCGCACGTCTCCACGGTCGAGCTGCGCATGTGCGACGCCTGCCCGGGCGTGGGCAAGGTCGTCCTGCTGGCCGGCATCTTCCGCGCCGTGGTCCTGCGCGAGCTGCACGCCATCGAGAACGACGGGCCAAGGTCGCCGATCCGCATGGAGATCGTCCGGGCGGCGACCTGGCGCTCGGCGCGCTCCGGGCTCGAAGGCACGCTCGTGGACCCGGTCGAGGGCACGGCCATGCCGGCCGCCGAGGTGATCAGGCGCATGCTGGACGGGCTGCGCCCCCAGCTTGAGGCCACCGGCGACTGGGACCTGGTGACGACGCTCGCCGAGGACACCCTGGGCAGGGGCAGCTCGGCCGCCCGCCAGCGGCGGGTGCTGGAGCGCGGCGGGACGCTGTCGGACGTCGTCGACCTCCTGGTGGCCGAGACCCGCTCGGATGGCTGGCAGACCGAGTTCGGCGGCCCCAACCCCGGCCTGGAGACCACCCTGCTCAAGGGCTACGACGCGGTGCAGGACGAGGCCGTGATCGAGGGCACCGTCCGCGAGCCGTACCAGCCGGTGCTCAAGATGCTCGACCGGCTCGGCCCGGTGGAACTGCGCGAGCGGGAGACCGCGCGCAACCGCTACATGCGCGAGTCCGGCATGACCTTCCAGGTCAAGGGCGCCGAAGGCCTGGAGGGCGAGGCCGCGGACCAGGAGGCGACCGACCTGTCCCGCAAGATGCCCGTCGACCTCGTGCCGAGGCTCATCGCCGCCGACGACTGGGCGAAGATCCGCGAGGGGATGCCCCAGCGGGTCCGCGCGCTCGAGGCCTTCCTGCGCGACGTGTACGGCAGGCGTGAGGTGATCAAGGACCGGGTGCTTCCCGCGTGGGCCGTGGACGAGTCGCCCGGCTACCGGCCCGCGGGCTGGCGGGTGCACGCCGAGTCCATCAGGTGCTCGGTCGCCGGGCTCGACGTGGCCCGCGACGGCGCCGGGCGGTGGGTCGTGCTGGAGGACAACCTGCGGGTGCCCTCCGGCATCGGCTACGCGGTGGGCAACCGGCGGATGGCGGCCCACGTGCTTCCCGAGCTCGACCGCTCGGCCGTCCTCGACCCCGAGGGCACCGCGTCGCTGCTGCGCGAGGCGCTGCTCGCGGCCTCGCCCATGAGCGACCCCGCGATCGGGGTGATCACCTCGGGGCCGGAGGACCCGGCGTACTACGAGCACCGCACGCTCGCCGAGCAGATGGACGCGGTCCTCGCCGAGCCCGCCGGCCTGGAGGTCAGGGACGGTGTGGTGTACGCCTCGGGGCGGCGCGTGGACGTGCTGTACCGCAGGATCGAGGAGGACGCCCTGCTGGCGAGCCCGATCGGGGCCGCGCTCCTCGACGTGATCGAGCGGGGGACGCTCACGCTCGCCAACGCGCCCGGCAACGGCGTCGCCGACGACAAGAGCCTGTACCGTTACGTGCCGCGGCTCATCGACTACTACCTGGGAGAACGTCCCCTGCTTGCCAACGTCACGACCTATCTCTGCCGCGACCCCGAAGACCGTGAGCACGTGCTCGACCGGCTGGAGGAGCTGGTGGTCAAACCGGTCGACGGCTTCGGCGGACAGGGGGTGATGATCGGCCAGGACGCCTCGGCGGGCGAGCTGAAGGCGATCCGGGATGAGATCCTCGCCGCTCCGGAGCGCTGGGTGGCGCAGGAGACGGTGGCCCTGTCCACGCACCCGACCTTCGACGGCGAGCGCCTGCGCCCGCACGTGATCGACCTGCGCGCGTTCGTGTTCACGGGCAGGGAGCCGGTCGTCCCGCAGGCGGCGCTGACCCGCGTGGCTCCGCCCGACAGCATGATCGTCAACTCCTCGCAGGGCGGCGGGGCGAAGGACACCTGGCTGCTGAGGGAGGTCGTCTGATGTGCGGCCTCAGCGGTGAGATCCGTTTCGACGGCCGCGCGGCCGACGTGGGGGCCGTCGAGCGCATGACGGCGGCCATGGCCGCGCGCGGGCCCGACGGCACGGGCCTGTGGGCGCTCGGCCCCGTGGCGCTCGGCCACCGGCGGTTGAAGATCATCGACCTGTCCGACCGCGGAGCGCAGCCCATGGTCGACGCCGAGGCCGGGCTGGCCGGGGTGTTCAACGGCTGCCTGTACAACTACCGCGAACTGCGCGAGGTGCTGCTGCGGGAGGGCCACCGGTTCTTCTCCACCTCCGACACCGAGGTGCTGCTGAAGGCCTACCGCCACTGGGGCGCGCGGTGCGTGGACCACTTCAAGGGCATGTTCGCGTTCGCCGTCGCCGAGCGGGACACCGGGCGCCTGGTGCTGGGCCGCGACCGGCTCGGCATCAAGCCGCTGTACATCACCAGGGACGCCGCGCGGCTGCGGTTCGCCTCCACCCTGCCCGCGCTGCTCGCCGGCGGCGGGGTGCGCACCGACATCGACCGCGTGGCACTCCACCACTACATGACCTTCCACTCCGTGGTGCCCTCGCCCCGCACGATCCTGGCCGGTGTGGAGAAGCTGCCGCCCGCCACCGTGCGCACCATCGAGCCCGACGGCACGGCGCACGACGACCACTACTGGAACCCCGCCTTCGAGCGTCCCCGGGAGCCGGGGGTGCTCCAGCCCGGCGCGGTACAGCTCGACGTGCTCCAGACCGGCAGGGGCGAGATGGGCGCCGGCGAGTGGCGTGAGGCCGTGCTGGAGGCGCTCAGGGTGGCCGTGCGCCGCCGCACGGTGGCGGACGTGCCGGTGGGCGTGCTGCTGTCGGGCGGACTGGACTCCAGCCTGATCGTCGCCCTGCTGGCCGAGGAGGGGCAGCGGGACATCGCGACGTTCAGCGTCGGCTTCCAGGCGGCGGGCGGGGAGTCGGGGGACGAGTTCGCCTACTCCGACCTGGTCGCCCGGCGCTTCGGCACCGACCACCACCGCATCCTCGTCGACGACCGGCGGCTGCTGCCCTCCCTGGGCGACGCCGTCGCGGCGATGAGCGAGCCCATGGTCAGCCATGACTGCGTCGCCTTCCACCTGCTGTCGGAGGAGGTGTCGCGGCACGTCAAGGTCGTGCAGTCCGGCCAGGGCGCCGACGAGGTCTTCGCCGGCTACGACTGGTACCCGCCCCTGGAGAACGTCCCGCGCGGCGACGCGGCCGACGTGTACGCGAAGGTCTTCTTCGACCGCGCCCACGAGGGCCTGGCCGAGGTCCTCGGGCCGGACTACCTGCTCGGTGAGGACGTCAGCGGCGCCTTCGCCCGCGAGCACCTCGCCATGCCCGGCGCCGACACCGCGCTCGACGCCGTGCTGCGCCTGGACACCAACGTCATGCTCGTCGACGACCCGGTCAAGCGGGTCGACAACATGACGATGGCCTTCGGGCTGGAGGCGCGCACCCCGTTCCTCGACCACGACCTGGTCGAGCTGGCCGCCATGTGCCCTCCCGAGCTCAAGCTGGCCGGGGGCGGCAAGGGCGTGCTCAAGGCCGCGGCCAGGGGGATCGTCCCCGACGAGGTCATCGACCGCCCGAAGGGCTACTTCCCCGTGCCGGCGATCCGCCACATCCACGGGCCGTTCCTCGCGATGGTGCGCGACGCGCTCACCGGCCCGGCCGCCCGTTCGCGAGGCCTGTTCCGTCCCGCGATGGTGGACCGGCTGCTCGCCGCGCCCGATGACCACAGAACCACCCTGGGAGCCAACGCGTTGTGGCAACTTGGACTCCTTGAGTTGTGGCTTCAAGCACAAGGAGTCTGACCGTCGACGTCTCGTGGATCTGCCGTTTCCCCGCCCTGTCGCCAGACAACCGGGCCGTCGCGTTCGTCAGCGACCGCGACGGCTCGCCACGCGCCTGGGTCCAGCCCCTGCCCGAGCACGTGGCCGGGGGGCATGAGGCGCCGCTGACGGGCCGTTACTCCGTGCCCTCTGCGCGCGTGCCGGAGGCACGGGTGATCGACACCGGCCCCGAGCCGGTCGGCAACGTGCTCTGGTCGCCCGACGGCGAGTGGCTGGCCGTCCTGGTCTCGCCGGGCGGGGGAGAGCACACCCAGGTGTGGGCCGTACGGCCCGACGGCACCGACCGCCGCCTGCTCGCCGGGCCGACGGACACCCCGGCCCAGGGCTCCGCCGTTTTCGTGCGGTGGACCGGGCAGGGGTCCACGCTTCTCGTCGCCGAGCTGGCCGCCTCCGGCTCCACGGAGGCCGTGCTCATCGACGCGGGCCTCGGCCACCGCGACACCATCGCGGTCGGCCCGCTGATGTGGCCGAGCGCGGTGAGCCGCGACCACAGCCGGGTGCTGCTGCGCCACGGGCCCCGCGGCATGCGCGAGATGTCGGTCGCCGACCTGCCCTTCGGGAAGGAACGCCCGCTCCTGCCGCCCACCACCGACCTCGGCACGCTGTCCCCCGACGGCGAGGTGGCCTACATCCGCTCCAACGCCGGCCGCGACCGCATGGCGCTGATCGCGATGCCGATGGGCGGGGCTCCCCAGGTGATCGCCGAGCGCCCCGACGCCGAGCTCGACCGGTTCTCCGTCAGCGTGGACGGCACGGTGGCCCTGCTGGTCTGGAACGTCGCGGGCCGCTCCGAGCTGGAGGTGGCCGACCTGGTGGAGGGCGGCACCCGGCCGCTCCCGCCGCCCCCGGTCGACGTGATCAGCTCCGCGCGGCTGTCCCTGGACGGCGCGCTGGCCGTCCTGGCGGGGGAAGGCCCCGCCACGCCCTCGCACGTCCTGCTGTGCGACCTCGCGACCGGCGCCTACAGCCGGGTGGCCGGTGACGACCCCCTCCCCGACCCCGTCGAGGCCGAGCTGGTCCGGTTCCACGCCAGGGACGGCCTGGAGCTGAGCGGCTGGCTGTACCGCGCCGGGCCGTCCCGCACGCCGTGCGTGATCTACCTGCACGGCGGTCCCGAGAGCCAGCAGCGGCCGACGTTCAACCCGCTCTTCCAGCGGCTGCTGGCGGCCGGCATCAGTGTGTTCGCGCCGAACGTCCGGGGCTCCTCGGGCTTCGGGCGCGCGTTCCTCGACGCCGACAACCACGCGCTGCGCTTCCACGCCATCGACGACGTGGCCGACTGCGTCGAGCACCTCGTGCGCACGGAGGTCGCCGACGCCGGCAGGGTGGCCTGCATGGGCCGCTCGTACGGGGGCTACCTCACGCTCGCGGCCCTGGTGACCTACCCCGAGCTGTTCCGCGCGGGGGTGGACGTGTGCGGCATGGCCGACTTCGCGACCTTCTACGCCCGCACCGAGCCGTGGATCGCCGCCGCGGCCGTATCCGAGTACGGCGACCCCGTGGCCGACCGCGATCTGCTGCGGGCCCTGTCGCCCATCCACTCCTTCGACAGGCTGGCCGCGCCGCTGCTCGTCGTCCACGGCGCGCAGGACACCAATGTGCCGGTGTACGAGGCCGAGCAGGTCGTCGCCGAGGCCACCGCGCGCGGCATCCCGTGCCGCTACCTGCTCTTCCACGACGAGGGCCACGAGACCGTGCGGACGGCCAACAAGATCGCCTTCGTGGAGGCCGTCGTCGGGTGGCTCGGGCGGTGGTTCGAGGAACAGCCGGGCCGTTCCCGCGGTTGACTTCCGGCATGGCTGACCGACTGGTTGATCAAGTGGAGTTCACCGCCGACGGCATCACGCTCGCCGGCGACCTCAGGGTGCCGGAGGGTGAGGGCCCCCATCCGGCGCTGGTGTTCACCGGCCCGCTCACCGGGGTGAAGGAGCAGGTCGCGGGCCTGTACGCGGCTCGCCTCGCCGAGGCGGGGTACGTCACGCTGGCGTTCGACCACCGCAACTTCGGGCGGTCGGGCGGCACGCCGCGCCACCACGAGGACCCGCAGGGCAAGCTCGGCGACCTGCGGGCCGCCGTGTCCTACCTGCGCGGCCTTCCCGAGGTGGACGGCGAGCGCGTGGGCGCCGTCGGCGTCTGCCTGGGCGCCGGTTACGCACTGCGGTTCGCGGCCTTCGACCCGAGGGTGAAGGCCTTCGTGGGCATCGCCGGCGCGTACAACAATCCGTACGCCATGCGGTCCGGCATGACCGAGGAGGGCTACCAGGAGGCGCTGGCCTCCTTCACCGAGGTGCTCGAGCGGCAGGACCGCGGCGGCGACGCGGAGTACTTCCCGGCGGTGGCGGTCTTCGGCGAGGCGGCGATGCAGGGGGAGGAGCCGTTCGCCTACTACGGCACCGAGCGCTCGGCCTCCCCGTCGTGGAAGAACACGATCACCCGCACGTCCATCCGCGAGCTGATCACCGTGGACAACATGATGGGCGCCGACTTCCTGTCGCCCAAGCCCGGCCTGATCGTGCACGGCGTCGTGGACGGCTTCTGCTCCCCGGAGGGCGCCGAGGAGGCCTACAAGCGCATGGACGAGCCGAAGAAGCTCGTCTGGCTCGACGCCAGGCTCCACATCGACCTCTACGACACCGAGCCCTACGTCACCCAGGCCGTCGAGGCCACCGCCGCCTTCCTTGCCGAGCACCTCTGACCGCTGCGGGGGCCTATCCTGGCGCAGGTGTCCACGCGTGAGCTCGTCGTCCTCGGTACCGCCAGCCAGACGCCCACCCGGCACCGCAATCACAACGGGTACCTGCTGCGGTGGGACGGCGCCGGGCTGCTGTTCGACCCCGGCGAGGGCACCCAGAGGCAGATGACCATGGCCGGGGTGGCGGTGGCCGACGTGAACCACATCCTGATCAGCCACTTCCACGGCGACCACTGCCTCGGAGTGCCCGGCGTGATCCAGCGGATCTCGCTGGACCGCGTGCCCCACCCGGTCTACGCCCACTTCCCGGCCTCCGGCGCCGAGTACTTCGCCCGGCTGAGGCACGCCAGCTCCTACCACGAGACGGGCACGGTGATCGCCCAGCCGGTGCGCGAGCCTGGAGTGATCGCCGAGGGCGGCTTCGGCCGGATCGAGGCCCACCCGCTCGACCATCCGGTGCAGGCCTACGGCTACCGGCTGGTCGAGCCGGACGGGCGGCGCATGCGCCCGGACCTGCTCGCCGCCCACGGCCTCACCGGCCCGCGCGTCGGGGAGTTGCGGAGCAAGGGGAGCGTCCGCGTGGGCGGACGCACGGTCTCGGTCGAGGAGGTCAGCGAGCCGCGCCCGGGTCAGCGGTTCGCCTTCGTCATGGACACCCGGCTGTGCGATGGGGTCTTCACCCTCGCGGCCGGCGCCGACCTGCTGGTCATCGAGTCGACGTTCCTGGACGAGGACGCCCGCCTGGCCCACGACTTCGGGCACCTGACCGCGGGGGAGGCCGGGCGGGTGGCCCGCGAGTGCGGTGTGCGCCGGCTGGTGCTGACGCACTTCTCCCAGCGCTACACCGGTCCCGCGGACTTCGGCGCCCAGGCCCGCCGGCACTTCGACGGGGAGATCGTGGTCGCCGAGGACCTGCTGCGCGTCCCCGTGCCGCCCCGCCGCCGCACCGTCGACGCCCCGCCGTCCCGTCGCTGACCCGCCCCCTACCGGCCCGCCCCCTGGGGGAAGGCCGCCGATCGAGCGCCGGAGCGCAGCCCCCCGCGATCACCGCGCCTCGCGACCGTCAGGTCAGCACGTGTGCGCGCCGTCGAAGGTCCGCGGCCCCCGCGGGATCTTGTGGCTCAGGGTCCACCCCGCGCGCACGCTGCTGCAGGGGCCGTCGGCGCCGTGCGCCCAGATGATCTTGAGTCGCAAGGTGCGGCCGCAGTTGTTCTTGGCGTAGCCGGTCTTGGTGATCCTGCCGGTCTTGCTCCAGACCGAGACACAGCGCGGCGCGTTCCCCAGGGGACGGGCGGCCGTCTCGGCGACCGACTCCTTCGCCGTCGTGGACGCCGGTGCGGCGGACGCGGGCGCCTGGGTCAGCGTCAGCGTCAGCGCGGTGACGGCGGCGACGGCCGCCCCCGTGGTGAGGAGCTTGGAGGGTGTGAACATGGTTTCCCGTCCTTTCGGAATTTCCGCCCCGCTTCCTCGCACGGGGCGTCTGTTGCCCAGTTCTAGGCGTGATGGCATTGTTCGGCACCCCGTTTCACCAGGGAAAACAAAACAGGCGCGAACGCGACACGCGGAACGGCGCAAAAGCGGCGGGCGGGCTCGATGGCCGATGCGACTCAGCGTCAATCACTTGGCAGGCTGTGTCGGATTCGCCGTCGTAGGGTGTTATCCGTTGCGGTAAGGCGGAGTAAGGAGTGCAGTGAGCCGTCGTGAGATCCCCGTGGATCCCAATGCCGGACCTGTCCAACGTTTCGCATACGAACTACGGAAACTGCGCCAGGAGGCCGGTGACCTCACCTACCGCGACATGGCCCGGGGCGCGGGGTACTCCCTCACGACCCTCTCGCAGGCCGCCGCCGGCGGGCGCCTGCCCTCGCTGCCCGTCGTCATGGCATACGCGAGGGCCTGCGGCGCCGACCCGGCCGAGTGGGAGCGGCGCTGGAGGGAGGTCGCCGAGGCGCCCCTGACCGACGACGACGCCGACGCGCCGTACCTCGGTCTGGCCGCCTACGACACCGGCGACGGCGACCGGTTCTTCGGACGGGACCGGCTCGTGGCCGAGTTGCTGGACCTGCTCGAGAGACGCCGGTTCTCGGCCGTGTTCGGCCCCTCCGGCAGCGGGAAGTCATCCCTGCTGCGCGCGGGCCTGGTCCCCGCCGCCCGGCGGCCGCGCGAGGGCGGTGAGGCCGGCGAGGTCGTGGTGCTCACCCCGGGCGATCGCCCGCTGCGGACCCACGCCGCCCGCCTGCGCCCCCGGGAGGACGGGGGCGACCTGGTCGTGGTGGTGGACCAGTTCGAGGAACTGTTCACGCTGTGCCGCGACTCCGCCGAGCGGGCGGGGTTCATCGACCTGCTCATGGCCGCTCGCCGCCCGGGCTCCCGCCTGCGGGCGGTCATCGGCGTCCGGGCCGACTTCTACGGCCGGTGCGCCGAGCACCGCGAGCTGGCCGAGGCCCTGCGCGAGGCCGGCCTGCTCATCAGCCCGATGGACCGGCGCGAACTGCGGGAGGCCATCATCAGGCCGGCGATGGCCCAGGGCCTCATCGTCGAGCGCGAACTGAGCGCGAGGATCGTCGAGGAGGTCGCCGGCGAGCCCGGGGCGCTGCCGCTGATGTCGCACGCCCTGCTCGAGACCTGGCGGCGCCGCCGCGCCAGGGCCCTGACCCTGGCGGCGTACGAGGCCGCGGGCGGCGTCAGCGGCGCGATCGCCCGGACCGCTGAAGACCTCTACACACGGCTGTCGCCCGCCCAGGCCGCCCACACCAGGCGCATCCTGATGCGGCTGGTCAACCCCGGCGAGGACGCCGCCGACACCCGCCGCCCCGCGGACCGCGCCGAACTGGTCCCCGCGGGGTCGGCCGTCGCCGCGCTGGTGCTGGAGTCGCTGGCCCGCGCCCGGCTGCTCACGCTGGACGAGGACACCGCCGTGATCGCGCACGAGGCGCTCATCGAATCCTGGCCGCGGCTGCGCGCCTGGGTCGACGACGAGCGCGAGACGATGCGCGTGCAACGGCGCCTCACCGACGCCGCGCGCGCGTGGGAGGAGATCGGCCGCGACCAGGGCGCCCTCTACCGGGGAACGCGCCTGGCCGCGGCCGAAGGGCTGCTGGACCGGCGGGAGGACCTCACCCCGGCCGAGCGGGCCTTCCTCACCGCCTCCCTTGAGGCGTCGGCCAAGGCGGGGCGTGCCGGGGCGCGGCGCAGGAGGCTCGCGGTCGTCGCGGTCGCGGCGCTGGCCGTCCTCGCGGTCGTCGCCTCGGCTGCCGCCATGACCGCCGTCGGCGCGGCCCGCCAGGCCGACGCGCGCGGCAAGGAGGCGTTGTCCCGCCTGCTGACCACGCACAGCGACGGGCTCGCCGCCGTCGATCCCGTCATGTCGGGCCTGCTTGCCGCGACCGGGTGGCGTTTCCATCCCACGGACGAGGCCCGCCACGCGATGCTCGACGCGTTGTCCACCTCCGTTGGGGGCGTTCTCAACGGCCACGCCGGGCCGGTCACCGCGGTGGCGTTCAGCCGGGACGGCACGCTGCTGGCGACCGCGGGCCAGGACCGGACCGTCCGGCTGTGGGACGCCGCCACCCGCCGGCCGCTCGGCGCCCCGCTCACCGGTCACACCGACTGGGTGAACACGGTGGTGTTCAGCCCGGACGGCAGGACGCTCGCCAGCGGCGGCGGTGATGGCGGGGTCGGCACCATCCGCCTGTGGGACACGCGCACCGGCCGCCCGCGCGGCGCGCCCCTCACCGGTCAGGGCCGGTGGATCAAGACGGTGGCGTTCAACCGGGACGGGACGATGCTGGCGAGCGGCGGTGAGGACCGGACCGTCCGGCTGTGGGACGCCGCCACCGGCCGTCCGATCGGGGCGCCGATGACCGGTCACACCGACTGGGTGAACACGGTGGTGTTCAGCACGGACGGCGCGGCGCTGGCCAGCGCCGCGATGGACGGCACCGTCCGCCTCTGGGACGCCCGCACCCGCCGCCCGCGGGGCGAGCCCCTGGGCGGCCACACCGTCGCGGTGACCGCGGTGGCGTTCGCCCCCGACCACAGGACGCTGGCCATCGCCGAAGACGACGGCACCGCCCGCCTGTGGGACATCGTGACCCGCCGTCCGATCGGCCGCCCGATCATGGCGCAGTCCGGCCCGCTCACGGCGGTGGCGTTCGGCGCGGGCGGCACGGTGCTCGCCACGGCCGCGGTCGACGGCACCGTCCGGTTCTGGGACGGGGGCGGCGGTGGTCCGCTCGGTGCCGCGCTCAAGTGCCACGGCGCCGGCGTGACGGCGCTGGCGTTCGGTCCCGACGGCACGACCATGGCCACGGCCGGGGCCGACGGCAGCGCACGGCTCTGGGACACCAGTGATCGCCGGCCAGGACGCCTGCCCCTGCCGGGCCTGGCCGGTCCCGTCGCCATGGCCGCGTTCAGCCCGGGCGGAAAGGCGCTGGCCGTCAGGGGACAGGACCGGACCGTCCGGCTGTGGGACACCGCCACCCGCCGCCCGATCGCCACCCCTCTCACGAGCCTGCCGGAGGGGGTCTCCGCGCTGGCGATGAGCCGGGACGGCGGGACGCTGGCCACCGGAGGCGAGGACGGGACCATCCGGCTCCTCGACACGGCCACTGGCCGCCCGATCGACGTGCCGCTCCCGCCCGGCGCCGGGCCCGTCGCCGCGCTCCAGTTCAGCCCGGACGGCAGGACGCTGGCCGTCGCGCGGGACCGCACCGTCCAGCTGTGGGACGTCGCCGGCCGGGGCCCGATCGGCGCCCCGCTGGCCGGCCACATCGGCACCGTCGAAGGGCTGGCGTTCAGCCCGGACGGCGCGCTGGTCGCCACGGCCGACAGCGACGGCGCGGCGCGGCTGTGGGACCTCGCTGGGCGACGTCCGGGCGGCGGGCCGCTGACCGGCCACTCCGGGCCGGTCGCCGCGGTCGCGTTCAGCCCGGACGGCACGGTGCTGGCCACCGCCGGTGAGGACAACAGCATCCGATTATGGGACATGGCCACCCACCGGGCGATCGGCGCACCGCTGGTCAACGACGCCGGCTCCGTGGCGGCGCTCGCCTATTTCGACGACGGCGCGACGCTGGCCTCCATCGGTGAGAACGGCGGCGTCCACCTGTGGTCCGCCGGCCTGCCTTCCGACCCGTTCACGGCGATCTGCGCGATGGCGGGGCGCTCCCTGACCCCGGAGGAATGGCGGCGCTACGTGCCGGGCCAGGACTACGAGGAGACCTGCCCCGGGTGAGGCGACCGGGCGCCCTAATGACAAAGGCCCCGGTCACGGTGAACGCCGTGACCGGGGCCTTTCTTTGTAGCGGGGGCAGGATTTGAACCTGCGACCTCTGGGTTATGAGCCCAGCGAGCTACCGAGCTGCTCCACCCCGCGTCGGTGTTCCACAACCATACCGCCGATCGCGGAGGACGCAAACCGGATCACTCCAAGGCCGCCGTACGGTCGCGTCCGTACCCGGCGGGGCGGCCGGTGGCCGTGCGGTCAGGGCCTCGCCGTGAGGACGTCCACCGCCAGGCTGCGCACCACCGTCTCGTCGACCTCCACGCCGAGGCCGGGCCCGGTGGGGACGTGCGCGACCCCGTCCGTGACCTTGACGGTCGCGCCGGTGGCGTAGGCGGAGTCGATGAACTGCCTGCCGTTGAGGTCCACCGGCCCGGTGATGCCGTACGCGGAGAAGAGGTGCAGGGACGCGGCGAGGCCGATGTCCCCGTCGGTGAGGCCGGACCCCATGAGCCTGACCCCTGAGTCCTCCGCGAGCTGGCAGAGCCGCCGTGAGAGCGTGAGACCACCACTGCGCTGGACCTTGGCGATCGCCACGTCGACCGCGCCGAGCTTCACGAAGGTGGCCAGGTCGGTCGGGTGCCGCAGGCTCTCGTCGAGCGCGACGGGCAGGGGCGAGGAGTCGCGCAGGCGCCGCAGTCCCGCGACGTCGTTGGCGGGCAGCGGCTGCTCGAAGGCGGTGACCCCGAGGTCGAGCAGCCGCCCGGCCAGGCGGAGGGCGGTGTCGCACGTGTAGGCCTGGTTGGCGTCCACCCACAGGGGCGCCTCCGGGGCCGCGTCGCGGACGGCCGCCACGATGGCGAGGTCGGTCTCCTCGGCGTGCAGCCCGATCTTGACCTTGAACGCGCGGTAGCCCGCCTCCCGGCCCTCGGCCACGCAGTCGGCGACCTCCTCGGCGGTCTGCCCGGACACGATCCAGGCGAGCTGGACCTCCTCGGCGCGGCGCTGCCCCCACAGCACGCCGACGGGCACCCCGGCGGCCCTGCCCAGCAGATCGTTGAGGGCGATGTCGACGGCGGACTTGGCGAGGGGCGCGCCGATGGAGAAACCCCGGTTGATCGCCCGGTCGAACGCCGTGGTGACGCCGTCGAGGTCGAAGGCCGGGCGGCCGAGGATGGCGGGCGCCAGGTACCTGTCGATGGTCGTGACGATGGACTCGGCCGTCTCGTACGTCCAGGCGGGGATCGGCGTGGCCTCGCCCCAGCCGTGGACGCCGCCCGCGCTGACCTTCACCAGGACGCGGATGCTCGGACGTCCCGCGACGGCGACCGAGCCGCCGGAGACGCCGAAGGAGCGCAGGGTCGGAAGGGCGACGGCGAAGGTCTCGACCTGGTCGATGGACAGGGTGGCCAGGGTCACTCGAAGATCCTTTCAACGTTCTCGTGAAGACCGGCGGGGAGTGCCGGGGTGTGCGTCTCGTGAAGCGGCACGGCCCGTACGCTCCGCACGAGGCCGTCGTGGAGCCTGGGGGCGGGCGGCGCGGTGCTCTCGCGCAGGATGACCTCGCCGGAGACCCGCTCGATGCGGCTGCGCGGCCTGGCGGGCCGGAGCGCCATGGCCATGACGCGCTTGCCCAGCTCTTCCAGCGGGAGGCGGACCGTGGTGAGGGGTGGCGTCAGGTCGGCGATGATCGGGATGTCGTCGAAGCCCGCCAGGGACACGTCCGCGGGCACGGCGAGCCCGTGCCCGCGCAGGGCGGTGAGGGCGCCGACCGCCATCACATCGGTCAGGGCGAAGACGCAGGTGGCCCGGAGCCCTCTGCGGAGCAGCTCGGTGGCGGCCTCGAACCCGCCGTCCCTGGTGAAGGCGCCCTCCACGACCTGGCCGGGGTCCAGGGCGATGCCGGCCTTGGCGAGCGCGTCCCGGAAGCCGCCCAGGCGATCGACCACGGTGGTGAGGCTGGGAGGCCCGGTCAGCACGGCGAAGTCGCGGTGGCCGAGTGCCAGCAGCGCCTCGGCGAGCGCGGCGCCGCCCGCGCGGTTCTCGGGGAGGACCGTGTCGACGCGGAGGTCCTGGTGGCGGCTGACCGCCGCGACCCGGCCGCCCGCGGTGGTGTAGGGGGCGATCTCACGCCGCATGGCCTGCCGCCAGGCGCGGTCCTCGAAGCCGGAGCCGATGAGCAGGATCGCCCGAACCCGCTGGCCGCGCATCATGGAGACGTAGGCGACCTCGCGATCGGGGTCGCGGAACGTGCTGCCCAGGATGACGTTCAGGCCCTCGTCGGCGGCGGCGCGCATGACGCCCCTGGCGACGCCGGCGAAGTAGGGGTCGCCGATGTCGTGGCAGATCACGCCCACGGTCTGGCTGGACGCCCGGGCGAGGGCCTGCGCGTGGGCGTTCGGCGTGTACGCCAGCTCCGCGGCGGCGGCGAGGACGCGCTCACGAAGGTCCGGCCGGACCTTGGTGGCGCCGTTGAGCACGCGGGAGGCCGTGGCGGGTGAGACCTGGGCGGCCCGGGCCACGTCGTCGAGGGTCACCTGCGGCTGTTCGGACACGTTGTTCACCAACCCCCTTGACCGTGATGTGAGACGGAATTTATGGTACGCCGAGAAAGCGCTTTCCGATAGCGCTTTCCGATCATCGAGAAAGCGCTTGCACGGCCACCGCTCCCGCGGCGGCCACGCGAGGAGAAGGAGGCGGATCATCGTGAGCCTCGTCGGCCGCGGGCCGGACCGGGTGCTGCGGGCCGTGGAACGATCGTGGCGGCCAGTGGCACTCCTGGTGGCCTGCTTCGCGGCCTGGTGGGTGATCACCGCGGCCGGCTTCGTCCAGGCCTACCTGGTGCCGTCGCCCGGCATGACACTGCGGCTGCTCGCCGACAAGTGGCCGTACATGTGGCAGCACACCTGGGTGACCACGTACGAGACCGTGCTGGGCTTCGTGATCGCGGTGATCGTCGGCGTGCTCGCGGCCGTGGTGATGGTCTACTCGCCCTCGGTGGAGAAGACGCTCTACCCGATCCTCCTGTTCGCCCAGGTCATCCCCAAGATCGCGATCGCGCCGCTGTTCGTGGTCTGGCTGGGCTTCGGGCTCGCGCCCAAGGTCGTGGTCGCCGTGCTGATCGCGTTCTTCCCCGTCGTGATCTCGATGGTGACCGGCCTGAAGTCGGTCGATCCGGAGATGCTGCAGCTCGCCGCGACGATGAACGCGAGCCCGCTGAAGACCTTCATGAAGATCCGTTTCCCCACGGCGCTTCCGCACCTGTTCTCGGGGCTGAAGGTCGCCGTCACCCTGGCGGTCACCGGTGCCGTCGTCGGGGAGTTCGTCGGCGCCAACGAGGGTCTCGGATTCGTGATCCTCCAGGCCAACGGCAACCTCGACACCCCCATGCTCTTCGCCGGGCTCCTGCTGATGTCACTGATCGGGGTCGTCCTGTTCACCCTGGTGGAGATCGCCGAACGCCTCATGCTGCCCTGGCACGCCAGCAGGCGGGGCGAAGCCGTCACCACCACTCTTTGAAGATCCTCGAAGAAGGAAGACCATGAGATTCCGTACTCTCGCCGCCGCACTCCTGCCGCTGATCGCGCTCACCGCGGGCTGTGGGGGCGGCTCCTCCGGCGAGACCGCCGCGAGCCCCGGCGGTCCCGAGCCGGTGACGCTCACGCTCAACTGGTACCCGTACGGTGAGCACGCGCCGTTCTACCTCGGGCTGAAGCAGGGCGTCTTCAGCAAGCACGGCATCGACCTGAAGATCCAGGCGGGCCAGGGGTCGGTGAAGACCATCCAGGCCACCGGCGCGGGCCAGACGGACTTCGGCTGGGCCGACACCCCTGCGCTGCTGGCGGCCGTGGGCCAGGGCGTCCCGGTGAAGAGCCTCGGGGTCTACCTGCAGACCACGCCCGCGTCCGTGCAGTTCTTCACGGCGAAGAACATCACCAAGCCCGCCGACCTCAAGGGCCTGAAGATCGCCTCCACGGCCGGTGACGCGCTCTCCAAGACCTTCCCCGCCTTCCTGAAGCAGAACGGCATGAGCGACGGCGATGTCGTGCTGCAGAACACCGACCCGGCCGGCAAGATCGCCGCGGTGATGTCCGGGCAGGCCGACGCCCTGCTCGGCTACGCCTCCGACCAGGGCCCGACGATGCAGAGCAAGTCCGGCAAGCCGGTGTCCTACCTGCGCTTCTCCGAGCTCGGCCTGAACTTCTTCAGCAACGGCCTCCTGAGCTCGACCAAGCTGCCGCAGGACAAGCCCGACCTGGTCAAGCGCATGGTCGCCGCCACCAGCGAGGCCTGGGCCGCGGCCGAGACCCAGCCCGACGCGGCGGTCGACGCCATGCAGGGCGCCTCCGAGCAGCTGCCGGACAAGACCGTCCTGCTCGACCAGCTCAAGACCACGCTCACGCTCCTGCACACCGACGCCACCAAGGGCATGGCACCCGGGGTCAACACCGAGGCCGACTGGAAGACGACGATCGACACGTTCGTCAGGACCGGCGTGATCCCCAAGGCCGAGGCCCCGGCCACCTACTGGGACCAGAGCGTCGCCCCGAAGGGATGAGCCCGATGACCGGCAACCCGCGGACGGGGCGTCCGCCGGCGGACGCAGGAGAGGAGGCGACCATGAACGACAGCGTGACAGGCACTGTGAAAGCAGGGACGGCCCTTGGGGCCGGCGCGCGCGGCACGGCGGCGGTGGTGGAGATCCGCGACGTCGCGGTGCGGTTCCGGGCAAAGAAGCGAGAGGTGACCGCGCTCAGGGACGTCTCGCTCGACGTCGCCGCGGGCGAGTTCGTCTCCATCGTCGGCCCGTCGGGCTGCGGCAAGTCCACCCTGCTGAAGCTGGTCTCCGGGCTGCTCAAGCCCTCGGCCGGGTCCGTGCGCCTGCAGGGTGACCCGGTGAACGGGCCGAGGAGCGACATCGGCTACGTCTTCCAGCGGGCCGCCCTGCTCGAGTGGCGGTCGGCGCGGCGCAACATCCTGCTCCAGGCGGAGATGCGCGGCATGCCGTCCGGCGAGGCCCGGCGCAGGGCGGACGAGCTCATCGAGCTGACCGGCCTGAACGGCTTCGAGGACGCGCTGCCGCACGAGCTGTCCGGAGGCATGCAGCAGCGGGTGGCGCTGTGCCGCGCCCTGCTGCACAGGCCGCCCGTCCTGCTGATGGACGAGCCGTTCGGCGCGCTCGACGCGCTCACCCGCGAGCAGATGAACGTCGAGCTGCACCGCATCTGGCGGGAGACCGGCACGACGGTGCTCCTCGTCACCCACTCGATCGCCGAGTCCGTCTACCTCGCCAACCGCGTCGTGGTGATGAGCGCCCGGCCGGGCACCATCGCCGAGCTCATCGAGGTGGACCTTCCGGCCGAGCGCGACTACGCCGCGACGATGGCGCTGCCGCCGTTCGCCTCGGCGACCACGCGCATCAGGGAGCTGCTCGGCGCCGGCTCCTCCGCCGACTAGCCGAGCGCGCGGTTGACCAATGCCGTTCGCCAGGCGGAGCATCACTTCGCGAAGGGCCATACCGGCCAGTCCATGCAGCAGATGCACGACTTCCTGGACAAGGTCCACAAGGCAGCATCAAAGCGCGATATATCCGACAACGCTAGATCGACCCTGGAGCCTCAGATGGACGCCCTGCTCCAGTCCTTCACCGATGTCTTCCCCGAGGTGTGATCTCTGACCCGCGGCGGGCGCCCACCGCGTCCCGCACCCCGGCAGAGCGGGAAATCCACGTCCGCCCGGTGGGACCGGCAACACCGGCCCACCGGCGGCGCACGATGCCAGATAGAAAACGCTTTCCAGCAAAGGAGGCCCTGGGTGACCACTCGGACCCTAGGCGTTGTGATGAACGGTGTCACCGGCCGCATGGGCTACCGCCAGCACCTGGTTCGGTCGGTCCTGGCCATCAACGAGCAGGGCGGCATCGACCTCGGCGGCGGCGAGCGGGTGCTGCTTGAGCCGGTCCTGGTCGGCCGCAGCGAGTACAAGCTTCGCGAGCTCTGCGAGCGGCACAACCTCAAGAACTGGACGACCGACCTCGCGGGCGCGCTGCGCGACCCGGACAACGCGCTGTACTTCGACGCGCAGGTCACCCCGGCGCGCGTGGGCGCGATCACGCAGGCTATCGAGGCCGGCAAGCACGTCTACACCGAGAAGCCGCTGGCGGAGACGCTGGAGGAGGCCGTGGCCCTCGCGCGCCTCGCCGAGAGCGCCGGCGTCAGGAACGGCGTCGTGCAGGACAAGCTCTTCCTGCCGGGCCTGCTCAAGCTCAAGCGCCTGCTCGACGGCGGCTTCTTCGGCCGCGTGCTTTCGGTGCGCGGCGAGTTCGGCTACTGGGTGTTCGAAGGCGACTGGCAGCCCGCCCAGCGGCCGTCGTGGAACTACCGCGCCGAGGACGGCGGCGGCATCGCGCTCGACATGTTCTGCCACTGGTCGTACGTGCTGGAGAACCTCTTCGGCCGGGTCGAGGCGGTCACCGCGCGCGCGGTCACCCACATCCCTGAGCGCGTGGACGAGGCCGGGCGGGCCTACGAGGCGACCGCCGACGACGCCGCGTACGGCATCTTCGAGCTGGCCGGCGGCGCGATCGCCCAGATCAACTCCTCCTGGTGCGTCCGGGTCAACCGCGACGAGCTGGTGGAGTTCCAGGTGGACGGCACGCACGGCAGCGCGGTCGCCGGCCTGCGCGGCTGCCGGATCCAGCACCGCGGGACCACCCCCATGCCCGTCTGGAACCCAGACCTCCCCGTCACCCACTCCTTCAGGGACGACTGGCAGGAGGTCCCCGACAACCAGGACTTCGACAACGGGTTCAAGACCCAGTGGGAGATGTTCATCCGGGCCGTGGTCGAGGGCACGCCGTTCCCGCACGACTTCCTCGCCGGGGCGCGGGGCGTGCAGCTCGCCGAGTCGGGGCTCCGGTCGTCCGCCGAGGGCCGCCGCGTCGAGCTCCCGAAGATCACTCTGTGACCGTTCTATGACCGCCCTGTCCACCGCCGAGGCGCACACCTCGGCCCGCGAGCATTCGGGAACCCCTCTGTGATCGTCCTGCCCTCCGCCGGGGGAAGCCTCTCGGCCCACGAACCGCGCGAGCCCGTCGACTGGCCCAGGCCGTCGGGGCCGCCCCGCTCCCGCGTCGCGTACGCGGCCGCCCACGTTGTCGCCGACCCGCTCGGCGACAACACGCCGGGCTCGCCCGCCGAGGTCGACTGGGAGGCCACGCTCAGGTTCCGGCGGCACCTGTGGTCGTACGGCTTCCGCGTGGCCGACGCCATGGACACCGCCCAGCGCAACATGGGCCTCGACTGGGCCGCGACGCGCGAGCTGATCAGGCGTACGGCCAAGGAGGCCGCGGGGTTCGGCGACCCGGCCGAGCTGGTGGCCTGCGGAGCGGGCACCGACCACGCGCCGGACGCCCGTACGCGGGACGACGTGCTGCGCGCCTACGCCGAGCAGATCGACCTCGTGCAGACGGCCGGGGCCGGGGTGATCCTCATGGCCAGCCGGCAGCTCGCCGCGCTGGCCCGTACGCCGGAGGACTACCACGCGGTCTACGGCAGGCTCCTCGCCGAGGTGGACCGGCCGGTGATCCTGCACTGGCTGGGCGAGATGTTCGACCCGTCGCTGGCGGGCTACTGGGGCTCGCGCGACGTCACGGCCGCCACCGAGTCGCTGCTCGCGCTGATCCGCGACAACGCCGGCCGGATCGACGGGGTCAAGGTCTCGCTCCTGGACGCCGACCACGAGGTACGGCTGCGCGCGGCACTTCCGCCGGGCGTCAGGCTCTACACCGGGGACGACTTCAACTACACACCGCTCATCGAGTCGGGCAGTGACGCGCTGCTCGGCATCTTCGACGCCATCGCTCCCGCCGCCTCCGCCGCGCTCCAGGCCCTGGACGCGGAGGACACCGGGCGCTACAGGGAGCTGCTGGAGCCCACCGTGCCGCTGTCCCGGAAGATCTTTGAGGCCCCGACCTACAACTACAAGACCGGCATCGTGTTCCTGGCGTGGCTCGCCGGGCACCAGGACGCGTTCGCCATGGTCGCCGGGGCGCAGTCGGCCCGTTCCATCGTCCACCTCGCCGAGGTGTACCGCCTGGCCGACCGGGCAGGCCTGTTCCCCGATCCCGATCTGGCGGAGTCGCGCATGCGCGCCCTGCTCGCCACGGCGGGGGTGGCCGCGTGAGCGGGACGGGCCACGAGGGCGGCCGTCCGGCCGTCGATGTGCCGAGCGGCCGTCCCGCCTCGATCGAGACGCCCGCGCCAGGTGATCCGCGCCTCAGCAGGCTCTCCCTGAACCAGTGGACGACCCGCCGGTTCGGGGTGGCGGAGGCCGTGGACGGGTGCGCCAGGTTCGGGATCCCCGCGATCGGGCTGTGGCGCCAGCAGGTCGCCGAGCAGGGCCTCGCGGCGAGCGCCAAGCTCGTCCGGGACGCGGGCCTGCGCGTGTCGTCGCTCTGCAGGGGCGGCTTCCTGACCGCCGGCGACCCGGCCGGCGCCGCCTCGGCGCTCGACGACAACCGCCGGGCGATCGACGAGGCCGCCACGCTGGACGCGGACTGCCTGGTCCTGGTCGTCGGCGGCCTGCCCGGTGACTCGCGCGACCTGGCCGGTGCACGGGCGCGCGTCGGGGAGGCGCTGGACGAGCTCGTCCCGTACGCCCTGGAGTCCGGGGTACGGCTGGCGCTGGAACCCCTGCACCCGATGTACTGCGCCGACCGGGCCGTGCTCTCCACGCTCGGCCAGGCCGTGGACCTCGCGTCCCGCTGGCCGGTCGAGGCGGTCGGGGTGGTGGTCGACACCTTCCACGTGTGGTGGGACCCCGAGGTGCTGGACCAGATCGCGCGGGCGGGGGAGCGCATCACGAGCTTCCAGGTGTGCGACTTCCTCGTGCCGCTTCCGGCGGACGTGCTGCTCGGGCGGGGCATGATGGGCGACGGCGTGATCGACTTTCGGCCGCTGCGGTCCGCCGTCGACGCCGCGGGGTACGCCGGGCCGATCGAGGTGGAGATCTTCAACGCCGACGTGTGGGCCGCCGACGGCCATGACGTGATCGCCACCCTGATCCGGCGCTACGTCACCGAGGTCCTCTGAGACTCACCCCTGAGCGGCGTCAGCCGAGCTTCTTGATCAGCAACTCGAACCGCAGGTCGTCGCGGGTCGGAATGCCGAAGCTCTCGTCGCCGTACGGGAACGGGGCAACCTCGCCGGTTCGGGTGTAGCCGCGGCGCACGTACCAGGCGAGGAGCTCCTCGCGGACTGAGATCACCGTCATGTGCATCTCGCCTACGCTCCAATCGTCGCGGGCGACGCGCTCGGCCTCGGCCAGGAGCGCCTTCCCGAGGCCATCACCCTGCAGCGTGGGACGTACCGCGAACATTCCGAAGTACGCGTGCCCGTCCCGCTTCTGTATCTGGCAGCAGGCCACGAGCTCCTCGCCCGCTTCCATGGCCACCATCCGGCTGTCGGCCCCGTAGATCGCGGCGGCGACGCCATCGGCGTCGGTCCGCTGCCCGTGCAGCAGATCAGCCTCAGTGGTCCAGCCGGCTCGGCTCGGCTCCCCACGGTACGCCGACTCGATCAACGCCACCAGCTCGGGGATGTCCGCGGTGGTGGCGATGCGAAACGTCGGCTGCCTGACGCCGGTGGTGCTGTCCATGCGGATGATCCTTCTCGACGGTGACGAGATCGCGTGGCTGTCGCAGCTTATAGGGGCGTTTCCACCTGCCGAACCCCTGTGCTTTCGCATCGCGGCGGGTACGGAGATCTTCAACGCCGACGTGTGGGCCGCCGACGGCCATGACGTGATCGCCACCCTGATCCGGCGCTACGTCACCGAGGTTCTCTAGGTCATCGGCACCGGGCGCCTCGCGTGGTCACTCCGGGAGGCAGCCCGTCTTACCGGATATATCGATATTCGGTGGGCGGTTGCGCATCGCCACCGTGAAGACGATGCCGAGGGACTGCTTCTCCAGCACGCTGATGTTCACCCCGAACTGCGCGTGTGGGCCCTCGGCCTCCTGGTAGCCCATGGTGTGGAACTCCGTGGCCAGAGTGGAGGCCAGCGCCGCCGAGGCCTGCGCCGGGTCGGCTCCCGGCGGCAGGTCGCCCGTCATCGTGAAGACGCTCCGCCTGGTGCCCGCGCCACAGCCGGAACGGTCGTCGGTGAGGGCGGTGGCCTTGTGGTCGAGCTGTATGCGGCTCAGCACCGCGGCGTCCTCGCGCAGGATGCCGGTCGTCTCCTCGATCGTCAGCCCGCCCCCGCACGCGGTGCCCAGCACCAGAACGAGGGCACCTACCCCGACACGTCGCATCCCCGCCACTCTACCGATCATCCGGCCGCGCGTGGGGGTGCTCACCCGCCCTCGCGGCAGCGGTGCCGTACGTCCGCCGAGAGTTCGAGCCCCGAGCTGGCGGGGAACAGCGACTGGGCTCCGCGGCGGTCCAGGGAGCCCTCCAGCATCCACGAGAACTGCCCGGGAAAGTGCTCGGTGAAGATCGGGTGGTCTCCGGGGATGCCCCAGCCTTCGACCCCCTGCCCGGCGAGCTGGATGATCCAGACGGGTACGGGCGTGCGGATGGCCAGGAGCCCGCGCTGGAGCGACAGCCGCTCGTCCCGCGCCCAGCGCGTGCGGGTCAGGCCGCGGCAGTCGACGGCGAGGAAGCGCGCCATGTCGTCGCCGGGCATGAGCGGCCATTCGGTGCGGAGGAACTCGAAGGCGACCAGCAGGTCACCGAGGTCGGCCGTTCCCGTGCTCAGGTCGGGCATCCTTTGCAGCATGTCGAGGTCCATGGCCATCTGCTCGGCCGGGTATCCCTGCGGCAGCCGCAGTCCCAGCTCGCCCGGAGGGGCGTCGCACAGCGTCTGGAACCGCCGGAATATCGCCCGGTAGGCCTGCCAGCCTCCCGGGCCGGCGGTCGGCGCGGGGCCGGGGAACTCCACGTCTCCGAGCAGGAACTCGGCGACGAAGCGGTTCGTCAGGTCCGCGCCTGCCAGCATGGTGTTGATCACGCGCAGGGCCGCGCTCGCCCGCAGCATCGCCGCCTCCCAGGCCGGCGTCGGGCTGGGCGTCCACACCTGGCACGGGGGCGGGGACTCGGGCAGCACCACCGGGGCGGCCCCGGAGCCCCTGGTCTCGCGGTCCCATGTGGAGTAGGCCGCGTCGAGGGCGCCGAGGTCGGCCAGGTCGACGTCAAGCACCCATCGCCCGGGCAGGAAGTCGGCCCTCTCGACGAGATGGCGCGTCAGCTCGGCCTCCCGCAGGCACCACGGCGACTCCTCGTAGCCGGGGGAGCGCAGCCGCACGATCGCGGGGGTCGCGCCGTACAGTGCCCAGGCCATCCCGGTGTTGGTCTCCCAGGAGGGGACGTACCCGGCGTCGATCGCGCACCGGCTCGACGACCAGAGCGCAAGGCGGCGCAGCGCCCGCTTGGCGTCGCTCGACCGGTGGCTGATCCCGACGGCGCGGCGCGGCCAGGCGGGTCGTACCGCGTTGAAGGCGAAGCAGGCGAGATCCTTCGGCCGCACATGTTCCCAGCTCTCGCGGGCGGCGTCCTCCAGCCAGGCCATCGCCTTCAAGGTGAGGAGCCACCGCCGCGCGACCGCGGGAGCGATCATCCGTAGCTCCGGGTCGTCCGAGCGCGCCGTCTGGAGCAGGCCCTCGACCACGGGACGGCTGCGCATGAGGCGTGCCGCCAGCCGCAGCGCCTCCGCCGTCTCCCCGAAGCCGGCGTCGGCGCTCAGCCACGCCCAGTACCCGCGCCAGGCCTCCCCCTGGCCCGCTCTGACGTCGGCCGCGTCGAGGAAGGACAGCCGCCCGTCAGGCGAGATCTCCAGGTTGTAGAGCAGGTCCAGAGGGCGTTCCGCGAACTCGTTCGCCGCCGCCCACGGAGCGGGGAGCTTGATCTGGCGCGGTATCGCGAGCCGGGCGGCGGCGTCCTCGGTGAGGGCGCCCTGCCCGCTCTCCGGGGTGAGCATGACATCGCGCAGCAGCGGCCCCACGGCGCAGCTCAGCCAGGTGCGAACCTGCCCCCGCACGACGTCTCCGCGGGCCGCCGGCTCGGTTTCCCGCCGGAGGAAGCGGGTGACGGTGGCGTCCTGTTCGCCCGCTTCCGCGGGAAGATCCGGCCACCGCGACACGTGCCGGGTGGACCACGCGATGGACGGCACGGCCTTCACCAGCCGGGTCACGTCGTGTTCCGGCCACGCGCCGATCTCGTCCGGGGGGTTCCAGCAGGGGGCGATCCCGCCTGTTCCGGTGCCCCGCACGCCTCTGGCGAGCCACGGATCGGACACGGAGTCCGGGGAGGCGGGGAGATGCCGGTGCCGCGACCGCCGCATCCCGTCGCGGGCCTCCGCCCACCGGTCGAGGATCGGCGCCGAACCGCCGCCGAGGGCGCCGGCCAGCCACGCGAGCGAGACGGCCGATTCGTTTCGCTCCTGACCACCCGCCCGGGAACGGCCCGTCGTCGTCTTCTGTGCCGTCATGATCGGTGCTTGCCTCCACACCGCAGCGGGACCAGTCGGCCAGTATATGAGCTTGCCTCAAAATAATCTCCACGCTCGCGCTCACCCGCCCCACGGCCACGCGACCCGCGGCGTACGATGACCACGGCCACACTAGAACTTCATTCGGTTTAGATGGGTAGGACATGCGCATCGGGCTTTATCTCAACGAACCCTCCGGGCCGGACGCGATCACCAAGCTGGGCGAGCGCATCGCCAGGGCCGCCGACGACGGCTTCGCCTCGGCCTGGGCCTCCAACATCTTCGGGCTCGACGCGCTGACCGCGCTGGCGGTCGCCGGGAGCCGGGTGCCGGGCATCGAGCTCGGTACGGCCGTGGTGCCGACGTACCCGCGTCACCCGGCCGTCCTCGCCCAGCAGGCGCTCACCGCGAGCACGGCCCTCGGCGGGCGGCTCGCGCTCGGCATCGGCCTGTCCCACCAGATCGTCATCGAGAACATGTACGGATACAGCTTCGACCGGCCGGCGCGGCACATGCGGGAGTACCTCTCTGTGCTGCTTCCCCTGCTGCGGGGGGAGCAGGCCGACTTCGACGGCGAGACCCTCAAGGCGCACATGGGCCTGAGCACCCCGGGAGCGGGCGGCGTCCCGGTGCTGATGGCCGCGCTGGCGCCCCGGATGCTCCGCCTGGCGGGCGAGCTGGCCGACGGCACCGTGCTCTGGATGACCGGGCCGAAGACCGTCGCCGACCACGTCGTCCCCGCGATCACCGAGGCCGCGCGGGCGGCGGGGCGCCCCGACCCCCGCATCGTGTGCGCGCTTCCGGTGGCCGTGACCGCCGACAAGGACGCCGCGAGGGCCCACGCCGACGAGGTGCTCGCCATCTACGGCCAGCTCCCGTCCTACCGCGCGATGCTGGACCGCGAGGGCGCGGCAGGCCCGTCCGGCGTCGCGATCGTGGGCGACGAGGACGAGGTGGCCGGTCAGATCGAGGCCCTCGCCAAGATCGGAGTGACCGACTTCGCCGCCGCGACGTTCGCCTCCGGCGACGACGCGGTGCGCACCCGGAAGTTCCTCAAGTCCCTGGTCGCCTAGAGGCGGATCGCTCCGGAGCCACCGTCCCCGGCAGGGGGGAAGATCGCCGGAGATGGTGGCTTTGGGGCGAAATGCTAAAATTGAGGCACGCCGACGAGAGGGGACCGGGCGCTTGAGGAGACGATCGGTCGCGATCGCCGTTCCCAGAGCGGTTCCCGTTCTCGTGCTGGCGGCCCTCGCGCTGCTGCTCGCCGCCGTTGCCGCCTACGGCCTCCGCGGCGCCCTGCCGGCGGGGGTCCACGACCGTTCGCCCGACATCACGGCAGCCGACGGCCCGTTTCTTGTCAAAGTGCTGCCGAGTACGGCTCACCGGATCGCCTCGCCGCAGATCGGCTGGGCGGACGCGCCGCCTCCGGACGCCTTCACCCCTGAGGTGGCGGCGCGCGGGCTCGCGGCGGGCGACCGAGGCACCCGCGTGCCGGTGCCCGCGACGCACCGGCCGTCCCGCCCCCGCGCTCCTCCGGCCGAGGGTCCCTGACGCCTCGCCGTCACGCGCTCCCCGCGGACAGGGGAGCCGCGGCGATGCCGCGTGCGGGCCGCGAGCCGTCCACGCGACGGCGCGGCCTTTCATCCGCGCGTACGGCCTGAACCGCCGCGACCGCCACGCGCCATCCGGGACCGCGAACTCGAAACCCTGACGACGACGACCTGCCGGAGGTTTCCGATGACCCACGAACACGTCCCCGCCCTGTCCGTCTTCACCCGCGAGGGGAGACACCATGGCACTGGCTGACGAGCTCGTCGCCCTCGGCGGCTCCTTTCTGGCCGCGGGGGTCGTCGCACGGCTCGGAGCCAAGATCGGGCTGCCGACCATCCCGCTCTTCATGCTGGCGGGCATCATCTTCGGCCCGCACACCCCCGGGCTCGCCCTGGTCGACAACCCGGCCGACCTCAAGGTCGTCGCGGCCCTCGGGCTGATCTTCCTGCTGTTCTACCTCGGACTGGAGTTCTCACTCGACGACATCGTCCAGGGCGGCGGGCGCCTCCTCGTGGCCGGGGGGATCTACCTGCTCCTGAACGTCGGAGGCGGCCTGGCCTTCGGGTTCGCGGTGGGCTGGGGCGGCAGGGAGGCGCTGGTCCTCGCCGGGGTCATCGGCATCTCGTCGTCGGCCATCGTCACCAAGCTGCTGGTCGACCTGAAGCGCCTGGGCAACCCCGAGAGCCGACTGATCCTCGGCATCATCGTCGTGGAGGACGTCTTCCTCGCGCTCTACCTCGCCCTGCTCCAGCCGGTGCTGGCCGGCGCGCACGACTTCGGGGAAGCGGCGGTGGCGTTCGGCAAGGCGTTCGGGTTCCTGATCGTGCTGACCGCCGTGGCCCGGTGGGGCAGCCGCGTGGTCGGCAAGCTGGTGGAGACCAAGGACGACGAGCTGCTCGTGGTGATGTTCACCGGCCTCGCCGTGCTGACGGCGGGGCTCGCCGAGGAGCTCGGCGTGTCCGACGCCATCGGCGCCTTCATGATCGGTCTCATCCTCGCGACCACGAAGGCGGCGGGGCGCATCCGCGCGCTGGTCCACCCGCTGCGCGACGCGTTCGCGGCGCTGTTCTTCTTCTCGTTCGGCCTGTCGATCGCCCCCGGCGACTTCGGGCCCGTCCTGATCCCCATCGTCATCGCCGTGGCCGTGACGTTCGTGCTGAACATCGCCGCCGGGGCGATCGCGGCCCGCCTGCACTCGTACGGCAGGCAGGCGGCGGTGAACATCGGGCTGACCGTGTTGTCGCGGGGGGAGTTCGCGCTGATCCTCGCCACGCTCGCGATCGCCGCGGGGCTGGACGGCAGGCTGGCGCCCTTCATCGCCGGCTACGTGTTCATCCTTGCGATCCTCGGCCCGCTGCTCGCGGGACGCTCGGCCGCGCTGCTCCGCCTGCTCCCCGCTTCGCTGTTCCGCTCACGGGACGACGAGGTCACGGTGAGCGACGTTCCCGGGACGGTTCATCGAGGATGACGGCCCCCGCCGTGCCGTCCACCGTGATCGTCTGACCGGTGGTGATCCGCGAGGTGGCGTGGGCGACGCCGACCACGGACGGGATGCCGTACTCGCGGGCCACCACCGCGCCGTGGGAGTTCGCGCCGCCCATCTCCATGACCAGGCCACCGGCCGTGAGGAACAGCGGCGTCCAGCCGGGGTCGGTGGACGGCGCGACCAGGATCTCTCCGGGCTCCAGATGCGCTCCCACCGGGTCGAGCACGACCCGCGCCGTCCCGGTGACGGTGCCCGGAGAGGCGGGCGTGCCGGTCAGGGCGCCCTCGGCCGGGGGCGCCGCCCCGACGGCCTCGGGCTCGGTGCCGTCGGACAGCAGCACCCTGGGCACGTGCCCGCGCCGTAGCTCCCGGGCGTAGGCCGCGCGCCGGCGCTCGACGAGGGCGCGCATGTCGCTCCCGCCGAGCGCTTCCCGGGCCTCGGCGAGGCTCAGCATGAAGATGTCCTCGGCGGCGTCCAGCACCCTTCGCGCCACGAGCTCGTCCCCCACCGCGGAAAGCTGTTCCCGCATCTCGGCCAGGGTGAGGATCAGGTAGTACTTGGGCATCTCGCGGTAGCCCGCCAGCTCCCGGGTGCGCCGGAGGGCGAAGCGGACGATCGGGCCGCGCCACCCGCCGGCCCGGCGGGCCAGTTCGCCCGCCATGGCCTCCGCCTCGCGGGCCCCGCGCGCGAACTGCGCGTCCGGCGCCCGCGCCGGATCGTCCGGCCGGAGGTAGTTGGCGAGCACCCCGAGCACGTGGGACGGGTCGTCCGACCACCGGGGCATGCCGAGATCGATCTCGGCCACCGCCCGGTGGCCGTACCGGGCGAGGAAGCCGGTGAGCTCCCGCTGGAGCACGGGCGGGAGCGGGCCTTCGGGCGGGGTCGTGCCGCTCAGCGCCCGGGCGGAGGCCTCGTCGGCGCGGACGCGGGTGGCGGCGTCCCACAGGGCCAGGTCCATCTCCGTGGTGACGTTGTGGGGCAGCCCGCGGAGCACGGTCTGCAGTTCGCCCGGCCTCGTACGGCCTCGCAGGAGGCGGGCGGCGAGCCCGAGCATCAGGAAGCCGGCGATCGGCCCAGGGACGATGTGGGGCAGCATGGGGAAGGTACGCGAGCCCAGGACGCGCTCGACGTGGTCCAGTCGTTGCTCGGCGGTCGCCCCCGAGGGCGGCTTCGGCCGCGCGCGGAACTGGTCGCCGATCTGGGCGACACGCCGGTGCCAGGTGCCGGGCCGTACGAGCGCCCGCACGATCCACACCGGTATGCGGTATCTCGTGGCGATGCGCAGCACCCGGCGGACGGCGGGCAGGGGTGAGCGCCGGGTCACACTCAGCCGGGGATCGCCGAACAGCCCCCGGAGCACGACCGCCGACCGGGCCTCCATGATGTCGAGCACCCTCGGGAAGACGGCCCGGCCGACACGGCTGCGCAGGAGGCCGGTCACGTCCGCGAAGAGCCGCATGCCCGGCTCGGCCACGGGGGCGGCGCCGCCGGGTGGCACGCCGTAGAGCGTGGTGATGGAGGAGGCCAGCATCCGGAAGGCGGAGGAGCCCATCGGGGTGATCGGCCGGTGCAGGCCCTGGGCCAGGCTGAGGCAGATGTACACCCGGAAGCCTTCCTGGCCCTCGGGCAGGGGATACAGGGTGGTGATCGGCCGCGCCTGGGTCAGCCAGAGCGTTCCGGAGGGGTCGATCGCCCACTCGGTGTCCTGCGGGGAGCCGTAATGGGTCTCGACCCGCGCGCCGAGCCGGGCCAGCGCGACGATCTGCCGATCGCTGAGGCACGCCTCCGGTGCGGCCTCCGCCGGTGGCTCACCCCGCCTGACCTGCTCCGTGCCGCCGCCGGGAATCGGGCGGACGGCCGTCAGCTTGTCGCCGACGCGTCGCTCGGTGATCTCCATGGACGGGCTCACCACGAAGTGGTCGGGGTTGACGGCTCCGGAGACCACGGCCTCGCCCAGCCCGGGCGCGGCGTCGATCACGATCTCGCGGCGGCGGCCGGTGACGGGGTTGGCCGTGAACATCACCCCGGCCACCTCGGCCGGCACCATCCGCTGGATGACCACGGCCAGGTGGACGGCGCCGTGGTCCACGCCGTTGGCGGCCCGGTAGGCGACGGCGCGGTCGGTCCACAGCGAGGCCCAGCACCGGCGGACGGCGTCGAGCACCGCGCCGGGCCCCACCACGTTGAGGAAGGTGTCCTGCTGGCCCGCGAAGCTGGCGTCCGGGAGGTCCTCGGCGGTGGCGGACGACCGTACGGCCACGGCCCCCTCGGCGTTCTGCCGTACGGCTCGCGCGATGTCGGCGGGCACGGGGGCGGCGAGCACGAGAGCGCGGGCGCGACCGGCCAGCTCGGCGAGAGCGGCGGTGTCACCGGGGGACGTGCGCGCGAGGCCGCCGAGCACGTCGTCGAGGCCGGCGTCCTCGGTGACGCGGCGGTACGCCTCCGTCGCCAGGCAGACCCCTGGGGGAACCGGGAGCCCGGCCCGCGTGAGCACGCCCAGGTTGGCCGCCTTGCCGCCGACCAGGGGAAGCATCTCAGCCGTGATGTCCTGAAATTTCAGGATGAGGGGGTCGCCGACGGGGTCGAGGTCGGCGCGGCGGTCACTCGGGGATTGGAGCATGATGCCCTCCCGCGGCGTGGCGCCGAGGGCTGGCAGCACTCGGCGCGGCTTCCGCATTCGATGTGAACACCACCATAACTCATCACCTGATGAAATCAACAGATGATGAATAACAGTACGTCACCGCTCGCCGGGCGTCCTAGCTCATGGTGTTGCCGCCGTTGACGGCCAGGCGCTGGCCGGTGATGAACCGGGCGCCCGGGGACGCCAGGAACGCGACGGCCTCGGCGACGTCGGCGGGCACCCCCATGTGGCGGAGCGGCAGCGCGTCGCGGTAGTCGCTCACATCGGAGCCCTCATGGCGCTCCACCGGGATCCAGCCGGGCTCGACGGTGTTGACCGTGATGCCGAGCGGCCCCAGTTCGCGCGCCCAGGAGCGGGTGAGGCCGTGCATGGCCGCCTTGGCCGACACATAGTGCCCGAAGTCGGCGTTGCCCAGGTCGGCGACCTCGCTGCCGATGTTGATGACGCGGCCCCCTCCGGCGGCCCGCAGGTCGGGCAGGACGGCGTGCAGGAGCAGCAGCGGCGCCTTCACGAAGAACCGGAGCTGGTCGAGGTGGTCGTCCCAGGTCTGCTTCTCGATCGGCATCATCGGCTGGGGCCCGGTCGCGTTGTTCACCACGACCCCGATCGGGCCGACGCTCTCGCGGATCTCTTCGACGCCCCGCCGCACCGACTCCTCGTCGGTCACGTCGAACCGCGAGACGTGGGCCGCCACGCCGATGCGCTCGGCCACAGCGGTCGCCCCGGCGGTGTCGTTGGCGTAGTTGACGACGACCTTCCACCCGTCGGCCGCCAGCCGCTCGGCGATGACCGCGCCGAGTCCCCGCGAAGCCCCGGTCACCAGTGCGCACCCCATATACCTGTCCTCTCCACGCCGGAAACGCCCCCCATCCTCGCGCGCGCGGGGCGGGGGCCGGCGTGGGGGCCCTAGGCGGCGGTGATGGCCAGGGCGGGGGCCGGGGTGTCGGCGTGGAGACGGTGGAGCAGCCGGCGGAAGGCGTAGATCGAGACCCCGACCGCGACGCCGCTGATGGCCGCGACCACCGAGGTGCGCACCAGCAGGTAGGTGCCGATCGACTGGTGCAGCAGCAGCCAGATGCTGACCGTGGAGTTGGCCAGCAGCACGAACGCCCACAGCAGGGTGATGCGCGCGAAGAACCGCCTGACCCGCTCGTGCCTGAGCACGGTCGAGGGCAGGTGGATGTAGTCGAGGGTGAGCTTCTGGACCAGCGGCCGGTTCAGCCGCACCGAGGCGAGGAAGGCCATGCTGATGCAGATCGTGCCGAGTTCGGGTTGCAGGAAGTAGACGACGGCGCTGCCCGTCCACCAGCCGAGCGCCGCCCGGGCGGTGATGGCGATCGCGGCGAGCACCATCGTGCCCGGCACCGGCCGCCGGCGGACCACCCGCCAGAGCACTCCGGCGTACACCCACGTGACGGCGGCGATCAGCGCACCGTCCAGGCCGAGCACGGCGAGCGCGCTGTAGAAGACCGCGAGCGGGGCCACGACGCCTTCGAGGAGCCTGGGCACGGCCTGCCTGAGCAGTGCGGTGATCCTCGGGAGCGTGAAGGACGGGGCGTTCATGCTTCTCCCAGGGAGGAAGGCGGAAGACCGACGTTAAGGCTTCCGCGACTACCCGAAGATGGGAACGACGAAACTCGCCTGAAACACCGGATTGCGGTCATTGGTTGCCCACCGTACCCAATGTCTGATTAAACAGTACATATGGCGAAAAAGATCGTTTAAATGGATCAACTACCCGAGCTGCTGATATGTTGGCCGCGCCCGTGGCGATTGAACATCGGATAACGGTTCGGGAACAGAGGGTTTCCTCCGGGCGAGCGGCCCGCGAGCATGAAGTTATGGCAGTGCTCACACGCACTCATGTTCGGTCCGCTGGCTGCGTGGCCGATGTCGCCGTCCAGCTCACACGCTGGCCCGACCTCGCCGTCAGTCGTACCCGCCGGGCCATAAAGTTCCGCACCCGAGGCCGTGAAATCATCCGCATGTCCGGCGATCACACCGCCGAGCTGCTGCTCACGGCCCCGGTCATCGACCGATGGGCCAGAGTGCTGGCCGACTCGAACCGCGTCACACCCGGTCACAACTCCGAGTGGATCCGGGTTCAGATCGAGGACCGCGCCGGTGCCGAGATGTTCCTCTCCCTGGTGAGCGTGGCGCTGAAGGTCAACCAGGATTAGCGGCCGGGGCCGCGAGCGGCCCGGCCGGGGTCAGCTGAGGCTGGTGGTGGCCAGCTTGGCGCCGAAGCCGAGGAAGACCGCGCCCACCCCGGACGTCAGGCCCGCCGAGAGCTTCCTGCGCCGCCGGAACTGGCTCGCCAGGTAGACGCCGCCGAAGATCAATGTAGACAGATACATCGCGCTGAAAAGCTGACAGATCGCGCCGAGAATCAGGAATGACAGCGCCGGGGCGCCATAGTGCGGGTCGACGAACTGCACGAAGAACGAGATGAAGAAAAGGATCGCCTTCGGGTTGAGCAGGCTGACCGTGAGGGCCTTCCTGAACGGGTCCGAGAGGTCCTCGACGGCCGCGACCGGCTCCTGCGTCCCCTTCTCCTCCCGCTGGCTCCGCCAGGACTTCCGCGCGGAGCGGATCATGCCGATCCCGATCCACGCGAGATACCCCGCGCCGGCGTACTTCACGACGTTGAACAGCAGCGGCGTGGACTGGAGCAGTGAGGCGACCCCGGCCGCCGACAGCACCATCAGCACCGTGTCGCCGACGAACACCCCGGTCGCCGCCCGGTAGCCGGTCCGCACGCCGCGCCGTGCCCCGACCGACAGGACGTACAGGGAGTTCGGGCCGGGAAGAAGGATGATCAGGAACGCCCCGACCACGTACGCCCAGATATTCGTGATGCCGAAGAACATGCCGCCAAGCTCCATAGTCCGAGGGATACATCACGTTATACCTGGACTTACCGGTCGCAGCTGCGGGGCGGGCCGCCTGGCCGACCGTCCCTGGGCGGTCCTGTGACGGTACGCCGGCGGCGTCCGCGGGGCCGGGTTCCGGGATGCCCTCGCGCGGCGCGGACCATACGTCTCCAGGCAGACGGGTAGACCAGCCGTCCCGCCTTGTCAGATGCCCTCTGCCTGCGGGAAAACCGTGGAGTTTGGGTCTTGTGGGCGCGCTGGCGCGGGGCTACGATCGCGACAACTCTTAGGAAACTTTCCTAAAAGAAATGACCAACGGAGCCGTCCGTGCCTCGCCCCCCTCCCGAGCCGAACTGGCATTGAGCTGCGGAAACACAACGGCGTGAGCCGCCCCGCTCACCCCTCGTCCTCTCGCCGTCCTGCCCTCCCAGGACGTGTACGCCCCGCTTTCCGCCCGCATGGGAGCGATCATGCGCCGCACCTTGCCCCTGCTTCTCCTCACCACGGTGTCCGTGCCGCCGCCGGGTGCGCAGGCCGCCTCGGTCGGCGCGAGGTTCGTCAAGACGTGATCGTCGCGGCCGGCGGCGCCGACGGCCGCCCCAACGGCACGCTCTCTCCCACCCGCGGTGGCGCCGGCCGGCCGGTCTGCGAGTTCACGTCCAGCTTCAAGACCTTCACCGGCTGACGCCGCACCCCCCAGCCGGTACGGCTCGCACCGGCCGTACCGGCTCAAAGAGGAGCTTTAATGCGATTTATCCGTCTATGTGTCGCGGCTCTGGTCGCCGCGGCAGCCGTACTGGTCATGACGACCGGGTCCGCCTCCGCGGCCTCGGCGACCGCCACCTTCACCAAGCCCCAGGACTGGGGCAGCGGGTTCGAAGGCAAGTACACGGTCACCAACGGCACCTCCAGCGCCCTCAACGGCTGGACGGTCGCCTTCGACCTGCCCGCGGGCTACTCGGTCACCACCTCGTGGGACGCGGTGATGACCAGGAGCGGTCAGCACTACACCTTCAGCAACCCGAGCTGGGCCCCCACCCTGGCAGCCGGGGCGAGCACCAGCTTCGGCTTCAACGGCAGCCCCGGCAACTTCGGCGCGCCGCTGAACTGCACGCTCAACGGCGCCTCCTGCTCGGGCGGCACCACCAACCCCGGCGCTCCAGGCGCACCGGGCACCCCCACCATCACCGGCACCGCCAACACGTCGATCTCCCTGTCCTGGGCGGCGTCGACCGGCACCGTCACCGGCTACCGGGTGTACGAGGGGACGACGGTCAAGGCCACGGTCACCGGCACCTCCGCCACCATCGGCTCGCTCGGCACCTGCACGACCCACACCTACAGCGTCAAGGCGTACAACTCGGTCGGCGAGTCGGCGGCCAACGGCTCGGTCACCGGCACGACGACCGGGTGCACCAACCCGCCGCCCAGCGGTGGGAAGGGCCAGCCCTACCTCTACATGGGCTGGGGCAACCCGCCCAGCGCGACGACCGTGATGAACGCGACCGGGATCAAGGCGTTCACGATGGCCTTCATCCTGTCGAGCGGCGGCTGCAACCCCGCGTGGGACGGCCAGCGCCCGCTCCAGGGCGGCGTCGACGCCACCACGATCTCCCAGATCAAGGCCGCCGGCGGCGAGATCATCCCGTCGTTCGGCGGGTGGAGCGGCAACAAGCTCGGCCCGAACTGCTCGACCCCGCAGGCACTGGCGGCCGCCTACCAGCAGGTCATCAGCGCCTACAACCTGAAGTCCATCGACATTGACATCGAGAACAGCGACGAGTTCGAGAACGAGGCCGTCCAGGACCGCATCCTCAACGCGCTGAAGATCGTCAAGCAGAACAACGCCGGGCTCAAGACGATCATCACGTTCGGCACCAGCACGACCGGTCCGACGTACTACGGCACCCGCCTGATCAACCAGGCCGCGGCGCTCGGCGCGAACATCGACGTGTTCACGATCATGCCGTTCGACTTCGGCGGCGGCGCCAACATGTACCAGAACACGGTCAACGCCTCCGAGGGCCTGAAGAACGCGCTGAAGACCGCCTTCGGCTGGTCCGACGCCACCGCCTACTCCCACATGGGGATCTCGGGCATGAACGGCCTGTCCGACCAGCAGGAGCTCACCACCCCGGCGATCTGGACCCAGATCCGCGACTGGGGCAAGTCCAAGGGCCTGGCCCGCCTGGCCTTCTGGTCGGTCAACCGCGACCGTCCCTGCCCCGGCGGCGGCGTGAACGAGTCCTGCAGCGGCACCAGCCAGAGCGACTGGCAGTTCACCTCCATCACAGCGGGCTTCTAGCCCCCCGATGACCGTACGGTCCGCGCAGCTCCGTCCCCCCAAGGGGATGCGCGGGCCGTACACCGATCCCCCCGCACCCCGGCCCGCCCCGGGGTGCGGGGGCTGTGACCTCACTCCTCACCCTCGGGAGGTTGCGTCTTGAGATCGCGCCCCGCTTCCTGGCCCATCGCCGCCGCCACGGTGCTCCTCGCCGTCGCCGCCGCGCTCGCCGTCCCCGGTCCCGCGTACGCCGACACCGCCGTCTTCGCCAAGACGTCGAGCTGGGACGCCGGGTACAACGGCCAGTTCACGATCACCAACACGGGTTCCACGACGCTGAACGGCTGGACCGTCGCCTTCGACCTGCCATCGGGAACCACCGCGGGGACCTACTGGGACGCGCTCATGACCCGTTCCGGCGCCCGCTACACGTTCAAGAACCGCGAGTACAACGGGACGCTGGCCCCAGGGGCGTCCGCCACCTTCGGCTGGGTGGCGAGCGGCACGGGCTCACCCGCCGCGTGCACGCTGAACGGGGCCTCCTGCTCCGGCGGGACGGGCCCCACACCGACCCCCACTCCCACCCCAACGCCGACCCCGACCACGACGCCCCCGCCGGGCACCCCGGGATCGCTCTTCCACGCGCCCTACGTCGACATGGGCGCCTGGCCGACTCCCAGCATCCCCGCGATGAAGTCGGCGTCCGGGCTGAAGAACTTCACCCTGGCCTTCATCACCGCCTCCGCCTGCAAGGCGATGTGGTTCAACGCCTACGACCCCCGCCAGGGCTGGGCGAAGGACCAGATCGACGCGATCCGCGCGGGCGGCGGCGACGTGAAGATCTCCTTCGGCGGCGCGAGCGGCATCGAGCTGGCGCAGGCGTGCTCTGACGTGAACGCGCTGTTCACCGAGTACGACGCTGTCGTCAAGGCGTACGCGCTGAAGTACGTCGACTTGGACATCGAGGGTGCTGCCTCGGCCGACCCGGTGTCGGTGAACCGCAGGTCGCAGGCGCTGGCCCGCCTCCAGCAGGCGAACCCCGGCCTCAAGATCTCGCTGACCCTGCCCGTCCTGCCCGAAGGGCTCACCGCCGACGGCCTGAACGTCGTGAAGTCGGCGCGCGACGCCGGCGTGGCCCTGGATGTCGTCAACGTCATGGCGATGGACTACTACCGGTCCGCCGACTACGGCGACGCGGCGGTCCAGGCGGCGCAGAGCACCTTCACCCAGCTCAAGTCCCTCTATCCCGGCAGGACCGACGCCCAGGTCTGGAGCATGGTCGGCGTCACCCCGATGGTCGGCCAGAACGACGACGGCCGGATCTACGACCAGGCCGACGCCCGGCAGCTCGTGACGTTCGCCAAGAGCAAGCACCTGGGCGAGCTGGCCTTCTGGGAGATGACCCGCGACCGCAACGCCTGCACCGGAGCCCTCTACATGTGCACGAACATCGCCCAGTCGCCGTACGACTTCTCCAAGATCTTCGCGGAGTACAACGGATGACCTTCCTCCAACGTCTCAAAGCCGTGTCACGTCCCAGGGCGGCCGGCTCCGTCTCCCGTCTCAGGGCGGCCGCCGTCACGGCCGTACTCGCGCTCGGCGTCGCGGTGCTCCCGGTCACGGCCGCCCTGGCGGCCAACATCGCCGTCAACCCCGGGTTCGAGAGCGGGCTCAGCGGCTGGACCTGCGCCTCCACTGCGAGAACCGTGACCAGCCCGGTCCACGGGGGCGCCTCCGCGCTGGAGGCCACCCCCGCGGGCAGCGACTACGCCCGCTGCTCCCAGACGGTGAGGGTCAAGCCGTCCTCCTCGTACTCCCTGTCGGCGTGGGTCAGGGGAAGCTACGTCTTCCTCGGCGCGCTTGGCACCGGCACCACCGACGTCAGCACCTGGGGCACCCCCGGCTCGTCCTACGCCCAGCTCACCACGTCGTTCACCACCGGATCCGCCACGACCTCGGTCACCGTGTACGTCAACGGCTGGTACGGCACGGGCGCCTACAACGCCGACGACATCGTGCTGGACGGGCCCGCCGGTGACGGCGGCGGCACCCAGGTGCCGGCCGTGCCGGCGGGGCTCGCGGTCACCGGCACCACGGCCTCCAGCGTCTCGCTGAGCTGGTCGGCGTCCACGGGCGCGACCGCGTACAACGTCTACAGGGACGGGACCAAGGTCGGCACCCCCACCGGCACGACCTACACCGCCTCGGGGCTGACCTCGGGAACCACCTACCGGTTCGCGGTGAGCGCCTCGAACTCGGCGGGGGAGTCGGCGAGGTCGGCGGAGGTGACGGGCACGCCGACGAGCACGCCGCCGCCGCCCGGCACCCTGCCGAAGCGGGTGCTGGTGGGGTACCTCCACGCCTCGTTCGCCAACGGATCCGGATATATCAGGATGAGCGAGGTCCCGAACGCCTGGGACGTCATCGACCTGGCCTTCGGCGAGCCCACCTCCGTCACCTCGGGCGACATCCGCTTCAACCGGTGCCCGTCCGGCGAGTGCCCGAACGTCGAGAGCGACGCCGACTTCACCGCCGCCATCCGCGCCAAGCAGGCGGCCGGCAAGAAGGTGCTCATCTCGATCGGCGGCCAGAACGGCCAGGTACAGCTCACCACCGCCGCCGCCCGCGACAAGTTCGTCAGCTCAGTGGGCGCGATCATCGACAAGTACGGCCTCGACGGGCTCGACATCGACTTCGAGGGCCACTCCCTGTCGCTCAACGCGGGTGACACCGACTTCAGGAACCCGACGACGCCGGTCGTGGTGAACCTGATCTCGGCGATCAGGACCCTCAAGGCCAAGTACGGCACGAAGTTCGTGCTGACCATGGCCCCGGAGACCTTCTTCGTCCAGCTCGGCTACCAGTTCTACGGTTCGGGGACGGGCGGCGCCGACCCGCGCTCGGGCGCGTACCTGCCGGTGATCCATGCCCTGCGCAACGACCTCACCCTGCTTCACGTGCAGGACTACAACTCGGGCCCGATCATGGGCCTCGACAACCAGTACCACACCATGGGCGCGGCGGACTTCCACGTCGCCATGACCGACATGCTGCTCACCGGCTTCCCCGTGCGGGGGAACACCGCCGACGTCTTCCCCGCGCTGCGCCCCGACCAGGTCGCCATCGGCCTGCCGGCCGCGCCGTACGCGGGGAACGGCTTCACCACGGTGGGAGAGGTCCAGAAGGCCTTCGACTGCCTGGCGAAGGGGACCAACTGCGGTTCCTACCGGCCGCGCGGGGTCTACCCGAGCCTGCGCGGCCTCATGACCTGGTCGATCAATTGGGACAAGTACAACGGCTCGGAGTTCTCCCTGAACCACCGCGCCTACCTCAACGCCCTCCCATGATGCACACCGACCATGCCATCGTCACCCATTGGAGTCAAAACACTTCTTTGTGTGAACAATTCTGGATAGATGGTGGCAATTTTCATCCCCGAGTGGTCGGTTTGGCCTGTCGTCCGGCAGGCTAGTGACCGTCATGGACTACGCAATTCTCACGGGGTTCGTCCTCGTATCAGGTGTCGTGCTCGCGGTCGTCGCACAGTGGAAGGGCTGGAAGCCGTCTCTCGCCGTCGCTCTCGCGGTCGGCATCGGCGTCCGTGTCCTGATCATGATCCTGTCGGCGACCGACACCTGGCAACCGGTCGACTTCGTGAACAGCTTCAAACCTGCGGGCGAGGCGATCCTCGCCCACAAGGATCCGGTGCTGGAGAGCAACGGCGGCTGGCACTTCCTCCCGACGATCCCCTACGTCTATGGCTTACTGCTGTGGATGCACATCCCGTGGGAGGTCGCCGGCCGCCTGGTCACCGTGGTCTCCGACATCATCCTGATCCCGCTCGTCGGCAAGCTGGCCGGCGGCAGGGACGCCAACCTCCGCGCCTTCCAGTACGCCTGCAACCCGCTCGCGCTGCTGGTCGCGTCGGTGCACGGCCAGGTGGAGCCGGTCTCCCTGGTCTTCGGCGTGGCCGCCTTCATCGTGGCGAGGAACGCCAGAACCTCGCGGCCGGTGCGCAACGCGATCGTCGCCGGCCTGCTGATGGGCCTCGCGCTCTGCGCCAAGAGCTGGCCGATCTGGCTGGTTCCCGGCATGCTGCTGTTCCTGCCCGACCTGCGGTCCCGCGCCTATGCCTTCTTCGCGACCGGGGTCGCGCCCATCTTCTTCCTCGTCACCCTGCCCATCGGCGCCGGCACGTCCCTGGCCCAGCTGCCCACGGTCATCCGCACGATCGGCGACGTGCGCCCGATCGTCGGCGAATGGGGGTGGACGGCGCTCGTGGTGGGCGGCGACTGGACCCTCGACGCCGGCCTCGCCCGCTACGGCCAGTGGATGATCTACGGCACGCTGCTCCTCGTCGGGTTCCTGTGGCGGAAGGCCGATCCGATCGACCTGACCACGGCCCTGCTGCTGGCGTTCATGGTGGTGACCCCGCGCCTCGGAGCGCAGTACCTCATGTGGTTCATGCCGTTCCTGGTGGCCAGGCCGACGCGGTTCGCCTGGCCCGCCATCATCGGCACCTCCACCTGGGCCGCGGTCGGATATCTCTACCTGACGCAGTTCGACAACGAGCGCTGGTGGATCCTGCACGAGCCATGGGCGATGAGCTCCGCGCTCCTGCTGCCCGTGCTGGTCGCCGCCATGCCGTGGGGCGCCCGCCGCACCGGGGGCTCGCCCGTCGTACCTGCCACCGAGGTTCCCCGATCGCCGGTCGTCGCCTCGGCCTGACATCTCGCGCGGGACGGTTGACTAGCACCAAGCGCTTGCTCAAAATCAGGGAGTGCCGACCTTCGCGGAGCTGGTGGAGGCGCGTGCCCACGACGAGCACGCCGGTCTCCGGTTCGAGGACGAGACCTACTCGTGGGCGCGGGTCGTCCTAGAGGCGCGAAAGCGGGCGGCGCTCGCGCTCGCCCTCCGTGATCCCGGGCGCCCGTTCCACGTCGGGGTTCTGCTCGACAACGTCCCCGAGTACGTCTTCTGGATCTTCGGCGCGGCCCTGGCCGGGGCCGCGGTCGTGGGGGTCAACCCCACCCGGCGCGGCGCCGAGCTCGCCGCCGACATCCGGCACACCGACAGCCTGTTCCTGGTCACCGACTCCACGCGGGCGGGCCTGCTCGACGGCATGGACTTGGGCGTCCCGTTGCTGCTCGCGGACTCGCCGGACTACCGGACGTCCCTGGCCTCGCGTGAGGGCGCGAGCCGTACGGTGCCGGGATCGGAACCGCTGCTCCTGCTGTTCACCTCCGGATCCACGGGCGCGCCGAAGGCGGTCATCTGCTCCCAAGAACGCCTGGCGGAGATCGCGGCGCACGGAGTGGTGTTCGGCATCGGCCGCGACGCGGTCACCTACATCGCCATGCCGTTGTTCCACGGCAACGCCGTGATGGCCAACCTCGCCATGGCGACGCACGGGGGAGCGACCGTGGCGCTGCGCCGGCGCTTCAGCGCGTCCGGCTTCCTCCCCGATATCCGGAAATTTGGGGTTACGTACTTCAACTACGTGGGACGGGCGCTCGCCTACATCCTCGCCACGCCGGAGCGCCAGGACGACGCGGACAACCCGCTGGCCGCCGCGTTCGGCACCGAGGCGTCGGCCCGCGACATGGCCGAGTTCGGCCGCCGGTTCGGCTGCCACATCATCGAGGGGTACGGCTCCAGCGAGGGCGTGATCGCGATCAGCAAGACGCCGGGCACACCGCCGGACGCCCTAGGGCTCGCGGGCGAGGGCGTGGACCTCGCCGTACACGACCCCGAGACCGGCCTCGAATGCCCGCGCGCCGTCTTCGACGAGGCACGGAGGCTGGTCAACGCCCACGAGGCCATCGGCGAGATCGTCCGGCGGGGCGCGGCCTTCGAGGGGTACTACAACAATCCGGAGGCCGACGCACGGCGGCTGCGCGACGGCTGGTACTGGAGCGGCGACCTCGGCTACCGCGACCAGGACGGGTACTTCTACTTCGCCGGGCGCGACGCGGACTGGCTGCGCGTCGACGGCGAGAACTTCGCCGCCGCGCCCGTCGAACGCATCCTCGCCAGGTACGCACCGGTGATCATGTGCGCGGTGTACGCCGTGCCGGACGCGCGGACCGGCGACCAGGTGATGGCCACGCTCGAACTCTCCGGCTCCTTCGACCCCGACGGCTTCGCCCGGTTCCTCGCGGAGCAGCCCGACCTTGGTACCAAGTGGGCGCCCCGGTTCGTACGGATCACGCGGGCGATGCCGCTCACGCCCACGAACAAGGTGGCCAAGACCGGACTGCGGCGCGAAAGGTGGGAGTGCGCCGACCCGGTCTTCTGGCGGCCCGGCCGGGAGCCGCGTTACCTGCCGATGGCCGGCGCCGACCGTGCCGAGCTCAGGAAGCGCTTCAGCGAGTCGGGCCGGGAGCGGTTCCTGCTGTGACCTCCCTGCTGTGACCCCCGGATCAGGCGGTGGCGCCCGTGTCGCTTGCGTCGCCCGTTTGGCCCGCCAGCAGCCGGCCGAGCGGCACTCCCGCCAGGCGCCTCACGTCGTTCGCCATGTGCGCCTGGTCGCTGTAACCGCTCCCCGCCGCCACGTCGGCCAGCCGCGCTCCCGCTCTGGCCAGGGCGAGCGCCCTCTGGAATCGCACGACACGCTGGAGGACCTTGGGCCCGTACCCGAACGCGCGCACGCACCGCCTGTTGAGCTGCCGCTCGCTGAGACCGAGATCCCATGCCACCTCGGCGACCGTCGAGCCGTGCCGGAGCGCCCGCGTGACCGCGGGGACGGACTCGTCCGGCCCTGGCGTCTCGCGCAGCCTGACGGCCACCGCGCGCCCCAGGTCGTCCGGCCCGCGGAGCTCGAAGGCGGGCAGGTCGGCCAGCGGCACCCGCCGGTCCCTGAACTCCTCGGGGGGCACCCCGAACACCTCGCCCACCGCCCCCGGGCGGAAGCGGATGCCGGTGAACCGCTCGCCCGGCCGGAGTGTGGCCAGGAAGTGCCCTGTGTCCGGGCCCGCGACGTGCGGCCCGTCCGGGCCCCAGATGAGGTCGACGCAACCATCGGGAACGACCCGCTGCACCAGGGGGGCGGCGGTCTCCTGCACCCACAGGCAGGCCACCCGGCCGGCCAGCGAAGGGCCGGGCGCCGTCTCCTCGTACATACGAGCAGCCTACGAGCGTGGCTGGTCGTTCGGTATCTCACCGGAGACGAGCGCGCCCGACCACTTGGCGCTCGGGTCGCTGTCGATCAGCAGGGCGCGGGTGAGCAGCGTGAGCGGGATGGCGAGGAGCGCCCCGATCGGCCCGAGCACCGTGGCCCAGATGATCAGCGACAGGAAGGTCACCGTCGTGGTCAGCCCCACGGCGTCGCCGAGGAACTTCGGCTGGATGAACGACTGCACCACGATGTTGATCACCATGTAGGCGACGATGGTCAGGATCATCGTCCTGAGGCCCCCGGTGAGCAGCCCGAGCAGGGCGGGGGGCACCAGCCCGATGACGAAGCCGATGTTCGGGATGTAGTTCGTGATCAGCGCCAGCACCCCCCACAGGAGAGGGAGCGGCACGTGCAGGATGTACAGCGCGACGACGTCCAGCGCCGCGCAGATCAGGCCGAAGATCGTGGAGACGAGCAGGTAGCGGCGGGTCTTCTGGGCGAACGTCGTCAGCGCGTTGGTGATGGCGGGTCGCTCGGCCGACGCGGCCGACATGATGCGGGAGATGATCGGCGCGTCCAGGCTCATCGCCAGCAGGAGGATGACGATCAGCAGCAGGCTGGAGACCACGCCCAGCACGCTCGACAACAAGCCCTGGGCGAACTCGAAGATCTTGCCGGGGTCCAGCGACTGGATCGCCTTGTTCACCTGGGGCGCGATGCCGTGCTCGGCCGCCCATTTCTGCGCGTCGGCCACGAGCTTGTTGAACTGGTTCGCGTAGCTGGGGACGAGCACGGCCATCTGCACGACGGCGGTGGTGAGGATGGCGACCATGCCGAGCAGGACGACGATGACCACCGCGAACGGGACCGCGACGACCACCCAGCCGGGCGCCCGCCTGCGCGTGAGCCAGCCCCTGATCGGGGACACGGCGATCGTGAGGACGAGCGCGAGCACGACGGGGCCGGCGATCGTGTCGATCGCCTTGATGCCGGCCAGGGCGATGACGGCCGTCGCCAGGACGAGCAGCATGATCAGTGCCCGCGGTACCGTTCTGTCGCTCACGGCCTGCCTCGATCCGCTCGGGGAATCCTCTGTTTCTACCGCTTGTTGTACGTGTGTTGGCGCGAGGGGCGAAAGGTTCTACGCGATCGTTGCCCGTTATGGATCGAGAGCTGGCCGGGGACTGCTAATCTTTTGTCGTCGGCATCGCCCGGCCAACATCCCCGCTCTCCACTTCTGGTGGATGCCGCGTGGGCGCTGGTTGGGTGCGGTGCCGGTATTCCTCTAAAAGATCTACCGGGCAGCGTTTGCGCCGCCAGGCCAGATCGGGTAAATTAGAGGGGTTGCCCTGGAGACGGGGCGGTCTGAATCCTAGTGGGTTCGGGTGGCTGGAAGTCAAGTGCCTGCAAAGGCGCGGTTTGCTCCCGGTCAAACGGCCTTGTAAGATGAAGACATACGAGATGGAAGCCCCGGAGTTCGGGTCCACGTGGTGGGTTCGGGTGATGGTGTACGCGTCCGTTTCTTGAGAACTCAACAGTGTGTTAAAAGCCAGTGCATGAATATGCATACCTCCGTCTTTCATGCGCCCTTGTGGGTGTGTGGGGATGGTTTCCTTTGGTTGACATCGCACATGTGTGTGTGGTGTTCGCCGGGATTTCTTCAGACATTGTTTGGAGAGTTTGATCCTGGCTCAGGACGAACGCTGGCGGCGTGCTTAACACATGCAAGTCGAGCGGAAAGGCCCTTCGGGGTACTCGAGCGGCGAACGGGTGAGTAACACGTGAGTAACCTGCCCCTGACTTTGGGATAAGCCCGGGAAACTGGGTCTAATACCGGATACGACCAGCCTTGGCATCGGGTGCTGGTGGAAAGTTTTTTCGGTTGGGGATGGACTCGCGGCCTATCAGCTTGTTGGTGGGGTAGTGGCCTACCAAGGCGACGACGGGTAGCCGGCCTGAGAGGGCGACCGGCCACACTGGGACTGAGACACGGCCCAGACTCCTACGGGAGGCAGCAGTGGGGAATATTGCGCAATGGGCGAAAGCCTGACGCAGCGACGCCGCGTGGGGGATGACGGCCTTCGGGTTGTAAACCTCTTTCAGCAGGGACGAAGTTGACGTGTACCTGCAGAAGAAGCGCCGGCTAACTACGTGCCAGCAGCCGCGGTAATACGTAGGGCGCAAGCGTTGTCCGGAATTATTGGGCGTAAAGAGCTCGTAGGTGGCTTGTCGCGTCTGCCGTGAAAGCCCATGGCTTAACTGTGGGTCTGCGGTGGATACGGGCTGGCTAGAGGTAGGTAGGGGCAAGCGGAATTCCTGGTGTAGCGGTGAAATGCGCAGATATCAGGAGGAACACCGGTGGCGAAGGCGGCTTGCTGGGCCTTACCTGACGCTGAGGAGCGAAAGCGTGGGGAGCGAACAGGATTAGATACCCTGGTAGTCCACGCTGTAAACGTTGGGCGCTAGGTGTGGGGTCCTTCCACGGATTCCGTGCCGTAGCTAACGCATTAAGCGCCCCGCCTGGGGAGTACGGCCGCAAGGCTAAAACTCAAAGGAATTGACGGGGGCCCGCACAAGCGGCGGAGCATGTTGCTTAATTCGACGCAACGCGAAGAACCTTACCAAGGCTTGACATCGCCCGGAAAGCTCTGGAGACAGAGCCCTCTTCGGACTGGGTGACAGGTGGTGCATGGCTGTCGTCAGCTCGTGTCGTGAGATGTTGGGTTAAGTCCCGCAACGAGCGCAACCCTTGTTCCATGTTGCCAGCACGCCCTTTGGGGTGGTGGGGACTCATGGGAGACTGCCGGGGTCAACTCGGAGGAAGGTGGGGATGACGTCAAGTCATCATGCCCCTTATGTCTTGGGCTGCAAACATGCTACAATGGCCGGTACAGAGGGTTGCGATGCCGTGAGGTGGAGCGAATCCCTAAAAGCCGGTCTCAGTTCGGATTGGGGTCTGCAACTCGACCCCATGAAGTCGGAGTCGCTAGTAATCGCAGATCAGCAACGCTGCGGTGAATACGTTCCCGGGCCTTGTACACACCGCCCGTCACGTCACGAAAGTCGGCAACACCCGAAGCCCGTGGCCCAACCAGCTTGCTGGGGGGAGCGGTCGAAGGTGGGGCTGGCGATTGGGACGAAGTCGTAACAAGGTAGCCGTACCGGAAGGTGCGGCTGGATCACCTCCTTTCTAAGGAGCATCTGGCTGAGCTCGCGGGTGCGTCGCAAGGTCGTCGCATCGGGGTTTGGTCCATGGTCGTGTTCGCAAGCGTTCGTCTTGTGCGCGACCTGCTCATTAGTGGAGCACTGGCTATTCAGTCCGGCCGAGGTCGCCGGCCTGTCAGTACTGCTTGCTTCGCGGGTCTTCGGGTCTGTGGGGTGGGTTGCGAGTGGAACGCGGGTCGCGGGGGTCTGCGGCGGGGTTCGGACACACTGTTGGGTCCTGAGGAAACGGGCCGAACGCGCGGGGCCGCTGTCGACAGGCTGTTGCCATGGTCGGGTCGTGGTGGCGGTCTCGTTGCTTGTTGGGTCGTGTTCCTTGTTTGCGGGGCCAGCCTTCCGTCATACCGGTTCGCATCGTGGCTTGAGAGATGTTGTGTCTTTCGGGTTGGTGGTGTGGGTGTCTGGTGGTGGGTGGGGTTGGTGGCCTGTTTGTTGTTTGTGAATTGCATAGTGGACGCGAGCATCTTTGTGGCCAAGTTTTTTAGGGCACACGGTGGATGCCTTGGCATCAGGAGCCGATGAAGGACGTGGGAGGCTGCGTTAAGCCTCGGGGAGTCGCCAACCAGACGTTGATCCGGGGATGTCCGAATGGGGAAACCTAGCACCAGTCATGTGGTGTTGCCGCCGTCTGAATGTATAGGGCGGTTGGTGGTAACGCGGGGAAGTGAAACATCTCAGTACCCGTAGGAAGAGAAAACAATAGTGATTCCGTGAGTAGTGGTGAGCGAAAGCGGATGAGGCTAAACCATGCGCGTGTGATAGCCGGCAGGTGTTGCGTGTGTGGGGTTGTGGGACCCTCTTGTGGTTTCTGCCGAGGCCACGAACAGTGATAAATCCAGCTGGTAGTCGAAGCTTCTGGGAAGTTGCGCCGTAGACCGTGAGAGTCGGGTAGGCGAAACTGGTTGGACTGTTTGAGGGGATCCCAAGTAGCACGGGGCTCGAGGAATCCTGTGTGAATCTGCCAGGACCACCTGGTAAGCCTAAATACTCCCTGATGACCGATAGTGAACAAGTACCGTGAGGGAAAGGTGAAAAGCGCCCCGGTGAGGGGTCGTGAAATAGTACCTGAAACCGTGTGCCTACAAGCCGTAGGAGCTTGGACGAGGCTTGCCTTGTCCGTGATGTGACTGCGTGCCTTTTGAAGAATGAGCCTGCGAGTTATGGTGTGTGGCGAGGTTAACCCGTGTGGGGGAGCCGTAGCGAAAGCGAGTCTGAATAGGGCGTTTGAGTCGCATGCTGTAGACCCGAAGCGGAGTGATCTACGCATGGGCAGGTTGAAGCGCGGGTAAGACCGTGTGGAGGACCGAACCCACCAGGGTTGAAAACCTGGGGGATGACCTGTGTGTAGGGGTGAAAGGCCAATCAAACTCCGTGATAGCTGGTTCTCCCCGAAATGCATTTAGGTGCAGCGTCACGTGTTTCTTGCCGGAGGTAGAGCACTGGATGGCTGATGGGCCTTACCGGGTTACTGACGTCAGCCAAACTCCGAATGCCGGTAAGTGAGAGCGTGGCAGTGAGACTGCGGGGGATAAGCTCCGTAGTCGAGAGGGAAACAGCCCAGACCACCGACTAAGGCCCCTAAGCGTGTGCTAAGTGGGAAAGGATGTGGAGTCGCAGTGACAACCAGGAGGTTGGCTTAGAAGCAGCCATCCTTGAAAGAGTGCGTAATAGCTCACTGGTCAAGTGATTCCGCGCCGACAATGTAGCGGGGCTCAAGTACACCGCCGAAGTCGTGGCATTCACGCGTTAAGCCCGGTGTGATGTGAGTCGCATCTAGGTGTGTGGATGGGTAGGGGAGCGTCGTGCGGCCGGCGAAGCAGCCGAGTGATCGAGTTGTGGAGGCCGTGCGAGTGAGAATGCAGGCATGAGTAGCGAATCAGAAGTGAGAAACTTCTGCGCCGGATGACCAAGGGTTCCTGGGCTAGGCTAATCCGCCCAGGGTAAGTCGGGACCTAAGGCGAGGCCGACAGGCGTAGTCGATGGACAACGGGTTGATATTCCCGTACCCGCTAGCACGCGCCCATATCGAATCCAGTGATACTAAGGGTCCTTAAGCCCCTGTTGTCCTTCGGGACTTGGTGAGGCTGAACGCCTGGCCTGATCTGGTAGTAGGTAAGCGATGGGGTGACGCAGGAGGGTAGCCCATCCCAGGCGATGGTTGTTCCTGGGGTAAGCATGTAGCCCGTGGCATAGGTAAATCCGTGCCACACGTAGGGTGAGATGTGATGCCGAGCCGATTGTGGTGAAGTGGGTGATCCCATGCTGCCGAGAAAAGCCTCTAGTGAGTGTGCCGGCGGCCCGTACCCTAAACCGACTCAGGTGGTCAGGTAGAGAATACCAAGGCGATCGGGTGAACTGTGGTTAAGGAACTCGGCAAATTGCCCCCGTAACTTCGGGAGAAGGGGGACCCTTGCTGGTGATGAGTCTTGCACTCGGAGCTGGTGGGGGTCGCAGTGGCCAGGGGGAAGCGACTGTTTACTAAAAACACAGGTCCGTGCGAAGTCGTAAGACGATGTATACGGACTGACGCCTGCCCGGTGCCGGAACGTTAAGGGGACCGGTTAGTGCGCTTTCGGGCGTGCGAAGCTGAGAACTTAAGCGCCGGTAAACGGCGGTGGTAACTATAACCATCCTAAGGTAGCGAAATTCCTTGTCGGGTAAGTTCCGACCTGCACGAATGGCGTAACGACTTCCCCGCTGTCTCAACCACAGACCCGGCGAAATTGCACTACGAGTAAAGATGCTCGTTACGCGCAGCAGGACGGAAAGACCCCGGGACCTTCACTACAGCTTGACATTGGTGTTTGGGACGGCTTGTGTAGGATAGGTGGGAGACGGTGAAGCTCGGACGCTAGTTCGGGTGGAGTCATTGGTGAAATACCACTCTGGTCGTTTTGGATGTCTAACCCGCGCCCGTGTATCCGGGTGGGGGACAGTGTCTGGTGGGTAGTTTAACTGGGGCGGTTGCCTCCTAAAGGGTAACGGAGGCGCCCAAAGGTTCCCTCAGCCTGGTTGGCAATCAGGTGTTGAGTGTAAGTGCACAAGGGGGCTTGACTGTGAGACCGACAGGTCGAGCAGGAGCGAAAGCTGGGACTAGTGATCCGGCGGTGGCATGTGGAAGCGCCGTCGCTCAACGGCTAAAAGGTACCCCGGGGATAACAGGCTGATCTTCCCCAAGAGTCCATATCGACGGGATGGTTTGGCACCTCGATGTCGGCTCGTCGCATCCTGGGGCTGGAGTAGGTCCCAAGGGTTGGGCTGTTCGCCCATTAAAGCGGTACGCGAGCTGGGTTTAGAACGTCGCGAGACAGTTCGGTCCCTATCCGCTGCGCGCGCAGGAGACTTGAAAGGGGCTGTCCCTAGTACGAGAGGACCGGGACGGACGAACCTCTGGTGTGCCAGTTGTTCTGCCAAGAGCACGGCTGGTTGGCTACGTTCGGGAGGGATAACCGCTGAAAGCATCTAAGCGGGAAGCCTGCCTTGAGATGAGGTCTCCCACCTGGAAACAGGGTAAGGCTCCCAGGAGACGACTGGGTTGATAGGCCGGAGGTGGAAGCATCGTGAGGTGTGGAGCTGACCGGTACTAATAGGCCGAGGACTTGACCACAAAGCGTTTTGCTCGCGTCCACTATGTAACTCAGAAACAACAAGCTGGGGTGACCCGGGTTGTGTGTTTCAAGGGGTTACGGCGGTCATAGCGGAAGGGAAACACCCGGTTACATTCCGAACCCGGAAGTTAAGCTTTCCAGCGCCGATGGTACTGCACCGGGGACGGTGTGGGAGAGTAGGACACCGCCGGACAAATATTGTGTTGGTAGGATAGCCATCCACTTTGTGGATGGCTATCCTGCGTTATGGACCCTTTCACGTTCCAAGCCGGCCGAGGGTTGTCCACAGGGGCCACGGGCGCGGCACGGACCGCGCGCCCTGGTAAGTAGGCTTCAGGTGTGGAATATCAGGCGGTCGAAAAGGCGATCTTGCAGCGAGGTGTGGAGTGGGACATCGATCCCACCCTGGACCGGATCAACGTCCTGATGGATCTGCTGGGCCAGCCCCAGCGGGCCTATCCGGTCGTCCACATCACCGGCACCAACGGCAAGTCGAGCACTGCCCGCATGATCGATTCCCTGCTCCGTGAGCGGAATCTCCGGGTCGGCCGGTTCACCAGCCCGCACCTCACCTCGATGCGCGAGCGCATCAGCCTCGACGGCGAGCCGCTCAGCGAAGAGCGGTTCGCCGAGGTGTACGAGGACGTCCAGCCCTATCTCGAGCTCGTCGACCAGCAGCAGGGCAGGCTCTCGTTCTTCGAGACGCTCACCGCCATGGCGTACGCGGCCTTCGCGGACGCGCCCGTCGACGTCGCGGTCATCGAGGTCGGCATGGGAGGCACCTGGGACTCCACGAACGTCACCGACGGCGCCATCGCCGTCGTCACTCCCATCTCCCTCGACCACGTCGGCTACCTCGGGCCCGACATCGAGGCCATCGCCCGCGAGAAGTCCGGCATCATCAAGCCGGGTGCGACGGCCATTCTGGCGCAGCAGCCTCTCGCGGCCGCCGAGGTCCTGATGCGGCGTGCCGCCGAGACGGGGGCCACGGTCGCCCGTGAGGGGCTGGAGTTCGGCGTGGCCCACAGAGAGATCGCCATGGGCGGCCAGCTCCTTCGCCTCCAGGGGCTCAAGGGCGTCTACGACGAGGTCTTCCTCCCGCTGTTCGGAGAGCACCAGGCGAGCAACGCCGCCTGCGCGCTGGCGGCGGTCGAGGCGCTCACCGGGGGCGACGACCCTCTCGACGGAGATCTCGTGCGGCGGGCGTTCGCACAGGTGACCTCGCCGGGACGGCTGGAGGTCATCCGGCGCGGTCCCACCGTCGTCGTGGACGCCGGGCACAATCCGGGGGCGATGGAGTCGGTCGTCCAGGCCCTGGAGGAGTCCTTCGGGTTCAGCAGGCTCGTCGCCGTGGTGGCGGTCATGGCCGACAAGGACGTCGCCGGCGTCCTGGAGCTTCTGGAGCCCGTGGTGGAGGAGATCGTCGTCACGCGCAACTCCTCGCCGCGCTCCATGGATCCCGAGGAGCTGGCGTCGCTGGCCGAGGACATCTTCGGCAGCGAGCGCGTGCACGAGGTGGCGCGCATCGACGACGCCATCGACATCGCCATCGGCCTGGCCGAGGAGACCGGCGAGTTCGGCGGCGCGGGGGTTCTGATCACCGGCTCGGTCGTCACCGTCGGCGACGCCCGCACCCTGCTCAAGGCGGGCCGGGGCTGATGATGCCGGCGGTCGGGGTCGAAGGAGGGCCGGCGTGAGCTTCACCGTCACTCCCGGGATGCGGCGCCTGTGCGCCAGCGTGCTCGGTATGGAGTCCATCGTGCTGGCGCTGGTCACGCCCGTGGCCATCGTGGTGAACGATGTGGTGCCAGGCGTGGCCGTTCCCGTGTGCGTGGGCCTCGCGCTGGCGTGCGTGGTCGTGGCGGGCATGCTCAAGCGGCCCTCCGCGTACATCGCGGGCAGCGTGGTGCAGGTGCTCGCCATCGCCACGGGTTTCCTGGTGCCGATGATGTTCTTCCTCGGCGTCGTCTTCGCAGCGCTCTGGGTGACGGCGATATTTGTCGCTCGCCGTGTCGAGGGCGTGACTTAACGCTAAAGTCGGTCAGTATGGCCGTCCCCCCAATCCAGGCCGCGGGCTTCAGGAGTCTTGGCCGGGTCCACCGTCTGCCGTTCGTGCTCGACGTGATCGTCGGGCTTCTGACCGCGGTCGCCCTTCCGCTGGCGATCGTCGCCATCCCCAACACCATCTCCGTGGTGTCCGCCCTGCTCCCTCCAGAGATCGCCGGGGTCGGCATCCTGAGGGCCCATGGGCTCGCCCTGCCCGTCATGCTGTGCACCGTCCCGCTCGCCGGGGCCGCGCTGAGACGGTTCCCGGCGGCGCCGATCCTCGTGGCCGGGCTGGCGCTCCTCGCCGTGGCCGATGTGGCAGGAGGCTTCGCCGGCTCGACGTTCGGCGTCGGCGCGCTGCGGGTCCTGCACGGCGTCGGCGCGGGCATGCTGGTCCCGGCGACATTCGCCGCGAGCTGGGAGCGTCCGAGCCCGGCTCGCGGCGTCCTGATGCCCATCTGGGCCGGAGCGCTGGCCGTCAGCCTGCTGGCCGCTCAGGCGCTGGCTCTGTGGCCGCTCGACGCCGTGACGTCCTGGCGGGTGACCCTCCAGCCGTATCCCCTGCTGACCGGCCTGGCGCTCGCGCTGGCCGCCGTCTACTTCGTGCTCTCTCGCCTGACCGGCGAGAGCGCCGACGCGCGTGCCGAGAGCGCGCGGCGCGGGCACCTGGTGCTCGCCGCCGGGCCGTCCGTCGGCATCGCCGTCCTCGCCTTCGGCACCACGTTCAACTGGCCGTCAGGGCTGATCGTCGCCGCGGCCGGGCTGGCGGTGGTGATGCTGCTGGCCATGGCGTGCGCCGGTCGCATCGAAGGGCCCGGTGGCCGCGTGCTCGCGTTCGTGATGGTCGCCGTCGGGCTGGTGGTCCTTCCGACCTCGGCCCAGGTGACCTACGTCGAGCTGGGCGGCCTCGGAGGCCCTGGGCTGTCGGGCCTGTGGGCTCCCTTCGGGCTCGCCGCCGTGATCGCGTTCGCCGCCGCGCTCGTCGCGGGACGGGTGAGCGACGCGTTGGTGCCGAAGCTCGTCGGCGGCGGGCTGGTGACCATGGTCGTGGGGCTGTGCGCGGTGCGCCTGTTCGTCCCGGCGGCCTGGGGCATGCCTCTCCTGCTGCCGTTCGTGCTGCTGACGGCGGGTGCCGCCGTCGCGGTCACCTCGGCCCTGCGGGGGGTGGGGCTCCGTGCCGCGCTGTTCGGGCTGTCCCTGTGCTTTCCCGCCGTCCTCAGCGGATTCCTGCTGGGCACGGGCATCCAGGTCGGCTGGCTGCGCGCGGTCAGCTCGTCCGGGACGGTCACCTCGCAGGCCATGGTCGACGGCTTCGTCGGGGCCCTGCACATCTGGGCGCTCGTCGCCGGCTTCGTGGTCGTCATCGTGCTCGTGGTGGGCGCCGTGCTCGCCCGCCGGCTGCCCGAGGAGAGCCCGGTTCCATCCCGCACCACGCCGTCGCCCCCTGAGGCCTCGGCCTCCGCTCCGGCGGGCACGGTGACGGAGCCGATGATGGAGTCGATCGGCGGCGAACGGTCTGCCGCAGACCCCGAAACCGCCATGATCCCGGTCGTTCCGCCGCCGACCCGGTCCCCCGAGGGCACCACCGGCGAGGACGGCGAGGGGCCCTCAGCCCGGTAAGCTGCGCACACGCTTCCCCTCTTGCCGGCCGCCGCGCGCGGCGGCCGACGATCACTATGAAGGAGATACCCGTGTCCGAGCGCACGCTTGTCCTGATCAAGCCCGACGGTGTCCGCCGTGGCCTCATCGGTGACGTGATCGCCCGCGTGGAGCGCAAGGGCCTCAAGGTCATAGCCATGGACCTCCGCACGCTGGACGCCGAGACCGCCAAGGCCCACTACGCCGAGCACGCCGAGAAGCCGTTCTTCGGCGAGCTGGTCGAGTTCATCACCTCCGGTCCGCTGGTCGCGATGGTGCTCGAGGGCCCGCGCGCCGTCGAGGCCTTCCGCGCCCTCGCGGGCGCCACCGACCCGGTGAAGTCGGCCCCCGGCACGATCCGCGGCGACCACGCCCTGGAGATCGGCGAGAACATCGTCCACGGGTCCGACTCGCCCGAGTCCGCGGCCCGCGAGGTCAAGATTTTCTTCCCCGACCGTTTCTGAGCGCCGGCCGCCAGCCCGGCTGACGGCTCCGCGTGCGACGAGCCGGGAGACATGAGACCGGCGAAGGCCCTGGCGTGTGACCAACGCGCCGGGGCCTGACGCGTGCAAGGGAGCGGTTCGAGCTCTCCCGACACGCGCGGGGACGCAATCGGCCGAGCCCGGCGTGTCCATGGTCGAAGCGGGTCGGGAGGGGTATAAGCGCAGGTCGGTGCCCTATCGTCCCGGAACCACGACAAGTTTTTTCTGAGCCGGACGGCTCGTTGCCCTCGCGAGTGGGTACGTCACGTTACGATTCGAATGCGAATCGTAATCTCTCGCGAACGACCTGAAGGAAGGTTTCCTTCCCCATGGGCAGCAAGCTGGCATTCCTCGGCCGTGACATGGCCGTCGACCTGGGCACGGCCAACACGTTGGTCTACGTGCGCGGGCGCGGCATCGTGCTCAACGAGCCGTCGGTGGTCGCGATCAACACCACCACCGGCAAGATCGTGGCAGTGGGCATCGAGGCCAAGAGGATGATTGGCCGAACGCCCGGCAACATCGTGGCGATACGCCCGCTGAAGGACGGCGTGATCGCCGACTTCGACGTGACCGAGCGCATGTTGCGCTATTTCATCCAGCGGGTGCACAAACGGCGGCAGTTCGCCAAGCCTCGCATCATCGTGGCCGTTCCGAGCGGCATCACCGGTGTCGAGCAGCGGGCGGTCAAGGAGGCGGGCTACCAGGCGGGGGCCCGCCGGGTCTACATCATCGAGGAGCCGATGGCCGCCGCGATCGGCGCCCGGCTGCCCGTCCACGAGCCGACCGGCAACATGGTGGTCGACATAGGAGGTGGCACCACCGAGGTGGCGATCATCTCGATGGGCGGCATCGTGACCAGCCAGTCGATCCGCGTCGGGGGCGACGAGCTCGACCAGGCGATCATCGCCTTCGCGAAGAAGGAGTACTCCCTGATGCTCGGGGAGCGCACCGCGGAGGAGATCAAGATCGCGATCGGCTCGGCCTGCCCCGTCGGGGACGACTGCCACGCCGAGATCCGTGGCCGCGACCTGGTCACCGGCCTGCCCAAGACGATCGTGGTGTCGGCCGACGAGATCCGCAAGGCCACCGAGGAGCCGCTCAAGTCCATCGTCGACGCGGTGAAGTCCACCCTGGACAAGTGCCCTCCCGAGCTCTCCGGCGACCTGATGGACCGGGGTGTCGCCCTCACGGGCGGCGGAGCCCTCCTGAAGGGCATGGACGACCGCCTGCGCGACGAGACCGGCATGCCCATCCATCTCGTGGAGAACGCCCTCGACTCCGTGGCGCTCGGCTCGGGCAAGTGCGTCGAGGAGTTCGAGGTCCTGCAGCAGGTGCTGGTGCCGGAGCCGAGACACTGATGGAGCAGGGGCACCGATGAGGGATACCCGCCGCGCGCGGTTGATCCTTGGGCTGCTGCTGGCCGTGGCGCTCGTCCTGATCACCATCGACCACCGGCAGCGCGAGGATTCCCTGTTCGAGCCCGTCCGCTCCGTCGCCGCGTCGCTGTTCGGCGCGGTCGAGCAGGCGGGCACGGGCGTCGTGCGGCCCGTGGGCGACTTCATCGGCACCTACACCTCCGCCTCCGACTCCAAGCGTCAGATCACGCTGCTGCGGGCGGAGAACGCCCGGCTGCGACAGGAGCTGACCGCTCACAGCCTCGACCGCCACAGGTCGGCCGAGCTGACCCGCATGCTCGGGCTCTCAGGCCTCGGCGGCTACCGCGTGGTGGCGGCCCAGGTGATCGCCCGGCGCGGTGTCCCCGGCTTCGAGGACGCCGTGGAGATCGACGCGGGCACCGGCGACGGCGTGCGGTCCGAGATGACCGTGCTCAACGGAGACGGCCTGGTCGGCAGGGTCGTCCACACCAGCCCGAGCACCTCCACAGTGGTCCTGCTCACCGACTCGGCGTCCTCGGCGGGGGCCCGGGTGGAGGGAAGCAACGAGATCGGCCTGGTGACGGGCCTCGGGCCGGTCGCCGAGGGCCGGCTCATCCGCTTCCGTCTCCTCGACTCGGCGGCGCCGCTGGCCGCCGGTCGCCGCATCGTGAGCTTCGGCTCGCAGCGGGGCATGCCGTACGCGCCGGGCCTGCCGGTGGGCACCATCCAGCGGGTCGAGGCCACGCCAGGGGAGCTCACCCGGGTCGCGTACGCCAAGCCCTTCGTCGACTTCACGGCGCTGGACGTCGTCGGAGTGGTCATACGGGCGCCGCAGCGCGATCCCAGGGACGCGATGCTGCCGCCGCCTCCTCCCGCGGCGAAGGCTCGCGCCACCGCGCCCCCGCCCCAGACGCCGTCCCCTTCGGCCTCGCCGCCCGCCTCGCCCTCACCCTCCTCGACGGCACGGGGCCAGGATGACGCCGACGGCGAGCATCCTCGGGGTACGCGCCAGAGCCCGGTCCAGACCCGCGAGCAGTCGGCCCGCACGCGCCCGCGTTCCGCCCATGGGCCCGGGCGCCCGGCCGGCCCGCGCAGGCGGGCCGGCGCCATACGCGAAGGGCCGGGCACGAGGGCCCGCGAGCGGCCGGCGGAAGGCACGCGAGGGCGGGCACACGGGGGCACGCGGGAGCGGCCCGGCGAGAAGGCACACGAGCGGCCTGGCACCAAGCACGGCCAGGCCGGCGAGAGGACATGAAAGCGTGATCCGAGCGATGGCGGCGGTGCTGCTCGCCGGCCTCATCATGATCGTTCAGGTGACCGTCGTGAACCGCCTGCCGCTGCCGGGCGGCGGCGGCCCCGACCTGGTGCTCCTCACGGTCGTGGTGGTCGCGCTGGCGCACGGGGCGGTCGCCGGGGCCCTCACCGGCTTCGCCGCCGGCCTCGCCACCGACCTGCTGCCGCCCGCGGCCCACGTCATGGGGCAGTACGCCCTGGTCTTCTGCCTGGTGGGCTTCATGGTGGGCCGCGCCACCGAGCGGGCGCCCGGCTCCTCGGCGGTCACGGTCATCGTCGCGCTGATGCTGGCGCCGCTCATGTCGGCCGGGGTGGGCGGCCTGCTCGGTGATCCCCGGGTCGACTGGCAGGCGCTGGCCGGCCTGTGGCCGTCGCTGGTGATGTACAACCTGGCCCTGGCCGCGCTGATCTTCTGGGTGGTGTCCCGCTACTCAGGCGACCGCCGCCACCGGAGGCGGGCGGCCGTGCCCACCGGGGCCTACCCGGTGCGGAGGCACGTGTGATCAGGGTCCGCGCCCGGCTGGTGGTGCTGCAGTTCCTCGTGCTGACCCTGCTGGCGGTCCTGACCGTACGGCTGTGGCAGGTGCAGGTCGTGCGCGGCGGCCAGTTCGTGGCGGCGGCGACCGAGACCCGCACCCGCGACGTGATCGTCCCGGCCGTGCGCGGGCAGATCCTGGACGCCAGCGGGCGCCCTCTGGTGCGCAACCGCACCTCGCTGGTCGTCTCGGTCGACCGCGCCGAGGTCGAGCGCATGCGCGACGGCGGCGTGGCCGTGCTGAAGCGGCTCGCGGCGGTGCTCGACCGCCCGGTCAAGGAGCTGCGCCAGCGCATCCGCCCGTGCGGGCCCCACGTGACCCGTCCGTGCTGGCCGGGCTCGCTCTACTCGCCGATCCCCATCGACGACAACGTCACCCCCCGGGAGGCGCTGCAGATCCTGGAGCGTCAGGAGGACTTCCCCGGGGTCATCGCCGAGGTGCAGGCCGTGCGGGAGTATCCCCTCGGCTCCGGGGCGTCGCAGACCCTCGGCTACCTGCAACCGGTCACCGAGGCCGAGCTGAAGAAGCGGTCGACGCTCAAGGCCAACTTCTCCGGCGTCGACCTCGTCGGCAGGGACGGGCTCGAATACATCTACGACGACGCGCTGCGCGGGTCGCCGGGGCTCCGGAGGGTCCAGGTCGACCGCATGGGCAAGGTCCTCGGCATCGAGCGGCAGACCTCCCCGACGCCGGGCGACATCCTGATCACCAACATGGACGCCAACGTGCAGAAGGTCGTCGACCAGGCGCTCGCGAACGCCATGAAGAACGCCCCCAGGGCCGACGGCGCGGCCGCGGTCGTCCTGGACGTGAAGACCGGCGGGGTCATCGCGCTCGGCAGCACGCCGACCTACGACCCCGCGGTCTGGGCGGGCGGCATCTCCGAGAAGGACTACCAGCGGCTGCTGTCGGAGAAGGCGGGCCTGCCGCTGATCTCCCGGGCGACCCACGGTGAGTTCGCGCCCGGTTCGACGTTCAAGGTCTCCTCCCTGTCCGCGATGATCAGGGACGGGTACCCCCTGCGCGGCAAGTACGACTGCCCGGGGGCCTACGACATCGGAGGCCGGGCGTTCCACAACTTCCACGGCATCGGCATGGGGGTCATCGACCTTCACACGGCCCTGGTGAAGTCGTGTGACACGATCTTCTACAAGGCCGCGAGCGAGATGTGGACGCGGGACGGCGGGAACAAGCCGGTGCCGCACCCCAAGGAGCCGATGACCAACACGGCCAAGATGTTCGGATTCGGCAGGAAGACCGGCATCGACTTGCCCGGCGAGGTGTCCGGGCGCATCCCCGGCCGCACCTGGAAGAAGCGGCAGTGGACGGCGACCAAGAACAACAGCTGCACGCGGGCCAAGACCGGTTATCCCGAGGTGGAGAAGAAGGACCCCGCCCGCGCCGCCTATCTCAAGACGCTGGCCCACGAGAACTGCGTCGAGGGGTTCGAGTGGCACGTCAGCGAGGCGGCCAACCTCTCCATCGGCCAGGGCGACGTGCTGGTGACGCCCCTGCAGCTGGCCGCCGCGTACGCCGCGATCGTGGGCGACGGCAAGCTGCGCAGCCCCCGCATCGCCAAGGCGATCGTGCGGCCGGACGGCACCCACGTGCAGGAGATCAAGGCGCCGGTCACCGGGCGGCTTCCGATCAGCAAGGAGACCCGCGACTACATCCGCGCCGCGCTCAGCGAGGTGACCTCCGACGGCACCGCGGCGGGCGCTTTCAGCGGGTTCCCGATGAACGTGGTGAAGATCGGCGGCAAGACCGGTACCGCCGAGGTCTACGGCAAGGAGGACACCTCGTGGTTCGCCTCCTTCGCCCCGGCGGCCGACCCGAGGTTCGTGGTCGTCGTCACGATCTCGCAGGGCGGTCAGGGCGCCATGGCGGCGGCCCCCGCGGCGCGCGAGATCTACGAGGGCATCTACGGCATCAAGGGCAAGGCGGCGCTGCCTGACGGCAAGCCCGTCGAGAAGCTCCCGTCGATCAGGAAAGACGGGACGGTGGTGCAGTGAACCAGGCCCTCGCCCCGCAGAGCCGCTCCTTCGTCCGCAGGGCCATGGGCGCGCAGTCGGCGGTGTGGCGGGTGGACGGCGTCCTGCTGGTCGCGGTCATGGCCCTGTCGGTCATCGGCACGCTGCTGGTGTGGTCGTCGACGCGTACGTGGGCGGCGGGCGCGCCGACGGGCATGGCCAAGAAGCACGTGCTCAACCTCGTCATCGGGTGGATCCTCTGCGGCATCGTCGCGATGGCCGACCAGCGGAGGCTGCGGGTCTACGCGCCCGCCGTGTACGGGGTGTCCCTTCTCGGGCTGCTGGCCGTGGTCACCCCGCTCGGTTCGACGATCAACGGGTCCCACTCGTGGATCCTGCTGGGCGGGGGGTTCGCGGTCCAGCCGTCCGAGCTCGCCAAGCCCGCGCTGATCCTCATGATGGGGGCGTTGCTCGCCGAGCCGGCGCCGGGCACCGACCGGCCCCGCACGCTCGACCTGCTGCTCTGCGTCGCGGCCTCGGGCATCGCGGCGGGCCTGATCATGCTCCAGCCCGACTTCGGCACCACGATGGTGCTCGCCGTCATCACCGGCGGGTTGCTGATCTTCGCCGGCCTGCGGAAGCGCTACATCATCGGGCTCGCCGTGCTGGCGATGGCCGGGGCCCTGGCCGTGTGGCTCTTCGGGCTGCTCAAGCCGTACCAGGTGGCGCGGTTCACGGCGTTCATCAACCCGGCGAACGACCCGCGCGGGGCGGGGTACAACAGCACGCAGGCGTTGATCGCGATCGGCTCGGGGGAGCTGTTCGGCAAGGGGCTGTTCCACGGGGGGCAGACCACCGGGCGGTTCGTCCCCGAGCAGCACACCGACTTCATCTTCACCGTGGTGGGAGAGGAGTTCGGGTTCCTCGGCTCGGTCACCGTGGTCCTGCTGCTCGGGGTGGTGCTGCTGCGGGGGCTGCGCATCGCCAGGCAGTGCGAGGACCGCTTCGGCGCGCTGGTCGTGGGCGGCGTCGTGTGCTGGTTCGCCTTCCAGTCCTTCGTCAACGTCGGCATGACCATCGGCATCATGCCGATCACCGGGGTGCCCCTGCCCTTCGTGTCGTACGGGGGCACCGCGACGTTCGCCAACATGATCGCCCTTGGATTACTCCAGGCCGTGCACATACGCGAACGCACGTTCTAGCCATGCCCCCGGCTCCGGCCGGGGGCGGCCTGGCACGATGCGCGGCGAGCAGCAACTACCCTTGGGAGCATGTCTGTCGAGTCGCTGTTTCCCCGGCTGGAACCGCTCCTGCCCAACGTGCAGAAGCCGATCCAGTACGTAGGGGGTGAGCTCAATTCGACCGTCAAGGACTGGGACGAGGCGACGGTCCGCTGGGCGCTCATGTATCCCGACGCCTATGAGGTCGGCCTGCCCAACCAGGGTGTCCAGATCCTCTACGAGATCCTGAACGAGCTGCCCGAGACGCTGGCCGAGCGCACGTACGCGGTCTGGCCCGATCTCGAGGCGCTCATGCGGGAGCACGGCGTGCCGCAGTTCACGGTCGACGCGCACCGGCCGGTGCGGGCGTTCGACGTGCTCGGCGTGTCGTTCTCGACCGAGCTGGGCTACACCAACCTGCTCACCGCCCTCGACCTGGCCGGCATCCCGCTGCACGCGGTCGACCGCGGCGAGGACGACCCGATCGTGCTGGCGGGCGGCCACGCGGCCTTCAACCCCGAGCCGGTCGCCGACTTCCTCGACGCCGCGGTGCTCGGCGACGGCGAGCAGATCGCCATCGCCATCTCCGAGGTGATCCGCGAGTGGAAGGATGAGGGCGGCCCCGGCGGGCGCGACGAGCTTCTCATGCGTCTCGCCTCGACCGGCGGTGTCTACGTCCCGAAGTTCTACGACGTGGAGTACCACCCCGACGGGCGGATCAAGCGGGTCGCTCCGAACAGGTCGGGCGTGCCGTGGCGGGTGCAGAAGCACACGGTCATGGACCTCGACGAGTGGCCCTATCCCAAGAAGCCGCTGGTCCCGCTGGCCGAGACCGTGCACGAGCGCTTCAGCGTCGAGATCTTCCGCGGCTGCACCCGCGGCTGCCGGTTCTGCCAGGCGGGCATGATCACCCGTCCTGTCCGGGAGCGGTCGATCACGACGATCGGCGACATGGTGGAGGCCGGCGTCAAGGAGTCCGGCTTCAACGAGGTCGGCCTGCTGTCGCTGTCCAGCGCCGACCACTCCGAGATCGCGGCGGTCGCCAAGGGCCTGGCCGACCGTTACGAGGGCACCAACACCAGCCTGTCGCTTCCGTCCACCCGGGTCGACGCGTTCAACATCGACCTGGCCAACGAGTTCTCGCGCAACGGCCGTCGGTCGGGCCTGACGTTCGCGCCCGAGGGCGGTTCCGAGCGCATGCGCAAGGTGATCAACAAGATGGTCACCGAGGAAGATCTGATCCGCACCGTCACCACGGCGTACAGCCAGGGCTGGCGGCAGGTGAAGCTCTACTTCATGTGCGGGCTGCCCACCGAGATGGACGAGGACGTGCTCGGCATCGCCGATCTCGCCAAGAAGGTCATCAAGGCGGGCCGCGAGGTCACCGGTTCCCGTGACATCCGCTGCACCGTGTCCATCGGCGGGTTCGTGCCCAAGCCGCACACCCCGTTCCAGTGGGCCGCCCAGTGCGACCACGAGACCGTCGACCGCAGGCTCAAGCAGCTCAGAGACTCCCTCCGCACCGACAAGCAGTACGGCAAGTCCATCGGCTTCCGCTACCACGACGGGCAGCCCTCGATCGTCGAGGGCCTGCTGTCGCGGGGAGACCGCCGGGTCGGCGCCGTGATCAGGGCCGTGTGGGAGGAAGGCGGCCGTTTCGACGGCTGGAGCGAGCACTTCTCCTACGCCCGCTGGATGTCCTGCGCCGAGCGGGCGCTGGCGGACGAGCCGGTCGACGTCGACTGGTACACCACGCGCGAGCGCGAGGAGGTCGAGGTGCTCCCCTGGGACCACCTGGACGCCGGGCTCGACCGCGAGTGGCTCTGGCAGGACTGGCAGGACGCCACCTCCGAGACCGAGGTCGAGGACTGCCGGTGGACTCCCTGCTACGACTGCGGGGTCTGCCCGACCATGGGCACCGAGATCCAGATCGGCCCGACGGGAAGGAAACTCCTCCCTCTGACGGTCGTCTGACCCGCCGGATGGAAGCAAACACCCGTGGTAACCGTTCACGAGGTAGGCCATCCGGTCGCGGTGGTTTAGCCTCTTCCGTACGACGTGAGACCAGGTAGGCCGGAGTGGCCTTTATCCTGGGAAGATGACCAGCGCCTTGACACAGGAAGGATGACTTAGCTGAAGAACCCTGTTCCTGATGGGCCCCCGCCCGCGCCGGTGGTGCAGCGCCTTCGTGTGCGCTATGCCAAGCGTGGCCGCCTGCGGTTCACCAGCCACCGAGACATCTCGCGCGCCATCGAACGAGCGGTGCGCCGGGCCGGCATCCCGGTTGGCTTCAGCGCGGGATTCTCCCCCCATCCGAAGATCTCCTACGCGGGAGCCGCTCCCACCGGAGTGGCCAGCGAGGCCGAATATCTCGAGATCGGTGTCGTCTCGGCGTGCGAGCCCGATCGGCTCCGTGCCGATCTCGACGCGTCGCTGCCACCGGGGCTCGACGTGCTCGACGTCGTCGAGGCGCGTGCCGGAAGCCTGGCCGACAGGCTGGAGTGCTCGGTCTGGGAGGTCCGCCTGCCCGGATCGGAGCCGCGAGAGGCGGAGGCGGCGATCGGCCGTTTTCTGGCCGCCGAGCGCGTAGAGGTCGAGCGCCTGACCAAGAAGGGCCTGCGCCGGTTCGACGCGCGGGAGGCCGTCATCACGTTGACGGCACATGAGGAGACCCAAGGAACAGCGGGCCGGGAGCCGGGCCAGCCATGTGCGATACTTCGTATGGTTGTCCGGCACGTTACGCCCGCCGTTCGACCCGACGACGTGCTCACGGGTCTGCGTCTTGTGGCTGATTTCGCGCCGCCGTCACCCCCCGCGGTGACCAGGCTGGCGCAGGGTCCGCTCGACGCGCACACCGGTGGGACCGCCGACCCGCTCGACCTGGACCGCGACATTCGCGGCGGCGAGCCGGGACCGGCTGTGCAGCACGTCAGTGACCACAAATAGGACTTGGCGCCGGGCCCCCGACAGGTGGCCTGGCGCACAGCGAGAGACGAGAGCTCCCGCGCGGCGCGGAGACGCGCCCGGGAGCCTGACGGGAGAACGCCCGCATGCTCGACAACGAGCCCATCGTCGGAGCCTCCGGCCCTGATGGGGATACAACAGCACAGCAAGCATCGAAGCCGGTCAGGCGTCGCCGCGCGGCGAGCCGTCCGGCGGGCCCGCCGCCCGAGGAGGCCGAGCGCGCCGCGGGCCTGGTGAGCGACCCCGCGGGGACGGTCACGACCGCCGCCGTGGGCGCGACGCCGGTGGCCGAGGCCGCACCGGGTGTCGTGGAAGCCCCGCAAAGCGCCCCGAGCGCTGAGACCGTATCCGCCCCGGAGGCCGAGGCGCCTCCGAAGCGCGCCACCCGGACGCGCCGCGCCGCGGTCAAGGACCCCGACGCGCCGGTCACCCCGCGCCGCTCGCGCACGGCCAAGAAGGACGCCGTCCCGGCCGAGGAGGCCCCCGAGGCGGAGGCCGCCCCGGTGAAGCGCAGGCGCACCAGGAAGGCCGCCGAGGTAGCCGAGGCCGTCGCGGTCACGGAGATCCCCGAGGTCTCCGAGGCCCAGACCGTGCGCCCCGGTGTCGAGAGCCCCGCCGAGGCCGAGGTCGCCGAGGCGATCATCGAGTCGCTGCCCGCCGAGGAGCCGCTGGACGACGAGCCCGCGGGCGAGGACATCGCCGAGGAGGCGCCGTCCCAGACCCCGGTGTTCGCCGACCCGTTCGGCCTGACCGCGATGGCCGACGTGCGCGCGGCCGCGCCCACCGTCACCTTCCAGGCGCCCGCCGCGGTGTTCCAGCCGATCTTCCAGGCGCCCGAGCCCCGCCCGGCCGTACAGCCGGTCGTGCCCCAGCCCCACCCCCAGCAGCAGGCCGAGCCGGCGGACGAGCAGCCCGAAGAGGCCGAGGACACCGCCGAGGCCGCGCAGGACGAGGACGACGACCAGGATGACGCGGGCGGCCGTCGCCGCCGCCGTCGCCGTGGAGGCCGCGGCCGGGGCAAGGCGCGCGAGCTGGACGAGGCCGACGAGACCGAGGACGGCGACGAGGAGCCGCGCGCCGCGGGCGCCGACCAGGACGAGCCGGCCGAGGCCGAGCAGGCGCGGGAGCCCCGCGAGAGCGACCAGGACGACGAGGACGCCGGTTCGTCGCGCCGCCGCCGCCGTCGCCGCCGCAGGGGCGGGGACGACGCCGAGATGCCCGCCGACGACCCGCCCAACACGGTCGTGCGCATCCGCGCGCCCCGGGCCGGGCGCCCGACCTCGGTGGACGAGGTCCAGGGCTTCCGCGGTTCCACGCGTCTGGAGGCCAAGAAGCAGCGCCGCCGCGAGGGCCGCGAGCAGGGCAGGCGCCGGCCCCCGGTGATCACCGAGTCCGAGTTCCTGGCCCGGCGCGAGTCCGTCGAGCGCGTGATGGTGGTCCGCCGCCAGGGCGGCCGCACCCAGATCGCGGTGCTGGAGGACGGCGTGCTCGTCGAGCACTACGTCGACCGCGAGGCCAGCCAGTCGTACGTCGGCAACGTCTATCTGGGCAAGGTCCAGAACGTCCTGCCGTCGATGGAGGCCGCGTTCATCGACGTCGGCAAGGGGCGCAACGCCGTCCTTTACGCCGGCGAGGTCAACTTCGACACCGCCGGGCTCGAAGGGCAGCCCAAGCGCATCGAGGCGGCCCTGAAGTCCGGGCAGTCGGTGCTCGTTCAGGTGACCAAGGACCCCATGGGTCACAAGGGCGCCCGGCTCACGAGCCAGATCAGCCTCCCCGGCCGCTACCTGGTCTACGTGCCCGACGGCTCCATGACCGGCATCAGCCGCAAGCTGCCCGACAAGGAGCGCAGCCGGCTGAAGGCCATCCTCAAGAAGGTCATGCCCGAGAACGCCGGCGTGATCGTCCGCACGGCGGCCGAGGGCGCGTCCGAGGAGGAGCTCAGCCGCGACGTGGCCCGCCTGTCGGCGCAGTGGGAGAACATCCAGCGCAAGGCCAAGGGCGCGAGCCCGCCCGAGCTGCTCTCCTCCGAGCCCGACCTGACCATCCGCGTGGTCCGCGACGTCTTCAACGAGGACTTCTCCTCGCTGGTCGTGGCCGGCGACGAGGCGTGGGGCACGGTCGACGAGTACGTCAGGTACGTCGCGCCGCACCTGGCCGACCGCCTGACCAAGTGGGAGGACGGCGACGTCTTCGCGGCCTACCGCATCGACGAGCAGATCTCCAAGGCGATGGAGCGCAAGGTGTGGCTGCCGAGCGGCGGCTCCCTGGTGATCGACCGCACCGAGGCCATGACCGTCGTCGACGTCAACACCGGCAAGTTCACCGGCCAGGGCGGCAACCTTGAGGAGACCGTCACCAGGAACAACCTGGAGGCGGCGGAGGAGATCGTCCGCCAGCTCCGGCTGCGGGACATCGGCGGCATCATCGTCGTCGACTTCATCGACATGGTGCTGGAGAGCAACCGCGACCTGGTGCTCCGGCGCATGCTGGAGTGCCTGGCCCGCGACCGCACCAAGCACCAGGTGGCGGAGGTCACCTCTCTGGGGCTGGTCCAGATGACCCGCAAGCGGGTCGGCCAGGGCCTCCTGGAGGCGTTCTCGACGCCGTGCGACTGCTGCAACGGGCGCGGGCTGATCGTCTCGACCGAGCCGGTCGAGTCCAAGCCCGAGCCGAGGGGCACGCAGGGCAAGATGGCGGTGGAGAAGGCGGTCGCCGAGAAGCTCGAGAAGGTCGGTGCCGACCGGCTTCTCAAGGACGGCGGCGTCGCGGTCGCGGCGAACGGCGAGGGAGGTCGTGATAGCGTGACGGATGCGCTTGACGGCTCTTCCGAGGAGGACGCGCAAGCCGCACAGCCTTCCGCCCGGGGGCGGCGACGCTCCCGAAAGGCCACCAGACCGGCTGGGCCGGCCGAGTAGGCCGGCAACCCGGCGATCCGTCCGGTTCGACCAGGGCACCCGCAATCCGGTATCCTAGTCAATCGGTGCGTCCGGTGGCGCGCCTAGCTTCGCGCGCCTACCCGGTTCGCCGGTCGTGTGTATCGACGGTAGCTGGATGCAAGAGGCGCAGCGTTCAGCGAGCAATTAGCCAGAAGAAGGGTTCCGCGGTGTACGCGATCGTTCGTTGCGGCGGCAGGCAGCAGAAGGTCTCCGTCGGTGACGTCCTCGAGGTAGACAAGGTCGCCGGTGAGGTCGGCTCCACGGTGTCGCTGGCGCCGGTGCTCGTCGTCAACGACGGCGATGTCACCACAGACGCTGCCACGCTTGGCAAGTTCGAGGTGACCGCCGAGATTCTCGGCGAGACCAAGGGCCCCAAGATTCGTATTCTCAAGTACAAGAACAAGTCTGGTTACAAGAAGCGCCAGGGTCACCGCCAGCGGTACACCCAGGTGAAGGTAACCGGCATCAACCCCGGGAAGTAGTGGTAGCGAACCATGGCACACAAGAAGGGCGCCTCGTCCACCCGGAACGGCCGTGACTCCAACGCCCAGCGGCTTGGTGTCAAGCGTTTCGGTGGCCAGCTCGTGAACGCCGGCGAGATCATCGTCCGCCAGCGCGGCACCCACTTCCACCCGGGTGACAACGTCGGCCGTGGCGGCGACGACACGCTGTTCGCGCTGATCGCGGGCCACGTGCAGTTCGGCAACAAGCGCGGCCGTCGCGCCGTGAGCATCGTCCCGGCCGCGGAGTAGATCCGCCGATCGGGACAGGGGCCGCCGCCCCGCGCGAAGAGCGCGGTGGGCGGAGGCCCGGCCAGAACGTTGATGAGGCGGATCGACCTGTCGATCCGCCTCATCGTCGTGAAGGGGGTACCACCGGCGCGGGGAGCGTGGCGGTGGCACGGCGTGGACCAGATGGACACGCTTGTGAGAGGGAGTAACGTGGCTGAGTTCGTCGACCAGGTGGTCCTGTACATCAAGGCCGGTGACGGGGGAAACGGCTGCGCGTCCATCCACCGTGAGAAGTTCAAGCCGCTCGGCGGCCCCGACGGGGGGAACGGCGGGCGCGGGGGTGACGTCATCCTGGAGGTCGACCCCAACACCTCGACCCTTCTCGAGTACCACCACCGGCCCCACCGCAAGGCCGCCAACGGCAAGCAGGGCACGGGCGCCAACCGCGACGGCGCCTGGGGCGAGGACGTCGTCCTCCCGGTGCCCAACGGCACGGTCGTGAAGCACGCCAAGACCGGCGAGGTGCTGGTCGACCTCATCGGCGCCGGCACGCGGTACGTCGTGGCCCAGGGCGGTCACGGGGGCCTCGGCAACGCCGCGCTCGCCTCGGCCAAGCGTAAGGCCCCCGGGTTCGCGCTGCTCGGTGAGCAGGGCGACGAGCTGGAGGCCGTGCTGGAGCTCAAGACGGTCGCCGACGTGGCGCTCGTGGGCTTCCCTAACGCCGGCAAGTCGTCGCTGATCGCGGCCCTCAGCGCCGCCCGGCCCAAGATCGCCGACTACCCGTTCACCACGCTGGTGCCGAACCTCGGCGTCGTCACGGCGGGGGAGACGGTGTTCACCGTCGCCGACGTGCCCGGGCTGATCCCCGGCGCCTCTGAGGGGCGGGGGCTCGGCCATGAGTTCCTGCGCCACGTGGAGCGCTGCTCGACGATCGTCCACGTCCTCGACTGCGCCACGATCGAGCCGGGACGCGACCCGCTCACCGACTTCCAGGTGATCGAGGCCGAGCTGGCGGCGTACGGCGAGCTGGACGACCGCCCGCGTCTGGCCGTCCTCAACAAGGCCGACGTCCCCGAGGCGCGCGAGCTCGCCGACATGGTGCGCCCGATGCTGGAGGAGAAGGGCCTGACGGTCTTCACGATCTCGGCGGCCACCCACGAGGGGCTGCGCGAGCTGTCGTTCGCCGTGGCCGAGATGGTGTCGGCGGACAGGGCCGCCAAGCCCGTCGAGGAGCCCACCAGGCTGGTCATCCGGCCCAAGCAGCTCGGCGACGCCGGGTTCACGGTCAAGCGGATCAACGACGACACCTTCCAGGTCACCGGCGAGAAGCCCGAGCGCTGGATCAAGCAGACCGACTTCACCAACGACGAGGCCGTCGGCTACCTGGCCGACCGCCTCGAACGGCTGGGCATCGAGAAGGCGCTCAGCGAGGCGGGGGCCAAGGCCGGCGCCGAGGTGGTCATCGGCTCGATGGAGGGCGGCTACATCTTCGACTGGCAGCCGACGCTCGACGCCGAGGCCCACCAGGGCCCGCGCGGCTCGGACAACCGGCTCGGCTAGCCCGGTGACCGGTCAGGGACGTACCAGCGCGGCACGGTGGACGGGTCCGCCGGCCGCGACGATCATGCGGTAGCAGGCAAGCGAGCGAAGGGTGCGCAGCGTGGACAACGCCGGTCGGGAGCGGGTGGCCGCTGCTTCACGCCTGGTCGTGAAGGTGGGGTCGTCGTCGCTGACCACGCCGCAGGGCACCATCGACGTCGACCGGGTGGACGCCTTGGTCGACGTCCTCGCCGCCCGCAGCGGGAACGGCACGCAGATCGTGCTGGTGTCCTCGGGCGCGATCGCGGCCGGTCTCGGGCCGCTCGGCCTGAGCGCCCGGCCGCGTGACCTCGCGACCCAGCAGGCCGCCGCCTCGGTCGGGCAGGGTGTGCTGGTCGCCCGCTACACCTCCTCCTTCGCCAGGTACGGCCTGCGCGTGGGCCAGGTGCTGCTCACCGCGGACGACATGATGCGCCGGTCCCACCACCGCAACGCGCAGCGCACCCTGGCGCGGCTGCTGGAGCTCGGCATCGTCCCCGTGGTGAACGAGAACGACACGGTGGCCACCGACGAGATCCGCTTCGGCGACAACGACCGCCTGGCGGCCCTGGTGGCCCATCTGATCCACGCCGACGCGCTGGTGCTGCTGTCCGACGTGGACGCCCTGTACGACGGCGACCCCCGGCTGGCGGGCGCCCAGCGGATCCCCCAGGTCAACGGGCCGGGGGACCTCGAAGGCGTCGAGCTCGGCAGGTCGGGCCGGGTCGGCACCGGCGGCATGATCACCAAGGTCGAGGCGGCGCGCATCGCCACGGGGGCCGGGGTCCCCGTCGTGCTCACCTCCGCCGCCCGCGCCGCGCAGGCCCTCGCGGGGCGGGACGTCGGCACCTACTTCCAGCCGGACGGCCGCCATCCAGGCACCCGCCTGCTCTGGCTCGCCCACGCGACCACCGGCAGGGGCCGCCTGCACCTGGACGCCGGGGCGGTGGAGGCCGTGGTGATGCGGCGCAAGTCGCTGCTCCCCGCCGGGGTGACGCTCGTGGAGGGCGACTTCGCCGCGGGGGATCCCGTCGACCTTTACAGCCCGCACGGCACGCCCGTGGCCCGGGGTCTGGTGAACTTCGACGCCGCCGAGATCCCCGAGCTGCTCGGCCGTTCCACGCGCGAGCTGGCCGCGAACCTCGGCCCCGAGTACGAGCGAGAGCTGATCCACCGCGACGACATCGTCATACTGGATCCCACCACCGAGAGCAGGAGCGCGAGGCATGTCTGAGGCCGAGGAGTTTCTGAGGGTCGCCCACGCCGCCAGGGAGGCCGCCGCCGAGCTGGCGCCGCTGCCGCGCTCCGCCAAGGACGCCGCGCTGCGCGCCGTCGCCGACGCCCTGGTGTCCCGGGCCAAGGAGATCGTCGAGGCCAACGCCCTGGACGTCGCCGCCGCGCGCGAGAGCGGCACCGCCGAGACGATGATCGACAGGCTCCGGCTGGACGAGAAGCGCGTGGAGGCCATCGCCGGCGCGGTGCGCGAGGTGGCGGAGCTGCCCGACCCGGTCGGCGAGGTCGTCCGGGGGAGCACCCTGCCGAACGGCCTGGAGCTCCGTCAGGTCCGTGTGCCGCTCGGCGTCGTCGGCATCATCTACGAGGGCCGCCCCAACGTCACGGTCGACGCCGCCGCCCTCTGCCTCAAGAGCGGCAACGCCGTGCTGCTGCGCGGGTCCTCCAGCGCCTACCGGTCCAACACCGTCCTGGTGGAGATCATGCAGGACGCGCTCGGCGGCACCGAGGTGCCCTCGGGGGCCGTGCAGCTCGTGCCGGGCATCACGCGTGACTCGGTGAAGCACCTGATGCGGGCCAGGGGGCTGGTCGACGTGCTGATCCCGCGCGGTGGCGCGTCTCTGATCAACTCCGTGGTGGAGGAGTCCACGGTGCCGGTGATCGAGACCGGTGTCGGCAACTGCCACGTGTACGTGGACGCGGACGCCGACCTCGACCTGGCTCTGGAGATCCTCGTCAACGCCAAGACCCAGCGTCCCTCGGTGTGCAACGCGGCCGAGACGTTCCTGGTCCACGCGGCGGTGGCCGACGCCTTCGTGCCCGCCGCGCTGGCCCGGCTGGCCAAGGAGGGCGTGACCGTGCACGGCGACGAGCGCATCGCGTCGTACGGCGCGGGAGGGCACGAGGGCGTCGTGGTGCCCGCCACCGAGGAGGACTTTGGGAACGAGTACCTCTCGCTGGACATCGCCGCCGCCGTGGTCGACTCGCTGGAGGACGCGGTCGCGCACATCAGGCGGTACGGCTCGGGCCACACCGACGCGATCGTGACGCGGTCGCAGGGCGCGGCCAGGCGCTTCGTCGCCAGGGTCGACTCGGCGGCGGTGGCGGTCAACGCCTCGACCAGGTTCACCGACGGCGGGGAGTTCGGCTTCGGGGCCGAGATCGGCATCTCCACCCAGAAGCTGCACGCTCGCGGGCCGATGGGGCTTCCGGAGCTGACCTCCACCAAGTGGGTCTACACCGGCGAGGGCCACCTGCGCACCTCCACGGGCACCGTCATAGCCGGAGGCTAGCCACCCTCTCCCGCCGAGCCCGAAGCGGGCCCCCTCTGGCCCCCTCCGACCCTGGGCGGGCCACGTCCGGCCTGGGGTCTTGTCCGATCGCACGCGTCCCGGTCAACGACTTGGTGTGATCGGAGTGTCGCTCCACGTGAGTGGCGGCCGGGGGCGGTTGACTGTCACCCATGGGGATTGTCTTCGCCTGCGGCTACGCCATCGCGGTGGTGGTCGCGGCCGATCGGCTGATGCTGTGGCTGGAGAGCCGAGGTCATGTGAACTGGCGGCGCACCGGCAGGAAGGCCCTGTCCGCGAGCCCGAGCGCCCGGCTGGACAGCCTCTTCGAGGACTCCTCGCGCTCGCGCTAGCCCTCACGGCCGCTGCGGCTGGGGGTTCGTGTCCTGGTGTGTCCGCTAAAACCCGGTAGTTTCCGGCGCGCCGCCACGGTTAACGGGTGGATCGGCGCTATGGTGGCGTCTCCTATGGGCGGACGGCGAGTGGGCGGGCGAGTCGGCCCGTACACCATGATGGAGCGCCTCGGCCGCGGCGGCATGGGCGAGGTCTACCTCGCCGTCGGCCGGCGCGGGGTGAAGGTCGCCGTCAAGATGCTCCGCGATCCGATCGGGGACGACCCCGAGGCGCGATTACGGCTCGACCGCGAGGTGCAGGCGCTGCGGAGGGTGGAGAGCCCCTACGTCGCCCGCGTCCTCGACGCCGACCTGTCCGGTGACCGGCCCTACCTGGTGATGGAGCACATCGAGGGGGAGACCCTCCTCGACGCGGTGCGGCGGCAGGGGCCCCTGCCCGGGCCCAACCTGATCGACCTCGCCAGGGGACTGGCCACCGCGATCACCATCATCCACGCGGCCGGGGTGATCCACCGCGACGTGAAGCCCGCCAACGTGGTGCTGGGGCCCGACGGCCCGGTCCTGATCGACTTCGGCATCGCCCAGGTGTCCGACGCCACCCGGCTCACGATGACCGGCACGTTCCTCGGCACCCCGGGCTACTCCGCGCCCGAGGTGTTCGCCGAGGAGGTCGTCGGCGAGCCCTCCGACGTCCATTCGTGGGCGGCCACGGTGGCGTTCGCCGCCACCGGGCGCCCGACGTTCGGGAGGGGCAGCGTCGAGGCGCAGATGTACGCCGTCCTGAACGGGCGCGCGGACCTCGCCGGGGTTCCGGGCTCGCTGCTGCCGTTGATCAGGGCGGCGCTCAACAGGGAGCCCGCCAAGCGGCCCACAGCGGCGCTGCTGGCCGACCGGCTGTCCCGCCTCGCCAGGGCCACGGCGCCCGCCGCGCCGCCGGCGGCGCGCGCACGGGGTGACGAGCCCTCGGGCGGCCGGGGCCGTGCCGAGGACGTGCCCGGCGAGGAGGCGTCCGCCGAGCCGGTCAGGACGCGCGCCAGGGAGGCGGCCGAGTCCGCCGCGGAGGCCACGCCCCCGCCCCGGAAGAAGGCTCCCGCAGGACGCTCCGCGCGGCCCGCAGCGACCCCCGAGGAACGCGCACGCGCCCGCCGCGCCAAACCCGAGGGCCCGGAGCGCCGCCCCGGCGCCGACGGCCCTGACCGCCGTGCGAAGGAGGGCGCCCGCTCCGGCGCCGAGGCGGCGCGTACGAAGGCGGACGGCGTGGAGCGCCGGTCGAAGGCGGAGGGCACGGACCGCCGTACGGGCGGCGAGGGCAGGACCCGGCGTGCCGCGACGGACGTGAAGGAGTCGCTGCTCGGCGCCCAGGCCGCGCAGGCGTCCTCACCCCCGGGAAGCGCCGTGCTGATCATGCTGGCCATGGTCGCGGTGCCCTGCGTCGTGGCGTCGGTGATCTGGCCGCTCGCGACGTTCGCGATCACGGCGACCTTCTGCGTGCTGGCCCGCGCGTGGTGGAGCGGGCACTGGCTCGTCAGGAAGCGCAGGTCCACGCGGGTGCGCGGGACGTTGCGGGTGGTGTCGTTCCCGATCGCGCTGGCCGGGTCGGCGCTCAGCGCGGCCGTGTGGCCGGGGGTGCCCGCCGCGGCCGTCGCCGCCTCGGCGTTCTGGGTGGCGGCGGGAGGCGACATGGGCGGCGCGTGGTGGAGCAATCCGGGCCCCATGACGGTCGCCGGGGTGGTCTTCGGCGTCGTGTGCGGCGGCATCGTGGGCCGCGAGGTCGAGCGCATCGGCGTTCACGTGCCCGACCTCCGCAGGGAGGGGCTGCGGGCGCTTTCGGTGCTGGGCGGCTTCGTCGCCCTGTGCGCGGCGGCCGTCCGCGTCCTGGCCTGGGTGCTTCCCCACGCGCTGTGAGGCGCCTGAGGAGGAATCCCCCAGGCACGGCAGGGCCTGGGGGTGGGCGGCCTCGGAAAGGAGCGGGGTGCCGGGGCGAGCCGTCTCGGCGTGCCCGGCCTCCGCGTCCGCGGAGATGGGTGTCCAGGGATATGCGCGTCCGGCGTGATCGGGCGGGCGGCCAGCACAGTGCGCGGGCGAGCCCTCGCGTGCTGTGACCGTCCAGCGTGCCGATCCGCGTAAGTGGTACGCGCCCCCTGGTCGCGCACCGTTGAGTGCACGGTTCGCCCTGGTCGGGGCGGAACGTCGTACGGGGAGGACCGCCTTTCGCGCTCGCCTCACGAGCCGCGTGCGGGGCGGTCTCGTGACGAGCGGATCGGTGAGGTGGCGGTCCGGCCGGGGCCCAGGGCTCGTCGGCCGTGGACCACGGAGTCCGTGCTCAGTCCATGCTCAGTCCGTGCTGGGTCCAGTGCTCAGTCCCTGCGGGCGAACCGGTTGAAGATGCGCTCGCCGGCGTTGACCGCGCCCTCGGCGACGTCGCGGAGCACGCCGATGAACGGGTCCTGGGACTGCGCCCACGACTCGCGGTAGGAGCGCGCGGCGGCCTTGACCTCCTCGGAGAGCTTGGCGTCGGCGTCGTCCTCGCGGCGGGGGTAGTCGCCGGCGAGGATGGACTCGTACTCGCCTTCGCGCCGCCACCGGTCGAGCTCGGCCACCCGCATCACCGCGAAGGGGTGGGTGGTGCCGAGCAGGTTGAGCACCTTGAGCAGGCCGTCGCGCACGTCACCGGCGGTGTCGTACTCGCGGGCCTGGTCGAGGAAGGCCTCGATGTTCATCTCATGGAGGCGGGAGCCCCCGGCGAGCTTCATCAGGGCCCGCATGGCGGCATCGGGGTCCTGGCCGCAGAGCAGGCCGCCCCGGTCGGCGGAGAGCTCGGCCTTGCGGTGCCACTCCTCCAGCGCCGTGACGATGATCCGCAGCCCGATGTAGCCGAGCGGGATCCACGCCACGCGGGTGGCGAGCCGCGTGAGGATCGCGAGCATCGTGCCGTAGACGGCGTGCCCGGACAGGATGTGGGAGGTCTCGTGCCCGACGACGAAGCGCAGCTCCTCCTCGTCCATCAGGTCGAGCAGGCCGGTGTTGATCACGATGAAGGGATCGTCGAAGCCGATGGCCATGGCGTTCGGCTGAGGGTCCTGCTGGACGTAGATCTCCGGGATGCGGTGGAGATCGAGGAGGTACGCGCTGTCGCGGCCCATGTCGTACAGGGCCCGGAACTGGGTCTCGCTCGCGCGCACGGAGGAGGCGAGGAACATCAGCCGCAGGCGGCGCTCGCTGAACAGGCCGGACGTGCGCTTGAGCACCGAGTCGAAGCCCGACAGGGAGCGCATCGCGACCAGGGCCGAGCGGTCGGCTGGATGCTCGTAGGCCCGGGAGCTGATGCCGGGCAGCTGTACACGGTTGCGATCCGGGGTGGTGGTGGTCATGGTCGGCATGCTACGTCGGGGCGGATGCCCGCGCGCGGCACAAGCGCCCGTTTCCTGGGGTTCGAGCGCTGGCAGGGGGGTGGTCCCCCGGCGCCGCGGCGCCGCACGTTAGGGTCCCTCGCATGAGGAATGGGGCCCCCACCAGGCGGCTTGGCATCATGGGCGGGACCTTCGACCCGATCCACCACGGCCACCTCGTGGCGGCCAGCGAGGTCGCCCACCACTTCGACCTGGACGAGGTGGTGTTCGTCCCGACGGGACAGCCGTGGCAGAAGGCGGACAAGAACGTCTCCGCCGTGGAGGACCGCTACCTGATGACGGTCATCGCCACCGCGTCCAACCCGAGGTTCTCGGTGAGCCGGGTCGACGTCGACCGCCCGGGGCCGACGTTCACGATCGACACGCTGCGCGAGATCGCCGCGATGTACGAGCCCGACGTGGAGCTGTACTTCATCACCGGCGCCGACGCCCTCGCCCAGATCCTCAGCTGGCGTGACGTCGACGAACTTTTCACCATGGCGCATTTCGTAGGCTGTACTCGTCCCGGTCATGTGCTGCACGACCCGGGGCTCCCGGAGGGGAAGGTCAGCCTCATAGAGATTCCGGCGCTCGCGATCTCGTCGTCGGAGTGCCGGCAGCGCGTGGCCGCCGGGGAGCCGATCTGGTATCTCGTGCCCGACGGGATCGTTCAGTACATCAACAAGCGGGGCCTCTACCAGGCATCCTGAGAGTGGCGGCCGCCACCCGCCCGGGGAGAACGGCCGCTCGCCGCCTTCACGGGGATGGTCGACGGCCAAGCCCTGACCGTTCTAGCGCGGAAATCATATTTGCCTGCCGGGCGAACCGGGCAGGACAATCGCTAGATTCGTTGGAAACGCTGAGTCTTCGTACGCCGCACAGGAGGAACAACCCACATCGTGACCGCATCGGAAAGATCGCTCCAGCTCGTCCGGCTCGCCGCCGAGGCCGCGGCCGAGAAGCTGGCGGATGACATCATCGCCTATGACGTGAGCGAGCAGCTCGTCATCACGGACGCCTTCCTGCTCTGCTCCGCCTCCAACGACCGCCAGGTGCGCGCCATCGTCGACGAGATCGAGGAGCGCCTGCGGATCGATGCCCACGCCAAGCCGGTCCGCCGCGAGGGGGAGCGCGAGGGCCGCTGGGTGCTGCTCGACTTCCTGGACATCGTGGTCCACGTCCAGCACGAGGAGGACCGCACCTTCTACGCCCTGGAGCGCCTGTGGAAGGACTGCCCCGCGATCTCGCTCCCGGACAGCGTCACGCAGGTCCGGGCCCAGCGGGGCAACGGGACGGCAGGTGAGTGAGGGGAAGCCCGGTGGCCGTCGCGTCGTGTTCTGGCGCCACGGCCAGACGCTGTGGAACGTCGAGCAGCGGTTCCAGGGCCACACCGACATCCCGCTCGACGAGACGGGCGTCGCCCAGGCCGGCCGGGCCGCCTCGCTGCTGGCGTCCCTGCGCCCCTCGATGATCGTTTCCTCCCACCTGCGGCGCGCCCAGGACACGGCCGCCGCGCTCGGGGGCGTCGTGGGGCTCGACGTCATGGTCGACAAGGACCTGCGCGAGCGCGGGGGAGGCGAGTGGGAGGGCCTGACCCGCGCCGAGATCGCCGCCGGCTGGCCGGTGCAGTACGCCGAGTGGGAGGCACCGGGCGGCGAGGCCGTGACCGACGTCGCCGACCGCGTGGCCGCCGCCACCCGCCGCTGGGTCGCCCGGCTGGAGGACAAGGGGCTCCTCGTGATCGCCTCGCACGGCGCGGCGATCCGGCTGGGTGTGGCACGCCTGCTCGGCCTTCCCGAGGAGCTGTGGCCGGCCCTCGGGGGCCTCGGCAACTGCTCCTGGTCGGTCCTGCAGGAGGGCCGCAAGGGCTGGCGCCTCCTGGAGCACAACGCGGGCACGCTTCCCGAGCCCGTGAACAGCGACGACCGGCCCGAATCCGCCTCCGCGGCGACCTAGACGGGCCTTCGTACGGCTTGCGCCGGGCGCGCGGGGGCGCGACCCGTGCCATGGCGCGAGCCGGCACGATCGGCGCTGATCAAGAGACCCGATGGGGTCGCTCAGGTGTCGATTAGGTCAACGGCCGGGTGTCGCTATATGCTCTCCGAGCGCCGTGACGGGAAGACCCGGAGCGGTGACCAGGGGCTATGGCGCAGCTGGTAGCGCGCCTCCATGGCATGGAGGAGGTCTGGGGTTCGAATCCCCATAGCTCCACCCCTTTTGGGTGGATATCGCGACCCTGTCCCGCTTCTCGCGGGGCAGGGTTTTCTCATTTCCGCCCCGCTGACCCCCGGTGGTCAGGCGTCCGTGGCCAGGTGCGCCTCGTCGTCGGCGACGACCACCCGGCGGAGCAGGTCGACCAAAGTCCGGCGCTCCTCCTCTGACAGCACGTGAAGGTACTCATCCTGGGACCGCCGCGCGATCTCGCGCAGCCGGTCGAGCAGGTCCAGCCCCGGGGGAGTGAGGGCGACGCGCTGCCGCCGGCGGTCGTCGGGGTCGCGCTCCCGCTGGACGTACCCGCGCTTCTCGATGTCGTCGAGATAGCCCACCAGGTGGCTCCGGTTGAGCCCGAGGGAGTCGGCCAGCCTGTGCTGGGCGAGCGGCCCGTAGTCGGCCAGCGCCGCGAGCACGGCGAAATGGGGCAGCCGCAGCCCGTGCTCGCCGAGCGCCGCGGCCAGCCGGCGGTGACCGATGCGGGAGACGTGACCCGCCAGGTACGACGGCAGGACCAGCAGGGTCGGGGGCCGGGTCGCTCGATCTTCCACGTGGACGAGTGTACCCATCGACGTAATAGTGTCGGCATGTAATGATGTCGCTGTGCAACTATCCGGCTCGGGTGCATTGCCCGGGCCGTGCTCCTTTGCGGCCCCCAATCACGAAGGACCGTCCATGACCTCTTCCGTCCCGCAGCGCGATGTCGCGGGTCCCGTCGTGCGGCGCGGCGTCGCGGGCCCGTTCGCCGCGCTGCTGTCCGCCGTGCTCTCGTTCTCACTCATGCAGACGATGGTCGTGCCCGCCCTGCCCGACCTGCGGAGCGAGTTCGGCACGACCACCACCGCCATCTCGTGGGTGCTGAGCGCGTTCCTGCTCACCTCCTCGGTCGGGACGGTCCTGATCGGCCGGCTCGGCGACATGTTCGGCAAGCGGCGGCTCCTGCTCCTCAGCCTGGCCGTGCTCGCGGCCGGCACCCTGCTGGCCGCCCTGTCGGGCACCATCGGAACGCTGATCGCCGCCCGTGCCGTCCAGGGGCTGGGCGCGGCGACCTTCCCGCTCGCCTTCGGGCTCGTGCGGGAGGTGTTCCCGCGCGACCGCGTGCCGGTCGCGATCGGCGTGATCAGCGCGATGTTCGGCATCGGTTTCGGGGTCGGCCTGGTGGTCCCTGGGCCGATCGTCGACACGCTGGGATGGCAGTGGATCTTCTGGCTCTCGCTCGTGATGATCCTCCTCGCCATCGCCCTGGTGTGGGTCTTCGTGCGGGAGTCGCCCGTGCTGTCACCCGGCCGCGTCGACTGGATCGGGGCCGTGCTGCTCAGCGCCGGGCTGGTCGCGCTCCTGCTGGCGATCAGCGAGGGCCGGAGCCTGGGCTGGGGCTCGGCGCCCATCATCGGGCTGTTCGCCGCCGCGGCGGTCCTGCTGGTCGTGTTCGTGGTCGCGGAATCGCGCATCGCGCAGCCGATGATCAACATCGGCATGTTGCGGCTCCGGGCGGTCGCCACCGCGAACGTCGCCGCGTTGATCATCGGCTTCGGCATGTACGGGGCTTTCACCCTGGTGCCCCTGTACGTGGAGACCCCCTCAGAGGTGGGGTACGGCTTCGGCGCGTCGGTCACCGAGGCGGGGCTGTTCATGGTGCCCATGGCGGTGACCATGCTGTTCGCCGGCCCGCTGGCGGGCAGGCTCGGGGCGCGGGCGGGCTTCAGGCTCACGCTCGCGCTGGCGTGCGTGGTGGGCGCGGCGGGCTTCGCGCTGTTCGCCCTCGCCCACGACGTGGCCGGGGCGATCTACGCGGGCGCGGCCGTGCTCGGCGTCGGCATCGGCTTCGCCTTCTCCTCCCTGGCCAACCTCGTCGTGGCCGCGGTCGAGCCTCGGCAGACCGGCGAGGCGACCGGCATCAACACGATCATGCGGACCGTCGGCGGCGCCATCGGAGCGCAGATCGCCGCGACCGTCGTCGCCTCCGACCACCTCCCGGGCACCTCCACCCCGGCCGAGTCCGGCTACACCGCCGCGTTCGTCATGTCGGCGATCGCCATGGGCCTGGCCACGCTCGTGGCACTCGCGGCGCCGAGGACCTAGCCGTGCCCTTAGGGTGCAAGCAGTGGCCGGAACCGGTCACTTCACGCTGAAACAGGGGATCTCGCAGTTGACCCAGCGGCCGAAGAACTGGGCAGGGAACGTCGCCTTCCAGGCGGAGCGTGTCGACCGGCCCTCCTCCCTCCAGCAGTTACAGAGCCTGATCGCGCGGAGCGCCAAGGTGCGCGTCCTCGGCAGCGGGCACTCGTTCAACCACATCGCGGACTCGCCCGGCGCCCTGGTCTCGCTCGACGGCCTGCCGCAGGGCGTGGAGCTCGACGGCGACTCCGCCAGGGTCAAGGTCACCGCCAGCGTCCGGTACGCCGAGCTTGGCCGCCGGTTGCACGACAAGGGGTACGCGGTGCCCAACCTGGCGTCCCTGCCGCACATCTCGGTCGCCGGCTCGTGCGCCACGGCGACCCACGGCTCGGGCGACGCCAACGGCAACCTCGCGACGTCCGTGTCCGAGGTCGAGATGGTCACCGCCGACGGTGAGGTGGTGGTCCTCGGCCGCGACCGGGACGGAGACCGGTTCGACGGGGCCGTCGTCGCGCTCGGGGCCCTCGGAGCCGTCGTCAGCCTGACGCTGGACGTCGTGCCGGCGTTCGACGTGCGGCAGTACGTCTACGAGGGGCTCCCGGTCGAGGTTCTGGACGACCACTTCGCCGGCATCGTCTCCAGCGCCTACAGCGTGAGCCTGTTCACCGACTGGCGGACCTCGCGGATCAACCAGGTCTGGGTGAAGCAGCGCCTCGACGAGTCCGGCGGCTCCCCGGCCGGGCCGGATCTGTTCGGGGCCACGGCGGCGGACGGCCCCCGCCATCCCGTCCCCGGGGTGTCCGCCGTTCACTGCACCCGGCAGATGGGTGTCCCCGGTCCCTGGTTCGAGCGCCTGCCGCACTTCCGGCCCGACTTCACGCCGAGCAGCGGGGAGGAGCTGCAGTCGGAGTACATGGTGCCCAGGCGGCACGCCGTCGAGGCCCTGCACGCGCTGGAGGGCCTGCGCGACCGCATCGCCCCGGTCCTGCAGATCTCCGAGATCCGGACGGTCGCCTCGGACGGGCTGTGGCTGAGCCCCTGCTACGGCCGGGACACCGTGGCCTTCCACTTCACCTGGATCAAGGACTCCGCCGCGGTGCTTCCCGTCCTCGGCCTGATCGAGGAGCGGCTCGCGCCCTTCGAGGCCAGGCCCCACTGGGGCAAGCTGTTCACCGTGCCGCCCGAGGTCCTGCGCTCCCGGTACGAGCGGCTGCCGGACTTCCGCGATCTCGCGCGGCGGTACGACCCGTCGGCCAAGTTCGCCAACGAGTTCGTCGCCACGTACGTGCTCGACGACGCCTGAGCGATCTCTAGGTCGACGGGACAAGGTTGCGCCGTACACCCTCGGCCATGGCCTCGCTGAAGGCGGCGCACCGGCCGGACGCCGAGCCGTCGGGCTCGCCGATCGAGAACCGCGTGCCCTCCAGGTGGCGCACCACCCCGGGCGCCTCGATCTCGGTGGCCGCGTAGATCACACACCCGATCGCGCGCTCCAGCGGCAGCGCCTCGGTGACGCGCCCGCCAGGGTCCACGCTCTCGATGCGATGGCCCTCGTACGAGCCGGGCAGCCGGGTTGTATTCGGTATACAGTATAGAGAAAGCCTGGTCAATAGACCCGTGGCGCCTCGGCGCGGTCATGGGCGCCGGTCGCGAATGGGTCTGGACAACACACGATCGCCAGGATGACGATTACACTCATACGGTATGCAGTATGCACTTTGAGAGGGCGGCCCCGATGTCCGAGTCAGCGACCCAGCCCGCCCTACCTGCCCCGGAGCGCATTTCGGGCGGTCACCTGGTGGCCAAGGCCCTGAAGGCGGAGGGCGTGGATGTGATCTTCACGCTCTGCGGCGGCCACATCATCGACATCTACGACGGCTGCGTCGACGAGGGCATCGACGTGATCGACGTGCGCCACGAGCAGGTCGCCGCGCACGCCGCCGACGGCTACGCGCGGATCACCGGCAAGCCCGGCTGCGCGGTCGTGACGGCGGGCCCGGGCACCACCGACGCGGTCACCGGGGTCGCCAACGCCTTCAGGGCCGAGAGCCCCATGCTCCTCATCGGCGGCCAGGGAGCGCTGAGCCAGCACAAGATGGGCTCACTACAGGACCTGCCGCACGTCGACATGATGACGCCGATCACCAAGTTCGCGGCCACGGTGCCCTCCACCGAGCGGGTGGCCGACATCGTCTCCATGGCCTTCCGCGAGTGCTACAACGGCGCCCCCGGCCCGTCGTTCCTGGAGATCCCGCGCGACGTGCTCGACGCCACGGTGCCGCTGGAGAAGGCCCGCATCCCGAAGGCGGGGCACTACCGCGCCTCCACCCGGCAGGCCGGCGACCCCGCCGCGATCGAGCGGCTCGGCGACCTCATCGCGCACGCCGAGAAGCCGTGCGTCCTGCTGGGCAGCCAGGTCTGGACCTGCAGGGGCACCGCCGACGCCGTCGACTTCGTCCGCGCCCTGAACGTGCCGGCGTACATGAACGGCGCCGGCCGGGGCACGCTGCCGCCCGGCGACCCCCACCACTACCAGCTCTCGCGGCGGTACGCGTTCACCAACGCCGACCTGATCATCATCGTCGGCACGCCGTTCGACTTCCGCATGGGGTACGGCAAGCGACTGTCGCCCGAGGCGACCGTCGTGCAGATCGACCTCGACTACCGCACCGTGGGCAAGAACCGCGACATCGACCTCGGCATCGTCGGCGACGCCGGGCTCGTGCTCTCGGCCGCCGCGGCCGCGGCCACCGGCAGGGAGGACAACGGCAGCGCCCGCCGCAAGAGGTGGATGGAGGAGCTGCGCGAGGTCGAGACCAAGGCGTACGAGAAGCGGCTGCCGCGTCGGCTCTCGGACTCGGCGCCCATCGACCCCTACCGGCTCGTGCACGAGATCAACGAGTTCCTCACCGAGGACACCATCTACATCGGCGACGGCGGCGACATCGTCACCTTCTCCGGCCAGGTGGTGCAGCCGAAGTCGCCGGGCCACTGGATGGACCCCGGGCCGCTCGGCACGCTCGGCGTCGGCGTCGCCTTCGCGATGGCGGCGAAGTACGCCGAGCCGGGCAAGGACGTGGTCTGCCTGTTCGGCGACGGCGCCTTCAGCCTCACCGGCTGGGACTTCGAGACGATGGTCCGCTTCGGCCTGCCGTTCATCGGGGTCATCGGCAACAACTCCTCCATGAACCAGATCCGCTACGGCCAGGCCGCCAAGTACGGCGAGGCCAGGGGCAGGATCGGCAACACCCTCGGCGACGTCAGGTACGACGAGTTCGCCCGCATGCTCGGCGGCTACGGCGAGGAGGTCCGCGACCCGTCCGGCATCCGTCCCGCGCTGGAGCGCGCCCGCGAGTCGGGCAGGCCATCGCTGATCAACGTATGGATCGACCCGGACGTCTACGCCCCGGGGACCATGAACCAGACGATGTACAAGTAGGGAAGCACGCGATGAGCAGAGCACTCGAAGGTGTCCGGGTCCTCGACATGACCCACGTGCAGTCGGGCCCTTCCTGCACCCAGATCCTCGGCTGGCTCGGGGCCGACGTCGTCAAGCTGGAGTCGCCCACCGGCGACATCACCCGCCGGCAGCTGCGCGACCTGCCGGGCGTGGACAGCCTGTACTTCACGATGCTCAACTGCAACAAGAAGAGCATCACGCTCAACATGAAGAGCGAGCGGGGCAAGGAGATCTTCACCGAGCTGGTCCGCGACGCCGACGTCCTGGTGGAGAACTTCGGGCCAGGAGCCGTGGACCGCATGGGCTTCACCTGGGAGCGCCTCCGGGAGCTCAACCCCCGCCTGGTCTACGCGTCGATCAAGGGGTTCGGCCCCGGCAGGTACGCCGACTTCAAGGCCTACGAGGTGGTCGCCCAGGCGATGGGCGGCTCCATGAGCACCACCGGCTTCGAGGACGGCCCGCCGCTCGCGACCGGAGCCCAGATCGGCGACTCGGGCACCGGCGTCCACACCGTGGCGGGCATCCTCGCCGCCCTCTACCAGCGCGAGCACACCGGCAGGGGGCAGCGGGTGCAGGTGGCCATGCAGCACGCCGTGCTGAACCTGTGCCGGGTCAAGCTGCGCGACCAGCAGCGGCTCGCGCACGGCTCGCTCGCGGAGTACCCCAACCGGACCTTCGGCGAGGAGGTCCCCCGGTCGGGCAACGCCTCGGGAGGCGGCCAGCCGGGGTGGGCGGTCAAGTGCGCCCCCGGCGGCCCGAACGACTACATCTACCTGATCGTGCAGCCGCCGGGCTGGCGGCCGATCGCCCGGATCATCGGCAGGCCCGAGCTGGCCGAAGACCCAGAGTGGGCGACCCCGGAGGCCCGCCTGCCCAAGCTGGACAAGATGTTCCAGCTCATCGAGGAGTGGACGAGCCTGCACGGCAAGTGGGCGGTGCTCGACGCGCTCAACGCCGAGAACATCCCCTGCGGCCCGATCCTGTCGACCCTGGAGCTCATCCAGGACGACACGCTCAGGGACCAGGGCGTGATCGTCGATGTGGAGCATCCAGAGCGCGGCACCTTCACGACGGTCGGCAGCCCCATCCAGCTCTCCGACTCCCCGGTCGCGGTCACCACCCCGCCCCTGCTGGGCGAGCACAACGACGAGATCTACGCGGGTCTCGGCCTGTCCGCGGGCGACCTGGCGGAGCTGCGCCGGAACGGAGTGGTCTGACGGGCATCCGGCGGTGACGGGGTCCGGGAGGTACTGGAGAAGGCCCGCGCGGAGGGCCGCACGGCGCTGACGGCCCCCGAGAGCAGGAAGATCTGCCACGCGTACGGCATCGCCACTCCGGCTACTGGTTCAGACGTACGGCGACGCGTCGAGCCTCACGAGGGCGTCCCCAGTCCTCGGGTGGCGGCGCGTCGCCACACGTCTCCCCGACGTGGGTGAGAAGTGCTTTCGATTCCAATCTCTTCCCTGGATGTTTCGCCGGAGCGAGCCGCGGGTGACATTCAGGTCAATTGCCGAAGGCGGGGGCCCGCCGTTTCCTGCGCCGGCTCGGCAGCGGCTCCGCGGGCTCCTCCTCCTCAAGCTGGCTCAGGTAGAGGTGACGGGTGTGCTCGGTGTGGGCCTTCATGATCTCGCTTGCCCGGTCGGCGTCGCCCTCGGCGATGGCGTCGATCAGCGCGGTGTGCTCCTCCCAGGAGGCCCGGCCGCGCTGGCGGGCCACCGGCGTGTGGTACCAGCGGACGCGGCGGGAGACCTGGGCGGCGAGGTCGCTGAGCACGGCGTTGCCGGAAAGCTCCATGACGGTGGCGTGCAGCTCGGAGTTGACGGCCACCGCGCCGTCGATGTCGTCGGCCTCGACGGCGGCCAGGCCGCGCGAGCAGAGCGCGCGCAGCCGGGCCACCCCCTCGTCGGTGTGGTTGCGGGCCGCCAGCCGCGCGGCCTCGGTCTCGAGGAGGGCGCGCACGGCCAGCAGCTGGTCGGCCTCCTCGGCGGTGGGGGCGTGCACGAAGGCTCCGTGCCCGGGGTGCAGGTCGACCCAGCCCTCGCCGCTGAGCAGCTGGAGTGCCTCCCTGATCGGCTGCCTGGAGACCCCGAGCATCTCGGCGAGCTCGCTCTCGGCGAGATGCTGGCCAGGACGGAGGTGGCCGCTGATGATGAGCTCGAGGAGCGCATCGAAAACGCTCTCTCTGAGCGGAACGGGACGCGCGATCTTGGATGCGGCTGCCCTGCCCGCGGGATCCGACCGCGTCATTTCTTCAACTCCGGAAGGTGCCAGGGCCGCTCTCGGCGTGCCCGTCAAATGTTTTTCGTCAACTGCCTACAGCATACAGTCTTATGCTCTTTGCCTTACGGTGAGTCCGATCACCCATGCGTGGGGATGGTCGCGGGGCGGCCCGGCACGCGCAGGCCCAGGCTGACCAGCGCCGTGGCGCTCAGCGCCGCGCCCGCCCAGAGCGCGGGACGGACGCCGAGCGCGCCGCGCCGCACCAGGCGGATCGCGGGGACGGCCGCGGTGGCCTGGCAGACGATCCAGGTAGAGGCGTCCGCGCCAGTCGCGGACTCCCCGGCGGGTGGCGGTCAGGCGGCGGGCCTGCGGGGGACGAGGAAGGCCGGGACGAGCGCCACCGCGCCGATGACGAGCGCCCACAAGAAGCTCCCCGAGAAGGCGTGCGCCACGGCCCCCGCCGCCCTTCCGCCGTGCGCGGCCGCGTCGGCGAGCGTGCCGTCCGCTCCGGGGATCCCGGCCCTGAGGCGGGCCTGCAGGACGACGGCCAGCACGGCGACGCCCAGCGAGCTCGCCACCCGGATGGTGATGTTGCTCGCGGTCGTCGCCGCCGGGATGGAGGTCCGCGGCATCCCCTGGTAGAACGCGGCCGACATCGACGGGACGACGAGCCCGTGCCCGAGGCCCACGACGAACAGGGCGGCGGCGAGCACGGGCAGCGCGGTGGTCGCGTCGATCCGGGTGTAGGCGAGCGTGCCCGCCATGGCCACGGCGATGCCGGTGAGCCCGAGGCCACGGGGACCGAGGCGGTCGGTGAGCCGCCCGGCCAGCGGCATGGTGACGATGGCGCCGATCCCCAGCGGGGCGATCAGCAGGCCGGCGTCCAGGACGCTCTGCCCCCGCATGATCTGGAAGTACAGCGGAGCGAGGACCAGCAGGCCGAAGACCGCGGCCGAGTAGAAGAACAGCGCCGCCACGGCCGCGGTGAAGGACCGGTTCCCGAACACGCGCAGGTCCACGAGCGCCCGCTCGCCCCTGCGTAGCGACCGCACCACGAACGCCGCCGTCAGCACCGCGCCCGCCGTGAGCCCGGCGAGGGCGCCGGCACCGGCCAGGCCCGGCCCCTCGCCGACCTGGGACAGGCCGTACACCAGGGCGGCGAGGCCGGGGGACAGGAGGGCGAGGCCCACCGCGTCCAGCCTGCTGTCCGCCCGCCGGTCCTCGTCGCGCGGCAGCAGCCGTACGGCGAGCACCAGCGCGACCACGCAGAACGGCACGTTGACGTAGAACAGCCAGCGCCAGGCCAGCTGGTCGACGATCACGCCGCCCAGCACCGGCCCGAGCACCGGCGCGAGCATCCCGGGGATGGCGATGACGGCCATCGCCCTGCCCATGCGGTGAGGGCCCGCCGCGCGGGCGAGCATGCTCTGGCCGACGGGCATGAGCAGCCCGCCGCCGATGCCCTGCAGGACGCGGAACGCGATGAGGCTGGGGGCCGACCAGGCCGCGCCGCAGAGCACCGAGCCGCCGATGAAGAGCGCGAGCGAGGTCAGCCACATCGTCTTGGCCCCGAATCGCTCCACCGCCCAGCCGGTGATCGGGATGGTCATGGACAGGGCGAGGGTGTAGGCGGTGATCACCCACTGGATCGTGGACAGTGACGTGTGGAAGTCCCTGCCCAGTGTGTTGATCGCGACGTTGACGATCGTGCTGTCGAGGATCGTCATGATCGCGCCGAGCGCCACCACCAGTGCCAGCCGCCGAAGCGCGGGATCGAAACCCGTGGGGGTCTCGGTGGTCGTCGTCATGGGGATCCACCTCTCGTACGCCGCATCGGTTTCCGTACACCGTAGCGCTAATCGTACGCTGTATCGCTTTTGCCGTACACCGTCTCGATTTGCGCTACGCCGTATAATCGGGCCCGTGGAAGAGGCTTCGGAACGCGTGCGCGGCCCGGTGTGGGCACGCGAGACGACCAAAAGGCGGTCGGCGCTGACGCGCGAGGCGATCCTGGACGCCGCCCTCGGCCTCGCGGACGCCGAAGGGCTCGCGGCGGTCTCCATCCGCAGGGTGGCCGCCGAGCTGGGCGCCCGGGCCATGAGCCTCTACAGCCACATCGAGCGCAAGGAGGACCTGCTCGACCTGATGTACGACCACGTCGCGGGGGAGATGTACCTGGTGGGGGAGCTGCCGTCCGGGTGGCGGGAGGGCGTCCTCGCGATCTCCAGGAGCACGCGCGAGACGATGCTGCGACACCCCTGGATGGTCGACCTCGCTGGGCAGCGTCCGCGCATCGGGCCCAATGGCATGCGCCACGGGGAGCAGTCGCTGGTGGCGCTCGCCGAGTTGGACCTCGACGCGGAGTCGAAGTGGCGCATCCTCACCGCGGCCGACGATTACACCCTGGGCCACGTGATCCGCGAGGTCCTCGACCGTGGCGCGCCCCGGCGCGACGGGTTCACCCAGGCCGAGCGGGACACGGTCCTGCAGCCCTACATCGCACGCCTCATGGAGAGCGGCGAGTTCCCGAACCTCGCTCCTCTGCTGCGAACCGGCGTCGCCGGGGCGGACGACAATTTCGAGCGCGGCCTGAAGTGGCTGCTCGACGGCATCTCCGCCGAGCTGTCCCTGCCCTGAGCCGTAGGCCTGGAGAGGCCGCTCGTCGTCCGCGGCCCGCCGGACGCCTGGACACGGCCGATCGTCGTGCCTGGCCACCGCATGCCCGGAGAGGGCAGATCGTTCCGCGCGGCTGCCGGACGCCCGGGGAGGCTGGCTCGTTGTCCGGTGGCTAATGTCCACAATTGGTCACTGCGTAGCGTGACCAAATAACCGCGATTAGCTGCTGATGTGGATATCAGCGGCCATAGTCGGAGGGTTCAGGTCTTCGAGATCGAAAGGCTGCGATGAGATCCCTCCGGCACCCCCTCGCCCTGGTGGCCATGGCCGTCGCGATGGTCATGTCCCCGCTCCTCGCCACCCCCGCGTCCGCCGACCCGCCCGAGGTGACGCTGTCGCTGTCGTCCTCCCAGGTCAACACCGGTGACTCGGTCACCGTCACCGTCCAGGTCACCAACATCCACGGCTTCACGGTGCTCAACGCCGCCGCCCGGGTGTTCAGCACCCCCGCCGCGCTTCCCTCTTACGCCACCCTTACCGGATGCACCGGGGCGATCGGGCCCTGCACCACCGTCTCGGACGCGAGCGGGCCCATCGGCTTCGAGGCGCCCGTCGGAGCACTGTCGGGCGGCGCCTCGGCGACCGTCGTGTTCACGCTGGCGATCGCGCAGAACGCCCAGCCCGGGGAGCGGACCTTCCAGGGTGAGCTGCGTGGATCGAACTACGCCTCGGAGATCGTCACCGGGCCCGCGCTGACCGTCATCAGCCAGGCCGACGCGGCCGTACGCCTCACCGCCTCGCCCAAGCTGGCCCTGCTCGTCCCGAAGATCGAGTTCACGGTGCGGGTCACCGACAACGGGCCGGGCGTGCTGCGCTCGGCGACCGTCACCACCCCGCTCCCCGGCGGGCTCTCCGGGGTCTCCGGCGACTGCGCCACCGGCTCGGGCGCCGTCACGTGCACGACCGGGCAGGTCCCCTTCGGCGGTTCGGTGACCAGGAAGTTCACCGTCCCGATCGGGCTGCTGAGCATCGGCGTGCCGTACACCTTCACGGCCACGCGCACGGCGTCCGACCCCGTCGACCCCGTGAGCTCCAACGACGTGGACCAGGTCCAGTGCACCGTCGTGTCGATCGTCCTGGTGAACTGCCACTGACCCCGGCCACACGGCCCTCTCCCCGGTCACGCCGGGGAGAGGGCTCCTCACGCGGGGCTCCTCGCGGAAGGGGAGGGGGGCTCCTCACGCGGAAGGGGAGGGGGCTCCTCGCGCGGAAGGCCGAGGTGGGGGCCCGATAATCTACCTCCATGCTCCCGAGTCTCCGTGCCGTGCGATGATCGGCGCCCTGGCCACCGCACTGATCATCGGCTCGCTGCTCCTGGCGGCGATGTGCGTGGTCGTGGCCGTCAGGAACCGGCCGATGGGCATGGTGCTGCTCATCGGGCTCGGGGTGCTGGAGCTCGCGCTGCTCGCGCAGGCGGGCATCGGCATCGCCAAGGTGATCGGCGGGGAGCGGCCCGCCGAGACCGCGACGTTCATCGGCTACCTCGCGGGCACCATCCTGATCCCGCCGGTCGCGGCCTTCTGGGCGCTCGGCGAGCGCACCAGGTGGGGGCCCGCGGTCGCCGCCGTCGCCTGCTTCGCCATCCCCGTCATGGTCGGCAGGCTGCTGCAGCTCTGGCAGGGAGCCCCGTGACCGGCGCGGCGGTGAACACCGGGCCGGGCCGCCTCCTCGTCGCCGTGTACGGCGTCTTCGCGCTCGCGGCCGGAGCCAGGGCCGCGGTGCAGATCGCCACCAAGTACCACGAGGCGCCGCTCGCCTACGTGCTGTCCGCGTTCGCGGCGGCGGTCTACATCGTGCTCACGGTGGCGCTCGCGCGCGGCGCCCGCCGCACGGCTCTCACGGCGTGCGCGATCGAGCTCGCCGGGGTGCTCGTCGTGGGCACGCTCAGCATGTTCGACCCGGCCGCGTTCCCGCACGCCACCGTCTGGTCCGGTTACGGCAGCGGTTACGGCTTCGTCCCGCTGGTGCTGCCGGTGATCGGCCTCTACTGGATTTTTCGCACGCGAAAGTCCGACTAGGCCGCGATCCCAGGGGCAGGGCAGGTTTCCGTAGCCACAAAGAGGGAGGAAGCCTGATGAGCACCATCGAGCACTCGGTCGACGTGGCCGTGCCCGTGCGGACGGCCTACAACCAGTGGACCCAGTTCGAGAGCTTCCCCGAGTTCATGGAAGGCGTGGAGTCGGTCAAGCAGCTCGACGACACGCGCCTGGCGTGGAGCGTCCAGGTCGCCGGCGTGCACCGTGAGTTCGAGGCCGAGATCACCGAGCAGCGCCCGGACGAGCGCGTCGCGTGGCGCTCACTGGAGGAGCCCCGCCAGGGCGGCGTGGTGACGTTCCACCGCATCACCGACGACACCACCCGGGTCATGCTCCAGATGGAGTTCGACCCCGAGGGCATCGTCGAGACCGTCGGGGACAAGCTGCAGCTCGTCCGGATGCGGGTGCACGGCGACCTGGAGCGGTTCAAGAAGTTCATCGAGTCCAAGGGGCACGAGACCGGCGGCTGGCGCGGCGAGGTGCCCGCGCCCCTCGACGGCGACCACTCCGCCGCCGCCCGTACGGCCCCGGACGGCGACGTGCTGAGGGGGACTGGCACCACCTCGGGCCCCGGCGTCCCCGCGGCCACCCCGGCGGGCACCGTCCCGGAGACGGCACCCGGCTCCGGGCCCGCCTACGCCGCCGGCGACCCGATGCCGCCGCAGCCCGTACAGCGTGAGTATCCGCCGGAGACCCCGCTCCCGGCGCCGGGCAGCGGCCCGGTCTCCCCGCAGGGCACCCCGCGCTGGGACGACGAGCCGCCGCTGACCCCGGAGCGCCTCGCCTGACGAGCCACCTGAGGCGGCAAGGAACCGGGGGGACAGGTCGAGGCCTGTCCCCCCGGGCACGTCCCGGGCCGCCGGCCAGGCGGGAAGAGATCGCCTGAAACGTCTGTTACGCTTTAGGTCATCCAATCATCCCATGATTCGATGAAACCCTAGACAGACAGAGGATAGACCCCGGCATGACTGTGCTCGCCCCGGACAGGCTCGCGACGACCGCACCGGAACGGAGGCCGGGCCGCACGCGATCGCTCGCATGGCTCGTCGTGCTCGGCATCGTGCTCGCCTCGCTCAACCTGCGCACCGCCGTCACCAGCGTCGGCCCCGTGCTCGACCAGGTGAGCCAGGCACTCGGCATGTCGGCCGTGGTCACGGGGCTCCTCACGACCCTGCCCGTGCTCTCCTTCGCGGTGTTCGGCGCGGCGACCCCCGCACTCGCCAGGCGCGTCGGCGAGCACCGACTGCTTCTCGGCGCGCTCGTGGTGCTGGGCGTCGGGCTGCTCGCGCGGGTCATGATCGACTCCACCTTCGTCTTCCTGGCGGCCAGCGTGGTGGCGCTCTCCGGTGGCGCGATCGGCAACGTGCTGATCCCGACCCTGATCAAGCGCCACTTCCCCAGCCGCACCGGGCCCATGACGACCCTCTACGCGACGGCCCTGGCCGTCGGCACCATGCTCGCCGCAGCCGCGACGGTCCCGATCCAGCGGGCCGCCGACGGCAACTGGCACGTCGCCCTCGGTGTGTGGGCGGCACTCGCCGCTGTGGCCGCCATTCCGTGGCTTGCGCTCCTGCGCAGTGAGCCGGAGCGGTTCAGCGGGCGGGACGCCGCCGGGCCCCGAGCACTGGTGCGCACCCGGCTGGCCTGGGCGATCGCCGGATATTTCGGCACACAGTCGCTGGTCGCCTACGTGATGTTCGGCTGGCTGCCGCAACTGCTGCAGGACAGGGGGTACACCAGCGGCCAGGCCGGCGTCAGCCTGGCGGTGTTCTCGGCGCTCGGCATCCCGGTCGCGCTGGCCGTGCCCGCCATCGCGGCCCGCGTCACCAGCCAGCGCCCGATGATCGTCGGCTTCGCCGCGCTGTACGTCGTGGGGTTCACCGGCATGCTGGCCGGCCCCGCCTCGTCGCTGTGGATCTGGGTCCTGGTGGTCGGCGTCGGCATGGGATCGTTCCCGCTGGCGCTCACGCTCCTCGCGCTCCGCACCCGCACGGCGGAGGTCACCGCGGCCCTGTCGGCCTTCGGGCAGAGCGCCGGATACCTCATCGCCGGGGCGGGGCCGATCGTGGTGGGCGTGCTCTACTCGGCCACCGGAGGCTGGACGGTGCCCTTCGTGCTCCTGTTCGCCGTGATCGCGGCCCAGGTCGTCACCGGCTGGTACGCGGCCGGTGACCGCTACCTGGAGGACGAGCTCGCCTAGCTCAGGGGCCCTCGGTTCGGAAGCTTCCGAGCCGCGACATCTTCTCGGGGTTGGCGATGAGGTAGATGGTCTGGACGGCGCCGTCCGCCACCCCGAGCGAGATCACCGTGATCGGCCGCCCTTCGAGGGTCACGACCGCCGCGGGGCCGCCGTTCACCTCTGCGGGACCGACGCCGAACGTCCCCGACTCCGGGAGGCCGACCGAGGCCAGGAAGCGCCGGACACCCTCGCCCGAGGCGATGCCCGCGAGGAACCGCGCCACCCTGCTCACGCCCTCGATGACGTTGATCGGCGCCCTGGCCTTGCCTCCGCCGTCCCCCACGAGCGTGACGTCCTTGGAGAGCAGGTCGAGCAGGCCGGCAAGGTCACCGTCCACGCAGGCGGTGATGAACCGCTCGGTCACCCGCCGCCGCTCGGCCCGGTCCACGTCGAAGCGCGGCCTGCCGTCGCGCACGTGGTCGCGCGCCCGCCGGGCGAGCTGCCGCGTCGTGGGCTCCGCGCGGCCGATCACCTCGCCGATCTCCAGGTACGACATGCCGAACGCCTCCCTGAGCACGAACACCGCCCGCTCAAGGGGTGACAGGGTCTCAAGGACGACCAGCAGCGCGAGGTCCACGGAGTCGGCCAGCTCGACGTGCTCGGACAGGCCGGGCTCGGTGCTGATCGGCTCGGGGAGCCACGGGCCGACGTACGCCTCGCGGCGTGCCTTCACCCTTCTCAGCCGGTCGATCGCCAGCCTGCTGGTCACCCGGACCAGGTAGGCCCTCGGGTCGGCGACCTTCGCGGCGTCGACGTCGGACCAGCGCAGCCACGCCTCCTGCACGACGTCCTCGGCGTCCGTGGCGCTGCCGAGGATCCTGTACGCCACTCCGGCGAGGACCCGGCGGTTCTCCTCGAAGATTTCAACGGACATGACACACCAGACGGCTGGGCACCCCTCCAGCGTGACACGCGGCGTCCGTCCCGCGCGCACGATCACGGTCGGGCCGCCGGATTCGGTTTCCAAGCGGTGGCCGGGTTCCTATAGACTTACCGCGCATCGCAAGGGGCTATGGCGCAGCTGGTAGCGCGCCTCCATGGCATGGAGGAGGTCTGGGGTTCGAATCCCCATAGCTCCACCCTCGCGTTCGACCCGATACCGCCCCACACCAGGGCGGTATCGCTGTTTCGGGGCCCGAGCGCGGTCCGATCTGCGGGGAGGCCGGGTAGCAGGTGGAACGACCGACGTCGCACGGCGGCACGGGTGAGCCGGTGAACGGCACTGCCGCCTCGCACGACCCGCCGGGCATGCCGAGGGTGGTGGTGCGGCGGAGCCTGCCGACCGAGCCGGCCATCCGGGGCTCGGCGTCGCTGTTCGTCGCCGAGGCCGAGCGGCAGGGCATCCGCGCCGGCCGGCGCATGCTCCACGTCGGTCCCGAGCCCGCGGGCGAGCACGTCGCCGCCGCCCTGCGCGTCGAGCCGGGGACGCACGTGCTGGCGCGGCGCAAGCTGCTGCTGGCCGGCGATGTGCCCGTGCGCATCGCCACCAGCTACTTCCGGCTCGACGTCTTCGGCGGCACCCCGATCTGCGACCCGGGCTTCGTCCGTCCCAGCCTCCAGGCCGGCATCGAGGCCCTCGGCCACCGCTTCGGCCACGCCGACGAGCGGCTGCTCGCCCGCCGGCCGACCGCGTTCGAGGCCGAGACGCTGCTGCTCGACCCGGGGGAGTGGGTCGTCGAGATCCTGCGCGCGGCCTACGCGACGGACGGCACCCCGATCCACACCCTGGAGACCATCTGCGCCGCCTCGCGCCACGTCTTCCCCGTCACCCAGGTCACCGGCGCCGACGAGTTCTAGCGATCGGAAAACGGGTCGCCCGGGGTCGTGCCGGTTGGCACACTGGCGGCATGATCTGGACGTTCACCGATGACCTCGGTGTGTTCTCCGACGCCGCCGAGGCGTGGCTGCGCCGTGACCCCGTGCGCAACACCGTCCCCCTGACCGTGCTCGACCGCCTGCGCCACGGCCTGTGGGGGGACGACCGGATGCTCGGCTGGCTCACGGACGGCGGCGAGGTACGCGGGGCCGTCATGCACACACCGCCCCACGCGCTCCTTCTCGGTGACATCCCCCTCGGCTCTGTGCCGTCCCTCGCGGAGGCGGTGCGTGACCGCGACTTCCCCGGCGTGAGCGGGCCACTGGCGCAGTCCTCGGCCTTCGCCTCGGCGAGCGGCCTGCGGGAGACGGGGCGCGCGTCGCAGCGCCTCTACCGGCTGGAGACCCTGCGGCCCCCGTCGTCCACCGGCACCGCGCGGACCGCGAAGGACGGCGATGTCGAGCTGGTCGCGCGATGGATGCGGGCCTTCAGCGAAGAGGCCGAGCCCGGGGCCTCGCACGACGACCCGCTGCCGCAGGCGAAGCTCCGCGTCGAGCGGGGTGAGCTCGTGCTGTGGGAGGACGGCGGACAGCCGGTCGCGATGGCCGGGTTCTCGCGCCCGATCACCGGGATGTCGCGCATCGGCCCGGTCTACACCCCGCCGGGGCTCCGCGGGCGCGGGTACGGCTCGGCGGTGACGCACGCCGCGACGCGCGTGGCCGAGGAGGCGGGGGCGGGCCTGCTCCTGCTCTTCACCGACCTCGCCAACCCGACGTCGAACTCCATCTACCAGGCCCTGGGATACCGCCCGGTCGCCGACTACGCGTCCATCTCCCTGGCGCCCCGGAGCTGAACGCGTCCGCGTCCGGTCAGGCGCAGGCGGCGCCGTTCAGGGCGAACCTCGACGGGGCGGCGGCGGTGCCCGTGGCGGACCCGTTGAAGCCGAGGTTGATCACGCCTCCGGTGGCGACGCTTCCGTTCCATGAGGCGTTCCGCACCGTCACCGCGGTGCCCGACTGCGTCCAGGTGCCGTTCCAGCCCTGGGTCACGGTCACGCCCGGCGGGAGGGTGAAGGTGACCGTCCAGCTCGTCAGCGCCGCGCCCTTGTTGGTCACGTTGACCTGGCCGGTGAACCCGCCCGGCCACTCGCTCTGCTTCGCGTACGACACCGAGCAGGTTCCCGCAGTGGGAGTGGGCGTCGGCGTCGGGGTTACCGTCGGCGTGGGCGAGACCGTGGGGGTGACGGTCGGCGTGGGCGTCGGGGACGGGCCGTCGATGGTGTAGGCCGCCTTGGTGTACGCCGCGCCGCACGGGGAGCATCCGGCCGGAAGGGCGAAGCTGTAGACGCGGCCGTTGTTGGCGAGCGTGTCGGAGACGTCGCGCACCCGGATCTGGTAGCGCGTGCCGGCGGTCTCGGTGGGCGCGATGATGTACGACTGGCCCATGTCACCGTTCATCTGGGCCTTCTGCCAGGTGCCTCCGGAGTAGTACTCCACGCCGTGGATGCCGTCGCGCAGGTGTGACACGGCGATGGCAGGCCAGTACTGCTGCGCGCCCTGCATGAAGCCGATCTGGATGTCGCCGGTGTAGCCGGGCGCCGGAACGAACGACCAGGTGACGTGGCGGTTGTTCCAGTGGTTCGGGTACATGTCGCCGACGGGGGCACCGTTCCTCGCGAACCTGTTGAGCGAGTCCTTGGCGAGGTCCAGGTGGTAGGGGTCGTCGCGGCACCAGGCGTTGGCGTCGCCGCAGCTGTCCGCGACGAGCATGGTCAGCGTGGCCCCGTTGTAGGCGTCGGCGGCCCATGAGCCGTTGCGGCAGAACGCCTGGCCGGGCGCTCCGTCGTTGACGCCGGTGCAGTAGTCGGCCACCGACACCCGCACCCACCGCCCGCAGTTGAGCCCGTTGTTCCACATGCCGATCTTGGCGGCCATCGAAGGCGGCAGCGGCCGGGTGTAGTTCCCGTAGTCTCCCGGCGTGTTGAACACATTGAGCGCGACGAAGTCCTGGCTCTCCAGCACCGCCTGCGGCAGGCCGCATCCCCCGTACGGGGAGCCGAGCGCGTCGAAGTAGGTCGCGTTGCCCGTCACGGGCGCGGGCGGGTCGGCCAGCGCCAGGGCTCTCGCGGAGAGCTGGGACACGACCAGAGCGCAGAGCACGAGAGCGACGAGCAGGGCCGGAAGCGCTCCGTGCCTGCGGGCGCCGGGTGCCGAGCCCGCCGGTCGAGCGCGGTGCAGGTCTGTCATCGCCGTCTCCGTCCACGTCGTGGCCCGGCCCCGGGAGCCTGACCCAGGCTCCCTCGCAGGGCGGGGTCACCCTAAGTCGGCGCGGAATCGGCGGACAACGCCCGCGTGCTCCTGCGGACGGCGCCGCAGGTCGCGGGGGCATGGGTGAAGATCGAATCTGAAACTTCCATCGGGGAGCGCGGTGCGGGGACGCAGGGGCCAAGTGCGGACTCAGCGGTGGGCAAGCCGGGCACGCCAGCCTGGTCGAGGGCCGCGCGCCGCGGTCCCCGCTATGGAGGTGTGCCATGCCGTTCCTGCCCCGCCCGCACGAGATCCCGCCCGGGGTGGAGCACGCGTTGTTCCGCATCAGGCCCATCACCGTGCACGACGTGGTGAAGGACTACGACGCCGTGATGGCCAACGTCGACCGGTTGCGCAGGAGCTTCCCGCTGTGGGGCTGGCCCCAGGACGGGATGACGATCCAGGACGATCTCATCGACCTCGCCTGGCACCAGAAGGAGGCGCTGCTGCGAAGGTCGTTCAACTACGCGGTCATGACGCCGGACGAGTCGCGCCTGCTGGGCTGCGTCTATGTCGACCCGCCGGAGAAGGCCGGCGCGGACGCCGACGTGTCGTTCTGGGTCAGGGCCGACCAGGACGAGTCAGGACTGGAGTCGGAGGTCGAGCGCGTCGTGCGCGAGTGGATCGCCGAGGCGTGGCCGTACGAGTCCGTGCGCTGGCCGGGCCGGGACCTCTCCTGGGACGAGTGGGACGCCCTGCCTGACGCCTGAGCACGCTTGCCGCCGGACCGGCACGGCCTCTGGTCATGGCCTGGCGGCAATTGCACGACCGTCCGTGCGCTGCCAGCCGCAATTGCCGCCGAAAATCGCAAGATCCGTCGTTGACCCCCTATATTGTCAACTCTGATCCTGACTGGTCTTGACTTGACGTGTGATATCCCTCTATCTAAGGAGAGTCGGGAATCGGCTCAGTGTTGGGTGGACGGAATGACAGCGAGAGGCTCGCGCTCGGGGCACCGGGCCGCGCAGGCCGGCGCGTTCGACCGCATCGGCGAGCGATATGACGAGGCCTTCCCCTACAAGGGCGGGCAGATCGCGTCCGCCGAGTGGGTCCTGCGCAAGCTGCGCCCGGGCGCGCGGGTGCTCGACGTCGGCTGTGGCACGGGCCTGCCGACGGCACGCCAGTTCGTGGACGCCGGCTGCGACGTGACGGGCATCGACATCTCGCCCGTCATGCTTTCCCTGGCCGCGAAGCACGTGCCGGAGGCCGACCTGCGCCAGATGGACATCGTCGACCTGGACGTCGGCCTCGGGCGGTTCGACGCGGTCGTGGCCTACTTCTCGCTGTCGATGCTCCGCCGCGACGAGATCATGACGACGCTGCTCACGCTCCACGAGCTGCTCGTCCCCGGCGGCTGGCTGGCCCTCGGCATGGTCGAGATCGACGTGGACGACGCGCCGGTCCGCGTCCTCGGCACGCCCGTCCGCATGACCGGATACGCCAGGTACGCGCTGCGGGCGGTCGTCCAGGAGGCCGGGTTCAGCGTGCGCGAGCAGATGGACCTGGCCTATGTCCCGGCGACCGACGACGAGCCGCTCGAGATGCAGCTCTTCCTCAACTGCCGGAGGAACACCTTCTGACCGACGCCTTCACTCCACCGCGCGTGCGGCACGCAGGCGCGGCGGGCGCCGGGCAGATGTTTGACGCGCGCGTACAGAGCGCTTAAGTTCCGGATACCGACTGGTCGGTTTGAACGGAGAGCGCGTATGCGGGTGCGAGACAGAGTCGTCGTCGTGACCGGGGCGGCCGGCGGCATCGGGCGGGCGATGGCCCACCGGTTCGCGGCCGAGGGCGCCGCGGGCGTGGTCGTCGCCGACCTGGACGAGGCGGGCGCCCACCGGGTCGCCAGGGACATCGGCGAGCGGGCGATCGCCGTCCGGACGGACGTCTCCGTGCAGGAGGAGGTCAGCGCCCTGGCCGACGCCGCGGAGGAGGCGTTCGGGCCCGTCGGGCTGTTCTGCTCCAACGCCGGCGTCATCACCGGCCACGGGCTGGACGCCGACGACCTCGACTGGACCAGGACCATCTCGGTGAACGTGCTCGCCCACGTGTACGCCGCCCGCGCGATGGTGCCGAGGATGGTCGAGCGGGGCGGGGGCTACCTGCTCAACACCTGCTCGGCCGCCGGGCTGGTCAGCTGCCCGGGGGACGCGCCGTACGCGGTGACGAAGTCGGCCGCGATCGCCTTCGCCGAGTGGCTCTCGATCCACTACCGGACCAAGGGCCTCGGGGTGAGCGTGCTGTGCCCGCAGGGCGTGCGCACGGGGCTGCTCGGCCAGGGCATGGATGAGCACCACCTCACGGCCCGCGCGGTCATCGCCTCCGGTGAGATCCTCGAACCCGACGCGGTGGCGCAGGTCGTCGTCGAAGGGCTCGACGCCGAGCGGTTCCACATCCTGCCGCACCCCGAGGTCGCCGAGTTCGTCCGCCGCAAGTACGAGGACCCGGACCGCTGGCTCTCCGGCATGGCCAGGTTCGTCGACTCGCTGGAAGGCTGAGCCCCATGGTCAGCCCGCATACCGCCAGGCGGGCATGGCGCCGGTGCCGCTCAGTCAGCTACCTGGTTCGATGAGGTCGATGGCGCGGATCACCGCGGCGAGGGCGTCGGGATCGTTGGTGCGCTGGTAGACGTCGAGGCAGGTGTCGGCGAGTTTGATGACGTGCTCGTCCTGGTGACGGACGGCGCGGGCGAACACCTCCGCCGCCGAGTCGGGTGCGGTGGGCAGGCTCTGCCTGGGCATGGGTTCGGCGGGGGCGTAGGCGGCGGTGACCGCGGCGCCGGCCGCCCACGCGGCGGCCAGGCTCGCGCCCCAGAGAGTGGTGGGCAGTGCGGGCAGGGTGCGTAGTACGGCTGTCGGCGCGGTCGCGGAGTGCACCAGCATGATGGCCGAGCCATGCGCGTTGGGGAGATAGCGCAAGGTGGCCGCGTCCGCCAATTGGGAGATTCGGTCACGAGCCTGTTCGGCGTCGGCGGCCGGTTTGAGCGCGGCGAGCGCGGATGTCCAACCGGGGACGTCGGCGAGTTGATCGAGGCGGTGGTTGATGCCATCGCGCTGGTCGGGCACGCGCGGGATAGCGGCGAGGGCGTGCGGGGAGCCGGCGGTGCCGGATGGCGCGGCGGTTGCCGGGACCGGTTGCCAGCGAGTCGCCCAGTAGCCGAGGGCCTGCCCGAATTCGGCCAGTCGCGGTCCGTCTTCGTGGCTCAGCAGGGCATGGACCGCGTGCCCGGTACGAATCACTCCGTGCGTGGCACCGGCCGCGATCCCGGGCAGCAGACGCGGCCACCAGGTCTCCAGTACGGAACGCCAGGGCTGTTCCTTCACCTCACGCTCGAAGAAGGTCAGCCAGTCGCCGAGGCGACGCGGATCTCCCAGCGCCACATGCCAGTCATCGGCGGCGATCGGCCAAGTGCCGCGCGGCAGCTCCTCCAGACGGCGAATATAGCCGTCGAGCCATCGGTGGACCTCGCGTGCGTGCCCGCGCCTGACCATTGATTCCGCCGCCATCGGACCGTGGTTGGTCAGCCAGCCCTCGAACTCCGGTCCTGTTCGGTGCAGCCGCTCATACGCCTCGTCCAAAGTGCCATCGGTATTCATGACGCTGACGTTAGCCATGCCAGGATCGTGCGCGCTTCGGTCCAAGGACCGACAGGCCTGCTCCATCGGACCTAGGCCCTTGGATCAAGGATCTGGCTACGGAACCCCAGTTCCTTGATCCAAATGACACGGCCTGACCGACGTCCTCTGGCGGGTCTTCAGCGGCCCCTGCGGCAGAGGCTCAGGTCAGCACGGCGAAGGCTCCGGCTCCGATCAGGGCGACCGCCCAGGCGAGGTCCAGGTTGAACCACGCCCGGCGCAGCACCGAGACGCCGAGCCGCTCGTAGACGACCACCGCGAGCGAGGCCATGACCGTGAGCATGGCCAGCGTGTGCACCGCGGTGAACAGCAGCGCCTGCTCGGTCAGCGTGAGCGCGGCCTCCTGGTGGCCGGACAGCGTTATCGGGAGCAGCATCAGCCCCGCGCCGTGGGCGGTGGCCATCAGGAACGACCAGCCGGCGAGCTGCCACCCGGTGACCCGCATGCCGACCCAGCGGGGGTGGCGCCGCCGCAGGAGCTTCCAGACGCCGAAGCCGCAGACCAGCGCCGCCACGCCGTACGAGACGAACCTCGGCGGCGTGGCGACCCTGGCGGCGGCCACGAGCGCCAGCGTGACGAGCACCGACGCCGCGTGGCCGGCCACGATGGGCGGCAGCGCCCTGAGCACGGCCGCGCGTGAGCGCTCCTGGAGGCCGAGCGCGACCGCGAACAGCCACCCCATGGCCGGGTTCAGGCCGTGGAAGGCGCCGAACCCGGCCAGGGCGAGCCACTGGGCCGGTTCCATCAGGGGTAGCAGAAGGAGTCGGAGGAGGAGTCGCCGCCCTGGAGCCGCACCTGGTGGGGCCTGCGCCCGTCCTCGGCGAAGTCGACGAGGAAGCCGGGATCCACGGCGATCGAGCCGTCGTCCGCGATGTCCACCTTGGCCAGCCAGCCGGAGATGCCGTCGGGATAGAACACCTCGTCCCACGAGCGGTAGAGGGAGTTCGTGAAGTAGACCCGCCTGCCGTCCCTGCTCACCTCGACCATCTGCGGGCCGCCGTTCAGGGCCTTGCCGGGCGCGCTCGGGTGCGCGTCGCGCCGTACGATGCCGCCGATGCGGACCGACCCGGTCTGGCGGGGGTTCAGCGGGTCGGAGACGTCGTACGCCAGCAGCTCGCCGGTGCCCCACGCGGAGACGAGCAGGATGCGGTCGTCCAGCGTCAGCGAGATGTCGCTGACCAGCGGCGGGACGGCGCCGAACTGCTTGAGCGGCTCGGGGAGCAGGGCCGGGTCGGCGGGCTCGGCCGGGATGGTGATCGTCTTCCTGGCCTTCCAGACACCGTCCTCCAGGTACCAGGTGAAGATGTTCGCCGAGAGGTCCTCGACGCTGATCACGGTGTTGACGAACCCGTACGTCTTGGTCGGGTCGTGCGCGGGGCGGAGCTCCAGGGCCATCTGGTGCTGGTCGCCGAGGTCGATCTCCTGCAGGTGGGTGCGCTTGCGCAGGTCCCAGACGTGCAGCCTGTGGCCGTACTTCCGGTTGACCAGCAGGTCGAGGTCGGGGCCCGCCTCGATCATGTTCGGCGTTCCCCACTCACTGCTGATCATGGTGTCGCGCCCGAGGTGCCACCAGAAGTCGTAGTGCAGCCGCTGCGGTCCCCGGTCGGCCTCCCACTGGCCGAGCGGCTCGAAGGTGTCGTGGTCGAGCATGAACACGCCGCCCGGCGCGTCGCCGTCGACGTTGCCGAGGGCGCTGACGTAGATGGCGTCGGTCCCGCAGTGCACGGTGTGCGGGCGGCTGTACCCGGTGCGCTCGAACACGGTCTCCGGCTCGATGGTCTTGACGAGCTTGGGGTGCGCGGGGTCGTCCTTGACGTCGAAGATGTAGATGCGGGACGAACGTAGCCCGGGGATGACGAGGTAGCGCCGCTCGACGTGCGGGTGCGGCGCGTACGGGCACAGCGCCGCGCTGCAGACGTTCCACCCGAAATGGTGGAGCTCGTCGCCGGGCACCGACATGTCGTGGACGTCGACCACCGTGCCGTAGCCGGGCGAGCCGGGGTCGAGGTCGACCGTCGCGAGCCCGTCGGGCCTGCCCTCGCCCTCGGTGTCGAGGAGCGCGACGTACGCGAGGAGCTCCCGCGGCGCGGCCATGGCTTCCCTGGCGGAAGGGTAGAACGTGGGATCGGGCTGGATGAGCAAGGTGACCCCCTTCGGACGAGACCAATAACCCATCAATCTTGTAGGGAAACTCGGTCTTGTCCAGAGGTGGGTGCCGTTTCGCGTGGTACGTCCGAAAAGTTCCGTGGCTGGCGGCGATCCGGGGCGGTCACGCGCCGGGAACGGTTAGCAGTCGCTTGGGTGACGGCTCAGGCTGAAGCACTGCGAAGTCCGTCATAGGGGGTGACAACGAGGGAGGCCTCCGATGAAGTCACGAATCCTCGCCTGCGTCCTGGTGGCGCTCGTCCTGCTCGTCTCGGCGTGCGGCGCCACGTCCAACGAGACGTCCAGGGCACCCGAACCCGCCTACCCGCCCGGCGCGGAACGCGCCACGAGCGCACCGGGCGAGGCGGCCGGCTCCGGCACCTCCCGCGCGGTGCCGGAGCCCGCCCGCAGCGAGCCCGCCGACAAGATCTCCACGTTCGCGCTCGACGTCGACACCGCCTCGTACGGCTACGCGCGGAGCGGCCTCAAGGAGGGGCGGCTCCCCGACCCCGCGCAGGTCAGGCCGGAGGAGTTCGTGAACGCCTTCCAGCAGGGGTACGCCGAGCCGTCCGGTGACGGCTTCGCCATCCAGCTCGACGGGGCCAGAGGCGCGCGGGAGGGGACCGCGCTGCTGAGGGTCGGGCTGCAGACCAGGACCGCCGAGGCCGCCGCCCGCAGGCCCGCCAACCTCACCTTCGTGGTGGACGTGTCCGGCTCGATGGCCGACCCGGGACGGCTCGACCTCGTGCGCGAGGCGCTGCACACGCTGGTGGACCAGCTCGGGCCGGGCGACCAGGTGTCGATCGTGTCCTTCAGCGACCAGGCGAGGCCGCGCATCTCCATGACGCCGGCGAGCGAGCGGGCCGAGCTGCACGCGGCGGTCGACTCGCTCGAGACCGAGGGCTCCACCAACCTCGAAGCCGGGCTCGTCACCGGGTACGGCGAGGCGTCCAGGGCCTTCCGGCCGGTGGCGACCAACCGGGTCATCCTGCTCTCCGACGGGCTGGCCAACACCGGGAACACCTCCTGGCAGGGCATCCTCGACCGGGTCAAGGAGCAGGCGGGGCATCAGATCACGCTGCTGTGCGTCGGCGTCGGGCGGGAGTACGGCGACGCGCTGATGGAGCAGCTCGCCGACAACGGCGACGGCGCGGCGGTCTACGTCAGCTCGCGGGAGGAGGCGCGCAAGATCTTCGTGGAGCGGCTGCCCGCCAGCCTCGACCTGCGGGCGCGCGACGCCAAGGCGCAGGTCGCGTTCAACCCGGCCACGGTCGAGTCCTACCGGCTCCTCGGGTACGAGAACCGCGCGCTCGCCCAGCGGGACTTCCGCGACGACGCCAAGGACGGCGGCGAGGTGGGGCCGGGACAGGCGGTCACCGCGTTGTACGCGGTGCGGCTGCGGCCGGGGACCTCGGGGCAGGTGGCCATGGCGACGGCCCGCTGGCAGGATCCCGACACCCGGGAACCGGCCGAGACGAGCCGCGCGGTGGAGGTGTCGGAACTGTCCGGTGCGCTGTGGGAGGCGCCGTCGCCTCGGCTGCAGGTGGACGCGGTGGTCGCCGCCTTCGCCCAGCGGCTGAGGCACGCCGACGACGAGCTGTTCACCGAGGACCTCGCCGGGCTGGCCGGCCACGCGTCGCGGCTGGCGTCGGCGACCGAGGACCCCATGGTGGCCGAGCTGGCGGAGCTGATCAGGGCGGCGCGTTCGCTGGAGTGAACCTCGCGGACACCGGCCGTGGGTGTCAGGACCGTCCGAGGATCGGGATGGCGGCCTTCCTCGGATCGTCGCTGAAGTAGAAGTCGTACATGGCCTGGGCGAACTCGTCCTTCGCGAGATGGCCGTCGCCGTCGGTGTCCAGGAGGATGAACGCCTCGCGCGCCTCTGCGGTCTCGACGTCGTACGCCGACCACAGGTGGAGGTACTCGCCCAGGCTGAGCTTCTCGTCGCCGTCGGCGTCGAGGGCGTCCCAGAGGGCGTCGGTGATGGGCCAGACGATGGCCACGATGAACGCCGTCCTGTCGAGCCTGGGGGAGACGGCGTACTCGACGTACCGCTGGCGGCTGACGCGGCCCTGGTCGTCGGTGCCCACCTCGGCCACGATGTTCTCCCAGACCTGGGTGTAGGCCTCGCGGAGGTGGGCGCGGGCCGGGGCGTCAGGGGAGAGGCCGAGGCGGTCGGCCAGCATGGGGCCGACGAGGTGCATGTCCTCCTTGTCGATGTAGCCGTCCTGGTTGACGTCGCTCGTGTCGAACGCGGATCCGGCGTTGAGCTCCTGGGGGCTCGGATGCATCTCGGCTCCTCGCAGGCGGTGACTTGGGGTGACTAATCGTTACCGAGCGTGAGCGCCGGTGTCAACGCGTGACCGGGAACCCCGGGCGGTTCGGCCCGCCCGGCGATGTCCGATACACTGGCGTGGCAACAAAAAGCGGCAGATGCTTGGCCGCGGTGTGACCTGGGGCTATGGCGCAGCTGGTAGCGCGCCTCCATGGCATGGAGGAGGTCTGGGGTTCGAATCCCCATAGCTCCACGCGAATTTGATGGCTCGTGGTTGTTGCCCCTTTGGGGCACCTGCCACGGGCCATTTCGCGTTTGCGTACACGGGGGACGCCCCCCGAACCCTCGGATGCGAAGGGGCTTTCGCCCCCTCACTGGTGGTACCCACATCGTCCCGGAGGTCTCAGCTGTTCACAACGTCCCGGGGAAGAACAACTAGGACCTGCGGCACCATCAACCGGCGACTTTCTGTACAGCAGCATCCCTGGCGTTGGCGACCGCCGCGTTCACCGAGCTGGCATCGATTGATCCTTCATAGCGAACGTTGTCGATGAAGTAGGTTGGCGCTTCGTTGAGATGCATCATCTCGGCGTCCTGGAGGTCTTCCTCGACACGCTGCGCGGTGGCAGCATCACCCGAGTCCTCCTCGAACCTCCGCAGGTTCAGGCCCGCCGCGGCGGCGGCGCGGCGAATCTGCCGTTCGGTCTCGATGGGTGCTTCGCGGAGGAGTTCGTCGCGCATCTCCCAGAATCGTCCCTGAAGCGCGGCCGCCTCGTTGGCGATCGCGGCCGAGCGCCCCAGAGGTTGCTCGAGCGGCAGGTGACGGAAGGAGTAGACGACGTCGCCGCCGAACCGGCCCTCCATCTCCTGGCGCATCTCGCCTGAGCCTGGGGAGTACGGGGTGGCGTAGTTGCCGTACTCGACGACGGCGATCACTGCGCTGGTCGAGTCACCCAGAACGGGGTCGCGTGCCGGGTCGAGTGCTCTGACGAGGCGATCCCGGTGTGGGGAGCGTCTGCGTTCGCGGGCGCTCACGATGCTGAAGGTGATCGCGCCAAGAGCGGCGGCAATGACGGTGGCTGCGATCACTCCGATCTGCGCGCGGCTGACGTCCACGGGGTCGTCGAAGGCTAGCTCGGTGACGAAGAGGGAGATAGTGAACCCCATGCCGGCGAGCATGCTGACACCGAGGATGTGGGACATGTGCACCGCTGGGCCGAGCGAGCCGGGCCTAACCCGGGTGACGATCCAGGTGGAGACCATGATGGCGACGATCTTGCCAACGACCAGGCCGATGAGGATTCCCCAGGTAAGGGTTGAGGTGAACGCGTCGGCCAGGGATTCACCTGTGATTCTTACGCCTGCGTTGGCGAGGGCGAACATCGGCAGTATGAGCCAGGTGATATACGGGATAAGTGCGCGATGTGCGCGTTCGTTGATCGAGATCGCCCTCGCGAGCGAGTTCTCGGCCGTGCGTGCGTAGCCTGCCGTCGGCGACATCTGGAAGGCACGCATGTGGTCTCGGGCCCTGCGCAGGTCGTCGAATCCCGTGGCGAAAATCGGCAGCAGCAGGGCGATCGCGACTCCGGCCAGCGTGGCGTGCACGCCTGACAGGTAAAGCCCCACCCAGACCATGATCGAGGGCAGCAGGTACAACGCACCCCGCCACACCCCGAGGAACCGCATCACCGCAATCACCGCGAGACCCGCGGCCGCGAGGAGCAGCGGCAGGGGGTTGAAGTGGTCGGTGTATGCGAATGCGATGACGCCGAGCGCGCCGACGTCATCGGCGACCGCGAGGGTCACCAGGAAGATCCGCAGTTGGGGCGGCATTCCCCGCCCGACGAGGGCGAGCATGCCGAGCACGAAGGCCGTGTCGGTGGAGACGACGACGCCCCATCCTCCAACCGCATCGCTGCCCCAGGTCACCCCGACATAGACCAGTGCCGGGATGACAAGACCGGCGACGGCGGCGATGACAGGCACGCTCGCCCGTCGCCAGTCGCGCAGCTCACCCAGCTCGATCTCGCGGCGCACCTCGAGCGTGACGTGCGCAAAGAAGACGGCCATCACGGCGTCGTTGATCCAGTGCTGCAGGCTCAGCTCAAACCTGAAGCCGCCGAGCTCGAAACCGAGTGGCAGATGCCAGAACGTCTGGTAGCTGTACCCCGGAAGGTTCGCCCACACGAGGGCGGCGATAGTGGCCGTGATCAGGACGGACGCGCCGCGCAGCGCCTCGGGGCTGCGCGCCAGGCGCGAGATGAAGCCGCGAATCCGCGCCGGCGATTCGGTTGCCATAGCGGTGGTGGTCATCCGTCATGCCGTTTCGGTCGGTAGGAGGAGGACTTCAGCCAGATTCGCTGTTGCGGGGAGTGCGGCCGCGAGCGTCACGACTGCGGCGATCGCGTCAGGTGTCACCGCGGAAACAGCTCGGGCGTTCTGCTCATCGTGTCCCGGTTGGTGTTGGTCGGTCTTGTCGACAGCGAAACCGGGCTCGACAATGTGCACGCGCATCCCGTGCGGCCCGTATTCGTGACGCAGCGCCCGTGCAAGCTGTTTGATCGCCGCCGACAGGGCATTGAACACCGCGAACCGGGGAGCGCGGACATCGGTGCTGACGGCGCCGATAAGTACGATATCGGCGGAGAGCCCGCGGTCAGCGCTCTCGAGCAGCGGTGCAGCGAAGGTCTGGGAAGCGTGAAGCAGCCCCCGGAGGTTCACGTCGATCATCTCGGCCCAGTCGGCCGGAACACCGTCGCTGAACGCTGAGCCAGTGATCACTCCGGACGACACGACCAGCAGGTCGATGTGGCCGAAGCGGGTGATCGCGGCGGCCCGGGCGTCGTCGACCTCGAGCTGGGAGGTGACATCAGCGATCGTCCAGAGCAGTCGGTCTCCCCCGCCGAGCTCACGCTGGAGGGCATCCAACCGGTCGGCACCCCGGCCGACCATGACCACGCTCGCGCCCGCCTTAAGCAGGTCGCGGCAGATGGCTCGCCCGATCCACCCGGTCGCCCCGAAGACGACGGCAACCCGACCACCGAGGATGTTGCTGGTCGCACTCTGCTCGCCCATCAGACACGCCCCAGAGCCGCGAACGGCAGGAGCCGGTCCCAGTAGAGAGCAGCCAGCTGCTCCTGGTTTGCGGGGTCGGTTGCGTCCGCGCTTGGTGGGATCACTTGATCGCCCTCAAGGTATGAGCCAGAGGGCACATCGGCAGCCGCAGCGAAGAGGACCCTCGCAGCACCCTGGGTGGGCGGACCGCCGATCCGACCCATCATTGCAGCGCTGAGCGGCGTGTCGTTCAAACCCGGGCAGAGCGCCACCACGCTGACCGGCATCGACCCGAGCTCCTCCGCAAGTAGCGCAGACCATGTCACCATCGCAAGTTTTGCCCGTGCATACGCGGCGACCGGCGAATAGCCGTGCCCAAGATCGATGTCATCGAAATCGAACTGCTCAACACGGTGCGCGGACGATCCCACATTGACGATTCGCGCGTTCTTGGCGAGGGACGGGACGAGCAGGCGGGTCAGGAGTGCGGGAGCGAGCGCGTTGACCTGCAGCGTCCGCTCGAACCCGTCCTGGGTCAGGATCCGTTGCAGCGCGCCGGGGACACCCGCGTCGTTGATCAGCAGGTCGATGGCGGGAGCGAGGGTCTTGATCGAGCGTGCCGCGTCGACGACCTCGGAGAGATAAGTGAAGTCGGCAGAGATGTAGTGGACATCGGCTGGACCGTGACCACGAATGCGCGCGAGAACTTCGCCGACAGCTTCTTCCGGCTCAGGGCCGAGAACGATCAGCGTTCCGGAGATCGCTGCCAGCCGTTGGGCGGTAGCTTCGCCGATCCCGCTCGTAGCCCCGGTAAGCACAACGGTCCCGAACCGCGGCATGACGGTTCTCACAGCGCGTATCCTCCTGCGACCTGGATGTCCTGTCCCGTGATCCATGCGGAATCATCCGAGACAAGGAACGCGATGACCTTGCCAATGTCCGCCGGCTCACCCAAGCGTCCGAGGGCGGTCTTGGCGGCGATCCCATCGATGATCTCCGGGTACTTCTCGAACGCGTCGTCGCCGATGCGGGTGCGAGTCGGCCCGGGAGCGATCGAATTCACCCGAATGCCCCGAGGACTAAGTTCCTTCGCGAGGAACCGAGTCGCAATCACCAGTCCACCCTTCATCGCCGCGTAGCCGGAATAGCCGGACTCGGTATCACCGGGTCGCACCGAGCTGCTCGAGGTGCTGACAATCGAGCCACCGTCATGGATCAGCGGCAGGAGAGCCTGCGTGAGGAAGTACGGCCCCCGCAGGAGCACGCGGTAGTACTGGTCGAACGCATCCTCGCTCATGTCCTCGAACGCGAGGCCGCCTCCGAAGCCGGCGTTGTTGACGAGCGAGTGGATCTTGTCGGTGGCCCACTCCTCATCGAGAACTCGTACCAACTCTTCCTTGAAGGCAGGGAACGAGTCGCTCCGTGCAATGTCGAGCGGCAAAGCGACCGCGCTGCCGCCACTGTCCCGGACCATCGAGACCGTCTCCTCAGCCCCCTCGGGCCGGGAGTTGTACGTCACAACCACTCCACCACCGCGTGCAGCGATCTCGATGGCGGCGCTGCGCCCGATGCCGGCGCTAGCGCCGGTCACAACGGATATTGTTGAATTCACTGTCTGAATGTTCACCTATTCAGACAAACGCAACGGCGCCCGAGGGTGTTAGGGCAGTTCACTCGAATCCTTGCCTAATCCACCCATCCTTGCCAGAATCCGTGCCACAGGCCTCTCGCACTGGCTAACCTCGATCTTTCATGAGTGGGCTCTGGTCGCGTAGCGACCAGAGCCGACCTTGTTTTCGCGGGTGTCCATGCTCGCGGCCCGACTGTCGCGTCGGGTGGCGGGGTTCCACGGGCCCGGGTGGTCTCCTACCAGGGGTTGTCGGGACGGGTTGGTGCTGGTCAAGGCGCTGGAAGGGTTTGCAGGCGGAGTTCGAGTAAGAGATCGCTAGCTCCACATCTTCACGTTCCACCCCGATGCCGCCTCCAGCAGGCGGCATCGGGCTTTTCTCCCCCGATCACACGCGGGATCTGAGCACCGGGCGCAGCAGGTCGAGCACGGCGGCGTCCTCGATCGTGGAGGGGACCGGTTCGTCGGCGCCGTCGGCGATGCCGCGCATGGTCTTGCGGAGGATCTTCCCCGACCGCGTCTTGGGCAGCCCCGGCACGATGTCGACCCGCTTCAGGCTCGCCACCGCGCCGACCTGCTCGCGGACGAGACGCACCAGCTCGTCGCGCAGCGTGCCGGGGTCGGCGTCGACGCCGCTCTTGAGCACCACCAGCCCGCGTGGCACCTGCCCCTTCAGCTCGTCGGCGACGCCGATCACCGCGCACTCGGCCACGGCCGGATGGCCCGCCAGCACGGCCTCCATCGACCCGGTGGACAGGCGGTGCCCGGCCACGTTGATGACGTCGTCGGTGCGGCCCATGACGAACAGGTAGCCGTCCTCGTCGACGTGGCCGCCGTCGCCGGTCAGGTAGTGGCCGGGGTAGGCCGACAGGTAGGAGGCGACATAGCGCTCGTCGTCCTGCCAGAGCGTGGGGAGCGTGCCCGGCGGGAGCGGCAGGCGAAGGCAGATCGCGCCCTCCTCGCCCGGGGCGCAGGGCTCGCCGTCCGGATCGAGCACCCGCACGTCGTACCCCGGCACAGGGACCGTGGGAGAGCCGGGCTTGATCGGCATGGGGGCGAGGCCGCGCAGGTTGGCGGCCACCGGCCAGCCGGTCTCGGTCTGCCACCAGTGGTCCACCACGGGCACGCCGAGCTTCTCCGTGGCCCAGTGGTAGGTGTCCGGATCGAGCCGCTCGCCGGCCAGGAACAACGTCCTGAGCGATGAAATATCGTATTTCGCGAGCAGGGCCGCCGACGGGTCCTCCTTCTTGATCGCCCGGAACGCCGTGGGCGCGGTGAACAGCGCGTTCACGCCGTGGTCGGCGATCACCCGCCAGAAGGCCCCGGCGTCCGGCGTGCCCACCGGCTTGCCCTCGTAGAGGATCGTCGTCGCGCCGAGGAGCAGCGGGCCGTACACGATGTAGGAGTGCCCGACCACCCAGCCGACGTCAGAGGCCGCCCAGAACACCTCGCCCGGCGCGGTGTCGTAGACGTTGCGCATGCTCCACAGCAGCGCGACCGCGTGGCCGCCGTTGTCGCGCACCACGCCCTTCGGCTTCCCCGTGGTGCCGCTGGTGTACAGGATGTAGAGCGGGTCGGTGGCCGCGACCGGCACGCACCCGGCGGGCTCCGCGGCTGCCATCGCCTCGTGCCAGTCGAGGTCGCGGCCGGGCACCAGCGTCGCCGGCGCCTGCTCGCGCCGCAGGATCACGCAGCTGCCCGGCTTGTGCTCGGCGAGGTCGAGCGCACTGTCGAGCATCGGCTTGTACTCGACGATCCTCGACGGCTCGATGCCGCAGGAGGCGGACACGACGACCGCCGGCCGGGCGTCGTCGATGCGCATGGCCAGCTCGCGAGGGGCGAAGCCGCCGAACACCACCGAGTGGACGGCCCCGAGGCGGGCGCAGGCCAGCATGGCGACCACGGCCTCCGGCACCATCGGCATGTAGACGACCACCCGGTCGCCCCTGCCGACGCCGAGCCCCCTGAGCACCCCGGCGAACAGCGCCACCTCCGCCAGCAGTTCCGCGTAGGTGTACGTGCGCACCGTGCCGGTGACGGGGCTGTCGTAGACCAGGGCGGCCTGGTCGCCGCGTCCGCCGTCCACGTGCCGGTCGAGCGCGTTGTGGCAGGTGTTGAGCTCACCGCCGGTGAACCACCGGTAGAAGGGCGCGCTCGAGGAGTCCAGCACCTTGCCGGGGGCACGGTGCCAGCTCACGTCCTCGGCGGCGTCCCCCCAGAAGCCGTCGGGATCGGTGATGGCGTTCGCGAAGACGTCCGCGTACGACTCCGGGTGTGACATGGTCACCTGCCTGTCAGTCGGTCGACGACCGCCATCATGACGCGCCGGGCCGGAGAACGACAGGGGGAGGCGACCGGACGGTCAGATCGGTCGTGCGAAGACCAGGCCGGTGGCGGCGGTGGTGCCGTACTGCTCGACGGAGACCCGCACCGGCACGTCGCCCGACGGCAGCGGCTCCTCGGCGTGCGCGTGGACGAGGGCGGGGTCCCCGAGCTCCACGTAGCGGTTGAAGGACGCGTACAGCTTCGGGGATGTGACGGGCGAGGGCTGCGCGAGCAGCCGGGTCGCCTGGCGCATGGCCTCCATGAGGGCCATGCCGGGCACGTGGTCGACCTTGTGGTCGAAGAGCACCGGGTGGGCGGGGTCCACCCGCAGCAGCCAGGTGTCGTCGAGCCCGGCGGGCGCCAGCACGACGTCCTCGGGACGGTCGCGGCCGACCAGCTCGGGGGTGACCGGTTCGGGGAGCGGGGCGGGCGCGGGCGGACGTATGGGACGGGTGGCGGCGCGCAGCCGGTCGTAGGCCGCACGGGACACGCAGTCGAAGCTCCCCTCGCCCATGCCGACCAGCTCGCCGTCGCGGTAGAGGTCCACGTGGCCGCGCAGGCCGGCCAGGTGCCTGCCCCGGTGGCGCACCTCGCTGCGCGTGAAGCGGAGCACCAGGTCGGTGGGGCCAGGGCCGATCGTCAGGTCCCCGAGGTCGGCCTCGTAGGACAGCTCCCACAGCAGGAACTGGTGGCCGATCGGGCAGTCCAGCTCGGCGTGGCTCACCACGAGACCCGCCTGCCTGATCGTCTCGGCGATCAGCAGGGGATCGTGCCTCCCGGCGACCGGCCGGTAGAAGCTGTGCGTGCGGGGCCACTGCGCTGCGAGGATGGAGGTCTTGTCGTCGAGGGACCGCCAGCCGGTGATCATCACCTCGGACACCGCCGCGCGGTGCACCAGGTGGCGGGAGACCGGCTGCTCGAAGAACGCGGGGCCGAGCGACAAGTCGAATGCTTGGTGCGTCGTCATGGCTATTTACCTCTTCAGATTCCCTGCCTTTGAGGCAACGCGGGGCATAGGATACCGACCGAGCGGTTTTTTTTGGGAGGAACACCATTCGTCATGGCTAAACAGGCACGAGCGCTCGCGACCAGGCAACGGGTCCTGGAGGGCGCGGCAGAGGTGTTCGAGGAGCACGGCTACGCGGCCACCACGATGGCCCAGATCCTCGAACGTTGCGGGGTGACGAAGGGGGCGCTGTACTTCCACTTCGGCTCCAAGGAGAAGCTCGCGAGGGCGATTCTCGACGCCGACGAGAAGCTGCTGGCCTCTCTGGTGTCGGTCGACCGCTCACCCCTCCAGGTGGTCATCGACGCCAGCCACGGGTTCGCGAGGGAGCTCCAGAAGAACGTCATCGCCAGGGCCAGCGTGCGGTTGGCGATCGAGCACGGGACCTTTTCAAGGGCTGAGTTCACCACCCATGTGATGTGGCAGGACGGTGCCAGGGACCTCCTGGCCAGGGCGCGGCAGCAGGGCGACCTGCTGCCCGATATCGAGATCGACGCGGTGGCCGAGACGGTGATCGCGGCCTTCACGGGGGCCCAGATCGTCTCGCAGGCCGTGTCGGGCCGGCGCGATCTGCGCAACAGGCTCACGAACTTCTGGAAACTGCTGCTGCCGGGGATCGTGCCGGCCGACCGCGTCGGCCGCTTCGATCCCGCGGGCACCTATATCAACGTGTAGCCGCCGTCCACGGGCAGGGTCACGCCGGTCACGAAGGACGCCCGGTCGCTCACGAGCCACGCCGCCGCCTCGGCGACCTCCTCCGGCTCCGCGGTCCTGCCCTGGGGGGTGACCGCGTGCAGCAGGTCCTCGATGCCGGGCTGCAGGGCGAACCAGGCCTCGATCATCTCCGACCTGGTGGTGCCCGGCGCGATCGCGTTGACGCGGATGCCCTGCTTGGCGTACTCCGCCGCCGCCGCCTTCGTCAGCCCGACGACCGCGTGCTTCGAGATGACGTACGGCGCCGCCACCGGCGTCGCGACCAGGCCGCCGACGCTGCTGGTGTTCACGATCGCGCCGCCGCCGCCGGCCAGCATCTCGGCGATCTCCCGGCGCGTGCAGTACCAGACGCCGCGCAGGTTGACGTCCACGATCGCGTCGAAGACGGCGTCGTCCATCAGGTGCATGGGCGCCTGCTCGGCTCCGAGTCCGGCGTTGTTGAAGGCCACGTCGAGCCGCCCGAACCTCTGGACGGTGCCGGAGACCGCGCGGTCGACGTCTTCCGGGCGGGTCACGTCGGCCACCGTGTACGCGGCCTCGAACCCCTTTCCCGTCAATTCGTCGACCAGATCGCTCAATTCCCGCTCGCGTCTCGCCGTGACCATGACCGCGGCCCCCTCACGGGCGAATACCCGTGCCGCCGCGGCTCCGATGCCGCTGCTCGCCCCGGTGATTAGGGCGACCTTTCCTGATAATATTCCCCACATGTCTATATTGTCGCCATGTCCGGGGCTGATGGCAATGGCGTGGAATGTATAAATCATGTGAATTCTTGAATAATGGCGTTTCGAAGGGATTTGGCTTTTTAGGGGATTATGTACTGGCGCGATAACGGTGCATGAGTGCCACGGCCATGGCTCCCTCGCCTACTCCCGACGCGACCCGCTTGACCGAACGGGCGCGCACGTCGCCCGCCGCGAACACGCCGGGCACGCTCGTCTCCAGAAGGTACGGCGCGCGCGAAAGGTCCCAGCTCGCGGGCGGCACGTCCGGCCCGGTCACCACGAACCCGTGGTCGTCGCGCTCCACCGCGCCGTCCAGCCACGCCGTGCGCGGCCGGGCGCCGATGAAGGTGAAGACGAACCCGGCCGGCTCCTCGGTGGTCTCGCCCGTGCGGACGTCGGCGAGCCTGATGCGCTCCAGGCGCTCCTCCCCGGCGAGCTCCACGACGCGCGTGCCCAGGCGCACCTCGATGACGGGCGTCCTGCGGATCTCGTCCACGAGGTACTGCGACATCCCCGCCTCCAGGGAGGCGGCCCTGATCAGCATGGTGACCTTGCTCGCGTAGTTCGCGAAGTGCAGGGCCGCCTGCCCGGCCGAGTTGGCGCCCCCGATGACGTAGACGTGCTGGGAGATGCACGACTGGCTCTCGGTCGTGGCGGCGCCGTAGTAGAGCCCCGCGCCCGCGAAGCGGTCGGCGCCGGGGACGTCCAGGCGGTTGTAGGAGACCCCCATGGACAGCAGCACCACCTCCGCGCTGATCTCGGTGCCGTCGGCCAGCGTGATGACGCGCGCCGGGTCGGCCCTTCGCAGGCCCGTCACCTCGACGGGGTACAGCAGCTCGGCGCCGAACCTGCGCACCTGCGAGACGGCCCTGCGGGCGAGGTCGCGCCCGGAGAGCCCCGCGGGGAAGCCCAGGTAGTTCTCGATGAGGCTGGAGGTGCCCGCCTGCCCGCCGGGGACGTCGAAGTCCACCAGCAGGGTGGAGAGCCCCTCGGAGGCCGAGTAGACCCCGGCCGCCAGCCCCGCGGGGCCCGCGCCGATGATGACGGTCTCGTAGTGAGGGCGTGAAGCCGTCCCGGACAGCCCGAGGCGCTCGGCGAGCTGCGAGCTGCTCGGCGCCGACAGGTGGTCGCCCTCGGGGAACAGCACCAGCGGCAGGGAGTCCGTACGCCCCTCGGCCAGCCGCGCGGCCTCGGGATCCACGTCGATGTCCAGGAACTGGAACGGCTGCTCGTTGCGGGTGAGGAAGTCCCTGACCGCGTGGGTCGCCGGGGAGACCAGGAACCCGACGACCTTGATGCCCTGGTAGGCGGGCCGGTAGGAGGCCAGCCAGTCGGACAGCAGGTCGTCGAGCACCGGGAACAGGCGCTCCTCGGGAGGGTCCCAGGGCTTCATCAGGTAGTGGTGGAGCCTGACCCGGTTGATCGCCGTGATGGCGGCGTCGGTGTCGGCGTACGCGGTGAGGAGCACGCGTCTGGCGTCGGGGAACCTCGCCCCGGCCTCCAGCAGGAAGTCCACGCCGGTCATCTCCGGCATCCGCTGGTCGACCATGAAGAGGGCGGGGTCGTCGCCGCGCTCGTCGAGCGCGTCGAGGATGCCGAGGGCCTCCTTGCCCGACGAGGCGCCGAGCACCCGGTAGCGGCTGGAGTAGGCGGAGCGCAGGTCGCGCCTGACCGCCCTCAGCACCTGCGGATCGTCGTCCACGGCGAGGATCACCGGCCTGCCGGTCTCGTCACTCAATTCTCGATGACCTCCTCGTCCACGTAGCACCACGCCCAGGTCTCGCCGGGCTCTGCCGAGGCGGCGATCGGATGGCCGCTGGCGCGATGATGCTTGGTCGCGTGCCGTCCGCGTGAGGAGTCGCAGCATCCGACGTGCCCGCAGCTGAGGCACTCTCTGAGGTGCACCCAGCGCTGCCCGAGCGCCAGGCACTCCTGGCACCCGTCGGAAGTGGCCGACACCCTGCGGATCTGGTCAACGTGCGAGCATTGGGCCACAGCGGCCTCCATGTCCGGGAAGTTGCACAGGCCAAGTGATCCAAAGCGTAAGCACGCGAGCACGAATGCGAACGCGGACCTGATTAAGTACGGCGAATAAGGCTCTCGGGCACCTCGCGTCCCCGCACACCCGACAAAGTGCCGCCGGACTCTTTGACCTCCCGCCCGGCCGGTGTAACGCTCCCTTCACCCGGCGTGAGAGGAGCCCATCCATGGGTGACACAGGCGTGCTCCCGGAGGAGTTGCGAGCGCATCCGCTCTTCCACGGACTTTCCGACGACCAGTACGGCTGGCTCTCGGCGGCCGCCCGCTCCCGCGAGCTGGCCGACGGCGAGGTGCTGTTCACCGAGGGGGCTCCGGCGAGATTCTTCGTCGTGCTCCTCGAAGGCGAGCTGCTCATCTCCAAGGTGGTCGACGACCGTGAGGAGGTGCTCGCCCGGCACTCGACCCGGCCGGACGCCGAGACCCGCGCCTCCCTCGCCCACACCTTCACCGGCGAGCTGTGCGTGCTCGCGGGCGACGCCTACCTCGCCACGGCCACCTCCGTCGGGGACAGCCGCGTCGCGCTCTACGAACGCGACGCCTTCCTGCAAATGCTCGTGCGCACCCCGAGGGTGTCCGAGCTGGTCATCCCCGTGCTCGCGCTCCGCGCCCAGGACATGATCGTCAGCGCCGGGCGCCGCTCGACGCTGGCCTCGCTCGGCACCCTGGCGGCGGGCATCGCCCACGAGCTGAACAACCCCGTGGCCGCGGTCACCCGCGCCATCGGCGAGCTGGACGACGCCGTGGCCGAGCTGGAGGAGGCGGCCGAGACCTGGGGCGAGACGGCCACAGCGGAGGAACGTGAGGCCGTACGGGCCGCCCAGCGCGACTGGCTGGCCCGCGCGCGTGGCACGGGGCCGGGCGACGCGCTCGGCATGAGCCAGATGGAGGAACGGCTCCAGGACTGGGCGGAGGACCACGGCCTGGACGACGGGGCCTCCTTCGCCGAACTGCTGGTGGAGCGCGGCCTCGACGTCGGCTGGCTGGAGGACCTCACCGGGCGCCTGCGGCCCGACCGCGTGCCCGCCGCGCTGCGCTACCTGTCGGAGAGCCTGCGGGTGCGCTCATCCGCCGTGGACGTACGCGACGCCGGCACCCGGGTCTCGGCGATCGTGAAGAACACCAAGGAGTACACCAACCTCGACCGCGCCCCCGAGTCGGACGTCGACGTGCGCGAGGGGCTGGAGGCGACGCTCGCGATGCTGCGCCCGCAGCTCGCGGGCGTCACCGTGGTCCGCGACTACGCCCAGCCGCTGCCCCGCATCCCCGGGTATCCCACCGAGCTCAACCAGGTGTGGACCAACCTCATCGACAACGCCGCGGGCGCGATGGCGGGCGGCGGGCAGCTCAGGATCAGCGCGCGCGGCGAGGGCAGCTGCGTGGTCGTCGAGGTCGCCGACACCGGCCCGGGCATCGACCCCGTGGTGCTCCCGCGCGTGTTCGAGCCGTTCTTCACGACCAAGGACATCGGCGCGGGCACCGGGCTCGGCCTGCACCTGACCCACCGCATCGTGACCAGGCGTCACCGGGGGTCGATCACGGTTCGCTCGCGGCCCGGGGATACCCGCTTCCTGGTGAGGCTGCCAGGCCGGGCTGCGGATGAGACGCGAGGGCAGGAGGCCTGCCAGGCCCCTCCCGTCGCGACCGGTGCCGGATCTCCGCCCAGGTGAGCAGCACGAGGACGCCCGCCAGGGACGCGGTCACCGCGAGCCCGGAAAGGGCCGGGGACGCCGCGCCCAGCGCCAGGGCGCTCACCGCGGCTGCGACGCGGGCGGCGACCAGCCGCCTGCTGAGCGGGCGGCGGATCACCAGGTGCGCCGCGGTCGTCGCGAGCAGGAAGGCGGCGGCCCCACCGGCCAGCGCGAGCCCCGCGCCGGCCGGGAGGTGGTCGTCGGAGGCGTGCTCGATGAGGACCTCGGAGCCGACCGCCGTGGAGGCGAGCCCGGCGAAGATGAGCAGGTGGCCGTAGCCGTAGGCGAACCCGCGCACGAGAGTGGAGCGCCCGCTGGTCAGCGCGTGGATGATGACGCCGTGGTCGACGTGCTCGAAGTACACCCACCACAGGCACGCGGCGATCACGAAGGCGAAGAACGCCACCGGGAACGCGGCGGGGGTCCAGCCGGTGCCCCGCGCCCCCCACGCGACCGCGAGCACCGACTCGCCCAGCACGATGAGCGTGAAAAGGCCGAGCCGTTCGGGCAGGTGGGAGGCGTGCGCGGGCGGCGAGCGCACGATCAGATAGGCCAGGAACGGCGTGGCGATCTCGACCACCAGCGCCAGCGCCCACAGGGCCATGTGCCAGGGCGGCGAGACGAGCACCGAGATCAGCCACAGGGCCCCGCCGCACCCGAACCCGGCCACGTAAATGCCGCAGAGCTGGCGGAGCGCGGCGTTCTGCACCGCGCTCGCCGGCTCGCCTCCGGCGTCCGCACTCGGGCTCCCGGCCGCGCCGTGCGGAGGCGGACGGTCGGTGACGGCGCCGGTGACGGCGACGGCGACGGGGACGGGGACGGGGACGTCCTGCGACGCCGCGCGCCGCGCGTAGCCGTACAGGGCGACCAGGATGGCCTGGAGCGCGGCGTTGGCCAGCGCGAAGCCGTGCGGGCCGCCGAGGCCGGCCCCGGTGGAGGGGCCGACCGCGACGCCGATGGTTCCCGCGAGCATGAGCGAGCCGAACATGCCGGCCAGAAGGGCGATCCTGAAGTGCGCCGCGTCCGTCTCGAACAGGTCGGCGTAGTAGGCGAAGCTCATCCAGACCCACCAGACCGGGACGAACAGCGCCAGAAAGATCAGGAACCCATGGGCGGTCAGGTCTCCGCGCAGCGTGCGGGCCAGCTCGGAGACCGCGACGACGAAGACCAGGTCGAAGAAGAGCTCCAGCCAGGACGCGTGGGTCTCCTTGGTGGAGCCCGCCAGGTGGCGCAGCCTGGGTGAGTGTGCGGTGCTCACGGACCTCCTACTAGACGCTGAGTTCTGCGGGTACGTGGCCCGTGGGCATGTCGATCACGCGGAGCACGGCGCCGGCGACGTCCTCGGGGCGGAGCATCGAGGACCTCGGCGCCCAGGAGCGCGCCCAGTCTGCCATCGGCGTGTCCACAAGTCCCGGACATACCGCACAGGCCCCCACACCCTCGCCGCGCAGCTCCTGGTGCAGGGCCGCGGTGAAACCGACCACCCCGAACTTGGCCGCGCAGTAGAGGGAGAACCCCGGGTCCGCCCGCTTGCCGGAGACCGAGGCGATGTTGGCGATCAGGGGCCGCCCGCCGTCGCGCGCGGCCTTGCGCAGGTAGGGCAGGGCCGCCTGGCAGAACATGATGGTGGCGCGGAGGTCGATGTCCAGCACCTCGGCCACGGTGGCCTCGGTGTAGGAGTCCAGGGGGCCGGCCGCCAGCACGCCGGCGCTGTTGACCAGCACGTCCAGCCGCCCCCATCGCTCGATGTGGGCGGCCACGGCCGCCTGCGCGGACCCCGGCTTCGCGACGTCGGCCACCACGCCGTGGACGGCCGGGCCGCCGGAACCGCGCCCGGCGGCCCCGCCGCCGAGCCGGTCCACGGCCTTGCCCAGCCTGCCCGCGTCACGTCCGAGCACGGTGACCTCGGACCCGCGCGCGACCAGGGCCGTGGCCACCGCCAGGCCGATGCCGCTGGAACCCCCGGTGACCAGGGCCGCCTGCCTTGGAGACGTCATCGGTGACTATCCCTCCACGATGTCGGGGACGATGGCCGCCATCGCCCGTTCTGCGAGCGCGCCGATGGTGAGCGCGGGGTTGGTGCAGGCGGCGCTGCCGCCGGGGACGAGCGCGCCGTCGACGACGTAGAGCCCCGGGTAGCCGTTCACCCGGCCGTACTCGTCGGTCGCGACGCCGATGGGCACGCCGCCGCACGGGTGGCCCGTGGTGCCGGCGTCGATGGCCTCTATCTTTCCGGTGCCGAGCCTCTCGAACGTCGAGCGCGCCCCGTCGGCGATGGCCGTGACCTCGGGGTCGTCGGCGGGCCAGGAGAGCTTCACCGAGTCGGTGCGGCCGTCGTAGCCGAACGTGCCCTTGGGCGGGCCGAGGCCCATGCCGATGAGGCCCATGAAGCCCTCGGGCATCCCGGCCTGCGGCACGGGCATGGCGGCCATGGCGATGGGGGCCACGGGGTTGTCGAGGTCCTCAAGGACGGCGCCGGCCGGGCCGCCCTCGCTGGGGCCGGTTGGCGGCAGGCCGCTCCTGATGATCACCAGGTCGCCGTTGGCGCCCCACTGGGTGCCGACGGCGTCGGACAGCTTGGGGAGCACGCCGGTCTCGCGGGCGCGGACCAGCAGCCGCGTGGTGGCGACCGATCCGGCGGCCAGGAAGAGGTGCCGGGTGTGGATCTCCCGGCGCGCCAGCACGCGGCCGTTGTCGTCGATCTCGTTGAAGGCCACCACGTAGCCCGTGCCGTTCTCGCGCACGTCGGTGACGACGTGCAGCGGCAGCACCTCGACGTTGCCCGTGGCCTCGGCCCGCGCCAGGTAGGTGCGGTCGAGGCTGCGCTTGGCGCCGCTGCTGGAGCCGTACCAGACCTGGCCGGCGATCAGCGACGGGGGAATGGTGCCGTCGAGCTCGGCGCGGATGACGTCCCAGTCGAGCCCGAGGTCGAACAGCCGCGCAGGGATGCCGGCGGCGGCGGCGGCCTCGTCCAGCAGCACCCGCTGGCCACGGTAGTGCTCGTGGGCGAGCACGTCGGCCGGCATCTGGGACACCCCGACGGCCTCGCGGACCTTGGGGTACCACACGTCGTCCAGCTCGTCGTAGTCGAGCCAGGAGGGGAACACGCGGGCGAACAGGTCGCGCCGCGGCTGGTAGAGCACCGTGTTGTACACCAGGGAGCCGCCGCCGACGCCCGCGCCCGCGAGGACGTCGATGCCGTCGCCCTTGACGCGTTCGAGCACGCCCGCGTACACGTCGATGGGCAGCCCCTCCTGCGCCGGGGCCACGGTGACCGGGCTGAGCCAGGCGGCCCGTCCGTCCGGGGCGTCGTAGGTGGCGAAGGTGTCGTGGGCGTCGGTGACGGGCCAGCGCCGCCCGCGCTCCATCACGAGCGTCTGGACGCCCGCCTCCCCGAGCCGCAGCGCGGCGATCGCGCCGCCGAACCCGCTGCCGACGACGAGTGCGTCAGTTTCCTTCATGGCCGCCTCCCGCGATGAGCAGGGTCACTTCGTGGTCGCCGCCCAGCACCTCTTCCGCGAGGTCCCGGGGGGTCTTGCCGTCGTGCCCGACCAGGTCCAGCGGTGCCCCGGCCTCGACCAGGACGCGGGCGCAGTCGGCGTAGCCGTGCCAGAGGGAGTCGTGCAGGGGGCTGTAGCCGTTGGTGGCGCCCTGGAACCCGAGGTCGATGCCCGGCCGCTCGACGAGCATCCGGGTGATCTCGACGTGCCCGTTGTAGACGGCCTTGTGCAGCGGAACGGCGCCGAACGTCGGCTCGATCGCGTTGACGTCGGCGCCGGCCGCGAGCAGGGTCCCGACGATCTCGGTGTGCCCGTCGCGGCACGCCACCAGCAGCGCGGTGTGCGCGTCGTTGAACCCGTTGACGACGGGCCAGCGCATGTCGACGGGGAACCCGTCGGCGACCAGCTCGCGCACGGCCGCCGCGTCGCCCGCGGTGACGGCGTTCATGAGGGCGTGGCCGCTCGCCGTCGCGTCGTCGGACTCCTGCCGGGCCCGCAGCAGCTTGTCGGACTCGACGAGCCGCTCCTTGCCGAAGGTGTTGACGTTCAGCTCGTACTCGAAGTGCTCCTTCAGCGAGAAGCCGTAGTGGGTGGAGAGGTTCAGGCCGGCGCCCCTGTCGAGGAGCACCTCGACGATCTCGGGGAACTTGAACCAGAGAGCGTCCATCAGCGGGGTGTGGCCGGTCGTCGCGGCGACCGAGTCCACGAAGGCCCCGGCGTCCAGCAGGTCGCGGATCACTTCGGCGCTTCCGCCCTGGCAGGCCTTGTGCAGGGCGGTCGCGCCGGCCTTGGCGTCGGTCGTGAAGACGTCGGCCCCCGCGGCGAGCAGTGCTCGTACGGCGGGCGCGTCGGCGCGGCCTGAAGCGATCATGAGAACGGTCAGCCCGGTGTCCGGGTCGCGCTCGCTGGGATCGGCGCCCGCCCGAAGCAGGTCGCGGATCTCGTCGATGGCACCGCGGCGCACCGCGGCGGTCAGCTCGCCTTTCATGTGCCACCTTTCGGTCAGGCATCCGTTGAGGTGGACAGTAGGACGCGACGGTGCCGCTGGCCATGATCCCGGCTTATTCCCCAGGCACTTTGTCAGATGGCGCGGGGCGCCGCGAACCGCCCGAGGATAAGCGGATATTTCCGGAATGCCATGCGACTTGACTTAAATGCCGGATTAAAGAGCCGAAGTCGAGAAGTAGCCGCATCTCCTTTGACGGTCTCCGAATTCCGCTGCGATGCTCAATTCCAAGATCCCCTCCGGAAAAAGGGAGATTCCATGATCCATCAGTTCATCCTGGCCGCCCCGAAGCCGGGCATGACCGCTGAGGAGTTCCAGGACTACTGGGTGCACGTGCACGCGGTGAAGTTCGCCGCCAAGATCCCGCAGATCCGGCGCTACCTGATCGACTCGCGGGTGCCGTTCGACGGCGACCGCGGCACCCCGGCGCTCCCGCACCAGGGGATGGCGGAGATCTGGCTGGCCAACGAGGAGGAGCAGCTCGCCTCGCTGCAGACCGAGGAGTTCCTCCAGGGCGCCAGGCTCGACGAGCCCAACTGGGCCGCCTTCTGGATGACCATCGTGCTCGACACCGACGCGCACGAGATCGTGCCCGGCCCGCCGCTCACCGAGGCGCGCCCCTCCTGGGTCAAGCTGACGACCCTGATCAAGCGCAGGCCCGGGCTCTCGCTAGACGACTACCGCAAGCAGACCCTCGGCAACTACGCCCCCGCGGTCAGCGGCCTGCCGGGGCTCCGCCGCCACCTGCACGCCCACACCAGGGATGGGTTCTACACCTTCGGCGAGGCGGGCTTCGACAGCGTCGAGCAGATCTGGTTCGACGACGTCGACGCCCTTGGCGAGGCGCTGGCCTCGCCGTACTACGCCGAACGGGTCAAGCCGGCGCTGGACGCCGTCGCCGACCCCGCGCACGTGTTCTCGCTGGCTTCCAGGGAGGACTGGATCATCGGCCCGCAGGAGAAGCCATGAGCAGGAAGATTCTGGTCGTTCTGTCCGAGCACGGCTACTGGGGCGAGGAACTGCTCGGCCCGCTCACCCAATTCGACCAGCGAGGCTACGAGGTGGTCTTCGCGACCCCCACCGGGCGGCGGGCGCACGCGCTGCCGCCCAGCATGGCCCCCGACTACGTCGACCCGCCGCTCGGCCGCTCGGTCACCTCTCCCGAGGTCGCCAAGCTGACCCGTGAGCTGGACGAGTCCGACCGGCTGGACAACCCCCTGGACATCTCCAGGTGGCTGCCCGAGCGCCCGTACACCGCCGACCCCGGCTACCTGCGCGGCCTTGAGGCCTACCACCGGGCGGTGGCGGCGGTGGAGGCCGAGATCGCGGACTACGACGCGATCCTGATCGTCGGCGGCAGCGGCCCCATCGTCGACCTGGCCAACAACGAGCGGGTCCACGCGCTGATCCTGTCGTTCCTGCGCGCCGGCAAGCCGGTGGCCGCCGAGTGCTATGGCGTGGCCTGCCTGGCGTTCGCGCGCGAGTGGGAGGACCGCAAGAGCATCATCTGGGGCAAGCACGTCACCGGCCACTGCAAGGAGTACGACTACAAGGACGGCACGGGCTTCCTCGGCACGGACTTCGTGATGGGGCCGCCGCCGTACCCGCTGGAGTACATCCTGCGCGACGCCACCGGGCCCGAGGGCCGCTACCACGGCAACTTCGGCAAGGAGACCTCGGTCATCGTCGACTACCCGTTCATCACGGGCCGCTCGACCCCCGACTCGTTCCTCACCGGGCAGAAGATCGTGGAGACCCTCGAAGACGGCCTGCGCCGGTTCGGCTGGTGAGACGGACGTGACCAGACGAGGCAACGAGGCGATCATCGAGCAGTTCCTCGCCGACGGCATGACGCACATGTTCGGCAACCCCGGCACCGTCGAGCAGGGCTTCCTCGACGCGCTGGAGAAGTACGACGCCTTCCGCTACATCCTGACCCTGCAGGAGACGGTCGCCGTCGGCATCGCCGACGGGTACGCCCGCGCCACCGGCGGCCCCGCGCTCGTCCAGCTGCACAGCGGCGTCGGCCTCGGCAACGGGATCGGCATGCTGTACCAGGCCAAGCGCGGTCACACGCCGCTCGTCGTGGTCGCCGGCGAGTCCGGCGTCCGCTACGAGGCGATGGACGGCCAGATGGCGGCCGACCTGGTAGCCATGGCCCGTCCCGTCACCAAGTACGCCACCCGGGTGACCGACCCCTCGTCGGTGCTGCGCGTGCTCCGCCGCGCCGTCAAGATCGCCATGACGCCGCCGCGCGGCCCGGTCTTCGTCTCCCTCCCGCTAGACGTGCTCGACCAGCCCAACGACGAGCCGGTCCTGCCGTCCACGCTGCCGCACACGGCGGTGACGCCGGTCCACGAGCTGATCAGCTCGGCGGCGTCGCTGCTCGGGGGCGCCGAGGCGCCGCTCGTGCTGATGGGCGACGGCGTCGCCGCCTCCGGCGCCCAGGAGGAGCTCACCCGCGTGGCCGAGCTGCTGGGCGCCGACGTGTGGGGGGTGGAGCTGTCCGAGATGTGCTTCGACGGCCGCCACCCGCTGTTCAGGGGCCAGCTCGGCCACATGTTCGGCGAGGTCAGCAGGGCCGTGGTGGCGAAGGCCGACGCGGTCCTGGTCGTCGGCACCTACCTGTTCCCCGAGGTCTTCCCCGACCTCGTCTCGCCCTTCAGGCCGGACGCCAGGATCGTCCACGTCGACCTGAACGCCTACGAGATCGCCAAGAACCACCCGGTGACGCTCGGCCTGGTCGCCGACCCGAAGGCCACGCTGGCCGCGCTCGAAGGCGAGCTGCGCCGGTCGATGACCCCGGGAGAACGCGAGGCGGGGGCCCTGCGGCTCCGGCGGAGCGCCGAGCGGCCGCGCCAGGAGCCGGAGGACGAGTCCCTGCTCGCCGCCTTCGCCCGGCAGATCGCCTTGCGGGCCCCCGAGGACGTGATGATCTTCGACGAGGGGCTGACCGCCGCCGGCGTGCTCGGCACCTACCTGCCGCCGAGGCTGCCGGGCCACTGGTTCCAGACCCGCGGCGGCTCGCTCGGCGTCGGGATCCCCGGCGCGATCGGGATCAAGCTCGCCCATCCCGAGAAGACCGTCATCGGCTTCACCGGTGACGGGGGAAGCATGTACACCATCCAGGCGCTGGCCACCGCGGTCCGCGAGGGCGTCGGCGCCAAGTTCGTCGTCTGCAACAACCGCGGCTACCGGCTGCTCGACCTCAACATCGAGCAGTACTGGCGCGAGCGGGAGATCCCCGCCCACTCCTTCCCCCGCTCCTTCGACCTCGCTTACCCCGACCTCGGCTTCGTCGACATCGCCCGCGGGCTCGGCGTCGAGGCCCTGCGCGTGGAGAAGCACAGCCAGGTGGAAGAGGCGGTCGAGCGGCTGCTGCTGGACGACAGGCCCTTCCTCATCGACCTCATCACGGAGTGACCGTGGCCAACACGCGCGTCGCGATCCTCATGGAGAGCGACTTCTACGAGCCCGAGATCTTCTACTACCAGCGCAGGTTCGCCGAGCAGGGCATCCCGGCCGACTTCCTCACCCGGCTGTGGGGCCAGCGGTCCATCACCTTCAAGGGCCACGAGTACCGCGCGCCCTTCGACGTCTCGCTCAGCCTGGAGCACGTCGACCCGGCGGACTACTCGGCCGTCATCGTGCCCTCTGGCATGGTGTCGGACCGGCTGCGCTACACCGAGGACGTGGACCGGCTCGCCCCCGCGACCGACTTCCTGCGCCGCGCCTTCGAGCGTCCCGAGGTCATCAAGGGGATCATCTGCCACGGCATGTGGCTCGCGTCCTCCATCCCGTACGTCGTGCGCGGCCGGAAGGTCGTCTGCCACAACAACCTCGTCGGCGACGTGCGGAACATGGGCGCCGAGTACGTCGACAGGGACGTGGTGGTCGACGGCGACCTCGTGACCGGACGGTCCGGCCAGCACTGCCACCTGTTCGCGAAGACCCTCATCGAGCTGCTCACAGAGAAGGAGCTGCTCGCACGGACGGACCCGTCCTCGCAGAAGGACCTGGTCGCACAGAAGGGTGGAACCCCGTGAACTTCACCTTCTCCGACACCATCGCCGGTCAGGTCACCGCCTACGACAGGCAGGCCAGGACCGCCACCGTCGCCACCGCCGACGGCCGCCGCTTCGACGTCTCGGTCGACGGCGAGCCCAGCGCCGAGCTGATGCGCAACCTCGGCGAGCCGTACACCGACGCGTCCGGGCAGCTCGACGCGATGCTCGAGCCCGGCCGCTTCCTGTTCGCCTACGGGGTCTTCTACCCGCACGGCGACGACCAGATCTTCGACGCCAAGCGGATCATCTTCCTCGGCCGCCGGCCGGGCGACTTCCGCTTCGAGGAGTCGAACTGGTGGATCCACCAGCTCGAGGAGATCGCCGCCTTCTACCGCAAGGCGCAGTTCGGCGAGGGACCGGTGGACTTCACCGAGTACCGCACGCTGATCAGGCTCGGCGGCGAGAAGACCAGCAGCCACGTGCAGGAGACCGACACGATCTCCCGGCTGGTCTACGGCATGGCCTCGGCGTACATGCTCACCGGCGACGACACCTACCTGGAGGTCGCCGAGCGGGGCACCGAGTACCTGCGGACGCACCTGCGCTTCGTCGACGCCGACGAGGACATCGTCTACTGGTACCACGGCCTCAAGGTCGACGGCGACGTCGAGCGCAAGCTGTTCACCTCGGAGTTCTCCGACGACTACGACGCCATCCCGATGTACGAGCAGATCTACGCGCTCGCCGGCCCCATCCAGACCTACCGGGTGACGGGCGACCCGCGGATCAAGAGCGACGCGGACGCGACGCTGCGCCTGTTCGACCGGTTCTTCCTGGACCGCGAGGGCGGCGGCTACTTCTCGCACATCGACCCGATCCTGCTGAGCCCCGACCACGAGTCCCTCGGCGAGAACCGCGCCAGGAAGAACTGGAACTCGGTCGGCGACCACGCCCCCGCCTACCTGATCAACCTGTACCTGGCCACCGGCGACCCCGCCTACGCCAAGTTCCTGGAATACACCTTCGACACCATCGTGGAGCACTTCCCGGACGACAAGAACAGCCCGTTCGTCCAGGAGCGCTTCCACCGCGACTGGTCGCACGACACCACCCACGGCTGGCAGCAGAACCGCGCCGTGGTCGGCCACAACCTGAAGATCGCATGGAACCTCATGCGGATGCACTCGCTCAGGCCCAAGGCGGAGTACGCGGAGCTCGCCGCGCACATAGGCGACATCATGCCGGCGATCGGCAGCGACCGGCAGCGCGGCGGCTGGTACGACGTCGTGGAGCGGGCGCGCAGGGAGGGCGAGGACCGCTACCGGTTCGTCTGGCACGACCGCAAGGCCTGGTGGCAGCAGGAGCAGGCCATCCTGGCCTACCTCATCCTCTTCGGGATCACCGGGCAGGACCGCTTCAGGGACGAGGCCCGCGGCGCGGAGTCGTTCTACAACGCGTTCTTCCTCGACCACGACGAGGGAGCGGTCTACTTCAACGTGCTCGCCAGCGGCCTGCCGTACCTGCTCGGCACCGAGCGGTTCAAGGGCAGCCACTCGATGAGCATGTACCACTCGTCCGAGCTGTGCTTCCTGTCGGCGGTGTACAACAACCTGCTCATCAACGGCAAGCACCTGGACCTGCACTTCAAGCCGGACCCCGACGGCTTCGCCGACCGCACCCTGCGCGTCTCGCCCGACCTGCTGCCCCCCGGCTCGGTCAGGATCGGCGCGGTCGAGATCGACGGCGAGCCGTACGAGGACTACGACGCCGAGGCCCTCACCGTCCACCTCCCGGAGGCGACGGGCAGGGTGAAGGTCAAGGTCAGGGTGGAGGCCATCCGATGAGCGTCAACGTCACCACCCGGGTCGTCGACGGCTTCACGGTGGCCCGCCTCGACGGCGAGATCACCAGCACGACCGCGCCGGGAGTGCAGGACCGGCTCCTGCCGCTGGTCGGGCAGACCGGCAGGCTCCTGGTCGACTTCACCGACGTGCCGTACGTGTCGAGCGCGGGCCTGCGGATGCTGCTGCTGCTCTACCGGCGGGCCCAGCAGGCCACGACGGGCATCGTCCTGGTCGGCCTGACCGACGAGGTCAGGTTCGTGATGTCGGCCACGGGGTTCCTGGACTTCTTCGAGATCGGCGAGGACGCCGAGACCGAGATGGGGCGCGTGCGGCCATGACAGCCGAACGCATCGACTCGTTCCCGACGAGACAGATCGCGGGGTACCGGGTCGGCCACGGCCGGCCGTTCCCCTACGGCGCCCGCGTGGTGCCCGGCGGGGTCACCTTCTCGGTGTTCTCCGACCGCGCCACCTCCATGACGCTGGTGCTGTTCAAGCGCGGCGCCGACAGGCCGATGGAGGAGCTGCCGTTCCCGCCCGAGTACCGCATCGGGAGCGTCTTCGCCATGACCGTCTTCGGGCTCGACCCCGAGGACCTGGAGTACGGCTTCCGCGCCGACGGCCCGTTCGACCCCGCCAGGGGCGACAGGTTCGACGCGGGGACCGTGCTCACCGACCCGCACGCGCGCCTGCTGTCCGGGCGCGAGACCTGGGGGGTGGCGCCGGACTGGAGCAACCAGTACCAGTACCGGGCCGTGATCGCCCTGGAGGACTTCGACTGGGAGGACGACGCGCCGCTGCGCACTCCCACCGAGGAACTCGTCATCTACGAGACGCACGTCCGCGGCTTCACCCGGCACCCCTCCTCGGGAGTGTCGGCGCCCGGGACGTACGCCGGCCTTCGGGAGAAGATCCCCTACCTGCGGGAGCTCGGGGTCAACTGCGTCGAGCTCATGCCGATCTTCGAGTTCGACGAGTTCGACAACTCGCGCAGCAACCCGGTGACCGGCGAGCGCCTGTACAACTACTGGGGCTACAACACCGTCGGCTTCATGGCGCCCAAGGCCGGCTACGCCGCCACCGGCAGGTACGGCATGCAGGCGGACGAGTTCAAGACCCTGGTCAAGGACCTGCACAAGGCCGGCATCGAGGTCATCCTCGACGTGGTGTTCAACCACACCGCCGAGGGCAACGAGCAGGGGCCGACGATCTCGTTCAAGGGCCTGGACAACGCCACCTACTACATGCTCACCCCCGAGGGGTACTACTACAACTTCAGCGGCACGGGGAACACCGTCAACTGCAACCACCCGGTGGTGCGCGAGTTCGTGCTCGACTGCCTGCGCTACTGGGTGGCCGAGTACCACGTCGACGGGTTCCGCTTCGACCTGGCCGCGATCCTCGACCGGGGGCCCGACGGCAGCCCGCTGCCCAACCCCCCGCTGCTGGAGCAGCTCGCCTACGACCCGATCCTGCGGCACAGCAAGCTCATCGCCGAGGCCTGGGACGCCGGCGGCCTGTACCAGGTCGGCCACTTCCCGAACTACGGCCGCTGGGCCGAGTGGAACGGCAAGTACCGCGACATCCTGCGCAGGTTCGTCAAGGGCGACGAGGGCACAGTGGGCGAGCTGGCCGCCAGGATCGTGGGCTCCCCGGACCTGTACGGCGGGCGCGGCCCCACGGCGTCGGTCAACTTCATCACCGCGCACGACGGCTTCACCCTCAACGACCTCGTCTCGTACAACGACAAGCGGAACGAGGCCAACGGCGAGGGCAACGCCGACGGCGCCAACGACAACAACAGCTGGAACTGCGGGGCCGAGGGCCCGACGGACGACCCCGGGATCAACGCGCTACGCACCCGCCAGATGAAGAACGCCCTGGCGATCCTGCTGACGAGCCAGGGCGTGCCCATGCTGCTCGCCGGCGACGAGGTGGGCCGCACCCAGCTCGGCAACAACAACACCTACTGCCAGGACAACGAGCTGTCCTGGTTCGACTGGGACCTGGTCTCCTCGAACGCCGAGCTGCTGCGGTTCACGAGCAGGCTGATCGCGTTCCGGCGGGCCCACTCGGTCCTGCGGGAGGCGACGCATCCGCTCGGCGTGGACTTCCTGGGCGTCGGCCTGCCGGACGTGAGCTGGCACGGCGTACGGCCGTGGGAGCCCGACTGGTCGCCCGGCAGCAGGCTGCTCGCGGTGATGCGCTGCGGGCGCGACGCCGCCGGGGCCAAGGACCACGTCTACGTGGCGATGAACTCCCACTGGGAGGGGCACGACCTGGAGCTGCCCGAGCTGGCCGGCGGGGGCGTCTGGCGCGTCTTCGCCGACACCGGGGCGACGGCTCCGCACGACGCGCACGAGCCGGGGTCCGAGCCGGTGCTGGAGCGGCCCCGGCGCCACTACATAGGGCCGCGCTCGGTCGTCATCCTGACCGGCACCAACGCCTAGAGCTCCCAGAACCGCTCGAACCAACAGACCGGCTCGAACGACAGACCGGCTCCGGCGCACGGACCCGGCTTCGACGACCAGGAGGACCGCAGTGGCTTTCACCGCAACCCTCAGCACGGACGCGGACATCGCGACCATCCACCTCGCCGGCGAGCTCGACGCCTCGACCGCGCCCGACTTCCACGAAGCGATCGACGACGCCGCCGCCACGGGCGCCGGACGCCTGGTCATCCAGGCGGCGGACCTGACCTACATCGCGAGCGCGGGGCTGCGCGCCCTGGTGTTCGCGCGGCAGAAGCTGGGCGACGACATCGTGATCGTCATAACCGGCGCGACCGAGCCCGTCCTCCGGGTCATCCGGATGGCCGGGCTCGACCGTAGCTTCGAGATGACCAGTTCGTGAGGTTCCGGTGCCCCGGATCCCCGCGTCGCTCGAAGCACTCGACGAGGTGGCGGGTTACGTCCACGCGCTCGCCGAGCGCGCGGGACTGCCCGCCACCCGCGCCCACCGGCTGAGGCTGGCGGCGGACGAGCTGGCGACCAACATCGTCGTCCACGGCTACCGGGACACCAAGGGTGAGCTCGGGGTCGAAGGGGGCGTCGAGGAGGAGTCGGTCTGGCTCAGGTTCGAGGACGACGCCCAGCCCTTCGATCCCCGGGACGGGCTCCAGACCCCCGAGCAGGACGTGCCGGTCGCGCAGCGCCGGATAGGCGGCCTCGGGGTCTACCTGGCGCTGACCGCCCTGGACGGCTTCACCTACGAACGGGTGGCCGGACGCAACATCAGCACGCTGCGGATCCGTAGGGATGGAGCGACATGACGCAGACCGGTGTAATGGTCCTGGACGACAGCCTTGAGCTGCCGCCGCGACTGCGGCAGGCGCTGGAGGAGGCCGGGACCCACGTCCAGATCCGCTCGCCCGCGGACGTGCTCGCCGGCGAGCGGGTGCCGCCCCTGGATGTCCTGCTGGTCTCGGCCGAGGTGCCGCCGAACATCGTCAGGGCCGTCGCGAGGCGGCTGGACGACGAGGGGCGGCACCCGGTGATGCTGGCGTTCACCGAGAACGACTTCGGGGCGCTCGAACGCCACATCCGCGGCGGGCTGGACTACCTGGTGCCGCCCTTCCTGACCTCGCTGGTCCGCACGCGGCTGCACAGCTGCTACGTGCGGGCCGAGCTCGGGCGCACGCTCCGGCAGATCGAGACCCAGGCCGACCTGCACCGCTACGAGCGCGAGCTGGAGATCGGCAGGGAGATCCAGCTGGGCTTCCTGCCGGAGTCGCTGCCGACGCCCGAGGGATGGGGCATCGACGTGCGGTACCGCCCGGCCCGTACGGTCGCGGGAGACTTCTACGACGTGTTCGAGCTGGTCAACCGCCGCCGCATCGGCCTGGTGGTGGCGGACGTGTGCGACAAGGGGGTCGGAGCCGCGCTGTTCATGGCCCTGATCCGCAGCCTGCTCAGGCACACCGCCGAGCAGAGCGGGAGCCAGGGCCTGAGCGCCGTCGACCTGATGGCGGGGGACGAGGTGCGCGCGGTGCCCGTCGTCGGCGCGACCCCGCTGCTGAACGCCGTCGTCGGGACCAACGACTACCTCACGCGCAACCACCTCAGGCAGGGCTACTTCGCGACCATGTTCTTCGCGGTGCTGGACCCGGCGACGGGCAGCCTCGTGTACGTCAACGGGGGGCACAACCCGCCCGTGCTGGTCCGGGCCGGCGGCGGCGATCCGGTCATCCTCGAACCGACGGGCCCGGCGGTCGGCGTCCTGTGCGACTCGACGTTCTCGCTCGGCCACACCCACCTGGATCCCGGTGACGTGCTCTTCATCTACACCGACGGCGTGACCGAGGCACGCGCGCCTGACCGGAAGTTCTTCGGGGAGGAACGAATGCTCGACCTGGTTTGCGACGGCACCGGTTCCGGGGCCGACCTGCTGCAACGGGTGGACGACGCGCTGAACGGGTTCGTCGGCGCGGCGGAACAGTCGGACGACATCACGATGATGGCCGTCCACCGGATGGGGATCTGATGGCACGGGTCATCACGATGCACTCCTACCGGGGAGGCACCGGCAAGTCCAGCATGGCGGCGAACATGGCGCTGCTCCTCGCGGCCGAGGGCCGCCGGGTGGCGCTCGTGGACGCCGACATCCAGTCGCCGGCCGTGGACACGATGTTCGGGTTCCTGCGCAGCCCCGCCAAGTGCTCGCTCGCCGACTACCTGGTGGGCCGCTGCGAGATCGAGGACGCGGTCATGCGGGCGCCGGAGGACGGGCCGTTCATCGTGCCGGCCAGGACCAGCGTCTCGGCCATCAACGAGATCACGGCCAACGGCTACGACGTGGGGCTGCTGAACGAGGGGTTCACCCGGCTCGTCGGCGCCTTCGACCTGGACGTGCTGATCCTGGACACCCACACGGGCATCAACACCGAGACCGTCATGGCGGTGGCCTGCTCGGACGCGCTGGTCCTCGTCACCAGGGCGGACCGGCTCGACCTCGCGGGCGCCGCCGAGAGCGTCGCGCTGGCCGACAGGCTCGGCTGCACGCGGCGCGCCGTGGTGGTGAACATGGTGCCGGACGTGACGCTCGGGGACGGCCTGGTGCTGAAGGCGGAGACGGCCTACGGCTCCCCGGTCACCGCGGTCCTTCCGTACGTGCCGGAGATGGCGCAGCTCGCGGGAGAGCAGATCTTCGTCACCGCCCATCCCGCGCACTCGCTGGTCAGCGGCTACCAGAAGATAAACGACGCTGTGCTCGACGGTGCCGCATGAGAGCACCGGTCGAGGACGGCGCGAGGAAGGCGCCCATGACGGGCGCCGGGGCGGGTGGCGAGGGCGCGCCCCGGGAAGACGCCGCGACGAGAGTGCCCGTGGTGGCCAGGGGAGCGGGCGTGCCCGCGGAGAGCGTGCGCGGCATCGCGCTCGCCGGCGGCAAGGGCATCAGGGCCCGCCCGCTCACCCTCACCACTCCCGACCACGTGCGGAGCAAGGCCGCCATGCGGCTGGCGGGGCGCAGCCTTGTCGAGTGGGCGGTCGAACTGCTGCGCGCCCAGGGCGTCACCGACTTCCGGGTGGCGGCCAACGGCAGCGAGAACCGGTGCCAGACCAAGGACATCCTCGGCGACGGCGCGCGTCTCGGCGTCTCGGTGCGCTATTCGAGGCCGCGGTTCGACCACGACAACACCGGCTCGGGGCAGGCGACGCTGCGCTGCCTCGACCACTGGGATCTGAACGGCCTCGCGCTGATCTTCCCGACCGACTCCATCTTCGACTTCGACCTGGCCGCGATGGTCAGGCGGCACCGGGCCTCCGGCGCCGCCGTCACCGTCGCGACCGTGCCACGCTCCCCGGCCGAGGCGGCGGGCAAGTACGGCGTGCTGGTCAGCGGCGGCGGCGACGGCATGGTCACCAGGTTCGCCGAGAAGCCCGGCAGGGAGCTGGCCGAGCGCCTGGCGCACGGGGGCGAGCTGGAGACCAACGCCGGGATGTACCTCGTCGACTGCGACGCGCTGCGGATGGCCGCCCGCCGGCCCGCCCTGGCCGAGCTGAGCCGCCGGCGCCTCGACTGGGGCCGGGACCTGCTGCCCTACCTCATCTCCTCCGGGAGCCGCGTGGCCTCCCACCCGATCGCGCGGTTCGGTGACCTCGGCAGTCCCGAGGACTTCCTGCGCACCATGCGGGAGGTCCTGCGTGACGAGTACCCGGCCCTCAGCGCGCGGATGCGCCCGTTCCGCAGCCACGCGCGCGGTGTGCGCATCCACGACAGCAGCCTCAACCTCAAGGACGAGGTCTCGGGCCGCTCGCTGGCCGAGAAGATACGGGACGGCGACGTGCTGATCGGGCCGAACGTCCGCGTCGGAAGGGACGTGGAGATCGGGCCGGGGGTCGTGCTGGCCGACTCCGACGTGGCAGACGGTGTGGACATCGGGGAGGGCGCCACGCTGCACGGCGTGGCCTGCGGGGAGCACGGCATCATCGGGCCCCGCGCCCGCCTCGCCGACACCGTGCTCGGGGCCGCGGTGGAGATCAGGGAGGCGGCGGTGCTCGAAGGGTTCTGCGCGCTCGGGGACGAGGTGAGCGTGCACGCCGGAGTGCGGCTGCACGGGGTGAGCGTCTTCCCCCGGCTCGAGATCTGGAGCGACGCGCGCGTGCCGAGGGGCGCCTGCCTGGTGAACCCCGGTGACGTGCTCCGATGGTCGCACAGGGTGGCTTGACTGCCGGACTTGACTGAGTAGCCACGAATGGGTAGGGGTCGGACATCTCCCCGAGTAATCTAACGAGCACCAATCGCTGGGGTTAACACTCTGATCTGGAACGCGGGAGAGATGAAATCGTGAATTTCATTCTCAGGAGTCGTGGTTCACTCTTCGGCGATCCGGGTTTCCCTTCTCGTAAGACAGGCGACTTCCAACTGGGCCGCAACGGTAAGGGCCGCCACGAACGGCTCTGGCAGGCACTCGGGGCGCACACCACGGCCGTGGGCACCGCCTTCGCGGTGTGGGCGCCCAACGCCCGCGAGGTCCGGGTGGTCGGCGACTTCAACGGCTGGCGGGGCGCGGGGCACCGCATGAGCTGGACCGGCGCCTCCGGCGTCTGGGAGCTGCTCGTCCCCGGAGTCGGCGACGGCTGCCGCTACAAGTACGAGATCCTCGGGCACGACGGCGAGTGGCGGCAGAAGGCCGACCCGCTCGCCTCGGCGTCCGAGTGCCCGCCCGCCACCGCCTCTGTGGTGTTCACCCCCGCTCACGAGTGGGGCGACTCCCGGTGGCTGGCACGCAGGGGGTCCGGGGTGCCCCACGAGGAGCCGATGAGCCTCTACGAGGTCCATCTCGGCTCCTGGCGGCCCGGCCTGACCTACCGCGAGCTCGCCGAGGTGCTGCCCGCGTACGTGGCGGGCCTCGGCTTCACCCACGTCGAGCTGCTGCCCCTCGCCGAGCACGCGTCCGACGAACACCTGAGCACCGCCTTCTACGCGCCCACCGCGCGGTACGGCGGGCCCGACGACTTCCGGCACCTGGTCGACAGCCTGCACCAGGCGGGCGTGGGTGTGATCCTCGGCTGGACCCCGCAGCGCTTCGCCGGCGAGGAGTGGGGCCTCACCCGCTTCGACGGCGGGCCGCTGTACGAGGCGGGGGAGTCCTCGGCCTTCGACTACGGCAGGCCGGAGGTGCGCGCCTTCCTGCTGGCCAACGCGGTCTTCTGGTGCACCGAGTTCCACATCGACGGGCTCAGGATCGCCGGGGTCGCCTCGATGCTCCACCGGCCGGGCGAGGGTCTCGGGAGCGATCCCGACGCCGCCTCGTTCCTGCGCGAGGTGAGCTCCGCAGTGGCCCGTGCCGGCGCGGGGGTGGTCACCGTCGCCGAGGAGTCGAGCGCGTGGGACGGCATGACGGCGCTCACCGACCCCGGCAGCTTCGGCTTCCACTTCAAGTGGAACACCGGCTGGACGCACGACACCTTGGGCTACCTGGCGAGGGATCCGATCTACCGCAAGTACCACCACGGGGAGATCACCTTCCCCATGGTCTACGCCTACTCCGAGCACTACATCCTGCCGGTCTCCCACGACACCGGGCCGCTGCCCGCCCGGATGCCGGGCGACCACTGGCAGCGCCTGGCCAACGTCAGGGCCTTCCTCGGCTTCATGTGGGCCCACCCCGGCAAGCAGCTGCTGTTCATGGGGCAGGAGTTCGCGCAGGAGGAGGAGTGGTGCCCCGCGCGGGGCCTGCGCTGGGACGCGGCCGACGGCGGGGTCCGCGACCTGGTCCGCGACCTCAACACCGCCTACCTCGGCCTTCCGGCCCTGTGGCGGCTCGACTCATCGCCCGAGGGGTTCAGGTGGATCGCCCCGGACGCCGCAGAGGAGAACGTCCTGGCCTTCCTGCGGTACGACGCCGACGGCACGCTGATGGCCTGCGTCTGCAACTTCTCGCCGGTCATCAGGCCGGACTTCCGCATCGGCCTGCCGTTCGCCGGCAGGTGGGCCGAGGTGCTCAACACCGACGCCGAGCCGTACGGCGGCAGCGGGGTCGGGAACCTCGGCGTGGTCGAGGCGACGGGCACCCCCTGGCACTGCTGCGAAGCGAGCGCGTCCCTCGTCCTGCCGCCCCTCGCGACCCTCTGGCTCCGTCCCGTCCCTCGCGGAGATCTCCCGCCGCATTCATCTGACAAAGTAATCCAGGACTGACGCAAAAAAACCGCACGGGCGGTATGGTTTTTCTTGGCACCCAGCGGGGTGTGCGCCTCACCGGAACTCTCGGGGCGCGGACTGGAGGGGGTCGCCCGTGGGCGTCAGCTCAGTCTCCTCCGAGCAGGAGAAAGTCTCATCGGAGTTCTTCGCCCGGTTCTGCGGCATGATGTTCTCGTCGCTGAAGCGGCGCGACCAGCGTCGCTGGGCACGACTGTATCTCCGTGGGCTCCTGTCGATCGAGGGGCGCAAGACGATGCGGGGGATCGCGTCGCTGGAGAGCGGGCCGGCCGTCGAGCAGAGCCTGCAGCAGTTCATCAGCCAGTCGCCCTGGGGATGGATGACGGTCAGGCGCACTCTGGCCGGCTACCTGGAGCAGGTCATCCGGCCGATCGCGCTGGTCGTGGAGCCGCTGGTGATCCCCAAGTCGGGGGACCACTCGGTCGGCGTCGAGCGCAGGTTCGTCAGGAAGCTCGGCCGCCTGGCCAACTGCCAGCAGGTCGTGGGCGTCTGGCTCGCGTCCGAGCAGGAGGCCTGCCCGATCGACTGGCGGCTCATCCTGCCCGAGAGCTGGACCGGCGACCCCGGCCGGCGCCGGCGCGCCGGCATCCCCGACGACGAGGTGAGCCTCAGCGTCGAGGAGTGCGCCGCCGAGGTGGTGGCCGGCATCGCCAGTGCCTGGGGGCTCAGGCAGCGCCCGGTGGTGATGGACGCCAGGGAGATCGACATCGGACGCATGATCTTCGAGTTCTCCGAGCGGGGCATTCCGTTCGTGCTCCGGGTGCACGACTCGATCCCCGTGAGCCCGTCCGACCCGAGGATCCCGCTCGGCATGGGACGCCGCATCCAGGCCGGCCAGCTGATCGACGCGCTGCGCGACGTCAGCCGCATCGTCGAGGCGCCCCGGGCCGTGAACGGCGCCGTCTCGGCCTCCCGCCCCGCGTTCGCCGTGAGCGCCCGGGTGCACACCCCTTTCCGCTCGTCCACGGCCGAGGCGGGGGAGCCGACCCTCACCCTGCTGGGCGCGTGGACCGTGCCCGAACAGCGCTCGGCCTCGGTCTGGCTGTCGAACATCACCCAGCTTCCGCCGGGGGCGCTGCTGCGCGTCGCCCAGACCGCCGAGCGGGTGGCCAGGGAGCGCGCGGGGGTGACCCACCATCTCGGGCTCCGCGACTTCGAGGGAAGGTCGTTCAGGGGATGGCACCACCACGTGACGCTGGTGTCGGCCGCCCACGCCTTCTGGATGATGCTGTCGAACACCGGAAGCCAGCTCTCGCAGTTCCTCTAGGACTTGAAGGTGTGGCGGTAGGTCAGCGGCGCCACGCCCACCGTCGCGTGAAGGTGCTGGCGCAGCGACACGGCCGTGCCGAAGCCCGACAGGGCGGCCACCTGGTCCACCGGCAGGTCGGTGGACTCCAGCAGGTGGCGCGCGCGCTCCACGCGCTGGCGGCTGAGCCATCGGGCCGGGCTCAGCCCGGTCTCCTCCCTGAACCGCCGGGTGAACGTGCGCACGCTCATGCGCGCGTGCCTGGCCTGGGTGGCGAGGTCGAGCCGATCCCCGAGCCGTTCGAGCATCCAGGCCCTGGTGGGGGCGGTGGTCGCGCCTCCGGGCTCGGGCAGGGGGCGCTCGATGAACTGCGCCTGCCCGCCCTCGCGCCAGGGCGGGGTGACGCAGCGCCGCGCCACCCGGTTGGCCACCTCGCTGCCGTGGTCGCGCCGGATGACGTGCAGGCACAGGTCGATGCCCGCGGCCACCCCCGCCGAGGTCAGCAGGTCGCCGTCGTCGATGAACAGCACGTCGGGGTCGAGAAGCACCCGGGGGAACAGCGACCGGAACCGGGCGGCGTTCCTCCAGTGGGTGGTCGCCGGCCGGCCGTCCAGAAGGCCCGCCGCAGCCAGCACGAACGCCCCCGTGCAGATCGACATCAGCCGGGAGCGCGACGCCGCGGAAAGCAGCGCGTCGCGGACCTCACCGTCCACCGTGCCGTCGGTGAGCGGCGATCCGCCGTGGATGCCCGGCACCACCACGGTGTCGGCCGTGCGGAGGATCGACAGGTCATGGTCGGGGACCACGCTGAACCCCGCCGAGCCGCGCACGGGCCGCCCGCCGGGGGTGCAGGTCACGACCTCGTACAGCCGCCGGCCCGCGGCGTCCTCGGCGATCCAGAAGACCTGTCCCGGGATCCCGAGGTCGAGGGTGGCGAAGTCGTCCAGCACGAGGACCGCGATGCGATGCACCATGGCCGGATTCTTGCACATATTGGCTATCAAGCCACTCGCCCGGTCTGAGGTGCGAAATCCATCATTGTCGGCATGGCGTTGACGATGGATGTGAGGCGGAGGCGGCGACCGCACCGGGCCTGGGTGGTGGCGGGAGTCGCTTTCGTGGCGATTGTGGGGGCGGCCGGGTTCCGGGCCACGCCGGGGGTCCTCATCACCCCGCTGGAGCAGGAGTTCGGCTGGACGCGGGGCACCATCTCGCTCGCCGTCTCGGTGAACCTCATGCTGTACGGCCTCACCGCGCCGTTCGCGGCGGCCCTGATGGACCGTCTCGGCATGCGCCGCGTCGTCGCCTCCGCGCTGCTGCTCGTCGCCCTCGGAAGTGGGCTGACGGTGTTCATGACCGCGAGCTGGCAGCTCGTCGCGTGCTGGGGCGTGCTGGTCGGCCTCGGCACGGGCTCGATGGCGCTGGTCTTCGTCGCCACGGTCACCGACCGGTGGTTCGTACGGCACCGGGGCGTGGTCACCGGAGTGCTGACGGCCGGTGGAGCGGCGGGCCAGCTCGTATTCCTGCCCCTGCTGGCATGGATGGCCGAAGGGCCGGGATGGCGGGTGGCCGCGCTGGTGGTCGCCGGGGCGGCGCTGACGGTCGTGCCGCTGGTCTGGTTCCTGCTGCGCGACCGCCCCGAGGACGTCGGCCTCACCGCCCTCGGGGCCGAGCCGGGCGCGGTCCGCGCGGCGCCCGTCGTGCGCACGGGAGGGGCGGCCGCGCGGGCGCTGACCGTGCTGAGGTCGGCGGCGCGCACCCGGTCGTTCTGGTTCCTCGCGGGTGGCTTCGCCATCTGCGGCGCGAGCACCAACGGCCTGGTGGGCACCCACTTCATCCCCGCGGCCCACGACCACGGCATGCCACAGACCACCGCGGCGGGCCTTCTGGCGCTCATCGGCGTCTTCGACGTGGCCGGGACCATCTTCTCCGGCTGGCTCAGCGACCGGGTCGACCCGAGGATCCTGCTGGGCGCCTACTACGCGCTGCGCGGCGCCTCGCTGCTGATCCTGCCCGTGCTGTTCTCCGCGACGGCCGAGCCCAGCATGCTGATCTTCATCATCTTCTACGGCCTGGACTGGGTGGCCACCGTGCCGCCGACCGTGGCCCTGTGCCGCACGATCTACGGCCGGGACGGCGCGGTGGTGTTCGGCTGGGTGTTCGCCTCCCACCAGGTCGGCGCGGCCGTCGCGGCGGTGGCGGCCGGGGTCACCCGCGACCACCTCGGCCACTACGACGCGGCCTGGTACGGGGCCGGTCTGCTCTGCGCCCTCGCCGCGGTCATGTCGCTGCGGGTGGGCCGCGCGTCCCGAAGGCCGGACGTGCCGGACCGGCGCCAGGACGAGGCTGAGATCCTTGGGGCGTGAGCCAGCCAGACCAGAGAGTGCTTCCCCTCGTCGTCCGCATCGAGCGCGCCACCCCGCCCGAGCGCACCGACGCCCTGGAGGCGGCGGCGCTCGCCGTACTCACCCTGCTGACCGACGAGCGCACCACGGGCGGTGAGTGGACCGAGCCCGTGCAGGCATGGGAGACCATCGGCATCAGGAAGGTGGTGCGCCGGGCGAGAGGCGTCGAGTGGCGCCGGGTGCAGGAGCTGCCCGGCATCACGGTCGCGGTGCGGTCGGCCGAGGTGCGCGTGCACCCGCCGATCCCGCTCGACGCCTGGCCGAAGGAGCTGTCGCGGCTCCAGGTCTCGGGCACCGACCTGACCGACACCGCGCCGCCGGAGCCGCCCCCGCCGGGCGCGGCGGTGCTGTGGTTCAACCCGTCGCTCGAGATGTCCGCGGGCAAGGCCATGGCCCAGGCCGGTCACGCGGTCCAGCTCGCCTGGTGGGGCACCGACGAGCCCACCCGTGCCGGGTGGCACGCCGAGGGGCTGCCGGTCGCCGTGCGTACGGCCGGGCCGCGCCGGTGGGCGGCGCTGGTGGACAGCGGCCTTCCGGTCGTCCGCGACGCCGGGTTCACCGAGATCGAACCGGGCTCCCGCACGGTCGTCGCCGACGCGCCGTGGCTGCGCGCGGGCGGCCACCGCCCGGCCGGTTGGGGGCCTCTGCGCAATCCGTCCCGCCAGGGTGACGGCGTTTGACCGGCGGGCGAAAGCGGAGGTCAGAGCGTACGCAAAACCTCTATGCGGTAGGCACTCGTTCCCGAAGTGTGATCGGGAACTCAGACGCGCATGGGGGTTTTGCCGTACGCTCCGATCGTGCCAAATGGGGTGGGTGGGAACTACGGGACCAAGGCCGTCCCAACGTACGTAACAGCGGATGCGGAGACCGCACCGCTGCCGAAGATCACGATCGAGGAGCCTCCTCCGCCACCGCCACCGCCCGTCAAGCGCTCCTTGCTCGCAAGGCTGGGCGACCTGCCGATGCGCGTCATCTACCGGGGAGTCGCCGGCGGCCTCGCCGTCGTGGCGGTGGCCGTCGTCTTCTTCGTGACCGGCTGGGGCAAGGGCGAGCCGACGGCCGCGAGACCGGCCGCGGCGGAGCCCCGGGCCACGCTGCCCGCCTCCTCGTCCGGCGCGGTGCCGTCGGTCTCCGAGGAGCCGTCCGCTTCCGGGTCGGCGCTGTCCGTCCCGTCGGTTCCGGGGTCGGCGTCGGAGCCGTCCGAGGTCTCCGCGCAGGGCTCGGCGTCGCCGGTGCCCACACCTGTGCCCACGCCGACGTCCGGCAACAGCGCGCTGGTCACGGCCCAGGCGGATCCGCGCGTCCCCGCGCTGCCCGCCGACCGGAAGCTCGCCGACTTCCGCGGGCACGGCGCCGCCACGAAGGGGCGGGTGAAGGACAAGCGGTCCGGCATCACGTTCGCGCGCTTCGTCAAGGAGTGGAAGCTCACCAAGTCCTCGCCGTTCGCCACCCGGCGCACGCTTCCCGCGGCCAAGGGGGCCGGGCACCGGGCCCTGCTGGCGTCCTGCCCGGTGCCGATCGCGGTCCAGGAGGACCTCAAGGACACCGCCTTCCTCGCGGCGCGCTGGACCCTGAACTACCACCCGGCGGGATCCGAGATCACCTGGACGGCCTCACAGCCGATCAAGGCGGGCGAGCAGAAGGGCTGGCTGCTCGGGTACCGCGTGAGCTACGAGGCCGGTGGGAGGAAGCACGTGTCCAACGCGGCGGTCGCGCTGGTCGAGGTGCCCTCCGCCAAGCCGGCGCTGGTGTTCATCACGATCCCCGACGCCCAGAAGAAGCGCTGGGCCGACATCAACACCCTGATGTCCAGCGTGCGCGCCCTCTAGGGCGGTCTTCCCCGGTAGCCGGTGAGGTCGCGCTCTTCAGGGCGGTCTTCCCGGGTGGCCGGTGAGGCCGTGCACGTGCCGGGATCGGCGGGACCGGGGTTCCATTGGCGGCGATATGGTTCCTGCCATGCCTCCATCAGCCTCCCGGTCTCCTGTAACCGCCGACGACCTCGACCGGGCCGTCCAGCTCGCCGTCGGGCTCCTGCGGCAGGCACCGCCCGCGGCCTGGGACGGCAAGGCCGGCTCCCTGGAGTGGGACTGCTGGGAGACCGTCGAGCACCTCAGCGACGACCTCTTCTCGTACGCCGCCCAGCTGGGCCCGAGGACACCGCCCCTGGACGGCCTCGTGCCCTTCGCGTGGGAGGCTCGCAGGCCCGGAGGCCCCGCGAACGCCATCCACGCCGACCGCGCGGCTGGGCCCGCCGGGCTGCTGCGGGTGCTGGAGGCCAGTGGCGCGCTCCTGGTCGCCATGGTGCGCACGACCCCGCCTGCGGTCCGCGCCCACCACGTCCACGGAGCGTCCGACCCCGAGGGCTTCGCCGCGATGGGCATCGTGGAGACCCTCGTGCACACCCACGACCTGGCCGAGGGGCTCGGGCTCGCCTGGGCCCCGCCGGCCGGCATGTGCTCGCGGGTGCTGGCCCGGCTGTTCCCCGACGCCCCGCTGACGACCGACCCCTGGCCCACCCTGCTGTGGGCCACGGGACGCTCCGAGCTCTCCGGGCACGCGCGTCTGACCACCTGGCGCTGGTACGGAGAACCCCGGTCATAGACCTCCGGGCGCTGTACGGTGCGCGTCGGCCGTAGACCTCCTATGGTGCCCGGGTCATAGGCTTCGGGCCGTGCTCAGGTCGCTTCGACGAGATTCGTGAAGCCCTCCCTGGGGCGTACCGGTCGCCGGGTTACTCTAGGCTCGGATGACATGACCGAGATCGTCCTCGCCTCCTCCTCGCCCGCCCGGCTCGCGCTCCTGCGCAGCGCGGGCCTCGACCCCACCGTCGTCGTCAGCGGTGTCGACGAGGACGCCGTGACCGCCGAGTCGCCCGCGGAGCTCTGCCTCGTCCTGGCCCGCGCCAAGGCGTCGGTCGTGGCGGAGGTCCTCACCGAGGGCCTCGTCATCGGCTGCGACTCGGTCCTGGAGCTCGACGGCCAGGCGTACGGCAAGCCCCGCTCTCCCGAGGAGGCCGTGGAGCGCTGGCGGTCGATGCGCGGCCGTACGGGCAGGCTCCTCACCGGGCACTGCGTGATCGACGCGGGCACGGGCGCCGAGGCCGCGGAGGTCGCGGCGACGGTGGTGCGCTTCGGCGAGCCGAGCGACGAGGAGATCGCCGCCTACGTCGCCAGCGGCGAGCCGCTGCGCGTGGCGGGCGCCTTCACGCTCGACGGCCTCGGCGGCTGGTTCGTCGACGGCATCGAGGGCGACCACGGCAACGTGCTCGGCATCTCGTTGCCCCTGGTCCGCCGCCTGTTCGCCGACCTGGGCGTTCCCGTGACATCCCTCTGGAAACAAGCATCTTTCCACTGATCTTGCGACGATCCTCACGGAAGGCGTTAGCCTGCCGGGCATGAACAGCATGGGCCAGCCCATCCGCCGCGGGATCGGTGGCTTCGCCGACGGGATCAAATACTTCTTCCAGGGGCTCGGCTGGGTCGCCAGGCATCCGCGTCAGTGGCTCTTCGGGCTCATCCCCGCGCTCATCGCGCTGGCCCTCTACATCGTCGCGCTGGTGCTGCTCGGCACCTACGCCGGCGACCTCGCGGCCTGGGCCACCCCGTTCGCGGACGGCTGGAGCGCGGGCGTCCGCGACACCGTGCGCATCCTGCTGGGTGTCGTCGTCTTCGGGCTCGGGCTCGTGCTGGCCGTCATCACCTTCACGGCAGCCACTCTCGTGATCGGCGATCCCTTCTACGAGAAGCTCTCCGAGCGCGTCGAGGAGAGCATGGGCGGGGCGCACACGGGCCCTGACGTCCCGATCTGGCGGTCGATCGTCCGCTCCGTGCGCGACAGCCTCATCACCCTCGCGTACGTGCTGATGTTCACCATCCCGCTGTTCATCCTGGGGTTCGTGCCGGTGGTCGGGCAGACCGTGGTGCCGGTGCTGGGCGCCGCCGTCTCGGGGTTCTTCCTCACCGTGGAGCTGACCACGCTGGCCATGGAGCGCCGGGGCCTCTCGCGCAAGCAGCGCTTCGCCCTGCTCCGCGGGGACAAGTCACCGGCCCTGGGGTTCGGCGTGCTGGTCTTCCTCGTCTTCCTGATCCCCTTCGGGGCCGTCTTCGCCATGCCCGCCGCGGTCGCCGGGGCCACCATCATGGTCCGCGTGCGGCTCGCCCCCCACCACCCGGCCCCCGCCCCGTCCGACCACTGACGCCTGCCTGCGGCGCCTCATCGACGAGGGGAACCGTGTCACGCGCGGGCCTGCCCTGTGGATATCCTCGTGCCGCGCTGACGGGCGTCCTCGGGCGTGTTCTTCCTTTTCAAGCGGTGGACGGCTCGGCCGGCGCGCTCCGATTCGATAGGACGTCCTTGGACGCGGTCTCCACAGAAGCGCGTTCGGCGCCTTCGGCCGGGTGCGAATTCGTGAGGCTTGGCGCTCATGACGTCCTCACCGATTCTCCTCACCTCCCCCGGCGACATCCTCGGGGCCGTGCCCTATCTCCTGGGCTTCCATCCCGCTGACAGCCTCGTCGTCATCGCCTTCGCGGGCAGAGGCGCGCGTGGCAGGCTGCGCGTCACCACGCGGTGGGATCTGCCCTTCCCCTCCGGAGCGATCGAAAGGCTGGTGCCACTGCTCAGGCGCGAGGAGGTCACCCACACGATCCTGGCCGGGTTCGGCGAGGGTGCGCTCGTGACTCCGGCGGTCGACGAGGCCGTGCGGCTGCTCGGCGACGCCGGCATCGAGGTCATAGAGGCTCTCCGCGCCGAGGGTGCGCGTTACTGGTCATATGTCTGCAAGCAGATCCGGTGCTGCCCGCCCGAGGGCCGGCCGTACGACCCGGTGGCCGGCCAGGTCGCGGCGCAGGCCACGCTCGGAGGCCTGGTGGCCCTGCCCGACCGCGAGAGCCTGGAGCGGTCGGTGGCCCCGGCCAGGGGAGCGGCGCGGGTGAGGATGCGCGAGGCGACCCGGCTCGTGGCCGCCGACGTGCGCTCGCGGCTCATCGGCACGCCGAAGCCCGAGGAGGTTCCCGGGGAGTTCGTCGCCGAGGGGCTGGCCCGGGTGCGCCGATCGGTCGAGGGCTTCGGCACGCGGGGGCCGTTGCCCGACCACGAGGCCGCCCGGCTCGGGGTCGACCTCGCGGTGATCCGCATCCGCGACGAGGCGTGGACCCTGATGGCAGACGACACGCAGGACACCCACGTCGCCTTGTGGGCCGACCTCACCCGCAGGCTGGAGCCGCCGTTCGTGCCGCCCGTGGCGTCGCTGCTGAGCGCCGCGGCCTGGCGTCGCGGCGACTGCGCGCTCGCGGGCATCGCCGTCGAGCGGGCGCTCGCGGCCGACCCCTCGTACTCCATGGCGAACCTTCTGGCACAGGGTCTCCAGCAGCTCGTCAGCCCCGAGATCCTCCGCCACCGCATGCCGAGCCCGGAGGAGCTGGACGCGAGCATGGGCCCGCCCCGGATGGAATGGCTCCATCCGATGCTCGGCCTCCTCGACGACCACACCGTCCTCAGCCGCTAGCCGAGCCCATCCCCGGCTCGGCCGCGGCGAAGGTGCGGCCCCAAGGAAACTCCGTCCCGCCGAAGGTTCGGCCCGTGTGGAGCGCCGTCCCGGGGAAGGTTCGGTCCGAGGGGAGCACCGTCTCCCGCCCGAAGGTTCGGTCCGAGGGGAGCTCCGTCGTAGGGGAGGCTCGTTCCCGGAAAGGCTCGGTCGCGGGGAAGGCCCGAATGCGGTGAAGGTGAATGCCGGGTCGCGCGCGCGGTGAAACCCTTGAATCGGTGTCGGGGAATGGCCGGGGCGCGGTAAGGAGTGGCTTACTCCTGCGCCGGGCTGTTCTTGCGGCGCTCGTTGTAGGCGCGCATCCTGCCCGGATAGCCGGTGAGCTGCACGTCATAGACAGGAAGGGCGAGGTTCCTCGCCACCTTGAGGATGACGGCGGGGGAGCCGACCCTCCTGCGGGTCCATTCGCCGTCATGGGCGATGGCGACGGCGGTCGTGTCGGTGGCGAAGGTCTCCGGCTCGACGTAGAACTCCACTCCCCGGCGGGACTTCGCGAAGGCGATCAACGCCTCGATGTCGCCGTCGTTGGCTTCACGGTCGAACCTGACGATACTCCGGCCACGTAGCCGGCGAATTCCATAGCGATCCCGCCATCCCATATCCCTTGTATACCTGGACCGGCCGACAAATGGGCGCCTCGGGGCGAGATCGGGGTCGTGTCGGGGTTGTTCCGGATAGACCAGACTCGCCGTAACTCCAAGAATGAGGTGGACGACCGGTTACGAGGGAAAGGTACGGCCACTGATGGCAGGGGCAGTGAGACCTTCGGCGACACCATCCACCGGAGGGTGGGGGCCAGCGCCTCACCCCCAGCTTCGAGTGACCAACCAAGATCGCGATCAGGTGGTCGAGCACGTCACCGTCGCCTACACGGAAGGCCGCCTCGACAAGGACGAGTTCGACGAGCGGGTGCACCTGGCGATGACGGCGCGCACCCACGCCGATCTCGCGCCGATCATGCACGATCTGTACCCGGTGCGGCCCATGCCGCGCGCGCCGCAGCCGCTTCCCCAGATGGGGCCGCACCACCTGGCGCCGCTCACGGGGGGCGACCGGCTCGGCGCCGCCGCCGCGCACCTGCTCCCGCTCTTCGGCCTGTTCTTCGTCGGCCCCCTGATCATGCTGCTGACCGGCGGAAGAACCTCCTCGTACATCCGTCAGCATGCGGTGGAGTCGCTGAACTTCCACCTGACCCTGCTGGGGGCCACCATAGCGTTGCCCTTCACCGTCATCGGCGTCGTCCTCATCCCGTTCATGTGGATCGCCGCGTTCGTGCTCGGCATCGCCGGCGCGGTGTCCGCGATCAGCGACACCCACTTCCGCTACCCGCTGACCCTCCGCCCGATCAAGTAACCCACCGCGGTCCGCGCAGGTCCCCCTCGGGCCGCGCAGCTCCATTCCGATGCGCCGGTGCGCCTCGGGCCGCGCAGGTCCATTCCGATGTGCGCCGGTCCGCCTCGGGCCGCGGTGGTCCACTCCAACGTGCGCCGGTCCCCGCTGGTCCGCGACGTCGTGAGTTGGGGTGCGTTGGTGCGCCGGGGAGGCGGCTTCTAGCGAGCCAGTACGTCGTACTTCACGGTCATGGCGCCGGTGGAGAGGCTGCCGATGGCGTCGAAGGCGGCTCGTGACAGGTCCAGGCAGCGGCCACTGATGAAGGGGCCACGGTCGTTGATGCGGACGGTCACGGTCCTGCCGTTCCGGGGGTTGGTCACGCGCACCTTGCTGCCCATGGCGAGGGTCTTGTGGGCCGCCGTCATCGCGTTCGGGTTGAAGCGCTCACCGCTGGCCGTCATCTGGCCCTCGTCGTAGTACGAGGCTCCGCAACGGCCCGACGAGATCACCTTGGTCTTGGCCGTGGCCTTCTTCGCGGCCTTCGCCGGTTTGGCCGCCTTCGGGGGCTCGGCGGGATCTTCCGAGGATTTCGCGCGGGGGGAGTCGGCCGACGGGCTGGACAGCGGTCCTGGCGCGCTCTGCGGGGCCGGCGGGGTCGCGGGGGAAGCAGGACCCGAGGAGCCCGAGGAGTTCGCCGGAGCGAAGGGGTCCCATGGGCTGACCGCGTCACTCGCGGTGTCGGTCGTGCTGTCGGTCGCGACGACCCTTGTGGTGTCGCTCGGGGTGTTCGCGACAGGTGCGGTGGTGATCGTACGACGGGCCGTGCCGAGACCGGCGGCGGCGGTCACCAGGGCGTCATCGCCGTCGTCCACGACGATCCAGGCGCTCGCGGAAGCGGCGGCGACCACGGCGGTGACGGCGACGGCGGAGAGCAGGTGCCGCCTGGCACCGGCCTTGAGCAGGGGAGCTGTCTTCTCGTACCAACGGGTGGGGGAGGCGTGCAGGCCCAAGGGAACCACGGTCCTAGATAGGGGGCAAGGACACGGGACGGCGCGAGCGGACGAGCTTGGGGGAGTCACCAAGCCGGCTGCCCGCTGGTCGTCCCATCTACGCATTAGGTGCCAAATCGCCCATTGCGCAATGTCCAGCACCATAACGGACAAACAGCAAGTAAAGGCAGTCAAAGGCCACGCAAAGTGACGCAAGTCACATCCTGCGTGATCAGCTGCCCGGCAGCGGTCCCTCGGTCGGCGAGCGGAGGACTCCGGCGACTTCCATCTGGACGCGGAACACGTGGTCAAGCCCGTTGGCCGTGAGGCCGTTCGCCCGGTCCTGGGCGGGTGGGAGTGGCCGGCCGCTCCACCGGTGCGAAAGGGCGAAATGGCGGAAGGGCGAGCATCGATAGGCCTGAGGGAGCGGCCGACAGGTTCGCCGGTGCTGGGAACGGTCGGAGGCGAGTGCCGACGGCCGGGTCAGGATGGCCGGTCGGTTCGTGGGTGAGGCAGGGTGGTGCGGTGGTGATCGACGGTGGGTCGGTCAGAAGAGGAGTTCGCGGACGGAGTCCACGGTGTCGGCCTCTTCGGGGCGCTTGTCGGGGCGGTAGCGCAGTACGCGGGCGAACCTCAGTGCCACGCCGCCCGGGTAGCGCGGGGACCGCTGAACCCCGTCGAAGGCCACCTCGACCACCATCTCGGGCCGTACCGTGACCACCCACTCGTCGCTCGGGCCCTCGGCCAGCGCGAGGAACCGCTCGGTCTGCCAGGCCAGAAGCTCGTCGGTGAGGCCCTTGAACGTCTTGCCCAGCATCACGAAGTCGCCCGACCGCGGGTCCCTCGCGCCGAGGTGCAGGTTCGACAGCTTGCCCTGGCGCCGTCCGTGCCCCCACTCGGCGGCCAGTACGACGAGATCGAGGGTGTGACGGGGCTTCACCTTGATCCAGCCCGCTCCTCGCCGTCCGGCGGCGTACGGAGTGGCGGGGGACTTCACCACCACGCCCTCGTGCCCCTGCCTGAGGACGTCGGCGAAGAAGGACATGCCCTCCTCGGGGTCGGCGGTGACCAGGCGTGGTGTCAGCAGCTCGCTCGGCACGGCGCGCGCCAGCGCCGCGTGCCGCTCGTAGTCGGGAAGGTCGAGCAGGTCCTCACCGCCGGCGCGCAGCGCGTCGAAGAAGAACACGCTCAACGGTGTCGTCTCGCGCAGCCGGGCGATATCGGTCTTGCTGGCCACCCGGCTCGCGGTCACCTGGAAGGGCTCGGGCCTGCCGTCGGGCCGCAGAGCGATCACCTCGCCGTCGAGCACCAGGTCGTCGCCGGGTAGGGCGAGCACGGCCTCGACGAGTTCCGGGACCTGGGCCGTGATGTCGTCCAGGGTCCGCGTGAACACCCTGACCTCGGAGCCGGAGCGGTGCGCCTGCACGCGGACGCCGTCGAGCTTCCACTCGAGGGCCGCGGGGCCGCCGCCCAGCTTCGCGAGGGCCGCCGTCACGTTCGGGGCACTCTGGGCGAGCATGGGGGAGACGGGCCGGCCGACCTCCAGGTGGAACGAGCGCAGGGCTTCGACGCCGCCGGTCAGAGCCGCGGCGCCCACCGCGGGCAGCCAGCCGCGCAGCGTAAGCGCACGCCGCACCTCGGCGGCGGGAGTGCCCGCCGCCTTGGCGACCGCCTCGATCATGACCCCGTTCAACGCGCCCTGGCGAAGCTCGCCGCCTAGCAGGCGGAGAAGGAACGACTGCTCCTGGCGGGTCACCGACCGGAACAGCTGGTCCACCAGTTGCTTCCTGGCTGCTTGGGAACCCGTCCCGACCTGGGACTTTATGCGGCTGAGGAGATCGTCGACCTCGCTGAGGCTGGCGCTGGCGATCTGGCGGGGGTCGGGAAGATCTTGGAGGCCGCGCCAGCCGACGCCGATCTGCCGTTGTGGAAGCTCACCGGAGAGATACGCGACGGCGATCTCGGCTTCCTCCGGCTGGACCCTGCTCAGCAACTCGGCCAGATGCCGGATCTTGGCGAGCCGGGCGGAGTCCGCCGCGACGGCAGCCGAGGTGCGCGCGAGGTCGATGAGCAACACAGGTCTCATCGTGCCAGTTCAGCCGAGGGGACGCTCCCGCAGGTCGCGATATAGCCGAGATAAGCCACGAACCTTGCCGAACCCCCGCAGAGGGACGCCGTGGGAGCCGCCGGGCCGGAGGGCTCGCGGTGCGGTGCGAGCCGGTGGGACCGAAGGCTTCCACGGCGTGAGTCAGGGCTGGTGGGACCCCGGTTGGCGGGCGAGCGGTCAGCTCACGCCGAGGAGGTCGACCACGAAGATCAGCGTCTCACCCGGCTTGATGGCGTTGCCCGCCCCGCGGTTGCCATAGCCGAGGTGGGGCGGGATCGTGAGCCGGCGACGCCCGCCGACGCGCATCCCCGCGACACCCTGGTCCCAGCCGGCGATGACGCGACCGGCGCCGAGCGGGAACTGGAAGGAGTCTCCGCGGTTCCAGGACGCGTCGAACTCCTCACCGGTGGAGAACGCGACGCCGACGTAGTGCACGTTCACCATGTGCCCCGCCTTGGCCTCCTCACCGTCTCCCACGGTGATGTCAACGATCTCGAGATCCGCCGGCGCGTCGCCCTCCGGAAAGTCGATCTCGGGCTTCTCGAGTGCCACGTGTTCTCCTTGATTAGAATGCGCGCCCCCGATGTGGCATGGAGCGCGCCTGGACTAGGCGTCGACCGCCTTCCGGCCGACCGAACGACTCTACGGGGTCCCGGCGGCGAACGGGCGGCGAGGGCCCATTCTGCGATCACTCAAGGAAGCGAGTGCCGGAAGGGCCCTTCCGCCCCTGGGACCATCGCGTCCCGGTGGATTCCCGCACGGTCCCATCCCCGCGAGCCGTCCCTGTGAGCCATCCCCATTGTTCCAGGCCGGGCCGTACGACCGGCCTCACGGCACCGGGTCAGACGCGCGCTACGGGGTCAGACGCGGGGGCCGCTGTTCGTGGGGTCAGGATTTGGGAGACAGGTCGTCGCCGCCGGCCGCCGGAGCCGAACCGGCGGGCTCGACCGTGGATGCTCCCTGGGTGGCGCTTCCGCCCGTGGACGTCTCAGGCGTGGCGGGTTCGGCCGTGGGCGGTTCCGGGGTGACGGTTCCGGCGGTGGGTGCCCCCGGTGTGGCGGGCTTGGCCTTGGCGGACCGGGTCGTCGTCGTGCGCCTCGCACGGGCGGGCTTGGCCGGCGCGGTCTTGGGAGTCTCTCCAGCCGGAACGGCTGCTTCGGACGCTCCTGCCGCGCTGGCTTCGGACGCTCCTGCCGCGTTGGCTTCGGGGGCTACCGCCGCACCGGCCCCGGTCGCGGTCGAATCGGCTCCGGAGGCCGCCGGTTCGGTCAGTGGGGCGTCAGAGGGCGCGCTCTCCGGCGACTCTGAAGGCACGACCTTTGGCTTGGTCGAACGCGTGGTCTTGCGCGGGGTGGTCGAAGGCTTGGCCGCCCTGGACGTGGCCGCCTTGGGCTTCGCCCTGGTTCGCGGGCTCGCGGGGGCGGGGTCCGGGTCCAGACTCGGGTCCGCGGGGGTGGCGCCGGCACTCGCGTCGTCGGGCGTGGAAGTGGTGCTGGCGGTCGCGTCGTCGGGCGTGGAAGTGGTGTTGGCGGTCGCGCCGTCGGGCGTGGAAGTGGTGCTGGCGGTCGCACCGTCGGGAGTGGAAGGTGCGGGCTCGCTCTCGACCGGCGGGCTCACCGGGTCGGACTCCACGGGCTTGAGGCGGGCCGTCGCCCCGTCCGGGATGGAGAGCGGCGACTCGCTTTCCGCTGCCGAGGGACCGGAGGCGGAGGACTCCACGGACGAAGGTGCGGAGGGCTCGGGGGTGAGGAAGTCGGGTGCGGAGGGTGCCGTGGCGGCTCGTACGGTCGACAGCGGGATGGCGATGGTGGCCTCCTCCATCGCCTCGGCCCGCGTGGACGCCGGACGGGCGGAGCCGGCGGGCGAAGGCATGGTGACGGCGTGCTCGCCGGCCGAGGAGGGCATGGTGACGGCCTCTTCGGCGGAGGACGGCGTCCTGGCGGCGTGCTCGGCCGAGGTCGGCATGGTCACGGCGTGCTCGTCCGGCGAAGGCGTCTCACTGGTGGACCCGGTCGCGGACGCGCCGGCGGACGAGGCGCCGGCGGCGTGGATGTCTCCGGACGTGCCCTGGGTGTCGCCGGAGCCGGAGGCCGAGGTGGACGGCGAGGGGGAAGCGGAGAAGGCAGAGCTGGAGGGGGAGGCGGAGGAACCGGAGGGGGAAGCCGAGGAGGCGGGGCTGGAAGGGGAAACGGAAGTAGCGGGGGAAGCGGGCGTGGACGGGGAAGCCGAGGAGGCGGACCTGGAGGGAGAGGCTTGGCCACGGAGGGTGGGGGGAGGGGTGCTTGACCGGGGGCGTTCGACCACGACCGTGTCGGCGGGACGGGTGCCGCCTTCGAGCACGGCCAGGGCCTCCTCCAGCGCGGCGGAGGGCACCAGGACGTCGTACCGGCCGGCCACGATCACGCTACGCGAGGTGAAGTCGCGGGTGCCGCCCTTGAACGCGTGGCTGGCGAACCCGAACGCCGCGCCCATCACCGCGCCCCACAGCACCGCCCAGACGGCGAGCGCGAAGAACGAGGCGGTGGTCGTGGTGAACAGCCCGAGGAACAGGCCCACGACGAGCCCGAACACCGCGCCGCTGACGGCCCCGGAGATGGCTGCGCGGGCGTTGGTCAGCCGTCCGGTGACCGTCTCCTCAAGGCGCAGGTCGCTCCCGACGATGGCGACGTTCTGTACCGGGTATCCGGAGTCGGAAAGAGAGTCGACGGCACGCTGAGCGGCCGGGTAATTGTCATAGCTGACCAGGATTCGCCGATCAGCGGCGAGAGGTGAGGCCAGTCCGGGGGACGAACCGATCATGGGGGGATTCCGCCTTCGCGGTCAGGGGGTTCATTTGCGGCTCCGCACTACCCGAAGGAGGCGGGTTGTCACCAGCTCCGCTGCGGCGACATGCCGCAAGAAGCCGGGTTGTCGCCAATTCTGGGGTAGTGACACCCCTTGAGGTGACTTGTCAGCAGTTCTAGTGCAACGGCATGCCCTGCGCAGACGGCTTCCCGTGAATTCACAGTGACATACGACGCGCCACCGGCCTGGAGCGCGACCTCCCTTGAGGACGGCCCAGTCACTGAACTGGGCCGTCGGCGGTTCGTACGGTCGTTACTTCGGTAGTGGGTTCCGATCAAGGGCCGCGACGATGGGGCTCGTCGCTGACGTTGGCGCAGTCCGTTCCGATGGAGTCGGACTGACCTGGGAGGCGACACCTGGTCGGGGGCGCGGCGGCAGTCACCAGGTCTGGTGTGGTGGCCCTGAGCTGGGCTGCCGCCGGCGTCGGGGGTTGTCGGTAGGTCAGGTGTGTCGGGGGTGGGGAGGGTCACCAGCTTTGGTGGAGGGGCATGCCTTCGGAGTAGCCGGAGGAGCTCTGGATGCCGACGACCGCGCGCTCGTGGAACTCCTCCAGGGTGGTGGCGCCGGAGTAGGTGAGCGACGAGCGGAGACCCGCGACGATGGCGTCGATCTGGTCCTCGACGCTCGGCCTGGCCGGGTCGAGGTACATGCGCGAGGTCGAGATGCCCTCCTCGAACAGCGCCTTGCGAGCCCGCTCGAAGGGTGTGTCCTCGGCGGTGCGCAGCCGTACGGCCCTCGCGGAGGCCATGCCGAAGTTCTCCTTGTACCGGCGCCCGTTGGCGTCGGTGTGTGCGTCGCCCGGCGACTCGTACGTGCCGGCGAACCAGGACCCGATCATGACGTTGGACGCGCCCGCCGCCAGGGCCAGGGCCACGTCGCGGGGGTGGCGCACGCCGCCGTCGGCCCACACGTGCCTGCCGAGGCCCCGGGCCTCGGCCGCGCATTCGAGGACGGCGGAGAACTGCGGCCGTCCGACGCCGGTCATCATCCTGGTGGTGCACATGGCGCCCGGCCCGACCCCGACCTTGACGATGTCGGCGCCCGCCTCGACCAGGTCGCGCACCCCGGCGGCGGTCACGACGTTCCCGGCGGCCACGGGGACGCCCGGCGAAAGGGCCCGCACGGCCGACAGCACGGAGAGCATCTTCTCCTGGTGGCCGTGCGCGGTGTCGACGACCAGGCAGTCGACTCCGGCGTCCAGGAGCTCCTTGGCCTTGGCGGCGACGTCACCGTTGATGCCGACGGCGGCGGCGATCCGCAGCCGGCCCCCGGCGTCCACGGCGGGGTCGTACAGCGTGGCGCGCAGCGCGCCGGTGCGGGTGAGGACCCCGACCAGCCGCCCGTCGCCGTCCACGACGGGGGCGAGGCGGTGCCGCCCAGTGTGCAGCATGTCGAACGCCGCGCGAGGATCGGTGCCCGCGGGGATGGTCATGGGCGAGACCGACATCACCTGGGAGAGCTGGGTGAACATGTCGACCCCGTGGCAGTCGGCATCGGTGACGACGCCGATCGGGCGGTTCTCCCAGTCGACCACGATGACGGCCCCGTGCGCCCGCTTGGGCAGGAGGTTCAGCGCCTCTCCGACGGTCTCGTGCGGGGTGAGCGTGATCGGGGTGTCGTGGACGAGGTCGCGCTTCTTGACCCAGTCGACCACCTCGGCGACGACGTCGAAGGGAATGTCCTGCGGGATGACGGTGATGCCCCCGCGCCTGGAGATCGTCTCGGCCATGCGGCGGCCGGCCACCGCGGTCATGTTCGCGACCACGATGGGGATGGTGGTGCCCGTGCCGTCGCCGGTCGAGAGGTCCACGGTGAGTCGTGACCCGACGGCCGACCGCGTCGGGACCATGAACACGTCGCTGTAGGTCAGGTCGAAGATCGGCGCCTGATCGTTGAGGAATCGCACGTTGGTTCAGCCTATGCGATTCATGGGGAACAATGGGATTCCCCAGCTCAGCTGGGTGATATGTCCTTGGTTGAGCTCATCGGCCACCCCTTCCGATACCTCTGTGCGCGATGATCGAGACGGCGATCGTCCGGTCCGGATACATTGACGGCGCGATCGAGTCAAGCGGACGGGTGGCCCTGGAGTTGGAGGCGCTATGATCATCGTTGCACGGCCCGAGGTGCTCGTCGTCGGCTACGCCGTGCGCACCAACAACGCCGACGAGGCCGATCCGTCGCGGGCGCAGCTGCCGGGCCTCTGGGCGCGGGCAGGAGCGCCGGGCGCCTTCGCGCACGTGCCCGGGCGCGTCGACGAGAACCTCTACGCCGTCCTGATCGACTACGAGAGCGGTCAGCAGGGGGCCTACACGCAGATCGTCGGAGTGGCGATCCGCACGGCGGCGGGGCTGCCCGAGGGCATGGTGGCGGTGCGCGTTCCCGCGGTGCAGTCGCTCAAGGTCGAGGCGCACGGCCCGATGCCGCAGGCGTTGATCGAGGCGTGGCAGCAGGTGTGGCGGCACACCGAGGGGGGCGGGCTCCCGGCGCGGGCCTTCACCACCGACCTGGAGGTCCACCACCGGGCGGGAGTCGATCTCTACCTCGCCGTCCTCCCCGGCCACAACTCCATCCCGGCCGGTCACGGCAGGGAGCGTGCCCAGGCATAGGCGTACCGCCGCGGCCCCGGGGCCACCGGGGTCGATTCCAGGACCGCAGCGGGTCGCCGGGGGGCGAACAGCGTCAGGCAAGGACTCCGGCCTCGCGCAGTGCCTTGGCACGCTCGTCCGGCAGACCCCACGCCGACAGGTGGTGCAGACGGGTCGCCTGGGCGAGGTCGCCCCGGCCGCTGCCGAGCAGCCGTGGCGCGGGCACGGGCTGGGTGACGCCGCCGACCTCGACGAACGTGCCCCTCGCGGTGTTGTGCGGGTGCCGGGCCGCCTCGTCCATGTCGAGAACGGGCGAGACACACGCGTCCGAGCCGTCGAAGATCTCCTCCCACTCGGCGCGCGTCCTGGACTTGAACGCCGCCGCGAGCCGCTCGCGGATCTCCGGCCAGTTGGCGCGGTCGTCGCGGCTCGGCAGGTCGCCGAGGCCCGTCCTGCTCACCAGCTCGTCCCAGAACGCGGGCTCCAGCGAGCCGACCGCCACATGCCGCCCGTCGGCGGTCTCGTACGTGTCGTACATCGGCGCGCCCGTGTCGAGCAGGTTGGTGCCGCGCGGGCCCCACAGGCCCGCCTGGGCGCTGTGGTAGAACATCGCGAACAGGATGGCCGCGCCGTCGACCATCGCGGCGTCGATCACCTGGCCCCGGCCGGTGCGCTCGCGCTCGAACAGGGCGAGCAGCACTCCGTAGGCCAGCATCAGCCCGCCGCCCGCGAAGTCCCCGAGGATGTTGATCGGGGGAGTGGGCTTGCCGCCTTCGCGCCCGAGCATCGACAGGGTGCCGGCGATCGCGATGTAGTCGATGTCGTGCCCGGCGGTCGTCGCGAGCGGGCCGTCCTGGCCCCAGCCGGTCATCCGGCCGTAGACGAGCCGCTCGTTGACGGCCAGCAGGTCTTCGGGCCCGATGCCGAGCCGCTCGGCGACCCCGGGGCGGAACACCTCGATGACCACGTCGGCGCCCGCGGCCAGCTCCTTGAACGCCGCGACGCCCTCGGGCGACTTCAGGTCGAGGCCGATGGTGCGCTTGCCGCGGTCCATGACGTCCGTGCGGGGACGGTCGCCCGATCTGGCCACGGTGGCGACCCGGTCGACCCGCAGGACCTCGGCGCCGTGGTCGGCGAGCATCATGCCGGCGAAGGGCCCCGGCGCGAGGCCGGCCAGCTCCAGCACGCGCACCCCGGCCAGCGGACCTGGGCTCGCGCCGCCTTCGCGCGGCCTGACGTGCTCTTTCGGGTGCGAGTCGCCGTTCTGGCTCATTGCTGACTCCTCAGGTGCGATGCCGACGATAGACGGCGCCGTGCGGCTGAAGCAAACGCTTGGTATCGTGCGGTCGAGGTGGCTCCCGATCATCCGCGGCACGACGCTAACCCCTGTGTGGCCGCGCTTCGGAGGGGGGTCCTGAGTTTGCGCGGGTTTAACGTGTCTACTCTGGTCGGTGGTCATCTCAGGAGATAGCGTTCTAGCGACGATCTCCACACACTTAGTTCTAGGGGGTGGTGGCATGCCAGATCGCACGGTGAGGACAACCGCCCAGATGACAGCCCACCGCAGGGCCGTCGAGCAGATCAGGGAGTCCTACACCGCCCTCCCGGAGGGGGCCTCCCCGCGGCTGTCGAAGCCGACCACGAACCTGTTCCGCTTCCGCGAGCCAGGCAAGGCGGCCAAGCTTTCCGCGCGCGATCTCGACAAGGTCATCCAGGTCGACCCGGAGACCAGGACCGCCGAGGTCCAGGGTATGACGACCTACGAGCGCCTCGTGGACGCCACGCTGCCGTCCGGTCTCATGCCGTATGTCGTGCCGCAGCTGAAGACGATCACTCTGGGCGGGGCCGTGACCGGGCTCGGCATCGAGTCGACGAGCTTCAAGCACGGGCTGCCGCACGAGTCGGTCGAGGAGATGGAGATCCTGACCGGCGACGGCCGCATCGTGGTCGCCAGGGCGGACAACGAGCACAGCGATCTGTTCAAGGCCTTCCCGAACTCCTACGGCACGCTCGGCTACGCCCTGCGGCTGCGCATCAAGCTGCTGCCGGTCCAGCCCTTCGTGCGGCTGACGCACATCCCTTTCTCCGACGCCCACAAGTGCATGCTGGCGATGCAGGAGATCTGCGAGAGCGGGGAGTACGACGGGGAGAAGGTCGATTTCATCGACGGCACGTTCTTCGAGCCGGGCGAGATGTACATCACCGTGGGGCAGTTCGCCGAGCGCGCGCCGTACGCCTCCGACTACACCGGCATGCGCATCTACTACCAGTCGATCCGCACCCGCACCCGCGACTGGCTGACCGTCCGCGACTACCTCTGGCGCTGGGACACCGACTGGTTCTGGTGCTCGCGCGCCTTCGGGGTGCAGCAGCCGCTGGTCCGCTCGCTGATGCCGAGGCGCTGGCTGCGGTCCGACGTCTATCGCAGGCTGGTCGGGCTCGACCAGAAGTACGGCGTGACGGCCCGCATCGACCGCTGGCGCGACAACCCCGTGCACGAGTCGGTCATCCAGGACGTCGAGGTGCCCGTCGAGAGGGGTGCCGACTTCCTGGAGTTCTTCCACGACAAGGTCGGCATGACGCCCGTCTGGATGTGCCCGCTGAAGGCCACGGGGGAGTGGCCGGTCTACCCGCTTGAGCCGGGAAAGCTCTACGTGAACTTCGGATTCTGGGGCATGGTCGCCCTGCCGCGCGGACAGTTCGACGGTTACCACAACCGCCTCATCGAGAACTCCGTGCACGAGCTCGGCGGCCACAAGTCCCTGTATTCGACATCTTTTTACCCCCGTGAGGAGTTCTGGCGTCTCTACAACGGTGACGCTTACTGGCCGGTCAAACGGGCGTACGACCCCGGAGGGCGGCTGCTCGACCTCTATGACAAGTGCGTACGGGGGCGTTGAGGAGGTTGGTTCGATGAGACTCGCCCAGATCTTCGAGAAGATCGTTGGGTCGGACGCGAACGTCGAGTTCGCCGCGTACGACGGGAGCAAGGCCGGACCGTCGGACGCCGCCGTCCGCATCGAGGTGAAGTCCCCGATAGCGGTGGCATACCTGGCACAGTCTCCGGGGGAGATGGGGCTCGCGCGCGCCTACATCGCAGGCCATATCGACGTGCACGGTGACATGTACACCCTGCTCTCCGAGATGGCGCAGATCACCCTGAACGACATGCCGATGAAGGAGAAGATCTCCGTCGCGCGGTCGCTCGGGATGAAGCCGCTGCTGATGCGGGTGCCCCTGCCGCCGCAGGAGGTGCGACAGAGCGCCCTGGCACGGCTCGGCAGCCGTCATGCCAAGCAGCGTGACGCCGAGGCGATCCACCATCACTACGACGTCTCCAACCGGTTCTACGAGTGGGTGCTCGGGCCTTCGATGGCCTACACCTGCGCCGTGTTCCCGGAGGACGGCTCGTCACTGGAGGAGGCGCAGTACGCCAAGTTCGACCTCGTCGCCAGGAAGCTCGACCTCAAGCCGGGCATGCGCCTGCTCGACGTCGGCTGCGGGTGGGGCGGCATGGTCATGCACGCGGCCGAGCACTACGGCGTGAAGGTCCTCGGAGTCACGCTGTCGCGCCAGCAGGCCGAGTGGGCCCAGAAGGCCATCGCCGAGGCCGGGCTGTCCGAGCTGGCGGAGGTCCGCCACCTCGACTACCGCGACGTCGCCGAGGGCGACTTCGACGCGGTCAGCTCGATCGGCCTCACCGAGCACATCGGCAAGGACCAGCTCCCCGGCTACTTCAAGTTCCTGTACGACAAGCTCAAGCCGGGCGGGCGCCTGCTCAACCACTGCATCACCCGGCCCACCGGCACGGAGCGCACGATCAACAAGGGCGGCTTCATCAACCGCTACGTGTTCCCCGACGGCGAGCTGGAGTCCGTGGGCCACCTCGTCCGCCAGATGGAGGACATCGGGTACGAGATCCGGCACGAGGAGAACCTCCGGGAGCACTACGCCAGGACCCTGGAGAAGTGGTGCGCCAACCTCGACGCCCACTGGGACGAGGCGGTCGCCGAGGTCGGCCAGGGCACGGCGCGGGTCTGGCGGCTCTACATGGCCGGCTGCGTCGTCGGCTTCGAGCGCAACAAGGTCCAGCTCCACCAGGTGCTCGGCGTCAAGCTCGGCGAGGGAGGCGAGTCGGGCGTCCCGCTGCGCCCCTCGCTCGACTGGCCGTGACCGAGCGCTCGACCGGCCGGCGCGGCCGCTGACCGGCACCCCGCACGCCGTACGAACGATCCGGCGCCCCGCCTCCACCAGGCGGGGCGCCGGCCTCGTTACGGGCGCTCAGCCGCGCGCGTGCTCGGCGGCGACCAGGGCGGCGGCGAGCTGGACGGCGACCAGCGTGCGGATGGCGAGCGGCCGGCCGGGGGACTCGGCCGCCGCCTCGTCGCACCACCCCTCGAACAGCTCGCCCAGCCGGGCCCGCTGCGCGCGGATGGCGGGAGTGAGGTTCCCCGCGGCGCACTCGGCGTCCAGCATGCGGCAGAAGGTGCCCGCGAAGCGCAGCCGGCGCATGTGGAGCGTCTGCCGGTTGCCGAACTGCTCCGCCACGGTCGCGGGACGGTCCGCTCCGGGGTGGTCCTCCCACTCGTCGGCGAACTTCCGGTACGTGACGAACATGTCCTCGGCCGAGCGGCGGAACGGCGAGTGGACGGTCAAATCGCGCCGCACCCCCTCCATGGCCGCCAGCAGTAGGTCGATCAGCTCGCGCTGGGCGGCCAGCCCCGTCTTGACCACATCGCCGTACGAGGTGGTGGTCGGGGTCGCGTCGGAGATCCGCTCGTCGGCCCAGTAGGGCAGCTCGGTGATCAGGTGGAGGGAGCCGAACCTCGCCGCGTAGTCCGCGCTGCCGCCGCCGGCGCCGAAGACCTTCGCCTGCCGCGTGCCGCCCGGGGTGAGGTACACGGCCGGGGCGAGCGTAGTGGCGCCGGGCAGCTCGGGCTCGCCGTGGTGCAGCGGGATGCCCGCCAAGGCCGGCAGCTCGGTGAGCCGGGCCGCGAGGACGGGGTCGTGGCGGTTGAGGTAGTAGTAGGCGCCGCTGTACTCCCCGTTGTGCAGGGAGTACACGAAGGCGGGCCGCGCCTCGTCCATGAGCCGCATCAGCGCCTCGGTCTCCGGCAGGGCGCGGTCGAAGGTGTAGCCGTCGCCGCTGAGCGGGAACGTCCACTCGACCTGGTCGTTCCAGGCCGGGCGGTAGAAGTGGCGGGCGTAGTGGCGGCGGTCGCCCGGGCGGGCGTACCAGCCCTCGTTCAGCCGCGCCCCGTCGGGATCCACGCAGGGGATCAGGTGCCAGCGGTACCCCAGCCCGTCCCGCAGCCCGGCGTCCTCGCACAGCAGCCGGATGAGCCGGCTGACCGTGAGCGCGCCGATCGGCTCGTTGGGGTGGGGCCCGCCGATGATCACGGCGTCGCGGTCGCCGGTGCCCACGGTGAGCGCCCGGAGCGGCTCCCCCAGGCGGGAGGTGCCGATCCGGCGCAGGCTCACGAGGCCGGGGTGGAGCCTGGCGAACTCGTCCAGCTCGGCGTGCATCTCGTCCACGCTGGGGAACCTGTCGAAGTCCGGGACCCGTCGCATCAGCTCGCGCACGTCCATGGCATCGCCTCCAGTTGCTCGCCCCGAGATCCCTCGCCCCGGCCTCCTCGTAGGTTTGCCCCAATTTGGGGGAGTTCGATGGCGAGTAAGCCGTCGGCGTGAACCGGGAAGCCCGGCGTCAGCGCAGCTCGCGCTTGAGGATCTTGCCGCTCGCCGTCATCGGGAACGACTCACGGAACTCCACCAGGCGGGGGTACTTGTAGGCCGCCATGTTCTCCTTGCACCAGCCGGCCAGCTCGTCCTCGGTGACCGCCGCGCCCGCCTTGAGGATCACGTACGCCTTGATCTCCTCGCCGTGCGAGGGGTGCGGGACGCCGACGACGGCGGCCAGCGAGACCGCCTCGTGCGTCATCAGCACCTCCTCCAGCTCGCGCGGGTAGACGTTGAACCCGCCACGGATGATCATGTCCTTGGCGCGGTCGACGATCGAGTAGTAGCCGTCGGCGTCCCTGGTGGCGATGTCGCCGGTGCGGAACCATCCGTCCTTCATGACCTCGGCGGTGGCCTCGGGCCGGTTGTAGTAGCCCTTCATCACGTTGTGGCCGCGGATCGCGATCTCGCCGGGGCCCTCGCCCTCGATGGTCTCCCAGCCCGCGCCGACGAGCTTCATCTCCACGCCCCAGACCGGGGTGCCGATCGACCCGGCCTTGGTCGGCCTGCCCGGCTGGTTGAAGCTGGCCACCGGCGAGGTCTCCGACAGGCCGTACCCCTCGAGCACCGGCCGGCCGAAGGTCTTCTCGAAGTCCTTCAGCACCTCGACGGGCAGCGACGCGCCGCCCGCGACGGCGGTCTGCAAGGTCGCCGGAACCTCCGCGCCGTCGGCGTGGACCGAGGTGAGCATCGCCCAGTACATCGTCGGGACGCCCGCGAACAGCGTGACCCCCTCCGCCCGCATCAGCGCCAGCGCGGCGGCCGGCTCGAAGCGCGGCACCAGCACCAGGGTCGCCCTGCGGCGGAAGCCGGCGTTCATGATGACGGTCTGGCCGAACGAGTGGAACAGCGGCAGCGTCGCGAGGAAGACGTCGTCGCCCGCGAGGTCGAACATCTCGTCGGAGACGATGGCGTTCATCAGCATGTTCTGGTGGCTGAGCTCGGCGCCCTTGGGCTGCCCCGTGGTGCCGCTGGTGTAGAGGATCACCGCCGTGTCGTCGGGGGCCGTCGCCGCGGTCTCGAACTCGCCGGGCAGGCCGTCGAGCGCGCTCCACAGCGTCCGTACGCCCTCGATGCCCGAGTCGGTCGCGAAGGGCGTGGCGGGCAGCAGGAAGAAGTCGTCCGCGTGCGGGTCACCGGCCGGAAGGGCCTCGCGGAACCCGGCGTGGCCGCGCTCGCCGAGCGGCAGTTCGGGGGTGCCCTCGAAGCAGAACAGCGCCTTGGCCTCGGAGTCGCGCAGGTGGTAGGCGATCTCCCGCGACCGCAGCAGCACGTTCAGCGGGACCACCGTGGCGCCCGACTTCAGGATGCCGAAGTAGACGAACGGGAAGTACGGCAGGTTGGGGCACGCCAGCGCCACCTTGTCGCCCTTGCCGATGCCCCGCGAAGCCAGGAGGTTCGCCACCTGGTTCGCCAAAGTGTTCACCAGGGAGTACGACATCCGCATGTCCCCGAGTACCACGGCGGTGCGGTCGGGGTGCTCGCGGGCGCTGTCCTCCAGGACGACCGACAGGTTGAGCATGGGCGTTCCTCCTCGCTGGGGCCGGCCGCTTGCGTCGGGGCGAACGGCGCCGCCGGTGTCTGCGACATCTTGGCAGCCGATAGCTACTAATCGGTAACGAGCGTGGACGTGGGGTCGCAACGGGCGTAAGTACGTGAAAGGTTGCTCAGCATCCCCCGGAGGCATCAATGCAATACGACTACGTCATCGTGGGAGCGGGTTCGGCGGGCTGCGTGCTCGCCAACCGGCTCTCCGCGGACCCCTCGGTGCGGGTGGCCCTGCTGGAGGCCGGTGGCGCGGACCGCAAGCTGGAGATCCGCGTGCCCGCGGGCTTCTCCAAGCTCTTCAAGACGCGGTACGACTGGAACTTCAGCACCGCCAAGCAGGCGGAGATGTTCGGACGCGAGCTGTACTGGCCGCGCGGCAGGACCCTCGGCGGCTCCTCGTCCATCAACGCCCAGATGTGGATACGCGGCGTCCGCGCCGACTACGACGGCTGGAACCTGCCCGGCTGGTCCTACGACGAGGTCCTGCCGTACTTCAGGCGCTCGGAGCGGCGGGTCGGGTCCAACCGGGGCGGGGTGTACGGGACGGACGGCCCCGTCTACGTCTCCGAGCTGCGCAGCCCGAACGTGACGACCCTGGCGTTCCTGCGTGCCTGCGAGGAGGTCGGGCTCACCCCGCTTGCGGAGCTGAACGGCGACTCCAACGAGGGGTTCTCCCAGACGCCGGTCACCCAGGACCGGGGGCGGCGGTGGAGCGCGGCCGACGCGTACCTGCGCCCGGCGATGGGCCGCCCCAACCTGACCGTGCTCACCGCCGCGCAGGTGAGCCGGGTGCTGCTCGACGAGGACGGCCGGGCCACCGGCGTGGAGTACGACGAGGGCAGGCGCGTGACGGCGGCCAGGGAGGTGATCCTCTCGGCCGGGGCCATCGGGTCGCCGCACCTGCTCATGCTCTCGGGGATCGGCGACCCGGACGCCCTGAGGGCCGCGGGCGTCGAGCCCAGGCACGAGCTGCCCGGGGTCGGGCGCAACCTCATGGACCACCTGGCCTCGGCGGTCATGCTGGAGTGCCCCGAGCCCGTCACGCTCGCCTCGGCGGAGTCGGTCGGCAACCTCGCGCGCTACCTGCTGAGCCGCAGCGGGATGCTGACGTCCAACGTCGGCGAGGCCGTCGCCTTCCTCAGGACCACCCCGGAGGAGCCCGCCCCCGACATCGAGCTGCTCTTCGCGCCGGTGCCGTTCTCCGATCACGGGATCACCCCGCCTCCCGGGCACGGCGTCACCATCGGCGTCATCCTGCTCCAGCCGGAGAGCCGCGGCCGGATCACGCTGAACGACGGTGAGGTGGTGATCGACCCCTGCTACCTGACCGCGGAGGGCGACGTGCGGCGGATGGTGGCCGGGCTGAAGAGGGCCAGGGAGGTGTTCGCGACCACGGCGCTCCGGCCGTACGCGGGCAAGCCCATGCGGCCGTACGGCGGCGAGGAGACCGACGAGGAGCTGGCCAGGTTCGTGCGCGAGCACAGCGAGACGCTCTACCACCCGGCGGGCACCTGCAAGATGGGCGTCGACGACGACGCGGTGGTCGACCCGTCGCTGCGGGTCATCGGGGTGCCTGGGCTGCGCGTGGTGGACACCTCGGTCATGCCGATGCTCAACCGCGGGCACACCCACGCCCCTACGATCATGATCGCGGAGAGGGCGGCGGACCTCATCAAGGCCTCTTGACGTAAGCGCTCGCTTTCTCGAACCATGGAGCCCGGAGGTGCGTCAGGGATGACGGCAGGCGTGACTGACATCGATCTTTCTGACATCCCCTTCTGGGGGCTGCCCCAGGGGCGGCGGCACGAGGCCTTCCGCAGGCTCAGGCAGCTCGACCGGCCGGTCTTCACCAAGGAGAACCACACCCCGTTCATCGGCGCGGGGGCCGGGTTCTACGCGCTGGTGCGGCACGCGGATGTGAGCGAGGCCAGCCGCAACGCCGGCGTCTTCAGCAGCGAGCCCACCTCCAACAGCATCCCCGACATGCCGAGGTGGCTGGCGGTCTACTTCGGCTCGATGATCAACATGGACGACCCCCGGCACGCCAGGCTCAGGCGCATCGTCTCGCGCGCGTTCACTCCGAAGATCCTCAAGAAGATGGAGGAGGACGTCGCCAGGGCGGCGCGCGAGATCGTCGACAGGGCCGTCGCCGAGGGGCCGGGCGACTTCGTCCCCCAGATCGCCGCCCGGCTGCCGGTGCAGGTCATCTGCGACATGATGGGCATCCCTCCGGCCCACCACGACATGGTGCTGCGCAGCACGAACGTCATCCTGGGCAACGCCGACGCCGAGTACACCGGCATCCGGCCCGACATCACGCGGTGGAACGTCGCCAAGGGCCTGGTGAGGCTGCTCCGCGCGGGGCACGAGCTCAGCGGCCTGGCCCGGCGGCTCGGCCGCGAGCGGCGCGGGAACCCCACCGGCGACCTCACCAGCATGCTGGTCAACGGCGAGGAGCACCTGACCTCCCAGGAGCTCGGGTCGTTCTTCATCCTGCTGGTCGTCGCGGGCAGCGAGACCACCCGCAACGCCATCTCGCACGGCCTGAAGCTCTTCACCGACAACCCCGGGCAGCGCGAGCTGCTGCTGGGCGACTTCGAGACCCACATCCCCGGCGCGGTCGAGGAGATCATCAGGTACTCCACCCCGGTGATCCAGTTCCGCCGCACGCTCACACAGGACCACGAGATGAACGGGCAGGAGTACAAGAAGGGCGACAAGGTCCTGCTGTTCTACAACTCCGCCAACCGGGACGAGGCGGTGTTCGCCGACCCCGACGTCTTCGACATCACCCGCAGCCCGAATCCGCACGTCGGGTTCGGCGGGCCGGGACCGCACTACTGCCTCGGGGCTCACCTGGCGAGACGCGAGATCACGGTCATGTTCCGCGAGCTGTTCACCCGACTGCCGGAGATCCGCTCGACCGGTGAGCCCGACTACCTGCTGTCGAACTTCATCAACGGCATCAAGCACATGGGCTACCGCACGAGCTAGCCGTTATGCCAGGTTTGACGTAAGTAACCGCTTTTATCAATCATGGAATCATGACTGTGGGGACGCCTCCGGAGCGCAAGCCGATCACCTCGTACGACCAGATCAACCTGTCCGACTGGGAATTCTGGGCGCGGCCCATGGCCGAGCGTGAGCACGCCTTCGAGTTGCTCCGCGAACGTGAGACCCCCGTCTTCTTCGAGGAGCCGGAGCTGTCCTTCGCGCCGAGGGGCGACGGCTACCACGCGATAGTCAGGCACGCGGACATCATCGAGATCAGCCGCAACCCCGACGTCTTCTGCTCGGGGGACGGCGGCGCGACCAACATCGCCGACATGCCCGCGGAGTTCGCCGAGTACTTCGGCTCGATGATCAACATGGACGACCCCCGGCACGCGCGCCTGAGGCGCATCGTGTCCCGGGCCTTCACGCCGAAGATGATCCAGAAGTTCGAGGAGGACGTGCAGACCGCGGCCGTCCGGATCGTCGACGACCTGCTGGAGACCGGGCCGGGCTGCGACTTCGTCACCGAGGTGGCGGCCCGGCTGCCGCTCAAGATCATTTGCGACATGATGGGCATCCCGGAGAAGGACTACCGCTTCATCTTCGACCGCTCGAACATCATCATCGGCGCCTCGGACTCCGAGTATGTCCCCGAGGGCGACATGGACAGCGTGGTGGCCGCCATGCTCAACGCCGGGCTGGAGCTCCAGCAGCTCGTCCAGGACCTCGCCGCCCACCGCGCGGAGAACCCCACGGGCGACCTGACGTCATCCCTGGTCAACGCCAACATCGATGGCGAGCGGCTGACCCTGCAGGAGCTCGGCTCGTTCTTCATCCTGCTGGTGATCGCGGGCAACGAGACCACCCGCAACGCCATCTCGCAGGGCCTGCTCCTGCTCACGCGCAACCCCGGCGAGAAGGCCAGGTGGCTGACCGACGTGGACGGCCACGCGCCCAAGGCGGTCGAGGAGATCGTCCGGCTGGCCTCGCCGGTCAACTACATGCGCCGCAAGGTCACCAGGGACTTCGAGCTGAACGGCGCCCACTACAGGAAGGGGGAGAAGGCCGTGCTGTACTACTGGTCGGCCAACCGCGACCGCGCGGTCTTCGCCGACCCTTACCGCTTCGACATCACCCGCGACCCGAACCCGCACGTGGGATTCGGCGGGCCGGGGCCGCACTTCTGCCTGGGCGCCCACCTGGCCAGGCGGGAGATCACCGTGATGTTCCGCGAGCTGCTCCAGCGGGTGCCGCAGATCGAGGCGGGGCGTCCGAAGAGGCTGTTCTCCAGCTTCATCAACGGCGTCAAGCACCTGCCCTGCGAGTTCTGACCCCCGCCCGCCGCCCCGCCTCCCGCCGGACCGTCAGGAGGCCGGCGTGGTGGGCCGGATCGAGGAGAAGACCGTGTTGATGTCGGGCAGCAACTCCTTCTTGCTGTCCGGCACCGACATGTAGACGATCACCGGCACCTCGGCGCCGGTGCTCACCGCGCCGACCACCAGTGTGGTCTTGGCCCCGCCCGCGAGGATCTGGTACGCGACGACGCGCGCGGGGCGGCCGCCGACGGCCAGGCGCTGCTCGGCGGTCTTCGCCACCTTGTTGCCCTCGGGGAAGAACTTGTTGCGCGCCGCGAACGCCACCGAGCTGATCACCGGGGTGAGGTCCTCCGGGGAGGCCGCGGAGTACTTGCCCGCCAGGCTCTTGGCGAGCGGGCCGGTCATCACCTGGGCGAACTGCGGGGTGCCCGCCGAGTCGGTGCCCGCGGCCACGTACTGGCGGGTCACGAAGCCGTAGGTCGCCTGCACGTGCTGCGAGCGCAGGTCGAGCCGCCAGGGGCCGCCCAGCCTGGCCACGCTGATGGCCGACGCCTTGTCGGTGAGGATGCCGGCGCGCGGCGAGGCCTCGCCGGGGTACTTCGGCAGCCTGCCGATGGACTGCGGCTTGGTGGTGGCCTGCTTGCCCGGGGACGAGGAGGACGCCTTGGGCGTGCTCTTGCCCGAGCCCGGCTTGCTCGCCTCGCTGTCGTCGGGCGACGAGCGCAGCGGGCCGGCGAGGAACGCCCACAGCAGCGCCGCCACCAGGGCCACCGCGACGGAGGCGACGAGCGCGAGCAGCCACACCCGCCTGCCGCCCTCGGTGTCCTCGGAGTCCTCGCCCATCGCCTCGTAGTTGTCGCCGAAGACGGTGTTCCAGAGCTCCTGCTGGCGCTCGGGGGGCGGGGTCTTCGGGCCGCTGATCTGCCCGGCGGTGACGAACGGCTTGTAGGGGTCGTGCTCCTGCGGGGGGGCCGCGTGCCGCTGCCCGCGCTGCTCGGGGCCGGCCGGACGCTGCTCAGGGGCCATCGTGCCCATCACGCCGGTCGCTTCTGACACGCGGATGGTGGTCTCGGTGCCGGCCGGGACGTAGGCGGGCGCGGGCGGGGCGTCGTCGGGGAGCCGGAACGGCTGCGCGGGCGCCTCCGGGGCGTACTCCTGCCGCGCCGCGCCCTGCGGGGGGAACTGCTGCGGCCCGGTGGCGGGCGGCGCGTACTGCTGCGGCCCCGAAGGCTGGGCGGCGTACTGCTGCGGTCCTGTGGGCCGCGGGGCGTACTGCTGCTGCCCGGTGGACGAGGGAGCGTACTGCTGCGGCCCGGAAGGCTGGGGAGCGTACTGCTGGGAGCCGGTGGGCTGCGCGGCGTACTGCTGCGGGCCGGTGGGCGGCGGCGCGAAGGGGGAGTCGGTGGGCGGCGGCGGCGGGGGGAACGACGTCTGGACCGGAGCCTGCTGGGACCCCTCGCGGGAGGACTGCGGCGCGTACTGCTGGGTGGACTCCCAGGACGACTGGGGGTCGGGCGTGGTGCGGCTGCCGTACGGGAGCGGGTCGAAGACCGACGCCGAGGGCGGCGGAGGGGGAGGCGGAGGCATCTCCGGCCATGCCGGGGGGTTCTCCGGCCATGCCGGAGGCCGCGTGGGCCGGCTGGTGTGCTCAGGAGCCATTGCTGGCGGACCTCCCGACATCATGCCCGGATTGGGGGTGCTCGGCATGATCTCATGCGAAGCGGGGGTGTCCGCAGGAGAATCGGAGAAAGCCCCCCGGAACCCCAGGCCTGTCGGATCGGTCGGCGGGTCCTGCATCGGCAGCCCCTCCTCCGCTGGATCAGGTCTGCGCTCCGCCTCGTACGAGTTCACCACGGCGAAAAGCGTAAACTAAAGGGACATATGAGGTCACAACGGATCTATTACCATCGAGTAGCGGTGTGCCCGAAATCCCCCGGCCACCAGCGGCGGCGTGGAAACGATACGAAGTCCGATTGCTCGCTGCGCTACCCTTGGACTATGCGTGGCAGGACCCTGCTTCTTAGCGGGCCGCGTCGACTGAGCTGAGACACCGGTCGATGCGGCTGCCCCTCGTGGTCACGGGGGGTTTCTTTATTGGTCAAGCCATCCGCGTTGAGCCGACCGAGGGACATGGGCCGTGAGTGACGAGCAGTACGATCCGCAGGCGCTGCAGGCTAAGTGGCAGCCGCGGTGGGAGGAACTGAACCCCTTCCGGGCAGGTGAGGACGCCGCTGACGAGCGTCCCCGCAAGTACATGCTCGACATGTTCCCCTACCCCTCCGGCGACCTTCACATGGGCCACGGCGAGGTCTTCGCGATCGGCGACGTCGTCGCCCGCTACTGGTTCCAGCGCGGGTACAACGTGCTGCACCCCATCGGGTGGGACTCCTTCGGGCTGCCCGCGGAGAACGCCGCGATCAAGCGCGACGCGCACCCCGCCGAGTGGACCTACGCCAACATCGAGACCCAGGCCACCTCGTTCAAGAGGTACGGCGTCTCCTTCGACTGGTCACGGCGCCTGCACACCAGCGACCCCGAGTACTACCGCTGGGACCAATGGCTGTTCAACCGCTTCTTCGAGCGCGGCCTGGCCTACCGCAAGGGCGGCCTGGTCAACTGGTGCCCGACGGACCAGACGGTGCTGGCCAACGAGCAGGTCGTCGCCGGCCGATGCGAGCGCTGCGGGGCCGAGGTCGTCCGCCGCGAGCTGACCCAGTGGTACTTCAAGATCACTGACTACGCCGACCGGCTCGTCGACGACATGGCCCAGCTGGAGGGCGGCTGGCCCGACCGCGTGCTGACCATGCAGCGCAACTGGATCGGCCGTTCCGAGGGCGCCGACGTCCGGTTCGAGATCGAGGGCCGCGACGAGCCGGTCACGGTCTACACGACCCGCCCCGACACCCTGTACGGCGCGACGTTCTTCGTGGTCGCCGTGGACGCGCCGCTGGCCGAGGAGATCTGCGCCCCCGAGCAGCTGCCCGCGCTGAAGTCCTACCGCGCCGAGGTCGCCAAGCTGAGCGACATCGAGCGGCTGTCCACCGACAAGGAGAAGACCGGCGTCTTCCTGGGGCGCTATGCCGTCAACCCGGTCAACGGCGAGCGCATCCCGGTCTGGGCGGCCGACTACGTCCTGTCCGACTACGGCCACGGCGCGATCATGGCGGTGCCCGCGCACGACCAGCGCGACCTCGACTTCGCGCTGAAGTTCGACCTGCCCGTGCGGGTGGTCGTGCACACCGGGCTGGCCGACCCGGGCGAGACCGGCGTCGCCACCCCCGGCGAGGGCAAGCTGGTCAACTCCGGCCCGCTGGACGGCCTGTCGAAGACCGAGGCGATCTCCCGCATCATCCAGGTGCTGCAGGATCGCGGCACGGGTACCGCCTCGGTCAACTACCGGCTGCGCGACTGGCTGCTGTCCCGCCAGCGCTTCTGGGGCACCCCGATCCCGATCATCCACTGCGTCGACTGCGGCGAGGTCCCCGTCCCGGACGACCAGCTGCCGGTGACGCTGCCCGACCTGCGCGGCGAGGCGCTGGCCCCCAAGGGCGTCTCGCCCCTGGCGAGCGCCACCGAGTGGGTCAACGTCTCGTGCCCGAAGTGCGGGGGTCCCGCCCAGCGTGACACCGACACGATGGACACCTTCGTCGACTCCTCGTGGTACTTCCTGCGCTACTGCTCGCCGGACTTCGAGGAGGGGGCGTTCGACGTCGAGCAGGTCAGGCGCTGGGGCCCCGTCGACCAGTACGTCGGCGGCGTCGAGCACGCCGTGCTGCACCTGCTGTACTCGCGGTTCTTCACCAAGGTCCTGCACGACATGGGCATGGTCGACTTCACCGAGCCGTTCCTGCGCCTGCTGAACCAGGGCCAGGTGATCAACCAGGGCAAGGCGATGTCCAAGTCGCTGGGCAACGGCGTCGACCTGGGCGAGCAGATCGACGCGTTCGGCGTGGACGCCGTCCGCCTGACGATGATCTTCGCCGGGCCGCCCGAGGACGACATCGACTGGGCCGACCTGTCGCCCGCCGCCTCCCAGAAGTTCCTGGCCAGGGCGTTCCGCGTCATGGCCGAGGCGGGCGCGGCCTCTCCCGCAGGGGCCGACTTCGCGGCCGGTGACACCGAGCTGCGCAAGGTCACCCACCGGGCCATCGACGAGATCACCCGGCTGGTCGAGTCCCACCGCTTCAACGTGGCGGTCGCCCGCATGATGGAGCTGACCTCCGCGACCCGCAAGGCCATCGACACCGGCCCGGGGGCGGCCGACCCGGCCGTGCGCGAGGCCGCCGAGTCCCTGGCGGTCATGCTGTCGCTGGTCGCGCCGTACGTCGCCGAGGAGGGCTGGGAGCGGCTCGGGCACGGGCCCACGGTCTCGCACGGCGGCTGGCCGGCGGCCGACCCGGCGCTGCTGGTGCAGGATTCGGTGACCTGCGTCGTCCAGGTGGCAGGCAAGGTCAGGGACCGCCTGGAGGTCTCACCGTCGATCTCGCAGGCGGAGCTGGAGGCGCTGGCGCTGGCCTCCGACAAGGTGCGCGCCCACCTGGACGGAGCACCCCGCAAGGTGATCGTGCGGGCGCCCAAGCTCGTCAACATCGTCCCCTGAGACCCGGGACGACAACCGGGTCACGGGAGGCCGTGGCCCGGCCGGTGGTGCATACCCGGGCCGGTGATTCGTACCCGGGCTGGTGTTTCGTGCCCGGCCGGGGCCTGAAAGCGAGACCGCCTGAGCGCTCACCCGGGGTGGGCGCTCAGGCGGGGGGCGGGCTTGTGCCGGGCGGGAGAGGTCAGAGCTTGCGGAGGACCGCCACGACCTTGCCGAGGACGGTGGCCTCGTCACCAGGGATCGGGTCGTAGTTGGCGTTGTGCGGCACCAGCCAGACGTGGCCGTCCTTGCGCTTGAAGGTCTTGACCGTGGCCTCGCCGTCGATCATCGCCGCGACGATGTCGCCGTTGTCGGCCACCGGCTGCTGGCGCACGACGACCCAGTCGCCGTCGGCGATCGCCACGTCGATCATCGAGTCACCGGCGACCTGGAGGAGGAAGAGCGTGCCCTCGCCCACGAGCTGCTTGGGAAGGGCGAAGACGTCTTCGACCCGCTCCTCGGCAAGGATGGGACCACCGGCGGCGATGCGCCCGACAAGGGGGACGAACGTGGCCGTCGGCCGGCTCACCAGGGACTCCTCGCCGCCCGGGGCGACGGGGTCGACCCAGAGCGCCGGCTCGCCGGGCAGGCGGACCTCCAGCGCGCGGGGGCGGTGCGGGTCACGGCGGAGATAGCCCTTGCGCTGCAGTGCGGTCAACTGGTGGGACACGCTGGAGGTGCTGGTCAGCTGGACCGCCTCGCCGATCTCTCGCATGGAGGGCGGGTAGCCGCGCTGCTGCACCGAATCGCGGATCACCTCGAGAATCTTGCGTTGCCGTGGGGTGAGACCGAGGGAGTCACGCCTGCGCACCGCCAGATCGCTGGCAACCGTGCCGATCTCGTCCTGCTCGCTCATAGCTCCTCCTCGCCGGGCGCCTGGGGGACGCTCCGTCACGCCGTGCCCGCCCCGGCCGGCTCCCGGTGTGTGTTCCCGATGTCGCACACAGCGACAATAACTCTGTTCAAGATCGTCTTCAAACAGTTGTTCGAGAGTCGCCGAATTCGACGACAATCTGGTGAACGCCATCGTACGGGAGTTCGATCGATATCGTGTTCGACTTTGCGATCTTATGCCCGTGGAGCGCCGAAAGTCGATCACGCGAGCGATCCGTGTCCGGGGGTGCGGGGTCGAGGAGGCTCGCGCCCCAGCCGCATCACCGTCCCCGGTGGTCGCGACACGCCGTGGCCCGCTCGTTCGCCCTGATGGGCGGCCGATTTCCCGCTCGTCGGCCCGGCCGACTTGCGTTCATGGTGCGTCACTCCTACGGTTAGACCACAACATCTAGTAGTTACACCGATGTGGTTCACCATAAGTTGTGTTTCCGTCAACGCACTCCGAGTAGCCGAAGTGCGTGCGTGAGCGTATTCCCGTTTAGGCGGGAAGGGCCCGAAAGCATGGTGGAATGCGGAAACATATGGCGGCTTATCCCTGAGGCCGACGCCTCGGGAACCTCCTCATCCGAGGTCGTGCCGGCGTAACTCGTGGGGGCCGCGAGAAAAGGGAGGCGACATGCATTGTCCGTTCTGTCGTCATCCGGACACGCGGGTCATCGACAGCCGCTCTACCGAGGACGGCGCGGCGATCCGCCGCCGGCGCACCTGCCCTGAGTGCGGGCGCCGGTTCACCACCCAGGAGACGGTGCTCCTGATGGTGAGCAAACGCAGCGGGGTCACCGAGGCCTTCTCGCGGGACAAGGTGATAGCCGGCGTGCGCCGCGCCTGCCAGGGGCGGCCCGTCAGCGAGGACTCGCTGGCGCAGCTCGGCCAGCGCGTCGAGGAGAGCATCCGGGCGACCGGCTCGGCCGAGATCCCGGCACACGAGGTGGGCCTGGCGATCCTCGGCCCGCTCCGCGAGCTCGACGAGGTGGCCTACCTTCGGTTCGCCTCCGTCTACCGGAGCTTCGAGACGCTCGCCGACTTCGAGGAAGAGATCGAGCAGCTCCGGGCGGCGCGAGCCGCGAAACACAGCTGAACAGGCCAGACCACTTTTGGACACCTCCCAGCGGGCCGCGACGCCGTAAGGCCGGGCATTCCCGCTGGACCCCTGCGCCGGGGGATGCGAACGGCGCGACGAAGTGTTTCCGACACGAGGGCTCCTTGGAGCCCCGGAAGGGGGAGATCATGACGGAGACGGTGAGTGGCTCAGTGGGTCGTGGGGGCAAGCGGTCCCACAAGGGCTTGAAGATCAAGCGTATCCACACCACGCCCGGTGTGCACCCGTACGACCAGGTGCGCTGGGAGCACCGTGACGTCGTCATGACGAACTGGCGGGACGGCTCGATCAACTTCGAGCAGCGTGGCGTCGAGTTCCCCGACTTCTGGTCGGTCAACGCGGCGAACATCGTGACCACGAAGTACTTCCGCGGCGCCGTCGGCACCCCGCAGCGCGAAGTGAGCCTGCGGCAGCTCGTCGACCGTGTCGTCGGTGTCTACACCCGCACGGGCCGCGAGCACGGCTATTTCGCGTCCGAGGAGGACGCCGAGATCTTCGACCACGAGCTGAAGCACGCCCTGATCCACCAGATCTTCAGCTTCAACTCCCCGGTCTGGTTCAACGTCGGCACCGCCTCGCCTCAGCAAGTGAGCGCTTGCTTCATCCTCGCGGTGGACGACGAGATGGAGTCCATCCTCGAGTGGTACAAGGAAGAGGGTGTGATCTTCAAGGGCGGTTCCGGCTCCGGGGTCAACCTCTCCCGCATCCGTTCCAGCAAGGAGCTGCTGTCGAGCGGCGGCACGGCCAGCGGCCCGGTGTCGTTCATGCGCGGGGCCGACGCGTCCGCGGGCACCATCAAGTCGGGCGGGGCGACCCGCCGGGCCGCCAAGATGGTCGTGCTCGACGTCGACCACCCCGACATCGAGGAGTTCATCGAGACCAAGGCGCGCGAGGAGGACAAGATCCGCGCCCTCCGCGACGCCGGGTTCGACATGGACCTCGGCGGCAAGGACATCGTCTCCGTCCAGTACCAGAACGCCAACAACTCCGTCCGGGTCTCCGACGAGTTCATGCGCACCGTCGAGGCGGGCGGCAAGTTCGGCCTGCGCGCCCGGCTCACCGGCGAGGTCATCGAGGAGATCGACGCCAGGTCGCTGTTCCGCAAGATGGGCCAGGCCGCCTGGGAGTGCGCCGACCCCGGCGTCCAGTACGACGACACCATCAACGACTGGCACACCTGCCCCGAGACCGGCCGCATCACCGCGTCCAACCCCTGCTCCGAGTACGTCCACCTGGACAACTCGTCCTGCAACCTCGCCAGCATCAACCTGCTGAAGTTCCTGCGCGAGGACGACACCTTCGACGTCGAGAGCTTCGTCAAGCTGACCGAGCTGATCATCACGGCGATGGACATCTCGATCACCTTCGCCGACTTCCCGACCGAGAAGATCGCCCAGACCACCCGGGCGTACCGCCAGCTCGGCATCGGCTACGCCAACCTCGGCGCGCTGCTGATGGCCACCGGCCACGCGTACGACTCCGACGGCGGGCGCTCGGTCGCCGCGGCGATCACCAGCCTGATGACCGGCGTCTCCTACCGCCGCAGCGCGGAGCTCGCCGCGATCGTCGGGCCGTACGACGGCTACAAGCGCAACGCCGAGCCGCACAAGCGGGTGATGCGCAAGCACGCCGCCGCCAACGACGACCTGCGCGCCGGCGGCGCCCTGGACCGGCCGATCCTCAACGAGGCGACCAAGCAGTGGCAGGAGTGCCTGCGCCTCGGCGAGAAGAACGGCTACCGCAACGCCCAGGCCTCATTGCTGGCTCCGACCGGTTGCCTGACCGGAGACACCCTGATCACCACAGATCGCGGATTGGTCCGCCTGTCCGAGATCGGTGACGTGTACGGAGATCGTTGGCAGGACCTCGACATGACGGTCTCCACTGATGAGGGCCCGCGACAGGCGACGAAATTCTTCGTCAACGGCGAGGAACCGACGCGGTTGATCCTGACCGAAGGCGGATACCGGATCCAAGGCACCCTCACCCACCGAGTCAAGGTCGTCGACACGGGCACGGGCGGGTGGCAGTGGAAGCGGATGGCCGATATCGAACCCGGCGACATCGTTCCGATGCAGATGCAGACGCTTGTCGGTAAGCCTCGCCAGGTTGCGCTACCGGTGCTGGACCAGGCCTACTACGCGGGCGACCGGAACATCACCGTGCCGAACGCGGTCACGCCGGAGCTCGCCGAACTGGTCGGCTACTTCATGGGAGACGGCAGCCTCCATGCCAAGGGCATCCGTCTTTCCGTGGCCGACACCGACCCGGATGTGATCGAGCGCATCCGCATCCTCGCCAAGGGCCTGTTCAACCTGGAGCCGGCGGTCACGGAACGCGAGGGTTACCGGGAAGTCGTTCTCCAGTCCGTCCGGCTGGCGCGTTGGTGGCAGGCGAGCGGATTCGCCAAGGAGCTTCCCGGCACCGACCACTCCGGCAAGGGGTGGACGCCGCGCATCCCCTCGGCCATCCTTGAGGCCAACGATGGCGAGATCTACGCCGCCTTCGCTCGCGGCCTGTTCGAGGCCGACGGGACCGCTCTCGCCGGCGTGCCGAGCTTGTCCACGTCATCGGAGACGTTCGCCGGTGAGGTGCGTACTCTTCTGCTCGCTCTGGGCATGGCCACCACCACCCGAGAGACCGTGAGCGGCCTCGGCAGCCGGATCTTCCAGGTGCGGCTGCGCAATGTCGACCACGCGCTGAACTTCGACGAGATCGTCGGGTTCATGGGGGATCGCAAGAACAAGCTGATGGTCGAACTCGAGCCGGAGCGGTCGGCGAAGAAGGACTACGTCTTCCTTCCTCGCGCAGTCTGGGACGAGTTGGTCCCGCAGGGCCACGCTGCGCGTAGCGCCGTGACCCAGTCGATCGGCAGGACAGGCGGCGTGGCTCGGATGCTGGCCAAGACGCTGCTGCAGGAGAAGTGGGATGACAGACTCGGCCACGCCCTCGGCTACCTGTTCGAGCGGGTGGCGGCCAACGAGGACGGCGGCGTCCAGCCGACGTATGACCTTTCGGTTCCCGAGAACGTCACCTACGTCGCCAACGGCATGGTCAGCCACAACACCATCGGCCTGATGATGGACTGCGACACCACCGGCATCGAGCCCGACCTCGCGCTGGTGAAGTTCAAGAAGCTCGTCGGCGGCGGGTCGATGCAGATCGTCAACCAGACGATCCCGAGGGCGCTCCGGCAGCTCGGCTACCAGCCCGAGCAGGTCGAGGCCATCGTCGAGTACATCGGCGAGCACGGCCACGTGATGAACGCCCCCGGCCTCAAGCACGAGCACTACGAGGTGTTCGACTGCGCCATGGGCGAGCGGGCGATCGCCCCGATGGGCCACGTGCGCATGATGGCGGCGACCCAGCCGTTCCTCTCGGGCGCGATCTCCAAGACCGTAAACCTGCCCGAGTCGGCCACCGTCGAGGACATCGAGCAGGTGTACCTGGAGGGCTGGAAGCTCGGCCTGAAGGCGCTCGCGGTCTACCGCGACAACTGCAAGGTCGGCCAGCCGCTGTCGATCGCCAAGAAGACCGAGGAGAAGGCCGCGGAGCCGGTCGTCCAGGTCGTCGAGGTGCCCAAGCCCAAGCGGCGCCGCCTGCCGAACCAGCGGCCGAGCACCACGACCCGGTTCACCGTCGGCGGTGCCAAGGGCTACATGACGGCGTCGTCCTACCCCGAGGACGGCCTCGGCGAGGTCTTCCTCAAGATGTCCAAGCAGGGCTCGACCCTCGCCGGTGTCATGGACGCCTTCTCGGTGGCCATCTCCGTCGGCCTGCAGTACGGCGTCCCGCTGGACACCTACGTCAGCAAGTTCATCAACATGCGGTTCGAGCCGGCGGGCATGACCGACGACCCGGACGTGCGCATGGCGGCCTCGGTGGTCGACTACATCTTCCGCCGCCTTGCCCTCGACCACCTGCCGTACGACGAGCGGGCTGCCCTCGGCGTCTTCTCGGCGGCCGAGCGGGCGGCACAGCAGCGCGGTGAGGACCCCGGCGCGCCCCAGGAGGTCATCGACACCGCCGCCCTCGCGCAGTCCGCCCCCATAGAGGAGCGGCACGAGGAGAAGGCGGAGGACAAGGCGGAGGACGGCCCCGCCACCGGTGGGACGGCCACCCCCGTCGAGTCCCCCTCGCGGGGGAACGGCTCGGCGGCCGCGCTCGAAAGCCACCAGGGCCGCACCGCCGACGCGCCGCTCTGCATGACCTGCGGCACGAAGATGCGCCCGGCCGGCAGCTGCTACGTCTGCGAGGGCTGCGGCAGCACCAGCGGCTGCAGCTGATTTCGACGTGTCCTCGGGCACGAAATAGCGGTTCAGCAGAGTGGGGAACCGGTGAGTCACCGGTTCCCCGCTTGCTTATGGCGAACGTGGGCGCCGGCTTGATCCATCGCGAGTCGATGTCGATGAGCTCCGGCGCCACCCCGCTGTGTCAACCAAGCATTCGAAGAAGCTCGGCTTCTTCGGCGGTCGTGAGGCCGGAGCGGCCCACCGTGTGGCCGGACTCGCGCTGCCAGGCGAGCGTGTCGCGGGCTGTATCGGCGACCGGGCGGATGCGCAGCCCGGCGGCCAGCGTGGCGGAGGTGTCGCGGGTCATGAAGCCGGCGTACTCGGGCAACGGCAGCCACATCGGCAGCGACCGCGGCCCCATCCACGGCTCCACCTTCTGCTCGATGAGGAACTCCTGACCGGCCCAGACCAGCTCGGGCTCCACTGCCACGCTCTTGGCGATCTCCGCCAGCAGCTTGCCCCTGCTGAACGGCATGGAGATCGCATCATACGGACCGGCGAGCCCTTTCTCTGCCGAGTCGAGCGTCCAGGCGGCCAGATCGCGCACATCGACGAGTTGCACGAGCTCGTTGGGTGACCCAGGAGCCAGCACGGGCCCGCCACGCGCCAGCCGGTCGACCCAGTAGGTGAACCGGTCGGATCCGTCCTCCGGGCCCACGATCAGTCCGGCACGCACGACGAGCGCCCCATCACCGACGATCCGCTCGCACGCCACCTTGGCCGGCCCGTAGTTCTCCGGGTCGGTCTCGTCGGCATCGGCGGCCAGCGGCTCGTGCAGTACCTGGTTGGCCTCACCGAAGTCGGAGTAGACGCTGCACGACGACACGAACGTCCAGTGCCCGGCGCGACCTGCGAGCTCCATGACGGCCCGCCGCACCAGGCTCGGATGCCTGGCGACGTCGATGACGAGGTCGAAGGGGCCCTCCACCGCCGCCAGCCCGCCGTCCTCACTCCGATCGACCCGGACGAATTCAACATCCGGCGGCGGATCGCCCGCGAGCCCGCGCGCCGCGCACACCACCTCGTGCCCGCGATCGCGCGCCTGCCGTGCGATCTCCCTGGACAGGAACCTCGTACCACCCAGAACAAGTGTCCGCATCCCCTCATCCTGACCCACCTGGTCTGGGTGTACTCCATTTGCCGATATTGCACTGACCGTTCCAAAAAGTGCTACGTTCTGGGTATGGCGAGGCCGAGGAACTTCGACGAGGGTCAGGCGGTCGACGCGGCGATGCGGGCGTTCTGGGCCGGTGGGTACGAGGCGACCTCGACCCAGGATCTGTGCGACGCCACGGGCCTCGGGCGCAGCAGCATCTACAACACCTTCAAGAGCAAGCACGACCTGTTCGGCAGGGCGCTTCGCCACTACATCGAGGCGGTCTCCGGCCGGCAGGTCGAGCTGCTGAACGGTGACGCCCCCGTGCGGGAGAAGTTCCGCATCCTGCTCCACCAGGTGGTCGACGACGAGTGCGGCGACCGCATGGGCTGCCTGGTGGTCAACGCCGGCATCGAGCTGGCCTCGCACGACCCCGAGGTGGCCGGCCTGCTCAAGCGCGACTGCGACCGGCGCGTCGGGGCGATGAGGGAGGCGATCGAGGCGGGCAAGAGCGCCGGCGACATCGCGCCCGGCCGTGACGCCCTGGCTTTGGCGCACTTCGTCAACGCCATCGCCGGTGGGCTCAGGGTCGCCGCCCGCGCGGGTGCCGACCGCGCGGCCCTGGAGGCCGTCGTCGCCACCGCCCTCGATGCTTTATAGCGGTTTGCCCGCCCTCGTTTCACTGATCAATCCAAATGATGGAGCCCCTGTGCCTTTCGCTGTCTACATCCTCGGCCTGGCGATCTTCGCCCAGGGGACCTCCGAGTTCATGCTCGCCGGGCTGCTCCCGGAGATAGCCACAGATCTCGGGGTGTCCATCCCTGACGCCGGGTTGCTGATCTCTGCGTTCGCCCTCGGCATGCTGGTGGGCGGGCCCCTGCTCGCGGTCGTCACCCTCCGGTGGCCACGCCGCCTGTCGTTGCTCGCCTTCGTCGCCGTCTTCGTGGCCGCGCACGTCGCCGGAGGGCTGACGGCCAGCTATGGGGTGCTGCTGACGACCAGGATCGTGGCCGCGTTCGCGTACGCGGGGTTCTGGGCGGTCGCGGCGGTCGCGGCCGTCGGCATGGTGCCCGCCAACGCGCGCGGCAGGGCCCTGGCGATCGTCACGGGCGGCCTCACCATCGCCACCATCCTCGGCGTCCCCGCAGGCACGTTCGTCGGCCAGCACCTCGGCTGGCGCGCGGCCTTCTGGGCCGTGGCCGCGGTGACGGCGCTCACCGCGATCGGGCTGCCCGCCACCGTCCCCGGAGGCCGGCTCACCGGCGACAAGGCGCCCGACCTGCGCCGCGAGCTGCGCACCATGGCCAACCCCCGCCTCTGGCTCGCGTACAGCTCGACCGGGCTCTCGGCGGGCAGCGTGGTCGTCACCTTCAGCTATCTCGGCGCGCTGCTGACCGACACGACGGGCCTGGACGAGGCCTGGGTTCCGGCGGTGCTGGCGCTGTACGGCGTGGGGTCGCTGATCGGCATCACCATCGGCGGCCGGATCGGCGACGCGCGGCCCTTCGGCACGCTCTACGCGGGGTGCGCGGGCATCGTGGTCGTCTCCGTGCTGCTCGCGCTGACCATGGACGTCGTGGCCGCCGTCGTGGTGCTGGTCTTCTTCCTCGGGTTCTTCGGGTTCTTCGTCAACCCCGCGCTGAACGTCCGCATCTACGCGATCGCCGGAGAGGCCCGCACGCTCGCGGGCGCCACGGTCACCTCGGCGTTCAACATCGGAATCGTCGTGGCCCCGTGGCTCGGCGGGCTGGCCATCGGGGCGGGGTTCGGGTACCCGTCGGTCGCCTGGACCGGTGCCGCGCTGGGAGTGGTGACCATCGCCTCCGTGGCCCTCGGCTCCGCCCTGAACGGTCTCTCGCGAAAGGCCGACCCCGCCCCGTCGTCGCTCCCGGCGGCCTAGCCCGCCGCGCGCCGGTATCCGCCGGCCGACCCCGATCACCGCGACCCCGATCACCGCGACCCCGATCACCGCGACCCCGATCACCGCGACCCCGGTGACCAGCGAGCCTCCGGTGGCCACGAGGAACGGCGGGCGGCGGAACAGGCCCATGTCGAGCAGTAGACGCCGCGCCGGCTCGCCACGGAGGCGAGCGCGCCGGACACCAGGGGGCCGAGTGCCATTCCGAGGCCGAGCATGGCCCCGTAGAGCCCGGTGGCGCGCACGCGCTCGGGCCCGCTGGGGAAGGTGTGCCCGACGATCGCTACCGGCTTCCACCCGGGACGGGGAGGAGCTGGTCCCCGGCCACGCCGCCGGGGGCCGCACATGGGGGCGGTTCCTGCTGGAGGCGACCCGCTGAGGGCCGGGCGGGCACTCAGTACACTGGGCGGTCGTCGGGGCGTGGAGGTCGCTGGTGGGCAGGTGGATCGAGGTCGGTGACCGGGTCTGGGTGCGGCGCCACGCCGAGCTCGACCTCTCGCTCGGCCTGGTGGCGGGCGACCGCGCCTGCCTCGTCGTCGACACCGGCCCCGACGAGGTGCTGGGCGCCGAGTTCGCGGCGGCCGTGCGCGAGCTCACCGATCTGCCGTGGTCGGTGGCGCTCACCCACGCGCACTTCGACCACGCCTTCGGCACGGCGGCGTTCGGCGGGTGCCCGGTGTGGGCGCATCCCGCCTGCGCGACCGACCTCGCGGAGACCGGCGAGACGCAGCGGGCGGTCTGGGCGGAGCACTACCGCGAGCAGGGCGCTCCCGAGGCCGCCGCCCGCCTGGAGGCCGCGCGGCTCGTGCCGCCCGACCGCCTGGTCGAGTGCGTCACCGAGATCGATCTCGGCGGCCGTCTGGTGCGGCTGGCCCACCCCGGGCGCGGGCACACCGGCCATGACCTGGTGGTCCACGTGCCCGACAGCGCCCTGGTCTTCGCCGGAGACCTGGTGGAGCAGGGCGCGCCCCCGTCGTTCGGCGACGCCTTCCCGCTGGCGTGGCCGTCCGCCCTCGACCGGGTGCTCGGCCTCGGGCCCCGTACGGTCGTGCCGGGGCACGGCGAGCCGGTGGACGCCGCGTTCGTCGCCCGCCAGCGCGACGAGCTCGCCGAGGTGGCCGAGCTGTGCCGGGCGGTCGGGGCCGGGGAGATCCTGGTGCCCGAGGCCCTCGCCCGCTCGCCGTACCCCGAGACTTTCACCACCGACGCCCTCGCCAGGACCGCCGCCATTCCGGGGTAGCGGGTCAGGCGCTCATGGCGTACAGCACGTCGCGCAGGTGGTCCTCACGGCCGGGCTGCCAGACCAGGCGCAGGGACAGCGCGGGGGCCGCGAGCCCCAGCTCGACCAGGGCGCCGGAGGCGAGGTCCTCCGCCACGGCGAACTCCGGCAGCAGTGCCATGCCGAGACCCTGCCGGGCCCACGCCCGTACGGTGCCCACGCCCGAGAACTCCCTGCGCGGGGCATGGCCGCCGAGCGCCCGGTCGGCCGCCATCCGGAACGAGCACGCGCTCTCGGTCACAAGCAGCGTCTCGGTCGAGCCGCCGGGCGCGGCGACCAGCGCCAGCCCGACCTCGTCCACGTCGAGGAACTCCAGGTCCGGCGGGTGATCGAACCCCAGGGCGCCGATCTCGGAGCCGGTGTCGAGCAGGAGCCCGGCGTCCAGGCCGCCCCGCGCGACCTCGGCCAGCAGCCGCCGCCGGGTCAGGGCGCGGACGTCGAGCTCGATGTCGGGACGCCGCACCGCGAGCCGCTTCACGATGGCGGGCACATGGGTCGCCACCAGCGTTTCCAGCGCGCCGACGCGAACCCGGTGCGAGCCGCCCGTCACGGACCTACGGACCGACTCCGCGTGGTCGAGCAGGCCGCGTGCCTCCGGGAGCAGGGCGCGGCCCCGCTCGGTGAGCCGCATCCCCGCGGGGGTACGGTCGAACAGCCTCACACCGAGTGAGCCCTCCAGCCTGCGGATCTGCTCGGAGACGGAGGCGGGTGCCAGGCCGAGCAGGTGGGCGCCCTCGGTGACGGTGCCGCACGCGGCGACGGCGACGAACCCTTGCAACTGCCGAAGCTCCACGGCGTCGAGCCTACGTTTCCCCCCGATCCGGCGGGCCACGGCATTCGGTTTTCCCGAACGACCCGTGCGGTTCGGCCTGTTGAGCGGCGGGGCCGGACGGCGCAGAGTGTCCGGCGTGCTCACACGGACTACACCCAGGTCACTCCTCGGGCTCTCGCTCGCGTACTTCCTCGTCCTCCTCGACACCACCGTGCTGGTGGTCGCGCTACCCGGCCTGCGAGCGTCACTCGGCGGGTCCTTCGCGGGCCAGCAGTGGGCGGTCAACGGCTACACCGTCGCCTTCGCCGCGTCGCTGCTGACCGGCGGGGCCGTGTCCGACCGGTACGGCGCGGCCCGCGTCTTCCGCGCCGGGGTCGTGGCCTTCGGCGGCGTGTCCCTGCTCTGCGCTCTCGCCCCCGGCCTGTGGGCCCTCGTCGGGCTGCGGGCGCTGCTCGGTCTCGCGGGAGCCCTCTGCCTGTCCAGCTCGCTCGGGCTGATCGCCCAGCTCTACCCCGACCCGGCCGGTCGCGCCCGTGCCATGGGGGTGTGGGCCGCGGTCAGCGGCACCGCCCTCGCCGCGGGCCCGCTCGCCGGGGGCCTGCTCGTCGGCCTCTACGGCTGGCGCGCGGTGTTCCTGATCAATCCCGTCCTCGCCGTCGCCGCCCTGGTCCTCATCAGGGGCCTGACCTCGCCCGCAGGGCGGAGCCGCGTCGACTGGCCGGTGCAGCTCGCCGCGTGCGCGTTCCTCGCGCTGCTCGCCGACGCCGCCACCGAGGTCGCGCTCCTCCCCCTGGCCGCCGCGCTCGCCGTGCTGGCCGTACTGGTGTGGCGCGAGCGGCGTAGCGACGCCCCCGCCCTGCCCGCAGGCCTGCTCAGGGCGGCCTGGTGGGGTCTCGGCACGGGAGCGGTGGTGAACTTCGCGTTCTCGGGGGCCCTGTTCGCGATCACGCTTCTGCTCCAGGGCGAGCGGCATCTCACCCCGCTGGAGACGGGGCTCGCCTTCCTTCCGCTGACGGTGCCGATGACCTTCAACGCGCTGGTCACCGGGCGGCTCGTCGCGAGGTACGGGCCGCGTCCCCCGGTGATGGCCGGGCTGGCGCTGCTGGTCGCCGGCCTGTCGGCCTCGGGCCTCGCCGTACGGAGCGGCGCGGGGAACGAAGCGCTGCTGTTCTGCGGCCTCGCCCTCATGGGGTTCGGCCTGTCGTGCTGCCTTCCCGCGCTGGTGGCGGATGTGGTCTCGGCGGCGCCTGCCGGCCTCGCGGGCACGGCAGGTGGCCTGCTCAACGCGGTCAGGCAGGTCGGCGCCACCCTGGGGGTCGCGGTCATGGGGGTCGTCGCCCAGGGCACCGGGAGCGGCACGTTCGCGGCGCTGTTCCTCGCCGCGGCCCTGGTCGCCCTCGCCGGGCCCGTGGTCAGACGCGGCCGGGCCTCCGGTTGAGCGGATCAGGCGCCGGTCAGGCGGCGGGGGTGGGGGTGGGGCCGCCCGTGCGGGGGAAGCGGATGATGTTGCGCCCGGTGTACGCCTGCAGGTGGACCACCTTGGACTCGCTGGAAGACCTCCGGCCGTGTGCCGACCGGATGTCGCGCACCTTGTGCCGTGGCACGTACGCGGGCACCACCGAAAGCCTTTTCATCCCAGCCCCCCGGCGTGATGATTCCGTTATATGAGATGTCTACAGAGGATGGCGTAAGACTATTGTAAAGATCTTTAGTACGGCAGGGCGCGCCCGGAGGGCGATCGCAGATCCAGGCAGAACGCCTTGTTCGTACGGCGTCCCGCGCGGGGCCTGGCGATCGTGATGCGTCTCATCGCTGTTCTCCCTCCGTCATGGCACCGAGTGCCTGAGCAGACTATTGCTCCCGCCGCTTGACGTCCTCTTGTTAAGCGGTTGCACTTCCTGGCGCGCCGGACGCGTAGAAGGCCAAAAGCCACACCCTCTTCGCGGCGGTGGCGCCCGGTGTCGTGCTGCTCGCCCTCGGCCTCACCGCGGTCCTCGGCGACGGCCTGGCCACCGGCGATCCCCAGGTGCTCTTCAGCGATCTAGCCTGGGGCGATCCCGAGGGTCCGGACGACGGCGACGCCGCGCGGTGGAAGGCGGAGTACGCCGCGGGTCTCCCTGCCTGTGACGAGGTCGGTGCCGGCCACCGCGACCTCGTGCCCGGCGGCCGTGTGGTTGAGGGCGAACAGCCAGCCCGCCCCGCCGCCGCTCCTGCGCACCAGCTCCACACCAGGGGGAACGGGCGCGGAGGGGACTCCGGCGGCGGCCAGCACGGCCGCGTAGGCGTCGTCGTCCAGGCGGGTCGACACATAGAACGCCTGGCCGGCGCCGTGGCGGTGCCGGGTGATCGCGGGCAGGCCGTCCAGGTCGCCGCCCTCGTACCACCCCAGCGCCGTGGCGCCGCGCGGCTCGACGCGCTCGCTCCAGACCGAGCCGCTCACCGTAAGAGGCTCGTCGTCGCCGTGCAGGAGGATCGCCACGGGCTCCTCCAGGGGGAGGAACTCGTCCACCCGGACGCCGAGGAGGTCGCGCAGCGCGCCGGGATGCCCGCCGAGCCGCACCCGGGCGTGCTCGTCCGCCACGCCGCTGAGGAACGAGACGACCAGCGTGCCGCCGTGCTCGACGTACCGCGCGAGGTTGCGGGCGGTGGCGTCGGAGACCAGGTAGAGGCTCGGCACCAGCACCACGGGGTAGGCCCGCAGGTCGCTGGACGGGTGGGCGAAGTCGGCGGTGACGCCACCGCGCCACAGCACCCGGTGGGCCTGGTGGAGCGCGTCCAGGTAGCCCGCCTCCCGCGAGGGGAGGCCCGGCGACTCCAGCGCCCACCACGACTCCGGGTCCCACAGGATGGCCGCGTCCGCGAGAACGGCGGCGTCGCCGGGGACCTCGGCCAGTCGGGGGAGCAGGCGGCCGAGGTCGCGGATCTCGCGGAAGACCCGGCTGCCGGGTCCGGCGTGCGGCACCATCCCGCCGTGCCACAGCTCGGCCCCGCCCCGTGAGGCCCGCCACTGGAAGAACATCGCCCCCCGGGACCCCCGGGCGACGTGCTGGAGGCTGTGCAGGGCGGTCTCGCCCGGCCGCTTGGCCCGCATGCGCGCGCCGGAGTAGACGATGCCGGCGGCCTGCTCCATCAGCAGCCACGGCCGCCCGCCCGCCCACGCGCGCGCGAGGTCGGCGGCGAACGCGGTCTGCTCCGCCGCGCGCTCGCGGTCGTCCGGATAGTGGTCGATCGCGACGAGGTCGACCTCGCGCGCCCACTCCCAGTTGTTCACCGGCACCCAGCTCCCGAACACGAAGTTCGTGGTCACCGGCACGTCGGGGGTCAGCTCGCGCAGCACGGCCTTCTGGGCGCGGTAGTGGCCGAGCATGGCGTCCGACAGGAAGCGGCGGAAGTCGAGCGCCTGCGCGGGGTTCGGAAGGTACTGCGTGGCGCGCGGCGGCATGATCTGGTCCCAGTCCCCGTAGGCCTGGCTCCAGAACGCGGTGGTCCAGGCGTCGTTGAGGGCGTCCAGCGAGCCGTGCCGGGTGCGCAGCCAGTCGCGGAACGCCGCCGCCACGTGGTCGCAGTGGCACCACGTGCCGTACTCGTTGTGCACGTGCCACATGGCCAGCGCCGGGTGGCCGCGGTAGCGCTCGGCGAGCGCGCGGGCGACGCGCACCGACGCCTCGAGGTACGGCGGGGCGCACACGCAGTAGGTGTCGCGGCTGCCGTGGGTCAGCCGGGTGCCGTCGGCGGTCACGGGCAGCGCGTCGGGATGGGCCAGACCGAACCACGGCGGGGGAGAGGCGGTGGGGGTGGCCAGGTTCACCTTCACCTCGCCCGCGTCGAGCAGGCCGAGCACTCGGTCGAGCCGGTCGAAGGCGAAGCGGCCGGGTGAGGGCTCCAGCGAGGCCCAGGAGAAGACGCCCACGGTGACCAGGTTGACCCCGGCCTCGCGCATGAGCGCGACGTCCTCGTGCCACACCTCCTCAGGCCACTGCTCGGGGTTGTAGTCGCCCCCGTAGCAGAGCCCGTCCATCCCCCTCGGCCACTTCACGCCGCGTTCCCGCCCGTCGTCCCCGCCCGCCGTACGGGCTCGGAGTTCGTACGGTAGGCAAACTAATTTCCCGGGTGCGCCATGTCAACGTGGCCTCGGCGGCGTTGACGTTTGTTCGTATAGTCGGCAAACTAATTCGCGAGTCCTTCCCTCGTGTCGTACAGGAGCGCAGCGATGCCGTACCGTCCCCCTCTGATCGCGCACGAGTACTTCAGCGCGGACCCGCCGGAGCTCCCGGTGCGCGTGCGGGGAGAGCAGGGCCTTTCCGCGCTCACCCGGGCCGAGCTGACGGCCGCGGACGGGCGGGGCGCGACCTTCAAGGCCTCGACCTCGGCGGAGGAGGTGCTCGTCGTCCAGGTGGCGGTCGCGGGGGAGGGGGTGATCCGCGTGAGGCTGGGCGAGGACACGGAGGCCCGCACCCGCTCCGCGCGGGTCATCCAGATGGTGCGCCCGGGGACGTTCGCGGGCGCGCGGGTGGAGACCGGCGAGGCCGGGGTCGTCGTGGACGCGGGCGCCGTACGGGCGGAGATCACCCTCGATCCCTGGCACCTGCGCTTCACCGACGCGGAGGGCCGCCTGCTGACCGAGCAGGACCCCGGCCACGTGGACATCAGCGGCCGGCTGCGCACGCTGCCGTTCGGGCGTTCCCTGGCCGGCGGCGTGACCGTGGCCTACCAGGAGAGCCTGGCCGCCCAGCCCGACGAGCACTTCGGCGGGTTCGGCGAGAAGTTCACCCCGCTCGACAAGCGCGGCCAGCGCCCGCTGATGTGGAACTTTGACGCGTTCGGCGCTGAGTCTGATCGTTCGTATAAGAATGTTCCGTTCTATGTGTCCAGCCGGGGTTACGGTCTCCTGGTGGACAGCGGCATGCCGGTGGAGTTCGACGTCTGCCGCTCGACGCACAGCTGCGTCGAGATCGTCGTGCCGGACGACCTGATCGACTACTACGTGATCGGCGGGCCGGGCGTCCCCGAGATCCTGGCGAGGTACGACCTGCTCACGGGGGCCCCGGCGCTGCCGCCCAAGTGGGCCTTCGGGAGCTGGATCTCCTCGGGCTTCTTCAAGGACACCCAGGAGCGGGTGCTGGCGCGGGCGAGGAGGATCCGCGAGCGGGGCATCCCCTGCGACGTCCTGCACCTGGACTGCTACTGGCAGGTCAAGGGGCACTGGTCGGACCTCAGGTGGGACCCGGAGAGCTTTCCCGACCCCGAGGGGATGCTGGCCACGCTCAAGGAGCAGGGCTTCGAGACCTGTCTGTGGATGAACCCGTACATCTCTCACCTCAGCCCGGTCTTCGCCGAGGCCTCGGCAAATGGATACTTCCTGAAAAATCAGGATGGTGAGGTGTACGTCGCGGACTCCTGGCACGGCTCGTACCCGCCCTGCGGCATCGTCGACCTCACCAGCCCCGCGGCCGTCGAGTGGTTCAAGGGCCTGCTGCGCCCCCTGCTCCGGCAGGGCGTCTCGGTCTTCAAGACCGACTTCGCCGAGGGCGTCCCGGCCGATTCGGTGGCGTCGAACGGCATGACCGGCACCGAGCTGCACAACGTCTACGCGCTGCTGTTCAACGACGCGGTCTCCGAGGTGACCCGCGAAGTGAACGGGCACGGCATGGTCTGGGCCCGCTCGTCGTTCCTCGGCGGCCAGCGGCACGCGGCCCAGTGGGGCGGCGACACCTACACCTCCTTCCCCGCGATGGGCAGCACGATCAGGGGCGGCCTGTCGCACGGGCTGTCCGGCATCCCGTTCTGGAGCCACGACGCGGGCGGCTTCACCGGCACCCCGGCCGACGACCTGTACATCCGGTGGGCGCAGTTCGGCGTGCTGTCACCGCTGGTCCGCTTCCACGGCACCACCAGCCGCGAGCCGTGGGAGTTCCCCGAGGTCGAGCACCTCGCCGTCGAGGCGATCCGGCTCCGCTACCGGCTCATGCCGTACATCTACTCGGCGGCGGTCGAGGCCGCGCGGACCGGCGCCCCGATGATGCGCGCCCTGTGCGTGGACCACCCCGACGATCCGGTGGCCTGGCAGGCGGACCTGGAGTACCTGCTCGGGCGGGACCTGCTCGTGGCCCCGATGACCTCCCCCGAGGGCACCCGGCAGGTCTACCTGCCCGCGGGGGAGTGGGTCGACTACTGGACCCACGAGGTGCACACCGGCGGCCGGTACATCCCGGTCACCAAGCCGCTCGGCCAGATCCCCCTGTTCGTACGGCACGGCGCGCTGATCCCGGTGACCGAGGTGCGCGACACGGTCGGCGGCGAGCCGTTCGCCGAGGTCACCGTCGTCAGCTACGGCGACGGAGGCAGCACCACCATCAGGGACGTCGACGGGGACACGACGGTCACCGCCACCAGGGAGGGCGACGTGCTCCACGTCCGCGCCTCCGGCCCCAAGCACATCACCAACGTCGAGATCGCTCCCGTCGCCGGCGCCCCTGCCACGGTCGCCGCCGGCTAGCAACCCCCTGGAGAAACACCATGTCCAAGATAGGGATCGTCGCCGCGCTCGCCGCGGCGGCGGTGACACTCGCCGCCTGCGGCTCCGGAGGTTCAACGGACACGAGCGGCGGGGGCGGCTCCGGCGAGGCGAAGACGCTGACGCTCTGGCACTACGAGGGGGCGGCCAGCGCGATGGGCGTCGCCTGGGCCGACGCCATCAAGCGGTTCGAGGCGAGCCACCCGAACGTCAAGGTCAAGTTCGAGGAGAAGAGCTTCGAGCAGATCCAGAAGACGGCCGGGATGGTCCTCGGGTCCGACCAGGCCCCGGACCTCATGGAGTACAACAAGGGCAACGCCACGGCCGGCCTGCTGTCCAAGCAGGGGTTGCTCACCGACCTCAGCGAGCAGGCGGCCAAGCGCGGCTGGGACAAGCTGCTCAGCCCCAGCCTGCAGACCACGGCCCGCTATGACGACAGGGGCGTCATGGGCTCGGGCAAGTGGTTCGGCATCCCGAACTACGCCGAGTACGTCATGGTCTACTACAACAAGGACGCCTTCGAGAAGCAGGGCGTCGAGGTGCCCGCCACCTTCGAGGAGTTCACGGCGGCCCTCGACAAGTTCGCCAAGGCGGGCATCACGCCGCTCGCCGTCGGCGGCGCCGAGTACCCCGCCCAGCAGATCATGTACCAGCTCGCGCTCAGCAAGGCGCAGCGTCCCTGGGTGGACGCCTTCCAGCTCTACAAGGGCAAGGTCGACTTCCACGGCCCCGAGCTGACCTACGCCGCGACCACCTTCGCCGACTGGGTGAAGAAGGGCTACATCAGCAAGGACTCGGCCGGCATCAAGGCCGAGGACATGGGCACCTCGTTCATCTCCGGCAAGTTCCCGATGATGGTCTCGGGAAGCTGGTGGTACGGCCGCATGAGCTCCGACATCAAGGACTTCAAGTGGGGCACGTTCCTGTGGCCGGGCAACCAGATGAGCGCGGGCTCCAGTGGCAACCTGTGGGTGGTGCCGGAGAAGTCCGGGAACAAGGACCTGGCCTATGACTTCATCGACCTGACGATGAAGAAGGACATCCAGAACGAGCTCGGCAACGCGGGCGGCGTCCCCGTCGCGGCCGACCCCACGGCCATCACCGACGACAAGAACAAGGAACTGATCGAGAACTTCAACAAGCTCTCGGCACAGGACGGCCTCGCGTTCTACCCCGACTGGCCCGCCCCCGGCTACTACGACACCCTGGTGGCCGGCGTCCAGGAGCTGATCAACGGCAGCAAGGCCCCGGACAAGGTCCTGGACGAGATCGCGCAGCCGTACAACGACAACCTCGCCGACATCGGCAACTGATGGCCGTGCACGCAACGGCGCGGGCGCCCGAGCCGGTCCGGCGCCCGCGCGGGGGCACGGGGTACTGGGTATACCTGGTGCCCAGCGCGGTGCTCTTCCTCGCGGTCGTCATCGTGCCGTTCCTGATGAACGTCGGGGCGAGCTTCACCAGGTGGAGCGGTGTCGGCACGCCCAGGTGGACCGGGCTCGACAACTACCGGCGGCTGCTCGCCGACGAGACCTTCTGGGCCTCGTTCCAGCACAACGTCGCGCTGATCGTCGCCATGGCGGTCCTGCCCACCATCTTCGGCCTGCTGCTCGCCGCCGCGCTGTTCGACTACATCGGCAAGAGGTTCGGGGCCCGGACGGCGAGCGCGCTGCGCGCCGCGTACTACCTGCCGCAGGTGCTGCCTGTGGCGGTCGCCGGGGTCGTGTGGGGCTGGATGCTGCACCCGTCCTACGGCGCGCTCAATGAGGTGCTGAAGGCCGTCGGGCTCGGCTCGCTGGCGCAGAACTGGCTCGGCGACCCCGACATCGCCCTGGCCTCCGTCATGGGGATCATGGTGTGGTTCCAGCTCGGCTACCCGGTCGTGATCTTCATGGCCGGGCTGCAGCGAGCCGACCCGGCGCTGCACGAGGCCGCGGAGATCGACGGCGCCTCCTGGTGGCGGCGGTTCTGGCACATCACGTTGCCGCAGATCAGACCGGAGATATACGTGGTCCTGCTGACCTGCACCATCGCCGCGCTCAAGGTCTTCGGCCCGATCTTCGTGCTCACCCGGGGCGGCCCGGGCAAGGCCACGATGGTGCCGTCGTACTTCAGCTACCAGAACTTCTTCGAGAAGGCCAACGTGGGCTACGGCTCGGCCATCGCCACCGTGCTCGCGATCATCATCGTGATCGTGACCTTCCTCTTCCTGCGGGTCCAGGAGCGCAAGCCATGACCTCCCTGCAGGTACGTCGGACGAGCGCCGGGCGACGGGCAGATCTCGTACGGCCCGGCCACGCGCGCGGCCGTGCCGCCGGCGCGGGCCCCGGCGGGTGGGCGATCCTCGCCGCGCTCGCCGTGCTGGCCGTGGTGATGCTCCTGCCCTTCGCCGTCGTCACGCTCAACGCCGTCAAGACCCCGGCGGAGTACTCCTCCAACGGGCCGCTGAGCCTGCCGCACGGCATCTACCTCGACGGCATCATCGACTTCTGGAACCGCGTCGACTTCGGCCGCAAGCTGCTCAACAGCACGCTGATCAGCGCGGCGGTCGCGGTGCTCGCCGTGGTCCTGTCGGTGCTCAACGCCTACGCCCTCGGCATCGGCCGGGTGCGCGGCCGGCTGTGGATCCTCGTGCTCTTCCTGGTGGCCAACACGCTGCCGCAGGAGGCCCTCGCCTACCCGCTCTACTACCTGTCCAAGGAGGTGGGCCTGTACGACAGCCGGCTGGCGGTGATCCTCATCTTCACCGTCGTCCAGAGCGCCTTCGGGACGTACCTGCTGTCGGCCGTCCTCGGTGACTTCCCGAGGGAGATCATGGAGGCGGCGGCCATGGACGGGGCCGGCCGGTGGAGGGTGCTCTGGCGGATCGTCGTGCCGATCAGCCGCCCCACGCTGAGCGTCCTGATGATCTTCTTCTTCATCTGGACCTGGAACGAGTTCTTCCTGCCGCTGATCTTCCTGATCTCCAACGACAACCAGACCGTGCCGGTGGCGCTCGGGGTGCTGCAGGGCGACAAGATGATGGACGCCACCATGTCGAGCGCCTCCGCCCTGCTCGGCATCGTGCCCGCCGTCGCATTCTTCCTGATCTTCCAGCGGACGCTGACCCGCGGCGTCACGGTGGGCGCCGTCAAGTAGGCGGCCGCCCGCACCCCCTTCGAAAACCCGCGTCAACCACCTGACCTGGAGGCGCCATGTCCCTTCGACGACCCTTATGGATCGCGGCCGTCCTCGGCCTGCTGATGACCCTGCTCGTGGCACCCGCCAGAGCGGCCGAGGACCTCCCCTTCCGAGATCCGTCCCTCCCGCTGAGCGCGAGGATCGACGACCTGCTCGGCAGGCTCACGCTCACCGAGAAGATCTCCCTGCTCCACCAGTACCAGCCCGCCATCCCGCGCCTCGGCATCGGCCTGTTCAAGACCGGCACCGAGGCGCTGCACGGAGTCGCCTGGTCCACCGACATCGACCACGGCGGCGCCGTCGTCACGGCGAACGGCACGGTCTTCCCGCAGGCCGTCGGCCTGGCGAGCACCTGGGACACCGAGCTGATCAAGAAGGTCGGCGCAGCCGTCGGCGACGAGGCGCGCGGCTTCAACGCTCAGAACCCCAGGGTCTGGGGGCTGAACCTGTGGGCCCCCGTCGTCAACCTGCTGCGCGACCCGCGCTGGGGGCGCAACGAGGAGGGCTACTCCGAGGACCCGCTCCTGACCGGCGCGATCTCCACCGCGTACGGCTCGGGCATCCAGGGCGACGACCCCGACCACCTCAGGGCCGCCCCCACGCTCAAGCACTACCTCGCCAACAACAACGAGGTGCACCGCGACACGACCTCCTCCAGCCTGCGGCCACGGGTGGAGCGGGAGTACGACCAGGCCGCGTTCAAGCCGGCCATCGCGGCCGACGCCGCCACCGGCGTCATGGCCTCGTACAACCTGGTCAACGGCCGTCCCAACACGGTGAACCCCGCCCTGAACACCGCCGTGCGCTCCTGGACCACCAGGGACCTGCTCAACGTCACCGACGCGGGCGCGCCGAACAACCTCGTCGGCTCCGAGGCGTACTACCCGAACCTCACCGAGGCGGACGCCGCCGCGCTCAAGGCGGGCATCGACAGCTACACCGTCGACGACACCAACGCGGGCCCGACCACCACGGCCATCACCAACGCCCTCTCCCAGGGGCTGATCAAGGAATCGGACGTGAACACCGCCGTCCGGCACATCCTGAGCATCCGGTTCCGGCTCGGCGAGTTCGACCCGGACGGCGGGCCGTACGGGAAGATCGGCAAGGAGGTGGTCAACAGCCCCGAGCACCAGGCGCTGAACCGCAGGACCGCGGCCGAGGCCATGGTGCTGCTGAAGAACTCCGGCAGGACCCTGCCCCTTCCCGCCACGACCAAGAAGGTCGCCGTGGTCGGCCCGCTGTCCAAGACGCTGTACACCGACTGGTACTCGGGCAGCCTGCCGTACCGCGTCACCCCGCTCGACGGCATCAAGGAGCGCCTCGGCGGCGGCGGCACGGTCACCGGCACCGAGGGCGCAGACCGCATCGCCCTCAAGGACCTCGCGACCGGCAAGTACGTCACCGCCGGGACCGGCGCGGCCGGGGCCGTCCTCAAGGAGGGCGCGACCACGGCCGGCGACACCGAGAAGTTCGACGTCTTCGACTGGGGCCAGGGCATCCTGACGTTGCGCAGCGTCGCCAACGGCAAGTACGTCGGCTACAACTGGTCGAGCTTCGTCAACGACCAGGACCAGCCGAACGGGTGGTTCGTCCAGCAGCAGTTCAAGCTCGAACGGCAGGCCGACGGCGCATACCTGCTGAGGTACGCCGGGTATGAGACCGCCTACGACTGGTTCGGCCCGAACAAGTACCTCAGGGCGAACGCCGACGGCACCCTGGCGCTCACCACCGCCGACCAGGCGGCGAGGTTCGCCAAGGAGACCGTGAGCAGCGGGGTGGACGCCGCCGTCGCCGCGGCCAAGGGCGCGGACGCGGCGGTCGTCGTGGTCGGCAGCATGCCGTTCATCAACGGCCGCGAGGACCACGACCGCATGGACATGAACCTCGCCGAGGGGCAGGAAGCCCTGGTCAAGGCGGTCCAGAAGGCCAACCCGAACACCGTCGTGGTGCTGGAGAACAGCTACCCGACGACGATCGGCTGGGAGCAGGCGAACGTCCCGGCGATCCTGTGGACGACGCACGCCGGCGCCGAGACCGGGCACGCCCTGGCCGACGTGCTCTTCGGCGACGCCAACCCGGCCGGGCGCCTGACGCAGACCTGGTACAAATCATCCGCCGACCTGCCGGACATCCTCGACTACGACATCGTGAAGACCGGCGCCACCTACCTGTACTCCGCGGCCAAGCCGCTCTACCCCTTCGGGCACGGGCTGAGCTACACGACGTTCGGGTATCAGGGGCTCAAGCTGGCCTCGAACTCCGTGAAGCCGGACGGGACCGTCGAGGCCACCGTCAAGGTGACCAACACCGGCAAGGTGGCGGGAGACGAGGTGGTCCAGCTCTACACCCACCAGCGGTCCTCGCGAGTGAAGCAGCCGGTGAAGCAACTGCGCGCCTTCCAGCGCGTGCACCTGGCCGCCGGGCAGACCAAGACGGTGACGCTCTCGTTCAAGGCCGCCGACCTGGCCCTGTGGGACGTCACCCGGAACACCTGGGCTGTCGAGAAGGCCGAGCACGACGTGCTGGTCGGCGGCTCCTCCGACAGCGTCCGCCAGCGCACGACGCTCAGCGTGAACGGCGAGCGGATCCCGCACCGGGACCTGTTCAAGGTCACCCGGGCCGCCGACTTCGACGACTACGCGGGCGTCGAGCTCGTCGACGAGACGAAGGCGTCGGGCGACGCCGTGGGTGGCACAGGTACGGGTGACTGGATCTCGTTCAAGGACGCGGACCTCGGCAAGGGGGCGACGGCGTTCACGGCCGGGGTCGCCGCCACGGCCGCCGGGAAGATCGAGGTCCGCCTCGGCTCGCCCACCGGCAGGCTGCTCGGCACCGCGCAGGTGCCGGCCACAGGCGGCGTCTACTCCTACACCGAGACCACGGCCCCCCTGTCGAAGACCGCCGGCCTCCACGACCTCTACCTCGTCTTCACCGGCGACCTCCGCGTCAAGGACTTCGCCCTGACCAAGTAGGCCCACCGATACCTTCGCCGGGTTGCCGTCCGCCTGGCCGAGGGGTCGCCTTCGCCGGACCGGCCACCCACTTCCCGCCGCTGCCGCGCCTTTCTTCCGGCGCCGTCGCGGCGGGACGTGGGAGGGCGTGTCCGGCGCCGTTCACGGTGCGCGACCCGGCGGAGGTCTCAGGACGCCTCACCGGCGGATCATCAGTGGGCATCCTCTCGACCGTTCCGAAGGTCGCTCACGCCACCGTCCGAAGCAACGGAGGTCCATCAGCATGAACGGCCGGGTACATCAACGCCGAGACCAGCGGCGGCGGGTTCCCCGGATGGCTGAAGAGGGTGCCCGGCCGTGCCCGCACCAGCGCGCCCGGGTACACGCAGGCGTACCAGGACTGGCTCGGCCACATCGACCGGCTCATCGCACCACACCAGCTCACCCGCGGGGGCTCGGTGATCCTCTACAACGCCGAGAATGAGTACGCGGTCAACACCGATGCGCAGTACATGCAGGCCATCCAGGCGAAGGCCCGGGCCGACGGCATCGACGTGCCGATCACGACCAACGACTGCTGCGACGCCGGGAACTGGAGCTCGACGTGGGCCTCCGGCGCGCCGACACGGGCGACGGGCCGGTGCTGGTGCGCGGCACCTCGCTCGTCCGCTCCGCCGCCGTACGGGGGAACACCGTCGACCTGCGCGCGGACACCGACAAGGCGGGCGAGATCGAGGTGTTCGGCCCGGCACGGAAGCTCGCCGTCAACGGCGAGCCGGTCCGGGTCCGTACGACGGCCGGCGGCTCGTTGCTCGGCTCGCTCCCCGGCCCCGCTCCGGTGAAGCTGCCCGCGCTGACCGGATGGCGTACGCGTGCGGAGGCGCCCGAGGCTCGGCCCGGCTTCGACGACTCCGGCTGGACGGCCGCCGACCGCACCACCACGACCATCCCGTACGAGCCTCCCACCGACCAGTCGGGGGCCGCTCCCGTCCTGTTCGCCGAGGAGTACGGCTTCGACTACGGCAACGTCTGGTACCGGGGACACTTCACCGCCACGGGCACCGAGACCGCCGTGTCGACGAGCGCGATCACCGGCAAGCGGGGCATCTATCTCGCCTGGCTGAACGGCCACTACCTCGGATCGGCCGCCGGCGGCACCGAGGCCGACACCGACGCCCACACCCCACGTCCGGGCCCGGGGGAGTTCGCGATCCCGTCCGGGCTGCTCAAGCCGGGGGAGAAGGCCGTGCTGTCCGTCCTGGTGGAGAACATGGGGAACAACGACGACTGGACCGCCGACGACAATCGGTTCAAGCAGTCGCGCGGCCTGTTCGGCGCCTCGATCACCGGCTCGGCCGCGCCCATCACATGGAAGATCCAGGGCGCCCGGGGCGGCGAGAACCTCGCCGATCCGGCTCGCGGGCCGCTCAACACCGGTGGCCTGTACGGCGAGCGCTCCGGCTGGCACCTGCCGGGATACCCGGACGGCTCGTGGCAGAGGGCGGCTGGAGCGGTCGCTCCCGGGGTCACCTGGCTCCGCACGACCTTCCGCCTGGACCTCCCGAAGGACCAGGACACCTCGGTGGCGCTGCGCTTCGGCGCTCCCGACGGCACCGGGGACCTTCCTCTGGGCTACCGCGTGCTGGTGTTCCTCAACGGCTTGAACGTCGGCCAGTTCTCCGGCGACATCGGCCCGCAGCGCGACTTCTACCTCCAGGAAGGCCTCCTGCGCCACCACGGCGCCAACACCCTCGCCCTCGCCGTCATCTCCACCACCGACGCCACCCTGCCTCCCACCACCCTGATCCCCACAGCCACCCACCTCGGCGGCCTCCCCATCTCCACCGTCCCCGCCCCGGACTTCCGCTGAATCTCCACATAGCAGGAAGGGCCGGACCTTTCGGCCCCGGCCCTTCCTGCTCTTGACTTCTAGCTCAACGACCCTGGAGGAGCCAGCCACTCCACGGGTTGACCTGTGATCCTCGCGATGCTTTCGAAGTCGCGGTCGTAGTGCAGAACGATCAGGTTGTTGAGGTCGGCAGTCGCGGCTACGAGAAGATCGACAGGACTACCACACCGGTGCAGCCCCTGCTTGGTCAGCAACTCCTGGATCTCGGCCGCTCGCTGAAAGACGCGATCTGGCATCGGGATCCAGCAATACTCGTCCTGCAGTTCACTGAGAACCGAACACCTGTCGCCGAAGGACCGAGCGCTAAGCAGCAGTTCCAGCTCGGTGATCGGGCACAGGCCGACCCTGCCTCTGTGGAGTGTCTGCTGCCACTTCGCCCGAAGGCTCGTACGCCGCGTCAGGCGAGCAAGCGCACTGGTGTCGATCAGGTACCGGGGCATGGCCACCTCGGTAGTTCCTTTTGTCCATCAGCCAGTCCAGGTCCAGGGCGCCGGAATTGGCCAGCTCGACAAACCGATCGAATGCCTCGGAGCGGCGCCGCCAGTCTGCTGTGGTCTCCAGCAGGATGGTGTTGACCGCCTCTTCCTCGCTTGACGTGTCGTACATCGCCATGGCCGCAGCCAGGGCCGCATCGTCCACATCGATCGATATCTTCGCCATCCTGCACCTCCGGGGCTCGGGGCTTCGGTTGGAGTGTACCCGGGCGGTGCGTGCCCACCCGATGACATTCCGTAGTAATCATCATGTCAACTTAGGGTAATGGAATGGCTACGAAGCGCATCGGGGTTTCGTGGAATCTCGCGTCGTCAGGCTCCTTGCTGTGGCACCTCGTAGTGCGCGACCGAGTACGGTGAGCGCATGGCAGAGCGTGCGCCTCATGAGGTCACCCAGCGTGAGCTGTCAGGCGCCATATAGAACCTCAGTGTCGGTGAGCACCCGATCACGGATCACCCAGTGCAGGCCGGTCTTGGGCAGTAGATCGACTGGGCGACCAAGCAGTGCCTCCAACTCTTCCTGGAAGCCGAAGAAGGCGAGCCCTTTCATGGCGTGGGGGCCTCTCAGGTAGAGCAAGTCGATATCGCTGTCCGGGTCTGCCTCACCTCTTGCTGTAGACCCGAACAGGGTGAGTTCGACCACGCCGTACTTAGCGCACAGTTCTGCGATGGTGGGGCGCAGTTCTTCCAGCTCATCTAGCCTCACTCTCCCATTGTTCCGAATCGGAGAGCGGGAGTCATCGGAGTTCCCCAGGGCTCTCGGCCTCTCGCGAGGTCTGTCGATCTCGGGTCTATCGCACCCTGACCTGCGAGCCGCGTCTCGCGGGCAGGGTGCACCAGACGATTTTGCCGCCGGTTGTGGGCCATCTGTAGCCCCAGGTTGTGGCAAGGGTGTCGACGAGGCAGAGGCCTCGGCCGCCTTCGTCGTCGGGTTCGGGGGACTTCAGGGCGGGTGCGGTGACACTGGGGTCCCAGACCTCGAGTACGACGTTCGCGTCCTGGAGGTAGAGGTCGATCCAGACGATCTCGGCGCTTCCGTGGGCCGGCTCGTTGTGGGTGCCGATGTCCTGGACGGCGCGGATGGCGTTCGTGACCAGTTCGGAGGCGATCAGCTCCGCCGTGTCGATGAGTTCGTGTATGTCCCAGTTCGAGAGCACGGCTCTGACGTGACGCCGTGCCTGGGACGGCGCGTTGGGGTGCGCCAAGAACTCCAGATACTGCTGCCGTCTTCTCGTGCCGGTCATGGACTTCCCTCGCTCGTGCCGAGCACGAATGCTCGTTCCGCTTAATCAGGTGATCACCATGGGCGAGGTAAGGCTTTGCGATGAGTTCGGCTTTCCCGGATGCGCCCACGTAGTCGTGATTTCTTGCCCCAAGCCTGGAGCCAGCACATTACGCTTGGTAGCGAATTGACTACGGAATGACTTCAGAGTTGTTCTGAGGTCAGTGAGTCAGGTCTGGCCAGGTGTCGCGAGGGGACCTCATGACCAAAATGATCGACATCGACCCCGAGGAGTCGCCGCGTGCTCGGTTCGCGTACGAGCTTCGCCGCCACCGATTGGCGGCGGAGCTCACCCAGAAGCAGTTAGGCCGCAGGATCGGCTTCTCCACCAGCGCGGTGGCCATGGTCGAGACGTCCAAGTTCCGGCCGTCCGAGCGGTTCGCCGAGTTGTGCGACGAGGTTTTCGGCCTCGACGGCGTCATGACCCGCCTGTACGCGGAGGTCTGGCCGCCCCCGCCCCCCGTCCCGGCCCACTTCCGCGACTGGGCTGTGGAAGAGCAACGAGCCACCACGCTCCGAAGCTGGGAGCCCATTCTCATACCTGGTCTGCTTCAGACAGAGTCCTACTCACGGCGCATATTCGAGCGCGAGCCCGGAATCACCCCTGAGCAGGTGGAACAGCGCGTCACGGGACGGATGCAACGGAAGACAATCCTTTCTCGGAACAATCCGCCCATGCTCATGAGCCTCATCGATGAAGGTGTGCTGCACCGCCCAGTCGGCGGCCCCGCCGTCATGCGTGAGCAACTGGAACACCTCCTGGAGATGGCGCGCCATCCCAGGGTGACCATCCAGATCGTCCCCTATAGCGCAGAGGCGCTACCCGGGCTGCTCGGCGCCTGCATCATTGCCGAAATGCGCGGAAACCCGTATACGGTTCGAGTGGAGTCTCAGCCTCGGGGACGGACAGTAACCGACAGGAGCACGATCGCAGAGCTGGTGAGTCGTTATGACGCCGTCCGGGCTGACGCTTACCCGCAACACCTGTCCTGCAAGATGATCGAGGAAGTGGTGAAGCAGAAATGGACCTGACTGGTGCGCGGTGGCGCAAGTCGACATGGTCTGGCGGAGACGGCGGCGACTGCGTCGAGGTTGCCACGAACCTGTCTGGCATCGTCGCCGTGCGCGACTCGAAGGACCCGTACGGCCCCGAGCTGGTCTTCGCCCCGGGCGAGTGGAAGACCTTCCTCGGAGGCGTGAAGCTCGGCCGATTCCCCGGCTGAAAGTTGACGAACCCCGAGAGCCCTCGGCCGGATAGTCGGGCCGAGGGCTCTGTGCCGCATACCTTCGTCTCGCTGTGGAAGCTCTGTGTCCGGATCACCAAATCTGCGTCAGGAATACACCGGCTTGCAGTCCCTTCTGCCCTTTCGTGGGTAGCTCGGTAGAAAGCGGCCCGGAGGGAAGATCATGGCGAAGTGTGAAGTGTGCGGCAACGACTATTACATGAGCTTCGAGATCCACACCAAGGGTGGGGTGCACACCTACGACAGCTTCGAATGCGCGATCCAGGGCATGGCGCCGTCCTGCGAGCACTGCGGGTGCCGGATCGTCGGCCATGGCGTCGAGGCGAACGGCCACTGGTACTGCTGCGCCCACTGCGCCAGGGAGAAGGGCGTCTCCGAGCTCGTCGACCGCGTCGGCGCGGCCATGCGCTGACGGTCAACGTCCGTGCCGTGTGATCCATTGGTGACGAGCCTCCCGCCCGGAGGACGGGCGGGAGGCTCGTCACGGCGGCTCAGCCCTTGACGGCGCCGATGATCACTCCCTTGGTGAAGTGGCGCTGCACGAACGGGTAGACCACCAGCACGGGCACCAGCGCGAGGACGACGATCGACATCTGGATCGCCAGGCTCGGCGGCAGGGCCTCTCCCGCGATGGTGTCGCTGGTCTGCCCGACGACGAGCGACTGGCCCTGGAGCACGTACTGGCGCAGCACGACCTGCAGCGGCCACTTGGCGTTGTCGTTCAGGTAGAGCACGGCGTTGAAGAACGAGTTCCAGTAGCCCACCGCGTAGAACATGCCGATCACCGCGACGACGCCCTTGGACATGGGCAGCACGATGCGCCCGAGGATGCGGAACTCCCCGGCGCCGTCGACGCGCGCGCTGTCGGTCACCTCCTGCGGGATGTTCATGAAGAAGGCCCGCATGACCACGAGGTTGAACGCCGTCACGGCCGAGGGCAGGATCAGCGCCCAGTAGCTGTCGATCAGGCCGAGCGAGCTGACCAGCAGGTAGTTCGGGATGATGCCGGGCCCGAACAGGAACGTCAGCAGGATCATGAACAGCAGCGGCCGGTGGAACAGCGAGCCTGGCCGCGACAGCCCGTACGCGGCCAGCACGGTCGTGACCAGGCTGATGGCCGTGCCCACCGTCGTGACGCCGACGCTGACCATGACGGCGCGGGTCACCACCCCGCCGGAGAACAGCTCCTGGTAGGCCCCGAGGGACAGCTCGCCGGGGATGGACACCAGCCCGCCGGCCCTGGTGACGGTGTCCTGCGTGGACAGGCTGGTGAGCACGACCATGTAGATCGGGAAGACGACGGCCGCCACGATGAGCGTCAGGACCAGCCCCTTGGCCAGCCGCCCGGCGAGGCTCGGCCGCTCGTCCCAGATGGGCCGCGAAGTGTGCGTCATCATGATCGTTTGTAGATCCCCTGCTCTCCGAACCGGTGGGCGACCCTGTTGGCGACGAGGATGAGCAGCAGGCCCACCAGGCCCTTGACCAGCCCGGCCGCCGCGCCATAGCTCCACTCCCCGGTGGTCAGCGTGCGCCAGTAGACGAACGTGTCGAGCACCTCCGCCGCCTCCCTGCCGACCGCGTCCCGCTGGATGAAGAACTGCTCGAACCCCACGTTGAGCGCGTCGCCCAGGCGCAGGATCAGCAGCAGGACGACGACCGGGCGCAGGCCGGGCAGGGTGATGTGCCACATGCGCCTCCACCGGCCCGCGCCGTCGACGGCCGCCGCCTCGTACAGGTTCTGGTTGATCGCGGCCAGCGCGGCGAGGAAGATGATCGTCCCCCACCCCGCGTCCTTCCACACCGTCTCGCCGGTGAGCAGCAGGATGAAGGTGTCGGGGTCGGTCATCACGTCGATGCCCTGGTAGCCGTGGTCGCGCAGGATCTGCGACACCAGCCCCGCCCCGCCCAGCATCTGCTGGAACAGCGTCACGACCAGCACCCACGAGAAGAAGTGCGGCATGTAGACGACGCCCTGGATGAACAGCCGCACCCGGGGCCGCACGACGCTGTCCAGCAGGATCGCGAGGGCGATCGGGATGGGGAAGTAGAACACGAGCTGGAACGTCGTGATGCCCAGCGTGTTCAGAGTCGCGTCCCAGAAGCTCTGATCCTGCAGGAGCCACTGGAAGTTCCCGAACCCGATGAACGGGCTGTCCCTGATGCCGACATAGGGGGAGTAGTCCTGGAAGGCGATGACGTTGCCGAGCAGGGGCACGTAGTGGAACACCAGCAGCAGGCCGGCCGCCGGCAGCGTCATCAGCAGGAGCGGCCAGTCGCGTCTCAGGCGGCCGAGGAACGGCCTCCTGGCCGTGATCGCCCCGGTCGGGGCCGTATTTCTGGTGCTCCGGCTTGCCTTAGGGGTCCCCTTACGGACATTGTTGGGGGTGCCGGTCCCGGCGGGTGAGGTCAGGTCACCCGCCGGGCCGGTCCTCGCTTCCCTTCTCAGCACCCCGGCCACCCCATGTGCGCGCGGTTCCTACGCACGGCCGTTGTCCCGCAGGACCTTCATGTAGAAGTCGCGGGCCTCGTCCCCGCCGTCCCGCTTCCACTCCGCGACGATCTGCTTCACGTCGCTCACCGGCCTGCGCCCGCGCATGATGTCGGTGAACTTGTCCTCGGTCGGGATCTGCAGGCCGGACATCCTGGACGGCCGCTGGTGGCGGATCCCGTCGAGCGGCGTCTTCTCGATGTACTGGAAGCTGCTGTTCTGCCACTCCAGGTTGGCCTGGACGGCGTCGGGGAACATGACGTAGTCCGCGACGATCGGCCGCCCGCCGAGGAAGACGTACGACGGCTGGGCCTCCTTGCGCCCGAGGTCGGTGTACTGCGGCACGCCCTGCGCGTCCCTGGTGAAGTGCTTGCCCTCCACGCCGTAGGTCGCGAGCTCGTACTCCTTGGTGCCGAACGGGGCCGCGCACCAGTTGAGGATGCCGAGGAGCTCCTCGATCCTGTCCTTGCCGAGGCCCTTCCTGACGAACGTGAAGATCCCCGCGGGACTGTTGTGGTACATGATCGGCGGGCTGCCGTCGCTGGAGAACAGCGGGACGGCGCCGATGGCGAAGCCGGGGTTCTTGCCCCGGTGCTGCTGGAGCAGCTCCTTCCAGGCGCCGAGGCCGTCGCGGTAGAAGATGATCTGCCCGGAGGCGAAGAGGTCCTTCTCGTTGGTGCCCTTGCTGCTCACGACGCTCGGATGGATCAGCTTCTCCTCGAACAGCTTCCGCATGAACGCGAGCATCTGCTCGAACTCGGGCGTCTCGTACTTGAAGACGAGCTTGCCGCCCTCGTACCGCCACTCCTGCGGGACCTTGAAGATGGGCCATACCATCTCGTGGATGTCGCCGAACGCCCAGCGCTTGGCCTTCGGGTCGGTGATGGCCTTGCCCAGCTCGTACAGCTCGTCGGCGGTCTTCGGGAGGGCCCAGCCGCTGTTGGCGTCGAAGATGTCCTTGCGGTACAGCAGCGCGTACGGGAACGGCTCGGTCGGGAACGGCACCGACATCAGCCTGCCGTTGAAGACGGAGAACGTCCACGCCGCGGTGGGGAGGTTGGCCAGCATCGGGTAGGCCTTGACCTTGTCGCCCTGCAGGTAGGGGGTGAGGTCCTCGAAGGCCTTGTCGACGGCCAGGTTGAAGTCGGCCATCTTCTCGATCTCCCACTGGGGGACGACCATGAGCTCGGGGATGTCGCCCGCGGCGAGCCGGGCGGTCGCCTTGTCCCCGTAGGTGTTGCCGTCGGCGATCTGGAACTCGACGGTGGCGCCGATGTCGGCGTTGCAGGCCTGGAAGTAGGCGTTGTCGGCGAGGCCGGGCGGGGGCGGGCCCCACAGTGGGGTCATCGCCTTGAAGCTGCCGCCCTTGCCGGCCTTCCCGGGGATCGCGTCGGCGAGGTTCGCCGGATATTTCAGGAAACCACCGCCTACATCGGGCACGCCGAGCAGCGTCGAGGTGGTTCCGGGGATGTCCGGCTTGACGCCCTGGAAGGGGATGTAGGACGGGGTGAGCGAGGTCAGCTTGTCCGCTATCGCGGCGGTGGCGCCTCCGCTGCCGGGCCTGCGCCCGGCGGGGGTCGAGCAGGCGGTCAGCACGCCACCGCCCGCGAGCGCGGCGGCGCTGAGGCCGACCAGGCCGAGGAAACCCCGGCGGCTGGGGCGGGCGCCCGGGGGAGGCGTCACGGCGCGCTCCGGTCATGGTGTCGAGCAGCAGAGGTCAGGTCGGCTGCGAGGGGTGTCACGGCGGTTTCCCTTCGTATCGTTCGAATCGGCGGAGTGCCGGCTTTCAAGGGTGTTGGCAGAGGCGGGCTCCGAGGTAGAGTTAGTTCGTCTTCCGCCCAAACAAATTAGCCGAGGGTGACCTACGCCACAAGGGAAGGCCGCCGGCGTTCGGCCGGGTGGCGGTCACAGATTGATGACGCGGCGCGACGAGGGAGCACAGGGGCGAGGCATGACCACCTGCTCGACGATGCGGCATGATGAGCCCACCGGGGCTCAGCGGGAACGGGGCTGATTTTGATCAATACGCACACCGGCCCTCAACCGGCGGACTTCGCCGATGTCAGGGCCGCCAACCTCGCGGTCGTGCTGCGGTTCGTACGGGAGAACGCGCCCTGTTCCCGGGCGGACATCGCGGCGTCCACCGGGCTCAACAAGGCCACGGTGTCGAGCCTGGTCGCCGACCTCGTCGACCGCCGCCTGCTCCGCGAGACCGGCCTCACCGAGAACCGCGTGGGCCGTCCCGCGACCATGCTGGTCCTCGACGGCTCGCCGTACGCCGCGATCGGCATCGAGGTGAACGTCGACTACCTGACCGCCGTGGCCGTCGACCTCTCGGGCACCGAGCTGCTGTCGTGGCGGCGCTCCTTCGCGGGCGCGACCGCGACGCCCAACCAGGCCGTCGCCGCCGTGGCCGCGCTCGCCCGGCGGGTGCTCAACCGCATGGGCAAGGAGGCCCGCCAGGTGCTCGGCCTCACCGTCGCGGTGCCGGGCCTGGTCGACGTGAGCGGCACGGTGCGCATCGCCCCGAACCTCGGCTGGCGCGACGTCGACCTGTCCGGCGACCTGGCCAAGGCGCTGCGCGATCCGGGCTTCCCCGTCCTGGTCGACAACGACGCCAACCTCGCCGTGCTCGCCGAGCACCGCTTCGGCCCGCACGGGGGAGCCGACGACCTCGTCTACCTCACCGGCGAGGTCGGCGTGGGCGCGGGCGTCATCATGGACGGACGGCTCCGCCGGGGCGGCCAGGGGTTCGCCGGGGAGATCGGCCACATCCAGATCGACCCCTCGGGTCCCGAGTGCCGCTGTGGCCGCCGGGGCTGCCTGGAGGCCGTCGCGGGCCTCGGCGCCGTGCTCCAGCACACCGCGCCGGACGCCACCCCCGCCGAGCTGGAGCCCGAGATAGACGAGGTCGTACGGCTGGCGCGGGGCGAGGACGCCGAGGTCCTCGCCGCGCTCGCCACCGTCGGCGCCAACCTGGGCAGGGGCGTGGCGATCATCGCGAACGTGCTCAACCCCGAGGTCGTGATCCTCGGCGGCTACTACGTCGCGCTCGCGCCCTGGGTGCTGCCCGCCGCGCGGGAGGAGCTCGCGCGCCGCAGCTTCGCGCCCGACTCGGGCGGCACGCGCCTGGTCGTCTCCACCCTCGGCTACGGCGCGGCGGCTCTGGGCGCGGCGGCCCGCCTCCTGGACTCGATCGACTCCGGCCGCCTGCCCGCGCAGACCTGACCTCGCCGGCAGAGCCGAGCTTGCCGATAGGACTGTCCCCACCGGCAGACCTGACCTCGTCGGCAGAAGTGGGCTCTTGACCCCGGGGCGACAAACCGGCACTCTTCAGGAGAACCCCGATGTAACACCGCTGAAATCTTCGTATACATCGTCGAAGCGCTTCGACAGACCTCCGCACGTCAGCGGCGTCGAAGCGCTTCGACCGCCAGAGACGTTCGGCATCGAAGCGCTTCGATACGCCCCTCGGTGAGCGAAGGATGGTCCCCCCAGATGAACGAACCCGTGCCAGCCGCCTTCCGCGACCCCGGCCGGCCGCTCGCGGACCGGATCGCCGACCTCCTCGGCAGGCTCACCCTGGAGGAGAAGATCGGCCTGCTGCACCAGTACCAGGCGGCGGTGCCGAGGCTCGGGCTGGGCGCCTTCCGCACGGGCACCGAGGCCCTGCACGGCCCGGCCTGGCTCGGGCCCGCGACCGTCTTCCCGCAAGCGATCGGACTCGCGAGCACCTGGGACCCCGAGCTGGTGCGGAGCGTCGGCTCGGCGACGGGCGACGAGGTGGTGGCGTTCCATCACAAGGACCCGGCCGGTGCCGGGCTCAACGTCTGGGCGCCCGTGGTGAACCCGCTGCGCGACCCCCGCTGGGGACGCAACGAGGAGGGCTACTCCGAGGACCCCTGGCTGACCGGCGTGATGGGCACGGCCTACTCCCGGGGACTGCGCGGCGACCTCCCGACCATGAAGACCGCGCCCACGCTCAAGCACTTCCTGGCGTACAACAACGAGGCCGACCGGTGCGTCACCTCCAGCGGCCTGCCGCCCCGGGTGCTGCACGAGTACGAGCTCAGTGCCTTCCGCCCTGCGATCGAGTCCGGCGCCGCCGTCTCGCTGATGCCCTCCTACAACCTCGTCAACGGCCGCCCGGCGACGCTGAGCCCGCTGATCAACGACCTCGTCCGGACCTGGACGGAGGACGACCTGCTGGTGGTCAGCGACGCTCACGCCCCGGCGAACCTGACCGGCATGCAGGCCTACTACGACGACTCGCCGGAGGCGTACGCGGCGGCGATCAAGGCGGGGCTGGACAGCTTCACGCAGGACGACGACCGGCCGGGCGACACCCTGAACCACATCAGGAAGGCGCTGGACCTCGGCCTTCTGGAGGAGCGGGACGTCGACACCGCCGTCCGTCACGCGCTGGCCATCCGGTTCCGGCTCGGAGAGTTCGACCCCGCGACGCCGTACGACGACATCACCGAGGAGGTCGTGAACCGCCCCGAGCACCAGGCGCTGGCGCGGCGGGCCGCCACGCGGTCGATCGTGCTGCTGAAGAACGACGGCATCCTGCCGCTGGGGGAGCCCGCGCGGATCGCGGTCATCGGGCCGCTCGCCGACACCCTCATGGAGGACTGGTACAGCGGGACGCTTCCGTACGCGGTGACGGCCCGCGCCGGGCTCGCCGAGCGGTGCGTCACCGAGTTCCGCGAGGGCGTCGACCGGGTGGCCCTGCACGCCGCGGGCGGGTACGTGGCGGCCGGGGAGGACGGCGGCGCGCCTCTCGCGGTCAGGCCCGCGTGCGAGGCGCGGGTCACCTGGTTCGACCTGTTCGACTGGGGCGGCGGCGCGTACGCGCTGCGGGCGGTCGCCAACGGCAGGTACGTCTCGGCCGGCGACGACGGCCTGCTCGTCAACGACCAGCCCGGTCCCAACGGATGGGAGGTACGCCAGACCTTCCGGCTGGACGAGCGGCCCCGGGGCGCTCTGGCGCTCCGCCACATCTCCACCGGCCGCCATGTAGGCCTGGCGCAGGACGGCACCCTGCGGCTGACCGACGACCCGGACGCGGCGGCCGTCCTGACCCTGGAGCTCGTCGAGAGCGGCGCCCAGGCCGCCGCCGAGCTGGCCGCGAGCGCCGACGTGGCCGTGGTGGTCGTCGGGGACCACCCGCTCGTCAACGGCAGGGAGACCGAGGACCGGGCCGGCCTCGGGCTGCCGCCGGCCCAGGAGGCGCTGGTCAAGGCCGTCCACGCGGCCAACCCCGACACCGTGCTGGTCGTCAGCAGCGGCTACCCGTTCGCGGTGACCTGGGCCGAGGAGAACGTGCCCGCGATCGTGTGGTCCTCGCACGGCGGCCAGGAGTACGGCCACGCGCTCGCCGACGTGCTGTTCGGAGACGAGGACCCCGGGGGCAGGCTGACCCAGACGTGGTACCGCTCGGCCCGCGAGCTGCCCGACCTGTTCGACTACGACATCATCGCCACCGACTCGACCTACCTGTACTACCGGGGCACGCCGCTCTACCCGTTCGGGCACGGGCTGAGCTACACGCGGTTCGCGTACTCCGGCCTGCGGCTGTCGGCGAACCAGGTCGATCCGGGCGACGTGCTGACGGTAGAGGTGACGGTCGCCAACGCGGGGTCCCGGCCGGGGACCGAGGTGGTCCAGCTCTACACCTGCCAGCGGCGTTCCCGCGTCAAGCAGCCGCTGCGCCGGCTCAGGGGCTTCGAGCGGGTGCGGCTCGCGCCCGGCGAGAGCCGTACGGTGACCATGGCCGTCGAGGTGGCGGACCTGGCGTTCTGGGACGTCACCCGGGGCAGGTTCGTGGTGGAGGACGCGCCGCACAAGGTGCTGGTGGGGAGTTCCGCGCGGGACATCAGGCTGTGCGGGCGGTTCACGGTGAACGGCGAGCGCATCCCCCCACGCGATCCCTACGCCCGCCCTCTGGACGCGGCGGACAACGACGAGTACGACGGAATCGTGCTCCGCGACGCCGCCCGGGTGTCCGGGGACGCCGTCCAGGGCACCGACCCCGGCGGGTGGATCGCCTTCAAGGAGGTCGACTTCGCCGGCGGCGCCGCCGCGTGCGAGCTGACGGTCGCGAGCACCGAGGGCGGCGTCCTGACGCTGCGGCTCGACGATCCGCTCTTCGGGGAGGTCGTCGGCGCCGTGTCGGTGGCACCATCGAGGCACAGGTACGACCTCGTCGGCGTCGGATGCCCGCTCGCCGGTGCCGCCGGGGTGCATGATCTCTATGTCGTGTTCGAGAACGAGGGGGTCACGGTGAGCGAGCTGGCCTTCACGCCGGCGGCCGCGCAGGGAGCCACGGGGGGCGCTCGTTGAGAACGGTCACCATCGCCGACGTCGCCAAGCACGCCGGGGTCGCCGTCAGCACGGTGTCGTACGTGCTGAGCGGCAAGCGGGCGATCTCGGCGACGACCAGCCAGCGCGTGATGCGCAGCGTCCGCGCGCTCGGCTACCACCCGAACGCCGGGGCCAGGGCGCTGGCCAGCAAGCGGTCCAACGTGATCGCGCTGGTGCTGCCGCTGCGCGCGGGCATGCACCTGCCCGTCCTCATGCAGTTCGCCACCTCCGTGGTGACCACGGCACGCCAGTTCGATCACGACGTGCTGCTGATGACCGCCGACGAGGGGCCCGACGGGCTCAGGCGCGTGGCCGCGAGCGCGCTCGTGGACGGGCTCGTGCTCATGGACGTGGAGATCCACGACCAGCGCGTGCCGCTGCTGCGCGAGCTGGGGGAGCCGAGCGTGCTGATCGGGTTCCCCGCCGACGCCTCGGGGCTCACCTGCGTGGACCTGGACTTCGCGCGGGCGGGCGCCGTCTGCGCCGACCACCTCGCCTCGCTCGGCCACCGGGAGATCGCGCTGCTCGGCGCCCCGAACGTCGTCTACGAGCGCGGCACCGGGTACGCCGAGCGCACCATGGAGGGCTTCGCCGAGGCCGGTCGCGGGCACGGCATGACGACGATCGCCTGGCCGTGCGAGGAGAGCTTCGACGAGGTGTGCGCGACCGTGAAGGCGCTGCTGGAGCGGCATCCCGGGCTGTCCGGGCTGGTGGTGCACAACGAGGCGGCGGTCGGCCACGTGCTCGGCGCGCTGCGGGTGCTGGGCAGGCGGGTGCCGGAGGACGTGTCGGTGGTGGCGATCTGCCCCGACGACGTGGCCGAACGGGCCAGCCCCCCGCTGACCTCGGTGCTGATCCCCGCCGCCGACGTCGGCTACCAGGCGGTGCGGCTGCTGATGGCCAAGCTGGAGGGTGTCGCCGTCCCCGACTCCACCCTCCTCGAACCCCGCCTCACCATCCGCCACAGCTCGAAACACCACGGGTCAGGACCGTTTCACGACCGTGAGCAGGATCGCTGAGTCCTCGAACGCCTCCAGGCTGTGGCGGGCGTCCGGCACGAGCAGAAGGTCGCCCGCCCGGCCTTCCCACGACGTCTCTCCGGAGGCCAGGCCGATCCGTCCACGGAGCACATGGACGGTCGCCTCACCAGGGCTCTCGTGCTCCTGCAGCGCAGAGCCCTTGACCATACCGATCAGTATCTGCCGTAGCACGCGCTCACGCCCGCCGACGACCCCCTCGGCGGCGTGACCCCCGGCCGAGCCCGCCGCGCGGTCAAGCAGGCGACCAGCCAGCTCATCCAGAGAGAACTTCTGCATGGAGGCACCTTCCTCGGTGTGTTGCCTCTTGGTGTGTACGCCGAACGCGTGAGGGCGGCCGGCGGATCTTCGTGCCGCGCCTGGCACACGGGCACCGGCCGGCCGATGAGTCAGGACATGCTCAACAGGCCGGGGCCGATTGGATGGACAGCGCTGGCCGCCGCTGATGCACGGTGAAGTAGCTGATGCCGTTGGCTCCCGCGGTGATCGAACGGTTCGACCGGCGAGGGAGCAGATCAATCCGCCGTAGCTGAGCGGCAGCGTGGCCGCGTCGGTGGCCGACTCACCGTCACCGGCCAGGATCTTGGATCTGCGGTGCGGTGGGCGCGGCGGTCCTGCTGATGCGGATCCGCCAGAGGCGGGGCCCGGATTCCAGATACTCCCAGCGGTACGCGCCCGCCTCGTCGGTCTCGAACTCGTCGCGCAGATGCTTCGGGTCGTGGTTGTTGATGAGCACGAACGACTCGCCCGCCTCAAGCTCGGCGAACAGTGCGAAGATCCGCGGGTGTCGCTCGGGACGCGGTACCTCGCGGACATCGATCTCCTGAACCGGCATGTCACTCCTTCACCTGGTCGAGGTTACTACTATTACCACATGGATTAATTGGATAAGCTGGCGAGCATGACTTATGTGATCGGACTGCCATGCGTGGACGTCAAGGACCGCGCATGTGTGGACGAGTGCCCGGTGGACTGCATCTACGAGGGAGAACGGATGCTCTACATCCACCCGGAGGAGTGCATCGACTGCGGCGCGTGCGAGCCGGTCTGTCCGGTCGAAGCGATCTACTACGAGGACGACCTGCCCGACGAGTGGAAGAAGTACCAGGCCGAGAACGAGCGCTTCTTCTCCGAGACCCTTCCCGGCCTGGATGGACCGCTGGGCTCACCCGGGGGCGCGGCCAAGCTCGGGCTGGTGCCCGCCGACACCCCGCTGGTGACCGCTCTTCCCTTCCAGACGTCATGACGGGTTCCCCGGGGCCACGGCCCCAGCCGTCCGCCGGGCCGTCGCCGCATCCCGGCTCGGACCTCCGCCGCGTCGGAGATGCCGGTCATCCCGGCTCGAACTCCCGCCGCGGCCCGCGCGGGGACGCCGGCGACGAGCCGTCGCGCCGTGACCTCGTCCTGGCGATGGTCCGCGAGGCGCCGGCACCGCTCAGTGTGGCCGACATCGCCGAGCGGCTCGACGTCCATCCCAATACGGTGCGCTTCCATCTCGACGCGCTCCTCGCCTCGGGGGCCGTCGAACGGACCGCAGGCGAGCGCGCCGGGCCAGGCCGGCCACCGGTGGTGTACGTGCCGCGCCCCGGGATGGATCGCGGCGGCCCGCGAAACTACCTTCTGCTGGCGGAGATCCTCGCGGGGCACCTCGCCGCCACCGCCGCCGACCCGGCTCAGGCGGCCATCGACGCCGGACGCACCTGGGGGGCATTCCTGGCGCAGTCCCCTCCACCGGTACAGGAGGTCACCGAGACGCAGGCGGTCGGCCGGCTCGTCGAGCTGCTCGACGGACTCGGCTTCGCGCCCGAACCGCAGCCGGCCGAGCGGCCGACCCGGATCGGACTCCGCCACTGCCCCTTTCTGGAGCTGACCGACACGCGAGCCCGGGTCGTCTGCCCGATCCATCTCGGCCTGATGCAAGGAGCCATGAAGGCGATGGGCGCACCGCTGACCGCCACCCACCTGGAGCCGTTCGCCCGGCCGGACCTCTGCCTCGCCCACCTGGGTCCGGCGACCGATCGGCCCGCCCCTTCCGGGGCCGCGAACCCCCAGCACCCAGATGAAGGGCGGACATGAACCACACCGTCGTGGCTGCCGCGGCAGCCACGAGTTTCCTTTGGCTGGGGATGGTCCTCGCCATCTCCGGCCTGGAGGCGCCACTGAAGTTCCGCGCGCCCGGAGTGAGCCTCCAAGTCGGCCTGTCCATCGGCCGGCTGGTCTTCCGGGCCCTCAACCGTGTCGAGATGGCGCTCGCGGCGGTGGTGCTCGCCGCAATGGTCACAAGCGGTGCGTCAGCGGCGCTGACCGCCTTGGCCCTGGCCCTGGCCGCGCTGCTGGCCGTGCAGGTCGCCGTGGTACGGCCGCGGCTGAACCGCCGCTCCGACCGCGTGCTGGCCGGCGAGGAGGCGCCCCGGTCGCGGGCCCACCACGCCTACATCGCACTCGAAGGGGTGAAGATCATCGCCCTGACCGTCCTCGCGGTGACGCTCATCGCCGGCCTCTCGTAACCGAGGGCCGCATCGCAGTTCGCGACGCTGGGCAGCGAGCCGTAGTGGCCGTGAACCGCGGGATTCGCGCGTCGTCGTCGAGGTGTCAGTGGCCGAGGCCGGCCTCGCGGGCCTGGACGATGGCCTGGGCGCGGTCGGCGACCTGGAGCTTGGCGAAGACGTTCGACACGTTGTTGCGCACGGTCTTCGGGGCCAGCGACAGGCGCTCGGCGATCCGCTGGTTCGACAGCCCCGCCGCGATGAGGTCGAGCACCTCCCGCTCGCGCGCTGTGAGCTGCGGGAACGGCGTCTCCCTCGGCGGCTGGGCGGTGACGAGCCTGGCGAAGTAGCGCGTCACCCGACCGGCCAGCGCCGGGCCGAAGATCACCTCGCCGCTGGCGACCGCCGTGATGGCGCGCAGGATCTCCGTCTGGTCCGCGCCCTTGAGGAGGTACCCCCGCGCGCCCGCCAGCATGGCGGCGAAGACGCTCTCGTCGTCCTCGTGCATCGTGAGCACGAGCACTCCGGTCTCCGGGCGCGCGGAGACGATGCGCTCGGTGGCCTTGACGCCGTCCAGCCGGGGCATCCGCAGGTCCATCACCACGACGTGCGGGCGCAGCTCGGCGGCGAGGGCCACCGCCTCCTCCCCGTCGGCGGCGGTGCCGACCACGTCGACGTCCCCGGTGGAGGCGAGCATCATCCGCAGGCCGTCCCGGTAGACGGGGTGGTCGTCGGCGAGGAGCACCCGGGGGATCACAGGGACGCTCCTGCCCGAGCAGGGAGGAACACCGGGCCGGTCCGGATCATCGGGATGCTCCTGCCCGCGCAGGCAGCACCGCGTGGACGCGGGTGCCGCCGGTCTCGGCGGCGGCCACCGTGCACCGGCCGCCCAGCTCCTCGGCGCGCTCGCGCATGCCGAGCAGGCCCACGCCCACCAGGGCGCCAGGCCGGACCCCCCGGCCGTCGTCGATCACCTCGGCCTCCAGCTCGCTCTCGGTCACGGTCAGGCGGACCTCGCAGCCGGTCGCGCCCGCGTGCCGGGCGACGTTGACCAGAGCCTCGCAGACGATCCGGTAGGCCGCCACCTCGGTCGCGGCGGGCAGGCGGCCGAGATCTCCCCTGGCCTCGACGCGCACCGCGAGGCCGCCCTCCCGGAACCGGGCGCCCTCCTGCCGCAGCGCCTCTGCCAGGCCGAACTGGTCGAGGGCAGGCGGGCGCAGGCCGTGGACCAGGCGCCGCACGTCGCCGAGTACGGTGGCCAGGTCCCCCCTGACCTGGTCCAGCGCGTCGCGGGCGGCGCCCGTGTCACGGACGGCCAGGTTGCGGGCGGCCTCGATCTTCAGCGCGGCGGCGGCGAGCGTGGGGCCCAGCCCGTCGTGGAGGTCCCTGCGCAGCCTGCGACGCTCCTCCGCCACCCCGGTGACCATGCGCTCGCGGCTGTGCTGCAGCTCCTCGGTGAGTGCCGTGGCCCGTACCGCCGCGGCGGCCTGCCGTACGACGTCGGCGAGGAGCCGCTGGTCCGACTCGGACGGCGGCGCGCCCGTGCGCGGCACCAGCGCGAGCCGCCCGATCGAGGCCTCTCGATACGTGAACGGGAGGACGACCACGTCGTCGCGGGGGGTGCCGTGCTCGACCACGACCGTCCGGCCGTCCGCGCGGTCCAGCTCGACCCGCACGTACGGGGAGCGGAACGACGCCGACACCACCCTGGCCACCTCCAGCAGCAGCTCGTCGGGCCCGACGGACTCCTCCAGCCGCCGGGCGAGCGCCGAGACCACGTCGTACGGCTCGGCCCGTCCGGTCAGGACGCGGCTCACCCACCGGCGCGTGCGCGCGCGCAGCGGCGCGTAGACGACCGCGACCACGGCCGCCGCCAGGACCGCCGCGACCGGCTCGTCGATGAGCGCGCCGAGTCCCACGAAGACGGGCACGTCGATCGCGACGACCGCGATCGCGAGGCTGCCGTACAACAGGGTCCAGCCGAGCACCGGGTCGACGTCGTACAGCCGGTAGCGGCCCACGGCCACCAGGACCGCCGCGGCGATCGCCAGCAGCGAGACGACGAACGTGAGGTCCAGCGGCAGGCCGTCGACCACGAGCGGCGTCAGGATCAGGACCCCGTTCAGCAGCGCCGCCATGAGCATCCAGCGAAGCTGCGCGCGGCGGATGCCCGAGGACCCCCAGAACCGCCGGACGAACGCCGCCACCGGCACGAAGAGGCTCGGCACCAGCAGCGCCGGGGTGACGGCAATGGCGGCTCGCCAGACCTGGTCGGGGACGGGGGGAAGCGGGAGATCGCTCCCCGGCAACGGCCCTCCCGAGGACTGGCTCCCCCAGGGAACGGTGAGGAAGACCAGGACCGCGAGGCCGGTGGCACCGAGCGAGAGCGCGGCGGCCCACCGCCAGCGCGGTGACGGCAGCCGGCCGTCGGGGAAGAACAGCAGGACGAGAGGCGCGACCAGGTTCAGCAGCGGCCCCAGCCGCGCTCCGGCGAACACCGCCAGCGGGGTCAGCGGCAGCGTCCCTCCGTGCCGGGTCAGCGACAGCACCGCGTACGCCGCGGCGAGGCCGTTGACGCTCGCCACCACACCGCCGGCGATCAGCAGCCAGGTCATGAGGTGGCGGGGCAGGCGCATGGCGAGGACCCACCCGGTGACCGCGAGGGCCGCGCCGGGAACCGTCGAGGACCACACGGCCCAGTTGAGCGGCTCCGGCCGCGTCACCGGTCCGGTCGCCACGTCGGCCCAGGTGGCGAGCGCGGCGGCGAGGACGCACAGCGCCGCGATCGTCGTCGCGCCCATCGCCGGACGATGGTGCGCGCCAGAGAGGCCGGACATGCTGATCAGCGTGTCATATGTCCATCTCGATGACACGGGAGCGGCGTCCCGTCCCACCCGGGACACCGGTCCCTGGCGGGGCCGGGCGGATCGAGGACTCCCGGCGCGGCTCCGCTCCCTGGGCGCCCGGGACGCCGGGCGGAGACGGTGGTCTTCCGACCGACCAAGGAGGACCACCATGTCCGTTCGCGTGCAGCGAAGCAACGTCAACCCGAACGAGCCCGTGGCGCCGCGGCCCGTCGTGGATCCGGCGCGGATCCGCGTCGCCGGGCTCTTACTCGCCGCGGGGGCGGCGGCCTGGGCGGCCGGCATCGTCATCCTGGGCGACAAGGTCCAGGAGGGCGTCCAGACCCTCGACACCATCACCGGGATGCTGTACATCGCGGGGGTCTTCGCCCTGGTCTGGGTGGTGCTCGCCACCCGGGGGACGGGCGACCGGTGGGGACGGGTGATCCCCGGGGGGCTGCTGGTCCTGCTCCCCGGCGCGTTCCTGCTGAACGCGCTCTCCTTCGGCTACGCGCACTACGACGACTTCCCGCTCCCGCTCTTGATCCTCGACGCCTGCTGGCCGCTCAGCATGCTCGGCATGCTGGTCCTCGGCATCGCCGTCGCGGTGACCGGCCGCTACCAGGGGCTGATGCGCCGGCTGCCGCTGCTCGCGGGAATGTGGTTCCCGGTGTCCATACTGGCGCAGCTCTTCGGGGGCTCCCTCGTGTCGACCTACGTCAGCGCGGCGTGGCTGCTGGGCACCTATACCCACATCGGACTCCGGCTCGCCGCGCGCCCGGCCCTTTGATACGTGGTCGGCTGTCTCGCGCTCGTGGGGTGACGATGGGGGACAATCAGGGACGTGTTCTTCGGCATCCTCGGCTCGACCGAAGCGTGGCGCTCCGACGGGAGTCCAGCACGTGTCGGCGGTCCCCGGGTGCGCCTGCTCCTCGCGCTGTTGCTGGTCGACGCGGGTCAGGTGGTCGGCACTCAGCGCCTGATCGACGGCCTGTACGGCGAGGATCCGCCGGCGGACGCGGCCAATGCCCTGCAGTCGCAGGTGTCGCGGCTGCGACGCGGCCTCGGCCCGGAGGAAGGCCGGCTGCTGGAGCTCCACGCGGCCGGGTACCGGCTGGCGGTCGACCCGGATTCGGTGGACGCGCACCGCTTCCAGCGGCTGGCCAGGGAGGGGCGCCGGGCGCTCGCGGATGGTGATCCTTCCGGCGCCCGCACGCTCCTGGGCGAGGCTCTCCGGCTGTGGCGCGGGCCCGCGCTGGCCGATGTGCCGTTCGCCGGGGCGCGGGCCACCGGGCTGGAGGAGCTGCGGCTCGCCGCGCTGGAGGACCGCGTGCAGGCGGAGCTGGCGCTGGGCGGCCATCGCGAGGTGGTCGCGGAGCTCTTCGAGGTGGTGGCCGCCCACCCGCTGCGCGAGCGGCCACGCGCGCAGTTGATGCGGGCGCTGTACGGCTGCGGGCGTCAGGCCGAGGCGCTGGCGGTGTTCGAGGACGGGCGGCGGCTGCTGGCCGAGGAGCTCGGCGCCGACCCCTCAGCGGACCTGACGACGGTACACCTGGCCATCCTCCGCGCCGACCCGTCACTCACCCGACCCTCCCCGCCCTCATCGCCGCCCCCACCGCGCGCCGCCCCGGCATCCCCTTCCTCGTCGGGTACCGCCTCAGACCGTCCCGCCGCGTCCGCGCTGCCCTGGCAGGGGGTGCCGGCGCAGTTGACCAGCTTCGTGGGACGGGAGGAGGAGCTGCGGCGGGTCGGCAAGCTGCTGGGCGCAGGCCGGCTGGTCACGATCATCGGCCCGGGCGGCGCGGGGAAGACCCGGCTGGCGGTCGAGGCCGGTGAGCGGGAACAGGGCCAGGTGTGCTTCGTCGACCTGGCCCCGCTGGGGGAGGGGACGCGGGTGCCGCAGGCGGTGCTGAGCGCGCTCGGCCTGCGCGAGGCGGGGCTGTCGACGCTGGCACGCGTGCCTTCCGACGTGACGGGGCGGCTGCTGGCCGCGCTGGCCGACCGGCGGCTGCTGCTGATCCTGGACAACTGCGAGCACGTGATCGACGAGGCGGCCCGGCTGGCACGCCGGTTGCTGGGCGGTTGCGCCGGGGTCCGCGTGCTGGCCACGAGCCGGGAGGCGCTCGGGATCACCGGCGAGGCGTTGTGCCCGCTGCCGCCGCTCGGCCTGCCCGCCGGGAACGCGGCGGTGCGGCTCGGCGTGGCCGGCGCACTGCGGTACCCGGCGGTACGGCTGTTCGCGGACCGGGCCGCCGCCGTCTCGCCGGATTTCGTGGTGGACGACTCGAACGCCGCGGCCGTGATGGGGATCTGCGTCGCGCTCGACGGCCTGCCGCTGGCCATCGAGCTGGCGGCCGCCCGGCTGAGGGCGCTGCCGGTGCGAGAGATGGCCGTCCGGCTCGGCGTGATGGGCCGGGAGGGCGAGGCGGGGCACGACCGGTTCGGCCTGCTGTCGCGTGGCGACCGCACGGCGGCGGAACGGCACCAGACGCTGCGCGCGGTGGTGGCCTGGAGCTGGGAGCTGCTGGACGCGGAGGAGCGCGTCCTGGCCCGGCGGCTGACGGTCTTCCGCGGCGGCGCGACCCTGGAGGCCATTGAGCAGGTGTGCGACCTGCCGGAACACCAGACGGCCGAGACGCCCGGCCGGTCCGGCGACGGCCCGGCGCAGGAGTCGCGCGGGGCGGTGGTGGGGGTTTTGGCGGGGTTGGTGGACAAGTCGCTGGTGGAGGTGAGCGGCGGGCGGTACCGGATGCTGGAGACGATCCGGATGTTCTGCGCGGAGCGGCTGGAGGACGCGGGCGAGGCCGAGCGGTTGCGGAAGTCGCACGCGAGGTGCTTCGCCGAGCTGGCGAGCACGGCGGAGCCCTGCCTGCGCAGGACGGAGCAGCTGGAATGGCTGGCACGGCTGACGCTTGAGCACGCCAACCTGCAGGCGGCGCTGCGCTGGGCGGTGAGCGGTGACCCGGTGATGGCGCTGGAGCTGCTGGCGAACCTGTCGGTCTACTGGTGGTTGCGCGGGCTGCCCAGCGAGGGAGGTTCGCCGGCGGCCGAGCTGCTGCGCGTGATCGGCACCGAGCCGCCCGTCGGCCAGGAGGACGCGTACGTCGCGTGCGTGGTGCTCGCCGGACGGGATGGGTTCCACGCGCCCGGGCTGTGGCCGTACCGGGAGCGTGCCCGAGCGATCATGCGCTCCCTGGACAGGGCGCCGCGCCAGCCGTTCACGATGGTCCTGTGGGCGATGGCGACGGGTCCCGCCGCCGCCGAGGGCCGCAGCTGGGAGGGCTTCGGGGGCGCGGACGCGTGGCTGGAGGCGCTGAGCCGCCTCGGCGAGGGCTTCGGCGAGCTCTTCGGGGGGCGGGTGGAGGAGGCGCGGCCCGCGTTCACCTCGGCTCTTCACGGCTTCAGGTCCGTCGGGGACCGCTGGGGGACGATGCAGGCACTGGACGCGCTCGCGGTGCTGGCCGAGTGGCGTGGCGACCAGGCGACCGACCGGGCGATGACCGAGCAGGCCCTTGAGCTGGCCGGGCAGCTCGGCGCGGCCGAGGACACGGCCGAGATGCTCTACCGCCTGGCCCACGGCCTGCTGCGCCAGGGCGACCCGGAGGGCGCACGCGCCACCTACGAGCGTGCCGGCGAGGTGGCCCGTACGGCCGGACTGCCCGCGGCGATGGCCGGAGCGTGGTTCGGCTTCGCGGAGCTGGCCCGGCTGCGCGGCGACCTCGCCGAGGCCAGGCGGTTCGGCGAGATGGCGCTGAGCGCCTGCGCCTCCGAATGGGTGCCCACGGGAGATCTTCGCACCCGGATCCTCGTCGGGCTGGGGAGGATCGCCGAGGCCGGGGGCGACCCGCGGGAGGCGGAGTCCCGGCATGCCGAGGCGCTGGACAACGCGCTCTCCCTGCGCCACCTCCTCAACGTGGCCGGTGTGGCCGAGGCGCTGGCGGGGGTCGCGCTCCTGCGCGGTGACGGCGAACGCGCCGCGCTGCTGCTGGGCGCGGGAACGGCGCTGCGCGGCGCGACGATGCGGGAGGACCCGGACGTGCCCCGGGTCGCGGCGGCGTCCAAGGAGCTGATCGGCGCCACCGCCTTCGCCGCCGCCTACGAGCGCGGCGCGGCGATGACCCCGGTGGAGGCGCTGGTGCTGGCCGGCGTGCCTCCCGAGGCCCTGGACGGCCTGGTGCTCTGGAAGACCGTCTTCGCCGACCCGAGAGCCCGGAACCAGCAAGGGTGACCGGAATCGTGCCCGGACCGCAAACCAACGGTCGCCTCGGCCGGGGGGGTTCGGAGTCCGGTCGAGGCGACGCTGTGGTCGGTGAGGAGGGCCGGCCGGTGTCATGCCCGGGAAGTTCTTCGCGTCGTCAGCCGCCGGAGGGCGGCACCGGCTCGTAATCGAGCACGATGACCCCGGATTCGGAGATGGTCGTGTCCACGAGTTCGAACTCGTTCATGTCGTATCCCTCGAAAATGGAATCGGAGCCGGAGCCCCCGAGCGTGACAGGATGGAGCCAGAGGCGGAACCGGTCGACCAGGCCGAGATTCATCAGCTCGCGCACGATGCTGATGCTGCCGTAGACCAGGATGTCGCCGCCCGGCCGCTCCTTCAGCCGCGACACCTCGTGCGCGAGGTCGCCCTTGGCCAGGGTCGAGTTGTTCCAGGTGAGAGGCTCCTTGAGGGTCCTGGAGAACACGATCTTGGGGGTCTCGTTCATGTGGTCGGCGAATCCGGAGTCATCGGTCATGGACGGCCAGGAACCGGCCATTTGCTCGTAGGTGACTCGTCCTAGAAGGAGAAGGTCCGCTGCGAATAGCTGGTCGTGGGCGTACTTTCCGGTGTCCTCCCGGAAACGTCCGGTAACCCAGCTCATGTCCCCTTTAGGGCCAGTGGCGAAACCGTCGAGGGTCGCGAACAGGGACACGATCGTCTTTCGCATGGGATCTCCTCGTGACTGCGTTCGAGCAATCCGATGTATGGATATGGGCGGCCTTCTCTAACGCCTTCTCGGCCCCGGCTCCTTCGGTTGAAGAAGCGCTTCTGCACATGAGAGTACCCCATCACCGACCACAGTAACGTTCAAGACAAAAAAAATTGTCGGTGATTCGGCTGGAGCCGCCCGGTGCACGGCGATGGGGCGATGCCTAGCCGGGGTCGGTGTCGGTGGTGGCCTTCCGCCCGCCCGCGACGAGGCGGTCACGCTTGCCCGCCGAAGCGGACGAAGAAGAGGGAGCGGAGGAAGCCGAGGGGGCGTCGACGGGGCTGCCGGGCGTGGTGTCCTGCGCGTCGCCCACGGGCCGCGCCGGGCGGCGGGGCCGCGTCTTGCGCGGGGCGGTGACCTCCGCGGTGTCGCCGGACTCCGTCTTCCCCTGTGGGAACGTCACCGGGCCCTTCGCGGGCGTCTCGGCGCCGGCGTCCACGGGGCCGGCGTCCTTGGGCGGAGCGGTCTCGCGTGACGTCTCGCGCCAGGAGGAGATCACGTCGTCCGCCTCGGCGTCGGCGGCCATCTCGTCGGCGGCCTCCGCCTCGCGCCGCCGGATCACGACGAGGTGGTCGATGGACAGCCGCCCTGCCCCGACGACGGCCAGCAGCACGGACGCCGCGCCGAGCGCGACGATGAGGTTGATGTCCCCGCCGGTCAGCGGAAGGCCGGTGTCACCGCTCACCAGGACGAAGACCGCGAGCGCCTCGACGAAGAGTATGAGCCCGCAGGCCGGCACGGCCAGGCCCGCGACCAGGAGCGCCCCGCCGATGAGCTCGATGAGCATGGTGGCGGCGGCCCAGATGCCGGGGCCGGGGGCGTCCATCTTCGCGAACTGCTCGCTCGTCGCGGTCAGCCCGAACTCGAGCTTGTGCCAGCCGTTGGCGAAGAAGATGCCGCCGACGCCCAGCCGGGCGGCCAGCGAAGCGAGATCCTGGAAGGTTCGTCTCACGGTAGCCATTCTCTCGGGGTCGGTCCGTGTTGCACAGACAATTGCCCTGTATCGCTTCCGTCATGCACGCCTGGAGGCGCGGCGTGGCAGCAGGAGCACGGCAGTGAGCGCGGTGACGCCCAGCAGGACGACGCTGACCAGGACGGTCGAGTGGAGCGCCGTCACGAACGCGGCCCGCGCGGCCTCCATCAGGGCGCCGCCGGCCGGCCCGCCGACCTTGCCCGCGACATGCGCGGCCGACGCGAGCGACTCCCTTGCCTGCCCCATGGCGTGCGGCTCGACCCCGGGCACGGTGCCCACGGACGGCGCGTACACGATCGTGGTGATCGTGCCGAGCACGGCGACCCCGAGGCCGGCGCCGAGCTCGTACGCGGTCTCCTCGATCGCGGCCGCTCCGCCCGCGCGCGACTCCGGCGCGGAGGCCATGATCGTGTCGGAGGCGGCCAGCAGCGCGACCTCCACGCCGAAGCCGATGCCGGCGAAGCACAGGCAGAGCATGAGCGGGTGCTGCTCGGTGCCCCAGGCGATGGTGGGCGCCAGGGACAGCCCCGCGAGCGCGAGGCCGCCCGCCATGGTCGCGCGAAGGCCGAGGCGCTGCAGGATGTGGGCGGCGCAGAGCCCGCCCGCGATGGCGGCCACCATGAGGGGGAGCATGCGCACGCCGGCCCGCAGGGGGCTGTCGCCGAGGACCAGCTGGAGGTACTGCGCGAGCATCAGCTCCAGGCCGACCAGGGCGAACACCGAGAGCAGCACGCACAGGACCCCGACCGCGAAGCCGCGCTGGGCGAACAGGCCGATGTCGAGCAGGGGATGGGCGAGCCTGCGCTGGCGGGAGGTGAACCACACGAGCAGCCCGGCACCCGCCAGGAGGATCACGATCGCGGGGAGGAGGCCGAGCGTCGCGCCATGCCCCGCCTCCTTCAGGCCGAAGGCGAGGAACAGGATGCCGAGGATGGAGAGCACCGCGCTCGGCGCGTCCCAGCGGTGGCCAGGATCGCCCGGCGACTCCGGCAGCAGGCGCACGGCCAGGGGCAGCGCCACGACGAGCAGCGGGACGTTGATCAGGAAGACCGCGCCCCACCAGAAGTGCTCGACCAGGACGCCTCCGACCAGCGGGCCGACGGCGGCGCCACCGGCGGCGACCGCGCTCCACACGCCGAGGGCGATGGCGCGCTCGCGGCGGTCGGTGAAGACCTGCCGGATGATCGACAACGTGGCCGGCATGATCATCGCCCCGCCGACGCCGAGGAGGGCCCGGGAGGCGATCAGGGTGAGCGGGGTGCCCGCGAAGGCGGCGGACAGCGAGGCGACCCCGAAGACCACGTAGCCCGCGAGGACGAACCGCCGCTTGCCGTACCTGTCGCCGAGCGTGCCGAAGGTGACCAGGAGCGGGGCCACGACCAGGGAGTACACGTCGATGATCCACAGCAGCTCGACCGCCGACGGCTCAAGGGCGGCGGTCAGCGCGGGCACGGCGATGTGCAGGACCGTGGCGTCCACGGCGATCAGCAGCAGGCTGAAGCAGAGCAGGGCGAGCACCGACCACCGGCTTCTCCGGGGGTCCACTGTGGTGCTCTCGGCGCGGACGCCGGGCCGGGTGCCCAAAACGGTCATGAGCACTCAAATGGGCTCGGCCTGCTGAACATGCGTGGCAGCTTAGGCCAATCTCGGGTGATTCTTCAGCAGCTTGGCGCAACGGCTGAGGACCACCGGCGCGATGCGTTCAAGAAGATCACGATCATGAGTGTTGCACGATCTCCAGAGGCCCATGGGATGGGTGGTCAAGCTGGGGCGCTGCCGACCTCTCTAGAGAGCTATAGGTATATGTCCGACATCTAGGCAATCGGTGATCCGCAACAGACCATGACGAGGTGGGGAACGCCAGCGAGTCAGATCCCTCTCCGGTGCCATCCCCGCGAGACCGCTCCGATCCCCGGGCCTGGTGTGTGGTCGCCGTCGCGAGGCTGGCGCGCGATCAGCCCGAGGGGGCGCTGGAGGCCGCCGGCGAGGCGGTCGAACGCGACCCCGACGGCGAATGGGGCCATCGGCTGGCGAGTCTCGCCCTTGAACGCCTCGGCCGCGACTCCGAGGCGGTCGTCGCGGCTCAGGACGCCGTCCGGCTCGCACCCGGCTCCTGGGCCGCGCGGCTGAGGTTGGGCTCGATGCTCCGCAGGCTCCCCGGCCGGTGGCGGGACGCCTGGGCCCACGCGCGGCAGGCGGTGCGGTTCGCCCCCGAACAGCCCGACCCGCACGTCCTCATCGGCGACCTCGCCCTGCTGCGCGGCGACCACGAGCAGGCCGCCGCCGCCTACCGGGCCGCGCTGCGCAGGGACGACGACCATCCCGGCGCGCGGATCAACCTCGGGCTGACGTTCCTGCGCTGGGAACGGCCCCGCGACCACCACGACCCCACCTGGACGGTGGACCCCCGCGAGACCGGCCGCTCCCGCCGCGCCCTGGAGGTCTGGGCCAGGCAGGTGCGGGCGCTCCTGGCGATCTCCCTGGCCGTCGTCACCGTCCTGGCCTTCTGGTACGACCTGCGCGCCGAGGCGCGCATCGGCGGCGCGGCCGTCCTGGTGCTGGTGCTGGCGGCGACCGTGCGGCAGGGCCGGAGGATCACGGTGTGGAAGTACGTGCCCGGGATGCTCGCCCGCGACCTGTGGCTCTGCGTGGCCGTGTCGGTGACCTTCCTCGTGGTGGCGGCGTACGTGGCGGCGCTGGCCACCCTGCCGGCCTGGTCGCTCGCGGGCGAAATCGTCACGCTGGTCGCCGCCGTCTCCCCGCCCGCCATGGTCCGGTGGGAGGACGTCCTCGGCGGGTTCTGGGCCGGGCTGCTCGGGCTGGTGCTGTTCAACGGGGTGGCCGTGCTGGTCCTGCGCGCCTTCACCGAGGCGTGGCGCGGCAGGCCCGTACGGGCGCTCGCGGAGTTCACCGCCGTCCCGCCAGAGCGCGTCGGGCGGCGGAACACCGCCGTGACCCTGTGGATCGTCGCCGCGCGCCTGTGGTTCCTCGTGGCCGTGCTCGCCGTGGTCGCCGTGCTGCCCCTGATGGCCGCCGAGCGCCGCGCCGCGCTGGCGGGGGTCTGCGTACCGGTCGCCATGCTGTACGTGCGCGGGCGTGGCGGCCTGCGGTCGCGGATGCGCGAGATCCTGCGCGCCGACTGGTGGCTGGCGGTGGCGCTGGCGTTCCTGCTGGTGTCCTCCGCCGCCCTGGTGGTGGCGGGAGCCGTGCCCGCGCTGGGCCTCGCCCCCTGGATCGGCGAGCGGGCCTGGTGGTCGGTCGCGGGCGCGCTCCTCGTAGTGGTGGTCGCGTTCGTGGCACGGGCCGCGCGGGCGTGGTGGCGCGGGTCGGCCGGGCCGTGGCGGGCCTCGCTGATCCTCTGCGAGGGATGCGGTCCGCGCCTGCCGGGCGAGGTCGGCCCGTCGGTCGCGCTCAGCCCCGAGGTGCGGCGGGCCTTCACCTACTCCCGCAGCGTCGTGCTGTCCTACACCGACGCCGGAGGCCCCCGTACGCTCGCCGTCGGGGCCGTGACCTCGGTGAGCGCGTCCGGAGAGCTGCGCCTGAACGCCGCAGAGGAGGCGTGGGCCGCCGCCGAGCGCGACCCGCGGGTGGCCGTCTTCGTCGCCGACCCGATCGAGCGGCGCTTCTGGGCCGAGGTCCGCGGCATCGCCCTGCCGGACCCCGGGGAGGACGTGCTGCGGGTGACGCCCAAGCACGTCCTCGTCGGCGAGTACCCCGGCCGCCACGAGGCCCGCACCTCCCCCCGCAGACCCTGATCCCCGTACGGCCGCGCATCCCCGGTCCGGCGAGAACCGTCCCGCCCCGCGTTTCCCCGCCCGTCGGGGGCACCTCTCCGTAGGGACCTCGCGGCGCGTTGTGAAGGGCACGCGGCCAGGGACGCGCGCGTGGGGCCCTGGTGCGGTATAACCGGGAGGCGACCGGGGAGGCAAAATGCGGGACTCCGACAGGGCCCGGCCGGCGGGGCGCGCCGCGGCCCGTGAGGCGTTCGAGCATGTCCGACTACGTTATTTCCAGCTTTCCCGTACCACGAGACGGGTCATGTTCGCGGCCGTCCTCATCGGCGCCCTGATCCTCTCGGTCGTCCTCGGCTGGTCGCCTTTCTCGACGTTCCTCACCACCCTGTTACTCCTTGGCTTCGCCGAGCTGACCCTGCGCTTTCCCCGAGCCGCCGCGACCGTGCTCGTCGTGGTGGCGTGGTCGTGCGTGATGGTCGTCATGGGCGGGTACGTGCAGCCGCATTCCGCGCTGCCCACCCTGTTCATCCTCCTCGGCGTGCTGGTCGGGATCGCCGCCCACCTGATCCGGTGGGTGACGCCATGGGTGACCACGATCGCCGCCCTCGGCGCGGCCGCCATGGTCACCTTCGCCGTGGCCACGTTCTCCGCCGAGGGCGCCCTGTGGGCGGCGTACGGCGTGGCCGCCGCCGTCCTGGTCTACCGCCTCATCCAGGCGGGCCAGGCGCGCAGAAGGCTCGCGGCCTCGCAGGCGCAGGCGTCGTCCGCCCAGGCCAGGCAGCGGGTCAGGGACGGCGGCGGCGAGCGCGACGGCCTGCCCGAGCGCGCCACGCCCCCGCCGATCTCCGTCGAGGAGGCCCTCGGCGAGCTCGAGAGCATGATCGGCCTGGAGCCCGTCAAGGAGCAGGTGCGCTCGATCGCGGCCTCGATCGAGGCGTCCCGGCTGCGCGCGGAGGCCGGCTACTCCACCGAGCAGCCGATGCGCCACTTCGTCTTCGTGGGGCCGCCCGGCACGGGCAAGACCTCCGTCGCGCGCACCGTCGCCAAGATCTTCTACGCGTTCGGCCTGCTGGAGACCCCCTACGTCGTCGAGGCGCAGCGGGCCGACCTGGTCGGCGAGTACCTCGGCGCCACGGCGATCAAGACCAACGCGCTGATCGACCAGGCGCTGGGCGGGGTCCTGTTCGTCGACGAGGCGTACAGCCTGATGAACTCCGGCGAGGGGCAGTCCGACAGGTTCGGCGCGGAGGCCGTGCAGACCCTGCTGAAGCGCGCCGAGGACGACCGCGAGCGGCTCATCGTCATCCTGGCCGGTTACGAGAAGGAGATGGCCACCTTCCTCGGCTCCAACCCCGGCCTGTCGTCGCGTTTCTCCACCCGCGTCAAGTTCCCGACCTACTCGCCGCCCGAGCTGCTGCGCATCACCGAACTCCTGCGGGCGCGGCGGGGCGAGCGGCTGTCGCCGGACGCCCCTCCGGTGCTGCTGGGCCTGTTCGAGGACGTGCACCGCCGCGGGCTCATCGACGAGCTGGGCAACGCGCGGTTCGCCCGCAGCCTGGTCGAGGCGGCGGCGCAGGCCCGCGACGTGCGCGTGGTCGGCGCGGGCGGCTCTCCCAGCCGTGAGGATCTCGTCACCACCACGACCGCTGATCTCACCAAGGCGTTCTACGAGATCACCGCCAGGTTCCGCGGCTACCAGGCCACGCCGAGCCTGGAGGAGGCCCTCGCCGACCTCGACCGCATGGCCGGTCTCGAACCGGTCAAGCGGCAGGTCCGTGCCATCGCGGCGCAGCTCCGCGTCGCGCGGATGCGCCAGGAGCAGGGGCTGCCCGCCCCGCCGCAGATGCGGCACTTCGTGTTCGTCGGGCCGCCCGGCACCGGCAAGACCACGGTGGCCCGGGTGCTCGGCCGCATCTTCGCCGCGCTCGGGCTGCTGTCGCGCCCCGACGTGGTGGAGGCCTCCCGGGCCGACCTCGTCGGCCAGCACCTCGGCGCCACGGCGATCAAGACCAACGAGCTGGTCGACAGGGCGCTCGGCGGCGTGCTGTTCGTCGACGAGGCGTACAGCCTGGTCAACAGCGGCTACCAGGGAGGGGACGCCTTCGGCGTCGAGGCCGTGCAGACCCTGCTGAAGCGCGCCGAGGACGACCGCGACCGTCTCGTCATCATCCTCGCCGGGTACGCCTCCGAGATGGAGCGGTTCCTGGCCACCAACCCCGGCCTGGCCAGCAGGTTCAACCAGCGCGTGACGTTCCCGTCTTACAGTCCCGCCGAGCTCACCGAGATCGCGGGGCTGCTGGCCGAGCACTCGGGCGACCGCTTCGACGAGTCCGCGAGGCGCGACCTCGCCGACGTGTTCTCGTGGGTCTGCGCCGAGGGCCTGATCGACGAGCTGGGCAACGGCCGCTTCGCCCGCTCGCTGTTCGAGCGGGCCGCGCTGGGGCGCGACGTACGGCTCGCCGGGCGCGGCGGCACCGCGAGCGCCGAGGACCTCACGACGATCACCAGCGACGACGTGCGCACGGCCGTGGACGAGCTCGCCGACCGCTGAGCCGGTGCACCTGGAGCCGCCGGAGGCCGACACCTGGCCCGGTTGACCACATTCCTGTCACCGGATGGTTACAGGATGTAGCAGGATGGGCACGGAGGGTCGCGAGCCGCCCCTCACGACGGTCATCCGGCAACACGTGGCAATCGGCGGAAGGGGGGCGATGGCAGGGTTCCTGCTCCGCCGGTTGGTCAACTACGCGGTGTTGATCGCCGTCGCCACGAGCCTCGCGTACATGCTGGCGGCCACCGCGCTCAACCCCAGGTCCAACTACGAGGGCCGCACTCCCCGCCCGCCCGCCGCGGTGGTCGACGCCCAGCTCTCGCAGTACAACCTCAACGACCGCACCCCGCTGTTCGAGCGCTACCTCAGGTGGGCGGGCGGGGTGGCGCGCGGCGACTTCGGCCGCACCTGGAACGGCGACATGGTCAACGCCGAGCTCCGGCGGCGTCTCGGCGTCACGCTGCGGCTGATCCTGCTCGGGCTGGTGCTCGGCAGCGTGGCGGGGGTCCTCATCGGGGCCTGCGCGGCGGTCGGGCAGTACGGCTGGTTCGACCGGCTGTCCACCGTGGCCGCCTTCCTCGTGCTCGCGATCCCGACCGTCGTGCTGGCCAACATGCTGATCATCGGCGCGGTCTGGCTCAACGACCATCTCGGCACGCAGATCTTCCTGGTCAGCGGCGAGGCGAGCCCGGGCCTCGAAGGCGGCGCGGGCGCGGCGCTGCTCGACCGCGTCAAGCACCTCGCCCTGCCCACGCTCTCGCTGGCGATCGGGCAGGTCGCCGTCTACAGCCGCTACCAGCGCAACATGATGCTCGACGTGCTCGAAGCCGACTTCGTCCGCACGGCCATGGCCAAGGGCCTGCGCCGGCGCACGGCGCTGGTCAAGCACGCGCTGAGAACCGCGCTCATCCCGGCGGTCACCTACTTCGCGTTCACCTTCGGCTCGCTGCTGGTCGGCGCGACGATCACCGAGTCGGTCTTCGGCTGGCACGGCATGGGGGAGGAGCTCGTCGCCTCCATCCGCACCAACGACGTCAACACGGTCGCGGCGATCAGCTGCTTCGCCGCGCTGGCCGTGCTGCTCGCGTCGCTGGCCTCCGACGTGCTGCACGCCTACCTCGACCCGAGGGTGCGGGTGGGCTAGGTGATGACGCTTCCGGAGGAGGAGTTCGCCGAGGTCGAGGCGGGGGCCGAGCGCGTGCGCGTCCCGTCGAGGACCCGCGTGGTGGCCGCGCGCTTCTTCCGGAGCAGGCAGGGGCGGCTGGGCTTCGGCCTGCTGGCGTCCCTGTTCCTGCTCGCCTTCCTCGGCCCGCTGTTCTACCGCTGGTCCTACACCGACATGGACTTCTCGGCGTTCATGCAGCCGCCCTCGCCCGGCCACTGGTTCGGAACGCTCCAGACCGGGTCGGACGTCTTCGCCGTGACGCTGCGCGGGGCGCAGAAGTCGCTGATCGTCGGCCTGCTCGTGGCGGTGCTGTCCACGGCGGTCGCCGCGACGGCGGGCTCGTTCGCCGGATACTTCCTCGGCTGGACCGACCGCACGCTCATGTGGGTCGCCGACCTGCTCCTCGTCCTCCCGGCGTTCCTGATCCTCGCGATCATGTCTCCGCTGTTCACCGGGGGGCGCTGGCTGCTGTTCGTGATCATGCTGGCGCTGTTCCTGTGGATGGTGACCTCGAAGATCGTCCGGGGTATGACCAAGGCGATCAAGGAACGGGAGTACATCATGGCGGCGCGGTTCATGGGGGTGCCGTCGTCGAAGATCATCTTCCGGCACGTCATCCCGAACCTCGCGTCCCTGCTCATCGTGGACGCCACGCTGAACGTCAGCGCCGCCATCCTCACCGAGACGAGCCTGTCGTACTTCGGGTTCGGCATCCAGCCGCCCGACGTGTCGCTCGGCAGCCTGATCGCCGACGGCTCGAGGACCGCCATGTACGCCCCGTGGTCGTTCTGGTTCGCCGCCGGCGGCCTGGTGATCATGATCCTGGCGGTCAACCTGATCGGCGACTCCCTGCGCGACGCGTTCGACCCCGGCGCCAGGAGGCCGAGGTGAACGGCCCGGTCCTTGAGGTGCGCGACCTGGAGGTGCGCTTCGGCGACGTCCCGGCCGTGCGCGAGGTCAGCTACTCGGTCGAGGCGGGCGAGGTGCTCGGCATAGTGGGCGAGTCGGGCGCCGGCAAGTCGGTCACCTCCCTGGCGGTGATGGGCCTGCTGCCCCGGCACGCCAAGGTGACCGGCTCGGTGCTCCTGCACGGCCACGAGTTGCTGGGCGCCCCCGAGCGGGACCTCGCCGCCCTCCGCGGCAAGACCATGTCGATGGTCTTCCAGGACCCGCTCTCGGCGATGACACCGGTCTACCGCGTGGGAGACCAGATCGCCGAGGCCGTGCGCGTCCACCAGAGGGTGGGCCGCGAGCGGGCGGCCGAGCGGGCCGTCGAGCTGCTCGACCTGGTGGGCATCCCGCACCCGCGGCAGCGGGCCAGGGCCTTCCCGCACGAGTTCTCCGGGGGCATGCGGCAGCGCGCGATGATCGCCATGGCCATCGCCAACGACCCCGACGTGATCATCTGCGACGAGCCGACCACCGCGCTCGACGTCACCATTCAGGCCCAGGTCCTGGAGGTGCTCAAGACCGCCCAGCGCGAGACCGGCGCGGCCATCGTGCTGATCACCCACGACCTCGGGGTGGTGGCGGGCTTCGCCGACCGCGTGCTCGTCATGTACGCGGGGCGCGAGGTGGAGGTCGGCACGGTCCGCGACGTGTACTACCGCTCGCGCATGCCGTACACCATCGGCCTGCTGGCCTCGGTGCCCCGCGTCGACACGGGCAAGGAGACGCCGCTCGTGCCGATCGACGGCAATCCTCCCTCACCTGCCGATCTGCCGCCCGGCTGCCCGTTCGAGCCTCGATGCCCGATGGCCATCCCCGAGTGCGCGATCGCCGAGCCGCCGCTGAGGGAGGTGGCCCCCGGCCACCGGGCGGCCTGCATACGCGCGGAGGAGATCGGCGCGCCTGCCCCTCCTTCCGCCGCTCCGCCCCGTGCCGGCCAGGCCGCCGCCCCGCCCTCCTCGGTACGAGCGCCGCGCGAGCGGCGCCCCGTGGCGCTCCAGGTCGACGACCTGGCGAGGCACTACCCCCTGATGAAGGGCGCGGTCTTCAGGCGCCGGGTCGGCACGGTCCACGCGGTCGACGGCATCGGCTTCGACATCCGCGAGGGCGAGACGCTCGGCCTGGTGGGGGAGTCCGGCTGCGGCAAGACGACGGCGCTCATGGAGATCCTGGAGCTCGCCAGGCCAGAGCGGGGCCGCGTGGTCGTGTTCGGGCGTGACACCGCCGAGCTGACTCCCCGCGACCGCATGGCCGTCCGGCGGCACCTGCAGGTGGTCTTCCAGGACCCTCTCGCCTCGCTGGACCCCCGGATGACCGTCCACGACCTCGTGGGCGAGCCCCTGGCCGCCCATGGGTACAGGGACACCGGCGCGAGGGTGCGCCGGCTGCTCAGGCTCGTCGGCATGGAGCCCGCGGACGCCTCCCGCTACCCGCAGGACTTCTCCGGCGGCCAGCGCCAGCGCGTCGCGATCGCCCGGGCGCTGGCCCTTGAGCCTCGGCTGATCGTGCTCGACGAGCCGGTGTCCTCGCTCGACGTGTCCATCCAGGCCGGGGTGATCAACCTCCTCGAGGACCTCGCGCGCCGTCTCGGCCTCTCCTATCTCTTCGTGGCCCACGACCTGTCGGTGGTGCGGCACATCGCCGACCGCGTGGCCGTGATGTACCTCGGCAGGATCGCCGAGATCGGCCGGGTGGGCGAGGTGTACGGCGCGCCGATGCATCCGTACACCCAGGCACTGCTGTCCGCCGTCCCGATCCCCGATCCCGACAAGGAGCGCGAGCGCCGCCGCATCCTGCTCGACGGGGACCTCCCCAGCCCCGCGAACCCCCCCTCGGGCTGCCGGTTCCGCACCCGGTGCCCCAAGTTCAAGGTCCTCACGGACGAGCGCAGGGTGCGCTGCGTCGAGGAGGAGCCCGAGGTCCGCCCCTTAGGTGACGACCACGGGGCCTCCTGCCACTACGCGGAGAGGCTCGACGTCGTCTAGTGGGCGACGCCGGACATAAACCTATATATAGGGAGGAAACGTGACTGCAGTCCGGAGGGGACGGCCGGGCGCGGGGGAGCCGCGCGGGAGCGCCGGCGTGCCCTCGCCGTCGGGTGTCCCGATCAGAGCGCGCACGCCCGGCCGCAGGGGCCCGCTCGCGGCCGTCGCCCTGGTCGTCGCCCTGTCTCTCACGCTCACGGCCTGTGGCGGTGGCCAGGGCGGCGAGGGCGGTACGACCACGGGGAAGGTCTCGCCGGCGATCAAGGCCTTCGACATCAACCAGCTGCCCCGCGACCGGGTCAAGCAGGGGGGCGTCCTCCACTGGGGGCTCACCGAGTTCCCCACGCAGTGGAACCTCAACCACGTGGACGGCAACCTCGCCGAGGTCAAGAAGGTCATCGACGCCCTGATGCCCGCCGCGTTCCGCTCCGACGAGAAGGCCAACCCGGTCCCGAACACCAACTACGTCACCGACGCCCGGGTGACGGCGACCAACCCCCGCCAGGTCGTGACGTACACGCTGAACCGCAGGGCCCGCTGGTCGGACGGCAAACCGATCACCTGGCAGGACTACGAGGCCCAGTGGAAGGCCCTGAACGGCGGGAACCCCGACTTCCACGTCGCCGCCACCACCGGCTACCAGGATATCGCGAGCGTGGCGCGCGGCCGGGACGACTACGAGGTGCTGGTGACCTTCCAGAGCCCGTTCTCCGAGTGGCAGTCGCTGTTCTGGCCGCTCTACCCGAAGTCGACCAACGCGACGCCGGACGCCTTCAACACGAGCTGGCTGAACCGCATCCCCGTCACCGCGGGTCCGTTCAAGTTCGCCTCCTTCGACCAGACGGCCAAGACGACGACGCTCGTCCGCGACGACGCCTGGTGGGGCGACAGGGCCAAGCTCGACAAGATCATCTACCGTTCGCTGGACACCGAGGCACTGGTCGGGGCGTTCACCAACGGCGAGCTGGACGTCTTCGACGTCGGGCCCTCCGCGCCCGACTACGCCAGGGCCAAAAGCGCCAAGGGCGCGGTCATCAGGCAGGCCGCGGGCCCGGACTTCCGGCACTTCACGTTCAACGGCGAGAGCCCCGCGCTCTCCGACGTCAGGGTCCGCCAGGCGATCGTCCTCGGCCTGAACCGCGACGCGATCACGCGCTCCGACCTGCAGGGCCTCAACTGGAACAGCGCGCTGCTCAACAACCACTTCTTCATGAACACCCAGGCGGGTTACCAGGACAACGCGGGCGCGCTCGGGAGGTACGACCCGGCCAAGGCCGAGAAGCTGCTCGACGCCGCGGGCTGGCACCGGGCGAGCCCCACCCGCCAGAAGGCCGGCAAGGTGCTCACCCTCCGCTTCGTGATCCCCGCCGGGCTGCAGCTCAGCAAGTCGGAGGGCGAGCTGGCGCAGGCCATGCTGGAGCGCATCGGCGTCAAGGTCACGATCCAGTCCGTCCCGAACGACGACTTCTTCTCCAAGTACGTCATCCCCGGCAACTTCGACATCGCGCCGTTCTCCTACATCGGCACGCCGTTCCCGGTCTCCAGCAGCTACGGCACGTACGCCAACGGGGTCAAGGCGTCGGACGGCAAGGTCCAGTGGAACGCCAACTTCGGCAGGTCGGGCAGCCCCGAGATCGACGCGGCGATGAAGAGGGCGTCGTCCGACCTCAACGCGGAACAGGCGAGGAACGACGCCAACGAGGCCGACAAGCTGATCTGGCAGAAGGTCAACGTGCTCCCGCTCTACCAGCGGCCGCAGAACTGGGGGGTGAAGTCCACGCTCGCCAACATCGGGGCCCCCGGGTTCTACACCCTGAAATACGCCGACATCGGCTTCACGGGCTAGCGGGGCGCCAGATCACTGGGCGGGGGGCTCGTCGGGGATGTCGGCGATGTCGTCCAGCGCGGCGGCCAGCTCGTCGGGGTGGTCGCCGATGCGCTCCGCGATCTCCATGAGCACGTGCAGCACGTCGTGCCGGTCGTGCCCGAGGTCGAGCAGGCGCTGGGCCGCCTCCCACATCTGCTCGGGATCGCCGTCCCACAGCCGCTTGGCGATCTCCTCGTGCCAGGCGAGGTGCTCGGCGTAGTCGGGACGGCCGCGCTCGTCCGCGTGGTCGATCTCCACCAGGATGCGGCGGCCGGCGTCCTCGGCCGGATGGAGGGCCGAGAGGTCGATGTCGCCGTGCGTGCCCTCCAGGAACGGGAACGCGAACGCCCGCCTCGCGAGGGCCGACAGGTCGCCGTCCGGCAGCAGGCGCTCGACGAGGGACCGGTCCAGGCCGAAGGTCGTCGGATCGCGGTAGGCCTCGGTGAAGCGGCCCGTGGCCTCCCAGACGGCGTCCAGCGTCGCCCTGAGACCCTCGTCGGGCAGCCCGGTCTTCGGGGCGGCGAACCTGACCCACGACAGCAGCACGTGGGGCATGGCCTCCTGCTCGGCGGGGTCGAGGAGGACCTTGCGCGGCAGCCAGTCGAGCAGGAACGTCTCGCACTTGGTGGGGCTGACCCGCAACGGGCGGTTGAAGTCCTGGTCGCAGCCGTAGTCGATGATGTGGTCGGCGCATCGGGAAGCGGCCGAGGGGTCGGAGAGGTGCTCGGCCGCGTCGGAGGCCAGGAACTCCGCCGCGAGCATCGCGCGGCGGTCGCGGCTGTAGGGCGCCTCGCTGAAGAGCGGGGCGGGGCGCTTGCGACCCGGGGGCAGCGCCTTGATGCGGGCCCTGGCGAAGGCGTGGTAGGCGCTGTAGCTGTCGCTGACGAGCTTGGGCGACTTGCGGCCCAGCGACCCGGTGGTGGCCTTCATCGCGAACTCCAGGAGCGCCCTGGCCTGCTGCGGCTCGATCTCCTCGAAGCGCAGCATGGGATTGCCCGCGGCCTCCATGCCGGCCTTCTCGAGCAGGCTGTCGACCTGGGAGGAGACCCACGCGTCGCGGGCCATGCCCCGCATGTTGTAGTCGACGATCACCACCAGGGCGTGGGAGTCCTCGCTGTGGGCCTCGGGGGCCCGCCCGGCCGCCTCGCTCGTGGAAGTGCCGCGGCCCGCCGCCTCGTGCCCGCTCGCGGGGTCGTTGGCCTCGGCGTCGCGATCGTGCCCGTTCGCGCCGGAACGGTGGCCGGGGCCCGCCGCCCCGCCCTGGCCGGCGGGCGCGGGCCGGCCCATGCCGATCTTGCCCTGGGCGGACTGGTTGGGAAAGCCCCGGTAGGCGAAGGTGCACACCACGGTGTCCTGGTCGCCGTAGGCGTCCCTGGACACGTAGCAGCCCCGGGGTTTGACCGCTCCAACCCGCTCGGCCCAGCGCGGCCTCGCCACGTCGGACTCCATCAGGGCCAGCGCGGCGCCCTCGGCCTTGGCGGCCTGACGCGCGGTGCCGAGATAGGCCACGGCGATCAGCAGCGTCAGGGCGGCGGGCGTGCCGGCCTTGGCGGCGTAGTCGACCAGGCCCTCGCCGAGGAACTCCTCGACGTCGCCCCGGCGCAGGCGGCGGCCCCACCACGCGCCGAGCATGTCGGACACCATCAGCTCGGCGTCGAGCGGTGTGCGGACGGCGAGCAGCTCGCGGGCCGCCAGAAGCATCTCCGCGAACACGTCGTCCGGCGGCTGGGTGCCCCGGGGGTCTCGTCGTCGTCGGCGGCTCACGCCCCTTACCTTCTCGCATTCCAGGCCCAAACGGTGCACGGAACGCCGCCTGGTGACCCCGCTGTTACCCGGAAGGCCCGACTGTTACCGACCTGGGCCTGCGAGTGTCACCGGCAGGGGGCATGTGTGTTACCCATGGCCGGGCCCGGTCATCCGGGAGGGCTCACGAGGGGGGCCGAGCTGACGAGCGCGAGCAGGTGCTCTCGGGCGATGCGCTCCACGACGGGGGCGGTGACGTCGACTCCGAGGTGGGCGGCGCACGCCCACACGTCCTCCACGCATCGTTCCACGATCTCGATGGGCACGGTGAGGAACTCGTCGGAAAGGCGCGCGCTGACGAGCTCACGCGGTCCGGCCGCGCCCGATTGGGCCGCGTGCGGTCCGGATACTCGCGGTTCGGTGGTTCCCCAGGTGAAACGCGTTGCTAGAGCAGGCATGGGCGGTTTCGCATCCTCCCGGTGAGCCGGGGGAGATCCATCCCCCGGACCAGTGCGCTGAGGGGGCGTGCGTACTCATTCCATCTTGTATCGCGGAGGTGTCAACCCCTAAGGGTTAAGGGCACATCCGGCACCACACGGCCTCTCCTGTGGGAAGCTGTTCCCCAGCGCGTCCGGTTGCCGGACACGCCGTGCCCCAGGGCACGACGCGTTACCGTGCGGGTCCGAGGTGGCGGAAGGTGAAGGCTTGGCCGAGGTGGCGGAGACCGGGCAGACCAAGGGGCGAGTGCCGAGAAAGTCGGCCGATCTTGCTGCACACCGCGGCGCGTTTTTGACAGGATGCGTTGACCGCATCGCGGCCGGGGCTTCCGTCCGTGCGTGCCCATCGCCGATGATGTAGTGCAGTTCGCGCTACCAATCACAGTTATGGAGATGTGCCTCGTGGGAGACCCTGGCACGCGACGGAGGTGCCGACCATGAGCGCCGAAACCTCCGTGCCCCGTCCCCGGGAGTCGGGTGTGGACATCTCAGACCCCGCCCTGTTCCAGGGCCTGCTCGCTGAGGCGCCGTTCGCCTTCGCGTTCTTCGACACGGCCGGCAGGTTCCAGCGGGTCAACCAGAGCTTCGCCGACGTCAGCGGGCTCGCCGCCGACGAGCACGCCGGTCACGCGGCGTCCGAGATCCTCGCCGCCGACCTCTCGGCCGTGATCGACGCGGCGCTGCACAGGGTCGTCGAGGAGCACCGCGCGGTCGCCAACGGCGACCAGCGCTACCGCACCATGTCCGCCACCGGCGAGCTGCGGCACTGGACCCTGTCGTTCTATCCCATCCACGGTGACAAGGGCGCGCTGGCCGGGGTCGCCCTGTTCGGCGTCGACGTCACCGAGCGCCAGCTCACCGAGGAGGAGCTGCGCCGCAGCGAGGAGCGCTACCGCTCGCTGGTGGAGTCGCAGCAGCAGCTCGTGTGGATCACCTCGCCCACCGGCGCCGTGATCGAGGACGCCCCGCAGTGGCGCGCCATCACCGGCCAGAGCCTCGAAGAATACCTCGCCTACGGCTGGCTGGAGGCCGTCCACCCCGATGACCGCCCGGCCGCCGACGAGGCCTGGCGCGATGCCCTGCGCGGGCGCACCCTGTTCGAGTGGAGCTATCGCGTCCGCACCCGGGCAAGCGGTTACCGGCACTTCGAGGTGAGGGCCGTCCCGATCATCCGGCACGGCCGGGTCATCGAGTGGGTGGGCGCCAACAGCGACGTCACGCCGCAGCGCGAGGCCGAGGAGATGCGCGGCCGCCTGACCGACCAGCTCGGCGCCGCCGCCCTGCGCACGGCACGCCTCCAGGGCGCCACCGCCCAGCTCGCGGAGGCCCTCACGGTGGAGCAGGTCGTCCAGGTCATCATCGACGTCGGCCGCACCGCCCTGGCCGCCGACAGGTCGTCCGTCGCCCTCCTCGACACCGATCGGGCGGCGCTGAAGCTGATCAACAGCGGCGGCCTTCCCGATGTTCCCGGGGCGTCCGGCGACGAGGTCCCGCTCTCGCAGACGAGCCTGATGACCATGGCCGTCAACAGCCGCAGGCCCGTGTTCGCCGAGTCTCCCGACAGCCTCCGAGCCCAGCTGGTGGAGGCCGGCGGCGACGAGGCGGTGGTCTCGGGCTTCCTGGCCCACAGCGACGAGCGGGCGTGGGTCGGCCTCCCGCTGCTGGCCGCCGGGCGGGCGCTCGGCGCGCTCCGGTTCGCCTTCACCCGGCCGCAGAAGATCTCGCAGGAGGACGGCGTCTTCCTGGAGGCCCTGGCAGGGCAGTGCGCGCTCGCCGTGGAGCGGGCCACGCTGTTCGAGCGCGAGCACCGCACCGCCGAGACGCTGCAGCGCAGCCTCCTGCCCGACCGCCTGCCGGTGATCCCCGGCCTGGTGCTGGCCCAGCGCTTCCGCTCGGGCAGCAGGCACGTCCAGGTCGGCGGCGACTGGTACGACGCGTTCGTCCTGCAGGACGCCCGGGTGGCGGCCGTCGTGGGCGACGTCATGGGCAAGGGCGTCAAGGCCGCCGCGGGCATGGGCCGCATCCGCAACGCCATGCGCGCCCTGGCCCTCACCAACCCGCCGCCCGCGGCCGTGCTCACCGGCCTCGACAGGGTCTTCGACGCCACCGAGGAGGAAGAGCAGGTCACGACACTGGCGTACATGGTCGTCGAGCCCGGCACCGGCGAGGGCACCCTCGCGCTGGCCGGTCACCCGCCGCCCCTGCTGGTGTCTCCGCAGGGCACGGCGGTGCTGTCCGAGGGCGAGCCCGGCACCCCGCTCGGCTGGCCCACCATCCGCAAGCAGTTCCGGTTCTGCGTCCCGCCGGGTCACACCGCGGTGCTCTATTCGGACGGGCTCGTGGAGAACCGCAAGCGGGGGCTCGACGCCGGACTCGCAGAACTATGTTCTGTGGTCGGCGAAGCGCCCCCTGAAGTCCTAGGAAATCCGCATATGTTGCTTGACTTCCTGGTGGATCGGATGCTGGCGGGGTATGAGCAGGACGATGACGTCACGGTGCTCGCCGTTCATGTGCCGGCCGCCACAAAGAGTGACTGAATGAAACAGTCATAAGGGTTGCTTTCGGGTATCGGTGACCCGCTTCCGTACGCACTACTGTTCCGGTCGGCCTAGGGTGGAGGGCAACCGCTGTGAGGCGGCCGTAAGGACGGCGGGGTCATGCCAGAATGCTGGGCAGGTACGTCGCGGTCCGCACGGCCCTCCACCGAAAAGAAGCAAGCGCCCCTAGCGGGCACCTGGGTCCATTCTCACCATGCGTTCGTTCGAGAGGTGTTCGTGTCGCCTGCAAGTTCGACTCGCTCGAAGCCATCTGAGCTGAACGAGCCCGTCATTCAGCGGCTCATCGAGCGTGGGCGCTCGCAGGGTTTCCTCGAGTCTGAGGATGTCCGCAAGGCCTTCGAGGAGGCGGACATCCCGATGTCGCACGCCGCTGGGTTCCTTCGGAACCTCAGCAAGGAGGGTGTGACCGTCGTGGTGACCGCCGCGGACTCGGCGGCGCCCAAGAAATCTCGTGGCCCGGCCAAGCGTCGCACCGCCGCCCCCGTGAAGAAGACCAAGACCGCCACCGCGGCGGCCAAGGAGCAGCCCGATACCGTCACGGCCGTGGTGAGCGGTGCCGGGGGCGAGGCCGCGGCGCCGGCTGACAAGCCGGTCGCCAAGAAGCCGGTGGCCAAGAAGGCCGCGCCGGCGAAGAAGGCCGCACCAGCCCCTGACGCTCCCGCCAAGGTCGCAACCCCTGCCGCCCTCGCCAAGAAGGCCAAGCCGGAGGTCGCCGTGCCCGCGTCGCCATCGCCCAAGATCGAAACAAAGCCCAAGGTCTCCTCCGAGGACGACGAGGACCTCGACATCGAGGGTGACCTCGAGCTCGAGGACTTCGACATCGACGTGGAGGTCGAGGCCGTGGCCGACACCGACACAGAGGTCGAGGCCGAGGCCGAGCCGGAGGTCGAGATCGAGGCGGAAGCCGAGGTCGAGGTCGAGGCCGAGCCCAAGCCCGGCGTCGAGGTCCAGAGCGACGACGAGGTCCTGATCCTCTCCGATGACGACGACGACGCCCCCGTGGCGCAGGTCGCCGCCGCCGGAGCCACCGCCGACCCGGTGAAGGACTACCTCAAGCAGATCGGCAAGGTCCCGCTGCTCAACGCCGAGCAGGAGGTCGAGCTGGCCAAGCGCATCGAGGCCGGCCTCTTCGCCGAGGAGCAGCTCGCGAACGACGGCGAGAGGCTTCCCGTCGACGTCCGCGCCGAGCTCGAGTGGATCGCCGAGGACGGCCGCCGCGCCAAGAACCACCTGCTGGAGGCCAACCTCCGCCTGGTGGTCTCGCTGGCCAAGCGCTACACCGGCCGCGGCATGCTCTTCCTGGACCTGATCCAGGAGGGCAACCTGGGCCTGATCCGCGCGGTCGAGAAGTTCGACTACACCAAGGGTTACAAGTTCTCCACCTACGCCACGTGGTGGATCCGCCAGGCGATCACCCGCGCCATGGCCGACCAGGCGCGGACCATCCGCATCCCCGTCCACATGGTCGAAGTGATCAACAAACTGGCCCGGGTCCAGCGGCAGATGCTGCAGGATCTCGGTCGCGAGCCGACTCCCGAGGAGCTGGCGCGCGAGCTCGACATGACCCCTGAGAAGGTCGTCGAGGTCCAGAAGTACGGCCGCGAGCCGATCTCCCTGCACACCCCCCTCGGCGAGGAGGGCGACAGCGAGTTCGGTGACCTGATCGAGGACTCCGAGGCCATCGTCCCGGCCGACGCGGTCAGCTTCACCCTGCTCCAGGAGCAGCTCCACTCCGTGCTCGACACGCTGTCGGAGCGCGAGGCGGGCGTGGTCTCCATGCGGTTCGGCCTCACCGACGGCCAGCCGAAGACCCTCGACGAGATCGGCAAGGTCTACGGGGTGACGCGCGAGCGCATCCGGCAGATCGAGTCCAAGACCATGTCGAAGCTCCGCCACCCGTCGCGCTCGCAGGTTCTGCGCGACTATCTCGACTGACGACCGATCGGCTCCCGCCCGGGCAGGGCGGGAGCCGTTCCGCGTCATCGGTGCTTTGCGGACGCCGCCGTTAACCCAGCCGTAACGTCGCGGTAGCGGCACAAGTCTTGACGGCTTCTAGGCTCACCGCCCATGGGTGTGATCGAAGTGGATCGGGCGCGTGCTCGGGGGCCACGACTGATCGCAAGCCGTCCATGGGCCGACACCGTGCTCGACGACGCGGTGAACGCTCTGGGACGTGGATATCTCGAACCCGCCATTCCCGCGCTCGTCGCGACCCGGGGCGACCCCGAGGTTCGCGCGTTGCGGGTCGAGGCGCTGGCCAAGGCTGCCGTGGGCCTCGCGGGAGGCATCGAGGCCCTTCTGTCGCGAGATCGGGTCAACCCCGATCTGTGGCTGTGGCTCGGCCGCACCCGCGTCGAGGAGGCCTGGGAGATCAAGCCCGACGTACGGGCGCGGGCCGTGCAGGCCGACCGGATGCGCGTCTTCCACCAGGCGATGGAGGCGGCGCGGGGGCCGCTGCTGGCGGCCGCCCAGCTGATGCCGGCCGATCCGGCGCCCTGGGTCTCCCTTCTCTGGCTGGCGCTCGGCTTGGAGCGGCCTAGGGAGGAGAAGGACTCCATCTGGTCGGAGGCGTCGCGCCGCCACCGCACGCTGTTCGCCGCCAATGCCGCCCGGCTGGTCACCCTGTCCCCCGGATGGGGCGGCACGAGCCAGGAGATGTTCGACTTCGCCCGGGCCGCGGGCCGGCAGGCTCCCGACGGTGATCCACTGGCGGCGCTGCTGCCCCTCGCCTACTTCGAGCACGTCGCCAACGAGCGGTCGGGGCGGTCACGCGCCTGGGTCTCGTACGAGGTGCAGCGGGAGATCACCTCGGCGGCGGGCCGGTGGCACGAGACCCGGGGCGGGAGGGCGCATCCGAGGGCCGTGGAGGCGCACAACGCCTTCGGCGCGGCCTTCTACCTGGCCGACATGCGGCGGCCGGCCCGAGGGCACCTCACGCGCACGGGCGGCAGGTTCAGCGTGCTGCCCTGGTCGCACCTGGGCGACCCGGCGAAGGAGTTCCACAAGGCGTGTTCACGCCTGAATGTGATCACGAACGGATAACGACGTCCAGGGCCCAGGGCCTGCCCTTCGGGGGCGGGGGGCCGAGCTCGGTGACGTGGCCGAGCCCTGCCAGGAGCTCGGCCAGCTCCTGGGGGCTTCGCGGGTCGGCGCCGCACTCCACCAGCGACCGCGCGACGGCGCCGCGCGTGGCCTTGGCCATGTGGCTCACCACCGAGCGGGCGCCGGCGGTCTCCCTCAGCACCCGCACCGTCGTGGCGCGCGACCCCGGCTGCCAGGCCTGGGCGTACGTCGACGACCGCAGGTCGACCACCATCCCCGCCTCCGCGTCGAGTGCCTCCGACAGGGAGGAACGCCAGTGGGCCGCGAGGCCGCCCAGCGGCGGCAGCCGCACGCCCATGGACAGGCGGTAGGGCGGGACACGGTCGGAGAGCCGCAGCGCGCCCCACAGCCCCGAGAACACGATCACCGAGCGCTGCGCGCGGCGACGCGCCCTCGCGTCCAGGGTGGCGAGCCCGAGGTTGTCGTAGAGCACGCCGGTGTAGAGCCGTGAAGCGGGAAGGGTGGGGGCCGTGCGCAGCCGCAGGTTCCTGTCGAGCTCGCCGGCCTGACCTGGGGACAGGCCCAGCACCTCCAGCGCCTCCTCCCGCGGCCCCTGGACCAGGGCGGTGAGAGCGTCGAGGGCCTTCTCGCGCGCGGAGGTCAGGGCGGGGAAGCTCAGGGAGCCGAGATCCAGGGCGGCCCCCCTACTGCGGGTGGCCTTGCCCTCGGACGGAGGCAGGAGGATCAGCACGGAGTCCGATCCTAGTCTCCCGCAGGTCAACGGGGTCTCGGCGCCCGGCTGTCCCGGGGCGGGGCCGATCGGCTAGTCTGCGCCGATGAGCGGGGACAGCCTTGATCTTGACGACCTCGTGCACCGGGCCTGGCCGGCGCCCTACCAGGAAGAGCTGGACGGCTGGGTCCTGCGTCACGCCGACGGGGTGACCAAGCGCGCCAACTCGGTGCTTCCCTGGGCCACGCCGGACGATCTGGACAGGGCGGTCGACGCCGCCGAGAAGTTCTACGCCGAGCGGGGGCTGCCGTGCGTCTTCTCCATGGGCCCCCGCGCTGCGCCCGGTCTGGACGAGCTGCTGGCCGGGCGGGGATATCGCGCGGTCGACGAGACGGTCTGCATGGTCGCCTCCACGGCCGGGGAGCCCGCCGCTCATGATGTGGAGATCCTCGGCCGTCCCTCCGAGGCGTGGCTCACCGCCTGGTGGGCGGTGGACGGGCGGTTCGGGCAGGACGGACTGGCCGCCGCGGGGCGGATCGTCCGAGGGGTGCCCGCGAGCTACGCCGCCGTCGGCCGCGACGGCGGGCCGGTCGCCGTCGGGCGCTCCGTGCTCCAGGGCGGCACGCTGGGGATCTACTGCATGGCCACGCAGCCCCACGCGCGGCGCCAGGGGCTGGGCCGAAGCGTGCTGCGGGCCCTGCTGGCCCACGGCCGGGCGCGAGGCGCCTCGAAGGCCTACCTCGTCGTGGTGGCGTCCAACCTCGCGGCCAGGGCCATGTACGCCTCGGAGGGCTTCACGCCGGCGGGTGGCTACCACTACCGCGTCCGGTGAACCCCAAGGGGGCGGCGCATGGCCCGTGCCGTGGGAGGGCCGGTCTGGCCGGAAGACGGCGACACGGCGAGCCCCGAGACGGGGGGAGGCACGGCCCGGCCCGGAAGACAGCGACGCGGCGAGCCCCGAGATGGTCGCCCAGGGGGACGCCATCCGAGATCGCCGCGTTCACTTATGTGGTTGTCGCTTGTTTATCGGGGTCAGAGCGGCGGGCGCATGCTCACCGTTCGCTGGCGTTCGATGTAGGGGTTTCGCTCAGGCGCGCCGACTCGTCCTGGATGTCGGCACCCTTGTCGCGCAGTGCCGCGATGTGCCGACGCCCGTGGTGAGCGCAGAACAGTAGCTCCCCGCCCACGGGGAGGGACGCGCGGATGTACGCCTGGGCGCCGCACCGGTCGCACCGGTCCACGGCGGTCAGCGGCTTGGTGGGGGCGAGAGCTCCAGTCACGTATCGCCTTTCGGGTCACCCCACTGACGTGGGGATTTGGCGTCAGTCACTTGGCTCAACATCTAACCCGATGCAGACGTTCCCAATCGCCTTCCGGATACGCCGAGAGCAGAATGTGTCGTTAAGTGACGTGAATCGAGGTCCGCCTGACGCAGAAGCCCTTGTTGATGGCACGCTTAGGCGCGGCGGAACATCAAGAAACGGTAGGCTACGCACACATGTTCGATGCTCAGTGGGAGTGGGAGTGACCGCAGTCAGCACGGAGGCGGGTTACACGGCTCGTCATCTGTCGGTGCTGGAAGGCCTGGAGGCCGTCCGTAAGCGCCCCGGAATGTACATCGGGTCCACTGACAGCCGCGGTCTCATGCACTGCCTCTGGGAGATCGTGGACAACGCCGTCGACGAGGCTCTGGCCGGCTTCTGCAAGCGCATCGAGGTCGAGCTGTTCCCCGACGGGTCCATCGAGGTCCGCGACGACGGCCGGGGCATCCCCGTCGACGTCGAGCCCAAGAGCGGCCTCGTGGGCGTCGAACTCGTCTTCACCAAGCTCCACGCCGGCGGCAAGTTCGGTGGCGGGTCCTACGGCGCCTCGGGCGGCCTGCACGGCGTCGGCGCCTCCGTGGTCAACGCCCTGTCCGCCCGGCTCGACGTCGAGGTCGACCTTGGCGGGCGCATCCACGAGATGAGCTTCCGTCGCGGCGTGCCCGGCGTCTTCGACGGCGACGGCCCCACCGCCAAGTTCAAGAAGAAGTCGGGCCTGCGTGACGGCGGCGCCCTCGCGAAGAAGATCACCGGCACGCGGGTGCGCTGGTGGGTCGACAGCCAGATCTTCCTGCGCGAGGCCGAGGTCTCGCTCGACGAGATCCACGTCCGCGCGCGGCAGACCGCCTTCCTCGTCCCCGGGCTCACGATCTCGGTGCGCGACAGCCGGGGCGAGGAGCCCGTGGAGGAGGAGTTCCGCTTCGACGGCGGCATCTCCGAGTTCACCGAGTTCCTGGCCCGCGACGAGTCCGTCTGCGACGTGATGCGGCTGCAGGGCGTCGGCCACTTCCACGAGACCGTCCCCGTGCTCGACGAGCAGGGCCACATGACCTCCACCGAGGTCGAGCGCGAGCTCACCGTCGACGTCGCCGTCCGCTGGGGCAAGGGCTACGAGACCACCGTGCGCTCGTTCGTCAACGTGATCGCCACGCCCAAGGGCGGCACCCACGTCAGCGGCTTCGAGCGCGCCCTGCATCGCACGATCAACGAGCAGCTCAGGGAGACCCGCCTGCTCAAGAACGGCGACGACCCGGTCACCAAGGAGGACATCCTTGAGGGCCTCACCGCCGTTGTCACGGTCCGGGTGCCCGAGCCGCAGTTCGAGGGGCAGACCAAGGAGGTCCTCGGCACCTCTGCGGCGAGCCGCATCGTGTCCCACGTGGTCACCCGCGAGCTGAAGGAGCTGTTCGCCAGCACCAAGCGCGCCCACAAGCTGCAGCTCCGCGCGGTCCTGGAGAAGATCGTCGCGGCGGCCAAGGCCCGCATCGCGGCCCGCGAGCACCGCGACAACCAGCGCCGCAAGAGCGCCCTTGAGAACTCCGCGCTGCCCGCCAAGCTGGTCGACTGCCGCAGCGACGCCGTCGACCGCAGCGAGCTGTTCATCGTCGAGGGCGACTCCGCGCTCGGCACCGCCCGCGCGGCCCGCGACTCGGAGTTCCAGGCCCTGCTGCCGATCCGCGGCAAGATCCTGAACGTCCAGAAGGCCTCGGTCGCCGACATGCTCAAGAACGCCGAGTGCGCCGCGATCATCCAGGTGATCGGCGCCGGCTCCGGCCGAGGGTTCGACATCGAGGCCGCGCGCTACGGCAAGGTCATCCTGATGGCCGACGCCGACGTCGACGGCGCCCACATCCGCTGCCTGCTGCTGACGCTCTTCCACCGCTACATGAAGCCCATGGTCGAGGCGGGGCGTGTGTTCGCCGCCGTGCCTCCCCTGCACCGCATCGAGGTCACCAACCCGGGCAGGGGCAAGGAGAAGTACATCTACACCTACTCCGACGCCGAGCTGCACAGGGTGCTGCGCGACCTCGAACGCCGGGGCAAGCGCTGGAAGGATCCCATCCAGCGTTACAAGGGCCTCGGCGAGATGGACGCCGACCAGCTCGCGGAGACCACCATGGAGCCGCGCCACCGCACGCTCCGCCGGGTCCGCATCGAGGACGTCGAGGCCGCTGAGCAGATCTTCGCGCTGCTCATGGGCAGCGACGTCGCTCCCCGGCGCGAGTTCATCGTCGGCAGCGCCGCCGAGGTCGACCGCGACCACATCGACGCCTGAGGCGCGACAGAACGCCCGCGTGACCCGGTCCTTGGGGGATCCGGGTCACGCGATCGTGGTCTCCAGGCTGTGGGCCGTCACAGCTCCGTCTCGGGGGTCACAGCGCGACGGGCATCAGCTTGCCCGTGTGGACGTCGTACACCGCGCCTCCGATGGCCAGGCGCTCCGGCAGGTACGGGTAGGTGCGGATCCTGATCAGGTCGCGCCGCAGTGCCGCGTCCTGGTCGGGCACCGTGTGGAACTCCAGGCTGCGCGTGTCGACACCGTGCTCCCTGCTGATCAGCTCGTGGACGTCCTCGTCGGTCGACTTGGCCATCCGGCAGTCGGTGTGCGGCATGACCAGGACACGCTCGACGCCGAGGAGGTAAACCGCCAGCACGAGCGTGCGCAGCACGTCGGGGGTGACCCGGGCGCCCGCGTTGCGCAGGATCTTCGCGTCTCCCGCCTTGAGGCCTAGCAGGCCCAGCGGGTCGATGCGCGAGTCCATGCAGGTGACCACGGCGAGGCCGCGCAGCGCGCGGCCGCTCAGTGTCGAGCCCTGGAAGGTTTGGGCGTATTCCTCATTGGCGGTGAGCAGATCGTCGAATGCTTCCGTCATGATGCCAATATTCCCGGATGCCGTTTTCGGCAATACCCCCGGGGGTGTCCGGAAGCGGCTTCGCAAAGATCCCCCGATCACTCGTCACTTTCGGTGATGATGGGTCAACGATACGTGCAAGATCTTTGGGGGGCTCGCTGTGGGGATGACCGATTCGCTCGCCGGATATCTGCGCGCCCGGGCCAGGTGGCGGCTCGACCGGGTCCAGCGCAAGGACGGCGGCTGGAACGCCCGCTGCGCGCTCGCGCTCCTGGACGCCGCCGCCTACGCGCAGACGCTTCCCGAGGACGACCCGCTGGTCGTCGCGCTGGAAGAGGCCGGATGCTTCGGCCCGTACGGGTTCGGCGACTTCGAGCCGGGAGAGGCGGCGGCCAAGCTGATCGACTTCTGGCAGGACGGCGAGCCGTGGGAGCTGCTGACGGCCATCGCGCCCGTGGCCAGGGGAGACTCCGTCCCCTCACGCCAGTAGCCGGCGTACGGGCCCGGCGCCGGCGTGTCACCGTCCGTAGCGGTTTGGGGCGCCGCGCCTGGGATACGGGGGCGAAGTGGTGGAGGCCGGGGACTTCACGGTCTTCCTGGACCCCGCCGGCCATCCCTTCTGCCTCTGCGACGCCGACTAGGCTCGTTTGGTCGCCGGAGCCCGATGAAACGGCTCCGGCGACCCACGTGGTGCTCCCGCCGGCCCGGCCTGCGGGAGTCGCCGGCTCAGAAGAGTTGCTCGCCCGGGTCGGCCGCCGGCACGCCTTCCTGGTCCTCCGGGTGCCCGTCCGCTTCGCCCGCGCCGGGGCCGCTGCCGAGCGCCCCGCCGATCGCGGCGATCGCCGAGGCCATGCGGAGACCGGACCCGTCCCTGCGGCCCAGCTCGGACGGCAGCTCGACGGGCTTGCCCGTGGAGGACACCGCCTTGATCGGGGCCGGGCCCGCCCAGGCGAGGATGAGCACGTCCTCACCCTTGAGGAAGCGCTGGGCCCGCACGCCGCCCGTCGCCCTGCCCTTGGGCGGGAACTCCGCGTAGTCGGACACCTTGCCGCCCCCGGCCTCCGTGCCGGGTAGCGCGGTGGCGGAGCCGGCGATCGTCACGACGCGGGCCTCGCGGGCGGGGTCCACGACACCGAACCAGACGACCTTCGCGCCGTCGTCGAGGCGGATGCCGGCCATGCCGCCGGCCGGGCGCCCCTGCGGCCGTACGGACGAGGCGGGGAAGCGCAGGAGCTGGGCATCGGAGCTGATGAACACCAGGTCGTGGTCGTCGGAGGTGAGCTCCACGGCCCCGACCACGCTGTCGCCCGGCTTGAGGCCGATGACCTCGAAGTCGTTGCGGTTCGCGGGATACTCGGGAACGACGCGCTTGACCATGCCCTGGGCGGTGCCGAGCGCGAGGCCGGGCCCCTCCGGGTCGAGGGATCCGAGGCCCACGACCAGCTCACCGGGGTTCAGCGTGACGTACTCGCTGACCGGGTGGCCGCCCGACAGGGACGGCGGGCTGGCCAGAGGCGGCAGGGTCGGCAGGTCGACCACGGAGACCCTGATCAGGCGCCCGGCCGACGTCACCACGCCGACCTCTCCCCTCACCGTCGACCGCACGACAGAGACCAGCACGTCGTGGGCCGAGCGTTCCTCCCCGGCGCCGAGCGGCGAGTCGTCGCCCGTGCGGGCGAGAAGGCCGGTCGAGGAGAGCAGCACCAGGCAGGGGTCGTCGGCGACCTCCAGCGGGATCGCGCCGGGCGTAGTGACGGCCCCGGCCTCCAGCAGGACGGTGCGGCGCGGCGTGCCGTACGTCTTGGCGACCTCGGCCAGCTCGGCCGAGACGACCCTGCGCAGGCGGTCCTCCGACGAGAGGATCGCGGTCAGCTCGGCGATCTCCTCCTGGAGGATCTGCCGCTCACGGTCGAGCTCGAGCTTGTCGTACCTGGTGAGGCGGCGCAGCGGCGTGTCGAGGATGTAGTTGGACTGGATCTCCGACAGGTCGAAGACCTCCATGAGGCGGCTGCGCGCCTCGGCGGAGTCGTCGGAGGAGCGGATGACCTGGATGACCTCGTCGATGTTGAGGAGGGCGACGATGAGGCCGTCGACCAGGTGGAGGCGCTCCTCACGCCTGCGCCGCCGGTAGGTGGAGCGGCGGCGCACGACCTCGATGCGGTGGTCCACGAAGACGTGGAGCAGTTCCCTGAGACCGAGGGTGCGGGGCTGGCCGTCGACCAGCGCCACGTTGTTGATCCCGAAGGTCTCCTCCATCGGGGTCATGCGGTAGAGCTCGGCGAGCACGGCCTCGGGGTGGAAGCCGTTCTTGATCTCGATGACCAGGCGCAGGCCCTTGTGCCGGTCGGTGAGATCCTTCAGATCGGAGATGCCGGAGAGCTTCTTTGAGGTCACCAGCTCCTTGATCTTGGTGATGACCCGCTCGGGGCCGACGTTGAAGGGCAGCTCGGTGACGATGATGCCCTTGCGGCGCGGGGTGACCTGGTCGATCGTCGCCTTGGCGCGCATGCGGAAGGTGCCGCGGCCGGTCTCGTAGGCGTCCCTGACGCCCGCCAGCCCGATGATCGAGCCACCGGTCGGCAGGTCGGGCCCGGGCACGAAGCGCATGAGCTCGTCGAGCGACGCGCCCGGGTTCTTGATGAGGTGGCGGGCCGCGGCGATGACCTCGACGAGGTTGTGCGGCGCCATGTTGGTCGCCATGCCGACCGCGATGCCCGCGGCGCCGTTCACGAGGAGGTTCGGGAAGGCGCTCGGCAGGACCGTGGGCTCGGTCTCCTGGCCGTCGTAGTTGGGCTTGAAGTCGACGGTCTCCTCGTCGATCGACTGCACCATCAGCATGGACGCCGGGTCGAGGCGCGCCTCGGTGTAGCGCATCGCCGCGGGCTGGTCGTCGGGCGAGCCGAAGTTGCCGTGGCCGTCGACCAGCGGGAGCCGCATCGAGAACGGCTGCGCCATGCGCACCAGGGCGTCGTAGATCGCGGTGTCGCCGTGCGGGTGGAGCTTGCCCATCACGTCACCGACGACCCGTGAGGACTTGACGTGCCCCCGGTCTGGCCGCAGGCCCATCTCGCTCATCGAGTAGAGGATGCGGCGCTGGACCGGCTTCAGTCCGTCGCGGGCGTCGGGGAGCGCGCGCTGGTAGATCACGGAGTACGCGTACTCCAGATAGCTGGTGCGCATCTCGGTCGAAACGTCGATGTCGACGATCCGCTCCTCGAAGTCCTCGTCTGGCGGGGGTGTGGTAGTCCGTCGGGCCATATCGAACATTGTGCCGAAGGTGCAACGTGCTCCGCGACTTGACGGCCTCCCGAGCCCGTACGGCCTGCGTGGGTGACCGCTCTCGCGGCCGGTGCCACTCCCGTGCACAGCGGCGGAACAGCCCGCTGACTTGACCAAGCGGTTGCTTGCTTAGATGCTGAGAGAGGGCGACGAAGAGGGAGGAATCCAGGAGACATGATCGAGTTCAGGCCCATGACCAGGAACATCGGCGCCGAGGTCACCGGGGTCGATCTGCGCAAGCCGTTGTCGGAGGACGAGGTCCACGCCATCAGGCAGGGCTGGCTGGAGCACCTGGTGCTCTTCTTCAGGGACCAGCCCATCGACGACGGGGAGCACGCACGGTTCGCGCTGCGGTTCGGCAGGCTCAACATCCCGGCGTTCAACAAGGACCAGTCCAGTCCCATCCACCGCCTCGACCAGGTCGACCCCAAGGGCGAGGGAGGCGACGAGTGGCACAGTGACAACACCTTCGAGCCCGAGCCGCCCATGGGCTCCCTGCTGCGTTGCGTCCAGCTGCCCTCGGTGGGCGGCGACACGATGTGGGCGAACGCGTACATGGCGTACGAGACGCTGTCCCCGCCGATCCAGCGGCTCTGCGACGAGCTGACCGCCGTGCACGACATCACGAACTCCATGAAGAAGGCCATATCCAAGGGGCACGACTACGATCTGGCCGCCATGCAGGCGAAGTGGCCGCCGTACGAGCGGCCCGTCGTGCGCGTCCACCCGGAGACCGGCAGGAAATCGCTGTTCGTGAACCGCGCGTCGACCACCCGCCTGGTCGGGCTGTCGGACCGGGAGAACGAGGCGCTCCTGCCGTACCTCGTCGACCACATCCGCTCCCCGGAGTTCCAGGTGCGCCTGAACTGGCGGCCGGGCACGCTGGCCTTCTGGGACAACCGCAGCACCCAGCACTACGCGGTGGCCGACTACACCGAACGTCGCGTCATGCACCGCGTCACCATCGCCGCCTTCGACGAGCACAGGAACTGATCCTGGGGAAAAGTGTGGACGAGAACCGGCCGAACCCGCTCTAGTCGGCCATCGGTTGTCCACAGCGGGGCCTTGACGGCCTGAAACGTCGCTGCGACCTGGTACCAAGGAGCCATGGTTGACGAGAGCGGTCTGCGGGCCGAGGCGGAGCAGCGGCTGCGAGCCCTCGCGGGGGAGCACGCCAGGCTCAGAGACGACCAGTGGTCCGCGATCCGGGCGCTGGTCGTCGACCGGCGGCGCGCGCTCGTCGTGCAGCGCACCGGGTGGGGCAAGTCCGCGGTCTACTTCATCGCCACCGCGCTCCTGAGGGCCCGCGGAGCGGGGCCCACGGTGATCGTCTCGCCGCTGCTCGCCCTCATGCGCAACCAGATCTCCGCCGCCGACCGCGCCGGGGTCCACGCCGCCACGATCAACTCCGCCAACGTCGACGAGTGGGATCTCATCCACGCCGAGGTCGAGCGCGGCGAGGTCGACGTGCTGCTGGTCAGCCCCGAGCGGCTCAACAACCCCGACTTCCGCGACCTGGTGCTGCCGAAGCTCGCGGCGAGCGCCGGCCTGGTCGTGGTCGACGAGGCCCACTGCATCTCCGACTGGGGTCACGACTTCCGGCCCGACTACCGCCGCCTGCGCACCCTGCTGGCCGATCTCCCTCCGGGCGTGCCGGTTCTCGCGACCACGGCCACGGCCAACGCCCGCGTCACCCGCGACGTCGCCGAGCAACTCGCCGGGCTCACCGACGACAGGCCCGCCACCGCTCCCCACGAAGACTCGCCCCGCGAGAACTCACCCAACGGTGAGGCCGCCAACGGCAGAGCGGTCGGCGGTGGGGCGGGCAACGGTGGGGCGGGCAGCTCAGGGCCCTCCGATGAAAAAGCCGACGAGGGCGGTGATGCCGCTGATACCCCTGATGCTGATGCTGATGATGCCCATGGTGCTGGGGACACCGAGGGCACGCTGGTGCTGCGGGGGCCTCTTGAGCGCGACAGCCTCCACCTGAGCGTCGTCCGGCTGGCGACCGCCGAGCAGCGGCTGGCCTGGCTCGCCGAGACGCTGCGCGAGCTGCCCGGCTCCGGCATCATCTACACCCTCACCGTGGCCGCCACCCAGGAGATCGCCGCCTACCTGCGCGACCAGGGGCACGAGGTGGCCGCCTACTCCGGGCAGACCGACCCCGCGGAGCGGCTCGCCGCCGAGCAGGCCCTGCTCGGCAACCGGCTGAAGGCACTGGTCGCGACCTCCGCCCTCGGCATGGGCTTCGACAAGCCCGACCTCGGGTTCGTCATGCATGTCGGCGCTCCCGCGTCACCGGTGGCCTACTACCAGCAGGTCGGCCGGGCAGGGCGCGGCGTCGAGCGTGCCGAGGTGATCCTGCTTCCCGGGCCCGAAGACCGCGATATCTGGGCCTATTTCGCCTCGCTCGCCTTCCCTCCCGAGCCCGTGGTGCGGGCGACCCTCGCCACGCTGGCGGAGCACGGCACGATGTCCACGGCCGCGCTGGAGACCCGGGTCGACCTCAGCCGCAACCGGCTGGAGACCATGCTCAAGGTCCTCGACGTCGACGGCGCCGCCAAGCGGGTCAAGGGCGGCTGGCAGGCCACCGGCCGGCCCTGGGCGTACGACGCCGAGAGGTACGCGCGGGTCGCCGCCGAGCGCGCGGCCGAGCAGCAGGCCATGCTCGGCTACATCTCCACCGGCGAGTGCCGCGAGGAGTTCCTCAGGCGCCACCTCGACGACGACACGGCGAAGCCCTGCGGCCGCTGCGACAACTGCACCGGGGCCCACCGCTCGGTGGACATCGCGGCGGCGGCGGTCACGAGCGCCCGCGAGCGGCTTCACCGACCTGGCGTCGAGGTCGAGCCCCGGCGCCAGTGGCCAACCGGCCTCAAGGAACTCGGCCTCTCCGGTCGCATCCGTCCCGAGCTGGCGGCGGAGCCGGGCCGGGCTCTCGGGCGGCTCACCGACATCGGCTGGGGCAACGCCCTCAGGCGCCTGCTGGGGGAGCGGGCCGCCGATGGGCCGGTGCCCGACGAGATCTTCGACGCCGTGGTCATGGTGCTGAGCTCGTGGCGCTGGGCCGCGCGCCCGGTCTCCGTGGTCACCGTGCCGTCGACGACCCGGCCGGTGCTGATCACGACTCTGGGCGAGCGGCTGGCCGCCATCGGCAGGCTGAGCTACCTCGGCTCCCTGACCTACCGTCAGGGCCCTCCGGGCCGCCAGCACAACAGCGCCCAGCGGGTGCGTGCCCTGCGGGCGACCCTCGCGCCGCCCGTCGCCGACGTCTCCGGCGGCCCGGTGCTGCTGGTCGACGACCGGGTCGACACCGGCTGGACGATGACCATGGGCGCGATGCTCCTACGCGAGGCGGGCGCTCCCGCCGTCCTGCCCTTGGCCCTGGCCACCACTAACTGACCAAGACCCCGCCCTGACGCAGGGAGCCGCCCCAGACCTCTCGGCCGTTCCATGTGAGAGGAAGACCTCTCGGTCGTTCCATGTCAGAGGAGTGGAGGGGAGCGGTCAGAGGCGGGGGCGGGCGCCGAGGTTGGCGATGGCCTTGGCGGCGAGGGCGTTGCCCGCGGCCAGCGCGTCGGCCGGCTGCTTGCCCTCCAGCCACGGCTGGAGGAAGCCCGCGGTGAAGGCGTCACCCGCGCCAGTGCCGTCGACCGTGCGCTCGATGTGGTCGGCAGGCGCGCGGACGGGCTCCGCCCGGTTGTTGGTGTACCAGAGAGCGCCCTCGGCACCCATCTTGATCACGACCTGGGGGAACCACGCGGTGAGCACCTTGGCGGCGGAGGCGGGGTCGTCACGACCCGTGAGCACCTTGGCCTGGGCGTCGTTGGCGAAGAGCAGCTTGGCGCTGTGGGTCCACTCGAGGAACGGCTCGGCGCCCGTGCGCTCGAGCGGCGCGGCGGAGGCGCAGTCGATCGAGATCGACATGCCCGCCCGGCGCGCGTGGTCGAGCGCCGCCAGGCCGGCGTCACGCGAGCCGTCGTTGAGCAGGGTGTACCCGGAGACGTGCAGGTGGCCGCCCTGGGCGAACAGGTCGCGAGGGAGGTCTTCCGGAGAGAGCGCGGCGTTGGCACCGGGGTCGGAGAGCAGCGTGCGCTCGCCCTTGTGCGTGACCAGCACGACACAGGTGCCGGTTGGTCGCTCGGGATCCATCACCAGGCGGGCGTCGACGCCGTATCCCATGAGCTCCATGTCACGGTTACGGCCCGTGATGTCGGCGCCTCGGCGGCCGACGAAGGCCACCTCCGCACCCTCGACGGCGAGCCAGGACGCGATGTTCGCCCCGGAGCCGCCACCATGCATGGTGACGACGGCCGGAGTGTCGCTTGCCCTGGCGAGAGGGTAGCGGGCGCGTGCGACCGCATCGGTCATCAGATCGCCCACCACGACAACCCGCGTCATGATGTCACCACCTTGTTGGCACTACAGGAGGCTGCTGACAGAAAACCTAACAGCTTCAAGCCGGGGCGTGGGGCATAGAGCGGACACCCGTGCACAGTCGATGCACAAGCGTTGCCCAACAATCCCGGCACGAGGCCCCTTACCCTCATGAATGTGGAACCTCACTACCCCGCTCACTGGGAGGCCGACGTCGTCCTGGCCGACGGGGGTACCGCGCACCTGCGGCCCATCCGGCCGGAGGACGCCGACATGCTCCGCGCGTTCTACTCCCGGCTCTCCGACCAGTCGATCTACTTCCGTTTCTTCGGCCCGCGTCCCCGCCTCTCCGATCGCGAGGTGGCGTGGTTCACGACCGTCGACTACGTGAACCGGGTTGCCCTCATCGCGACCCTCGGCACCGAGATGGTGGCGGTCGTCCGCTTCGACCGGATGGACCAGCAGGACAGCGCCGAGGTGGCGTTCCTGGTGGAGGACGCGCACCAGGGCAGGGGAGTCGCCTCGGTGCTCATGGAGCACCTGCGCGCGGCGGCGCGGGAGCACGGCATCAAGCGCTTCATCGCCGACGTGCTGCCGTCCAACAGTCGCATGATGGCCTTCTTCCGCCAGGCCGGGTACACCGCGCAGAGCCAGTTCGAGGACGGGGTCGTCCGCATGACCCTCGACCTCGCGACGACGGAGACCTCGCGCGAGGTCACGACGGCGAGGGAGCACCGGGCCGAGGCGCGCTCGATCGGGCGGCTGCTCACGCCCACCTCGGTGGTGGTCGTCGGCGCGGGCCGTGAGGCGGGCGGCATCGGGCAGACGGTGCTCCGCAACCTCCTCGGGGCCGACTTCAGCGGCCCGGTGTACCCGGTGCACAGGGAGATGAGGGCGGTGGCCGGCGTCCGCGCGTACAAGAGCGTCTCGGCCATCGACGGGGACGTGGACCTCGCCGTGGTGGCCGTGCCCGCCGATGCCGTGCTCGACGTCGTCGAGGAGTGCGCGGAGAAGGGCGTGAAGGGCCTGGTGGTGGTCTCGTCCGGTTTCGGGGAGACGGGACCCGAGGGACGGGCGCGCCAGGACGATCTGGTGCGCATCGCCCGCGCGTACGGCTTGCGCGTGGTCGGCCCCAACTGCCTGGGCATCGCCAACACCGACCCGGCCGTCCGCCTGAACGCCACCCTGGCCGCCCATCTGCCCGGACGGGGGCGCGTGGGCTTCTTCAGCCAGTCGGGCGCGCTCGGCACCGCGCTGCTCCAGCGGGTCGCCCAGCGCGGCATGGGCATCTCGACCTTCGTGTCTGCGGGCAACCGGGCGGACGTCTCGGGCAACGACCTCCTGCAGTACTGGGAGGGGGACCCGGCGACCGACGTGATCCTCCTCTACCTGGAGTCCCTGGGAAACCCGCGCAAGTTCGCCCGGCTGGCCCGGCGCACGTCGCGCAAGAAGCCGATCGTCGTCGTCAAGAGCGGCGGAGTCACCCAGAGGGTGCCCGTGGGGCACGCCGCGCCCGTCCTCGGGCTGCCGGACACCGCGCTCAGCGCGCTGTTCGAGCAGGCGGGGGTGATCCGGGTGGACGACCTCACCCAGCTGTTCGACGTGGCCCAGCTCCTCGCCTACCAGCCCCTGCCCGCCGGTCCGAAGGTCGGGGTGGTCAGCAACTCCGACGCGATGGCGCTGCTGGCGGTGGACGCCTGCGTGGCGGCCGGGCTGGAGCCGTGCCCGGCCGCCAACCTCGGGGCCCGGGCGGGCGCCAGGGAGTACCGCCAGGCGCTGGCGGACATGACCTGTGAGGTGGACGCCATCGTCGCGATCTACATGCCGCCCGTTCCCGGCAACGCCGCCGAGGTCGCCGCCGAGCTCGTACGGGTGGCGCGGGAGACCGGCAAGCCCGTCCTCGCGACCTTCGAGGGGCGCATGGGCATGCCTCCGGAGCTGCGCGTCCCGGGCGAGGACGGCGACCCGGGCAAGAGGTCCATCCCGTCCTACCCCGCCGCGGAGGAGGCCGTGCGAGCCCTCGCTCACGTGGTGAGATACGCCTCCTGGCGCGAGAGGCCGCACGGCATCTCCCCAGAGCTCGGCGGCGTGGACACCAAGGGCGCCAGGGCGGTCGTCGAGAAGGCGCTCGCGACCGCCGGAGCCGCGGAGCCGGACGGCGGCGGCTCAGGGGAGAGCCCGATGGCGGGTGGCCCCCTGGAGATCGACGCGGCGGAACTGCTGGCCAAGTACGGGCTGGAGGTGTGGCCGGCCGAGGTGGTGACCTCGCCGGACGAGGCCGTCGCGGCGGCCGGGCGCCTCGGCTGGCCCGTGGTCGTCAGGTCCGCCGATCCCGAGGTCGCGCACCGGGCGGGCACGGTGCGGCTCGGCCTGTCCGATCCGGGCGGGGTGCGCCGCGCGTACGACGACCTGGCGGCGCGGCTCGGCCCGGACGTGATGCTGTCGGTCCAGCGGATGGCCCCGCAGCCCGCCGTGCCGACCTTGGTGCGGGTGGTGGACGACCCGGACTTCGGGGCGGTGGTGTCGTTCGCGTTCGGGGAGGTGACCGCGCGGCTCCTCGGCGACGAGGCGTTCCGGCTCGCCCCGCTGACCGCCGAGGACGCGACGGCCCTCGTGCGGTCCGTACGTGCCGCCCCTCTGCTGTTCGGCGAGTACGGTTACCCGCCCGTTGCGGTGAAGGCGCTGGAGGACCTGCTGGTACGGGTCGGGCGGCTCGCCGACGAGCTTCCCGGGGTGGCGCTGGACCTCGACCCCATCCTGGTCGGGGAGTCAGGCGTGAGCGTGCTGGGCGCCAGAGCGGTGCTCCGCGACACCGTGGGCCCGCGTCCCGACAGGGGCCCGAGGCGCCTGCGGTAAGCCCGCGCGACGCCCCGTTGGGGCGGTTGTGACGTGAGGCGTCGTGAGTGCCGCGACGGGCGATCGCCGTACGGGCCCCGAGACCCCGTCGCCGCCCTTCTCCGCGCGAGGCCGCCAAGGTGGGCGGCCATGAGGTGAAACACCATGCCGAGACAGGGCAGGATGGACCCATGAGGGAAACCCGAGTCTCGGCCGCTGGTCTGCGCGAGGCTATCGAACGCAGCGGCTACTACCCCGATCTCGTGGCCGACGCGGCCGAGTCCGCGCTGGGCAAGGAGCAGGTCACGGCGTACGTCGTGCACCATGAAGCCACCTTCGATCCGGCCATGGAGGTGCGCAGGCACGTCACCGTGGTGGTCCTCTCACCCACCCGCCTGCTGGTGTGCCACACCGACGAGCACCCGCCCGCGGACGGCATGCCCACCTCACACGCCTCCACGACCACGGAGGCCGTGCGCCTCAGCCGCGTCCAGTCCGTGGCGGTCACCCGGGTGGTCCCCGATCCCGCGTCGTACGTGGCGGGCGTCCCCCCGACCGAGGTGACGCTCACGATCGGCTGGGGCGCGATCTCCCACGTCGACCTGGAGCCCGCCACCTGCGGAGACGAGAACTGCGAGGCCGATCACGGCTACACCGGCGCCATCACCGCAGACGACCTGTCGCTGCGCGTCAGCGAGGCCGCCGACGGTCCCGAGGCCGTGGGCAATGTCCTGGCCTTCGCCAAGGCGCTATCGGAGGCGACGGCCCGCGCGGCGACCTGACCCCCCGGCCACCGGCCTGCCACGCCGAGCGGAGGCGCCCCGCGCGGGGCCTCCGCCCACGGTGGCGGGCGTGGACATCGGCGGGCACCAGAGCCGAGACTGGCCTCTACTCCAAGACGAAGCCGCATCCAGAAGACGAAGGAGGGAAGGGGCTTCCTCCCATGGCTGAAAGGCACGGACGTCCGCCCCGTAATTCCCATGAGCCCGAGCCCCTTGATCGATCCCGGTGACCTCGGTGAGGCCACCATCCTCGACGTGCGGTGGCGCCTGGTCGGGACGCCCGGCATCGAGTCCTACCGCGAGGGACACCTGCCCGGCGCGGTGTTCTGCGATCTGGATGCCGACCTCGCCGCCCCGGCGGGGTCCGAGGGCCGCCATCCGCTGCCGGACGCCGGCGCCTTCCAGGAGGCCATGCGGCGGCTCGGCGTGTCCGGTTCACGTCCCGTCGTGGTCTACGACGAGGCCGACTCCACGTCGGCGGCCCGGGCCTGGTGGACGCTGCGCTACTTCGGGCATCCGGACGTGCGCGTGCTCGACGGCGGCTACCGCAGGTGGGCCGACGAGGGGTTCCCCGTGACCAAGGAGGAGCCCGTTCCCGAGCCCGGCGACTTCACGGCCCGCCCGGGCGGCATGCCCGTGCTGGACGCCGCGCGGGCGGCGGCGCTCGCGGACGACGGCGTGCTGCTGGACGCGCGTGCCGGCGAGCGCTACCGGGGCGAGGTCGAGCCGGTGGACCCGGTGGCCGGGCACATCCCCGGCGCGGTCAGCGCGCCGACCTCCGAGAACGTCGACGGGTCGGGGCGCTTCCATCCGGCCGAGTTCCTCAGGGAGCGGTTCATCTCCTTCGGGGTGCTCCCGGAGGTGCCGGTCGGGGCGTATTGCGGCTCCGGGGTAACCGCCGCCCACGAGGTGCTGGCGCTGGCCATCGCGGGCGTCCCCGCGGCGCTCTACGTCGGTTCCTGGTCCAACTGGGTGAGCGACCCCTCCCGCCCCATCGCCAAAGGCTGACGAGCACCCCGGCGGCCCACGGCGACTCAGCCCTCGGGAAGGCCGATCGGCCGCCTGCGTGCGGACTCAGCCCTTGGGAAGGCTGATCGGCTGTCCGAGGGAGCCGAAGCAGGCGAAGCCTGGCACGCCGGTCTTCTCGCTCGCCGTGGCCAGCGCCTGGGCCGGGGTGTGCCCGGAGGCCAGCAGCCCGTGGAAGAGCGTCATGAGCGTCAGCGCCTCCTCGTCGCGCACCGGCACGAGCCCGGCGACGACGCACGCGGTGCCCCGTTCGAGGAACGCCCCGGCGAGGCCCAGGGGCGCTCCGTCGACCGGGGCGTGCGCCATCCCCGCGTCGCAGGCCGACAGCACCACCAGCCCCGGAGTGCGGCCGAGCCGCAGCAGGTCGTAGGCCATCAGCGGGCCGTCGTCCAGCGCGATGCTCGACAGCAGCGGGCTGCGGGCGCAGAAGGTGCCGTGCGCGGCGATGTGCACGATGTCGGACCCGCCCAGCGCCTCGACCACGTCGGAGGAACCGGCGCCGACCCGCACGGCCGTCCCGGAGGCTCCCTGGTGGGTGCGCACGACCATCGCCGCCTCGGCATCGGCGTGCTCCAGCCCCGGGCCCGCCACAGCGGCCACTCTCGGGCGCACATCATCATGGACGAAGCCCGGACGGCCCGGGGGTGTCGTCAGCCAGGCGTTGGCGCTCGACGCCACGCAGACCGCACGCCCCCGGAACGGAGGCAGCACCGGCCAAGGCAGGGTGTGCAGCGCACCGGTCGGCACGATGATCGCCGGGCGGTCCGCGATGTCGCCGGCCAGCGGCCCGAGCAGCCCTGCGGCGAGCCTCTCCGCCTCACGCGCCACCCCGTTGCGCGCACCGGTGTCCCGCAGGCCCGCACGCCGCAGGCCGTACCGCAGCCGGATCGTCGCCTCGGCGGCGGCGGTGTACGAGCCGAGGGGGCGCAGCACGCAGCGCTCGCGCGTGACGACCACGGCGGCGAGCCGGTCGCCGTGCCTGACCGTCTCGATCAGCACGGCGTCCCCGAGCGCGGCGCGCAGCCGGTCGATCGCCAGCGGCTCCCCCGACCTCCCGCTCGCCATCGCCCGCCAGTGCTCGGCCCAGCCCAGCACGGTCTCGGGCCGCCCGTCGGCGAGCGCGAGCGACAGCCCGAAGTCCGCGAGCCGCTCGCCCGCCCGTACGGCGTGGGCGCGAACGCCGGGGTCGTCCAGGCGCTCGCTGCCCTCGGTGGCCTCCACGAGGCCCGCACGCAGGGCGGCGAGGGCACCAGGACGGTCGCCACGCAGGCTCCGCTGGAGGGCCACGGCGTGGTGGCGTACGACGCGGTGGGTGCGTCCGGTGGCGGGCTCCCCCGAGGTGACGAGGCCGAGCTCGGCGTCGGCGGCGGCCCGGTCGGACAGCTCCACGGCCAGCTCGGCGGCCGCGAGCCGGAGCCCCGCCGCAGGCCCCGCCCAGCCGTCGGTGGCCAGCCGCGCCGCCAGCGCCCGTACCTCGGCGAGCAGCTCGGGCGTCGGGCGCTCCACGGCCAGGCGGGCGCGGAGCGCCGTCTCGGCGGCCAGCGGCACCCACGCGGCCCGCCCCTGGCCGGTCAGCTCGCCCGCCGCCAGCTCGGCGGTGGTCCTCGCCTGGTGCGGGTCGCCGACGAGGAGCTCGACCTGGGCCAGCAGCAGGCGCGACTCGGCCAGCGCCACCTGGGCGCCCGCGGCGGCGAGATCGGGGACCGCGAGGCCGAGCAGCGCGCGGGCCTCGCCGGGAAGGTGGGCGGCGAGCAGGGCCTCCGCGAAGTCGGCCCGCATCGCGGCCAGCCGCTCGGGATAGCCGGACAGCGCCTTCTCGGCGGCCCGGTAACCGGCGAAGGCGCCGGGGATGTCCCCCTTGCGCGTGGCGACGAACGGGAGGTTGGCCTCGGCCAGGGCGGCGAGGTGGCCGAGGCCCGCCTGCCTGGCGGTGGTCACGCACGCCGACAGGTCGCGGGAGGCGGCGTCGTACAGCTCCAGGTAGGTGTGGGCGATGCCGCGGTTGAGCAGGGCTCCGGCCAGGAAGCGAGGGTCTCCCGCCCCGGTGAGCCGCGCGACGGCCCGGTCGCAGTGGGCCACCGCCTCCTCCGGCCTGCCGAGCTGGATGAGCGCCACCGCGCGCTGCACGCCGAGCCGTGCCGGGTCGAGGCCGGTGAGATGCCCTTCGGCCAGGTCGGCGACGCGGAGCGCCCCCACGGGATCGCCGAGGTCGGCGCGGACGGTCACCAGGGAGAGCCGCGCCTGGGCGGCACGCTCGGGCAGGTCGCGGGCGGCCTCGACCGCACGGCCGAGGTGCTCGGCCGCCAGCGTGAGGTGCCCGAACTCGCGGGCGGCGAGGGCCAGGGCCCGGTGGGCGACCGAGACCGCCTCGGCGCAGCCGCCCGCCTCGGCCTCGGCCAGTACGGCCCGGGCGTGCTCGCGGGCCCGCGCCGGATCGGCCCCCGACAGCACCACCGCCTCCTCGGCCGCCCTGACCAGCTCAGTCACCTGCGGCCCCCGTGAACGGACGGCCTTCGCGCGGGCACACCGCCGCGTGACGCCCCGAGGACGACAGCGGGCACAACACCGTCTGACGGCCCCGAGACGGCAGCGGGCGCGGCGGGCCGCTCACGCGGGGGCGTGCCGGTGACCGGCGGGTCACAGGCGGACGCATTGCCATCGGGTGGCCACGGGGGGGTTGCCCGGGCGGTGGCAGACCACGCTCAGCCACCCGTGGGGCAGCCCCGTGGTGGCGAACTCCCCGGTGTCGGACGGGAAGCGGATCTTGCTGACGTGCGGGGTCCTGATCTCGACGCGGGCGCCCTTGCCCGGGGCGGGCTGCACCTGGCCGGCCAGGTCGATGTGCGAGTCGCAGACCGTGAGCTCCACGTCGATGGTCAGCCCGCCCGCGGCGAAGCGGAGCAGCCACGGCTCCCCGTCGGCCGGGCAGCCGTCGGAGCGCACCCCGGACGGCGGCCAGGCGCCGACGCCCGTGCCGGAGGGCACCCCCACGGGCCCCGCCGTCACGGCTCCCGGCAGGCGCAGCCCGTACACGGCGCGGGCGTCGGTGGAGACCCGCGCGGGCACCGGATCGGCGCCCGCGGCGATTCGCAGAGCCGCCAGAACGTACTCGTCGTCGGTCACCGATCCTCCTCGATAAGGGACCGCAGGCGCCTGAGACAGCGGCTGCGGGTCGGCCCGATGCTGCCGATGGGCATGTCGAGGCGGCGTGCGAGCTGCGCGTAGCCCGCCTCGGGGGCGCACACGATGAGCCGCAGCAGCGAGCGGCACGGCTCGCGCAGCGTGTCGACGGCCGCCCAGAGCCGCCGCCCGTCCTCCTCGGTGAGCATCGCCGCCGCGGGGTCGCCGTCCGGCGCCGGGACCTCGGCGGGCAGGGCCGCCAGCGGGGCGCCCGACCGGCTTCGGCGGATGCGCGCGGCCTCGTGGCGGGTCGTGGTGATCAGCCACGCGCCGACGCGCTCGGGGTCGCGGATCGTGTGCAGGCTCTCGACCAGCCGCAGCCATGCGGCCTGCACCGCGTCGGCGGCGTCGGTGGAGTCGAGCCCGAAGGCCCGGGCGACGGCCCACATGCGGTATCCGAAGCGCTCGACCAGGTCGCGCCAGGCCGGCTCGTCGAGAAGGTCGAGATCGTAAGGCATGAAATGACTTTGCGTGGTGGAGGGAATGCTCTTGGTGAGCACCCTAGCGGGGCGCGGGCACCAGGACCCCGAGATCGGGGAATCGCCTGCCATGCCCGGGGTCGAGCACGTGGTTCGCCGCCTCGCCGGGGGACATGTGCCGGGCCGCGGCGGCGATGGCGCCGGCCACCACTGCGGCCGCGAAAGAGGTGCCACTCCAGACGGCATAGCTGTGGAACTGCTGAAAGTCCACGAAACTGCTGGTCAAGGCTTCGCCACGCGCGCAGGCGTCCACCCAGGGCCCGTACGCGGAGAACCTCGCGCGCTCGCCTTCCTCGGAGTCGAGGGCCCCGACGGCTATGACGCGGGGCATCGCGGCCGGCCAGAAGGGGCGCGCGGAGGCGGTGTTCCCCGCGCAGGCCACGATGACGGTGTCGGGGAAACCGGCGAGGGCGCGCTCCATCAGCGGCGAGGGGCGGTCGTCGTAGGTGAAGCAGCCGAACGACAGCACCAGCACGTCGAGGCGGGTGTCCCGCAGCACGCTCAGCGCCCGGAGCACCCCGGCCTCGTCCCCGACGCCGTTGCTGTCGAGCACCCTCGCCACCCGCAGTCGCACGCCGGGAGCCTGGCGGAGCACCAGCCCGGCGATGAAGGTGCCGTGCCCCGCCTGGCCGTCGAGAAGCCCGTCGCCGTCGGCGTCGAGGACCTCGCCGGGCAGGTCGCGGAACCAGGCGGCGTCCCTGAACCACGGATGCGGGGCCACGCCGGTGTCGAGCAGCCCGACGGTCACCCGGGACGGCTCGCCCGGCTCGTACGCGGGCGCCGTCGCGGGGAGCGGCGCTCCGGTGGGCCCGCCGAAGTACAGCGGCTGGCCGGTGACGACGTGATTGGGGGAGACCTCGTGCCCCTGGCCGGAGAGCGTGGCGGCGATCTCGCAGGGATCGGCCCCGGGCGTCAGCCGTACGAGGTAGACGCCGTCGAGGTTCTCCACCGCCTGGGTCCACCGCCCGGCGGCGGCGGGCGATCTGGCGAGGAGGACGCCGGGCCGGATCAGGGTGCTCCGTCCCGGCGTGTGCTCCACTGCCTGCACGTTCACCGGCGGCTCCTTATGGGCGAGGTAAACACGGAATGTAGCCTTCCCCATGCGGAGAGTTGCCAAGCGTGATTAGGTATGACCCGGCTCTGGTGCCCCGCCACGACGGACGGTAGTCTCTCCCTCAGTCACTTGTGATCATCCCAGTATGAGGACGTTGGGGAAGGCGCACCTCGTACGAAACGGGAGGTCCGGTGTCTGCTCGTGGCGTGCTGTACGTCCACTCGGCTCAGCCCGCGCTGTGCCCGCACATCGAATGGGCGGTCGCGGGTGTGCTTGGCATACCCGTCGACCTATCGTGGACTCCTCAGCCAGCCCAGCCTGGCACGGTGCGTACGCAGGCCGAGTGGGAGGGCCGCCCCGGCACGGCCGGGGCGATCACGTCCTCCCTCATGGGCTGGCAACGCATCCGTTTCGAGATCTCCGAGGACGCCTCCGCGGGCGTCGACGGCTCCCGGCATGCCTACACGCCGACCCTTGGGGCCTTCACGGCGGTGATCGGGGTGTCCGGCGACATCATGATCCCCGAGGACCGTCTCCGCAACGTCATGCTCATGGCGGCGCAGGGCCGGGTCGTCCTTGAGGAGGAGCTCGACAGGCTTCTCGGCAAGCAGTGGGACGAGGAGCTGGAGCCATTCCGCTACGCCGGCGACGGGGCTCCCGTCCGCTGGCTTCACGCGGCCGTCTGAACCGTCCCTCGGGCGGTGGTTTGTTGCCGCATGCCACAAATGTAGTGATCTTGGACCGTTCCCGCGCCCCCGCTAGGGGACGAGCTCGAACCAGATCGCGGTGGCGACGTGGTCCCTCCGCACGCCGAACCGCGACGAGAGGGCCTGGACCAGGAAGAGCCCCCTGCCGCCCGACGAGCCGGCGTCCGGCGCCATGACCTTGGGGGAGGAGGCGGAGCCGTCGTCGACCACCTCTATGCGGACCAGGTCGCCCGCCTGCACCATGACCGTGACGGTGCCGAAGTCGCGGGACCGGCTGTGCTGGACGGCGTTGGTGAACAGCTCGCTCGTCAGCAGCTCGGCGTCCTCGACGACGCGGTGGTACCGGGCGTCGTGCAGGGCCTTGCGTACGAGCGCGCGGGCGTGCGCGGCCTGGTCCCGCGTGCCGGGAAAGGCGGCGGTGACGAGAGGCGTGACAGCGGACAAGCCCACTCCTGCCGGTGTTTTCATCTACTGCCGCCTCTCAAGTGCCATCTGACCCACTGACCACTTTGTGTGGTTAGATGCTCGCCCTAGGTCACAGTCTTAGCAGAGCCTTTAATGCCTCAACCTGAAAGTTGTCAGATTGGTTGGTGTCGCAGAGTGTCTTGTCGGATGCGCTGGGTAGCCGCCAGACTAGGCGGCCAGTGTTCTTCAGCGTTCTCTCCGAAGGGAGGTGTGCGTGACCGCACCACGTCGCAGCCCGACCGCCCGGCATCGCCGTCTCGTCGCCGAGCTGCGCGGGCTCAGGGAGGCCAGCGCGAAGTCGCGCCAGGAGGTGGCCGAGCTGGTCGGCACCACCGACATCACGCTCTGGCGCTACGAGACCGGGCTCACCAGGCCCGCTCCGGCCGACGTGGCCGCCCTGCTGGAGGTGTACGGCGTCGCGGGCGAGGCCCGTGGCGAGCTGCTAGAGATGGCCAGGCAGGCGCGCAAGCGCGGGTGGTGGCACCGCCACCGCCAGACGCTGAAGCCGGGGTTCGACTCCTACATCGGGCTGGAGGCCGAGGCGTCGGTCCTGCGCACCTACCAGTCGCAGGTCGTCCCCGGCCTGCTCCAGACCGAGGCGTACGCGCGGGCGGTGATCGAGGCGACCGCGATGGGCCCGGCCCGCGCGGAGGTGGCGGAGAAGGTCGCGGTCCGCATGTCCCGGCAGGATCTCGTCACCCGCGTGGACGACCCGATCCAGATCGTCATGGTGCTCGACGAGGCGGTGATCCGGCGCCAGGTCGGCGGGCCCGGCGTCATGCGCGGGCAGCTCCTGCGCCTCCTTGAGGCCGGCGCCCTGCCGAACGTCGACATCAGGGTCCTCCCGTTCGCCTCGGGCGCTCATCCGGCGCTGGACGGCCAGTTCAACCTGCTGGAGTTCCCGGAGCCGGGCGATCTCGACCTGGTCTACCTGGAGCAGGCCGTCAGCGGCCTCGTGCTGGAGGAGCCGCAGGAGCGGCGCAGATACGCGTCGATGTTCGCCGACCTCCTGACCAGGGCACTCTCACCTGGGGAGACGATGATCCTCATCGGTTCGGCCGCGCGCGGCGAGGGTTGAGACGAGCCCTCAGGGAAGGAGACGCAGGTGACCCCACGACCGGACGACGAGCCCCGTGGCGGCTGGCGCAGGAGCATGCACAGCACCAACGGCGGCGACTGCGTGGAGGTCGGCGTTCTCGACGGCCGTCAGGCCGCGGTCCCGCGCGGCGAGAGGCTGATCGCCTTCCGCGACTCCAAGAACCCGCACGGCCCGAGGCTCTACTTCACCCCGGCCGAGTGGGGCGCTTTCAAGCGCTGGATGGCCGACGGAGGCCCCGCCCTGGACCTCTGAGCCTGTTCGGTAGTGCCGCCGGGACCGGGGGTGGTTACCCGGCGGCGCCCTCGTCCGCTTGCATGAGCCGGCTACCGGGTCGCGGGGCATTTGTGATTGCGAAGGTCTTCTATTGCGTTAACGAAACGTGCATGCTTCTATTTCGTTAACTCCGGTTCCACTGTGACAACCCCCCCAACCTCACAGAGGGTCCTATGAAGATCAGACGTTTGCTCGTTTCCCTCGTCGCCGCGACCACCGCACTGGTGTGCGGCGCGCTCCCCGCACTGGCCGCACCCGCCGGGCCGCCCCAGAGGCCGCCGGCCGGCCCGCCGCCGGACACGACGTCGACCACCCACACCTACGCTTACGCCGACACCCCGGTCGGTCAGCCGCTCAAGGGCTTCGCGCCCTACCTGTTCCCCGGCGACGATTACGGGGCCAAGTACCCGAGCGGCCTCATATGGAGCTACTTCGCGCTGAACGAGGTCATGAAGGACCCCTCCAGCTGCAACACCTTCGACTGGACGGTCTTCGACAAGGCGCTGGACGAGGCCGCTGTATGGGGCCGCCAGTCGGCCTTCCGCTTCTACGTCGAGTATCCGGGCGGCACCGCCTCCCACCCCGGCAACGGCATCCCGCCCTGCCTCAACGGCAAGATGACCCTGCGTAACAACGGATTCTGGGGCACGGTCAGCCCCGACTACGACGATCCCGACGTCATCGCCGCGTTCGTCAGCTTCATCAACGCCTTCGCCGCCCGTTACGACAAGTCCGGGCCGGGAGGCACCGCCGACCCCCGGATCGGGTTCATGTCCCTGGGCCTGGTCGGCCTGTGGGGTGAGTGGCACACCTGGCCGTACGACCGGGACACCACCGACGGCTACCCGAACCTGATGCCGACGGACGCCACCATCCAGACGATCATCAACGCCTACGACACGGCGTTCGACAACATCCAGCTCGAGGTCCGCTACCCGGGCCTCGCGGGCACCAAGACGGCGAACATCGGCTTCCACGACGACTCCTGGCCGTACAAGGAGTGGCGCGGTGGCCAGCTCAAGAGCATGACGCTGCCCAAGTCCATGAACGGCTGGGACGACGCGTTCACCCAGATCATGCTCGACAACGGCACCGAGAACCGCTGGACCACCCAGTCGATCGGCGGAGAGGCCCGGCCTGAGATCCAGGGCAGCCTGTACGCCAACTGGCCGGGTGGCTCAGGCCAGGTCGACGACGTGCTCGCCGCCACCGAGCTCACCCACATCAGCTGGATGATCAACCAGACCGGAGCCGGCGGCTACAGCGCCACCGACCCCAAGGTCGCCGCGGGCGTCCGGAAGATGGGCTACAACCTGCACGTCCCGCAGGCCAACTTCAACGCCAGCGCCGGCGGCACGTTCAAGGTCGGCGTGACCGTCCAGAACGACGGAGTGGCGCCGTTCTACTACCCGTGGAAGTTCGTACTCGGGCTGCGCGACTCCAGCGGAACCGTGGTCAAGACCTGGGACACCGACTGGGACATCCGCACCGTCCAGCCGCTCAAGATTCGCGCCTTCCCCGACTGGAATGTGGGCGCGGACCCCACCTACCTCGACTACGGCCGCCCGGTGAACTTCTCGGCGAACCTCAGCGCCTCGGGTGTGCCGGCCGGGAACTACCAGCTCGTGATGCGCGTGCGCAACCCGCTGGAGGCCATCACCAAGGACGTCCTGCAGAACCGTCCCGCGGCCGTACGGCTCACCGACTGGATCATCGACAAGTGGCGTCCCGCCTATCCGCTCTCCTTCGCCAACGCCAACCAGGGCACCGACGGCTGGCTCAACCTGGGCGCGCTCAGCACCACCGGCACCTGTAGCGGCGACTGCACGGCGCCATCCACCCCGACCGGCCTGGCCGTCACCGGCCGCACCGACACCAGCGTCTCGCTGTCCTGGTCCGCCTCGACCGACACCGGCGGCAGCGGGCTGCGCGGCTACAACGTCTACCGATCGGGCACGAAGGTCACCGCGACACCGGTCACCGGCACCTCGTTCACCGACACCGGGCTCACCGCGGGACACACCTACCAGTACACGGTCGAGGCGGTTGACAACGCCGGCAACGCCTCGGGTCGGTCCGCCGCGGTGAGCGCCACCACGACCGGATGCGCCGGGGACTGCACCGCGCCGACCGCGCCCACCCTGACCTCGACGGGCAAGACCGCCGCCTCGGTGTCCCTGTCGTGGAGCGGCGCCACCGACAACGTCGGCGTCACCGGCTACGACCTCTACCGGGGTACCACGTTGGTCGCCTCCCCGACCGGCACGTCGTACACCGACGACGGCCTGAGCCCGTCGACCGGCTACAGCTACACGGTCAAGGCCAAGGACGCGGCGGGCAATCTCTCCCCGGCGAGCAACACGGTGACCGTCGTCACCGACGCGCAGTCGGGCAACCCCGGTCTCGTGCTGGACAACTTCGACGGCAGCCCGCCGTACCCGTCCAGCGCTCAGAACGACCTGGGCAAGTGGACAGGGGCCAACTGCTTCCTGGACGGGGGCGGCTCCGGTGTGGTCTCCGGCGGGGCGTTGAGCCTTCGGTACAACAACTGCGGCTGGTTCGGCAGTGACGTGGGTGTCGATCTGACCTCCAAGACGTACCTGGTCGTACGGGTCAAGGGCGCCTCCGGTGGCGAGCAGACCCACTTCAACCTGGGCCTGGGCGGGGTCACCAAGGTGTTCGGCGACTTCACCCTCGACGGCGGGGGACACCCGGTGATCACCACGTCGTACCAGGACATCAAGATTCCGATGGCCGCCAACGGGATCAACCGCAACTCGCCGAGCCAGCTCGCCATGGGCTTCTGGTACGGCGGAGCCTCCACCGTCACCATCGACGAGATCCGCTTCGAGTAGGTGTCCGCATCCTTCAGTCCTGGTGGGAGCACAACCCGCGGCTCCTCCGCGCGTGTTCCCGCCAGGGCGCCGGGACTGCGATGTTCCTCCCCCTCCCATCGCATGGAGAGTTTCATGCAGCACTCACTCAGGAAACCGGGAAGCATCGGAAGCCGGGTCGCCGCGCTGGCGGCGTCGGCCGCCCTGGTCGTCACCGGGGTAGTGTCGATCGCCGGTACCGCGCAGGCGCAGACCCGCACCTACACGGCCGATCTGGCGACCGCCTTCGCCAACCCCGAGCGGGGTTACCACAACCGGTACGAGATCATCAACGATCCCGCCGTGAACGACTACGCGAGCGCGTCGTCGATTCCCGGCTTCAACCCCGACCTGCTGGACCGGACCTTCGCCCGCGCGAAGCAGAACGGCAACACCCTGGTCCACAGCTACCTGCACCTCGACAAGTACAAGGCCTCGGACAACCTGCCGCAGGCGCTGCTGGACAACCTGACGAGCGGGCTCGCGGCCGTGCGCCAGGCCGGCCTGAAGATCGTGCTGCGCCCGGCCTACACGTGGGACGGCTGGGCCGACGTCACCGAGGCCAAGATCCTCCGCCACATCGAGCAGATCGACGCGGTGATCACGGCCAACGCCGACGTCGTGGCGCACCTGGAGACCGGCTACCTCGGCGCATGGGGTGAGTGGCACACCGGGAACTACGCCGACCCCTTCGCCCAGGACCAGGCGGTCACCCGCTACCGCATCGTCAAGAAGATCCTCGACACCACGCCCGCGTCGATCCCCCTGGCGATGCGCTACCCGATCTACATCAAGGAGATGGTCGACCCCACCTCGTGCATCGTGCCCGAGGGCTGCGGCATCAGCCAGGCGCAGAAGGACCGGATCGGCTTCCACAACGACTGCTTCCTGTCCGACTACAACGACATGGGGACCTACGACAACAACTCCTGGATGGGTTGGTACAACATCGAGGTCAAGAAGCAGTGGATGTACGACCGCCAGACGTCGGCCGGCACCAACACGATCATGGGCGGCGAGACCTGCAACTCCGACGGCTACAACGATGCCGCAGGCGTCAACGTGCAGACCGAGATGTCCAAGCTGAACTTCACCGAGATCAACGAGGACTACGCCGCGGTCAACACCGATAAATGGAAGGCCACCAACCTCGCCGCCTCCGGGAACGACCCCGCCGAGACCGCCTTCACCCGGATCAAGCGCAAGCTCGGCTACCGGCTCCGGCTGGTCAACGCGAACTTCTCCGACTCGGTCCAGCCGGGCGGGCAACTGGCCTTCTCCGGGAACCTGAGCAACGACGGCTGGGCAGGGCCGGTGAAGGCGCGCCCGGTGTTCCTCGTACTCGACGACGGCACGCACCGCTTCGACATTCCCGTGCCCGGCCTCGATCCTCGTACGTGGACGCCCGGAACGCACGCCGTGTCGGCGCAGTCCGTCACCGTGCCGTCCAGCGTCCCGCCGGGCACCTACCGGCTGGCCCTCTGGCTGCCCGACTCGGTCACCGGCCTGCGGTCGCGGGCCGCGTACTCCATCCGGTTCGCGAACACGAACACCTGGAACGCGGCCACCGGATACAACGTGCTGGCGAGCGACATCGTGGTCGGCCAGTGCTCACCCAACTGCCCGACGCCGACCCCGACCCCTACGCCTACGCCGACGCCTACGCCGACGCCGACCCCCACTCCCACTCCCACTGTGGCAGGGCTGGTGCTGGATGACTTCGACGGGAGCCCGCCGTACCCGTCGAGTGCTCTGAACGACCTGGGCAGGTGGACAGGGGCCAACTGCTTCCTGGACGGGGGCGGCTCCGGAGTGGTGTCCGGCGGGGCGTTGAGTCTTCGGTACAACAACTGCGGCTGGTTCGGCAGCGATGTCGGGGTGGATCTGACGTCGAAGACGTATCTGGTGGTACGGGTCAAGGGCGCCGCAGGTGGTGAGCAGACCCACTTCAACCTGGGCCTGGGCGGGGTCACCAAGGTGTTCGGCGACTTCACCCTCGACGGCGGGGGACACCCGGTGATCACCACGTCGTACCAGGACATCAAGATTCCGATGGCCGCCAACGGGATCAACCGCAACTCGCCGAGCCAGCTCACGATGGGCTTCTGGTACGGCGGAGCCTCCACCGTCACCATCGACGAGATCCGCTTCGAATAGAGCGCCAGGTCCGGGGCCGCGTACCTGTCAGCCGAGTGAGCCTTCAAATGCGAAACCCCTGCTTTCGGGGGGCCGCCGCTGGTCGGAGGCGCTTGATGGCTCGCGGCCCCGGATCTCTGTCTTCGTTACCGTTCCGCAATTGGTGAGAGATGTCTTTCTATTGACAAGTAAACGCAATGTTTCGAAGATTGGCGGCATGTCGAACGCGTCAGAGCCAGTGCCCGCCGAGGTCCGGCGGGAGCGGATCCTCGCGATGGTCCTGGAGCACGAGTTCGTCCGGGTCAGCGACCTGAGCACGATGTTCGGCATCTCCGACGTAACGGTCCGGGCGGATCTCGGCGCGCTGGAGGAGCGCAACGCGCTGCGCCGGGTCCGGGGCGGCGCGATGGTCGTGGGGAAGCGGCTACGGGAGGAGCCCTCGTTCGAGGAGTCGCTCAGCGCGTCGGCGATCGAGAAGGCCCTGGTCGGCGCGACCGCCGCGGCGATGATCGCCGACGGAGAGAGCGTCATCCTGGACGTCGGCACCACCACGACGTTCATCGCCCGCTCCCTGGCGGCCCGTGACGACCTGCGCGACGTCGTGGTGTTCACGAACGGGCTCAACATCGCGCTGGAGTTGGAGGTCGCCATCCCGCGGATCACCGTCGTGCTGACCGGCGGCACGCTGCGCCCCCTACAGCACTCGCTGGTCGATCCGCTGGCGCAGCACGTCTTCGAGCGCATCAACACATGCACGGTGTTCCTCGGATGCAACGGCGTGGATCCGGTCGCCGGGATCACCAACATCAACCTTCCCGAGGCACAAATGAAACAACGGATGTTGCGGGCCGCGGCCCGCCGCGTCGTGGTCGCCGACGGCTCCAAGATCGGCCAGGTCCAGCTTGCCGCGGTCGCTCCCATTTCGGACGTGGACCTGCTCATCACCGGCCCGTCGGCGGATCCCCGGGTCCTGGGCCTGCTCCGCGATCAGGGCCTGCGGGTCGAGGTGGTCGGACCATGACCGTGACCGCGGCTCCTCCGCGCCGCCCGGCGGCCGGGACACCCGTACGGCGGGAGCGCAAGCCGCGGGGCGACGGGCCCGTGGCCTGGCTGTTCCTGCTGCCCGCCCTGGTCGGCTTCGTAGTGTTCTACCTGGTACCGACGGTCCGCGGTTTCTGGATCAGCTTCACCGACTGGAACCTGCTGTCGGACCCGAAGTTCGTCGGGCTGGACAACTATCGCGACATGGTCCAGGACGCGAAGTTCTGGAACGCCCTGCGGATCACGGCCGAGTACGTCGTGATCAACATCGGCAGCCAGACGGTCCTCGCCCTCGCCATCGCGGTGCTGATGGACCGCCTCACCAGGTCCGTGCTGGTGAGGGCGGCGATAGTGGTGCCCTGGCTGGTGCCGAACGTCACCGTCGCGATCGTGACCCTGTTCATGCTGGACCACAACGTCGGCTTCGTGAACCACGTCCTGGATGTGTTCGGGAGCGAGCCGCAGGCGTTCTACGGTGACTCCGACCAGGCCATCCCGACGATCGCCCTGGTGAACACCTGGCGCAACATGGGATACACCGCCCTGCTGTTCTTCGCCGGGATGCAGATGATCCCGCGCAACCTGTACGAGGCCGCGGCCATCGACGGAGCGGGGGAGTGGACGCTGTTCCGCCGGGTCACCCTCCCGCTGCTGCGGCCGGTCATGGTGCTCGTCCTGGTGGTGTCGATCATCGGATCGTTCCAGATCTTCGACACCGTCGCCGTGACGACGAAGGGCGGACCCGCCGACGCCACGAGGGTCATCTATTACTACATCTACCAAAAGGCCTTCAACGAGTTCCATATGGGTTACGCGGCCGCGATGGCGGTGGCGCTCTTCCTCATCCTCATCCTGCTCACCGCGTCCCAGATGAGAATGCTCCGCGCCGCCGACTCCGATCTTCGCTAAGGACGATGGACATGGCTGTTCGATCCCTCACCTCAGGATCCGCGGGAGCCGGGCGCAAGAGCCTGCCGCGGCGGCGCAGTATGGGGGCGGGACGGATCCTCGCCTGGATCCTGCTGGCGGTCCTGTTGCTCGTCACGCTCTATCCGTTCGTCTGGATGCTGCGCACCGCCTTCACCGGCAACCGCGAGATCTTCGATGGCGACTACTCGCTGATTCCCGCCGACCCGACGCTGGTCAACTTCAGGCGGGTGCTCGGGCAGGCGACCGTCGAAGAGGCTATAGCGGCCGGGGGGAGCGGCGCGGAGGTGAACTTCTGGCTGTACCTCCGCAACTCCGTCGTCTTCACCGCGGTCCTCGTGATCGGCCAGGTCGGGTTCAGCGCCACCGCCGCGTACGCCTTCGCCCGGCTGCGGTTCAGGGGCCGTGACACGCTCTTCGCGCTGTTTCTGGCCGGGCTGATGGTTCCGCCGATCTTCACCGTGCTGCCGAACTTCGCGCTGGTCAGGAGCTTGGGCTGGCTCAACACCTTCCCGGGCGTGGTGGCGCCGTACCTGCTCATGACTCCGTTCGCGATCTTCTTCCTGCGGCAGTTCTTCCTCGGCATCTCGCCGGAGATAGAGGACGCCGCCACCATCGACGGCGCCGGGAAGATCGCGGTCTTCTGGCGGATCATCCTGCCCATGAGCGCCGCACCGCTGAGCACCCTGGGCGTCATCACCGCGGTGTTCGCCTGGAACGAGTACCTGTGGCCGCAACTGGTGGGAAAGGAGGACAACGTGCGGCTGCTAAACGTGGCACTGGGGGTGTTCGCCCAGTCCTCGCCCACCTCATCCCCCGACTGGGCCGGCCTCATGGCGGCGGCGACGCTGCAGGTCATCCCGGTTCTTCTGCTCCTGCTCGTCTTCGGACGCAAGCTGGTGAACTCGCTCGGGTTCACCGGCATCAAGTAACGCCTTCTGGCGGATCTCCCCCCTAACCGGCACGCCAGAGGCGCGCCGGGATCCGACCATCCCCGAAAAGGACGAATCATGCCTCGCAAGATCGGCGCGCTTCTCGCCATCGCCGTGTCACTCACCGCCTGCGGCACCGCCAACGAACCGGCCGGGGGTGCCGGCCAGGCCGCGGAGAAGGTCACGCTCAGCTACAGCCTCTGGGACCCGAACCAGCTTCCCGCCTACCAGGAGTGCGCCGACGCGTTCTCCGCCAAGACCGGCATCCAGGTGAAGATCACTCAGCAGGGCTGGGAGGACTACTGGAACGGCATCACCACCTCGCTCGTCTCCGGCACCGCCCCGGACGTCATCACCAACCACGTCGCCTACTATCCCGAGCTGGCGGCCAACAGCCAGTTGCTCGACATCCAGCCGTACGTCGACAAGGACAAGATCGACCTGTCGCAGTACACCGGTGACCTGGCGTCGCTCTGGGTCAAGGACGGCAAGCGGTACGGCCTGCCGCAGGACTGGGACACCATCGCGCTCGTCTACAACGTGAAGGACATCACGGACGCCGGCGTGGACCCGGCGGGCCTCAAGGACCTCACGTGGAATCCGGCCGACGGCGGCACCTTCGGCGAGCTCATCAAGAAGCTCACGATCGACAAGAACGGCAAGCGAGGCGACCAGCCCGGCTTCGACAAGAGCAAGGTCAAGACCTACGGCTGGGGCCTTGAGCAGGGCGGCGGCGTCGTCGGCCAGACGCAGTGGTCCTGGATGCCGCTGTCCATGGGCTTCCAGTACCTCGACAAGAACCCGTTCGGCACCGACTACAAGCTCGACGACCCCCGCCTCGCGCAGGCCCTCACCTGGTGGCAGGACCAGATGAAGGCCGGCTACATCATGCCACGGGAGAAGGCGGGCAAGCTCGGCCTGGAGCCGATGATGCAGACCGATCAGGCCGCACTCATCCCCGACGGCTCGTGGCGGATCAACACCTGGGCGCAGAGCACCCAGCAGAAGTTCGCCTTCGCCCCGCTGCCGCAGGGCCCCCAGGGACGCAAGACGATCATCAACGGCCTGGCGCCGTCCATCACCGCCGGAACCAAGCACCCCGACCAGGCGTGGGAGTGGGTCAAGTTCCTCGGCTCGTCCGGCTGCCAGGATCTCGTGGCGAAGAGGGCCGTGGTGTTCCCGGCGATCAAGACGGCCGCCGCGGCCGCCGTCGAGGCCCAGAAGGCGAAGGGCCTGGACGTCTCGGCCTACACCGACATAGCCGCCGATCCGGCGAACCTGGCGTACTACCCGATCACCGGTAGCGCGAACGAGATCAACACCGAGGCCCAGTCCGTGATCGACCAGATCCAGGAATTCAAGGTCACCCCGGCCGACGCGCTCAAGCAGCTCGACCAACGCCTCGCCACGATCCTCAAGTGATCACGCTGGGCACGCCGGATCACGCCCAGCCTCGCGTTCACATCCCCGGCCCGGTACGGCTTGCGCAAGCCGTACCGGCCCATCCTAAAAAGGACGGCAATGGAGACAATTCTGCAGCTCGGGGGCCATCGCCTGCCCGCTCGCCTGCCCGGCGAGCCGCGCGTGACCGACGGTGGGCTGATCATCCCCGCGGGTGATGTCCAGATTCTGCATCCCTTCGGCGCGACGAACTTCTACCGGCATGGCTGGAACTCCTACAGCCCGACCTCGTGGTGGCCGCTCGGCGGGGATCCACTGCGCATCCCGGAGGAGTCGCGACGCCTGACCGCCGACGACATCGACAACGACAGCCCGTGGCGGCACGGCGGCAGCGCGGTCGGCGCGATCGATGGCCCGGACGGAAACGTGCTGCTGCTCGGAGGCCTGGGTCTGGATGTGCCACGGGTCGAGGCGGACGGGCGGATGCTGGCCGGCCACCTGGAGACGGGGGACGCCGACTGGTTTCTCGCCTACGGCCCCGAGGAGCAGGTGTTCCGCCGATACGCCGACCTGCTCGGCGAGCGCCTGGGCCGCCGCACCCCGAGCGCCGGCAACGTCTGGTGCAGCTGGTACTCCTTCTTCGAGGACATCACCGAGCCGCTCATCCACAAGGTTCTCGAGGACCTGCGGGGCTACCCGTTCGACGTCGTCCAGCTCGACGACGGCTGGGAGCGCTGCGTCGGTGACTGGGAGGCCAACGCCGACTTCCCCTCCGGCATGGCGGAGATGGCCTCCCGTATCCGCGACCACGGCTTCACTCCCGGCCTGTGGCTCTCACCGTTCATCGCGCCCGCCCAGTCGGAGGTCTACCGCACCCGGCCGCACCTGTTCCTCCATGACGAGCACGGCGATCCCAAGCCCGCCGGATTCAACTGGGGCAACTCCTACTTCGCCCTCGACACCACCCTGCCGGAGACCCGCGACCACCTGGTGGACACCTTCCAGAAGGTGCGGGACTGGGGTTACCGCTATCTCAAGCTGGACTTCATGTACGCCGGGGCGCTGTCGGGGGCGCGCCACCAGGACGTGCCGCGCGAGGAGGCCTACCGCGACGCCGTCCGGCTGATCCGCGAGGTCGCGGGGGAGGACACCTATCTCCTCGGCAGCGGGGTTCCGGTCATACCCTCGATCGGAATCTTCGACGGCATCCGGGTCAGCCCTGACGTGGCACCGTACTGGGACAACAGCGAGCGCTCGACGGACTACTCGGGGGCGGGCGCCCGCAACGCGGTCATCGCCTCGCTCCACCGGCTCTGGCTGCGTCCTCTCCTGGAGGTCGACCCCGACCCGGTGTTCTTCCGCACCCGATACAACCTGCTGGACGACGACACCAAGCGGCTGCTCGTCGATCTCGCCCACATCTGCGGCTTCCGCGCCGTCTCCGACCCCGTCGAATGGCTGGACGAACCCGAACGCCGGGCCCTGACCGCCTTTCTCACCGAACGCCCCGAGGTCCGCCGCGTCGACCGCTACCGCTTCACCATCGACGGCAGGGACGTGGACTTCGAGCCTTACGTCAACCCCACCGGGCGCGTCTCGGATCGGCTGCTGGTCAAGTGAACGGACGTGCCTGAGGTCCTTTCCCAGGGGTAAGCTCCTGTCCTCAGGAGGTTTCGGATGGCAAAGGTCGTCATCACCGGGGCGGGCAACGTCGAGCTCACGCGCAAGATCCTTTCGGATCTGTTCTCGAGCGCCGAGCTCGGTGGCGCAATCCACATCGCGCTGCACGATGTGGATCCCGGGCGGCTGGCCACGGCTGAGGCGCTCGCCCGGCGCCTCGCCGGGGAGACAGGCTCCGGCGCGTCCGTCCAGGCGAGCGAGGGCCGGCGGTCGCTGCTCGACGGGGCGGATTTCGTCATCTGCCAGTTCGACGTCGGCGGGTACGACGCGGCGCTGCGCGACTTCGAGATCCCGCGCCGGTACGGCCTGCGGCAGACGGTGGGCGACACCATCGGCGTCGGCGGCATCTTCCGCGGCCTGCGGACGATCCCGGTGCTCGTCGGCCTCGCGGCGGACATGACCGAGCTGTGCCCGGACGCGTGGCTGCTGAACTACACCGATCCCATGGCGACGTTGTGCTGGGCGGTACACGCGGGCGCGCCGCTGCGCCGCGTCGCCGGGTTGTGCCACTCGGTCCGCGACACCCACGCGCTGCTGGCCGACCTCGTCGGCCGCGAGCTGGAGGAGATCACCTTCCGCACGGCCGGAGTGAACCACCAGGCCTTCGTGCTGCGCTTCGAAAGCGAAGGCCGCTCGCTCTACGCCGATCTCGACCTGCTGATGGAGGAGGACCTGGAGCTCCGTGGCCACGTCCGTAGCGAGATCTACCGTCGCTTCGGCTACTTCCCGACCGAGTCGAGCGAGCACGCCGCCGAGTACGTGTCATGGTTCCTCCCGCATGAGAACGAGGTCCGGCGGCTCGGCCTGCCGATCGACGAGTCCCTGCGGCGCAGGGCCAGGAAGCTCGACGCCTACGAGCGGCTCCGGAGCTCCCTGGCGTCCGGCGAGCCGCTCCTGGCCAGGTGGAAGCATTTCGAGATGGCTTCCGAGGTGATCCACTCGATGCTCACCGGAACGCCGCGTGAGGTGTACCTCACGCTGCCCAACGCCGGTCTGATCGACAACCTCCCCCAGGAGGCGTGCGTGGAGGTGCCTGCCCTGGTCGACGGCTCGGGGATCCATCCGGTCAGGGTCGGGCCGCTGCCCGTCCAGCTGGCCGCGCTGAACCGCACCTTCCTCAATGTGGTGGAGCTGACCGTGACCGCGGCCCTCGAGGAACGACGATCGGCGGTGTACCAGGCGGCCATGCTCGACCCCAACACCTCGGCCACCCTGCCCCTGGCAGCCATAGAGGAGCTGTGCGACGAGCTCATCGACGCGCACGAGGCGGTGTTGCCCGCGGGCATCGTGCACGACAGGCGCATCCCGTCCGGCAGGGCGGGCTGATGGGAGAGGCGGCCGCGGCGCCGGACATCGCCGCCGACGTCCGGCGCGAGCGAATCGTCTCCATGGTCATGGAGCACGAGTTCGTCCGCGTCACCGATCTGGCCGAGATATTCGGGGTCACGAGCGTCACGATCCGCGCCGACCTGGAGCTGCTCGACAAGCAGGGGGTCATCCGGCGCGTCCGGGGTGGCGCGATCCCCGTCAAGCCGTCCCGCTCCGCCGAGCCGTCCTTCGAGGACTCCCTCGGCAGCGCGGCGGTGGAGAAGACCCGCCTGGCCCGGCACGCGGCCGGCCTCGTGGCCAATGGGGAGAGCGTCGTCATCGACGCCGGCACCACCACGACCTTCCTCGCCCGTGCCCTGGTCGCCCGGGCCGACCTGACCGATGTCGTGGTCTTCACCAACAGCCTGCGCGTGGCCGTGGAGCTGGAGCCGGCCATACCCCGGATCTCGGTGCTGGTCACCGGTGGAACGTTACGGCCGGTCACCCACGCGCTCGTCGACCCTCTCGGTGCCCCCATGCTGGAGCGCATCCACGCGGACACGCTCTTCCTCGGCTGCCACGGCGTCCATCTCAAATCGGGCGTCACCGGGGTCAACCTTCTCGAGGCCGAGATGAAGCGCAGGATGATCAACGCGTCGCGGCGGCACGTCGTGCTGGCCGACTCCTCCAAGTTGGGCCGCACGGGGCTCGCCCCCGTCTGCGCCCTCTCCGAGGTGGATCTCCTGATCACAGGCCGGGAGGCCGACCCGGAGTTCGTCGCGGCCCTGTGCGAGAACGGCCCGCCCGTGGACCTCGTGGAGTAGCCGTCTTCGTTAACGAAGAGCGCTGTTTCGCATTGGCAAATTGGGTCTTGTGAAGGTTTGCGAAATCTGTTTCGATTTCAGGCAAGCCGATTCGGATCGTGCGCTCACACCTCCCTCAACCCCCTGGTGCGGCGGGTCTGTCGTGCCATACAGGAGGCTTTTCCAATGCGACGATGGCAAGGGGCATTCCTCGCCGTGCTGCTGGCCGCCGCGGGCGCTCTCGCGGCGACGGTGACCGGAGTCGGCGCGGCCGCGGCGAGCACCAGCTACACGGCGGACACCAGCGTCTTCGCCAACCCCGAGCGGGGTTTCCACCATCGGGTCGACATCGTCGGCCTGAGCGACGGCGACGTGTCGGCCGCCAGGAGTCAGAACATCACGCTGCTGCACAGCTACCTCCGGCTTGACTCCTACCGGTCGAGCCGGATCCCGCAGAGCGTGCTCGACGGTCTCGCGGCGGGGCTGGCCAAGGCCCGTGCCGGTGGTCTGAAGGTGATCATCCGGGTGGCCTACAACTGGGGGCCGTACCCCAACTCGGAGCCCGACGCCGACCGGGCCTGGATCACCCAGCACCTGGCCCAGCTCAAGCCAGTCTTCGCCGCCAACTCCGACGTGCTCGCCTTTTTCGAGGCCGGTTTCATCGGCGCGTGGGGCGAGTGGCACACCTCCACGCACGGTTACGACACCGACGTGAACGCCAAGCGGGACATCCTCAAGGAGATCCTCGCCGCCTACCCGGCCGACCGCCAGGTCTCGCTGCGCTACCCCAGCGACGTCCGGGCCATCGTGCCGCAGCTGACCGCCCCGGAGGCGGCCCGCGTCGGCAACCACCAGGACTGCTTCGCCGCCAGCGACCCCGACGACTGGGGGACGTGGGGGCGTGACGGGCACTCGCCCGCCGAGGACAAGCAGCTCATCGCGCAGCTCGGGCAGCGCCACGTCGTCGGTGGCGAGACGTGCAACGTGGACAGCCCGCGCGCCCACTGCGACACCGCGCTGAACGAGCTGTCGATGATGCACTTCTCCGATCTCAACATCGACTACGAGCCCGGCGTGATCGCCGGCTACCGGAACGAGGGCTGCTTCGACACCATCCAGCGCGGCCTCGGCTACCGCTTCCGACTGACCACGGGGAACCTCCCCGCGGGAGCCGCCCCGGGAGGCTCGCTGCCGCTCAGCCTCACGATCCACAACGACGGCTGGGCCACGCCGTACAACGACAGGCCGGTCTTCGCGGTGCTGGACGGCAGCGGTGGAATCTTCCCGATCCAGCTCTCCACCGATCCCAGGACCTGGAACTCGGGCGCCGACACGACGCTCAACCAGACCGTCACGGTCCCGTCCAACGTCCCCAAGGGCTCCTATCGGCTCGCGCTGTGGCTGCCGGACAAGGCGAGCGCCCTTCGATCCAATCCCGCCTACTCGATCCGCTTCGCCAACCAGAACGTGTGGGACGCGGCCAGGGGCTTCAACGTGCTGGGCACCGTGACCGTGGGAGGCGCCACCTCGACGCCCACGCCCACGCCGACCCCGACCCCGAGCCCCACGCCGACCCCGAGCCCCACGCCGACCGTGAACCGGCTGGTCGTGGACGACTACAACGGCACACCCGGCTACGGCACCCACGTCAACGACCTCGGCAAGTGGACGGGGGCCAACAGCTTCGTCAACGGCGAAGGCGCCGAATCGGGCGGAGCCCTCACCCTTCAGTACAACAACGCGGGCTGGTTCGGCAGCGACGTCAACACCTCGGTCGCCGGCCGCGCCTATCTGGTCCTGCGGATCAAGGGAGCGGCGGGCGGCGAGCAGAACGACTTCCAGCTCAGCGCCGGCGGTGCGACGAAGGTCTTCAAGGACTTCGTCCTGGACGGGGGAGGCCACCCGCAGGTCACCACGTCATACCAGGACATCAAGATCCCGCTTGCCGGCAACGGCATCAGCGCGTCGTCGCCCGGCCAGGTCTCCATGGGATTCTGGTACGGCCGCAGCGGCACGGTGACCATCGACCAGATCTCGTTCGAATAGGCATCTCCGCGGCACAAACGCGTTGAGGCCCCGTACCGGACGACGCCGGTGCGGGGCCTCACGGCTGAGCGGCTTCAGAGCGGGATGTTGCCGTGGGCTCCGCGTGCCGGGGTGGCCTGGGCGAGGACCTTGGCGATGGCGCCGCGGGTCTCGGCGGGCTTGATGACCTCGTCGACCACGCCGAGCTGGATGGCCCGGTCGAGGCCGCCCGCGACCTTCTCGTGCTCCTCGGCGAGCCGGGCCTCGAGGGCCGAGCGCTCGTCCTCGGGGGCGGCGGCGATCTCGCGGCGCTTGAGCACCCGCACCGCCGCGACCGCGCCCATGACGGCGACCTCGGCGGTCGGCCAGGCGAACACCTTGGTGGCGCCCAGGGACCGGGAGTTCATCGCGATGTACGCGCCGCCGTACGCCTTGCGGGTCACGAGCGTCACGCGCGGGACCGAGGCCTCGGCGAAGGCGTGCAGCAGCTTGGCGCCGCGCCGAACCACGCCGTCGTGCTCCTGCCCGACGCCGGGGAGGTAGCCGGGGACGTCCACCAGGACGACCAGCGGCACCCCGAAGGAGTCGCACATGCGCACGAACCGGGCGGCCTTCTCCGCGGAGATCGAGTCGAGGCAGCCGGCCAGCCGCATCGGGTTGTTGGCGATGATGCCGACCGTGCGCCCGCCGAGGCGGCCGAGCGTGGTGACGATGTTGGGCGCCCACTTGGGGTGCAGCTCGACACCCGGCTCGTCGAGCAGGCCGTTGACCAGCGGGTGCACGGAGTACGCCCGGCGGGCCTCCTCGGGCAGCAGGCCGGAGAAGTCGACGTCCTGGACCGAGTCGAGCCGGACGCGGCCCTGATGGCCGAGCAGCACGGCGAGGCGCCGGGCGTTCAGCAGGGCCTCGGTGTCGGTCTTGGTGACCACGTGGACCACGCCGCTGCGCTTGCTGTGCGGCTCGGGGCCGCCGAGGGCGGCCATGTCGATCTTCTCGCCGGTGACGCTGCGGACGACGTCCGGGCCGGTGACGAAGATGCGGCCCTGGTCGGACAGGATCACGAGGTCGGTCAGGGCGGGCCCGTACGCCGCCCCGCCCGCCGCCGGGCCGAGGACCACGGAGATCTGCGGCACCACGCCCGAGGCCCGGGTCATGGCGGCGAACACGCGGCCCACGGCGTGCAGGGACTCCACACCCTCGGCGAGGCGGGCGCCCCCGGAGTGCCACAGGCCGACGATCGGCACCCGCTCGCGGACTGCCACGTCGTAGGCGTGCACGATGTGCTCGCAGCCCTCGGAGCCCATCGCGCCCCCCTGGAGGCGGGCGTCGCTGGAGAAGGCCACCACCGGCACGCCCTCCACGCGGCCCATGGCGGCGAGCACACCGCTGCGGTCCTCGGGCGAGATCAGATGAATGGATCCCTCGTCGAACAGGGCTGAAAGACGTATCAGCGGGTCGCGAGGATCAGGAGCCTCCTTTTCGGAGGACGCGGACACCACCCCGTTGTCGAGCACAGTCACTGCCGCTCCAAATCAGACGCTGGCGAAGGCGACGGCGACGTTGTGGCCGCCGAACCCGAACGAGTTGTTGATCGCGGCGATCTGACCATCGGGGAGCTTGCGCGGCGTGTCGCGCACGATGTCGATCTCGACGCCGTCCTCCAGGTCGTCGACGTTGACGGTGGGGGGCACGACACGGTCGTGCAGCGCCTTGATCGTGAAGACGGACTCGATGCCGCCGGCCCCGCCGAGCAGGTGACCCGTCATCGACTTGGTCGCCGTCACGAGCGGGTGGTCGCCGATGATGTCCTGGATCGCCACGGCCTCCACGACGTCCCCCGCGGGAGTGGAAGTGGCGTGCGCGTTGACGTGCCAGATGTCGTTGCCGGTCAGCCCGGAGTCCGCAAGGACCCTTCGTGCCGCGCTTCTGAGGCCCGCGCCGGTGGGCTCGGGCTGGGCGATGTGGTGGGCGTCGCCGGAGTAGCCGACCCCGGCCACCTCGGCGTACACGCGGGCGCCTCGCGCGCGGGCGTGCTCCTCTGACTCGAGGACGACGATGCCCGCGCCCTCGCCGAGCACGAAGCCGTCGCGGCCCTTGTCCCAGGGCCGGGAGGCGTGCTCGGGGTCGTCGTTGCGCGTCGACATCGCGCGCATCGCCGCGAAGGAGCCGATGTTGAGCGGGTGGATGGCCGCCTCGGTGCCGCCCGCCACCACGACGTCCGCACGCCCGGTGCGGATCATCTCGGTGGCGTAGCCGATGGACTCGGCACCGGTGGCACAGGCGCTCACGGTGGCGTGGACGCCCGCGGTCGCGCCGAGCTCGATGCCGATCCACCCGGCCGAGCCGTTGGGCATCAGCATGGGGACGGTGAACGGCGAGAGCCGCTGCCAGCCCTTCTCCTTGAAGACGTCGTAGGCCGCCAGGATCGTGGTGATCCCGCCGATGCCACTGCCGACGACCACGCCGAGCCGGTCGGGCGCGACCTTCGGCGTGCCCGCGTCCTGCCAGGCCTCGCGCGCGGCGATCAGCGCGAACTGCTCGGCGCGGTCGAGGCGGCGCGACTCGGGCCTCGGGAGCACCTCGGTGGGGTCGACGGCGGCCCTGGCGGCGAACTTCACCGGCAGGAGGTCGACCCACTCCTCGGTGAGCGCGCGGACTCCCGACTGCCCGGCGAGGAGCGCCGACCAGGTCGAGGCGACGTCTCCACCGAGGGGCGTCGTCACGCCGAGCCCGGTGACGACGACACGTACCCGGTCTGTACTCACTTTGATGCGCTCCTTGTGATCGTCGCGAAGCAGGGGGGGCTCAGACGCCCGGACGGGCCGGACGCCTGAGGCGGTCAGTTCTGGATGAAGTTGACGACGTCCTTGACGGTCTTGAGGTGCTTGAGCTGGTCGTCGGGGATCTCCACGCCGAACTCGTCCTGCGCGGCGACGGCGATCTCGACCATCGAGAGGGAGTCGATGTCCAGGTCGTCCACGAAGTTCTTCTCGGGGGTGACCTCGGCAGCCGGGATGCCGGTGATCTCGTTGATGATCTTGCCGAGGCCCGCGAGGATTTCCTGCTCGGTCGCTGCCATGTCCTGATTTCTCCTTGGGATTGAGTTCTTCTTGCTGTGTACGGCGAGCCGTGCGGGCCTCCGTACAGGTCTAGGGGATCTCGACCACCTGGCCGGCGTAGGTCAGGCCGGCGCCGAAGCCGAGCAGCAGGGCGAGGTCGCCCGACTGGACCTCCCCGCGCTCGATCATGCGGCTCAGCGCCAGCGGGATCGACGCCGCGGAGGTGTTCCCCGCGAGCACGATGTCCTTGGCGATGACGGCCTTCTCGGCGCCGAGCTTGCGGGCGATGGCCTCGATGATGCGGAGGTTCGCCTGGTGGGGGACGAACGCCGCCAGCTCGGAGGGGTCCACCCCGGCACGCTCGCAGGCCTCCTTGGCCACCGGGTGAAGAGCCGTCGTTGCCCAGCGGAACACGGTCTGGCCTTCCTGGTGCAGGAAGGAGTCGCGGTCCTTGACGATGATCGCGTCGGACTTGTCGCCCGCGCTGCCCCAGACGACGGGGCCGATGCCCGGGGTGTCCGACGGCCCGACCACGGCGGCCCCCGCGCCGTCCGCGAAGATCACGCAGGTGGCCCTGTCGGTCCAGTCGACCCACTGGGAGAGCTTTTCGGTGCCGACGACCAGCACGTTGGTCGCGGACCCGGCCCGCACGGCGTCGCCCGCGGCGGCCAGGGCGTAGCAGAAGCCGGCGCAGGCGGCGTTGACGTCGAAGGCGCCGGGGGACTCGATGCCGAGACGGTGCGCGACGCGGGCGGCGGCGTTCGGGATCTGCGCCTCGAGGGTGCAGGTGGCGACGACGACCAGGTCGATCTCGCTCGCCGACAGCCCGCTCGCGGCCAGGGCCTTGCCGCCCGCCTGCACGGCGAGGTCGACGTCGGACTCCTCGGGCCCCGCGACCCGGCGCTCCTTGATGCCGACACGGCTCTGGATCCACGCGTCGTTGGTGTCGATGGTCTTGGCCAGGTCGTCGTTGGTGACGACCCCGGCCGGCTGGTAACCGCCGAACGCGAGCACCTTGGCGCCCGGGGCGCCCCGCATGATCCTCACTGGACGGTCTCCTTGCTGATCACGGCGCGGGCTGCCGCGAGGTCGTCGGGGGTCTTCAGGGGAACCGTCTCGACGCCGCGGAGCGCCCGCTTGGCGAGGCCGGTGAGCGTGCCACCGGGCAATAGCTCGATCATGGCGGTCACGCCGAGATCGGCCATCGTGGCCATGCAAAGGTCCCACCTGACCGGGCGGCCGACCTGGTCGATCAGCCGCCGGACGAACTCGGCGCCGGTGGCGACGGCCGTCCCGTCCGCGTTGGACAGCAGGGTCACGCCCGGGTCGCCCGGGGTGAGGGCGGCGGCCTCGGCGCGCAGGTGCTCGACCGCGGAGGCCATGTGGTGGGTGTGGAACGCTCCTGCGACCGAGAGCGGGATCAGCCGGGCGCGGGCCGGGGGGTCGGCCTTGAAGGCCGAAAGCTGGGCGGCCGTGCCGGCGGCGACGATCTGCCCGGCTCCGTTGATGTTGGCGGGAGTGAGGCCGTGACGCTCGATCGCGCCGAGCACCTCCTCCTCGGCGCCGCCGAGCACGGCGGTCATGCCGGTCTCGGTGACCGAGGCGGCCTTGGCCATCGCCTGGCCGCGCTCGCGCACCAGCGCGATGGCCTGCTCAGGGGTGAGCACTCCGGCGAGGGCCCCCGCGGTGAACTCGCCGACGCTGTGACCCGCGACCACGCCGGGAGCGCCGGAGCCCTCGCCGCCGAGCAGGACCTCGGCGACGGCGAGGCCGGCGGCTACGAGGAGTGGCTGCGCGACCGCGGTGTCCTTGATCTCATCGGCCTCGGCCGTGGTCCCGTAGGAGATCAGATCGAGGCCGGCGACATCCGACCACGCTGACAGCCGGTCACGCAGACCGGGGATCTCGAGCCACGGGGACAGGAAGCCTGGAGCCTGGGCACCTTGGCCGGGAGCGACGATGACGAGCACAAAATCCACCATGCCCTGTAGGAGTTCACCACACTGCTAATGATCCGTACGAACTTTGTCGGGGGGTTTTTGTAGGAAACCTCCAGTGGAGGTTTCCTGCCCGTTACCGAACCCCGGTTACGTTACGGTTGCCCGCGACAACCTGCCGAGGATCAGACCGACCTGCAACGTGAAGGCCGACCTGCCCTCGGTCGGCAGGTAACCGGTCAGCTCTGTGATCTTCTTCAAACGGTAACGCACGGTGTTCGGATGCACGAACAACAGACGCGCCGTGGCTTCCAAAGATGTGCCCTGCTCCAGGTAGGTCGCCAGTGTATCGAGCAGGGGCGTGCCCTCCAGGGGCTTGTAGACGTTCTCGATCAGCTGGGCCCGCGCGTCGTCGTCGCCGTCGATCGCCCGCTCGGCGAGCAGGTCCTCGGCGAGCACCGGCCGGGGCGCGTCGGGCCACCCCGTCGCCGCGCGCAGGCCCGCCGTGGCGGCCCTCGCCGAGCTGGCCGCCGCGTGCAGGTCGGGGACCTCCGGGCCGATGACGATCGGGCCCGGCCCGAAGCGCGGCACCACGTGCCTGGCGGCGTCCTTGATGCTGTCGGCGCCGCCCACGATGACGATGAGGCGGTCGCCCTGCACCCCGGCCAGCAGATCTTGCCCGAGGCGCCGGCCCTTGTCGCGCATGCCGTCGATGACCGTCTGGGGGTCGGCGTCCGGGGCGTGCCCGGCCAGCACGACCACGGGGGAGGACGTCCAGCCGAGCGCCGCGGCCCAGGAGTGCAGCCCGTCGTCCACCTCGCCGCGGACCAGCGCGTCCACGATGAGCGCCTCCAGGCGCGCGTCCCAGGCGCCGCGCACCTCGGCCTCGCGGGCGTAGACGTGCGCGGCGGCGAACGCCACGTCGCGGGTGTAGCGCAGCATCGCCTGGCGGAGCAGCTCCTCGCCGCCGGGCGCCGCGAGCTCCTGGACCTCGGCCTCCACGACCTCGACGACGACGCGCACGAGGTCCACCGTCTGCTGCAGGGACACCGAGCGCTTCAGCTCGCGGGGCGCGGTGCCGAAGATCTCGATGCTGGGGGTCGGCCTGCCCTCGTCGGCGTGCTGGAACCACTCGACGAACGCGGCGATGCCGGCCTGGGCCACGAGCCCGACCCAGGAGCGGTCTTCGGCCGACAGCGCGCGGTACCACGGCAGGCGGTCGTCCATCCGGGTCATCGCCGCGGTGCCGAGACTTCCCATCGCGCGTTCGAGGCGCCGCGCGGTGTCCTCACGTACCCGGTCGTTCACCCCCCTAGGGTGCCAGGTCAACGCGAGTGCGACAGCCGTACGGTGCGTGGTGGTGCTGTATATCACCCCGCGAGCGCGGACAGCTCGGATTTCTGTGACGCGCGGAGCGGTCGGGCGCCATGGCGAGTGAACTCAGCCGGTGCCCTGACCAGGGTCGGGGGAACGGGCGTTGTGTGTCTCTTGGAAGGAGCGGGCCAGGAGGCGGAGGCCTGCGGCGATGTTCTCGGTGTGGATGGTGCCGTAGCCGAGCACCAGGCCGGCCTGCGGCCGGTCGCCGACGCAGTAGCCTGCCAGGCTGTCGGTGGCGACGCCCAGGTCGCGCGCTCTGTTCAGGACGCGGGCCAGGTCGATGGACGCGCCGGGCTTGAGGCGGGCGCACAGGTGCAGGCCTGCGGCGGATGGCACGGGGTCGAGCCAGTCGGCGAAGTCGCTGCGAAGCGCGGTGACGATGCGTTCGTGCCGGGCGGCGTACACCCGGGTCGCCCGGCGGATGTGCCGCGGCAGCTCGCCGGTGTCGATGAAGCGGGTGAGCGCCGCCTGGACCGTGTACTCGCCGTGCCAGCTGGTGAGCTGCTGCGCGGCGCGCAACGCGGGCTGCAGCGAGGCCGGGGCGACCAGGAAGCCGAGCCGCAGCCTCGGCAGCAGCGTCTTGGAGAACGTGCCCACGTAGACCACTCGGCCGGTGCGGTCGAGGCTCTGCAGGGGCGCGAGGGGTCGGTCGGAGAAGCGGAACTCGCTGTCGTAGTCGTCTTCGACGATGACGGCGCCGCGGCGCGAGGCCCATTCGAGCAGCGCGGCGCGCCGGGCCAGCGACATCGGCGTACCTAGCGGGAACTGGTGTGACGGCGTGACGTACACCAGCCGCGCGGCGGCCGGGAGCGCGCTCACGTCCAAGCCCTCGTCGTCGACGGGCACCGGCACGACGCGGGCGCCGAGGGAGCGGAACAGCAGCCGCGCCGGCGGGTATCCGGGTTCCTCAACGGCCACGCACTCGCCCGGTTCGATCAGGACCCGCCCGACGAGGTCGAGGGCCTGCTGGGCGCCCTGCGTGACCAGCACGTCGTCGGGTCCCGCGCGGACGGAGCGGGAGACGCCGACGTACCGGGCGATGGCCTCGCGCAGGCCGGGGTGCCCGCCGGGCTGGTCGTAGCCGGCCGCCCTGATCGCCGAGTCGCGGAGTTCGCCGGCGATGAGGCGGCGCCAGGTGGCGAGCGGGAACAACGCGCCGTCGGGCGTACCGACCCGGAAGTCGTGGACCGGCGCCGGGACGGTGGGGGCCGGGGGAGGGACGGAGTCCCAGAACGGCCGGGGTCGCACGCCGCTGCCCGTCGGCGCGGCCCGGGGCCGGGCGCGGGTGAGCGGCTCGGTGCCCACGAAGGTCCCGGCGCCGACGCGGGCGACCAGGAAGCCCTCGGCCGTCAGGCGTTCGTACGCGACGGCCACCGTGTTGCGGGCCACCTGGAGACGGAGGGCGAGCTCCCTGGTGGGCGGCAAGCGCTCACCAGGTCGCAGCCGGCCGTCCAGGATCGCCTCGAGCAGCTCCCGGTAGATGCGGGAGGCGCGGTCGCCGGGGCCCGTCAGGCTCACGTGCAGGTCCACGACCAGACCCTATATTGGCCCATTCAAGATGTACAGAATTGGCGCTTCCATCAGCCAATCATCGCCAATAGCTTGATCTCGTAAGGGAGACATCGGACCGACGAGGAGTAACGGTGACCGTCGCCGACATGTGGTTTGACCCGAAATGCCCCTGGGCCTGGAACACCTCCCGCTGGCTGCTCGAGGTCGAGCGCGTACGCGACGTACAGGTGCGCTTCCACGTGCTTAGCCTGTGGCTGCTCAACGACGGCCGCGAAGGGCTGGAGGAGTGGTACGCGCGATGGCTCACAGACACGCTCGGCCCGGTCCGCGTCCTCATCGCCGCCGAGCAGAAGTATGGCACGCCGATCCTGCGGGACCTCTACACCGCGTTCGGCAACCGTATCCACCACGAGAAGGCGCCGATCGGCCGGGACCTGTATGTCGGCGCGCTGGCCGAGCACGGCCTGGACACCGAATTGGCCGACGCGGCCGACGTCACCGACTACGACGACGCTCTGCGCCTGAGCCACCATGCGGGCCTCGACCTGGTCGGCGACGATCTCGGTACCCCGGCCATCCACGTACCCGGCGCGGACGGGCGGCCCAACGCGTTCTTCGGCCCGGTGGTGAGCCCCGTGCCACGCGGCGAGGTGGCGGGCCGGCTCTGGGACGGCGTCCTGCTGGTCTCGGCCACGCCCGGGTTCTTCGAGCTCAAGCGTTCCCGCACCGTATCCCCCCGTGTCGGCTGAGCGGAGTAACCCATGTCACGGATCGTCCCGCCCGCCGGGCCGCCTCGCGTCCTGGCTCTGGCCCAGTTGGCGAACTCGCTCGGCGCGTCGATCGAGTCGGCACGGCTGAACTTCATCAACGAGACTCGTCGGCGGCTCGTCCTCTTGGGATGCCGGGGCGTTTACATGTCAAGTACATGTCAAGCGAGCTCGACCCCTACGAGCCCTTCCGGGAGCCCTTGCTCGATCGCTCGGACCATCGCGGCGTGGAGCCATTCTCCGTTCCCGACGACGATCGCGAGCGGGGAACCTGTGACCGTGTACCACTCCTCGGCTCCGGTGTACTGCACCCGCACCCCAGCCTGGTCGCCGCGGACCTCGGTTGTCACGGTCAGATCCCCAGTCACCACCCCCACCTCGTTGGTCATGACACCTCCGGGCCCGGCCACAACCTTCGACTCTCGTCGTTCCATCACGGGTGGATTGGTTCCCCGACACAGGTATCAAGCATCTCGTCGAGAGCTTTGTTCTCCGCCTGGTGATGGACAGCGTGTAGTGGTTTTGACGTCGATCCACGCTCGGGCGTATGTGCACCTGGCCCCGGACTGCCAGTCGTCAAGGCATCACCGCGACTGCGGTGATCAGCCCGATCGCGAGGTGGGTCACGGCGAGCAGGACGGCGCCCGGCTGGAGTGTGGGCTCGCCCACGAGCCGGCGTACGGAGATGCCCGCGACGCGGTCGAAGAGCAGCATCCCGAGGGTCTGCACGGCGATGCCCACCACCCCGAACACCAGCGTGGCGAGCAGGCCCTCCTGAAGCACCCCGCCGGAGGACCAGATGGAGGCCGCGACGATGAGCCCGACGGCCGCGAGGCCCGAGGCGGTGAGCAGCGTGGCGTTGGGGTTGCGGTCGGTCTGGATGAGCTTGCCGAGCCGGCCGGGGGTGGCCATGTCGATCACATAGAAGCCGGCGACGAGCAGCAGGACGCCCAGCACCGCGTACGCGAGGATGGCGAGAGCCCCTCGTCCGAGCGCCTCTCCCAGCGGGCCGGCGAGCGCGATGGTCATGTGTTTCTCCTAGCACGTACGGGGGGTGGGCACCGGCTCAGGGGATGATGCGGTGGGGGACGAAGGAGGAGGAGTCATCGGTGATCAGGCCAGAGGTCTCCCGGATGCCGAGCCCCGCGGCCTCGTCCCCGACGATCCACGCGCCGAGCACCGGGCGCCAGCCGTCGAAGTCCGGAAGCGCGCGGAACTCCTGGTAGACGTAGCCCTCGGCGCCGTAGCCGCCCTCGGTGCTCTGGGTGGCCTCGGGCGTCACGATGCGCATGCTCGCGCCCTCCCTGCCGAGCAGCGGCTTCTCGATGTGGGCGGGCAGGTCGCGGGGGCCGTCGAGGTAGGCGGGGAGCAGGTTCGGGTGGCCGGGGTACATCTCCCACAGCACCGCGAGCAGCGCCTTGTTGGAGAGCAGCATCTTCCATAGAGGCTCGATCCAGGTCATGGAGATCTGCTGACTCACCGCCCGCGGCCCGAACGGGTCGGCGACCGCCCACTCCCACGGGTAGAGCTTGCAGAGCGTGCGGATGACCCGCTGTTCCATGTCGACGAACCGCAGGCCGCGGGGGTCCCACCCGATGTCCTCCATGGCGACGGCGACGGTGTGCAGGCCCGCCTGCTCGGCGGTCTCCTGCAGATACCCGAGCGTCATCACCTCTTCGCCGGTCTCGTCCATGTTCGTCCAGGCGAAGTGCGCCGGGCCGGTCTGGAGCGGAAGCTCCTTCCACCGGTCGACCAGGCGTTCGTGAAGGGAGTTCCACTGGTCGCCGTCCGGGTGGACGTCCTTGAGCCAGAACCACTGGACCAGCGAGCTCTCGACGAGGCTGGTCGGGGTGTCGGCGTTGTACTCGAGCAGCTTGGCGGGCCCGGTCCCGTCGTAGCGCAGGTCGAAGCGGCCGTACACATGCGGGTCGCGGCGCCGCCATGACGCCTCCACGTCCGGCACGGCCCACTCGGGGATGGCGAAGTCGCGGAAGCGGCCGTGGGCGATCACGTGCCCGACCGCTTCCAGGCACATGCCGTGCAGCTCCTCGACCTGGCTCTCCAGGTCGAGCACCTCCCGCATGGTGAAGGTGTAGTGCACGCTCTCGTCCCAGTAGGGGCGGGCCAGGTGCACCGGGTGCGCGGAGCGGTGGTAGGCGAGCCCCTGCGACTCGATGATCTCTTCCCAGCCGTCCCGGGGCGTGGACGCCTCCCGCCGCACGTCAGCCCCTTCCCCGGCCGTGCCGCCGCCGGGGGCTCAACTTCCGCCCGACCCTCTGCCGCCGAAGCCGCCCCGCTGGATGACCGTGCCCGAACGGGCGCTGATGTGCGCGTTCGACGGCCGGATGGTCGTTCCGCGAAGCACCCGGCCGGCCGTGCGGGCGCCCCCGTAGTACCAGCCGTAGGCGCCGTGCGAGCCTCGGTAGCCGTCGTCGTCGCACCTGTCGTCGCCCACGACCTGGTACGACCCGTCGGCCTGGCGGCTGTTGAGGTCCACGCAGTCGGCGGTGACCCGCTCGGCGAAGGTGTCCTGCGCGGCGCAGAAGCCGACGACCAGGGTGGAGAGCAATCCCATGGTCCCGAGCGTGATCGCGCTGGACGACCATCCCTTGCCCTTGCCCGGCGGCTTGCCCTGCTGGGGCGCCCCCTGTGCCAGAGGGTGGGGTGGCAGTACACGCTCTGGCTCGGGGTTTGCCATCGAATTCCATCTCTCGAAAAGTCAGCACAGCGTACCGTTTGGACCGATCAACGGGAACATCGGCATCAAAGGTTCCAAAAAGCGGGATATCCAATGTCGTAAATAATCTTGGCAACAGTGAGTCGGCATCCTGGCAGGTGGGAGCGGCCGTCCGGCGGGGCGGCGAGATCGGTGCCCGGGAGAATGTCACCCCCGCCGGGTAGATTCGCGGTTGTGGAACCGGTCGAAGCGCTGAAGAGGATCGCCTTTCTCCTTGAGCGGGCGGGCGAGCCGACCTACCGGGTGCGCGCCTTCCGCGGCGCCGCGTCCACCGTCGAGGGCATCTCGCGCGACGAGCTCGTACGGCTCGCGCGGTCGGGGGGCCTGTCCGACCTGAAGGGCATCGGCAAGGTCACCGCCCTGGCGATCACCGAGGCGCTGGACGGCGCGACCCCCACCTACCTGCGCCGCCTGGAGGACACCGCGGGCCTCGACCTCGACGAGGAGACCGCCGCCCTGCGCGCCGCGCTCAAGGGCGACCTGCACAGCCATTCCGACTGGTCGGACGGCGGTTCGCCCATCGAGGAGATGGCCGCGGCGGCTCGCGACCTCGGCCACGACTACCTCGCCATGACCGACCACTCGCCGCGCCTGACCGTGGCCCGCGGCCTGTCCCCGGCCCGGCTGCGCGAGCAGCTCGACGTCATCGCCGGGCTGAACGAGAAGCTGGCGCCGTTCCGGATCCTGACCGGCATCGAGGTGGACATCCTGCAGGACGGCTCGCTCGACCAGGAGCCCGAGCTCCTCGACCGGCTGGACGTGGTGGTCGCCAGCGTGCACTCCAAGCTGAGGATGGACGCCGGCGACATGACCCGCAGGATGGTCACGGCCGTCGCCGACCCGCGGGTGGACGTGCTCGGCCACTGCACGGGCCGCATCGTCCGGGCCGGCGGCCGGCGAGGCGGGCTCAGGCCCGAGTCGGCGTTCGACGCCGAGCTCGTCTTCGAGGCGTGCAGGCGGTTCGGGGTCGCGGTCGAGATCAACTCCCGTCCCGACCGGCTCGACCCGCCCAAGCGGCTGCTGCGGCTGGCGTACGAGATGGGGTGCCTGTTCTCGATCGACTCCGACGCGCACGCTCCCGGCCAGCTCGAATGGCAGCACTTCGGATGCGCGCGGGCCGCGCAGTGCGGCGTCGAGGCCGAGCGCGTGGTCGACACCTGGCCCCTCGGCGACCTGCTGGCCTGGACCACCGCATAGCCGCGTCGAGGACGGATCGCCATGCGAGACGAGCCGAATGTCGGTGCCCCGGCGTAGGTTCGGGATGTGAACCGTACCGATCGGCTCAACGCTCTGGTCCAGGAGCTGCGCGCGATCTCCCCCCGGTGCCGGTCCGCACGCGAGCTGAGCGCGCGGTTAGGGGTGAGCGTCCGCACCGTCGAGCGCGACATCTCGGCCCTCCAGCAGGCGGGCGTGCCCATCCGCGCCGAGGCGGGCGAGCGCGGGGGCTATGCCATCGACTCCTCCGGCGCGATTCCCCCACTCGACCTCATCCCCGCCGAGACCGGCACCGAGGCAGCCCTGGACGCGCGGGCCGCGGTCGCCCGGGTGATCGAGGAGGCCCTGCGAGACCGGCGGGTGCTGCGCATCGTTTACGAAGACCGCTCGGGCGCCACCACCGAGCGCGATGTCGAGCCCGGCGTGTTCATCGGCGGGCGCGGCGGCTTCTGGTACCTGGTGGCGTGGTGCCGGCTCAGGGAGGACGTCCGGGTGTTCCGGCTCGACCGCGTCGCCGCCGCCGCGCTCACCGGCGAGTCGGCCAGGGCCAGGCGCCGGCTGGAGGAGTACGCCCCGGACATCCCCGACCTGATCGCCCGCGACTCCGCCCTCGGCTGACGCCCCAGGCCGCTCCTGCGCGGGTTCGGGCACTCGGGCACCCCGAAGCCTGCCAGTACAGGTAGAAGGCCCGCCACGTGGTCGTGTGGCGGGCCCTGGACGGTGGTCACTGGCCGGGCGGCCGGTTCCCGAGCTGGCGGCGGAGCTGGGCCAGCTCACGCTCCAGATCGGCGATCTGCGGCTGCGGGCCGTGCTGCTCCTGCGGGGCGTGCTGGGGCGGGTAGCCCCCGTTGGGCTGCGGCGGCTGGTAGCCCTGCGGCGCGCCACCGGGCTGGCCGTACGGGAGCGCGGCCTGCTGCTGGGCCCACGGCGGCGGGGGGACGGCGCCCCCGTACCCCTGCTGGGCCGGGAAGGACGACGCGGGCGCCGCCTGCCTGCGGCGGCGGCCGAGCGAGGTCACCAGCACCACGACGATGACGAGGCCGATGACCACGCCTCCGCCGATCAGGAGCCACGGCAGGATCGACGACGGGGTCTCGTCCTTGCCCGAGGAGATCGCCTGCTGGGTGTCGCTGATGTACTTGGCGACGTAGGGGTGGTTGGGGAAGAGCGCCTGCACCTCGCGGAACTTCGGCAGCGCCTGCGAGTAGTAGTGCCGGAAGTAGTCGTCGAGCGCCTCGTTGTACCGGGTGGAGGTCAGCGCCTGCGACGGCTTGACGTTCTTCTCGTTGAGCTTCTCCTTGATGATGCTCACCGGCAGGACGAACGTTTGGGTCTCGGTGTTCTCGCCGCCGTCGGTCACCGAGCCGGCGATCAGCATGCCGACGACCTTGCCGCCCTTGCTGAAGACCGGGCCTCCGGAGTTGCCGTGGTAGGCCGGGGCCTGGGTCTGGATGTACGGCACGCCGGTCTGGGTCGCGCGCTTGGCGTTGTACGGGCCCTCGGTCAGGGCCGGGTCCAGCTTGGACTCCAGGCTGAAGAACGGGGTGTTGGTCACCAGGCCGGGGAAGCCGCTGATGTAAAGCGTGTCACCGGTCTGCACGTCCGCGTCGTCGCCCAGGGGCACGGTCGGCAGGTTCTGCTGGCCGTTGACCTTGAGCAGGGCGAAGTCCTTGCCGGGGTAGCTCTCGCCGACCGACACCAGTTCGGCGGGCACGGGCTTGGCCGTCTTGTCGACGCCGCCGCCGGGCAGGCTCTGCAGGACCGCGAGGTTCTTCTGCAGCCCCTGGATACTCAGGTGGGTGCCGTTGAAGGTGACGAAGATCTGCGTCGCCAGCTTCACGATCTCCTCGTCGGTCTGGAGATCGCCCAGATCGCGTACCACCGATTCGGCGTCCGCTTTGTTGAACTTCCCGAGCGCCTGCTGGGCGAAGAGCTGGCTGAGCTCCTCGTCGCCGGTCTCGACGCAGTGGGCGCCGGTCACCATGTACCCGTCCGGCGTCACCCACCAGCCGGTGCACAGCCCGCCGACCTCGGCGTCCACGGACCGGTTGGGGCCCGCGGAGCGAAGGTAGGCGTTGGGGTTCGCGGCCATGTGCTGGAGGACGTACTTCCAGATGCTGCGCTCGTCCTGAGCGATCTTGCCGGAGAGCGCGGCGGCGGCGGCCTGCTGGGCCAGTGCCTGGAGCGCCGACTGCTTGACCTCGGGAGTGGGGACGACCACCTGACCGCTGTAGGTCAGGCTGGTCAGCTGGACCGCGGGGTTGGCCTGGGCGGCCAGCCGGGTGCCCACGGGCACGTTGGGTTCGCCATCGGCCGTGGCGGGCGCGGCCACGGCCGTCATGCTCATGGCGATCGACGCCGAGGCGGCGACCATCGTGAGCCTTTTCCTGATATTTCCGTTCACGCTGGCCATCGTGGGACACGCGGCTTGTCCATGGCTTGTGACTGACTTGGCGAGCGGCTCCAGTGGGCTTGGGCGCGAAACAGGCCCCCGCGCGATGCTCGCGCGAGGGCCTGCCGTCGGCCAGGGGAGGTCAGACTCCCATGGACTGCGTCTCGTTGCTCTCCGGGGTCGGCTGCGCGACGACCTCGGTGACGCCGTTCTTCAGGTGGTAGCGCGAGATGGCCTCGCGCAGGGTCTCCTGCTTGACCTCGCCGCGCTTGGCCAGCTCGGTGAGCACGGCCAGGGTGATCGACGCGGCGTCCACGTGGAAGTGGCGGCGCAGCGCCGAGCGGGTGTCCGACAGGCCGAAGCCGTCGGTGCCGAGGGACGCCCAGTCGCCGGGCACCCACCGCGCGATCTGGTCGGGCACGGCCCGCATGTAGTCGCTGACGCCCACGAACGGACCGGGGACGTCGGTCAGCACCTGAGTGACGTAAGGCACGCGCTGCTCGGACTCGGGGTTGAGCAGGTTGTGCTCCTCGCAGTCGAGCGCGTCCCTGCGAAGCTCGGTCCACGAGGGCGCCGACCACACCTCGGCCGCCACGCCCCACTCCTCGGCGAGCAGGCGCTGTGCCTCGAGGGCCCAGCGACCGGCCACGCCGGAGGCGAGGATGTTCGCCCGGGGACCCTCGATGTCGGGGGCCTCCGCGAACCGGTAGAGACCCTTGAGCACCCCTTCGACGTCGAGGTTCTCGGGCTCGGCCGGCTGCGGGTAGGGCTCGTTGTAGACGGTGAGGTAGTAGAAGATGTCCTCGGGCTGCTCGCCGTACATGCGCCGCAGGCCGTCCTGGACGATGTGCGCGATCTCGAAGGCCCACGCCGGGTCGTACGACACGGCGGCGGGGTTCGTCGAGGCGATCAGCGGCGTGTGGCCGTCCTCGTGCTGGAGGCCCTCGCCGTTGAGCGTGGTGCGCCCGGCCGTCGCCCCCAGCAGGAAGCCGCGGCCCATCTGGTCGCCGAGCTGCCACATCTGGTCGGCGGTGCGCTGGAACCCGAACATCGAGTAGAAGATGTAGACCGGGATCATGTGCTGGCCGTGCGTGGCGTACGCCGACCCCGCGGCGATCACCGAGCCCATGGAGCCGGACTCGCTGATCCCCTCGTGCAGGATCTGGCCCTCGACCGACTCCTTGTAGGACAGCAGCAGGTTGCGGTCGACCGCGTCGTACGTCTGCCCGTGCGGGGAGTAGATCTTGGCGGTCGGGAACATCGCGTCGACGCCGAAGGTGCGGGCCTCGTCCGGGATGACCGGCACGAACCTGGCGCCGATCTCCTTGTCGCGCATGAGGTCCTTGAGCAGGCGGACGAACGCCATGGTCGTGGCGACGTTCTGCTTGCCCGAGCCCTTCTTCAGGTCGGCGTAGACCTTGTCGCCGGGGAGCTTCAGCGGCTTGGCACGCGTGACGCGCTTCGGCAGGAAGCCGCCGAGCGCCGCGCGGCGCTCGCGCATGTACGCGATCTCCTCGTCGTTCTCGCCCGGGTGGAAGTACGGGGGCAGGTCGCCCTCGAGGTCCTTGTCGGGGATCGGGAGGTAGAGCCGGTCGCGGAACTCCTTGAGCTCGGCCTTGCTCATCTTCTTCATCTGGTGCGTGGCGTTGCGCGCCTCGAAGTCCTTGCCGAGGGTCCATCCCTTGATGGTCTGGGCGAGGATGACCGTGGGCTGGCCGACATGCTCGCGTGCCGCCTTGAACGCCGCGTACACCTTGCGGTAGTCGTGGCCGCCGCGCGACAGCTTGCGGATGTCGTCGTCGGACAGGTGCTCGACCATCTTGCGCAGCCGCGGGTCGTCTCCGAAGAAGTGCTCCCGGATGTACTCACCGGACTCGACGGAGTAGGTCTGGAACTGCCCGTCGGGGGTGGTGTTCATCTTGTTGACGAGCACGCCGTCGACGTCGGCGGCGAGGAGCTGGTCCCACTCGCGGCCCCAGACCACCTTGATGACGTTCCAGCCGGCGCCGCGGAAGTACGACTCCAGCTCCTGGATGATCTTGCCGTTGCCGCGCACCGGCCCGTCGAGCCGCTGCAGGTTGCAGTTGATCACGAAGGTGAGGTTGTCGAGCTCCTCGCGGGAGGCGAGGCCGATCGCGCCCAGCGACTCGGGCTCGTCCATCTCACCGTCGCCGAGGAAGCACCAGACGTGGCTGCGGCTGGTGTCCTTGACCTTGCGGTTGAGCAGGTAGCGGTTGAACCGCGCCTGGTAGATCGCGCCGATCGCCCCGAGGCCCATGGAGACCGTGGGGAACTCCCAGAAGTCGGGCATCAGGCGCGGGTGCGGGTAAGAGGGCAGGCCCTTGAAGCCGTGGGACAGCTCCTGGCGGAAGGCGTCGAGCTGCGACTCGTTCAGGCGGCCTTCCAGGAACGCCCGGGCGTAGATGCCGGGGGCGGCATGGCCCTGGATGAAGATCTGGTCGCCCGACTCGCCGTGGTCCTTGCCGCGGAAGAAGTGGTTGAAGCCCACTTCGTACAGCGACGCGGCGGAGGCGTAGGTGGCGATGTGGCCACCGACGTTGGTGCGGGCGTTGGCCCGCGTCACCATCACCGCGGCGTTCCACCGGGTGTACGCCCTGATGCGCCGTTCGACGTACTCGTCGCCCGGGAACCACGGCTCGCGCTCCGGCGGGATGGTGTTGATGTAGTCGGTGCTCCGCAGCCCGGGCACCCCCACCTGATGCTCTCTCGCCCGCTCTAGCAGGCGCAGCATCAGATAACGGGCTCGGCTACGACCCTCCGTCTTCACGACGGTGTCAAGCGACTCGAGCCACTCCTGGGTCTCGCTGGGGTCGACATCAGGCAGCTGGCTGGGTAGGCCGTCGCTGATGATCGAGAAACGCTGGCGTCCGGAAGCCACTGGGTCTCGCCTTCCGAGGATGGACTGGTAAGCCTCTTCTTCGAATGTCTAGGTCGTCTTCCATCCTGGCCGCTTACACCGGAAAGTGCATCTCTACCGTCCGGTAACCAAGATGTCCCTGCTGGCAGGGGCACAGCTGTGGCCTAGACCACCGATGGTAGGACGATTCTCCCAGCAAGCAACAATTGGCACAAAACCGGGGGTTCGTCCCTGCCCCGAACTGGGGGGTTGTCAGGGTACCTTCCACCACTGCCTCCCCAGCCGGAGGGGCCCCCAACCCCCCTGCTTCGGACCGCGGACCCCTGGTTCCGGGCTCTCGCGCATACCTATGTATCCGGCCGCCGCATCGGCGCTGCAGTGGGCGCTGTATCGGGCGCTGCATCGGGCCGGCGTCGGCCGCTGCGTCGGCCGCTGTATCGGGCCGGCCGGGGAGAGCCGGGCGGTGGGCGCGGCCGCCGGTCGCCGTCCGCGTCCGTGGCCCGGAGTCTTCGCGGAGTAACGTTTCGGTGTTGTTTTCCCCTCCCTCCGCAGGGGGAGGCCCTCCTCCTCTTTTCGCCGGGCCCGAGCCGTACGAACCTGGTAGGGGACCCTGAAGAAGGAGGCATCGAGGTGTACGCGACCATAGGCGACCGGCTCCTCGTCCACGGAACGACGGTGGGAGACAGGGATCGGCCCGGCTTGATCATCGAGGTACGGGGACCCGACGGATGCCCGCCGTACGTCGTTCGCTTCGACGACGGGCACACCGGATTGGTGTTTCCCGGGCCGGATGCGATTGTCGTCCCAGTTCAGCGGGGATCATAAGATCCGTTAGGTGAAATCTCAGACGTTCGAGGTGAGCACGGGAAACAGGGAACGGGTGCACGACATCACCCGGCAGTGCGAGGAGTTCGCGCGGTCGTGCGGGGGAGACGGATTGCTTCACGTCTTCGTCCCCCACGCGACGGCGGGGGTGGCTCTGATGGAGCTGGGCTCCGGCAGTGACGAAGATCTTCTCAGTCTGCTGAGTGACCTGCTGCCGGCCGACGAGAGGTGGCGGCACGCCCACGGCTCGCGCGGTCATGGCAGGTCGCATGTGATGCCGGCGCTCATCCCGCCGTACGCGACGGTTCCGGTGCTCGACGGTCGGCTGGCGCTGGGTACATGGCAGTCAGTCGCTATCGTCGACCTCAACGTCGACAACTCGGAACGGCGTGTCCGTTTGTCGTTTTTGTCGGACTAGCAGATAACGGTGCGGGTCACCGGTCGTGGCGACCGTTGACGACGATGGGTCACAGCGTGTGGACTGTGCCGAAGCGGCCTCGCAGGGGCCGGTAAACCGCATAGGGCGGGGCCATCCAAGCAGGAGGGATAAACGTGAGCGCGACCGCGGGTCAGGCGCAGGGCGAGCGCGGCCTGGCCGAGCGACTCGGTCTGAAGCCGGGTCAGGTGGTGCAGGAGATCGGCTGGGATGAGGACTCCGATGAGGAGCTTCGCCAGTCGATCGAGGAGCTGACCGGCAACGAACTGGTCGATGAGGACTCCGAAGAGGTCATCGACGTCGTGCTGCTGTGGTGGCGCGACGGGGATGGAGACCTGTTCGACGCCTTGAGTGATGCGATGGCCGGACTGGCCGACGGCGGTCAGATCTGGCTGCTGACTCCCAAGGTGGGACGGGAAGGTCACGTCGAGCCCAGCGACATCGGGGAGGACGCCACCACGGCCGGCCTCTCCCAGACCAGCAGCGTCAGCGCGGCCCGCGATTGGTCGGGTACGCGGCTGGTCGCTCCCAAGGGTCGCCGCTAGGTAGAGCTCTTCGATTCGCTTCCCCTGCCGTACGGCTGACACAGGCCGTACGGCAGGATGATGTGCGCTCGCGGTCATTCGTTCATCTTCTGGGCACTTTCCGCGGGGAAAGGACTGGCATGGCAGTCGAGGTGGGCGACAAGGCCCCGGACTTCGAGCTGAAGGACCAGCACGGCACGCCGGTGAGGATGGCCGACCTCCGGGGAAGGCGAGTGGTGCTCATCTTCTACCCGCTCGCCTTCAGCGGCATCTGCCACGGCGAGCTTTGCGCGATCCGTGACGAGTTCGCCGCCTCGGCTCCCAAGGACGTCCAGGTGCTGACCGTGTCGGTCGACTCGGTGTTCACCCATCGGGCCTGGGCCGACCAGGAGGGCTTCACCTTCCCGCTGCTCTCCGATTTCTGGCCGCATGGCGAAGTGGCGCAAACGTACGGTGTCTTCGATGAGGAAAGGGGTCTCGCGCTACGCGGCACCTTCGTCATCGACGCCGAGGGCGTGGTTCGGTGGAAGGCCGTGAACCCCATCCCCTCGGCGCGCGACATCTCCGAGTACCACAAGGTGCTCGAGGAAATCTCCTAGCGATGTGCGCCGGGCGATGACCTGGCGAAGAAGAAGGCGGTGGCGACGATGCCCTGCTATCGGTGCGGGGTCCGGCAGACGGACCCGGTGCGTGGCGCGAGCCCGTGGCGGCGAGGAGTCCGCCATGAGGCACAGGTGCTCATCTGCCCGGCTTGCCAGCGCGAGCACGATCTCGACCTCGACCACTGCCGATCATGCGGCTCCACCATGCTGATCTGCAGGCTGGGGGAGGTGGAGTGCCGGTCGTGCGGGTCCGTACGGCTCGCGCACTCGTCCTCTGAGGCTTCACTGGTGAAGGCAGGGGCGCCGGGCCTGTCGGAGGAGGTCGAGGCCGCGCTGAGCCGCGTCCTCGGCAGGCATCCGGCGTCCTGAGCCTCGTTTTGGGCTGTTTGTCGCGTTTCTTTGGTTTTGACTCATGCGCGCTTATGGGCAAAACTGCGCGGGAATGCGCTGTGTAGGCAGACCTCGAAGATCGTGAAAGAGGGGGAGAACTCGGTGCACGAGTCCAGCCACTTGGGTTCCCCCACCAAATCGGGCACCCGCCCGTGAACGCTTACAGCGAGGGTTTGCGCCTGAACGCATACGGCCGGGGTCCGCTCGTGAACGCATACGGCCGGGGTCCGCTCGTGAACGCATACGGCCGGGGTCCGCTCGTGAACGCATACGGCCGGGGTCCGCTCGTGAACGCTTACGGCCGGGTTCGCTGATGAACGCTTACAGCCGGGGCACATGCGTTAACGCCTATGGCGAGGGCTCTCGTGTGAACGCTTACAGGAAGGCCCGCGCGTGAACGCTTACAGCCAGGGTCCGCCGAAGGCCTCTCGCGGAGGCGCCTATGTCGTCGCTCTCGACGTCGGCGGCACCGCCATGAAGGGCGGCCTGGTCGGTTCCTCAGGCGAGGTGCTGCTGACCGACAAGCGTCCTACGCCGCGTGACGAGGGCCCCCTGCGCGTGGTCGAGGCGATCCGCACCTTCATCGACGACCTCGCCAAGGCCGGCCAGGGCACCCCGTCCGGCGTCGGCCTGGCCGTCCCGGGGCTGGTCACCTCCGACACGGCCGTCTACTCGGCCAACATCGGCTGGAAGGACGTGCCCGCCGCCGACTTCACCTCGCTGGAGGTGCCGGTCCGCTTGGGCCACGACGTACGCACCGGGGGGCTGGCCGAGCGCGTGCTCGGCGCCGGCCGCGCCGAGCCCGACTTCCTGTTCCTCCCGATCGGCACGGGGATCGCCGGGGCCATGATCATCGCCGGCGAGCCGTACGGGGGGTCCGCGGGCTGGGGAGGTGAGATCGGGCACATCCCGGTCTTCCCCGAGGGTGAACGCTGCGCCTGCGGCCAGATCGGCTGCCTGGAGACCTACGCCTCGGCCGCCTCGGTGGCCCGCCGCTACGGCGAACGCCGCAGCCGCGCCGCCTCCGTACGCGACCTTAACGCCCAATCCGGCGTGACGATCGACTCCGCGGACGCCGGCATCGCGGCCGCATCTGCCCCGTCCGCCGCATCTGCCCCGTCCGCCGCGTCCGCCGCGTCGGCCCCGTCTGCTCCGTTCGCTCCGTTCGCTCCGTTCGCGGCGTCCGCCGAGGACGTCGTGGCCCTCGCCATGCGCGGCGACCCTGACGCCTCAGCCGTCTGGGACGAGGCCCTGGAGGCGCTGTCCCTCGCCCTCGCCTCCTACACGCTCCTACTGGACCCGTCGTCGATCGTCATCGGCGGAGGCCTCGCCGAAGCCGGCCCGGCGCTGTTCGAGCCGCTGGCCGAACGGCTCGAAGCCAGGCTCACATTCCGGCCCGCCCCTCCACTGCGACGCGCGGCCCTCGGGATGAGCGCGGGCATGCTCGGCGCCGCCCTCCTCGGCTGGCAGGCCGCCGGCATCCCCGACGCGGGAGCCACTTGGGCGCTGGATGTGCTCAGGTCGCCTTCTGTACCGTAAGGTGTAGCCCGTCGCGCTCCGCGAGGGGCGTCCGGGGCGCTTAGCTCAGCGGTAGAGCACTCGCCTTACAAGCGAGGGGTCACTGGTTCGAACCCAGTAGCGCCCACCAGCCAAAACACCCCCGCCAGAGATCTTCTGACGGGGGTTCCGTGCCATTAGCGTGCCATTAGGGTACGGATCTTGGCCGCCTCGGCGTTGATCCTTGGCCGCACTCACCCGCCCGTACCGGCTTCTTCGATCATGCTGTTCATCGCGTTGGCGATCTTCCGGTCAGCCTGCGCCGTACTGTGCTGATAGATCATCGCGGCCCGCACGCTGTCGTGCCCCATCCGCTCCATGAGATCGCGAAGGCTCGCCCCCGAGCCGGCCGCGAGCGTGTTGCCGGTATGCCGGAGATCATGGAAGTGCAGCCCGGAAAAACCGATCTTGCGCGTGACACTCGCCCAGTTGGCGGCCCGCCGGAAGTTGCTCCGCCGGAGGATGCCACCCCGAGACCCCGTGAAGATCAGCGAGTCGTCTTCCGGACCGATGTACGAGGCCAGGTGATGCTCAAGTGCCGGGATGATCCCCGAGGGAATCGCGACGGTACGCACGCCGGCGCGCGACTTGGGCGGACCGACGATCAACTCTCCCGTGTCCAGCTCCACATGCTGTTGCCGAACGCTCACCGTGCCCGCGCGCAGATCCAGATCCATCCGCCGCAGTGCCGCGACCTCGCCCCATCGAAGGCTCGCGAACGTGGCGAGCAGGACCAGGGCGCGAAGTCGTGCCGGGACCAGGTCGGCGAGCTGGAACACTTGGGCGACCGTGAGCACCGGTCGTTCGTCCGGCTTCTCTTCGCCGGCGCCTTTGATACGGCATGGGTTGCGCGGGATGATCCGGTCATCGGCCGCAGTCATCAGCACGGCCCGCAGGAACCGGTACGACTTGGCGACCTCGGACGCGCCCACGCCCTTGCCGACGAGCGTTGCCCGCCACTCCCGGACGACAGCTGTCTCAATCTTGCCGAGAGGCGCATTGCCGAGATACGGCGCGATGTACCGCCGCAGAAGGCCCCGGTAGATCTCGACCGTACGGGGTCGCAGGCTCGTGCGTTCGTTGATCCACTTCTCGGCATAGTCGCCGAGCTTGACCTTGGACCGCTGAGGGTCGGTCCAGTCACCCGTGATGAGCTTCGCTTCCACGAGCGAGAGCGCTTTGTCGGCGTCCCGTTCGGTGGCATAGGTGGACTCACCGGTGCGCAGCCGCCCGTCCGGACCGGGATAGCGGATCTGGAAACGACCAGACGGCAGCTTGCGGATGCTGCCGAAACGCCGACGTCCGTCCTTGTTCGCCATCAGGCAGCCCTCCCCGTTGCCGAAAGATCGTGGAGAGGTTGCCCGTCTGCTCGTGCTTGGGCTTGCTGGAGAGCGGCCCGCCATCGTTGCCGTTCGGCGATCTCTTTGAGGAGCCGTGCAGCCAGGGACGGCACATCACGATCGGCTGGAGTGGCCACCCGCCATAGGTACCGATGCGGGTCGACCGCTTCGGACTGGTCATCGGTTGCCGACAGGCCGAGCTGTTCCAGCGCCCACGCCCGGCGATCCTGCTTGTGTTCGGCCAGGGTCTTACCGGACCACTTACGCGAGACCAGGACGCGACGGCCGGCGTAGCCGAGGTGTTCGGGCTTGTGCGCCTTGCCCCGACAGCCACCCGGACGCATCCCCGACTTGGCCCCCTTGGGCTGCACGCCGTACCGCAGCCAGTTCGGGCACGTCGGCGCGCACGGCTCGTAGCGAAGGACGTTCACGAGCCGTTCCACGTGCGCCCGCACGGCGTCGCTCTCGGAGGTGTGGCAGTCGGCCAGAGACTTGGTGAGGTACTTCGACAGGTAGTACAGCCCCCGATCGGCACCGGGCGATCCGGCGAGTACGCCCTTGACGTCGACCTGTTGGCCGAGGCGCACGACGTGCAGGGGTTCGGCATCCTCGTCAGCGCCAAGCACGTCGAGTGCCTGATCCCAGGTCGGTAGCACCTCGCCCGTAGCGGGGTTGAGGTAGTCGCCGGCCTGCCCGTCCTCACGATCGGCGCCGTGCTCGTCGGCGACCCAGACCGGCAGATGTTCGCCCTCGAAGCGGATCTCATCACACGGTGGCCACCACACCTGGTGGTACGTGGCCGCCGCTACGGACTTGACCTCAGCACGCGGCATGGTTCCCCGCACGGCCATGTGCAGGTGTGGCGCGAGACGGCGCTGTGGTTCGACGGTGGCGAAGTACTGCACGTCATACCCGGCCACCCGGCGAAGGTTCTGAACGAACCGGTCCACGAGCTTGGGGAAGTGGATAGCGTCCCGAGCCGCCCGAACGTAGTCATACGTCGAAGGGTCGACCGGAGTGCCGTCCGACTTCACTTTGCCGTAGCTGTCGCAGGTCAGGGTGATGAACAACGACGGCCGGTAGACCCTGCCGTCCGAGGCGGCGAAGGTGCGTCCAACGGTGCGATTCTCCCGCTGCCGTTTGGGCAGATCGGGAGCGTCCTGCCGGCGACGAGTCGAGCGCGACCGCCGCGGCTTGCCCTCCCCAGGGACGACGCTGCCCCGCACGCCGGAGGTGGCAAGCTCGTCTTCCAGGGTGGTGATCACCTCATCCCACACCGCTGTGTCCCCGCCGGTCTCCTCGGCCAGCTCGCGGAGCACATGGGCATCAGCCCGTTCCTCGATGAGCCAGAGCTGGCGTTCGGTCGGTTCGTTGGGTTCGGCGACCGGTTCGGCCTCCAGATGCCAGCCCTCCCGGCATTGGGCCTTACGGAGCTGCACGGCCCTACGTGCGCACGGCTCGCACTTGCTTTCCAGCGTCGCGCCGCACGGGATGTTGACGATCTCGGTCTTGCCCGTCTCGGTGTCGGTGCGCTTGAGCGGTATAGGGCGAATGCAGACGCCGTGCTGTTTGGCGACCTCCTCGATGACGTCCAGGGCCATCGGCATGGACTGGCGTACGGCCCGGGGGATGTTGCGGTCGTTTGGGTTGGTCACCGGGCACCACCGTCCTCACAGGGCAGGGTGATCGCGGTCTGACCGCATTCGTGGCACTCGACCAGGCCGCGGACGGGGTCGAGCCAGAGCATGTTGAGCGTGCGGCACATCGAGCAGCGCAGCCCGTCGAGGAAGTGAGCCAGCGTCATCGTGCCTCACCCACCCCGGCGAACTGCTGCACCATGGCACGGATGTCGGAGTCAGAGACGAACGCCGCCCGGACCCGCACCGGTTCGGGAGAGGCTTCCAGCCGGACGTACCCGACGCCGGCCCCACGCGAGGGGGTCGAGGAGATCTGATCGGCCAGCGCGCCACGGTCGCGTGCCCCGTCGCCGAGGACGAGATCCACCTGTGTGGGTTCGTCGAGCCGTAGGGCGATCTTGTCGGGGAACAGGTTGCGGATGCTCAGGATCTCTTTGCGCGGGTCCTGGAGCGCGGCCAGGACGCCGACGCCGACCGCCCGGCCCTGCGTGGTCAGGGTGGCCAGCGCGGCGCTGATGCGTTCTTTGAGTTTGCGGTCGGTCTGGTAGGCGGTCAGGAACGCCACCTCGTCAACGATCACCAGGACGAACGGGTCCTCCACAGTGGGCACGTGATTGCGCTGAACTCCGGCGAACCGGCCCGCACGTTCCTGCATGACCTTGACCGCCGCTTCGAGCAGATCGGCGCAGTCGGCCGGATCGGCGGCGTACCGGTCCCCGAACAACGCCCGACCGTAGGACAGCTCCATGAGCTTTGGGTCCAGCGCCCAGACCTGGACCAGCCCGGCGCGCATCGCGGGGAGTAAGCCGCGGATGGCCGACCACAGCCACGAGCCTTTGCCCGCACCGGTCGCGCCGGCCACCAGGACGTGCGTCCCGTGCAGCTTGAGCAGGTACGGGGCGCCGTCCTCCCGCAGCCCGATCGGGACCGCCGACACCTGAACATCCCCCGTGATGGGTAACGCGGGGATGGGCGTAGCGAGCAGATCACAGCGAGGGAAGACCAGGGTTATACGGCCGGGCTTGCTGAGCTTGACCCGGCATTCGGGACCGGCGAACCCGTGGGCGAGGTTGTCGGCCTTGTCCTGCCAGTCGGCCGCGGCCTGTCCCGACAGCATCTTCACCGTGACCACATCGCCCGTCGCGGTGCAGGTGACCTTGAGCAGGCGGGGCAGGTACTCACGGCCTCCCACGTGCTTGGCGAGGCCGGAGACGACCATGACCGGTTGCCAGTGTCGGCGGTAGTTCCACATCCACCGCCACCACGCCCGAAGCCGCAGCCCCACCCCGGCCGTGAACGAGACAGGATCGGTCAGCCGCCACCCGGCCAGGGACGAGACGGCCGCGACGACGACCACCAGGGCGACGCGCCACCCGTACAGCAGGCATAACGCCACAGGGACGGCCACGACCAGGCAGGCGATCGGGTGCCGCCACACCATCCGGACCAGGCCCACGACGGTCCGGAACAGCATCGAGAAGATAGTGAAGATCGCCGGGGTGTTGACCACGACCGGGCGGAAGACCAGCGAGTTGGGGACGGTGGAGACGATGTCCCGGGTGTAGTCCCCGGGGAGTTTACGCAGCATAAGCTGAACGCCTCTTCTCGTGAAATGAGCTTCAGGGGGAGAGAGATCGGGGGCCGCCGGAAGTTGGCGCTTCTGGCGGCCCCGCCCGAAACGGTCAGGCGACCTTGGCCGGCGTCGCCTGCTCGGTGGTGTTGTGCTCGGTGCGGGTGGCGTGCTCGTCGCGCAGCCGCTCACAGTCGGCCAGGAATCCCGCCGCAGCCTCCAGCAGGCCCCGGGCGAACTTCACGTGCATGTCGGTCACCGTCGTCTCGGCGGTGAGGCCGATGCTCAGGTGCGACTCGGCGAAGTCGACCGACACGAACGACGCCGGGGTGTCCCTGGCAGGGAAGTAGGACACCCGGGCGTGCTCGTCGGGGTAGACGTGCATACCCACCCGAGGAGCCTCGCCCGGCTCCATGGTGATCGTGGTGTAGCTGTAGCCCTTCACGCCGCTTCCTCCTCTCGCTTGGATTCGCGCTTGTTCTGGTTGTGGTGGAGCCGCTCGACCTCTTCGGCGAAGGCCCGCGCCTGCTCGGCCAACTCCCGGGCGAACAACCGCACGGCGTCGTCCACCCACGTAGCCGGGAGCACGACCTTGACCACCGACGCCCCGGCCGACAGCTCCAAGATCGGCGTACGGTCGGGGTAGGTGTGGCAGTCGACCGCGCCCCGGCCCTGCACGTGCACGAAGGTCTGCGTCCACGAGACCCCCGACCGGCGGCCCATCACGCCGCGTCCTTGGCGCTCACCGAGGGCTTGCCGACGGCTCGGGGAGCGCGCATCTCCCGCGCTCGGATCGAGTACGCCAGCCGACCCGTCGCCTGGTGGACATACGGGGTGACCGTCATGCCGTCGAACTCCACCGGAGTGAACGGCAGACCCGCCATCGACGCCGGGGGAACCGGCTGCACCGGGGCGAGGATCTTCACCGACACCGTCTTCTGCGCGGCCTTCACGCTCGGGTCGGCGTCCATCACCGCGACCTGCCACACCAGCTCACCCGTGCTCTTGTCCCGCGCCGGGACGAACTTGCCGGCGGTGGAGGCTTCGAAGTCCTTCACCTGCTCGACCTCCCCCACGACGTAGCAGCCGTGCGGGAACACCTGCTCGAAGCCGATCGGGATCGGTCCCTGAAGCGCCATGAACATCACCCCTCTCAACTAGCCAGCCAACTTGACTGACCAAGTGTGGATATGTCCATTAAACGCAAAACCCGCTTGGCTAGTCAAGCAAACCAAGCGGGCTAGATCGGGAAACTTGAATTACCGGATCGGGTAGGCGTCTTCCAGCTCGTGGCGGTCCCCCGGCAGTACCGTCTCCAGCACCACCCACGCCTTTCCCGTGGCGTCACACGCCACCGCGAACAGATCCAGCAGCGCCGCAGAACCAGGCACCCCGAGCAGGTCACGCTCCTCCTTGGTCGGGTTGCGCGCGGTCATGTGCTCGATGATGTGATCCAGACCCACCCCGGCCGCGGACTCCACCAGCCGCCGGACCCCGTGCGCCAGCTCTCCCGGTTCGGCCAGCGCCGTACCTTCCGCCAGGTGCGCCGGCACCCACACCGCGACGATCTCCGACGGCTCATCGCCCTGATGCACCACCGTCTTACGTAGAACCACCGAGGCGCCCTCATCGGCCCCGAGGTAGGAGGCGATCCGCCGAGGAGCTTTCACCGGCCCGGCCGACACCAGCCGCGTCGTAGCCGGAAGCTCTTTACGGTCCAGCAGCCCCCGCCCGGTACGGGGATGCTGCCCCGCAGACAGAGCAGGCCGACCCCGCACGAACCGTCCCTTGCCCTGCTGAGTGACAATCCACCCGTTATCCCGCAGCACCCCCAGCGCCTTGACCACAGTCGGACGCGCCATCCCGAACTCGGCCATCAACTGATGCTCGCTCGGCAACGGCGAGCCGGGCGGATACTCCCCGGACTCGATACGCCGTTCCATCTCGGCGATCAATTGCGCGTACTTGGGCGGCGTGTACTCGAACGACATCCGAGGAACCTCACAATCAGCTTGCCTGCCTAATCAAGCACGTTAGCAGGACAGCCAAGCTGTGCGAAGCCCCTACCAGCGGTAACGCGCACCAACCAAAAGCCCCACGAACGCCGCAGCCGCCGCACACGGATAAGCCCCCACGACGACACATCGTGGAGGCTCACACCGCGGAACACTACGAAGACGAGACGGCTCTCCCGTCATCCGGCGCCGTACGCGGACCGTGCAGGCGCAGCCCGTTGCGTCGCGCCTCCACCTTGGATTGCTCATCCAGCCGCGCAGCAAGATCGGTAAGAGTGTCGGCTCCCAGAACGTTGCGGATACCCGACCTCTCGGTGTCAGCCGACCAGGAATGGTGGCGTATGGCGATCCACCCGCCATGAAAGTCGTGGATCTGCCATGTTCTGCCATGGCGCTGCTGGAGTTGGCCGAGGGTAGGAGCGGTCACCGCGCCGCCTGCCAGTCCCGGGCCGTCCCCACCAGGTAGGCCAGCGCCTCGCGGCCCTCCTCCACAGGGAACAAGAACTGTGGCGCGTCACCGGCCGGACGGACGCAGTAAGCCGGCTCACTCTTACCGGTCACGATCGTCACCGTCGCACGAAGGCGGTTATCCGCTCCCCGCACCTCCAGCTCAGGCGACACATAGCCCGGAATCCCCAGGTCATCGAACAGCAGACGCAGCCGAATCACCCGGACCACCAGGCCGCGGATCCCGTGCTTCCGAAGCCCATCATTGAGCCCGCCCAGCAGAGTGCCGTAATACGCCGCAGTCGACTGCGATACGACGTCACTGGTGACGGCCATGTCCGCCTTCCCTCCGCCCTCCTGACGGTCCGGTGAGATCGAGCCCGTCATGCCGCTTCCTCCCGACCGTCCGGGCAGTCAAAGCACGCCACCCGGCGAAGCCCTACCGGCTCACCCTCCAACCGAGCCCCCGCATTCGCCCGATGCGCCCGAATGAACCGCCAGCCATTTCCCCGGCACGAGGGGCATTCCGTCTGGTTCTGCTCGTCCTGTAAACGCATGGGTCCAGAGTTGTGAAAGCCGAGTCGGTAACCCATCCCGAGCCGTTATCCCTTGACGGGATAACCCCACGTCCCCTACCTGTTGTAGGTCGGCGATCGGTAACGACCCGGGGGACCAGCGCATGCGGGCACAGGCGAGCGAGCCCATCGGCCTATCTGCCACGTTCTGGCAGCGCCAAGACGTATTTGCGGCTCTACGCGCCCGCGATATCGGCCAGATATTCCGCCTGGTTCGCCAATACGGCGGAATGAGCCAAACCCGAATCGGTATCGCCGTCAGCCTCAGTCAAGGCAAAGTCAGCGCCATCATGAACGGGTCCGCGCAGGTCACAGCCCTTGAGGTGTTCGAGCGCGTCGCCGATGGACTGGCCATGCCCGACCTCGCCCGCATCGGTCTCGGACTCGCACCCCGCAGCTCGGCCGCCGCCATCCCTCCTCGGGATACCACCCCGCCACCCGCCGAGCCATCTCATATAGCGCCACCTACTGTGGACCTCGTCCGATCAGGGGAGGACGAGGACACCATGAGACGCCGCGACTTCGTCGGACTGACAGGCGCCGCCCTGTTCAGCGCCGTACTCCAGCCCACCCCAACCAGCCGGCCAGCAGACGGCATCGAAGACATCGCCGCCGCCCTGGTCGACTACCCCACCCCGACAGACCAGCCCATCGACCTTGCCACACTGGCCCGCGCCGTCACCCAGGCCAAGAGCACCTACCAGGCATGCCGCTACGCCGAAGTGACCGCCATGCTTCCCGGCCTCCTCCGCTTGGTGCGCATCGCCTGCACAGCCACGACCGGGGACGCCCGCCACCGGGCACACGTACTGTCCGCCGAAGCCCACCACGTCGCCGCCTCCATCCTGCTCAAGCAAGACGACAAGGGCCTTGCCTGGCTGGCAGCCGACCGCAGCACCCAAGCCGCCCACGCCTCAGAGAATTCCCTGGTGATCGGCTCCAGCGCCCGCATCATCACGCGCGCCCTCATGGACGGCAAACACCACCGCGCCGCCATCACCACGGCCAGCACCGCAGCCCAGCGCATGGACACCGACCTCGGCCACCCGAGCGACAACGACCTATCGGTCTACGGATCCCTGTTGCTCAGCGGAGCCGTCGCCGCCGCCCAGACCGGAAACCGGCACACCACCGCCGAACTCCTCGACGAGGCCGACCAGGCCGGGCGCCGACTCGGCCACGACGGCAACCACATGTGGACCGCCTTCGGCCCGAACAACGTCCTATGCCACCGGGTGAACATCGCCCTCACCATGGGCGACGCCGGCACCGCGGTCGACTACGCCAGGCAGGTCAACATCGACGCCCTACCGATCAACGAGCGGAAAGCCACACTCCTGCTCGACACTGCCCGCGCGTTCCTCACCTGGAACAAACACGACCAAGCCCTCTACGTCCTACGCGCCGCCGGCGAGATCGCCCCCGAAGAGATCACCGCGCGTCCCGCCACCCTGCGCCTAGTTCGCGACCTGCTCGCAACCGCGCCCATCACCGTCCGGCGCGAAGCCCGCGAGTACGCCGAAATGCTCGGCGTGTCGGCATGAGCAAGGTTCTCTACATCATCGTGTGCGCCGCCGGCCCCGCCGCAGACGTCGGCAAACTCGTCACCCTGGCCCAAGACGCCGGATGGGCGGTCCAGGTCATCGCCACCCCGTCGGCACTCGACTTCATCGACGTGCCGGCTTTGGAGGAGCAGACCGGCCGACCCGTCCGCAGCCAGTACCGCAAACCAGGAGAACCGAAGCCGCCCAGGGCAGACGCCATCATCGTGGCCCCAGCCACCTACAACACCATCAACAAGTTCGCCCAAGGCATCGCCGACACCTACGCCCTCGGCCTACTAGCCGAAGCCCCCGGCCTCGGCATCCCGGTCATCATCCTGCCGTTCGTGAACACCGCCCTAGCCGGCAGAGCACCCTTCCGCCGCAGTGTCGACCACCTACGCGCCGAAGGCATCCACGTTCTGATCGGTCCCGGACAGTTCGAGCCCCACGCCCCCAGCTCCGGAGCCGACCACACCGACGCCTACCCCTGGCATCTCGCCCTGTCCGTGCTTCCCGCGTCGGAACCTAGACGCACGTAGCGCGGGATCTTGCCGAATTGTTCTCTTAGGTATCAAGCGGCGGCGCGCCGCGCCGCCGTACCCGGGCCCTCTGCCGCACGCCGCCTGGGCGTGCGGCGTGGGCGCCGGTCCCAGCCGACGGCGGCCCGGGCCCTCCGCCGACCGGCGTATTCGCTGTTGCCGAACGAACTCACCGCCCAAGCGACGCGCCGCCGCTCACCAGTTCGTGCCACCAGCCCAACCACTACGCGCCCCTTCGGGTGCTTCGCATTGCGCCGGCCGCTACGTAAAGGGTCTAAGTTGACGCCAATCGCTTCAGATCCAAGCAGATCATGAGGGGGCTATAGGCGTTCTTCTTGGACAGACATTTCTTATGAACAGCTCTGTTTCGCTGTTCGGCCGGAAGAATACATGCCGATGCGCGACCAGCACCTGGTACGCGTTAAGTCGCTCCACCACAGGTCGTTCAACCTCCATGGTTGCACGTCGGGGGCCAAGTGCGACGAGATGCTTGGGGTCAATAGGGAGCACCACTGCGTGGGCATCGGTGATTGCTACGTTGAACTGCACAGGTTGGTTGAGATCTGGTTGCCCTGATGGCCATCGGAGAGTAGTGGCTGGGCTGTCTCCCATGATGAACTGTCCATCCTTGGCAGTGAGTAGCTCTGGCTCCCATTCTGAGATGAAGTTCCTGATTTTCTGATACATCTCTTCTATATTGGTTCGCAGTAGCTGGCCGCTAGTAAAGCCTTTAGCAGGTGCGGAGTCACGGAGCATGCGGTCGAGGAACGCCTCGAGAGCCGAGCCATGCAGGTACAAGCCTGTCACACGAAGCGCTTCATTTTGGAGGGACTCATAATGCTGCTCCAGCATCCTCGCCCGCAGCTCATCGAACGCTCGGTGGTACGACGTCTCGTGAATAGTTTTATAGCGATGCGAACGCACCAGATGCAGAGCTATTAGGTTCCGGAGTGCATCAGCATTCTCTGGGAGTTTATAAGGCTCACCAAGATCGATGGCCGAAAAAACCGCCGGGACCATCCGTTCAGTTTCGCCCCAGAGCTCCTCAAGGGACCTCGAATCGACGGATACAAAATGTATACTATAGCCGACCTCTGTAGGGGTCTTTACCTGGGTGCGTGCGCTGGGATGATTGAGATCGAAGCTGACAAGCTTCATCTCCCCACTTTTCGCATCCAGCGCCGTAAAACGCTTCAAGAGCACCTTGGACACCAGGTGTTGCTTCTTTACGTGCTCAGACATGTCCTGGCCCCTCGGTCGAGAACCGGAGACCTTCAGTCCCCGCCGAAAAGATCTCTACTGGGTTATTCAGCCGATTCTGATATCAGTAGTCATTCGAGCCTGCGAGCGACTAGCCCAGAGCTGCAGAAACTATGCCATTCTATGTTCGCGAACGATGCCTCTGGGCGGTGGGGAAACGCCTCTTATTTAGTCCATCTACTCGTTCAAAGAGCTCATTCCGCCACTCGATAGCAGATGGCTCTTCATAGCCAATCAGAGGTGCGCCTGCAAAATATCTCTGACCGTTCTGAATAATTCCTATCAGTCGAGCGGGGCCCACCCGATATATTCCGCCCAATTGTGGTACCCCACCCGTGTTCGAGTCCTTTCCGCTTCCAACGGACTCATGAAAAGCGGAATAAACCGCTCGACTCGTATTGCCCTCGAGGCTCTGCCGCCAGAGTGCATCACTATCCCGGACCGATGAGATCCCACTCCCGGCTATATGTAAGAATGAAGATACGGCTGGCATGACAGGAGTCGTCATTGACCATTTGTTTCTGGATGCAACATACGAAATAACGTTTAGCTGGAATGTGCATTCCATGCCTGCGCCACTGCGGTACCCATGAAGGACTCCAAAGTTGTTTCGCTGCTGCTTTGGATAGTCAATAGCCAGACGCCTCAGTGCTTCCTGGATTATTTGACCCCAGTCGCGAGTACCCTCAAGCAACAGGCCGCGATCAATGCGATCGGCGATAGTCGGGATTGCTAGGGCTGGGAATAGTACGTCACCGTAGTACGCAAACAAATGAGGCTGATTCATGCAGGCGAAGACCTTTCGCCCTTGATCCCATTTTTTGCTAGGAGTCCACGAAATGCGACTGTCCCCAACAATATATAGGGATGCGATAGCTCGCGAGTCAACGCCCACCCACGCGGCGATTGAGGTCATCACGGTCATCCAGTTGCAGATTGAGAGGTTCTCCGCCATTCTAGTGCGGGCTGTAGTTCTTCGTTGAGGAACCAGCACCTCGGCTAGCCATCACGGCAGGATAGCTGAGGACGCAACTCCTGGGTCCGCCAATCCATGGCGGGGGCGAGGTGTCGGTGCGGGTGCTTGCGCCCGCACTCCCAGGTCAGATGACTTCGGGTCTCGAAGATGGTATTGGTGGATGGACGATGCGCCTGCCGCGCCATGTAAAGCCACGGCATTCCTCCCCCACGAGGCGCAGCCCGGACGCGAGGTGTGCGCGGGGCGAAAAGCATGCCTCCGGCGGGGGCGCTCGGCTCCGGGGTGGGGTCCTGGGCGTGACTGGCGGGCCGTAGCTGGCTGAGGTGGGGGCAGGCTGATCACCCCGTCTGCCGCGACCCAGGCGAGCCCAGCAGGCCTGCTCCTCCGGCACAAGCCCGTCTGTGACCGTTGGCGTCCTATCGCCGAGGAACGGGGACCGGTGGACGTACACGCGAAGACGGGCTTGTGCCTCCGTCGCCAGCCTGCTGCCGCTTCGCGGTGGGCCGAGGCAGACGGGGTGATCAGGTGGGGGAGTTGTGCGGGTCCGCACCGGGCTATGCATCCAAAGGCGATCTGCGTGCCATCCGCGTGCCTCAGCGCGTGCCATTCCGTGCCATTCAACGTGATCAACGAGCAGGTCATGACCGTGATCACCGTGCCATTAGCGTGCCATTAGCCGGTCCCGAGCATGGTCCGTCGTGGCCTACCGGGCACGGCGCGCCGCACGTCAGAGCCTCACCGAGGCGATCTTGGCTCCTTACAAGCGAGGGGTCACTGGTTCGAACCCAGTAGCGCCCACCAGCGAAAACGCCCCGCTTCCGGTCAAGGAAACGGGGCATGTTTGTCAAACTCAATCGCGGCGCATGTTGTGCGCCGAGACGGGTGAGCCGCTCTCGCTCCCTGCCAAAATAGGCAGAGGTAGCAAACAGGCATAAAACTCTGTGCAGGCCGCTCGTGATCAGATCATCCCTCCTCCGGTGTGGTTGCCGCCGACCCGGTCGACATGGTCGGCGTTATCCGCCGGGCGGTCCTGGCAGGCCTGCTGCCACGCCGCCCCCGCATCAGCGCCCGCAAGGTGAATCCCCATCTCTCGCTACCACGCCCGCCCTGGCGATGACGAATGCCCACTGACCAGCCAGAACGTCACCGATGTCTTGATCGTGGTCCACGAGGGACAGACCGCCCCGCCACCACCGCCGCCCACCCAGCCACAGCCACCCGAGCAGGAGCAGGAGCAGCCAGACGATATGCAGCCGACCGCCAGTGGAAAAGACAAGGTACTGGCGCTTCTTCGCGCCGATCCTCGGCATTCCTGGCGTGAACGAGAACTCGCGCAGGTCTTGGGGATCGCGAACCTCAACAGCTTCTGAGGTGCAGCTGTTCGAGTGGGCGAGCAAGGGCCTGATTTCGGCCTCTCAGCTCACATGTACACCAAGACTGACATAGCGCTCATAACGGTATGAACGCATGAGGCCAGTAGGGAACCAGACGAAGATCGGCCACGACTACGTGTGACGAACCGGTGTGGCGAGAACATGGCCGGCCGACATCAGCTGCACGTCTTGGACGGCGGAAGCCGACCTTGAGAGGATTTCCGTGATCACCGATCCCCTTCCCCAATCGGACACCGCGCAGACCCCGCAGACGTCCCACCGCCGCGGCGTATGGACACAACTGCGGCCCCTGTTGCTGCGCATGCACTTCTACGCGGGCGTGTTCATCGCACCGTTCATCCTGGTCGCGGCCTCCACCGGCCTGCTGTACACGGTCGCGCCGCAGATCGAGCAGATCGTGTACGACCACGAGTTGCACGTCCCGGCGGGGGAGACGGTGCTTCCGCTCAGTCAGCAGGTCGCTGCGGCCAGAGTGGCCCATCCCGGCGGCGACATCACCCAGGTGATGCCCGCCATCGACGAGACCAGCACGACACGGGTGATCTTCAGCGACGAGACCGTGCCCGCCGACTACGCGATGGCGGTCTTCGTCAACCCCTACACCGCAGAGGTACGCGGCCAGGTGCAGACCTTCGGACAGTGGCTCGGCGTACGCGCCTGGATCGACGAACTCCACCGCACCCTGCACCTGGGGGCGTTCGGACGCAACTACAGTGAACTGGCGGCGAGCTGGATGTGGATCGTCGTCCTCGGCGGGCTCGCCCTGTGGATCGGGCGGCGCCGCACCGAGCGGCGGCTGCGGCGTATCGTCCTGCCGGACACCTCCAGCCGTGGGCGGTCCCGCAACCTGTCCTGGCACGCGGTGACCGGTGTCTGGATCGCCATCGGGCTGCTCCTGCTGTCGGCCACCGGGCTGACCTGGTCCAACCACGCCGGGGCGAAGATCGCCGATGTCCGGACGCTGCTCGACTGGCACAGCCGGCCGCTGGAGACGAGCCTCGCCGCCGCAACCGGCGGCGGCGCCGGACACCAGCACGTCGCCCCTGTGGCCACCGGTGGCGACGCCGTGTTCACCTCGGGAGCGGGGATCGACGGGGTCATGGCCACCGCCACGGCCCAAGGTCTCCAGGTCCCCCTCTTCATCACGCCGCCGGAAGACGCCGAGTCGGCCTGGAGCGTGGCCGAACGCAAGCGCGACTGGCCCACCCGTTTCGACGCCATCACCGTCAACGGCAACACAGGCGGAGTCGTCGACCGCGTCGACCACGCCGACTGGCCCTTCATGGCCAAGATGACCGACTGGACGATCGACGCCCACATGGGCATCCTCTTCGGCCTCGCCAACCAGCTCGTCCTCATCGCCCTGGCGGTCGGCCTCATCCTCGTCATCCTGCGTGGTTACCGGATGTGGTGGCAGCGCAGGCCGACCAGGAAGAACGGCGCAGGCGCCCGCTTCGGCCGTCCGGCGCCGCGCGGCAGCCTGCAGTCGCTCTCCCCGGGCGTGCTGGTCCTGGTCACCGTGGTCACCCTGGTCATCGCCTACTTCGTCCCGCTGTTCGCCGTCAGCCTCGCCGTCTTCTTCGCGGCCGACGTGCTGCTCGAACGCCGCAGGACGACCCGGCCGCCGTCGGCCCTGCCCGGGACCCTCGACCAGACGGCGCTGGCCCCGGCGAAGGACGCCACCCCGGTCACGTCCGGCAGTACCACGCCCTGACCCGCGACCCGGGGTCTCGCTGACGGGACCACCGGGTCCCCCACGCGCCGCTACCCGGCCCCGGCCGTTCTCTCCGTTGGCACCAGCTGGGTTCGCGAGGTCCGTGCGCAAGCCGGACCTCGGCCAGGTCGAGCACGCCCGACCGGTCACGGACCACTCGCTCGACACGATCCAGGGTGACCGCGCGCAGATCGTGGTGGACCGCGACCGATCCTGGGTGCGCGGTCAGCAGCTGATCGACGGTGGCCGTACGGGCCGGGGCATGCGGGCCCGCGACGAGGACGACGCGAATGGGCACAGGACCTCCCGAGTCAATAAACGATAACCGTTGTCATTAACGTGACAAACCCCGGCAAATAGAAGGGCATTCACCCCGACTACCACCCGGTCGTCTTCCGCGACCCCGGCGCGAAGTCGCGTTCCTCACCCGGTCCACGATCAGCAGTGACAAGACCATCGAGTGGGCGGACGGCAACACCTACCCGGTGGGCCCGTTGACTGAACAAGATGGGCTGTTTCTACTGGTAGATGGTCATATCGGTACTCCTTGGTGTACGGTCGCTGGCCATGATCGTCTTCGGAGAGTCAAATCCGGATCGTGCCTCGTTGAACGTGCCCCGGGTAGGCGCGTTGGTGGAGACCGGCGAAGTCTGGATGCCGTGGCGGTTAGTGGATCCGTTCGGCATGCCGGTCGATCCGGTCGAGATCTTCTTCAGGGATCTTCAGGCGCGAGGGCGGTCGGTGGCGATCTTGCGGTCGTACGGGATGGATCTGTTGCGGTGATTCCGGTTCTTGTGGTCGGCGCAGGTCGGATGGGAGAGGGCGGCGCGTGTCGATGTTCGGGACTTCGTGATCACCACAATCCGATGCAGCCATTTCGGGCGGAGCGGGTCGGGTTGTACCGGCCGACGCAGCAGGGAGGCGACTCGTCCACGTCCGGCACGCGCGGAGAGTAAATGTCTTAGACGCCCGGTCCGACCGCTCGCGGGTAGCCGGCCTCGGCCAGTTCGTGGGCCACCTGCACGTGTGAGCGGGCGGCCTCAAGGCGGATCACGTCGGCGTCCAGGCTGTCGATCGCGTTCAGGATCTCCCCGAACTCGGCGTAGCACATGTGGGTTCACGGCGCGGCTCTTCGGTGGTGGCGCGTAGTTCGTCAGCGGCGACCCGGCTTGCCCGGTAGCCTTCGACGGCCTTCTTCAATTCGCGATCCGGGCCCTGACTCGGGTAGCCGTGCACGGTGGCCCGCCAGCCCGATCACGCCGAAGGACTGCCCGAACACGTTCGCGTTGTTGCTGACCTGACGGCCGCCTGAACCGCGCCGGGATTTATGGGGGCTCCATCGGTTGGAAAGGATGGAGACCATGTCAGATCGATCTGGTTCGTCGCATCCCTCCCAAGTCGGTATCCGGCGGAGCTGAAGGAGCGGGCGGTGCGGATGCCGCGGCCGCAACATCGAGTGACGGTGGAGGGCCGCCGTCGCTGATCTGCTGGGCGTTGTAGTCGGCGGTGCCCGCGATGGACAGGCCGACCAGTGCCGGCAGGCGGCGCGTTCGGCGCTGTCCTGGCGGATAGGCGCCCTGCTGCTAGGCAACTGGACGCCTGAGACTGCCGTTCCTGGCGCGGTCTAGGCTCGTGGTATGCGCATAGTGTCGCTGTTGCCCGCCGCCACTGACATCGTCGCGTATCTCGGCCTCGCCGGTGACCTGGTGGGACGTACGCACGAATGCGACTGGCCGCCGGAGGTGGTCGCGTCCGTCCCGGTGGTGACGGCGGCCGGCCTTTCAACGGAACGAATGAGCAGCCGGGAGATATCCGATGCGGTGGGAGGGGTCTCTCACCGGGGTTCGTCGCTGTATACCCTCGACGTCGGAAGGCTGGCCGAGCTCGCTCCGGATGTGGTGCTGACCCAGGATCTGTGCGACGTGTGCGCCGTTTCCTACACCGCCGTGTCACGGGCGGTGCGTGTCCTCGATGCCGGGCCACAGGTGATCAGCTTGGAACCACGCACGCTGGCAGACGTGCTGGGATGCCTCGAACGTGTGGGGGACGCGCTGGACGTGTCGGCCATGGCGGCCCGGAGAGTCGATGAGCTGCGCGACCGGATGGCCGCGGTACGCGCCGCGGTGGCCGGCCGTCCGTGTCCGCGGGTGGCGGCCATCGAGTGGCTCGATCCTTTGTGGCCCGCCGGTCACTGGGTTCCCGAGCAGATCCAGGCGGCCGGAGGCGAGCCGCTGCTGGCCGAGGCGGGAGAGCACACCAAGCCCATCGAGTGGGAGGCGCTGCGCGCCTCGCGCCCGGATGTGATCTTGCTGATGCCCTGTGGCTTCAGCCCGGAACGCACCGAGTCCGAATGGCGGTCGCTGACCGTCCTGCCGGGCTGGTCGGACTTGCCGGCGGTGCGTGGCGGTCAGGTATGGGTGCTCGACGGGCCGGCGTACTTCAACCGGCCCGGGCCTCGGGTGGTCCGAGGAGCCGAGATCCTCGCTCATGTCCTGCACGGAGTCACCGCCGGCGCTCCGACCACCCGCGCCCAGGCGCGCCGCGTCGGGGTATGACCCACCGTGGGCGCTAAATCGAGTGTCCGGGGGCTTTGCGGTCCAGTGAGCAGTCGCCGCACTTCCGACCCTCTGGTACGCGATAGTTCAGACAGCAGCTTCGCCGCCGGAATTCCAGCCGGGGTCCGGTGAACTCGCCAAGACCACGCAGTTTCCGCGTTCTGAGCAGGTCAGTGGCGAGCCGCGTGATGGACGGGCCCAGCTCGGGCCAGGCTCGCAGGAGGTCGCGGGCCGCTTCGGCAAGGGCGGAGGCGGCGTTGCCGTGAAGGAGCCGGGGAGCGACCTTGACGCGCAGCCCGGCGGACAGAGGGGCCAAATGATCCTCCATGACCAGCCGATAAAGGACCTGAGTGAGAGTGCCGTCGCGGGGCGCCTCCCAGCCACGGGGCGCGGGTAACCGGAGTTCGGGTCCGTCCACGCGCTGCTGGAGGCCGCCGAGGTCGGGGATGACGCCGTGCACGATGACGCAGCCCAGGATGGGAGACCACAGGCGAGCGGCGTGCCCGAGTTGGACGATGGAGGCGGCGATCCGCGGCTCGGGTGTGCCGTAGCGGGCGGCGCGGGCGGACACGAGGTGCCCCAGTCCTGCCGCGTAGGCGTCCGAGACCGGCCGCCACTCGCCATCCGCGTCGCCGGTGGTGAGAGAGAAGAACGACCCCAGGCCGGCGACGTCGGTCAGGGCGCGAGCCACGGAGACGGACGGGACCGGTCGCAGGGAGGTCATGCCGCTCCCTTCCTCCTGTGCTCAGGGTCCGGGACGACGCTGATCTGCGGGATGCCGGTGCGTGGGTGGACGTTCACTTCGGCGTCCACCTGGTAGACCTCGGTGAGCAGGTCGGCGGTGAGCACCTCGGTGGGTGGGCCGGCCGCGACCAGCCGCCCAGCGTCGAGGACGCAGATCCGGTCGCAGAACGCTGCCGCGAGGTTGAGGTCGTGCAGGGCCACTATGGCGGTCACGCCCAACCGCCGCACCAGGTGGAGGGCATCGAGCTGGTGGCGCAGGTCCAGGTGGTTGGTCGGCTCGTCCAGCACCATCGTCCCGGTCTGCTGGGCCAGAGCACGTGCGATCAGGACACGCTGCTTCTCCCCTCCCGACAGCCGGTCGAACGGGGCTTGGGCGAGGCCGGCGACATCCAGCGCCGCGAGGGCGTCGGTCACGATACGGAGATCCGCGGCGTCATCGCCCTGGAACGCGCGTTTGTAGGGACTGCGGCCCATGGCGACCACGTCGTACACGGTCAGTTCAAACTCGCCCGGCGCTTCTTGCAGCACGGCGGCCAGCCGACGCGCCAGTTGCCTCCCGGTCAGCTGCCAGACGTCGTCGCCGTCCAGCAGGACCCGCCCCGAGGTCGGTCGCAGCGCGCGGTAGAAAGTACGCAGGAGGGTGGACTTCCCTGCGCCGTTGGGTCCCACCAGCGCGACCACCTCGCCCGTGGCGACCTCCAGCGAGACGTCCTCCACCAGTGCCCGGCCCCCGATGACGACGCCGACGCCCTCGGCGCGCAACGTCGCCGCGGTCATGAGGCCGCCCTCCGCCGCATCAGCCACAGGAAGAACGGCCCTCCGGCCAGCGCGGTCAGGATCCCGATCGGGATCTCCTCAGGAGCGATCACACTGCGCGCGGCCAGGTCGGTGGCGATCAGGAAGGCCGCGCCGAGCAGCGCGACGGCGGGTAGCGCACGCCGGTGGTCGGCGCCGACCAGCAGCCGCACCACGTGCGGCAGCATCAGGCCGACGAACCCGATGGTGCCGCTGACCGCGACGATCGCTCCGATCATCAGCGCGATCACCACGAACAGTGCGGCGCGGAAGCGGTGCACGTTCAGACCCAGCGCGGCCGCCGCCTCTTCTCCGGCGAGCAGCAGATTGAGCGGTCGGGACACACCGAGCAGCACACCGGTTCCCGCCAGCACCGCCGCCGCGGGGATCCAGATGAGGTCCCAGGTGGTCCCGGCCAGCCCGCCCAGCGTCCAGCGCAGCGCGGACTCGGCCTTGCGCGGGTCGTCGGAGGTGACGATGAGGTAGCTGGCGACGGCCGAGAGCACCTCGCCCGTGGCGACCCCGGACAGCACCAGCCGCACGGTGGTCATCCGCCCGCCGGCGCGGGCCAGGAAGTAGACCAGCACCAGCGCCGCGAGGGCCCCCAGGAAAGCCGCGAGCGGCAGGGAGAACGCGCCGAGCAGTGACACCGGGAACACCATGACGAGCACCGCGCCGACGCTCGCGCCCGAGGACACCCCGAGCAGCATCGGATCGGCCAGCGGGTTGCGCACCAACGCCTGCAGGGCCATCCCGCACACTGACAGCCCCGCCCCGACGACACCGCACAAAAGGATCCGCGGCAGCCGGACATCCAGCACGATCGTCTCCCGGACCTGGGTCCAGACCGGTTCGGCCAGTGCCGGGTGGAGCCGGTGGGCCAGGATTCCCCACACCTGGCCCGGCGGCAGCCGTACCGAGCCGACCGCGATCCCGGCCGTGACCGCCACCACCACCGCGACGGTGAGCGCCGCGAGGACCAGCGGATACGGCATGCGGGCACGGCGGCCCACGGCGACCGCTCCCGTTTCGACGACCTCGGTCACGCGAAGCTTTCCGGGTGCAGTTGGCGGGCCAGAGAATCCACCGCGGAGGGCACACGCACCCCCAGTACCGTGGACGACAGCGGCAGCACCGCGAAGCGCTGATTTTTGATCGCGGGCACGTCCTTGAGCGCGGGATTGGCCAGCAGGGACTTCCTCTTGTTCTCCAGCGGCTGGTCGCCGTAGTCGTAGATGACGATCACGTCGGGTGCCCGCTCGGCGACCTGCTCGAAGGACACGTCCCCGAAGGACTTGCCCAGATCGCCGAATACGTTCGTCCCGCCCGCCAGCGTGATCATCTCGTTGCCGATCCCGGCGCCGCCCGCGGTGAACGCCGTCTTCTCTCCGCTGTCGAAGACGAACACCTTGGCCGGAGCCACTCCGTCGATCTTGTCCTTGACGCCGTCCAGTACGCCGCGCATGGTGGCGATCCGCCGCTCGGCCCGGTCGGAGACGCCGAAGATCTTGCCGATGGTCCGGACCTCCAGCTCGACCTCGGCCATGGTCACCGGGCCTGTCGGGCAACCTTCGATGTTGAGATAGGAATTGATTCCGCCTGCGGCCAGGGCGGTCCGGCCGCGGCCTTCCTTCTCGTCGAAGGCGCTCTTGAAGCCGCCGTACACGAAGTCGGGCTCGGCCGCCAGCAACGACTCCTGCGAGGGGTATTCCTTGGCCAGCACCGGAACCGCCTGGTAGGCGGCCTGGTACTCGGGCAGGATCTTGTCGTCCAGGTAGGCGGTGCCGGCCATCGACTTCTCCAGGCCGAGGGCGAACATGATCTCGGTGGTGTGCTGGTTGAGGGTCACCACTCGCTGCGGTGGCCGCTGGTAGGTCGTGGTCACCCCGCAGTTGGTGACGGTCACCGGGAAGTCCGCCGTCGACGAACTCGCCGCTGAGGGGCCCATGGGAGAAGGGGGGCTCTGTCCTGCGGCTCCGCAGCCGGAGATCAGCATGGCGGCGGATAGCAGAAGCAGAAAGGGCAGCGAGCGGCGGCTCGTCATCGACGGGTCCTTTCCCGGGCAGAGCCGGTTCGGCGGGGTGGAGTGAAGATGTGCAGAGTGAGGATCTCGGGAGGCTCGGCCACTCCCGGGCCGCCGGCGCGGATCCAGGCGGCGATGTCGCGGGCCGCGTCCGGTTGGTTGACCAGGCCCAGCCAGACCGGGCGACCGCCCATCGTGCGTCCTGCCGGCGAAGGGTGGACCACGACAACGTTGGCCTGCTCGCACACGTCCAAGCACTCGGTGACGCGTACCTCGGCGATTTCGCCCAGGAAGCGCACCGGCTCCTCGTGATCCAGGCTCGTCACCTTGCCGGTTCCGCAGCAACAGCCGCGGCAGACGGTGACCCTGCTCATGACGACGACCACGGTCCTCTCTTGGGGAGATCCGCCCCAATTTCCCTGAGGAGGCGACCGCGTGAGTCTCCTGGCTCTCGGGTCACAGCTCGTCCCGGCCTTCCCACCCGCACGCGGGCAGTGGCTTGTTCGGGATCCGCTCGCCGATCACAGTGGCGGGACCGCGCCGGATTCACACCGGCTTCCTCGTTCCGCCGTCGCCTACAGCGACCATGGTCGCACAACCGCGACATCTCGGGCAAAGAGCTACATGGAGTGCCTGGAACCGTGAGGTCCTCTGCCATGACCTGTGATCGGCGTACGAGTGGGCCCGGTGCGCATTGGATGTGTACGCACCGGGCCCGGAGGAGGTCAGCCGGCGTGCCCCGTCCCGCCCACCTGGGCCACCTGCGTCAAGTACAGGGTGGTGTCGCCGGGGGCGAGCAGACGGATGCGGGGTGCGGCGCCCGGCCGCCCGGTTGGATAGCGATGCAAGGAAGGCCGGTCGGCGGGCGCCGCGGTCATGGGGTCATGCGCCCTTGGCGGCGGTGAATCGGGCGATGACGTCGTTCCAGTTGATGAGGGACCAGAGCTTCTGGACGTAGTCGGGACGCACGTTGCGGTACTGCAGGTAGTAGGCGTGTTCCCAGGCGTCGAAGACCAGCAGCGGGGTGGTGTTCATGCCGACGTTGCCGTGGTGGTCGTAGACCTGCTCGACCACCAGGCGGCGGGCGAGCGGCTCCCAGGCCAGGATGCCCCAGCCCGAGCCCTGTACGGTCGAGGTCGCCGTGGTGAGCTGCTTCTGGAACGCCTCGAAGGAGCCGAAGTGCTCGTCGATGGCCGCGCCCAGCTCGCCGTCGGGACGGTCGCCGCCGTCGGGGGAGAGGTTCTGCCAGAAGATCGAGTGCAGGACGTGGCCCGACAGGTTGAAGGCGAAGGTCTTCTCCAGTCCGACCAGCCCGCCGAACTCGCTCTTGTCCCGGGCCTCGGCCAGCTTCTCCAGGGAGTCGTTGGCGCCCTTGACGTAGGCGGCATGGTGCTTGGCGTGATGCAACTCCAAGATCTCACCGGTGATCGCCGGCTCCAGCGCCGCGTAGTCATAGGGCATGTCCGGAAGGGTGTACTGACCCACGGTGGGCTCCTCGCCATGTCGGAACTTATTGCAATATTGTCGCAATAACTTCTACCATGCAGCAGTGGTGTCCATGTGGTGTAGACGGAGCGAGCAGTTCAGAACAGGGACCGGCCGTGCTGCGGGACCCACGCTGTCTCCGTTCGGCGTCTGGCACACCCGGCCGCGCCACGTGCCTCCCGCCCGCCGACATCGATCCGGCCATGCCTGCACGTGACCGCCGACAGGCGTGGCGACATCGCGGTGGAGGGGGGTGTGGACATGGGAACTCCAGGCTCGGCGTCCATGCGGCGGGCACAGGCGCCGGATCGGCCGCCCGGACGAGGTTCCGGCCGGGGAGGGGACAGGCGATGTGCCGCCAGGCGAGCCGGCGGCACGTCGCCGGTGTGATCAGAAGATGATCACAGAGGTTCCTCGGCGGATCACGTCAGGACGGTCTCCCCGATCCAGCCGTCCGGTCCGCACCCCGGGGGAATGGCGAAGACCGCCGAGCCGATCGGAGTCGTCCACTCGTTCAGCAGGTCCGCTTCGGCCAGGCGCCTCTGGATGGGAACGAACTGGCGGGTGATGTCGGCCTGGTAGGAGGCGAACAGCAACCCGGAGTCCGTCGCACCGTCCCGGGTCACTCCCTCGTCGTAGTTGTAGACGCGCCGCAGGATGCGCACGCCCGGGTCCTCGACCCGGGCGCGGCGGATGTGGGCGTACTCGGAGATGACGGGAAAACCCGCGGCGCTGAGCCGTCCGAAGTCCGGTTCGTCGTGTTCCTTGTTCCCGGTCAGCGGGGCGCCGTCACTGAGCCGCCGGCCGATGGTGAATTCCTTGGCCACGGCGTCGGCGGCGTCCCACTTCTCCAGGTTCGTGCGAATCCTTCGCAACACCAATGTGGTGCCCCCATCGGGCGCCCACACGATCCGCTCGAACTCGGGGGTTCCCGCTACGGCGTTGCCGGTCCCGTCGAGCTGGCCCATCACGTTGCGCTGGGTCAGTCCCGGCTGCTGGGAGTGCGCCGCCTGGCGGAAGCCCCGCTGGACCCACCGGACGGTCGCGAACGACCGGGTGTCCTTGACGATCATCCGAAGCGTGTGGGCGACGGTCAGGGGATCGTCCGCGCAGATCTGGACCAGCAGATCCCCGCCGGTCCACCGGGGCTCCAGCTTGTCGATCGTGAACGCCGGCAGCGTGGCGGGCCGTCCGTCCGCTCCGGCCGCGGCGTACAGGCCGGGGCCGAATCCGAACGTGACGGTGAGCCTCGCCGGCAGGGCCGCCAGATGGGGCTCGGTGTCGGCGAGCGCGGGCAGGCCCTGGGTGAGCCGCCGGGCGTCGTCGGTGAGCACCCGCATCAGCCGCGAAACCCCGTCACGGTCGACGCCGTCGCGCAGGTCGAACCCGGCGAAGACGGCATGCGCCTGCGGAAGAGTGGCGATCCCGGCCTGCCGGGAGCCGTGGAACGGCTCGACGGCGGTACCGTCCTTGATCGGCGGGTCACCGGCTGCCTGCGGTGTGTCATCCGTCGCGGAGGCCGCGGCCGCGACGCCGCTCGTGACCACGCCCACCGCGACCGCGGCGCCTCCGGTGAACAGTCCTCTGCGGGACAGCCGGAGCCCGGGAGCGGGATCCGGCCGCGAAGCCGTGGCCGGCCGGTCAGCCATTGCCGCCGCCCATGTCCATGCCGGACTGGTAATCCTCGTTGCCTCCGGCGAAGTCCTTGCCCAGGGCGGTGAACTCGAAGGTGCCACCGTCCTTGAGCGTCAAGGTGAACGGGATCTCGGCGCCCGGCTTCACCGCTTCCGCCACGTCCATGAGCATGATGTGGTCGCCACCAGGCTCAAGCACGTGCGAACCATGAGCGGGGATGACGAAGCCGCCCTTCTTGGGCTGCATGACCGTCTTCCCGTCGGCCTGGACGACCTCGTGCAGTTCGACCTTGGGCGAGAGCGGCGTGGCTCCGGAGACGACCGTGATGGCGGCGCCGGTGTTGTTGACGATGGTGCCGAAGGCGGCGCTCATGCCTTTCTTGGCGGTCTTCACCCAGGGATCGGTGATGCTGAGCGCCGCCGCGGTGGCCGAGGGCGACGCGACCGAGGGCGACGTGGCCACGGTGGGCGCCGCCGCTGGGAGCGAGACGCTTTGCTCGCCTCCACAGGCCGTGAGAACGGCGAGGCCGGCGAGGACGACGATGACACGGGAGAACATGAAAGGCCCTTCTGGTGCTGTGACACGAATTCGAGCCGGCGCGTACGCCGACGGCACCCCGCGGGTCCACGGGGTGAAAGGGAATCGTGAGCACGCGCCGCCGCGCTGAATCAGGCGGAAGCGGTGCGGGCAGTACCAGGAGGGCCGCGACGGCCCATCTCATGGCCGAGCAGAGCCGAGCGCAGGACGATGTGCCGCTCGACCGGAGAGACGACGTTCGACTCGTGGACGGGATCGAGCGGAGTCGCGAACGTGACGATCAGTCGTACGGCGAGCCGCCGCAACAGCGCCCAAAGAGCCGCCTCGCCACGCGACAGCCACAGGGCCGTCAGCGCGACGGCCCATCCGTGCATGAGGAGCATGCCCAGGCCGGGCATCATTCCGGAGTGGACATGCCCGTGATCGTGCGCCACGACGGGCTCGATGGTGTGCGCGAGGGAGAACAGAACGTGCAGCACCGCCTGCGTGGCGGCCAGCGCCGATATGATCACGGCCGCGGACCGCTCACGCCCGGCGAGGAAATACGCGGGGAAGAACGACGTCCCCCAGGCCGCGAGCGTCGCGAGCCCGGAGACCGAGCCCCCCGCGCACCTGTGCGCGCCTATGCCGAGCAAGACCGAGACCATCGCGAAGACGGCCGCCCTGAGGGCACGAAGAGGGATCATGGCTGACATGGCACCGCAATCATCGCATGCCGCTGCGCTGCCCCCCAATGGGCCTGGCGCGACGGAAGCGCGATGCCGTTCGATCAGGCGGAAACACCATGAACATTATCTCTACTCAATTGGCCAGCCATCTTGACTGACCGAGAGTGGATATGTCCGCTTGGCTAGTCGTCATGCCGCGTCCTCCGTACCGTCCGGGCAGTCAAAGCATGCCACCCGGCGAAGCCCCACCGGCCCTCCAACCGAGCCCCGGCATTCGCCCGATGCGCCCGAATGAACCGCCAGCCCTTCCCTCGGCACGCGGCGCATTCCGTCTGGTTCTGCTCGTCCTGTAAACGCATGGGTCCAGAGTTGTGAAAGCCGAGTCGGTAACCCATCCCGAGTCGTTATCCCTTGACGGGATAAGCCCACGTCCCCTACCTGTTGTAGGTCGGCCATCGGTGACGACCCGGGGGACCAGCGCATGCGGGCACAGGCGAGCGAGCCCGTCGGCCTATCTGCCACGTTCTGGCAGCGCCAAGACGTATTTGCGGCTCTACGCGCCCGCGATATCGGCCGGATATTCCGCCTGGTTCGCCAATACGGCGGAATGAGCCAAACCCGAATTGGTATCGCCGTCAGCCTCAGTCAAGGCAAAGTCAGCGCCATCATGAACGGGTCCGCGCAGGTCACAGCCCTTGAGGTGTTCGAGCGCGTCGCCGATGGACTGGCCATGCCCGACCTCGCCCGCATCGCTCTCGGACTCGCACCCCGCAACTCCCGAAGACGATCGGTGAGGAGGAAGTCAGCCAGTTCGAACTCAGAAGCGTGCTCGTTCTCGCTCAGGAAGAAGGTCCCGCCAACGAGGTCAGGGTCCCAGCCAAGTGTCAAGGCGTAGTCGATGACCGTCCGCACGTCCTTGGGGGTCGGATAGGTGCCATCAGTCGCACAGCCCCACGGCAGGACCGCCTTTGACAACAGGTCCGCCTGGAGTACACGGCTGTTCTTTCCGGCACCCCAAACCCGCAAGCGAATACACCTGTGACAGTCACGCTCACCGGCCACGTGATAGATCTGGCCCATCCATATGAACTCTCGCCCGCCCGCATACAGCTTTCGCAACCTCGCCCGCACGTTGCCAACCTCACCTCATTGGGGTTGGAGCCTACGACTATTCACCCGCGTACTATGCGCATTTGCTCGGTTCCCTGGCATGCAGGGTGACGGCCTCCGGTGCTATCCAGCAGCCTCGGCGTCGTGCCCGATCGCCTACGGTTCGGCGTACCAAGCTGTACCCACGCGGGGGAGTCGCGGTGCGATGCCGAAGACCGTCCCAGCGAGGTATCGCCGTGCCGTTGCGTGCCCGATGGGACGGGAAGCGAGGGGGACCAGGGGGGAGTCACGGGAAACGCGATCAGTGCCGTGGGTTGCGTCGCGCACGTTCAGCAAGATCGGCGAGCGTCTTTACAAGCAGGATGTCACACGAGAAGGGCGGGCGCCGCGAGATCTCCTCGATCGGGCGGTCATGGTCAGAGAGCAGGGACACGAAGCCATGCCGTAGCTCTCGGGGAGCCCACTTCTTCCCCGTGAGCCCTGCGTCGTCGAGTACTTCCGGAAGTCGGGGCGCATGTTATGGGCAGTCACAAGTGAGCCGCTCTGCGTCGAGAACACCAGTTCATGCGTCTCGCCCTAGTCTTCCTTGAGCGCCTTCAGCGCCTCCACGGGCACCCCTGCTCGTATGGCAAATGTCATGCCCATGCCGCGCAGATCGCATACGAACTCATGACCGACGCCACTGCTGCCGTAACGAGTCTCGGAAGAGGGTGGAAGCATGTACCGAAACGACTCCAACTCCCCGGCATTCGACCCGGACGCCCTTCTGCCCGACAATGCGCCGACCGTCCTCCACGACGCGTCACAGCACCGCCACGGTCCGCGACCGGTCCCGTCAGGCGCTCCCTACCACCGCGTGCTGGCTGGTAAGAAGCGCCGCATCGGACGCGGCATTCTGGCGCTCGTGCTGCTCCTTGTCGGGCTGTTCGGCTTCGGCGGTGTCCTCAGCGCCCTCGGCTCCGCCATCGACGAGGCACTGGGCAGGGTCAACCCGATCGCGGGTGGTACGGAGTTCACGCCGATCTTCCATGCCGCGAACCTCATCTCGATCGCGCTGATGATCCCGTGGAGCATGTTCATCCAGCGCTGGCTGTACGGGGTGAAGGGATCGTCGCTGCATTCCGTGCTGTCCGCGTTCCGGCCCGCCGTGTTCGGTCGTGCAGTGCTGACGCTCGTGCCGATCTGGGTGCTCTACATGACCGTCTTCTTCCTCCTCTCGCCGTACACGGAAGGGTCGTGGCAATTCTCCGACCTGGTCGCCGTGTTCGTCATCACGCTCCTGCTGACGCCTCTGCAGTCGGCGGGCGAGGAGTACGGCTACCGTGGACTGGCGTTCCGGGTGGCTGCGAGCTGGGGACGCGGGCCCCGGACGGCGCTGGTCCTCGGCCTGGCCGTGTCGAGCGTCCTGTTCGCGGCCATCCACGTGTCCACCGACCCGTGGCTGAACGTCTGCTACCTCACCCTCGGCGTCACCTTCGGCCTGATCACGTGGCGGACGGGCGGTCTGGAGACGTCGGTCGTCATCCACGCGGCCAACAATGCGCTCGCGTACCTAATGATGATCGTCACGCACGCCGACCCCCTCGCGGGCTCCGATCGCTCGGCGGGGGCCGGGTCGATCGTGATGCTCATTCCCTGCGTCCTGCTTGTTGCGATCACCGCCGTCATCTGGGCGCGCACGCGACGGACCGGTCCGCCCTTGACGCCGTAGAACAGTCCGTCCGCCCGGTGATCGGCGGCACAAGGGGCATTAACGAATGGCCCGCGGGCCAGCGCACGCAGGTTCGAGACCGATGTGCGCTGGTCCGCCTACGGCGTCGTCACAACCCCGCTCGCCACCCTCACCAGCGGCCCCACCAGCATCGATGCGCTCGCCGGGACGGTAAGAGCTTCCTCAACCAAGGCCGAGCTCGGCCTGTCACCGTCGCCGGTGGTAGCTGCGGCCGATCCAGGAGACGATCGTGATCAGGAGCTGCTCGTGGGTCGCCCAGGTGAACTCGCTCTCGCGTTCACCAAAGCCTCTTAAGTCGTCGTCTCACTTGGTCAGTCGCCGGTAGCAAATGGGCCCGCAGGTGGGAGTAGTCATACCTCTTGTCACCGTGAAGCTTGGCAGGACGGTGCCGGTGAGGCCCGCGCCCGGAGCGGATCGGCGGGATACCGCGCACCAGCGGCTCCAGCGCCGGGCCGCCATGGACGTTCGCCGCGCTGATCCCGACAGAGATCGGCAGACCGCTCCGCTCGTTGATCAGATGGATCTTCGACCCTTTCTTGCCGAGACCGACGCGGTGGACGGGGCCGGCCCTCACCCTCTGGGATGGAGGTCCAGGTCATTGATGGCAGACTGAGGTTCATGGGGGACTGGTCGGCGGCCAGCGCACGTCGGTTCGAGACCTACGCGCGCTGGTCCACATACGGCGCCGTTTCGACCCCGATCGGCACCCTCCTCGCTGGACTGATAAGCGCCGACCGACTCATCGGGACGCACCTCGTTGTGGTCATCCTGGCCGTCGTGCTCGCGCTCGCCCTCGTCACCGGGAACATCCTCGTCAGCCAGTGGAGCTTCGACGTCCTCGGCGGCCGCCCCCGGCGGCTCGCAGCCGGCGGTGTCATCGCGTGGGGGCTCGCCCTCGTGGCGCTTGTCGCCGCGACCCTCACGATTCCGGTCCCCGCGATGGGCGTGACAGCCGCGGCGGCCATCGGGTCGGTCGCCGCGAGCTTCGTGCCTGTGCTCGACGCGCGACGAACGCTTCACCTCAACGCGGCGATTCTCGTTCTGGCCGTCCCGCTCGCGGCCGTCGCGGACATACCGCTCCTCATTGTCGAGGTGGCGGTGATCAGCGTCATCCTGTGGGCCTGCTGGTCGAGCACGTGGACGCTGCGGGTCCTGCGCGAGTTGCAGAGAGCGCACGAGGATCGCGCCGCCCTCACGCTCGCGAACGAACGCCTGCGCATCTCGCGCGACCTCCACGACGTGTTCGGCCGCACCCTCGCGACGATCGCGGTCAAGAGCGAACTCGCGTCGGAACTCGTGCGCCGCGGCAACGACGAACAGGCAGCCGAAGAGATCACCGGCGTCCGGCGGCTCGCGCAGGAGGCGGGAAGCGAGGTCCGTCGCGTGGTACGCGGCGAGCTTCGTGCGACCTGGGATGGCGAGATATCGGGCGCGCGTTCGCTGCTCGACTCTGCCGGCATCCGCTGCACGGTGACTGGTGACCCCGTGCCCGAGGAGTGCGCCGAGGCACTCGCGTGGGTCGTCCGCGAGGGTGTCACGAACGTGCTGCGCCACTCGGCGGCGACACAGGTCACGCTCGTGACGACGAACGAGGACGGGGAGGTCCTCCTCACGATCGCGAATGATGGGGCCGGCCTCGTCGACGCGGCCGGCGGACCCGCTGCGGCAAGCCCCGACGCCGGCACGGGACTGCGTGCGATGTCCGAGAGGATCCGAGCGATCGGAGGGCACATCGCAACGCGCCGCGACGGAGACTGGTTCCTGCTTGAGGCCACGATCCCGCTTCCCGAGGGAGACCGCGCATGATCCGCATCGTCGTCGCCGACGACGAACATCTCATCCGCGACGCCATCGCCGGGCTGCTCGACCTCGAAGACGACTTCGAGGTAGTCGGGCAGGCGGCGTCAGGTGATGAGGCGATCGCGACGGCACTCAAACTCCGTCCCGACGTGGCCCTGCTCGACCTGCAGATGCCCGAGCCCGACGGCATCGAGGTGGCCCGGCGGCTCACGACCGAGCTGCCGGACTGCCGCTGTGTCTTCGTGACTTCGCACGGTCGTCCCGGCTATCTGAAGTCAGCGCTCGCTGCGGGCGTACGCGGCTTCCTGCCGAAGACCGTTTCCTCTCGCACCCTCGCATACGTCGTGCGAAAGGTCGCGAGTGGCGGCCGGCACGTCGACCCCGAGCTCGCGGCCGAGGCGATCGGCGCGGGCGACTCTCCGCTCACTGCGCGCGAGACCGATGTTCTCGCCTTTGCGCGCGACGGCGCGCCCGTTGACGAGATCGCGCAACGCGTTTCGCTCTCCCGTGGGACCGTGCGGAACTACCTCGCAGCCGCCATCGCGAAGCTCGGCGCTGCGAACCGGCACGAGGCCGTGCGCATCGCCGCCAAACAGGGCTGGATCTGAGCGACGCTCAGATCCCACCCGCCCCCGAGGTTGCCAAGCGATTTGAGCTCGCGGTTTACGATGAGACGATCCGGTATGACATTCTCATCGCGGACCAAATGACGTGCGTGGTTCAGCCGTACCTGCCTTGGGCCGTTCTCGCGCGCGCCCGCCGCTCGGGCCGCGATCGCACAACGTCATCGCATGATTCTCAAGAAGCTCCTTGCCGCCCCTGCAGCGTCTTGGACACTCTGTTTCCATGCCCGATCACTGGCCTCTATTCAAGCTCCACTTGACCACGCCCCGACTGGAACTGCGCTTGCCCACACTGGAGGACCTCCATCAGCTGGCCGATCAAGCGGCTGAGGGCATCCACGACCCCGAAGTAATGCCCTTCGTCCCACCGTGGACCGACGTCCCGAGCGACGAACTCCCCAGAAATGTCGTCCTGTCCAACCTCGGCGAGATCGCCCGGTGGCGGCCCGAACGCTGGTGCTGCAATTTCGCCGTCATCTGCGACGGGCAGGCCATCGGCGTCCAGGATTTGTCCGCTACCGACTTCGCCGTCACCCGCGAGGTGCATACCGGCTCCTGGCTCGGTCGTTCTTACCAAGGACATGGCCTTGGCACCGAGATGCGCGCCGCCGTTCTCCACCTGGCCTTCACCGGTCTTGGCGCTCTCTCAGCAATCTCTGCCGCCTTCGAGCACAACAGCGCCTCGCTGGCCGTCTCCCGTAAACTCGGTTACCAGCCCGATGGCCTGGCGGTCCACAATGTACGCGGCCAGCGCACCATCGCCCAACGTCTGCGCTTGAACCAGGACACGTTCACGAGCCCAATCCCCATCGGGCTCCATGGTCTGGAGCCCTGCCTGCCACATTTCGGCCTGAGCTGACGCTGTTTCGCCGGCCCGCGAGACAATCATCGGATCCGAAAAGCTCACCACTACCGATGGTTCCCATCCTCCTCGCTACCGATGCCACAGTCGGCTCGATCGCCAGGAAAGTCGGCTACGCCAACGCCTTCGCCCTGAGCGTCGCCTTCAAACGCCGAGAGGCATCACCCCGACCGAGCACCGCGCCGCAGAGGCCATCAAGCCCCGCGTCGGGCGAACGCGTGTCAACGACGGCTGAATGTTGGCTCTGTCCCACTTTTCGGATGCTGTTGGTGATCTTGACGTTCAGATGGGCGGTTTCAAGCGGCTGCATAGTCGCTGGAAGGGTGTGGCGGGGCGCTTTGCGCGTAAGAGCTTGCTGATCAGGCGTGTGGTTCTGTACGTGGTTCGCGACACCGTTTCTAGGCCAGGGCTGACACCAGCGCTGATGCGTGCCGGGCTGTGTTGCTGAGTTTTGACACCACCGTGGGACGATCGAGCTGCTACGCAGCGTGAGGGAGTGCCCGTGGCCCCGGTGTCGAAGATCGAGCTGTACGCGGCAATCCGCCGTGACGCTCACTCCGGCCTGGCCAACCGGGCACTGCAGCGTAAATACGGAGTGGGCTTCCTTCACCGACCCGCGTCTGTGCGCGGCCATCGTCGACCGGCTGACCTTCGGCGGCAACATCATCGAGACCGGCACCGAGTCCTACCGCCTGGCCCAGACCCGCGCCCGCGTCACCGCACAGCATCCCGCGACCGGTTGATCCGCGGTTCGGTTGCCCGTCAGGCCAGTCGGTACTCCCATCCTTCGCGCCAACCGAAGTCGGCGTCCACCAGCTCTTCCAAGGACACGCTGTTGATGAGGTGATCGAACGCCCACCGTGTTGTGACGTGGCCGATCACCAGGACCCGCGTATCGGACCAGCGTAAGGACAGGTCACCAAGGAAGCGGCCCACACGATGCACCGCCTGCCGCCAGCTCTCTCCCCCCGGATAGGGCTTGTCGAGGTGCTCGGACCGGCTCCGGTGCAGCTGAATCGCGAGCATGCCGTTGTTGTCACCGTAATCGCATTCCCGAAGCCGCCAGTCATGCAGGACCGGAATGTCGGTGCCGGTGAATGCCAGGGAAGCGGTCTCAACCGCCCGGGTGAGATCGGAGGTGAAGACGGCGGCCAGGCCGTCCTTTCGCCGTCGCTCGCCCAGTTCCACGGCCAGGTGCCGCCCTCGCTCGGACAGACGCCCGGGCAGCCACCCGGTGGCGATCCCTCGATCGTTGTCCTGGCTCCATGAGTGCGTCTCGAAAACGATCTCTATCGGCATGACGTCACGTTAACGCTGCCTCTGACGCATCTCCTCGTTCTTCTCCCAAAGCGGACGGTCATCACTCGGCAGGGCACAGAGGGAACGGCGACTTCTGTCCTGTGGGGAGGAGGGAAGCGACACGCCCAGGTACTGCTGTCAGTTCTCATCAAGATTTCAAGGTCCGATGATCAGCAAGTGCTGTCCGAGCTCATCGGCATCCGGTGTCTGTTCCCACCTACGGAGCCAGGCGTGACCTGCTGGTTGGCGAGCCGCCGTTAGAGTTCATGGATGCTGCTGACGATCCTTGGCGGATGCGGTGCGTGGCCGGAGGCCGGCCAGGCCTGCAGTGGTTACCTGGTGGAGCACGATGGGTTCAGGCTGCTCGTCGACCTTGGATATGCGACGGTGCCGCGGCTGCTGGAACGGGTCACCGCCGATCAGGTCGACGCGGTGTTCATCAGCCACGGCCATCCCGATCACTGCGCCGACCTGAGCCCGCTCCTGCGCGCGCGTACATTGCGTGATGACCCGCCGGCGCCGTTGCCGGTGTACTCGCTGCCCGGCGCACTGGATGCGGTACTCGCTCTGGACCGCCCAGGGATGCTGAGCGACGCCTACGTCCTGCACGAGTTCACCGCCGGCAGCAGGCTCGACATCGGCCCGTTCCGCGCCCAGACTCGTCTGCTGCCGCACTCGGTGCCCAATGCCGGCATACGGCTGACAGCGGGCGAGCGGGTGCTCGCGTACACCGGTGACACCGGCCCGAGCCCCGACGTGGTGGACCTGGCACGCGGTGCCGACCTGCTACTGGCCGAGGCCACCTATGTGGACCGAGTCCCGGAGGATTCGCGGCGCCACCTGACCAGCGCCCGCCAGGCAGGCCGGCAAGCCATGGACGCCGGCGCCCGACACCTGTTACTGACTCACCTGCAGCCGGGCACCGACGCCACAGCCGCGCAAGCCGCCGCTAGGGCCGGATACGACGGCGAGGTCGGAATAGCCACTTCCGGTCTCGTCTTCGATCTTTCCTGAGCCAGGACTTCCCCGCGGGGCTTCGAGCTCCTTTACGTCGCCAGTTCCACTACGTGCAGGCCATTGCCAAATGCTCCAACGGAAGTACAACGAAGACCATCTACGGCAAGTGGGAGTCGCCCGGGACGACCTCGCAGGCGTACTGCCCGATTTCCTACCCTCTCGCCGTGGCCCACGCCATCGGCAAGAAGCCCTACTGACGGAGGAGAAGCCACCTCGCCCGACATGGACGAAGGGAGGCCGCGCTGGTCGACCTGCCCCGAGGGCTGCGGCCGTTGGGTGAGCCAGGCGAGGATATCGGTAGCTGAGATGGTCGCCACCTGCAGCCTGACACTCAGCGGTACCCGGCCCGGTGCTCGCCTGCTGGCAGAATCCGGGCCGGTTCTCATCATCGATCTGTTCTTGGGGCGGCGTAGTGCCAAAGCCGTGGTGCCATCCGCACGATCATGGCGACGGTTGTCACGGTGAGCAGTCCGCCGACGCAGATCGTCACTTGAGGGCCGTATACCGCCGCGGCCATCCCGTGCGACAGGGCGGCGAGCTGTGGGCCCCCGAACAGGACGACGGTGAGTGATCCTTGGATCCGGCCTCGCATGGCGTCGTCGGTATACGCCTGTGAGATGGCGTTGCGGAAGGTACTGAGCACGAAGTTCACCGCGCCACCGAGCACGAGCGCCGCCAGGGCGAACCAGAGTTGTGAAGCCAACCCGAGGATCACGACGGTTCCTCCCCAGGCGATGGCAGCCGATGCCATCAGGGCACCGTGTCGACGTCTGCGTGTGAACGTTCCAGACATCAGCCCGGCCGCGAGGACACCGGCCGGGTAGGCGGCGTAAAGCAGGCCCAGCTCCAGGCCTCCTCCAGCAGGCCCGCCGTAGGTGCGTTGTGCCAGTTCGGGAAGAAGCGCTACCGGCATCCCGAAGACCATCGCAGCGAGGTCCACTGCCAGCACAGCGACGAGAATCCGATTGGTAAGCAGGTAGCGGAACCCGGCGAGCAGCTGTCCAAGCGCGGACCGACGCCGGTCACGCTGCGCCGACGCATCGCTCCGATGGTGCTTTTGAGATTCCGTCCAGCGATCCGGCACGTGGCACCGAGTGGGCGGGATCGGCGGCAACTTGGCGACCGCCCACACGACGGCCAGCAGTGCGACGGCGTCGAACAGGTAGAGCGTGCCGAGCCCGAACAGCGGAATCAGCACGCCCGCCAGTAACGGACCCATGATCGACCCGGTGTAGCGGACGAGCGAGCCGAGACCGTTCGCCGCGGGCAGCAGGTCAGCAGGTACGAGACGGGGCACCGCTGCACCCATCGTCACCATGATCGCCCCGAAGGTCAGCCCTTGGCATGCCACCAACGCCAGCAGGACGGCGACAGAACGGCCTCCCAGGGCCGCCTGAACCCACAGCGCCGCGTAGGTCAGCGCAAGGCCACAGTGAGCGGCCAGCAGTAGCCGTCGCCGGTCCATGAGGTCAGCGAGGGTTCCGACCCACAGCGACGCGACGACCAACGCACCGAATGACACTGCGGCCGCGGCGCCGACGGCCGCGGACGACCCGGTCAACGTGAACAGCTGCGCCGGCACCGCAACCATGCTGAACGATCCACCGACCGCGCAGGTAGCCGAGGCAACCCACAACCGCCGATAGGCGGGAATCGCCAAGGGGCGCCGGTCGAACGTGTACGCGCCCAAAGAACGTACAGCCGAAGCGCTCACCTTCCACAACCGCCGTTGCAGGGGCGCCCCCGGCCGCCTGAAAAGAGTCCGGTCACAGCGTCACCACATCAGCCACCACACAGGCGATGTTGTCCGGGGCGCCCGCGTCGTATGCCAGCCGCACCAGCTCATCGAGGACCTGCTCAGGGTCCCCCGCGGCGCTCAGTACGCCGCGCAGGGACTCTGCCGCAACGACGGTGGACAGTCCGTCGGAGCACAACAGGTAGCGGTCGCCGGCCACGGCCGTATGCAGCGACAGGTCAGGCCGGGCCCCGCCCATGCCCGTGAGCGCACGGACCAGCAATGAGCGTTGCGGATGCGAGGCCGCCTCCTCCGGGCTCAGGCGGCCTTCGTCGACCAGTGACTGCACGTAGGTGTGGTCGTGGGTGATCTGAAAGACCTCGCCGTCGCGCAGCAAATACGCCCGCGTGTCACCGATGTGCACCAGCGCCAGCTGGGAGCCCGACCACAGCATCGCGGTCAGTGTCGTGACCGCATCACCGGACGGTGCCGATTCGGCGATGCCCTGAATCGCCCGGTCTGCTTGAGTGACCGCATCGGCCAGTGCACCGAGAAGGTCGCCCGCAGGTACGGCCTTCATCTCCAACGGCTTGAGCGCGTCGATGGCCGCCACGCTTGCGAGACTCCCGCCCGGCCCGCGTACTCCGTCGGCCACCGCCAGCAACCGAGCGCCGGCGTAGGCAACGTCCTCGTTGCTGGTGCGAACCAGCCCCGACTCCGACCGTGCCGCGTAGCGAATTCCGATCATGGTATCTGCGTCTTCCACAGCGCTACCCCTTCCTGACAGGTAGTCGACGAGGAAGGTGGCGAGTCGTTCGCGTACGGCGGTGTCGGCCATGACCTGCGCCCAGTAGTCGGCGACCTGCTCGGCCGCCGCCTTCGGCTCCAGGTCGCACACCTGGCGGATGCGGGCCAGCGGCATGCCCAACCGCCGCAACCACGCGATCAACCGGGCCCGCTCCAACTGCGTCGGATCGTAGAAGCGGTACCCCGACTCCCCGTCCACGGCAGCCGGCCGGAGCAACCCGAGCTCGTCATACAGCCGTAACGCCTTCGGCGACAACCGCGCAGCCCGGGCGAACGCCCCGATCGTCAGCAGCCCCACACCCAACCCTCCTCGCGCCGGTCAGGACGACCGGCACCATGATGCTGCGGCTTCACCCAAGGGCAAAGTCCACACCTCACCGTCGGCGAGGCCACGAACAAAGCAATCGGTCACCAGCCCCAAACGGCAACATTGCTGACCGCTGGTCATAGCGAACGAGCCCGGTGAACTGGCAGGTCGCCCAGATCGCGATGGCCTGCCCGCGCTGCCGTTCGTCGCGGAACATCGCGCATCCGGTGGGAGATCCGCGACGACATGCACGAGGCCTTCATGACGCTGGCCGCAGCCATCATCTGCTGGCGCCGCCTCGCCCGCTGATCATTGCGTCTGGAGTTCTTTGAGCTCGTGAAGCATTGAACGGAGGGGTGGCGCCGGCAGATCAGAACACGGGAAGGGCGCGGTGGTCATCGGCGAGGATGAATGGAGGCGATCGTCACCCATTGGCAGCGAAGGCTGGCATGATCTTCCTTTATGGCCATGAATCCACAGATGGAGATCGTCACGCACGACCCGACGGACGGGATATACGCCAGCACCAGCGACTATGTGCACGCGGTGGAAGTCCGCAACGTGCAGCGGCTGTTGTTCGTCTCCGGAACGATGGGACTGGACTCTACGGGCGCAGCCGGGGCTACGCTCGACGAACAGCTCGACCTCATTTGGGCCAACCTGCGTGTGATCTTGGCGTCGGCCGGCATGACGGTGGACAACATTGTCCGGCTTACCAGCTACCTGCGTGATGCTTCCTATGCCGAAGCGAATGCGGCGGCCCGGGTGAAGGCGTTGGTCGGCCGTACCGTTCCCACTACGGCGATCGTCGCGCAGACGCTTGTCAGCGACTGGCTGGTGGAGATCGAAGTGGTGGCCGCCGGCTGATTGGAGACTCGGGCTGTCAGGTGGCTGCAGACCGCCGAGAGGACGAAGAAGCAGGCGAGGAGTCCGATGAAGGCTAAGGGCACGACGTCAACCACGAGATGATCGTAGGTCCTGCCGCCACTTCGATGGGGCTCCTATTTGGACGTGATCGGCGCGGGTTGCAGTTCCGCGCCGTACCACCCCGTTCCAGCAAGACCGCTTAAATCACAAACTGCCGGGGCCCTGACGTTCGGTCACACCGAGGGCGGCGCGGCCAGGGAATCCACGTTCTGGCCGCGTGGTGACCATGCGAAATCCGCTGGGGACAACCAGTGCCACAGGCGCAAGATGATCAAGGTCGCGGTGGCCAGGACCACGATGAGCCCGATAAGGAATACGGCGATGTTCGCGAAGATGCGTGATCCAGTCGATCGTGACACCCGGGAACGGATGTCGATCACAATGGTGCCGGTCAAAACGTCGTGCAGGAAGCGCCGCCGGCTGTCCCGAAATATCCACAAGGTGTCCACAAGATAGAACGGGATCCCGATGTAGGGAACGGTACCCAGATAGGGGAACAGAGCAGCCCGCATTCCCACCCGCTTGGTCGTCGGCAGAAGACCGTCATGGGCGACGACTTTGATGTGGCACACCCACTTCCCCAGCGTCTGCCCCCAGAGGACGTGTGAGGGGTAAAAATAGAGACCGAAGATGATATCCATCGCCAACTGGACCGGCCAGAGCGGATCGTCAGCATAGGTGTTGAGGTAGGAGTGGACGCGTTCCAGCCACGTCGGATCGGCGTGCGCCGCCGGCGTGAAAGGCAGCAAGGTGTACCACGCGTAGTAACTCACGGCCATGTAGACGATTCCGAACAGCGTCACGTCGATGAAATAGGCGGCAAAGCGGTGACGCCGCTTGGCAAGGGTCGCTTCCAGTTCAATGTCAGCGACATCAAGGGTCATGCCGTAAGTTTGACATGCATGATCATCGGTAGGGAAGTGGCTGGTAAGTTGAGGCTTGTTCTTCGTCGGCCGACTCCATGATCCGTGAGATATCCGCCGGCCGGGACCTGGTATCCAGCGGCGATTGCGGGGCCCTTGAGTCCGCCATACGGAAATCAAGCTGGAATGCCGTCATCTGGAGGAATCGGCCCCTCGGTCAACGACGCTCGGTTTGCTGAAACATTCAGCATGAGCGTCGGCGGGCCGGGCGAGTAGAGATCGAAGATCTGGTCGATGAGAGCCCGTATTCGAGGTGTGGCCCTTCCGCGGCGGCCGGCGAGGTCAGGCGGATTCTCGGGTGATCAGGCGGGTGGGCAGGACCACCGGGCCGACGTGCTCGGCCCCGTCGATGAGCGCGAGCAGCAGCCGCACGGTCTCCTCGGCCACCTGGGCGAGCGGCTGGCGGACGGTGGTCAGCGGGGGATGGGTGGAGACGGCTACCGAGGAATCGTCGAATCCGCCCACCGCGACGTCGTCGGGCACCCGTCGGCCGGCGGCACGCAGTGCGGCCAGGGCGCCCGCGGCCATCAGGTCGGAGGCCACGAAAACGGCGTCGAGATCGGGGACACGCTGGAGCAGCCGGGCCATGGCGCTCTCCCCGCTGGCCTGGGTCCAGTCGCCGTGCTCGACGAGCTTCTTGGACGCCTTACGGCCTAGCACATCGGCGAATCCTTCCAGGCGCTGGATGCCGCCGGGGGTGTCCATCGGGCCGGTGATGGTGGCGATCTTCCTGCGACCGCGTTCGATCAGGTAGCGGGTCATCTGCCTGGCCCCTTCGCGGTCATCGGCCGCGGCGTAGGGGATCACCTGCTCCCTGCCGATGACCGCGCCCAGTGCGACGGTGGGGACCGCGAGGTCCACCAGGGCATCGATCATGCGGTCGCCGGCGTGCGTGGACAGCAGGAACACGCCGTCGGCGTGGCCGCCGCGCACGTAGCGGACCACCCGGTCGCGGTCGCCGTCGTCCCCGGCCACCATCATGACCAGTGAGATGTCCCGGTCCGCGAGACGCCGGACCGCCGTGCGGATGGTCACGCTGTAGTTGGGGTCCTCGAACAGTTTCTCGTGTGGTTCCGACAGCACCATCACGACCGACCCGGTCCGCTGCGTCACCAGGCTGCGGGCGTTGCGGTTGACGATGTATCCGGTCTCGGCGATCGCGCGGCGCACAGCGGCGTGGGCGGCCGTGCTGACGTACCGGTCGCCGTTGAGCACCCGGGAGACCGTCCCCCGGGACACGCCTGCCGCCGCCGCGACATCGTGGATGGTCGGACGCTTCGCCATGCCCCTATTGTTCCCTCGGCGTGGCCGCGCCAGGGCCGCGGGTGGATGGGCCGACCCGGCAGTGGTGTCCTGTGAACGCCGGTCGCCGGACTGTTGGTTCACGTGCCTCCATTCGCGTCGTGGCCCTGCCATGATCTAGGCCCTGGTCTAGCTTTTCACGGCCCCGCTGGACAGATCGGTACGCCAGTAGCGCTGCATGGTCAGGAACAACGTGATCAGCGGGATGAGCGACAACATTGTGCCCGTGATGATCAGGTTGTACAGCGAGGGCTGGTTGGCTCCCGCTGCCAGAAGCGTGTAGAGGCCGATCGTCAGGGGGAACTTCTGATCGTCGCCCAGCATGATGAACGGCAGCAGGAAATTGTTCCAGATCGCGACGAACTGGAACAGGAAGATCGTCACCATTCCCGGGGTCAGCATCGGCAGGGCCACCTGGCGGAAGAGGCGCCACTCGCCCGCGCCGTCCAGTCGGCCTGCCTCCAGCAGCGAGCCGGGGATCGCGGCCTGTGTGTAGATCCTGGCCAGGTAGATGCCGTACGGATTAAGGATCTGCGGCAGCAGCACCGACCAGTAGGTGTCGGCCAGGCCGATCTTGGAGAACAGAAGGTACTGCGGGATCGCCAGTACGACGGACGGCACCAGGATGCCGCCGATGAGCAGGTTGAAGATGAGATTCCGGCCGGGGAAGTCGTACTTGGCCAGGGTGTACCCGGAGATCGTGGACACCGCGGTCGACAGCACGGCGCCGCCTCCGGCGTACAGGACCGTGTTGAGCAGCCAGAGCCAGAAGACGCCGTCACGGTAGGCGAACAGGTCGGTGAGGTTGGACAGCAGGCCGGTGCCGGGTGCGAAGGTCGAGGTGGAGAACAGCTCGGCCTTCGACTTGGTGGCCGCGACGACCACCCAGGCGACCGGGAACAGGGTGTAGATCGCGCCGAGGACGAGCACAGTGGTCGGCACGATCCCGAACGGCCGGCGCGTCGCAGGGCGGGTGTGGCGGGCGGGCCTGGTCAGGGTGGTCACGGCCGTCACGTCTCCCCGAAGGCGCGGTTTCTCACCACGCGCAGGAAACCGAATGACAGGACGAGGGAGATCGCGGCGATGACCATGGATGTCGCCGCGGCGGAATACAGGTCGCCGGTGACGAACGCGTCGCGGTAGACCTTCATCAGCGGGCTCCAGGTCGAGCTGATCGTGTTCGTCAGCGGCCGCAGCGTGGTCGGCTCGGTGAACACCTGAATGGTCGCGATGACGGAGAATACGGCGGTCAGGATGATCGCCGGAGTCAGCATCGGAATTTTGATCCTCAGCGCGATCTGCAGTTCGCTCGCACCGTCGATCCTGGCCGCCTCGTAGTAGTCGCGGGGCACGGCGCGCAGCGTCGTGTAGAGCACGAGCATGTTGAAGCCGGTGCCGCCCCAGACCGCCACGTTGGCCATCGAGAATGTCACCGCGCCCGCGCTCAGGAAGGGCCGGTCACCGAACGGGCTGAGGCTGGGCAGGTAGAGGAAGCCCCACATCAGCGTCGCCGCGACGCCCGGTACGGCGTACGGAAGGAAGATGGAGATCCGGGTGAGCCGGGCGAATCGAACGTGCTTCGCGTCGAGCATCAGAGCGAACAGCAGGGCGAGTCCCAGCATGAGCGCGAGCACGAGCGCGCCGTAGCCGATGACCCGCAGCCAGCCCGCCCACAGTTCGCCGTCACCGACGGCGGCGGCGTAGTTGCCGAGCCCGGCGAAGATCTCCTTGCGGGCCCCCTTGCCGAGCCCGAGGCCGGAGACTTTGGTCCGCCGCAGGCTCAGGTAGCCGGTGTAGCCGATCGGCACGGCCATGAACAGCAGGAACAGTGCCATGGCCGGGGCGAGGAACAGGTAGGGCACGGCGCTGGGGCGGGCGCCGTCGCTGCGCTCGGCCATGGTCACTGGGCCAGGGTGAAGCCGGACTTGCGCATGTCCGCGACCGTGACGTCCTGCATCGTCTGGACGGCGGCCGGGAAGCCGGACTTGGCGGCGACGGCCTTGTCGAACGCGTCCTTGTAGGCGTTGTACGTCACGTTGACGTCCGGGCCGAAGGTGAAGCCGCGGGCGGTGGCGCCGATCGCGGCCGCCTGCTGCCAGAAGTCGGGCTGGTTGGAGAAGTAGTCGGGCGTGGTGGTGAGCAGCGAGCCGCCCTTGGTGGAGGCGGGATAGATCGCGCCTTCCTTGATGAGCGCCGTGAGGGCCTCAGAGTCGGTGTTCAGCCAGGCGGCGAACTCGGCGGCGGCGGCCTTGTTGGGCGACTTCGCGGCGACGGCGGTGGAGGAGCCGCCCCAGAACCCGCTGTGATTCTCACCGGCGTTCCACTGCGGCAGCGGGGCGAGGGCCCACTTGCCCTTGCCCTTCGGCGCGTTGCTGGACAGCACGCCCGGCCCCCACACGGCCGACGGCCAGGTGAGCAGCGTGCCGTCGTTGAGCGCCTTGTTCCACTCCGGGGTGAAGTACGGCATCGTGTCGATGACGCCCTCCTTCACCAGGCCACCCCAGTAGCCGGCGACCTTCTCGGTGGCCGCGTCGTCGATGGCGACCTTCCAGGCGTCGCCGCTGATCGACCACCACTGGGCCCCCGCCTGCTGGGCGAGCCCGGTGAACCAGCCCGGGTCCTTGCTGGAGAACGTGCCGAGGAACACCTTGGGGTCCTTCTTGCGCACGGTACGGGCCGCCTGGGCGTACTCGTCCCAGGTCTTCGGGACCTCGATGCCGTACTTCTCGAACAGGTCCCGCCGGTAGTAGAGCATCATGGGCCCGCTGTCCTGGGGGACCGCGTAGACGGCGTCGGTGCCGAGGGTGACCAGGCCCCAGATCCCGTCGCCGAATTCGCCCTTGACCTGTGCGGTCTCCGCCTTGATGTCGGCCACGGCGTCGGCGGCGACGAAGGAGGGCAGCATCTGGTATTCGGCCTGGACCAGGTCCGGTGGGTTGCCCGCCTTGGCGGCGGTCAGGAACTTGGCCGCCGCGTCGTCGCCCCCCGCCTGCTTGCTCACCGTCACCTGAATGTCGGGATGGGTCTGGTTCCACACCGCGGCGATCTTGTCCATGCTCGGCACCCAACTCCAGTAGGTCAGCCTGACCGGGCCGGCGGGTGCCACGCTTTTGCCGGTGGCCGGCGAGGACGGCTCGTCGGAGTTGCCCGAGCACGCCGTGAGGAGCGCGGTGGCGAGGATCGCCACCGCCGTCGCTGCTAGCCGGTTCGTGCGCATGTATTCCTCCAGGCGGATGGCGAGGGGATGCCAGAGGCTGCCAATATCTGGGAACGTTCACAGAGTGGGAGATGTGCCCAATGACGTCAATGACCGTTACGTTGTTGTTAACGTGTGGCATCCATCAGGGAAGATATTCGGCACCTTCTCGGGCGATCGGTTGTGCGCTACTGTGCACGTTCACAGAAGAATTGTTTGAGGGGGAGATGTGCCCGGATACCCCGTCCTGCCCGAGGGCCTCGCGTACGGCGGGGACTACAACCCCGAGCAGTGGCCGGAGGAGGTGTGGCGGGAGGATGTCCGCCTGATGCGCGAGGCCGGGGTGAACCTGGTCACGGTGGGCGTCTTCAACTGGGGACTGATCGAGCCAGAGGAGGGCGAGTACGACTTCGCCCGGCTGGACCGGATTCTCGATCTGCTCCACTCGGCGGGAGTCCACGTCGACCTGGCCACCCCCACATCCTCACCGCCCGCGTGGTTCCGGAGCCGCTACCCGGGCAGCCGGTTGGTGGACCGGGAGGGCCGTGTGCTCGGCGGGGGCTCGCGGCACAGCTTCTGCCCGAGTTCGCCCGACTACGCCGTGGCGTCGGAGCGGGTCGTCACGGCCCTGGCCGCCCGGTACGGCCCGCACCCCGCCCTGGCCATGTGGCACGTGCACAACGAGTACGGCTGGGCCAACACACACTGCTACTGCCCGACCTCGGCCACGGCGTTCCGCGCCTGGCTGAGGCACAAGTACGGCGAGATAGGCGCGCTCAACGCCGCCTGGGGCACCACCTTCTGGGGGCTGACCTACGGCTCGTTCGACGAGGTCGAGCCGCCCGCGATGGCGCCCGCCGGCCTCCTCAACGGTCTCCAGCTCGACTTCATGCGCTTCTCCGTCGACGCGCACATCACCTGCTTCCGCAGAGAGCGCGAGGTGATCCGGCGGTACAGCGACCTGCCCGTCACCACGAACTTCATGATCCCGAACTGCAAGCCGATGGACTACTGGCGCTGGGCGGCGGAGGTCGACGTGGTCGCCAACGACCACTACCTCGACGCCGAGCGGGACGACCCGCACATCGGGCTGGCGATGGCCGCCGACCTGACCCGCTCGGTCGCCGGAGGCCGGCCCTGGATGCTGATCGAGCACTCCACCGGCGCGGTCAACTGGCAGCCGCGCAACCTCGCCAAGCGGCCGGGAGAGATGCGCCGCAACAGCCTCGCCCATGTGGCACGCGGGTCCGATTCGGTGCTGTTCTTCCAGTGGCGCGCCTCGCGCTACGGCGCCGAGAAGTTCCACTCGGCCATGCTCCCCCACGCCGGCACCGACTCCCGGATCTGGCGGGACGTGGTGGAGCTGGGCGCCGACCTGCGCAAGCTGGCGTCGTCCCGCGGCTCGCGGGTGGAGGCCGACGTGGCCATCGCATGGGACTGGGAGTCCTACTGGGCGCTCGAGCTGGAGTGGCGCCCCTCGATCGACCTGCGGTTCCGGGAGCGGATGGAGGCCTTCTACGAGGCGTTGTGGCGCGAGCATGTGACCGTCGACTTCGTTCATCCCTCGGCCGACCTGTCCCCGTACAAGCTGGTCCTACTGCCCAGCTCCTATCTGCTCGGCGAGGCTTCGGCCAAGAGCCTGCGCTGCTACGTCGAGGCCGGCGGCCATCTGCTCGTGTCGTACTTCTCCGGCATCGTGGACGAGAACGACACCGTCCACGCCGGCCCGTATCCCGGAGCGCTGCGCGAGGTGCTCGGCGTGTCGGTCGAGGAGTTCCACCCGCTGCGCGAGCACGAGACGGTCACCTTCCGCCCGTCGGCGGGGACACCCTCGCCCGATCCGGATGCCCGGCCGCGACCCACCGGCCGTATCTGGTCCGAGCGCGTGCGCCCGACAGGAGCTCAGGCCCTGCACGACTTCGCCGACGGGCCCGACGCGGGACACCCCGCGGTCACCCGGCACGACCTGGGCGCGGGCGCCGCATGGTACGTCGCCACCGCCCTCGACCCGCGCGGCGACGGCGCCGAGCACGCCCCCGGTCTACGCGGGCTCGTCGCCCTGGCTCTCGACCACGCGGGCGTGTCCCGGCCACGCGACCTCCCCGACACCCTGGAGATCGTACGGCGGGGCGACCACATCTTCCTCATCAACCATGCGGACGAGCCGGCGACGGTCGACGGGGTGACCGGCACGGGAGTGCTCGACGGCGCCCACTACGCCGGGTCGGCGACGGTGCCCGCCGGAGGGGTCACCATCATCCGCACATAGGCGCCCTCGCCCCGCGCGAACCCTGACCACGCGCGGTGCCGAGGGAAACCGGGGGCCGTCCACAACTCCTCTCCTGACCGGAGGAACCATGAAGAAGATCTTGGCGGCGCTGCTCTTGTGCGCCGCCGCGGCTCTGCCCACCGGACAGACGGCGCACGCCGCGTCCGCCGGCTCCCTGAGCATGCTGGGCGCCGACGTCTCCACGGTGCAGCGTGCTCTGGACCTGGGCGCCAAGTACTACGACGCGAGCGGCAACCAGAGGGACCCGCTGGACATCCTCCAGAGCATCGGCGTCAACTACGTCCGCCTGCGCGTCTGGAACAATCCGGCCAGTGGGTACAACAACCGGGCCAAGGTGCTGGCGTACGCCAAGACGGTCAAGGCCAAGGGCCTGAAGCTGCTGATCGACTTCCACTACTCCGACACCTGGGCAGACCCCGGCAAACAGACCAAGCCGGCCGCCTGGTCCAGCCACGGCATCGGCCAGTTGCAGACCGACGTCTACAACTACACCTACGACGTATGCTCCAGCCTCAAGGCGCAGGGCACCACCCCCGACAGCGTGCAGATCGGCAACGAGATCAACGTCGGCATGCTGTGGAACGACGGCAAGGTCATCAACAATGACTTCACCAACCTGAGCCTTCTGCTCAAGGCCGGGTACAACGCGACCAAGGCGTGCAACAGCGGCACACAGGTGGTCATCCATACCGCCGACGCGGACAGCGACACCAACGCCCGCTGGTTCTACGACGGCATCAGAGCCAAGGGCGTGTCCTGGGATATCACCGGCCTGTCGTACTACTGCATGTGGCACGGCACGCTGTCCAACCTGTCCAGCGTCATCTCGGACATGCGGTCCCGCTACGGCAAGCCGGTCATCGTTGCCGAAACGGCGTACCCGTTCACCTCCGCCAACGCGGACTCCACCGGCAACTCGGTCACATCCGGGTGCTCGGGATACGCCCTCACCTGGCAAGGGCAAGGTGCGGAGTTCGCCGCGGTGCAGAACACCGCCCGCGGCGCGGGAGCAATCGGCGTCTTCTACTGGGAGCCCACCTGGTACGCGGTGCCCGGCAACGGCTGGGATCCCGCGAACATCAACGGCAGCGGGGACAGCTGGGACAACATGGCCGTCTTCGACTGGACCGGCCATCTCAACCCGAACGTCAGATGGACCCCCTGAGGGAAGGATCCGTCTCCCGGACCCGGGTGCCCAGCCAGATGGCGACGCGCCCACGTAGGTGCGGCAGCGAGTAGGTGACCCTGCGATCGGCGGCCGCGGCATGCACGGTCGGCAAGACTCCGCCGACAGTGGCGGCGGCCGCCATCGAAACGACGGTTGCGACGAACAGACCGCCTCCCCACCGCATGGTAGAAGACGACCCCTCACCAGACCCTCGACATCCGGGCGGGACTGTACGGTTTCGGCTCTGCCGCGACCGTCAGCGCGTCAGCACGGCCCCCAGCCGGCGGATCACCTCGGCCTCGCCGGGGTTGACGTCGTCGCTGGATGGCGCGTGTTCGGTGATGGCTGCCCCGATGATGTCGTCCACCTGGGAGACGAGGTCGATCAGTCGCTGCGGCTGCACGCCGTTCGGCTCCGGGTAGCAGGTCGCGCCGAAAGCGGTGGGCTCCAGGACGTCCAGGTCGATGTGTACGTACACGGGGCCGCGTAGACCGTCCAGCACGCGCTCCAGGTCGTCGACGCCGTACCTGCGCAGGCCGGTCTTCGCGAGGTACTCGTGCTCGGACACGTCGCCCGCCCGCTCTCCGGCGATGATCACTTGCTGTGGTGCCAGCGGCTGCTCCGGCGTGAGGCCTGCCGGCCCGTCTCCGAGCAGCGCGCGCACCACCATCGCGTGGAAGGCACCTGATGGCAGGGACTGCGGGCTGTAGACGTCCGGGTGCGCGTCGATCCACAGCACCGTCAAAGCGTCCCCATAGCGAGCGTGGGCAGCGGCGATAGGCGGGATGTCGACCGCGCAGTCGCCGCCGATGGTGATCACCCGGTCGTCGATGCCGGCCAGTGCCTTCCGCGTCAGCCGCTGGTTCTCCACGAGCGCGTCGAACGCGCGGATCCCGGCGACCTTTTCCCCACCGGTATCAAGCACCGGCACGGTCACCACCACGTCGGCCGGAACGAGCTCGGCGGCGCGGCGAGCACCGGCCATCAGCCGCGGCGCCTTGCTCGACGCCGAACCTTGCCATTGTGGTACGCAGAGCACAGTCGTCATGCGGCGACACTACGAGACGCCAGAATTAAAGGTCTAGGTCGTTCTCATGCTTTCATCAACGGCGAGTCCACCCATGATCGAAGCCATCGCTGCCTCCATCGCCGGCCTTCGTCCGAGGCGGAACGTAAGACAGTTGCATGACGGCGGTCAACGCCTGTGTCCAATGTGCGAGTGCGTGATCTCCACTGGACCGGACAAAACCGGAGCTCACGTAAGCTTCGGCAGGAGCCGGCTGCGCTGAAACTTTCTGAGAAGTGAAGAAACTTTTAGCTCCGCAACGGTCGATCCTGTGGCCGGTCGGTGTCCACCATGGTGGCGACCATCTCGCTTCCGCTCAGGCGGTCGACATCCGCTGGATGCTGGAGGAGCCGCAGTTCAGACTCTCGGCGCCCTGTACCCGATCTCCGGCAAGCGCATCCACAAGGCCATGTGGCCCACCTCACCGCCCGACCCTGGGTCGCTTGACCCTACGCCAGTTTCGAAATATTTCGGGCGCTTCATCCGACTTTCACGAGGTCAAGCCGTGCTTAAACGGTTAATCCGTCTGAAATATTTCGTCATCTGATTGACATGTTTCGGTGAAGTACGCAGAATTGCGCACAGGCCGGCCTCCGCACACATGCCACCTCGACGATCAGTGTTCCAGTGGAGGTACAGACATGATCGACAGCGCCATCCCGCACGGCAGGACCCGCGACCGCCTGTCCGGCGTTCGCAAGGCTCTCATCGCCGGCGTGGCCGGCATCCTGGGCGCGACCTTCTTCGTGGGCCTGTCGTCCTCTGCCAGCGCCGCGGACTGTAGCGCCGGCTACGTCGGCCTCACCTACGACGACGGCCCGAACCCGAGCAACACCAACAACCTGCTGAACACCCTCAAGTCGAACGGCCTGCGGGCAACGTTCTTCAACATCGGGCAGAACGCGCAGAACAACCAGGCACTGGTCAGGGCCCAGCAGGACGCCGGCATGTGGATCGGCAACCACAGCTACACCCACCCGCACCTGACCCAGATGAGCAGCTCGCAGATCCAGTCGGAGCTCCAGCGGACCCAGCAGGCCATCCAGCAGGCCACCGGGACCGCGCCGAAGCTGTTCCGCCCGCCGTACGGGGAGACCAACGGCACGCTCAAGTCGGTCGAGCAGCAGCTCGGCCTCACCGAGATCATCTGGGACGTCGACTCCCAGGACTGGAACGGCGCCAGCACGGCCCAGATCGTGCAGGCGGCGGGCCGGCTGCAGAACGGTCAGGTCATCCTCATGCACGACCAGTACGCGACGACAGTCCAGGCGATTCCGCAGATCGCCGCGAACCTGCGCAGCCGCAACCTGTGCGCCGGCATGATCTCCCCTGCCACCGGCAGGGCCGTCGCGCCCACCGACGGCGGGGGCGGCGGCGGTACCCCGCCTCCGTCCAGCCCTCCGCCCGGCGGCAGCTGCACCGCGTCGCTGTCCGCGGGTCAGCAGTGGAGTGACCGGTACAACCTCAACGTCTCGGTCAGCGGCTCGAGCAACTGGACCGTGACGATGAACGTGCCGTCCCCGGCCAAGATCATCGCCACCTGGAGCATCAGCGCCAGCTACCCCAGCGCCCAGGTGCTGACCGCCAAGCCCAACGGCAACGGCAACAACTGGGGCGTGACCATCCAGACCAACGGCAACTGGACCTGGCCGACGGTCTCCTGCCGGGTCGGCTGATCCCTACCCGGCCCACCCGGCACACCGCCCGGCGGACTGACATGCCGCCCGGCCAAGAACGTGGCGTGGCGATCTCCTGGGGCTCGCCACGCCGCACCGGCCAACCCCCCGCCGGGTCGTATCACGCTGCCTGATCTCCCGGCCGGCCTTCACAAGGAGGAAGCACGCACATGAACGACGCACTCGCCCACCCGCAGAGCCGCAGACGCGGCCGCACCAGGCTGCTCATCGGCCGTGCCTGCGCCGTAGCGCTGGCCGCGGCCATAACGATGCTGCCCGGCACCGCCAACGCGGCCATAACCTCCAGTCAAACCGGCACCAACAACGGCTACTTCTATTCATTCTGGACCGATGGCGGCGGGTCGTCCTCCATGGACCTGGGATCCGGCGGCAATTACAGCACCTCATGGAGCAACGTCGGGAATTTCGTTGCCGGCAAGGGCTGGAGCACCGGCGGACGTAGGACCGTGAACTACTCAGGCAGCTTCAATCCGTCCGGCAATGCATATCTGGCTCTCTATGGGTGGACGAGAAACCCACTCGTGGAATATTACATCGTCGACAACTGGGGCACTTATCGGCCCACGGGAACGTACAAGGGCACGGTCACCAGCGATGGCGGCACGTACGACATCTACCAGACGACGCGAACCAACGCCCCCTCCATCGAAGGCACTAGAACCTTCAATCAGTACTGGAGCGTCCGGCAGTCGAAGAAAACGGGCGGAACCATAACCACTGGCAACCACTTCGACGCATGGGCCCGTAATGGAATGAATCTGGGCAGCCATGACTACATGATCCTCGCAACAGAGGGATACCAAAGCAGCGGGAACTCCAACATAACGGTGGACAGCTCCTCCGGCGGCGGCGGCGGCGGTGGTGGTGGCGGTGGCGGCGGTGGCGGCAGCTGCACCGCGTCGCTGTCCGCAGGTCAGCAGTGGAGTGACCGGTACAACCTCAACGTCTCGGTCAGCGGCTCGAGCAACTGGACCGTGACGATGAACGTGCCGTCCCCGGCCAAGATCATCGCCACCTGGAACATCAGCGCCAGCTACCCCAGCGCCCAGGTGCTGACCGCCAAGCCCAACGGCAACGGCAACAACTGGGGCGTGACCATCCAGACCAACGGCAACTGGACCTGGCCGACCGTCTCCTGCAGCGCGAGCTGACCCGAACACCCGAAACACCGCACCTGTGGCGCGACGGCCCACGGCCGCCGCGCCACACTGCGGTTCGCTGTATCGCTCAGGTTCGGAGCTTCGCTCAGACGGTGATGCTCCACGTGTCGAGGAAGCCTGTGTCGAGCCGGTAGTTGTCGGTCACCTGCAGCGTCCAGGTTCCGGAGGCCTGCTGGGTGACCGGGACCGAGTAGGTGCGGGTGCCGTAGGAGGTGCAGGATGTGCCACCACTGCTGTCGATGGTGTAGTACGTCCCGCTCGGGCCGCGCAGGCGGATCTGCAGGTCCTCGGCACAAGTGTGCGAGATCGTCACGCTCACCCGGACCGGCGACACGGCGCTGCCGGTCGCGGTCGAGGTGACCGAGCTGTTGATCGTCGCCAAGTCGTTGATCGTGAAGTTGGTGTCGTTGGTGAACGTCCGGTTTCCGCCCACGCCGCTGACCGTCAGCGTCCATGTCGTGGTGCGGGTCGCGGTCTCACCGGTGCCCGTGATGGTGACGGTGTAGGTGCCGTTCGGCGTCGACGCCGAGGTGGAGAGCGTGAGCGTCGAGGAGCCGCCCGAGGTCACCGAGGCCGGGTTGAAGTTCGCCGTGGTGCCGCTCGGCAGCCCGGACGCCGTCGTGAGGTTCACCGTCTGCGCGGCGCCCGACGTCGTCGTGGTGTTGATCGTGGTCGTGACCGGCTGGCCCGCCTGCACGGAGCCCGACGCGGGGCTGGCGTTGATCGAGAAGTCCCTGCCAGTGGGGGTGCCCACTGCCTGGGTCCAGATCGCGTACGCCAGGGCGTCGCCCGACCGGTCCAGGACGGTGTCGTTGATGTTGGCCGTGGTGTCGCACGACCGGTGGTAGCAGGAGTCGTACGCCCCTCCCGCAGTGCCGCCCCACTTGGCGGCCTGCGCCGAGGTCTTGGTGGCGCTGGCACCGGCCGCGACACCGGAGGTGGCGATGCCCGCGTTGCGGAAGGAGGCGTCGTCGGAGCGGTTGGCGCCCTCGGTGTTCTCCTCCGGCTGGAGGCCGAGGTTGGTGTAGAACGCGCGCAGGTCGGCGGCGGCCGTGGTGGTGATGTTGTTGATGAAGTAGCCGCCGTTGGGAGAGCCGACCATGTCGAAGTTGAGGTACTGCTTGATCTTGGAACGATCGGTCGAGCTGAGCGAGTTGACGTAGGCGCGAGAGCCGAGAAGTCCCTGCTCCTCGTCGCTCCACCAGCCGAACCGCACGTGCTTGGTCATCGTCGGGCGCTGCGCGGCCAGGGTCAGCGCGACCTCCAGCAGCATCGACGACCCTGAGCCGTTGTCGTTGATGCCGGGACCCGCCGAGACGCTGTCCAGGTGGGCGCCGGACATGATGACCTGGTTCTCGTCCCCGCCCGGCCAGTCGGCGATCAGATTGGGCCCGGAGCCGCTGGTGCAACCCGGCGTGCAGGTCACGCGCCGGGTGGTGTAGCCGGCGGCCTGCAGTTTCTGCTCGACGTAGGAGAGCGATGCGGTGTAGCCGGCGGTGGTCGACCTGCGGGTGCCGCCGTTGGAGTTGGCGATGCTCTGCAGTTGGCTGAGGTGGGCCTTGATGTTCGGCAGGCTGATGTCGGGGGGCGCCAGGGCGGCGAGGGGGGCACTCTGGGGCGCGCTGAGGGATGCGTTATGCCGGGTGCTCCCCGGCGGCGCCTGCGCGGTCGCGGGGGTCGCGGACGCGACCAGGCCCATCAGGGCCATGGCGACGGTCGCGGTGAGGACAGCTGTGCGCCTCATGTGCGTTTTCCTTTCTCGGCATCCCACTTCCGCGCTTTCGCCGTGTACGCGGGCAGCGCTCATCGCGCCGTCACGAATCGCTGGACGGCGCGATGATGTGGGACTGGGGGTGTGGAGAAATGAATGCTCACACGCCGGATACGCCGGCCGGTGGCTGAGGCGGCCGAGACTCATCCGGCACCGAATGACTCCCAGGGCCGGGAGCGGCGTTACACCGTCAGGACGGGTACGACATGGTATGACGCTCCTGACCTCGTCGTGATGGGCGAATCGACTTGTGCGTGACGGTATGGCCACCGGAAGGCGCAGTACATACGTAGCGACATCCGTACATGTACCGAAAAATCATTCCCGTGCGACCTGGCAGGTCATGGCCGGACGGCCAGCACCCGGAAGCTGATGCCGCGTGTCATCCGGGACACCGACTCGATCTGGAAACCGGCCTGCTCCAGGAACGGCCGGGGATCGCGGGTGAGGTAGTCGGCTTCGAACCGCACGAACACCGGTTCCACCAACCGCATCCCAGCCCGGATGATCGGGTTGCTTGACGGCCCATGCTCGGCGAGCACGAACCGCCCGCCCGGCTTGAGCACGCGGTAGGCCTCGCGCGCCGCGGCCGCTGGGTCCGGGATGGTGCACATCGTGAACGTGGACAGTACGGTGTCCGCGATGCCGTCGGGCAACTCCAGGCGCTGCACATCGCCCTGCCGCAGCTCCACCCGCTCGCCGAGGCCGGCCCGCGCCACCCGCCGCCGCGCCAGTTCCAGCATGCGCTCGGACAGCTCGATCCCGACCACCGTGACGCCGGCGTCGTACAGCGGCAGGTTGAGCCCGGTGCCGGCCGCGATCTCCACGATATGGCCGCGCGCCTGCCCGACGGCCCACTCCCGGCTGCCCGGAAACAGGCGCCGCTCCCAGGCCCGCATCTGGTCGTCATACCGATCCGCGACCCGGTCGAACACCTGGCGCACGTCGGCATCCGTGGTAACCCGCATCGAGTGACCTTTCTGGACTCCGTGCATCATTTCACCACATGAGGCGGGCGGAAGATCGGACGATGCTCCCCTGGTTGCCACTCTTGGGATTGGCGTAGAGAAGCCACTGGGCGGATGGGATGAGGCCAGTGCTCGCGGAGCGCGTCGACGCTACGGCCGAACGCCAGGCGCCGAGCAGGAGCATGCCTCAGCAGGGGGACGGCCACGATCGGGACGCCGGGCTCTGACGAGCGTGATGAGGCGAGCCGTGAAAGGCTGGCCGAAAAGGATCCCGAGGAAGACCAGTGCGAGTCCGCAGATCTGTTGAGCGGCGAGCGTTTCACCGGCGGCCACGGTGCCGAGCAGGACACCGGTCATCGGGTTGAGTAACCCGATGAGCCCCACCGTCCCAGCGCTCAGGTGCCGCAGTCCCGTGAACCAGGCGGCGAAGGCGAGAGCGGTCGCGACGACCGTGACATAGCCGAAGCCGATCAACGCGGGTCCGTCCAGGGCGGGCGGTGATCCCTCCGCCGCGACCGCGACCGGCAACAGGACCAGTCCGCCGGCGATGAGCTGCCAGGAAGTCAGCGAGAAGACATCGACGTCCGCGCTCCACTTCTTGGCGAGCACGTAGCCGAGGGACGACATCGCCATGGCCATGATGGAAGCGAATACACCGGAGGCGTTCACGGTGCTCGCGCCGTTCAGCAGCATGAGGCAGACGCCCCCGATGCCGACAGCGGCTCCGGTCATGTGCGTCGTGCGCGGGCGCTCGGAAAGCGCCGCCCAGGCGAACAGCATCATCACGATCGGCGAGGTCGCCATGATCGTCGACGCGATGCTCGTCGGAAGCGTCTGCGCCGCCAGATAGACCAGTGCGAAGAACGCGCTCATGTTCATGGTGCCGAGGACCAGCGATTTCCACCACCATGACCCCTGGGGAAGCCTCCTGTGCACAAGGAGGAGCAGCAGACCCGCCGGCAGCGCCCGGATCGCCGCCCCGTACAGCGGGTATTCGGCCGGCAGGAACCGATGGGTGACGAAATAGGTAGTGCCCCACGCCACGGGTGCGATCGCGGTGACAGGCACCCACCGGAGATTAGCTTCCATGGAAGCTAATATAGCTTCCATGGAAGCTATAGTGGAGTTGTGAGTGAGCGCCTCGACCATGTCGCCCGCATCCAGCAGGCCTGGGCCCGTGAACGACCCGACGTGGATGTGCGGCCCCAAGGTGTGATCGGACGGCTGCACCGCGTCGCCGACCACCTCACCGAACAGCTTTGTGTCGTCTACCGGCGCTATGGGCTCGGGGAGGGGGAGTTCGATGTGCTCGCCACCCTCCGGCGCGCCGGTGAGCCCTTCGAACGTGCGCCCGGAGAGCTCGCCGCGTTCACCATGGTCACCACGGGGGCCATGACCAAACGCATCGACCGGCTCGAACGCGACGGGCTGGTCACGCGCCGTCCCAGCACGAGCGATCGCCGCGCACGTGTCGTCGCACTCACCGATGCCGGCAGGGAGCTGATCGACCAGGCGTTCAGCGAGCACATGCGCAATGAACGCCGGCTCCTCGACCACCTGACGCCGGAAGAGGCGGCGCAGCTCGAATCGCTTCTCACCACCTGGCTCGCGTGCTTCGAGACACCGCGCCAGACGGAGAACCGGGCGACGCGGCCATCCGACATGCAGTGACCACCTGGCCGACCGGCGTCAGGCGCCCGGCCTCAACGTCGATTCGACATGCACCATGGGCCGGGCACCGACTCGGCGAGGGGTCACTGCGTCGCGGCGGTTCGCAGCGCGTGGAACTGCTTCAGCAGGGCATCGTCGCCGGAGACGCGCACGGAGGCGTCGTCGCCACGGTTCCAGAGCCAGAGCAGGAGCGGGACCGCGTCCCCGCTCACCAGCGCGTCCCCCTCGAAACCGGTGGCCGCGTCCTTCACGTCCACATGGCCGGGCTGGGCGCCCTTGCCGGCGATGGCCGTCAGCGTCCAGGCGTGGTGGCTCGTGGAGATCGAGAGCGGGCGCTCGTCCGGGGCGTCGAGAAGGGTGCCGAAGTCGTCCAGCCAGCTGGTGCTCCCGTAGCCGACGAACAGCTTCAGGACCTCGTCGATGCCGTCGAAGGCGAGATCGTCCGGGACGGGGGACACCGGACGCCCCGCCGCGAGCTCGGCGTCGATGCGGTGGATCACCGTCTCCTGGGCCATGCGGCGGATCCAGAAGCCGACGGTCTGATCGGGTTCGTGCCACGTGGCCGCGTGGTCGGCGGGGGAGTGCGCCGAGAACTGCCCGGTCAGCATGGCGTAGGTCCTGTCGAGCGAGGTCACGGGATCGGGGTCGAGCACGCCGGGCGGCCACTCTTCGGGGAAGGCCCCGAGCCGGATGCACTCGGCCTTGTGCAGGTAGACCTCGGCGACATGCCGCGCGAGCTCTCCGACGGACCAGTCGGGGCAGGATGGCACGCGTGCTGACGGATCGGTGCCGGCGACGGCGGCACGCAGCAGAGCGAAGTCGTCATCGAGACAGCTGAGAAGCCGGGAGAAGTCCATCCGCCCATCGAACCAGTCTTCCCCCGCTCACCTGTAATCAATTTCCTCTCCGCCGGACTCGCCGGACTCGCCGGAAGCCGGAGCGCCCCGCCAGAGATCTTCTGACGGGGCGCTCTCGTGCCAATCGGGTCACACGGGGAGCCGCTGGCTCAGCTCCGCCTCCTGCCGCAGGCAGGTGTCGTAGTCCGGCAGCGCGCCGGCGGCCAGCGCCTCGGCCAGGGTCGGGGCCTCGCGGTCCCGGTCCGACACGATCGGTTCCAGCCCGGCGGGCAGCGGAATGGCGAGCTCGTGATCGAACGGCGACACCGCCAGCTCGTTTTCGGCCACGTACTCCACCGACAGCGCGTACGACATCATGCTGTTGGGCTCCAGCGACACGAACATGTGCGCCATGCCGACCGGAATGTAGACCGAACGGAAGTCGCGGTCGTCCAGGATCACCGAGTCCCACCGGCCGAAGGTCGGCGAGCCGACGCGGATGTCCGCCACGATGTCGAGGACACGTCCGCGCGGGCAGTACACGAACTTCGCGCAGCCCGGTGGCGTGCGGCAGTAGTGCAGGCCACGCACCACGCCGGGCCGCGAGACGCTGCAGCTGATCTGGGACACCGACGGCGGCCGGTGCCCCACCGCGGCGACGAACGCCGACTCCTCCATCAGCGAGACGAACAGACCGCGATGGTCCGGGTACTGGCGCGGGGTGAACGCGACGGCGCCGCCGACCAGATTGTGCGGGGTCATGGTGTCCGCCCTCTCCTGGATGAGCCGGTCAGACGATGTGGACGTCGGGCACGTAGAGGATCCATCGCCCGCCCGCTTCCCGGAAGGCCTGCTCCTTGGCCATGATCTCCTCCGCGTGGTTCCACGCGAACAGCAGGGCGTAGTCCGGGTACGGGTTGGCGAACGCCTCGGCCGGCAGCACCGGGATGTGCGTTCCGGGGGTCAGCCGGTCCTGCTTGGCCGGTGTCGTGTCGCACACGAAGGAGACCAGGTCGCTGCCGATGCCGCAGTAGTTCGTCACGGTCGCGCTCTTGGCGGTGGCGCCGTAGGCGACCACCCGCTTTCCCTCCGCGCGCAGGCCGGTCAGAGTGGCGGCGAGGTCCTGGCGGATCGCCGCGACCCGGTCCCCGAACCGCTGCAGCGTCGACAGGTCGGTGAGGCCGCTCGCCTCCTCCTCGGCGATGAGTTCGGCGACGGCCGGTGACGGTGTGCGGACCCCGCTGCGGGCCAGCGTGTAGCGCACCTCCCCGCCGTGCACCGTGAGGCGCTCCACGTCCACCAGTTCGAACCCGAACTCCCGCGCCATCGCCTGGACGGACCCCGCGGCGAAGAAGAAGAAGTGCTCGTCATAGATCTGGTCGAAGGAGTTCTTCCGCACGATGTCGCCCAGGTACGGGTCCTCGAAGACGAACACCCCGTCCGCGTGGAGCAGCGCGTCGACGCCCTTGAAGATCGAGGCGATGTACGGGATGTGGCACAACGTGTTGGCCGCGAAGATGACGTCGGCCGCCCCGTGCGACTCGCGCACCCCTGCGGCCGTCGACTCCTCGAAGAAGTCGTTCAGCACCTCCACGCCACCGGCACGCGCGATCTCCGCCACGCCGCCGGAGGGCTCGAAGCCCAGCTGCCGCACGCCGGCGTCGCTGACCGTCTTCAGCATGACGCCGTCGTTGCAGCCGATCTCCACCACGAACGGGTCGGCCTGCCGCAGCTCGGTGCGCAGGAACCGCTCGGCCGTGGCACTGAAGTGCTCGCGCATCCTCGACGAACCGGACGAATGGTAGGGATAGTCCTCGTGGAACATCGCCTCCCGGGGCACCTGCTCGACCAGCTGCACCATCCGGCAGGAGACGCACTGGCCGACGCGCAGGCGGAAGAAGAACTCGCCCGGGATGTCCGCGGGGAGCAGGAAGCGATCGGACAGCGGCTGGCGGCCCAGGTCGAGGAATTCCTCCAACCGGGCCCCACAGACCTGGCAGCCGGATACGGTCATGGTGTTCCCTTCAGGCATTGGCGAGCTCCTTCCTTGTCAAAGCGCGGTGATGATCTCGCGGAGCGCGTCGATGACCCGGTCCTGAACCGCGAGCGGGAGCGAGGGGTACATCGGCAACGAGAAGATCTCGCCGGCGAGCTTCTCGGTCACCGGCAGTGACCCGCGCTGGTAGCCCAGGTGCGTGAAGCCGGTCATGGTGTGCACCGGCCACGGATAGCTGATGTTCAGCTGGATGTCGCGCTCTCCCAGCCGGCGCAGGATCTCGTCCCGCGCGGGATGGCGCACCACGTAGACGTAGTACACGTGCTCGTTGCCGGGGGCCGTGCGCGGCAGCACGAGGCCGCCCTCGCCGCACAGGTCGCCGAGCCCGTCGACGTACCGCTCGGCGACGGCGCGCCGGCCGGCGACGTACTGGTCGAGGCGGGTCAGCTTGCGGCGCAGGATCTCCGCCTGCACCTCGTCGAGCCGGCTGTTGTGCCCCGGCGTCTCGACGACGTAGTAGACCTCCTCCATCCCGTAGTAGCGCAGCCGCCGCAACCGGCCGTCGACCTCCGGGTCGCCCGTGATGACGGCGCCGCCGTCCCCGTACGCGCCGAGGACCTTGGTGGGATAGAAGGAGTACGCCGCGGCGTTCCCCATGGTGCCGGCGAGCCGCCCGCCGTGCCGCGCGCCGTGGGCCTGCGCGCAGTCCTCGACGATCACCAGCCCCCGGTCGGCCGCCAGCCGTTCGAGCGGCGCCATGTCGACGCACTGGCCGTACAGGTGCACGGGAAGCAGGGCGCGGGTGCGCTCGGTGACGAGGCCGGCCACCTGGTCGGTGTCCATGAGGAAGTCGTCCTCGCGGACGTCGGCGAAGACCGGACGGGCGCCGGTGTTGTCGATGGCGACCACGGTCGGGGCCGCGGTGTTGGACACCGTGATCACCTCGTCGCCGGGGCCGACGCCGAGTGCCTGCAGCGCGAGGGTGATCGCGTTCGTCCCGTTGTCGACGCCGACGCAGTGACCCTGACCGTGGTAGGCGGCGAAGTCGCGCTCGAAGGCGCGCAGGCTCTCGCCGAGAACCAGTTGACCTGAGCGGAAGACGGTCTCCACCGCGTCGAGTAGATCAGCGTGCTCCTTCTCGTACTCCGGCAGGTAGTCCCACACCCGTACGGTCACGACGTTCCTCCTCGAAAAAGAGCGGGGCCACTCACCGTCTCAGGCTCGCACCCGGCCGGTGCCCGGGCATCTCCCGGCTTGCGCTTCCGGCCGGGCTGACGGCCGCGGGGCCGAACGCCCTGCGCAACCCGTGAGATGCGGGCCCCGTGCGCCATGCGGCACGGTGAATGATGACGGCCCGCCGGTCGTCGTGGGCTTACCCGTCCCGGAGGTACGGGCCGGAAAGGGGAGGACCTTGTCTCAGAAGTACGGCGCGAGCGGGCTGTGGACGTACAACACCACCGCGAACGTCACGCGGGAGGCGGTGCGGGATCTTCGTGACTTCAAGTCCAACGATGTGAACTTCAAGTTGGCACTGTGGAACCCCAGTACCAACGGCGTGCGGTACCTCAAGGCATTGGTCTACACGCTCGCCGGCGGACTGGACGCCGAGAACTGGCAGCGGCTGCGCAACATCGCCCACCGCGACGTGGGCGACCCGTTCTCCGTCACCTACGACGGTGAGACGGTGTGCCTCGACTACATTCAGGCGGTGTACGAGCTGGGGTTCATCACGCGGACGCTGGACCTCGACGGCCGCTCGGTGCTGGAGATCGGCGCCGGCTACGGGCGCACCTGCCACGCGATGCTGTCCAACCACGACGTCGCCTCGTACCACATCGTCGATCTCGAGAACACCCTTGAGCTGTCCTCGGCGTACCTGGCGGAGGTCCTCACCCCGGAGCAGTTCGAGAAGGTCACGTTCACCCCGGTGTCGGACGTGGACGACACCGTCGCGGGCCGGCACTTCGACCTCGGCCTGAACATCGACTCGTTCGCGGAGATGGAGCCGGACACGGTGGTCGACTACCTCCGGCTGATCGCCGGCAACTGCGACCACCTCTACGTCAACAACCCGGTCGGCAAGTATCTCGACAAGACGCTGGACGACCACGTGCAGGGCGACGAGGTGGTGGCGCTGGCGCTGCGCACCGGCCTGCTCCGCGACGTCATCGACATCCACGACAACCGCGCCGTGGCCGCCGAGGTGCCGAAGTTCCTGGACGCGTACCGGCCGGGACCGGCATGGAGTTGTGTGGCCGACGGTCCCGCCGTGCCGTGGAGCTACTACTGGCAGGCGCTCTACCGGGCGGATTCCGCGGCGGTGTAGCCGAAGTCGACCCAGCCCCGGGCCGGTCGCCCCACTGGTGACCGTGCTCGGGGCATCTTGGCGTTCATGGGCTCGGCCGTGGTGCGCGCCTGCCCGCCGCCCGGCGCCTGTGAACGACACACCGCCCGGGCCGCGCCGATGCGCTGCCGGGCGGTGCGGTATGCCGGGCCGGCCGCTCAGCGTGCGGCAGACGCGCTCACGCGGTAGCTCATGTAGTCGTTGTCACGGTCGATGCCGAGCGCCTGGCCGCTGAGGAAGTCCACCGCGTCGACGTAGGTGTACGGCTGCATGAACCACCCGGCGCGCACGTCGCGGTAGAGGCGCGACAGCGGGTGCGCCGCCCCGTAGCCCGCGCCGCCGACGACGGTCAGGCAGTCGTTGACCACCGACAGCGCCAGCCGGTTCACCGCCAGCTTCGCGCACTGGAACGGCACCATCATCCGCCTGCCACGCTCGTCCAGGTCACCGGTGAGGTCGTCGTTGAGCTCGTCGGCATTGGCGAGCGCCGCCGCGGCCGAGGCCTGAAGCGTGTAGAGGTTGGACTCGATGTCAGAGACCAGGCCCCGCACGGCCGCAGGCGGCGCGGCAGGCCGGCGCGCGGCCGCACCGATCGCGATGTCACGGGCGGCGCGGGCGACGCCGGCGTAGATGCCGAGCATGGTGATGGAGCTGACGGTCTGCCCGGCCAGCGCACGGTCGCTGTGCGCGCCGACCACTCCCCGGTGAAGCACGTCCTCCGCGGGGACCCGGCAACCGTCCAGAACGATGCCGTACGTGCCCGACGCACGCATGCCGAGGCCGTCCCACTCGGGCAGGACCGTCAGCCCGGGTGCCGAACGGTCGAGCACCGCGGCGGCCAGTGTGACCGGCTCGCCGTCGACGACCTTCTGGGTGTGCACCACGAAGTGGGTGGCGAGCGGCGCGAGGCTCACGAGCGTCTTGCGGCCGGACAGCAGCCAGCCGCCGCGCCCGTCGGGCGTCACCCGGGTCACCGCCGTGTGGTGGTCCTTCACGGCGCCGCAGATCACGAACCGTTCGGACGCCATGCCCCGCAGCAGCCGCTCCGCCAGCGCGCGCACCGGCGCCGAGCCGTGCTGCCAGTCGTAGGCGAGGGTCAGGCCGCGGCTGAACTGCACGTGCAGGGCGAGCGCGGTGGAGGCGTCGGCCTCGGCGACGGCGGCCAGCACAGTGGCGACGTCGGACAGGCACGAGACGCCCATGCCGCCGAGCTCCTCGGGGACGGTCCCCGCCATGACGCCGTTGTCGAGGAACCGCTCAAAGGTCTCCACCGGGAACTCGCCGGAACGGTCGAGGGCGGCGGCGCCGTCCCGGATCCGGGCGACATCCTGCTCTACCAGGGCCAGCAAGGCTCGGCCGTTCGACGTGACGGGCGTACCGAACCGTCCGGCAGGCACACGAGTGGCGCTCCGAGTCGACATGGACACTCCGGGAGGTCTGGCGGGCGATGACGACCTTCGAGGTCAGCGAACCGCCGGGATGGCGGCTCGAAATCGACCGTAACACCGCAGAAGCGCTGTTGGACGGGTGCGGGTGGAGAGTGCGCAACGCCGAAGAAACGTGGCCACGAGGCGGACCGATGAACGCAAGCCGGAAGGTGCGCCGCCGTTGGCAGGGGGGTCACGATCGACCCAAGCGATCGATCCGGAGGAACGTATGCGTGTCCCGTTCGTGACGGCGCCCTTCCGGTCCCCCCCTCTACGTCCGGGTGCCGCCGACCCGGGCGACGCGCGCCTCGGGACCCCGCTCCGGGTGCCCTTGGACACCCGTCTTCACCGAGAGGTGGTGCCGTAGATGACGGTACAGACGCTGCTGGCAGCGCGCGAGGACCTGGCCCTTCCCGGCCGGTTGGCGCGTTCGATCGCGGTCCGTGACGCCGGCGCCCAGATGCGGACCGCGGACTTCGACGCCTGGCTCAGGGACCGCGCCCGGGCACATCCCTTCATAGTGGAGCGAATCCCCCTCGCGGACCTGGAAGGCTGGTCGTTCGACCCGCACACCGGCGATCTCCGGCACCACAGCGGGCGGTTCTTCAGCGTCGACGGACTGGACGTGACGGTCGGCGAGCCCGGCGCTCCGCCGATCGCCTCCTGGCAGCAACCGATCATCGTCCAGCCCGAGGTGGGCATCCTCGGCATCCTGTGCCGGGAGATCGACGGCGTCCTGCACCTGCTGATGCAGGCGAAGATGGAGCCGGGCAATCCCGGCCTGCTCCAGCTGTCACCGACCGTCCAGGCGACGCACAGCAACTACTCCCGCGTGCACAAGGGCGCCGCCGTCCGTTACCTGGAGTACTTCCTCGAGCCCGGACGCGGGCGGGTGCTCGCCGACGTCCTGCAGTCCGAGCACGGCTCGTGGTTCCTGCAGAAGCGGAACCGCAACATGGTCATCGAGGTGGACGAGGACGTGCCTCTCGCCGAGGACTTCTGCTGGCTCACACTCGGCCAGATCGGCGAGCTGCTCAAGCGGGACAACGTGGTCAACATGGACTCGCGCACGGTCATCGCCTGCATCCCGGCCGCCGACGCGGAGAGCGGCGCCTGGCATTCGGACACGGACCTGCTGTCCTGGTTCAACGCGCAGCGGTCCCGGTATCGGCTCACCTCACGCCGCATGCCGCTCGCCCAGGTCTCCGACTGGGGACGCGACGAGTACTCGATCCACCATGTCCATGGGCGCTACTTCAAGGTGGTCGCCATGGCGGTCGGCGCGTCCAACCGCGAGGTCGCCGGCTGGACGCAGCCCCTGTTCGAACCGGTGCGCCCGGGCCTGACGGCGTTCGTGATGCGCCGTTTCGGCGGGGTGCCGCACCTGCTGGCCCATGCCCGTATCGAGGGCGGCTTCCTCGACACGGTCGAGCTCGGGCCGACGGTCCAGTGCACTCCCGAGTACTACACGGATCTGCCACCCGAGCGGCGCCCCGCGTACCTGGACCTCGTGATGCGGGCCGGGCCCGCGGACATCCTCTATGACGCCGTGCACGCCGAAGAGGGCGGCCGGTTCCTCAACGCCGTCAACCGGTACCTCGTCGTGGAGGCCGGCGAGCACACCGCGCCGACCACGCCGCCGCGTGGCTTCCGATGGGTCACCACGCCGCAGCTCACCTCCCTGGTGCGGCACGGCCACTACGTCAACGTCCAGGCCCGCACGCTGCTCGCCGCCATCACCACCCGGGCGGTCGCGCTCTGATCTGTGTAGTCGAGGCAGTGCGCCGCCGACCGGTCACCGAGCCGGCGGCGGCGTTGCCGTATCCGCCTGTACCGGGGCGCATACGGCAGGCCCCTTCTAGTTGACTCAGCGGTGACCTCGGAGTTCGAGGTCACCGCTGAGTCGTCCAACGACCGGGGCGACGGTCCGCAGGACCGCCGATCAGCCGATGCTCTGGGCGAAGTGGAAGAACCGGTGCGGGTCGTACTTGCGCTTGATCTGGACCAGCCGGGGATAGTTCTCCGCGTAGTAGGCCTGACGCCAGTCCGGCAGCGCCGGGTCCATGTAGTTCTGATAGCTCTCGCGCAGCGAATCACGGTCGAGCACCCGGAAGCCGTCGGCGAGCCATTCCTCGCAGGCCGCCGCGTCCTCGGCGGTGTAGTCCGGGTTGGTCAGCGACACGGTGTAACCGGTGAGCATCTCGGTGGTCCTGTGGACGTACGCGGTGTCCGTCCTGGCCGGCCCGTTGGCCGCGCCGCCCAAGGTCTCGAAGTAGAGCATGCGGAACTGCCCGGTGCGTCCCGACTCGGTGAACGTCTCCAGCAGCCGGTCGACGTTCGGCGTGGGCACCGGCCCGCCGAACATGCGGTTGCGGGTGCGGTAGAAGTTGTCACGGGGCATCTGCGCCTCGGGGGAGTACCCGACGCGGTGGCACTGGTCGGTCGACAGCTCCCCGCAGCCGTAGAACTCCATGATGGCGTCGTACACCGGCTTCTCCGCGACCATCCGGTGGACGGGGCTCACGCCCACCATTCCCACCAGCGTGTCGAGGTGACGGTCGAGCTCCTCCACGCCGCGGTACCAGGCGCCGTAGATGAACAGCTGCGGCGGGCCCGTCCCCGCGTCCGGGTTCATCGCGATCAGGTAAGCGGCGAGGTCGTCGGGCGACCCGATCGCCCACGGCTGCCACTGCTCGATGAGCTGCTTGGCGGCCTCCCACGGCCAGGCCACCATGTAGTTCACCATGGTGCTGACGTGCACCGGCTTGAGCTCGTAACTGGTGACGACACCGTAGTTGCCGCCGCCGTTGCCGCGCAGCGCCCAGAACAGGTCAGGGTGCTCCTCGGCCGAGGCGCGCACGACGTGCCCGTTCGCCAGTACGACGGTGGCCCCGACCATCCGATCGCTCGCCAGCCCGAACTTGCGGGTCTGCCACCCGACGCCACCGCCCTGGACGAAGCCACCGACGCACACGGTGGGGCAGGTGCCGCCCGCCAGCACCAGCCCGTGCGGTGTCAGCGTGTTGAGGACGTCGACCTGCTGGGCGCCCGCGCCGACGACGACGTTCGGCCCCTTGATCCGTACGTGGTTCAGCCGGGAGACGTCCAGGACCACGCCCTCCGTGGTCGAGTACCCGCCGAAACTGTGCCCGCCGCTGCGAGGGACGGTGTGCAGCGACTTGTCCTGCGCGAAGGCGATGACGGCCTGCACGTCCTGCTCGGTCGTGCAGTAGGCGACGGCCCGCGGATTGATCGCGTCGAACTGGCCGATCGCCAGCTCCCGTGCGTGCGCGTAACGAGGATCCGACGGCAGGATCAGGTCACCGCGCAGATGGCGGCGCAGCGAATCCCAGTCGACCGCGCGGCCGCGGGTGCCGGTGCCGTCCGCGTGGCCGACGGATCCAGAGGTGAATGTATTGGACATGACCGCTGCTCCGATACCGAGACCAAGTTGCAGAAACGTACGACGACTTTCCGAGCTCATCTCAGAAGTCTTTGAGATCGGGTATCGCCATGCACCTTCTGGTGTGCTGACTTAACGCCTACGCCTGTTCAGCCACCGGCCGCCGGCGCGATGACGCCGACCGTACCTCCGTATTCCCGGCGATTCATTTCCGCTGGACGCGCGGCATTCCCGCGATGGCCGGGCACCGCAATCCAGAAGACGCGCCGCGACGGCGCCCGACGCCATACTGGGTGCCGAGCGTCGACTCGATTTAAACGGCACCCAGACGGTACGAAAGCCGGCCGGAAACCACCCACCGACGCGACGACCGTCCGCAGTGCGCCCCGCGTCTCGGGTCTGTCCAGGGGCCCCGCCGGCCGGCCGCCGTCAGGGCGCGTCACCGGGCACAGCCTCTACCGCTCATCATCTAGGTGGAAGGACTCCGATGCGGATTCTCTTCGTAACCAACCCCTTCAAGTCACACCTGTTCGTGCAGGTGCCGCTGGCGTGGGCGCTCCGTGCCGCAGGGCATGAGGTGTGCGTCGCCGGCCCGCCGGACATGGCCGACGACATCGCGAACACCGGACTGCCCGGCGTATCGGTCGGCGAGATGCTTCTGCTCGAAGAGAAGATGGCGCAGGCGGGGCCGGTCGAGGAGTCGGCGGAGCCCGTCGACAGCAGGGGCCAGGCCACCGGAAAGTCGGTACAGACCGATTTCGGCTGGGGCGATCCGTACGTCGAACTCGCGGATTTCGCCGGGGGCGTGCACGCGGTGTTCTTCCCGGACTCCACGGTCGACGACCTGGTCGACTTCGCTCGTAGCTGGCGTCCCGACCTGGTGATCACGGACCCGACCGCCTTCCCCGGCGCGGTGGCGGCCAAGGCCGTCGGCGCGGCGCACGCCCGGATGCTGTTCGGCGTCGACAGGGCGGTGCAACTGCGTTCGGCCTGCCTGGCCCAGCCGGACTCCGCCGGTGACCCGCTGCGGGACTGGCTGCAGCCGACCATGGAGCGGTTCGGCCTCGAGTTCGACGAGTCGACGGTGTCGGGGGACTGGACCATCTCTCCCATGCCGCCGTGGATCTGGCGGCCGGAGGGCGTGCACTACCTCCCGATGCGCAATGTGCCGTTCAACGGTCCCTCCCCGACACCGAGGTGGGTGTACGAGCAGCCGACCCGCAGGCGCATCTGCGTGACGATGGGCCTCTCGCACCGAGACGCCAACGTCGTCGGTGTCGCGGCCTCGGCCCGTGATCTTCTCGACGCGATGGCCGACCTCGACGTCGAGGTGATCGCCACCCTCAATGCCCAGCAGCTCGAGTCGGTGACGGCCCTGCCGGACAATGTCCGTGCCGTCGACTTCGTCCCGCTGAACGCGCTGCTGCCCACGTGTTCGGCGATCGTCCACAGCGGCGGGGCCGGGAGCTTCGCGTCGGCGCTCGAACACGGCGTCCCGCAGATCATCGTGCCCAACGGCTACAAGGTCGAGAACTGGTGGGGTCCGGTGGCCATGGCGAACGGCCTGGAGGGCCGCGGCGCCGGGGTGTACGCGGCCAATGCCGACAGGCTGACCGCCGACGGGCTGCGGGACAGCCTCAAGCTGGTCCTGGAGGACCCGTCGTTCGCGGCGAACGCCGCTCAGGTGCGCACCGAGGTGAGAGCGATGCCGAGCCCGGGCGATCTCGTGCCGGCCCTGGAGAGGCTGACGGCCGAGTACCGCACGTCGCGTCCTTGATCTCGGCAGCCGGCCTACGGCGCCGAGCTCCCCGCACCACCAGACCTACGCACCACCATGTGGATCGACAGACCCGATTGATTCAGCAGATCAACGAACAACTCGACAGGTTCCGCTAATGGCACAGGCTGCCCCGGTGCGTACGCAACATTGAGTCTGAGAGGAAGGGCCTCGCAATGCACCCCGCTGTTCATGACTATGACTCGACGAAATTTGACTTCGTTTCGATCTTGAGTCGGATCTACGACGTCGACGACCTGGCAAAGCTCCGTGCCGACGTGCCCATCGACGTGCTGACGGTGGAGACCGACCAGGCGACCGACTTTCACGCCAAGTTCTATGACGCGTTTGAGCCGAGCATCCGAACCCTTTACCGGGAATTCATCGCATCCATTGTTCCCGATGTCCTGAAGACCGACGAGTTCTGCTTCCAGCGCGTTCCGACCTTCCGGATCCACCTCCCGGGAAACGTCGCCGTCGGCGAGTTCCACACCGACGGCGACTACAACCACGGCGACGGCGAGATCAACTTCTGGGTCCCCTTCACCCCGGCCTGGGGTTCCAACTCGGTCTGGATCGAGGACGAACTGGGTTCGGCGAAGTACGAGCCGGTGACGTTGAACCCCGGGCAGGCGCTGGTCTTCGACGCGGTCAACTGGAGCCACGGGAATGTCGTCAACGAGACGGGCCACACCAGGGTCAGCTTCGATTTCCGGTGCATTCCGCTGAAGAACTACACCGCCTCCACGCTGAAGTCCGTCGACGCCGGTCTCGGTCTGTGGATCGGCGAATACTTCGACGTACTCTAGGCGAGGAGCCGTTCTGATAGGCCGCCGAGTCGTCCGTGACCGCCGCCGAGCCGCCGGCGGGCGTCACCCGCGACCGTCCGGGCCGCGCATACCTTGCGCCGGGCCGCGTGCACCCTGCGCCGGGCCGTGCGTGCCTTGCGCCTGCCGCCGGGTCGATCACCGGTCGGGCCGTCCCGTGCCGAAGGTTCGTCCGGACGAACCGACCACTGACCTACACATCGAAGAACGGACCGGATGATGAAGGGAATCGTTCTCGCTGGCGGCAACGGTACACGGCTGTTCCCGCTGACTTTGGCGACGTCCAAGCAACTGCTTGCCATCTACAACAAGCCGATGGTCTACTACCCGCTCTCCGTGCTGATGCTGGCCGGGATCCGGGAGATATTGATCATTTCCACTCCCTCCGCCATCCCGGTCATGCAGAGCCTGCTCGGCGACGGCTCCAAGCTCGGCCTGGACCTGTCCTACGCGGTGCAGAACGAGCCGCGCGGCATCGCCGAGGCCTTCCTGATCGGCGCCGACCACATCGGCGGCGACAGCTCGGCGCTGATCCTCGGCGACAACCTCTTCCACGGTGCCGGGTTCCCGGAGTTGCTGCGCCGCTCCCGGGAGTCGCTCGACGGCTGCACCATGTTCGGCTACCCCGTGTCCGACCCGGAGCGCTACGGGATCGGCGAGGTCGACTCCAAGGGCAACCTGGTCTCCATCGAGGAGAAGCCGCTGCGCCCGCGCTCCAACAACGCCATCACGGGCCTGTACTTCTACGACAATGAGGTTGTCGACATCGCCCGAGATCTCGCCCCCTCGCCCCGCGGTGAACTGGAGATCACCGACGTCAACCTCGAGTACCTCAAGCAGGGCCGCGCGGGACTGACCCGGCTGAGTCGTGGCTACACCTGGCTCGACTGCGGCACCCACGATTCCCTGCTGGCCGCCAGCCAGTACGTGCAGGCCATCGAGAAACGCCAGGGCGAGCGGGTGGCCTGCCTGGAGGAGATAGCCCTGCGGATGGGCTTCATCGACGCCGAGGCCTGCTATCGGCTCGGCGCCGGAATGCGGCAGTCCGACTACGGCCGGCACCTCACCGAGATCGCCTATGCCCTGGACTGAGCGGTTCGCCGAGGCCTGCGAGATCCTCGGCGGCTTCTACCGAACTGTGGGCCAGTGCTCCGGCGTTCACGCCGGGGGTGAAGGCCCACGCGGGAGTGGCCTGCTAGGGCGCGAGCGTGCCCTAGCCTTCCGCGCCCGTGAGCAGGTCAGCTCACACGGGTCGTTTCTGCTGTTCGATGTACTGCTTGAGGACCGTGAGCGGTGCGCCGCCCACGCTTGCGGCGAAGTAGGAGCCGGACCAGAAATGCCCGCCCCACAGGTCGGGAGATCGGTCGTCTGACCCAGCTGGTCCGCAGCCTCTCCGAGGACGTCCCGCTCCTGTGCGGGATCTCATGACGAGCGCTCCGCCGCGGCGGGCCGTACGGCTCGGTAGTAGAGGTGCAGGCAGATCAGCAGCTCGGCGTACTGCACGCTGGTCAGCGTCCTGATCTCGGCATCGAGCAGCCGCATGACGTCCTCCGTGTTGCGGCACACGGCTTCGGCGAAGATGTCGAAGCGGCCGGCGCAGGCGGCCACGTACGTGATCGACGGTATCTTCGACAGGGTCTCGGCGAGCTCCTCGATGCTGTGTCCCGGCATGCACCGGATCGCCACCCACACCTGGGTGTCGAAGCCGAGGCTGCGCGGGTTGGCGATGGCCGCGATCCGGATGACGCGGTCGTTGAGCATGCGGGTGACCCGCTTGCGGGCCTGGGACTCGGACATGCCCAGCCGTTCCCCGACGACGGAGAAGGCGAGCCGCCCGTCGCCGCTGAGCTCCGCGATGATGCGCCGGTCCATCGCGTCCAGCGACGGCCGCGCACCGCCGCCGCCGTCGGGGACCTTCTGCTGGGCCGCCTCCCAGACCGGCTCCTGGTAGTGCAGCTGGAGGTACGGGAAGGTCTCCACGCCGCGCACCCCCGGCATCTGCGCCAGGGACTCGTACACGACCGACAGCAGTTCGGTCATGTCGCGGCACAGCACCTCCACCAGCGCGTTGTAGCGGCCGGTGGTGATGACGGCGTAGTCGACGGCGGGTAGCTCGATGATCGACTCGATGAGCGGGTGGATGCGGCGCCGGCCGTCCAGCTGCACCCCCACCAGAGCCGCGACCTGGTAGCCCAGGATCGCGGGGTCGGCGACCGTCGTGATCTGGATCACGCGGTCAGCGAGCAGCTGGTTCACCCGGCGGCGGATGGTCTTCTCCGGAACGTCCAGGTCCCGGGACAGCGCCGCGAACGACTGCCGGCCGTCCACCTGCAGGGCACGAATGATCGCCCGATCCAGACCGGACAGCCCGGAGTCCCCGTCGTCCCCGCCGGACAGCGGGAACACCCCGGGCAGCAGGCCGGGAGTGGGGCTGTCAGGTCCGTTCATGGGAGCCAACATAGTCCGTCGCGGGACGTCGTTCCCCGCCTGAACTAGGCCCTGTGGACGAGCCGGCCGGAGAGATACACCTCGTCCACACGTACGTCGAGCAGCTCGTCGTCCCGGCACGTGAACGGATCGCGGTCGAGAACGATGACGTCCGCCCGCTTGCCCGGTTCCAGCGAACCGTAACGGTCGCCCTCGCCCAGCGTCCGGGCGGCGTTGATCGTGTGCATGCGCAGCGCCTCGATGATGGTGATCCGCTGGTCACTGTCGATGATCTCCCCGAGGAAGGACTGCCGCCGCAGCGTGCACCAGATGCTGAACAACGGGTTGGTCGCGCGCTCCTCCGAGCCGATCCACACGTCCGAGCTGCCGGTGATCGGCCAGCCCTGGTCGAGCAGGTCGCGGAACGGAAACCGGCCGAGCCTGCCGTAGTCGCCGAGGTAGGTGGGGAAGAAATCGCCGAATGTGTAGAGGAAGACGGGCTGGGGAACCGGCACGATTCCCGCCTGCCGCCACAGCTCGGTCGATTCGGGATCGGGCAGGAAGTTGCCGGCGTGCTCGACCCGCGGGGCGGGGGCGCCGGCAGGCACCCCGCCGGCCGCGATGATCGCCTGGCACACCTCCTCCTGAGCCCGGTCACCGTTGGCGTGGACGGCCAGCTGCAGCCCGGCCGCCGCGGTCTCCTGCAACGCGGCCGCGATCTGCTCCGGGCTCAGCGCCACGTCGCCGCAGTGGCCGTGATGACCGTGGTGGCCCTCACCGGCGTACGGTCGCTTCATCGCCGCGCTCGCCGCCGAGTAACCGCCGTCGGCGAACATCTTGACCCCGTGGACGCGGATGAGATCCTCGCCGGCGGCCAGACCCAGCCAGTCGGCGTGCTTGCAGGCGTCCGCGAGGCTCGCGGTTCCCGGCACCCACAGGTAGACGCGCAGCCGCGTGCCCAGCTCGCCGTCCTGATGCAGCCGGTCCATCGCCCGCAGTCCCTCGACCGTCTCCGATATCTCGCCGATCGTGGTCACGCCGTACGCGGTGAACAGGTCGCGCACACCCCGCCGGATCGCGTCGCGCAGGCTCTCGCCGGAGAGGCCGGGCAGGGGAAGGAGGTTGTCCATCTCCTTGACGACACCGGTCGGTTCGCCGTTCTCGTCCCGCTCGACCGTCGGCATGCCGGTGATGCTGTAGTCCACCTCCTCGTACGACCGGTCGATTCCGGCCAGTTCGAGAGCGCGGGTGTTGAGCACGCTCACGTGACCGCCGGCGCGCACGGCGATGGCGACGTCGGTGCTGACCGAGTCGAGCTCGGCCCGCGTCGGCAGCCGCTTCTCGGCCAGCTTCTGGTCGAAGAACAGGTTCGCCTGGCCGACGAGCCAGCCGTCCACGGCCTCGCCGAGATGGGCGCGCAGCGTGTCGAGGACGTCCTGGACGGACGCACAGCGCGGGGCGCGGCAGTCGACGGTCTGGTAGAGCGTGCGGGCGGCGACCTCCATGTGGGCGTGCACGTCCACGAACCCGGGCAGGATCGACCGGCCGCCGACATCCCGGACGACCGTCCCCTCGCCGATGTGGCGGCCGGCCTGCTCCCGCGGCCCGATGGCCAGGATGTCGCCGCCCCGTACGGCGACGAAACCGGGCGAGACGGGATCATCGTTGGTCAGCCAGGCGACTCGATCAGACAACAGGACCAGATCCGCGACGCCGTCCATGACTGGCTCCCCCCTTGGACCCGACGTTCTACTTCCGGTGAGCGTAAGCGCCCGCCTTCGGCCAGTCAACGACTTGATCCGTCCTTTTACATACTCCAACGGACTGTTCTCGTCCATACGGCTCGATCACGACCTCCTGAGCCACGGTCCATGGCTCAGCTGAACGGAAAGATCCGTTGATCGATTAAGTTCCGACGGTTTTTACCCTTGACAAGGCCACCACGTGACGGATTACGGTTCACCTCACCGTCGACCCGATCGGATTCGGGTCGGCGTTCATGGGGACGGCCGCACGTGCTCCCCGATCAATTTCCATGGTGTTCGGTTCTTGGAGGAACTGTCATGTCGTCTGGAGCTCGTCATGCCGAGATCGCCGGAGGCGGGATCGCCGGGCTGACCGTCGCCACGGCACTGGCCCAGCGCGGGTGGAGCGTCCGGCTCCATGAGCGGGGCCGCGAGCTCCGTGAGATCGGCGCCGGCATCTTCGTCTGGGAGAACGCCCTGCGGGTCCTCGAAGGGATCGGCGCCTTCGAGGAGGCCACCCGGCGCGCCGAGCGCATCTCCAGCTGGCGCCTGTACGACGAGCGGCAGCGGCTCATCCAGGACGACTGGATGAAGGGCGACCAGACGCGCCTGTACACGGTGCTGCGCACCGACCTGCACCAGGCGCTCGCCAACGCGGCGATCCGCGCCGGGGTCGAGATCGTCACCGACTCGCTGGTGGCGGGTGCGACGCCGGAGGGCGAGCTACTGCTCGAATCAGGCAAGGTACTCAAGGCCGACCTGGTTGTGGGCACGGACGGCGTGGGCTCACCCGTCCGCAACTCGCTCGGGCTGAACCTGGTCGTGCGCGACCTCGAGGACGGCTGTGGCCGCCACCTCATCCCGCGCCGGCCGTACGACCCGGTGAACAACGCGCTCGAATACTGGAACGGCGGGCGGCGCGTCGGGATCGTCCCGGTGACCCCCGAGCAGATCTACGTCTACACCTGCTGCCCGGCCAAGGACCTCGCCGGCAGGCGGACGCCGTTCGACAAGGAGTCCTGGTCGCAGTCGTTCCCCGGTCTGCGGGACGTCTTCGAGCGGATCCCGGACGTCTCGCGGTGGGCCTCCTTCTCCGACGTCCGCTGCCACGGCTGGGTCAGGGGGCGCACGGCACTCGTCGGCGACGCGGCCAGCGCGATGTCACCCAACCTGGGGCAGGCCGCCTGCCTGGCGATGACCAACGGGTACGCCCTCGGCCTGATGCTCGACGGCGCGCAGGACGTTCCGAGCAGCCTGCTGGCCTGGGAGGCGCGTCAGCGGCCGGTCACCGACGCGACGCAGAAGTACTCCCGTCTCTACGGACGGGTCGGCACCCGCTGGCCGAGGCCGCTCACCGATCTCCGCTCCGCCCTCGTCTGGGCCGCGGGCCGGTCGAAGGCGTGGCAGGAGCGCGTCAACGTGGCGGCTCACCAGGGCGCCGAGCTGGTCCGGCAGAACGACCAGGCCTGACGGGGGCGCAGTCCGCCGACGTACGACTCGGGTGTCCCGCGGCGGAGCGAGGGGGTGCCCGAGCCGCCCTTCGGGGGTCCAGGGGCCCCAGCGTGAACCACCGTCCCTTCCTGTACGGGGGCGAAGGCACCCGCATGGTGCCCGACATGGCAATTCATCCCTTTTAATTACATGCCCACTGCGCTTCGTCGCGCTCCCGGAGGTATTTGTCCCGTGGTCAACCGTGAACCTGGCACAGCAGGCTCGATCACCGGCGTGGAACGGCGGTCGATCGACTACATCCCCCTCGCCGAACGGCACGGCAAGGCGTGGCACCAAGGCCCGTTCTGGCTGACCGGCGGCTTCATGCTGCCGTCACTCCTGATCGGGTTCATCGGGCCGTCGATCGGACTGGGACTCGGCTGGTCCCTGCTGGCGGTCCTGTCCGGAATGGCGTTCGGCACGCTGTTCATGGCGCTCCACGCCAACCAGGGGCCGCGGCTCGGCCTGCCCCAGATGATCCAGTCCAGGGCGCAGTTCGGCGCCCGCGGCGCGATCTTCCCGCTGCTGATGGCGGTGTTCATCTACGTCGGCTACAACGTGTTCCAGCTGATCCTCGCCGGGGAAGCGGTCGCGATGTTCCTGCCGGGGGACAAGATCTGGTACGTCGTGTTCTCGGTGGTCGCCATCGTGATCGCCCTGGTGGGCCACGACCTCCTGCACACGGTGCAGCGCTACTTCAGCTACCTCATCATCGCGATCTTCGCGGTCCTCACGGTCGCCGCGGTGATCCACTTCCCGCTGGGGGGCGCTCACCCGATCGCGACGGGCTTCACGTTCTCGGCCTTCCTGGCGCAGTTCGCCGCGGCCGGCGGCTACCAGATCAGCTACGGGATCTACGTCTCGGACTACACCCGCTACCTCCCGGAGAACGTCCCGGACGGCAAGCTGATCGGCTGGACGTTCGTCGGCGGCTTCAGCGGCGCGGCCTGGCTGGGCGCCCTCGGCACGCTGATCGCGAGCTACGTCCCGTCGCCGAACGCGCTCACCCAGCTGTACGACATCGGCGACACGGTCTTCCCCGGATTCGGTGTGGTCGCCGTGCTGGCCACCCTGCCGGCCCTGGTCGGCACCTCGGGAGTCAACGCGTACGGCGCGATGCTGTCGGGTGCCACGATCGTGGACGGCATCAAGCGGGTCGACCCGACCCTGCGCGTGCGGATAGTCGGCGTGCTCGTCGTCGGCGTCGCCGGAGCCGTGCTGAGCCTGGGCATGCCCTCCAACTACATGCACAGCTTCGAGACGTTCATCGCGATCATGGTGAACCTGCTCGTGCCGTGGAGCGCCGTCAACCTGGTCGACTTCTACCTGGTGCGGCGCGGCCGCTACGCGATCGCCGACATCACCGACCCGAACGGCATCTACGGCCGCTGGGCGTGGCGGGGCCTGGCGGCCTACTTCGGCGGCTTCGTCGCCATGATCCCGTTCCTGTCCCTCAGCTTCTACAAGGGCCCGGTCACGGAGGCGTTGGGCGGGGCGGACCTGTCCTTCATCGTGGGCATGCTCGCCGCGGCCGCGCTGTACCTCCTGCTCACCCGTGACATACGGCAGGAGGACCTCCTCTCGCCGAGGCATCCCCAGCCGGTCGGGAACTGACACCGGCCCACCCGGCGAGGTGCGCCACCGCCCGTGGGGTGGCGGCGCACCTCGCCATCATGCATGTGGGGATATGTCATCTTCTGAGCGAAATATCCTGTTTAGCGGCGTAATGTCGAGACTTGACACGATTCCAACGAGTTGCAACACTTCCCATCGGTTCGCAAGCAAACTCCAAGTAGCGGCCCACGTTCAAGGGCCGGTTGCGGACCCGGTTGGCCGTGGACGTCCCACAGGCCCGCGATTTGCAGATCAAGCGGGTCAACCGGCGGTGGGGCGCGATCAATCTGCCCAAGGTCGGGCGGGTGCGGTTTCGGTGGACCAAGGGCCTGCCCGGCGTCACCAGGGGCGGCCCTGCCGGGCGGATCACCGGAGCGCGGCTGGTCAAGGATGCCCACGGCTGGCAGGTCGTGTTCCGCACCCAAACCCTGGTCGCGCCTGCCCCGGCCGTGCACCCAGGCCACACGGTAGGGATCGACCGGGGGATCACCGTCGCCTTGGGTCCGACCGGGGCGGCCACGTCGTGAAGGTCCCCGCGCGGGGGACCTTGCAGACCTGTCACCAGTGCGGCCACCGTGACCCGGCGGCCCGGGACCGGATCAGGTACGCCTGCGCCAACCCCGCGTGCGGTTGGGTGGGGCATGCCGACACCAACGCCGCGATCAATATCAAGAACGCCGTCGGAATGCCGGTGTCAGGACGTGGAGACCTCGGGGTTACCCGGTCTGCGAAGCGTCAACCCCCGCGCGCCGCTTAACCGCGACGCGACGGGAGAATCTCCGGCCTTCAGGACTTTGTTGCCCGATTCGGTTGATGATCGTTGATTGCTGACGCAGTCTGGGGTTACTTGGGCCGCGGAGAAGGTGGAGGAAGATCTGCCATGTCTCTGCGCCCCCAACCTGCCCGTCCGGTACCCGAGGCAACCGCCCAGGTCGCGCGCGCCGCGTTCCCCAAGGGATGCCTGGCGATGCGGGTCCGTGATGAGCTGGGCTCGCTGTTCGACGACGCGCAGTTCGCCGAGGCGTTCTCCGTGCGCGGTGGACCCGGGCTGTCGCCGGGCATGCTGGCGCTGGTCTCGGTCCTGGCGTTCGCCGAGAACCTGACCGACCGGCAGGCTGCTGACGCGGTGCGGGACAAGATCTCGTGGAAGTACGCTCTGGCTCTGGAGTTGACCGACCCGGGCTTCGACTTCTCGGTGCTGTCGCAGTTCCGCGACCGGCTGATCGAGCATGGGCAAGGGCAGCGCCTGCTGGATGAACTGCTGGCCCGCTGCCAGGAGGCGGGACTGCTGAGCGCCGGGGGCCGTCAGCGGACCGATTCCACCCACGTCATCGCCTCGGCGCGGATGCTGAACCGGATGGAGTTCGTCGGGGAGAGCCTGCGAGCTGCGCTGGAGGCGCTGGCCGCCGCTGCGCCGGACTGGCTGGCGGGGGTGGTGGCGCCGGAGTGGATCGAACGCTACGGAGCGCGGATAGATGGCTACCGCTTCCCCAAAGGCGCCGATGCCCGCACCCGCTGGGCCCTCACCGTCGGGACCGACGGATTCGCCCTGCTGGAGGCGGTTCACGCCGCCGGCGCCCCGGTCTGGCTGCGCCGTATCCCGGCGGTGAACATCCTGCGCCTGGCCTGGATCCAGCAGTATCACCGCGACGAGAAGGGGGTGCGCTGGCGGGAGGGCAAAGACCTCCCGCCAGGGAAAATCCGCCTGGCCACGCCGTATGACACCGATGCCCGCTACGGCGAGAAACGCGGCTCGGGCTGGGTCGGCTACAAGGTCCATCTGAGCGAAACCTGCGACCCCGACGCCCCGCACCTGATCACTGGTGTGCTCACCACAGACGCAGCGAGCGGCGATGCGGAGATGACCGAAGAGATCCACCAAGCGTTGGACGCTCGCGGGCTCCGGCCCCGTGAGCATGTGGTCGATGCCGGATATATCAGCATCGCCCTGCTGGTCAACGCCCGTGACCGCGATGGCATCGACCTGGTGGGGCCGGTCGGGGCCGACACCAGTTGGCAGGCTGCCACCGGGCTGGGCCAGGACGCCTTCACCATCGACTGGACCGCAAAGATCGCGATCTGCCCGCGCGGTGCCACCAGCATCAGCTGGTCCGACCAGCACAAACCCAGCGGCACCCCGATCACCCAGGTCCACTTCGACGCCCGCGACTGCGGCCCGTGCCCGGTCCGCGAACAGTGCACACGCGCGAGGGGGCATCGCTACGGACGCAGCCTGACCCTGCTGTCCCAGCCGTCGCAACAAGCCCTGGACCAGCAACGAGCCGAACAACAGACCGACGCCTGGAAGCAGCGCTACAACATCCGCGCCGGAGTAGAGGGCACCATCTCCCAGGCCATCCGCACCGGACGGATCCGCACCACCCGCTACCGGGGCCTGACCAAGACCCGGCTCGCCCACGTTCTCACCGCCTCCGCCCTCAACCTCATCCGCCTGGACGCCTGGTGGACCGACACCCCCATCCGCGGCACCCGAGCCTCTCACCTGGCACGACTTGGCGCTGATCTCGGGTTGGCAGCGTGAACCGAATCGGGCAACAAAGTCCTTCAGTTCCGGCCGGGGAGGAGTTCAAGACTTGCTGCTCACCCTCGCGCGCGCCGTCCCCGGTGGTCGCGCCGACGGCTCGTTGATGTTCACAATTGTTCGGGACTATGGCGCCTTTGACGAGATACTGCCGCAGCTACCGGTTGGTATTGTCGGGTTGTGACAGGATCTGTCGTGTTGTCGCGGTCGGCGAGGACGCTCTGGCGTGCCGTTGCGGCGGGCAACGATGACAACCCCGAGTCGTCAGGACCCCCACGATGCTGAAAGCCGGTCCGTCCCAGGAAGAGATTCGCCAGCACAATCTCGGCACTCTGCTCCGGCACGTGCACCTGGGCGGCGCGGTCTCGCGTGCGGCGCTGGCCGACCGGATGGGTCTGAACCGCAGCACGATCAGAGCGCTCACCGCTGAGCTCACCTCCGCGGGCCTGGTCCGCGAGGAACTCCCCAAGGAGACCGGCAAGGCGGGCCGGCCGTCGCTGGTGGTCCGGCCGGAGACCGACCGGGTGTACGTACTGGCCTTCGACATCCGCGTGGACCGGCTGGTCGCCGCCAGGGTCGGCCTGGGCGGAGTGATCTTGGACCGCAGGGAGGCGGTCCGCCCGCGCGCCGGGGTCGACCTCGACGACGTGGTGGGGGTGCTCGCCGGGTTCGCCCGCGAGATGCACCGCAATGCGCGTACGGACTCGGTGTGCGCCGGAGTCGGCGCGGCGTACTGCGGCATGATCAGGCCCGGTGACGGGATGGTGCGTTTCGGGCCGAACATGGGCTGGGTGGACCAGGCCTTCGGTGCCGAGCTCGGCGTCAGGCTGGGGCTCGGGCTGTCGGTCCTGGTGGGGAACGAGGCCCACCTGGGCGCGCTCGCCGAGCATGAACGCGGGGTCGGCATCGGCTTTCAGAACCTCATCTACCTGCACGGGGATGTCGGCGTGGGCGGCGGGATCATCGTCGGCGGCAAGCTGCTGGACGGCGACGGCGGGTACGGCTGCGAGGTCGGGCACATGATGGTGAACCCGTACAACGGGCGGCCGTGCGGGTGCGGCTCGCGAGGCTGCCTGGAGGCCGAGGTCGGCGAGCAGGCCCTGCTCGACGCCGCCGGCCGGTCCTCCGAGCCGGCCGGCCGCGAGGGCGTACGGGCCGTCGTGGCCGCCGCCGACCGCGGCGACGCGGTGGCCAGGGATGCGCTGCGCCGGATCGGCGACTGGCTCGGCATCGGGGTGGCGAACCTCATCAACCTCTTCAACCCGGGCATGGTGATCTTCGGTGGGATGCTCCGTGAGGTCTACCCGGGCTCGGCGGCCCAGGTCCACAGCCGGGTGGAGGCCAACGTGCTGGTGATCTCACGGGAGAAGGTCCAGCTCCGTACCTCGGCCCTCGGCGACGACGCCACCCTGATCGGCGCCGCCGAACTCGCCTTCTCCAAACTGCTGACCAGCCCCCTGGAAGTACTCGCCCACATGACGACACACCAGACCGCACACCGCCGGCAAGCTCTGGCCCGCTGAAACGACCGCTCGGTGAGCGGGCCGACTTGCCAACGCTGCCGACCTGGCGGTGCCGCCGGATAGTGCGCCGGGCCGCAACCTACTCACGAGAGGCTCACGAGCCGTCCAGCTTGTCGTAGATGCCCACGGACCACAGGCCCGGCCGGCGGCCGACCGCGGCGGCGATCCGTTCGGGCTTCGAGGCGAGCGTCTCCTGCGTGAACTTGCCGTCGCAGGTGCCCTGCTTCCGGTCGGCGACCTTACAGTTCGCGTACGGATCGCCTGGGGGGCCGTCGGAGATCGGCGCGTCTGCGGGGAACACCCAGACCTCGATGGTCTGCGGCCCCGCCAGCCATCCCGCGTCGACGGACTCCTCAGTGTGCTGGCTGTCAAGGCCGCTTCCCTGCCGGGCATCGCACCGGGAGAACTCGACGTGCGAGAAGCGCGGAGGGCCCTCCCGCACCAGCAGCGGAGGGCCCTCCCGCACCAGCACCCAAGCCATGGGATCGGCGCATCGGATGGCGCGGCCGGTGTAGGCGGTGGTCGGCCGGAACGTCACCTCCACCCTCTGCCCCACGAACTCGTGGGTCTCCACATGGATCAGCGACAGCTCGTCCAGGGATCCTTCCACCGTCTCGGGCAACTGGACGCCGGTCGTCACCTGCACCGAGGTCGCCGCGGTGTCCTTGCCGAAGCCGGGCACGACGACCCCGGACAGGGCGGCGATCGCCGCGGCGGCACCGGCCAGCGCGGCGAACGCGGTGGCACGCTGCCGCAGGCGCACCCTGCGTCCTCGCTCGGCGATCTCCTCCAGGCGAGCAGGCCGCTTCGGGCCGTCGCCGCCGCGTTCGGCGAGCACGGTACGGAGTTGGTTCTCTGTGAATTCACTCATCTCGTCGCCTCCAGCTCCAGATCCTTGACGTCCGGATTCACGCGAAGCCGTGCCAGCCCCCTGCTGAGCTGCGTCTTCACGGTTCCCAGTGAGCATCCGAGGGTGTCGGCCACCTGCTGCAGCGTGAGTTCTTCGAAGTAGTGCAGGACGATCACCCCGCGCTGCCGCTTCGACAGGGTGCCGATCGCCGTCCACAGAGCGTCGCGGTCGACCACGTTCCCGGCGAAGTCGCCCTCCACGGGACCTTCCGGCACCGCGTCAGTGGGCACTTCGCCCCGCCATCGCCTTCGCCACCAGGACGCGTGCGTGTTGACGATGATCCGGTACACATACCGGTCGGGATCGCCCTCGATCCTGCGCCACGCCGCCCAGGCCTTGGCCAGCGAAGTCTGCACGAGATCCTCCGCCACGGCCCAGTCCCGGGTGAGCAGGTACGCCGTCCGGCACAGCCGGTCGTGCCGCTGTGCGACGTACTCGGCGAAATCGCCCGCCATCTCGTCCCTCCGTCCAGGCCACCCTCACTGATCACTACCGCCTGGCCGGGCGATCCGGATGACAGCGCTATCAGTGAATCGGAGAGCGGGCGCGGCGAAGGGCCCTTGCGGTTCAACATGTACTTCAGCGCGGTCACGCCCTGCCGGCCGGGTGTGGAGAGCATCCGGTTGTAGCCCAGGTTCTCCTTCAGCCGGAACTTCAGGGCAAGGCGTCTATCTCGGACTGCCGGTTCGGTCCGAACGGACGGGTGGGGTAGTGCCAGACCTTCTTCGGGTCGTCGAAGAGCTTTCCGAACCCCTTGGGAACGTGGTCGGAGACGAAGGTGACCTCGGACGGCCGTGGATTTTCGCGAGCGGCTAGGCCCGCGTCAGATGCGGAAATCCGGGGGCGCCGATGAAGGTCAGCGGATGAGGCCGACTCCGCTGAAACCGTCGACGCCGGGGAGCGCGGGAAGGCTGGGCTCGTCCGCCTCCGGACGCCAGTCGTCGGTGGACACCAGGCCGGGCTCGACGAGCTCGAAGTCGTCGAAGAAACGCTGGATCTGCGCGCGTGACCGGGGGGTCGCCGAGCCTGCGGAGGTCCGGGTGTAGAGCTCACGGCCGGCGCGGACCTTGTCCTCATCGAGGTCGCCGAAGGACAGGTGGCTGATTGCCATCGCGCTTCCGGGGGCGAGCCGGTCGCTCAGCGTCTTGACGATCCGCTCGGCGACGTCGTCCTCGGGGATGAAGTGGAGTACGGCGAGCAGGAGCAGGCCGACCGGCCGGTCGAAGTCGATGTGCGCGCTGACGCGCGGATCGTCGAGGAGGACCTCGGGCTGTCTCAGGTCGCCGTCCAGCACGATGGTCTGCCGGTTGTCCGCGAGCAGGGCACGCCCGTGGGTGAGCACGATGGGATCGTTGTCGACGTAGACGATCCGGGATTCGGGGGCGACGCGCAGCGCCACCTGGTGGACGTTCTCCTGGGTGGGCAGGCCCGCCCCGATGTCGAGGAACTGGCGGATTCCCGTCTCGGCCATGAAGCGGACGGCGCGGCTGAGGAACCGCCGGTTGGAGCGGACGCCTTCCCTGACATTGGGCGTCAGCTCGGAGATCTTCTCGGCCGCCGCCCGGTCGGAGGCGAAGTTGTCCTTGCCGCCGAGAAGATAGTCGTAGATCCGGGCAACGCTCGGAACCGTCGGGTCGATCCCCAGCGATACCTGTTCCATGTCCATCCGCCCACCCTTACATGCGTTCTGTTGATCTTAAGGTATCCGATAGGCACCCCAGGCTGGAGGCCTGAATGACCAGCCGAGTGACAACGCCCTCGTGCAAGCCTCACCGGGTGGGCCTGGCGCTGTCGCGGAGCCGTGCAATCGCACGGCCCGGAGCAGAGGCGGTGGTATTTCGCCGGATCAATCTGACCCGCCGGAAATTCGGGTGTGCAGGCTCGCATTGATCTGTAGCGTTGCGTTTAGTTCGGCGGGCCGGGAGTGGGTACGGGTCGAAGGACATCGGTTATCTCTTTGAATCAGATCCGCCGGTGTCCGTTCACATATCCGTGCCGCCTCAAGGCCCGGTGAGCTGGTCGGTTCCGAAGTGTGCACGGGTCGAAGCTCGTCGGTTATCCACTTTTAATGGGGTTGTTGCGGGTTCGATTCCCGCCGCGGGTTCCATGCCCGCGTAGCTCAATGGCAGAGCACCTAAGACCGGTTGGCGTCCCCATATCCGTGCGCACCTCGGAGCCGATCGTTTCGCGAGTCCCGCCGGCGGCACGGGTCGAATCCGATCGGTTATTGGTGATCACAGGTTCGAATCCTGTCGGGTCTTAGGGCCTGATGACTCCGGTCGGTACGCCATATCCGTGCCGTCAGCGGGGTTCGCGAAGCAGGGGAGACCCTCCACATCCGCCGCGAAGGCGGGTCGAACCGAACGGAGGCCGATATGGCTCGTGACCCTCTCGCGTCGATCTCGACGATCGCGACCCCGCAGACCCGGCGCATCCCCGGCCGGGCCGACCAGGTCCGCAACGCCGCCGGCGGGTACGCGCACGCCAAGGACCTGTGGACCCGCCTGGAGGATTTTCTCATCCTCGGCACCACGGGCGGCACGTACTACGTGGGCGAGGACAGGCTCACCGCCGAGAACGCCGGCGTGTTGTTCGAGGCCGTCGCCGAGGACGGCCCGCGGGTCGTCTCGCTGCTGACCGGCATCTCGACCGCCCGCCCGCCTCGGGCGCCGAAGAACCGTCCGGCGCTGTTCGCCCTCGCCGCCGCGTACGCCAAGGGGGACCCCGGCACCCGGCAGGCGGCCAAGCTCGCGCTGCCCAAGGTGGCCCGCACGACCGACCACCTGGCGTCGTTCTTCGGCTACTACAAGAGCCTCGGCGGCAAGACGACCGGTCAGGGCTCGGCTCCGGTGATGGGGCGGTCGCTGCGTACGGCGCTCGGGTCGTGGTTCCTGGCCGGCGAGCCGGACGCCGTGGCGTTCAGGGTGTGCAAGGCGGCCCAGCGCAGGACCCCGGCGGGGGAGGCGTTCGCGCTGCGGGACGTGCTCCGCATGGCGCACCCGCAGGCGGACTCCGGCCAGCGGAAGGCGCTGTTCGGGTGGATCGCCGGGAACGTCACCGACGAGCAGGCCCGTGAGGCACTGCCCTCGGTGGACGCGTTCCTCACCGCCAAGGCCGTCACCACGCCCGCCGACGCCGTGCGGGTCGTGACCGAGCGGAGGGTGCCGTGGGAGTTCCTCCCGGACGCGATGCTCCGCGAGCCGGCGGTGTGGGATGTCCTGGTCGACACGGTGGGCATGACCGCGCTGATCCGCAACCTGGCCCGCATGACCCGCATCGGCACCCTGAAGCCAATGGGTGACGCGACGCGCAGGGCCGCGGCGCGCCTCACCGACGCCAGGGCGCTGCTGAAGGCGCGGATCCACCCGATGGACGCCTGGCTGGCCATGGGCGTCTACGCGTCGGGTGTCAGCCGGCCGAACCCGCGGGCCGACGAGCAGAGGTGGAAGCCCGTGCCGGCGATCCTCGACGCCCTGGAGGAGACCTACGAGCTGTCGTTCGGCACGGTCCGGCCGTCCGGGAAGCGCCTGCTGGTCGCCGTCGACTCCTCCGGGTCGATGAGCTACGCGGGTGTGACCGTGGGCGGGTCGCCGCTCGGCCGGGTCTACACGGTGGCCTGCGCGATGGCGGCGATGCTCGCCCGCATCGAGAAGGGCGACGCGCACGTCATCGACGTCGACACGGAGGTGCACGCCTCCAAGGTGACGCCGCGTACCAACCTGCGGGAGATCGCCTCCTGGCGGCCCTCGGGCGGCGGCACCGATCTGTCGCTGCCGTTCTCGTGGGCCCAGGCCGAGGGGATGGAAGTGGACGGGTTCGTGGTGTTCACCGACAACGAGACCTGGGTGGGTCGATCGCACCCGTCGCAGGCGCTCACCGCGTACCGGCGCCGCGTCAACGCGGACGCCCGGGTGGTCGTGTCGGCGATGACCCCGGCCGGGTACACGATCGGCGACCCGGAGGACGCGGGCGTGCTGAACGTCGCCGGCCTGGACGCGTCCCTCCCGTTGATCGTCAACGGGTTCGTCCGCGCCTGACCACCCCCGGGGCGCGGGGGCCGAAGAAGGCCAATGCGGTCGCTCCGAACGAGCCGCGTGCCTTCTTTCATCGGGTCAGGTGACGGCTTGTGGGTGGGCCGTCCAGGTGTTGCAGGTGCGGGGATTGGCGGACCTGTAGCCTCGTTCGAGCCATTTGAGCTGGGTCGAGAGCCGGCCGTGGTCGCGTACCCAGCTCGCCGGGAGCGTCCCGTAGTACCAGGAGCGGAACTCCCACCAGGCGGGCATCTCATCGCCCATCGCCTTGATCGCGACACCCGCGAAGCACTCGGCCTGGAGTTCGAGCCGCCTGCTCAGGAGATCCTTCTCGCCCTTCGACTTGGTTCCGATCACCTCGTCCCACATGTAGTCGCTGATGTTCGTCATGTTCTGGACGTGGTGGCCGTACTCGTGGGCGGTCACCTCCGCCACCCAGGACGCGCCGCTCGGCTGGAGCTCGGCGCGCTCGACGAGGACGTAGTACGTCCTGGTCTCGTCGCAGTACGTGCCGCCGGCCCCCTTGAAGGGCATGAGCCCGCAGTCGCGATCCTTCACGCGGTGGCGCACGAACTTGCGCTTGGGCGGGGTGAAGTAGATGCGCGTGCGCTCGAACTCGCGCGCCCAGATCCGGTCGAGGCAGGACGAGACCGCCCCGAGGTAGCGCTTCATGGACGCCCAGTCGCCGGCCCTGATGGCGGGGATCCGGCAGTTCGCCTTCGCCCGCGGCGCGGTGTAGAGCCGGCTCTTCACCGCGGCGGTGCGGTCGTACGGCAGCGGCAGCGTCTTCGAGGCGGACCTCGACGGCGACGGCGACGGTGACGGTGACGGCGAGGTCGACGGCGAGACCAGCGGCGTCGCGGACCACTGTGGCACCGCCATGGGGAGCGGATCGGGCTCCGTCGTGCACGCGGCCGTGAAGGCGCAGACCAGCAGCAGCGGGAGGAGACGGCGCATGATCGTGGAGCTTATGCACCGCTTATTACGAATCAGGCACTCATGGTGGGATATCCGGTAGTTGGGCTTCTTCCAGGATGCTCTTCCGGGTGAAATGCCGTTTCGCGCCTGCGAATCGCGGATGCGCCTGGGTAACGTGGCGTGGTTGAGAAGCGGGCCGCCAAGTCTCGTCCATGACGCGGACGCTGACAAGGGGCGATCTTTCCAAGGTGGGAGTCGGGATGACGGCGATCGTGGACGAAGCACAGCCGCTACCTTTCGATGCGGTCTGCCCGCTGATGGGGGTGGAAGAGGAGTACCTGGTCGTGAACCCGGCCACGCGGGAGGTCGCGCCGAGGGCGGCCTCGATCGTGCGGCGCGCGGAGGCGGAGCTGGGCGACCAGGTCTGCACCGAGATCACCCGCTTCCAGGTGGAGGCCAAGACGACGCCGTGCGCCGACGTCTCGGAGCTGGAGGGCCAGCTTCGGCGGATGCGGTCGGTGGTGGCCGCCGCGGCCCGCGCGGAAGGGCTCGCCGTGGTCGCCTCAGGCACGCCCGTGCTGGGCGACGTGGTCCCGCCGCCGATCACCGACCATCCCCGTTACGGGGTGGGCATCGCCAACTACCGCGGGCTGCACGACGAGCAGAGCATCTGCGCCGGCCACGTCCACGTGCACCTGCCGGACCGGGAGCGGGCCGTGCTGGTGAGCAACCACCTGCGCCCGTGGCTGCCGGTGCTGATCGCGATGATGGCCAACTCGCCGTACTGGGCCGGTCGCGACACTGGATACGCGAGCTGGCGCACGCTGTGCTGGGGCAAGTGGCCGGTGGCGGGGCCGCCGCCGTACTTCGGCTCGCTGAGCGAGTACGACGAGCTGGTCGGCGTGCTCACCGACTCGGGGGCCCTGGTGGATCCCGGGACGATCTTCTGGGACGTACGGCCGTCGGCGCGGCTGCCCACGCTGGAGGTCCGGGTGACCGACGTGCCCGCCACCGCCGAGGAGTCCGCGCTGCTCGCGGCCGTCGTGCGCGCCCTGGTGGTGGTGTCGCTGGAGCGGGTCGAGCGCGGCGATCCGGGTACGCCCGTGTCGGCCGAGCGGCTGCGGGTGGCGTACTGGCGGGCGGCCCGCGACGGCCTGGACGGGCACGGCGTCGACCCGGTGGCCGGTGAGCTGCGGCCGGCCGGTGACCTGCTCTCGGGGCTGCTGCGGCACATCCGTCCCGCCCTGGAGGAGGCCGGCGACCTCGACATGGTGACGCGGCGGCTGCGGCGGCTCCGCGTCGCCGGCACCGGGGCGGCACGCCAGCGCGCCGCCCACGACCGGCGCGGGCGGGCCGCCGACGTCGTCGACCACCTGGTGGCGCACCTGGTCGCCCCGGACGGTTCGGGCGAGGTCGTCTGACGCGCTCCCGCGAGCTCAGGCGGGCTCGTCCGACACGCTCCCGCGAGCTCAGGCGAGGTCGTCTGACGGGCTCCCGCCGGCTCGGGCGGGGTCGTCCGACAGGTCTTCCCGCGCGCCGAGGCGGGCGGCGAGGAACGCGCGCAGCGGCTGTACGTGCCTGACCGGGTCGCGCCACTGGGCCAGCAGGTCTTCGAGCAGGTGCCGCTCGCCGACCTGCTCGCGATGCCGCCAAGCCCGGACGACCGGGTGCAGGAAGGCGCTCTCGTGCGCCCGCTCCGGGGTCGGGTGCCGCTGGATCGCGAACACGTCGCCGTAGTCCTGCCGTCCCCATCGCAGGGTGACGGTGAAGTACAGCGGGTGGCCGGCGAACCGCTCGACCGCGTAGTCCTCGGGCAGGTCCTCGTAGTGCAGGATCTGCCCGGCCGCCTCGTCGACGACGTACACGTCGCACAGGTACTCGAACTGCGTCCACAGCGCCGAGCTGTAGTTGACCCGGTCCAGCATGGTCGCGGTGAGCCGGCCGGGGTCGACCGGCAGCACCTCCTGGCGCAGCGGCGCCTCGTCGTAGCGCTCGGCGAGGAGGGCGGCCAGCGTGCGCAGGTTGTAGCGGAACCCGTCGATGAAGGCGGAGGAGGCGCGCTTGAAGTCGCGGGCCTGCATCAGGGTGCCGGCGAAGTACAGTCCCTCGACGTTCGCCGACTGGAAGTCCGGGCGGATCGCCGGCATCCGCCCGTTCGGGGCGAGCTCGGGCATGCAGGAGGCGTCGAACAGGCCGGTGTCCATGGTGAAGCCCGTGCAGCGCAGCACCGCGTCGTATTCCAGGACCGCCTGCTCGCCTTCGGCGAGGGTGTAGGTGATCGCGGCCTTGTAGCGGTCGCCCTCGCGCCAGATGCGGTCGACCTGGCATTCGAGCACGCCGTGCAGGGTCTTGAACCAGTAGCTGTCGAGCAGCGCGCCGTACTGGCCGCGCACGTGACCGGGGTGCTTGCTCGTCCACGCGAGCCGTACGGGGCTCGGGCTGGCCAGGTGGATGATGGCGGCCTGGCCGAGTATGGCCTGGGCTGTCTCGAACGCCGAGTTGCCCTTGCCGATGATCAGCACGCGCTTGTCGGTGAAGTCCTCCGCGGACACCGAGATGTCCTCGTATCCCACCGCCAGCTCGATGCCGGGGATGTCGGGGATGTGCGGGCCGCCCCAGCCGGTGGCCATGATCAGGCATTCGGCGCGGAACACATCGTCCCCCGCGTGCACGACGAAGCGCCCGTCGACCTTCTCGACGCGGTCGACGGGCGTGGAGTACCGGACGTTGAGCGCGTGCTCCCGCTGGAAGTCGGCGAGGTAGCGCACCAGGTCGTCCGCGCTCGGGAAGTACTCCTGCGAGTAGCGGGGGAACATCAGGTCGGGTGAGTCGTTGAGCAGGGAGTTCCAGTCCCAGCGCAGGGCGATCTCCGGGTCCTTCTCGCCGGTGTGCACCTTGTTCAGCGAGATGAGCCTGCGGTGGCGCGGGTAGCGGCGGAAGAAGCCGCCGGGGGATTCCTCGCGTTCCAGGGTGAGGTAGTCGGCCCCGGCGCGCCGCAGGAAATAGCTGAGCTGCAGCCCGCCCGGGCCGGCACCGATGATCAGGTAACGGTGGACGTGCTCGCCTGATGTCGTCATCGGACCTCACGCTCCGCCCGGGCCGGCCTGCTCAGCGGCCGGGCGGCCTGCGGGCGGTGGCGGGGCGGAGCCGCGGTGCCGGGTGAGCCGGCGGCCGATGCGACAAAGGGCATGAGCACTCCATGTGCGTCGAGGACAGGGATTTTCCGGGGCTCGCGTCGTTCAGGCCGCGGCGGTCGCGCAGCGGCAGTTCATCGACGCCCGCTCCGTGGGGGTGGGCCTGCGGTGCAGCCACATGGCCACCACCATGGGCGCGAACACGATCGCGTTGTAGAACAGGTGCAGCTCGACGCGGGGCACCAGCAGCTGGATCACGCTGGTGGGCACCGGCCTGCCCAGCAGGTGGTAGCCGGTGAGCGCCTGGAGGAGCAGCAGCAGGTGCTCCAGGTGGTGCCACACCTGGATGCCCAGCGAGATGTTCCACCAGGTGCGGGAGCGGCCGGTGAAGCCCTTGCGGAGCACGATCAGCCCGACGAGCATGACCAGCGCGTACCCGTAGTGCATCCACTCGGAGGTCACCAGCCACGGGAACGGCCGTCCGAGCACGCCGCGCGCCTCGGGCACCGGCCAGCCCAGGGCGTAGATCTGTATCGCCTGCGCCACGTGCTCGGCCCAGTGCGCCAGCACGATCACCAGGAAGACGTTCAGCCCGGCTCGGTGGTAGTCGGTGTTCAGCGAGGTCAGCAGGTCCGCTCTGGGGGGTAACGCGCTTGAGTGGCTGGCCATGGGTCTCCTCCACGGACGTCGGTCGGGCGTACGCGTCTGCTCGGCGCTCTTTCGGGGGGTGGGACGGGCGTCGACTGACGTCGGTGGTGTCAGGCCTGGCGCTGCGACTCGGCGAGCAGCCCCAGATAGCCGTCCGAGACGATCCGTCTCGCCCGGGCGGCGTAGCCTGCGGGATCATCGGGGGCGATTGTCGCGAGGCCGTCGACGTAGCGGTTGTACATGCAGAACGCCGCGGCGATCAGCACGGTGTCGTGGATCTCCAGGTCAGTGGCTCCCGCCGCGCGGGCCTCGGCGACGTCCTTGTCGCCGACCTCACGCCCGCTCCGCTGGACCGCGCCGGCGATGGCGAGCAGGGCCCTCAGCTTGTCGGACACGGGCGCGGCGTCGAGGTCGGCGCGGACCTGCTCCACCAGTTCCATGCCCTCGGGGAGCTGCGCCGCCGCGTAGGCGGCGTGGGAGGAGTAGCAGTAGCGGCACTGGTTCAGCGCCGACACATACGCCGCGATCAGCTCCCGCTCGCCCCGGGAAAGGGTGCTCTCCTGACGGAGCAGCACCTCCACCAGCTCGTTGAGCGGGCGGGCCGTCTCCGGACGGAAACGGAACAGGCCACGGATCCCCGGTTCATCTGAGTTGAGGCTGATGTGGGGCATGGTCGATTCCTCACCGGCGAGGAGGGGCCTCCTCACTCGCAGTCGTGGGCGAACAGATCCATCCGACAGACGCTCATGTTCGCTACCGGATGGCCCCGATGTCAACGGGCGGTTTCTCCGCGCCTCCTCAATGGTGGCCGGGGTCTTTCCCGCCGTCGTTACCGGGACGTGACCATAAGGTAAGTCTGTCCTAACTCCCTTGTTTGCTCTCGCGGCCAGGCGTAGCGTCACCGTCGCCCCCCAAAAGATCCGCACCATCTCCAGGAGGCCGTTCATGTCCGAACATCCCAACGTCAACCCCGCCCGCGAGAGTTACGACGCGATCGCCAAGGGTGACCTGGACTACATTCGCGACAACCTGCTCGCGGAAGACGTGGTATTCCACGTTCCCGGCCAGGGTTCACTGGCCGGCGACCACACCGGCAAGGCGGACGTATTAACTTATCTCGGAAAGCTCGGGGACCAGACCGAGAGTTCCCTGCGGTACGACCCCGACGCGTTTCTCGCCGATGACGAGCACGTGGCGGTCCTGCTCCGTATCCGGGGAAATCGTGACGGCAAGATCCTCGATGGCCGGGGTGTTCACGTATTCCGCATCGTCGACGGCAAAATCGCCGAGCGCTGGAGCTTCCCGTACGATTCCTATGTGATCGACGACTTCTTCTCGTAAACGCGCGCGGCGCACGGCCACCCGGCTCACGCGGACCCAGAGGTCGGAGGTCGCGGCGAGCCGGGTGGCCCTGTCATGACGCCTGACGCTGCGACTCGGCCAGTACGGCGAGGTATCCGCCCGTCATCTTGGCCCGTGCGGCGTAGACGGCGGGGTCGTCGGGGGCGAAGGTGGACAGGCCGTCGACGTAGCGGTTGTACATGCAGAACGCCGCGGCGATGAGCACGGTGTCGTGGATCTCGGTGTCCGACGCGCCCGCCGCCCTCGCCTCGGCCACGTGCTGCCTGGAGACCCGCTTCCCGCCTTCCTGGACCGCCCCTGCGATGGCCAGCAGGGCCTTGAGCTTGTCGGAGACCGGCGCCGACTCGAGGTCGGCGCACACCTGCTCCACCAATGTCATGCCCTCGGGAGCCCGTACGGCCGCGAATGCCGCGTGGGTGTAGAAGCAGAACCTGCACTGGTTCAGCGCGGAGACATAGGCCGCGATCAATTCGCGTTCACCGCGGGTCAGCGTGCTCTCCCCGCACAGCAGCACCTCGGAAAGCGCGTTCAAGGGGAGAGCCGTCTCCGGGCGGAAACGGAACAGGCCGCGAATTCCCGGCTCGTCGGTGTTCAGTTCGATGTGCGGTGACGCGGCGCCCGCGGGGCCCATGGGAACCAGCGGGGGGCGTTCGGGCCATTCGAGCCCACAGGTGTGGCCGGCGGGCTCGGCGACGGCGGGTAATTCGAGGGCGATGTTCCCGCGGGTGGGAAAGGCCACTGCGTTCGTCATTGTCTTGACCCCTCTTCTCGGCTGTCATTCGTTCTCGCACCACCAACTCTGCGCTTTTCGCTGCCGGCGGGACAGGGTTCGCCGAGTCAGCAAGCTGCCCCGCCGCCGCCGCTTCCTGCCACGCCCGGCGCTTGACACGCCCCCGCTTGGCGCGCGCCGGGAATCGCGTTCCAGCTGCGCATTCGAGAAGTTGCGGCCCTCCCGGCCCGGGGGCGACCCTCATAAGAGCGCTGAAGAGGGCGGGTCCCGACCGGAGGTACGACATGGCGCAGAGCTTGTACCTGAGGGTGATCCGCGGCAATCCGACACCGGAGGAACTGGCGGCGCTCATCACCGTCCTGAACGCCCGCGCCGCCTCCGCCGCTCGCGCGGCAGCGGCGTCCGCGGCCCCCGCGTGGGTCGACGGCGCCCGCTCCGCGCGCCGGCCGGCCGCGCCGAGCTCCAGCCCCGCCGCGTGGCGCGTCAGCGGGTGGACCGGCTAGGGGGGGACCCCGCTCTGTTCCATCGAAGCCCCTGCTTCCGCGGGGGCTTCTTTCTTTCTGGGTACTGGCAACACGATTCACTACAGATCATTACTTAGCACAGCAATCAGGGAGATGTGCCTCAACGATCGGCATATGACCATTAAATGGTCACGCTGGTGGGAGTAACCGTCATCGGCTGACGGCGAAAAGACGAGGAGCATTATGCCAACCCTGTTAGGTTCCCTGCGCAGGCTCGTGCTGACTCCGTCGCTGGCCGACGTGACTTTCAGCGTGCGCGGTTTCCCGTCCACGCCGTCGCCCGCAACGCGCAAGCTGGAGGCCATTCCCCAGGCGGTGATCTGTGGATTCGAATGGGGAATCGACGCGCGTGACCAGTGGGAGGTCGAGCGCCGGCTGAGCATGGTCGACCAGGAATTGCGCGGATTCGCCTACGAGGGCGCGACGATGGCTTTCACGATCGTCGACTCGATGGGCGGCGGCCGGGGCACCCGCACCCGTGATCTGCTCCTCGGCCCCGGGCAGCCGCACATCTTCCTCACCTACATCGGCATCGGCTTCGCCATGGCACGCCTGCCCAGGCCGCTGTGGAAGAAGATCATGCCGGACCTGAGCGGGTCGGCGTACTACCCGACCATGAGCTGGCTGGCGGTGGACGGGTACGGCTTCGACCGCGCCTACTTCGACACCCGGCGCTGGGTCGACGAGCAGCGCGTCCCCACCCCCTACGCCTGGGAAGGGTCTCCCGACTACTTCCTGCGGGCCGTCGACCAGGGCATCGGCCGCGCACTGTGGTTCATCCACGCGGGGCGGGTCCCCGACATCGCCGCCAGGGTGGGGGGTTTCGCGGCTCACCGGCAGGCCGACCTGTGGAGCGGGGTCGGCCTGGCGGCGACGTTCGCCGGCGGTTCCGTGGCCGAGGGGCTCACCGCGCTGCGCCGCGCGGCAGGCGACCACCATCCCGAGCTGGCCCAGGGTGTGGTCTTCGCGGCCAAGGCGCGCGACTTCGCCGGCTTCGTGCCGCAGCACACCGAGATGGCCGCCGCCATCCTGGCCGACCTGTCGATGGAGGGCGCCGTGGCGCTCGCCGACAGCACCGCCGTGGAGTCCGGCGGAACCGAATCGGTTCCCGCATATGAATTGTGGCGGCGCGCGATAAGCGCGCATTTCATTTCGTCGGGAGACCGTGTCCCGAGCTGACACCCCCGCCGCTTGACGGCGTACGGCGATTCTCGCGTGGGGCGGGATCCTTTTGGCCGGGCGGCTCATTCGAGCATGCCCGGAAAACGGTTCCCTCCTTCTGCTGAGCACGTTTGAAGTGGACCCGAGGTCGGCCTATATGGCTACATTTAGGTAAAGATTACCCCACGGTGAAGGGGAAACCCCCGAGGGGAGGGAGAGGCAATTGGCCAGCATTCTACGGTCATTGAGAAGCCGTATTCTGACACCCAACGTCTCGGAGACGAAGCTCTCGACACGTGGTTTCCACGTGAAGAGCCCGGAAGCCCGAGACCTGTTGGAGAAGGTCGGCGAGACGTTCCTCACCGGTTACGCCTACGCGGCGGAGGCCCGTACGCCCGCCGAGGCCGAGGAGCGTCTGGAGGAGATTCCGGAGCGGTTCCGGGGCTTCGCCTACGAGGGCGCGGGCATGGGGTTCGCCATCCTCGACGCGACGCCGCTCTCGCGCGGGCCGAAGGTCGCCGGCTTCCTCGCCGGCCGGCGGGGTGACGCCCAGATCTACCTGGTCTACGTCGGCGTCGGCTGGGCGATGGCGCGGCTGCCCAAGTTCCTGTGGTCCAAGCTCTACGCGCCCGACCCGCTGCTGCGGTATCTGGCGCTCGACGGATACGGGTTCCACCAGGCCTACTTCCGCACCGACCAGTACGTGCACGGGCAGTACCAGGACCCGGGCTTCCCGTGGCCGGCCGACGCCCCGCAGGGGTACGCCAACCGCGTCATCGACCAGGGCATCGGGCGGGCCATGTGGTTCGTCGGGGGCACCGACGTCGACGTGGTCACCACGATGATCAACCGGTTCCCCGAGCACCGGCGAGGCGACCTCTACGCGGGCGCCGGGCTGGCGGCCACCTATGCCTGCGGCGCCGAAGAGGACGAGCTGCGGGCGTTCAGGGACCGGGCGGGCGTATACCGCCCGCAGCTCGCCCAGGGCTCCGCCTTCGCGGCCGAGGCCCGGGTGAAGCCGGGACTGGTGGTGCCCGCCACGGAGATCGCCACCCGGGTTTTCTGCGGCGTGACGCCGGAGCAGGCGGCGCGGATCAGCAACGAATCCCGCCCCGACCAGCGGATCCAGGGTGATGTGCCGGCCTATGAAGTGTGGCGCCGGCGGATTGCCGACCAATTTGTCTCTCTTGGAGGTGTTAGCCCGTGACTGCGACCCTTGGCTGGCTGCGCAGGCAGCTACCGGGAATCGTCGCCCTCGTGCTGGTCACGAGCGTCTTCTTGATCGCCCGCCTGCCCTCGTACTCCGCGGCCGAGACCGCGACCATCGCGAGCAAGTTCTCGTTCAAGCCGTTGTCCATCGCCCTGCCCAGTGGATACACAGAGCAGACGATCCGCAAGGTGAACAAGGACTACAAGCACATCGACGCGTGGATCTCCTCGGTCGGTGCGGCGATCGCGATGAACGACCTCGACGGTGACGGGCTTTCCAACGACCTCTGCCTCGTCGACACGCGTATCGACCAGGTCGTCGTGACGCCGACCCCGGGTGCCCGCTCCGACCGGTACGCGCCGTTCGCCCTGAACCCGGGCGCGCTGCCGATGAACGACCACATGGCGCCCATGGGCTGCGTCCCCGGCGACTACAACGAGGACGGCCGCATCGACCTGCTGGTCTACATGTGGGGCCGCACCCCGATCGTGTACCTGGCGAAGCCGAACGCGACCAAGCTGGGGGCCGACGCCTACCAGCCGACCGAGCTGGTGCCCGGCGCGAACTCCACCAACGGCCAGTACACCGGCCCGCAGTGGAACAGCAACACCGCCACCGTCGCCGACTTCGACGGGGACGGCCACGACGACATCTTCATCGGCAACTACTTCGCCGACAGCCCGGTTCTCGACTCCACCGTCAGCGGCGGCGTCCACATGAACCACTCGATGTCCGACGGCCACAACGGCGGCGAGGACTACTTCTTCCGCTGGACCGGGGCGACCACGGGTGACAATCCCTCGGTCACCTACCAGCGCCTGGACAACGTCCTGTCGAAGGAGGCGTCGAAGGGCTGGGAGCTCGGAGCCGCCGCCGCCGACCTGGACGGCGACCAGCTTCCCGAGCTCTACCTCGCGAACGACTTCGGCCCGGACCGGATGTTCTACAACCAGTCCACCCCGGGGCACATCAAGCTCTCGCCCGTCGAGGGCGTCCGCACGCCGCTAATCCCCAAGTCCAAGACGATCGGCCACGACTCCTTCAAGGGCATGGGCGTGGACTTCGGCGACCTCAACCACGACGGCATCTACGACATGTTCGTCAGCAACATCACGACGTCGTGGGGCATCGAGGAGAGCAACTTCCAGTTCATGTCCACGGCCAAGAACCAGGCCGACCTGCGCGCCAAGCTGCGCGCCGGCGAGGCGCCGTGGAAGGACGAGAGCGCTCCCTCCGGCACCGCGTGGTCGGGCTGGGGCTGGGACGTCAAGATGGAGGACTTCAACAACGCCGGTGAGCTGTCGATCGCCCAGGCGACCGGGTTCGTGAAGGGCCAGACCGACCGGTGGCCGCAGCTCCAGGAGCTGGCCACGGCCAACGACCAGCTGCTGCAGAACCCCTTCTGGTGGCCGAACGCGCAGGCCGGCGACGACATCGGCGGGAACCAGACGCTGCACTTCTTCGCCAAGGGCCCGACGGGACGCTACGTCGACCTCGCCCCCGAGCTCGGCCTCGCCATCCCGGTGCCCACCCGCGGCATCGCCACCGGCGACTCCGACGGTGACGGCCTCGTGGACTTCGCCGTCGCCAGGCAGTGGGGCGAGCCGGTCTTCTACCAGAACCAGAGCGCCTCCTCCGGCGCGTACCTCGGGCTGCGGCTCACCCGGGACCAGGCTCCGGTCGCGGGGACGCTTCCGGCTCCCGGCTCACCGGTCACCGGCGCCCAGGTCACGGTGAAGACGGCGGACGGCCGGTCGTTCATCGGCCGCGTCGACGGCAGCAGCGGCCACTCCGGCCGGCGCTCCACCGACGTCCACATCGGTCTGGGCCAGAACGTCACCGGTCCGGTGCAGGTGCACCTCCGCTGGCGCGACCGCACCGGACAGGTTCACGACCAGGATCTTCAGCTGACCACGGGCTGGCACTCGCTCGTGCTCGGCCAGCAGGCCAAGGAGAAGTGATCGACATGGCTGAGACGAAGCCCAGTGCGCCGCCGCGTCATGACCCCAAGGTAATCATCGCGCTGCGCAACTTCGCGATCTCGATTTCCGTCTTCAACATCTTCGGATACACCGTCCTCGGGTTCGAGCAGCCCTGGTTGTGGCCGTTCTTCGCCCTCGCCACGGGCTACGCCACCGAGATCGGGCTCGAGTACATCGGAGCCAAGGTCGAGAAGCGCGCTCCGCGCTACACGGGGCTGGGGTTCCGCGGCCTGATGCAGTTCCTGTACCCAGCGCACATCACATCCCTCGCGATGAACATGCTGATCTACGTCAACGACCAGATCCTCGTGCTGCTCTTCGGAGTCGTCGTCGCGGTCGGCGCCAAGTGGGTGCTGCGAGCCCCGGTCAAGGGCCGCATGCGGCACTTCATGAACCCGTCGAACTTCGGCATCGCGGTCGTCCTGCTGCTCCTGCCCTGGGCCAGCATCGCACCGCCGTACCACTTCACCGAGCACACCGACACCTGGTTCGACTGGATCATCCCCGGGATCATCATCATCGGCGGCACGATGCTGAACGGGAAGCTGACGAACCGCATGCCGCTGATCCTCGGCTGGGTGGGCGTCTTCGCCCTCCAGGCCATCGTGCGAGGCCTCTTCTTCGGAACCTCGATACCGGCGGCCCTCGGGATGATGACCGGCGTCGCGTTCGTGCTCTTCAGCAACTACATGGTCACCGACCCGGGCACCAGCCCGTCGAAACCGGCCTCCCAGGTCGCCTTCGGCGGCGGCATCGCCCTGCTCTACGGCCTGCTGACCGCGGTGCACATCTCCTACGCGCTCTTCTTCGCCACGGCCGGCGTCTGCGCCATCCGCGGCGGGTTCTTCTGGGCGCTGCACTTCGTCAACAAGGCGCGCGAGCAGCGTGAGGCCCAGGCCCGCCAGGCCGTCTCCGAGGTGCCCGTAGAGCGGGTCCCGGCCACAGGGAAAGAGGTCGCGACCGTATGACCAGGATCGCGATCGTCGGCATGGCGTGCCGGTACCCGGACGCCACATCGCCGAGAGAGCTGTGGGAAAACGCTCTCGCCGGTCGCCGCGCGTTCCGGAGACTGCCCGACGTGCGCATGCGCCTGGAGGACTACTGGGACGCCGACCCGGCGCACCCGGACACCTTCTACGCGCGCACCGCGGCGGTCATCGAGGGCTACGAGTTCGACCGTGTCGGTTACAAGATCGGCGGCAGCACGTACCGCTCCACCGACCTCACCCACTGGCTCGCGCTCGACATGGCGGGCCTCGCCCTGGCCGACGCGGGCTTCCCCGGGGCGGAGGGCCTGCCCCGGGAGCGCACCGGCGTCATCGTGGGCAACACCCTCACCGGCGAGTTCACCCGCGCCAACGTGATGCGCCTGCGCTGGCCGTACGTGCGCCGCACGGTGGCCGCGGTGCTCAAGGAGCAGGGCTGGGACGACGAGCGGCTCGCCACCTTCCTGGCCGACCTTGAGACCACCTACAAGAGCCCGTTCCCCTCCATCGACGAGGACACCCTGGCCGGCGGCCTGTCCAACACCATCGCCGGGCGCATCTGCAACTACTTCGACCTCAACGGCGGCGGCTACACCGTCGACGGCGCCTGCTCCTCGTCGCTGCTGTCGGTGACGACCGGGTGCAAGGCGCTGATCGACAACGAGATCGACGTGGCCATCGTCGGCGGCGTCGACCTCTCGATCGACCCGTTCGAGATCGTGGGCTTCGCCAAGACCGGAGCCCTCGCAAAGAGCGAGATGCGCCTGTACGACCGGCACTCCAACGGTTTCTGGCCGGGCGAGGGCTGCGGAATGATCGTGCTGATGCGCGAGGAGGAGGCCGTCAAGGCCCGTCACCGCATCTACGCGACCATCGCCGGGTGGGGCATCTCCTCCGACGGCAAGGGTGGCATCACCCGGCCCGAGGTCAGCGGCTACAAGCTCGCGATGCGCCGGGCCTACGAGCGCGCCGGCTTCGGCGTCGAGACCGTGGAGCTGTTCGAGGGCCACGGCACCGGCACCCCCGTCGGGGACGCCACCGAGCTCACGGCGCTGTCCGAGGCCCGGGCCGAGGCCGACCCCGGCGCCACGCGCGCGGCGGTCACCTCCATCAAGGGAATGATCGGGCACGCCAAGGCCGCGGCCGGCGTCGCCGGCCTGATCAAGGCCGCCATGGCGGTGCACGAGCAGGTGCTCCCGCCGGCCATCGGCTGCGTCGACCCGCACGACATCCTGACCAGCGAGTCGGCGACGCTCCGCGTCCTTCGCAAGGCCGAGCCCTGGCCGGCCGGGGCGCCCGTGCGCGCCGGCATCACCGCCATGGGCTTCGGCGGCATCAACACCCACGTCGTGCTGGAGAAGTCCGGGCCACGCAAGCGCGCGCCGCTCTCGACGCGCACCAAGACCCTGGCCTCCTCCCTGCAGGACGCGGAACTGCTCCTCGCCGACGCCGCCTCGCCGCAGGCGCTTCGCGAGCGGGTCGCCGAGCTGGCGGACTTCGTGATCAAGGTGTCGTACGGCCAGCTCTCCGACCTCGCCGCCACCCTGCAGCGCGACCTGCGCGAGTTGCCGTACCGGGCCGCCGTCGTGGTGTCCTCGCCCGAGGACGCCGAGCGGCAGCTCAAGCGGGTGCTGACCGCGCTCGACGAGGGCGAGACCAGCCTGTTCGCCCCCGACGGCCGCGCCTTCTTCGGCCAGGCCGACGGGCCAGGCCGGGTGGGCTTCCTCTTCCCGGGACAGGGCTCGGGCCGCGGCACCAGCGGCGGCGCGCTGCGCCGGCGCTTCGCCGAGGTGGAGGAGATCTACGTCAAGGCGAACCTGCCCACCACCGGCGACATGGTCGCCACGGCGGTCGCCCAGCCGCGCATCGTGACCGGCTCCATGGCCGGCCTGCGCGCGCTGGCCGCGATCGGCGTGGAGGCGGACGTCGCGGTCGGGCACAGCCTGGGCGAGATCTCCGCCCTGCACTGGGCCGGCGCGATGGACGAGGAGACCCTGCTGCGGGTCGCGGGCGTCCGCGGCAAGGCCATGACCGAGCACAGCGCCTCGGGCACCATGGCCAGCGTCCGCGCCACCCCCGACACGGTCACCGAGCTGGCGGGCGAGCTGCCCGTCGTCATCGCCGGGTACAACGGTCCCGACCAGACCGTCGTCGCCGGACCGGTCGACGCGATCGAGGAGTTCGGCCGCAAGGCCGCCGGCGCGGGCCTGAAGTGGACCAAGCTGCCGGTGTCGCACGCCTTCCACTCTCCGCTCGTCGCACCGGCGGCCGAGGAGTTCGGCGAGCACCTGGCCGGGGAGGACTTCGGCCCGGTCGACCGGCCGATCGTCTCCACCGTGACCGGGGTGACGCTCACCCCGGACACCGACATCCCGGCGCTGCTGCGCGGCCAGATCACCGACCCGGTCCTGTTCACCCAGGCCGTGGAGGCCGCCGCCAAGGACATGGACCTGCTCATCGAGGTCGGTCCAGGCCGGGTGCTCAGCGGGCTGGCGGCGTCCGTCACGGACGTCCCGGCCGTCGCGCTGGACACCGACGATGAGTCGCTGACCGGGCTGCTCCGGGTGGCCGGCGCGGCTTATGTCGCCGGTGTCCCGATCGTGCACGAGGAGCTGTTCCACGGCCGGCTGGTCCGGCCGCTGGAGGTCGGCACCGAGTTCAGCTACTTCCAGAGCCCCGTCGAGAAGGCGCCGCAGGTGACCATCGCGGCCACCGCCCGGCGGGCCGAGGAGCCGCTGACGGCGGCCCCCGCCGTCGCCGGCGACACGGCGGCGCAGGGTGTGGGGGACGCGGCGGAGTCGAGCATCGACCTGCTGCGGCGCCTGGCCGCCGAGCGCGCGGAGCTGCCGCTGGAGATGGTGAGCGAGGACAGCAGGCCGCTGGACGAGCTGCACCTCAGCTCGGTCACGGTGATGCACATCATCGACCAGGCCACCCAGAAGCTGGGCGTGCCCGCCTCCCAGGCGCCGACCAACCTCGCCACGGCGAGCCTGCGCGAGCTGTCGGAGGCGCTCGACGCGCTGGCGGCCAACGCCGGTTCCGCCGAGGCCGCCCCGGCGTCGCTGGTGGCGGGCGCCGCGTCGTGGGCTCGGCCCTTCGCCGTCGACCTGGACGAGCTGCGCCTCCCGGCGCGGACCTCGCCCCAGGAGAACGGGCAGTGGCAGCTCTACGCGGCAGGGGACTCCCCGCTCGCCGCGCCGCTGCGGCAGGCGCTCGAAGGCGGCAAGGTCGGCTCCGGCGTGCTGGTCGTCCTCCCGCAGGACTGCGCCGAGGAGCACCTGGAGCAGGCGCTGCTGGGCGCGAAGGCGGCCATCGCGAGCGCGGCCGGCACCCGGTTCGTCGTGGTGCAGCACGACCGCGGCGCGGCGGGCCTCGCCAAGACGCTCCAGCTGGAGGCCCCCCACCTGCGCACCACCATCGTCCACGTGCCGGCGACGCCCGAGGCGGTCGCCTGGGTCGTGGCCGAGGTGGGGTCGACCACCAGGTTCGCCGAGGCGTTCTACGACGCCGAGGGCGTGCGCCGGGTGCCGACGATGCGCGCGATGCCGGTACGTCCGGCCCGTACGGAGCTGCCGCTGGACGGCGGCGACGTGCTGCTGGTGACCGGTGGCGGCAAGGGCATCACGGCCGAGTGCGCGCTGGCGGTGGCGACCGACACCGGCGCCAAGCTGGCCGTGCTGGGCCGTTCCGACCCGGCCGCCGACCAGGAGCTGGCCGACAACCTCCGCAGGATGGCCGACTCCGGCGTGACGGTCCACTACGCACGAGCCGACGTCACCGACGCGGCCGCGGTGCGCGGCGGGATCGCCGAGCTGGAGGCGGCGCTCGGGCCGGTCACCGCCGTGCTGCACGGCGCGGGGCGCAACGAGCCAGGAGGCCTGCCGACCCTCGACATGGCCGCCTTCCGCCGCACCTTCGCCCCGAAGGTCGACGGCCTGCGCAACGTGCTCGACGTCGTCGACCCCGGCCGGCTCCGCCTGCTGGTGTCGTTCGGCAGCATCATCGGCCGGGCCGGTCTGCACGGCGAGGCGCACTACTCCACGGCCAACGACTGGCTGGCGGACCTCACCCGTGAGGTGGCCGAGCGGCACCCTCAGTGCCGCGCGATCTGCATGGAGTGGTCCGTCTGGTCCGACGTCGGCATGGGCGAGCGGCTCTCGGTCGTCGAGGGTCTCGCCGCCAAGGGCATCGCGCCGATCTCCCCCGAGCAGGGGGTGCAGATCATGCGGCGGCTGGTCGCCGACCCCGACGCCCCCACCGTCGTGGTGATCAGCGGGCGCACCGAGGGCATCGACACCGTCCGCTACGACCTGCCGTCGCTGCCGCTGCTGCGCTTCGTCGACAAGCCGCTGATCCGCTACCACGGTGTCGAGCTCGTCACCGAGGCCGAGATGAACGCCGGCACCGACCTCTACCTGGCCGACCACCTCCTGGACGGCAACCTGCTGTTCCCGGCCGTGTTCGGCATGGAGGCCATGACGCAGGTGGCCTCGGCCACCATCGGCCGTGAAGCGGTCCCGGTGATCGAGCGGGCCGAGTTCCTGCGGCCGATCATCGTGCCGCCGGAGGGCAGCACCACGATACGGATCGCCGCCACCGTCACGGAGGACGACGACACGCTCGAGGTGGCCATCCGCAGCGCGGAGACCGGCTTCGAGGTGGACCACTTCCGCGCGCGGCTGCGGTTCACCGGCGAGGCGGCGCCGGAGGGCCCGCCGAGCCAGGTCGGCGAGGGCCTGCCGGTCGTGCCGCTGGACCCGGCGACCGAGATGTACGGCGACGTGCTGTTCCAGGGCGGGCGGTTCCACCGCCTGCGCCGCTACCACAGGGCCGCCGCGCGCCACGTCGACGCCGACGTGGCGGCGCTTTCGGCCAGGGACTGGTTCGCCGGCTTCCTGTCCGGCGAGCTGCTGCTCGGCGACCCGGGCATGCGCGACGCGCTGATGCACGGCAACCAGGTCTGCGTGCCGGACGCCACGTTGCTGCCGGTCGGCATCGACAGGATCCACCCCGGCGGCGCCGCGCTGGCGGCGGCGGGCGAGTTGCGCTACTGCGCCACCGAGCGGGAGCGCGTCGGTGACACCTACATCTACGACATCGCCGTGCGCACAGCGGAGGGCGAGGTCGTCGAGCGGTGGGAGGGCCTGCGCCTGCAGGCGGTGCGCAAGAAGGACGGGCGCGGCCCGTGGGTGACCCCGCTCCTCGGCTCCTACCTGGAGCGCACGCTGGAGGACCTGGTCGGCGCCCGGGTGGCGGTCGCGGTGGAACCGCGCCATCCGGACGGCCCGGACGGCGACGCCGAGCGCCTGGCCCGTACGGCCGTGGCGGCAGGGCGCGCGCTCGGCCGGCAGGTCGAGGTCCGGCACCTTCCCGGCGGCGGGCTGGAGATCGACGGCGGCCCGGCGGTCTCGGCGTCCCACGGAGCGGGCGTGACCCTGTGCGTCGCCGCCGAGGGCACGCTCGGCTCCGGCGTCGCGCCGGTGACCGAGCGGCCGGAGGCCGAGTGGCTTGAGCTGCTCGGCGCGCACGCGCCGCTGGCCGGGCTGGTCTCCGCGGAGACCGGTGAGGGCCTCGGCACCGCGGCGACGCGGGTGCTGACCGCGGTCGAGTGCCTTCGCGGCGCCGGCCTCCCGCTGGACGCTCCCCTGACCCTCGCCCCGGCGGGACGGGACGCGTGGGCGGTCTTCGCGTCGGGCGGTGTGCGCGTCTCGACGCTCGCCACGACGCTCAGGGACGCCCAGTCCCCAGTCGTGTTCGCAGTCCTCACGGAAGGGCGGTCGTAGGCCATGGGCAAGTACTACGAATACCAGCACACGGTCGGCTTCGAAGAGACCAACATCGTCGGCAACGTCTACTACGTCAACTACCTGCGGTGGCAGGGACGCTGCAGGGAGATGTTCCTGAAGCAGCGGGCGCCCGAGGTGCTCGCCGACCTCCAGGACGACCTGAAGCTCTTCACGCTGAAGGTGGACTGCGAGTTCTTTGCCGAGATCACGGCCTTCGACGAGCTGTCGATCAGGATGCGGCTGCAGGAGCTGGCGCAGACCCAGGTCGAGTTCAGCTTCGACTACGTCCGCCTCGACCCGGGAGAGGGCGAGACCCTCGTCGCCCGCGGCCGGCAGCGAGTGGCGTGCATGCGCGGGCCGAACACCCGCACGGTCCCCGCCAGGGTCCCCGACGCTTTGGCGCGGGCGCTCGAACCGTATGCCTCGTAGCCGCGGACCCGGACAAGCCAGGAGGACAGCGTGAACGTCGACAACTCCACGACAACCCGCCCGATGCCGGACGCGAAGTCGCTGCGGCGCGCCTTCGGGACGTTCGCCACCGGTGTCACGGTGGTGACGACGGGCGGCCCCACCCCGCATGCCATGACCGCCAACTCCTTCACCTCGGTCTCGCTGGAGCCGCCACTGGTGCTGATCTGCGTCGATCGCGGCGCGGTGATGCACCAGTGCCTCACGGACACGGGCTTCTTCGGGGTGTCGGTGCTGGCCGCGCACCAGGAGGCGGCGGCTCTGCACTTCGCCGACCGCTGGCGGACCCTGGGCGCGGCCCAGTTCGACCACGTCGACTGGATGCCCGGCGAGGTGACCGGTGTGCCGATGATCGAGGGCACCCTCGCCAGCTTCGAGTGCGAGCTGTGGCGCACCTATGACGGCGGTGACCACACGATCTTCATCGGAAAAGTGGTCTCTCTGCACCAGCAGACGGATCGGGACGCCCTGCTGGTCTTCAAGGGCAAGTTCCGGCAGATAAGTCCTGATTGGAGCGAGGTACCGGCGTGACCGTCACCGGACCCCAGACCCAGAAGGCACCCGAGCGGCCGTCCGCGTCACCGGCCGGCCGCCGGGTGCCTCCCGGGCCGCCGCCCTGGGCGGCGCCGAGCCTGTTCAAGAAGCTGGCGACGGACCGGATCGCGCTGATGTCGCTCGCCGCGACGTACGGCGACGCGGCCCGGCTGTCGATCGGCCCCAAGACCCTCTACTTCTTCAACCACCCCGACCACGCGAAGCACGTGCTGGCCGACAACAGCGGCAACTACCACAAGGGCGTCGGCCTCGTGCAGGCACGGCGCGCCATCGGTGACGGGCTGCTGACCAGCGAGGGCGACCTGTGGCGCAAGCAGCGCAGGATGATCCAGCCCGTCTTCCAGAACAAGCGGATCTCCCAGCAGGACGGGATCATCGCCAAGGAGGCGGCGAACCTGGTCGAGCGGCTGCGGTCCCACACGGGCGGTGAGCCGGTCGACGTCGTCCAGGAGATGACCTCGCTCAGCCTCGGCGTGCTCGGGCGCACCCTGCTCGACGCCGACCTCGGCGCCTTCAGCTCGATCGGGCACTCGTTCGAGGCCGTGCAGGACCAGGCGATGTTCGAGCTGGTGACGCTGAGCAAGGTCCCCATGTGGGTGCCCCTGCCCAAGCAGATCCGGTTCCGCCGGGCCCGCAAGGAGCTCCAGCGCATCGTCGACCACCTCGTGGCCGACCGCCTGGCGCGGACCGGCGAGGGCGGCGACGACGTCGTGTCCCGCCTGATCGGCTCGACCCGGCAGGAGGCCGATCCCCGGGTCGGCCGGCAGCGCATGCGCGACGAGCTGGTCACCCTGCTGCTCGCGGGGCACGAGACGACGGCGAGCACGCTGTCGTGGACATTCCACCTCATCGACGGGCATCCGGAGGTCCGCGAGCGGCTGCGCGCCGAGGCGGTCGAGGTGCTCGGCGACCGGCTGCCGGTCTACGAGGACCTGCACCGCCTGCGGTACACCGCGATGGTCGTGGAGGAGGTCATGCGCCTCTACCCGCCCGTCTGGATGCTCCCCAGGGAGGCCCAGGGGGACGACGAGGTCGGCGGCTACCACGTGCCGGCCGGTTCCGACGTGCTGATCAGCCCGTACACCCTCCACCGGCACCCGGCCTTCTGGGACGCGCCCGACAAGTTCGACCCCGACAGGTTCGACCCGGACCGTCCCACGAGCCGGCCCAGGTACGCCTACATCCCGTTCGGGGCGGGGCCGAGGTTCTGCGTCGGCAACCACCTCGGGATGATGGAGGCGACGTTCGTGATCGCCATGGTCGCGCGTGACCTGCGGCTCACCAAGGTTCCCGGCCACAACGTGGTCGCCGAGCCCATGCTGTCCCTCCGCGTACGCGGTGGGCTGCCGATGACCGTGCACTCCGCGTGACACCCGCGCCGCCGCGGGCCCGAGCAGGCCCGCGGAGGCGCAGGCCGTCCCGACGGAAATAGACGGATATACACGGATATGGCGGGCGCCCATCTGTACGGGCTGCCCGCCTTCTGTGGTGATGCCCCAGCCGGGACGAGAGGAACGGAGCTCGGCGAGGGGTCCGCATCGGGAAGACGGGGGATGCGCCCTGCTCGGCGAAGGGGCCCGGATCGGGAAGACGGGGGATGCGCCCTGCTCGGCTAGGGGGTCCGCATCGGGAAAGAAGGGACGCGCCCGGCTCGGCGGGGGGAGAAGGGGAGCCGGTCTCGCGTCGGTGGCGGCTACCCGCCGCTGGGGGATCGGACGCCGCCACGTGGGGCGCCGTTCGCGGTACGGCGCGCCGGCGGCTTCGGCTCAGTGGGTGAGCTGGGGGACGTTCACGGACAGCAGGTCACGCATGGCGAGCAGCACAGGGGGGTCGAGGGGGCGCATCGGCCGCAGGTGGAGGTCGGCGACCTTCGTGTGCGTGCCGGGCCGTACGGTGATCGGCCCGTGGCGCCCGATGCACAGCGCCTCGTCGCCTCCGGGCGCGTGGTTGACGGCGTCCTCGCGGCCAGGGGCCACGGACTGCGCCATCAGGTGCCACTCGCCCTGGGGGACGTCCTCAAGCACGTACGGGCCCGGCTTGCGCAGGACGACGTACCTGACGGGCCGGCCTTCGAGGATCCTGTCGGGGAAGAGCCCGGCGAAGATGGGCTGGTCCTTCAGCGGTGACGAGATGTCCCCGCGGACCGTCGTCACGGGCCCGTTCCCCGTGCCGTCCTCGGAGCCTGCCGCGGACATCTGCGGCGTGATGCTCTTGAGCTGGCGGTACTTGGTGGGGGAGAGCCCCACGCTGCTGGTGAACCTCGAACTGAAGGTGCCGACGCTGGAGTACCCGACCCTGTGGCTGATGTCGGTGACGGTCAGCGAGGTCGACGCGAGGAGCCGCTTGGCCTCCTGGAGCCGTACCGCCGACAGGAATCGCCCGGGGGAAAGCCCGGTGACCCGCTGGAAGACGCGGGAGAAGTGAAACTTGCTGAACATCGCCGTGCGAGCCATGTCATTGATTGTGAGCTGCTCGCCGAGATTCTCGTGCATACTCTTCACGACACGCATCACGGCTTGTTCGATTGCGTTTTCCATTGCTCCTCCCGTGCGTTGGAGGTGTGGCGATAATTGACCCCGGATTGACACGGGAGAACTCGTCACAGCGAGCCTCCGTCATCTGCTCTCACTCCATGGCAGCGAATTTTTCCCACCCACATATGGCGCGAAATCCGGAAAAAACGACGCTCGACGACGCCACATCGACGGCACTTCGCCATGCCATCAGAATTGGCCGCCCCACCTCCCGCGACAACCCCTACCAGCCCCCAGCCTGCTGATATCCCGTTCCGGCGGGGGCCGGGAATGGCGCCGGGGGCGGAGGTGAAAGCAACTCAGAAGATGCATCGGAGGCGGCCGTGGACGAACGATGAACTGTCAGCAGTCGACCTAGACGGACGAGGAACACGCCTATGCGGCCGCGAACTCAAGACGAAGAGCAGACCAGGACGATGACGATCGAGGCGTTCGCCGACACGATCGTCCCTGGCGAGAAGCGGTCCTCCGACGACAGGGCCGTCGCGGGAGCCACCACGGGCGGCGGGGCGGTGGCCGCGGGCGCCCTCGACCTGCTGGAGTGGGACGCGACGGGGCTGAGCGGCGCGCTCGGCGACCTCGCCGGCGCGCTGAACGAGCACACGCTGGCGTACGCCGCCGAGCAGGAGCTGGCGCTCGACGAGTCGGTGCCCCCGTTCGTGGCGCTGTCGTTCGAGCACAGGACCGCCATGGTGAACCGGCTCACCACGCCCGGCCACCCCGAGAAGCCGCTCTGGGTCAGCCTCGCGCTGTTCTGCAACATGGCCTTCGACTCGGCGGCCCACCTCCACACCGCCGACGCCATCGCCGCCGGGCACCCCGGGCTGATCGCGATGGGCATCGAGAAGCCCGACCCCGACGGCCGGTGGCGGTTCCCGAACTACTCCTACGGCCGGCCGCTGGCCCGCCTGCACCCGGACACGACCCCTTCAGGGAGCCCCGCATGACCAGCACCGAGAGCACCGACGTCCTCGTGGTCGGAAGTGGCTTCGGCGGCGCGATCGCGGCGTACCACCTCGCGGCCGGCGGCGCGCGGGTCGTGGTGCTCGAACGCGGCCCATGGCTGACGGGCCAGGACTTCGACCACGACTTCAAGCTCGGATCCTCGTACACGCGGGCCTTCGACTTCGTCGTCGGCGACGGCATGAGCATCCTCGGCGGCAACTGCGTGGGCGGCGGCAGCGTCGTCTACTTCGCCGCCATGCCCCGCGCGCCGCGCTACACCTTCGAGCGCCATGGCAGCATCGGCAGGCGCATGTGGCCGGCCGCCGTCAGCCGCGACACCCTCGACCCCTGGTACGACCGGGTGGCGGAGTCGATCAAGATCACCCAGCAGGACTGGAACGACGTCTCGTACGCCGGGGGGCTGTGGGCCGCGGCCTGTAACCACGCCGGCCGTACGGCCAACCCCGTGCCGGTCGCCATCGACACCACCAAGTGCACCAACTGCAACTGGATGATGGCCGGGTGTAACTTCGACGCCAAGCAGTCGCTGCTGTTCAACTACCTGCCCGCGGCCATCGCGCACGGTGCGGAGATCCGGCCGCTGCACGAGGTGCAGAAGATCTCGCGGACCGACGACGGCGGCTACCGGGTCCACTACGACCTCATCGACGACGAGGACTACCGGATCCGCGGCGAGAGCGGCACGATCGACGCCAAGGTCATCGTGCTGGCGGCCGGCGCCGGCGCCACCCCCGTCATCCTCCAGCGCAGCGAGGCGACGCTCGGCACGATGCCGCACGCCGTCGGCAGGTACTTCTCCGGCAACGGCGAGCGGCTCAACACCGCCATCCTCAACGAGGACAAGGTCCGTGAGGTGCTCGGCCTGGAGCGCGGCGACGGGCTGGCGTACGAGGCCAACCAGATCGGCAAGGGGCCGGTCGTGGCGAGCTGGGACCGCCTGGACGGCTCGCTGCCGGAGTACTCGCGGTTCTCGCTGGAGCAGCTCTACTTCCCGCCCGGCCTCGGCACCATCCTCGCGCAGGTCCCCGGCGCCACCGGCCCGAGCTGGTTCGGCGTGGACAAGAAGGAGATCCTCAAGCGCTGGCGCTCCTGGCTGATCATCTTCCAGATGACCGAGGACGACAACGAGGGGGTCTTCGGCCCGCCTCCCGCCCACGGCAACGCCGACCGGCTGTCGCAGCAGATGCTCGGCGTCGGGCGTCTCAAGTACGACCCGACCCCCAACACGCTGCGCGGCTGGGCCGAGGCGGACGCCGAGGTCAAGGACATCCTGGAGCGCGACGGGCTGGCCGAGGTGGCGGCGTGGACCAACGACGTGGTGGGCGCCTACACCGTGCACCCGCTGGCGTCCTGCCGCATCGGCGACGACCCGGCGACCTCGGCGCTGGACGACCGCAACGAGCTGCGCGGCCACCCGGGCATCTTCGTCACCGACGGCTCGGCCGTCCCCGGCGCGCTGAACGTCAACCCCGCGATGACCATCGCCGCCCTCGCCGAGCGCGCCATCCCCGGCATCGTCCAGGCCGCGCAGAGCCGCGGCGTCGACGTGACGTACGGGGCGCCGGCCCCGGACGGCTCCACCGCCGGCCGGCGCGGAGCACTGCCCCTGGTGCCCAGCCTGCTGCGCCAGTAAGAGAGGAGCAGGCCATGGGCAAGGTGCTCAGCCGGGCGACACTGCCCGGCACGCTGTCTCAGGTGCGCCACGTCACCCCGGTACGGCCGCGTGAGGCGACCGGCCTCGTCACCAGGGTCTACGCGCAGGTCGAGCGGGACTTCGGGATGCTCGCGCCCCCCATGCTCCTGCACTCGCCGGCTCCGGAGGCCCTCGCGGCCTCCTGGTCGATCCTGCGCGAGTCGCTGCTCGCCGGGGGGCTCGTCGGCAGGGCGGTCAAGGAGGCGGTCGCCACCGCGGTCTCGCTCGGCAACGCGTGCCCGTACTGCGTCGACGTGCACAGCGCCACGATGGACGGCCTCGTGCCGGGACGCCACGCCGCCGAGATCGTGGGCGGCCGCGAAGAGGCGATCGGCGACCCCGTCGTGCGGGGCGTCGCCGCCTGGGCGCGGGCGAGCGGCACGCGGGAGACCGCCGCCCTCCACCAGGCCCCGCTGCCGGCCGAGCAGACCAGGGAGCTGGCCGGGGTGGCGGTCACCTTCCATTACCTGAACCGCATGGTCAACGTCTTCCTCGGCGACTCCCCGCTGCCGCCCGAAGTGCCGGACAGGGCGCGCGGCGGCCTCATGCGGCTGTTCGGCCTGATCATGCGCCCGGCGGCGCGCAGGCTCGGGATGCCCGGCGCCTCGCTCGACCTGCTGCCGGCCGCCCCGCTGCCCGGGGACCTGTCCTGGGCGGACGGCACGCCACACCTCGCCGAGGCGTTCGCCCAGGCCGCCGCCGCCATCGACGCCGTGGGCCGCCGCTCGGTGCCGGCCCAGGTGCGCGAGATGGTCGCCGCCGAGCTGGCGGTGTGGAACGGCGAGCCGCCCGGTCTCGGACGTGCCTGGGTGACCGGCGCGGTGTCGGGCCTGCCGCCCGCCCAGCGCCCGGCGGGCCGGCTCGCGCTGCTCACGGCCATCGCCTCCTACCAGGTCGACCAGACGGTCATCGAGGAGTTCCGCGCCGGCACGCCGGGCGACCGGGCGCTGGTCGAGCTCACCTCGTGGGCGAGCATGGCGGCGGCACGGCGGGCGGGGAGCTGGATCAGCCCCGCCCCGCTCGCCCGTACGGCGGAGCACCGCGACGGCGGCCCGTCGCTCACCTGAGCGCCACCCCCGCGGCCCGCCGAGCGCGGTCCGCGGGGGAGATCAGGCCGCCCATTCGCGAAAAGCACACACGGAGAAGACACCGGTAATTTCATTGATGCATGCTTGTTTCAAGAACGTCAATTGAATTCGGCCGGATAACTTCCTGAATATAAGTGTTCCGCCTTTCGAGTCGATTAGGCATCCCATTCCAGTGAGAGGAGAGACGCGTGACCGAGCTGGACAACGTGCTTGAGGCCCTGACCGCGGAGGGCGAAGAGCTCGACCGCCTGGTGGCCGGCCTCGATGCGTCGCAGTGGGAGCTGCCCACCCCCGCGCCCGGATGGACGATCGCGAACCAGATCGCCCACCTGGCCTTCATCTTCCGGCTCGCCGGGACCGCGGCGTCCGACGCCGAGGCGTTCAAGGCCATGATCGCGGGAGCCGAGCACGACTTCAACGGCGCGGTGAACGCCGCTCTCGCGCTCTACGCCGACGACACCCCCGAGGTGCTGCTCGGGCGCTGGCGCGCCGAGCGCGAGAGGGTGGTCGGGGCGCTCGCCGCAGTGCCGGCCGGACAGGTCGTGCCGTGGCTGGTCAACCCGCTGCCGCCCATCATCCTCGCCTGCGCGGGCATCATGGAGCAGTTCGCGCACGGCCAGGACATCTTCGACGCGCTCGGGGAACGGCGTGAGCTGACCGACCGCATCGAGCATCTGGTCGTGTTCGCGGTGCTGACCAGGGACTTCGGCTACCTGTCGCGTGGCGAGACCCCGCCCGCGACCGAGTTCCGCTTCGAGCTCACCGCGCCCTCGGGCAAGCTGTGGGCGTTCGGCCCCGAGGACTCGCCGCAGAAGGTCACCGGGCCCGCCGCCGACTTCTGCCTCCTGGTGACCAGGCGGCGCCACCGTGACGACCTGGAGGTCGTCGCCACCGGCAGCGAGGCCGACCACTGGCTGGACATCGCGCAGTGCTACCGGGGGCCCGCCGGGGCCGGCCGCACCCCCGGCCAGTTCGCGACCGCCCAGGTGTGACGACGCGCCTTCCGGTATCGCTTTCCCTGCTGTGCGCCACCGAGATCGGCGTCACGAAGACGGCCTGGTATCGGAATGAGCGAAGAAAGGCCGCAAATACATGGTAATCGTGATGACCGCGGACGCCACCCCGCCGGACATTCAGGCCGTCGTGTCACTGGTCCAGTCGGCGGGAGGCGAGGCGTTCGTCAGCCGTGGGGTCAGCCGCATAATCATCGGCCTGGTTGGTGACATCGACCAGTTCGCCACGCTGAACCTGCGGGGCATGCGGGGGGTCGGCCAGGTCACGCGCATCTCGGCGAAGTACAAGCTGGTCAGCCGCGAGCACCATCCTGACCGCTCGGTCGTCGAGGTCGGGGGAGTCTCCATCGGCCCCCGCACCGTCACGCTGATCGCCGGGCCGTGCGCCGTCGAGACGCCGGACCAGACGCTCGCCTCCGCCCGGATGGCGCAGGCGGCCGGCGCGACGCTGCTGCGCGGCGGCGCGTTCAAGCCGCGCACCTCGCCGTACGCCTTCCAGGGCCTGGGCGAGCGCGGGCTGCGCATCCTCGCCGACGTGCGCGAGGAGACCGGCCTGCCGATCGTCACCGAGGTCGTGGGCGCGCACGACGTCGACATGGTCGCCTCCTACGCCGACATGCTGCAGGTCGGCACCCGCAACATGCAGAACTTCCCGCTGCTCCAGGCCGTCGGGTCGGCGGGCAGGCCCGTCATGCTGAAGCGGGGGATGAACGCCACGATCGAGGAGTGGCTGATGGCCGCCGAGTACATCGCGCAACGCGGCAACCTCGACATCGTGCTGTGCGAGCGCGGCATCCGCACGTTCGAGACCGCCACCCGCAACACGCTCGACATCTCCGCGGTGCCGGTGGTGCAGCGGCTGTCGCACCTGCCGGTCGTCGTCGACCCCTCGCACTCCGGCGGCCGCCGCGACCTGGTGCTGCCGCTCAGCCGCGCGGCCATCGTGGCGGGCGCCGACGGCCTCATCGTCGACGTGCACCCCGACCCCGACATCGCGCTGTGCGACGGGCCACAGGCGCTGGTCGGGGAGGACCTCGCGGCGCTGGCGCACGCGATGGAGGACCTGAGCGGGTTCATGGGCCGTCAGCTGTCCACACAGCGGGAGCTTCTGGCCGGCTGAGAGCACGGTCAGGGCACTTCGGGAGGGCTGATGTATCCGTCCACACTTCGCCGCGTCTCGATCCTCGGCAGCGGCGTGATCGGCACCTCGATCGCGCTCGCGCTGCGGCGCTCCGGCATCCGCGTCGCGCTGTCCGACCGTGACGGCGACGTGGTCGCCAAGGCGGTGCTGATGGGGGCGGGGGTCGCGCTGGCGCCCGACGATCCCCCCGCCGACGTGGTGGTCATCGCCACGCCGCCGTCCACCGTCGTCCCGGTGCTCCGCGACGCCCAGGCGCGGGGCCTCGGCGCGGTGTACACCGACGTCGCCAGCACCAAGGCCCGCATCGTCGCCGAGGCCGAGCGCGCGGGCTGCGATCTCACCACCTACGTGCCCGGGCACCCGATGGGGGGCCGCGAGCTGTCGGGTCCGTTCGCGGCCCGCGCCGACCTGTTCACCGGCCGCCCCTGGGCGCTTTGCCCGCACGCCGCGACGCCGCCGGGGCACCTTCACCTGGTGGCCGAGCTGGTGGCCGTGTGCGGGGGAGAGCCCGAGGTGCTCGCTCCGAGCACCCATGACCGGGTCGTCGCCGCGGTGTCGCACGCGCCGCACGTGGTGGCGGCGGCGCTCGCGGCCGGGTTCGCGGGCGCGGACGAGACGATGCTGTCGCTGGTGGGCAGGGGGCTGCAGGACGCGACGCGGATCGCCACCGGAGACCCGGAGCTGTGGTGCGACATCCTCGAGCAGAACGCCGACGCGGTGGCCGTGGTGCTGGAGACGGTGGTCCGGGAGCTGTCGCAGGCGGCGCACGCGCTGCGAAGCCTGGACCACGCCGGTGCGGGCGCCCTCGCCGACCTGCTGGCGCGGGGCAACCGGGGCCGCGACCGCATCGTCGGCACGTGGCCGGCCCGCCGGGTGGAGAAGGCGGGCCTGCGGGCCTAACCGGCGGCCCCCGCCCTGGACGGCCGTACGGGCTCGGCATGTCCCCGAATGGCAACCCGCGAATACGGCTATTTACCTTTAATCAGCATTTTTCGGGCGAGTACCAGAGCATTTTGAAAGAAGCCGCCCCGGGTGGCCGAGGAGATAATGCTGGAAGAGTCTTCGCGGGCGACGGCCGCCCGCGCGCAAAGCGGAAGGAGCGTGCCGGCCGGCATGACAGGTGGACGGCTTGACCTGGTCCCACCGGCGGGTCCGCTTCTCGGTGACCGGCCCGTGAGTGCGGCGGGCCTGACGGCGCCGGCGTGTTCCCCGCCCGCTCGCTCGGACCGAGTCCCGGCCTATTCGGCGCGGCTCGCGAATTTCCCCGCTTTCCTGCCTTTCGTGACGCGGGGTGTGCGGGATTACTGCTCTGTCTCCCGCCGGATCCTCTCGCGGCGATCCTTGGGCGCTCCGTTCGTCCGGGCACAACCCGTCCGGTGGGCGCCGCCCGAGTGACCGTCAAGATCCGGGATCCCGATGAAAGGGGGCGCCGCTGTCAGGAGTCGCTGGCCGGTTCGCCCCCTCTCGCTTGTCCCGGGGGATCCGGCTTGACGTGAGCACATCCGTGTAAATCGCCCTATCTCACCAAGTGCGGCCTTGCATTGATGGCGGCCGACGAAGAGAGGAACAGGAACGTGACAGACGCTGCTCAACCCAAAGCGGGGAAACGCGAATGGGTGGGTTTGGCCGTGCTGGCCCTCCCCGCCCTGCTCGTGTCCATCGACATCTTCGTGGTCCTTCTGGCGCTGCCCCATCTGAGCAGCTCGCTCCACACCTCCAGCGTCGAGCAGTTGTGGATCGTGGACATCTACGGCTTCATGGTGGCGGGCTTCCTGGTCACCATGGGCAACCTCGGTGACCGGATCGGCCGCCGTAAGCTGCTCCTGATCGGCGCGGCGGCGTTCGGAACCGCCTCCGTGATCGCCGCCTACTCCAACAGCCCGATCACCCTGATCCTGGCCAGGGCGGTGCTCGGCATCGCCGGCGCCACGCTCGGCCCCTCCACGCTCTCACTGGTCAGCAACATGTTCCGCGACGAGAAGCAGCGCGCCTCCGCCATCGGCGTGATAGCGGGAGCGTTCTCGGTCGGCGCCATCATCGGCCCGCTCGTCGGAGGGGTGCTGCTGGACCACTTCTGGTGGGGCTCGGTGTTCCTGGTGGGAGTGCCGCCGATGGTGCTGCTCCTCGTGGCGGGCCCGAAGCTCATCCCCGAGTACCGCAACCCGCAGGCCGGGCGGCTGGACCTCGCCAGCGTGGCCCTGTCGCTGGTGGCGGTCCTGCCGATGATCTACGGCATCAAGGAGCTGGCCAGGGAGGGCTGGGCGGTGGCGCCCGTCGTGTCCTTCGTCATCGGCGCCGTCTTCGCCGTGGTGTTCGTGCGCAGGCAGCGCGCGCTGAGCGATCCCCTGCTCGACCTGCGCCTGTTCAACAACCGCATCTTCAACACCGAGCTGCTGAGCATGCTGCTCTACAACGCGCTCACCGGCACGACGATGCTGTTCATCGCGCAGTACTTCCAGCAGGTGGCCGGCATGACGCCGCTGCAGGCGGGTCTCGGCCTGCTGCCCGGACTGGTCGTCAGCATCATCAGCATGACGGTGGGCCCGCAGCTCGCCGGCCGGTTCAGGCCGAGCCACCTCGTCGCCGGTGGCCTGGTGATCGTGGTCGCCGGCCTGCTGGTGCTCACGCAGTCCGGCTCGAACGGCGACCCGATGGGCCTGATCGTCGGCTACGCCATCTGCTGTCTCGGCGGCGGCCCGCTGCTGACCCTGGGCATCGGCCTGGTGGTGGGCTCCGTCCCGCCGGAGAAGGCCGGGTCGGCCTCGTCGATGTCGCAGATCGCCATCGAGTTCGGCTACGCGGTGGGCGTCGCAACGATCGGCACGATCGGCACCCTCGTCTACCGTTCGCAGATCGCCGGCGCCATTCCCGCCGGGGTCCCGGCGGGGGCCGCCGACGCCGCCCGTGACAGCGTCGCCGGCGCCACCTCGGCGGCCGCCACGCTTCCCGAGCAGGTCGCCTCGGCGATCCTCGTCCCCGCACGCGAGGCGTTCACCAGCGGGCTGCACGTCGTCGCGGCCCTGAGCGCCCTCATCATCCTGGGAGTCGCCATCCTCAACGCGGTCGTGCTGAAGGACCTGCCCCCATTCGGGCAGGCCGCCCAGGGCGGCCCCGCGGGCCAGGCGGACGCCGAGCCCGCGCCCAGCGAGGAGCGTGCCACCCAGGAGGTCTGACGCCTGCGTCGAGGGCGGGCCTGTCCGACGGGCCCGCCCGAGATGCCGGCCGAATGCGTCCGACGTCAGGACGCAGGACGGCACGGACCGTACCATCGTCTCCGGTGATCGCCGACGCGGTGGTGGCCGGTTCGTTGAAGACACACATCGACAACGGAAGGAAACCCTTATGGCTCAGTTCGCCCTTCTCCTCTACGCGCCCGCCCCCGCCGACTGGTCGGAGGCCCCGCCGGAGGAGCTGGAGGCGCACGGCGCCTACGCGGACAAGATCGGTGAGCTCGGCGGCAGCATCGTCAGCGGCTGCGCGCTGCACTCCAGCACGGGCGCCAAGGCCGTGCGCGCCGACGGCGTCACCGACGGCCCGCTCGTCGACTCCAAGGAGGTGCTGGGCGGCGTCACCATCATCGAGGCGCGGGACATCGACCACGCGGTCGAGATCGCCCAGCAGAGCCCGGGCACCTGGCGTGGCGGCATCGAGGTGCGCCAGCTCCTCGGGTGACCCCCCGCCCGTCCCGGCCGTGGCCGGCGGGTCGCAAGCGATAACGGACGCCGTCGCGGCGAGCTTCACCGCTCGCCGCGGCGGCGTCTTCCACGTCCGGCGGAAGCCGCCGCGCCCCGTGCGGCGTCTTCCAGAGTGCGGAGTCGGCGGTCGTGCCCCGCCGGTCCGCGACCGCGCAATCCAGGAGATGCCGCGCGCGAGGGCGGCGGATCACGATGTGATTCGGCGTCACTCACCGCGCGACGTACCTAGGAGATGCCAGTGCCTCAGCCGGACAGATGGGATCTGGTGTTCAAGCTCGACGATCTCGCGGTCAGTGAGGTCAGGGAGGCGCCGTCCCCCCGCCTTCAGCCCGGCGAGGTGAGCCTCGCCGTCGAGAGGTTCGGCCTCACGACCAACAACGCCACCTACGCGCGCTTCTCCGAGCCCGGCTTCTCCTACTGGGACGCTTTCCCCGGCCCCGACGGCTACGGGCGGGTGCCGGTCTGGGGCTTCTCGCGCGTCGAGGAGTCCCGCCACCCGGACATCGCGGTCGGAAGCCGCTTCTACGGCCTCATGCCGATGTCCAGCCACCACGTCGCCGCCCCGGAGCCCACGCCCAGGGGGTTCGCCGACACCACTCCGTCACTTCACTACCTGCCGCCCTGGTACTGGAACTTCCAGCGGGTGGGGGAGCCCGGCGAGCGGGACGACCGCAGGGCGATCGTCCGTGCCGTCTACCCCGCGGTCCTCAACCTCGCCGACATGCTGGAGAGGCAGGCCGCGGCGGGCGTCCGGTCCGTGGTGGTCACCAGCGCGTCCAGCAAGGTGGCCATCGGCCTGGCCGAGCGCCTGTCGTCCCGGCGGGCCGGCCTCGCGGCCATCGGCGTCACCTCGGCGGGCAACGCCGCCTTCGTCGAGGGCCTCGGCCTCTACGACAAGGTCGTCTCCTACGACGCGCTGTCGTCGTTGCCCCCCACCGGCCCGGTGGTGTTCGTCGACCTCACCGGTGAGGCCGGCAGGCAGTCGGCCGTCTGCGAGCGCCTGGCGCCCGAGCTGCGCCACACCGCGATGGTCGGCTTCACCCACCCCGACTCCAGCATCGAGCCGCCGGCGCTGCCCGGGCCCGAGCCGGAGTTCTTCTTCACCCCGCTGGTCGAGGCGCAGACCATCGAGCAGGAGGGCGCGGACCGCTACCACGCCCGCTACACCGAGGCCGAGGACGGGTTCGTCGACAGTACGGCGACGTGGCTCACCATCCGGCACGCGAAAGGACCGGGCGCCGTAGCCGATGTCTTCGGCTCCCTGCTGGCAGGACAACAGCCCCCGGATGTGAGCTACGTGTTCCGTTCCTGACGGAGCTCGTCGAGCAGGAGGAAACAACCGTGACCCTTGACACGCACTCCGGCGCGCCCGCGCGCCCGGCCGAGCCGGAACGCCCGCCGGCCCCCACGTCCAGCACGTCTCCGCGCTTCTGGCGGCGGCCCTGGATCATCCCGCTGCTGCTGGTCGTCGTGGGCTTCATCGTCTACCAGGTCACGCCGTACGTGCCCGAGCGCACCGCGCCGACGCCCCCGCACGACGGCTTCCCGGCGTACTACCCCCTGCTGGTCGTCCACATGATCACTGGCACGCTGGCCATGGTGACCGCCGTGTTCCAGGTGTGGCCGTGGCTGCGCAAGCGGCACCCGGCCGTCCACCGGGCCCTCGGCCGGGTGTACGTGGTGTCGGCGCTGGTCGGCGGCGTCATCGGCCTGATCATCGTGCGGTTCGCCCCGCCGGTCGGCCAGATCGGCGTGGCCGCGTCGACGACCCTGTGGATCGCGACGACCGCGGCCGCGTACGTGATGGCCGTGCGGAAGCGGTACGACCTGCACCGCCGCTTCATGCTCTACAGCTTCGCGATCGTCATGAACAACATCTGGGGCGTGCTCATCGTCAACGTGCTGATGCGGCTCCCGTTCGACGTGGGCTTCACCTACATGCTGGAGGGGGCCCGGTGGATCGGCTGGGTCGTCAACCTCATGCTCGTGCAGTGGTGGCTGTACCACACGGCGGGACGTCCGCTCGACATCCCCAGGCCCAAGAAGAAGGTCCGGGTCTGACCTCGGTCCCCATACGAAAAGGGCCGGCGGGGAGTCTCCCCGCCGGCCCTTCGCCGTGCGATCAGCTGTCCACCACCAGGCAGTGCGCCGGGCGCGGGCCGGTCGCCAGGCAATGGGCGCCGTAGTCGTCCAGCAGCCTGGTGGCCTCGGCGGAGGCCTGGGTGAACCGCGCGACCGGGTCGGCGCCACGGCCCATGACGTCCTCCATCGCGTTCATCATCGCGTGCTGGATCTGGGCGAAGTGCCCGAGCAGCGCGGCGCTGGCGCCCGGGGTGCCGTCGGTCGCCTTGAGCTGCTCGACCGTCGCCCGGTGGTAGGCGTGCTCGCCGTCGAACCAGCCCTCGCTCTCCAGCAGCGCGATCGCCCCGTTCGTGACCGGGGAGGTGCCGAAGGACTTGTGCCACTTGGCGACGTTGGCCGGGGTGCTGAGGTACTGCATGAACGCCAGCGCCCCGTCCTCGGTCTCCTTGTCCAGGCCGTCCGCCAGCCAGATGCCGTCGCCGCCGATCCAGTTCCCGGCCCGCGGGAAGTCGTCGCTGTACGGCGTCGGGGTCACGGCCACCTCGAAGCCGCCGTCCTGCCCGGCCTTGACCATGTACGGCCCGTCGAAGGACGAGCTGAGCCGGAACACCACCTGCTGGTCGGCGAACGCCTTGAACGAGCCCTCCCAGTCCTCCACCTTGCCGGTGTACAGGTAGTGGCCGTCCTGGTGCATGCGGTGCCACCAGGTGACGTACGCCAGCATCTCGGGGGAGGTCAGGTCCACGGTCGTGGCCCGGCCGTCGCGGCCGTTCTCGTGGTCGACGAGCCGGGCGCCGAGCTGGGCCATCGCCTGCTGGAAGAACTTGCCGTCGTTGGCCCAGCTGATGCCGTGGGACGGGCCGTCCTCCAGTTCGGCGACCGCCTGGCACGCCGCTTCGATCTCGCGCCAGGTGCGCGGGATCTCGGTGACGCCGGCCGCCTTCAGCAGGGTCACGTTGGTGTACAGGTGCATGGTGGAGACGCTGAGCGGCATCGCGGCCACCGTGCCGTCGATGGTGTAGAAGTCGCGGCACGCGGTGATGATGTCGTCGAGCACGACCGGGTGGCCGAGGATCTCGGTCCGGCCGCCGATCGCCTTCTCCACCGAGGTGAACAGCGGGGTGCCGTCCGCCTTCAGCGTGTCGCGGGCGATCTGGGTGGCGCCGGTGTAGTACGACGCCATCGTCGGGGGGCGGCCCTCCAGAGTGGCCTTGGAGATCTCCTCGCCGAGGTTCTGGAAATAGAAACTGCCCACCTTGATCCGGTACCGGGGATGCAGCTCCTCGAATTCCCTGGCCCGTTCCTCGATAGGCTCCAGGAAATTGGGAAACGGGTATCCCGTGAACAGCGCGTCGATGGTGATTCTGTCCTGCTGGTTCGCCTCACCCACGTGCGGGTCCTTTCTCCAAGTGCCGCGAGACAGGAGCCCGTGCAGCACGAACGGCCTGGTCGCGATCTGCGGCCGGGCTCATGGAACGCGCGGGACTCCTTGATTCCTGAGGCTCATGCTTTGTCACAGTCCCGGGTGCCGCATCTTTGCGAGTGCGGTGTTCTCCGCGGCGCCGGTAATGGCAGCGCATTTCATCGCGCCGCCTTATAAAGAGCACATCGGGAGATGCACCCGTGTCGCGGCGGACCGCACGCTGGAGGTAGCCGAGTTTGACCCATGAACGGCCGCGCGGTGATGCCGACCGCCGGGCCGCCACTGGAGGAACGAATATGACCGATCTACAGAGCCGCGCCTTTCCGAACGGCGCCGCCGGTCTCGCGGGCGCGGCGGGCGGGACGTTCCAGGCGACGACCATCACCCCCGACGACCCGCGCTACCAGAGCATGCTGCGCGGGACCAACCACCGGTTCGTCGGCAGCCCCGACTTCGTGCGTGTGGTCACCACGACGCAGCAGGTCATCGACACGGTCAACGAGGCCGTGTCCACCGGGCGGCGGCTCGCGGTGCGCAGCGGCGGGCACGGCCTGGAGGACTTCATCACCAACCCCGAGGTCAAGATCCTCCTCGACATCTCGGAGATGCAGGACGTCTACTACGACAGCGCGATGCGGGCGTTCGCCATCGAGTCCGGCGCGATGCTGAGCCACGTCTTCCGGGTGCTGTTCAAGGGCTGGGGCGTGACCGTCCCCGCCGGCATGTGCCCCGACGTCGGCGTGGGCGGGCACTTCGCGGGCGGCGGGTTCGGCCCGCTGTCGCGCAGCCTCGGCGCGGTCGTCGACTACCTGTACGCGGTGGAGGTCGTGGTCGTCGGCGAGGACGGCGAGGCGCGGGCCATCGTGGCGACCCGCGAGCCCGGCGACCCGCACCGCGAGCTGTGGTGGGCGCACACCGGCGGCGGCGGCGGCAACTTCGGCGTGGTGACGCGCTACTGGATGCGCACCCCCGGCGCGACCTCGTCGAACCCGGCCGAGCTGCTCCCCAAGGCGCCGTCCGCGACGCGCAGCGGGGTCGCCATCTGGTCGTGGGAGGGCATGAGCGAGGAGAGCTTCTCCACGCTCCTGCGCAACTTCGGCACCTGGTGCGAGAACAACAGCGCCGCCGGCACACCGCAGGCGAACCTGTTCCCCTACTTCCACGGCACCCACAGCTCGACCCCGCCGGGGCTGATGCTGGGGGCTCTCATCGACGACGGGGTGCCCGACGCGGAGGCCCTCATGACCGCGTTCCTGGACGAGGTCGGCGCCGGGGTGGGCGTCGAGCCGATGATGAAGTTCCAGGACGTGCAGCCCTGGCTGTACGCCGCGGCCTACCCCGGCTACGGCGACCCCGGCAACCCGGGCGTGCGCCGCTTCAAGATCAAGGCCGCGTACCTGCGCAAGGGGTACACCGACCGCCAGATCGCGGCGATCTACCGGCACTTCACCGCTGAGGTGTACAACCCGACCCAGCTCCTGCTCGTCGGGTACGGCGGCCAGGTCAACACCGTCGCCCCCGACGCCACCGCGACCGCCCAGCGCGACTCCATCCTCAAGGCCGCCTTCCTCGGCGCCTGGGGGAGCCCGGCCGAGGACGACACCAACCTCGCGCTCATGCGGCGGATGTTCGCCGACGTGTACGCCGACAGCGGCGGCGTCCCCGGGCCGGACGAGTACAGCGACGGCGCCTACATCAACTACCCCGACGCCGACCTGGCCGACCCCGTGCTGAACACCTCCGGGGTGCCCTGGCACACCCTGTACTACAAGGACAACTACCCCCGCCTACAGCAGGTCAAGAAGAAGTACGACCCGCGGAACCGGTTCCGCCACTCTTTGTCGATCCGGCTGCCCGAATAGCCCCGCGTTCCCCGGCCTCCCCGGTGCTCCGGGGAGGCCGACCTCACGTCGCTGGTGTGCCGGGAGCCCGGCCAGCGCCAGATCTTGGAGACATTCATGGAACAACGCTGCCCCGTCCTCGACATCACCGGCGCCGACATCCACGCCGAGGCCGACCAGCTGCGGGCGCAGGGCGTCGCCACCCAGGTGGAGCTGCCCGGTGGCGTCCTCGCCTGGTACATCAGCCGGCACGACGTCATCCGCCGGCTGCTGACCGACCCCCGGGTGACCAAGAGCGCCCGCGCCCACTGGACGGCGTTCCTCAACGGCGAGATCCCGCCGGACTGGGAGCTGATCAGCTGGGTCGCGATGAACAACATCTCGACCTCCTACGGCAAGGACCACATGCGCCTGCGGAGGCTGATCGGCAAGGCGTTCACCCCGCGCCGGGTGGAGGCCATCCGGCCGCGCATCGTGGAGCTGACAAACCAGCTCCTCGACGGGCTCGCCGCCACCGAGCCCGGCCAGGTGGTGGACCTGCGCGAGCGGTTCTGCTTCCCGCTGCCGGCCCGGCTCGTCGCCGACCTGATCGGCATGGACGAGACCGCCCTCGCCAAGACGGCCGTGGTCATCGACATGATGGTCGACACCACCGTCAGCCCCGAGCAGGCCGGCTCCATCCTCGCCGGCTGGCGGGACGCGATGGCCCAGCTCATCGCGGAGAAGCGCGCCAACCCCGGTGAGGACATCACCAGCGACCTCATCGCCGCGCGCGACGAGGACGGCTCGCGCCTCAGCGAGGACGAGCTCACCGACACGATCTTCGCGATCCTCGGCGCGGGCTCGGAGACGACCATCAACTTCCTGGACAACGCCACCACCGGCCTGCTCACCCACCCCGAGCAGCGCGACCTCGTCACCAGCGGGCAGATCTCCTGGGACAGCGTCATGGAGGAGACGTTGCGCTGCCAGGCGCCGCTCGCCAGCCTGCCGCTGCGCTTCGCCGCGGCCGACATCGAGCTCGACGGCGTCACCATCCCCAAGGGCGACCCGATCCTCATCAACTACAGCGCGGTCGGGCGCGACCCCTCCCTCCACGGGCAGGACGCGGGCAGCTTCGACATCACCCGTCCCGACAAGGAGCACCTGTCGTTCGGCTACGGCCCCCACTACTGCCTGGGCGCCGGCATCGCCCGCCTGATCGGGTCGATCGGCCTGTCCACGCTGTTCGAGCGCTTCCCCGAGCTCACCCTGGCCGTGCCGGGCGACGCGCTTGAGCCGCTGCCGACCTTCATCATGAACGGCCACCGCAGCCTCCCGGTGCTGCTCAGCGCCCGGGTGCCCGCCGAGGTGAGCTGAAGCCCCGGCGAACGGCACCGATCAGAGGAGGCGCCATGCGGAAAGTGATCCTGGCGGAGTTCCTGACGCTCGACGGCTTCATCGAAGGTCCGGCCGGTGAGATGGACTGGGACATGGAGGTCTTCGACGACGACATGGAGCGCTACGCCGACGAGCAGATCACCGGGGTGGACACCCTGCTGCTCGGCCGCAGGACCTACGAGATCTTCGCCGGGGCCTGGCCGAAGGAGACCGGCGAGTTCGCCGACAAGATGAACGGCATGGAGAAGGTCGTCTTCTCCCGCACGCTGAAGAAGCTCGACTGGAACAACGCGCGGCTGGCCGGCGACGACGCCGCCGAGGAGATCGCGAGGCTCAAGGCGCGGCCGGGCGGGAACATGCTGATCTACGGCAGCGCCCGGTTCGCCCAGAGCCTGATGCGGCAGGACCTCATCGACGAGTACCGGCTGTGGGTCCACCCCGTCGTCCTCGGTCAGGGCAAGCCCCTGTTCGCGGACGTCAAGGAGCGGATCAAGCTCACGCTGGTGGACACCCGGCTGTTCGGCACCGGGGTCTGCGTCCTGCGCTACAAGGCCGCCGGCCGCTGACAAACACACGTCATCGAAAGCAAGGATGGGAGGCCGGCATGAAGGTTGGCTTGGTAATCGGGGACTACACCTGGGACGGCGGGCCCGCCAGAATGGCGGACACGCTCGTAGAGATCGCACAGACCGCCGACGACACCGGTTTCTCGATCGTCGGCGTCGGCGACCACCTCTGGCAGGGCGCGCACTACGGCGGCCCGGAGGCGCCGTTCCTGGAGTCCTTCACCGCGCTCACCATGATCGCCGCCAACACGCGGCGCTGCCGGGTCGCGCCGGTGATGGCCGGGGTCAACTTCCGGCACCCGTCCCTCCTCGCCAAGATGGTGACGTCCCTGGACGTCCTGTCCGGCGGCCGGGCGATGCTCGGCATCGGCGTCGGCTGGGACGAGACCGAGGCCCAGGGCCTCGGCATTCCGTACCCCTCACTGACCGAGCGGTTCGAGAGGCTCGAGGAGACGGTCCAGATCTGCCTTCGCATGTGGGAGGGCGATCGGGGCGACGAGCGGCCCTTCGACGGGAAGCACTACCGGCTGGAGCGGGCGCTCAACCTCCCGCAGAGCATCACCAGGCCCCGCCCGCCCATCATGATCGCCGGTGGCGGCGAGAAGAAGACCCTGCGCCTGGTGGCCCGCTACGCGGACGCCTGCAACCTCTACCCGGGCCCCGAGCTGCCCGCCAAGCTGGACGTCCTTCGCGGGCACTGCGAGGCCGAGGGCCGCGACTACGACGCGATCGAGAAGACCTGCATCTTCCCGTTCGACATGGGCGAGGGTGTCAACGCCGACGCGCTGGTCGAGATGCTGAACGGCCTCGGCCAGGCCGGGGTGCAGACGGCGATCGGCATCCTGGCCGGCCCTGACCCGGTGCGTCAGGTGGAGCTCATCGGCAAGCGGGTCATCCCCGCCGTCGCCGACGCCTAGGCGCCAGCCGGCGGAACGACGGTGCCCGATCGCTTCGGCGGTCAGGCATCGTCGTGTCTCCGGAGACGCCGACCGGTGAAGGTCCTTCACACGCGAAAGATCCGCCCGCCGGGGATGGCGGGCGGATCGTCGGTTCGTTCCTTAGGACGACGCCTCGGCCGCCGGGCAGGCGGCCGGGCGTAAACCCGTGGTGGACGGGCGGTAGCTAGGGGGCTACGGCCGGCGCCGTCGAGGTGACCTGCTCGGGCGCCTCGGACGTTTCGGCCGGAGTGCCCGCGGGTGGACCCTCGATCGGGGGCGGGGGAGGCGCGCCGTGGCGTGGGCGGCGCTTGGGGGTGGCGAAGCGCTTCATGATCGGGTCCTCGACCAGCGTGAACAGCAGCCACGAGAACCCGATGGTGATCGCGAACAGCACGCCGAACATGAGGAACCCCACCGGAGTGCTCCAGCCCTTGGGTGAGCCGAACAGCTGGCGGACGTAGGTCAGGATCAGGGAGTGCGAGATGTAGATGGCGTACGACCACTCACCGAGCTTGACCATGGGGCGGCTGCCGATCCAGTGGGTCCGTCCCTTGGCGTCACCGGTGGCTCCGGCGGCGATGATAAGGCCGAGCGGGACGATCCAGATGGCGACGACGCTGTAGCTCATCGGGAGGAACGGCGACAGGGCGTACAGCGCGACGCCCAGCGCGACCGCGCCGCCGAGGCCCAGCGGGAGCCTCCTGCCGGTCATGACGATCCTGGCCAGGATGATGCCGAAGACGAACTCCAGCATCCGCACCGGCGGGAACTGCATGACGAGCCACATCTCCAGGTCGGTCATGGGGAAGCCGCCGGGGACCAGCGGCGGCTGCGGCAGCAGCTTGACCAGCGCCGGCACGGCGAGGACCAGGGCCACGACGCCGCCCGCCCACGCCCAGAGCCGCTCGGGCCTGATCCGGCCGATGTGGCGCGCCAGCAGCGGGAAGCATAGGTAGAACAGCGCCTCGCACGACAGCGACCAGGCCGGGGGGTTGAAGGCGGCCCTGACGTCCATCGTGGGGAAGTACGACTGCAGCAGCAGGAAGTGCACCAGCGCGATCTTGCCGTCGATGGCCGTCTTGGCCACCACGCTCACCAGGATCAGCGCGGCGACCAGGGTGATCGCGTAGTTCGGATAGATCTTCAGGAACCGCCGCCGCAGGAACGTCTTCGTGGTGTCCGAGGAGCGCTGGGCATAGGCGAGGACGAAGCCGCTGAGGATGAAGAAGTAGCTGACACCCCCCCAGGCGCCTGTGATGATCATCATCGTCGCGCTGGTGCTCAACCAGGCCGTGGCGAACAGGCCGGCTCCCAGGGCGTGGGTGATGAACACCATCGCCGCGGAGATGAACCGCATTCCGGTCAGCGACGGAAGCCGGGACGGCAGTGCCGCAGGACGGGACCTGACAGGTTGGGATAACTCCACCAATTTGACCACCTTCTTACGTTCTGGCCGGCAAAGGCCGAACGACGGACGCCCCGAATGTGGTCAGGAGACCACCGTGCACCGATCAGCAGGTCTTGACCCTTGCACGCTGGTGGATCCCGCGCATGTCCCAAAATGCGGTGTTTCCCAGGCGGCACGTGCGAACCGGCACGGCGCATTCCTGGAGATGTCCGGCCCGGCCGCAGGTCACGAGACCGGCGGCCGGGCGTTCCCCGTGGCGGGGGCGACTAGGGGGCGATGGACGGTGCCGTCGAGGTGACCGGCGCGGGCGCCTGCTCGGGCGTCGCGGGCGGGTGAGCGGCCGTGTGGGCCGGTGAGCCGGCGGGCGGGCCCTCGATCGGCGGCGGCGGAGGAGGCGGGCTGCCGCGGCGGCGGCGCTTGGGGGTGGCGAAGCGCTTCATGATCGGGTTCTCGACCAGCGTGAACAGCAGCCACGAAAGCCCCAGGGTGATCGCGAACAGCACGCCCAGCATGAGGAACCCGACCGGGGTGCTCCAGCCCTTGGGGGAGCCGAACCACTGGCGGGCGTAGATCAGGATCAGGTAGTGCCACATGTAGAAGGCGTACGACCACTCACCCAGCTTGACCATGGGGCGGCTGCCGATCCAGCTGGTCCTGCCCTTGGCGTCCCCGGCGGCTCCCGCGGCGATGATGAGGCCGAGCGGGACGATCCAGATGGCGACGACGGTGTAGCTCAGCGGGAGCAACGGCGCGAGGGCGTACAGGGCGACGCCCAGCGCCAGCGAGCCGCCGAGGCCCAGCGGGAGCCTCCTGCCGGTCATGACGATCCTGGCGAGGATCATGCCGAAGACGAACTCCAGCATCCGCACCGGCGGGAACTGCATGACGAACCACATCTGCGATTCCGTCATGGGGAAGCCGGGGATCAGCGGCTGTTCCGGCAGCAGCTTGGACAGCGACGGGATGGCGACGGTCACGGCCACGATGACGCCCGCCCACGCCCAGAGCCGCTCGGGCCTGATCCGGCGGATGTAGCGCGCCATCAGCGGGAAGCAGAGGTAGAACAGCGCCTCGCACGACAGCGACCAGGCCGGGGAGTTGAAGGCGATCCTGACGTCCATCGTGGGGAAGTACGACTGCAGCAGCAGGAAGTGCACCAGCGCGATCTTGCCGTCGATGGCCGTCTTGGCCACCACGCTCACCAGGATGAGCGCGGCGATGAGGGTGATCGCGTAGTTCGGGTAGATCTTCAGGATGCGGCGCCGCAGGTACATCCCCGTGGTGTCCGAGGAGCGCTGGGCGTAGGTGAGGACGAAGCCGCTGAGGACGAAGAAGTAGACGACCGCCGCCCAGCCGCCCTGGACGACCAGCGTCGTGGTGCTCGCGTTCAGCCACGCCGTGGCGAACAGGCCGGCGCCGAGGGCGTGGGTCAGGAACACCATCGCCGCGGAGATGAACCGCATTCCGGTCAGTGACGGAAGCCGGGATGGCAGGGGTACGGGACGGGACCCGACGGGTTTCGACAACTCCACCAATTTGACGCACCTTCTTACGTTCTGGCTGGCTCAGGCCGATCGGCGGGCGGCCCCGGATGTCGTCGTGTGGCCGGGGAGCCGCGATAGCCGATCGGCAGGTCTTGACCTTTGCATTCCGGCGGACCCCGCGCATTTTCCAAAATGCGGTGTTTCCCCGGCGGCACGCGGGAAATGGCACAGCGCATTCCAGGAGATGCCCCGTCCGGCGGGCGCGAGTGACGCTTGGTCGTAAGGCCGGATGTGAGCAAAGGCCGTGCGACCGGATGACCGCCGCCATTTCGGGGGTGCGTCCTCCCCGTCCGGAGGGACCTGTCGCCTCTCGGGGACGGCGGGCCGGTGGTGACGGCCGCGTAATGAACGGTGAGCCGCGGCACGTGCACGGCGTCGCCGTGCACGCGGTGAAGTCACGGCGCCACCGTTACCCGCCACCCATTCGAGATAAGGACCTGCGCAGCGATGGCAGTAGCCACGAATGTTTCCGAGTACGGAGTCGTCTTCCCGCCCGAGCCCGGGCTCACGCCCGCAGAGATCATCGCACGGGCCGAGGCCATCGCACCGACGTTGGTCGCCCGCCAGGCCGAGACCGAGGAACGTACGTTCTACGCGCCCGACACCCACGAGGAGTTCCTCAAGGCCGGCTTCTACCGGATCCTCGTCCCGCGGCGCTACGGCGGGTACGAGTTCGGCATCGACACCTTCCTGCGAGTGGTGATGGCCCTCACCAGGGGGTGCCCCTCGACCGGCTGGATGTACTGCCTGGGACACGCCCACGCACTGATGGCCGCCTCGCTGTTCGACGAGCGGGCACAGGCCGAGTTCTTCGAGGCCGGCGACTTCATCTGCCCCGCCACGGTGATGCCGAGCGGCACCGTCGAGCGCACGCCCGACGGTGACTGGCTGCTCAACGGCACCTGGAACTACTGCTCGGGCTCGCCCTACGCCACCCACTTCATCGGCCACACGCTGGTGTCGCCCGCCGAGGGCGAGCCGCCGGCGCCGATGCTGTTCGTCGCCCCGCGTAGCCAGTGGAGGCGCCTGAACGACTGGGGCGGGCAGCTCGGCCTCAAGGGCAGCGGATCGCACAGCATCGTCATGGAGAACGGGCTGGTCCCGGCCCGCTACACCCTCCCCACGCACGTCAGCCAGGTCACCGTCAACGAGGGCACACCCGGACGCGACCTGCACGACAACCCGCTGTACGGCGGCGGCCAGCTCAGCTTCATGGTCATCGAGGACGCCGTGCTCGCCGTCGGCATGGCGCTCGGGGCGCTCGACGCCTACGAGGAGCTGATGCGCACGCGGACCACCGCGTTCCCGCCGACCATGACCCGCGCCGAGGCCCCCGACTACCAGTTCTGGTACGGCGAGGCCGCCGGGATGATCGCCACGGGGGAGGCGGCCATCATGAACGCCGTCCAGCAGTGGGCCGAGACCACGGCCAAGGGCGCGCCGGCGGTCACCAAGGAGCAGGAGATGCGGATCGCCGCCATCTGCCACGAGGTCGTGAAGCTCTGCTGGCACGCTGTCGAGAACTACCTGTTCCCCACCGCGGGCTCCAGCGCGGTCCGCCAGGGGCAGCGCATCGAGCGGGTGTGGCGTGACATGTCCATGTTCCACAGCCACGCCGGATTCGCCGTCTTCCTGTCCACCATCGCCAAGCGCGAGCTCGCCAAGGCGCACTTCGGCATCGCCGACGAGCACTGAGGCCCCCCAAAACCCTGCCGGCCGTGCCCATCGATGAAGCTGGGCACGGCCGGCAGAGCTTTGTGTCAGGCCGCCGGCCTGACGGCGACCGCGATGAGGTAGCCCATCTCCGGCCGCAGGCCGATCGGGTTGCGGAAGGCGTTCAGCACCTCAGCCGCCTCCGGCCCGTAGCGCTCGACCAGCTCGTCGAACCGCTCGTTCACCGCGTCGTACACCCGCCGGGCGGTCTTGCTGGTGTTCTCGCTGATGTCCAGGAGCTCGACCAGCTCCAGCCCGGTCCCGGCCACCAGGGTGCGGTAGGCGTCCTCGTCGAGCACGGGGCTGGCCTGGATCTCCTCCATGTGCCCGGCGACCCTCGCCCGGTCCTCGTCGCTCAGCGGGCCGTGCAGCAGGAAGTCGGTGAGGACGACCCGCCCGCCCGGCCGCAGCACGCGGAGGATCTCGCGCAGGGTCGCCGTGCGGTCCATGTGCATCAGCGCCTCGAAGACCCACACCACGTCGAAGGAGCCGTCCGCGTAGGGCAGCGCCAGCACGTCGGCGTACTCGAAGCTGACGCGGTCGGCCAGGCCCTTGGCCGCGGCGCGGCGGCCGGCCTCGTCGATCTGGGCCTGGTTGTTGGAGATGCCGATGATCTCGGCAGGGGTGGTCTCGGCCAGCCGGAAGGCGGAGGTGCCGACGCCGCAGCCCACGTCCAGCACCTTGCCTCCCCGCCCGAGATCCGACTTCTCGATGAGCAGGTCGGTCAGGCGGTCGGTGGCCACCTTGTTGGAGCTCTCGTCGTCCGCCGAGAGCCAGTACCCCTGGTGGAAGTTCTCGTCCCACACCTCGAGCAGGATCAGGTTGGAGATGTCGTAGAACTCCGAGGTGCCTTCGGGCTGGTGCAAAGCATGGTCTGTGGTCATCTCAGCTCCGCTGGTCGGTCGATTACGGGGAGAAACGCCGACGGACCACGGTCGTCGATGGACGTCACCGGAGGATCGTGGTGCTCCGGTCGCGATCGATTCGGACCGCCGGCTCTGGCGCGCGCACCGGACGTGCCGGCGCCGGTCACCGCTCGCCGCTCGCCGCTCGCCGCTCGCCCGGCGAAGATGCCGGGTGACGTGCGACTTGACGCGCATTTCCATGATGCGCGCGCCCGCCCCCACGGTCACCCCTTACCCGGGGATTAGGGGGCGCGCCGGTGACCTGGGGGATTTCGCTAGTGCCGCGGCTTGCGGGCGGAGAGGATCACGTAGCCGATCTGGTCCTTGCGCGGGGCGAAGAAACCCAGATGGTTGCGGGAGAACTCGGCGAGCGCCTCCTCGCCGAACTTCGCGATGATCGTGTCCCTCTGGTCCATCGCGGACCTGATGTACTTCGACTTCTTCCCGAAGACCCTCGGGCCGCACTGGGTGTACTCCTCGACCTCGAAACCCGCGCTCCGCGCGTGCTCGATCCACTCCGCGAGCGTGGGCAGCTCCCGCAGTTTGAGGGTGTCCATGAACTTCGCCACCCTGTCCGGATCGGCCGCCGACTCCAGGCTGAAGTCGGAGAAGGAGATCCGGCCCCCGGGGCGCAGCACCCTGTACAGCTCCCTCAGCACCTGGCCGAGGTCCTGGGCGTTCTGGAGCGACTCCAGCGCGAGCACCGCGTCGAACGAGTCGTCGGGGTACGCGAGGTCCATGTAGTCGCCGTACTCGAAGCGCACCCGGTCGCTCACGCCCGTGGCCGCGGCCCGCTCGTTGGCCTTGTCGATCTCGAAGGCGCTCACCGTGATGCCGGTGACGTGCACGCCGAGGTTCTTGGCGAGGTACACCGCCGTCTCGCCCGGCCCGCATCCGGCGTCCAGCAGACGCTCGCCGGGGCGCAGGCCGAGCGTGTCGGTCACCTTGCGGCTGATCCGGTGAACGGCGTCCTTCAGCGGGGTGTCGTCCTCGTTGTCGTACCAGTACCACATGTGGAGCTGGCCGTTGCGGAACTCGTCCCCGATCGGCGAGCGCTCGTCGTAGTGCGTGCCGATGTCGGCAGGGTTGATCAATTCGCTGGTCATTAGTCCGTCACTCCCATCGAGTGGCCTCACACGCCGTACCGGGCCGAGGGAAGCCGGCGAAACGGACAAGAGGCGTGCCGACCGGCGCGACCGGGCACCCCTTGGCGGCCGGGCGCGAAGACGCGGAACCGTTCACTGACGCCCATCGTGGGCGCCGCCGGGAGCCCGCCGCATCTCTATGGTTGCTGTCCGGCCGATGCGGGGCCGCGCCCGGCCGGTGAGCACGTTCGGAGAAGACTCCGGGAACCGCCGGTGCGAAGCTCGGACGAACGGCCATCCGCATCTCACCGGAAGCGCCGGAAGCGCGGAGCGAACCGGGCCGCCGGAGCGGCACATGGCGGCGCACCTTGGGGGCGGTCGACGCACGCCGGCCGACGGAGCCCGGCGGGCTCGTTTCGGGAAAGGACGCGCACATGAGTGTCTCCACCATGCGGCTGACCATCGCGGAACTGCTGGCAGGCCTCACCACCGCAGGTCCCGACGACCTCCACACGGAGTACCGGCGTCTGGTCGGCGCGCTGTGGCACGACGGCGAGCTGACGGACGAGGCGGCGGCGGCTGTGCCCGCTCTCGTGGCCTACCTGGACGAGGCGGGCGACGACCGCAGGGGCTACGTGATCATCCTGCTGGCTCTGCTCGCCGAGGCCGAGTACCCCGTCGTCGACGGCGCGGTCGCCACGGCGGTGCGCGGAGGCCTCGACCGGTACCTCGACCTGGCCGGCGACGCCGTGGCGGGCCGGCCGCTGACGCTCGCCCTGCTGTACCTCCTGTCGCACTTCCCCGGCGACCGGGACAGGATCCTCGCGGCCGTCGAGCACCTGGAGCTGGACCCGGACGACCTGAGCAGGCTCGACCGCGCCCTGAGCACGCTGGACCTCGACGCCCCCGACCTCGGCACCCTGTGGCCCTCGCCGTCGGTGTGGGTGCTGACCGAGGACGAGCGCGAGTTCCACCAGGAGTGGCTCCAGACCCTCACCCCCGGGCAGGCCACCACCGCTTGGGAGAACGACACCCGGACCCTGCTCGGCTACTCGGGGGCGATGGCGTATTGGGCCGTGCGGTTCGGCGCCCCCGCGGCGACCCGCGAAGTGGCCTCGCCCGATGGCGCCGGCTCGTTCGGCTATCCGATCGAGGCCCCCTTCGACGGGTCCGGGACCGAGATGTTCGCCCGCCACGCGGACGCTTTCAGCTGCCCGTCCTGCCGCGGCACGCTCGGCTTCGCGCACGACATGGTGCGGTGCGAGGCCTGCTCGACCCGGTACCCGATCGCGCGGGGCGTCCTCGACCTGTCGGCGGGGGTGCGCGAGCCGGACGTCCTGGACGACGCGACCGCCGGCCTGCTGTCGCGGCTGGGGGAGATGCCGGGCCTCGGCGTCCACTACGAGGCCGTGCTCCGGCCGGCGTTCCTGCGGATCGCCGGGGCGAACTGGGGCGGCGCCGTCACCCCCGCGGACGAGGACGCCTACCTGGTCCGGCGGATACGCCCGGTGGACGGCCCCGTGCTCGACCTCGCGGCGGGCGCCGGCAGGTGGACGGCCGTGGTGGCCCGGGCGGTGGGCAAGGACCGGCTGATCGCCCTGGACATCGACCTCGCGATGCTGGGGGCGCTGCGCGACCGGCTGCCCGGGGTGCCCGCGGTCCGCTCCAGTGCGTTCGACCTCCCGTTCGGCGACGCCACCCTGGGCGCGGTGAACTGCTGGAACGCCCTGCACGCCTTCCCCGACGACGCGGCCAGGGCCATCGCCGAGGTGGGCCGGGTCCTGCGGCCGGGCGGCACCTTCACGATGATGACCTTCCTGTTCGACTCCGACCCGATCGTCCGGTACTTCCAGAGCTCGCACTACTTCCCGAGCCGGGTCGAGGGGATGCTGCTCTTCGAGATGGACGAGATCAGACGGTGGCTGGCCGACGCGGGGATGACCGTGCGCGACGCCTCCGGTCCCGGCAGCTTCGCCTTCATCACGGCCGTACGGACCTGACCCGGAGGACGCGCCGCCCGTGAAACACGCTCCGGGGCGCTCGGCGTGCGCCCCGGAGTGTGGTCGTGTCAGCTCCTGACGAGGTCGAACGACTCCCAGGGGCCGATGGCGGTGCGGTTGGCGATGAGCGGCTGGGAACCGGCGCCGTCGGCGCAGACGTACTTGCCGTTGACCTGCGCCTTCAGGCTGACCGTACCGTCGGGGTTGTTGATGAGCTGGAAGGTCTCCCACGAGCCCGCGGACGCGCGGTTGGCGATGAGCGCCTGGGCGCCGGCGTTCTCGGCCGCGACGAACTGGCCGTTGCTCCTCGCCTTCAGCGCTATGTTGCCGTTGCCGAGGTCGACGCGCTCGAACTGCTCGCTCGCGCCGGCGCTGGACTTGCTCGCGATCAGCGGCGAGCCGTTGGGCGCCGTGACGTACAGGTTGTTGGCCCGGGAGCGCAGGCTGACCACCGAGGAGACCGGCGTGACCGGGGCGCCGAACCAGCTCAGGTCGACGGCGTTCGCGATGGCCTGCAGGCCCGCCTCGTTGGGGTGCAGGTGGTCGCCGGTGTCGTAGGCGGGCAGGAACATGGTCGGGTTGGCCGGGTCCCTGGTCGCCGCGTCCTGGTCGAGCACCGCGTCACAGCCGCTGCCCGCGCCGCGGACGAAGTTGTTGTACGCCACGCGCTGGTCCTCGGCCGCCTGCGACCAGCCGCCCGAGCCGCGGAAGGGGGTCAGCGTCGAGCAGATGAACTTGATGTTCCGCTGGTGGGCGCGGTCGATCAGCTGCTTGGCCGCGTCGATCAGCCGCGACGCCTGGGGCGGCGGCGAGGACGAGCCCAGGTCGTTGATCGGGTCGTCGGAGAAGATCACCCAGCGGACGTCCGGCTGGTTGAGCACGTCGCGGTCGAAGCGGTTGGGCGCGCTCTGTCCCGCGCCGTCGGCCAGCAGCTTGTTGCCGCTGATGCCCTGGTTGAGCACCCCGGCCACGCGGCCGGAGTCGATGATCCGGGAGGCCAGCCGGTTGGGCCAGCGCCGGTTGGCGTTGAAGCTGGAGCCCACCCCGTCGGTGATCGAGGCCCCCAGCGTGACGACGGCGCCCTGCGAGGAGGCGTTCTGCACGTCGACGTTCGCCAGGAAGTAGTAGCTGCCGGCCTGCTGGGCGCCCGAGAGGGAGGCGTTGCCGCTGACGTCGCCCGAGGCGATGTAGTTGGTCTGGGTCGAGGTCTGGTGGTAGGTCGCGGGGCCGGTCGGCTGGGGAAGGTAGACGCTGACCACGATGTCCGACTGCGCGGGGACCGTGAAGCCGATCGCGTCGCTGACCGCCAGCGATCCGGCGGGGACGGTGACGGACCGCTGGCCGCCGAAGGTCACCACCCGGTCGGTGGAGAGATCGACTCCGGAGTCGGAGGTACGGCGTGCCAGGTGCACGTCGTCGAAGGTCACCGGCTGCGTGCCGAAGGCGTTCGAGAGCTGGATGCGGGCGGAGGTGCCGCCGATGCTGGTGCGCACCACCTGGCGGATGGTCTGCCGGTTGAAGGCCGTGTCACCGCGCTGCGGCGAGGCCGCCCACGTGCCGGTCCACGCGGCCGCCGCGGCGGCGGGCGGGCCGGCCGCCACGGCGGCGGCCACTGTCGAGAGCAAAGCGGTCAAGAAAGCTACCACCAGGGATAGACGGGGAACGGCTGCTCGTCTCACGGGTTCTCCTGTGGAAGTCGTGCCGGAACGCGCCCGGGGGGCTTGACAGGCCCGCCGGGCGCGTCGCCGGGGTTCACTCGGTGATAAGGCTCAGAGGCCCGCGAGGTTCAGTTGCTGATCAGGTCGAACGACTCCCAGGGCCCGATGGCGGTGCGGTTGGCGATGAGCGGCTGCGAGCCGCCGCCGTCGGCGCAGACGTACTGGCCGTTGACCTGGGCCTTGAGGCTGACCGTCCCGTCGGGGTTGTTGATCAGCTGGAAGGTCTCCCAGGAGCCGGCGGAGGGCCGGTTGGCGATCAGAGCCGCGGCCCCGGCGTTCTCGGCGCTGACGAACTGGCCGTTGCCCCTCGCTTTCAGCGCGATGTTGCCGCCGCCGAGGTCCACGCGCTCGAACTGCTCTGCGGTTCCCACGCTGGTCTTGCTCGCGATCAGCGGCGAGCCGTTGGGCGCCGTGACGTACAGGTTGTTGGCCTTGGAGCGCAGGCTGACCGTCGGGGTTCCGGACGTCCCGGTGAGGACGCGCAGGGCGTCCACCATGCCGACGGCGGTGGCCTTGTTGACGATCTTGATCGTGTGCTGGCCGCTGGACAGCCCCGACTTGCTGAAGACCACCTGCTGGGCCTGCCTGGCGCCCGAGACGTACAGGTTCACGTTGGCCTGCAGGGCGTTGTCTATATAGACGTCCACGTTGCCCATGTCACCGTTGCGCTCCGAGAGGTACTCGATGCCGGTGCCGGTGAAGGTGTACTGGGCCGTCGCCCCCACCGTGTTGGTGTGGTGGGTGTCGTCGTTGTAGTCGCCGTAGCCCCTGGCCGTCGTGTGGTACCAGTTGGCGTCGTAGGTGAGCTCGGTGTCGTTGACCAGCGCGTTCCCCGTCGTCCCGATGCCGAGGGCCGAGGCGGTGCCGCTGAGCGTCTTCACGCTCTGGTTGGCGGTGCCGGTGAGCCGGGCCGAGGAGTACGAGCTGAGCGGCTTGGCCGTGCGCTCCACGACGTAGACCGTGTTCGCCGCGGTGGCGAAGGAGATCTCGGCGCTGGAGGAGGTGGCCAGGATGGCGTTGTCCGAGGCGCGGCGCACGCGCACCTGCTGGGTGCCCCAGGGATTGACCACCGTGGCCTGCTTGCCGTACAGGCTCTTGAGGCCGACGTACTTGACCTCGCCCGCCTCGCGCTCGGAGCTGACGAGGAAGCCGTCCTTGGCCAGGAGGGTGAACTTCCCGACGAAGGAGGAGTCGCCCGGCACCGCCGGGAACACCCGGATCTTGTCGTTGTAGCTCTGCATGAGCGACTCGTTGAGCGCCGACAGGTGCACGCCGAGGTACTCGAAGACGCCGTTGGTGTTGTTGGTCATGCCGTTGGGGTAGTTCTGGTACTTCTGCAGCATCGTCTTCATGCCCTGGTACGCCTGGTCGCCGAGGCCGAGGCGGGCCGCCTGCACCGCGTCGTTGGACCACACGTTGCCGTAGGGGAAGGGCCGCTGGTTCCAGGTGTTGACCGCGGTCTGGTAGTCGGGGTATCCGATGCCGGTGATGTTGTACGGCCAGATCAGCTCGGCCGAGACGTTCTCGTTGTTCCTGGTCTGCGAGATCGGCGGCTGGTGCGGCTGGTAGGCGCCGTTGGCCACCTGGTAGGGCACCAGGCGGTCCAGCACGTTCTGCCAGCCGGCGCGCAGGCCGCTGTCCAGTCCGAGCTGCTGGCTGACCTGGATGGTGAGCGGGAAGATGCTCCGCACGGCCGCGAGGTCGGTGATGGCGTTGCGGACGTTCCAGTACGTCTCGTGGGAGTTGGAGTTGGCCATGTAGTAGGTGTTGCTCGCACTGTCGTACGACAGCATGGCCGAGTAGAACTTCGCCGTCTCACGCATGTACGGGTAGGCGACGTCGCGCAGGTAGTTGGCGTCGTTGGTGTACCGGTAGCGCAGGTACATGTTGTACGCGGCCTCGTAGCCGGTCGACAGGATGTTCTTGGTGTAGTCGCTGCCGACGGTGCCGCGCGCGTTGCCGTCCCAGCCCATCGTCTCCGGCACCCACAGGCCGTCCACGCCGTACCTGGTCTGCGTGTACGCCTTCAGCGCGTTGTAGTTACGGCTGTAGAGCTTGTTGAAGCCGTCCATCAGGTCGCTGTGGTTGGAGGCCAGGAACGAGTTGTAGACGTCGCGCTGGTTCCAGTACCAGTAGGCGTTGCTCCACTTGGTGGCGTCCTGGGTCGCGCGGAACACCCCGTTGATGAAGTGCAGCGGGTAGTTGCCGTAGCCCCCGGCCGCGATCATGTAGGTGCTCAGGTAGTAGACGTTCTCCATGTAGTCCGCGTCGCGCGAGCCGTTGGAGTACTGGACGAACGACTTGTTCCAGAACGCGTGCCACCAGTTGCGGTAGTTCGTGTACGTCGTGGCGTACCCGGTGCTCTTGACCGAGGAGAGCTGGTTGCGCGCCTGGGTCACCGAGTCGCGGTTGGGGGCGTTGATCCGGCTGGAGGCGGTGATCCAGATCGTGTAGCTGGAGGTGGGCGTGATGTTCAGCCGCACCTTCCTGCCGTCCACGACCTGGGTGGTGAAGCCGGCGCCCTCCACGGTGGCGGCCAGGGTGTAGCCGAACCCGTTGGCGTCGGTCTGCCCTCGGCTCAGCCCGGCGCTCGCCGAGTCGGCGTAGGTGGAGATCGTCTTCCAGGTGTTCAGGTCGGGCACGTCGCCGCTGTTGGTGACGGTCGCGGGGTCCCACATGCTCAGGTCCATGGCCACGCTCGACACCCCGCCGCGGGTGTCGTCGACGTGGATGCCCATGACCTCGGAGTTGGGCGACCCGAGGATGGTGACGGTCCTGTTGGAGTCGTACTTGGTGGTCAGGGTCCCGTCGTACAGCGACAGCCGCTGCTGGTAGTTCGTGTACCCGGTGTCCATCCCCGGGTTGGAGTACAGGTTCACCAGGCCGGCGGCGAACGCGGACTGCTGTGACAGGTCGACGCCCGACACCTGCATCGTCAGGCCGTTCTGGTTCCACACCATGGCGCCGGTGCGGCCGTTGCCGACGGTGAGGCCGTAGTTCGGATTGGTGTTGGGCCTGTTGTACACGATGTCGTGCTTGGACAGGTATCCCTGGTAGTCCACGTTGAGCGTGCCTGCGGCCTGGTCGAACGCCGCGTCGGTCGCCGAGGCCAGGGTCGGCGTGGCCACCCCCACGGCCAGCAGGCCTACGGCGAGCGTCAACGGTGGCAGGCTACGTAACAGCCTCTTCAGCATGGTCTTCCTCTCCCGCGGCGGGCCGCCCTCGCCGTCACTGCGGCCGTCGCCGCGCGGAGCAGTGCCGAGGGGGTGTCTGATGGCGCAGACCCGATACGGAACGGCGGTGTCTCCCGCCGGGACGCCGCACAGTTCCGTTTCCAGACTGTCAGGCGCAGTTAACATTGGATGTCTTCCAACGTCAATACCTAGAAGATGGGCTGCTGGATCAACAAAATCCCCCATAGCAGCCCAAAATCATGCAGCTGGGCGGATAAACGGCCTGCTACCAGCCACAATCGCCATGCGAGCCGCTGCGATACCTCCGATGTATCGGGGCTCGGGATGGGGAAGACGCCGTGTTCGAGGCGTAGGGGCCGCGGCGCGTGTCAGCGGCCGGGGTGTCGCCGGGGAGAGGCCGGGCCGGCGGGCGATGGTCGGTCAGCACATGGCGCTCGCCGGAGGCCCGGTTCGAAGGGGATCAGAGTGCGACGGAGGTGGTCAGGCCGCCGTCGACGGCGAGCTCCTGGCCGGTGATGTACGACGAGCGGGAGGAGAGCAGGAAGGCGGCGGCGTCGGCCACGTCGTCGGCGCTGCCGAGCCGGCCGAGCGCCACCTGGCTGCGGCACTGCTCCTGCGCCTCTTCCGTGCTGGAGATGGCGGTGAACATGTCGGTGACGACGTAGCCGGGGCTGACGGCGTTGACCCTGATGCCACGGCTGCCGAGGTCCGGCGCGAGGGTGCGGGTGAGGTTGATCACGGCGGCCTTGGTGGCGGCGTAGATCGAGGTGAAGGCCAGGCCGCGGTGGGCGAGCCAGGACCCGTTGATCACGACGGAGGAGCCCTCCCCCAGGAGCGGCAGCGCCTTCTGGATGGTGAAGTACACCCCCTTGAAGTTGATGCCGGTGATGTGGTCGAAGTCGGCCTCGGTGGCCTGCGCGCTCATCCCGAACAGGGCGATGCCCGCGTTGGCGAAGACGCCGTGCAGGCGCCCGAAGCGCTGCTCGATCTCGGCCATGAGCCGGTCGAGGTCCTCGGTGCTGGAGACGTCGGCGGCGACGGTCAGCACCCGGTCTCCGGCGTCGAGGTCCTTGGCCGCCGCTTCGAGGCGGTCCTTGTCGCGTCCGGCGAGGACGACGTTCGCTCCGTCGGCCACGAGGCGTCGTGCGGTGGCCAGGCCCATGCCGCTGCCGCCACCGGTGATCAGTACGGTCTTACCCTCAAACTCGGTCATGCGGTCAGCGTCACATTCGCTGCCTCGCGCGCACATCTCCTGAATTGCGCTCTGGTTTCAGGCCCCCCTTATATCCCTTCCCGCGGCGTGAGGGCGCTCAGCACAGCATTCCGAAAGATGCGACACGGCGTCGCAGGACGTGACGATGTAGCGGTGCTGATCGGCGGATCGACTGTTTCTCGCTGAACAGGTGAAGGAAGGAGCCTTCCGTGTCTCGTAACCGTGGCTAGCGTCGTCGCCGGCGAACCGTTATGAGCCGGAGGGGTACGACGGCGGGCCGTCATCACCCCCGCCGACCTGCGGATCGACCCTCATGCTTCGCGACCACGGCGAGCTCTGAAAACCATGCGACCCCCGCCCGCGGGTCGTCGTCCCATGTACCGGCCGACCCGGGCCGCACACGATTCCGGCGCCCTCGCCGGGATATTCCGGCCGGCACGCTCCGCCGTCGTCAGATCAGTTACCGACCAAGGCCGGCGTGAAATCCATACGACGCTGGTGGTCATCAGGAAAAGAACCGGCACCGGTTACCGACCACCGCATAGACGATGCCTGAAGAATACGGAATTTCGAGGAGATGACACGATGGGCAACGACGCAAATACCCGCGCGGTGGTGCTCGGTGGAAGCCTTGCCGGACTGTTCGCGGCCAGAGTGCTCGCCGATGCCTACGACGAGGTGGTCATCGTCGACCGCGACGAGCTGATCGACGTGGAGGGGCCGCGACGCGGCTGCCCCCAGGGGAAGCACATCAACGGCCTGATGACCCGCGGCCAGATGGCCATGGAGGAGATGTACCCGGGGATCACCACCGAGATCTTCGAGGACGGCACGCCCCAGGGCGACCTGGCCGGCACCGTCCGCTGGTACGCCCTCGGCAAGCACCTCAGGCAGCAGCCCGCCGGCATGATCTGCGTCGCCGCCAGCCGGCCGATGCTGGAGAAGCACGTCCGCCAGAGGACGCAGGCCCTCGGCAACGTGATCTTCCTGGAGCGGCACGACATCCTCGGCCTGGTCGCCACGCCGGAGCGCAGCAAGATCACCGGTGTCCGCGTGCAGAGCCTCGACGGTGAGGGCGTCGAGGAGGTCCTCGACGCCGACCTCGTTGTCGACGCCACCGGCCGCGGCTCCCGTACCCCCATCTGGCTGGAGGACCTCGGCTACCAGCGGGTCGTGGAGGACCGTAAGAAGATCGGTCTCGGCTACGGCACCCAGCACTACCGGCTGCGCACCGACCCCTACGACGGCGACCTGTCGATCAACACCATCGCCCACCCCAAGCTGCCGCGTGGCGCGATCTTCACCAAGACGGACGGCGGCCGCGTCGAGCTCACCGTCTACGGCATCCTCGGTGACCACCCGCCGACCGACCAGCAGGGCTACTACGACTTCGTCAAGTCGCTCGGCATCCCCGAGATCTACGAGGCCGTCATCGCCGCCGAGCCGCTGGACGAGCCGACCGCGTTCCGCTTCCCGACCACCCTGCGGCGCCGGTACGAGGACATGGACCGCTTCCCCGACGGCCTGCTGGTGGTCGGCGACGCCGTGACCTGCTTCAACCCGATCTACGCCGGTGGGATGACGGTGGCGGCGATGTCGGCCCTCGTCATGCGCGGCCACCTGCACAGCGGCGCCGCCCCGCAGCCGCTCCAGTACTTCCGCGACCTCGCGCGCGACGTCATCGACCCGCCGTGGGAGGTCACCCACGCCGTCGACCTCGGCTTCCCCGGCGTCGAGGGCGAGCGCACCTTCTCGGTCCGCATGCGGCAGGTGATGACCAACCTCATCTACCGCGCGGGCACCCGCGACAGCAGGGTCACCGCGGCCTACTTCCGCGTCGCCGGCCAGGTGGAGCGGCCCGAGACGCTGATGAAGCCGAAGTTCCTCCTGCGCGTGCTGCTGGCGGCGGCGGGCCTGTCCAAGGTCAGGGAGGCGAAGGGCCACTGGACCTGGACCGGGGAGAAGGCCAAGGTTCCCTCCCTCTGAAGGTCGTCTCAGGTCGCCGAACCTCGAAGGGAACATGAGTGACTGAGGCATCTCGTACCCGTGGGTCCCACGCTCGGCGGGCCGTGACATCGCACGCGCAGGACCGCGCGTGGTTCCTGGACAGGCTGGTCCCCGGCTCGCCGGCGCACAACCTGTCCAGGGCCTACCTGGTGACCGGCGAGCTGGACGTCGAGGCCCTGAGCGCCGCGTGGCGCGAGGTGACCCGCCGCCACGAGATCCTCAGGACCACCCTGGTCGAGGCCGGCGGGCGGCCCGTGCAGGAGATCGCCGCCGTGGGCGGGGCCGCCGTCCCGGTGACCGAGCTCGGCACGCTCCGCCCGCCCGCCGGCCCGCGGTGGTGCGCCGAGCAGGCCGCCATGCCGTTCGACCTGGCCAGCGGGCCGCTCGCCCGGCTGGCCGTCGCGCGGCAGGCCCCAGCGGAGCAGCGGTCGTCTCCCACGGAGCAGCGGTCGTCTCCCACGGAGCAGCGGCCGGCCGTGGAGCATCGCCACGCCTCCTCGGAGCAGCGGCCGGGCGGTCCGGTGCACGCCGTGGTGCTCGTGTGCCACCAGGCGGTGGCCGACGAGCGGTCGATGTCGATCCTGGTGGACGAGATCTCCGCCTGCTACGCCGCCGCCGTCGCCGGTCGCCCGGCCGGCGACGCGCTGCCGGGCCCGCCGCGCCAGTACGCCGGCCACGCCGGCCGCGAGCGCGACCGGTCGTCCACGCCGGAGTCGCGGCGCCTCCTCGACTGGTGGACCGAAGCGCTGTCACCGGCCCCGGCGCCGCAGGCCCTGCCGGTGGACCGGGCACGGCCCTCGGGCCCGTCGTCCCACGGCGGCGTCGTGCGCTTCGCGTGGGGCGAGGAGCTGGGCGACGCCCTCGCGGAGCTGTGCCGGGCGGAGGGGACCACCCCGATGGTCGCCCTGCTGGCGGCGTTCCAGTGCCTGCTGGGCAGGTACGGCGGCGAGGAGCGGCCGGTGGTCGGGGTGCCCGCGACGGTGCGCCCCGGGCCAGAGGCGGACGACGTCGTCGGGCCCTTCGCCAACCTGCTGGTGCTGCGCGCCGACCTGTCGGGACGCCCGGCGTTCCGCGAGCTGCTCGGCAGGACGGCGCGGGTGGTGCGGGAGGCCTTCGAGCACCGGGAGCTGCCCTTCGACGAGCTGGTGCGGGCGCTCAACGTGGAGCGCGACCCCTACCGGATCCCCTTGGCCGACGTGATGTTCGTGTTCGAGGACGCACCCGAGCCCGGGCTGAGGCCGCCCGGCGCGACGGCCCGGCGCCTGCGGGACCACGGCGGCTCGGCCAGGACCGACCTCACCCTCGTCATCGAGCGGGCCGGGCCCTCCGTGACCGGATCCCTGGAGTACCGGGGCAGCCTGTTCGACCCGGAGTCCGCGCGGCTGATCCTCGGGCAGCTCCACACCCTGCTGGCCGCAGCGCTGCGGGAGCCAGGGCTGCCGGTCGACGCCCTCCCGCTGGAGGGGGCGGACCGCCTCCAGGCCGCGGTGCGCGAGGCGGACCTGATCGAGGCCGCCGCCCCCGTGGACCGGCCGGTCCACGAACTGGTGCACCTGCGCGCCCGTACGGACCCGGACGCCCTCGCGGTGGTGTGGGACGGGAACGGCCTGACCTACCGGGAGCTGGAGGAGCGGGCGGCGGCCGTCACCGGCGCGCTGGCGGCGCTCGGCGGCGTCGAAGGTCTGCCGGTGGCGGTGCGGATGTCACAGGGACCGCGCCAGGTCGCGACGCTGCTCGGAGTGCTCGACGCCGGGGCGCACCTGGTGTGCCTCGGCACCGGGGACGCCGGTGAGCGGGGCAGGGCCGTGCTCGGCGACATCCGGCCGGCCGTGCTGGTGCTCGACGAGGAGCCCGCGGACGACGAGCTTGCCCGGTGGTACCGCGACGAGCTGGACGGGCGGATCCTGGACCTCGCCGTTCTCGACACCGTTCTGGACACCGCCGTTCTGGACACCGCCGTTCTGGACACCGCCGTTCTGGACACCGCCGTTCTGGACACCGCCGTTCTGGACACCGACCTTCCCGGCACCCGCCCGGCGGCGATCGACCCCGTGCGGTCCGGTGGCATGGCCGGGCGGGCGTACGTCGCCTACACCTCCGGCTCGACCGGCAGGCCCAAGGGCATCGCGCAGACTCACGGCAGCTTCGCGCAGTTCGTCACGTGGTTCGCCGGGGAGTTCGGCATGGGCCCCGGCTCCCGAGTCGCCCAGTGGGCGGCGCCGGCGTACGACGCGAGCCTGGTGGAGATATTCTCGGCGCTCGTCGCGGGCGCGACGCTGTACCCGGTGCCCGAGCGCACCCGGGCGAACCCCGAGAGGATGGCCGGCTGGCTCGCGGCCGAGGGGATCACCGTCTTCCAGACGGTCCCCAGCTTCGCGCGCCAGCTCCTCGGCGCGATCACCGCCGACGGCCGGGCGGGCGGGCTTCCGGCACTCGGCCATCTCCTGCTGGCGGGGGAGCCGCTGGCCGGAGAGCTGGCCAACCGGCTGCGCGCGGCCCTGCCCGCGCTGCGGCTGGTCAACCTGTACGGCCCCACCGAGTCGGTCCTGGCGACCTGGCACGAGGTCACCGGCCCGGTGTACGGCGTGGTGCCGATCGGCAGGCCGATCCCCGGGCGGCAGATCCTGGTGCTGGACGAGCACGACCGGCCCTGCCCGGCGGGCGTCGCCGGCCAGATCGTCATCCGCGGCCCGCACATCACGCCGGGGTACGTCGGCGCGGCGTCGGGGGAGCGGTCCGCCTTCCTGCCGCTGAACGGCTTCGACGACGGGCGGAGGTCCTACCGGACCGGCGACCTCGGCCGCCGGCGGTGGGACGGCTCCCTGGAGTTCGGCGGGCGCAAGGACTTCCAGGTGAAGTTCAACGGCGCGCGCATGGAGCTGACCGACATCGAGGCGGCGCTCGCCGCGCACGAGTCGGTGGCCGAGTGCGCCGTGGTCGCGATCGCCGACGCCGACGGGCTGGTCAGACGCCTGGTGGGCTACGTCGTCCCCCGCACGCCCGGCGCCGCCGCGGACTCCTGGCGCGCCGCCCTGCGCCGGCGGTTCGGCAAGTCCATGCCGCCGGTGTCGTTCAAGACCCTGGACCGCCTTCCGCGCAACGTCGGCGGCAAGGTGGACCGGGCCGCGCTGCCGCGTCCGGCCCCCTCCCTCGCCCGCGCGCCCGCGTCGCCGCGTACGCCGGTGGAGAGGGACCTGGCCGCCATCTGGTCCGAGCTGCTCGGCACCGGACCGGCGGAGGCGGACGTCACCTTCTTCGCGGCGGGCGGGCATTCCCTGCTCGTCCCCGTGTTGCTTGATCGGATTCACGGGCGCTTCGGCGTGGTGGTGTCGCTCGCGCAGTTCTTCGCCGATCCGACGCCGGCCGGCCTCTCCGCTCTTCTCGAGTCGCAAGCCGTAACGACAGAAGCAATTACCCAAACCATGATGGGGTGAGAATCGTGACTCTGGTCGAAACCGAGCTCTCAGTTGATTTCGATGGTGAGAGCCTGGAAATCGCCGATGTCCGGAGGGTCGCAGAGGACTGGGCGACCTGCAGCGTGGCCCCGGCGGCTCTGGCCAGGGCCGCCACCAGCCGGGCGATGTTCGAGGACACCGTGCGGCAGAACATCCCGGTCTACGGTGTGACGACGGGCTATGGCGAGATGATCTACATGCTCGTCGACACCTCCAAGGAGGTGGAGCTCCAGACCAACCTGGTGCGCAGCCACAGCGCCGGCGTCGGCCCGCTGTTCGCCGAGGACGAGGCCAGGGCGATCGTCGCGGCCCGGTTGAACGCCCTTGCCAGGGGCTACTCCGCGGTCCGGCCCGAGCTGCTGGAACGCCTCGCGTTGTACCTCAACCTCGGGATCACCCCGGCGATCCCGGAGATCGGCTCGCTCGGCGCCAGCGGCGACCTCGCGACGCTGGCGCACATCGCCAGCACGCTCATCGGCGAGGGCTACGTGCTGCGTGACGGCAAGCGGGTCGAGACCGCCACGGTCCTGCGCGAGAACGGCATCGAGCCGCTGCAGCTCAGGTTCAAGGAGGGCCTGTCGCTGATCAACGGCACGTCCGGGATGACCGGCCTCGGCGCCCTGGTCGTGGGCAGGGCCCTCAACCAGGTGCGGCAGGCCGAGATCGTCACGGCGCTGGTCGTGGAGACCCTGCGCGGCTCCACCAGCCCGTTCCTCGCCGAGGGCCACGACATCGCCCGCCCGCACAAGGGGCAGATCGACACGGCCGCCAACATGCGCGCGCTGATCCGGGGGAGCGGTCTCACCCTGGAGCACGCCGAGCTGCGCCGCCAGGCGCAGGAGGCGAAGTCGGGCGAGGGCGTGCACAGGACCGAGGTCTACATCCAGAAGGCCTACACCCTGCGCGCCATCCCCCAGGTCGTCGGCGCCGTGCGCGACACCATCTACCACGCCGTGGAGAAGCTCGAGATCGAGCTGAACTCCTCCAACGACAACCCGCTGTTCTTCGCCGGCAAGGAGATCTTCCACGGCGCGAACTTCCACGGCCAGCCCATCGCGTTCGCGATGGACTACGTCACCATCGCGCTCACCCAGCTCGGGGTGTTCTCCGAGCGCCGCACCAACCGCCTGCTGAACCGTCACCTCAGCGACGGGCTCCCCGAGTTCCTGGTGGCGGGGGACCCCGGCCTGAACAGCGGCTTCGCCGGAGCGCAGTACCCGGCGACGGCCCTGGTCGCCGAGAACAGGACCATCGGCCCCGCCAGCACCCAGAGCGTCCCGTCCAACGGCGACAACCAGGACGTCGTCAGCATGGGACTCATCGCGGCCCGCAACGCCCGCAGGGTGCTGTCGAACAACAACCGCATCCTCGCCGTGGAGTTCCTCGCCGCGGCGCAGGCGGTGGACGTGTCCGGCCGGTACGACCGGCTCAGCCCGGTCGGCAAGGCCACCTACGACCTCGTCAGGTCGCTGGTGCCGACCCTGGACCGTGACCGCTACATGTCGGACGACATCGAGGTCGTGGCCGCCGCGGTGTCCCGCGGCGAGTTCCTCCAGGCGCCCGTGAGCAAGGACGTCGAACTGCGCTGACCCGCCGGCGTCACTCGGCATTCCAGAAGAACCGTATTCCGGCTCGGGGTTCGTACAGTTAGTCAATATGGGCTGGACGCGATATCCCCGAGCCGGCCGATTTCCCCGGGAATCGACTTTACGCACCGAGCCCGGCGGTGCCGATCTCGCACGACCTGAAGGAGGACGTGGCGCATCATGACCATTTCTGAGGCACCGCACACACCGAGCGACGTGGCGGAGCGAATTCCGCTCTCCTTCAATCAGCAATTCCTCTTCAATTTCGACAGGGGCGAGGACGAGGGGCCGTTCGGTCCCAAGTACAACATCGTGTGCGGCTGGCGCCTCAGCGGGAAGGTCGAGCCCGCCATCCTGCAGGACGCCCTGAACGACGTGGTGGTCCGCCACGAGGCGCTCCGCACCCTGATAGTCAGGGAGGAGGACGACAGGTACCAGAAGGTCCTCCCGCCCACTCCTCCCATCCTGGTCACCCACGACTTCACCGATGTCGCCCCCGGGGGGCGCGAGCTGCGCGCGGAGGAGCTGCTCGTCGAGATCGAGCTCGGCGCCTACGGCATCCGTGAGCTGCCCCTCCTGCGCGCCGTGCTCGGCACGTTCGACGACGACGACTCGATGCTCGTGCTGATCGCCCACCACACGGCCGCCGACGAGTGGTCCATGCGCCTGATCATGCGCGACCTCGTCGGCTTCTACGCGGCCCGTACGGGGCACCCGGTGGAGCTTCCCGAGGTGTCCCAGTACCAGGAGTTCGCCCGCTGGCAGACCAGCGAGGCCGGCGCGTCCGCGAGCAAGAAGCGCGAGTACTGGCGGGACAAGCTGGCGGGCGGGCGCATCCTCGCGACCCCCACCGACCACCTGCGCTCGGAAGGGCTTCCGAAGACGACGGCATGGCACCGCTTCTGGCTGCCCGCCGAGCTGACGGCCAAGGTCCTGGAGATCTCCAAGAGCACGCGCAGCTCGCCCTTCATGGTGCTGCTCGCCACCTACGCCACGATGCTCCGCCAGACGACGGGGACCACCGACATCGCGGTCCCGACGTTCACCTCCGGTCGCGGCCACACGCGGTTCCACGACACGGTCGGGTCCTTCTTCAACTTCGTCCCCCTGCGGGTCGACCTCGCGGGGTGCGGCACCTTCCGGGAGGTCGTCGAGCGGACCCGGGCCACCTGCATCGAGGCCTACAGCAACGACATCCCCTTCGCCGAGGTCTTCGGGGTGGCCCCCGAGCTCATGCTTCCTTCCTTCGCCGACGACGCCGCCGTGTGCGCCTTCCAGGTCTTCCGCTCCCCCCTCGCCACCTCCGAGTCGGCCGGGGGCATCACCTACACCGAGATCCACAGGCGCCTGCTGTCGCAGGCCGTGGGCGGCGACATCCCGGACGGCGCGATGTGGCACCTGGAGATCGACTCCACCGGCGACATCGTCGGCACCCTCGGCTACAACAGCAACCTCTTCGACGAGAGCACGATCATCCAGATGGCCGCGGACTTCCACCGGGTTCTGGAGAGCACGGCGACCGCCCCGGACGCCCCGGTGCGATGGGCCTGAGCAACCGCGACACACCGTTGAACGATCGAGAAGGCTTGCCCGGCAAGCGAGAGGACAGCGAAATGACTACAGACCAGGGCACGGAGCTCAGCGTCGCCACGATCGAGGCGAAGGTCGAGGCCATCTGGAGGGACGTGCTCCAGGTGCCGGCCGGCCACGAGGACGAGACGTTCTTCGAGCTGAACGGCGAGTCGATCTCGGCGAACCGGCTCGCCTCGCGGGTCGAGGGCGAGCTCGGCATCTGGATCGAGGTCGGCGACATCTTCGAGGAGGACCCGGACCTCGCGGGCTTCATCCGCACCGTCGTCGCGAGGGCCGGCAAGCCGAGGGCGTGACCCGCCCGCGCGTCATCCGTGACGGCCGCGCGCGAGCCTGGGCTCCGCGCGGCCGTACGAACAACTCTGGTGAGGAAAGGTGGTCCCGATGGCGGGCCTTATCCGGGTGCAGCCCGATGCCGACCTCGGTGAGGTCGTTGAGATCCTGGAGCGCGACGGAGGCGTGATCGTCGAGAACTTCGTCGACGACCGAACGCTGGCCGCGCTGTGGGACGACTTCGCGCCGGCCCTCGACGCCTGCGCCTATGGCGAGGACTGGTACAACGGCAAGCGGACCCGTCGGGTGTCGTCGCTGTTCGCCCGTACGACCCATCTGACGCCCGTGGTGACGCAGCGCCTCTACCTCGGGGCCGCGCGCGCGATCATGCAGAAGCCCGTGCCCATGTGGATCGGCAAGTCGCGGGTCGAGATGACCCCGACCATCCAGATCAGCGGCACGCAGCTCATCCAGATCCACTCGGGCCAGGGCAAGCAGCCCCTGCACCGGGACGACGCGCTGCACCTGCGCCGCCACCCCGGCCCGACCAGCCGGGTGCAGCTGATGGTCGCCATGAGCGAGTTCACCGCGGCGAACGGCGGCACGCTGGTCATCCCCGGCAGCCATCACTGGGACGACGAGCGCGCCCCCGAGGCCTCCGAGGCCTACCCCACCGAGATGCCCGCCGGATCCGGCCTGATCTGGCTCGGCGGCGTCTACCACGGCGGCGGGCGCAACACCACCGAGAACCCGCGCACCGGCATGACCCTCGCGCTGGACCTCGGCAACCTCCGCCAGGAGGAGAACCAGTACCTGGCGGTGCCGAAGGAGGCCGTGCTCGCCTACCCCGAGGAGGTGCGCCGGCTCCTCGGCTACGACCGCTGCCCGCCCGGCCTCGGCTGGTACGAGATGGAGGACCCGTACGTCGTGCTCGAAGGCGGCGACGACCGGATCCCCGCCGCGGCGGCCCCGGCGTAGCGGGCGCCCCCTGGCAGGGCGTTCAAGGAACGGCGGAGGTGACCCACCTCCGCCGTTCTCGCGTTCCCGGAGCCTGCCGTGCTTCCCGTACGCGGCCCCCGGTGACGGGGAAAGGGGGAAAGACGACGGGACCACCGATGCGCGGCGCATCGGTGGTCCCGGTCAGTGGTGCCGTCGGGGGTCAGCCGTTGAGCGTGCCGTTCCCGATGCGGCGCAGGTGGTCGAAGGAGGACAGGTCGGGGACGGTCCAGCCGTCCAGGTCGTACTCGGAGAGGCACTGGTCGACGAAGGCCTTGTACCCGTCGACCTGGCCGTTGGTGATCTGCGCTCCGAGCAGCTCCACGCGCGTGTTCTCGTGGTTGCCGGCGTAGTTGCGCTCGTAGAGCTCGTGGCGCCCGCCGAACTCGGTGCCCACGGCGTCCCAGAGGAGCTTCATGACCTTGATCCGCTCGACGGCGTCGCTGCCGTCCGAGCCCCGGATGTACTTGTCCAGGTAGGGGCGGATGTCGGGGTTCTTGAAGTCCTCCGCGCTGGAGTTGATGTAGATCAGCCCGCTGGCGATGTCCTGCTGGATGATCTCCTTGACGCGCGGGTAGCCGATCTGCATGAACCACCGGTAGGCCAGCCCGTACGCGGGGTTGGGCAGCAGCGCGCCGTCCTTCCACTCGACCGGGTTGCGCGCCGCCGCGTCGGAGAACGCCCAGAACAGGTTGCGCCAGGCCAGCACCTCGCCGATGCGGGTCTGCACGCCGCGGAAGTCCTTGGAGCCGGTCATCTCGGTCGCCTTGATGAGCAGGCCGGCGATGAACTCCAGCTTGACCGCCATGCGGGTGCAGCCGTGGAAGGTGAAGCGCTCGAAGAAGCCCGAGCGGCCGGTGAACAGCAGGGCCTTGCCCAGGTGGCCGTAGACGAAGACGTTCTCCCAGGGGATGAGCACCTTGTCCAGCACCAGGATGGTGTCGTTCTCGTCCATCCGCGAGGAGAGCGGGTAGTCGAACGGGCTCCCCATCACCGTGGAGGCGGCGGAGTAGGACGGCCGGCAGATCAGCTTCATGCCCTTGGCGTCCATGGGGATCGTGGCCACCAGCGCGAACCGCTTGTCCTTGATGGGCAGTCCGTAGTGGGCGATGAAGTTGTAGTGGGTCAGCGCCGAGCCGGTCGCCACGACCTTCGCCCCGCTGACGATGAGGCCGGCGTCGGTCTCCTTCTCCACGTGGACGAAGACGTCCGCGACCTCGTCCGGCGGGCGGTTGCGGTCGACCGGCGGGTGCACGATGGCGTGGTTCCAGAACAGGACCTTCTCCTGGGACTCCCGGTACCAGCGCCGGGCGTTGTCGGAGAAGGGCTCGTAGAAGTCGGCGTTCGCGCCCAGCGTGCCGAGGAACGAGGCCTTGTAGTCGGGGCTTCGCCCCATCCAGCCGTAGCTCATGCGCGACCACTCGGCGATGGCCTGCTGGTCTCCCACGAGGTCCTCGACGCTGTGCGGCGTGGTGAAGAACCTGTGGGTGTAGCCGTCGCTGCCGGTGTCGGTCGGCTTGGTGAGGATGTCGCGCTTCGCCGGGTCGTGCAGCGCGTCGTACAGCCGCGCCGTCATGCGGATGGGATTGTGGAACGCCGGATGCGAGGTGACGTCCTTGATCCGCTCGCCGTAGAGGTAGATCTCACGGTCGTCGCGCAGGCTCTCGATGTACTCGTCGCCGGTCAGCGGGCGTGTCTTCCGCCGCGCCTCGGTCGTGACGTCGGCGGGGGCCTGGTCGCCTTCCATCGGACTGCTTCCCTCTTCTAGCACCTCAACTCCTTGATGAATCGGTAGCCGTCGAGCGTCGCCGTCCATGGGACGCGCCCGAAGAAAGTCCGCGATCGCACGCGCGCGCCGGCGGAAAGGGTGTGGGGGAAACGGCGGGAGCCGGATTACCTCCCGCTCGCCGGCGGTGATGGGCGGGCACCCCGCAAGCCAGTTGCGGACCCTAATCGTCACATCCGGAGATCCCGGCGGGCATCTTTCACGTTGCGGTGCCGGTGCCCTCCGCCACGAGACCCGCAATCCAGAAGATGCGTCTGCGGGGCGTGAAATGCGACCTTCGAATGGTGAGCATCGGCGGACGGCCATCCGGCCACGACTGGTTTCCCGCCATCCGGCGGATCTCGCCGGCTCCGCGGATTCTCGTCGGATTCTTTTAGGAGGATATGGTGCTGACGACCGATGTTCCGACGCGGGAACAGCTTGCCCGTCGTGCGTCCGAACTGGTGCCGCTGCTGCGTAAGAACGCGGCCTGGGCGGAGGAGAACCGGCGCGTCCACGAGGAGTCCATCGAGGCCCTCGCCGACGCCGGCGTCTTCAAGCTGAGGGTGCCCATCCGCTATGGCGGCTACGAGGCCGACACCCGCACGCTGGTCGACGTGGCGTCGGAGCTCGGCCGGGCCGACGGGTCGACCTCCTGGGTGGCCTCGGTGTACTGGATCCCGACCTGGATGGCGTGCCTGTTCCCCGACCAGGTCCAGGACGAGGTCTTCTCGACCCCCGACGTGCGGGTGTGCGGGACGCTGAGCCCGACCGCGATGGCCGCTCCGGTCGATGGCGGCATCGTCGTCAACGGCAAGTGGGGCTTCATCAGCGGCGCCCTGCACAGCCAGTGGCAGGTGGTCGTCGCGATCCTGGTCGGAGGCGAGGGCGAGCCCATGCCGATCATGGCGCTGGTCCCGATCTCCGACCTGCAGATCGCCGACGACTGGTACACGGCGGGCCTGAAGGGCACCGGCAGCGTCAGCACCATCGCGCAGGACGTGTTCATCCCGGCCGAGCGCTGGCTTCCCCTGCCCGCGGTGCTGCAGGGCCAGTCCGCCTCCCCGGCCAACGCCGGCCGCCCCATCTACCGGACGCCGCTGCTGCCGGTCGCCTCGGCCTCCTCGGTCGGCACCGTGGTCGGCATGGCCAAGGGCGCCAAGGAGGCGTTCTTCGAGCGGCTCCCCGAGCGCAAGATCAGCTACACCGCCTACGCCAGCCAGAGCGAGGCCCCGCTGACCCACCTGCAGGTGGCGGAGGCGTCGATGAAGATCGACCAGGCGGAGTTCCACGCCCACCGGCTGGCGTCCGTGGTCGACACCAAGGGCGTCGAGGGCGCCTCGTGGACGCTGGAGGAGCGGGCCAGGGCGCGCGCCGACATGGGCGCGGTGTGCCGCCTGGCGAAGGAGGCCGTGGACATCTTCAACACGGCCAGCGGCGGGTCGTCGATCTACAGCCACGTGCCGATCCAGCGCATCGCCCGTGACATCCAGGCGGTCAACCTGCACGCCCTGATGCACCCCGACACCAACGCCGAGCTGTACGGCCGGATCCTGTGCGGTCTCGAGCCCAACACCCTCTACATCTGATCGGCGGGCCGATGCCCGGTCGCGATCTTTCCTCAGCATCGCCTCTCACGGAGAAGGATTGACCATGGCCACATCCAGTTCCTCAGCGACCATCGACGCCGGCGTCACCGAGGCGGACAAGGCCGCCGTGGTCTCCGTCCCCGGGCGCATCGTCGCCGCGTGGGCGCGCCAGGACGCCAAGGCCTTCGCCGACGTCTTCACGCCGGACGGCACCATGATCCTGCCCGGGTTCTACCGCAAGGGCGCGGACGAGATCGAGGCGTTCATGGCCGGCGCCTTCCAGGGCCCCTACAAGGGCACCCAGGTGACCGGGCAGCCCATCGACGTGCGGTTCATCAGCGACGACTCCGCCCTGGTGATCACCGTGGGCGGCATCATCGGCGCCGGCCAGACCGAGCTCTCCGACGAGAGCGCCATCCGGGCGACGTGGGTCGTCGCCCGGCACGAGGGTGAGTGGAAGCTCGCCGCCTACCAGAACAGCCCCCGCGGCGCCGCCTGACACACCGGCCCGGGAGCCTGATCCCGGGCGGCACACAAAGGCCTTCGCGAACACCGTGACATCTCGCGGCCTGGCGATCGCACCGGAATCCCGGATGACCGGGAAACCGGCGCGATCGCCAGGCCGCCGCCATTTCCCGCCCGGCCCGGATTCCCGATTTCCCGGAATTCGCGCGGGCCGTCGTGTATTCCCCCTTTCCGGGGTCTTGTTTCACACAGGGGTTCCCCTTTATCGTTGAATGCGAAGCCGTGGCGCTATCGGATTCCCATACCGGAGGGCGGGGTTGCGACAGCTGGTGGGCGCCGGTTCCACGTGTATTGTGGAAGCACTGTCGAACTTATTGGACAATCGAGCCTAGAAGACATTCCAGCCAGGGTGCGAGACGCCGTCCCCCGGGCGGCCCCGGTTTCTCTTCTTCCGTATTGCTACATCACTCATTTCGTGTTGACGCGTCCTTCACGAGACGTGTTCTACTGGTGTTGTGTCAGCACCTTGCACGATCCGCGACACGAATCGGGGTGCTGGATGCCGGGGAAGCTCGGCTCGCGGCCTGGCCAGTGGCAAGACCCTTCCGGCGGCGGCAGTCGGCCGCGAGCCGAGGGCCCTCACCCGGGGACCCTCGGTAAGTCCGGGATCCGTCGCGAGGAGTGACTGATGGCGCCCACACCTGACATCTCAGCGATTTCGGCGTCGCGGTCGCCGGTCCACATGGAAGAGATCGCCGAATGCCTCGGCGGAGAGGTCTACCTGGCGTACGCGCACCGGCGGGAGTCGGGGGTCGTCACCGTCGCGGCGGGCTTCGCACCGGAGGTCGCGCGCGGCAGGGCGCGGGTCCGGGCCTCTGCCCTTGACGCGCTGCACCTGCTCCCGGACAGCGGCACCGAGCCCTGCGCGGGCGGCGACGGCAGAGAGCTGTGCCTTTCCGACTTCATGCCCGACCCCCCGGCGGACCACCACGCGCGCGTCGCCGGCGTGGGCCTGCTGAGCCAGGAGCAGTACATGCTCCCCGCCGAGGTCGTGTGGATGGGCGAGCGGGACTGCCGGGTCGAGCCCACCGCGGTCGGCGTGATCGAGGACGACGCCCCGGACGGCGTCTCCGGCGCGATCGCCGACCTGCTCGCCCACGACATGGTCACGCGCTGGTGGGCGAGCCCGCGGATGCCGCTCCTGCGGGTGTCCCAGCATCTCGGCCTGCTGATCCCCCCGGGGGCCGCCGACGCGATACCGGCCCTCGGCCTGCGGATGTCGGCGTTCGTGCTCCCCGGGCCCGACTTCCAGATCGCGGTCGTCGGGGTCAGCGGGGAGGGCACCACGATAGCCACGGCCGCCGCCAGGTCGGTGCGGGAGGCGGTCAGCGAGGCGTTCCTGCGCGCGGTCGCGGCGCGGGCGCAGCCCTGGAACACGCTGTCGACCGCCGACTCCCTGCGCCGGCTGACGGTGTGGCATCGCGAGGTCGACTACCTCGCCTACCTGGAGTGGTCCGCCCTGGACGCCGACGCGTCGGTGATCGACCAGCCCGGCGGGTGGGACGGCACCCTCGGCTGGGCCGACATCGCCTGCCGCCGGTTCGGGCACGAGCCGATCCTGGTCGGGCTCGGGGCGTTCGGCGATCCGGTGAAGGTGGTCTGTCCCGGCGCCGCCTGCTACCGCACGGTGCCGCCCGGCACGACGCTTCCCTGCCCGGTGCCCTAGAACCCCAGGGACCCCTACGAGCCGCCGGCGCCTTCGGGCGCCGGCCGGCCGCGCTCGTGCACCAGGCGCCAGAGGAACTTGTTGAACAGCTCGCGCTCGTCGGGGGTGAACGGCGCCAGGAAGGCGTCGAGCGCGTTGAGCATGGCCGGGCCGAGTTTGTGCCTGAGCAGGGCCTGACCCTCGCTGGTCAGGCCTATCGCGTACTTGCGCCGGTCGTCCGGATTGCGCGCGCGCTGCACCAGGCCGAGCCGCTCCAGCCCGTCGACGACGCTGACCATGGTGGTCCTGTCGATGCCGTGAGTGCGGGCGAGCTGCTGCTGTGACTGCGGGCCCATCGAGTCGATGGCCGTGAGCACGATGAAATCCTTCGATCGTAGCCCGAAGGGCTCTACCGCCGACTCCAGGATCTCGTTGAAAAGATCGTTGGCCTTGCCCAGCAGGAGGCTGGTGGAGCTGGACAGGAAGCCCGGCAGGGGTACGTCGGTACTCGGAGAATCACCGCTCACATACGTGCCTTCCGTAGTCACCTGTCCCGTAACGCGCGGCATGTCCCTATCAAGCACGCCTGTATATGGCACGAGTGTCACATGCGGGCATGGGCAGCGCAACAACTGATTGCAAACCATCAGCTTTGCTGATTGACAGGTTTGCTGATGATCTGCGAAGCTACTTATAGCGTAGGGGCGAAGGACGGCGTCGACTGGGGTGCACGGGCGCTCATGGTGGAGGAGGAGCCCATGTCCGCAGGACGAGTCGGCCCTGACACCGGGACGACGTGGGATGAGGTCACCGAGATCTGGGAGGAGGTCCGTGAGATCGTGACGACATGGGCCGACTCGCTGGTGGCTGATGATCGGGAAGTCTGATCCGCCGAGGAGGGTGGGGTTATGGGGGTGAACGGGCACGAGTCCGTGCCGACCGCGCGGCTCTTGGCCGAGTCCACCGGCTGGCTGCTCAACGACGCCGCTCGCGAGGTCACGCTCAGGCTCGAAGAGGCGCTGAAGGGCGACGATCTTCGCTGGCGCGACTACGGAGTGCTGGTCGTGCTGGAGGCGGCCGGGCCGCTGTCACAGCAGGAGATCGGGCGGCGGCTCGCGGTCGACCGGTCGACGATGGTGCACATCATCGATGTGCTGGAGGAGCGCGGGCTGGTCGTGCGCAGCCGCGACCGCACCGACCGGCGCGCCTACTCGATCGAGCTGACCGACCCCGGCCGGGCGCTGCTGGTGGAGGTGCTCCATCCGCTGACGGCGGAGGTCCACAGCCGGGTGATCGGCGTGCTCACCGACGAGGATCGCGCCCACCTCAACCGGATCCTCGCCCAGCTGGCCGGCGGTGCCTGACCCGGCCAGCAATGTGAGAGTTTACGAACCATCTAATCTCTGATAGTTTCTAATCATACATATCCATGGAGCCGGGCAAGGGTCGAGGACCCCGAGGTCCCCCCTGGGTGAGGTACATGGCCAGGAGGCGAGCCATGGACATTTCCGTCATCGGTGTTCCCACTGAAGCAGTAGAGATCTACCGGTACTTCCTTCGACACCGTGGCGACGGCATCGGCTCGATCCGCCAGGCGCTCGACATGGACCCCGACACGATCGAGGGTGCCATCGAGACGCTGGGAAGACTGTCCCTGCTCGACCTCACCGACCGCCACCGGGTGGTGGCGACCGAGCCGAGAATCGGCATCGAACGCCTCATAGAGCAGCGCCTGAGCGAGCTCAACACGGAGATACGCCGCGTTCTGACGACACGCGACGCCATCGCGTCGTTCGTAGAGGATCAGCGGCATGGCGAGAACGCGACGTCGGCGCTCGACATCGAACGGGTGGAAGGCCTCGACCGCGTCCGCCAGCGGCTCGACGACCTTGGATTCTTCTCGTACAAGGAAACCCTGTGCCTGCATCCGGGGGGACCCCTTTCACTCGGCGCCATCGAAACGGCGCTGCCTTTGGATACTCGCTCGTTGCGCCGCGGGCTCGCCGTCAAGGCGGTTTACCATCCCAAAGCGCTTGACGATCAGAACATGTCGGCATATCTGCGTGAGGTCGTCAGCCTCGGCGGCCAGATTCACATCACGGAAGACCCGATGGACCGGATGTTGATTTTCGACCGCAGTGTGGCGGTCGTTCCCATCCATCCGAAGGAAAGCTCCCGGGGCGCGTTGCTCGTGAAGGAACCCGGCCTGGTCTCACAGCTGGTCACCTATTTCGACGGCGTGTGGGACGCCGCCACCGATTTCCGCGAGTTCACCGAGCCCAGTACGGACGCGCCGCTTCTGTCCGAGCTGGAGAGAAAGGTGCTCGAGGTGATGGCGAGGGCGGACAAGGACGAGATCGCCGCGCGCGAGATCGACGTCTCCGTCCGCACCTACCGCCGCTACGTCGCCGACCTCATGGCCAGGCTCGGCGCGGTCAACCGCTTCCAGGCCGCTCTGCGGGCCAAGGAGGAGAACTGGATCTGACGGCCCGCGTACGGCCCGCCGGCGTCGCCTCGCGGCCCCGGTGGCCCGTGACGGCCGCCGGCCGCCCGTATCCGGATGCCGCCGGCCGGTGAACCCGGCGCCTGATTCCCGTGCACCGTCGTTTCGATCGGCTGGCCGGTGAATTCCGGGTTTTTCATTTCTGACCTCTTCTCGCGGGCCGCCATATTCGTTCTCGCACCACAAACTCTCCGTTATCCGCGGCGCCCTGGCCAGACAATTCGGCGTCAGCAAGTTGCACGCCCTTAACAGCATCCTGCCAACGTCTTCGCCCCCCCTGAGATCGATAATCGTGATCGACGTGCCTCCTTACAGCGGGTCAAAGCACACTCGGAGATGACAGGCGGGAGGGGCAGGCATTTGACTGGTGTGGATCAGAGGAGATGGTCTGATGCTGGTGAGCGTTACCGGCGGTACTGGATTCGTCGGGGCCCATTCGGTCGCGGCGATCGCACAGATGGGCCACCGGGTTCGCATGCTCGTCCGCGACCCCTCGAAGGTCGGCCGCGCCCTCGCGCCGTTCGGCCTCGGCCGCGACGACGTGGAGACGGTTCCCGGCGACGTCACCGACGAGGCGAGCGTGGCCCGCGCGATGCGCGGCGCCGACGCCGTGTTGCACGCGGCGTCGGTGTACTCCTTCGACAGCAGGCTCCGCGCGCGGATGCGCGAGGTGAACGCCCGGGGCACCGAGCTCGTGCTCGGCGCCGCCCGGCGGGCGGGGGCGGGCACGATCGTCCACGTGTCCAGCATCGTCGCGATGTTCCCGGCGCCGGGCGGGGTGATCGACGCGGGCTCGCCGGTCGGCCGGCCCCGCGAGACGTACATGGCGAGCAAGGCCGAGGCCGAGGTGATCGCGCGCCGGCACCAGGAGGAGGGGGCGCCGGTGGTCATCACGTATCCGCCCGCCCTGCTCGGCCCGCACGACCCGAACCTGGGCGACCAGAACGCGCGCGTGCGGGGCGTGCTGCGCGGGCTCACCCCGATCTGGCCGCTTGGCGGCTTCCCCGTCGGCGACGTGCGGGACACCGCCGCGCTGCACGCCAAGGTGCTCGCCTCGCCGTCCGGCGGGCCGGGCCGGCACTTCGGGCCCGGCCGCTACCTCTCGACGCGGGAGTACGTGAACGCGCTGCGCGAGGTCACCGGGCGCGCGCTCCCGACGCTGTTCCTGCCGGCCCGGGGGATGATCCCGATCGGGCTGCTCACCGATCTGGTCCAGCGGGTGTGGCCGTGGCACATCCCCGCCGAGTACGGGGCCATCTACACGTGCGCCTGCGCCACGCGGGTGGCCGAGAACGCCGGCACGTTCGGCATCGCGCCCCGGCCCGTCGCCGAGACCGTCGGCGACACGGTGCGCTGGCTGTACGAAAGCGGCCACCTGTCCGCGCGCCAGGCGGGGTCGTCGATACGGCCGAGCCTGACGTCCGTAGGAGCGCAATGAGGGGAGATGCCGCCATGAGCGAGCGGATCGCGACCAGCCCGACCCTGGACTACCCCGCGACGGGGGCGACGGGGAGCACCGTGGAGCTCGACTTCGTGCCGGTCTCCGTGCCGAGGCGGACCAAGGACGGCGCCCGCGCCCGTCCGGACGAGCACGCCAACGGGGACCGCCGCGAGGAGGCGCCGCCGCCCCGGTCGATGGCATCGCTCCGCGAGCGGCACGGGGTCCTGCGCGACGGCATCGTCTCGGGCCGTCCGCAGGGGGTGGAACGGCAGCACGCCCTCGGCAAGCGCACGGCGCGTGAGCGGATCGACATGCTGCTGGACGAGGGCTCGTTCATCGAGCTCGACATGTACCGCCGCCACCAGGCCCACGGCCTGCGCATGGAGGACAACCGGCCGCACACCGACGGCGTGGTCACCGGGTCCGGCACGATCGACGGCCGCCGGGTCTTCGTCTACGCCCAGGACTTCACCATCTTCGGCGGGTCGCTCGGCGCGGGGCACGCGTCCAAGATCCACAAGGTGATGGACCTGGCGATCTCCACTGGCGCCCCGCTCATCGGGCTGATCGACAGCGGCGGCGCGCGGATCCAGGAGGGCGTGGTCGCGCTCAGCGGGTACGGCGGGATCTTCCAGCGCAGCGTGCAGGCGTCGGGCGTGATACCGCAGATCAGCGTCGTGCTCGGGCCGTGCGCCGGGGGAGCGGCGTACACCGTGGCGCTGGCCGACTTCGCGTTCATGGTCCGCGACACCGCGCAGCTGTACCTCACCGGGCCCGACGTCGTCGAGGCGGTGAGCGGGCAGCGGATCACCCACGCGGAGCTCGGCGGCGCGGACGTCCACGGCAAGCGCTCCGGCGTGGCCACGTTCGTGCACGACGACGAGGAGAGCTGCCTGCAGGACGTGCGCTACCTCGTCTCGATGCTGCCCGGCAACAACCTGGAGTTCCCGCCCAGCACGCCGTCCTGCGACGCCACCACGGACGTGCGGCCGAGGCTGGCCGAGATAGTCCCGGTCGAGCCGAACAAGCCGTACGACATGCGAGCGGTCGTCGCCGAGGTGGTGGACGACGGCGAGTTCCTGGAGATGCACGAGGACTGGGCGCAGAACGTGATCTGCGTGCTGGCCCGCATCGACGGCGAGGTGGTCGGGGTGGTCGGCAACCAGCCGATGGTGCTCGCCGGCGTCCTCGACGTCAACGCCTCCCAGAAGGCCGCGCGGTTCGTACGCTTCTGCGATGCCTTCAGCATCCCGCTGGTGACGCTGATCGACGTGCCGGGCTTCCTCCCGGGCGCAGACCAGGAGCACGCGGGGATCATCAGACACGGCGCCAAGCTGCTGTACGCCTACTGCGAGGCCACGGTGCCGCGCATCCACGTCATCGTGCGCAAGGCCTACGGCGGCGCGTACATCGTGATGGACTCGCGCACCATCGGCACGGACCTCTCGCTGGCCTGGCCGACGAACGAGATCGCCGTGATGGGCGCCGAGGGCGCCGTGAACGTCATCTTCCGCAAGGAGCTGGCCGCCGCCTCGGACCCCGCCACGCTGCGCTCCGAGCTGGTGACCGAGTACGCGGAACAACTCATGCACCCCCACTACGCCGCCGAACGGGGGCTGGTCGACGATGTCATCGATCCGGTGCAGACCCGCTCGGCGGTCGCGCGCGGGCTGGCGATGCTGCGCAACAAGCGCAAGCCGTCGCCGCAGCGCAAGCACGGCAACGTGCCTTTGTGACCCGTACCCACATGTCCGGCGAGACAGGGGAGAGTGGCGCATGACGACCGGCCCGTACGAGGACGTGACCTCCGCTCCCGGCTGGGAGCGGATCCCCCAGGACGTGGCCTACCGGCACGTCAGGGAGAATCTCTCGCGGCTGCTCGCCGGCCGCCCGGACGCGGGCGCCCTGCCGGTCGCCGCGTGCCCGGAGTGGACGGTGCGCGACGTCATCGCGCACCTGGTCGAGATCTGCGCGCGGGTGACGAGCCGGTCGGGAGGCCGGCCGGTGGAGCCCCCGCCCGCCGCGGACGCCGGCCTCGCCGGCCTGCTCGACGTGTGGGCCGTCGCGGGCGAGCAGGTGGAGCGGCTCGTCGCCGCCGGCACCGTCCGGCGCGCCCCGATTCTGGTGATGGACGCGTTCACCCACGAACTGGACATCCGCCACGCGCTCGGCGTGCCACCGCCCGCCGTGCATCCGGCCTACCCCGGCTCGCTCGACGTCGTCGTCGCCGGCTTCTCCGCCGAGGTGGACAGGCGCGGCCTTCCCCCGCTGCGCATCGAGAGCGGTGACGCGCGGTGGGTGGCCGGCGGGGCGGGGCGGCCGGTTGCGACGCTGAGCGCCCCCCGGCACGACCTGGTGCGCTCGCTCGCCGGGCGGCGCACGCGCGCGCAGATCGCGGAGCTCTCCTGGAGCGAGGACCCCGGGCCGTGGCTGCCCGCCTTCGCCTGGGGCCCGTTCGACCCGCCCGAACTGCCGGCCGAGCACGCGACGCGCTGAGCGGTCGCCGTCCGATGCCGGTAGGTGAGCAAGCCAGGAGAAGACCGTGCCTGGAGGGGCCCGGAACAATTGGACGCAGGTTCCCGGCGCCGTCGTGACCGCGTTCGCGAGGACGCGGCGCCAGGGAGCATTCCCCGTGCGATGACCCGCGCGCCGGGCTCGCGGTCAAGATTCCTGGGATCGAGGTTTGCGCATGGCGACCGAGGCAGTAACGGCCAGTCCAGTCAAGGTGTCCGCCCTCAACAGCCGCTATCACAAGGCCGGTCTGGGGGTGTTCGCGGTGATAGTCCTGGCGCACTGGGCCGAGCACATCGCCCAGGCGATCCAGATCTGGGTCCTCGGCTGGCCGATCCCCGAGGCGCGCGGTGTGCTCGGCGTGCCGTTCCCGTGGCTGGTCAAGTCCGAATGGATGCACTATGGCTACGCGCTGCTGATGCTGATCGGCTTGATCATTTTCAGGAAGGGCTTCACCGGCGGCTCGCGCACGTGGTGGAACACGGCTCTGGTCATCCAGATCTGGCACCACTTCGAGCACCTGCTCCTGCTGAGCCAGGCGCTCAGCGGGTCCAACCTGCTGGGCCGTCCCGTGCCGACCAGCATCATCCAGCTCCTGGTGCCCCGGGTTGAGCTGCACCTGTTCTACAACACGATCGTCTTCATCCCCATGGTGATCGCGATGGTCCGCCACCTGCGGCCCCGCGAGTCCGAGCGTGCCGCGATGGTGTGCGGCTGCGCCCGTCCCGCGCACGCGCACGGCTGGTAAGGGATGACGGCGGAACACGCGAGGCACGGGCGCTCTCCGTTCTTCACCGCGGTCCTGACCCTCATCGGCGCCTTCCTGCTGTACCTCGTCGTGCCGAACGCCGGCCCGGTCCTGCGCGCGGCGCGGGGCGACGGGGACCACGGCGTCTTCACCGCCCGGAGCGTCAGCTGCATCCAGCACCCCGGCCACGAGAGCTGCTCGTGGCTCGGGGAGTTCCGGTCGAACGACGGCAGGATCGACCGCGCCGAGGTCGCGCTGTACGGCAGTGACCGGGACTCGCTCCGCCCCGGGATGGGGACCGAGGCCATCGACGTCGGCCGCCCCAACCTGGTGTACGGTCCCGGTGGCTCGAGCGAGTGGGTCTTCATGGCGCTGGTGCTCCTCGCCGGTCTCGGCGTCCTGGTGTTCGCGTACGCGGGCCCGGTGCGCCGTCTGCTCGGTGCTTCCGCGCCGGAGGAGACGGCGGTGCGAAGCGTGTCGCACGGGTGAGCGCGCCGCCCGCCGGTGAGCGGCGTGCCGGCGGGGGCGCGACGCCGAACATCATGATCGTCGGCGACTCCATCAGCCAGGGGCGCGAGGGCGACTACACCTGGCGCTACCGCTTCTGGCGGAACCTCACCGCGCTGGGCGTCCCGGCCCGCTTCGTCGGGCCGTGGGCGGGCACCTGGGTGTCCTCCGCGGTCCAGCCCGGCGACCACCCGGCCCACCCTGGCGACCCCGTCCACGCGGGCCGGTACAGGCGGGGGATCGCGTTCTCCGAGAGCAGGCACTACGCGAGCTGGGGACGCCGGCTGCGCGAGGCCAAGGACAACATCGGGGACGCCGTCGCCGCCCACGACGCCGACCACCTCATGGTCGCGCTGGGATTCAACGACCTGGCCTGGGGCGTCTCCGGCCCCGCGGGGCTCCTGGCGGACGCCGAGACCTTCGTCCTGCGAGCCCGTGAGGCCAACCCGGAGGTCCAGATCCTGTTCGCCAACGTCGTGCACCGCACGCCGCTGCGCGACCATCCGAACCTGGCTCGCGACATCACTTCCTACAACCGGGAGCTGTCCTCCCTCGTGGCGGCGATGTCCACGCCCCGTTCGAGGGCCGTCCTGGTCGATCTGGACGGCGTCTACGATCCGTACGGCGACGCCTACGACGGCGTCCATCCGAACAGCGGCGGCGAGATCAAGATCGCGCTCGCCTTCGAGCGGGTCTTCTCCTCGGCCTTCGACTACGGGCGGGCGGGGCTTGTCGCCCCGGTCTCCGCGCTCGCCTGAACGGCCGGGGGCGGGGCTGTCGGATCGGCCCGCTGCGGGGGCCGTCGTGTCGCTTCCGGCCGGCTACGCGTGGCGGGCCGGGGCATACGGGGGGTTCTCCTGCGAGGCGATCGAGGTCAGGAGCGTGACGAGCTGGTCGGGGGCCGAGACCATCGGCCAGTGCCCGGTGTTGATGGTGTGGAAGGTCCAGTTCGGCTCGGCGCGCATGGCGGCGACGTCGTCGGAGACCCGGCCGCCGAAGTGCTCCTTGGAGCAGACGATGTAGCTCGCCCGCTGCTGCGCCAGTGGCCGCGTCAGGACGGCGGGCTCGGACAGGGTGTGCCCCGGGTGCCCGACGAAGCGCTCCACCAGCCACTGGGCCTGCTGGGTTGACAGATCTTGCCCCTCGGCGACGATCGTGACGTCGGGGATCGGCCAGCGCCCGCTGTTCTCCGCGATCAGCGCCAGCTCGCCGGCCCGCAGGCGCTCGGGGAAGGCGTGGAGCATCGACTTGCCGTCGTGCGGCAGGAATCCCTCGACGAAAACGGTGTGCGTCACGCGGTCGGGCGCCCGGTCGGCCACCAGGCCGGCGACGATGCCCGAATAGCTGTGCCCGACGACGATCACGTCGCGCAGGTCGTCCTTCTCCAGGATCGACAGCACATCGTCCACATGGGTGGCCAGGCCGACGGTCGAGACGTCGGCGTCGGGGCTGGACAGTCCTGACAGGGTGATCGGCCGGACCTGGTGGCCGAGGTTACGCAGCCCTCGGGTCACCGGCTCCCAGGCCCAGGCGCCCATCCATGGGCCGGGAATCAGGATGAAATGATTTTTCACGGCAGGTCAGCTTCCTCTCCTTTACAGCTAGACTGCCTCTCAACAATACGGAAATCGGACCTGGCGGTTAGTTTATCGGCGTGGCCGGGGGGCCCTGCCGAAGATGAATTCCCGTAGTTATTCAACAGTCTCGTGCCGGATCGCGTCAATGGTGGTCAGGCGGCTATGGGCGCCGCGGAAGTGAACGAGTTGTGGCGAACGGCGGCGACATCCCATTCGGAGACCGTGATCGGGCTGTCCTCCGTGAGCACCGCGACCACGCCGGCGTACCCGTCACCGGGGTAAAGGGTGGTGATTTGCACGCTTTGCGGGGAGATCTCAAGAGGCCAGGCGAGCAGTTCCGGCGCCTCCAGGGGACCGCTGACCTCCACCTTGTCCGGGGGGATCCGCAGCCCGTGGCCGGTCGCCTTGAGCACGGCCTCCTTGCACACCCACATCCGGGCGAAGCCGGCCTGCTGGTCGCGCTCGGGGAGCGAGCCGAGCACCGCCTGCTCCGCGGGGGACAGCGCGCACCGTACCAGCTCGCTGACCGGCGCCGTCGGCACCTCCTCGACGTCGACGCCCACCGGGCCAGCGGTGGTCAGGGCCACCGCGACGCGGTTCCCCGAGTGCGAGATCGAGGCGTGCAGGGAGTCGTCCGTGAGGATGTACGGCCTGCCGTGCGGCTTGTCGCAGTCCCCGCAGCGCCGCTCGACGGACACGTTCTCGGGCGCCATGTCCAGCTGGGTGGCGGCGGCGGTGCGCAGCAGCCAGGAGGCGGTGAGGTAGCGGCGCCGGTCCTGCTCGCGGCGGTAGGTCGCGGCACGCTTCAGCTCGGTCTCGTTGAGCACGCCGAGCAGCGTCTCGATCGGCTGGTCCCGCGGGTCCGCCCACCACACGCGGCATTCGGCGGTCTTCAGGGCGAGGGCGTTCATGGCGTGTCTTCCTTCGTCTCGTGGCGGCGGTTGGTCAGGGCGTGGCAGGTGACGAGTTCCCAGTCGCTGACTTCGGGGTTGGTGAGGATGGCGGTCACCTCGGCGCGGATCTGCGCGCTGGTGACCTCCTCGTCGGTGTGCACGCGGATGGCGATGTCGCCGGTGACGTGCTTGAGGTCCTTACGCCATTCCTTCGGCAGCAGGGCCAGTATCCGGATTCCGTCCACCGGTGAATTCGGTGATGGTTCTCCGGCGGTACGGCGGATTGTGAGTTCGACCAGCATCTGATTTGTTCCTCAGTCCCAGGTCGTTCCGGGCATGGCGTTCGCGGAATCCCACGTGGTGCCGGCGGCGACTTTCTCACCGAGCGGGGTGCGGTTCGAGCGGTTCATTTCCTGATCCCTTTTCTGTGGCTGCGGTATTCGTTCTCGCACCACCAACTCTCGGCGATTCAGGGCCCGCGAACCAGGCGATCGGGAGTCAGCAAGTTGCAGGGCGGTAGCAGCTTCCTGCCAACGGCCGGCGGGACTCGCGCGCGCACGGCGGAAGAAGGGGAACAACGCCAGGTGGACGGCCCGCGCGACCCGCGCGGAACCGGGCATGGCTACATCCGGACAGGGCCTCGTTCAGGGCGTGCCGGCGGGCACTGCGCAGGGGAGGCCCGCGGTCCGGGAGGGTGGTGCCAGAGCGGCGGGGCCTACTCGGCCCGCTCGTCAGCGGGCGGGACGCTCCGCGCCCTGGTCATGACGTGGCGCACGAAGGAGTCCAGGCGCTGGTGCTCGAACAGGTCGCCCACCTCGACCCGCACCCCGAGCTCGTCCTGGATACGGGCGACGATTCGCAGCGCGGACATTCCCCGCCCGCCCAGCTCGGAGAACGTGGCATTCGTCTCGCCGGGCGAGACGCCGAGCACGTCTTTCCATATTTCCCCGACCCGCTTCTCCATTGCCGGAGAACCTATGTCGCCCACGCGACCACTCCCATTCGCCGCCCCTTCACGTGCCCGGCACCTCCTGGAAGGACCGCACCCACTCGCCATTGGCGCATATTCGGCCCCGCCCGGCAACACCCCGGGCGTACGTGCCGTCCGGCGAGGGGGCGTCCTCAGCCGGAGTTGGCGTCGAAGTGGAGTTCGGAGGTGACGCGGTAGCGGTCGCCGCGGTAGATGGAGCGGACGAACTCGACGATCCTGCCGTCGGCATCGCGAGTGGTGCGTTCCACTCCGAGCGCGGGGAAGTGCTGGGGAACGTGCAGCAGCTCGGCCTCGGTCTCGTCGGTGACGGTCGCCTCGATGGTCTGCACGGCGCTGCGCACGTCGACGCCGAACCTCTCGCGCAGCAGGCGGTAGAACGACCCCGACTCCATGTCGGCGGGCACCAGGCCCTCGACCAGGGCGTCAGGGAGCTGGATGCGCTCGATCGCCATCGGCTCGTCGTCCACGATGCGCAGCCGTACGACGCGCAGGACGGGGGCGGCGGGGGAGAGCTGGAGCCGGGTGGCGAGCTGCGGGCCGGCGGGGACGAGGCCGAACGAAAGGATGCGGCTGAGCCACCGGCCCTCGGCGGGAGGGGCGTAGAAGGAGCCGCTGGGCGTGGCCGACAGCGCCTGGGTGACCCGGTGCGGCCCGGTGAAGGTGCCCCGGCCGTGCTCGCGGACCAGCAGGCCCGACCTGACCAGATCGTCTATCGCCGCCCGCAGGGTGGGGCGGGACACCCCGAGCTCCTTGCACAGGTCGCGCTCGGACGGGATGGCCTCGCCCGGTTGCTTGTCGGCGATGAAGTCGAGCAGGAAGTCACGCACCCGATCACGCTTGAGCCCGGCCCGCATGTTCAGAGTCACACCAGTGACGTTACCAGCGTATTACCAATCTCGCGCGTCCCCGGCGGAGATTGTCGTCAGGAGGGGGCTTGACGCACCAACTGGTTAAGACCACTCTATCCACATCGGGCGGATTGCTTACCAATATCTGACCAATGGGAGATCCCGTGAGGTATCGCCTTCTCGCCGCGACAGGACTGCTGGCGCTCGCCGCCGGCCTGACCGCGTGCGGTTCCCCCTCCCCGTCCACCGGCTCTCCCGGCTCCTCAGGAGCGGGCGAGGCCCCTGCCAAGCTCACGGTCTGGGTGATGCGCGACAGCTTCTCCGACGCGGTCCTCGACCGTTTCACCACCGAGTTCCGGCGCACCCACCCCAAGGTGACCCTCGACATCCAGATCCAGGAATGGGACGGCATCGGCCAGAAGGTGACCAGCGGCCTGGCCAGCAACGACGCCCCCGACGTGATCGAGGTGGGCAACACCCAGGTCGCCGAGTACGCCGCGAGCGGCGGGGTGAAGGACCTCACCGACAAGATCGCCGAGCTCGGCGGCACCGACTGGCTCCCCGGCCTCGCCGAGCCTGGCAAGATCGACGGTCACCAGTACGGCATCCCGTGGTACGCGGCCAACCGCGTGGTGATCTACAACAAGGACCTGTTCGCGAAGGCCGGGATCACCGCGCCGCCGAAGACGCGCGAGGAGTGGCTCGCCGCGACCGAGAAGCTCAACAAGGGTGGTGACCAGGGCATCTACCTGGCAGGACAGAACTGGTACACCCTCGCGGGGTTCATCTGGGACGAGGGCGGCGACCTCGCGGTCAAGGACGACGCCGGGTGGAAGGGCGCGCTCGGCACCCCGCAGGCGCTGGCCGGCATGGACTTCTACAAGCGGCTCCAGGCCCTCGGCAAGGGCCCGAAGGACTCCGACGAGAGCCGGCCGCCGCAGGCCGACGTGTTCGCCAAGGGCGACGTCGCGCAGCTCATCTCCACCCCGGGCGGCGCGGTCGCCATCGAGAAGGCCAATCCCAAGCTGGCGGGCAAGCTCGGCTTCTTCCCGATCCCGGGCAAGACGGCGGACAAGCCGGGCGCGGTGTTCACCGGGGGCTCCGACCTGATCATCCCCGAGGCGTCGAAGAACCAGGACGCCGCGTACGAGGTGATCAAGGCGCTGGCCGGGGAGACGTTCCAGGTCGACATGGCCAAGGAGATGAGCTACGTGCCGAACCGCGTCTCGCTGGGGAGCGCGCTGGACGGCAACGAGGGGACCGCCGCGATGGCCGCCGGAGCCGCGAACGGCCACGCGACCCCGAACTCGCCCAACTGGGCGGCGGTCGAGGCCAAGAACGTCATCAAGGAGTTCATGACCAAGGCCCTGACCGGCGGGGACCCGGCGGCGGAGGCCGCCACCGCGTCGCAGACGATCAGCACGATCCTCAACACCAAGTCCTGAGCACCCGGATCGGGGCTTCCCTCGGGCGGTCCCCCCACTGACCGAGGAGTGCCGTGTCCGTCTCACCCCTGACCCCCACCCCGCGGCGGGGGCGCGGCAGGGAGCTTCCCGGGGCGCCCGAGGGCGTCCCCGGGCCGTCCGCCGGTCGTCCGAGCGGTCTCGGGGAGGAAGGCGCGCCCCGGAGGGGGCCGCGCGCCCCGCGCATGGCCGGCCTGTGGCCGTACCTCCTGGTCGCGCCCACCGTCGCCGGGACCGCGTTCCTGCTGCTCTACCCCCTGCTGCGCAGTGTGGTGATCTCGTTCCAGCACTTCAGGACGGGTGAGCTGATTAGAGGTGGGGCGGCGTTCGTCGGCCTGGAGAACTACCAGGAGGCGCTGGGCAGCGCCGAGTTCTGGGCGGTGGTGCGCCGCACCCTGGTCTGGACGGCCGTCAACGTCGTCCTGATCATGGTGATCTCCACGCTGACGGCGCTGATGGTCGCCCGGCTGGGCAGGCGCATGCGGCTGGCCGTCATGGGCGGCCTGGTGCTCACCTGGGCGACGCCGGTCCTGGCCGCGACCACGATCTTCCAGTGGCTGTTCCAGTCGCGGCTGGGCGTGGTCAACTGGCTGCTGGTCACGCTCGGGTTCGAGTCGTTCAGGGACTACACCTGGTTCGCGGGAGGCTCCTCGACGTTCGCCATCCTCGTCATGCTGGTGGTCTGGCAGTCCGTGCCGTTCGCCGCGCTCACCCTCTACGCGGGCCTGACCACGATCCCCGGCGAGCTGGACGAGTCCGCCAGGATCGACGGGGCGACAGGACCGCAGATCTTCCGCCACGTCACCTTCCCCATCCTCCGTCCCCTCTTCGGGCTGATCACCTCGCTGGAGGTGATCTGGGTGTTCAAGTGCTTCGCCCAGATCTGGGCGATCAGCAAGGGCGGCCCGGAAGGGGCCACCACGACCCTGCCGATCTACGCCTTCCAGGTGGCCCAGTCGCTGCACAAGTACGACCTCGGCTCGGCGATCTCCACGCTGACGGTGCTGATCCTGCTGGCCGTCCTGATCACCCACCTGCGGCGGATGCTCAAGCACGAAGGAGAGGCCCCGTGACCAGGTCCCGGCTCGCCCGTCGCGTCCCGCTCAACCTCGCGGCGCTCGCGGTCCTCGTCGTCTCGGTCTTCCCCGTGTACTGGATGGTCGTCACCGCGTTCACGCCGACCGCCGACATCCAGTCCGAGACGCCGACCTTCTGGCCGGCCCATCCGACGGTGGAGCACTTCGTCACCGCCGTCGGCGCGGACGGCTTCGGGATGTTCTGGCGCAACAGCGTCGTCGTCACCGTCTCCGCGGTCCTGCTCTCGCTGGTGGTGGCGCTGCTGGCGGCGTTCGCGGTCGCGCGGATGCGGTGGCGCGGCAGGCGGGCGTTCATCCTGATGGTCTTCATCGCCCAGATGGCGCCCTGGGAGGCGCTGCTGATCTCGATGTTCGTCATCGCCCGCGACACCGGCATGCTCGACCGGCTCTCGATGCTGACCCTCCTGTACTTCATGGCCACGCTGCCGTTCACCATCGTGACCCTGCGCGGCTTCCTGGCGGCGATCCCACCGGAGCTGGAGGAGGCCGCCATGATGGACGGCGCCAGCCGCACGGTCGCGTTCCGCCGGGTGGTGCTGCCGCTGCTGGCGCCCGGGCTGATGTCCACTTCGCTGTTCGGCTTCATCACCGCGTGGAACGAGTTCGCCTTCGCCAACGCGCTGATCATCAAGAACCAGGACGACCGCACCCTGCCGGTGTGGCTGTCGTCCTTCAGCAACATCTTCGGCACCGACTGGGGCGCCACGATGGCCGCCGCCGGCCTCTTCATGCTCCCCGTGCTGCTGATCTTCCTCGTGCTCCAGCGCAGGGTCACCTCCGGCATGATCGCCGGCGCCGTCAAGGGCTGACCCCCGCCTCCACCTTCTCTCGGCGCCGGCACCGGCGCCGAGCCGTCCATCAGCGCGCTCTGAACAGGACTCGTGAAGCTGCGAAAGGAAGAGACAACGTGATCATTCCGCGGCCGCGGGAGCTGGCCGTCCTCGGGGGCTCCGTCGCTTTCCACCCAGATCTTGTACGGCTCGCGCCGCAGGACGCGTCCTTGGGAGAGGAGGGATACCGCCTGGAGGTCGGCCCGTCCGGGATAGAGCTCACCGCCGGAGGCCGGGCGGGCCGGTTCTACGGGCTCCAGACCCTGGCGCAGTACGGCGCCGCCGTGCCGTACGGGACGATCGAGGACCGGCCCCGGTTCGGCTGGCGGGGCGTCATGCTCGACGTGGCCCGCCACTTCATGCCCAAGGCGTTCGTGCTGCGCCTGATCGACCTGCTGGCCGAGCACAAGCTCAACGTCCTGCACCTGCACCTGACCGACGACCAGGGCTGGCGGCTGGAGATCGAGCGCTACCCCCGGCTGACCGAGATCGGCGCCCGCCGCGGCGGCTCCCCCGCGCCGGGGGAGGCGCGGGAGTTCTACACCCGCGAGGACGTCCGCGAGATCGTCGCCTACGCCGCCGAGCGGTTCGTCACCGTGGTCCCCGAGATCGAGATGCCCGGCCACGCCCAGGCCGCGATAGCCGCCTACCCCGAGCTGGGCAACGAGCCGTCGCGGCGGCTTCCGGTCTGGTCGGAGTGGGGGATCAGCGAGCACGTTTTCAACCTGGAGGAGTCCACCATCCGGTTCTGCCAGGACGTGCTGGACGAGGTCGTGGAGCTGTTCCCCGGCCCGTACATCCACGTCGGCGGCGACGAGTGCCCGCCGGTCGAGTGGGAGCGCAGCCCGAGGGCGCTGCGGCGGCTCGCGGAGCTCGGGCTGTCCGGCCCCTCGCAGGCGTGCGGGTGGTTCGTCGGGCGGATGGCCGAGCACCTGTCGGGGCACGGGCGCAGGCTCATCTGCTGGGACGAGCCCGACCGGGAGTCCCCGCCCGGCACGACCGTCATGGTCTGGCTCGACGAGCACGCCGGAGGGGACAGGACCGACATCATCCTTGCCCCCCACACGCGGACCTACCTTGACTACTACCCCTCGGACGCCCCGGGGCAGCCGCCCGCGCAGCCGGGCGTCGTCACGCTCGCCGATGCCTACGCCTTCACTCCCGACCCCGGCGTGCGCGGGGTGCAGTGCCAGATCTGGACCGAGTACATGCCGACGCCGGAGCAGGTCGAGTACATGGCCTTCCCCCGGCTGTGCGCGTTCGCCGAGGTGGCCTGGGGGTCGCCCCGCGACTACCCGGACTTCCTCCGGCGGCTCGACCCGCACCTCGCCCGGCTGAGCGCCCAGGGCGTCCACGTGGGCCCGCTCATCCCTTAGCCCGATCTTCCCGCGAGACCCGAAGAGGCGCTCATGCCCCCCGCGGCGCGGAACCGCACGTGAGCGCAGGAAAGGAATGAAAGTGGCAAGGAGCACCAGAATGTCCAGGAAGCTGTTACTCGGCGGGCTCGTGTCCGCCCTGCTCGCGGCGCTGATCGGGGTGACCGCCGCCGGCCCGGCGGGCGCCGCCACGTCGGTGCGGCTGCAGTACAAGACGAGCGCGACGGGCGCCACCGCCGACCAGGTGGAGCCGTGGTTCAACCTGATCAACAACGGCACCACGACGGTGTCCCTGAGCACGGTGAAGATCCGCTACTACTTCAAGGCGGACTCGGCGTCGCAGCAGTACCGCTTCGCCTGCTCCTGGGCGGTGATCTCCTGCTCGACGGTGACCGGCGCGTTCGGCGCCATCTCGCCCGGCACGGCCACCGCCGACCGCTACCTGGAGGTGGGCTTCACCGCGGGGAGCCTGGCCCCGGGGGCGCAGACCAGTGACCTGCAGCTTCGCTTCTACCGGGCCGACTGGCAGACGATCACGCAGAGCGACGACTACTCCTTCGGCCCCGCGCGCACGACGTACGGCGACTGGACCAAGGTGACCGTCTACCAGAACGGCGGCCTGCTCTGGGGCACCGCTCCGGCGGGCGGCGGGCCCTCTCCCTCGCCGACCCCGACCGTCACGCCGCCTCCCGGGGGGAACGCCGGGGTCGTGTTCGACGACTTCGCCTACACGAGCTCGGACGACCCGGCCATCGCCGCGCACAACTGGACCGTGCGCACCAACTCCGGCGGGCCCGGCGTGCCCGGGGCGAGCTGGCCGAAGGGCAACGTCAGCTTCCCCTCCATCGGCACCGGCAACCAGGCGCTCCAGCTCAAGGCCGTCACCGACGGCACGAGCGCGGGGACGCAGCAGGCGGAGTTCCTGCACCAGCGCAAGTTCCTCGAAGGCACCTACGCCGCGCGGGTGAAGTTCTCCGACGCCCCCGTCAGCGGGCCCGACGGCGACAACATCGTGGAGACGTTCTTCACGATCACTCCGCTGGCCGCCGACCTCGACCCCGACTACAGCGAGCAGGACTTCGAGTACCTGCCCAACGGCGGCTGGGGCGAGACCGGCAACATCATGTACACCACCTCGTGGGAGACCTACCGCAACGACCCGTGGCTGGCGGTCAACGTCCACAACGAGGTCAGGGCCAGCTACGACGGCTGGCATGACCTGGTCCTCCAGGTCTCCGGAGGGCTGATCAAGTACTACATCGACGGGGCGCTGTTCGCCCAGCACGGTGACATCTACTACCCCGAGACGGTGCAGTCGGTGAACTTCAACCTGTGGTTCATCAGCGGCGGCCTGGTCGGCAGCTCGACGCAGCGCAGCTATGTCCAGCAGGTCGACTGGTTCTACCACGCCAAGAACGAGGTGGTGGCCCCCGCCGACGTGGTGAGCCGCGTCAACGGGTACCGCTCCGCCTCCACCAAGTGGGTGGACACCGTCCCCGCCTCCTGACGGATGATCGCGGTACGGCTCGCGCCCACTCGGGGAGGCGCGAGCCGTACCGGCACGCAGGGCGGACAGGAAGCGAGGTGGGTCGCGTGACGCGATGGGCGGCGGTCGACGGCGGGCAGTCCGGCCTGCGGATCAGATGGGCGCCGGACGCCCGTACGGGCACCGGCCCCGGGTACGTGCACGTCGCGGACGGGGTCGGGGCCGTGATCGAGTCCGTGCGGCTGGCGGCGCGCGCCGCGGGCGGGAACGCCGGGGAACGGGTGGCGGTGGCCTGCCTCGGGCTCTCGGGCATAGTGCTGGACGAGCAGAGCTCCCCCGTGCTGGCCGAGGGCGTGGCGAAGGTGCTGGGGGCCGAGGAGGTCCGGCTGTGCGGGGACATGGTGACCTCGCACGCCGGGGCGCTGCCGGACGGCTACGGGGTGGTCCTCGCGGCGGGCACCGGGGTGGTCTGCCTGGCGCTCGGCGCGGGCGGCTCCTGGCACAGGGTCGACGGGTGGGGCTACCTGTTCGGCGACGCGGGCGGCGCCTTCGCCGTGGGCAGGGCCGGGCTCGCGGCGGCACTGCGGGCCAGGGACGGCCGTGGCCCGGCCACCGCGCTCACCGGCGCGCTCGACCTGGACCTCATCCGCCTCTACACCTCGCCCACCCTCACGCGGGACGTCGCCGGGCTCGCTCCCCGGGTGTTCGCCTGCGCGGCCGGCGGCGACGGCGTCGCCCGCGCCATCGTGGAGAGCGCGGCCGGGGACCTGGCGGAGACGATCGGGGCGGCCGTCGCCTCCCTGAGGGGGAAGGGCGAGGTGCCCGTCGCCTGCACCGGAGGGCTCTTCGCCGCCGGCGAGCAGCTGCTCGGCCCGCTCAGGGCGCGGCTGGCCGCCCGCGTGCCGCGCGCCCGGCTGCGCCCTCCGGCGGGCTCCGCCCTCGACGGCGCCTCCCGCCTGGCGGCCGGCCTCCTCGGCCCGTACGCGGGCCTGGTCTCCGTCCACCGGTTCGCCCGCCCGTGACCGGTATCGTACGGGCGGGAAGGGGCAGGTAGGGAGGGAACAGACGTGCGCGGGGAGGGGGCAGGCGTGCCGGACCGAGATCGAGGGGCCGGGCCCGTGCGGCAGCTCAGCGCGCTCGACGCGCAGTTCCTCAACTTCGAGACCGATACCAACGTCGCGAACGTCGCCGGGCTCTCCATCCTTGCGGGCGCGGTGTCCCGTGACGACCTGGTCAAGCTCGTCGAGGAGCGGTCGGCGCTGGTCGCGCCGCTCCGGCAGCGGGCGGTGCGGGTGCCGCTCGGCCTCGACCATCCCTACTGGGTGCAGGACGAGTCGCTGGACCTCGACTACCACGTGCGCGAGCTGGCGCTCCCGGCCCCGGGCACCGACCGGCAGCTCGCCGCGCAGGTGGCCAGGCTGCACGCGCGGCGGCTCGACCGGCGCCACCCGCTGTGGGAGATGTACCTCATCCACGGGCTGGAGGGCGGCCGTACCGCGCTCTACACCAAGCTCCACCACGCCGCGATCGACGGCATCGGCGGGGCCGACGTGCTGGCCGCGTTCATGGACACCGAGCCCCGGCCGGAGCGCCGTCCGGCCGTGCGGCCCGGGGAGCCCGAGCGGGTGCCGGAGCCGGGGGAGATGCTGCTCAGGACCGCCGCCCGGCTGCTCGCCAACCCCGCGCATCTGCTGAGGTTCATCGCCGAGGCGATGCCCTACCTGGACGAGATCCCGATCATCTCCCGGCTGCCCGGCGCGGTGCCGGTGTCCCGGGCCACCCGCTGGCTGGCCCGGCAGGTGGGCCTCGGGCAGGACGTGCCCGAGCTGCCCAAGCTCACCGCGCCGCGCACCCCCTTCAACGGCCCGGTGTCCGCGCACCGCAGGTTCGCGTTCGTGGAGCTCCCGCTCGACGAGGTCAAGCAGGTCAAGAACGCCTTCGGCATCACCGTCAACGACGTGGTGATGACCCTGGCGGCGACGGCCGTGCGGCGCTGGCTGATCGCGCACGAGGCGCTCCCTGACGAGCCGCTCGTGGCGGGCATCCCGTTCTCGCTCAGGGGCGTGGACGACGGGCCAGGCAACCAGGTGACGCTCATGATCACCTCGCTGGACACCCAGATCGGCGACCCGCGCGAGCGGCTGGAGGCCGTCCACCAGGCCATGCGGCGGATCAAGGACCGCTTCGACCTCTCCCCGGCCCGCTGGCTGCGGCACCTGAGCGAGAGCATGCCCGCCGCGCTCACCGGGCTCGCGGACCGCGCCGCCTTCGGGCTCGTCGCCCAGACGTCGCCGCCGGTCAACCTGATCATCTCGAACATCCCCGGCCCGCAGATCCCGCTGTACGTGTGCGGGCGGCGGCTGCTCGCGCAGTACCCCGTGTCGGTCGTCACCGACGCCAGCGGAGGCCTCAACATCACGGCCTTCTCCTACGACGGGCAGATCGCCGTGGGGGTCGTCGCCTGCCGCGAGATGGTGCCCGACGTGTGGAGCGTCACCGGCTACCTCCGCGAGGCGCTGGAGGAGCTCAAGGCGCTCACGTGAGCGCGGCCTCCCCGTGGATCCGCCGCCCGGAGATCTGCTGGGGGAACATCACGATGAAATGGTCGCCGCCCCGCGCCCACGGGGTCAGGGGGAGCAGGGCCAGCCGCTCGATCTCCGCGAGATCATGGACGGCTCGCGCGTGCCCGACCATGGTCACCGACCATCCCCGGTGCGCCCGCGCGTCGAACTCGTCCGCCTCGAAGGCCACGACGGCGTTCCGGGCGGCGGCCGCCAGCCGGGAGCCGGCGGTGGTCCTGATCACGACGTGCTCGCCGTCGAGGACGAAGCCGACGGGCTGGACGGCGGGGAGGGCGCGGTCGGTGAACACGATGCGCCCGACGGGGACGGAGGCCAGCAGCACGAGGCATTCCTCGCGCGACAGCACCTGCAACCCGGCCGAATCCAGTGTCATGGGTCCAGATTGCCCGACGGGGGAGGCGTCGATCAGGGCCGAAGGTCCCGTCATTCCCGGCGATCGGCCCGCCGCCCACGGGAGATCCCGCCGATCGGCGGGGCCGGTCCATCAGACCTCATGCCGATCGGCGGGACCGTCCCCTGGGCCGCGCACCGATCGGCGGGGTCAGACCCCCGCGAACGGGACGGCGGCCGGGGCGGCCGTGCCCTCGCGGCTCGGATGGGTCCACAGCCCGCGCCGTTCGAGGATCGGCAGGACCCCCTCGCCGAACCAGTAGGCCTCCTCCAGGTGCGGGTACCCCGACAGCACGAACTCGGAGAGGCCGAGGTCGTGGTACTCCGCGATGCGGTCGGCCACCTCCTGGTGGCTGCCGACCAGCGCGGTGCCGGCCCCGCCCCGCACCAGCCCGACCCCGGCCCACAGGTTGGGGGCCACCAGCAGGTCCGCGGTGCCGCCGCCGTGCAGGTCGAGCATCCGGCGCTGGCCCTCGGACTCGCTGCGCCGCAGACCCTCCTGCACGCGGCGTATCGTCTCGGGGTCGATGCCCCGGAGCAGCCGCCCGGCCACCGCCCAGGCCTCCTCCGCGGTGTCGCGGGTGATGATGTGCAGGCGGATGCCGCACTTCAGGGTGCGCTCGCGCTCGGCGGCCAGCGCGGCGATCCACGAAAGCTTGGCGGCCACCGCCGCGGGCGGCTCTCCCCAGGTGAGGTAGACGTCGGCGTGACGGGCCGCCACCGGGCCCGCGGGGCCTGAGGAGCCGCCGAAGTAGATCGGCGGCAGCGGGTCGGGGACGCGCGGGACGCGGGCGCCCTCGACCTTGATGTGCCTTCCGTCGAAGTCCACCGGCTCGCCGGTCCACAGGGAGCGTACGACGTGCAGGAACTCGTCGGTCCGCTCGTATCGGGCGGCCTTGTCGAGGAAGTCGCCGTACCCGCGCTGCTCGTGCGGCTCCCCGCCGGTGACCACGTTGAGCAGGAGCCGCCCGGCCGAGTGCCACTGGTAGGTGGCCGACATCTGCGCCGCGAGCGTCGGGCTGATGAGCCCCGGCCGGAACGCGACCAGGAACTTCAGGCGCTCGGTGGACTCCACCAGCATCGCCGTGGTCAGCCACGCGTCCTCGCACCACGCGCCCGCCGGGGTGAGCGCGCCGACGAAGCCGAGGTCCTCGGCGGCCCGGGCGATCTGCCCGAGGTAGCTCAGGGTCGCGGGCCGGTCTCCCGAGGCGGCCCCGGCCGCCAGCCCGTGCCCGCCGCCGACGATGTACCGGCTGTCGCCGTAGGTCGGCAAGAACCAATGAAACGCCAGATTCATGGGGATTCCTTAGAGCAGGCCATGGCGGGGCGGCGGGGTGCCGTTCAGGGTGTGGCGGCCGATGTGCTGGATCTTCCAGCGCACCGGGTCGTGCAGCGTGTGGGTACGGGCGTTGCGCCAGTGCCGGTTCAGGTTGAGGTGCTCCAGCGCGGACCTGGTGCCCGAGACCTCGAAGACGGCGCCGGCCAGCTCGACCGAGGCCCGGTCGGCGAAGGCCTTGGCGGTGGCCACCGCGATGGAGGCGGAGGCGGCGCTGTCGTCGTCGAGATCCGACGCGGCGGCGTCCACCGCCTCCCCCGCCTCGCGCAGCAGCGCCTCGGCCGCCCTCAGCGTGATCGCGAGCTCGCCGAAGCGCTGGATCAGCAGCGGGTCCTCGGCCGCGCTCTCGTACCCGCTCTCGAACCACGGCCGGCTCTTGGTGCGGACGAACTCGGCCGCCTCCGCCAGCGCGGCGCCCGCGATGCCCACGTCGATGGCCGCGTGCAACAGCTGGGCCACGGCCCCGTGGAGCTGTGGCCCGGTGAACGTCAGGTGGTGGGGCACCACGCGGTCGGCCGGCACCCGTACCCCGCGCAGGTGGACGGTGCCGCTGGCGGTGAGCCGCTGGCCCATCCCCGCCCAGTCGTCCACGACCTCGACGCCCTCGGCGTCGCGAGGCACGTACGCCACCTGGAGCCGATCCTCCGGGTCGCGCGCCAGGACCGGGATCCAGTCGGCGAACAGCGCCCCCGTGCTGTAGTGCTTGTCGCCCTCCAGCACCCAGCCGCCGCCGGGGTGGGGGAGCAGGCGCGTGCGGTATTCCTGAACGTGCTTGGTCCCCGCCTCGGACTGGGCGTTGCCGAGCCGCCTGCCGTCGAGGATCTCGGCGAAGAAGAACTTCCGCTGCTCGGGGGTGCCCTGGCGGCGCAGCACGTTCACGTAGACGAAGTGGCTCTGCGGGATCTGCGCGATGTTGGGGTCTCCGGTCGCGAGGAGCCGCACCACCTCGGCCAGGGTACGGGCGCTCACGTCGGCCCCGCCGTGGTCGCGGGGGACGGTTATGGCGAGCAGGCCGCTCTCCGAGAGCTCGTCCAGCTCGGCGGCCGGCAGGCGGCGCTCCCTGTCGCGCTCGGCGGCACCGGCGGCGAACCTCTCCGACAGCCTCGCGGCGGTCGCGACCGCTTCCGCGTCGCTCGTGATGATCTGCGCCATGGTCCTTCCTCAGGTGTCCGTACGGCGGTGGGCCGGGCACGTCGTCTCCGACTATAACCAACCAAACAGGTCGTAAAAACCTGAAAATAGCCCACCGGCGTACTGACCCCCGAGAGGCTCTACGAGCCCGTCAGGTCGTAGACGACCGTGCCGCCGACGGTGACCGGCGTGAAGGTGGACTCCACCCAGGAGGTGATCCGCTGGGCGTAGTCGCTGCCTCCCGTGCCGGCCCCGCCGCGCATCATGGCACCGCCGATGAAGTAGTGAATCCGTCCCTCGCCGACGTAGCGCTGGAACTGCGCGAGGGTGGGGGCCGGGTCGGTGCCGTTGAAGCCGCCCACGGCCATCACGGGCCGCCCGGTGGCGAGCTGGTAGCCGGCCGCGCTGTTGGACCCGACGGCGGCGGCGACCCAGGTGTAGGACGCGGCGCCGGCCTGGAGGAGGGCCGTGAGCTCCGGCGCCGGAGTGCTGCCGAACAGCAGGCTCATCCCGCCGCCACCGCCGCGAGGCGCGTTCCCGGCCTGCCCCCGCCGGCCCTGCTGGGTGCCGTTCGCGGGCGGCCGCTGCCATCCTCCCGGGGGCCCGCCGCGCGTCCCGCCGGGACGGCCGCCGCCTCCGGCGAAGCCCCCCGTGGCGGGTCCGGCCGTGGGGATCGTGCCGGTGTGCGGGGTGCTCGCGGTCTGGGCGGCGTACGCGGCCGGTCCGGCGATCGAGGTCACGATGGCGAGCGCCAGCACGGCCGTGACGGCGGGGCCCACCCGCCGCTGGGTGGCGAGCAGCGAGGCGGCGGCGACCAGGCCCCCGGCCAGGACGATGATCGCCAGCCCGGGGTACCAGTCAGGGGTGCGGTTCAGCAGGACGTACGACCAGCACGCCGTCACGGCCACCGCCGCCGCGAGGATCCGGGTGGCGGCCGGCGCGCGCCTGCGCCGCCACAGCAGGGACGCGCCCATGCCGATGAGGGCGGCGACGGCCGGCGCGAGGGCCACCGTGTAGTACGCGTGGATGATGCCCTGGCTCAGGCTGAACACCACGCCGGTCACCAGCAGCCAGCCGCCCCACAGCGCGAACGCCGCCCGGGTGGGGTCGGCGCGCGGTGCCCGCCGGCTCAGCCACAGGCCCGCGACCAGCATGATCAACGCGGCGGGCAGCAGCCAGGAGATCTGGGAGCCCATCTCGCTGTCGAGCAGCCGCGCCCATCCGGCCTCCTGGTTCAGGTTGCCGAGGCCGCCGGTCTCCTCGCCGGTGAGCCGGCCGAGGCCGTTGTAGCCGAGGGCCAGCTCCAGCACGCTGTCGGTCTGCGACCCGCCGATGTACGGGCGCGATCCCGAGGGCACGAGCGCGACGACCGCCACCCACCACCCGGCGCCCGCGACCAGGGCCGCGCCCGCCGCGAGCAGCTGCCGGATCCGCCGTCCCACCGGCACGGGCGTGGTGAGCAGGTACGTCAGCGCGAACCCCGGGACGACGAGGAAGGCCTGGAGCATCTTGGCGAGGAACGCCGAGCCCACGCACGCGGCGGCGAACACCAGCCAGCCCGTGTGCCCGCGCTCCTGCGCCCTGACCATGCCGTAGGCCCCGAGCGTGAGCAGCAGCACCAGCAGCGCGTCGGGGTTGTCGAACCGGAACATCAGCGCGGCGACCGGGGTCAGCGCGAGCACCGTCCCCGCCATCAGCCCCGCGCCCGGGCCGAAGCGGCGGCGCACCGCCGCGTACAGGACGCCGACGGTGGCGACGCCCATCAGGGCCTGGGGCGCCAGGATGCTCCAGGAGTTCACCCCGAAGATCCGGGCCGACAGCGCCATCGGCCAGAGCGCCGCGGGCGCCTTGTCCACGGTGATGAAGTTCGAGGCGTCGGAGGAGCCGAAGAAGAACGCCTTCCAGCTCTCGGTGCCCGCCTGGGCCGCCGCGGAGTAGAACTGGTTCGCCCAGCCGGAGGCCCCGAGCCCCCACAGGTAGAGGATCGCCGTGCCGGCCAGCAGCCCGGCCAGCGCCGGCCGCGCCCACCACGCTTCCCCCGGCCCGCCCCTCGCCCACGTGCGCCATGCCCGCGACGCGCGACGCGCCGCCGTCGGGCCCTGCGAGGCCGTTTCGCCGAGGGTGGTAGTCACACGACCGTCCTTTGCCGGTTACGGGATCAGCACCGTAAAGCTAGGACGGCACGTCTACCGGCGCCGTTAAAGAAGCTTTAGAAGTCCATGAATCGGGCCTGGGCGAGCCTCCGTACGGTGGACCTCAGAGCAGTGCCATGCGGGCCGCGCCGACCAGCCCCCCGTCCCGGCCGAGGGCCGCCGGTGTGACGCGCAGTCGCCGGACGAATCCCAGGCGCGCGCGGCCGGCGACGGCACGGCGCAGCGGGGCGAAGAGCACCTCGCCCGCCCCGGCGACCCCACCGCCGATCACCACCTGGTCGAGGTCGCAGATGGCGGCCACCGACAGGATCGCGCTCGCGAGGGCGTCGGCGGCACGCTCGAAGGCGGCCAGGGCCACCGCCTCGCCGTCGCGGGCCGCGAGGGACAGTTCGCGCGCGTCGGCGCCTCCCCATCCCTGCTTCCTGGCCCAGCGGACCATCGAGGGGCCGCTCGCGATGGTCTCGACGCATCCGGCGGCGCCGCAGGGGCAGGGGGAGCCGCCGGGGTCCACCACTATGTGCCCGATGTGCCCGGCGTTGCCGGTGGGCCCGGCGTACGGGACGCCGTCGAGCACCAGGCCGCCGCCGATGCCGGTGGAGACCACGATGCCGAGCATGGCGGCCGCGCCGCGCCCCGCGCCGCGCCAGGCCTCCCCTGCCGCCGCGGCGACGGCGTCGCCCACCAGGCAGGAGGGCACGCCGGGCACCACCTCGGCCACCTGCGCGAGGATCGGGAACTCCCGCCAGGCCGGGATGTTGACCGGGCTGACCGTGCCGGCGAGGAGGTCGAGGGGCCCGGCCGAGGCGACGCTCACCGCCAGCGGCGGGGCGCCCCCGGCCACCTCGTGGATGAGGCTCGTCAGGGCGCGGCTCACCACGGCGGCCTCGCCGGGGAGCGCGGCGGGGGTGGGCACCTCGCCGCGGCGGAGCACCGTGCCGTCCTCGCCGATCATCGCGGCGGCCAGTTTGGTGCCGCCGATGTCGGCGGCGAGCACGTAGGGGGTCATGGGTTTTCTCGTCGCTCGGGAGATGGGCGGATCAGCGGGCACGGGGGTGACCGGTGAGAGGCGGGGATCGGGGGTCGCGGGCAAGGGGATCAGGATGTCAGCAGAGCGTCGAGGCGAGGCGCGTAGGTGGCGTGGAAGACCAGCGAGGCCGCGCCGATCGCGGCGGCGTCGGCGGCGATGGGGGAGACCTCGACCCGCACGGTGTGCAGGCGGCGGGCCAGGGGCCGGGTGGCCACGGCGTGCGCGATGACGTCCCGGTAGAGGCCGGCGACCTCGCGCATGGCGGGCCCGCCGATCACCAGCAGGTCGATGTCGAGCATGTTGACGATGCCCACGGCGGCGTCGGCGAGCCGGGCCGCGACCTCGCCGACGACCTCGCGCGCGAGCGGGTCGCCTGCCGAGGCCGCCGCGCAGATGGCCGCGTGGCCGGCGGGGGCGCCGGCGAGCGTGCTGCGCGCGCCCCCGGCCAGGCGCGCCCGTACGGTCGCCTCGATGGCGCTCGGGCAGCAGACCGCCTCGACGCACCCGCGGTTGCCGCAGTAGCACTCGGGCCCGTCGGGCACGACGGTGATGTGGCCGAACTCCCCGGCGTTCAGCGAGCGGCCCCGGTAGATGCGGTTGTCGAGGAACAGCCCGCCGCCGATGCCGGTGCCGAGATACAGGTAGGCGAAGCTCGGCGTGGAGCGGGCGAGGCCTGCCCAGCGCTCGCCGATGGCCGCCGCCGCCGCGTCGTTGTCGAGGGTCACGGGGAAGCCGGTGTGCTGCTCCAGCAGGCGCTTGATGGGCACGTGGTCCCACCCGGTCAGGCGCGGCGGGGAGCGCATGGCGCCGTCGGCGTCGAGGGGGCCGGGGCAGGCCAGGCCGATGCCGAGCACCTTGCCGTCGGGCACGCCCGCCTCGCCCAGCATGCGCCGGGCCGTAACGGCCATCTGGCGGATGACCTCCTCGGGCGCGAGGCCGGGGCGCACGTCGGTGCGCAGCCTGGCGACCGGCTGCCCCGCGAGGTCGGCGAGGACGTACGAGATCTCGCCGGGGTCGAAGTGGATGCCGACGGCGTGCCCGGCGGTGGGGTCGACCCGCAGGATCGTGCGGGGCTTGCCTCCGCTGGAGGGGAGCGACCCGTCCTCGATGACCAGGCCCTCCTCCAGCAGCCTGCGGACGATGACGGAGACGGTCTGGGCGGTGAGGCCGGCACGCTCGGCGATCTGGACGCGGCTGATGCCGTCCGAGACCTGGATCGCGTCGAGGACGACGGCACGGTTGTAGCTGCCGACTTTCGGCAGGTTTGTGCCCATCTGCATGCCTAGCTCCTGGCGCCTTGAGGTCTCCAGGCAATATCGCACAACCCGTTGACTTAGTAAATCAAAAAGACTTACGTTCTCGTCACCCAAGTAACACGGCCGAAACACGGCCGGCGGACCACTCCAGCGCGGGGGTCGGGGGCCCCAGGACTGTGCTCGTGGTCGCCGCAAGGCCGGAGAAGGAGTCCGATGAGACGAGCGATGGTGGCCTCGATACTGGCGGTCGCGACGGCCGCCACGGCCGGCGCATGCGGTGGGGACACAGCCGACAAGAGCGCCAACGGGGCCAAGGAGATCGAGGTGCTCTACAAGACCGAGCCCGGCTGGCCCTACATGGACAAGGTGCTCAAACAGGCCAAGACCGAATACGAGACCGCGCACAAGGGCGTGACGATCAAGCTCACGCCGGTGCAGGGCAACAACGAGGTCTACTACACCAAGCTCGCGCTGCTCAACCGCTCGGCCGACTCCGCTCCCGACGTGTACCTCCACGACACCTTCCAGGTCAACGCCGACGTCGCCGCCGGGAAGCTCGCCCCGCTCGACACCTACCTGAGCTCGTGGCCCGACTGGGCGACGCAGTACGCCGACTCGGTCAAGCAGGCCGCCAAGGGCCCCGACGGCAAGATCTACGGCGTCCCGATCAGCACCGACACCCGAGGCCTCTGGTACAGCAAGGACGTGCTCACCAAGGCGGGCATCCAGGTGCCCTGGGAGCCCAAGACCTGGGCGGACGTGCTGACCGCCGCCCGCGCGATCAAGCAGAAGGTGCCCGAGGCCATCCCCTTCAGCATGTACTCCACCAAGCCGCACGGCGAGGCCGCCACCATGCAGGGCTTCGAGATGCTCCTGTACGGCACGCCCGGAGGCACCCTGTACGACGACGCCTCCAAGAAGTGGGTGGCCTCCAGCAAGGGCATCACCGACTCGCTCGGCTTCATCAACACGATCTACCGCGAGAACCTCGGCCCGAAGCAGGCCGACGCGTTCAACATCAAGCTGGGCGAGAAGGTGCAGTACGACTGGTTCCCCGGCGGCAAGCTGGGCATCGACCTCGACGGCGCCTGGCTCTCCTCGGCGTGGAAGCCCACCGGCACCAAACCGTGGCCGCAGTGGACCGAGAAGATCGGCTGGGCCCCCATGCCGACCCAGAACGGCGAGGCCCCCGGCGCCGTCAGCATGTCGGGCGGGTGGGTCATGGCGATGAGCTCCTACGCCAAGGACAAGAAGGAGGCGTTCGACTTCATCAGCGTGGTGACCAACAAGCGCAACACGCTGACCTACTCCGTCAGCTCCGGTGACCTCACGCCCCGCAAGGACGTGGCCGCCGATCCGACGTACACCGCCGACAACCCCGCCGTGAAGTTCTGGACCGACCTCGCCTCCGTGACGCACTACCGGCCCGCCTACGAGGTCTATCCCAAGGTCTCCGCCGAGGTGCAGAAGGCCATGGAGGCCATGACGACCGGCTCCAAGGCCCCCGACGCGGCGGCCAAGGATTACGCCGACGCGCTGCCCGGCGTCGTCGGCGGGCCCGACAAGGTGACCTCCGGCTCATGACGGTCACGACGGCGACGCCGCCGAGGCTGGCCGGCTCCCCCCGCCGGGGGGAGCCGCGCCGCCGGGCCCGCCGGACCCTGCGGTGGCTCCTGCCGCTCGCGCCGGCGCTGGTCCTGCTCGTGATCTTCCTGGCGGGGCCGATCCTGTGGAGCGTCTACATCGCCTTCACCAACGAGACGCTGACCGGCTCGGCGTCGGTGAACTCGCGGTTCGTCGGCGTGGACAACTTCGTCAAGCTGCTGGGCGACGAGGACTTCCGCAACTCGTTCCTCCTCACGTTCGTCTTCGTGATCGGGTCGGCGGTCATCGGCCAGAACACCCTCGGCCTGCTCATCGCGCTGCTCCAGCGCGGGCGGGGCCGGGTGGTCAGGAGCGTGGTGAACGGCGTCGTCATCGCGGCCTGGGTGGTGCCCGAGGTCGTCGCGGCGGCGTGCTGGTTCTCGTTCCTCTCGGAGGAGGGCACGCTCAACGAAGTGCTGGGCGCCGTCGGCCTCTCCCAGGACTGGCTGTTCACCGCCCCGATGATCGCGATCATCCTGGCCAACGTCTGGCGTGGCACCGCGTTCTCGATGCTGGTCTACTCGGCCGCGCTGTCCGACGTTCCCGGCGACCTGCTGGAGGCGGCGTCGGTGGACGGGGCGAGCGCCTGGCGGCGCTTCACCCACATCACGCTGCCGTTGATCCGCCGCTCGATCCTGTCGAACCTCATGCTCATCACGCTGCAGACCCTGGCGAGCTTCGGCCTGATCTACGCCCTGACGGGCGGCGGCCCCGGCACGGCGAGCCAGACCACGCCGCTCTACATGTACGAGCAGGCGTTCCGCTACTTCGAGATCGGGTACGGCAGCGCCATGGCGCTGGTGATGCTCGTCATCGGCGCGGCGTTCTCCCTGGTCTACCTGCGACTGATCAAGGTGGACGCCTGATGGCCCGCCCGCCCGGCAAGGGGGTTCGCCGATGACCCGCACGGCCGCCCGCGGCGCGGCGCTCCTGTCGCTCCTGGTGATCACGCTCGCCTTCGTCGGCCCGTTCCTGTGGGTGGTGCTGGCCTCGCTGCAACCCCAGGCCAACCTCACCGCGAAGCCGACCTTCCAGTTCTCCCTCGCGAACTTCGCGGCGGTGCTCAACTGGGAGACCGTCTACCAGCCGGTCATCAACTCGCTCGTCATCTCAGGGACCACCGCGGTCCTCACCGTGGTCGTCGCCGGGCTCGCGGCCTACCCGCTCTCCCGCTACAAGCTGCGCTTCAGGCGGCACTTCATGCTGACGCTGCTGTTCACCACGGGCCTTCCCGTCACGGCCATCATGGTGCCGGTCTACTCGATGTTCTTCCGGTTCAACCTGTACGGGTCGATCCCGGCGATGGTGCTGTTCCTCGCGGCCAGCGCGCTGCCGTTCGCCATCTGGATGATGAAGAACTTCATGGACGGCGTGCCGGTGAGCCTGGAGGAGGCGGCCTGGGTCGACGGGGCCGGTTGGGTGCGGTCGCTCACGCGAGTGGTCATGCCGCTGATGGCCCCCGGCGTCGCCGTCGTCTCGATCTTCGTCTTCGTCGGCCAGTGGGGCAACTTCTTCGTCCCGTTCGTCCTGCTCGACACGCCGGAGAAGCAGCCGGCGGCGGTCACCATCTACACCTTCTTCTCGCAGTACGGCCAGGTCGCCTACGGAGAGCTGGCCGCCTTCTCGATCATCTACACGGCCCCGGCCGTGGCGCTCTATGTCGCCGTGAACAAGTACCTCGCCGGTTCCTTCAGCTTCGCCGGATCAGTGAAGGGTTGACCCTTGCGTATCACCAGCGTCGAATCCACAGAGCTCTTCGTCGAAGCCGGGCAGGTCGTCCGGGTGCACCTCGACGGCCCTCCGGGCGAGATCGAGGTCCGGGTCACCGGCTCCGGCGTCGGCGGCGCGAGCCGTACGGCACGGCGCCCGGTGGAGGTGGGCGTCTCGGCGGACGCCGCGCCCGGCACGCGCGTCCCCATCGAGGTGAGGTGCGGGGACGCCGTGGCGACGGCCGAACTGGTGGTGGCGGAGCCCGGCTGGACGGTCTGGATGGTGCCCCACTTCCACTACGACCCGGTGTGGTGGAACACCCAGTCCGCCTACACCACCACCTGGGACGACGCGGGCGAGGTCGCCCAGCGGTACCGGGGCGAGCGGCAGAACGCCGGGTTCGACCTGATGCGTGAGCACCTTGCGACCGCGCGCCGCGACCCCGACTACAAGTTCGTGCTCGCCGAGGTCGACTACCTCAAGCCCTACTGGGACGCCCACCCCGAGCACCGCGACCTGCTGCGGCGGCTGCTCGCGGAGGACAGGGTCGAGCTGATGGGCGGCACGTACAACGAGCCCAACACCAACCTCACCTCGGCCGAGTCGACGATACGCAACATCGTCTACGGGGTCGGCTTCCAGCGCGACGTGATGGGCGGCGACCCGGCGACCGCCTGGCAGCTCGACGTGTTCGGCCACGACCCGCAGTTCCCCGGGCTGATCGCCGAGGCCGGCCTGACCTCCAGCTCCTGGGCGCGGGGCCCCCACCACCAGTGGGGGCCGATGCTCACCGACCGCGACCGCGAACGCGACGGCTGGGGCGACCCGTCGACCATGCAGTTCCCCGCCGAGTTCGAGTGGCTGTCGCCGTCGGGCAAGGGCGTCCTCACGCACTACATGCCCGCGCACTACAGCGCCGGATGGTGGATGGACTCCCGCGCCGACCTCGCGAGCGCGGAGGAGGCCGTGTACGAGCTGTTCATCCAGCTCAAGAAGGTCGCGGCCACGCGCAACCTGCTGCTGCCCGTCGGCACCGACTACACGCCGCCCAACAAGTGGGTCACCGAGATCCACCGCGACTGGAACGCCCGCTACGTCTCGCCCAAGTTCGTGTGCGCGCTGCCGAAGGAGTTCTTCGCGGCCGTGCGCTCCTCGCTCGCGGCGCCGTCCCCGCAGACCCGCGACATGAACCCCGTCTACACCGGCAAGGACGTCTCCTTCGTCGACACCAAGCAGGCCCAGCGGTCGGCCGAGTCGCTGGTCGGCGACGCCGAGAAGTTCGCCACGCTCGCCGCGGTGACCACCGGCGCCCGCTACCCGCACGCGGCGCTCGACAAGGCCTGGCGGCAGCTCGTGTTCGGCGCGCACCACGACGCCATCACCGGCTCGGAGTCCGACCAGGTCTACCTCGACCTGCTCACCGGCTGGCGCGAGGCCCACGACCTCGGCGAGCAGGTGCTCAAGGCGTCGCTCGGCGAGCTGACCGCCCACGTCGACACGCGGGGCGAGGGCATCGCCGTGGTGGTGTGGAACCCCTCCTCGTGGGAGCGCACCGACCTGGTGCGTGTACGGCTCGCGCTGCCCCGGCCGGGCGCGAACGGCGTGCGGGTGACCGATCCCGCCGCCGGCGAGCTTCCCGTGCTGCTGGAGAACCCCGAGTACGACGAGGACGGCGGCCTGTCCGCCGTCGACGTCGTGGTGCTGGCCCCCGCCGTGCCGGCACTGGGCTGCAGGACGCTGCGGGCCGAGCCGGTCGCCGAGGCGGCGCCGCTCGGCTGGACCTCCCGTGAGGGCACCGCCATCGCCACGGCCACCCACCTCGTCGAGGTCGACCCCGCGCGCGGCGGCTGCGTGTCCCGGTTCCGCGACGTCGCCCGCGACCGCGAGCTGCTCCAGCCCGGCAGGGTCGGCAACGAGCTGGTGGTCTACGACGAGTACTCCGAGCACCCCGAGTACCACGAGGGCCCCTGGCACCTGGTGCCGAAGGGGACCGCCACCGGCTCGGCCGCGCGGCCCGCCACCTCGGTCACCACCGAGACGTGCGCCCTCGCCGAGCGGGTCACGGTCACCGGCCGGGTCGGCCCCGTCGCCTACACCCAGCGGATCACCCTGTGGCACGGCCTCGACCGGGTCGACTGCGTCACCCACATCGACGAGTTCGACGGCGCGGACCAGCTCGTACGGCTGCGCTGGCCCGCCCGCGTCCCGGGCGCGCTGCCGGTCAGCGAGGTCGGCGACGCCGTCGTCGGCCGGGGCTTCGGCCTCATCGACGTGGACTCAGGCGAGCACCCCTGGACGCTCGACAACCCGGCGGGCAACTGGTTCGCCCTGTCCTCCACCGCGAGGGTCGCGCTGCGCGCCGAGGACGGCACACCGGTCGGCGCGCGGGCCATCGGCATCGCCGAGATCATCGGGGGCGAGCCGCGTGACCTGGCCGTCGCCCTGGTGCGCAAGGGCGTGACCGCCACCTGCTCCAGCGCCCCCGGTCCCCGGTACGGCGACCTCGCCGTGGACTCCAACCTGCCGGACGTGCGGGTCGCGCTCGGCACCCCGGAGGAGAACCCGTTCGTGGCCGAGGTCCTGCGGGCGGCCGAGCCGGAGTACGCCGAGCTGCTGCGCGAGCGCCTGGCGTCCGGCGGACGGGCCCGGGTCTGGGTGCCGGCCGCGGAGCCGCTGGAGAAGGTGTGGGTGCCGAGCGCCGACCTCACCGGGCCCCGCGCGCTCCCCGTCCTCATCGTGGCGGGAGAGGGGGCCACCGAGGAGCTGGTCGCCGACCTCGACGACGCGGTCATCGAGGTGACCCAGCCGGCCGAACTCGCCGCGCTCACCGAGCCCGCGCTGGACGACTACACGATCGGCGTGGTCAACCGGGGCGTCCCGGGGTTCGCCGTGGACGCGGGCGGCGCCCTCCACCTGTCGCTGCTGCGCTCCTGCACCGGCTGGCCGTCCGGCGTGTGGATCGACGCGCCCCGCCGCACCGCGCCCGACGGGTCCAACTTCCAGCTTCAGCACTGGACTCACTCCTTCGAGTACTCGCTGATCACCGGGCCCGGCGACTGGCGTGCGGCCGGGTTGGTCGGCCACGGGCACGACGTCAACCACCCGCTGGCCGCCGTGGCCGCGCCCGCGCACGAGGGCGAGCTGGCCGCCACCACCTCGTTCCTGGCCGTGGAGCCCGAGGGCAAGGTCGTGCTCGCCGCGCTGAAGGCCACGGGCAACCCGCTCGCCTCGGGCCGGGAGGCGGGGGAGGTCGAGGGCGTCACCCTGCGGCTGTACGAGGCGGCGGGCGAGCGGGTCACCGCCCGGATCCGCACCGGCCTGCCGATCACCGGGGCCCACCGCGCCGACCTGCTCGAACGGCCGCTGTTCCCGCTTCCCGGCGACGGGCTCGAACTGTCCGGCATGGAGATCGCCACCGTCACCGCGACGCTGACGGGCAGGCCCGCTCAGCGGGGCCAGGGGGTGGCGCTCGGGCCGGAGGGCGAGCCGTACCAGCCGGTCTACACGCGCTACTGGCTGGACAACACCGGGCCCGCCCCGGCGGGCAACCTGCCGGTGGCGGTCCACCTGTCCGAGACCGACCTCACCGTGGGCCCCGGGCCCGTCGAGCTGGAGGTGTCCGTCGCCTCCGGGCTCACCGAGGGCGAGGTGTCCGGCGTCGTCACCGTCCAGGCTCCCGAGGGGTGGACGTGCGAGCCGGCCGAGCGGCCGTACGCGCTGGCGCCCGGCGGGCACGCCTCGTTCCCCGTCCGGGTCGTCCCCGTGGACGGCGCCGAGCCCGGCGTGTACTGGCTGCGCGCCGGCACCTCCCACGGGGGTCAGGCGTATGAGGACGTGACCCGGCTGCGCGTGGGCGCCGGGCACGACGCGGGCCTCGGCGTCACGGTGGAGACGCCCGCGGTGCGGCTGACGCCGGGCGGCTCCGAGGCCGCGTCCGGGGCGGTGGAGGTGCTGCTGCGGTCCCCGGCGCTCACGGACGTCTCCGTGCGGGCGCAGCTGATCAGCCCCTGGCACACCTTCGAGCTGATCCCCGAATGGAACACCGGGGTCGTCGTGCCCGCCCGGGGGGAGGCCAGGCTCCGCTTCGAGGTGCAGGCGCCGCCCGGCACCCGGCCGGGCCGCTGGTGGGCGGTGGTCAAGCTGGCCTGCGCCGGGTGGCTGCACTACACCGAGGCCGTCGAGATCGAGGTGCTCGCATGAGCGTGGCCCCGCAGGTCGCGCCGGACGCGCCGGACGCGTCGGTCGCGCAGGTCGCCGCCGAGGTGGGCGATCGGGTCGTCGCGGTCTCCGACGTCGACGCGCGGGAGGCGGAGCTGCGCGCGGGGCCGCTCGCGGCGCGGCTGCCGCATCCCCGCGCCGCCGAGGGCAGGAACCTCCGCCGCTGGCTGGTCCAGGTGCTGGTCACCGAGGCGCTGGTGGAGGAGGAGGCCGCCGCGCTCGGCCTCGTCGCTGCGGGCGACCGGCCACGGTCCGGCCCGCTGACCCTGCCCGCCGCGCTGCGCACGGGAGGCGTCCTCGCCGCCGTGACGGTGTCGATGCCGCTGGCGCGGGAACTGCGCGCCGTGGTGACGGCCGGGGTGCGCGTGCCGGAGGAGGAGGTCCGCGCGTACTACGACCGCAACCTCGACCGGTTCACCTGCCCGGAGGCCCGCGACGTGAGCCGGGCCGGGGGAGCGTCCCTCGGCCGCGTGCGGCGCGGCGAGCTGGCAGGACCGCTGGAGGCGGCCGTCTTCTCCGCGGCGGAGGGCGAGGTCGTCGGGCCCGTCGAGGGGCCGGGCGGGCCGTGGACCGTGCGCGTGGACGCCGTCGAGCCCGGGGGCGTGCGGGCGTACGAGGCGGTCAGGGAGGACATCGCGTCCGAGCTGTCCTCGGTCGCGGCCGAGCGGGCCTTCGCCGGCTGGATGGAGCACCGGTATGCGGAGAAGGTGCGGCTGCGGCCGGGCTTCGAGCACCCGGCCGACCCCCGCCACGCCGACGCCACCCACCGGCACTGACGCGCGCTTCCCCCGCCCGCGGCACGCGCGGGCGGGGGCGTCGTAAGGTTTCGCCATGGAGCACACGAGGTTTGCCAGGTTCGGCATGGTTTGCACGGTCGATCACCTGGCCTCCACGGCCGGGTTGTCCATGCTCGACCAGGGAGGCTCGGCGGCCGACGCGGCGATCGCCGCCAACGCCGTACTGGCGGTGACCGCTCCGCACGCCTGCGGCCTGGGGGGAGATCTGTTCGCCCTGGTTCACGAGGGCGGCGGGGCGCCTCAGGCTCTGAACGCCTCCGGACGCTCCGGCTCCGGCGCGGACCCCGGCCGGCTGCGCGCCGAGGGGCACGACCGCATGCCGTTCCAGCGGGACATCCGGTCGGTGCCGGTGCCCGGCTGCGCCGACGGCTGGATGGCCCTGCACGCCAGGTACGGGCGGCTGCCGCTCGCGGAGCTGTTCGCGCCCGCCATCCGTTACGCGGACGAGGGGTTCCCGGCCTCCCCACTGCTGGCTCCGGCCGCCGCGGTGCTGCCCGGGGTGGACGCCGCGCTCGCCCCCGGCGACCTCATCCGCCGTCCCGGCGTCGCCCGCACCCTAGAGACGCTGGCCGCCGATGGGCGTGACGGCTTCTACCTCGGCGAGTTCGGCAAGGGCCTGCTCGCGCTCGGCCGCGACGGCGCGGCGGGAGGTTCGGGCGAGGGCGAGTACACCGAGGCCGACCTGGAGCGCGTGAACGCCGACTGGGTGGAGCCGCTCCGGGCCCGCGCCTTCGGCCACGACGTCTGGACCATCCCGCCGAACTCCCAGGGCTACCTGCTGCTGCTGGCACTGGCGATCGCCGACCGGCTCGACCTGCCCCGCGACCCGTCCGACCCGCTCTGGGCCCACCTGCTGGCCGAGGCCGCGAGGGCCGCCGGGCACGACCGCCCTGACGTCCTGTTCGAGGGCGCCTCGGTGGACGGCGTGCTCGCCTCCGCCGCCGAGCGGCGGGCGACGATCGACCCGTCGCGCAGGGCCAGGCTCCGCGACCTGACCTCCTCCGGCGACACGACCTACCTGTGCGCCGTCGACTCCGAGGGGATGGGCGTGTCGCTCATCCAGTCGAACGCCGCGGGGTTCGGCAGCATGCTGTTCGAACCGGCCACGGGGATCAACCTCCACAACCGGGGCATCGGCTTCTCGCTCGTCCCCGGCCACCCCGCCGAGTACGGGCCGGGCCGCCGCCCGCCGCACACCCTCGCCCCCGCCCTGGTGACCCGGCCGGACGGATCGCTGCGCGCCGTCCTCGGGACGATGGGCGGGGACTCCCAGCCGCAGATCCTGCTGCAGGTGGTGGCCCGCCTGCTGGCCTCGGGGGAGTCGCCGGGCCAGGCGATCGGCGCGCCCCGGTGGCGGGTCGGCCCCGGCCTCACCGGCTTCGACGCCTGGAGCGAGCCCGACGAGGCCTCCCTGGACGTCGAGCAGGGCGCGGGGTGGACCGAGGGGCTCCAGGAGCGCGGCCACCCCGTCCGGGGGCTTCCGTACGGCGGGGCCTTCGGATACGCGCACCTGATCGACGTACGGCCGGACGGGGTGCTGGCCGGCGCGGCCGACCCCCGCGCCCTCATCTCCAGCGCCGCCGGCCGCTGACCCGGCGGGCCGTTCGGCGTGCGCAGCCTGGCACTGCTGTTCACCGATCCGGCGACCCGATGCCGGGCCCTCTTGGTGGCCCGGAACTCCGGGTCGGCCGGCGGCGGCCCGTTCTCATCAGGGGCACGACTGGCTGTCGATGAAGATCTTGTCGATGTCCGTGATCTTGATCCACAGGCTGTCCTTGCCGCTGCGGTTGATGGTTTGCTGGCTGCCTCCCCACCAGTGGTACTTCGTCACGCAGCCGGCGAAGAAACGGACGGAGTCGGTGTCGTAGTAGTAGTAATAGTTGGCGGTTTCGTTGTGCGCCGGGAGCTCGAAGTCGGCCTCGTAGGTGTCGGACCGCCCCGGATTCTTAACGCATTTCAGTGTCTGGCCGACCGCTTGGGTCTGCCCGAGCGTGCCCCAGCACCATTGGTTCGCCACGCGGATCGAGCTGTTGGAGTTGTTGACGACCTCTCCGCCGCACCTCGGGGTGTTGCAGGTGCCGGCCTGCGCCGGGCCTGCGGTGACCCCGGTCAGGACCAGGGTGGAGCCGGCCAGAAGCACCGACGCCCCGAGGGTACGGAAGATCTTGCGCTGTGATCCCGTTTTCATGGTCACCTTCACTTCAGTGTGCGTGCCACGCCGTCAGCGCGGAGACGGTGCCGGACCGTGTGGAAGCCGGCACCTTCCCGTTGACGCCGTCAGTCGGCCGCCTGTCGGGCCTCCTGGGCACCACACTTTGGCCAGAGGCGGACCGGCGGGCAAGCCCTTGGGACGGACATGGGACAGCGGGATGATCTCACCGGTTTGACATGCGTGTTCGCCCCCGTCTGGGATGGGCGTCAGCGTCCTTTGGTGCTGCCTCGGATGGTGAGGCGAGGTTCCAGGAGGGCGGCGCCGGGGACCTGGTCGAACGGCGAGTTCGGCAAGTGGCTCATTCCGAACCGATCCGCTGCGGAGGGGCCTTCGGGTACGCGCACCTGATCGACGTACGGCCGGACGGGATGCTGGCCGGCGCGGCCGACCCCCGCGCCCTCATCTCCAGCGCCGCCGGCCGCTGACCCGGTGAGGCTCCTCGGCCCGGGAACGATGGCGGTTCCCGGCCATAGGCGGTCCTGGCGCTGATCACTCTTGGTAGGGCTGGGAAATTGCCCGTAGACCGCGCTCCCGTGCTGGATGAGTATGGGGTTACTCATGCCGGGAGCGTGCGGGTTTCCTACAGTGCGACTCACCAGGGGTGCCGAACGGACTGTCTGAGGAGTCGACGATGTTCCGCCACTTCTCGATGCTCGCCGTGTCTTCGACGCTGTTCCTGAGCCCGGTGCCCTCGGTCCCCGTGCCTGACGGGATCAACCAGTGCGTGGCGCCCGACGACTTACCGGGTCAGACTCTCGAACAGGCGAGACTGATGCTCACGGACCTGCCCAGGAACAAGATCACAATCCAGTTCGATCCCGAGGACTACCCGGCGGAGCCGCCGTCCTACGTCGTCGGCTACCGGCTCAGCGACTGCACCACCGACTACCCCTACCAGAAGTACACGATCACGCTTGAGCTCGGAACGAAGGTCCCGGATCTCAAGAGGCTTCCCCGTGGCGACGCCGAGACCGCCCTCGCCAGCGCCAGATTCGGCGCGGACCCCCGGCCGGCGGACGCGGGCGCCGACTGGACGGTCACGGACCAGAACCCACCCCCCGGCACCCTCGTGCGCTACGACTCTCCCGTCCGCTTCAACCTGGTCTCACCGTCCAGCCCTACTCCCAAGGTCAGCACCCCGCGGCCATCTCTGGTGAAGGTGCCGAAGCTGAAAGGCCTCGACACGACAAAGGCCGAACAGCGGCTCAGCAAGGCGGGCCTGCGTATACGCCTGGATCCCGGCTCGCCGCGAACAGGGAAGATCAGCCGGCAGAATCCCGCGGCCGGCACCGAGGTCGCGAAGCGCACCACGGTGACGGTATGGCTGACGAGAGCGCCGAAATCCGACGGACTAGGCGACGACACCGACCCCCTGGACGGCCCGGCCACCGAAGCCGGAGCCGGTTCGGAGCTGGTTCCGGTGGCCCTTGTCGTGGCGGTGCTCGCGGCGCTGTCGCTCGGCCTCGTGTTCCTCGTCCGCCCCCGAGGGCGCAAGGCCCCTCAGCGCCGCAAGGCCCCTCAGCGCCGCAAGGCCCCTTCGCCCGGGGATTCGATCCACTGTGTCGCCTACCCGGACCCCGCGCCGAACCTGGAGATCCATCCGGCTCGGTCCACCGCGTCCGCGGGCTTGCCGGACATATGGGTTGAGCCGTACGCGGACCCCGGCCGGCAGGAACTGAGAGAGGTCGTACCGTGACAGTCCTCATCGAGACCAAGCCGAGCACGGCCGACCTCCTGCTTTTCGCGAATCCTCAGAACGCGGCGGCGGCCCTGTCCCAGGCGCTCGACGCGCGGCGCATGCTCGAAGCCGTCGGAGACGAAGCCCGGAGAGCGGACACGGTCTTCCGGAACGCGCTCAACGGCAAGGTCGCTGAGGCCGGCGGCGAGTTGCTGAGGGGGCTGGACCTGGGCGCGGTCCTGCTCGGCGGCTGGCAGAGATACCGCGATCTGCGGATCGCCGCCCGCAAGACGGTCGAACAACCGTCGAGCACCGAGCTGGTCCGCCTGGCCGAACACAGGATCACCTCCAGCCACGCCCCCTACGTCGACGTGTACGTGGACGGCCGGCGGGTCACCCGGGTCGACTTCGGCATCGACCTGGCCTTCGACATCACGCTCATGCAGGCGAGCGTCCGCGACGGCCGTCTCATGAGCCTCGGCGCGGGTGACTGCACGGCGAGCATCACCTGGAGCGTGCGCGGCTTTCCGGTGGCGCGGAACAAGGCGTCACTCTCCCTTCCGCTCAACGTCAAGCTCGGCAAGGGGATCCTCCTGTACGCCGAGAAGCGATCATGAGGTCAGGACTCGCTGTCGAGGTGGTCCATGGCCGGGGCGCCGACCAGGGGCACGATGTCCTCACCCTGGGCGGCGACCCGGGCGCGCCCACGCCCGCGTGAGGTCGACTCAGAGCTTGGCCGCCCAGCGCTCGACGGCCGCCGCGATCGCCTGGGGCTGGTCCTCCGGAGTGTGGTGGCCGGCGACGCCGTCGTGCCGCGTGATTTCCAGACCGGCCATGTGCTCGGCGCACCAGGCGATCATGTCGGGGGTCATCATTGTGCCGGGGCCTGGCCGGAAGGTGATCAGCAGCTTGGGTACCTCGACGCTGCCGGCCAGCCACCGGTCGTACGCCGCGACCCTGGCCACGACGTCGGCGGGTTCGCCGCCGAGCGGCATGGAGCGTGCCCACCTCAGCAGCGGCAGGCGGCTCTCCCTGGTGGGGTACGGCCGGGTGTAGACCGCCAGGTCCTCCTCGGCGATCGGCGTGGCGACGGTGCCTGGCAGGCCCTGCAGGAAGGCGTCGTCGTCGAGGATCATGGTCTCCCCGGCGCCTGGAGTCTTGATCGCCCGGAACAGTTCGCGACCGCCTTCGGGGAACTCCTCCCAGGACATCGGCTTGACGATGGTCTCGGTGAAGGCGATCCCGCGCACCCGGTCCGGGTGTCGCGTGGCCCAGTCGAAGGCGAGCGCACCGCCCCAGTCATGGCCGACGAGGGTCACCTCGTCCAGGTCCAGGGCATCGAACCAGGCATCCAGGTAGCGCGCATGATCGGCGAAGGTGTAGTCGATGGCGGGTTTGCCCGACTGCCCCATGCCGATCAGGTCCGGGGCCAGGCGGCGGCCCGAGCCGATCGCGGGCAGGATGTGCCGCCACAGATGGGAGGAGGTCGGGTTGCCGTGCAGGAAGACCATCGGCGATCCGGTGCCGAGGTCGCGGTAGAACATCGTGGAGTCGAGGATCTGCTGGACAGGCATGGCATAGCTCCGTTTCAGAGGTTGAGGGTGGTCACGCGGTCCACCGCGATCTCGATCACGACCCGGCCGGGCGGATCGGGCGGTGGCGTGCCGTACCGCGCGGTGTAACGGCGGACGGCTTCGGCGACGCGGTGGGGGTCGTCGGAGAGGGTGGCGGTGCCTTCGAGCGTTGCCCAGCGGAAGCCGTCCACCTGGCAGAGCGCGGCACGGTTGCCCGGGCGGGCGACCAGGTTGCGTGCCTTGCGCGAGGCGGCGACGGTCAGGACGCGGGCCAGGGCCGCCCGGCCGTCCCAGGTGAAGCGGACGGCCACGACGTGCGGCGAGCCATCCGGCCGCAGAGTGGTCAGGGAGGCCACGCGCGGCTCGGACAGGAAGGCCGTGCTCACCGGAAGGCTGCGATGTTGCGTGCGGCCCACTCGCCGAAGGCGTGCGGGGCGCGGCCCAGGACTCGCTCCACGTCGGAGCTGACGCGCCGCTCCTCGGCGGTGGGCTCGCCCAGGATGGCCAGGGTTCCCTCGACCACGGGCAGCGGCATGAACTGTGCCATCTGCGCGTGGGCCTCCTGCCGGGTTTGCTCGACGAAGCGGACGGGCTCCCCGAGCGCCTCGGCGATCGCCGCCGCGCGCGCACGTGGGGTGGTCGCCGCAGGTCCGGTCAGGGTGTAGGTGGCGCCCTGGTGCCCGTCCTCGCGCAGGACGGCGGCGCCGACGGCGGCGACGTCGTCGGGGTCGACGAAGGGCAGGCCGACGTCGCCGAAGGGGGCGGCGGCGGTGCGGTGGAGGCGGATGGGCTCGGCCCAGGCATAGGTGTTGGTGGCCAGGCCGCCGGAGCGCAGGACGGTCCACTCCAGGCCCGACTCGCGCACGGCCGCCTCGAACTGGCCGGCGTGCCGGTAGGCCTGCGGCCGGGTCCCGGCGCCCTGGCTGGACAGCAGGACGAGCCTTCGGACGCCCGCCACCTTGGCCGCTCCCGCGATCCCCTGCGGATCCTCCCCGGCGACCAGGAGGAACACCGCCTCCGCCCCCTCCAGGGCCGGGCGCAGGCTCTCGGCGTCGCCCAGGTCGGCGGCGACCACGCGCACACCCGCCGGGACGTCGGCCTCGGTGATGCTGCGGGCGACGGCGGTCACCCGCTCGCCCGCCCCGGCGAGCAGCCGCACCAGGGTCCGGCCGACGTTGCCCGTGGCGCCCGTGACGACGAACATGGTGATCTCCTACGAGTTAGTGAGTTGACTGACTGAGAAGAACGGTAGCACGTCTCGCCGCCTATAGTTAGTTGGGTGACTAACTCACAGAATTCGAGGATGAAGACCGCCGGCGCCAAGCGACAGCGCCTGATGGCCGCCGCCGCGCAGGTGGTGCACCAGCAGGGGGTCGAGCGCACCACCATCGCCGACATCGCGCACACAGCCGACGTTCCGGCGGGCAACGTCTACTACTACTTCAAGACCAAGGACGACCTGATCGCGGCCGCGCTCGCCGAGCACTCGCGCCAACTGGCGGTCATCACCGGCGAGCTGGACCGGCGGCCGGACCCGCGTGAGCGCCTCAAGAGCCTCGTGGACGGCTGGGTTGGGCAGCGTGACCTCGCGGCACGCTTCGGCTGCCCCACCGGGACGCTCGCCGCGGAACTGGACAAGCGCGCGGAAGGCGGGCTGGACGCGGAGGCCGGCAACGTCATCCGCCTGCTGCTGGACTGGGTGGAACGCCAGTTCCGGGAGATGGGCCTGCCCGAGCCGGACGGGCTCGCGCTGACGCTGGTGGGGGCGTACCAGGGGATGTCGCTGCTGACCAACGCGCTGCGGGATCCGGAGATCATGGCGCGGGAAGGAGCCCGGCTGATCGGCTGGCTGGACTCCCTCTGAGCGTCTCACGCTCGCGGGCCTGCCGGCGAACAGCGAAGCGCGAGAAGGGAGCCGAACCCGCCCAAGATCCTGAGCCACCCTGGTCGCCCGGCCAGGCCGAGCGCGACCAGCTGTACCGAAGTGCCGGGCTCCTGCCGCCACAGGACGGGACGAAGCAGCGAGTCGGTGACCATTCCGGTGATCGTGCTCCTGCCCACGCTCCTCATCGAGCAGCACGGACGTTCGGCCGCCGCCGCAGGCACCATGACCTCGGTGATCTCGCTGCTCGGCGTGCTCGGCGGCCTGGCCGTGGGAGTTCTGCTCCGCCGAGGCGCGCCGGTCGGCGTCTTGGCGCTGTTCGGACTCCTCGTCGTGCCGGCCGCCTGGCTCACGTATGCCGGCGACGGTTCGCTGGCCGCCGCGCTGGCCGGCGCGGGGGTCATCTCTATGGGGAACGGGTTCCTGGGGGCCCTCGTCTTCGCCGCCCTCCCTCTGGTGCTGGAGCGCCTCGACCACGCCGACGTCGGCAACGGCGTGGTCGCCCAGTCGGGCAGCCTCGGATCGCTGCTCGGCCCCCCGCTGTTCGGTCTGGTGGCCGGCGGGTTCGGCTTCCAGGCCCTCGTGCTGGTCATCGCCGTCGGGATGCTCGCCGCCGTCGGCTCGTTGCTGCTGGTCAGCAGACGAGCAGCCCGGCCCCTGCCGAGCGCCGACTGAATCCCTGCCGTCCGACTCACCGGTCGCGGCCACTCGGGTCAGGAGCCTTGACCGCGGGGGTTTGGACCAGGCTGCGATGGGACGAATGAACGGAAGAACCGTCGCTGACGGTTGGCCCGTGCGGCCGGCCCTATCGTGGGGGTTCGAGGAGGGTGGCGGCGAAGGTCTCCTGCTCGTTGAGGTGGGGGAAGGGCTCGTCGGGGACGGGTACGCCGAGGAAGCCGCACAGCGGTTCCCAGCCCTGGCTCACCGTGTAGTCCAGCAGGCGTCCGGGGGCGACCTTCTCGCGGACCTCCGCGTTGTGGCGCTCGTAGCAGGCGATGACGTGGTCGCGGTCGTCGATGCTTCCCTGGAAGCTGCGGCCGACGACCCCCGCGCGGCCGAAGGCGGTCAGCTGGTCGGCGGCCTCGAACGTCTTGTGCCTCTCCACGGCCTCGGGGAACTTCCCGGCCATGGCCGCGAAGACGGTGCGGTTCACCGATTCGTACCACCTGGCGGCGTCCCGGGTGGTGAGGATCACCTTGGCCTCCGGGGAGGCCTCCACCAGCTCGCGCCAGAACGCCACGCCCGGCCAGTCGGTGGACGCGACGTATCCCTTGAGCGGCCTTCGCCAGGCGTCCGGTGTCCCTTCCGCCGCCGCGGCCCAGTCGTGCAGGTGCCGAGGATGGGCGAACACCTCGGTGAAGTGGTAGCACGGCCCGAACCCGAGCCGGCACAGGGCCGTCTTGAGTGTCATCGTCCCCGTACGGCCGAGGCCGGCCCCGATGATGCGAAGCATGGCATTCCCCCCGATCGCCACGACATCAGACTTCGGTGCGCCTCGGCAAGAGGGCGGCATCGATCATGGCCGGACGTTGACGCAGGTCAAGTGGTACGAAGCGCGACCGGTCAGCGGGTTGGGAGGTCCGGGGGGAAGGCCGCGCGGTCGTTGAGGCGCGGGAAGGGCTCGGCGGGCACGGGCACTTCGAGGAAGTCGCAGAGCGGCTCCCAGCCCCGGCTCACCTGGTAGTCCAGCAGCCGTTCGCGCGGGACGACCTCCCTGACCTCCGCGTTGTGCCGCTCGAAGCAGGCCATGACGTGCTCCCGGTCCGCTATGTCGCCCCCGAAGGAGCGGCCGGCCACGATCGCGCGGGCGAACTCGGCCAGGCGCTCGCCGTCCGGGAGCGATCGGAACCTCTCCGGGGGTTCGGGGACGCTCTCGGTGATGACCCTGAAGATGGTCGTCGCCATGGACTCGTACCAGGTGTCGGCGTCCCTGCTGGTGAGGATCACCTTCGCCTGGGGGTTCGCCTCGAACAGCTCACGCCAGAACGCCACGCACGGCCAGTCCGTGGTCGCCGCGTACCCCTCCAGCGGTGAGCGCCACGCGCCCGGCGTGCCGCCCGCCGCGGAGATCCAGTGGGGGAGATGCTCGGGATGGGTGAGCAGCTCCGTGAAGTGGTAGCACGGCGTGATGCCGAGCCTCCGCAGCGCGGCCCGCAGCGACATCGTCCCCGTCCGGCCGAAACCGGCTCCGATGATCTGTAGCATCGCGTCCCCCCGCCCTCCATGTCACCAGAAAACCGGCAAAGGGGGAGCAAGCTGGTGGTTCAGAGCACCATCCACGACAGACGCGACCGGGCCCCGGCCGCGAGGCGCGGGGCCCGGTGGAGGCGCACGCGGCGCGTGCTAGATGGGGAACGAGCCCCTGCCCGGGCGCGATGCGCGGCGCGACAGCACGACGCCGAGGCCGATCATGACGATGCCCAGCAGGAAGTGCAGCCAGTCGTCGGCGGTGTTGAGCGGGATGAAGTTGGCGGCGCTGTTGCGGCCCACCAGCAGGCCGTAGATCCACAGCAGCAGGTAGATGACGCCGCCCCAGATGAGGAAGTTGCGGGCCCCGTTCCACGTGCGCGCGAGCGTGACGCCGGCGATGCCGAAGAGCAGGTGGACGATGTTGTGCAGGACCGACACCTGGAACAGGCCGAGGAGATGCGCGTTCGAGTAGTGCCCGGCGAACCTCATGGCGCCGTAGTCGGTCGTGATGCCGGGAATGAAGCCGAGGATTCCTATCAGGAGGAAGACGATTCCCAAGACGAACGCGGCCATTTGCAGCGGCGTTCGCGTCATTTCACGCGCGTGCGCGCCCATGACACCCCCTCCATCCAATTCGACGATATGTCGTATTTATCAGCATTTCCTGGCTGGTCAGGCCGTACACGCGGCCAAAGGTCCCCGGCGGCCGGGCATGGCGCTTGAGGAAAAACTAGAAATGGGTGCGGATCGCGTGCATTCGCACGGTGGCGGGAAGGCGCTCGGTCTCCAGCGACTCACGCAGCCGGGTCACCGCCAGGTGGACGCCGTGCCGCGCGACGGCGGGATCGGCCTCGTCGGGAAGGACGACGGCCAGCGCGAGCCTCGGCTCGGCGGGGGCGCCTCCGAGGGTGGCACGCACCCTCTGGCCGCGCGCCGCGCCCTGCTCCCGCGCCGGCCGCGCCTCGCGCATGCTCTCCTCGATGTCGTCCTCCAGCGCGCTCGCGGCGGCCCGCGCGGACAGGTGCGTGGCACCGTGACCGGGGTCGGGTTCCAGGCTGAGGTACCGGATGCCGTCCAAGCGACCCTGGAGCAGGAGCCAGCGCAGGGCCAGCAGCTCGACCACCAGCGCGAGCACGGCCAGAGCGGGCCAGAACCACCCGTGCCCGGCGGCGTACGCGGCGACCGGCGGGGACACCACCTGATCGTGGCGCGGCCCGAGAAGGCGCACGCCGAGACCTCGTGCGAGCGCGGCGACCCCGGCCAGCAGGAGGACGAGGCCCACGATGAATAGGCCCACGTGGTTGACGCGGCCGGTGTGGTGGTGGTGGCTCACGGGCTCAGTCCCCTCTCTGGCGCACGGTGACGCGGACGCGCACCGGCCTCAGCGGTCGCAGCTCCTCCAGGCGCTCCACCACGGCCTGCGTGACCTGGTCGGGAAGCCCGCTCGCGTCGCGGAGCGGGGTCGAGGCCGTCACGTGCACGCGGTTACGGCGCAGGCGCACCCGCGCGCGCGACACGCCGTCCACCTTCGCCGCGACGGTCGCGAGGTGGCGGCTCAGCCCGGTACGGGTGATGCCGGTGACCGTCCGCGGATCCTCCGACGCGATCGGGATCGCCCGGGGACGTCCGGGGGTCAGCGCCAGGATCAGGAGCCAGATCCCGAGCACGCAGGCGACCGCCGCCGTGGTGAGGGCCGCCGGGTCACTCCAGTGGGCCCGGCCGATCGGGCCGAGCCAGGTCAGGGGCGGCACCTGGGCACGCCCGCGCGCCAGCGCCGCCACCGCTCCGACGAAGGTCACCAGGGCGGCGGCGGCCAGCAGCAGCGCGGTCACGGCCGCCGCCACCGTCCGGCGGGGACGGAACTCGCGGGTCGCGGCCCGCCGCTGGGCCCGCTCGTCCGGCGGCGGGGTCAGCGGATCGGTTCCGGGACCCTGGCCGGCGTCGTGGTGGAGCTCTGGCGAGGTCACAGCACGTGCCTTTCCTGCTCCGCCGGGTGGACGAGCCGGGCGACGTCGATGTCGACCTGCCGGGCGTCCAGGCCGGTCAGCTCGCGGACGCGCGCCATCACGTGGTCGCGGACGCGGTGGACGACCTGCAGGATCGGCGCGGGGTAGGTCACAGACAGCGTCACCTTCACGATCGCGAGACGCCCGTCGGCGTGGGCGCTGACCTTCGGGGTCGTGCCGGTCGTGCCGCGCCCAAGAGGCACGTTGAGCAGCCGGGGCGCGGTCCCGCCGACCTGGTCCACCTCGGTCACCGCGAGGGCGGCGACGCGCTCCAGCACCCGGTCGGAGATCTCGGTGCGCCCGCGGGCCTCCGCCGGCGGCACGCCGGGAGCGTGGGTTCCGGTGTTCACTGACGTCTCCGGCCGCCCAGCAGTCCGCTCATGTCGAGCTCGCCGGTCAGCGCGCGGCCGACCAGGAACCCGATTACGCCGAGGACCAGCACGATGAGGAACGCGGTCAGGCCGCCGACCACCACGGCGAACCCGAGCGCGGTGCCGAACAGCAGGCCGATCGCCGGCCAGAAGCGGGTCTCATCCATATCGCTCACCTTCCACTGCGCAGAGGCACTCGCCGGGTCCGGCGGCGCCGCTCACGGGGACTCCGGGGTGTCTCCCGGCCCCCCGGGGGAGGCCGCGTCGTGCGCGGTCGGGCCGATGTTCTCGCGTTCTCCGGTGTCCTTCCGGGCGCCGGGTCGCGGGTCCTCTCCGGGTGTCCCGGGCTCGCCGATGTCGGTGATGCGCACGTGGATGGGCAACCCGGGCGCCAGCGGCCCGACGGCGTCGCGCACCTCGGCGGCGATCTCGGCGAGCGGGCGCCCGTACCGGACGACCACGGCGACCTCCACCTCGGTCTCGCGGACGGCCACCCCGGGCACGGTGCGGCCGGAGAGGTAGGTGGCCACCGGGCCCCCTGCGAGGGAGGCGACGTCCGGGCAGTTCGTCACCGCCCGGGCGACGCGGTCCGCCAGTCGCTCCTCGGGCGGCCTGGCGCCCCCGCTGGCTCCCCGCGTCCCCCGGGCGCCCGTCTCCGGACGCGCCGTCCCGGGCGCGTCCCCGGCACCGGCCTGCGGGGTCATCGGACGCGGGCCTCCTCCGGCTCGGCCGCCTCGTCGCCGGGCAGGTGAAGGTCGTCGACGTTGATGTTGACCTCGGTGACCTCCAGGCCGCACATGCCCTCCACCGCGTCGATCACGTTGTGCCGGATGCCCGCCGCCAGGTCCGGGATCGACACCCCGTACTCCACGATCACGTCGAGGTCGATCGCCGCCTGGCGCTCGCCCACCTCGACCGCGACCCCCTGGGCGACACCCCCGCTTCCCCCGGTCAGGCGCTCGCGCACGACGCCCAGCGCCCGTGACATCCCGGCGCCCAGCGCGTACACCCCGGACACCTCCCGGGCCGCCATCCCCGCGATCTTCGCCACCACGGTGTCGGCGATCGTCGTCCTGCCCCGCTCGCTCACGAGTTCAGCGTTACCGCGCTGCGATCCGGTGCGTACGGCTCCGACGTCGGACGAGCGCCCCGGCGTCTCGTTCATCTGTGTGCTCACCTTGTTGTCCTCCGTTCCAGCAGGGCTCGCCTGCGTCGCCGAATAGGAAGGCACAACCGGCGTTATTACCCACGTACCCCCACGTAAGGTGATATAAGGCTATTTTAGGCCGAATGTCCGATTTTTGCTCTCCGGATGGGTGTGGCTTCCGGTCAGGCCTCGGTGGTGACCGGGGATTCCCAGCGGCCCATCAGGTCCCGGTAGAGCGGCGAGGCCGCGACCATCTCCTCGTGCGTGCCCACCTGGGCCCGCGTGCCGTCCATGACCAGCACCCGCCGCGCGCGCAGCGCCGAGGTGAGGCGGTGGGCGATGACGATGAGCGTCCCGTCGCGGCCCGCGAACGCCTCCTCGGCCCTGGCCTCGGCGGCCGGGTCCAGGTGGCAGGTCGCCTCGTCGAGCAGGACCAGCCTGGCGGGGGACAGGTAGGCCCTGGTCAGGGCGATGAGCTGGCGTTCCCCCGACGACAGCTCGGACGGGTCGACCTCGGCCGCGTAGCCGCCCAGCCTGCGCGCCAGATCGGTCATGCCGACCGCGTCCACCGCCTTGTCGATCTCCGACTCCGAGGGCTCGTCCGCCAGGTACGTCAGGTTCTCGCCCAGCGTGCCGCGGAAGACGTACGCCTCCTGCGGGATGAGGACGCGGGCCCGGCACAGGTCGGCCCGGTCGAGGTTCCCGACGGGGACCCCGCCGATGAGGATCCGCCCGGAGCGCGGCCGGAGGATCCCGGCGACCAGCGCGGCCACCGTGGACTTGCCGATGCCGCTCGGGCCGACGACGGCGAGATGGTCGCCGTCCCGCACGGCGAGGTCCAGGTCGGAGATCACCGGGTCGGCGCGCGGGCCGTACGCGAACGTCACCCCGCGCAGCCGCAGCAGCACGCCCCTCGGCAGCTTCGCGGAGCCCGGCGCCGCCGCCGCGGGCCGCGCGCTGGTCTGGACGATGCGTTCGAGCGCCACCACCAGGCGCACGCCGTTGACCCCGACGCCCTGCACGAGGCTGCCGAGCGCGGGCGTCAGCGACTGCGCCACGTACGTCAGCGTGCCGAGGATGACGCCGGCCGTCGCGCCGTCGCGGACCAGGGAGGGCGTGGCCGCCAGCACCATCAGGATGGGCAGCCACCCGCCCACGGCCAGCGAGAGCGTCCGGGCGGCGGTGAGCCGGGCGAGCGACCGGCTCGTGCGGGCCTGGTGGTCCACATCCCGGCCGACGCCGGCGGCCACGCGCTCCTCGGCCCCGCAGGCGGTGACGTCACGCAGGCCGTCCACCATGGCGGCCACCGACGCCGAGGTGCGCTCCTCGGCCAGGATGAGCTCCCGCTGGAGCCTCGCCATGGCAGGCAGGGACATCAGGAAGAGCGCCAGCCCGGCCACCAGGGGCAGGATCACCAGGGGCAGCACGGCGCCCATCAACGTCAGCACCCCGAGCACCACCCCCACCACCGAGAACAGGAACGACCTGACCACGGCGATCACGGCGCCGAAGGAGTCCCTGGCGAGCTCCACCTGGCGGTTGAGCCGTGCCACGGCGGCGCTGTCCGGCCCCGCGCCCGAGGTGGCCGCCCGGTGCAGCGTGCCCCCGACCACCCGCCGCAGCAGCGTGTCGCGGAACGGCTCGACGACGGCGGCGATCGACAGGAGCACCTGCCGCGCGCCGACCGCCGCCGCCAGCCAGGCGGCGGCCAGCATCGCCAGCCAGCCGAGGCCGGTCATCGGACGGCCCGCGGCGAACCCGTCGTCCAGCGCGTGCGCGATGGCCTGGCCGGAGGCGAACGACGGCGCCGCCTCGGCGAACGACCACGCCAGCAGCCGGACCAGGTGGCGTGGCCGCCGCCGCAGCGCCTCCCACAGCAGGTCGCGGACCGCCATCACCGCTCCGCGACCTGGAAGACCGCGCGGTAGGCGGGGTCGCGCCACAGGACCTCGTGCGGGCCCCGTCCCCGGATCCGCCCGTCCTCCAGCCAGACGACCAGGTCGGCGCGCGCCGCCGTCGCGGCCCGGTGGGCGACGATCAGCCGCGTGCGGTCACGGAGCTCCTCGGTGAGCGCCCTGGCCACCTGGTACTCGGTGACGGTGTCCAGGCTGGAGGTGGCGTCGTCGAGGATGAGCAGCCGCCCGCCGTGCGCGAACGCCCTGGCCAGCCCGACGCGCTGCCTCTCGCCTCCCGACATGGGGGCCTCGCCGACCAGCGTGTCGTACGAGCGGGGGAGCTTGCGGATGAACGGGTCGGCCGCCGCGGCCACGGCGGCGCTCCTCGCCACGTGCGGCGCGCGTCCGACCGCGATCGCCTCGGCCAGCGTGGCACCGAAGAGGACCGGCCGCTCGAACGCGTACCCGACGGCGCGGCGCAGCGCCGCGCGGCCGAGGCGGGGCAGCGGCACCCCGTCCAGCAGCACCTCGCCGCCGTCGGGGTCGGCCAGCCGCCCGGCGACGGCGGCGAGAAGGGACTTGCCGCTTCCCGACCTGCCGACCACGGCCATCGCCGCGCCCCCGGGCACCACGAGGTCGATGCCGCGCAGCACGGGCCTGCCGTCCACGCTCACGGTGACATCCCGCAGCTCCAGCCGCCCGCACGGCCCGTGCCCGCGTCCGGCCCGCGGCACGTCCGGATCCGGCGCGCCGTGCCTGTCGCCGTGCCCGTCCCTGTGCCCGTCGCCCGGCTCGGAGAGGTGGTGGTCACCGGGCAGGTCGTCGGGGCCGTACGCCATGGCGGGCTGGTCGAGCACGTGACGGACGCGCCGGGCCGCCGAGCGGGCGCGTCCGAGCCTGTTGAGGTAGCCGAGCGCGGAGCCGATGCCCGCGCCGAGCACCGCGTACCGCGCCGCCGCGAACAGCTCCCCGACGCTCAGCTCGCCCGCTGCCAGCCTGAGGCCGCCCACCCCGATCACCGCCGTCTCCAGCAGCGGGACGACGATGGCCGCCTGGACGCCGGCGCGGGCGTTGACGCGCCACAGGGCGAGGCCGTGGGCGCGCAGGCGCGGCAGCGGCTTCAGCACGCGCTCGGTCTCCAGGTCCTCGGTCCCCGCGGCGGCGATGGTGCGCGCGCCGGACAGCGCGTCGATCAGCCGGGAGGCGATGTCGCTCTGCGCCTCCTGGTAGCCCGTCGCGACGGCCGTCGCCTCCCGCAGAAACGCGCGCAGGACCACCCCGATGAGGGCGAGCCCGACGGAGAACGCCACGGCGAGCCAGGGGTCGATGAGCGCGAGGGCGACGAGGGACCCGGCCGCCGGCACGAGCAGGGCCACGGCCGTGATCAGCGCCTCGGGGGCGGCCCCCACCTCCTCGGTGTTGGCTCCCGCCCTGGTGACCAGGTCGCCGGCCGGGAGGCGCCGCGAGATCGCGGGACCGGCGGCCAGCACGTGCCGCACGACGCGCTCCCGAAGCCAGCGGGCGGCCTGCGCGCCGCCGGATCCTGCCGCGAGGACCGCCACGGCGTCGCACGCGACCACCGTGACGACGAGCGCCACGCAGACCAGGAGGGCGTCGGCGATGCCGGCGCCGGGAGTGACGAGCAGGTCGACCGCGCGGCCCAGCGCGCCGGGGAGCAGAAGCTCGACCACGGCGCCGGCCAGCGCGGTCACGGCGTACACCGCGGGCCAGCGGCCACTGCGGCGCAGCACTTCGAACAGAAGCCGGTCCGCCGTCCGGTCCACCTGGCCGCCTGGCGCCTGGGCGTCCGACATCGCAGGTTTTCCTTCCGAGGGATCCGGGAATGAACAGGCCTGGAGCGGCCGGACAGGGCCGCTCCAGGCGATGTGTCAGTTGCCGCAGAGCAGGCTGAGGCTGCTGTTCTCGTGGGGGGTGCACCCCAGGAGGCTGAGGTTGCTGCCACCGCCGCCGCCGTGGCCGCCGCCGGGGAGTTCCATCTCCTGCAGGTCGAGAAGCGCCATTTCGGTTACGCCCTTTCGTTTGGAGTTGCCGGGTGATCAGTTGCCGCAGAGGATGCTGAGGCTGCTGTTCTCGTGGGGGGTGCACCCCAAGAGGCTGAGGTTGCTGCCACCGCCGCCGCCGTGGCCGCCACCCGGGATCTCCATCTCCTGAAGGTCCAGAAGCGCCATGTAAGTCACCTCCTTCCGTCGCTCGTCGGGTCCGCCGTCCCGGCGGGAATGCCGGGCGGGGAGATCAGGGGCAGGGCCACCGGCCGGTCGTGCAGCACGGTGCCCAGCGCGAGGACCACTCCGGCGGTGCCGGTGGCGAGGTCCATCGAGAGCCGGAGAAGCTGGTTGCCGGGGAAGGCGAGCCCGCCGCCGTACGGCATGGCGTGCCAGCCGAGGCGGGCGATCTGGTCGGCCACCTCGGGCGCGTCGCGGCCGACGCCGGGCCGCAGCCCCGTGCCGAGAGCCGCGATCATGCCGGCCCGGCCAGCGAACAGGCCCGACTGCACGTAGTAGTCCAGGGTCGCGACCGGGCCGATGTCCTCAAGAGCCCGCCGGAAGTCCTCGTCCTCGCGGTGCGCGAGGTACTGGCGCAGGACCAGCCCGATGCCGGCCGAGCCCTCGTCCAGGTACGGATTGGTCCGCCAGCCCTGCTGGACCTGGAGCTGCCCGTCCTCGCGGCGGGTGCAGCGGCGCAGGTCCTGACGCAGCGCGACGCTCGCGTGCTCCAGCAGCGCGGCGTCGCCCGTGGCCTCGTACGCCCGCAGGAACAGCAGCGCGGGACCGGACGAGCCGCGCATCAGCCCGGCGTGCGGGTTGGTCCCTCCGCTGACCTCGGGCACGCTGTCGACGGCGCCGAGCCGGCCGGCCACCATGTCGGCGACGGTGAGCGCCGTCCGTTCGAGGTCGCGCTCCCCGGTCACCCGGGCCAGGTGGAGCAGGTTGAGCCCGATGCCGGCGAGGCCCGCGTACAGGCTCTGGCCGAGCTGGTCCCACTTCTCCCGCAGGCACAGGGCGGCCAGGTCCAGGGCGTCCTGCCGGCGGCCGAGCGCCTCGAAGGCGTAGGCCACGCCGTGCAGGCCGTCGTAGAAGCCGAGGCCGGTGCCGGGCTCGGGGGCCATGGCGCGCTCGCGGAGCCACGCCTCGTGCTCGGGGAACCGCCCGGCATCGGTCGCGGCCAGCGCGTACAGCACGCCCGCCGCGCCGCCGGCCAGGTTGAGCCCGCCGCCGGGCTGGAACTGCGCCGCGTCGCCGGGGAACAGGCGGTCGGGCCGCTCCGGGGTCGCGGAGGCCAGGATGGCCCGGCACGCCGCGTCCCTGACCGAGGTCCAGGGGGCCGTGCCTGGCAGGGGGAGCTCGCGCATCGCCCGCAGGCCCGCCGCTCCCCGCTCCGTCTCGGTGTCCTTGCCCAGGATGGTCCGTACGGCCTCGTCCACGTAGGCGGGGGGGACCGGGAAGGTGTCGCGCACCAGCTTGGCGAGGTGGGTCACCTTGGCCCGGTGCAGGGGGATCAGCACCGTCGACATCGGGGCGAACAGGTTGAGCCGCATGCAGGCCAGGGCGTAACGGTCCGCCTCCACGCCGAGCCGGTCGGCGGGCGGGCAGAAGCCGGGGTGGGCCAGGGTCGGGCGCGCCCTGTTCTCGGCCAGGCTCGCGACCTCGAAGTCGATCAGCACGACGCGCTCGCCCTCGACCAGCACGTTGAAGGGGTGCAGGTCTCCGAAGACGACCCCGCGCCCGTGCAGCGCGTCCACCGCCCGCTCGACGCGGGCCAGCATGCCGAGCGTCCACTCGGTGTACTCGGCGGCGTCCTCGGGGGTGATGACCGCGCGGGTCAGCGGGTGCCTGTGGACCGACTCCTGGCTCAGCGTGGTCCCGTCCACGAACTCCTGGACGAGGAACTCGTGGTCGCCGAGGGTGAAGTAGTCGTGCAGGGCGGGGACGACGTCCAGGCCTTCGAGCCGCCGCAGGATCTCGGCCTCGTGCCGCAGGCGGGTGACCGCGTCGCGGCCGGCCGCGTCGAGCCCGGCGTGCGGCCTGGCCTCCTTGAGCACGACCTGGCCGCCGGTACGGGTGTCCCGCGCCTTGTAGACGCCGCCGCCGTTGGAGAAGTGCAGCACTTCCTCGATCTTGTACGGCAGGTCCGTGGTGGTGACCGCGTTGCGCGCGGCCAGGTGGGGCGCGAGGAAGGCCGGCAGGGTGACCCATGACGGGGGCGAGAACGCCGGCCCCCGCCGGTCGGGCACCAGGACGCCGTCGGCGTCCGCGATGGCGAGGACCCGCTCGCGGTTGCCCGTCAGGCAGTAACGCTCGGCGAAGCCGCCGTACCGCACGAAGAGGGGGCCGTCCCCGATGCGCAGGTCGCTGAGGATGTACGGGCCCCGGACGCCGTGCAGCAGCTCGTCCAGCTCCTTGACCACGAGCTCGAGCTCGTCCTCGTCGCCCGGGTAGATCGTGACCAGCTTGCCGCTGCTTCCCCGGTCGGCGTACTTGGAGTTGAGCATCATGACGACGCGCGGGCCCCGGAGGAACTTGAAGCTCAGCCGGCGGTCCACGCAGTAGTCCCAGACCGCGTCCAGCGCCTTCTCGGCGTCCTCCAGGCAGGAGGAGACGTGAATCTTCCAGCCCTGGAGGGGTAGCGAACGGTCCTTCGGGCCGTAGTGCAGCCAGGTGTCGGTCGCCCGGTGCTCCCACCCGGCCGGCACGTCCCTACTCGCCAGGGGAAAGTCAGGGTGCTTCGTGCGCTGGTTGTCAAGGGTGTCGTAAAACAGTGGATCGGCTAGGCAATAGATCTCATATCTGTCGATCATGTCCCACACCCCTCTCAGCGCTCGATCGCTAGGAGGAGAATTACGGATAACCCCCGCCGTGCCTAGTGACGGTATCCATTGGTGTCATATGCCAGTGTCACTATTGCTTTCATGATGACTGTCACAGTCGATGTGATTGACCTGTGATTCTCCAGGAAGAGCTACATGACGGGGAGTTCAGGAAAATTCCTTGGATGACCTGGTTTGGCGAGGGATGGAGGGGACATGGCCCCTGGCCTGCTACAGAACATTGCTCGGGAATCGTCCGGGGTGCCGCCTGCCGAACCTCCGTCCGCTTCCAGCCGGCGTTCCTCGTAGCGTCTCGCATTTGGCCTGGTTTGTCCCGAACTAGGATTCCGGTCGGGAGTAAGCCCGGCTGTGAAGTCCCCTGGAGTGATCGTGATCGGGATGCAAAGACTCGCGCGTCCGGCTTCTCTGAGGTGGAATGACCGGTTTCTCCGCGTCTGAGGTGGGACAGGAACCACCTTGCGACAAAGGAGGAAACATGACGCAGGTGGACTTCATCCACGTTCAGAAGTTTCTGTCCGGGGTTGACTACCCCGCGACGAAGGATCAGCTTCTGGAGCACGGCAAGCGGCAGGGTGCCGACAAGCAGGCGATGGAAGCCCTGAAGCGGCTCCCCGAGAAGGAGTACGACGGTCCGAACGCGGTGAGCAAGGCGCTCGCCGGCTCCTGACCGAAGGCCTGGGTCGTCCTTCACGCGCATCGTCGCCGCCGTGCCACCTGTCGGCCCGGCGGCGACGTCCAGGAGCGCGGCCCGGCTCAGACGATCTGGTAGAGCAGCTCGGGACGCCCGAGCCCGCCGTACTGCGGCACCCTGCGCACGCCCCCGGTGTCGACGAGATGCTCCAGGTAGCGCCGGGCCGTCACGCGCGAGACGCCGATCGCCGAGCCGACGGCCTGGGCCGACACCCCGCCGGGGGACTTGCGCAGCTCGCCCGCCACGGCCTCCAGGGTGGGCCCCGTCATCCCCTTGGGCAGGGGGCCGAGGGTGGTGCCCCTGAGGGCGGACAGCGCCCGGTCCACCTCTCCCTGGCCGCTGACCTCCCCTGACCCGCCGACGGACGACCGGAACTCCGCGTACCGCCTGAGCTTCTCGCTCAGCACGGCGAAGGTGAACGGCTTGAGCAGGTACTGCACGACCCCCACCGACACCGCCGACCGCACCACCGACAGGTCGCGCGCGGAGGTGACGGCGATGACGTCGCAGAAGACGCCCGCCGCCCGCAGCGCCCGGCACACGTCCAGCCCGTGCATGTCCGGCAGGTAGAGGTCCAGGAGCACCAGATCGGCCGGCCTGCGCCGGAGGAAGCGCAGGGCCTCGCCGCCCGAGCGCGCCACCCCGGCGACCTCGAAGCCCTCCATCCGCTCCACGTAGAGGCGGTTGGCCTCGGCGGTGAGCTCCTCGTCCTCGACGATCAGAACCGAGATCACGGCCGCGCCCCCTCATCCTCCGGCGGCGCCGAGGGCGCGCGGCCGTCCGGGAGCGGGAGCCGCACGGTGAACACCGCCCCCTCGCCGCCGTGCGTGACCTCGATCGTGCCGCCGAGGCGGCGCACCGCCTGGCCGGTCATGGCCAGCCCGAGACCCCGGCCGTCGCCCTTGGTCGTCCATCCCCGCCGGAAGACGTCCTTGGCGGTCTCCGCGCCGACGCCCGGCCCGCTGTCGGCGACGCGGATCAGGAACGTGCCGTCCTCAGCGCGCAGGTGGACGCGCACGCGGGCGGGCGGCGGGGCGGTCATGGCGGCCTCGGCCGCGTTGTCGATGAGGTTGCCGAGGATGGTCACCAGGTCGCGGCCGTCGAGGGGGACGTCGTCCAGCTCGCTGTCCGGGCTGAGGGAGAGCTCGACGCCACGCTCGGCGGCGTCGGCGGTCTTGCCGAGGAGCAGTGCCGCGATCACGGGCTCGCGCACCGCGCCGACCACCCGGTCGGTGAGCTGCTGGGCGGCCCTCAGCTCGGCCGTGGCGAAGGACACCGCCTGCTCGGCGCGGCCCAGCTCGACCAGCGTGACGACCGTGTGCAGCCGGTTGGCCGCCTCGTGGGCGGCGGAGCGCAGCGACTCGGCGAAGCCGCGCTCGGCGTCGAGCTGGCCGGTGAGCGCCTGCAGCTCGGTGTGGTCGCGCAGCGTCACCACGGTGCCGAGCGGCCGGGCGCCGGAACGCACCGCGGAGGCGCTCACCACCAGCACCCGGTCGTGGGTCAGGTGGATCTCGTCGGCGCGGTCCTCGCCGGAGGAGAGCAGCCCGGCCAGCGAGGACGGGAGCCCGAGCTCGGTGACGTGCCGCCCCTCCGCGTCGCCGGGCAGGCCGAGCAGCTCGCGCGCGCCGTCGTTGGCGAGCGTCAGCCGGTGCTCGCCGTCCACGAGGAGCAGCCCCTCGCGGACCGCGTGCAGGATCGCGTTGTGGTGCTCGTAGATGCGGCTCAGCTCGGCCGAGCGCAGGCCGTGCGTCTGGCGGCGCAGGCGCGTGCCCACCAGGTACGTGCCCGCGGTGCCCGCCGTCAGGCCGAGCAGCCCGGTGAGCACGGCCGCCGCGATCTGCTCCCGTAGCTGCGCGCTGATCTTGTCGATGGTGATGCCCGCGCTGACCAGCGCCCGCACGTCGCCGGCCGCGTCGAGTACGGGCGTGACCGCGCGCACCGAGGGGCCGAGCGTGCCGGTGTAGGTCTCGGTGAAGGTGTGCCCCGCGAGGGCGGGGGCGGTGTTGCCGAGGAAGCGCCCGCCGATCTGCAGCCGGTTCGGGTGGGTGTACCTGCGGCCCTCCCTGCTCATGATCGTGATGAAGTCCAGCCCGGCGGAAAGGCGGACCCGCTCCGCGTACGGCTGGAGCGCCACCGAGGGGTCGGGGTCGTCCAGGGCGGCGAGCACGGCGGGGGAGGCGGCCACGCTGATCGCCACGGCGCTGGTGGTCCTGCCCGCCTCGTCGTCCAGCAGCTGGCGCACGTGGAAGAAGGCGAGCAGGGTGCCGCCCGCCACCGTGATCCCGACGACGACGATCTGGAGCACGAGCATCTGCCGCGCGAGGCTCCATCGCCCGAGCCTCGCGGTGATCGTCGTCAGGGTTTCCACTTTCACCAGTTCAGGGGGTTCGCAGGGTCATGGATCTCGCACTGTGGCGGGGTGGCGCCGGTGAGAACGGCGATGAACGAAATGTACGCAATAGTGACCCAGGTCACTACCAGGGCGCATAGTCACTCGACCGAAGCCTCACTTCCTCCGTACCCGTGTACGAAAAGACATAAGGAGGGTCGCGTGACCACACCCGTATCCCCGGCGCACCGGGACCGTACCCGCTATCTCTACCTGGCGGTAATCGTGGCGGTGCTGGCCGGGATCGTGGTCGGGCTCCTGGCCCCCGACGCCGGCGTGGCGCTCAAGCCTCTTGGGACGGCCTTCGTGGCCCTCATCAAGATGATGATCAGCCCCATCATCTTCTGCACCATCGTCCTCGGCGTCGGATCGGTGGCCCAGGCCGCCAAGGTCGGCAAGGTCGGCGGCCTCGCCATCGGCTACTTCCTCCTCATGTCCACGGTCGCGCTGGTGATCGGCCTGGTGGTCGGCAACCTGGTGCACCCGGGCGAGGGCCTGCAGCTGACCGACGAGCTGCGCAAGGCCGCGGAGGACCAGGCGGCCAAGGGCGGCGAGAGCGACACCACCTCGTTCCTGCTCGGCATCATCCCGGCGACCTTCGTCTCGGCCTTCACCGAGGGCCAGGTGCTGCAGACGCTGCTGGTGGCCCTGCTCACCGGCTTCGCGCTCCAGGCGATGGGGGAGCGGGCGGCGCCGATGCTCAACGGGCTGGCGCACATCCAGCGGCTCGTCTTCCGCGTCCTGGCGATGATCATGTGGGCCGCCCCGGTGGGCGCGTTCGGCGCGATGGCGGCGGTGGTCGGCGCGGGCGGGTTCGGCGCGCTGCAGAGCCTGGCCCTGCTCATGATCGCCTTCTACGTCACCTGCCTGCTGTTCGTCGGCCTCGTCCTCGGGCCGATGCTGTGGTTCGGGGCCGGGATGAACCTGCTGTCGCTGCTGCGCTACCTCGGCAGGGAGTTCCTGCTCATCCTGTCGACCTCCTCCTCGGAGTCCGCGCTGCCGCGCCTGATCGCCAAGATGGAGCACCTCGGGGTGAGCCGCGCGGTCGCGGGCATCACCGTGCCGACGGGGTACTCCTTCAACCTCGACGGCACCGCCATCTACCTCACGATGGCCACGCTGTTCGTGGCGCGCGCGACGGGCGCGCCGCTCTCGGTCGGGGAGCAGGTGTCGCTGCTGGTCTTCATGATCATCGCGTCGAAGGGCGCCGCGGGCGTCACCGGCGCGGGGCTCGCGACGCTGGCGGGAGGGCTCCAGTCGCACCGGCCCGAGCTGGTGGACGGCGTCGGCCTCATCGTGGGCATCGACCGGTTCATGTCCGAGGCCCGCGCGCTGACCAACTTCGCCGGCAACGCGGTCGCCACCGTGCTGATCGGCACATGGGTGCGGGACTTCGACAGGGAGCGCGCCGAGGAGGTGCTCTCCGGGCGGATCCCGTTCGACGAGGCCACGTTCGTGGACGAGCAGGACGGCGGCGCGCCGCCCCCACCGGCCTCCGAGGAGCGCGTCCCCGCGATGTCGCCCGACGCCGGCCGCTGAGGCCGTCCCCGCGATGTCGCTCGATGCCGGCCGCTGAGGCCGTCCTTGCGAGGGGGCCCGCCGCGGGCCCCCTCGCAAGTGGGATGAACCGGCGACGGCCGGGCCGCGTACCTCCAGGTGTCACACCCCGCGGACGCCCACCGTCATGGAGGAGGCCACCGTTGGCCGGTTCCACCGATCTCAACCCGCTGCGCTCGGAGAGCCCCTCGTACTCCTCGCTCGCGCGGGGAGGCTCCGGGCCGTACGGTGCTCCGGCGGACTTCCGCGTCCCCCGCAACCCGTACTTCCCCACCCCGGAGATGTCGGAGCTGCTCGGGAGGAAGGTCGCCGCCGCCCTGACGAGCTACCCGGGCGACGCCGGCACCGTCGCCGCCGAGCTGAGCGCGGTGCTCGGGCTCAACGCCCGGACGGTCGTCATGGGCAACGGGTCCGCCGAGCTGATCGCCTGGATCGACCACCTGCTCGTCCGCGAGAGCCTCGCCGTCCCGATCCCGGCCTCCGGCCGCTGGACCGGCCGTTCGCTGGAGACCGGCAAGCGCGTCGACATGTTCCCCCTGCAGGAGGCCGAGGGCTTCGCGCTGGACGTGGACGCCTACGTGCGGTTCGTACGGAAGCGGGGGTCGAGGGTCGCGGTCGTCTGCAACCCCGGCGACCCCGACGGCGGTTACCTCCCGCGCGCCCAGGTCGGCGACCTGCTCGACAGGCTCTCCGACCTGGACCTCGTGATCGTGGACGAGTCGTCCATCGACTTCGTGGACGCCGAGCGGAGCCCGAGCGTGGCCGACGAGGCCGCCATCAGGCCCAACGTGATCGTGCTGAGGAGCCTGACCGGGAACTTCGGCCTGCACGGCATCCGCCTCGCCTACCTGGTGGCGAACCCGGCCCTGGCGGGCAAGGTCCGCCGCATGCTGCCCAGGGGGAGCCTGAGCTCCTTCGCCGAGCCGGTCGTCCACCTGCTCAGGGAGCACGCGCGCGAGTACCAGGACAGCCTGCGGCTGGTGGCGGCGGACCGCCGGTCGATGCTCCAGCGGCTGTCCGCGCTGCCGGGGCTCACGGTGTACCCGTCGCAGGCGAACTTCCTGCTGGTCAGGCTGCCTGAGGGCAAGGACGGCGCGGCGCTGTGCGACCACCTCCGCTCGGCGCACGACGTGCTCGTGCGCGACTGCGGCGACAAGCTGGGGTCGAGCGGCAGGTTCCTGCGCCTGGCGGTGGCGCCGAGGCAGGACGCGGAGCGCCTGGTCGACGCGCTGCACTCCTCGCTGTTCTCCGTGGGGAACGGCAGGGCCGCCGCCGCCATCGGCGCCGCACCCTCCCCTCAGGCCGGCACCGCGTACGTCATGGACTCCTACGCCGCCACCCCGTACTACCGCGACCCCACCGCGCCGTCCTCGTACCAGAGGGAGCTTCCCGCGGCGCCGTCCTACCAGGGGGACCCGTTCGTGGTGGGGAGTGACGACCCCCGGCACGGGCGCCTGGACCCGCTGGACACCACCTCCCGCTGGACGTTCGACGCCAATACCTCCCCCTTCAGCGCCGTGAGGCCCAGGTACGACGGGGGCCGGCCCTGATCGCCCGGCACGCCGGCCGAGGTCAGCCCGGGCGGCCGGCGCGGTAGACGGCCTTGGTGAGCGCGGTGAGGCGGGCGGAGGAGTCCTTGAACGAGGCCCCGGCCGGCTGGAGGGTGAGCACGGCGACGATCAGGCGGTCTCCCTTGCCGATCAGGCCGGTGGTGTGGAGCACCGGACGGCTGAAGTTCACCGGGGGCCTGGCCGCCGCCTCCGAGACGCTGGTCGCTCGCGTGCCCGCGCACCGCACGGCGGGGGTGGATCCGTACCCCGACCAGCCCTGCTTGACCGCCCACGGCCGGGGGAGGGCGCTCGGGATGCCGAAATACTGGTCGAAGTCGTCGGCGGCGCACCGTGTGGCGTTCCGCAGGTGGCCGAGCACCAGGTCGCGCACCTGGGGATCCGCCCGTTCCAGCAGGTAGCGGTACGTCCGCACGACGTCCGCCGCGCTGAGCGCGGTGTAGCCCCAGAAGCCCGGCTTGGACGCGGGCGGCCGCCCGGTGTCGGTCAGGCCCGCGCGGCGGACCATCCGGTCGACGATCGCCCCCTGGCCGCCGCGCTTCCAGAAGGCCGTCGCGGCGTCGTCGTCGCTGGAGCGGAGCATCCGCCTGAGCAGGTCGCGGTCGCGGGCGGGGACGGCCGTGCCCGGCCCGCGCGACTCCAGGTAGTCGAGCGCGATCAGGATCTTGACGACCGACGCCGACCTGAACCTGGTGTGCACCTTGTACCCGAGCGTCGCCCTGCCCGTGGTGCGGTCGAAGACCATGTAGCCCGCCGCCGTGCCGGGCGGCACCCTGGGCGGACGTACGGCCGCGGGGGTGCCCGTCTCCGGCGCCGCCTTGGCGGTGGACTGCCGGGCGCCGCCGCCCGCCGCCGAGGGGCCCGCCGCGGGGGTGCCCGCCGCCGCTGTGTCGGCCGCTGTGTCCGCCGCCGGCCGTACGGCCCCGCAGGCCGCCGTGAGGGCGGCGGTGAGGGCGATCACCAGCGGCGCACGGCGCATTAGCCACATCATTCTCCATGCCTACCAGAGCGGACATCTCCGGCGCTCCCGATCGGGCGACCCCGCCCGCGGCCCGGATCTTCCGTAGGGTGTCGGTTCCGGCGACACGGTCGCGCCGGAACGCATCACCGGTCGTATCCCGGCAATAAGGGCTGCACGGGCGTTGCGAGCACTGTGGGCATCGTGAGGAGTGGGATGAACGTACTGGGGATCGACATCGGCGGATCGGGGATCAAGGGCGCCCCGGTGGACACGGTGGCGGGAACGCTGCTGGAGGAGCGCCTGCGGATACCGACCCCGAGCCCCTCGGCTCCCGGCCCCGTGGCCGAGGTCGTCCGGGAGATCGTGGAGCACTTCTCCTGGACCGGGCCCGTCGGCATCACCTACCCCGGGGTCGTGGTGGACGGCGTGACCAGGACCGCGGCGAACGTCGACCGCGCCTGGATCGGCCTGGACGCCAGGAAGCTGTTCGCGGACACGACCGGCCTCGACGTCACGGTCCTGAACGACGCCGACGCCGCGGGCGTGGCCGAGGCGACGTTCGGCGCCGGCAGGGACCGCAGGGGCCTCGTGGTGATGCTGACCTTCGGGACGGGCATCGGCAGCGCCCTCATCATGGACGGCGTCCTCATCCCGAACACCGAGTTCGGGCACATCGAGATCAAGGGCCACGAGGCCGAGCACCGCGCCTCCGACCACGCCCGCGAGGCCCATGACCTGAGCTGGGACAAATGGGCGCACCGGGTGCAGGAATACCTGGAGCACATCCAGGCGCTGCTGTCCCCCTCGCTGATCGTCATCGGCGGGGGAGTGAGCAGGAAGGCCGACAAGTTCCTGCCCCACATCGAGCTCACGGGGACCCCTCTCGTGCCCGCGCTCCTGCAGAACGAGGCGGGCATCATCGGGGCCGCCCTGGCCGCGCGGCCGGCCGGCCACGAGATCACCTGACCGGAGGGCCCGCTCGCCGTGGCCGGAGACGGCCACGGCGGCGATCGCATTTCCTGGTGGCTTCTGTGTTTGTACCGGGCCCTGAGGGCACCTTTATCAACGTGGGCCGGAAGGAGGCACCGTGGAGGTGACCATCGCATTGCGCTTGCCGCGCGATGCAGCGAGCGTATCCGTCACCAGGCAGATCCTTGGGGCGGAACTGGAGGTGCTCGGCGTCGAACGGCACATCAAGGAGGACATCCAGCTGATGCTCACCGAGGCGTGCTCCAACGTGATCAGGCACGCTTCCGAGACCGACGAGTACACGGTGAGCGCACAGCTCGTCGCCGACAAATTCGTGATCACCGTGGTCGACACGGGCAGCGGGTTCGATCCCGACAAGGTGGGGGCGAGATCCCCGCTGGCCGAGCACGGGCGGGGGCTCCAGATCATGCGGGCACTCGCCGACGACGTGCGCTTCATGAACCGTCCGAAACACGGCGCGATCGTCTGCCTGGAGAAGGCGTTGCGGTACATCCGCGACTCTCCTGGCGCACTACTCACCGCTCACTGAGCCGGCTCCTCCCCCGTCCAGACGGGCGGGGGGCACGGGGCCACTGGTAAACCGTTGGCGAAGACGGGGGGCGGGTTGCTTATCCTTGCCGGTGGCGGCTGTCTGACGAGACGGCCGGGAAAGCGACCATGGGAACGTCTTCGTTGAAATCGCCCCTCACCGACCTGCGCGAACGCCTGCCCGCGCTGATGCTGCGCGACGAGATCAGGCTGCGCCGCCGTCTCGACGGCGCGCGCCGGGTGCGCGACGGCAAGGCACTGCGGGCGATCACCGACCAGGTGGCCACCGAGATCGAGGCCGCCGAGGCCCGCGTCGGCGCCCGGCGGGCGCTGGTGCCGGAGATCACCTATCCGGCGAGCCTGCCGGTCAGCCAGCGCAGGGACGACATCCTCGACGCCGTGCGCGACCACCAGGTGGTCATCGTCGCGGGCGAGACGGGCTCGGGCAAGACCACGCAGATCCCGAAGATCTGCCTGGAGCTCGGCCGGGGGGTCAGGGGCCAGATCGGCCACACGCAGCCGCGCCGCATCGCGGCGCGCACGGTGGCCGAGCGCATCGCCGAGGAGCTGGACACCCCGCTCGGCGACGCCATCGGCTACAAGGTGCGGTTCACCGACCAGTCCGGCGAGGGCACGCTCGTCAAGCTCATGACCGACGGCATCCTGCTGGCCGAGATGCAGCGCGACCGGCTCCTGTCCCGGTACGACACGCTGATCATCGACGAGGCGCACGAGCGCAGCCTCAACATCGACTTCATCCTCGGCTATCTGAAGCAGCTGCTCCCCAAGCGCCCCGACCTCAAGCTGATCATCACCTCGGCGACCATCGACCCCGAGCGGTTCTCCCGGCACTTCGGCGACGCCCCGATCGTGGAGGTATCCGGGCGCACCTATCCCGTCGAGGTCCGCCACCGGCCGATCAGCGAGGACCAGGAGGACCAGGCGCAGGCGATCGTCGACGCGGTCGACGAGCTGTGCGCCGAGGGCCCCGGCGACATCCTGGTGTTCCTCAGCGGCGAGCGTGAGATCAGGGACACCGCCGAGGCGCTCAAGGGCCGCAGCGAGGAGGTCCTCCCGCTGTACGCGCGGCTCTCGTCGGGCGAGCAGCACCGCGTGTTCCAGCCGCACCGGGGGCGCCGCATCGTCCTCGCGACCAACGTCGCCGAGACCTCGCTGACGGTCCCGGGCATCAAGTACGTCGTCGACCCCGGCTTCGCGCGCATCTCCAGGTACAGCCACCGGCTCAAGGTGCAGCGCCTGCCGATCGAGCCCGTCTCGCAGGCGTCCGCCAACCAGCGCAAGGGCCGCTGCGGGCGCACCTCCGACGGCATCTGCATCCGCCTGTACTCCGAGGAGGACTTCCTCGGCCGGCCGGAGTTCACCGACCCCGAGATCCTGCGCACCAACCTCGCCTCGGTCATCCTGCAGATGACCTCCCTCGGCCTGGGCGACATCGCGGCGTTCCCGTTCGTCGAGCCGCCGGACCAGCGGCAGGTGAAGGACGGCGTCAACCTCCTGCAGGAGCTGGGCGCCTTCGACGAGCACCGCAAGCTCACGGCGATCGGCGGGAAGCTCGCCCAGCTTCCCGTGGACCCCCGGCTCGCCCGCATGGTGCTGGCCGCCGACGGCAACGGCTGCGCCACCGAGGTCATGGTCATCGCGGCGGCGCTGTCCATCCAGGACCCCCGCGAGCGGCCCTCGGACAAGCAGGCCCAGGCGGACCAGAAGCACGCGCGGTTCGCCGACAAGGAGTCCGACTTCCTGTCCTACCTGAACCTCTGGGAGTACGTCCGCGAGCAGCAGAGGGAGCTGTCCTCCAGCCAGTTCCGGCGCATGTGCAAGGCCGACTTCCTCAACTACCTGCGCGTCCGCGAGTGGCAGGACATCTACAGCCAGCTCAAGCAGGTCGCCAAGGGCATGGGCGTCACGCTCAACACCATGCGCCCGGCGCCGTACCAGATCCACGTCTCGCTGCTCGCCGGGATGCTCTCCCACATCGGGCTGATGGACGTCGAGAAGGCCGACAAGAACGACGCGGGCCCGCGCCGCAGGCCGTCCCGCGAGTACATCGGGGCACGCAACGCCCGGTTCGCGATCTTCCCGGGCTCGGCGCTGTTCAGGAAGCAGCCCCGCTGGGTCATGGCCGGCGAGCTGGTCGAGACCTCACGCCTGTGGGCGCGGGTGGTGGCCAAGATCGAGCCCGAGTGGGTCGAGCCGCTCGCCCAGCACCTCGTCAAGCGCACCTACAGCGAGCCGCACTGGGAGAAGAACCAGGGCGCGGTCATGGCGTACGAGAAGGTCACCCTGTACGGCGTGCCGATCGTGGTCGACCGCAAGGTCAACTACGGGCGCGTGGACCCCGAGCTGTCGCGCGAGCTGTTCATCCGCCACGGCCTGGTCGAGGGCGACTGGGACACCCACCACAGCTTCCTCAAGGAGAACCGCCGGCTGCTCTCGGAGGTGGAGGAGCTGGAGAACCGCGCCCGCCGCCGCGACATCATGGTCGACGACGAGACGCTCTTCGACTTCTACGACAAGCGGGTGCCCGAGAGCGTCCTGTCCGCCGCCCACTTCGACACCTGGTGGAAGCGGCAGCGGCAGGCCGAGCCCGACCTGCTGACCTTCTCGGCCGACATGCTGATCAACCAGGGTGCGGACGCCGGAGGCCTGCAGGAGGCCTACCCCGACGCCTGGCGGCAGGGCGGCCAGCGGATGCGGCTCACCTACCAGTTCGAGCCCGGGGCGGACGCCGACGGCGTGACCGTGCACGTCCCGCTCCAGGTGCTCAACCAGGTCGAGGGCGACGGGTTCGACTGGCAGATCCCCGGGCTCCGCGAGGAGCTGGTCGTCGAGCTGATCCGGTCGCTGCCCAAGCCGATCCGGCGCAACTTCGTGCCCGCGCCCAACTACGCCAAGGCGGTGCTGGAGCGCGTCACGCCGGGCGGCGAGCCGCTCGTCGAGGCGGTGGCCCGAGAGCTGTTCCAGCTGACCGGCGTGCGGGTGCCGCCCGACGCCTGGGACCCCGCCCGCCTGCCCGACCACCTGAGGGTCACCTACCGCGTCGTCGACGAGCGCAGGAGAACGGTCGCCGAGGACAAGGACCTCGTCGCGCTGAAGCGGCGGCTCGCGCCGAAGATGCGCGCCACGCTCGCCCGCGCGGGTGAGGAGCTCGAACGCACGGGGCTGCGCGCGTGGACCTTCGGCGAGCTGCCCAAGCTGTTCGAGCAGGGACGGGTCAAGGCATACCCGGCGCTCGTGGACGAGGGCGGCAGCGTCGCGATCCGGGTCTTCGAGACCGAGGCCGAACAGCGGTCCGCGATGTGGGCGGGCATGCGGCGGCTCGTCCTGCTCAACGTCACCTCTCCGGCGAAGGCGATCCTGCGCGGCCTCACCACCTCGCAGAAGCTGGCACTCAGCCACAGCCCCCACCGGGACGCCGCCGAGCTGTTCGAGGACTGCGTCACCTGCGCGGCGGACAAGCTCATCGCCGAGTCGGGCGGCCCGGCGTGGAACCCCGCCGACTTCCAGCGCGTCCACGACCACGTGCGCGCCGAGCTCTTCGACACCGTGTCGGAGGTCGTGGCGAGGGTCGAGCGGGTCCTCGCGATCTGGCAGACGGTGCGGAACACCCTCAGCGCGATGAGGAGCCCGGCGGACACCCTGGAGGAGATCGAGGAGCACCTGTCGTCGCTCGTCTTCCCGGGCTTCGTCACCGCCACCGGCTACCGGCGCCTGCCCGACCTGCAGCGTTACCTGCGCGGGGTGGAGCGGCGGCTGGAGAAGCTCCCCGACGACCCCTACCGCGACCGCGAGCGCATGCTCCAGCTCGACCGGGTGCGCGACGCGTACGACGAGACGGTGGAGAAGCTCCCCCCGGCCCGCAGGTCGGAGGACGCCGTCACGGAGATCCGCTGGATGCTCGAAGAGCTGCGCGTCAGCTACTTCGCCCAGACCCTCGGCACCCCGTACCCCATCTCCGACAAGCGCGTCCACAAGGCCCTGGCCCAGCTCACCGGCTGACCGTCTACGAGGGCACCGTGGGCAACAGTCCGGCGACGCCCCGGAACCGGGGGGACGGCTCGGTCACACTGGTCAGCGCGGGGTGAGGTGGTGGCTGAGGGCGCGGGCGAAGGCCTCGACGTCGTCGCCCGGCCGGATGTTGCCCTCCAGGATCAGGCTCGCCAGGCCGTGCATCAGCGCCCAGACGGCGATGGCGCTCGTGCGGTCGGTGGAGCCGAGCTGCTGGGCCGTGCCGTGCAGGAGCTGGTGGCCCGCGCGCTCGCGGGCCGCGACGAAATCGGGGTCGCGGGTGTTGAGCAGGTCGGGCGCGCGGATGACCGCGAAGTGGCCCGGGTGGGCGACGGCGAACAGCACGTACGCCACGCCCTGCTCGGTGAGGCCGCCCGCGACCTGCGCCCGCTCGAGCTCGTCGGCCAGCAGGTGGTAGCCCTCGACGGCCAGCGCGGTCAGCAGGCCGGCCTTGTTGCGGAAGTGGTGGGTGGGCGCGGCGTGGGAGACGTCGGCCTGGCGCGCGACGTCGCGAAGGCTCAGCGCCGCCGGGCCGTCCTTGGTGACGGCCACAAGGGCGGTGTCGAGCAGGACACGGCGCAGGTCACCATGGTGGTACGACTGCCTCCCCTCGCGACCGCTCACGTCGGGCATCCTACCGAGTCTCCCGAGAGGCCCCGCAAGTCGATCGGCGGTCGACCTCTACGGCGGATCCTCCTCGGGGCACGCCGACGCGTACTGTTCTCCGGTGAGCCCGTGCGCCCAGCCCGCGGCGTCGTAGGGCGTGGCGACCTCGGCGGGGACGACCAGCGCGGACGCCCGGCGGCTCCCGTCGGGCGCGGCGGTGTGCAGCAGGACCCTGGCGGGCTCGCCGAGGATCCGCTCGGGGACCTCGTAGAGCGCCAGCACCCGCCCGGGGTCGCGGGGCTCCTCGGCCTCGGCGACCAGGGCCAGCCCGGCGTCGGCGACGTAGCGGTCCCAGCCGAGCGACTCGATGGCGCACCTGCGGACCTCCGGATCGTCCTCGGCGTGCACCGCGTCGGCGGTGGGGGCGGTGACGACCCACGCGGGGACGCGCGTGCCGTGCCAGGCGTAGAGCGCGTCCCCGTCGGGCCAGGCGAGGGCGGGCCCGGTCGCGCAGTGGAGCCGGTGGTCCCTGTCCCGCCGCACGAGGAGGGGCCGCTCGCACAGCACGGCGGTGCCGTCCAGCGGGAACCACCAGCCCACCAGCCGGGTCACCTCCGCCAGCGCGTCAAGCCGCTCGTCGGCGTCCAGGAGGGCCACCCGCAGGGCGCAGGTGTACAGCGCGATCCAGTAGGCGTCGCCCCACACCCCGAGGGCGCCCCACACGTAGAAGCAGGGCTCGGAGCTGATCCGGTCGCGGAGCCGGCCGAGGACCTGGCCGCGCATCTGGCCCCTGAGCCGGTTCCAGAGCTGGTCCCAAAGGAGGCTCCTGAGCTGGCCGCGCAGCCGGTCCCACAGCCCCGCGCCGAGCCTCGCGAGGAGCCGCTGCTCGACGTCGGCCCTGAGCCGGTCCTCGAAGGGGAACCTGTCGGGGTCGATCGGCCGCGAGGGGGCGGCGGCGGAGAAGGCGCCGAGCGGCGACCCCGCCCACACCATGCGACGGGGCGGCTCCAGCCCGACCGCGCGGTAGACCCCGCGCACGGCCTCCTCCGCCCGGTCCCTGTCGACGGGTGCGGTGGAAATGCCCACCCGCAGCCACTGGTCACCGACGGCGGCGACGAATGCCTCGTGCTCGACGGTGAGGGTGCCGTCGAAGCCGGCGAAGGTCCTGCCGATCATCTGCTCTCCCCCGGACTGCGCCTGGCGTGCCGTACGAGATGTGGATCACTTCACCATTGCCGTCGTCTGATCGATCCAATCGACGCGGGCGCCGGTGTGCCGGCGCTGACCCAGGCTCGCCGGGCGCTCTTGGAACTGGCTTGTGGCCCGCTTAAGGCGAAAGCGCGCCGTATGGGGGGATCGGGGCGCCTCCGGCGGCCGGGTAGGGTCGTAGGGCGCCTGCGAGGAGGAGGTCCCGTGGTCCGGGCGGTGGTGTTCGACGTCGGCGAGACGCTCATCGACGAGACGCGCATCTGGTCGCGGTGGGCCGACCGGCTGGGCGTCTCGCGGTTCGTCATGCTGGGGGTGCTCGGCGGCATGGCCGCGCTCGACCGGTCGCACAGGGACGCCTTCGAGGTGGTGCGGCCCGGCCTCGACGTCCACGCCGAGATGGAGGCGTGGCGCCGCGACGAGCCCGAGGGCCTCCGGGAGAACTTCGACGCCGGCGATCTCTACCCCGACGTGCGGCCCGGCCTGACGGCGCTGCGCGAGGCGGGCTACGAGCTGATCATCGCGGGCAACCAGCCCCCGCAGGCCTATGACGCGCTGGTCGCGATGGACCTGCCCGTCGACTCCGTGCACACCTCGGCCGGGTGGGGCGTCAGCAAGCCCCGGCCGGAGTTCTTCGCCAAGGTGGCCGCCGTCGCCGGCCGGGAGCCGGGCGAGATCCTCTACGTCGGCGACCGGCTCGACAACGACGTGCTCCCCGCCCGCGAGGCCGGGATGCGCACGGCGCTGCTGCGCCGCGGCCCGTGGGGGTACCTGCACGCGGAGCGGCCCGGGGCGCGGCGTGCCGACGTGATCGTCGACGGCATCCCCGAGCTGGTCACCGTCCTCGCCGACCACAGATTCTGAGCGCCCGCCTTCCTGGAGGGCTACAGCGGTCTGCCCGGCTCGGGGGCGGGTTCTACGGCCGGGGCGAGCGGAAGGGAGTTCAGGCCCGGCTCCGGCAGGAGGGGCGCGTCCTCGCCCGTGGAGATGATCAGGGTGTGCGGCAGGAGCACCACGGCGGTGGTGCCGCCGTACGGCGAGCGGCGCAGCGTGACCTTGACGTCGTGCCGGTCGGCCAGCTGGCTCACCACGAACAGGCCGAGCCGGTCGCTGTCGGCCAGGTCGAACTCCGGCGGGTTGGCCAGGCGGCGGTTGACCTCCGCGCGGTCCTCGTCGGTCATCCCGAGGCCGCGGTCCTCGATCTCGACGGCGAAGCCCCGGCCCACCAGCTCGCCCCTGATCATGACCCGCGTGCTCGGCGGGGAGAAGACCGTGGCGTTCTCGACCAGCTCGGCCAGCATGTGGATCACGTCGGCTACGGCCGTGCCCACCAGCGAGGCGTCGGTCATCGGGGGCACGGTGACGCGCGTGTAGTCCTCGACCTCGGCCACGGCCCCCCGTACGACGTCGTGCATCGGCACAGGCCTGCGCCAGGCCCGGCCGGCGGGCGCGCCGGACAGGATGATCAGGCCCTCGGCCTGGCGGCGCATGCGCGTGGTGAGGTGGTCGAGCCGGAACAGGTCCGCGAGGGCGTCGGGCGCGCTGGTCTTGCGCTGCATGGAGTCGAGCTGGGTGAGCTGGCGGTGGAGCAGCGACTGGTTGCGCCTGGCCAGGTTGCGGAAGACCAGGCTGACGCCCTTGCGGAGGTCCGCCTGGCCGACCGCGGCCTCGACGGCGGTCCGCCGCACGGTCGAGAACGCCTGGGCGAGGTCCTGCACCTCCAGCGTGGTGCCGGTGACGGGGATCGGCGGCGCCTCGCTCTCGACGTCCACGGCCTCGCTGTCGCGCAGCTTGGCCACCACCCTCGGGAGCCGCACGTCGGCCAGGTCCAGGGCCGAGCTGCGCAGGTCGGCCAGCTCCTGGGCGAGCCCGCGTCCGAGGCGAGCGGACAGGATCACGGCCAGCAGGATCGCGATGAGGCCGAGACCGCCCGCGATGACGATCTGCGCGATGATCCCCGAGGCGGCGGCGTCGGTGCGGGCGTTGAGCAGGTTGGCGCGGCTGACGCCGAGCTGGTCGACCCGCGACCCGAGCTGGTCGGCGAGCGGCTGCCAGGCGGCGGACTGCTCCGGGCGCCCGCCCCGCGAGATCACCTGGTTCTCCATGGTGGTGAACCGCTTGTAGTCGGCCGAGGAGAGCAGCTCGTCGTACGGCCGCCGCAGCTCCGCGTCGAGCGCCTGCAGGCCCCTGCCGAGCAGCAGCCTGCGTCCCGCGACCATCTCGGCGAACGCGCGCTGCTCCTCGGCGTTCAGCGAGCCCTGCAGGATGGCCCCGGAGAGCAGGGCGTCCTCCTGGGACAGCAGCTCGCGGGACCGCACGACCGTCTGCAGGCCCGCCGCCTTGCGGTAGAGCGTCAGCTCGGGCACTGTGACGAGCTGGTCGTACATCTGGTAGAGCGAGTCCTGGATCTCGGTGTACTCCACGATCGCCTGGAGCCGGCTGGTCGCCCGGGCGTCGACGTCCTCGCGGATCACGTTGAGCCTGTCGAGCCGGCGCTCCAGCTCCGTGAGGCTCTGGACCACCTCGGGGCCGGTGGCCGACCGGCCCTCCAGCGAGGTGGCGCGCTGGTGGAACAGCACCATGGCCCGGTCGGTCTCGTCGCGCGCGGCGGACAGGCGCCCGCCGTCGGGGGCGGTGCCGCTCAGGTAGATGGCCGACAGCTGGCGCTCGTGCTGCACGTGGCCGGCGACGACGGCGGCGGGGCTCGCCACCTGCTCGAACAGCGTCACGGCCCGGCGGAGGTCGAAGAAGTCGCCCACGATGTGCCCGGTGATAAACATCCAGAGCACGATAAGCGCGACAATCGGCAGGCTGAGCAGTGAATATAACTTAAAGCGAATAGTGCGGTTCTGAAGGGCCATGTCTCCGCGCCTAGCGTGAGGCCTATAAAATCGTAATATCGCGCTTGATTTCGTGAAGATCGCTGCGAGGTTAGCACCCACGGTGACCCTCCGGGGTCGAGTTCACGAGGTGCACGCGACCCGCGTGGTCATCGCCCGTGACCGTGGCCACGCAGCGCCCCGGCCCGTCCTCGATCAGGCACAGATACGGGTCCCGCTCGCCGGGGTCGACGTCGAACACGGCGAAGTCGCACCGCGTCCCCGCGGCGAGGGAGCCGATGCGGCCGGGCCCGGTGTCCAGGCCGAGCGCGCGGGCCCCGCCGACGGTGGCCGCCTCGACGAGCCTGCGGGACAGGTCCGGTGCCCGGTACCCCTGCTCCAGAGCCAGCGCGCGCAGCAGGCGTACGTCCTCGAGCAGGTCGAGCGACGGCGAGGAGGCCAGCGAGTCGGTGCCGACGGCGATCGCGCAGCCCTCCTCCAGCAGCGCAGCCACCGGCGGACCGTCGAGGCCGAGGGTGCGGTTCGACCTCGGGCACAGCGCGACGCTCACCCCGCGCTCGCGCAGCAGCGCCCGTTCCTCCGCGTCCAGGTGGACGCCGTGGGCGACGTGGCAGTGCGGCCCGAGCAGGCCGAGCGCGTCGAGGAAGGCGACCGGCCCCTGACCGGTGCCGCCCGCGCGCAGGATCTCGAAGTCGAACCCCAGCTCGCGGACCAGATGAGCGATCGGCCCTGTGCCGGAGACCGTGTACTCCCGCTCGTGCGCCGACTCCAGCAGGTGGATGTGCTGGCGCAGCCCGAACCCGCGGGCCAGCACCGCGAGGTCGGCGAGCACGCCGGTGTCCAGGGTGTACGGGGCGTGCGGCGAGAGCCCGACGGCGCCCGTGCCCGCGGCGCCCAGCTCGCGGACCGTCGAGGTCAGGTGGTGGCGCCCGGTCTCCGCCCAGCTCGCGTCGGTGTCGCCGAGCACCTCCAGGTAGGAGATGCCGGCGAGGCCCGCCTGGGCGAGCACGGGCATCGCCTCCACGTCGGTCACCACGTCGGCCACCGCCGTGGTGCCGTGGCGCAGCGCCAGGAGCGCCCCCTCCCGCGCGCTCCCCGCCCAGTCCGCCCCCGCGGACGAGAAGTAGACCGCGTCGAAGGCGTTCGACCACTCCTCGAACGTGTCGTAGACCCGCCTGCCGACCTCCGCCATGCCCGTGAACTGCAGGTGGGTGTGGGCGTTGACCAGCCCCGCCACGACGACCCCGGGCCAGCGGAGCTCCTCCGCGCCGGGGTGGGCGGCGAGTATCTCCCTGCGGGGCCCGACCTCCAGCACCCTGCCGCGCAGCACGGCCATCGCGCCGTCGCGGATCGGCGGGCGGGACACCGGCATGACCAGCGGCGCCGAGTGGATCACGGCACCCATACGGTCTCCGTCAGCCCGAGGATCTTGGCGGCGACCAGCACGGCGGCCATGGCGGCGAAGCCGCCGAGCACCAGGTAGTCGGCGCGGTCGAAGGCCAGCTCCCGCATCCAGGTGCGGTGCCTGCCGCCGAACCCCCGCAGGTCCATGGCGTTCACGGTGTCCTCCGCGTCGATCAGTGCGTTCACCGTCACAGGCACGACGACGGGCTTCAGCGTGATCAGCCTCTTCACGGGGTTGCGGGTGCGGCTGTGCTCGTACCCCCTGAGCCGTTGCGCGTCCACGGTCTCCTGCAGGCTCGCCCACGTCGAGGGCAGGAACCGGAAGGTCAGGTCGATGCCGTAGGCGAGCCGTTGGGACAGCCCGAGCCGCGCGAACGCCACCCCGAGGTCCGAGGGCGCGATGTTGAACGCCACGGGGAACCCGACCATGGCCAGGGAGATGTAGCGCACGAGCAGGGTGGCCGCGTACGACAGGGTCGCCCAGGTGACGGCGGTGTGGGTGACAGGGACGGTGAAAAGGACCTCGGCGTTCCCGCCGGAACGGGTGTCCGCCGAGGTCAGGATGCTGTTCGCCACGACCAGAGCCGTGGTGAAGGTCAGCATGAACGCCCAGTTGGCCCGCACCCCGCGCCACGGGATCCCCGCGGCGCGGTAGTACGCGAGGGCGGCCGCGGTGCACAGCAGCACGGGCCTGAGGTCGTCGATCCCCGCCACGGCCACGAGGTAGAGCACGGGAACGAGCAGGAGCACGCGCGGATCGCGACGGCTCAGGAACGAACCCGCGCCCAGGTAGCGCGGCGTGACGTCCACCCGGTTACCGTCCGGTCCGCTTGGACAGCGGCTCCCAGATGGCGTCCAGGGCGGGGGTCAGGATGACGACGGCGATGCCGTCGGCGATGAGCGCGGGCACGTAATTGACGGTGAAGAAGGTGTTGAAGCCGATGCCCTGCACCCAGATGTCCGTGATCACGAAGAACAGGCCGATGGCGGTGGCGACCAGGGCTCCGAGAGCGGTCACCACCAGGCGCACGGCCTCGTTGGCGATCGGCGGCAGGTAGGCGAAGATGAGCCCGGCGACGGCGCCGACGAGGCCGTTGGCGACGCTCCAGTTCCAGTACTGCAGGCCATAGCCGGAGATCAGGTCGATGATGGCGTTACCGACCAAGCCGACGAAGAATCCCGCGATCACGCCGAAGCGCTTGCCGAAGAACGGCACCAGCGCGAAGGCGGGGCGGACGGTGACGCTCTGCGTGCCGGGGATGAGGAAGCTGAACAGGCCGAGGACGGCGTAGAGCGCCGCGCCGACCGCGCCGAACACGACCGTGCGCGACGAGATGGCTAAGACGGGCTCTCGCGGGGTGGTTGCGTCTGTGCTCATGAGGGGGTGGTTCCTTCCTGGGGGGATGGGTTGGAACGTGGGTGGTGCGAAAGGCCGCGGGCGAGGTCGAACGGGTGGGGGATCGAGCTCGCGTCGGGCAGGTGCTCGCGCACCGCCCGGACCAGGCTGGTGGCCTGGAGCCCCGCGCGCGACCACACGCCCTCGGCGCGGGCCAGCTCGGCGGGGGAGGCGTCGGCGACCACGCGGCCCTCGTCCACGACGACGACGCGGTCGGCGTAGGTGAGGGCGAGGTCGACGTCGTGGGTGATGAAGTAGACGCTCTCCACGGTTTCGGCGGCCAGGGCGTGGCCGATGAACGCGGTGGTCGTGTGGAGGTCCTGCCCGGCGGTGGGCTCGTCGAGGATCAGCGTGCGGGGGCGCATGGCCAGGGCGAGCGCCACGGTGAGGCGGCGCTGCTGGCCGTACGACAGCGTGCGCGGCGGCCGGTCCATGATGTCCTTCTCGCCGTCGAGGAGCACCGCCCGCAGGACCTTCTCCGACTCCTCGGCGATCTCCCCGGGGCTCCACCCGAGGTTGCGCGGGCCGAACGCCAGCTCCTGGCCGACGGTGGCGCTGAAGAGCGCCTGCCCGGGGTTCTGGAAGACGTAGCCGAAGGTGGTCGCCAGGCTCGCGATCGACCGGTCGGCGACGGGGGAGCCGTCCACCAGGACCTCGCCCCGCGAGGCGGCGATCAGCAGCACGGCGGCGCGCAGCAGCGTGGACTTGCCCGCCCCGTTGGGCCCGAGCACCGCCACCCGCTCGGACGGGCCGAGGGCGAGGTCGGTGCCCGCGAGCACCGTGCGCTTGCCGTACCCGAGGCTGACGTCCCGGTACTCCAGCCTCGGGACATCGCCGGCGGCCACGCGGCGGGCCGGCGCGGTGACGGCGGGCAGCTCGGCGGCGCGGGCCACCAGGGTGGCGAACGGCAGCTTGACGTGCCCGACCGGCGCGACCTGGAGGAACCCCTCGACCGGCCCCTGGTAGCGGGTCGTGCCCTCCTCCAGGTAGAGCACCTCGGCCGGCTCGAACTCCAGGATCTCCTCGACCCGGTGCTCGACCACGACGGCGGCGCCCCCGTCGTCGACGAACCTGCGGACCTCGCGCATGAGGCGCAGGCTCGCCGCCGGGTCCAGGTTGGCCAGCGGCTCGTCCACGACGACGACCTTCGGGCGCATCACCAGCACCCCGGCGAAGGCGACCATCTGCAGCTCCCCGCCGCTGAGCCCGGCGGTGGCGCGGTCGAGCAGGTGGGTGATCCCGACGCGGTCCGCCACCTCGGCCGTGCGCCGCCTGATCTCCTCTCGGGGCAGGCCGAGGTTCTCGGGGCCGAAGGCGATCTCGGCCGCCACGGTGGTGCCGACGATCTGCTTGCGCGGGTCCTGCAGCATCGTGCCGACGACCGTGGAGATGTCGCGGATCGTCCGTCCGGTGACCGGCCGCCCTCCCACCAGCACCTCGCCGGTCACCTCGGCGCGGTAGGCGTGCGGGATCAGGCCGTTGACCAGGCGCAGCAGCGTGCTCTTGCCGCATCCGGACGGTCCGCTCACCAGCGTGAGGTCGCCTGGGTTCACGGTGAGCGAGGTCGCGCCGAGTGCGGCCTGCCCGGTGGAAAGGTAGCGGACGCTCGCGTCACGGACCTCGATGAGCGCGGTCATGACGGGATCACCCTTCTCCTTTCCGACGTGTCGCGGGCGGCGCGGAGCTGTCCGACGTGGCGCGGATGGGAGCTCGTACCGGATCTTTGTCCAGAGGAGATTAAAGGGGAGATCTTTGCCTAAGCGCAATTGCTGGTGAAAGGCTGTGTTTTGAGTGGTCTGGCCGAATTAGATGCTTTCGGTTAGCTCAATTACGGTCAGATGAAGCCGGTGGGGGTGCCCGGTTACGCGGGTGTTTCGGACCGCGAACGTGAATTCCCCGCGAACGGTGGCCGAGCGGTGGCACCCACCGCGCCGGCCGAGCGCGCGATCACCACTTGTCTGCTTGAATCGGGTCAGATGACGCGCCATGCCCCTCGGAGGACGCCCATGTCCCGGCCACCGCGGTCGCTCGATCGGCGAAACCATCCGAACGCCGCCCACAGGCCCGGGCACGGGTCAGGCCGGAGGAGCGGAGCCCCCGGGCCCCGGCGAGGCCTGCTCGTCCGCCTGGCGCCGCCGATGGCCGGGATCGGCGCGGCGGTCGCCAGCGTGCTGGCCACCTCGCTCGACGTGTGGGACCTGCCCGTCCAGGCGAAGATCGCCGTCACCGTGCTGGCGGCACTGCTCGTGGGGCTGCTGACCTGGGCCACCACCGGCTCGCCCTCGCAGGGGACGGCGTCCGGCCAGGACGCCGCGGGGACCGAGGCGCCGGCGCAGCTTCCCCCGGTGATCGAGCACTTCACCGGGCGCGGCGACTCGCTCGCGGGGCTGCGCCGCGCGTTCGCCGAGCGCCGTACGATCCGCAAGGGCGTGCCGGCCGCGCCGCTCACGATGTCGATCTACGGTCCCGGCGGTGTGGGCAAGTCGGCGCTGGCGACCCGCTTCGCGCACGAGATCAAGGACGCCTACCCCGACGGCCAGCTGTACTTCGACCTGCGCGGCACGGACCTGCCCGTACGGCCCGAGGAGGTGCTGCTGGGGTTCCTGCGGGCGCTCGGGGTGCGGCTCACCACGGACCTCGGCGGCATGCGCGAGCTGCAGAAGCTCTGGTGGACCTGGACCCGGGGCTGCCGGATCCTGATATTTCTGGACAACGCGGAGCGGGGGGACCAGGTCAGGGACCTGATCCCTCCCGAGTCTGGATGCGCGGTGATCATCACCTCCCGCCAGCCGCTCTTCCTGCTCAACGCCTACGACCGCCAGCTCTCGGTCTTCACCGAGGCCCAGGGGGTGGAGCTGCTCGCGCGGCTCTCGGGCGACGACCGCGTCGCCGCCGACCTCGAATCGGCCCAGCAGATCGTCCGCATGTCCGGCCTCCTCCCCCTGGCGATCAGCATCTGCGGCGGCCGCCTGCGCACCAGGGACAGCTGGACGCTGGCCGGCTTCGCCGAGCGCCTGAGCGACGAGCGCCGCAGGCTCGACCAGCTGGAGGTCGCCCCCAAGATCGACCTCAGCGTGCGGGCGTCCCTCCAGCTCGGGTACGACACCTGCACCGACATCCAGCGGCGCCTGCTCCGCCTGCTCGGGGTCCTTACCGCCCCTGACATGCCCGGCTGGGTGGCGGGCGACCTTCTCGGGGTCTCGGCCATGGACGGCGAGGACCAGCTTGAGGCGCTCGTCGACGCCCAGCTCGTCGAGTTCATCCCCCAGGAGGGCGGCCCCGGCGCGGGCACGCGGACCCGTTACCGGCTCCACGACCTCGTGCGCCTCTACGCCCGCGAGCGCGCCATGATCGAGGAGAGCGACGAGGCGCGGCGCGCGGCCGTCGAGCGCGTGCTGGCCGGCTACCGCCGGGGGGCGGAGGCGGCGGCGATGGCCCGCTGGCCCCAGGACTGGCGGCGGCGGGGCAGCCATCGCCAGGCGGGGCCGCCCGCCCTGCCCGGCGGCCAGGCGCCCCCCGCCGAGTGGTTCAACACCGAGCGGCTCGCCCTGCTCGCCGCCGTCCACCAGGCCCGCGCGCTGGAGATGTGGGAGCCCGCCTGGGGGCTCGGCCGGGCCTTCTGCTCCCTGTGCCACTCACTGCGCGCCTACTGGCCCGACTGGCGGGTGGTCGCGGAGACGGGGTACGAGGCCGCCGTCCGGATGGGCGACGCCCGCGCCCTCGGCATCGCCCTGCTGGAACGGTCGGCGGTCCTCGGCGGCCAGGGGAACCGCGCCGGCGCGCTGCGCGACGCCGAACGGGCCCTGTCGATCTTCACCGAGCTGGAGGAGATGTGGTGGATGGCCCGCGCGCTGCGCTCGGTGGGCATGACCCTGCTCAGCGAGGGCGGTCTCGACCGGAGCGAGACATACCTGATCGACGCGATCGCGGCGTTCAAGGCCGAGGGCGACCCCTGGTGGTCGGCGCGCACGCAGCGCAACCTGGCCGAGCTGTGGCTGTCGCAGCGCCGGCCGCGCGAGGCCAGGGTGCTGCTGGAGGAGGCGCTCGCCGTCTTCCAGGCGGAGGGCAACCGCTACTCGGAGGCGCAGACCCAGCGGGTGCTCGGTGAGGTGCTGGCGGCCGAGGCCCGTGCCCTGGACGCCGAGGGGGGCTCGGAGGACGCCGAGCGCAAGTACATCCTGGCGGGCAACGCCCTGAGGTTCGCGACCAAGGCCTTCCACGACAGGAACGAGGAGTGGGAGGAGGCCCGCTGCCTGCGCACGGCGGGGGAGATCGGCGACCCCCAGAACGGCCTGCGGGAGTACGCGTCGGTCGTCGAGGCCAAGGAGACGCTCGACCGGCTCGGCGACTCCTGGGGGGTGGCGCGCAGCGAGGTCTCCGAGGGCAGGGCGCTGGCCCGCCTCGGCAGGACCGACCGTGCCGTGGCGGCGCTGCGCCGGGCCGTGAGCGGCTTCGAGGGCCTGGCCGACCGCTGGTGGCAGGCGAGGAGCCTCCGAACGCTCGCGGAGACGCTGGCCGACGCGGGCCGCCCGGGCGAGGCGGTCGAGCCGATCACCCGGGCGCTGGAGCTGTACCGCAGCCTGGGCAACGAGGCGGGGATGACCCGTGCCCAGAACGTGCTGGAGCGGGTGACCAGGGCCTGACCCGGCACCGCACCCCGGAGGGCGTTAGGCGGCGGTGAGCGGGGTGTGGGAGATCAGGTGGTCCCCGGCTCGCCTGGCCTCGTCGAGGCTCCGGTGGAAGACGCGCTCCACCTCCCGCGCCTGCCCGCCAAGCCCGTCGATGTGCGGAGCCGCCAGCCGGTCCTCCGCGGTGCCGGCGAGCAGCCGCTCGTAGTCGGGGGTGCGCTCCCGTAGCACCTCCAGCCGCCGATGGGCCCGGTAGACGGCGTCGGCGCGCCGCACCTCGCGGGCGTACTCCTCAAGGGTCGCGACGCGTGCCGCGAGCGAGCGGAGCGCCCGGTCGAGCGCGTCGTCGTAGGGGGTGAAGATCTCGGCCACGTCGTCGGGCAGGTCGCGCGGCACGATCTTCTCGTGCTCCGCCCGCGTGCGGGTGAGGTCGGCCAGTCGCTCGCCGAGCCGCCAGACCTCGGCCGGGAGGGTGATCGCGTTGTCGATCGAGTCCAGCAGGCCGGCGGCGTGGACCTCGGACTCCAGCACGTCGCCGGTCGCCGCCTGGGCGCGGGCCAGCAGGTCGCGGCAGCCCTCGTCGAGGTCCTCGGGAAGGATGAACCGGGCGGAGTGCTCGGCTGCCACCCGCAGGCGCCTGCGCGCGTCCCGCCGCTCCGGGTCGGCGGCCAGCGCCCGGACGCCGACCAGTCCCGTGACTACGGCCCCCAGCGTGAACATGCCCCAGGGGCCGGTCAGCACCCAGGCGGCGATCAGGGAGACCGTGACGGCGACGACGGCGGCCGGGCTTGGACCCGCGGGCGGCGGGACGGCTCCGGCGCGTACGGCGTGGAGCGCTCCGGGGCTGGTGCGGAGGGTCCGCGCGACGCCGGGCGGCAGCGAGGGGTCGAGAACGAGCTTCGGGACGGGCGTCCGTGGGTCCACATGACCTCCTTGGGGGAAGGCGGCCGGGCGGCCGGAGCCGATGAGGGCTCGGTCCTTTACATCACGTATGGGCGGGCGTCACGGTGGCAGACGCCACGCAATGGACATGTTCTTTTGCCACTGTGCCCTTACCGCCTTCTTCGCGCGGACATATAGCGCATATAGGGTTGGAAGTGATGAATGAACTAACGAGGTGGATAACTCTTGACGGCGCCGTGAACGTGCGAGACCTCGGCGGTCTTCCCACGGTCGACGGCGAGACGACGACATTCGGGCGGGTGCTGCGCTCGGACAACCTCCAGGGCCTGACGGACGCCGACGTGGAGAGGCTCGTCGGTGAGCTGAAACTGCGCGACGTGGTCGACCTGCGCTCCAACGCCGAGGTCTCCCTCGAAGGCCCGGGCCCGCTCACCAGGGTGCCGGAGGTCGGCATCCATCACCTGACCCTGTTCGCGGAGGGCGGCCGGCACACCGACGTCGAGGCCGACACCGGGGACGCCCCCGCGACCCGCATCGACGCCGACCGGGTGCTGCCCTGGCAGGGCAGGCGCGAGAGCGACGCCGCCGAGGTCAGGGTCCTCGGCTTCTACTACGCCTACCTCCGCGACCGCCCCGACTCGGTGCTCGCCGCGCTGCGGGTCCTGGCGTACGGCGACGGCGCGTGCGTCGTGCACTGCGCCGCGGGCAAGGACCGCACCGGGGTGGTGTGCGCCCTGGCGCTCTCGGTGGCCGGAGTCGAGCGCGAGGCGATCGTGGCCGACTACACCGCGACGGGCGACCGGCTGGAGCGGATCCTCGCCCGGCTGCGCGCCAGTGACACCTACCGGGACGACCTCGACGCGCAGCCCGCCGAGAACCACCTGCCGCGCCGGGAGTTCATGGAGAACTTCCTGCGCGCGCTCGACGAGAGGCACGGAGGGCCGCTCGGCTGGCTCGCCGAGCAGGGCTGGACGGCCGAGGACGCGGCCGCGCTCCGCTCCCGCCTGCTCGGCTGAACCCAGCCCGGCCTGATCGGGCCGATCAGGCCGGGCCACGGCTCACGACAGTGCGGGCGAGGCCTCCGGCGGGCGATGTGAATCTTGGTCGACTCACGCCGGAGCCCTGGCGCTACGCCGGGCCGGGTGAGCCGGAGTCCCGCGCGAGCGGGACGACCCGCCGCTCGGCCGCCGAGGTGCGCGCGGCGTGCAGCACGGCCAGCGCGGCCGACACCTCCACCGGATCGACCGGCGGCGGGGCGCCGTCCCTGAGCGCGGCCACCACGCCGGCGTAGAACTCCTGGTAGGCCCCGGGCTCGGTCTCCACAGGACGGGCGTCGCCGTCGGCGCCCAGCACGCCCCACCGCTCGGGCTCCTCGGCGCCCCACCCGGGACCGCCCGGGCGCTCGCCCGCCCGCAGCCGCTCCTCCTGGGGGTCCAGGCCCCACTTGACGTACGCCGCCCGGGACCCGAGCACGCGGAACCTCGGCCCGAGCTGGGCGGCCACCGCGCTCATCCACAGATGCGACCGGGCGCCGCTCGCGTGGGTCAGCGCGATGAACGCGTCGTCGTCCGCCTCCACCCCGGCCCGCCGGACGTCGGTCTCCGCGTACACGTCGGTCACCGGGCCGAGGTACCGCAGGGCCTGGTCGACCAGGTGGCTTCCCAGGTCGTACAGCAGGCCGCCCAGCTCGTCCGGGCCGCCGTTCTCCCGCCAGCCGCCCTTGGGCACGGGCCGCCAGCGCTCGAACCGCGACTCGAAGCGGTGGACCTCGCCGAGGTCGAGCTTGCACAGCGTGCGGAAGTCGCCGTCCCAGCGGCGGTTCTGGAACACCGTCAGCATCAGGCCGCGCTCGCGCGCGAGCCGTACGAGGTCGAGGGCCTCGGCGGCGGTGGCGGCCAGGGGCTTGTCCACCACGACGGGCAGCCCCGCCGACAGCGCCTGCGTGGCGAGCGGGACGTGCGTGCGGTTCGGCGAGGCGACCACCACGAGGTCGAGATCGAGCCCGAGCAGGCTCTCGGCCGAGGGGACCACCCGGGCGCCCGGGTGATCGCGGCCGACGCGGGCCGCCCGCTCCGGATCCCGCGTCACGACGGCGTCGAGCCGCAGGCCGGGCGTGGCGGCGATCAGCGGGGCGTGGAAGAACTCCCCGGCCGGGCCGTACCCGGCCAGGCCTACCTTGATCATGAGTCGCGCTCGTCGCGCTCGGCGAGGAAGCGCTCGAACTGCGCGGCGAGCTCGTCGCCCGTCGGCATGGGAGTGGTCTCGGCCATGAGGTTCTCGCGCTCGGCGCCCGCGGTGAACGCGTCGTACTGCTGCTCAAGGCCCTGGATCGCCGTGGACAGCTCGGCCGAGGCGATGATCTGCTCCTCTATCTCGGCCGTGGTCTTCTCGGCGGCGTCCTTCAGCGCCGCCAGGGGGAACACCAGCCCGGTGCTGCGCGTGACCGCCTCGAGCGCCGTCACCGCCGCCCTTGGGTACTCCGCCTGGGCGAGGTAGTGGGGAACGTGCACGGCGTAGCCCAGCGCGTCGTGGCCCCGCGCTCCGAGCCGCAGCTCGATCAGGGCGGCGGCGCTGCCCGGCACCTGGATCTTGCCGAACGGGCTGCCGGGGCCGCTCACGAGCTCGGGCCTCGTGCCGTGGGCGGTCACGCCGAGCGGGCGGGTGTGCGGCGCGGCCATGGGGATGCCGTGCATGGTCACCAGCTTGCCGATGTTCAGCCGGGTGACCAGCGTGCCGATCGCCTCGGTGAACAGCTCCCACTCGCGGTCGGGCTCCGGGCCGCTCATCACCAGGAACGGCGTGCCCGTCGCGTCGTTGGCGAGGTGGACGGCGAGCTCGGGGGCCTCGCAGTCGACCCAGCGGTCGGTGTCGAAGGTCATCAGAGGCCGCCGCGACCGGTAGTCGAGGAGGCGGTCGACGTCGAACGTCGCCACGACCCGGTGCTCCAGTTCGGCGAGCAGGTGGCCGACGGCGAGCCTTCCGGCTCCTCCGGCGTCCACGAAACCCTCAAAGTGGTAGAGCAGCACCGGATCGGTCAGCTCAGGGACATCACCGCTGAGCCGGTAGAGATCCGTCGGGTCGAACACCTTGGGTCCCAGCCTTTCTTTCGTCTCTCAAGAGAGAACCTATGGGATGTCCTGGGGATTCCGCCGCGCGAGTCGCCCGCTACCCGGGGTTCGGCCCCGGGCACCCAGGCGGTGCACAATGGAGGGCGTGCGGGAAGACGCGGAGGTCGAGGAGCTCGCCACCCGGCTGTTCCAGCTGGCCAGGGCGGGGCGCACCGAGCAGCTGTGCGCCTATGTCGACGCGGGGGTGCCGTCGAACCTCACCAACGACAAGGGTGACACGCTGCTGATGCTGGCCGCCTACCACGGCCACGCCGAGACGGTGCGGGCGCTGGCGTCGCGGGGGGCCGATCCCGGGCGCGTCAACGACCGCGGGCAGACCCCGCTCGCGGGCGCGGTCTTCAAGAAGGAGCCCGAGGTGGTGCGGGCACTGCTCGACGCCGGGGCCGACCCCGCCGCGGGCACGCCCTCCGCGGTCGACACCGCCCAGATGTTCGGACACGCCGAATTCCTGAAATGGTTCGAGCACAAACTTAAATAGCACCCGCAATCGGGGATGTTGCGTTGTAGTTATACGGAGGTTTTGTTGCCATGATGTGGAGATGGCTGATTTAGCGCCGTCCAGGCTTCTTCTTCCTCCTTTGTCGTGTCCGTTCCCCAGCCTTATCAGCCCGTACGCCGACCAGGTCAACGAGGAGACCTTCTCCTGGCTGGTCGCCAGCCACATGATCGACGACCCGGCGGAGCTGGACCGCTACCGCGAGGCCTGCTACGGCAGGCTGGGCGCCCGCACCTACCCCTACGCGGGCAACGACATGCTCCGGCTGGTCACCGACTGGTGCGTGTGGCTGTTCGCCTTCGACGACGCGTTCTGCGAGTCCGACCGCCGGGCCGCCGAGATCGCCCGCGCGCTGCCGCAGCTGCTCGCCGTGCTCGACGACCTCGACCCCGCGGACGCCGCGTACGTGGAGAACCCGTTCGCGCGCGCGATGCTCGACATCAAGGCCCGCGTCAGTGCGGCGGCGGACGCCGACCAGCTCGACCGCTGGCGGTCGGTCACCAAGGACTACCTGTTCGCCCAGGTGTGGGAGGCGGCCAACCGCGAGGACGCCGTGGTCCCGACCTATGGTGACTACATCTTCATGCGGCGCAGGACCGGAGCCATGCTGACGGTCTTCGCGCTGATCGACGTCGCCACCGGGCGTCCGCTGACCCCCGGCGAGTGGCGCCACCCGGACGTACGGGCGATCACCGAGAGCGCCAACGACGTGGTGGTGTGGGACAACGACCTCCTCTCGTATCCCAAGGAGCGCACGGGGGTGAACTCCGGCAACAACCTCGTCAGCGTGCTGGCCAGGCATCGGCACCGGTCGATCCAGCACGCGATGAACCAGATCGGCAGGATGCGCGACGACGCGGTCCAGCGGATGGTGGACCTGCGCTCGGCGCTCGAAGGGCTCAACTCCGAGGCCGTGGCGGCGTACATCAGGGGCCTGGAGCACTGGATCAGCGGCAGCATCGCCTACTCGCTGACGAGCAGCAGGTACACCAGAGCCTGGCAGGGCGCGTCGGCGCAGCGTGTCATGCGCCACCAGGGCGGCTGACCCGGCGCCCCCCGGTCACCTGGCCGGACCGGCCCCGGCCAGGGGCCGCCCGGCTAGGCGACGGGCGCGTCGCTCGGGTCGATCTCGCCCATGGCGTAGCTGACGGCCTCCTCGAAGCTCATCTTGGAGCCCTGCTGGTAGACGTCGAGGTAGGAATCCTCCCCCAGAACGCGCTTGCACTCCTTGACGCACTGCTCGTGCTCGGTGCTGAAGAACGGCGAGCCGAACTGCGGCAGCCCGAAGAGCTGCCAGTTGGCCTGCGCCGCGCCGAGGATGCGCGCCGCCCGCGCGGGGTCGCCCTTGTCGACGGCGAGCTGGGACAGCGTCTCCATCGCCAGCACGGCGCCCAGCACGTCGTGGAAGTGACGCTTGATCCGCAGGGACTCCTGCGCGCTCAGCACGGCGTCGTCGGTGCGGCCGGTCATGCGCTCGATGTCGGACGTCGCCCAGACGGCGTAGGAGCGCAGCCAGAGCTCCCCGCGCTCGGCGCACAGCTGGCGGCAGTCGCGGAGCAGCGACTCGGCCTCGGTCAGCTCGTCCTGCTGGGTGAGCACGACCGCGAGCTCGACGATCGCGGGCAGCAGCCCAGGGTTCAGCTCGCGCCCGCTGCGGTGGAACTCGATCGCCACGCCGAGCAGGGCCGTCGCCTTGTGCAGGTCGCCCTGGAGGAAGGCGGCGGTGCCCTGCATCTTGGTCGCCAGGATCACCGCGATCGAGTCGCCCACGCGGACCGCGTCGGTGGCGCACTTCTCGGCCGCGTCCAGCGCGCCCTCGGTGTCGCCCTGGGCGCTGCGGACGTACGCGAGCACCCACAGCGCCTTGCAGCGCTCCTTGCTCGGCTGGGGGCAGTTGTGCAGGGCCCGCTCCAGGTAGAGGCGGCCTTCGCGGGCGAATCCGCAGGCGACCCACATGAACCACAGCGAGGACAGCAGCTCGAGGCCCGTGCGCGCCTCGCGGGGGTCGTGGAGGCAGTAGTCGAGCGCCGCGCGGATGTTGTCGTGCTCCTGGCGCATGCGGCCGAACCAGTAGACCTGCCGCGGCCCCGACCAGGCGTGCTCACCCCGCTCGGCGAGCTGGAGGTAGTAGTCGCGGTGGCGGCGCCGGACCCACTCGGTCTCCTCCAGCTTGTCCAGCCACTCCTTGCCGTAGCCGCGCAGGGTGTCGATGAGCCGGTAGCGCACGCCGGCGCGCTCGTTGCCGCTCAGCAGGATGGACTTCTCCACCAGGCCGGTGATGAGCTCCATGACGTTCTCGGCGGGGAGGTTCTCGCTGGCGCAGACATAGCGGGCGGCCTCCAGCTCGAAGTCGCCCGAGAAGATCGACAGGCGGGCCCACAGCAGCCGCTCGGCGGGCTCGCAGAGCTCGTGGCTCCACCCGATGGCCGCGCGCAGGGTCTGGTGGCGGGGCAACGCCGTGCGGCTCGCGCCCGCGAGCAGGCTGAAGCGGTCGGTCAGCAGCGCCAGGATCTGCTCCACCGACAGCGCCCGCAGGCGGACGGAGGCGAGCTCGATCGCCAGCGGGATGCCGTCGAGCCGCCGGCACAGCTCGGAGACCGCCGTGATGTTGTCCTCGTCCACCGAGAAGGAGGGGACGACGGCGGACGCGCGCTCGGCGAAGAGCTGGACGGACTCGTTGACGAACGGGCTCTCCACGTCGTCGTCGCCCGGCACCTGCAGGGGCGCGATGGGGATCGACTGCTCGCCCTGCACGCCGAGGGACTGCCTGCTGGTCGCCAGCACCCGCACGCGCTCGGCGCTGCGCAGGAGCTGGTCGACGAGCTCGGCGCACGCCCCGCGCAGGTGCTCGCACGAGTCGATCACAAGGAGGGCGTCGCGCCGGCCCAGCCACTCTGTGAGGGCCTCGGCCTCGGGCCTCGCCGACTGGTCGGCGATGCCGAGCGCCGCGCTGACGGCGTGCTGGACCATGGTGGGATCTTGCAGCCGGGACAGGTCGACGTACCAGACGCCGTCGGGGAACTGCGAGCCGACCTGGTGGGCGACGCGCAGGGCGGTGCGGGACTTGCCGACCCCGCCGATGCCCGTCACGGTGACCAGGCGGGAGCCGTGGAGGCGCTGCCTGATGGTCGCGAGCAGCCGGTCTCTACCGACGAAGCTGGTGAGCTCCGCGGGGAGATTTCCCTCTCTGCGCCATCCTGCCGGCGTTGCCATGGGCCGCCTCACGGGGGTCGTTCCGGCGTGCTACCTGCCTCCGCATCGTACCTGTGCGGGGCGTTACCTGTCCCTGTGCCGCCGATGTACGCCTGAGATGTGGGCTCCTGGGGTGACTGCTCCGGGGACCACACCTGACATCACTTTTGAGGGGTAACAGGGGAGATCTTGGTGCGTGGAATGATCGGCCGCCCCGGCGGCCACGTAGCATTGTGCCGTGACTGTGCGAGAGCCGGATGACCTGCGTCCGGTGGACCTCTCCGACGAGGGGCTGCCGGTTCTGCCCGACCAGACGAGCGACGACACCGACACGGGCTGGGGCGAGTGGCGCTCCCCGTCCGACGACGACGTGTCCTGGCTGCTGGAGGAGCGCCCCCCGCACTGGGACTGAGGTGAGGGGGAGCGGCGTTTCGGCCCGGAGACGGACATCCGCCTCCGGGCCGCACCTTCCACCTTGGGCCCCGGCGGTCAGGCGCCGGCCATGCCCGCCGAGGGAGTGGAGCCGTTCACCGTGAGCACCCGCTCCGGTCGCTCGGCCCCCTCGGGCCCGTCCGGCACCACGATCGCCGGGAACGTGCCGGTGTCGACGATGCCGTGCTCGTTGTACGCGATCTCGATCAGCGCGTGGGCCCGGGGTTCGAGCTTCCACAGCGCGCGGTACTCGCGGGCGGTGACCAGCGAGATGCCGGTCTCCCTGGCGATGTCGGCGGCGCGCGGGACGAACTTGCGGTCGATCTGCTTGTCCCAGTACGCGCGGGCCGCGCGCATCAGGGCCGCCCGCTGCGCGGTGTCCACCACGGCCGGGGCCGGGTCGACCATCTCGGCGTCCTCGTCGTCGTCGGCGATGTAGGCCGCGACGGGGGAGGAGGCCACGGGCAGCGCGTGCGGCCTCGGCGGCTCCTCGGGCTCGGGACCCCACGGCACCGGCGGGCGCAGGTCGATCAGGGCGCTGGTGTTGTACAGCGCGCCGATCTGCGACAGCAGCGCCTCCTGGCGGTCGCTGTCGACCGCGAGCCCGGTGTGCTCGACGGCCTGGTCCATCATGCGGTCGAGCCTGCCGAGCGCCGCGCGCATCTTGCGGTCGGAGGCGCCCGCCTCGCGGAGCGCGCGGGCGCGCTTGGCGGCCAGGGCCACGCGGGTGAGCCTGCGGTGGGCGTCCACCTCGCTGGCGGTGCGGTCGCTCACCTCGGCGAGCCCGAGCCGGACCATGGCGCGCTCGGGCGTCAGCCGCCACTTGATGCGGGAACGCCCGGTGATGCGGTGGCGCTCGATCGCCATGCCACGCTCCCACAGCCACGCGGCGACCAGCGGGGCGGCGAGTCGGAAGATCGCCTCGGCGAGGCTGCGGGCGTCCAGGCTGGACAGCACCGCGGACAGGCTCGTGAGCGCCCACACGGCCATGCCGTCGATGCCGGCGGAGTAGTTCTCCCGCATGTTGCGGCGGGCCCGCACGGCGCTGGTGATCACGGCGACTTCGATGAAGGCGAAGAGCAGAAACCTCAGCGGCCCGTCGAAGCCGAGCACGTCGCCGGAGAAGCGCCACATGCCCTGCGCCGACACCCCGGTGGCGATGCTGGCCGCGACGATGGTGAGGATGTCCTCCGCCGGGCGGTTCGCGGCGAACCGGCGGAAGGCCTGGGCCGCCGCACAGTAGGCGGCGCGAAGGGCGAAGTACGCAAGGACAAGCAGCACCAGGGCGGACACGCAGATGATGGCCGTTTCAACCCGGTGTTCGGAGGTGAAAGTCGTTATCTGATCGAAGGGGGGCATCAGTCTCTGTCCGTCATTCTCGATGTCCGACAGGATTACCGAGAGGATCATTCCAGAATATCGCCGAACATGTTTGCGGAAACGGACATTCGTCTCCCGAAAGTCACCTTGCGCACCCGCCCCAGGGGTACGAATACCCGGCGTTCCCGTTCGCGGGCGGAGGGGCGTCCTGCCCACCCGTCTGGGCTTGCCGGGTATTAAGCGATAAATGCTCTTTTAGGGCTTTTGGGGGATTTGTCGGGCTAGCTGGTCGGCGGGTCGCTGAGAGGCGTTGGGTTGTTAAGAGGCGCTGGGTCGCTGAGTGACGGACGTCCGTGCGGCGGGAGTGGTCAGGAGACGACGTCCTTGCGGCGGAAGCGGCGGAAGGCCAGCGCCGCGAGGACCACGGCGTAGGTCACCGACAGGGACGCCCCCTTGATCATGCCGCTCCAGTCGAGCTGGGGCACCAGGGCATCCAGCCAGGCCGTGCTCCAGAAGGTCGGCAGGAACTCGCGCACCACCCCCAGCGCCTCCACCGCCTGGAGGATGTTGCTCACGATGACGAGCCCCACCGCCCCGCCGACCGCCCCCAGCGGCGAGTCGGTGCTCACCGAGAGCAGGAACGCCAGCGCCGCGACCACGAGCTGGTTCACCAGGGCGTACCCGATGACGATGCCGAACCGGGGCAGCACCGTGGTGGCCGCGATCGTCTCACCGGTGCCTGGCAGGCGGATGTCGTTCCAGCCGAAGGCGACGGTGCCCGCCAGCAGCGCCATGATCGGCAGCGCGACCACCGCCGCCGCCGAGTACCCGAGGGAGACGGTCAGCTTCTGCCGCAGCAGCCGGTCGCGAGGCACCGGGGCGGCCAGCAGGTAGCGGAGCGACGACCAGCTCGCCTCGCTCGCCACGGTGTCCCCGCAGAACAGCGCCACGGCGACCACCAGCAGCAGCGTGGCCGACACCGAGAGCGTGAACGCGGCGAAGTTGAGGCCGCCCTGCGTGGCGAGGTCGGAGAGCCTGAGGGAGTTCTGCTGTGTGGGCGCGGGGCCCAGGGAGAACGCCACCACGAGGATCCACGGCAGCGCCAGCAGCAGGCCGAACATCACCAGCGTGCGGCGCCGCTTGAACTGCCTGACGACCTCCACCCGCAACGGCAGCGTGCGCCCCGGCGCGTACGCGGTGCTCGCCCCGCTGGGCGCGTTCGTCTGTACGGAGGTCATGCTCTGTCCCCGATCAGGTCCAGGAAGACGTCTTCGAGACGCCCCTTCGAGCCGTTGGACGGAACCGCGCCGCCGAGCAGGGCGCTGACCGGGCCCGCCGTCACCAGGCGGCCCCGGTGCATCACGACCACGTGGTCGCAGGTCTGCTCCACCTCGGCCAGCATGTGGCTCGACACGATCACCGTGCGGCCGGTCGCGGCGTAGCGGATCAGTACCTTGCGCATCTCGGCGATCTGCGGCGGGTCGAGGCCGTTGGTGGGCTCGTCCAGGACGAGCAGGTCGGGCAGGCCGAGCATGGCCTGGGCGATGGCGAGGCGCTGGCGCATGCCCTGGGAGTAGGTGCGCACCGCCCGGTCGAGGGCGGAGCCGAGGGCGGCGATCTCCAGCGCCTCGTCCATGTGGGCGTCGTCCCCCGGACGGCCGGTCGCCCGCCAGTACAGGTCGAGGTTCTCCCTGCCGGTCAGGTGGGGCAGGAACCCCGGGCCCTCCACGAACGACCCGAGCCGCGACAGGACCGGCGCGCCCGGCGTCACCCGGTGCCCGAAGATGCGGATCTCGCCCGCGTCGGGATGGATCAGGCCCATAAGCATGCGCATCGTCGTCGTCTTGCCCGCGCCGTTCGGCCCGAGCAGGCCGAGGACCTGGCCCTGCTCGACGCGGAACGACAGGTCGTCCACGGCGAGCTCGCCGTTGCGGTACTTCTTGGCCAGGCCGGTGATCTGCAGCGGCACCCCGGCCAGCTCGGGGTCGGGCTCACCGGCCCGCCGGCCGCGCCCGAGAAGCAGCAGGACGGCGGCCAGGGCGAGCGCGGCGAGCGGGAGCGCCCAGACCCACCAGGCGAGGCCGGCGGCGACGGCGGTCAGCGACGCGTCCGTCGGCACGGTCAGGGTCTGCGAGGCCAGCCCGACGCGGTGCACCGCAGGAGCCGAGGGAGAGGCGTACCCCATGTCGGTGGTGCTCAGCACGACCCGCAGCCGGTGCCCCACGTCGAACCGGTAGTCGATCGCCGGAAGCGTGACCGACACGGGTGTGCCGGCCTGGGTGGCGGTGACCCGCAGCGGGGCGACCAGGCCCTGCGGCAGCGCGGGACGCTGCCCGCCGACGTCGTAGAGCTTGGCGAACAGGGTGACCTCGCCCTCGCCGTGCACCCGGACCTTCACCACGGGGGCGCCGGTCACCTCCAGGGGCGCGGTGAGCGGCGCGGACTCGAAGACGGCGCTCTGCCCCGGCATGTCGATCGAGAGACCGGCCCCGCCGAGGTTGCCCAGCAGCCCGCCCACGCCCGGCACCGTGGAGATCGAGGCGGGGGAGCCGCCCGGCGGGCTGGCCACCTGCTGGTCGGGGCCCGCGATCTGGACCGGCGACTGCGCGGTGCCGGACAGCCCGGGATAGCGCCCGGTGCCGGCGTGGACCAGGACGGGGCGGCGCGTGCCCGGGTCGCGCCCGCCGTCGCGGGTGACGGTGAAGGCGTCCCCGAGGGGCGTGCCGTCCTTCTTGAGCCAGTGGCCGAACCAGCCGATCGTGCGGTCGGCCACCCAGTCGGGCTCGGCGTCGCCGCCGTCGTGGCCTCCATCGAACCAGGCGACCTCCACGGGGGCGCCGGTGGCGGCGATGGCCCTGGCGTTGGCGTCGGCGTGGCCGAGCGGGAACAGCGAGTCGTGCTTGCCCTGGATCAGCAGGGACGGCACGCGGATCTTCCCGGGCACCGAGACCGGGCTCGACCTGCGGAGAGTCTCGACGGCGCCGGGGGTGGCGCGGCCGGTCTCCGCGACCTGCTGGTACATCTGGCAGATCTCCGGCAGGAACCGCCCGCACTGCACCTCCCGCGCCTGCTCGGCGGGATCGGGCGAGCCGGTCGCGGGCCGTCCATCGGCGGGCGTGCCCGTGCCGTCCCGCGAGCCTGTGCCTCCCGGGGCGCCGGTGAGGCCGCCGAGGCCCCCGGCCCCCGGCGCGAGGGGGGAGTCGACGGCCCTGCTGAAGAACAGCCCGGCCCACATGCGCTTGAACACGCCCTTCCCGGGACCCTCGCCCGTGGCGTCGGGGAAGAGCGCGTCCGCCAGGTCGTACCAGGTGATCTGCGGGACGATCGCGTCGATGCGGGCGTCGTAGGCGGCGGCCATCAGGGTGATCGCCCCGCCGTACGAGCCTCCGGCCATGCCGAGGCGGGGGTCGCCCGCGGAGTCGAGCTGCACCTCCGGGCGCCGGGCGACCCAGTCGATCAGCTGCTTGACGTCCTTGACCTCGTAGTCCGGGGAGTTCAGCGCGATCTGCCCCGTGGAGGCGCCGAAGCCGCGCGCCGACCAGGTCAGCACGGCGTATCCCGCCTGCGCCAGCCGTACGGCCTCCTCGCGCACGCTCTGCTTGCTGCCGCCGAACCCGTGGGCGAGGAGCACCGCGGGGGCCTTCCCGCCCCCGGCCGGGGGGAAGAACGTGGTGTCCAGCGTCACGCGCTGGTCGTCACGCGGGCCGTCGACGACCGGGATCCGCTGGTCGAACCCCTTCACCGGCGGGGGCGAGGGCCACAGGGCCCACACCGCCGCGCCGAGCACCAGTAGCGTCGCAACGATCAACGCCGCCGGCCGCCTCCCCGCAAGCTTCATGCCGAGAGCCTACTGATCGCCGCTGAGAGATCGCTGAGACGCCTCGCCCGAGGTGAATGCGGGTTATCTCGGGGAAGTCCCCGATTGCGGAGCATGTCGAGGACCGGCATCATTCATCGCGTGAAGGCAGGCGCGGCTATCAAGGACAAGGCCACTCGCTGGGTCGAGTGGGCCCTCCCCTATTGGACCAGGGGAGAGGCGGGCAGGGAGACCCCGCCGGACCTCTTCCGCTTCCTCTATCTCAGTTGGATCGCGGCGTTCGTGCTGAAGGTCTTCGGTGCCTCCTGGGACGTCTCCTGGCACTTCAAGTGGCTGCGCGACGACCTCGCGCCTCCGCACCTGCTCAACAGCGCGGGCACGGCCATCGTGGTCGCCCTGATGATCGTGCACAGCTACACCGGCTACGGAGTGGACCGCACGGCGCAGCGGCTGATCCAGTGGGGCACCGGGGCGTTCCTGATCGCGGTGCCGATCGACCTGATCAACCACAGGGTGAACGGCGTCGACATCACCTCGTGGAGCCCCTCCCACATGCTGCTCTACATCGGCACGGCGTTCATGATCGCCGGAGTCATCCGCGGGTGGTACCTCTACGCCCCCGAGGGCAGGCTGCGCCCGATCCTCCTCGGGGCGTTCTTCGTCTTCTTCCTGGAGAACACGCTCTTCCCGAGCGAGCACCAGGAGTACGGCGTGCTTGAGCTGGCGTCCTGGGATCGCGGGCCCGAGCACGTGTACGCCGAGCCGAGCCTGCTGGAGTTCGCCGCCAAGCAGATGGGCCGCCCGATGGACCGTGGCATGGTCGAGAAGTTCTCGCTGCCCGTCCCCGACTGGGTGTATCCCCTTTGGTTCGGCATCGCGGCGGTGCTCGTGCTCGTCCTGGCGCGCAGGCTCGTCGGCCGCAGGTGGACCGCCACGGCGGTGGCCGCCGTGTACGTCGGCTTCCGCGCCGCCATCTGGCCGCTGCTCGTCGTCTTCCATTTCCCGCCGTCGGCCGTGCCGTTCTTCCTGGTCGCCGCCGCCTTAGGCGTGGACCTGGCGTTCATGATCCGGCTTCCGGTCGCCCGGGCGGCGCTGGGTGCCGTGCTGGTCACGGCGGCGATCTACGGCGGCCTCGCCGTGCAGGACCGCCTGCTGGAGGCCCCGCCCTTCATGCTCGCCTCGTGGCCGGTCGCGGCCGTCGTGCTCGGCGCGGCGTGGTTCGGCGTCGAGTGGTACGGCCGCAGGCGCTCGGGCGAGTCCAAGACTTCAGGCCCCCTCCCGATGAGCGCCCCCGCCACCCCGTAGCCGACTCCCTCGCGCCCCGGTCAGGCGACCGGGGCGCGGGTCAGGGCGACGGCGACACCGTACGCCACGGCCATCACGCCGACTTCGAGCGCCGCCCAGGCGGCGAACGCCGTGGCCCGCCGCTGTGCGATGCCCGGAAGCAGCCGCCAGCGGATGTGGGCCCCGAGCGCCGCGGCCGCGCACACCAGGATGATCTTGGCGACCACGAGCTGCCCGTAGTGGGTGGTGAACAGCGACCAGGGCAGCCGCGTCGTCGGTGACAGCCCCAGCTCGACCAGCCCGTTGAACAGCCCCGAGAGCGCCACCACGACCAGCGCGAGGGTGGCCAGCCGCGAGAACCTCGGAAGGGCGCGGGCCAGCAGGTCGCGGTCCCTCGTCAGGAGCACGGCCAGCGCCACGAGGCCGCCGGTCCACGCCGACGCCCCGACGACGTGCAGCTCCATCGAGACCATGCTGAGGTCGTGCCAGTACCAGTTCGAGGCGTGGCCGCTGACCGGCAGCGGCAGCAGGCCGAACACGGCGACGACGACGCGCAGCTCCGCGGGCACCTTCTCCCCGAAACGCACGGCGAGCAGCCCGAAGCACGTGTAGATGAGGGCGCACGCGGCGCTGATCACCAGTCCCTGGCCCGAGCCGATCACGCTGACGTACCCGGCGGGGTCGGGCATCCGGCCGGGGGTGACCTCCGCGGCGCTGAGCACCATGGCCACCAGCGCCGCGACGGCCCACCCGAACGCCGCGAGCACCGCCCAGTTCCGGGCCCTGCTGAGGATCGGCTCGGTACGCTCTGGGTCGTCGAAGCCGAGGAACCTGGGCAGCAGGCTGAGCCCGACGACCGCGAGGGCGCACAGGTCGAGGATCAGGCGGACGACCGGCAGGCCGTACTCGACGACCGGCCCGGGAACCGCGATCCCCGGGACGGCCTCCGGGGAGGTCCACCAACTGGCCACCACCACAGCCAGAAGCGCCGCCCCCGCACCTCCCCAGACCACCGGCCACCGCACCACCCCACCCGCCACGAACGAGCCGGCGGACGGCCGGATGGGAGGTTCGGCGGACGGCTCGGCGGTGGACGGCTCGGTGGGAGGTGCCACCCTGTCTGTGCCGCGGATGTCGCCCTTGGCGCTCACGCGCCCTGTCCCTTCGCCTGGCGGCCCTGGCGGGCGACAACGAGGATGCCGAGGCCGGAGAGCAGGAGCGCGACGACCAGCAGCCCCCAGACCCAGCCTCCGCCGCTCGCCGGGGGAACCGCCGAGGTGGACAGGTCCTTCGCGGCAGGCGCGGGGACGGGTGCGGGGGCCGGCGCGGCGCCGCCCGCGACGGTGAAGCCGACCTTCCCGCTGACGGGGTGGCCGTCGTTGGAGACGATCTGGTAGCCGACGACGTAGTCCCCGGTCGCGGCCGTGGCAGGAAGCGTGGCCGTCACCTCGTTGTCCACGACCTCCACCTGGGCCTTGGAGACCGCGCCGTCCGGGCCGGTCAGCGCCACCTGGGCGAAGTCGGCCCTGACCGGCTGGTCGAAGGTCAGCGTCACCCGGCCGGGCACCGAGGCGAGCCTGGCGCCGTCCTTCGGATCGCTGCCCGTCAGCACGTTGTGCGCCTGGGCGGGCGCGACGGCCACGGCCAGCGCCGCGCAGGCCACCACGAGGACCGTAAGGAATCGCCTCACCGGGACATGACCTTTCCTTCGCGTTCATCGGACGCAGCCATGGTGCCACCTATACGCGCATATAGCCTCCCCGGCCAGGCACCAAGCAGCCCCGGCGCACCTTGGGCGGGCACTGGACAGGTACGGGCGTGGGTGATGAGGGCCTGGTCGTAGGCTTGGCGGCGTGGAACCTGGACTGTTGTTCGACGGTGCCGCCGCGCACTACAGCAGATACCGCCACGGGTACGGCGACGAGGTGATCGGTCACATCGCGCGCGAGCTGGCCCTTGGCAAGCGGTCCCGGGTGCTCGACCTCGGCTCCGGTCCCGGCACGCTCGCGATCCCCCTGTCCCGGTTCGCCGGCACGATCGTGGCCGTCGATCCGAGCGACGACATGCTGGCCGAGGGGGCACGCCACTCGCCCGCCAACGTCAGGTGGGTGAAGGGCGATTCCAGCCGCCTGACGTCCCTGCCGCTCGGCCGCGTCGACCACACCGTCATGGGGCGGTCGTTTCACTGGATGGACCGGGCGCGGGTGCTCGCCGACCTGGACACCATGCTTCCGCCCGAAGGGGCCGTCGTGCTCGTCGGGCCGGGCCGCGATCCGGTCGATCCGCCCTGGGAGCCCGTGGCGCAGGCCGTGCGGCAGAGCTTCGGCGTGGAGTGGCGAGCCAGCACGGACTCCTACCAGAAGTCCGGACGCCACCATCCGGAGTTGCTGGCCGATTCCACCTTCCGCCGCCTGTCGTTCGCCTCGTTCCGCCGTACGGCACGCCGCGACGCCGAGGCCGTGATCGGGCTCCAGCTCTCGTACTCCTACTCCACGCCCGCCCGTCTCGGCGACCGGCTGCCGGAGTTCGTCGAGGCGCTCGGCCAGGCGCTGGCGGAGGCGCATCCGAGCGGCGTCTGGGAGGAGGAGATCGTCACCGAGGTGGTCATAGCCCGCAGACCCTGAACAGGCCGCGACCCGCTGGGGCATTGGAGTCGTGCCGGTCGGAAGTGGGCCCTTTCTCCCTGGGGGCGCTGCCACTACGATCCCAGCACGTCTCATTACCTGGAGCCACGCTGGTGAGTGCTGTCCCCCCGGTCACGCCGCGCCCTGACGTCCCCCTCGCCCTCGCCGAGCCCGTACGGCGGGTGGGCCCCCGCTGGATCACGTTCATCTCGCTGGCGAACCTCGCCCTGTGGATGGCCTACTTCGGTCCGCTGCAGGTGCTGCTGCCCCAGCAGATCGCGGCCGCGGACCCTCTGGGCAAGGAGGCCGCCCTCGCCTGGGTGACCGGCATCGGCGCCGCCGTGGCCATGGTCCTCAACCCGGTGGCCGGAGCCCTGTCCGACCGTACGGCCGGGCGCTTCGGCAGGCGCCACCCTTGGACGCTGGCGGGCGCGGTCGCGGGCGGCCTCGGCCTGGTCTTCCTCGCGTTCCAGGGCACGGTCGCGGGCGTGGCGATCGGGTGGTGCCTCGCGCAGGCCGGGCTCAACGCCATGCAGGCCTCGCTCACGGCGGGCGTGCCCGACCACGTGCCGGTGAGCCAGCGCGGTCAGGTGTCCGGGTGGATCGGCATCCCGCAGACGCTGGGGGTGGTGCTGGCGGTCGTGCTCGTGACGATGGTCGCCACGACCACCAGGTCGGGATATCTGCTGATCGGCGCGCTGGTGCCGCTGTGCGTGCTCCCGTTCGTGCTCAGCACTCCGGACGCGCGGCTGCCCGCCGGGCATCGGGCCCCGTTCGACGCCAGGGAGTTCCTGCGCGGCTTCTGGATCAGCCCGCGCCGGCACCCGGACTTCGCCTGGGCCTGGCTGACGCGGTTCCTGATGCAGCTCGGCAACGCCGTCGCCCTGCTCTACCTGCTCTACTTCCTCACCGACGCCGTCCACTACGAGCGGCGGTTCCCCGGTCAGAAGGCCGAGGACGGCCTGCTCGTGCTCATCCTGATCTACACGGCCGCGGTCGTGCTCACCACGGTGGTCAGCGGGGTCGTCTCCGACCGCCTGGGCCGCCGCAGGACCTTCGTCACGGTGTCGGGTTTCATCAGCGCGGTGCCCGCGGTGATCATGGCCTTCTGGCCCGAGTGGACGATGGTCATGGTGGCCGCGGTGATCATGGGCGTCGGCTTCGGCATCTACCTCTCGGTGGACAACGCCCTGGTCACCCAGGTGCTCCCGGCCGCGGCCGGCCGGGCGAAGGACCTCGGGGTCATCAACATCGCCAACTCCGGCCCGCAGGTGCTCGGCCCGGTGATCGCGGGCCCGATCGTCGCGAGCCTCGGCGGCTATCCCGTGCTCTATCTCACCTCGGCCGTGCTGGCGCTGCTCGGCGCGAGCCTCGTATGGAAGATCCGTTCCGTCCCCTGACGGCCGCGTAAGCCGCGCATCCGGGCCGTGACGGCGCCCGGCTACGAGATCTGCTCATCTTCACCGGCACCCGGTTGACGTCCCAGCCCTCGTAGTGGATGCCGCGTCACACGGCGAAGGGGTAGGTCTCGGGGGCCTCTCCCGCCTCCCAGCCGGCGGTGCGCTCCAGGGGTTCGACCGCGTGCGTCTCGTCGATGTGGATCACCGCGTCGAACTGCTCCGACACGCGGGCGTGGAAGTAGTGGCTCCGCCGCTCGGTCCGCGGCCGGTAGATCACGCCGATCGCCCGTTCCAGGCGGGCCCTGCGCAGCGCCTCGGCGGCCCGTGGCGCGACGCCGAGGGAGATCATGAACTCCTTCCTCCCGGCCTCGTGGTTGAGCTCCTCGATCGACTCAGGGAGCGCCGGTCGTACCCGCTTGCGCTCGGCGGGGCCGCCCCAGTCGTCGGCCGCCGTCACCGTGCCCGTGTAGGTGGTGAAGCCGATCAGACGGCACTCGCGCGGATACCGCTCGCGGACGAGCTGTCCGATGGTGACCTCCCCGCGCGACGCGGCCTCGGTCATGCGGGCGTCGCCGACGTGGGAGTTGTGCGCCCACACGACGATCTTCGCCGGGCGGCCCTGCCTGCGGCCGAGGTGGTCGGCCAGCGCCTCCAGGGTCTGGGCCATGTGGCCGTCGCGGAGGTTCCAGGACGAGGCCCGCCCGCCGAACATCGTGCGGTAGTACTCCTCCGCCGCCCCGAGCGAGCCCGAGGACGAGGAGGCCGGGACGGCCTTGGTGGTGCCGCAGGAGGCCCGCCAGGACGCGGCCGGCGTCCCGCCTGTCCTGGAAAACGCGGTTGGACATGGCTACCGCCTTAGACCCCTGTCTGTCCATTGTTGGAGCCCGGTCAGCCGTCGAGCAGGTAGGTGTCGAGCCTGCCGCACATGCCCAGCCTGGCCTCGGGGAACGACGTCATGATCCGGGCCTCCCTGAGGTGGTCCGCGTCCCCCTCGCGCAGCGCCTGGAGGTGGACGCCGGTGACCTCGGCGGCCTGGAGGGCCCCCTCCCTCCACCGCTTCTCGAAGGCGTCCAGCTTGCCCGAGACGATGCGCGCCGCCTCGCGGTGGAACGCCGCGAGGGCGTCGCGCCCGTGCTCGCGCAGCTCCAGGAAGCCCTCGATCGCCACGTCACGGCGGCGCCGCGCGTCCTTCGGCCCGGTGATCGCGGAGATCTCGCCGTACATGGCCGGGTCGGCCAGCACGGCGGGCGGGAAGGTGAAGACCGCGTCCCCGGCCTCGGGCAGGCCGCTGTTCTGCATGACGACCACGATCCTCAGCCGCCCGTCGTCGTTGACCAGCCGGTGTACGGTCCCGGGGGTGAACCACACGACGGCCCCGGGCTCCAGCGGCGTCTCGGTGTACCCGTCCCAGGTCAGCGTCTGCACCGCCCCGGTGCCCTCGACCACGATGTAGGCCTCCGAGCAGAGCAGGTGCATGTGCGGGGAGCCGCCGCAGACGCCGTCGGCCGAGGCCCAGTCGTAGACCCGCAGCCCCGACACGCCGACGCCCCCGGGGAAGCTCATGGACGTCCCTCCAGCGGGTGGGCGAGCACGTACGCCGAAAGCCGGTCGCGGTCCCAGGCGCCGTCCGCGACCACCACGCGGTAGCGGTGGCGCGCCGTCCCGCCGGGGGGCAGCTCGACCTCCTCGAAGAACGCCAGCGAGGGGTTCACGGCGGCGAAGGGGGTGGTGCGCACGAACCAGGTGGTGCCCGGCTCGGCGAGGAAGAGCAGGGTCGAGGCGCGGTCCACCTCGTCGTGCTCGCCGGTGTAGGCGAGCCAGGACGCGGTGCGCCCCATCATCTCGGGGCCGCCCTGCCCGTCCGCCGCGATCACCCGGCCGTCGGTGAAGGACCTCGGGCCCCGCCAGAACAGCCCGCTGTACCCGGCCATGGGCCTGCCCTCGGTGGTCGGGCTGCCGAAGCGCAGCGGCTCCCCGCGCACGTTGGTGATCGAGGTCGAGAAGTCGAGCGCCCAGGAGCCGTCCTCGACGTCCCGCACGGCCAGCTCCCGCTCCTCGTCCACCCAGTGCTCTCCCGCCTGCGTGTGCCAGGTCAGGCGCTCGCGGCCGGGGGAGGTGAACTCCTCATGGCGCATGGTGCCGACGTTCGGCAGGTCGGCGTAGCCCCGCCGCTCGCGCACGTAGCTGCCGCCGCCCCAGAAGTTCTGGCCCGACAGATGGGAGACCGTCATCTGCAGGCCCTTGTGCCAGCGGTGGTCGTGCGGCCGGTAGGCGGTGACGACGTCGCCCGCGAGCGTGCGCAACGGGTGGAAGTACGGCTTGGACCCCTCGAAGGCGGGCATCTCGGGCCGGTAGACGTACCGCATCAGCTCGACGCCGCCCGCCTCGGCGACCAGCTCGGCACCGGTGTCCTTGAGGATCACAGGCTCACCCCGCCGTCGAGGCGGTGGTAGAAGGGGTTCTCGACGGTCAGCTCCGACCGCCGTACGGGCCGGCCGGTGAACGCCGAGGCGTACAGACCGGTGACGAGCTCCAGCGCCTGCCGGCCCTCCGCGCCGCTCATGGGCGGCCGTTCGCCCCGCTCGTAGGCGTCCAGCAGGGCGGAGAGCTGGGCGGCGTGGGAGCTGGGCACGTCGTCCGGTGGGTTCCACAGAGCCGGGGGAGTGCACGTCCAGTTGTGGTTGCCGTATCCGTACAGGTGCCTGAGCTCCACGGTCGCCTCGGCGAAGTCGAAGCGCAGGTAGCTCTCCTCGCGGCGGGAGAGCACGCTGTTGACCACCGAGGCCATGGCGCCGCTCTCGAACCTGACCGACGCCATGGACACGTCCTCGGTCTCCACAGGACGGTCGATCCGGCGTGCCATGGCGCGGATCTCCTCCCAGTCGCCGAGCACCGACAGCATCAGGTCCATCTGGTGGATGCCGTGCCCCATCGTCGGGCCGCCGCCCTCGGTCTCCCACGTGCCGCGCCAGGGCACCGAGTAGTACCTGCTGTCGCGGTGCCACGCCGTGACGCACAGGGCGACCATCGGGCGCCCGAGCTCACCGCTCTCGGCCAGGCGGCGCAGATGGCGGGCCCCCGAGCCGAAGCGGTGCTGGAAGACCACGGCGGCGAAGGTGCCGCGCTCCGCCGCCGTGATCCGATCGTGTTCCGCCAGTGACAGGCACGGCGGTTTCTCACACCACACCCACGTCCCGGCGCGCAGGCACTCCACGACCTGGCGCGCGTGGACGTACGGCGGTGTGCAGACGTGGACGAGGTCCGGCCGCTCGCGGGCCAGCATCTCGCCGAGGTCGGTGTACGCCTCGGGGATGCCGTGCTCGGCGCAGAACGACTTGGCCCGCGAGCCGTCGACGTCGACGGCGGCCACGACCTCGGCCCGGTGGCGCTCCCCCGCGAGGGCGGGCAGGTGGCACGCGCCCGCTATGCCGCCCGTGCCGACGATGGCGACGCGGATCATCCGGCGTGCCCCCCGCCGCCGAGGACGATGGTGGTCAGCGAGCGCGGGGCCAGATCGGCCCGCAGCCGTCCTCCCCGCCCGTGGGCGGCGGCGACGGGCGTCACCGAGTGGGTCGCGTCGGTGAGGTAGGCGGTGGCGCGGCCGTCGCCTCCGGTGAGCAGGTCGGTCGTGACGGCCGTGGTGCCGGTGTTGAGGATCTCGACCACCTGGCCGCCGTCCGCGTTGCGGAAGACCGTGACCGTGAGCCCGCCGTGCGCTCGTCTGGGCACTCGGATTCCTTCCGAAAGTTTCAGAAGATTTACGAGACTTTTCGCGCCCTGAAACCTAAACGGGTTCGGGGCATACGTCAAGACCTCCCGTTGCAATCGCTGAGGAGGTGCCGAAACTTTCGGATGCGTTAGCGGGAAGGCGGCGGGGCGGTGCTGTCCCTGACCAGCAGGTCGGTCGCCAGCTCGACCCGCCGGGTCTCGGGGGAGTCCCCGCGGGAGATCTCCAGCGCCATGCGGGTCGCCAGCGCGGCCATCTCCTCCAGCGGCTGGCGCACCGTGGTCAGCGGCGGCCACGCCGAGCGCGCGAGCGGCAGGTCGTCGAACCCGACCACGCTCAGGTCGTCGGGGACGCGCAGCCCGGCCCGCCGGGCGGCCTCGAACACGCCGAACGCCTGCATGTCGCTGCCCGCGAAGATGGCCGTGGGCGGCTCGGGCAGCTCAAGGAACGCCTTGCCGTGCACGTGGCCGGAGTCCACCAGGAAGTCGCCGTAGCGGATCAGCTCGGGGTCGACCGTCACCCCGGCGGTCTCCAGCGCCGCGCGGTAGCCGTCGATGCGCGCCCGGCTGCACAGCATCTCGGGCGGCCCGCCGATCATGCCGATGCGGCGGTGGCCGAGCTCCAGCAGGTGGCGGGTGGCCGCCAGCCCGCCGTGCCAGTTGGTCGCCCCGACCGAGGCCACGTCCGCGGCGGGCTCGCCCTCGGGGTCGACGATGACGAAGGGGATGGAACGGGCGAGGAGCTGGCCGTGCTGCCGGCGGGTCAGCCGCGAGGCCACCAGCACCACCCCGTCCGTACGGCGGGCCGCGATGCGGTCGAGCCAGTCGCGGCCGGGCCCGGAGTGGGTGTGCAGGACCGAGACGACCACGGCCGCCTCGGCCTCGCGGGCGGCGGTCTCGGCCCCTCGGATGATCTCCATCGCCCAGGGGCTCTCGATCTCGGCGAAGACCAGGTCGATCAGGCCCACCGGGCCGTCGCCCTGGCCGGTGCGCCGCTTGTAGCCGTGTTCGTGAAGCAGACGCTCGACCCGCCGGCGCGTCTCTGGTGCGACTTCCGGGCGCCCGTTGACGACTTTGGAGACCGTCGGGACCGAAACCCCGGCCTCCTCGGCGATCAGAGCGATCGTGACCCGCCTCTTCGCTGACATGCGACGGAGTGTATCCGAAAGCTTTCGGAATATCCCTCAGTGGGCCCCCCTCGCCGATCCGATCCACCCGCCCGCGCTGCCCTGGGTCTCCCTAACGAGACATGCGCGGCTATTGACGCGTTACGAGCGCTTTACGTACTCTCCGGGTCACGAAACATTCGGGGGAATCAAAGAAAGTTTCAGAGCGCGGGTCTCCCGGCTCTCGCAGCGGGTCCGTAGATAGAGGAAGGGAACCACGGAGATGTCGTTGAGTCGGCGAGGTGTGGTGTTACTGGCGGCGGCCGCGCTCTTTCTCGGGGGGTGCGGCGGCCAGGCGAGCACGGGTGACACGGAGGGCACGGGCAGCGGGTCCTCCTCCGCCGGGAAGGTCACCGTCGAGTGGTGGAACATCTCCACGACGGAACCGCTGAAGTCGTTCTGGGCGCAGAAGGTCAAGGAGTACGAGGCCGCGCACCCGAACGTCACGATCAAGAACGTACCCATCGAGAACGAGGCATTCAAGGCGAAGCTCTCGACGGTCACCCAGTCGGGCAAGACGCCGGACATCTACTCCACCTGGGGCGGCGGCGTGCTCAAGCAGCAGATCGACGCCGGGCTGGTCAAGGACCTCTCGTCCGAGGCGGCCACCTGGATCGCCGACTTCACCCCGGCCGCGATGCAGGCCTACCAGTTCGACCAGAAGACCTACGCGATTCCCAGCGACATCGGCATGGTGGGCTTCTGGTACAACAAGGCGCTGTTCGCCAAGGTGGGCGTCACCACGCCCCCGGCCACGTGGACCGAGTACCTCGACGCCGTCAAGAAGCTCAAGGCCGGCGGGATCACCCCGATCGCCCTGGCGGGCAAGGAGAAGTGGCCCGGCCACTACTACTGGGCCTACCTGGCCATGCGCATCGCCGGGCTCGACGCGCTCAAGCAGGCCGCGATCGACGACGACTTCACCAAGCCCGACTTCGTGGCGGCCGGCACGCGGCTGAAGGAGCTGGTCGACCTCCAGCCGTTCCAGAAGGGCTTCCTCGGCGCCGGGTACTCCACGCCCGACGGCCAGGCCGCGACCATGGGGAACGGCAAGGCCGCCATGGAGCTGATGGGCCAGTGGGCTCCGACCGTCGAGAAGGACTCCGGCAAGGGCCTCGGTGACAACCTCGGGTTCTTCGGCTTCCCCTCGGTCGAGGGCGGCAAGGGCTCGGCGACGGACGCCTTCGGCGGCGGCGGGGGGTACGCGGTGGGCGTCAACGCGCCGCCCGCGGCCGTCGACTTCCTGAAGTTCATCTCCCAGAGCGACATCCACCGCCAGGCGGTGGAGACCGGCGCGCTCCTCCCGGTGCTCAAGGGCGAGGAGGACTCGGTCAAGGACCCGAATCTCGCAGTGGTGGCCAAGGCGCTCGCGGCCGCGACCGGGTTCCAGCTCTACCTCGACCAGGCCTACCCGCCGGCCGTGGGCCAGGAGGTCAACGACAGCGTGGCGGCGCTCATCGCGGGCTCCAAGACCCCCGAGCAGGTCGCGCAGGCCATCACCCAGACGGCCAAGTCCGAGTAGGAGACGACACGGGCGGGCCGGACCGGACAGTCCGGCCCGCCGGCGGAATGGAGTGAGATGACACGTCCGGCGCTGACGGATGTACGACCGGCTGCCACGGCGGGAGCGCCGCGAGGAGCCGGTCCGGTGGCCGCCTGGTCGGCCCGCCGCCGCCGGTTCGGGGGCCTGGTGACGATCACGCTGTTCCTGCTCCCCGCGCTGGTGCTGTTCGGCCTGCTCGTACTCGCGCCGATCGCCGTCGCCATGTACACCAGCGTGTTCAAGTGGAACGGCCTCGGTGGCCTGCCGTCCGACTTCGTCGGGCTCGACAACTTCACCCGGATGTTCGACGACGAGGTGTTCGTCGGGGACCTGTGGCGCGGCCTGGTGCTGATCGTCCTGTCGATCACCGTCCAGCTCCCGCTGGCGCTGGCCATCGCCATGCTGCTCAACCAGAAGATGCGCGGGCGGGCGTTCTACCGGCTGCTGTTCTTCGCCCCTTACGTGCTGTCCGAGGTGATCACCGGGGTCCTGTTCACCATGATCCTTTCCCCGGAGGCGGGCCTGGCCAACCAGATACTGGGCGCCACCGGCCTGGACGTCCTGCAGTCCAGCTGGCTCGCCGAGCCCTCCACCGTCATGATGTCGCTGTTCCTGGTCATGACGTGGAAGTACTTCGGCTTCCACATGATCCTTTACCTCGCGGGCCGGCAGAGCATCCCGAAGGAGCTGGGCGAGGCCGCCGCGATCGACGGCGCCGGGAGCTGGACGCAGTTCCGCTACGTGACCCTGCCGCTGCTCGGGCCGACGATCAGGATCAGCGTCTTCCTCTCCGTCATCGGGGCGATCCAGCTGTTCGACCTGGTGTGGGTGCTCACCAGCGGAGGGCCGATCCACTCCTCCGAGACGATGGCCGTGACGATGTTCCAGTTCGGCTTCAAGCGGTCCCAGGTCGGCTACGCCAGCGCGATCAGCGTCGTGATGTTCCTCATCAGCCTCGTCTTCGCGCTGGCCTACCAGCGGTTCGTCCTGCGCCGCGACACCGAAGGAGCGATCACCACCATGCGAGACCAGCGATGAGCGCGCCCGCCCAGGCGCCCGGGCACGCCCGCCCGCCCGCCCCCCTGCGGCTCTCGTGGCTCAGATCCCTTTCGCTGCACGCGATCGTGCTGGTGCTCGGCGCGTTCATCGTCGTGCCGTTCGTGTTCGGGCTGGTCGGGGGCTTCAAGGACACCAGCCAGCTCTCGACCAACCCCTTCGGGCCGCCCTCGCCGTGGGTGCCGGAGAACTACACCGACGTCATCACCTCGGGCTCGTTCTGGCGCCAGCTGCTCAACAGCACGTTCATCGCGCTGGCGACGACGGCCATCGTGGTCGGCCTGTCGGCCATGGCGGCCTTCGTGTTCGCCCGCTTCGCGTTCAGGGGCAGGGAGTTCCTGTTCACGCTGTTCGCGATCGGGCTGATGTTCCCCTTCGCGGTGGCGATCCTGCCGCTGTTCATCCTGCTGCGGACCCTCGGGCTCCTGGACAACCCGTTCGGGGTGATCCTGCCCCAGGCCGCCTTCGGCCTGCCGGTCACGATCATCATCCTGAGGTCGTTCTTCAGGACGATCCCGCGCGAGGTCGAAGAGGCCGCGACGATCGACGGCTGCACCACCTTCGGATTCTTCTGGCGGATCCTGCTGCCGATGGCACGGCCCGCCCTGGCCACGGTGTCGGTGCTCGCGATCGTGGCGAGCTGGAACAACTTCTTCCTGCCGCTGGTCATCTTCAACGACCCCAACTGGTGGACCATCCCGCTCGGCGTCCAGCAGTTCTACGGCCAGTACTCCTCGGACACGGCGCGCATCCTCGCCTACGTCGTGCTCGCGATGGTGCCCGCCCTGGCGTTCTACGCCGTCGCCGAGCGCCAGCTCATCGGCGGCCTCACGGCGGGAGCGACGAAGGGATGACCTCGCGCCTCTCCCGGTCCATCGAGCTTCACGGCTTCTCACCAAGGAGTGCCGAATGACCCTGCGTGTGTCCGGATCCCGCCTCGTCGCGGCCGACGGAAGCTCCGTGCGGCTGCGGGGGGTGGGCCTCGGCGGCTGGATGAACATGGAGAACTTCATCACCGGCTACCCGGCCAACGAGGCGTCCATGCGCGACGCCGTGCGGAGCGTGCTGGGCCAGGAGCGGCAGGAGCTGTTCTTCGACCGGCTGCTGACCTCCTTCTTCGGCCCCGAGGACGCCGCCCTGCTCGCGGGCATGGGCGCCAACTGCGTGCGCATCCCGGTGAACTACCGGCACCTCGAGTCCGACGACCGGCCGATGGAGATCATCGAGGACGGCTTCCGCCACCTCGACCGCGTCATCGGCCTGCTGGCGGAGCACCGGATCTACAGCGTGATCGACCTGCACGCGCTGCCGGGCGCGCAGAACCAGCACTGGCACTCCGACAACCCCACCCACGTGGCGTCGTTCTGGCAGCACAGGCACTTCCAGGACCGCGCCGTCCACCTGTGGGAGGCGATCGCCGACCACTACAAGGACCACCCCTGGGTGGCGGGGTACAACCCGGTCAACGAGCCGGGCGACGCCGCCGGGCGGGTGATCGGGCCCTTCTACGACCGCCTGGTCAAGGCGCTGCGCGCGGTGGACCCGTCCCACGTGCTCTTCCTGGACGGCAACACCTACTCCACCGACTTCTCGATCTTCCGCGAGGTGTACGAGAACACGGTGTTCGTCTGCCACGACTACGCGCTGGCCGGGTTCGCCCACGGCGGGCCGTACCCGGGGTACACGCGGGGGGAGTGGGTGGACCGGGAGCAACTGGAGCGGGCCTTCGAGAAGCGCACGACCTTCCAGCGCGAGACCGGCACGCCGCTGTGGGTGGGGGAATTCGGCCCGGTCTACACCGGGGACCCGGCCGTGGACGAGCAGCGCTACCGGATACTCGCCGACCAGCTGGAGATCTTCGACGGGTACGAGGCCGGCTGGTCGCTGTGGACGTACAAGGATGTGGGGCTCCAGGGCCTGGTGCACGCCGACCCCGCCGGGCCGTACCTGAGCCGCTTCGGCGACTTCGTGGCCAAGAAGAAGCGGCTCGGGGCCGACCGGTGGGGCTCGACGATGGAGGAGTCGGGCGACGTGCTCACCCCGCTCCACCGGTTCATGGAGGGCGAGTTCCCCCTCTGGGAGCCGTACCCGTGGGGGGCCCGCTACCAGGTGGACGACCTGATCCGGCACATCCTCATCGCGCAGGCGCTCGTGCCCGAGTACGCCTCCCTGTTCGGCGGGCTGGACGACGGTGAGCTGGTCGCGCTGGCCGACTCCTTCGCGCTCGGGAACTGCGTGCGGCGCGGCCCGCTGATCGACCTCCTGACCTCCAACCTGACCTGACCCCTCGCTCGACCTGGCTCATCTACCTGACCTTGAGGAGACCAGCATGCGGTTGCCCCGTTCCTGGGTGGCGGCTGTCCTGTTATGCCTGCCCTTATCCGTCCTGTCGCTCCCTGCGGCGCAGGCGGTATCTGCGCAGGCCGTACAGATCGCGAAATATGACTTCGAAGACGGCACCACGCAGGGATGGGGGCCACGAGGTTCCGGGGTCGCGGTCAGGGTGGCCCCGGACGTGGCCCACACGGGAAGCGGCTCCCTGCTGACCACCGGCAGGACCGAGACCTGGCACGGAGCGTCCATCAGCCCGCCGCTGGAGAAGGGGGTGGCGTACTCCGTCACCGCCTACGCGCGCCTGGCCGCCGGGCAGCCGTCCAGCACGGTCGCGCTCACCGTGCAGCGCACGTCCGCCGGCGGGACGACCACGTACGAGCGGGTCGGCGCCGCCACGGTCACCGACGCGGCCTGGACCGAGATGGCCGGCACGTACACCTACGCGGAGGACTCCACCGAGCTACAGCTCTACGCCGAGAGCTCGGAGGCCACCGGCGAGTACTACCTGGACGACATCACGATCACCGCCGACGCCGACCCCGGGCAGTCCGGCGTGACCACCGACTTCGAGAGCGGCACCACGCAGGGATGGACGGCGCGCGGCTCGGCCTCGCTGACGGTCAGCACGGCGGAGGCCCACGGCGGCACCGCGAGCCTGCTGGCCACGGGCAGGTCGGCCTCCTGGGACGGGCCCTCCCTCAAGGTCCTCGGCAAGATGACCAAGGGGTCGAAGTACACGCTGTCGATCTGGGTGCGGCTCGGGCCGGACACGGCGGCCGGCGAGCTGGGCCTGTCGGTGGAGCGCCGCCTCGCCGGTACGGCGAGCTACGACCGCGTGGTGGCCCCCACCGCGATCACGGCCGGGCAGTGGGTCCAGCTGAAAGGTTCATACACGCTGGCCTACGACGTGGACTTCCTCAGCGTCTACGTGGAGTCCGGAAGCGGCACCTTCCCGTTCTCGATCGACGACTTCACACTGGCGTACGTGCCGCCGAAGCCGATCCAGACCGACATCCCCTCGCTCAAGGACGGGCTGCCCTTCGACGTGGGAGCGGCGGTCGCGCGGGCCCAGACCCTCGGCGAGCACGGGCGACTGCTCACCAAGCACTTCGACAGCGTGACCCCGGGCAACGCGCTGAAGTGGGACGCCACCGAGCCGCGCGAGGGCGAGTTCACCTTCGGCGACGGCGACCACCTGGTGGACTACGCCACCGAGCACGGCCTGAAGTTCCGCGGCCACACGCTCGCCTGGCACAGCCAGACCCCCGACTGGGTGTTCAAGGACGGCGACCGCGACCTGACCGCCACCCCCGCCGACAAGGCCCTGCTGCTGAAGCGGCTGGAGAACCACATCAGAGCGGTCGTCGGCCGCTACAAGGGCAGGATCCAGACCTGGGACGTCGTCAACGAGGTCGTGGACGAGAACCAGCCCGACGGCATGCGCCGCAGCCCGTGGTTCCTGATCACCGGCTACGACTTCATCCGCACGGCGTTCCGCGTCGCCCACCAGGTGGACCCGGCCGCCAAGCTCGTGCTGAACGACTACAACACCGAGCTGCCGCGCAAGCGCCAGGCCGTCTACAACCTGGTCAGGAAGCTCAGGGGCGAGGGAGTGCCGGTCGACGCCGTCGGCCACCAGCTCCACGTGAACATCGAGCAGGCCCCGGCAGCCGAGATCGAGAAGACCATCGAGCTGTTCGCGGGGCTCGGGGTGGACCAGCAGGTCACCGAGCTGGACGTCAGCGTCTACACCGACTTCGCCTCCTCCTACGCCACCGTGCCCGCCGAAGTGCTGGCCCAGCAGGGGTACCGCTACAAGGAGATCTTCGACGTCTTACGCCGGCAGGCCTCCCACCTGTCCTCGGTGACGGTGTGGGGCCTCGCCGACGACGCCACCTGGCTGTCCTCCTTCCCGATCACCCGGCTCAACCCGCCGGTGCTGTTCGACGACGAACTCCAGGCCAAGCCGGCGTACTGGGGCGTGGCCGACCCGTCGCGGCTGCCGCCGCTGACGCGGAGGCTCGACGCGCCGAAGGGCACCGTCAAGATCGACGGGGAGCGCGAGCGGCAGTGGGACCTGCTGCCCGACGCGCCGGTCGCCCGGGTGGGCGACCTCGCCGCCGGGTTCCAGGCCCGCTGGTCTCCCGCCGGCCTCGCCGTGCTGGCCGAGGTGCGCGACCCGTCGCGCGACAAGGCGGACACGGTGACCTTGCGGGCCGGTGGCACCGCCCACGTCATGAAGCGTGACGGCGGTGCCCGATGGTACGACACGCGGGCCGTCAAGGGCGGCTACCGCGTGGAGGCACTCCTTCCCGCCGGGGCGGCGCTCGGCGGGAAGGTCCCCTTCGAGCTGGTCGTGCACGACGTCAGGGGGGAGGTCTCCTGGAAGGGAGAGCTGACCCTCACCCCGGCGGTGAGCCTGGCCACGGCGCGCAGGGGCACGCCGGTCATCGACGGGGTCGCCGACGCCGCCTGGGCCAAGGCCCCGGAGATCCGCACCGCCACCTGGATCCAGGGCACCACCGGTGCCACCGCCACCGTCCGCGCGATGTGGGACGCCGGGCACCTGTACGTGCTCGCGCGCGTCACCGACCCCGCGCTCAGCGAGGCCTCGCCCAACCCGTGGGAGCAGGACTCCGTCGAGATCTTCGCCGACCCCGGGAACGGCAAGACCAAGGGGTACGACGATGACGACGGGCAGTACCGCGTGTCCTTCTCCGGGAAGCAGACCGTCGGCGGCACCTTCGACGCCTTCGCCGTCAAGGACAACCTGACGAGCGCGGCGAAGATCGTTCCGGGCGGCTATGCCGTCGAGGCGTCGATCAGGCTGCCGACGGTCACGCTGGCCGCCGGAAGCCTCCTGGGCTTCGACATCCAGGTCAACGACGCGACCGCCGCCGCCCGTACGGGGGCCGTGACCTGGAACGACGCCTCCGGCCAGTCCTACCTCAGCACGGCGGGCTGGGGAGTGCTCGAACTGACCAGATAAGCAGACGAAAGGCCGCGTGCGGTGCGCTTCAGCAACCCGATCCTGCCGGGGTACCACCCGGACCCATCGATCTGCCGGGTGGGCGAGGACTACTACCTGGTGACCTCGACCTTCGAGTGGTTCCCCGGCGTGCCGGTCTTCCACAGCAGAGATCTGGTGCACTGGCGGCAGATCGGGCACGCGCTCGACCGGGCGTCCCAGCTTCCCGTGGACGGCATACGGCCGAGCGGAGGCATCTACGCGCCCACGCTGAGGCACCACGACGGCGTGTTCTATCTGGTCACCACCCTGGTGGACGGGCTGATGGAGTCGGGCAACCTCCTCGTCACCGCCACCGACCCCGCCGGGCCGTGGAGCGAGCCCTACTGGCTGTCCGACACCGAGGGGTTCGACCCGTCCCTGTTCTTCGACGACGACGGCCGGGCGTGGGCGCACGGCACCCGCCCCGCCCGGCCACAGCGGTACGAGGGACACACCGAGGTCTGGCTCCGCGAGCTGGACCTCGACGGCATGAAGCTCGTCGGCGAGGAGCACGTGCTCTGGGAGGGCGCGGTCAAGGGCGCGATCTGGGCCGAGGGGCCGCACATCTACAAGGTCGACGGCACCTACTACCTGCTGGCCTCCGAGGGCGGCACCGAGCACGACCACGCCCTGAGCGTCGCCCGCGCGGACACGGTGACCGGGCCGTACACCGGGAACCCGCGCAACCCGGTCCTCACCCACCGCAACCTCGGCCGCGACCACCCCATCGTGGGCACCGGCCACGGGGACCTGGTCCAGACACCGGGCGGCGAGTGGTGGATGGTGCTCCTCGCCATGCGGCCGTACGGCGGCTACCACTACAACCTCGGCCGCGAGACGTTCCTGACGCCGGTGCGGTGGGAGGACGGCTGGCCCGTCCCCGGCCCGGTCGAGCTCACCGCCGAGGGGCCGGACCTTCCCGTGCACCGGTGGCCGGCCGCGCCCGCCTGCGACAACTTCGACGCCGTACGGCTGGCGCCCGACTGGAACCACCTGCGCACGCCGCGCGAGCCGTACTGGACGCTCACCGAGCGCCCCGGGCACCTGCGGCTGCGGGGACGGCCGGAGTCGCTCACCGAATGGACCAATCCGAGCCTCGTCGCCCGGCGGCAGCGGCACGCCCACTTCGCCGTGCACGCGGCCATGGAGTTCACCCCGTCGGGTGGGGAGCGTGCAGGTCTGGCGCTGGTGCAGAACGACGACTTCCACATCCTGCTGGTCATGACCACCGGGGGGCTCGTCGTGATCAGGAGGGAGGGCGGCGCCGACCGCACGCTGGCGCAGGCGGACGTGCCCGGCGGGCGGCTCTGGCTCGGCGTGGAGGCACACGAGCAGGAGTACCAGATGTCGTACGCCATCTCGCCGGGGGAGTGGCGTCCGCTGGGCGACCCGGTGGACGGCCGCGTCCTCAGCACCTCGCTCGCCGGAGGCTTCATCGGCGCCTACATCGGCATGTACCTCTCCGGCGAAGGCCACCCGAGCGACAACGTCGCCGACTTCGACTGGTTCGAATACCTCCCCCTGCCGGGCGTCTAACGCCGGGTCACCGTTCTTGCCGCCTGCACCAGGTCGTCCGCTACCTCGCCGCCGGCCCTCCGGGGCTCGCGCCGACACCCTCCGGCCCCTGAATCTATGACGGGGCACAGTGGCCCGACGCCTGCCGCGGAGCGCGAGATGCCGTCATGGCGACTGAGTCGGTAATCAATGGTCAGTGAACGGCCTTAACCGCGAGTAGGTCAACCAGAAAGACAAGCGGCTCATTCGGCGGGATCGCGCGTTTTCCGGCTGCGCCGTAGGCCTGTGCGGCCGGGATGGCGAGTTCGCGCCGGCCACCGACCTTTATGTCACGCAGACCCTTGTCCCAGCCCTCGATGACCTGGCCCGCCCCCAACACAAAGGTGAACGGGGATTGCAATGCCAGGACGCGTCGAACTTGCCGGCCACAGGGGTCCGCATTGCGACGCGTCGGCCGGTGGGTCCGTGACCGCGAGCAGGAAGGGGCGAACCGCGGACTCATCGTCGATCCCCCGGCCGGGCCGACCTGGAAAGTCGCAGGTTGCAGGCATGAACCCGGTGCATGCCCCGGCCATCTCCCCGCTAAATAATTGTCCAACATTGTTCACGTTAGTACGTCAATGTGCCTGCTTGACATGATTTGTACTTTTCTCCCAGACTTGCGAACCCTGATCAACCCGATAGGAAGGACCGTCACGTGTTAAGAGCCTCGACCGCCTACCAGAGACGAGTAGGCATCGTCGCCCTTGGGCTCGCGTGCCTCGCCGCGATCGGACTGCCGGTCGCCCACGCCGAGCCGAGCTCTGACGACAGCGTCTCCGTCACGGTCATGAACACGACCGATCTACATACCCACCTCTTCAACTGGGACTACTACGCGGATAAACCGGACACGGGGCGTGGCCTGAGCAGGGTCTCCAGCCTCGTCGAAAAGGTCCGGGTCGAGAAGGGCCGAGACCACACTCTGCTGCTCGACAACGGCGACACGATCCAGGGCACGCCGCTGGGTACCTACTACGCCAGGACCGAGCCGATAACCAAGGGCACGATCCACCCGATGGCCGAGGCGATGAACGCGATCGGCTACGACGTCATGACCTTGGGCAACCACGAGTTCAACTACGGGGTCGAGACTCTGCGAGCGTTCGAAAAGCAGGTCGACTTCCCGATACTCGGCGCCAACGTTCACGACTGGAACAGCGGCGAGCCCGCTTTCACCCCCTACATCATCAAGACGATGTCGATCGAGGGGCACGATCCGATCCGCGTGGGCATCCTCGGTCTGACCACACCTGGCTCCGCCATCTGGGACAAGTCCAGCGTTGAAGGGCGGCTTCGCTTCAACGGGATCGTCGAAGAAGCGAAGAAGTACGTACCGATCATCCGCGACCAGGGTGTGGACATCCTCGTCGCCTCCGTCCACTCCGGCACCAGCACGGGCTCGTCGTACGGCGACCAGATCCCGTTCCCCGAGAATGCCTCCACGCTGCTCGCCCAGGAGGTCCCCGGCATCGATGTGATCATCGCCGGGCATTCTCACAGCGAGATCCCGCAGCAGTTGGTCACCAACAAGGCCACCGGTAAGCAGGTGCTTGTCACCCAGGCAGGCTCCTGGGGCAAGGTTCTCGGTGTGGTCGACATCGATCTCGCGAAGGTCGACGGTCAGTGGAGCGTGGCCTCGAAATCGTCCAAGCTGCTGCAGGCGAGCACCGCGACCGACGACCCGAAGATCATCACGTTGACCGGCGCGGCGCACCAGAAGGTGGTCGATCACGTCAACGGTGTCATCGGCACGTCTCTCGAGACCATGCCGATGCGGGAGGCCCACTACAAGGACGTCGCCGCACTGGACTTCATCAACTACGTCCAGGCGGAGGTCGTGAAGAAGGGCCTGGCGGGCACGCCCGAAGCATCCCTTCCGGTCCTCTCCCTGGCTGCGCCTTTCGACGCCAAGGCCGTCATCCCGAAGGGGAACGTCACGATCCGTGACATGGCGGGAGCGTACATCTACGACAACACGCTGATCGGCGTGAAGATGAACGGCGCCCAGATGAAGGACTTCCTGGAGTGGTCGGCGAAGTTCATGAAGCAGGTGTCGGTTCCCGGCCCGTACAAGCCGGGCACCGTGACCGGTAACGGCCCGGCGTACAACTACGACGTCGCACGGGGACTGACCTACGACATCGACGTTTCCAAACCCGCTGGGGAGCGGATCATCAACCTCTCCTTCAACGGGGCGCCCCTGGACCCCGCCCAGGAGTTCGTGGTCGCGACCAACAACTACCGCCAGAACGGCGGTGGCAACGCGCCCCACATCGCCACCGCGCCGATCGTCTTCAATCCCCTCACCGAGGTGAGGGACGAGATCATCGACTGGATGATGGAACACAAGACCATCGACCCGGCCGCGTTCGCGCGTGTGGACTGGCGTCTGGTGTACAAGGGCGAGCCGGCCCTGGTCCTGGACACCGTCGCCACTCTGACCCCCAGCTCCACCGAACTCAGCTTCGGAGATCAGCGGACCGGGGAGCAGAGCGACCCGATGGCGGTGCGGTTCACCAACACCAGCCAGTCCACGATCACCGTCAACTCTGTCGAAGTGCCCTCGGGCTTCGTCGTCTCCGATGACACGTGCCAGGGCCGGCAGCTTGCCTCGGGCGCCTCCTGCAGCGTGTCCGTGGCGTTCAAGCCGACCGCCGGCACGACCTACACCGGAAACCTGGTCGTCCGAAGCACCGCCGCCAACAGCCCGACCACGGTGGCACTCAGCGGAACCGCACTCGGTGTTCCGCTGACCGTGACCGCCCAGGCCCGCTGCGTGGGCACATCGGCGTACGTGGCGGTCACGGCCGTCAACGACGCCTCCGTGCCGGCGAACGTGACGCTGTCGACCGCCTACGGTGCCAAGACCGTGGCGGACGTGGCCACGGGCAAGCAGGCGTACCAGTCCTTCAACACCCGGACCGGGCAGCTCGCCGCGGGCACGGCGACCGTGACGGGCACCGCGACGATCGGTGGCAAGCAGGTCACCTCGTCCTACGACGCCACCTACACCGCGACCAGCTGCGCCTGACCGGACCGGCGGTGGCCACGGTAAATGCGCCGTAGGTGCCCGGGGACGCCGCCCTTAGTGAACCGGGGCCGGTCGATTCGGCCGGCCCCGGCCCTGCACCCATAAATGGAGCGATCAAATGAAGACCAAGAGAACTGCCCAGATACTCGCCGCATCGGTGCTCGGCCTCGCGCTTGCCGGTGTGGCCGGTCCCGCGATGGCGGACGGCGACCCTGACAGCGACGGGATCGAGGTGTCGGTGACGATCGAGCCCCTCCGTGTTCCCGGTCAGGTGTCGATGACCGTGGCGGACAACAGCGGCGTGACCCTCGCGGAGAACGGGTCGAACGCCGCCGCCCGCCAGTTCACCGGCACCCTGCCGACGGTCACGGTGACCGACACCCGCCTTCCCGAGGAGATCCCCGCGGGAGACTTCTGGGCGGTGGTGGGCCAGTCCAGCCAGTTGGTCGCGACCGGCGACCCGGCCAAGACCATCGGCCCGGAGTACCTGGGATGGACCCCGCACCTGCTGACCGGCTCCTCCACCGGGTCGGTGGCGCCCGGTGAGCCCGTCTCCAGTGTCGTCTCCGACGGCACCGGAGCACCCGCCGTGGGTCTGCAGGGCCAGGAACTGCTCGTCTCGACCGCGAACTCCGCTGACGAGATCGGCACCCACCAGGTCAACGCCGACCTCGCGCTGCGCACCCCGGTCGACGTCGCCGCCGGGGAGTACCACTCGACCCTGACGCTCTCGCTGTTCAACCAGTCCTGAGCCGAAGGGGCAGGACGCCCCCTGCCACTGGGTCCGTCCGGGACGTGTGCCAGTCTGGCCCACGTCCCGGACCTTCACGATCAGACAGGAGACACCTCTGTTGGCCAAGAGCCGTTCACGGGGCGCCCTCGCCCTCCTCACCGACCCCTGATCCGGAAATCGGAGAGTAACCGGGCAGGCCGGCACTATTCCCGCTGCATCGAGCACAGGCGTTTCACCCGGTACGGCGGAGCCTGGATGTACGCCGGGGCGATCTGAATCCGCCCGGCACGGCAACCGTACAGAGTGAAACTTTCACCGACGGTTGACGCCCGTGGCGCCAGCCCGCAGGATCATGGGGCCTCCCTGGTCAGGAGGGAGCGTCAACTGAATTGCCGCTACCCATGACGAGGTGTGCCCATGCTCAATGTCCCCTCACGGATCGCGTCCGCCGTCCTGCTGACCCTGGTCGCCCTGAACGTTCCCCCCGCGTACGCCGACGACGTCACCCCGGTCGCGGTGACCGTCAACGCGCGCGCCGCACTCGCAACCGTCCCCGAAACCGGCATCGGCACCAACCATGCGATCTGGGACAGCAATCTGGGCACCGACGAGACCTCGGACCGGCTCAAGGACGCGGGCGTGAAGCTGCTGCGCTATCCCGGCGGCTCCTACTCCGACATCTATCACTGGGCCGACCACACCGCTCCCGGCGGCTACGTGGCTCCCAACACCGATTTCGACACCTTCATGCGTGGCGTGCGGCGCACCGGAGCGCAGGCGATGGTGACCGCCAACTACGGCACCGGCACCGCCAGCGAGGCCGCCGGCTGGGTCCGCTACGCCAACGTCACCAAGAAGTACGGCGTCAAGTACTGGGAGATCGGCAACGAGAACTACGGCAACGGCCACTACGGCTCCGCCTGGGAGGCCGACGACCACGCCGACAAGAGCCCGGCCGAGTACGCGCGCAATGTCGTCGCCTACGCCGAGGCGATGAAGGCGGTGGATCCGACCATCAAGATCGGCGCTGTGCTGACCACAGCGGGCGACTGGCCCGACGGGCTGGTCGCCGGCGGCGACGACGGAACCTGGAACAAGGTCGTCCTGTCGATCGCCGGACCGAAGATCGACTATGTGATCCTGCACTGGTACCCCGGCGCCTTGGACAAGGCCGGCCGCGTGCCCGACATGATCTATCTCACCCGCCGGCAGATCGCCGAGTACGCGGGGCCCGGGTCGGAGCGGATCGGCATTTCGATGACCGAGTTCAACACCGGGACCAGCAGCAACGGCACGAACACCCAGCCCGGTGCGCTCGCCGCCGCCGACGCCTACGCGACGCTGCTCGCGAACGGCGTGTTCACGGTCGACTGGTGGAACGTGCACAACGGCATCGGCAGTGTCACGCAGGTCGCGGGGCACACCGACTACGGCGACTTCGGCCTGCTGTCGAGCGCGACCTGCACCTCCGACGGCAGCGTGTGCGAGCCGGCCTTGAACACACCCTTCGCGCCGTACTACGCGCTGCAGATGACGAGCAGGTTCGCCCGTCCCGGCGACCAGTTCATCCGGGCCGCCACCGACCAGGCGAAGGTCAGCGCGCACGCCGTCCGCCGCCCCAACGGCGATCTGGCGGTCCTGTTGATCAACACCTCGCCCGACACGTCCTTCCCGGTCACGATCGGTTATTCCGGCTTCAGCCCGGCCTCCGGGGCGCCGACCGTGCTGACCCACACCAACGGCGCCACCGACATCACCGGCTCGACCTCGGGGAGCGCGACCAGCCGGACGCTGCCGCCGCTGTCGCTGACCACGATCGTTGTGCATCCCAGCTCTGCGCAGACCGGACTGCCGGGCGCGCCGGGGCAGCCGACGGTCTCGAACGTGACGGACAAGACCGCCACGATCTCCTGGCCCGCCGCCTCCGCCGGGACGCGTCCGATCGTGAAGTACGAGGTCTACCGCCACGACGGAGCCGTCGGCGAGCAGCTCGGTGAGACCGCCGGTAACTCCCTCACCGTCAACAACCTCAAGCCGGGCACGCGCTACACGGTCAACGTGGTCGCGCGGGACAGCGGCGGCGGCGTCTCGTCGGCCTCCCCGCCTCTCACGTTCACGACCGGCACGCCCGCCTCCAGTTCCTGCACGGTACGGCTGACCGACCAGTCCGACTGGGGCAACGGCTACGTCGGCGCCATCGACATCACCAACAACGGCGCGCCGATCAACGGCTGGACCCTGAACTTCAGCTGGCCCAGGACGTGGCAGAGTCTGGGCAGCGGCTGGAGCGCCGTCTGGACGCAGAACGGCTCGAACGTCAAGGTCGTCAACGAGCCCAACAACGGCTCGCTGCCCACCGGCGCGTCGACCACGATCGGCTTCGTCGGCAACTACAGCGGCCCGAACATCCTCCCCGCCGTCTTCACCCTCAACGGGACTGTCTGCACAACGAAGTAGCACTGGTAGCACCGTCCGGGGCCGTCCCGCGCAGACGTCCCCGGACACGCACCCGAAGCCGCGAAACGGGCGGGTCACGGCGTTGATGTGATGCTCAGGGTCTACGCCAAGTGCATCGACGGCCAACGATCCCTTATCTGATATTCGGCCTTCCCGGTGTGGGCATGCTCTTCTGGCTCACCCGCTTAATCAAGATCCTCCGGCAACGTCGCGTACTCAAGTACGTCGATAAGCCCTGGAAACACAGGCTTCGAGGCCCTTCGCGTTGTTCAGGAGAGAACGCGGACCATTGGGCGCCCTTTATTGGACCCGCCCGTGTAGCGCGTGACGGGTGCACGCCGTTCTGCCCACCCAAACCCTTTCCCAATCCGAGCCTCGTCGCCCGGCGGCAGCGGCACGCCCACTTCGCCGTGCACGCGGCCATGGAGTTCACCCCCTCGGGTGGGGAGCGTGCCGGTCTGGCGCTGGTGCAGAACGACGACTTCCACATCCTGCTGGTCATGACCACCGGGGGGCTCGTCGTGGTCAGGAGGGAGGGTGGCGCCGACCGCACGCAGGCGGACGTGCCCGGCGGGCGGCTCTGGCTCGGCGTCGAGGCGCACGAGCAGGAGTACCAGATGTCGTACGCCATCTCGCCGGGGGAGTGGCACCCGCTCGGTGAACCGGTGGACGGCCGCGTCCTCAGCACCTCCCTCGCCGGAGGCTTCATCGGCGCCTACATCGGCATGTACCTCCCCGGCGAAGGCCACCTCAGCGACAACGTCGCCGACTTCCACTGGTTCGAATACCTTCCCCTTGCGTAACGAAGATCCCGTCGCGGGCACGACACGTTCGATCGAGGCGTCGGTGAGCAGAGGAGACCCGCGCTCTGCCCACCGACACCGGCTCACGCACGGACGTTGAATGAAACTAGGAGGGGTCGGGCAAGAGCCAGGAGATCGGCTTGATCTTAGAGACGCTGACGGACATGCCGACGAGCTTCGTGTCGACTGTCGCGACGTCGGTGATGTGCAGGCGCTCGGCCATCGCGATCACGGCGGCGTCGACGTACCCCATCGGTGCGCTGGCCATCCGCCGGACCAGGTGGGCGACGCGGAGCAGGTCCTCATGGGTCGTCATGGCCACTTTGAAGGGGCCGGAACCCGAACTCATATGGTCGAGCAGCTGTGCCTCGTAGTCGGCGCCCCGGCGGAAGTTGTTCCGGATGAACCCACACGTCTCCACGAGCACGGGCTCAGGGACGACGAGGGGCCCCGGCCAGCTTGCCAGGAGCCTGCTACAGCGCACATGGTAAAGATCGCCCGGCGAGTAGGTGGCGATCAGGGGGCCAGAGTCGATCAGGAGCTCCTTCACGCACTGCGCCTGATCGTCTCCACAGCCTCGATGATCTCCCTGCCCATACGCGCCTCGGCCATTACCTCGCGATAGGTCTTGGAGAAATCGTGCTCTTCGGTGGGACCTAGCCCGACCCAGGGGAAGCGCTGCCGGATGGCCTCGTAGTCGAGCGGAGCCTCGCCCGCCGCCTCGGTGCTCTCGTCCATGATTTGAGTGTAGACAATCACGATCCGAGTATAGATAGTCACCGTACGCCATGAAGGGCCTTCTGTGGCTCGCGCGAACCGTGAATCGAACAGCCAGTAGTCGACGCGAGGGAGATCCAGTTCAGCGGCCTGGTCTCGGGCCAGGTCGCGCTGCTCGGTGTTGAGCCGCTCCAGCCCTGCGGCGTCACCGGAGAGGAACCACCTGTCTCAGTGGTGAGGTTGGACGTCATCTGGAGCGCTCGGCGTCGACCATCAGCCGCATTGAGACCGGGAAGACCGTGCCGCGGCTTCGTGATGTGCGGGACATGCTTGACATGTACGGAGTCGTTGACGGAGATCAGCGGGAGTTGCTTCTCGCCATGGTGCGAGACGCTCAGCAGAAAGGGTGGTGGACGGACTACGAAGACGTCTTGCCCGCCGGGTTTGAGACGTACGTGGGTCTTGAAGCCGAGGCCGCATCATTGCGCACCTACCAAACCAACCTTGTCCATGGGCTGCTGCAGACCGAGGACTATGCTCGTGCCCTTCTTCGCGCTGTCCGGCTCATGGACAGCCAGGACAGCGTGGACCGCCTCGTCGCACTCCGGATGAGACGTCAGGCAGCTCTCGGACGTGATCACCCGCTTGAGCTGTGGGCTGTGCTTGACGAGGCTGTCCTGTGCCGTCCCATCGGTGGTTCCGCCGTCATGCGGGCCCAGTTGGAGCGACTCATAGAGGCCGCCGGCTCGCTCGCTGTCACCATCCAAATCCTGCCATTCGCGAAGGGTGCACACGTCGGGCTTATCGGCCCGTTCTCGATCATCGAATTCCCTGACGTAAGCGACCCCGATGTCGTCTATGCGGAAAGTCCCGCAGGAAACCTGTACGTAGAGAAACCGACGGAGGTGCGTCGCTATACGCTGGTTTTCGACCATCTGCGCGCTGCTGCGCTGCCACCGGATGAATCAGTGGCTGTCCTCGCCGCAGCGATGAAGGCGATCAGGTGACCGAGACGGGAAGGGGCAGGATCCATGATGGACGCGTCGCAGCTCCATTGGCGTAAGAGCACGCGCAGTGCCAACGGATCGGAGTGCGTAGAGGTAGCCACGATGGGCACCGCCTCAGACGCAGGAGTACAGGCCCCTTCGGTCCTGCTACGTGACAGCAAGAACCCGTCCGGCCCAATCCTCGCCTTCACCTCGGTCCAATGGCGTGTCTTCGTCTGTGGAGTGAAAGACGGATGGCTCGGGGGAGGGAAGGCCAGGCGGTAAAGGTGAGCCGCACGTGGGCGCCTTGTCCGCGATCTGCCCAATTCCGCATTTGGCGCGATATACGGCCATGTTGCCCTCGTAACGCGGCAGATGGACTGGCTCATGCGAGCTCAAGGGACGAGTCATCGGCGTCCTCGCCTCGGTAGCCGTAGGTCGGCTGTGGCACGGCGGCGACCACACCGCCTGGCAGCCAGGAGCGGTGCCGCCCGGCGGAGAGGGGGTGCATGGCATGTCGAGAATGGCGCTTCGCCGTTCGTCGTCATGCTGGACGATGCGGTAGAAGGAGGAAGCATGAGGTACCTGATGCTGGTCTGCGTTGATGAGGACGTGGAGCCCAACGCGGACCCCGAGCCCTGGACCGACGAGATGGAGGGTCGCGGTGTGCGGCTAATGGGCAACCGGCTATGCCCTGTCCGTGACTCGACGACGGTACGGGTGAGGGGCGGTGAGGTGCTCGTCGCGGACGGGCCATTCGCGGAGACCAAGGAGCAGATCGGCGGCTTCGACATCCTCGAGTGCGCCGACCTCGACGAGGCGATCGAGGTGGCGTCGAAGCACCCGGCAGCGGCATTCGGGACCCTCGAACTGCGGCCGTTCTGGGAACGGTGAGCGCCCGAGACGCCGTCACCGTCGCCTTCCGCGAGGAGCGGGTCAGGGTGCTGGCGACGCTCATCCACCTCACTCGCGACTGGGAACTGGCTGAGGAGTGCGTCCAGGACGCCTTCGAGGCGGCTCTGCTGCACTGGCCCGACGACGGTGTTCCCCTGCGACCCGGGGCGTGGTTGACCACCACCGCGCGCAACCGCGCCGTCGACCGGCTGCGCCGTGGCAACGTCGAGGAGACGAAGCTGAGGGAGGTGGCCGAGGTGCAGGACGCCGAGGACGACGAGGCGGGCGACGACCGGCTGCGACTGATCTTCACGTGTTGCCATCCCGCGCTCCCGCTCGACGCCCGGGTCGCCCTCACGCTGCGAACGGTCGCCGGCCTCACCACCGAGGAGATCGCCCGGGCGTTCGTGACGCCGACCGCGACGATGGCGCAGCGGCTGTCCCGCGCCAAGCGGAAGATCCGAGAGGCGGGCATCCCGTACCGCGTCCCTCCGCCGGAGCTCCTGCCGGAGCGGCTCATCGGCGTGCTGGGCGTGGTCTACTTGCTCTTCAACGAGGGCTATTCGGGACGGCGAGAGCTGGCCGAAGAGGCGATCCGGCTGGGCCGGCTCCTGGAGCAGCTGATGCCCACCGAGACAGAGGTACGCGGTCTGCTCGGGCTGATGCTGCTCCACCACGCGCGCGCCGACGCGCGTACGGACAGCGCCGGCGACCTGGTCCCGCTGGAGAAGCAGGACCGGGCCCGGTGGCACCGCGAGCTGATCGGCCAAGGCGTCCGCCTCCTCACCGGCACCACCACCCCGTACCAGCTCCAAGCCGCCATCGCGGCGTGCCACGCCACCGCGACCACCGCTGAGGACACCGATTGGCGGCGGATCGCTGTCCTGTACGAGCAGCTGGCCAGTCTCACGCCATCGCCATTCGTCAAGCTCAACTGGGCGGTCGCGGTCGCGATGGCTGACGGGCCGGAAGCCGGGCTGGCACTCGTCGACACTCTCGAATCCTTGGGCAGGCTCGACGGTTACCACCTGCTCCCGGCCACCCGCGCGGACCTGCTGCGCCGGCTACGCCGACGGGCGGAGGCCGCCGCCGCGTACGAGCAGGCGCTCACCCTGGCGCCCACCGAGCCCGAGCGGCGCTACCTACGTCGACGCATCGCCGAGGTCCGCGGCTGATCCGGCGCCTCCTGCTGTCGAGGAGGGCCATGCCGCGTTCGTCGTCCGTGCGGACCCGATTCCCGGGGCAATCCACGACCGGAGGTCACACGATGACGATCCAGGACCAGACCACACCGGCTCGGTCGGCCGCGCGGGGCGGCGGGACCGGCCGATGGCCCGCCACGGCCGTCTTCTTCCTCAACGGGCTCGCGCTGTCGACGTACATCGTGCGACTACCCTCCCTGAAGGGTGAGCACCACCTCGCCGACGGTCAGCTCGGGGTCGTCGGGGTGCTCTTCGCCCTGGCGGCCCTTGCCTCGATGCAGTTCGTCGGGCCGCTGGTGGCCCGGATCGGAAGCCGGCCCGTCCTGCGCGCCTCGCTTGTCATCATGCCGCTGCTGCTGGCCCTCGTCGGCCTGGCCGGCGGCCCGGTCCAGTTCGCCTTGGTCGCAACGGCGCTCGGCGCCGTTCACGGCACCACGGACGCCGCAATGAACGCACACGCCGTCACCGTCGAGCGGCTCAATCGACGTCCCATCCTCAACGGCTGCCACGCCGCCTGGAGCGTCAGCGCGGTCGTCGCCTCCCTCGCGATGGCCGCCCTGGCGCACGCCGGCGTCTCGTCCCCCACGCACCTCGTAGGAGCCGCGACCGTGCTCCTCGCCGGTGGGCTCGTGCTCGGGCCGCTCCTGCGGCCCGCAACGACGGATCGCCGTAACGCTAAGGCTCCAGCACGCCGTCAGCTCGGGTGGCGCGGTGGCTGGACCCGCCCGGTCGTCGCACTCGGCCTGACCGGCATGACTCTGATGGTCTGCGAGGGCGCCGCCCTCAGCTGGAGCGCGATCTTCCTGCACGACAGCAGGGGCGCGTCACTCGGCCTCGCCGTGACGGCGGTCACGGCGTACACGGCCGGTCAGACGGGCGGCCGGCTGGTCGGCGACCGCCTGACCATGCGGTACGGCGCCCCGCCCGTCTTCCGCACCGGCGGGCTCGTCGCGGCCTGCGGCCTCGCGATGGCCGTGCTCGCTCCTCAACCGGCCGCCGCGATCGCCGGGTTCGCCGTGATGGGTCTCGGCGCGTCGGTCCTGCTCCCGCTGACCTTCAGCGCAGTCGGGCAGGCGGATGCCACCGGCCCCGCCGCAGCGGCCATCGTCTCCCGGTTCACGACGTTCACGTACGCGGGCATCCTGCTCGGTCCTGCCGCGATCGGCTGGGCCGCCGAACTGGTGGGACTGGCCTGGGCGCTGTTCGCGCTGATCCCCGTGCTCTTCGCCGTCGCCCTCCTGACCCGGCTGCCCCGCCTGCGGCCCTGACGCTCACGCGCCGAGGCAGCGATCCCCTGCGACGCTCGTCCGCGGATAGGTTTTCGTCCGCCTGTACCGGACCGATCCCCGTGGGCGGTTCGGCGTATTTCGACCGTTCCGAATACCTCCCTCTGCCCGCCACCTGGCCTGGCATCCCGATACGCTGCCGCTGCGGATTGGGTTCGACGAGGAACAGGGAAGACCGTGAGAAGTGATCTCTGCTCGAAATGCGGTTCGCCCCATGTCATGGCCGGGGTGGAGGTGCGCGATCACGCGAGGAACGGTTCGCTGCCGCTGAGCGTCCGCGTCGAGGAGCCCGAGCCGCCGGACCACGGGTTCGTCTGGAAGCAGGGCTCCTCGACGGGCACCGTGCGCGCCTGGATCTGCGCGTCCTGCGGCTACACGGAGCTCTACACCGACAACCTCGCCGCCCTGTACGAGAGTTACCGCAAGGCCCACCCCTGACAGCGGCGCCGCTCGCGATCCAAGGGGGAGTCGCAAGCGGGTCGCTCGACGCCTCCGAAGCCGCCCCGCGTCACGGCGTCAGCACTTTGGTGGCGATCTCCGCCGCGACGACGAGGTCTTCCATGGCGAGGCCGACCGACTTGAAGAGCGTGGGACGCTCTGGGCGGTTCCACGGCTCGGTGACGACGCGGTGCAGGTCGACGTCGAAGACGGAGTCGTCCGCAGCGCCGGACTTCACGGCCATGATCAGGTCTCCGGCCTCGCGGCGGGCCGGGCCGGGCTGCTCGACCACGACGAAGGCCCGCCGCACGGTCTCGCCGTCGACCTCTCGCACCTCGGGGTGGTGGCCGCCGATGGCGTTGACATGTGCCACGTCGGCCAGAAGGCGGCCGTCGAACAGGGGAGTGGCCGAACCGGTGCAGGTGCAGACGATGTCGGCCGTCGCCACGTCAGCGGGGGTGCCGGGAGTCACCGGCAGCCCGTGTTCCACGGCGAGTTCGCCGGCCAGTTTCGCGGCCCGCGCCGGATCGCGGGAGACGACGCGCACCTCGGCCAGTTGCCGGACGCCGAGCATCGCCCGCACGTGCGACCGGGCCTGCGGGCCGGTGCCGAAGACCACCAGGGTCCGCGCGTCGGTGTGGGCCAGATAGCGGGTCGCCAGCGCGCTGACGGCGGCGGTCCGCAGCGCGGTCAGTTCGGACGCGTCCAGGAGCAGCCTCGGGACCAGGGTCGCGGCGTCGAAGAGGACGTAGGTGCCGTTGATCCGGTCCACCGAGAGCGCGGGGTTGCCGGGGGCGACGGTGACGAGCTTGGTGCCCGCCCACTCGGCGTGCTCGCTGGGCATCACCAGCAGCTCGCCGTGGCTCCACGGAACGGCCGTGCGGGGCGGGTCGCCCTCGCCCGCGCGGGCGCGGAACGCCTGCTCCAGCGCCATCACCGCGTGCTCCATCGGCAGGACGCGCCGGATCTGCTCACCCGTGACGTACTGCGGGGGCCGGTCGTCCGCCCCCCGACCGAGATGCCGTGGCCATGACCCCCTCGACGCCGCCGTCATGAGCGGTCCCGTGGAACCGCGGCGGTCGCGAACGACTCCAGCAGCCGGGTGAGGGTGAGCACGCCGAAGCCGGTGGCGCCGTGGCCGGAGGCGGGACCGCGCCATGCCGGCCCGCTGATGTCCAGGTGGGCGAACGGGATCTCCTCCGGGACGAACTCGCCGAGCAGCAGGGCCGCCGTGATGGCACGGCCCGTGTCGGCCTCGGGGAAGTTCCGCACCTCGGCGTAGCCGGACGCGATCTGGTCCCGGTAGCGACGCGCCCAGGGCAGCGCCCACAGCGGCTCGCCGGCGAGCGCGCCCGCCCGGAGCACCTGCCGCGTCAGGCCCCGGTCGCGGCCGAGCACCCCGCCGATCTCGGGTCCGAGCGCCGTCACCACCTGGTAGGTCAGCGTGGCGACGTCCACGATCGCGCCGGGGCGTTCCCGCGCGGCGAGGGCGAGCGCGTCGGCCAGCGTCACCCGGCCCTCGAAGTCGGTGTCCAGCACCTGGATCCGCCGGCCGTCACAGGCGCGCAGCACGTCGCCGGGCCGTACGCCGGCAGGGCCGATCATGTTCTCGGCGAGCGGGAGCAGGCCGCGGACCGCGACAGGGAGCCCCCGCCTGGCCAGCACCGACATCACGGCGAGTACGACCGCGGCGCCCGCCATGTCGCCCCGCATGCCCATCATGGCCGCGGGTGACTTCAGGGACAGGCCGCCGGAGTCGAAGGTGATGCCCTTGCCCACCAGCGTGACCGAACACCGCGCGCCCGGGGGCTCGTGGCGCAGGTCCACCAGCCGAGGCGGGTGCGGAGATCCGGCGCCCATGCCGAGCAGGGCCCCCATCCCGAGTTCCCGCAGGTCATGCTCGTCCAGGACCCGTACGGCCAGGCCTTCCCGGGCGGCGACGTCCCGCGCGAGGCACGCCAGGTCATCCGGGACGAGCTCGCTCGGCGGGCGGTTGGTCAGTTCCCGGGCCAGCAGCACGGCCTCCGCGTCCAGCAGCCCTACGGTGACGTGGTCACCGTCGGGTCCATCCAGCCCGGTGAGCGTCACGCTGAGCGGTCGCGCGGCCGTGAGGGCCAGCCCGGCCACGACCGCGCGGACGGACTCCCCGGCGCCGAGCGCGCCCGCGCCGCGGCCCGCCAGGTCGACCCGCACGGCATCGCCGGGCAGCAGTGCCGCCGCGGCCGCCGCGGCGGCGCGCAGCCGCTCGGCGTCGCACCCGTCCAGCGGCCCGAGACCGGCCAGCAGCACCGGACCCCCGTCCTCGACCGGCGCGGTGGAGCCCGGCTCGGCCGTGAACCCCTCCCACCTGAGCAGGCCCGCCGCGCGCAGGCTCTTCACCTCCTCGGTGAAGACCCCTCGCACCTCCGGCACATCCGCCCGACCCGGTCCGACCGCGACGTCCATCGCCCTACCTCCCCCTGTTACGGCGCGCCCAGTTTCCCGCCGGACATCAAGCCCTCGCAGGGCGCCTCGCACGGTGACCCGGCGATGCGGTGGTCGCCGTGCACATCCCGGGTGGCCGCGCCGGAGCTACGGTCACCGCTACGCCTTGCAGAGAGGAGCTCCTTGATGAGCCGTTTCCGGGTCTCCATGGACATCGGCGGCACATTCACCGACGTCATCGGCTACGACGAAGCCACCGGCCGTTATCAGGTGGGCAAATCGTCCACAACGCCGGAAGACCTGACCGAGGGAGTGCTGACAGCGCTGGAGTCCCTGGTGGACTCCCCAGGCGACATCTCGTTCACGGTGCACGGCACCACGCAGGGGCTCAACGCCTTCCTTGAGCGGCGCGGCGTGAAGGTGCTGCTGCTGTCCACCAAGGGCGCGGGGGACACCTACCACATCGCGCGCGGCCCGCGCACCCGGCTGTACGACCTGCACTTCCGCAAGCCGGCGCCACTGGTCCCGCTGCGCGACATCGTCGAGGTCGGCGGCCGGTTCGACGCCGGCGGCACGGAGCTCGAACCTCTGGACGAGCAGGCCGTGCGGCAGGCGGCCCAGCGCTACCGCGACGGCGGGTTCGGCGCGATCGCGGTCGCCTATCTCTTCAGCTACCTGGATCCGGCGCACGAGCTGCGCACCCGCGAGATCCTGAGCGAGGAGCTCGGCGAGGACCTCACGATCTCGCTGTCGCACGAGGCCGCGAAGGAGTGGCGGGAGTACGAGCGCACCTCCTCGGCGGTCGTCGAGGCGTACACCGGCCCGGTGGTGCGACGTTACCTGGAGCGCCTGGAGACGAACCTGACGGAGCGGGGGCTCGCCGTACCGCTGCACGTCATGCAGTCCTCCGGGGGCATCCTCACCGCCGAGTCGGCCCGCCGCCGCCCGTTGCAGACGTTGCTGTCCGGCCCGGTCGGCGGCACCATGGGCGGGGTCGAGCTGGCCCGCGCGATCGGCCGGCCGAACCTCATCTGCGTGGACATGGGCGGCACGTCCTTCGACGTGTCGCTGGTCATCGACGGGCAGCCGGACATCTCACCGGAGGCCAAGATCGAAGGCCTCCCGATGCTGATGAGCGTGGTGAACATCCACACCATCGGAGCCGGCGGCGGCTCCGTCGCCTGGCTGGAGGCCGGCGGCCTGCGGGTGGGCCCCCGCTCGGCGGGCGCGACCCCCGGCCCCGCCTGCTACGGCCGCGGCGGCACCGAGCCGACCGTGACGGACGCCAACCTCGTCCTGGGCCGCATCGACCCGGAGTGGTTCGCCGGCGGCTCGCTCACGCTGGACACCGGCGCGGCCCGTACCGCTCTGGAAGGCCTGGCGCAGGGCCTCGGCCTGGACACCGTGGCCATGGCCGAAGGCGTCTGCGACGTCGCCAACGCCAAGATGGCCCAGGCGATCAGGACCATCACCGTCTCGCGGGGCATCGAACCGCGCGACTTCACCCTGGTCGCCTTCGGCGGCGCCGGTCCGATGCACGCGGTCTTCCTCGCCAGGGAGCTCGGCATCGGCGAGGTCGTGGTGCCGCGCTTCCCGGGCGCGTTCTCCGCGTGGGGCATGCTGCAGACCGACATCCGCAAGGACGCCTCGGACACCTACTTCCACCTCGACGCCGACCTGGACACCGCCGACATGGCGGCCAGGCTCGCGGCGATGGCCGAGGCCGCCCTGAGCTCGCTGGCCGACGAGGGGGTGCCCGAGCCGAACCGCCGGGTGGAGTACGCGGTCGACATCCGTTACGCCGCTCAGGAGTACACCCTGACCGTGCCGCTCCTCGACGCTAGCGAGCCGGCCAGGGACGACTTCGTGGAGATCATCGCCAAGCGGTTCGGGCAGCAGCACGAGTCCCGTTACGGCCACGCGAACCTGGGCGCGCCGATCGAGTTCGTCACGCTGCGCACCACCGCGTTCGGCGACCTCGGCCGGGGCGCCGCCGAGCAGGTGGAGGCGGCCACGGAGACGGCGTTCCCGCACCGGCTCCGCGAGGTCGTGTTCGACGGCCAGAGCCGCTCGACCCCGCTCATCCGCCGTGAGGACCTGGCGGCCGGGCACGCGTTCGAGGGCCCGGCGATCATCGTGGAGGGCACGGCCACCACCGTGGTGCCCCCCGGCTTCTCGGTGTCGGTGGACCCCATCGGCTCCCTGGTGATCCGGACCAGCACGGACGGCACGCTGTGAGAAACGCTGTGAGACAGGAGGAATCGTGACCGACAACAGGACCGTCGATCCGGTCGTGGTAGAGATCATCCGCAACGCGCTCGCCGCCGCCGCCGACGACATGAACGCCACCCTCATCCGATCGGCCTACACCCCGATCATCTATGAGTGCGGCGACTGCGTCGTCGCGCTGCTGGACGACCGGCACCAGGTGCTTGGCCAGTCCGCCGGCCTGCCGATCTTCCTGGGCAACCTGGAGACCTGTACCAAGGCGACCGAGGAGCAGTTCGGCCGCGAGGTGTGGCAGCCGGGCGACGTGTGGATCCTCAACGACAGCTATCTCGGCGGCACCCACCTCAACGACGTCACCATCTTCGGGCCGGTCTTCGTCGATGAGGAGCTGGTCGGCTTCACCGCCACCCGGGCGCACTGGATCGACGTGGGCTCCAAGGACCCGGGCGGGTCGATGGACTCGGTGAACATCTACCAGGAGGGCCTGCGGCTCGGCGCGCAGAAGCTGGTCGAGGGAGGCCGCGACGTCCCCGGGGTGATGAGCACGATCGCCACGAACGTGCGCTTCCCCTACCAGACCAGCGGCGACATGCACGCGATGATCGCCACCATCAAGATGGGCCAGGCACGCCTGGAGGAGATCGTCCGGCGCTTCGGCCTCGAAACGCTGCGCGCCGCCCGCGACGAGATCTTCGCCCAGACCGAGGCGCTGGAGCGCGAGGTCATCGCGGCGATCCCGGACGGGGTCTACACCGCGGAGGGCTGCCTCGACAACGACGGCATCGACCTCGGGACCACCATCCCGATCAAGCTCAGGATCACGGTCAGCGGTTCGGACATCGACTTCGACGTCACCGAGTCGGCCGACCAGACCACGGGGCCGATCAACTGCGGCACGTCCCAGACGGTGTCCGCCTGCCGGGTCGGGTACAAGCTGCTCGTCAGCCCGGACGTGCCCGGCAACGGCGGGTCGTTCCGTCCGATGACGGTCCAGGTGCGGGAGGGATCGGTCTTCGGCGCGGTGGCCCCGGCCGCCTGCCAGTGGTACTTCTCCCACCTGGGGCTGCTCATCGACATGGTGGCCAAGGCACTCGCTCCGGCGATGCCGGGCAAGGTGGCGGGCGCCAGCCACGGCGACTCGATGATCGTGCTGCTGGCCGGCACCGACCCGCGGACCAGGCGCGACTACGTCAGCCTGGAGGCCACCCTCGGTGGCTGGGGCGCCTGGGACGGCTCGGACGGCGAGACCGCCCTGATCAACAACGTGAACGGCTCGCTCAAGGACATCCCGGTGGAGGTGTTCGAGACCCGCTACCCGTTCCGCATCAGCCGGTACGAGATCCGGCCGGACTCCGGCGGCTCCGGCCGCTTCCGCGGGGGCAACGGCGTGCTCCGGGAGTACACGGTGCTGCACGACTGCACGGTCTCACTGTGGTTCGAGCGGTCGTCGACCCCGGCGTGGGGCCTGTTCGGCGGGCACGACGCGGTCCCGCCGGAGATCGTCATCAACCCCGGCCGTCCCGACGAACGGCGCATCCTCAAGTGCAACGGCCTGCGCCTGGCCGCCGGTGACGTGATCCGCTGCATGACCGGTGGCGGCGGCGGCTTCGGCGACCCGGCCGAGCGCGACGCCGAGGCCGTACGGACCGACGTGCTCGACGGCCACGTCTCCGCCGCGCGGGCGGCCGAGCTCTACGCGGTCTCCGTCTGAGCCCGGCATCCGATCCCGGTACGGCGGCGCGGGGCCTGACCCGCGCCGCCGTACCGGTCTCAACGGCATGTCCGGATGGCTCAGCTCAGCTCGGGCAGCAGCGCGTAGCAGGCGAGGTGGAGCGCGAGCCGCTGATCGGGGCGATCGGGATCGATGCCGCGCGCCCTGATGCGCTCGACCCGGCCGAGCACCGTGTTGCGGTGCACGCCGAGCCGGGCGGCGGCCTGGCTGGTGGAGTTCGCGCAGTCGAGCAGCGCGGCCAGCGTGGTCACCAGCACCGGCCCGTCCGGCGCCGAGAGCAGGTCGGCGAGCACCATCCGGGCGGATCCGACCAGCTCCGGCTGTGACAGCGAGGCGAGCAGCACCCGGAAGCCCAGCTCGTCGAACGAGCGCACCGTCCCGTGGCCGTCCCGCACCGTCACCCCGGCCGCGAGCATCGCCTGCGACAGCGACTCCCGCAGCCCTTCGGCCCTCTCGGCGACGCGGCCCACGCCCGCGCTCAGCGGGATCGGCGAGCGCATCCGGGCGAGGTGCCGCCGCAGCGCCGACGCCACCTGCTCCACCTCGATCTCCTCGCCGGTCCACCAGCTGGCCCAGCCGGCGTCCCACGGCACCAGAGGCAGGTCGTCGATGACCTCCTGCCAGGCCGAGATCACGCCGGGACCGGTGGCGGCGGTGTCCAGCGGGGTGCTCGACCGCAGGAAGACCGCGACGTGCCGCCCGCCGACGCGCCATCCGAGCGCCTCCCCCGGGACGGTCCGTTCCCGGTCACGGGTGCCCGGCTCCTCCTGCGCCGTCGGTGCGGGATCACGCCCGGCCGAGGCGAAGAGGGCGCGGAGAGCCGCCCGGCCTCGCTCGGCGTCGTGCACCGCGTCGACCCGCTCTCTGGCGACCGAGGCGGCCAGCGGCCCCCGGGCCAGGCGCAGGATGAGGAGCACGGTTTCGGCCCAGGTGGGCGAGGAAGGGCCGGCCGTGGCGGCGACCAGCTCGGCCCAGCGACGCCCGTCCGGGCCCGGCACGTCCACCTGGACGCGGTGCTCGGCCCGGTCGGCGGACGCCTGGCCGGCGAGCACGTGACCGTCCGGAGCCACCAGCGCGGCCGTCACGCCGGGAACCTCCGAGTTGATCACCCCGACGATGCCCCGGGCGTTGCTCCGCTCGGCGAACAGCTCCGCGCAGCGCGCCGCGAGGCGGGCGCGGGCGGCCTCGGGGCTGGCGATGGCCGCGGCCAGGTCCAGGGCGCAGGCGGCGGTGTCCCCGGTCACGACGAACACCGGCAGCCGCATCCGCCGGGCGAGCTGGGCGGTGGCCTGGTCCAGCCCGACGACGGCGGGGCTGACCAGGCAGGCGGCACTGCGCTCCCAGGCCAGGCGCAGCGCCGACTCGACCGCCCACGCCCCCTGCGCCAGCCCGCAGGAGAGGACCACGGCGGTACCGGGGCCGCAGTGGCGGACCTGGTCGAGATCGGAGATGAGCGCCACCCGTGACACCGGCCGGGCGAGGTTCTCCCCGACCAGCATCTCGGCGTGGCCGAGCGGCCCGTACCTGACCAGCTCGTCCACGGTCAGTTGCTCGGCGGGGCGTCCGGCGCGCTTCATCGGCCCTCCTGGCGTGGGTGGCGCAGGGGGAAGCCGAAGGCTCCCGGCCCGCCGAGGCCGAGCCCGTGGACGGTGTGCCATACGGGCGCGGCCGGCACGCACAGCACGTCCACCTGGTCGCCGACGGTGAGCCGTTCCGGCCCGGTCATCCGCAGCGTGCCCCGGTCGAGCAGGCAGAGCAGGTCGGGAACGGCCGCGGTGAGCGCGCCGTCGGCGAGGGCGAGCACCAGCTCGTTGTGCGCCTCCAGCCGGATCAGGCGGCCGCTGTCGTGGTCGTGGACCACCATGCTCATCGGGTTGCCCGGATAGACGGTTCCGGCCTGCCGCACCGAGGGGCCGAGCTCCACCACCCGGCCGCCGCCCAGGACCGTCGCGCCGGTCGCCGTCGCGAGGTCACGGAGCAGGCGCTCGTGCGGCGCGGTGCCGCTCGCCGGCCACGCGCCGTCGCCGGGGCGCCCGTACCGGGGCAGTGCGGAGCCGCCGCCACCGGCGGACTCCCGCGCCGTCCTGCCGTCGGAGGTGTGCTCGCGCAGCAGCCGGCCGACCTCCAGCGCGCGGCTCACCGAGCCGTGGATGGCGGCCTCGTGCAACCGTCCCACCTGGGTGGGGTACATCCCGCACAGCAGCCACCCGCCGGCGGCCTGGGCGATCGACCTGGCGATCCGCTCGGCGCGGGCCGAGCCGGTGTCCAGCAGCAGCGAGTCGTTGCCGGCGCTGACGACCGCGAGCGGGCTGAGCGAGAGGCCCGCCAGCTCGTAGGTGGTCTGGTGGATCAGCGGGAACACCCGGCCCATGCCGTCGCAGTCGATCAGCGGCAGGCCGAGCACCGCGGCGGCGGCCACCGGGTGCAGCGCGTTCACGCTGGCCGCGTTGAGCGGCATGATCGCGCCCAGCGGGGCGCCGAACCGCCCGGCCAGGCTGCGTGCCAGGGCCACGGGTTCCTCCCCGGAGGGCGGCAGCTCGGCCATGGCGACGGTCGAGCCCATCGCGCCGACCGCCGCGCACGGCGTGCCCGGGTCGAGCTCGCCGGCCGTGACCAGCTCCACGGGCCCCGTCTGCGCGAGGATGTCCTCCAGCCAGAAGCCCGCGAACTCGATGCCCTCGCCCGCGGCGCTGGTCGAGAAGAACTCCGCCCCCGCCAGCAGGGCCGGGACGTCCGCCACGGTGATGGAGCGGCCGGTCACGCGTCGTCCTCCGCCCGGCCGCCCGCGCGTACCACCAGCCGGTAGGAGCCGCTGCGCAGGAACGACAGCGACAGGGCGCGGGAGCTGACCACGCGCTCGCTGCCGAGCCGCGCGCCGCTCTCGGCCACCAGGGTGAGCGCCCGCTGCTCCGCGGCGGCCTGCTTGCGGGCCAGCACCTCGGAGGTCTCGGCGTACAGCACGGTGTCGAGCCAGGCGCTCGGCTCCGTGCCCGCCGCGCCGATGGCGGCCAGCTCGGCCGACGGCTCCACCAGCACCGACGCCGACGGCAGCCGGGCCGCGGCGGCCCGCGCCCGGTCGGTGGCGTCCCCGTCGCGGGGGTCCCCGTCCGGGCCCGCATCGGCGACGGCGATGACCGCGGTGTGCTGGTCGTGCTCGGCCAGCAGGGCGAAGGCCGACGCCGTGGCCGTGTACGAGCCGCGGATCGGGGTCAGCGACGCCTGGGGAACGGCCATCCGCACCCCACCCGGACCGGGCCGGTCGGTCGCCACGTCCGGGAGGCCGTCGCGGACGTGGCCCACGGCGAGCCCGTCGGGCCCGGCCAGCCCCACGACCGCGTCGTCCACTCCGGCCAGCCGCGCGGCGCCGGTCAGGGCGGCGGCGCCGGTGGCCGACAGCCCCAGCACCGGCAGCAGCCGCAGCCGCTCGGCGGAGATCCTGCCGCCGTCCCCGGCCACGAACCAGGCCGACGTAGAGCCCCCGAGCCGGCCCGAGATCACGACGCAGCGCTCGACCACCTGCTCGGCGCGGCTCAGCAGCGCGGCGTTGATCACCGTCGCGGCCTCGCGCTCCAGCAGGCCAAGGCCTCCGACCTGGTGTGAGAGCGAGACCCTGAGCTGGGGAAAGGCCTCGCGGACCAGCTCGGCCGCGGCGAGCTCGTGGTCGGGGCATCCGAGAGCCCCCGTGGCCGTCAGCGCCAGCGCGCTCATCCCCTCCGCCTGCGCCGCCGCCGCGGTGCGGAGCACCTCGTAGATGTCCAGCGTGGCGAGCTCGACCCCGAACAGGTCGTGCCCTCCGACCACCGCGGCCCGGCGCCCGGCCAGTGCCAGGAGCAGGGGAGAGGGATGGCCGCTGCCGACCGGCGGGCGCGGCATGACCCGCAGGGACGCCACCGGCGAGCCGGCGGTGGCCGGGTCGAGCTCGGCGGAGACGTCCCAGGTCACCGACCGGACCGGCGTGCCCTCCGCGAGGCCCCGGAGCATGCGCGAGAGCGTGCGGTCGTCGCCGGAGTCGCACGCGGCATGGCGGATGTCACCGGCGCCGACAAGAGCGGCCCGAGCTTGGCCGGCGCCCAGCCGGACCCCGATGCGCGCGCCAGCCACCTAACTCCTTCGGCCTCGCAGCAGCCGGTCGAAGCTGACCGCTCCGAGGATCAGCGCACCCTGCACGACCTGCTGATATATGGTATCCCAGCCCAGCAGGTTGAATCCGTTGCCGATCAAGGTGATGAGGAGCACGCCGATCAGCCCGCGCCAGATCGCGCCCTCGCCGCCGAGCACGCTGGTGCCGCCCACCACCGCCGCCGCGATCGCGGTGAGCTCCATGCCCGTGGCCATTCCCGCCTGCGCCGACCCGCCGCGGGAGGCCAGGATGAGTCCCGCCAGCGCCGCGCACACGCCACTGATCGCGAAGACCGCCACCCGCACCGCGCCGACCCGGATGCCGGACAGGCGCGCGGCCTCCTCGTTGCCGCCGACGGCGTAGATGCGCCGGCCGAAGGTGGTGCGCGCGAGCACCACCCAGCAGACCGCCGCGACCAGCAGGAACAGCAGCGAGGCCGCGGTGATCCCGCCGAGCACGGTCGGCCAGCCGAGCGCCTGGAAGGACGCGAGCCTGCTCTCCTGCGGGTACACGATGGCGCCGGCCGTCAGGATCACGGCCAGCCCCCGGTACATGATGCTGAGGGCGAGCGTGGCGATGAACGAGTGGACCTTGACGGTGATCACGACCAGGCCGTTGATCGCGCCGAGCACGCCGCCGGTCAGCACCCCGGCGGCCATGCCCGCCGGCACCCCGGCGTGCGTGGTGACCACCACGGCGACGATCGCCGAGACGGCGAGCACGGCGGTGATCGACAGGTCGAAGGCGCCCGAGATGATGACGAGGGTGGCGGCGCAGGCCAGCAGCCCGATCACCGCCGCCTGGTCGAGCAGGTTGACCAGGTTGCCGGTGGTCATGAAGGTCTGGGTGGTCAGCGACAGCGCGACCACGATCACCACCACGGTCAGCACGATGCCGAAGTCGTGCAGCCTGGCGAACCTGCTGGCCGTGGCCCGTGCGGCCGCCTCGGGCGGGGCCTCCGTGTCAGCCATGGTGGTCATTCGTGCTCCTCCGTGCTGTTACGGCTGGATTCTGGGTAGTTCGTCGGGTCAGCTGAGCGGGTCGGCCCGGGGGCGGCTCCGGTGGGGAGGTCGTCGGCGAAGGCCATCGAGAGCACCTGCTCGCGGGTCGCCTCGCCCCGGGCGAACTCGGCGACGAGCCGGCCGTGCCGCATCACCAGCACCCGGTGTGACAGCCCCATGACCTCCTCGACCTCCGAGGACACCATGAGGACCGCCATGCCCCCGGCGGCGAGGTCGACGAGGAGCCGGTGGATCTGGCTCTTGGCAGCCACGTCCACGCCGCGGGTCGGCTCGTCCACCAGCAGCACCGCGGGCTTCTCCAGCAGCCACTTGCCGAAGAGCACCTTCTGCTGGTTGCCGCCCGACAGCGTCCAGACGGGCCCGCCGAGGTCCGAGCCCCGCACGTCCAGGTCGCGGAGCATGGACCCGGCCGCCGGCCTCTCGGACCCGCCCCTGACGAAACCGGCGAGCTGCCTGGAGCTCAGGCTGGCCAGCGCGATGTTCTCGCGGACCGAGCGGTCCAGCACCAGCCCCTGCTCCTTGCGGGACTCCGGGACCATCGCCAGGCCGGCGCGCATGGCCCGCGACGGCGAGCCGGGAGGCACCGCGTCGCCGTCCACCTCGACGGCGCCGCCGTCGCGCGGGTCGGCGCCGAAGATCGCGCGCAGCGTCTCCGACCTGCCGCTGCCGACCAGCCCCGCCACCCCCACGATCTCCCCGGCCCTTATCTCCATCGACACGCCGCGCACCGCCGTGCCGCGTCGCAGGTCGCGGACGCTGAGCACCACCGGGGCGGCGTCCTTCACCGGGGCCGGCTCGGGGTAGAACAGTTCGAGCGGCCGGCCGACCATGTGCCGCACCAGGCTGCCGGGCGTCTGCGCGGCGGCCGGTCCGGTGACCACATGGCGGCCGTCGCGCAGCACTGTGACGTCGTCGCAGACCGACAGCACCTCCTCCAGGAAGTGCGAGATCAGCACCACGGCGGTGCCGTCGGCCGCGAGCTGCCTGATGACGGCCATCAGCCGGTCGGTCTCGGTCTGGGTGAGCAGCGCCGTGGGCTCGTCCATGCCGATCACCGAGGCTCCGGACGCCAGCGCCCGGAGGATCTCCACCTGTTGCTGCGCGGCGAGCGGCAGGTCACGCACCAGGGCCGAGGGGTTGAGATCGAACCCGGTGCGCTCAATCAGCCGGGCCAGCGTCCTGCCGTCCTCGCGGCCGGTCCGCCAGCCGAGCCGGTTGCGCCACCGGCCGAGGTGGACGTTGTCCAGAACGGTCATGGCCGGCACCAGGGCGAGCTCCTGGGAGATCAGCGCGAACCCGTGCCGCAGCGCGTCCCGGGGGGAGCCGACCGAGATCGGCTCGCCGTCCAGCAAGATGCGCCCGGTGTCCGGAGCCACCGCTCCGCACACCGCCTTGAGCAACGTCGACTTGCCGGCGCCGTTCTCGCCGAGCAGCCCGTGCACCCGTCCCCCGTACAGGGTGAACGACACATCGCGCAGCACGGGCACGCCGCCGTAAGCCTTGCCGAACCCTTCCAGGTCGATCCTGACCGGCTGGGACATCGGGTGACCCCTTTCCGTGCCGCTCCGGCTATTCGTCGTACTCGCCCTGGACTCCGGCGAGCACGTCCTTGGTGCCCTTGCCCTCACCGGGGGCCAGGTCGGTCGAGCTGTTGGTCGTCGGCACTTCCTGGCCGCGCGCCTTGGCGAGACCGAGCTCGGCGGCCTTGGCGCCGGCGGACTTCTCCGGCAGGTAGTAGATCGCGAACCAGCGGCCGTCCTGCACGGCCCGCACCGCCTGGCGGGAGCCGCCGTTGCCGATCAGCAGCACGTCCTTGCCCTTGAGCACGGCCTCGGCGCCCGCGACGGCCTGGGAGGAGCCGATGACGACGTCGACGCCCGGGTGCGACTGGAGCACGTCCTGCGTCGCCTTGCGTCCGCTCTCCTTGGTGTAGCCGCCCTCGACCCGGGCGACCAGCTTCACGCCGGCGCCGGCCTCGAGGGCCTTGACGGCGGCGTCGGTGCGCGCGTTGTCCAGCGGGAGCGACTTGAAGCCCTCCAGGTACGCGACCTCGCACGGGTCGAGCTTCTTGCTCTCGCAGGCGGCCACGCCGAGCTCGCCCAGCTTGCGGCCGTTGTCCACCGGAACGTCCAGAAGCGTGATCACGCCGGGCACCTGCGACTCGGCGGTGTCATAGCGGGTGCCCACCGGGGTGAACTCGGCCACCACGGTGATCCCGGCCGCCACCGCCTGCTTGACCGCGGGCACCACGGCCGCGCCGTCGTTGGCCTGCACGACGAACACGTCGAAGCGCTTGGACGTCACCGCGTCCTGGATCTGCTGCACCTGGGCCTGGGCGTCGAAGTTGGGGTCGAAGAACTCGGCCTCCGCGTCGTTGGCCTTGGCGTACTCCTCGATGCCCGCCCAGGTGGCCGCGGCGAACGAGTTGGCACGCGCGAACCCGAAGAAGGCGATGCGCTTGTGCCCGGCGTTCGAAGCGGCCGATGATTCCGCGGAAGCCGTGCCCGTCGCCGTGGTGTCCGATTCCGGCGCGACGCAGGCGGTGCTCAGCGCGAGCACCCCGGCCACGACACCGAGGGCGAGTCCCTTTTTCTTGATGTGCATGTGCATCCCGCTTCTCATTGAGCCGCTTCCTCGTCACCGGTCTCGTCGCCGGCCGCCGCCACGATCGTGTAGAGCCCGCCGCCCTGGTCGGCGCGGGGGCCGCCGTCGAGCAGGTCGCCCAGCTCTCCGGTGATCCGCTGGCGCCAGGGGTCGCCGAGCCACTGCTGGTAGTCGGACTCGCCGGTCCACGTAGCGGTGACCAGGTACGGCCCGCCCGGCTCGGCGGGGCGATGCAACGCGGCCCCGTGACAGCCCGGCAGGGACAGTGCCCGGTCCAGCACACCGTGGCGGGCGTAGAACTCCTCCAGGTCGCCCTCCTTGCCGGGGAGCGGTCTGAGGTAGAGAACACTGCGGATCATGTGTTCCTCCGAACGGATTGGACGGTGGCCGCCCGTCGATGCCCGACGACGTGGCAGAAACTGTAGAAACCGGTCCAGCCCTCCCCTGGGCGCCCCGCACAGTGCGGGACGCCGCCGCTGTGCGGCTCGCCGCACCCCTCCTGAACAGGCGAAGTCAGGCTGTGCGTGGTCGTTCGCGGCCACCGCGGCCCATGACACCCGGGAAACCCCGCAGGTCATCCCGAGGCCCGCCGAGGCCGCGCCGGACACGGGCGTCCCGGACAGGAAGGAAGCCAACGATGGACAAGGCGAGCAGGCTGGCGATCGACGTCGGAGGGACGTTCACCGATGTCGTCGAGCTGATCCCCGAGACGGGTGAACTCCGCTTCGACAAGGTGCCCACGACGCCCGAAGCGCCGACGAAGGGCGTGATGAGCGCCTTCGGAGTGGCACGGGCGCCCATGACGGACATCGGGATGTTCACCCACGGGACGACCCTTGGGCTGAACGCGCTGCTGACGCGCACCGGCGCGCGTACCGCGGTGATCGGCACCAGGGGCTTCCGCGACGTCTACCTTCTCGGGCGGACCGACCGCAGGACCAACTACGACATCACCTACCGCAAGCCGCCGGCGCTCCTCGAACGTCACGACACCTTCGAGGTGACCGAGCGGAGCCGCTTCGACGGCACCGTGCACACCCCCTTCGACGTCGACGACGCGCGGCGCGTGGCGGCCGTCGTCGCCGCGCGCGGGTACCAGTCGGTGGCCGTCGCCTTCCTGCACTCCTACGCCAACCCCGGCCACGAGCTGCGGATGCGGGAGGTGCTCGCCGAGGTCGCGCCCGGCGTGGCGGTCACGCTGTCGCACGAACTGTCGCGCGAGTACCGGGAGTACGAGCGCACCAGCACCGCCGTCCTGGACGCCTACGTCAAGCCCATCGTGCGCCACTACCTGCACACGCTGGAAGGAGAGCTCGCCTCGGGCGGGTTCGGCGGGCGCTTCCTCATGACGCGCTCCGGCGGCGGGGCGATGACCGCGAGCTCGGCGCGGGAGCAGCCGGTGAGCCTGATCCTCTCCGGCCCGGCCGGCGGCGTCATCGGCGCGGCGGCCCTGTCGAAGATCCTGGACCGGCCGAATCTGATCACGATCGACATGGGCGGGACCAGCCTCGACGCGTCCTTGATCCTCGATTACGAGCCCGTCCTGTACCAGGGGGCCGAGTTCGAGCAGATGCCCATCAACACCCCGTCGCTGTACATCCACACCATCGGCGCGGGCGGCGGCTCGATCGCGTGGCTGGACGAGGCCGGCGCGCTGCAGGTCGGGCCGCAGAGCGCGGGCGCCGTGCCCGGGCCGGCGTGCTACGGCCGGGGCGGTACGGCGCCCACCTTCACCGACGCCGCCCTGGCGCTGGGATACCTCGGCGGCGGCACGCCGCTGGGCGGCAAGCTCACCCTGGACGCCGCCCTGGCCGACAAGGCGCTCCAGCCGATCGCCGGCGAGCTGGGCATGACCGTCAAGGCGCTCGCCCGGGGCATCGTCCGTATCTCCAACACCAAGATCATGGGCGCGGTGCGGGCGATCACCGTCGAGCTGGGCCGTGACCCGAAGGACTTCGCCCTGCTGTCCTTCGGCGGCGGCGGAGGGCTGGTGGCCGTCGAGGTGGCGCGCGAGCTGGGCATTCCCACCGTCATCGTCCCACCGGGCCAGGGCGCCTTCTCCGCCTTCGGGATGCTGATGGCCGACGTGCAGCACGACTTCGCCCGCACCTCGGTATCGCCGCTGGACGGGCTGGACCCCTCGGCCGTGGAGGCCTCCTACGGTGAGATGGAGCGCGAGGCCCTGGCGCAACTGGCGGGCGAGGGGTTCGGCGAGCGGAGCGTGACCCTCGCCCGGTCGCTGGACGTCCGGTACGCGGGCCAGGAGCACTCGGTGACCGTGGCCTTCCCCGCGAGCGCCGACGACATGGTCACCCGGGTCGCGGAGAGCTTCGCCAGGCTGCACGAGCGGCAGTACGGGCACACGATGGGCGACCCGGTCGAGGTCACGACGCTTCGCCTTCGGGCCACGGGATCGGTGGACAAACCCGCGCTGCCACTGGTGGCGCGGCGGGAGTCCGGCTCGCTTTCGGCCGAGGGCACCCGCGCCGTCCACCTGTCGGCGGACCGGCCGGCCGCCGGATACGCCCTCTACACCCGCGAGTCGCTGCTGGCCGGCGACGCCATCGAGGGCCCCGCGGTGATCGCCGAGCACACGGCCACCTCCGTCATCCACGCAGGGGACCGCCTCACGGTCGGGCCGTACGGCGAACTGGTCATCTCCGTCGCCCCGGGAACCTTCGCCCCTGAAACCGTCGCCTCTGGAACCGTCGCCTCCGGAACCAAGGAGTTCAACCGATGAACGACTCCATCACCACAGAGATCATCCGGCACGGGCTGCTCGCCGCGGCGGAGGAGATGGCCCGCAACCTGTGCCGCACGGCGTACAACACCGTGGTGTACGAGATCCACGACTACGGCATCGGCATCCACGACGCCAAGGGGGACGTCGTCGCGGACGCGCCCGGCATCGCGGTGTTCACCCGGGGGAACGACCACGGCATCAAGAAGGCCGTGGAGTTCCTCGGCGAGGACGGCCTGCGGCCCGGCGACGTCGTCATCCTCAACTACCCGTACTGGTCCTCCGCCCACACGCTGGACCCGCTGGTCTTCGCCCCCATCCATCACCAGGACGAGCTCATCGGCTTCGCCTCCTGCCGGATCCACGTGCTCGACCTGAAGCAGAAGGACCCGGGATACGTCCTGGACTCCACGGACATGTCGCAGGAGGGGCTCTTCTTCCCGGCCACCAAGCTCTACCGGGGCGGGGTCCAGAACGACGACATCTTCAACATCATCCGCTTCAACAGCCGGATGCCGGAACGGACCATCGGCGACATCCAGGCGCAGGTCTCCGCCTGCGTCACCGGCGTCCGCCGCACCCAGGAGATCGCGGCCAAGTACGGCGCCGAGACCCTCCTCGGCGCGATGGACGCGATCAACGACCACGGTGAGAAGCTCGCCCGCCTGGCCCTGGCCAAGCTCCCCAAGGGAACCTGGACCGCCCACGACTTCGTCGACAACGACGGTGTCGACCTCGACCGCCTGATCAAGATGCAGGTCACGGTCACGATCAACGACGACGAGATGGTCATCGACTGGACCGGCAGCGACCGTGACGTGAGGGGGCCCATCAACCTTCCCGTGGGCCAGACCGAGGCCTTCTGCAGCCTCATCTTCAAGGCGCTGACGACCCCCGACACCTCGGTGGTGGCCGGGAACTTCCGGCCGATGCGCGTCGTCACCGAACCCGGATCCGTGATGCACGCGGTGCCGCCCATGCCGACCTTCACCCTGTGGACCGGGCTGCTCGGCGGCGAGGTCGTGCTGAAGGCGCTCGCGCAGGGCATGCCGGACCGGGTGCCCGCGTGCTCCGGCGGTGACGTCAGCTCGATGATGGGCCTCGGGGTCAACCCCCGCAACGGCGAGGCGTGGCTGGAGGCGACCAACGAGGCGGTCGGGTTCGGCGGGCACGCCCGGGGCGACGGCGAGGACGGGATCATGCACCTGTCCGAGCCCGGATGCCGCAACAACCCCGTCGAGATCCTCGAGACCAAGTCGCCGATGTTCATCGAGTCCTACGGCTACCGGCCGGACACCGGAGGCGCGGGCAGGCACCGCGGCGGCGTCGGCGTCGGGCGGACGTACCGGTTCACCGCGCCGTCCACCGGCATCTGCCTGGTCTACAAGACCAGGACCAAGCCGTGGCCGATCGGGGACGGGCGGCCGGGGGAGAACAACCACATCGTGCTCAACCCCGGCACCGACCGCGAGGTGACGCAGGGCGGCAGCTACAACCGCCTGGCGGCCGGTGACGTGCTGGTCAACAACACCGGCGGTGGCGGCGGGTACGGCGACCCGTTCGAGCGCGAGCCGGAGCGGGTCGCCAAGGACGTGCGCAACGGCTTCGTGACCGCGGCCGCGGCCGCCCGCGACTACGGTGTCGTGGTGGATCCGGACACCTTCCAGGTCGACCTCGACGCGACCGCGGGGCTCCGGGGCGGGGCGACCGTATGATCCAAATCGTCGCGGCGAGCCCTCGTGGCACCGCCGGAAAGGGGTGCTGAAATGGGTTCCTCGCTCGCGGGAGACCTGACCATCGTCAACGCCGCCGTCTTCGACGGCCGGTCGGCCGAGCTCTCGGACGGCCCTGTGCACATCTCCGGCGGCATCGTCGTCCAGGTCGGCGGCGCCGCGCCGGCCGCGCAGCGGGTGGTCGACGCGCGGGGCGGCACGGTCATCCCCGGTCTCATCGACGCCCACTTCCACGCCTACGGCGTCTCACTGAGCCTGCTGGAGATCGAGTCGGCCCCGCTGAGCTACCTCGCGCTGGCCGGGGCCCGCAGGCTCGGCGCCGCGCTCGGCCGGGGGTTCACGACCGTGCGAGACGTCGCCGGAGGGGACCCTGGACTGGCGAAGGCCATCGCCCAGGGCCTGATCCGTTCGCCCCGCTACCTGTACACGGGGCCGGCCCTGACCCAGACCGGCGGGCACGGCGATCCCCGCCCGGGTGACCAGGACCTGTGTGCCTGCGGGAGCCACACCGGAGAGATCGTGGACGGCGTGGACCCGCTGCGCCGGGCCGTACGCGACCGCTTCCGGCGGGGCGCCCACGCCATCAAGATCATGACTTCTGGCGGGGTGGTCTCGCTGACCGACCCGATCCGGGTTCCGCAGTACTCGCCCGAGGAGGTTCGCGCGGTCACCGGAGAGGCGTCGCGCCGGGGCAGTTACGTGGCGGCCCACGCCTACTCGCCCGAGGCGATCGCGCACTCGGTCGAGAACGGCGTGCGCTCGATCGAGCACGGCAACCTCCTCGACCGGCCGGCCGCGAAGCTGATGGCCGGGCACGGCGCCTTCCTGGTGCCCACCCTCGCGACGTACGACGCGATGGACAGGCGAGGTGCGGACCTCGGGCTGGGCCCAATCCCCCGGGCCAAGAACGCCGAGGTGCTGGAGTCCGGGCGCCGGGCGGTCGAGATCGCGAGGGCCGAGGGGGTGCGCATCGGCTTCGGCACCGACCTCATGGGCGCGCTCGACGACGAGCAGCTCAACGGGCTCCGGCTCCAGGTCGAGGTCGAGGGCGCCCTGGAGGCGCTGCGGTCGGCCACGTCCGTGAACGCCGACCTCATCGGCCGCCCGGACCTCGGCCGCATCGAGCCGGGCGCCGTCGCGGACCTGGTGATCCTGGACGGCGACCCGTTCGGCGACCCGTCGGTCCTGTGGGCGGGCCCCGAGCGCCGCACGGTCATCCAGGCGGGCAGAGTGACAGCGGCGTCCTGAACCCGCCGCCGGGCGGCGCCCGCCGGTTTCCGTGGTGAACGTTTCACGGGTTCCGGCGGGCTCCGTCCGGCCGTGCGCAGGTGGGGCCGGTGGTCCGACGGGGTCGTGGCGCGTGCGGTTGCGGTGGGGCGAAGGGCGTGATGGTTATGGGAGCGCTCCCACTCGCCGCCGTGGCAAGGAACATCATGAGACGACGGATCCGACCGGTATATCTGCTGCTGTCACTGGTGCTGGCCATCGCCGCCGGCACCGTCACGCTCACCCTCTCCGGCGCCAACGCGGCGATCTCGGGGTTCGTGCAGCGCTGCGGCGTCCACTTCTGCCTCAATGGCAAGCCGTACTACTTCGCCGGGACGAACACCTACGACGTGTTCACCTACGGCGGCAGCTACGGGGACACCGAGACGCAGTACATGGACAAGGCCCGCATAGACGCGCATATGGCCGAGCTGCAGGCCGACAAGGTGAGCGTGCTGCGGCTGTGGATGTTCAGCCACGAGAGCTGGCACGGGTTCGAGACCGCCAAGGGCGTCTACAACGACCAGCAGTTCGCGCTCTTCGACTACGTCATCCAGTCGGCCAAGGCGCACGACATCCGGCTCATCCCGGTGTTCGAGAACTACTGGGAGGCCTACGGCGGCATCGACACCCGGCTCAAGTGGGAGGGACTGAACGGCGGGCACCCCGGCCGGGCCGTCTTCTTCGACAAGGCCAAGTGCCCGGGCTGCTTCACCCAGTACAAGAACTACGTCAACTACGCGCTCAACCGGACCAACCACTACAGCGGCGTGAAGTACAAGGACGAGCCGGGCATCTTCGCCTGGGAGCTCATGAACGAGCCGCGCTACCAGGACGTCAGCGCCGACGAGAACAAGAGCGGCGCCACCCTGCGCAAGTGGGTCGACGAGATGGCCTCCTACGTCAAGGGCATCGACTCCAACCACATGGTCGGCACCGGGCTGGAAGGGCACGAGTCGAGATACGGCTTCGGCGGCGACGAGGGCAACCCGTTCGTCTACATCCACCAGTCGCCGTACGTCGACTTCACCTCCGCGCACCCCTATCCGAACGCGAGCTGGGCCAACCTGACCCTCGACCAGACCAAGACCCTGATCGGCCGGTGGATCTCCGACTCGCACGACGTGGTCGGCAAGCCGTTCTTCCTGGGGGAGTTCAACACCGAGGGCAACGCCGACCGGGTGACCTGGTGGAACGCGCTCTACGCCGACTTCGAGGCCAGGGACGGGGACGGCTCGGCCTTCTGGTGGTATCCGGACAAGAACGCCGGGGGCGACCCGCACAGCGTGAAGAGCGGCGACCCGGCGCTGGCGGTGTTCCGCGCGCACTCGGCCCGGATGACGGCCAAGAGCGGCGGCTCCACCTCCCCTTCGCCCACCCCGACCCCGACGCCTACGCCCACTCCGACACCCACGCCCACTCCGACACGGACCCCCACCCCCACTCCCACGCCGACCGTCTCGCCCGGTGGTTGCTCGGTGGTCTACAAGGTCAACGACTGGGGGAGCGGGTTCACCGCCGACGTGACCCTCACCAACGGCGGGAGCGCGGCGATCAACGGCTGGACCCTGGCGTTCGCCTTCACCGGCACCCAGAAGATCACGAACACCTGGAACGGCGTCACCACGCAGTCCGGAGCCCAGGTCACGGTGAAGAACGCGGACTGGAACGGCACGATCGGCGCGAACGGCGGCACGGCGAGCCTCGGCTTCCAGGCCACCTACACCGGCACCAACGCCGTACCGGCCACCTTCACCCTCAACGGCACCACCTGCGCGAAGAAGTGACCCACCTCTGCGCCCGTCTTGGAGCTGGTGAGGGCGCCTGCCGAGCCGACCGCTGATGGCCCGTACTCGTTAGGCATGTGCGAGGGCGGGGATGTTCGACGGCCCACCCGTCAAGGGGCTGACGGGTGGGCCGTGTGTTGTCACCCAAGTGTTGACCTCACCGGGCGACGGATGAAACACCTCAGCCGCGTCTAGGCCTGTGCCCCCCGGCGCGCCCGAACGTGACGTTCCGGGTTCCCCTGGTCGTGACGCGCAGTGGCACGGGTTGGGCGGCATGCGAAAGCAACCCGAACTGTCAGCCGGTGAGGCGCCGGGAAGACGGTGGTACGTGGCGGTGTTGAGGGGGCGGTGGGTGGTCCGCCGGTGCGGCGGACGCTCCCGGGAAGGGGCACGAGCCGATGTCCTACGACGAGTACCAGCGGGGAATGATGTTCTTCGACGCGAAGGACTACCCGGAGGCGGGGCGCATTCTCGCTCCGATCGTGGAGCGGGATCCGGGTAACCGGGCGGCTGTCGAGCTGCTGGGCCGGGCCTACTTCCACAGCGCCCAGCTTGGCCGCGCGGAGGCGACCTTCCGGCGGCTGTTGGAGCTCGACCCGGCCAACGGATGGGCGTACGAGGCGCTGGCCAGGACTCTCGAACGGAGTAACCGCGGCGATGAGGCGCGGCGATACCGCAAACTGGCACTTGCGATGGGTGCCGACCAGGTGAGCGAGATCGACGTGTCCGTGTACGCGGCCAACCTGGTCTAGTACCGCGCGCGTTCAGCACGACGAAGGGGCTCGAAGCCGTGGACACCCGGGTTTCGAGGCCCTTTGGCGTTGTTCAGATGAGAACGCGGGCCATTGGGTGATGTTCTCTCCTACCCACCCGTCCAGCACTTGACGGGTGAACACCGTTCTGCCCGCCCGGCACATGCCCCGCCACAAGCGGTGGTCGCCGGGCGTCGACACCGCCGCAGGGCAGGCGGTGTCGGCGCCCGGTAGTGGTGGTGGGGTGTGGAGCGGGGGTGTGGGGGATACGTGGACCTGCGGGGCATGAGGCGATCATTGTCGTGTTTTCGCAGGTAATAGCATGAAAGTGCCAGGCGTGGAAGTCACGTGCCCGGGCCGTTGCGGCGGTGGGTTCGTACACGTTGGAGGACAGCATGACTGTGAGGCTGAGTAAACGGTCGTTCGAGTTCGCGAAGAGGCTGATCGACGAAGGGCATTACGTCCTGGACGAGATGGACGACTGGAGCGAGCACCAGCCGTCCACCCGGCAGGAGAACGACTTCATCGAGAAGCACGGGTTCGCGGAGTACGCGAAGTGGCATCTCGCCGAGGACGACGAGTCCGGTGAAGAGACCAAGTCCAGGTACAAGTTCCCGTACGGGGACTTCGAGAAGGTGCATCGGTGCGGTGTCATCGCGGCCGAGGTGCGGGCGGCCCGGCTCGACTACACCGACGTCGAGGTCGCCGCGGCTCACCTGCACGGCATGCTCGACGAGCTGAGGTCCCACCAGCACACGGGGTGAGCCGAGGCGCCACCGGTCTGCGGGTTCAGGGTGGGCTGAGGCGCCATGGGTCCGCGGGTTCAGGGTGGGCTGAGGCGCCATGGGTCCGCGGGTTCAGGGTGGGCTGAGGCGCCATGGGTCTGCGGGTTCAGGCCGGGTCGCAGGGGCGCCGACTAGGTCGGCACGTGTGGGGCTGACCCGAGGTCATGGCGGGGTGCGGGGTGAGGCTGAGCGGGTCCGGTGTTCGGCGAGGACGTCGATGAGGGCGGCCACCAGGGCGGCCAGGAGGAACGCGATGTTGACCAGCAGCGCGTGCCTGAAGGCGCGCGCGTAGTCGCCGTGGGTCGAGGCCACCTGGGAGAAGAACGCGGAGCCCACCGCCGCGATGCCGACGGAGGCGCCGATCCGCTGCCCCGTCTGGAGGACCCCGCCCGCGGTGCCGGCCCTGGAGATCGGCACCTCCGACAGGGTCAGAGTCTGGTTCGGCGAGACGACCAGGCCGCTGCCGAGGCCCGCGACGAACAGCGGCACCGCCATTGCCCAGCCCACCTTCGGCGTGGGCATCAGCCGCACCACGAGGTCCAGGGCGGTCAGCCCCACCGTGACCAGCACCAGGCCCAGCGCGACCAGCCGGCGGCCGATCCGGGTGACGATCCGCCCGCCCAGCGCGGCACTCGGCGCGGCCCCCACCGCGAACGCCGTGCTGGCCAGCCCGGCGTGCAGGGCCGAGTACCCGAGGCCCTCCTGGAGGTACTGGGTGAGGATGAAGAAGATCGCGGTGAATCCGCCGAAGTAGAGCATCCCGATCAGCGCGCCGAGGGCGTACGAGCGCCTCCGGAACAGCGAGAGGTCGACCATCGGCTCGTGCCGCCGCCCGTACCACCGCTCCCAGCCCGCGTACAAGGCCAGCACCAGCAGCCCCGCCGGTATGAGCAGCCACCTCCCGGTGCCGTGCCACCGCTGCCCCTCCACCAGCGGCAGGAGCACCAGGAAGATGGCGGTGGCCAGCAGGAGCACGCCCACGGGATCCATGTCCTCCCGCCGCCTCCTGGCCCCGCCGCCGGGGATGTAGTGGTACGCCAGCACTATGGCGAGGATGCCGATCGGGATGTTGACGTAGAAGACGTAGCGCCACCCGTCCTGCCGGCCGCCGAGCTGGATGAGCAGGCCGCCGAGCAGGGGGCCGATCGCGGTGGAGATGCCGATCGTGGCGCCCAGCAGCCCGAACGCCCGGCCCCGCTCCGCGCCGCGGAAGAGCTGCTGGATCAGGCCGCTGACCTGCGGGTTGATCAACCCGCCCGCGGCCCCCTGGACGATCCGCGCGACGACCAGCCAGGTCGACCCCGGAGAGGCCCCGGCGGCCATGCTCGCGAGGGTGAACAGGACGACGCCGGAGATGAACGCGCTCCGCCGCCCGTGGGTGTCGCCGAACCGGCCGGAGGGGACGAGCACCAGCCCGAAGGCGAGCGCGTACCCCGAGACCACCCACTGCAGGTCGCTCGGCGGGGCGTGCAGCCCGACGCGGATGGAGGGCAGGGCCACGTTGACGATGCTCACGTCCAGCAACGTCATGAAGCCGGAGACCAGGCAGACGGTCAGCGCCTTCCACCGGCGCGGGTCCGCGCCCTCCTGCCCGTGCGCGCCGGCCGTGCTCTCCTCCCTGTGCGCGCCGGGGGTACCGTCCGGTCCGGGTGGGTCGCCGGGAGAGGCCATCAGCCGGGACTGCGCACGGTGAGGAGGGGCGCCCTCAGGACGAAGCGGGCGCCCTTGGGGGAGTCCTCGATGGTGAGCGACCCGCCGTGCTGCTCGGCGATGTCCCTGGCGATCGCGAGGCCGAGCCCGGTGCCCTGCTTGTCCTTCTCGCGGCCGGCGGCCAGCCGGGTGAAGCGCTGGAACACGATCTCCCGCTGCTCGGGCGCGATCCCCTCGCCATCGTCGATGACCTCCAGCACGGCGTGGTGGACGTCGCGGCGCACCGAGATGGTCACCGTGGACATGGCGTGCCGCTCGGCGTTGTCGAGCAGGTTGGTGAGCAGGCGTACGAGCTGGAGCCGGTCGCCGCTGACGACCACGCCGTGCTGGAGGTCCAGTGCGATCCGCTTGCCCCGGAAGCGGCGGCCGACCTCGGTGCGCACCAGCTCGGCGACGTTGACGTAGTCACGGGTGACCTTCTCGCCGGAGTCGAGCCGCGCGATCACCAGCAGGTCGGTGACGATGGCCTGGAGCCGGTCGAGGCTCACGACCAGGGACTCGGAGGTCTTGACCCAGTCGGTGTCCTCGGGGTGCATCAGCGCGTCCTCCACCTGCGCGCGCATCGCGGTGATCGGGCTGCGCAGGTCGTGGCCGGCGTCGGAGGCGAAGCGGCGCTGCCGCTCCACCGCCTGCTGCAGCCGGTCGAGGGTCTCGTTCACGGTCTCCGCCAGGTTCCTGATCTCGTCGCGGTGCAAGGACAGCGGCACCCGGCGGCTCAGGTCCGACGCGGTGATCTCGGTCAGCTCCCTGCGCACGCTGTCCACGGGGGCGAGGGCCCTGCCGACGATGCGGTACATGCCGAGCGCCGTGGCCGTGACCACGAACAGCGAGCCGATCCCGAGGATCGCGACCAGCGCGGAGTTGACGTACCAGGGGACCACCGGATCGGCGCCGTAGATGAGCCAGTCGCCCTCCTTGCGGTAGTACCGCGTGACGACCACGTTCATGCAGGTGCCCTTGTGCCCCGGCAGCGAGCACTTCACCCCGTGGGACTCACCATGCTCGTCCGGGGGTGCGATGTCGGCCATCAGCGGCTTGCCGACCAGTTGCCTGGTCGACGAGACGATCCGCCCGGTGTCGTCCACCACCTGGACGGCCGCGACCTTCTGCGGGGGGAGGACCGGGGGAAGCCTGCCCAGCCTGATGAGGCGGCCCACGTGGAGATCGGCCAGAACGATCTGCTGGCGCCTCTCGCTCATGGCCAGGTCGCGCACGCCCAGGAAGACGAGCACGCTCACGCCCGCGCACGCCAAGGCCATCACGACGCTGGCGACCCACGTCAGCCGAGTCCGTACGGACCAGTCGCGCCAGAGCCTCACCGCGCCCCCCTGTCCGCCTCATGATCACCCTAAAACCGGATCATTCGAGGTCAGGGCAGCGAAAGGGCAAGATGGCAGAAACTATGGATCAAGGACATGCAGCGCGCGGGGCATCTGGTTCATCGTCCGGGCTCCGGTGTCCGTGCATTCCACCACATCGCCGACCCGGGCCCCGTAAAGATCGGGCACGTGGATCCCCGGCTCGATCGTCATGGTCATGCCCGGGGCGAGCACGGTGCGGTCCGCGGCGGTGAGCCACGGTGCCTCACGGCGGTCCAGCCCGACGCCGTAACCCGTCCCGCGCGTGACGTAGGCGCCGTACCCGCTCTCGTCGAGCACGCTCCAGGCGGCGGCGTCGACCTCCGCGGCCGTCACCCCCGGGCGTACGGCCTCGGCCGCCGCGTCGCGCGCGGACAGCAGGACCGCGTAGACCGCGTCGAAGTCCTCGGGCGGCTCGGCCACGACGAATCCCCGGCTGGCGTGCGCGTGATACCCGTCCGACTCGGCAGTCACCCTGATCGACACGGCGTCGCCCGGGTTGATCACCCGGCCGGCCGGCGTGTGGCGCGGCCTCGCGGTGTTCTCGCCCGCCGCCACGACGACCGAGAGCACGCCCTCGGCGCCCGACTCGGTGGCGAGCCGCCGAGCCATGACCCGCTCCGTGGCGCCGAACCAGGACAGCTCGCGTGCCAGGGCGAGCACGCCGTCGGTCGCCGCCGCCGCCCGCGCGATCGCGGCGATCTCGTCCGGGCGCTTGGTGACCCGCAGCGGGTCGAGCACCGCCGACGCCAGCACCAGGTCGGCGTCGACGCGGAGCACGAACAACTCGTGCGCCCGCATCTGCGCGTCGACCCCCACCCGCGACACCGAGGCGGGGATCAGCGCCGCGGCCTCGGCGGCGTCGGCCGCGAACCCCGGCGGCAGCCCGGGGACGAGCACGAGGAACCCGGAGACGTCCCGGCCGGCGACGTACCGCAGGTCGGGTGAGGGGCGCAGCACCAGCGCGTCCAGCCCGGCCGCGGACATCCGTGCGAGCACGTCCGCCATGACCTCCCCGGTCATGCCCGCGGATACAGCCAGCAGGACACCGGCCCGGGGGCGGGCTCCTTCTCCGCGCAGACGTCCATCGCCATGGGGCAGCGCGGATGGAAACGGCACCCCGCGGGCGGGTCCGCGGGGTCGGGCACGTCGCCCGGCAGCTCCTGGGGCAGCCTGCCCAGCCCGTCCGGCTCCGGGATCGCCCGCAGCAGCGCCTGGGTGTACGGGTGGCGGGGGTTCGCCCAGATCTCGGCCGTCGGACCGGTCTCGACGATCTTCCCGAGGTACATCACGGCGATGCGGTCCGCGATCAGCCGTACGACGGACAGGTCGTGGCTGATGAACAGCAGCCCGGCGCCCGACTCGACGGCGAGGTTGCGCATCAGCGTCGCCACCTGCGCCTGGGCGGAGGCGTCGAGCGCGGAGATCGGCTCGTCCCCGATGAGCAGCGAGGGACGCGCCGCCAGCGCGCGGGCGATCGCGATGCGCTGGCGCTGCCCGCCGGAGAACTCGTGCGGGTAGCGCCCGGCCATCTGGGCGGGCAGCCCCACCCGCTCCAGCATGCCGCCGGGGGTCGTCTCGCGGTCGCGCGCGGTCTCCAGGCCGTCGGCGATCTGCGCGCCGATCCGCCGCCGGGGGTTGAGGGAGGCGTAGGGGTCCTGGAAGACCATCTGGATCTTGGTCAGCGCCCGGTCCCTGCGGCGCAGGCCGAGGGGGGCCACCTGCCCGCCCTCGAACGCGATCGTCCCGCCGGAGGCGGCGGTGAGCCCGCAGACCGCCCGCGCCAGCGTGGACTTGCCGCAGCCCGACTCGCCGACCAGGCCGACGACCTCGCCGGCCGCCACGCTCAGGCTGGCCCCCGCCACCGCCCGTACGGCCGGACGGCCCGGCGTCCGGTGGTCGACGACCAGGTCGTCCACGGTCAGCAGGCTCACGAGCCCTCCCTTGGAAGTGCGTCCAGAAGGGCGCGGGTGTAGGGATGTTCCGGCGTGCGCAGGACCTGGGCGCGCGGGCCCGTCTCCAGCACGAGCCCCTCCCTCATGACGCTGACCTCGTCCGCCACCGCCGACATGACGCCGAGGTCGTGCGTCACCAGCAGCACGGCGAGCCCGAGGTCGTCGCACAGGCTCCTGAGCAGCCGCAGGACCCCGGCCTGGACGGTGACGTCCAGCGCGGTGGTCGGCTCGTCGGCGATCAGGACCTTCGGGCCGCACGCCAGCGCGATGGCGATGGCGATGCGCTGGCGCATCCCGCCGGAGAACTGGTGCGGGTAGCGGTCGACCGCCGCCGCGGCCCCCGGGATCCGCACCTGGCCGAGCAGCTCGACCGCCCGCGCCCGCGCCTCGGCCCTGCCGAGCCCCAGGTGGTGGCGCATGTGCTCGGTGATCTGGCGGCCGATCGACAGCATCGGGTGCAGGCTGGTCGCCGGGTCCTGGAAGACCATCGCGATCTCGTGTCCCCTGACCCTGTTCAGGTCGCGCTGGGGCAGTTCGAGCAGGTTCCGGCCGCCGTCGAGGACGACGCGGCCGGACGTGCGGGCGCCGTGGGGGAGCAGGCCGAGCGCGGCCAGACCCGTCATGGTCTTGCCGGAGCCGCTCTCGCCGGCAAGGCCGTGGACGCGGCCGGGCCGCAGGCCGATGTCGACCCCGCGCAGGATCTCGTGCCCGCCGATGGAGACCTTCAGCCCCTCGACGCTCAGCACGGTGGCGGTGTCCGGTGAGCTCACAGCGCACGCTCCTTGATCGCGCGGGCCGTACGGGGGTCCAGGGCGTCGCGCAGCGTGTCGCCGAGGAAGTTGAACGCCAGCACGACGGTCAGGATGGCGAGGCCAGGGAAGGTCGCGACCCACCAGCTGTCGAACACCTCCACGCCGGAGGCGACCATCGCGCCCCACTCGGGGGACGGCGGCTTGGCCCCGAGCCCGAGGAAGGAGAGCCCGGACAGCAGGAGCAGCGCCGTGCCGATGTCGAGCGTGGCGAGCACCAGGATGGGTCCTGTCACGTTGGGGAGCACGTCCACCCGCAGTGAGCGCCAGGCGGAGAAGCCGAGCAGCCGGCCGCTGAGCACGAACTCGCGTTCCCGCATGCCGAGGACCAGCCCGCGGGTCACGCGGGCGTAGGCGGGCCACGCCACGACCAGGACCGCCAGCACCGCGTTGGTCAGGCTCGCCCCGAGCGCCGCGGCGACGACCATCGCGAGGATCACGGTGGGGAACGCGAAGACCAGGTCGGCCAGTCGCATGATCCCTTCCCCCACCCATCTACCGAAATATCCGGCGCTGGCGCCGAGGGCGCCGCCGATCAGCAGGGACAGCGCGACCAGCAGCAGCGTCAGCGGGATGGACACCCGGGCGCCGTACATGATCCGGGACAGGATGTCGCGGCCGAGCTGGTCGGTGCCGAACCAGTGCCCGGGGCCGGGGGAGGCCAGCCGGGGCAGGTCCTGGGCCAGCGGGTCGTGCGGCGCGAGCAGGGGAGCGGCGGCGGCGATCACCAGCCAGGCGAGGGCCACCACGGCCCCCATGACGGCGAGGGGCTGCCGCCACGCCTCGGGCAGGCGCGAAAGGATCCTCACGCGGGCCTCACTCCCGGGCGGGCGCCGGCCCACGGGCCGAGGCCGATGCGCGGGCTCACTTTCGGGCCGGTGCCCATGCGCGGGCTCACGACGGTCTCACTCTCGGGTCGATGCCCGTGCACGGAGTCACGACAGTCTCACTCTCGGGTCGATGATCCCGTACAGGATGTCGACCACCAGGTTGATCAGGACGTACACGCCGCCGACCACCAGGCCGACGCCCATGACGGCGGGCAGGTCGAGGGTCGTGGCGCTCTTGTAGGCGTACTGGCCGATGCCGGGCCTGGCGAACACGGACTCGACCAGCACGGTGCCCGACAGCAGGCTGCCGAACGCCAGGCCGGCGACCGTGATGATCGGCACCAGCGCCGAGCGCAGCACGTACCGGAACAGGATGACGCGGCCCGGCAGGCCCTTGGCCCGCGCGGCGCGCACATAGTCCTGCCCGAGCACCTCCAGCACCGCCGAGCGCGTGAACCGGGTCAAAAGCCCGATGGTGTACGCGGCGAGCACGAGCGCGGGGGTGATCAGGTGGCCCACGGCCGAGGAGAACACGTCCCACTGCCCCGCGAGCGCGGCGTCGACCGTGTACAGGCCGGTGACGTCCGGCGGGGGGCTCATGTCGGGGGCGATGCGCCCGCTGCCCGGGGTGATCTGGAGGCGGAAGAAGAACACGTAGAACGCCACCAGCGCGAGCCAGAACGTCGGCACGGAGATGCCGATGAGGCTCGTCACGCGCAGGATCTGGTCCGACAGCCGGTCGCGGCGCAGCGCGGCGACGACGCCGAACGCGACGCCCGCGATCAGCGAGATCACGATCGCCCCGCCGGCCAGCTCGATCGTGGAGGGGACGAACTCCGCCAGGTCGGTCAGGACGGCCCGATGGCTCTGCTGGCTCATGCCGAGGTCGCCCTGGACGAGCCCGCCGAGGTACGTCAGGTACTGCGCGGGCAGCGGCTTGTCCAGGCCGTGCTCGGCGCGGAACTGCGCCACGATCGCCGGGTCGCCCAGCGCGCGCTGGCCGAGGTTGGCCGTCACGGGGTCGCCCGGCACGAGGTTGGTCAGGACGAACGTGACCAGCGTGATCCCGAAGCCGAGCAGCACCGCGGCGGCGATCCTGCGGAGCAGGAACCGCGCCAGCGGATGCCGCAGCCCCCTTACACCCGTGCGGGCGGCACGGCGCGGAGCCGTGCCGCCCGCCGAGGCGTCACTTGGCGCCGAGGGCTGCGACATCGACCGTCCACACCGGGTGGAACGCGAGGCCGGTGACGGAGGCGGCCGTCACGATGTTCTGGCTGGGCTGGACCAGCGGGACGAACGGCCCCGACGCGTTGAGCGTGTTCTGGATGTCGACGTACATCTGCTTGCGCGCGTCGTCGCCGATGGTCGTCGCGGCCTTGTCGCCCGCGGCCTCCAGCTCCTTGTCGGCGCCCGCCTTCCAGCCGGCGCGCAGGCCGACCGTCTTGCCGGGGAGGAAGGCCAGGTAGTCGGTCGGGTCCGGGTAGTCCGGGCCCCAGTACCACAGGCCGAGCTCCTCCTTGCCGTTGCGGTAGTTGTCGAGCGCGGTCGCCACCGGGGCGGGGGCCAGCTCGACGGTGATGCCGACCTCCTTGAGGTTGGCCTGGATGCGCTCGGCGAAGGGCTGGAACGACAGGCCCTGGAGCGTGATGTCGCTCGGGTACTCCAGCTTGACGCTCGGGTTGCTCACGCCGCTGGCCGCGAGGGCCGCCTTGGCGCCCTCCACGTCCCGCTTGACGGCCTGGTCGGCGGGCAGCGCGCCCAGCAGCATCGTCGGGATCACGCCCGGCGCCTGGACCGAGCCCTCGCCGGCGAGCTCCAGCAGGCCCTGGTAGTCGACGCCCTTGCGGATGGCCTCGACGACCTTGGGGTTGTTCGTCACCTTGCTGACGCCCGGGTCCTGGTTGGCGAGCATGAAGACCACGTTCGCCGAGGCGGTCTTGGTGGTCTGCATGTCTCCGGCGACGCCCTTGATCTGGTCACCGGACAGGTCCAGGGCCACCTGGCTGTCACCCCGCTGCACGTTCAGCTTCTGGGTGGCGGACTCGACGTTGCGCAGCACGACCTTGGTGTACACGGGCTTCTTCGCGCCCCAGTACTTGGCGTTGGCCTTCAGCACCACCCGCGACTGGGCGTTGAAGGACTCCAGCTCGTACGGCCCGGAGCCGGCGGAGGCGCCGTTGAGGTACTGCTCGGCCTTGTCGGAGGTGTCGGCCGTGCCGCCGTGCTCCTTGACGACCTTGGAGTTCACGATGCCGAGGGCGGGGTTCGGGAGGATGAACGGCAGCGCCGGGTTGGCGGTCTTGGAGGTCAGCGTGACGGTCGTCTCGTCGGTCTTGGCCACCTCGACCCCGTCGAGCAGGAAGGACGGGTTGCCCTTCAGGTCGCGCACCCGGTCGAGCGAGAAGACGACGTCGTCGGCGGTGACCGGGGAGCCGTCGGAGAAGGTGGCGCCCTGCTTGAGCTTCAGCGTGAGCGTCTTGCCGTCGGCGGACTGCTCGTACGACTCGGCGAGGGAGGGCACCGGCTTGGTGACGTCGGAGCCCTCGAAGGTCAGCAGGGTGTCGTAGAGCGCCTTGCCGATGAGCAGCCCGGTCGGCTCGTAGTTGCGGCCGGGGTCCGCGGTCTTGAGGGTGAAGGAGGCGTCCATCACCAGGGTCTTGCTCGCGCCGCCGCTCTGCGACGACGTGGTGGGCGTGCTGCCACCGGAGCAGGCGGCGAGGGAGAGCGCGCCGGTGAGCAGTACCGGCAGCAGAGCCGCCTTCGCCTGCCATGCCGTACGGCGCCGCGGACGGGTCGCCATTCTGTGTCCTCCGGAATTGGTGCTATGTAGACGATTGTTAGCGTGTCGTCCAGGATTGTCCGATGGAACGTCCAGCTCATGGCGGGAAGCCGAGACGGATATGACGCTTAGGAACAAGGTATGACCGAAATGTCAGGCTCGCCGTCGCCCGGGACCGGGGTCCCTGGACGGATCGGCATCGGCCTCCAGCTCGACTCGACGCACATGAAGATCCTGGAGGTCCTGCGGGAGAACGGCCGCATCTCGGTCGCGGCGCTGGCCGAGCGGGTCGGGATCTCCCGGGCGAGCGCCTACACCAGGTTCGAGGCGCTGCGCGCGGACGGTGTGATCAAGAGGTTCACCGCCGAGGTCGACCACCTGCGGGCCGGTCTCGGGATCACCGCGCTGGTGTTCGTGACCGTGCGGCAGCAGATGTGGAAGCAGTTCCGCGCCCAGCTCGCGCAGATGCCCGAGGTGGAGTACTGCGCGATCACCACCGGGCAGCACGACGCGATGATCCAGGTCAGGATGGCCGACGTCGCGGCGGTGCACGCGCTGGTGACCGAGCGCCTGGCGAGCATCCCCGCCGTCAAGGCCACCGAGACGGTCTTCATCCTGGACGAGGTGCTCAAGCGGCCGTACGTGCTGCCCTCCGACCGCCGCCCCGGGCAGGCGCCCCGCAGACCGCCCGCCGCCGAACCCCCGCCCCCGCCGAACGTACCCCTCGGCAAGATGCGCTTCGTCGGCGCCGCCGAAGGGCGCGCCGACATGCACAAGGACACCTGACCCCGGGACGTCTGGCCGGCCGCCCCCGACCCCCGCCCCGCTATGGGCGGTTTGCTTCCGGCGCCGGACGGTGGGTCGTGGTGCGGCGATGACGGCGCCGCCGTACGGCGGTTCGGCTGGGAGATCTGATCAGACCTCTTCGCAGACGCTGGTCTGGGGGGTGCCGTCGCCGTCGAAGGTGAACTGCTCCACCAGGCGGAGGCGGCCGTCGGGAAGTGGCTCGATGCGGCTGTCGCTGCGTCCGGAGGCGCGGCCGCCCGCCTTGAGCCCGTGGACGTACATGATCTCGATGCGGTCGTCGTCCCTGGTGCCCACGAACCGGCCGTGGGTCACGGTGTCGCCGGTGTAGCTGCCCCAGATGAGACCGTCCGCCTCCTCGTAGGCGAACCGCGTGGGATCGACGGCGTTCACCTCGCTCGCCGTCGAGCTGATCATGATGAAAGTGCGGCCGTTGAGAAGATTCCTGTCGCTCACGGCTCCGCATCGTGCCCATTCCCGGACCCCCGTGCCGCCCCGGCTGGACGTTTCGCTCACTACTCCGGGAGTGGCGTGGTGATCCGTCTTCGCTCACCGGCCGAACAGAGGGATGATCTGTACGCCCGATTCGCCGCTGGTTAGAGTAAGTGCTCACTGATGCCCAGGCGGTGGAGTGAACATGGACCTTGAGGAGTACCAGCGGCGCGCCAGGAGCTGGCTCGCGGCCAACGCCCCCGGAGCCCGGGCCGAGGGCGCCTCGGACGAGGACGGTCTCGCCTCCGCGAGGGATTTCATGGCCCGGCTCCACGACGCGGGCTACTCCGGCATCACCTGGCCCGCCGAGTGGGGCGGCCAGGGCCTCACCCAGGCCGAGGAACGCGCCTTCGCCACCGAGGCGGGCGGGGTCACGCTGCCGACCTACGTGTTCTCGATCGGACTCGGCATGTGCGGTCCCACGCTGGTCGACCTCGGCACCCCTGAGCAGAAGGCCCGCCACATCAGGAGGATCCTGCGCGGCGAGGAGATCTGGTGCCAGCTGTTCTCCGAGCCCGGCGCGGGCAGCGACGTGGCGAGCCTCCAGACCCGGGCCGCCCCCGCCGATGACGGCGGCTGGATCGTCAACGGCCAGAAGGTCTGGACCTCGGTCGCCCAGCACGCCGACTTCGGCCTGCTGCTCACGCGCACCGACGTCGACGTGCCCAAGCACAAGGGCCTGACGATGCTCATCGTCGACATGCGCGCTCCCGGCGTGACCGTACGGCCGCTGAAGGACATGACCGGGCACGCCCACTTCAACGAGATCTTCTTCGACGACGTGCACATCGCCCCGGGGAACGTCATCGGCGAGGTCAACGACGGCTGGAGCTGCGCGGTCACCACGCTCCTGCACGAGCGGCTGTCGATCTCCAGCGGGGTCGGCATGAGCGGCCAGCGCGACAATCCGGCGTCGTTCGAGAGCCTGCGGAAGATCGTCGACGCCGCCGACCCCCTGGTGCGCGACCGGCTCGTCGAGCTCCACATCAGGAGCCGCGCGCTCGCGCTGTTCAACGCCAAGCTGTCGCAGGAGACCAAGGCCGGCGTCTTCCCGGGTGCGCGGGGCAGCGCCGCCAAGCTCCTGCTCGCCGAGCTCGTCAACTTCCAGGCCGACCTCGCCGTCTCGCTCGCCGGCCCGGAGGCCGTCGCGTACGAGGGCGAGGGCGGACTGGCCGGCGCGATCGCCCTCGCCCCGGCCATGTCCCTCGGCGGGGGCACCAACGAGATCATGCGCAACATCATCGGAGACCGGGTGCTCGACCTGCCCCCCGAGCCGCGGGTCGACAAGAAGGTGCCCTTCAAGGACCTGAAAGTGGGTACGCAGGCATGAGGCTCGTCCTGTCCGCCGAGCAGAGCGAGCTCCGCGCCGCCGTCCGGTCCTTCCTCGGCGCGGTCTCCCCGCTCGCCAAGGTCCGCCAGGACGTCGAGACCACCGACGGCTACGACCGGGCGGTCTACCGGAGGCTCAACGGTGAGCTCGGGCTGGCGGGCCTGATCGTCCCCGAGGAGCACGGCGGCGCGGGGGCCGGGCACGCCGACCTGGCCGTGGTCCTGGAGGAGACCGGTGCCGCGCTCCTGCCCGGACCGCTGCTCGCCACCGTGTTCGCCACCATCGTCCTCACCGAGCTCGCCGGCGCCGAGGACCTGCTCGCGGGCATCGCCGCCGGGACCACGGTGGCCACCCTCGCGCCGCTCCCCGGCAACCCCGGCGGCGTCACCGTGTCGGGCGGCACGCTGCGCGGCGAGGTCCCTGTGGTGCTCAACGGCGCCGACGCGGACCTCATCCTGGTCATCACGGGCGACCACGACGCGGTGTACGCGGTGGAGCCGGGCGCCCCGGGCGTCGGCCGTACGCCGCTGACGACGCTCGACCTCACGCGCCGCCAGGCCCGCGTGACCTTCGACGGCGCTCCCGGCCGGCTCGTCGGCGGCGGGGAGGCCGCCGCACGGGGGCTCGCACGGGCCTTCGACCTGATCTCCGTGGCGCTCGCGGCCGAGCAGCTCGGCGTGCTGCGCGCGGGACTCGGCGCGATCGTGGCCTACAGCAAGATCCGGATGGCGTTCGGCCGCCAGATCGGCTCGTACCAGGCGGTCAAGCACAAGCTGGCCGACATGCACTGCAAGCTGGAGCAGGCCGACGCGATCGTGCGTTACGCCGCCTGGGCCGCCGACGAGGCCCCGGGCGAGCTGCCGGAGGCCGCCGCGCTGGCCCAGGCGTACGCCGGGCGCGCCTGCTTCGAGGTGGCGCGCGACCAGCTCCTGCTGCACGGCGGCATCGGTTTCACCTGGGAACACGATGCGCATCTCTATTACAAACGGGCCAAGAGCGACGAGGTCCTTCTCGGTCCGCCCAGAACCCACCGCGCCCGCCTCGCCGACCTCGTCATCTGACCGCCTCCGGCCCGTACCCGCGACCTGCTGACCAGACCGACCTCGACGACCCCGTGATCCGATCCGCCCCGCGATCGAGGAGTGCTGCATGGACATCAGCGAGCTGCCCGGTTTCTACAGGATCGCCGAGGCCGACCCCGGCCGCACGGCGGTGATCGGCGCCGACGGGTCGGTCACCACGTACGGCGAGCTGCTCGGCCGTGTCAACCAGGTGTCGAACGGGCTGCGGGCGCGCGGGCTGGGCAAAGGCGACGTGGTCGCGGGCGTGCTGCCCAACGGGATCGACGCCGTGATCATGCTGCTGGCCACCGGTCAGATCGGCCTGTACTACGTGCCCGTCAACTGGCATCTCACCGCCGCCGAGATCGCGTACATCCTCGGCGACTGCGACGCAGGGATCATCGTCTACGGGGAGATCGACGGGATGCCCGCCGGCACCGTGAAGGAGGCCCGCGCGTCGGCAGGGATCCTCGAGGAGGCGACGTTCGCCGGGCACGCCGCTCTGGCCGAGGGACAGTCGCCCGGCGCGCCGGAGAACCGCTCCAACGGGTCGGTCATGTGGTACACCTCCGGTACGACGGGGTTCCCGAAGGGCGTGCAGCGGTCGCTGTCGACCTCCACGCCGGAGGACACCGCGCCGCTGACCGCGTGGTTCGCGGGCGAGGTGTGCGACCTGCGTCCCGGTGACGGCGTCCACCTGGTCACCTCGCCGATCTACCACTCCTCGCCGTGCGCGCACACCATGCTCGCGCTCAACCTCGGGCACACCATCGTGATCACCCCGAGGTTCGACCCGGTGAACATCCTCGAACTGGTCGAGAAGCACCGTGTGACCAACGCGATGATGGTCCCCACGATGTTCCACCGGATGCTCCGGCTCCCCGCCGAGGTCAAGGAGAGGTACGACGTCTCGTCACTCCGGCAGGTGATCCACACCGGCGCGGCCTGCCCCGTCGCCGTCAAGAAGGGGATCATGGAGTGGTGGGGGCCGGTGCTCTACGAGTACTACGGCTCCACCGAGTCGACCATCGCCTTCTACGTCAAGCCGCACGACTGGCTCGCCCGTCCCGGCACCGTCGGCCGCCCCGCGCCCACGTTCGAGGCCAGGATCCTCGACGAGAGCGGCGCCGTGCTGCCCCCGGGGGAGCCCGGCATGGTGTACGTCAAGTCGTCCCTTGGGTCCTTCCAGTACCGCAAGGACCCCGGCAAGACGGCCGCGAGCAAGCGGGGCGAGTGGTACGCGCCGGGCGACATCGGCTACCTCGACGAGGACGGCTACCTGTTCCTGTGCGACCGCCGCACCGATCTGATCATCTCGGGCGGGGTCAACATCTACCCCGCCGAGATCGAGGCCGCGCTGCTGGAACATCCGATCGTGGCCGACGTCGCCGTGATCGGCGTCCCGGACGAGGAGTGGGGCCACAAGGTGGTCGCGCTGGTCCAGCCGGTCCCGGGCGCCCGTACAGGCCCGGAGCTGACCGCCGAGCTGCTCGCGCACTGCGAACCGCGCATCGCCCGCTTCAAGCACCCGCGCGTCATCGAATACCGCGACGAACTGCCCCGCACCCCGACGGGCAAGCTCTCCCGCCACAGGCTCCGGGAGGACTACCTCCGCACGAGTTGAGCGGCCGTCGGACGACGAGGGCCCCGACCGCCGGCCGGGACCCTCGTGTACGGCGTGCGCGCTGTCAGAACTGGTAGACCGAACCTGTGGCGGCTCGCAGGACGCACGGGTTGGAGTAGGTGTGGCGCACCGTGATATGGCGACCGTCCCAGCTGCCGACGGCGGTGACCGTCACGGGATCGTAGATCCTCGTGCAGTGGATCCCCGGCGACACGTTCAACGCGGCCGGATTGCCACCGACCACGGCGAGCGTACGGCAGGCGCTCACCGGCGAGGGGTGTGTCCCACCGGGAGGCGTGCATCGCAGGGTCACGATGCGGTCGGCCGGAAACGGTGTGGCACCGCGGCGCTTGCTCAGGACCAGAATCCGGGTGCGCGGGGCCGGCACCGGCCCGATGTGGGGTCCCGGCGGAGGCCCGATGTGGGGACCCGGTCCCGGTGGCGGTCCGGTGTGAGGTCCGGGAGGTGGTCCGGTGTGAGGTCCGGGAGGTGGCCCGGTGTGAGGTCCCGGCGGTGGTGTCGGTATCGGCCAGATGTTGGGCGCCGGCAGTGGTGTCGGCTCGACCCCGGGCTGGTCCCCCAGGCTGGGCGCGCCGGGTGGTGGCTCCCAGGCCGAAGAGGCGCCGGCCGCCGATCCGGCGGCGACAGCCGTACCGAGGGCCAGGGCCAGACAGCTCAGGCCAGTGAAAAGACGTCGCAAGTGAATCCCCCGATCACGCATGACGATGAGCGAACCACAGCCTCCCGCGCTCACCCGCTCGGGACAGTGACCGACGCTCTGATCACATGCTTTCTATGCGATTTCTCGACCCCCGCCGCCGTACACGCGTGATCCGTTTCCGGTCACGGGGGTGATCGAGCAGGATCCGTGCGAGATCGCGGCGGCGCGTCGCCGGGCTACCAGGGGATGGGGCCCTCCTCCGAGCTGAACGTGCCCGTCGGGCCGCCGGCGCCGAGGGTCGCCATTCGTAGTGCCACCGCCGCGCCCTCGGCCGCCATGCGGGTCCCGGTGTGGCCGGTGAGGTCGGTGGCGCAGTGGCCGGGATCGACGGCGTTGACCAGGATCCCGGACTCGCGCAGCTCGTTGGCGTAGAGCACGGTGATCGCGTTGAGCGCGCTCTTCGCCGAGTTGTAGGCCAGCATCGGCCACTCGGCGTTGAGGTCGTCCGCGGCGGAGGTGAGGCCGATCGAGGCCAGCCGGGTCGTCATGTTGACGACCCTGGCGTCGCCGGACGCCCGGAGCAGCGGGATCATCGCGTGGGTGACCGCGACGACCCCGAAGACGCACACCTCGTAGGTGACCCGCATATGCTCGGCCGTCACCTCCGCCGGAGCCACGCCGAAGTCGCCGCAGAGCGCAGCGTTGTTGACCAGTATGTCCAGCCGCCCGAACTCCTCGCCGATGGTCTTGGCCGCGCTCGCGACCTGCCCCCCGTCGGTGACGTCGAGCAGCACGGGGCGGGTGCCTTCGGGAGCGTGGCTCTCGTTGCGGACCCCGGCGAACACGGTCATGCCGTGCTCGACGAGCTGCCGGGCGATCTCCCGGCCGATGCCCCGTCCGGCCCCGGTAACCAGTGCGATCTTCACAGGCTGTTCTCCTTCTGTCGAGGTCGCACAGTCTGAGCGCAGCGTCTTGGAGTTGGCTTGTAGATCAATGTCCACGGCCGGGGCCGGCGCCCCCGTGCGGGGCGGGACACGCACGAGGTGGAGCTGGAACTCGCCCACCATGCCGGCCAGATGTTGTCAGTGCCCTTGGCTAGGCTCGGCCCCGTCCTTTCGACCTTGGAGGCAACGTGACCGGGCGGCCACGAATGACGCTGTCGGGCGTCGTGCTCGACTCACTCGACCCACATGAGCTGGCGGCCTTCTACCGCCGGCTCCTTGGATGGGAGGTGCAGCAGGACGAGCCCGACTGGGTGAAGCTCGCCGCGCCCGACGGCGGGCCGGGGCTGTCGTTCCAGGCGGAGACGGCCTACGTCAGGCCGGCCTGGCCCGCCGGCCCCGGCGACCAGCAGATGATGGTCCACCTCGACATCCTGGTCGACGATCTCGACGTCGCGGGAGCTCACGCGGTGGCCGCGGGCGCGACCCTCGCGGAGTTCCAGCCGCAGGACGACGTGCGGGTCTACCTCGACCCCGCCGGGCACCCGTTCTGCCTGTTCGTGTCCGAATAAGGGCCGCTGAGCCGGTCAGGCGGGGATCCACTCCTTGGAGATGGTGACCTTGTCCAGGATGTCCGGGATGGGGTCCACGCCGAGGCCGGGGCCGGTGGGGACGGGCAGGTGGCCGTCCTGGAGGGTGAACGGCTCGGTGATGTCGGTCGCGTAGTAGCGGCTGGACCCCGAGGTGTCGCCGGGAAGGGTGAAGCCGGGCAGCGCGGCCAGCGCGACGTTGGCGGCCCGGCCGAGGCCGGTCTCCAGCATGCCGCCGCACCACACCGAGACCCCGTGCGCCCGGCACAGGTCGTGGATGCGCCGCGCCTCGATGTACCCGCCCACCCGGCCGGGCTTGACGTTGATGATGGAGCACGACCCGAGCGAGATCGCGGCGGCGGCGTGCGCGGCCGACTCGATCGACTCGTCCAGGCACACCGGAGTCCTCAGCCGCTTGGCGAGGGCAGCGTGCTGCACCAGGTCGTCGTCGGCCAGCGGCTGCTCGATCAGCAGCAGGCCGTAGTCGTCGAGCCTCGCCAGATGCGGAGCGTCCACCAGGGTGTAGGCCGCGTTGGCGTCCACCTGCAGCGGCAGGTCGTCGCCGAAGCGCTCCCGCACCGCGCGCACGGGCGCCACGTCCCACCCGGGCTGGATCTTGATCTTCACCCGGATGTAGCCCTCGTCCAGGTAGCCGGCCACCGCGTCGAGCAGCTGCGGGATCGAGTCCATGATGCCGACCGACACCCCGCAGGGCACCCGGTCGCGGGAGGCGCCGAGGAAGCCGCCGAACGACCTGCCGGCCGCGCGCAGCTCGGCGTCGAGCACGGCGGTCTCCAGCGCCGCCTTGGCCATCCGGTGGCCCTTGAAGGGCTCGAGCGTCCGCCCCACGGCGTACGCGTCCAGGCTCGGCAGGGCGGTCAGCGCGGGGATCAGGAAGCGGCGCATCACCTCGGCGGCGCCGTCGACGTACTCCGAGGAGTACAGGGGCTCGGACATCGCCACGCACTCGCCCCACCCCTCGGCCTCGGGGGTGACCACCCTGACCAGCAGCACGTCCCGCTCGGTCTCGGTGCCGAACGAGGTACGGAACGGCGCGACCAGCGGCATCGCGATCCTGCGCAGCTCGACACCGGTGATCTTCACGCTCGCTCCAGGATGTAGTGGCCGTCGGTGGTGAAACCGGTGACGCGCGCCCCGCCGTCGATCAGCCCCCCGAGCACGTCGCGCATCGCGTGGCGCCACGCCTTGGCGGCGGCCGGGTCGGCCGGCCGGAGCCCCTCGATGTCCTCGGGCGTGCCGACCAGGAGCACCTGGCCGTCCTCGCGCCCGACGGCGGGACGATCGCCTTTGGCGGACAGCGCGACCACGGCCCCCTCCGGGGGCCGCGCCGGACGTGCCGTGCGCGCGCACGCCGCCAGCACGTGCGGCTCGGTCAGCCGCCACACCGCCAGCAGCCGGTCGGACTCGTCACCGGCGTTGATCACGTCCTCCATGGCCCCGTAGAAGCACGGAAGGTACTGCTCGGGGCGGGCGCCGAGCTTGGCGATGTTGAAGTAGGCGTTGCGGCGCACCAGTGGATCATAGGTCCAGGAGATCTGGCCGAGCCCCCGCGACAGCGCCCAGGCGCGCTGGTGGAGTTTCAGGGCGAACCCGATGCCGCGCCCCATCAGGCTGCCGGTGACATGGGAGTGCAGGGCGGTGCCGGGGGGACCGGCGAGGAAGCCGACGCTCGCGCCGACCAGCGTGGCGCCCTCGAAGGCCCCCGCCACGTAGTTGCCGCTGTGGGACAGCGCGCGCATCAGCTCCACGCTCATCGGGACGTTCACCGGCTCCGGATGCCAGATCTCGTCGTACAGCCGGTAGACCAGCTCGAACTCGGGGATCTCGTGAAGCTCGCGCACCTCCACCCCGCAGTGCCGGGCGGCGGCCCGCCACTGCCCGTCGGCCGCCTCCGCGAGCGACGCCGGGGCCGCCGGGGTCACAGCCCGCTCCCGCGCCGGCCTGTCACCGCCGGCCTTTCAGGATCAAATGGACCAGCCTGGCCAGCAGGGCCGCCCGGCGGGGCATCTCCTCGACGATCACGTGCTCGTGCGCCGCGTGGGCCCCGCCGCCCACCGCGCCGAGGCCGTCCAGCGTGGGGCACCCGATGCCGGCCGTGAAGTTGCCGTCCGAGCCGCCGCCCACGGCCACACCGCGCAGCGGGCCGATCCCCAGCTCGGCGGCGGCCTGCTCGGCCAGCTTGAACAGGGCGGACGAGGAGGCGGCGTCCATCGGCGGCCGGTTCGGCCCGCCCGTCACCGTGAGGCGCGTGCCGGGCAGCCTCGGCGCCAGCGCGCGCATCCGCTCGTCCACGCGGGACTGCGCCGCCTGCTCGGCCGCGCGCACGTCCACGGCGACGGCCGCCTCCGCCGGCACGGTGTTGGTGCTGGTGCCCGCGCTCATCACGGTCGGGGTCACGGTCGTCGAGCCGTCCGGGCCGGACATCGCCGCGATGGCGAGCACCTGGTGGGCCAGCTCGACCCCGGCGTTCGCCCCCTTCTCGGGTTCCAGGCCCGCGTGGGCCGCCATGCCGTGCACGGCCACCTCGTACCGGGAGACGCCCTTGCGCGCGGTCTTAAGCGCGCCGCCGTCCGCGCTCGCCTCAAGGACGAGCGCGGCCGCGCAGTCCCGGGCGCTCTGCTCGATGAGCGCTCGCGAGGTGGGCGAGCCCAGCTCCTCGTCGCCCGTCACCAGCACGCACACCCCGTCCACCGACGCGAGCGAGCGCAGTGCGTGGAACATCTGGACCAGGCCGGCCTTCATGTCGAACACCCCCGGCCCCCGGGCGACACCGCCGGTGACCGCCCACGGGTGCGCGCGCAGCGACCCGATCGGCCAGACGGTGTCGTGGTGGCCGAGGAGCAGGACGCGTGGCGTGCCGAAGCTCCAGCGCAGGTGCGTGACCCCGCCGAGCACGATCGGCTCGGGCGGCACGCCGAGATGCCGGGCGCCGAGAGCGGCGACCACCGAGGCGCTGGCGGCGACCGCGTCGTGGTCGGAGGAGAAGGACTCGCGCAGGACGAGCTCCTCCAGGTCGTCCAGCATGACCGGAAGGTCGCCGGGCATCACCTGACGAGCCCTGGCTCGGCGATCTCCGGCGCGGGCCGTCCCAGTTCCGAGCGGAACAGCCGCATCACGTTGCCGCCGAGGATCTTGCGGATGTCCTGCTCGTCCAGGCCGCGCTTGAGCAGCTGCTCGGTGACCAGGGGCATGCCGCCCGGCCCGTCGAGCCCGGGAATGGCCGCCCGAGAGTCGATGCCGCTGGGGCTGAACCCCTCGCAGCAGGGCGGGGTGAGGTCGACCATGACCTCCCTCATGAAGTCCGGCCCGAGGCCGACGTGGTCGAGGCCGGCGACGTCTGCGATGTGCAGGATGTGGTCGGCCAGCCGTTCCACCGTGTAGTCCTCGGGCTTCTCCGACAGGAACGCCGCGAGGAAGTTCACGCAGACGACGCCGCCGCCCGCGGCGACCGCGCGCAGCTGCTCGTCGGTGAGGTTGCGGTGGTGGTCGCGCAGGGCCCGCGCCGAGGAGTGCGTCGCGATGACCGGCCGTGTGGCGATCTCCAGCACGTGCGCCACGCCCGACGCTCCCAGGTGGGAGATGTCGAAGATCATGCCGAGCCGTTCCATCTCCTGGAGGGCCGCGACGCCGTACGCGGTGAGACGGCTGCCGGTGGCGTCCTCCCCGCTGCCGTCGGCGAGCGGGGTGCGTCCCCAGTGGGCGATGGAGGCGACGCGGACGCCCAGCCGGAACAGGGTGGGAAGCAGCTCCACGCTCGCGTCCAGGCCCGGCATGCTCTCAAGGGCGATGACCAGGGCGATCCTGCCGAGGGCGAGCGCCTCGTCGACCTGCTGCCCGTCGTAGCAGATGCTGACCTCGCCGGGGTTGCCCTCGGCCAGCACGTGGGCGCACTCGATCATCCGCAGGGTCTGGCGGAGCGCGCCCTCCGGGCGGTACTGGCTGTCGATGAAGACCGGCAGGACCTGCACGTCGACGCCGCCCTCGCGGAGCTGGGGCAGCCACCGCTCCCGGAAGAACGACGCCCACATCTCCGGCGGCCTCGCCGAGACCGCCATCAGGAGGTCGTTGTGGGTGTCTGCCACGATCGCGTCCTGATGCAGGTCTGCGAACACGTACGGGCTCCTCTCGCCGCGGACCTCGCCAGCGGTCCTTCCCACGCGTCAGGCCCGCGACGCGGAAGTCGGCCGTCCGGAAGGGGCACCTTGTTCACCCCGAGTGTCCGGTTTCATCCGACCGTATACGCACGCGGTGCAAATCGAAATCCAAGGCGCCAGGTCCCGGGGCCTGGGCGGCAGGAGCCGGTCAGCCGAAGGTGTACGCCCCTGGGCGGGGAGCCCGCGTGATCCTGCGGTACACCGTCGCCGGCCCGGGCCAGTTGTTGGTCACCCGCCCAGCGGCGTTCTTGTACCAGCTGTGGCAGCTCGCCTCCCAGACCGTGCGGGCCATGGCCTGGTCGAGAGCCCGGCGCCAGGCGTCCATGGCGGCCGGGCGCACCTCCATCGGGCCGCGCGCGGACAGCAGCGGCAGGCAGCCCATGATGTAGCGGACCTGCGACTCGATCATCAGGACGATCGAGTTGTGGCCGAGGTTGGTGTTCGGCCCGTACAGCAGGAAGAGGTTCGGGAAGTACGGCACGGCGACGCCCAGGTAGGCCTCGGCGCCGCCCTTCCACACGTCGTGCAGCCTGCGGCCCTCCCTCCCCGTGATCTCGATGGGGGCCAGGAAGTCCGTCGTCTGGAAGCCGGTCGCGTAGACGATCGTGTCGGCCTCGCGGACGGTGCCGCCGGCGGTCTCGATGCCGTGCGGGACGACGCGGGCGATCGGCTCGGTGACGAGGTCGACGTTGGGCTGGGTGAGCGCCGGGTAGAAGTCGCTGTCGATCACGATGCGCCTGCAGCCGATCGGGTAGGTGGGGGTCAGCTTGGCGCGGAGCGCGGGGTCCTCGACCTGCTGCCTCAGGTGGTCCGTGGCGCGCTTGACGATCAGCCGCCGGCTCCAGCCCCCGACGAGCACGGGGAACACCAGGCCCTCGATGAACCGGAAGATCCGCTCGCGGTCGGCCGCGAGGAGAAGCGGCACGCGCTGGAACGCCAGCCGTTCGCGCGGGCTGTACGCCCCGTCGGCCTTGGGGATGACCCAGTTGGGCGTGCGCTGGTAGACGTCCAGGTGGCCGGCGACGCGGGCGACGCGCGGGATGATCTGCGCGGCCGAGGAGCCGTTGCCGATCACGGCGACGCGGCGGCCGGTGAGGTCGTGGTCGTGGTCCCAGCGGGCGGAGTGGAAGGCGGTGCCCTCGTAGGAGGACATACCCGGAAAGTCGGGCAGGCGGGGGCGGTTCAGCTGGCCCACGCCGGAGACGACCACGTCGAACGGCTCCTCCTGCCCGTCCGCCGTCGTCACCCGCCAGCGGTTCACCGACGCGTCGAACACGGCGGCCGTCACCTCGGTGTTCAGCCGCAGGTGGGGGCGCAGGCCGTACTTGCGGGCGCAGTGCTCCAGGTAGGCGAGGATCTCGCGCTGGCGGGGGTAGCGGCGCGTCCAGTCGTGACGCTGCTCGAACGAGTAGGAGTACAGGTGGGAGGGCACGTCGCAGGCGGCTCCCGGGTAGGTGTTGTCCCGCCAGGTGCCGCCGACGCGGCCCGCCTTCTCGAAGATGGTGTAGGTGGATATCCCGGCCCTCTGGAGCTGGATCCCCATGCACAGCCCGCCGAAGCCCGCCCCAATGATCGCTACCGTTGGTGCCATTCGCCAGCCCTCCGGGTGTCAGGACGTACTTACGGTAGATCGTGGCGATAGTCTGCGCACGTGTCCCCAACGGCGTTGTCCGCGATCATCGCGGAACTTGAATCGGCGTATGACCCGGCTTGGGCGGAGGCCTGGGACGCTGTGGGCCTGGTTTGCGGAGATCCGGCGCAACCCGTAGGCAAGATCCTGTTTGCGGTCGATCCCGTGGCGAGCGTCGCCGACGAGGCGGTGGCCTGGGGCGCCGACCTGATCGTCACCCACCACCCCCTCTACCTGCGGGGTACGACCACCGTCGCGGCCGACACGGTCAAGGGCGCGCTGATCCACCGGCTGATCAAGCACGACATCGCCCTCTACACCGCCCACACCAACGCCGACGTGGCCGATCCCGGCGTCTCCGACGCCCTGGCCAGGGCGGTAGGGCTCTCCGGAGAGCTGCGCCCGCTGCGTCCCTCACCGGACGACCCGCGCCGGGGCCTCGGCCGCGTCGGTGAGCTGGAGGAGCCCCGCACCCTCCAGGAGTTCGCCGCCCAGGCCGCCCGGGGGCTGCCGCGCACCGCGTGGGGCCTGCGGGTCGCCGGCGACCCGTCCCGCGTGGTCCGCACGGTCGCGGTCAGCGGCGGCGCGGGCGACTCCCTGCTCGGTACGGCTCGTGCCGCCGACGTCTTCCTGACCGCCGACCTCAGGCACCATCCGGCAAGCGAGTTCATGGAGTCCGGGGCGTTCTCGGGCGGTCCCGCACTGATCGACGCGGCCCACTGGGCCACCGAATGGCCCTGGCTGCCCCAGGCCGCGGAGCTTCTCGCGTCAGGGTTGGCCGCCAGGGGGATTAGTGTTGAGACGCGCGTCTCCGAGACGGTCACGGACGCCTGGACGACAACAGCACAGTGCGAGGAATTAAGTGAAAGCAGCCCCGGAAGCACAGAAGCGTCTGCTCGAGCTGGCCGAGCTTGACGCCGTCCTCGACCGGCTGGCGCATCGCCGCCGCACGCTGCCCGAGCTCGCCGAGATCGACGAGCGTTCGGCGAAGCTGGCCCGGCTCGCCACCGAGGTGATCGCGGCGGAGACCGAGACCGGCGACCTCGCGAGGGAGCAGACCAAGGCCGAGTCCGACGTCGACGCGGTGCGGGTGCGCGCCGAGCGCGACCAGAAGCGCCTCGACTCCGGCCAGGTCTCCTCTCCCAAGGATCTCTCCAACCTCCAGTCCGAGATCGCCTCGCTCCACCGCCGCCAGGCCGACCTGGAGGACGTGGTGCTGGAGATCATGGAGCGCAAGGAGGCGGCGGACGCCCAGGTCGCCCGGCTCACGGCCGAGCGCGCCGAGATCGGCTCCGGCCTGTCCACGCTGGAGGAGAAGCGCGACGTCGCGCTCGGCGCCCTCGACAAGGAGAGCGAGGAGGCCAAGGGGAAGCGCGGAGGCATCACCGCCGACATCCCCGCCGACCTGCTCGCCCTGTACGAGAAGCTGCGCGGGCAGTACACCGTCGGCGCGGCCATGCTGCAGGGCGGGCGGTGCCAGGGCTGCAAGGTCTCCCTGTCGATCGCCGACCTCAACCGCATCAGGGCCGCCGCCGCGGACGAGGTGGTCCGCTGCGAGGAGTGCCGCAGGATCCTCGTCCGCACCCCCGAGTCCGGCCTGTGAAGCTCGTCATCGAGGCCGACGGCGGCTCCCGGGGCAATCCAGGCCCCGCCGGATACGGCGCCGTCGTCAAGGACCCCGACGGGCAGGTGCTGGCCGAGGCGGCCGACGCGCTCGGGGTCGCGACCAACAACGTCGCCGAGTACCAGGGCCTGATCGCCGGCCTTCGGTCGGCGCTCGCCCTCGGGGGCGACGGCGCCATGGTCGAGGTCCGCATGGACTCCAAGCTGGTCATCGAGCAGATGGCCGGCCGGTGGAAGATCAAGAACGAGGGGTTGCGGCCGCTCGCGATGGAGGCGGCCGACCTCGCGCGGCGCCTTCGCGTGAGCTGGGAGTGGATCCCGCGAGAGCGCAACCGCGACGCCGACCGCCTCGCCAACGAGGCCATGGACGCCGCCGCCCGCGGCACCAAGTGGCAGGGCACCCCCCTTCCCGCACCCGCTCCCGAGCTCATGGCCACGTCCGCTCCCTCCACGGCCGATTACTCTCGCGAGGCTCCTTCCGCGGTTGCGTCGTCTCCCGCGGCGGCTTCCAGGCCGGCCGAAGTTTCCGAGCCGGCCGCCGAGGTGAAGCTCCTCACCGAGCCGGCGCGCGGCAGCGGCTGGAGGGGGCCCGCCAGGACGGCCACGTCATTGCTGCTGCTCCGCCACGGCGAGACGCCGTTCTCCGTCGAGCGCCGGTTCTCCGGCACCGGCGATCCCGAGCTGACCCCCAAGGGGCTCGCCCAGGCCGAGGCCGCAGCCGCCCGGCTTTCCGGCAAGCCGTACGAGATCGACGTGATCGTCGCCTCCCCGCTCCGGCGTGCCCGTCAGACGGGCGAGGCCGTGGCCTCGCGCACGGGGCTCAAGGTCACCGTCGATGAGGGGCTGCGCGAGGTCGACTTCGGCGCATGGGAAGGCCACACGTTCACCGAGATCCAGCGCCGTTGGCCGGACGAGCTGGCCGCCTGGCTCGCCGACCCCTCCGTGGCCCCGCCCGGCGGTGAGAGCTTCGAGCAGGCGGCGCTCCGGGTCGGGGAGGCCAAGGACAGGCTCCTGCTCGAACACGGCGGCAAGACCGTCCTGGTCGTCTCGCACGTGACACCGATCAAGCTGTTGCTGCGCTTCGCGCTGCTGGCGCCCCCGGACGCGCTCTACCGCATGCATCTCGACGTGGCGTCCCTGTCGTCGGTCGACTACTTCCCCGACGGCCCGGAGCTGGTCACCGCACTCAACGACACGGCACACCTTCGCTGACCTCGCGTGGTGCACGGCGGTGACCGCGGGGGGCTCGGGCCACCGCCGTACGCCTCCTATCAGACCTGGTGGGGTTTGCCGCTGGATCAAAGGCGACTTGTGATCCGTTAAACTGGAGACACAGCGGACGAGTCGGCCGGGCGACCGCGTTGGGGCTTTTCGAAGCCCTGCCGAGGAAGGTCCGGGCTCCACAGGGCAAGGTGGTCGGTAACGCCGACCCGGGGTGACCCGCGGGACAGTGCCACAGAAAACAGACCGCCTCCCCGATCGGGGGAGGTAAGGGTGAAACGGTGGTGTAAGAGACCACCAGCGCCCACGGTGACGTGGGCGGCTCGGTAAACCCCACCTGGAGCAAGGTCAAGAAGGGATCCTCCCCTGGAGGATCCCGCGCGCGGCGTTCGAGGGTGCCCCGCCCGAGTCGCGCGGGTAGACCGCTTGAGGCCGCCGGCAACGGCGGTCCTAGATGGATGGTCGCCCCTTTGCGCAAGCAAAGGACAAAACCCGGCCTATAGGCCGACTCGTCCGCCCCATCCACCTCTGACCTGCGATGAAGCCCCTGCCAGGCAAGATCGAAGCGGCCAGAGGGCACATTGGGGGCACATTCAGGTGAGCCCGGACACCGCGGCGAAGGCGTTGTCCAACGCCGTGCGAGCCCGATTGGACGCCTCCGGAACGAGATGCCCGTACAGGTCCACGGTCGTGGTGATGGACTCGTGCCCGAGCCACCGTGACACCTCGGAGATGGGCACGCCCTCGGCGAGCGCCGTACTGGCGAAGGTGTGCCGCAGATCGTGGAACGTCATGTCGGCCGGCACTCCGGCCGCGAGGATCGCGGGCTTCAAGATGTCGGCGTTGAAGTAGTCACGCCGGATCAGATTGCCGCGGGTCGTCCGGAACAGCACATCCTCGGGCTTGTGCCGGTCGATGTGCTCGGCCAGCGCGTCGGCGAGGACGGCCGGTACCGGGACGTCGCGGATGGACGCCCTCGTCTTCGGCGGGGCCAGCATCGGACGCCGGTCGATCACCACGACCTGTTTCCACCTCTGCACCGAGGTGGGCCGTATGGAGAGTAGGGGAACCAGGCCGAACACCGGATTGATGTGGTTCTTCAGGTGCCCTGCGTAGGTCGTTGCGGTCCCGGGCTTGTGCAGTCGTGATGCCATCCAGGTCCCCGCGTACACCTGGAATCTGGTCTGTCCAAGCTTGGGATCGATCCACTCGCCACGCGGCTCGTCGGCGCGGCGCGTCACGTCGAAGCGGTCAGCGTCGGCCTTCTTCTCGAAGTTGCGCTTGTGCTGCTCGCCCTTCTCGTTCCGATAGCGGACCTGCCAGCGCACCCCCTGTCCGTGTTTGGCGGTCGGTACCCGCTTGTGCTCGGAGCACCTCGCCTCACCGGGCTCAGGATGGGACTTGTGCCAACGGTCGTAGACGGTCATGCCTGCTCCCTGACCCAGGCGCGTACATCCTCGGGGAGGTAGCGCAGGTGCTTGCCGATCCGTCGACCAGGCGGGCCGATCCTCCTGCAGCGCCACTGGTAGAGGGTTCCGACCGGCACTCCGAGGTAGGCGGCGACCTCATTCACCGTCCAGAGACGATCAAGCGTCTTCATCAATGCCCTCCGGGATCAGCCAGAGGTGAGCGGCCGGTGGTGGCCGGTGCCGGCTCCGGTTTCCGACGGCACGCGGCGAGCGCAGGCCCTGGCCGAGGTGCTGCTCGACCGGCACGGCGTGCTGACCAGAGGCGGCGTCGCCGCCGAACGGCTTCCAGGGGGCTTTATCAGGTGCTGCGGGCGTACGAGGAGAGCGGCCGGTGCCGCCGGGGTTACTTCGTCGAGGGTTCGGCGGTGCGCAGTTCGCCCTGCCGGGGCGGTCGATCGTATGCGCGCCATGGCAGCGGGTCCGTCCGCCAACCCGCCGCCGGTCCCGTCACCGCTCTCGGTGCCGGTCCCGGGTACCGAACCGTACCCCGCTTACCCGATATCCCCCGCGTCCCCGGTATCTTCCGGAATTTCGACGGGCGCAGCGGCTCGCCGCGCGATGGTCCTGGCCGCGGCGGATCCGGCCAACCTGTACGGCGCGGCCCTGCCGTGGCCGGACCATGCAGGCGACGGCCGTACGGCAGGGCGCTCTGGGGAAGCTGACCGTGGAACGGGCCAACGGGACCGCCATCGCGGACTCGCCGCTGGCGGCGGCCCTGGAGGCGGCGGGGTTCCACCCGACCCCGCGTGGCCTGCGCATCCGCGCCTGATGGAGCATGGGCTTTGTCCATAAAGGGATAAAAGTGGCTATTTCAAATAACAAAGCCAGGATCAGCTGAGCAAAAGTAGAGATATCCTCGGCACATAACGACTTCCGACCTGGAGGGCGGCGCGAAGCGAATGATGGCTCGCCCCGAAAACGTGCACCAAGCCCGGCTGCTGCGCCTGCTGCGCGAAGACGGTGCTCGCTCGCGCGCCGAGCTCGGTGATTTGGTCCAGCTCTCCCGCTCCAAGCTGGCCCTGGAGCTCGACCGGCTCGCGACCCTGGGACTGGTGGAATCCGGCGGCCTCGCCGCCTCACGGGGTGGCCGGCGATCTGGCATCGTGCGCATCGCCTCGCACCTGCGCTTCGTCGGCATCGACATCGGAGCCACGTCGATCGATGTGGCGGTGACGAACGGCGAGCTCGAGGTGCTGGCCCGCCTGTCGAGGCCGACGGACGTGCGCGACGGCCCCGCTGCTGTGCTTGACCAGGCCATGGAACTGGTCGGCAAGTTGCGGGCCAACGGAACGGCCACCGAGATCCACGGGGCCGGCATCGGGGTCCCCGGGCCGGTGAGCTTCCGGGACGGAACGCCGATCGCACCCCCGATCATGCCCGGCTGGGACCGCTTCCCCGTCCGGGAGGCAACGAGCCAGGAGCTCGGCTGCCCCGTGCTCGTGGACAACGACGTGAACATCATGGCTCTCGGCGAGCTGCACGCCGGGCTCGCGAGGTCGGTCGACGACTTCCTGCTCGTGAAGATCGGCACCGGCATCGGGTGCGGAATCGTGGTGCACGGCGAGATCTACCGCGGGGTGTCCGGCAGCGCAGGCGACATAGGCCACATCCGGGTGAACGATCACGGTCCCACCTGCGCCTGCGGCAACACCGGCTGCCTGGAAGCGTACTTCAGCGGGGCGGCGCTGGCCCGCGACGCCCTGGTGGCGGCGCAGTCCGGCCGCTCTGCGTTCCTGGCCGAGCGGCTCGCCGAAAAAGGCGCGCTCACGGCGGAGGACGTCGCCGCGGCGGCGGCCATGGGCGACGCCCTCGCGGTGCGGATGATCCGTGAAGGGGGCCGTCAGGTCGGCACCGTGCTCGCCGGGCTCGTGAGCTTCTTCAATCCGGGCCTCGTCATCATCGCAGGTGGGGTGGCCGGGCTGGGCCACAGGCTGCTCGCGGAGATCCGCAGCCTCGTCTACCAGCGGTCCCTGCCGCTGGCGACCGGCAACCTACCCATCGTCTTGTCCGATCTCGGCGGGACGGCCGGCGTCATCGGGGCCGCCCGGCTGATCAGCGACCACGTCTTCCTGCCGCCTGATCTGCCCGTCTGTCTCTGTTCGTCCGCCGCCCGACGTGCCCGGGCGGCACCTTCCGGAGCTCTCAGGCGGACTCTCTGACGATGAGACGAGCGGGGAGGATCGCCGGGTCCACGTGGTCGGCCCCGTCAACGAGTTCCAGCAGGAGCCGTACGGTCTCCTCGGCCACCTCCGCGAGCGCCATGGCCCAGTCTCCGTGCTCGATCAGCCGCTTCGACGCCTTGCGGCCGAGCACGACACGCCCTCAAGAGCATCCAAGAAGACGGCTATGCTGCCGCGTAGCCGAAAGCCCTGACGTGTCTACTGAACCGGGGCAACTCCAGCGAGCCACTCCCCCACATCGGCAGTCACACCGGCTATTGGAAAGACCCGGCTTTGTGGAAGACCGTGAGCCAGGCGGCGGCGCTGCTCGCGACAGAACAGCCGCGCGATGGCGACCGACCTAACCGGTAAGGACATGCGTGGGCCGTCGTGCGCGAACAGCTGGGCCAGTGACGAGCATCAATGGCCCAGCTGAGGGCCGTCGTGGCTGTTCCACGTCCAGGGGGATACCCGTTATGTTGGGTCGTTCTGTGGTGGTTCTGGGGGCGGAGAGACGACGTCAGCGCTACATGCCCGAGTGATCCATGCCGGAGTGGTCCATGTTCGAGTGGTCCATGCCCCCGCCCATCGAGTGGCTGCCCGGTCCGTCCGGGTGGCCCGGCACGGTCCCGTTCGCGTCGGTCACCCAGAAGGTCCCGGCCATCCCCATGTCGGAGTGGCTCTGGACGTGGCAGTGGTACATCCATGCTCCGGGGCCGACGCGCTCGCCGGCGATCACCTGGAAGCCGAACGACTCAGCCGGTCCCATGATCTTGGTGTCGATGATCCGGCTCGGGTCGTTCGGGCCTGCCAGCAGGCCGGTGCGGTTGTCGGCCCAGCGGTGCGCGTGCATGTGCCACGTGTGGAAGAACTCACCGTGGGTGATCACGACGAACTCCACCCGCTCGCCGAGCTTGGCGACGAAGTCGGGTGCCTTCTGGAGGTTGTTGGTCTTCATGTCGTTGAAGACGACGGTGAACGTCTTGTCCGGCAGCACGTCGCCCTTCCGGCGGACCACCAGCGGCCCGTAGAGCCCCGCCCGGATGCCGCCGGTGCCGTGCTCGGTTCCCACGACGTGGTCGTGGTAGTGCCAGTAGCCGGCGCTGCCGGGCTGAATGGTGCCGTCCGGGCGGTCGCCCGGGGTGTGGGTGCGCCAGGTGTAGACGTAGCGGCCTCCCGGCTCCACCACGCTGGCGTTCATCCGCGTGCCGTCGCTGTTCCATTCGTAGTCGACCCCGTGCACGTGCAGGCTGACGGTCACGTCCATGTTGTTGACCAGCTCGATCTCGAGGGTCTCACCCTCGATCATCTCGATGAGCGGTCCGGGGATCGTGGCCTTGCCGGGCTCCAGGCCGTAGCCCATCTGACCGTTCGGCAGCCTCTCCGCGTAGAGAGTCATGCGGCGGACGCCGCCCTGCCCGTTGCCCGAGTTGCCCGCGACCTTCTCCGGCGGTGCCGCGTTGGCCTGGCTCGTCAAGGCGAACGATGCGAGCGCGGCGGCTGACGCGGCTGCTGTCGCTGCGGTGGCGGTGAAGGCGCGCCGGGAGAAGAGGCGTCGCGTCTCGTCACTGCTTTTCTCGGTCATAGTTCCCCAATCGGTGACGGTGCCCCACCCGCGTGAGGCGAGCTTCTGCGTCCGTGAGCCGACGGCGGGTCGGCTTGAACGGTGTGGTGTCGGGATCTCGATGCCGGCCTGCGCGATGTGGGTCATGCCGGGCTAGCGGAACGAAACGAAGTTGGCGATCTTTTAAGAGCTGTTCGGCAGCGGTCAGCCGCGGTGGTCACCGGGGTTGGGAATTTCGGGCCGGGCCGACGTCAACGGTCCCGACGGCCGCAGCGTGATCGATGTCGAAGGGCCCGGTCAGCCGCAGCTGATCGCGTTGTAGGTGGCGTCGTAGGACGAGGTGACCTTCTTGCCGTCGATCGTCGCGGTTCCCGTGACAGTCACCTTGCCCGCGCCGATCTGTCCGGCCCGCGCGTTGAAGGACTGGTACGCCTGCTTGCCCGGGGCCACGTCGGCCACGGTCTTGGAACCGTAGGGGGTCGTCAACGTCACGGTTGCCGGCACATCGCCGTCGTTGACGGCCGTCACCGCCACGTACGCCGACGTGCCCACGCAGCGGGACGAGGCGGTAACGGTCAGCGGAACCTCAGGCTCGACGGCGCCCGGGTGGCCCGGCACGCTCCCGTTCGCGTCGGTCACCCAGAAGGTCCCGGCCATCCCCATGTCGGAGTGGCTCTGGACGTGGCAGTGGTACATCCATGCTCCGGGGCCGACGCGCTCGCCGGCGATCACCTGGAAGCCGAACGACTCGGCCGGTCCCATGATCTTGGTGTCGATGATCCGGCTCGGGTCGTTCGCGCCTTGCAGCAGGCCGGTGCGGTTGTCGGCCCAGCGGTGCGCGTGCATGTGGAACGTGTGGTAGAACTCACCGTGGGTGATCACGATGAACTCCACCCGCTCGCCGAGCTTGGCGACGAAGTCGGGTGCCTTCTGGAGGTTGTTGGTCTTCATGTCGTTGAAGACGACGGTGAACGTCTTGTCCGGCAGCACGTCGTTCTTGCGGCGGACAATCAGCGGCCCGTAGAGCCCCGCCCGGATGCCGCCGGTGCCGTGCTCGGTTCCCACGACGTGGTCGTGGTAGTGCCAGTAGCCGGCGCTGCCGGATTCGATGGTGCCGTCCGGGCGGTTGGTCTGGGTGTGGGTGCGCCAGGTGTAGACGTAGCGGCCTCCCGGCTCCACCACGCTGGCGTTCATCCGCGTGCCGTCGCTGTTCCATTCGTAGTCGACCCCGTGCACGTGCAGGCTGACGGTCACGTCCATGTTGTTGACCAGCTCGATCTCGAGGGTCTCACCCTCGATCATCTCGATGAGCGGTCCGGGGATCGTGGCCTTGCCGGGCTCCAGGCCGTAGCCCATCTGACCGTTCGGCAGCCTCTCCGCGTAGAGAGTCATGCGGCGGACGCCGCCCTGCCCGTTGCCCGAGTTGCCCGCGACCTTCTCCGGCGATGCCGCGTTGGCCTGGCTCGCCACGGCGAACGGCGCGATCGCGGCGACTGTCGCCGCGGTGGCGGTGAAGGCGCGCCGGGAGAACAGGCGTCGCGCCACGTCACTGCTTTTCTCGGTCATGGTTCCCCAATCGGTGACGGCGGCCGCCTGGGTGCGGCGAGCTGAGGCTGGTCCGTGATGCCGACGGCGAGTCGGCGGATACGACGTGGTGGTGGGATCTCGAGGCGGCGTGCGGAGTATGGGGCATGCCGGTCGGGAGGGATTTGTGCAGGTAAAAGGGTACTTTTGTCGATACTTAAGGGACTTTTGCTTGATTTCTCCTTATGAATAGTAACGATGCACACAACTTTGTCACGAGTCTGGACGAAGTGGCACCTGACTGTTACTTTTCACCCAAAGCGCCCAAGGAGCCTGCTATCGGCCCCGGAAGGATGTAGGACGTCACGGCACCACTGCCGTACAGGGAGTGATCGATCAGTGAAGGAACAAGGAGATCAACAAGGCCGGCGTCACGTCCGACATCGGCAAGCCCGGTGACCCGCCGCGGCTGACCAGATAGCTCTTCCGAAGGTTGCTGTTGTGCACCCCCCACAAAGGAGCGAACGATGGGTCAAAGAGACCTCTTCGCAAAGCCCCGACCACCCGCCTGGCGCCGCGCACTGATCATGGTGTTGAGTGCCGCCCTGACGCTGGGAATGGCGACGCTGCCCGCCGCGGCGGCGCCGACCAAACCCGGCGACCCGGTGCCAGCCAAATCCAGCGACCCGGCGCAGGCCGCCGACACCTCGGTCAACGTGCTGGTGTTCCATGGTCCGGCGGCAAAGCAGGACGACCCAGTCGAGCGCGCTGCGGCGGCGGTCAAGGACCTGGGCAAGACGAGCGGCTTCGGCGTCGACGTGTCCCAGGACCCGGCGGTCTTCACCTCCGAGAACCTGGCGCGCTACCGCGGCGTGGTGTTCCTGTCCGCCAAGAGCGTGACCCTGAACGCCGCACAGGAGGCCGCGTTCCAGACGTTCATCAGGGACGGCGGCGGTTTCGTCGGCGTCCACGATGCGGTTCGCGCACAGCCGGACTCGGCCTGGTTCACCGACCTGGTCGGCACCCGCCCCGCCGGCAGCATCCCCCCTGCCGAGAAGGTCGTCGAGATCAGGGTCAGCGGGGAGAACCCGCCGAGCGAGGGCAAGGCCCAGCTGATCGACGGCAACAACAACACCAAGTGGCTGACCCGCGTGAACACCGGGTGGGCCGAGGTGCGGCTGGAGAAGCCGGTCGTGGTCGCTCACTACGCGCTGACCTCGGCCAACGACTACGACGGCCGTGACCCGAAGAACTGGACGCTGAAGGGCTCGCAGGACGGGCAGACCTGGGTCGACCTGGACAAGCGGTCCAATGAGACCTTCCCGCAGCGGTTCCAGACCAGGGAATTCAAGTTCGAGAACAGCACGGCATACCTGTGGTACAAGCTGGACATCACCGCGAACAGCGGTGAGCCGCTGACCCAGCTGGCCGAGCTGCGGCTGTTCGGCCCCCAGGCCGGCCCTCCGCCGGAGACCGAGGTGCAGGAGGCTCAGGTCGACTTCACCGACCGCCAGCACCCGGCCAACGAGGGGATGCCGCTCACCGTCAAGCGGTCCGACCAGTGGATGAACTGGGCGCCCAACCCGCTCGGCAAGGTCCACACGGTCGCGCAGCTCGAGGAGCGGTTCTACAAGGCGGGTCTGAACGGCAACGGCCCGTTCCACCCGATCTCGTGGTGCCGTGACTACGACGGCGGCCGGTCGTTCTACACCGGCATGGGTGGCACCGAGGCGAGCTACACCAGCGACAAGCAGTTCCAGAGCCACCTCGGCGGCGCCATCAAGTGGGCGGCCGGCCTGGTCCGCGGTGACTGCCAGGCGACCATCGCGTCGAACTATGTGACAGAGCGGTTGACCACGACGAACAAGTCGGGTCAGCTCGACCAGATCGGCGAGCCTCACGGCCTGACCGTCGCCCCCGACGGCAAGGTCTTCTACGTTGGCAGGGCGGCCTGCTCGACCGGCGCGATCCCCAGCTGGAACGACCCCAAGGTCGGCCTCGGCTGTGGCACGATCCACCAGTGGGACCCGAAGACCAAGCAGGTCAAGCTGCTCACCACGCTCGCCGTGATGGGCAACCGCGGCAGCGGTGACGAGCTGGTCAAGAACGAGGAAGGCCTCCTCGGCATCGTCCCCGACCCCAAGTTCCAGCAGAACGGCTGGATCTACGTCTACTGGATGCCGCACGAGTCGATCGACAGGGACCTGCGGATCGGCAAGCGGACGATCTCGCGGTTCACCTACGACCTCAAGACCGAGACGATCGACCAGGCGACCCGTAAGGACCTGCTGCAGTGGGACACCCAGATCCACAGCTGCTGCCACGCGGGTGGAGGCATGACCTTCGACAACGAGGGCAACCTCTACGTCGGTTCCGGTGACAACAACTCCTCCGGCGGCGCCGGGGCGGGTTACGCCGGGAACAACTGGACCCAGGACTACAAGGGCCTGTCGTTCCAGGACGCTCGCCGCACCGCCGGCAACACCAACAACCTGGGCGGCAAGATCATCCGGATCCACCCGGAGCCGGACGGCACGTACACGATCCCCAAGGGCAACCTGTTCACGGGTGACGAAGAGGGCGGCGGCAAGACCCGCCCCGAGATCTACGTGATGGGCGTCCGTAACATCTCGCGGCTCCAGTGGGACCCCGTGAACAACTGGCTGAACGCCGCATGGGTCGGTCCGGACGCCGGTGTCCCGAGCGAGACCTGGGGTCCGGCGAAGTACGAGACCGCGACGATCATCACCTCCGCGGGCAACCAGGGCTGGCCGTACTGCATGGGCAACAAGCAGCCCTACCGTGACCGCAGCAACGTCGACGCCAGCCAGCCCGCCGGCTGGTACGACTGCGACAACCTGAAGAACACCTCGCCGCGCAACACCGGCCTGGTCGACATCCCGCCGGCCCGCACCAACATGATCTGGTACTCGCCGCAGGGCGGTGGCCCGGTCTACCCGAAGCGGGGCGACGGCAGCGGTCTGCCGACCTACAAGCTGGGCGACGAGACCTTCACCCAGCCCTTCCTCAGTGGCGGCGGCCAGGCGGTCATGTCCGGGCCGACCTACCACCTCTCCGAGGTCGACACCGACAGCGGTGTCGCGTGGCCGGCGTACTGGGACAACAAGTGGTTCATCGGTGACCAGTCCAACGCCAACAACCGCATCGCCGTGACCGTCGACCCAAAGACGGTCAAGGACATGGCTCCGCCGCCCTTCGCCGAGGACGTGCGCAGCATCATCCAGCCCGGCAGCGGCGGCACCCAGCTCCAGTCCTGGATGGACGCCAAATTCGGCACGGACGGCGCGCTCTACCTGCTCGACTACGCCGGCGGCTTCTTCACGCTGCATTCGAACCAGAAGCTGATCCGCATCGCCTACAAGGGTGGTCCGGCGACGCCGAACCCGAGCCAGGCCGCGGTGCGGCCGGTCCGGGACGCCACGCCGAAGACGATGCAGTTCTCCAACACCAAGGCCGGCGGCGTGAAGTGGGAGTGGGACTTCGGCGACGGCAGCAAGTCGACGGAGGCCAACCCGACGCACACCTACGCCAAGTTCGGTGACTTCAAGGCGAAGCTGAAGGTCACCTACGCCAACGGTGAGGTGGCCACCGGTGAGATCGACGTCACCATCGGTTGCCCGGCGCCCGACGCCCGGTCGACGGTCCAGCTGCTGGACACCGACACCGGTGTGCCGAACCGTGTGGTCGGTGGCGGCTGCACGATCAACGACCTGATCGACGACGAGCGCCAGTGGCCGAACCACGATCAGTTCGTGAGCAGCCTCAACGATGTGGTGAACCAGCTCCGCCTGGACGGGATCATCGACGACAAGGAGTCCTCCGCGATCAGCAAGGCGGCGGGCCAGTCCGACATCGGCAAGGTCAACGGCTACGAGACCATCTTCGACGGGACCCCGCAGTCCTTCCAGGGCTGGAGCATGGCGCCGTCCGGGCAGTTCAACCTGCAGCCTGACGGTTCGCTGCGTACGTCCGGCGGTCTGGGCATGCTGTGGTACTCGAAGAAGGCGTACGCCGACTTCTCGGTGAGGCTGAAGTTCCGTGACGTCGCGCCCGGGACGGGCCGCGCCAACACCGGTGTCTTCGTTCGGTTCCCCGACCTGGGGACCCCGCTGGCCGACCGTCCCACCGGAAGCTGCGGCACGGTCGGCTCGGCCCGTACGTCCCCCGCATGGGTCGCGATCTACTGTGGTCACGAGATCCAGATCTACGACGGCGACACGGGCGAGGTCCAGAAGACCGGATCGGTCTACAACTTCGCGCCGATCGGCCTGGACAAGGCCAGGGTGACGCCGAAGGGTCAGTGGAACGACTACGAGATCCGGGCGGTCGGACAGCACTACACGATCATCCGCAATGGCGTGGTGATCAACGAGTTCGACAACGTTCCGGGCAAGAAGTCGTCCCGTAGTGGCGACCCGGACACGGACCTGCGCCAGTTCATCAGCGGGTTCATCGGGTTGCAGAACCACGGCAACAACGACCTGGCCGAGTTCCGCAACATCCGGGTGCGCGAGCTCTAGGTCAGTAACCGGTTGGTGCCGGGTACGGGGAGCGCACTCCCCGTACCCGGCACCCCGTCCAGCCGACCTCAGCCGGGGCGCGACGTCCGTCGGCCCAAGTCGCAGACTCACGAGAGGTACAGCGATAGATGCATATCGGATCTCTTACCGCCCTCTTCTTCAGTAAATTACGGAAAGTAACCAAATCACCAGCCGCGGCGCGGGGTCTTGCCGTGGTGCTGTTGAGCGTTGCGCTGCCGGCGCTGTGGCTGTCGTCGGCCGGGGCCACCGCGCAGTCTCAGGGGCAGCAGGCGCTGCAGGCCAACCAGGCGGCAGAGCAGGTGCTCGTCTGGACCACCAACGACGACTACACCCAGTACAAGTCCGCGCCGACCACGGCAACCGCCGGCCCGGCGACGATCGTCTTCGAGAACAGCAGGGCGACCGGCAACCAGTTCGGGATGTCGCACACCCTGACCTTCGACACCTCCAGCCCCGGCTACAACCACGACGTCGACGTCAACATCCTGGCCAGCCCCTTCGACGCCAACGGGGGCCGGTGGGAGGTTCAGGTGAACCTCACCCCCGGTAAGTACCGCTACTTCTGCGCCGTCCCCGGCCACGGCCAGATGTACGGCGAGTTCGTGGTCACCCCCGGCCCGCCCAAGGACACCACGGCGCCGCAGGTGTCGGCCGCGGTGTCGGGTGAGAAGGACACCGACGGCAACTACGTCGGTGCCGCCACGGTGACGATCTCGGCGAGCGACACCGAGTCCGGTGTGGACAAGGTGGAGTACTCGTTGAACGGCGGGGCGTTCCAGGCCTACGCCGCTCCGGTGTCGGTGAACCAGGTTGGCAACCACACCGTGCAGTACCGGGCCACCGACAAGGCCGGCAACACCTCCGAGGCGGCGTCGGTGACCTTCACGGTCGTGGCCCCGCAGGAGAAGGACACCACCCCGCCGACGGTGTCGGCGCAGGTGTCGGGCACCAAGGACGCTGACGGCAACTACGAGAGCTCCGCCACGGTGACCATCACGGCCACCGACACCGAGTCCGGGGTGGACACGGTGGAGTACTCGCTGAACGGCCAGCCGTTCGCGCTGTACACCAAGGCGCTCGAGGTGAACCAGCCGGGGGCGCACACCGTGAGCTACCGGGCCACCGACAAGGCCGGCAACACCTCCAACGTCGGGTCGGTGACCTTCACGGTCGTGAACTCGGGGCCGAAGGACACCACCCCGCCGACGGTGTCGGCGTCGGTGTCGGGCACCAAGGACGCTGACGGCAACTACGTGAGCTCCGCCACGGTGACGGTCTCGGCGAGCGACACCGAGTCCGGTGTGGACAAGGTGGAGTACTCGCTGAACGGCGGGGCGTTCCAGGCCTACACGGCTCCGGTGTCGGTGAACCAGGTCGGCAAGCACACGGTGCAGTACCGGGCCACTGACAAGGCCGGCAACACCTCAGAGGCGGGGTCGGTGACCTTCACCGTGGTGGCGCCGAAGCAGGACGACACCACCCCGCCGACGGTGTCGGCGCAGCTCACCGGCAGCATGGACTGGGCCTGGAACTATGTGGGCTCCGCCACGCTGACGATCACCGCGACCGACTCCGGCTCCGGCGTGGACACGATCGAGTACTCGATCGACGGGCAGCCGTTTGCGCTGTACACCAAGCCGCTCGTGATCGACCAGCCGGGGGCGCACACCGTGAGCTACCGGGCCACCGACAAGGCCGGCAACACCTCCAACGTCGCCGAGGCCAAGTTCACGGTCATCGCGGCGCCGCCGGCCGCCAAGACGCCGCTGACCGTGACCGCCTCGTCCCGCTGCGTGGGCACGTCGGCGTACGTTGCGGTGACGGCCGTCAACGGCGGCGATGTGCCGGCGACCGTGACGTTGACGACCCCGTACGGTGCCAAGACCGTGGCCGACGTGGCCACGGGCAAGCAGGCGTACCAGTCCTTCAACGCGCGGGCCGGACAGATCGGCGCGGGCAAGGTGACTGTCACGGGAACCTCGTTTATCGATGGCAAGAAGGTCACCTCGTCCTACGAGGCCGACTACACCGCGATCAGCTGCGGCTGACCGGGCCGGCGGTGGCCACGGTGTACGCGCCGGGGACGCCGCCGTAGTGAACAGGGGCCGGCCGGCCGATCGGCCGGCCCCGCCCCCCATAGATGGAGCAAGCACATGAAAACCAAGAGAACTGCCCAGTTACTGGCCGTGTCGGTGCTCGGCCTCGCGCTTGCCGGCGTAGCCACGGCTCCCGCGATGGCGGACGGCGACCCTGACAGCGACGGGATCGAGGTGTCGGTGACGATCGAGCCCCTCCGTGTTCCCGGTCAGGTGTCGATGACCGTGGCGGACAACAGCGGCGTGACCCTAGCGGAGAACGGGTCGAACGCCGCCGCCCGCCAGTTCACCGGCACCCTGCCGACGGTCACGGTGACCGACACCCGCCTTCCCGAGGAGATCCCCGCGGGAGACTTCTGGGCGGTGGTGGGTCAGTCCGGCCAGTTGGTCGCGACCGGCGACCCGGCCAAGACCATCGGCCCGGAGTACCTGGGATGGACCCCGCACCTGCTGACCGGCTCCTCCACCGGGTCGGTGGCGCCCGGTGAGCCCGTCTCCAGTGTCGTCTCCGACGGCACCGGAGCGCCCGCCGTGGGTCTGCAGGGCCAGGAACTGCTCGTCTCGACCGCGAACTCCGCTGACGAGATCGGCACCCACCAGGTCAACGCCGACCTCGCGCTGCGCACTCCGGTCGACGTCGCCGCCGGGGAGTACCACTCGACCCTGACGCTCTCGCTGTTCAACCAGTCCTGAGCCGAGGGGGCGGGACGCCCCCTGCCGCTGGGTCCGTCCGGGACGTGTGCCAGTCTGGCGCACGTCCCGGACCTTCACGATGAGACAGGAGACACCTCTGTTGGCCATGAGCAGTCCGCGCAGGGCACTCGCCCTCCTCGCGCTCCTGTGCGCTGTCGCGACCACCCTGGTCGGATTCGCCGGCCCGGCCGGCGCCGCAGGCCGGAGCGACATCACCTGGTCGGTCGCGCCGGCCGACGCCAACGGCCCTGATGGCCGCAGCGTGATCGATGTCGAACTGGCCGGTGGGCAGGAGGTGACCGAGCATGTCGCGATCATCAACCGCTCCACCAAGGAGGTCGTCTTCGCGATCGACGCCAACGACGGCTACCTGACCGCCAAGGGACTGTTCGACATGCGGCCCTCGGACGCCACGCCGACCGACGGCGGAGCATGGATCAAGCTTCCCGACAAGGTGACCATTCCCGCCGGTGCCACCGCCGTCGTGCCCGTCAAGGTCTCGGTGCCGCGGAACGCGACGCCGGGGGACCACCCCGCGGGTGTCACCGCGTCCGTGGACACGATCTCCGGGCAGGTCCGGGTCCAGAACCGGGTGGGCGTCCGGGTGAACCTCCGCGTGACCGGCGACTACGTGGCCAAAGTCGCCGTGACCGATCTGCGGACCGAATACACCGGCTCATGGAACCCCTTCGCCGCGGGCTACATCGACGTGACCTACACCGTGGCCAACGTCGGCAATGTCCGGGTGGCCCCGGACGCGCAGGTCCGAACGTCCGCGTTGGTGGGGGAAAGCGGCTGGGACGACACGTCCGAAGCCAAGACCAGGGAAATCATGCCGGGTGGCAGTCGCGAGTTCACCGCACGGGTGACCGGCGTCTGGCCGATGGGGTCGATCACCACGAAAGTCGTGGCGATCCCCTCACCCGCGGGTAAGTCGCCCCCGGGCATCACCGCCGAGCGGGTGACGATCGACACCACGCTCTGGGCACTGCCGTGGCCGCAGCTCGCTCTCCTCGCCCTCCTCGTCGTCGCCTTCCTGGTCATCCGGGTGGCCGTTTCCCGGCGCCGCAGGCGCCTCGAGCGGCAGGCCGCGATCCTGCGCGAGGCAAGCGCACTGATCGCCCACTACGGCGGCACACCGAAAGACTGACCATGCCCGGGGGTGCCGGGCGACCGGAAGAAGACCCGGTACCAGGCGCAGATCAAGACTCTATCCGAGCTGGCCCGGACGACCCGCGACCGGCTCGTTCCCGTGCTCGAGGGCCTCGAGCGCGCCCTTCCCTCCGACGACGGTGCCACGCCCGCCGACGACGCCACCGCACCCGCCGCGGCGACCTCGGCCGACGTCGAGAGCTGGCGGAAGGCGGCCGCCGCGGCCGTCGAGGGCTTCGCCGACCCGCCCTCCGGCGAGACCGCCACCAATGTGGCGAGGTCGAGCCTCGCCTCGGCCGTACGGCAGCTGGCCACCGCCGTCGACACCTACGCGGCCGCGCAGAAACTCACCGGTTCCACCCGCGAGGCCGTGGTCGACCTTGCTGTACGGCAGGCCCTTCTGGCCGCCCGCCCGTCGGTTTGACCGTCGTTCCGGGCTCTGTTTGTTCAGCCGTAGTCGTCGATCCTCCGGGAGCCGCCCCTTGCGGCGATCTCGGGGTGTGGGCACTTCTCTGGCTCTTCACCTGACTGCGATGACCACAGTTTCTCGATAAGACACCAAGCTTTGTCCTCTAAGGATACAAAGTCGTATCGTTTGGCTGAAAACATCTTCCCCTTAGAGGAAAAGTTGGTTACGTTCACGTCACCTGCCCCCCCTGGAGGTATGGCGTGGCGCAAACGGCCGCGCGACCGGAGTCCGCGCATCAGGCGCGGGTTGTGCTTCCACCTCGTCACAGGCCCGGGCGATAGCCCCCTTACCCCTGCCACCGATGCCGCCACAGCGGCTCCCGGTGAAGACCGCGCTGTCGCGATGAGGCGACGTACTGGCGCCGACATCTCCCTGTTCCACTCCACCCCCAGGGCAGCAGTCAGTGCAAAGAGCAAAGAGCTCATGCTCAAACCACTCCCGGAGGAGCTGTTGTGACAGTTCACAAACATCGCACCTTAAGGTGGAGGGCCGCGACGGCGGCTCTCGCCCTGGGGGCGCTGCTCGCACCGGCGGCCCTGGCGTCGCCGGCGAGCGCGGACTCCGTCCCTGACGAGTTCAAGGTGCTCGTCTTCTCCAAGACGACCGGCTTCCGGCACGACTCGATCCCCAACGGCATCGCGGCGATCCAGAAGCTCGGCCAGGAGAATGGCTTCGGGGTCGACGCCACCGAGGACAGCACGAAGTTCACCGACGAGAACCTGGCGCAATACCAGGCCGTCATCTGGCTGTCCACCACGGGCGACCCGCTGAACACGCAGGACCAGCGGGACGCCTTCGAGCGCTACATCCAGCGGGGCGGCGGTTACGCCGGGATCCACGCGGCCGCCGACACCCACTACAGCTGGTCGTGGTACGGCAAGCTGGTCGGTGCGTACTTCAAGTCGCACCCGGCGATCCAGAACGCCACGGTCAAGGTCGAGGACCCCGCGCACCCGTCGACCAAGCACCTGCCGACGTCGTGGACGCGTAACGACGAGTGGTACGACTACCAGTCGAACCCTCGCAACACCGTGCACGTGCTGACGTCGATGGATGAGAAGTCCTACTCCGGCGCCACCATGGGCATCGACCACCCGAACTCGTGGTGCCAGGACTACGACGGCGGCCATTCGTGGTACACGGCGCTCGGCCACACCAAGGAGAGCTTCACCGAGGACAACTTCCTGAAGATGGTCCTCGGCGGCATCAAGACCGCCGCGGGTGTCGAGAAGGCCGACTGTGCGGCGTCGCAGAGCGGCAGCTTCGAGAAGGTCACCCTCGACAGCAGCAGGTCGGACCCGATGATGCTGGACGTCGCCAACGACGGCCGGGTCTTCTACATCGACCGGATGGGCGACGTCAAGATCATCAAGCCCGGCGGCGCCAAGGTGACGGCCGGTCACCTGAACGTGTTCACCGACAACGAGAGCGGCCTGCTCGGGGTGGCGCTGGACCGGAACTTCGACTCCAACCACTGGCTGTACCTGTTCTACTCGCCCGCGGGTAGTGAGAACGTTGACCGGCTGAGCCGGTTCACCGTCACCGGCGACACCATCGACATGTCGAGTGAGAAGAAGGTCCTCGACGTGCCGGTGCAGCGGGCCGAGTGCTGCCACCACGGCGGCGGCATGGTGATGGACCCCAAGACCGGTGACCTGTACCTGGCTACGGGTGACAACACCAACCCGTTCGCCTCGGACGCCTACTCCCCGCACGATGAGCGGCCGGGCCGTGCGGCCTGGGACGCGCAGCGCAGCTCGGGCAACACCAACTCCCTGAGCGGCAAGCTGCTGCGGATCCACCCCGAGGCGGACGGCACGTACACCGTCCCCGAGGGCAACCTGTTCGCACCGGGCACCGCGAAGACCAAGCCCGAGATCTACGGCATGGGCTTCCGCAACCCGTTCCGGATCGGCATGGACCCGAAGACCGGGCACCCGCTGGTCGCCGACTACGGCCCTGACGCCGGGGCTCCGAGCCCCACGCGTGGTCCGGAGAACGCCGTGGAGTGGAACCTGGTCACCAGGCCGGGTAACTACGGCTGGCCGTACTGCCTCGGCCCCAACAAGGCGTACATCAAGTACGACTTCGCGACCGGGAAGTCGGGCGAGACGTTCGACTGCGATGCGCCGGTCAACAACTCGCCCAACAACACCGGCCTGACCAACCTGCCGCCGGCGATCCCGGCGACGATCTGGTACCACTACCAGACCGACCCGAACAACTTCCCCGAGCTCAACGGCGGCGCGCCGATGGCGGGCCCGGTCTACCGGTACGACGAGAACCTGAAGTCGGACGTGAAGTGGCCGGCGTACTGGGACAACAAGGCGCTGTTCGGCGAGTGGAACAACAACAAGATGTTCTCGTTCCAGCTGAACGAGGACAGCACCAAGCTTGTCAAGATCAACCAGATCCTCAAGTCCATGAGCTTCAAGCGGCCCATGGACATCAAGTTCGGCCCCGACGGGGCGATGTACCTGATCGAGTGGGGATCGGGGTTCAACGGTAACAACGCCGACTCCGGCATCTACCGGATCGAGTACCGCAAGGGCGACCAGCAGCAGGGCGACCAGCGCCCGGTGGTGACCGCGTCGGCGAACCCGACGTCGGGCATCGCTCCGCTGAAGGTCGACTTCACCGCATCGGCCACCGACCCGGGTAACCTGTCGCTCACCTACAAGTGGGACTTCGGGGTGGCGGGAGCTCCGCAGCCGACGACCGCGAACGCGAGCTACACCTACACCGTGCCGGGTACGTACACGGCCGCGGTCACCGTGACCAACTCCGAGGGCGCGGCGACGACCAAGCAGATCTCGATCAAGGTGGACGCGCCGAACACGATTTGCCTGGCCGGACGTTCCGACGACTTCAACGGGACGGAGCTCGACCGCAACCGCTGGTCGGTCATCCGGGAGAACCAGGGCCTCAAGGTCGAAGACGGCAACCTCGTGATCCCGACGTCGAACACCGACATCTACGGGGACAACGCCGGCTCGCCGAACATCGTGGTGCAGCCGGCGCCGTCGGGTGCCTGGATGGCCACGACCAAGGTCACGCTCAACGCCCGTGACGCGTACCAGCAGGCGGGCCTGATCCTGTACGGCGACGACGACAACTACGCCAAGATGGTGCTGCAGGCCCGCGGCACCAACAGCAAGGCCAACCGGATCTTCCAGTTCATCCGCGAGGAGAACGGCGATCCGAAGGAAGTGACGGCGAGCAACACGGCGCAGCTCGGGGACGCCTTCCCCGACACCGCGTACGTGCGGTTCATCTCCGACGGCACCAACCTGACCGCGCACTACTCGGCGGACGGCGTCAGCTTCACCGCGATGCCGGAGACGAAGAAGCTCGCAGGGATCAACAACCCGAAGATCGGCCTGTTCTCCATCGCCGGCACCGGCAACCGTCCGGTGATCAACGCCTACTTCGACTGGTTCCACATCACCCCCGATGACACGGCGACCAAGCCGGCTCCCAACGACGAGTTCGACGGCACCGAGCTCAACACCTGCCGCTGGGACGCGAGCGTGCGCTACAACGCATCGGCCGTGCGGGTGAAGGATGGCAACCTGGAGATCGACACCGAAAAGGGAGACATCTACGGGTCGGACAACAGCGATGCGAAGAACTTCATCCTGCAGACGGCGCCGGACGGCGACTGGACGCTGGAGACCAAGATCGACGGATCGGCGCTCAACGAGCAGTACCAGCAGGGCGGCCTGATCGTCTACGCCGGTGACGACGACTACGTGAAGTTCGACTACGTCATCGACAACCAGCCCGGGGCGGCCGTGGTGCGCAGGATCGAACTGCGCAGCGAGGTCGGCGGCGTGGTCCAGGACCCGCAGCCGCAGGTCAGCAATCTCACCAGCGGCGTGTGGTGGCTGCGGATGAAGAAGGAAGGCGACACCTTCCACGGCTACTACTCCTCCAACGGCACCGACTGGACCGAGATCGGTGTGAACGGCACGCCGACCGCGGTCAAGAACAGCAAGGTCGCAGGCGGTGCGAAGGTCGGTCTGTTCGCCTTCGGCGCCAACCAGACGGCGTCGAAGACGGCCAAGTTCGACTACTTCCACCTCAGCAAGGACGGCGATGACTCTCCTGCCGTTCCGCTGACCGTGACCGCCTCGTCCCGCTGTGTGGGCACGTCGGCGTACGTGGCGGTGACGGCCGTCAACGGCGGCGATGTGCCGGCGACCGTGACGCTGACGACCCCGTACGGTGCCAAGACCGTGGCGGACGTGGCCACGGGCAAGCAGGCGTACCAGTCCTTCAACGCGCGGGCCGGACAGATCGGCGCGGGCAAGGTGACTGTCACGGGAACCGCGACGATCGATGGCAAGAAGGTCACCTCGTCCTACGAGGCCGACTACACCGCGATCAGCTGCGGCTGACCGGGCCGGCGGTGGCCACGGTGTACGCGCCGGGGACGCCGCCGTAGTGAACAGGGGCCTGGCCGTACCGATCGGCCTACCCGCCCCCATAGATGGAGCAATCACATGAAACCAAGAAAGCTGCCCAGATGCTGGCCGTGTCGGTGCTCGGTCTTGCGCTTGCCGGCGTGGCCGGTCCCGCAGTGGCGGCCGACGACCCCGGCGACGGCATCGACGTGTCGGTGACCATCGAGCCCACCACCACTCCCGGTCAGGTGTCGATGACCGTGGCGGACAACAGCGGAGTGTCCCTCCAGGAGAACGGCTCCGACGCCGCCGCCCGCCAGTTCACCGGCACCACGCCGACGGTCACGGTGACCGACGCCCGCAGTCCCGAGGAGATCCCCGCGGGAGACTTCTGGGCGGTCGTCGGCCAGGCCGGCCAGTTCACCGCGACCGGCGACCCCGCCAAGACCATCGGCTCGGAGTACCTGGGATGGACCCCGCGCCTGCTGACCGACTCCTCCACCGGGGCGGTGGAGGCCGGTGAGCCCGTCTCCAGTGTGATCTCCGACGGCACCGACGCCCCCGCCGTGGGTCTGCAGGGCCAGGAGATGCTCGTCTCGACCGCGAACTCCGCTGGCGAGATCGGCACCTGGGAGGTCAACGCCGACCTGGCCCTGCGGACTGCGGTCGACGTCGCCGCCGGGGAGTACCACTCGACCCTGACGCTTTCGCTGTTCAACCAGTCCTGAGCCGGAGGCGGGACGCCACTCGACCCGATGAGCGTGAGGAGGAGGCCGCGCGCCGGGAGTTCGAGCGGGAGAAGGTCCGGCTGCGCAAGGAGGAGGCTCACTACAAGGCGGCGCTGGCCAAGCTGATCGTCAAGGGGGACGAGGCCGGAGCGGAGGAGCTGAAGGCGAAGCTGGAGGAGATCGGCGCGGCGGTCAGTGACGTGGAGGCGCGCGAGGCCAACGTCCGGGCGGGCTACGTGTACGTGATCTCCAACGTCGGCGCGTTCGGCAAGGACAAGATCGGCATGACCCGGCGCTTGGAGCCGGAGGACCGGGTGCGGGAGCTGGGGGATGCCTTGGTGCCGTTCAGGTTCGACACGCACGCACTGATCTTCAGCGACGACGCGGTCGGGCTGGAGGGGCGGCTGCACGCCGCGTTGAACGATCGGCGGGTCAATAGGGTCAATCTGCGGCGGGAGTTCTTCCATGCCACGCCCGCGGAGGTCAGGGATCTGCTGGAGCAGATCGCGGGCCAGCATCTGCTGGAGTATCGGGACGTTCCCGAGGCTTTGGAGTGGCGGCAGTCGGTTCACACAGCGGTGGGGGAGGGGGAGGTGCGCGTCTGACGGCATTGCCCGGGGGCACATCGGGGGCACATGGCGTTGGAAGACGGTGGAGGGCAGTGGCAGAGGACGGCAGCGTTATTGCAGGTCAGAGAGCAGGCCGCTGAGTGAGCCGCAGGTCAGAGGTGGGCGGGATCAGAACCCGGCCTACAGGCCGACTCGCCCGCCTCTTACGCTTCTGAGCATGGGATTCCTTGATCCCTACCTAGCCGGAGTCGGCACCAAGTCAGCTCTGCTCGTGCCCTCCAGACCGCCGTGCGTTTGCAGGCGGCAGCCCACCGCTCGTCATGGACGGGGTGAAGCGCCCAGCCGCCCGGGCCTGCTCCAGAGCTGTGGCGCCCGGCAACGCGCCGGGCTTGACGTGAGCGCGGAGTAGGGGTCGGGGCGAAGGGCTCATGGCTTGGTCTCGTCGAGGAGGATGTGGGCCAGATCGCGGGGCTGGGAGAACATAGGCCAGTGGCCGGTGTTCATCTCGACCAGTCGCCAGTGCTCGCTGGTCAGCAGCGCGGCCACGTCATCGGTGGGCTCGTCGCCGTCGAGCAGGCATTTGATGTACGTCGCCGGAAGCTCGCCGAGTGGCCGTGACAGCACGGCGGGCTCGGTCAGTGTGGCTCCCGGATGCGGTGTGGAACCGCCCACGATGCGGGTGATCTGTGCGCTGGTGAGCCCCTGGCCGTCGCAGTCGGCCGTGGTGAGCGGTGCCCAGAAGCCGCCGTGCTCCGCGATCGAGGCCTCCACCATCGCCTTGCCGTCCGGCCAGCCGGACACGAACGACGCGCCGTCGGCCGGAACGTTGGAGTCGACGAAGACCACGCGGGCAAGCCGGTCGCCGATCCGCTCGGCGGCCTGACCGACCGGGATGCCCGAGTAGCTGTGCCCGACCAGGATGACGTCGTGAAGATCGCGGCGTTCGACCTCGTCGACGATGTCCTGGACGTGGGTCTGCTGCCCGGCGGGGACGCCTTGCTTGTCGGCGAGGCCGGAAAGCGTCAACGGGTGAGCACCGTGGCCGGCCGCACGCAGCTCAGGCACCACCTCGTCCCACGCCCACGATCCGAGCCACGCGCCCGCTACCAGTACGAATTCCATGATGGCAACGTACCGAAGCGTTCCGACATTTCCGTGCCAGGTTGTCCGCGCGTAGGCCAGGATTATCTGCAGCATTATGGTGTCATGGCTCGGATCAAGGATGTCGTGGTCGATTGCCGGCACCCCGCGTCGGTCGCGCGGTTCTGGGCGGCCGTCCTGGACGGTTACGAGGTGGCTCCGTACGACGAGGCCGAACTGGAGCGGCTGCGAAGCATGGGGATCGATGACCCGGAAGACGACCCGACGGTGCTGGTCGAGGCTCGGCCGGGTGTCACGCCGCGTTTCTTCTTCCAACTCGTTCCAGAACCCAAGACGGCCAAGAACCGGGTCCACCTCGACCTCGCGTGCGACGACATCGACGCGGAACTGAAGCGACTGATCGCCCTCGGCGCCCGGGTAGTGGCCACAGAGGAGCACTGGATCGTGCTGGCCGACCCCGAGAACAACGAATTCTGCCTCCACGGCCCATGATGATGTGGGTTTCCCGGCACACTGGCTTGCCGAGTGGGGGCTGGTTTCCTTTTCTGTCGTGACGAGAACGGTGCGTTCGAGGGATTCCGATCGGCGGGCGGAGATATTCGTTGCGACGTCTGAATGACAAGCTCTCTGTGGTGGCTCCTGGGTTCAGTTCCGTTGGCGGGGCGGGCGGATATTCATTTGTCCTCCCGTAGGGCCCCCTCTACCGGAAGGACGCACCTGTAAGGCCTGTTCGTGCTGGTCGGCGGGGTATTCAGGTGCATGTCTGAAAAGCCCAGAGCCTGCAGGAAAGTCCATCAATGTGATTTATGGTGCACTGTTGCCTGGTCGAAGGGCCTTGGCGATCGCGCTGGGACATGGCGTCATGGCTTCTTTTATTTATTGTGGCGTCTGTTTTCTCTATCGGTACTTCAGTGCTGCGTTGTAGGTTCGCTGAATGGGTATTCCCTGGTCGCAGTGCCGCCATGGCGACACGAAGAAGGTCCGATTCATCGGAATTCAAGCGATATGGGGGAACCGAGTGATTCCTCGGGAAAAAGGCTCTTTCATAGGTAAGCCCGCGTGGACTCTGGCGGTCGCGACGGCGATCACCGGCGGATTCGTCGCACTGTCGTGCCCGGCCATGGCCCACGCCGGCACGGAAGCGCGGAGCGTCACCGGGCAGCGGGTGTCGTACGGCCACGCTGCCGCCGGCGTCGGCGCCGGCCAGCTGAAGCCGGTCGGTGATGACGACGACGAGGACGGCAAGGGCAAGTGCCCGAAGAAGTGCCATCCCGGCCCTCCTGGTCCTCCCGGGCCTCGGGGCCGCAGCGATGGCATCGACTCGGCGCTGGCCACACCGACTGGCGCGCTCGGCCCCGTCAAGTACATCGCGCTTGCCCAGGGAAACGGTCCGACCTTCGTCCGGGACCCCTCGTCGGTCGCGCCGAACGCGTTCTGGCACGACCTGTCCTCGCTGACGGGCTACCCCGGCAACGTGACGGACGTCAGCCTGACGGCGGTGCCGACCACCAACACCCTGCACATCACGCTGCGGACCCTGACCGGTCAGGTCGTCCAGACGACCTGCCTCGTCACCGTGAACGCGACCTGGCCCGGCATCTGCAGCGCCTTCGTCAACTCCACGCCACCGCTCTAGGCCTGACCAGGGCTTTCGGAGTGACAGCGCGTGCCGTGCCCGGGGATGTCCCGGGTACGGCGCCGTCAGTCATCACGACACCTTCCGCCCGACCGTCTGTCAGGCCTAAGGGGAATTCAAGTGATATGGGGGAACCGAGTGACTCCTCGGGAAAATGGTCCGTCCGCAGGTAGGACCGCATGGACCCTGGTGGTCGCGACCGCGGTCACCGGCGGGTTCGTCGCGCTGTCCAGCCCGGCAACGGCCGGCGTCAGCGCGGAAGGGAAGAGCGTTGCCGGGCACCGGGCGGCGGCCGGCGTCGTCCAGGCCGCCACCGGCCTCTGGTGGAGGACCGCCAGGAGGTGCGACCACGACGACCGGAGTCGTGACAAGGAGAATGGCTGCCCCGAGGGTCCTCCCGGGCCCAGGGGACGGGTCGACGGTGTCGACTCGGCGCTGGTCACGCCGACGGGCGTGACGACCGGGCCCGTGCGGTACGTCGCGGAGACCCAGGCCAACGGGGCGACCCTGGTCCGGGACCCCACGTCGGTCGGGCCGAACCCGTTCTGGCACGACCTGTCCTCGCTGGCGGGCTACCCCGGCGACGTCACGGGTGTGACTCTGACGGCGGCCCCGCAGTTGCCGGCGGCGGCGAGCGCGGCGAAGCGGCCCGGCAAGGCCCCGGGTGCCGCCGGCACGGGTGTCACTCTGCTGGTGGCGCCGGCCACCAACCAGCTGCTCGTCACGGTGCGGGCCAAGACCGGCCAGGTGGCGGAGACGTCGTGCGGCCTCACCCCGAACGTCGTCTGGCCGGGCAACTGCACGGCCTTCGTCAACGTCACCCCGCCACTGTGAACCTGGCCGGGGCTCAGGCGTGACCGCGCGGGTGCCGTATCCGGAAGCTTCCGGGTGCGGCACCGCCGTTCCCGCCGAAGGCCGGCTCAGGCGTTGATGACCACGCCCGAGGGGACCAGCAGGAAGACCTTGGGCGCGATGCGTTCCATGTCGCCGCGGCGCCCGAAGACCAGGCCCACCGCGAAGTCGAGGAGTGGTTTGGCGTCCGCGTCCGACATTCCGGTGAGGTCCATGACCACGGGCAGCCCCTTGCGGAAGAAGTGCCCCACGTAGACGACCTCGTCGTAGTCCTGCGGGCGCAGCGTCTTCAACATGGTCATGTCAGGTGGAGGGCCCGCAGTGGTCCTCTTGGACTCGCGCTCGTCGGGACCAGCGGTCCCTGGGGGGTCTGCCACGGTCCAGACGTTAACACCCGTAGATCGCCCCTAGAACGCGTACGGTTCAAAACCCCTCGAAGGGGGTCAGGTGACTACGTGCCGGGGGTTCCGGCGCACTAGTCAACCACCCGGCCCTCCGCACGCCCGTACAGCTCACCGAGCGCGCCCGCGAAGGCGGTGCCGGTCGTACTCCCCGCTGCCGAGGCCATGGCCATCGGGCTCACCCACGCCGTCCTCGGCCCGGGTGAGCCACTGCGCGAGAGCGTGCACGACAGCCCCCGTGACGGGCCGCGTGCGGGCGAGGTCAGCCGGCGTCCCACTCGCTGAGGATGCGGGCCTCCTTGTCGGGTGCCAGGCCGTGCCGCCGCCAGTGGGGGAGGCGGCGCTCCAGCTCGGCGTGATCGCGGTCTTTCAGCCAGTGCCACGTGTCGCGCACGGTCTCGGCGACCGGGCGGCACCGCAGCCCCGCCGCCTCGGCCTTGGCGGTGGAGACGTCCCAGGTGCCGACCTCGCCGGGGGTGGACGGGATCCAGAGGGGAAGCTCGGTCCACGGCTCGACCTCGCGGGCGAGCAGGAACTCGTCGTCGATCCAGACCAGCTCGGGGCTCGCGCCGGTGACCTCGGCGCAGTCGGCCAGCCACCGGCCGAACGTGGTGTTGCCGGCGGGCCCGGTGGTGAGGAAACGGTCGTTCACCCCCTTGGCCGCCTGGTCGACGGTGAAGATCGCGATATCACGGGCGTCGATGAGCTGCATCGGGAGGCCGGGGTCGCCGGGGGCCACGACCCGGCCGCCACGGGAGACGCGCCGCAGCCAGGCGGGCAGGCGGCCGACGTTCTCCCATGGGCCGAGGATCAGCCCCGGCTGGATGATCAGCGCGTTTCCGTCGAAGTACTTCTCCACGGCCCGCTCACAGCCGGCCTTGAGGACGCCGTAGTCGCCATCCTCCGGGCCGGCGTCGGGCGAGCACTCCCACAGGGGAGCGGACTCGTCGACGCGCTTGGCCGGCCAGTCGGAGATGGCCGAGATGGTGGAGATGAACGCGTAGGTGGCGGCATGCCCCGACAGGGCGCGCGCGGAGTCGGCGACCACCCGCGGAGTGAAGCCGCACACGTCGATGACCGCGTCCCACTCGCGTCCCTCGGCGAGCGCTTCGAGGTCCGCGGGGACCTCACGGTCGCCGCGGACGGCCGTCACCCCGGGCAGATCGTCTCCGGACCTGCCCCTGTTGAAGGTCGTGACCTCGTGCCCCTGCCGCAGGGCCTCTTCGACGATGGCCCGGCCGAGGAACACCGAACCGCCGATCACCAGGATTCTCATGGCGACCACTCTCGACCCGTGGCCGCCTTCCGCCGAGAACTTTCACGGTGAGCGAATCCGCTACGAGCGGACGCTCGCCACCGGAGTGAAGCCTTGGCGGTCGAGCACGTGCACGCGCGCCGCGCCGATGTCGAAGTACAGGCCGACCAGTTGCAGCCGCCCCGAATCCTCCAGGCCGGCCACCGAGGGGTACGTGCGGAGATTGTCGAGCTGCTGCGCGACGTTCACCCGGCACAGCCTGTCGAGCGGCCCCTCGTCCTCGCCGGTGCTGTCGGACAGCACATAACGCGCGAGCGTGTGGTCGCCGTGGCGCAGCCAGCGTTCGAGCCCCGGCAGCCCGCCGGTCTGCTCCCCGGCGCTCAGCACGGCGGCCATCGCCCCGCAGCCGGAGTGCCCGCAGACCGTGATGGTGCGGACGTCGAGTGCGGTGGTGGCGTACTCGATGGCCGCCACCACCGAGTCGTCCGGGGGAGAGGCGCCGTGCCTCGGCACGAGGTTGCCGACGTTGCGCACGGTGAACAGGTCGCCGGGGCCGCTCGCGGTGATCAGGTTGGGCACCACCCGGGAGTCGGCACAGGTGATGAACAGGTGCGAGGGCTCCTGCCTGCGCGCCATGCGGTGCAGGAACGGCCGTACCAGGGGCGCGGTGCTCCGCTGGAAGTCGATGGCGCCGGCCAGCAGGTCGGGCACGGCGTCCGCGCGCGACCCAGGCCCGCCGGGCTCGGCACGGGAAGGCACCCAGACGCCGTCGTGCCGCACCGGGATGCTGGACAGCGGCCCGCCCCGCCGGTAGGCGCGGGGGAGCCACCAGCGGTCGGGGGCCCGCGGCGGCGTCTTCGCCGAGGAGACGCGGGTGCCGCCCGCCGCCGAGGTGTACCACTCGTCGTGGATCTCGTCGATGGTGATGGTGCCGCCCGCCCGCTCGTGCTCGAGGCGCCAGCCGTGCAACGCCTCGAAGGCGGCGTTGTCCATGAAGTCCACGTTGAGGTCGAGGTCGACCGCGGCGCCCGCCGGGATCGCCCGCAGGTTGTCGGTGAGGCGCGGCACGCCCACGAAGGTCAGCGAGCCGGTCACCACGACGTGCCATCGGTCGTCCGGCTCCAGGCGCACCTGGACCGACACCCTGGTCAGACGGCGCAGCGCCGACAGCGCGGCGAGCCCGAGGCCGATCAGCACCCCCTCGGCGAGGCCTATGACGACGACGGCGCCCATGGTCAGGATGTAGACCGGCAGCTCGCCCTGCCCGTGCAGGCCGCGCATCGTGCCGAGGTTGACCATGCGCACGCCGATGAAGACGAGCAGGGCCGCCAGAGCCTCCATCGGGATCAGCGTGACCATCCAGCCGAAGCAGACGGCGAACAGCAGCACCCACACGCCGTGCAGGACGGTGGACCACCGGCTGCGCGCCCCGGCCTTGACGTTGGTGGTCGTGCGGACGATCACCCCCGCGACCGGCAGGCCGCCGAGGGCCCCCGACACGACGTTGGCCATGCCCTGCCCCGTCAGCTCGCGGTCGAGGTCGGAGCGGGGGCCGTCGTGCTGCCGGTCGGCGGCCACCGAGCACAGCAGCGACTCGACGCCGGCCAGCAGCGCGACCAGCAGCACGGCGCCGGCGATGCCGTGCCAGTCACCGCTCGGCATGGCCGGCGACGCCCACTCGCTGAAGCCCTTGGACAGGTCGGCCCTGGCGATGTCCCAGCCGAACACCCCGGCCGTCAGCGCGGCGATGGCCAGCGCCGCGAGCGGGGCGGGCAGCATGTTCAGGCGCGGCAGGCGCGGCCACAGCAGCAGCACCGTGATGGTCAGCACGCCGACCGCCACGGCGTGGCTGTGGTTGTTCACGATCTGGTTCGGCAGCTCGATGAGGTTCTCCACGGCGGACTTCTGCGACTGCCCGCCGAGCACCACGTGGAGCTGGGACAGGGCGATGACCACGCCGACGCCGGCGAGCATGCCGTGGACCACCGCCGGCGAGACGGCCAGCGCCGTCCTCGCGACCTTGAACGCGCCGAGCACGAGCTGCAGCACTCCGGCGGCCAGAGTGATCATGCAGGTGGCGCGCCAGCCGTACGTGCGCACGAGCTCGCCGACGACGAGGGCGAGCCCGGCCGCGGGACCGCTGACCTGCACGACCGACCCGCCGAGCGGCCCGGCCACCAGGCCGCCGACCACGGCGGCTATCAGACCCGCGATGAGCGGCGCCCCGCAGGTCACGGCTATGCCGAGGGAGAGGGGCACGGCGACCAGGAAGACCACCAGCGAGGCCGGGAGGTCGTGCCTGAGCACCGAGGAAATACGCTCGGTCCTTGAACGGCTACGCTGCGTGTCCTCGGTCATGAGCCGACCATACGACGCGACGGCCGTTTGATTAAGCCTTTGGCCGCCGCGTTTTATATATGACGGGAGAACACTGATCGATCAGCGGTAGTAGTCGGGATAGTCCGTCTCGCCCCGCCGGCGGTGGCCGCCGCGCGAGGGCGACGCCTGTGACGACTGCGTCGACTGGGTGGTCGGCGCCGGCTGGTCGGGCCCTGGGCCGCCGTTCGCGCCGGTTCCGTAGAGCTCGCCGTACGAGGGCCAGCTCCCCCCGGAGTTCTGGACCGGCTGGGGCCAGCCGGGGGACGTCGCTCCCGGCGCCGCGTAGCGCTCGGCGTCGTAGCCGGGGTAGCCCTGACCGGCCGCGGGCTCGTCGCCCGCGAGCGGCAGGTCGCGCCCGGTGGGCGTCTCGTACGCGGGGACCGCGCGGGACGGCCCCGTCGGCAGGCCGGACGCGGGAGTCGGCCCGTTCACCGAGTCGGAGTCGTCGATGGTGGCCCAGCCCGGGCGCACCTCGTACGAGGGTGCCGGTGAGGCGGGAGGCGCGGACGGGGCGGCGGCGTACCCGTCGCGGGCGGCGTACCCGTCGTAGGTGGGCAGCTGGTAGTCCGCCGCCTTCCACGTCTCCTTGGAGGTGCCGGCCGCCGGGGTCGGCTCGTCGAGGATGTCGTACAGGCCGGTCGCCGGGTAGGCGGCCTGCGCCGGCCAGGAGCCTCCGGCGGGGAAGTCGCCGGTCGCCCCGGGAGCCGCCGGGCCGGTGCCGAGCGGGTCGTACGACGCGGCGGCAGGGACGGACCCGCTGCCGCGGGAGCCGCCCGCCGCGCGGGGTGTCTCGTACGAGCCGGTCGAGGAGCGGCCGGCGTCGAATGGGCCGGTCGCGCTGTTCGGGGTGTCCAGGGGGCCGGCCGGACGGGAGCCGCCGGAGCGCGGGCTCTTGGACGCCGGACCACCGGATACGGGACCGCCGGACAGCGCGCCGCTGGACAGCGGATCGTTCGCGAGCGAGCCGGTGGGGTGCGGGGCGGCGGAGAGCGGGCCGGTGGTCAAGGGGCCGGACAGCGGGTCGTGCGCGGGATCCGTGGCGGGGCGGCCCGCCGTGAACGGGCCCGTGACGTCACGGGAGGCGTCGGCGCGGGCGGCGTCGGGCCGCGCGGTGGCGGCACGTCCGGGCTCGGCGATCCTGCCCGAGCCGCCGCGCCTTGCGTCGGTGCGCCGGGAGTCGGTGGTGCGGCCGGGGGCGGTGCGCCCGGGGTCGCCGCCCGCGTCGGAGCGGCGGCGGGGCTTCGCGCGCGAGTCCGCGACGCCGAGCGGGTCGGCGGGGTCGGGCCGCGAGCCGCGACGGCTGCGCGAGGACGGCTGCGGGGTGCCGATCGCGCCGAGCACGTCGGCCGCCGACGCGGCGGGGGTCTGGGGAACGGGGGCCGAGAAGGTGACGGTGCGATCAGACGCCGCGGCGGCGGAGGGCGTGACGTTGCGCGAGGGTTCCACCAGGTCGGCGAGGCCGGCCGGCCGGGTGGGAAGGGCCGCCTGGACGGTGGCGGCGTTCGCGTCGACGCCTTCTTCCTTGGGCTCCTTGGGCGAGGCGGCCTTGGCGGGAGCGGGTGCGGAGTTGGACGGAGAGGACACGTCGGGGCGGCTCGCTCCCATGCGAGCCGCGATGGTGCCTCCGAAGGCGCCGTCGTCGGCGCGGACCCGGCTCCAGTAGTCGTCGTCGTAGTCGTCGGCGTCGCCCCACTCGTCGACGCCGCGGCGGCCACGGGAGGAGGCGGCCTGCTTGCCGCGGGGAGCCGGACGGCCGCCGGGGCGCCCGGCGGGACGCGAAGCGGGCCTTCCGTTGCCCGGGCGCAGGCGCGCGGTCGCCCGCTCGGGCTCCTGGAAGGCGTCGAAGCCCTCGGGGAAGCTCTCGAAGAACGTCTCCTCGGCGGGACGCCCGGGGCGCTTGGCGTTCGGGTCGTCCGCCTGCTCGGCCATCTTGCGCAGCCGCTCAGGAGGCAGGTTGCTCTCCCGGCGGTTCATCGACCGCATGCCGAGTGCCACGACCACCAGGACGAGGAGCACGACGGCGACGAGGCCAAAAATGACCGCGATCATTGCACCACCTTCATGGCCATGGCCTTCCAGTGGCGCTGGTGAGATCGCGCGGCCATCGACGCGACCTTCCCCCGTTGACCACCTGCGCTCCGGGATTGCATCTGATTCTGTCCGACCACTATGACCGTTGTCACACCCTACGAGAAGATCTGGTATCCATAACTACCTCTGGTGCTCAGCATGTCACTCGATGTGGGCCGCCGAGAGGCGTCCCCGAGCGATCGTGTGCCGGGCGATGTCCTCCAGCGTCTCGCGGAGGGCGGCGCCCTCCTTGCGCTCGATCTTGGAGTCGAGCGCGTAGACACTGAAACGATAGGTGTCATCGGGCCGGCACGGGGGCGAGTAGCCCACCTTGCCGCTCGACGTCAGACCCTGGACGGCGCCCCTGGGCACGCTGTTCTGCGCGAGCTCGGTGGTGAGCGGGTCGATGTCGAACAGCACCCAGTGCACCTCCGCCGCTCCTTGCGCGTTGTTCGCGTCGATCACCAAGGCGATCGACCTGGTCTCCTTCTGCGGCACACCCGACCACCTCAGGGGCGGGTTGCCGACCTTTCCCGTGCAGGAATACTCGGCCGGGAGGGGGGCCCCGTCGCGGAACCGGGGGCTGGAGACGCTGAGCCCGTCCAGCGACCTCTCGGTCGGTGAACCTGCGCCCACGATCCCGCAGCCCGCCGCCGCCGCCGCGACGACCGCCGCGATCACAGCGATACGCCCGCTGCGTCCCGTGCGCCCAACGCGCACGGACTTTCTCGGCTGCCCCATGCCCGCTGATGCTACGCGGATCTGAGGGGTGCGCTGACCCCATCGCCCGAATGAGCGGCGCCAGGAAGTCCCTTAATCAGCCACAATCGAGGCATGGATGGCGCGAAGTCGGACACGCGCGTGAGCTTCGGCGTGCTCGGCCCGCTGGAAGTGCGTCACGACGGCGCACGCCTTGACATCGGCGGCCGGAGGTTGCGGACGCTCCTCGCGTTGCTGCTGCTCAGCCCCGGACGAACGGTGCCTTTCGCCACCCTGGTCGCGGGGGTGTGGGAGGCCGATCCGCCGAGCGCGGTCGGCAACGCGCTGCAGGCTCTGGTCTCCCGCCTCCGCGCGACTCTGGGCCGGGGTCTGGTGGCCACGGAGACGTCAGGTTACCGGTTGGTTATATCTCCGGATCAGGTCGACGCCCACCGCTTCGCCCGGCTGGCCGCCGACGGCCGTACGGCGCTGGCGCGCGGCGACGCGGGCGGGGCCGCGGGCACGCTCAGGGAGGCGCTGGCGCTCTGGCGCGGGCCCGCGCTCGCCGACCTGAGCGAGGTCGAGGCGGCCGGCGCGGAGATCGCCCGGCTGGAGGAGCTGCGCCTGGCCGCCGTCGAGGACCGCTTCGACGCCGATCTGCTGCTCGGACGCCACGCCGAGGTGACCGGCGAGCTGTCACCGCTGATCGCCGCCCATCCGCTCAGGGAACGGCTGCGCGGCCAGCTCATGCGCGCCCTGTACGGCTCAGGGCGCCAGGTGGAGGCGCTCGCCGCCTACCAGGCGGCCCGCGCGGACTTCGCCGCCCGGCTCGGCGCCGACCCCTCGCCCGCGCTCGCCGCCCTGCACCTTGGCATGCTCCGGGGCGACCCGCCAACGGCCGTCGCGCCCGAGCCCGGGACGCCCGAGCAGGGGCAGGAGCCCGAGATGCGCGACAAGGGGCACAAGAGGGGCAACCTGCGCGCCCGGCTGACGAGCTTCGTCGGGCGGCGCGACGACGTGCGGCGCGCGGGCTCGCTGCTGGCGGAGCACCGGCTGGTCACGATGCTCGGCCCGGGTGGCGCGGGCAAGACCAGGCTCGCCGTGGAGTCCGGCGAGGCGCTGGCGGGCCGGATGCCGGACGGTGTCTGGCTCGCCGAGCTCGCCCCGGTACGCGACCCCGAGGGTGTGCCGCAGGCGGTGCTCGCCGCGCTCGGCATGCGCGACACCCGCCGCGTGCCCGTACGGACGCCCGCCCCCGACGCCGACCTGACCGGCCGCCTGGTGGCCGGCATCGGGTCGCGCCGCCAGCTGATCATCCTCGACAACTGCGAGCATCTGGTGGACGCCGCCGCGCGGCTCGCCGACCGGATCCTGGCGGAATGCCCGGGAGTGCGCATCCTCGCCACCAGCCGTGAGCCCCTCGGCATCACCGGCGAGCTGCTGTGGCCCGTGCAGCCGCTCGATCACGAGAACGCCCTGAGCCTGTTCGCCGACCGCGCCGCCACGGCCCGCCCCGGGTACGTCATGGACGGTGACGCGGAGGCGGTCGCGCGGATCTGCCGCGAGCTCGACGGCATGCCCCTCGCGATCGAGCTGGCCGCCGCCCGGCTACGCACGCTGTCCGCCGGGCAGATCGCCGACCGCCTCGACGACCGCTTCCGGCTGCTGACCGGCGGGAGCCGTACGGCGCTGCCGAGGCACCAGACGCTGCGCGCGGTCGTCGAGTGGAGCTGGGACCTGCTGGACGGCCGGGAACTGGTGCTCGCGCGCAGGCTCGCGGCGTTCGCCGGCGGGGCGTCGCTCGACGCGGTCGAGACGGTGTGCTCCGGGGGCGGGCTGCCGCGCGAGGAGGTGCTCGACGTGCTCGCGAGGCTCGTCGACAAATCGCTCGTCGTCTGCGAGAACGAGCGCTACCGGATGCTGGAGACCATCAGGGCGTACGCGGCGGAACGGCTCGCCGAGTCGGGCGAGGAGCACCGCGTGCGACGCGCGCACGCGCGGTTCTTCACCGGCATGGCCGAGACCGCCGAGCCTGAACTGCGCCGCGCCGGGCAGGTGAAGTGGCTCGCCGCGCTGTCGGCCGAGCACGACAACCTGACGGCGGCGCTGCGCTGGGCCGTCGGGTCGGCGGACCGGGGGCTCGGGGTCCGGCTGGTCGGCGCGCTCGGGTGGTACTGGTTCCTGGCCGGCCGCAGGGCCGAGGGCGCCCAGCGTGCCGCCGAGGTGATCGCCCTGGTGGACGACCCGGACGCCGGGGACGACCTGGGCCGCGGAGAGGGTCTGGACGGCGGGGACCACCGAGGCCGTCTGGACGCCGGGGGTCACCGAGGCCGTCTGGACGCCGGGGAGGACCCGGGCCGCGGAGGCGGTCTGGACGCCGGGGAGGATGGTGGCCCTCCGGATGACCGGGGCGGCCTGGACAGCGGGGGCGACGCCGAGGTCGGGCCGAGAAGGCTGGCGCTGGCGCTCACGGTGCACGGCATCCTCATGGCGGGCGGCACGAACCAGTGGCAGGAGGCCAGGGACGTGCTGACCAGGGCGATGGCCCTGGCCAGGTCGTCGGTGCCCCGCCCCTGGCCGGCGATGGTCTCGCTGGCCGAGCCGATGCTGGTGCTCTTCATCCCCGACGTCGCGCCCGACCAGGAGCGCACCATGGCGGACATGTTCGGCGACCCCGACCCGTGGGTGGTCGCCTGCGCCCACCTGCTGCGCGCGCACGTGCACTACAACGCCGGTCGGATCGCCGAGGGCGAGGCCGACGTGGGGTCGTCGCTCCGCCACTTCCGCGCGGTGGGCGACCGGTGGGGCATCGGCACCGCCATGGGCGCGCTCACGGAGGTGAGCATGCTGCGCGGAGACAACGCCACGGCCATCTCGGTGCTGCGGGAGGCGCTCGCGCTGCTCGACGAGATCGGCGCCGTGGAGGACACCCCGTACATGCGCACCCGGCTGGCCATGGCGCTCAACGCCTCCGGCGACCCGGCCGGCGCCCAGGCGGTGCTGGACCACGCGCTCGACATCTGCGTGAACGCCGGCGACAGGGTGGGGGAGTCGGGCGTGCACAGCGTGCGGGGTGACTTCGCCCGCGAGGAAGGGAAGCCGGCGCTCGCGAGGTGGCACTACGAGGAGGCGATCCGCCTCGCCGTGGACCCGCTGGTCTTCCCCGCGCACTTCCGGGCCCTGCTGCACTCGTCGCTCGGGCTGCTCGCCGAGCAGGAGGGCGACCTGCGGGCCGCGCGGGAATCGCACCTGGAGGCGCTGCGGCTGGCGCGGGACGCCAAGGACGGGGGCGCCTACGGGCTGGTGCTCATCGCCGTCGCGGGCCTGGTCGTGCGCGAGGGGGACGCCGCGAGGGCGGCGGTGCTGCTGGGCGCGGCGTCCCGCATCCGCGGGATCCAGGACGTGATCGGTTACGACCATGTGCGGATCACCGAGGCGACGACGGCCGCGCTCGGCCCGGAGAACTACACCCGGTACTTCGAACGCGGCCGCAAGATCCTCCCCGAAGAGATCCCCGCCCTCACCGCCCCGCGCCCGGGAATCGCCCTGACCGCAGGGTGATCCCATCTCGCTCGGACGAAAAGACCATCGCCCTTGCCCCCGTCCGGCCTTTGCCCCCGTCCGGCTCTGCCCCCGACCGGTACGACCCCGGCGCCGACCGGCACCGTCGGTGCGGGGGTCAGCCGCGGGAGCGGAAGGCGCGCAGGGACAGCGGGGCGAAGACCAGCGCGATGACGAGGGCCCAGACCAGGGAGATCGTCGCGTGGCTCGCGACCGGACCCCCGCTGAGAAGGCCGCGGACGGCGTCGGCCAGATGGGTGACCGGGTTGACTTCCACCCACTTCTGCAACCACCCGGGCAGCGTCTTGGTCGGGACGAAGGCGTTGGAGGTGAACGTGAGCGGCATCATCACCGAGAACGCGATGATCTGCACCTTCTCGGGCTCGGAGGCCACCAGGCCGATGAGCACCGACAGCCAGGACATCGCCAGGGCGAACGTCAGCAGCAGCGCCAGCGCGCCCACCACCCCGGCCACCCCGGTGTGGATGCGGAAGCCGAGCACGGTGCCGAGGCCGACGAAGAGGGCGAAGGCCCACACCTGCTTCAGCGTGTCGGCCACGATGCGGCCGGCGAGCGGCGCCGAGCGGGCGATCGGCAGGCTGCGCAGCCGGTCGAACACGCCCTTGGTGATGTCGGTGCTGAGCCCGATCGCGGTGGTCAGCGTCGCGAACAGCATGTTCTGCACGACCAGGCCGGGCAGCGAGAACTGCAGGTAGTCGGTGGTGGACCCGGAGATCGCGCCGCCGAAGACGTAGGTGAACAGCAGCAGGAACATGATGGGCTGCACCGAGAGGTCGAGCAGCTCCATCGGGTTGTGCTTGATCTGCACCAGGCTCCGCCAGGCGAGCGTCATGGTGTGCCGGAGCGCGGTGGCGGGGCCGATGCGGCCCGGGACGGCCTGCGCGGGCGCGGTCAGCGTGGTCATGCCGGCACCTCCTCCTTCTCCTTGGTCTCCGCCACGGAGGCCTGGTCTTCGGCGCGGTGGCCGGTGAGGGCCAGGAACACCTCGTCGAGGCTGGACTTGCGCAGGCTCAGCTCGGCCGCGACCACCCCGAGGTCGTCGAGGCGGCGCACGATGGCGGGGACCACCGTGGGGTCCTTGATGTTGACCGTGGCCTGGCCACCGGTTAGGTCGGGGCGGTCGCCGATGACATCAGTGATGACGTCGGCCACCAGATCGAGGTGGTCCGCGCGCATGGGCCGCACCTGGAGCACCTGGGCGCCCGTGGTGGCCTTCAGCTCGTCGGAGGTGCCCGAGGCGATGACCCTGCCGTGGTCGAACACCACGATGTCGTCGGCCAGCTCGTCGGCCTCCTGGAGATACTGCGTGGTGAGGAGCACGGTGACGCCGTCGGCCATCAGGCCGCGCACGACGTCCCAAAGGTCGGTGCGGCTGCGAGGGTCGAGGCCCGTGGTCGGCTCGTCCAGGAACAGGACCTGAGGACGCCCGACCAGGCTCGCCGCGAGGTCGAGCCTGCGGCGCATGCCGCCGGAGTAGGTCTTGGCCGCCCGGCCTCCGGCGTCGGTCAGGTCGAACCGCGCCAGCAGCTCGCCCGCCCGCTGCCTGGACGCGGGACGGGACAGGCCGAGTAACCGGCCGATCATGACGAGGTTCTCCACGCCGGTGAGCGTCTCGTCGACCGCGGCGTACTGCCCGGTGAGGCCGATCAGCGAGCGCACCCTGTGGGCGTCCTTGACGACGTCGAAACCGCCCACCGTGGCGTGGCCGCCGTCGGGCCGGAGCAGGGTGGCGAGGATGCGCACGGCGGTGGTCTTACCCGCGCCGTTGGGCCCGAGGACACCGAGCAGGCGCCCCTCGGGAACGACGAGGTCCACACCATCGAGGGCGCGCGTCTCGCCGTAGTGCTTCACCAGACCTTCAGCCTGGACCGCATATCGCATAGCTTCAACTCCTCAGTTAACGGGCTGGGGGAACGCTCGGCTCGCGGTCCGAGTGGCTGGTTCCGAGTCTTGCCTACGGCACTGACATTTCTCTGAGGCGAGACCGCGATCACGGCCCGCCCGCTGACAGACGGCTGACAGAAACGCGTCCTGCCCCGATTGCAATGGCGGTTCCCCGTTCTGGAGGAACGCCGGGCCTGCGAAGGCGCCCGCACTTCAATGATGCGTGAAGGCCGAGGTACCCGGGCACCTCCGAGGCGACATACCGGTCGAGGCGGAGCCGGGCCGGGGACGGTCGCGGTGCTCCCGGGGGTGGCGATCTAGTTAGGCTGGTGGCGTGCCTGCTCCCCTGCGTGACCCCGCCCACCGGGTATCCCGTCGCGCGATCACCCTGTGGCTGCTGGAGGCGCTGATCGGTTTCCTCCTGCTCGTCGGAGGATCGGCCCTGGCGGCCTCCTGGATCGCCGGGTCCGGCTGGTCGTGGGTGCCCTCCTGGCTCTCGGGGAACATCTGGTGGCTGCCGGGGGTGATAGCCGTCGTGGAGCTCCCGTTCGTGGTCATCGAGCCGCTGTGGCGCTACGCCGTCCACAGGTGGGAGCTGTCGGGAGACGTCGTCTACGCGCGGTCGGGGTGGCTGAGCCGGCAGTGGGTCTTCATCCCCGTCAGCCGCATCCAGACGGTCGACAAGGAGCAGGGCTGGTTCGAGCGCCTCCTCGGCCTCGCCACGGTCGAGATCCGCACGGCCTCGTACGCCGGATCGTCCTCTATTAAGGGCTTGGACGTCGGCGTGGCGGCCCGCCTGGCGGAAGACCTCGCACACCGGGCCCACGAGCTCAGGGACGACGCGACATGACCGAGGAGTCCGGCGCTCCCGGCGGACCGGGCGGAGGGCCGCCCGGGGTGTGGGGGAGCGGTGCGATGGCGGTTCCGCCGTCGCGGCTCAGCCCGCTCGTGCTCCTCATCGACCCGGTGCGCATGCTGCCCTCGCTGTTCCTGCCCCTGGCGGGTGTGCTCTTCGTGGGCGGCTTCTCGCCCTCGTCGTTCGTCTGGGCGATGCTGGGGCTCGTGGGCTCGGTCGGGTACGCCGCCGTGCGCTGGGCCACGTTCACCTACCAGATCGTGGGCGACCGGCTGGAGCTGACCCGGTCGCTCGTCAGCCGTTCGGTCAGGACCATCCCCCTCGAACGCGTCAGGGGCGTGGACGTGACGACGCCGCCCCTGCATCGGCTGTTCAACCTCGCCGTCATCCGCGTCGACACGGGAGCGAGCGGCGGCGCCAAGCAGGAGGGCGAGCTGGACGGCGTACCGCTCCCCGAGGCCGAGCGGCTGCGGCGGGTCCTCCTCCGGCGCAGCCGCGACGCCCGTCACGAGGACCACGCCGAGACGGCGGGAGCCGGGCCCGAGTCGTCCCTCACGCGCACCGCCACCCCCACCGCCGTGCACGAGCGGGTGTACGTACGGGTGCCCTGGCAATGGCTCCTGTACGGGCCGCTGTCCGGCGCGTTCCTGCTCACGCCGTTCGCCCTGCTGGGCGGTGCCATCGGCCTGGCATTCCAGTGGGGCAGCGAGTTCGGCCTCAGCGAGCGCGTCGCCATCACCCTGGGCGAGTGGCTGTGGAACCGGCCGATCCTGCTGGTCCTGGCCGGGCTCCTGCTGGTGATGGCCATGCCCGTCGCGGGCGGCGTGATGTACGCCGTCTTCAACTGGAACTTCACGCTCCGCCGCCGCGACTCCTCCCTGGTCGCCGAGCGCGGGCTGGTCACCCGGCGCAGCGTGGCACTCGAACACCGCAGGATCCGGGGCTACGAGATCGCCCAGGGCCTCCTGGAGCGCCGGGCCCGGGTCGCGCGGCTGTGGGCGATCGTCACCGGCCTCGGAGACTCGCGGACGAGAGGTCAGTTGCTGCCCGTCGTGCCGAGGGACTTCGCCATGAAGGTCGCCGCCGACGCGATCGGCCCGTTCGGTGCCGAGCTGCGGCGGCATCCGCCGAAGGCGCTGCAGAGGCGGCTCTTCCGCGCCGTCGCCCCGGGGGTCGCCGTCGCGGTGGCCGCCTTCCTGCTCGGCTGGGTCTGGATCGGAGCGCTCGCGCTGGTCGTGGCCGCGATCGGCGTCCCGCTCGGGCTCGACCGTTACCGCTCCCTCGGTCACGCCTACGACGGCGCGCGCCTGTCGGTCCGGTCGGGCTCCCTGCCCCGGTCGCAGGCGGTGGTGGAGCGCCGGGCCGTGGTGGGCTGGACGGTGCGCCAGACGTGGTTCCAGCGGCGATCGAGGGTGCTCACCGTGATCGCGGGGGTCGGCGCGGGCAGCGGCGGTTACGCCGCGATCGACACCGGCGAGGAACAGGGCGTCCGCTTCGCCGCCGAGGTGACCCCCGAGTGGCTCGCCCCCTTCACCACCGGCCACTGACGGGCCCTGGGCACGTTCATCGAGAGGTGGCCGCGCCCTGGGAGTCGGGCAGCGTCTGCCCGAGAAGGCCGAGCACGCCCTCACGTTCGGCGTCGGTGAGGCGGATCAGCGGGCACGCCCTCTCCAAGGCGTCGACCGCCTCCTGACGGGCGGCCCTGCCAGCGGATGAGGCCGGAGAGTCCGCGTGATCGTCCGGTGCCGGGTCGGGCAGGGACGATCACGCGGACCGCGTTTCGGGTCGGGTGCCTGTACCCCAGGAGCATCCAGCCAGGCCCTGATGCTCGTCCTGGCGGTGGGCATCTGGTCAGGCCGTGGTGCTCGTCCTGGCGGCGGGCATCTGGTCAGGCTTCGGGTACCGGCTCTGGCGGCGGCATCCGGTCACAGCGTGCGTGCTAGTCCTGGCGGCGGGCTCCGAACATGATCTCGTCCCAGGTCGGGACCGAGGCGCGGCGGCCACGGCCCCCCTTGCGCGCCGGCCGGGCCGGCTTGGGCGCCTGCGGAGGAACGGCCGGCGGCTCGGCGGCCTTGACTTCCTTCTCGGGCTTCTCAGGCTGGTCCGCCTTCTCGGGCTCGGCGGACGCGGCGGCGGCGGGACGGTCGGCGGTCTCGCCGCTGGTGCGGGCGGCGGGCACGGCGACCGGCGCCTCTTCGGTCTCCTCGGCCTTCTTGGCGGCGGCCGGAGCCTTCTTGGGAGAAGAGGCCGCGGCGGGACGTGCGGCGGGTGGCACCGGCACCGGCCGTCCCGCCTTCCTTTCCGGGGAGGCCTGGCCGGCTCGCGTCTTCTCCGGAGCGGGCGCGTTCGAGCTTTCGGCGGCTTCATCGCCGGCCGACGGCCGCGCGGCCTCGGGACCGGGCCGTGTGGTCTGGGCGACGGGTCGTGCGGCCTGGGGATCTTGCTGTACGGCCTCGGCATCTGGTCGGGTGACCTCGGGGGCGGGCCGTGTGGTCTCGGCGGCGGGCTGCTCGACCTCGGTCCCGGCAGCGGACGCGGCCTGGGCGCCCGGCTCGCCCTCCCCGGTGGACTGGACGTGGGCGGCGGGCTCACCGGCCGGAGCCGACGCGACCTTGGGCTCTGGCTCGGTCGCCCGAGCCGAGGGCACGACGTCCGGAGTCGCGGCCTTGACGTCCGGAGTCGAGGCCTCGACGTCCTGAGCCGTGGGCTTGGCGTCCTGAGTAGAGGGCTTGGCGTCCTGAGCCGTGGTCTCGGCGGCCGGTGGCCGCGTGACCTGTGCCTCCGCGGCGGGGGCCTTCACGGCCTCCACCTCAGAGGCGGGAGCCGCCGCGACCTGGGCCGCCGGTGCCGGTGCGTTGCCGGGCTCGGGCTTTCGCGCCTCGGCCGCGCTCGGCGGTGCCGACCGTGTGGTCGTGCGCCCGGCGTCGGCCACCTCGCTCGTGGCAGCCCCCAGGGCCGCCTCGTCCGGATCGGCACCCGGCTCGGTGACGCCCGGCGCGGCGGGTTCGGCCGCGCGCGGTGTGGTGGCCTGCGGTGCCGGGGTCTCGGCGGGCTGCCGGGCGGCGGGTTCGAAGTGGCCGGGCGCACTCGGCTCGGCGGTGTGAGGAGCCGCGGGCTCGGCGGAGTGGTAGGTCGCCGGCTCGGGAGACCACTGAGCCGCCGGCTCGGGGGACTGGCGGGTTCCGGGCTCGGGGGAGTGGGACGCCCGGTCCTGCGAGTGGTGGGCCGCGGGCTCGAAGGTGGGCTGGGGGTGGCGTTCGTAGGACTGCTGGACGGCGGGCTCGAAGGTGGGCCGGGGCGCGCGCTCGGTCACGGGCCTGGGGGCCGGACCCTGCGAGGACTCGGATGCGGGCCTGAGGGCCGCGGCGGGCTCGGCCGCGCGGAGCGGCGCCGGCTCATGGCGGGCCGCGGGCTCAGAGTAGGACGCGGGCTCGTGCCGGGACTCAGGCTCGCGCTGGGAGGCGGACTCGCGGCGGAAGTCGGCCTCGTGGTGGGTGGCGGACTCATGGCGGAAGTCGGCCTCGTGGTGCGAGGCGGACTCACGACGGGACTCATGCTCCTGGTGCGAGGAGGGATCGCGGCGGAAGCCGGGCTCGTGGTGGGACGCAAGCTCACGACGGGGCTCGGCCTCGTGGTGGGAGGAGGGCTCGCGGCGGAAGCCGGGCTCGTGGCGAGGGGGCGGGTCCTGGCGGAAGGCCGCGGGCTCGGCCGGTTCGGGGCGGCCTCGCTCAGGCAGGCCTCGTTCCGGTAGGCCGCGCTCCGCGGCGTGGTCCGGGAGGTCGCGGAGGTCCGGGAGGTCGGGCCGTACGGGCTCGGGGTGGGTGCGGGCGGCGTGGTCGTGCCGCACGACGCCGGGCAGGGTCGCGGGCGCCTCGACGGGGATCGCCGGGACGGGGGCGAGCTTGGCGGCGAGCCGGGGCACGAACGGCGTCACAGTACCGCTCTCGGCGGGCTCGACGTACTCGGCCGCGGACAGGCGCATGGCCTCGTCGTCGTACGGCGTGACGTGGCGGCGCCTGAGGTCGAACAGCCACTCGGCGCTGCGCGTGTGACCGTTCCACACGAAGCCCAGCTTGATGCGCCACAGGCCGTCGTCGCGCTTGCAGGAGTCCCAGTCGATCTCGTCGCTGGGGACGCCGCGGCGGCTCAGCCGCTCGGCCACCAGCTCACCGAGGGTCGGCCCCGGAGTGGACTCCCCGGGCAGGCGCACGGCGACACGCTGCGCCTGTTGCGCGGTGTACTCGCGTTCCTGCAGGACGGGTCCCTCGAACCAGCGGACACGCTCCACGGGGATGCCTGCGGTGGCGGCGATCTCCTCCGCGGTCTCCCCCGCACGGATGCGGGCCTGGATCTCCTTGGGGCGCAACGGACTCTCCACTTCGATCTCGTACTGGCCGAGACGGGAGAAGTTGCCGCGGACCGCCGCTCGGAGCCGTTCGTCGACGGGAAGCGTGAACCGTGTACCCCTGCCGGCCGTGGCCAGCACAAGGTATGTTCCGTCCTCGCTCACCGCGACGAGTCGGAGCTCCTGCATGCGAGTCCCTTCGTCGTCGTGCTCAATCTTCCCCCGGACCCTTGAGTCTCTCGCGTGAGCCGGTTACCTGCCAGCACCGTACCCGGCATGTCCGAACATCGCCTTCCTCAGAGGCACGGGAAGCGATGAGAGGCGGTTATATATGTCGCTTTCACCCTATCTATCGGCTGCTCGATATGCAGCAAACGGGTTAGGCGTCCTGCACGGATTCTCGCGAATCGCGCCCGTCGCCGCCTTCGACTTCGGCCAAGAGGCATGAGAAAGGCCCGGACCTGCGACATCGCGACGGTGCCCGCCGAGGGGGCCGGGGAAGCGGGCGGCGTCCAAAAATGATCTCCGTCGCGGTACGGCCGCGCCGGTGAACGCCTCCGACCGGTGGAAACCGTAAAAGATGTTCATACCCCCACATCCCGGATAGAGGTCATGCGGCGGCGTCCGGTCCCCTGCGGCAGGGGGGATGCGGGACGCGCCCAGAACGTGCCGGAACACCGCCACTGCCGGAAGGGACTGATCTCAGGGATGGGCGGCAAGGAAGGCTTGGACCTCAGCGCTCCGCAGATCGCGGGCAGCGCCCTCGCGGCGGCCACGGCGGCCGTCGCGGCGTCGTTCCTCGGAGTCACGGGAACGATCATCGGCGCCGCCGTGGCGAGCGCGGCGACCACGGTCGGGAACACCGTCTACACGCACTACCTCAAGCGGACCCGCGACCGGCTCAAGGAGGCCCACGGGCTGATCACCGGGCAACTGGAGGGGCAGGCGCTGGAGGAAGAGGCGGAGGAGGCGGCCCTCGCCCGCCCGGGTGAGGACGGGCTGGCCACGGCGGTCCACGCCACGGTGCGCGACCACGGCCCCTCGGAGCTGCCGCCCACCGTCGGCGACACCGCTCCGGTGGACGCGGCCGTGGCGCAGGCGCCCCCGTTGAGGCGCGAGGGCTCGCCGGGCCCGCTCTGGGCCACGTTGGTGGTCGCGACCGTCGCCACCTTCGCGCTGAGCATGGGCGGGATCCTGGCGTTCGAGCTGCTCAGCGGCAAGCCCCTGGCCGCCACCGTCCACGGGCAGAGCGGATCGGGGACGAGCTGGGGCGGGCGGGTGGACGAGCCGGAACCGATCGCTCCCACGCCCTCGACCTCGGCCGGCGTCTCCGGCTCAAGCCCCTCCTCGGAGCGGAGCGCGAGCACGTCACAGGAGCCCACCACGGCGGAGACCGGGCAGCCGTCCGTCCCGTCGTCCTCGGCGTCGCCCGAGGGAAGCGTGATGCCGACCCAGGACTCGGGCACAGGGGACCAGGGGGACGTGCAGGGCGGCACCGCTCAGCCCAGCACCACGTCCAGGTAGTCGTTGGAGAACAGGCGCCGAGGGTCCAGCTCGTCGCGCAGCGCCACGAAGTCACCGAAGCGGGGGTAGACGGTCGACAGGTAGGCCGCGTCGCGCGTGTGCAGCTTCCCCCAGTGCGGCCGTCCGGAGAGGCGGGTCATGATCTCCTCGACCCCCTCGAAGTAGGCCGGGTTCGGCGTGGGCCGGTAGACGTGGCAGGCGATGTAGGCGGAGTCCCTGCCGTACGCGGTGGACAGCCAGGCGTCGCTCGCCGGGGTGACCCGCACCTCGATCGGGAACGTGATCCGCCAGTCCCGCAGTTCGAGCAGGTCGCGCGTCTCGCGCAGCGCCTGGCCCAGGCGCTCGCGCGGGATGGCGTACTCCATCTCCAGGAACCGCACGTTCCGCACGCTGGTGAAGACCTTGTACGCCTTGTCGGTGTGGGCGGACGAGGTGAGCGCCTTCGCGGAGATGCCGTTCAGCCGGGGGATGGCCCCGGGGAACCGCCGCCCGACCTCGCACAGGGCGCCGAAGAGGGTGTTCTCCAGGAAGACGTCGTCCAGCCAGTGCCTGAAGGCCCCCGGCGGCGCGGCGGGGCCGGGCGACCGGTTGTTGCGCTTGGTCAGGCAGGTGTCGGTGTGCGGCAGCCAGAAGAAGTCCAGGTGCTCGTTCTCGCCCGTGATCTCGTCCAGCGAGGACAGGATCTCGCTGAGCGTCATCGGCCGCCTGACGTTGCGCAGCAGGAACGACGGTTCGACCCTGAAGGTCACCGCCGTGAGGATCCCGAGGGCGCCGAGGCCGACCCGGGCGGCGTCGAACAGGTCGCCCTCCGACACCGTGACGAGCGACCCGTCGGCGAGCACCATCTCCAGCTCGGTGACCTGGTCGGCGAGCCCGCCGATCTCCCGGCCGGTGCCGTGGGTGCCGGTCTGGATCGCGCCCGCCACGGTCTGGTCGGTGATGTCGCCCATGTTGGCGAGCGCCAGCCCGCGCCGGTCCAGCTCCTCGTTGAGCACGCGCAGCGGCGTGCCCGCCGCGACCCGCACCCGGCCCTCACCCGCCTCCTGTACGCCGGTCAGCGCCTCCGGCCGCAGCAGGATGCCATCGGTGAGGGCCACCCCGGTGAAGGAGTGCCCGGTGCCCGCCATGCGCACCCGCAGCCCGCGAGCGGCGGCGTCGCGTACGGCTCGCGCCACCTCCTCGGCCGAGGAAGGGGCGCGTACCTCGGCGGGGGTGATGGACTGGTTGCCCGCCCAGTTCCGGAAGACGGCGTTCATGGTGGAGCACGATAATCATGAACCGCGCGTCTGGCCAGACGTGAACAAAGCTCATGTAAGCCGGATCACGCCGCCGATGAACGGGCGTCCGCCGGGCCGATCTCGGGAGTGCGGAGCAGGGTGTTGCCGCCCACGCCGATGCCCACCGCGAGCAGCGCGGCCACGAAGGAGAACGCGTAGGAGTTGGACGCCCCGAACGAGTCGGTGAGCCGCCCCCCGGCCCACGCGCCGATCGCCACGCCGAACCCGACGGCGGTCGAGATCCAGGACATCCCCTCGGTCAGCAGGTGCGAGGGCACCAGCCGCTCGATCAGCGCGTAGCCCGTGATGATCGTCGGCGAGATGGCCAGACCGGCGAAGAACAGGGCGACGGCCATGATCCGCGTGTCGCCGATGAGCAGGATCGGGGTCAGCCCGACGGCGAACACCCCGAGGCCCCGCACGAAGCGGTGGCGCAGCGAGATCCGCCACTGGCGGAAGCCGTACCAGAGGCCGGAGACCATGCTGCCGGCGGCGAAGGACCCGAGCAGCAGGCCCGAGGCGGCCTTGGCGCCGTTGTCCTCGGCGAACGCCACCGTGATCAGGTCGACCGAGCCGAACACCGCGCCCATCGCCAGGAACACGCAGGACAGCAGCGCGACGCCCGGGATCGTGATGGGGCTGCCCGACTGCGACGCGCCCGGCCGCGCGGGCGGCTCGGTCCGCCGCTGGAGCGCGAAGGCCACGGTGCCGATGATCGTGCAGACCAGCGCGAGGATCAGCCCGGCGTAGAGGTTGACCATGGTCGTGAGCCCGGTCACCAGCGCCGGCCCAGCGACGAAGATCACCTCGTCCGCCACGGACTCGAAGGAGAACGCCGTGTGGAGCCGGGCCGACCCGCCCAGCAGGTGGGACCAGCGGGCGCGGACCATCGAGCCGAGCGAGGTGGCGGCCCCGCCGACCACAACGCCCGAGGCGAACAGCGTCCACATGGGGGCCCCGTACTGGGCGCAGAGCATCATCGTGACCAGCGCGGCGCCGTGCAGGACGACGAACGGGATGAGTACTCTTGACTGGCCCAACCTGTCCACCAGCCGTCCCGACAGCGGGGCGGCGACCGCGTAGGCCACGGCGACGGTCGCCGAGATCGCTCCGGCGGTCGCGTACGAGCCGGTGAGGGCCGAGATGAGAAGGACGATGCCGATCCCGAGCATCGACATCGGCATACGCCCGACGAAACCGGCGATGACGAAGCCTTTGGTGCCGGGCATGCTGAAGAGCCCTCGATACGGCCCGACCACGATCTCGCCCCTTTCGCGCACCCCCGGTGCGCGTCGAACAGTCCCTTTGTACCCTTGCGCACCATTCGCGGATGCGGCAAGTGATTTTTCGGCAACGTACACGAAACAGGATTCGTGGGTTTAACGTGGGTCTAGTGTCCCATCGTCCCCGGCTCGTGCCGCCGCGCGCCGTCATGGCGGGGCTCGCCATCCTCACCGCCCTCGGCTCGGTGGCCGGCAGCGCGTTCCTGATCCTCCACCAGCCGGCCGCAGACGCTCCCGAGGCGGCGGGCACACCCCTCTCGGACGTCCGTGACCTCACCGCGCCGGTGTCCCCCTTCCCGGTGCTCGCCTCGGCGCCGTCCCCCTCCCCGTCCCAGGCGCCCTCCCCCGGTGCGGACGGCCCCGTCGCGCCCACGCCGCCCCGGCTGATCGCCGTCGCGCGCGAGCAGGTCGGTGAGGCGACCCTGCGGGAGATCGCCGCGCTGAAGGACGTGACGAAGGTGGCCGTGGCCGACGGGGGAGCGGTCCGCTTCTCCGCCGCCACGCTGAACCTCCTCGCCGTCGACCCGGCCGAGTACCGCCCGTGGGCGCCGAAGGCCATCGCGGGCGAGCCCGAGGTGTGGGACGCGCTTGCGCGCGGCGAGTTCATCGCCGAGTCCAAGACGGCCGGGCACTACAGGCTGCAGCTCGGCGGCGAGTACGAGGCGGGCGGCGGCTCCCGGCTCCGTGTCGCCGCGTCCGCGCCGTTCGGCCTCCCGGGCGTCGACGGGCTGGTCACCAAGGAGGTCGGCCGGGGGCTCGGCCTGGTGCCCGGCGTGGCCGTCCTCGTCCACACCCCCGCGAGCAAGGCCGCCTCTGTGGGCTCCCGGATCAAGCGGCTGCTGGGCCCGGGCGCGCAGGTCGTGGTGATCGGCGCGCGCCGCGCGGTGACCTCGCCCCCGCCGGCGGCCCGGCCTGACACGACCCTGCCCCCGGTGGCCGGGCGGCCGGGCACCTCACTGGTCGGACGGCCCGGCAGCTACCTCGACCTCTACAAGCTCTCCGCGGGCGTCTGCCCCGGCCTCTCGTGGACCGTGCTCGCCGCGATCGGGCAGGTCGAGAGCGGCCACGGGCGCAACAACGGCCCCTCGTCGGCGGGCGCGCTCGGCCCGATGCAGTTCATGCCCGCCACCTGGAAGGCATATGGGGTCGATGGCGACGGGGACGGCAAGGCCGACATCTGGAGCCCGTACGACGCGGTGCCGTCCGCCGCTCGCTACCTGTGCGCCAACGGCGGCGGCCTCGGCGGGGCGAAGCTCCGCTCGGCGGTCTACCGCTACAACCACTCGTGGGACTACGTGAACAAGGTGCTCGGCATCGCCGATTCCTACGCCCGCGCCTACGCCTGAGGGCGGCGGCGGGGCGCGGGGCAGCAGGTGGCGGCGGCGCAGGGCAGCAGCGGCTCCGGCTCGTCGAGCAGCTCGCGCACCATGGACACGAACCGCGGATGGGTGCCCGCTGTGGCGGCCCGGGTGAGGTGCAGGCCCAGCTCGCGCGCGACGCCCGCGGCCTCGGTGTCGAGGTCGTAGACGACCTCCATGTGGTCGGAGACGAACCCGATGGGCACCAGCACCACCGCCCGCGTGCCCGAGGCGCGCAGCGCCGCCAGGTGGTCGCACACGTCGGGCTCCAACCACGGGACCTGCGGCGGCCCGCTGCGGCTCTGCCACACCAGATCCCACGGCCGGTCGCCCGCCACCAGCGCGGCGGCGGTGCGGAGCTGGGCCTCGTATGCCCCGCCGGACGGCCCGGAGGAGGCGGCCATGGACGTCGGGATGCTGTGGGCGGTGAACACCAGCCGGGCCTGGTCGCGGTGCTCCTCGGGGAGCCCGTCGAGCGCCTCGCGGGTGTGGTCGGCCATGGCGGCGATGAAGCCGGGATGGTCGAAGTAGTGACGCAGCCGTACGATCTCGGGCGCGCCGGGCACCTCCGCGCGGGCCTGGGCGATGTCGTCGAGATACTGACGGCAGCTCGAATAGGAGCTGTAGGCCGCGGTGATGAACGCCGCCGCCCGCGTGACGCCGTCGGCCGCCATCTTCCGCAGCGTGTCCGCCAGGAAGGGATGCCAGTTGCGGTTGCCCCAGTAGATCGGGATGTCGACCTCGGGCCGCAGGGCCGTGATCAGGTCGCGGCACTGCTGATTGATCGGGCTCACCCCGCCGACGCCCTGGTAGTGGGCCTCGACCTCGAGCAGGCGCTCACGGGGCACGCCCCTGCCGCGGACGACGTTTTCCAGGAACGGCATCACGTCTTCGGGCTTCTCGGGGCCGCCGAAGGAGACGACCAGCAACGCGTCGTAACGTGCCATGCCACCATCCAACCGCATCCCAGGGACGGCGGGCTCTGGGGGCGGGCGAGCGGGTGGGGGTAGGTTCGGAGAAGTGAGCCTCTTTAAGGACATTCGCGAATATGTCGGTGTGCCGCGCCTGTTGTCGCTGCGCCTCTCTCCGGACGGGTCCCGACTGGTCTCCGTCGTCCAGTCGCTCAACCCCGACGGGAAGTCGTACGGCACCTCGATCTGGGAGGTGCCCACCGAGCCCGGAGGCGAGGCGCACCGCCTGACCCGCTCGGCCAAGGGGGAGACCGGCGCGCGGTTCGCCCCGGACGGCGACCTGCTGTTCGTGTCGCGGCGCCCCGACCCGGCGGTCAAGGACCAGCCCGAGGACGAGGTCCCCGCGCTGTGGGTGCTTCCGGCCAGGGGCGGCGAGGCCCGCAAGCTGGCCGAGAGACCCGGAGGCGTCGGAGGGCTCGAAGTGGGCGGCGACACGGTCGTCTTCGCCGCCGACGTGCTCGCCGGAGACGCGGCCACCGAGGCGGACCGGCGCAAGTCCAGGAAGGAGAGCGGGACCAGCGCGATCCTCCACGAGGGATACCCGATCCGCTACTGGGACCACGATCTCGGTCCGGGCCAGACGCGGCTGTTCGCCGCCGCTCTCCCCGGTCTCGCCGAGCCCCGCGACCTCACCCCCGAGCCGGGTGGCGCCCTGACCGAGGCGTCGTTCGCGGTCACCCCCGACGGCTCGACCGTCGTCACCACGTGGACGGTGCCGCTGCCCGCCGGGCGGTCGCGTACCGATCTGGTGGCGATCGACGCCGCGACCGGGGAGCGGCGCGTCCTCGCCTCCTCCGGCGTGCACGACTTCTCCGGCCCGATGGAGATCTCCCCGGACGGTTCCAAGGTCGCCTGCTGGCGCGAGCTGCACGCCACCGAGGAGCGGGCCGTCGAGTTCGCGCTGTGGATCGCCGACCTCGCCACCGGTGAGGGGTCCGCGCTCACCGCCGATCTCGCCCCGTCGGCCACCGTGTGGGCGGCCGACTCGCGGTCGGTGTACGTAGTGGCCGACGACCGAGGCCGCCGCCCGATCTTCCAGGTGGGCCTCACGGGCGACCTGGTACGGCTGACGCCGGGCGACGACGCCTTCATCGAGCCCTGCCCCTCGCCCGACGGCCGCTACCTGTACGCGCTGCGCAGCTCGGTCGCGGGCCCCGCCGTCCCCGTGCGTATCGCCCTCGAAAGCGGGGAGATCACCGAGCTGCCCTCGCCCGCGCCCGCGGTGGAGATCCCGGGGACGCTCACCGAGGTGTCCACGGTCGCCGACGACGGAGTGGAGATCAGGGGCTGGCTCGTGCTGCCCCCCGGCGCCTCGGCGGGCAACCCGGCCCCGCTGCTGCTGTGGATCCACGGCGGGCCGCTCGCGAGCTGGACCGACTGGTCGTGGCGGTGGAACCCGTGGATCATGGCGGAGCACGGCTACGCCGTCCTCATGCCGGACCCGTGCCTGTCCACCGGCTACGGGCAGCAGATGATCCAGCGCGGCTGGGGCGACTGGGGCCCCCGCACGCACGCCGACCTGATGGCGATCACCGACGCGTGCGTGGCCAGGCCCGACATCGACGCCGGGCGCACGGGCGTCATGGGCGGCTCGTTCGGCGGTTACATGGCCAACTGGGTCGCAGGGCACACCGACCGGTTCCGCGCGGTCGTCACCCACGCGTCCCTGTGGAACCTCGACCAGTTCGCCGGCACCACCGACTCGGCGCTCTACTGGCAGCGGGAGTTCGGGGCCCCGGGTTCCGACCGCTACCGGCTGCTGTCGCCCCACCACTCGCTCGACGAGATCAGGACGCCGATGCTCGTCATCCACGGCGACAAGGACTACCGCGTGCCGATCGGCGAGGCCCTGCGGCTCTGGTGGGACCTGCGGAGATCGTCGGTCGAGTCCAAGTTCCTGTACTTCCCCGACGAGAACCACTGGATCCTCAAGCCGGGCAATGTGATCGCCTGGTACGAGACGGTCCTGGCCTTCCTGGCGCAGCACGTCCTCGGCGAGCAGTGGAAGCGCCCGGAGTCGGTGGCATGACGGGCTTTCTGGACCTGGCGGTGGGCATCGCCCGCGAGGCGGGCGAGATGCTGGTCGCCAAGCGCCCGGCGCGCCCGGAGGCGGTGGAGACCAAGTCCAGCCGGACCGACGTGGTGACCGCGCTGGACCGGGCTTCCGAGGAACTGATCAGGAGCCGCGTCAGGGCCGCCAGGCCCGGCGACGCGATCCTCGGCGAGGAGGGCGGCGAGACCGGAGGCGAGGTGACCGGAGAGGGCCGCGTCCGCTGGATCGTCGATCCCATCGACGGCACCGTCAACTTCATGTACGGCCTGCCCGACTGGGCGGTGAGCATCGCCGTGGAGGTCGACGGCGAGGTCGTCGCGGGCGTGGTCAACGTGGTGCCGCGCGGCGAGCTGTTCGCCGCGGAGAAGGGCGGCGGGGCGGAACTGCTCAGGGAAGGCCTCCCGGCCATGCCGCTGCGCTGCAACGCCGCGGTGCCCCTGTCGCAGGCCCTGATCGCCACCGGCTTCGGCTACCAGCCCGGACGGCGGGCCGTGCAGGCGGAGGTGCTCACCCACGTGCTGCCGAAGGTGCGCGACATCCGCAGGGGCGGGTCCTGCGCGTCCGATCTCTGCTCGGTGGCGGCTGGGCGGGTGGACGGCTACTACGAGCGGGGCCCGGAGTACTGGGACTTCGCGGCGGGCGGCCTGATCGCGGCCGAGGCGGGGGCGGTGATCGGCGGCCTCGGCGGCCGGCCGTACAACCCCGGCATGACGGTGTGCGCGCCCCCGGGCCTGTTCGAGGAGCTCCAGGACCTCCTGACGCCCCTGGACCCGGAGCGCGACGCCTAGGGCGACCCGGACATGACGAGGGGCCCACCCGGTGGACGGGCGGGCCCCTGATGTCGTTGAAGGAGGGTCAGCAGTGCTGGATGGAGACGCCGTTGTCGACGGCGATCCGGCGTAGATCCTCTATCTCCGCGCAGAGAGTGTCGGCGAGGAAGTCGTCGCCACTGGTGCGTGCCTCCTGGAGACCCTTGTAGGCCTGGTCGAGCCGATTTTCGATCGTGGTGGTGAACTCGCCCATCTCACCTTCTTTCTCGAGGGGCGAAGGAGCAGTCGTGCCACGTACAGCCTGGGGAGAGCACAGAATCTTCCCCGGCGGTGCGAGTGGGTCTTGCGGGTCTACCCACCCGGCTGTCTCCCTTAAACCACGAATGCCGGATGTCTGGAGTGTGCTTTATGTCACCTGTCCGCCGCACTGCTGGCGAGTGCTTACCATGCGCTTAAGCCAAATGTGGCAACAATGAGCCTGCGAGCTGTACTGCCTGGACGGGCGCCACGCGCGTCGCCAGGGGCGGATGTACAGGACTGGTCGCGCCAGGTCCGGACTACAGGAGGTGCCAGGGGCCGTGCGGGTGCTTGTGGTGGAAGATGAGCGGGTGCTCGCGGACGCGATCGCGACGGGGCTCCGCCGCGAGGCGATGGCCGTGGACGTGGCGTACGACGGCGTCGGCGCGCTGGAGCGCACGGGGTACATCGACTACGACGTGGTCGTGCTCGACCGCGACCTGCCGAAGATCCACGGTGACGAGGTCTGCAGGCGGCTCGTGGCGCAGCGCACGGCCACGCGCATCCTGATGCTGACCGCCTCGGGAGAGGTGGACGACAAGGTCGAGGGCCTTGAGCTGGGCGCCGACGACTACCTCGCCAAGCCGTTCGCCTTCATGGAGCTCGTGGCGCGCGTGCGGGCGCTCGGCCGGCGGTCGGCCCCCGCGCTGCCGCCCGTGCTGGAGCGCGCGGGCATCCGCCTCGACCCGGGCAAGCGCCTGGTGACCAGGGAGGACAACGAGATCGCGCTCACCAAGAAGGAGTTCGCCGTCCTCGAGGAGCTGATGCGGGCCGAGGGGGCCGTGGTCAGCCAGGAGGACCTGCTGGACAAGGCGTGGGACGAGAACATCGACCCGTTCACCAACGTGGTGCGGGTCACGATGATGACCCTGCGCAAGAAGCTAGGCGACCCGGCGGTGATCGAGACCGTGCCAGGAGTGGGATACAAGCTGTGAGCGCGGAACGCGACCGGGAGGCCGGGCGGCCGACCTTCTCCTCGCCCCAGCCGGTCATCGTTCCACCGGGCTCCCCGTTGCCTCCGGGCGCGGAGGAGTCGTCCGGTTCGCCGGGGGCCGGGGCGCTGTCGGTCCGGGCGGGAGAGTCGTCGCGAGGGACGGAGGCCGAGCGCTCGGCCCCGGACGTCTGGAGAAGCGAGCAGCCGACCGTCGAGAGCACGCGCTGGTCGTTCCGCCCGCGGACCTCGCCACCCCCGCCGAGCGGACCCCCCGCCTGGGACGGCCCGCCGCCGGTGGCCTCCAACCCCGTCCCGCAGGACCTGATCGCCCAGCTGAAGCGGATCACCGGGCGGATGAGCATCCGGGTACGGCTCACGCTGACCTACGGCGCCCTGTTCTTCGTGGCGGGAGCGCTTCTGCTGTTCGTGATCTACTCCTTCGTGGGCGGCGCCATCAGCCAGGCCTGGCCCGAGTTCCCCATCTATGACGAGTGGCCCGCGCAGGTGGTGATCCAGGTCCAGCAGCAGTGGGACCACTACCGGCAGTCCACGATCGCCGCCGCGCAGACCCACGTCCTGCACCGGTCGCTGCTGGCGCTCGGAGGGGTGGGAATCCTCGCGCTGATCCTGGGCTACTTCGTGGCCGACCGAGCGCTGCGGCCGGTCCAGAAGATGACCGCCACCGCACGTCGGCTGTCGGAGACCTCGCTCGCCCACGATCGCATCGACCTCCAGGGCCCGGACGACGAGCTGAAGGAGCTGGCCGACACCTTCGACGCCATGCTCACCCGCCTCAACCGCGCCTTCGACGCCCAGCGGCGGTTCGTCGACAACGCCTCCCACGAGCTGCGCACCCCGCTGGCGATCAACCGCACCGTGCTGGAGGTCGCCCTAGGCGATCCACACGCCTCGGAGGACCTGAGGGTGCTGGGCCGTACGCTGCTCGGCACGAACGCCAGGAACGAGCACCTGATCGAGGGCCTGCTGCTGCTCGCCCGTAGCGAACGCGAGCTGGCGGTGCGCAAGCCCGTCGATCTCCAGGACGTCGGGCAGGCGGTGGTGGAGCAGCACGCGTCCTTCGCCGAGGAGACCAAGGTCACCGTGCACGTCGATCTCCGCCCCGCCCCCACGGTGGGGGACCCGGTGCTGGTGGAGCGACTGGTGGCCAACCTCGTGGAGAATGCGATCAAGCACAACCTTCCCGAGTCCGGTGAGGTCTGGCTGCGCACGGGAATGGTGGACGGCACTCCCGTTGTTCAGGTGGCCAACACTGGGCCGCACGTGCCCGCGTACGAGGTGGACGACCTGTTCGAACCGTTCAGGCGCCTCAACTCCGACCGCGTGGAATCCGCGCGCGGCGCGGGGCTCGGGCTGTCCATCGTGCGCGCGGTGGTCCGCGCCCATCAGGGGATCGTCAAGGCGGTCCCACGGGAAGGCGGGGGGCTCGTGATGACGGTGCGACTTCCGGCGGGTTGATACGGCGGGGGGCGTCTCGTTCACGCCAGACATGTGGTTGGATGTGCCGTCGAACACGATGGGTCCTGTGGCCAATGCTTAGGTTTTCGCCATATTTGGCTAACCGGGCGGCGAAGGCGGCAAGGCCCTCACGTGTTAGGAGGTTCATCGACCGTTCTGACGGGGTACCGATTGCAAAATTCCCCGAGAGATACGGGCACAAGATGGACCGCCCAGACGTTACAGACGCGCGACGCGCGACGCGCAAGCCATAGATGAGGGGGATGAATACGCAAATGGCCACCGATTACGACAGCCCGCGCAAGACAGACGACGACCTGAGTGAGGACAGCCTCCAGGAGCTCCAGGCCCGGCGGACCGACAAGTCCTCCGGGAGCATCGACATCGACGAGACCGATCTCGCCGAGTCGCTCGAGCTGCCGGGTGCCGATCTGTCGAACGAGGAGCTGTCACTCCGGGTGATTCCCAGGCAGGCGGACGAGTTCACATGCTCGCGCTGCTTCCTGGTGCATCACCGCAGTCAGCTCGCCTCTGACAAGGGCGGGCAGCAGATCTGCCGCGAATGTGCCGCCTGAGACTCTGGGAGGGTCCGTGACATCAGGAGCGGATCGATCATCGCAGGACCAGCCGGGGCGGCCCGCGTTGCCCGGGCCCGCGACCGACGCCAACGCCGAGGTCGCCGAGCTCGTCGGCAAGCTGTCCGACGCGGGTGACATGGATGGGGCCGAGCGGCGGAGGCTGCTCGGCCGCCTCAGTACGGCGCTGGTCACGGCCAGGAAGCGGGCGCGCGCGTCCGGCGCCGGACGGGGCCGCTGGCTCGCGGACGTGTTCGCGTCCATCGCGCCGCGCCTTCCCATCCGTGACCTCGCGGCACTTCAGGAGCATCACTACGGTCTGACCGGCGAGCAGCTCGCCGACGATCTCGTCCGCACCGCCAGCAAGGCCACGATGGCGGTAGGGGCGATCGGCGGAGCCCTGGCGGCCGCGGAGTTCGCGGCGCCGCCGCTCCTGCTCTCCGCGCCCGCCCAGCTCGTGGCCGAGACCCTCGTGGTCGCCGCGATCGAGGTCAAGCTCCTCGCCGAGCTGCACGAGGTGTACGGGGTGCAGGTGCAGGGCTCGGGGAGCCAGCGGGCCATGGCCTTCTCGGTCGCCTGGTCCAGGCAGCGGGGCGTCGACCCGCTGTCACCGGCCTCGGTGCAGCTGGCCCTCGGGGCCGCCGCGAAGGCCGGGTTACGCAAGCGGCTGCTGCGCACCATGGGCCGTCACCTGACCACGCTGGGCCCGTTCCTGACGGGCGCCGTCGCCGGGGGAGCGCTCAACCGGATCGCGACCAAGCGCCTCGCCGAGATGGTGCGCGCCGACCTGCGCCGCCAGCGGGGACTGCCACCCCCGCGCTGATGCCTTTCCTCCCCTTTGTGAGCTATTTGTCCGATTTGGCTGGCCCGGTAGGCCGCCCGGACGGAAACCCGCATACTCCATAGCCGGAGGCCCTGTACAGAGCGCCGCGTCCGATTTCGTAAGGTGGTCCTAAACCGATCACGAGGGAGGACGTGTGCGTAGCTCATTCCTGATCGTCGCGAACCGGTTGCCTGTGGACAGGACCATCACAGCCGAAGGCACAGCGTCATGGCGGCGCAGTCCCGGCGGGCTGGTGACGGCGATCGCGCCCGTGATGCAGCGCCGTGACGGCGCGTGGCTGGGCTGGCACGGAGCTCCCGGCGAGGAGCTCAAGCCCTTCGAGCACGACGGCATGAACCTCATCCCCGTACCCCTCTCCGCCAACGAGGTCGAGCTCTACTACGAGGGCTTCTCCAACGCGACCCTCTGGCCCCTCTACCACGACGTCGTCGCCACGCCGATCTACTCCCGGGTGCTCTGGGACGCCTACCGCGCGGTCAACGAGCGGTTCGCCAGGGCCGCCGCCGACATCGCCGCCGAGAACGCCGTCGTCTGGGTGCAGGACTACCAGCTCCAGCTCGTCCCCGCGATGCTGAGGGCGCTGCGCCCCGACCTGAAGATCGGATTCTTCCTCCACATCCCCTTCCCGCCGGCCGAGCTGTTCTGGCAGCTCCCGTGGCGGCGCGAGATCCTCGAAGGCCTGCTCGGCGCCGACCTGGTGGGCTTCCAGCGGCCCGGTGGCGCCTCCAACTTCATCCGGCTCTGCCGCCGCCAGCTCGGCCTGCAGAACCAGCGCTCGGAGATCGTCGTCGGCGACCGCACGGTGCGCGCCGAGGCGTTCCCGATCTCGGTCGACTTCGGCGAGCTGGACAACCTCGTACGGGAACCGCACATCCTCGCCCGCGCGAAGGAGATCCGCGCCGAGCTTGGCGAGCCCGAGCACGTCCTGCTCGGCGTCGACCGGCTCGACTACACCAAGGGCATCGGCCAGCGCCTCAAGGCCTTCGGGGAGCTGCTCGCGGACAAGACGGTCAGCCCGGGGGAGGCGGTGTTCGTCCAGATCGCCACCCCGAGCAGGGAGCGCGTCGAGGAGTACCGCCACCTGCGCGACGACATCGAGCTGCGCGTCGGGCGGATCAACGGGCAGCACGGAGTGCTCGGTGTGCCCCCGGTGAACTACTTCCACCAGTCCTACGACCGCGAAGAACTGGCCGCCCTCTACTGCGCGGCCGACGTCATGGTGGTGACGCCGCTGCGCGACGGCATGAACCTCGTCGCCAAGGAGTACGTCGCCTGCCGGCACGACCTGCGGGGCGCGCTGGTGCTCAGCGAGTTCGCCGGGGCGGCCGACGAGCTGAAACACGCCTTCCTCGTCAACCCCTACGACGTGGAGGGGCTCAAGCGGCAGATGGTCGCCGCCATGCGGGCCACGCCCCACGAGCTGTCCCGCCGGATGCGCTCGATGCGCCGCCGGGTGGCCACCTACGACGTCGACCGGTGGGCCGGGGAGTTCCTGGCCGCCCTCGAACGCTGACCGCATGACCCTCGCCGTCGCCGGTCACGAAAGAGTGGCCGGCACGGCACGGAACGGCCCCGAAGGGACGGCCCGGGCTAGGACTTGACGGCCCGCTCGACCTTGTCGGGGATGGCCTTCCACGCCTGGTACCTCTTGTGGGCGGTGCGGGTGGCCACGATGCGGGCGACCTCCATGCCGACGCCCAGCACCACGGCGAAGCCGATCGCCTCGGCCAGGCTGGTCTCCAGCGAGTTGGGGTCGGCCGGGGGCTTCTTGCCCGTGGTCTTCTGCCAGCCGAACTCGATGGCCTTGCGGGCGCCGTATCCCACGCCGAGCGCCACCACCGCGCCGATCAGCCGCCAGGCCATGTCCGGCTTCTCGGTGTCATTCGATTTGGCCATGACTTCTCCCCTCGTCGATCTAGCTGAACCCTAGTCCCTCGTGCCGGTCGGCACCGCGACGCCATACCATAAGGCGCCATGACCGAACAGCGACTGCGCCATACCACCGTTCCCGACAAGCCCTCCCTCGATGGGCTCGAGTCGGTATGGGTAGGCCGCTGGGACGCCGAGGGCACCTACCGGTTCGACCGGTCGAAGACGCGGGACCAGATCTACTCGATCGACACGCCCCCGCCCACCGTGTCCGGATCCCTGCACGTCGGCCATGTCTTCTCCTACACCCACACCGACACGATCGCCCGCTTCCAGCGCATGCGCGGCCGTGAGGTCTTCTACCCCATGGGCTGGGACGACAACGGACTGCCCACCGAGCGGCGCGTGCAGAACCACTTCGGCGTTCGCTGCGACCCCTCCCTGCCCTACGACCCCGGCTTCGAGCCACCCGCCAAGCCCGACCCCAAGCGCCAGGTCAACGTCTCACGGCGCAACTTCATCGAGCTGTGCGAGCGGCTCACCCAGGAGGACGAGAAGGCCTTCGAGGAGCTCTGGCGCCACCTCGGGCTCTCGGTCGACTGGTCGCTCACCTACGCGACGATCGACGACGCCTCCCGCGCCGCCTCGCAGCGCGGGTTCCTGCGCAACCTCGCGCGCGGCGAGGCGTACGTCGCGGAGGGCCCCACCCTGTGGGACGTCACGTTCCGCACGGCCGTGGCCCAGGCCGAGCTCGAGGACCGCGAGTGGCCGGGGGCCTTCCACCGCATCCGGTTCGGCGGGGTCCCCGGCACCGAGCACGCCGGCGGGGTCCACATCGAGACCACCAGGCCCGAGCTGATCCCGGCCTGCGTCGCCCTGGTCGCCCACCCCGACGACGAGCGCTACCAGCCGCTGTTCGGCAAGACCGTGAGCACGCCGATCTTCGGCGTCCACGTGCCCGTCCTGGCCCACCGCCTCGCCGAGCGCGACAAGGGCTCGGGCATCGCCATGATCTGCACCTTCGGCGACGTCACCGACGTCGTCTGGTGGCGCGAGCTCGACCTGCCGACCCGGCCGGTCATCGGGTGGGACGGGCGCCTGCTGCCCGACGCGCCCGAGGGCGTCCCCGCCGGGCCGTACGCCGAGCTGGCGGGCAAGACCGCGCACAGCGCCCGCGAGCGCATCGTCGAGATGCTGGCGGAGTCCGGCGAGCTTTCCGGCGAGCCGAGGAAGGTCTCCCGCCCGGTCAAGTTCTACGAGAAGGGCGACCGGCCGCTGGAGATCGTCACGACCCGCCAGTGGTACATCCGCAACGGCGGGCGGGACGCCGAGCTCCGGCAGGCGCTGCTTTCGCGCGGCAGGGAGCTGTCGTGGCACCCGCCGCACATGCGGGTCCGCTACGAGAACTGGGTCCAGGGCCTCGCGGGCGACTGGCTGATCTCCCGGCAGCGGTTCTTCGGCGTCCCCATCCCCGTCTGGTACCCCCTGGACTCCGTGGGGGAGCCGATCTACGACGCGCCCATCGCGGCCTGCGAGGAGGCGCTGCCCGTCGACCCGTCCAGCGACGTGCCGCCCGGGTACGCGCCGGACCAGCGGGGCAGGCCGTTCGGCTTCGCCGCCGACCCCGACGTCATGGACACCTGGGCGACGTCCTCGCTGTCACCGCAGATCATCGGCGGCTGGGAGCGCGACGCCGACCTGTTCGGGCGGGTGTTCCCGATGGACCTCCGCCCGCAGGCGCACGAGATCATCCGCACCTGGCTGTTCGCCTCGGTGGTCAGGGCGCATCTGGAGAGCGGCGTCGCGCCCTGGCGGCACGCGGCGATCTCCGGGTGGATCCTCGACCCCGACCGCAAGAAGATGTCCAAGTCCAGGGGCAACGTCGTGACGCCCATGGGCCTGCTCCAGGAGTACGGCTCGGACGCCGTCCGCTACTGGGCGGCGGGCGGGCGTCCCGGCACGGACACCGCCTTCGACACCGGCCAGATCAAGGTCGGGCGCCGCCTGGCCATCAAGATCCTCAACGCCTCGAAGTTCGTCCTCGGCCTCGGCGAGGTCGCCGGGGAGGTCACCGAGGCGCTCGACAGGTCGATGCTCGCGCGGCTCGCCGGGGTCGTGGAGGAGGCGACGGCGGCGTTCGAGTCCTACGACTACACCCGGGCCCTTGAGCTCACCGAGCGGTTCTTCTGGGAGTTCTGCGACGACTACCTGGAGCTGGTCAAGGCCCGCGCGTACGGGTCCGATCCGGGGGCGCACTCGGCGCGCGCGGCGCTGCGGCGGGCGCTCGACGTGATGCTGCGGCTGTTCGCGCCGTTCCTGCCGTTCGTGACCGAGGAGGTCTGGTCGTGGTGGCGGCCGGGGTCGGTCCACCGCGCGGCCTGGCCGGCCGCCGAGCTGGCGGGGTTCGCCTCCTCCGGCGACCCGGCGGTCCTGCCGACCGTGTCCGAGGTGCTCCGCGAGGTCCGCAAGGCCAAGTCCTCGGCCAGGCTGTCCATGCGGGCCGAGGTGGCGCTGCTCAGCGTGGCGGGCTCCGCCGTCGAGCTGGTGCGCCACGGGCAGGACGACCTGTGCGCGGCGGGCGCCGTCGACGAGTTCGTCCTCTCGCCGCAGGACGGCGACCTGAGGGTGGAGGTCACGCTCGCCGAGGCCGCCCCCGCCTGAGCAGGATCACACTTTTCCCGCGTTTCCCCGCAGGCGCGTACAGATCGCCTGGCGGGGAAATGTGGAGGAAGCAGACCAGACCTTGAACCTGACCGTAACCAGTGCGCGTTTTGCCGTCTGACGTGCCAGTCTGGAGAGGTGATCGCGGAACGGGAGACCCAGGAACGGAGCGTGCCACCGGTTCTGTCGGCGATGGCGGCGTGGAGCTGGCGCCTCATCGTCATCGGTGTGGTGATCTACTTCTCGGCCCAGATCATCGTCCGGCTGAGCTTCGTGGCGCTGCCGGTGGCCATCGCGCTGCTGCTTACCGCCCTGCTGTTCCCGCTCACCGACCGCCTGCGCACGGCGGGCCTGCGTCCCATCTGGGCGACGTGGATCACCATGCTCTTCGCGTTCGCCATCATCGTCGGCCTCGGCTTCATCATCGGCACGCGGGCGAACGACGAGTTCCCCCGGCTGGTCGATCAGGTGCAGAAGACCGCCCGCGACGTGCAGGGCTGGCTGCTGACCGGCCCGCTGCACCTCAAGGAGGCGCAGCTCACCGACATGGTGGGGGAGATCGCCAAGCAGATCAACGAGCAGCGCAGCCAGATCACCAGCACCCTGCTGTCGACGGCGGCCGTCTTCATCGAGGTGCTCGCCTCCATCGTCCTGCTGCTGTTCATCACGTTCTTCATGCTCAAGGACGGCGACCGCATCTGGGCGTGGTTCCTGCGCGGCTTCGGCTCCCACGCCCCCCGTGTCGACCGGGCGGGCCGGGCCGCGTGGCACACCCTGTCGCAGTACATCCACGGCACCGTCATCGTGGCCGCGATTCACGGTGTGATCATCGGCATCGTGCTGTTCGGCATGGGGGTGCCGCTCTGGGCGCCGCTCGCCGTGCTGATCTTCTTCGCCAGCTTCATCCCGATCGTCGGCATCTTCTTCGCCGGAGGCCTCGCCGCGCTCGTCACGCTCGGGGCCAAGGGGCCGGTGTTCGCGCTGGTCTTCATCGGCATCCTGCTGGTCGAGCAGCAGCTGGAGAACCACGTGCTCCAGCCCCTGATCGTCGGGCGGGCCGTGAAGTTCCACCCGCTCGCGATCATCCTGGTGCTGGCCATCGGTGGCGTCCTCGGCGGCATCGCCGGCGCCGCGATCGCGGTGCCGGTCGCGGCCGTGGTCTACCGCGCGCTGCCCGAGCTCCGCAGGCACCCCCCCGAGCTGCCGCCCGCGGTGCCGCACGAGCCGCCACCGGCCCCCGAGCCGCCCGCCGACCAGGTGCCTGACGCGGGAGAGGACATGTCGCCGCAGCACAGCGGGTAAGGTCTCGGTTCGTGACTCGTTGCACACCCGTTCCGCCCCGGTCACTCCGAGGGCGTACCTTGAGGCTGAGGGCCGCCGCGGCGCGCCCGGAAGGCCGTTCGCCGGTGCGGGTGCCCGGATGCGCGTCCCGCGGTCCGGTGGGCCGGGTCACACCGTCAGCCGGGCGCGGCTCCACGACTACGAGGTGAATCCATGATCGAGGTGCTGATCCAGCGACTCGACCCCGAGCTGCCGCTTCCTTCGTACGCCCATCCGGGCGACGCGGGAGCCGACCTCCACGCCGCGGAGGACGTCGAGTTGCTGCCGGGGGAGCGGGCCGTGGTGGGCACCGGCGTGGCCATCGCGCTGCCCGACGGGTACGCCGCCTTCGTGCACCCGCGCTCCGGGCTCGCGGCCAAGTTCGGCGTCACGCTCGTCAACGCGCCCGGCACGGTCGACGCCGGCTACCGGGGCGAGATCAGGGTGACGCTGCTCAACACCGACACCAAGGACGTCGTGCGGCTCAGGCGCGGTGACCGGATCGCCCAGCTCGTCGTCCAGCGGGTGGAGAAGGCAGCTTTCTACGAGGTGGAGCGGCTCCCCGGGTCGGCGCGCGGCGCCGGCGGGTTCGGCTCCACCGGTCGATAAGTCGATAAGGAGTGTGAACGAAGTGTTCCGACGCCGCCGTCATGCGGAAGAACAGGAGTCGGCACCGGTCGCCGAGAACGCGCCGGTGTCCGACCGCGAGTCGGGACCATGGGACGCCGACGAGCCCCATCCCGAGACCGAGCGGGTCGATCTGGGCGGCATGCGGCTGCCCATCGGCCCCGGGTTCGAGGTCCAGCTGAACGTCGCCGGCGACCAGATCGTCGGCGCCGTGGTGCTGGTCAACGAGAGTGCCCTCCAGGTGCACGCTTTCGCGGCCCCCAAGAAGAGCGGCATCTGGGACGAGGTCCGCTCCGAGCTGACCCGCGAGCTGACCGCCGCGGGCGGCGCCTGCGAGGAGCGGCAGGGCCCCTTCGGTCCCGAGCTCGCCGCCGAGATCCAGCAGGACGGCGCCAAGCAGCCGGTCCGGTTCATCGGCGTCGACGGCCCCCGCTGGTTCCTGCGGGGCGTCCTCAGCGGCCGTGCCATCGCCGACCCCGAGGCGGGCAAAGTTCTGGAGGACGTCATCCGCGACATCGTCGTGGTGCGCGGAGACCAGCCCATGGCCCCCAAAGAGCCGATCGAGCTGCGGCTGCCCGCCGAGGCCCGGCAGGCCGTCGAGCAGCAGGCGACCGAGGAGGGCAAGGCGGACCTCAATCCGTTCGAGCGTGGGCCTGAGATCACCGAGGTTCGCTGACGTAAGCTGCGGTCAGGATCGCATGGGCTCCCGAGGAGTTGAACGAGAGATGAGTACGGCAGAGCCCGTCAAACGCGGGCTGCGCGGTTTCTTGCGGCGGCTGACCACCAGCCAGGCCGAGCTGGAGGCCGCGGAGCTCCAGGAGGACCTCGACCGTTACGGCGCGACGCCCATCGCGTCGTGCGGCCAGCGCAGGAGGTTCTGCGTGGCGGGCACGCTCCGCACGGTGACGTTGCGGCCCCGGGGCGGCGTTCCCTCCCTGGAGGCCGAGCTCTACGACGGCTCCGATGTGGTCGACCTGGTCTGGCTGGGCCGGCGCAAGATCGTCGGCATCGAGCCGGGCCGGGTGGTGCGGGCCGAGGGTCTGGTCAGCATCCAGGACGGCCGCAAGGTGATGTTCAACCCCCGCTACGAGCTGCGCCCAGCGAGTGGCCAGTGACCACGGTTCCGCCAGGCGAGGAGACCAATGATCATGCAGTGGCGAGACGGCGCGACGAGAGCGGGCGCGGCGCGCCGGCGGGGAGCGCGTCCGTGAGCGCGTCCGGCACGACGATCCAGGACGAGGTCGCGCACGAGACCGTCGAGAGCGCCATCCGTGCCCAGCTCGCCAAGGCGCTCGGTGGCGTGCGCGGCATCATCGAGGCGGCGGTCCCGACGGTGGTGTTCACGATCACGTGGATCTCCACCGAGCAGCTCAAGATCTCGCTCATGGTCAGCATCGGCGTGGCCGTGCTGCTCCTGCTCGTACGGCTCGCGCAGCGGACCACGCCGCAGTTCGTGATCAACAGCCTCATCGGCATCGGCATCGGCGCGGTCTTCGCCAGCCGCTCGGGGGATGCCAAGGACGTCTTCCTGCCCGGCATCCTCTACAACGGGGGCTACGCCGCCGTGATGGTGCTGTCGATCGTCGTCCGGTGGCCGGTCGTGGGGTTCCTCATCGGCTCGGTGACCGGCGACCCCACTGGCTGGCGGCAGGACTCCGGCATCGTCCGGCTCTGCTCGCGGCTGACGTGGCTGCTGATCCTGCCCTGCCTGCTGCGGGTGGTCGTGCAACTGCCGCTCTACTACGCCGACCAGGTTGCCGCCCTCGGGGTGGCGAAGGTCGTGCTGGGCTGGCCCATCCAGGTCGCGGCGCTCGGCGCCATGGTCTGGGTGCTCGCCCGGGGGAGAACCCCCATCTCGCCGACCACGCCCGGAGCCAGCGCCTAAGAGGCGGATACGGCGGCGCCGGGGCCCCTCAGGGGGCCCCGGCGCTTTCGCTGTGATCGGCCCCCAGTGGGGGGCAACCCCCAGCGAGGGGTGAGCCCCCCCAGCGAGGGGTGAGCCCCCCTCAGTGGGGGGTGAGCTCTCAGTGGGTGGTGAGCTCTCAGTGGGGGGCGAGCAGGTGGGCGAGCTCCTCCTCGACCTCCTGGCTGGCCACGAACAGCAGCTCGTCGCCCGCCTCCAGGGGATCGTCGTCGGAGGGCACCAGCACCCGGCCCTCGCGCAGGATCGCCACCAGCGCGGAATCCTGCGGCCAGGGCACCGAGCCGGCCCGCTGGCCGACCACGGGGGCGTCCTCGGGAAGCGTGAGCTCGACGAGGTTGGCCTGGCCCTGACGGAAGGTCATCAGCCGCACCAGGTCGCCGACGCTGACCGCCTCCTCGACCAGGGCCGAGAGCAGGCGCGGCGTGGAGACCGCGACGTCCACGCCCCACGACTCGTTGAACAGCCACTCGTTCTTCGGGTGGTTGATGCGGGCGACCACGCGCGGCACGCCGTACTCGGTCTTGGCCAGCAGCGAGACGACCAGGTTGACCTTGTCGTCGCCGCTCGCGGCGATCATCACATGACAGTTGTTGAGCCCGGCCTCGTCCAGCGACGAGATCTCGCACGCGTCGGCGAGCAGCCACTCGGCCCGCGGCACGCTGTCGATCTTGATGGCCCGGGGGTCGATGTCGATGAGCAGGACCTCGTGGCCGTTCTCCAGCAGCTCCGCCGCGATGGACCGGCCGACCGCCCCCGCGCCCGCGATCGTGACGCGCATCAGTTGGACTCCTCCTCGGGCGCGGCGGACAGCACCTTGTTGATCCGGTCCATGTCGTTGTCACCGGCGATCATGTGGAGGATGTCGCCCTCCTGGAGCACCGTCTCCTCCTTGGGCAGCAGGGCCTCGCCCATGCGGTTGAGGAAGGCGACGCGGGCGCCCGCGGCCTCCTCCAGCGTGCGGGTGCGGCTGCCGATCCAGCTGGAGTGGTAGGCGACCTCGGCCAGTATGACCACGCCGGTCGGGTCGCGCCAGAGGGGCTCGGCGCCCTCGGGGAGCACCCGCCGGAGGATCTGGTCGGCCGTCCAGCGAACGGTGGCCACCGTGGGGATGCCCAGCCGCTGGTAGACCTCGGCGCGCCGGGAGTCGTAGATGCGGGCCACGACGTTGTCGACGCCGAACGTCTCGCGCGCGACGCGCGCGGAGATGATGTTCGAGTTGTCGCCGCTGCTCACCGCGACGTACGCGGCGGCCGACTCGATGCCGGCCTCCTCCAGGACGTCCCGGTCGAAGCCGATGCCGGTGACACGGCGCCCGCGGAAGCCCGCCCGCAGGCGCCGGAACGCCTGAGGGTCCCTGTCGATGATCGCGACCGAGTGGCCGCTGTCCTCGAGGATGTGGGCAAGGGTCGAACCGACCCGGCCGCATCCCATGATGACGATATGCATGCTCCCCCGCCGTTGGCTTTGAGGCGGCAACTCCTGGACCTTATACAGCTACGAGGCCAAGTATGGCCGGTTCTGGCGGCGTCGTGTGAGGAGGACCGGACCTGAGGACTAGCATCGTCACTCGTGGTGAAGGTTGCAGATCTGGTCAAGCGACTACTCGTCGGGCGTGCGCTCCGAAGTGCGCAGGCACACGAGCAGTTGCTGCCAAAGCGCATCGCGCTGCCGGTGTTCGCCAGCGACGCCCTGTCCTCGGTGGCGTACGCCCCTCAGGAGATTCTGATCACGCTCGGCATCGCCGGCCTCGCGGCCTACCACTTCACTCCCTGGATCGCCCTCGCTGTTGTGGTGATCCTGCTGACGGTGGTCGCGTCGTACCGGCAGAACGTCCGGGCCTACACCAGCGGCGGCGGCGACTTCGAGGTCGCGACCGAGAACCTCGGGTCGAACTACGGGCTGGTCGTCGCCAGCGCGCTCATGGTCGACTACGTGCTGACCGTGGCCGTGTCGGTCTCCTCCGGCGTGGAGAACCTCGGTGCGGCGCTCCCCTTCCTGGCCGACCACAAGGTCGCCGCGGCGGTGGTCATCGTCGCGGTGCTGACCGTGCTGAACCTGCGGGGCATCAGGGAGTCGGGCCTGGCGTTCGCCGTCCCCACCTATGCCTTCATGATCAGCGTGTTCGGCCTGATGATCTGGGGTGGCGTGCGGCTCGCGCTCGGCACCGAGCTGAAGGCCCCCTCCGCCGACTATACGGTCACCGGCGAGAGCGTCGGCATCGGCGGCTTCGCCCTGATCTTCCTGCTGCTGCGCGCGTTCTCCTCCGGCTGCGCGGCGCTGACCGGCGTGGAGGCCATCAGCAACGGCGTGCCGGCGTTCAAGAAGCCCAAGGGCAAGAACGCCGCGAACACCCTGCTGGCGCTGGGCGTGCTGGCCGCGACGATGTTCGCCGGCATCACCGCCCTGGCGTTCATCACCGACGCCAAGTTCGCCGACCGCGCGGCGGGCAGCTCGCTCGTCGACCGCGCGGGCCACCCCGTCCCCAACCCCGGTCCCGTGATCGCCCAGGTCGCGCAGACCGTCTTCAGCAACTTCACCCCGGCCTTCTACGTCATCACGGCGATGACGGCGCTGATCCTCGTGCTGGCCGCCAACACCGCCTTCAACGGCTTCCCGGTGCTGGCGTCGGTGCTCGCCCAGAACCGCTACCTGCCGCGCCAGCTGCACACGCGCGGCGACCGGCTGGCCTTCAGCAACGGCATCGTCATGCTCGCGACCATGGCGGGGCTGCTGATCTACGCCTTCCACGCCGAGACCACCCGCCTGGTCCAGCTCTACATCGTCGGCGTGTTCGTGTCGTTCACGATCAGCCAGGTCGGCATGGTGCGGCACTGGAACCGCCTGCTCCGCACGGAGACCGACTCCAAGAAGCGCGCGCAGATGCAGCGGTCGCGGATGATCAACGCGTTCGGCGCCACGGTGACCGGCCTGGTGCTGGTCGTGGTGCTGATCACGAAGTTCACCCACGGCGCCTGGATCGCCTGTGCCGCCATGGCCGTGCTCTTCGTGATGATGCGCGGCATCAGGCGCCACTACGACAACGTGGCCGCCGAGCTGGTCGTGCCGGAGGACATGCAGACGGACGAGTCGATGCTCCCGGCAAGGAACCACGCCATCGTGCTCCTCTCCAAGATCCACAAGCCGACGCTCCGCGCCCTCGCGTACGCCAGGGCCACCCGTCCCTCGACGCTGGAGGCCATCAGCGTCGGCGTCGACACCGACGAGGCCAGGCAGCTCCAGCGCGACTGGGAGGAGCGGGGCATCCCGGTGCCGCTCAAGATCCTCGACTCGCCTTATCGAGAGATCACCCGCCCGGTGCTCGAATACGTCAAGAGCCTGCGGCGCCGCTCTCCCCGCGACGTGGTGACCGTCTTCATCCCCGAGTATGTCGTCGGCCACTGGTGGGAACACCTGCTGCACAACCAGAGCGCGCTGCGGCTCAAGGGCCGACTGCTGTTCCAGCCCGGCGTGATGGTCACCAGCGTGCCGTGGCAGCTCGCGTCCTCCGACCGGCTCAAGGGCCGGCCGGAGTCGTTCGCCCCGGGCTCGGTACGCCGGCCGTACGCTGTGGCACGTAAGGATGACCAGGTCAAAATGTGAGCGGGGGGACCGAGGTGCCGATCGAACTGACCGTGGAGCGCGTCGCCAACGGTGGATGGTGCGTCGCCAGGCACGAAGGCCGGGTGGTCTTCGTCCGCCACGCTCTGCCCGGCGAGCGCGTTCTCGCCGAGGTGACCGAGGAGACCACGCGCTTCCTGCGGGCCGACGCGGTCGAGATCCTCGACCCGTCGCCCGACCGGGTCACGCCGCCGTGCCCGTTCGCCGGCCCCGGCCGGTGCGGCGGCTGCGACTGGCAGCACGCCACTCTGGACGCCCAGCGCCGGTTCAAGGCCGAGGTCGTCACCGAGCAGCTCCAGCGGCTCGCGGGCATCGAGATGAAGGTCGACGTCGAGGAGCTCCCGGGCTCCCCGGACGGCCTGGGCTGGCGCACCCGCGTCCAGTTCGCCGTCACCCCCGACGGCGTGCCCGGGCTGCGCCGCCACCGGTCGCACGAGATCGAGCCGGTCGACGCCTGCCTGATCGCCCACCCCGAGGTCGAGCGCATGGGCGTCGAGCGCAAGAACTGGCGGGGCGCCTCCAGCGTGGAGGCGATCGCGACGTCCACGCGCGAGCGGGCCGTCGTCGTCTCCCCGAAGCCCCACCGTACGGTGGCGGTGCCCGATCTCGACGCGGACGCCTACGTCCTCGTCGACGAGGGCCGGGGCCACGCGAGGGCCGTACGGGGCCGTACGGCGCTCACCGAGCGGGTCGGCGAGCGCGAGTTCCAGGTCACCGGCAGCGGCTTCTGGCAGGTGCACCCCGGGGCCCCCGCCACGCTTCTCGACGCGGTGCTGGAGTTCGCCGCGCTGCGCCCCGGCGACTGGGCGCTCGACCTCTACTGCGGGGTCGGGCTGTTCGCGGCGGGCCTCGCCGAGGCCGTCGGACCCGAGGGCGCGGTACTCGGCATCGAGTTCGACGCGCGGGCGGTGCAGGACGCCCGCCACAACCTGCGCGACCTTCCGCAGGCGCGCATCGAGCGGGGCCGGGTGGAGGACGCCCTCGACCGGCTGGGGGTCGAACGGGCCGACGTGGTCGTGGTCGACCCGCCGCGCACCGGGCTCGGCCGCGAGGTGGTCCACCGCGTCGCGGGCCTGGACGCCGCCCGCGTCGTCTACGTCTCGTGCGACCCGGCCACGCTGGCGCGCGATCTCGCATGGTTCGCCGAACGCGGCTACCCCACGGTCGACATCCGCGCCTTCGACGCCTTCCCCATGACCCACCACGTCGAGACCGTCGTCCTCCTCACCAAGGACGTGATCTAACCGGCCACGACCGGCCCGGGTTCGGTCGCCTCCTGGCCGGCCAAGATACCGGCGCGCCCGCTCGCGGTCATGGCCCTCGCCTACGGCTCGGGCTGTGCTTCGAATGGGGCCTGCCGGCCCCCTTCGACCCCCGCGTCGCCTAACGCTGGGCGATTGGTCGCTGATGCACCGTTGGGAACGCTCCGCGCCGGCGCTAACGGATTCACCGAAGCCGCTCGGTGGCCGTTCGTGCCGGCGACCGGGGTGAAGCCCACGAGCAGCTGATCTGGGGCTCCGGCGGTGAGGAACCGGCAGTACAGCTCCAGCATGCCCGTCGGGCCGGCGACCCGTTTGCGGTCGCTGATCCGCGTCGCCACCTCATGTGCTTCCCACAGCACAGCGAACTCCGCGCTCTCGGAGCGCAGTCGCTCGACAAGCTCGCGGGCCGGCGCCCCGAGACCCGGCGCAGGCACTCGCGGCATCCGACGGCCGGACGGCCGCAGGTCGTGCGCGCAGGAAATCCGCCAGTTGCTCTCCGGCTTCACGCCGCGGTCCTCGCTTCCGATCGCTTCGAGAAGCTCGTGCTGACGGCTTCGCCACGGCGTGGGAGACCCGCGCGTCCCAAGGCAAGCTCTATGCGTCGATGGCCGCTCTCGTAGAAGAAGGCGGGGCGGCCGCACTGGAGTCCTTACTGCGCGATGCGCCGGTTCCCGCACCGCACCAGGGCGCCCCCGGCCTGCCTCTGCCGGTGGACGCCGGCGAACGGCTGCTACCGTCCGTCCTAGGCGGGGTGGGCGCCTTGGATCTGCCGCCACGTGAGCTCATCGCCCGGCTGCGCCTACCAGTGCTGATCACGCCTTGGGTGGACGACCCCACTCACCCCGTCTCGACGGCTACCGAGCTGGGCGTCCCTCATCCCCGGCTCCAAGCTGGAGATCGCCCAGACCATCGACGACCTCCGCGGCTGGGGACGGCACGCCGCGAACTTCCTCACCCCTGACGCCGGCGACATCCCCGCGCCCGCCACGTTAGGCCACTCACACTCGCCACTGGGCCCGGGCGAGAGTCAGTCCGTACACCTTGCTGGCGCCATTGGCCTTCAGTCGCTTCGCTACCGCATTCAGGGTGTTGCCGCCGGTGAATACATCGTCATAAACCATGATGCTCTGACCTCTGACGCGACTTGGGTCGGGTACATGGAGAGCGTCGTACAGGCTTTGGGCCGCCACATGCCGCTCCAACGCCGACGCGGTGTCTCTCATCCGGACGGTCACGCTGGTCTTCCGTATCAGCGGGGGCTCCAGTACGAATGGGAGACCTCGGTCGTCCTCTAGGATGGCTCTTTCGATGACGTATCCGGTGTGATCATTACCACGGCGGGCCTGGTTCTGCTCCAGGTACGAGGGCATCGGAATGATGGCGTCGACCTTGGCGGTGAGCTCGGGACGTGTGTAGAGGTGGCCCAGGACGATCCGTGCGAAGATCATTCCCCAGCCATGGGCGCCCTTTTTGAGTTGCAGGATTCCCTCCTGCAGGATGCCCGCCTTGACCCCGATGACAGCAGTCCACTCGAACGCGCGTTGAGGGTGGCCGCAGAGCCGGTTGGAACACGCCTGCTGGCCGCTCCGCAAGACCTGATGGCATATAGGGCAGTTGGGATCGTCGGGGGCTTGGAATCGCTCTGAAGCGCACTCGTGGCAGATGCGGACGTGCCCCGTCCGTAGGTAGGGGCATATTCCGCATCTCCCGAAGCCGGCAGGCGGTGGGCCGTCGCCATAGGCCGGCCGTTTCACCACAGGCCTCCGGGGGCCTGCTCTTCTAGCTTCAGTTCGTCGAACTCAAGGGCCAGCTGGGCCCGGGAAGCGTCGACGGCTTGGATGCGGCCAGGGCTGGACAAGGCCTTGACGACATCATCCACGTCGTCGACCATGACCGCTCCGCGCTCGCTGACGTACTGCTGCGCCCACGGTTGGTCCTGGGTGAGGCTCCGAAGGAGAAACACCTTCTTGCCGTGCTCCAACGCTAGCCTGGCCTGCATCTTGGCCCCAGACGTGCTCGCCGCCTCGATCACCACCGTGCCCTGGGCGATCCCCGACATGGTGACGTTACGCCGGGGGAAGGTATAGCTGGCCCCGTTGGCGTCGGGCCAGAACTGGGAGACCATGGCGCCATTCTCGGCGATCCGGTCGGCCAGTGCCCGGTTCTCTGCCGGGTAGCAGCGCAGAATGCCGGTGCCGACGACGGCGATGGTCCGGCCGCCGGCGTCGAGTGCGGCGGTATGCGCGGCGGTATCGATGCCCCGGGCCAGACCGGAGACGACAGTGACCTCGTGCTCGGTGAGAAGGCATGACATACGGCGCGCCCGGCGCAGACCATCCTCGCTGGCCTGGCGGGTGCCGACGACCGCCACGCTCCGTAGATCCGCATCCCGTAGCTGCCCGCGGACGAACAGGAAAGGCGGAAGGTTGAAGATCAGGCGAAGAGTAGCGGGATAGTCGGGATCAAGGACTGTGACGATGTGAGCACCACCGGCCACAGCTCGGCCTGCCTGCTGCTCGGCGGCTTCCAGATAGTGATCAAGATCCGGGATGCTCTGTCTGATCAGCGCTCTTGCCTTGGTCGCTTCGGGGGAGGACTCGACGATCTCCCCTGCCCAGAGGCGCGCGAGGCCCTCTGGACGCTGAGCCTCGCGGGCGATGAGGTGCCAGCTGACGCCTTTGACCATGCATATGGCGAGCAGGCGAGCCTGCTCTTCGGTGATCCGCATCCTACTCTCCAGGAACTAATGTTCGAATGCGTAAAACTGTATTTGTATCAGGCCATGTCACTCGAAGGTATGTCTACATTGCCAGCCCGAGCCACCCGCGTCACCTTTACGGCAGAGCATCGCCTGGTTACTGAAGGCTGGGGTTCGACCAAGCGGTTCATGTGCTCGCGTACCCAAACCTCATGACCTAGTGTGTCCGATCTTGAACGCAGAGTATATCCAAGGCGGACCGTACATCTAGATGCCGAACGGGGAGAGCTGTTCTGTCGCACCTCGGCTTACCAGATGTTCGGGGTCCGAGCCTTCGATGGCTTCTGATGCCCGCCACATCGAGTCGGCTGCTGACCAAGGACCTGATCTCTAGCTGGATGCGGCCTCGTCGGCGTCCGCTCGTGGTTCTGGGCCTCGCCTTCGGCTCGGGCAGTGCTTCCCAGAGGACCTGGCGACAGGCTCGTAGGTGAACAGGTCGTTCGCCAGCGTGGAGTGGGTGTAGGCGCAGGCGCCGGAGTAGGCCCGGCCGGCCGCGCGGATCTCCCGAGCCGCGCTCTCGGCGCGTCCGGATCAGATACGGCCGGTACTCGGCGTGGGGACTCGCGTGGTGAACGGAGGGATCGTTGGCATTGTTGTCAGCGAAAGGTCGCTGAGGGTGCCTCAGATGTTGATGACGATCTTCCCGCGGGCGTGGCCGTCTCGCATGTGCTGGATGGCCGCGGGGGTCTCGCTCAGGGGGTAGGTGCGGCCGATGACCGGGGTCACCTTGCCGGACGCGATGAGCTCGGTGAGAACGATCAGGTCCTTCGCGTTCTCCGAGCAGATGAACGTGCCCAGCTTCTGGCCGACGAACGGGGACAGCATGGACGCCCGGATCTGACGGTCGGTGCCGCCGAGCCATCGCCCGCCGGTTTCGGCCCCGACGATGACGAGTGTGCCGCGCGGGGTGAGGGCTCGGCGTAGGCGGGTGAGCGAGCGGTTGCCGCCGATGTCGAGGATGACGTCGTACCGCCGCCCCGCGTCCTCGACGTCGTGGCGGGTGCGATCGACGACGTGGTCCGCGCCGAGGGACCTGACCAGGTCGACCTTCGTCGTGGTGCACATGCCGGTGACCTCCGCGCCGAAGGCCTTGGCGATCTGCGCGGCGAACGTTCCAACGCCTCCGGACGCGCCGATGACCAGCACTTTCTGCCCGGGCCGCACGCGCCCTCGGTCGCGAACCGCCTGCAGGGCGGTGAGAGCCGAGACACCGACGGCCGCCGCCTGCGTGAAGGTGAGGTTGGCGGGCTTGGGCGCGAGCCTGCCCGGCGTGGCCGTGGCGTACTCGGCGAAGGTGCCCTCGCCGACGCCGAACGCCTCGTCGCCCGGCCGGAGCGTGGTCACCGTCTTGCCGACCGCCTCGACGCGCCCGGCGACCTCCCGCCCTCGCACTCGGGTCCTGGGCGCGCGGACCCCGTAGCCGGCGAGGCGCACGGGGTAGGGGAGGCCGGCCATGAGATGCCAGACGCCTCGATCGACACCGGCGGCGTGCACCCGGATCAGCACCTCGTCGTCCCCGATGACGGGACGGCCGATCTGCTCGACCCGCATGACATTCTCGGCTTCGCCGTACACGTCCTGGACGACCGCCTTCATCGTCGTCCCCTCGGCCGTGACGTGCGGGGGGTCGGCCGGTCTGGTGCGGTGGTCGGTTCCCATCGCGGGCTCCCTACGTTGTAAGCTTATGCCGTAAGTCTGCTGCTTACAGTGTAAGTAAGTCAAGGAGGATGTGCATGACCCACCCGACCCCCGAGCCCCGGGCGCGACTGAACCGCGACCGGGTGCTGCGGTCCGCGGTCGCCCTGGCCGACGCGGGTGGCATCGAGTCGCTCACCATGCGCAAGCTCGGAGAGGAGCTCGGGGTCGAGGCGATGTCGCTGTACAACCACGTGGCCAACAAGAGCGACCTGCTCGACGGCATGATCGACGTCGTCTTCGGCGAGATAGACCTGCCGGCCGGTGACACCGACTGGAGGACGGCCATGCGCCGGCGGGCGATCTCGGCCCGCGAGGCCCTGTCGCGTCACCGCTGGGCGATCGGGCGCATGGAGTCGCGGGCCACGCCCGGCCCCGCGACGCTGCGGCACCATGACGCCGTGATCGGCACCCTGCGAGGGGCGGGGTTCTCGATCGCCCTGGCCGCCCACGCGTACTCCGCCCTGGACAGCTACATCTACGGGTTCGCGATGCAGGAGCCGAGCCTGCCGTTCGACACCTCGGCCGAGACGGCGCAGGTCGCGCAGGCGATCATGGCGCGATTCTCCTCCGGCGAGTACCCACACCTCACCGAGCTGGCCGTCGAGCACGTCATGCAGCCCGGCTACGACTACGGCGACGAGTTCGAGTTCGGCCTCGACCTCATCCTCGACGGCCTCGAAAGAGCCCGCCACACGACCTGACCGCCGTCGGACCTCCCCTTCGGCTCGGGCAGTGCCTCCCAAGGGCCTACCGGCCCCCTGCGAGCCCCGAAACGCTTCATGTGGGGAGTGGCCTCGGGCGTGGCGATCGCGGAAGGTGCCGGCCGGTGTCGCCATCGGTCGCGGGATAGCGGAGGCGATATTTCGGAACCCGGGTACGAGACACCACGCGCGGATGAGCATCTCCGCCGTTCAGCCTCCCAGAGCCGCTTGATATGACGTAAAGGAAGGCGAAGGGATGTCCAGCCATGCCGGACGGCGGCACCAGGGGAGCCCGCCCCACGCCGGGAGCGCGGCGGGCGGCGCGGCGGACGCGGCGACCGGCCGGATCGCTGATCGCGCGGATAGGGCAAGCGGCCGAGCGGACGCCCGCGCGGCGGGATCGCTATGTCGATCTCGTCCGGGCCTTCGCCATCACGGCGGTCGTCACCGGCCACTGGCTTGTCGTCTCGATCACCCACGGCCCCGGGGGGTTCGCGGGGCGTAGCGTCCTGGAGACCGTGCCGTGGACGCGCCCCCTGACGTGGGTCTTCCAGGTCATGCCCCTGTTCTTCCTGGTCGGCGGGTACGCCAACGCCGCGTCCCTCACCTCGCATCTGCGGCGCGGCGGCGGCCCCACCGCCTGGGTGCTCGGCAGGACCGCCCGGCTCGTCCGCCCGACCACCGTGCTGCTGTGCACGCTCGCGGCGGTGGCGCTGGTCGCGCGGCTCGCGGGCGTCGGCCCGTCCCTGATCGGCGACGCGATCTGGCTGGCCTTGATCCCGCTGTGGTTCCTGGTCGTCTACATCGCCGTGGTCGTGCTGGCCCCGCCCATGTACGCGCTGCACCGGCGCGCGGGACTCGTCGTGCCGGTCGTCCTCACGGCGCTGGTCGGTGCGGGCGACCTGACGCGGCTCGTCCTCGATGTTCCGTACGTGGGCCAGGCGAACTACCTGCTGGCATGGCTGGCCGTCCACCAGTTGGGCTTCGCCTGGCAGGACGGCCGCCTTCCCGCCCGGCCCCTGGTCGCCGCGCCGATGGCGGTGCTCGGAGCGGGCGCCCTCGTGGTGCTGACCGTGGCCGGGCCCTATCCGGTCAGCATGGTCGGGTTCGCGGGAGAAGAGCTGCAGAACACCGCGCCGCCCACACTCGCCCTGCTCGCCCTCGCGACCGCACAGGCGGGGGTCGCGTTGTGGCTGCGGGACCTGGGGAACCGGTGGCTGCGGCGCCGGGGGCCGTGGACGGCGGTGGTCGCGGTCAACTCGGTGATCATGACGCTGTTCCTCTGGCACATGACCGCCCTCATCATCGGCGCCCTGGCCCTGCACGGGACGGACCTGATGCCCCAGCCCGCGCCCGGGTCGCTCCCCTGGGTGCTGCTGCGGATCCCCTGGCTGCTGTGCCTGGCCGTGATCCTCGCGGTGCTGGTCGCGGTGTTCGGGCGCGCCGAGCGACGCACGGAACCACCCGCCGCCTCACCGGGCGCACGAGGACCCGTGGCCGCCGTGCTGACCGCCCTCGGCGCAGCCGCCGTCATCGCCGCCCTTCTCGGCATCGCCCTGGCGGGCCCCGCCTACCATGGGTGGACCGGCCTGCCTCCGGCCGCGCTGGCCGTGTACCTGGCGGGCGCGGCCCTGCTGGCCCTGCTCCGCCGACGGCACCAGGCCCCGCCCGCCGGGGACCGCGCCGCCTAGCCGTACCGGAACCTGCCGGACCGGGGCCAGCCTGCCGCCCCTACCGGCTACGCCGGGTCTGGGGACTGGAGTTTGCGGCGCAGGTCGGCGGCCTGGGGGTGGCCGAGGTCGCGGAAGATCTCGTACGCCTCCAGCCAGCGCTCGCGGGCCGTCCGCGGGTCGCCGGCGGCCTCGCTCGCGTCGCCGAGGTGCCCGAGAAGCTGGGCCCGTAACCCGGCGCTGTTCATCGTGCCGGCCAGCCGGAGGCCGCGCTGGTAGTGCCGGATCGCGGTCTCCGGGTCGCCCAGCCGCTGGTGGAGCAGGCCCAGCGTGTCCAAGGTGACCACCTCGTTGGCCCGGTCGCCCGCCCGTTGCTGCAGCTCCAGCGCTCGCACGTGGAACGGCAGCGCCTCCTGGTAGGCGCCGAGCTCGGAGTGGTACCAGCCCACCGCGAGGCTGGCCTTGCCCGCCCAGAGCGGGTCGCCGAGCTCGTCGAAGAGCGACAACGCCTGCTCGGCCTGGTCGAGCGCCCGTTCGCCGTCGCCTTGCAGCCAGTGCACATAGGACAGCACGAAGCGGCTCTCCGCCTCGCCCGCCCGGTCTCCGGCGGCGAGGCTCAGTTCGAGCGCCTGCCGCATGTGGGCGTGCGCGTCGTCGAACCGGTCGAGCCGGCCGTTCACCGCGCTCAGGAAGCGGTGCGCGTGCGCCGCCGCCGGCTGGTCGGTCATGGCGGTCGCCGCACGCAGCGCCACCGCCCACGCCGCCCCCTCGTCGTGCCAGCGCCGCTGGTCGTTCAGGAATGTGTCCAGCGCCCAGCTCAGCTGCCACGCGTGCCTGTGCATGCCCTCCGCCTCGGCCTGCCGCAGCGCGGTCAGCAGCACCGCGTGCTCGGTCTCCAGCCATGCCAGGGCGGCCGGGACGTCGAACACGCGTTTCGGCTCGGCCCCGTCGGCGGGCGCGCCGAGGGTCATCGGGATGGGCGCCCGCACCGGATTCAGCACCAGCTCGGCGTGGTACGCGGTGTGCGTGTAGTGGTCGAGCAGCCGGGTCAGCGCCGCCCGCCGCGCGGCCTCGGACTCGTCGGCCCGGGCGCGCTCGCCGGCGTAGACGTGCAGCAGGTCGTGCATCCGGTAGCGGCCGGGCGCGTGCTCGGTCACCAGGCTGGCGTGGGCCAGCTCGGCCAGCGTCCGCCGGACCTCGGGCAGCGCCCGGCCGGCCAGCGCGGCCGCGGCCGTCACAGCGATGTCGGCGCCCGCGACCAGCCCGAGCAGCCGGAACAGCCGCGCGGCCTCCGGGCTCAGCGCGTCGTAGGACCAGGAGAACACGGCGCCGACGTCGAGGGCCGCGAGCCGGCCGCCCGGGTGGCGCAGCTCCGCGGCGATCGTCGCGGGCGGGAAGCCGGTCAGCCGCGCCCGCGCGCCGACCAGCGCCAACGCCAGCGGGAGCCGTCCGCAGGCAGTCGCGATCGCGGTCACGGCGTCCACGTCCCCGACCTCAGCCTCCGGGTGCGATCGGCGCCGACCGGTGTCCGCGCCGAGCCGGTGGCCGAGTAGCTCTACCGCCTCCTCGATGCCCGGGACGTCCAGCGTCAGCGCGGCGGCGCCGGTCTCGGCGACCAGGGCGGTGAGCTGCCGGCGGCTGGTGACGACCGTACGGGCGTCCGGGCCGGCGGGCAGCAACGGCCGGACCTGGTCGGCGTCGCGGGCGTTGTCGAGCACGACCAGCAGGCGGCGGCCCGCGGACCGGCTGCGGTAGAGCGCCACCTGCGCCTCGAAGCCGGGCGGGACGCGGTCGGGCGGCACCCCGAGGGCGTCCAGGAATCCGCGGATCACCTCGGCGGGATCGACCGCGGCGTGGCGAGAGAAACCGCGCAGGTCCACGTACAGCCGGCCGTCCGGGAAGCGCGGCGCGACCAGGCGGGACCAATGCACGGCCAGTGAGGTCTTGCCCACGCCGGCGGGGCCGGAGACGGTGACCACCGCGGCCGTGGCCGCGTCGAGCGCGCGCAGCGCCTCGGCCCGGCCGGTGAATCCGTCGACGCCGGCGGGTAACTGCGCGGGCACCGGCGGGAGTCCCATGTCCGGCTGCGCGGGCACCGGCGGGAGTCCTGCGCCGGGCTGCGCGGGGACCGGCGGGCGTCCGGCGTCCGGCTGCGCGGCGAGCTGGAAGGCGGCCCGGTCCGAGGGGGAGAGTTTCAGCGTGTCGGCGAGCACCCGGACGGTGCTGGACCGGGGCACCGCGACGCGGCCGGACTCGATCTCGCGGATCTGCCGCTCACTGACGCCGGACAACGCGGCCAGCTCCTCCTGCGTGAGCAGTGCCCGAACCCGGAAGTCGCGCAGCACGCCGCCGAACATCGATCCCCTTTCCGCCGGTTCACGGTACCCGATCTTGTCCGCGCCGTTCGCAGCCTAACCGCCGGTCAACCGCCGGTCGCCCGCCTGCCGCCGGAGCCGCCGCGGACGGAAGCTGGAGGCACCCCGACCGGTCACACCACTGGAGGAAAGATGAAGTTCCGCACCACGAAGAGGGCGCTCTCCGCGGCGGCCCCGGGCACTACGGCCAGTACGAGCGCACGGAGAACTGCTGATCGGGCTAGCGTTCCGTGAGCAGTTCGGGTTCCTTGAAGCAGAGGGAGCCGCCGAGCTGGGCGGCCAGTTCGAGTTGGTCGTAGTAGATGCGGTGGCTGGCGATGAGGCCGTCCTCCACGAACGACACGCAGCACGCGCGGACGGTGATCGGGCGCAGGGTCGCCTCGACCACTCCTCCGCCGGGCACGAGGAACGGCCCCTTGTGGGTGCCGGTGAACGTGTACTCCGCTGTGATGGTGTCGCCGGACTCGTGCACCGACTGGGGCGTGCACGCCGAGTCCGGGAAGGCCTCGATGAACAGGCCGTAGTAGGAGGCGATCTCGTCCCTGTCCTGCCCTATGCCGTCCGGCGCCACCAGCACGGCCCGCTCGCTGAAGCACTGAGCGAGCGCGTCGAGATCGTGGTGGTTGAAGGACTTCCTCAGCCCGTTCAGGGCAGACAGGAGATCAGACATCAGGGCTGGCCTTTCTCGGAATGAGGACGGTTGGGCGATTTATAGGGATAAGTCGTGTTTCGTCACGATAGCGCGGTTTAGTGGAGTTTCAGGCTAGGGGTGGATGGGCGGTCAACGGGGGCGCCCGTCCACCGGCCGGAGGTCTCAGGTAGGTTTTGCATCCCTTTGACCTGCGATTTCTTATGATTCCGGCATGTCGCGATGGGTGGGGAGCAACGGGTACGAGATCGAGCCGATCAGGCTCGACGGGCGGACGCTGCTGCGCGTGCGCCAGCACGGGATCCTGGTCGCCTACTGCCGGTCGGTGGCCGAGGTCGCGAAGTACGTCGATCTGGACGAGCTGGTCGAGCTCGTCAGCCTGCCCTCCGCGGCGGCTCGCCCCCGCGGCTGACGCCCGGTCCGCGGGTCCTGAGGGGCCCGCCCTCGCGGGTGACGTCCGATCCGCCGGCCGTGCGGGGCCCGCTATCGCGGGTGATGATCGGTTCGGGCTCGCGCGTTATGTCCTCGGGGGATTTGTCGTCGCGCAGGCCGCGCCAGGAGGGGTGGCGCAGCCTCCCGTCCGGCGTCCACTCCGCGTACTGCACCTCGCCGACCAGCACCGGCTCCACCCACCGGGCGTCCCTGGCCTGCTCGCGGGGCACCTGGTCGTCGAACGGCGGGGTGGCACGCGACAGAGGAGCGAGGATCGCGCCCAGCTCCCTGAGCGTCTCCTCGGTGAACCCCGTGCCGACGTTGCCCGCGTAGAGGAGCCTGCCGCCCTCGTGGACGCCGAGCAGCAGCGAGCCGATCGTCGACGCCCGCCGGCCGCGCCCGGGCGTCCAGCCCCCGACCACGACCTCCTGCGCGCGGAAGTTCTTGACCTTGGTCCACTCCGGGGATCTCCTGCCCGGACGGTACGGCGACTGCAGTCGCTTGGAGACGATGCCCTCCATCCCGAGCTGCCGGCTCAGCCCGAGGGCGTGGGCGCCGTCGTCGTGGAACCAGGCGGGCACCTGCCAGCGGGCCCCCGCCGACACGATGCCCTCCAGCAGTTCCCTGCGCTGGACGTACGGAAGGGCTATGGAGGACTCCGCGCCGATGTGCAGGATGTCGAACAGCATGTACGTCACGGGGTTCGTCTGGGCGAGCTGGCGCACACGCTCCTCGCGCCGCTGGTGCATGCGCGGCTGCAGGGCCGAGAAGCTCGGGCGGCCCGCCTCGTCGAAGGCGACGATCTCCCCGTCGAGCACGACGTCGTGGCCGCCGACCGCGCCCGCCAGCGCGTACAGCTCGGGGTAGGCGACCGTGACCTCCTTGCCGCTGCGGGAGACGAGCCTGAGGGCGGAGTTCTCGACGTACGCGAGGGCCCGCACGCCGTCCCACTTCATCTCGTGACCCCAGGCGTCATCCTCGCCGGGCGGTGGGAGCGGTCCCAGCTGGGCGAGCATCGGCGTGTAGGCAGGAAGTCCCCCCATGGGCGCTTTCTTACCCACTGGGGAGATGCGTACGAACCCCTACACCACCCCGAAGATTGATTCCGGAGCGACGGGATAATGGCCTTATGAGATTAAGGATCTTCACTGAGCCCCAGCAGGGGGCCGGTTACGAGGACCAGCTCCAGGTGGCGCAGGCCGCCGAGCGCCTCGGTTTCGACGCGTTCTTCCGTTCCGACCACTACCTTCGCATGGGCGACGGCGACCCGGAACCCGGTCCGACCGACTCCTGGGTGACGCTTGGCGCGCTCGCCCGCGAGACCCACACCATCCGCCTCGGCACGCTGGTCACGGCCGCGACCTTCCGGCTGCCCGGCCCGCTGGCCATCAGCGTCGCCCAGGTGGACCAGATGAGCGGAGGGCGCGTCGAGTTCGGGTTCGGCACGGGCTGGTTCGACGCGGAGCACAAGGCGTACGGCATCCCGTTCCCGCCGCTCGGCGAGCGTTTCGCCCGCTTCGAGGAGCAGCTGGAGATCATCACCGGGCTGTGGACCACCAAGCCGGGCGAAACGTACTCCTTCGAGGGCGCGTACTACCGGCTGGCCGACTCCCCGGCCCTGCCCAAGCCCGCGCAGCACCCTCGCCCGCCGGTGATCATCGGGGGTACGGGCGCCAAGCGGACTCCCCGCATCGCCGCGAAGTTCGCCGACGAGTACAACGTGCCCTTCAACAGCCTGGAGGAGACCACCGCCGCGTTCGGCCGGGTGCGTGAGGCGTGCGCGGCCGCCGGCCGGCGCTCGATCGTCTTCTCGGCCGCGCAGGTCGTGTGCGTCGGCGCCGACGAGGCCGAGATCGCCCGCCGGGCGGCGGCGATCGGCCGCGAGGTCTCCGAGCTGCGGGAGAACGGCCTCGCGGGCACGCCGGAGGAGGTGCTGGACAAGATCGGTAAGTTCGCCGGGGCCGGCAGCGAGCGGCTCTACCTCCAGGTGCTCGACCTGTCGGACCTCGACCACCTGGAGCTGATAGCGGCGGAGATCATGCCGCACGTCTGAGCCTCGCTTACCGCGGCAAGGGCGGGCGAACCCGTCAAACTGGTGGCCGGTGTGATGGCCGATAGGGAAAGATCGGGCAGCGTGCTGCTGACCATCTCGACGACCACGCGGCCGGCCACCGACCTCGGCTTCCTGCTCCACAAGCACCCCGGCCGCGTCCAGGAGTTCGGGCAGTCGTTCGGCGTGGCCAGGGTGTTCTATCCCGAGGCCACCGAGGAGCGCTGCACGGCCGCGCTGATGGTCGAGGTGGACCCCATCCGGCTGGTGCGCTCGCGCGGCACGTCCTCGCCCGACTTCAGCCTGGGGCAGTACGTCAACGACCGCCCGTACGCGGCCTCCTCGATGCTGGCCGTCGCGCTCGCGGACGTCTTCAGGACCGCCCGCACGGGGCACTGCAAGGCGAGGCCCGAGCTGGCGGCCGGGCCGATCGAGCTGGAGGTCACGGTGCCCGCGCTGCCCTGCCGGGGCGGCCCGGAGCTGGCACGACAGCTGTTCGAGCCGCTCGGCTGGCAGGTGGAGGCGCACGCCCTCCCGCTCGACGAGGGCTTCCCCGAGTGGGGCGACTCGCGGTACGTACGGCTCGTGCTGCGCGGGCCGGTGCGGCTGGCCGACGCCCTGAACCACCTGTACGTCATGTTCCCGGTGCTCGACGACGCCAAGCACTACTGGATGGCCTCCGACGAGGTAGACAAGCTGATCCGCGCGGGGGAGGGGTGGCTGGCGTCGCATCCCGAGCGCGGGCGGATCACGCGCCGCTACCTCGGCCGCCGCAGGAGCCTGACGAACACCGCGTTCGCCCGCCTGGCCGAGCTGGGCGACGACGTCGAGGAGGACCTGGAGCCGCCCATCGAGGAGGACGCCGCCGCCGAGACGGCCACGCCGGAGACCGCCGATACACCCACGCCGCAGACCGGGGACGCGGTGGACGCCGTCGAGCCGGAGCCCGGCCCGCAGGCCCGCACACCGCTCAACCTGCTGCGCAGGGAGGCGGTGGTCGAGGTGCTCACCGAGGCGCGAGCGCGTACCGTCATCGACCTCGGGTGCGGGTCCGGCCAGCTGGTCGGCGAGCTGCTGAGGAACCCCGAGTTCGCCAGGGTCGCGGGCGTGGACGTCTCGGCGCGCGCGCTGGCCGTCGCCGCCCGCCGCCTGAAGCTCGACCGGATGCCCGACGCCCGGCGGGCCCGCCTGCACCTGTTCCAGGGCGCGCTCACCTACACCGACGAGCGGTTCGCCGGGTACGACGCGGCCGTGCTCATGGAGGTCGTGGAGCACGTCGACCCGCCGCGCCTGGCCGCCCTCGAACGCGTGGTGTTCGGCACGGCGAGGCCGGGGCTGGTGGTCGTGACGACGCCCAACAGCGAGTACAACGTCAGGTACGAGTTCCTGACCGGCATGCGCCACCCGGACCACCGCTTCGAGTGGACCCGCGCGGAGTTCGCCGCCTGGGCCGAGGGAGTCTGCGGGGAGTACGGCTACCGCGTGACGTACCGGCCGGTCGGCGAGGTCGATCCAGAGGTCGGGCCGCCGACCCAGATGGGGGTGTTCGTCCGTGGCTGAGATCAGCGTGCCCAGGCTGTCGCTCGTGCTGCTGGTGGGCGTGTCGGGCAGCGGCAAGTCGACGTTCGCCCGCAGGCACTTCCAGCCGACCCAGGTGATCTCCTCGGACTTCTGCAGGGGCCTGGTCGCCGACGACGAGAACGACCAGGAGGCGACCCCGGACGCCTTCGACGTGCTGCACTACATCGTCGGCACCCGGCTGCGCCGAGGGCTGTTCACCGTCGTGGACGCCACCAACGTCCAGTGGGAGGCCCGCAGGAAGCTCATCGAGCTGGCGAAGAGCCACGACGTGCTCGTGGACGCGATCGTGCTGGACGTGCCGGAGGAGGTCGCGGTCGCGCGCAACGCCCTGCGTCCCGACAGGGCCTTCGGCGCGCACGTGATCACCCGGCAGCGCAAGGACCTGCGGCGGTCGCTGTCCAAGATCTCCAGGGACGGCTTCAGGCGCGTGCACGTGCTCCGGGGCGAGGCCGTCGACGACGTCGAGATCACCTATGAGAAGGCCTGGACCGACCGGCGTGAGCTGACCGGCCCCTTCGACCTCATCGGGGACGTGCACGGCTGCCGCTCGGAGCTGGAGACGCTGCTCACCGAGCTCGGATGGACGCTGCGCAGGGACGACGCCGGAAGGCCGGTGGGGGCCGTTCACCCCGAGGGCAGGACCGCCGTCTTCGTCGGCGACCTGGTCGACCGAGGCCCCGACTCGCCCGGCGTCCTGCGGCTGGTCATGGGCATGGTGGCGGCCGGGACGGCGCTGTGCGTGTCCGGCAACCACGAGCAGAAGCTCGTACGGGCGCTGAACGGCCGCAAGGTCACGATCGCGCACGGCCTCGAACGGTCCCTGGAGCAGCTCGAAGGCGAGCCGGAGGAGTTCCGCGAGTCGGCCAAGGCGTTCATGGACGGCCTGATCAGCCACTACCAGCTCGACGGCGGAGCGCTGGTGGTGGCGCACGCCGGGCTGAAGGAGGCCTACCACGGCCGCGCCTCCGGACGGGTGCGCTCCTTCGCGCTCTACGGCGACACGACAGGCGAGACCGACGAGTACGGCCTGCCGGTGCGCTACCCGTGGGCCAAGGACTACCGGGGCCGGGCCATGGTCGTGTACGGCCACACGCCGGTCCCCGAGACCGAGTGGGTCAACAACACGATCTGCCTGGACACCGGCTGCGTGTTCGGCGGGAGGCTCACCGCCCTGCGCTACCCCGCGCGCGAGCTGGTCTCTGTGCCGGCCGAGCGGGTCTGGTACGAGCCCGCCCGCCCGCTGACCCCGGCCGCCCGGCGCGACCCAGGGCTGCTGGACATCGGCGACGTCCAGGGCACCAGGTATGTGGAGGTCCGCACCGGCGGCAAGATCAAGATCCGGGAGGAGAACTCCGCGGCGGCGCTGGAGATCATGAGCCGGTTCGCCGTGGACCCGCGCTGGCTGGTCTACCTGCCGCCGACCATGGCCCCGCCGGAGACCTCGTCGCTGGACGGCTACCTGGAGCACCTCGCCGAGGCGTTCGAGGAGTTCCGCGGGGCGGGGGTCACCGAGGTCGTGTGCGAGGAGAAGCACATGGGGTCGCGGGCCGTCGCCGTGCTGACCCGCACCCCGGAGGACGCCGCGGCGCGGTTCGGGATCACCGACGGCACCTGCGGCACCGTGCACACCCGCACCGGACGCCCGTTCTTCGACGATCCCGCCCTGACGGCCGGGCTGGTGGACGGGCTGAGGGCGGCGGTGTCGGAGGCGGGGCTCTGGGACGAGCTCGGCACCGGCTGGATGGTCCTGGACGCCGAGCTGCTGCCCTGGTCGGCGAAGGCGGGCGGGCTGATCCGCGAGCAGTACGCGTCCGTGGGCGCCGCGGCCCGCGCGGCCCTGCCCGAGGCCGTGGCCGCCTTGGAGGCCGCGGCCGGGCGCGGTCTGGACGTGGGCGATCTCCTGGGTCGCACCCGGCGCCGCTCCGGCAACGCCGCCCGCTTCAGGGACGCCTACGCGCGGTACTGCTGGCCGGTCTCCGGCCTGTCCGGGGTACGGCTGGCGCCGTTCCAGATCCTCGCGGTGGAGGGACGGGCGACGGCGGGGGAGGAGCCGCACTCCTGGCACCTGGAGAAGCTGGCGCGTCTTCACTCGGACCTCGTCACCCCGACCAGGCACGTCTTCGTCTCGCTGGAGTCGGAGGAGTCGCGGACGGCGGCCACCGGGTGGTGGACCTCGCTCACCGAGGCCGGGGGCGAGGGCATGGTGGTCAAGCCCGCGCACCCCGTGCCCGGCCGCGTGCAGCCGGGCGTGAAGGTGCGCGGGCGCGAGTACCTGCGGATCATCTACGGACCCGACTACACCGAGAGCCTGGACGTGCTGCGCCGCAGGTTCCTCGGCAGGAAGCGGTCGCTGGCCCTGCGCGAGCACGCCCTCGGCCTGGAGTCGCTCGCCCGGCTGGCGGAGGGCGAGCCGCTCTGGCGGGTGCACGAGGCGGTCTTCGCGGTGCTCGCACTGGAGTCCGAGCCCGTCGACCCCCGGCTCTGAGGCGTCAGGACGCGAGCGGCCGGACGGCGGGGGGCGGCAGCGGCACGACCTCGCGCCGGTGGTACGCCGCGAGCTCCTCGCCCTGCTCGTACAGCCCGATCAGGGCGGCCAGGCACGGCTCGACCACGTCGTGGTCGGTGATGCGGCGACCGCCGAGGTGGGCGCCGGCGGCGTCGTAGAGCACCTCGTACATGAGGGTGGACTCGAAGATCAGCAGTTCGGGGAGCGGTTCGGACCGCTCGAACGGCCGTACGGCGGAGACCGGCACGACACGGGCCCGCTCGCCCGCCTCGGCGCGCGCGGCGAGGACGTGCAGCTCCCACTGCATGTACGGCGTGATGGGCGTCTCGACGACGCGGACGCGCCGGAACTCGGCGTACCCGTCGTAATCGGCGGGCAGCGAGCCGCGCAGCTCGTCCACGAGCCGCAGGGAACGTTCCCAGTCGCCCTCGGTCATCGCCACCCAGCTCGGCTCGTAGGGCTCGTGGAAGTTCTGCGCGCGTTCGAGCTTCCACACCACCCCGTCGGCGCTCTCGTAGGCCTCGCGGAACTCCGGTCCGTACACCTCCGGCGGCATGACCGCCGCCTCCGCTTCGCGCACCCGCTCGAAAACGTGGCAATCTAAGTGATTGTCCGTAATCGGGACCATCGGCTACTCCTCGTTCGTGGGTGCGGAGCCCTCGGCGGTTCGCCACAGGGCCGGTGGCGCGAGGTAATCGCGGAGAACGTGCGCCACCATGCCCGGACCCACATGAACCGAAACCCGGGAACGGCGGCGGTCGGGAAGACAGGCCGATCATGAGACCGCTGACTGGGAGCGTCAAGACCCAAATCGCCGGGGACAGGGCACGCACGGCGAGGCCGGGCGGACCCTGAGGGTCCGCCCGGCCGTGATACTCGAAGGGCCCCGAGGGGCACTCAGTGGCGGCGCCCGAGGCGGGGATGGCGCAGATGGTGCCGGTGGTGCGCCAGCCGGACCAGGGCGAAGACCAGCCCCATGAAGAACAGCACCTTCACCACCGCGAACAGCGGCCCGATCACTCCGGACACCGACGACGCGATGAGGATGAAGGCGAGCACGAACAGGAAGACCGGGGGCCTGTCGTGGCGCCTCCGCTCGAACCGCTCGCGGCGCGCGTCCGCCCTGCTCGCCATGTGGTAGCCCCAGGTGGCGAGGTCGGCGTGGTGCGGCGGCGCCCACCCGTCCGCCCGTTCACGGGCGTGGTCGACGGGGCGTGGTGAGGACGGCCCGGGAAGGTCGGCCGTCACCTTCCGCAGATCGCCCGCCGTGCGGGCGGCGAGCACGGTGTCGAGTCGTTCGTCCAGTTCGTCGTGGGTGAGCCGGCCCAGCGCGAAGTGCTCGCGCAGGGCGGTCATCACCTCGTCGCGTTCCGCGTCACCGATCCGCAGATCGTCCCGCGAGGTCATCGAGGGTCACTCCTCCGAAGTGTCGCCGTCGGCCAGGATCTGGTAGAGCTTGCGCCGCGTCTCGGCCAAGATCTGCTTCGCCTGTCCGATTTGCCCGTCACTGCCAGTCTGCGCGATCTGGAAGAGCGCCGCGGCGGCCTGGCGCGACAAATCGAAGAGTTCGTAGACGCTCTCGTCGACGTTGGGCGTCATGTCCTCCCACGGGGCGCGCACCTCTTCGGGGTGCTCGGCCACGTAGGCGAGGCCCGCCTCGGTGAGCTGGAAGGTCTTGCGGCCGTCGGTCTCCTCGGCGCGCACCAGGCCCTCGTCGGTGAGCTGCTGCAGCGCGGGGTAGACCGCGCCCGGGCTGGGCTTCCAGCCTCCCTGGCTGCGCTGGGCGATCTCCTGGATGACCTGGTAGCCGTTGCGCGGCTCCTCGGCCAGCAGGGCGAGGATGGCGGCGCGGACGTCGCCTCGCTTGGCCTTGCGGGCACCCCTGCCGAACGGCGGGCGGCCGCCCCCGAACCCGAAACCGGGCCCGAACGGGCCTCTGCCGAAGTCCCAGGAGAAGGGCCTCGGCCCCCGGTGCCCCCGGAACCGGCGCTCGTGGCCCTCCTCCTCGTGCGGGTGGCCCTGGGGGCCCTGGTGCGGGTGCCCGTGGTGCCAGGCGGCGGCCATGGAGCCGAGGGCGGCCAGTGCGGCGCCCTTCATGGCGCGCGGGCCGGGCCAGGGCGCGCCTCCGATCGGATACGTGTGGGTCATGTCTTCCCCCTTGCAAGTGGCGATCGACTTTCGATCGTTCTCGATGCTTCAACGATATATCGCGAACGTTCTGAAAAACAACCAATCGTCAAGAGGAAGTCAGGTCCCGCGCCGCCGATCGCCACAGCGGTGGTCGATTTCGAAGGAAGTGACGCAGATCACGCGACACCGGGAACACATGCCGAGATCCGAGCGTTATCAGGTTTCGGACGGGATCGTTCTGCTCTGAGAGGGCTGGGGGGTGCTCTTGGAGCGGAACGGTCCCGTCTGCTTTTCCCGGCACCCCGCACGGCCCTGACCAGGCAGCACTCAGGACGCCGGCGACACGCCGCCCGGTTGCCGAGACGGTTCCGCCGCATGGGGGAGATTTTGCCGTAGGGTGCCCGATCGTGATCTACGCATGATGGGGCATACACACGCGCTGAGCGGTGCCGCCGCCTGGCTGCTCATCGCGCCGGGGCTCACGGCGCTTCCGGCGCTCGGCGGGCTCGCGGGCGAGCTGACGCCCGTGGTGGCCAACGTGCTCTCGCCCGGCGAGCTGATCGCCGGGGCCCTGGTCTGCGCGGGAGCGGCGATGCTCCCCGACCTCGACCACCCGCACGCCACGATCGCCCAGACGTTCGGTCCGGCCACGTGGGTGCTCAGCAAGGCGTTCAACTGGGCCAGCGGGGGCCACCGGCACGCGACCCACTCGCTGCTGTTCGCCATCGCGGCCGGGATCGGCTGCCATGTGCTGGCCGACCATTACCCGATCGGCCGCGACATCGTGGTCATCCTGATGATCGGGCTGGCGCTGCGGTCGATCGGCATCGGCGTCCCCGGCAAGACCATCACCTCCGCCCTGGTGAACATCGGCCTGACGGCGGGGACCTTCGTCCTGTTCCACTCCCGCGACGTGGGCTACCTCTGGCTCGGCCTCGCCATCACGATCGGATGTCTCGCGCACGTGGTCGGCGACTGCCTGACCGAGCGCGGGTGCCCGGTGCTGTGGCCGTTGAAGCACCGATGGCTCCTGCCCTACCGGATCGGGATCAAGACCGGCAGGGCCTTCGAGATCAAGATCCTCGGCCCCGTGCTGTCCGTCGTCGTGATAGGCCTGTTGGCGGTGCGCCTCATGCCGGCGGCCGTCTGACTGCCTACTGGTGGGTAACTTGATGTCGAGATATCTGAAGGGATATCTTGATATCGAGAGACACGCGCCGCGACCGAGGTGGTTAGGGCAGCCTAACTGGCGATGGCACTCCACCGGTGCGGCAGGATCTATGGGGCGAACCAGGAAAACTGTGCGCCCTGCCATCAGTGGCGATGAGCGTGAAATGAGGGAGGCGAGTCTCCGTGTCCGCGAACAGCTTCGGCAGCCGTGACACCCTCCGCGTCGGTGACGCGGCTTACGAGATCTACCGGCTGGACGCCGTCGAGGGGGCGGAGCGTCTCCCGTACAGCCTGAAGATCTTGCTGGAGAACCTCCTGCGCACTGAGGACGGCGCGAACATCACCGCCGACCACATCCGCGCCGTCGGCGGATGGGACCCTGCCGCCGCGCCGAGCGTGGAGATCCAGTTCACGCCCGCCCGGGTGATCATGCAGGACTTCACCGGTGTGCCCTGCGTGGTCGACCTGGCCACCATGCGCGAGGCCGTGCGGGACCTCGGCGGCGACGCGAGCAAGATCAACCCGCTCTCGCCGGCCGAGATGGTCATCGACCACTCGGTCATCGTCGACTTCTTCGGCGGCCCCGACTCCTTCCAGCGCAACGTCGACCGCGAGTACGAGCGCAACCACGAGCGCTACCAGTTCCTGCGCTGGGGTCAGACGGCGTTCGACGAGTTCAAGGTCGTCCCGCCGGGCACCGGCATCGTGCACCAGGTCAACATCGAGCACCTGGCCCGCGTCGTCATGATCCGCGACGGCAAGGCCTACCCCGACACCTGCGTCGGCACCGACTCCCACACCACCATGGAGAACGGCCTCGGCGTGCTCGGCTGGGGCGTCGGCGGCATCGAGGCCGAGGCCGCGATGCTCGGCCAGCCGATCTCCATGCTCATCCCGCGCGTCGTCGGCTTCAAGCTCACCGGCCAGCTGCCTCCGGGCGCCACCGCGACCGACCTGGTCCTGCGCATCACCGAGATGCTGCGCCGGCACGGGGTCGTCGGCAAGTTCGTCGAGTTCTACGGCGACGGCGTCACCGCCGTGCCGCTGGCCAACCGGGCCACGATCGGCAACATGAGCCCCGAGTTCGGCTCCACCTGCGCGATCTTCCCGATCGACGACGAGACGGTGAAGTACCTCAAGCTCACCGGCCGCAGCGCCGAGCAGGTCGCGCTGGTCGAGTCGTACGCCAAGGAGCAGGGGCTCTGGCACGACCCGTCCCGCGAGCCGGTCTTCTCCGAGTACATCGAGCTCGACCTGTCGACCGTCGTCCCCTCCATCGCCGGCCCGAAGCGCCCGCAGGACCGCATCGCGCTGTCCTCGGCCAAGGAGACCTGGCGGCACGACGTGCGGGTGTTCGTCCCTGACGCCAACGGCACCGACGAGGAGGGCAAGGAGTCCTTCCCCGCCTCCGACTCGCCGGCCTCCAACGCCAGCGCCAACGGGCACGACAAGCAGGAGGACAAGCCGGTCGCCGCCACCGAGGCCGGCTCGGAGGCGGGCCGCGACCGGCCGCGCACGCCGACCCCGGTCACGCTCGCCGACGGCACGTCGTTCGAGCTCGACCACGGCGCCGTGGTCATCGCCGCGATCACCTCCTGCACCAACACCTCCAACCCGTACGTCATGATCGGCGCGGCCCTGCTGGCCAGGAACGCCGTCGACAAGGGCCTCACGCGCAAGCCGTGGGTGAAGACCTCGCTGGCCCCGGGCTCGCAGGTGGTCACCGGCTACTTCGAGCGCTCCGGGCTCACGCCCTACCTCGACAAGCTCGGCTTCAACCTCGTCGGCTACGGCTGCACCACCTGCATCGGCAACTCCGGGCCGCTGCCCGACGAGATCTCCGAGGCCGTCCAGTCGGGCGACCTCGCGGTCACCGCCGTGCTGTCCGGCAACCGCAACTTCGAGGGCCGGATCAACCCCGACGTCAAGATGAACTACCTCGCCTCGCCGCCGCTGGTCGTCGCGTACGCCCTGGCGGGCACGATGGACCTCGACCTGAACACCGAGCCGCTCGGCACCGGCGCCGACGGCGAGCCGGTGTACCTGGCGGACATCTGGCCGTCCACCGAGGAGATCGCCGAGGTCGTCAACTCCTCGATCGGTGAGGACATGTTCCGGCGTGACTACGCCGACGTGTTCAAGGGCGACGAGGCCTGGCGCTCGCTGCCGATCCCGACGGGCGACACCTTCGAGTGGGACCCGGCCTCGACATACGTGCGCAAGGCGCCGTACTTCGAGGGCATGCCGAGCAAGCCGGAGGCCGTGACCGACATCCACGGCGCCCGCACGCTGGCGCTGCTCGGCGACTCGGTCACGACCGACCACATCTCCCCGGCCGGCTCGATCAAGTCCGACTCGCCCGCCGGGCGCTACCTCAAGGAGAACGGCGTCGAGCTGAAGGACTTCAACTCCTACGGCTCCCGGCGCGGCAACCACGAGGTCATGATCCGGGGCACGTTCGCCAACATCCGCCTGCGCAACCAGATCGCGCCGGGCACCGAGGGCGGCTTCACCCGCGACTTCACCAAGGACGGCGGCCCGGTTTCCACGATCTACGACGCCTCGGTGAACTACCAGGCGGCCGGCATCCCGCTGGTCGTGCTGGCGGGCAAGGAGTACGGCTCCGGCTCCTCGCGCGACTGGGCGGCCAAGGGCACGGCGCTGCTCGGTGTGCGCGCCGTCATCGCCGAGTCCTACGAGCGCATCCACCGCTCCAACCTGATCGGCATGGGCGTGCTCCCGCTGCAGTTCCCCGAGGGCGAGACCGCCGCCTCGCTGGGCCTGACCGGCGAGGAGACCTTCGACATCACCGGTGTCGAGGAGCTCAACTCCGGCACGACCCCGGCGACCGTCACGGTGAGGGCGGGGGACCTGGAGTTCCAGGCCGTCGTGCGCATCGACACGCCCGGAGAGGCCGACTACTACCGCCACGGCGGCATCATGCAGTACGTCCTGCGCTCCCTGCTCGCCAAGAGCTGAGCAGGGTAAGGCGGGGCCCGAGGCCCCGCTCTCGGGGGTTCACTCCCACACAGAGGACAGCCCGGCGGAACACCCATCCGCCGGGCTGTCCGGCGTTCCGGCGGGCCCCCCGCTCCACGTATGCCCCGTCCTCGGCCAGATGGGGGTCACGGGTGCGGCCGCCGGCTCCGGAGGCGCATCGAAGAGCACTGCGGGGGCACCGCTCTCGGCGGCAGGGATGGTCCTTCTTTGCGCGATAAAGTTACCGCGCTTGAGATGATATGTCGTGAAACGTTCTGGTATTGGCGGAGGCTTGACCGGTTTCACGGCGATTATGTGCTGAAGGTCGCCGGGGCTCGGGGGATTTTCTCCGCCAAGGGGTTTATTCGGCAGGCCGGCCGGGCGTATCCGCGGCGGTGTGCTTCCGGTGTGCTTCTGGGAGCCTTCGCACGCCGTTGACCTGCTGCGGCGCAGGGGCAGGCGTGATCGTCGGCAAATTTGACCACAAGCGATAACTCCCTTAATTCACCGAAATTTCGAGGCTTGTAGTGTCTTATGAAGAAAAGGGAGGAATGCAGGATGACGCACGCCATGTCGAGCCCGGTGGCCCTTCCCCTCCATCGTCAGAATCCCTTCGATCCGCCGCAGGATCTGCGCCGGTGGCGCGAGGAGGGGCCGATACGGCCGCTGCTCTACACCGACGGGCACGTGGGCTGGCTGGTGACCGGCCACGCCGCCGCCCGCGCGGTGCTCGCCGACCCCCGCTTCAGCACCGACCCGAGCCTGCTGCACCCGCCGATCGGCGAGCGGGTCATCCAGGAGCTGCTCGCCGAGGTGCCGGGGTTCTTCCTGCAGGAGGACCCGCCCGAGCACACCCGCTTCCGCCGGCAGCTCACCGGCCAGTTCACCGTGCACCACATGAAGCGGCTGGAGCCGAGGATCGAGAAGATCACCTCCGACCGGCTGGACGCCATGGAGCAGGCGGGACCGCCGGCCGAGCTGGTGGAGGAGTTCGCGCTGCCGATCCCCTCGCTGGTGATCTGCGAGCTGCTCGGCGTGCCGTACAGCGGGCACCACAGGTTCCAGCGGCGGTCCCGGGTGATGCTCGACCTCGGCTCGACGCCCGAGCAGGTGCGCGAGGCGATGGACGACCTGATGGGCTACATGCGGGAGCTGGTGGACCACAAGCGCGCCAAGCCGGGCGACGACCTGATCAGCAGCCTGGTGTCGGCCAGGCAGCTCACCAAGGACGAGATCACCGGCGTGGCGATGCTCCTGCTGGTCGCGGGCCACGAGACCACGGCGAACATGCTCGCGCTCGGCACCTTCACGCTGCTGCGGAACCCCGTGCAGCTGGCCGCGCTGCGCGACGACCCTTCCCTCGCGGCGACCGCCGTCGAGGAACTGCTGCGCTACCTCACGATCGTCCACCTGGGCGCGGTGCGCGCGGCCCGGGAGGACGTCGAGATCGAGGGGCAGGTCGTCAAGGCGGGCGAGACGGTGACGGTGTCCCTGTCCGCCGCCAACCGCGACCCCGGCCAGTTCGAGGACCCCGACACGCTCGACCTCACCCGGCCGGGGACGGGGCACCTGGCCTTCGGCCACGGCATCCACCAGTGCCTCGGGCAGCAGCTCGCCCGGGTCGAGATGCGCGTCGGGTACCCCGCGCTGCTGCGCCGCTTCCCCGGCCTGCGCCTCGCCGTCCCTCCCGAGGAGGTCGCGACGCGGTCCACCATGGCGATCTACGGCGTGCACCGGCTGCCGGTCGCCTGGTAGCGGCGCTGACCTGGCCGGATAACCGGTTGCGGTAGATGGGTGATCAGCATCTACCGTGCCACCCATGAGTCATGAGGCGCTTCTACTGCTTTTGGGTGGTTTGGCGGTATTTGTTGGGGCGGTCGTCCAGGGAGGGGTGGGGTTCGGGCTGGGGCTGGTGGCGGCGCCGATGATCACGGTGCTCGACCCCACCGTGATGCCCGGCGCCATCCAGATCGTCAACGTCACCCTCCCGCTGTTCACCCTTGCCACCGAGTGGCGCAGGGTGGACTGGCGCGGTCTCGGCTTCGCGCTGCTCGGCAGGCTGCCGGGCAGCGCCATCGGCGCGTTCATCGTCGTCTACGTCAGCACCCAGGTCCTCGGGATCTTCGTCGGCGCGATGGTGCTGGTCGCCGTGGCGGTCACCGCGTCGGCGGTCGCGATCCCGAGGAACGGGGCGACGCTGACCGCGGCCGGCTTCGTGTCCGGCATCACGGGGACCGCGACCGGCATCGGCGGCCCGCCCATGGGGATCGTCTACCAGCACGCGGCGGGGCCGCGCATCCGGGCGACCCTGGCGATGTACTTCTTCCTCTCGGCCGCGCAGTCCCTGGCCATCCTCGCCGCGGTCGGCAAGCTGCCCGGCCGGTCGGCGGTCGCGGGGCTGGCGCTCATCCCTTTCATGGTCGCGGGGTTCGCCGTCTCAGGACCCCTGCGGCGCTTCCTCGACGGCGGGCGCGTGCGAGCGGGGATCCTCGTGGTGGCCGCCGCCTCGGCCTTCGTCCTGATCACGCAGAGCCTGGCCGGTTAATCTTGCGTTTCCTGATTGTTACCGGCGACAACAAACTTTGGCCGCCTGAGGTCTGGCGCGCGGGCTCAGGGAGGAATACGTTGCCGCAAACAACATTCAAAGAAACGGCCAAGCCGAGACCCGGTCGAAGCCGTTGCTTCCCCGGTCAGAGCTCGGCCGGGCACCTCCCAAAACAGACCCCCACGCCACCCCACGAAGTGGCCATTCATGCAGAAAGGACCCGGTGCACACATGCGCAAGGGGATCCTCGGCCTGACAGCCGCCGCGGCGGCGCTCTCCCTCGGTCTCACCGCCTGCGGGGGCGACAGCGGTGGTACGACCGACGCCCAGAGCAGCGGCGCGGCCCCCGCGTCCTCCGCCGCCAAGCCGGGCAAGATCGGTGTCATCCTTCCCGACAGCAAGTCGTCGCCCCGCTGGGAGACCGCGGACCACAAGTACCTCGAAGAGGCCTTCAAGACAGCGGGTGTCGCCTACGACATCCAGAACGCCCAGAACGACAAGACCGCCTTCCAGACGATCGCCGACCAGATGATCACCAACGGCGCCACGGTGCTCGCGATCGTCAACCTGGACAGCGGCACCGGCAAGGCCGTCATCGACAAGGCCAAGGCCCAGGGTGTGCCGGTCATCGACTACGACCGCCTGACGCTCGGCGGCGGCGCCTCGTACTACGTGAGCTTCGACAACACCAAGGTCGGCACCCTTCAGGGTGAGGGCCTGGTCAAGTGCCTCGCCGACAAGAAGGTCGACAAGCCGCTGATCGCCGAGCTCAACGGCTCGCCGACCGACAACAACGCCACGCTGTTCAAGGCGGGCTACGACGGCGTGCTCAAGCCCAAGTACGACTCGGGCGAGTTCGAGAAGGGCCCGGACCAGTCCGTGCCGGACTGGGACCCGGTCAAGGGCGGCACGATCTTCGAGCAGATGCTGACCTCCTCCCCGAAGATCGCCGGTGTGCTCGCGGCCAACGACAACCTCGGGAACGCCGCCATCACCGTGCTCAAGAAGCAGAAGCTCAACGGCAAGGTGCCGGTGACCGGTCAGGACGCCGGCGTCCAGGGCCTGCAGAACATCCTCGCCGGTGACCAGTGCATGACGGTCTACAAGGCGGTCAAGAAGGAGGCCGACGCGGCCGCGGAGCTGGCCATCGCGCTGGCCAAGGGTGAGAAGCCGACCGTCAACGGCACGGTCAAGGACACCGAGACCAACCAGGACGTCCCCTCTGTCCTGCTGGACCCGCAGTCGATCACCTTCGACAACGTCAAGGACGTCGTCGCGGACGGCTTCGTCACCAAGGACGAGCTGTGCACGGGCGAGTTCGCCGCCAAGTGCACCGAGGCCGGAATCCAGTAGCAGCGAGGTTCGGTACGGCTCGCGCATGCGGGGGAGGCCTCCACAAGAGGTCTCCCCAGCCGGACGCGGGCCGTACCGTCAGCACTGAGGAGCAACGTGTCATCCCAACCCGTCCTGGAGATCCGCGGGCTCGATAAGAGCTTCGGTCCGGTGCAGGTCCTGCACGACGTCGCCTTCTCCGCGCACACCGGTGAGGTGACCGCGCTGGTCGGCGACAACGGCGCAGGCAAGTCCACCCTCGTCAAGTGCATCGGCGGCACCTACGCGATCGACGCGGGGGAGTTCCTGTTCGACGGCAAGCCCGTCCACGTCACGAGCCCCCGCGAGGCGGCCGAACTCGGCATCGAGATCGTCTACCAGGATCTCGCCCTCTGCGACAACCTCGACATCGTCCAGAACATGTTCCTCGGCAGGGAGAAGACCAGCGGGCTGGTACTCGACGAGGCGACGATGGAGGAGCTGGCGGTCAAGACCCTCGACAGCCTCTCGGTCCGCACCGTCCAGTCGATCCGCCAGCTCGTCTCCAGCCTGTCGGGCGGCCAGCGGCAGACGGTCGCCATCGCCAAGGCCGTGCTGTGGAACAGCAAGGTCGTCATCCTGGACGAGCCCACTGCGGCGCTCGGCGTCGCCCAGACCGCCCAGGTGCTTGAGCTGGTCCGCCGCCTCGCCGACAACGGCCTGGCGGTGATCCTGATCTCGCACAACATGAACGACGTATTCGCCGTCTCGGACCGGATCGCGGCCCTGTACCTGGGCCGGATGGCCGCGCAGGTGAAGACGGCCGATGTCACCCACTCGCAGGTCGTCGAGCTCATCACCTCGGGGCGCAGCGGCGAGCTCGGCCTGCAGAACGTCAACGGAGTCACCGCATGAGTACGACCATGCTTCCCGGGCAGAAGGCCGCCGCGCAGACCCCCAGCATCGGCGGCAACTTCCGCGGCTACGTGGCCCGGGTCCGAGGCGGTGACATGGGCGCCCTGCCGGCCATCCTCGGGCTGGTCGTGCTCTGCACGGCCTTCGCGATCCTCCGACCGGTGTTCCTCTCGGCGACCAACTTCGCCAACCTGTTCACGCAGGGCGCCGCGATCAGCCTGATCGCCATGGGCCTGATCTTCGTCCTCCTGCTCGGCGAGATCGACCTGTCCGCCGGTTACACCAGCGGCGTCTGCGCGGCCGTGCTCGCCGTCGCGATGACCAACCACGGCTGGCCCTGGTACCTCAGCGTCGCCGCGGCGATCGTCACGGGAATGGTGATCGGGCTCGCGCTCGGCGCGCTGGTCGCCAAGCTCGGCATCCCGTCGTTCGTGGTGACGCTGGCCGCCTTCCTGGCCTTCCAGGGCCTGCTGCTGGTGCTGGTGAACGAGGGCAACAACATCGCGATCCGCGACCCGGTGATCATCGCGATCGAGAACAGGTACCTCCCTCCGGCCCTCGGCTGGATCCTGTACGCGGTGTGCGTCGTGGTGTACGCCCTCGTCCAGGTAGTCCGGGCGCGGCGCCGCGCCGGCCGGGGCCTGCTCGCGGACCCCGCGACGGTCATCGCCTTCCGGGTCGGCACGCTGGCCGTCCTCGGCGGCTTCGCGGTGTACGCGCTGAACCTGGAGCGCAGCCGCAACGTCCTGCTGGTCTCGCTCAAGGGCGTGCCGATCGTCGTCCCGCTCGTGCTGGCTCTGCTGGTGTTCTGGACCTTCGTCCTGCGCCGCACGGCCTTCGGCAGGCACATCTACGCCGTCGGCGGCAACGCCGAGGCGGCGCGCCGGGCCGGTATCCGGGTGGACCGCATCCGGATCAGCGCCTTCGTCATCTGCTCCGGCATGGCGTCGATCGGCGGCATCGTCCTGGCCTCCCAGGCCAGCTCCGTCGACCCGAGCACGGGCGGCAGCGACGTGCTGCTGTTCGCGGTCGGAGCCGCGGTGATCGGCGGCACGAGCCTGTTCGGAGGCAAGGGAAGGGTGCTCGACGCGGTCCTCGGCGGGGCCGTGGTCGCGGTCATCAACAACGGCATGGGCCTGATGGGCTACAGCGCCAGCGTGAAGTACATCGTCACCGGGTCGGTCCTGCTGCTGGCCGCCGGGGTCGACGCCCTGTCGCGCAAGCGCGCCGCCGCGTCCGGTCTGAGGTGAGGCCCGGCCCACGCCGGGCCGTACATCGCGCATGGAGGTCACGCACGCGCCACGATTTGCCAAGGTGACGCCCAGGGTGTTCATATGAACACCCACGGCGTGCTCATCAGGCCTGCCGCCACGGCGGGCCGTCCCCCCCCGATCTGATCGCACGAGGAACCAGAGGACCACGGATGATGCGCGCGGGCCCCTCGCAGGAGGAGATCCGGCGCCACAACCTCGGCGTCGTCCTGCGCCACGTCCACCTGAACGGGCCCACCTCCCGGTCCGAGCTGACCACCAAGATGGGGCTCAACCGCAGCACCATCATGGCGCTCACCGCCGACCTGACCGCGGCGGGCCTGGTGCGCGAGGAGCTCCCGACGGAGACCGGCCGGGCCGGGCGCCCCTCGCTGGTGGTCAGGCCCGAGTCCCGGGTGTACGTCCTGGCGTTCGACATCGGCGTCGACAGGGTGGTGGCGGCCCGGGTCGGGCTGGGCGGGGTGATCCTCGACCGCCGCGAGGCCATCCGGGAGCGCGGGCCCTTCGTCCTGGAGAGCGTCGTCGGGCGCCTGGCGTCCTTCACCGGGCAGATGCTGAAGAAGACCCGCTCCGACACGGTCTGCGTCGGAGCCGGGGTGGCGTTCAGCGGCGGCGTGCGCAGCTCCGACGGCGTGGTCCGGTTCAGCCCGAACATGGGGGTCGAGGACATCCCCCTCGGCGAGGCGCTGGAGGCCAGGCTGGCGCTGGGCATCCCCGTCGCCGTGGGCAACGACGCCAACCTCGGCGCGCTGGCCGAGCAGGCGCGGGGGGTGGGCGTGGGCTGCCGCGACCTCATCTACCTGCACGGGGACGTCGGCATCGGGGGCGGCATCATCGCCGCGGGCCAGCTGCTCGGCGGCCAGGGCGGCTACGGCGGCGAGGTCGGCCACATGGTCGTCAACGCCGGGGGCCGGCCCTGCGGCTGCGGGTCGCGCGGCTGCCTGGAGGCCGAGGTGGGGGAGCGGGCCCTGCTGGAGGCGGCCGGCCGCTTCGGCGACGACATCGGGCGCGACGCGGTGCGCAGCGTCGTGGACGCCGCCGACCGCGGCGACATCGTCGCCCAGGACGCGCTCGCCCGCGTGGGCGACTGGCTCGGCCTCGGCGTCGCCAACCTGGTGAACATCCTCAACCCCGAGATGGTCATCTTCGGGGGCATACTCCGGGAGATCTACCTGGGCTCGGCGGCCCAGGTGCGCAGCCGGATCACCACCGACGTCCTGCACGCCTCGCGCGAGAGCCTGCGGCTGCGCACCCCGGCACTGGGCGACGACACCACGCTGGTGGGCGCCGCCGAGCTGGCCTTCGCCCAGGTGCTCGCAGACCCCCTGGAGGCCCTGGCCCGCGTCGGCCCCTAGCCGCCCGCGCCCGGCCCCGCTAGCCCTGGGGGGAGCTGGCGACCATCGTGGAGCCGGCGATCCAGGTGTTGCAGCCGGAGGGGCCGGCCGCCTTGAAGCCGCGGTTCAGCCAGTTGGCGATGTTGCGTCCCTTGCCGTGGTCGCGGACCTTGCTGTTCTCGTCGCCGCTCTCACGGGTGGCTTCGAGCAGGAAGTCCCAGTCGTCGGCCGTCCGGTCCAGGGAGTCCCAGACGCTGCCGATGAACGCTCCCGCGAAGCACTCCGCCTGGAGTTCGAGGCGCCGCAGCTGCTCGTTGGACTCGGTCTTGCTCCGGCGGGGCAGGCGGTTGAACCCGCGCTCGATGCCCGTGATGTTCTGCACGTGGTGGCCGTACTCGTGGGCGATGAGGTCCAGCAGGAACAGCTCCTCGGCCTGCTGGGTCAGGTGCTTGTCGAGCAGCACCACGATCCGGCGGTCGGAAGGGCAGTAGATGCCCTGGGCGTGCGAGGGCCACTTCTGGCCGCACACCCGCTGCGGCTTGGAGATGAACTGCAGGCGCGGCTTGGAGAACGGGATGCGGGCCTTTTTCAGCTGGGCGGCCCACGACTCGTTCAGGCACGTGAAGATCGGCATGACGTACCTCTTGGCCGAGGCCGCGCTGCCGGGCGTGACCGGCCTTTCCGGGCAGTCCGACACGGGAAGCCGGCCGGAGACGTAGAGAGGGCTTCTGGTCAGCGCGGCCGTGTTCCTGATCGGATAGCCGGCCGCCGACGCCGGGGCGGCCTGTGCCGTGCCCGCCATGAAGATGCCCGCCACCAGCGCGATGGAGAGCTTGCGAATGATCACAGCAGAGCAGGCTAGCCGCTATATCCGTCCATAGTCCGATAATTACGGCACTAGGCGAGAAGACGAGCCGGCGGGACCGCGACTGGGCCGATCCTCGTTGCTAGGCCACCATCGCCGAGCCGGCGATCCAGGTGTTGCAGGCGGCGGGGCTCGCCGCCTTGTAGCCGCGGTTGAGCCAGTTGGCCATGTTGCGTCCCTTGCCGTGGTCGCGGACGTCGGCGGTCTCGTCACCGCTCCGCCGGTCGGCGTCGAGCAGGGACTTCCAGTCCTCGCCCGTACGGTCCAGCGAGGGCCAGACGCTGCCGATGAAGGCCCCGGCCAGGCACTCGGCCTGCAGCTCGTGCCGGCGCGTCTGCTCGTAGAACTCGGCCTTGCCGTCGTTGGGCAGCCGGTCCAAGGCGCGCCACATGCCCGCGATGTTCTGCACGTGGTGGCCGTACTCGTGGGCGATCACGTCCATGAGGAACAGGTCCGACGGGTCGTCGACCACGGCGCTGTCGAGCATGATGATGATCTGGCGGCTCGTGTTGCAGTAGATCGCCTGGACGTCCTTGCCCCACTTGGCGCCGCAGATCTTCTGGGGCTTGGTGATGAACCTCACAGGCGGCTTGGTGAACGGCAGGCCGGCCTTGGCGAACTGGGCCGCCCACGCCCTGTCCAGGCACTTCACGAGCGGCACCAGATAGCTCTTCACCGAGGCCACGTTCCCCGCCTGGACCGCCGGCTCGGGGCACGAAGCGGCTGGAAGGCGGCCTGAGGCGTACAGAGCGTTCTTGGTGAGGATGTCCGTGTTCTTGATCGGGTAGGCCGCCTGGGCGGCGTTGGCCGTGCCGCCCAGCAGCGAGCCGGCGATCACGACGAAGAGGAGGACGAGGGAGGACTTTCGCATGGTCTCGTGAGGGTACGCGAGCCGCCCACTTGCCGTAAAACCGATCTAATGTGGACAAGTCCGGGAGGTTTCGAGAGGTTGGCCCAGGAGCGTCCACAGAGTGGGACGCTTAGGCAAGGCCGGAGCGCCGCTGGCACGGGGCTTCCGGGCAAATAGACTCGGGCGGGTCTACAACAGGCGGAGGGGATGATTCCGTGAGCGAGCGGAGCCAGCGAACCAACGGTTCGGGCGCAGGGCGGGCCGGCCTGCTGGAATCCGTCAAGGGTCCGGGAGATCTCAAGCGTCTGGAGGTCGGCGAGCTTCCGGCGCTGGCCGCGGAGTTGCGCGACCTGCTGGTCGACGCCACTTCCCGCATCGGAGGCCACCTCGGCCCGAATCTCGGGGTCGTCGAGCTGACGATCGCGCTGCACCGGGTCTTCGACTCGCCGACAGATCGCATCTTGTGGGACACCGGCCACCAGGCGTACGTGCACAAGATGCTCACCGGGCGCGCGGCCGACTTCGTCACGCTCCGTCAGGAGGGCGGCCTGTCGGGTTACCCGAGCCAGGCCGAGTCCGATCACGATGTCATCGAGAACTCCCATGCCTCGACCGCTCTGTCGTACGCCGATGGGCTCGCCAAGGCGTACAAGCTGCGCGGCGACACCGGTCGCACGGTCGTCGCGGTGATCGGTGACGGTGCGCTGACCGGTGGCATGGCCTGGGAGGCGCTCAACAACATCGCCGGGCACGCCAAGGACCCTGACCTGCCGCTCGTCATCGTCGTCAACGACAACGGCAGGTCCTACTCTCCGACGATCGGCGGCCTGGCCTCGCATCTGGCGTCGCTGCGTATGACGCAGAACTACGAGCATGTCCTTGAGTTCGTCAAGCAGAACCTCGGCAAGGTGCCCGTGGTCGGCGCCCCCTTGTATGAGACCCTGCACGGCCTGAAGAAGGGCATCAAGGACGTCGTCGCGCCGCAGGTGATGTTCGAGGATCTCGGGCTGAAGTACGTCGGCCCGATCGACGGCCACGACGAGCAGGCCGTCGAGGCGGCGCTGCGCAAGGCCCGCGATTTCCGGGGGCCGGTCATCGTGCACGTCCTCACCACCAAGGGGTACGGTTACTCGCCCGCTGAGAATCACGACGAGGACTGCTTCCACTCGCCGCAGCCGTTCGACCCGCTGACCGGTGAGGAGCAGCCCAAGCCGCACAGCTGGACCAACGTGTTCAGCCAGGAGCTGGTGCGCCTGGGCGCCGAGCGTGGCGACATCGTGGCGATCACCGCGGCCATGCTCCATCCCACCGGCCTGGCGGCGTTCGCCGAGGCCTACCCTGACCGCACCTATGATGTCGGCATCGCCGAGCAGCACGCGCTGACCAGCGCCGCGGGTCTGGCGCTCGGTGGCCTGCACCCGGTGGTCGCGCTCTACGCCACCTTCCTCAACCGTGCCTTCGATCAGCTGCTGATGGACGTCGCGCTCCACCGCCTGCCGGTCACGGTCGTGCTGGACCGGGCGGGCGTCACCGGCGACGACGGGGCCAGCCACAACGGCATGTGGGATCTGTCGATCCTCCAGGTGGTCCCGGGGCTCTCGATCGCCGCGCCGCGTGACGCCGCGCGGCTGCGCGAGTTGCTGGCCGAGGCGGTCGAGGTCGATGACGGCCCCACGGTGGTCCGGTTCCCCAAGGGAGCGGTCGGCGCCGAGATCGAGGCCGTGGGCAGGCTCGGCGCGATGGACATCCTGCGGCAGGCGGGCGAGGAGGCCGACGTGCTGCTCGTGGCCGCGGGGCCGATGGCCCAGGCCGGGCTGGAGGCCGCCAGGCTGCTGGACGCGCAGGGCATCTCGGCGACCGTGGTCGATCCGCGCTGGGTGAAGCCGCTGGACGAGGCGCTGGTGGCCGCCGCCGCGGCGCACAGGCTCGTCGCCGTCGTGGAGGACAACGGCCGCGTCGGCGCGGTGGGCGACGCGGTGGCCCGCCTGCTCAGAGACGCGGGCGTCGATGTCCCCGTGCGCACCTTCGGCATCCCGCAGCGGTTCCTCGACCACGCCAAACGGGCCAAGATCCTCTCCGAGATCGGCCTCACCGGCCAGGATCTCGCCCGCGAGATCACCGAGGCGGTCGCCAGACGCTCCCCGGCGCTGGAGGGCGACCCCGCGCTCTGATGTGGTGCTCGGCGGGGCCGGTGCGGCCCCGCCGGCGCCCAGGCTCTGTGATCCCGGGTTTCCCCTGGTCATTCCCCTTCTTGATCCGGTCGCGTGCCGGCTCGCCGGAAATCCGGCCCGGTTCCCGACCGTGGGAAGAATGAGGAATGTTTGTCCGACCCGGGGGTACGCATGACCCGCGCTTTCGCGGAAGGCGTCCTGCGCGATCAATGACGATCAGGGGGCGTGGCCCATGTCGATTTTCCGTACCAAGACGGTCGAGCGCTCGATCGAGGACACCGAGTCGCCCGAGCACCGGCTCCGCCGCAACCTGAGCGCTCTCGACCTGACCGTCTTCGGTGTGGGCGTGATCGTGGGCACCGGCATCTTCGTCCTCACCGGCCAGGTGGCCAGGGACACCGCGGGCCCGGCCGTCGCTCTCTCGTTCGTCATCGCCGGCGTCGTCTGCGCGCTCGCCGCCCTGTGCTACGCCGAGTTCGCCTCGACCGTGCCGGTGGCCGGGTCCGCGTACACCTTCTCGTACGCCACCATCGGGGAGTTCCCCGCGTGGATCGTCGGGTGGGACCTGATGCTGGAGCTGGCCCTCGGCGGCGCGGTGGTCGCGGTCGGCTGGTCGGGATACTTCTCCGAGCTGCTCGCCACGCTCGGCGTCCACCTGCCCCCCACGCTCGCCGGCGAGCACGCCGCGTTCAACGTCCCCGCCGTCGTGGTCGTGCTCGCGCTGACGGCCGTGCTGGTGGCCGGCATCAAGCTGTCCGCGCGGTTCAACCTCGTCGTGGTGACGATCAAGGTCGCCGTCGTGCTGCTGGTCATCGTCGCGGGGCTGTTCTTCGTGAAGAGCGCGAACTTCAGCCCGTTCATCCCGCCGTCCCAGCCGATCCCGGCGGCGGACGGCCTCAAGGCGCCGCTGATCCAGGTGCTGTTCGGCGTCGCACCGGTGGCCTACGGGGTGCTCGGCGTCTTCTCGGGCGCGGCCATCGTCTTCTTCGCCTTCATCGGCTTCGACGTGGTGGCCACGGCCGCCGAGGAGACCAGGAGGCCGCAGCGCGACCTGCCCATCGGCATCATCGCCTCCCTGGTGATCTGCACCGTCCTGTACGTCGCGGTGTCGCTGGTCGTCGTCGGCATGCAGCCGTACTACCGGCTCAGCCGCTCGGCGCCGCTGGCCGGCGCGTTCCGCGTCCTCGGCCAGGACTGGCTGGCCACGATCATCAGCGTCGGCGCCCTGGCGGGGCTCACGACCGTCGTGATGATCCTGATGCTCGGCCAGAGCCGCATCTTCTTCGCCATGAGCCGCGACAACCTGCTTCCCCGGGGGCTGGCCGCCGTCCACCCGCGTTTCGGCACCCCGTACCGCATCACGATCATCATCGGCGTGGCCACGGCGCTGCTGGCCGGGCTCATCCCGCTGTCGGCCCTGGCCGAGCTGGTCAACATCGGGACGCTGTTCGCGTTCGTGCTGGTCTCGATCGGCGTAGTCATCCTGCGCAGGACCCGGCCCGAGCTGCCCCGCGCCTTCCGCACGCCGCTGGTGCCGCTGGTGCCCGTCCTGTCGGTGCTGGCGTGCGTCTACCTGATGCTGAACCTCCCGGTCGAGACGTGGCTGAGGTTCCTCATCTGGATGGCGATCGGGGTCGCGCTCTACTTCGTGTACGGCATGCGGCACAGCCGGGTCGACGACCACCCCCCGGTCGCCGTGAAGTGACGCCCGTGTCCTCAAGGCCACGACTACCCCCGAATCCCCCGGTACCCGTGCGTGAGGCGCCCGAGACCGCTGGACAATGAGAGGGGAGCAGGCCGGGGCGCGGGAGGATGACCATGGTCACGCTGGAAGACGTCGCCAGGGACGCGGGGGTGTCACTGGCGACAGCCTCACGGGTGCTGAACGGCAGCAGCCGCCGGGTGGGCGCGGCCTTGCGGGCGCGGGTCGAGTCGTCGGCCGCCAGGCTCGGCTACCGGGTGGACGCGACCGCGCAGGCCCTCGCGCGGGGCGCGAGCAACGTCGTCGGCCTGGTGATCCAGGATCTGACCGATCCCTACTTCGCGGCCATCGCCGACGGCGCCATCCGCGCCGCCGACCGGCACGACATGGTGGTGACGCTCGGCACGACCTACCGCGACCCTCAGCGCGAGATCGCCCTCGTCGCCACGCTGAACGCCCAGCGGGCCCGGGCGGTGCTGATCGCCGGGTCGCGCGTCGTGGACGACGCCATGATCCGCCGCCTGCGCGCCGAGCTCGACTTCTACCGCGCCTCCGGGGGCCGGGTCGCCATGATCGGGCAGGACCTCCTCGGCATCGACACCGTCACCCCGCTGAACCACGACGGGGCCCGCAAGCTCGCCCTGGCGCTCGCGGGCCAGGGCCACCGCCGCTTCGCCGTGCTGGCAGGGCCGCCGAACCTCTACACCGCCATCGACCGGGCGGCCGGCTTCGCCCAGGGGCTGCGCGAGCTCGGCCTGCCCGCGCCGATCGTCGTGAACGGCGGGTTCGACAGGGACGGCGGGTACGACGCCGCCGTCGAGCTGGTGAGCATGGACACCGGCGCCACCTGCGTGTTCGCGGTGAACGACGTGATGGCGGTCGGGGCGCTGGCCGCCTTCAGGGAGCAGGGGGTCGACGTGCCGGGCGATCTGTCGATGGCGGGGTTCGACGACATCGCGTCGCTGCGCGACCTCGCCCCCGCGCTGACGACGGTACGGCTGCCGCTCGCGCGCATGGGATCGCTCGCGCTCGACCTCGCGCTCTCGCCGGACGACGTGCCCAGGCGGACACCCGTCGAGGGCGAGGTCGTGCTCCGCGAGAGCGTGCGGAAGCTCGCGAACACCTGACCTTGCCTTACTTCGTAAAGGCGATCAGCCCTCGGGCTCTTCCTTGGCGGCCAGGCGGGTCAGCGCCACCGACAGAGGGCCCGCCGTCAGGGCGATCTGCCACTCGCGGGCGCCCAGCTCGCGCAGCCGGGCCTCCACGGTCCCCTCGTCGAGGTCGGCGGGAGGCTCCCAGGTGAGCCGCCGGATCGCCTCCGGCTGGAGGAGGTTCTCCGTGGGCATGTGGTGGGTCTCCGCCAGCGCGGCCACCGCCGCCCTCGCGACGGCCAGCCGCCTGGCGGCGGCCGGATCGCGGTCGGCCCAGCGGTTCGCGGGCGGGGGCCCGTCCCCGGGGCCGCTCGGCTGGGGGAGCTGCGTCTCCGTCAGCACGCGCGCCCGTCCGATGGCGTTGAGCCACTCGCGCAGGTGGCGCCGGGCGCTGCGCCCGGTGAAGGGGGCTATGTCGGTCAGGGCCTTGGTCGTGCGGGGCTGCTCCAGCGCGGCGGTCACGATCGCCGAGTCCGGCAGCACCCGGCCGGGCGCCAGGTCGGCCTCCCGCGCCAGCTCGTCGCGCAGCGTCCACAGCTCGCGCACCACGGCCAGGCCGCGCAGGGAGCGCACCCGGTGGATGCCCGAGGTGCGCCGCCAGGGGTCGGTGCGCGGCGGCGCCGGGGGAGCGGCCAGGATCGAGGAGAACTCCTCCTGGGCCCATCCGAGCTTGCCCTTGGCGGCCAGCTCGTCGTGGAGCATGTCGCGCAGCTCGATGAGCACCTCGACGTCGAGCGCGGCGTAGCGCAGCCAGTCCTCGGGGAGCGGCCGGTGGGACCAGTCGGCCGCCGAGTGGCCCTTCTCCAGGCGGAGCCCGAGGACGTTCTCCACCATCGTGCCGAGGCCGACGCGCTCGTAGCCGAGCAGCCGCCCGGCCAGCTCGGTGTCGAACAGCTTGCGGGGGGTGAAGCCGATCTCCGCCAGGCAGGCGAGGTCCTGCGTGGCGGCGTGCAGGACGATCTCGGCGTCGGCCAGCGCCGAGTCCAGCTCCGACAGGTCGGGGCAGGAGGTGGGGTCGATGAGCGCGCTGCCGGCGCCGGCGCGGCGTAGCTGCACGAGGTACGCCCGGCCGCTGTAGCGGTAGCCGGAGGCGCGCTCGGCGTCGACGGCGACCGGGCCGGTGCCCTTGGCGAACGCGCGTACGGCCGCCGCGAGCGCGGCGGGGTCCTCGATGACCGGCGGGATGCCCTCGCGGGGCTCCAGAAGCGGGACTATCTCGGATGCGGGGATGATTTCGTCGTCGGTCACGTCCTGAAGGACTCCGGGTCTTCGCGACGCGCGGACCGTTGCGGGAGGGCCGCGACGTCGGGTGGCAGGGGTGGGATGCCCGCGGCGAGGCACATCAGGTCGCACCAGGCGGCGACGTGCGCCGACAGGTCCTCTTCGAGCGGGGACCACGACGCGCGCAGCTCCAGCTCGGTTGTGACCGGGTCGTCGGCCTTGTTGCCGAACCCCTCGGAAACGGCGCGGGTGACGGTGCCGCCCGCGGCGGCGTAGCGCGCGCGGCGGGAGTCGAGGGCCTCGGTCAGCCAGCTCCACGCCACGGGCCCGAGCATCGGGTCGGAGGTGATCTCCGGCTCCATGTCGGCGCGGACGTACGCGACCAGCCGGAAGGGACCATCCCATCCGCGCTGGCCGTCGGGGTCGAACAACATGATCAGCCGGCCGACCGCGAGCTCGTCGTCGTCGCGGTAGACGGATGCTCCGACAGCGCCGGAGTAGGGGGCGAGCCGCTGGGGGGCGGGAATGTCCTCCAGCTCGATTTCGGGCCTGACCTCGGCGGGACGCAGGCTTTCCAGGGCCCGCCGGAATGCGGCAGGCGCCGGTGGCGCGTCACCGATGGTCATGATGGCAGCGTAGGCCGGAGTGGGCGATGCCGGAAGCAGGGGGGTATGCGCCGGGAGCACAGGTGGTGATCAAGCCGCGATCACCGGGCCGACGCCACGCTCCGCGGAGCTCCGGTCGCGGCCGTCGTCGTGCCCGCCGAGGCGGTGCCGCCGCTCGAATCCCCGTTCGACGGCACGGCGCGCACAACGCACCGTGCGGTGCTCGGAGGAACTCCACATCGCGGTCATCGCGAGCCTTTCGTCGGGTCCCGGGATCGAGAGTTCGGACGGACAGGAGTGCGCGTCGCCTGGCCGGCGCTCCCCACCCGCGCGCCTTTGTCCGTGAACTCGAGGGCTGGTCCGACGTTGACACGTCACGGCGACATTTCCCCGCAACGCGCTCGGCGTGTCCCGAAAGTGGTCACGGAATCAGCGCCGCGCGGTGTTTTGACGAACATTTGAGCCAGCCGCGACATGATCACGGACCTCACGTGAGACGTACTGTACCTGCGCTTGGGATTGCCTTGACTCGGCGGTCGGCCGGTCTGGCACGACCTTGGCCTACCGAACCAGACATAGTGTACGGTTCGCGGCTTCCATTAGCATGACCGGACATCCGCCCGGTAAATATCTTTTTCGCGGCAAGCTTTGGTATCAAGCCCCGGCGCCGGCACGCGGCGCACAGCGCACGTACGCGGTGCGTGGACCGGCCGCTTCACATGGCACCCTGGATGGGTGAATCCCGAGACCGCCGAGTCCCCGTTCGTCCGTGCCTGCCGGCGACTTCCCGTGCCCCACACGCCCGTCTGGTACATGCGCCAGGCCGGACGCTCGCTGCCCGAGTACCGCGCGGTGCGCGCCGACGTGCCGATGCTCACCGCGTGCGCGACGCCCGACCTCATCGTGGAGATCACGATGCAGCCCGTGCGGCGGTACGGGGTGGACGCGGCGATCTTCTTCAGCGACATCGTGGTGCCGCTCAAGGCCATCGGGATCGACCTCGACATCAAGCCGGGCGTCGGCCCCGTCGTCGCCGCCCCGATCAGGGACACCGCCGGGGTGGGCACGCTGCGCGCCCTCGACGCCGGCGACGTGCCCTACGTCACCGAGGCCATCGGGGCGCTGACCAAGGAGCTCGGCCCCACGCCGCTCATCGGGTTCGCCGGGGCCCCGTTCACGCTCGCGTCGTACCTGATCGAGGGCGGCCCCTCCAAGAACCACGACCACACCAAGGCCATGATGTACGGCGAGCCCGCGCTGTGGCACGCGCTCATGGGCCGCCTCACCGACATCACGCTGTCCTACCTGCGGGTGCAGATCGACGCCGGCGTCTCGGCGGTCCAGCTCTTCGACTCCTGGGTCGGCGCCGTCGCCCCGGCCGACTACCGCGAGTTCGTCCTCCCCTACACCAGCCGCATCTTCGCCGGGCTTGCCGACCTGGACGTGCCGCGCATCCACTTCGGCGTGGGCACCGGCGAGCTGCTCGGGCTGCTGGGCGAGGCGGGCGCCGACGTGGTGGGCGTCGACTGGCGGGTGCCACTCGACGAGGCCGCGCGCCGCGTCGGCCCCGGCAAGGCGCTCCAGGGCAACCTCGACCCCGCCGTGCTGTTCGCGCCGTGGGACGTCGTCGAGGGCCGCGCCCGCGACATCGTCGAGCGGGGCCGGGCGGCCGAGGGCCATGTGTTCAACCTCGGCCACGGGGTGCTGCCCACGACCGACCCCGGCCAGCTCGCCCGCCTCACCGACCTCGTGCACGAGGCCTCCGCCCGCTGATCACCGCTCCCGCGCGGCCTCGGGCTCCTCGGGCTCCTCGGGAGCGTCCGGTACGGGCCGTCGCGCCGCCCCGGGGCCGGGGAGGAAGGACGGCACGCGCCGCCGTACGGCCACGTAGGCGACCCACAGCACGCCGAGCACCACCAGCCAGGGCAGGAGCGCGCCGAAGACCGTCAGGGCGATCCTGGTCGTGCTCGCCAGGGCGTGCCAGCCCGCCTTGAGGCCGCTGAGGAAGTTCGGCGGTGCGGGCTTCGGCTTGGGCGGCGCGGGGGCGGGCCGGGTGACGTGCACGAGCCGGAGGGTCAGCGTTCCGAGGGCGGTCTGGGCCGCCAGGGTCCTCTGCCGGGCCTGCAGCGACTCCAGGTCGCCCTCGCGGGTGGAGATCTCCCGCTCGACCTCCAGCACCTGGCCGATGGTCTTGGCCTTGGCCATGAACTTCCTGACCTGTTCGAGCGCGGACTTGGACGACTTGATCCGGCTGTCGACGTCCGCGATCTGCTGGCTCACGTCCTCGGTGCCAAGGCTCAGCGACTCCCGTACGCCGAGATCCTTGCCGAGCTGGGCCACCACGGCCTGATAGCGGTCCGGGGGGATCTTGAAGACGATGGACGACCTGCCCTCGCGCCCGTACGAGGTGGACTGCTCGCTGTCCACGCGCCCGCCCGCCGCGGCGACGATCTGCTTGGCCTTCTCGGCCGCGACGGTCACGTCCTTGACGCGGACCTCCATCTCGCCGGTGTAGACGATGGACCGGTCCGCCTGCCGGACCTCCACCTTGGCGGAGTCCCCGGAGGAGCGGGACCCGGAGTCCTGGCCCGTGGCCCCGCTCCCGCCCTGCCCGGTGCCGCCCTCCGCCTGCCCGGCGGCCGGCGCGGGGGCCCGCACGTCCACCGGCGGGGCGGCCGGGGCGGCCCCCGAGCTCGACTGATCCTGTGACCCCCCGCAGGCCGAGACGGCGAGGACGACGGCCACCAGGGTCGCTACCAGCGAGGGGCGGCTCCGTAATCTGCTCATGCCCTTGTTGACGAGACCCGCGGGCGCCGGGTTTGACCAAGCCGCGTCACAATGGCGTCACGTTCTCCGCCCACCGCCCCAGAGCCTGGCCGTGACCAGCGCGCGAGGTGCTCGCGGGCGGGTAACGTCTGGAGACATGGAAGGGACTCGGCGGCATGTCGTGGTCGTGGGCGGGGGCATCGCCGGGCTGGCCGCGGCGTGGCATCTTCGCCATGAGGACGACAGCCTCTCGGTGACCGTGCTGGACGGCGCCCCGCGCGTCGGCGGCAAGCTGCGCGCCTCCGAGGTCGCTGGCATGCCCGTGGACGAGGGCGCCGAGGCCATGCTGGCCCGCCGTCCCGAGGGCAAGGAGCTCGCCCGCATGGTCGGGCTCGGCGACGAGCTGGTCCATCCGGGCACCACGGGCGCCTCGGTCTGGACCCGGGGCGCGCTGCGGGCCATGCCCAAGGGCCATGTCATGGGCGTTCCCTCCGACATCATCGAGCTCGGCCGCTCCGGAGTCCTGTCGCCCGCGGGCCTCGCCCGGGTGCCGCTCGACCAGATCCTGCCCGCGACGCTGGTCACCTCCGACGTCTCGGTCGCGGCGTACATCCGGGCGCGCATGGGCGGCGAGGTCGTCGACCGGCTGGTGGAGCCGCTGCTCGGCGGCGTCTACGCCGGGCGCGCCGAGTTCCTGTCCCTGGACGCGACCATGCCCCGCGTCGCGACGATCGCGCGCACCGAGCGCTCGCTGCTGAAGGCCGCCCGGTCGATCAGCGGGGAGGCGCCCAAGGACGCCGGCCCGGTGTTCACCACGCTGAAGGCCGGCATGGGGAGCCTGCCCGGCGCGGTCGCGGCGGCGTCCGGTGCCGACATCAGGACCGGCGTCATGGTGCGCGAGCTCAGGCGCACCCGCACCGGCTGGCGCCTGGTGACCGGGCCCACCAGAGATCCCGAGACGATCGAGGCCGACGCGGTGATCGTGGCGGTGCCCGCGCCGGCGGCGGGCAGGCTGCTCGCCGACGAGGTGCCGAAGGCCGCCGCCGAGCTGGCCCGCATCGAGTACGCCAGCATGGCGATCGTCACCCTGGCCTACCCGCGCACGGCGTTCCCCGAGCAGCCCGCCGGCAGCGGCTACCTCGTGCCTCCGATCGAGGGCCGGCCGGTCAAGGCCGTGACGTTCAGCACGGTCAAGTGGCCGCACCTGGCCGAGAGCGATCCCGGCCTGCTGGTGCTGCGCTGCTCGATCGGGCGCCTGGGCGAGGAGTTCATCCTCCAGCGCGACGACAACGAGCTGGTGGCGCTCGCCATGGCCGAGATGGCCGAGACCATGGGGGTCAGGGGGCTGCCGCTTTCGACGCGGGTGAGCCGCTGGGGCGGCGCGCTGCCGCAGTACGACGTGGGCCACCTCGACCGGGTCGCGCGCGTCCGCGCGGCGGTCGCCGTGCAGCCCGGCCTCGCGGTGTGCGGGGCCGCGTACGACGGGCTGGGCATCCCGGCCTGCGTCGCGACCGCCCGCACGGCCGCGGCGGGGGTCCTCGCGTACCTCCGGGAGGAGCGCGGGGGAGAATGGCGTGAGGACCAGCGAGCGGCCGGCACCCGCTGAGAGCCCCGCTGGCGCAAGGCGATTGAAGCTGTCGATGGAAGGCGAGTGCGATCAGTGACGGAGAGCAGTGCGCGGCCCAAGGCGCGCGATCTCAACCAGGTCATCCGCTACACCATGTGGTCGGTCTTCCGGGTGCGCGAGCCGCTGCCGGGCGACCGGCAGGAGCTGGCCCACGAGGTCGAGGCCGTGCTCTCGCAGGCCGCCGAGAAGGACGTCGTGACCCGGGGCTCGTATGAGGTGGCCGGCTTCCGGGCCGACGCCGACTACATGTTCTGGTGGCACTCCACCACGCCCGAGGATCTCCAGGAGGTCTACGGCCGCTTCCGGCGCACCTCCCTGGGCCGGGCGAGCGAGCCGGTCTGGTCGGTGATGGCGCTGCACCGCCCCGCGGAGTTCAACAAGTCGCACATCCCGGCCTTCCTGGCCGAGGAGGAGCCGCGCGGCTACGTCTGCGTCTACCCGTTCGTGCGCTCCCTGGAGTGGTACCTCCTGGAGGACTCCGAGCGCCGCGCCATGCTGGCCGAGCACGGCAGGCTCGCCCGTGACTACCCCGACGTGCGGGCCAACACGGTGGCGTCGTTCGCGCTCAACGACTTCGAGTGGATCCTCGCCTTCGAGGCCGACGAGCTGCACCGCATCGTCGACCTCATGCGGCACCTGCGCGCCTCGGAGGCCCGCAGGCACACCCGCCTCGAGGTCCCGTTCTACACCGGCACCCGCAAGCCTCTGGAGGAGCTGGTGGCCGCTCTGCCGTAACCGGCCATCGGGGTGCAAACCCCGACATGTGTCACTCTTGCCCCAAACACCCCATGCCTGTGATTGCATGAACAACTCACGTGAGTTCGCGATCTTTGGCATACTCGGGGGGATATCCCATGTCGATGTGAGGCAAAGGGTGAAGAGCGGCAAGAGTCTGGCACGTTCCAGGCGAGGGGGGCACCGGCGGCGCAAGGTGCGCCGGGCACGGGTTCTAGAGCTTTCCGCCGGGCTGACCGCCGTCGTGGTGGCGGGCCTGGCGGTCGGCGCGGTGTTCGTACGGCCCGGCGGCGGGGCGTCGGCGTCCGGCGTCCCCTCGCGCGCACCGAGCGCCGAGGGCGCGCCCTCGGCGACGCCGGCCCCGGCCGGGAAGGGCTCCGGCGTCGAGGCGGCGAGCTCGGGCGCCAAGAAGGCGCGCGGCGCGGCGAAGACCGCCTCGGGCCCGTCGAAGCACACCGACGCCGAGGCGGTGAGCTACTTCAAGAAGCGGTGGGTGGACGACAAGGCCGTCAAGCGGATCACCGACATCCGCACCGTGGGGAAGTACCTGCGGATCTACACCGACCTGCCGGAGTCGGCCCACAACTCCAAGGCGGCGATCGACCTGTGCAAGCGGGGTCTCGAATACCTCGTGCAGGAGGTCGGCGACCAGCACCCGGTCGTGTTCGTCCAGGCGGAGTACGGCCAGAACGGCAACCCGGTGCTCGCCAACATCCTCGGCCCGGGGGACAACTCGTGCCGGCTCACCCATCCGGCTCCGGACTAGGGGAGCCGGGCCTCGGGGGCTCGGGCCTTCGGGGTTCGGGCCGCCTCACCCGCACCCGGGTCCTGCCGCAGACCACGCAGCGCTGCGTGACCACCTGGCCTATGGCCTCGATGGTCTCCCACCTGTGGCGTAGGTGCACGCAGCCTCCGGACGGGACGGAACCTGCTGGTCGATCGGGGCGGAGGACTTTCAGGTGTTCCTACCCGGCCTTGGGCCCCGCATGCACCGTCCGTGACGTTCCGTGCGCCCGTCATCACTGATCGCGAGCCGCTCGCCGGGCGGCCCGCGATCTCATGCGGGAACCGCTATTCGCCCGGCACGAGCCGCAGCGAGACGGAGTTGATGCAGTAGCGGTCGTCGGTCGGGGTCGGGTAGCCCTCTCCGTGGAAGACGTGCCCGAGGTGGGAGTCGCAGCGGGCGCAGCGGACCTCGACGCGGGTCATGCCGAGCGAGTGATCCTCGATGAGGGTCACGGCCGCGGACTCCGACGGCTCGAAGAACGACGGCCACCCGCAGTGCGAGTCGAACTTCGTGTCGGAGCGGAACAGCTCGGCCCCGCAGGCGCGGCAGGAGTAGACCCCTGTCGTCTTGGTGTCGACGTACTCTCCGGTGAACGGACGCTCCGTGCCCGCCTGGCGCAGCACGCGGAACTCCTCGGGGGACAGCTGGACACGCCAGTCGGCGTCACTCTTGACCACCTTCTCCATGCCTCCAGCCTATGCGCGTGCGCGGTCGGGGCGATCCCGGATCCGGGACGTAAGGACCTCGTCAGACATCTGGCGAAATTCTGCTGGCCGAGCATCCTTTCCGACTGCTTTCAGCGTCTTTATCGGTGGAGGGTTGATCACCTCCAGTTGAGGGAGGATCGCCGGTCCATCCCCGCCTCGGGCGGTGCCCGCGTCCACGCGGCGCGCCGTCGCGGGCCGGGGGAGGCCGCCGGACGGGTGGCACGTCAGCGCCGGGTCCGGCGATCGTGGCGGGCGATCGTCGAGGTCCGTCCCGTTCGAGCGCCCGGTCCGCCACCGAGGTACTCCGGGACGGACCGTCCCACGCCCGGTTCACCGGGGGACGTTCCGGTTTCTGTCACCGCCGCGGGGTACGGTCGGAGGCATGGCGTCGCCGTTCATCGAGCTGAACGTCGGGGGCCGGGTCATCAAGGTGACCAACCCCGACAAGATCTACTTCCCCGACATCGGGGCCACCAAGCGCGAGCTGGTCGAGTACTACATCTCGGTCGGCGAGGGGGCTCTGCGCGCGCTCAAGGACCGTCCCACCTACCTCAAGCGCCACCCCGACGGTGTGCAGTCCGAGGCGATCTACCAGAAGCGCATCCCGCCCAGGCACCCCGACTGGCTGGAGACCGTCACCATCCGGTTCCCGAGCGGCCGCACCGCCGACGCCCTGCGCGTCACCGAGGTCGCCGCCATCGCCTACTGCGCCAACCTCGGCACCATCGACTTCCACCCGTGGCCCACCCGCGCCGACGACGTCGAGCATCCCGACGAGCTGCGCATCGACCTCGACCCCCAGCCCGGCACCGATTTCGACGACGCCAGGGAGACCGCGTTCGCCGTGCTCGAGGTCCTCGACGAGCTCGGCATGCGCGGCTTCCCCAAGACCTCGGGCACCCGGGGCATCCACATCAACGTGCGCATCGAGCGCCGGTGGTCGTTCACCGAGGTGCGGCAGAGCGCCATCGGCCTCGCCCGCGAGGTGGAGCGCCGCCGCCCCGACCTCACCACCACGGCCTGGTGGAAGGAGGAGCGCGGCGAGAAGGTCTTCATCGACTACAACCAGAACGCGCGCGACCGCACCATCGCCAGCGCCTACTCCGTGCGCGCCAGGCCGTACGCCCCGGTGTCCACGCCGGTGACCTGGCAGGAGCTGGCCGACGTCGACCCGCGCGACTTCGACATCCGCACCGTCCCGCCGAGGTTCGCCGAGCTGGGCGACGTGCACAGGGAGATCGACGACCGCGCGTTCTCCATCGAGCCCCTGCTGGAGTGGTACGCCAAGGACGAGCGCGGCGACATGCCGTACCCGCCCAACTACCCCAAGATGCCCGGCGAACCCAAACGCGTGCAGCCCAGCAAGGCGAGGCCGTCCGGCGCCGCCGACGAGGCCGGCTGATTCCGCGACGGCCGTAGCCCTCACCGCCAAGCGCGGCGCCCGCGCACGGCGGGAGTGCCCGGCGTCGCCGGGGTGGGCGTGGTTCCCGGCTCGGGCATCATCGAGCCGGCTTGTGGATCACCGCAGCACGCCGCCGTTGAGATGGTGGCGTGCCACGGCAATGCGTGATCACTTCGCTACTCTTGGCGATGATCGTTTGTGTCCTCCGACGCCATGGCGAGCACTGGTCGCTCCGCGCGAACAGCGTTCCCCCGAGGTCATGACCGCCGGGGCATCTCTATCGAGGGAGAACGCATGTCCGTCAAGAGGTCCATGACCGTCGCCGCTCTGGCGATCGGTGCCGTGCTGATGGCCGGGGGGACCGCACACGCCGAGCAGAACCCGACCACCGAGCCGGTGTCAGCGGTGAAGACGCCGTCAGCGCGGTCCGCCATCCAGATCGGCGCCGGCCGCACCGACCCCGGAGTGGGCTGGGTCGCGTACAACACCAACGGCATCTCCTTGGACGTCGACACCAGTTCCGCCAACTTCGCCGGCACGCCGGTCTACCTCATCTCCCTCGGTGGCATCGACAAGCATTTCCAGCTGACAGGCGCCAACGCCGTCTACGGAGCGACCGCGAAGAGCTTCCGCGTGTACCTGCGGTACAGCGACTGGGCCCCCCTGACGCCCGCCGACGCGAAGACGAGGGGGTGGTTCGTCAACTGGGTCGGCGTCACGACCCCGTGAGTCCTGCCCTCGCCGTGCCAGGCTGATCGGCTCACGGCGCAGGGAGAGTGCTTTCTTCGCCGTACGGGGCGCGGGCCGCTGTGGTGGCCCGCGCCCGCGCCCGCAGGCGAACGCGAGCGCGTGCGGCCTGGCAAGGCGAAGCCGTAGGCGCCGGTCAGCCGATCAGTGCCTCGGCGAGTTTGCGGTAGTCGTCCAGGGGGTCGGTGCCCGGGTCGGTCAGGAGCTGGATGTTCACGTGGTCGGCGCCCGCGGCGAGGTGCTCGTCGATCCGGCCCTTGACCGTGGCCGGGTCGCCGTAGACGACCAGGGCGTCGATCAGGCGGTCGCTGCCCTCACCGGCCAGGTCGTCGTCGCCGAATCCCAGCCTGCGCCAGTTGGAGGTGTAGTTCCGGAGGCCCAGGTACATCTGTACGGCCTGCCGGGCGAGCCCGCGCGCGTGGTCCACGTCCTGGCTGAGGATGACCTTCTGCTCCGGGGCCAGCAGCGCGCCCGCGCCGAGGATCTCGCGGGCCTGCCTGGTGTGCTCGGGCGTGGTGAGGTACGGATGGGCGCCGGCGCTGCGCTCGGCGGACAGCCGCAGGACCTTCGGGCCGAGCGCCGCGAGCACCCGGCTCTCGACCGGCACCCCGGCCGCGTCGAGCCCGTCGAGGTAGCTCTCCAGGGCGGCGTACGGCTTGGTGAACTCCGAAGTCGCCTCGGGGTGTCCCGCTCCGATGCCGAGCAGGAAGCGGCCCGGGTGTACGGCCTCGATCCGGTTGAACGAGGCCCCAACGGTCTGCGGGTCGTCCTTCCAGATGTTGACGATGCCGGTGGCGACGGTCAGCGTCGTGGTGGCGTCGAGGAGCTCCTCGACGAGCCGCAGGTCGCCGTCCGGCGATCCGCCCACCCAGAGCGCGGTGTAGCCGAGCTGTTCCAGCGACAGCGCCAGCTTCGGGGTGAACGCGGGCCTCGCCTGCCAGACACCGATCTCACCGACTGTGGGCCTCGTCATGTTCGTCGTCCTTTCGATGGTCCTGCTCCGTCCCCTGCGCCCCGGGGGATCGTGCCGGGACCCCGGAAGGCGGCGCCGGGCAACTCCCCCCAACGGCGATAGGGATCAACACTCGGGGGACCGGAATTATTCAGGCTCGTGCGGCGTGGTGCCCGCTCCGACGTCGGCGTGGCGGGACATGGTCGCGGCGGCCCGGCGGACGGCGCCCACGGGGACGGTGGGGACCAGCTTGTCCAGGAAGGCGTACCGGCGGGCCAGAGAGGCGATGTAGGCCCCGCTGGTGCCGGCGGCGGCCCGTACGTCGTGCCACCAGTCGGCGATGTCCCCCCAGCCGGGCGCGGCGAGGGACCCGCCGAACTGCTGCACCGCCAGCGCCGAGCACACCCCGGCGAACGCCAGGCGGTCGGCCAGCGGCCAGCCCGAGAGCGTGCCGAGGACCATGCCCGCGCCGAAGACGTCGCCGGCGCCGGTCGGGTCGAGCGCGGTCACCCGCAGCGCCGGGACGTACGCCTCCTCGCCGGTCGTGGAGTCGATCGCCATCGCGCCGTTGGCGCCGTCGGTGACCACGGCCAGCGGGACCCGGTCGGCGATCTCGTACAGGGCCTCGCGCGGGGTCTCGGTGCCGGTGTACGCCATGGCCTCCACGGCGTTCGGCATGAAGGCGTGGCAGACGGCGAGCTGGTCGAGCAGGGTGGGGGACCAGGTCTCCGAGGGGTCCCAGCCGACGTCGGCGAAGATCAGCGCGCCGTCCTTGTGCGCGAGATCGGCCCAGGTGCCGGTGTCGCCGCCGCCCAGCGGCTCCTCCACCGACAGCGGCACGATCACCGCGCTGGAGCGGGGCGGCCGGCCGATCATCTCGGTCGCGGCCATGGGCGGGGGATGGCCGTGGGTGACCATGCTGCGGTCGCGGTTCACGGCCATCGAGACCGTCACAGGGGAGTGCCAGCGCTGGAACCGGCGCGACCGGGACAGGTCGACGGACTCCTGCTCCGACAGGATGCGCCAGTTGAAGTCGGCGTAGTCGTCGTCGCCGAACGCGGCGGCCATGGAGGTGCGCAGGCCGAGGCGGCTGGAGGCGATCGCGAGGTTCGCGATGCCGCCCGGGCACGACCCCATGCCGTCGGCCCAGACCTCGGTGCCGGCGGCCGGCATCGCCTGGAGCCCCGTGAAGACGATGTCGAGGAAGACGGTGCCCGCCGTGAACACGTCGAACTCTGGCCCGTCCGGGCTGCGTTGATCGGCTAGTGGGTCGTACGCCTGGCCAGACACGGAGTGAGTCCTCCTCGACTGAGCGAAGATGTGCGCACTCTTGCACGTTTCGCCCGCCCAGATCAAGAGTTGACGGGCGATGATGCTCATTTTTGCTTAGTGGCGCGCAAGGATGACTGATACCATCCTGGCTGTGCTCCAGCACGTCCGGCATGCCGAGATCATGCAGCGGGTCCGCCTCGCGGGCGCGACGAGCGTGCGCGACCTGGCCGCCCAGCTCGGCGTCAGCCCCTCGACCATCCGCCGCGACCTGGAGATCCTCGACCGCGACGGCACGCTCACGCGCGTGCGCGGGGGAGCGCTCGCGAGCGGCGGAGCGCCGGCCGACGACGACCTCGTCTCCGCGCGGGCCGCGAGCCCCGGCGAGCGCGACAAGGACGCCGTGGCCGCCCGCGCCGCGCGGCTCGTCCGCGACGGCGACGTCGTGCTGCTCGACATCGGCACCACCACCGTGCTGCTGGCCCGGCACCTGACCGGCCGCCCCGTCACCGTGGTCACCTCCAGCCTGGCCGTCGTCGACGTGCTGCGCGGCGACTCCGCCGTCGAGCTGCTGCTGCTCGGTGGCATGCTCCGCCGCGCCCACCACTCCTCGCTCGTCGGCGTGCTGACCGAGGAGGCCCTGCGCCAGGTGTCCGCCGACCGCGTCTTCCTGAGCGCCAGCGGCGTGCGCCCCGACGGGCAGGTGACCGACTCCACGATCGCCGAGGTCTCGCTCAAGCGGGCCATGATGGTGGCCGCAGGGCAGGTGGTCCTCCTGGTCGACCGGCACAAGTTCCCCGGCAACGGGGCCCTGCGGGTGTGCGGCCCCGAGGAACTCGACGTGGTCGTGACGAACGACGGCGCCGACGAGCCGACCGTCCGCACCCTCACCGCGGCGGGGGCGCAGGTGCTGCTGACTTGAAGGAGCAGGTATGAGGCTGGCCATCCTCGGCGGCGGCGGTTTCCGCGTCCCGCTGGTCTACGGCGCGCTGCTGCGCGACACCGGCAGGCCGAGGGTCGAGGAGGTCGTGCTGTACGACGTCTCCGAGGAGCGCCTGACCGCCGTCGGCCACGTGCTCGCGCAGCTCGCGGCGGGGTATGACGACCCGCCGCGCGTGCGCGTCACCACCGACCTCGACGACGCGCTGCGCGACGCCACGTTCGTGTTCTCGGCGATCAGGGTGGGCGGGCTGGAGGGGCGCACCGCCGATGAGCGGGTCGCGCTCGACCTCGGCATCCTCGGCCAGGAGACCATCGGCCCGGGCGGCATCGCCTTCGGCCTGCGCACGATCCCGGTGGCCCTGCACGTGGCCGAGCGCGTCGCCGTGGTCGCGCCCCGGGCGTGGGTCATCAACTTCACCAACCCCGCCGGCATGATCACCGAGGCCATGCAGCGGGTCCTGGGCGACCGCGTGGTGGGCATCTGCGACTCGCCGGTCGGGCTGATCCGCCGGGCCGCCAGGTCGCTCGGTCTCGACCCCGCCCGCACCGCCCCCGACTACGTCGGGCTCAACCACCTCGGCTGGCTGCGCGGGCTGTCGTACGGCGGCCGTGACGTCCTTCCCGACCTGCTCGCCGACGACACGGCGCTCAAGCTGGTGGAGGAGGCGCGGCTGTTCGGCCCCGAGTGGGTGCGGTCGCTCGGCGCGCTGCCGAACGAATACCTGTACTACTACTACTTCACCCGGGAGGCCGTGGCCGCGATCGGCGGCGCGGCCCAGACCCGCGGCGAGGCGCTGCTCCAGCAGCAGGAGCGCTTCTACTCGGCGGTGCGGCGCGAGCCCGAGCACGCCTTGGCCGAGTGGCAGCGCGCCCGCAGGGAGCGCGACGCCTCCTACATGGCCGAGACCCGCGACACCGCCCAGGCGGGCGAGCGTGACGCGGCCGATCTGTCGGCCGGCGGGTACGAGGGCATCGCGCTCGCGCTGATGACCACCATCGCCCGGGGCGGCAGCACCACCATGATCCTCAACGTCCGCAACGGCTCGGCGGTCGCCGGGATGCCGCCCGAGGCCGTCGTGGAGATCCCGTGCGTGGTGGACGCCGGCGGGGTGCGGCCGCTGGCGACCAAGCCGCTGCCCGGCCAGTTCCTCGGGCTCGTCCAGCAGGTCAAGGCCGTCGAGCAGCTCACCATCGAGGCGGCGGTGACCGGCTCGGCGGGCGTGGCGCTACGGGCGTTCGCCTCGCACCCGCTGGTCGACTCGGTCTCCGTGGCCCGCCTCCTGCTCGACGGCTACCGCGCCCGCATCCCCGAGCTCGCGTCGGTCCTGCATCCGGCGCCCGGCGCGGCGCGTTAGCGGGCCATGGCCTGCCGTGCGGATGGCGTGAACTTCGTGGACATGGTCACTCCTGGCTCCCCGGTGCGTGCTCGATGACCCGGCCGTCAGGTCTGGATGATCGCGGCCTTCTCCCGCGTGTACGCGAGGACGGAGTCGTGGCCGTAGCCGCTGTCCTTGACGCCGCCGAACGGCAGCCCGGGAGGCATCTGGCGGAAGGTGTTGACCCAGACCGTGCCGCTCTGCAGGTCGCGGACGAACCGGTGCGCCCGGCCGAGGTCGCGGGTCCAGACCCCGGCGGCGAGGCCGTAGGAGGAGTCGTTGGAGATGGCCAGCGCCTCCTCGTCGGTGTCGAAGGGGATGGCCACCGCGACCGGGCCGAAGATCTCCTCCTGGCACACGCGGAGCGAGTTGTCGGTGGTGGTGTAGAGCGTCGGGGCCACCCAGTAGCCGCCTGGCATCGAGGGGACCACGGAGGCGCCGCAGGTGCCGCCGAAGACCAGCTCGGCGCCCTCCTTCTCGGCGATCTCCAGGTATCCGGTGACCCGCTCGTACTGGCCCGCCGACACGATCGGGCCCATCGTCGTCGAGAGGTCGAGCGGGTCGGCCAGCGTGAGGCCGGCGGCGACGGAGGCGACGCGCTCGATCATCTCGTCCCAGACGGGCCGCTGGATCAGGATGCGCGAGCCCGCGACGCACACCTGCCCGGCGTTGCCCGTGTAGACGGAGTTGACCGTTACGCCCTGGGCGGCGGCGTCCAGGTCGGCGTCCGCGAACACGATGTTGGGGGACTTGCCGCCGAGCTCGAAGGTGAGCGGCTTCAGCGAGTCGGCGCTGGCCCGCGTGATGGCCTGGCCCGTCTGGGTGGAGCCGGTCAGGCTGATCTTGGCGACCCCCCGGTGCCGTACCAGCGCGTCGCCGGCCTCCTCGCCGAGCCCGCTGACGATGTTCAGCACTCCGGGCGGCAGCACGTCCGCCAGCAGCTCGCCGAGCCGCAGCACGGACGCGCACGCCTGCTCGGCGGGTTTGACGATCACGGTGTTCCCGGCGGCCAGCGCGTACGCGGCCTTGGCCGAGAACGTCGAGATGGGGGAGTTCCACGGGATGATGCCCAGCACCACGCCGTACGGCTCGCGCCGGGTGAGGCCGAGCGTGTCGGGGCCGAGGATGACCGTGTCGCCCTTCACGGCGTCGAGGACGTCTCCCGCGGCGATCCGCCACAGGTACGTCATGCCGGGCAGGTCCTTCTTCAGGGTGTCGCGCAGGATGCGGCCGTTGTCGCGCGTCTCGATCCGGGCCAGCTCGTCGGCGTTGGCCGCGAAGACCTCGGCCACCTCGCGCAGGAAGCCGGCGCGCCCGAGGGCGGGCATCGCCGACCAGCCGGGGAACGCCTTCCTCGCGGCGGCGACGGCGGCGTCCGCGTCGGCCCGGCCGCTCGCGGGGATCCGTGCCCAGACCTCGCCGGTCGCCGGGTTGACCGAGTCCAGCGTGCGGCCGTCCGCGGCGGGTGCCAGCGCGCCCCCGATCAGGTTGCGGTACTCCGCGATGCTCTCCGCCATCCTCAACTCCCGCGTCGGCCGTACCGGATCTAACCAAGCGTACGCTTGCTCAACAACATCCGGGAAGCCGTGCGATTCGGTCATCGGCCGGGCGTCATCCGGCCTGACATATCACGGTTTATGATCAAGATTGGTTACTGCTGTGGAATGACGGTTTTGCCAATTAATTTGGAGTTCCAGTCGTCCCACCTCCGACAGGAGCGCCCCGTGACCGAAAGCTCGTTGCCGCCCGGCGAGCCGCAAAAGATCGACACCACGGTCTCCCACTCGCCACGGATCTGGAACTACTGGCTCGGGGGCAAGGACAACTACCAGGTCGATCGCGAGGTCGGCGACCAGTTCCGCGAGGTCTTCCCCGACATCGTGGAGATCGCTCGCAGCTCACGGACGTTCCTGTCGCGCGCGGTGACCTATCTGGCCGCGGAGGCGGGTGTCCGCCAGTTCCTGGACATCGGCACCGGGCTGCCGACCCAGGACAACACCCACGAGGTCGCCCAGCGGATCGCTCCGGAGTCCCGCATCGTCTACGTCGACAACGACCCGGTGGTGCTGACGCACGCCCGCGCCCTGCTCGTCAGCGCGCCGGAAGGCGTCACCCAGTACATCGACGCCGACCTGCGCGACCCCGAAACGATCCTGGAAGCCGCGGGCCGCACCACTCTGGACTTCGGCCGGCCGGTGGCCCTGATGCTGCTGAACATCCTCGGTCACGTCTCCGACATCGAGGAGGCGCGCTCCATCGTCAAGCGCCTGACCGACGCCCTGCCCTCCGGCAGCTACCTGGCGATCGCCGACGGCACCAACGTCGTGCGAGGGCCGGAGTTCGAGGCGGCGATCGCCATCTGGAACGCCAGCGGCTCGGTCCCCTACAACCTTCGCTCCCCGGAGCAGATCAGCGGCTTTTTCGACGGCCTGGAGCTCGTCGAGCCGGGCGTGGTCTCCTGCCCCAGCTGGCGGCCGGACCCCCACGAGAGCCAGTTCGTCCGCGAGGTGGACGAGTTCTGCGGGCTCGGGCGGAAGGCCTGACGGCCGCGCACGCGGGAACGGGGCGGCACGTGCCTGGGGGGCACGTGCCGCCCCGCTCGCCGGGCGGTGCTCAGTGCACGCCGGCCCGGTCGCTCACCCCGTCGTAGCCCGGGGCGTCGCCGGCCGGCCGAGGGCCGCTACGACTCGGTGACCGGGGTCTGCTCGGTCGTCGTCTCCGCGGTGTAGACGCCCCACATCTTGGCGGACGACGGCTCGGTGTACGCCTTGCAGGCGAGTGACGTCTCGATGGAGGACTGCTGCTCCTTTATGTCGGGGAGGGCGCTCTGGCACGACGCCAGGGACTCGTACCCGCCCTTGATCAGGTCATCGGAAGGAGTGGCAGCGAGGGCCGCCGACGCGAGCGTCGCGGGTACGACGAGCGCGCCGCTCAGGGCGAGCGCTGCAAAGACGTTTCTCCTCATGGAGATCGACCTCCTCTCGTGCCGCCGAAGGTGGCGGCCAAATGAGAGCGTGACGCAGCGAGCGTCACCGGAGCATGACGCGTGCGTGACGGAGGTCAGCGCTCCGGCGACCCGGCAGGCTGCATGCTGACCCAATAAAACGGGACATATCGCCATCTACCGGGTACATAGCCGGGGAAGAGACGGCGACGGGAGGGCTGCTTACCAGACGACTCGCTTTCCACGCGGGAGGCAGCAGAACAATGGAGAGCGGCGACCGGCCCGTTCTGCGGGTCGACCTTCTGGGGGGTTTCCGGCTGCTGGCCGGGGGCGAGCAGGTGACGGTCTCGGGAGGATCCGAGCGCCTTCTGTCGTTCGTCGCCCTCAGCGGCCAGGCCGTGCCCAGGACTCTGATGGCAGGCACGCTGTGGCCCGACCGGCCCGAGCGGCGCGCGTACGCCAGCCTCCGGTCGGCGCTTGCGCGTCTCGAAGGGGTCGGACGGCAGATCCTCGACATCGGCGCGACCGAGGTACGCCTCAGGCCCGCCGCCGGGGTCGACGTGGACGAGGCCCGGTCGCTGGCCAAGCGCATCCTCGACCCGGGCACCCCGACGCCCGAACAGGACCTCAGCGCGGCCGCGGTGGAGACGCTGTCGGTCGACCTGCTGCCCGGCTGGTACGACGACTGGGTGGTCCACGAGGCCGAGGAGTGGCACCAGCTGCGCCTGCACGCCCTGGAAGCCCTGGCCGAGGACTTCATCAGGGCCGGCCGGTTCGCCGACGCGGTCGCCGCCGCCGGCGTGGCCGTACGGGCGGAGCCGCTGCGCGAGAGTGCCCACGCCGCGCTGATCCGCGCCCATCTCGCGGAAGGCAACCAGGCCGAGGCGCTCCGCGACTTCGAGCGCTACGAGCACCTTCTGGGCTCCGAGCTGGGACTCCGCCCGACACCGCTCGTGAGTGAGCTCGTCGCCGGCCTGCGCGCCATCGTCCACCGTTGAAACGCGGTCGCCCGCCCTCGAAAGCGTCGCGGCGTCGCCCCCTCGTCACGTCGGTGTCACGACGCGGTGGCGCGGTGCCGGAAACCATGTGGTTCGACGACAGGACGGTCACTCGGGACGGTCGACGACCACTACGGGTGGCCAGGACATAGAAGGAGTCGGCACATGGTAGGCAAGCGTCCTTTGACACTGCTCGGTCCGGCACTCGTCTCGCTCGCGCTCTGGCCCACCGCAGGAGTCGCGCAGGCCTCTGCCGTCCCGAGCCCGGCGACGGCGGTGGTCGCCGGCGCCGAGTACGGCGCGACGGCAGCGGGACTCCGCGTCATGCCAGGCGACGACGGTGACCGCGGCCGGTACGGCGACCGTGACAGGTCCGAGCGGCGCGGTCGGTCGGAGATGCGGGATCGCGGTAGGTCCGAGCGGCGTGGCCGGTCGGAGATGCGGGACGACCGTGGCAGGTCCGAGCGGCGTGGCCGGTCGGAGATGCGGGACGATCGCGGTAGGTCCGAGCGGCGTGGCCGGTCGGAGATGCGGGACGATCGCGGTAGGTCCGAGCGGCGTGGCCGGTCGGAGATGCGGGACGACCGTGGCAGGTCCGAGCGGCGTGGCCGGTCGGAGATGCGGGACGACCGTGGCAGGTCCGAGCGGCGCGGTCGGTCGGAGATGCGGGACGATCGGATGCGGGACGATCGGATGCGGGACGACCGGATGCGGGACGACCGCGGCAGGTCCGAGCGGTTCGGCCGGTCGGAGATGCGGGACGACCGCGACATGTTCTAGCGGCGCGGCCGCCAGGAGATGAGGAGGTACTGACCTGGTACCAGCGGACCTGAGCGGATACGCCTGGTCGCAAGAACAAGGGACATGGGTTACCGCCCATGTCCCTTCGGCGGCTCAGCGCATGGCCTTCCCCGTGACCGGTGCCGTGGCGGTGGTGTGCGGTGTCGCCGTGACAGGGCTTCGGCGGGGGAGGAAGGACGCGAAGACCAGGGCGATGAGGGCCGCGCCGGCGCCGATGGCCATGACCACCCGGAAACCGTCCGCGGACGGGAGGGTGACGGCGCCGAACGTGGTGGTCATCTGGGCCAGGACGACGCCGGCCACCGCGCCGGAGATCGAGGTCCCCATGGCCCGCATCAGCGTGTTGAGGCTGTTGGCGGCGGCCGTCTCCGACACCGGCACGGCCGCCATGACCAGGGCGGGCATGGCTCCGTACGCGAGGCCGATGCCGGCTCCGATCACGGCGGACACGAGCACGAGGTGCCAGATGGCCGACATCAGCGCGATGCTCACGCCATGGCCGGCGGCGACCACGACGGCGCCGAGCATCAGCGTCACCTTCGGGCCCTTGGCCTTCGAGACACGCGCGGACAGCGGCGCCATGGCCATCATCACCAGACCGGACGGCGCCAGCACCAGGCCCACGGTGAGCATCGTCTCTCCCAGGCCATAGCCGGTGTGGCCTTCGGCAACTGCAGCACCTGCGGGAGCACCAGGGACATCGCGAACATCGCGAACCCGAACACCGCGGACGCGAGGTTGGTGAACAGCACCTGCCGGCGAGCGGTGGTGCGCAGGTCCACCAGCGGCTCGCCGGTGCGCGGCTCCCACCATCCCCACAGCAGGAGCACGGCGGCCGACGTGCCGAGCAGGCCCAGGGTCCGGGCACTGGCCCAGCCCCAGCCGGCGCCCTTGGAGATGGCCACCAGCAGGCAGAGCAGCCCGATCGACAATCCGGCCGCGCCCACCAGGTCGAAGCGTCCTCCGGTGCGGACGGCCGACTCCGGTACGAGTCTCAGCACCAGGACGGTGGCGAGGACGCCGAGGCCCGCGGCCGTCCAGAACGGCGCGTGCCAGTCGGCGCGTTCGGCCAGGAGGGCGGCCGCGGGCAGACCGAAGCGTCGCGACCGCGCTCGCGAGGAGCGTGGCGGTGACCGCCCAGGTGGTGTCGGACGCCGAGGCTCCGACGAGCGTGGGTAACTGGGGGACCAGCGGAATCACCAAGGTCTGCATGAGCGAGACCACGATCCCGGCCAGGGCGAGCACCACCACGATGGTGTTCGCCCGCGGTGGGCCGGCCGTTCGGGAAGGTACCGCAAGGTCGTCTAGCAAGGCTGAAGCCTCCGGCGTGGGCGGTTGAGGTGCACGATGCCGCTCGATATTTAAATCAAGCGCTTGACTTAAAGTTAACAGGCTGGGTTTACTGGCGGTGCTGAAAGTCAGTCCGGAGGAGGTCGTGGTGAGCCAAGGTGACGGCGAGCAGGTGCTGCACTACCCGATTCCCGGTGAGGCGGCGCTGGAGCCACCGGCGGAGTGGGCGCGGCTGCGGCAGCGGTGCCCGGTGGCGCGAGTGAAGCTGCCCAGCGGTGATGAGGCGTCGCTGCTGACTCGCTACGAAGACGTCAGGCGGGTGCTGTCCGATCCGCGGTTCACCCGGCAGCTGAACGCGGAGGACGCGGCCCGGCTCTCCGACAGCGAGTCGGGGGGCGTGTTCAACACCGAGATGGCGATGGCGATCCCGCAGGGCGGGGAGGGGCATCAGCGGTGGCGGCGCCAGGTCGGCAAGTGGTTCACGGCCAAGCGGATGGCGGCGCTGCGCCCGGTGATCGAGGCGATGGCCGAGCGGCTCGTCGACGACATGGTCGAGCTCGGTCATCCGGCGGATCTCAAGGCGAGCCTGGGTTTCCCGCTGCCGGTGTACGTGATCTGCGATCTGCTCGGGATCCCCGCCGCCGACCGGGACAGCTTCGCCTACTGGTCCGACACGTTGCTCAACCTGACACGGTACGGCCAGGCGGAGATCGACGCGGCGCAGGCCGAGTTCGTGGAGTACATGGCCGCTCACGTGGCCGCCAAGCGGGCGGAGCCGGGTGACGATCTGCTCGGCGAGCTGATCAGGGGCACCGGCGCAGAGGGCGGCGGGTTGTCCGACGGGGAGCTGGTGGCCACCGGCATGGCTCTGCTGGTGGCCGGGCACGAGACCACGGCCAACATGATCGGGAAGATGGCCGGCATGCTGCTGGCCGACCGGCGGCGCTGGGAGCGGCTGGTGGCCGACCCGTCACTGGTGCGCTCGGCGGTGGAGGAGGCCCTGCGGTTCGACGCCAATTCGGGGTTCGGCATGCCGCGCTACCTGGGCGAGGAGACCGAGATCGGGGGGACGCTGCTGCCGCGCGGCACGACGGTGGTGTGCAGCATGGCGGCGGCCAACCGCGACGAGAGCGTCTTCGACGGCGCGGGCGACATGGATCTCGGCCGCAGCCCGAACCCGCACCTGGCCTTCGGCGCCGGAGCGCACTCGTGCCTTGGGCAGGCGCTGGCCCGCACCGAGCTGCAGGTCGTGCTCGAGGTGCTGGTGCGCAGGCTACCGTCCCTGGACCTGGCCGTCGCGGTGGAGGATCTGCGCCGCCTCGACGGGCTGGTCGTCGGCGGGCTGCGTGAAGTTCCGGTGCGGTGGTGACCATGGGCGGCAGGACCGTGCGAGCCGAGCGGGCCAGCGCGACGCGGGAGCAGATCCTGGAGGCGGCCGAGCGGCTGTTCGCCGAGCACGGGGTGTTCGCCGTGTCCAACCGCCAGGTCAGTGAGGCCGCCGGGCAGGGCAACAACGCCGCGGTCGGCTACCACTTCGGCACGAAAGCGGACCTGGTGCGGGCGATCGTGCGCAAGAACGCCGAGCGGATCGAGCACATCCGCGGGCGGATGCTGGCCGAGGTCGGCGACTCCGCCGAGGTGCGTGACTGGGTGGCCTGCCTGGTGCGTCCGGTCTGCGAGCATCTGGCCGCCATGGGCAGCCCGACCTGGTTCGCCCGGTTCGGCGCCCAGGTGATGACCGACCCCGCACTGCGCGACATCATGATCGACGAGGCTCTCACCTCGCCCACGCTCGTGCGGATCGTCGACGGGCTGCACCGTTGCCTTCCCGCGCTGCCGGTCGAGGTGCGGGCCGAGCGCGGCGACATGACCAGTCACCTGATGGTGCACGTGTGCGCAGAGCACGAACGCGCCCTGGCCCACGGCAGGCCGACCCCCCGCTCCAGCTGGCACGGCGTCGCGACCGGGCTGATCGACGCGATCGTCGGGCTGTGGTCGGCGCCCGTGACGCCGGACGTGCACGCCTGCCTGAAGCAGGAAGGACGTGGACAGTGAAGATCAGCGTGGACGAGGGCAGGTGCTGCGGCGCGGGCCAATGCGTGCTGCTCGTGCCAGAGGTGTTCGACCAGCGCGAGGACGACGGCATCGTGGTCCTGCTGGCGGCGGAGCCCGCCGAGAACCTGCGGGCGAGGGTGCGTGAAGCCGCCGCCGTCTGCCCAGCGGCCGCCATCGAGCTGAGCGAGAGCGTGTGAACGATCCCTTCGGTGTCGTGGTGGTCGGCGCCTCAGCGGCCGGGCTGGCCACCGCCGAGGCCCTGCGCCGCAGGGGCTACCAGGGAGGCCTGAGCATCCTGGGCGCCGAGCCGCATCCGCCCTACGATCGGCCGCCGCTGTCCAAACAGGTCCTGGCCGGCGCCTGGGACGCGAGAGCGACGATCCGAAGCTGGTCGCCGGAGCGGTGGAGGAACTGCTGCGCTATCTCAACATCACCCACAGCGGACGCCGCCGGGTCGCGCTCGAGGACATCGAGATCGCCGGCCAGGTCATCCGCGCCGGTGACGGGCTGATCATGCCCAACGACATCGCCAACCGCGATCCCGAGACCTTCCCCGACCCCGACGAACTGGACGTCCGCCGGGACGCCCGCCTGCACGTGGCCTTCGGTTTCGGAGTGCACCAGTGCCTGGGCCAGCCGCTGGCCCGGATGGAGCTGCAGGTCGTCTACAGCGCCCTTTACCGGCGCATCCCCACGTTGCGCCTGGCGACGGATCTGGACCAGATCTCGTTCAAGCACGACGGGCAGGTCTACGGCGTCTACGAGCTTCCCGTGACCTGGTGACGTCACCGGCAGCTCATCAACAGCGAACAAAAAGGGTCTTCGTGAAGATAACCATCGACCAGGACAGGTGCATCGCTTCAGGGCAGTGCGTGACGGCCGCCATGGACGTGTTCGACCAGCGAGACGAGGACGGCATCGTGGTCCTGCTCAACCCCACCCCGCCGGCCGGCCTGGCCGAGGATGTCCGCCAGGCCGCGGCCGTATGCCCGGCACTCGCCATCCACGTCGAGGAATGACGAACGCCGAGTCATATGCCCGGTGTGGAAGCGGATCCCGCCCGTCGGCCTCATCCATCGTCACGTCGGTGTCACGGCGCGGTGGCGCGACCCCGGAAACCATGTGGTTCGACGCCAAGAGCGGCCACCTGGGACCGTCGACGATCATTACGGGTGGCCCGGACATGGAAAGGAGTCGGCCATGGTAGGCAAGCGATCCGTGATGCTGCTTGGTCCGGCGTTCCTCTCGCTCGCGCTCTGTACCACCGGAGCCGCACAGGCCTCCGCCGCATCAAGCCCAGTGACGGCGGTGGTCGCCGGCACCGAGCAGAGCACGCTGGCGACGGCACCCGGATTCCGTGTCATGCCGCGCGACGACGGGGACCGCGACCGGTCGGAGAGGCGCGCCGAGCGCGAGCGGTCGGAGAGGCGCGCCGAGCGCGAGCGGTCCGAGCTGCGCAGGGACCTTGAGCGGTCCGAGCGGCGCAGGGAGCGGGAGCGGTCCGAGCTGCGCAGGGACCTTGAGCGGTCCGAGCGGCGCAGGGAGCGGGAGCAGTCGGAGACGCGCAGGGAGCGCGAGCGGTCGGAGATGCGCGAGCGGGAGCGGTCGGAGATGCGCGAGCGGGAGCGGTCGGAGATGCCCAGGCGCGATCGGATGGAGAGGCCGAGGGAGCGCGATCGCATGGAGAGTCCGAGGGAGCGCGATCGCATGGAGAGGCCCAGCGAGCGCGAGCGGTCGGAGATGCGCAGCGAGCGGTCGGAGAGGCGGAGCGAGCACCAGAGGTCCGAGAGGACATCGGTGAGGGGGTACTGATCCGGCAACCAGACCAAGCCGATACGCCTGGTCATGAAGGAAGGGACATGGGTCCGCCGCCCATGTCCCTTCCGCCGCTTCGCCACAGGCGCGGGGCGTGCTCAGCGGGCGAGGATGTCGTCCAGGTTGTAGCCGACGGGGTGTTCGAGCTGCTCGTAGTCGCACGACTCGGGCGTGCGGTCGGTGCGCCACCGGCGGAACTGGGCGGTGTGCCGGAACCGGTTGCCCTCCATGTGGTCGTAGGCGACCTCCACCACCAGCTTGGGGCTGAGCGGGATGAACGCGAGGTTCTTCCCGGCGCTCCAGCGGGAGATCGCCCCCGGCATGCGCTGGGTGGTGCTCTCGTCCTGCGACATCCACGAGCTCCAGGGGTGGTCGCCGAGGTCGGTCAGCAGGTACGGCTTCAGCTCGTCGATCAGCTCGGCCCGGCGCTTCATCGGGAACGACGCCGCCACCCCCACGTGGTGCAGCACGCCCGCCGAGTCGTACAGCCCGAGCAGCAGCGACCCGACGACCGGCCCGGACTTGTGCTCGCGGTACCCGGCCACGACGCAGTCGGCCGTGCGCTCGTGCTTGACCTTGAACATCGTGCGCCGGTCGGGCTCGTACGGCTGGGTGGTGCGCTTGACCATGATGCCGTCGAGCCCGGCCCCCTCGAACATCTCGAACCACTCGCCCGCCCGCTCGTCGCTGTCGGTGACCGGCGTCAGCCGTACCCGGTCGCCCGCGCCCGCCAGGGCGTCGACCAGACGCGCGCGGCGCTCCCCGAAGGGGGTCTCCAGCAGGCTCTCGTCGCCGATGGCGAGCAGGTCGAAGGCGACGAACGACGCGGGGGTCTGCTCCGCCAGCAGCCTCACCCGCGAGGCCGCCGGGTGGATGCGCTGCTGGAGGGCGTCGAAGTCGAGGATCTGGCCGCGCCGCAGCACGATCTCGCCGTCGACCACGCACCGCTCGGGCAGCTCTCGCCTGACCGCCTCGATCAGCTCGGGGAAGTAGCGGTTGAACGGCCGCTCGTTGCGGCTGCCCAGGTAGACGTCGTCGCCGTCGCGGAACACGACGCAGCGGAAGCCGTCCCACTTGGGCTCGTAGAGCAGGGTGCCGTCCTGGGCCGGCAGCTCCTTGACGGCCTTGGCCAGCATCGGCGCCACGGGCGGAGCGACCGGAAGGCTCATCTCGGGTGGAAGGTTGGGTGGGGCGGGAAGGTTCATGCCTGCTCCCGTACGTACTTGCAGAAGAGGAAGCCGTCTTCCTCCAGGACGTGTGCGAGGCTCAGCCGGATGTTGGAGGCCGGGCCGTTGAGGATGCGCGCCGCGTCGCCGCCCGCCAGCAGCGGGCTGATCGTCAGGCAGAGCTCGTCCACCAGCCCGGCCGCCGCCATCTGGGCGTTGACGCGCGGACCGCCCTCGCAGAGCACCCGGCCGAGCCCGCGCTCGCGCAGCGCCTCCACGGCGAGGGGCAGGTCGACCCGCTCGTCGCCCGCGACGATCACATCGGCGTGCCTGGCGGCCTCGTCGCGCCGGTCCTTGGGCGCGCGCTCCGTGGTGATCACGATCGTCCTGGCGTACGGCTCCGCCTCGGTGAACAGCGGGCCGGCCAGGTCGAGGTCGAGCCGCCGCGTGATGACGGCGATGGGCGGGACGAGCGGCCGTCCCCGGCGCAGCTCCGCCCACGACGCGCGCGGGCGGGCGGGGCCGTACCCCTCGGTGCGTACGGTCGCGGCACCGGCCACCACCACGTCGGCGAGGCCGCGCAGCACTCCGAAGACGCGGCGGTCGCCCTTGCCGGACAGGCCCTCGGAAAGGCCCTTCAGCCAGGCGCCCCCGTCGACACCGGCGACCATGTTGAGGCGCAGCCACTCGCCTCGGGGGTACGCGTAGGCCTCGGCGAGGTCGACGTCGTCCGCTGAGCTGGGAAGGATGCGTCGCACGCTCTCTACCTTGGCACAGGCTCGGTGCCCGGCACGCGAGCGGGATCGGCCGTCCTTGAAGTAACGCTTCAGCATATTAGCGACATGTGAGGTATAGGGCGCGTAGCGTTACGCGGTCGTCCGGAGATGTAGGTGGGGAAGAAAATCTTCGGGGATCGGGAGGACCTTGGTGCGAGTGGTCACTGTCGCGGTGTGGCTGGTCACCACCGGGTTCGGGATCTACCTGCTGTGCCTCTGGCTGTCGGGAGGCCGGCAGACGGCCAAGGTGACCCGCTTCCCGACCGTGCTGGTCGTCATGCACCCGGTGCTCGGTGTGACCTCGCTCGCCGCCTGGGCGGCCTTCGTCCTCACCGCCCGCGGCGGCTACATCTGGCTGTCACTCGGGCTGCTCTGCCTCGCCACCCTGCTCGGCTTCGTGATGTTCACCCGCTGGCTGGGCGCCGGCAGACACGCCCGCGGCGCCGAACAAGGCTTCCCCCTCCTCCCCGTGATCCTCCACGCCGCGGCCGGAATCCTCACCTTCATCCTCATCCTCCTCGCCGCCACGACCATGTAGCCGCGCGGGGTTCAACGGCCTCGAGCAGGATCTTCAACAGGTGCTGCGGGGCGTCGCGCATGAGGTTGTGCCCGCTGTCCAGCGCGTGGGTCGTCCAGGAGGGGTCCTCACGCAGGCGTTCGAAGACGGGGGTGAACGGGGACTGTCCGTCCCACCCCGCCGCGTAGACGTAGTCTCGGCGCCGGATGTGCGCGAGGTCGCCGGTGAGCCGGAGCGGTTGGATCAGCGAGGCGAGCGGGTGAGGGGTGGCCCGTGCGTCGAAGAACGGCAGCGGCCGCGTCGCGTAGCCGGTCTCCACTACGTCCATGTACCATTGCCGCTCCTGGTCGGAGACCAGGTTCCAGCAGGAGTCTCCGTGCTCGGGCACGACGGCATCCAGGTACACCAGGCAGTCCACCCGTTCGGGTACGCGGTCGGCGACGCCGGTGATCACCATTCCCCCGTAGCTGTGGCCGACCAGCACCGCGTCCTGGATGTTCTCGGCCGCCAGCACGCCGCTCACGTCCTGGATGTGTGTGTCGAGGTTCACTCCGCCGTGCAGCAGGTGGCTGCGTTCGCTGAGTCCGGTCAATGTCAGCGGGTGGACGCGGTGTCCGTGGCCGCGTAGCTGTTCGGTGAGTTCCTCGAAACACCAGCCGCCATGACACATGCCGGGGATGAGGACGAAGGTTGCCACAGCAGTGCTCCTTGTCGTTGTTGGACGTGCGCTATTGAGAGTGGCCGAGGTGTCGTCGCCCGCGGGCGTCAGCTCGGGCGCGAGATCACCGGAGTCCGGCATCAGGTGTCTGTGTGAGTGCCATCGGGTCGCGCGCCGTGGTCGGCGGTGCCGGGGGCGCGGACGGCCTCGCGGTGGCGGCGACCAAGGCCGCTGCGGTGCACAGGATCGCGGTCCAGACCAAGGTGGCGTCGGTCGAGGTCCGATCGGCGACGATGCCGGCGATCCAGGGACCGGCGGTCTGCCCGGCCGCGAACAGCGTGGTGAAGGCAGCCAGCGTGGCGATCCAGTCGGCGGGTGCGGTGTTGCCCCTGATGAGCGTGGTGACGGCGGCGGGAACACCCATGAACGTCGCCCCGTAGAGGAGCGCGGAAGCGAGGATGACCGGCGGTGTGGGCGCTGACAGGGCCAGTGCCGCTCCACCGCCGAGGACGCCGAGCAGGGTGGCCAGGGTCCGGGTGCCGGGCCAGTTCGTGGCCGGGCGGCTCCACAGCGCGGGTGCCGCTACGACGGCCAGGCCAAGCGCCGTCCAGGTGAGCACCACCTGCGCGATCGGAGCGTGCCGGTCGGCGAGGTAGGCGGACAGGAAGGTGATGTAGGTGATGTACCCGGCGGCGAACAGCAGGTAGGCCAGGGCGATTCCCCATAGCGGGCGCACCCGTGCTCGCCCGGCAGTGGCGGCCGGCGCTTCCTCGCCGGTACGCGCGGCGGTCCAGCTTGCCAGCGTCGCCAGAGCGGCGGCGACGCTCAGGCCGACCCAGGCGAGGTGCCACTGATCGGCCAGCGGCGGGATGGTCGCGCCGCTGAAGACGATGCCCAGCCCGGTGCCGGCGAAGTAGATGGTGATGGGCGCGCCGGAGGCGACCCGGGTGGCGATGCGTGATGCGATCACGCCGCCGGTGATGAACACCACCGCTCCGGCCGCTCCGGCCGCGGCTCGCGCGGCCAGCAACGCCAGGTAGTCATCGCCGGCCGCGGTGGCGGCCAGCGACAGTGCAGTGAGGGCCATGCCCCAGCGGAATGCGGCGGCGCTGCCCAGGCGGCGCACGATCATGGCGGTCACCAGCGCGCCGAGGAGGTAGCCGAGTCCGTTGGCGGTGCTTATCGCCCCGGCTTCCGCCAAGGTCCAGTGAAGGTCGTCTCGCATGGCCGGCAGGAGCAGTCCGTAAGCGAAGCGGGCCAGTCCGAGCGCCGAGGCGGTGCCGAGTGCCAGCCGCGCCGCCTGCCATGACGCCTGCCGTGCTGGTGGCCTCATTGGTCTCGCGTCAGTGAGGTCGCCTGGCCGCCACCGCATGGTGCGGGTCGGTCGATCGGAGAGCCGCGATCAGGCGGCGGGCCGGTGACACGAAGGTCGGACATGACACACTCCAAAGATCGAACCGATCGGTACGATCTCGGATGCTAGCAGTTGATCGAACCGAGCGGTACCATCTGTGGAATGCCAGTCCCCAAGGGCTCGACGATCGATCCCGAGCGCACCCGCGCCACCATCCTCGAAGCGGCCACCCGAGTGCTGTACGAGCACGGGCTCGATGGCATCGGCGTCGCCGGACTCTGCGCCCGCATCGGAGTGTCCAAGGAGACGCTCTACCGGCACTTCGGCACCAAGGACAAACTTGTGCAGGCCATGCTGGAGGCTCGCAGTGAGCGGGTGACGAGCTGGCTGGCCGAAGCCATCGCGGCTGCCGCACACGAGCCCGCCGACCAGCTCACCGCGGTGTTCGGCGCCCTCCAGCAGTGGTACGACGACCCGGCTTTCCGCGGCTGCGCCATCCTGAACGCGGCCGCCCAGCACCACGTCGAGGCCGTGCGCGCCATCACGGCCCGCCACCTGGGCCGCTACCTCGAACTCCTGACCGGCATCGCCAGACGCGCTGGCGCCGCCGATCCACACAAGCTGGGGTGGCAACTGCTCATGCTGGTCGAGGGCGCCACCGTCGTCGCCGAACATCACGACACTGCCGGCGCGGCCGAGCATGCCCGCCAGGCGGCGCTCACCCTACTGTCCGCCGCCTCCCGAACCAGCGTTCAAAAGTGACGCATCGCATCGCTGAGTTCGGCCGGGAGCTTCGGCACCTATCCCGGCTGCTAGGGCGTGTAGACGTCGGGAGTCTCAGAGACACGTATTCTCGCTTGGAGTTGTCGATGGCCGTTCGCCGTGTCGTGCCCAACGTCCAGTCAGAGGCTGTGCAGGAGAGCCGGGAGTTCTATGGGCTGCTGGGCTTCGAGGAGGTCATGAACCTCGGCTGGATCATGACGCTCGCTTCCCCGTCCAGTCCGGCAGCGCAGGTCAGCTTCATTGCCAGCGACAAAACCGCATCAGTCACCCCCGACATGAGCGTCGAGGTGGACGACGTGGATGCGGCCTATGCGGTCATGCGGGAGAGCGGTGCGGAGATCGTGCATCCCTTGCAGGACGAGGAGTGGGGAGTGCGCCGGTTCTTCGTCCGCGACCCCAACGGCCGAGTGGTCAACGTGCTGGGCCACCGCTGTCGATGAAGGGCCACACTTCGCGTAGCAGGCGTACCTCCTGTTCAGGTCCCGGACCGGGGCCGCGACGGCATCGGTCCGGGAGCCCTTTCTCGCGGTCGGCTCACCACTCAGGCCTTTCTTCCAGCACGCGGTCCGGACGGATGGGGAGGATCCGCTGGCGTCGGCCGGTGGCGTGCCAGACGGCGTTCGCGATCGCGGCCGCGGTGCCGACCGTGCCGATCTCGCCGACGCCCTTGATGCCCGAGGGGTCGCCGGGTTCGTAGTCGGGCACGAAGTCGGCCTCGACGTCGGGTACGTCGGCGTGTGCGGCGATGTGGTAGCCGGCGAAGTCCCCGTTGACGTGGCGGCCGGTGACCGGATCCCGTACGCCCTCCTCGTGCAGGGCCATGGACAGGCCCGTGACCATGCCGCCGACGAGCTGGCTGCGGGCCAGCAGCGGGTTGACTACGCGGCCGACGGCGAACATGCCCAGCAGGCGCCGTACGCGCACCTCGCCGGTGGCCGGATCGACGGTCACCTCGGCGAACACGGCGCTGTAGGAGTGCCGTTCCTTGGGCGGCACCCTGCTGAGCGACTCGCTGGTCTCCGCCGAGACGGTCAGCGGCCGTGTCGGATCGTCGGACCGGGCGAGCAGCTTCCGCGCGGCCTCGGTGATGGCCCAGGACCAGGAGGTTGTCCCCCGGGAGCCGCCGGCGCTCCACGCGGGGCCGAGGTCGCTGTCCGCGATCAGGATGCGGATCCGCCCGGGATCGACCCGCAATGCCTCGGCGGCCACCGCGGTCAGCGCGGTGCGCGCGCCCGTTCCGATGTCGGAGGCGCCGACGGCCACGGTGTACGTGCCGTCCGGCTCGGCGGTGATGGCCGCCGAGGAGGGCAGCGCGCCCGCGCCGAACGACGTGGCCGCCAGCCCGGTGCCGACGAGGAGATGTCCCTCCCGGCGCGTCCTTGGGCGGTGGTCGCGTGCGGCCCAGCCGAACCTGCGCGCGCCCTCCCGCAGACAGGCGACGAGATTGCGGCGGCTGAAGGGCAGACCGGAGACCGGGCCGACGGCGGGTTCGTTGCGCAGCCGGAGTTCGAGCGGATCCATGCCCAGCCGCTCCGCCACCTCGTCCATGGCGGATTCGAGTGCGAACGAACCAGGTGTCGCACCCGGTCCGCGCAGCGAGTACGGCGGCAGGATGTCGAGGGGGACCGCGGTGAGCCGGGTACGGATCGCGGGGGCGGCGTAGAGCGTCTTGGTGAGTTCGGTGCAGTATTCGAGGTATTCGGCGAGCGGCGAGAGCTCGAAGGCCGGTGTGTGGTCGATCGCCCGCAGCCGGCCGTCCGCGTCGGCCCCGATCCGGACGCGCTGGTCGGTCGCCGGCCGCATCGAGATCGTCTGGAACACCTGGCTGCGGGTCAGGGTGACGCGGACGGGCCGCCGCAGCAGCGTCGTGGCCATCACGGCCAGGATCAGGTGGGGCCCGCACAGCGTCTTGGAGCCGAAACCGCCGCCGACGTGCTCGGCGCGGACGCGCACCTGTTCCGGGTCCAGAAAGAACAGCGCGGCCAGCGTCTGGGCGACCAGGAAGGGGCCTTGGTTGCAGTCGATGACCTGCAGGCGCCCGTCCTCCCACCACGCGGTCGCGGAGTGGGGCTCCATGGCGCTGCCGTGTTCCTCGGGCGTGCGGTACCGCTCGTCGACGACCACCGCGCTCGCGGCCAGTTCCGCGTCCACGTCACCGACGTTCGCGTCCTCGCCGAACAGCGGCAATGCCGGCCTGGCCGCCAGGTGGTCGAGTGAGAAGTCCGTGTCGTGCGGTTCCTCGTCGTACGACACCGAAAGCGCCAGGGCCGCCGCCCGGGCCTGCTCCGGCGTCTCGGCCACCACCAGCGCGATCGGCCGGCCGGCGTGGGGGACCGTCTCGTCCTGCAGCAGTTGCAGGCCGCCGTCCGTACCGAAGAAGCCCGCCGCCTGCGGGTTGACCCGGGGCGCGGTGCGGTGGTCGATCACGCCCAGCACGCCGGGCATGGCCAGCGCGGCGGAGGTGTCGATGTCGCGGATGCGTCCGCGGGACACCGTGGAGGTGACGACCCAGCCGTGGGCCAGGTCGCGCATCGGCTCGTCCGCCGCGTAGCGCACACTGCCGGTGACCTTGCCCGCGCCCTCGATGCGGGGCCGCGCCGTGCCCACGGCGCCCGGGGGCGGTTCCGCCGTGCCGGCCAACGGGGCGGTGGCCGGTCCGGAGGCCGGGTGCCCGGCCGGTGCCGGCGATGCGCTGGTCGAGAACGCGTTCATGCGTGGATCTCCTTCAGGGCGTGTGACGGGACCGCTTCGTCACTCGGCCCGGTGGGCGAGCTCGGTCAGGACGGCCTCGACGAGATTGCGCGCCAGCGTGACCTTGTATGCGTTGTCGCGCAGCGGCCGCGCGGCGGACAGTTCCGCGTCGGCGGCGGCACCGAAGCGGTCGGCCGTGGCGGGAGCGTCCCGCAGGGCGGACTCGGCGACGTGGGCGCGCCAGGGCCGTGAGGCGAGGCCGCCGAGCGCGATCCGGGCGCCTTTGACGATGCCCTCGTGGACGTCCAGCGCGGCCGCGACGGACACGTTGGCGAAGGCGTACGACGCGCGCTCGCGGACCTTGCGGTAGCGCGAACGCGGGGACGCCGCGGCGGCCGGCAGGGTGACCGCGGTGATCAGGGCGCCCGGGGGCAGCACCGTTTCCCGCTGCGGGGTCTCGCCGACCGGCAGGTAGAACTCGGACAGCGGGATCTCGTGGGTCCCGTCCAGGGTCTCGTAGTGCACGACCGCGTCGAACGCGGCCAGGGCCACGGTCATGTCCGAGGGATGGGTGGCCACACAGTGGTCGGACCAGCCGAGGATCGCGTGGTTGTGGTGCTCTCCGGCGATCGCGGAACAGCCGCTGCCGGGGCTGCGCTTGTTGCACGGCTGCGAGGGGTCCGCGAAGTAGCCGCACCGGGTCCGCTGCAGCAGGTTGCCGCCCACCGTGGCCATGTTGCGCAGCTGCCCCGACGCGCCCGCCAGCACGGCCTGGGTGAGTGCCGGATACCGGCGGCGCACCTCGGGATGGGCCGCCGCGTCGCTGTTGGTCGTCGTGGCGCCGATGACGAGTCCTCCGTCGGGTGCCTCGCGGACACCGTCCAGCGGCAGCCGGCGCACGTCCACCAGCCGGGTGGGCGTCTCGACGCCGTCCTTCATCAGGTCGACGAGATTGGTTCCACCGCCGAGGAACCGGGCGCCGTCGTCGCCGGCGACCAGGGCGAGGGCGTCACGGACCTGCTTCGGCCGCTGGTAGCTGAACTCCTTCATCCCGTCACCTCCTCGCGGGACGCCGTCTCCAGCACGGCGCGCACGATCGACGGGTACGCGCCGCAGCGGCACAGGTTGCCGCTCAGGCGCTCGCGCACCTCCTCGGCGTCCAACTCCGGTGCCGGTCCCTCGGATGAGACATCGGCGGTGACCGCGCTGGGCCAGCCCGCCGCGTGCTCGGCCAGCATGCCGACCGCGGAGCAGAGCTGCCCGGGTGTGCAGTAGCCGCACTGGAAACCGTCGAGCTGTACGAACGCCTGCTGCAGCGGCCGCAGTTGACCGTCCTGCGCGAGACCCTCGACCGTCGTGACGTCCGAGCCGTCGGCGGCGACCGCCAGCGTCAGGCAGGACACCACACGCCGGCCCTCCAGGAGCACCGTGCAGGCGCCGCACTGTCCGCGGTCGCAGCCCTTCTTCGGCCCTGTGTGGCCCGTGTCCTCACGGAGCGCGTCGAGGAGTGTTCTGCGATTATCGACGTTCAGACGGTGCGTCAGGCCGTTGACGCGAAGACGTATCTCACTGCGGGTTCCGTCCCTCATACCGCTTCTCCTTCCTCAATACAGAGAACCCCGATCAGCAGAGCCTCAGAGACTCCAGACATTCGACCAGTCCGCCGGAGAATTGCTTTTGCCTAAAAGTGGCGAAGCCTTGCACGATCCTCTTTGTGATTTCGCATGAGCCGGAAAGGATTGATGGACCGGCGAGTACGTGTACGAGTACCGTGAAATTCCAGGCGTCACCGGAATGAGTCCCATTCAGTTCCAGAAGAAGATCAGACTCCATGAGGCCCGGCTTTTCTGGCGGCACATCCAAAAGACATCGCGCACATCGGATACCGCGTGGGATACGACAGCCCGTCCCAGTTCGGCCGAGAATACCGGCGCCTTTTCGGCGCGCCACCCAGTCAGGACGCGATCAGATTCGCGGTGCCCACTGCCGACGCAGAGAACTGACCGGCCGGAACACGCGACCTGCGGGAGGAATACACCAAGGCGGGAGGCAGGTTGCGGAACACCGTCCTGCTTGCGACCACTTCTTCGAACGCCTGCCGCAGCTGCGCGAGCCGGTGACGGCTCGGAGGGGCCCAGTGGGTCCAGGTGTAGGTGAACTGCGTGTACACACCGCTCTCGGACAGAACCGAGGCGATTTTCGGTACGAGGACGCGGCCCTCCGGGCCGGTGAACGCCGACCAGGGGAGGCTGCTCACCACCACGTCCGCCGTGCGCAGGCCCCGGTCAGCGAGGATGCGGGGCAGTTCCCAGGCGGAGCCGGTGACTATCTCGGCGCGGGGAAAACGCTGAACCAGATGCGTGGCGAGCCGCTCGTTCACTTCGACCGCGATGTGACGGCCGCGGCCTGCCAGTTTGCGTTGGATCGCCTCGGTGACAGGTCCGGTGCCCGGACCGAGCTCCACCACCACGGGCTCGCCCCGCTCCGGCACGGCGGCGACGAGCCGCTCGACCAGGCGGGCCGAACTCGGGATCAGGGAGGCCGTCCGGAGCGGACTGCGCAGGAACTCGCGGGCGAAAAGTACTGTTTCCCTCATGCCATGACCCTTGCGGTGTGATGGGATCCGCGGGCGGACAGGCATTTTCCTGCTCCGCGGGAGAACCGATGACCCCATTCAACCACCGTGACCTGCGGAAATCGTAGAACAATCCTCGCCGCCCCTTGCACGATCCTCCTCCGCGGTTCAGCCGGCCTCGCTCACATGCCCGGCATATCGAGCAGGTTCCGAACGACACGCCCCGCGACAAGGCCCTGAGGCGTCCCAATTGAATGCCGACCCGGAGATGCGGCAGGCCTGCGAGCGATGATCTCCCCTGCGCCGCCGCCGAGCACGTGAGGGCGGTAGCGCGCTGCGCCTCCTGACCGGGATCACAGCCTCGCGCGCCTAGACTGGGCTCTTGCGGGGACGAGGGCAGGTCCCGGGCGAACGGGAGAGCGACAGTGGCGACGAGCGGCGGAGACTTCAACGACCCGCCCGTTGAGGTGCTGGCCGAGGCTGCCGCGACGTTCGGGCTGCTGGCCTCGCCCGCGCGGCTGCACATTGTTTGGGCGCTGGCCCAGCGCGAGAGCGATGTGAGCGGGCTCGCCGAACGCGTGGGTGGTGCGTTGCCCGCTGTGAGCCAGCATCTGACGAAGTTGAAGCTGGCAGGGTTAGTACGGTCGCGGCGCGAGGGCCGCCGGGTGGTGTACCTGGTCGACGACCAGGATGTGGTCGCCTTGGTTCAGTGGTTGGTGGGACGGTTCGCCGGCCGAGCCGACCAGCGTGGGTCATCGGGGCGCGTCCGTGGTCTGGGCGGCTGACGCTCAGACGGCTTCCGCAGACCTGGGTTCGCAGGATGGGAGCCCCGCTCACCTGTCCATCCTCGATGTGGCGAAGCTGACACGACTCCAAGTGCTGCGGCTACTGGAGACTGGGCTACGCGGGCTGGCGGAGGCGCAGGCCGAGGAGCGGTTGCTGCGCTATGGCGAGAACAGGGTAACGGCAGAGCGTGCGGCGTCGTGGCTGTGGCGCTTGGGGCGCAGCATGCGCGATCCGTTCACGCTGGTGCTGCTCGGCCTTGGGCTGGTGTCGGCGGCCATAGCCTCGTGGGGCACGGCCGGCGTGATCGTCGTGTTGGTCGTCGTCAGCTGCGTGCTGAGGTCCAGCGGGGAGTACCGGGCCGATCGATCCGCGGCCGCTCTGCGTGAGTTGCTCCCCATGACGGCGACGGCGCGGCGACGGGTCAGTGAGAACGCCGCTCCGCAGTCGCGGGAGATCCCGGTCGACCAGTTGGTGCCTGGTGACGTGATCAAACTGGGCCCGGGTGATCTCGTGCCCGCGGACGTGCGGCTCTTGCGGTCGAGTGGCCTCACCGTTCATCAGGCCGCGCTTACCGGTGAATCCCGGCCCGTCGCCAAGCACGCGGCCGATTCACCTTCACGCACCGGAGCGCTGCTGGACCTGCCATACCTGTGCTTTCAGGGCAGCAGCGTCGTCTCAGGAAGCGCTCTGGCGGTCGTCGTCGCCACTGGCGCTCGAACCCAGTTCGCCGGCGCCTACCGGGAGCCGGCACAGGGGCGTCGAGTTTCGGCGTTCGATCGCTCGGTGAACGGGATCTCCTGGGGTCTTGTCCGGTTCATGCTGCTCATCCCGCCGCTCGCCCTCATGGTCAATGTCGCCTTGCGCGGGCGAGGGCTGGAGGCGCTGCCATTCGCTGTCGCCGTGGCGGTCGGCCTGACACCGGAAATGCTGCCGGTCGTGGTCACCACGGCGCTGGCCCGAGGGTCGGCCGCCCTCGCGCGCGGCAGGGGAGTGATCGTCAAACGCCTTCCTGCCCTCCACGATCTCGGCGCGATCGAGGTTCTGTGCACCGACAAGACGGGCACCCTCACGCAGGACCGCCCGGTCGTCGACTGTTCGGTCGATGCGGACGGCCGCCATGATCGGCAGGTGCTCCGGTGGGCGGCCGTCAACAGCCTGTGGACGTTGCAGCTTGCCGATCTCCCTTCTCCGGACGCCCTTGACGAGGCGATTCTGGATGCCACCGAGGAGCTGGATGAATACGAGGGCGTGGCCGCGCTGCCCTTCGATCCGGTACGCCGCATCTCCTGTGCGGTGGTGCGCCGCCCCGGACGTACGGCTTCGCACACGCTGGTGGTCAAGGGCGCCGTCGAGGCCGTGCTGGAACGGTGCACCCAGGTGCGCACAGCGGGTACGGATGGACGCCTGGACGACATCGCCCGGGATCGGTTGCGCCGCTTCGCCGAGGAGAAGGCCGGGGAGGGCTTGCGGTTGCTTGCCGTCGGGCTTGCCGAGCGGCCCGCCGGCCACCGCGATCACGGCCCCGGCGACGAGCATCGCCTGACCTTCCTCGGTTTCGTCGGGTTGCGTGACGCGCTCGCGCCCGGCGCCGCGGACGCGCTCGCCGCCTTGGCTCGTCGCGGCGTCACGGTCAAGGTCCTCACCGGTGACCATCCCGCGACCGCCGCGCAGATCTGCCGTGATCTCAACATCGACCCCGGCGTGGCGGTCGTCGCCGATCAGATCGACGGCCTCGGCGACGCGGCCCTGTTCGAGCTCGCCGAACGCGCCACGGTTTTCGCCCGCTGCACTCCCGAGCACAAGGCCCGGATCGTGAGGGTTCTACGGGAGGCAGGGCGCACGACCGGTTTCCTTGGTGACGGCGTCAACGACCTGCCCGCCTTGCAGGCCGCCGACGTGGGCATCTGCCCGCGTGATGCCGTGGACGTGTCGCGCGAGAGCGCCGATGTGGTCCTGGCCGCCAAGGACCTCACCGCGATTGATCACGCGATCCTCGTCGGGCGCCGCAGTACCGGCAACATCATCACCTACCTGCGTGTCGCGCTGTCCTCCAACCTTGGCAACGTCATCGCGATGCTCGGCGCAGGGTTGCTCCTGCCCTTCCTGCCCATGCTTCCGGCACAGGTCCTGGTGCAGAACCTGTGCTTCGACGCGGCTCAGCTCGCGTTCGCGTTCGATCGGGCCGATCCCGCCGTACTGCGGCGCCCTTCGCAGCTGCGGCCGCGGGGCCTGCTTCGTTTCATCGTCGGTTTCGCATCGCTGAACGCGATCGCCGACCTGGCGACATTCGCCGTGCTGGGGTCGGTGGTGCTCGGCTCGACACAAGCGAGCGGACAATCGTCCTTCCACACCGGGTGGTTCGTCGAGAACCTGCTCACCCAGGCGCTGATGATGCTGTTGTTGCGGACATGGCGGCGCGTCTCTGTCCCGCTCATGACGGCAACCGGTGCCCTGGCCTCTGTGGGCGTGCTGCTGCCGCTGTCTCCGCTCGCTCCCGCGCTCGGTCTCACCACGCTGCCGGTCACGTTCTACGCGCTGCTCGCCGTTGTAGTGGTGCTGTACGGTGGCGCGCTGGCGCTGCTCAGCCGAAGAAGAGGACCGAACAGAGGTCCTGGCCGGTCGAGCCGCCATTGCCGTCAGCCGTCAGGAACCGAAGGCGCTGCGATCACGGCGGAGGAACCGGCGTAGCCGCGGCCGAGAATGTCGGTGATGGACCACTGTGACCGTCGGCGGCTAGATGTACGCGTTCTGCGGACTGCGGACGGCTCGTAGGGTTCGGCGCTGTGGTGAGTGCCTTCAGGCATGCTGCTCCGCGGACGCCCGCTATCGGTTGTATAGTTGCGCAATGCAGCAAGCGACGGGCGCGGCGAGACGCGTCCCGGCGAGGCGGGAAGGGATAAAGCACCATGCTTCTTCGCAACGGACTCGAGCCTGGCCATCTGCTGGTCCTGGCGCTGGCGCTGATCCTTCTGTTCGGCTCCAAGAAGTTGCCGGACGCGGCCCGCGCCCTGGGCAAGTCCCTGCGCATTCTCAAGAACGAGACCGCGGCCATGACAGATGACACCACCAAGGCCGACGTGCCGCCAGAGGCGCGACGAGGGGCCGCTCCTCGCCCCATCGTGGCCGCCGACCCCGATCTGCCGCACGCGCAGAGCGGCATCAACTGAGCCCTGACAGCAGGGGAGCGAGCATGGCGGAAGCGCAGCCGCGAATCGGATCCGGCAGGGCATCGCACCGGTTGGCGGCCATTCTGCTGTGGGCGTTCATCTGCGCGCTCAACGCCCACAGCATGTGGGTGAGCTGAGCCGGCGCCGACCGCACAGCTTGACCATGAGCGCGCCCGGGGCATACGGCCCGGATCATTTTGTCGGGACTTCTGAGATGGCCCCTGGCATGTCCGCATGCCCGCTATATGAGGTGTTAGTGAACGACGTTCGACGGCCGAGATCCGTCCGGCGAGGCTGTTGGCCATGGACGGCGCCGCCGGCTTCGTCCCCATGGACGATCACGTGACCAGCGGGCTTGAGGGCACGCCCCCTTCCGCGCCCGCAGGAGTTCCGCGACAGGGCCGCAGGCGGCGCTGGTTGCGGTGGGTCCTGGCGATCGTGATGACGATCGTGCTCATCGTCGTCGGTGTCGCGGTGGGCGTCTACGTGCGGCTGAGCGGCAACGTCAAGCACATCGATGTCGCCGCCGACGAGCTCGGCGCCACCCGCCCGCCGAAGGCTTCCACCACCGCGCTCAACGTGCTCGTCGTCGGTTCCGACCAGCGGGACGGCAAGAACGCCAAGTACGGCCACCGCATCGATGGCGAGCGCACCGACACCATCATGCTCGCTCACCTGTCGTCCAAGCGTGACAACGCGATGGTGATCAGCTTTCCGCGGGATTCGCTGGTCCAGCTGCCCGCATGCCGTGCGAAGGGAAATCTGCCAGGGCAGCGGCCGCACCTTGGCATGATCAACGAGTCGTTCAACTCCGGTGGCATCGCCTGCACCTGGAAGACCATCGAGACGCTCACCGGTATCCACATCGACCACTTCGTCAAGGTCGACTTCAGCGGATTCAAGGGCATGGTCAACGCGGTCGGCGGCGTCCAGGTCTGCTTGCCAGAACCGATCGACGACAAGAAGGCGCTGCTGCGCCTGCCCGCAGGGCGGCAGACGCTCAAGGGAGAGCAGGCCCTGGGCTATGTGCGTGCCCGCTACAGCCTGGGGGACGGCTCCGACATCGGCCGTATTCAGCGGCAGCAGATGTTCGTCGCCTCAATGATCAAAAAGGTGATGAGCGGCGAGACCCTCACCGACCCCGCTCGGCTCTTCGGCTTCTTGGACGCGGCGACCAAATCGGTGACGACCGACCCCGGCCTCACTCCCAGCGTGATGAAGGACCTGGCCGACAGCGTCCAGGGGCTGGCAGCCGGCCAGATCCATTTCATCACCACTCCCTGGCGCTACTCGCTCACCCATCCCGGGCGGGTCGAGTGGGTGCAACCACAGGCCCGAACGCTGTTTCGCGTCGTCGCCGGCGACAAGACCCTCCAAGGGGCGGGTGTCAAGGGCGGCCAGAGCAAGGTGCCTCGCTCGAAGATCCAGATCGAGGTGCGCAACGGCACCCAGCGTGGCGGCCTGGCCACTCAGGTCGCCGCCGCCCTGGAGCAGCGTGGTTACCACATCGCCAAGATCGGCGACGCCCCGCGAAGACCATACCCGGCCACCACCATCTTGTACTCCCCCAATGGGGCGGCCCGCGTCTCCACCCTCAGAGCGGACCTGATGGCGGCCGCTCCGAAACTCGTTCCCACCGCCGGCACCGCTCGCCTGGTGCTGACCGTCGGCGATGACTGGAAGGGACTGAAAGCGCAGCGTGCCGAGGAACTGGAGGCCCTGCGGGGAACCGATGCCGGCCACGACTCCTGTGCCGTCTGACCGGCCACCGAGTCGAATACGCCCACGCGCTGTCAATGAGCGAGGGCGTGATCACCAACCGGCGTGAGCCGTCAGCCCCTGGCGGTTGAGCGGAGGATCTGCATTGAGCGGTTGGTGACCGTGATGGGTTTGCCGGGTTCGTGGGTCACGCCTGAGGGGCGTTGGTCGTAGGGGCCCTCGTCGTTGGTGTCGAGGACGGGCTGCCAGCCCGGGCCGTACTCCGAGCCCGGCAGGGTGAACGTGATGTCCTCGTGGTGGCCGTTCACCAGCAGCAGGAACGAGTCGTCGCTGATGCGCTGGCCACGCGGGCCAGGCTCGCTGATCGCCTCGCCGTTGAGGAAGACGGCCATCGCCTTGCCGAAGCCGCTGTGCCAGTCGCCCGCGGTCATCTCCTTGCCGGACGGCGTGAGCCACACGATGTCGCGGACGTCGCCCTCCAGCATGCGCCCGAGGAAGAACCGGCGGCGGCGGAAGACCGGGTGCTTCCTGCGGAACCTGGACATCGTACGGACGAAGTCGAGCAGGTCGGACTCGGACCCGAGCAGGGACCAATCGACCCAGGAGACCTCGTTGTCCTGGCAGTAGGCGTTGTTGTTGCCGTGCTGCGTGCGGCCCAGCTCGTCGCCGTGGAGCAGCATCGGCACGCCCTGGGACACGAACAGCGTGGTCAGGAAGTTGCGGCGCTGCCGGCGGCGCAGCATCACGATGGCCGGGTCCTCGACCGGCCCCTCGGCGCCGCAGTTCCACGAGCGGTTGTCGTCGGTGCCGTCGCGGTTGTTCTCGGCGTTCGCCTCGTTGTGCTTGTGGTCGTAGGAGACGAGGTCGGTCAGCGTGAAGCCGTCGTGGCAGGTGACGAAGTTGATCGAGGCGACCGGCCGGCGCCCGCTCGTGGCGTACAGGTCGGAGGAGCCCGTCAGGCGGGAGGCGAACTCCGGCAGCACCGACTGGCCGCCCCGCCAGAAGTCGCGGACGCTGTCGCGGTACTTGCCGTTCCACTCGGTCCACAACGGCGGGAAGTTGCCCACCTGGTAGCCGCCGGGGCCGACGTCCCACGGCTCGGCGATCAGCTTGACCTGCGAGATCACCGGATCCTGCTGGATCAGGTCGAAGAACGAGGACAGCCGGTCGACGTCGTGCAGCTCACGGGCCAGGGCGGAGGCGAGGTCGAACCTGAAGCCGTCGACGTGCATCTCCATGACCCAGTAGCGCAGCGAGTCCATGATGAGCTGGAGCGCGTGCGGCGAGCGGACGTTCAGGGAGTTGCCGCAGCCGGTGTAGTCGAGCATGAGCCGGCGGTCGGTGTCGAGCAGCCGGTAGTAGGACGCGTTGTCTATGCCGCGGTAGGCCAGCATGGGCCCCATGTGGTCGCCCTCGGCGGTGTGGTTGTAGACGACGTCGAGGATCACCTCGATGCCCGCCGCGTGCAGGCTCTTGACCATCGACTTGAACTCCGGCACCTGCCCGCCGCGCTGTCCCGCGCTCGAATAGGCGTTGTGCGGGGCCAGGAAGGAGATCGTGTTGTAGCCCCAGTAGTTGGTGAGGCCGCGGGCCACCATCGCGTGCTCGGGTACGAACTGGTGCACCGGCATGAGCTCCACCGCCGTCACGCCCATGCTGAGCAGGTGCTCGATCACCGACGGGTGGGCGAGGCCGGCGTAGGTGCCGCGCTGCTCCTCGGGCACGTCCGGATGGCGCATGGTGAGCCCGCGCACGTGCGCCTCGTAGATCACGGTCTCGTGGTACGGAGTGCGGGGCGAGCGGTCGTTGCCCCAGTCGAAGAACGGGTTGACGACGACGTTCTTCGGCATGTGGGGGGCGCTGTCGTCGGTGTTGCGCTGCCCGGGGTCGGTGAACTGGTAGGAGAACAGCGACCTGTCCCAGTGCACGTCCCCCTCGACCGCCTTGGCGTAGGGGTCGAGCAGGAGCTTGCCGGGGTCGCAGTGGTGCCCCCTCCCGGGGTCGTACGGCCCGTGCACGCGGTAGCCGTACCGCTGGCCGGGCATGACGCCGGGGAGATAGCCGTGCCAGACGAAGCCGTCGACCTCGGGGAGGTCGATGCGGGTCTCGGCGCCCGCGTCGTCGAAAAGGCAGAGCTCGACCCGCTCGGCGACCTCGGAGAAGAGTGCGAAGCTCGTACCGGCTCCATCCCAGGTGGCGCCCAAAGGGTACGGCTCTCCAGGCCAGACCTCACGCATGTAGCCTCATTGTGGTCGTGGGAACGGTCCGCGGTGCAGCTCGATCGCGTCGTGTTTCCTGTCGTGACCCGGTGCCCCGTCAGCTCCTTTCTGGTCAGGGCTCCGTTGCCGCGTCCCTGGATGCTTACGTCCCGGCTCTACTGTCGATATTAGGGCCGCGAGTTTGATTTACCAGATCTTTTGCCCCGCTAGGGGTAATGATCGGATAGACCTCGCCTCGCACCCGCCAGTGCGACACGAACCCGATAAATCACTATATAACACGCAAACAGCAGGTAAACAGTACAAACAACACGAAACGGCCCCCGCGTGACGTCGCACGCGGGGGCCGGGACGGGTCGTCAGCCGATCAGCTCGGCGTTCAGCGTGATGGTGGTGCCCGCGAGGGCCTTGCTGACCGGGCAGTTGGCCTTGGCGGTCTCGGCGGCGGTCTGGAAGTCCGCCGCGGAGATGCCGGCCACCTGGGCCCGCACGGACAGGACGATGCCCGTGATCCCCTCGCCCGGCTGGAAGGTCACGTCGGCCTTCGTCTCGACCTGCTGCGGCGGCGTGCCCGCCTGGGCGAGCCCGTGCGACAGAGCCATCGAGAAGCAGGACGAGTGGGCCGCCGCGATGAGCTCCTCGGGGCTCGTCTTGCCGTTGGCCTGCTCGGCGCGCGAGGGCCACGAGACGTCGAACGTCCCGACCCCCGAGGTGTCGAGCGAGACGGTGCCCGAGCCGTCGAGCAGCGCGCCCTTCCACTGGGTCGTCGCGGTACGTGTCGTCGCCATTGCGATCATCCCTTCGATATTGAGGTCCTTGCCAAGCCGAACCTACACGCGCGCCTGGTGCGCACGGTGCTCGGCACGGACCAGATCCTCGACCTCCGCCCGGAGGGCCAGGAACTCCGCCGAGCGCTTGTCCTCCAGCGAGCGGGCGGCGGGGAGGCCGACGGGGAGGTCACGGGCGATCCTGCCGGGGTCGCAGGACAGCACGAGCACCCTCTGCCCGAGGAAGACCGCCTCCTCGACGTCGTGCGTGACCATGATCACAGTCGTGGAGACGTCGAGCCATACCTGGCGGATGAGGAGCTGCATGTCCTCCTTCGTCTGCACGTCCAGGGCCCCGAACGGCTCATCGAGCAGCAGCACGCGCGGCGAGCAGGCGAGCGCCCTGGCGATGGCGACGCGCTGCTGCTGGCCGCCCGACAGCCGCCCCGGCAGGGCGGTGGCGAGGCCGCCGAGGCCCACCTCGTCGAGCAGTCGCCCCACCCGCTCCTCGCGCCGGGCGCGGGGGATGCCCAGCGACTCCAGCCCGAAGGCGACGTTCCGCGCCACGCTCCGCCACGGGTAGAGGGAGGCCGTCTGGAACACCAGCCCTCGGTCGGGACCTGGGCCGGTCACCTCGTCCCCGTCCAGCAGCACCCGGCCGGTGGTCGGCGGCGTGAGCCCGGCGACCAGCGACAGCAGGGTGCTCTTGCCGGACCCGCTGGCGCCCACCACGCAGACGAACTCCCCGGGCGCGATCGTGAGGTCGAGGCCGGCCAGCACCGGAGTGCCGGGCGTGAACTCCTTGCCGACCCCCTCCAGCCGCAACGTCACGCGGCCCACCTCCCGACGCGTGCGCGCACCAGGCGCAGGGTGATGTCGATGGTCAACCCGATCAGGCCGATGACCACCAGGATCGCGAAGATGCGGTCGGTCTGCAGGAACCGCTGCGCCCGGGTGATCCGGTAGCCCAGCCCGGAGGTGGCCGCGATCAGCTCCGCCACGACCACGAAGTTCCAGGCCGCCGCGGCGTTGACCCGCATCGCGTCGATCATGCCGGGCAGCGCGTACGGGAAGACCACGCGTGAGGCGACGCGCACACGACCCGCGCCGAGGGTCGCGGAGACCTCCAGCAGCCGCCGGGGCACCTGCCGCACGACGTCGGCCGTCATCAGGGTGTTGAAGAAGACCACCCCGAGGACCAGGAGCGCCACCTTGGACGCCTCGCCGATGCCCAGCCAGATGATGAGCAACGGGATGAACGCCGAGGCGGGCAGGTAGCGCAGCAGGCCGATCACCGGTTCGAGCAGCGCCTGAGCCCAGGGGAGCGCGCCCATCGTGAACCCCAGCGGCACCGAGATCAGCACCGCGAGCAGGAAACCGAGCCCGATCCTGCCGAGGCTGGCCAGAAGGTCGGTCCACAGCTCGCCGCTGACCGCCATGTCCGTCCCGGCCGTCCAGACGGCGGCGGGGGAGGGCAGGAAGGTGGGGTTCACCACGCCGCTCGCGCTGAGCCCCCACCACGCGGCGAGCGGCACGAGCACCGACAGGGCGCGCAGGACCCAGACCATGCGGGCGGGCACGGCGGAGTTCAGCAGCCGGATGCGCCGGCCCGCCCCCGGGCCGCTCACCGCCGCCCCCACGTGGACGGCCTCGGCGGCGGCCGGGCCGCTCATGGCCTCACCGCCGGTACGGCCGCGACGGCGGCCCGGGTGCTCACGGCTGGACCGCCTGGACGAACCTGGGTTCGAGCAGGCCTTCCAGCGAGGGGGCGGTGTCGACGAGCTTGCCGGCGACCAGGAAGCCGGAGATCTCCTTGGCGCTCGCCGGCAGGTCGGTCGCGAACGCCGTGCGGTTCTGCTCCAGTGTGAAGATCGTGGTGCCCTTGTCGTAGGTCTCGTAGTCGGTCACGCCGACCCCCGCCCGCTTCGCCATGATCTCTAGGGCCTTGGGACGGTTCTGCCCGATCCACGAGATGGTGTCGAACCAGGTCCTCACCAGCGCCTGCACGGCCTTCTCGTCCTTGTCCACCAGGTCCCGGGTGACCACCAGGTGGTCGGGGATGGCGCCGGGGAAGTCGGCGGAGCTGGCGATCGTCGTGCTGCCCGGCCGCTTGAGCGCGGTGGTGGTGAAGGGCGCGAACACGCCGACCGCGTCCACCTGGCCCGCGACGAACGCGGCGGCCGCCGCGTCGGTGGGCAGCGGCTGGAACTTCACGTCCGCCTCGGTCAGGCCCGCCTTCCGCAGCGCGAGCAGCAGCAGGTAGTGGTCGACGGTGCCCTGCTCGGCCGCCACGGTCCTGCCCTTGAGGTCGGCGAGGCTCTTCACGCCCTCCTTGGCGATGATCTGGTCGTTGCCGGTGGAGTTGTCGTTGACCAGGACCACGGTCTCCTTGGCGCCTCCGGCGATCGAGGCCAGGGTGTCGTTCAGCGTCTGGCTGTTGGCGTCGATGTTGCCGGTGGCCAGGGCGTTGAGGCTGTCGGTGTAGCTGTCGAAGTACTTCAGCTCCACCTCGACGCCGTTCTTGGCGAACAATCCCTGCTCCTGCGCGACCTGCCAGGGGAACCAGCCGGGCCACGCGCTGAAGCCGAGCCTGATCTTCGACGCCCCGGTCGAGGCCGGCGGCGTGGCGGTCTCCCGGGCGGCGCAGGCGGTGCTCAGGACGAGCAGGACGGCGGCGGGCAGGATGAGGCGCCTGAGTCTCATGCGGCTCCCCTCTCGGGCTTCGCGGGCGGGGCGGGGCGCTTCGGGAGGTGGCCTGCGCGGACGAGGCACCCGAGGGTGTCGCAGATGACGCGGGTCGCGATGAGGGCGGTGATCTCCGCGTTGTCGTACGGCGGGGCGCACTCGACCACCTCGATGCCGGCGAGCGGCCGGGCGTCGGCGATGAGCTGGATGAACTTCAGGACCTCGCGGGGGAGGAAGCCGCCGGGCTCGGGCCAGCCGGTGCCGGGCACGAAGGCCGCGTCCAGGCAGTCGACGTCGAAGGACAGCCAGACGGCCTCGGCGCCGTCCCAGGCGACCTCCAGGGCCCGCTCGGCGGCGGCCTCGATGCCCATCTCGACGCAGTCGGTGACCGTCATGATGGTGGTGCCGCGCTCCCTGCCGACCTTCACGCCGGGACGGGGCGCCTGCCAGCCGCCGATGCCGATCTGCACGAGGTTCTTCGCCGGCACGTTCGGGATGTCGGTCGCGTGGAACCACGGCGTGGTGTGCATCCGCTCGTCGAGGTCGGTCTCCTGCGTGTCGACATGCCGGTCGAAGTGAATGATGCCGACATTTCCGGAAACGTGCTCGGCAATGCCGCGTACGGTCGGGTAACCGATCGAGTGGTCGCCACCCAGCACCACCGGGAAGGCCCCGCTGGCGTAGACGTGCGACACCGCCTTGCTGATCTGGTCGAACGTCTTCTCGATGTTGGCCGGGATGGTGAAGATGTCCCCGAGGTCGGCGATCGTGAGCGACTCCCGCAGGTCCACGCCCAGCTCGAAACTGTACGGCCCGTAAAGCGCCGAGATCTTGCGGATGCCCTGGGGGCCGAACCGCGTGCCCGAGCGGTAGGTCGTGCCGCCGTCGAAGGGGGCGCCGAGCACCGCCACGTCGTACTCGCCGCAACGCCGCACGTCCTCGACGTACGGGGCTTTGAGGAAGGTGTTGATCCCGGCGAAGTGCGGGAGCTCTCCCCGCGAGAAGGTCGGGATGGTGCGGTCGACGATCGAGTCCGCGCCCTGCAGGCCGTACTCCAGGCCGCGCTCGATCTCGCGCCGGTGCATGGTGGTGGGAAGCTCGGCCTCGCGTTCGACGGCGTAGCGCGCCTCGGGTCCGTAATTGTCGTGAAGGTGGCCCACGGCACTCCCTTTTGAGAACGCCTCACTCAGGAGGCAGCCGACATGACTGTCTCCCGGGTTTTTGTCCCGCCGTGGAACGGCCTAGGCCGCCTGCACCTCTTGGACCAGCCCCTCCCCGCGCGGGAGGGCGGAACCCTAGGTGCGCCTCACCACATGCCGGTGAGTCCCTCTCATGACAATGCCAGCCTGTTTCCTCCCCGTTTCCCGCCCGTAGCGGCTCGGTGACGTACTACGCACACAGGGCTCCCAAGTGCGGGCTCCGCCGTCCGCCTCTCCGTAGGAAGGGAAGGAACTAGCGCAGCAACCGGACGGCGTCGGCGACGACCACGCCGTTGGCGGCGTTGCTCAGCTCGATCGTGGCCGGTCCCTCGGTCATGCGGTAGGTGCCGAGCGACACCCACGAGCCGCCGCGCGGCTCGGTGACCCCGGGCACCCGCTGGTCGACCCGGACCACGCTGGTCCCGCCCGCGTGGATGATCGTGAACGGCGCGTCGCTCGCGCGGTTCTCGTGCGCGGTATGGGAGACTTGGACCTCGTAGTCGCCGTCGTGCGGGACCACCGGGCGCCATCGGACGACCCTCTCGCCCGTTCCGGCGGGCGCCGAGCGGTAGTTGCCGCCCCGGTAGCCGGCCACGCTCGTCCCCGCCGACCAGGTGCCGCTGACCACCTGGTAGCCGAGCTCGTCGTTGTCGACCACCACCTCGTCGCGCACGTCGGCCTGTGACGGCGCGCCGATCAGGCTCAGCGTGTCCAGCGAGACCAGCGTGCCGCCCCCGCGGCCCGCCCCGGACGCGGTGAACCGGATCTTGTGCCGCCCCGCCTTCAGCCCGACGGTGCCGAGCCGCGCGACGTCGTAGCCGTCGGCCCGGTCCGCCGTGGTGTCCAGCACCGCGGTCCTCGGCCTGCGGCCGTCGACCGTGACGGTGACCAGACCGCCGGCGGCGGCCCGGAAGTAGCGCAGCAGCAGCTCATAGGACCCCGGCCGCCGGACGTCCACTGTGTACTCGACGTGGGCGCCGGCCTGGTCCGGGGTGAACACGGCTCGGCTTCCCCCGCGGGCCACCGCGTCCGTGACGATCGACACGGTGCCGCCGGAGGCGTGCGCGCCGGTCGAGAGGTCGACGAGGCGTTCGTCGTACCGGGGACCCCTGCGCAGGCCGTCCCGGCCGTGGGTGAGCCATTCGAGGGAGAACCGGCAGATGGCCACCCGGCGCGGGAAGCTCGGGTTGTCGCCGTCGCAGCCGTAGACCAGCAGGATCGTGCCGTCGGAGAGCCGGGCGAGCTCGGAGTAGTACGACCGGCCCTCGTTGATCACCCGGCTGTAGCGGAACGAGTGCGCCTCGTCGTAGCTGACCGAGACCGTCATGTTCGTGCGCACCGGCGAATCGGGGCGGCTGAACAGCACCCGGTCCACTTCGGACGAGCCGGGTCCGCCGGTGTAGCGCAGCAGGCTCGCGTCCACGGCGTTGAACGTGCCGGTGGACCCGTCCAGGCGCGGCGGCGACCAGGTCAGCCCGCGGTCGGCGCTGACCGCCACGATCCGCTGCCGGTTACCGCCCGAGGCCGCGCGGCCGTTGACCAGCACCGTGCCGTCGGATCGCTGGACCACCCTTGCCTCGTTGATCGGGTAGTCGACGGAGACCGGCACCTCCCCGGTCGCCTGCCAGGTCTGGCCGTGGTCGTCGCTGTAGATCGACGCGACGCCGTAGTACCGCTGCTCGACGGTGTTGCCGATGATCACCCGACGGTGCGAGCAGTTGAGCAGCAGCCGGCCGTTGTCCAGTTGGATGCCGTGGCCCGGGCCGGGGCCGTGCAGTGCCCAGTCGTAGGGGAAGTGGTCGAACAGGCCGGACATCTCACGCGGCTCGCTCCACGTGCGGCCGCCGTCCGCGCTGGAGATCATGTAGAGGTCGCCGATGTCGCCGGAGCAGCCGGTGTTCTCCGGCAGCAGGATCGACAGCATGTAGAACAGGAAGACCCCGCCCGTGGTCCGGTCGACGACGAAGGCCGGGTTGCCCCACGACTGGCCGCCGGCCGACGCGACCAGCGTCCGCGTCTGCTCCCAGGTGTCGCCGCCGTCCTCGCTACGACGCACCAGCAGGTCGCGAGGGCCGGCGTCGCACACCTCGTGCCGTCCCTCGGTGGCGACGAGGATGGTGTCGTCCGGCAGCACCGTCAGTCCGTGGACGTGGTAGCTCTCAAGCGGATCCACGGTGTTGTCCCACAGCGTGGTGTCGTCGAAGGCGACCGGCCGCCGCCGAGCAGTCGTCGCGCCCGCGGCGGGGGCGGCCGTGCCGATCGCGGCGGCCAGTGACGCCGCCGCGACCCCTATGCCGAAGGTTCTGCGGCCGATGTGGGTGTGCTTCGGATCCGGCTGTGCCACGTTCTACCTCCGGGTAAGAGATGTGCTTCGTCGTTTTCGATCGCGGCGTCGCCACCGGCCGGTCGATCAGCGCCGGTCCGGGCGCGCCACCATGCGGGTCACCGGGACCACGTCCGGCCGGGAGCGGGACCGATGGAATCGCCGGCCACGAAGCCGCACGGCACGGTGACCTGCCGGGGGGCGCCGGCCGGCTCGCCGAGCAGGTCGACCAGCATCCGCACGGCCGTTCGGGCCATCTCCGCACGGGGCAGGGAGAAGCGGGTCCAGTCCCGCAGCTCAGGAGTCCACGACGGCGGGTCGCCGAGCAGCGCGATCGAGCAGTCGCCCGGGAAGCGCACCCTGCCCGCCGCGCTGATCGCGTCCAGCGCGGCGGTCAGGCGGTTGTCCTCGCTCGGCTCGACGAGGATGGCGGTGACGCCGTCCGCGCCCGTCCAGCGCTCGACGAACTCGGGCGACAGGTCGGCGGGGTCGGCGAGCCCGCGGATCAGCGACTCGTCCACCGCGACCCCGGCCGCGGCGAGGCCCTGCCGGTAACCCGCCTCGCGGTCGCGGGTGGGTTCGGTGTCCTCGACCGCGCGCAGGTAGAGGATCCGCCTGTGCCCCAAGCGGATCAGCTCCGCGACGAGGTCGCTGGTGGCCGTCACATAGTCGGCCCCCATGTAGGACAGCTCGGCGCCCTCGAGCTCCCGGCGGCCGATGAAGACGAACGGGAAGTCCTCCCTGACCAGCTCCGCCAGCTCCTCGCGGCGCACGTTGCGGCCGAGCAGCACACAGCCGTCGGCGATCTTCAGGCGGTTCACCCCGCCTGAGTAGATCGCGCGGTCGCCGGAGCCGACCGAGCTGAACAACAGCAGGTCGTAGCCCTGCCGTGCGGTCTCCTCCTCGACGCCCATCAGGAACGGGAAGTAGAAGTCGCGCTGGTCGGTCGGGAAGACCGGCTCGAACGTGTACAGGCCCAGCAGGTGGTTGCGACCCCCCTTGAGGCTGCGGGCGGCGACGTTGACCGAGTAGCCGAGCTCGGCGGCCGCCGCGAGGACCGTCTGCCGCGTCGGCTCGGCGATCTGGTCGCTCACCGCGCCGCCGCTGAGGACGAGCGACACGGTCGCCTGCGAGACACCGGCGCGCCTGGCGATGTCCACCTGGGTGGCCCGGCGCTGTCGTCGGGGAGGAGCCACGTCAACTCCTATTAATACGTATTAGTAAGCGTGTCGAATGCTAATCACCCGTTTCGGCAAGGGTCAAGCGATGACACGATTCGCCATCCTGGTGCGCGCTCGCACCATGGCTGGAACGCGGCGGGGAAAGCCATGATTGAGCGGTGACGAACGCTGAACTGAAGGCCTGGTACGAGCGTGACGGCTATGTCGTCCTGGAGCACGCCCTCGACCTTGGCGAGGTCGACAAGCTGGTCGAAGAGGCCGTCCGCATCTGCCGCGGCGAGCTCGGCGACATCCAGGGCGCGCTCCCCGCCGGGCCCGCCGACACCGACGACGACGTGCTGCGCAGGTTCCTGTGCATCCACTACCCGCACAAGCTCTCCGGCCTGATGCTCGCCACGATGCGCCATCAGGCGATCGTTTCGGCGCTCACCTCGCTGATCGGCCCGAACGTCAAGGCGATGCAGTCGATGCTGTTCATCAAGTCCGAGGGAGAGCCGGGGCAGGCCTGGCACCAGGACGAGATGTTCATCCCGACCCGCGACCGGTCGCTCGCGGCGGCGTGGCTCGCGCTCGACGACGCCACCATCGAGAACGGCTGCCTCTGGGTGCTGCCGGGATCGCACCGGTCCGGCGTGCTCTACCCGAACCGCGACCACGACGACCCGCGCTACGACTGCACGGTGGAGTCCTACGGCTTCCCGTTCGGCGACTCCGACGCGGTGCCCGTCGAGATCGCGGCCGGCTCCGTGCTCGTGTTCAACGGCCACCTGCTGCACAAGTCGCTGCCCAACAGCGGCCGGCACGGCTACCGGCGTGCGCTGGTCAACCACTACATGAGCGCGGAGTCCCTGCTGCCGTGGGATGCCCCACCGGAGGGGACGAACATGGCGCAGGCGGACTACCGGGACATCGTCCTCGTCGCCGGCACCGACCCGTACGAGTACAAAGGTCTGCAGGAGGTGCGACGGCCACGGGTTCGCCCGAACCGGGACGGCGGCTGTGACAGATGACGGCCCGCAGATGATCTCCGTCGACCTGGTACCCCGCCTCGGGCCCACCGTCGCGGACTACCCGCCGGGCTCGACGTTCGGCCCGCGGGTCGCCAGGTCGTACCAGTTCGTCTGGCTCCTCCGGGGCAGCGCCACCTGGTTGTGGGACGAGGTCGCGCTACCGCTGACCCCGGGGAAGCTGCTGCTCGTCCGGCCGGGAATGCGCGACTCGTTCCGCTGGGATCCCCGCACCCCGACCCGGCACGCGTACGTGCACTTCACGCTCACCGGCCACGTGCCCGCCGGCCGGCCGCTGGTGCGCGACCTGACCGGCCGGCACGAACCGATGGGCGCCCTGTGCCAGTACCTGCTCTGGCTCGGGACCGAGTGCCCGCCCGCGTGGCAGGTCCACGCGTGCGAGACGCTCCGCCTGCTGGCGCTGACCTTCCTGGCCGGTCCCGCGCCGGCGGAACCCGCACCCGCGACCCTGCCGGAACCGGTCGTCGCGATGATGCGCGCGGTGCGCGAGCACTGGTCCGACGGGCGGGCGAGGCCGATCCCGATGCGACGGCTCGCCGCTGCCGCCCAGGTCTCGCCGAGCACGCTGTGCCGCACGTTCCGGCGGCGGTTCGGCGTCGGGCCGGTCGCCGCCATCGAGCTGCTGCGCCTGACCAGAGCCGAACCGCTGTTGTGGCAGAGCAACCTTTCCATGGGCGCGATCGCCGTACAGTGCGGCTTCGCCGACGCGTACCACTTCTCCCGCCGGTTCCGCGCGGTCTACGGGATGGCACCGACGACGTTCCGCTCGACCGCGCCGGAGTCCGCGCCCCCCTCACCCGTCGAGTCCGGCGGCCTCGCGGCGCTGCAGTCGCTCCTCCCCGGCACCCACGGCCACGTGCCGCCGATGGGACGGTCCGCCACCACGCGCGGACGAGGACCGTTGACCAAGGGATGAAACACTCGCGGAGGTGCCGGACATCTGCTGAGGTGTTTCGGCACCTTTGATGAGGAGAAGTTTGTGCACGATCCTGTGCCTCCCGGCGTGCGAGATCGTTTCGAGGCGCTCTACCTCGCCCACTACAGAGCCGTCCACCGCTACGCGCTGCGCCGCACCGACTCGGCCGACGATGTCGCCGATGTGATCGCCGAGACCTTCCTCATCGCCTGGCGGCGGCTGGACGACATTCCTCAAGGGGAGGCCACGGTGCTGTGGCTGTACGGCACCGCCCGCCGCGTCCTGGCCAACCACCGGCGCGGGGAGTCGCGACGCACCGCGCTGGCCTCGCGGCTGCGCGATGAGCTGGCCGCCGGGCAGGAAGCGCCGCTCGCCGATCCGCGGACCGACGCCGTACGGACGGCGTTCGCGGCCCTCGCCCCGGCCGACCGCGAGGTGCTGGCGCTGGCCTGCTGGGAGGAGCTGTCCGGTCCGCAGATCGCCAAGGTGCTGGGCTGCAGCGACACCGCGGCCCGGTTGCGCCTGCACCGCGCCCGCAAGCGCCTGGCCAAGCTGCTCGGGACGACCGGGGAAGTATCTGTGATGGCCGCGCTCAGGGGGGAAAACCGATGAGCAAGATCGACCGTATGGTGTTCGCCATCGACCCTGCCGCGGGGCACGCCGAACCCGCTATGAGCCAGGGAGTCCATGACCTTCTCGAGGAGATCGTCGCGACTCCGCCAGAGCGCCGCCGACCTTCCTGGTCTGCCTTCCGGCGCGGCCGTGCCCGCAGACCTGCCCTGATCGGCATGGTGATGGCCCTCTCCGTGGCCGCCGCGATCGTCGTCGGGCTGCCGGCCCGCGGCCCGGCCACCGAGTACGCCAACGCCGCCGTCTCGCTGAAGCGGGTCGACCAGTACCTCGACATCACCGTCAACGACCCCAAGGCCGACGTCACGACCTTCACCGAGGCTTTCCACGCCGTCGGGTTGGACGCCGTGGTGGAGAAGATCCCGGTCCGGCCCAGGCAGGTGGGGAAGATGATCGGTCCACTGGCACCTGGGGACTTTCCGGAGGGCACGGGCATGACGATCAAGGCAATCCGTGCCTGTGGTTCGGTGTGGTGTGGGCAGATCAGCATACCCGCGGGCTATACCGGGAAGATCGTCATCGGCATCGGTCGCCCCGCGGCCCCTGGTGAACCTTATAGAGCGAACGGGCCGGTGAACGACTCACTGATGAAGAGTGACGCACTGGACGGTTACGAGGCCCGCGGCAAGACGGTGGTGGAGGTCCGCGCCGAGCTGGACCGGCGTGGTCTGAAGCCCAAGTACTACCTGTTCTTCGGCGACCCTGACAAGGCTCATACCGCGAGTCCCGTCACGGCCGACCGTATCAAGGACGATTGGGTCGTCGACCTGGCCTGGGATTACAGCTCCGACACGGTGGCCCTCACCGTCGCCGGCGGCCCCTCTCCTGAACAGCCCGAGGAACAGAACGGGCAGTGACGGCACCACCGAGTCCCGCCGACCGTTTCGGTCCTGTGGGTTTTCCCCTAAAGGGCTTGCAACAACTTAGCCTGTCTGGTTTCTCCACTCCTGCTGGTAAAGACTTTGGTGACCGGCCTTCCCGTGACTGGCCTGCGGCCTGATGCCCGGAAGGCGCCGTAGTCGCACTAAAGAAGGAAGGAGGGAGAGGGCGCGCTGTGGGGTACGCGCGGGAGACATCGGAGCTTGACGGGCGTCTCGATGAATTCCTCCGTCTGGTCGGCCAGGCGGCCCGTAGGCCGGAACTGGATGCCCGCCTCAATGCGGTAGTCAGTTGGCTGCATGAGCAATGCTGTGTGGAGATCGCCCTCGTCAGCCACTCAGGCACAGTGGACCTGTCGACGTCCGGGTTTCCCAGAGAGATTCTGGGGCCGCTGGAGCCGACCCTCAGACACCTGGCCCATGGGGAGGCCGCGTCGGTGGCCAAGGAAGCCGGGGGGTTTCGGATACTCCTGGAAGCCGTCGGCACCCAGCCCCCGCGTCCAGTGCTGCTGGTCGTCGGCACCGAGGCCCTGCCACGTGAGGCCGTGTCGCTGTGCTCGCACACCGGCAGCATCATCGCGGCCCTGTACCGTGCCCGGGAAGCCGCCCAGGTGTCCCTCGCCTACAGCCGCAAATCCCACCAGATGCGGCTGGCCCTGTGCATGGCGATGGTCGCGGGTGACGTCACCCTGGCTCGCAGGATGAGCGCCGGGGCTGTCCCGCCGCTGCTCAACGCGAGCCACCTGCGGGTCTGTATCCTCCGGTGCGCCCCGGCGGAGCGTGACCGCATCGCGTGGGCATACGAGGACGCCTCGGGCTACCACGGCCGCGGCCTCATGATGCGCTGTCCCGTGTACGACGAGCACCTCATCTGCCTAGCCGGAGAAGACGAAGACGAAGGGCCGGGCGCCGACCGGCGCGGCTTACCCGGACTGCTGCGGGGCCTGGCGGCCGATCCGCCGTACCTGCTGGGTATCAGCCGGCCGCATCCGCTGACCGCGACAGCGCAGGCCTATGAGGAGGCCCTGCACGCCGTGGCAGTTGCCCGCCACAGCGTCGCCCGGGTAGCGGTCTTCCAGGGCGAGCCGTCCCTGGACGAGGTCCTGCCACGCGAGCCGGCCCACCGCTGGGCCCGTTGCCTGCTTCAGCCGCTGGACTCCGCTCCCAAACTCACTGTCGACATCCTCGGCCTGGCCCTGCAGTTCCCCCGATCCGGCGTCGCGAATCTCCTGGGCATCAGCCGCAACACCGTCACAGCTCACCTCAAGCGCGCTGAGGAAGCGCTCAGGCTGGAACTGAGGGACGTGGGCTGTCGCGCCGCGCTGGCCCTGGCACTGAGGATCACCAGCCCCGGCCTCGGCGACAGCCCAGACCCGGCGGCCTTGCCGGACGTCGCCCGGGCACTGCGCGGACAAGCCGCCCACCAATGGGCTGAAGGGTTCCTCAAACCGCTGGATCAGCACAGACACCGCCACGACCTGCACGAGACGCTGCGAGCATGGATCGAAACCAACATCGACGCCCAGCAGACCGCCCACCGCCTCGGTATCAGCCGCAACACCATCAGAGCTCACCTCATCACCGCGCAAAGCCTGCTCAACCGCGACCTCCTCTCGGGTGGGCCCGGCGTCTACGACCTCGTCCACGCCCTCTACATCACCGGCCGTATCGCGACGCCGTCACCCCTGCGCTGACCGGCTCAGATCACGGACGCGACCATCTCGCCGCCGGACGGCACACGGTCCCGGCTCACGCGGGACAAATACGATTGTGCACCGTGCACCATACGGCTCCCGAATTGTGCGTCGTGACCATTGGTTCGCCTTGACGGGCTGCCCTATTTTTAAGACGCCTAGAAATTTGTAGCCGCCGCATCGTTTAAGACGAACCAGCGTGCTCTCGAGAGGAGCACAAAGCTCCCGGGGCCTGAAGACCAACCTTCCCCGTCACAGGCTCTTAGCCAGATCTCCATTGAATCTCGCCTACGAGATGGCGACAACAAAAAGGGAGAGAAATGATGTACGATTCCGGGACGCGCACGCGCAGATGGATCCTCCGGACATCCGTGATCGCAATGGCGCTGGGGACAGGGGGTCTCTTCACCGGATCGGCCGACGCCGCCATGGTGATGCGCCAGGCTGGGACGGCCGCTACAGCGACAAGGGCCTGCAGCACGTACGCCGTCTACATCGCCCGCAAGGACAACACGCACTACGGGATCTCCGGGACGGTGGATGGGCGCTCCTGCCCCCACCCCTACAACTGGGAGATCAGCTGCCGCCCCATCCATCGCCACTCCTTCAACTGGCACACTCATGGGATCGTGGTCAGCGTCGGCAAGTACGGAAGGTACGTCTCCGGCAAGTCGGGCTGGATAAAGGGCACCAACGGTGACCACTACAAGGCCACATGCCGCTTCTATTACAACAACTATTACCAAGGATCCAAGACGAGTCGTACCATCGAACTCTGAGCTCTCAGCTCAGTCGATCGTCATCCTTGATCGGCATCTGTCGCCTTCAGGCGTTCACTTCGTCCTGGTGAGCAAGTCAATCAACGATCGCGGCGGCGGTACGGAGGCCGGCGAGCGAGCCGACGTTTCCGGTAGTCGGGGGGCGACGGCTCAACCCGGCACTCGGCGAGTGGGTCTTCGCGCCGGGCATCAAGAACCCGGCCGGCCAGATCGGCGAAGTCGGGGCGGCCTCCGCCGGCAGGGCGGTCCGCCCCGCCCACCAGTCGCTGTCGGCCTTCCCCGTCTTGGCTTCCGCGCGCCGGGCCTCGGCCGCTGTCCGCGCCGCCCCGCAGACGAGGTGGAACAGGGCGCTCACGCCCCGCAGGGCGCCGCCGGGCAGCCCCGCGCCTACAGAAGCCGACTGATCGACGAGAAAGACGAAACAGGTCGGATTCGACCGGCTGATCTCAGCGTCGCCAGGGGTTCGGGGAAACCGCTGATTGCTAGCGGCGGCGCCAGCGGATGATCTTCTCGTGGGGGATTGCCAGCCGCCTGGGGATGCTCGGTGGAGCGGCCAGGTACCGCCTCGTTCGGGCCGCTCCCGAGCCTGTCTAGTTGATCTTCACGGTAGCCCTGTCGATGATCGCTGCGAGGTCCACGCCAGGGGGGAGGGTGCCGAATGCGTGGCCCCAGTCGTCGCCCAAGCGGGAGGCGCAGAAGGCGTCGGCCACGGCCGGGGGACTGTGTCTGACCAGCAGGGATGCCTGGAGAGTGAGGGCAAGGCGTTCGACTACTCGGCGGGCTCGGTAGTCGATGTCGGCTGTGTCGGTGAGGTAATCCTTGGCCTGGTGGATGGCGATGTCGAGGCGGTGGTCGGCGCCTGCGGCGAGGTTCACCTCCTCGAAGAACGCGTCGAGGGTCTCGGGCTCCTTCATGATGGCTCTGAGCACGTCCAGCGCGGCGACGTTGCCCGAGCCCTCCCAGATGCCGTTGAGCGGGGAATCCCGGAACAGCCGGGGCATCTGCGACTCCTCGACGTACCCGTTGCCGCCGAGGCACTCCAGCGCCTCGGCCGCGTGCACCGGGGCGCGCTTGCACACCCAGTACTTGGCGGCGGCCAGAGCCGTGCGGCGCAGCACGCCCTCGCCGGTCTCGCCGCGGATCGCCTTGTCGGTCGCCCCCGCCAGGCGCACCATGACGGCCGTGGCGGCCTCCGACTCCAGCACCAGGTCGGCGAGCACGTTGCGCATCAGCGGCTGGTCGGCCAGGGCCTTGCCGAACGCCCTGCGGTGGGTCGCGTGGTGGACGGCCTGCGTCACCCCGTACCGCATGCCGGAGGCGGAGCCGATGACGCAGTCGAGCCGGGTCATGTTGACCATCTCGATGATGGTCCTGACCCCCCGGCCCTCCTCGCCGACCAGGTGGGCCACCGCGCCCTCGTACTCGACCTCGGCCGAGGCGTTGGACTTGTTGCCGAGCTTGTCCTTCAGCCGCATGATCCGCATGGCGTTGCGCGAGCCGTCCGGCAGCACGCGGGGGAGCAGGAAGCACGAGAGCCCGCCCGGGGCCTGCGCGAGCACCAGGAAGACGTCGCACATGGGCGCCGAGTTGAACCACTTGTGCCCGGTGATCGCCCAGGTGCCGTCGCCGAGCGGCTCGGCCCTCGTGGTGTTCGCGCGGACGTCCGAGCCGCCCTGCTTCTCGGTCATCGCCATCCCCGCGAGCACGCCCCGCTTGGCGGAGGCCGGCCGCAGGCCGAAGTCGTAGTTCCGGGAGGCCAGCGGCCCCTCCCACTCGGCCGCCAGCGCCGGGGTGTGCCGCAGCGCCGCCACGCTGGCGTACGTCATGGAGATCGGGCAGCCGTGACCCGCCTCGACCTGCGACCATACGTAGAACTTGGCGGCGCGGGCCACGTGGGCGCCGGGGCGGGGCGAGGTCCAGGGCGTGGCGTGCAGGCCGTGGCCGACGGCCACCGACATCAGCTCGTGCCACGCGGGATGGAACTCCACCTCGTCGATCCGGTTGCCGTACCGGTCGTGGGTGCGCAGGACGGGCGGGTGCTCGTTGGCCAGACGGCCCCACTCCTGCGCCCTGGCCGATCCGGCGAGCGTTCCGAGGGTGCGCAGCTCCCCGAGCGCCCAGTCGGCGCCCTCGCGTTTCACGCCGTCCAGCAGGCTCGGGTCGGCGGAGACGTCGTGGCCGGTGAGCGGGGGGACCTGGTTGAAGACGTCGTGCGTCAAGGGAGCCTCCGTGCGGGTCGATGCGCGCTTCTTGGTCGCGAAGCGCACTTCTTGATACGCGCTTCGCCATCCATCTCAACATTTCCCGGGAACAGTGGGATGCTCGGGTGGCCGAGCGAGGAGGGGTGGGGCCGGTGGAGGCGCCTGGGCAGACCGACGACCGGTCGCTTCACCAGCGGGTCGTCGGCGGGGACGAGAGCGCCTTGGGCGAGGTGCACGACCGGCTGTACTCGCTGGTGCTGGGACTCGCGCTGCGGGTCACGCGCGACCGCGTGATCGCCGAGGACATCGTCCAGGAGGTCTTCGTCACCTTCTGGGAGCGCCCGCTGGCCTTCGACCCCGACCGCGGCTCGCTGCGCTCGTGGCTCGCGACGATCGCCCACCGCCGCGCCGTCGACCACGTACGCACCGAGGAGCGCCACCGGGTCTCCGCCCTCGGCCCCCGTCTCGCCGAGCCCGAGCCGAGCCCGCTCGAAGACTGGGTCCTCGCCGCCGACGAGGTCGCCCGGGTGCGGCTCGCGGTCAGCCGGCTTCCCCGAGGCCTGCGCGAGGCCATCGAACTCGCGTACTACCGTGGCCGTACCTACCGCCAGGCGGCGGAGGATCTCGGCCTGCCGGAGGGGACCGTCAAGTCCCGCATCCGCCTGGGCCTTCGCCGGCTCGCCGACGAGCTGGCCGAGAAGGAGGTGTGACGGTGGATCGCCACCCGGCGCCCGGCGAGGAGATCCCCGGCCCCTCCGACCCGTACACGCGCCTGAGCCTCGACATGATGACCGAGGCCGGTGACGCGCCGCCTCCCGGTGCCCTGACACGGCTGCTCGCCGCCGCGCGCTCCGCCCGCCGCTCGGCCGTCACCACCGGGTTCGTCGCCTCGTACGCGGGCCGGGTCGCCGCCATGGACGCCCTGCTCGCCTCGGCCTCGCCCGCCGACTGGGCGCGCGAGATCGTCGAGGGCTGGACGCTCCAGCAGCTCGTGGCCCACCTGGCCGCCACCGACAGCCTGGTCGCCGCCGCGATCGGCGCCCCGGTGGCCGGTCCGCCGCTGGCCGCCAACGACACCCTGGGCCGCACCGCCGACATGATCGCCTTCGCGGACGGCCTGCCGCCCGAGCGCGTCCGTGCCGAGTGGCGTGCCCAGGCGGAGGCGATCTGCGAGTCCGCGGCCAAGATGGAGCCCGCCACGCCGGTCGACCCTGGGGGCATGAGCTTCCCGGTGTCCGACCACCTGCTGGCCCGCATGCTGGAGACCTGGATCCACACCGACGACGCCGCCACGGTGGTCGGGCTGCCCCTGCCCCGGCCGCTCGCCGAGCACCTGCACCCGACGGCCGACTTCTGCGCGCGGCTGCTCCCGTGGACGATGCTGCTCTCCGGCGCCGACGGCGGAGGCCGGGCGATACGGCTCACGCTGACGGGGCCGGGAGGCGGCGCCTGGCACGTTCCGCTCGACGTCACCCGCGTCGCCGTGCCCGACGACGGCTCACCCGCGCACGCCGACCTCACCTGTGACGTCGTGGAGTTCTGCTTTCTCCTCGGCGGGCGCGGCACCCCTGGCACGATCCCGGTGAAGGTGACGGGCGACGCCGCCCTGGCCCGCGACGTGCTGGAGGCCTCGCCCGCGCTGTCGGGGCCCTGACGGCGGGTTTCCTCCTTTCGGAGGATCGGACTATCGGGAACATCGCGCTAGATTCATTGACATGAACGATCCGGGTGGTATGCGCGCCTCGGACGCCGAGCGCGAGGCCGTGGTGGAGCAGCTCAGAGAGGCCTCCGTCGAGGGGCGCCTGACGCTGTCGGAGCTGACCGAGCGCACCGAGGCCGCCTACCTCGCCACCAACCACGCCGAGCTGGCCCAGCTCACGAGCGACCTGCCGGGCGCCGCCGGCGCCCGGCCGTTCCCCGCGAGCGCCCCCGCCGCCTCGGCCCCACGGCCCGGCCTGGCCAGGCGCTGGTACGTCGCGGTCATGGGCGACACCAAGCGGCGCGGCAAGTGGCGCGTCGACCAGGAGGTCGGCGCGGTCGCGGTGATGGGCGACGTGACGCTCGACCTCCGCGAGGCCGAGGTGCGCTCCAACGAGGTCGACATCGTCGCCACGGCGGTGATGGGCAGCGTGAAGATCATCGTTCCCGACGGCGTGGAGGTCGACCTGAGCGGCGTCGCCGTCATGGGCGACAGGAAGGTCGACGTCCTGGAGGCCCCGCCAGGGCAGAACGTCCCGGTGATCCGGGTGCGGGCGTACGTGCTGATGGGGGACGTCAAGGTCGTGGGCGACTCCCGCGCCAAGCCGATCAAGCGGGGGCGGGCCGCCTGGAGTGAATGGGCGGGGGAGAGGCGGCGGGACGCCCGCGAGGAGCTGCGCGGCTTCCACGCGCAGCGGCACGAGCTTCACCGGGCCCAGCATGACGCGTTGCGGGAGCAGCGCCACGAGTGGCGCGAGCAGCGCCAGCAGTTCCGCCAGGCCCGCAGGGACGCCCGCCGGGGCGGCCCCCCGATGCCCCCGCTTCCCCCGCTTCCCCCCGAGCCGCCGTACCCGCCGCGCCCGTAGCGCCTCAGTCGACGATCGACCCGTCGACTGTGTGTGTCGGGGTTTCACATCGTGAGCAGGCCTCGCGGCACGCCCGCCACGTGGACGATTCAGTCGGTCAATCGTGGACGCCGGGGCACCCCGCGTGTGAGGGGCGGGTCAGTCGTCCAGGACCGCCAGGTCGAGCCGGTGGAGGCGCGCGGGGTCGGTGATCACCTCGAACGCGGCGATCCTGTCTCCCTCGATCGCGATGGTGAGGGCGATGAGCAGCCGTCCACGGGGGGCCACGACGATCCCCACGGCCCCGTTCACGAGCGCCGGTTCGGCGAACCGCGAATGCCGTGCGAAGACCACGGCCTCCTCCGCCACGACCCGCGCGCCGCGGATCTCCGCCCTCCCGCCGGCGGGCAGGGCGGCGCGGTCGGCCCGGCGTACGACGTCGGGGGCCAGCACCGCGAGAAGCGCGTTCATGTCGCCACCACGCGAGGCGGCGAGGAAGGCGTCCACCACGTGCCGGTGCCGGGCCGGCTCGGCGCCGGACACCGCGGCCGTACCCCGCACCCGGTGGCGGGCGCGGCTGGCGAGCTTCTTCGCGGCGACCGGCGAGCGTCCCACGATGGGGGCGATCTGGTCGAACGGCACCGCGAACATGTCGTGAAGCACGAACGCGATGCGCTCGTCGGGCGCCAGCCTGTCCAGCACCACGAGCAGCGCGCGGCCGACCGAGTCGGCCAGCAGCGCCTCGTGCTCGGGGTCGCCCCCCTCGCCGGGGTCCGAGGCCAGGTCGGGCCCCGGCCGCCCGGCGGGTTCCTCCGGTCGTGACCTTCGGGACCGCAGCATGTCGAGGCACACCCGGGAGACGACCGTGGTCAGCCATCCCGCGAGGTTCTCGACTCCGCTGAGGTCGGCGCGGCTGAGCCGGGGCCACACCTCCTGGACGGCGTCCTCGGCCTCGGTGAGCGAGCCCAGCATCCGGTAGGCGACCCCCCGCAGGTGGCCGCGATGCGTCTCGAATCGTTCCGCCAGCCGGTCATGCTCGTCCATCGGTCACCTTTCCCCGCCGCGCTCCGTCATGTTCATGACGCATACGACGCGCCCTGAGTGACCGGAGGCCGCCCGCTCGGGTCGGTCGTGCCATCGGTCACCATTCCAGGTCGCGTTCCGTCATGTCGGTGAGAGCAGAGACGATCGACGAGGAGATTGGCATGTCCGTGATGATGATTCGCTACCAGGTGGCGGAAGACGGTGTCGAGGACGTCGCCGGCGCGGTCGAGGCGGCGTTCGCGGCGCTCGCGTCGCGGCGGCCGGAGGGCCTCCGGTACTCCTACTACCGCGCGGCCGGCGGCACCGAGTTCGTCGCGATGCTGGAGCTGGACGAGGGGGTCGAGAACCCCCTGCCCGGCATGGGAGTGGCGCAGGAGCTCCGGGCGACCGTGGCCAAGTGGATCGTGGGGGAACCCCCGGCGCCGCAGACGCTCGACGTGCTCGGCTCGTACGCGGGCTGATCAGACCGCGGCGGCGGCCGCTTCGGCGCTCTGGATGGCCTTGCGAAGGGCCTTCGGCACCGGGGCCACCACCTCCGACAGCTCGTCGCTCCGGTTGCGGACGGCGCGCCACTGGGAGCGGGGCCGGACGGTCCTGAGCTTCACCGCCGCCGCGAGGGCCGCGAGCCCGGCGTCCCTGGGGTCGAGCCGTGACGCGGGCCGACCGGGCCGCAGCGCCGTGGAGGCCATGGTGACCAGCTGCTTCACCACGCGGGTGTCGCGGACGGTCACCTTGGCCGTGGGGAAGAGGCCGAGGAGGCGGCCGTGCTCCACACGGATCCAGCCGCCGGACTCCAGCCGGTCGCGCACCTCCCGCGCGGCGGCGCCCGAGCCCTTGCTCACCCAGTGCTGCCAGGTGCGCCGCCGCGAGCCCGCGACCTGCTGGAGCACGCCGTCGAGCAGGGGGTCGGCCACCGCCGGGGTGCGCGCGACCGGCCCGCCGGTCGCGTCGGCGAGGTGGCCCTGGATCAGCAGCTCGGCCAGGATGCCCGCGCGCACCAGGTAGCCGAGATGCCAGCGCTCGGCCATCCGCCCCCGCTCGGTGTCGTAGGCGAGCAGATAGACCCGCTCGTGCAGGAACTCCGGTACGTCCACCGTTCACTCCTCTCCGTTGCCGTCACGTGTGCCGCCGTCGCCGGCGCCAAGGCCGTCGTGTACCTCGCCGCCGTCGCCGTCACGGCCGGGGCTCTCGTCGTCTTTGGGGGGCCGGCCGCGCCGGGGCATGCGCCCCACGTCGCCGGGGAGCCGGCCCGCGTTCGCGAGGGCCCGGCGGAGCAGGAACTCGATCTGCGCGTTCGTGCTGCGCAGCTCGTCCCCCGCCCACCGGGTGATCGCGTCGTGGACGGCCGGATCAAGCCGCAGAAGGATCTTCTTCCGCTCGGTCACTGGTAAAGGGAGCCGGTGTTGACGACCGGCTGCACATCCCTGTCGCCGCACAGCACGACGAGCAGGTTGCTCACCATCGTCGCCTTCCGCTCGTCGTCGAGGTTGACCACGTCCGCCGCGTCGAGCCGGTGCAGGGCCGCCTCCACCATGCCGACCGCGCCCTCCACGATCTGCCGCCTGGCCGCGACCACCGCGCCTGCCTGCTGGCGCCGCAGCATGGCCTGGGCGATCTCCGGGGCGTACGAAAGGCGGGTGATCCGCGACTCGATGACCTTGACCCCGGCCGACGCGACGCGCGCGGCGATCTCGGTCGACAGCCTGCCGGTGATCTCGTCGGCGTTGTCGCGGAGCGAGAGCTGGCCGGTGTCGTGGGAGTCGTACGGATAGCTGCCCGCGATGTGACGGACCGCCGTCTCGGTCTGGATGGAGACGAACTCCACGAAGTCATCCACCTCGAACACCGCCTTCGCGGTGTCCTCCACCTGCCACACCACGACCGCCGCCATCTCGATCGGGTTGCCGTCGGCGTCGTTGACCTTGGCGACGCCGGTCTCGTGGTTGCGGATCCTGGTGGAGATCTTCCGCTTCTGGGTGAAGGGGATGACCCACCGCAGCCCGTCGGTGCGCACTGTGCCGAGGTAGCGGCCGAGGAGCTGCACGACCCTCGCCTCGCCGGGGGCGATCGCCATCATGCCGCCGAGCAGCAGGACCGCCACCAGCAGCAGGAGGAGCCCCACCGGCACCAGGCCGGAGGACCCGCCCTCGTTCGCCCGGTACAGCACCAGGGCGCCCGGGATCGCCATGATCAGGGCGAGACCGAGCATGGGCCAGCCGGACACGCTGAGCGGACGCCGCTCACTCACCTGCGGAGCCGGCATCTCCACAGCCACCTCACCGATCTTCTCCACCGCTGCCACCATCCCTCGGGGGTTGTCATCTACAGGCACAACCATAGCAAAGTGATATCACTTTACAAGCCCTCGTCTGGAGCCGATGTGGCGGATGGACGCCCCTCGGCTTTAGGCTTGACTAAAGGTTTAGGCAAGGCTAATGTTGAGTCACTGGAAGCGACAGCACGAGAGCGAGCTCGCCATGGCCCTACGACGTCAGGCGGACCGGTCCGCCTTCGAGGAGCGCCGGTCGGCGGAGCCCGGGGGGCTCGCCCAGGAGATCACCGACGAGATCTCGTGGTACATGCGGCAGCACAAGATCTCCCGTGCCGACCTCGCCGCCCTCATGGGCGTGTCGGCGGGCCGCGTGAGCCAGATCCTGTCCGGTGACGAGAATCTGACGTTGCGCACGGTGAGCGCGGTGGTGGAGGCACTCGGCACGCGGTTCGAGTTCAGCCTGAACGCCATCGCGGAGTCCGCTGAGCTTCTCGACGACCGGTGAAGAGTCCCGGCCGTTCACGGATGCGACCGTGCCTTCGCCACATCGAGTACGGCCGGGTCGTAGCGCGTGAGCGACCGCAGCCCGCACCGGTACGCCGAGTCGAGCAGGCGCATCAGCTCGCGCTCCGCATCGTGGACGAGCACCCCGTGCAGCCGGGCGAAGTCATTGAGATACCGCTGGTAGCGGGTCTTCCTGGTGACCGGAGAGCTGCTGAGCGCGGTGACCACCTTCGACTTGCCCGCACCGTCCTCGATGAGCGCCGCGACGTCCAGACGCCGTTCTATCGCCTGCAGCCGGCTCTGGACGCGTTCCCTGCGCCGCTCGTCCGCCGACATCCGCTGGCGAATGCGCTCGTGGTAGTGCTCCGCGGCCATGCTCAGCTGGTGCGTGCTCCAGGTGTCGTCCACCCGGCTCTCGCACCAGACCTCGCGATCCTCCGCCATCGCCTGGTGTAATCGCTCCAGCAGTGAGGCGAGCCAGAACGTCATCACTTCTTGTCCGAGCGAGCGGCGCCCGTCCTGGCGCTGGCGCATGTACCCCAGCCAGAGCCCACTCGGTGCGACGACGCCGACCAGCGCGCGGAGCTCGTCGTTCAGTCCCGTCACCACCAGGGCGACAAGGGTCGTGGCCAGTGCCGTGAGGATGATCACCACCAGGGCGAGCCATCGACTGCTCGGCCCGAACGGCCGGCCGAGGCGCTGACACCGCAGGATGAGGAAGACGGTCGCCGAGATCATGGCCAGTACGAAGGTGATGCCATGACCCGCGGCACCTTCCAGCATGGAGCCGCCTCTCGTAGACGCCGGCTCCCATGGTCCCACGCCGATCGCGGATCGACCAAGCACTCGTTCAGCAGGGGTGGTGCCCGATCGACGACCACCGTGACCCTGCCCGCCGGCGTGGCCGGCGGCTATCACCCACTGGTTCGCCTAGAGATCTCTCCCGGCGGCGCTCCATTCCCGGCGCGAACGGCGCCTTCGCTGGACGAGCAGGCCCGTGGCCGTCGTGAGCGCCCACAGGACGACGCCGATGACGAGCACCGCCATGGGGAGCCGGCTCGTGTCCGGCTCCGCTTTGATCGCTCGCGCCGTCCCCACGGCGGCGGGGAACCGGATGGTCGCCTCGGCGGCGCGTTTCGTCGGCCCGCTCTGGAGACGGATGCGGGCGCGCCACGGACCATCGGGTACCTGCTCACTGAGGACCACGGTGACGGATCCGATGTTCCCGGGAGCGAGCGTGGTGCCGGTCTCGACCTTGAACGGGCCCGCGCTGAGGTTCGCGGGGCCGTTCGACAGTTTCATGTCGCCGCTCAGGTCCAGCGCGCGGCCTCCGGTGTTGTGCACCTGCGCCAGGACGACCTGCCGGCCGTCCGCCAACCGCTCGGCGGTCAGCGAGTCGATGGTGAACGAGGACGCCGGCGGGTTGCCGGAGCCGACGGACAGGTAGATCCGGACACCGACCCGGTTGACCTCGGAGACGCCTCCACCAGGCGGCGGGGCCTTGACCGCCTCGGCCCAGATCACCGCGTAGCGCTCACCGGGGGCGGCGTCGCGCGGCACGGCGATGGTCGCTGTGACCATCGAGCGGGCATGCGGCGCCATGGCGACCTCGGACCGGTCCGTGGTGGTCCAGGTGGAAAGCTCGTTGGGCGTGCGACCTGGGGCGAACTGGAATCTCCTATCGCGGATCGCCCCCGCTGCCGTGTAGAGCGAAAGAGTCCTGGGCGAATCGGTCGCGTTGGACACCTCGACCCGCCGGTGGATGACGGAACCCGGCGCCAGGTGATCGATGATGTAGCACCAGGCCCGCGAGTTGGCCCGCGCGTCGACGGGCGCGTCGACCAGGCGTATCCCGATGCTCTTCCCGGATGATCCCGCCGCTCCCGGCGCCGGCCCGTCGAGCGTGCCGGCGGCCGGGGCGAGCGCCCCGGCCGCCAGCAGCCCCAAAGCGAGGTGACGAAGAGGCACGATTGCCGCCGGCTCCGGTCAGGCGACCGAGTGGGTGACGGTGCCGGTGTACGTTCCGGCGACGGCCGCGGCCGGGATCGTCACGGTGAGCGTCGGATCCCAGGTGGCGGTGTTGTTACCTGTGAGCGCGGTACCGGTGAACGCGACGCGCGGCACATTGATGATGCCGCCGGGACCGGGCGTGAAGGTGCCCGTGCCCGTCGTGGCGGTGGCAGGCCCGGGCGAGTAGCTGACGTTGATGTCCGGGATGGTCTCGGGCCCCGTGCCCCCGCCGGTGGTGAAGTCGGTGCCGATGACGGTCGCGGTCCAGGAACCGTTCAGGGTGCCGCGCAGGTCGGTCACCGTGACGGGACCGATCTGCCCCGAGATGCTCGCGGAGCCGGACGCCACCGAGCCGATGTTCGCCGACCCCGGCGCGCTGATCGTGAGGCCGGCGGTCGTGATCGCGAAAGTGACGGTGGTGTCGACGGCCATGGCGGGCAGAGCGGTCGCCGCGACAAGGCCGAGGCCGGCGGCCGCGGCGATCACGTAAAACGGTTTACGCATGTTTGGATCCAATGCTCAGGTGGATGAGAGAGGCGACGCGAAGTCCGAACACTTGACCCAACAGAACAAGGACCCCGACATACCTCACGCCTCGTAGTAGATGATAACTCTGCGTAGTCGTATGAAGATCAACGGCACGGCACGTACGGGCGCTGAAACGCCTTTCCCTGGCAATGAGACGAGCCCCGCGGCGCGGGCGCCCTTGCCCCGGAGACAACCCCCTGGAAGGGCCGCTTCTCTTCGCCGATCACCGAACCGCGTGACCCGGCGACGCCGCGCCGGCGGTCAGGCGGTCGCCGGGGCGGGTGTGCCGGTGGGGGACGTTCGTACGGCCTGCGCGTAGCGTTCGAGCAGGACGGTGACCAGCTCGGGGGCGGGGCCGAGGGGGTCGGCCACGGTGGAGGCGCCGGCTCGCAGGGTGTTCCCGCGGACCTTGTCGGCGAAGTACCCGGAGGCGAGCAGGTAAGGCGCGACCACGACGCGGGCCGGACGGGCCGTACCCGCCGCACGGGGTGTGACGGCTGGATCGGGCGTGCGGGCGTGGAGGAGGCTCAGCGTGGCGTCCTCGGGGGTGGGGGAGGCGGCGGAGGCGTAGGCGGGGGTGACCGAATGCCAGCCGCGTGAGCGTGCCCAGGTGCGGGCCAGGCCGGCGATCACCGCGTTGGCCCGGCGGTCGCTGGAGCCCGCCGAGACCAGGACCACGGCAGTCTCGGGGTCGCCGATCTCCACTCCGGCCTCCGCGAGCCGCCGCTCCAGGGCCGTGATCAGCAGCGGGTGCGGCCCGAGGGTGGCTCCCTGGTGGACGCGGAGCCGTGGACGGCCCGCCCGCGCCTCCCTGAGCGCGGAGGGGATGTCGACGCGGCTGTGGTACGCCTCGGTGAGCAGCAGGGGCAGCACCACGGCCTCGTCCAGGCCTGAGAGCGCCTCGCCGAGCGACGGACGGGAATGGTCGAGGTAGGCCGCGTGCACCGGGATGCCCGGGCGCGCGAGCCGTACCTCGTCGAGGAGGGCCTCCACCGTGGCGGACGCGCGCGGGTCACGCGACCCGTGCGCCACCGCCACCAGCGGCGGGAAGTGGCCGTGGACGGGGGTCAGAGGTGGATGCCGCATTCGGTCTTGCCCAGCCCGGCCCAGCGGCCGCTGCGCGGGTCCTCGCCGGGGGCGACCTGCCGGGTGCAGGGCGCGCAGCCGATCGAGGGGTAGCCGTCGTAGTGCAGCGGGTTGATGAGCACGCCGTTGTCGGCCATGTAGTTGTCGACGTCGTCCTGGGTCCAGCGCGCGATGGGGTTGACCTTGACCATCTGGCGCTTGGCGTCCCACTCGACGACCTTGGTGTTCGCGCGCGTCGGCGACTCGTCGCGCCGGATGCCGGAGATCCAGGAGAGGTACGGCTCCAGGGCGCGGTTCAGCGGCTCTACCTTGCGCAGGTAGCAGCACAGGTCGGGGTTGCGGCCGTTCAGCCGCGGGCCCAGCTCGCGATCTTGCTCGGCGACCGTGCGCGACGGCCTGATGTTGATCACGTTCACGTCGTACACCTGCTGCACGGCGTCACGGGTGCCGATCGTCTCGGCGAAGTGGTAGCCCGTGTCGATGAACAGCACGTCGACGCCCGGCTTCACCCGGCTGACGAGGTCGATCAGCAGCGCGTCGCTCATCGAGGAGGTGAGGCACAGCCGGTCGCCGAAGGTCGCCGCCGCCCAGCGGATGATCTCCCGCGCGGAGGCCTCCTCCAGGAACTCCGCCGCGGAGTCGACGATGCTCCGGAGGTCGAGCACGCCGCGCTGGCGTTCCAACCCGGTTTCGATCTCCACCAGTGTCATGGCTTGCTCACCAATCCTCGTTCGTCAGTGGATGCGGGCGCCGCCGGGCCGCCGGTCATGAGCGCACGCCGATGCCGAGAAACTTCAGCTTGAAGGCGCGGGCGCACGACCGGCAGTACCAGCCGCCGTCGCCCTCATAGGGTTCGAGGTCCTCGTCGCCGCAGTAAGGGCAGTGGAAGGGGACCGCGCGCTCGGTCACGCGTGCCCCCCTTCCAGCGGGCTCTGGCCGGAGCTCACTTGAGGTCCGCCTCCTCTGCCCGCTGGACCCACTCGGAGAAGCTCTCCGCGTCGTTCTTCTGGCTCTGGAAGTTCTTCAGGACGCGCTCGACGTAGTCGGGAAGCTCGGCGGCGGTCGCCTTGAGCCCCCGGACCTTGCGGCCGAAGCCGGGGTTCACGCCCAGAGAGCCCCCCAGGTGGATCTGGAAGCCCTCCACCTGGGCGCCGCTCGCGTCGGTGATGAGCTGGCCCTTGAGGCCGATGTCCGCGACCTGGATGCGGGCACAGGAGTTCGGGCAGCCGTTGACGTTGATGGTCAGGGGGTCGGTGAAGCCGGGAAGGCGGCGCTCCAGCTCGTCGATGAGGTCGGAGGCGAGCCCCTTGGTCTCGACGATCGCCAGCTTGCAGTACTCGATGCCGGTGCAGGCCATCGTCTGGCGGCGGAACGTGCTGGGGTTGACCTGCAGGTCGGCGGCCTCAAGGTCGGCGACGACGCCGTCCACCTTGTCGGGCGCCACGTCCAGGATGACCATCTTCTGCTCGACGGTCGTGCGGACGCGGTCGGAGCCGTACCGCTCGGCGATGTCGGCGATCAGGTTGAGCCGGTCGCCGTCGAGCCGCCCGACCTTGGGGGCGAAGCCGACGTAGAAGTTGCCGTCCTTCTGCCTGTGCACGCCCACGTGGTCGCGGCGCCCGCCCCGCGGCGCCTCGGGCGCGGGCCCGTCGGGCAGCGGGTAGCCGAGGTACTCCTTCTCGAGGACCTCGCGGAACCGCTCGGCCCCCCAGTCGTTGACCAGGAACTTGATGCGCGCCCGGTGGCGGAGCCTGCGGTAGCCGTAGTCGCGGAAGATGCCGATGACCCCGGCCCAGACCTCGTGCACCTGCTCGGGGCGGACGAAGGCGCCCAGCCGCTTGCCCAGCATGGGGTTGGTGGACAGGCCGCCGCCCACCCACAGGTCGAAGCCCTTCTCGCCGTGCTCGTCGGCCACTCCGACGAACGCGATGTCGTTGATCTCGTGGACCGTGCAGTGCGCCGGGCAGCCGCTCATCGCCGACTTGAACTTGCGGGGGAGGTTCGAGAACGCCTTGTCGCCGATGTAGCGCGAGACGGTGTCCTCGATCTGCGGGGTGGCGTCGATGACCTCCTCGGCGTCGATGCCGGCCAGCGGGCAGCCGAGCATGACGCGCGGGGTGTCGCCGCAGGCCTCCATGGTCGACAGCCCGACGGCCTCCAGCGCCTCCCAGATCGCGGGAACCGACTCGACCTCGATCCAGTGGAGCTGGATGTTCTGCCGGTCGGTGACGTCGGCCGTGCCCCGCGCGTACCTGTTGGCGATGTCGGCGATCGTGCGGAGCTGGGCCAGGCTGAGCTGCCCGCCGTCGATGCGGACGCGGAGCATGAAGTAGCGGTCGTCGAGCTCCTCCGGCTCCAGGATCGCGGTCTTGCCTCCGTCGATGCCCGGCTTGCGCTGGGTGTAGAGACCGAACCAGCGGAACCGCCCGCGCAGGTCGGCGGGGTCGATCGAGTCGAACCCCTGCTTCGAGTAGACGTCGATGATCCGCTGACGGACGTTGAGCCCGTCGTCGTTCTTCTTGTTCTCCTCGTTCTTGTTCAGCGGCTCACGGTAACCGAGAGCCCACTGGCCTTCGCCTCGCGGGCGCTTGTGGTGGCGGTTCGCAGGCCTGGGCGGGCTGGTCATGGTGCGTCCTTTGCCGAGAATGGTCATCAGGTCACACGCACGCGGAACAGGCCTGCCTCCCGGCTCGACGGCGAGTGCGGGGGCACAAAAAAAGGACGCCTGTCACGCGCCCGTGCTGGCAGAAGTCAACAGGGAGCGACGATCAACGGGCGTCAATACAGATGGCACTGCGGACACGCAGAAGGTCGACGTGCCTTCGCACGACGAGAAGCGGGTCCACTGGCATGGCCCAAACGATACCCCTCGCGTGCCAGATGTCCAATATCGGGTCCACAGTTTGGACATCAGGCGTGCTCAGCCCTGGCTCGGCCAGACGAGCGAGGGCTCGCGGGGCTCGTCCGGAGGCCGGTGCTGGCAGTCGCACCAGGAGCCGCCCGGGCACTCGTCATGCCGATCGTCCTTGCACTCCTCGCAGATCACATCCCCCATTTTCCTCCTGTTCCTTCTAGAACATGACTCGGTTACGCTGGCGCGAGCCCCTCGTAACGCGGAGGTGTCATGGGCGTCTCCATGTCCGAGCTGATCAACGATCTCCGGGCGGAGAGCGCGGAGCTGACGGCCATGATCCGTGGTCTGGACGCGGCAGGCTGGGCGCGTCCCACCCCGGCCGAGGGGTGGGACGTACAGGACCAGATCAGCCACCTCGCGTGGTTCGACGACGCCGCGACCACGGCCGCGACCGACCCCGGCGGCTTCCGCGCGGCGCTGCCCGCCCTGATGGCCAGGGGCGACTCGGCGGTGGACGAGATCGCCGCCGCCGCGCGCAGCCTGTCGCCGGAGCAGGTCCTCGACTGGTTCGCGACCGCCCGCGACCGCAGCCTGGACGCCTTCGAGAAGCTCGACCCCCGGGTACGGCTGCCGTGGTACGGGCCGGACATGTCGGCCGCCTCCTTCGTCACCGCGCGCCTGATGGAGACCTGGGCGCACGGGCAGGACGTGGCCGACGCGCTGGAGGTCGCGCGCGTGCCCACCGCGCGGCTCCGGCACGTGGCCCTGCTCGGCGCGCGGGCCATGCCGTACGGCTTCGCCATGCGGGGGATGGACCCGCCGGCCGATCCCGTGCGGGTCGAGCTCACGCTCCCGGACGGCACACCGTGGAGCCACGGCCCGGAGGACGCCGGCGACCTGGTGCGGGGCCCGGCGCTCGACTTCTGCCTGCTGGTCACCCAGCGCTGCAACCTCGCCGACACCGGCCTTTCTGTGCGGGGCCGGACGGCGACCGCGTGGATGTCGGTCGCCCAGGCGTTCGCCGGACCGCCGGGCGGCGGCCGTCCGGCAGGCCAGTCCAGGGCTCTCACCTCGTAAGAACTCATGAGACTGTTTTTGACGACCCCATGACCTAGTCCGGGCTGATTTGCACCGAATGGCTATTATGGGGGGTTGCTAACGCCTCCCCCGGTAGAACGCCGGCGTATGGGGTACACGCCACGAACGGAGATCGTCACAGGGTGGGGTCGTGGTAGAGCCGTGTTGCGAATACCTTTGGATGCCATGACGTCCACCGACGCTCCGACCAGGTCGTCCGGCCCCCGAGGGCGGATGCCTCGCTGGAGGTTGGTCAGGGCCAGGGCCAGGAAGAACGCCACGGCAGGGCTGTCCGCGGTCCAGGGCTCCAGGACATGGAGGTCCGTCCAGGCGTCGCGCATGTGGGCGCTGGCCCGCGCGACGACGGTGGCCGGGTTCAACTACCGCGTGACCGGTCTCGCGGGCGAGGCCGCGTTCTTCGCCCTGCTGTCGCTCCCCCCGTTCGTCCTCGGGCTGATCGGCCTCCTCGGCCACCTGAGCGGCATCCTCGGCTCGGGCACCGTGGCCGAGACCCGGGGGTGGGTGCTGGAGCAGGCGCACCTGCTGTTCACCGGCAACACCGTCGACCGCGTGGTGCAGCCCCTGCTCGACGACGTGCTGAGGGGCGGCCAGGTCTCGCTGATCTCCGTGGGCTTCCTGCTCGCGCTGTGGTCGGGCTCGCGTGCCCTGTTCGTCTACGTCGACCTGATCTCCATCGCCTACGGCCTGGGGGAGACCCGGGGCATCATCCGCACCCGCATCCTGTCGTTCGGGCTCTACATCGCCGCCCTGGTGATCGGCCTGATCGTGATACCGGTGCTGGTGATCGGGCCCACGCTGCTGTCGGGGGCGCTCCCGCAATACAGCGGGCTGGTAGGGGTCCTGTACTGGCCGGTGGTGGTCGTCGGGTCGGTGATCGTGCTCACCCTGCTGTACCACGTCAGCGTGGCCGTACGGACGCGCTGGTGGCGCGAGATGCCCGGAGCGCTGTTGGCGCTGCTCATCTGGATCGTCTGCGCGGCGGTCCTGCGCGAGGTGCTGGCGGCCTGGTTCACGCCGCTGTCCATTTACGGCTCGCTGGCCGCCCCTATCGCGGTGCTGCTGTGGCTCTACATCACGGCGCTGGCGGTGCTCATCGGCGCCACGCTCAACGCGGAGTTCGACCGCCTGTGGCCCGACGGAACAAGCCGAAACGGTGAGTCCGCTATCGTCTAACGCGACGTGACCGGCGTGTCTGGGTGGGTCACCACCAGGGAGCGAAAGGGTCGGAGGCCGAGCGCCTGGGTCTTCGCCAGATGCCAACGAAGGGTAGGGCCATGAGTTCTCTTTCGGACGTCGACCCGGAGATCGCCGAGCTGATCAGGGCGGAGGAACGCCGCCAGGCGGACACCGTCAAGCTGATCGCCTCGGAGAACTATGTCTCCAGGGCCGTTCTCGAAGCCACCGGCAGCGTGCTGACGAACAAGTACTCCGAGGGCTACGCCGGCAAGCGCTACTACGAGGGCCAGCAGGTCATCGACCAGGTCGAGACCCTGGCCGTCGACCGCGCCAAGTCGCTGTTCGGCGTGAACCACGCCAACGTCCAGCCGTACTCCGGCTCGCCGGCCAACCTCGCGATCTACATGGCGTTCCTCAACCCGGGTGACACCGTCATGGGCATGGGCCTGCCCTTCGGCGGCCACCTGACCCACGGCTGGTCGGTCTCCGCCACCGGCAAGTGGTTCAACCCGGTCAGGTACGGCGTGCGCAAGGACACCGGCCGCATCGACATGGACGAGGTGCGCTCCATCGCCCTGGAGCACCGCCCCAAGCTGATCTTCTGCGGCGGCACCGCGATCCCGCGCACGATCGACTTCCCGGCCTTCGCCGAGGTCGCCCGCGAGGTCGGCGCCATCCTCGCGGCCGACATCGCCCACATCGCGGGCCTGGTCGCGGGCGGCGCGCACCCCTCGCCTGTGGGTCACGCCGACGTCATCTCCACCACCACGCACAAGACGCTGCGCGGCCCGCGCGGCGCCATGCTGATGGCCACCTCGGAGGAGCACGCCAAGGCCCTGAACAAGGCCGTGTTCCCCGGTCTCCAGGGCGGTCCGCACAACCACACCACGGCCGCGATCGCCGTCGCGCTCCGTGAGGCCGCGACCGACGACTTCAAGGCGTACGCCCGGCAGGTGGTCGCCAACGCCAAGGCGCTGGCCGACGAGCTGTCGAGCCGCGGCTTCGACCTGGTCTCGGGTGGCACCGACAACCACCTCATCCTGATCGACCTGACGTCCAAGGGCGCCGCGGGCAAGCCGGCCGCGCAGGCCCTCGACCGCGCCGGTCTGGAGACCAACTACAACACCGTGCCGTTCGACCCGCGCAAGCCGTTCGACCCGTCCGGCCTGCGCATCGGCACGCCGTCGGTCACGAGCCGCGGCATGGGCGAGGCCGAGATGCGCCAGATCGGCGCCTGGATGGACGAGGTGGTCACCGCGATCGCCAAGGGCGACGCGGACGAGGTCATCGCGCGCGTCCACGGGGAGGTCAGCGAGCTGACCGGCAAGTTCCCCGCGCCCGGCCTGAGCTGACCGGCGAGCCTCCGCGGGGCGTCCGGCACCGGCCGGGCCCCCGCGGGGCGTCCGGCACCGGCCGACCGGTCAGGCAGTGCCGTGTGCCACGGGAAAAATGTGTTGCCCGCGACGGCCGGGCCCGCGATAAAGTGGGCCCGGCTTCGCCGCTTCTGAGAGATGCGGCCGTGAACGACCGGGAGGTGAGGAAGATGCGGGTCTTTTGGAGATCACCCATGTCCATTTCCTCCCGGGCGCCGCTCACGCGCTGAAGCCGCCAGGCGCCCGGTTCTCGAAGGGTGCCTGAGTTGACCACTCTCGGTCATGATCTTTTCTCTCTCGGCTGGAACGAGTCCCTCGCCGCCGATCTTCCGGGCGGCGCCGTCCCCGCCCGGGTGGCCCGCGTCGACCGCGGTGCCGCCGACGTCATCACCATCGACGGCCACCACCACGCCCAGTACGCCGCCCGGCTGCGGCGGGCGACGGTGAACGACCCCGTGGCCCTGCCCTGCGTGGGCGACTGGGCCGCGCTCACCATGCTCGCGGAGGGCCGCTACGAGCTCGACGCGATCCTGCCGAGGCGCACCGCCTTCGTGCGCGGCGGCGTCAGCCGCGACTCGCGGGGCGGCCTGTCCGGCGACTCGCGCGGGCAGGTGCTGGCCGCGAACGTCGACGTGGTCTTCGTCGCCGAGCCGGCGATGCACGCCGGCGACTTCGCCGATCTCGGCCGCGTGGAGCGGCTCCTCGCCCTGGCCTGGGAGAGCGGGGCACGGCCGGTCGTGATCATCACCAAGTCCGACCTGGTCGGGCAGCACCTCCCCGGGCTGCTCGACGACGTGGCGGCGGTCGCGCCGGGCGTGGACCTCCACGCCGTCTGCTCGGTGACCGGGGAGGGGGTCGAGGTGGTGCGCGGCCACCTCGACGGCTCGCGCACCGCGGTGATACTCGGGGCCTCGGGCGCGGGCAAGTCGACGCTGGTCAACGCGCTGGCAGGCGAGCAGGTGATGGAGACCCAGCAGGTGCGCGCGGGCGACGGGCGGGGCCGGCACACCACCGTGCACCGCGAGCTGATCCCGCTGTCCGGCGGCGGCCTGGTGATCGACACACCGGGCATCCGCCGCGTCGGCATGTACGAGATGAGCCAGGGCGTCGACCTGGTGTTCTCCGACATCGAGCAGCTGGCCGAGGGCTGCCGGTTCGACGACTGCGCCCACGAGAGCGAGCCCGGGTGCGCCGTCCTCGAGGCTCTGGAGTCGGGCGAGCTGCCGGAGCGCAGGCTCGAGAGCTGGCGCAAGCTCCAGCGCGAGGCGGCGTGGATGGCCAGGCGCGGCGACGCCCGGCTGCGGGCCGAGGAGACCCGTAAGTGGAAGATCATCCACAAGTCCATGCGCAACCGGGGCCGCCCCTGACCGCTTGTGGTTCTGGAGGAAGGGTACGAAAGGGGCATGGGCGCTAGTCGGCGGGTGTCCCTGCCCTTCGCCGACAGGGCGGAGGCGGGCGCCCAGCTCGCCGAGATGCTGGCGGACCTCGGCCTCGCCGATCCGGTGATCCTCGCCCTGCCGCGCGGTGGCGTGGCGGTGGCGGCACCGGTCGCCGAACGGCTGGACGCGCCGCTGGACGTCCTCGTCACCCGGAAGATCGGCCACCCCGAGCAGCCGGAGCTCGGGGTGGGCGCCATCGCCGAGGGCGGGGAGCCGGTGCTCGACGCCTCGTTCCTGGCGCGCCTGAGGCTGACCGCGGAGGATGTCGCGACGATCGTCGAGCGGGAGAGGCGCGAGCTCGCGAGGCGGGTGGACGCCTACCGGGGCGAGCGCTCGCTCCCCAGGCTGGCGGGGCGGGACGTCGTCGTGGTGGACGACGGGCTCGCGACGGGCGCGACGGCCCGCGCTGCGCTGCGCGCCGTACGGGCGGGGAGGCCACGGAGGCTGGTGCTCGCCGTGCCGGTGGGGTCGCCGAGAACGGTCGCGGAGCTGAGAGACGAGGCGGACGAGGTGGTCGTGATCGCCACCCCGCCCGGGTTTCACGCTGTCGGCCAGTGGTACGTGCGGTTCGACCAGCTGACGGACGCGGACGTTCTCCGCCTGCTGCGGCAGGGGCGGTGAACGAGGACCTTCGCCTGCGTAGGGGGTGGGGGGAAGGTGTGGGCGTCACCCCGGAGGGGAATGACACCCGCATGATCATGCGGCAAATGCGGCCCTGGAGGCGTACAGGATCGGAAAAGCCGCATGATCACGGGGGAAACATGCCGGTGGAGGTTCAGGCAGCGCTGATGCCGGCGCTCGCGGCACGCCGCATGCGCCGACGGCGCTCGGACGCGCGCTCGTCCTCGTTGAGCCCGCCCCACGTGCCGTACTTCTCCGGACGGGAGAGGGCGTAGTCGAGGCACTCAGCACGGACAGGGCACTGGGCGCAGATGGCCTTGGCCTTGCGCTCGCGAATGTCGCGCTCCGGCTGACGCTCGCCGTCGGGACCGAAGAACAGCACAAGGTCCTCTCCCCGGCACGCGGCGTCATCCTGCCAACCCCAGCTGGGGCGCGGGCGGGCGATCTGCCGACGTACCTGAGACATGAGAAACCACCTTAGGTGAGAGGTATTTCGTGTTTGTGCCGCATTGGACGCATATGGCGTCCCTGGTTCCAACGCCGTGGTAGTCCGTGGTGTTCCCGGCTCCGTGAGGAGCCTCAGGTCAGAACGGGCGTGCCACGCTGGAGATGCTCCAGCGCCGCCAGCCTGTAGGTCATGATCGTGTCGGCGCACGCCATACCGCATGGCGCGAACACCGTCCGCTCGACCACAACCCTGAACCGGACGTCCCCGTGGCGCACAATCGCCTCGGTGACGTCACCGTCCAGCCTGGTGGATTCCACGGCCACTCCGCCTACCGAGAGCTCGCCCGTGTGTGCCCGGACGAAATGCTCGGCGGCCTGCGATGGCTCAGGGATGCCTGCGCGTCCCCGGAAACGGTCGAGAACGATCTCACCGTGCCGGTACGCGTTTGCCGCCGCGATCGCGGCAGCCTGAGACATGCTGCCGTAGTAAAGCCCGTGTGGCAAGCACACAAGGTTAGCGGCGTATCGATCGCCGCCCACATGAGTGGTTTCCCACACTCTTCCCGGCAGGCTCTCACCCAAAACCCGCGCGATGGGAAGGCCAATGCGGGCACAACACGCGTTGCGCCTGGCATGCGTGCAGACCAGGAACACCGGCTCCTTCACCAGTATGCAGGACTCCGGAACCACTCCGCGCACAAGAGATCCCAGGTCAAGATCTCCAGGGTCCTCGAAGAACCCCTCCGCGATCCATGGGACGTCCGCCGTGGTGTCGGCCACCATGACCCTGACCGGCCCCTGCGTCGCCCGGCGGTGCAGGGGACGCCTGATGAGCTGGGGACGGATCCCCAGCTCGGTCGCGCGCCCGATGAGCGCGTGGACCCCCGCGGGCAGCTCGCACTCCGCCAGATGGGACGCCCACGGCCCGGCATGCTCGATGAGCAGCCACAACCGGGCGCCGACGGTCGCGCTCGCGAGCGCCGGCACCTCACCTGTATGGCATCCGGCCGGGTGTTCGCACCCCCGGGCCCGGTCTCTCGTCACGCGATCCTCCCTACAGACTTAGGTAAGACTAACCTAACGGTAAGGGGCTTTGTGCGGCGGGGCGCAGGTTTGTGGGGTGTCCTTTTTCTCCACCCCTATGTCGACGCCTCGTGTGACATAACTCACGGTCTCGCCGGGCGGGTTGCCGGGAGCTCCGGCTTGGGGCTAGCGGGCGTGGTCGCGCAGCACCCGCTCGGCCGCGGGAAGGGCCGACGCGCGGTCCTCGGGCACCAGCCCGATGCGGGTGCGGCGGTCGAGGAGGTCGCCGGCGTCCAGCGCGCCCTCGTGCCGCACCGCCCACACCAGCTCGGCCGTCGTGACGCCCGTCGGCAGCGTCTCGGCGAGCTCGGGATCGCGGTCCGCGAGGGCATGGACGGCCGCCGCCTCCGAGCCGTACCGCTCGGACAGCCGCCTCGGGACGCCGTACCGCTCGGACGGCCGCCTCGGGACGCCGTCCCGCGAACCCCGGGCCGGGGCGGAGACGTCCGCGCCCACGAGGGGCAGGCGGGCCGTGCGGCTCCGGGGAGCGCGGGGGAAGGCCGCGTCGACGGCGTCCTCCGCCATCCTGCGGTAGGTGGTGAGCTTGCCGCCCACGATCGTCACGACGCCGTCAGAGGCCCTGACGACCGCGTGCCTGCGGGAGAGGTCGGCCGTGCGCCCATCGCCGGTCAGCAGCGGCCTCAGGCCCGCGTAGGCGCCCGCCACGTCCGCCCGGGCGACGGGAACCTCCAGAACGGAGTTGAGCACCTCCAGGAGGAACGCGATGTCGGTCTCGGGAGCCTCCGGCACGTCGGGGATCGGGCCGTCCACCGGCTCGTCGGTGAGCCCGACGTAGACGCGCCCGTCGGGCTGGGGGAGCACCAGGACGAACCTCGCCCCCTCGCCGGGGATCGGCACGTGCAGGCTCGCGCGCGGCTCGCCGAGGGTGCCCGGCCGCAGGACCAGGTGGGTGCCCCTGGAGGGCCGCATGGACACCGAGGCGGTCAGCCGCCCCGCCCACACGCCCGTCGCGTTGACGACCCTGCGGGCGCGGATCGTGAAGGTCTCGCCGCCCAGCTCGTCGCGGACCTCCGCGCCGTCGCCGGACAGGGTGAGGGCCCGGCACCGGGTGAGCACCCAGGCGCCGTGGGCGGCGGCGGTCCTGGCGATCGCGACCACCAGCCGGGCGTCGTCGACGACCCGCCCGTCGAAGGACGCCAGCGCGCCGCGCAGCCCGTGCGGGCGCAGGGCCGGGACGAGGGCGCGGGCGCGGGCGGCCGCCACGCGGGACGGGCCGGGGAGCAGGTGGCGCGGGGTTCCCGCCGACGCCCTGAGCAGGTCTCCGAGCCGGTAGCCCGCCATCACGACCTCGGCCTGTGCCCTGGACACCTCGGGGGTCAGGGGCAGCAGGTAGGGCTGGGCGCGCACCAGGTGGGGAGCGGTGTGGCGCAGCAGCACCCCGCGCTCGGCCGCGCTCTCCATGGCCACCCCGATCTGGCCCTTGGCCAGATAGCGAAGCCCGCCGTGGATCATCTTGGAGCTCCACCGCGAGGTGCCGAAAGCCAGGTCGTGGGCGTCGATCGCCGCGACGGACAGGCCGCGGGAGGCGGCGTCGAGCGCCACGCCCGCGCCCGTGGCGCCCAGCCCGACCACCAGCAGGTCCACGACCGTCTCACGCGCCTCGGCCAGCTCGCGGGCACGCCGGGAGGCGTTGAGGGAGGATCCGGGGGCGACGCCGGGGTTGTGGCTCATGGTCCTGGCACCTCTCCAGGGGACACCCGGAATGGCGACCACAGCCGGGCGTGTCACAGTGTAGGACGTGGAAACTCCCGACACCGCCGCGGAACCGATGCTCTGGTCAGGCTGGGGCGATCCCGCCAAGGCCGCCGAGCTGCCCCAGTCCGTCCGCAAGCTGCTGAGCGAGCTGCTCGGCGTGCGTGAGCCCGCGCGGCCGGCCGCGTCCTTCGGAGAGGTCAGGCTGCGCGCCGCCGCCCTGTCTCCGCTGATCCTCGCCGACCTCCGCAAGGCCGTCGGCGGCGAGCACGTCCGGTTCGACGACGATGCCAGGATCCGCCACACCAGGGGCAAGTCCACGCCCGACCTGCTGCGCATGCGCGACGGCGACGGTTCGGAGGCCCCGGACGCGGTGCTGCTGCCCGGGTCGCACGACGAGGTGCTGGAGGTGCTCCGCATCTGCGCGCACCACCGGGTCGCGGTCGTGCCCTTCGGGGGCGGCACCTCGGTGGTCGGCGGGCTGGTGGCCTCGCGGCAGGGCTTCGCCGGCGTGGTGGCCCTCGACCTGGCCAGGCTCAACCGGCTCATCTCGGTGGACACCGAGTCGATGGTCGCCGACCTTGAGCCGGGGCTGCGCGCCCCGCAGGCCGAGCAGCTCCTGGCCAGGCACGGGCTCACCCTCGGCCACTTCCCCCAGTCCTATGAGTACGCCACCCTGGGCGGCTTCGCGGCGGCGAGATCGAGCGGCCAGGCGTCGGCCGGGTACGGCCGCTTCGACGACATGGTGGTGGGCGTGACCGTGGCCACCCCGCGCGGCACGCTGGAGTCCGGCCGCGCGCCGAAGTCCGCCGCCGGGCCCGACCTGCGCCAGCTCGTCCTCGGCTCGGAGGGCGCCTTCGGGGTCATCACCTCGATGCGGCTGCGGGTGCGGCGGGCGCCGGCGGAGAAGGTGTACGAGGGGTGGCGGTTCGCGTCCTTCACGGCGGGGACGGCCGCGCTGCGGCGCGTGGCGCAGGAGGGGCCGCTCCCGACGGTGCTGCGCCTGTCCGACGAGACCGAGACCATGGTGGGCCTCGCCAAGCCGGGGGAGATCGGCGGGGTACGGCCCGACGCGGGATGCCTGGCCGTCGTCGGGTACGAGGGCGAGGCCGGCGACGTCGCCCACCGGCGTGAGCGCACCGCTGAGACCCTGTCCGCGCTGGGCGGCGTCTACCTCGGCCCCGAGCCGGGCGAGGCGTGGGCCCACGGACGCTTCAGCGCGCCGTATCTGCGCGACGCGCTGCTCACCGCCGGGGCGACCGTGGAGACGCTGGAGACCGCCTGCTTCTGGTCGAACATCCCGAGGCTCTACGACGCCGTTCGGCTGGTGCTCAGCGTGGCGCTCGCGCCCGCGGACCTGTCGGGCCCCGGCGGGCCGCCGCTGGTGATGTGCCACCTGTCGCACGTTTACGGGACGGGCGCGTCGCTGTACTTCACCGTGGTCGCCTCCCAGACCGCGGACCCGCTCGGGCAGTGGGACACGGCCAAGCGGGCGGTCAACGAGGCGATCGGGCTGGCGGGCGGCACGATCTCGCACCACCACGGCGTCGGCAGGGACCATCGGTCGGCGTACGCCGACGAGATAGGCGAGCTCGGGGTCGAGATCCTCCGCGCGGTCAAGGAGCGCCTCGACCCGGCCGGCATCCTCAATCCGGGGGTCCTGATCCCCTGATCGACCGGTCTGGGGGGCCGGGAGTGAAACGTCCGGGAGACCCGATTGGTGAGTCGGCGTGCGATCCATCAAGATCACGGCAAAGATAGGGTCATGGTCGATGTGGAGCGGGCAGCCGCGCGTGGCAGGCGGGTCTCGTCCCGGGTGTCCGAGGAGGGCGCCGGGTGGTCCTGCCAGGAGATGGGCACGTTCCAGAAGCTGCGCCCGAACGAGGACAGCTTCTCCTGGCTGGCGGTGAGGACCCTGCTGCGCTCGCGCAACGAGATCCTCGCCCAGCTCTTCGGCGACCCGTCCAACGAGGTGCGCCGGCGCTGGATGGCGGCACGGCAGGAGAGCGGCGTCGACCCCGATTTCCGGATAAAGCCTGATCTGGGGGCCGAGTACAGCTTCCTGATCATCGGCGACACCGGCGAGGGCGACGCCTCGCAGTACGCCGTGGTGCCCGGGCTGCTCGCCATCGGCGCCGACACCGCCTTCGCGGTCGTCGCGAGCGACGTCATCTACCCCACGGGCTCGGGCAACGAGTACGACGACAAGTTCTTCCGCCCGTACAAGGACTATCCCGCCCCGATCTACGCCATCCCCGGCAACCACGACTGGTACGACGGGCTCGGCGGGTTCATGCGCGTCTTCTGCGACGCGCCGGCGCTGGAGGCGCGGCGCCAGGGGTTCTCGCTGTCGCCCTCGGGCCTGCGGGGCCTGTTCTGGACCAAGCCCGAGACGATCGACGAGCCGCGCCTGGCCGAGGCGCGCGCGAGACGGTCGAGTCCCGCCCAGCGGGCGGCGCAGCCCGCGCCCTACTGGGTGATCGACCTGCCCGGCCTGCTGCTGGTGGGCATCGACACCGGCATCCGCGGCACCATCGACCGCGACCAGGGGGCCTGGCTGCGCCGGGTGTCGGCCGACCCCCGGCCCAAGGTGCTGATCACCGGCAAGCCGATCTACGACCGCAACGAGTACCACCCGTGCCCGATCGAGGACGGCGGCACGGTCGACGAGATCGTCACGGACCCCGCGAACAACTACGTCGCCGCCATCGGCGGGGACACCCACAACTACCAGCGCTACCCGGTCGAGGTCGGCGGGCGCACCATCCAGTACATCGTGTCCGGCGGAGGCGGGGCGTTCATGCACGCCACGCACACGATCCCCCGCGTCGACGTGGGAGGCGTGCGCGAGGACGCCTTCAAGTGCTACCCGCTGAGAGGCGACTCGCTGTCGTTCTACAGCAACCTCTACCGCGCCCGGCTGCGCATGCCCTGGCTCTACCTCACGCCCGACGAAGGCCTCGTGCTGATGTCCAGGCACATCGGCAACACCCCGCCGCGCCCGGTCGGCACGGGCGACGGCACGGACGGGACGGTGGGCGCGGACGGCTCGGAGCCCACCGTCCCCGGCCGGCCCGTGAAGATCACGGCGCGCATGAAGTGGGCGGCCCGCATCCTCGGCGGCTGGCCCATGCCGTTCCGCCTGCCGGTGGGGCGCACCTTCCACCGCTGGTTCTCCGAGCTGTCCGACTGGGACACCCCGCCGTTCTTCAAGAGCTTCCTGCACGTCTCCGTGCAGGACGGCACGCTGCGCATCCGCTGCTTCGCCGCCACCGGCTGCCGCCCTCAGGAGATCGAGCCCCCGATGGAGGACGAGGTGGCGATCCCGCTCGCCCCGCCGAGCGCCGGGTGATCAGGAAGCGGGCTTGAAGCTGCTCCACAGCACGGCCATCGTCTGGCGGTTGTCCGTCTGGTCCCACTCGGCGTCGGGCGCGGTGAACGTCACCTCGAAGGCCGTCTTGCCGTCGATCGCGATGTGCCGGGTGACGGCGTGCGCGGTCACGTTGTTCAGCGCGGTGTAGGTGTACTCCCAGACGCTCGCCTGCCACTTGCCGTTCCCGAAGGTGGAGGACTCCAGGCGGGCCTGGGCGTAGTCGGTGAGCGTGGCCTCGTCCTTGGCCTTGGTGAGCGCGGCCAGGCCGTCGTCGCCCGTGGAGGGCACCTTCTTGATCTGGATGCGCCGCCCGGAGCTCTTCGGGCCGAGGTAGGTCACCGCCTCGCCCGAGGTGGAGACCGTCCAGTCCTTGGGCACCGCGACCGACGCGCCGGCCGCGGTGTGCGTGCGGAAGCTCGCCGGGATCTCGGTGGGCACGGCCTGGTCGTCGGGGGCCGAGGCCTCTGGCGAGGACGGCCCGGCCGGGGCCGGGCCGCCGGTGGCGACGAGCGGGCTGGCGACGGCCTCCTGCGACGGGGAGCCCGTGGGCCACAGCACGAACAGCAGGGCGGCCACCACGCCGACGACCCCGATGCCGGCGAGCACGAGCAGGACGGGGGAGCGGCCCTCGCGGGCGTCGTCGTCCTCCATCCCGCGGCGGCGCGTACGGGCGTCCGGCTTCTCCTCGCGCGTGCCGCGGCCGTCGCCCTTGCGGTCGGGGCCGGCGAACGGGTCGCCGGGGAGGTCCCTGGCGAGCTCGTCGGCCAGGTTCGGGCCGGACCTCGCCGGCCACACCCGGGATCCGGGCGTCCCGGCCACCAGCGAGTCGCGGGCGGCGCCGGCCTGCGCCTGGGGGCTGGAGGTGCTCTTGAGCGCGTCGTACAGGTTCGACCGGGTGCCGTGGGACTTGTCCAGCCCCTCGTAGGGCCTCGGCTGGGGCCCCGAGGGGCTGCGCAGCGCGTCGTACGGGTCGGCCGGCCGCGGTCCCGAGGGGCTGCGCAGCGCGTCATACGGGTCGGGCTGCGGTCCCGAAGGGCTCCGGAAGGCGTCGAACGGGCTCGGCTGCGGTCCCGAGGGGCTGCGCAGCGCGTCGTAGGGGTTGACCGGCTGGGGTCCCGAGGGGCTGCGCAGGGCGTCGTACGGGCCCACCGGCTGGGGACCCGAGGGGCTGCGCAGCGCGTCGTAGGGGTTCGGCCGGGCGCCCGCCGGGCCGTCCGGCCCGTCGAAGGGGGAGCGCTGCGAGCCGGAAGGGCTGTCGAGCGCGTCGTAGCCGCCAGGAGCCCCGTAGGCGGTGGCCCCCGTGGCGGAGCCGCCGCCATGCGCGCGCGACGGATCGAGGTGACCGGCCTGGCCGGCGGAGTCCTGGTCGAACGGGATTCGCACGGGTCCCGACGGGGTCTCGATGATGCGCGAGGGCATCGGCCCCGACGGCGGGTCGAGTGGAGGGAGCATGTGCACCGGCGTCGAGTCGGCCTGCGTCGGCAGGGGCGTCGGGACATGACGGTCGCCGAGGAGCGCGAGCCCCGAGCCGTGGGTGCGCAGCACCCGTTCCAGCAGCTCTGCGGCCTGGGCGGCGGGCATACGGTCGGCGGGGTTCTTGCGCAGCAGCCCCTCGATGACCGGCAGCAGCGCTCCGGCGCGCTGCGGGCGGTTGGGCTCCTGCGTCAGCACCGCGCCGAGGACGGCCACCGCGTCCGGCCCCTCGTACGGCGGGCGGCCCTCGACGGCGGCGTAGAGCGTCGCGCCGTAGGACCACAGGTCGGCCGCGTGGGTGATCGGGCGGCCCTGGAGCCGCTCCGGCGGGATGTAGGCGGGCGAGCCCATGAGCAGGCCCGTCTGGGTGATGGTGACGTCACCCTCGATCGCGGCTATGCCGAAGTCGGTGAGCACCACGCGGTCGGCGGTGAGCAGCACGTTGCCGGGTTTGACGTCCCTGTGCAGGATGCCGGCGGCGTGGGCGTGCCGCAGCGCGTCGAGCACGCGGACGCCGATCTCGGCGGCCTGCACCACCGGCAGCGGCCCGCTCTGCCGCACGGCCTGCTCCAGCGACCAGGCGCGCACCAGCTCCATGACGATCCAGGGACGTCCGTCCTCCTCGACGACGTCGTGGACGGTGACGATGCCCGGGTGGCTGAGCCGTGCGGCGGACCTGGCCTCGCGCAGCATGCGCCGGTGCGCGACCTGCTTGCCCGCGTGGTCGAGGCCGAAGGGCAGGATCAGCTCCTTGACCGCGACGTCGCGGTCGAGGAGCACGTCATGGGCGTGCCAGACCATGCCCATGCCACCACGGCCGACCGGCGAGAGCAGGCGGTAGCGCCGGCCCACCAGCCGTCCCTGACCCTCTGGCGCGACCCCGGCGTCGCCCAAGGGGCTCTTACCCTCGGTCATGGAGGGCGCCCTCCCGAGCGCGCGATCGGTCGTCATACCGCGGTCCCCAATTCACGCTCGTCCGCGTCATATCCCCATTTTGTGGATCATGTATGGATCATGTGCGTCGTCAAGACGGTGAGGCTGGCCACTGATATTAGGGTCAAAGCCGGGTCAATGGGAATTCGGTCATCTTTTACGTATCGGCGAGCGCGGCCAGAGCCGAGGTGAACGCTTCGGCCGGCGGGCTGACCAGACCCGCGCCGACCTGCCCGGTTCCCGCCACGCGGCCCGCGATGCCGGTGTTGACGACCGGGAGCTGCCCCGTCCTCGCGATCAGCGCGATGTCGATGCCCGTGGGAGTGCCCCTGAAGCCGAGCCCGGGAATCTGGTACGCCGGGTGCTCCGCCAGCGTGATCTCGTACATGGACCGGGTGGCGGCGATCGCGTCCGACACGTCGCCCCCGACGAAACGCACGATCGCCGGCGCGGCGGCCATGGCGAACCCGCCCAGACCGGACGTCTCGGTGATCGTGGAGTCGCCGATGTCGGGGTTGGCGTCGTCCGGCCCGTAGGCGCCCAGGTAGAGGCCGTCGGGAACCCCGGCGGGGCCGGTGAACCACCGGTCGCCGAGCCCGGAGACCTGGATGCCGAAATCGGTGCCGTTGCGCGCCATGGCGACCACGAGCGAGGACCCGGGAACGTCCCTGGCGGCGTCGGCGCTGACCTTCCCCGCCGCCATTCCCGCGTTCAGGAAGAAATGATCGTTGCCGTTGATGAACCGCAGAACGGCGGCGGCGTGCTCGGGCGAGGCCTCCACGATCGCCGGGGCGATCTCGCGGACCATGAGGGAGGTGGCCGCGCGGTTACGGTTGTGTAGCTCGTCGCCCATCTGGAGCGCCTGGGCGATCAGCGAGCGCAGGTCGATCGGGCCGCTCACGGCCAGCGCCCCCGCGAGCACCGGCCCGAGCACCTCGCCCATCCAGCGCAGCCGCTCGACGACGTCGGGCCCGTAGGCGCCGTACCGCAGCACCTTGCCCAGCCCCTCGTTGAGCGAGCAGTACGCGGTGCCGCCGTGCTCGCCGTCGACGACCTCGAACATCCACATCGACGGGCTCACCACCCCGGCCATCGGCCCGACGGTGCGGTGGTGGTGGCAGGAGTCGAGCTTCACGCTCCCGGAGACCAGCAGGCGCTCGGCCTCCTCGGCGTCGGACGCGAGACCCTCGAAGATCGCGGCGCCGATCAGCGCTCCGCGCATCGGCCCCGAGGCACGCTCCCAGTCGATGGGGGGCCCGGCGTGGAAGAAGGTGCGCTCGGGTAGGTCGAGCACGTCGCGCGCGGGCTTCACCCCGACGAGCTGGGGGCGGGCCGAGAGCAGCCGGCCGACGGCGACCTCGTTGGCGCGCTGCCTGCGCGGGTCGGCGAGCACCTTGGCCAGGGCCCCGGAGGTGCCCGGGAGCGGGGGCCGCCAGTCGACCCCGAAGCGCGGCACGGCCTGCTGGTCGAGCGCTTCGGCGAGCACGGCGGCGCCGGCGGTGATCACGCGGGGCTCGCCGTCGAGCATGGACAACCTCACAGGGCACTCCCGATCAGGCTCGCGGCGTGCCTGGCGGCGGCCGCGTTGGAGGTGAACACCGAGGCCCCGGCCTCGACCAGGGCGTCCGCCTGCCGGCGCAGGCCCTGCGGGTCGGACTCCGTGCCGACCAGGGACACCACCACGGACGCGCCCCGCTCGCACGCCTCGCTGACCGCGGGTGCCAGCCGGGCCGCGGGGTCGGGCTCGGCGGCGTGGCCGAGCACCACGTCGAGCAGCACGACGCCGGAGGCCCGCCCGAGCGCCTCCAGGCGCAGGGTCGGATCGATCATCGGATGGGCGCGGCCCCGGGTGTACTCGTCGTCGCCGAAGTCGGTGAACTCGCCGGTGCCCGCGATGATGCGCGCCTCGGTGCACAGCGTGCCGCCGGAGTACAGCCCGCACAGGCCGGCCGACGGCCTGCCCTCCTGCGGGACGGTCCACGAGGGCCATTCGGGCACCGGCAGGCCGAGGGTGCGGAGGGCCTTCTCGGCCGCCGAGGTCAGGTCGCCCTGCCCGGGCCCGAGCAGGGCGGTGACGACCGGCGTCGCGAGCCCATCGATGGCCCGGCGCACGACCTCCGCGACCTCGGGGGCGGGCGGCTTGGAGATCAGGACGATCAGCTCGGTGGCCGGGTCGGCGTCCAGGGCCGCGAGGGCCACCAGCGTGGACCGCCCGCCCACCGCCGCCGACAGATCCCTGCCGCCCACACCCAGGACGTGGCTCACCCCGGCGCCCGCGTGGTCGAGCAGGCAGGTCACCTGCTGGGCGCCGGTGCCCGAGGCGGCCACCACGCCCACGCGCCCCGGGCGCAGGACGTTGGCGAACCCCAGCCCGGCCCCGCCGACGACCGCCGTGCCGCAGTCGGGGCCCATCACGAGCACGCCCCGCTCGCTCGCGCGCTCCTTGAGCAGGACCTCCTGCTCGACCGGGATGTTGTCACTGAAGATCATCACCGACAGCCCGGCGTCGATCGCGTCCATCGCCTCGGCGAAGGCGTGCTCGCCGGGCACCGACACCAGCGCCAGCGAGGCGTCCCACGCCCGCGCTGCCGCCCGGGTCGTACGAGGAGGGCTCTCGGCGCGGGCGCCGCCCGGCCCTCCGCCCCTGGCCAGGGCGGCGAACTGCCGGTCGAGCTCCTCAGCCCCGTCCTTCAGCGCCGCGTCCGACTCGGCCCGGATGGCGACCAGCAGGTCGGACGGCCCGGTCTCGGGTATCTCGAACCCGGCCTCCCTGGCCAGCCCGAGGTTCAGCTCGGTCGCCATGGCCACCACCGCGACGGTGACGCCCGGGCGGGAGCTCAGCGCCTGGCTGATCCGCATCAGGCTCACCGAGTCGTGATAGACCCCGGCGCGTACCTCCACCAGATCGGTAGTCATGGCCAACGGTCGCTCACCGCCCCTCGTAAGAAGTCCGCTCACATGTCGATCATCGCTCACCGCGTCCCCCGCGGGAGCGCTTACCTGGTTGTTCACCTGGCCGTTCGTAAGCTCCCTGCGAGCTCCACGACCGCGGACACACCCGTTCGCAGGCCCCAGGCGAGGTCGGCGCCCGAGGTGTGGCCGAGCCGGAGCAGGCGGTGCACCGCGGGTTCGAGCGGCTGGTGGCCGGCGATCCCGCGCAGCACCGCGAGCGCGTCGGCGCAGGCCTGGCCCTGGGCGGCGCAGTGGAGCAGCGTCGCCGAGATCGGGGTGGTGCGCGTGCGGGCGTCGAACGCCACGGTCGCGGCGAGCCAGTCGGCCAGCCACACGGCCCTGCCCACGCCCGCCGCCCTGCCGACCTGGCGCAGCGCGACCAGCACGCCCGCGAGCATGTCGTCGCCGCTGGGTGTCAGTCCGGGGCCGAGGCCCATGAGCTGCTCGGTCGCGGTGATGGCCGCCGTCAGCGAGCCCCGGGCGCAGCCCTCGGCGAGCAGCGCTCCCGCGCCGCCGTCGGCGAGCCCGGGCCTGCGGGGCGACGCCTGACAGATCTCGCCGAGCCGAGGGAGCACCCGCTCCAGGCGCGGGAGCTCGATCGGCCCGAGCGAGGGCGCGGGATCCCACCAGCGGCGGACGCGGACGGTCAGGCGGCCGATCTCGATGCACCCGTCGCCGACCGCGGCCTCGTCGCCCGCCGCCGTCGCGGGCAGCGGGTCGCTCAGCACGACGGCGTTGGGCAGCCGCGTCGCCTCCCCGGTGACGACCGCCACGACGGACGGCTCGACGTCGGTGCGGATCTCCAGGTAGACGCCCAGCGGGAACACCGCCAGCACCCGTGCGGGCCGCCGCGGCGACTCGAGCGCCGGGCGCAGCGCGGTGCTCGCCGCGCCGAACGCTTTCGCATCCCCCGGCGCGCGGTGTTGGATCCGTGTACGCGTCCCCAGTGTCACTCGGCCTCCCCGCGAGTCTGGGGGAACCGTAGAACGGTCCTGGAGATCGGCCGTACGGAGAAAGATGCCAACAGTTCTCCAAGGAGTTGGCTCTTGTTGACAGACAGGGTGTTCCGTCAGAATCTCTGAAACGGCGTTCCACCCTGGAGCAGCACCATGACAGCTGACCCATCACCCCCGGCGATGCGACTGGCCTCCACGGGCACCATCATCCACGGCGTGTCCGTGGGCGAGGTCCTCGGCGTATCCACACTGGCGGGAGCCCGCCTGATCGGCGGCAGGACCGGCCTCGACCGCATCGTCCAGCGACTCAACGTCATGGAGGTGCCCGACATCCTCGCGTGGGTGAAGCCTCACGAACTGCTGCTCACCACGGGATACCCCCTCCGGAACACGCCGCAGTCCCTCGGACGGCTCGTCACCGACCTCGACGAGCGCGGCCTCGCGGCGCTCGGCATCAAGCTCGGCAGGTACGTCGACGAGCTGCCCGCCGAGATGGTGGAGCAGGCCGACCGGCTCGGCTTCCCGCTGATCCTGCTTCCCAACGACGTCGGCTTCGACGACATCCTCAACCAGGTGCTCACCGACATCCTCAACCGGCAGGCCGCGCTGCTCGCCCGCACCGAGGAGGCGCACAGGGCGCTCGTGCAGATCGTGCTGGCCGGCGGCGGGCTGCGCGAGGTCGTGGCCGAGGTGGCGGGGCTTCTCGACGTGGCCGTCGCCGTCGTCGACCCCGCCGGTCACGTGCTCGAAGCCGCCGGCGACACCACGCTGCTGCGCGCCGCCCCCGCGGTCTCCGGCGGCGACTACACGGTCGTCCCCGTCGTCGCGGGCGGCCACCACCACGGGCGCATCGTCGCCCACAGCCCCGGCGGAGCCATCCAGGACGGCGACATCGGAATCCTGGAACGTGCCGCCACGGTGGCGGCCCTCGTGGTGACCAGGCAGGAGGCCGTCGCCGCCGTCGAGAGCAAGTACCGCGCCGACTTCCTGCGGGACGTCCTCACCGGCAGGGGCGGGCCGAGGGCGGCCGCCCGCGCCCGCGCCTTCGCGTGGGATCTCGAACGGCCCGTCGGCGTGCTCGTCGCCGAGATCGACCCCGAGTGGGACATCCCCCCGGACCGGCTGCTCACCGCGTGGGTCACCGCGCTGCGGCGGCACGACCCGCGCGGCGCCGTCGCGGGCTTCTCCCACGAGGTGGTCGCCATCGTCGGGTCGGGCGTCGACATGGCCCGGCTGGCCAAGGACGCCGTGGCCGCCTTCGCCGACTGCCAGCCCGCCACCTTCTCCACGGGCATGAGCAGGGTCGCGCAGGGGGCCGAGCTGTTGCCCGACGCCTACGGCCAGGCGCTGAAGGCGGCCAGGGTGGGCCGCCAGCTCCACGGGCCGGGCGCGGTCGCCCACTTCGACCAGCTCGGCGTCTACCGGCTCCTGTCGCTCGTCAACGACACCGCCGAGTTGCACGCGTTCGTGAAGGAGACGCTCGGGCCGCTGGCGCTCGACGAGGACGCCGAGAACGCCGATCTGCGCCGCACGCTCCAGGTGCTGCTGGAGACCAACCTCAACGTGGCGGAGACCGCCCGCCGCCTGCACTTCCACTACAACACGCTGCGCTACCGCATCGGGAAGCTGGAACGCATGCTCGGCAACTTCACCGAGGACGCCCACCTGCGCCTCAACCTCACGCTGGCCCTGCACGTGCTGCGCATGCGGGGCATCTAGCCGGGCTAACGGCGACAGGGAGGTGCCGGTGCGCAAGAGGACTGCTCCTGAGGCGGGCACGTTTGGCAGATCCTTACCATGTGGACGGCCCTTCACAGGTCTAATGTGCCCGCAACAACGCGAACAGATAGCAGTACGCCGAGGAGGTCCGCCCGCGGGGTGGCCACCGACCGCCCGGCCCGGTCAGTGAAGGGGCTCATATGGCCTTCGGATGGAAGTTGCACGGCGACGGGCGCGGTCTCGCTCCTGGGGAGGTGGTCAAGCCCGACGAGCGGCTGAGCTGGCCGCGCATGGTCGGGTTCGGCGCGCAGCACGTCATCGCCATGTTCGGCGCGACGTTCGTGTTCCCTCTGGTGATGGGGTTGAACGCCAACCTGGCGATCATGATGTCGGGCGTCGCCACGATCCTGTTCCTGCTGATCGTGCAGGGGAGGATCCCGAGCTACCTGGGCACGTCGGCGTCGTTCGTGGGCGCCGTGGTCGCGATCCGCGCGGCCGGCGGCGACAGCGCCACGGTGACGGGCGCGATCCTGGTGGCGGGCGTGGTGCTCGCGCTGTGCGGCGTCGCGATCCACTACCTGGGCGTCCGGGCCATCAACAAGATCTTCCCGCCCGTCGTGACCGGCGCGGTGGTCATGCTCATCGGGTTCGGCCTCGCCTACGTCGTGTCCGACGTCTACTGGCCGCAGGACCAGTGGATCGCCCTGATCACCATGGTGGTCACCTTCGTCATCATCGTGGCCTTCAAGGGGTTCATCGGGCGCATCGGCATCCTCGTCGGCCTGGTGGTCGGCTTCGTGCTCTCCTGGCTGGCCGACAAGGCCTTCGGGAACATCACGGCCTTCAACGCCGGCATCGGGAAGGTCGACACCCACCCCCGGGTGAACTTCCAGGCGGTCGCGGACGCTCCCTGGTTCGGGCTGCCTGAGTTCCACGCGCCGCAGTTCGCGGGGTCCGCGATCGTCCTGGTGCTCCCGGCCGTCATCGCCCTCATCGCCGAGAACGTCGGGCACGTGAAGGCCGTCGGCGAGATGACCGGCGCCGACGTCGACCCGTACATGGGCCGCGCGGTCTTCGCCGACGGTGTCGGCACGGCCGTGGCCACCGCGGTCGGCGGCTCGCCCACCACCACGTACGCCGAGAACATCGGCGTCATGGCGGCGACCCGGGTCTACTCCACGGCCGCCTACTACATCGCCGCCGTGGTGGCGATCCTGTTCGGCCTGATCCCCAAGTTCGGCGCGCTGGTCGCCGCCACGCCGGGCGGCGTGCTCGGCGGCATCACGGTCATCCTGTACGGCATGATCGGCCTGCTGGGCGCGAAGATCTGGATCGAGAACCGTGTCGACTTCTCCAACCCGGTGAACATGGTGCCGATCGGAGCGGGCATCATCCTCGCCATCGGGCCGGTGTCGCACCAGATCACCAAGGATTTCTCGCTGGCGGGCATCGCGCTCGGCACGATCGTGGTGCTCGGCGGATACCACCTGCTCCGCGTGATCGCCGGTCAGCCCGGGCCCGCGGGCGGGTCAGGGCCCGAGCCGGCCCTCGTGGAAGGGAGCGACAGCAGCACGTGAAGCCTTCGGCGTTCGACTACCACGCGCCCCGCGACCTCGGCGAGACCCTTGAGGTCCTCGCCGGGGCCGGGGCCCACGGCAAGGTGCTGGCGGGCGGCCAGAGCCTGATCCCGCTTCTCAACATGCGGCTCGCCGCCCCGTCGCACCTGATCGACATCAACCGGGTCGCCTCGCTCGACACCATCGCGGTGGAGGGGGGCGGAGTGCGGGTCGGGGCGCTGGCCAGGCACGCGGCCGTGGAGCGGTCCTCCGCGGCCGCGCGGGCGCAGCCGCTGCTCCGCGACGCGCTGAGGCTGGTGGCGCACCCGGTGATCCGCAACCGCGGCACGATCGTCGGCAGCCTCGTCCACGCCGACCCCTCGGCCGAGCTGCCCGCCGTGCTGACCGTCCTCGACGGGTCGGTACGGCTGGCGCGGCACGGGGCCCCCGAGCGCGACGTCCCGGCGGGCGAGTTCTTCACCGGACCGATGGAGTCGGCGCTGGAGCCGGGCGAGCTGGCGGTCTCGGCGTTCTTCCCGTCCCTGCCCGCCCGCACCGGCACCGCCTTCTGCGAGGTCGCGCGCAGGCACGGCGACTACGCGATGGCGGGCGCCGCCGCCGTGGTGACCCTCGACGACGACCTGCGCATCGCCTCGGCCAGGGTCGCGTGCGTGAGCGTCGGCCCGGTGCCGGTGCTCCTCGACCTGTCGGAGGTGTGCGCCCACCGGCCCGCCGCCTCCGTCGACTGGGCCGCCGTGGCGCGGGCCGTACAGGACCGCATCGACCCGGACGGCGACATCCACGCGACGGCCGGCTACCGGCGGCACCTGACCGGGGTCCTGGCCGAGCGGGCGCTGCGCGTCGCCGCCCAGGAGGCCGCCGACGAGCTGGGGGAGTCCTCGAATGACTGAAGCGTTGCACGAGATCTCGCTGACCGTGAACGGCGTCGTGCGCGAGGCCAAGGTGCCGGGGCGGCGGCTGCTGTCCGACTGCCTGCGCCGCGAGCTGGGCCTGACCGGCACCCACGTCGGCTGCGAGCACGGTGTCTGCGGGTGCTGCACGGTGCTGCTGGACGGCGCCCCCGTGCGGTCGTGCCTGACCTTCGCGGTCTCGGTGGACGGCCACGAGATCACCACCGTGGAGGGGCTGAGCGCGCCCGACGGCACGCTGTCGCCGGTGCAGCGGGCGTTCTCCGAGTGCCACGCGCTGCAGTGCGGCTTCTGCACCCCGGGCTTCCTGTGCACGGCCACCGCCCTGCTGCGCGACAACCCCTCGCCCACCGACGACGAGGTGGTCGAGGGCATCTCGGGCAACCTGTGCCGCTGCACCGGCTACCAGAACATCGTCAAGGCGGTCCACCGCGCGGCCGAGCTGATGGGTGATGAAGCGTGACGACGAAGCTGTTCGGCGAGCGGGTGCAGCGCAGGGAGGACCGGCGGCTGATCACCGGCCAGGGCCGCTACGTCGACGACCTCGGGCGGGAGGCGCTCGCCGCCGCGTTCGTGCGGTCGCCGCACGCGCACGCCCGCATCCGCGACATCGACGTGTCGGCCGCCGTGGACGTGGACGGCCTGGTCGCGATCTACACCTGGGAGGACCTGCCGGAGCGCGTGCGCGACCCGCTGCCCCTGCTGATCCCGCACCCCGCGCTGACCCACGGGCGCACCGCCTACCCCCTGGCCAGGGACATCGTCAGGCACGTCGGCGAGCCGGTGGTCATGGTGGTGGCGCGCGACCGCTATCTCGCAGAGGACGCCGCCGCCCTCATCGAGGTGGACTACGAGTTCCTCAAGCCGGTCGTCGGCATCGAGGAGGCCGCGCACGGCACCCACCTGGTGCACGAGGACGTTCCCGGCAACCTCGGCGCCCACCTCGTACAGGAGGTGCCCTCGGAGCGGGGGCTCGGGGCGGCGGAGGCCATCGACGCGGCGCCGCACACGCTGTCGTTCCGGCTCGACTTCGAGCGCAGCGCGTCCATGCCCCTGGAGGGCCGGGGCGTCTACGCCCGGTGGGACTCCGACGACCGGTCGCTGCGCGTCTACTCCTCCACCCAGACCTCGACGAGCGTCCGCATGGCGATCGCCTCCAAGCTGGGGCTGCCGCTGCCCTCGGTGGAGGTGATCGCGCCGGACGTGGGCGGCGGGTTCGGCGTGAAGATCGTGCACCCCTGGCCCGAGGAGGTCCTCGTCCCCTGGGCGGCGATGCTGCTCGGCCAGGAGGTCAAGTGGACCGAGGACCGGCGCGAGCACTTCATCTCCTCGGCCCACGAGCGGGCCCAGGTGCAGCACGTGCGCGTCGGCTTCGACGACCAGGGCCGCGTCCTCGGCCTCGACGTCACGATCATGCACGACCACGGCGCGTACACGCCGTACGGCATCATCGTGCCGATCATCACCGCCACCCAGCTTCTGGGGCCGTACCGCATCGGCGCCTACCGCGTGGAGTTCTCCTCCATCTACACCAACACGGTGCAGGTCACCCCGTACCGAGGGGCGGGGCGCCCGCAGGGCGTCTTCTGCATGGAGCGCACGATGGACCGCATCGCGGCCCATCTCGGCCTCGACCGCACGGAGGTGCGCGCGGCCAACTTCATCCAGCCCGGCGACTTCCCCTACGACCAGGGCCTGATCTTCCAGGACGGCCGGCCGCTGATCTACGACAGCGGGGACTACCCCGAGTCGCTGCGGATGATCAAGGAGCTGATCGGCTGGGACGGCTTCGCGGAGCTGAGGGCGCAGGCGGCGGCGGAGGGGCGCCGCATCGGCATCGGCCTCGGATGCTACGTCGAGGGCACGGGCGTCGGCCCGTACGAGGGCGGCCACGTGCAGGTCACCTCCGACGGGCGCGTGCACGTCTCGACCGGCCTGACCTCGCAGGGCCAAGGGCACGAGACGGTGTTCGCGCAGATCGCGGCCACCGAGCTCGGGGTGCCGCTGGAGAAGGTCTCGGTGGTGACGGGGGACACGCGGCGCTTCGGGTACGCGGTGGGCACGTTCGCCTCGCGTGCCGCCGTGATGAGCGGCAACGCGATCGCCCTGGCCTGCCGCAAGGTGCGCGACAAGGCGCTGCGCATCGCCGCCGAGGCGCTGGAGGCCGATCCCCGCGACCTGGAGATCGAGGACGGGCTCGTCCGCGTGGCCGGCAACCCCGGGGCGTCCATCCCGCTGGCGACGGTGGCCGTGCTGTCCAACCCCCTGCGGTACGCCTTCGACGAGGAGACCAAGCGGGCCACCCAGTTCTCCGGCGCGGCCCCGATGGACCGGCCGCCCGTGGACGAGGGGGAGGAGCCGGGGCTGGAGGGGCGCGACTACTACTCGCCCGTCCGCTCGACGTTCGCCTCCGGCATGCACGCGGCCATCGTGGAGACCGACCCGGACACCGCGGAGATCCGCATCCTGCGGTACGCCGTCGTGCACGACTGCGGCAGGCTCATCAACCCGATGATCGTCGAAGGGCAGATCCACGGGGGAGTGGCGCAGGGCGTGGGCGGCGCGCTGTACGAGCGCATGGTCTACGACAACCATGGTCAGCTGCTCAACGCGTCGTTCATGGACTTCCTGATGCCGTACGCCACGGAGGTGCCGTTCATCGAGACGGCTCACCTTGAGACGCCGTCGCCGCTGAACCCCCTCGGGATCAAGGGCGCGGGCGAGGCCGGGGTGATCCCCGTCTCGGCCGTCATCGCCTCCGCCATCGAGGACGCCGAGGGCATCACCATCGACCGCATGCCCATCTCGCCCTCCGACCTGCACGACCTGAGGCACCGCGCCACGCCGTGACCGCGTTTCAGGCCTGTCTATGGCCTGTCTATGGCCTGACGGCCAGTTTTCCGCGCCATGCCGGTGCGGATCTGGTGACCCTTCGAGCGACGAGGGTGCGGCTCCTCCTGCCCGCACCCGCCCGTCCTGGGCGCCGCCCGCGGCCACCCGGCGGCTCAGGCGGTGACGCGCCTGCGGAAGACCCAGTACGTCCAGCCCTGGTAGGCCAGCACGAACGGCAGCGCGATCAGCCCGATCCAGGTGAGGATGCCGAGCGTGTACGGGCCGGAGGCCGCCTCGGCCACGGTGAGGCCCGGCAGCGGCGCCCGCCACAGCGTTCCGAACAGCGTGGCGGTGACCAGCACGATGGACGCGGCGGTGGCGGTGAACGCCCAGCCCTCACGGCGGCGCCAGATCAGCGCGACGGCGGCGGCCAGGGCGGTCATGGCGGCCAGGGCCGCCACCCACAGCAGCGGATGCGAGGTCCAGCCCGCGTCCGCCGTGCCCATCACGCGCGCCACGCCCGCCTTCCCGGCCTGGTAAGCCGGGCCGGCCGCCTCGTTCGGGCCCGCCTGGCCCGCCGAGGGGAGCCCGGGGAGCGCCACGACGGCGATCGGCAGGGCGGCCACCGCCACCGCCAGCGCGGCGCGGCGTGCCCTGGCGCGGAGCGGCCCCGCCGTCTTCAGGGCGACGAACACCGCGCCGTGCAGCACCGCCAGCGCCAGCGAGAGGGCTCCGCCCAGCACGGTCGCCGCGGTGGTGCCGTACAGCAGGTTCCCGAAGATCGCCCCCCACAGGAACGCGGTCAGCACGCTGCCGGTCACGATGCCCGCGTCGCACAGGACGCGTTCCCGCGCGGTCACCTTGCCGCGCCATTCGAGGGCCACGCCCCGCACGATCAGCCCGATCAGGACCATGACCAGCGGCAGGTAGAACCCGCTGAGCAGCCCTGAGTACCAGACCGGGAAGGCCGCGAACATGGCGCCCACGGCCGTGATCAGCCAGACCTCGTTGCCGTCCCAGACCGGGCCGATGGTCGCGAGCATCTGCTTGCGCTCGCCCTCGTCGCGGGAGAGCACGGGCAGCAGCGCGCCGACGCCGAAGTCGAAGCCTTCGAGCACGAAGTAGCCGGTCCACAGGAAGGCGATGACCAGGAACCAGACGGTGGTGAGCTCCATGGCGGTCTCCTAGTACATCAGGGTCGGCGCGAGGCGGGCCGCCTCGGTGTCCAGGTCGTCCGGGCGGCGGGGCTCGGCGGATGGCTCGGCGGGCTCGGGTCCCGCCTTGACGTGCCGCATCAGCAGCCTCGCCTCGGCCAGCGCCAGCACCCCGTACAGGACCGTGAAGATCGACAGGGAGATCGCCACCTCGCCCAGGCTCACCCCCGGCGAGACGCTCGCCGCGGTGAGCAGCTCGCCCTGGACGGTCCAGGGCTGCCGCCCGATCTCGCTGAGCAGCCAGCCGGCGACCATCGCGAGGGTGGGCAGCGGGAGCGCCAGCAGGCAGGCCCTGGCGAACCACTCCGGTGTCGAGCGGCGCCGCCGGGTCAGCCAGAGCCCGAGGACCGACAGCCCCACGGTGGTGACCCCGAACCCGATCATGACCCGGAACGACCAGAACACGACCGGCACGTTCGGCTGGTAGTCGCCGGGGCCGAACTGCCTCTCGTACCGCTTCTGGATGTCGTCGATGCCCTGGACCTCGGCGTTCGGGTCGTGGGCTGCCAGCAGGCTGAGCACCTTCGGCACCTCCAGGCCCGGCACGGGCGAGAACGGCGCCCCGTTCACGTCGTGGCGCAGCCCCTCGGCGGCGGCCAGCTTCATGGGCTGCTGCTCGCGCAGGAGCTGCCCCGACAGGTCGCCGCTCCCCGCCGCGACCGCTCCGGCGATCGCCGTCATGACCAGCGCGGCGCGAAGGCTCGTCCGCCACATGGCGGGGTCGCGGGTGGCGGCCCGCCCACGCGCCGCCCGGGTGAGGGGGACGGTGGCCTCCCCGCCGAGGCGCCGCTCCCGCAGGATCCGGTAGCCGCTCACCGCGATGACGAAGCCTCCCGCGACGATGAAGGCCGCCGCGATCACATGCGGGACCTGGGCAGTGGCCGTCGAGTTGGTCAGCACGGCCCACAGGTCGGTCATCCTGGCCCGCCCGTCGACCACCTCGTAGCCCACCGGGTGCTTCATCCAGGCGTTCGCCGCGAGGATGAAGTACGCCGACAGGTTGGACCCGATGGCGGCGGCCCAGATGCACGCCAGGTGGATCCGCTTGGGCAGCCGCTCCCAGCCGAAGATCCACAGACCGAGGAACGTCGACTCCAGGAAGAACGCGAGCAGCGCCTCCATCGCCAGCGGCGCCCCGAACACGTCGCCGACGAACGTGGAGTACTCACTCCAGTTCATCCCGAACTGGAACTCCTGGACGATGCCCGTGACCACGCCCATCGCGAAGTTGATCAGGAACAGCTTCCCGAAGAACTTCGTCAGCCTGAGGTAGTGCTCCTTGCCCGTGCGGTGCCAGGCCGTCTGCAGCCCGGCGACGAAGACCCCGAGGCCGATCGTCAGGGGTACGAAGAGAAAGTGGTACACGGTGGTGACCCCGAACTGCCACCGCGCCAGGTCCAATGCGTCCATGTTCCCCTCACGGGCCAGGAGCTCTACACGTCGTAGTTCTACTTAAAGTAGTACTACAGCGCGTAGAGCAAATGAGGCGGGAGGGTGCCGCGAGTCATGCGATCTTCGTCACACCGGCCCGGCGGTCCCCCCTACAGGCCCACCGGCGACCGGCCCCCACTCGCGGCACCCCGGTCCCCCCGCGGAACCGACAATGCTCGCCGGGGTGTCCCGGTCACAAGGGGCTCGTGCCCCGTCCTCCCGGGATGGACCCCGGGTCTCCCCGGCGGCATGTCCAATGGTCCGCTCCCGGCCGCGTCCGGCGCGTCACCCCACGGGCTGATCCGCGGGTACACCGCCGGAGGGAGCCGGAGGCAGGATCCCGGCCGCTCTGAGGTAGGCGTCCAGGTTGCCGAGCTCGAAGCCCCGCCGTTCGATCTTGTCGAGCAGGACGCGGAAGTCCCTGGCCAGATCGGCCCGGAAGTGCAGCAGCAGGATGTCGCCGGGGTGGAGCTTCTTGTCGGGCGTCTGGTAGGAGATCTTGCCGCCCGGCTGGACGCTGGCCGTCCACAGCAGCAGGGCCGACAGGTCGCACGCCTTGACGGCCCGCAGGGTGCTGTCGTTGAAGTTGCCGAACGGCGGCCGGAAGAGCGCGGGGCGGCGCCCGATCTCCTTGGCGATGACCTTGGCGGAGCCGCAGATCTCGGCCTTCTGCGCCTCGTACCCGAGCCCCCACAGGTTCGGGTGGGTGAGCGTGTGGTCCTCGATGGGCACGCCCAGGTCGCGCAGCTCGCGGAAGTAGGACCACTTGCCCGCGCCCACGTAGTGCCCGCCGGCGGCGCCGGGGTCGGGCACGCCCCTGGCCTCCACCGCGTCACGCATGGCGAACACGGTGATCGGGACCGCGCGCTGCCTGACCAGCTCGACGAACCCGGGATCCTGCTCCCAGCCGTCGTCGATGGTGAGGAAGACGACCTTGCGCCTGGTCGGGACGGCGGTCACCACCGCGGGCCGTCCGGCGCGCTTCCGTACGCGCTCCACCTCGCCCGGCCTCGGCAGCGCCCCTGTCTGAGCCGGCCCTGCCTCCGCCGCCCCCGCCGAGGACGACGGGCCGGGAGTCGCGTCAGGGGAAGGGGAGGGGGAGCCCGCGTACGGGGAGGCCGCCGGAGTCGCGCCGGGCGGGACGGTCGCGGAGCGCGGCGGGAGGGCCCGCGCGGCGTCCGGTACGGAGGGGAGGACGGTGCCGCTCGCGGAACACATGCCGGCGAGCCCGACCCCGATCGCGACGCGTAACGCCTTCCGTCCCCAGATCATGGTGAGCCATCTTGCCATCGCGATGATCCCTTGCCGCAACCCACCGGTCACCGCCGTCACCCAGCCGCAAGGTCTTCGCAAGGAGCCCCGCCCATAGTTGAAAGCGCAAACGAGATCGCGGCACCCGGAGCGCGCCGGAACAGACATCGCGCTCCGGTGAGGACGGCTACCAGCTCCCCGGATCGTCGTGGAGACGGCGTTCCTCATCGCCGGACAGCTCGGGGGGGTCCGGGCTTCAACCATCCGGCCGTGAGCCGGCCGTCATCACATTTGGGAGGATCACTATGAACGGCCCCGAACCCGGGCGGCGCCGTGTGATTCGCAAGGTAGGCAAGTGGCCGCGCGGCAGCCTCCTCGGCGGCCTCGGCGAGGCCGCGAGGGAGGAACTGCTCGGGCTCGGCCGCCCCCGGCAGTTCACCACGGGCGAGACGCTGATCCTGGAGGGGGACAGGTCCACCGAGGTCTTCCTCCTCGTGGACGCCTGCGTCAAGGTCACGGCGAACACCGAGAGCGGCAAGGTCGCGCTGCTGGGCATACGCGTCGGCGGCGACCTGGTGGGGGAGTTCGCCGCCCTCGACGGGCACCCCCGCGCGGCCACCGTCACCGCGGCGGGCCCCTGCCTGGTGCAGCTCATCTCCCAGGAGACCTTCGTGGCGTTTCTCAGCCGTTGCCCCGAGGCCTCGCTCGCCGTCAACCGGGCGGTGGTCAACAAGGTGCGCTGGACCACCCGCCGCCGGGTCGAGTACGGCACGTTCTCGACCCTCACGCGGCTGTCCCGCGTCATCGTCGAGCTGGCGTGGTCGTACGGCGAGCCGGTCGGGGAGGGCATCATGATCGGCGTCGCGTTCACGCAGCCGGAGCTCGCCGCGCTCGTGGGGGCCGCCGACCCGACCGTGCACAAGGCCCTGACCGTGCTGCGGAGGGCCGGGGTCGTCGGCACGGGCTACCGCCGCATCGTCGTCCACGACATCCGCAGGCTCCAGAGCTTCGCAGGACTGGGCGAGAACCCGTTGGATTATGAGGTTCCGGCGTGACGGGGCGGCGATGCTGGGTGAACTCCAGCACCGCCTCGTCCGAAGGAGCGAACCGGTGAACGACCTGAGCGGAGAAGTCCGTCGGCTGTGCATAGGCCTCGACGTCGAGAAGTACAGCCGGCGGTCCGATCCAGAGCAGAAGGAGATCCAGCGCCGTCTCGTCGAGGTCATCGCCCAGACGAGCAAGGAGGCGGGCCTCGACCGGCTCTACGTCGCCGAGCGCGGCACGTACGCCGAGTCGGAGGCCGCGACCGTGATGTTCCGCCAGGAACAGGGCGACGGGCTGCTCCTGCTGCTGCCTTCCGGTGTGAGTGAGGCACGGGTCATCGCCGGGTTCGTCAGCGAGTTGCGCATCGCGCTCCGGCAGCACAACCGCCATCTCGGCAAGGACGCGCCCGTGCGGCTGCGGCTGCGCGTCGCGTTCCACCAGGGCCCGACGCAGGTGGGGGACAGCGGGTTCGTCGGCAGGGCCGTGAACATGGTCTGCCGCCTGCGTGACAGCGACGAGCTGCGGGCCGCGCTGGAGGAGCACCCGGACGCCGACCTGGCGATCGCCGTGTCGGCGCAGTTGTTCGAGGACGTCATCGAGCACGAGTACCGCGACCTGAGGAAGCAGCTTTTCCACCAGGTCACCGTGCGCTCGAAGGACGTCGTCACCGAGGCGTGGATCAGCGTGCCGGACGCCGGTCAGGGCGGGCGCGACCGGCCCCGCCCGATCCGCGCCACCCCCTCGCGGGCACGCGAGCATCCCGGCGCACTCGGGCGCATCGTCAACATCGACGAGTACTGACGGGAGCGGCGGTGGACGGCGAAGAGGTCAAGAACGGAGCCGGATCGCTGATCGCCGTCGCGGGCCTGGCCGTCGTACGGGCGCTGCACGCGCACCGGGCGTCACTCAAACGCAGGGAGAAGCTCGCGGAGTCGCAGCCGCGCCAGTACAGCGAGTCGCTCAACGCGGCGATCCGGCACCACTCCAACGGCATGCACGCCGAGGCCCTGCGCCGGTACGGCGAGCTGCTGCGGTTGTCACCGAACGACCCGGTGGTCCTGACGAACGCCGCGCAGATCTGGATCGACCACGGCGTGAGCCTCCACGACGCGGCGCTTGCCCTCGACCTGGCCGCCGCGGCGGCGGCCGACCCCGCCACGCGGGCCGGCGTGAGACTCCAGCGCGCGCGGCTCGACCTGTCGTCCGGTCGCTACTCCAGGGCGGCGGCCGAGCTGACCACGCTGGTCACCGAGTTCTCCGATCCCCGCGTCGATCCGGCGCACACGGCGTGGTACCTGCTCGGCACCTGCCTGGCGGAGATGGGCGACGACGCGGGTGCCCAGAGGGCGTTCCGCACCGTGCTGGCCCACCGGCCGCTGGCGGTCCACGCGTGGACCGCCCTGGCCCGCCTGGTGGCCGAGACCGACCGGCCGGGCGCGTACGCGCTGCTCGAACACGGGCAGGGCCTGATCGCCCCGTCCGGCCAGGGAGACCTCACCGCACGGCAGTCGGCCTGCACCCTGCTGGTGGAGGCGGCGCTCATCGCCCTCGGCCCGCCCCAGGACCACGCCCAGGCGCGGGGGTTTCTCGACAGGGCCGCGCGGGTCTGCCCGGAGAGCCCCTACCCGCCGGTCAACCAGGCGGTGATCGACGACGAGCTCCACGATCTCGAAAGGTTCCGGCGCCACATCTGGGAGGCGGTCTCCAAGATCCCCCGTACGGATCAGCGCCTCATCGCGCACATGGTGAGCGGGGCGTACTCCAGCGAGTACGGCAACCTGACGCTGACCGCCCTCGGGCAGGCCCGCCTCATCGACACGGCCGAGCTGCGCCGCCGCCTCGCGGCCTGGGAGCACCAGCGCACGGAGCGGGAACGGTCCATCGTCGGCCGGCACAACCACTACTACAACAGCATCGTCACCAGGGACGGCGCCGCCATCTCGGGAGTCGCCATCGGCCTCGGCGGCGCGCCGCAGGCCGGCCGTGAACAGAAGGGGAGCCCGATGCCGGGAGACTCCGGCGACGGCGACGGGGGGACGTCGTGAGCGCGAGGGAAGCGCAGGAGAGGATCGACGACCTGCTCCACGACGACGGGGTGTGGCCGCCGGGGGCCGTTCACTCGGGGAGCGCGTCCGAGAGCTCGCAGACCACCTCGCCGGCCAGGGGGAGCGCCGCACGCGCGCAGAGCCGGGCACGCCGCTGGACGCCGTCCCCCGGGCCGGAAGCCGATCCTCCGCTCCCGGAGACCGGGGCCGCCAGCACCGTCTCGCAGCGCCGCCCGATCAGCGAACAGGCGCGTAGCAACTGCCTGGCCGTCGCGATGGCGTAGACCGTCTCGGGTTCGGCGCGGAGTGGAGCGGTGAGCCGTCCGAGCAGCGGCAGGATCATCGAGTAGTCCCCGTGACGGGCCATCGACCGTGAGCTGAGGACGATGATCGCCTCTCTGGGCCAGGCGGGCGGAAGGCGCAGGACGCTCGCCGTCCGCAGCCGTACCCAGGCGCGGCGGGTGGCGGGGTCGGACCCGCGCGGGTCCACCCCGTCCACCACGAGCGTGACACGGTCGGGGCCGAGGATCTCCAGGGCCTGCCGGAGCCACGCCGCGAGGTCGCCCAGCCGTCGCGGGGGCGCGGGTGCCGTCAGGTCCGCGTCCGACACCACGGCGAGGAAGCCGTGCGCGCCCTCCAGTTCGGCCGCGACCGCCGCCGCGCGCGCGTCGTCGCCCGCGTCGGGCACCGGGACGACGATCAGGGACGTCGCGTGCGCGACGTGCTCGTGTCCGAACGGGCCCGCGGGAACCTCCAGGCGCGGCGGACGGACGGGTCGCGTGGACAGGGTGCTTCGCGGGGACATGCGGCTGTGTGCGGACATGGTGCTTCCCGCGGACATGGTGCTTCGCGTGGACATGGTGCTTCGCGTGGACATGATGCTTCGCGGGACCACGCCGTAGGCCGCCGCGCGCTCGTACAGCCGGGCACGCCGCCGCAGGGCCTCACCGGCCGGCCCCGCCCCGTGGTACTCGGCGGTGAACGGCTCGTCGGCGGCGCTCGCGTCCGATGGCGGGCCGAACGGTGGGCCCGATGGCGGGCGCGGCAGGCCTGGTGGTGGGCTCGATGGTGGACGCGGTGGCAGGCCCGGCGGCGCCCCCGTGGCGGCCGCCGGGCGTCGCCGGAGATGGACGAGGAGGTCGTTCAGCGTTCCGGCCTCCTCGTCCCCGAGCACCAGGCGCGGGCCGGCGCCCGCCGGGGCGATCTCCAGAGGCAGGGCCGGCGTCACGCCGGTCTCCAGCGCGGCGCCCAGGGCTCCGGCCTCCCGTCGTGCGGCGGCGCCCAGGGCTCCGTCCTCCGGGAGCGCGGCACTGACCAGGGCCCTGATCAGGCGGCCGTCCTCGTCGCGTGCCGCCCACATGGCGACCACGCGGAACCCGAAGCCGCCCGAGGCGAGGGCGTCCCCGGTCACGGCCGTCACGTCGTCGAGCAGCCTCGGCGTCAGCAGGCCGCAGGTCAGAGCCGTGGGGAGCCCGGCCAGAATCCTGGCCGAGCTCTCCCTGCGCCGCAGGACCTCCCGTACGGCGTGCACCTCACGTGCTCTTCACGTAGACCACGCGCGCCAGGGAGGGCCTGCCGGAGGGCGGCTCGGGGTCGGCGACCCTGAGCACCCACACCACCTTGCCCTCGAAGGACGGGGACGTGCCCGCTCTGCTCGCGCTCACCGAGGGGTCGCCGTCGTCGACCCGCTGGGTGGTGACCAGGGTCCTGAACGTGCTCCCCTGGAGGCTCGGGTTGCAGTCGCCGCCGCGGGGGTGCGCGAGGAGGCCGTCGGACAGCAGGGCGGTGCGCCGGTCCCACCAGCTTCGCCGATGGGGGAGCGGGAGCGGCACGAGGCCGCGGAGTGCCTCGTCCAGGGCCAGGAGCCGGCGGAACTCCGGAACCGGTTCCGGCGAGTCGCCGTCCAGGTTCGTCAGGCGGGTGCGCATGTTGGACAGGTACAGGTTGAGGTTGCTCCCGCTCGCCTCCTCCAGTCCCTTGGTCACGACGTCGAAGCCGTGCCAGAGCCCCTGGTCGTGGCCCGCGAGCCAGCAGGCCTGACGTGCCATGTCGACCAGGTGCGCAAGGTCGCGTTTCGCCAGGGAGCGCCGGAGGTCGTCCCAGGTCGAGGCGTCGGAGCTCGTCGACAGGTCGGGGCCCGGGTAGCCGATGACCTCCAGCGCCGGAGGCAGGTCAGGAGGCTCATCGGGCGGAGTGGCCTGGGGAACGGCGGCGCCCGTCGCGGCCGCGTGGTCGCGGGCGGCGGACCCCACCGCCTCCCAGGCACGCCCGCGCCAGAGGTCCGCCACCTCGGGCGCCAGCCGCAGCGCGAGCATGTGGACGCGCTCCCAGGTGACCGCGGCCCGTTCGCGCGGGCTCCCTGCCGAGGGCACCTGGTAGGGGACGGCATGGGGCGAGACGTCCCTGTCCCCGGACATGCGCGTCAGGACATCGGCGAGAGCCTCGGCGGTCATCGCGTCCAGGTCCCCGACGACCGGCCGCCGAGCCTCCCTCACGGCTTCTATGGGCGACGCCTTCCCAACGGCTTCGAGGGGTGACGCCTTCGCCGGCGCCGGCTCCGTCAGGTCGCCGGGGCTCACGTCCACTCCGCCACCCTCGGTCCCCTCGCCGGGCGGTACCGGCGGTACGGGCGGTACGGTCGCGACGGCGCCGTCCCGCGCGTCCGTCGCCTCCGCCTGCCCGACGACAGGCGCCTCCGGGCCGTCCGCCTCCTCGCCCTCGGCGGTATCGCCCGCGGGCTCTTCTCCCGTCACGTGCTCCGCTGCCTCGTGCAGGTCGGCCGTCGAGGTGTCCCCGGCCCGGCCGGACGGCCGGGCGGGTCCGGCCGTCCTGGTCCTGAGCAGCCTCTCCAGGCCGTCGCGCGCCGCCACGCAGGCGTCGGCGGCGGCCGGGTCGGTGGAATGGATGCGCATGCCCGTCCCGGTGAGCGCGACGACGAGCTCCTCAAGCCTCCCGCGGACCTCGCCCTCCTCCGGGAGCAGCGCGAGGAGCAGCCGGAGGGCGTCGTCCAGCGTCCGCTCAGAACCGGCGGCCGTTCCCGCCGTGGTGTCCGTCGCCATGGTCAGTGCCTTCCGGTGAAGGGATCACGGTCCGGCTCCAGCTCCGAGACGCCCCTGTCCATCGTGACCTTGTAGACCGAGCCGCTGTGCCGCTCCACGTCGCGCAGGCTCTCCGCCTTCCAGAACGGCGGCTCGCCCCGGTGGAGGCGCAGCCGCCCGCGCACGTCCAGCGTCGCCACGTACCGGGCGGTGGGCTCGACCGGCCCCGGCGCGCGCAGCGGGGCGAGCTCGTCGCGGTTCCCGTCGGGGCGCCGCAGGAAGAACTGGTAGTAGCCGCTCTGCGGAGGAGAGGGGAGGGGGGCGGACACGCGCCCGAGCACGTAGCCGCTGTCCAGCGCGTCGTTCTCGTGGAAGAACCTGTCGAAGTACGCGCTCACCTTCTGCCCGTCGGGGGACCACGCGGGGAAGATCTCCCGGGTCTCCACCTCCGTGCCGTCCTCCTCGACCACCGAGACCATGAGCGGCGCCGGTAGCTCGCGGAGCCGCCTCTCGTGGTCGTCCCACGTGCGGGGGTCCAGCTCGGAGCGCAGGTCGACGAACTCCCCTTCGTCGGCGCTCACGTGGTAGTGCGCCTCCCCCTGGCACAGGTAGAGGTACGGGATCAGGTTCTGGTCCACCTCGAAGAGGGTCTTGATCCTGGACTCCTGGAGGCCGTCCGAGCTGGGCAGGAAGACCTTCGGATCGGGGCGGAACCCCTCCTCCTGACGGGTGCCGAAGTTGAACACCCCCCACTGGATGGTCTCGGCCTTCCCGATGGGGCGGTGGACCTCGTGGAGGGGGAGCAGCGGCTGCCACGTGGTGTCGCGGGCGGCGATGGTGCCTTCGGCGTCCACCTCGCGCATCGCGTGGCCGGCCGCCAGCAGGGGGATGGTGTTCCTTCCGTAGCCCTGGAGCTGGAACGCGCAGGGAAGCGTGTAGAAGAGGTTGTCCACCGCGATCTGGACGTGGGTGCGTCCTCTGGCCAGCTCCGGCTCCGCCCCGGTCAGGCCCATGTTGCGCAGGTACACCGACTGGGCCCAGCAGGCTCCGAGCGACGCGGCGGCCTTGGCGTAGTCGGCCTCGACGATGACCGCGGCGGGGTTCCACGTGAGCAGGCGCTCCTGCTCGTCGTTCCCCTCGTTGCCGGGCAGTTCGTCGATGACGACCTCGCGCATCAGGGGCATCGTGCTGGTCTGGCCCGACAGCATGACCCGGTCGAGCCGCTCGTCGGAGCTCTTCGGGAAGCTCTCCTCGACGAGCCAGCGGCCCATGCCCACGGCCTGGCTGAGGATCTGACGGGCGAGCCGGGTGAACTCGCCGAGGTCGAGGGCGACGCTCTCCTTGGGAAGGAGGTCCACCAGCCTCGTCTGGGCGCCCGCGTTGTCCTGGTCGATGGCGTTCAGCATGCTCTGCACGTCGTCCAGGGGGACGGGGTAGGTCTCCTCCGTCCACCGGCCCATCTCGATCTTCGTCTGCTCCGCCAGCTTCCACAGGAGGTGGAAGGCCTGCTTCTGTGGTGACTTCGCGTCCTTGGCCCAGTGAGTGGGCAGCGCGTCGCGGAGCACGTCGGCGATCTCGCGCGGCGCGGGCAAGGACGCGTCCGACATCGCGACGAGCTTGGCGAGCGCGCTCCTCCCGCTCTCCTGGCCGCGCCCGGCGATCTTCTGGGCGAGCGCCCGCCGCTCGGTCTCGAACCCGTCCCCGTTGATCAGCGCGTCCAGGACGGCCGCCTTGAGCCAGTAGAAGACGCGCAGGGTGAGGTAGTCGCCGCCCAGTTGGAGGTGGCCGGTGGAGTTCACCACCTCGGGCCTGATCACGTAGTAGCGGCCCTGGACGAGCGGGTCGACGTTCTCGATGGCCCTCGTGTGGTCGATCACCGTCAGCCGGATCAGCGCGATGTCGGTGGTGCCCGCGCCGACGTCGATCACCAGCATGTTCTGCCGCCAGGTGGGCGGGTCGTCGCCGATCCTGCGGGAGCGGGAGATCAGCGCCTCGGTGCCCAGCTCGCCCCGGTCGGTGCCGAAGTCGCGCATCAGGAAGAACAGCCCGGCCGCGACGCCCTCGTCGAAGCTGGTGATGACCTGGGGCATGTCCAGCGTCTTCCTGATGAGCCGCTGCAGCCGCTCCCGCGCACCGGGCGGCGTGGTCGTCGGGTAGGTGACGACCACGCTGGTGAGCATGGCCGGCGGGTCCTCCTCGCCGTCCGGCCTGGCGAACACCTCCGTACGCTCGATCAGCTCGGCGTAGACGGCGGCGATCAGGTCGTCGGTCGTCGCGCCCCGCCCGCCCCGTCCCGTGATGCCGTCCCCGAGGAGCTCCGGCTTGATCAGGTCGGACTTGAGCCCCCGCCTGACCTCCGGCCCGTCCACCCCGAGTGCGATCCGCACGGGGCTGGGATCGACGATCTCCACGGTGCTGGGCAGGATCTCGGGCCGCCTCTTGCCCGGGTCCAGCTCGACCTGGCGCAGCGACAGCTCGAACAGGTTCGGTACGAGGAAGGCGCTGTCGTAGGCGTCGAGCAGGCGGGGGGCGAGCCACGCCGCGAGCGTCTCGCCCGACTCCACCAGGCACTCGTCCAGAGCCAGGCACACAGTGTCCAGCAGCGCGTCGGTGAGCGTGTCCGGGTCGCGGCCGACCGCCACCGCCTGCCTGAGCTCCGCCGCGAGCGCGGTGAGGTCGCGTGGAGCGCGCTCGCCGAGGGTCTCCGCGACCGACGCGACGAGCTTGGCCAGCAGGTCGCGCCACTGCCCGGCGAGGTGCTCCGGCGGGCAGTCCCGCAGCAGGCCGGCGAGCTTCTCCCGCAGTTGCCTCGCCTGCTGGGGGTCCAGGGGCAGCCGCTGCGGGCGCCGGCTGTCGAGGATCGTCACGGTGGCGGAGGACGTGCCGAAGTCCACCGCCGCGACTCCCTGGTAGTAGGGCTCCTTCAGCTCCCGGATCGGGAAGGGGACGTCCTGCCACTCGGGATCGAGCGGGGGCCCCGGCGGCGGAGGCGGCGGGGTGCCGGGGGCGGCGAACAGCACGCGTACGGGCCGCTCGTCGTAGGCGGCGACCCCGGAGGTGTCGGTGAAGGTGTACCGCCATTTCACCGACGCCCGCACCGGCCACTCCGGCGCGCTCGGGCCGGACGCGACCCGGCTGACCGGCAGCCGCAGCCCCTCCGCCAGCACCTTCCTGGACACGACCCACCCGCGGGACTGCGAGGCGGCATGGTTCCACATCGCGGCCAGCTCGTGGTCGCGGCGGCCGTCGCCGTCCGGCACCACCCGGACCTCCTGCACCTCCACCTGCGGCATGCCGGGAACGGTGGTGAGCACCGCGCCGGGAAGCAGGTAGTCCCCGTCCCGCTCGTAGAGGTGGAAGGTGAGCGGCGCGGTCTCCTGCACGTGGAGGGCGTGCTCGGCGGGCGTCTCGAATACGAGGTTCAGCAGCATCACGCCACTCCCCACTCTCTGATCAGCTTCATCAGCGGCGACTCGTCGCCCGGCGTGGCGTCGGCGGCCTCTCCGGCGGCCTCGCCCGGCTGCGGCTCGGCAGGGAACATCAGGTTCACGTGTGCTCGTCCGGGGATGCGTTCGTACAGGTACTCAAGGTCCTGGCGGAGCTCGGCGTGCACCCGCGTGATGCGCGTGGTGATGGCCTCGGTGGCGGCGTCCGCGACGCTCAGGGCCATCGCCCGCCTGAGCCTGAACAGGTAGATCTGGTGCCGGGCGAGCTTCTGCTCCCAGTCGTTCCTGCCTTCCGGCACGCGCGGGTGCCAGGGGAGCGCCCTGTCGACGTACACCGGAAGGCGCTCGCCGGCCGGGTCCTGGACGTCCGTGCCGTCCTGCGGGCCGCGCGCGTCCTCCGGGTCCGCGCCGACGTCCTCGCCCTCCTCGGGGGAGGCGAGCCAGGAGACCTCGGTGAGCATGTCCAGCACCTGGTCGACGTTGTCGCCGACGCGGTGGGCGATCCTCGGCAGGCCCACGTCCAGCAGTCGCTGGACCTCGTCGTCGAGGAACCGCTCCCGCAGGGGGGCGAGGCGCGCGTTCTGGGCGTCCAGCCACTCGCCGAGGATCGCGGAGAGCCGCGCGTGCCCGTTCTTGACGGCGTCCGCGTACGTGGTGGCGAACGGTTCCACGAAGGCGGCCGTGGTGTCGTCTCCCTGAGCGGCCTTGGCGCGCAGCAGGCGGTCGGCGCGGGACCGCTGCTGCTCCTGGTTCTTGCGGACGAATCCGCCCTGCGCCCGCCGGAGGATCTCCTGCCACTGGGGCCAGCACATCGTCTCGGTGACCGCGGCCTCGCGCACCGCCTGGACCAGGGGCACTCCGTCGGCGTCCCGCACGGTCAGCGGGTTGCGGAACTCGCCGACCGCCCTGAGCAGCTCGCCGTGGTGCCGCCGCAGCTCGGTGAACAGGGCGCCGACGCGCTCGCGTGCGGCGGCGCTCCCGCCCGGGGGCGGCTGGCCTGACGCGGTGACGAAGCGCTTCAGCTTGGGCAGCTCGTCGCCGATGAGCCGTTCCAGCCGCCGCATCGCGCGCAGCTTGTTGGCCAGACCGTGGGTGCGGGCGTGGTCCTCGATCAGGTCGCGCAGCGAGGCGAAGCCGCCGTCCTCGGCCAGGGCCTCAAGCGCCCGTCCCCACACGTTCCCCGGCTGCGTGCCGAGCACCCGGGCCGCGAGGTCCTTCCAGGCCGCCGCGCGGGCCGGTGCCTCCTCGACGGCCGCAGCCACCTTCGCCATCTCCTGGCCCCTGAACGTCGCGGGCAGGTCGCACAGGCTCATCGCCACGGCGGAGGACACCAGGCGCACCCGCCCGGCCTGCTTCTGGACCAGGTCGGGCGCCCGGACGCACAGTCCCCGCAGGTTCTGCGACTCCTGCCACAGGTCTTCCATGGTCACGTGCGTCCGGTCCCCCGGCAGGTCGGGCGGGGTGATCCGGTCGAAGCGGTTGCCGACGGCGAGGACGGAGTCCCGCAGCTCGGCGGGCTTGCGGCCGTGCCTCTCCAGCATGTTGTAGAAGCGGTCGGGCACCTCGGTCTCGGGGGTGGGCGCGTCGATGACGGTGATGATGGTGTGGATGTCCCGCAGCTCGCTCTCGCTGAGGAACGCGTCGCGCTTGGCGGACCGGTCGGCGGCGAGCCCGGGGAAGTCGAGCAGCACGACCTCGTTCTGGTCGCGCAGCCCGTCGAGCGCCCACACGCGCGGGTCGACCCGCACGGTGTAGGCCACCCGGCGTATCAGCGGGAACGTCAGGCGCAGGTCCTCCTGGCGCTGCTCGACGTCGCGCCTGCCCATACCCGGCCTGACGTCGCGCTCGGGGTAGGACTCGGGGACGCCGTCGCTCGCGCCGAGGTCGATCGCCCTGTCGATGTGGTCCTTGGACACGTGCACCGTCTCGCCGAGCAGCGCCTCGGCGCTGAGGTGCGCGTCGCGTAGCGTCAGCAGCTCCTGCGCCGTCTTACGAAGGGTGGGATTTACGTGCTTTTCTCCCCATAGGTGTTTCTGGCACCATCTTTCGAACTTTATCCAGCCCTGATCAATGGGGTTGTAGCCATCGAGCGGCGCGACCTCGTCCGCCGCGATGATTTTGTCGGTCTCGTGGACCAGTTGGCCCATGATTTCGCCGACGCAATTGATCAATTGCTGCCGGCTGAGATAGTGGACGCCGACCGTGCCCTCGACGTGGGTGCGCTGGCCCGGCCTCGCCGCGAGCAGCGTGAGGGCCGTGACGTTCCCCGTCGTCGGGCGCTGCTCGGTCGGCAGCAGGTCCGGCTTGCCGAGCAGCGTGCCCAGCATCATGGACTTCCCCACGCTGAACTGCCCGACCACGCCGATCGTCACCGGGTTCTTGGCCAGGTTGATCTGATCGACGACCAGTTGCTCCACCCGTTCCCGAAGGCTCGAGACACCGGGCTCGTCGGGGAACGGGTGGGAGCTCAGAGCGCTGTGCAGCCGCTCCGCTTTCTCGCGGAGCCGGGCGATCTCCCGTAGCACCCCGGTGTTCTCCTCATCGGCCACCACATTCCTCCTCCGTGACGGATCAGCCGTGCCGCGAGCGTAAAAGCATCTCTTCTCGCGAAAACCATCAATGGATGAGATTTCCGACTTGGTTTCCGTGTTTCACTGGCCAACCGGATCAACTGGAGAGACAACGCTATGAGGGCTATATCGGCGAGTGGCGCCCAAATCGCGAAAGCGTTGGGGGAACTCGCCCAAGAACCGGAACTCGGACCCCGGGCACCGGAGCTGGTGTCCCTGGGTCTCGCTCTCGTGGAGGACGCCCAGGCGGCCGGCGACTGGGTCGAGATGGACCTGCTGGCGACCTTCGCCCGGCCGGACGCCATCCTGCCCGCCTCACGCCACCCCCGGCTCGGGCTCGTCCTGTCCGTCGCCACCTCCGGGCTGGTCTTCGTCCCCGTCCTGCTGACCTGGTTCGGCCTCGCCTCGGCGGTCGCCGCGTACGGCCGGATGCTGGACTCGGCGGCCGGCCGCGCCGCCGCGGGGGGACGGACCTTCCTCGACCTGTGGCAGTCCGGCTTCCACGGTGAGCTGAACCCGCTCCTCGACCTCTCCCACGTCGCGGGCTACACGCTGACCGCCCTCGGCCTGCTGCTGCTCTTCAACCTGGTGGGCACCTGGCTCGCCCGCGCGGACGAGCGCGCCGCCGGGCGCCGGCGAGCCGAGTTGCTCTCCCGGCTCGTTCCCGTGCTCACCCGGGCCCAGATGCTGCTCAACCGGCGCAGGCTGGCCTCGCCGGCCCGGTTCGCGGCCGAACTGTCCAGGGCGGCGGCCGTGCTCGGGGGCATCTTCGACCAGGCGGCGCTCGTGCAGGAGAGCATGGCGGGGCTGTCGGGACGCAACATCGTGGTCTCCGAGCGCCTGCACGCGGCCATCGGCGAGCTGGGCACGACGGTGACCCGGCTGCGGGACACGGGCGCCGAGGTGGCGGGCGCGACGTCCTCCATGCGGGAGGCCGCCACCACGCTGGCCGAGGAGGTCACCGAGCGCGCCGCCCGGGCCGCCGTACGGCTGGACGCCGCCGCCGACAGCGCCGCGTCCGGACTGAAGGAGTCGCGGGAGGCGGGGGAGAGGCTCCTCGCGGCCGTCACGGAGCGGATCGACGCCACGCTGGCGGGCCTCGGCGACCGCATCACCGGGGCGACGGACGACCTGGCCAGGGCGGGGAGCGGCTTCGCCGAGGCGATCCGGGCGTCGGCGGGAGAGGCCGCGCGGGACGTCGGGCAGACCTACCAGGAGGCCGTGGCGGCGGCCGCGGTCACCCTGACGGAGAAGATGGCCGGCATCGGCGAGGAGCTCACCCGGGTGGTCGCGGACGTCAATGTGTCCGTGACCCGGCAGATCATGGCGGCGGAGGCGGCCGAGGCCGCCCGCGACCGCCACGCCGCCGTGCTGGAGCAGGCGGTGACCGCGCTGTGCGCCGGCGAGCACGCCGGCGACGGACAGGACAAGGGGCGCAGGGAATGGCCATAGACGGGCTCGTCACTCTGATCGCGATCGCCGCCTTCTTGGCCTCGCTGAGCTGGGCGCTCGCCGCGCACGCGCGCCTGCGGCCGGCACGCCAGGAGCTCCGCGGCCACCAGGCCGAGCTGCGGCGGGCGAGGGCGGACCTCGATCGCGGCCAGGAGGAACTGCGCCGCCTCCAGCCCGTGGCGGAGGAGCTCAGGCACGCGCGGCAGGAGCTGGGACGTGCCAACGAGGGCCTGCGGCGGGCGCGCGAGGAGCTCGCCCGCCGGCCCTCCGTGGAGTACGTCGAGAAGGAGGTCCAAGTGGAGCGGCAGGAGCCGGAGGTGCCGATCGGCTCCTACGGGGACGGGCGGAAGGCCGAGCACCTTCTCGACCCGCAGGTCCTGCCGGACGTGCCCGACTCCGTCCCCGACAGCGTGGCGGACGGGGCGCGGCTCGGCGGCCTGGTGGTGCGGGGCGCCTCCGTGCGCGGCGACGCCGCCCGTACGGACGGCAAGGTGCGGCGCCAGACGATGGCGCTGGCCGTGATCGACACCTTCCAGCCGCCCGTCCTGCTGACGGCCGTCGCGGCGGGCCGCAGGGGAAGCCGCTACTCGCAGGTCGGCGCCGCGCAGGCCTGCCGGAGCATCCAGTACAGGCTCGCCGACCGGGCGCCCGAGATCCAGGACGCCTGGCAGGACCTGATCAAGGGGGACGACGACGCGGGCCCCCGGCTGGCTGAGTCGCTGCGCGGCACCCTGGCCGCGCTGGAGGATCCGCTCAAGGAGGCGGCGCGGGCGCGCGCGCTCGGCGGCGACCAGCTCGCGACCGAGCTGACATGCGTGCTCACCCGGCTGGGGGACGCGTCGAGCAGGCACCACCTGGTGTTCGGGGTGGGCCCCGGCTCCGTCCTGGCCCTGGGCGCGGACGGGCGGTGGGACACGGTGTTCCCGGACGGCGAGCAGGCGGGCGAGGGGGCCGCGCTGTTCCCGCCGGCACCGGACCCCGTCCGCTGGACCGGCTTCCAGACCGGGCCCGGCCAGGCGATCGTCGTCTGCGCGGGAAGCACGGCCGGGTTCCTGGAGCGGGGCCAGGTCCGCGATCTCGTGACGGCGGAGTGGACGCGCAGGCCGCCGCCCCTCACGCGGCTGATGTGGCAGCTCAACACCCCCGACCAGAAGTACAGGGATGATCGGACCGCCGTCGGCCTGTGGGAGCTGGACCTCAAGGCGTCCGCCCCCCGGACGGAGGGGTGAGGCGCCGTGTGGCGGCGGCCCGGCACCGCGATGGCCCCGATGGCCATCGCGGGATGGCTGTTCGCCGACCTTCTCGCCGGATTCGTGCTCATCGTGCTGGGCTCCCAGCCCGCCGCCGTGGCCGACCGGCCGGTCACCCCCGTGCCCACCCCGGTGACGAGCGGGAGCAGGCCCGCCCCCACTCCCTCCGCGCGGCCCGTGGGCCTGTCCCGGGCCCCCATCAGGCTGACGGTCACCGGCACGGGCACCGCGCGGGTACGGAGTGAGGTCCGAAGGGCCACGGGGGGACGGCTCACCGGCCGGCGGGCCGGCCTGGTGATGACGTTCGGCGCCGGAAGCCCGGAGGCGGGCACCAGGCTCGCGGAGAAGGTGAACCGCGGCCTGAGGGCGGCCTTCCCCGGACTGTTGAAGGGAGCCGTCGTCCGCGCCTACCACGACCAGGGCCTGCCGGGCGGCGAGGCCACCGTGGAGATCTACCTCTTCACGCGGTGAGCGCGGAACTTCACGTGGTGAGCGCGGAAACGGTTCAGAAGCGGTCGAGGCGGAGCACCGTCCGGTGGTCCTTGTCGCCGGGGGTGCTGACGATGAGACGGCGGGCCATCGCGGTGGCGTCCTCCTTGGTGAGGCTCGCCCCCATCGCCGTCGCCTCCTCGTACGCCTCCGGGGTGAGGGTGGCGCGCACGACGGCCACGTTGCGCGGGCCGTCGAGCGGGTCCATGAGCTGGGGTGAGTAGCCCACGCGGGAGCCGATGGCCGACACCGCGCCGAGCAGCACGGCGCCCTCCATCGCCCGGCCCGCCATGCCGAGCGCCCCTGCCAGCACGTGCGCGCAAGCCAGCCACGAGGTCATGTCCTCGGTGCGGTCGAGGTGCACCACCAGCCGCGCCGACTGCTGCACGGCACGGTCCGCGTCGCCGAGGTCCATGGCGACCTTCGCGCCGATCCAGCCGGAGGAGCAGTACGCCCAGTCGTGGCCGCACGCCTCGGCGATGTCGGCCGCCTGGACGAGCTGCCCGGCGGCGAGCGCGGGATCCCCGGCGACGCGGGTGATCTGCCCGCGCACCATCATCAGCTCGGCCTCCACCCAGGGCAGGCCCGCCGCGCGTACGTGCTTCCACCCCTCGGACAGGGCGAGCTGCGCCTGGCTGGGGTTGCCGCTGAGCTGCAGGAAGTACCCCCTGTACGGCAGGGCGCGCGCCATGACCTCGATGTCGCCGGTCGCCTCGGCCTGGCGCAGCGCGACCTCCACGTCGTCGTTGGCGGTGATCGGGTCACCGGCGAGGTAGCGCAGCAGCGCCCGCCCGATCAGGGCCTGTCCCCGGCCGGGGTGGTCGGCGCCCGCGCACTCCAGGGCCTTGGACAGCCACCCGATGCCCTCGTGCACGTTCCCCGCCCGGTACCAGTGCCAGGCCAGCGCCGTGGAGATGCGCAGCGCGGAGTCCCCGTCGCCGCTCGCCAGAGCGTGGCCGAGCGCGGTGCGCATGTTCGCCTGCTCGTACCGGAGCCGTCGCATCCACAGCTCGCCGTCGAACGTACGGAGCCGGCGGTCGGCGGTCTCGGCCAGCTCGACCGCCCAGGCGACGTGCCGGTTCGCCCAGCCGGGCCGCTCGCCGGTGGGAAGGGCGCGCATCGCGTACCGCCGGATGGTCTCCAGCATGCGGTAGCGGCGGGGCGTGCCCGCGCCGTCCACGGTGACGAGCGACTTGGAGACCAGCGCGCTCAGCCGGGGCAGCACGGGCGGCCGGTCGTCCAGCCGCTCTGCGGCCTCCAGGTCGAACCCGCCCTCGAACACGCTGAGGCAGCCGAGGAGCCGCCGCTCGGCCGGGTCGAGCAGCCGCACGCTCGACTCGATGGCGGCCTCCAGGCTGCGATGGCGGGCCGGGGCGGTGCGCGAGCCGCCCGCGAGCAGCGCGAACCGGTCGTTGAGCCCCTCTTCGATCTGCTGGAGCGACAGGACGCGCGTCTGGGCGGCCGCCAGTTCGATCGCGAGGGGCAGGCCGTCCAGCTCCCGGCAGATCCGGGAGATCAGCTCGCGCTCGGCGTGCCGGGGACGCCAGCCGGGGCGCACCGCCCGGGATCGTTCCACGAAGAGCTCGGCACCCGTGCCGTCGGGGTCCAGCGGCGGCAGGTCCCAGGTGGCCTCTCCGGCGATCGACAGCCGCTCCCTGCTCGTGGCCAGCAGCCGCAGGCCGGGGCACCGGGTCAGCAGGTCCTCCGCGAGACACGCCACGGCGTCCACCAGGTGCTCGCAGTTGTCCAGCACGAGGAGCGTCTCGCGGTCGCCGATCGAGGCCGCGAGGTCGTCCGCGCTCTTGGTGATGGCCGTCCCCATCGCCGCGCCGATCGTGCCGGGGAGCAGCGCCTCGTCGGCCACGTCGGCGAGCATGGCCAGCCACGGCCCCTCGCCCTCGGCCTGGTCGGTGTGCTGGTGGGCGACCTCGAGGGCCATGCGGGTCTTGCCCGTGCCGCCTGCGCCGGTGATCGTCACCAGCCGGTGGGTCGCGAGGAGCCCTCGCACCGTGCTCACCGCGCCCTCGCCCCCGATGAGGCGGGTCAGTGGCGCGGGAAGGCGCGGACGCGGGGCCTCCCGCTGCTCGACCGGCTCGGCGAGCACCGCGGTCTCCCGGGGACGCTGCCAGTCCAGGCCGGGGTCCTGCTGGAGCACCGCGGCCTCCATGGCGCGCAGGGACGGTCCGGGGTCCACGCCCAGCTCGTCGATCAGCCGCTCGCGCGCCGTGCGCAGCGCGGCGAGCGCGTCGCCCTGGCGTCCCCCTCGGTACAGGGCTAGGGCCAGCAGCTCCCAGGAGCGCTCGGCGAGCGGGTGCTCGCGGACCAGCGTCTCCAGCTCGCCCACGGCGGGGACGGCCGTGCCCATGGCGAGCAGGGCCGCCGCGTGGTCCTGGCGCGCGGCCAGCCTCGCGTTCTCCAGCCGCGCGACCTCGGCCGTGGCCGCGTCGCTCTCGCCCAGGTCGACGTACGCGGGCCCGCGCCACAGCCCGAGCGCGGTCTCAAGACTCTCCGCCGCGGTGGCCGGGTCCTCGGCCAGCAGCCGGGCGCCGCGCTCGGCCAGCGCGGCGAAGCGCTCGGCGTCCACCGACTCGGGCCGGACGCGCAGCACGTACCCGGGGCCCTGGCGGTCGAGGATGCCGGTGGGCGCCCGCGACGGCCGGTCGGGTTCGAGGGACTTGCGGAGTTTGGTGACGTAGGAATACAGGCTGGCCATGACGCTGTTCGGAGCCTGCTCGCCCCAGACCGCCTCGACGATCCGCTCGGCGGTGACCACCTTGCCCTGGGCGATCAGAAGGGTCGCGACGACGGCCTTGACGCGGCTGCCGCCGAGGTCGAGTCGCTCCCCGTCGCGGCTCGCCGTGAGCGGGCCCAGGACAGAGAAGTAAAGCCCCGCCGTCTGAGCACCCACGGTCATCCGTCCCCTTGCGCGTCCGCCCCTCCGCAAGCTGCGGAACAATTGGCTAGTTATATCCCGAACCCGGGTAAAGGCGGAGGCTGCTCATGAATTTGGCTCAAACTCGGGACGCTTTCGGGATAATGTCCCGCGTTTGTCCCAGGAATGGTCCGTCACCGCCTTCAAGGCGGCGGGGTCGCGGCGGTGTTAGCGTGATGCCCACAAGAGACGCATGGCAGTGAGCCGGGCGAGACCTGACGACGCCCTGCGGCACCGGCGGGCAGAAGTTGCCCTTATCCGCGTCGCGGGTCGGTCTCTAGTCTCTCGGCATCGGAGGTGTCCATGAAGGTCGTTGGCAGTGCCGTGGTCGGAGTCGACCGGGGTCGCGTGTGGGCCGCCCTGCAGGATCCGGCGGTCCTGGTGCGCACCATCCCTGGGTGCGAGCGGCTGGAGTCCACGGGCGGCGACACCTACCGCATGACGGTGACCGCGGGCGTCGCCTCCATCAAGGGTGTCTACCAGGGCGAGGTCGCACTGTCCGACCCGGAGGAGCCCGAGCGGTTCACGCTCCGCGCGCGGGGCGCCGGAGCCCCCGGCACCGTGGACGCCACCGTGCGCATCACCCTGAGCGAGGTCGACGGCGGTGCGACCCGGGTCGACTATGACGCCGAGGCGGTCGTCGGCGGCATGATCGGCGGAGTGGGCCAGCGCATGCTCGGCTCCGTCGCGAAGAAGACCGCGGGGGAGTTCTTCAACGCGGTCGAGCAGCACCTTCAGGTGGGCGCCGCTCCCGCGGCGGAGGTCCCCGCCGGCCTGGCGCTCGTGCCGTCCGCGACCCCGTCCGCGAACGGCGGTTCGCCACAGGTGGCCGGGCCGCACGAGGCCGGGCAGGTGTTCGAGCGACCCCGCGGCGAGGCGCCGGGCGCGTCCGGGCGTTCACGGAACGGTGCCCCGGTCTGGCCGGTGCTGACGGCCTTCGGCATGGGCGCGGGCGTCGCACTCGGCAGCGCCGTCATCGGATGGCTGCTCGGCCGCACCGGCCGCTCTCGTTAGATCTTTCGCCTGCTCCCGGCAACGTTCGCGCGCCCGGGCGCAGGCGGTTGCCCGTCCCTTTGCCCTGGTCGCCGGGGCGGCTCCGGCCCCGCGCGGCCGTACGGGCGGGCCTGGTGACGGCGGCGCGGGCCCGATCCGCCTTACGTGTCAGGTAGATCCCAGGGTTGTTACGGAACCTCGCGGAAGAGGATCTCCCGGCGTAACGTGGTGATATGCGTGAGTTCCGTGCGGAGGATGCTCGATCGGAGGCCCGGCGGCTCATCCGCGACCTGCTGGGTGAGGAGCATCCGACGGCCGCGTTGCTGCTGAGCGAGGCCCGAGCCGCGCTCGGCGACGACCGCATGGCGCGGTGCGCGGAGCTGGCGCAGGGCGCCGCGCTCACCCGGCGGTCCTCCGAGCTCGCCGCCATCGCCGGCCTGCTCATCGGCACCGGTGCGCTCGGCAGGGGATGGTGGTCGGCCGGCCGAGGCGGGAAGATACCGGCCCCCGACGAGGTGCTGGCCGCCGGCACCGCCATCGAGCCGTGGACCGACCTCACCGTGCTGGAGATGCTCGCCGCCTGGATCGCCGACGACACCGCCGACATGGCGTGGGGCTCGCCGGTCGGGTCGGTGGACCTCAACTCCTGGCAGGGAGAGGACCGCATAGAACTGCCGGAGGGCGTCACCCCCGGGCAGCGCCTGGTCGTCTCGTTCGACGCCGGCGGCCGCCTGGACGCCGTGGTGGTGGAGCGGCCCGGCGGCGAGCCGGGATCGAACCTCGACTTCGCCACGCTGCGTTACTCCGGGCCCGCCGAGGCCCAGTGGAGCTGGGGTGTGGCGGCGGGGCTCGGCCCCCACCCGCTTCCCGGCGAGGACCCGGACCCGTACGCCGTCACCGTCGACCAGCGGGCGGCCGAGCAGCTGCGCCACTGGGCGCTGCGCCACGGCGCCACGGCCGAGCAGGTCGGCCCGTGGTGGCAGGCGAAGGGCGACGTCGTCGCCGCGATCGAGCGCGTCGACTGGATGTGGCGCAGCGGCGAGTGGTTCGCCTGGTGGCGCGCGACCTCCGCGCTGCTCGGCGGCGATCCCCAGCAGCTCGCCGCCCGCATGGACGACATCTCCTCCGCCCCCTGACGGCATCCCAGGAATGTTTGCCTGATGTGACGGGGTTGAGCATCGTGTGAAGGTTGAGATCTTTTCTGATGTCGTCTGCCCCTGGTGTTACATCGGCCATACGCGCTTCGCGCGCGCGGCCGAGCGCTACCGCGAGCAGGGCGGTGAGGTCGAGGTGGAGCTGCGCCCGTTCCAGCTCGCGCCGGACGCGGAGTCCCTCGGGGAGCCGCTCACCGCGTGGATGGAGCGCAAGTTCGGCGGGCCCGAGCAGACGCGGCAGATGACCGGCCGCGTGACGGGGGCGGCGGCCGAGTCCGGCCTCGAGCTGCACATGGACCGCGCCGTCCAGGCCAACTCCTTCGACGCCCACCGGCTCATCCTCGCCGCGACCCGGCAGGGCAGGGGCGAGGAGATGGCCAGGCGCCTCTTCCGCGCCTACTTCACCGACGGGCTGAACATCGGCGACCGCGAGACCCTCGCCGGGCTCGCGGGCGAGGTGGGGGTCCAGGCGTCCCTGGACGGCGAGGACGGCGCCGAGGAGACCCGCGCGCAGATCGACCGCGCCCGCGAGCTCGGCATCAGCGGCGTGCCGCTCTTCCTGTTCGAGGGCAAGTACGCCGTCTCGGGCGCGCAGCCAGAGGACACTCTGCTCGCCGCCCTTGCGGAGGTCGCCTCCCTCACCGGCCAGGCGACGCCGCCGGGCCAGGGCGACGCCTGCCCGGTCTAGGAGCCGTCAGGCGGGCGTGGAGGCCGGGTGCTGGGCGTGCGCCGAGTCGCCGAGGTCGCCGGCGCGGTAGTGCCGGCGGCACAGCACGCGGTAGTGCACCTGCGCGGCGTCGGTGTCGGCGATGACGACCTGCTCCCCGGTGCGCGCCATGACCCCGTCCACGACGCGGGCGTTGAGCCTGCCCTCGCGCCCGCACCAGCAGAGCACCTCGACCTGCAACCGCGACACCTCGTCGGCCAGCTCGAACAGGCGCTGCGCGGCGGGGAACATCCGCGACCGGAAGTCCGAGGCCAGGCCGAAGGCGTAGACGTCGACGCCCTGCCCGTCCACCAGGTCGGCGAGCTGCTCGATCTGGGCGCCCGTGTAGAAGCACGCCTCGTCGCAGATGAGGTAGTCGACGCGGTCGTGCGCGCGTACGAGCTCGACCAGGTCGAGGTCGTCGTCGACCTCGATGGCCTCGAGCCCGAGGCCGATACGGCTGGTGACCTTCGGTCCGCCCGAGCGGTCGTGCTTGGTGAGCACCAGCCCCCGCCTGCCCTGGCGGCCGTGGTTGTAGTTCATCTGCAGTGCCAGCGTGGACTTGCCGCAGTCCATGGGGCCGTAGAAGAACCTCAGCACGCCGTCTCGGTGGGGATGCGCGGGCACGGCGGATAGGGCGGACATTTCACTCACGGGGCGTCAGCATACAGCCCGGCCGCCGGGCCGGCGGGCGGGCGTGACCGGTCCGGGCCGGTCGAGCCGGTCACCCGTCCGGGCGCGTCGCCGCGTGACGGAGCAGGGAGATGCCCGGGACCGCGATGCGGGAGACCTCGCGCCCCGCCCGGCCGTCGAACCGTACGACGCCGCCGGTGACGCCCGCGTAGACGGCGCGCTCGTCCGGGGTCACCGCGACGCCGCGGGCGGCCGCCGGCAGGCGCCACTCGCCCCGCACGGCGAGCGAGCCGGGATCGATCGACCGCACGGACGGCCCGGCGGCGACGTACAGCGAAGCGCCTTCCGACGCCGCCGACGCGGCGCCGGACGACGCGCCGACGACGGCCGTCCTCTCGATCTCCAGCGACTCGGTGCCCGCCCGGAGCAGGGTGCCGCCGGCTCCGTCGTAGACGTACAGGGCGGCGGCGGACACCGCCAGCGTGTGGCCCTCCGCCGGGCCGCGTCCGAACGGTTCCGGCAGGTCGAGGCAGTAGGCCCACCGCTGGCCGAGGTCGAGCACGTGGACGAACGCGTGGACCCCCGTGGTCCTGCCCGCGACCAGGTCGCGGGTGTGCAGGTGGTTGGGCTGGTGGGTGTAGAGCGTGTAGAGCCGATCGCGGCCGGGTGACAGCACGGCGACCCGACCCTCACCCCGCATCGTCTCCTCGGCCCCCGCCGGCACGGGCCGCTTCTCGCGGGTGAGCAGGGGCGAGAACGAGCCTCGCTCGATGTCGTAGGCCTTGACGCGGTAGCTCTCCGGCGAGGTCGCGGGCAGGTACTCAAGGAGGAACAGCGCCTTCCCGTCCGTGGAGAAGGCGTCGGGCTCGAAGTTGCCCTTCAGCCGCACGACCTTGGGAGCCGTGGACCCGGATGGATCGGCGACGACGAGGGTCGTCGAGCGCCGCCCCGGCCGGCCGTACGGAGAGGCCGGGGCAGGGGCGCCGAGGGCCACGACGTCCCCGAGCGGCGACACCACACGGGCGACCACGCCGTGTGGGACGGTGGCGCGGCTCAGCTCCCTGCCCGTCACGGCGTCGAGGGTCAGCAGTTCGCCCGCCGGGGACACGGTGTACAGGCGATCCCAGCCCGCTCCCGCGACCGGCCGCGCCGTGGAGAAGATCGTCGCCCCTGAACGGGTGTCGAGGGCGGACAGACGGGCCGAGACGTCGGCGAAGAGCACGTGGGCGGGGGGCCGGGGCGTGCCCGCGGGGGACGCCGGTGCGGCGGCGGGAGGCCGCGCGCAGGACGTGAGCAGTGCCGCGCCGGCGAGGCCGCCGGTCACCTTCAGGAATTCGCGTCGCTCCATGCCCTTCCTACCGCTCGCGCGGGCAGGAGGTTCCACGGAACCGGGGTCGCCTGAATGCAGGGCTATACCTGCCTACGAGTGGCCGATTCCTTGGCGGATGTTGCTGATTCCGGAATCCGGAGGCGTTCAGTAGACACTGAAGGCATGCGCAGCGTCCGAATCGGCGTCGACACCGGGGGCACGTTCACCGACGTGGTCGCGGTGGACGAGCAGACCGGTGAGATCACCACGACCAAGACCCCCTCCACCCCGGCCAACCCCGCCGACGGGTTCATGAACGGCGTGCACAAGGTCCTGGCCGGCCGGAGCCTGTCCGAGGTCGGCGGCATCGTGCACGGCACGACCGTGGCGACCAACCAGCTGCTCGAAGACCGTCCGGTCGACCTGGGCTTCGTCACCACAGAGGGCTTCGAGTTCATCCTGGAGATCGCCCGGCAGAGCGTGCCGGACGGCTACGGCAACTCCTACTTCTGGGTCAAGCCGCCGCGCATCGTGCCCGTGCGCCGGGTGAAGACGGTCGGCGGGCGGCTCGACCACCTCGGCGAGGAGGTGCGGCCGTTCGACGAGGAGGAGGCCGTGCGGGTGGCGCGGTGGTTCCGCGACCGCGGCGTCACCGCGCTCGGCGTGTGCTTCCTGCACTCGTACGCCAACCCCGCGCACGAGCGGCGCATGCGCGAGGTGCTCGAACGGGAGCACCCCGGCGCGGTCGTGTCCCTGTCGAGCGACGTGCTCCGCGAGTACCGCGAGTACGAGCGCTCGGTGACGACCCTGGTCGACGCGGCGGTCAAGCCCACCATGCGGCGCTACATCGCGAACCTCTCCTCGCGCCTCGGCATGCCGTTCTCGGTGATGAAGAGCAACGGCGGGGTGCTGTCCGCGACCGAGGTGGTCCACCAGCCGATCACGACGGTGCTGTCCGGCCCGGCCGCGGGCGCGCTCGGCGCCGCGCTCATCGCCGGCACCGGCGGGCATCCCTCGGTCATCACCCTGGACGGCGGCGGCACCTCGACCGACGTCGCGGTGGTGGTCGACGGCGAGCCGTCCCTGACCACCGAGGGCTCCATCGGCCGGTACCCGTGCAAGATCCCGATGATCGACATCGTGACCGTCGGCGCGGGCGGCGGCTCCATCGCCTGGATCTCCCCCGAGGGCACGCTCAAGGTCGGGCCGAGGTCGGCCGGCGCCGACCCGGGCCCCATCTGCTACGGCAAGGGCGGCACCGAGGTGACGGTCACCGACGCGCACGTCTACCTCGGCCGCGTGCCGCCCCACCTGCTCGGCGGCGAGATCCCGCTGGACGCGGACGCGGCCAGGGCGGGCATCGAGGCGCTGGCCGGCAAGCTCGGCCTGTCGCCCGAGCGCACGGCCGTCGGCGTCCTGGAGATCAGCGCGTTCAACCAGTCGAACGCCATCCGCCAGATCACCGTCAAGCGCGGCCTCGACGTGCGGGACTTCCCGATGGTCGCCTTCGGCGGCTCGGGGCCGCTGCTGGTCTGCCGCCTCATCGACATCCTGTCGGTCCCGGCCGTCGTCGTCCCGCCCAACCCCGGCAACGTGTCGGCGTTCGGGCTGCTCACCGTGGACGTGAAGAACGACTACGTCCGCACGCACGTGACCCGCGAGCTCTCCCTGGACACGGCGGCGGGCATCCTCGGCGATCTGGAGGCCCAGGCCGCCGCCACGCTCGACCGCGAGGGGTTCCCCGCCGACCGGCACGTCTACGCGCGCAGCGCCGACCTGCGCTACTACGGCCAGGCGTACGAGGTGCGCGTGCCCGCACCCGGCGGCCCCGTGGACGAGGCGTGGCGCGCGGAAGTGCTCGACCGGTTCCACGAGGCCCACCACAAGCTCTACGGGTACGGCTACCGCGACGACCCCCGGCACGCCGTCGAGTGGGTCAACCTGCGGGTCTCCGGCATCGGCCCCATCACCCGGCCCGTCATCCCCGAGCTCCCCCCGGCCGCCGGCGCGACGACGGTTCTCCCGGGTGAGCGGCCGGTGTACTTCGACGAGGATTCCGACTCGCCGCTCCACCAGAACGGCTGGTGGACGGCGCCGGTCCACCGGCGTGACGAGCTGCGCCGCGGCGACGTCGTCACGGGGCCCGCGGTGATCGAGGAGTACGGCTCGACGCTGCCCCTGCACCCTGGCTTCACCGCCGAGGTGGACCGGCACGCCAACCTCGTGGTCCGCAGGGCCACCGCGCACAAGGACGGAGCGGGCGAGTGACAACCGTTGACCCGGTGCTGGTCGAGATCGTCGAGGGGACGCTCGCGTCGGTGGAGATGGAGGTCGAGACGGCGATCGCCCGCACGGCCCGCTCACCGATGATCCGCGACGCGCACGACTTCAGGGCGGGCATCCACGACGTACGGCTGCGCAAGCTCACGGGCCGCTCGTACTCCGCCCTCGTCCAGCCGATCGTGCGCGACTTCCCGGTCTCGGAGATGAACCCGGGCGACGTCTTCTTCCACAACGACGTCTACCTCTCCGAGGGCGGCATCGGTCACCTCCCCGACCTGTGCGTCACCGTGCCGGTGTTCCACGACGGCGAGGTGGTGGCGTTCGTGCAGGCGTTCGGCCACCACGACGACATCGGCGGGGCCGTGCCAGGCTCGATGCCCTCCCACGCGCGCAGCGCGTTCGAGGAGGGGCTGATGGTGCCGCCGATCAAGCTGTGGGACCGGGGCGAGCCCAACCGCGCCGCGCTGACCATCATGACGCGCAACTCCCGCATGCCCGACTCCCTGGCCGGAGACCTCGACGCGGAGTGCTCGGCCTGCCTGATGGGCGCCCGCCGCCTCGGCGAGCTGTTCGGCAGGTACGGCAGGGCGGCGGTCGAGGCGTGCTTCGACGCGATCATCTCCAAGACCACCGAGACGTTCCGCCGTGAGCTGCTCGCCAAGATCCCCGAGGGGGTGCACGTCTGGGAGGACTACGCCGAGCACGACGGCGTGGACGAGCCGAGGCTGCACACCCAGCGGATCACGCTGACCGTCGACCACGCGGCGGACAAGCCCCTCGTCATCGACTTCACCGGCACCTCCCCGCAGGCCAAGGGCCCGATCAACCACGCCGGCGACTACGCCGACGGGGTGTTCCTGAAGAAGTGGCTGGCGCCCATCCTCCGCAACCTCGCCGACACCCCGGAGCGGATGGCCGAGCTGGACGTCAACGAGGGCGTCGTCCCCCTGATCGAGATGAGGTTCCCCGAGAAGGGCACCCTGCTCACCCCGATCTTCCCCGCGCCGACGAACGCCCGTACCTTCGTCATCCTGCGCCTGCTCGGCGTGCTCGCCGGGGTGCTCGCCAAGGCCACCGGCGGGCGCATGCCCGCCGACCAGGAGACCATCCGCTACACCGGCGTGTACGGGGACGACCACGAGGGCCGGCCGTACCTCATGCGGGAGGTGCTCGGCGGCGGCTCGGGAGGGCGCTGGTACGCCGACGGGGAGGACACCATCCATGTCGTCCCCGACTCGCGCAACATCCCCGTGGAGTTCGCCGAGTCGCGCTGGCCGTTCCGGGTCGAGCGGCTCGGGCTCGCCCGCGACTCCGGCGGCCCGGGGCTCTATCGCGGGGGCCTCGGCTACGACAAGCACATCCGCATGCTGCGTGACGCCTCGTTCATGTCCATCGCCGACCGTTCGATCCTCGCGTGCTGGGGAGTGAACGGCGGCAGGGCCGGCCGCCCGTTCCTCGTGACCGTCGGCGACCGGGAGATGGAGGGGCTCGTCGACGACTTCCCCGTGAAGGAGGGCGAGATCGTCCGGGTCAGGACCACCGGGGGCGGCGGCTGGGGCTCCCCGTACGACCGCGACCCGGCGCTGGTGGCGGCCGACGTCCGCGACGGCAAGGTGTCGGCGGAGTCGGCACGCGACGACTATGGCGTCATCCTGTACGGCTCGGCCGGCGAGCCCGAGGTCCACCTCGCCGCCACCGAAGCGCTCCGCGCCGAGCTGCGCACGGCCCGGCCGCCCGCCTTCTTCGACCGAGGACCCGGCTACCCGCTCCTGTCCGGGGGGAGGTCGCAGGCCGACGTCGACACGTGAGGTGAGGCCTCGGGCGGCTCGGGGAGGCGGTTCTCGAACGGTGTGACGCTACCTCAGGCAGGCGTTGTGCTTCTCGAACACCGCGTAGACGGCCGGCAGCTCGCGACCGTACCGCTCGGCGTCCGGCCCCGTGCCCCTGTACCGGGCCATCACCTGGCTCAGCCGGGCGTCGTCGTAGGCGAGAAGGTCGCCCTCCACACCGGCCTCGTGCGCGGCGTTGACGAGCATCAGCGGCACGGTGCTGATGTTGTGGTCGGGGTCCTCGCGGAGCCATCGCCACATGTCTCGCATCACGTGCCAGTCATCGGGGTCCAGCCGCTCTCCCTCGACGAGGCCGGCGTCGACCGCGTGGTTGTGCGCCGTGATCGCGGAGCGCGCGAGCATCCGCCCGAGGCCGGTTCTCGCGTCGTCCTTCTGGGGGGAAGGCGGGGTCGGCTCGGCCGTGATCACCTGCTGCTCGGGCGGCAGCTCCTGCCATGCTTCCAGCTCGGCGCGGTATCCGTAGTAGGCCGTGACCGCGAGATCCTCCGGCGCGTCCTCGGGGGTGAGCCAGCGGGTCTCCCAGAAGATCGGGCTCTGGATCAGCGCCTTGCGCATCCGGTAGGCGCGGCTCAGCCCGGTGATCAGCGCGTCGTGCCGCAGGACCAGATCGAGCGAGGGGTCGGTGGAGTCCCGCCGGACCGGCGTCTCGTGGCCCGCGATGGACCTCAGGTCGTCCAGCAGCTCCTCGCGGCGTGACAGGTCGAAGTGGACGTCCAGCGGTCCGCTCGCCGGGGTGGGCGACACGAACAGCGACTGGCCCGGGTCCCGGCCGGAGGCCACGGCATTGCCGATCTGGACGCTGCCGGGACCGGTACCGAGCGTGAGCATCGATATCTGGTCGAACGCCCAGTCGGCGGGCAGCGGGAAGCCGAGGTTGCCACCGAAACCTGCCGGTCTGTCCGCGACGAAACTCGACACGGTCAGGCCCTCTCGCGCCAGGCGGCCGCACACGTCGCGCGGGCCGTAGACGCCGATCTTGAACTCGCCGCCGTAGTGCCTCATCCGAGTGGCCAGCGCCCGGAAGTGGGGGATGATCCGCTGCTCGATGTCGCTGTCGAGCGCGTCGAAGCCGACCGCGAAGTAGATCGTCGTCCCGCGCGCGAACCCGTGGCCCCGAGCGGTCTCCAGGGCGGTCAGGGCGTCCTCGGCTCCCTGCCCGGCGGAGAAGTAGTCCCGCGTGCGGCCGCCGGCCTGGTAGATCGGGAACGCGCTCAACCCCCCGGACGCGATCGTCTCCAGCTCGCCCGGCCGAATCCGCTCATAGGGCCGGCTCTGTTCGTCCGGCTGGATCCTCTCGTCCAGTTGGACGCGTTCGTCCGGCTGGATCCTCCCATCCGGTTGGGTCCTCGCGTCCGGTTGGGTCGTCTCGTCCGGTTGGGTCCTCGCGTCCGGCTGGGTCGTCTCGTTCTGTTGGACGCGTTCGCGCGGCTGGGGCCTCGCGTCCGGTTGCGTCCTCCCGTCAGGCTGGGGCCTCCCATCCTGCGTCGGCCCGGGGGCGTCCGTCAGGTAGCGCCCCACGGTCAGGTAGCCCTCGACCTTCAGCACGAATGCCCGGGCCGGGGTGATCTCGGTGAGGCAGTCGCACGCCGTTCCCCTGCGGGTGGGGTCGCCGTCGCTCGCCAGCAGCGACGCCCACGTCTGGTAACCGGCGATGCCGTTGTCGGGCAGGAGCCGCGCGAACCCCTGGAACTCCGCGACCTTGTCCGCCACGGCGGTGCTGTACTCCCCGTCGAAGGGGACGTCCCACCCGTTGAGGACCATCGCCGCCTGGAACAGCCGGACGAACCGTTTCTGCACGTCGGTCGCGCCGGGGCCGAGCACGGCCTGGTCCCTGATGCCCTCCTGGATGCCGGGATCGAACCGGCCCGTCGCGGCGTCGTCGTCCATCCCGATCTCGAACTGGATCCCGAGCAACAGAGACCTGTGCACCTCGCGGGAGAAGTGCCCGTCGCACGGAATGATGGGAAAGTCCCTGCGGTGCACGTAGGTGCCGTTCAACCATTTCTGGATTTGTCGTATCCGCTGCGAGCCGCCAGTAGTGGGGACGTACGAGTCCGTCGACAGCAGGCCCTGGAAGACCTTCGGTGAGACGCCGTTCGGGGGGAACGCCTCGTCGACCCCCATGTCCGCCCGCATCCTGGTCACCCCGGTGCCGGTGGCCGAGTCGTACGCGCCGGACCTGCCGCCGCCGTCGTAGCCCTTGCAGGAGAGCCCGCACTGCACGATCTTGATGATGTTCTGATTGGAGGTGCCCGCGCCGACCATCGGGTACGCGGCGGCGAGGGCTTCCAGCGTCTCCGGCCCGAACTCGTCGCCCGGGGTGACGCCCAGCTCGTGCCTGAGTGCTCGTACCAGTGCCCGCACGGTCAGCCGGCCGGCCCTTCCATCCTCAAGGATGGGCCGATATCCGGCGACCTTCTCATAGACCGAGTTGACCCACCGCTGCGCCTCCAGAACCGGCTGGTCCACGGATCCCCTCCCACACCACCAGAATCACCCTTAACAGCCAAAACCCGGCGATTTGCCTCAACGGTAGATAACATCTGAGACCCTGACTACGGCCGGAGGCTCGGGGGTTGAATCAGGCAGGGCACACATTTCTGTACGGTATGCCGGGCAGGTAGCGCTGCCACTCCTGCCCGGTGAGCGTGCGCCCGGCCCGCCCTCGCTGTCGTACGCCTCGTACACGACGCCCCCACCAGCCAATAGCCCCCAGCCGCTCCGGATCCTCCGCCCGCAGATTCCCCGCCACACCGACCACCCGTCGTCCCGTCACCCGAACACGGCGATAGATGCCCACGAGCCCCGGCGAAGTTCGCCGTCGCAGCCCCCAATCGATCGCGCTCCGGCCGCGACGGGAGCCTTTCAAGGCCGTGCCAACATGTGCACGGCATGGATCACCACGGATCAAGGGCGAACCACACGACGCAGCGGGGGCTCTCCTCGCTGAATCCCCACCGGCTCGACAACGCGCGGATCAGCCGGATTCCGCGTCCGGATTCCGCGAGGTCATCGGGGGAGTGGCAGCCCGCGGAGGGCACTGAGGGCAGGGTTTCGGCTCCATCGTCGATGACCTCGACCTGGACACGGCCGTCCTTCTCTATGAGTACGACCGTGCCGATCACCGGGGATTTGGTGTGGACGACGGAATTGGTCATCGCCTCCGACAGCAGCAGTACGGCGTCGTCGCAGCGCGACTGGCCGTCGAGGATCTTCCGAATCCATCGCCGGGCCTCACCCACGGCTGTCTCAGTGGCCGGGAACACGGCCTTCTCCAGCAGCCGGATGTCAGTTCCGGTGCTCATGGCGTTGTCGCGCATCGTGGTCGAATGTCCTTCTCGGGGGAGTTCTCGCACACGCCCTTCACAGCGTGGCGGGATGGGTTCTCATCTCGGCAGGTCGGCTCCATCGTCTTCGCCGGGCACGTGTCACACCTCCATTGCTCGCTTCTCGCGTTCGGCGGTGACGCTAGGAAGCACGTATGGCGGCGAGCAGCATTCAGATGCGCCATGAGAGGTCGTCACGCTGTCGAATCCGTGTCGCCTCTGTGTCGTACGCGATCAAGTGACGGAAAAGCCGGAAGTCAGCAGCGGCGAGATCTACCGTGGGGAGTGCTTGCTTTCGGTTATCGGATGAGTACAGAGAGTAGGTAGTACCAGTGCCCGGTCAAACGACACTTTTGAAGGCGCTGCTGCTGAAGCGTCACCAGGAGACGCATCGGGCGTTCTGCCTGGAGTACGACAAGGTGGCCCGGAGCATCGACCGGAACCTGATCGGCTCATCTCCCAGCCGGGAGGCGTTCGGCCGCTGGCTCAAAGGCCATCTCAAGACCAAGCCGCACACCGACCATTGCCGGGTCCTCGAGCGCATGTTTCCCGGGCACACCGTTGCGGAACTGCTCGCCCCGTACGACCCTGTGAAGAAGGACCCCGGCGTCCCCCAGACGCGCCCCGACACCCGGGAGGCGGCCACGAACCGGCGAGAAGTATTCCAACTCGGCGCCGTGACCATGACTGCGGGCCTCATCGAAGGCGTCTGGCGTGGCCCCGACCTCCTGGAGCAGGTCCTCGACTCCACCACGGTGGGCGAGAGTCGACTCTTGTTCCTGGAAACTGAGGCAGACAGGCTTGGTAAGAAGGTCGAAAAGGTCGTTCCCGCCAGCTTGCTGTCCGAGGTGCTTCTGCACTTGTCAAGCGTGCGGGAACTGCTCACCCAACGGCAGCCGTTGGAAGCGCAGCGGCGCCTGGCTCGGATTGGATCCAAGCTCTCTGTCGTCGTCGGGGAAATCCTATTCAACGCCAACCAATTCTCGCTGGCCAACCGCTGGTGGACGGCGGCGGCGCGAGCAGCGGATGAGGCCGGAGACCGCTACCTCGCCGACCTGGCCTTGGCCAGCGCAGCGCTGGCACCGACTTATTCAGGTGACCCGCGCGGCGTGCTGGCCCTGATCAGCCCGAGAATGGAGCAAGCGGTGGGGGCAACGCCCTCAATAGCCTGGCTCTGGGGTCTCGCGGCACTGGCGCACGCCACCCTCGGCGACCGTGCAGCTTTCGAGCGAGCGATCAACCGTTCTCGTACCACCCTGGAGCGGTGCCCAGCTCACAGCGTCTTTCCAGGGATCCTGTCCTTCCAACCTGAGCGGCAGGCCTTTTACGAGGCACGGGGATGGGCGGACCTTGGCGATGTTGAAGGTACCGGGCGGGCGACGAATCGGGCGCTGGCGGCCTACGATCCAACCGTCTCCAGTGACCCCGCGCTGGTACGTTTCGCGCACGCCACAGCTCTGGCCAAGGCGGGGGAGATCGAGGAGGCCTGCCGGCTCGCCACCAGGGCGATCCGTGACCCGAATACTCTTCCCGTCATCAGCGTGGTTGTACGCGCCTATGAGTTCGACGCGCTACTCGCTGGCGTGGGGGCGACGACTGCCGATTGGCGCGAAGCGCTGGCCGATGTCCGAGCTCCAGACCCTGGAATGCTTTCCGTGCCATCACCTAGGAAGGCATGACCACCTCGGAAGATATGACGCCTGATGACAGGCGAGGACTGTCGATCCGAAGGGCTCAAAGACGGTCGTCGGTCAGCTCCAGCCGCTCATGCTGGAAGCCGCCGCGCGGGATACCTTGCTGGGTGTCGTGCCGAGCTCCGCCTCCAGCTCCGCGATCACGTGTTGCGCGGCCGTCTTGATGCGTGCCCTGCGGCCGTTCAACTCCTCACCGAAGGCTCGCGCGGTCGGCCCCACCCACACCGCCTGACCACCGAACTGCGCACACGCGCGATCGAGAGCGGTCTCCAGCACATGAACATGCGCACGCACGGCTGCGAGTGCCGTCTCCAGATCCCGATATTTCGGGTTCGGCACCAGATCGTCGTCGAGGGGCAACGCCGGACTCCTGCTGCTGTGGAAGTCTCAGTAGGGATGTAGATACTAGGTGGCGCAGCGCTTCTCACTGAGATTATGTGGGACCCGACCGGGTTCCGGCCAGACGTGGAGGCGAAGACGATGCTCATCCTGTCCAGTCCCGTAAAGCTCTGCCGCAACGCCGCCGTGCTCGCACTGCTCATGCCGCTGGCCCTGGCCGCCTGTACGTCCGACAAAGGCCTAACTGCCGCCCAAGCGGGGCAGACGTTGAAAACTCACATCCTTCAACTCTTGAAGGAACGAAATGCCCAGAGCGTTACCATCGTGGATCCCGGCGGTAAAGACATCCTATGTGCCGAAGGAAAAGCCAAACGGACTTATGCTGCCACAGGTCGAGACCTTGAAGTAGGGACGGCACCGGATGCGCTTAACGACATGATGCTTGGAGCCCTCAAACGAATTGGAGACTACTCCATAGTTGATGGGAACGGTGGCATCGGGACGGTGACGGTTGCCGACAACTCAACGGCGACTGTTCTGCTTCTAAACTCGCACACGAAGGGTGAATACTCGATACGGGGTGAGACTGAGTGCCTGCGGCCTTCTTGAGTTGTTATTCGAAGTCGAGGGCGCGTTCCTTTGTGCGCTCTTTTTTGCCCTCGAATCTGTCGGCAAAACGATTGGACAATTCGCCGATTGAGAGCTGGCTGCTCTTGCCCATGCCGTTCTCCAGTAACCAACGGTCAAGGGATTCCAGGCTGCCGCTTTTCTTCGACTTAAGGATCTCGGCAAAGGGGCGAAGTTTGTCATCGTCGCCAACGATAGAGGCGCCAGATGGGTACATCGTCTGATAGTCGCGCAGCGACACCTTCGGTTTGATTCCGGCGTCAATCAGTGATTGCGCTATGCCATGCTGGCGGCCGAGTGTTTCCTCATGATTGGCCTTATCGACTTTTTCGCCCTCTTTTTCCCTATCTGGCTTGTATGTGTCCCATGCCGACCAAGCCCCACTCAGCAAGGTCCACAGGGTCGCTCCCAACTCCTCGCCTGGGATAAAGATGCCGATGACGCCCAAGGCATTGCCGGATATGGTGCTGAAGTTCTTCCCTGCTGCGTCGTCGGCGTCATCCGCAGCCTTGCTGTGCTTCTTTTCAGCGGCTAGCTGGAGTCCGGCCACATTGCCCAAGGCAGCGAAAACGTCGCTCAACCGGGTGGAATCCTCGCTCTTCAGCATGGCGGGAACTTCAGCATTGATCAGTCTGTGAGCCAGGTTTCCCATGCCTTCCCGGAATGGTCGCTGGTTCGCTGTGCTGTCGGAGAAGGTCTCGATGAACCGGTAGGTGTCCTTCGGGCTCAGACGGAATATGGGTTTTAACCCTGGGGTCTGGGATGTCACTTCTCCGAACGCGCTTGGCAGCAGGTGGTTGGCGTCGCTGAAATCCGCTCCCTCAGCTATCTCGGTCGCGTACGCGCCGGCGATCTCCGATAGGTGTATGCGGGTGGCTCTGCCGATGTTGAGGCCCCCGAGGGTCGTCATGACGGTGAAGGCGAACGCCGCTGCGTCTTTGCTGTGCCGGCCGTCCTTCTCGTCGTAGGCGCCGGAGGCGGCGGCCAGCATGCGCCCGAAGGCGTCGGCCTCACCGGCCGACGCCGACATGCTACTGGTGTGGGCGGTGAAGTCCTTGAGGAGCTTGATTAGTTTCGACTGGTCTTGTCCTGTGACGGCGCTCAGGGCGAGGCGTGCTGCGCCGGGGTTGTTTCCCAGTGCGTACAGCAGTCCCGCGTTGACCTTGCGTGGCTTTCCGAGGCCTTGTGCCACAGCCACTTGAGCGAGCCATTTCGCGGGGAAGGATCCCGCGCTCAACAGGAGGCCGGCGTTGACCTGATCAGGGCCGGACAGGGCGGTGTTCGCCAGTGAGTCCTTGATCTGAGAGAACCCGGGCACATGGGATCCGGCCGAGACGGCGGTGCCGAAAGCTTGGCTGATGGTGCGCAGTACCCCGTCGTCGGACCGGGGTGGCGCGAGGGTCGCCTCTCCGGGCGGTGCGAGGTTGTGTCGCAGGGTCGCCGGAAGGTCGAGCGTGCCCTGCCGGCCGAGGGCCGCGAAGAACGCGGCGGTGTATTCGGGATCGTTGACATGCGAGGCGAGAGTGTCGACTATCCGCTGATAGCTCTGGTCCCGGCTGAGGGGTGACAAGAGGCCGGAGTCCAGCTTCTTGTATTTCGCGGCCAGCTCCGCGCCCAGACGGCGTGCCTCTGCCGCAGGCAGAACGTCCTTCTCCTCGTACGACACGAGGCCATTCGCCGCTTCCGGGGACCAGCTGGGGAGCTTGGCGGTGTCGTGGGCCATCTTGCTGCGGCGGCGCAGATCGGGGAGGCGTTCGTCGATCCAGCGTTCCACCTCGCTGATCGGATCGAGCGAGGTGGCGGGTACGCCTTCGGTGGCGAACACCTGGCGGATCGCCTGCGTGTGTTCGCCGATGAGCCCCCGCGCGTGCTCCATCTCGCTGATGAACCGGTCCATCAGCGCGGGATCTATCCCGGTGAACTCCGGTGACAGCGGCCCCGTTCCTGGTGGCACAGCGTTCACGAGCTCACGCCCCCTCCGACGCACCAGTTGCCGGACCACAAACCTAACGCAGACGGCGACGCGCGGAGAGGGCGTGTGTCAAACCGGGTGGCGGTCTGCGTGGGGGCGTCTGGCGGACGTTCGCAGCCTGCGGCACAGGGGCGGCCCCACGAGGGCGGTTGTCGATGCAAGGAGCAAGACGATCGTGACGGCCAGGCCGGGGAGCGTGGTCAACTCGGCCGCTGGGTATCGGCCGTGGAGGTCGCCGGCCACGAAGCAGAGCCGAAAGAGCGACGCCCCGGTGAGACAGAGCGACAGGGCGCCGCAGGCGGCGACCATGCGGTTTGGTTCGGCTGCGACCAGTAAGACGAGTAGGCATGACGCGACCAGCAGGGTGAGCGTCACCTGGCCGGCCGTGATCACCTCGTCGCTGATGGACGAGTCGGACAGGTCCCACAGGGACAGGTGCCTGATCGTGTCGCTCCCGTCGCGATGGTGATGGCGAAGGCGCATCCACGGCAGGGTGCCCGCGATGAAGAGCAGGAAGGCGAGGGTCATCCCCCGGGCCGCGTGGGCGAGTCTGCGGGTGGGGTAGGGAGACCACGGGGAGGTTTCAGATCGTTCCGCGATGTCCGGCGACGTCTGCCGGATTACATCCCGTTCGTCCGACGAGTCAGCCACCGTCACCATGGCGAGGCCGAGGATGAGCGCGAGCGCCTCTGCGAGTGCGGCGGTCGTGGCGGATCCCGGTGCGACCCAGGCCGTGCTCCAGGTGAAACGACTGTGCGGTCTGGGGAGAGCCTGTTGCAGCCACATGAGATTGAGAAAGCCCAATATTGCTGACAGCAGAGTGACCAGCATAAACGGGCGTACTGGGTTAAGCGCGGTGAGCACGGCGAGGGAGAGGGTCAGCATCAGCATGCCGAGCGCGCTGGTGCCGTTCTCGCTGATGATCTGGATGTCGGAGGACGGCAGGTCCCACAGCGACAGCGCGGTGTCGGCGGACGGGGACTCCTTGGAGCGCATCCACGGTTGCGTGCTGGTGATCAGCAGCATGAAGGACAGGCCGACGCACCACACCGTGTATCGGATGCGCTGGATGGCGGCGAAGGATTCCCAGAGAGCCGGGCTGTCGTGTCTCGTATTCACCAGGGGACGCTAAGCCGCCGGCGCGGTTGCCGGCGGTGCTCGGCTGGGTCGTGACCTGGCGCCAAGCTGTCGTGCGCGAGTCATCGCTGCGTCGTGTCCGGTCGGGACCTTGAACCAGCCGTGCTGCTCGACAGCTGTTCCACCCCTTTTGCGGGAAATCTGACAACCTAAATGACTTAAGTCAAATTTATGTTACAAATCCGGATTTGGGGTGGAAAGGTCTGACTGGGGTGGTCAATGTCAACTTTGCTGGTCCAATCCGGACCGCAGAGTGGAGGATCCCCCCGTGCGCAAAACGCTCCTCACCATCCTCTTCGCAGGTTCCCTCGTCATGGCGGTGAGCCCGGCCACGGCCGCGGTCGCCGCCGGCCTCGCGCCCACCGGCGACTACATCGTCGTGCTGCGAGACGGAGCCGATCCCTCGGCCGTCGCCAACACCCAGGCGCGGTCCAAGGGCGCGACCCTCAAGAACGTCTACAGTCACGCGCTGCGCGGCTACTCGGCGAGGATGACCGCCGCCGCGGCGGCAGACCTCGCCCGCGACCCGCAGGTGCAGTTCGTACAGCCCGACGGCGTGGTGTCGATCGACGCCCAGACGCTCCCCACGGGAGTCAACCGGGTGGACGCCGAGCTCAGCCCCACCGCCGCCATCAACGGCGTGGACACGCGCGTCAACGTCGACGTCGCGATCATCGACACCGGCATCCAGCTCACCCACCCCGACCTGAACGTCTACACGGCGGGCGCCAAGAACTGCAACAACGGCACCAGCGCAAATGACGGCAACGGCCACGGGACGCACGTGGCGGGCACGATCGGCGCGCTCGACAACACCAGCACCGTCGTCGGGGTGGCGCCGGGCGCCAGGTTGTGGCCGGTGCGCGTGCTGAACGCCAGCGGCAGCGGCAGCTGGTCGCAGGTGATCTGCGGCATCGACTACGTCACCGCCCACGCCTCCGAGATCGAGGTCGCCAACATGAGCCTCGGGGGTCTCGGAGCCGACGACGGCAACTGCGGCAACACCAACGGCGACGCCATGCACCGCGCGATCTGCGCGGCCGTCGCCGCGGGCGTCACCTTCGTGGTCGCGGCCGGCAACGAGACCGACAACGCAGCCAACCACGTCCCGGCCGCCTATGACGAGGTCGTCACGGTCAGCGCGCTCGCCGACTTCAACGGGCTCCCCGGCGGCGGCGCGGCGGCCACCTGCCGCAGTGACGTCGACGACACGCTCGCCGACTTCTCGAACTACGGCGCCGACGTGGACCTCATCGCGCCCGGCGTGTGCATCCTGTCCACCTGGACGGGCAGCGGCACCAACACCATCTCGGGCACCTCGATGGCCAGCCCGCACGTCGCGGGCGGAGCGGCCCTCTACAAGGCCACGCACCCGACGGCGACCCCGGCGGCCGTGAAGGCCGCGCTCCAGGCGGCGGGCACCACCAACTGGAACAACGCCGGCGACCCGGACGGCATCAAGGAGAAGCTGCTCAACGTCTCCACCTTCTGACAGCGAGCCGGCCGCGGTCGGCCCCACAACAAGGTCGTCCCGGCGGCGGCCATTCCGAGCAGGATGGGGGACCCGTGGGCGCCAACGCCCATGGGTCCCTTTCACATGGTCAGTTCGCCGGCCGCTTCACGTGGTCAGTTCGCCAGGCCGCTTCACGTGGTCAGTTCGCCGGCTGTGAGGCTGTCGAGGTTGCGGTCGTTGAGGTCGGCGCGGCGGCCCGCCTCGCGGCCGGTGTCGTACCCGTGGCGGTCGAGTGCGGTGGCGCGGGCCGGCCTGAGGCCGGGGAAGCGGCGGTCGAACTCGGCCCGCACCAGGGCCGTGCGGTCCAGCAGCACGAGCTCGGCTCCCGTGCCCGCGACCTGCTCGGCGACCTCGGCCACCCGGTCGCGGAGCTTGGCGGAGACGCCGGAGCCGAAGCCGACGTAGAAGGCCCGGCGGTAGTCGGCGGCGGCGCGGGCGCGCCGGTCCTTGGCCGTCACCGCGTCCAGCTCGGACGCGGTGAACCGCCGGAGAGCGGGTCTGACCTGGTTCTCCATCTGCAGGCTGATGGAGGGCAGGAGCACGCGCAGGCTGTCCAGGACGGCCTCGGGCCCGACGACCGTCATGGTGACGTGCCTGGCGCCGCGGATGCCCCGGCCCTTGACGCCGGTCCAGCGTTGCGCGCCCTTGCATCCGAGTGCGTCGCAGACGAGGTGGAGGGCCCAGCAGCGTTCCCGGGCGTGCCCGCCGCGGTTCGACACCTCGAACTCGATGCCGTCGATGGTCTCCGCGCGGCCGGTGGATCCTCGTCTCACGGCGGACGCGTCCAGGCCGTGCCTGAGCATCAGGGCCGCCGCGTGCGCGGAGGCGAGCGCGGCCTCCTCCTCGCCGGTGTTGGGGTGCTCCGCCAGGTCCAGCAGCCGCCTGACCCGTTCCATGACCCTGGCCCTGGACGGCCCGGCGGTGCCGGTCAGCGCGCCCTCCCCGACGCCACGGACTGTGCCCCCATGCGTTCTCGCCCCCTCCGACGACCCGGCGGGTCACCAACCTAGCCCACGTCATGGTGGGCTGCCCCGGGGCGGGAATCGTCACGCCGCGATCGCGGATTCGTCGTGGTTCCGTCACTGGTTGTCCTGTTTTTGCAGCTACTGAGCACAATGCGTGATTGGCGAGGGTCGTCCTGGGTAGCCGTTCATTGGAAACGGTGACCGAGCAGACGGCGGTGAAGAGATGGCATCGATGGTGGACCGTATCAAGGAGTACCTGCGCAGCCCGAAGGCTCAGGAGCGGGTCGAGAAGGCGAAGACGATGGCCCGCGACCCGAACAACCAGCGCAAGCTGCGCGAGTACATGGACAAGTGGCGTGGGCGTAAGACGCACAAATAGCCACAAGCAGGACAGCCCAGGGCGTTCCCGCGCCGGGGACGTCCGGAGGACTCAGCCGGTTGCCGGGGGTCCAGGACGTACGCGAGCGTCCTGGATGTCCGCTAAGGCGTCCCGGTCGTACGGTCTCGGGCCGCCCGGCGCCGGTGTGGACGAGCGGTGATCGGGTCAAGGGATCCCTGTGACCCGCCGCGCACCACGGGGCGAGCGCCGGGCCGAATCGGGGAGCGACCTGGGTGTCGGGCGGGTGGTGAGACCTGGCAGGCTTGCCGGTGACACCGGAACGTGGATCTCCCCCCGACCCCCGTGGAGGCTGACCTTGCAGGGACCTCTCAGTGACATCGTCGTCCTCGACCTGTCCCGAGCTCTGGCCGGGCCGCACGGAGCTCAGATGCTCGGCGACCTGGGCGCCACGGTGATCAAGGTGGAACACCCCGACGGCGGCGACGAGTCGCGTGGCTGGGGCCCGCCCTTCGTCGGCCCCTCGGGCGACATATCCACGTACTTCCTGTCGGCCAATCGCAACAAGCGTTCCGTGGCCCTCGACCTCAAGTCCGAGGAGGGCACCGAGCTCCTCACCCGGCTGATCAGGCAGAGTGACGTGCTCGTCGAGAACTTCCGTACGGGCGTGCTGGACCGGCTGGGCTTCCCCGTGGAGCGCCTTCACGAGCTCAACCCGCGCCTGGTGATCCTCTCCATCACGGGCTTCGGCCACGACGGCCCCGAGGGCGGCCGTCCGGGGTACGACCAGATCGTGCAGGGCGAGGCCGGCCTGATGAGCCTCACCGGCCCCTCGCCCGCCGAGCCGTACCGCGTCGGGGCCTCGATCGCCGACCTGCTCGCGGGCATCCACGGTGCCTACGGCGTGCTCGCCGCGCTGTACGAGAGGGAGCGCACCGGCAGAGGGAAGGTCGTGCGCACGTCGCTGCTCGCCTCGGTCGTGGGCGTGCACTCCTACCACGGGACGGCCTGGACGGTCGGCGGCAAGGTGCCGGGGGCGGGCGGCAACCACCACGCCTCCATCGCGCCGTACGGGGCGTTCCGCTGCGCCGACGGGATGATCCAGATCGCGGTCGCCAACGACGTGCAGTGGCGCAAGCTCGCCGCGCTCCTCGGCATCGACCCGGCCACCCCGAAGTACGTCGTCAACAGGGAGAGGTTCGCGCACCGCGACGAGCTGATCGCCGACATCGAGAAGGCGCTGGCCCCCCATGACCGGGCCCACTGGCTGGCCGCGCTCGCCGGCGAGGGCATCCCGGCGGGGGCCATCCGCACACTGGACGAGGTCTACGCCTGGGACCAGACCCGCTCGCAGGATCTCGTCGTCACGGTCGACCATCCGGAGCTCGGCGTCATCGAGCTGCCGGGCTCGCCGCTCAGGTTCGACGGAGAGCCGCCCGCCGAGCACCTCGCCCCGCCCGCGCTCGGCCAGGACAACCAGGCCGTGCTCGACTGGCTGGCGAAGCGGGAAGTGTGATCCGGCCGGTGATGAGGTCACTGCCGAACACCTGGACGCGGAAGGCCGGGTGCACAGGGAACGGCGGAGGGAGCCGATGAGCCCGAGCCGGCCGGACGCCAACACCCTCATCCGCACCGTCCTCGACCCCGGTTCGTGGAAGTCGTGGGACGAGCCGACCGTGGACCCCGCGCCGCCCGGCTCCCCGTACGCCGGGGAGCTGGCCTCCGCGCGGGCGAAGACCGGGTACGACGAGTCGGTGGTGACCGGGGAGGGGCTGCTCGGCGGGCGCCGTGTGGCGGTCATGGCCTGCGAGTTCTCCTTCCTCGCCGGGTCGATCGGGGTGGCCGCCGCCGAGCGGCTGGTACGCGCGGTCGAGCGGGCGACGGCCGAGGGGCTGCCGCTGCTCGCCGCCCCGGCCTCGGGCGGCACTCGGATGCAGGAGGGCGCGCTCGCCTTCGTCCAGATGATCAAGATCAGCGCCGCCGTCTCCGCCCACCGTGCCGCCGGCCTGCCGTACATCGTCTACCTGCGCCACCCCACCACCGGCGGGGTGTTCGCGTCGTGGGGGTCGCTCGGCCACGTCACCGCCGCCGAGCCGGGCGCGCTGATCGGCTTCCTCGGCCCGAGGGTGTTCCAGTCCCTGTACGGATATCCCTTCCCGCAGGACGTGCAGGTCGCGGAGAACCTCTTCAGGCACGGCCTGGTCGACGCCGTGGTGTCGGCCGAGAACGCCCGCGCGATCGCGATCCGCGCGCTGTCGGTGCTCTGCGCGCCCAAGGAGATCGGGGTACGCGGGGAGGGGCTCACGCGCGGGCCGGAGCCCGAGGAGCGGGCCGTAGCCGTGGAGGCCTGGGAGGCGATCAGCCGGTCCCGGCGCGACGACCGGCCCGGGGTGCGGGCCCTGCTCAAGCTGGGCGCCTCCGACGTCACCCCGCTGAACGGCACGGGTGTGGGGGAGAACGACCCCGGCCTGCTGCTCGCCCTCGCCAGGTTCGGCACGGCTCCAGCCGTCGTGCTCGGCCAGGACCGCCGCCGGCAGAGCGCGGGCCGCCACCTCGGTCCCGCCGGGCTGCGGGTGGCCCGCCGGGGCATGCACCTGGCCTCTGAGCTGGGCCTGCCGCTGGTCACCGTGATCGACACGGCCGGGGCGGCGCTGTCGAAGGCGGCGGAGGAGGGCGGGCTGGCCGCCGAGATCGCCCGTTCCCTCGCCGACCTCGTGATGCTGGACGCGCCGACCGTCTGCCTGCTCCTCGGGGAGGGAGCGGGCGGGGCCGCCCTGGCCCTGCTGCCCGCCGACCGGGTGCTCTGCGCCCAGCACGGCTGGCTGTCCCCGCTCCCGCCCGAGGGCGCGTCGGCGATCCTGTACCGCACCATCGACTTCGCCCCCGAGATCGCCAAGACCCAGGGAGTGCGGGCGACGGACCTCAAGCGGGACGGCATCGTCGACCGGATCATCCCCGAGCTACCCGACGCCGCCTACGAGCCCGAGGCCTTCTGCGAGCGGGTGGCCAGGACCCTCGAATACGAGATCATCGGCCTGATGCGGCATCCGCCCGAAGACCGCCTGACCACCCGCCTCGCCCGCTACCGTCACCTCGGCGGCGCCGTCTGACCCGGAGAACCGGACGAACCGGAAGTCCCGGCTGGGCTGGAGGATCCAGGAGACTCCGGACCGCCCGGAGAGGAGGAGGGCGGCGCGGCCTGCCACAGCGGGGGGACGGGCTTCGCGTCCTCGCGCCAGATCTCCCTGCCGTCGCGGTCGTACCCGGTGATCAGGTAACCCTCGGCATAGATGTCGCCCTTGTGCGTGTACGGCGCGGAGAACAGCACCGCGTCCTGGTTCCACGGGGCGGGCGTCGTCCCGGTCCGCACGGAGCCGCCGTCCCTGAGGGCTCGTACGGGGTCGCCGTCCTTGAGGGCCCGCATGGAGTCGCCGCCCTTGAAGGTCAGCACCACCTGGTCGGTGCCGGCCCTGGCGAAGCCGAACCAGCGGCCTTCGGTGAACTGTGACATCACCGGCGTCTGGTTGCCCACCAGCGTGTCCGCGAGGGTCTCTCCGGGTTTCAGGACGGGCGACGACGCGACGACGGTGAACGCGACCACCTTTCCGTCGCGCCGCCAGACCAGGGTCTGGTCCTCGTGCAGTCGCGCGGTCATCCCCCCGCCCAGCTCCACGGCAGGTCCGAGGGGCCTCGCGTTCGGCTCCGCGGGAGGGGCGGTGTCGGCCTTCACCCGCTGGAGGACCTTTTCACCGGCGCCGGAGAGCTCGAATGCCGTCACCTTGGCCCGGGAAGGGTAGGACACGGTCCAGATCGCCAGCGGGGCGCCCTTCGGGCGGTGGATCGTGCCGGGGATCCGGGAGCCGTCGCGGGTCACCGCTTCGACCTTGGTCACCGCGTCCCGGGCCGCGCCGTAGCTGATGACCTCGTCCGGGCGTGGCAGCATTCCCCCGCTGCCACCCACGTACCAGCCGTTCTCACCGGTATGGGCGGGGTTTCGCGAGTCGTACCAGCAGCCCCCGACGGTGCCGCCCGATGACAGCTGGGTGGCCGAGCAGAGGTCGACGTACTTGCCCTTCACCTGGGCGAACCACAGGCGCATCGACCTTCCGTCCGCGGGGTTGACCACGCCGATCGTCCCGCCGATCGGCGGATTGGCCGCGATGCCGGCCTCGTAGGCGTCCTTGTACGTCGGTGCGGGCTCGCCGGAGGCGGCGGTCGTGGCGCCGGTGACCGTGCCCGGCCCGCCGTGCAGGATGACCAAAGGCACCCCGGCCAGCACGGCGCCCGCAGCGAGCGGGACGGCCGCCAGCATCGACCACCTCAGGCGGCGTGCCCGTCCGGCGCGCCGCTGTACCTCCAGCCACGCGTGCGGGCCGACCTCGTAGGCCGAGGCCTGGGCGCGCAGGGCGTCGCGCAGGTCTTGCTCAATCATCGTTCTCCTCCAGGGCACGGCCGAGTGCCGCGATGGCGCGGCTGGTGTGGCTCTTCACCGAGCCGGGGGAGACGCCCATGGCGTCGGCGATCTCGCGTTCTGACAGGTCGAGCCAGTAGCGCAGCACCAGGGCCTCGCGCTGCCGCCGTGACAGCCGTCCGACCGCTTCGAGCAGGTCGCGGTGCCGTTCGGTGATCAGGAAGGCCTGCTCGCTGCTGCGCTCCGGAGGAGGCGGTTCGGGTCTGCGCAGCCGTACGAGCCTCAGGTGGCGTATCCGGTTGCGGGTCAGGTTGCAGACGATCGAGCGGAGGTACGGCACGGCCGCGCCGTCATCGCGTAGGCGCGCCTGTCTCAGGTGCAGGCGCGCGAAGGCCTCCTGCGCGATGTCCTCCGGGTCGTCCGCGCCGAGCAGCCCGGCCAGCCGGACCATCGCCGAGTAGTGCGCGGCGAAGATCTCGGCGAAGGTCGGTCGCTCGCGGGATAGAACGGGAGCTTGGGTCACATACCAGAGACACTCGCGGCCTGGGTCGGTTGACAGGGGATCGGGATGCGCTCGACGCGGATGGAGTGGACCTCTTCGTGCGGCACAACCACCTCGTACGCCCCGTGGTCGACCATCCAGTAGCCGAGGGCCTCGGCCTTGAGGCCGCTGTGGCCGGTGTAGGCGATGTGCAGGCCGTCGTCGTCCTCGTCGAGCACCACGCAGGGCTCCCCGCCGAACGCGCCCACCGTGCGCAGCAGGACGAGCCATTCGAGGTCGCCGCGCCGGACCTGCCGCCGCCAGTAGCCGCCCGTCTGGGCGAACCCCTCCCTGGACTCCTCGCTGAACAGGATGACGTCGTCGGGGCCGGGGCCGAGGGCGGCGGCGTAGGTCTGCTCGTGCTGGTGGGCGATGAAGCCGAGGCCCACGGGCTCGATGTCGCTCATGCCGCGCGCCGCCAGGTGAGCCCGTCGTACTCGGCGAACCGCCGCTCGCCGCGCGTGGTCACGTGCTGGATCTCCGCTCCCGCCGGGATGGGCATCGGGGTGGTGTGGAACTGGGGGACGACGTGCTGGCGGGAGGTGGTGAACCCGTTGCCCGCGAAGGGCGGCGAATCGTTCCAATCTCCGCCCATGTGAGGGCCGTAGGGTACGACGTAGTTGTCGGTGTCGCGGACCTGCCACCGGAGAATGTACAGCTCGGGAACCGAGGGTGTGAGCTCGGAGCCCTCGAAGGAGAGGTCGAGCGCGGAGACGATCTGCTCAGGGCTGGTCAGCCGTGAGCAGTCCTGGACGCGGTAGACATAGCCGGAGATGATCGTTCGCTGGCCCGCGAGATAGGGCACCAGCAGGCGAGGCGGTATGACCTTCTGCATCTGAGTACTTCGCGCCGGCTCGCTCACATCCCGCATTTTACGATCCGCGGACCTCGGCGTTCGGCACGGCGCGATAAATATCTGGGCGCCGGTGCTCCAGGGAGGGAAGCGTGGTGCGCACGCGCTCGGTCTCGGCCGGGTCGATCTCGACGACCTGGACGGCGCCTGCGGGGCCCAGATCGGTGCGAACCACTCCTATCGGGTCGACGAGCATGCTCCTGCCGACTCCGAAGCCGTCCCTGGCCTCGGGGTTCGGGGCCTGCCCGACCGCGACCGTCCACATGGTGTTCTCGATGGCCCGCGCCCTGACCAGCGTGGCCCAGTGCTCTTCCTTCATCGGGCCCGAGCCCCACGCGGCGATCACGACGAACGCGTCGGCGCCCTGGTCGACCAGAGCGCGCGCCAGCTCGGGGAACCGGATGTCGTAGCAGGTGATCAGGCCGACGCGCAGGCCCTCCAGCTCCACGACCACCGGCGTGTCGCCCGGCGCGACCAGGTCGGACTCGCGGGCGCCGAAGGAGTCGAACAGGTGGATCTTGCGGTAGGCGGCCAGCAGCCTGCCGCGCCGGTCGAGGGCGACGGCGGTGTTGTGCACCCGGCCGCCGGCGGGCTCGAAGGTGCCGAGGATGACCGCGACCTCGTGCGCCCGCGCCGCGTCGGCCACGGCCGTGACGAACGGGCCGTCGAGCGGCTCGGCGTGCTCGGCGACGCCCTTGCCGAACCGGGTCAGCGTGGCCTCGGGGAACACGGCCAGGGTGGCGCCGCGCGAGGCGGCCCTTCCGAGGGCGTCGCGCACGCACTCGAGGTTGCTCTTGGGATCCTCGGACACCGGGATCTGGCACAGGGCGATGCGGGTCACCGCACAAGCCTAAGGCCAGAGGCCTCGCGTGCCGAGAGCCACGGCCGGGTCAGGCCGGAGGGCCTTCGGCCGGGCGCCGGTTCGGCACGATCTCCCACCAGGTGAGGCAGCGCCACGCCCACTCCAGCGGGCCGTACCTGAAACGCGCCAGCCACCAGTGGGCGAAGGCCGCCTGCACGGCGATGGTGACCGCCGCGACGGCCACGACCCCGGTCCTGCCGCCGTCCAGCACGAGGAGGGGCAGCGCCGCGAGGATGGCGAGGGTGCTGGAGACGTACGCGCTGAGCGCCATCCGCCCGAGCGGTTCGAGGAACGCCAGGGAGCCGGGCCGGTGGCGCAGCAGGAGCAGCACGCCGGTGCAGTAGGCCGTCGCGGCGGCGAGGCCGGCGAGCGGGTAGACGCTCACCGTGTACGGGAAGTCGAACGCCCCCGGACGCCCCCACAGGTACACCCACGCTCCGGTGAGCGCCACGCCGAGCAGGGCACTGGTGAGGAACGCGGGTTTCAGGGCGCGCGGCCCCGGGGCGTACTCGATCACCGCCATGCCGAGCAGGAACACGCCCGGGACGAGCCAGACCCCTCCGGCGTGCGCGAGCGCCGCCCACAGCGTGGCGGCGGCCCCGGCGAGCAGTACGAGCAGGCGGTGCAGGTAGGACGCGGGCAGCAGCACGATCGCCCCGGTGACGGCGTAGGGCAGCAGCACCTCGCCGGGGTTGGCCATCCGGTGGAGCAGCCCGAGGCAGGCCAGTACGGCGAGCCTGCGGAGCAGGACCAGCCGGGGGCGCGGCGTCCTGCGCGCGGCGGACCGGAGGAACAGGACGAAGCTCACGCCGAAGAGGAAGGAGAAGATGGGGAAGAAGCGGCTCTGCAGGAGGTTCTCGACGATCCAGTCGACGGGCGTCGTGGTGTGCCGCCCGATCGCGCCGACCGTGTGCTGCCAGGTGTTGACCAGCGTGATCCCGCACACCGCGAAGCCGCGCAGCGCGTCCAGCTCCCGGATGCGCGTCACCAGGGAGGACCAAAGTGACGCATCCCGCAATCGGGGGTAAACAGGGCGATCACTCGAAGAGGCTAGCGCGCGGCGGCCCGATAGGCTGACCGGCGTGAACGAACCTCTGGTCGCCCGCATGCGCGAGTTCGGCACGACGGTGTTCGCCGAGATGACGGCGCTCGCCGTACGGACCGAGTCGATCAACCTCGGGCAGGGTTTCCCCGACACCGACGGGCCCTCGGCGATGCTGGAGCGGGCCGTGACGGCGATCCGCGAGGGTTTCAACCAGTACCCTCCCGGGCCCGGCCTGCCCGAGCTGCGGCAGGCGGTCGCCGAGCACCGCAAGGAGCACTACGGGCTGGTCTACGACCCCGACCGCGAGATCCTGGTGACCCTGGGCGCCACCGAGGCGCTGGCCGCCTCCGTCCTCGCGCTGTGCGAGGCCGGTGACGAGGTGATCGTCTTCGAGCCCTACTACGACTCCTACGCCGCCGCGATCTCGCTGGCCGGGGCGGTGCGCAGGCCGGTGACGCTGCGCCCGTCCGAGGGCAGGTTCGCCTTCGACCCCGATGAGCTGCGCGCCGCCGTGGGCCCGCGCACCCGGGCGATCCTGGTCAACTCACCGCACAATCCCACCGGCACCGTCTTCACCGCCGACGAGCTGTCGGCGATCGCCGCCGTGTGCCAGGAGCACGATCTGATCGCGATCAGCGACGAGGTGTACGAGCACCTGACCTTCGACGGCGTGGAGCACATCCCGCTCGCCACGCTGCCGGGCATGCGCGAGCGCACCGTCATGATCTCCTCGGCGGGCAAGACCTTCTCCGTCACCGGCTGGAAGACGGGGTGGATCTGCGCGCCGGCCGAGCTGGTGGGGGCCGTCCAGACCGTCAAGCAGTTCCTGACGTTCACCGCGAACGCCCCGTGGCAGCTCGCCGTCGCCCACGCCCTCCGCGAGGAGCTGGGGTGGGTCGCCGGGCTCCGCGACGCGCTCGCCACCAAGCGCGACCGGCTCATGGCGGGGCTGTCCGCGGCGGGATTCGGCGTGTACCGCCCCGCCGGCACCTACTTCGTGCAGACCGACATCCGGCCGCTCGGCTTCACCGACGGCGTCGACCTGGCGAGACGCCTTCCCGAGCTGGCCGGAGTCGTCGCCATTCCCACCCAGGTCTTCTACGACCGGCCCGAGCTGGGCAGGCATTTCGTCCGGTTCGCCTTCTGCAAGAGGGACGAGATCATCGACGAGGCGGTCGCGCGGCTCAGCCGTCTGCACGGGAAATCGGCTGACAGCGTTCTGTAAATAGTCATACACTCGCCGTGTCCAATATCATCCTGATGCCGGATGCGTACCGTGGAGGTATGGCCATGACGCTTCGCCTGAGTGACGAGCAGACAGAGGCCCTGCGCCGGCGCGCCGAGAAGGAAGGGCGCAGCGTGCAGCAGGTCGTGCACGCCGCCGTGGACGAGTACATCGCGCGCCACGACGCCGACGAGGAGGTGCGCCGCCTCGGGGTCGCCGCGGTCAGGCGCTGGCGGGCCGTCCTCGACCGGCTCGGCGAATGACGCGCCCCCCGGCCCGCCCGCCTTCGGGACCCCGCCTGATCCACCCGGCCCCGGAGCCCGGCGGATGACGCGCTATCTGACCGTGGAGCAGGTGATCGACCTCGCCGAGCTCACGGCGGGGGCGCCTCCGGAGCTCGGTGACGCCGGGCTCCTCGACTCGGCCGTCCACCGGCCGCAGGCCTCGATGTTCGGCCACGAGGCGTATCCCCACATGCTGATCAAGGCCGCCTCGCTGCTCCACTCCCTGGCCGTCCACCCTCCGTTCGTCGAGGGCGACAAGCGGCTCGCCTGGGTGTGCACGGTGGTCTTCCTGGAATACAACGGCGTCGAGCTCGACACCGACGACGACTCGGTCTACGACCTGGTCTCCGCGGTGGCCTCGGGCGAGTTCGCCGAGGTGGACGAGATCGCCCAGGTCCTCTGGGGCTTCGTCGCCCCGGTCTAGGCGGCGGCCCGCACCCTGACGCCTCGCCGCCATCCCGGTTCGGCCGGGGATGGGGTCAGTCCCGGCGGTGCCGCCGGCCTTGCTGACCCGCATGTGGTGACATTCCCGGCGATGAGTTCAGGGTTCCAGCCGGCCGCTAGCGGTAGTCGACCACCGGCACGTCCGACAGCCGTACGACCGCCGAGGCGATCTCGTCGGCGGCGGGGGCCAGCCAGCCGTCCGGCAGGGCGAAGAAGCCGGTCCGCACGTCTCCCCAGCGCGGCGTGTCCCGCTCGCGGGACAGCCTCCGGCGGTCCGCCGGCACGAACGCCACGACCGTGTCGCCGGGACGGCCGTTCCTGTACAAGGCGGGGAGGGGGAGGAGCCTGACCTCGCCGATGTCCTCCCACGCCAGCCGGATGTCCGGCACGCCCGGTATCACGACGCCGTCCGCGGCCACGACCAGCGCCGTGCGGTTCCCGCGGAGCCAGTACAGCCAGCGCAGCACGGCGGCGAACCCTTGAAAGAGCATGATCATGAGGATGATCAGGTATCCGAGCCGCCTCTCACCCGAGGAGAACAGGAGCGCGGCGAGGCCGATCAGCAGCCACAGGAGCATGCCGAGCGGGATGGTGTCCGCCCGCAGGAGCCGCCTGGCGGTGACGCGGGCGGTCAGCCTCGCGCCCCCGACGTGTGTGCCCGGCGCGGAGACGAGCGGTGCGAACGCGCGGGGCTCCCGGTTCGCGGTGAGGATCCGGAGCAGCCGTTCGCGCCTGCCGCGAAGGATCTCGGCGGTGATGACGATGGGCAGGACGTTCGCCAGGGCGACGACGACGAGCCTGTCCGGCCAGGACATGTCCTCGGCGTCCCACAGGAGGGCGAGCGGGACGACGACGAGAACGCCCACGACGACCGCGATATCCACCCCGTCGGCCTGGCCAGCGCGGCTCCCGCGTAACGCGCCGAGACGGCGGCGACCCGTGGCCGGTGGTGGGGGCGCCCCCGGACGGCCTGGTCTTTCACGGCGCTCCGCGTCACCGCGTCGAGCCGCCGCCAGTCGGTGAGCGCGTCGGACGAGGTCATGGGGACCGCCAGGGGGACGGGCACGAGCCGTGCGGGCTGCTGGGGTAGAACGTGTGGCGGACGGCCCGCTCGGTGGCGGGCGGCCGATCTTGACCAGTATGACGCCGTGGACCGCTCCTGAACAGGTGTTCACCGATGTGCGGGCTCTCTGAGGCCGAATAGTGGCGACAGAGCCATCAAGGCGCTCGGCTTGGCGAATTACTCCGAAGGAGGCGTGGTTTGTGGGCAATTATGGCCAATGAGGTGACGTGCCAGTGTGGATAGCTTCGGGCTGTGGGTGAACGCGTACTGATCGCTCTCGGTGGCAACGCGATGACCGCGCCCGACGGCAGCGCGTCGCCGGTCGATCAGCGGCAGGCCGTCGAAGGGGCGATGGCGCACGTCGCCGCGTTGATCTCCGAGGGTCACCAGGTGATCCTCACGCACGGTAACGGCCCCCAGGTGGGCAACCTTCTCCTGAAGAACCAGCTCGCCGCCGACGTGGTGCCCCCCGTGCCGCTCGACTGGTGCGGCGCGCAGACCCAGGCCACGATCGGCGTGCTGATCCTCAACGCCCTCGGCGGCCGTACGGCCGTGGTGGTGACGCGGACGCTCGTGGACGCCGGCGATCCGGCGTTCCAGAACCCGGTCAAGCCCATCGGCAGGTACTTCACCGAGGCGGAGGCGCGCAGGTTCGAGGAACTGGGCCAGACGTGGCGGGAGTTCCCCGGCAGGGGCTTCCGGCGGGTCGTGGCCTCACCGCGCCCTCTGGAGATCCTCGACGCGCCGGCCGCGCTCGCCCTGATGGACGCGGGGTACACGGTGGTGGTCGCGGGAGGCGGGGGAGTGCCCGTCGTCCGCCGCGCCGACGGCTCGCTCGGCGGGGTCGAGGCCGTGGTCGACAAGGACACGGCCGCCGCGGTGCTGGCGCCCGCCGTACGGGCGACCGTGCTCGTCCTGGCCACCGACGTTCCCGGGGCCGTCGCCGGGTTCGGCACGGCCGAGGCCCGCCCGATCGGCCGCGTCACCGTCGGGGAGATGCGCGCGCTTCAGGCGGCGGGGCACTTCGCGAGTGGCAGCATGGGCCCCAAGGTGGAGGCGGCGCTGCGGTTCGCCGAGGGCGGCGGCCGGGCGGTGATCACCTCGCTGGAGCACATCGGCGGGGCGCTGACCGGCGGTGCCGGCACCATCATCGAGCCGTGACCGCCCGCGGCGCGAGGCGTGCCGTATTCCATGCGTCCTGGATTAGACGAGTGAAATGACTGAGAGGTAGGAGATATGCCGGATCCGATCGAGGTGCGCAAGGTCGCCATCGAGAGCGTCACCGACGCCTCCGGGCTCGCGAAACTCATAGACGACGGGGTGATCGAGGCCGACCGGGTGCTCGCCGTGATCGGCAAGACCGAGGGCAACGGCGGCGTCAACGACTACACCCGCATCCTCGCCGACCGCGCCTTCCGCGAGGTGCTCGTCGCCAAGGGCACCCGTACGCCCGAGGAGGCCGCGCAGGTGCCGCTGGTGTGGTCGGGCGGCACCGACGGTGTGCTCAGCCCGCATGCGACGATCTTCGCCTCCGTGGACCCCTCTAGCGTCGAGCCCTCGGACGAGCCGCGCGTCTCGGTCGGCGTCGCGATGAGCGACGTCATCCTGCCCGAGGACATCGGCCGCCCCGCCATGGTGGAGAAGGTCGCCGCCGGCGTGCGCGAGGCGATGAAGATCGCGGGCATCGAGGATCCGGCCGACGTCCACTACGTCCAGACCAAGACCCCGCTGCTCACCCTCGCCACGATCACCGACGCGAAGTCGCGCGGCCAGGACGTCGTGATCGAGGACACCGGCCCCTCCATGGACATCTCCAACTCCACGACCGCCCTCGGCATCGCGGTGGCGCTCGGCGAGATCGAGATGCCCTCGGCCGACCAGATCCACAAGGATCTGTCCCTCTACTCCAGCGTCGCCTCGTGCTCCTCCGGCGTCGAGCTCGACCGCGCGCAGATCGTCGTGGTCGGCAACGTGCGCGGCATCGGCGGCAGGTACCGCATCGGGCACAGCGTGATGAAGGACGCGCTGGACGCCGACGGCATCTGGGAGGCGATCCGCGGGAGCGGCATCGAGCTGCCCGACCGCCCGCACCCGAGCGACCTCGGCGACAAGCTCGTCAACGTGTTCATGAAGTGCGAGGCCGACCCGAGCGGCCGGGTGCGCGGGCGCAGGAACATCATGCTCGACGACTCCGACGTGCACTGGCACCGGCAGATCAAGGCCACGGTCGGCGGGGTGGCCGCGAGCGTCACCGGCGACCCGGCCGTGTTCGTCTCGGTCGCGGCCGTCCACCAGGGCCCTTCGGGCGGCGGCCCCGTGGCCGCCATCGCCGACCTCGGCTGACACGAGCGGACCGGCGTGGCGGGTAGGCTCGCGGGTCGTGCCAAGCATTCCGCAGCCTCTGGTCCCCGGCGACGACGGCAGCGCCGACGCGTCCGTCGCGGCGGCGCTGGCCGCCTTCGCCGCCGGTACGGCCGACTCCACCGACGTGGTGTCGGCCCTGAGCACGGCGCGCCTGCTCGTGCCCGTCGTGGCCCTGCTGACGGAGTCCGAGGTCGGCGAGCACGGGCTCAGGCAGGAGAAGGAGAGCGAGATGGCCCTGCCGGTGCTGGTCGGCGCCGACGGCAGGAAGGCGGTTCCCGCGTTCACCGGGACCGAGTCGCTGAAGCTCTGGCGTGCGGACGCCCGGCCCATGCAGGCCGTGACCCCGCAGGTCTGCCGGGCCGCGCTCGGCGAGGAGGCCGCCGCCGTCGTGATCGACGTGGCAGGCCCGGTGCCGTTCGCGATCGAGGGCGGAATGCTGCGTGCCCTCGCCTCGATCGGGCACGTCACGGCCGAGGGAGAGGGCATCCAGGCCCTGCTGAACGGGCTGGCCGAGCACGCCGAGGTGACCGTCGCCCGGGTTACCACCCCCAAAAGCGGATTTTTCCGGCGCTTCCGCCGCCCCAAGCACTGAACTCCCGAAGGTCGTCCACCCTTCCCTTTGAGTCCTCCGGCGATGGAGGCCGGTACGGGCCCCGGTTCCGGTCTCTGACGAGGGAGCCCAGTACGGCCCCGGCTTCACTCCTTAGGACAGGGACCCCGGTAGGCCCCGGGCCTTCTCGTGATCCGGTCACCACCGGTCCAGCTGGCCCATCAGGGATTAGGGTCGGCGGGTGAGCTTCGTCGTCGCTGGGGCCGCGCTCCTCGGGCTGGTCGCGGGGTCTTACGCCCGCGCCCTGGCAAGCGGCTTCGGCCCGGCCGTCGGACCTGACGACGACCGCCGCCCCGATGGCGATCGCCGGGCAGCCGAAGTAGGCCATCCGGCCGCCGGGCACGGCGGGAGCCCTCCGGCCGCCAGGCCCGATGGGGACCCGTCCGGGGAGCCGGAGGAAACCCCCGAGGACGGGCTCTCGCCGGAGGAAACCCCCGAGGACGGGTTCTCGGGGCAGGAAACCCCCGAGGACGGGCTCTCGCGGGAGGAGGCGGCCGAGGCGCGGCGGGCGTACCGGGTGGAGGCTCGTCAGGCGTTTCGCCGCATGGCGCGCGCCGTGCCGGTGCCCGCGTGGCCGCCTCTGGTGGAGCTGGGCACCGCCGCCGTCTGCGCACTGGTCGCGTGGCGGATCGGGTGGACTCCCTTGCTCGCCGCCTGGTCGTACGCGGCGGTGGCCGGGTGCGCGCTCGCCCTGATCGACTGGCGGACCCAGCGGCTGCCCGACGCCCTCACGCTGCCCTCCTACCCGATCCTCGTCCTGCTGCTCGCCCCCACGGGCCACCTGATGGCGGGGCTGCTGGGCGGTCTGGCGCTGGCCGGCGTCTACGCGGTCCTGTGGTTCGCACGGCCCGGCGCGCTCGGGCTCGGCGACGTCAAGCTGGCCGGGCTCACCGGGATGCTGACCGGCGCCCTCGGCCTTGACGCCTGGATAACCGGCGCGGTGGGCGGCCAGTTCCTCGGCGCGCTCTACGCCGTCGTGCTGCTGGTCACCCGCCGGGGCACCCTGCGGAGCCAGTTCCCCCTCGGGCCCTTCATCCTCCTCGGAGCCCTCGCCGCGGTCCTGCGCTGATCGGCTGGGAGCCGTCGCCGGAACGACTGCGCTGATCGGGTCGGAGTCCTTGCCGCAGTGACCGCGCTGATCGGTTCGGGGGCGGCGATGGCACTGGGCCGTGCATGGAAGACTTGTCATCATGTTGCGCTGGTTGACCGCAGGTGAGTCCCACGGCCCCGAGCTCGTCGCGATCCTCGAAGGGATGCCCGCCGGGGTCGAGGTGACGACCGCCGACGTGGAGCAGGCCCTGGCGAGGCGTCGCCTGGGTTATGGCCGCGGCGCGCGGATGAAGTTCGAGCAGGACGAGGTGACGATCGTCGGCGGCGTGCGCCACGGCCGCACGCTGGGCAGCCCTGTCGCGATCCGCGTGGGCAACACCGAGTGGCCCAAGTGGGAGACCGTGATGGCGGCCGACCCGGTCGACCCCGAGCTTCTCGCCGCCCAGGCGCGCAACGCGCCCCTGTCGCGCCCGCGTCCCGGCCACGCCGACCTGTCCGGCATGCAGAAGTACGGCTTCGACGACGCCCGCCCGATCCTCGACCGGGCCAGTGCCCGCGAGACCGCAGCCAGGGTCGCCCTCGGCCAGGTCGCGCGCAACTTCCTCAAGCAGGCGCTCGGCGTCGACATCGTCAGCCACGTGATCGCCATCGGCACCGCCGAGGCCCCGGACGGCCTCATCCCCGGGCCCGACCAGCTCGCCGCCGTCGACGAGCACCCGGCGCGCTGCCTCGATCCCGAGGCCGGCGCGGCGATGATCGAGGAGATCGACACGGCCAAGCGCGAGGGCGACACGCTCGGCGGGGTGGTCGAGGTCGTCGCGTACGGGCTGCCGCCGGGCCTCGGAAGCTACGTCCACTGGGACCGGCGCCTCGACTCGCGGCTCGCCGGGGCGCTCATGGGCATCCAGGCGATCAAGGGCGTCGGGGTCGGCGACGGGTTCGACACCGCGCGCAGGCGGGGCTCCCGCGCCCACGACGAGATCGAGAACACCGCCGAGGGCGTCCGCCGCGTCACCAACCGCGCCGGAGGCGTCGAGGGCGGCATGACCAACGGCGAGCCGCTGCGGGTGCGCGCCGCGATGAAGCCGATCTCCACCGTGCCGCGCGCGCTCTCCACGATCGACGTGCTCACCGGCGAGCCCGCCAAAGCGATCAACCAGAGGTCGGATGTGTGCGCGGTTCCCGCCGCCGGTATCGTCGCTGAGGCGATGGTCGCGCTGGTGCTCGCCGACGCGGCCGTCGAGAAGTTCGGCGGCGACTCCGTTGAGGAGGTCGCCCGCAACCTTTCCGGCTACCTTTCGTCGATGGTGATCAAGTGACGTCTCCCAGAGCTGTGCTGGTGGGCCCGCCCGGGTCGGGCAAGTCCACCGTCGGCCGCCTGCTGGCCCAGCGTCTCGGCGCGGCCTTCCGCGACACCGACACGGACGTGGAGGCCGTGGCGGGCAAGCCGGTCGCCGAGATCTTCGTCGACGACGGCGAGGAGCGGTTCCGCGAGCTGGAGGCCGCGGCGGTGCGCGAGGCGCTCGCCGGGCACGACGGCGTGCTCGCGCTCGGCGGCGGCGCCATCCTCAACGAGGCCACCCAGGAGCTCCTCGCGGGGCATTCGGTGGTCTACCTCCAGGTCGGCCTGTCCGACGCCGTGCAGCGGGTCGGTCTCGCGCAGGCGCGCCCGCTGCTCGTGCTCAACCCGCGCAGCCAGCTCAAGAGGCTCATGGAGGAGCGCCGCCCGGTCTACGAGCGGCTCGCCTCGATCGTCGTGGCGACTGACGGCCGGGCGCCCGAGGAGATCGCCGACGAGATCCTGAAGGAGCTTCCGGCGTGACGAGCACCCGCATCACGGTCAGGGGCGAGCGCCCGTACGACGTGGTCGTCGGGGCCGGTGTGCTCGCGGAGCTGCCGGGCCTGCTGGGCGACGGCGTGCGCACAGTGGCGGTGATCCACCCGGCGAGCCTTCCCGAGATCTCCCGCCCGGTCTGCGGGGTGCTGGAGGCCGCCGGTCTGTCCGTCGTGGCGCTTCCCGTGCCCGACGGCGAGCGCGCCAAGTCGATCGAGGTGGCCGCCGAGCTCTGGTCGGCCCTGGGCCGGTACGGAGTGACCCGGTCGGACGCCGTGGTCGGCGTCGGCGGGGGAGCGACCACCGATCTGGCAGGTTTCGTGGCGGCCACCTGGCTGCGCGGGGTCAAGGTCGTCCAGATGCCCACCACGCTGCTCGGCATGGTCGACGCGGCGGTGGGCGGCAAGACCGGCATCAACACCCCCGAGGGCAAGAACCTCGTCGGCTCGTTCCACCCGCCGGTCGGGGTCCTGTGCGACCTCGCCACCCTGGTCTCGGTGCCGCGCGACGACTACGTCGCCGGGCTCGCCGAGGTCATCAAGGGCGGCTTCATCGCCGACCCGACCATCCTGCTCCTCATCGAGGACGACCCCGAGGGCGCCCGGGTGCCCGAGGGCCGGCACACACGGGCACTGATCGAGCGCAAGATCCGGGTCAAGGCCGACGTCGTGGGGGCCGACCTCCGCGAGTCGGGCATGCGCGAGATCCTCAACTACGGCCACACGCTGGCCCACGCGATCGAGCGCGTCGAGAGCTACCACATGCGGCACGGCGAGGCCGTCGCCATCGGCATGGTCTACGCCGCGGAGCTGTCCCGGCTGTCCGGCCACGCGGGCCCGGGCCTCGTGGAGCGCACCCGGTCGATCCTGAGCTCGGTCGGCCTCCCGACGGCCTACCGCCACGAGGCCTGGCCCGAGCTGCGCGACCACATGCGCGTCGACAAGAAGAACCGCGGTGCCAAGCAGCGGTTCGTCATCCTCGACGACATCGGCAAGGTCGCGCGCCTGGAGGACCCCCCGGAGGAGCTGCTCGAGGCCGCCTACCGTGAGGTCGGACGATGACGGTCGGGCGTGCGGAGGGCACGGCGGAGATCGCGCCGACGGCGGCTGCCGACGGCGGCTTTCGTGTCCGGCGTGAGCGGCACGGCGAGGGCGCGATGAGGTTGAGGTTCGTCTGCGGCGCGGAGGGCGGGGCGCGATGAGAACGGTGTTCGTGTTCAACGGCCCGAACCTCGGGCGGCTCGGCATCCGCGAGCCCGATGTCTACGGCGCGGCGAGCTTCGACGACCTGGCCGCCCTGTGCCGCCAGACCGGCAGGGAGCTCGGCCTCACCGTGGACGTCCGGCAGACCGACGACGAGGCCGAGCTGGTGTCGTGGATCCACGAGGCCGCCGACGGGGCCATCCCGGTGGTCCTCAACCCGGCCGCCTTCACCCATTACTCGTACGCGCTGCGCGACGCGATCGCCCAGCGCACGGCGCCGCTGATCGAGGTGCACATCTCCAACCCCGCGTCGCGCGAGGAGTTCCGCCACACCTCGGTGGTCGCCTCGGTCGCCAGCGGCACCATCGCGGGGTTCGGCCTGCGGTCGTACGAGCTGGCGCTGCGGGCGATCGCGGAGGACGGGCGATGAGGGCCTACACCTCCTACGTCGCGATCGGCGACAGCTTCACCGAGGGGCTCAACGACCCCGGTGAGAACGGGCACTTCCGGGGCTGGGCCGACCGGGTGGCCGAGCGCCTCGCCGCGCTGGAGCCCGGCTTCCGGTACGCTAACCTCGCGGTGCGCGGCAAGCTGATCGACCAGATCGTGCAGCACCAGGTGCCGGTGGCGATCGAGCTGAAGCCCGACCTGATCAGCTTCTGCGCCGGCGGCAACGACCTGCTGCGGCCGGGCAGCGACCCCGACCGCATGGCCAAGACGCTGTCCAGGGCCGTGCGCGACCTGCGCGCCACCGGCGCCGACGTCGTGCTGTTCACCGGGGTGGACCCGCGTGACACCCCGCTCATGCGGCAGGTGCGGGGCAGGTTCGCGGTGTTCTACCTGCACATCCGCTCCATCGCCGACCTGTACGGCTGCCACGTGGTCGACCAGTGGTCGATGCAGCCGATCCGCGACTGGCGGGCGTGGAGCGACGACCGGCTCCACATGAACGCCGAGGGGCACCGCCTGGTCGCCGCGAAGGTCTGCGAGGTCCTCGGCGTGCCGTCCGAGGACGACTGGCGCCATGCCTGGCCGCCCAGGGAGCAGGTCGACCGCAGGGCGAAGCTCCGCGAGGACCGCCTGTGGCTGCGCGAGCACCTGATCCCGTGGGTGGGCCGCCGCCTGCGGGGCACCTCCTCCGGCGACGCCGTCGACCCCAAACGCCCCCGCCTGGAGCCCTACGCCTAGCGGGGTGACCACTGCCTTCGCCGGGACTGTTCATCATCTACGACCTGGCGGCCGCCCGGCAGGTCGCGGGGTCGCCGTCTGGATCTTCTCCTCAAACCGTGAACGGTCAGCGCTGGGAGACCCAGTGCAGCGACAGGTCCGTGGCCTTGCGCTCGGCCCTGATCTCCATCCACTCGCCGAGGATCGTGGCGTGGTCCATGACGACCAGGGCGCCCTGGTCGTCATAGGTCGCCCGTTCGCTGACGAAGACCGGGCTGCCCGCCGGGTGCTGCAGCCGCGCCGCGACCAGGGCGGTGAGCAGGGCCGGCCTGACCCGTTCAGTCGCCCGGTGCACTCGCGCGCCGACGTCGGCGAGCGCGGTGTACAGCGGGGTCTCGGTGAAATCGGTCCCCTTGATCGCCGAGGCGTGCGGCTCGACGATCCAGGAGACCTGGTGGACGGCTGGCCGGCCCAGCAGATGCCGTACGCGTGCCAGCCGGAGAGCCCGGCGGTCGGCCGGCGCGTCGCCCAGCAGCCGGGTGAGCGAGCGCGGGGCCTGCCGGATCGCGGCCGACAGCACCTCGGTCCGCAGGGGGTAACCCTGCCTGCGTAGGTCGTCGCCGAGACTGCGCAGCGTGTCGAGGGGGTACTCCGCACTGGCCGGCGTCACATAAGTGCCGCGGCCGGCCCGCTGGACGATCAGACCCTCGCCGCTGAGGACCTGCAACGCCTGCCGCAGCGTCATCATCGTCACGCCGTAGAAGGCGCTGAGCTCACGCTGCGCGGGCAACGCCTCGCCCGCGCGGTAGTGGCCCGACTTGATCTTGTGGGTCAGGTCGTCGGCGATGGCGCGGTAGCGGGGCGTACTGCTCATCTGGCTCCCTGGTCGAGTGCGCGTCGAATGCTCGCCACATATTCTCCCAGCTCGCGTGGCCGGGCGCCGTCGAGGAGCTTGCGCATCAGCGCCGAAGCCGCCACGACGCCGTCGGCATGACCCGCCAGCGCGGCGGCCTGCGCCGGGTTGGAGACCCCGAAACCGAACAGGACCGGCCGGTCGGTGAGTCCCTTGAGCTCGCGGCCGAGCCGGGCGGCCTGCTCGGGAATCTCGCCGCGCTCGCCGGTGGTGCCCATGCGGGTCAGGGCGTAGACGAAGCCCCGGCTGCGCTCGGTGATCTCGCGCAGTCTGGCCCGGGAGGAGGACGGAGCGGCGAGCAGCACGAGATCCAGGCCCTCGGCCGCCGCGGCGTCCGCCAGCTCCCCGACCTCCTCCAGGGGCGAGTCGGGCACGATCAGCCCGCGCAGCCCGCTCGCGGTGAGCGCCGCACAGAACTCCGCGGTGCTCTGCTGCACCACCAGATTGCTGTAGGTCATCGCGATGAGCGGCACGTCGACGTCGAGCGTCGCGACCTTCTCGAGGATCCCCCTGACCGTGGTCCCGGCCGCGATCGCCCGGTCGGAGGCCTCCTGGATCGTGACGCCGTCCAGCATGGGATCGGAGAAGGGGAAGCCCAGCTCGACGGCGTCGGCTCCGGCGTCGGCGTAGGCGTGGACGACGTCCGTCCACCCGGGGGTGACCCCGGCGGTGACATAGGGCACCAGCAGGGGACGCCCCGTGCCACGGCGTGCGATCAGGAATTCTTCCAGGGATTCGGTCACAGCAGCTCCTTGATGGAGGCGATGTCCTTGTCTCCCCTGCCGGAGAGAGTCAGCATCACGGTCGACCCCGGCGCGATCTCGCCGGACTTGGCGGCCCGGATCACCCAGGCCACGGCGTGCGAGGACTCCAGCGCGGCCAGGATCCCCTCGGTGCGGGCCAGGCACAGCAGCGCCTGGACGACCTCTTCGTCGTTCACGGTCTCGTAGCGGGCGCGCCCCCCGTCGCGTAGATGGGCGTGCTCGGGGCCGATCCCCGGATAGTCGAGGCCGGCCGCGACCGAATGGGCCTCCGTCACCTGGCCGTCCTCGTCCTGGAGGACCAGCGAGCGGAAGCCGTGCAGCACCCCGACCCTGCCGAAGGTCGCCGCCGCGCCGCCCTCGGCCTCGACCCCGATGAGCCGGGCAGTGGTGTCGACGAAGCCGGCGAACGTGCCCGCGGCGTTGGAGCCGCCGCCGACGCAGGCGACCACGTAGTCGGGCACACCGACGGGGAGTTCGGCGGCGCACTGGGCGCGGGCCTCCTCACCGATCACCCGCTGGAACTCGCGCACCATCCACGGATAGGGATGCGGGCCCATCACCGACCCGATGCAGTAGTAGGAGTCGTCCACCGACGACACCCAGTGCCGCATCGCCTCGTTGCAGGCGTCCTTGAGGGTGCGGCTCCCGGTCGTGACCGGCACGACCTCCGCGCCCAGCACGTTCATCCGCAGAACGTTGAGCTCCTGCCGTTCGATGTCCCGCTCGCCCATGAACACGGTCGCCTTGAGGCCCAGGAGCGCCGCGGCGGTCGCCGTGGCGACGCCGTGCTGGCCCGCGCCGGTCTCGGCCAGCAGCCGTTCCTTGCCCATCCGGTGAGCGAGCAGCGCCTGGCCGATCACATTGTTGATCTTGTGTGAGCCGGTGTGCGCGAGATCCTCGCGTTTGAGGAACAGGGTGATGCCGAGCTCATGGGAGAGCCGCCAGGCGGGGGTCAACGGAGTGGGGCGGCCGGCGTAGACCGTGAGCAGGGTGGAAAGCCTGCTGCGGAACTCGGGGTCGCCCCAGGCCTCACGGAACGCCGCCTCGATCTCGTGGCAGGCCGGGATCAGCGACTCCGGCACGTACCGCCCGCCGTAGGTTCCGAACCGGCCGGTGGCGCCGGGGTCGCTCATCGCGCGGGCGGCGGCGGGCACCGTGACGCCCTGCCGACCGGACCAGGACATCTCGCCCATGCTCGTCTTCTCTCTCTCGACTGTTCTAGAACAGTAGCCCACGGCCGCCGATCGGCAAGCCCCGGATCCCGGGGGGTCCCAGTAGCAATCGCGGAGAATCCAACGAACCTTATTCCGGTGGCACCCCTCTTCGGGCAGGTCACCTCACGGTTGCCGGCGGGGTTCTCCGAGCACGAGTCGCGCCTGCTCACCGGCATGCTGCGGCGCATGCTCGACAACCTGCGGGCCGGCACCGAAGGCCCGGCGCCCGCTCCACCAGGAGAAGGGAGGGCGCACACGTGAGCCCCTTGACGGCACCGGCCTTCGCGGGCCTATCGTGATCAACAGCTGTCGCAAGAAGCCATGGATTAACCCCAGAACGACCCAGCGGGAGTACGGCCGTGGTGACAACGACCTTCGGCGTCTTAGGCCCCGTTTACGTGCGCGGGGCCGACGGGCGAGAGATCCATCTCAGAGGCAAACAGTACGCGGTTCTGGCGGTGCTCCTTCTCAACGTCAACACCTGGGTTTCACGGGAACGGTTGATCGACGCGCTGTGGGAGACCCCTCCGGCCTCGGCCGTCTCCAACCTGCACACCCATATCACCCAGATACGCAAGGCGCTTTCCGGTGATACCCGACTGTCGACGAAAAGGTCAGGCTACCTGCTGGAAGCCGGTCCGGAGGAGGTGGATCTGCTCACGTTCGACCAGGAGGTACGGCGCGCGCGAGCCGAGGTGAAGCAGGGTGACGTCGGCGCCGCCGTCCGCCGGTTCGAGCGCACCTTGCTGTTGTGGCGCGGGCGTCCCGTCGAGGGCATCCAGCTGAGCAGCTCGATGCTCGCCCGCGTGAGCGAGCTGGAGGAGCGGCTGACCGATGCGCGGCTCGACTGCTCCGAGGCGAAACTCCGGATCGGCCGGTATGGAGAGGCGATCGGCGAGCTGCGGCTCTTCCTGGCGGAGAATCCTCTTTGCGAGCGGGCGTGGCAGCTGCTCATGCTCGCGTTCGCGTCCGACGGGCAGCGTGACAAGGCTCTGCAGGCCTATTGGCAGGCCCGCGCCCGGCTCGTGGACGAGCTGGGCATCGAGCCCGGCAGGGAACTGCGGCGGCTGCAGGCCGTCATCCTGACCGATGACCTGGCCGCGACCGACCCGGAACGGCGGGGCCCGATCTGCCAGCTCCCACCCGATCACGCCGACTTCGTCGGCAGGAGCGAGGAGCTGTCCGCCGTGACGAAGGAATTGCTCTCGACGCGCCGCCAGGAGGCGTCCACCGGTGCGACCGTGCCCGTCGGCGCCATCTCTGGTCAAGGGGGCGTGGGCAAGACAGTGCTGGCCGTCCACATCGCCCATCAAATCCGGCACGCGTTTCCCGACGGGCAGTTGTACATCGACCTGCGCGGGGGTGAGAAGCATCCCGTCCATCCCGCGGAAGCGCTGGGCCGGTTCCTGCGCGCGCTCGGGATGGACAGCTCCACGGTGCCGGCCGAACTGGACCAGCGCGCTGAACTCTATCGCTCGAAGCTCGCCGACCAGCGCTACCTGGTGGTGCTCGACAACGCGCTGGACGAGGCGCAGGTTTCCCCGCTGACCCCGAGCACGCCGGGATGCGCCGTTCTGATCACCAGCCGGCATCGCCTGACGGCGCTGCCGGCGGCCCAGCTGATCGACCTCGACGTACTCTCGGTCGACGAGGCGGTCGAGATGCTGGAACACATCATCGGGCCCCAGAAGGCCGCCGAATCGCCGGACCACGCCCGTGAGCTGGTGCAGCTCTGCGGCAGGCTGCCGTTGGCCGTGCGGATCGCCGGCGCGAAGCTCGCCGCGCGGCCGTACTGGAGCCTGAGTGACCTGGTCTCCTGCCTGAGCGACACCCGCAGTCGCCTCAGCCGGCTTTCCCACGGCTCCCGGGAGGTCCGGGCCAGCATCGCCGTCGGATACCAAGGCCTCTCCTCTCAGGCGCAGCGGATGTTCGGCCGGCTGGGGCTGCTGGAAGCGCCCGACTTCGCGATCTGGGCCGGCGCCGCCTTGCTCGACGTGCCTGAGCCCGAGGCCGAGAATCTGATCGAGCAGCTGGTCGATGTCCGCCTCCTGGACATCGCGGGCCGAGGTCCTGACGGGCGGGTTCGTTTCCGGTTCCACGATCTGACCCGTATGTACGCGCGAGAGCGCGCCGAGGACGAGGAGGGGGACGCCGAACGGACCACGGCCCTCGAACGCGCTCTGAGCGGTTGGCTGGTCATGGCGCGGCACGCGCATGCCCGGCTGTGTGGCGGTGACTACCGTGTCGTCCACGGCGACGGAGGCAGCTGGCAGCCTGACCTCCAGGTCGCCGACCGTATCGTAGGCGATCCGCTCGCCTGGATCGACGCCGAGCGCGCCGGAGTCGTCGCCGCCGTCCGCCAATGCGCGTCGCTGGGGTTCGACGAGCTGTGCTGGGAGCTCGCCTCCAGCGCCATGCACCTGTTCGAGACCCGAAGCTTCTACGACGAATGGCGGATGACGCACGAAACCGCCTTGTCCTGCGCCCGCGACGCGGGGAACCTCAGAGGTGAGGCGGCTGTGCTGAACGGACTCGCCGGGCTGTTCCTCGCACAGGACGAGAACCTCCGCGGCGGCGAGGTCCTGGAAGATTCGCTCCGGCTGTTCGCGAAGGTCGGCGACCGGTACGGGCACGCGCTCGCTCTGGTCAACATGGCCGAGCTGCATCGCGTCGAAGGGAGATACCCGGCGGCGCTGGCCTGCTACGACGAGGCGGCGGGCGGCCTGGCAGAGGCCGGTGATCGGGGTTCGGAGATCGCGGTGCTGCGGGGGATAGGCCAGATCCACTTCAACCAGGGCAGGCATGCCGCTGCCCGTCCCTACATCGAACGCGCCGTCGAGCAGGCCGGGTCTGTGGGCGACGTCCGTGCCCGCGAGTTCGCCCGGATCCTCCTGGGTGAGATCCAGCTCGCCCAGGACGAGCCCGCCGCCGCCGAACAGTCCTTCGCCCAGGCCCTGACATTCTTCGCCGATCTCGGTTTCCCCCGTGGCACGGCCTACGCCTCCCTGGGGCTCGCCTCCGCCAAACTCGCTCTGCGGCTGTTCGAGGACGCCGAGCATCTCCTGGGCGAGGCTCTGGCCACGTACCGAAGCGTGGACGAACGTCTGGGCGAGGCTCGCGTCCTGTTCGTCTGGGCGGAGCTCCATCGCTCGCGGCGGCGGTTCGACGAGGCGGCCACGGTCCTGGAGACGGTCGTCGCGATCTGTCAGGGCATTCCCGCTCCCCGGCGTCAGGGCCTGGCGCTGCGTGCGCTGGGCGACGTGCGCCGTGAAGCCGGGGACCTTGAGGCGGCCGTCGGCGCCTGGCAGAAGGCTTCGACGGCTCTGGAAACCATCTCGCCGTCAGAGTGCGAGGAGATCGCCGTACTACTCGAGCTTCACGCGAACCAGGTGCACTGAGAAAGCTTCGTACTCGTGGGATGGCGACGAAGAGAGTCATCGGGAACGCGCTCGGCCGGGACATTCCGCCGAGCGCGCCCGGAGCATCGTTACCGGTACAGCCAGAGACCGAATCCAGGGCTGTCCCACTTGCACTGGTACTTCTGCGCGTAGTGCACGCGGACGTAGGCATCCCCGGCCGAATAGCACTCACCCGAGGTCGGGAAGACTTCTACCAGCTTCCACGAGGCGGCCATGGCGGGGGTGGCGGCCATGCTCACGGCGGCCGCCGCTGTGGCGATGAGGACGGCTACGGCCCGTCCGGGCTTGCGTCGCATATCGGATCCTCCTTGCGGGTCGTGCTTGGATTACTTGACCGTCTGCACCCAGAGGGCGAACCCTGGGCTGTCCCACAGGCATTCGAAGTCACGGGCGTACTTCGCCCGGATCAGCGCGTTCCCGGCCGCCCGGCAATCCGCGGACGTCGGATAGATGGCATAGAGCACTCGCGAGGACGCGAAGGCCGGAGAGACCACGGACATGGTCGTCACTGTCGCCGCGGTCGCGACGAGGACGGCCAGTCCCCGCTTAAGGCTGACAGACATGATGCTGTTGCACTCCGTTTCATGAGCTTGGCTGCATATGTGATCGAGGTACCTGCGGCCCAAGGCGGCGGCCTGCCCGGACGCGATCGTCGATCCCGTTCACACCTCGAGATCATCTGGCGCGGACCCGTCCCTCCTCTCGATCGTGATCGCCTTACGAGCAACGATCGACGCGGAGACCACACATTCGCCACACAGCCTCCACACGCGGGAACCGCAGCCACATCAACGGCAGCGTGCCGGGTCGCGCAGACCGACGGTCCGCAGTCGCGATCGGGAACCGCGGGGCGGCCGGCCGGAGGTGGGAATCAGATTCACGGAGCCGCCGGCTCCCCGCCCGTCGCCGGATCGGTGGCGGTCGCCCGGCAGATCGCGGAGACGCGCACGCCGGTCCTGCCCCTGGTCACCGCGCGCGGCGGGCGACCTGGGTGAACCATTGTGGACTCCCCACGACTCGGCCGGCGGCGGTCGCCGGGAGTGCCGGGCGTCCGGTCAGGCGGTGGCGGTGAGGCGGCGTAGCGCGGCGCGCACCTTCTGGGGGTCGCTCGTCGTCCAGAACGGCGGCAGCGAGTCGCGCAGGAAGCTCCCGTAGCGGGCCGTCGCGAGCCGGGGATCCAGGACGGCCACCACGCCCTTGTCGCTCTGACCCCGCAGCAGCCTTCCGGCTCCCTGGGCGAGCAGCAGCGCGGCGTGGGTGGCCGCGACGGCCATGAATCCGTTGCCGCCCTTCGCGGCGACGTGCCGCTGCCGGGCGGACGCCAGCGGGTCGTCGGGCCGGGGGAACGGGATGCGGTCGATGATCACCAGGCTGAGCGAGGGCCCCGGCACGTCGACGCCCTGCCACAGCGACAGCGTGCCGAACAGGCAGGTGGCGGGGTCCTCGGCGAACTGCTTGACCAGCAGCGACGTGGAGTCGTCCCCCTGGCACAGCAGCGGCACCTCCAACCGCTCGCGCAGCGCCTCGGTGGCGGCCTTCGCGGCGCGCATGGACGAGAACAGCCCGAGCGTGCGGCCGCCCGCCGCCTCGATCAGCTCGGTGATCTCGTCGAGGTACTCCTTGGGAAGGCCGTCGCGCCCCGGCTGGGGAAGGTGCTTGGCGACGTAGAGGATGCCGCTGCGCGCGTGGTCGAAGGGTGAACCGACGTCGAGGCCGACCCAGTCCTTGCGCTTCTGGCCGGTCTTGGGCTCGGGACCCGCCTGGCCCTCGCCGGGCTTCTCGGGGGACGCCCCGGAGTCGTCCTGCTCCGGCCGGGCCTGGAGGCCGCCGTCGTCGGGGCGGGCGGGGCCGAGGCCCCACTGGCGGGCCATGCCCTCGAACGTGCCGCCGAGGGCGAGCGTGGCGCTGGTGAGGATCACGGTGCGGTCGGCGAACAGCTTGTCGCGCAGCATGCCGCCGACGCTCAGCGGCGCGACCTTCAGCATGGCGGGACGGCGGTCGGTCGCCCCCTCCAGCCACACGACCTCGGCCCTGTCGACCTCGGAGTCGCCCCCGAAGGCCTCAAGGATGCGGACGGAGGTGTCGTGCAGCTCGTCGAGCGCGGTGAACGCCGCCTTGCGCTGCCCGGCCTTCTCGGGATCGTCGTTCTTGCCCCCGCCCCACATGTCGCCGCCGCGCGAGCCCATGGCGGTTATGCAGGCGAACGCGGCGTCGCGGAGAACGGAGAGCGTGTCCCCGAGGACCTGCGGGAGCTGGTCCAGGCGGCCAGGCGGTGCGGCGGCGAGCAGCGCCTTCAGGTCCTCGCCAGCCTCCTGAAGGCGGTCGGCCACGCCCTGCTCGATGAGCCGCCCGACGCGGCGTACGGTCGTCGCGACGGCGACCTCGGACAGCTCGTCGGTGACCACGCTGGTCACCCGGTCGACGAGCTCGTGGGCCTCGTCCACCACGACGACGTCGTGCTCGGGCAGGACGGCGAACTCCTCCATGGCGTCGATGGCGAGCAGCGCGTGGTTGGTGACCACCACGTCGACGTTGCCCGCGCGCTCCCTGGCCTGCTCGGCGAAGCACTCGGCGCCGCTCGGGCACCGCTGCGCGCCGAGGCACTCCTTGGCGGTGACGGAGAACTGCCGCCAGGCCTGCTCGTTGACCCCCGGCACCAGCTCGTCCCTGTCGCCGGTCTCGGTCTCCTCCGCCCACTCCTGGATGCGCTGGACCATGCGCCCGGTGGCGCTGACCTCGCGCGGGTCGAAGAGCTGGTCGTCGTCCTCATCGGGCCAGGCGGCCGTCACCTTGTAGCGGCACAGATAGTTTCGCCTTCCCTTCAGGATGGCGAACTGTGGCTCATGGGGAAGATAGTCGGCGAGCGCCTCGGAGAGCCGGGGCAGGTCGCGGTCGACGAGCTGGCGCTGGAGGGCGATGGTGGCGGTGGAGACGACGACGGCGTTGTCCGACTCGATCGCGTGGCGGATCGCGGGCACGAGATACGCCAGCGACTTGCCGGTGCCGGTGCCCGCCTGGACGGCGACGTGCTCGTCGTGCTCGATGGCGTGCCGCACGGCCTGCGCCATCTTCACCTGGCCGGGCCTCTCGGCTCCTCCGACACCGGTGACGGCGGCGCTCAGCAGCTGCTCGACCGGCGGAAGGTCTTCTTCCTCTTCGAACGTCTCCTCGTCGTCATCGAGGGTGTCGTCGTCGTGCGGGACGACGTCGGTGTCGTCGAGGACGTCGTCGGCGGAGCTGAGGGAGTCGTCGAGCACGACACGCAACGCTACCGGCCCCCGAGGGGTCGCCGCGCCCCGAAACCGGTGGCGACTCGCGGTGCGTTCCGGGTTCATCTCGGCATTCCGGAAGCCGCATCACGCTCCGCGTGGCAGACTGACGGGGCTGGGTCCCGGGGGGTCAAAGAAGATCTACCGTACGCCTGACCCATTGTGGGGCGGGTGTGCGAGGGGTGGCCTGCGGGGTCTGCCATGACGGCGACGCGAACGGTTCGGTAGGGTTTCTGAGGTCGAGTGGACGAATAAAGGCTGGTTAAAGCACGATGTCTACCATGTCGGAAGTTGTCCCACTGCCATCGTTCGGTGAGGTGTTCTTCGACGCCCGTGGCCAGGAGCGTGTTCTCCGGGTCACCTGGCACGAGGGCACCCTGGTCCTCAGCCTGTGGCGGGGCGAGATGTGCACCGCCAGTTTCCGCATGCCGATGGACGACGTCGGCCGCCTCCTCGACACGCTCGACGAGGGTTACGCGGAGGCGGGCGGGGAGTACCCCGAGGGTGAAGCGGACTACGACGACGAGGCCGAGCACCAGGAGCAGGCCGAGTACGAGGAGTACCACGAGTACCCGGGAACGGGGCAGTACGCCCGCCCGGCCGGCGTTCCCGAAGACCACGACGACGACTACACACAGGCCCACTCCTACGCCGACGAGCAGGCCGCCTACGCGCGCGGCGTGGCCGGGGGCTACCCGGAGGAGACGGTGCCGGCGCTCGGGCCCAAGGACGTGCTGGTAGCGCGCGGTGCCGCGCCCGCCGTCGACAAACTGGTCGCCCCGCGCACCCGTCCCGCCGAGTACGCCCCGCCGGGCGACCGCCTCCCGCAGGAAACCGTTCCGCAGGGCCATGGCGAATACCCCCCGCAGGCCGTTCCGCAGGGTGACTACCCCGAATACCCCGCGCAGGCAGTTCCGCAGGGTGACTACCCCGACTACCCCGCGCAGGCCGTTCCGCAGGGTGACTACCCCGACTACCCCGCGCAGGCCGTTCCCCAGGGCGACTACCCCGACTACCCGGTGCCGGCCGCCTCTCAGGGTGACCACCCCGGGTACGCCGCGCAGGGTGACTACCCGGCGCAGCCCGGCTACCCCGCGCCCACCGACTACCCGTCTCATGCCGACTACCCGTCGAACGCCGACTACGCGGCGCAGGCCGACGCGGCGCTCGGGCTGGTCCCGCAGCAGTTCCCCCCGCAGGCCCCGCCGCCCTTCAGCCACCAGGCCCCGGCCCCGCTGCCGGAGACCGGCCCGCAGCAGGTGCCGCAGGCCGCCTCGGCCGACTACGGCGTCAACCCCGACTACACGCCCCCGAACGGCTACACGTTCAACGGCGACTACGCGGCGCCTGCCGACTTCGCGCCCCAGGGCGAGCAGGGCACGCGGTCCGACTACGGTGCGCGAGCCGACTACGGTTCCCAGGCCGAGTTCGGCGCCGGAGGCCGTTTCGGGCCGCACACCGACTACGGCACGACGGCGGAGCCCGGCTACGGCTCGACGTCCGAGTTCGGCACCGGGGGCGAGTTCGGCGCCACCGGCGAGTTCACGGCCCCGGACGAGTACGCGCCCAGGGGCGAGTACGCCGCCCGGGACGACTACGGGCCCCGGGAGGAGTTCGGGCCCACCGGCGAGTTCGGGCCGAGCGGTGAGTTCGGGTCCAAGCCCGAGTACGGCCGTCCGGCGACCGACCCCTTCGCGTCCGCCGACTACGCCACGCCCCCTCTCGACTACTCGGCCCCGCCGAGCTACGGCTCCTCGCCGGAGTTCCCCCCGCCTCCCGAGTACGGCGGCGCGTCCCGGTACGGCGACGCCGTACCGAGGGAGAACATGATCGTGAACGACTCCCTGCCCTTCGGCCAGCAGGCCGCCCCCGGGCAGCCTGGCCAGGCCTACCGCGCGGCCGACGAGGCTCAGGGATACGACTGGTCTCCGCAGGTCCCGGCGCAGTCGGCCGTGGACCCGTCCGACCCGCTCGGCCTCGGGTCCCTGGCGCAGTCGCCCGGCGACTCCACCGACCCGCAGCTGTCACGCCCGTACGTGCACGACCCGATGTACACGACCGGCGAGCGCGTCCGGCCCGACGGCAGGCCCCACACCGACGAGGCCGGCCGCCCATACCCGCAGGAGAACGGCCGCGAGTGGTGAACCGCGGCATATCCTGCTGATCGATGGATATTCCCACAGCGCTCCAGTTCGTGCTGCTCCCCGCCGGTGCCGTGGCTATCGCGGCCTTCGCGCGCCGGCGGGGCTGGCCGGCCCCCCTCCTGCTGGTCCTCGCCGGGCTGGTCGTCGGGCTGATCGGGTCCCACATTCCCGGCATGCCCAAGTACGAGCTCGATCCCGAGGTGGTGCTGCTCGTCTTCCTGCCGCCGCTGCTGTACTCGGCGGCGCTGGACAGCTCGTACCTGCGCCTGCGTGACTTCCGCAGGCCGGTGGGGCTGCTGTCGGTCGGGCTCGTGCTCTTCAGCGCGGCGGTGATCGGCCTGCTGATGCACCTCCTGATCCCCGGCCTGCCGCTGGCCGCCGCCTTCGCCCTCGGCGCGATCGTCGCCCCGCCCGACGCGGTGGCGGCCGTCGCGGTCGCCCGCAGGCTGGGGCTGCCGCGGAAGATCATCACGATCCTGGTGGGCGAGAGCCTGTTCAACGACGCCACCGCCCTCACGGCCTACCGCGTCGCGGTGGCCGCCGTCACCGGCGAGGGGGTCAGCCTTCTGGGGGCCTTCGGGCAGTTCACGTACGCCGCCGGGGGCGGGCTGCTCATCGGCCTCGTGCTCGCGTACGCCTTCGGGTTTCTGTTCAACCGCCTGAAGGACCCGCTGATCACCAACACGATCTCGCTGCTCATCCCGTTCGTGTCCTATCTCGCGGCCGAGGCGGCCGAGGTCTCGGGAGTGCTGTCCGTGGTGGTGGTCGGCGTCTTCCTGGGGCACCGGATGAACCGCGCCGACTACGGCACGCGGGTGGTCTCGTACTCGGTGTGGAAGGTCCTGGACTTCTTCCTGGAGATCATCGTCTTCACGCTGATCGGGCTCCAGCTCCCGCTCATCCTGGAAGGGCTCAGGGAGCAGGATCCCTGGCGCGTCGCGGGGTACTCCGCGGCGATCTTCGCGGCGGTCGTGGTGGCCCGCATCCTGTGGGTGATCCCCGGCGTCCACCTGCCCCGGCTGCTGTTCCGCCGGATCCGGGAGCGCGAGCCGCGGCCGCCGGCCTCCCACGTCGCGGTGATCGGCTGGGCGGGCATGCGGGGCGTGGTGTCGCTGGCCGCGGCCTTCGCCCTCCCGGTCGGCTTCCCGAACCGCGACCTGCTGCTCTTCCTGACCTTCGTCGTCGTGATCGGCACCCTGCTGGTGCAAGGGATGTCGTTCCCCTGGCTGATCAGGAAGCTGGGCGTCACCAGCGACCAGGAGGTCTACAAGGACAACCTCTCGGAGGCGGCGGCCCAGCAGGCGGCGGCCGGCGCGGCGCTCGCCCGGCTCGACGAGCTCACCAAGGAGGGCGTCATCGAGACGCACGCCGAGGTGATCGACCGGCTGCGCAACAACGCCGAGCGTCGTGCCATGGGCGCCTGGGAGCGCCTCGGGGGAGGCATCGGCCCCGAGGGCGAGGAGACGCCGAGCGCGCTGTACCGCAGGCTCCGCCGCTCGATGCTGGAGGCGGAGCGCTCGGTGCTGGTGCGGATGCGCGATGAGCGCCGTATCGACGACGAGGTGCTGCGCCGGGTCACCAGGGAGCTCGACTACGAGGAGGCGACCCTGGCGCGCGACTAGCGGTCACGTGCCGGAAGGCCGGCCTACCGGGCGGCCTTCGGGTAGCCGACGATCTCGTGCAGGTAGCACCAGAGCCAGCTCTCGCCGTTCTGGAACGAGCGCATCACCGGGTGGCCGGTCTGCTCGTAGTGCTCGGTCGCGTGGCGTCCCGGCGAGGAGTCGCAGCATCCGACGTGCCCGCATCGCACGCACTTGCGCAGGTGGACGTAGCGCCTGCCCTCGGCGAGGCACTCCTCGCACCCGTCGGGCGTGCGCGGGGGCGCCTCCGCGTCGATGGCCATGTCTTCACAGTCCAACAGTGATCCCCTCCTCGATCGTGAATCGTAGTGCAGCGCTTGCCCCCCATCCCGCTGGCGGTGTTCTAAGGTGCCTATTTATGCCGATAAATCGGCATAAATAGGCAATGAGGGGAACCATGGGCCAGGAGATGAGCGGTGGGAGCGCCGCCACGGAGGGCGGCGGGCGGCTTCCCGGCGGCGCGAAGCCTTCGGACGGTGGGGGGCCGGATCTGCGGATCGGGGTGGCGGGGTTCGGGTTGCGGCGGTCGGTGGCGCTGGAGGCGCACCGGCCCGGGCGGGGGAGCCGCGTCGTCGCCGTCTGCGACCCCCGCGAGGAGGCGCTCGCCGCCGCCCGCCGGGACCTCGGCCCCGGGCTGCGCACGACCGCCGGCTTCGACGGCCTGCTGGAGGACGACGTCGACGCCGTGATCATCCTCACCCCCGACCACACGCACGCCGGCCTGGCCGTACGGGCGCTGAGGGCGCGCAAGCCCACCTTCGTCGAGAAGCCGCTCGCGATCACCCTGGAGGACTGCGACCTGATCCTGCGTACCGCCCGCGAGCAGCGCACCCGGCTCTACGTCGGCCACAACATGCGGCACATGCCGGTCGTGCGCACGATGCGGCGGCTGATCGCCGAGGGGGCCATCGGCGAGGTGAAGGCGATCTGGTGCCGCCACTTCGTCGGGGACGGGGGCGACTACTACTTCAAGGACTGGCACGCCGACCGGCGCAACACCGGCGGGCTGCTGCTGCAGAAGGGCGCCCACGACATCGACGTGATCCACTGGCTGGCCGGCTCCAGGACCACCCGCGTCACCGGCATGGGCGGGCTGACCGTGTACGGCGGGATCACCGACCGCGCCGAGGGGCTGCCCGGCGACTGGTACGACCCGGCGCGCAACTGGCCCCCGCTGGCCCAGAAGGGCCTCAACCCCGTGGTCGACGTCGAGGACCTGTCCATGATGCAGATGCGCCTGGAGAACGGCGTCTACGCCGCCTATCAGCAGTGCCACTTCACCCCCGACTACTGGCGCAACTACACCGTGATCGGCACCGAGGGGCGTCTCGAGAACTTCGGCGACACCGAGACCGGGAGCGTGGTGCGCGTGTGGAACGCCGGGAGGCGGGGCTACGACCCCGAGGGCGACCTGACCGTGCCCGTCTTCGCGGGGGAGGGCGGCCACGGCGGCGCCGATCAAGAGCTGGTCAGCGAGTTCGTCCGGTTCGCCCGCGAGGGCGGTGTCACCGACACCTCCCCGGTGGCGGCCAGGGACAGCGTCGCCGCAGGGCTGCTCGCCACCGAGTCGCTCCGCAACGGCTCGGTGCCGCTCGACGTGCCGCCGCTCTCGCCGGATCTGGAGGAGTATTTCTCCGGCGGCCAGCGGTGAGTGAAGTTGGCTAGGGTCTTCACCATGCGATTCATCCCCCTGGCCGCAGCGTCCGCGATCGGTCTCACCCTGCTCACCACCGGATGCAGCACGGTCGACAAAGCCCAGGCCTGCATCGAGGCCAACAAGGTCATCAGCGAGACAGGCGCGAAGGTCGCGAGCCTGGCCAACGACCCGAAGGCCATGGAGAAGGCGCTCGAAGACGGAGCCGCCAAGCTGGAGGACGTGGCCAACACCGCCGGGAACACCACTCTGAACGAAGCCCTGCAAAAGCTCGCCGACAACTTCAAGAAGCTGAACGTCAACAACGCCAACGAGGCCGTGGACGCCACGCAGAAGGTCGCCAACGACACCGCCCAGGCCGTCAAGACGATTGCCCAGGAATGCACCTGACAGGCCCGAATAACCCGTCAACTCTAGGGGGAGTACTCGTAAATTAACCTTTCCTCATGGACATCGAGGGGCACGAACCGGACCCCCGGTTCACGCTGGCCAACGAGCGCACGTTCCTGACCTGGCTGAGCACGTCGCTGGCCCTGAGCGCGGGCGGCGTGGCCATGGCGGCCGTGCCGGGGGAGGTCTTCATCCCCTGGGTGAGCACGGCGCTCGCGGTCGTCCTGGTGCTGCTGTCCGCGCTGGCCGCCGCCATGGCCTACCCCCGCTGGCGTCACGTGCAGCGGGCGCTGCGGCGCCAGGCGCCCCTCCCGCCGCTCGCCCTGGCCCCGCTGTTCGGGTACGGCGTCGCGGCGGTGGCCGTGCTCGCGCTCATCCTCATCGTCGTGGCCCGATGACCAGGCCCGCGCGCCCGGCCGAGAGGGCAGGGCGGGACGGCCTGCACATGGAGCGCACCGCGCTGGCCTGGACGCGCACCGCCACGGCGCTGGGGGCCGGCGGGCTGATCGCGGCCGGGATCGCCGGGCGGCACTCCGGGGACGGCGTGGCCGTGGCCTCGTTCGCGCTCGCCGCCCTGTGCGGCGCAATCCTGCTGGCCAGGAGCGGCGTGCGGCACCGGCGCGTCCAGCGGGCGATCGCCGGGAGCCGCCCGCTGGACGCCGAGGCGGACGCCATGCTGGCGTGGGTGGGCGTGGTGGCCGCCGCCTCGGGCGCGCTCGTGTTCGTGCTCACCCTGCGCTGAGCCCCGCGGGCCTTGACGTCGGTGGTCGTGCGGACGACCACCCCCCGCGTCCGGCGGGCTCAGCCGTCGCCGCCGAGAGTGATCGTCTCGGCGATCTCCTCCGCCCGCTCCTCCTGCTCGGCGGCGAACCGCTCGGCGTCGAGCTTCTCGGCGATGTCCTCGTCCTGCCGCATGAGCGCGTCGAGGTTCTGGCCGGCCATGTCGAGCACGCCCATGTCGGCGTACGCCTTCCGCAGGCGCTCGCTCCACAGCCCGATGTCCTTCACGCACGGCACGATGCGGCTGAACAGCAGGGAGCGGAAGAGCTTGAGGTACTCCGACTCGTCGACCGCCTTCATGGCCAGCTTGACCTCGTCCGGTGAGAAGCCCTGGGTCTCCCACTGCTCGACGCCGCGCAGCCGGTCGCGCATGAGGTAGCAGCCCTCGATCACGAAGTCCTCGCGCTCGCGCAGCTCGGCCTCCGACAGCTGCTTGTAGTAGTCGCGCAGCGCCATCCGGCCGAAGGCGACGTGCCGGGCCTCGTCCTGCATGACGTACGCGAGGATCTGCTTCGGCAGGGGCTTGGTGGTGATGTCGCGCATCACCCCGAACGCCGCGAGGGCGAGGCCCTCGATCAGCACCTGCATGCCGAGGTAGGGCATGTCCCAGCGCGAGTCGCTCAGCGTGTCGTCGAGCAGGGCCTTGAGGTGCTCGTTGATCGGGTAGGCGATGCCCACCTTCTCCTGGAGGAACCGGGCGTAGGTCTCGGCGTGGCGGGCCTCGTCCATCGTCTGCGTGGCGGCGTAGAACTTGGAGTCCAGGTCGGGCACCGACTCCACGATGCGGGCGGAGCAGATCATCGCGCCCTGCTCGCCATGGAGGAACTGCGAGAACTGCCAGGCGGCGCCGTGCCGCCTGACCTCCTTGCGGGCCTTCTCGTCCATCTTGTGCCACAGAGGGGTGTCATAGATGGCGATGGACTGGTCGGGAATGCCCAGGACGTCGTAGGGGTCGACCTCGAGGCCCCAGTCGATGCGCTTGACCGAGTCCCACTGCTTGTCCTTGCCCTTCTGGTACAGGGCGAGCATGCGGTCGCGGCCTTCGTCGTACTCCCAGGTGAACCGGGAGGAGCCGGCCATCTCCACGTCCCAGGTGGAGAGCTCGGCGGGGATCGTGTAGAGCTCGTGCGTCGACACAGAGGCCTCCAGTGGAGAACGTACACCGTACGTACAACTGGAGAGTGGCACGTACGCTGTACGTACGTCAATGCGCAGGGAGAGAATGACCTCATGCCAGCCCTCACACGATCCCGCATCGTCGCAGCCGCCGTCGACCTGATCGAGCGAGAGGGCGCCGACGCGATCTCCATGCGGCGGATCGCGGCCGAGCTCGGCGTCGGGGTCATGTCGCTGTACAACCACGTGCCCAACAAGGCGGCGCTGCTCGACGCGGTGGCCGAGAGCGTGCTGTCCGAGATCACCTTCACCGACGACCCCTCGGCGGAGTGGACCGAGCGGGTGCGCATCCAGGCGCGGGCGTTCCGGCAGATCGCCCACCACTACCCGCGCTCGACGATGGTCGTGGTGAGCCGCCAGCTCAAGTCGCCCGCGGGGCTGTTCCCGGTCGAGCGCGCCCTGGCCACGCTGCGCGAGGCCGGCTTCGACGGCGAGGACGCCGTCGAGATCCTGCGCACCTTCATCGCCTACATCATCGGGTCGCTGCTGCGCGAGGTCGGCGTGACGCCCACGTTCGCCCCCGTGCACCGCGGGGACGTCCAGATGTCCGAGGTGGACACCGCGCTGTTCCCCGAGGTGGGCACGCTGGCGCCGCTGCTCGGCGTGTGCGACCACGAGAAGACCTTCGAGTACGGGCTCGACATGCTGATCCGGGCGGTGGCCGTGCAGCTGGAGGACTCCAAGGAGAGAAGCGCCCGGGGGTGATGTCCCCCCGGGCGCCGGAGTGCGCCCTTCCCCTGGGCACTCCCCTCTCAGTACCAGTTGTGCGACTGGAAGTGACCCCAGGCGCCGCAGGGCGAGCCGTAGCGCCCCTTGATGTACTTCAGTCCCCATCGGATCTGCGTGGCCGGGTTGACGCGCCAGTCGTGCCCGATGCCGACCATCTTGTACCCCGGCAGTGCCTGCGGGATGCCGTAGGCCCCTGACGAGGGGTTCTGCGCCCGGTGGTTCCAGTTGCTCTCCCTGGTCCACAGGCTGTCGAGGCAGCGGAACTGGGTCACCGGCCAGGATCGCTGGGTGACCAGGCGGTACGCGATCGCCTTGTTCCTGCCCTTGGGCGTCTTCGGCGCCCATACGCGCACGTTCGGATGCGCCGAGGTCCTCCACACCCCGCGGTGCACCCGGATGGGCATCCTCCTGGCGGCCCTCGCCACCCTGGCCGCCGTCACCGTCGCCTTCGGGGCTCCGATGAGCTCGGCCATTCCCGCGAGCCCCGCGCGGGTCCAGATCGGCCTCGCCGCCGGCGTCGTCCTGATCCAGGCGGGCCGGGCGCGGGACCAGGCCGTGCTCGCGGGCCGGCCGGGTAGAGCGGTCGCTCCTCGCGGTGCGGCGACGGAAGCCGTCGTCGCGTTCGCGGCATCGAGTGGAGCGAGGATCTCCGGAGCCAGTGGCGCCGGAGCGAAGGGGGCCTTCGCGGCGGTCGCGCCCGCTGGGGCGCCTGCCGTCGCGGGGCCCATGACGGGGCCTGCCGTCCCGGACGAGGTGGCTGTCGCCACTTCGGCCGGGGCCGTCTCCAGTGCCGTCTCGACCGGTCCGGTCTCGGCATTGGGTGGTTCTGCTGTGCCGGTGATGGCGTCGGCCGTTCCCGTAGACCCCGCGAGGGCCTGTGCCGGTCCGGCCGTCCCGTTCAGGGCGGCGGCGGCGATGACGGCCGCGACTGCGCCACGAAAAGCGCGGTTACTGTCCAAATCGGTCCTATTCATCGGGTCGCGTGCGGAAGGCGGCCGCACGCGGGCGGCCACCTCCGTCGCACGCCCGTGGCTCGGGCGTGCGACGTCCGCGTGGCCGTTCCGATTCGGTTGAAGACACTGGTGTCCCCGGAAGGCGCCGCGACGTGTTCTAGGGCGGTTTCTAGTGGCCGATCCGCCCGCGGCCCGCGATTCGCGACACGCCTGGGGAAGTTGTTTGCGATCATCGCGGTACATCTCTTCCGTATCGCGGGGGCGCGTTGGCCCGTGTCGTGCCCCACATGATCACCACATGATCCAGAAATGCCGGGCGGTTGAGGTTTGGCGCGGTACCGCCCGTGGACACGGGAAGGTCGGGACCCGCCGCCCGGCGAGCCGCCCACGGCGCGTATGCCTGACTAATGTGGCTTTATGAGTCTTAGGGATATTTCGGTGCGCACACTGGACGACGCGCCCACCACGCTTGGACAGCTCGTCGGCGACAAGGCCACCCTGGTGGTCAACGTGGCGTCGAGGTGCGGCCTGACCCCGCAGTACGCCGGCCTGGTCCGGCTCCAGGAGCGGTTCGGCGACCGGGGGTTCACGGTCGTCGGCGTGCCCTGCAACCAGTTCGCCGGACAGGAGCCCGGATCGGCCGAGCAGATCCAGGAGTTCTGCGTCACGACCTACGGAGTGGACTTCCCGCTGCTGGAGAAGCTCGACGTCAACGGCGAGGGCCGCCACCCGCTCTACACCTCGCTGGTGGCCGTCCCCGACGCCTCGGGTGAGGCGGGAGACGTGGCGTGGAACTTCGAGAAGTTCCTGCTCGACCGCGAGGGGAACGTCGTCGCGCGCTTCCGTCCCCGCACCGACCCCGAGGACGCCGCGGTCGTCGAGGCCATCGAGAAGGTGGTCGGCTAGCGGCGGCCCTCAGCGGCGCGGCCCGCAGCTTCCCCTGACGATCAGCTCGGTCGGCAGCGTGACCGTGCGCGACCGGCGTCCCTCGCGCAGCACCAGCTCGGCGGCGCGGTACCCCATGTCCTGGGCGGGCTGAGAGATCACGGTGAGCGGGGGATGGCACAGCTCCGCCCAGGGCACGTCGTCGAACATGATCAGCGAGATGTCGCGGGGGATGCGGAAGTCGAGCTCCTTGGCCGCGAGGACGGCGGCCTCGCCCAGTATGTTGCCCCCGGCCAGCACCGCGGTGAGGTCGGAGCGGTGCTGGAAGAGCCCGGCGGCGGCGGCGTACGCCGAGTCGCGGGTCGCGTGCGCGCGCACGATCAGCTCCTCGTCGACCTGGACTCCGAGCGCGGCCAGCGCCTCGCGGAACGCGCGTACGCGCTGCGACTGGCCGTGCCGTGACAGGAAGGCGATGCGCCGGTGCCCGAGACCCGCCAGGTACTCGACGGCCGTGCGGACCCCAGCGCGGTCGTCGGTCACCACGGACGGGACGTTCTCGCGCCCCTGCACCGGGCGCTCGGCGAAGACCACGCTCAGCCCGGCGCGGAACGCGGGCCCCCACATCTCGCCGTCGCCGCACGGCACCGCGATCACCCGCTCCACGCTCTCCTCGAGCAGCGAGCCGATCAGCTCCGCCTCCCGCTCGGGGTCGTCGCCGGTGGTGCCGATCATGACCGGCTCGCCCGCCGACTGGGCGCAGGCGAGCACGCCGTCGGTGAGCCTGCCGTAGAAGGTGTCGGTGATGTCGGGGACGAGGAGGCCGATGCCCCCGGTGCGCTGCCGGCGGAGGTTGCGCCCCAGGGCGCTCGGGCGGTAGTCGAGCCGGGCGGCGGCGGCCAGGACCTTCTCCCGCGTGGCCGCGCTGGCCGAGCCCGTGCCCGACAGCACGCGCGAGACGGTCGCCACCCCGACCTCCGCCGCCTCGGCCACGTCCTTGATGGTCGTACGGCGCTGTGCACTCACCTTCATGGAAACGATTCCATCATGGTTTCCACGCAGGAGCAAAGAACGGAACGCCATCTGAACAGTGTGAGGAGCCTATATTTCGGAAGGGCTTGACAGAGATGTCCGGTTCAGATGAGATTCATGAAAACGTATCCACATCCGGCGGCACCCGGACGCACGAAGGACTGTCATGGCATCAATCGTTCTGCGCAACGTTGACAAGATCTATGCCGGCGGTGTGAAGGCTGTGAACGGCCTCAACCTGGACATCCACGACGGCGAGTTCATGGTCCTCGTCGGTCCGTCTGGTTGTGGTAAGTCCACGGCGCTCCGCATGATCGCCGGTCTGGAGGACATCAGCGGCGGCGAGATCGCCATCGGCGACCGGGTGGTCAACCACCTGCCGCCGAAGGACCGCGACATCGCCATGGTCTTCCAGAACTACGCGCTCTACCCGCACATGACGGTCGAGGAGAACCTCGCCTTCGGCCTGAAGCTCCGCAAGATGCCGAAGGCCGAGATCGCCAAGCGCGTTCAGGAGGCCGCCAAGATGCTCGGCCTCGACCAGTACCTCAAGCGGAAGCCCGCCGCCCTGTCCGGTGGCCAGCGCCAGCGCGTCGCCATGGGCCGCGCGATCGTCCGCGAGCCGCAGGCGTTCCTCATGGACGAGCCGCTGTCCAACCTCGACGCCAAGCTCCGCGTCTCCATGCGCGCCTCGCTCAACCAGATGCACGAGCGCCTCGGCGTCACCACGGTCTACGTCACGCACGACCAGGTGGAGGCCATGACCCTGGGCGACCGGGTCTGCGTGCTCCGCGACGGCATCCTCCAGCAGGTGGACACCCCGCAGAACCTCTTCGACAGCCCGGTCAACCTGTTCGTCGCGGGCTTCATGGGCTCGCCGTCGATGAACTTCGTCAACGCCGAGCTGGTGCGCGGCGACTCCGGCGCGGCGGTGTCGTTCGCCGGCCTCAAGCTGCCGGTCCCCGAGTCCACCTTCGCCGAGAAGCCGGGCCTCGACCAGTACTTCGGCAAGAAGCTCATCCTCGGCATCCGTCCCTCCGACTTCGAGGACGCCTCCGCGGCCAACGGCAGCTCCACCGGCTGGGCCCACATCCCCACCCGCGCCGAGGTCACCGAGGAGCTGGGCAGCGAGATCAACGTCCTGTTCCTCATCGACGCCCCGCCGGTCGAGCACAAGGACACCGTGGCCGCCCAGGACACCGGTGACGACGAAGAGGCGGCCGTGCTGCCCCTCATCGGCGACAAGTCGCTGTGGACCGCCCGCGTCAACGCCCGCAGCCACGTCCGCCCCGGCCAGAACGTCGACCTCGTGGTGGACACCCAGAACCTCCACTTCTTCGACACCGACAGCGGTCTGGCCATCGGCCACTCCGCCAACGTAGGCCGCTGAGCCGGCGCCCCGGCCACGGGGCACCGAAAACGAACCTCCTCTCCCAGAGAAAAGCCCCCGCCGTGAACCCCTCCCACGGCGGGGGCTTTTTGGGCGACAAGGTCCGGTGATGCTTCGGTAAAGGCCGCGAGTCGGACAGGTACGCCCTCCGCCGACGATCGATATACATGCTTCTAGGGAAACGTTGCCCGTATTCGGGCCATATTTCCGTGGTCTGAATTATCGCCGTCGGGGAGTTCAAATGGCTGGGAAACGCGCGGTGCCTGTTCTGTTCGCGCTGGTCGCCGGATGTGGCGCGGTACTCGGAACGGCCGGAACGGCCGTCGCCGGAACCGGGCTGCCGTCATCGTCGTACGCTTCGAATCCGAATCCCTATCCGCCGCGCCCTGCCAGTGATGTCAAGAAGGTGTTCAACGAACTCGACGACCACAAGAAGGTGTTCAACGAAGACGACCACCATGCGGCGGACGGCGACGAAGTGATCCAGGGCGGCAAGATAATTCGCGAGGAGCACTCGGATGACGGCGGAGGGCATCACGCCGGCGGGTATCACTCCGGTGGTGCCGAGTCCGGTGGTGGGGCCGTCGGCCACGAGGCGGGAGGCCACCAAGCCGGTGGTGGCGCACCCGGTGGTGGCGCACCCGGCGGTGAGAAGCCCGGCGGCCAGAAAGCGGGTAACAGGCTGCCGTTCACGGGAGCGCCGGTGGGTGCTCTGGCGGGGATCGGCGGTGGCCTTCTGGCAGCGGGTACCGCCGGCGTTCTGATCTCCGTACGGCGTCGCCGATCCGCCGGTGCGCGGTAGGCGTCGTCGCCGGGTCGTCGCAGCCGTATCGCTCCCCGTCGCGGCCTTGGTGCTGGTCGGGGGCTGGTCGGTCCATCTCGGTCTCGGCGTGCGCGACCAGCTGCAGGCGACGAGGGACGCCCTGGAGCACCTACGAGCGGTGATGACCGCCCGTGACCTCGACCGGATGGCCGTGACGCTGGCGACCGCGCAGCGTCACGCGGCCGAGGCCCGGCGCCTCACCAGCGGTCTCGACTGGTCGCTGATCACCCACCTGCCCTTCGTGGCTGACGGCGCGACGACCGTGCGGGGCCTGGCCGAGACGGCCGCCGAGATCACCGACGTGCTGGCCCGCGTGCAGCGGACCGGCACGTCGTTTCTCGCGGCCGGGGCGGGCTCCGCGGACGACATGCGCCAGTTGCTCGACGGCCTTCGCACGGCGGCCCCGGTTCTCGACGATGCGGAGGCCCGGCTCGCACGGGTGCGCACCCGCCTGGTGGCCACCCCGGCTCGTACCGGGGCGGCCAGCCTGGACCAGGCGCGGGGAACGGCGCTGTACGAGCTGGACCGGTTGCGCCGCTGGATCGGCGGCGCCGCCACCGCCGCCACCGTGATCCCGCCGGTGCTCGGCAACGATGGCCCGCGTCGCTACTTCCTGGCCTTCCAGACCAACGCCGAGTCGCGGGGGACCGGTGGCCTCGTGGGCGCTTTCGGCGTCCTTTCCGCCGACCACGGCCGGATCGCCGTCCAGCGGCTCGCCGCCAACACCGGTCTGGACGCCAGTCCGCGCCCCGTCGCCGACCACGGCCCGGCGTTCCGCGCGCGGTACGGGGCCGGCGCGGTCGAGTTGCTCTCCGTCTCGAACCTCTCCCCGCACTTTCCCTATGCCGCGAAGACCTGGACCGCGCTGTGGGAGCGCCAGACCCACCAGCGGCTGGACGGCGCCATCGCGATCGACCCGGTCGGCCTGTCCTACCTGCTCGGCCTGATCGGGCCGGTCACCCTTCCCGGTGGGGAGAAGGTGACCGCGACGAACGTCGTCGACCTGACCGAGCGCGCCGCGTACGCCCGTTACACCGACCCGGCGGCGCGCAAGCGGTTCCTCGTCGGGATCGCGAAGGCCGTCAGCGAGGCGCTGCCCAGGTCCTTCGAGGACCCATCCCGGGTGCTGCCCGTCCTGAAGCCCATGGTGGAGGAGCACCGGATCCAGATGTGGAGCCGCCACGACGCCGAGCAGCGGCGCCTGTCCTCCACCGCGCTCGGCGGCGTGCTGCCGCGCCGGCCAGGACCGTACGCAGGACTGGTGGTCAACAACTCGGCCGGCGGGAAGCTCGACTACTACCTGAACCGCTCGCTCGACTACGAGCTGGGCCCGTGCCAGGCCGGGCGCCGCTCCACGACCGTGCGGGTCCGGCTCACCAACGACGTGCCGCGCGGGCCGCTGCCCTCCTACGTCACCGACAGGCTCGACGCTCCTCCGCGTCCCCGTCCCGTCGGTTCCAACCTGTTGTGGGTGTCGCTGTACGCCGGGGTCGGGGCCGAGATCAGGGCGGTGTCCGTCGACGGTGACCGGGTCTCGGTCATCAGGGAGGTCGAGCGCTCGCATCCGGTGTACTCGACCTTGCTGGAGCTGGACCCCCGCCAGTCGCGGACACTGCGGTTCGATCTCGTGGAGCCCGCCTCCGCGGAGCCGCCGGTGGTCCCGGTGCAGCCTCTGGTCCGCCCGCAGTACACCCGGATCACCCCCGACGCGCGGGGGTGCGCTCGCTGATGACCACGGTGCCCGACAGCTCGGCCGGCACCGTCCCTCCGGTGCCTCCCGGGCACGCGGGCTGCGGTCCACGATGCTGGAGAGACGCGGGAGCGGCGCCCGCGGCGCCGGAGGAGGCGCGTTTCCGCATCCTGTTCGTGTGCACGGGCAACATCTGCCGCTCTCCGCTGGCGGAGCGGCTCACCAGGTCGGCTCTCGGGCCGTGCCCGGCGGTCGAGGTGACCAGCGCGGGGACCGGCGCCGAGCGGGGGAGGCCGATGACCGAGCGCGCGCAACGGGTGCTGACCCGGTTCGGGGCGGACCCCGGAGGCTTCCGTTCCCGCCCGCTGACCCCTGAGCTGGTCGCCTCGGCCGATCTCGTGCTCACCGCCGCCTCGGAGCACCGCGCCCGGACGGTGGAGATGCGGCCCCTGGCCGCCGCGCGGACGTTCACCTTGGTCGAATTCGGCACCCTGGCCCTGGCCGTGCCGGCCGAGGTGGTCACCTGCCACCGGGAAGCCGTGCACAGGGCCCGCGCGCTGGTCGCCGAAGTGAGGGCGCTGCGCGGGCTGGTCCGGGTGGACCGGCCCGACATCGCCGACCCCTACGGTGGCCGCTCGCGGGCCTACCGGGTGGCGGGACGGCGGATCGCGGAGTCGCTCGCCGTCCCACTCGAGTTGCTCACACGTTCACCGGGGTCTTGACCTCGGCCCTGGCCTGGTAGCCGTACCCGTAGTACGCGGAGCGCTTGCCGGGCGCGAAGTTGAGCACCGCTCCGACGAGCCGGGCGTTGATCGAGGACAGTGTCTCCACGGCCCGGACGAGGTGCTCCCGCCGGGTCTTTCCGTACCGGGCGACGAGCAGCGTTCCGTCGCAGATGGCCGCGAGCGCCGCGGCGTCGGTGATGGGGAGCAGCGGCGGCGCGTCGATGATCACCATGTCGTGGTCGTCCACGAGCTGGGAGAGCACCGCGCGCATCCCGCGCGAGCCGAGCAACTCGCTCGGGTTGGGCGGAATCTGGCCGCCGGGCAGCACCGACAGGCTCGGCTCGCCCCAGGTCTGGATGACGTCCTGCAGGCGCGCCTTGTCGATCAGCACGTCGGTGAGACCGACCGAGCCCTCGATCCCGAGGTAGTCCGGGATGCGCGGGCTGCGAAGGTCGCCGTCCACCAGGATCACCCGCCATCCGGCCTGGGCCAGTGTGATCGCGAGGTTGGCCGAGGTGGAGGACTTGCCCTCGCCCGGCAGGCAGCTCGTGACCACCAGCGATTTGGGCTGCCGGTCGACTCCGATGAACTGCAGGTTGGTACGCAGCGAGCGGTACGCCTCCGACCTGGTCGACCGGCCGTTCTCCCGGACGATCAGGGGGAACCGGCGCGCGTCCCTCTCATAGGTGATCACCCCGAGGACCGAGCTCCTGGACATCTGCTGCAGGACCTCGGAGGTCTTGACGGTCGTGTCCAGCCGGTCGCGTACGACGAGCGAGCCGAACGCGAGCAGCAAGGCGATCAGCACGGCGAGCGCGATGTTCACCAGAGGACGGGGACTGACCGGGGTCCTCGGGACGTCGGCCGGGTCCACCACCGTGATCTTGACGGTGGGAGAGCTCTTGGGCGTGGGCCGCTCGATCTGGTCGATCAGCCGGGTGAACTTGGCGCCCAGGGCGTTTGCCAGGCGGGCGGCGCGTGCGGGATCGCCATCGGTGACCATGGCTCTGAGCAGCATGGTGGCCGGTATGGCCTCCGCCTTGACGCCGGCCTGCAGCCGCCGGACGTCCTCGCCGCCGGCGATCTGGCTGATCAGCCGGCGGCTGGTCAGCAGGTTGGCGTAGGACTGAACCCTTTGCGTCGACAGCATTCCCGCCTGGTACGCGGTGGTGAGACTGCCCACCTTGTCGTAACCGGAGACCATCATGGTGATCGTGGCGACGTACTTCGGCGGTGTCTTCGCGGTCACGACAAGCGCTGCGCCCACCGAGAGGACCAGCGACAGGATGACGAGCGGCCAGTTCCTGCGCGCGAGCCGTATGAAGTGGAGCAGATCCACCGGATCATCGCCGCCTTTCGGTGATCTTCGGAAGGTTTTCCAGGGGTTGGGCCGGGGGGTACACGCTGACGCCCTGCAGCAGGGAGATGAGGATGGTGGCGATCCCGCCCACCACGATCGCCGCGGTGAGCGGCGGGATCCAGCTGAGGGCGACGGCCAGGCAGAGCGCACCGGGCAGCGCCGTGATCATGCCGAGGGTCGCGGGAACCGTCCGCGCGCCGAGGCCGACCCGGCGGAGCCGGTGGGAGACATGGTCGGTGCCGCCTGACAGCGGCGAGCGACCCGCGCGTATCCGGGACACGAGTACGACGACGGTGTCGACGACCGCGACGAAGGTCCACAGGAGCAGCCCGGCCACGGTCATGACGACGCTCTGGCCCGCCACGAGGACTATCGCGGAACAGGTGAGGACGAACCCAATGAAAAGGGAGCCGGTGTCTCCCATGAATATCTTCGCGGGCGGCCAGTTGTGCGCCAGAAAGCCCAGGCACGCGAAGGCCAGCGCCCCCAAGAGCACCGCGAAGGACTGCTGGGAGTTCACGAGGGCCGCTCCGCCGAGGAAGGCGGCGGTGACCGTGCCGACGGTGCCCAGCGCTCCGTCCATGTTGTCCAGCAGGTTGAAGGAGTTGGTCATCAGGACGATCCACATGACCGTGATGGGCTTGTCGACCCATGTCTGGGTCAGCGTGATGTGGACGCCGGAGAGCACGACCCCGCCCGCCGCCACCGACTCCACGGTCAACCGGGTGACCACGGGCAGCGACGCGACGTCGTCGATCAGGCCGAGCGCGGCGACCGCCGTCGCGGCCAGCAGGATCACGGTGATCCGCCGGTCGGAGAGCCCGAGCACCACGGCCGTGGGCACGACCGTGCTCAGGACGATCGCGATTCCGCCCAGGTAGGGGGTCGGATGGTGGTGCGCCTTGTGCCCGCCGGGACGGTCGGTGAGATCCCACCGCAGCGCGAGGCGCCTCAGCGGCGGAGCGATCGCCGCGCTCAGCAGGCAGGCGGCCGCGGCGGCCAGGGTGATCGCTCCGTTCACCGTGTGGACACCGCGAGATCCTCGCGGGCCTCGCTGATGATCTCGGTCAGCATCGTGTCCAGGTCGCGGCGGGGCGTCCAGCCGGTCAGCTCCCACAGCTTGGTGGTGTCGGGAACTCTGCGGGTCATGTCCTCGAAGCCCTGTTCGTAGGCCTCGTGGTAGGGGATGAGATCGACTCCGGACGTGGATCCCACGCGCTCGATGATCAGCTTGGCCAGTTCCAGCATGCTGATCTCGTCGGCGGATCCGACGTTGAAGGTCTGCCCGATCGCCGCCTCGTCGTCGAGCAGCCGAAGGAGCGCGTCGACGGCGTCCGCGACGTGGACGAAGCAGCGGGTCTGGGTCCCGTCGCCGAAGACGGTGAGCGGGATGCCGTTGAGCGCCTGCCGCACGAGGCGGGGGATGACCATGCCGTAGGCCGGGCTCTGCCGTGGCCCGACGGTGTTGAACAGCCTCACGATGATCGTCGGCAGGCCGCGTTCCTTGTGGTAGGCGTTGGCGAGGATCTCGTCGACGGCCTTGGCGGTGCTGTAGGCCCATCGCACCACGGCAGGGCTCCCGAGGATGCGGTCGGAGTTCTCCCGCAGGGGCCCGGAGGAGTTCTTGCCGTAGATCTCGCTGGTGCTGGTGACGAGGATCTTACGGCGATAGCGGTGCGCCGCCTCGATGACGATCTCCGACCCGCGGATGTTGGTGGTCAGAGACCGCAGGGGCTGGTCGACGATCAGCTTGACACCGACGGCGGCGGCGAGGTGCACGACGACGTCACACTGGTGGACCAGCTCGTCGACCACCAGCTCGTCCAGGACGGACCCCTGCACGAACCGCAGCCTGGGGTGTGGGCGGAGATTGCCCAGTCGTCCGGTGGACAGATTGTCCACGACCACGACGGAATCGCCGCGAGCGAGCAACGCGTCGGCCAGATGCGAGCCGACGAAGCCGCTCCCTCCTGTGATCAGATAGGTGTTCCCTATTTGGGTGCTCACCGACTTCTCCCATTACATATGCGAGGCTGATTGGGAACTCATCGCCTGGTCGAACCAGGTCACGGTCATGCGGAGTCCGTCGGCCAGCGTCATGGGACGCACGCCGGGGAAAAGATGGCGGAGCAGGCGGGTTGAGGCCTGCGACTCGCGGATGTCACTCGCCCGTGGTGGGAGGAACGTCGTGTCGATCCGCCGGCCGAGCACCTCGGCCAGGACGTCCTTCAGCTCCAGCAGCGAGACGCGGGTGCCGAACGCGAGGTTCACCGGCTTGTCGCTCGTCACCCGCTGGAGGGCCGCCTGGACGAGGACGTCGGTCACCGATCCCACGTAGGTGAAATCCCGCGACTGGCGCCCGTCGCCGTGGACCGGCAACGGGCGGCCGTCCAGCGCCGCCGACACGAACGTCGGGATGACGGCCGCGTAGGCGTGCCCCGCCGGCTGCAGGGGACCGTAGACGTTGAAGAAGCGGAAGGGCAGAACCGGCAGGCCGAAGCTCTCCGCGTACGCCAGGGCGTAGGCCTCCGTCGCGAGCTTGCTCACGCCGTAGGGGCTGAGCGGCCGGGTGGGGAGGTCCTCGTGTTTGAGCCGCTCCCTGCAGGCGCCGTAGACCGAGGAGGAGGACGCGAGGATCACGTGGGGCCTGGTCGCCCGGCAGGCCTCAAGGACCTGAAGGGTGCCGGTGGCGTTGACGGCATGGGTGGCCAGGGGATCGTCGAGGGACCGCGGCACCGAGGCGCGAGCGGCGAGGTGGATGACCGTCGTGGCGTCGGAGACCAGGGGCCGGAGCACATCCGGGTCCAGGATGCTGCCCAGCACGAAGTCCACGCCGAGGTGGTCGATGTTGTGCAGCCGCCCGCTGCTGAGGTCGTCCAGTACGGTGATGCCCGCGACCTCCGGCCGGCGCCTGAGCGCATCGCAGAGGTTGGCGCCGATGAACCCGGCGCCACCGGTGATGAGGATTCTCACATGTGGCTCGTCTCTGGGACCGGGCGCCGCCGGGACGCGCCGTGGAGTGTCCGGTAAAGCGCTTCGGTGTCGGCGACGAGGCGTTCCACGCCGAACGCGGCCGTCGTCCAGTCGCGGGCGCTCCGGCCCATCCGGTGCGCGAGCGCGCGGTCGGACAGCAGCCGGACGACGTGCGCCGCCAGCTCGTCCACGCGCGGCGCGGCGAGCAGACCGGTGTCCCCGTCACGTACCACCTCGGCGACGCTTCCCACGCGGGTGGAGACGACCGGTATCCCGGCCATGCCCGCCTCGATGAGGCTCAGTGGCGCGCCCTCGTTGTCGGACGTCAGCAGGACCACGTCGGCCCCGGCGTAGACGGTCTCGACATCGGCTCTCCAGCCGAGCAGATGGAAGGATCCGCGGATGGGGCGGATCCACCGTTCCAGGTCTTCGAGCAGCTCGCCGCCTCCGCAGACGACGAACCGGCAGTCGGGCACGCGCCGCAGCACCGCCTCGGCCACGGCCACGAACCGGTCGGGCCGTTTGATCCGGGTCAGCCGGCCGACGTAGGCGACGACGGGCGCGTCGGCGGCGAGCCCCAGGGCGTGGCGAGCCCCGGCGCGGCCGGGAACCGGGCCCAGCCGCACCCCCGGTGGGATCACGACGTACTGCTCCGGCCGCCCGATCCCGGCCTGGAGAAGGTCGTCACGGATCTGGGAGCCCACGGTCACCAGCCGGTCGGACAGGGTGGCGAGGAACCGTTCCGCGCGCACGTACGCCCAGCGCTTGGGCCCGGAGAAGTATCCGTCCAAGAGGTGGCCGTGGAACACGTGGACCCTGGCCGCTCCGACACCGGACACCGTGACCGCCATACGGCCGAGAGCGCCCGCCTTGGTCGTCCGGGTATGCACGATGTGCGGCCGGAAGGCGCGCATGGCGCCGGCCAGCCTGTGGAGGGCGCGGAGATCTCCGGTCGGGTCGATGGACCGGCCGAGGCCGGGCACCCGGTGGACCTGGACGGCCACCTTCCGCAACCGGAGGCGGTCCTCCTCGCCGCCGTGGACGTAACCGGTGTACAGGCGATGGTCGAACTCCTCCTGGTCGAACAGCTCGCAAAGCCCCGACACCTGGGTGGCGGGGCCGCCTACGTTCATCCGGGCGATGATTTCCATGACACGAATCGGACTGGTCACATCCGAGAAGCTAGCTCGCTGTTTGATCTGTTCGCCGACACCGTCATGGTGGTGGCGAAATGTTTTCCCTATCCCTACCCGGACATGATCGAAACGCATTCCCGGAGGGCGCCGACCGCATAAGCCGGCGAACGTCGGAGGCGGGCGGAAGCGGTGGCGCGGGCATCGTGATTCAGGTGATGAGCATCCGGTTGCCTAGTCCGAAATCGGTGTTCCCTCGGGCGGAGCACTCCTCACGGATGAATCGCACGGATTCCCGTCAAAAGGTCAGGGCGCCGTATTCAGACCCGGTAAAAAGAAGTCGCAAACAAAGGTAATGGTCGAACGGGGCTCGTCCGCCGCGAGCGCCGCCGCTTGTTCTTCGGCGCTAGCGTCTGCCTCGCAGAGTTCCACACCGCGGCTCAGGTGGATCGCTGGACGTTTGCGGTCCTACATCGAGGCGAATTAAGGGTACTTCTCATGGAATATGTCATCGTCGCCGCCGCCGCTTTGGTACTCATATGGCTGGTCCACGCGACCTTGGACGGGCAGGCGGTCCAGCGAGTGCTGCCGGTGCTCCTGATCGCGTTCGCCGTCCGCCTGGCGATCCATGTCCTGGTGATGCAGAACCATGTCATCGAATACGGCGGCGACAACATCACCTACGAGTCGAGGGCCATGGAGGTCGTGGCGTTCTGGAAACGCGAGGGATTCCAGTTCGTGACGTCCGACGACATCGGCTCGCTCTATTCCGCGGCAGTGCCCTGCAATGTCTTCGCGCTCGTCATCTACCTGTGCGGAGGCCCCGCCCCACTGGCCTGCACGGCCGTTGTCGCGCTGCTCGCCTGCGCGCTGTGCCTGATCATGTACAAGCTCGCCGGCCTGGTCGGCGCCGACCGGCGCGCGGCCTTCTCGCTGCTCCTCCTGACGGCGTTCATGCCGGCGTTCCTGCTGCACACCTCCGACATGTTCAAGGAGGGGTTCAACGCGTTTCTCGTCGTGGCCTCACTCGGCCTGGGAGTCTCGAACCTGCGGCGTTTCGACCCGCGCAAAGTGCTCTTGCTGGTGTTGTCGTTGTGGGCGCTGTGGTACGTGCGCCCGTACATGGTGTTCATGTGCGCGATGCCGATGGTCCTCGGCTTCGCCGGTGTCAAGCGAGCGTTCTCCCTGCGCGGCATGCTCGTGCTGATGACACTGCTGATGCTGCTTCCCTTCGGGAACCTCGGTGACAGCGCACCGGTCGAGGCGATGCAGCATCAGCTGGATTACGGCCAGTCGGAGACCTTCCGGCAAAGCAACGCCATCGGCGGTTCGGGTGTCACCTTCGACGACGGCGGCAACCCCTGGAACCAACTCGGGCTCAAGGTGGTCTACACGCTCCTTTCCCCGTTCCCCTGGACGGACGGCAGCCTGACACTGCAGCTGGGCAAGCTCGATGCGCTCATCTGGTACTTCCTCCTTTACAGCGCGGTGCGTGGAGCCGTCTGGCTGTGGCGCCACGATCGCGCGACCGCCTGCTATCTCCTTCTGTTCATCGTTCCCAGCACCATCGTCTACGCGACCACCATGGCGAACGTCGGCCTCATCTTCCGCCAGCGCATACCGATCGTCATGGTCACGAGCCTGCTGGCCGCGGTCGCGTGGTCCAGGGCGGCCCGGCGCGAACGGGGCCGCCCGATTCCGGCGACGCCGGGAGAGAGCCGCCTGCCCGTCCTCGGCGGTGGCCCGCGATGAGGGGGCGGCTCGCGATGAGGCGGAGGCGCCAGACGAGTGGTCTTCACGTGTGCGAGGTCGTCAAGACCCTCGACATGGGGGGCGTCGAAGTGCTTCTGGTCGAGCGGCTCCGGCAATCCCGCAAGAGGAACAACCGCTACACGGTCGTGTGCATGCGGGCGGCGACCGGAGAGCTGATCGAACAGCTGGAAGACCTCGGTGTCCACGTCGTCGACCTCGGGTCACGGGCTCGGCTCCTCGCCTGCGCCAGGCTGGTCACGACCGTTCGCCGTCTCGCGCCCGATGTCCTCAACGTGCACTCCCCGCTGCCCGCCTTCATCCTGCGGCCGTTCGTCCGGCTCGGTCGCCGGCGCCCGGTCATGGTCTCGACCGTCCACTACATCCGCGACGACCTTCTCAGGGCCCGGCGGCCGGACGCGCTCCTCGGACGCGTCACGACCAGGGCCAGCACGTTCCTCGACTGCCTGACCCGGCGCCTGGACGACCAGATCGTGGCCGTGTCGTCGCGGGTCGCACGGTCGTCCACCCGGGGGGCCCGCCCGGTGCTGACCCGCGTCCACGGCGTGGACGTCGCCGAGCAGCGGTTCTGGGCGGAGCGGCGTGACGCGGTCCGGCACGAGTTCGCCGTGCCGGAAGGGGCGTTCCTCGTGGTCTGCGTCGCCAACTTCAGGCCGGAGAAGAACCACTCACTGTTGGTCCAGGCCGCGGCCCGGGTACTCCTGACCCGCGCGGACGCCGTCTTCCTCCTGGTCGGCGACGGCCCTCTGCGGGAACAGGTCGCCCGCGACATCGACCGGCACGGGGTCGGCGGCCAGGTGCGCATCCTGGGCCGGGTGCCGAGGGCGAAGAGGCTGGTCGCGGCGGCCGACCTGGTGGTGCTGAGCTCGCTTCACGAGGCCCTTCCCGTGGTGGTCATGGAGGCGCTCGCGGCGGGGGTGCCGGTGGTGTCCACCGAGGTGGGAGGCATCGGCGAGCTCGTCCACTCGGGCCGCAACGGCATCCTGACGGATCCGAGGTCGTCCGGGGCCCTGGCGGCGGGCATCCTTGAGGCGATGGAGCCCGCGACGCATCGCCGGCTACGCGGGGGAGCGAACGCCGGCTCGGCGACCGTGGACATGGCCGGCACGGCCGAGTGGTTCGAGGATCTGTACGAGGAGCTCGCGCGGACGACGCGTCACCTTTGAGAGCGCCGGCGGCCTCACCGCCGCGTGTGGGCCGCACAGCGCTCCGCCGTGTCCGCGCGATCGCCCGCCGGTGCCGATATCCGCTGGAGCAAGGCCATCCAGACGCCTGTGCCGAGAACGGAGACGAGCAACGTCCCCCAGGCGAAGGAGAGCGCGGTCTGGAGGGCGCCCGAGGAGGTCCGGTCGGCGATGAGGAGGACGCCGAGGAGGAGGACCCCTTCGGCCGCGAGGTAGGCGAGCCTCCAGCCCGGCCTGCCGAGGGCCAGGGGCAGCACGTTGGACCAGCACACCATTCCCTTGACGCATGCCGCCGCGACGAGCGCCGCCGCCACCGCGCCGATTCCGGCGTACTCCCCCCCGTAGACCAGGCGGAGGACGTCGCCGATGACCGGGAGCACGACGAGGAGTGCCAGGACCCCCGCCACGGTGAGCAGGGCGGTCGCGCGCATGAGGTCCCGGCGGGCGAGGGTCCTCTCCTCTCCCGCCGCCGCGGCGCGGGCGAGGCGGGGATGCAGCATGGACGCGACGGGCATGACCAACGTCGAATACAGCCGGCCGGGAGCTGATGCGATCTTGATGATGGTCACGAGGGTGGAGCCTCCGAGCAGTCCCGCGACCGTCAGGATCCCGGAATCAGACACCTCGGACAGTGCGGTCCCGCTGGTCGCCTTCACGGTGAAGGCGATCAGACCCGCCGGTATCGGGACCTTGGCCGCCGACGGCCCGATCTCCGCCAGCAACCTGCGGGTGCCCAGCGTGCCCACCACCGTGGCGGTCACCACCGAGCCCAGTGCCTGGCCGATCAGATAGCCCAGGGGGCCGCCGGCCAGGAGCCCGCCCAAGGCCAGCAGGAACGCGAGGATCGCGCAGCCCAGCCGGAGCAGTCCGAGATCATGCAGCCGGTTGGCCAACGGGAAGGCGGCGCGGACGGCGCCGTTGGCCGCCAGGGATCCGCGTGCGACGAACGCGAGAGCGAGCATGAGCGCGAGATCGGTGCTCACGAAGCCCAGCAGGCGCGCTGTCATCACCGCCGCGAGACAGACGCCGATCGCGCTCACACGGATCGTCAGATCCCAGCGGAGCAGGCGCGTGAACAGCGCGAAGCCCTGCCCGGTTCGCCGCTCTTCGAGGGGGACGTATCGCTGGACCGTGTTGTCCAGACGAGGGTCGCACAGCAGGAAGCAGACGCTCGCCACCGATTGGGCGAAGATGACCTGCCCTGAAATCTCGGTGCCGGTCATCCGCACCAGAGCGACCAGGCCCAGCGAGGACAGGACGGCCTCGACCAGGCCGGCGGCGGCCAGGGAGGTGAACGTCCGCAGATGGCGCCCGGCGGGCGGGCGCATCCGGCTGACCGTGTGATCGAGCGGGCTCACCATGGTCTACGGGCGCGGCTCGCCGGGGAGCCGGCCGTAGCTCCCTTCATGACGTCTCCGTGGACAGGCGCGGCCTGCCGGGCATGAGGTTCATGTAGCGCTCCTCGACGCGGCCGGCCACCAGCGACCAGTCGAGGGCCGACACGGCCCGCCTGCCGCGTTCGATCAGCTGCGCACGGGATGTCTCGTCGTCGAGCACCGCTCGCAGCTGCGCCACCAGGGCCGCCACGGACCCGCTGCGGAAGGTGCGGTACGCGCGTGGCTCGATGACCGGCTCGAGTGAGGCGTCGGAGGAGACGATGACGGGGGTGCCCAGCGCGAGGGCCTCCAGAGCGGCGGTGGGGATTCCCTCCCCGATGGAGGGCAGCCTGCGTGAGGAGAGCACGAAAACCTGGGCGCGGCTCACCAGCGAGTAGACGCCGTCCTCGGAGAGGTGCCCGGCGAACCGGATCCCGGAGCCTGTTCCCGCGAGCCTTTCGAGTTCGGCGCGCTCGACGCCGTCGCCGGCGATGACCAGGCGCGCGTCGGGACGGTGGGCGCGCAGCTCGTGGAAGGCCTCGATCGTCAGCGCGTGGTTCTTCACCTTGTTCAGAGAGCCGACGCTGACGATCAATCCTGATTCGGCCGGCTTCCGCCCGCGGAACCAGGTGACGCGGTCGAGATCGAGGCCGCTGGACATCGTGTAGATCTTGTGGGCCGGTATCCCCGCTCTGACCAGGTCCTCCGCCGGCCGGGCGCCGATGGCGACGAATTCGTCGACGTGGCGGAAGGCGAACGGCATGATCGGCCGGTGGCGCGTCGTGAGCGCTCCGTGGACGGTGAGCATCAGGGGCACCCGCAGTCGCCGGGCGGCGGATCCGAGGGCCAGCGCCTCGCGGTGGTCGCCGTGCAGGTGGACCACGTCGAGGTCTCCGGCGTGAGACAGCGCACGCGCGCACTCCATGCCGAAGGCGACCACGTCGGACCTCCTGGAGACGGCGCGGCTGAGACGGTTCTGCACCAGTGGCAGAGTCTCCGCGCCGTCCGGCGCCGCCCCCCGCCTGTGGGCGACGACCACCCTGTGGCCGCGGAGGAGCTGCTCATGGGTGAGGCGCTGGATGTGACGTTCCAGGCCGCCGGGCTCTGGCGGGAGCCGATATCCGATATGCAGGATTCGCATGGCAACCACTTTCGGGTGGATCTCCGGCCGCGTCGCGCCCGGAGGTCGGACAGGAGATTCGATCGGCCCGCCGGCGCGCACCCCGCGCGCCCGGCCGTACGGGCCCCGCATGCCTCGTCTCACATGCCAGAGGCCGCGGATCACTTCAGCTCGTACACGGTGTAGTCGCCGGACCGGAACGCGAATCTTCCGGCAGCCGGGTTCTGGACGGTCCGGCTTCCTTCGAAGAAGAGCCAGCGCACGCCGTAACGGTCGCGCAGGCGCTGGAGGACGGCTTCGGAGGGCGCCGTGAAGGCCGCGTCGTTCGCCCTGAGCAGCTCCTGGTCCCAGAAGGGGATGTGCTCCGGCGGCTGTCCCTGACGCCAGCGGCGCAGATTCGCCGCGGTGTACGTCCATCCCTCGACCAGTACGCGCCGCTCGCTGAGCGCGGACACCCAGAAGTGGCGGCTGTCGCATGGGTCCTCGTATCCCCAGCGGCAGTGGGCGTTCGTGGCCACCAGGTCGTCCGGATCCGAGTGGGCGCGGAGCCACCGCCCGGCGGTCAGGGCGCCCGGAGGGACCGCCGGCGCGGCCACGGGCACGGCCGCCACCGGAGGGTCGTGCCCGGTGAGGCGGTCCACGGTCGACAGCACGCGCGCGTGCAGGTCGGCGGGCAGTCCGATGGCCGTGAGCATGGTGGTCACCAGAGCCCAAGCGCGAAGGGCTCCCCTCGTGGCGATCAGGACCACCGACACCACCACGGCGACGGCAGACAGGGCGACGTAGGGACGGTACAGAATCGTGTCCGCCTGACCCGGGCTCAGGGGCACCCTGACCCCGCAGGCGACCGGGATCAGGTAGGCGGCGACCACCCCCGCGCCGGCCGAGCACAGCACCGACCTGAGCGAGACCCGCGCTCGCCGCAGCAGGACGAGCAGCCCGTGGACCGTGACGGTCACCAGATAGGGGTAGGCGCCCCAGAGGAAGAAGAGCTGGCTCCGGCCGGGATGCCCGAGCAGGAACATCGTGCCGAGGCCCGCCGCGCCGATGCCCAGCATGAGGATCACCCCGGGCCGTCCGAGCGAACGCGGCCTGCTCGCCAACCCAAGGACGCCGCACAGCACGACGAACCAGCACAGTACATATATGAGAGTGATGCCGGTGACCGCCGCCACCGGCGGGTCGGCCTGGTCTCCCAGCCCCGTCAGCTCACCCCATGTCGTGCGCATGGTGAAGAGCGGGGAGACGACCAGACCCTGCCGGACGCCGCCGAAAAGGACGAATTGCGCATAGAGGCAAAGTGCCGTCGTCATGCCGAGGGCCGCGAGCGCCGGCCAGGGCGCGCGGCGCCGCCTGACCGCCTCCACCACGGCCACCGCCGCCAGACCCGCCGCGAGCAGCGGAAGATAGGACGCCTTGCCCCCCATCACCGCCAGGAGGAAGACGCCGAGCAGGACCCACGTACCGGCGGTCTGCCGCCGGCCCGCGAGGACGTCCATGAGGATGAGGACGACCGGGGCGAACAGGAGGGCGCCGAAGGTCTGGGTAGGACTCGTCCACGCGAGGTCGGGGACGCCTCCCCACGTGAACGACCCGTTCGTGCCCAGGTACAGGCTCGGCACCGCGACGAAGATCGTGCCCGCCGCGGTCAGCGCCCCTCCGGCCCACGAGCCGGTGACGCGCCGTCCGGTCATCCCCAGCAGGACGACGAGAGCGGCCAGCATGGGCAGCATGGCCAGGCGGAACACCAGCACCAGGGGCTCCACCCCGGTGATCCAGCTCGCCGCCGCGAGGTGCGCGTAGACGAACCAGTGGTACAGCAGGGGTTCGCCGGCCACCATGGGCACCGTTGGGGGCACATGGTGCTTCAGCTCACCGACCAGAGCCAGGTGGAACGGCATGTCGATGGAGGCGGCGCCGAGCTCCGGCCACGTGATGGCATGAGTCCGGAAGAAGTCGAGAGCGCTCCAGACGACGAGGAACGCGAAGAGCAGCGCGAGGCACCATGACCACCAGAGAGGCGCTCGTTCCCCCTCGTGCCCACGTCGCCAGTGCCGCCGCAGGCGGGGGACGCCGGCGAAGAGCACAGAGACGGCGATCGGCCACACCAGCACGAGCAATGGCATCCCGACGGCGCGTGCGCCGATGTAGAGGAGGACCTCCACGCTGTAGCCGAGCGTCACCCCCAGTGCGATCTCCTCCGCCGGCGTGCGCGCTCCGCCGTACAGGGCCCGGACGAGCAGCGTGCCGGGAAGGGCCAGCCCCACCGCGACGTAGGCGCCGAAGGCGGCCATGTCCGGCACGGAGACGCCGTATCGGCGCAGTACCGCCGCGACGAGAACCATCATGGACAGCCCTGGCAGCCACGCCGAGAGGTGGGGCGGCCTCCGGCGGCGTGGCTGCTCGTGCGCCTGGGCGGTTCTCACCGGTTCGAGCGCGCTCGCCGGGGAGCCCTGAACGGGCGGAGTGTGGGCCATGCGTGCAAGCTTGGCGACGCTGTGACCCCGGAGCGGCGTGGACGCCCGCGCCCGGCGATGTCCTTGTCACTCCTTTATGCGCGCCAAAGGAGATGTCACCCATCGCGATACGCGGCGGTGGTCGCCCCGCGCGTACGCCGGGGAGGGGTCACTCCTTCGCGGGTGCCAAGGAGGACGAGGGGCAGACCGCCTCGGCCGTGACGGCGCCGCTCGGGGCCGCGTGCGCCCGGTGCCAGAGCTCGAACTGCAGGAGCGTCCACAGGCGAGCGCTGTGATCGCCGCCGTCGAGGTGCCGCCGGAGCAGATCGCGGACCGTTGACTGCCTGAACAGGCCCCTGGCGCGGGCGGTGTCGTCCGTGAGCACGTCATGGGCCAGCTCACGCAGCTCGCCGCGCAGCCAGGTGGCGAGGGGAACGCCGAACCCCTGCTTCGGATAGCGCATCAGCTTCTCCGGCAGCCAGGGGGCGACGGCCCGTTTGAGCAGCACTTTGGTCTGGTCGCCACGCACCTGGTACGCGGCGGGGAGGCGTGCCGCCCACTCCATCAGATGATGGTCGAGAAAGGGGGAGCGGGCCTCCAGGGAGTTGGCCATGGTCGTGATGTCGACCTTGACCAGCAGGTCGTGGGGGAGGTAGGTGACGGTGTCCACATCGAGGACACGGCCGAGGTCGGAGTCCGCCGACGAGGCGTCGAAGGCATCCTCCAGCAGCCCGTAGCTGTCCACGCCCGCCAGCCGCTCGCGGAGCGCGTCGCTGTAGATCTCCCACTTCTGCTCCGGCGTGAAGCACGACATCAGGCGCGGATAGCGCCGTGCGGGAGGCGCCGCGGCGAACTGCAACGTCCGGCCGAAGCGCCGGGCGAAGGATCCGAACCCGCTCCGCTCGACGATGAGAGAGCCGGCGCGGCCGGTCGCGGCCGCTAGGGCGCGAGGCATGCGTGGAATCCTTCTCGACTGGTTCATCACGGCGTAGCGCCGGTAGCCGCCGAAGCACTCGTCGCCGCCGTCCCCGTTGAGCACGACGGTGACGTGCTGCCGGCTCATCCGCGCGACGTAGAAGCTCGGAATCGCCGAGGAGTCGGCGAAGGGCTCGTCGAAGTGCCAGGCCAGGCGCGGCAGGACGTCCAGCAGGTCGGACGTCACGACGAGCTCGTGGTGGTCGGTCGAGTACCGGTCGGCCACCATCCGCGCCTTGTGGCGTTCGTCGTACCGGCTGTCCTCGAAGCCGACGCAGAACGTCTTGACCTTCTCCCGGCTCTGCATGGCCATGGCGGCCACGATCGCGGACGAGTCGATGCCGCCGGACAGGAACGCTCCGATGGGACGCTCGCTCACCATCCGGACGCGGGTGGCCTCCAGGAGCAGCTCACGCAGCCGCTCCTCCGCCTCCCGCTCGTCCACCACCGGCTCAGGCGCGCGGTCGAGCCGCCAGTAGCGGCGCACCGTCACCCGGCCCTGCTCCCAGATGAGCAGGTGCGCCGGCGGGAGCTTGTGCACGCCCTGATAGATCGACCAGGGCGCCGGGACGTACTGGTAGGTCAGGTAGTGATCCAGAGCGACCGGATCCACCTCGCGGCGCATCGCGGGGTCCTGCGCGAGGGACTTCAGCTCGGATCCGAACCAGATCGAGGCCCGGTCGGACCGCCAGTACAGCGGCTTCTTCCCGACGCGGTCCCGGGCCAGGGTCAGCCGCTGCCGGGCGCGGTCCCAGACGGCGAAGGCGAACATGCCCCGGAGCCGGTGCACCATGTCGGCGCCGTACTCCTCGTACAGATGGACGAGGCACTCGGAGTCCCCGGCTCCGCGCAGGCGATGTCCCTGCTGGGCAAGCTCCTTCCGGAGCTCCGCGAAGTTGTAGATCTCGCCGTTGAAGACCGCGACGACATCGCCGTCCTCGCTGTAGACGGGCTGGTCGCCGTTCGCCACATCGATGATCGCGAGCCGTCGCATGCCGAGCGACGCGTGCTCGTCGTCGTGGAAGCCGGAGCCGTCGGGACCCCGGTGAACGATCACGTCGCACATGCGCCGGACGAGATCGGGGTCGGGGCGTGACGTCGACGCCATCCCCGCTATCCCGCACATCTACTTGACGCCGCGGATCACGTGAAGCCCGCGGCGCCGCTGGATCGACACCTCGTGCAGGGCCAGGTCCTTGGTCCACCGCGCGAGGCGCCGGCGGGTCTGCGGTCTCTCGTATCGCGGCGCGAGCCAGTCGAAGGTGTCCAGCACCGACCAGTTGCGCATCGTCCGGACGTCCTTCAGACCCAGATGGCGATGGGTCGCCACCGGGACGAGGCGTGCCAGGCACGGCCCGGCCTTCGGGACGGCGCCGAGGGCCAGGGAGATCGGCAGCAGCCGTGGCACGGCGCTCTCGACCATCCCGTAGAGCCTGGCCGGAGGAATGCTCCTGGTGAACGGCCGCAGCAGCTGTCTCGGGTGCGGATAGGCGATCAGCGCGGCGTACACGTCGATGCAGAACCGGCCCCCCGGCCGCAGATAGCGGAAAAGCGTCTTGAACGTGCGTTCCACGTCGGGCGTGTGCTGGATGACCCCGAAGCAGAACAGGAAATCGAACGACTCCTCCGGGAAGGGCATTTCGTAGATGCTGGCCTGGACGAGCCGCAGGTCGGGGAAACGGCCGTTCGAGGCGGCGTTCGCGTGTACGGCGCTCGAAATGTCGAACGACGTCACGAGGGCACCCGTCTCGCACAGCACCTCGGTGAAACGCCCGGCGCCGCTACCGCATTCGAGCACCGTCTTTCCGCGCAGCTCGCCGGCGGTCCAGCCGCTCGCGCCCAGCAGCCGATCGCGGGAGATCGGCATGCCGGAATGGGAATCGAGTTGCGTCAGACGATGCCGGTTCCACTGGTATCCGAATCCTTCGGCGTAGTTGTCCGGAGGAACGAACCGGGGGATGCCGTGGTCGATGGGGTACGCGACCCGGCACGCGTCGCAGCGCAACTCGCTCCCGTTGCGAAGCGCACCGTGGCAGCGGGGGCAGCGCAGCGCGTGGTACCAGGGAATCCCGACACCCGTGTCGCCGGGCACATGTTTCGAAAGCGTCATCAGACTGCCAATCCAGCGAGAAAGGGAAAGGGGCCACGCGCGGCCGGGTCTTGGATTACCAGCTCATACTACGGAACGTGACCGCATAATTGCGTTCACGTGGTGGCCGTGTCTCCGGGCGTGCCGCCGTGACCGGGCGAGAGACCGCGCCACTTCGACATCCGCACCTTTTGGCCGGTAATGCGCGACCTCTCGACCTGGACAAAGGCTGGTAAGAATAGCGTTGAGGCGGAGCGTCCATGTGCTTCGGATGATGCTGCGGTTGCCACGCTTGCGCGCATGACCACGACTCGGCCTCTTCGTCCTTCTTCGCCAGGCCCACGCGCGACCGGGCCGCATACCCGGGCAGTCCGTAAACGGACGTGGACGCTCTGGGTCGCGTTGCTCGTCTGCAGTGCGCTCGTGGCCGCCATCGGACCTCTCGGAATCGGCCGGGCGACGAAGTCGCTCGCGAACGCCGGCCGGGTCGCCAACGTCCGGCCGGAGGTCATCCCGGCCGCCGGGAAGAAGGCGGGCGGCTCCGGGAAGGCGCACCGGACGAAGAAGCCGGCGGACTCGCGCGGGCGGAAGAAGCGGGCGCGATCCCCGAAGGCGCAGGGGCCCGAGGATGTGGCGCGCAGCCTGCGGAAAACGCGGAACCTGGAGAAGGCGGCGGCCGGCTTCCAGAAGGCGCACGGGCGGGGAAAAGGGGTCGGCTTCCAGAGGGCGCAGGAGCAGGGAGGCGCGCGCGGCGGGCGCGCGGCCGCCTGCCCGCCGACCTCCGTCATCTGCATAGAGAACAGCCTCCCGGGCAACCCCGCCTCCGAGTGGGACGTCCCCGGCGCCGGTGACAGCAACATCCAGGGCTACGCCACGCAGATGAGCGTCAACATCGGCGAGACCGTGCAGTTCAAGGTCGACACCGCGGCGACCGCCTACCACATGGACATCTATCGCATCGGTTACTACGGCGGCATGGGGGCGCGCAAGATCGCGACGATTCAGCCCTCGGTGCCGCTCCCGCAGACGCAGCCGGCATGCCTGACCGATCCGGCGACCGCCCTGGTCGACTGCGGCAACTGGGCGGTGTCCGCGTCCTGGGCGGTGCCGAACACCGCCGTCTCCGGCGTCTACATCGGAAAGCTGGTCCGCGATGACGGGACGGCCGGTGCCAGCCATGTGATCTTCGTGCTCCGGGACGACGTCCGGAACTCGGAGCTGCTGTTCAAGACCTCCGACGCCGCCTGGCAGGCGTACAACGCCTACGGCGGGAACAGCCTGTACTACGGGAACGCGCCGATCGGCCGCGCCTACAAGGTCAGCTACAACCGCCCGTTCACGACGAACTGCTGCACCTGCTGCCTGGGCGACAACAACACGTGGTTCTTCACCATCGAGTACCCCATGGTCAGGTGGCTGGAGGCCAACGCCTACGACGTCAGCTACTTCTCGAGTGTCGACACCGCCGCACGGGCACCGCTCCTGCTCCAGCACAAGGTCTTCATGTCGGTCGGACACGACGAGTACTGGTCCGACGAAATGAGAACAAACGTGGAGAACGCCCGAGATAACGGGGTCAATCTGGCCTTCTTCTCGGGGAACGAGATGTTCTGGAAGACCAGGTGGGAGCCCAGCATCGACGGCACGTCGACCGCGTTCCGCACGATGGTCTGCTACAAGGAGACACACGCCAACGCCAAGATCGATCCGAGCCCTCAGTGGACCGGGTCGTGGCGCGACCCGCGCTTCTCCCCGCCGTCCGACGGCGGAAGACCGGAGAACGCCGTGACGGGCACGTTGTTCATGGTCAACGGCGTCGTGAACGACTCGATGACCGTGCCCGCCACCTTCGCCCAGATGCGGCTGTGGCGGAACACCTCCGTCGCGAACCTCCAGCCGGGCCAGGTGGCGACCTTCCCGGCGGGGACGCTCGGCTTCGAGTGGGACGAGGCCCCGGACAACGGATTCATGCAGCCGGGGCCCGTGAAGCTTTCCAGCACGACCCTGGCGAAGCCGACGCAGTATCTGCTGGACTTCGGCAGCACGTTCGGCGCCGGGGTCGCCACGCACAGTCTCAAGCTCTACAAGACCGCGAGCGGCTCTCTGGTGTTCGGAGCGGGCACCGTCCAGTGGGCGTGGGGGCTGGACGCCAACCACACCTATCCGGGCACCCCCACCAGCATCGACATGCAGCAGGCGACGGTGAACCTCTTCGCCGACCTGTGCAACTGCCAGCCGGTCACGCTGCAACCGGGTCTGGTCCCGGCCACCCAGTCGACGGACACCGCTCCTCCGACCTCGGCGATCACCACTCCGTCGACCGGTGCCTCCTTGGTGGGCGGCACCACCGTCACCGTCCAGGGAACGGCGGCCGACACGGGTGGCGGGGTCGTGGCGGGCATCGAGATCTCCTTCGACGGCGGCACCCGGTGGTTCCAGGCCACCGGGCTCACCAACTGGCAGTACGACTGGGCCCCGCCCAACATCTCCGGGCCGGTCGCCATCATGGTGCGGGCGGTCGACGACATCGGCAACCTCCAGGTGGTCCCGACCTCGATCACCGTCAACGTCACCGTGCAGTGCCCCTGCACGATCTGGCCGCCGACGGCCGTGCCCACCATCGTCTCGGCGAACGACACCAAGTCCGTCGAGCTCGGCGTGAAGTTCCGCGTGACCACCGCGGGGTTCATCAGAGGCATCCGGTTCTACAAGGGCACGACGAACACGGGCACGCACACGGGTGAACTCTGGACCTCCACGGGACAGCTGCTGGCCACCGCGACGTTCACCAACGAGACCGCGTCCGGCTGGCAGCAGGTGAACTTCTCGGTGCCCGTCCCAGTGAGCATCAACACCACCTACGTGGCCTCCTACTTCGCGCCGAACGGCAGGTACTCCTACGACCTCTCGTATTTCCAGACGGGGGTGGTGAACGGGGCGCTCACGGCGCTCGCCAACGGTGTCGACGGGGGTAACGGCGTCTACCAGTACGGAGCGACCAGCGTCTTCCCCACGAGCACGTACCAGGCCACCAACTACTGGGTCGACGTGGTCTACACGCCGTCCAACAGCCTGTGGGACAACTCGGCGGTTCCGGCCGTCGGCGCCGCGCCGGACTCCACCCCGGTCACGCTCGGCGTGAAGTTCCAGGCGAACACCACCGGAGAGATCAGGGGAATCCGGTTCTACAAGGGCGCGCAGAACGTCGGCACCCATATCGGCGGCCTGTGGACCACCGACGGCCAGTTGCTCGCCAGCGCGACCTTCAGCAACGAGACCGCGTCGGGCTGGCAGCAGGTGAACTTCGCGACGCCCATCTCGGTCACGGCCGGTACCACCTACATCGCGTCCGCCTTTACGGCGTCGGGACATTTCCCGTACACGTTGCAGTACTTCAACACCCAGTACAGCAACCCGCCGCTCCTGGCGCTGGCGAACGGCGCGCAGGGGGGTAACGGGGTGTACAACTACAACGCGGCGAACACCTTCCCGTCGAACACCTACCAGGCCACCAACTACTGGGTCGACGTGGTGTTCGCGCCGTCCAACAGCCTGTGGGACAACACGACGGTTCCCGCCGTCGACTCGCATCCCGATCCCAGTCCGGTCGTGCTGGGAGTGAAGTTCCAGGCGACCACCAGCGGGACGATCAGGGGCATCCGGTTCTACAAGGGCGCGCAGAACGTCGGCACCCATATCGGCAGCTTGTGGACCACCGACGGCCAGTTGCTCGCCAGCGCGACCTTCAGCAACGAGACCGCCTCCGGCTGGCAGCAGGTGTTCTTCGACACTCCTGTCCCGGTGACCGCGGGCACCACCTACGTCGCCTCGTACAACACGACGACCGGGCACTTCTCGTACACACTGCAGTACTTCACCGGCCAGTACACGAACAACCCGCTCCTCGCACCGGCCGACGGCGCGTCCGGCGGCAACGGCGTGTACAACTACAGCGGGACGAACACGTTCCCGTCGAACACCTATCAGGCCACCAACTACTGGGTCGACGTGCTGTTCGACCCCAGCAGTTAGCCGCGCCTCCCCCCTCCCCTGAGATCGGGGAGGGGGGAGGAGACGTCAGGTGACGGGGCCGGGCCAGGGCCCTGCCGCGTTACCTACGGGCGGCTACTTGACCGGCACCAGTTCGAGGAACATCTGGGAGGGGCGCCCGCCCATCCTCATCCTCACCAGGTCCAGGCCCGCGAACGCGGAGGCGAGCAGCGGGAACAGCGGGTGCCGTGTCACCGGCCGCTCGGCCGATATCGTCACCCACCCCCGGCGCGCCAGCGCGGCCAGCACGCTGGTGCTCCAGAACGGCGCCCCCTGCGTGTAGGAGAACCGGCGCACGGCGAACCCGCTCTCCTCGGCCAGCTTCGTGAAGTTCCGCCGGTCGAACAGGACCCAGTGCCTCGGGCAGTGGTAGCCACCCCAGTCGCGGTGCCGGAACAGCCGCGCGTCCCAGCTGTCGGTGTTCGGCGTCTTGATCAGAACCGTGCCCTGAGGGGTGAGATGGCGGCGCAGCGTGCGCAGCACCTCGCCAGGCTCGCTGACGTGCTCGATCAGGTTGATGAGAAGGATGAGGTCGAACCGGTCGTCCGTGGCGAAGTCCTCGACACGGCCGCAGAAGTAGTGGTGTCCCCGCGAGACGGCCCGGGTGCGGGCTTCCGGGTCGAGGTCGACGACCTGCGTGAACGTGACGCGGGAGTCGAGCCCGCGTACCACGTCGAGCTGCCGGCCGTCTCCGCCGCCCACGTCCAGAACGCTCAGGCGGGTGCCGGACAGCCCGGACAGGATGCGGCGGAAGCGCAGGGCGTCCAGGGCGTCCTTGATCCGGTGGACGAACGACCGCTCCTCGGCGCTGTAGGCGTAGTAGTTGGGGGGATAGATCTGGCCGAGCCGGTCGACCGGCATGGGGTCGATGAACACGACGCCGCACGAGGCGCAGCGGTAGTAGTCGAACTCCTCGTCGGTGGTGCGGTACTCGACGTCGCGCGCCCGCGCCCACCGGCGTGCCGTGTCACCGTCACACGCCGGGCACGTGGGCGCCGGCTTGCCGCTGTACCGACCCGCCGCCGCCCGCGGCGCGGTGGACTCGCTCATATCCGGTCCAGTTGGCGCCAGGCGCGGTAGTAGGTGGTCTGGCGCTGCCGCAGCAGAGGGGCGATCTCGGTGCCCATCAGGAATCTCTCCACTTCTCCGAGCCGGGTGAAGGACACGCTCGGGTCCCAGTGGTGCAGCAGGTGGCGGTTGAATCCCGCCGAGCCGAAGACCGTCGCGAACGGGCCGCCGCCGAAGAGCCGGTTCACCGGCCCGTGGGCGACGCGCCGGTAGTCGGTCCTGTCATCGGCGAACTCGCTGCGGTGTTCGAGCACCTGGCGCACCGTGTTGATCAGTGGCAGGAACACGAGCTGGCCGAGCACCCAGGAGACGGCCAGCGCGAACGCCCCCCGCCACAGGGCGCAGCCGACGATCGAGCCGTTGACCAGGCAGGCGGCCAGGAACACCGGGCCGAAGGACGCGGTCCTGCCGGTCTCCGCGGCCGGCGACTTGCTCCTCATCGTCTCGCGGTACTCCTTCAGGGCGCGGACCAGGCGGATGCCGGTGACCCCTTCGAGGAGGAACCGCGAATCGAGCGGAAGGAAGTAGCTGCGCTCGGGGTCCCGCGTCGTCCCGAGATAGCGATGATGATCGAAATGCACCTTCCGGTACGCCCTGACGTCCATTCCGACGAGGCTCCCGACGAAGACGTTCGTCAGCACATCGCTGGCCCGGCGGGCAGGTGCGAGGTTGTAGTGGGCGCCTTCGTGGAGGTAGGTCGTCAGGTAGTGCAGGAAGAAGCCGATCGCGAGGCCGCCGGCGACGGCCGTCGCCATCGCGGCCGGCAGCCTGCCGGCCGCGGTGCTCCCCACTGATGCGACCGCGACCGCGGACAGCGCGAGTCCCAGGTGCCCCGACAGGAGGGTTCCCCACACCACGCCCCAGCGCGGGCGCAGAGTACGGCGGAAATCCACGTATCGCTGGCCCGAGGCGTCGACCAGGGTGGACGGCCGCACCATGCCGATGTCGGCGACCGTCACCTCAGCCGGCATTCCACTCTCCCGCGTCGGAGGCCATGAGGCCGGAGGCCCCTGAGTCGCACGGGCGATGCGCTCTCGCGATCAGCGAGACCCCCGGCAGCGACCTGACCGGCAGGTACCGCTCGGCGACGACCACGGCGGAGAGGGCCATGTTGACGAGAGGTGGCGTCTCCATGACGTCGGACCCGGAGATGTGCTTCCTGCGGCGGGCGACGATCGGCCTCAGCAGGACGTTCCAGCTCCACATGCGCTCCAGGACCAGGCATTCCCCGATCATCAGCGCGCGCAGCCCGTCCCGGGTGTAGCGGCGGAAGTGGCCGGACGCGACGTCGTGCGCCGACCAGAGCGCCATGTCGCAGGGCACCGTGATCAGCGCGGTCCCTCCCGGCCGGAGTACGCGTACGAGCTCGCGGACGGCCCTGTCGTCCTCCTCGATGTGCTCCAGCACGTCGAACGCCAGGACGAGGTCGAAGTGCTCGTCGGGGAGAGGCAGGTGCCTCGCGTCGGCGTGGATCGCCGACAGGCCGCGCGTGCGCGCGAGTTGCACGGCGGTCTCCGAGAAGTCCGCGACCAGCGCGTCCCACCCGTGCTCGATGAGAACGCGGGTGTTGCCACCCCCGGCCGCACCGATGTCCAGCGCCCGGCCCGGCCTGCCGAGCCGGCGCAGCTCACGGGCGAGGATGGCACGTCGCTCGCGGAACCACCAGTGCCGGTCCTCGAGTTCGAACGTGCGGCGGATCTCTGTGGCCTCCATGTCCCCTCCAAACGATCAGTGACCGGTTGTCTTCAGCGGGCGCCACCAGTCCAGACGATCGCGGTACCAGGCCACGACCTCCGCCAGCCCCCGCTCGAAGTCGACCCGGGGTTCGAACCCCATCGCCCGGATCTTGGCGCTGTCCACGGAGTAGCGCCGGTCGTGGCCGAGCCTGTCCGGCACGCGGGCGATCCTCTCCTGGCCCACGCCGAACGCGGCGAGCAGCCGTTCGGCGAGCGCGCGGTTGGTGAGTTCCACCCCGCCGCCGATGTTGTAGATCTCGCCGGGCCGGCCCTTCTCCAGCACGAGCTGGATGCCCTGGCAGTGGTCGTCGACGTGGAGCCACTCGCGCACGTGACCGCCGTCGCCGTACAGGGGGATCCGCAGCCCGTCGACCAGGTTGGTGACGAACAGCGGGATCACCTTCTCGGGGTGCTGGTAGGGGCCGTAGTTGTTGGAGCAGCGGGTGACCCGCACATCGAGTCCGTAGGTCTGGTGGTAGGCGCGGCACAGAAGGTCGGCTCCCGCCTTCGCCGCCGAGTAGGGCGAGTTGGGGAGCAGGGGCGCCGACTCGCTCCAGGACCCCACGGCGACGGACCCGTACACCTCGTCCGTGGAGACGTGGACGACGGTGGACACGCCGGCCTCCAGCGCCGCCTGCAGGAGCCGCTGGGTGCCCTGCACGTTGGTCACCACGAAGTCCGCGGCGCCGGTTATCGACCGGTCGACATGTGTCTCCGCCGCGAAGTTCACGATCGCGTCATGGCCGGGCACCACCTCGCCGAGCAGCCGGGCGTCGGCGATGTCCCCCTTCGTGAAGGCGTAGCGCGGGTGTCCGGCGACGGGCTGGAGATTCGCCTCGTTGCCCGCGTACGTGAGTTTGTCCAGCACCGTCACGTGGGCGTCATCCCAGGCGGGGTAGGCGCCGGACAGCAGTGACCGCACATAGTGGGAGCCGATGAAGCCGGCCCCGCCGGTGACCAGGATCTTCATGCCCTCACCTGCACCCTGCTGTGGTCGCCGACCATGAGCTGGAGCGTGTTGGGCACGCCTTCGGACCGGGTGACCTCGACGTTGCGGCCGATGAGGGAGTACGTCAGCCGTGAGACCCCCCTGATGGTGGAGTCCTGCAGAACGATGGCGTACTCCACCTCCGCGTCCTCCACCACGCAACTGTTCCCGATCGAGGTGTAGGGGCCGACGTACGAGCCGCTGATCCGGGCGTGGGCGCCGATGAGCGCGGGGCCGCGGATCACCGAGTTCCGTACCGAGGCCCCCGCCTCGATGACGACGCGCCCCGTGACGTCCGACAGCTCGTCCACGGTTCCGTGCGTCCGCGGGTCGATGGCCTCCAGGACGATGCGGTTGCATTCCAGCATGTCCTGCAGGCGGCCGGTGTCCTTCCAGTAGCCGCTGACGAGGTGCGAATGGACCCGGAAGCCGTTGTCGACGAGCCACGTGATCGCGTCCGTGATCTCCAGCTCGCCGCGCGCGGACGGCGAGATCGCCCGGACCGCTTCGTGGATCCGGGGGGAGAAGGTGTAGACGCCGACGATCGCGAGGTCACTGCGTGGATCGTCCGGCTTCTCCGCGAGCGCGAGGATCTCGCCTCCCGGCCCGAGCTCGGCGACCCCGTAGAACTGCGGTTCCGTGACCTTGGTGACCAGGATCTGGGCGTCGTAGTCGCCTTCGCGGAAGGCGTCGACCAGATCGGTGATGCCGCCCACCAGGAAGTTGTCGCCCAGGTACATCACGAAGGGCTCGTCGGCGAGGAACTCCCGTGCGATGAGCACGCAGTGGGCGAGCCCGAGGGGGGCCTCCTGCTGGATGTAGGTGACGTCGAGGCCGAACGCCGAGCCGTCGCCGACGGCGTCGCGAACCTCCCGGCCGGTGCTGCCGATGATGATGCCCACCTGGGTGATTCCGGCGTTCCTGATCGCTTCCAGCCCGTAGTAGAGCACCGGCTTGTTGGCGACGGGAACGAGCTGCTTCGCCGAGGTGTGGGTCAGCGGACGTAGCCTCGTACCCTTGCCGCCGGCCAGAACGAGCGCCTTCATCGCTGACCTCATCCTTCCCCGAGGAACACATGGCCACGATGGGCCGGCTGTCGGCCCGAATCTATGGCCGACCGGATTCAGAGCTCCCGGACGACGTCCGCCTTTGCCGAAGAATGTGCGCCGGGTTGCCGGTACCAGGCATGCCTTCCCGCGACCGCGGAAGGTCCACGAGAGAGGATTGTGGCCGGCTTCGGGGAGATGATCGGGGGATCAATGTCGGTGTCGGTCGTTATACCGTGTTACCGCTCCGCGAGAACTCTTCCGGCGCTGGTGGGCAGGCTCATGCCGGTTCTCCGTCAGCTCTCCGTCCGTCACGAGGTGATCCTCGTCGTCGACGGAAGCCCGGACGACACCTGGAGGACCGCCGCCGAGCTCGCCTCCCGGGTCGGCGCCGTCCGTGCGATCCATCTCTCGCGCAACTACGGCCAGCACAACGCCCTCGTGGCGGGCATCAGGGAGGCGGTGTTCGACGTCGTCGTCACGATGGACGACGACCTGCAGCACCTGCCGGAGCAGATTCCGCTCCTGCTGGCCACTCTCGAAGGCGACCGGCTCGATCTGGTGTACGGCGTACCGCACGAGGAGGAGCACGGGTCCGTGCGAAGCCTCGCGTCCCGGTCGGTGAAGGGCGCCATGGCGGTTGCGCTGGGAGTGCGCGCCGCCCGCGCGATCAGCGCCTTCCGTGCCTTCCGTACGTGCCTGCGCGACGGATTCGAGGAGCTGTCGGGACCACACGCGTCCATCGATGTGGCTCTGTCCTGGGCGACCACGCGGGTGGGCTCGGTCAAGGTCCATATGAGCGAGCGCCACCACGGGCGATCCGCCTACACGCCGCGCCTGCTCGTCCGGCATGCGATTAACATGCTCCTCGGTTACAGCACCACGCCCCTCCGGGTGGCGAGCTGCCTCGGGTTCCTCGTCGGTGTCGTGGGCCTGCTCCTCGGCTGCGCCGTTCTGTGGAGCTTCCTCGCGGGCGACACCACGGTGGCCGGATTCACCACGATCGCCTCGATGGTCGCCATCTTCTCCTCCGCCCAGCTGCTGTCCATCGGAGTCCTCGGCGAGTACGTCGGCCGGATTCACGGCAACGGCATGGGCCGGCCCACCTATGTGGTGCGTGAACGTGCCGGCTCACCGGCCTCCGCCGACGTCCCCTGGCAGCCGGGCGGGGTCAAGTAGCACGGCGTTCAGGGGATGAGCCTGCTCTTGACCAGGTGAACCGTGAGGACGGCCCGCACGGGCTCGAACCCGTATCTCGCCCACGCCTTCTGCACCCGGGTGTTGTGCCCCTGGGTGGAGATGAGGATCTCATCGGCGCCGCGGGCCAGCGTGCCGTCCTCGATTCCCTTCAGCAGGTGCGCGTACAGGCCGCGCCCCTGCGCCTCGGGCACCACCCCGGCGAGCAGGATCTCCGTCCGCGGACCCTGCTCATCCAGCGTCGCGAGTCCGAGGTAGGCGTCCGCGGCCGCGGTCCCGAGCGCGAGGCATCTTCCCTCGGCGGCGGACCTCAGCGCCCAGTCCTGGTAGCCGGCGAGTGCCTCGGTGGCGCCGAACAGGGGATTGGCCGAGTAGTGACTGCCGTAAGCGGCGAAGATCTCGGACACGAGCGAGCCCACGGCGGCCGCGTCGGTGATCCTGGTCGTCCGCAGGCCCTGTGACGGCTCGGGCCGGCGGCCCTCTCCCGCCCGCAGACGCCAGTACGAAAGGGAGTCGGCGAATATCGCGGTGCGGCCGAGCATGGCGAGCTTCGCGAACCAGTCGACCCGGTCCGCCGGGTAACGGAGCACGATGACGTCCGCCGCGGACCCGAGCACGGCTTCCCGGACCGTGGGGAACGAGGAGGGATGCTCGGAGTGGACGGTGAGGCGATCGACCGAACACCCGAAACGAGCGGACTCCAGAGGCGAGGCCACGGCCCGCGCGCCGAGCCCGTCACGCCCCACCGTCAGCGCATCTTGTAGGTCTGGACGGCGTCGATCACCCGTGTCACCCCGGCCTCGCCGAGATCGGCGAACAGCGGCAGCCGTACCAGGCGGTCGGCGACCTGCTCGGTGACGGGGCAGCCGCCCGGGGCCACGCGCCCGTACCGCAGGGCGGCGGGAGCGGTGTGCAGCGGCTGGTAGTGGAACGCCGCCTGTACGCCCCTGCCGGCCAGGTGGTCGATGAGCGCCTGGCGGTTCCGCAGGTCAGGGAGGAGCAGGTAGTACAGATGGGCCGGATGCTCGCAACCATCCGGGACCACCGGCTGGGAGACCTCGTGCTTCGCCGCCCAGCCCGCCAGTTCCTCGTGGTACCGGCGCCAGATGGCGTGGCGGCGGAACTGGATGTCATCGAAGCACTCCAGCTGGGAGGTCAGTTGCGCGGCGAGCACGTCGGACGGCAGATAGCTGGAGCCGATGTCGATCCACCGGTACTTGTCCACCTGGCCGCGGAAGAACCGGCTGCGGTCCGTGCCCTTCTCCCGGATGATCTCGGCTGGGGCCACCAGGGCGGCATCGTTGAGGAGCAGCGCGCCGCCCTCGCCGCACTGCACGTTCTTCGTCTCGTGGAAGCTCTGCGCGGCCATGCGGCCGAACGACCCGAGCGGCCGCCCCCGGTAGTACCCGCCGAGCCCGTGCGCGTTGTCCTCGATCAGAGTGAGGCCGTGCCGTTCGGCGATCTCGCCCATGGCCTCCATCGCGCAGGCGACACCGGCGTAGTGGACGACCACGATGGCTCGGGTGCGGTCGCTGATCGCGGCCTCGACCAGCCTCTCGTCGAGGTTGAGGGTGTCGGGCCTGCAGTCGACGAACACCGGCACCGCCCCGCGCAGGGCGTAGGCGTTGGCCGCCGACACGAAGGTGAACGACGGCACGATCACCTCGTCGCCGGGTCGCAGATCTAGCAGGATCGCCGACATCTCCAACGCGTGAGTGCAGGACGTGGTCAGCAGGACCTTGCACGACCCCGTCATCTCCCGCAGAAGTTCGGCGGCCCGCCGGGTGAACGGCCCGTCGCCGGAGGTGGATCCCTGGCGCAGGACCTCCGCGAGGTAAGGGAGCTCGTTCTTCGAGATATGCGGTCGATTGAATGGAATGGTCGCAAGACCGGTCATGCTCACCATCGCATTGAACAATGACCGGACTTGCCGACACGCGAGGTGACCGCATCACGTGGAAAGCTCTTACCCAAGCCTTACGCCTACATCGCGGAGCCGCCCTCCCGGCTCACCCCGGTGCGCCGCTAGCTGGTGGTGAACACGACGTCCACCCAGTAGTTCGCGGATTGGTAGGTGCTGGTGGGCAAGGTGTTCGCCGCATTGTAGAGATAGACCCCGTTTCCGCCCTGGTCACCGTCCGCCAGCGCGTACAGGGAGCCGCTCGTGTATTGAGAAGTGAAATAGGGGGCTGTGGCCGAAAAGAAGCCTGATGTGGTCTGGTAAGAGGCTATGTAGGTGGTGTTGGCGGTGATCGGCACGGGGGTGGCGAAGTTCACCTGCTGCCAGCCGGACGCGGTCTCGCCGGTGAAGGTGGCGCCGGCGAGCAGCGAGCCGCCGCTGGTCCACAGGCTGCCGGTGTGGGTGCCGGTGTTCATCGACCCCTTGTAGAACCGGATGCCGTCGATGGTCCCGTTCGTGGTGGCCCTGAATTTCACGCCGACCACGACGGGCCGGGAGTCCGGTACGGACGGCACGGCCGGGGTGGCCGAGTTGTCCCACAAGCTTTTCGACGGCACGAACACGACGTCGACCCAGTAGTTGGTGGACTGATAGGTGTTGGACGGGAAGGCGTTCGCCGAGCCGTAGTTGTAGACGCCGTTGCCGCCCTCCGCGCCATCCGCGAGTGCCAGCAGCGGGTCATTCGTGTATTGCGTGGTGAAGTACTGCAGCGTGTACGAGAAATGGCCGGTCATCGTGCGATAAGACGCGATGTAGGTGGTGCCGGCGGTGATCGGCACCGGGGTGGCGAAGTTCACCTGCTGCCAGCCGGACGCGGTCTCGCCGGTGAAGGTCGCGCTGGCGAGCAGCGAGCCGCCGCTGGTCCACAGGCTGCCGATATGGGTGCCCGTGTTCGGCGAGCCCTTGTAGAACCGGATGCCGGTGATCGTGCCGTTGGCCGTGGCCTTGAACTTCACGCCGAGCACGACGGGCAGGGTGTCGGGATTGGCCGCGGCGGCCGGCACGGCCGTGCCGTCCCAGAGAGTGCTCGTGACGACCTGGAGCACCTGGGCCGACGTGCTCGGGGCGAAGTGGATGATCGCCTGTCCGTCGGGGGTGTCGCCGCCCAGGTAGACGGCGGTGATCGGATGCTGTCCCGCGGCGAGGCTCGAGATCGTGAGCACGGCCGGTCCGGAGCCGGACTGGTTGGCGGAGCCGATGATGGTCGCGCCGTCCTTGAAGGCCACCTGACCTTGCGGCACGACCGAGCCGGAAACCGCGCTGACCGTGGCGGTCAAGGTGATCGACTGCCCCCTCTGGGCGGGGTTGGCCGACGTGGTCAGAGTGGTCGTGGTCGGAGGGTCGTTCGGGACGGTGACGCGGGTATTCGGAGGGTTGCTGGTGCCCTGGAGGGCCGCCGTGCCGTTGAGGGCGAAGACCCGGCCGAAGACGGCGGCACCGCTGCTCACCGTGACGGAGTTCGTGGCCAGCACGTTCCCCCGGAAGGTGCAGAACGTGCCAAGGGTGCCCGAATCGGTGAGCTGCCAGAACACGTTGTTCGCTTGGGCGCCGTTGACGAGGTTGATGTTGCTGGCGTTCGCGGTGGTGAGGGTGGCGGCTCGGAAGATGAAGACGGCATCCGGGTTGCTCTGCGCGTCGAGCGTGAGCGTCCCGGTTATCTGGAAGTTCCCGCCGGTGGGGGTGTAGACCCCAGGCGTCTGGGTGGTCCCGCCGAGTTCGGCGGCGACGGTGACGACGGGAGTGCGCCCGGCGACGTCGTTGTAGGCGGCGACCAGATCGCTCTTGGCCGCCGAGGCGGTGGCGTCACCCGCGTGCGTCGCACCGCTCACGGTGCCGGGCGGGAAGCCCGTCACCGAGGTGCCGGGGCTGACTCCGAGATCTCCGGTGATCGAGGTGAGGCCGGTGTTCGTCACCGCGGTGCCGGCCAGCACCCCGAAGGACGCGGCGCTGCCGAGGTTCACCGGTGACTGTGCCGCGCTCGCGCCGGATGGGGTCGTGACGACCATGACCATCGCGAGGAGGGCGGAGAGGGCGGCGGCGAGGCACGACCTGCCGATGCGTGGACGGATGGAGGAGATGCTGGCGCTGGGCTTCGACATGGCAATCAACTTTTCGACGACGTGGTGCTTGGTCAGTGGCCGGCCTGAAGCGTGCTGAGGCTCGGCCTCGTGATCGTGGCGGAGCAGGTGTCCGAGTCGTCATATCTGCCGTGCATGGCGGAGAAACGTCTGTTACGCAGATGGATAATTCATCGGATACGTAACAATTGCGCCTTTAATGGTGTCGACTACGGGCCTGCGTTCGATCATTGGAGATTTCTGGTGACGTGCTCTGTTGCCGTTACTCCCGCATGGCCTTATCTCCAATACTTCAGGGCCCCGAATAGGCTTCGCGTGCTCTATATGGTGATTTAAGGGAGTTTGGCGTTCGACCCGGTCAAGCGAGGCGGTGGGGAGGCACCTGGTATGCGCCTAGCTCCCGCGGTTGAGCACCTGCTGGACCAGCACGGACGACTGGCTCGGTGCGAAGTGGACCCACTGCTCGTTGACGGCGGTGCCCCCGCTGACGTACACGGCGGTCATCTGGCGTGGGCCGACGGCAAGTGCGGAGGTCGTGAACGTCGCGACCGCCGAGCTGTTGAGCGGCGCCGAGCCGATGACGGTGGCGCCGTCCTTGAAGCTCACCACACCGGTGGGGAGGAACGAACCGACGTTCCCGTGCACCGTGGCGGAGAAGGTCACGGGATCGCCCTGCTGGGAGGGGTTCGGCGAGGAGGTCAAGGTCGTGGTGGTCGGCGGGTCGTTCGGGGTGGTGACGCGAGTGGCCGGCCCGGTGGTGGTGCCGTCGATCGTGACCATCTTGTGGAGGGCGATGGTGCGGCCGTACATGGCCGTGCCCGTGGTCACCGCGATCGAGTTCCTCGCCATGAGGTTCCCCCGGAAGGTGGCGTACCTTCCCAGGGTCGCCGAGTCGCCCACCTGCCAGATGACGTTGTCCGCCTGGGCGCCGTTGACCAGGTCGATATTGCTGACCCTGTCCGTGACCAGGGATGTCGCCTGGAAGATGAAGGTGGCGTCCGGGTCCGCCTGGGCGTCGAGGTGGAGCGTCCCGCTCAGGGTGAAGGCGCCGCCCGGCGTGCGGTAGACGCCGGGGGTCATCGTCGAGCCGTTGCCGAGGACCGCGGGCACGGTCGCCGTCGGCGTCCGGCTCGCGGCGTCGTTGTAGGCGGCGACCGCGGCGGCCATCTCCCTTCGCGCCTCGGTGTCGTTCAGATCGATGGATCCCCGCACCTGGCCGGGCGGGAAGCCGCTCACGAAGGTTCCCGGGGTCACGTTGAGATCCCCGGTCACCGTGACCTTGTTCGTGCCGGTCACCGCCGTCCCGCCCATGACCGCGCAGTCCATCGCATAGCCGAGATCGACACGTGGCACCCCGGCACTCGGACCGCGGGACGCGCCCGCCGTGGCGCTCGAAGAGCGCGGGGCGGCCGGGCCGATCGCCACGGCGCCCGAGATCGGCGGAGCGAGGGACGGGACCGCCATGACGATGACCGAGACGATCACCGCCGACCGGGAACGACGGGTATTCCTGCCGAGAATACGCGGGCAACTGGTACTTATCATCTGTCGTTCCTTCTCCGGTATCAATGCCATTTGAATCGGCGACTCACGTCACTATCGCCGGTCTTGCGGCGCATGCCCGAACGACACGCCCGGATCGCCGCGGGATCGACGTTATAAGAAGGCCCGCCTTTTACAGTCGTTCCTGTACTTTTCGAAACGCCGGGGGGATCTGAAATGGGAGACAAGCTGGTCGTCGTCGGGCAGGGTTATGTGGGCCTGCCTTTGGCGATGCGGGCGGTCGAGACCGGATTCGACGTCGTGGGCATCGACGTGGACGAGTGGCGTGTCAAGCGGCTGAACGCCGCCGAGTCCTATGTCGAGGACATCAGCGGCTACGTGCTCGCCGCCGCGCATTCTTCCGGCCGTTATCTCGCCAGTACGGACTACGCCGACGCGGAGGGGTTCGACGTCTGCGTGATCACCGTGCCCACGCCTCTCCGCGACGGCGCTCCCGACCTGCGTCACATCGGCTCGGCCGGCGAGTCCATCGCGCCGCTGGTGCGGCCGGGTGCCACGGTGATCCTGGAGTCCACCACCTATCCGGGCACCACCGAGGAGCACCTGCGTCCGCTGCTCGAGGCAGGCTCCGGTCTGCGCACGCCCGAGGACTTCTTCCTCGGTTACAGCCCGGAGCGGATCGACCCGGGGAACGGCCGGTGGCGGCTCGACAACACGCCTAAGGTCGTGTCCGGCATCGACGAGGCTTCCCTGGACCGGATTCAGGCGTTCTACCGGCGAATAGTGCAGGAGGTCGTCCCCGTCTCCTCACTGCAGGTCGCCGAGCTCTGCAAGCTTCTGGAGAACACCTTCAGGCATGTCAACATCGCCCTGGTCAACGAGTTGTCCATCTTCGCGCAGCAGCTCAGGATCGACGTCTGGGAAGCGATCGACGCCGCCTCCACCAAGCCGTTCGGCTACATGCGCTTCACCCCCGGGCCCGGCGTCGGCGGTCACTGCCTGCCGATCGACCCGTCCTATCTGTCATGGAGGGTCAAGCGCAGCCTGGGGCACAACTTCAGGTTCGTGGAGCTGGCGAACGACATCAACGACCACATGCCGGACAACGTCGTGCAGCGGCTGAGCCTCGCGCTCAACCAGAGGCGCAAGGCGATCAACGGCAGCCGGGTCCTCGTGCTCGGAGTCGCCTACAAGAAGAACGCGGGAGACTGCCGCGAGTCGCCCGCGATCGAGGTGACCAAGGCCCTGTGCAAGCTCGGCGCGGATGTGAGAGTCGTGGATCCGTATGTCGACAGCTCCCTGCTTCCGGCTGAGATGGACATGGTGCGGCTCACCGAGACAGAGCTGGCCCAGGCGGACGCGGTCCTGGTGCTCACCGACCACGACTGCTTCGACTACGGCCTCGTGCAGCGGGCGAGCCCCTTCGTCTTCGATGCGCGCAACCGCTGCAGGGGCCCCAACGTCGAGTGCCTGTGAGTCCGGATGCCCGGCCCCCGGGCGATCGCCCGGGGGCCGGGCGCCCGTGGCTCGCGCCGGTCAGCGGCCGATGCCCGCGGAGACCCGGCTGACCACGCCACGCGGTACGTACCTCGCGATCGCCGCGATCACCTTGTACCTCGGGTCCGGCACGCTCACGGGCAGGCCGCGGGCGAAGTCGCGCATGGCGGCGTCGACCACGCGATCGGCGGAGAGCCAGAGGAACCCGGGAATGCCGGAGGTGTCGATCGCCGCCCGCTCGTGGAACTCGGTCCGCACGAACCCCGGGCAAAGGGCCATGACGCGCACGCGAGGCTCCGGGACCCGCAGGGCGAGCGACTCGCTGAAGGTGACCACCCAGGCCTTGGAGGCGCTGTACGTGCCGTGCGGGAAGAACGCCGCCACGGAGGCGACGTTGATCACCCCGCCGCGGCCCCGCGCCCTGATGGCGGGCAGGGCGGCCATCGTCAGCCGCAGCACCGCCTCGCAGTGCACGCGCAGCATGGTCACCTCGTCGGCCACCGGCACGTCGAGGGCCGCGCCGGAGTGGCCGAAACCGGCGTTGTTGACCAGCAGGTCGACCCCCTCGCGCAGCCGCTTCTCCACCGCGGTGACCCCCTCGCCGGTGGCGAGGTCGGCGGCGAGCACCTCGGCCGCCACGCCGTACCGGCGGTGCAGCTCGGAAGCAGCCGAGGTGAGTCGCTTCTCGTCGCGGGCGACCAGCACGAGGGAGAACCCGTCGGCGGCGAGCCTGCGTGCGAAGGCGGCGCCGAGGCCGGCGGTCGCGCCCGTGATCAGTGCGGTAGGCATGAACGCAGACTAGCGACCACAGGTCTCGTGTACTCCCTAGAGGGTCTCGTCCCGGGTGGAGCGGTGGGGGATCTTCTCGGCCGGGACCACGCCCATGCGGCCCGCCTGGAAGTCCTCGAAGGCCTGGACGATCTCGTTCCGGGTGTTCATCACGAACGGGCCGTACCGGGCGATCGGCTCCTTGATCGGCAGCCCGCCGAGCACGAGGATCTCCCATCCCTGCGCGCTGGCCAGCGGCTGGGAGTCCGCCGCGCGCAGTGTCAAGGCCTCGCCGCGCGGGCCGAAGGTGGCCAGCTGGCCCTCGTCCAGCGCGGTGTTCGCGGTGCCGACGGTGCCCCGGCCGCTGAGGACGTACACCAGGGCGTTGAAGTCCGCCGGCCAGGGCAGGTCCAGCCGTGCGCCGGGGGCGACGGTCGCGTGCAGGTAAGTGATCGGCGTGTAGGTGATGCCCGGACCGTCGTGCCCGGCGAGCGAGCCCGCGATGACCCGGACCAGGGAGGACCCGTCCTCGCTCGAAAGGAGCTTCACGTCGCTCCGATTGATGTCCTGGTAGCGCGGCGCAACCCACTTCTGCGCGCGGGGCAGGTTGACCCACAGCTGCACGCCGTGGAAGAGACCGCCCGAGGCGACCAGCTCCGGCGGCGGCTGCTCGATGTGCTGCAGTCCGCTTCCCGCGGTCATCCACTGCGTGTCGCCGTCGGAGATCAGGCCGCCGCCGCCCGTGGTGTCCCGGTGCTGGAAGGCGCCGTCGATGATGTAGGTCACCGTCTCGAAGCCGCGGTGGGGATGCCAGGGCGTGCCCATGGCCTCGCCCGGCGCGTACTCCACCGCGCCCATGTGGTCGAGCAGGAGGAAGGGGTCGGCCAGCGAGAGGTCGACGCCCGGGAAGGGGCGGCGCACGGCGAAGCCCTCCCCCTCCAAGTGGTGCTCCGCGGTGATGACCCTCGCGACCGGACGCCAGGCCGTGGTGGCCTCGGGCAGACGCGGGAGCCTCGGGAGGGTCAGGGTGTCAGCGGTGACGGCAGGCATGGGAGCCCTTCTTCCTTGGCTGTGACGTGCGCCGCCACACCTTCCCGGTACGGCGTCGCGCCTCGTGGACGAGGATACTCCGCACAACAGAAGTTGATGTTTCAACTATTCCCGCGACTCTAGGGCCGGGCTGTGTAACAAGACGAGCTAACTTTCCGGAAAGATTTGGTCAAGATTTCCAAAATCTTTGCAGGGGAGGATGCCGGGAAAGCGGGCACAACAACCATGTTGACCCGCAAGGCGGAGGTAAGGCCCCTGTGGAAAGAGCGCGGGTGGGGTCTCGGTTGATCATGTCGGCGGCGACGGCTGCTGTCCTGGTCACCGGGCTGGCCGGTTGTGGTGGTGCCGATTTCACGTATGTCATGGGCAACGACGGGCAGAGCTACTTCAAGGTGCCCGCCACGTGGCAGAAGGTAGACCAGAAAGCGCTGGACCGGAAGGTCTTCGGCGACATGGCCTCCGCCACCGCCCAGGTACGAAAACAGCTCTCCTGGACGGTCGCCTACGACGGCTTCAGCAGGCCGTCGGCCGACCACCTGCTGGACTCCGAGGGCTCCGACGAGCCGTTCGCCTTCGCGATGGTGTCGAACCTCACTGAGTCGGAGCGGGACGCGGTCTCCCTGGACGTCATGCGCAACGCGGCGATGCTGCCGGTCGTGGTCAGCGACGACCTCCGCAAGCAGATGGAGGACACCCCCGCCTATCCCTTCAAGGACTTCGAACTCCTCAGCGACGAGGTGCTCCCACCCCAGGACGGCGTGCGAGGCGTCCACCTGGTCTACAACTTCAAGGTGCTCGGAGGCCCGGTTCAGACCTTCGACCAGACCGCCTACCTCGCCGCGGACGGCAGTCGCGTATCCGTCCTCCTCATCCGCTGCTCGGCCACGTGCTACCAGAGCCGGACGCAGGAGCTCGACAAGATCGCGCAGTCCTTCAAGGTCAAGCGAATTCCCGGGTGACCGGGTGAGGAGCCCCGATGACACACGCCCCAGCGCCTGAGCAGCCCACGGGGCTGCGCGCTCCCGACTCCGGGCCCGACTCCACCACCAGGCGCACCATGGCCTTCTGGGACCGGATCAAGATCCTGCTCGTGCTGGTGCTCGCGTTCCTCGTGCTCGTCTGGCATGACATGGCCTCGTTCGAGGGGATCATGCCGTTCGGCGACGCCGCGCGGACGATCGCGGCGAGCCGGGCCGGTTCGATCATCATGGCGCTGATGGCCGCGGAGCTCGTACGGCAGTTCCACTTCCTGATGAGCGAGCGGTCGGCGTCCTACCACCGCTTCTGGACCACGAAGGTCTTCGGGGGCTTCGACGGGTGGACGCGGCGCCGGTTCAGCGACTGGAACCGCTACCGCATCGCCAGGGCCATGAAGTGGCTGTTCTGGATCGCGCTCCTCGCGCTGGTGCTGGGCCAGATCCTCGACGTCTCCCCGGCGCTCGCGCTCTTCCAGGCGCCCGCCCTGCTCTGGCAGGTGCTCCCGTACGGGCTGCAACTCGCTTTCGGGTTCTTCTTCGTCATCATCCAGTTCGTCGGGCTCTTCTGGTTCATGTCCAGGGGCGGCGTCGAGACCTACTTCCCCGACGACATCAAGACCCGGTTCTCCGACGTGTGGGGCCAGGACCACGTCGTCGAGCGCGTGAAGGAGAACATCGTCTTCCTGGAGAAGCCCGACGAGATCGAGGACAAGGGCGGGTACGTGCCGAGCGGCCTGCTCCTGTGGGGCCCGCCCGGCACGGGCAAGACGCTGATGGCCGAGGCGGTCGCGGGCGAGACCGGGCGGCCGTACGTCTTCGTGGACCCCGGCGCCTTCGTCAACATGTTCATGGGCATCGGCATCCTGAAGGTGAAGTCACTGTTCAGGAAGCTGCGCAAGCTCGCGCTCAGGTACGGCGGCGTGATCGTCTTCTTCGACGAGGCCGACTCGCTCGGCCGGCGCGGCGCGCTCGCCCAGCAGGGGCCGCCCGGAGGCGGCGGCTACGCGGTGGGCGCCCCGTTCCGGACCGACGGCTGCCACGGGTTCACGTACCTGTCGGACGAGACCAGGAACGTGCTCACCAGGCACGCGCTCGGCCCGGTGGCGCCCGAGCCCGGCCGCGACCGCGTCGTCTCCCCGATGGGCATGATGGGCGGCGGCGGCGACCAGGGCACGCTGCAGGCGCTGCTGACCGAGCTCTCGGGCCTGAAGAAGCCGCGCGGGTTCATCAACCGCTACGTCAGGCGGCTGCTCGGCATGCGGCCCAAGCCGCCGCCGAAGTACCGCATCCTCGTCATGATGGCCACCAACATGCCGAACTCGCTCGACGAGGCGCTGCTGCGGCCAGGCCGCATCGACCGCATCTACAAGGTGGGATACCCCTCCAAGGCCGGGCGTGTCCGCACCTACCAGGGCTACTTCGACAAGGTGCGCCACGAGCTCACCCCCGAGCAGATGGACAAGCTGGCCACGATCACGCCGTACGCCACGGGCGCCACCATCAAGGACCTGGTGAACGAGTCGCTCATCACGGCCATCCGAGGCGGGCGCGAGGTCATCACCTGGGCGGACGTCACGACCGCCAAGCGGCTGAAGCAGCTCGGCCCGCCCGAGGACGTCGAGTACATCGAGCGCGAGCGCCACGCGGTGGCCGTGCACGAGGCCTGCCACGCCGTCGCCGCCTACCGCACCCGCCAGCACCTCGAGATCGACATCGCCACGATCGAGAAGGGCGCCGACTACCTCGGCATGGTCTCCAGCATCAAGCCCGAGGACCAGTTCACCCGCTGGCGCAGCGAGTACGAGTCCGACATCATCGTGTCGCTCGCCTCCCTCGCCGGCGAGCGCATGTTCTTCGGGGAGGACAACTCCTCCGGCGTCTCCGGCGACCTCGAAAGCGCGACCATGGTCACCGGCCTCATGGAGGCCTACTGGGGCATGGGCGTCGGCGTCGCCTCGCTGGCGGCGCTGCAGCAGCTCGGCATCAGGGACGGCAAGGCGGCCCCCCGGCCAGGCGGCACCGGCGGCATCGGGTACACCCAGGAGCCCGGCGGGCGCCGCGACCACCTCACCCCCGACATGCTGGCCGAGCGCATCGAGTTCAACCTCGCCAGGATCCTGAAGAAGACCGAGGACCTGCTGAAGGAGAACCGCCGCGAGGTGCTGCGCGTCGCGCACGCGCTGGAGCAGCACAAGACGCTCAACGGCGACGACGTGATCGCGGTGATCGAGGGCACCCGCGGCCCGCTGGTCGACGGCTCGCTCTACACCTCGGAGGAGTTCGACGAGGAGCTGGAGGCCTACCACGAGGTGGCCGCCGCCGCCCACCGCACGCACAGCCACGTGACCTCACCGCTGCCCCGGCCGCGACCGGCCCGGCTTCCCCAGCCGGTCATCGCCGGTCAGGTCGTGCCGCAGCCCGGTCCGTACGGGGCCCCGCAGCCCGGCCCGTACGGCGCGCCACAGTCAGGCCTGTACGGCGCGCCGCAGCCTGGTCCGTACGGCGCGTCGCAGCCGGGTTCGTACGGAGTCCCGCAGTCAGGGCCGTACGACCACGCGCCCGGCTCCGAGGTCGCCGACGGCCCGTGGTTCGCGCCGCCCGGCAACGGGCACCCCGCCGCCGTGGCTCCCTCGGCCAACGGGGGCACCTCGCCGGAGTTCATCCCGTGGAGCCCCGACCGGCCCCCGGCCGTCCCGGCGGATGTCATCCCGCCAGGTGCCGCCGCCCAGCCGCCGCCCGCCCCGGCCCCGGCCGTGCGCCGGTCGCGACGGCCGGTTCTCATCGCCCTGGCGTCCGCCGCGGCGCTCGTGGTCTTCGTGCTCCTCGGGCTCGTCCTGTTCGCCGGCGGCCCGGTTCCGGGCGCGGACGGCACGGCGACGGCCTCCTCGACGGGCGGCATCGTGGCGCTGATCCTCGTGGGGGTGCTGCTGCTCGCCGGGGCGGGCGTCGCCGCCATCATGATCCGTGGCCAGCAGGCAGGGCGGATCAGGGCCGAGCAGTCCAGGGACCGCGCCGTCGAGCGGGCGCAACTGCTCGCGGCCGCCATGGAGCCCGAGACCGCGATGCGCCTTCTCGGCTACGACGGCCGCAACGGCCAGAACGGAGCCTGACGTCCCGACGGCCGCGGCGGCCGGAACGGAGGCTGACGTCACGGCGGCCGCGGCGGCCGGAACGGAGGCCGCCGCTCGCTAGAGCCGGAACTCCAGGTCGGGGATGATCTCGGCGACGTCCATCTGGGCCTTCTGGAGGCGGCCCGAGTAGTCCCAGTTCATCGCCTGCCAGCGGGTGAACTGGTCGAGCACCCACACGCCCGACTGGCGGCTGCCGTTGCCCGACTTGCCGTTGCCGCCGAAGGGTAGGTGGGCCTCGGCGCCGGAGGTGGAGTTGTTGACGCTGACCATCCCCGCCCCGATGCCCGCGCGGAACCGGAACGCCGCCTTCGGGTCGGTGGTGTAGATCGAGGACGAGAGCCCGTAGCCGGGGCGGTTGGCCAGCTCGATCGCCTCGTCCAGGCTGCCGAACGACGCGACGCCGACGATGGGCCCGAAGGTCTCCTCCAGGAACAGGCGGTCGCCGTGGCGCAGGCCGTCCACGACCACCGGGTGGTAGTAGAGGCCTCCGGCGCCGTCGAAGCCGCCGCGCGGGTTGTCCGCCGTGATCCGCCCGGCCGGGCCGGTGACCACCTTGTGGTGCGGCTGGATCCAGCCGAGGTACTCCTCGTAGCGCTCGGCGAAGCGGTGGTCGAGCATCGGGCCGTAGAGCACCTCGCCGGCGGGATCACCGACCGTGGCGTCCTGTACGGCCCGGACGTACCGGCCGACGAACTCGTCGTGCACCGACCGGTGCACCAGCACGGTGCCGAGCGAGGTGCAGCGCTGCCCCGCGGTGCCGAACCCCGAGAACAGCGCGCCCTCCACGGCCAGGTCGAGGTCGGCGTCCGGCATGACGACCATGGGGTTCTTGCCGCCCAGCTCCAGGCAGGGCGACTGCAGGTGCCGCCCGCACAGCTCGCCGATACGGCGCCCGACGGCGGTCGAACCGGTGAAGCCGACCTTCTGCACGGTGCCCTCCGCGAGCGCCGCGTCGAGCCCGGCGAAGGTCGAGGGGCCGTCGGCGAACACGAGGTTCAGCACCCCGTCGGGCAGCCCGGCGGCCGCGAACAGCCGGTAGAGCGCGTGCGCGGAGGCCGAGGCGTACTCGGCGGGCTTCCAGACCACGGCGTTGCCGCACAGCAGGGCCGGGACGAGATACCAGCTCGGCACCGCGACGGGGAAGTTGCCCGCCGTGATCACCGCGGCCACCCCGACGGGCACCCGGAAGGTGAAGAGGTTCTTGTCGGGCATCTCCGACGGGATGGTCTGGCCGTACATCCGCCGGCCCTCGCCGAGGAAGAAGTCGCAGGTGTCCACGATCTCCCTGACCTCGCCGAGCGCCTCGGCGTACGGCTTGCCGATCTCGTCGGTGACCAGCCTCGCCAGGGACTCGGCGTTGGCCTCGACCAGCCGGCCGATCGAGGCGACCACCCGGCCGCGGACCGGAGCGGGCACCCGGGCCCACTCGCGCTGCGCGGCGGCGGCCACGCTGCAGGCCCAGGCGAAGGCGGCGTGACCGGCGAGCTGGACCCGGGCCACGGTCTCGGCGGTCCTGGCTGGGCTGATCGAGTCGTAGGTCTTGGCGTTGGGGTCGTCGGCGGCCTTGCCACCGACGACGGAGACGATCTGTCGGGTCACCGTTGACCTCCTCGCATGGGCGCTTGCCTGCATTCTTCCGCCTGAGCACGGTTCACCCAACATCGCGGGCCCGGTTCCGGCGCTCCCGGCCGCGGCCGCGGTGATCGATCCACTGGCGGGCATATTCCAGCTGTGATTGACATTTCCCGTTGATTGCGCCTTTTGGCGTTTCTTTTTTGTGGTTTCATTGCTTCGCTCGCAGGACTCCTGATCAAGAAGCGGGTACGCAGGGATCAATCGCTCCGCTCATCTCGGAAACGGCCCGAATTCCCGGGCCGCCGGTTTCGGGACGGCCGTGGAAACCGGCGCCGGCCGTCCAGATGAAAAGGGCGTATCCCGCCGTTTCTCTCGATTCGCACATCGAGCAGACATTGCCGTGATCCGGCTTTCTACCATCAGGAGGATCCATTGCGAAATTTTCGCCGACGCGCGTCGCTGGCCGCCGCCCTCGGCATCGTCGCCATCTCTCTCTGCGGTGTCCCCGCCCAGGCGGGCACCCTGGTCTCCACTGCTTCGCGGGCCGGTTCCGGCTGGGTGACGGCTCCCGGCCCTCTCGCCGTGCCCGCGTCCGCCTCCTTGACCGGACGGGCGCCCGCCGCGACGAAGGACCCGGACGAGACCGTCTGCACCGCGCCGTACATCAATGAGGACCAGAGGCTCGGGCCGAAGAACCTGCCGAAGAACGGGGATCTGGGGAAGATTCTCAGCGGTTATGTGCCGCTCGGCGGACTCCCGCCGCAGAAGTTCCTCAACCGCTACTGGATCTGGGCGGCGTCCTCCTACCGCTATCCGCCCGACTTCGGTTTCGCCCATTCGGGGGGATACTCCAACGGTCGTCCGCTCATTACCGCGATGACGTTGCTCGTCGGCGAGAAACTCGATCGCTTCGGGGGCGAGGGCGGGGCCTTCCTGGCGCCGATCGGCACGCCGTTCTCCCAGCGCGGCATTCCCCCGACCAACCTGGAGACCTTCCCCGGTGCGCCGCAGTACCCGTGCAACTACCACACCTACCGGGTGAGCAGGGAGTTCGCGGTCGACTCCGGTCCGATCGCCTCGGCGTTCCAGCAGCCGGGCGGCGGCGACCAGTACCACCTGGTGAGCAGGCTCATCCCCGAGTCGCCCCAGATGCGCGACGAGGTGTCCGTGAGCTGGCTGGTGGAGAACGGTTACCTGGAACGGCTGAACTGAGCGAGCTCGGGCGGCAGGGGGCCTTCGCGGGCACGGCGCCCCCTGCCGCCGAGCGGACGTACCGTGGCCGGGTCAGGCCGGAGACGAGCGGGCCCCCCGGCGGCGCGCGACGGCGCGGGCGACGAGCCGCCGTACGCGCGGTCCGTGCCTGCGCGCCCAGGCGCCCGCCCAGGCGAGCTGGTACCCGATGACACCGGCGAGGGTGGCGACCGCGTCGCCGGCCTGGAGGACGCCGTCGTTCCGCGTCAGGGTCGCGAGGGACCGGCCGGCCAGGGCGGCGACGAAGGGCAGCGAGATGGCGAGGAAGAGCCCGAGGCACAGGGCGGTTCCGGCGACGAGGAACCCGCTGTAGAGCCGGGTCGCCCGGCGCTCGCGCCGATCGATGCCCGCGAGCGGGTCCGCGGCCGGCCGGCGCGCGGCGCGGCGAACCGCGTACAGCAGGTACGCCGTGGCGCCGGCGTAGAGGTTGCGGCAGCCGGTGAGGTCCTGGATCACGAAGTACAGGTCGGTGCGCATGAAGACGAGGAACTGCAGGGCGAGCGCCGTCATCTCGGTCAGGGCGACGACGGACGGGAGCGGATGCGTGCCGAAGAGCGCCATCGCCGCTAGGCACCCGCCGAGGAGGGCGGCGTCCACGGCCATCCCGGCCAGGTAGACAGTGAGGCGCGCGCGCCGGCCGGCCAGCCAGATGCCCGACACGTCGGTCTGCACGGCCAGGAACTGCAGCCGGGTGTCCAGCCGGATGCGTCCCGGCACCCCGGCGGCCCTGGCGGTGCACAGATGCGCCAGCTCGTGGAGCGAGACGAGCACGGTCACCACGACCACCTCGCCGAGCAGCACCAGCGTGCCGTGCTCGCTCCACATCAAGGCGTCCCAGCGGGGGACCACCTCAGGGCGCAGGAGCGCGGCGGCGAGCCCGCCGAGGACCAGCGCGGCCAGCAGGGCGTGGAGTACCGGGCTCAGGGTCCAGCGCACCAGCCTCGCCGGCAGCCACGGGAGCGACGGCCGGGGGACGGGCGGGGCGTCGAGCACCCGGTCGCCGATCGAGGCCACCAGGCCCACGGCCGCCATCCCGGCGACGAAGTCGCCCACGTCGAGGTTCGCGCCCGTCTCCGTGCGCAGCCGGCGCTGGACGACCCGGACGGTCATGCCCTCCTGGAGCAGCTGGATGGCGCGCACCCCCTCGTACGGCACCGCGACGCACACGCCGGTGTCGGCCCTTCCCACGATCCACTCGCCGCGGTCCTCGCGGACGCCGAGAGCGTGGAGCCGTACCGCCGTCACGGCAGGGCGGGGTGGAGCCTCGGCAGGGGCTGCGGCAGGGCGGGGCCAGGTCTCGGCGGCGGCAGCGGCAGGATCCTGCGCTCCACGTAGTCCGAAAGGTCGTGCGCCTCCTCGTACAGCGAGGCGACCACCGAGGTCCACGACTCCACCACCGCGCCGTCGTCGATCCTGCGGGCCCCCGTGCAGGCGCCTCGCGCGTCGTACAGGACGTGGTACATGCGGACCCCCGGGAAGATCACCAGCTCGGGAAGCGGGGCGCGGGTCTCCAGCGCGGACACCTCCGCGGAGTCGGCGACCCGGCCCTGCTCGCCGAGCCGCGCCCGGAGGGCCAGCAGGTGGAGCTCCCACTGCAGGTACGGCGTGAGCGGCCACTGGACGACGCGCAGGCGCCGCAGCCGTGCGCGGGCGGGCAGGTCGGCGGCGATCGTGTCCCTGGCCTCCTCCAGCATGGCCAGCGAGCGGTGCCAGTCGCCGCGTCGCATGGCGTTCCAGCTCGGGTCGGAGCCCTCGTCGAAGGTCTGGGCGCGTTCGAGCTTCCAGATCACGCCTTCTATATCGTGAAAAATGCCGAAAAAGTCGGACGCGTACTCTTTTGTCGCCAGGAGGCGGCCTGGGACGGTGTAAATCCGTGGTAATTGTCTGTTCACCGGTATCCCCACTGAAATAGACGGTGACCCGGGGGCACTCGACGGCCGTCCCGCCCGGGCCTTCCTGTCGCCGCCCGCTCACATCGGTGCGTCACCCGGTGAGCGGGCGGCGGTTCTTCCGTGCGGTGGTGCTGGTCTTCCGCCCGCGCTCTCGCTGGAGCGGCCCGGGCCTCGCGCTAGCTGTTGGAGTTCCCGCTGTAGGTGTTGGTGGTCTCCACCTTGTCCAGCAGGCGGATCGATATCTTGGCGGCCGGGGGATCGATCTCGGCGGGCGGTTCCTGCGTCACGGGCTCGGCGTTCTCCATGGCTTCCCTTTCTCGACGTGGCGATCTGGTGTGCCTTCAACGGTGCGAGCGGCCCCCGCCGTCAGGATGTGGCCGTGACGGCGGGCTCCGCTCTCGGCCGGAGAGTCCCGCAGGCGGGGCAGTCGGGCGCGGCCGGATGGCGCGCGTAGACGTGCTGGTCGGGGGCGACCAGATTGACCCCGGTGACGTAGCCCCCGGGCAGGGCGGGGACGCCGGTGAGCAGCGAGATGATCGCCTGGGCGGTCAGGTGACCCGACACCCCGGCGGACGGGGCGATCACCCCGCGCCCGCCCAGGTCGACGGGGGCGCCGGGTGGCAGGCTCGCCTCGACATGCGCGTTCAGGCACTCGTAGCAGGGCCCGCCGGGGCTGAACGCGCCCACGCTGACCAGGGGCCCGTTGTAGCCGCCTACCGCCCACGGCACGCCCGCCGCCAGGCACACCCGGTTCGCCCACACGCGGATGCCCGCGCGACCGCGAGGCTCGTCCGCGCACAGGGCGAGCGCGTCGAACCCGGCGACGAGCTCGGCCAGCTCGCGCTCGCACTCGATCGAGCGGCTCTCTCCGGTGATGTCGAGGCAGGAGTTGACCTCGGAGAGCCTCGCGACCGTGACCTCGGCCTTGGGGCTCCCGATGTCCGCCTCGCGGTAGAGGACCTGCCGCGTGAGGTTGGACAGCTCGACCACGTCGCGGTCGACGCAGTGGATGCCGCCGACGCCGCAGGCCGCCAGCGCCCAGGCCGCGTGGCTGCCCGTACCTCCGAGCCCGAGGACGAGCACCCGTGAGCGCTTGAGGCGGACCTGCGCCTCCCAGCCGTGCGCGCGCGGGGTCAGGTCGACCCGGCGGAAGAACGCCATGTTCCTTTCGTACCGCTCCTGCTCGGCCGGGCTCAGCTCGTCGGGCGGCCTGGCCGAGGCGTCCTCGACATAGCCGGAATTGACCAGGAGCTCCACGATCGCGGTCGCGCCCGCCCGCGTGAGCGCGGGGAACGCGCCGCGCAGCAGGGCCGCTATTTCCTCCTGCGTGCGCGTGCCGTCCATGGCGACCAGCGCGGCCCATGCGAAGCCGTCCGGATCGGCGATCTCGGCGGCGACCCCGTAAATGGACCCGCCGATGCGAACCCTGCCGTCTCCGGCCCTGTGGGGCCGGTGCTCGGCTTTCACTCGTGGCAACCGCACGGCCACCTCGGGTAATCAGAGGATTATCTGACACAGAGATAGTGGGTGAGTGAATCGCCGGCGTCAATGGTGTTCACGTGAACTTGATCCGGCTGACGAGTGGAACGGAAAACGCGTTCAGCCCGGCGTCAAATGGCTTTGAAGTCGGCGAAATCGAAACCGGGGGACACCACGCAGCTCACCAGGACGCCCTCTGGCCCCGCGGGGTACGCGGCCTGCCAGGTGCCGGCCGGCACGAGCGCCTGGGGGACCTGCCCGTTCTCCACGTCGGGACCGAGCGTGATGGTCTCGGCCGTGCTCTCCCGCCGGCCCGCCGGATCACCTGTGCCTCCCGGACGGTCGCCCGTGCCTTCCGGACGGTCGCCCGTGCCGCCGAGCAGGAGGGTCAGCGGGCCGCCTCTGTGCCAGAACCACACCTCGTCGGAGCGGACCACGTGCCAGACGGACTCCTCGCCGGGCTGGAGAAGGAAGTAGATGCCGGTGGCGCTCTGCCGCACCCCGCCGTACCCGGGAGGCTCGAAGCCGGCGGAGGTCCTCCACGTCTCGCGGTACCACCCACCCTCCGGGTGGGGGAGCAGCCCCAGCGCCTCGGCGACCGCGGGACGCTCCTGGACGGCGGTGAACGCCCCGGTCACGTCGCGCCGCAGGAACCTGACCCGCCCGTCGTCGCCCACGGCCACGACCGCGTCCGGCCCGGTCAGGGTCTGGCTCGCGACGCGCAACGCCTCGGCGTCGTCGGAGGCGAACACCGAGGGGCCGTCCGGGTAGTCGCCGAGCGTCATGAGCAGCACGCCGCCGATCTTATGGCACCGGGGCGGCTCACGGCCGTGGACGGCCGGACGCCGAGGCTTCGTCCCGGGGCTCACTCGGATCGTCCCCCCGCGCCTCGCTCGCGTCGTGGTCCCCGCCCGCGGTGAGACGCCGCACGGCCGGTACGCCGAGCACGATGGTCCCGGCCGCGACCTGCCAGATCGCGCCGAACCCCAGCAGGGCCGCGACTCCGGCGGCGGAGGCCACCGGCCCTGCGGCGGCCAGGCCGATCGGGCCGAGGGCGAACGCTCCCATGGTGGTGAGCGAGGTGATCCGCGCGAGGACTCCGGGAGGCACGTGCCGCTGGCTCGTGGTCGCGTAGAGGGCGCCGCTGACCGCCGAGCCGGCGCCGGCGACCAGCGCGGCGCCCGCGATGAGGGCGGTGGGCAGGCCCGCGGCGATGGCGCCGGATGGAAGCGCCCATCCGAACGTGGCCACCGTCGCGACCACGAGCGGACGGCGCGGCATGCGGCCCCCCATCATCGAAAGCCCGCCCGCGACGGCTCCCGCGCCGTACAGGGCCATGATCAGACCCCAGTCGCGCGCACCGCCGAGACGCTCCTGCGCCACCACCGGCCCAAGTACGAGGAACGGCGCCCACACCAGCAGGTTGAACAGGGTGAACTGCAGCGTGGTCACCCAGAGCCAGGTCCTGGAACGGAACTGCTCCCACCCCTCCCGCACCGCCCCCGCCTTCGGCGCGGAGGCCACCCGCGCGGAGACGCGCAGCAGGGTGAGGGCGAGCAGGCTCACCGCGTACGTCCCCGCGTCCAGCGCGACCACCACGCCGGACCCGGCCACGGCCACGAGGACTCCGGCGATCGCGGGGCCGCCCACGGACGCCATCGACTGCGCCAGCCCCGCGAGCGCGTTGGCGTCCCGGAGCTTGCCCTCGTACGAGGTGCCCCCGGCCGCGACCGCCGGGATCAGGGCGCCACGGGCCGGCGCGTAGAACGCCTCGCCCGCACCCCAGATCGCGACGAGCACCATGAACGTCCAGATCGGCGGATGCCCGGAGAGCAGCAGCCCGGCGAGGACCGCCTGGGTGGCACAGCGGACGACGTCGGCGGAGATCATGACGCGCCGGGGGCCCAGCCGGTCGGCGACCACGCCCCCTGCGAGCAGGAACGCGATCATGGGCACGATGCGCGCCGCCATGACGTAACCGAGGTCGGACTGGGTGCCGCCGCCGTCCAGCACCGCGAACGCCACCGCCAGCGACGCCATCGACGAACCGAGCAGCGAGGTCGCCTCGCCGATGAAGAACAGCCGCAGGTCCCGATGGGACAGAGCGCCCAGACGCCGTCGAATCCACTTCCAAGCCATGCCCCCTCACCTTGGGAGCCGACCGACCCGCTTTCAATGCCCCGACTGAGAAAACTTGAGTCCCTTTACTGCAGGAGCGCTATCGAGCGGGCCGAGCGCCCTATCTGCTGTTTTCCGTGGCGTTAGACTCGAATCCCCTCCTCCGGCCGACGGCATTTACTGCGGTTACCAGCTACGAGAGCCCCGATGCCCCCTGACCGATACAGACGACCATGAGAGCGCCCGACGACAGCCCCGGTCGAGTTCGGTCGACACTTGGCCACCACCGCGAGAGTGAGCGATGACAGCCCCCGTCGAGTACGCCGTCGCGATCGATCACTACCTGGAAACCCTCCGGCTGGGGGACGCGTCGCGCCGCGTCTATCGCATCGCCCTGGCGACGTGGGCCTGGCCCCTGGTGGGCAGGACTCCGCCACAGGGGAAGGCCCGGCGCGGCGCCCGCCCGCCCATCGTGCCGCTGGCGCTGCTCGACGCCCCCGATATGACGGAGCGCCTGCACGCCGCTCTGAGCGAGCGTGCCGCGACCGCCGACCCGCGTACCGTCGGCCGGGAGCTCTCCATCCTGCGCGGCGCGATCGCCTGGTGGCGCATGCGCGGCTGGATCGACGCCGACCCACTGCGGCGGCTACGGCCGCCGGCGACACCGGTCGCGGGACCCTCGGTGCTCTCTCGGGAACAGCTGGCGATGATCTTCGACCTGCCGGTCGGCCTGCGGGAGCAGGCCTGCTGGCGCCTGCTCTACGAGACCGCCGCGCCCATCGAGCGCATCCTCGCTCTGAACGTCGAAGACCTCGACCTGGTGCGTAGGCGTGTGCGCGGGGCCCCGGCGATCCGCTGGCGCGCGGGCACGGCCCGGCTCCTGCCCCTGCTTCTGCTCGGCCGTACGGGTGGGCCGGTGCTCCTGACGGAACGCAGGGCCACGCCCAGCACGCCCGCCCGCGACCGCTGCCCCGTGACCGGCCGGGGCAGGCTCTCCTACCGGCGCGCCGCCGAGCTCTTCACCACCGCCACAGCCCCGATCGCTCCCGGCGGGCAAGGCTGGACACTCCGCCACCTCCGCTCCACCGGCCTCACCCACCACGAACCCAACTCCCCGCGCCAACCCCTCAGCGGCCCACCTTCACCACCCGGCCCCGTCGACCACTGAGCCGACCAGACTCGCCGAGCGCTGAGCACACGGGCCTCGTTGACCACTGAGCCGACCAGACTCGCCGGGCGCTGAGTCGGCCGGCCGAACCGACCACACCCGCCGAGGGGCGCGTCGGGTTGCGTCCGCGGGGGTGGCGTACGAGTTGCCGCTGTTGGTCAGCGGGGGCCGGGTCACTTACGGGAGCTGAGTACGCAGAACTCGTTGCCCTCCGGGTCGGCGAGCACGACCCAGGGCTCGGCGCCCTGGCCGACGTCGGCCGAGCGTGCCCCTAGCGCGAGGAGGCGGTCGACCTCGGCCTGCTGATCCTTGGGGCGGAAGTCGAGATGCAGCCGGTTCTTGCCCTTCTTCTCGTCGCTCACGGGAGTGAAGAGGATGCCGGGCAGGACGTCCGGGGCCAGGCGGATCTCGTACTCGTCCGCGGCGTCGTTGACGACCACCCAGCCGAGCGCCTTGGTCCACCACTCCCCGAGCGCGACCGGATCGGCCGCGTCGACCACTACTTGCTCCCAGATGAGATTCATAGAGGCCCCGTACCCATCGACACGCCCGTATTCCTGCTTTCCGCCCATACGGCCGACGCGGCTTCCTGCTTTCCCGGTGGAAGAGGCGATCTCTGCCTTTCGTCCGGTGGCCGGTTCCGGCTCCGTCCTTCCACCGGCGGGAAAGGTGCTTCTCGCCTTCAGCCCGATGGCCGGGGCAGCGTGCTTCCGCTGCGTGGGGAGCGGCTCCTGGCTTTCCGCCTGGGTGGGCGAGGTGGTCTGAGTTGGTGGTGGTCTTCGGCTGACCGGGTTCGAACGTGATCTTGATTGTGGTGGTTTGTGGGGATTTGTGAGGTGATCGGGAGTCCTCCCGCCCGTCCGAGTCGTGTTCGATCCTTCCCGATGCGACGGGCGGTTCATGAGCCTGCGTGAGGGGCGATTTTTGTCAGAGGGCGTCGATAGTGTGCCGCTCGTGATCGAACGTTGGAGCCGTGATCAGGTGCTCGCGCTCGCCCCCGACGCCTCTTCCCAGAAGGGGGCGCAGAGCGTGGGCACGCCGGCCAAGTGGTCGGCTCTGGGCAGCGTGCCCGACGTGCTCTGGGGAGAGTGCAAGGGCAGCGGGTCATCGCCTTACCGCGCCTGCGTCGACCTCGGCGAGCCCGCCTACCGTTGCAGCTGCCCGAGCCGGAAGTTCCCCTGCAAACATGCGCTCGGCCTGCTGCTCCTCTGGTCGGCCGACGGTGTGTCACCGGCCGAGGCTCCACCCGCCTGGGTCGCCGAGTGGCTCGATCAGCGCCGCGTGCGCGCCGCCAAAGCCTCCGCCACCACCGCCACGGCCCAGGGCGACGCTCCGTCGCCTTCCGAGCCGGGCGCGGCCGAGCGGCGCGAGGCCGGTTCCGGTGACGGCGCCGCAGCCGACCGGCGCGCGGCACAGCGCGAGGAGCGGGTCGCCACGGGCCTGTCCGAGCTGGAGCGCTGGCTGGCCGACCAGGTCGGGCAGGGCCTCGCCGGAGCGCGGCAGAGCGCGCCCGCCCAGTGGCAGGAGCTGACCAGGCGCCTGGTGGACGCCCAGGCGCCCGGCGCCGCGGCGGCCGTCTCCCGGCTGCCCCGCGTGCTGGCCGAGGAAGACTGGCCTGCCCGCCTGCTCGGGGAGTACGGCCTGCTCAACCTGCTCGCCGTCGGCTACCGCCGTGCTAGCGAGCTGCCCGCGCCTCTTCGCGACACGATCCGGTCGCGCGTGGGCTTCCCGACGTCACGTGACGAGGTGCTCGCGGGCCACACCCTGCGCGATCACTGGGATGTGCTCGGCCAGCGCGACGAGGAGCAGGACCGGTTGGTCTCTCGCCGCGTCTGGCTGCGCGGGCGTAGCAGCGGCAGGTCCGCCCTGCTGCTCTCCTTCGCGCCGGTCGGCCAGGCCCTCGACGCCTCGCTGGTCACCGGCACCTCGCTGGACGCCGACCTGGCCTTCTATCCCGGTGGGTCCCCGTTGCGCGCGCTGGTGGCCGCCCGGCACGGCGGAGTGCCGGCCGGCCCCCCGGGGGGCGGCGGGGTGCGCGCGGCGCTGGCGGAGGTGGCCGCCGCGCTCGAAGGAGACCCGTGGCTGGAGTCCTGGCCCGTGGTGCTGGGCCCGGTCGTCCCCGCCAAGCGCGGAGATCTATGGCTCCTCGCCGACGCGGCCTCGCCCCAGGGGCCTTCCATCGACGCGGCAGCGCCTCCGGGGCCCTCCGGCAACGCGGCAGCGCCTCCGGGGCCCTTGGGTGACGCGATCTCCCCTCCAGAGTCTTCCACCGACACAACCCCCTCTCCGGGGGCTTCCGGCGACGCCGCCTCGTCTAGGGGGTCTTGTGGTGATCCGCCGGTGGTGGAGGGGATGCCGCTGCACCCGTCGGCCGGTCTCCCGTGGCGGCTGCTGGCCGTTTCAGGAGGTCACGGGGTGACCGTGGCCGCCGAGTGGACGCCTCGGGGCTTGCGCCCGCTCACGACTTGGGACGAGGAGGGCCAGGTGGTGGTGCTGTGATCACGGTCGACGAGTGGGAGCGACTGGTGTCGGCGGCGCTGGTCGGCACAGACCGGCGTCCCGTGCCCGACCTTCTGGGGCAGGCCGCGGCGCACACCGTCGGGGCGCGGGCCGGGCAGCGGCTCCATAGGGGCGAGCCGCTGCCTGCCGCGCCTCCCGAGGAGCAGCCGCTGGTCCCCCGTGCCGCGGGTGAGCGGGTGAGCCGCATCCTCGACGGCGAGCAGCCGCGCCTGCTGCCCGAGTGGCTGGAGGCCGCCGCCGTCCGGGGGTACCGGCTGCCGCCGAAGCTCGTGCCCAGGGTGCTCGACCACGGCGTGCGCGACCGGTCGCTGCGGGGTCCCATCGGGGTGCTGGCGGGCGCGAGGGGCCGCTGGCTCGCCGCACTCAACCCCGCCTGGGCCTACCTACTGGAGGAGGCGACCGCCCATATGGGCACCGTCTTCTCCACCTCGAATGCCTCGAACACCTCAGCCGCCCCCACCGGTCCCCCCGGCCTCCCAAGACCTCCCGCTCCGAACGACGCCACCGACCCGAACGACTCCGGCAGCCCAAGCGGTTCGGCGGACGCCGACGGCTCCGCGGATTCGGACGATTCGGCGAGTTCCGAGGGTTCCGCAGGCTCCGGCGCTTCCGCTGGTTCGGACGGCTCTGGCTCTGGGGGAGGGGATGGTCCTACGAGCTCAGGCGGTTCCGCGGGGGCCAGGGGTTCGTCGGATTCGGATGGTTCGGGGGGATCAGAGGAATCTCTGGGTTCTGGGGGCTCCGCGGAGGAGGGAGAGGTCGAGACGCATCAGCTTTGGGAGTTCGGCACCAGAGGTGACCGCCTCTCCTATCTCCGGGGGCTGAGGTCTGCCGATCCGGCCAGGGCGCGGGCTCTGCTGCGACGAGGCTGGGAGCAGGAGGGGCCCGAAGACCGGGCGGCGTTCATCCATGCCATGGCCGACGGTCTCTCGATGGCGGACGAGCCGTTCCTGGAGGCCGCGCTCGACGACCGCAGGCGCGAGGTCAGAAGCCAGGCCGCCGACCTGCTCACCAGGCTCCCGGAGTCGCGGCTCGGCCGGCGGATGGCCGAGCGGGCGGCGCGGTGCCTCACCCTGGCCGGCAACCGGCTCCAGGCCGACCCCCCGCAGGCCTGCGACAGTGCGATGGAACGCGACGGCGTCCGTTCCCGCGCCCCCGGCGGCACGGGTCAGCGCAGCTGGTGGCTGCAGCAGCTCGTCGCCCACACGCCGCTGTCGTTCTGGACGCATCACTTCGGCCGCACGGCCAAGCAGATCGTCGCGCTCAACATCGGCGAGTGGTCGCGGGAGGTGAGGCTCGGCTGGGAGCGCGCGGCCGTCCTGCAGAACGATCCGACCTGGGCGCGGGCCCTGTTCGCCGTCGAGCCGCTCACCGACCTGCTCGCCGTCCTCCCCCCGGCGGAGCGCGCCGACAAGGCGGCCGAGCTGGTGCACGACCAGCCCGTCGACGGTCAACTGATCATGATGCTCGGCGGGGTTCCCGCCCCCTGGGGAGCGGCGCTGGCCGAGGCCGTGCTGGCGAAGATCCTCGACACGGCCGGGCGCCAGCCGTGGAACCTCGGCGAGCTGGTGCGCCTCGCGAGCGAGCGTGTCGATCCGGCCATGCACGAGGTCGCGGCGCGGCTCTCACCCGAGCCGCCCGTCCAGGAAGTGGCCGCCACGCTGCGGTTCCGCTTCGACATGCTCGCGGAGCTGGAGCCCCGCCCGTGAGCATCCAACTTCTCGAACTCCATCCTCCGGGCCGACTACGCGAGAGCGAGCTGAAGCCGATATGACCGTTCTGCGTCCGCACGCGGAAGACCAGTACGCCGAAGAGCTGGCGATCCTGGCCAAGTCCGACGACCGGCCGAGGCCCCCCGGCTGGAAGATGTCGCCCTGGGCCGTGACCACCTACCTCCTGGGCGACGGCCGGCAGATCACTCCGAAGTACATCGGCCCTCGCCGCATCGTCGAGGTGGCCGTCGCCACGCTCGCGACCGACCGGGCGCTGCTCCTGCTCGGCGTGCCCGGCACGGCCAAGACCTGGCTGTCCGAGCACCTCGCCGCGGCGATCAGTGGCGACTCGACACTGCTGGTGCAGGGCACGGCGGGCACGGCCGAGGAGGCCATCCGCTACGGGTGGAACTACGCCCGGCTGCTCGCCGAGGGCCCTTCGCGTGACGCGATGACACCGAGCCCGGTGATGCGCGCCATGGCCGAGGGACGGCTCGCCCGTGTGGAGGAGCTCACCCGCATGCCGTCCGACGTGCAGGACGCGCTGATCACGGTGCTCTCAGAGAAGACGCTCCCGATCCCCGAGCTCAACCAGGAGGTCCAGGCGGCCCGGGGGTTCAACGTCATCGCCACGGCCAACGACCGTGACCGGGGCGTCAACGAGCTCTCGAGCGCCCTGCGGCGGCGGTTCAACACGGTCGTCCTGCCGGTTCCCGCAAGTGCCGAGGAGGAGGTCGACATCGTCTCGCGGCGTGTCGTCCAGCTCGGCCGTTCCCTGGAGCTGCCCGCCACGCCGACCGGCATGGAGGAGATCCGGCGGGTCGTCACGGTCTTCCGCGAGCTGCGTTCCGGGGTGACGGCCGACGGGCGTACGACGGTGAAGTCGCCGAGCGGCACGCTCAGCACCGCCGAGGCGATCTCGGTGGTGACCAGCGGCATCGCGCTCGCCGCCCACTTCGGCGACGGAGTGCTCCGGGCCGGTGACGTCGCGGCCGGCATCGTCGGCGCGGTGATCCAGGATCCCGTGTCCGACCGCGTCGTCTGGCAGGAGTACCTGGAGACCGTGGTCCGCGAGCGTCCCGACTGGCGCGACTTCTACCGGGCCTGCCGCGATGCCTCCTGAGAACCCGCAGAGCCGGCTGACAGGCATGGAGCCACCCGAACCCGCCTCGCCCCTCACCAGAGAGACGGGCGCGACATCCACGGTCGGGCAAGCGGGCGTGGCCGGATTCGGCGGGTCGGCAGGCGGTGGGATGGGTTCGGCGGGCGGTGGGGTGGGTTCGGCGGGCGGTGGGGTGGGTTCGGCGGTTGGGGTGGGTTCGGCAGGCGGTGGCATGGGTTCGGCAGGCGGTGGGATGAGTGAGGCTCCGGTGTCCGTGGTGCTTGGGGTGCGGCATCACGGGCCGGGGTCCGCACGGGCCGTGGTGGCCGAGCTGGAGCGGTTGCGGCCTGACGTCGTGCTCATCGAGGGGCCGCCCGAGGCCGACGGGCTGGTCGGGCTGGCGGGCGATCCCGGCATGGAGCCCCCCGTCGCGTTACTGGCCCACGTGCCGGGAGAGCCGTCGAGAGCGGCGTTCTGGCCGTTCGCGGCGTTCTCTCCCGAGTGGCAGGCGATTCGCTATGCCATCCGCGCGGGTGTCCCCGTCCGCTTCTGCGACCTGCCGGCGACCCACAGCCTCGCGGAGAGAGCCGCCGCCTCCCCAGTGCCGGGCGATGCCCTCCCCGCCGTCGACGCCCAACCCGCCAATCCGCGACCGGACGGGCCGGACGCCGGGGGCGCCGAGCCCGACGGACCGCCGCGATCCGGCAAGCCGGAGGCCGGGGGCGCGGAGCCCGATGGGGCACCGCGGTCTGTGGAGCCGGAGGCCGGGGGCGCCGAGCGCGACGGACCGCCGCGATCCGGCGAGCCGGAGGCCGGGGGCGGGGAGCCCGATGGGGTGCCGCGGTCTGTGGAGCCGGAGGCGCGGGTCGCCGAGGCAGAAGTTCCTGTGGTGCACCGTGATCCGATCGGGGAGCTCGCCAAGGCGGCCGGGTACGACGATCCCGAAAGGTGGTGGGATGACGCCGTCGAGCATCGCGGCGACACGCCGTTCGAGGTGATCGCCGAGGCCATGGCGGCCGTCAGGGAGGGGTACACGCCGCACGAGCACGAGGCACGGCGCGAGGCGTACATGCGCAGGACCATGCGCACGGCCTTCAAGGACGGTTACCGGCGCGTCGCGGTGGTGTGCGGCGCATGGCACGTCCCTGCGCTGCGCGAGCTCGGCCCGGCCGCGCCCGACGACCGCCTGCTCAAGGGGCTCCCCAAGGTCAAGGTGGAGCTGACCTGGGTGCCGTGGACGTACGGCAGGCTCGCGTCCTTGAGCGGTTACGGGGCGGGCATCACCTCGCCGGGCTGGTACGACCACCTGTTCGCCGCGCCCGACCGTCCGATCGAGCGCTGGCTCGCGGCGGCGGCGAGGGTGCTGAGGGAGGAGGATCTGCCGGTCTCCTCGGCCCATGTCATCGAGGCCGTGCGGCTCGCGCACAGCCTCGCGGTGGTGCGCGGCCGTCCCCTGGCGGGGCTGGGCGAGGTCACCGAGGCCGTGCGGGCGGTGCTGTGCGAGGGCGACGAGCTGCCGGTCGAGCTCATCCAGCGGCGCATGGTCGTGGGGGAGCGGCTCGGCCGTGTCCCCGACAGCACGCCGATGGTCCCGCTCCAGCGTGACCTGCGCGACCGGCAGCGACGGCTCAAGCTCCGCCCCGAGGCACTCGAACGCGACGTCGACCTCGACCTGCGCAAGCCCCTCGACCTCGACCGCAGCCGGCTGCTTCACCGGCTCGGCCTGATCGGCGTGGCGTGGGGTTCGCCCCGCGAGGCGCGCGGCAAGGGCACGTTCCGCGAATCCTGGACCTTGGAGTGGCGCCCTGAGTTCGACATCGACCTGATCGAGGCGAGCGCGTACGGCACCACGGTCCCGGCCGCCGCGACCGCGCGGGTGCGGGAGCTCGTCGACCTCGGATCCGGACGTTCGGCCCGGCACGCGGGGCCCGGGCCGGCCGGTCCCGCGTCACCGAGGACGCTCGCCGAGCTCACCGGGGTGGCGGAGCGGTGCCTGCTCGCCGACCTGCCGGAGGCCCTGCCTCATGTCCTGTCCTCGATCTCCACCAGGGCCGCCCTCGACAGCGACGTCACCCACCTGATGGCGGCCCTTCCCGCGCTTGTGCGCACCCAGCGGTACGGCGACGTGCGCGGCACTCCCGCCCAGGGGCTGTCGGTCATCGTGGAGTCGCTGCTCAGCCGCATCCGCGCGGGGCTCCCGGCGGCGGTCACGGGGCTGGACGACGACTCGGCCAGGGAGATGCTGGGCCACGTCGACGCGGTGCACGCCTCGGTGGGCCTGCTGGAGTCGGGCAGGGAAGGCTGGCTCGAATCCCTGCGAGGCGTCGCCGAACGTCGCGATCTGCACGGGCTGATCGGCGGCAGGCTGACCCGCATCCTGCTCGACGCCGGCACGATCCCGGCCGAGGAGGTCGCGAGGCGCATGTCCCGGTCGATGTCGGCGGGCAACCCTCCCGCGCAGGCGGCGGCCTGGGTGGAGGGGTTCCTCTCCGGCAGTGGCCTGCTCCTCGTCCACGACGCGGGATTGCTCGGCCTGATCGACACCTGGCTGACGGGGCTGACGGCTGACGCGTTCGTCGACGTGCTCCCCCTGCTCCGGCGCACCTTCGGGGCCTTCGCCCCGCCCGAGCGCCGGGCCATCGGCGGGCGCGTGTCCTCCGGCGAGGCGGGAAGGCCCACCGCCCCCGAAGCCGACCCCGCCCGCGCGGCCCCGGCCGTCCGGACCGTACTCACCATCCTTGGAAGCCCCTGATGCACCGGAACACTCCTGGTGGGTGGGCTGTGTCGGGTGCGACGGGGTCGGTGGGGCGTGGTGAGGGCATCCGGCGGGCGAGCGTTCGCACAGATCGGGGTTGGTGGGTTGTGGAGGGGAGTGTCTGATGGATGAGCGTTTGCGGAGATGGCGGTTGGTGCTGGGGGGCGACGCCGACGGCACGGGTTGCGCGCTGGGCGGCGACGACGCCCAGATGGACGCGGCCCTCGCCGCGCTGTACAACAGCGGGCGCGGATCGGGCGAGGGGCAGGGCGGAGGCGGTGACACCCAGCGTGGCGCGGGGCTCGGCGCCTCGGCCCCACGGGTCGCGCGGTGGCTCGGGGACATCCGCTCCTACTTCCCGTCGACGGTCGTCCAGGTGATGCAGAAGGACGCCATCGAACGCCTGAACCTCACCCGCCTGCTGCTCGAACCCGAGATGCTCGAAGCCGTGGAGCCCGACGTCCACCTGGTGGGCACGCTGCTCTCGCTCAACCGGGTGATGCCGGAGACCGCCAGGCGGTCGGCGCGGGCCGTCGTCGCGAAGGTCGTTGCCGACCTCGAACGCCGGCTGGCGCAGCGCACCAGGACCGCCATCACCGGGGCGCTCGACCGGTCGGCCCGCACCAGCCGCCCGCGCAGGGTCGCCGATATCGACTGGGACCGCACGATCCGTGCGAATCTCAAGAACTACCTGCCGGAGAGGAACACCATCGTCCCCTCCAAGCTGGTCGGCTATGCCCGCAGGCAGCAGGCGGTGATCCGTGAGGTCACGCTCTGCATCGACCAGAGCGGCTCGATGGCGGCCTCGGTGGTGTACTCCAGCGTCTTCGGGGCCGTGCTGGCCTCGATGCGCGCGCTCCGCACCTCGCTGGTGGTCTTCGACACGAGCGTGGTCGACCTCACCGACCAGCTGCACGACCCGGTGGAGCTGTTGTTCGGCACCCAGCTCGGCGGCGGCACGGACATCAACCGCGCCATCGCCTACTGCCAGGGGCTGATCACCCGCCCGGCGAACTCCATCTTCATCCTGATCAGCGACCTGTACGAGGGGGGCGTACGGGAGGAGATGCTGCGCAGGGTGGCCGCGATGACGGCGGCCGGAGTGCAGGTCATCGTGCTGCTCGCCCTGTCCGACGAGGGCCAGCCCCACTACGACCGCGACAACGCCGAGGCGCTCGCCGCTCTGGGCGTCCCGGCGTTCGCCTGCACCCCCGACGCCTTCCCCGATCTCATGGCCGCCGCGATCGAACGCCGCGACATCGCCCAGTGGGCCGAACGCACCCTGTCGATCCGCGCCACATAGAACACGACCGGCCCGACCCGAGTCGGGTTGTGATGGTTCCGGGTAAGGCGTCCTTGGTTGTGCCTAGGACCAAAGTCCGAGGTGGGGGGCTGATGTCGGCAGTGAGGCGGGGCCGTAGCTTGGGGCAGGTGTCCTCAGCAGTGATCGATTCTTCTCCCACCGCACCTCCCAGCGTGCTCAGCCGTCCGTATCGGGCGTTGAGCGTGGGCATGGTCGCCCTCGTCCTCCTCCTCGCGTTCGAATACCTGGCCGTGGCGACGGCCATGCCCGTGGTGGCCCGGTTGCTGGGCGGGCTCTCCCTGTACGGGCTGGCCTTCAGCGGGTCGATGGCGGCCAGCGTGATCGCCACGGTCGCGGGAGGCCGGTGGAGCGATGCGCGCGGGCCGGTGGCGCCGCTGTGGACGGGGGTCGCCGGTTTCGTGGCGGGGCTGCTCATCGCGGGATTCGCGCCCACCATGCACGTGCTGATCATCGGCCGGTTCGTCCAGGGCATCGGTGGCGGCCTCTTCTCGGTGGCGCTGTACGTCCTGGTGGCGCAGGTGTACCCGCCGGCGATGCACCCGAGGGTGTTCTCGCTGCTGGCGGCGGCATGGGTGCTTCCGTCCATCGTGGGCCCTGCGATCACCGGTGCCGTGGTGGAGCACATCGGCTGGCGGTGGATCTTCCTGGGCATTCCGATCTTCGTCGCTCCAGCCGCCGTCATGCTGTGGAGAGGGCTCGCCGGGCGGGCCACCGTCGTACCGCAGGAGGGCCGCGCGGAACCCGCTCCTTCCCGGGCCGGATTCGGGGCGCGGCTCGCGTGGGGCGGGGTGGTGGCCGTCGGCGCCGCGCTCCTCCAGTACGGCAGCGGGCTGGGCGGGCGTGGGCTCGTCCTGCTGGTCGCGGGCCTGGCCGTTCTCGCGTTCGCCCTCCCGCGGCTGCTGCCCCCCGGCACGATGCGCGCGGCGCGGGGGTTTCCCACCGTGGTGCTCCTGCGGGGCCTCGCCGCGGGCGCGTCCTTCGCCGCCGACGTGTTCGTCCCCCTCATGCTGATCGGTGAACGCGGGCTCAGCCCCACCCAGGCGGGACTCTTCCTCACCGGATCGGCGCTGAGCTGGTCGCTCGCGTCGTGGATCCAGGGTCGCGGGCGGTACGACCGGAAGGCGCTGCTGCGGTGCGGCACCGCACTGCTGGCCCTCGGCATCGCGGGCACCGCGCTGCTGGTCTTCGACGCGGTCCCCATTCTGGTCGGGCTCGTGGCGTGGCTCATGGCCGGATTCGGCATCGGCCTGGTCTATCCGACGCTGTCGGTGCTCACGCTGGAGCTCTCAGAGCCGGGGGAGGAGGGCAGGAACAGCTCCTCGCTGCAGATCGGGGAGTCGGTGTTCTCGGTCGTGGTCATCGCCGTGACCGGCGCCGTCTTCGCGGGGCTCGACACCGCCTGGTGGGTCTACCTGGCCTGCTTCGGCCTGATCGTCGCCCAGGCCACCCTCGGCCCCCTGATCGCCGGCCGCGTCCAGCGCTGACGCCTGTGCCCTGTGAGGGGCGAATCGTGACTGGATCCGGAGTGCCGGGTGCGGGTCGAATCCCCTGTACCGACTTGGGTCCGAGGCCGTATCGGGCGAAGGTGCAATCCCGCGTTCACCGGCCGGGTTTGGTACAGATCCACGGAACGGGCACCATGGAAGGGCAGGTGTTCGACGAGGGGGTTCCATGCCACGTGTCCGTGAGCTAGAGGTCTTCCGGCTCGTACTGCCCTACGGCAGGCGTCCGGAGAGCATCCTGGTCAAGCTCACGGACTACGGGGGCATGACGGGATGGGGCGAGGTCGTGCAGTCCCCGGACCACCGGCCATCCCGCTCGGGAGCTCCCGGAACGGCTGCCCACGGTGGCGCCGACGCGCGGGCGACCGCGGAGGAGACCGCCCAGAGGGCTGTTCAGGAAGGGTCCGCTCCCGAGGGCGCCCACGAGGGGGTCGCTCACGCGGAGGCCGTTCGTGCCAGGGCTGAGGGCGAGCGTGACCAGTCGCTCGCGAAGACCTGGACCACGCTGGAGGAGTCGCTCGCCCCCGCCCTGCTGGGCGTCGACTGGGAGCACCCCGACGAGCTGGGCATCGTCCCCGGCGGCACCGCCGTCGACCTCGCCTGCTGGGACCTGTGGGCCCGGATGCGGGGAGTCCCGCTGGCGCACGCCCTCGGTGGCACCCGTACGTCCGTGATGGCGACCGTGCGGCTCCGGGCCGAGCGGTCGCTGGACGCCATGGTCGCCCGGGTGAACCGCCACGTATGCGCCGGCTATGCCCATGTGACCCTTGACGTGCACCCCGGGTGGGATGTCGAGCCGGTTCGGGCCGTACGCCAGGCGTATCCCGCCCTGGCCCTCGCCGTGGACGGGCGTGGCGGTTACACCGAAAGCACGGCCCTCGAGGCGCTGGAGGCGTACGGCGTGACGGCGATCGAACGGCCCTTCGGAGGTCCGGACGCCGACGCCGACCTCGATCTCCACGCCGAGCTTCAGGAGCGGGTCTCCTCGCTGGTCGCGATCGAGGTGCATTCGGTGGCGGCACTGGAGGAGGCCATCGCGGCGCGGGCGGGAAGCGCGCTCCTGCTGCGCCCGTCCAGGTTCGGGTCGCTTCGTGCCGTACGGCTCGCGCACGATCGCGCGATGGCGGCGGGATGGGACATCACGGCGGCCGGGGGCAGGGGCACGGGCCTCGCCCGGGCGGCCACCGTCGCCGTGGCGAGCCTGCCGGGATGCACGCTGCCCAGCGATGTGACCGAGCCGCCGCGCAGCGCCCAGATCGTCACCCCGCCCGTCGGGGCGTCCGGCGGCGTGGTCGCGGTGCCGCTCACCCAGCCCGGCCTCGGTCACCTCGTCGACGAGGACCGGGTGCGCAGGCTCGCCGGCGACTCCTTCAAGCTCTGACCGGCCCTCGCCCCTCTGACCGCCCCGGCGGAGACTATCGCCTGGGGCTCCGGATCTGCCGGCGTAGGGCGGGGACGCCGAGGCCGAGGCCCGCGATCACGGCTACGAGGCCGATCACGAACCACTCCTTGGCCCCGCTCATGAAGCTGCCCCCGACGTACCCGAGACCCTGGAGCGCCCAGAGGACGCCCACCAGGACCAGCACCGCGCCTGCTGCGATGAGAAGCCAGTTCTTCACGGGGAATCCTCCTCCGGCGAGCGGAGTGACAGCATCTCACCTGATCGACTGGTCGTGCCGGAAGATGTCGTGTGGATCCCACGTGCGCTTGGCCCTGAGCAGGCGCTCGTAGTTGTCGCCGTAGTACAGGCGGTACCAGGGCACGTCCGAGGTGTTCCACTCGTCACTGCTCAGGTCGCGGTCGGGGTAGTTGATGTAGCAACCGTCCGTCACCGCGTCCGGATCGGCCTCTCCGCCGGCCGTCGCGGGGAGGGGGACGCCGCCGGAGGTTCGGTACACCCTGCGGTAGAGCTCACGGATCCAGCGCTCGTGTACGGAGTCCTCCGCCGGATCGGTCCAGTAGGTCTGGTACTGGAGCTTCATGATCGAGTCACGCTGGGCCACGGCCGTCTCGCGGGCGCCGATGGTGTTGATCATGCATCCATAGGTGTCGACCTGGATCAGCGCGTCAGGGTTGGCGTACTGCGTGTTGTCGTAGTCGTCGTCGGGATCGTCCCGCGTGCTGGACAGGAAGTTCCAGATGACCTCGATCTGGTCGTCGGGGAACGGCTTGCGCATGTGCGCCGACTTGTACTTGCCCCGCCGGTTGTCGCCCGAGCCGTTGAGGGCCTGCGTCGCCTGGATCCACGGCATGAGTCGCGGCTCCTCGTGCAGCCCCGGAATGGGGGAGTGCTCGCCCATGTCCACGTCGAACTCGGCGCGCTGGAGGCCGACCCCGTCCTCGATCTGGGCGAGGAAGGAGTCCAGCCGGTCGCGCCCGGCCGCGGGGTTCGTCGCGTCGACCTGGGTGATCAGGCCGATCTTGCCGGCCTTCCTGTGGGTGAGCTTCAGGATGGAGAACAGGTCGGCGTACTCGTCGCCGGGCTCGCTGTTCTCCGCGCAGAACCGCCCGAAGTTCGCCACGAGCCGGGCGAAGCGGTCGTACGTGATGCCGCCCTCCCAGCTCCAGGCGACGGCGCTGAGCCAGACGTTGATGGGAGGCCGGGGTAGGTCCTTGAACCAGTAGCGGGTGATCACGCCGAAGTTGCCGCCGCCGCCCCCGGTGTGCGCCCACCAGAGGTCGTTCAGGTCGCCCTCGTCGTCCCTGCGGGCGATCACGGCCTCCGCCTGGTAGTCGCCGTGCGGCTCGCGGCGCACCACGACGACCTCCACGGCGTACAGGTAGTCGACCGTGAGGCCGTGCCGGCGGGAGAGCAGGCCGTACCCGCCGCCGCTGATGTGGCCGCCCGCGCCGACCGAGTAACACGACCCGGCGGGCAGGGTCAGACCCGTCTCGCGGTACAGCTGGGTGTAGTTGTGCCAGTTGGTCGACCCGGACTCCACGCAGTACGCCCCCATGCCGGGGTCGTAGTGGACGCGGTCCATCTGGCCCATGTCGATGATCACCTGGACACCGGGATTGGCCACGAAGTTCTCATAGCAGTGGCCGCCCGAGCGGACGGTGATCCGTGTACGGCCGCTGTTCAGTGCCTCGTCCAGGGCTCCCACGACATCGTCGGTCGACCGCACGACCTTGATGTAGTCGGGATGGGAACTCCAGCGCTGGTTGAACCCCTGGCACAGCGCGCCGTACCTGTCGTCGATCCCGGTCACGGTGATGCCCGAACCGGCTTCCACATTGGACACTGCGCTCTCCTTGTCGGGTTTTTCGGGCATGGCGAGGCGCTCCGCCTGAGGACGGCCGGACGGAGCGGGCGGGCTCGCCGCGGGCCCGGTGACGGCCGTCGCGGGGCTCCCGGCCGGCTGCCGGAACAACGCTCGGAACAGGCCCCCCGGAGCGCGGAGGAGGGAACGGGCAGGACGCAAGGTCATAGGTCGCTCTCAGCGAGACCGCGTCACGGGGGGCGGACACACGAGAAAGACTTATCGTAGTCACAAGGCTACGTCATGTGACTGAAGTGGCACCGTTACAGAACCGTGAGCACGGCGCCGGGCTCAGGCGCCGCAGATGTCCGCGGTCTGCTTGGGGGTCTTCGTCGCGGAGGGCGTCGCGGACGGGGTGCCGGGGGAGGACGGCGTCGTCGCGGCGCCCGGGATGGCCGACGGGGAGGGCGTCGCCTCATCGGCGACCGAGTCGCGGATGGCCTTGGCGCTCAGCTTGCGGATCCGCGCCCAGTCCGGGCTCCCGGTGCTGATCAGCGGCGGCACGAACTGCACCCCCGTGACGCGGGCGTCCCTGACCTTCAGCGCGAGCGGCACGAGGTGTCCCAGCATCGGGCGCGGGATGTCGGTGCGGAACATGCCCTTGGACGCCTTGGCGAGCTGGTTGAACCTCAGCAGCACGGTGGCGGGGTCGGCCTGGTGGAGCAGGGCGTCGAGCACGCACCGCTGGCGGCCCATGCGGGTGTAGTCGTCGCTGAAGGTACGCGAGCGGGCGAACCACATCGCGTCCGCGCCGCGCAGCTTGCGGGTGCCGGCCTTGACCAGGCCCTCGTTGTACTTCCCGAAGACGACGTCGGTGGGGACGGTGAGGGTCAGACCGCCCAGGGCGTCGATGATGCGGGCCAGTCCCCACATGTTGACCAACGCGTACCAGTCGACGTCCACGCCGAGGGTGTACCCGATGGTCTCCTTCAGCGTCTCGGGGCCCATGCCCGTGCGCCCGCCGAACAGCTCGGGATGGGCCTCGGCGTACTCCCAGACGGCGAAGAGCAGGTCCTCACGGGACCCGTCGGGGTTGGCGGGGAGGCGGAACCCGGCGGGGAACCGCTGGTGCATCGGGCTGCCCGGGGGGAAGCGGACGTTCTCCAGGTTGCGGGGCAGGCTGAGCAGCACGGTGTTGCCGGTGCGCACGTCCACGCTGGCGAGGTTGATGCTGTCGGTGCGCACGCCGACGCGGTCGGGCTGCCAGTCGCCCCCGAGGAGCAGGATGTTCACCCGGGTCCTGCCGCTCCACGGGTCCTCTGGCTTGGGGCTTCCCGTGGGGGCCACCGCCACGGTCACGGGGGCGTCGAAGACGGTGTTCAGCGTCTCCTCCGACACCATCACGTACTGGGCGACGACGGCGAACGGCAGCGTCACGGCGACCGCGAGCGCCCCGGTGAGGACGCCCGAGATGATCTGACCGGCCTGTGAGAGCTCGCCCGGCCGAAGGATCACGTACGAGCGGACCAGCAGGGCGAACCAGCCCACGGCCGCGACCATCGCCAGGGCGATGATCGCACGCAGCCACCCGGGGTCGAGGAGGCGGCCCGCCAGGTCGGCGTCCGCCGTGAAGGCGACCACGCCGAGGACGGCCACCGCCAGGACGAAGGCCCCGAGCAGGGCGAAGCCGGTACGGCGGTGACCGGCGCGCAGGTGGGCCGAGCCCGGAAGGAAGGCGGAGAGCGCCGTCCATCCGATGACCGAGGCGGTTCCCCGTGGCTTCCTTGTGTCAGGCAACGCTGTCCCATCCCCCTTGGACCAGGAGGGGAAAATGTAGCCAGGCGAGCCTACGGGCGCGTGAACACGCCAGGAACAGATCACGATATATGCGGATACGTAGGGTCAGATCGGGCGCCTACGGTTACCAGGGAATGCCGAACAGGCCATAGTAGGCGGCGGTCACCAGAAGCAGGCCCGTGCCGCCCAGCATGGTGGCGACCGTGAAGCGCTGCCAGCGCCCCGGCTCCCATCCCTCGCGCAGCGCGGTGGCCACGGCGGCGACCGTGGTGACCTCCTGCGCGAGCATGACGACGGCCAGCACCCGGACCACCAGCCATCCGGACAGGACCGCCGGCCACGCCCCCGCCTGGTTCACCGAGAAGAGCACGATCAGCGTGATGAAGGCCGTGACCGCGGCGAGCAGGCCCACGCCCGTCCAGGCCATCCGGCGCAGGCGGCGGCGGATCGCGGGCCAGGACTCCGAGTGGGCCGTGGGAAGCAGGTCGCGTCCGCGCAGCCGTACGACCATCTCGGTTACCGGGGCCGCGACGTAGCCCACGACGGTGAGGGTGAGCGCGAGGCCGAGGATGGCGGTGCCCGCGTACCAGGGGGCCCTTGGGACGTCGGTGGCCTCGTAGCGCTGCACGGGGGTCGCGCCCGCGATCTGGGCCCCCGTGGGCGGCTGTGCCGTGCCGGGAAGCCCGAGTACCCAGTTGGCCAGCGTGTCCAGATAGCCGTTGGTGAACGGGCCGCCGTTCACCCGCATGGCGTGGTCCGCCCCTCCGAGGAACCGGATGGTGTAGTCGGAGTTGCCCGCGGCGCTCAGCGCCGAGGTGAGCTTCTGGGTGCTCTCCACGAACGGGATCGACGGGTCCATCGTGCCGTACAGGGCCAGTACCGGCTGTTTCAGCCGGCTCAGCGCAGGGACGCTGTCGTAGCGCAGGAAGTTGAACCCGACGCCGCCCATCGCCTTGGCCAGCAGCTCGCGTACGCCGGCGGGCGCGTGCAGGCGTTCGAGCTGCTCGTTCAGCGCCCACGCGACCTGCCGTACGGGCGAGACGTTCGGGGAGGAGACCAACACGCTGAAGCCGACGTCAAGGCTCCTGGCCGCCGCGATCGGGATCACCCAGCTGCCCTCGCTGACGCCCCACAGGCCCGCGCGCACCGGGTCGACGTCGGAACGCTGCCGCAGCACCTCGATCATGCGGAGCGCGTCGTCGGCGAGCAGCCCGAAGTCGCGGTGCCGGAAGTCGTAGCCCACGGTGCGCTTGTCGTAGGTCAGCGTCACCACCCCGGCCTTCGCGAGCCAGGTGGCCTGGGAGGTGAACTCGCCCCGGTCACCGCGTCCCGAGCCCTGGACGAAGACCATCGCGGGGTGGCGGCCGGGGGTGCGCGGCGACCTGATCGTGGCGGTGAGCGTGGTGCCCTGGACCGGGATGGAGATTTCCTGGCTGGCGATGGCGGCGTTGTGCGGGACCGGGCGGTACTCCTGAGCGGGCTGTGGCGGCAGGGGCTGGAAGCTCTCGCTCGCGCTCAGCCGCGGGGGATCGAAGGACGGCGGGGACAGCATGTAGCCCACCGTCGCCAGGATCGCCAGAAGCACAGCGGTCGCCACGCTCAACCGGCTACGGTCGCTCACGCCACCTCCTCGTCGGGCGGCTCGCCGCAGGCCGTGTCCATCCGATGATCGTGGTCGTGTCCTGGAGGACTCCGCTCCCCGATCGAACGCGTCCCTACGTACGAGGGCTTTCCGCCCTAAATATGACCTCCGATCATCAGGTTAAGTCACGCGGGGGGAACGATGGTGCGGCTGGTACCTCATTTGTCAGTGGGACCTGTTAGCTTCCTGCGACATGCGTGTGCTGCACACCTCCGACTGGCACCTGGGCCGGGCCTTCCACCGTGAGAGCCTGATCGACGCCCAGGGCGCCTTCGTCGACCACATCGTGGAGACGATCCGCTCGGAGGGCGTCGACGTGGTGGTCGTCGCCGGTGACGTCTACGATCGCGCCCTTCCCTCGGTCGATGCGGTGGCGCTGTGCAACGAGACGCTGCGGCGGCTGGTCGCCGAGGGGGTCCGCACGGTGATGATCAGCGGCAACCACGACTCCGCCCGCAGGCTCGGCTTTGGCGCCGACCTGATCGACGCGGCGGGGGTGCACCTGCGCACCGACCCCGTCCGCGTGGGCGAGCCGGTCGTGATCGGCGACGTCGCCTTCTATGGCATTCCCTATCTTGAGCCGGAGGTCGTCCGCGCCCCCTGGCAGCTCGCGGAGCGCAGCCACACGGCGGCGATCGAGCACGCCATGACCCTCATCCGCGGCGACCTGGCCACTCGGGGCACGAGGTCGGTCGTGCTGGCCCACGCGTTCGTCACCGGCGGCGCGAGCAGCGACAGCGAGCGCGACATCAGCGTGGGCGGCGTCGCGCACGTGCCGGTCAGCGCCTTCGAGGGCGCCGACTACGTCGCCCTAGGCCACCTGCACGGCCGCCAGCGCATGAGCGAGTCCGTGCGCTACTCCGGCTCGCCGATCGCCTACTCGTTCTCCGAGGAGCGGCACGTCAAGGGGTCCTGGCTGGTCGACATCGGCCCGCACGGGTTCACCGGCGCCGAGTTCGTGCCCGCCCCCGTGCCACGTCCGATCGCCCGGGTCAGCGGGCACCTGGCCGACCTTCTGGCGTCGGCCGAGTGGACCCGGTTCGAGGATCACTGGCTCCAGGTGACGCTCACCGATCCAGTACGGCCCAAGGGCGCCATGGAGCGGCTGCGTCAGCGCTTCCCGCACACGCTCGCCCTCGCCTTCGAGCCGGAGGGCGCCGCGCCGGCCGCGGCCAGGGCTCCCCGGCTCGCGGGCCGCCCGGAGATCGACGTCGTGCTCGACTTCGTCCGCGAGGTGCGCGGCGAGCCTGCCGACGACGACGAGAGGCGGCTCCTGCAGGAGGCTGTCCAGGCGTGCCGGGCGAAGGAGGCTCTGGTCTGAATGGCGTGCCAGGCTGGTGGTCGTGATCTTGTGACGCGTGGAGGGCGCCTGAGATGAGGCTGCACCGGTTGCGGCTGACCGCGTTCGGCTCCTTCCCCGGAGACGAGGAGATCGACTTCGACGCGCTCGGCGAGGCGGGGCTGTTCCTGGTCCACGGCCCGACGGGGGCCGGGAAGACCACCGTGCTCGACGCCGTGTGCTATGCCCTGTACGGCCAGGTGCCGGGCCAGCGCAACAGCGCCCGCCGCCTGCGCTGCGACCACGCCCCTGCCGACCGCGGTCCGAAGGTCGTGCTGGAGGTCACCGTGCGCGGCCGGCGGCTGCGCCTCACCCGTTCGCCCGTCTGGCAGCGGCCCAAGCTCAGGGGCGAGGGGCTGATCGAGGAGAAGGCCAAGGTCCTGCTGGAGGAGCTGCGTCCATCCGGCGAGTGGATGTTCCTGTCCAGCCGCGCCGACGAGACCGGAGAGCTGGTGGGCGGGCTGCTCGGCATGAACGCCGACCAGTTCTGCCAGGTGGCGATGCTTCCCCAGGGCGACTTCGCCCGTTTCCTACGGGCCGACGGCGACGACCGCCGCAAGCTCCTGGAGAAGCTCTTCTCGGTCAAGATCTTCAGCGAGGTCGAGCACTGGCTGGCCGACCACCGCACCCGCACCGGTCAGGAGCGGCAGGAGCTGCGCCAGCGGGTCGACTCCGTCATCGACCACATGCGCGGCGCGGCGGGCCCGGCCCTCCTTTCTGCCCTCACCGCCCCGGGCTCACAGCCCGACATCGACATATCTTCCGACCTTCAGTCGCAGGGCCGTCCTGAGGCGTACACCGGTCCTGAACCGCAGGCCGAGCCGCTCGAATGGGCGAGGGCTCTGCTCTTCGTGGCGCGGGAGTCGCTCGCCGGGCGGGCGGAGGCGCGGGAGGTGAGCGAGGCGGCGCTGAGATCGGCCAGGGTCGAGCTCGAAAGTTCCCGCGAGCTGGTCCAGCGGCAGCGCGGCCACGCCGAGGCGGTCGCCCGCCGCGACGAGCTCGACAGGACCGCCGACGAGCGGTCCGACCTGGAGACCATCCTCGCGGAGGCGGTCCGCGCCGACCGGGTGCTGCCGCTCGTCCAGCAGGCCGAGCAGCGAGCGGAGGCCGCCGCCAAGGCCGAGCGACTCGCCGCCGACGCCATGGCCCGCGCCCTGCCCCTCCTACCCCACTCACCCGGCGGCACCGCACGATCAGAGGTGGGCTCCGAGCCGGTCTGGTCGCTGGGGGCCCGTGGAGTGGAGGGGATGGGGCCCGAGCGGCTGGCGGAGCTCGAACGCGGCCGCCGTGACGAGATCGCCCGGCTGGAGCAGCTCCGTCCCGAGGAGGTACGGCTGGCGGGGGTCCGCGAGGAGCTCGCGCTGGCCGGGAAGCGCCTGGTGGCGCTCGCGGAGCAGGAGGCCGAGACGGCCGGGCGGCTGGCCGTGCTGCCGGAGCTCCGCCGTGAGACGGGCGAGGCCCTCACTCGCGCACGCCTCGCCGCCTCCGGCCTTCCTCCCGCCCGCGCCGCCGTGGAGAGCGCCGTTCGCGACCTCGACGCCGTCCGGCGCCGCGACGCGCTCGCGGGTGAGCTGGCCGCCACCTGGCGCGACCTGCTCCAAGCCCTCCGTGACCTGCCCGCCCCTCTGATCGCCGTCCTCCCGGGCACCGATGTCCTCCCGGGCACCGACGTCCTGCCGGGCACCGACGTCCTGCCGGGCACCGATGTCCTGCCGGGGGCCGGGGTCAAGGAGGCCGCGAGGCAGGTGGGCGAGCGGCTCGGCGCGATCGAGCGTGCCCACCGCGACGAGCTGGCCGGGCTGGAGCTTCGCCGGGCCGACGAGGAGCGGTTCGCCGAGATCATCGAGAAGCTCGCCGACCTGGACGACGAGCTCGCCGGGCTGGCCGACCGGGAGGCCGCCCTCGCTGGCGCCCAGGCCGAGCTGCCCGGGCGTCTGGAGGAGATCGACGCGCGGCTGGCGGCGGTGAGGGCCGAGATGGCCCGCATCCCGGCGGCGGAGGCCGCCTGTCAGGCGGCCGATGCCCTCTTGGAGCAGGCCGGGCGCCGAGACTCGCTGGCGGCGGAGCTGGAGGCGGCCGAGGGCGAGCGGCGGCTGGCCACCGACGAGGCGCAGGAGCTGCGCGACCGTCTCCAGTCGATCAGGCAGTCTCGCATCGACGGCATGGCGGCCGAGCTGGCCCGAGGGCTCGTCCCCGGGGAGGCGTGCGTCGTATGCGGCTCGGCCGACCATCCGGCGCCCGCGTCCCCCGCCGAGGCGACCCCCACGGTCGACGACGAGCAGGCCGCCCAGGCGCTGTCCGACGCGGCGCAGGAGGCCCGTCAGGCGGCCGAGGGCAGGGTCGCCGTGCTCTCCTCCCAGCTCGACGAGGCGACCGCCCGGGCCGAGGGGCTCTCACCGGAGGCGGCGCTGGCCGCGCGTGAGGAGGCGGTGGCCGAGCTGACCCGTCTCGGCACGCTGGCGGAGCAGGAGCCCGGCCTCGCGGCAGAGGCGGAGCGCGTCCAGCACGAGCTGGACACCGCGCGCACCCGGGCTCAGGAGCTCGACCTGCTCGTGGCGGGGCACCGCGCCCACCAGTCAGGGCTTCGTGAGGAGCTCGGCCGCCTCACGGCCGTACTTGACGCGGCCCGCGACGGCGACGAGAGCGTGGCAGCCCGGCGCGACCGCGTGGACGGGCAGGCGCGGCTGCTCGTCGTCGCCATCCGGGCGGCCACCCGCGTCGGCGAGGCCGCGGCGACGTACGAAGAGGCACGAGCGGCCGTACGGCGCGGCGTCCCGCGGCCGACCCGGCACCCCATCCCGCAAGACGCCGACACTCCAACCGTGCGGAACACAGCCGAAGACGCGGCGAGTCGATCTTGGTCGTCCGAGTCGCAGGCCGAGACAGCGGGCGGGATCTGGTCATCCGAGCCAGGGCCGGAGGGCGCCGGAGGGTTCGAGGAGCCGGGGGTTGGGGAGGCGGAGCGGGGGCTGGCGGCGGCGGAGGCGGCGCTGGCGGGGTTGCGCGAGGTCGCCGGGGGCGAGACCGCGCTCGCGGAGGCCGTGCGGCGCATCGAGGAGGAGCTCGCCGAGCTGACCGAGCGTGCCACGCGCATCGGCCTGGAGACCGCCGCCGAGCGTGCCAGGGAGAAGGGCCTCGCCGCCGACGCCGAGCGGCTCGCCGTACGGCTGGACGCCGCCAGGGGCGAGGACGCCACGCTCGCCGCGCGCCTGGAACGGCTGACCGACCAGGCCGAACTGCTACGGGACGCGGCGGAGGCCGGGTGGCTGGCCCGCTCGGCCGGCACGGAGCGGGACACCGCGCACACCAGGGCAGAGAGCGCGGCGACCGACGCGGGGTTCCCGAGCGTCGCGGACGCCAGGGCGGCCACGAGGTCGGCCGCGGCCCGCGAGTCCATGGCCGAGCGGCTGCGCGAGCTCGACGCCGAGCGCGCGGCCGTGACCAAGCTGCTGGCCGATCCGGAGCTGGTCGCGGCGGCCGCCATGCCCGCTCCCGACCTCGCCGCGCTGGCCGAGGCGTTCGACAGGGCCGAGCGGGAGCACGGCACGCACGCCTCAGCCCGCGACCAGGCCGTCGCCCGGCACGACCAGCTCGCCGGGCTCGCCGAGACCCTCGAACGCGCTCTGGCCGAGTGGCGGCCCGCCGAGGAGCGCCATCGCCTCGCGAAGCGGCTCGCGGAGCTGGCCGTCGGCACCTCTCCCGACAACACGCTCGACATGCGCCTGTCGTCGTACGTGCTCGGAGAGCGGTTGCGGCAGGTCGTGGACGCCGCCAACCAGCGGCTCGACCATATGTCCGGTGGTCGCTACCTCCTGCTGTACGACGTGCGCAAGTCCGCCGCCGACCGCAGGCGGTCCGGGGGCGGACTGGGTCTTCGCGTTCTCGACGGCTGGACCGGGTCCGACCGCGATCCCGCCACCTTGTCCGGCGGTGAGGCCTTCATGACGTCCCTGGCCCTCGCGCTCGCGCTCGCCGACGTGGTGACCGCCGAGGCCGGTGGGGTCGAGCTCGGCACGCTCTTCATCGACGAGGGGTTCGGCACGCTCGATGAGGAGAGCCTCGACGGCGTTCTGGACATCCTCGACGAGCTGAGGGACGGCGGCCGGGCCGTCGGCATCGTCAGCCACGTCGGCGAGCTGCGCACGCGGGTCCCTGCCCAGCTCAAGGTGGTCAAGAACCGCTTCGGCTCCAGCCTTTCCGTGGCCGTCCCCGGGTAGGCGCGTTGGGCGGGCGACGAATGGACGGATGGACGGATGGGCTCAACGGATCCATCTCAGCGCGAGATGCGGAGCGCTAGGGTGATCCACCGGGATCAGGGGCAAAGGGGAGAGTCGCGGGGTGAAGATCCCAATGCCGCGTGGTGACCGGCTCACGGCGATGGTGGCGACGGGCGTCGTCGCCGTGCTCGGCGTCGTGGCGGTCGTCGTCGGCGTTGACACCTCGTTCAGCGTCGAGGGGCTGAAGAACAACCAGAGGTACGACTTCGTGCTCAAGGCGAAGAACGCCGCGGGCGAGGGGCAGAGCACGGCGTCGGCCACGGCCGACCTCGCCTACCCGCGGCAGGCGTACCAGAACGCCAACAACAACCAGACCGACACGATCATCAGACCCGGCACCACCAAGACCGGGGAGGTCGGGAGGATTCCGAAGGGACAGTACCGGTCCATCACCGTGATCTGCCAGCTCAAGGGGGACTCGGTCACCGAGTCGGAGTCGGGCGATACCAGTGCCGTCTGGGACCGGATCGAGTGGAACGGCGGGGTCGGCTATCTGAGCGACACGCTGATGAAGACTCCGCGTGGCGGCTTCCCCGCCGCGCCGTTGTTCCAATGCGACGACTGATCAGGGGGCCATGTCGTGAAGAACAGTCCGCACCAAAACCATTCACAGCACAGCACCGCCCAGCACGGAAGCGCCCACCTGGGCACCGTGCCGCACGGCACTACCGCCCAGCTCGGCAGCGTGCGGTACGACAGCGGTCAGCCGCCGCTCGGGAGTCAGAAGTACGACGACCCCCGGCCCGCTGACCAGCCGTACACCGGCAAGCGGTACGGGGACACGCGGCAGTCGGGTGCCGAGCAGAACTCCGGTCACGGCGGCTCGCAGTACGGGGGTACGGAGCACGGCCGGCCTTACGTCCCCGAGTACACCGGGCCTTCGTACAGCTCCCCGGAGCAACCGGGCGCGGAGGCCGGCGCACCGGCCTACGGGGGCGGTCCGTACGGCACCGGCCAGTACAAGCCCGCGGAGCAGGACGGCTCAGAACCCGGCGGCCCGGCTCATGGGACCGGGCAGTATAAACCGGTGGAGCGATCGGGCACGGCGGATGCTGCCAGTGGGGGGTACGGCGGGGCGTCATACAGCACAGGGGAGTACAAACCGGCGGAACCGAACGGCTCGGAAGCCGGTGACACGGAGTCCGGCAGAGAACTCCCGGCCGGAAAGCGCAGCCCCGCGGAGCAATCCGGCACGGAGATCACCAGCCCCGGGTACGGCGGGGGTCCGTACGGCACCGGGCAGTACAAGCCCGCCGATCAGAACGGCTCGGAGGCCGGCGCCGGTGGGTATGGCGGCGGGCCACATGCGAGCGGGCAGTACAAGCCCGCGGACCAGCCGGGTGCGGAAGCCGGCGGTGCGGGGTACGGCGGGATCTCGTATGGAACGGGCCAGTACCAGCCTGGGGGGCCGGTCAGCGCGGACGCCGGTGATGCCGGCTACAGCGGTGCGCCGTACGGCACGGGGCAGTACACCCCGGCGGTCGGGCAAGGCACGGAGCCCAATGGCTCGCCGTACAGCACCGGACAGAACAGATCCGCGGACCAGAACGGCGCCGTGTCCGGTCTGGGGTACGGCGGGGGTCCGTACGGCACCGGGCAGTACAAACCCGCGGACCCGAACGGTGTGGATGCCGCGGGTTCCGCGTACGGGGCGAGCGGGCAGAACGGCGCGGATGCCGCGGGTTCCGCATACGGGGCTGCGGGCCAGGGCGGTGCGAATGCCGCCGGTTCCGGGTATGGCGACGGCCGGTACGTGGCTGGGCAGGAGTCGAACGGGGACGCGCGGTATGGCTCCGGGCCGGAGCTGGGCGGCGCGGATACGGCGGGTTCTGGGTACGGGGCGAGCGGACAGAATGGTGTGAATGCCGCCGGTTCTGTGTACGGGGATCGGCGGGAGCAGGATGGTGGGGGGACCGGTGGTTCGGCGTACGGCACCGGTCAGTACGGCGTTCCTCAGTACGGCGTTCCTCAATACGGTGCGGGTGACTTCGCGGGCGCGGGTGCCGGTACAGCGACGGGCTTGAGTGCGGGTGCCGGCGCAGGGACGGGCCCGGGTGCGGGTGCCGGTGCGGGGACGGGCCTGGGTGCGGGGGCGAGCTCAGGTGCGGGGACGGGCTTGGGTGCGGGTGCGGGGGTGGCGGGGCAATCGGCCGCCGGCCGGGTGGCCGCGGCTCATGGGGACGTGGCGGCGCTCGCGGTGCAGTTCCAGCAGCGCTTCCATGCCCTGGCGGGCAACATCGAGCAGGTGATCCGCGGCAAGCGAGAGACCATCGAGCTCGCTCTGATCACGCTGTTCTCCGAAGGGCATCTGCTCATCGAGGACGTGCCGGGCACGGGCAAGACGACGCTGGCCCGGAGCCTGGCGGCCAGCATCGAGGCCGAGCTGCGCAGGATTCAGTTCACGCCTGACCTGCTTCCCTCCGACATCACCGGTGTCTCGATCTTCAACCAGGCGAACCAGAAGTTCGAGTTCCACCAGGGGCCGGTGTTCGCCCACATCGTGCTCGCCGACGAGATCAACCGTGCCTCGCCCAAGACCCAGGCCGCGCTGCTGGAGGTCATGGAGGAGCGGCGCGTCACCGTCGACGCCGAGCCTCATCCGGTGCCCCGGCCCTTCATGGTCGTGGCCACCCAGAACCCGGTGGACATGGACGGCACCTATCCTCTGCCGGAGGCGCAGCTCGACCGTTTCTTGATGTGCGTGTCCGTCGGGTATCCCGACCACGCGTCGGAGCTCGAAATGCTCAAGGGGATGCCCACCGGCCCGCAGGTGGAGCGCCTGCCCCTGATCGCGCGTGCCGCCGACGTCGCCGGGATGATCGACTTCGCCACCCGCATCCACGTCGCCGACTCGATCTACGAGTACCTGGTCGCCGTGGTCAGTGCCACGAGGCGGTCGCCCGAGGTGCGGCTGGGCGCGAGTCCCCGGGCCAGCCTGGCACTGCTCCGCGCGTGCAGGGTCAAGGCGGCGGCGGCCGGGCGGCACTTCGTGATCCCCGAGGACATCAAGGCGCTCGCCGCTCCCGTGCTCGCCCACCGGCTCATCCTCACCCCCGAGGCGGAGCTGCGCGACCGCACCGCCACGGCCGTCATCGCCGAGACGCTGATGGCGACCCCCGGCCCCCAGACGCTCGCCGCGGTCTGACACCGCACGCACGCGCGTCCGTCCCCCCGGAGGACCTCATCCCGGCGGTGCGCGGTGTCACAGGGGGTTCAGGCGGTTCAGCAGGTCGGTCGGGGTGAGGAGGTAGGCGCCGACGATCAGCGCCGCAGCGGAGATCAGCAGGAACAGGAAGACGAAGAACCCGCCGGGAAACGGGGTGAGCCGGGCGAGTTGGTCGGCGTCGGAGTCCGGTGCCCTGCCGTGCCGCCGCTTGCTCCGCAGCTCGAGAATCGGCCGGATGCCCCCGATGAGGAGGAACCAGGCGGCCAGCTGCGCGCCGACGGACTGCACGTCGGCCGGGGCGAACCAGGACAGCGCGAACACCGCGCCGCCGATGGTGAGCAGCGCCACCACGCCGAACACGTTGCGGATCATCAGCAGCATGCAGGCGAGCAGGACCAGGACCGTCCACAGGAGGATCGTGATGTATCCGGCGGCGGTCAGCCAGGCGGCGCCCAGCCCGAGCAGCGAGGGCGCGACGTACCCGGCTCCGGCGGTGAAGATCATGCCGGGGCCCGTCGGCCGTCCCCGGGTCAGGGTGACGCCGGAGGTGTCGGAGTGGAGACGGATGCCCTGGAGCTTGCGCCGGGTGAGCAGGGCCACGAGCGCGTGGCCTCCCTCGTGCGCGACCGTGATCAGGCCTCTGGAGATGTGCCAGGAGGTGGGGTAGACGACCACGCCCAGGGCCACGAACGCGGCCAGAGCCGTGATCCACATGGGCGGGCCGGGCTGCACGGCGGTCAGCCGCGCCCAGAAACCGCTGAGAGTCTGCAGGGTCCACCTCCACTGGAAAAGCTATGTCCGCACGGCCGAGGACGCGCGGACATAGCGTCGCATGGTCAGCCGCCCAAGGTCTTCCCCGTACCACTAGAACAACCTTCGTGAAGGCGCGTGCGACAGCGGTCGGGTACGGTGCCGAGGGTGTTGGACGCGGATGTGCCCGGGTGGTGGGGCGGGCTGGGGTTGCCCGGTCTGGCCGACGTGCACGTCCATTTTCTGCCTGAGCGCATGGAGCGGCGCGTCTGGCACCACTTCGAGCATGGTGGCCCGCTGGTCGGGGAGGGCTGGGACATCCACTACCGCGTCCCGCCGGAGGAACGCGTGGCCCGCCTGCGCGCCCTCGGTGTGCGCCGCTTCACCGCCCTCGCGTACGCCCACCGGCCCGGCATGGCGTCCAGCCTCAACGAGTGGACGCTGGACTTCGCCCGTAGAACCCCCGGTTGCGTCCCCACGGCGACGTTCTTCCCCGAGCCCGGCGTCCTCGGCTACGTACGGCTGGCGGTGGACGCCGGCGCGCGGGTGTTCAAGGTGCACCTGCAGGTGGGGGCGTTCGACCCGCGCGACACGGAGCTCGACGACGTGTAGGGGCTGCTGGCCGAGGCCGGGATCCCGGTGGTCGTGCACGCCTCCTCGATGCCGGTGCCGGGCAGGTGCACCGGCCCCGGCCCGATCGCCGGCGTCCTCGCGGCCCATCCGGCGCTGGCCGTGGTGGTGGCCCATCTCGGCATGCCGGAGTACGACGAGTTCCTCGGCCTCGCCGCGCGCTACCGGAACGTGCGGCTCGACACGACGATGGCGTTCACGGACTTCGCCGAGGCCACGGCGCCCTTTCCCGCACGGCTGAGGCCGCCGCTCCGCGATCTCGGGCTCGCGGGAAAGGTCGTGCTCGGCTCCGATCTGCCCACCATCCCCTATCCTTACGCCCACCAGTTGCACTCACTGGAAAGGCTGGATCTCGGGGACGAGTGGCTTCGCGCGGTTTGCTGGCACAATGGGATCCAGGTTCTCGGAGAACCCCTCTAAGCTGGGTGAATGCCAAACTCCCGTACACCGGCGTCACGGGGCGACGAGCATCGAAAAGTGATTCGCAAGTTCTACGACGCCTTCGCGAACCGTGACATCGACGCCATGGGCCGGTGTTACCACCCGGACGTCAGCTTCGGCGACCCCGTCTTCCTCGAACTGGAAGGCCGTGACCGGGTCATGGGCATGTGGCGCATGCTCATAGAGCGCAATCGCGGCACCGAGGTCTCCGCCCGCGACATCGAGGCCGACAACTATTCGGGCACGGCCCACTGGACGGCGAAGTACGTCTTCTCGCAGACCGGCAGGCGCGTGGTCAACGAGATCGACGCCCAGTTCCGCTTCGAGGAGGGGCTGATCGTGCGTCACCACGACCAGTTCGACTTCCGCCACTGGAGCAGGATGGCGCTCGGCCTGCCCACGGGGGTGCTGCTCGGCTGGACGCCGATGCTGCGCCGCAAGGTACGGGACCGGGCACGCGGCCAGCTGGACGAGTACCTGCGGAGCGATACGCCTATATCAGGCTAGGGTCTGACACGGGCGGAACGCACCGGAGCCGGGCTCGCCGTCCCCACAGTCCCCAGGGAGGTGTGCCGTGCCGGAGCGTCGTGTGCGAGGGCTGAGAGACCTGATGCGAGTGCAGACCCGTGGTGCCGATCACGAGGTGGCGCCCGAGCACTCCATGGATCCCCGCTCCAAGGAGATCGACGCCCCGGCACAGCAGAGCGTCATCGACAACGCCGTGTACGTGGACGGCCGGCGCGCCGACACCCCGCCGTCGCTGGCCGAGGCGGTGGCGGCCCTGCGCATGCGGCCGGGGAGCATGGCGTGGATCGGCCTCTACCGCCCGTCGGACGGCGAGATCCTCAAGGTCGCCGAGGAGTTCGGCCTGCACGAGCTGGCCGTCGAGGACGCCATCGTCGCCCACCAGCGTCCGAAGGCCGACCGGTACGGCGACACGCTCTTCCTGGTCCTGCGCGCCGCCCAATATCTGGACTCGCCGGAGAAGGTGGAGTTCGGCGAGCTCCACGTCTTCGTCGGGCCGGACTTCGTGCTGACCGTCCGCCACAGCGAGGCCCCCGACCTCAGCAAGGTCCGCCGCCGCATGGAGAACGACCCCCACCTGCTGCGGCAGGGCCCGCAGGCCGTCCTCTACGCGATCCTGGACGCGGTCGTCGACGGGTATGCGCCGGTCGTCGCGGGCCTGCAGAAGGACATCGACGAGATCGAGGTCCAGGTCTTCGGCGGCGACCCCGCGGCGCCGAGGCGCATCTACGCCCTGTCGCGCGAGGTGATCGAGTTCCAGCGGGCCACCCGGCCGCTGCTCGACATGCTCACCGGCCTGATCGCCGGTTCCCCGAAGTACGGCGTCGACGAGGAGCTGCAGCGTTACCTGCGCGACGTGGCCGACCACGCGATCACGGTCGTGGAGCGGGTGGACAACTTCCGCCAGATGCTCCAGGACATCCTCATCGTCAACTCGACCCTGGTCAGCCAGGCGCAGAACGAGGAGATGAAGAACGTCACCCAGGCGAGCTACGCCCAGAGCGAGGAGGTCAAGAAGATCTCCTCCTGGGCGGCCATCCTCTTCGCCCCCACCCTCGTCGGCACGATCTACGGCATGAACTTCACCCACATGCCCGAGCTCGCCTGGGTCTACGGCTACCCCTTCGCCGTCGCGCTGATGGGGGCGGTGTGCGGCACCCTCTACCTGGTCTTCAAACGCCGCAATTGGCTGTGAAATCCGACATTTCGGGTAGGTCCGGCGTATGGAGGATCGTGTGCTGGAACTGCACGCCATCGCGATGGACGAGTTCGGTCTGCGGGTGGCGATGATCAATGACGACGCCTGGAACTCCCCGACGCCCTGTTCCGAGTGGACCGTCCGCGACCTGGTGAACCACCTCGTGGTCGAGCAGCTCTGGGTGCCGCCGCTGCTCGCGGGCAAGACTGTGGCCGACGTGGGCGACCGGTTCGACGGCGACCAGCTCGGCGAGGACCCCGTGGGCCGGTGGACGGACGCCAGCGTCGCGGCGCAGCGCGCGCTGGCCGAGCCGGGAGCGCTCGACCGGGAGGTCCACCTCTCCTACGGGACGGTGGACGCCCGGCGCTACTGCATGGAGATGGCCAGCGACCTCGCCGTCCACGCCTGGGACCTCGCCCGCGGCCTCGGGGTCGACGACCGCGTGGACCCCGACCTCATGGCCGAGGTCTACCGCTACCTCTCCCCGATGGCCGGGGCGCTCGCGGGAAGCGGCATGTTCGGCGAGCCCGTCCCCGTGCCCGGCGACGCCGACGCGCAGGCCCGTACCCTCGCCCTGACCGGCCGCCGGCCCTGACGATCACACGCGGCTCGCCCTCGCCGCCGGGGCGGCGTTCACCTCGGTACGGATGCACCGGCTCGGGCCACGCTGTTCACCAGGGTCGGATCAGGCCAGTAGCTTGCGGGCGGCCTGTTCGATGTGGGCCTCCGACAGCAGCACGTGGGCGGCGGCGTCGCCGAGCGGGATGAAGCTGTCCATGGAGGTCACCCGGGCCACCGGCCCGGTGAACCCGCCGTCGGTGAGCGCCGCGAGCACCCCCTCCGACACCCCGCCGGAGCCGCGCGTCTCGTCGGCGATGAGCACCTTGCCGGTGAGGTCGGCGGCGCGCAGCAGGTCGTCCACGGGGAGCGGGGACAACCAGCGCAGGTCGAGCACGCGGCAGCCGTACCCCTCCGAGGTGAGCCGGATCGCGGCCCGCAGGCTCATGCGCACGCCGTTGCCGAACGTCACGATGGTCAGGTCGCGTCCGTCGCCGTAGGCGCGGCCGCTGCCGATGGGCACGTGGGTCTCCGCCCACCGCGAGGGCGGCGCGTACGCGGTTAGCCAGCCGTTGTCCCCCTCGTCCATCAGGTCGCGGGTGTTGTAGAGCGCGATCGGCTCCAGGAACACGCAGACGTCGCCGTCGGCCCTGGCGGCGGCGACGCAGGTGCGCAGCATCGCGGCGGCGTCGTCGGGCCTGGCGGGCGAGGCGACGACCAGTCCGGGGATGTCGCGCAGGGCGGCGACGGAGTTGTCGTTGTGGAAGTGCCCGCCGAAGCCCTTCTGATAGGCGTACGCGGCCACCCGCACGACCATGGGGTTCCGGTAGGCGCCCTGGGAGAAGAACCGCAGCGTCGCCGCCTCCCCGCGCAGCTGGTCGAGGGCGTTGTGCAGGTAGGCGAGGTACTGGATCTCGGGGATCGGCAGCAGGCCGGAGGTGCCCGAGCCGAGGGCCAGGCCGAGCACGGCCTGCTCGTCCAGGAGGGTGTCGAACACCCGGGCGGCGCCGAAGCGCTTCAGCAGCCCGCGCGTCACGCCGTACACCCCGCCCTTGCGGGCGACGTCCTCCCCGAAGAGCATGACCTCGGGGCAGGCGCCCATGATGTCGGCCAGCGTGCGGTTGATCGACTGCGCCAGGGTGAGCGGACCCTCGCGCTCGGGCGGGGTGTCGCCGAACAGCGCGGCACGGTCGCCCGCCTGGCGCGCGGCCTGCGCCGCGACCTGGGCGGGGCGGCGGGGGGCGAGCGGCGCCATGACCTCGTCCGCCGACCGCAGCCGTGGCCTGCGCGTGGACTCCAGCGCCAGCTTGAGCACGTGCTCGCGGATCGTCTCGTAGCGCCCGAGCAGCTCGTCGGGCACCGCCAGCCCGGCGTCCACCAGGAGCTTCGCCGTGGCGAGCAGGGGATCGCGCTCAAGGTCGGCGGCGATCTCACGCGGAGTGCGGTACGACGACTCGACGTCGGAGCCCGCGTGGCCCATCAGGCGGACCATGCGCAGGTGCAGGAACGCCGGTGACCTGCGGGTGCGCACGTGCTCGACCGCCTGGCACGTCACGTCGTACGTCTCGGCGAGGTCGCAGCCGTCGGCCTGGAAGCGCGGGATGAGAGGGTGGCCGGACGCCTCGACCCACCCGGGCGGGGTGCGCACGCTGATGCCGATGCCGTTGTCCTCGCAGACGAACAGGATCGGCAGCGGAAGCCCCTGGTAGGCGCAGTAGGCCGCGGTGTTGAAGCCGGTCAGGGCACTGGCGTGGTTGATCGAGGCGTCCCCGAAGCCGCACACCGCGATCGCCCCCGCCGGCCAGGCCGCGCCGGCGACGCCGAGCTTGCGCGCCCGTTCGATGGCGAAGGCCACACCCACGGCGCGCGGCAGGTGGCTGGCGATCGTGGAGGTCTGCGGGATGATCGCGAGGTCGGGATGGCCGAAGACCTTGTGACGCCCGCCGGCGATGGGCTCCTCGGCCGCGGCGGCGAGGCCGAGCAGCACGTCGCGCAGCCCTTCCTCGGCGAGCCGCCCGGCCTGCGCCGAGCGGGCGAGGTAGAAGGCGCCCGAGCGGTAGTGCAGGAGCGCGGGGTCGGTGACGCGGGTGACCGCGCCCACCGCGGCGTTGCCCTCGTGGCCGGCCGAGCCGATCGTGTAGAAGCCCTCGCCCTGCTCGCGCAGCCAGCGGGCGGCGATGTCGAGCAGCCGGCTGGCGAGCTGGACCTCGAAGAGCTCGCGACATCGGGCGCCCGTGAGCGTCGTGCCGGGCCGCACGGGCAGCCCGGGATCACGGCGGCTGCCCGGGGAGAGCGCGGCAACCGACTCGATGAAGTGCGTCTCAACTGCGTCGCGGCCCACAAGGCCGATTATGTCGCGATGAACCGGGTCGCGTCCCGAGGCTTGCCGGAACTGGCTCACTGTCCGAGTGGACCGCTCTATTTGACTGTGATTAATGACGGTTTGTCAGATGGCACAACCGTTTCCACAATGCGGCCGTCTACTACTAAGGAATGACGTGGCACCCTCAAAGCCGCGTTAAAGCAACGGGAAGAAGGGACAACCCGTGTTAAAACGCATCCGTGCCGTCGTCGTGGCGATGGCCATGGGCGCCGGAGCCCTCGCTCTGGTGACCCCATCGGCGTCGGCGTCGGCAGGGAGACTCGCGGCCCCCGACGTCTCCTCGGTGGAGGTGGGCCCCAGCCCGGTCGTCGTCGAGAGCAAGGACGGCAAGGCGGTCACCTTCAGCTTCCTGGTCGACGGCGCGACCAGCGGGGGCTTCACGCTGAAGCGTCCGAACGGCTCGACGCTCGACGTCGAGGCCAAGAAGGTCGACGAGGCCGGCGGCAAGCAGAAGTGGCAGGGCACCCGCACCTTCGGCCGCTCCGACGCCCCCGGCGAGTGGAAGGTCACCGCCAAGGCGACCAGCGTCGTCGGCACCGGGCAGGCGAGCAAGGACTTCCAGGTCAAGCAGGTCTGGGAGACCGACCTCGCCGGGTTCGGCGCCTCACCCGAGCCCGTCGACCAGGGCGACACGCTCACCCTCCAGGGCCGGCTGCTGCTCAACGGCACCGGCGGGTACGGGCCGTACAAGGGGCAGAAGGTCTACATCGCCTTCCGCGCCGAGGGCAGCGCCGGTTATGACCGGGTCGCCTACGACTACACCGACTGGAAGGGCCGGTTCTCGGCCGGCGTCAAGGCCGACCGCACGGGCTGGTGGCGGGCGGAGTACGACGGCTCGGCGGTCGCGCACAAGTCCACCAGCGACAGCGACCAGGTCGACGTGCGCCAGAAGTCCACCGGTAGCCGGATCACCGGGTTCGATGTGAACCCCGACCCCGCCGACCAGGGCGACAGGCTGTCCGCGCGCGGGCGTCTCGAACTGGACACCTCGCACGGCTGGGAGGGCTACCGGGGGCAGAAGGTCGACCTGCTGTTCAAGCCCGACGGTTCGCGCTCGTGGCAGGTCGTGGGGCACGACTGGACCGACCGTGGCGGCCGGTTCTCGATCGGCGCCCAGGCTGAGCGGTCCGGCTGGTTCCGGGCTGCGTTCGACGGCGCCCGGGGCGTGAAGGGCACGAGCAGCCGGTCCGTGTACGTCACGGTCAGCGAGCCGGAGCCGCCCGCCGACACCCGGATCATCAAGTTCAACGCGTACCCCGAGCCGGTGAAGTACGGCAAGTACGTCAAGAACAGGGGCACGCTGCAGATCTGGGACGGCGACCACTGGGTCGCCTACGACCACGTGAAGGTGGCCCTGTACTTCAAGCAGGCCGGCCACTCCAAGTGGGAGTACGTCAAGACGGTCAGCACCAACGGCTCCGGGAAGTTCTGGACCCAGGTCAAGGCCTGGAACTCCGGCTACTGGAAGATCCGCTTCAAGGGCAACGGCGAGGCCACGGCCTCGTCCAGCAGGAGCGACTACGTGAGGGTGAAGAAGTAGCGGCCCTCAGGCGACACGACGGCCCGGGAGCCCACGAGCCCCCGGGCCGTTCGCTTGCCCGTCAGTGATCTGGACCCAGACCAGAGTCCTGAGGAAAGACCGTGCCCCGGCCGGTAACCGGGTGAGTTGATCGCTGATGGGATGTCGTGCCCGCCCTGGCCTCCCCACGCGCGTGGGGGTGAGCCGCTCGGCCGGCTAGTCGGTGCGGCGGAACTGGGCGATGGCGATGCCGAGCAGGGCCAGTCCCATGAGGGCGACGATCCCGAGCTCGACCAGGACCGGGACGTGCCAGCCGAACCAGTGGACGCCGGGGTTGAGCGCGTCCACGACCCTCGGGTCCACGTCGAGGTGGCTGAAGACCGCGTGGCGCATCGGGTCGACGGCGTACGTCAGGGGGTTGATCTTCGTCAGGAAGGCCAGCCACCCGGGCAGGTTGGCCAGGGGGAACATCGCCCCCGAAAGGAAGATCATGGGCATGATCGCCATCTGCATGATCCCGAAAAAGGACTGCATGTTCTTCATGCGGGCGGCGAGGCTCACGCCGAAGGCGGTGATCGTGACCGACGCGAGGAACATCTCGCCGAGCAGGGTCAGGATCAGCGTCGGGGAGTAGGGCACGTGGACCAGCCCAGCGAGGGCCAGGATGATGATGCCCTGCACGGTCGCCACGATGCCGCCGCCCAGGCACTTGCCGATCACGATGGCGGCCCGGCTGACCGGGGCGACCAGCATCTCGCGCAGGAACCCGAACTCGCGGTCCCACACGATCGAGCCCGCCGAGAACATCGCCGTCGTGATCACCGTCATGGCGATCACACCGGGGTAGATGAAGGTGCGGAAGTCCACCCCTTGGCTCGGCCCCCGTGAGACCAGCGTGCTCAGGCCGGTGCCCATCACGAACAGCCACAGCACGGGCTGCACCAGCGTGGACACCATGCGCGTGCGGTCGTTGACGAACCGCAGCAGCTCACGGTGAAGAACGATCTTGATCGCCCGGATGTCGTGCCTGACGCTGCGCCCGGGTACGTGGACCCGGACGACTCCGGGCGCGGTGACGCCGGTTGCCATCGGTTACCTCCTCGCCATGGCGCGCATCCACCCCGACGCGCCGCTCTCGCCCTCGGCGTCGCGGATCGTGGAGCCGGTGTAGTTCATGAAGACGTCGTCGAGCGAGGGCCGCGACACGCTGACCGAGCGGATCGGCACCCCGAGTTCGGCGAACAGCCGGGGGACGAACTCCTCCCCGGAGGGGACGGCGAAGGTGACCACGCCCTCGCGGACGGCCGCGTCGAGGTCGAAACGCTCCTTGAGCGCGGCGATGGCGGTCTCGTCGTCACCGGTCTGGATCTGCACGCGGTCTTCGCCGATGCCGGCCTTCAGGGCCTCGGGGGAGTCGATGACCACGATCTCGCCATGATCGATGATGGCGATGCGGTCGCAGTACTCCGCCTCCTCCATGTAATGCGTGGTCATGAAGATGGTGATGTCCTCGGTGTGCCGCAGCTTATCGATATATCCCCAGATGGCCGATCGAGTCTGGGGATCCAGGCCTACCGTGGGCTCGTCCAGGAAAAGCACGCGCGGTGAGTGGAGCAGGCCCCGCGCGATCTCCAGCCGGCGTTTCATGCCGCCGGAGAATGTGTTGACCTTGGCGTCCTTGCGGTCCCAGAGCGCGACCATCTCCATGACCTGCCTGATCCGCTCGTTGACGACCTCCCTCTGCACCCCGTACAGCTCGGCGTGGAAGCGGAGGTTCTGCTCGGCCGACAGGTAGCCGTCCAGGGTCGGATCCTGGAACACCAGGCCGATGTTGCGCCGTACCTCGTCCCGCTGCTTGACCACGTCGTGCCCGGCCACCTCGGCCGAGCCGCCCGTCGGGCCCACGAGCGTGCAGAGCATGCTGATCGTGGTCGTCTTGCCCGCGCCGTTGGGCCCGAGGAAGCCGAAGACCTCGCCCGGCAGCACCTCGAAGTCGATGCCCTTGACGGCCTCGACGTTGCCATAACTCTTCTTCAGCCCCCGTACGGCGACGGCGGGCGCCTCACTTGTCGTCACTTCTCCCCTTCCTCCTGGTTCCCCGCACGCGTAGCTCCATCATCTCCTCGGGCACGCTTCGCCGGTACGCACGGTTGCTCTGAACTATCTAGATAGGTGAAAGATATATCGAGATAGTACGCAGAACAAGGCCTGTGTCCGGGCATGGGAAGGCCGAGTCCGGGCGAAGGCCCGCGAGTTAGCGTTCGTTAACGAGGCTGGCCAGGGCGACGCGGGCCATGCGGCGCAGGAGGTCGGACATGGCGTCGCGGGCCAGTTCGCCGGCGCTGTGCGGGGTGGAGTTCAGCAGCCCGAAGACCGCGTGGGTGGCGGCGCGCAGCACCGGCGGCCGTACCCCCGGGTACAGCTCGGTCAGGACGGTGACCCATTCCTCGACGTACAGCCGCTGGAGCCGCCTGATCTGCCGCCGGGCGGGTTCGGGCACGTTGCCCAGCTCACGGTCGTGCACGGTGATCAGCGCGGGATGGTCGAGCGCGAACTCGATCTGCCCGGTGATCAGCGCGTCGAGGGCCTCGCCGCCGTCCGCGGCCCGGGTGACCCGCTCGACCGCCGAGGTGCGCAGGCGCTCGCTGATGTCCAGCAGCATCTCCGACAGCAGGGAGTCCTTGCCGCTGAAGTGGCGGTAGAGCGCGGGCCCGGATATGCCGACCGCGCCGCCGATCTCCTCGATCGACACCCCGTGGAAGCCCTTGGCCGCGAACAGCGTGGCGGCGGCGTCCAGGATCTCCCTGCGGCGAGGACTCGGAACGCGGGTAGGACTCCGCACAACGGTCATGACCGGCAATGGTAGACGAATCCGTTAATGGTGACTAACATCCAGGGCGTTGTTAGCGAGCGTTAACCACTGGGAGGTGTGCGTCATGGGCCCTGTGCTCCGGACGGCGGCGAGCCCGGTCGGCGAGGAGTTCAAGCGCAACGCGGAGGTCAACGAGCGTCTAGCCGCCGACCTGCGCGAACGCCTGGCGGTCGCGGCCCTCGGCGGCCCCGAGCGGTCCCGTGCGCGGCACGTCGAGCGCGGCAAGCTCCTGCCCCGCGACCGCGTCGGCACGCTGCTCGACCCCGGTTCCCGCTTCCTGGAGCTCTCCCCGCTGGCCGCCATCGGGCTGTACGGCGACGAGGCCCCCGCCGCCGGGATCATCACCGGAGTCGGCCGGGTCAGCGGCAGGGAATGCGTGATCGTCGCCAACGACGCGACCGTGAAGGGCGGCACCTACTACCCGCTCACGGTCAAGAAGCACCTGCGCGCCCAGGAGGTCGCCCTCCACAACCACCTGCCGTGCGTCTACCTGGTCGACTCCGGCGGCGCGTTCCTGCCCCTGCAGGACGAGGTCTTCCCCGACCGGGAGCATTTCGGGCGCATCTTCTACAACCAGGCCACCATGTCGTCGCGCGGCATCCCGCAGATCGCAGCCGTGCTCGGCTCCTGCACGGCCGGAGGCGCGTACGTGCCCGCCATGAGCGACGAGGCGGTCATCGTGAGGAACCAGGGCACGATCTTCCTGGGCGGCCCGCCGCTGGTGAAGGCCGCGACCGGCGAGGAGGTCACGGCCGAGGAGCTCGGCGGCGGCGACGTGCACGCCCGCGTCAGCGGGGTCACCGACCACCTCGCCGACGACGACGCCCACGCCCTGTCCATGGTGCGCGACATCGTCTCGACGCTCGCGCCGAGACACCCCTCACCCTGGGAGCGCGCCCGTCCGGAGGAGCCGCTGCACGACCCCCGCGACCTGTACGGCATCGTGCCCGCCGACACCCGCACCCCGTACGACGTGCGCGAGGTCATCGGCCGCGTCGTCGACGGCAGCCGCTTCCTGGAGTTCAAGGCGGAGTACGGCCACACGCTGGTGACCGGCTTCGCCCACATCCACGGGCATCCGGTGGGGATCGTCGCCAACAACGGCATCCTGTTCAGCGAGTCCGCGCTGAAGGGCGCGCACTTCATCGAGCTGTGCGACCAGCGGAAGATCCCGCTGGTGTTCCTGCAGAACATCAGCGGGTTCATGGTGGGCCGCGCGTACGAGGCCGGGGGCATCGCCAAGCACGGCGCCAAGATGGTCACCGCCGTCTCCTGCGCCCGCGTGCCCAAGCTCACCGTGGTCGTCGGCGGATCGTTCGGGGCGGGCAACTACGCGATGGCCGGACGGGCGTACTCACCGCGCTTCCTGTGGATGTGGCCCAACGCCCGCATCTCGGTCATGGGCGGCGAGCAGGCCGCCAACGTCCTGGCCACCGTGCGTCCCGGCGGCGAGGACGACGCGGAGTTCAAGCGCGCGATCCGCGAGCGGTACGAGGAGCAGGGCAACCCGTACTACTCCACCGCGCGGCTGTGGGACGACGGCGTGATCGACCCCCTCGACACCCGCACTGTACTCGGGCTGGCCCTGTCCGCCGCGGCCAACGCCCCCCTCGACCCCATCGGCTACGGCGTCTTCCGGATGTGATCATGTTCGACACCGTTCTTGTCGCCAACCGGGGCGAGATCGCGCTCCGCGTCATCAGGACCCTGCGCCGGCTCGGCGTCCGGTCCGTCGCCGTGTACAGCGACGCGGACGCGGGCGCCCGGCACGTCCGCGAGGCCGACACGGCCGTACGGCTGGCCTCCGGCTACCTCGACATCGGCCAGGTGATCGCGGCCGCGAAGCTCAGCGGGGCCGGGGCCGTGCACCCCGGGTACGGGTTCCTGGCCGAGAACACCGCGTTCGCGCGGCGCTGCGCCGAGGAGGGCCTGGTCTTCGTCGGCCCGCCGCCCGAGGCCGTCGAGGAGATGGGCGACAAGATCCGCGCCAAGGCCACCGTGGCGGCGGCGGGCGTGCCCGTCGTCCCCGGCGGAGCGGAGCCCGCCGACGACCTCACCGAGGCGGCCGGCCGCATCGGCTACCCCGTGCTGATCAAGCCCTCGGCGGGCGGCGGCGGCAAGGGCATGCTGGTCGTGCGCTCGCCAGAGGAGATGCCCCAGGCCATCGAGTCGGCGCGCCGCACGGCCGCCGCCGCGTTCGGGGACGCCACGCTGCTGGTCGAGCGGTTCGTCGCCGACCCCCGGCACATCGAGATCCAGGTGCTGGCCGACGCCCACGGCAACGTCGTCCACCTCGGCGAGCGCGAGTGCAGCCTCCAGCGCCGCCACCAGAAGATCGTCGAGGAGGCGCCCTCGCCGCTGCTGGACGAGGACACGCGGCGGAGCATGGGCGCGGACGCGGTGCGGGCCGCCAGGTCCGTCGGGTACGTGGGCGCGGGCACCGTCGAGTTCATCGTCTCCGGCGAGCAGCCGGGGCACCCGGGCTACTTCATCGAGATGAACACCCGGCTCCAGGTCGAGCACCCGGTCACCGAGCTGGTCACCGGCCTCGACCTCGTGGAGCTCCAGCTCCGGGTCGCGGCGGGGGAGCCGCTGCCGCTGACGCAGGACGACGTACGGCTGAGCGGCCACGCCGTCGAGGCCCGCGTCTACGCCGAGGACCCCTCCCGGGACTTCCTGCCCACGGGCGGACGGGTGCTCGCGCTCGCGGAGCCGGAGGGCGACGGAGTCCGGATGGACTCGGGGCTCCAGGCGGGCACGGTCGTCGGCAGCGACTACGACCCGATGCTGTCCAAGGTGATCGCATGGGGCCCGGACAGGGAGACCGCGCTGCGGCGGCTGGACGCGGCGCTGCGGGCGACGACCGTCCTCGGCGTGACGACCAACATCGCGTTCCTGCGGGCGCTGCTCGCCGACCAGGACGTGGCGGCGGGGAACCTCGGCACCGGCCTGATCGACCGGCGCCTTCCCGCGCTGCTCGCCGCCGCCTACGGTCCGGGAGCCCTGCCGGACGAGGTGCCGGCCGCGGCGGCGCTGGTCCTGCAGGACCGGCTCCTCTCGGCCGCCGGCGACGACCCGTGGGACGTGCCGGACGGGTGGCGGGTCGGCGAGCCCGCCTGGACCCCCTGGCTCCTGACGGCGCGGGGCGAGACCGCCGAGGTCGGCGTCCGCGGCCTTCCCCGGACGGGCGCCGAGGTGGCCGTGGGCGGCGCGCCTCCGGCCGAGGCCCGGCTCGCCCACGGGAAGGACGGCGAGATCTTCGTGACGCTGGGCGGCCTGACCTCCCGCTTCACCCACGCCATGGACGGCGGCACCGTCTGGCTCGGCAGGGACGGGCGGTCCTGGGCGATCACGCCGCACGAGCCAGGAGAACGCGGCGACCGCGCGGGAGCGGGCGGTGCGGGCGACGGGGTGGTCCGCAGTCCGATGCCCGGCACGGTGCTGCTGGTCAAGGTGGTCCCCGGCGAGCGGGTCACCGAGGGGCAGCCGCTGCTGATCGTCGAGGCGATGAAGATGGAGCACACCGTCACCGCCCCCTCGGACGGGGTCGTCGCGGAGCTTCCCGCGCGCGCCGGCCAGCCGGTCGACATGGACGCGGTGCTGGCCGTCGTCCGCGACGAGATCCCCGACACGGACACGGTGACGGACACGGACTCAGGGACGGGAGGGGCATGATGCGCATGCCGTTCGAGGCCCGGATGGACGGGCTGCCGGACCGGGTGACGATCTACGAGGTCGGGCCCAGGGACGGCCTGCAGAACGAGTCGGCGATCGTCCCCGTCGAGGTCAAGGCGCGGTTCGTCGCGCGGCTGGCCGAGGCGGGGCTGACCACCATCGAGGCGACCAGCTTCGTCCACCCGAAATGGGTGCCCCAGCTCGCGGACGCCGAGGAACTGCTGAGCCGCATGGAACGGGCGCCCGGGGTCCGCTACCCGGTGCTGGTCCCCAACGAGCGGGGCCTGGACCGGGCGCTCGACCTGGGCGTCACCGACATCGCGATCTTCGGCAGCGCCACCGAGACCTTCGCCAGGCGGAACCTGAACCGGAGCCTGGACGGCTCGATCGAGATGTTCACCCCGGTCGTCGGGCGGGCCCGCGAGAACGGGCTGGACGTCCGGGCGTACCTGTCGATGTGCTTCGGCGACCCCTGGGAGGGCCCGGTGCCGATCGCCCAGGTCGTCAGGCAGGGCAAGCGGCTGCTCGACCTCGGCTGCTCGCGGTTGTCCCTCGGCGACACCATCGGCGTCGGCACGCCCGGTCACGTCACCGCCCTGCTGGACGCCTTCGCGCGGGCCGGCGTGGGGCCCGAGCGGCTCGCCGTGCACTTCCACGACACCTACGGCCAGGCACTTGCCAACACCCTCAGCGCCCTGCGGGCCGGGGTGACGGTCGTGGACGCCTCGACCGGAGGGATCGGCGGCTGCCCGTACGCCAAGAGCGCCACGGGCAACCTCGCCACCGAGGACCTGGTCTGGATGCTCTCCGGGCTCGGCGTCGAGACGGGCGTCGACCTCGGATCCCTGGTCGCGACCAGCGTCTGGCTGGCGGGGGAGCTGGGCCGTCCGAGCCCCTCCCGCGTCGTCCAGGCCCTGGCCAAGGAGGACCCGGCCGAAGAAGCACCGGCCGGTGAACGCCCGGCGGGCCGATCCCCGTCGGGCGAAGCCCAGGCCGACGAAGCCCCGGCCCGAGTAGAGGAGTGAAGAGCATGCACCGGCTCAACGACGAGTACGAGGCGCTGCGCAAGACCGTCGAGGACTTCTCCAGGGACGTGGTCGCGCCGGTGATCGGCGACTACTACGAGCGCTGCGCGTTCCCGTACGACATCGTCTCTCAGATGGGGCGTATGGGACTGTTCGGGCTGCCGATCCCCGAGGAGTACGGCGGTATGGGCGGCGACTACTTCGCCCTGTGCCTGGCGCTGGAGGAGCTCGCCCGCGTGGACTCCTCGGTGGCCATCACCCTGGAGGCCGCGGTCTCTCTCGGCGCCATGCCGGTCTACCGGTTCGGCACCGCCGAGCAGAAGGCCGAATGGCTTCCCCGGCTGACCTCCGGCGAGACGCTCGGCGCCTTCGGGCTGACCGAGCCGGGCGGCGGCTCCGACGTGCCGGGCGGCATGCGGACCACGGCCGTGCTGGACGGGGACGAGTGGGTGATCAACGGATCCAAGGCGTTCATCACCAACTCGGGCACCGACATCACCGGATTCGTCGCCGTCGCCGCCATCACCGGTCAGCGCGAGCGGACCGAGGGCGCGGGGCGGGTCTCCCCGGAGATCACGACGATCCTGGTCCCGTCGGGCACGCCCGGGTTCACGGTCTCCAAGAAGTACTCCAAGGTCGGCTGGTCGGCCTCGGACACGCGGGAGCTGTCGTTCACCGACTGCCGGGTGCCCGCCGCCAACCTGCTCGGCGAGCGGGGCAGGGGGTACGCGCAGTTCCTCCAGACCCTCGACGAGGGCCGCATCGCCATCGCGGCGCTGTCGGTGGGCCTCGCGCAAGGCTGCGTCGACGAGAGCCTGCGGTACGTCCAGGAGCGGCAGGCGTTCGGGCTGCCGATCGGGCGCTACCAGGCGATCCAGTTCAAGGTCGCCGACATGGAGGTGCGGGCCCACACGGCGCGCCTGGCCTACTACCACGCGGCCGAGAAGATGCTCGCCGGCGAGCCGTTCAAGAAGGAGGCGGCCATCGCGAAGCTGGTGAGCTCCAACGCGGCGATGGACAACGCCCGCGACGCCACCCAGATCTTCGGCGGCTACGGCTTCATGAACGAGTACCCGGTCGGGCGCTTCTACCGCGACGCCAAGATCCTGGAGATCGGCGAGGGCACCAGCGAGGTCCAGCGCATGCTGATCGCCCGCCAGCTCGGCATGCCCGCCTAGCCGCGCATGCGCGAGCAGGGCTCGCGAATCCGGCTTACGGCTCAGCGAAGGGCGCTTTGACCTGCGCTATCGTGAAAAGTGGATGAGGCGCGGCCGGCTCGCTGAGTCGGCCGCGTCATGCCTGATCCGTACGCCGTTGCCCTTCCTGGTGCCGGGAGGAGGGGTGTTCCAGGCGACCGGACGCCCGATCACCGTCGGCGCGTGCAGCGTCTCGATCGTGGCGGACGGCCTCATCGCCAGCCATCGCATCTACTACGACCAGCTGGAGCTGGCCACCCAGCTCGGGGGCAACCTCTGCTTCGGCATGGCGAACTGCGATGTTGGCCCCGACGGCGAATGGACGAACAGGCCATCCACTACCTAAAGTCCTTTTCATGACATCTGATGATCTCCTGGTGCGAAGGGCCGAGAAGAGCGACACCGAGGAGATCTTCGGGCTGGCCCGCGAGTTCGCCCTGTCGTTCCGCCCGCAGCGGGCGGCGTTCGACGCGGCCTTTCCGCTCCTGCTGGAGAACCCCGACGCCCTCGTCCTCGTCGCCGTCGTGGACGGTGACGTACGCGGGTACCTGCTCGGTTACGTGCACCTGACCCTGTTCGCGAACGGCCACGTCGCCTGGGTCGAGGAGGCGATGACCCAGCACGGCTTCCGCAGGCGCGGGCTGGGCCGGGCGCTGCTCGAGGAGTTCGAGGTGTGGGCGCGGTCCATGGACGCCGGGTACATCGCGCTGGCGACCCGGCGCGCCCCGGAGTTCTACGCGGCGCTCAAGTACGAGTCCGCTGGAACGTACTACCGCAAGGTGCTCAAGCCGGAGCAGCCTGGCGCGACCCCGTGACCCCGTGACCCCGTGACCGTGACCCGTGACCCGTGACCCGTGACGGCGCCCGGACGCCTCAGGACGTGAGCTGGGCGTCCAGGCGGTAGCCGTCCACGGTGACGTAGACCGCGTCGCCCGGCCGGGCGTTGAGCCGCATCAGCACCGGCTGGAGCGAGTCGAACACCGGCTGGCGGTCACGCCAGACCAGGACGACCGCGTTGTCCCCCGGCCCGGTGACCGACAGCAGCGTGCCCGGGCGCATGCCGAGCTGCGTGGCGTACCCCTCGGGCACGGGCACCGGCTCGCCGCGCAGATGCTCGCTCGTCACGTCGATCCGCTGCCAGCGGCGCGGGTCGGAGGCGGGACTGGGCAGCGGCGGCGCGTGCGTCGCGGCGCGCGGCTCCGGCACCAGGTGCGGCCGGATGGGCCCGGACAGCGCGGTGAGCGCCGCCAGGGCCGTCTGGGCGTCGGGCAGGTTCTCCGCCACGGACGGGACCGGCAGCCCCCCGCGCATCTGGTGGCCGTTGGCCCCGGGCGTGCGGCGGGGGAGCGGGCTGAAGCCGTTCGTGGCCGGCGGCTCGGGCTGCCGGGTCATCGCCCGGGGCAGGGCGTCGATCCAGGCCCGGGCCGAGTGGGCGCGGATGCCGACCTGGGCCAGCAGCTCCGCGGCGTCCTCTCCCGAGGTCTTGTCGCCCAGCAGCTGGGCCGTCCGCTCGCGCAGCCTGCCGAGGTCGCCGACGACGAGCCAGCCGTCCTGGAGGCGGCGGTCGCGCATGAGCGCGACCAGCACCCGCCACAGGGGCGTGCCGAGTGAGGGCACCTCGATGGGGTGCGCGGGGTCGGCCCCGATGAGCTGGTCCTCGGTGGCGGCGACGCCCAGCCACTCGGTGAGGCGGAACAGGTGCCCGGTCACCGCGGTGGACTCCGGAGAGCGCAGCCAGTGCAGCACGCGCTCCTCGGCCGCCCGCTGCGCCTGCGAGAGCACGTCGCGGTCGACGTGCAGCTCGTGGGCGAGCGTGCGGAGGCTGATCGGCTCCTCGGCGAACAGCCGTTCGATGGCGACGGCCCGCTCCAGCGGCGTCCACTCGCGGAATACCGCGTCCACGAGCCGCACGAGGGGGTTGTCCGAAACCGGGGGCGGCGGGGTGGCGGCGGCCGGCGCCTCGCGGTACGGGGGCGCCTGCGGCACGCCGTTCCCCGGGGGAACCGCGGCGTCGGGGGACTGCGTGGGATGTGGGCCCGTGCGGGAGGCGCCGGGCTGCGTCGGATGCGGGCCCGTGCGGGACGCGCCGGGCTGCGTGGGATGGGGGCCGGTCGGCTGCGCGGCGCGGGGGCCGGCCTGCTGCGCCGGGTGGGGCCCCGTGTGCGCCGTGGCGGGCGGGGCGATCGGCGGCAGGGCGAGCTGGGGTGGGCCCGCCACCGGGGCGATCTGCGGTGAGATCGGCCCGGGTACCTGCGGCGCGATGGCGGGAACCCGGCCGAGCACCTCACGGAAGATGGCGGTGATGATCACTTCGGGTGACGCTGGGACCGCCGGGACCCGCAGGTCGGCGGCGGTGAGCCTGCGCAGGCGCTGCCATCCGCCCATCCCGGTGATCGCCGAGCGCGCGGGCTCGGGCCAGCCGGGAAGCCCTGGGTCCACCATGTGGACCTGGAGTGCGGGCAGCACGTCCATCAGCGCCAGGTGGTCCCAGCGGCTGACGGCCAGCCGCGAGAGCCTGTCGCAGAGCCAGTCGACACCGGTCGTGCCGAGGGCACGGCTGAGAGCGACCGAAGCCCACCAGCCGCCCGGAAGCCGGGGGTCGGCGAGCACTTCGGCGATCTGCTGAGGGCGGCTCCAGCGCAGGGCCGGGACCAGATCGCTCAAGCAGATCATTGAATCGGCGTCCATCGGCTGACCGCATCCTCCCGAGTGTGACGCATGTTGCTAATGGTGCAGCTTACGCCGGAGGCTATCAATTAGCGCCATCTAGGGAGAACATAGCCGCTAGCCGATCCCCGAGCCTGTAACCGAGTGGACACCGCTCGCAGACCCCGGCCTTCCGCCCAGCCGGGTGACGGCCTCGGCGCCCGCCAGACACCCCGCTTCCAGCGCCGACTCCGGAGAGTCACCCGGTAGCAGAGCGCTGAGGAATCCCGCGGCGAAGGCGTCCCCGGCGCCCGTGGAGTCCACCGCGCGGGCGGTCACGGCGGGCGCCCGGTGGACCACCCGGCCCGCCACCGCCAGCAACGCCCCGCCGGCCCCGAGCTTCACCGCGGCCATGCCGTACCGCGCGCTGAGCGCCGCCGCCGCGTCCGCGACGTCGGTCTCGCCGGTCAGGAGCAGGGCCTCGTCCCGGTTCGGGATGATGATCGTCGCGGCGGCCGTCTCCGCGAGGAATCTGTCCGGGCCGAAATCCCGCAGGAAGCCGGTCGAGGCAGGATCCACGCTGATCCGCACGTCCCGCGCCAGGGCGGCCCGTACGGCCAGCCGGACCAGTTCGAGGCCAGGCTCGGCGAACAGCGTGTACCCGGAGATGTGCAGGTGGCTCACGCCGTCGAGCAGGCCGTCGTCCCAGTCGCCCGGGCCGATGCGCCCGCCCGCGCCCCGGTTGGTCAGCATCGAGCGCTCACCGGTCACGTCGACCATCGCGATCACGACGGCGGTCGGGTGCGCGGGGTCCACCCGCACGTGCGGGTGGACGCCCGCCCCGCGCAGCTCCGCGATGTGCCAGGGGCCGGTGTCGTACCCGACGCGCGTCAGGATGCGCGTGTCCGCGCCCAGGTGGGCGGCCCAGGAGGCGGTGTTCGCCCCCGAGCCGCCCGGTCGCACGACGATGTCGGCGGCGGTGTCGGTGCCGGTCGCGACCGGCGCGTGATGGAGCGCGACCACATCGGTGACGACGTCGCCGATGACGAGCAGACCGCCCACTCAGCTCTCCGCCGACGGCGACGAGGCCCACGAGGCGGCGATCCGCGCGGCCAGGCGGGTGTTGCCCCGCACGGCGGCCAGGTTGGCCTCCAGCGAGGCGCCGCCGGTGCCCCTGACCAGGAAGTCGAGCAGGAACGGGGTGATCGCCTGGCCGGTGATCCCCTCGGCGTCGGCGGCGGCGAGGGCCTCGGCCAGCACGCGGTCGTGGAGCCCGGGGTCGAGCTGCTCGGTCTCCGGCACCGGGTTGGCCACGATCAGCGCCGTCTCGGGGCCGCCCAGGCCGTCCTGCGCCCGCATGACGGCGGCGGCCTCGGCGGGGGTCTCAAGGCGCCAGTCGACGGCCAGCCCGGAGGTGTGGAGGTAGAAGCCGGGGAACTCATCCGTGCGGTACCCGGCCACGCTCACGCTCCGCGTCTCCAGCCGCTGGAGGGTGGCGGGCACGTCCAGGATCGACTTCACGCCCGCGCAGACGATGGTGATCCGCGTCCTCGAGAGCATGTCGAGGTCGGCGGACTCGTCCTGGTCGGCCGTCCACCCGCGGTGCACGCCGCCGAGGCCGCCGGTGGCGAACACCCGGATCCCCGCGCGGGCCGCGAGGAACGCGGTGGCCGAGACGGTCGTGGCGCCGCTGGCCGACAGCGCGGCGGCGGCCGGCAGGTCGCGGAAGCCCAGCTTGCGCAGGCCGGGCTCGGTGGCGACGCGCTCCAGCATGCCCTTGTCGAGGCCCACGCGGGCCACTCCGTCGAGCACGGCGATGGTCGCGGGCACGGCTCCCGCCTCCCGGACCAGCTCTTCGAGCTCGATCGCGACCTGCAGGTTGCGGGGCTGCGGCAGGCCGTGCGAGATGATCGTCGTTTCGAGCGCGACCACGGGCGCCCCCGTGGCAAGGGCCTCGGTGACTTCCTCGGATGTCTGGATGATCGCCTCGCCGTGGCCGGTCATGTGCATGCTCGCTCTCGGTCCTCTCCGTATGTACGCTCCAGGGGGATTGTTCCCCTGATGTGCCGTCTCACCGTACTGTCCGGGTTAGGAGACTTTGTCATGCCCCGTTCGCACTACGACGCCGTCATCGCCGGTGCCGGGCACAACGGCCTGGTCGCCGCCGCCTACCTCGCGCGAGCGGGGCGCCGCGTACTGGTGCTGGAGCGACTCTCCCACGTGGGCGGCCTCGCGGTCTCCGCGCAGGCCTTCCCCGGGGTCGACGCGCGGCTCTCGCGCTACTCCTACCTGGTCAGCCTGCTGCCGGGCAAGGTGGTCTCCGATCTCGGGCTCAAGCTGGAGCTGCGGCGCAGGCGCTACGCCTCGTACACCCCGGTGGGCGGCACCGGGCTGCTCGTGGACAACGGCGACGCGGACCGGACCGCCGCCTCCTTCGCCGCCGTGACCGGCGGGCCGGGCGACCTCGCGGCCTGGCACCGGTTCTACGGGCAGACGGCGCGGGTCGCCGAGCGGGTGGCGCCCACCCTGCTCGAACCCCTGCGCGACCGTACGGCGCTGCGCGAGGTGGTCGGGGACGCCGAGGCCTGGCGCGACCTGTTCGAGCGGCCGATCGGCGAGGTGGCCCGCGAGCGGTTCGGCGACGACACCGTGCGCGGCGTGGTGCTGACGGACGCCCTGATCGGCACCTTCGCCGACCCCGACAAGGACCTGCTGGCCAACCGCTGCTTCCTCTACCACGTCGTCGGCGACGGCACGGGGGACTGGAACGTGCCGGTCGGGGGCATGGGCGCGGTCAGCGGGGCGCTCGCCGAGGCGGCGCGGAGCGGCGGCGCGGAGATCCGCACCGGCATGGAGGTGCTGTCGATCGACCCGGGCGGCGAGGTCGTGTTCCGTGACGCCGAGGGCGCCGAGCACACCGTCACCGGCGACCACCTGCTGGTCAACACCCCGCCCGCCGTCATGGCGAGGCTGCTCGGCGGGGCGCAGGAGCCGCCGGAGGGCGCCCAGCTCAAGGTCAACATGGTGCTGTCGCGCCTGCCCCGCCTGAAGGACGGGTCGGTGGACCCGGTGGAGGCGTTCAGCGGCACGTTCCACATCAACGAGGGGCGCGACCAGCTCGCGCTAGCGTACGAGCAGGCGGTCGCCGGGTTGATCCCCGAGCTGCCCCCGGCGGAGGTGTACTGCCATTCGCTGACCGACTCCTCGATCCTCGGTCCTTCGCTGCGGGAGGCCGGGGCCCAGACGATGACGCTGTTCGGCCTGCACATGCCCGCCCGCCTTTTCCGGAAAAATCCGGAAAAGGCGAGGAGTGAGGCGCTGGCCGCCACCCTCGCCTCCATCAACAGCGTGCTGGCCGAGCCCATCGAGGACTGCCTCCTGCGCGCCCCCGACGGGTCGTACTGCCTGGAGGCGAAGACCCCCGTGGACCTGGAGAACGAGGCCGGGCTCCCCGGCGGCCACATCTTCCACAGGGACCTGTCCTGGCCGTTCGCCGAGGACCCCGCCGAGACCGGCAGGTGGGGCGTGGAGACCGAGCACGAGCGCATCCTGCTGTGCGGCGCGGGCGCCCGGCGCGGGGGAGGCGTGAGCGGCATCCCCGGCCACAACGCGGCCATGGCGGTCCTCGCAGGAAACTCTTAATGGGCTTCTCACAATGTCCGGCTACCGTGAGCCGGTGAGCACAACGGGAGACAGGGACGTCGCGCGGCTGCTCGTGGTCGACGACGAGCCCGCGCTGCGGGAGGCGCTGCAGAGCAGCCTGGAGTTCGAGGGGTACAAGGTCGGCCTCGCCGAGGACGGCGCCGAGGCCCTCGACGCGCTCGGGCGCGAGCGGTACGACCTGGTGCTGCTCGACGTCATGATGCCGCGCGTGGACGGGCTGACCGCGTGCAGGCGCCTGCGGGCGGCGGGCGACCAGATCCCCGTGCTCATGCTCACCGCCAGGGACGCCGTCGGCGACCGCGTGTCCGGGCTGGACGCCGGGGCCGACGACTACCTGGTCAAGCCGTTCGAGCTGGACGAGCTGTTCGCCCGGGTGCGCGCCCTGCTGCGGCGCGGCGCCAGGCAGGCCCCGGCCGCCGTGCCCGACGGGGTGCTGAGCCACGCCGGCCTGCGCATGGACACGACCAGCCGCGAGGTCACCAGGGACGACCGCCCGCTGGAGCTCACGCGCACGGAGTATCTGCTGCTGGAGCTGTTCCTCGCCCATCCCAGGCAGGTGCTCACCCGCGAGCAGATCCTCAGCGACGTGTGGGGGTTCGACTTCGAGCCCTCGTCCAACTCGCTCGACGTGTACATCATGTACCTGCGCCGCAAGACCGAGGCCGGTGGCGCGCCCCGCCTGATCCACACCGTGCGCGGCGTGGGATACGTGCTGAGGACGCCTTCCTGATGCGGCGCGGGCGCCGGTCGATGAGGTCGCGGCTGACCGTGCTGGTCGCGACGGTCGTCGCCGTGGCGATCGCCGTCTGCGCGGCGGCCTGCTGGTTCCTCGTGCGCAACGAGCTGTCGCGGCAGCTCGACACCTCGCTGGACCAGCCCCCGCTGGGCGGCAGGACGGTCGAGATGATCCAGCGGAACTGCTCCGAGCACCCGAGCGGCACCGAGGAGCCGGGACCGTTCCTGCGCCTCCAGCAGATCGTCCTCGCCGACGGCACCCGCTGCGCCCAGGGCTGGGACGCCGTCAAGGTGGAGCCGGCCGACCAGCGCATGGCGCGGCTGCCCGGGGCCCGGATGCTGCGGGACGGCGTCACCGACAGCGGCGACACCGTCCGCGTGCTGACCGCGAACGTCGGCCCCGGCGTGGCCGTCAGCGTCTCGCGGTCGCTGGCGGGCACCGACGCGACGCTGCGCGGCCTCGCGCTGCTGCTCGCGGGGGTCGCGGCGCTCGGCGTCCTCGGCGCGGCCACGGCGGGCCGGTTCGTCTCCCGTACGGCGCTGCGCCCCGTCACCCGCCTGACCGGCGCCGTCGAGCACATCGCGAGGACCGAGGACCTGCTCACGCGCATCCCGGTCGACGGCGAGGACGAGATCGCGCGGCTGAGCACGTCCTTCAACGCGATGACGGCCGCCCTCGCAAACTCCCGCGAGCGCCAGCGGCAGCTCATCGCCGACGCCGGGCACGAGCTGCGCACCCCGCTCACCAGCCTGCGCACCAACATCGACCTGCTGCTGCACAGCGAGAACACCGGCAGGCAGCTCGACCCGCGGGCCAGAAGGCGCCTGCTCGCGAGCGTGAAGGCCCAGATGGCCGAGCTGTCCGCCCTCGTCGGCGACCTGCTGGAGCTGTCGCGCGTGTCCGGGGGCGAGGAGCCCACGGCGGACCTGCCGTTCCACGAGGTGGTGGAGGCCGCCGTCGCCCGCGCCCGCCTGCGCGCCCACGACGTGCGCATCGACGCCGAGCTGGGCGAGTGGTTCGTCCACGGCCGCGAGGGCGCGCTGGAACGCGCCGTGGTCAACCTGCTCGACAACGCCGTGAAGTTCAGCCCCGCCGCGGGCACGGTGACCGTCCGGCTCGAAGGGGGAGAGCTGACCGTGCGCGACCACGGCCCCGGCATCCCCGAGGACGAGCTTCCGCACGTCTTCGACCGCTTCTGGCGCTCGTCCACGGCCAGGAGCATGCCCGGCTCCGGCCTCGGCCTCGCCATCGTGGCGCAGGCCGTACGGGACGCGGGGGGCGAGGCGGCCCTCTCCAACGCACCCGGGGGCGGCGCCCGCGCCAGCCTGAGGCTGCCCGGCCGGGCGCATTCTCAGACAGGGTTAATCAACGCCTAAGGGTGGTTCAATCCCGCTCCCCGACGGTGGAGCCATGAGCCAGCCGATCCCCGGTCATCGCGCATGACCTCCTCCCTCGCACCGGCGCCCGCACAGGCGTCCCTCGCCCCGGAGACCGGGACCCGCCTCGTCGAGGTGGTCGTCCCGGTGTACAACGAGCAGCGGGTGCTCGCGCAGAGCGTCCGCCGCCTCCACGACTACCTGACCCGCACCTTCCCGTACGGCTTCCGCATCACGGTCGCCGACAACGCCAGCACCGACGGCACCTGGGACATCGCCACCGGGCTCGCCCGCGACCTGCCCCATGTGCGGGCCGTCCACCTGGACAAGAAGGGCCGGGGACGGGCGCTTCGCCAGGTCTGGGCCGAGAGCGACGCCGACGTCGTCAGCTACATGGACGTCGACCTGTCCACGGACCTGACCGCGTTCCTGCCGCTGATCGCCCCGCTCCTGTCGGGCCACAGCGACCTCGCGATCGGCACCCGCCTGTCCAGGGCGGCCCGGGTCGAGCGCGGGCCCAAGCGGGAGATCATCTCCCGGGCCTACAACCTGCTGCTGCGCTCGGCCATGGGCGCCCGCTTCTCCGACGCCCAGTGCGGCTTCAAGGCGGTACGTACCGAGATCGCCCAGGCCCTGCTGCCGGCCGTCGAGGACGAGGAGTGGTTCTTCGACACCGAGCTGCTGCTGCTGGCCGAACGCCACGGCCTTCGCATCCACGAGGTCCCCGTCGACTGGGTGGACGACCCGGACAGCAGGGTCGACGTCCTCCGGACCGCGCTCGACGACCTCAGGGGGATGGCCAGGGTGGCACGCAGGACACTGTCCGGCGCGGCGCGCATCCCGGTTCCCGACCAGGTGGCCGCCGCCCGGCTGCCGTCGGGGATGGTGCGCCAGCTCCCCCGCTTCGTGGTCGTCGGGGTGGTCAGCACCCTCGCCTACCTGGCCCTGTTCTGGGTGCTTCGCGGCGTCACCCCTGCCGTGGTGGCCAACGCCGTCGCGCTGCTGGTCACCGCCGTCGCCAACACCGCCGCCAACCGGCGCTTCACCTTCGGGGTGACCGGCTCGGCCGGGGCCCTCCGGCACCAGGTGGAGGGCCTGGTCGCGTTCTTCGTCGGCCTCGCGCTGACGACCGGGACGCTGGCGCTGCTGCCCGCGACCGCGCCGAGGTCGGTCGAGCTCGCCGGGGTCGTCGTCGCCAACGGCGCCGCCACCCTGGTCCGCTTCGTGCTGCTGCGCGCCTGGGTGTTCAGCCCGGGCCGCCGGAAGGAGGGCTCCCGATGACCGTGGACGTCGAACGGCCCCCGGCCGCCGGGGGACGGCACCGTCCCGCCGGGCGTGGCCGCCTCGCCCGGGTGGTGCTCGGCCGCCCGGAGGATCCCCGCTGGGCGCGGCCCGCGCTGCTCGGTGTGCTCGCGCTCGCGGCGGTGCTGTACACCTGGGCGCTCGGCCGCAACGGGTACGCCAACGACTACTACTCCGCCGCCATCCTGTCGGGCACCCGGAGCTGGAAGGCCTTCTTCTTCGGCGCGGTCGACGCGGGGTCGTTCATCACCGTCGACAAGCCGCCGTTCGCGCTGTGGATGATGGGGCTGTCGGCGCGGATCTTCGGCTTCGGCACCTGGAGCATGCTGCTGCCGCAGGCCCTGGCGGGGGTCGCGTCCGTCGCCCTCGTCCACTCGGCCGTACGCCGCGCCTTCGGCGGGACGGGCGTGTCCGACGGCTCCGTGTCCGGCGGGACGGGCGTGTCCGACGGTGACGGGCGTGCGGTGGGCGAGACCCCGCGCCATGACGTACGGCCCGCGCCCGGCGGGGTGTGGGGGCACGTGGCGGGGCTGGTCGCGGCGCTGGTGATGACGCTGACGCCGATCACCGTGGCGATCAACAGGGACAACAACCCCGACACCATCCTCGTGCTGCTCCTGGTCGCGGCGGCCTGGTTCTGCGCCGAGGCGATCAGGACCGGGCGGACGCGGACCCTGGTGCTCTGCGGCCTGCTCGTCGGCATGGCCTTCACCACCAAGATGCTGCAGGCCTACCTGGTGCTCCCCGCGTTCGCCCTGGTCTACCTGTACGCCGCGCCCGGCAGGATCCTGGCACGCCTCGGCCGCCTGCTGGCCGCGGGCGCCGTCCTGGTGGCGTCCAGTGCCTGGTGGATGGTCGTCGTAGACCTGTGGCCCGCCGCCGACCGGCCGTACATCGGCGGCAGCACCGACAACACGGTGTGGGACCTGGTCATCGGCTACAACGGCCTCGGCCGGATCTTCGGCGGCGAGGGGGCGGCCGGGCGAGGCGGCGGTGGTGGCGGCTTCGGCGGGGCGTCTGGCGCGGGACGGCTGTTCAACGACGTCATGGCCGGTCAGATCTCCTGGCTGATCCCCTTCGCCGCACTCGCGCTGGTCGCCGGGCTCGTGCTCACGAGCCGTCGTTCCAGCAGGAAGCCGGCTCTCACGGGTGACCGCTCCGGCCCCGTCCTTATAGATCACCGCTCCGGTCCTGTCGTCACGGGTGATGGATCGGGCCACGTCCGTACCGATGACCGCTCCGGTCGCGGTCTCGGGCGGGTCCTCCCGGAGCGCCGTTCCGGGCTGCGGGCGGCCCTGCTCCTCTGGGGTGGATGGCTGGTGGTCCACTACGCGGTCTTCAGCTTCTCGGCGGGGACCTTCCACCCGTACTACTCCACGGCGCTCGCTCCCGCCGTGTCCGCTCTGGCCGGGCTCGGTGGAGTGCTGATGTGGCAGGCGTACCTGCGGACGCGGGCGTGGGCCTGGGCGCTGCCGCTGGGCATCGCGGTCACCGGCGCCTGGGCGTTCGCCGTGCTCCGCCGTACTCCCGAGTGGGCCCCGTGGCTCGCGTACGCCGTCGCCGGCCTGTGCGCGGTCGCGGCGATCGGGCTGCTCGTCCTGCGGCTCGGCGGGCGGGGGAGGGCACGGCTCGCCGCCGTCGCCCTGGTCCTCGGTCTCGCGGGTGGTCTCGCGGGCCCCACCGCCTACGCGCTGACCCCGCTGTCCTCGGCCGTGAACGGCACCAACCCCACGGCTGGACCGGCGGGAAGCGGCGGGTTCGGCGGCATGGGGGGCTCTGGAGGACCTACCGGGATGCGCGGCCGGGCTCCCGGCTCCCTGGGCAACCCGCCGGCCGGCGCCCAGCGGCCCTCCGGGACGGCCGTGCCACCGGGCGCGCCTTCCGGCGCGGGGACGCGGGCACCAGGCGGCTTCGGCGGCGGCCGGGGAGGGGACGTCAGCGCCGCGATGATCTCCTACCTGGAGAGGAACCGGGGCGGCGCCACCTGGCTGCTCGCGGTCAGCAGCGCCCAGAGCGCCTCGTCGATCATCCTGTCCACCGGCGGCGAGCCGGTCATCGCGATGGGCGGCTTCACCGGAAGCGACGCCGCCATGACCGTGGCCAAGCTGCAGGAGTACGTCAGCAGCGGGCGGCTGAAGTACCTCATGCTCGGCGGGGGCATGGGCGGTCCCGAGCGAGGAAACGACGAGGTCACCGCGTGGGTGAAGGCCAACGGGACCCTCGTGGACCCCACCGAGTACGGGGGATCGGACTCCGCCCAGTCGCTCTACAAGCTCGGCTGAACGTACGTCGTCCTGTCGCTCTACGAGATTGGCTGAGCGGGTGTGGCGAGGTGGAGCCGCATTGTCGCCGCGATAGGGGGTAGGAGGGCAGGTCTACAGCGAACGGAAGGATGATCAAGCGTGGACCAGCACAGTTTCATCGCCCTCCTCAACGAGGACCTGGAGAGCGAGTACCGCTCGATCGTGCAGTACGCGCAGCACACCGCCACGGTCAAGGGCCCCGAGTACCAGAGCATCATCGAGGAGCTCAAGGCCCACCTGGGTCAGGAGCTGGAGCACGCGACGACGCTGGCCGGGCAGATCGCGTTCCTCGGCGGCATCCCGTCCGTCTCGGTGCCCGAGATCCCGAGCGTGCCCGACGGCGCCGCCGCGCTCCAGCTCGACCTGGAGCTCGAAGAGACCCAGCTCCAGCGCTACCGTGAGCGGGTCAGCCAGGCCGTGGAGCTGGGGCTCCCGGACGTCGCCGAAGCCCTGCGCCCCCTGCTCCAGCAGACCCAGGACCACGTCATGGATCTCCAAGGCGCCCTGGGCAAGTAGGGGATCAATCAACCGGCTGTAGCCCTCGCCCGGCCGCGCCGCCCACCCAGGCCGTCCCCCCACCGGGAACGAGAAGGGTGGGCGGAGGGCCACGGCGCCACAGGGGGTAGGGAACCGGTCGTTCGAGGTCCCTGGGAGTGGTCCGCTAGCGGTGCTCGATGGTGAGCCGGCCCACCGGCGCCACCGTGTGCATGCCGGTGCCCGTGCCGCCGCATCGCCAGATGGCCGTCCCGCGCTCCGACCCCGCGTACAGGCCCAGGCGGTGCTCGGGACAGGTGGGCCAGGCGGCCCAGATCATCTCCATGACGACCTCCTGGGTGGCGTCGGCGACGCTCACGAGCGCGTCCAGGTCGTCCGCTCCGATGCCGGGCGGGATGCCGTTGCCCTGGAAGGCGTTCCTGAACTCCACCCGGGCGTGGCCGCCGATGTCCCAGTCGGGGACGGTCAGCCGTAGCGGCCCGGAGATCCCCGTGGCGCGGACGTCGCGTTCCACCACGAGCAGCGCCTGCGCGAGCGTCGCCCACAGGCCCGGTTCGTCGTCGAAGGACGGCTGATAGTGGATCTCCTGGAGAAGCCGGCGCCCCAGCCGGGCCACGTCCTCGGGCGTCAGCTCCGCGGTGGGGCGTTCGAGGAGTTCCCTTACGGCCGGGCTCGACCGGCCGATTTCCTCCAGCAGGCAGGCCAGCTCGATCACGTCGCCAGGCCGCGGACCCAGGCCCTCCCCGCGCCGCGCGGGATCGGCGCTCAGGTCGTCGTCACGCAACGCCGTGTAGATCACGCCGCCCAGTTCCTTGATGGCCCGCTCCATCTCCATGGCGGCCCGCTCCATCCGCTCTTGAGATCGCACACCGCAGTGTCACCCGCCGCGGGCACCGTGGCCAACCGGATTTCCTGCCACCGGGCCGTTCCCCCGGCCGACGGATCCGCCCCGCAAGAGCCGGGCATCGTCGAGATCGGATCAGAGCCTGACCGCGGAGAGGGGCGTCGTCAGGTTCGGATCAGGGCGTCGGATCAGGCGTCGTCCGGTCTGGACCCGTCGTCCGGTCCGGATCAGGGATCAGGCGTCGTCCGGTCTGGATCAGGGCGTCCACCGCGGTCGCGCCCTCCGGGGTGGCGATCACCGGGTTCAGCTCCACCAGGGTGAGGTTCTTCGCGAGGGCCAGGTCGCCGGTACGGGACGCGAGCTCTCCGAGCGCCGCCAGGTCGACCGGGGGGCGTCCGCGCGCACCGGTCAGCAGCGACGCCCCGCGCAGCCGTCCCAGGGCCTCCACCACCCTGCGGGGAGTAGCGGGAAGGGGCAGCAGGACGACGTCGTCCAGCACCTCCACCCACGTCCCGCCCAGGGCGAGGACCAGGACCGGCACGACCCCGTCCCGCCGGACCGCGACCAGCAGCTCCACCCCCTGCGCCACCATCTCCTCGACGAGCACGGCCATGCCGGGCGCGGCCCGCTCGGCGGCGACGGCCTTGCCGGGTGGGGTCTGCTCGGTGGTGATGGTGGTGCCAGGCGCGGCCCGCTCGGGGGTGATGGTGGTGCCGGGTGCGGCTGCCGGCGAGGTCAGGAGCGTGGTGACTCCCTGCCGCACCGCCTCCGCGCCACTGACTCCGAGAAGGAGCGCTCCGAGGTCGGTCTTGTGCCGCAGGTGCCTGCCGCTGAGCTTCAGCGCGACCGCCGTGCCGAGCGTGGCGGACGCCTCGACGGCCTCCTCGGGCGTGTGAACCACGAAGCCCGCCGGGACGGGGATCCCGTGCTCCCTCAGCAGCGCCTTGGCCTCGTGCTCGGCGAGCCAGCCGGCCTCGTCTCTGCCGTCGGTACCGTCAGTGTGATCACCGCCGTCAGTGACGTCAGTACGGTCGGTGCGGAGTGTGCCGTCCGTGTCGTAGGGGTCGCGGGCGCGGGGGCTCGTCCGGGCGGCGGAGGCGATCTCGCGCAACCGGTCGCCGTCGCCGAGGGGGGTGAGGAGCGCTCCGGCGCACACGATGCCCTCGGACAGGCCGGAGATCGGGATGATCCCGTGGTCGGCCAAGCGCTCGGCCGTCTCCTCCGGCATGAGCTCCGGCAGCGTCGAGGCGACGATCACGCGGCCTTCGAGTCCTGAGGCCGCCTCGATGACGCCCGCGAGCGCTCCGTCCCACTCCACCGCCGCGTCGTCGCTCATCCGCGCAGGCCGGTCGTAGTAGACGAGCACCGGCCCGAGCGCCTCGTCGGCCGCCGCGACCGTGATGAGGCCGGCGGTACGCCGCGTGTCCCCGAAGATCACCGCCGTGTAGTCGAGCGGGTTGCCCGGGGTCGCCGTCGGGGGCAGCACGGGGAGGAGCGCGGACCGCGTAGGCGGGGACAGCGGCGGCAGGGGCACTCCGAGGCGCGCGGCCTCGTCCGCGCCGACCGCCGCGTCACCCCCCGAGCACGTCACGATCAGCACGCCCCTCCCGTCCCCCGTGTCCTGGTGGTCCGGGACGCCTCGCTGTTTCTGCATGTCGATTCCGTGGGGTGCGCCGTGCCCCTGTTGTGAGTCCTTCCGGTCGTGTGTGCCCTGGTGGTCCGGCTCGCCTGGCTGTTCCTGAATGTCGATTTCGTCCGGCGCGCCCGGCCTGTGCAGCGTGCTCTTCCCGTCCGGCGTGCCCTTCCCGTGTCGGTCGCCGTTCGGGCGGGCGGGGCGGGAGCCGTATGCGAGGGTCTTGGCTAGTTCGAGGAGCTCGTGGGGGTTGCGGGCCCAGGCGCCTCCGGCCTCCTCGACCAGCGCCCTCAGCACCCGCGCGTCCCCGGCCACCGCCCCGGTGTGCGCGGCGGCGGCGGAGGCGCCGAGCTCGCTCGTGCCGGCCTTGAGGACGGCCACGCCGATGCCGGCGTCCGCGCAGGTGGCCAGCGCACCGGCGAGGCGGGCGCCGTCGCCCTCGTCCTCCAGGTAGAGCGCGACCGACCGGACGCCGCCGGTCTCGGCGAGGGCGGCGAGGTAGCCGGCGGCGTCGACCACCGCCTGGTTGCCGCACGACACGACCGTGTGCAGCCGGAGGGCGCGGGTGCTGAGCAGGGCGTTGACGGCGACGTTCCCGCTCTGGGAGATCAGGGCGATCGGTCCGGCGCGCCGGGGCGTGTAGGCGTCGCCCCACAAAGGCGCCCGTCCCGCGACCGCGACGATCCCGTTGCCGTTCGGGCCGCACACCGGCATGTCGTACGCCGCTGCCGCCGCCGCCAGCGCGCCCTCCAGCGACCGGCCCGCGTCGCCGGGCACCTCGGCGAAGCCCGCCGCGAACACGACGGCTCCGCCGCACCCGTGCTCTCCGGCCTCGGCGACCAGCGCGGGAACGGTCGCGGCCGGGGTCGCGATGACGACGGCGTCCGGCACGACCGGCAGGTCCCTGATCCTCGGGTAGCAGCGCACGCCGTGCACCTCGCCGGCGGTCGGGTGGACCCCGAAAACGGGGCCGGGAAAGCCGGCGGCGACGAGGTTGGCCACGGCGAGGTTGCCGTACGAACCGGGGCGGGTGGAGGCCCCGACGACGGCGACGGACTCGGGGGCGAGCAGGCGCGTCAGCTTCACACCATCAGAGACTGACTGGCTGGCCAGTCAAACGTCAACCCCCTGCCGCGCCGTACGAGCGGCATGGGGGGCCGGCAGGGAACACCGGCCTGACTGAACCGCCAGTAAGCAGCGGGAAGGCCGGGGCGCTCGGGTAGGATTCAGGCCGTGCGCAGTGCTGAGGGTACAGCCGAGGGGACACGCGGGAGCCGGGCCGACCAGGCGGATCATCGCCGGGCCGAGCTGCTGGAGGCCGCGCGGCGGGTGGTGCTTGAGCGAGGCATCTCCAGCACCAGGGTCGCCGACATCGCCAAGGCGACGAACGTCAGTGGCGGGCTGATCCACTACCACTTCGCCACCAAGGACGAGCTGATCACGGCGATGCTCCGGACGACCATCGACACCGAGGTCGCCCGGCTCAAGGAGCTGGTGCGGGGCTCGGGCCCGGCCGTCGACCGTCTCGACCGGGTCCTGCGCTTCTACATCCCGCGATCGCGCACCGACCAGAGCTGGATCCTGTGGATCGACGCCTTCGCGGCCGGCCTGCGCGAGGCCGTCGTCCAGCACATCCTGCTGGAGCTGGAGACGGCGTGGATCGGCTCGGTCGAGCAGGTCATCCAGGCCGGGGTCGACTCGGGCGAGTTCACCTGCGACGACCCGCACGGCGCCGCCGAGCGCCTCGACAGCATGCTCGACGGGCTGATCATCCGCTACACACTGCACCCCTCCGTGCTGTCGCGCAAGCGGCTCCTGGAGCACGCGCGCATCGCCGCCGCCCGCGAGGTCGGCGTCGACCGCTCCGCCTTCCCCGGCTCCTAGTGAGGCGCCCGTCGGTGACGACGGAAGATCCGATGGACGCGCCGGCCGATGTGATGACGGGCCTGCGCGCACCGCCTATGAACTCGCCGTCAGGCGCTATGGCGTCCCCAGACAGGTGCCGAGCGCGGCCGCGTGTCGGCCACGATGTCGCAGGCGAAGCCGTGATCGTGCACCGTGCGTAGGTGCACCGCCACCTGAGGTGCCTGAGTTCAGGGACGCAGGCCGGCATAGATCTTGTACGGGCCCTCGTCCCTGGCGAAGCCGGCGTCGCTCGCTGGGCGCCGCCGGCTATTGACAGCGGGCGGTCCCGGTGAGTTGACTGGGTGACCAGTCAGGATAGAGCGATCCGGGTGGTGACATGACGTCGCTGGTACGGCTCACGCCGCAGCAGGCCGGGCTCCAGGAACGGGCGAGGCGGTTCGTCGACGAGGAGCTGGTCCCGCATGAGGAGGCCGCCGAGCGCGCGGGCGGCCGGCTGCCCGGGGATGTGGTGGACGGCATCGTCAAGGCCGCGATCGCCGCGCGCCTGCACGGCGGCCGGCACGCACCCGAGCACGGCGGGCAGGGGTGGTCCACGGTCGACTACGTCGTGGCGCACGAGCAGCTCGGCCGTAACACCAACGGCCTGTGGTGGTGGGTGCCCGACGCCTACAACGTGCTCGCCGCCGGCACGCCCGAGCAGGTCGACCGCTACCTCCGGCCCGCGCTGCGGGGGGAGGGATGGATCTCGTACGCCGTGACCGAGGAGCACGCCGGTTCCGACCCCTCGGGCATCCGCACGACCGCCACGCCCGACGGCGCGGGCGGCTGGCTCCTCGACGGCGAGAAGTGGTTCGTGACCAGCGGGGACGTCGCCGCCGCGCACATCGTCGTGGCGATCTGTGCGGGGTACGGGCCCACGCTGTTCATCGTCGACGCCGGCGCCGAGGGCCTTGAGTTCGTCGACGAGCCCCCGTTCACCCACACCTTCCCGCACGGGCACCCGACGCTGCGCTTGACCGGCGTGCGGGTGGGGCCCGAGGCCGTGCTCGGCGAGCCGGGCGCGGCCGAGGCGCTCCAGCAGGGCTGGTTCGTGGAGGAGCGGCTCGGCATCGCCGCGCACTGCGTGGCCGCCATGGGCCGCCTGCTGGAGGAGGCGGTCGCGTGGGCGGCGGGCCGCGAGCAGGGCGGCGCGCGGCTCATCGACCACCAGGGCGTGGCGTTCCCGCTCGCCGACTCGGCCGCCGACGCCGCCGCCGCGAGGCTGCTGGTCTACGAGGTCGCCCAGCTCGCCGACTCCGGCGCCGACCGCAAGATCGTGCACGCGAAGGCGTCCCTGGCGAAGCTGTTCTCCAGCGAGGCGGCCTACCGCTGTGCCGACCGGGCCGTGCAGACCTTCGGCGGGCGCGGCTACATGCGCACCAACGTCGCCGAGCGGTTCCTGCGCGAGCTGCGGGTCGACCGCATCTGGGAGGGCACCAGTGAGATCCAGCGCCTGATCGTGTCCCGCTCCCTGGTACGCCGGGGCGTCCGCACCGTGATCGCCTGACGTCCCCCCGCAACCGGAGGTCGCGGCTCGCGGCGCTCTCCGGCCCGGCCGGTCGGCGTGAAGGGGGACAATCGAGGTCATGCAGTTCGGCATCCTCGGGCCCCTGGACGTGCGGTCGCCTGCCGGTGAGGCGCTCTTCGTGGGCGGCCCCCGGCCGCGCGCCCTGCTCATGATGCTGCTGCTGGAGGCGGGCCGGGTGGTCGGCGTGGAGCGGCTGATCGACGGGCAGTACGGCGACGCCCCTCCAGCGGGCGCCGCCAACGCCGTGCAGGCCCAGGTGTCCCGGCTCCGCCGCAACCTGCCCGCCGGGCTGATCGAGTTCCACGGGTCCGGATACCGGCTGGCGATCGACCCCGAGGACGTCGACGCCCACCGGTTCGAGCGGCTCGCCCGCGTGGGGCGGCGGCTGCTGGTGTCGGGCCACCCCATGGCCGCCGCAGGCCCGCTGCGGGAGGCGCTCGCCCTCTGGCGGGGGCCCGCCCTGGCCGACCTGTCCTTCGGGCGGGCACAGGCCGCGCGGCTGGAGGAGCTCCGGCTGTCCGCAGCGGAAGACCTCGTCGAGGCCGAGCTGGCCCTTCCCCAGGGCACGCAGGTGGCCGAGGTCCAGCGGCTGGTGGCCGCGCATCCCCTGCGCGAACGGTTCAGAGGGCAGCTGATGCGCGCCCTGCACGCGGCGGGGCGGCGGGCCGAGGCGCTGGCGGTCTTCGCCGAGACGCGGCGCCTGCTCGCCGAGGAGCTCGGCGCCGACCCCTCGCCCGAGCTCGCCGAGATCCACCTGGCCATCCTGCGCGCCGAGACGCCCGTGCCCGTGCCGCGCAGGGGGCTTGCGGCCCAGCTCACCAGCTTCGTCGGGCGCGAGCCCGAGCTCGCGCGCATCGACGCGCTGCGCGACGCCCGGCTGATCACGATCATCGGCTCTGGCGGCACCGGCAAGACCCGGCTGGCGGTCGAGGCGGCCGCACGCGGGCGGCGCGAGGTGTGCTTCGCCGACCTCTCCCCGCTCGACTCCCCGTCCGCCGACCTCTCCTCGCTCGACTCCCCGCCCGGCGGTGGCGACCAGGTGCCCCAGGCGGTGCTCGGCGCGCTCGGGCTCCGCGAGACCGGGTTCCGGCCGCACGCCACGTCCGACCCGGTCGAACGCCTGGTGTCCGCGCTCGCCGGGCAGGAGCTGCTGCTCGTCCTCGACAACTGCGAGCACGTGATCACCGCCGCCGCCGTGCTGGCCCGCAGGCTGCTCGGCGAGTGTCCCGGGCTGGCCGTCATGGCCACCAGCCGCGAGCCCCTCGGCATCGCAGGGGAGACGCTGGTGCCCCTGTCACCGCTGGCGACCCCGCCACCGGGCTCCCTCGCGTCCGCCGCGCCCGACTACCCGGCCGTACGGCTGTTCGCCGACCGGGCGGCGGCCGTGCGGCCGGACTTCGAGGTACGGCCGGGCAACGTGGACGCGGTCACCCGCATCTGCGCCGCGCTCGACGGGCTGCCCCTCGCCATCGAGCTGGCGGCGGCGCGGCTGCGGTCGTTCACCGTCGAGGAGATCGCCACGCGGCTGGCCGAGCACGGCCGGTTCCGGCTGCTGTCACGCGGCGACCGTACGGCCGCCGCCCGGCACCAGACCCTGCGCGCGGTGGTGGAGTGGAGCTGGGACCTTCTCACGCCGGACGAGCGGGCGCTGGCCAGGCGGTTCGCGGTGTTCACCGGAGGCGCGTCCCTCGCGGCGGTCGAGGCGGTCTGCGAGGGAGAGGACGCCGCGGGGCTGCTGGCCGACCTGGTGGACAAGTCGCTGGTCGAGACGGACGGCGACCGCTACCGCATGCTGAACACCATCCAGCTGTTCTGCGCCGAACGGCTTGCCGAGGCCGGAGAGCGGGAGCGCCTGCGCGCCGCCCACGCCCGCCACTTCCTCGACCTCGCGCGGCGCGCGGACCCCCACCTGCGCCGCGCCGAGCAGCTGCGATGGCTGGCCCGGCTGTCCGCCGAGCACGACAACCTGACGGCCGCGCTCCGCTGGAGCGTGCGGAACGACGCGGAGACGGCACTGCGCCTGATCGCGGCCCTGGCGGCGTACTGGTGGCTGAGCGGGCGGCGCGGCCACGCCAGAGAGGCGGCGGCGGAGCTCCTCAAGGAGATGGCCGGCCCTCCCGAAGGCCTGGAGGAGGAGTACGTCATGTGCGTCGCGCACGCCGTGCCGCGAGCGCTGCCCGAGCACTGGGAACGGGCCGGGGCGATCATGCGGTCGCTGGACCGGCCGCTCCGGCATCCCTTCACCGCGGCCCTGTGGGGCATGGTCGCGGGGCCGCCCGGGCCGCCGGGCGCGATGGACCCCGGGGCCGACCGGCGGCTCGGGCCCGATCCGTGGAGCCGCACCCTGATACGGCTGAGCCTGGCCCTGCTGACGTTGTTCGACGGCGGCCCGGCCGAGGCCGAGCCGGAGCTCGTGGAGGTGGCGGCCCGGTTCCGTTCCCTGGGGGAGCGCTGGGGAACGGCTCAGGGGCTCGACTGGCTGGCCCTGGTCGCGAGCTGGCGCGGGGAGTGGGCGCGCGCCCGTGACCTGCGGCGGGAGGCGCTGGAGCTGCTCGAAGAGCTGGGCGCCGCCGAGGAGATCGTGGACGTGCTCGCCCGCCGGGCCGAGGCTCTCGTACGCGAGGGCGACCTGGCCGGCGCCGCTACCGACTACCGGCGGGCGGGCGAGCTGGCCCGCAGGGCCGGCCTGCCGAGCGCCCCGGCCCCCGTGCATCTGGGCCTCAGCGAGATCGCCCGGCTCGAAGGCGACCACGCCGAGGCGCGCCGGCGGCTCGACATGGCGCTTCGGGACTCCGGCACCGTCTGGTCCGAGGGGACGCGGGCCGCCGTCCTCACCGCCCTGGCCCGGCTGACCGAAGCCGAGGGGGACGCCGGAGAGGCCAGGCTCCTGTATCGCCGGGCGCTGGCGTCCGCGCGGAGGTCGCCGCTGAGGACGGACCTCGCCGACGCCGCGGAAGGTCAGGCCGGGGCCGCCCTGCTGGACGGGGCGGGGGAGGAGGCGGCGCTGCTGCTCGGCGCGGCGGTGGCACTGCGCGGGACGTCCGTGACCGGCGACCGCCACGTCGCCCGCACCGCCGCGGGCGCGCGAGAGCTCATCGGCGCCGAGGCGTTCGCGTCGTCCTTCGCCCGCGCCGCCGCGATGAGCCGGGACGACGCGCGGTCTCTGCTCGACGGCCGCTGACAGCGGACGACGGTGCTCGACGGGTGCTGACAGCGGACGTCGCCGATGTTCGGTGGGCGCTGACGGTGGGCGGCGGCGAGGTCCGACGGGTGCTGACGGTGGCGGGCGGTTTGGTGGTGTGGGTGTCAGCCGGTGGTAGGCAGGCTGTCAGCGGGCCTCGCGAGGCTTCTGGCCATGAAGAACACCACCGTCCTCATCTCCGGGGCGAGCATCGCGGGCCCCGCCCTCGCCTACTGGCTGAACCGCTACGGCTGCACCGTCACCGTCGTCGAGAAGGCGCCCGCACTGCGCGCGGGCGGCCAGGCCGTCGACTTCAAGGGCACGACCCACCGCACCGTGCTGGAGCGCATGGGAATCCTGGAGGCGGTACGGCGGCGCCAGACCGGCGGCACCGACCAGGTCATGGTGGACGCCGAAGGCAGGCGGCTGGCGGTCATGCCGGCCGACTTCGCCGGTGGCGACATCGAGATCCGCCGCGGCGACCTCGCCGCCCTGCTGTTCGAGGAGACCTCGGGGAGCACCGAGTACGTCTTCGGCGACTCCATCACCTCGCTGACCCAGACGGCGGGCGGTGTGCACGTCACCTTCCAGCGCGCCGCGCCGCGCACCTTCGACCTCGTGGTGGGCGCGGACGGCATCCACTCCAACGTGCGCAGGCTGGCCTTCGGACCCGAGTCGCGGTACGTGCGCTTCCTCGGGCACTACTACGCGCTGGCGGAGATCGACGCAGAAGCGGGCGGGGTGATGTACAACGAGCCCGGCAGGATGGCGGCGCTCGGCGGTCCCAAGGCGCCCGCCTTCTTCGTCTTCGCCTCCGAGCGGCTCGACTACGACCGCGACGACATCGACCGGCAGAAGCGCATCCTGGTGGAGGCCTACCAGGGTGCCGGGTGGAGGGTTCCCGAGCTCATCGCCAAGGTGCCGGAGGCGAGAGACTTCTACCTCGACTCCATCAGCCGCGTGGAGCTCGGCCACTACTCCGAGGGCCGGGTGGTGCTGCTCGGTGACGCCGCCTACGGCAACACTCTCGGCGGCTTCGGCACCGGGCTGGCCGTCGTGGGCGCGTACGTGCTGGCGGGGGAGCTGGCGGCGGCCGGCGGCGACCACCGGGTGGCGTTCAGGAAGTACGAGGAGGCGTTCCGCGGCTACGCCAAGGTCGCCAGGCAGGGGAGCGCGGGGCCCTTCCTCGCGCCCTCGACGTCGAGGCGCATCAGGATGCGTAATTTGCTCTTCAAGCGCAGGCTCCTGTTCCGGGCGATGATGAGGATGACGGACTGGTTCGCCACGGACATCGAGCTCAAGGACTACCCCTCGCTCATCGAGGCTTCCCGCGTGAGCTGACCGTTCGGGCGAGCGGGCGCGGGGCGGCGAGGGAGTGGTGAGGGAGTACGGTGCTGTCGGTGCGAACAATGCCGCCCGAGATGCTGGTCCGTGAAGACGGTGTGGTGGTGGAGCTGCGGGCCCCCGGGCTCGGGCTGGACGCCCTGCCCGAGGGCGTCGGCGAACTGCCGGAGCTGCGCCGCCTCGACCTGGCCTGGAACCGGCTCACCGAGATCCCGCCCTCGATCGGCGGCCTCACGCGCCTGGCCGAGCTGCGGCTCGACGCCAACCGGCTCACCGGACTCCCCGAGGAGATCGGCCGGCTCGGCGCGCTCCGCGAGCTGCACCTGGACGGCAACGCGCTGGAGGCGTTCCCCCGGGCGGTGCTGGAGGTGGCGGGACTGTCCGGCCTCTTCCTGTACGGCAACCGCCTGGCCGAGCTGCCCGCCGACCTGGACAGGTTGGCGGGCCTGCGGCACCTGGCGCTCGGCGGCAACGCGCTGACCTCGGTGCCCGGCGCGCTCTGGCGGCTGACCGGTCTCCACTCGCTGAACCTCGCCGAGAACGCGATCGGCGAGATCCCGGAGGACATCGGCCGCCTGCGGGAGCTGCGCATGCTCGACCTTGGTCACAACTCCCTGACCTCGGTGCCCGGCGCGCTCGGCGACCTGCCCAACCTCACCGGCCAGCTGTACCTGAGCGACAACGGCCTCACCTCGGTGCCGTCCTCGCTCGGAAGGCTCGACCGGCTGGCGTACCTGAACCTCACCGACAACCGGCTGGACGAGCTGCCGGAGAGCCTGGGCGGCCTGGCCGCGCTCACCGAGCTCAGGCTCTACAACAACCACCTGACCGGCGTGCCCGCGACCTTCGGGCGGTTGTCCGCCCTGCGTGAGCTGCACCTGCGCGGCAACCGGATCTCCGAGCTGCCCGCCGCGCTGGGCGACCTCGGGGAGCTCCGGCTCCTCGACCTCAGGGACAACCGGCTCACCCGGCTGCCGGACTCGCTCGGGAACCTCGCCGCGCTCACGCACCTGGACCTCAGGAACAACCGCCTCCGCGAGCTGCCCCCGTCCCTCGCCGCCCTGCCCCGCCTGGAGAAGCTCGACCTGCGCTGGAACAAGCTGTACGACGACCCCGCGATCCTGGACACCCTGCGGCACCGGGGCTGCACGGTGCTGCTGTGACAGGACCGGTGCTCACCGGGGGCGATGGGGCGCTTCGGCCCCACCGCCCCGGCGTTCCGCGGTGAGCGGGGTGTCAGGCCGCGGCCTGCTTGGTCAGCCGCACCTCAAGGCCGATCCCCTCCGTCGTGATCTCGCACGCGCGGAAGGCGCTCTCGGCGGCGAGGCGGCGGAACTCGCCCGGTGAGTAGGCGCGGCGCCGGAGCGCCGTCAGCGGCACCTTCGTCAGGAAGGAGTTCAACCGGCTGAGGCCCATCCCCTTCACCGCGTGGTCGATGTCGGCCCGAGTGATCTCGCGGTTCATGTCGTGGATCACCGCCGTCCCGCCGCCGCGCAGGACCCGGTGCATCTCGTCCAGGGCGCCGAGCGGCCGGCCGAAGTTCTTGAAGGCGGCCTGGCACACGATCAGGTCGAACGAGCCGGCGTCGAACGGCAGGCGGGATGCCTCGCCGAGCCGGAAGTCGACGTCGACGCCCGCCTGGCGGGCGTTCTCGCCGGCGATCTCCACGAACGTGCGGCTGACGTCCAGCCCGGTCACCTGGAATCGCCCGGGCCGCGCCATCTCGATGGCGTGGTACCCGGGGCCCGGCGCCACTTCGAGTATGCGGGCCCCGCTCGGCAGATCGGCGGTGAGCCGCGCCGCCGAGTCACGGACCTCCGCCATCTGGGGGGCCGAGCCCCGCTGCCTGGCGTACCACCGGGCCATCCGTCCTTCCATCATCGGCGCCTGCGACCGCCCGCGCCGAACGTCCTTGGTGTCCTTCATGGTTCCTCCGGTTCCGGATCTTGAGGGTCCGAACCGGCCCGTGGAGAGGTAGGAGCCCGGCTATTCTTGCGGTTGCCACCTCGTGGCCGGGTTCCGTTCCGCGGGCGTCGGTTCGAGGTCGACCCCGGCGGCGGTGTTCCCGCACCCCCGCCGGGGTCGTTTCACAGGTTTCAGTCCTTCGTGCCGCCCCTTTCGGCGAGCTCCGCTATATCCGGCGGTATCACGCCCGTCCGGTGCCAGTCGCGCCACTGCGCGAGACCCGGGAACGAGCCCGTCGTCAGCTCGTCGAGCAGCGAGCGGACCCAGGTCGCCTCCGCCTCGCGGACCGCCAGGTCGTACTCCACCTCGACGAGGAACAGCCTTGGGACTTCCCGCGCGTATTGAGCCAGTGACTCCCGCTGCGCGGCGATCTCCGCCTCCAGCAGGCCGAGCCGCCGCTGGAGCAGGCTCGTCACCTCGTCGGGCGGAAGGACTCCCCACACCGACAGGCCGGCCTCGAACCTCGGGTGCTCGCGTTCGGGGGTGGAGAGCAACTCGCGCACCCAGTCGGCGAGCTCCTCGCGACCGGCGTCGGTGATGCGGTAGACCGTGCGCTCTGGACGGCCACCCTGCCGCGTGCTCTCCGCGGCTTCGAGCAGGCCGTGCTTCTCCAGGTTGCGCACGACGGTGTACAGCGAGCCCCACTTGATGTCCATGTCGTGCTCCTTGCCGCGCTCGCGGAGCACCGAGGCCATCTCGTAGGGGTGCATCGGCCGCAGGATGACCGCCGAAAGCACGGCTAGCGCCAGCAGGTTCGCGACCCTGCGCCGTTTCGCCACCGGCACTCCCTCGCAGACGATTACTCGTCTACGAGTATACGGGCGCGAGTATCACCGGACAAGCACCTTGAAGCCATCAGAAGGAGGCCATCTCCTTCAGGGCGTCGGAGGAGCCGCGGCGGCGCAGGACGAGCCAGGCCAGGACCAGGGCGAGGGCCGAGCCGGCGAGCAGCAGGGTCGCGAGCGCGTTCAGCGCCGGGGAGGGGGCGTTGCGGACCGCGCTGTACAGCTTGATGGGGACCGTCACGGACGATGCGTCGGGGGAGAGGAACGAGGAGATCACGAAGTCGTCCATCGAGGACGCGAACACGATCATGGCGCTCGCGAACACGGCCGGGACGAGCAGTGGGAGCACGATCAGGCGCAGGGCCGTCAGCCGGCTCGCACCGAGATCGCGGGCGGCCGTCTCGTACTCCTCGCCGATGGACGCGAGCCGCGAGCGCACGATGACCACGACGTACGAGATCGAGAACGTCACGTGGCCGAGCAACTGGGCCGGCCTGCCGAGCGGGATGAACAGGTACAGGTTCGTGAAGACCAGGTAGAGGGCGCTGCCCATGACGATCTCGGGCGTGGCGAGCGGCAGCAGCATGAGGCCGTTCGACGCCCTGGCGGCGCGGCCCCGCCACCGCGCCAGCCCGAGCGCCAGCGCGACGCCGAGCGGCGTGGCCACGAGCGTCGTCAGGCCCGCGAGCACCAGGCTGTTGACCAGCGCGAGCCGCAGGCTCGGGTCGGCGGCCACCGAGCCAGGGTCCCCGGCGTACCAGCGCAGGGAGAACCCCTGCCACGAGCTGCGCGACTTGCCGGCGTTGAACGAGAACTGGATGGCGACCAGCACGGGGACCAGCGACCACAGGACGTACAGCCAGGTCAGCGTGGCGAGCACGATCGGACGGCGGCGCACGGTCATGCGAGCTCCTCCTCCGCCCGGCGCGACGCGACGAGGTAGTAGGCCATGAGCGCCATGAGCAGCGCGGACAGCAGGAGCACCAGCGAGGCTCCGAGCTCCTTGCGGCTGCCGCCGAGCAGGTAGAACTCGATCTGGTTGCCCACCATCGTGGTCGTCGGCGAGCCGGAGACCAGTGTGTTGGTGTAGTAGTCGCCGAACATCGGCAGGGCGGTCACCGCCGAGGCCGTCATCAGGCCGTGGCGCGACAGCGGCAGCGTGACGTGCCAGAACGCGCGCCGGCCCGAGCATCCGAGGTCGCGCGCGGCCTCCAGCAGGCGCTCGTCGACGCGGTCGAGCGTCGAGAACAGCGGCACGATGAAGAACGGGATGTACCCGTAGACCAGCGCGAGCACCACCGTGTACGGGTTGCCGGACAGCCATCGCACCGGTTCGCTGACCAGGTGTGTCACCAGCAGCAGGTCGTTGACGTACCCGTCGTCCTGTAACAGGTTCAGCCAGGCCAGCATGCGGGTGATGTAGTTGATCCACCACGGCGCGAGCACCAGCGCGAGCAGCAGGCCGCGCCGCCTGCCCGCGTGCCTGGCCAGGTAGTACGCCACCGGGTAGCCGATCAGCACGCACAGGGCCAGCGCCGTGCCGACGTACAGCAGCGTGCGCAGGAACACCGGCTGAAGGTCGCCGCTCAGGCTCCGCTGGAGGATCTCGCCGAACGCGGTGAGGTCCCAGTAGCGCGGGTCCCACTCGGGGACGGGCGCGTTGAAGACCGGGTCGGTGTATCCGAAGGCCACGGCCGCGACCGCGTAGAACGGCACCGCGAACAGGGCGAGGATCCACAGGGTGCCCGGCGCGGCCAGCGCGGGCCAGAGCCGGGAGCCACGGCTCATCGGCCGGCCTTGAAGGCGGCCCAGGCGTCGTTCCACAGCGCTTCGGCACTCGGGCTGATCTGGAGGAGCTGGAGGCTGTGCGCGTAGACCTCGGGGGTGACGATCGCCGGCTTCAGCCGCTCGGTGACGAAGCCGTCCGCGACCATCTTCTCCGGCGAGATCGCGGAGATCGCGGGCTGGTAGCCGGTGAAGGAGAAGTTGTCCCGCGCCACGGCCGGGTCGAGCAGGTGGTCGATGAACATGTGCGCGAGCACGGGCTTGGACGCGGTGCGCGGGATCGCGAGCGTGTCGGTGCCGACGACGCCGGTGGCGCCGGAGGGGAACCAGTAGCCGAGGGATTCGGCGTCCAGGCCCTTCGGCAGGTAGGACTGGGCGTTCACCATGTCACCGGACCAGCAGTGATGGACCGTCGCCTGGCCCTCGGGGACGAGCTGGTACGCGCTGATGCCGATCTTGATGTTCATCGCGCCGATCAGTTCGGCGAGCCAGGCGCCCGCCTGCTTTATCTTGGCCGGGTCCTCGGTGTTGACGTCGGTGACGCCGTTGCGGAGCATCGCCATCGCCAGCCCCTCGCGCGCGTCGTCGAGGACGTACGCCTTGCCCTTGTACGCGGGGTCCCACAGCAGGTCGTACCCGTTGTCGGGGACCGAGGCGACCCGGTCGGCGCGGTAGCCGACCCCCGTGGTGTAGGCGTTGTACGCCACGGTGTAGCGCGAGCCCTGGTCGTAGAACGGGTCCTGGAGCTGCGGCCAGACGTTGGCGAGGTTCGGCAGATAGTCGTGGTTGAGCGGCTGGAGCAGCTTCCCCACGGTGATCTTGGAGGTCACGTCGGGCGTGGGGAAGCAGACGTCGAAGGACTCCCCGGCCGTCCGCAGCTTGGCGACCATCTCGTCCATCGTCGTGAACGTCGTGACCTCGACCTCGACGCCGTGCTCCTTGCCGAACCTCTTGCACACGTCCGGGGAGATGTACTCGGCGTAGTTGAGGAGTTTCAGCCTGCCGCCGCTCTCGGGGGAGCGCCCGCTCGCCACCGCGGGGAGGTCGGCGTGCAGGGGCAGCCGCGCGGGCGCGCTCGGGCGGCTGAGGGGCACGGAGGCGGCGGCGGAGGGTCGTCTCGACCGGTCGGCGCCGCACGCCGCGGTGAGGCCCAGCAGGCCACCGGCCAGCAGGAATCGGCGGCGATCCAAGGGCTCACGAGGATGGGGGGGCATGCGCGGCTCTTTTCTTACGTCAGGTCACCTCTTGCCAGACTGACTGGTTAACCAGTTAGTCTGGTGAGGAGGGTCTGCGGCCACAAGGCTCTCAGGCCAAGTTTTCCGGGTCGTTACGGGCGAACGGAAGGCGTCCGCCAGGACGCGGCAGGAAAGGTTCCGGCGAGTGGACCGGCACGGAGTTTCGCGAGGCGCCGCGAGCGGCGACCCGAAGAGCGTCACGAAGACAGATCCGCACACGACCTACGACGCCATCATCGTCGGCGGCGGCCACAACGGCCTCGTCTCCGCCGCATACCTCGCCCGCGCGGGCCTGAGGCCGCTCGTGGTCGAGGCCCGCGCCACCACGGGCGGCGCGGCCACCACCGAGACCCCGTGGGGGCCGGAGTTCAAGGTCACCGCGCTGTCCTACGTCATGAGCCTCATGCCGCCCACCATCGTCAACGGGCTCCGGCTCGCGGAGCACGGCTACCGCGTGGTCCCGATGGGCCCCGACTTCATGCCGTTCCCGGACGGCCGGTCGCTGCTGCTGACCGGCGACGAGGCCCACGACCGCGCGCAGCTCTCGGCGTTCTCCCGCAGGGACGCCGAGAACATGCCCCGGTACGAGGCCTGGCTGAAGGGCATCGGCGACGTGCTCGCCCCGATGCTGCTCAAGACGCCCCCGAAGGTCGGCTCGACGCGGCCCCGCGACCTGATCGGCCAGCTCCGGCTGGCCTGGGGCATGCGGGGGCTCTCCACCCGGGGCACGGCCGACGCCGTGCGGCTCTTCACGATGTCGGTGGCGGACCTGCTCGACGAGTGGTTCGAGTCCCCCGAGGTCAAGGGCACCATGGCGATCAACGGCGTCATCGGCACCTGGGCGGGCCCCGCCGAGCCCGGCACGGCGTACGTGATGATGCACCACACCATCGGAGACGTCGGCGACGGCAAGATGGGGAGCTGGGGCTACCCGATCGGCGGCATGGGCGCGGTCTCCGCGGCGATCCGCGCCTCGGCCGAGTCGTTCGGCGCGCACGTGCTCACCGGGGCGGCGGTCGAGCGCATCATCGTCACCGGCGGCCGGGCGCGCGGGGTGGCGCTGAGGGACGGCCGGGAGTTCACGGCTCCCATCGTGGTCGCCGCGACGCATCCCAAGATCACGTTCCTCGACCAGATCGAGCGCTCGGAGCTGCCGCCGGACTTCGCCCGTGACATCGAGCGGTGGCGCTCGCGCAGCGGCGTCGTCAAGATCAACGTGGCGCTCTCCGCGCTCCCGAGGTTCACCTCGAATCCCGATTTATCACCACAGCAGCTCAGCGGGTCCGTCGAGCTGTGCCACTCCCTTGAGTACATCGAGCGGGCCTTCCAGGACGCCCGCGAGGGACGGCCCGCGGCGGCCCCCTTCTCCGACAGCGTGATCCCCTCGACGCTGGACCCCACCCTGTGCCCCGAGGGCACGCACATCATGTCGATGTTCACCCAGTGGGTGCCGCACACCTGGTCCGCGGAGCCGCACACCGAGGAGCTCGACGCCTACGCCGACCGGGTGGTCGACCTGTACGACCAGCTCGCCCCGGGGTTCAAGGCCTCGGTCATCCACCGCCAGGTCATCGGCCCGCACCAGATGGAGCGGGAGTACGGGCTGGTCGGCGGCAACATCTTCCACGGCGAGCTCTCGCCCGACCAGCTCTTCCACCTGCGCCCTGCCCCCGGCTACGCCGACTTCACCACGCCGATCAAAGGCCTCTACCAGTGCTCGTCCGCCACCCACGGCGGCGGCGGGGTCACCGGCATCGCCGGGTACCTGTGCTCCAAGCGAATCCTGCGCGACCGGAGGTGGCGTCGATGACCGGCCTTTCCCCTGCGACCGGCGCCACCGCGCCGCTGGACCTCGACCAGGTGCGGGCCTGCCTGGCGCCGCCCGGCATGATGCTGCCCGCGGCGGCCTACCTCAGCGACGACGTGCTCGCCTTCGAGCGCCGGGTGGTCTTCGCCGGGGGATGGGTGTGCGCCGGGCGCGCCGCCGGCCTCGGCCCGCGCACCCGTACGGCCGTCGCCGTGGGCGACGACAGCGTGCTGCTGGTGCGCGACGAGGAGGGAACGCTCCGCGGCTTCTACAACGTGTGCCGCCACCGGGGCCACGAGCTGCTGCCCTGCGGCTCCCGCGCGACCGGCCGGTTCATCGCCTGCCCGTACCACAACTGGGTGTACGACCTGACGGGGCGCCTCGACCGCGTGCCCCGCGAGCACGGCGACGGCTACGCGCTCGACCGGCTCGGCCTCATCCCCGCGCGCGTCGAGGAATGGCACGGCTTCGTCTTCGTCAACGCCTCGGGCGACGCGCCCCCGCTCGGGGCGTACCTCGCCGGGCTGGAGGAGGTCGTCGCCCCGTACGAGATGGAACGGCTGACGGTCGCCGCCTCGCACGAGTACGACCTCGCGGCCAACTGGAAGCTCGCGGTGGAGAACTACCACGAGTGCTACCACTGCCCGGCGATCCACCCGGAGCTGTGCCGGGTCTCCCCGCCGGACAGCGGCGACAACTACGCGCCGGAGGGCCTGTGGGCGGGCGGCAGCATGACCCTGGTCGACGGCGCCGAGACGATGTCGATGACGGGCGCCTCGGGCGGCGCCTTCCTGCCCGGCGTCACAGGACCGCTCCGCCGCAAGGTGGAGTACCTGCACCTGTTCCCGAACCTGCTGCTCAGCCTGCACCCCGACTACGTGATGACGCACGTGCTCGACCCCGTCGGCGCCGGCCGCACGAAGGTCACCTGCCAGTGGCTGTTCCCCCCGGAGGCCGGGGGCGCCGACCCGTCGTACGCCGTGGACTTCTGGGACCTGACCAACCGTCAGGACTGGGGCGCGTGCGAGGGCGTGCAGCGGGGGGTGGCCTCGCGCGGTTACGTGCCGGGGCCGTTCGCGCCGGAGGAGGAGGTCACCCACCAGTGGATCACCTCTGTCGCGACCGCCTATCTGACGGGCCGGCTCTCGCCGGCCGAAAGGAAATGAAATGCCAGTCGCAAGCGAGTCGTTGGTCGAGCGGGATCTCGTCCTGCTCGACAGTCTGATCGCCAAGGAGGAGTCGGTCTTCCTCGAACGCACGGCGGAGTCCCAGCGCGTCAGGAGGGAGTGCGCCGACGTGCTTCCCGGAGGCGTGGCCTCCAACTGGCAGGACGCGCCGCCCGGCGCGGTGTGGATCTCCCACGGCGACGGCTCCCGGGTCGTGGACGTGGACGGCACCTCCTACGTCGACCTGCACGGGGGCTTCGGGGTCGGGCTCGTCGGCCACGCCCACCCCGCGATCGTCGAGGCCGTCTCCGACCGGGTGCGCAGGGGCACGCACTTCGCCCAGCCCACCGAGGACGCCGTCGTGGTGGCCCGCGAGCTGGCCCGCAGGTTCGGGCTGCCGCTGTGGCGCTTCGGGAACTCCGGCACCGAGGCGACGATGGACGCCGTGCACCTGATGCGGGCCGCCACCGGCCGCATGAAGATCATCAAGGTGGAGGGCACCTACCACGGGCACCACGACAGCGTGCAGGTGTCGGTGTACCCGGACCCGGAGCAGGCCGGTCCCGCCGGCCGTCCCTACTCCGTGCCGGTGGGCCGGGCCGTCCCTCCCGCCCTCACGCAGCTCACGCTGGTGGCGCCGTTCGGCGACCTCGCCGCGGTCGAGCGCCTGCTGGTGGAGAACCCCGGCGAGATCGCCGGCATGATCATCGAGCCCATCATGATGAACATCGGGCTCATCCCGCCGCCCGACGGCTACCTGGCCGGGCTCAGGCACCTGCTGCACCGGCACGGCGCCTACCTGGCGTTCGACGAGGTGAAGACCGGCCTCGCCGTCTCGGCGGGCGGCGCGACGCAGTGGTCCGGCGTGGTGCCCGACCTGATCTGCCTGGCCAAGGCGCTCGGCGGCGGGGTGCCGTGCGGGGCGATCGGCGGGGTCCCCGAGCTGATGAACATGATCGCGGACGGCACGTACGAGCAGGTCGGCACCTTCAACGGCAACCCGCTGACGATGGCCGCCGCCCGCGCCGTGCTGCTCGGCATCCTGACCGACGACGCGTACCGGCACTTCGACAGGCTCAGGCGCGTCATGACCGAGGGCGCCGAGGACGTGCTGCGCCGTCACGGCCTGCCCGGCTACGTCCGGTCGTACGGGGCCAAGGGGGCGGTCGTCTTCCACGACCGGCCGCTGCTCGACTACCGGGACTTCGCGGAGTACCCCGACCAGTGGGGCAACGCGCACTGGCTCTTCCAGCACAACGGCGGGGTGTTCCTGCCTCCGTGGGGCAAGTGCGAGCAGTGGACGGTGTCCGTCCAGCACTCCGAGGCCGACGTGCGGCGGTTCGTCGGGAACCTCGAACGGATGGCGGCGAGCCTGCGGCCCCGCTGACGGTCAGGCGGGCAGCGCGGCGAGGAGGTACGCGAGACGGGCGGCGGCGTCGTCGATGCCGTCGACGGTGCCGAGCCGGTAGCCCCACGAGGTGAGGAAGGCGCCCTCAGGAGTGCAGGTGACGACCTCCTTCAGCGTGTCGCTGAAGCGGTTGCGGACGCGGACCGCGCCGGGGGCGCCGCCGAGGACCTGCACGGAGAGGTCGATGTGCCGGCGGGTCGCCAAGGCGAACTGCTCGAGACAGGACATGGTGTCCAGCATGTGCCTCACCTCCACGTCACCCATGGCTGGTAAGGATTGCATGATCTTGCGGTGATCGGCAAGCAATTGTCGGGCTACTGGGCAGATTGTTGGGCGAAGTCGACGAGCACCCGGACGATCACCTCGCGCGCGCCCTCCCTGAACACCGCCACCTCGCACAGATCCTCGAACGCGCTCGCGTAGAAGGCGACGTCCTCGGGGTCGCGCAGCACGAGGTCCTTGGTCCTGGTCGGGACGCCGACCATGGCCTCGTTGTAGATCCAGAAGCCGTTGAGCAGGGCGGACGGCAACTGAGCCGAGAAGGGGATGACGCCGAACTCCACGTTGGGCAGGGTGGTGACGGCCAGCAGCCGGTCGAGTTGGCCGCGCATGACGTCGTCGGGCGCGAGCCGGTAGCGCAGCACCGCCTCCGGCAGCAGGAACCGGAACCGCCTCGCCGGATCGTACAGAATGTCCTGCCTGCGCATGCGGACCCTGATCGCGGCGTCGATGTCGTCGGACGCCCCGTACAGGCGGCGGACCTTGGTGAAGATGTTGCGGGCGTACTCCGCCGTCTGCAGCAGGCCGATCACCACGCCCGGCTCGAACACCCGGAACAGCTTGGTGCGCGACTCCAGGTCGCGGATGTCCTCCTGGAGCGCGGCCAGCCCGCTCTTGTGCCGCTGGCGCCAGGAGTCCTGGCGTTCGAGCAGCGACACGGCCTGGGCGATCAGGCCGTCGACCACCTCGGAGGGCGCCTGCGCGGCCTGGCACCACACCACCACGTCGTCCTCGGTGGCGCTCTGCCGGGCGTTCTCGATGCGCGAGACCTTGGAGGCCTGCCAGCCCAGGCGCGCGGCGAGATCCTTGCCGGACAGCTGGGCCGCCTCGCGCAGCTGCCGGAGCTGGGCGCCAAGGTCGATGCGTGCCTGCTGAAAGCCGCTCACGCCCACCTCCAGTCGGCATCGGACTCGCATGAGGGTAGACCTGGGGACGCGATCATGCCATAGGGATCTCGCTATTCGTGATCAGTTACGCGCCGGTCCGGCCCCGCCGGGAAGAGCACCTCGCGCGCGATCTCCATGAGGAGCTCGCGCGGTACCTCGACGGCGGACTCCCCGTCGAGCACATGGCGCAGGTCCGCCCGTGCGTCGGGGTCGGTGAGCGTGAGTCCCTGGACGACGATCGTGCCCCGATCGGTCTCGTACAGCGACGGGCAGGCGCCTGCCTCCGAAGTAGAGCCGAGAAACCGCAGACGCATGAATGTCCCTTCCCCGGAAGCGCCAGAAATGGCCGCAATTGCGCGCAATTGTAGAGCATGAGGATTGAGTGGGAGGCGGTGGGCGGTACGTCCTCACTCGCCCAGTGCGTCGAACTCGCCGTCGAGCACGCCGAGGCGGAACGCCTCCCACTCGGCCGGGGTGAAGTAGAGCCTCGGGCCGTCGGGATTCCTGGAGTCGCGCAGGACGTAGAGCCTGTCGTACCCGGCCTTGTGCGCGCCGCCGAGTGCCCCGAGCTCGCCCCGCTCGGCGGCCTCCCTGATGGCGGCCTGGTCGAGGACGGTCACCTCGACGCGGTGGCCGCCCTCGAAGCCGTGACTCGACCCGCGCCACACGCCGTCCCCGCTCCCGCCGTCCCTGGGCCGCTCGCCACCGGCTGGATACAGGTCCATTCGTCCTCCACGAGGTGTGGCTACCGGAATGCGGGCTAGTGTCCCGCGCCAGAAATCCGTCGGCAATATCGGGCGAGGGATTCGAGGATTTCCTCTGCGGTCTTCTTCCACACGAACGGGCGTGGGTTGTCGTTCCACTGATCGATCCAGGTGCGGATGTCCTTCTCCAGAGGCTGGACGCTTTTGTGGACTCCGCGCCTGATCAACTGGTCGGTCAGGAAGCCGAACCACCGCTCGACCTGATTGATCCACGAGGACCCGGTCGGGGTGAAATGCATGTGGAACCGGGGATGCCGGGCCAGCCACGCCTTGATCGCCGGGGTCTTGTGGGTGCCGTAGTTGTCACAGATCAGGTGGATGTCCAGCTCGGTCGGCACCGCCTTGTCGATCGTGGCGAGGAACTTCTTGAACTCGGCAGCCCGGTGCTGGCGGTGCAACTCGCCGATGACGGTCCCGTCGGCGATGTTGAACGCGGCGAACAGGCTGGTGATCCCGTTGCGCACGTAGTCGTGGGTCCGCCGCTCGGGCATGCCCGGCATCATCGGCAGCACCGGCTGCGACCGGTCCAGGGCCTGGATCTGGGACTTCTCATCCACGCACAGCACCACCGCCCGCTCGGGCGGGTTGTGATACAGGCCTACGACATCGACGACCTTCTCCACAAACAGCGGGTCGGTCGACAGCTTGAAGGTAACGGCCTGGTGCGGCTTGAGGCCGAAGTCCCGCCAGATCCGCCCGATCGTCGACTTGCTCAGTCCGCTGCGCTGGGCCATCAAGGTGCGTGACCAGTGCGTGGCGTCCTTGGGGGTCTGCTCCAGCGTCGCCACCACGACCTGTTCGACCTGGTCCAGGCTGATGGACGGCGGCCGGCCCGGCCGCTGCTCATCCATCAGCCCCTCCAACCTCAGCCGCAGGAACCGGGTACGCCACTTGGACACCGTGTCGGGGTGGACCCGCAACTCCGCGGCGATCTGCTTGTTGTCCTTTCCCGCCGCGCATGCCAGAACGATCTGCGAGCGCATCGCCAGGACCTGCGAGGACTTCGCCCGGCGTGCCCATCTCTGCAGCGTCGCGCGTTCCTCGTCGCTCACCGTCAGCTCAGCCTTCGGCCGCCCCGTCCGGGGCTTGTCGAGCAGGGCCTGTGTCCCGCCTTCGGCAAAGGCGATTCGCCACCGGCGGACCGTCGCCACACTCATACCGAGTTCCCGTGCCACCTCAGCGTTGCTGGCCCCGGGCTCGGCGCAAGCCAGCACGATCTTCGCGCGGCTCGCCAGTTCCGACGCCTGCGCCGTCAGGCCGCACAGCAAAGCACGCTCAGCATCGGTTAACTCGATCGGTACCGCAGACGGACCTGGATGCCTCATACACATCAGGATAAGAAATTATCCGACAGATTTCAGGTGCACGACACTAGTGCTCCGGCCTTCAGGCCGAGGGTGAAGGCCCGCGCGGGAGGGCCGCCAGGCCCGAGCGTGCTCTAGGCCGGGCGGTTTTGCTGCTCGATGTACTGGCGCACGATCGACAACGGCGCACCGCCGACGCTCCCGGCGAAGTAGGACCCCGACCACAGCTTGTTGGCCCGGTAGTAGTGGGCGGCCAGGTCGGGGAACTCTTGGCGCATCCGCCGGGACGCCACCCCCTTCAGTGAGTTGACCAGCTTGGACAGGGCGACCTTGGGCGGGAAGTTGACCAGCAGGTGGACGTGGTTGTCCCCGCCGTTGAACTCGGTCAGTTCGGTTTCGAAGTCCGCGCACACGACCCGCATGATCTCTTCCATGCGGGTCAGGTGGGTGTCGGTGAACACCCGGTGCCGGAATTTGGTCACGAAAACCAAGTGAGCGTGCAGCAGGAAGACACAGTGCCTGCCAGTCCTTATGTCGCTGTATTCGGCCATAACCCAATACTAGATCGGGTAGGATTATGGTCATGAGCGGGCAGGAGTCGGTCAAGCGGCAGCGCGGGCATAAAGCCTGCCTGGAGCTGACCTGCGACCAGTTCGCCCTCCTGGACCAGCAGGCGTCCGCCGCGATCACCATATGGAACTGCCTGCACGCCTACTGGACACATTTCCCCGGCAGAAGGCCGACCCTGGCCCAGGCCGATCAGGCGATCCGCCAAGCCCGCACGGATTTCCCGTTCCTGGCGGCCCTGCCCGCCCAGGCAGCCCAAGCCGTCCTGAAAACGTATCGGCAGGCGTGGGAGAACTTCTTCAACCCCGACCACCCTGCCAAACGGCCCACCTTCAAGTCCAAGAAGAACCGGCCTCGGTTGGCGGTCGACGTGCCGCAGGTCCGCAACATGCGGATCGTCCGCCTGTCGGCCAAGTGGGGACAGCTCACCCTCCCGATGGTGGGCCGGGTCCGGTTCCGGTGGACCAGAAACCTACCCGGCGTCGGAAAGAATTCCCCTGCAGGGAAGGTGACCGGAGCCCGCCTGGTCAAAGACGCGTTCGGGTGGAGCATCGTGTTCCGCACCGAAACCCTGGTCGAACCCGCTGCCCCGCACCAGGGCGAGCCAGTCGGGATCGACCGGGGCATCACGGTCGCGGTGGCCCTGTCCGATGGGACCATGCGCGAGCACGGCCCCTGGCTCACCGACGGCGAGGCCGAACACCTGCGCCGCCTGGAGAAGAAGTCGGCCCGTCAGCGCGCGGCCCGGCCCAGCAAGACCCGCCCCTCGGGACGCGAACAGCGCACCTACGACCAGATCGCCCGGCTCCGCGCGAAAGCCAAGCGCAGAGCCGTCGACTGGCAGCACCAGACCACCACCGAACTCGCCGGCACGTTCGCTGTGATCAAGGTGGAGAAACTCGCCATCCTCAACATGGTCAAATCCGCCAAGGGCACGGTCGAGGCCCCGGGCAAGCACGTCGCCCAAAAGGCGGGGCTGAACCGGTCGATCAGCGGTGAGGCGTGGGGCCGGACCGTCACCCTGCTCGAATATAAGACCACTGACCGGGGCGGGCAGGTCGTGAAGGTTCCCGCGCCGGGCACCTCACAGACCTGCCACCGGTGCGGTCACCGCGACCGGGCCAGCCGCAACGGAACCGTGTTCGCCTGCGTGAATCCCGCGTGCGGGTGGGTCGGCCATGCCGACACCAACGCCGCGATCAACATCAGCAACACCGCAGGGCTTGCGGTGTCAGGGCGTGGAGACCTCGGGGTTACCCGGTCTGTGAAGCGTCAACCCCCGCGCGCCGCTTAACCGCGACGCGACGGGAGAATCCCCGGCCTCCACTTCAGGCCGGGGAGGAGGTCAAAACAGTAGGCTCGCGGGCACGCGCGCGCCGGACGGGAGCGTACGGGCGGTCAGTCTCCGGTGACGCCGTCGGCCATCTCGCGCAGGATGTCCAGGTGGCCGTTGTGCCGGGCGGTCTCCTCGATCAGGTGGTGCAGGATCCAGCGCAGCGTGACGTGCGTGCCGTCCCTGATCGGCTCCTTCGCCGGCGTGTCCAGGTCGAGCGAGGCCACCAGCTCGCGGTAGCGGGCGCACTGCGCCTCGTACTCCGAGAGGATCTCCGCGAGCGGCGTCTCGACGGCGATGCGCATCTCGCGGTCGGGGTCCTCGTCGGTCCAGGGCCCGAGATCCTCCTCGCCGAGCAGCCGCACCTGGATCCAGGAGTACTCCACCCACCGCAGGTGGTTGACCAGGCCGCTGATGGTCATCAGCGGCGAGCCGGGCAGGGGGGCGCTCCTGGCGTGCTCCTCGGACAGCCCCTCGCACTTGGCGTGGACGGTGGCCCGGGTGTAGTCGAGAAAGGTCGTCAGCATGGTGCGTTCGTCCCAGGTCGCGGGCACGTCTGTACGTGTCATGCGCGTGAGCCTGCTAGACCCGGGGCAGCCGTGTCCAATCGATTCAGAAGGGCATCGGGACCACGCAGGCCCGCAGCTCCTCGCCGAGGGCCTTGGCCTGGGCGTCCATGCGCGGGCTGGCCGCCACCCCCCGGCCGAGCAGGCCGCGCACGACGAAGTTCAGCGCGAGCAGGTTGGGCAGGCGGTGCCGCTCGACCTCCAGCGCGGCCGTGCCGGGGAGCAGGCTCCTGAGCCGGCCGGCCGTGAGGAACCCCTCCAGCCAGGCGTACTCCTCGGCCGTGCGGACCCAGACGCCGAGGTTGGCGTCGCCCCCCTTGTCGCCGGACCGGGCTCCTGCGACCGTGCCGAGCGGCGCGTGCCGCACGGTGGGCCGATCGCCCTCGGTACGATCCGTCGCGCCGTCCTCCGGCGGGGGCGGGACCGTCGCGCCGGCGGCCTTCACGGGGGCGGGCTGGAGCCAGACCCGCTCGCCGCCCTCCCACACCTCCGCCCGTACGGCGGCGCGGGGCACCGCGGCGGGCCGGTAGACGCCGTACGCCGAGGCGTCGCCCGGGGGAGTGAGCCCGTAGAAGCCGGGATAGCTCGCCAGCCCGGTCTCGACCACCGCGGAGGAGAACGCGCGCCCCGCCCGGCGCTGGTCGGCGTCCATCACCGTGACGCGCAGCAGCGCCACCGGCGCGGGGGCCGCAGGGCTCGCGAGCGGCGTCAGCTCCACGTGCACCTGGTCGAATGCCTCCCTCGGGACGCGCGCGAAGACGGCCTCCTCGGCCAGGCGGGCCTTGGCCTCGATGTCCAGGCCGGTGAGCACGAGCGTCATCGTGTTGCGGTAGCCGCCGACGTGGTTCAGCGCGACCTTCAGCGTGTCCGGCGGCGCCTCGCCCCTGACGCCCGACACCCTGACCCGGTCGTCCCCGGCCTGGGCCAGCTCGATCGTGTCGAAGCGCGCGGTCACGTCGGGACCGAGGTAGCGGGGCGAGCCGATCTCGTAGAGGAGCTGCGCGGTCACCGTGCCCACCGACACCCGCCCGCCCGTGCCCGGGTGCTTGGTGATCACGCTGGAGCCGTCCGCGTGCAGCTCGGCGATCGGGAACCCGCAGTGCGCGAGGTCGGGCACCTCGGTGAAGAACGCGTAGTTGCCGCCGGTCGCCTGGCAGCCGCACTCGATGATGTGCCCGGCGACCACGGACCCGGCGAGCGCGTCGAGGTCACCAGGGCCCCAGCCGTAGCGCCACATGCCAGGGCCGGTGACCAGCGCCGCGTCGGTCACCCTGCCGGTCACCACCACGTCGGCGCCGCCCGCCAGCGCGGCGGCGATCGGCTCGCCGCCGAGGTAGGCGTTCGCGGTGAGCGCCGCGGACCCCGGACTCTCGCCGGAGCCGGGCGGGTCACCGGGGTCGAGCAGGACGCCGAGGTCGCGCCCGATGAGGTCGTCGCCGGTCACGTGGGCCACCCGCACGGCGACGCCGAGACGGCCGGCCAGCTCGCTCACCGCCCGCGCGCACCCGGCGGGGTCGAGCCCTCCGGCGTTCGACACGATCTTGATGCCCCGGTCGGCGCACGTGCCGAGCACCTGCTCCAGCTGGGTAAGGAACGTGCGCGCGTACCCTGGCCGGCCTTTGAGCCGGTTGCCGGCGAGGATGAGCATGGTCAGCTCGGCCAGCCAGTCGCCGGTCAGTACGTCGATGGGCCCGCCCTCGACCATCTCCCTGGCGGCCGACAGCCTGTCGCCGTAGAACCCGCTGCAGTTGGCGATGCGCAGCGGGCCGGCGGCGCCCGTCACGGGGCCGTGTCCCCTTCGGACCCGGGCTCAGGGATCCAGGAGGCGGGACGCTTCTCCATGAAGGCGCGGATGCCCTCCTGGCCCTCCGGGGAGGTGAAGCGCTGGGCGGAGAGCCTCGCCATCTCGCGCATGCCGTCGTCCACCGACATGCCGGGCACGGTGCGGACGAGCTGCTTGGTGATCGCGAGGGACTCCGGGCCGCCGCGCAGCAGCATGCCGGCGTAGTGCGCGACGGTGGCGTCGAGCTCCTCGGCGGGGACGGCCCGGGTCAGCAGCCCGATCTCCGCGGCGCGGGCGGCGCCGAACACCTCTCCGGTGAGGAAGTACTCCGCGGCGGCGCGCGGGTCGAGGCGGCGCAGCACGGTCACCGAGATCATGGCGGGCACCACGCCGAGCCGTACCTCGCTGAAGGCGAACGTCGCCGAGTCGGGGGCGATCGCGAAGTCGCACGCGGCCACCAGCCCGAGGCCGCCGGCGCGGGCGGTGCCGTTCAGGCGGCAGATGACCGGCTTGGGGCTGCCCCAGACCAGGCTCATGATCTCCGGGAACGAGGCGGTCACCGGCGCGTCGTGCGGCCTGCCGTTCTGGGCGGGCGCCTGCTCCTTCAGGTCGGCGCCCGAGCAGAAGACCGGGCCGGTGCCGGTCAGCACGATCACGCGGACGCCCTCGTCGCCGATGGCGTGGTGCAGCGCGCGCTCCAGCTCGCCGAGGAGCCGCACGGACAGCGCGTTGCGGTTGTGCGGCGAGTCCAGCGTGATCGTGGCGACGCCGCCGCGCGCTTCGTGGTGGACCAGAGCCGTCATCGGGACTCCTCGATCACGGCGAGCACGGCTCCCGCCTCGACCTGGCGGCCCGGCGTCACGTTGAGCTCGGAGACGACGCCCGCCGCCGGAGCGGAGATCTGATGCTCCATCTTCATCGCCTCCAAGGTGAGGATCGGCTGCCCGGCTGTGACCGCCGCTCCCGGTGTGATCTCGACGCGCAGAACGGTACCCGGCATGGGGGCGAGCAGGGAGCCCGGGGGGATCGACACGACCGGCTCCGGCAGCCTCGGCAGGGGCACGAGCCACACCGAGCCGAGCGGCGAGTCCACCTGGACGGCGTCGGCGTACCCCGCGACGGCGAACCGGCGCACGACCCCGGCCACGTCCAGGACGACCTCGCCGGGGGTCGCGGAGACCAGCGTCACGTCGTCGAAGCCCTCGGCCGCCAGCCCGTCACGGGTGAGCCGGTAGGCGATCTCGACCCGGCCGCCGGGACCGTCGAACGCGGTGCGCTGCGGCTGGGAAGGCACGTTGCGCCAGCCGCTCGGCAGCCCGCCGAGCACGCTCGCCGCCGCGCGGTTGGCGGCGGCCAGCGCCAGAGCCGCGGCCAGGGCGAGCAGCGGTACGGGCGGCACGGCCGGGGTGGCGACGTCGTACCGGTCGAGGAAGCCCGTGTGCGTGTCACCCGCCAGGAACGCCTCGTGCCGGAGCACGCCCACCAGCAGGTCGCGGTTGGTGATGAGGCCGTGGACGCGCGCGCAGGCGAGCGCGCTCGCGAGGCGCCGCGCCACCCCGGCCCGGTTCGGGCCGCAGGCGATGACCTTGGCCAGCATCGGGTCGTAGTGCACGCCGACCTCCGACCCGCTCTCGACCCCCGAGTCCAGCCGCAGGCCGTACGCCGCCGGGCCGCCGTCGCCGGTCTCCCTCGTGAGCCCCGGCACCTGGAAGCGGGCGTCGACGCCCGGCACCTCGAACAGCCGGAGGGTGCCGCTCTGCGGGCGCCAGTCGCTCGCGGGGTCCTCGGCGTAGAGGCGCACCTCGATGGCGTGGCCGCGCGGCTCCGGCGGCTCGGCGGGCAGGCGGGCGCCCTCGGCGACCTCCAGTTGCAGGCGCACCAGGTCGACGCCGTACACGCACTCGGTCACCGGGTGCTCGACCTGGAGCCGCGTGTTCATCTCCAGGAACGCGACGGTGTCCCCCTTGACGAGGAACTCGACCGTGCCCGCGCCGACGTAGCCGATCGCCTTGGCGGCCCTCTCGGCGGCCTCGAAGAGCGTGTCGCGCACGCCGGGGGACACCCCGGGCGAAGGGGTCTCCTCGACGACCTTCTGGTGCCTGCGCTGGATCGAGCACTCGCGCTCGCCGAGCGTCCACACCGTGCCGTGGGCGTCCGCCAGGATCTGGACCTCGATGTGCCTGGCCTCCTCCAGGAGCGGCTCGACGAAGACGGTGCCGTCCCCGAACGCCGACAGCGCCTCACGCCGGGCCGCCGCCACGGCCTCGTCCAGCTCGGCCGGGTCGCGCACGACGCGCATGCCGCGCCCGCCGCCGCCGGCCGACGCCTTCACCAGCACAGGGAACACGAGCTCCCCGGCCTCGGGGGACTCCGGGATCACCGAGGCCGGCACGGGCACCCCGGCCTGGGCCATCAGGACCTTGGCCTCGATCTTGGAGCCCATCGCGGCGATGGCCGCGGGGCTCGGGCCGATCCAGGTCAGGCCCGCGTCCAGCACGGCCCTGGCGAACGCGGCGTTCTCCGAGAGGAACCCGTAGCCGGGATGGACGGCGTCCGCCCCGGCGTTCAGCGCCGCCGAGACGATCGCGTCGACGTCGAGGTAGGTGTCGGCGGGCCTGACCCCGCGCAGCCGTACGGCGTGGTCGGCCTCGGCGGCGTGCGGTGAGCCGGCGTCGGCGTCGGAGAACACCGCCACGGTCTCGATGCCGAGGTCGCGGCAGGTGCGGAAGACGCGGCGGGCGATCTCCGCCCGGTTGGCCACCAGCAGTCGTCTGATCATTCGCTCACATCCGGAAGACGCCGAAACCGGCGGGGGCGGGGGCGCCGGGAACCTCGCCGATGGCCGACAGGCACAGGCCGAGGACGGTGCGGGTGTCGCGCGGGTCGATCACCCCGTCGTCGTACAGGCGCCCGGACAGGAAGAAGGGCAGTGACTCCGACTCGATCTGGGCCTCGACCATCTGCCGCATCGCCGCGTCGGCCTCCTCGTCGTACACCTGGCCGCGTGCCTCGGCCGACGCGCGCCCGACGATCGACAGCACTCCCGCGAGCTGCGCGGGGCCCATGACCGCGGACTTCGCGCTCGGCCAGGAGAACAGGAAGCGCGGGTCGTACGCCCGCCCGCACATGCCGTAGTTGCCCGCCCCGTAGGAGGCGCCCATGACGACGGTGAGGTGCGGGACGGTGGAGTTGGACACCGCGTTGATCATCATGGCGCCGTGCTTGATGATGCCGCCCTGCTCGTAGTCCTTGCCGACCATGTAGCCGGTGGTGTTCTGCAGGAAGACCAGGGGAGTGCGCGACCGGTTCGCGAGCTGGATGAACTGCGCCGCCTTCTGGGCCTCCTCGCTGAACAGCACGCCTCGGGCGTTGGCCAGGATGCCGATCGGGTGCCCGTGCAGGCTGGCCCACCCCGTCACCAGGCTCGCCCCGTACAGCGGCTTGAACTCGTCGAACTCGCTGCCGTCGACCACGCGGGCGATCACCTCGCGCGGGTCGAAGGGGATCTTGAGGTCCTCGGGGACGATGCCGAGAAGCTCCTCCTCGTCGTACAGCGGAGGCCGTGCGCCCGAAGTGCGGCCCGCCTTGCGCAGGTTGAGGCGGCCGACGACGCGGCGGCCGATGCGGAGCGCGTCGTGCTCGTCCAGGGCCAGGTGGTCGGCGAGCCCGGAGACGCGGGCGTGCATCTCGGCGCCGCCCAGCGACTCGTCGTCGGACTCCTCGCCCGTGGCCATCTTGACCAGCGGGGGCCCGCCCAGGAAGACCTTGGCGCGTTCCCTGACCATGACCACGTGGTCGCTCATGCCCGGGACGTACGCGCCCCCGGCCGTCGAGTTGCCGAACACCAGGGCGATGGTCGGGATGCCGGCGGCCGACAACCGGGTCAAATCACGAAATATCCGGCCGCCGGGGATGAAGATCTCCTTCTGCGTCGGCAGATCCGCGCCGCCCGACTCGACGAGGTTGATCAGCGGCAGGCGGTTCTCCAGCGCGATGTCCGACGCCCGCAGCGTCTTGCGCAGCGTCCACGGGTTCGACGACCCGCCCCGTACGGTCGGGTCGCTCGCGACGATCACGCATTCGACCCCCTCGACCACCCCGATGCCGGTGATCACGCTCGCGCCCACGGGGAAGTCGGTGCCCCAGGCGGCGAGCGGCGAGAGCTCCAGGAAGGGCGAGTCGGGGTCCACCAGGAGCTCGACACGCTCCCTGGCGAGCAGCTTGCCGCGCCGGTGGTGGCGCTCGACGTACTTGGGGCCACCGCCCGCCACCGCCTTGGCCTGCTCGGACGCGAGGTCGCGGAGCTTGGCGAGCATGGCGGCCCGTCTCGCCTGGAAGTCGGCGCTCGCGGTGTCGAGACGGCTGTCGATCACGCATCACTCCCGTGGTTGCCGGTGCCCCAGAAGGTAGTACATCGGGCGGGCGCTCCGGCTCGCCAGGAGGGCTGCTCGTGGCGCGCGTCGCGAGGAATCGGGCTGGTTCGGCGGAGGCAGGTGGGCCGTCAAGCCGCGGTGATCCGGCGTCAGCCGCAGTGCGACCAGCCGCTCTTCCAGTTGGCCGTGCCGTACCCGCCGCCCCAGATCACGCAGGTCTTCGAGGCGGCCAGCCTGATCGGGCCCGCGTACTCCGCGTAGCTGCCGGTGTCGTCGTCCGAGGCGCCGCCCTTGACCTGCAGCACGGCGCTCATCCTGATCTTCTGCGTCATGATGTACTTCGAGATCGTGACGACGCAGTTCTTCCCCGCCGCGCCGTTGTACAGCAGGTACACCGTGGCGCTGCCGAGGCCGTGCGATTCGATGGTCTTGTACCCCGCCCCGCACACCCCGGCCGGCGTGTTCGGGTTCGCCTTCGCCGGAGCGCTCGGCTTGGGGGTGGACGTGGGCTTCTTGGTGGGCGTCGGTGTCGGCTTCGCGGTCGGCGAGACCGTCGGCTTCGGGGTGGGCGTCGGCTTCGGCGTCGGCTTGGCCGTCGGGGTGGGGGACGGCGCCCGGGTGGACGGCCCCGGGGACGCGGGCCTCTGGGGCGGGGACTGGCTGATCCTGGCCCGCGTCGTGGGCTTCCCGGTGTGGCTCGGAGGCGGGGTGGGCGACACCTCGGCGGCCGTCGCGTCCACAGGCGGCCGCGTGCCGGACGGACCCCCGCTGACCGCGTCGACGACCGGGGGCTCGCCGATGGCCGCCCGCTGGGCGGACGAGCCGGACGAGGCCACCGTCTGGACCAGCACCACGGTGCCGGCGGTGAGGATGGCGGCGGCGACCGCCGCGACGACCGACAGCACGACCGTCCGCTCGCCGAGCGGCTTGCGCCGCGCGGGGCGCCGCCTGGTGCGCTGCGGGTTGCCGCGACCGCCGCTCTGCGGGTCGCCGGGACCGCCGCTCTGCGGGTTGCCGGGACCGCCGCCCTGGGCGTCGTGCCTGACCTGGGCGGCGGGCCGGCCCATCAGGTGGGAGACCATGGCCTCCGCCGTGGGGCGGCGGGAGGGGTCCTTCGACAGGCAGGCGGCGACCAGGGCGCGCAGCGAGGGGTCCAGGGCCGTCAGGTCGGGCTGCTCGTTGAGTATGCGGTTGATGACCGCGGGGATGGAGTCCGCGCCGAAGGCCGGCCGCCCGGTCGCGGCGAAGACCATCGTCACGCCCCAGGCGAAGACGTCGACCGCCGGGGTCGCCGCCACGCCGCTGAGCTGCTCGGGCGCCAGGTACGACGGGGTGCCGAGGGTGTCGCCCGTGGCGGTCGCGCCGGGCGTGTCCAGCGCCCTGGCGATGCCGAAGTCGATGACGACCGGCCCCTCGGGGCCCATCAGCACGTTGGCGGGCTTGAAGTCGCGGTGCAGGATGCCCGCGCCGTGGATCGCGGCGAGGGCGGTGGCCGTGCTGACCGCGAGGCGGTCGAGCGCGGCGCCCCTGCGCGGTCCCTCGCGGTCCACGAGCTGGCGCAGGGACGGGCCGGGGACGTACTCGCTGACGATGTAGGGCTGGTTGCCGGCGAGGTCGGCGTGCAGGACGGAGGCGGTGCAGAACCGCGCGACCCGCTGCGCCACCGACACCTCGCGGAGGAACCGGGCGCGGGCGTCGGCGTCGCCGGAGAGCCGGGCGTGCAGCAGCTTGATCGCCACCTGCTCGCCCCTGGCCGACCGGCCGAGGTAGACCACGCCCTGGCCGCCCTCGCCCAGGCGCCCGAGGATCTCGAACGCGCCGAGGCGGCGCGGATCCTCGTCACTGAGCCCCTGTGCCACCCCGACCCCCGATAGCGCGAAATATCACCACTTGTGGTCAAGAACGCTACCAGTGGGAATGGTGATGCCGGTCTCAGATGGCCTTGCCGGGATTGAGGATGCCCAGAGGGTCGAAGACCGCCTTGATGCCCTGCTGGACCTCACTGACGACCGGTCCGCTCTCCAGGCCGAGCCAGCGGCGCTTGAGCAGGCCGACGCCGTGCTCGCCGGTCAGCGTGCCGCCGAGGTCGAGCGCGACGCGGAAGATCTCGTCGGCCGCCTCCCAGACGTTCGCGGGCGGCTCGGGGAGACCCCGGTCGAAGATGAAGACCGGGTGCAGGTTGCCGTCCCCTGCGTGCGCGACCGTGCAGATCATGGTGTCGTGGCGGGCGGCGACCTCCTCGATGGTGGAGATCATGTCGGGGAGCACGGAGCGGGGGACGCAGACGTCCTCCACCAGGCACGTGCCCAGCCGTTCCTTGGCGGTGTAGGCCAGCCGCCGCACGCCGATCAGCTCGTCGGTCTCCTCGGGGGTCGAGGACACCGCGACGAAGCTCGCCCCGGCGGCCTCGCAGATGCGGGCCATCTCGTCGGCGTTTCCGGGCGGGTTCCCCTCCGACTGCGCGATGAGCATGGCCTGGACGCCGGTCTCCAGGCCGATGTTCTTCCAGTCGTCGATCGCCTTGAGGGTGTTGCGGTCCATCAGCTCCAGCAGCGAGGGCTGGCAGCCCGCGGCGACGATCGCGGCGACCGCGTCGCCCGCGGCGCGCAGCGAGGGGAACTCGGCGGCGATCGTGACCGGCGGCACGGCCGGCGCCCTGCGCAGCCGCATGGTCGCCGAGGTGATGACGCCGAGGGTGCCCTCGGAGCCCACGAACAGCCCGGTGAGGTCGTACCCGGTCACGCCCTTCATCGTGCGGCGGCCGGTGGAAAGGACCCGCCCGTCGGCCAGCACGACCTCGAGCCCCAGCGTGGAGTCGCGGGTCACGCCGTACTTCACGCAGCGCAGCCCGCCCGCGTTGGTGGCGAGGTTGCCGCCGATGGTGGAGATCTCGTACGAGGAGGGGTCGGGGGGGTACATCAGGCCGTGCGCCCGGGCGGCCCGGTCGAGGTCGGCGGTGATCACCCCGGGTTCCACCACGGCGATCTCGTCGGCGGGGGACAGCTCGCGGATCGCGGTCATGCGCGCCAGCGACAGCATCACGCAGCCCTCGACCGCCGTGGCGCCGCCCGCGAGCCCGGTGCCGGCGCCCCGGGGCACCACGGGCACCCGGTGCCGGGTGGCCCAGCTCATCGTGGCGATCACGTCGTCACGGGTCTGCGCCGCGACGACGCACAGGGGCTTGCCGGGCTCGAGGAACGTCTGGTCCCGAGCGTAGGAGGCGGTCACATCAGGATCGGTCAGCACCCTCCCGGCAGGGAGGGCGTCCACGAGTTCATCGACGGCGTTCACGACTGCGACTGTACGTTCTGCCCCCCGGACATGCCGACTCGGGGCGAACCGGGGACGAAACTCCGCACTATGACATCACCCAGCAGGAAAACCGCAGGAAACGGCTCATCACGAGCGCAGGAAACGCCGTGCGCACCGGACTTCCCACGATGACAATTTCGCAACATCCTTGGTTGGCTTTACTTTTGCTTTACTCCATCCTCTAACGTCCGCTTTGCCGATTCTGGGGCGTTCCATGGTTAACGCCACAGATCTCCAACGGTCGGCGCGTTCATCCCGGCGCGCCTTGGACGTCGCCCGGAGACCCCGGGTGGAGCCCGGACAACCCGGGCGGAGGAGGAAACCCTGTTGTCACGCAGAATCAGGCGTCTCGCCGCGATGCTGCCAGTGGTGGGACTGGCGGCGGCGGGCCTCGCGGTCACGGGTGCCGCGGCACCGGGGGACACCTCGGTGGCCAGGTATCAGCCCACGGCGAGTGATTACTACATCAACTACGCCCCCCCGAGGGTGCAGAGCGAGACCACCCCCAAGTCCGGGGAGAAGGTGGACACCGGGGCGGCAAAGCGGCGCGGTACCGCGCCCACCGCCGAGGCGTTCGACCACAAGCACGCCGAGGGCAACCCGGTCGCCGCCCGCGAACTGGCCAAGCACGAGCGCACGGCCGTCCGCACCGGCAAGAACCCCTTCGAGTTCCTTTACAAGAAGTCCAAGACCACGCAGAAGGCCAAGCTGCTCACGCTGCTGGTCGAGTTCAACGAGAACGCGAACGACGACTTCTCGGGCTTCAGCCACCCGAAGACCATCGACGACGCGGACGACTGCATCACCGAGCCGCCCGGCACCAAGATCAACGGGCCGCTGCACAACAAGATCGCCAACCCCGCGCTCGCGGCCGGTGGCGGCAAGGACAACAACTCGATGTGGGTGGCGGACTTCAACAACGCCTTCTACAACGACATGCTCTACTCCAGCAAGGGCGTCACCAAGCGGGTCCGCACGGACCTGAAGGACCCTCGCGACGGCAAGCCGGGCATCGACATCTCCGGCTACACCATGAAGAACATGTACGAGGAGATGTCCAAGGGCGCCTACACCGTCAGCGGTGAGGCGATCGGCTGGATCAAGGTGCCGCACTCCGAGGCCTGGTACGGCGCGGGCGCCTGCCACGCCGCGGTGCAGGACTCCTCCGGCCACCCGAACAACCCCCGCGGCGCCGCTCAGCTCGGCATCGACGCGGTGAACGAGCTGGCCAAGAGCAACCCGAACTTCCCCTGGGCCGACTACGACCAGGAGGACACCTCCGACGCCGACGGCGACGGCAACTACAACGAGCCCGACGGCGTGGTGGACCACCTGGTGCTCGTCCACGCGGGCGAGGACAAGTCCGGCGGCGGCGGCGCCCAGGGCACCTTCGCCATCTGGGCCCACTCCAGCGCGATCGCGGGCGGCTACACGGTTCCCGGGACCAACGTCAAGATCTCCAACTACATCGTGCAGCCGGAGAACTCGGGCGTCGGCGTGTTCGCCCACGAGTACGGCCACGACCTCGGCCTCCCGGACCTGTACGACGCCACCGGCGCCGGTGACAGCGACGTGGAGTTCTGGGACCTCATGTCGACCGGCTCGCACTCCGGGCCGATCTTCCAGTCGATGCCGATCCACATGGGCCTGTGGGACAAGTGGGTGCTCGGCTGGGCGAACCCGAAGGTGCTCAACCCCGGTGACGGCACCAAGCTGGTCACGGTCGGCCAGGCGTCCCGCACGCCGAAGCTGACCGAGGACGGCGTACGGATCAACCTGCCCGACAAGGACGTCACGCTGACCACGCCGCACAGCGGCACCAAGGTGTGGTGGTCGAACAACGACCAGGACTGGGCCGACATCAAGCTGACCCGCGACATCGCGGTCCCGGCCGGCACGGACACCAAGTTCTGGCTCTGGAACGACTTCACCATCGAGCAGGACTGGGACTACGGGTTCATCGAGGTCTCCACCGACGGTGGCGCGACCTGGGCCGAGCAGAAGGTCTACGGCGCGGACGGCACGCTCGTCTCCACCGCGGACGACTACGCCGACCCGAACAAGCGCATGCGCGACTACGGCAACAAGAAGTACGGCCTGACCGGCGACTCCGGCGGCTGGCAGCACTACTACGCCGACCTCGCGCCGTTCGCGGGCAAGAGCGTCAAGCTGCGCCTGCGGTACGCCACCGACGCGGCGGCGGAGGAGCGCGGCTGGTTCGCCGACGACTTCTCGGTCACCAGCGGCGGCACCACCGTCTGGAGCGACGACGTCGAGTCCGGCGCGGCCGGCTGGACCGCCGCCGGCGGCACCTTCACCGACACCAAGGGCGCCGGCTGGGTGCAGCACAGCGGGACGCTGAAGAGCGCCCAGTACTACCTGGCCGAGTGGCGCAACCTCGACGGCTTCGACAAGGGCCTGAGCTACACCTACGACACCACCTGGAGCCACGACGGCGCCTGGAAGGTCGAGAAGGTTCCCTACAACGCTCCTGGCATGCTCGTCTGGCTGCGCGACACCTCGCTCGGCTACAACAACGCGGCGTCCAACACCTGGTCGCTGCCGTCGGCGGGCGCCAAGGGCCAGCTCCTGCTGGTCGACTCCCACTTCGACCCGCTGCGCCGTAGCGGCAAGGCGGCGGAGGTGGACAAGAGCGTGCTCAAGAACATCCCGTCGCGCCCGCAGGCGTCGAACATCGCGTTCGGCTTCAACAAGACGTACACCTTCAAGGAGTGCATCGAGGGCGAGCCGTTCACCGAGTACTGCACGAAGTTCGCGCCGCAGGACCCGGTCAAGGCGTTCACCGACGCCAAGACCTGGTACCCGGGCCTGGAGAGCCGCGAGGACGGGCTCTACTACCGGTTCCGCGACGCTTCGGTGGTCGTCCCCTCCAAGGACAACCAGCAGTACTCGCTGCGGGTCGTCAACGCCGACGGCACTCCGGCGACCGACCTGTACGGCGAGAGCGTCAACGGCTTCACCCTCGGCTCGGGCAACCCCGGCGACGAGGGCAAGCAGCTCGGCGTGCAGATCAAGCTCATCGCACCGCTTCCGGGCAACCTGGGTGTCATCGCCCAGGTGACCGCGCCGAAGAAGTGAGCCGGAGAAGCCTCCGGACGTAGTAAGCAGTGAGCCGGTGAGCTGACCGGCGAAGGTCCACGCGGGACGGGTTACGGCGACGCCGAACCCGTCCCGCCTGCTTCCCGGCACTGAATAGCATGTCTCCCGAAGCCATCTACGGGACGGGTGATCGGTGAGCGAGCTGCGGAGCAAGGCGGAACACACCAAGGCGATCCGCGATCTTCGCAGGGTGGCCCTGGTGGTGAACACGCGGTCCCGGCGGGGCCGCCACCGCTACTTCGAGGCCCTGCGCCTGCTCCAGGCCGACGGCTTCCGCCCGCTGAGGACCTACGCGGTCATGGACCCCTCCCGGCTCCCCGAGATCATCCAGGAGGCTCTGGAGCTCCAGCCCGACCTGCTGGTGGTCGGCGGGGGCGACGGGAGCCTCAGCGAGGCCGTCAAGCACGTCGCCCACCGCGACGTGGCCCTCGGCGTGCTGCCCCTCGGCACCACCAACAACTTCGCCCGCAGCCTCGGCCTCCCGCTCGACCTCGCGCGCGCGGTCAAGGTCTTCAGCCGCGGCAAGGTCGCCGACATCGACCTCGGCATGGCGGGCGACCGCCCGTTCGCCAACCTGGCGAGCTTCGGGGTGTCGGTCGAGGTGGCCGGCAAGGTCAAGCCGTGGCTCAAGCGCGTGCTCGGCCGCGCGGCGTACCCTCTGACCGCGCTGACGATCCTGCCCGGGCACTCGCCGTTCCGCGCCTTCATCACGGTGGACGGCCGGCGCCACGAGCTGCTCACGCACCAGCTCAACATCGCCAACGGGCGCTACCACGGCGGCTGGCAGATCGCCCGCGACATCAGCATCGACAACCGCCGCCTGGTGGCCTACCAGCTCGGCTCCGGCAAGCGGCTGAGGCTGCTCGCCGAGACCCTGGTCAGGGCCACGAGCGGCCGCTGGAGCAGCCTCGCCGGCGGCCCGTTCGTGACCGGCGGTGAGATGCTGCTGGAGACCGAGCCCTCGATGGCCGCCGACGTGGACGGCGAGGTGCGCCTGCGCACCCCGCTCACGATCCGCTCGATCCCCAACGGCCTGCGGGTCATGGTCCCCCCGGGCTTCCTGGACACCTGATCCGTTCCCGGCCCGTTAACACAAACAAGCATTTGCTTGACCGCCATGTTGCGCGGGCGTATAAAAAGCCATCGGGAAACTGTGAGTTCCTGACAGCTCACCACACGCGGGCCTAGGCGCGAGCCCGCACCTCCGGCCACCCCGGAAAGGGCGGCCGGCGTCCCCGTCCTCCTCGCGGACGTCGATCCGCCATACCCCCGGCGCGCCCCCGCACGAGAACGGCCCCGGCCCCGTGCCGCCGCACGGGACGGTCCGGGGTCTCCTCCATCGTCGCCCCAGGCCGCCGCATGCCCGAAAACAAGCGATCAACGGAGGCACCTCATGGCATACGGTGACGACACCGGCCGGCACGGTCTCACGCGACGGGCGTTACTCGGCGGCGCCGCCGGAGCCGCGGCGCTCAGCGCGCTCCAGTGGACGCCGGCCGCCCGCCTCACCCCGGCGAGCGGCGCGACGCTCGCGGCGCCGCCCGGCTACCCCGCGGGGATCTCGCTCTACCAGCAGACCTACGAGAACTGGTCGGGGGAGATCGAGATCGACGGCGTCTGGACGTCGGCCCCCGCCTCGGCCGCCGAGGTCGTCACCCTCGCGAACTGGGCCAGGGCCAACGGCTGGAAGGTCCGTCCCCGCGGCATGTCGCACAACTGGTCGCCCCTGGTCATCCCGGCCGGGGCCCCGGGGAACACCCTGCTGGTCGACACCACCCAGCACCTCACCGCCGTCACGGTCAACGCGGGCTCGCCCGCCAGCGTCACCGCCCAGACCGGCGTCACGATGGAGGCGCTGCTGACCACCCTGGAGGGAGCGGGCTACGGCCTGACCGCCACCCCCGCGCCGGGAGACCTGTCGCTCGGCGGCGTGCTCGCCATCGACGGGCACGGCACGGCGGTGCCGAAGACGGGGGAGACCCTCACCCCCGGCCACACCTTCGGCTCGGTCAGCAACCTCGTCACGCAGCTCAAGGCCGTCGTCTGGGACCCGGGGACGAGCCAGTACGCCGTCAGGACCTTCCAGCGGTCCGACCCGGCGATCGGCGCGCTGCTGGTCAACCTCGGCCGGACGTTCGTCACCGAGGTCACGCTGCGGGTGGGGGCGAACAAGCGGCTCAGGTGCCAGAGCTTCTACCACATCAACGTCAACACGATGTTCGCGCCGCCCGCCTCGGCCGGCTCCGACTCCTTCGCGAGCTACGTGAACTCATCCGGGCGCGTCGAGGCGATCTGGTTCCCCTTCACCACCGTGCCCTGGCTGAAGGTGTGGAGCGTCGCCCCCTCCAAGCCCCTGCTTTCCCGGCAGGTCAACAGCCCCTACAACTACTCCTTCTCCGACTTCCTGTCCAAGGACGCCTCCGACCTGCTGTCACAGATCGTCGCGGGCAACGCCGCGCTCACCCCGACCTTCGAGAACACCCAGATGGGAGTCGTCGGCTCCGGGCTGATCCTGACCGGCACGTGGGACATCTGGGGCTGGTCGAAGAACCTGATGCTCTACGTGCGCCCGACCACGCTGCGGGTGACCGCCAACGGCTACGCCATCCTGACCAACAGGAGCAACATCCAGCGCGTCGTCAGCGAGTTCTACGCCTACTACCAGGGCGCGATCACCGCGTACGCGAACCAGGGGCGCTACCCGATGAACGGCCCGCTGGAGATCCGCGTCACCGGGCTCGACAACCCGGCCGACTCCCAGGTCGCCGGCGCGGTGTCCCCGCAGCTCTCGGCGCTGCGGCCACGGCCCGACCACGCCGACTGGAACGTGGCGGTCTGGCTCGACATCCTCACGGTGCCCGGCACGCCGTACTCCCAGCAGTTCTACCGCGAGACCGAGCAGTGGATCCTGTCCAACTACACCGGCTCCTACGCCGCCGTACGGCCCGAGTGGTCCAAGGGGTGGGCGTACTCGGGCACGGCAGCGTGGGCGGACGCCACCATCCGCGACACCACGGTTCCGAACGCCTACAGGGCGGGGCAGCCCTCGGGCGACAACTGGGACACCGCCGTGGCCACCCTCGACACCCTCGACCCGCACCAGGTCTTCTCCAACTCCTTCCTCGCTACCCTGCTCGACTGAGCGCGTACCGAGGGGGGACCGGGCCGCTGTGGGGAGCGGCCCGGCGCCCCCTCGGCCCGTACGGTCACAGCGCGTTGAGCCGTACGGTCACAGCGCGTTGAGCGCCCTGGTCACGCCCGCGCGCGGGCGGCTGACGAGCGTCGCGGCCATCTGGCCGACCGCCTCGGTCACCCGCTCGGCGGCGGTCGCGAAGTTGAACCGCGCGAACCCGCACCCGGGGGCCCCGAACTTCGTGCCCGGGTACAGCGCGACCCCGCCCCGCCGCAGGAACCACCCGGCGGGGTCGTCGCCGAGCCCGAGCGCCCGGAAGTCCAGCCAGGCCAGATAGGTCGCCTGCGGCGGCTGGTAGCCGACCTCGGGCAGCCGCTCGGCGAGCAGGTCGCCGAGCAGGGCGCGGTTGGCGGCGAGCCCGGCCATCAGCTCGGCCAGCCACGGCTCCCCGGCGTCGAACGCCACCTCCGAGGCGATCACCCCGAGCAGGCCCGCGCTCTCGCTCACCTCGGCGTCGATGGCGGCGACGTCGGACCGGGCCTCCACGCCCGGCACCGCCAGCGCGGCCTTGAGCCCGGCGAGGTTCCACGCCTTGGACGCCGAGGCCAGCGTGATCGAGCGGGCCGAGGCCGGGGCGTCCAGCGATCCGAAGGGCACGTGACGCGCCCCCGGGTAGACCAGCGGCGCGTGGATCTCGTCCACCACGACCCGCACCCCGTAGCGGTCCGCGAGCCCGGCGACGGCCAGCAGCTCGTCCTCGCCGAAGACCAGGCCCGTGGGGTTGTGCGGGCTGCACAGCAGGTACGCGGCGGCCCCGGCCGCGAAGTCCCGCTCCAGGGCGGTGAGGTCCAGCCGGAAGCCGTCCGGGGTCAGGGCGAGGGGGCTCTGGACCACCTCGCGGCCGATGCGAGGCAGCCAGTAGAAGTACGGCGGGTAGGCGGGGGTGTTGATCACTACCCGGTCTCCCGGCTCGGTCACCAGGTGCAGCACCTCGACGATCCCGGCCATCACGTCCGGCACCAGGCGCATGTGCGCGGGGTCGGGACGCCAGCCGAACCGCCGGGCGGCGAACCCGGCGAAGGCCTCCGGCAGCCCTCCCGCGACGGCGTACCCGGTGTCGCCCCGGCCGATGGCCGCCACCAGCGCCGCCGCGATCGGCTCGGCGAGCGGGGTGTCCATCTCCGCGACCCACACCGGCAGCACGTCCGGCGGGTACTCCCGCCATTTCGCGCTGTGCCGCTCCCGCAGCTCGGCGAGGGTGTACGCGGCGAGGGGGCCGTGACTGGCGCTGCTGCTGGCCAAAGTAGTCCTTCGCTGTCGGGACATGCCCGGGCCGATGGCATGCCCGGCATTGCCCACTTAACTGTCAATCACGTCATAGCACATCATTTGCGGCTTGTGCCGGGGTGTGGGCCCATAGCGCGGGAAGCCGCCCGTCCACCAGGCGGTGCCCGAGCGGGTGACCGCGAACGCCTCCAGGCCGGGCAGCCCCTCGGCCCACTCGCGCGCGGCCTCACCCATGGCGAACGCCGCGGTGGCCATCGCGTCCGCCCTGGTCAGGCTCTCGGCGACCACGGTCACCGAGGCGAGGGCCGTCGCGGGGGCGCCCGTGTGCGGGTCGACGATGTGCGCTCCCCGCTCGGCGACCCCGGAGGTGGCCACGGCGAGGTCCCGGCCGGACACCACGGTGGCGAGGGCGCCGGGGCGGAGCGGGTGCGCTACGCCCACCCGCCACGGCCTGCCGGGGGCCGCCTCGCCCCGCACCCGCACGTCGCCGCCGCCGTTGACGCTGTGCCGGGACGCGCCCGCCCCGGCCAGCATCGCCGACACCCGTTCCACCGCCCACCCCTTCACCATGCCGGACGGGTCCAGGCGCCCGCCGGGCGCGCTGGTGAAGTACCCCGAGCTGACCCGCGCCGCCTCCTCGCAGAGCGCGAGCACCTCCGCGACCTCCTCGGGACACCCGGCCAGGGTGATCTCGCCGCGCCCGAGGCGGCTCACCGGGCTGCCCTCCCGGTAGGTCGAGAACACCTCGTCGATCCGGTGCAGCTCGGCCACCGCCTCGCCGAGGGCCTCCCGAAGGCCGCCGGACGGCTCGTGCCGCACGTCGAAGGAGAAGACCGTGCCCATGACGTGCTCGACGTGCCTCACCTACAGGCCCGCCTTGTCCAGCGCGCTCTGCAGGGAGCCGGCGTACCCCTCGCTGGTGTAGGTCGCGCCGGACACGGTGTCGATCTGGGCGCTCTGCGCGTCCAGCGCCTCCTGCGTGAGGACGGGCACGGCGAAGGAGTTGATCTCCCGGTCACGGGGGTTGGAGTCGGGGACCACGATGGCCTCCACGGCGGTGATCCTGCTTCCCGAGAGGGAGACGCGCACCTGTACGGGCCCCCAGCGGGTGTCCACCGCGTCGCCGGTCACCGTGCGGGCGGCGCTCCCGGACGACCCGCCGCCGCTCGCGTCCTGGCTCGGCGCCGGATCGCCCTGGGTTCCGCTCGTGCCTCCCGAGACGGCGGCGGGCGGCCGTTCCGCGGACGCGACCTCGTGGGGCTTGAAGGAGAGCAGCAGGATCAGTCCGGCGGCCGTGACCAGCACGGCGAATATGGCTCTTCGCATCGGGTGGCTCCTCGGATCAGAACTCGAACGACTCGTGATGGATGCGGCGGCGCGGCACCCCCGCGCGGCGCAGCGCCGCCACCGCGGTGGCGGTCATGCCGGCCGGCCCGCAGAGGTAGACGTCGTGGTCGCGCAGCCCGGGCACCAGGGAGGTGAGGACCTCGGCGGTGAACGGCTCGCCTACCTCGGCCCGGTGGCCGACCAGGTAGTGCAGGGCCGCGCCCCGCCGGGCGGCGATGGCCGAGAGCTCGCGCTGGAAGACGACGTCCCGCGGCGTGCTCGCCCGGTAGAGCAGGGTCACCTCGCCCGGCACCGTCTCGAACAGCGCCCGGATCGGGGTGATGCCCACCCCGCCCGCGATCAGCAGCACCTGGCGCCGGGTCGCCCGGCCGGCGGTGAACGCGCCGTACGGGCCCTCGGCGGCGACGCGGACGCCCGGGCGCAGGCGGGCCAGCGACCGGCTCTGGTCGCCCAGGTCCTTGACGGTGATCCTCAGCTCGTGGCTCGCGGGGACCGCGGACAGGGAGTAGGGGTTGGCCGCCCACCACAGGTCGCGGGTGAGGAACCGCCACCGGAAGAAGTGGCCCGCCTCGGCCTTCAGCTCGCCCAGGTGGCGGCCGGTCAGGTAGACCGAGACGACCCCCGGCGCCTCCGGCACGACGTGCGCGACCCGCAGCCGGTGCCGGAACGCCCGCGCCACGGGCGTCACGAACCGGTACCAGAGCACCAGCGCCCCCACCACGCCGTACAGCCCGTACCAGGCGAGCTGGGCGACCCGGTCGCCGACGAACTCCGCGCCGTTGCTCAGCTGGTGGCCGAAGGCGAGAGCCGCCGCGAGGTAGGTGTAGAAGTGCAGGTAGAACCAGGTCTCGTAGCGCACGCGCGCCCGTACGGCCCTGGCCGAGACGGCGCCGACGCCGACCAGCAGCAGCACCGCCGCGGTCGCCTTGAGCATGTCGGGGTAGGAGAGCACCAGGCTCGCGGTCTCGTGCACGACGCCGGTGCGCGTCGTGACGGCGTACCCCCAGATGATCAGCAGCGTGTGCGCCACGACGAGGCCCACGGTGTAGCGGCCGCCCATCGCGTGCCAGCGGGCCAGCCGGTCGGCGCCGACCCCCCTCTCCAGCGCCGGCACCCGGGCCATGAGCGAGATCAGCACGGCGATCGCGTACCCGGCCAGCAGCCCGGTGATCCGTCCGGCGCCGGTCAGCCAGCCGCCGGGCCCGATGACCGACGGGGTGTCCGCCCACCACAGCCCCACCACGGCCACGGCGCCCGCGGCGATGAGCGCCTGGGTCACCACGGGCGCGAGGCTCGGGCGTCCCCGGGCCGGGGCCTCCGGCGCGGCCGAGTGCCGCCCGCCGGAGCCCGGCCGGTGGCCGGCGTGCGTGGTGGTCAAGAGATCCCCTTTCGTCGAGATATCGGCCACCGTGCCAGCGGAATCTCTGCTTTTCCTATGAAGAGCGGCGTTCAGAGGATTCTCAGCAGAATCGCATAGGGTGCGTTGCGGTACAGGTAGGACCCTGTAAGCCTCATGGAGGAAACCACGCCCACTCCGATCACCGGCCTGCTGCGCCCCGACGGGACCCCCGTGCGCGCGCTGGTCGTCGACGACGAGCCCGACCTGGCCGAGGTCCTGAGCGCGGTGCTGCGCTACGAGGGCTGGGAGGTGCGGACGGCCGGCGACGGCGCGACCGCGATCAGGCTGGCCCGCGAGTTCGCCCCCGACGCGGTCATCCTGGACATCATGCTCCCCGACGTCGGCGGCCTGGAGGTCATGCGCCGGCTGCGCGCCGAGATGCCCCAGGTCTGCGTGCTCTTCCTGACGGCCAGGGACTCCGTGGAGGACCGCGTCGCCGGGATCACGGCGGGCGGCGACGACTACGTGACCAAGCCGTTCAGCCTGGAGGAGGTGCTCGCCCGGCTGCGCGGCCTGCTGCGCAGGGCCGGGATGACCCGCGCCGGCGCCGGCGACCGGCTGGCCGTCGGCGATCTCGTCATGGACGAGGAGGCGCGCGAGGTCACCCGGGCCGGGGAACTGGTCGACCTGACCCCCACCGAGTTCGAACTGCTGCGCTTCCTCATGCGCAACCCACGCCGGGTGCTGAGCAAGGCGCAGATCCTCGACCGCGTGTGGTCGTACGACTTCGGCGGGCAGGCGCACGTGGTCGAGCTGTACATCTCCTACCTGCGCAAGAAGATCGACGCCGGGCGGGCGCCGCTGATCCACACCGTGCGCGGCGTCGGCTACGTGCTCAAGCCCGTGCCGTCGTGAGGCTCGCCATGGCGCGCCCCATACCGCCGGTGACGCTGCGCGGCCGCCTCATCGCCGGGCTGCTGGTGCTCCTCGCGTGCGCGTGCGCCGCGGTGGGGGTGGTGAGCGTCCTCGCCCTGAACCGGTCGCTGCTTTCGGGACTGGACCACCAGCTCACCACGTCGAGGGGCCGGTTCGCCTCCAGCCTTGAGCACTCCCAGGGCGACACGCGCGGGCAGTCCGCCGGAACTTTCGGGGCCAGGCTGGTGGCCGGGGTGGTCACCCAGTGCGGCGTGGTCGCCCCGCAGCGTGACACCGACGACACCTCCTCGACCGGCCCCACGCTGACCCTCTCGGCCGCCGACACGGCGGCTCTGGCCGCGCTCCCGGCCGACGGCCGGGGACGCACCGTCCGGCTGTCCTGGCTGGGCGATTACCGCCTGATGGCCGTGCCGGGTCTCGACGGCGACACGCTGGTCACCGGGCTCCCGCTGGTGGAGGCCGAGGCCACCGTGCACCGCCTGGAGGCCGTCGAGGCCGCCGTCTTCGCCGTCGCCCTCGTGCTGACCGGGGTCGCCGGGGCGCTGTGGGTGGGGGTGTCGCTGCGGCCCCTGCGCAGGGTCGCCGCCACCGCGCGGGGGGTGACCGAGCTGCCGCTCGCCGACGGCGAGGTGGAGCTGCCCCGTGGCGTCCCGTACACCGACCCGCGTACCGAGGTGGGGCAGGTCGGCGCGTCGTTCAACCGGATGCTCGACCACGTCGGCGACGCCCTCGCCCGGCGGCACGCGAGCGAGCAGCGGCTGAGGAGGTTCGCCGCCGACGCCAGCCACGAGCTCCGCACCCCGCTGGCGGCCATCCGCGGCCACTCCGAGCTGGCCCGACGCCACCCGGGTCCCGTGCCGCCCGAGGTGCGGCACGCGCTGGAGCGGGTCCAGGCCGAGTCCGTGCGCATGGGCCACCTCGTGGACGACCTGCTCCTGCTAGCCCGCCTCGACGCGGGCCGCCCGCTGCGGCGCGAGGAGGTCGACCTGACCCGCCTGGCCCTGGACGCCGCGGGGGACGCCCGCGTGGCGGGACCCGAGCACCGCTGGCGGCTCGAACTGCCCGAGGAGCCGGTCACGATCTCGGGGGACGCCGACCGGCTCCACCAGGTGCTCACCAACCTGCTGGACAACGCCCGCACGCACACCCCCGGGGGCACCACCGTGATGGTGCGGGTGGGCCCGCCGGCCGGTGGAGGGCCGTGGGTGGAGCTGTCGGTGGCCGACGACGGGCCCGGCATCCCCGAGGAGCTCCGGGGGGAGATCTTCGAGCGGTTCGTCCGCGCCGACCTCGGCCGGTCGCGCGCCTCGGGCGGTACGGGCCTCGGGCTGGCCATCGTGAGGGCGGTGGCGGGCGCGCACGGCGGCTCGGCCGAGGTCGAGAGCCGCCCGGGCCGTACGGTGTTCAGAATCCTGCTGCCGGCCTCCCACGCGCGGGAGGCCCTTCCCTCGGGGAGTCCTACCTGATCGGGTGATGTGGCGGGGCGGCGGGGTCGCCGACCATGGTGACGACGCGGCCCGCGGGCACGGCGGCGGCGAGGGGGATCATGACCATGAACCAGCAGCGGCCTGAGCTTCCGCGTGACGAATGGCGCGAGTTCTTCGACGCGATGACGCGCGACTACGAGGGCGCCGAGGCCGCCATCGAGGTGGTGAGCAAGGACTTCGGCGACCTGTTCGAGGCGGAGAGGATCCCGCTGGCCTACCTGGAATACGACCCCAAGGACGACCAGTTCTCGGTGGGCGTAGGCGGCCGTGACGGGCGCTACCCGGTGGTCCTGCGCCACGCCATCGACCATCCCCAGCGCATTCTGGCCGACACCGTGGCACACGGCTCCATCCGGGCCTTCGACGTCTCCGACGCCGAGGGGAACGAGACGATCGTGACGCTCTACCTGCTCCCGGCCGCCGAGGAGAGCACCGCCTGATCCTTCCCCAGGCGCAGGGTCGATCTGGAATGTCGCGGCGAGCGTTGAGAGGCCATGGTCATCGCGCGCTCCCTGCTGTCCGGCGCCGCTAAGCTCGGCTGGTGACCGACGCGTGCCCGTTCTGCGGGATCTCCTCGGGCGCCGTGCCCGCCCACGTCGTGCTGGCCGACGAGGTGGCCGTGGCGTTCCTCGACGCCCGGCCGGTGTTCAAGGGGCACGTGCTCGTCATCCCGAGGGGGCACGTCGAGACCCTCGCCGACCTGTCCACCGAGGCGGTCGGGCCGTACTTCGCGCGCGTCCAGGCGGTCGCCCGCGCCGTGGAGGAGGGCCTCGGGGCGGCCGGCAGCTTCGTGGCGATGAACAACCGCGTCAGCCAGAGCGTGCCGCACCTGCACGCGCACGTCGTCCCCCGCAACCGCAAGGACGGCCTGCGCGGCTTCTTCTGGCCCCGCGTGAAGTACGAGGACGAGGCCGAGGCCGAGTCGTACGCCGTGAAGATCCGCAAGGCCCTCGGCGAGGGCTTCGTGGAGTAGGCTCCGGCGGCGTGGAACCGCTCCTGGCCGTGCCCGTGCTCCTGGTCCTCGTCGGGGTCCCGGCCGTGGTGCTGTGGCGGGTGCTGCGCGGGCGGCGCGAGCTCGGCACCAGCCCGGCCGAGCGCGCCACCTTCGAGACCCTGCACACCGCCTCCCTCGCCGCGCCGCCGCTGCGGGCGGGCCTGACGGCGGCCGGGGCGCTGAAGGCCTCGCGCTACCTGCGCGAGCTGCTCGGCTCGCCCGCCATCGCGATCACCAACGGCGAGGAGCTGCTGGTCTACGACGGCGCGGGCGACCACCACGCGCGGAACGCCTTCGCCAACGCCGCCGAGACCCTGCGCGACGGCCGCATCCAGGTGCTCGGCCCCGACGCGGTCTCCTGCGACCTGCCCGAGTGCCCGGTCAGGTACGCCGTGGTGGTGCCGCTGACCACCGACGACCGGGTGGTGGGCTCGCTGGCGGCCTACGGAGACCACGCCTCGGCCGGCCTGGTGCGCGCCACGCAGGAGGTCGCCACCTGGGTCGACTCCCAGCTGGAGCTGGCCGAGCTCGACCGCTCGCGCACCCTGCTCATGGAGGCCGAGGTACGGGCGCTGCGGGCGCAGATCTCCCCGCACTTCATCTACAACTCGCTGACCACGATCGCCTCCTTCGTGCGCACCGACCCCGAGCGGGCCAGGGAGCTGCTGCTGGACTTCGCGGACTTCACCCGCTACTCCTTCAGGCGGCATGGTGAGTTCACCACGCTCGCCGAGGAGCTGCGCTCGATCGACCGCTACCTCACCCTGGAGCGCGCCCGCTTCGGCGACCAGCTCAGGGTGTCGCTGCGCATCGCGCCGGAGGTGCTGCCCGTGGCGGTGCCGTTCCTGTGCCTGCAGCCCCTGGTGGAGAACGCCGTGCGGCACGGGCTGGAGAGCAAGGACGGGGTCGGCCGCATCACGATCATCGCGGAGGACGCGGGCTCGGAGTGCCTGATCAGCGTGGAGGACGACGGCATCGGCATGGACCCCGAGCGGCTGCGGCGCATCCTGTCCGGCGACCCCGACGAGCGCTCGGGCGCGGGCGGGGTCGGCCTCGCCAACGTGGACGAGCGGCTCCGCCAGGTCTACGGCGACGAGTACGGCCTGGTCGTGGAGACGGCCCAGGGCGCCGGCGCCAAGGTCAGCGTCCGCCTCCCCAAGTACAAACAGGGCGTCTCGGTTTAGCACCCAACGGCCACCGTCCGTTCCCCGGGGAGACTCATTGACACGTTGAGTCAAAGATCATTGCACGCACTGCTTTCGCTTCGCCGACGCAGGCGAGGACTCACTCCATCGAGAAGAAGCCCAACGCCACGGTGGTGTCCGAACACACCATCAACTACCAGGGCAACCTCAACCGCTCCCGCGACCAAGCCAAACTCCAGAACGCCGACAACTCCGGCGTCTACCTGGAAAACGTCTACGACTACACCTACGACCCCCGCGACCGCATCTCAAAGACGGTCAAGACTCCCGTCGGCGGCGGCGCGGCGGAGACAGAGACCTACAGCCACGACCCCAACTCCAACGTCTACGACCAGACCATCCACGGCACTCAGACCACGTTCACCTTCGACCGCAACCGCCTGATGACCTCTGCCAGCGGCGGAGCGACTTCGACCTACAACTACGACCCCTACGGCCGGCTGCGCACCATCACCGGCGGCGGCAAAACCTTCGAGAAGTACACCTACGACGGGTTCGACCACCTCGCCAAACACCAAAAGCTCGGCGCCGACAACGCCACGACTGTCACCACCTACACCTACGACCCGCTCGACCGCACCACCTCAAAGACCGAGAAGACCGGCACCGCCTCGGCGAAGACCACCGACTACTCCTACCTCGGCCTCTCAGGCGAGGTACTGGACGAAGAAGTCGCCGGAAAACACACCAAATCCTTCCAATACTCCCCCTGGGGTGAGCGACTCTCCCAGGCGAAGGTCAACACCGACACCACCGAGGAATCCTCCTACTACGGCTACAACCTCCACACCGACGTCGAACAGGTCACCAAGGAATCCGGTGACACCCGGGCCACCTACGGCTACACCGCCTACGGCAAAAACGACGACAAACTGTTCACCGGCATCGATAAACCCGACCCCGTCGACCCCACCGCCAACGACGAGTACAACCCCTACAGGTTCAACGCCAAACGCTGGGACAACTCCACCGGCACCTACGACATGGGGTTCCGCGACTACAACCCGGGGTTGAACCGCTTCCTCACCCTCGACTCCTACAACGGAGCCCTCAACGACCTGTCCCTCGGCACCGACCCCTGGACCGCCAACCGCTACGCCTTCACCGGCGGCAACCCCATCAACATGGTCGAACTCGACGGCCACGCCGGCTGCACACCCGGCGAATTCTGCAACACCGGACGACGATCCGCCTCCGGCGACATCGCCCCATCCGCCAATGCAAAGCTCCCCGCATACCAACCTGCAGGCGATCCATGCGCCAACGGCGCATGCCAGCCCAAGACATCAGACTGCGGCATCGGATGCCAGGTCGGCGGCGGCGCAAGCGATGCCCTAAACGGATTCAACTGGGGCTTTTGGGACACCCTCGGCGGCGTTCCCGTGTGAGGGAGTGCTGTGTTGCCGGTTGGCGGCTGCGACGTGTAGGACGACTCTTGTCGTCACGTCCGTACGCCCGAGGTGCCGGGAGCCGAGTAATGGATGATCGTTTCAACGTGATCGTGAGCGCAGGATCGCTGAAGGTGACGGACGAGCACGCGGTGCATTTCCCTCATCGGTGGACGCCCGAGGGCGTGAGCGTCAGGGCGGACTTCACCGGAGGACATCTCCTTCACCTCGCGGCCGCAGGATGCGTCCTCAACGACCTTTACCGGGAGGCCGCCGCACTGGGAATCGAACTCCTGGGAGTGCGCGTTTCCGCAGCCGGCGGCTTCGATACCGAGAGCTGGCGGTCAACCGGGATCACCTACACCGTCGACGTCAGCTCCACCGCTCCAGCCGAGAGCATCGCCCACCTGATCGACATCGTGGACTCCGTCGCCGAGATCCCCCGCGCCATCCGACGGGGTGCCACCGTGCAGAGGATCAGCTAACCGACCATCCAGGAACACGACCAACAAGGACTTCCGCACCGCTACGGCGGCATGAGCACGCGGTCGGCGGCATGAGAGTGCGTTCGCGTCTAGTGTGCCGCCATGGTCGCCCAAATTCCGATCTCAGTCGCTGCACTTGTGCGCGACGGTCTCGTGCTCCTGGTGCATCGCCATCCATCGCGTCGGTGGTATCCCGACTGCTGGGATCTCGTCGGCGGACATGTCGAGTCGGGCGAGTTGCCTTACCAGGCCGTCAGTCGGGAATGCCTCGAAGAACTCGGTGTCCACGTCCACGACCCCCTACCCATTCCGATGACGGTCAGTGACCCCACCCTCGACATGCACGCGTTCCTCGTCACGCGCTGGGAAGGGGAACCTGTCAACGCCGCACCCGAGGAGCACGACGATCTTCGCTGGTTTCGGCCCAGCGATCTCGCAGACCTGAAGATGGCCCACCCGGCCAGCCTGTCGAGCATCCTGAGCGCCGTCCAGGTCGCAACCGATTAGCCACTACGAACCCGTCCGCTCATCGGCAGACCAGTGCGTTCGAGTCCCTCCTGGGGTCACGTGCCGGAGGCCATGTAGGCGGCGAGGATGTAGTTCGGGTGCCGGTCGAGGTTGTTACGGGCGCGGTCGTAGCGCATCGTGGTGCGCGGGTCGGTGGGGCGGGCAGCTATTTGGACGTCTCGCAGGTCGACTCCTGCGTCGAGCATGGCGGTGACGAAGGTGTGGCGCAGCATGTGCGGGTGCATCCGTGGCAGCCGCACGACCGATTCGGCCGCGAGGTTCCGTAGGCGTCGGGTAGCGGCGTGCCGGTCCATCCGGGTACCGCGGGTATTGAGCAGAATCGGCCCGCTCACCCGTTCTCCGACGGCGCGTTCGATGGCCCGGCCGACGGCCGGTGGGAGCGGCACCAGGACGACCCGGGTGCCCTTGCCGACGACGCGCAGGACCCGGTGGCCGTGTTCCTCGCCGAGATCGTGGATATCGGCTCCGGTGGCTTCGAAGATCCGTAGTCCGAGGAGGCCGAGCATCGCGACCAGGGCGAAGTCGTTGGGATTGGCAGACTGGCGTGCCGCGGACAGCAGTGTCTCGAACTGCAGATGCGACAGCCCGAGAGTCGGGGACTCGGGTGGGACGTTGGGGCGGCGGACATGGTCGGCGGGCGAGTGCTCCAGCACCCCGTCGATGACGCAGGTCCGGTAGAAGCCGGCCACGACTGACAGGCGCCGGGACACCGTGGAGGGCCGGAAGCGCCGGATCTCTTGAAGCCAGCGAACATAGAGCTCGACCTGAGCCCGCTGAACGGACAGTGGCTCCAGGTTCCGCTCGGTGCACCAGCCCAGGAAGATCCGAAGATCGGACTCGGTGTGCATCCGAGACGTGCCCTTGTAGCGGGCAAGGTGGGCAACGGTCGCCATCCGCAGCGGATCAGTACCCACCGCTCCGGTCGTCGCCGTCAGCAACTCATCGAACGAAGTCATACCCGAAGCTCCCCCGACCCCGGACGGAAGACCAGAGCCGACCTACCGACCGCCCAGCTTGCGGCAGAAGCGGATGTTCAGCGCCGTCATGGTGGGCAGTCTGTTGCGTGTGGCGGCGATCGCAACCCGCGACGCTTACGCGGCCTGCCCGTTCACCTCGAGGGTGACGCCTGGCTTCTCGGCCCAGAAGGCGAGCAGTCCGGCGATCTCCTCAACCCTCGGGAACGGCTCCGGGTAGGACCAGACGACGTCCTCGGCCACACCGTCACCGGTCTGAACCGACCAGTAGACGGCGTCGCCCTTGAACGGGCAGTGCGACGTGGTTGTCGATGATCTGAGCAGGTCCATCTTCACGTCCGCCGGCGGCAGATAGTACCGCGGTGGACAGCCCGTCTCGGTGAGCAGGACCGGCCGGGAGGAGGTCGCGACGACCACGTCCTTGACCCGCACCACGACCTGATCCGATACAGGCGTGACCTCGATGTCATGTCCTCGTGTCTTCATAGAACGATCCCATCAAACTCTCCCCGCGGCCGCCAGCGGAACACCTCCCGGCATGACCGCGCGACCAGCGGCAGAAGAGCGCGTTCGGAACACCACGATCATCGATAGTGGGAACCTGGTCGTCTGGTTCGTCGTTGCCCGGGGTATGACGACGGCCGACGAACCGCATCCGCTCCCACCTGTGCGGGCCTGGGGATATCTCGCCTGCGTGTGGTGTGTGCTCTTTGCGGCGCTGCACATCTACTGGGCGGCGGGAGGGGACGCCGGATTGGCTTCGTCGGCGGGAGCCGACCTCGCAACTCACCGGCCGCTGTGGTTCGTGCTGCTCGGGCTGTGGGGCGTGGCCATGCTGCTCCTTGCCGGGGCGGCTTTCAGCGTCGGAATGACGCGCTGGCGGCTGAGGGGCCGCCTGCGGCGTGGAGTGCTGATCCTTGGTTGGTTGGGTGGCGCCGTTCTGCTCGCTCGTGGACTACTGCTCGAAGTTGTTCTGCTGACCGGGGTCGGCGGCATCCCCTCGGCGGTGGGGCCATTGGAAACGCACTGGAGCCTGATCCTGTGGAATCCCTGGTTTGTTGTGGGCGGGCTCGTCGTGTCACTGGCGACTCGCCAGTTGCAGCGCGTCTGAACATCCGCAATTCGGCAAGAGCGCCCGACCAGCGGCAGAAGAGGGCGGGTTAGGGGATCGTCGGCTTCCATGTGAGGGGAGGCGAGGTGATGCTGAGGCCGTGGAAACCATCTTCGCCAGACCCAGCGTCATGCCGCGTGTCCTGCCGACCGCTCCGGTCCTGGAAAGCTGGGATGCGGCCAACCATCCAAGCCAGCGGCGGCTGGCCGCCTACCTGGACGAAGTCGATGCGCTCGTGCACGCATGCGTACAGCCGGGCAGCGATCATCTCGCACTCGATCTCACGGTCTGCCTGCCACAACAGGCTGCTCTAACCAGGGACGGCCGTGATCTCGATAACTACCTCTTTCCGATCGCCCGGCGGATCGGCGCCGGGCGCCTTGATGCGGTGTTCGCCCGTAAGCAACACGCGGCTACCTCGACCATCGCCGTTTCTGTGGCCGTCCACCTGGACGGTTTGCCCGGCGAGCCGCAGCTGCGGGTACGTACAACCAGCTCCAGTCAGTCGCCGGCGTGGAAGCAGGAGATTCGTGATGCCTGCAGCGCCGTCGTCGGCGCCCCGTTGCCCGATGGCCCGCTGGCGATGGGCATCCGATTCGCCGTGTCCCGCAGGCGCAACTGGTCAACGCTCTGGAAACCGGCCATTGATGCCTTAGGCCCGGTACTTGGCACGCCGGATCCTCGCAAGCCCTACCGTCCGAACGACGATCGGATCGTCGACCTCGCACTTCACCGGAGCCATGACGATGCCCTGGGCAACGATGTGGACATCGCCGTGTGGTGGCAGCAGTCGGTTACCTGACGAGGATCAGCCCTTCGGGCAAGCGCGCTGCGCGGCAGATGAGGATACGCTCAGCGCGCCCGCGAGGCAGCCCACCTCAGGGTGCCCGCCAATGTCCGCTGAAAACTGGCTACATCATTCGCACTACCCGAGCCGATGCCCGTCATCGATTGACAGACCAGGCAGCAACGACGCGGTCGAGGTTGACGCGCACATAGGCGTCGGTTTCGGCCTTCAGCATGCGCTCCATAATGGGGAGGAGCATCCGCTCATCTCGCTGTTCCGCTGTCTGTACTGCTTGACGGCGTACTGTCGGGTCCTCGTCGCCGAGAGCTCGGACGAGCAGGCCGTGCGCTTCGCCCTGCGCCTTGATGAGGAAATATGTCGCAGTTTCGCGTGTCCTGGCGTCCTGGCCGGTGATGAGCGGCGCCAGATCAGCCGCGACCATCCGGCCGCTGTCGGCCAGCGCCTGCATCGCCCTCCACTTCACCTCCCGGTCCGGATCGGTGAGCAGCAGCCGGGCCTGCTCGGCGACGTCCGCAACGCCAAGGGCACGCAGCGCGCTGATCGCCTCCGCCCGCACGGGCGCCTCCGGATCGGTCAAAGCCGCCCGGGCCGCGGACTCGAGCCCCGGCACCTTGGAACGCCACGCGACTTCCATGACCACTTCCCGCACCAGCGGATCACTGTCAGTGGCTGCCTCGGTGAGGGCCTCCGCAGCGGTCTGGGTGATGGCGGGCAGTGCGCGAAGCGAACGCGCCGCCCGCGCGCGTCGGTGCGGAGACGGATCGCAAGCGAGAACACCGAGCAAGCTGGGCTCGTCGCCGGGAAGCTTCTCGCCGAACCAGGTCACGTCGTAGCCGGCGAGCAGCTCGTCGAGCCAGCGCTCGTACCACGACAGGAAATCCTCGTCTTCAAGGACTTTGTTGCCCGATTCGGTTGATGATCGTTGATTGCTGACGCAGTCTGGGGTTACTTGGGCCGCGGAGAAGGTGGAGGAAGATCTGCCATGTCTCTGCGCCCCCAACCTGCCCGTCCGGTACCCGAGGCAACCGCCCAGGTCGCGCGCGCCGCGTTCCCCAAGGGATGCCTGGCGATGCGGGTCCGTGATGAGCTGGGCTCGCTGTTCGACGACGCGCAGTTCGCCGAGGCGTTCTCCGTGCGCGGTGGACCCGGGCTGTCGCCGGGCATGCTGGCGCTGGTCTCGGTCCTGGCGTTCGCCGAGAACCTGACCGACCGGCAGGCTGCTGACGCGGTGCGGGACAAGATCTCGTGGAAGTACGCTCTGGCTCTGGAGTTGACCGACCCGGGCTTCGACTTCTCGGTGCTGTCGCAGTTCCGCGACCGGCTGATCGAGCATGGGCAAGGGCAGCGCCTGCTGGATGAACTGCTGGCCCGCTGCCAGGAGGCGGGACTGCTGAGCGCCGGGGGCCGTCAGCGGACCGATTCCACCCACGTCATCGCCTCGGCGCGGATGCTGAACCGGATGGAGTTCGTCGGGGAGAGCCTGCGAGCTGCGCTGGAGGCGCTGGCCGCCGCTGCGCCGGACTGGCTGGCGGGGGTGGTGGCGCCGGAGTGGATCGAACGCTACGGAGCGCGGATAGATGGCTACCGCTTCCCCAAAGGCGCCGATGCCCGCACCCGCTGGGCCCTCACCGTCGGGACCGACGGATTCGCCCTGCTGGAGGCGGTTCACGCCGCCGGCGCCCCGGTCTGGCTGCGCCGTATCCCGGCGGTGAACATCCTGCGCCTGGCCTGGATCCAGCAGTATCACCGCGACGAGAAGGGGGTGCGCTGGCGGGAGGGCAAAGACCTCCCGCCAGGGAAAATCCGCCTGGCCACGCCGTATGACACCGATGCCCGCTACGGCGAGAAACGCGGCTCGGGCTGGGTCGGCTACAAGGTCCATCTGAGCGAAACCTGCGACCCCGACGCCCCGCACCTGATCACTGGCGTGCTCACCACAGACGCAGCGAGCGGCGATGCGGAGATGACCGAAGAGATCCACCAAGCGTTGGACGCTCGCGGGCTCCGGCCCCGTGAGCATGTGGTCGATGCCGGATATATCAGCATCGCCCTGCTGGTCAACGCCCGTGACCGCGATGGCATCGACCTGGTGGGGCCGGTCGGGGCCGACACCAGTTGGCAGGCTGCCACCGGGCTGGGCCAGGACGCCTTCACCATCGACTGGACCGCAAAGATCGCGATCTGCCCGCGCGGTGCCACCAGCATCAGCTGGTCCGACCAGCACAAACCCAGCGGCACCCCGATCACCCAGGTCCACTTCGACGCCCGCGACTGCGGCCCGTGCCCGGTCCGCGAACAGTGCACACGCGCGAGGGGGCATCGCTACGGACGCAGCCTGACCCTGCTGTCCCAGCCGTCGCAACAAGCCCTGGACCAGCAACGAGCCGAACAACAGACCGACGCCTGGAAGCAGCGCTACAACATCCGCGCCGGAGTAGAGGGCACCATCTCCCAGGCCATCCGCACCGGACGGATCCGCACCACCCGCTACCGGGGCCTGACCAAGACCCGGCTCGCCCACGTTCTCACCGCCTCCGCCCTCAACCTCATCCGCCTGGACGCCTGGTGGACCGACACCCCCATCCGCGGCACCCGAGCCTCTCACCTGGCACGACTTGGCGCTGATCTCGGGTTGGCAGCGTGAACCGAATCGGGCAACAAAGTCTTCAAGCACGTAAGGTGCCGGGACGCCGTTGAGATCGACGTTGACGAGCCGTCCCCGCCCCGGACCGGAGACGACAAGCTGTGTGTAGCTCGTACAGCCGCGGTGCACGACGGCCAGTGTTCCCTGCAGCGGATCTGGACGGTCGTCCGGCCCCCAGAACCCATCCCACCAGTCTTGGGAATACAGCGCTCCGGGCACGAACGGGCTCGGCTCGACCAGGTGACCGGCAAAAGAATCGGACACCTCCCCGTAGGCATCGGCCAGTGCCAGCAATCCGTAGCTCGGACCAGCGCCTCCATCACCGAGCTCCACGATGAATCTGCGGTAACCCTCCGGAAGGACGACGTCGTGCTCGGCCTCGAACGCCGCCACGCTCGACTCCGACAGCGGCGGATTCAGCCGGTAACCGTGCTTCTCAGCGCCGAACGACGTGAACCGACCAGGAACACTCGCCACCTCACCGAGCTTCTCCGCGATCCGCAACAATTGCACGTCCACGCTCGTCCCTCCGCCCCCGGTCGACCGATTGCCAGACTCTACGATCCACCAAACGCCCGCGGAGTGCCCACCTGGCTGACAGCAACGTCCGCTCATCGGCATGAGCGGACGTATCGCCGCGACATGATGGCCAGTCCGCGCAGAGCTTGGGTTGGTCAGCCTCATCGTGATCATGTAAAGCATCAGCCGACACCAATTCGTCAAACATCAACTGAAGGTTGACACCGGGGTCAGGTAGGTCCGGGGTCAGGTAGGCGGTTCGGGCTTCCGGGGCTTGCGGCTCTTCGGCTGGTCGCGCTGTGCCCGCCGGGCGTCGGCGGCGCGGGTGTCTTCGTCGCGCGCTCGGGCGATCTCGGCGTCGATGTCGGTGCCGGCCTGGCGGTGCCGGTAGAGCGTGGTGCCGATGAGGAGTCCGTGGGTGTCGTGCATGGCCTGGTCAACGGCCTGGCGTGCGGTTTTGAGCTGATCCCAGTCTTCGGCGGCGATCGCCTCGTCGACGGCGGCTAGGACCGCGAACACGGTGGTCTGCCATTGGGTGATGGCGGCCTGGTATTCGGCTTCGCTGGTGATGGGGACTTCGGCGGGGATGAGTCGGGCGATCAGTCGCGTTCCCGCTCTCCAGTCGCGTAGATAGGCCCGACGACCATCGAGTCCGGCCTTCTGAATCTGACGGCGAACCACACCACCCGGCCCGCGCCGTCCCTGTAGATGCCCCACCGCTCGGAGATGGCGTCCACCAGGAACAACCCGCGACCGCCCTCGCCGTACGACTCGTCGCAGACCCTCGGTTCGCTGTCGGATCCCGAGTCGATGACCTCGACATGGACGGTGCCGTCACACTCGCTCACCGCCAGCGTCACCTGCCCGCCCCCACGCGAGTCCGAATGCGTGACGCTGTTCGTGACCAGCTCGGATACGAGGAGCACGACCTCGTCCAGCACCGGATGCGCGCGCCCCAGCACCTCACGCACGAACGCCCGAGCCTGCGCAACGGACTCCGGAGCACCGACCAACTCGGTCATCCCTAGAAGGCTCCTCGCCGCGTCACCCCTTTCCGCTGCCTGTGACCGGTCGGAACCACACACGGCCTTGCCGGGTTGTTGCGAGGTTGACACGCCTTCCCACCTCACCTTGCATGCGAATAGTGAAGACTTGACTTCATAGAGTGGTCAATCCGGTTACGCCTCCGACAGCGGATCCACCTCTCAGCGACGACACAGTCGGGGAGAGGTCCGGGGTGAGGTGCAGGAGCAGGCCGTTCGAGCCGAGGAGGGATCAAGTGACAAAACCCGTCGAGGTGAACCCCGAAGAGTCCCCCCAAGCCCTGTTCGCCTACGAGCTACGGCGCTACCGCCTGGAAGCAGGGTTGGTACAGGCAGAGCTGGCACGCAAGATCGGATACGCGACGAGTGTGGTGGGCATGGTGGAGACGGCCAGACGTCCACCGGGGAAACGCTTCGCCGAACTCTGCGACCAGGTCTTCGGCCTCGACGGCGTCTTGACGCGGCTCTGCTCCATAGCCAGATGGGAAACGGTCCCCGAGTTCTTCCGCGACTGGATGGACGTCGAACAGGAGGCGACACTCCTTCGCAGTTGGGATCCGCTGCTGATCCCCGGACTCTTCCAGATCGAGGCGTACGCTCGGCGCGTCATTGAAGGCGAGCCCGGGCTGACCACCGCGCAACGAGACGAACACATCGCCAGCCGATTGCGCCGGAAGGCGATCCTCGCCAGGGAGAGCCCGCCGGTGATCGTGACCTTGATGGACGAGAGCGTTCTGCATCGACCCCTCGGAGGTCGCGCTGTTATGCGCGAGCAACTGGAATACCTCCTGGACATCGCACAAAATCCGAAGGTCACCATCCAGGTTGTGCCATATAGCGCCGAATCCACTTCAGGCATGCTCAGCGCCTTCACCCTTGCGGAGCTCCAGGGCTCGCCACATATCGTGTACGTGGAGTCCTCAGCTCACGGACAAGTGATCGAAGACCGCCCAACGCTCGCTAGAGTGGCCGCTCGTTACGAGGCCATCCGCGCCGAGGCTCATGCCCAGTATCTATCGCTCCAGCTCATCAAGGACGTGATGAAGCAATGGACCTGAGTGCCGCGAAGTGGCGCAAGTCAACCCGGTCCGGCCCGGACGGCGGTCAGTGCGTTGAGGTGGCCACCAACCTTTCTGCTGTCGTCGCCGTACGTGACTCGAAGGACCGCGGCGGCCCCGCTCTGGTGTTTTCCCAAGGTGAGTGGCATGCCTTCATCAGCGACCTCAAAACCAGTCACCATGCCCCTTAGTGGGACAAGATGGTAGGTGGGGGAGTTGTTTGACTCCAGAGTCGTTCCTCGGTTCGGGTCGGCAGTGGGTTACGAACCGATCCCGCCTGGGTGTCTCCGGATAGTTATGGCCGCCGGTGACGTGAGGCGTTGACTTCCTCTGTCGGATTCATCACTCTCTAGTTCACTCAGGAGTGCGATCGGGTGAATGGGAGTGATGTGACCGGCCTGCGCGTGCTGGCGGTGGACGACGAGCAGCCGGCGCTGGAGGATCTGGCATACCTGCTCAGGGCCGATCCGCGCATCGGCGAGGTCGCCATGGCCCGCGACGGCGCGTCGGCGCTGAAGATGCTCGACCGCGCCATGGCCGACGGCAGGCCAGTGGAGGCGGTGTTCCTCGACATCCGGATGCGCGGTCTGGACGGCGTCGTGCTCGGCCGCCTGCTGGCCCAGTTCGCCCGGCCTCCCCGGGTCGTGTTCGTCACCGCCTACGAAGAGCACGCGGTGGACGCGTTCGAGATCAAGGCCGAGGACTACCTGCTCAAGCCGGTACGGCCCGAACGGCTCGCCGAGGCGATCCGCCGGGTGTGCGCCGCCATCCCGGACGCCCCCGATTCGGTGGAGGACGCCGCCCGCACGGCGCCGGACGCCGAGACCATCCCGGTCGAGCTGGCGGGGATCACCCGCTTCGTCGCCAGCTCCGACGTCCGGTACGTGGAGGCGCAGGGCGACTACGCCCGGCTTCACACGGCTGCGGGCAGCCACCTGGTGCGCATCCCGCTCGCCGCGCTGGAGGAGCGCTGGGCCGCCGCCGGGTTCGTCCGCGTGCACCGCAGCCACCTGGTGGCCGTCAAGCACATCGACGAGCTGCACATCGACTCCGGCCGATGTACGGTCCGGATCGGCGACACCGAGATCCCGGTCAGCCGCCGCCACACCCGCGAGCTCCGCGACCTGCTCGTACGCCGTGCCAGGAAGGGCCGTACCGATTGACGCCGAGGACGCGAGGGGGCCGCGTGGGGATGAGGGCAGACGCGGGGACGAGGCGCGGCGCGGAGGGGCGCGCCGGATGACGCCGAAGACGCCCGAACGGCCGAAGCGGCAGGTCGTCACCAGCCCTCGCACGACGGCGGCGCGCAGGCCCCGCTACCCGGTCACCATGGAGATCGACGAGCAGACGCGCCTCGGCGAGGTCTACATGCGCTCGCTGGTCCGCACCCAGTTCCGGCTGGCCCTGTTCGTCTGCACGGTGCTCGGGTGCGTGATCGGCGGGCTGCCGCTGCTGTTCCTGCTGGTCCCCGACCTGCGCGAGGTGCGCATGTTCGGCCTGCCGCTGCCGTGGGTGGTGCTCGCCGGGCTGATCTATCCGGCGTTCGTCGCCGGCGCCTGGCTGTACGTACGGCAGGCCGAGCGCAACGAGCGCCACTTCGCCGACCTGGTCGAGCGCGAGTGAGCGTGCCGCCCGAGCATCGCTCGCGCGAAGCCGCGAGCACACCACCCGGCCACCGCTCGCGCGAGGCCGTGGGGACGGCGCCGTGAGCGCCGCGCTGGGGCTCACGGCCGTGATCGTCGTGGTGGTGGCCGCGATCCTCATCGGGGCCTTCGGGCTGCGGCTGTCGCGGACGACCTCCGACTTCTACGTCGCCTCGCGGACGGTCTCGCCGCTGTGGAACGCCTCGGCGATCGGCGGGGAGTACCTCTCGGCGGCCTCCTTCCTCGGGATCGCCGGGCTGATCCTCGCCTACGGCGCCGACATGCTGTGGCTGCCGGTGGGCTGGACCGGCGGCTACCTGGTGCTGCTCGTGCTGGTCTCGGCCCCGCTGCGCAGGTCGGGCGCCTACACGCTGCCCGACTTCGCCGAGGCCCGCCTTGAGTCGATGGCCGTGCGGCGGGTGGCCAGCGTGCTCGTCGTGCTGATCGGCTGGCTGTACCTGATGCCGCAGTTCCAGAGCGCCGGCCTGGTGTTCCGTACGATCACCGGGGCGCCGCCGTGGGTGGGCGGCCTGCTCGTGGCCGTCGTCGTCGCGGCCAACGTGCTGTCAGGGGGGATGCGCTCGATCACCTTCGTCCAGGCGTTCCAGTACTGGCTGAAGCTGACCGCGCTGGCCCTGCCCGTGGTGTTCCTGCTGTTCGCCTGGTACGGGCTCGGCAAGCCGGGGCTCGGACGCGACGCGCCCCCGGTCTTCGCCGACCCCGTCACCGTGGCGGTCAGCGCCGACGTGACCGTCCGGTTCGAGCGGCAGACCGTGGTCACGGCCACCGGCCGCGTGGACGGCCGGGAGGTGCGCGGGGAGCGGCTCACGCTGCCGCCGGGGAACCACGCGATCAGGCACGACACGACGGTGGCGTTCCCGGCGGGCGCGCCCGTGCCGCACGTCGAGAGCCTTCCCGTGCTGACCGACCACCAGTGGGCACTCCCGCTGCACGGCCGCGAGCACCCGCTGTACGCGACCTACTCGCTGATCCTCGCCACCTTCCTCGGCACCATGGGCCTGCCGCACGTGCTCGTGCGGTTCTACACCAACCCCGACGGCCGGGCCGCCCGTCGCACCACGCTTGTGGTGCTGACCCTGCTCGGCGCGTTCTACCTGCTCCCGGCGGTCTACGGCGCCCTCGGGCGTCTCTACACGCCCGAGCTGCTCATGACGGGCCGTACGGACGCGGTGGTGCTGACCCTGCCGGGCCGCATGGTCGGCGGGACGGCGGGGGAGCTGCTCGGCGCCCTGGTCACCGCCGGGGCCTTCGCGGCGTTCCTGTCCACCTCCTCGGGGCTCGCGGTGTCGGTGGCCGGGGTGATCGGGCAGGACATCCTGCGCGGGGGAGTGCCGAGCTTCCGCGCCGCCACGCTGCTCGCGGTGACGGTGCCGCTCGTGCTGGCCACGATGGCCAGGTCACTCGCCGTCGCGGACGTGGTGGGGCTGGCCTTCGCGGTGGCCGCCTCGTCGTTCTGCCCGCTGCTCGTGCTCGGCATCTGGTGGCGGCGGCTGACCACCACAGGAGCCATGGCCGGGCTGCTCGCCGGGGGAGGGCTGGCGAGCGTCGCCGTGATCGCGGTCATCACCGGCGGCCCGTACACCGGCTGGACGGGCGCGCTGCTCGCGCAGCCGGCGGCGTGGACGGTCCCGATCTCCTTCGCCGTGATGATCCTGGTGTCGCTGCTCACCCCCCGCCGGGTGCCGCGAGGGGTGGCGCGCACGATGGTGCGGCTGCACGCGCCCGAGACGCTCAACGTCAACCGGGGCGACTGGCGGCCTCGCTCCACCTGAGGCTCCACGTGAGCGGCCGTACGGCGGCCGGGCGCGGGGGACCACTCGTCGCGTGGAATGCGCCTTTCGGCGCAGGGCCCGGCCACGTGAGCGACGGGTAGGGGCGACTTGGCGATGATGCGGCCCGAGCCCTCCGCCCGGGCCCCCGGAGCCTTCTACGGTAAGCGTGATACAGATCACAACGTGGAGGTCTCGTGGCCACTCAACAAGACGAGTCATCGGCATACGAACAGGTGCAGGCCGGCCCGGAGTTCCAGGAGCTGCGCCGTCGTTACCGCGGCTGGGCGTTCCCGGTGACCGTCGCCTTCCTTGTGTGGTACCTGCTGTACGTGGTCCTGTCCGGCTGGGCACGTGGCTTCATGGGCACCAAGGTCTTCGGAAACATCAACGTGGCGCTGATCTTCGGCGTTCTGCAGTTCGTGTCGACGTTCCTGATCGCGTGGGCGTACTCGCGGCATGCCGCCGGCAAGCTCGACCCGCTGTCCGACAAGCTTCGCGGTGAGATCGAGGGGACGTCCTCCAATGAGTAACCACGCCCTCTCGATCACACTTTTCGTCCTGTTCGTCGCCGCGACCCTGGGCATCACCTTCTGGGCGAGCCGCCACACCAAGAACGCCACCGACTTCTACGCGGGCGGCCGGTCGTTCAGTGGCGTGCAGAACGGCCTCGCCATCGGCGGCGACTACATGTCCGCCGCGTCGTTCCTCGGCATCGCGGGCATCATCGCGCTGTCCGGGTACGACGGCTTCCTGTACTCGATCGGGTTCCTCGTCGCCTGGCTGGTGGCCCTGCTGCTGGTCGCCGAGCTGATGCGGAACTCCGGCAAGTACACGATGGCCGACGTGCTGGCGTTCCGGATGAGCCCGCGCCCCGTCCGTACGGCCGCCGGGGTCTCGACGATCACGGTCAGCATCTTCTACCTGCTCGCCCAGATGGTCGGCGCGGGCGCGCTGGTCGGCCTGCTGTTCGGCATCACCTCCCCCGCGGGCAAGGCGGGCACGATCGTGGTCGTCGGCCTGCTGATGATCGTCTACGTGGTCGTCGGCGGCATGAAGGGCACCACCTGGGTGCAGATCGTCAAGGCCGTGCTGCTGATGACGGGCGCCGCCCTGGTGACCCTGCTCGTCCTCGGGCACTTCGGCTTCAACCTCTCCAGCCTCCTCGGCAGCGCCGCGCAGGCGAGCGGCAAGGGGCAGCAGTTCCTGGAGCCGGGGCTGAAGTACGGCGTGGAGGCCAAGGGCCTGGCGAGCAAGCTCGACCTGATCAGCCTCGGGCTGGCTCTGGTGCTCGGCACGGCGGGCCTGCCGCACATCCTCATCCGCTTCTACACCGTGCCGACCGCCAAGGTCGCCCGCAAGTCGGTCCTGTGGGGCATCGGCATCATCGGCGTGTTCTACCTGCTCACGCTGGTGCTGGGCTTCGGCGCCGCCGCCCTGGTCGGCAGCAAGGAGATCGCGGCCCAGAACGCGGCCGGCAACACCGCGGCTCCCCAGCTCGCGCTGAAGATCGGACAGCTGATCTTCGGTGACGTCGGGGGCACGATCCTGCTCGCGGTCATCGCCGCCGTGGCCTTCGCGACGATCCTCGCGGTGGTCGCGGGCCTGACGCTGGCCTCCTCCTCGAGCTTCGCCCACGACCTCTACGCGCACGTCTTCAAGCGGGGGAACACGACCGAGCAGCAGGAGATCAAGGTCGCGCGGATCGCCGCCTTCGCCATCGGCGCGGTCTCGATCATCCTCGGTATCTTCGCGCAGAACCTCAACGTGGCGTTCCTGGTCGCGCTGGCGTTCGCGGTCGCCGCGTCGGGCAACCTCCCCGCCATCCTCTACAGCCTGTTCTGGAAGAGGTTCAACACGGCGGGGGCGGTCTCGGCGATCTACGGCGGCCTGGCGTCGGCCCTGATCCTGGTGATCTTCTCGCCGGTCGTCTCGGGCGCGAAGACGTCGCTGTTCCCGACCGTGGACTTCCACTGGTTCCCGCTGGAGAACCCGGGCCTGGTCTCGATCCCGCTCGGCTTCCTCGCCGGGTACATCGGGACGGTGCTCAGCAAGGAGTTCAACGCGCAGAAGTACGCCGAGATCGAGGTCCGCTCGCTCACCGGCGCCGGCGCCGAGAAGGCCGTCTACCACTGAGACACGCGGCTCCCGGCGAACCCCCCTCACGCCGGGAGCCGTGGACGGCGGGGAACGGCTTCCCGAAACTGCCCGGTCGCGGGTCTCCCTCACCTCCAGAGGCCCCGCGACCGGGCCTCGCCGTCTCCACGGACCTCTTTGCGGTGGCCGTTTCCACGGCTCCGCCGTCCCTAGGCCGAGGCCTCGTCGAGCAGCCTGACCTCCTCGGGGGACAGCACCAGGTCAGCCGCCGCGACCAGCGCGGGAACCTGCTCGGGCACCCGGGCGCTGGCGATCGGCGCGGCGACGGTGGGCCTGGTCAGCAGCCAGGCGAGCGCCACGGTCGCCGGCTCGACACCGTGCTCGGCGGCGACCTTGTCCAGGGCCTCCAGCACGCGGCGGCCCCGCTCGGTCTGGAGGTAGGGCGAGGCGCCGCCCGCCCGCGCGGAGTCGACGCTGAGGCCGGGCCGGTACTTCCCGGTCAGAAAACCCTTGGCGAGGGCGAAGTACGGCACGCTGGACAGGCCCTCGCGGGCGACCACCTCTTCGAGCCGCCCCTCGTACCTCTCGCGCTCCACGAGGTTGTAGTGCTGCTGGAGGGCGACGTACCTGGCGAGGTCCAGCCGGTCGGACACCGCCAGCGCCTCCTCCAGGCGGCCGGCCTCGTAGTTGGAGGCGCCGATGTGGCGCACCTTGCCCTCGCGGACCAGCTCGTCGAAGGCGGTGAGCGTCTCCTCCAGGGGAGTGCTCCGGTCGTCGGAGTGCGCGTAGTACAGGTCGATCCTGTCGGTGCGCAGCCGCCGCAGCGAACCCTCGGCCGAGGTGCGGATGTTGGCCGCCGACAGGCCCTCGGCTCCGGGCTGCTGGCCGACCTTGGTGGCGACGACGAGGGAGTCGCGGTTACCGCGCTCCGCCATCCACTCGCCGATGATCGTCTCGGACTCGCCGCCCGCGTTGCCGGGGATCCACGCCGAGTACGAGTCGGCGGTGTCGATGAAGTCGCCTCCCGCCTCGGCGTAGGCGTCAAGGACCGCGAAGGAGGTGTCACGGTCGGCCGTCCACCCGAAGACGTTGCCGCCCAGGCACAACGGGAAGACCGTGAGGTCGGTCTTATCAATATTTTTCATGATCTGAACCTATGTTGGTGATCGACAGCGCTTGCCGCGCGGGCGGCGTGCAGGTCGCTACCGCCCCGGACCTTCATCTTCCTCCCCGTCAGGCGGCGCATCTCGCCGGGCCCGCCGAGATCGTCGCGGGGAGGAGCGGGGAGGAGCGGTCAGGTGCGGCCGAGGAAGGCAAGGAGGCGGTCGAGGGGCCAGGTGTTGATGACGTCGCCCGGGGTCAGCCAGGCGCGCTGGGCGATGCCGACGCCGAAGCGCTGGTTGTCCAGGTGCGGCACGGCGTGGGAGTCACTGTCGATGGAGAACTTCACGCCGTGGTGGCGCGCGAGCCGGGCGAGATCGGAGGGAAGGTCGGCGCGGTCGGGGTAGGCGTCGATCTCCATCGCGGTGCCCGTGCGCGCCGCCGCCGCGAAGACCGCCGCCCAGTCGGCGTCCACGGAGGGCCGCTTGCCGATCTTGCGGGTCGTGGGGTGGCCGATGATGTGGACGTCAGGGTTCTCGCACGCGGTGATGAACCGGCGGGTCATCTCGTCGCGTGACTGGGTGAAGTGCGAGTGCACGGACGCGACGCAGACGTCGAAGCCCGCAAGGACCTCGGCCGGCCAGTCGACGGTGCCGTCGGGCGCGATGTTGAGCTCGGTGCCGTGCAGCAGCCGCATGCCGGGATACGACGCCTGGAGCCGGTGCAGCCGCTCGCGCTGCTCCAGCGCCTTGTCGAGGGTCATGCGCTGCATGAACAGGTTGGGCGCGTGGTCGGTGACCGCGTAGTACGCGTACCCGCGCCCGGCCCCCGCCTCGACCATCTCCTCCAGCGTGGCGATGCCGTCGGTCAGGTCGGTGTGGGTGTGCAGGTCGCCCCTGAGGTCGGCGAGGGTCACCAGCTCGGGAAGCTCTCCGCGCAGGGCCGCCTCGATCTCGCCGCCGTCCTCTCGCAGCGGGGGCGGCACCCAGCGCATGCCGAGCGCCTCGTAGATCTCCTCCTCGGTCCTTCCGGCGATCACGGTCTCGCCCTCGAACAGGCCGTACTCCGACAGCTTCCAGCCGCGCTTCACGCACATCTCGCGCAGCCGTACGTTGTGCTCCTTGGAGCCGGTGAAGTACTGCATCGCCGCGCCCCACGACTCGGCCGGCACCAGGCGGAGATCGACCTGGAGGCCCTGCGTGGTGCGCACCGAGGTCTTCAGCCCGCCGCTCGCGATGACCTCCGCGACGTACGGCTGCCGCCTGAACTCCTCCATCAGCGTCGCCGGCCCGACGGCCAGGATGTCGATGTCGCCGACCGTGTCCTTCATGCGGCGCAGCGACCCGGCGTAGGCGATCCTCTCGGCGGGGAGCGAGGCGATGACGCGCTCGGCGAGGTCCATGGCGACGCCGAGGTGCACCCGCTCACCCGCCTGCTGGAGCTGCTCGATGCCCTTGAGGATGTTCTCCTCGCTCTTGGCCCCGAACCCGCGCAGCCCGGCGAGCCTGCCCGCGCGGATCGCCTCGGCCAGCGCCTCGGGGGAGGCGATGCCGAGCTCCTGGAAGAGGAAGACGGCCTTCTTCGGCCCGAGGGAGGGGATGCGCGTCAGCTTGCGCACGCCGTCGGGCACCTGGAGGCGCAGGTCGTCGAGCTGCCGGAAGCCGCCCCGCTGGAGGAACTCCTCCATCTTCTTCGCGATGGCCTCGCCCACGCCCGGCACCCTGCGGACGTCCACCTGCGAGATGTCCTCGGGAAAGCCCGCGATGGCCTTGGCGGCCTTCTGGTAACTGCGCACCCGGAAGGCGTCGCCGCCGTTCATCGCGAACAGCTCGGCATACTCCTCCAGCGCCGCCGCCGCTTCGTCGTTCGCCCGCCCCATGCCCTCAGCCTACCGAGGCCGCAGGACCGGGCCCGGCCGGAATACGGGTCGCCGCGGGGCTCGTCTTCTCGGTGACGTGACCCGAGACGGCGAGCCCCACGCGGTACTAGTGGGCCACCGGACGGTCCACGTACGGCTCGGCGAGGGAGGCGAGCTCCTTGTCGGACAGGGTGAGGCCCACGGCCGCGACCGCGTCGTCCAGGTGGCGCTCCTTGGTCGCCCCGACGATCGGCGCGTTCACGCCGGGCTGGGCCAGCAGCCAGGCGAGGCCCACCTGCGCGGGGGAGACGTCGCGCTCGGCGGCGATCTGGGCGACCCGGTCGAGGACCGCCGCGTCACCCGGCCCCCCGTACAGTGCGGTGATCCGCCCGTCGGAGCCCGCGCGGGTCGTGCTCTGGTCCTGCGAGCCCGCCCTGGCCACCAGGCCGCGCGCCAGCGGGCTCCACGGGATCAGCCCGACCCCCTGGTCCACGCAGAGCGGGACCATCTCGCGCTCCTCCTCTCTGTAGAGGAGGTTGTAGTGGTTCTGCATGGAGACGAACCTGGTCCAGCCGTTGACCTCGGCGACGTGCTGGGCCTTGGCGAACTGCCAGGCGTACATCGTGGAGGCGCCGATGTAGCGCGCCTTTCCGGACCGTACGACGTCGTGGAGGGCCTCCATCGTCTCCTCGATGGGGGTGTGGTCGTCCCAGCGGTGGATCTGGTAGAGGTCCACGTAGTCGGTGCCGAGGCGCCTCAGCGAGGCGTCGATCGCGGCGTGGATGTGCTTGCGCGACAGGCCGCTGTCGTTGACGGCCTGTCCCACGGGGAAGAAGACCTTGGTGGCGAGCACGTAGTCCTCGCGGTTGGGGAAGATCTTGCGGAGCAGCCGCCCGGTGACCTCCTCGCTGCTGCCGGCCGAGTAGACGTCGGCGGTGTCGAAGAAGGTCACCCCCGCCTCGGCGGCCCTGCGCACGAGGGGCTCGCTCTTCTCCTCGTCCAGCACCCAGTCCTGCCACTTGGCCGGGTCGCCGTAGCTCATCATCCCGAGGCAGATCCGGGACACCTTCATACCGGTGGCACCAAGCCTGATGTAGTCCATTTCAATACCTCCTGGTGGACATCCCATCACGAAGCCCGCCATCTCCGAGTACGGCCTGGGCGGCATGGCGGTGCGGACGGTGGCGCGGGGGAGTGTTAGAAACAAGACGCACGGCCGGTGGTCCCGCCGTGAGCCGTCGCGAGGAAAGGGGAGACCGTGAGTCAGGAAGCCCAGTCGGACAGGTCGTCCTTCGGCCTTGGGCTGCACCACGTGCAGCTCGCCCTGCCGCCGGGCGAGGAGGACGTGTGCCGCCGGTTCTACGTGAACGTGCTGGGCATGACCGAGGTCGAGAAGCCCCCGGTGCTCGCCGCCCGCGGTGGCCTGTGGGTGCGCGCCGACGATCTGGAGATCCACCTAGGGGTCGAGGAGGACTTCCGCCCGGCGCGCAAGGCCCATCCGGGCATCCTCGTCACCGGCCTGGACGCGCTGGCCGAACGGCTCGCGGGCCTGGGCGTCAAGGTGACCTGGGACGACGACTTCCCCGGCCACCGGCGGTTCTACGTCGCCGACTGCCACGAGAACCGCCTGGAGTTCCTCTCCCCCGAGGACGCCTAGGACCCCGGCAGTGCGGTCGCCGGCCCCCTCCCAACGGTCATGACGAATGCCACCTTCGTGGCGTTGAGGGACCCGGTCACGCGCCAGCAGCCCGGCCGGGAGAACAGGATGCCGGTGGGCTGGAACCCCGTCGGCGCGTACCCCGAGGGGACTTCGGCCGTCGCGGTTCCCGTGCCGCCGTCGACGCGGGTCGCGCTCAGCCTGAGGCGCCCCTCGGCCAGCCGCCACCAGCCGATCTTGAAGCTGTAGCCCTGCGGGCGCGGGTCTCCGGGGTACGCCGGGTCGGGCAGGACCACCCACAGATCTTTCTCGCCGAACCAGCGGTCCTCCCCTGGCTGGCGCCTGACCTGCGACGGCGGACCGTCCTCCCGGTCAGAGGGCCGGGTGACGGCGCACTCCGTATTTGACCCCGGCGGCGTGGTCTCCGGGCGTACGGGAGGCGGTGTGGTGCTTCCGGTGAGTGCGGTACGGGGGCTTGCGGGGGCCGCTGCCTGGGAGGGCGTGCCGGCCGAGCAACCCGATACCAGGCCGCCGCACGCGCTCAGGACGACGGCAAGGCAGGCGGCCATCCGGACCCCCGCGTGCCAAGGCCTTCTCATCTGCGGCTACCTCCCGGTCTCCCCGAAACGCTTTCGTCGCCGCTAGTACCCCCGACCGGGCCCCGAAGGTTCCCGCCGATGCGACCGAGGAACGTGGTGGGTCTCCATCAAGAACGTGGTGCCCGGTGCGGCCGGGTCTCCGTTCGAGGACGTGGTGCCAGCTGCGGGGGCGCGGCGGCGGCTTGTGCGTGCGGCCATCTCGGGGGGAGATGGTGCCTGTGCGACTCCAGCAACTATGCGAAACCTTGTTGCCTACTATTTGCGGATATTTCTACCTTCGGAGCATGTGCTTTCGGCGGCAGCGGGTCGCGCTCGGATCGAGCCGCGCGCCCGCGCGGTACAGGGAGGCCGGATGATCGTTTCCGGGGGCGCCTACGCGGACGAGCCGAGGGATCGGCGCCGGGTGAACCGCACGACAGTGGAGCGCGTACGTGCCGCCGTGGCCCTGATCATGGAAAGCGAGAGCCGTCGAAGGCGGGCCGAGGGCCTGATGCACTGCTGGGGGCTGAGTCGTGAGGACCTCGACGAGGCGGCACGTGCCCTCGGCACCCCACCGGTAACCGACGAGGAATGGAACGCCGTCCAAGACGGCCGAGGCATCCAGAACTGAGCCCCGGCCACCGGCAACCGCGGGGGTCAGAAGTGGTAGGGGCCGAAGCGGCCCCAGGCTACGAGGGCGGAGAGGATCAGCAGGACGACGTTGAGGACCGCGCCCTGGACCTCGTTGCGCCGCAGGTGGACCACGATCGCGCCGATCATGATCAGGGCGAGGCCGGTGGCGGCGAGCGGGGTGAGGACGGTGGCGATGCCCGTCACGGCGGGGAGGATCAGGCCGAGCGCGGCCAGGAACTCCAGTCCGCCGATGAGCTTCACCGTGCCGGCGGAGTAGTCGTCGACCCACCCCATGTTCGTGGCGAGCTTCTCCTTGGGCTGAGTGGTCTTCAGTACACCCGCCATGCCGAAGGCCAGGGCGAGAAGCACCTGAACTATCCACAGGAAGACGTTCACAGGGTCTCCTTCGAGGGCCGGGGAGTGAGGGGCATGCCGCACAGGTGAGCCCGGCCGTCACCACCTGAGGGAAGTAGAAGTGGCTCTGACCTGGTACGGAGTGCGTATCGGCAAGTCGAGGGTCACCTCGACTCGCGAGCGTAGCACAGAAGTCGAGGTAACCCTCAAGTTCGTTACACTAGGGAGATGCCGTCCGACGAGCCCACGCCGACCAAGACCGCGCGGCCCCTGCGCCGCGACGCGCAACGCAACCGTGACGCCCTGGTGGACGCCGCCCGCACCATCTTCGCCTCGGAGGGGCTCGACGCCCCGCTGGAACAGATCGCCAGGCAGGCGGGTGTCGCCATCGGCACGCTCTACCGCAACTTCCCCACCCGCATGGACCTCGTCGAGGCGATATTCGTCGGCAAGCTGCGCACCTGGCTGGAGAGCGCGGAGCAGGCCCTGAGCATGGACGACGCGTGGCAGGCGTTCGCCTACTACCTGGAGAAGCTGTGTGAGCTGCAGGCCCACGACCGGGGGTTCAACGACCTGGCGTCCATGCGCTTCCCCCACGCGGAGTGCATGGAGCGCACCCAGGCCCACATCAACGAGCTGAGCCGCCGCATCGTCGAGCGGGCGCAGGGCGAGGGAGTGGTCAGGCCGGACGTCACGGTGGAGGACCTGGCGCTCGTGATCTGGGCCCACACCCGCATCAGCGAGGCGACGAGCGAGGTCTGCCCCACCGCCTGGCGGCGCCACCTCGGGCTGATGCTCGACGCGTTCCGCGCCGAGCGCGCCCATCCGCTCCCCGAGCCGCCCATGCGTCCCGAGCAGGTCTACCAGGCGATGGTGAGCCTCGGAGGCTCCAGTACCTGCACCGGCTGAGCACCCCTGACGGGCCGCCTGCGCGCCGTTCCGTCAGGCGGTGGCCGCGCTCATGATCTCGGAGATCAGGGCGCCGGAGGTGACCTGCCTGAGGTACTCCGGCTGCCGCAGTTCGCCGCCCATGAAGGGGCGCGGGTTCCGGTGCACGGCGGGGCTCGGCTCGCCCGTGAGCGCGGCGAAGTGGATCTCGCTGACCCCGGTCTGCGCCACGATGCGCCCGATGTTCCGCTCGGTCACGCCTCCGCCCGGCATCACGATGATGCGGTCGCCCGCGTGCCGTACGAGCGAGGCGATCAGCGGAGCGCCCTCCAGCACCGACACCTCCTGGCCGGAGGTCAGCACGCGCCGCACGCCGAGGTCGACGAGCGTGTCGAGCGCCTCGTAGGGGTTCGCCGTCATGTCGAAGGCGCGGTGGAAGGTGACCGGCAGGCCGTCCGCCGCCGCGATGAGCCGCTCGCACACCGGCCGGTCCACCGTGCCCTGCGGCGTCAGCGCGCCGATGACCACACCGTGCGCCCCGGCGGCCCGTACCTCGGCCACGTCCCGCTCCATGGCGGCGACCTCGTGGGCGTCGAAGATGAAGTCGCCGCCCCTCGGCCGGATGATCACGTGGACGCGGATGCCGGACACCGCCGCGAGCGTCGCCGCCACCGTGCCGATGGTCGGCGTGATGCCGCCCTCGAACAGCGCCGCGCACAGCTCCACCCGGTGCGCGCCCGCCCGTTCGGCCGCGAGGGCCGCCTCGGTGCTGTCGACGCAGATCTCGTACGTGAGGCTCATGTGCTTCCTTGGAACATAGCTGGCGGATCGGACAGTGCCGGGTCAAAGAGCGCAGGGTCGAAGAGCGCCGGCTGAAAGAGCGCCGGCTGAAAGAGCGCCGGCTGAAAGAGCGGCCGGTCAGAGGGTGGTGGGTCAGAGGGTGGCGCGGATCTCGCCGACGGGACGGCCGCCGCCGAGCACCGGGACCGTGGTGAACGCCTCGGCGCCGGTGACGTCGGCCCCGAGCTCGGCGAGCGCGGCCAGCGCGATCGCCGATGTCGCCCTCGGGCCGCCGTCGACGACCTTGACGGCCACCGCGTGCCCCTCGGCTGTCGCGGCGACGAGCACGCCCTCCGCGCCGCCCTTCACCAGCGAGCCCGGCAGGGCGCGCATCAGCTCGGTGTTCAGGTGACCGGTCCCCCCGACGTACTCGGGGAACGAGCGCATCGCGTCGGCCACCGCCCGTTCGGGCGTGTCGCGCGGGGCGGTCACGAGCGCCCGTACGCCCCGCGCGAGCCCCGCGAGCGACATGGCGAACAGCGGGGCGCCGCAGCCGTCGACGGCCGTGTGCGGGCTCTGCTCGCCGGACAGCCTCTGGACGGCCGAACGCACCCGCTCCTGCAACGGGTGCGAGGGGGTGAGGTACGACGCGGTGTCCCAGCCCGACGCCGCGCAGGCCAGCAGCATCGCCGCGTGCTTGCCCGAGCAGTTCATGCGCGCCCTGGACCTGCCCTCGCCCGACCTGATCAGGGCGTGCCGCGCGGGCTCGTCCTCCGGCCAGTCGGCGGGGCAGCCCAGGGCGGAAAGGCCCAGGCCCGCCTCGTCCAGCATGGCGCCGACGAGCGCGACGTGGAAGTCCTCCCCTGTGTGACTTCCCGCCGCGATCGCCAGGCGCGAGCCGTGGAGCGGCGCGCCGGAGGTGAGGCAGGCGAGGGCCTGGAACGGCTTGGCGGAGGAGCGGGGCAGCATCGGCTCCTCCACGGCGCCGCGTGAGAGCGCGAGGGCCCCGTCCGGACCGAGGCCCGCGACGCTGCCGAAATGGACGCTCTCGGTGAAGCCGGAACGGACGACCTCGGCCAGACGGGCGTACATGCGGTCACCTTTCTCGAACATGTCAGGCATGGACTGCGGCCTCCGGGACCGCCGGGGGCCTGGCGCGGCGGCCCCCGCGCGCCTGCCGGGCCTCCAGCGTGCGGGCGAGCTTGGACAGCGACGCGTTCACCACCAGATAGATCAGCGCCACGACGATGTAGGTCTGAATCAGCAGGTGGTTGTAGTTGGCGAGCACCTTGCCGCTGTACAGCAGCTCGGCGTAGCTCACGACGAACCCCAGCGAGGTGTCCTTGAGCAGGCCGACCGACTGGCTGACGATGGACGGGAGCACGCGCCTTGCCGCCTGGGGCAGCACGATGGCCCGCATGGTCTGCCCCCGGGTGAGCCCGATGGCGAGCCCCGCCTCGGTCTGGCCGCGCTCGATCGACAGGATGCCCGCGCGGAAGATCCCGGCGAACGCCGCCGCGTTGGACACCGAGAGCGGCACCACGAGCTTCCAGAACAGCGGCAGGTCCACGCCGTACCTCGGCAGCGCGAACAGCACGACGTAGACGAGCAGCAGCGCCGGGATGGTGCGCACGACCTCGATGTACGCGGCCGACGCCCAGCGCACCGGGCGCCGGGGCGACAGCCGGCCGAGCGCGAGCAGCAGCCCGCCTGCCATGGCGAGCGCGGCGGAGACCACGGCCGCCAGAGCGGTCGACCACAGCCCGTCGAGCAGGTAGCGCCACATCGGCCAGGTGGCGTACGGCTGCCACCGCGCCGCGTCGAGCTGCCCGTTCGCGGCGAACTGCCGTACGGCCAGGGCCACCAGGCCGAGCGCCGCCAGCGTGAAGACGACGGTGGCGGTGCGGACCCGGCGCCGCGCGCGCGGCCCCGGCTCGTCGAAGAGCAGGCGGGTCGGGGCGCTCCCTCGCGTCATCGGGCCACCGCCAGCTTCCGTTCGAGCACGCCGGTGGCGAGTCCGACCAGCGACGACAGCAGCATGTACGCCAGCCCGGCCCCGACGAAGATCGGGATGGGCTGTGCCTCGATGAGGTTCACCCGGTTGGCGGCGGCGGTCAGCTCGACCACGCCGACCGCCGCCGCCAGGGAGGTGTTCATCGTGAGCATGATGAAGATGTTGCCGAGCGGCTGGACGACCGTCCCGAGCGCCTGCGGCAGCACCACGTACCGCAGGGACCCGGTGAAGCCGAGCCCGAGCGCCCGGGCGGCCTCGCCCTGCCCGGCGGGGACCGAGTTGACCCCCGACCTCAGCGCCTCGGCCACGTAGGCGGCCTGGTACAGCGCGATCACCACCACCGCCGTCGTGAACAGTCCCGCCTGGACGCCGATCTCCGGCAGCCCGAAGACCGCCAGGATCAGCAGCACCAGCAGGGGGATGTTCTGCAGCGTCTCGACGTAGACCGTGCCGGCGGCGCGCAGCACGGGCACCGGGCTGACGCGGGCCGTCGCGACCAGGACGCCCACCACGGACGCGCCCGCGAACGCGAGCAGCGTGAGCCGCAGGGTGACGAGCAGGCCGTCCCACAGCGCCGGGAGGTTGCCGGACAGTGCGTCCATCGGGGAGGTCGGCCCTACGAGCCCGGGACCGAGCCGATGGCGGGCGGCGTGGGCGCCTCGCCCTGCACGACCGTGCCGATCGAGTTCTTCCACGCCTGCTGCCACAGGCCCGCGTCCTGCGACTTCTTCAGCCAGTCGTTGACGAACTTCTTCATCTGGTCGTCGCCGTGCTTGAGGCCGATGCCGTACGGGTCGGTCGTGAACGGCTCGCCGACCACCTGCAGTTCGGGGTCGCTCTTGCCGTCGGCGACGAGCAGCGACTGGTCCTGCACGTAGGCGACGCCGCGGTCCTGCTTGAGCGCCTGGACGCACTCGGGGTCGCTGCCGAAGGTCACGATCTTGGCGTTGGGCGCGACCTTCTTGAGTGCCGGGATGGCCGGGGTGTTGGCGCCCGCGATGACCGTCTTGCCGTCCAGGTCCTCGGGCTTGGCGATCCCGGTCGTCCCCTTCTTGACCGCGACGGCGAGGCCGGAGGTGTAGTACGGCCCGGCGAAGGCGACCTGCTTGGCCCGCTCCGGCGTGATCGTGTAGGTCTGGAACACCACGTCGACGGTGCCGTTGGACAGCAGCGCCTCCCGCGTCTCCGAGGCGGCGTTCACGATCTTCACCTTGGGCGCGCCGATGATGTACTTCGCCAGCAGCTTGCCGAGGTCGGCGTCGAAGCCCTCCACCTGACCCGTCACCGGGTTCTGCTGGGAGAGCAGCGGCGCGTCGAGCGAGCCGCCGACGATGAGCTCGCCGCGCTTCTTGATCTTCTCCATCGTCGACCCGGGCAGGATCTCCGAGGCCGCGGCGACGGGGGCGTTCGCGAAGGCGTCCGCGGCCGTCGCACCCCCGTCACCGGGAGCGCCGGGCGGCACGGCGGCAGAGCCGCCGCTTCCCGAGCAGGCGGCCGCCCCGGCCAGCGACACCACGGTCACCACGGTCAGCGCCGCGCGGCGCGAGCGTGACAGTGCGGCAGCGTGCACCATCACCAACTCCATTCTCGTCGTTTACGATCGAACTTAATTCGGAATCGAAGTTTTACGGACGATAGAGGTCGATATCGGGCTAAGTCAACTGATTGCTGTACTAAGTCATGACGTGGTATGCATCTCCCTGTGTCAGGCAAAGGTGAGCTCCTCCGTCTCGTCGCCCTGGGCCATGCCGAGTCGCGCGCGGAACTCGCCAGGCATTCGGGCCTCGCCCCGTCGAGCGTGTCGCTGCGCGTCGAGGAGCTGATCGACGCGGGCCTGCTCCAGGAGGAGGGCGCGGGGCTGTCCAGAGGCGGCCGGCGTCCCCGGCGTCTCAGGCTCGCCCCCCGGGCCGGGCTGCTCGCCGTCGCCGACCTCGGCAGCCACCACGCCAGGCTCGGCCTGGTCGACCTCAGCGGTACGCCCCTGGCCGTCGTCGAGCACGCCTGCGACATAGGGGACGGGGCGCGGCCCACGCTCGACTGGCTCGTGACCCGGCTGGAGGAGCTCGTCGCGGCGCGGGGCGGCGGGCTCCCGGTGCGGGGGGTCGGCATCGGCGTTCCCGGCCCGGTCGACCCGTCCGACGGCACCGTCATCTCGCCCTCGCGCATGCCGGGCTGGAACGAGTACCCGGTCGGCGCGCACCTCGCCGATCGGTTCGGCGTCCCCATCCTGGTCGAGAACGACGCCAACCTGATGGCGGCGGGGGAGCATCTCGCCTGGCCGGGCTGCGAGAACCTCATGGTCCTCAAGGTCGGCACCGGCATCGGCTGCGGCATCATCGCCGGCGGTCGGCTGCACCGGGGGCGCGGGGCGGCGGGCGACATCAGCCACGTGCGCGTGCGCACGGACAGGTCGGTGATGTGCTCGTGCGGCCACTCCGACTGCCTGGAGGCCTTCGCCAGCGGCGCCGCGCTGATGGCCGCCCTCGCCGAGCAGGGCATCGAGGTCGACCACCCCGCGCGCATCGCCGCCCTCGCGGCCGACGGCGTCCCGCAGGCCACCAACCTCGTACGCGGCGCGGGGCGGCTCATCGGCGACGTGCTCACCGCGCTCGTCAACTTCTTCAACCCCGACGCGGTGGTGATCGGGGGAAGCCTGTCGGCTGCCGAGCAGCTCGTCGCCGCGGTCAGGGGCGCGGTCTACGAGCGCTGCCTGCCCCTGGCCACCCGGGACCTCAAGATCGACGCGACGCGGGCCGGGCCGAACGCGGCCATTCTCGGCGCGGGCTCACTGCTGCGCGACGTCGTGCTCTCCGGCGGCTGGGTCGACGAGGCGACCGCCCGCGCCTGAGCCCCGGAAACGCGACCGGTCAGATCCAGTCCTTCTTGCGGAAGACGAGGTAGAGGATCGACGAGGCCACGATGATCAGAAGGCTGGAGGTCCAGAACCCGGCCGCGTGCGAGAAGCCGGGGAAGGGGATGTTCTGGCCGTAGAAGCCGGTGATCAGGGTGGGCACCGCGATGATCGCGGCCCAGCTCGTCACCCGCTTCATGATGTCGTTCATCCGGTAGCCCTGGAGGTTCAGGTGGGTCTCGTAGACGTTGCCCACCAGCTCGCGAAGCGACTCGGTCCACTCCGACACCCGCAGCACGTGGTCGTAGACGTCCTGGTAGTAGGGCGCCATCTCGGGCTCGACCACCCGCAGGTCGCGGCGGATGAGGCTGTTCACCACCTCGCGCATCGGCACCACGACGCGCCTGAACCGCACCGTGGTCCTGCGCAGGTCGAACATCTGGCGCTGCATGGCCCGCCCGTCGCCCGGGCGGTCGGTGAAAAGCTGGTCCTCCAGCTCCTCCACCTGGTCGTCGAGCGCCTGGGCGACGTCGAAGTGGCCGTCCACGACGTAGTCGAGCAGGGAGTGCAGGAGGAAGGAGACGCCGTGCCTGGCGAGCCCGCCCTCGGCGTCCCAGCGCGCCACCACGGCGTCGATGTCGCAGGTGTCGTCGGACCGGACCGTCACCAGGGCGTTCCTGGTGACGAAGACCGACACCTCGGTGAGGTCCAGGGGCCCGTCGCCCCCACCCAGCCTGACGGCGTAGACGGTGAGGAACAGGTGGCTCTCGTAGATGTCGAGCTTCGGCCTCTGGTGGGGGTGCAGCACGTCCTCGACGGCGAGGGGGTGCAGCCCGAGCTCCTCGCTGATGACGGCGAGCTTCTCAGGGGTGGGAGCAAGCAGGTCGAACCACACGGTCGCCGAGGGATCCTTGATGTACTCGGAGACGTCGGCGATCGGGAAGCCCTCGGCCTCAAGGACGCCGTCGCGGTAGAGGCGGGTGCGGTCCATGTCGGCCAAGCCTAGTCGTGCCGTTCAGCGCCCATGACGGCGTTCCGGCGGCATGCCGGAGCGCAGGGCGTACACGATCAGCGCGAGCCCCAAGAGGATCTGCCCGCCGAGCACGATGCGGTCGACGTCGACGACGGGCCTCCACGACACCTCGCCGTCCTTGATGACGTACGCGCCTACGGGGCGCGCCGTGGCGGCCCCGCCACCGCCCGCGCCGCTGGACACCCGTTCCTTGGCCTCTCCGGTGCCGAAGCCGCCCGCGGTGCGCACCACCAGCGCCGGGATGACCGTGGCGCCGTCCTTCTCGTACGGCTCGCCGTACACCCGCCGGGCACCGGATAGACGGTCGAAGAACTCCCGCAGTTCCATGCCTGCCTCCGCTCAGGATAAGTCGCGACGGACGCCATCATCCCTCAGGAGGCGGCGCCGCCAAGTCCCGACTCAGCGCCGTGCAAGTGCACGCCCCTACAACGGAGGCGTGAACCACAACGACCACAATCACCCCGGCGCGGTCATGGACGCGTACGACATCCGGCGGCCGGCGACGGAGGACGTGCCGGTCATCCATGAGCTGGTGTCCGCCTGTGACACCGAGGTCCTCGGCCACCCCGACATGACCGAGGACGACGTGGCTGACGGCCTCGCCGATCCGGGCTTCGACCTCGGCCGCGACGGCTGGCTGGTGTTCCGCCGCGACGGGGACCCGGCGCTGGTGGGCTGGGGCTACGCCTCGCGCCAGGGCGACGGCGACAACGTCGAGATCGAGATCCTCTCCCGCGACGCGGCGGTGACCCCCTGGCTGTGGGACACCGTCCTGCGGCGGGCCGGCGAGCTGGCCGCCGAGGCCGGGCACCCCTACGCGGTGGCCGACATCGGCGTCTACCGGCAGGACGACGCCAAGCGGGCGCTGGCCAAGGAGCACGGCTTCGAGGCCGCGACCAGCTTCCACCGGCTGAGGGCCGACCACGCGGAAGTGGACCCCGGGTCCCTCCCCGGTGTCACCGTGCGCGGGGCGGCCGGGTCCGAGGAGCTGACGCGGGCCGCCCACCGGATCCACCAGGAGGGCTTCGCCCGGCACTTCGGGTTCGTCCCCAAGGAGTACGACCGGTGGAGGGAGGACTTCGAGTCCTCCAGCACCCACGACTGGTCGCAGCTCCTCGTCGCCGAGGTGGACGGCGCTCCGGCGGCGATGCTGCTCGGGAGCGACATGTTCGTCAGCGATGAGAACTGCGGGTACGTCCGGATCCTGTCGGTGCTGCCGGAGTCCCGGGGCAGGGGCCTCGGCAAGCTGCTGCTGCGGCACGCCTTCGCCGGGGACGTGGCCCGGGGGAGGGCCGGCACGTACCTGCACGTGGACTCCGGCAACAGCTCCCCGGCGCTCGATCTGTACCTGTCGGTGGGCATGCGGCCGGTGCTCGCCATCGACGTCTGGCGCCGTACGATCTGACCGGTCCCGCTAGCGGCGGCTCGCCCCGGCCGCCGCCTCCCGGCGCTGGCGCGCGCTCCACGACCACTGACCAGGTAAGCTCCCCGGCGAAGCGTCCGCGATGTCCGGTTTATCCGATCGTGACTTGACGCCGAATGTGTCCCGCAGGTTACATGTCCTCACCCCGTAAACGTTTTCAGAGTTCTCAGCCCCATTTTCTGTAAACGTTTACCGTTTCCGACCACCGAGGTGACACGTGAGTGACGGGCCGACGATCACGACGATCGCCCAGCGCGCGGGAGTGTCCATCGCGTCGGTGTCACGGGTGCTCAACGGGCTGCCCACCAAGGCCGAGACCGAGCGCCGGGTGATGAGCGCAGCGCGCGAGCTCGGCTACGTGCCGAACTCGGTCGCGAGGTCGCTGAAGTCCAGGCGCAGCAACCAGGTGGGCTTCGCGATGGCAGACATAGGGAACCCGGTGTACCTCGCGATGATCCGCGAGATCCAGCCGGTGCTCAAGGCGGCCGGCTACCGGCTGGTGCTGCACTCCACGAACGTGGACGCCGCGGACGAGATCGACGTGCTGCGCGGCCTCGGGGAGCGGTACATCGACGGCCTCATCATGATCCCGCTGCGCGTGACCGGCGAGCACCTGAAGATGTTCGCCGCCGCCCGGGCGCCGATCGTGATCATCGGTTCCGTCCCCGAGGGCACCCCCGTCGACAACGTGCGGACCGACTCCCGCAAGGGCGTGCGGCTCGCCGTCGAGCACCTCCACCGGCTCGGCCGCAGGCGCATCGGCTTCGTGAACGGCCCGCTCGACACCGTCCCGGGCGCCGCCCGCTCGGCCGCCTACGCCGAGGCGCTCGCGGCGCTCGGCCTGCCGTACGACCCCGGCCTCGTGGAGGTGGGCGACTTCTACCGCCCGGAAGGCGCGAGTGCCGCCGCCCGCCTGATCGACCGCGTGCCCGACCTCGACGCGCTGCTGTGCGCCAACGACCTGATCGCGCTCGGGGCGCTCGATGTCCTGCGGCGCGAGCGGCGGCGGGTGCCCGAGGAGGTCGCCGTGGCGAGCATGGACGACACCGACCTCGCCACCGTCGCCTGGCCCCCGCTGACCAGCGTCTCGCTCGGCTCCGCCGAACGCGGCCGGGCGGCGGCCGAGCTCCTGCTCGACCGGCTCGCCCACGGCCCGCGCGAGCCCCGCGTGGTCACCGTCGAGCCCCGCCTGGTGATCCGCGCCTCGACCATGGGGGAGGAGACCTCATGACCCTGACGGCCGAAAGGACGCGAAGGCCCGCCACGGGTCACCGCGGCAGGGAGAAGAGGGGCCGGCAGGGGCGCGAGACGCTCGTGCTCATGCTGCCCGCGCTCGTGCCGGTGCTGGTCTTCAGCGTCGGGCCGCTGCTGTACGGCATCTTCCTCGCCTTCACCGACGCGAGGTCGGGGCGCAACGCTGTGACGTCCTTCGTCGGGCTGGCGAACTTCGGCGACCTGATGGCCGACGCGGACTTCTGGTCGTCGTTCCGCATCGGCCTGATCTGGGCGGTCTCGGTGACCGTGCTGCAGTTCCTCGCCTCGCTCGGGCTGGCCCTGCTGCTCAACGAGGACCTGCGGTTCCGGGCGTTCGCGCGGGTGCTGGTGCTGGTGCCATGGGCCATGCCGCCCGTCGTCATCGGGCTGATGTGGCGGCTGGTCTACCACCCGAACGCCGGGATCCTCAACAGTGTGCTGCGCGACGTCGGCCTGCTCGACCACAACATCGACTGGCTCAACGACTTCTCCATCGCGCTCCCCGCCGTGATCGTCGTCGGCATCTGGACCGGCATGCCGCAGACGACCGTCGTGCTGCTCGCCGGGCTGCAGAACGTGCCCAAGGAGCTGTACGAGGCCGGCCACATGGACGGGGCCTCGTCCTTCCGCCGCTTCTGGAGCATCACGCTGCCGCAGCTCCGCCCGATCATCGTGACGATCACCTCCCTGGACTTCGTCTGGAACATCAACCAGTTCGGCCTGGTCTACGTCCTCACCCAGGGCGGGCCCGGCGGGCAGACCCGGCTGCCGATGCTCTTCGCCTACGAGGAGGCCTTCCGCTACGGCTTCTTCGGGTACGCGGCCACGCTCGGCGTCGCCTTCGTGATCGTCGTGCTGGCCGTGCTGGGCCTCTATATCTGGCGGCAGATGCGGGAGGCGAACTGACATGCGCAGGCCACTGCAGTACCTCGCCCTGCTGGGCTACGTCGTCTTCCTGGCCTTCCCCATGGTCTGGCTGCTGTCCACGGCGCTCAAGACGTCGAGGGAGATGGCGAGCCTGGTGCCCACGTGGATCCCGCGCCACCCGATCCTGTCGAACTTCGCCGACGCGTTCGGCGAGCAGGACCTCGTCGGCAGCGCGCTGCGCAGCCTCGCGGTGGCGGTCGCCTGCTCGGTGCTGACCGTCGTGCTCGCGCTGCCCGCCTCGTACGCGATGGCCCGCTACCGATCGCTCGTCAGCAAGTTCGCGGTCGGGTGGGTGCTGGTCAGCCAGGTCTTCCCGTTCATCCTGATCATCATCCCGCTGTTCATGGTGCTGCGGCGGCTGGACCTGGTGAACACCCTGCCGGGCCTCACCGTCGTGCACGTGACGTTCGTGCTGCCGTTCGCGCTGTGGATGCTCCAGGGGTACGTGCGCGCGGTGCCGCGCGAGCTGGAGGAGGCCGCGGCGGTCGACGGCGCGGGCCGGATCCGCTCGCTGGTGAAGGTGGTCGCGCCGCTGCTCGCCCCCGGCGTGGTCGCCACGGCGCTGTTCGCCTTCATCTCCTCCTGGAACGAGTTCCTTTTCGCACTGGTCGTCCTCAAGGACCCCGACGTGGCGACCCTGCCACTGACCCTCGTCAAGTTCACCGGCGCGGAGGGGGTCGTACGTCTCGGCCCGCTCGCGGCGGCGTCGCTGCTCGCGACGATCCCGAGCCTGGTGTTCTTCGCGATCATCCAGCGGCGGCTCAGATCGGGCCTGATGGCCGGCGCGGTCAAGGGCTAGCTCCCGCGGAACCCCTCAAGCATGCTGCACCCCCTGATAGGAGAATCTCTTGCGTACCAGAACCGCACTCGCGGTGGCGGCGGCCGCGATGGTCGCGCTGACGGCCGGCTGCTCGTCCGGCGGAGACGCCGGCGGCGGCGACCAGCCCGCCAAGGCCGTGAACCTGAAGTTCCTGAGCCTCGCGTGGCAGAAGGAGTCCATCGCCGCGAACAAGCAGATCGTCGGCGAGTGGAACAAGGCCAACCCCGGCACCCAGGTCGAGTACGTCCAGGGGAGCTGGGACAACGTCAACGACCAGCTCGTCACCTCGTTCGAGGGCGGTGACCCGCCGGACGTCATCCACGACGACTCCCCGGCGCTGGCCGGCTTCGCCTCGCGCGGCTACCTCATGGACCTCACCGGCAAGCTCCCCGACGACCTGAAGAGCGACATCCCCCAGCCCGCCTGGGACACCGTGACCTTCGCCGACGGCAAGGGCGGCCAGGGCGTGTACGGCGTGCCGTTCCTGCAGGAGTCGCAGGTCATCATCGCCAACAAGAAGCTGCTCGACGCGGCGAAGGTGCGCATCCCGACCCCGGACAACCCCTGGACCTGGGACGAGTACGCCGAGATCTGCAAGAAGCTCACCAAGGACGGCGCCTTCGGGGTGGCCTGGCCGCTGAAGTCGCCGGTCAACAAGGTGCTCAACCTCGGCCTGAACTTCGGCGGCACCTTCTTCCAGACCGACGGCACCAAGGCCACGGTCAAGGTCGGCCCCGAGGAGCGCGAGGTCCTCCAGCGCATCCACGACCAGCTCTACAAGGACAAGTCGGCCGACCTGTCCACGCTCGGCATGGGCACCGCCGACCCGCTTCCCGGCTTCTACGCGGGCAAGTACGCCATGATCCCCGCAAGCGTCTACCTGCGCCAGCAGGTCGTGGAGCAGGCGCCGGCCGGCTTCGAGTGGATCACGCTCCCGCCGCTGAAGGGCACCACCTCCAACCAGGGCGCCGCCTCGCAGACCCTGTCGGTCGCGGCCGACAGCAAGTACCCCGACCAGGCGACTAAGTTCATCTCGTTCTTCCTGAACAGCGCCAACCAGGCCAAGCTCGCCAAGGGCGACTGGCTGCTCCCGACCAGCACCAAGGCCGCGAGCGACCCGTCGATGACGACCAAGGAGAACGGCTGGGACGTGGCGACGGCCTCGGCCAAGAACCTCGTGGTCGCCCCCTACCTGCGGGTGAACGGGTTCGACGAGTGGAAGAGCAAGGTGGCCACGCCCACCCTGCAGCAGTACTTCGCCAACAAGATCACCCTCGACCAGGCGGCCAAGGCGCTCGTCGAGGAGGGCGACAAGGTGCTGGAGCGGTACAGCAAATGAGGCTGACCCGCGCCCGGGGGTGCCTGCTCGGCCTGGCGGCCGGCGACGCCCTCGGGCGGCCCGCCGAGAACCTCGCCCCGGAGGAGATCGCCCGGCGCTGGGGCCGTCTCACCGAGATCGAGCCCGGCATGGGCGGCACCGACGACACCGAGTACACCATCTTCGCCTCCTCCCTGCTGTGCAGGTACGGCTCGGCCATGACCCCCGCCGACGTCGCCAGGGAGTACCGCGAGCAGATCATCCCGAACATCGAGGGACCGATGCGCGGCGCGGGGTTCTCCGAGCTCGGCGCCATCCAGGCGCTTCGCCGGGGCATCGAGCCGCCGCTGTCCGGCAGGTGGCACCAGCACGGCTGGTCCGACGGGCTCGCCATGCGCGCCGCGCCGTACGGCGTCTTCGCCGCCGGCGACCCGGTCGAGGCCGCCCGGCTGGTGGCGGTCGACGGGGTGGTGAGCAACAGCGGCGAGGGCGTGTACGGCGGCCAGGCGGTGGCGGCGGCGGTGGCCGTCGCCATGACCGGCGCCTCGCCTGGCGAGGTCGTCGAGGCCGGCATCGCGGCCGTCCCCGAGGACTCCTGGACCTCCCGCAACCTGCGTGCCGCCGTCGCGGCAGTGGCAACGGCATCGGCTGAGGCGCTGTACGAGGCCGTGGTCGTGCGCCACTACCCCTGGACGGACCTCGCGCCCGAGGCGGTCGCGCTCGCCTTCGCCGGGTACCTCATGGGCGCGGGCGAGGTCGAGGAGTCGGTGGTGTCGGCCGCCAACCTCGGCAGGGACGCCGACACCACCGCGGCCATCGCCGGCGCCCTCGCGGGGGCGGGGCGCGGCGAGGCCGCAGTGCCGGAACGGTGGGCCAGGGAGATCGGGCCGGTCACCGGCAGATGCCTCCCGGTCGTCGCCGGGCGCCACGTGCTCGACGTCGCCACCGAACTGGTGGCCGCGACCGGGGAACCGGCGTGACCGCGCGCCGGGCGACCGGCGTGACCGCGCGTCGGAGGACCGGCGTGACCGCGCACGGCGGCGACGAGGACCGGCCGGCATGTTCGCGGCGCCGGCCCAAGGGATAGAGGAGAGACATGTCATCGGGGGACAGGATCCGCGGCGCCTTCATCGGCCTCGCGATCGGCGACGCGGCCGGCTGGCCGTCCGCACGGCACCGCTCCGCGCTGCTCGCGCCCTGGAGCAGGCGGCTCGGCAGGGAGCTCGACGGCTTCGCCGAGGAGCACCGGGTCACGACCCCGCCCGTGCCGTTCACGCTGAACCAGCCCGCCGAGCCGCTGGCGATCGGGCCGTCCGACGACGCCGAATGGCTCGCCTGGACCGCGCTCACCATCCACGAGGACCGCGCCGAGGCCTTCGGCAGGCTGGCCGGCCGGTCGGACCTGCGCGTGCGGATCTCCGTACGCTCGGCGCTGGACAACCTGGCGGCCGGGAAACCGCCCCCGGCCAGCGGCCACGACAACCCGCACTTCTTCGACGACGCGGCGGCCGTGCGCGCCGTCGCCTTCGGGGCGATCGGGGCCGACCCGAGGGCCGACGCCTCGGTGACCAACGCGGAGGACGGCGTCCACGCGGCCATGGCCGTGGCGGCGGCGGTCGCCGAGCTGGTGGCGGGCGGACCGATGGCCTCGGCGATCGAGGCGGCGCTGGCCGAGCTGCCCGAGGACACCGCGATCGGCCACGCGACGCGTACGGCGCTCGCGGTGGCGCGGGAGGCGGGCGACCCCTTCGCGGCGGTCCCGGCCCTGGACGCGGCCCTGCTCGACCACGTCTACAGCTACGGCGTCGCGGCCTCGCAGACGGTCGCGGTGGCACTGGCGCTCGCGGAGGTGTCCGGGGGCGCGCTCGCCGCGGCCGTGCCCGCCGCCGCGTGCCTGCCCTCACTCGCCGACTCCGCCCCGGCCCTGACCGGGGCGCTCACCGGAGCCTTCACCGGGTACGAGGCGCTTCCGGAGGGCTGGCGGGTCGCGGCGCGCACGCTGACGGGCTGCGGGCTGCCCGACCTGGCAGGAACGGATCTCATCGACATCGCTGGAGGACTCGCATGACGCCGCAGGACGATCCGCTGACCGACCTGCTGACCGACAAGGCCGTCGGGTGCGTGACGGGCGCGGCGGTCGGCGACGCGCTCGGCGGCGCCACCGAGGGCTGGACGCCCGAGCAGATCCAGGAGCGCTACGAGGGGTACGTGACGGGCATCGTCCCGCCGTACTTCGAGGACTGGCGCAACGCCCGCCCCATCGCCCCGTACCACAAGGGCGACGGCCACGTCACCGACGACACCCTCATGACCCACGCGCTCATCCGCGTGTACGAGAAGGCCGGGCGGCACCTGGACGCGTACGCGGCGGCCGAGCACCTGGTGCCCGAGATGATGGGCGAGAAGCGCTGGATCCCCGAGCTGGAGACCGAGGCGCTGCCGCTGCAGCGGGTCTTCCTCGCCGAGAAGTGGCTGGTCCTGCGCCTGCACTACGGCCATGTCGACCCGCGAGAGGCGGGCGTCGGCAACATCGTCAACTGCGGCGCCGCCATGTACATGGCGCCGGTCGGCATCGTGAACGCGGCCAACCCCGACGCGGCGTACGCCGAGGCCATCGACCTGGCGGGCGCCCACCAGTCCAGCTACGGCCGGGAGGCCGCCGGGGTGCTCGCCGCCGCCGTCGCCGAGGCCATGCGCCCGGGCGCGACCGCGGACTCTGTGGTCGCCACCTGCCTGCGACTGGCGCGGGACGGCACGCGGGCCGCCATCGAGGCCGTCTGCGAGCGGGCGCGGGGCCTACGCCACTGGGAGGGGTCCTTCGGCGTGCTGCGCGAGGCAGTCGCGCCCTACGACACCGTCGCGGAGACCTACCGCGACCAGGGACTCGGCGCCCGCAGGCCGAGCCGCCTGCACAGCATCGAGGAGCTGCCGCTGGCCCTCGCCTTCCTGCTGATCGCCGGGGGCGACTACCGCGACACCATCCTCGGGGGCGTCAACTACGGGCGCGACGCCGACTCGATCGCGAGCATGGGCGGGGCGATCGCCGGGGCGCTCTCGGGAGCCAAGGCCGTGCCGCCGGAGTGGCTCGACCCGGTGACCGAGGCCAGCAGGATCGACCTGGTGGCTCCCGGGGTGTCCATCGCCGAGGTGGCGCGCCGCGTCCACGCCACCGACCTCGCCGCCCGCCGCGCCCACGAGACCGCGTTCACCTCCCTCACCTGGGACACCTCCAAGGACCCATCATCATGACCGGACCGTCCTTTATCCGGCTCACCTGGGTTCAACCCGAGGACCTGCTGGGGCACGAGCTGCGCCAGGCGGCCGAGGACGGGCGTTCGGCCGAGGTGAAGGCCATCGCGGCCCGGTGGCACGCGGCGGGAGGGCACGACGCGCCGCCGCGTGCCGGAGCCTCCCCCGAGCCGCCGACACCGGAGCTGCGCGAGCTGGCGGCCCGGCTGCTCGACGAACTGGCGGCGATCCCGTCTCCGCTTCCCGAGCCCTCTGACCTGGCCGCGATCGTGGCGAGCGCCCCCGGAGGCATGGGCACCGGTACCGACAACGGACGCGGCGCGCTCCGTGAACGGCTGCTCGGGGCGTGGCTCGGGCGGGCGGCCGGGTGCGTGCTGGGCAAGCCGGTGGAGAAGATCCCCCGCGAGGGCATCAGGGAGATCGCGGAGGCCACCGGCAACTGGCCCGTCCGCCGCTGGTTCACCGCCATCGGCCTCCCGGACGACGTGGCGGCCCGCTGGCCGTGGAACAGGCGCAGCGCCGTCAACTCCCTGGCCGAGAACATCGACGGCGTGCCCGAGGACGACGACCTCAACTTCCCGCTGCTCGCACTGTCGCTGCTGGAGCGCTTCGGCCGGGACTTCACCACCGCGGACGTCGCCACGATGTGGCTGGACGAGCTGCCCGCCGGCCGCGTGTTCACGGCGGAACGGGTGGCGTACCGCAACCTGCTCGACGGGGTGGAGCCGCCGGGCACGGCCAGCCGGCGCAACCCGTTCAGGGAGTGGATCGGCGCGCTGATCAGGGCGGACGTGTACGGCTGGGCCAACCCGGGCGACCCGCGCGCCGCCGCGGAGTTCGCCTGGCGGGACGCCCGCCTCAGCCACACCGCCAACGGGATCTATGGCGCGATGATGGTCGCGGCCATGTGCGCGCGGTCTCTCGTCGCCTCCTCGGTCGAGGAGGTCGTCGCGGCGGGGCTGTCCGTCGTCCCCGCGGAGTCGCGGCTGGCGCGGGCCGTACGGGAGGCCGTCGCCGACGCCGCGTCCGAGCCGGACTTCGAGCGGGTCGTGGACCGGCTGTACGAGCGGCACGGCGACCTGCACTGGGTCCACACGATCAACAACGCGGCGCTCGTCGCGGCGGCGCTCATCCATGGGCGCGGTGACTTCACGGCCTCGATCGCCGGGGCGGTCGCGGCGGGCTGGGACACCGACTCGGCGGGGGCCACGGTCGGGTCGATCATGGGCGGGCTGCTCGGCGCGTCCCGGATCCCCGCGGAGTGGGCGCTGAAGAACCGGCTGGCCAGCAGCATGAGAGGCTTCGACGGCATCGGCTTCGACGAGCTCACCCGGCGCACCCTGGCGGTCACCGCCCCGTGACCCGCGACACGACGCACCCTGAAGCCGCCGTCCCGGCGGCGGGGAAGGCCGGTCACCACCGGGACACGGCGTCATGACGCCGCCATCCCGGTGGTCGCGGGCGGGCGGTCACCGCCGGGGTGACGGCATGCGAGAGGAAAGACCATGATCTCGGTTTTCGGCAGCGCCAACATGGACCTGGTCGCCTACACCGCGACCGCCCCCAAACGCGGCGAAACGGTGACCGGCCGGACGTTCAGCACGGTTCCCGGCGGAAAGGGTGCCAACCAGGCCATCGCCGCGGCCCGCGCGGGCGCGGAGGTCGCGTTCGTCGGCGCGGTGGGCGACGACGCCTTCGGGCCGGTCATGCGCGAGACGCTGGAGTCGGCGGGCGTCGACGTGCGCCGCCTGCGGGTCGTGCCGGGCTCCTCGGGCATCGCCCACATCGTCGTGGACGACGAGGGCGGCAACTCCATCATCGTGATCCCCGGCGCCAACGGCACCGTGACGGGCGTCTCGCCGGAGGACCTCGCCGTCATCGCCCGGTCCGACGCGCTGCTGCTCCAGCTCGAACTGCCCATGGAGGCCGTGGTCGCGGCGGCCCGCCAGGCCGGGGTCCCGGTGATCCTCACCCCCGCCCCCGCGCGGGAGCTGCCGCGCGAGCTGCTCGACGCGGTCGGCCTGATCGTGCCCAACGAGCACGAGGCCGAGGCCATCACCGGCCTCGCCGACCCCGGCGAGGCGCTCGAAGCGCTGCTGGACCTCGTCCCCGAGGCCGTGATCACCCTGGGCGGGGAGGGCGCGCTGTACGGCTCACGCGCGGGCGAGCGGCTGCGCGTGCCCGCCGTACCGGTGAAGGCGGTCGACACCACGGCGGCGGGGGACACCTTCGTCGGCGCGCTGGCCGTGGCACGGGCCGAGGGCAGGCCGCAGCCGGCGGCCCTGCGGTTCGCCGCCACGGCGGCGGCCCTCTCGGTCCAGCGCGAGGGCGCGAGCACGTCGATGCCCACCCGCGCCGAGATCGACGCGGCACTGTGATGGAGGTACACCGATGAAAGCCCTCGAAGGCATCCGCGTCCTGGACCTCGCGACGCTGTTCGCCGGGCCGATGGCGGCGATGCTGCTCGGTGACTTCGGCGCCGAGGTCGTCAAGGTCGAGCATCCGGCCAAGCCCGATCCCTCGCGAGGGCATGGGCCCGGCGGCCTGTGGTGGAAGATGCTCGGCCGCAACAAGCGAGCCGTGACCCTCAACCTGTCCACGGCCGAGGGTCAGGACCTGCTCCTCGCGCTGGTGCGCGACGCCGACGTGGTCATCGAGAACTTCAGGCCGGGCACGCTGGAGCGCTGGAACCTCTCCTACGACCGGCTCCGCGAGGCCAACCCGCGCCTGGTGCTCGCCCGCGTCACCGGCTTCGGCCAGTTCGGGCCGTACGCCAAGCGGCCAGGGTTCGGCACGCTCGCCGAGGCGATGAGCGGGTTCGCCGCGATGACCGGCGAGCCGGACGGCCCGCCGACCCTGCCGCCGTTCGGCCTGGCCGACGGCATCTGCGCCCTCGCGACCGCCTACGCCGTGATGGCGGCGCTTCGCGCGCGTGAAACCACCGGCGCGGGGCAGGTGGTCGACATGTCGATCATCGAGCCTATTCTGACCGTGCTCGGGGCCCAGCCGACGATCTACGACCAGCTCGCGATCGTGCCGCCGCGCACCGGCAACCGTTCGGTGAACAACGCGCCGCGCAACACCTACCGGTGCGCGGACGGCTCCTGGGTGGCGGTGTCCACCTCGGCGCAGAACATCGCCGAGCGGGTCATGCGACTGGTGGGCAGGCCCGAGTACATCGCCGAGCCGTGGTTCGCCACCGGGGCGGGGCGGGTCGAGCACGCCGCCGAGCTGGACGAGGCCGTCGCCGCGTGGGTCGCCGCGCGCACCCGCGACGAGGTGCTCGCCGCGTTCGAGGAGGCGCAGGCCGCCGTCGCGCCGATCTACGACGTGCGCGACGTGCTGGCCGATCCGCAGCTCGCCGCCCTGGACGCCGTCACCACCGTGGAGGACCCCGAGCTCGGGCCGCTGCGGATGCAGAACGTCATGTTCCGGCTGTCTGACACCCCCGGCGAGATCCGCTGGACCGGCCGCCCCCACGGCGCCGACACCGCCGGCCTGCTGTCGGAGCTGGGCCTCTCGCCCTCCGACATCGAAGCCCTGCGCCAGAAGGGAGTGGTCTGATGACGTACGCGACACCGGCCACCCCACAGACGCCTACAAGAGGAGCTGGGTCGTGCTGACCTTCCTGTACGCGCCCGCCGACCGGCCGGCGCTGGTGGCCAAGGCGCTCGCGGGGCCCGCCGACGTGGTGATCGTCGACCTGGAGGACGCCGTCGCGGCGGACGCCAAGAGCGAGGCGAGGGCTGAGGTCGTGGGGCTGCTCGCCGGCCCGCAGCCGCGCGTCCAGGTCAGGATCAACGACGTGCGCACGGCGTGCGGCCAGGAGGACCTGCGGGCCATCGGCGCCCTCTGCTCAGGCACGGCCGGCATCCGGGTGCCGAAGGTCGAGTCGGCCGTCGACATCCGTGAGGTGGCCAAGGCCGCGCCCGGCGTCGCGCTGCACCCGCTCATCGAGTCGGCCCTCGGCCTCGAACGGGCCTACGAGATCGCCTCGGCCGACCCGGCGGTGGCGAGCATCGGCCTGGGCGAGGCGGACCTGCGCGCGGACCTGGGCGTCAGCGACGAGGCGGGGCTGGCCTGGGCGCGGTCGCGGCTCGTGGTCGCCGCCCGCGCGGCCGGGCTGCCCGCGCCCGTCCAGTCGGTCTACACCGACTTCCGCGACCTGGAGGGCCTGGCCGAGTCGTGCCGCGTCGGCCGGTCGATGGGCTTCCGCGGCCGGGCGGCAATCCACCCGGCACAGCTCCCGGTCATCGAGGCCGCCTACCGCCCGACGGAGGAGGAGGTCACGGCCGCCAACGAGGTCGTGGCGGCGGCAGGGGTCGGCGCGGTGGCCCTCCCCGACGGCCGCTTCGTCGACGAGGCCGTCGTCCGCCAGGCCAGAAGCGTCCTCACCGACGCCGTCCGCACCCCCGCCACCACCCCGACCATGACGCCCTAGCCGGCGGGCCCTTGCCGAGATCGGACTGTCGAGGGTGAGTCCGGTCTCGGCTGGACTCTCCCACTGTGGGAGGCCTCATGCTACTCCCAGTGGTTGATCATGAAGGTATCAGGGATCGGGACGGTGTGACCGTTCGCCGCGTCAGCATGAGGAGAGCGACGCATGACCATCGTGAAGGACATCGAGGCCCGCGGCATGCACCACTGCGAGACGACGGCGCTGGGGGTGCTGTTACGGCATGAGGGACTTGATCTGTCCGAGCCCATGCTGTTCGGCCTGGGCTCGGGCCTGTCCTTCATCTATTGGGACAGCAAGGGCATGGCGTTCCCCTTTCTCGGAGGCCGCGTCAAGCCTTTCGACCTCACCAGGAACCTGGCCGCCAGGCTGGGACTGACGTTGATGGCCGAGGAGACCACCTCGCCGCGCAAGGCGTGGGAGAACGTGGCCGCCCCCATCGACGCCGGTCGGCCGGTCGGCCTTCAGCTCGACTGCTACCACCTGGACTATTTCCGCTCCAAGGTGCACTTCGGCGGTCATGTCGTCGCCATGTACGGCTACGACGAGCACGACGTCTACCTTGTGGACACCGACCAGCAGGGAGGAGCGGTGCGCACCAGCCGCGCCGGCCTCGCCATGGCGCGCGCCGAACGCGGCCCGATGACCGCCAGGAACCGCTCCTTCACCATCACCCTGCCGGCTCACCCGCTTTCTTGGCAGGACCAGATCATCCCCGCCATCAAGGACTGCGCCGACGCCTTCCTCGCCGCTCCCATCGCGAACCTGGGCCACCGCGGCATCGAGAAGGCCGGCAAACAGGTGCCCAGATGGCTGCTACGCGTCGGCGATCCGCAGCAGGACCTGCCGCAGGCCGCCCTCCTCATGGAGAAGGGCGGCACCGGCGGTGCCCTGTTTCGCGCCCTCTATCGCGACTTCCTCGACGAGTGCACCCGGCTGATCGACGACGGCAACCTCCGCGCCGGTCACCGGCTGTACGCCGAGGCCGCCGTCCTGTGGACGGACGTGTCCACCTTGATCGCGAAGGCTGGAGAGAGCGGCGACGCGGGGTACCTCGAGCAGGCCGGCGTCATCCTCCACGATCTTTCGCGCATCGAGAAGGACGCCATGCAGGTGCTGCGTCAGTTGTAGCTCAAAGGGAAGCCGGCTGTACGGGTACGGCCCGAGTCACGCGGTGGCCTCGCTGTCGTGCACCATCGGGTCGTTCCTCGCGGTGACCTCGGCGCCGTCGGCCGCCGGCGACCGCCTGGCCCGTGACCGGACCACGGTTTGGGGGCCGAGGTGCGGCGAACCCCGGAGGGCCCGCCGCACCCGGAAAGGGGTCACCAGTTGGCGGGCAGCCCCGGTGTGGTCCTGGGCAGCCTTTGCCCGGACGGATGGATGACGTAGACGATGCCGCCGCTGCCCGAGCTGCGCAGCCAGACGTTCTCGAAGTTGGCTCGCGGGTAGACGTGGCGTACGGCGTCGTTGCCCGGCGAGGCCGGGTCGTTGGCGATCACGTCGCCCGTGGCGGTGAAGCCGATGATCACCATGAGGTGGCCGTTGGTGCCGTAGCCCGCGCCGGGCAGCTCGCTCTCCTGGAACGACTGGGAGGTGATCACCGGGATGCCGGCCTTGATCAGGCGTTCCATCTCGGTGAGCGACCGCAGCCGGGTCACGAAGCCGTCAAGGCCGTAGCGGCCGGCGTAGGCGGTGTTGAAGGGCCAGTTGCCCGCACCCTGGTAGGCGTGGTCGTAGGTGTACCGGGCGGCGTAGTCGACCTCGGGGTTCGGGTCGGACGGGTCGACCCAGGAGGTGTCCTCGGCGCTCGGCCACCTGTCCCAGTAACCGAGGACCATGGTGGTCGAGGTCGGGCTGCACCACGCCTCGCCGCCGCCGTCCCACTCGGGGTAGTGGCCGCGGTGGACGTTCTGGGAGCGGCGGGGCACGTTCAGCTCGGTTCCCCACGCGCCGCCCGAGGGGCTGACCGGTACGGTGGCGCGTTCTGGTACGGCGGAGGCCATCGCCCCGAGGGTCCTGACCTCGGGGATCACCGCCGAGCCCGGCGTGCGATGCAGCGTGACCCGCAGCTGGTACGCGGTGATGGCCTTGCCCGCCGCGGCGACGAAGGTGTCGACGGAGACGGTGCCGTCGGCGTCCCGCTGGCCCGGCAACGAGGTGCGGCGGATGTCGGACTCGCCGTAGGCCCAGCGGCCCATCACGTACCACTTGGTCAGCCCGGCCGCGTGGCGGCCGCGCATCTCGACCTGCAGCCAGCTCCCGGGCGGCGTGTCGGCGGTCCAGGAGGCGACCAGCTCGGTGGCGGCGAAGCCGATCCGCCGCTCCTTGCCGGTCCAGCGGGCGTACTCCCAGTCCTTGGTGCCGAGCGCGTCGGTGTAGGAGGTCGTCCCCACAGGGGAGGCGAAGGCGAGGCCGCGCCCGGCGGTCACGCCCTCGGCGGTGCCGGAGTGGAAGGACGCTCGCTGGTAGACGACCTTCACCGGACTCGGCGGCGGTTTGGCCCCGGCGGCTGCGCTCGCCGCTGAGGGCGTCGCGGCGGTGGTGGCCAGGAGGACGGCGGGGAGTAAGACGGAGAGGAGGACGGTCGGCACGCGCATGGGCTCACCTTCCCTGAAGGGGCTCTCGACGCCGCAGACGGTAGAACCTCCGCCTATTTCGTACATCGGGCGGTTTACGTATCGCCGCCGGGACAGGGACGCCGCCTCGCCCGCCGCCGGGGGCGAGGCGCGCGTCCAAGGCGCCTAGGTCCGCAGGTAGGAGGCCCCGTTGAGATCGATGATGCTGCCGGTGGCCCATTCGGCCGCCGGGGAGGCCAGGTAGAGGACCGCGGCCGCGATCTCCTCCGGCAGGCCCACGCGGCCGAACGGGCTCTGGGCGCGGATGGCGTCACCCCGGGGCGGCTTGAGGTGCTCGTTGGTCATGTCGGTCTGGACGAAGCCGGGCGCCACCGTCCCCACCGAGATGCCGTGCGGGGCGAGCGCGATGGCGAGCGACTGGCCGAGGGCGTTCAGCCCCGCCTTGCTCGCCCCGTAGGCCGGCCCCTCCGGCTCGCCGCGGAAGGCGCCGCGCGAGGAGACGTTGACGATGCGGCCGCCGCGCCTCATGTGCCGCACGGCGCACCAGGTGAGGTTGGCCGCGCCCACGAGGTTGGTGTCCAGCGTCTCGCGCCAGGCCGCCTGCCACTCCTCGTAGGAGACCTCCGTGATGGGGTGGTGGAAGAAGACGCCGGCGTTGTTGACCAGGACGTCGATGCCGCCGAGCGCCTCGGCCGCCTCGTCGGCCATGCGCCTCACCTGGCCGGGATCGGCGATGTCGGCCTGGACGACCACGTGGCCATCGCCGGGCAGCTCGTCGCGCAGCCGTACCGCGAGGTCCGCGGAGCCCCGGTGGTGGATCGCGACGCGGTCGCCCGCGGCGGCGAAGGCCGTCGCGATCGCCCGTCCGATGCCCCTGGACGCTCCTGTCACCAGTACTGCTCGTCCGCTCAATGTCTCGTTCCTCCTGGCGCGGGTGTGGCCGGTCGACGGTGCTCGATGCCGTCAGTCGCGCTCGACGGTCTCCTCCAGCACGATGCGCCCGATGATGTCGTACTTCAGCGGCTTCCTGGCCCGCAGGTAGAGCGCCAGGGCGGCGCCGGCGGCGGCGAAGCCGAGCACGATCCACGGGATCAGCCTGAACAGCAGCGTCTTGGACGCGTCCCCGGCGGCGGCCTCCTGGTTCTGGAAGAGCAGGAACACGACGTACAGCATCGCCAGGCCGCCGGCCAGCGGGGCGACCAGCGTGCGCCAGACGCCGGCCGTCTCCGGGTGCTTCTTCTTGACGTGGAAGTAGCCGATCACAGAGAACGAGCACAGCGACTGGACGACGAGGATCGCGAGCGTGCCGAGCACGGCGAGCAGCGTGTACATGTGCACGTAGGGGTCCATGCCGGCGAAGAAGAACGCCAGGACCAGCACCACCGACACGGCCGTCTGCGCGAACCCGGCGATGTGCGGGGAGCCGTGCTTGGCGTGGGTGCGCCCGAGGGTGCGCGCGGTGCCGGGGATCAGGTCCTCGCGGCCGAGCGCGTACAGGTAGCGCGACGCGCAGTTGTGGAACGCCATCGAGCAGGCGAACGACCCGGTCAGGATAAGGATCTTGAACAGGTCGACGGCCCACACACCGATCAGCTCCCGGGTGGGGTTGAAGAAGACCCCGGCGAACTCCTTGGCCGCGATCTCGGGCGCCTTCGTGCCGCTGGCCGCGACGGTCATCCAGGAGACGAAGGTGTAGAACAGCCCGATCCCGACCACGGAGACCAGCGTGGCCCTCGGGACGATGCGCTTGGGGTCGCGGGACTCCTCGCCGTACATCGCGGTGGACTCGAAGCCGACCCACGACCAGAAGCACATGAACAGCCCGAGCCCGACCGCGCCCGCCGCCAGGCCGTTGGTCCCGAAGGCGTTGACCGGGTTGAGCGAGCCGGCCATCAGCCCGTCGGGGCCGCCGCCGTGGAACAGCGTCACGGTGGCGGTGAGGCCCAGCATGAGGATCTCGGTGACCAGGAAGACGCCGAGCACCTTGGCGGTGAGGTTGATGTCGAAGTAGGTGAGCGCGGCGTTGAGCGCGAGGCCGAAGAAGGCGAACCACAGCCAGTGGACGTCCACATGCGCCAGCGACTTGAAGGTGTCGCTGGCCGAGTAGGCGAAGAAGCCGATGATGGACGCCTCGAACACGACGTACGCCATGGTGGCCAGCAGGCCCGCGACCATGCCCGCGATCTGGCCGAGCCCGTGCGAGATGTACCCGTAGAAGGCGCCGGCCGAGGTGATGTGCTTGGCCATCGCGACGTACCCCACCGAGAACACCGTGAGGACGATGGTCGCGACGAGGTAGCCCGCCGGGACGCCGAGGCCGTTGCCGAAGCCCAGCGCGATCGGGACGTTGCCCGTCATGGCGGTGATCGGGGCGGCGGTGGCGACCGCCATGAAGATGACGCCGAGCAGGCCGACGGCGTCCTTGCGCAGGCGGTTCACGCCCGCGGGCCGGGAGGTCGCCGCCGTCGCCCGGCTATCTGTGGTGCTCAAGACTGTGCCCTTCCGGGGAACCAGCGTCGTACTGGGGATGGCGTAGGGGGCGCCACGTCGGCGACGGCCTTGACGGAACCGTGGTCAGACCGAATGGGCCCCGGTGGAACTCGCCGGAGCTCAGGGGTGTGTGGTGCGGTGCATTCTGTTCGGTGGTGCACACCGGTCGGCCTCCTGCTGGGGACGCTCTCGACGTGGGCGAAGTCACGCGAGGTGCGCAAATGTTGCCATTTATGGCCAGGCCAAGCAATACCTTCCGTGTTTCCGAATCCTCACAAGATGGACCATTGACGCATAAGGTCGGCCTGGTGAATTATTCGGTCCTACCGATTAGTAGACCGAACCGATGGGACCGGGATGCTGGACTACGGGTTGTTCTCCTTCGCGTCCAAGGACGAGGTTCTAGAGAAGTCCTTGGCGTACTGGAACCCGGGGAAGACGCAGTTCTGGATCGACTCCGGAGTGCCCCTGGTCATCGACCGCAGGGAGGGCTACTTCCTGTACGACGTCTCCGGCAAGCGCCTGATCGACGTCCACCTCAACGGCGGCACCTACAACGTCGGCCACCGCAATCCGGAGGTCCTGGCCGCGCTGAGGCAGGCCATGGACCACTTCGACATCGGCAACCACCACTTCCCGTCCCTGGCCCGCACGGCACTCGCCGAGGCGCTGATCACCACCGCCCCCGAGGGACTGAGCAAGGTCATCTACGCCAGCGGCGGCGGCGAGGCCATCGACATCGCGCTCAAGACCGCGCGGCACACGACCGGCAAGCGCAAGATCGTCTCGATCGTCAAGGCCTACCACGGGCACACCGGGCTGGCCGTCGGCACCGGCGACGACCGGTTCTCCAAGCTCTTCCTGTCCGACCGGCCGGAGGAGTTCGTCCACGTGCCGTTCAACGACCTCGCGGCCATGGACGAGGCGCTGCGGGGCAGGGACGTCGCCGCCGTGATCATGGAGACGATCCCCGCGACGTACGGCTTCCCGCTGCCCGAGCCGGGCTACCTGGAGGGCGTCAAGCGGCTCTGCGAGACCCACGACGCCCTGTACATCGCCGACGAGGTCCAGACCGGGCTCATGCGCACCGGGGAACTGTGGGCGATCACCAAGCACGGCATCCGGCCCGACATCCTGGTCACCGGCAAGGGGATCTCCGGCGGCCTGTACCCCATCGCGGCCGTGCTGGTCAGCGAGCGCTGCGCGGGGTGGCTGACCGAGGACGGCTTCGCGCACATGGCCTCCTTCGGCGGCGCGGAGCTGGGCTGCGTGACCGCGCTGAAGACGCTGGAGATCTGCGACCGTCCTGAGACCCGCTCGATCGTGCACTACATCAGCGACCTCATCGGCCGGGGCCTTTCCGCCATCCGCGCCGACAACCCCGGCTGGTTCACCGGAATCCGGCAGAACGGCCTGGTCATCGGCCTGGAATTCGACCATCCCGAGGGCGCGAAGTACGTCATGAGGCATCTGTACGAGAACGGGGTCTGGGCGATCTTCTCCACCCTCGACCCCCGGGTGCTGCAGTACAAACCAGGCATCCTCCTCGACCCGTCGCTGGCCGAGGAACTGCTGGATCGTACGGCCGTCGCCATCGCGCGGGCCGCCAAGGAGGCCCGGTGAACAGCACGGTGAAGAGCCCGGTGAACGGCAGGTCGGCGGACCGCGGGCCGGTCATGCTGGAGCGGGCGCGGTGGGCCGCCCGCGCGTACGCCCGCTACGACAAGGCGGCCGTGGACCGCGTCGTCGCGGCCGTCGCCCGCGTGGCCGCCGCCAACGCCGTGCGCTACGCCGAGTGGGCCGTGCGGGAGACCGGGTTCGGCGTCGCCGAGCACAAGGCGCTCAAGAACCTCGCCTGCTCGACCGGCCTGGTCGAGGCCTACGCGGGCCACGACTACGTGTCCCCTCGGGCCGACGCCGCCGACAAGATCCTCTCGATCCCGAGGCCCGCCGGGGTCGTCTTCGCGCTGACGCCCTCCACCAACCCGGTGGCCACGGTCTACTTCAAGATCCTTCTGGCGCTGATGACGCGGAACGCGATCGTGATCAGCCCGCATCCGATGGCCAGGGAGTGCTGCGCCGACGCCGCCCGCACGCTCGCCGAGGCCGCGGTCGCCGCGGGCGCCCCCGACGGGGTGGTCCAGGTGGTCGAGGAGCCGGCGCTGCCGCTGATCGAGCGGATGATGGCCGACCCCCGGGTGGACGTCATCGTCGCGACCGGCGGGACGCCGGTGGTGCGCGCCGCCTACCGGTCGGGCAACCCGGCGCTCGGCGTCGGCCCCGGCAACGTGCCCGTGCTGGTGGACCGCACGGCGGACCTGGAGTCGGCCGCCCGGCACATCGTGGACAGCAAGAGCTTCGACAACTCCATCCTGTGCACCAACGAGTCGGTGCTCATCGCCGAGGAGTCCATCGCGGATCGGCTGGTCTCGCTCATGCGCGGCGCCCACCTGCTGAGCGGCGACGAGCGTGACCAGGTGCGCGGCACGCTGTTCCCCGAGGGCCGGTTCGACACCCGCTTCGTCGGCAGGGACGCGGTGTGGATCGCCCAGCGGGCCGGGGTCAGGGTGCCGTCCGGGACGAGGATCCTGCTCGCGCCGTTCGACCTGGCCGTCCCGGAGGAGCCGCTCGCCCACGAGAAGCTCTGCCCGGTGCTCGGCCTCATGCGGGTGCCCTCGGCGCGGCGCGGCATCGACGCCGCGCGGGCCGTGCTGCGCATCGCCGGAGCGGGTCACTCGGCCGCGATCCACAGCACCGACCCCGCCACGATCATGGAGTACGGCGCGGCCGTGCCGGTCCTGCGCGTCTCGGTGAACGCGGGCAACAGCACGGGAAGCTCGGGCATCGACACCAATCTCCCGATCTCCATGACCATCGGCACCGGCTTCGTCGGCGGCTCGTCGGCGGGGGAGAACCTCCAGCCGGGCAACCTGGTCAACTGGACCCGGGTCGCCTACCACGTGGACGCCCCGTTCGGCGACTTCGACCGGCTCGACCCGTGGTCGCCGCCGCCCGGCGGTCCCGTCCCGCCGTACCCGGAGGCGTCCAACGCCCGCACCGTGCCCGCGTCCGCGCCCGGCGCGGCTCCCGCACCGGACTCTCGTACGGCGCCCGGGGCGGGGCGTGACGAGCTGCGGGACGAGATCAGGCGGCTCATCCTCGAAGAGCTCGCCTCCCTGGTGAGGTCCTGACGATGGCCGAGTTGCGCTCCTTCATCTTCATCGACCGGTTGCAGCCGCAGACCATGTGCTACCTGGCCACCTGGATGCGCGGCGCGCTGCCCAGGCGTGACCAGGCGGCGCAGATCATCGAGATCGCCCCGGGCCTGGACATCGAGCCGCTGACCGACGTGGCGCTCAAGCACGCCGAGGTGAAGGCCGGTGTGCTCGTCGTCGAGCGCCAGTTCGGCTACCTGGAGTTCCACGGGCAGATCGGCGAGGTGCGCGCCGCCGCCGACGCGGTGCTGGACGAGCTGGGGGCCACCGCCGCCGACGCGGTGCCCCCGCGCATCCTCGCCTCCGAGATCGTCTCCAGCCTGGACGGCCAGCACGCCTTCCTCATCAACAGGAACCGGCTCGGATCGCTCGCGCTGCCGGGCGAGTCGCTGTTCGTCCTTGAGTGCCAGCCCGCCTCGTACGCCATCCTCGCGGTCAACGAGGCCGAGAAGGCCGCCGAGATCAAGGTCGTGGACTACCGCATGATGGGCGCGACCGGGCGGGTCTACCTCTCCGGCCGCGAGTCCGACGTGCGGCAGGCCGCCGAGGCCGCCCGCCAGGCGCTGGACGGCTCCACCGCCTCACATCGGAGCAGGGCATGACGGTTCATCCGGACCACGCCGGAATCCACGGGGACGAGCTGCGCGCGCTGGTCCGCGAGGTCGTCCGCGACCTGCTGCCCACGCTGCGCGGGGCGGCGCGGGAGCCGGGACACCATACGGAGGCGGTCGCGATCGGCGGCGACGACGACCTCAACGCGTTCGCCCTGCGCGTGCTGGAGCTCGCCCGCGACCCGGCTCGCGCCGCCGACATCCGGGACGGGCGGCTGCGGTTCCGCCTCTCCGTCCCCGCCCCGGACACGCCGCCCGCGCGGGCCGTACACCGGGGGGACGACGCGCCCGTACGGCGGCACGAGAAGGGGGCGGTCACCGAGCGGCACGTCGCCGAGGCCGCCGAGGCGGGCGCCCGGCTGGTCCTCGGCCGCCGCGCGGTCCTCACGCCGCTGGCCAAGGAGAGGGCCCGGGCCTGCGGCCTGGTCGTGGAGAGGGAGGGCTGATGCTGCGCGGCACGGTCACGTCCAGCGTCTGGGCGACCAGGCGGATCGAGGGGATCCCCGGGGGCGCGTTCCTTGAGGTCGAGCTCGACGGGGGATCGCGGCTGATCGCCTTCGACGTGCTCGGCAGCGGCATCGGGGAGCGGGTGCTGGTCGTCCAGGGTTCGGTGGCCGCGTCCTGGTTCCCCGCGGAGAAGTCCCCGCCCATCGACGCGCTGATCATCGGCTCGATCGACGACATTCCTGCATAAACGAAATATCCAGACTTAACGGCATAAGGAGAAGTAATGGCGAACAACGCGATCGGCCTGATCGAGACCAAGGGTTACGTCGCGGCGCTGGCCGCCGCCGACGCCATGGTGAAGGCGGCGAACGTCACGATCGTCGGCCGGGAGCAGGTCGGCGCCGGGCTGGTCGCGGTCACGGTGATCGGGGACGTCGGCGCGGTCAAGGCCGCCACCGAGGCCGGGGCCGAGACCGCCTCCAACATCGGCGAGCTCGTGTCGGTGCACGTCATCCCGCGCCCGCACGCGGACCTGGCGCGCGGCTTCAACCTCTCGACCGGTGAGTAGCGCCCCCCGACCGGTGAGCCCGCCCTCCCCGAGGTCCCGCGCCCGCGCCGCGAAGCCCGTGCCCGGGCCGGAGCCGGAGGGACGCCGCTCGGCGGAGCTGCGGGTCTACCTGCTCGTGGAGAACCTGCGGCGGCAGTTCACCGCGGCGATGGCCGCGCCGACGCGCGCCCGGGGGTACCCGCCGTACGAGGGGCAGCACGCCCTCATCGTGGAGGTGGCGCCGGGGCTCGCGATCGAGCGGGTCATCGACCTCGCGCTGCGCGCCGTCCCCTCCGTCGAGCCGGGGATCCTGTTCGTCGAGCGGCAGTTCGGCGTGCTGGAGGTCCACGGCTCGTCGGCCGAGGACGTGCGCCGGGCGGGGCAGGCCATCCTCGACGGCATCGGCGCCTCGCCGTCCGACCAGCTCAGACCCCGCATCCTGTACACCGACGTCATCGAGGACATCACCGACCAGCACGCGGTCCTCGTCAACCGCAACAGGCAGGCCTCGATGGTCCTGCCGGGGGAGACGCTCCTGGTCTGCGAGATGACCCCGGCGCTGTTCGCCACCGTCGCGGCGAACGAGGCCGAGAAGGCGGCCCCCGACATCACGCTCGTGGACGTGCAGATGATCGGGTCCGCCGGACGTCTCTACATCAGCGGGCGTGCAGACTCTGTACGGACCGCGAGGGACGCCATAGCCCGCGTCCTGTCGGCGGTCGAAGGCCGTGACCACTGACGGCCGTGACCACTGAAGGCCCGTGACCAGTAGGAGTGCGCATGGAGGTCCATGACCTGTCGGGCGGCGGCGACGTGCTCGCCCGCATCGAGCGGGTCGCCCGGCGGGCGCTGCGGCGGTACGGCCTCTCGCCCGACGCCGGGGTGACGCTCATCAACGTGTCGGAGAACGCCACCTTCCTCGTCACCGACGGGGACGCCCGCACGGTGCTGCGCGTCCACCGCCTCGGCTACCACTCGCCCGAGGCGATCGCCTCCGAGCTCGACTGGCTGTCGGCGCTGCGCGACGAGGCGGGCGTGCGCACCCCGGCGGTGCTTCCCGCGCTGGACGGGTCGAGGTTCGTCACCGTAGAGGACCCCGGCTCCGCGTCGCGCAGCTGCGTGATGTTCGAGTACGTCCCCGGCGCCGAGCCCGCCGAGCACCGCCTGGTCGAGCACTTCGAGCCGCTCGGCGCGATCACCGCCCGCATGCACCTGCACGCCCGCCGCTGGCTGCGGCCCGCCGCCTTCACCCGGTTCCACTGGGACGCCGACGCCGCGTTCGGGCCCGCGCCGCGCTGGGGCAGATGGCAGGACGGCGCCGGGGTCGACCGGGAGGCGCACGCCGTGCTGTCCCGGCTGGAGGGGGCCCTGCGCGACCGGCTGGAGCGGTTCGGCAAGGGGCCGGAGCGCTACGGGCTCATCCACGCCGACCTGCGCCTGGCCAACCTGCTGGTGGACGGCACGGCCGCCACCACCGTGATCGACTTCGACGACTGCGGGCTCGGCTGGTACCTGTACGACCTCGGCGCCGCCGTCAGCTTCATCGAGCACCACCCGGCAGTGCCCCAGATGATCGACTCCTGGGTCCGCGGCTACCGGAGCGTCCTCGGCCTGCCGGGGGACGACGAGAACGAGATCTGGACCTTCATCATGTTCCGCCGCCTGCTGCTGGTCGCCTGGATCGGCTCGCACTCGGCGGTCGACGTCGCCCGCGAGCTCGGCGCCGGCTACACCCGGGGAAGCTGCGAGCTGGCGGAACGCTACCTCAGTGGATCACTTTAAGGAGCCCCCATGTTCACTCCAGTGACAGGAAGGTCCGTCGTCGTCACCGGCGGCACCAAGGGAATCGGCAAGGGCATCGCGCGGGTGTTCGCGCGCGCGGGCGCGAACGTGCTGATCGTGGGCAGGGACGAGCAGGCCGCGAGCGCCGCCGCCCGCGAGCTGGGCGTCTCCCATCTTGCCGCCGACGTCTCCAGGGCGGAGGACTGCGCGCGGATCGCGGAGACCGCGGTCAGGCGGCACGGCGGCGTGGACGTGCTGTGCGCCAACGCCGGCGTCTTTCCCGACAAGCGGCTGACCGACATGACCGAGGACGACATCGACCAGGTGCTGGGCGTGAACATCAAGGGCACCATGCTCTGCGTCAAGGCGTGCCTGTCACCCTTGCAGGCGTCCGGGCACGGCAGGGTGATCCTGACGTCCTCGATCACCGGGCCGGTCACCGGGTACCCCGGCTGGTCGCACTACGGCGCCAGCAAGGCCGCGCAGCTCGGCTTCATGCGCACCGCCGCCATGGAGCTCGCGCCGAAGGGCATCACGATCAACGCCGTCCTGCCGGGGAACATCCTCACCGACAGCCTCATGGAGCACGGGGAGGACTACCTGCGGGGGATGACGGCCGCGATCCCGCTCGGACGCCTCGGCACGACCGAGGACATCGGCAACGCCTGCCTGTTCCTCGCCACCGACGAGGCCGCCTACATCACCGGCCATTCCATGGTCGTGGACGGCGGCCAGATCCTTCCCGAATCCCAGGAGGCGCTGGGTCTCATGTGATCTAATCGGGCGATCCTTCGGTCTCCGCCGTGGTTCGTGGCCATGGCGAGAAAGGTGATGACGTGTCCCGCGACCTGGGAGATGAGAGCGCGGTGGAGGCCGCCCGCCGGGAGCTCCTCGCCCTGATCTCGGCCGGCGAGCTGGAGCCCGGCCAGCGCCTCGGCTCCGAGCGCGAGCTCTCCTTGCGCCTCGGCGTCAGCCGGTCGACGCTGCGCCAGGCGCTCGGCGCCCTGGAGGGGCTCGGCGCCGTGCGCCGGGTGCCGGGACGCGGGGGCGGCACGTTCGTCAGCAAGGCCAAGATCGAACGCGACCTGTCAAGCGTCATCGGCGTGCCCGCGCTGCTGCGCGAGCAGGGCTTCACCGCCGGGTCGCGGGTGGTCAGCGCGGGCATCGTCGCCGCCGACGAGGCGACGGCCGCCGCACTGGCCGTCGACCCCGGCGACCTGGTCACCGAGATCGTCCGCATCCGCCTCGCCGACGGCAAGCCGCTCTCGCTGGAGAACGCCCGCTTTCCCGCGCTCCGCTTCCCGAGCCTGCTGGAGCTGCCGCTCGGCGGCTCGATCTACGACCTGCTCGCCGAGCGGTACGGCGTGCGCCCGGTGGAGGCGATCGAGGCCATCGAGGCGGTGCCGGCGGGCCCCGACGAGGCCGCCGTGCTGGACGTGCCGCTCGGCCTGCCGCTGCTCGCGGTCACCCGCACCACCTACGACCAGGCCGGCCACTCCTTCGAGTTCTCCCACGACCTGTTCAGGGCCGACCGCACCAAGATCCTGGTGCGCACCGCCGGGGCCACGGGCACCGCCGACTCCGCCCGGGCCCGCGGCCGGCTGGTCGACCTCCACCACGTCCCCGGCTGACCCGCCTCTGGGTGCCCGCCGCGTCCACGGCGTCATCTGACCAGCTTCGCCGGTCCCGCGGTGGCCACGTGCAGCAGGTGCTCAAGCGGGCCCCGGCCGAAGAAGTGCGACCAGACGGCGGCGAAGGCGAGGCTCAGCAGGATCAGGGCGGCGAGCGCCGCGCCGGTCGAGCCGAGCAGCCCCTCGACGTCCAGGAACCTGATGGCGAGGATGTGGGCGACGTAGGCGCTGAGCGACATCGTCCCGATGGCGGTCACCGGGGACGCGAGCCGGCGCAGGCGGGGCAGCGCGGCGAGCGCGCCGAGGGCGAGCACGATGACGAGCACCGCCACCCCGATGTTGCCCACCAGCTCGAACGTCGTCCCGCTGTGCGGGGAGGCGACCAGCAGCCGCTCGGGGAGCGGGCCGTCGTACTGGGCGGCGGAGTCCGAACCCCGCGCGGCCGCCGCGTCCACGGCCGTGTGCAGGCCGGTGAAGACGTGCAGGACGAGCCACGAGCCGCCGTACCCGGCCGCCGCCAGCGCGCAGCCGAGGGCGGCCAGCCGCCGGCGGACCCGCGGCGCCTCCAGGTCCGTGCGCCCGAGCGCCATGCCCGCGAACACGTACGCCATCCACGTCGCCGCCGGGTACGCCCCGACGAGCACCAGGTCGATGAATCCCCGCCCGTCGAGCAGGTTGACCGGGTCGTACGCGGCGAAGGTGTCCAGCCAGGACTCGGGGATCACGAGCGGCGCGAACGTCAGGAACGGCCCGGCCAGCGCCACCAGCGCGGCGGCGGCCGTGAGAGTCCCCGCGCCGCGCCGCAGCAGCGGAAGGGCCAGCAGGAAGTACACCCCGTAGTAGGGGATGATCACCGAGATCTGGGTGCCGAGCATCGTCAGCGCCGTGCCGAGGGCGATGAGGATGACGGCGCGAAGCGCGATGCGCGCCTTGACCTGCCGTCCCTCCCGCCCGGTCTTCGGCCGCGCGCGACCGCTGATCAGCACCAGCGACAGCCCCGCCAGCGTCGCGAAGAGCGCGGACGAGCGGCCACGGAACAGCTCCAGGAAGGCGCCGGGGATCCCGCCGACGTTCGCGGGATCGGGGCCGACGTGGACGGCGAACATCCCGAACACCGCGATCGCGCGGGCGAGGTCCACCCCGGCCAGCCGCCCGGCGGGTGGAGAGTCCGCTGGTCCTTCGGGTGCGGAGGGCCGTGCGTCCGTCATCTCCGCGAGCGGGGGATTGGTATCCGTCACGGAACCCAGAATCTTAAGACTTGCTGTGCGGATCTATCAGGCATTTCGCTAAACTCGGCGGCTTGGCGGAGGCCCGTGGAGCCGGCCGGTCACCCGCGGCCGCAGGCGCTCACTGCCGGCTGTTGAGGTAGGTCAGCACGGCGAGGACCCGGCGGTGGCCTCCGTCGGTGACCGGCAGGCCGAGCTTGGCGAAGATGTTGCCGATGTGCTTGTGCACGGCGTTGTCGGTGACGAACAGCCGCTTGCCGATCTCCCCGTTTCCGAGGCCGTGCGCCATCAGCGTCAGCACCTCGCGCTCGCGGTTGGTGAGCGAGTCGACGGCGTTCTCGCCGCTCCCGGCCATGAGCTGGGCGATCACCTCGGGGTCCATGACGGTGCCGCCCCCGGCGACCCGGCGCAGGCCGTCCACGAACTCGCCGACCCGGCTCACCCGGTCCTTGAGCAGGTAGCCGACGCCGCCGGAGCCGTCGGAGAGCAGCTCGCGCGCGTACACCTTCTCGACGTACTGCGACAGGACCAGCACGGGCAGGCCGGGATACGCCCGCCGGAGCGCGAGGGCGGCCCTGATGCCCTCGTCGCGGAAGGAGGGGGGCAGCCGCACGTCGGCGAGCACGGCGTCCGGCCGATGGCGTTCCACGGCTTCCATCAGCCCGGGCCCGTCGGTGACGACGGCGGCCACCTCGATGCCCTTGGTACCGAGGAGGAGTTCGAGCCCGGCGGAGAGCAGGACGTTGTCCTCGGCGATCACGACGCGCACGGCAGCTCCACGGTGATGGTCGTCGGCCCGCCGGCCGGGCCGCCTACGAGCACGGTGCCGTCGAGCGCGGCCGCCCGCCGCCGGATGCCGATGATGCCGGTGCCGAGGCTCTCGTCCACCCCGCCGATGCCGTCGTCGGTGACCTCGATCAGCAGGGCGCCGTCATGCCGTGTCAACCGCACCAGCACGCGCGTCGCGCCGCTGTGCTTGGCGGCGTTGGTGAGCGTCTCCGCCACGATGAAGTACGCGGCGGCCTCGACCGCCGCGGGCAGCCTGCCGAGCTCGCCGAGCTCCACCTCGGTTGGTACGCCCGCCCGCGCGGCCACCGATGCCACGGCGCCCTCCAGGCCCCGGTCGGCGAGAATCGGGGGGTACATCGTGCGGATCACGCCGCGGAGCTCCGTCATGGCCTCCTCTGTGCCCTCATGGGCCTCCTGGAGCAGCCTGGCCAGCGCTCCCGACTCCTCGGGAAGCGCCTCCCTTGCCACGCCGAGCCGCATCGCGATGGCGACCAGCCTGGCCTGCGTGCCGTCGTGCAGGTCACGCTCGATGCGGCGCAGCTCCGCGCCGTGGGCGTCGAGCACGCCTGACCGGCTCTCGGTGAGCGCGCCGACCCGTTCCGCCAGCCGGTCCTCGGCCGAGGGCTCCAGCGCGGCCAGGCAGCCGCGCGCGTGGAAGCGCGCCAGTCTCGGCACCGCCCACCACGTCACCGCGCCGGCGACGGCGACCTGCGCGGCGCCCGCGGTGAGCGCGCTCTCCCACCCGGTCACCGGGACGGCCAGCAGCAGCCGGAGCGGCTCCCCGGCGGGGAACAGCCACCACAGCGGAGCCGCCACCGCCGTGAACACCGCCGCGCCCACGCAGGCCAGCGCGGCCAGCCCCGCCGGGATGCCGGTCACGACGTGCCGCAGGACCCAGCGGGCGTCGCGCCTGCTCTCGGGGTCGTCCAGCACCTGCCGCCACTGCGCCCGTACCCCCTTGGGCAGGGTCGCGCGCCGCGCGGTGACCGGGACGCCCAGCAGCGCGGCGGCGCGGCGCCGGTGCCACTCGGACCAGCGCCTCATGCCGATCATCATGCGGGGGAAGACCACCAGCCCGAGCCCGCCCAGCCCCGTGGACATCGCCCCGATCGCCAGAAGCGGTAACACCAACATCGTCGCCATCGCCGACGGCAGGCCCGCCAGGAGGTACCCGCTGCCGCGCCGAACTTGTCCCCATTGTTCACGCATGCAGTGAAGTCTGGTGGAACGACCGGGTGGCGCACACTACAGCAAGCTGCACCTTTCGGCCGGCGAGCGGCAGGGGCCTCAGCGGGCGAGGCGGCCCAGCAGGCCGGAGGCGGCGGTGACGCCGAGCACCACGGACACCACCAGCACGGTGAAGTCGAGGGGCAGGTGCGCGGGGGTGCCGATGAGCAGCCCGCGCAGGGCGTCCACCTCGTAGCTGAGCGGGTTGGCGTGGCTGATCACCTGGAGCCAGGCCGGCATCAGCGCCACCGGGTACAGCGCGTTGGACCCGAAGAACAGCGGCATGGTGATGGCCTGGCCGATGCCCATCAGCCGGTCCCTGGTGAGCACGAGCCCGGCGATGGTCATGGACAGGCAGGAGAAGAAGGCGGCGGACAGGAGCAGCACGACGGCCACGCCGGCCAGCTTCAGGGGGTTGCCGGTCATCCCGACGCCCAGCAGCGCGGCGAGCAGCAGCACCACGACGGCCTGGGTGAGCGCGCGCACGCCCGCCGCGAACGCCTTGCCCGTGACCAGCGCGGACCGGGGAGTGGGGGTGACCAGCAGCTTGGTCAGCACCCCCGCGTCGCGCTCCCAGATGATCTGGATGCCGTAGAAGATGGCGATGAACAGCGCCGACTGGGCCAGGATGCCGGGCGCGAGGAAGTCCAGGTAGGGGACGCTGCCGGTGGGGATGGCGCGGATCCTGCTGAAGGTCTCGCCGAAGATGAGCAGCCAGAGCGCGGGCTGGATCGCGCGGGTCAGCAGCTCGGTGCGGTCGCGCCGCATCTTCTGCAGCTCGACCAGGCACAGCGCCGCCACCCGGCTGGGGTACTGCCGCCAGGCCGGTGGCCGCCGGACCGGGAAGAGCCCGGCCTCAGCCGAGGCGCCCTGCGGTACGGCGAGTGGTACGTACTTCACTGAATCCTCCCTGAGGAAGTGAGTTGTCCAGGGCGTCGGCCGCGTGGTGCCGGAACACGTCCTCAAGGGTGGCGTCCCCGCCGAGCGCGGCCTTCAGCTCGCCGGGTGTGCCGACCGCACGCAGCGTGCCGAGGTGCATGAGCGCCACCCGGTCGCACATGGCGTCGGCCTCGTCCATCGAGTGCGTGGTGACCAGCACGGTCATGCCCGTGGTCTCGCGCAGCTCGTTGACGCGGTCCCAGACGCCCGACCGGGCGATGGGGTCGAGGCCGATGGTGGGCTCGTCGAGTATGAGCAGCCTCGGCCGGTTGACCAGCGCCTGGGCCAGCTCCAGGCGGCGGACCATGCCGCCCGAGTACGCGGAGGCGATGCGGTCGGCGTCGTCTTCCAGGCCCATGGCGCGCAGTGACTCCGCCACCCGCTCGCGGCGCTCGCGCCTCGGCACGTCGAACAGCCGGGCGAACAGGGAGACGTTCTCCCTGCCGGTGAGCGCGCCGTTCGCCGACAGCTGCTGGGGGACGTACCCCATCAGCCGTCGGACGTCCATCCTGCGCCGGTCCACGTCCGCGCCGAAGACGCGGGCCCGCCCGCCCTGCATCGGGAGCAGGGTGGTGATGACCCGGATCGTGGTGGTCTTGCCTGCTCCGTTGGGCCCGAGCAGCCCGAAGATCTCTCCAGGGACGACGCTCAGCGAGACGCCGTCGACCGCCCGGTGGTCACCGAAGCGGTAGGTCAGCTCTTCGCACTCGACCGCCGGTATGTCAGTGGTCACTCCTGCTCCAATCCCTCCGCCAGCCGCCGCAGGGGCTCCACGGCGCCGGCCAGCCGATCGCGCTCGGCGGCGTCCATCCGGGCCAGCACGTCCGCGACCGCCGCGGCGCGGCGGTCGCGCCACTCGCTCATGCGCCGGCGGGAGGCGTCGGTCAGCTCCAGGCTGGCCGCCCGCCGGTCGCCGTCCGACCGGGTGCGCCGCACCAGTCCCGCCGCGGTGAGCTGGCCCACCAGGGTGCTCACGGAGTTCGCCGCCATGCCCAGCTCGGCGGCCGCGGCGGCGACGCCGATGCCCGGCCTGCGGTACAGCAGGCGTACGAGGTCGGCCTGGGCGCCGGTGAGGGAGGCGAACACCGGCCCCCGCCCCGCCGCCCGGCGAGACGCCCGGCGCAACGCCACCACGGCGGCCAGCAGCTCCTCCGCGAGCACCTCGAACGTGCCTGGTTCATCCGTCGAATCGCCTTGTGCGTGTGACACTTCCGCAGAATACCTCTAACTCAGAGGTATCTCCTAAAACCCCTGGTCAACGCGGTAATCCAGGATGATTGCGGTCAGAAGGTGAGACGAGGAGGCGGGCAGGGGGCCCCTGGCGATGCCGGGGAGCACCGCACGGTGCCCGTGGGCGTGGTGAGGAGCACCTCGACGCCGGGAGGCACGCCCAGGGTGTAGTCGCCGCGGCAGCCGGAGCCGCCCGCGCACGTGAGGCTGACGCGCAGCGTCCTGCCGCTCTCCCACGCCTCGGAGAACCGCCGGTCGCCGTCCCGCCAGGTCAGCTCACGCCGCACCGAGAGCCGGCCCGCGGCGCCCGGTACGAAGCGGACGCCGACCCTCCCGGTGGCGTCCACGATGACCAGTGGCGTGGTGATCGCGTACGTCACGGTGGAGGTCTCGGTCGTCAGGCGGCCGAGGTCGGAGGAGTCGTACGACCCAGGGAAGGCGAAGTCGTAGTCGTGGGGCAGCCGGATGTCGGTCCACGCCCACAGGGCCATGCCGATCACGGTGAGCGCGGTGAGCGCCCCGCCCACGGCGATCCAGGCGGTCCGGATGGTGCTTCGCATCGGCACGGAGCCTCTCTCAGATCTTCAGGAAGCGCAGGACGGCGAGCACCCGGCGGTGGTCCTTGTCCGCGCCGGACAGCTCGAGCTTGGCGAAGATGTTGTTGATGTGCTTGCCGACCGCGCCCTCGGAGACCACCAGCGCCTCGGCGATGCCGGTGTTCGACCGGCCCTCGGCGATCAGCGCCAGCACCTCGTGCTCCCTGCGGGTGAGCCGGTCGAGCGGATCGCTGTGCCGGCGGAGCAGCAACTGGGCGACCACCTCGGGGTCCAGCGCGGTGCCGCCCCCCGCGACCCGGCGCAGCGCGCCGACGAACTCCGCCACGTCGGCCACCCGGTCCTTCAGCAGGTAGCCGATGCCGCTGGTCTCGGTGGACAGCAGCTGGGTCGCGTAACGCTCCTCGACGTACTGCGACAGGACGACGATCGGGAGGCCCGGCCGCTGGCGGCGCAGGACGAGCGCGGCCCGCAGGCCCTCGTCGGAGTGGCCGGGCGGCATGCGGACGTCGGTGACGACGAGGTCGGGCAGGTGCTCGTCGACGGCGCGCAGCAGCGACTCGGCGTCGGCCACGGCCGCCACCACCTCCATGCCGGCCGAGCCCAGCATCCACACGAGCCCCTCCCTGAGGAGGACGGAGTCCTCGGCGAGCACTACGCGCATGGCAGCTCCACACTGATCGTCGTCGGCCCGCCGGGCGGGCTGTCGATGCTCAGCCTGCCGTCGACCGAGCCCACCCGCTGGGACAGGCCCCGAAGCCCGGTGCCGGCGTCCGGCTCCGCGCCGCCCCGCCCGTCGTCGGTGACCTCCAGAAGCAGCATGTCTCCCTCGCGGCGCGCCGTGACCTCGGCGGCGGACGCCCGCGCGTGCTTGGCCACGTTGGCCAGCGCCTCGGAGATCACGAAGAACGCGACGGCCTCGATCGTGGGGGAGGCGCGTTCCGGCACCTCCACCCGCAGTCGTACGGGGAGGGGGGCCCGCGCCGCGAGGCCCGACAGCGCCGCGTCCAGCCCCTCGTCGCTGAGCACGGCCGGATGCAGCCCGCGTACGAGGTCGCGCAGCTCCTTCAGGGCCTGCTTGGCCTCCTCGTGCGCCCGGGAGATCGTCTCCCTGGCGGGCCCCGGCAGGTCGGTGAAGGCGGCACGGGCCATGCCGAGGTTCATCGCCAGCGACACCAGCCGCTGCTGGGCGCCGTCGTGCAGGTCGCGCTCGATGCGCCGCCGCTCGGCGTCCGCGGCGTCGATCACCTCCGCGCGGCTCTCCTTCAGGGTCTCGACCCGCAGCGCGAGCTGCTCGCTCAGGCTCGGCCCGAGGAGCGCCTCGGCGGCGATCACGTCCAGCGCGGTGATCGCCCGCGCCAGCCACGGGGCGGCGACGCACAGGGCCAGGGCGAGCAGGGCGAGGGGTGCGCTCCGCCAACCGCCGCCCACGCTCCAGACCTGCACGGCGAGGGCCGCCGCGACCAGGCAGGCCGACCAGACCATCACCACCGCGACGAACCCGGCGCCGCTGATCAGCGGCGCCAGCATGTGGTAGCCGAGCTGCCGCCAGGTGCTCCTCGTCCGCGCGTCGCGGAACAGCCGCACCGCGGGGTTGCCCGTGCCGGGGCGGCGCGGGACCGCTGGGATGTCCACGCCGAGGAAGGCGGCGAAGCGGGCGCGCTGGAGCCTGGTGAACATCCGCGCCGACCAGAAGAGCAGCGGCAGGGCGACCAGCGGCGCCACGAGGGTCCAGGCGAACAGCACGGACACCAGGGCCAGCCCCGCCACCGCGAACAGGGCGGCCAGGGCGATCGGGACGCCCGTCACCACATGGAACGTGCGGAGCCAGGTCGGTGCCGACCAGTGGGCGCGCATCTTGTCCCAGGGGGTGGCCACCTCGGCGTGAGTCATGCCCCCACCGTAGAGACCGTGGCGGTATGGGCGACATGGCCGAGGCATCCCGAAAGGCGGTGGGGAAAACCCCACCTACATCTCCCCGAATGGCCATCATCCCGGTTACGTAATGTGATAGCTATGTGACGGCATGCGATCGGCAAGGCGGGGCGACCCCGCCTGATACGAAGGTATGGAGTTGGTCATGCTGGTCTGCGTACTCGCAGTGGCCGCGGCGGTCGGCGTGGTGGCCATCGCCGCCTTTCTTTTCCGCAGGCTCGGCAACGGCACCGACGACCTGGTCCCCGACGGCCCTTCCGCCGGCCACGCGGGGTCGATGCTCTCGTCGTTGTTTCTGCTGGTGTTCGCCATCGCGATCGTGGTGCCGTGGACCACGGCCGACGCCGCGCGCCAGAACACCTACGCCGAGAGCCAGGCGGCCGTGGAGACCTACTGGTCCGCGGCACGGCTTCCCGCTCCCGGCGGCGCCCAGCTGCAGCAGCAGGTGCGCGACTACGTCGGGTTCGTGCTCAACAAGGAGTGGCCGCTCATGGCCTCGGGCCGGCTCAGCGTGGAGGGCGCGTCGCGCCTGGAGGCGCTGCGCACTCAGGCGGCGGGCCTGATCGTGAAGGACGACGACGCCAAGGCCGCCAAGTCCGACGTCCTCGACGAGGTGAGAGACCTGTCGGCGGCCCGCCGCCAGAGAGCCGCCGACGCGCGTGCCACGCCTCCGGCGGGCGTGCTGCCGCTGACCATCCTGACGGGGCTGATCGTCATCGTGTTCCCGTTCATGGCCGGTGCCCGTCCCCGGGGCAAGACGCTCGCGCCGCTGGTGGTGATGGCGGCGCTGCTCGGGTTCGGCGTCTTCCTCACCTGGCAGATCTCTCATGTGTTCGCGAGCGGGCTGTCGGTCGGGCCCGACGCGTTCAGCGCCGCGCTGTCGGAGTTCGACCGCATCCCGTGGAGCGGCTGACCGTGGCCGCTCCACGTACGGCGGCGCTGCTGGCGGTGCCGGTCGCGGGCCTGTCGCTGACCGGCCTCGTCGGAAGCGCCCCCGCCTCCGCCACCACCATCACTCACCCCATCCCCGCCTCGGCCGGCGTCCTGCCTGTGTCGGCGGGCGCGGTCGCGCATCCCGTTCCCGCCTCGGCCGGCGTCCTCCCTGTGTCGGCGGGCGCCGTCGCGCACCCGATCCCGGGCTCGGCCATGGCCCCGGCCTCGGTGCCGGTCCCGGCGGGGAGTCTTCCCGGGGCCGACGTCACCGTCTGTCTCGACGTCGACGTGGTGGTGAGCCTGCGGGTCGGCATCAGCATCGGGGGATACCCTCCGATCTGCCAGGCCCCGGCGAACCCGCCACCGGCCCCCGCTCCGCCCCCTGCCCCGGCGCCCCCGGCTCCGGCGCCACCCCCCGCCCCGACCCCGCCTCCGGTCCCGACGCCGCCCCCCACGCCACCGTCCACTCCCACCCCCGCCGCGTCCCCGACCCGCGCCCCGGCGCCGTCCCGGGCCCCGGCGCCCCCGCCGTCGATCCGCCCGGCCGTGCCCGCCGTGCCACCGCCGCGCACGCCGCCCGCCACGCCGCGGCCCGCGCGGCCCACCGCGGAGCATGCCCCCACGCCGTCGGCGGTCGGCCCGGCTCCCCGCATCCGCACGATGCGCGCGGCGCTCCAGCCGTCCCGCCGCCGCAGTCCGCTGTCCTCGGTGATGGTCCTGGTCGTGCTCTCCCTGGTGATCGCCCTGGCCGCCGGCCTGGCCTTCGGCACCGTCCGGTAGCCTGAACCGCGCCGAAAGTTTCACAGATTTCTTATGCGCCACGGCCGTGCCCGCAGGTCCGTGCCCCTGTCCTCCAGCGCTTCTACTAGGCGTCTTGTCTGCCGAAATATTCCGGCAGATACTCCGGAATGTTTCGAGAGCATGCCACGCGAACCGGAGAGCAGGAGTACGGATGAGGATGAGAAGCAAGCTGCTGGGCGCGCTGGCCACCGCCGCGACGCTGGTCGTCGCGGGGCTGGCCACCGCGCCACCGGCGTCGCCCGCGTCGCTGACCGAGGTCACCGGCTTCGGGACCAACCCCAGCGCTCTGAGAATGCACATGTACGTGCCGGACTCGGTGGCGGCGAAGCCGGCCATCGTGGTCGCCGTGCACTACTGCACGGGCTCAGGCCCGGCCTTCTTCTCGGGGACGGAGTTCGCCTCCCTCGCCGACCGGTACGGCTTCATCGTCGTCTACCCGTCCGCGACGAGAAGCGGCAGTTGCTTCGACGTCTCCTCGCCGCAGGCGCTGAAGCACGACGGCGGCAGCGACCCCGTGGGCATCGTGTCCATGGTCAAGTACGTCGAGCAGCACAACAACGGCGATCCCGACCGGGTGTACGTCACCGGCGCGTCCTCGGGCGGCATGATGACCAACGTCCTGCTGGGTGACTATCCCGACATCTTCAAGGCCGGCTCGGCCTTCATGGGCGTGCCGTTCGGATGCTTCGCCACCACCGACGGCTCAAGCTGGAACAGCGCCTGCGCCAACGGCACCGTGACCAAGACCCCGCAGCAGTGGGGCGACCTCGTGCGCGGGGCCTATCCCGGTTACAGCGGCGCCCGTCCCCGGATGCAGGTGTGGCACGGCACCGACGACACGACGCTGCGCTACCCGAACTTCCAGGAAGAGATCAAGCAGTGGACCAACGTCCACGGGCTCAGCCAGACCGCCACGCTGACCGACCGCCCGCAGCCGAGCTGGACGCGCACCCGCTACGGAGGCACGGGCACCAACGTTCCGGTCGAGGCCATCAGCGTCCAGGGCGTCGGGCACAGCCTGCCGACGAGCGGCATGGCCCTGGCCGCCATCCAGTTCTTCGGCCTCGCGGGCGGGCCCACCGCGACGCCGACGCCGACCCCGACGCCCACCCCGACCCCGACTCCTACGCCCACCCCCACGCCCACGCCCACCCCGACTCCGGGCTCCGGGCCGTGCCGCGTCACCTACACGACGAACGCCTGGAACACGGGGTTCACCGCCGAGGTCACCCTCGCCAACACCGGATCCACCCCGATCAACAACTGGTCGCTGGCGTTCACCCTGCCCGCCGGGCAGGTGGTCACCTCCGCCTGGAACGCCACCATCTCACCCTCCAGCGGCCAGGTCACCGCGAGGAACGTCAGCTACAACGCGACCATCGCGCCGGGGGCCTCGACCGGGTTCGGCTTCCAGGCCACCCACACCGGTAACACCGGCAAGCCGGCGTCCTTCACCCTCGGCGGCGTGAGCTGCACCATCGGCTGAGTCACCGAACCGAGGTACGCCGAAGCCGAGGGACGCCGGACAACGCCTGAGGGCGGATGTCCGAACAACCGAAAGCCGGCTGCGGGGCGCGCCACCCCGCAGCCGACTTCCGCTCATTCGGGCGGGTCGTGCTGATCTCTAGGAATGATGGGAATCCTCGGTTGGAAGGAGCCCTCCGGCCGGAGCGGCTCGGTGGTCGCCCACCTCCCTTCTGCTAGTACGAAGAGTTGGCGGAGGAAGTCGGTGAGGCGGTCGGCGAGGCCGACGCGCTCGGCGAGGCGGACGGGGTGGCCGTGGTGCTCGCGGCGTCCGCGGGCATGATCAGGCCGACCAGGCCGTGCTGGGCCTTCTGGATTCCGGCGGAGAACCACAGGGCGTTCTCGCCACCGCTGGCGGCGGTTCCCTGCTCCAGGTCCCACAGGCCCTCGATCGCGATGGCCTTGCCGTCGGCCTTGCGGAGCGGGCCGAGGTAGCGGCCGTTCCTCGGGTTGTAGGCGTTGATCCAGCCGTCGCCGAAGTTGCCGACGAGGAGCGCCCCCGCGTACTGGCCGAAGCCCTGCGGTGCGGCGATCATCGCCCAGGGGGCGTTGAGGGCGCCACGGGCCGCGACGCGGGCCGTCAGCCGGCCGGAGGCGTTGAACCGGCTGATGAAGCCGAGTCCCTTGCCCGCGATCGACTTTCCGGTCTCCGGGTCCCGCTTGGCGTAGGCGACGTAGACGGCGTTCCCGACGATCTCCACGTTGTACGCGGAGTAGCCACGGGGAAGGCCGCGGTCCACGAAGGCCCACCTCGACAGCCGTACGCGGCTGAAGTCGTCGTCGAAGACGTGGATCCGGTTGTGGGCGAAGTCGGCCGCGAGGAGGAAGGAGCCGCGGTTGGTCCGCATCATCGCCAGGCCCTTGTAGTCGGCCTTGCGGGTGAACGCCGCGATGATCGCGCTGCCCGGGTTGACCTCGGCGTTCCAGCCGGTGATGGCGCCGCTCGGGCTGGCGAAGATGAACGTCGCCGGGCCCGAGACGCCCTTGCTGGAGATCTCGAAGCCCTCCTCGCCGTTGAAGACCTGGCCGGTCGGCGTGCCGCCGGGGATGGCGACCTCGGTCTTCTCCTTGGTGAGCTGGCTCGCCCCGCCCGAGTACACGGTCGCCGAGCCGGTGCCCGCGTTGGAGACCCACAGCGTCTTGCCCATGGCGAGACCCCAGGGGTTGACCAGTTTGGGGTCGGTGACGTCCGCCTTGCCCGCCACGTCCGAGATCAGGGGAAGCTCGGCGAACCGCGTGCTGGTGTGTGTGGTGGTCTTGGTGGACTCCTTGGACTGCGTGGACTCAGCGTGCGCCGGGATCGTGCCGGTGGAAATGCCCAGGACGAGTGCCGCAGCGCAGAGCGTGACGATGCGTGGCCGCATCAGGCCTCCTATGTCGTCTGCATGTGCGTACGGACGGAGGTACGCGGCCCTCTGTGACCCGGTTCAACCGACTTTCAAACTCTTTCCGGAGTGAAGTCGCCGGGGGCCGGCCGACGGGGCCCGGCCGTCGCGAGGGCGCCGCAGCCGTACATCGCTCCCCAGGTGCCGATGGTGTACTGATATACCAAGGTTCGGCAGCCGCCCACGAAGGGGAGATCTCGATGGTGGATGACGTCAGGCAGGCGCTCGCGTCGGTGGTGACCGTGCCGGTGACGCCGTTCGACGGGCTCGGGCAGGTCGACGGGCCGGCGTACGCCGCGCTGGTGGCCCGCATGGTCGCGGCGGGCGTCGGCGCGGTCACGCCCAACGGCAACACCGGCGAGTTCTACTCGCTGTCCCTGGCCGAGTTGGACCGCGTGGTGGCGCTGACCGTGGAGTCGGCGGGCGGGGCGGCGGTCATCGCGGGCGTCGGGCACGACACGGCGACGGCCGTCCGGCTCGCCACCGAGGCGGCGCGCCTCGGGGCGCACGGCGTCATGGTGCACCAGCCCGTGCATCCCTACCAGTCGCAGGAGGGGTGGGCCGGCTACCAGCGGGCCGTCGCCGAGGCGGTGCCCGGGCTCGGGGTCGTCTGCTACGTCCGCTCCCCGCTGATCACCGCCAGGGCGTTGCGGGACCTCGTGAGCGCGTGCCCCAACGTGGTTGGCGTGAAGTACGCGGTGCCCGACCCGGTGCGGTTCGCCGAGCTGGCGGCCGAGGTGCCCGAGGTGGCGTGGGTGTGCGGGCTGGCCGAGAGCTGGGCGCCGTTCTACTGGCCGGGCGGGGCGCGCGGGTTCACCTCCGGCCTGGCCGTCATCGTCCCCGAGCTGTCGCTCGACCTGCTCGGACGCCTCCGGGCGGGCGACCTCGGCGGGGCGATGGAGCTCTGGCGTCTGCTCAAGCCCATCGAGGACCTGCGGGCCCGGCACGGCAACGCCAACAACGTGTCGGTGCTCAAGGAGGCGCTGGCCCAGCTCGGCCTGTGCGGCAGGGACGTACGACCACCCATCTCGCCGCTCCCGGACTCCGAGCGCGACGAGGTCACGGCCGTCCTGCGCTCCCTGCGGCTCCCGGTCGGTGCGGCATGACCGAGCCCACCGGGCGAGACCGCCGGGCCGAGACGCCTCGCGAATCAGGACAGGTCACTTCCGGGCACGCCGAGACGCCCGGGGAGGTCGGGGCGGAGGTGTTCGCCGCGCTGCGGAAGGTGTCGACGGCGACCGTGACCACGCAGCTGTTCGCCCGCGGGCTGCGCAACACCTTCCTGGCGGGGCTGCGCCCGCTCAACCCGGCGCACACCCGGATGGTGGGGGAGGCGTTCACGCTGCGCCACATCCCCGCCCGCGAGGACCTTGACGTGCTGTCGGTGTTCAAGGACTACGACCACCCGCAGCGGCTCGCGGTCGAGTCGGTCGGCCCGGGGCAGGTGCTCGTCATGGACTGCCGGGGCCAGACCCGGGCGGCGTCGATCGGCGGCATCCTCGCGACCCGCCTGCTGCGGCGCGGCGCGGCCGGGCTGGTCACCGACGGGGCAGTACGCGACTCGCCGTTCTTCGCCGGCCTGGAGCTGCCGGCCTTCGCCGCCGGGGTCTGCGCGACCACCAACCTCGCGCGCCACCACGCCGTCGACCTGCAGGTGCCCATCGGCTGCGCCGAGGTGCCCGTCTACCCCGGCGACGTCATCGTGGCGGACGCCGAGGGCGTGGTCTGCGTGCCCCGCCACCTGGCGGCGGAGGTGGCGCGCGACGCCCTGGAGCAGGAACGGCTGGAGGACTTCATCCAGGCGCAGGTGGAAGCCGGGGCACCGCTGCGCGGCACCTACCCTCCCGACGAGGAGACCCTCCGCCGCTACCGCTCCACCCTCCCCGGCGGGGACGCCACGCGCTGACCCCGGGCACGGCACCCGCCGGCCACGTCCGCCCGGGCTTTGGGGTGGGGCGGCGGGTTGGCCGCTAGCTCCGCTCGCCCGGGTCGCGGGACAGGTGGGCGACCGAGCGTTCGATGTGCGCCCTGGTAAGGCGTTCGGCCAGGAGGGCGTCGCCCGAGGTCACGGCGGCGAGGATGTTCTCGTGCTCGGCGAACTCCTCCCGCCAGGTCGGCCAGTGGCGCCACAGCACGGTGACCGTGCCGACGGCGGTGAGGTCCTGGAGGTTGTCCAGCTGCGCGGTGACCAGCTCGTTGCCGCAGCCGGAGTAGAGCGCGCGGTGGAAGCGGCGGTTGGCCAGGCTGAGGGAGGTCGGGTCGTCTCCCGACAGCAGCTCGCGCGCCTCCTCCAGCGCCTCCCGCGCGTCCCTTACGGTCGCCGGGCGGGACGGCCGCGTGGAGCGTGCCACCGCCCAGGGTTCGAGGAGCAGGCGGAGCTCCTGGGCCTTGCGCAGGTCGGCGGCGCCCAGCACCCGTACGCTGACCCCGCGGTTCGGGCTGATCGCGACGAGCCCGGTGGCGGCGAGCCCGATGAGGGCCTCCCGCACCGGGGTCTTGGACACGCCGAGCTGTTCGGCGAGCCGGCGCTCCACCAGCGTCTCGCCGGGTTTGATCCGGCCGGACAGGATGGCCGTCCGGATCGAGTCGGCGACGAGATCGGTGCGCGTGGTCGACCTCGCGACCGGCCGCAGGACCGAATCCTCTGACATGTTGTACACCGGTATATCGTCGCGCACCTTCACTCCGAGGCCTACCCGATCCCCGCCCGTGGGCGAGAGAGCGTGGGGATCCAACCATGTGATCTACATTGTAAAGGTGTCAGCTCTTGATCCGCTGAGGGCGAGCAGCCTGTCCACCAGTGTCCGGGCGTGGTGGGCGTTGGTCGGCCGTTCGAAGAACATCGCGTGGAAGTACAGCGGCGCGAGGATGACCTCCAGCAGCTCCAGCAACGTGGGGGGGTTCTCCCCGCGATCCCTGGCGCGGTCGAGCATCGTCTGGAGCTGTGTGCCTCGCTCCAGAAGATAGACATGCTTGGAAGGCTCTCCCTCCGGGCGCGCGCCCACCAGGGCGGCACGGAGGAAGACGGGACCGAGGGGGCCGGCCACGTCCTCGGCCACCTGGACCGCGTAGGCCTCCAGGTCCCCACGGAGCGTCCCGGTGTCGGGAACCGGGGACGAGCGCGTGAGCTGCTCGGTCACCACGTCGTCGACCAACGCGCCCAACGTGCCCCAGCGCCGGTAGATCGTGGCCTGGTGGACGCCGGATCGCTCCGCCACCTGCGCGATGCTCAGATCGTCCCAGTCCGCCTCGTGGAGCAGGTCGAGGACGGCCTCGCATACGGCCGTGCGGACGCGGGCGTTACGCCCCCCGGGCCGGCGTACGGGTTCCTGTGTTGCCATGGCCGACATCTTAACGCGAATAGTCTTGCTTTAAGCGCGTCGCCGCGCTAGCTTCCCCTTGAAGCGAATAATTTCGTATTAAGGGGCGGGCGTGGATGCGCTGATCTTTGAGAAGGACGTCACGTTCTGGTACGAGACACTGCGCTCGCTCGGCCACATCGCCTACGGCGGCGCGGACTTCGGTGAAGTGATCACCACCGCACAGCGGATCACCGAAGGTGATTACGACAGCTGGCACAAGGAGTGGCGGGCCACGGCCGAGCGCGTCGCCGGCGAAGCTCGGCGGAGCCTGGCGGCCGGCCACGAGGTCAGCGCGCGTGACGGGTTGCTGCGGGCGTCCACCTACTACCGCTCTGCCGAGTTCTTCCTGCACGGCGACCCGTCCGACCCGCGCGTCGACCAGTCCTACGCGCTCGGCGTGGAGTCGTTTCGCGCGGCGGCCCGGCTGTCGGACATCAGGATCGAACCGGTGCTGATCCCGTACGCGCACACCGCTCTCAACGGCTACCTCTACCGGGCCGGCGACAGCCGTACACCCCGGCCCACCATCGTGATGCACAACGGCTTCGACGGCAGCGCCGAGGAAATGCACTTCTTCGGCGCGGCGGCGTTCGCCGAACGCGGCTACCACGTCCTCACCTTCGACGGTCCCGGGCAGCCTGGGCCGATGCACCGCGAAGGGCTGGTGTTCCGGCCGGACTGGGAGAAGGTGGTCGGCCCGGTGCTCGACTACCTGCTCGCGCTGCCCGAGGTCGATCCTGAGCGGGTCGCGCTGCTGGGCGCCAGCATGGGAGGACTGCTGGCGCCACGCGCCGCCGCCTTCGAACCGCGGATCAGCGCGCTCATCGCCTTCGACGGCGTCTACGACATGGGGGCGATCGTCGCGGGCCACTTCGGCGAGGACCGCGATCAGGCGCGCGCCGTGCTGGGCGCCGAGTCCACGTCCGAGGTCGATGAGATCATTCAAGGCCTCATGGCGAACGACCCCGTCATGCGGTGGGCCTTCACCCACGGCATGTGGGTCACCGGCGCCCGGTCACCGCGCGGGTACGCGGCCAAGATGCTCGACTATCACCTTCGTGACGGCATCGCCGAGCGGATCAGGTGCCCCACCCTGGTCTGCTCGGCCCCCGGCGACTTCGCCTTCCAAGGCCAGCCCGAGGCGCTCCACGATCACCTGACCTGCCCGAGAACCTTCCTCGAGTTCACCGCCGAGGAGGGTGCCGACGCCCATTGCCAATCAGGCGCCCAGCGACTGGCCATGGCCCGCATCAGTGACTGGCTCGACGAGACCTTCAGGAGTGAGAAATGAGCCGTTCAGGTAACAACCAGATCGTTTCGGTCGTGCTGTGGGACGTGGTGCCGGTGATCGGCACCTACTATGTGTGCCGCGCGCTGAGCGTGAGCGAGTACGCCGCCATGCTGACGGCGGCGAGCGTCGGATTCCTGCGGGTCGCCTACGTCGCCGTCCGGCAGCGTCGCTTCGATGGATTCGCCGCCTTCATGGGCGTCGTCTTCGGCGTGGGAATGATCCTCTCCTTGCTGACGGGAGACGCGAAGTTCCTCCTGGCCATCAAGTCCGTCACCACCGCGGTCGCGGGCCTGATCTTCCTGGGTTCCTGCGTTGCCCGTCGTCCCGTGGCCTTCGCCGTGGCGAAGCGCTTCGGTGCCGAAGACGCGGACACCGCGCGGCGCTGGGACGTCCTGTACGCGGCGGCGCCGATGTTCCGCCGGACCTACTTGGTGATGACCCTCGTCTGGGGAGTCGCGCTTCTGGTCGAGTCGGCCGTCCGCCTCCCCCTGGTCTACTGGTTGCCGACCGATGTCATGGCCGGGCTGTCGTCGATCCTCCTGGTGGCGACCATCGGCCTGCTAGGAGCATGGAGCGCCTGGTACGGCAAGCGCGGCGAAGAGGCGGCGAAGAAGGCCTCCAGTTCGGAGGCCGGCTCCCGGGACGCGGTTCCCGCCAGGGCACTGTCCGACGACTGATCCTCGACCCGACGTGGTGGTCCGCTCCGACGGCGGCACCCTGCTCCCGGGCCTCGTTCGCCGTGGCGCGCTCGGGGTCTCACTCCGTGTCGGGCTCGGGGGCGCCTCCGCTGCCGGTGAGGAAGTCGAAGTCGCAGCCCTCGTCCGCCTGCGTGATGTGGGCGTCGTAGAGCGTGCCGTACCCGCGCCGGAAGACGGTCTCGGGGGGCTGCCAGGCCGCGCGGCGCCGTGCCAGCTCCTCCTCGGGGACGTCGAGGGACAGGCGCCGGGCCTCGACGTCCAGGGTGATCGGGTCCCCGTCCCGTACGAGGGCGAGCGGCCCGCCGACGTGGGACTCCGGGGCGACGTGCAGCACGCAGGCGCCGTAGCTGGTGCCGCTCATGCGGGCGTCGGAGATGCGCAGCATGTCGCGCACCCCCGTCTTGAGCAGCCTGTCGGGGATGGGGAGCATGCCGTGCTCGGGCATCCCTGGGCCGCCGCGCGGTCCCGCGCCCCGCAGCACGAGCACCGAGTCGGCCGTGATCGGCAGGCTCTCGTCATTGATGCGCCGCATCAGGTCGCGGTGCCCGTCGAACACCACCGCCGGCCCGGTGTGCTTGAGCAGCCGAGGGTCGGCGGCGACGTGCTTGATGACCGCGCCGTCCGGGGCGAGGTTGCCGCGCAGGACGGCGAGGCCGCCCTCGGCGGACAACGGGTTGCCGCGCGTCCGGATGACCTTGTCGTCGAACACCTCGGCCCCCTCCAGCGCCTCGCCGAGGCTGCGCCCGGTCACGGTCGGCCGGTCGAGGTGGAGCAGGTCCGCGATCCGGCTCAGCAGGCCGGGCAGGCCGCCCGCCAGGTAGAAGTCCTCCATGACGTACGTGCCGCTCGGCCGCAGGTCGGCGAGCACGGGAACGCGCAGCGAGGCCGCGTCGAAGTGGTCGAGCGTGAGCTCGACGCCGCTGCGGCGGGCCATGGCGACGAGGTGGATGACGGCGTTGGTCGACCCGCCGAGGGCCAGCACGGCGGTGACGGCGTCCGCGTACGCCTCGGCGTTGAGGATCGCGGACGGGCGCAGGTCCTCCCACGCCATCTCGACGACGAGCCTGCCGGTGGCGGCGGCCATCCGGTTGTGGGCGGAGGCCACCGCGGGGATGGAGGCGGCGCCGGGCAGCGTCATGCCGAGCACCTCGGCGACCGAGGTCATGGTGGAGGCGGTGCCCATCGTCATGCAGTGGCCGGGGGAGCGGGCGATGCCCTCCTCGACCCCGCTCATCTCGGCGTCGTCGACGAGGCCCGCCTGCTTGTCGGCCCAGTAGCGCCACATGTCGCTGCCGCTGCCGAGGACCTCGCCGCGCCAGTTGCCGGGGATCATCGGCCCCGCCGGCACGAAGATCGCGGGGAGGTCCATGCTGATGGCGCCCATGAGCAGGGCCGGGGTGGTCTTGTCGCACCCGCCCATGAGCACCGCGGCGTCCACGGGGTAGGACCGCAGGACCTCCTCGGTCTCCATGGCGAGCAGGTTGCGGTAGAGCATGGTCGTCGGCTTCTGGAAGGTCTCCGACAGCGACATCACGGGCAGTTCCACCGGGTAGCCGCCCGCCTGCCACACCCCGCGCTTGACATCCTGCGCCCGCTCGCGCAGGTGGATGTGGCAGGGGTTGAGCTCGCTCCAGGTGTTCAGGATGCCGATGACGGGCCGGCCCAGGTGCTCCTCGGCGGACAGGCCGAGCTGGCGCGTGCGGGCACGGTGACTGAAGGACCGCAGGCTCTCGGTGCCGTACCACCGGTGACTTCTCAACTGCTCAGGGGTCAGACGCTGCATTGGTCACCTCATATCCTGATATATCACGATATCGGGAGTGACCCTGGTATCAGAGGGCGGCGGCGCGGGTGGCGTCGGCCAGGAGGCCGTGGCGCGACGGCCCCGCGAGGCCGGCGTGGTAGAGGTGGATCTCCTGTGCCCCGGCCTCGACCAGCCGCCGGACGTGCGCGGTGGTCTCCTCGGGCCGTACCGGGGGGAGCACGGTCACGTAGGCGCCGACCGCGACCTCCTCGGGGAGCAGCCGGTGCGCGAGCCGCACCCTGTCGGGGGACTCCGGCCCGGTGGGCCAGCACTGCACCACGACGGTGTCGACCTCCTTGCCCGCGTGCGGGGTGAGCCCGGGGTTGGCGCCGGTGGCCCAGGGGTCGGGGCTGGCGTGCAGGCTGACCCGGAGCCCGGGAAGCGCCTCGACGACCTGGTGGCGCAGCTCGTCCGCCGCCTCGTGGCGCACGGCGAGGAGCGTGGCCGCCATGCCCGGGTCGAGGTCGTGCTCGTGGGAGCGCACGGCGGCGCGCAGATCGCGCACCGTCCGCGCGGTGTCGACGCCGCGCGCGGCCCAGCTCGCCTGGCAGGCCGAGCAGCAGCAGACCGACAGCATGCGCCGGGCCCGCGCGTCGTAGGCGCCCTCCGTCTTGTCGTGGTGGCCGCCGTGGTCGGCCCCGAGCTGGCCGCAGGCCTCCAGGAGCACCCCGGCGAGCGGCAGGTCGCGTACGGCCTCGGCGGCCAGCGTGGCGGCGTAGTCGCGCACCTCGGCGTGCGAGGGGCACAGCGCCCAGGGATAGGGCTGCCCGAAGCAGTTGACCACGCTGAGGTCGGGACGCGCCTCGCCGAGGAGGGAGTTGTGCGTGAGCACGATCCAGGCCGTCACCGGCACCCCGGCGTCGGTGAGGACGCGCGTGGCCGTGCCGAAGGAGTCGGGATCGTCCATCCAGCCGGGCGCGACGGGCACGAGGCGCCTGCCCGCCCAGGCCTCCTCGCGGACGGGCCGGTACAGCGCGGAGTGCCTCGCGTCGAGATAGGCACGTTCAGGATGCCAGGGAGTCGCGGCCCTGACCGTGTGGTAGCCGGCGGCGAGGTTCACCCCGTCGCAGCCGAGCGCCTGGACCCGTCCGGTGAACAGCGGATCGCCGATCACGTCCCACGGGTAGGCGTGCACGAGCACGCGCATTGCCACCGCCTCCCCACGAGGGGCCCTCACCCAACAAATGGCGTTGTCCAGGCATATCGATTCGGCCGGACGGAGTCAATGGCTGCGAGTGATCGCGTTCGGAAGCCATCCGGTCCGTACGGGCGCCGGGGGGGCGATCCCGGTCGCCGCCCGTCTGGCCTGTCAAGGGTCCTCGGCTCCAAGAAGCGCGTACGTTTCTGTCGATCACCCGATTCGCCTCCGGCCCGATCAGGAGGATGGTAGGTGTAGCCGATTCGAGGAGGCGCACGTGGATTTCCGGCTCGAGGACCGGTACGGCCGTCAGGAAGGCCGTGTCCACCTGACCGGCATCCAGGCACTGGTGAGGCTCCCGCTCGACCAGCGCCGCCGCGACCGGGAGGCGGGGCTGCGCACTGCCGGGTTCGTGTCCGGCTACCAGGGCTCCCCGCTGGGCGGCTACGACCTGGAGCTCGGGCGCAACCGCGCGCTGCTGGACGAGCACGACGTCGTCCACCGGCCGGGCCTCAACGAGGAGCTGGCCGCCACCTCGGTCGCGGGCACCCAGCTCGCCGCGACCCTCTCGGGGTTCCGCCACGACGGGGTCTTCGGCATCTGGTACGGCAAGGCCCCCGGCCTCGACCGGGCGACCGACGCCATCAGGCACGCCAACCTGGCGGGCACCCACCGCCACGGCGGGGTGCTCGCGCTCGTCGGGGACGACCCGGTGTCGAAGTCCTCGACCGTGGCCTCCGCCTCCGAGGCGGCGCTGGCCGACCTGCTGCTGCCGGTCCTCTACCCGGCGGATCCCGCCGACATCCTCGACCTCGGCCTGCACGGGTTCGCCCTGTCCCGGCACAGCGGCCTGTGGGCCGCGATGAAGATCGTGACGAACGTGGCCGACGGGGCGGCGACCGTGGACCTTCCCTCCGCGCGGCCGATGCCGGTGCTGCCGGACGTGGAGCTCGACGGCCGGCCGTACCGCCACGTGCCGACCGCGCGCATGCTGAACCCCGTGCCGCTGGAGCTGGAGCGCTCGGTGCACCACGCCCGGCTGGAGGTCGCCCGCGCGTACGGCCACGACAACGGCCTCAACCGCGTCACGGCCGGTCGGCCGGGCGACACGATCGGGCTGGTGGCCGCCGGGAAGACCTACCTCGACCTGCGGCAGGCGCTCGCGATCCTCGGCCTTGGGGACGACGAGCTGGCGCGCCGGGGCATCCGCCTGCTGCGGCTCGGCATGCCCTGGCCCCTCGACGGCCGCACGGTCAGGGAGTTCGCCGCGGGGCTCCGCGAGATCGTGGTGGTCGAGGAGAAGCGCGCGTTCGTCGAGCAGCAGATCAAGGAGACGCTGTACGCGGCGCCCGACCGTCCCGCCGTCCTCGGCAAGTCGGACGAGGACGGCCGCGCGCTGTTCCCCGTGGGCGGCGAGCTCGGGCCCGACCTGATCGCCCGCAGGCTGGCCCGGCGCCTCGGCGTCGAGCCGCCGCCGCGTGCCCGCAGGGAGTCCATCCAGCTCCTGCCCGTCATGCCCCGCACGCCGTACTTCTGCTCGGGGTGCCCGCACAACCGCTCCACCAAGGTGCCCGAGGGCACGCTGGTGGGCGCCGGCATCGGCTGTCACACCATGGTCGTCTTCATGGACGAGTCGCAGGCCGGGGAGGTCAGCGGGATCACCCAGATGGGCGGCGAGGGCGCCCAGTGGATCGGCATGGAGCCCTTCCTCGACCGCGACCACATCGTGCAGAACATCGGCGACGGCACCTTCCTGCACTCCGGCAGCCTCGCCGTGCGGGCGGCGGTGGCGGCGGGCAGCCGCATCACCTTCAAGCTGCTCTACAACTCGGCGGTCGCCATGACCGGTGGCCAGCGCGCCGTCGGCGGCATGGCCGTGCCCGAGATCACCCGCCTGCTCGCCGCCGAGGGCGTACGGAAGATCATCATCACCACCGAGGACCCTGCGCGCTACCGGGGCGTGCGGCTCGCGCCCGGCGCCGAGGTCTGGCACCGCGACCTGCTGGTACGGGCGCAGGAGACGCTCGCGGGGGTCGACGGCGTCACCGTGCTCGTGCACGACCAGGAGTGCGCGGCCGAGAAGCGCCGCAAGCGGCGGCGCGGGCAGGCGGTGGCGCCCGCGACGCGGGTGGTCGTCAACGAGGGGGTCTGCGAGGGCTGCGGCGACTGCGGGTCCAAGTCCAACTGCCTGTCGGTGCAGCCGGTGGACACCGAGTTCGGCCGCAAGACCCGCATCCACCAGGCGAGCTGCAACGTCGACTACTCCTGCCTGGACGGCGACTGCCCGTCCTTCCTCACCGTCACCCCGGCGGCGGACGCCGCGACCCGCGGCGGGAGCGCCGGCTCGCGCGGCGCGCGACCGTGGGAGGCGCAGGAGGAGGCGCCCGAGCCCGAGCCGCGGGTGCCGGCCGACCGGTTCGCCATGCGGATCACCGGGGTCGGCGGCACGGGCGTGGTCACGCTCGCCCAGATCATCGCGGTCGCCGCGACGCTGGACGGCAAGCACGTCAGGAGCCTGGACCAGACGGGCCTGGCGCAGAAGGGCGGCGCGGTCGTCTCCGACGTGAAGATCACCACCGAGCCCGCCGAGGAGTCCAACAAGATCGCTGACGGCGCCTGCGACCTGTACCTCGGCGCCGACCTGCTCGTCGCGGCCGACGCCGCCAACCTCGCGGTGGCGTCGCCCCGGCGGACGGTGGCGGTGCTCTCCACGGCCGAGATCCCGACCGGCCGCATGGTCGCCGATCCTGGCCTGGCGTTCCCCGAGGCCGGGGGAGTGGTGTCCCGCGTGGTGTCGGCGTCCCGGGGCGAGGCCGCCGTGGTGATGGACGCGCACGAGCTCGCCGGGCGGCTGCTCGGCGACGACCAGTACGTCAACCTGGTCCTCCTCGGCGCCGCCTACCAGGCCGGGGCGCTGCCCGTCTCCGCCGCCTCGCTGGAGCGGGCGATCGAGCTAAACGGCGTGGCCGTGGCGGCCAACGTACGGGCCTTCCGGCTCGGCAGGCACGTCGTCCACAGCCCCGGAGACGCCGGCCTGCCGGCCGCTCCGCCCGCCGAGGGCGTCGCCGCGCCGGTGATGCCCGGTAGCGAGGCGGAGGCGCTGATCGACCTGGTCAAGGCCGAGCCGGGAAGCGAGCTCGAACGGCTCGTCACCGTGCGGGTGCCCGAGCTGATCGCCTATCAGGACGCCCGTTACGCGGAGCGGTACGCCCAGCTCGTCGGGCGGGTGCGGGAGGCGGAGGCGGCGGTGACCGGGGACACCGCGCTGGCCGAGGCCGTGGCGCGCCACCTGCACAAACTGATGGCCTACAAGGACGAGTACGAGGTCGCGCGGCTCTGCCTGGACCCGGCGGTCCTGGCCGGCGTCGAAGAGCGGTTCGGCGCCGGGGCGAAGGTGCGCTGGCGCCTGCACCCGCCGCTGCTGCGGGCGATGGGCATGCGCCGCAAGATCTCCCTGGGGCCGTGGTTCCGCCCGGTCTTCCGCCTGCTGTACGCCATGCGCCGCCTCCGGGGCACCCCCTTGGATCCCTTCGGCCACGCGCATGTCCGTAAAGTCGAGAGAGGGCTGATCGAGGAGTACGCCGCCCTGGTGGAGGAGTGCGCCGCCGGGCTCAGCGCCGAGACGCACGGCCTCGCGGTCGAGCTGGCCGGCCTGCCCGACCTCGTCCGGGGATACGAGCAGGTGAAGCTCGCGGGCGTCGAGCGCTACCACGAGCGGCTCGCCGAGCTCCGGGGGCCACGCGAGTCGAGGTAGGAGGCATGAAACGGGTTCACCGGGAGAGGGAGGGGGAGACCGGCACCAGCACGTGTGGGGGATGCGAATGGGACAGCAAGTGGCCAAGGAGCGGTTCTCCGAGGCGGAGTACGGGCGTTTCGGGGAGCGCCTGAAGGACTCCCTCCTGTCGCTGCGCGAGCTGCTCGGCAGGCCCGGGTTCGGCGCCGGGCCCGCGACCATCGGCGCCGAGCTGGAGCTCTTCCTGATCGACGCGGACGGCCGCCCGCTGCGCCGCAACAAGGAGGTGCGCGCCGCGGCGGGGGACGACCGGGTGGTCCTGGAGCTGGGCAGCTTCAACCTGGAGGTCAACCTCACCCCCCTGCCGCTGGCCGGACGGCCCTTCACGGCCCTCGCGGCCGAGGCGCGCGACCTGATGCTCGTGGTCGACAAGGCGGCCCGCTCGCAGGGCGGCAGAGTGGTGCCCATCGGCATCCTGCCCACGCTCACCGTGTTCGACTTCACCCGCGACGCCCTGAGCGACGAGACCCGCTACCGGGCGCTCAGCCGGGGGATGCGGCGGGTGCGCGCCGAGCCGTTCCGGGTCCAGATCCACGGTGTCGAGCGCCTGGAGCTGGAGGTCGAGGACGTCATCCTGGAGAGCGCCAACACCTCCTGGCAGGTCCACCTGCGCACGCCCCCGGCCGACTTCGCGCGCGTTTACAACGCCGCCCAGCTCGCCATCGGGCCGGTGCTCGCGGTCAGCGGCAACTCCCCGTCCTTCCTCGGCCGCGACCTGTGGGAGGAGACCCGCATCGCGCTGTTCGAGGCCTCGGCCGACGACCGCGACATGGAGCGCCCGTGGCGGGTGGACGGCCGCGTGTGCTTCGGCTCCGGCTGGGTGGAGAACGGCGCGGAGGAGCTGTTCGAGCTGAGCGTCCGCGAGTACGAGCCGGTCATGCCCGTGATGGACGACGAGGACCCGCTCGCGGCCGTACGTGCCGGCGGGGTGCCCCGGCTCGCGGAGCTGCGGCTCCACCAGGGCACGGTGTGGCAGTGGAACCGCCCCGTGTACGACCCGGCGGGGGGCGGGCACCTGCGGGTCGAGCTGCGCGCCCTGCCGGCCGGGCCCACCTGCGTCGACATGGCGGCCAACGCGGCGTTCCTGCTGGGCCTGGTGGCGGCGACGGCGGCCGGTCCCGAGTGGACCGAGGGGTTCCCCTTCGCCGACGCCTACCGCAACTTCTACCGCGCCGCCCGCAACGGGCTGGACGCCACGCTGGCCTGGCCGGGACGTGCGGAGCCCGCCCCGGCCGCGGAGCTGATCCTCGAACTGCTGCCGGTGGCGGAGGAGGGCCTGGCGGCGGCCGGGGTGGACGGGCCGGAGGCGTCCAGGCTGCTCTCGATCATCCGCGAGCGGGTGCTGCTGCGCCGTACCGGCGCGGTCTGGCAGCGCGAGGCGCTGGCGGCGCTGGGAGAGGAGCCGGGCGCCCGGGCGGCCATGCTGGCGCGCTACCGCGACCTGGCCTTCACCGACCAGCCGGTGCACACCTGGCCCGGCCCGCTCCGCTTCTGAAGGAGGGGCCGGTCGCTCTACTGGTGCTCGGGGTCGTCGCCGGTGAGGGAGCTGCCGTAGCTGAGCGCGACGAGCTGGGCCACGGCGCTGTGGGCGCCGAGAGGCTCCGAGCACCCCGCGCCCACCGACTCGGCCGCCGCGGTGATCTTCTGGAGGTCGATCTCGGGGCCGATGAGGAACGGGGCCAGGGCAAGACGTGAGGCGCCGATGTTGCGCAGCCGCTGGGCGGCGTCCCCGACGCCGGGGGAGGCGTCCAGCGAGGCCGCCACCACGGGGAGCGTGAGCCGCGCGGCCAGCAGGACGACCGTCGCGTCCGCGGCGCGCACGGCCTCCTGGCCGCCGACCGTGGCGACGATGATCCCGTCGACCGGGGCGGCGATGTTGAACAGGCGCATGCGGTCGGCGCGGGCGAGGCCGTTCTCGGAGAGCTTGACGTGCAGGGCCTCGGCGAGCAGCGGGTGGGGGCCGAGCGGGTCGGCGATGGTCGTCAGGACGTCGCTGTCGGCCACGGCCTCCCGGATGGCCCGGTAGACCTGCTGGTGCGGCCCGGTCACGAGGGGCACCACGATGGCCGCCGGCGACTCCTTCGGCCGGTCGATGGCGCACTCGGTGAGCGTCTCGGCGAGGCTGGTCTTGCTGTCGCCGAGGTGGATCAGGCGCACGTCGAGCTGGGGATGCTCGACGCCGACAATGGTCTTGATGGCCGCGGGGACGTCGCCGGCGGTGCCCGGCGCGGCCAGCACGAGCGCGGGCGCGTCCGGAGGCAACTGCGCGGGCACCGGCCGCCGGTGCCGGCCGGAGCTGGTCCGGAACGAGCGTTCGCGGACCGGAAGCTCCTGTGGAGCGTGATGACCATCGTTCACATCGGCGGATTTTACGGGGTATGGGGCAAAAGTTAAGTCTGATTCGCCGCGACGCGCGGACGGAGACCGATCTTTCTCCCGGAAGATCGCTGACATATTGGGGCTCGATCGTCCGCACGGTACCAACGGTCCGTAATCATTCGAGATCATGATGGGGGTCGCGGGTCTGCCCTGCGTGTCAGTGGTGTGCCGTACCGCTGACACCGATGCCGTGCGGCGTCCGTAAAGTTTTTTTCGCCCCCGGCCCCGGCGAGGCCGCTCATCCCGGTTCGGGCGTCAGCGGCGTTGGTCGCAGGACCTCACGCGTTCGGCGTCCGTCCGCTCGCCCGGCGTCAGTTCCAGCGCGTTGCGGGTGAGCGCCAGCACCAGCAGGGCCAGCACCGCGCAGACGTCCATCGCCAGGGCCATGGGAACGGCGCTGCGGTCGCCGCGCAGCCCGGCCAGCGGGGCCACCAGCGCGCCGAACGCGAACTGCGCGGTCGCCAGCAGGGCCGAGGCGGTCACGGCGGCGTGGGGAGCGCGCCCGATCGCGAGGGCGCCGGCGTTGCCCAGCACCAGCCCGAGCGAGGAGACGGCGACGAGCAGCAGCGGAAGGCCCGTCACGTCCGACAGCAGGCCGGTCACGGCCAGCACGCACAGCGCGGCGGCGGCCACGAACAGGATGGCCAGCCCGGTCTGCAGCAGCCGGTGCGGGGAGAAGCGGTACACCAGCCTGGCGTTGACGGTGCTGACGAGCATCAGGCCCAGCGCGTTGAGGGCGAACGCGAGCGAGAAGGTGGCCGTCGTCAGGCCGAGGAGGTTCTCAAGGACGAAGGGCGACGCGGCGACGTACGCCATCAGGGCCCCGAACGCGAGCGTGAACGCCAGGGCGTACCCGAGGAAGGGCCCGTCGAGCAGCAGGCCGCGGACCACCCGGGCCGTCGCGTCGACGTCCGCGGCGCGGCGCCGGTGCGCGGGCACCGTCTCGGGGACGGCGACCAGGGCGGCGAGGAACATCAGCAGCGACAGCAGGGCCAGCGCCGCGAACACCCCGCGCCAGCCCGCGGTGCCGGCCAGGATGCCCCCGGCGAGCGGGGCGACGACGGGCGCGACGCCCAGGACCGCCATGAGGACGCCGAAGACCCGCGCGGCGTCCCTGCCCCGGGCGGTGTCCGAGATGACGGCGCGCCCGATCACGATGGCGGCCGACCCCGAGAGCCCCTGGACGAACCGGGCGGCGATCAGCACCCCGATGGTGGGGGCCAGGGCGCACACGGCCCCGGCCGCCGTGCACAGGGCCAGGCAGACCAGCAGGGGCCCGCGCCGGCCGAAGTGGTCCGACAGCAGCCCGATCGAGAACTGGCCCAGCGCCAGCCCGAGTAGGAACGCGCTGATGGTCAGCTGCACGCCCACCGCGGAGGCGCGCAGGTCGCGCGCGATGGGAGGGAAGCCGGGCAGGTACATGTACAGGGCGAACGGCTGGAACGCCGACAGCAGGCCGAGCACGGCGACCAGCGCGGGCGCGGGGCCCGTCGCTCTTGGTGTGCCGGGGGTGGCGGTAGCGGACATGAGGACTCCATCGAGGCGATAGGACCGGCGCCACCGGCTCGCCGGCTCGGAGTCTTCGCGGTGTCCGGGGCTACGTCGAGGCCATCTTTCGCAAGGCTACGCCTCTGACCTGGGGAGACACCGGCCGGGCATGACGGGCCCGTCTCAGGGGGCCTTGCGCCCGATGCCGCCGACGGACCAGACCGCCTCGGGGTCGCCGGGCTGGTCTCCGGGGTCGGGCCGCCACGCCGGGATGTAGACGACACCCGGCTCGACCAGCGAGAGGCCCTCGAAGAGCCGCTCGACCTCGGCCTTGGTGCGGAGCTGTTCGCGACGCGGGCCGGAGACCACCCCGTCGTCCTGATAGAGGGCGGCGAGCTTCGCGGTGGTCTCGGGCCGGGGGTCGGAGACGCTGTGGGCGATGACGATGTGGCTGCCCGGGACGACGGCGTCGCGGAACCGCCCGACGATGCGGGCCACCAGCTCGTCCTCGGGGACGATGACCAGCGTGAAGAGCAGCAGGATCGCGACCGGCTCGTCCAGGTCGATCAGGCTCTTCAGCCGGGGATGGCCGAGGATCTGATCAGGGTCGCGCATGTCGGCCTCGATGACCGCCGTGCGCTCGTCGTCCTCCAGCAGGGCCTGGGAGTGGACGACGACCACCGGGTCGTTGTCGACGTAGGCCACGCGCGAGCCGGGGGCCGCCGCCTGGGCGACCTCGTGGACGCTGCCCTGCGTCGGCAGGCCGCAGCCGATGTCGACGAACTGCCGGATGCCGGCGCCGGCGAGGTAGCGCACGGCCCGGTCGAGGAACCGCCGGCCCTCGCGGCACATGATGGGGAGCTCGGGCGCGAGCTCGAGCGCCCGCCGCGCGGCCTCCCGGTCGGCGGCGAAGTTGTCCTTGCCGCCCACGAAGTAGTCGTACATGCGGGCTTCGTTGGGGATGGACGGATCGAAGCCGAGTCGTTCGAGCTTCGAGAACGCCGTCATGATCCCCCCTGTTCTGCCGAATGCCGATGTTAGCGCCGGTTCGGGGGACGATATCCGTCTTTTCCGAAAAGCGGGTGACGTAGGCGGCAGGGGGTGCTATTCCAGCAGAGGAGGGCTAGTAACGACCTCCAGGTGCCGCACGGGGTGGGTCTGACTCCCGGGGAGGGTGAAACCGGCCCACACGGCCTTGCCGGGGGAGCCCAGCGGGGCCCACCCCCACTGGTGGCTGATGCCCGCGACGACCTGCAGCCCGCGCCCGCCCTCGGAGACGAAGTCGAGGTCGCGTGGCGTGGGGAACTCGTCGCTCGGATCGGTGACCACGCAGATCAGGGACCGCTCGGTGAGGGCGAGGATGATCCGTACGGGTCGTCCTGAGTACACGGCGGCGCGGCTGCTCAGCCCGTGCCTCAGCGCGTTGATCACCAGCTCGCCGATGACGAGCTCGGCGTCGTCCAGGAGCTCGTCCAGTTCCCAGGCGCGCAGCGTGCTGGTCGTGAACTTGCGTGCGGTGCGTGCCGCGTAGGGGTCGTGCCTCAGCTCGCAGAGCGCGAGCTGCAGCCGTTCGGGGTTCTCCTCGCCGCCGACCGCCCACGGGCCCGACGAGGAAAGGACGTGGTCGAGCGAGGCGAGCCAGTCTTCCCAGCTGTCGTTTCCCACCTGCGTGGGTTTAGTCCGTTGTGTCCCGTACCCAGTCATAGGCGAGCCCTGTGAGGTTAGGTCGATCCCAGCATGGAGTTGTAGCTAGTTGGACATATTGCTCCCTTTCGGTGTGCAGGTGCAAGTACCGATGCACGTGCAAACGCACAGAGGTATGCTGTCGCTTGAGGGTGGAAGCACCCATCTGGGTGTCCTCGTTCCGGTGAAAGACCTGAGATGACGGATGTCAGGGTTCGTCGGGTTTTCGGGGATATGTGAAGAGGCGAGATGGACGAGATCTCCAACGGCATGGCCGCGTCCGCGATCGAGGGGGCGCGCTGGCGCAAGAGCGCCTACAGCAACCCGAGCGGCAACTGCGTCGAGGTGACCCCGCTGCCGGACGGTGGAGTCGCCGTCCGGAACTCACGGCATCCAGGGGGCCCGGCACTTATTTACAGCCAGGCGGAAATGGCCGCGTTCATCCTGGGCGCCAAGAACGGCGACTTCGATGACCTGGCCTTTTGACCCAAATCTCAGCTACGGAGGGTTCAAAATCGTAGCCTAAGGGTGATGTTGGGGTATATCCGGATTAGAGCGCCGAGGGTATCGTGAACTTCTCTGTGACCGCGAGAAGTGAGACGACACCGCTGTTCTAAGGAATGGACATGATCACTGCCCGAGCCGAAGGGGACGAGACCCCGCTCAACATGATGGCTCGGGAGCGAGGCAGCTCGACGGTCCTGCGCATCCTGCTCGGATCACAGCTGCGCCGCCTCCGTGAGAACCGCGGCATCACCCTCGAAGCCGCCGGGCACTCCATCCGGGCCTCCCACTCCAAGATCAGCCGTATGGAGCTCGGCCGGGTCAGCTTCCGCGCGCGCGACGTCGCCGACCTGCTGACGCTCTACGGGGTCACCGAGGAGAGCGACCGCGAGGGCATGCTGTCCCTGGTCGCGCAGGCCAACCGCCCCGGCTGGTGGCACAACTACGACGACGTCCTGCCGAACTGGTTCGAGGCGTACGTCGGCCTGGAAGAGGCCGCCACCCGCATCCGGAGCTACGAGGTCCAGTTCATCCCCGGCCTGCTCCAGACCGAGGAGTACGCCCGCGCGGTCGTCCTGCTCGGCCACCCGGACGGGACAGAGGAGGAGATCCAGCGGCGGGTCGACCTGCGGATGGCCCGGCAGAAGCTGCTCGGCAGGCCCAGCGCGCCGCACCTGTGGGCCGTGATCGACGAGGCGGTGCTGCGGCGCCCCCTCGGCGGTGTCGAGGTCATGCGCGGCCAGATCAGGCACCTCATGGACGTCATCGCGTCCCCCAACGTCACCGTGCAGGTCATGCCGTTCAGCGCGGGCGGCCACGCCGCCGCCGGCGGGCCGTTCAGCATCCTGCGGTTCTCCGAGCGCGACCTGCCCGACGTGGTCTACCTGGAGCAACTCACCAGCGCGATCTACCTCGACAAGCGCGACGACCTCGACCGCTACCAGGCCGTCATGGAGCGCCTGTGCATCGACGCCGTCCCGGTGTCCGACACCAAGCGCGCCCTCACCCGCATCCTCGACGAGCTCTGATCGCACCGGGGGCCCGACGCGACGGGCCGCCGTCGCGTCCGGGCCGGGTCGGCGAAGATTCAAAGGTCGGATCGCCACGCTGTACCGTACGGCCGGCCGTTCGCGCACTTCACTGGTTGGGCTTCCAGTCCGGGTGGCCCGGCATCGGCGGGGTCTTGGCGTCATAGATCCAGCTGTTGATGTATCCGGTCAGATCCTTGCCGCTCACCCGGTTCGCGACGTTGATGTAGTCCTGGGTGGAGGCCGAACGGCCGCTGAACTCGTTGAAGAAGGTCTTCTCGATCTTTCGGAAGGTGTCCTCGCCGACGATCTCCCGCAAGCCGAACAGCATCAGCAAGCCTGCCGTGTTCGTGCCGACCAGCACGTCCCGCGCGTGCATCATCTTCCCCGGGGGGCCCGACTCGACCCGCTTGTCACCGTCGAACATATAGCGGGCGCGCAGACCGCGATCGGGGTCGTCGAGGTCGCGATAGCCCATCTCCACGGCATAAAGAAGCTGGTAGAACTCGGCGTGGCCCTCGCTGATCCACATCTGGTTCCAGTCGCGCACTGAAACGGCGTCACCGAAGTACTGATGGGCCAGCTCGTGCATCATGGTGATCGCGTCGTTCTGCATGTCCTCCTTGGTCACGCGGCCTTTCAGGTCGGTGCCGGTGAGGCTTTCGACGGCGTAGGTGGAGATGGTCGCGGCCTCGAGTGCGACACCGTTGTAGTCTCCGGGCACTCCGAGCACGCCGTAGGTCTCGAAAGGATAGGGGCCGAGCTGCTTCTCCAGCCAGGCCATCTGGTCGGGTATGCCGCTGACGAGCTTGCGTGTCTTGGTGGCCTGGCCGGTGGCGACGTAACTGCGCAGCGGCAGATCTCGGGGCCCCTTGTCCTTGATCAGCGTGAACCGGCCGACGGCCGCCTGTACGACGTGGGTCGGGATGGGGTCGCGAGTGGAGAACGTGTAGGTGACGCGGCCCGCCTTCTCCTTAACTGAGCGGAGCGTGCCGTTCGCGACCGCCTGGAGACCTTTGGGGGTGGTGATGCGGAAGGTGAGCTTCGCCTTGTCGCTGGGGTGGTCGTTGCTGGGGAAGTACAGGTGGGCTCGGTCCGGCTGGCCCATGACCGCGAAACCGTCCTTCTTCTCGACCCAGGCCGTGCGGTGCGGCTCTTCGTCCTTGGGAAAGGCGGGGGACTGCGGGTTGGCGCCGCGGTCCACCCGGAAGGAGACGTCCACCTGGAACGGCCGTCCCTTGGGCAGGATCTGCTCCGGTGTGATCAGCAGCTTCTCACCGGCAACGCGGAAGCCGGCCGGATGCCCTGCCACGGCGACCTTCGTGATCTTTTCCATCCCCGCGTCCAGGCTGAAAGCGGACAAGGCCTGTGTCGCGGTGGCCGTGATCTTCACCGAACCGTCCATCTTCGTGGTGCCGCTCCGGTAGTCGTAGCGCACGTCGTACGAGCCGACGTCATAGCCGCCGTTACCCAGGTAGGCGAAGAGCGGGTCCTTGGCGGTCTGCGCACCGGGCTTGGCGGCCCCGGACGGCGCGGCCGCCGCGGTCGAGCCGCATCCGGTCGCCGCCGCCAGAATCATGGTCATCGACAGTGCGGCCAGCGCACCGGGCGTTCGAGGAGGGAACATGACCGCCATCCTGTGCGACCCGGGTATCCACACCGTCGAAGCCGCGTATCCGCCGGCACTCGGCCGTGTATCAGGTGTGCATCACGGGTCCGGACGGACCGGCGTCCCCTTCGCCCTGGAGCAGTCGGCCGAGGCCGGGCGCGCAGGCAGGATCTCTCGCCGGTCAGCAGATCAGACGGTCTTGGAGTCGCGGTGGAGCAGTTCGCCGCCGGCAAGTTCAAGGATCTGGCCTCGGGGTCTGGAGTGGCGAACTCCGGCAGCACGTCGACCACCGGCCCGTCACACACTCCCCGCTCATCTCGTGACCGGCCGATCCTTGTCGCTCGGAGGAAAGCTGCGGCTGGCGCGGACCAGGCCGGACTCGTAGGCGTACACCACCGCTTGCACCCGGTCGCGCAGCCCCAGCTTGGCCAGGACACGGCTGACATGCGTCTTGACGGTGCCCTCCGTCACGTAGATGCGCGCGGCGATCTCCGCGTTGGACAGGCCGCGGGCGACGAGCGCCAGCACCTCGCGCTCGCGTTCGGTCAGTGCCTCCAGTGCCGTGGCCGCAGTCGGGTGCGCGGGGCCGGTCCCGACGTACCGTTCGAGCAACCGGTGGGTCACGCGCGGCGCCACCACCGCGTCGCCGCGCACGACCACTCGGACGGCCGAGAGCAGGTCGGCGGCGCGCGTGTCCTTGAGCAGGAACCCGCTCGCCCCCGCCCGAAGCGACGCATAGACGTACTCGTCGAGATCGAAGGTGGTCAGCACCAGCACCTTGGTCTGGCCGGTGTCGCCGCCGCGGATGCGGCGGGTCGCCTCCACGCCGTCCACGTCGGGCATCCTGATGTCCATCAGCACCACGTCAGGCCGCAGCTCCAGGGCCATCGCCGCCGCCTCGGCGCCGTCGGCCGCCTCACCGATGACTCGCATGTCGGGAGCGTTCTCCAGGATCATGCGGAAGCCGGTGCGGACGAGGGCCTGGTCGTCGGCGAGCAGGACGCGGATCATGCGTCGTGTCCCGCGATGGGCAGGCTGGCCCGCACCACGAACCCTCCCCCGCTTCCCGGCCCGGCGCTGAGTCGGCCGCCGAGCATCTCGACCCGTCGACGCATGCCGCGCAGCCCGTTGCCGCTGCCCTCGCCCCCCGGCGCGGGCCGGCCGTCGTCAGTGACCTCCACGCCGACCTCGGTGTCGCGGTAGGAGACGACCACGTCGGCGGTGGCGCCGCTGCCCGCGTGCTTCATGACGTTGGTCAGCGCCTCCTGTACGACACGGTAGGCCGAGAGGTCCACGGCCGACGGCAGCTGCGCGGGGCCGCCCTCGACGCGGTATCGCACCGGCGTGCCCGCCTCGCGCACCTGGGCGAGCAGGCCGGGCAGCCGGGCGAGGCCGGGCTGGGGATGCCAGGCGTCCTCCACCTCTCCCAGAGCGTCGAGCACCCTGCGCATGTCGGTGAGGGAGTCGCGGCCGGTCTTGACGATCGCCCGCAGCGCGCCGCGGGTGTCGTCGGGCCGGGTGTCCAGCGCGGCCTCGGCCCCCTGCGCCTGGATCACGATCACCGAAAGACCGTGCGCCACCACGTCGTGCACCTCGCGGCTGATCCGCCCGCGCTCCGCGGCCACCGCGAGCTCCGCCCGCTGGTCCCGTTCGCGTTCCAGGTGCCTGGTCCGCGCGTGGAGCTGGTCCAGGTAGGCGCGGCGGTTGCGCGTACCGTACCCGAGCGCCCAGGCGACGAGCAGGCCGAGGGCGATGACGATCACACCGGTCCACACGCCCGACCCGTCGTCGCGGCCGACGTCCCAGGTCGCGCTCGCCGTACCGGGGCGACTGCCCAGGCGCAGCATCATCCTCGGTGTCCCGCTGAGCGCGTCGGCCAGGCTCTGTCCGGTCACGAACAGCAGCAGCACGGCCAGCGCCGAGAGCGACACCACCCGCCGGCAGCCGGCCGCGACCGTGTAGAGCAGAATCGGCAGGGCCAGGTCCACGGCGGTGGGCGGGACGGCGACAGCCAGATGTGCGGCGGCGGCCAGCGTGCAGACCACGAGCATCGGCAGCGGCAGCCGGCGACGCAGCGCCGCGCCGGCCAGGGCGGCGGCCGTGGCGGCCCACCACGCCCAGACCACGCCAGGCCGACCGGACGCCGCCACCAGAGTGACCGGATCGTTCACCACGAAACAGACCGCGAGCAGCCCGAACGCCAAACCGGCATCCGCGACCTGACCCCTCATGAGCACACGATTCTACGCATCTCCCGAATCGGTGCCGTCTGTCTCACGACAGACCGGCCATGCGACCTGAGACAGACGCGGGTGGAGCCCGCCCGCCCCCAGAATGCCCGCATGACTCGACAAGATCTCCCGCTGGGCCGCCGGTCCATGCTCGGACTGATGGGCGCCGTACCGGTGGTGGCCGTGGCCCCGCGCTCCGCATCGGCATCGGCATCGGCATCGGCGCCTTCGCCTGCCGCGCTGCGGCCGGGTGGAGAATACGACCGTTTTGTGGCAGATCTGGCCGCCCATGACCAGTTCTCTGGCACTGTCCTGCTGGTGAACGGCAACCGCACGGTGCTGTCCCGGTCGTACGGCATGGCGGACAAGCAGAAAGAGATCCGCAACGGCCCCGACACCATCTACGGGCTCGGCTCGATCACCAAGATGTTCACCGCCGTCTCGATCATGCAGCTCGTCCAGCGGGGCAAGGTGGAGCTCACCGAGAAACTGGGCGCCTACCTCGACGGCTTCCCCGCCGACGTGGCCGGCAAGGTCACGGTCCACCAGCTCCTGACCCACACCTCCGGCCTGGGCGACTACATGCAGATCAAGGGCTTCTTCACCGAAGTCCCCACGTGGACCGGCGTCCAGCAGTTCATGGACGGCACGCTCGCGTACGTGCGCAAGGACACGCTGAGTTTCGCTCCCGGCAGCGCCTACCAGTACAGCAACTCCGGGTACCACATCCTCGGCACGATCGTGGAGAAGGTCTCCGGTCAGTCCTACTTCGACTACGTGCGCGACCGCGTCTTCGCCGCCGCGGACATGACCCGCTCCGGCTTCTACACCATGCCGCAGTGGAAAAGCGACAAGCGCATCGCCCACCCGTACGCCACTCAGACGTCGGGACACCGGGTCGAAGCGTTCGACCAGCATGGGTTCATCGGCACACCCGCCGGCGACGCCTTCGCCAGCGCGCCGGATCTGGTCCGCTTCGCCAAGGCACTCCAGGGCCGCGAACTGCTCGACTCCGTCCACACGGAGTTGCTCGTCAGCCCGAAGTTTCCCGTGCCGCCCTTGCCTCCGCGCCCCGGCGCCGCCCCCCTCCCGCCGAGGTTCGCGACGTACGGACCAGGCTGGACCCTCGTCGGCGACCGCTTTGCCTCCGGCCACAGCGGCGCCTCTCCCGGCGTGGCGACCAACGTGGAGTGGTACCCGCCCACCGGCTGGGTCGCGGTGAAGCTCAGCAACTACGACTTCCAGACCAGCATTGGCGTCGACACCCTGGCACGCAAGCTCATCATGCGGCAGTAGACCCTGACCCGCATGCTCTCGACAAGGGGGTTGAGCAGGCCAGGAGTCGGCGGTAGCTCGGCGGGCCGTTCCGCTGTTGAGGCCCCTCCGCGACGTTCCACGTCGAGACCATGACGGCCGCCTACGGCATGCTCCAGCTCATCGTCCTGCTCACCCAGACCGGGCCGTACGAGCTCTGATCGCACCGGTTCCTTAGTCTCCCTGAGGCCGCCCGGCGGGCTGACCGGCCAGGCGCCTCACCGGGAGGCCAGCTCCTTCCGCACAGCGGTGATCAGCCTGTCGCCGGCGTCCAGCGCGGCGTACTTGCCCGCCGTCGGGTTGGTGCCCGGGCTCTGGGCCAGGACGACGCCGAGCACCAGGCGCGTCCTGCCGTCCATCTCGGCCTTGACGGCCCACATCAGGTTGCCGCCCGCCGCGGTGCCCGACCCGGTCTTGACGCCGATCACACCGGGCCTGTCCAGCAGGGTGTTGGTGTTGCGGAGCACGCTCGGGTCGCCCGGCACCGTCGTCTCGGTCATGGCGACGACCTGGCGGAACACCTCGTCCTTCATCACCTGCCGGGCCAGCTTCAACTGGTCGACCGCCGTGCTGACCGTGGAATCCTCGTTGCCGCTGGCGCCGGTGTAGACGGTGTCGGCCATGCCGAGGCCGGCCGCGGCGGCGTTCATCTTCGCGACGAAGGCCTCCTGCGATCCGGCGTCCCAGCGGGCCAGCAGCCGGGCGACGTTGTTGCCGGACGGGATCAACATCAGCTCCAGCGACCGGCGCAGCGACAGCCTCTGCCCTTCCCGTACGGGCGCGGTGGACTCCCGCCCGGACAGCGACTCGGTGGCGGCGGTCCTGTCGACCTCGATGAGCGGACCCGCCTCGCCGTCCTTGAGCGGATGATCCCTGAGGATCACATGGGCCGTCATCACCTTGGTCACGCTGGCGATCGGCACCGGCCTCATCTGGCCGCTCGTGCCGAGGCCGCCCACGCCGACCACCTCGATGCCGGCCTGCCCTTCGCTCGGCCACGGCAGTGACAGGTCGATGACAGGCCGGGGAGGTGCGGCCCGGACGTCACTGCGGGCCGAGCCGACGCAGCCGGACACGCCGGTGACCATCAGGGCGAGGGCGCAGGCCCACAGCACGGAGCGGACGACGTCATGACGGGCGGAACACATGGCGGGGACCTCCACGAGCGGTCGGTTCACGCCTCGATCGGGCGCTTACCGGCCACTTTCGGCCGCGGAGGTGTCGACCCTGCGGAAGCGGCTCATCAGCCGCCGCTCAGGTGCGTATCGGGCGTGTATCAGCGCCGGAGGTCGGGCGCGTATGTCAGCCCGGGAGGCGGAGCGTGACGATCGCGCCGCCGTCCGGGGCGTTGGCGAAGACGAGCTCGGCGCCGATCACCTGGGCCTGGCCGAGAGCGATGGTCAGGCCCAGACCGTGGCCCTGGCCGCGTTCGGCTCTGCCGGTGCGGAAGCGTTGCGGCCCGTCGGCCAGCAGGTCATCGGGAAAGCCCGGCCCGTGATCGCGGATCACGATCGTCCGGCCGCTCACGCCGACCTCCACCGGAGGCCGGCCATGCCGGTGCGCGTTGGCGACGAGGTTGGCGATGATCCGGTCCAGGCGGCGCGGGTCGGTGTCGGCCACGGGGTCGCCCTCCACCGTCAATCGGGCGGTGAGATCGAGGCGGCGCAGCGACTCGGCGGCGAGGCCACCGAGCGGCACGGGGTAGCGCTCGGCCTGCTCGGCCCCCGCGTCCAGGCGGGAGATCTCCAGCAGGTCCTCCACCAGCGACCGCAGTACGCCGACCCGGTCGCGAACCAGGTCGGTCGCCTCGCCGCCGGGCAGCAGCTCGGTCGCGGTGAGAAGCCCCATCAGCGGGGTGCGCAGATCGTGGGCGACGTCGGCGGTGAAGCGCTGTTCGGCGAGCAGCCGCCGCTGCAAGGTCGCCGCCATCGAGTCGACGGCCGCCGAGATGCCGGCGATCTCGTCACGGCCGCCCGCCTCGGTACGGGCGTTCAGGTCCCCGTCCGCGATGAGCCGTGCGGTGGCGGCCACCCGGCGCAGCCGCCGGTTCGGCAGCTCGGCGGCGAGCGCCGATACGGGCACGACGACGGCGAGCGCGGCCAGCGCGGCCTTCACCATGTTCCGGTCGAGGGCCTGCAGGCTCCTCAGCTCCGTTCCCATGTCGATCTTGGCGGTGACCACGTGGTCTCCCACCGGCCTGGCGGCCCACATCCAGGGCTCGCCAGGCCGTTCCTCGCCGTACCAGGTGACCGGTCCGGCGGACGTGAGCCGCTGCCGCAGCTCCTCAGGAAGCTCGGCCGGATCCTTCAGCGCGTCGGCCGGCGCCGTGCCGGTGCGCGCGTATTCGTCCGCCACCTGCGTGACGGTCTGCACCGCGGTGTCTTCCCCGATGTGGAGCGACCGGTCGAAGGTCGCCCGATGCACCAGCAACCCGACCACGGCCGCGACCGAGCAGGACGCCATGGCGACCAGTACGGCGATCTTCCACCGCAAGGAGGCCGGATTCATGAACGGCGCAGCTTGTAGCCGAAGCCGCGCACCGTCTCGATGCGCTCGGCGCCGATCTTCTTCCGCAGCCGCTGCACGCACAGGTCCACCACGCGGCTGTCGCCGTCCCAGCCGTAGTCCCACACGTCGCGCAGCAGCGTCCGGCGGTCCAGCACGAGCCCGGGGTGGGCGGCGAACTCGAGGAGTAGCCGCAGCTCGGTGGGGGCCAGCGCGAGGGGCCGTCCGGCCCGCCACACCTCAAGGGCGCCGCTGTCGATGGTCAGATCCCCGAAGGTGAGCGTGGACGTGCCGGCGCCCCCGATGCCGGCGGCGGCGCCGGTGGATTCCGGCTGCGGGGTGAAGGTGGCCCGCCGCAGCAGGGAGCGGATCCTGGCCACCAGCACGGGCATGTCGACCGGCTTGACGACGTAGTCGTCCGCGCCCGCCTCCAGGCCCGACACCACGTCCAGGGCGTCACCCCGCGCCGACATCATCAGGATCGGCACCATGCTGGATTCCCTGACCTTGCGGCACAGGCCGATGCCGTCCAGGCCGGGCAGCATGACGTCCAGCAGCAGCAGGTCGTGCCCGCCGTCCTGGAAGGACTCCAGGCCGCTCAGGCCGTCACCGGCGGTGGACAGGCGGTAACCGTAGCGCTCCAGCGCCATGCCCACCGTCTTGCGGATCACCTCGTCGTCCTCCACCAGTAACACCGTGATGGGCGACGAGGCGTCCGGGATCGTTCCCGCCACTAGAGCGCCACCACCCGGGTCGGGCCGGTGGTGCCGTGCTCGGCGGTGATGGGCCCGGGTCGGCGAGGATTCACAGGTTGGGATGCCACGCTGTACTTTACGGCCGCCTGTCCGCGCACTTCACCGCTTGGGCTTCCAGTCCAGCTCGTTATTCAGCGCCTGGCCGACACTTCGGCGGCCTCCCGACAGAGTCACGGAGAACCGTTCGTCGGTCAGCATCAGTCGCAGGGTGTTCCCGATCCAGTTGGCCGTGGTGTCGTCATCACCAAGATCAGATCCTGGGCGTAGGGGATGAGGGTTTCGGGAGCCAGTGTCCAGCCGGCCTTGAGGCGGATCGCGGACGGCCCTGGCGATCCCGGCGCCATGGGAGTACGAGACGTGTTGGCTCGCCTTCGGCTGTCAGGAAGCTGACCCCGATGAGGCGTACTTCACCTCTTCACTGAGCTCTGGACGTGCTTCTTTGGTCAGAAAGGTACCTTCTTGCTGCCAACTTAATGCCAGGGTTAAGCTATGGATGGGGCTGGATGGGAGGTCGTTCTGGTTGCCGAGGTCGCCGATTGGTACGACCAGTTGTGCGTAGCCGACTGGGACAGCGCCGAGCAAGTCGAGGACGCTATCGACATGCTGTCAAGGGTCGGACCAACCCTTGGCCGACCGCTGGTCGATCGCATCAAAGGAGCGGACAACCATCACCTGAAGGAGTTGCGGCCTGGTTCGTCGAAAGGGAGTGAGATCCGCATCCTGTTCTCGTTCGATCCGATTCGCCGGGCAGTGCTCCTGGTCGCAGGAGACAAGGCCGGCAACTGGGACCGTTGGTATGACATGAACGTACCGCTGGCGGAGAAGCGCTACGCCGCACATGTGGCCGAGCTGGCTAGCAGGGAGTATGAATGAGCGCGGCGAACTGGGACGAGGTGAAGCAGCGGGCCCGAGAGCGGCGCCGGGCTTCAGGACTACCGTTGCGGTCGGACTCCGAGAAGGAGGCCGCGATGGAAAAGCTCGCGGCGGAAGTCCGAGCGCACAAGCTCGCGGAGATCAGGCGTGAGCAAGACCTGACCCAACGCGACGTCGCCGCCACCATGGGAGTCTCCGGTCCAAGGGTCTCAGCCATCGAGCACGGAGAGGTCGATCGCGTAGAGGTGGCGACCTTGCGGTCCTACGTCGAGGCTCTCGGCGGGCGGCTTCGTGTGGTTGCGGACTTTGGTGACGTCGAATACACGGTCGCATAACTGGTACGAGGAGAAGCCCTCGGCAACGAGACCAAGGGCTTCTCGTGCATCTGGAGTGGTCAAAGTCGAACTCGCCCTTCTTCGCTCCGTCGATGAAGGCCTCCCAGGCACCGGCACTCACCACGAGGGGCGCCTTCTATGGAGCCTCGGTATCCCGTAGGCCAACCCGTCCGCCGGACAGCGGGGCCACTTCCAGGCATCGACACCCGCTGGTGTGGCGACATCACCTCATGGGAGAGCCACCCAGTTCCGTGAGGAGCCGACACCCGAGCCCGCCCTGACCCAGTGGCTCGCTCACCCGAAAAGTAGTCGGCCATGTCCAGGGCGGCGGCGTTCGTCACGCTGTCGATCGGTACCGGCCTCGTCTCGCCGTTCATGCCAAGGCGGCCCATGTCGGCCACCTCGATGCCGATCATCACTCGTCCTCGTACCCCGGGATGTCCGCCGGGGTACGGCTCACCCGCCACCCTCGGCGCGGGCCGGCTCGGCGAACCGTACGGCGTCGCGCACGGCGGTGCCGCCCGGGGCGTTGTCAGACGGTTCCAGGAGAGGACATTCAGCGGCGGGTCGTCCGGCCGGGGCGGAAGCCGTGGTCGAGGGCGGACGCGGTGGCTTGGCTATCCCCTTCCCACGACGAACCCGGGGGTGAACTCGACCGGCAGGGCGGACAGGCCGCGCATCTGTATGGACGTCCGCCATACCAGTGAGTCGGCGGCCACCGCCAGCATCACGTCCGGGAGCCGGTCCAGGAGCACCTCGACGGCTGTGTGGGCGATGACCTCGGCGAGTTCCGGCGCCGGGTGCGGGCATCCGTGCTCGCCGTGGCCGAAGGACATGTGCGCGTGGTTCCCGGCGGAGCCGCCGTACAGGTCCGGCCGGACCTGCGGATCGGAGTTCGCGGCGGCCAGGCCGAGAATGAGCGCGTCGCCGGCCCGGATGCGCTGACCGCCCAACTGGGTGTCGTGAACCGCCCAGCGGCCCAGGCTGTTCTGACTGGGCGAGTCCTCCCACAGCACTTCGTTCAGCGCCTGGCCGACGCTGCGGCGGCCGCCCGACAGAGTCACGGAGAACCGTTCGTCGGTCAGCATCAGTCGCAGGGTGTTCCCGATCCAGTTGGCCGTCGTGTCCTGACCCGCGGTCATCACCAGGATCAGATCCTGGATGAGTTCCTCGTCGGCGAGCGCCGCGGAGTGCGCCATCAGACGTGAGGGTATGTCCGGGCCGGGGTGTTGGCGCTTGCTGTCCAGTAACCGCTGCATGGTGGCGTGAACCCGCTGATAGGCCTCCATCGCGCCCTCTCCGCCGTTCAGCGTCGCGCTCACATCCCATACCAGGCGTGGCGCCTCGGATTCGGGCAGGCCGAACATCGTGGCGACGACCAGCAGAGGCATCGGGTGAGCGTACTGGGCCATCAGGTCGGCCACGCCGCTGCCGGTGAACGCGTCGATCAGGCTGTCGGCGATCCGCTCGCACTGGGATCTCAACTCGAACTGATCGACGGCGGTAAGGGCATCACTGACGGCCCCGGCACGCCGCTGGTGCTCGGATCCCTCGCTGAACAGCATGGAGGGCTGGTAGCCGACGTACGCCATCAGCGGCCAGTCGGGCGGGATGCGATCCCAGGCGTTCCAGCGGCGGGAGTCGCGGGCGAAGAGCACGGGATTGCTGAGGACCTGGCGGAGCTCGCGGTATCCGATCACGAGCCACGCGGGTACGTCGCCCTCAAGCAGGACCGGGACGACCTGCCCATGTCGCTGCCTCATCTCCCGGTATAGCTGAGCCGGATTCTGGTGGAACCGGGTTCCGTGCAACGCCATGGCTCCCGCATGGGCCGGGTAACCCGCCGGCGCCGGCGAGGCGGGGAACCACGAGGCCGAGTCGGGTGAGTGGTCGCTGTTCGTCATGGGGTCCCCTCCCGGGCGGAGGACAGGGCGAAGAGGTGGTTGACGAGGGTGATCAGCACGGTCTTGCTGGACTCACGACGGCGAGCGTCGCATTCGATCAGCGGGACGTCGTCGGAGAGGGACAACGCCTCCCGTACTTGTCCCAGGGGGTGCACCGGTTCGCCGAAGTTGTTGCGGGCGACGATGAACGGCATTCCGTGGTGCTCGAGGCGGTCGATGGCGTACCAGGAGTCGGACAGGCGACGGGTGTCCACAAGGACGACCGCCCCCAGAGACCCCGAGAACAGCCGGTCCCACAGGAACCAGAACCGTTCCTGGCCCGGAGCTCCGAACAGGTACAGCACCATCTGCTCGTTCAGGCTGATGCGGCCGAAGTCGAAGGCCACCGTGGTCGTGGTCTTGGCCTCCACCCCGGTCGCGTCATCGATCCCTACGCCCGCGCCCGTCATGGTCTCTTCGGTGCTCAGCGGGCGGATCTCGCTGACAGAGCGGACCATGGTCGTCTTGCCCACACCGAACCCGCCGACGATCACGATCTTGAGTCCGGTGTTGGCCGTGCTTCGTAACGGCGTGTGCGCTGATTGCTCAGAGCTTCTGAAGTCCAACAAGCACCTGCTTCAGGAGTTCGGGATCGGGCAGTTGAGCCTTGGCGGGAGCCGAGGGCGGATGGCGGGCGGTGATGCGCCCGGCGTCGAGCAGGTCACACAGCAGGATCTTCACGACGCTCACCGGCAGTCGCAGCTCCGAGGAGATCTCCACCACCGCCTTCGGGCGGCGGCACATCCGGAGGATGTTGAAATGCTCGGACTGCATGCCCGGCGTTGGATCGCTTTCGCTCACGATCAGCGTGACCAGGTCCATGACGCTCTCGCCCGCGCGGCTGCGCCCGCCGGTGACGGTGTACAACCGGTCCGGGTTCTCGCCGTCGACTCGCCGCGAGGTCATAGCGGTCGGCTACTCTGCTGGGGCGTGCGTGGTGGGGCGGTCAGATACTCGCCGATCTGCTCGATCAGCTCATTCATGTTGTGCCCGATGATGCCGGGGTCCGCGTCATCGCTCGCCACGACGGCGAGATGGGCTCCCTCTCCCGCTTCCACGATGAACAGAAGCCCGCCGTGGAACTCCGTCATGGACTGCCGCAGCCCGCCGGTGCCATCACCGAACTCGATGGACGCGCCGTGAGACAGGCTCTGGATGCCCGAGGCGATGGCGGCCAGCTGGTCAGCCCGGTCCACGCTCAGCCCGTACGTGTGGGAAAGCTTGAGGCCGTCCTTCGACAGCACCAAGGCGTGCCGGGTCTGCGGCGTCCTCTGCAGGAGGTTCTCCAGCAACCAGGCGAGGTCGCGGTCTGAGGTTCTCATCGGGATTCTGGGGCGGTGATCCGGGCATTGATGCCAGAAGGACGGCCCCACCCTCCAATCTGTTGTCTTGTCCTATCCGGTCCGGCGGCGAGAATCGAGGTCGCGGTCACCGTGTGCCGTCTTCTGGGGGAGAAGAAGTACCGCTGCCGGTGCCGCCTCCCCGGCTGGCCTGGCGGAAGGCCCTGAACCTCGCTCCGGAATCGGAGTGGGGCTGCACGGGTTTCGCCGTCGGTGCGGCCGCGGGGGTGGAGGTCGGGGATGCCGCCGCGAGCGTCTGCCCGCGGTGGCGCTTGGGCAACCCGTGCGGTTCGCCGCCCGCAGGAGCCGCAGGAGGCGCGGAGGCCGGGCGCGCGGGGCGCGGGGTGGACGGGCTTGTCCGGCCCGGCTCCTCCAGGCGGGGGATCGGCGCGGACTGCACGATCAACTTCGGCGGGATCATGACCACCACTCCGGTTCCTCCGCGCGAGGACGGCCTGAAGGAGACCGTCAGGCCGTGCTTGCGAGCCAGGCAGCCCACCACGGCCAGGCCAAGCCGCGTACCGGACAGTGTGGTCAGGTCCAGCGGTTCGGAGGAGACGGCCATCTGGGCGCGGCTCAGCGCGGCGGCGCTCATGACGAGACCGCAGTCCTCGACAGTGATCACGATTCCCGCGCTCACCTCTTCCACGTACACATGCACCTCCTCGGATGGAGGCGAGAACCTGGTGGCGTTGTCCATCAGTTCGGCGAGGGCGTGCATGACGCCTTCGGCGGCGTACCCGGCGACCGCGACGGTGCTGGCCGAGTGCACCCGCACCCGCTGGTAGGCGCTGATGCGACCCACCGCGCCACGCAGGATGCTCTCCATGACGATCGGCTTGGTCCAGCGCCGACCGGAGCGCGCGCCGGTCAGTACGGCGATGCTGTCCGCCAGACGGCCCGCCTGCGCGGTGCTGTGGTCCAATTTCAGCAGATCCCCGAGAACTTCCTCATTGTGTCGGTCCTCCATCTCTCGCAGATCGGCGAGCATGCTGGTCGCCAGCGCCTGAACTCGGCCCGCGGCGTTGGCGCAGGCCGACATCGCCGCCGCGCGCATGCGCTCTCCCTTGCCGACCTCCTGTGCCAGCGTCCACAGGACGCGCTGGTGGGTTCTGTCGGCGGGCTTCGGTATCTCGGAGAGCGCGGTGTCAGCCGACGCCCCATCGCGCAACCGGTTCACCAAAGCGGGAAGCGTGTAGTCGGCCAGCCGGGCGCTGTCCGCGTCCATCGCCGCGAGACGGTCTCGGAGCTGACGCGCTTGCTGTGTCCCGTATGCCGCGACCGTGGCGGCGACGCACAACAGGACGGCCGCGGCCCCGAGGCACCAAGCCACGAATGGCCGCTCCGTAGCCGGCGCTTCGGCCACCGCCCACAGACACGCACCCCCCGTGATGATCACAGCGGCCGACAGCACGAGTAGGGCCTGACCTATCGGCGGGCGCCCCACCTGACGGCGAATAGGTATTTGTACTGACAAATCGGTTCCTCGTCGGCGGTTGGTGGCAGAGGGCGAGCCGCCCCGGGTTTGGTAGAGGCCGGGTTGCGTGGTTGTGCGACCTTCGAGCGGGAGATCGCCATCGCCTTCGGGATCGCATCGGGCGTCGTAGCTCCAGGAGACTTCCAGGGCCGGTAATACGGCCCGGGTAAGCTGCCGGGCCGGTGATCTTCGGCCTGGCGCTGCCGGATGTGCCGGGATCGGTGTCCCGCTTCGGAGGGGACCTCCGTTCCGATGGATGCAGGGTGGCTGAGAGCTTTTCAATCCGGCATACTCCACATGAAGCAAGATCCATTGTCAAATTTCGGCAGTTTGGGATCAAGGAGATCATTCATTTGGATACCGGTGCGCGTACTGACAGCCCAGGCCTGGCGGTGGCCAAGGGAATCGTGCGATACAACGGCCACGCTCTGCGGGAGCAGCTCACCCGGCAACGTGCGACCTGCTTGACGGACGTGCCGGTACGGACGAGGGAGGTCACCCGCGAATGGCTGACCGCCGTCATGTGCGGCGAGCACCCCGGAGCCGCGGTCGAGTCGTATGACCTGGAAGACGTGAGCAACGGCACTTCAAGCCGCTGGCGAGCGGCGGTGACCTACAACCAGGCCGGTCGCGACGCCGGCCTGCCCACGGCCGTCTTCGCCAAGACCAGCCGGAGCTGGACTCAGCGCCTCCTGCTGGGGATGGCCGACGTGCTGACGGGTGAGCCGGGGTTCTACAAGTACATCCGGCCCCATCTGGAGATCGAGGCGCCGCACGGCTACCACGGAGCCGTCGACCCGGCGTCAGGGCGCTCGATCGCGCTGATGGAGGACATCGTCGCCACCAAGAGCGTGACCTTCTGTACGCCTCAGACGCCCATCTCGCGCGAGGAGATGAAGGACCTGCTCGCCAGCATGGCGGTCTGGCATGGGCAGTACTGGAACAGTCCCGAGTTGGATCGCCACTCGTTCTTGCGGAAGACACCGCAAACGTTCATCGGCAACCTTGACAAGTTCGCCGGGCTGAAGAAGCGCGCCAGGGTCGGCGTACAGCGCGCCAAGGCGGTGATGCCCGAAGCCATAGTGCACCTCCACGAGGACCTCTACCGAGCGCTCTGGCGTTCGCTGGAGTTGTCCGCTGAAGGCCCCCTGACCCTCCTGCATGGCGACTCGCACATCAGCAACTTCTACAAGACCCAGTCTGGCCGGATGGGGTTCGGCGACTGGCAGGTCGTCATGCGCGGCACCTGGGCCTACGACGTGTCGTACACGATCGCGACCGGACTGGCCGTGGAGGACCGGCGAAACTGGGAACGTGACCTGCTGGCCTTCTACCTGGAGCGGCTCAGCGCGGCCGGGGTCACGGCGCCGGACTTCGACGCCGCGTGGCTCGCCTACCGCCAGCAGATGTTCTGGTCCTACTTCGGCTGGCTGCTCTCCATCGGACGCAGCGCGATGCAGCCCAAGTTCCAGCCCGACTCGACCAGTCTCGGCATCCTGGAACGCGCGTCGAACGCCATCCTGGACTTGGACACGCTCGGCGCGGTCACCGGCACGAAGTCCGAGTAGGTCCGCCGCGGAAACCGCCTGGGCGGCGGAGGAGTCCAGGGAACCCTAGGTGGGGACTCCGGCTTCTGGAACGCCAGCGGGGGTGCGGCTCACCGGCCAGCCCTCGGCGCGGGCCAGTTCGGCGAAGCGTGCGGCGTTGCGCACGGCCGCGCCGCCCGGGTCGTTGTTGAAGTAGACGTACACGTCGCATTCCCTGTCTGCTTGGAGCAGCTCACCAGCGCGATCTACCTCGACAAGCGCGACGACCTCGACCGCTATCAGGCCGTCATGGAGCGCCTGTGCATAGACGCCGTCCCGGTCTCCGACACCAAGAAGGCCTTGACCAGAATCCTCGCCGAGATCTGACCCGCCGCCGCGGGGCCGCTCCCCTCCTGATGACCGGAGGGGACGCTACTCCGCGGAGATGCCGATGACCTCCACTTCCACGCCAGCGGCGGGCGGCGATCCTAGTGATCGGCGGCGACTTCCGGCGAGCCCTGCCCGAGTTCGACCGACTCGCCGACGCCTACGCACGGGTCGCGGGACCGGGCGACATCGAGACTCTGGAGTGCCGGCGACAGGCCGCCTACTGCCGCGCCGAACTCGGGCAGGGCGCGGCGGCGCTTCAGGAACTGCGGCAGGTGCTGGCACGGTTCCAGGCGGAGAAGGGCGACGGAGACGAGACAGTGCTCGACCTGCGGCGCGACATCGGTTCCCTACTCGCCGCCGAAGGACAGGTGGAGGATGCGGTGGCCGTCCTCCAGCCCCTGCACGAGGATCTTGCTGTCCTCTACGGCCCTGGTCATCACCGCACCTTGGAGGTGGGAGACCTGCTGGCTCGTCTTCGTATTCCAGGAAGCTGACCCCCGATGGGGTGATTCGTAGGTCCTAAATGCCACATCGGGAAACCCATGGCGGTGGCCGATGGGCTCCCCATGCGTCCGAAATGGGGGCTAGAAGTCGAACTCTCCCTTCTTCGCCCCGTCGATGAAGGCATCCCAGACGCTCGCGCTCACCACGAACGGCGCCTTCTCAGGTGCCTCGGTGTCCCGCACCCCGACTCGTCCGCCGGACAGCGGAGCCACTTCCAGGCAGTCGCCGCCGTTCGATCCACTCCTGGTGGCCTTGCGCCAGGCCGCCGCCTTCAGCTCATCGCTCAGCTCCATGCTGTCCGCACCTCTCTGGTCGACTCGCTGAACACGTTCGGCAGGGTAAATGCCGTTTATTGAGGTTTGTCCCAGATCGAGGTGCCGTACACCACCTGGTGCCGGTCGACGGGGATCACGATGTCGGCGGTCTCGACCGGGCGCGCGTCCGCGTAATACGTGCGCTCGATGGAGAGCACGATCGCTCCCGGCGCGATGTCGAGCGCTGAGGCCTCCTCGGCGAGCACCTGACGAGCTGAGACCACCTCGGCCGCGTGCGTGATGTTCACCCCTATTTGCCGCATGCGTTCCACCACTCCACGGCCGGCGTGGGGGCCGTCCTCGGGCAGCACGATCGGTGTGCCGCGTGTCAACGCGAGTGGCTCCCAGCTGCTACTGAGCTGCACGGGTTCGCCGTCACCGCGGAACACGTACTTGGTGAACATCACATCGGGCTCGTCCCCCTCCGGCCGGGGTATCGCAAGGCGCTCGCGCACATCGGCCTGCGCGCGAGAAGTACGACTCTCGTAGTCCCACGACCCGATCTGCGCGTAGTCGGTCATCGACTGGGCGAACGGACTGCCGCCGACCGCGTTCCGATGCCAGTTGCGGACGAGTCGGCGCCGCTGTGGCCGTGCGCGGACGTAGGTTCCCGATCCCGTCCGCGCGACCGCCAGACCTTCGGTGACCAGCAAGCCCAAGGCGTCGGATGCCGTGTTGCGCGCCACTCCGTACACCTTGGCGATCTCGGGCGACGAAGGCAGCCGGTCTCCTTCGGCGAGCTCGCCGGAAAGGATGCGAGCCCGTAGCTCGTCGGCGATATGTACGTACACAGGCCGATCGGTTTCGTGATCCACCCGAATAGCTTGACGGGTTGCCTATGCAGGTTGCAAGCTGTGCATGAAGCTTATAAACCTGCCTAGGAAGCATGGCGATAATCTCATGATCGAGCCGTTCCAGCAGTCATTGCCGGGTGAACCGGCGGCTGTCGACGCCGCGTGCGCCTGGATGAGCGCCATCATCGGCAGTGTCCAGCCTGACCAGGCAGAACTCGCCGTACGGATCACGAGAGAACTGATGGCCGGCGCCATACGGCACACCTCTGCATCGGAGAAGCTGCACCTTCGTGTCATTCCCTTGGCGACGAATCTCGTCATCGAGATTCGTGATCCGGGCGCTCCAGCCCCTGATGGCACCGCCCATACCTCGTGGGCCGACCTCTCCCAGGAAGTCGCCGAGTTCGGCAGCAAGCAGATCGCGGGCCAAGGACACATCGCCTGGGTTCTTCTCCCCCCGAGACGGGCTTCGCATGACTGACCGCGATACCAGGACGGGACAGCGCGGACGGCACCGGCGGAGCGGGACCGTGATTCGCGTTCGCCCGAGGCGCTGGGATCCGGCAGAGAGGGCCGCCGCGCGGCAGTTGGATCAGTTGGAGCCGGCCTGGGCCGTCTGGTACGGGCTCGGTGCGCGCCGCTTCTACGCCGCCGCCGTCTGGCCCGCGTCCGAACCCCTGATCGTTCAGGCCGGCACTGCGTCCGAGTTGCGCGACCGCATGCGGGAGGCCGAGGTGGGCGACCTGGTACGTGAGGCCGAGCGGCGCGACCTTGTGCTCCAGGCCGAGCGGTCCGCATGGGCGCGTCGCCCACGGCCACCAACGGCGCTCGTGCCCCGTGAAGCCTTGCCCGCGCGGCCGGTGCCGCGTGCCCCCCTGCCAACGCCGCACCCACCCCGAGGAGCGAAGATGCCGGACAGCACGCCGGACGGCGCGCGTACCGTCTGCTGGGATCTGCCCCGCGACCTGTCGATGATCGGCAAGACCCGGAGCATGGTGAGCGAGATACTCGTTGCCTGGGCTCTCCAGTCCTTCGCCGATGATGTGATCTTGGTGGTGGGGGAGTTGCTGGCCAACGCGAGCACCTACGGCGAACCCCCGGTCAGGCTTTCCCTGTCGGCCGAGGCCGAAGGGTTGTGCGTCCAGGTCACCGACCACGGTCGCGACCAGCCCCGCCGCCTGGACCTCGGCATCGAGGCCGTCCACGGCCGAGGCCTGACGATCGTGGAGGCGCTCGCCCACGAATGCGGCGCCACCCCGCTTCCCAATGGCCCCGGCAAGACCGTCTGGGCCCGATGGCACCTTCCCACCTCAAGCCGCGGCTCCCGATGAAGAGGTGCTGGTCAGCTCGTCGCGAGCTGACCAGCACCTCAGGTGGCGTTCGTGTGAACGACGGGTCAGCGGGAGAACGCCTGGAACTCGGCGGCCCGGATCTGACCGGCGAGCGGGGCGGCGGTGGCGCAGTCGGTGGCGGAGTTGGGATCGTTGTCCTGCTCGCCCGCGTACAGCGGGTTGCCGGTGCACTGGCTGGACACCGTGCGCAGCATCAGGTGGGTCGCGAGCGTCCGGTGGACATCGAACGATTTGATGATCAGGTCGCCACCTCGCGGACGCGGGAGGCTGGTGGCGAAGGCATCCTTACGGCTGGTGTAGATGTTGGTGTAGTTCGCGGGGTTCGCGCAGTCGGTGCCAGAGGTCGCGTCACACGCCAGAACCTCGAAGGCGCGTAGCGCGGTGAACCGGTTCTGCGGCGTCGAACCGGGGTCGGCGGGATCGTTGATGCCGGGCCGCAGCATGGCGCTGACCTGAACCCTGCGGATCTTTTCGGCCTTGGTGCCCGCCAGATCGACCATGACCGAGCGGCCGGCGACCGGAGCGGTGAGCGATGCCCAGTTCGTTGCCTCCGTCTCGTCGATCAGCTTGTCCTGGTTCACCCCGTCGCCGGTCGCCGTCGCGCCCGCCGCGGCAGAGGCGAGGTTGCGGAACATCTCCACGGGCAGGTCTGTGGCCCGGTCTTTCCGGTCCTTCTTGACCTTGAACTCGAACCTCTTGTGGCCGAACCCGGGGGCCACCGCGACGAACGAGTACTCTCCGGGCACGATCTCGAAGGTCGCGCCGAGCTCGGTGGCCGGGTCGGTGTCCGCGATCGGGACCGCACGGGCCTCGTAGTCGCCCACGTAGAGGCGGATGGGCGCGTCGGCGGCTTCGCCCTCGGGGCGCAGGGTCACCGTGGTGTTGCCGCCGTCCGGGGAGGCGAAGCCGGGCTTCGGGTCGGGGTCGGCGGTCCCGTTGCTGGCCGCTGCCGCACCGAGGCCGTGCTCGGCGAACGCCTTCCACATGATGTCCTGGTTCGCACCGCCGAAGCGGACCCTGTCCGCCGCGAGCATCGCGTCCCTCATGTCCACCATGCTGAGGTTGCCCGCGGTCGTGAGCAGGAAGGCGTCGAAGTGCAACTGGATCCACCGCCGGTTGCCCGGGCAGTCGTCGAGCGGCTTCCGGCCTTCGGCGCAGGCCCGCTGATCCTTGGCCGAGCCCTTGCCGTACCTGTGGATGAAGGCGTCCCGCACGTCGAACTGGGTCGCCGACCAGATCTCACCGTCGGCGTGCACCTGCTGTCCGACCAGGTCGTAGGCGATGTCGCTGTAGTTCAGCGGCGACTTCGACATGTCGTAGTTGCGGATGCCCCGTTCCGCGTCGCCGGTGACGTAGCCGCCGGTCACGTACGGCGTGTCGCCACGCGGGCGGAAACCGTTCTCGAAGAGGTACTCCATGGCGAACAGGTCGGAGATGCTCTCGCCCATCGCGCCGGCCTGGGCCCCGCTGAGCCCCGAGTTCGGCCCGGCCACCATGCGGTTCGAGATGGCATGGGTGTACTCGTGCCCGATTACCGACATGTCGTAGTCACCGTCGACGCACGGCGCGTAGAACGCCCCGGCCTGCGGCTGCCACAGGTACATGTTCGAGATGGGGGCGACGCCGTCCCCAGGGGTGATCTGGTTGGCGTTGTTGCGGATCGACAGGACCCTGGCACCGGCCTGGGCGTTGCCCCGCTCCGGGTCGCCGCCGAGCCCGCCGCGCTCACCGTTGCTCACCTGCATGTTCCAGGCGGTCTCGGTGAAGCCCAGGCGGTACGACCAGTCGTGCATGCGGTTGTGCATCGCGTGCAGATTGCTGATCGCCGCCTCGAGGTCGGCCTCGCCCGGTTGGTCGAACGCGGCCGGGTCGCACTTGGCGTTGAACCACTGGTTCTGCCACGGGAAGTTGTAGTTGCGGCTCGAGGTGATCACGTTGCTGCGAGTACCGACCGATCCGGAAGAACCGCTGGCGCGGTTCTCGACCGTGCGCGCCGCGTTGCCGAAGCTCGTGTACGTCGGCGTGCCCGTGGTGTGATCGATGTCCCAGGCCTTGCCGGCGGCCGGGTCGCCGGCGACGACGGGGTCGCACCCCGGCCCGGGGGTGAAACACCATTTCTGCCGCGTGTCGGTGGAGGAGTAGTCCGCCGGGGGATTGGCCGGGAAGGCCGACCATGTCGGATTCTCAGGGTCGAAGTGATCGACCAGGTTCTCCGTGATCAGGATGTCACCGCTGACCGCGTCGACGTAGGTGGTGTAGGCCGCCGGCTCCTCCTCATGCCCCTGCTCGATCAGCGTGACCTGGAAGGCGCGGTGCACGCCGTCAGCGGCGGGTACCGCGACCTCCTCCACCTGCTTGGTCGAGGCGGCGCTGAGGTCGATCTCCGCGTCGCGTGCGGCGATCTCCAGTGCCTGCTGCTCCGTGATGACCGCGGCCGGCGGTGCGCTCGTGGCCCGTGACAGCGTCGAGGAGGCGTGCAGGACCTTGCCGTCGGTCACGCCGACCGCCACCAGGCCGTCGTAGCCGGCGGGCAGGCCGCCGAACTTCTGCCGCAGGAGCACGGCATGCCCCTTGCCGATCGGATTGACCGCGACCGTCTCCAGTGCGTCGACGGCTTCGGCCCGCAGGCCGAAGAGGTCTGTGTTGGCCTTCAGATAGGCACGGGCGGCCTGTACGGGATCGGCGGCAAGCCCTTCGGCGAGCGGCTCTTCCGAGGTGACGAGTGCGGGGGTGCCGAGGTCATTCCATCGGAGGGTCCCCTTGGCCGGTGTTTTGGCGGAGCGCGGGGGTGCTACTCGGCCCTTCCTGTTGTCCTTATCCGGTTTGCCGTGTCCATCGCCGTGGACGACCGGGAGTTTCCGCGGCTCACGGCGCTGCTCGCCCTGGGCGACCCCGGCGAAGGAAAGGGCGAGCGAGGCTGCGGCAACCGCAGTGACGATGATGCGTAATGGGGGAAGAGACGACGACACGCTGCTTGCCTCCTGAACTGGGAGACGTGGCTCCGTTGGCCGCGTCCCACCTGATGAGACAGTGGTAACACCACCCAGCAAGCGTGACAAGATCTTGTAAAGTCGTAAAAATAGGCATATATAGGACCGTGCGTCGCTCCACCTGGGCGCCCCATCAACCGCAGTGGCAGGCGGCCGGTCGGAGCCAGGTACAGCAGGGTGATCGTGGATGTCATCCAGGCTTGCCGTCGCCGCTGGAGCATCCCGAGGCAGGAGCCGGCGGTGAGCCCGCCCTGAGGCCCGTCGCCCGGGATCCGATCACAGGTCCTCGTCCTCGGGGATGTCCGACGGGGTGCGGCTCACCGGCCAGCCCTTGGCGCGGGCCAGTTCGGCGAAGCGTACGGCGTTGCGCACGGCCGCGCCGCCCGGATCGTTGTTGAAGTAGACGTACACGTCGCACCCCGTGTCCCAGGCCTCGCCGACGCGGTGCAGCCAGGACCGCAGCGACGCGTCGCCGTACGAGGGCCACGGGCTGGCGCGGCCCTGGTGGAAGCGCATGTAGCCCCATCCGGCGGTCCGCCACAGGGGACTGCACGGCCGGCCGAGGACGTCCGCCCAGCACAGGGTGGCACCGTGCGACGTGAGCACGTCCCGGACGGTGTCGGTCCACCAGGAGGGGTGCCGCGGCTCGACGGCCACGCGCACGTGGCGGGGGAAGCAGCGCAGGCACGCGTCGAGCCGGTCGGGATCGGCCCGCAGGGTCGGCGGGAGCTGGAGCAGGATGGGCCCGAGCTTCGGCCCGAGGCCCTCCGCCGCGCCCATCAGCCGCTGGACCGGCTCCTCGGGATCCTTCAGCCGCTTGATGTGGGTCAGGAAGCGGCTGGCCTTGACCGCCATGACGAAGTGGTCCGGGGTCCGCTCGCGCCAGCTCTCGAACGTCTCGCGGGGCGGCAGCCGGTAGAAGGCGTTGTTGTTCTCCACCGTGTCGAAGCACTCGGCGTATCGCTCAAGCCACACGCGCTGCGGCAGGCCGGGGGGATACAGCACTCCGCGCCAGTGGATGTACTGCCACCCCGACGTCCCGACGAGCAACATGAGAGCTCACGCCCCCCGACCCCATGTCCATGGCCTGCGTATGGCCAGGATGCATGCCCGCTCCGGCGCGCACCACACCGGGTCGTCCGCCCGGGTCGGTTGAGCATGACTTTGATCGCCTCCCGGGAGGCCATCGCGGCGTAGCCCTGGTCCACGTTTCCTTCCCACGGCGATGGAGATCCTCGCCCGCGGCGGTTTCGCGCTGGACGCGGTAAAGGCCGGACTACGACGGTGCGAGGACAATCTGGACCATTACGTCGAGTTCCATCCGAGGAGCGTGCTGTGAAGATCTTCATTTCTTCCGACATGGAGGGCACCGCCGGAGTCGTCGACTGGGACCAATGCGTCATCGGGGGGTCCCAGTACCCTTACTACACCGAACTGCTGACCGGGGAGATCAACGCCGCCATCGAGGGCGCGATGCGGGCCGGCGCCACCGAGTTCCTGGTCAACGACGCGCATTCGAAGATGGCCAACCTCAAACCGGACGCGCTCGCCGGGCGGGCCGGCTATCTGTCCGGCCGGTACAAGCCGATGTACATGATGCAGGGTCTCGACGCGAGCTACGACGCCATCTTCTTGGTGTCCTATCACGGCTCGATGGGCAGCAGGGGTTCGGTCCTGTCGCACACCTACTTCCCGATGGCGTTCGCCGAGGTCACCATCAACGGCGTCGTCGCGGGCGAGGCCGGCATCAACTCGCTGGTCGCCGCCGCCTACCAGGTGCCGATCGTGCTGGTCACCGGCGACGCGACGACCGCCGAGGAGACCGAGCGGTTCTGCCCGGGGATCAAAGCCGCGGTGGTGAAGAGGTCCGTCTCGCGGTTCTCGGCCGAAGCGCTGCATCCGGCGGCGGCGAGGGACCTGATCCGCGAGCGGGCGCGGTCGGCCATCGAGGATCTGCCCACCGCGATGCCTGCGGCCGTCAGCCTTCCCGCCACCTTGAACATCTCCTTCCGCAGCAGCGACTACTGCGAGCTGGCCGGCAGGATCGCCGGCGTCGAGCGAACCGGTGACCTGTCGGCGAGCATCACCGGCGACGACCCGCTGCAGATCTATCAGACATTCATCACTGTCGTGCTGCTCTGCCGTGGTCTCGTCGAGTGAAAATCGGCGACGGTCCCGGGTTCTCCGACAGCGAGATCATCGCCGTGCCCGGCGGCAATATCCTCAGGGCGCTTGAGAGAATCTTGGCCTGACCATGATCGAGTCGGGGACGACAGAAGCGAGGACCAGTGATGGCTGACAACAAGCCCGCAGCCGAGGCGACCGTCGAGCCGGATGACCGGCTCGCCCGGCTCAGCGCGGAGTTCTTCCAGGTGAAGCACGCGGCCGACCCGTTCAGCGCCACGCTGCTCGGCGTCTCGGGCTTCGACGGCCTGGTGCCGGACCCGAGCCGCGCCGGCACCGCCGCCGAGGCCGCGAAGGTGGCCGGCATCGAGCGGCGGCTGGACGACATCGACCCCGCCGGCCTGAACCCGGCCGACCGGATCAACCACGCGGTGCTGGGCAGCCTCGCCTGGGGCGTGCGCTCCGATCTTGAGCACGCGCAGTGGGAGACGGGAGCGTCCGCGTCCGGCTACTCCTCGCCGCAGGCGATGATGTTCATGGCGGTCCCCGCCGCGTCCCTCACCGACGCCGAGGCCGTCGAGCGGTACATCCAGCGGCTGACCGCCCTGCCTCCGTTCCTCGACGCGGTCCTCGACCGCCACCGGCTGGCCAAGGCGGACGGGCGCGTCCCGACCCGCGTCGGGGTCGGCCAGGCCATCGACCAGCTCAACGGGCACCTCTCGCTGAGCCTGGCCGACGACACCTTCGTCAGCCCGCCGCTGCCGGGCGACGTCGACGAGGCTCGGGTCAGGGCCCGCGTGTCCGAGATCGTGACGGGGTCCGTCCGCCCGGCGCTGCGGCGCCTGCTCGCGGGCCTGGAGGAAGAGCTGCTGCCGGTGGCCCGTCCCGACGACCGGGTGGGCATCCGGTTCGTCCCGGGCGGCGAGGAGGGCTATCGCAACGCGGTCCGGCGGCACACCACCACCGACCTCACTCCGGACGAGATCCACCAGATCGGCCTCGACTGCCTGGCGGACCTGCGGGAGCAGTGGGCCGAGCTGGGCGGCCGGGCGCTCGGCACGAGCGACGTGGGGGAGATCCTCTCCCGGCTGCGGGACGACCGCTCCCTGCGGTTCAGTGCCGGATCCGAGATCGTCGACATGGTCTCCGACGCCCTGCGCCGCGCGGAGGAGGCCCGCGACGACTGGTTCCCCGCGTACGACATCGCCGGCTGCGTCATCGAGGAGATCAACCCGATCGAGGCGGGCAGCGCCGCGCTCGCGCACTACCGGCCGCCGGCGGGCGACGGATCGCGTCCCGGCGCCCACTGCGTGCTGACGACCGACCCGCAGGAGCGGTTCGTCTACGAGTACGAGGCGCTGGCGTTCCACGAGAGCTCGCCCGGGCATCACTTGCAGATCGCCTCCGCGCAGAAGCTGACGGACCTGCCGGAGTACCGGCGCTACCTGGACGCCGAGGTGTGCGGCTACGTCGAGGGCTGGGGCCTGTACAGCGAGCGGCTGGCCGACGAGATGGGCCTCTACACCTCCGACATATCGCGATTTGGGATGCTCTCGTTCGACGCGCTGCGGGCCTGCCGCCTGGTGGTCGACACCGGCATACACCACCTAGGCTGGTCGCGGCAGCAGGCGATGCGGTTCATGTGGGACAACACCGCCACCACGCAGGCCAACGTCCGCAACGAGATCGACCGGTACATCTCCTGGCCGGGCCAGGCGCTGGCGTACATGATCGGCCGTCGCGAGATCGGCCGCCTGCGCACCCTCGCCCAGGACCGCCTCGGATCCCGGTTCGACATCCGGGCCTTCCACGGGACGGTGCTCGGCAACGGCGCGGTGCCGCTCGGCGTCCTCGAACAGATCGTGACCGCCTGGATCGGCACGGTGCCCGCCTGACCTTCCACCGGCGACGTCGGCGGACATGGACGAGGTCGTGCCTCATCGCGTGTCCGCGGACCTGTCAATCTCCGGTGGGTAGTGCGGAGTCCGGCCCTTCGGTGGGGCGCTGCCGCGTCTCACCGATCCATTCCGCGACGCGGTGGAGCAGGGTGGTGGCGACCGGGAGCGGCCGATCGGAGAGCACGGTCGCGTGGAAGGCGTGCGGCATGCCCTCGTAGACGTCGAGGGAGACCGTCCCTCCGGCGGCGGAGACGGCCTCGGCGAACCGGCGCGCGTCGTCGAGCAGCACCTCCTTCGAGCCCACCGCCAGCAGCAGCGGCGGCAGCCCGTCCAGCCGGCCGTGCAGGGGGGACTGAGGAGCCTGATCCGGCCGCGCGCCGGCCAGGTACTGGGTGGCGACGTGGTCCAGCACGGCCCGGCTGACGACATCCTCGCCGTCGTTGGCCTCGATGGAAGGGCTGGACAGGGTGAGATCGGTCTGCGGGGAGATGGCCAGCGCCGCGTGGGGAAGGGGGACTCCGGCCTCCTTGAGTACGAGCAGCGCGGACAGCACCAGCGTGCCGCCGGCGGACTCACCGGACAGGATGATCCGTGAGGCGGGCACGTTCTGGTCGAGCAGGCTCCGGTAGACGGCCACGACGTCGTCCAGTGCGGCGGGATACCGGTGGGCGGGGGCGAGCCGGTAGTCCACACGGAGGACGGGGCGGCCGGTCACCCGCGACAGCCGGTACGCCATGATCTGTTCGAGCTCGGGGTCGGTGAACTGGAATCCACCCCCGTGGACGTAGATCGTCACGCCCGTCTCGGCCGCCGGGTGGTGGGGCGCGGTGACCCAGGAGCCCGCGACGCCGCCGGTGTCCGGCAGGACGGGCGTGAGGTCGGCGTCGGCGGGCAGGCGGGGACGGTGAGTCCGCATGGCGCCCATCTCCGCCAGAACCGCCGAGCTTTCCTCGGCCGTGGCCGGGATGTGGGTGAGGTTCACAGGGTGCGGCGCGTCGAGGGGGGTGAGGGCGATCACGGGGATGACCCGGCCCGCCCTCGCCTGGTAGGCGGACCATCCTGGGTCCGCCTCGGCCGCGCGGGCGAAGAGCAGGTCCCGTTCCTCGCCTTCCAGGACGGCCGCCTCGGCCTCGTAGGTCCTCTGGCCGTCCTCCACGGTGACGCGCGGGTTCGCGAGAAGGTTGTGGTACCAGGCAGGGTTGGCCGGGGCGCCCCCGGCGGAGGCGATGACGAGCGTCCGCCCGCCGTCCGGCAGGCAGGCGAGCGGCGTGACGTGCCGTACGCCGGTCCGTGCTCCGGTGGTCGTCAGGAGGAGCAGCCGGGCTCCTTCGAAAGGTCCGCCCACCTTTCCTCGGTTGGCGCGGAACTCCTGGATGATCTGCTGGTTGAAGTCGCTGGGCATGCTCTGCTCGCTCCTGGGCGTGGAAGGTCCGCGCACGTACGCGGAGGTGGGGGTACGACTGCGATTCGGGCGGCGCGAAGCCGTCGCACGCCGATCCGGCCCGGGTGGGAAGAGCTCGATGGGCACGCGTGACGGCGGACCTCGGCGGGTCACCGATCCGTCGGATCACGAGACGCGTCACTGGTCGTCTCGGGAAAGGGGTCGCGTGCGAACGTGGCGCTCGGCACCACGGGGCGCGGGGGCGACGCGAAGGCGTCTACGCGGTCAGGCGCGGCCTGTGAAGTGTGAACTCACGACATCATCCCCCTGCTTGGCTGCCTCCATGCCGTCGTCGTCCTCCCGGCCGACGGCACGCGACATGCCGATCATTACAGTTCCACGCCCCCGGCGATGTCAAGCCCTCTCGCACGCGCTGCCGTCACGTGTGATGGCCTCACGTCCGCCGAGGACCATGTCGCCGGTGGGCGCGTACTGTCATCAATGGTAAGCAATGCGTAACCTTGGTGGGATGTGAGTTGACCCGAGTGGCCACTGTTGCCTGGCGTAGCGGGTCGGCCACCCTGGAGCCGCGCTTTCTCGTCCACGCACGACCTGCCGGAAGGATGAACCGTGGCAAGCGGGTTCCAGAGAAGCAAGATCGCCGGAGTGTTCGACGCCATGGACGCCGACGGTGACGGTCTCCTGCGGGAACAGGACTTCGCCGCGCTGGCCGGACGATGGGCCGCGATCCAGGGCGCGGCGCCCGGCTCGGCGGACCACACCCGGCTCACCTCGATCATGATGGGCTGGTGGACCGCCCTGCTGGAGGCCTCCGACCTCGACCGCGACGACAAGGTCACGCTGGAGGAGGTCCTGCTGGTCGTCGACCAGTTGGAGGCCAGGTCTGCGGCGGTCATCGGGACCGCCGAGGCGATGTTCCAGGCCATCGACAAGGACGGCGACGGGCGCATCTCCCCGGCCGAGTATCACCAGCTCATCGAGGCCTGGAACGGCCGCGCCACCGACACCGGCGAGATCTTCCCCCTGCTCGGCCCCGACGGCGACGGTTATCTCTCACGCGACCGCTTCACCCGGCTGTGGACGGAGTTCTGGGCCGGCGACGACCCGGACGCCCCCGGCACCTGGATCTTCGGCCGCTTCGCGCTCCCCATGCCGTCCTAGCCGGGACCCGTTGGCAGGTCGCGATGACGCCTGATCGCCCGCGTGCGGTGCGGTGACCACCGGCGGATCGCGGCTATCGCAGCCACCGCCAGCGAGGGGAGGACTGCTTGCACCGGTACCGCTTTCCGGTCACCTTGGCGATGCCGACCTTGCCGTGCGCGGCGGCCGAGCAGAACGCCCCGGGAGTCACGCACTCCCAGTGCTGGCTCACCTGGTGGACACGGCACGCGGCGGCGTCGGCCGTACCTGCGGCGACGGGGGCGACGAGCAGGCCGCCGGCGAGGACGGTGGCGGAGAGAATGGCGCGGAGGCGCAAGATGGCTCCCTTGCGGTGGAAGTGGGACAAAGGGGTGACGTGTTGCGCCTGAGGCCGGTTGTCTCCCTGTCCGCATCCGGACAGCAGAGCCGCTCGCCCACCTTGCCGCGCAGGCTCTTCCGATGACGCCGTCAGATCTCCGGGAGGAGTGACGCTGTCAAATCTCCGGCAGAGTGACGCGGTCAGACGCCGGCGAGGGTGTCGAGAAGCATGCCGGCGGTTTCGACGTCCTCGCTCAGGGAGCGGTCCTCGGTGCGAGGGTCGAGCCGGGGGGCCGCCGCCGCGAAGGCTGTGCCGATGGGTGTGGACGGGTCGGGGGTGATGCCGCGCCGGCGTAGCGCCCGCACCACCGTCACGAGCTCGCAGGCCAGCACCAGCCGATAGGCGGTGGCCGCCTGGAGCGTCTGCCGCGCCGACTGGGCCGCGAAGCTCGCGTGCTCCTCCACGCCCCGCGACAGCACGGCGTGGCCGAGCGCGGCCGGGTACGCGGCGTTGCGCAACTGGGCCAGCGCGGAGTTCGCGGAGTACTCAAGGATCATCACGCCCGAGCTCGCGGCGGCGCCCTCGGCGAGGAAGGGACGCAGCCCGGTGAACGCGGGCTCCACCAGGGTGGCGAGGCGGGCGGCCGACAGGTGCGCGGTGTGGAGCAGCGCCACCCTCAGATGGTCGAGCGTGAGGCCGAGGGTCGCCTGGTGGAAGCCCCCGTGGTGGTGGACCGTGCCGGTGCCGGCGGAGATCAGCGGGTTCTCCGAAGCCGAGTTGATCTCGACGTCCAGGACGCGTTCGAGGGCGGTCGCGGCCTCGACGGCGGGGCCGTGGACCTGCGGGAAGCAGCGGTAGCCGAAGGGGTCCTGCACCCGGGGCGTGGGCACCGCCCGCTCGTCGCCGAGTGGCGGTGAAGCCGCCACGCACGACTCTCGCGGACCACTGTGGCCTGCCCCCGCCTCCGCTGCTTCCACACCCGCTGTCTCTGCCACCACTGTTCCCGGCCCGCCCAGCAGGCGGCGCATCTCGGTGGCCACCGCGATGTTGCCGGGGTGGGGGCGGCCGGCGTGTACCTGGGTGTCGTACGGCTCTCTGCTTCCGTCGACCGCGAGCAGGGACAGGGCGGTGACCACCTGGGTGGCCCGCAGCAGGGTCGTGATCTCCGACCAGCCGAGCACGGCCTGGCCGATGGTCAGGGCGCTGCTGCTGCAGAAGGCCAGCGCGTCCCCGGTCTCCAGCCTGATCGGTTCGGGCGGGGCCGCGTGGCCGCCGGTCCACGGGCGCTCGCCGATGAGGGTGAGCCCGGCCTCTGCCAGCGCGGTGAGGTCTCCTGTGCCGATCGCCCCGATCTCGTGGATCTCGGGTAAGTGCCCGGAGTTGAGCGCCTGGGCCAGCGCCTCGGCGAAGACGGGCTGGAGCCCGGCGCCACCGGCCAGGATCTGGTTCGCGCGGACGGCGAGCATCGCGCGTACCTGGGGAGCCGGCACGAGCGGGCCGATTCCGCCGGCGTGGCTGCGCAGCAGGCGGAGCCCGTGGGTGTCGGTGTCGGCGGCCTCGACGTCTTCGGTGCGGTTGGCGCCGACCCCGGTGTTACGCCCGTAGACGGGCCGTCGTTCGGCGAGCTCCGCGGCGGCCTTGTGGGCGGCGGCGGCGCGGTCGAGCCCTTCGGCGGCAAGGGAGACCGGGGCATCGGCGCATGCGATGTCCGTGATGTCCGCCGGACGGGTTCGGGTCCCGTCCAGGGTGATCGTCCGCGACGTCATCAGAGAGCCCCTTATCAAGCACTTTACTCGGCTTTTCGCCCGGACCCATTGACATGAACGTATGCAGCGACAATCCTGCATGAAATTATGCATTCGGAGCAAGAGACTGAAAGCACCGGGGAGGTGTCTCGGGTGGGGGTTGGCGTTGAGGACGCCTCTCGGGTGGGGGCTTGCCTGCGGCAGTTGCTCGAAGGTCATCGGTTGTCGCCCTCGCAGCGTCGAATCGCCCGTCACCTGCTCGAACGCCCCCACGAGGCGGTGTTCATGACCAGCGTCGACATCGCGGAGGCCGTCGGCACCAGCCAGCCGTCCGTGACGCGCTTCGCCTTCGCCCTGGGGTTCACCGGCTTTCCCGAGTTCCGCGATCACCTGCGCGCCGCGTTGCGCGAGGGGGAAGGCATGGAAGCGGAGCCCGCGGAGCTCAACCCCCTCCAGGCCATGGTGAACTCCGAGCTTCGCAACCTGGAGCTGCTGCGCGACTCCCTCGGCGACACCCGGCGGCTCGCGGAGGTGGCCGCGAACCTGGCGGCGTCCCGGCCGCTGCCGGTCATCGGGCTGCGGGTGTCCGCGCCGCTCGCCCACCTCTTCGGGTACCTGGCGGCCAAGGCGCATCCCGACGTGCGGGTGGTCGACACCCCCGGGTCTACGCTGGAGGACACGCTGAGCCGGGCCAGGGAGGCCGGTGCCGGGTGGGTGCTCGCGTTCGGCCTGCCCCGCTACCCCCGTGAGCTGCGCGACGGGCTCGCCTGGGCCAGGCGGGAGGGCCTGCGGGTGGCGCTGGTCACCGACAACTCCGTCGGCGCGCTGGCCGAGCACGCGGACGTGGTGCTCACCGCGCCCGTCAGCTCGCAGTTCGCCTTCGACTCGCAGGCCGCGCCCAGCGTGCTGTGCGCGGCCCTGGTCCACTCGATGATCTACGCGCTGCCCGCCCGCGAGCAGGCGTCCATCGAGGAGTTCGAGAACACCGCCGCTGAACGCCGGCTCTTCCTGCCCGAATGAGCGGCGGGCCGTCGGCCGGGTTCACCCGGCGGACACCATGCTTTCCAGCACAGAGTCTTCGATCACCCAGCCGCCGTCCCGAACGGGCGCCGGAGGCCGAGCAAGGAGAAGAGCAACGATGAGTGACGACGTCCGGCGGGTCATCCGCTCTCCCCGTGGCGCGGAGCTGTCCTGCCAGGGATGGCAGCAGGAGGCCGCCTTCCGGATGCTGCACAACAACCTCGACCCCGAGGTGGCCGAGCATCCCGACAAGCTGGTCGTGTACGGCGGGACGGGCAAGGCGGCGCGCGACTGGCCGTCGTTCGACGCCATCGCGCGTACGCTCCAGGGGCTGAAGCAGGACGAGACGCTGCTCGTGCAGTCCGGGCGCCCCGTCGGCGTGATGCGGACCCACGAGTGGGCGCCCCGCGTGCTGATCGCCAACTCCAACCTCGTCCCCGACTGGGCGAACTGGGAGGAGTTCCGTCGCCTGGAGGCGGCCGGGCTCACGATGTACGGCCAGATGACCGCCGGTTCCTGGATCTACATCGGCACCCAGGGCATCCTGCAGGGCACGTACGAGACCTTCGCCGCGGTGGCCGCCAAGCGGTTCGGCGGGACCCTCGCCGGGACGATCACGCTCACCGCCGGGCTCGGCGGGATGGGCGGGGCCCAGCCGATGGCGGTGACCATGAACGACGGCGTCGCGATCTGCGTCGAGTGCGACCCTTCCCGCATCGCCCGCCGCATCGAGCACCGCTACCTCGACGTCGAGGCCCGGGACATCGACGACGCGCTCCGGCTCGCGGTCGAGGCGCGGGACGCGCGGCGCCCGCTCTCGATCGGGCTGCTCGGCAACGCCGCCGACGTGCTGCCGCGCCTGCTCGCGATGGGCGCCCCGATCGACATCGTCACCGACCAGACCTCGGCGCACGACCCGCTGTCGTACCTGCCGCTCGGCATGGCCTTCGACGACATGCGCGACGAGGCGGACAAGGACCCCGCCGGCTTCACCCTGCGCGCCCGTGACGCGATGGCCACGCACGTCGAGGCCATGGTCGGCTTCATGGACGCGAGCGCAGAGGTCTTCGACTACGGCAACTCGATCCGCGGCGAGGCGAAGCTGGCCGGATACACGCGGGCCTTCGACTTCCCCGGCTTCGTCCCCGCCTACATCCGCCCGCTGTTCTGCGAGGGGAAGGGCCCGTTCCGCTGGGCCGCGCTGTCGGGCGACGCCCGGGACATCGCCGCGACCGACAGGGCGATCCTCGACCTGTTCCCCGAGAACGAGTCCCTGGCCCGGTGGATCAAGCTGGCGGGGGAGCGGGTCGCCTTCCAGGGGCTGCCCGCCCGCATCTGCTGGCTGGGGTACGGCGAGCGCGACAGGGCCGGGGTGCGGTTCAACGAGATGGTCGCCTCGGGGGAACTGCGGGCCCCGCTGGTCATCGGCCGTGACCACCTCGACTGCGGGTCGGTCGCCTCGCCGTACCGCGAGACCGAGGCGATGCTCGACGGTTCCGACGCCATCGCCGACTGGCCGCTGCTCAACGCGATGGTCAACGTCGCCTCGGGCGCGTCCTGGGTGTCGATCCACCACGGCGGCGGGGTGGGCATCGGCCGCTCGATCCACGCGGGCCAGGTGGCGGTCGCCGACGGTACGGCCCTGGCAGCGCAGAAGCTGGAGCGTGTCCTGACCAACGACCCGGGTATGGGCGTCATCAGGCACGTCGACGCCGGCTACGACAGGGCCGCCGAGATCGCCGGAGAGCGCGGCGTCACGGTGCCGATGGCAGAGGGGGAGGCCCGGTGACGCGACGGGACCGCTTCCCGTCCGGGGACGGCCTCCCGCTGCCGTCCTCGTCCACGGCCACCGCCCACGCGCCTGGTGCCGGGGTGGACGGTGATCGCCGGGGGGAGCTTCGGGCTCGGTTCGAGGGGTTGTGGGAGGCCCTGGCCGCGATCGGCGACGGCGGGGCCGGTGGATATCGGCGGTTCGCCTGGACGCCGGTCGATCTCGTGCTGCGCGGCTGGTTCCGGGAGCAGGCGGCGCTGCGCGGCCTGACCTACGAGCTGGACCGCAACGGCAACCAGTGGGCCTGGTGGGGGGCTCCCGCCCCCGGCGCCGTGGTCACCGGGAGCCACCTGGACAGCGTGCCCGGAGGCGGCGCCTTCGACGGCCCGCTCGGCGTGGTCTCGGCGTTCCTCGCCGTCGACGAGCTGCGCGAACGGGGTGTCGTCCCCGCGCGCCCGATCGCGGTGGTCAACTTCGCCGACGAGGAGGGGGCCCGTTTCGGGGTGGCCTGCGTCGGCAGCCGCCTGCTCACCGGCATCCTCGGCCCGGACGAGGCCCGAGCCCTGCGCGACGGCGACGGGGTGACCCTCGCCGAGGCACTCCGATCCGCCCAGACGGCCCTCGGCACCGCAGGACACGACGATCACCGCCCGGCGCCGGGTACGCCCGAAGCCTACGGCCGGACCGTCGGAGGCGATGACCAGGGGCTTGTGCCGAATGCGGAGGGGATCGGGCGGGATGGGCGCGCACTGGGGCGGATCGGGGTGTTCGTGGAGCTGCACATCGAGCAGGGGCGCGGGCTCGCCGATCTGGACGCGCCGATCGGGGTGGCGAGCGCGATCTGGCCGCACGGCCGGTGGCGTTGCACCTTCCACGGCGAGGGCAACCACGCGGGAACCACCCGGCTGGCCGACCGGCACGACCCCATGCTGCCGTTCGCCTCGGCGGTGCTCGCCGCGAGGCAGGCGGCGGAACAGGCAGGCGCGCTGGCGACGTTCGGCAAGGTGCGCGTCGATCCCAACGGCACCAACGCCATCCCCTCGCGGGTAGACGCCTGGCTCGACGGCCGGGCGCCGGACGCCGCCACGGTGGACGCGATGGTGCACCGGATAACCGAGGCCGCGCGCGCGGCGGGCGCCGAGCACGGCGTGCGGGTCGAGGTCGTGACGGAGTCCTCCACGCCCGTGGTGGAGTTCGGGGACGAGCTTCGCGACCGCATCGTGGCGACGCTGGGCGGGGTCCCCGCCCTGCCCACCGGGGCCGGTCACGACGCCGGCATCCTGTCGGCGTCCGTCCCGAGCGCCATGCTGTTCGTGCGCAACAGGACCGGGGTGAGCCACAGCCCGGCCGAGCACGCCGAGACCGAGGACTGCGTCGCCGGCGTCGTGGCCCTGACCGCGGTACTGGAGGATCTCGCATGCCGATGACCCATCTCCACCCAGCTTCGGCCCTCGCACCGGGTGCCATGGTGATGCGGACCCCGGCCGGCGGGGGCGTCAGCAGTACGGGGGGTGCGGCGTGGTGACGGTCTTCTTCGCGGACCATGCCTGGCTGGGTGGGGAGGCGGCGGTTCGCGGGGTGGTGGTGGAGGTGACCGGGGGGCGGGTCACGGCCGTACGGCAGGGGGTCGCCGCGCCGCCGCCAGGCGCCGTCCACCTGCGCGGGGTCACCGTGCCCGGCCTGGCCAACGCCCACTCGCACGCCTTCCACCGGGCCCTGCGCGGGCGCACCCAGCGCGAGCGCGGAACGTTCTGGACGTGGCGCAGGCAGATGTACGACGTCGCCGCCCGCCTCACCCCGGACGGCTACCACGCCCTGGCCCGGGCCGCGTACGCCGAGATGGCGCTCGCCGGGGTGACCTGCGTCGGCGAGTTCCACTACGTCCACCACGACACCGGGGGACGGCCCTACGCATCCCCCAACGCCATGGGCGAGGCGCTGCTCGCCGCCGCGGCGGAGGCGGGGATCCGCATCACGCTGCTCGACACCTGCTACCTGCGGGGCGGCTTCGGGATGCCGCTCGAAGGACCGCAACTGCGCTTCGGCGACCGCGACGCGGAGGCCTGGGCCGAGAGGGCGTCCGGCCTGAGGGGCGGCGAGCACGCCCGCGTCGGCGCGGCCGTCCACTCGGTGCGAGCCGTGCCGTCCGAGGCGATCGGCGTGGTCGGCGGCTGGGCGCGCGAGCGGGGCGCGCCGCTGCACTTCCACCTGTCCGAGCAGGTCGCCGAGAACGAGGCCTGCCTGTCCGCGTACGGCCGCACCCCGGCGGAGCTGCTGGCCGAGCACGGCGCGCTCGGCCCCCTGTCGACCGCCGTGCACGCGACCCACCTCACCCCGCACGACCGCACGCTCCTCGGGGAGTCACGGACGGGCGTCTGCATGTGCCCCACCACCGAGCGCGACCTCGCGGACGGCATCGGCCCGGCGCGGGTGCTGGCGGACGCCGGATCGCCCCTCTCGCTGGGCAGCGACAGCAACGCCGTCGTCGACCTCTTCGAGGAGGCGCGGGGCGTGGAGCTGGACGAGCGCCTCGCCACCCGCGAGCGCGGGCACTGGCTCGCCGCCGACCTGCTGCGGGCGGCGACCTCGGACGGCCACGCCTCGCTCGGCTGGCCGGAGGCGGGCCGCATCGAGGTGGGCGCCCCCGCCGACCTGGTGACCGTCACCCTCGACTCGGTGCGGACGGCGGGCTCGCCCGCCGACGCCCTGGTCGAGTCGGTGGTGTTCGCCGCCACGGCGGCCGACGTGCGCGAGGTGGTCGTCGGTGGCCGCCGTGTCGTCGCCGACGGCCGGCACCTGCTCGTGGACGACGTCCCCGCCGCCCTCGCCGCCGCCATCGCGGAGCTGACATGAGCGTCCCCTACGAACACGCAATCTCGGAGCTGCCATGAGTTCTCTTCTCATCGACAACATCGGCTCCCTGGTCACCAACGACCCGGCGCTCGGCGAAGGGACGCTCGGGCTGGTGCCGGACGCCGCGCTCGTCGTCGAGGACGGCCGCGTGGCCTGGGCGGGCCCGCGTTCGCGGGTGCCGCAGGGTGCCGCGCGCGAGCGGTTCGACGCCGGGGGACGTGCGGTGATCCCCGGGTTCGTGGACAGCCACGCGCACCTGGTGTTCGCCGGGGACCGCACCGCGGAGTTCGAGGCCCGGATGTCCGGCCGCCCGTACACGGCCGGCGGCATCCGCACGACGGTGGCGGCGACCCGCGCCGCGGCGGACGACGCGCTGCGGGCGAACCTGCGGCGCCTGGTCTCCGAGGCGCTCAGGTCGGGCACGACCACGATCGAGTGCAAGTCGGGGTACGGCCTCACGGTGGCGGACGAGGCGCGGAGCCTGCGCCTCGCCGCCGAGCACACCGCCGAGGTGACCTACCTCGGCGCCCACGTGGTCCCGCCCGAGTACGACGGCGACCCGGACGCGTACGTGGAGCTGGTGAGCGGGGCGATGCTCGACGCCTGCGCGCCGCACGCCAAGTGGATCGACGTCTTCTGCGACCGGGGCGCCTTCGACGGCGACCAGACCAGGGCGATCCTCACGGCGGGCAAGGAGCGGGGCCTGGTGCCCCGGGTGCACGCCGGCCAGCTCGGCCCCGGCCCCGGTGTCGCGATCGCGGTGGAGCTGGGGGCGGCGTCGGCCGACCACGTGACGCATCTGAGCGACGCCGACGTGGAGGCGCTCGCGTCGGGGGACACGGTGGCGACGCTGCTGCCCGGCGCGGAGTTCTCCACGCGCTCGCGCTACCCCGACGCGCGCCGCCTGCTCGACGCCGGGGCGACGGTCGCCCTGGCCGCCGACTGCAACCCCGGGTCGAGCTACACGACGAACATCCCGTTCTGCGTCGCCCTGGCCGTACGCGACATGAACATGACGCCGGGGGAGGCGGTGTGGGCGGCCACGATGGGCGGCGCCCGGGCGCTGCGGCGTACGGATGTCGGACATCTGGCGCCCGGCGCGCGCGCCGACATCGTCCTGCTGGACGCCCCGTCGCACGTCCACCTGTCCTACCGCCCGGGCGTGCCCCTGGTCGCCCGCGTCTGGAAGGACGGAGCCCTCAGCTGATCACGGCCGGGGGAGGAGGGCGCTTCCGAGGGGGTCACCAGGCGTGGTGATAGCGTGAAAACGTTGCCAACGGGGAGGCGGCATGTCACACCATGCAGATCCGGTTCTTGACTGCCCGGTGGACCAGATCCCGGACGCTCAGGAGTTGATCGAAGCGGCCATGCGATGGCACTTCGACCCGAAGACGGGTTCGTCGTTCTGGCTGGAGCGGGCCAAGGACCTGGATTTCGATCCTCGCCGGGACGTGCACACCTTCGCTGATCTACGGCTGTTTCCCAACGTGGTCAACGACCTGCGCGATGTACGCGTCGAGGATCTCATTCCCAAGGGGTACGGCCCGCGGCCCGGCATAGTCGGCGTCTACGAGAGCGGCGGCACGACCGGCGCCCCCAAGCGCGTGATCATACTCACCGACTGGATGGACCGCCTGATGGCCCATCACCTGCGGAACATGGACGCGCGCGGCGAGCCACGAGACGTCAACTGGCTCTCGCTCGGGCCAAGCGGGCCACACGTGTTCGGCGAGCTCACCGCATGGCAGGCGAGGCTGCGCGGGGGCGTCAGGTTCACCGTCGACCTGGACCCGCGCTGGGTCAAGAAATGCATCCGCGACGGCCTGACCGAGGAGGCCGACCGTTACGCCGAGCACCTGATCGACCAGGCCGCCTTCGTGCTGGAGACCCAGGACGTCGGGGTGATGGCGACCACGCCGCCGTTGCTGGTACGGCTCACGCGCCGCGAAGACCTGGTCGCGCTGATCAACGAGAAGGTTCAGTTGATCTTGTGGGCCGGCGCGCACATGGACGCCGACACCCGGCGGCTGCTCCGCACCGAGGTCTTCCCCGGCGTCAGGCTGCGCGGCACGTACGCCAGCACCATGATCTTGGGTGGCACCACCGAGCGTGTGGGCCTGACCGACGACGACCCGTGGATCTTCGACCCGTTCTCGCCCTACATCTCGTTCTCGATCGTCGATCCCGAGACCGGCGAGGACGTCGCCTACGGCGAGCGAGGCCAGGTCGTGATGAACCACGTCAGCAAGAACATGCTGCTGCCCAACAACCTCGAGCGTGATATGGCGACCAGGGTCGAGCCGCTGCCCGGGCAGCTCGGCGACTCGGTCGCCGATGTCAGCCCGGTCGCGGTGTTCGACAACGAGGTTGTCATCGAGGGGGTGTACTGATGAGTGAGCTGATCCAGCTCGACGCCCTCGGACCGAACGGCGCCTACCGCGCGAGCAACCGGCGGACGGTCACCGATGTCACCGGAGCGCCCGTCGCGGAGCTGAGCCTGGTGCCGCAGCTGTTCGTGCAGCGCGGCATGGCCGCACTGCGCAAGGCGCCGGCCATGCCGGCCGACGAGCGGGCCGCGGCCCTCGAACGAGCGGGTCACGCGTTCGCCACCGCTACCATCGGCGGCCTGTCCGTCGAGGACTACCAGCACATGGTCAGCCGCGTCTCCGGGATACCGATCTCGGTGGTGCGAGCCGCGACCACGGCCATCGCGCGGAGTGCGGCCGAGGTCTGCCGAGCGGCGCAGAACGCCCGGCCGGACGGAGCGGTCAACGACTGGCGCGATCCCCTGACCCGCCAGGGTCATGCGATCTGGACCCGGCGCGGTGACGTCCTGGCGGTGCACGCCCCCGGCAACGAGCCCGAGGTGCACACACTGTGGCTGGAGGCCCTGGCCCTCGGATACAAGGTCGCCGTTCGTCCCTCCCAGCGCGAGCCGTTCACGCCGCACCGCCTGATCAGCGCGCTGCGTGAGGCCGGCTTCGGCGCCGACCAAGTGGTGCTCCTGCCCACCGACCACTCCGTCGCCGACGAAATCGTCCGCGCCGCGGACCTGGCGATGGTCTACGGCGGCGAAAGCGTGATGAAGAAGTACCGCAACGACGTCACCGTGCTACCGCAGGGCCCGGGACGGTCCAAGATCCTGCTCTCCGGAGATGGAGGAGGCGATGGCGACTGGCGGTCCCATGTGAACACCATCGTCGACTCCGTCAGCGACTACGGCGGGATGGCCTGTGTCAACACCACCGCCGTGTTCGTCGAGGGCGACCCCACCCCGGTGGCGGAGGCGATAGCCGAACGGCTGTCCGAGCTTCCGAGTCTGCCGCCCGAGGATGCCAGGGCCGTACTGCCCGTCCAGCCTCTGGACAGCGCGAAGACCATGGAAAAGTATCTTCTCGACCACGCCGGCGACGCGACGGCCCGGCTCGGCGGCGATGGCGTCGTCGACGACCTGGGCGACGGCAGCGCGGTCATGCGGCCGGCCGTATTCCAGGTGGAGCGTTCGGACGCGCCGCAGACCGGCATCGAGCTGGGCTTCCCCTGCGTCTGGGTCGCGCCGTGGTCGCAGGCTGACGGCGTCGTGCCGCTGAAGAACACACTTGTGCTGACCGCGATCACTTGCGACGAGGCGCTGATCGACCGGCTGGTCAACGAGCCGACCATCAGCAACGTCTACATCGGGGATCACCCGACCTACTGGATGCGACCGGGAATCCCGCATGACAGCTACCTCGCGGACTTCCTCATGCGCTCGAAGGCGGTCATCCGAGACTGAAGCACAACGGCGGACCTCCCCCAGGAGGGAGGAACACTCCCTCCTGGGGTGCTCAGACCAGGCCGAGGGAGAGCATCGCGTCGGCGACCCGTTTGAAGCCGTCGATGTTCGCGCCGGCGACGTAGTTTCCCGGCATGTCGTACTCGTCGGCGGTCTCCAGGCAGCGGGCGTGGATGTCCCGCATGATCTGCCGCAGGCGTTGCTCGGAGTACTCGAAGGTCCACGAGTCGCGGCTGGCGTTCTGCTGCATCTCCAGCGCGCTGGTCGCGACGCCGCCCGCGTTGGCGGCCTTGCCCGGCCCGAAGGACACGCCCGCCTGCTGGAACACCCGTATGGCGCCCGGGGTGGCGGGCATGTTGGCGCCCTCGCCGACCGCGACGCAGCCCGAGCGGACGAGCGTCTCGGCGTCGGCGGCGCTGATCTCGTTCTGGGTGGCGGACGGCATGGCCACCTCGCACGGCACCTCCCAGACGCTCCGGCCGGGCACGAAGGAGGCGCTTACGCCGCGCCGCTCGGCGTAGACGTGCAACCGGGCGCGCTCGACCTCCTTGAGCTGCTTCAGCAGGTCGACGTCGATGCCCTTGTCGTCGAGGATGTGCCCCGAGGAGTCGGAGCAGGCGACGACGACGCCGCCGAGCTGCTGGACCTTCTCGATGGCGTAGATGGCGACGTTGCCGGAGCCGGAGACCACGACGCGCTTGCCGTCGAAGGACGTGCCGCGTGCCTTCAGCATCTCGTCGACGAAGAACGCGCAGCCGTACCCGGTGGCCTCGGTGCGTACTTGGGCGCCGCCGTAACCGAGGCCCTTGCCCGTGATCACTCCGGACTCGTAGCGGTTGGTGATGCGCTTGTACTGCCCGAACAGGTAGCCGACCTCGCGCTGCCCGACGCCGATGTCACCGGCGGGAACGTCGGTGTACTCCCCGATGTGGCGGTAGAGCTCGGTCATGAAGCTCTGGCAGAAGCGCATGATCTCGCGAGGGGAGCGCCCCTTCGGGTCGAAGTCGGAGCCGCCCTTGCCCCCGCCGATCGGCAGGCCGGTCAGGCTGTTCTTGAAGATCTGCTCGAAGCCGAGGAACTTCACGATGCCGAGGTAGACCGAGGGATGGAAGCGCAGCCCGCCCTTGTAGGGGCCGAGCGCGCTGTTGAACTCGACGCGGAAGCCGCGGTTGATGTGCACCTCGCCCCGGTCGTCCTCCCAGGGAACCCGGAAGATGATCTGCCGCTCGGGCTCGCATATCCGCTCGATGATCTTCGACTCGGCGTACTCGGGATGCTTGCCCAGGACCGGTCCGATGCTCTCAAGGACTTCCTGGACGGACTGGTGGAACTCGGCCTCGCCCGGATTGCGGGCCAGGACGTTGTCGTAGATCGACGACAGCTTCTCGTGCGGCATCGACTATCCCCTCGCTCTCGGGGGGTGCTTCCCCGTCGCTTACCTTAGGGTCCCGGGCTCAGTGCGTACGCCGTGATCGCCGCTCGCGATCTGCATCCGGGGGCTCACCAGCGGATGACGCTCGCCGCCCAGGTGTAGCCGGTGCCGGCCGCGAGGAGCAGCACCAGGTCGCCGGGGGAGAGCAGCCCCGCCCGGGCCGCCCGGTCGAGCCCGAGCAGAGGGTCGACCCCGCTCATGTGCCCGGTGTCGTCCAGGTACGTCGCCCGGTCCGGAGACAGCCCGAGCTCCCTGACCAAGGTGTCGTGGAGCGAGCGCTTGACGTGGATGCCGCACAGGTGGGCGACGTCCTCGCGGCCGGCGCCCGAGCGGCGGAGCGCCTCGTCCGCGGCGGCGAGGAAGTTGGGCAGCGTGACGGGATCCAGCCGTTCCTTCATGGAGCCCGGATCGGGCACGTCGAGGAAGTGCCGCCCGTCGCGCACCGTCTCGCGGCTCGCGGGCTCGGCGCTGCCCCCCGCCGGGACCATCACGTCCAGCGAGAACGACCCGTCGGTGATCATGTGGCAGCCGAGCACCTCCCGGGCCACCCGCCCGTCGTCACCGGCGTCCCTGACGAACAGCGCCGCCACCGCGCCGTCGCCGAAGTCGTAGGCGAAGCGCGTGCGGGGGTTGCCGTAGTCGATGAGGGAGGACTCCCTGGACGCGGCCACCGCCAGCACCGTGCGGAGCTCGTCCTCGGCCCGCAGCAGGTCGCGGCACACCCGTACGGCCACCGGCGACCCGCAGGAGACGTAGGCGAGCTCCAGCACCGTCGCCCGGCCACAGCCGAGCAGGTGGGCCACGCGCGGGGCGGCGTGCCACACCTCGAAGTCCTTCCACGTCGAGCCGAAGTAGACCAGGGCGTCGACCTCGCCCGGCTCCATGCCCTGCTCGGCGAGCAGCCGCCGGGCGGCCGTGGCGGCCATGTCGCTGACATGCTCGTCCGGGCCCGCGATGTGCTTGCCGCGCAGGCCGAACCGCTCGACCAGCACCTGCTCGGGGATGCCCGACAGGCCGGAGATCTCGGCCGCGCCCATCCACCGCTCGGGCAGGTACGACGCCGTGGCGGCGAGCCGCACGCGGGTCATCCGGCCTGCTCCCACGCGCCCCGCAGCTTGTTCTTCAGCACCTTGTCGACGGCGGAGCGGGGGAGCCTGTCGACCAGCCGGACGTACTTGGGCACCTTGAACCCGGCGAGGCTCGCCCGGCAGTGCGCGAGCAGCTCCGACGAGGCCGGCGCGGCGCCGGGCACCGGCACCACGAAGGCACAGCCCACCTCGCCCCAGCGCTCGTCGGGGACGCCGACCACCGCGACCTCCGCCACGCCCGGATGACCCTGCAACACCGACTCGGCCTCCGCCGGATAGACGTTCTCGCCACCGGAGACGTACATGTCCTTCGCCCGGTCGCGGATGCGGTAGAAGCCGTCCGCGTCGCGCTCGGCGATGTCGCCGGTGCGCAGCCAGCCCCCGGACACGGCCGCCCGGGTGGCGTCCGGGTCGTGCCAGTAGCCCGCGAACACGTTCGGGCCCCGCACGACCAGCTCGCCGATGCCCGGCCCGTCGAGCGTGCCGCCCGTCTCCACGTCGCGCAGCGCCACGTCGACGTGAGGGTACGGGATGCCCGCCCACCCCACCCGTCTGGCGATGTCCTCCTCGGGAAGGCACAGGACGTTCGGCGCGGCCTCGGTGAGCCCGTACCCCTGGACGATGCGCACGCCGCGGTCCAGCCAGACGCGCAGCAGCGGCTCGGGCATGGGGGCGCCGCCGACCACGACGCGGCGCAGCCCGGACAGGTCGGCGGCGGGGAAGTCCGGGTGCCGGGCCATGAACAGGTAGGTCGCGGGCACGCCCATCATCGTGGTCACGCCACGCTCGGCGATGAGGCGCAGCGCCCGCCCGGCGTCGAACGACGGCTCCAGCACGACGGTGGCGCCCTTCCACCAGGCGAGCAGGGGCTGGACGTTCCACCCGCCGACGTGGAACTGGGGGAGCACCTGGAGCACGACGTCGTCCTCGCGCAGCTCGCAGCCCCGGTCGAGCGACAGGTTGGTCCAGAAGCAGTTGGCGTGGGTCAGCAGGGCGCCCTTCGGCCGTCCGGTGGTGCCCGCGGTGTAGACCAGCAGCAGGCCCGCGTCGTCGCCCAGGCCGCCGGCGTCGCCGGTCACGGGCGGGACCGTCCCCTCGGACGCCGTCGAGGCGAGCGCGTCCAGGCCGTCCCGGGTGAGCTCGGCGACGCGGCACGGGCGGCCGGACCTCGTACGGGCCTCCTCCGCGAGCGGGACCAGCGCGGGCGCGGCGAGCAGGATCGACGGCTCGGCGTCGGAGAGTTGGTAGGCCACCTCCGGCGCCGTCAGCCGCACGTTGACCGGGGTGAGAATCAGCCCGGCCTTGGCGCAGGCGAAGAACAGCTCGACGTGCTCGGGACGGTTGCCCGTCAGCGTGGCCACCCGGTCGCCCGGCCGCAGCCCGGCGGCGAGCAGGCCCGCCGCCAGCCGTCCGGACCGGGCGTCCAGCTCGCCGTAGGAGGTCGGCTCGCCCTCGAAGACGACGGCCGTGCGGTGCGGGGTGGCACGCGCCCGGTCGCGCAGCCACCGGCCCAGGGTCAGCGTCATGGTTCCGTGCCCCTGCCCGGCCCGCCGGCCCGCTCCCCATCCCCGGGCGCGCCCGCGCCGAGGCCGCGGAGGATGAAGGCGTACATCTCCTCGAAGACCTGGTCGGGCACCGCGCCCGGGCCGTCCTTCCACAGGATCCACCGCATGCCGATCAGCTCGCCCACGCCCATCAGCGCCCAGGCGAGCACCTCGGGATCGGCCTGGGCGATCTCACCGTCGGCCATCGCCGCGCGCAGCCCGCCCACGTAGCCGTCGGCGATCGTGCGGTAGTGCCGCTGCAGCATGCCCGGTGAGGCGAACTCGGCCTGGCGGATGATCCGGTAGAGCGCGGGGTGCTCGGCGGTGAACCGGAAGAACCCCTTGAAGCCCAGCCTTTCGGACTCCGGCCGGGTGCGCCCCTGCCGGGCCCCCTCGGACATCGCCCGCCGCACGCGCCGGTTGAGGTCGGCGACCAGCTCGTCGAAGATCTGCTGCTTGCCCTCGAAGTAGATGTAGAACGTGCCCTGCGAGCACCCGGCGGCCTCGGTGATCTTGACGATCGAGGCCTCGTGGTAGCCCAGCTCGGCGAACACCTCCTCCGCGGCGTCGAGCAGCCGCCGCCGGGTGCGTTCGCCCTTCGGGGACAGCGGGCGCCCCCGGGTGCTCGTGGGCGGCGGCTCGTCCTCGACCTGCCATGCCTGCATTCGCGCTCCCCCGATCAAAGCGTCAGCCCGCGGACACCCGGGACAGGTGGGCGTGCAGCAGCGCCGAGAACTCCTCGGGCCGCTGGGTGTACGGGAAGTGCCCGGTGCCCTCCATGACGTGCTCGGAGTGGTCGCCGTACCGGGTGAGGACGTCCCTGGTCTGCTGGATCATCGGCTGGGCGGGGAAGGACTCCTCGCCGGGCCAGTCCGGCACGTACCCGCTCGCCCCGAGGTGGCCGAGGTCGACCATCGAGGTGTCGGAGACGATCGCGTCCAGGTCGCCGCGGATCCAGAGCACCGGGGCGCGGCATCCGGACTCGGGGAGGCCGCTCCAGTTCAGGTACTTCGGCGAGATCGCGTTGAGCACCCCGCGCGTCCCCGGCGCGACGCCCGGCCAGTTCTCCGACGCCGTGGAGTCGCCCGGGTAGCTGCCGTCGCCGAGGTGGGTGGCCAGGATGCCCCTGAGCAGCGCCTCCTCGTCGCGGACGGTGTCCGGGCCGGGGAAGTAGAGGGAGCGCACGACGTTGCGCGGCGACAGCGGGCTCGCGTCCGACTCGTCGCCCTCGGCGATGAGCTTCACGAGGTCGGGGTTCGCGGTGCCGCCGCCCGATCCGGCGAAGTCGGGCGCGCACGGCGTGCCGTCCGGCTTCGTGCCGCCGAACCCGTACGGCGAGACCGGCGCCACCGGGGTGAGCGACAGCACGCGGCCGGGGTGGTTCATGGCGAAGTCGAGGATGACGCCGCCTCCCAGCGAGTGGCCGACCAGGTGGACGGCGTCCAGGCCGAGCGCGTCGAGCAGCGCGGCCAGGTCGTCGCGGTAGTCGCCGACCCCCCGGGTCGCGTCGACGGGAGCGGGCTCGCTGTTCCCATAACCGCGCAGGTCGGGGGCGATGCCGTGGAATCCGCCGGGGAGCAGGGCGAGCTGCTCGTCCCAGGCGGAGCCGTCGGAGAGGTTGCCGTGTACGAAGACGACGGGGACGCCCGCGCCCGTCTCCCGGATGTGCGTCGCCAGACGCTCGGTGCGGACGGTGCGGGATCGGACTGCGTTCATCGCCATCCCTTGACGAAGAGGATTGTTGCCGCCAAGTTAACAGGTGAATCACCTCTCATAAAAGAGGGTGTTCTCGACAAGGAGCGGCTCATGCGGAGACTGCGGCGATTGGCGTCGGCTCTGGCCATGGTGGTTCTGGCGGTTTCGGGAGTGGGCGCGCTCGCGCCGCCCGCGTCGGCGACGGCGGCGGTGAGCCTGGAGGCGACCTACACCACGAGCCTTCAGAACGGCTGGGCCCAGGTGGAACGCTACCGTGACGCCTCGACCGGCTTCGCGGCCGAGGCCTATCCTCCGGGCGGAGTCGGCGACCAGACCGGGCAGACGAAACGGTTCTTCGGCGACGTCGCCCAGCCGCACTCGTCGCGCTTCCTGCTCTACCACGCGCCCGGCTGGCAGAGCGGCTCCAAGGCCGTGCCGGTGCTGCTGGTGCACGGCGCCAACCAGACCGCCGACCAGGCGTGGGCGAACCCGAACGTCCTCGGCGACTACGGCTGCGGGCGCGTGTCGTGCCCCTCCACCGGGTTCATGCAGTATCTGGACGCGCGGGGATACAAGGTGTTCGCGATCGGCTTCCCCCACAAGACGGGCGACGGCTACCGCTGGTCGGAGCAGATCCGCGACGCGATCCAGATCATCAGGACGAAGACGGGCGCCTCCCAGGTCGACGTGGTCGGCTGGTCCAAGGGGGCGTTCAACGCCCGGATGTACGTCTCCTCGCTGCGCCAGTCGTGGGGCAGCGCCTATGGCGGCGACGTGCGCAAGCTCGTGCTCGTCGGCGGGCCGAACAAGGGCTTCGACTGGGGCTACCGGCACGGCTGGAGCCATGACTTCGCGATCTACCCCGACTGCGGCGGCAGCCTGAACGCCCCCGCGCCGCACACCTCCATGGTCTGCTACGGCCTGTGGCGGGACGGCACCCAGCTGAGCTACGAGGGCACCGCCTTCCCCGGAGGCCGGCAGATGCTGGCGCGCTGGGACAGCGTCTACCCGCTGCCCACGGCAGAGCAGGACTGGTACACCACCTACTACGGCGGCACGGGCTTCTACACCAAGGGGCGCGGCATCCAGTACAGCATCGACCAGGGCTCGCTCGTCCAGCCGATCATCAACGCCGGGACCCCGGCGAGCGTGGCGGTCTATCAGCTCTGCGGGAGCATGCCCGACATGCCGTTGATGCACAACGAGCACACCGGGCCGTCCGACGGCGCCGTCTTCATCGCGAGCTGCGCGGCCACCGACGGCATCGCCAACCGCGCGGCCACGGTCACGCTGCCCCTCAACCACCTGCGCCTCGGCTGGGACTCCAGCGCCGAGGCCCAGATGGTGGCCTGGCTGGGCTGACGTGCCACCCCCTCGGCCCGCACGCCGGGCCGAGGGCGCCTTCACCCGTCAAGGACGCGTCAGTTCTCGCGGGGTCCCCGTCAGGAAGGCGTCAAGACGACGGAGATCGCGGCTGAACCCGCCTAGCGTGCCTTTTGTGGCCGTATTTCCGGTCAAACGAAGGTCCAGCAGGAGGAAGATCATGAGCGATCCGCGGGTGGCCTGATGTGCGCCCTGACGCAGGACATGGCGGCCGTCGCCGACCGGCCGGAAGACCCGTCCGCCGAACCATCACCGGCCCCGCCGACCACCGCGGGCCGGTCCGAGACGAGGCACGAATGACCGTCATGACCGAGACCGCTCCGGGACCGTGGCCCTCGTCCGCGGTGTTCGGGGCCCACGGCGAGGCCACGGTGGCGGGCGTGTCCCTCATGGAGATCGCCAACCGGTTCGGCACCCCCGCGTACGTCCTGGACGAGGCCGACGTCCGCCGCCGCTGCCGCGCCTACCGGGCGGCCCTGCCCGGGGCCGAGATCGCCTACGCCGCCAAGGCGTTCCTGTGCCGGGCCATGGCGAGCTGGATCCGGGCGGAGCGGCTCAGCCTCGACGTGTGCAGCGCGGGGGAGCTGATGGTCGCGCGGTCGGTGGGCTTCCCCGCCGAGCGGATCATCTTCCACGGCAACGCCAAGACCCCGAGAGAGCTCACGGCCGCGGTGAACGAGGGCGTCGGGCGGATCGTGGTGGACAACCTCGCCGAAATCAGCCGCCTCGCGGCACTGGTCCCGCTCGGGCAACGGCAGAAGGTGCTGATCAGGGTCATCCCCGACGTCGGCGCCGGCGCGTACACGGCGATCCGCACGGGCGGGGAGGACCAGCAGTTCGGGCTCTCCATCGCCTCCGGCGCCGCAGGCGAGGCCGTCGCCAGGGTGCTGGCCCAGTCCCGCCTGGAGCTCGCCGGCCTGCACTGCCATCTCGGCTCGCAGATCGGCGCGGCCGAGCCGTACGAGACCGCCGTGCGCGTGCTGGTGGAGCAACTGGCCCGCATCCGGGAGACCCGGGGCGTGATCCTTCCCGAGCTGGACCTCGGCGGAGGCCACGCGATCGCGTACCTGGAAGGGGAGCGCGGCCTCGGCCCGGAGACGTTCGCCGAGCGGGTCACCGGAGCCCTCCGGGAGCGCTGCGCGGGCCTCGGGCTGCCCGTGCCGCGGCTCATCGTGGAGCCGGGGCGGGCGATCAGCGGGCCCGCCGGGGTCACCCTCTACCGGGTCATCTCCGTCAAGAAGGGGCTCACCCGCACCTACGTCGCGGTGGACGGCGGCATGAGCGACAATCCCCGCCACTCGCTGTACGGCGCGCCGTACGAGGTGCGGATGATCGGGCGGGAGTGCCACGTGGGCACGCGGGCCTTCCACGTGGTGGGCCACCACTGCGAGGCGGGAGACGTGCTCGCAGAGGACGCGCTTCTGCCGGCCGACATCCGCCCCGGAGACGTGATCGTCATGGCGGCCACCGGCGCCTACCACCACTCCATGGCCTCCACCTACAACCTGACCGGCCGTCCGCCCGTGGTCGCGGTCGGGGAGGGCGGAGCGCGGCTGGTGGTGCGCAGGGAAGGCGCGGAGGACCTGATGCGCAGGGACGTCGGGCTGTGAGGACTTCTGACGCCGTCGCCGGCCTGAGCCGGCGGCGGCGTCAGATGCTGCGGAGCCCCGCCGGGTCAGCCCGCGGCCGGGGTCTTCGGGGACCAGACGAGCAGGCCGAGGCACATCTCATCGCTGGTGCCCTCGCCCCAGACGACGTAGCGCGCCGGGATGTCGTGCAGTGCCGGGAGCATCTTCCGAAGGCCGGCGTCGTGGGTGCAGGTCACCCGCAGGGTGTCATCGGCCTTGATCGTGACCGGCTGGGCCAGCGGGCGGATGGCCTGCTCGTCGAAGTTGTAGTTGGGGATGTCGAGAAGCGTCCGGGCCTTGGGCGTTCCGGGGTTGAGCTCGACCTTGATCGAGCGGCCCAGCAGGTGCATGTGCCCGGCGACGGCGTAGACCGTGCCGGCCGCGCGGGCCGGCCGGTCGCAGTGCTGTGTCGGTCCGGGGACGGGAGGCCTGGCCTGGTTGCAGAACTGGTTGAGCTGCGTCACGGTGGCCCCGGCCTGCTCGCCGAAGCGGTGGGCGACGTCCTTGACGGCGGCCTCGCGGTCGCACAGCGGCCCCGACTCCGCCTTCGTGCAGGGCAGCTCGATCGGCGCGATCAACTGCGCGGTGTCCAGCGGGTCGAGGTCGGCCTTGCCGTCGGTGAGCCGCAGCCTGATCGAGGAGCGGTCGCTGCCGCCGGGCTTGCCCCCGGTGGCGAGCAGGTTGTAGTGCACCTGGAGGATCAGCCGGCTGCCCGGGGGCATGGGGTACCCCACGTTGCGGGCGAGCAGGGTCTCGTTGGCTCCCGGCGCCCAGTGGCCGATCCAGGCGCCGCCCTCCACCCCGGCGTCGCCGAAGCAGGTCCACCCCTCACCCGGCGTACGGGCGTCGAGGTCACTGGCCGCCTTCACCTGCTCGGGGCCGATCCTGAAGATGATCGCGTGGTGGACCAGCGCGGTGTTCTGCGGCATGAACTGGCTGCCGGTGAGGAACGCCCGGCCGGTGAGCCCCGGGTCGACCAGGAAGCAGCGGTACTCGTCGGTCCCCCCGGACGGCGCCGCCGGCGTGTACGGCTCGGGCAGGGTCAGGTTGACGAACCGTTCCGAGGCCCGTAACGGCGCGGCGGGCGGCGCCGTGAACGGTTTCCCATGCCCGCCGTGCGTTCCGGTGACCGACACCGAGTCCGGGCTCCCCGAGGCCGCGGGCTTCCCCCCTCCCGCGCATGACGCGACGAGGAGGGTGGCGGCGAGCGCGAGGGCCGTCCCGCCCAGCCACCGTGTCGTACGGACCGTGCGCGTCATGACCGCCCCCTGCAGTTCCCTCGGCCCGCCCCGCGCGGGCCTCTCACCGTCAAGAGTCCTCGCCGGCGGGACGCAGGGCCATCGGCCATAAGGCCGAGAACGCTCCTCCGCCCGGCGGAGAGGTTCCCGGTCCTCATACGACCTTGGGTGCCCCACGGAGTGTCGCGAGCAGCCGGGCGGCCTCGGGGGCCGGGTGGCGGGAGAGCAGTCCGGTGACCGCCTCCAGGGTGGGAGACGCCGGCCAGCCCTCGGCCGGTGGCGCGTCCACCGCGCCGAGCACCGCGCAGGCGAGCCGGTGGGCTCCGGGCGCGTGGGCGTCGGTCAGGGTGGGGATCACCGTGCGCGGCGCCATGACGTTGGTGCCGGGCAGGGCTTCGACGAGCCGTCCGGCCCGGGCGCCGGCGAGGTCGTCGACCACGCACGTACCCGCGGGCGAGGACACCCGGGCGCGTCCGGGGCCGTTGTCCACGCGGCCGAAGGGGACGTCGCGGTCCAGCGCGAATCCGCCCTCCGCCGACCTCAGGTGCCGCCCCGTGGACAGGTGGTGCACCCGGATGTGCCAGGGAGGGCACGCGATCAGCCAGGTCTCCACCTCCACGTCCGGCCAGGGGGTCCATCGCAGGTGGAGGAGCCCGTCGCGCACCGTGGAGTCCCGTGGCACCTCGCAGGGCCGCCAGTGGACGCCGTCCTCGCTGAGCGCCAGGGTGCTGTCCAGCGCCGCCTGCTCCAGCCCCCACGAACCGCTCGGCACGCTGAACCCGAAGGAGGTGGAGTAGGCGAACTTGGCGTACTTCGCGGCGCCGTTGCGCACCCAGGTGTGATGCTGCTGCGCGCTCAGCATGACCACCTGCCGGCCCTCCTCGCAGCGCATCAGCGCGACGCCGGCCTCGGGCTGGTCGCTGACCTCCGGCAGGGAAGGCGCGGCCCGTTCGCCGGCCGTCCAGAAGGGGTGACCGGCGGGCAGCGCGAGGGGGAGGAAGGCCTTGAACGCCCAGTACGGGGAGCCGGGGCCGTTGTACTGCTCGGTGAGCGCCGGCTGGGCGTATCCGTAGCCCAAGGTGAGCAGGCCGGAGGGGTCCTGGATCGGCCGCCGCAGCCACCAGCGCAGATGGCGCATCAGGTGGCCCTTGACCGTGCCCCAGGGCAGGGCGTCGACGCCCGCGAACGCGAGCGCTCCCCAGAACGCGCCCTGGGCGAAGCGGTAGGTGAGGCTCCGGCCGAAGGGCACGGCGGCTCCGTCGGACGCGAACCAGTGCTGGAAGTCGAGCGCGAACTCGGCCGCGCGCTCACGGAGCCGCCCGGCGCGGCCGGGGTCGCGCTCCCCGGCGAGCGCCGCGTAGATCAGGCCGTAGTAGTGCATCGCGAAGGGGACGTAGTAGTCCCGCTGGGCGGTGGGGCCGTCGCTGTACCAGCCCCGCCCGAGGGCGAAGGACTCCAGCCGGTCGAGGCGGGCGGCGTTGGGCTTCGGGTCGTAGGCGACGCCGACGCGATCGAGGCCGAGCCCTATCAGGACCGGGAAGAACGCCCAGTTGTTGTCCACGTGCTCCGCAGTGATGGCGTGGAGCAGCCATGCCCGCAGATTGTCCCTCTCGCCGCCGCTCAGCGGGTCCCAGACCTCCTCGGGGGCCAGCGCGAGCGCGAGGCCGATGGCGGCGGTCTCCACCAGTCGCTGGTCGATGTCGGTGACCGCACCCCAGAACTCCTCGTGCCCGGGGTCGGTGCCGGACGCCAGCCCGCGGCGCCACAGCTCCCAATGGTCGAACGAGCCCCCGCCGGCCACCAGCGGCACCAGCCCCCACAGCGGACGGGCGAACGACTCCAGCTCGGCGGCGGTGTCGGAGTGGTGCGCGGCGTTGCCGCCGATGCGCAGCCGGGCGCCGCCCGGGCTGAAGTGCGGGATCAGCGGCTCGGTCAGCTCGCGCACGAGCCGGCGCAGGTCCTCGCGGTCGCGCGGCACGGCCGGCCGGATCCTCTGCATCCGGTAGCTCTCCATCTCAGGTGACATCGACTTTCGCCTCTGACCGAGAGTGGCCTTTCACCCGCGATCTTGTCAATACTTAGTTTAAGATCTTTATGGAAGGGGTCGGCGTACGCGGGCATGGCAGTGGGGCGCCCTTCTTTTCTTGCTAATTTCAAGCTTAGAATCCAATGCATGACCGCTCATCGCAGGAGAAACCGGTACACACCGCCCAGCGTGGTGGCCATGAGACAGGCCGCGGGCCGATGACGGTCGTCGAGCTGGCCATGTACCCCGAGCTTCCCGGCAGGTTGTTCCCGCCCGCCGTGGCCGCCCGCCTTCGCACGGTGGCCGAGGTCGACCTGGCCTCGCCGCTGACCGAGTTCCGCTCGCCCGCGGCGCGGGAACGCCTGCGGCGGGCCACGATCCTGCTGACCGGATGGGGCAGCCCGCCGCTCGACGAGGAAGCCCTGCGGGACGCCCCCGGCCTGCGGGCGGTCGTCCACGCGGCCGGCACGGTGAAGGGCCATCTGCCCCCCGCCGTGTTCGCCCGCGGCATCCAGGTCAGCTCCGCCGCGGCGGCCAACGCCGTTCCCGTGGCCGAGTACACGCTCGCGATGATCCTGCTGGCCAACAAGGCCGTCCCCGCCCTCGCCAGGGAGTACCGCGCGCGGCGCGAGGACCTCGGGCTGCTCCGGCGCGGCGACGACATCGGCAACCACCGCGGGGTGGTCGGGGTGGTCGGGGCGTCGCGCATCGGCAGGCGGGTCCTGGAACTGCTCCGTCCCTTCGACCTCTCGCCGCTGCTGGCCGATCCCCATGCCGACGCGGCGACGGCCGCCTCGCTGGGGGCGCGGCTCGTCGGGCTCGGCGAGCTCTTCGCGCTCAGCGACGTCGTCTCCCTGCACGCCCCCGCGACCCCGCTGACCCGGGGCATGGTCACCGCGCGGCACCTGGCGGCGATGCGCGACGGCGCGACCCTCCTCAACACCGCGAGGGGGTCGCTGGTCGACCAGGACGCGCTGGTCGCCGAGCTGGTCACGGGACGGCTGTCGGCGGTGCTCGACGTCACCGAGCCCGAGGTGCCCCCGGCGGGCTCACCCCTGTGGGAGCTGCCCAACGTGGTCCTGACCCCCCACGTCGCCGGGTCGCTCGGCAACGAGGTGGCCAGGCTCGGCGCCACCGCGGTCGAGGAGGTGCTCAGGCTCGCCGCCGGCGAGCCCCTGCTGCACCCGGTCGACCCGGAGACGCTGGCCATCACCGCCTGAAACGTCAAAGCTCAGCTCTTCAGCCCGCTGAAGGCGATCCCCTCCATGATCCGCCGCTGGAACACCATCAGCACGATGATCACCGGGATGACGGCCAGCGCGGCGCCCGCCATGATGTAGTAGGCGCGCCCCGATTCGCTGCTGGCCAGCTGCTGCAGGGCGAGCGGCAGCGTGTACAGGTCGGGGTCGTTGAGCACGACCAGCGGCCACACCAGGTCGTTCCAGTGGAAGATGAAGCTGGTGATCGTGACGACCGCGAGCACCGGTTTGGAGAGCGGCAGCACGATCTTCCAGAAGATCCGCATCCGGCCCGCTCCGTCGATGAGCGCCGCCTCCTCCAGCTCGCCGGGCAGCGACAGGAAGAACTGGCGGAGCAGGAAGATGTCCAGCACAGAGGCCACGTTCGGCAGGATCAGGCCCCATCCGGAGTCGAACATGCCGAGCGCCTGGGTGATGTGGATGCGCGGCACCAGCAGGGTGATCGTCGGCACCATCATGCCCGCCAGCAGCACGGCGAACAGCTTGTCCCTGCCGGGGAAGGGGATGCGGGCGAAGGCGTAGGCCGCCAGGGCGTCCACCAGGAGCTTGGCCGGCACGAGGATCAGGCAGACCCACACGCTGTTGAGGAACGCGCGGCCGAGCCCGCCGATCTGGATGACGTGCTCGTAGTTGTCCAGCGTGGGCGACCACTCGCCGGTCTTGCGGTCCAGCGGAAGCAGGCTGGGCACCTTGGTGTAGACGTCCGGGCCGTGCTTGAACGAGGTGGCCAGCATCCACAGGAACGGGACGACGGACACCAGCACCAGCAGCACCAGCGCGATGTAGATGGGGGAGAGCCGCAGCCTGCTCACGACACCTCCTTCTTGACGAACCTGAACTGGAGCGCGGTGATGATCATGATGAAGGCCAGCAGGATGAACGACATCGCGCAGGCGGCGCCCATCGCGTCGTAGCGGAAGGCGAACAGGTACAGGTGCAGCACATAGGTCAGCCCCGACTGCTCCGGCCCGCCGGTGACGCTCTTGTTGCCGCCGCCGGAGAAGATGACGTAGACCAGCCCGAACACCTGGAGCGCGGCGATGACCCCGGTCACCAGCAGGTAGAACGTCGTGGGCCTGAGCATCGGCACCACCACTCTCCAGAACCGCTGCACCGGGCCCGCTCCGTCGATGATCGCCGCCTCGCGGATCGACGAGGGGATGCCCTTGAGCCCCGCCAGGTAGATGATCATCGAGATGCCGCACTGCCACGCCGCGATGAACGCCAGGGCCGGGATGACCAGCTCGGGGGTGTTGAGCCAGTTCTGCCGCGGGATGCCGAACAGCCCGAGGAAGACGTTGATCAGGCCGTACTGCGGATCGTAGAGCCAGCGCCAGATCGCGCCGACGGCCGACTCCGCGGTGACCACGGGCAGGAAGAGCAGCAGCCTGAACAGGTTGGAGCCCCTGCGGATGGCGTTGATGAGCAGCGCCTGGCACAGCGCGGACCCCATGGTCAGCGGCACCGCGATCAGCGTGTACTGCAGGGTGACCTTCACCGACTGCCAGAAGTGCGGGTATTTGACCTCGTCGAACAGCAGGTCGGTGTAGTTGGTCAGGCCGACCCAGTTCGGCGCGGACCGCAGGTCCCAGTCGGTGAAGCTGTAGTACAGGGCGGCGAGCGCCGGATAGAGCAGGAAGACGATGAAATACAGCATCGCGGGAGCGATCAGGAGCCAGCCGATGACGCGATCGCTCCCCCCGAACCCCGGGCGGCGGCGCCGCCCGGGCCGGGGCGTCACAGTGGGCTTCTCGGCCACCACTGGAGTTGCCACGCTTGCCTGCCTCTCGGTCAGCCGGTCCAGCCGAGCAGGGCGCGGGTCTTGTCCGCGGCGCCGGTGAGGGCCTGCTGGGCGGTGGCCTTGCCGCTGAGCGCCGACTCGATCGCGGGCGCGATGATCTCGTCGTTGATCTGGATCCACTGCGGTACGGGCGGGCGGGAGTGGGCGACCTTGAGCTGCTCCAGGAAGGCGGCCTGCTCGGTCCCGAACGTGGCGGCGTCCCTCTCGGCGGCGGCGATGTTCGTCGGGAAGCCGCCCAGCGCCTGGGCCAGCTTGGTGTTGTTGTCGGCGTTGGTCAGGTAGGCCAGCCACTTCCAGGCCAGGTCGGCGTTCTTGCCCTTGGTGAACACCACCGCGTTCTCGCCGCCGATGTTGCCGGCCGGCTCGGTCTTGTACGGCAGCGGCGCGACGTTGAACTCAAGGTCGGGGAACTGGTCCTTGATGTTGGCCACGTCCCACGGACCGGAGATCATCATGCCGGCCAGGCCGTTCTCGAAGGGCTTGTCGGAGTCGGTGATCTCCCTCGGCGAGGACTTGAGCAGGTCGACCCACAGTTGCAGCGCCTCGACGGCGGGCGGCTGGTCGAACAGGATCTTCTTGGCCTTCATGTCCGCCATCTCGCCGCCGGCGCCGGCCACGAACCCCGGCCACATCCAGCCGCCGTAGCCGTCGCCCTTCGGCACCACCATTCCGGCGATCTTCGGGTCCGTCTGGTGGATCTGCGTCGTGATCTGCTTCAGCTCGTCCCAGGTCTTGGGCGGGGTCGGGACGAGCTTCTTGTTGTAGAAGAGCCCGACCGTGGTGTGGTCCATCGGCACGCCGTACAGCTTGTCGTTGACGCGGTTGGTGTCCAGGGCCCCGGCGTACAGCGACTTCTCGTCGATCGTGCCGGCGGGCATCTCCCTGATGGTGCCGTCGAGCGCGTAGCGCGCGACGAGCGGCTGGTCGAGGGTCCCCGCGTCCGGGACGGAACCGCTCGCGACGGCACTGCCCAGCTTGGTGTTGTAGTCGTCCTTCGGAATCTTGACGATCTTGACGCTGACGCCCTTGTTGGCCTTCTCGAAGTCCGTGCGGAGCTTCTCGACCACCTCTCCGGCCTGCGGAGTGCGGTCCTGGAACATCCAGTAGGTCAGCGTGGTGGTCGCCGCCGCTCCGCCGGAGCCGCCTCCGCACGCGGTGAGCCCGGCGACCAGCGCCATCGCGGCGGCCGTCCCTGTCACTCTCCTGATCATTTCGCTCTCCTCCACGGGGGGTTTCACAGAAGATAATCTAAGTATCGAAATAAGGTCAGGCCTTCTATGAAACGCTTTGGTAACACGACCATCGCGCCATGTCAGGCCTTGCCGGTCCGGTGGTGGCGGGTTTCCTTCGGCGTCTGAACTAACATGGCCGTGAACTCGTGGAGGTACGTCATGGCAAGGCCCGAGCGCAGAACGGTGCGCGATGTCCGCAAAGGCAACCGCGCCATGCTGCTGCGCACGCTGTACTTCGACGGGCCGGCCAGCCGCAACGACCTCTCCGCGCTCACCGGGCTGAGCGCGGCCACGGTCAGCACCATGACCGGCGGGCTGCTGGGCGACGGCATCGTCGTCGAGGCCGGCCAGGTCGACTCCGACGGCGGGCGCCCGCGCGTGCTCCTGCGCGTCAACCCCGTGTACGGTTACGCGGTCGGCGTGGACGTCTCCGAGACGCACGTGCGCGTCGAGCTGTTCGACCTGGAGATGAACCAGCGGGCCAAGGTCGAGTACGCCCTGCGGCCGGCCCGCCACGACCCCGAGCTGGTCGTCATGCACATCCTCGCGGGCATCGAGGTGGTGCTCTCCGACGCCGGGGTGCCCGCCGAGCGGGTCCTCGGCGTGGGAGTCGGCGTCCCTGGCATCGTGGAGCGCGGCGCCGACGTGCTCATCCACGCCAAGGCCTTCGGCTGGGACGGCGTTCCCCTGGGAGCGCTCCTACGTGCCGGCACCTCCCTCCCTCTGCACGTCGACAACGGGGCCAAGGCGATGGGCCAGGCCGAGCTGTGGTTCGGTTCCGGCCGTGGCGCGGCGAACGCCGTCATCGTCCTGATCGGCGCGGGGGTGGGGGCCACCGTGGTCGCCGACGGGGCCACCTTCCACGGGGTGAGCAGCAGCGCCGGCGAGTGGGGACACACCAAGATCGTCGCGGGGGGACGGCCGTGCCGGTGCGGCGGGCGCGGGTGCCTGGAGGCCTACATCGGCGCCGAGGCCATCCTCGAACGGGCCGGGGTCTCCACGCGGAAGGCCGGCTGGCAGGAGGAGCTGACCCGGGTACTGGCCTCACGCTCTCCCGTGGTGGAGGAGACGGTGAGCTATCTCGGGGTGGGCCTGGCCAATCTGGTCAACCTGCTCAACCCCGAGCGCATCATCATCGGCGGCTGGGTCGGGCTCCTGCTCGGTGAGACCCTGCTGCCCGAGATCCGCGACGTGGTCGCCGCGAACTCCCTCGCGCAGCCGTACGCCGCCAGTTCCCTGGTGCTCGGCCGTCTCGGCCCCGACGCCGTGGCGCTGGGCGCCGCCACCCTGGTCATCGAGGAGTTCCTCAGCGCCACCCCGGCCGCCGCCCGCATCACCGCCACCGGCTGACCCGCCGCACTTCGCGCATCCGTCCGGTCAGGCCGGGCGGCCGAAGCGTACGTGGCTGTGGCCGGCCGGGTCGGGGAACCCCGGCGACCTGGACGACACCTGGGCCGCCCTGGCGCGGATGCTGGAGGCGCTGCGAGCCTGAGGTGGCGGGAAAGCGGAAACCCCAGGTCTTTGACCTGGGGAATCGGGGGTGGGCGATACTGGGATTGAACCAGTGGCCTCTACCGTGTCAAGGTAGCGCTCTCCCACTGAGCTAATCGCCCTCGATGAGGAATCAGAGCGGACGACGGGATTCGAACCCGCGACCCTCACCTTGGCAAGGTGATGCTCTACCAGCTGAGCCACGTCCGCATGATCACTCGGAAGTCGTACCCGGGTGATGCCTGTCTAACTTTACCGGATCCCGGAGGTGCGAGATCCCGTCGAGGTGGAGACGGGATTTGAACCCGTGTACGCGGCTTTGCAGGCCGCTGCCTCGCCTCTCGGCCACTCCACCAGGATCTTCGAGCGGACGACGGGATTCGAACCCGCGACCCTCACCTTGGCAAGGTGATGCTCTACCAGCTGAGCCACGTCCGCGTGAGTCTCGGGGAAGCGATCCCCGGTCACGCAAAGACTCTAGCGCGTCCGGAGACCTCGCGTGCGCAGTCCGCGACGCGAGCCGCACGTGAACGCGAGGTTTCTCGAACCCGGGGCGTGGCCCCCGTAGGCACCCCCGTGGCACTCTCCAGCAGCACTTAGGGGCGTACCTTGCCCGAAATCGGGCAGGAATCTTGGCGTGTCATCTCTTTCCTGCGTAAAGTCCTGGCCTGTGTCAACGGCACGGCATTCCTATGAGGATCTGATCGCGCACCTGACCCGGACCACGTCCCTCGGTCCGGGGGAGGCCGCCCGCGTGGTGGCCGAGGTCGTCGCCTACTTCTCGGAGTCCGCCGAGGAGTACGTCAGGCGCCGCCACGGGGAGATGAAGGCCCGGGGTCTCACCAACGAGCGCATCTTTCCCTGCATCGCCGCCGAGCTGTCCGCACGCCGCGTCGCGGCACCCGAGCTGTCCCTGCGCCAACTGCGCCGCATCGTGTACGGCTAGCGCACCAAGGAGATCGAAATGTGTGGAATTGTCGCCTATATCGGGCCGAAAGACGCGGCACCGATCCTGCTGGAGGGTCTGCAGCGCCTGGAGTACCGAGGCTACGACTCGGCCGGTCTCGTGGTGAACAACAAGGGACTCAAGGTACGCAAGGTCAAGGGCAGGGTCGCCGACCTGGCGGCGGCCGTGCCCGCGAGGTTCAAGGGCGGCCTCGGCATCGGCCACACCCGCTGGGCCACGCACGGCGTCCCCAATGACGTCAACGCCCACCCGCACCTGGACGGCGAGGAGCGCATCGCCGTCGTCCACAACGGCATCATCGAGAACGCCGACGAGCTGCGCGCGAAGCTGGTCGCCGACGGGGCCGTCTTCGTCTCCGAGACCGACACCGAGGTGCTCGCCCACCTCATCGCCCGCACCGTCCAGGACACCGACTCGCTGGAGGAGGCGGTCAGGAAGGCGCTCAAGAGCATCGTCGGCACGTACGGCATCGCCGTGCTGGACGCCGAGCGCACCGGCGAGATCGTCGTCGCCCGCAACGGCAGCCCCATCGTCATCGGCATCGGCGAGAAGGAGATGTTCTGCGCCTCCGACGTCGCCGCCCTGGTCCGCTACACCCGGCAGGTCGTCCACCTGGAGGACGGCGAGCTGGCCGTGCTCAAGGCCGACGGCTTCCACACCTTCACCATGGACGCCCGCGCCACCTCCAAGGAGCCGCTGACCGTCGACTGGGACGCCGGGCACTACGACACCGGCGGCTACGAGCACTACCTGCTCAAGGAGATCTCCGACCAGCCCGAGTCGGTGGCCCGCACGCTGCGCGGCCGTCTCGACGGCCGGTTCAACATCGCCCACCTCGGCGGCCTCAACCTCGACCCCCGCGAGACCCGCGCGTTCCGCCGCGTGAAGATCATCGGCTGTGGTTCGGCGTACTACGCCGGTCAGATCGGCGCCCAGCTCATCGAGGAGCTCGCCCGCATCCCCGCCGACGCCGAGCCGGCCTCCGAGTTCCGCTACCGCAGCCCCGTCGTCGAGCACGACACGCTGTACGTCGCCGTGAGCCAGTCGGGAGAGACCTACGACACGCTCGCCGCCGTCCAGGAGCTCAAGCGCAAGGGCGGGCGGGTGCTCGGCGTCGTCAACGCGGTCGGCAGCGCGATCGCCCGCGAGGTCGACGGCGGCGTCTACCTGCACGCGGGGCCCGAGGTCTCGGTGGCCTCCACCAAGGCGTTCACCTCGACGGCCGTGGCGTTCGCGCTGATCGCCCTGCACTTCGGCCGGGTCCACGACCTGTCGCCGGCCGACGGGCGGCGCATCGTGGAGGGCCTGCGGAAGCTGCCCGAGCAGATCGAGGAGATCGTCAAGCAGAGCGACGCCATCGAGGCGCTCGCCCGGAAGTACGCCACCCACCCCAGCATGATGTTCGTCGGCCGGGTGCGCGGCTACCCGGTCGCCCGCGAGGGCGCCCAGAAGCTCAAGGAGATCTCGTACGTGCACGCCGAGGCGTACCCGGCGAGCGAGCTGAAGCACGGCCCGCTGGCGCTCATCGGCCCCGAGATGCCGACCGTGGCGATCGTGCCCGACGACGAACTGCTCGACAAGAACCTCACCACGCTCGGCGAGATCCGCGCCCGTGGCGGCAAGGTGCTCATGGTGGGTCACCGCCTGCCCGACAGCAAGCTCGTGGAGGACGTGATCGTGGTGCCGAAGAACGAGGTCGAGCTCGACCCGATCCTGCTCGGCATCCCCCTGCAGCTCCTGGCCTACCACGCAGCCGTCGCCCTCGAACGCGACGTCGACAAGCCCCGCAACCTCGCCAAGAGCGTCACGGTGGAGTAGTGCCGCGGCCGTAGGCGCGAGAGGTCCGTCGTACAGTCGTCGGGTGAGCAACCTGGAGCGGGACCCTCGGGAGACGCTGTGCGGCGGCCGGCGCGAGGCCGGGGAGGGCCCGGCGCGCGACCTGCTCACCGGCCGCGACGTCGTCCTCGGCGGGCCGAGGGGCATGAAGGTGACCAGGACCCTGCCGAACCGGGATCGCCGGATGGTCGGGGCCTGGTGCTTCGTCGACCACTACGGCCCCGAGCCGGCGACCATGCGGGTGCCGCCGCACCCGCACACCGGCCTTCAGACGGTGAGCTGGCTGCTCGAAGGCGAGGTGCTGCACCGCGACAGCCTCGGCAGCGAGCAGCTGATCAGCCCGGGCCAGCTGAACCTCATGACCGCCGGGCGCGCGATCTCCCATTCGGAGGAGTCGCCCGGGGAGACCGTGCTGCACGGGGTACAGCTCTGGGTGGCGCTCCCCGACGCCTCCCGCAACGACGCCCCCTCCTTCGAGCACCACCCGGTGCTGCCGGTGCTCGACCTCCCCGGCGTCGCCGTCACCGTCATCGCCGGGGAGCTCGGCGGCCTGACCTCGCCGGCGCGGGTCCACACGCCACTGGCCGGCGCCGAGATGGCCTTCGACGACCAGGCGCGGGTCACCCTCCCCGTGCGGCCGGACTTCGAGTACGCCGCGCTGACCTTGTCGGGGGGCGTCGAGGCCGACGGGGTGGACCTCGATCCCGGCCCTCTGCTCTACCTCGGGTCCGGCCGGTCCGAGCTGGCCTTCCGCGCCCGCCGGCCGAGCCGCGTCCTGCTCCTCGGCGGCGAGCCGTTCGAGGAGGAGATCGTCATGTGGTGGAACTTCGTCGGCCGTAGCCACGAGGAGATCGAGCGCTTCCGCAAGGAATGGTCGGAGGGCGCCGAGTTCGGCACCGTCGACGGCTTCGACGGCGCCCCCCTCCCCGCCCCGGCCCTCCCGGCCACCCCCCTCAAACCCCGAGGCCGCCACCGGTAGAAGCCCCGGCGCCGTACCGGCTGATGTGGGACGTCGTGCGCAGGTGTTTACATTCCGGTAATGCGGCGGCATACTCCTGACACTGTAAGCGCTTCCACTGCCTTTCTTCCGCTGTTGCCTACGGTGGAAGCGCTTACATCCAGGGAGGCATGCATGGATGGGCGGGACGTCTCGGCGGCGAGTGGTGTGACGATCTACGAGGTCGCACGGCGGGCCGGGGTGTCCATAGCCACGGTGTCGCGGGCGTTGCGGGGCACCGGGCCGGTGGCGGGGGCCACGCGCGAGAGGGTGATGCGCGCGGTCGAGGAGCTGCGGTTCACCCCGAGCCGGGCGGGGGTGAGCCTCGCCGAGGGCAGGCACGCCGCCAACGGCATCGTCTTCCCCAACCTTTCCGGCCCGTACTTCGCCGAGGTGCTCATCGGGTACGAGGAGGTCACCTCGGAGCTGGGCCGGTCGGTGGTCATCCTGTCCACCAAGGGGCGCGAGCCGTCCGCTGAGGCGCGTGAGCCGGTCAGGGGAGAGACCGGCCCGGTCGCTCAGTGGCGTGACGCGATCAGGGACCTGGTGCGGGAGCTGGCCGGGCGGGTGGACGGCCTGGTGGTCTTCGGGAACACCGTTCCCGGCGACGTGATCGACGAGCTGGTCGCCTTGGGCCTGCCGCTGGTGCTCATCTCCCACGCGGAGCGGCCGGGCGCCGTCACCCTGCGCAGCGAGAACCTCTCGTCGGCTCGCGCGCTGGCGCGCCACCTGCTCGGCCACGGCTACTGGAGGTTCGCCTTCCTTGGCGCGCCGTACGCCACGGGCGACGACGTGGACCAGCGCTGGCAGGGCGTGCGCGAGGTGCTCGGAGACGCCGTCGAGCCGGTGCTGACCGCCGAGTACACCGTCGAGAGCGGCTACGAGGCCGCGCTCCGGTTGCTGGGAGGGGCCGAGCGGCCGGACGCGGTCATCTGCTCCGACGACGAGGTGGCCCTGGGAGCGATCCTGGCCGCCGAGGAGCTGGGGCTGTCCGTGCCGCACGACGTGGCGGTGACGGGCTGGGACGACATCATGGCCGCCCGCCACGCGAGGCCGGCCCTGACCACGGTGCGGCAGCCGATGCGGGAGCTCGGCGCCCTGGCCGCGCGCGCGCTCGACCGGCTGATCGCCGGAGCGGGCTCCGAGGACAGCCACCGCACCCTCGCCACCGAGCTGGTGATCCGCCACAGCTGCGGCCCGCACCCGGAGAAGGCCCACTCCCAAGAACCGCACCCCGAAAAGGCGCATTCCGCGAAGGCGCGCTCCGGAGAAGCGCAATCCCGAGCGCCGCGGTTCCCGCACGCCGAAGTGCCGTACCCCCAAGAGCCGCGTGCCGAGGAGTCGCGTCCTCGGTAGCCGCACCCCCAGGAGGTCATTGAGTTGAAGCCGTACACCGCCAGTTCACTTGCCCTGATCATCGCCGGGACGCTCGTACTGACCGGCTGCGGGCGCGGGTCCGGGGGGACCGCCGAGAGACCGACCGACGTGAACACCGCCGCCAAGGCGACCGGCACCCTGGCCGTGTGGGCCATGGGGTCGGAGGGCGAGGCGCTGGCCTCCTTCGCCAAGGGCTTCGAGGCCGCCAACCCCGGCATCAAGGTCACCGTCACCCCCATCGGCTGGGACGTGGCCCACGACAAGATCACGGCCTCCATCGCCGGCCGTACGACCCCGGACGTCAGCATGATCGGCTCCACCTGGATGGGGGAGATGGCCAAGACCGGCGCGGTGGACCCGACACCGGGCAACGTCATCGACAAGTCGGCGTTCTTCCCCAGCGCGTGGGAGACGGTCGAGGTCAACGGCACCGCCTGGGGCGTCCCCTGGTACGTGGAGACGCGCGTCCTGTACTACCGCAAGGATCTCGCCGCCAAGGCCAAGCTCACCCCGCCCGCCACCTGGGACGAGACCAAGAGCTTCGTCAAGGGCCTGCAGAAGGCCGGCGCCGCCCAGGGCATCAACCTCAACTACACCACCGGCTCCTGGCAGGAGATCCTCCCGCTGATCTGGCAGCAGGGCGGCTCCATCATCGGGTCCGACGGCAGTGGACCTTCGACACCCCCGAGATGGTCAAGGCGCTGGCCCAGCAGCAGTCGTACTTCAAGGAGGGCCTCGCCTCCAGCAAGGTCGACCCCGCCTCGTTCCCGGCGAGCTTCTTCAAGGGCGACGTCGGCGCCTACTACTCCGGGCCCTGGATGATCGCCGGGATGGAGAAGGACGGCGGCCCGGGCTTCGCCGGCAAGTTCGACGTCGCGCCCTATCCCAAGGGGAGCGCGGGGGGCACGAGCTTCATCGGCGGCAGCGACCTGGTGGTCTTCAAGGACTCCAAGAACAGGGACGCGGCCTGGAAGTTCGTCCAGTGGCTGAGCGACCCGGCGACCCAGGGCGAGTGGTTCAAGACGGTGAAGGACCTGCCGAGCGTCCAGGCGGCGTGGCAGCGTCCCGAGCTGACGGCCGACAAGCGCGTCACGGTGTTCGGCGAGCAGCTCAAGGACGCCAAGACGCCTCCGCCCTTCCCCACCTGGGACCAGATCGCCAAGGTGATCGACCAGCAGGTCGAGAAGGTCGCGCTCGGCAGGGCGACGCCGCAGGAGGCGGCCAAGGCCGTCCAGTCGCAGGCCGACACGGTCGGCACCGGCCTCTGATGGCCGCGCTCGGCCCGGGCCTCGCGGGCACGAACAGGCGGGGCCCCACCTCGCGCGGGGCCCCTGACCACCGGCGGCACTCCGACGAGGGCCGCCCCGCCGCGCGCGAGGACGCGCCCGGGCGCGCCCCGGCCCGGGTGGGACGGCACCGGCCACGGCGCGGGCCGAACCCGCCCAGGAAGGCCGGGCACGCCTGGCTGTTCTCGGCGCCCTTCCTGCTGGTGTTCTGCCTGATGTACGCGCTGCCGCTGCTCGCGGGGCTGGTCATGGGCTTCACCGACATGCGCAGCACCGACGTGCGCGACCCCTTCGGGGTGAACTTCGTCGGCCTGGCCAACTTCGAGCGCCTGTTCCAGGACGAGTCGATGCGGAGGGCGGCGGTCAACACCCTGTTCTTCGTGGTCACCACCACACCGCTGACGATCGCGCTCGGCCTGGCGGCGGCCATCCTGCTCAACTCCGGGATCACCAGGCTGCGCACGTTCTTCCGGCTCGGCTACTACCTGCCGTACGTGACGAGCATCATCGGCATCGCGGTGGCCTGGCGGCTGCTGCTCGACCCGCAGGCCGGGCTGCTCAACTCCCTGCTCAGGTCGGCCGGCGTCGAGGGTCCCGCCTGGCTGCTCGACGAGTGCACGGCGCTGCCCTCGCTGGTCCTGATGTCGGCGTGGCGCAACTTCGGCTTCGACATGGTGGTCTTCCTGGCCGCCCTGCAGGGGGTGCCCAGGGAGCTGTACGAGGCGGCCGACGTGGACGGCGCCGGCATGTGGGCGAAGTTCCGCGGCATCACGGTGCCGATGCTGCGCCCGGCGATCCTCTTCTGCGGCGTCTACAGCGCGGCGGGCTTCATGCAGTTCCTGGAGGAGCCGCTGGTGATGACCAAGGGCGGCCCGCTCAACTCGACGCTCTCGGCCTCGCTGGCCATCTACAACCAGTTCGGCTTCGGCAACTACGGCTACGGGGCCGCCGCGGCGACCGTGCTGTTCACCGTGATCGCCGCGTTCTCGTTCGCGCAGTTCCGGTGGCTGAGGCCGAAGACGTGAGGAGCGCGAACGTGAAGAGATCACGCACCGCGGCGCTGTACGCCGCGCTCACGATCGGGCTGGCCGCCGTCGCGGGGCCCTTCCTGTGGACCCTGCTCGGCTCGTTCAAGACCGACGCGGAGATCAGGCGGGACCCGCCGACGTTCCTGCCCGTCCGCTGGATCACCGGCAACTACTCCGCGCTGTTCGAGCGGATGGACGTCGCCAGGGTGACGGCCAACAGCGTGATCGTGGCGGTGATCGTGGTGGCCGCCAACCTGCTGTTCTGCTCCCTGGTCGCCTACGCGCTCACCAAGCTGGACTTTGCCGGGAGACGGTTCGTCTTCGGCCTGGTCCTGCTGCAGATGATGGTGCCCGGCATCGTGCTGCTCATCCCGCAGTTCGTGACCGTCGCGAGCCTGAACCTGGCCGACACCTACGCAGGCATCGTCCTGCCCGGGCTGGTCACCCCGCTCGGGGTGTTCATGATGCGGCAGTTCATGGGGGAGATCCCCGACGAGCTCGTGCACGCGGCCCGGGTGGACGGCTCGGGGGAGTTCCGGATCTTCTTCCAGATCGTGATGCCGCTCTGCAAGCCGGTGCTCGCGACCCTCGGCCTGATCACCTTCATGGGGTCGTGGAACGGCTTCATCTGGCCGGCGGTGGTCGCCCAGCACCAGGAGATGTACACGCTGCCGGTCGCGCTCGCCAGTCTTTCCAGCAGGGAGACCGTTCACTACGGGCTGCTGCTGGCCGGCGTGATCGTGGTCATCACCCCCGTCCTGCTCCTGTTCGTCTCCCTCCAGCGCTACTTCGTCCAGGGCGTGGCCACGGCCGGGCTCAAGTGAGCGCCCTCGTAAGCGACCTTCGAGCGATCTGAGGTGCCCATGCGCAAGACAGTTCTCGCCTGCACTCTCGCACTCGGCCTCGCCGCCGCGATCCCCGCGGAGGCGCTGGCGCACTCCCGTACCGGCGGGCCGTCGCCCTCCCTCACAGGTCCGGCGGCCTCCCGTACGTCGGTGCTGCGTACGTACGCCGCCGACACCTGGAAGTCCATGGTCGCCATGGCCGACCCCGGCACCGGGATGCCGTCCGACAAGGTGTCGGGCGACCTTCGGACCCGTGCCAAGGTCACCTCGCCCACCAACGCCGGCACGTACCTGTGGAGCACCCTGGCCGCAAGGGACCTGCGGCTGATCGACCGGCGCGAGGCCACGGCGCGCGTCGCCAAGGTGCTCGACGCCCTGGGCCGGCTCGACCACGACACCGCCACCGGCCTGTTCTACAACTGGTACGACCCCGCGACGCTGCGGGTCGTGCGCACCTGGCCGGAGACCGGCGACCCCGTGCTGCCCTTCGTGTCCAGCGTGGACAACGCCTGGCTGGCCGCCGCGCTGATGATGGTGAAGAACGCGGTGCCCCAGCAGGCGAGGAAGGCCGGAGAGGTCCTGTCGCGGATGAACTTCGCCGCCTTCTACGACCCCGAGGCCCGTCCCGACGCGGGAACCGGGCTGATGACCGGCGGCTATTGGCCGGACAAGCCGGAAGGCTGCTCGCAGGAGACCGACTACGCGCACACGGGCAGGACGGTGTACTCCACCTGCCACCGCTACGGCGCGATGTCCGAGACCCGCGTCGTCACCTATGTCGCCGTCGCGCTCGGCCAGGTGCCCGCCACCCACTACTTCGGGCTCTGGCGCACCTTCCCCGACACCTGCGACTGGGGCTGGGCCGACCAGAAGCCGGTGGGAAGCTGGCAGACCTACCAGGGCATCAAGGTCTTCGAGGGTACGTACGGCTACCGCGGCCTGCGCTTCGTACCGAACTGGGGCGGCAGCATGTTCGAGGCGCTGATGGCGAACCTCGTGGTCCCCGAGGAGACATGGGGCGCCAGGAGCTGGGGCCGCAACCACCCCGTCTTCGTCGCCGCGCAGATCGAGCACGGGCTGAACGACGCCAAGTACGGCTACTGGGGCTTCTCGCCCTCCGACGACCCGAACGGCGGCTACCGCGAGTACGGCGTGGACGGCCTCGGCATGGACACCGACGGCTACACCTCCGACGAGGAGCGCACCTCCACCGACCCGGGCTTCGGCGACTGCCGTCCCGCCAAGCCGGAGCCGGACCACTACGGGGACGGGGTGGTGACGCCGCACGCCTCCTTCCTCGCCCTGCGCTACGCGGGCGACAAGGCGCTGGACAACCTGGCGCGGCTGCGGGCGGACTTCGACTCCTACGGCCCCGGCGGCTTCTACGACGCCGTGGCCGTGCGGAGCGGCAAGGTCGCCAAGGAGTACCTCGCGCTCGACCAGGGGATGATCATGGGTGCCCTCGGCAACGCCCTCGCCGACGACGACCTGCGCCGTTACTTCACCCCCGGAGGTCCCGAGAGGCTGCTCAAGCCCGTGCTCCGCCTGGAGGAATGGGACGCGCGGCTGCGCTGACCGGCGGCCGAGCCGCACCTACCGCGACCGATCGGGGAGAAGATCATGACCGAGTCCGCACTCACGGACTGGAGAGACCGCATCTACAAGAGGTCCGGCGAGGCGGGCATGGCCGTCGGCGTCGCGCCCGACGCGCCCGCCGGGCCGCGCGCGTCGGCCGGCGCCGGGCACGTCACGCTGGAGTGGGAGCCCGTGGAGGGGGCGATCGGCTACCTCGTGCACCGGGGCGCGAGCGCGGGCGGCCCGTTCCTCACCACGAAGCAGCCCGACGTGGACGTGCCCGCCGTACCCGGGACCCGGTTCGTCGACACGGCGGTCACACCCGGCGAGACCGTCCACTACGTCGTCGCGGCCCTCGGCACGATGGACCTGGCCGGGCCGTTCTCGGCGCCCGTGGCGGCCACACCCCGCGAGGGCGGGGACGCCGCGGTGGCGGTGCGGGTGAACGCGGCCGAGGTCACCCGGCCGCTGCCCCGTCCCTGGCGGGCGATGATCGGTTCGGAGCACCTGTCGCACCTGCTGAGCGAGGGCGAGACCGGCGGGCGGCCCATCGGCCCCGAGCTGGCCGAGGCGCTGCGCCTCACGCACGACGAGCTGGGCGTCCGCGCGGTGCGCGCCCACGCGATTCTCGGCGACGACCTCGGGGTGTACCGCGAGGTGGACGGGGTGCCGGCGCACGACTTCACCGGAGTGGACCGGGTGTACGACCTGCTCATGGGCCTTGGCCTGCGCCCGGTGGTGGAGCTCGGTTACATGCCGCGCGACCTGGCCGCCGACCCGTCGAAGACCGTGTTCGGCTACCGGGCGATCATCTCCCCGCCGAAGGACTACGGCCGCTGGGGCGACCTGGTGCAGGCGCTCGTACGCCACCTGGTGGACCGCTACGGGCTGCGCGAGGTGGCCGGGAACTGGTCGTTCGAGGTGTGGAACGAGGCCAACCTGGAGGTCTTCTGGAGCGGCACGCCGGAGGAGTACTTCCGGCTGTACGACGTGACGGCGGCGGCCGTGAAAAGCGTCGATCCCGGCCTGCGCGTGGGCGGGCCGTCCAGCGCGGCCAACGGCTGGGTCGAGGAGCTGGTCGCCCACACGGCCGGGTCGGGCGCGGCGCTCGACTTCGTCTCCACCCACACCTACGGCAACGCGCCGCTCGACTGGCGGCCCGTCCTCGCCAGGCACGGCATGGCGGGCACGCCGATCTGGTGGACCGAATGGGGGCCCACTCCCACGCACTTCCACGGCATCGGCGACGGGCCCTTCGGCGCGGCGTTCCTGCTCCACGGGATGAAGTCGGCCGCGGGACGCGTCGACGCGCTGTCACACTGGGTGGCCTCCGACCACTTCGAGGAGCTCGGCCGCCCGCCCCGGCTGTTCCACGGGGGGTTCGGCCTGCTCACGGTCGGCAACCTGCGCAAGCCCCGGTACTTCGCGCTCGCCCTGGCCGAGCGGCTCGGCGACCACGAGCTGGCCGCGGACGTCACGGGCGACGTCGCGGGGGTCGAGGCGTGGGCGGCCCGCCACGACGACGGCCGCGTCGGGGTGCTGGTGTGGAACGGCACGCTCAACCAGGCGCAGGCGGGCGGCGCCCCGATCCTCGAACGGCGGGTCACCCTCACCCTGGACGGGCTTCCCCGCGACCGCTACGAGCTGACCCACCACCGCGTGGACGCCGGACGCTCCGACATCCAGGGCGTGTGGGCGGCCCTGGGCGGCGGCGACTGGCCGGACGCGGCCCAGTGGAACGAACTGCACGCCCGCAACACCCTCGACCACCTCCACCCCCCGGCCCCCGCCCACCCCACCTCCGGCACCCTCACCCTCACCTTCGACCTCCCCATGCCCGCGGTCTCCTACATCGAGCTACGCCCGTTGTGATCAATTGCAAGCATCCACGTGCCCCACCTCCACGTGAGGAGGTACCCCTGGTGACGGGTCGGTTTTGCCCACCCGTCACCCACTTGACGGGGTGCCCACTTGATGCCCACCCACGTTGTCGTCGCATCTCATCGCTCTCACCGAATCGAATAGCCGGTTCATGAACGAGGCGTCGCGCCTTAGCGTGACTATGCGCGCCCAACTCAGTCAACTCATCGAGATCGGCGAGCGACCAGATGTCACGGTGAGGGTACTTCCCTTCGCCGTCGGAGCCCACGCGGCGATCGAAGGTCCGTTCGTTCTGCTTCGCTTCTCCGGGGAGTACGAGCCTGACGTTGCCTACGTCGAGGGCGCGATGGGCGACCTCTACCTGGAGAGCGTCGAGGAAGTTCGGCGCTATACGCTGTTGTTCGAGCACATATGCGAACTTGCGTTGGACCCCAAGGAAACCGCGATCATGGTCGCGGCAGCGGCTAAGGAGTTCTAGTGGCCGACCAGGTCGATCTTGCTGGTGTGTCGTGGCAAAAGAGCAGCTTCAGTGGCGGCGGAAACGACTGTGTAGAAATCGCGGTGATCGGCGAGTCGATCGCCGCCAGAGACTCTAAGAACCCTTCCGGCCCGACCATTCAATTCAGTTCCAGCGAATGGAGGACCTTTCTCGACCATCTAAGAAGGGTGTAGCTCGTCATGCCATCGGCCGCGATCTGTTCGCCGTGGCGGCCGAGCTCTTTTCCGAACTAACGATCCTGGGGCTCTGCTTCTCGTCGGCACTGCGTGACGGGGTGCTCAGGGACCGGCGAGCCTGTTCTTGATCATGGCGACTTGTTCGGATGTCAGGGACTTGGCCGTGCCAATCTCCGGGTTGGTGCTGGTGATCACGACGGGGCCGCGGAGGTTGTGGGTGGAGCCGAAGGTTCGGGCGAGTCTGGTGGCGACGGTGTTGATTGGCCGGTTCGTGGCTATGCCGTTCTCGTCGACCCAGAGGTCCAGGCGGCTGGTGAGGCTGAGTGGTTGAACGGCCTGCGCGTTTACGTGCTTGCGAACACCGGTGAGGAAGCGGCCGTTGAAGCTGCCCTTGGGCAGCTCGAGGTGGGTGAGATTGCTGTCGAGGCCGATGAGGAGTGCTCTCACGGTAAGCCCCGGACTCTGATCGTTGAGATGCCCACGTCGGTCAGGCCAGGTTGACGCTTGGCCGCTGAACGTCGAACCGCGGTGAGCTTGGCGCGGCCGGCTTCCAGGCTGGCCTTGATCCCTTCGATCTCGCCTCCCCAACTGTGGATCTCGGCCTCCTCGAGGCGGCCGCCCGCCGCAGATTCACTGACGGTGACCATAAAAAATCTTGTATAGACGTTGCGTTCGGCGTGTCGGCTTCGTTCACGTTCGGCAGCAACTTTCGTTCGCTGGTTGTGGCGGCAGTTGGTGATCGGCGGGCTCGTGGATGTCCACGAGAAAATGACGGCGCGGAGCCGCGGAGGGGTCATATTCCCGTGCGCGATGTCTGGCCGGGTCTCACACTGCGGGCATGGATGAAACCACCGGCCCCACGGCCGTCACACCTGCAGAGCAGTCGAGTGAGTTACTGGGGTATCCGCCCGATGCCCGGCTGCTGATCGTCAACTGTGATGACTTCGGGATGTATCCAGCGATCAACGCCGCGGTGATCGAGTCGATCGAAGACGGCATCGCCACCTCGTGCAGCCTGATGGTCCCGTGTCCCGCGGCGCCGCAGGCCATGCAACTGCTCAGCCGACGGCCCCAGATCCCGTTCGGAATCCACCTGACCATGGTGTGTGAGATGCCCGACATCCGATGGGGGCCGATGACCGCCAAGGAACGAGTGCCCTCGCTCCTGGACCACGCAGGTGAGCTGTTTCCTCCGACGCCCTCCGGACGGGCGGCCCTCCTCGGCCAGGCTCGGCTCGATGAGATCGAACTTGAGTTCCGCGCCCAGATCAGTGCCGTCGCCGATGCTGGGCTCACGCCGACCCACCTGGACTTCCATTGCCTGGCCGACGGAGGCCGCGATGACATCCTCGACCTGGCCGTAGTACTGGCAGCCGAGTACGGCCTTGCGGTCCGGGTCTGGCTGGAACCCGGGCGCCGGGTGATGCGGCAACGCGGGCTGCCGGTCACCGACAACGACTTCCTGGACAGCTTTTCCCTCGATATCGCAGGAAAGGCGGCCCGATACGTTCAGATGCTGCGCGACCTGCCTGCTGGGCTCAATGAGTGGGCTGTGCATCCCGGACTGGGAAACGAGGAGGCGCAGGCCGTCGACGGTGGCTGGTGCGTGCGCCGGACGGACTACGAGTTCCTGACATCGCCGCAGGCCCGTGAAGTTCTGCAGCAGGAGGACATTGCTGTGATCGACTACCGGACGATCCAGCGGGTCTGGTCTCAGAACGCCGACCCTCGATGAGCCGATCCGGCCCGTCGCTTGTGCGGGCAACGGGCCGCTGAGTGCCTCTCCGAAGGTCAGCCAGTCTGTGCTGGCTGCTCGGCGCGTGCGCGGGTGGTTTGGCCTCGTCAATGTGTGTCAGCTGCCGGACGTGCGTCGGCCGACCGACGGGTGGAAGTCGGGCATGCCGAGGTTGGTGGTGGTGTGCTTGGCGGTCATCTCGCGCATCGTGGCGAGCTTGTCTTCAGCGGCGGCCACGCTCGTCTCGATGGCGGCGACCTCGCCGAGCCATCCCTGGTCCTTTGCTTCTTTCAGGCGGTCGAGGAGGTTGTCGTGGATCTCCTCAAGCCGGGGCATCTGGTCGGGATCGGGTCGGAGTTGAGGGCATCTGACACATGCTTAACCGAACTGATCTTGGTGGCGAACCCTGAGCCCCCTAGCGAGCAGCTCAACTCTTTGTAGCCACATTCAGTTCTGAGAAGGAGGCTGTTCGGCGTGTCGCGGTGATGGCCGGGGCTTTCGGTTAGTGGCAGCGCATGTCGGACCCGGCCTCGTGGCCTCCGTCGAAAAATTCCACGATGACGCCCTTGAACCCGTCCCGCCATGATCCGCTCGGGTTGACATAGACGGTGCCGGAGAGCTCACCGCCCTCGACGCCCTCGACCGTGACGGACTCGTAGTAGCGTGCGATCTCGGCGTCGGGCAGCTTCGTGACCAGGGCCAGATGCACCAGATAGTCGCAATGATTGCCGTTGCCCGACAGAAGGCCCACCACGCTGGCCTCGGCACGCAGATCATGCTCGGTGTCGGGTGGGAGGGAGAGCATGCTCACCCGCTCCTGCAGCCGGGCCAGCTTCTCGTCGTTTCGCCACTGGGGAAGGTCGAACACCAGGGTGTAGGCGACGATCGAAGCAAGGAGCGCGAGACACACGAAGAACGGCCACCTGCTCCGCTGCTTCGGTAACGCCTTCCGGACCGTTTCGGTCAGCACCATGCCATTCTCCGGAACCTCGTCGGGTGATCACCATTCAACAACGCGGACCGCTGATTACGCTGATGCTGAGAAAGCGCTGGCGAGGCTGCTGGGCGGGATCGCGCCCATGCTCTCAGGTCGGGACATGGCCGCGCTGTCGATCGGCTGATTGCCTGCGAGCTTTGTGCCCCCACTGGCGATGCGGGCCGCTCACCGGCGAGCGGGTCAGGACGTCATCTCGGATGATCGTCCAATCGTGCGCGCGGATGCTGGGCATTCCGAGGTTGACGGTGCTCGTACGAACAGTCGCTTCACGCATGGCTTGAAGCTTCTGCTTCGCTGCCGCGAGGGTGGTCTCGATAGCGGCGACTTCGCCGAGCCAGCCCTGTTGTTTGGCTTCGGCGAGCCGGTCGATGAGGTTGGCGTGGATTTCTTCGAGCCGGGGCTTCTGAGCTGGGTCAACGCGAAGGAGTGGGCATCTGACACAAGCGTTTTCATGCGCACAAGGGGTTCCATAGTCGCGTCCGCATATTCCGAGCGCGACTTTCCGTAGCTCGAAATGGGCGAGAAATTCTTCCCATTCGCTGGCTGTGAGGTCGCGGTATTCCTCGCTGGGGCGTTCGGCTCGGCGGCGGGCGATGAAGGCACGGTGGTGGGTGATGACGTCGTCGGGGTAGATCGCGGCGTAGCCCATCGTGGTGTCGAGCAGGGCGTGTCCGCAGATCTTGGCGGCGATGTGGGGTGGGAGTCCGGAGCGTAGGGCGTCGGTGACGAAGATTCGACGGAAGTCATGGGGCCGCCATTCGAGGGGATGTCCGGCGATGGTGATCTGCGCGGTGGCCGAGGTGGCGATCAGGCATTCGCGGATGTAGCCGCGGGTCAAGGCCCGGTCCTCGGATCCGTAGCGGCGTTGGAACAGGAACGGCATCGGCGCGCTCCAGGTCTGCTCGAACACGTCGTAGGCGGAGACTAGGGGTATGGCGGCGTTGCCGCGCCGGACTCCGAAGATGATCGCGGTGAGGACCTCTGCGAGTTCGGGCGAAACAAGTAGGAGCCTTTCGGTATCGGTCTTGGACGGAGCGATCTGCAGCATGGGGACGACTTCGCCGGTGGTCGGCAGGGCGTAGGCGACGAAGCTGTGGTGGGTGAGTTCGAGCATCTCCTCAATCCGGATCCCGGTCGTGCGCAGCACCTCGACAGTCGCCCAGGACCAGAACGCGGCCTCTTCCTCGTGGGTGAGGCTGCGTTTCTTGCCAGTGGCGACCTCGATGACGTAGACGCGTCCGGATGGGCCTTGCCGGCATCGCCGGAACGCGCGGCCTGCGACGGTGAAGAGTTCGCCTTCGGGAGTGCTCCGGGCGGCGCTGATCAGGTGTTCGGCAGCTTTGCGCTGCTGTTCGACCGCGCGCAGCAGGGGCGGGCATGAGCGGGAGTTGGGCTCGGGTGCGCTGGTCCATCCGCGACTTGACTCCGGACCTGGACTTCTTGGTGGCGCATTCGCTGGCCTTGATCGGGCAAGGGACTGCCCACTTGGCCCAGCGGGTGGGGTCGTCGAGGGCCCAGCGGGCGATGTCCTCGTAGAAGGCTTTGACGAAGACCAGCTCGCTGCGGAAGTTGACGCGCGGGCGGATTGGGTTGCCGTCATGCGAGGGTCGGCGTACGCCTGGTACCCGTATTTGGCGAACCATGACGCCCGGCGTAGCCCCCCGGCGACGCTCCACCTCACGCAACTCGTTTGTGATCAACCTGGCAGCATCGCGCGCTCTGCCTCCTCGTGAGAAGTCACCCCTGGTGAAGGCCCTGTTTTGCCCTCCCGCCACCCACTTGATGGGGGCATCCGCTTGATGCCCACCCACCCCAGCCGTGGCACCTCGTCGCTCTCCCCAAATCGACCAGCCGGTTCATGAACGAAGCGTCGGGCCTTTGGCGCACCCTGCCCGTCACCGCCAGGCGGAGAGCAGGTCCTCCGGGGCGATCGTGGGCACTCCGTCGACCGTGGACCCGCTCCGGGACACCGCCAGCAGGGGGGTGGTGTCGTCCGCTCCCGGCAGCAAGGAGCGGTGGAGGACCAGCCGGGCAAGGTCGTGGCCGTCGAAGGGGCGGTTCTCCAGCCACTTGATGGAGCCGACCGCCGTGACGCGCTTGGCGACCGGCGCGCGATCGGCGGCCACGATGTCGATCTCAGGATCGTTGGTGCGGGTCCAGTAGCCTCCGACCGCTCCGGTGCCCTCGGGAAGGATGCTGCCGGGCATCCTGAACAGCGCCTCCCGGACGACCGCCTCCACAGCCCGGCCCCGCCATGCCGTCCACGACTTCTTGATCCGCTCCAGGACCAGGTCGCCGCGACCACGCTCCACCTCCACGAGATAGGGGCCGAGCAAGCTCAGCCAGAAGCGCAGGTGCGGATCCGCCACCACGTAGCGGGTCTCCCTCGATGGATGGGTGGAGAGCGGTACGAGGGCATCCACCATGCGTTTGGTGGTGAGCAGGTGCAGTGCCCTGGTCAGTGAGGCTTGAGGCAGGCCGCCCGCCGCCCGGCCGATGAGAGAGAAGCTGCGCTCTCCTGAGCCGATCGCGGTCAGGACCTGCCGCGCCATGGCCCCGGTGGGGAACTCTGCCGCCAGCGCGCGCTCGCCGCTCACCAGGAGGGCGGAGGTGGGATCCATGACGGCGTCCCCCAGGTAGTCGAAGACGCCGTCGCCTTCGGGCCATTCGTCGAGGACCAGCGGGAGCCCACCGGTCACGAGATACGCGTCGAACGCGTCAGCGGCCGGCAGCGAGAGCATCTCGGCGACCTCAGCGGGATTGAGCGGGGGGATCACCATCTCGGTGGCGCGCTGGTGGAACGGACGGCCGTACTCGTTGAGCGCCTCCATCATGGCGAGGTCGGAACCGATGCAGAGCAGCAGGACAGGGCGCTTCGACAGCTCCCGGTCGTAGACCTTCTGCAGGGTGCCTTCAAACCCTGGATCGTTGGCGATGAGGTAGGGCATTTCATCGATGACGACGACGCTGGGCCGGTCGGTCGGCAATGCCGCCGCGAGCAGATGCAACGCGGCGTCCCAGGTCTGCGGGGACTGTTCCTGGAAGGCCCGGGCTCCTGGAAGTGAGGAAGAACGGGCGGCATCGGTGAACAGCGCCAGGTCGGCCTGGAGACTGGGCTGGGCTGAGGCGGTGAAGAAGAGGTGCGGTACGTCGGCTCTCCCAATGAACTCCTCGGCCAGGCGAGACTTGCCAACGCGTCGCCGCCCGCGCATGAGCACCGCTCGGCCGGGACGTCCTGCCCGGCCTCCTGTCTCGGTGCGCCCGAGCATGCGCGAGAGTGCGGCGAGCTCTCGCCGCCTACCGATGAATCCATCCATACGTCCTCACAGGCACTCATAGACGAAACACTCATGAATGAGGGTATCAAAATTGAGTGTCTTGCTCTCACCTCATCACGGCGAGCCGGATGGCGGTTCGCTGCGGGAGAATGGGCCGCGTGAGGGTTCGGGGGGTGGTCGCGCCGCTGGTGAGCGGGGTCACCTACCGGCGGGGGGTTCACCTGTTGCTCGGTGGGGTTCTGCTCCTGCCGTATGTGCTGGTGGCGGTGGCGTTCGCGCAAATGCTCACCACGCCTCGTACGCCCCGGGGGATCGTCTTGCCGGTGCTGGCCGTGGCGGTCGTGGTCGCCTCGGTGCCGCCGTTCCTGCGGGGCACGCGGGCGCTCGAGATCGTGGCAGCGCGGTCGCTGCTCGGCGTCCCGCTGCCCGATCCGCCCGCGATGGCCGAGTCCCGCCGGGCGGACCGCGAGACCAGGATGCGCGCGGCCCTGTGGTTCACCGTCCATCTGGCCATCGGCGGGCTGGTGGTCCTGCTCCTGCTCATCCCGCTCGTGATGGGCGTGACCCTGATCGTCCAGCGGTTCGGCATCGCGGGCGGCGCGGAGCTCGCGGGGTTGCGCCTCGGGGCGCCGAGCGGGCACCAGTCGGTGTGGCTGTCGCTGCTCGGCGTGGTCCTGCTGGTGGGCGTCATCTACGCGGTGGCGGGGCTCGGGGCGCTGGCCGCGGTCATGGCGCCGGTGCTGCTCGGGCCGTCCCCGGCCGAGCGCATCGCGGCGCTGGAGGCGCGTGCCGCCCGGCTCGCCGAGCGCAACCGGCTGGCCCGCGACCTGCACGACTCCATCGGGCACGCGCTGACGGTCACGACGTTGCAGGCCGCCGCGGCGCTGCAGTTGCTGGACACCGACCCGGGCTTCGCGCGCCGCGCCCTCGCCGCGATCGAGGACACCGGGCGGGCCGCGACCGAGGACCTCGACCGGGTGCTCGGCATGCTGCGCGAGGACGAGCCCGCAGAGCCCGCACCGCATCACAGGCTGGCCGGCCTCGGCGGCCTGCTGGCCCACACGCGCGGGACCGGGGTCCAGGTGCGCACCGAGATGGAGGGCTCCGTGGACGACCTGCCCGCCCCGGTGTCGCGGGAGGGCTACCGCATCATCCAGGAAAGCCTCACCAACGTGCTCCGCCACGCGGGGCCCGTGCCGGTCGTCCTGCGCGTCGCCGTCGACGGCCCCACGCTGGCCATCGACGTGGCCAACCCCGTGACCGGCTCCTACCCGCGGCGCGAGGGCGGCCGGGGCCTTTCCGGCATGCGTGAACGCGTCGCGCTGCTCGGCGGGGAAATGACGGCCGGCCTCGACGGCGGCGAGTGGAAGGTCTCCGTCCGGCTGCCGACGGGGGCGGCGGTCGTGAGAGGAGCGGAGTCGCCGTGACGAGGAGCCTGCCATGACCATCCGGGTCGGAATCGTGAGGCCGTCATGACCACCCAAGGTGGCGGTTGTGGGGCTGTCATGACCACCAAGGTGGCGGTTGTGAGGGTGTCATGAGCATCCGGGTGGCGATCGTCGACGACGAGGAGCTGATCCGCGTCGGGCTGCGGGTCATCCTCGACGCCCAGCACGACCTGGAGGTGGTCGGCGAGGCCGCCGACGGCGCCGAGGTCATGGCGATGGTGGCCCGCACCGGGCCCGACGTCCTCCTCATGGACGTGCGGATGCCCGCGATCGACGGCATCGAGGCCACGCGCCGGCTGCTCGCCGCCTCCGGCGAGCCCCCGCGGGTGCTCGTCATCACCACCTTCGAGAACGACGACTACGTGTACGAGGCGCTGCGCGCGGGCGCGAGCGGGTTCCTGCTCAAGCGCACGCGGCCTGCGGAGGTCGTGGAGGCGGTGCGGGTGGTGGCACGAGGCGAATCCCTGGTGTTCCCCGCGGCGATCCGGCGCCTGGCCGGCTCGTACGGGGGCGGTGGGGCGGGCGGCCCGGCCGGTGACCGGCTTCGCCGTGCCCGGCTGACCGAGCGTGAGGAGGCGGTCCTGCGGCTCATGGCCACCGGGTTGTCCAACGCCGAGATCGCCGCGCGCCTGGTGGTGGGCACGGAGACCGTCAAGACGCACGTCGGCAACGTGCTTACCAAGCTCGCCGCCCGCGACCGCACCCAGGCCGTGATCGTCGCCTACGAGTCCGGCTTCGTGAGCCCGGTCGGCTGAGGTGAGCCTGGTGGCTGTGGTGAGCCCGGTCGGCTGAGGTGAGCCTGGTGGCTGTGGTGAGCCCGGTCGGCTGAGGTGAGCCTGGTGGCTGTGGTGAGCCCGGTCGGCTGAGGTGAGCCTGGTGGCTGTGGTGAGATCGGCCGGTCGAGGTGAGACCGTGGCAGGAGCGCGACGCCGGGCGGACGGTCGCGGGTCAGGGTGGTCCGGGATCGGTGCGGGAGACGACGTGGTCGCACATTTCGCCCAGGGTGTCGCGTGCGGGTGAGGGAGGGAGCCGCAGCAGAGCCCGCCTGGCCTGGTTCGCGTAGTGCTCCACATCCGCGCGCGTCTGCGTGAACCCGGGAGAGCGTCTCACCAGGCGCGCGGCGACCGTGAGGTCGTCCGCGTCCGTGATCGGTCCGGAGGCGAGCATCTTCCTGAGCCGCGCCGAGTCCCTGCGTACCCGTGCGGGCTCCCTGCCGGCCGGGGCCGGCTCCCCGTCAGGGCGTCCGGGTCTCCGGCGGCGGGCGCGCAGGGCCCGCAGTACGGGCAGCGTCGCCACGCCCTGACGCAGGTCGGCGTTCGCGGGCTTGCCGGCCCGTGCGGACGGCTGGGTGAGGTCGAGGACGTCGTCGGAGAGCTGGAAGGCGATGCCCAGCGCCTCTCCGTATGCGCCGAGGGCCGCGCGCACCTCGGCGTCCGCGCCGGAGGCGTGCGCTCCGAGCCGCGCCGCCAGCGTGAACAGGGCGGCGGTCTTGTCGGCTATCACGCTCATGTAGTACCGCTCCGGGTCGGCGTGCCGGTCGGCGCCCACGGTCTCGCGGAGTTGCCCGGTGACGAGCCTGGTCAGCATCCGCGCCTGCTCCTCCATCGCCGGAGCCCCGAGCGGCGCGGCCAGTTCGGCCGCCTTGGCGACCAGGTAGTCACCGGCGAGGATGGCGACCCGGTTGCCCCACCGCGCGTTGACGCTGGGCACTCCCCGCCGCGTGGCCGCCTCGTCCATGACGTCGTCGTGGTACAGCGAGGCGACGTGCATGAGCTCCACGGCCGCCGCCGCGCGTACGACCGCGGGGTCGTCGGGGTGTTCGCCGAACCGGGCGGCGAGCAGCACGAGCGCCGGGCGTACGCGCTTGCCGCCCGCCGCGAGGAGATGGGTGGCGACGGTGGTGAGGAACGGGTCACCGGGGTTGCGCAGCGTCGCGCCGAGCAGGGTCTCGACGTCGTCGAGCGATCGGCGTGTCCACATGGCGAGGGAGTCGTCGGAGATGGTCCACACCGGTCAGCCCCGCCGTCCGCACGTGGCGCACGCGGGGAGCCGGCGCAGGTGGTAGCCGTACGTGGCGACGGCGAGCGCGACCCCCCACAGAGGCCACAGCGCGTGCGTGAGGACCAGCACCTTGCTGTACCCCATCATGTGCCAGATCTGCGGCGAGGTGATGATCCCCAGGCCTCCGGAGATCACGATGGGCGCCGCGTACGCCGCCGGGACGACCGCGAGCCGGATCGGGACGCGGCGGCCCGCCAGGCCGATCATCCAGCGGGGGAAGACCTCGCCCCAGCGCTGGACCAGCCCGAGCGTCAGGACCGCGCCGATGACGGCGACCGTCGCGAGGCCCGCCCCCGCCCACACGCCGCCGGACTCCCGCAAATCGTGCAGCATCTGGTCGCTGATGCCGAGAGGTATGCCCGCGAGCCACGCGTAACGGCTCACGGAGTAGAGCAGCGGGATGACGACGGCGACGGCGGCGGCCCTGCGTGCCCACCTGACGGTGCGAGCGCGGTGGGCCGCCGAGATGTCACGCTCCCGGCCGCAGCGGGCACACGCGCCCCGGCTGCGCCGCTGCCAGGCCAGCACCGCGAACGCGATGAGGAACCCGCCCACCATGCACCACAGCTGGTTCGCCAGCGACCAGGTGAGCACGCGGGAGTAGTCGATCCCCCGCGGCCAGCCGAACGGAGCGCCGAGGATCAGCATCGGCGCGTAAGCGGTCAGGGCGAGGACGTTCTCGGTGGGCACGACCACCAGCAGCAGCGCGGCCACGGTGTAGCCGAAGGTCAGCAGCAGGGCCCGTGGCGTCCCGCGCAGCCGTACGGCGTGGCGCCCGGCCATGGCCAGGGTGGCGACCGCCGTCGCGAGCAGGACGGCCGCGAAGACCGGCGCGCCGACCTCGGGCGTGAGGCCGCGCAGCAGCGTGATCTGGGCGCCGGGGTCGTTCACCCCGAACGGGAAGCCGGTGCCGGTGAGCGTCCAGACGAGTGCGAGCACGCCGTAGGCGGCGGCCCAGAGCACCGCCGCGTGGCCGGTCCACCCGGCACGCCCCTCGCTTGGCGCGGCGGACGTGCCTTCCGTGGTGGGCGCGGGCCGGCTCGCGCCCGGGGCGGATGGGTTGAGGGACGAGGATGACAAGGTGCCCCCTTTGTTGGGAAGTACGGGGAGATCCGCGCATCCCACGATCGCGCCGGGGCGGCACCGGCACCTCCCCCCGGCACGGGAACCGCGTCCCCCGCACGGGGGATCCGTGCCCGGCCGGGACTCAGGTGGTGGCCCGGCCGGCGGACCTGGGGGTCACCCGTGTCCGCGAGGTGAGCAAGGGACCGGCCGGCCACTGGTGGATCCTGCGGGATCCGGAGGGCGTGGCGTAGGTCCGGCCGTGCTCCGGCGGCGGGGGAATGCCGCTGCTACTCAACCCCGGGTTCGGGGGCCGGGGGCGCCGTGGGGGAGGGGGTCAGGGAGAGGCGTCGCTGTTCGGATTGGACGATCTCGCGGGCCAGTGACTGCTCGGAGACGTCGACGGCGTCCGGGGTCGACTCGGCGAGGTCGCTGCGCCGGGCGTAGGTGTCGAAGAGCCTGCTCTTGGTGCGCAGGATCTCCAGCATGCGCTGGTCGACGCTGTCGGCCGCCAGGATGCGGTGCACCTGGACCTTGCGCACCTGTCCCATGCGGTGGGCCCGGGCGACCGCCTGGCTCTCCATGGTGGGTTTGACCTGCGGCTCACAGATGACAACCACGGAGGCGGCCTGCAGGTTGAGGCCGACGCCGCCGGCCTGGATCTGGCTGAGCAGCACCGCGTGCCCCTGGGCGGAGGTGAACGTGTCGACCACCTCCTGGCGCCGGGTGGCCGTGAGGCTTCCCGAGATGGGCCCGTGCACACGGCCGTTCACGGCCCCTCCGGCACGGCCGTTCACGGTGCCGTCGGTATGGCCGTTCCTGGTGTCGTCAGCGACGACGCCCCGGGTGTCGGGGACCGCCTTGCCGGTCAGGGTGTCGTGAACGGTGGCCAGCACGTCGCGGAAGTAGGAGAAGACCACGACCTTCAGCCCGTTGCCCGCCGCCTCGTCCACGATCTCGCGGAGGCGTTCGAGCTTGGCCGACTTCTCGGGGTCGGCGTACGCGGCGCGGCGCATGGCCATGAAGTTCCCGGCGGCCACGGCCTCGCGGTAGGCCTCCGTGTCGGCCGCGCTGAGCTCCTCCCACTCGTCCACGTGGACCAGGTCGGGCAGCTCCGTGAGCACGTCCTGCTGGTTGCGGCGCAGGTAGACGGGGGCGACGGCCCTGCGGAACGCCTGCGGGCCGGCCGCGGCGTCGCTGCCGCGGATGCCGGGGACCAGTTCGGGCCGCAGGTGGCCGACCAGGGCGCGGAACTCCTCGACGCGGTTCTCCATCGGCGTGCCGGTGAGGAAGAGCACCCGGCCGGTGCGCTCGCACCACCCCGCGACGGCCTGTGACCGGCGGGCGGCGGGGTTCTTCACGTAGTGCGCCTCGTCCACGACGAGCATCCCGAGCGCCACCTCGGGGGGAACCTCCAGCCGGTGCAGGGCGTCGATCGTGGTCACGGCGACGTCGCCGTTACGCGTCCATTCCGCGAGCGCGGCGGCGCGCTCGGGACCGTGGACCCGGTAGGCCCTGAGCGTGCTGCGCGTCTCGATCTCGCGGGTCCAGTTGATCAGCACGCTGGCCGGGCAGGCGACCAGGAAGTGCGTGCGGCCCTCGGCCTTCAGGTGGGCGAGCGCGGCGATGGCCTGGATGGTCTTCCCCAAGCCCATCTCGTCACCGAGGATGACCCGCCGCTGGGCGAGGGCGAAGCGCGCGCCGAACGCCTGGTAACCGCGCAGTGAGACCCTGCGGTGGGTGTCGTCCAGCGCCTGCGCGTTGACCCGCGCGGACACCTCGTTCGGCAGGAAGCCCTCCGACGCCACCCGGTCGGGTTCGAGCGCCGCGATCTCGGCGAGCAGGTTGTAGTACTCGGGGGCGCGGATCTCGAAGTCGATCCACGCCTCGACGTCGGTCACCGGGGGACGGAGCAGGTCCACGGCGGCCTGGGCGAGGAGCAGCCGCGTGCCCTCGGAGCCGGCCTCGCCGAGCACGGCGGCGATCGTCGCGACGGCCTCCCGCGCCCGGTCACGGCCGTCCCGGCCGGCGAGCGCCATCCGCAGCAGCCCCCGCGCGGGCCGGGCGGCGGGCAGGAGCGGCGTCAGCCTCCCGACGATCCCGAGGGCGGCGTCGCGGGCGCGCGGGAGGTCGGGACCGGCGGTCACCAGGCGGTTCAGCGCGACCAGCAGCGCCGTGGTGCCGGGGTCCCGCCGCTCGACGTCGACGCGTACGGCGACGGTCTCCTGCGCCGCGCGGGCGATCTGCCCGGCGGCGGCGTGCACCTGGGCGGCGGTGCGGGCGCCGATGCCGGGCAGCAGTTGCAGCTCGTACGCCGAGGCGTCCAGCACGCCCTGGACCGTGGTGTACCCGGCCTGTTCGAGGGCCCCGAGGCGCAGCCGCCCGTCGGTGACGTCCTTCAGCCGCGCCAGCGGGATGGCGGCCAGCTCGTCGCGTGCCAGTTCGGCACGCAGCGACGACAGCGCCCGCTGGACGTCGTCACGGGCGCGCGCGTGGTCGGCGAGCAGCGTGCGCGCCGCGGCGAGAAGGTCTTCGGCCTCCAGCAGGAGAGCCCTGGCCTCCCTGCCGGTGGGTGCCGTGCCCTCCCGCTCGCCCACGCTCTCGCCCTCCGCCGCCGCAGTCCGGGTCACATGATGACACGACCGGGCGCGCGGCCTTCCGCATCTCGTGTGTACACCCGCTGAAATGGGCATTTAGTCATATATTGGGGGAAAGGGCGTGAACCATGCGTCGTCGGGAGGTGCTCGCACTCGGCGCCGGGCTCGTCGCGCTGGCCGCCGGATGTGGCACCACCACCGGCTCGCGCACGCTCGCCTCGACCGGGCTCTCGATGGTCGTCCCCGGGCCGTACGGGGGCGACTCCGACCGGCTCGCGCGGAGCCTCGCGGGCGTGGCCGAGCGCGCCGCGCTGGCCGGCCGGATGCAGGTGGTCAACCGCCCGCCGCACGCCGCGCTCGCGGAGTTCGCCCGCGCGCGGCGCGCCGACCAGATCCTCATGGCCCAGCCCGAACTGGTCGGCACCGTACGGACCGTCCGCCCCTCGGGCGCGTTCGCGCGCACCACGCCGCTGGCCAGGCTCTGCGGCGAGTGGGAGGTGCTGGTGGTCCCGGTGTCCTCGCGCCTCGGGTCGTTCGGCGCGTTCGCCGACGCCATGCGGCGCGACCCGGCCAAGCTGGCGGTGGCGGGCAGGGCCGAGGGCGGGATGGACCACGTGCTGTTCGGCATGCTGGCCCAGAGCCTCGGCCTGGACGCGCGCCTGCTGCACTACGTGGCCTACCCGACCAGCGACGAGGCGGTCACCGCGCTCGCGGGCGGCCGGGTGGTGGCGGCGGTCGGCGGCCACGCCGGGGTGCGTGAGCGCGTACGGGCCGGAGAGCTTCACGTGCTGGCGGTCTCCTCGCCCGACCGCATCCAGGGAGTGGACGCCCCGACGCTGCTGGAGTGCGACGTGCACCTGTCGTGCGCCAACTGGCGCGGACTCCTCGGCGCGGGCGACCTGGCCGACGACGACCGGGCCGCCCTCGTCGGCCTGTGCCACGACGTCGCGGGCTCGGCGCGCTGGAGGGAGCTGTGCGCGCGAAACGGCTGGACCCCGTTGTACCTGGAGGGCGAGGACTTCCGGCAGTGGCTGCGCGTGGAGTCGGCCCGCCTGAGCCGGGCGCTCGGCGAGCTCGGCCTGCGGGTGTGACACGCCGCCCCCGAACGTGTGATACGGGCCCGAGGGCATCAGGTGAGGGCCCCCTGACACAACCTGTAGGGGTTGTTGCGGCGACGTGCACTACATGTAGGATCCAGATCTGTTGCTGGTTCGCTCTTCGGAGCGAGTAAGAGGGAACCCGGTGCGATTCCGGGGCTGCCCCGCAGCGGTGAGCGGGAACGACCGCCGTCACATGAGCACTAGGCCGCGCACGCCTGGGAAGCGACGGCCACTAGGCGTGAGAAGACGCCCGCGAGTCCGAAGACCTGCCGGTGACATGTCGTCCAGGCCCCGAGGGAGGGCCGCGGGCGGGGTATCCGGCGTGCCCGCTTCGGCGGCGCACGCCGGTCGTGCTCCGACGCGTGCTCTCCTGCGGGCAAACCGAGCCCTACGAGGGAGAGCACGTGACCGTGACACGCGATTTGCCGTACCAGGCCGGGGACAGACGCCTGGCCATCGAGGAGGCCGCCGCCCGGGTCGTCACCGACCCCGCCAACTCGCGGATCGCCGCCGGTCTGCTGGCCGAGGAGATCGCGGACGAGGCGGCGGCGCACGGGGTGCGGACGTTCTCGGAGTCGATCGCCGCCACGCACGAGGCCGGGCTGGTCCAGGACGCGCTGGCGGAGTTCGTGCGGGCCAACGCGGCCGTTCTGGACGACCTGGTCGACGCCGAGGCGGACGCCCGCTTCGAGTACTTCGGCCTGCGCACCGTTTACGACCGCTACCTGCTGCGCCACCCCGTCACGCGCGGCGTGCTCGAAGCGCCGCAGCACTTCTTCCTGCGCGTGGCCTGCGGGCTCGCCGACACGGTGGCCGAGGCCGCGGAGCTCTACCGCCTGATCTCGACGCTGTCGTACCTGCCCAGCTCGCCGACGCTGTTCAACTCCGGGTCGCGGCGCCCGCAGCTGTCGTCCTGCTTCCTGCTCGACTCGCCCCGCGACGAGCTGGAGGCCATCTACGAGCGGTACGGCCAGATCGCGCGGCTGTCGAAGTACGCCGGAGGCATCGGGGTCTCCTGGACCCGGGTGCGGGCGCGCGGCTCGCTCATCCGGGGCACCAACGGCCACGCCAACGGCATCGTGCCGTGGTTGCGCACGCTGGACTCCAGCGTCGCGGCCGTGAACCAGGGCGGGCGGCGCAAGGGCGCGGCCTGCGTCTACCTCGAACCGTGGCACGCGGACGTCGAGGAGTTCCTCGAACTGCGCGACAACACCGGCGAGGACGCCCGCCGCGCCCACAACCTCAACCTGGCGAACTGGATCCCCGACGAGTTCATGCGCCGGGTCGAGGACGACGGCGTGTGGTCGCTGTTCGACCCCAAGGACGTCCCCGAGCTGGTGGACCTGTGGGGCGAGGAGTTCGACGCCAGGTACCGCGAGGCCGAGGCCGCCGGGCGGTACGTCCGGCAGCTTCCCGCGCGCACCCTGTACGGCCGGATGATGCGCACCCTCGCGCAGACCGGCAACGGCTGGATGACGTTCAAGGACGCCGCCAACCGCGCCTCCAACCAGACGGCCCGCCCCGAGAACGTCATCCACCTGTCCAACCTCTGCACCGAGATCCTGGAGGTGACCAGCGACGCCGAGACCGCCGTGTGCAACCTTGGCTCGGTGAACCTGGCCGCGCACTTGGTTGACGGCGAGGTCGACTGGGCGCGGCTGCGCGCGACGGTGACGACGGCCGTGCGCTTCCTCGACCGGTCCATCGACCGGGGGTTCTACCCCACGCCGGAGGCGCAGGCCGCGAACACGCGCTGGCGCCCGATCGGCCTCGGCGTGATGGGCCTCGCCGACGTCTTCTTCTCGCTGCGGCTCCCCTTCGACTCGCCTGAGGCGCTCGCGCTGTCCACCCGGATCGCCGAGGAGATGGCCCTCGCCGCCTACTGGGAGTCCGCGAGCCTCGCCGAGAGGCACGGAGCGCACCCGTCGTACGCCGACACGCGCGCGGCCGGGGGAGTCCTGCACCTCGACCACTTCCCGGCGGCGAGTCCCGTGCACCCCGCCGAGTGGGCGGAGCTGCGCGAGCGCATCGCGGTCACCGGCCTGCGCAACTCCCTGCTCCTGGCCGTCGCGCCCACCGCGACCATCGCCTCGATCGCCGGATGCTACGAGTGCGTCGAGCCGCAGGTGTCCAACGTGTTCAAGCGCGAGACGCTCTCGGGCGAGTTCCTGCAGGTCAACCGCTACCTGGTGCGCGACCTCCAGGAGCGCGGCCTGTGGACGCCGGAGGTCAGGGACGCGGTCAAGCGCGCCGAGGGGAGCGTGCGGGAGATCGCCTCGATCCCCGAGGACCTCAAGTCCCTGTACCGCACCGCCTGGGAGCTGCCGCAGAAGGCGCTGATCGACCTCGCCGCCGCGCGGCAGCCGTACATCGACCAGTCGCAGTCCCTCAACCTCTTCATGGCCACCCCGACCATCGGCAAGCTGTCCTCGATGTACGCCTACGCGTGGCGGGCCGGGCTGAAGACGACGTACTACCTGCGCTCGCGCCCGGCGACGCGCATCGCGCAGACCACCGTGGCGGCCGAGTCGAGGGCGGTGCCCCAGGCGGCGGCGCCCGTGCAGGTGCTCGCGGCCGTGCCCGACCCGGACGCCGTCGCCTGTTCCCTTGAGAACCCCGAGATCTGTGAGGCGTGCCAGTGATGTTGCTCGACCCCGGAATGGACCTGACGCTGCGGCCGATGCGGTACCCGGAATTCTATGAGCGGTACCGGGCCGCGATCCGCAACACCTGGACGGTCGAGGAGGTGGACCTGCAGTCGGATCTCGCCGACCTCGCCAAGATGAGCCCGGGGGAGCGGCACCTGATCAACCGCCTGGTGGCGTTCTTCGCGACCGGCGACTCGATCGTGGCCAACAACCTCGTGCTCAACCTGTACCAGCACGTCAACGCCCCCGAGGCGCGGCTGTACCTCTCACGGCAGCTCTTCGAGGAGGCCGTGCACGTGCAGTTCTACCTGACGTTGCTGGACACCTACCTTCCCGACCACGACGAGCGGGCCAAGGCGTTCGCGGCGGTCGAGCACATCCCCTCGATCAGGGACAAGGCGGAGTTCTGCTTCCGGTGGATCGACTCGATCAACGAGCTGAACCGCCTTGAGACCGGGGACGACCGCAGGGCGTTCCTGCTCAACCTGATCTGCTTCGCCGCCTGCATCGAGGGCCTGTTCTTCTACGGCGCCTTCGCCTACGTGTACTGGCTGCGCTCGCGCGGCCTGCTGGGCGGGCTGGCCACCGGGACGAACTGGGTGTTCCGCGACGAGTCCATGCACATGGAGTTCGCCTTCTCGGTCGTGGACACCGTGCGCGCGGAGGAGCCTGAGCTCTTCGACGACAAGCTGAGCGCCGAGGTGACCCAGATGATCGAGGAGGCGGTCGCCGCCGAGCTGGCGTTCGCCCGCGACCTGTGCGGCGAGGGCCTGGCCGGCATGAGCGCGGACCAGATGCGCCAGTACCTCGAATACGTCGCCGACCGGCGCCTGGCCCGGCTCGGGCTGCCGGAGCGGTACGGCACGGCCAACCCGTTCGCCTTCATGGAACTCCAGGACGTGCAGGAACTGGCGAACTTCTTCGAGCGCAGGGTGTCCGCGTACCAGGTGGCGGTGGAGGGCAGCGTGAGCCTCGACGAGGCCTTCTGACCCACCCTGATTTCCCACGATCAGCGGCACACGGTAGGAAAGACGACGAAGGAGGCGTCGTCCGTGTCATCAGCAGTCAACTGGTTGGTCCTGGTGGTCGTCGTGCTGGCGGCCATCGTGGCGGTGGAGCTGCTCAGGCGGCTGCTGAGATCCCGCCGGGTCAACGGCCGCTTCTCGCTCGCGGGCCCGATCGTCGAGCGTTGCACGTGGCCGGGGTTCGCGACGGCGGGCCTGGTCGCGTTCAACACCGGGTTCGTGCCGGGCATGACCGGCAGGGCCGCCTCCTACGCCGTGGAGCAGACCATCACCGTGCTGCTGATCGCGTGCGTGGCCTGGCTGGTCATCCAGGCCGCGTACGCGGTGACGGACGTCGTGCTCGCGCGGCTCGGCACGATCGAGGGCGACGGCAACCGCAGGGCCCGCCGCATCCGCACCCAGATCACCCTCGTACGGCGGGTGGCCGCCGCCGTCATGATCGTGGTCGCCGCGGGGGCGATGCTGTTCAGCTTCCCGGCCGTGCGGGCGCTGGGCGCCGGGCTGCTGGCCTCGGCCGGCATCGCCGGCGTGGTGGCGGGCATCGCCGCGCAGTCCACGCTGAGCAACCTCATCGCCGGGCTGCAGCTCGTCTTCAGCGACGCCATCAGGCTCGACGACGTGGTGGTGGTCGACGGGGAGTGGGGCCGCATCGAGGAGCTGACGCTCACGTACGTCGTCCTGCGGCTCTGGGACGAGCGGCGGCTCATCCTGCCGGTCTCGCACTTCACCACCACCCCGTTCGAGAACTGGACGCGCCACGGGAGCCGTGTCATCGGGCACGTGATGCTCCGGGTCGACTGGTCGGTGCCCGTCGAGGAGATCAGGACGGAGCTGTACCGTCGCCTGCGCGAGCACCCGCTGTGGGACCAGAAGGACTGGACCCTCCAGGTGACCGACGTCCAGCCGAACGGCCTGGTGGAGCTGCGGGCGCTGATGAGCGCCTCGGACGCGCCGAGCGTGTGGGACCTGAAGTGCGACATACGCGAGCACCTGGTCACCTACATCAGGGAGAACCACCCCGCGGCGCTGCCGCGTCTGCGCGTGGAGGACCTCCCCGGCGAACGGCCCGCCCGCTCCCGCGAGGAGAAGACTCCCGGTCCCCGCATGGAGAACCTCACCGGACGCGCGGCGGGGGATGGCCGTGAGAGATCATGAGGGGCGGATGAGGCCCTTTCTCGTGGCGGCGGCGACGGCCGCGGTGCGTGAGTCGACGCCGAGCTTCGCGTAGATGCGCACGAGGTGGGTCTTGACAGTGGTCTCGCTCAGGAACAGCCGCTTGCTGATCTGCCGGTTGGACAGGCCGGCGGCGACGTGACCGAGCACTTCCAGCTCTCTCGGGCTGAGCACGGCGTCCGGGGCGCGCACGCGGCCGAGCAGCCGGGAGGCGACGCTGGGCGCCAGCGCGCTGGCGCCGGTGGCGGCCGAGCGGATGGCGGCGTGCAGGTCGTCTGAGGGGGCGTCCTTGAGCAGGTAGCCGGTCGCGCCCGCGTCGATCGCGGCCAGGATGTCGGCGTCGGTGTCGAAGGTGGTGAGCACCAGCACCCTCGGACCGCCGAGCGCGACGATCCGCCTGGTCGCCTCACTGCCGTGGATGCCCGCCCCGAGCTGGAGGTCCATCAGGACGACGTCCGGGGTGAGCCTGCGCGCCTCCTCGACGCCTTCCTCGCCGGTGGCGGCCTCCCCGGCCAGCTCGAAGCCGGGTTGCCCGGCGAGCATCGCGCGGATCCCCGAGCGCACCACGGGGTGGTCGTCCACGAGGAGGATCCTGATCGGCGCCGTCATCGTCCTGCCCCGTCGACGACCGGCAGCGGGAGGATGGCGGCGACTGCCGTGCCCTCCCCTGGGGCGGACTCGACCGTGAGGCTCCCGCCCAGCGCGGCCACCCGGTCCCGCATGACGCGCAGACCGTACCCGGTGCCCGCCGTACGGCCCTGGGTCTGTGCCGGGTCGAAGCCCCGGCCGTCGTCGTAGACGTCCAGCACGATCATGTCTTCCAGATAGGTGAGGGTCACGCCGGCGTGCTCGGCCCCGGAGTGGCGGCTGACGTTGCCCAGCGCGCCCTGGGCGATGCGCAGGAGCGCGAGGTCGTAGTCGGCCGAGAGCGGCACCGGTGTGCCCGACACCTCGAACCGCACCCCGGTGGGAGTGCCGGCTGCGGCCGAGTCGCTGATCCTTCGTAGCGCGGCGGTCAGCGAGGAGTGCAGCAGGGCGGGCGGAGCCAGCGCGCGGACGAAGTTGCGTGCCTCTTCCAGGTTCTCCTGGGCGGCACGCTCAGCCTCGGTGATGCGCCGGCCGGCCTCCTCAGGCCGGTCGGCGAGGTCGCGGCGGGCGGCGCGCAGCAGCAGGATGATGCTGGACATGCCCTGGGCGAGGGTGTCGTGGATCTCCCTGGCCAGCCGCTCGCGCTCGGCCAGGCGCGCAGACTCGCTCTCCACCTGGACGAGCTTGCCGCGAGTGAGGACCAGGTCGTCGATGAGCAGGCGGCGCTGCTCGCTCTCGGAGTAGAGGGCCTTGTAGACCAGGGCCATGAGGGTCGCCACCGACGCGCCGATGGACGGCCCGATCACCTGCGGGGCGGTCAGGCCGCCCGCGTGCCAGCTGGCCGCGGCGATGGCCGCGGCGGTGAGCAGGACGACACCTGGCAGCGCGACGGGCAGCGGCAGCAGGTGCAGGTAGGCGAAGAACAACGGGAAGGCCAGCCAGACGAACCGCGGCGAGGTCAGCGCCAGCGCGGCCCAGCCGATGGTCACCGCCACCAGCCAGAGCCGTCCCAGGGACAGGTGCGTGGGGCCACCGAAGTGCGGCAGCCGCCCCTCGATGACGATCCCCAGCGCGTACAGCACCCCGAGCAGGACCCCGCAGGTCGCCACGGCGGTACGGCCCTCGCGCGCGGCCCCGGCGACGGCGATCACCAGGAGAACCGCGAAGGTGCCGTGAATGGCCCACCTGAGCAGTCTGAGCGCGGGCGGAAACGGAGAACTCAACATTTCTCACTCAGAGTAAGCGATGGCCTTCCCCGGCATGTCATTCAAAAGGTGGACTCCGGGCTGACCGAAGGAGCGAGCCGGGACGGATCGTCCTCACGACGCGATAGGAAGGCCCGCCGCCGCAGGCTGGAGAACGTCCAGATCAATCCATCTCCAACGGGGGGACGCGCCGTGTTCGTGGCGCTCAGAGACCTGCGTTTCGCCAAGGGAAGGTTCGCCCTCATGGGCGCCGTCGTCCTTCTCATCACGCTCCTGGTCACCATGCTGTCCGGCCTGACCGCCGGACTCGCGCAGGAGAACATCTCGGCCATCAGCGGGCTGCCGGCCGATCGGATCGTCTTCTCCACAGGAAAGGGGCCGGACGGCGATCCCGCCAAGCCGTCCTTCTCCGACAGCCGCATCACCGACAAGACCTGGCAGGAGTGGCGGAGAACCGGCGGCACCTCGTCCGCCGAGCGGCTCGGCATCACGATGGGACGGCTCACCTCCGGCACCGACGGTGAGAGCGGCGCCACGGCCGCGGTGTTCGGCGTCCAGCCCGGCGGCGAGCTGGCCGAAGGATCGGGTGGCGCCGTCGAGGCCGGCAAGGTGGTCCTCTCCTCAGGCCTCGCCGAGAGCAGTGGGCTGACCACGGGGGCCGAGGTCCGGATCTTCGGCCGCGACTACACCGTCGCCGGGACCGGGGGCGCCGCCTCCTACAGTCACACGCCCGTCGCGTGGATCAGCATCGGCGACTGGGAGTCGATGGGCCGCCAGGGCGGCGCCGACACCGTGGCGACGGTCCTCGCGCTGCGCACCGGCTCCGACCGCGACCTCTCGGCGACCGACGAGCGCCTGGGCACCACTACCGTGGCACTCGCCGACGCCCCGGCCGCCATCGGCTCCTTCTCGTCGGAGAACGGCTCGCTACAACTCATGCGCGCCTTCCTGTTCGCCATCTCGGCGCTGGTCATCGGCGCCTTCTTCACGGTGTGGACCATCCAGCGACGCGGCGACGTGGCCGTGCTGAAGGCGCTCGGCGCCAGCACCGCCTACCTGTTGCGCGACGCGCTCGCCCAGGCCGTCATCGTGCTGCTGCTCGGCGCCGGGATCGGCGGCGCGCTCGGCGCCGGGATCGGCTCGCTGGCACAGGGCACCGTCCCGTTCGTCCTGTCGCCCGCCACCACCGTCGTGCCCGTCGCCGTGATGATCCTGCTCGGCGCCGCGGGCGCCGCGCTGGCCATCCGCAAGATCACCTCTGTCGACCCGCTCACCGCGCTGGGAGCCTCCCGATGAGCCTCAAGCTCACCGACATCGTCCTGACCTACCCCGACGGCGACCGCACGCTGACCGCGCTCGACCACGTCGGGCTCTCCGTCGCGCCCGGCGAGTTCGCCGCCGTCGTCGGCCCGTCCGGCTCCGGCAAGTCCAGCCTGCTCGCCGTCGCCGCCACCCTCATCACCCCCGCCTCCGGCACGGTCTCGGTGGCCGGGCACGACGTGACGAACGCCGGCCAGGCGGCCAGGACCCGCATCCGCCGTGACCACATCGGCATCGTCTTCCAGCAGTCCAACCTGCTGGCCTCGCTGACCACACTGGACCAGCTGCTGGTCATGGCCGACCTGTCCGGCCGCTCCACGCGTGAGGCGGCGGTGCGAGCGCGTGAGCTGCTGGTGGCCATGGACCTGACGGGCAAGGAGGACAAGCGCCCGCACGAGCTGTCCGGCGGCGAGCGGCAGCGCGTCAACATCGCCCGCGCCCTGATGAACCGGCCCGAGGTACTCCTCGTCGACGAGCCCACCAGCGCGCTCGACCACCAGCGCGGCGAGCGGATCGTCGCCCTGCTGGCCGAGCTGACCAGGGAGAACGGCCTGGCTACCGTCATGGTCACACATGACCTCGCCACGCTCGCGATGGTGGACGTCGTCCTGACGATGGCCGACGGCACGCTCACCGCGGGTGCCGTCAGCCCTGTGGGCTGAGGTACGCGCCGGTTGACCGCTCAGTTGTTCGACGGCCTGAGCACGCGGGTGCCGCCCGCGATGAGCGCCGTGGCGAGGATCCAGCCCGACGCGATCAGGATGTTCGCCAGCCACTGCGTCCAGCCCACGGGTTCCCAGGCGCCCCGCTGCTCGAAGAGGCTCACCGGCACCAGCAGGTCGAGCGTGTAGGCGAAGGGGTGGAAGATCCGCCGCTCGTCCAGCCCCACCTGGCTCGGGGGATGGGTGGCGAAGACGGCCGTCCCGACCGACAGCAGGAGGCCGAACCACACCCCGGCGAGCCAGGGGCGGTGCCCGTACCCGACGACCATGTCGAGCAGGTAGCCCGCGAGCCGTCCCGGGACGCGCAGCGTGGAGCGCCTGGCCCGCTGCTTGGCGAGCAGGACGCCGCGCGCGTCCTGGTCGTGGCCGATCCTGCGGTACCAGGCGGCGAGCTGCTCGTAGGGCTGCGGCCGGTAGCCCAGTGGGTCACGGCCCAGCCACGCCAGGCGGTCCGTGAGCGAGGTGTTCCCCCGCAGCGACTCGAAGGTGAGCCCGTTGAGGCGTACGCGCCCGGCATAGGCGCCGGGGTGGTCGAGCAGGACGCCGATCCGCGAGTAGCCGAGGTTGATCTCGCCCCGCACGGACGCCGGGGTCAGGATGAGCTCGTCGACCTGCATGTGGCTGAGGTGCAGGCAGCGGTCGGGGGCGCTCACCACGGCCTGGTCGAAGGAGAGCACTCCGGTGACCCGTGCCCCGCGCAGCCGTACGGTGCCGTCGGCGGTGAATCCCGCGCTCAGCTCCACGCTCGTCGCGCTCATGTGGTCGGCGTACACCGCGTGGGGGCCGGTGCTCGTGATCACCGCGCGCTGGAGGTAGAGGCCGCTGTTGAAGCGGGCGCCGATCAGCCTCAGCCCGCCGGCGGTCCGCAGGTCGCGGCAGAAGGCGCCGCCGTCCACGGTCAGGCCCCCGGCCCACAGCGCCCAGTGGTTCTGGTCCCAGCCCCGATCGCGCTTCTCGGCCTCGGTCAACGGCCGGCTCCTGTCCTCCTTGAAGCTCTCGGAGGCGATGGCGGCGGGCTGGTCCGGCGCGGACAGGTGGGAACGGCTGAGGCGGAACTGGCCGGCGATGTGGGCGTTGTCAAGCCGCACTCCCGCGTGGACCGTGCACGAGTCCAGCTCGAAGAGCCCCTCGACCGTGCAGCGGGCCGCCCGGATGCGGCGGAGGTCGCAGCCGCGGAAGCGCATGCCCTTGGTGGTGGCGTCGGTGAGGGAGACGACGCCGGACAGGTGGCAGTTCAGCAGGTGGAGCTTGGTGGTGAGCGTCGCGTCCGAGAGGTCGACGTCGCCGACGACGCGGGCCCCGGCGAGCCGCAGCCCCGCCACCTGCCCGGGCCTCGCGGGGTGCGCTCCGAGCATGAGGGCGATGATCATGTCGGCGCGTACGGTGCGCTCCCGCCCCCACCGTGCGCCCTTCGCGGGGTCGTCGCGCCGGTGGTCACCGGTACGCAGGTCGACCCAGGCGCCCGAGGGGTAGGCGTCCCACACCTGTCGTTCCGCCGGCGTCAGCCGCCAGAATGGCCGTGATCTCCGCACATCGGGACCTTAGCGCGAGATACGGGGCATTGGCGGGGCATGTCGCGTACATGATCGACTGGACGGGTCCGCCGTCAGTCGGGCTCGATGTGCATCGCCCGCTCCTCGGCGGAGAGGTCGCCGTCGTCCGGGCCGATCTCCTGGGCGTACTCCTCGGACTCCACGTCCGGATGGGCGCCCTCGTCGGGGGCGACGAACCGGTGCTCCTCCCGGGGAACGCGACCGCGCTCGGGCGCCTCCTGCCACACCCGCCGCGAGATGCCGTTCCTGTCCTCGGGATCGTCCTCGGCGATCTCGTGGCCGATGGGCAGGTTCTCCGTCCATTCCCCTATCTGGGTCAGCTGCTCGTCATCGCCCATGTCATCGGGTCCGCGCGTGGTTTCGGTCATACCTGATGCCATACCCCTATCTGGCAATATCTCGCTCAGAGACGGACCTGAAATCGCCCGCCCTGGATGCTGAAGGTCCGCCCGGCGCTACCTCTCGATGACCTCGTTCTTGCCGATCACTACCACGCCCTCCCTGGTCACGGCGAACCGCGAGCGGTCGTGTTCGAGGTCGAGCCCGATGCGGGCGCCGTCCGGGATGACCACGTTCTTGTCGATGATCGCCCGCCGGACGATGGCGCCCCTGCCGACCTTGACGGACCCCATGAGGACCGAGTCCTCGACCTGGGAGTGGGAGTGCAGCACCACGCCGGGCGACAGGATGGACCGCGAGGCGACGCCCCCCGAGACGATCACGCCGGGCGAGACGAGCGAGTCGACGGCGTGCCCCACGCGGTCGCCGTCGTTGTGCACGAACTTGGCGGGCGGCAGCGGGTCGTGGCCGGTGTAGATCGGCCAGCGGTCGTTGTAGAGGTTGAACACCGGGTGCACCGACACCAGGTCCATGTGCGCGTCGTAGTAGGCGTCCAGGGTGCCGACGTCGCGCCAGTAGCCCCGGTCGCGCTCGGTGGAGCCGGGGACGGCGTTGTCGGCGAAGTCGTACACCTCGGCGCCACCCGACTTCACGAACATCGGGATGATGTTCCCGCCCAGGTCGTGCTTGCTGCTGGGGTCAAGCGCGTCCTCCCTCAGCGCGTCGATCATCGCCTGGGTCTTGAAGACGTAGTTGCCCATCGAGGCGTAGACCTGGTCGGGGGCGTCCGGGAGGCCGATGGCGTCGGTCGGCTTCTCGCGGAAGGCCACGATCCTGTGCCCGGCCGGGTCGGTCTCGATCACCCCGAACTGGTCGGCCAGCGAGAGGGGCTGGCGGATCGCCGCGACCGTGACGTCCGCGCCGGACTCGATGTGCTGCTGGACCATCTGCTGGGGGTCCATGCGGTAGATGTGGTCGGCGCCGAAGACGATGCAGTGCTCGGGCAGCTCGTCGTAGATGAGGTTGAGGTTCTGGAAGAGCGCGTCGGCCGACCCGGCGAACCAGCGCGGGCCGAGCCGCTGCTGCGCGGGCACCGGCGTGACGTAGTTGCCCAGCATGGTCGACATCCGCCAGGTGCGCGTGACGTGCCTGTCGAGGCTGTGGCTCTTGTACTGGGTCAGGACGACGATCTTGAGGTAGCCGCCGTTGGTCAGGTTCGACAACACGAAGTCGACCAGGCGGTAGATTCCTCCGAAGGGCACCGCCGGCTTGGCGCGGTCGGCTGTGAGCGGCATCAGCCGCTTTCCCTCGCCACCGGCCAGTACGATCGCGAGGATTTTGGGCGTCGTCATAGGAGGACGCTACCCGGCTTTACCCAGCTAAACCCGCCGAAACACCGCCAAACGCTAAGGTTTAACCATGCGCGTCGATCTACTGAGCCGTGAATACCCGCCAGAGGTGTACGGCGGGGCCGGGGTCCATGTCGAGTACCTCGCCAGGGAGCTGCGGAGCCTGGCCGATGTCCGGGTCCGCTGCTTCGGCGCGCGGCGCGACGAGGGCGGGGTGGACGCCTACCGCGTCCCCGGCGGCCTGGAGACCGCGAACCCGGCGCTCCAGGTGCTCGGCGTCGACCTGGAGATGGCGTCGGCGTGCGAGGGGGCCGACGTCGTGCACAGCCACACCTGGTACGCCAACTTCGCGGGCCACGTCGCCAAGATGCTCTACGGCACGCCGCACGTGGTCACCACCCACAGCCTGGAGCCGCTGCGCCCCTGGAAGGCCGAGCAGCTCGGCGGCGGCTACACCCTGTCCTCCTGGGCCGAGCGCACCGCCCTGCTCGGCGCCGACGCGGTCATCGCGGTCTCGGAGGGCATGCGGCGCGACGTGCTCGCCTGTTACCCGGAGATCGCGCCCGGCCGCGTGACGGTGATCCACAACGGCATCGACACGGGCGAGTACGCCCCGGACCCCGGCACCGGCGTTCTGCTCGCGCACGGCATCGACCCCGCCAGGCCGTATGTCGTCTTCGTCGGGCGCATCACCCGGCAGAAGGGGCTGGTCCACCTGCTCCGCGCGGCGCGGTCCTTCGCCCCCGACGCCCAGCTCGTGCTCTGCGCGGGCGCGCCCGACACCCCCGAGATCGCCGCCGAGGTCGCGGGGCTGGTAGAGGAACTGCGCGAGAGCAGGGCCTGGGTGGTCTGGATCTCCGAGATGCTGCCGAGGGCCGAGGTCATCCAGATCCTCACCCACGCCACCGTGTTCGTGTGCCCGTCGGTGTACGAGCCGATGGGCATCGTGAACCTCGAGGCCATGGCCTGCGAGACCGCCGTCGTGGCCACCGCGACCGGTGGCATCCCCGAGGTCGTCGCCGACGGCTCGACCGGCCTGCTCGTGCCCATCGACCAGGGGGCCGACGGCGAGCCGCGCGATCCGGAGGCCTTCGCCGGCGCCATCGCCCAGCGGGTCAACGCCGTGCTGTCCGACCCCGAGCTGGCCGCCTCGATGGGCAAGGCGGGCCGTCAGCGTGCCGTCGAGCACTTCTCCTGGCCGGCCATCGCCGCCCGCACCCAGGCGCTCTACGACGGCCTCCGAACAAATGCCGCGCGGGGTGCGTCTAACACGGTATGAAGCCATCCAACGACGCCAGACGGCTCGCCCTCGTGTCGGCCGTGGTGGCGGGTGTGGTGACCGTGTCGGCCGCCTGTGGTTCCACCGCCTCCTCCGCGCCCTCCGTGTCCTCAGCGTCCTCAGCGTCCTCAGCGTCTCCCGGGCAGGAGGTCACGACGGCGGCCCGTACGGCCGCGTCCGCGACAGGGGTGGTGACCACCGGCTCCACCGGCACCGGCTCCACGGTCGCCTCGCGGGGAGTGCGGGCGGCCGGTTCCTCCACCGGTTCCTCCACGGGCTCGGCCGCCGCCGGGCGATGCCGCACCGGGTCGCTGGCGGCGCGCGTCGGCGCGGTCGGCCCCGGCGCCGGCCAGCGGTACGCGCCCCTGGTGCTCACCAACAAGTCCGCCAAGACCTGCTGGGTGTACGGCTACGTCGGCCTGATCATGATCGACGGAAGGGGCGACGTGCTGCGCACCAGGACGCGCAGAGACGGGACCCAGCCGCGCCGGATCACCCTCCGGCCGGGAGCCGGGGCCTACGCCAAGATGCACTGGACCGTGGTTCCCACCGGGCGCGAGACCAGGTGCCCGGAGTCCGCGCGGCTCATCATCCTGCCGCCCGACGAGGTCGACGCCCACCTGGAGATCCCCTTCAGGGCGGCCCCCTGTGACGACGGCCGCATCGACGTCTCCCCGATGGCGGCCGGTACCCACCTCTGACCCCCTCCGACAGGGCGGCCGGTACCACTTCTGACCGACTCCGGCAGGGCCGGCGGGCGCGGAGCCAGCGGTGATCATGAACACCGCCCTGGGTAAACTGTCGGCGTGCTTGCGATCGACCGGGTCAGGATGGCGTTCACCGACCGCCACGGCGGGGTGAGCGCGGGGCCGTACGGCACGCGCAACCTCGGCGGGTCGGTCGGCGACGATCCCGCGGCCGTCGCCGAGAACCGCGCGCGCACCGCGAGGGGCTTCGGGCTCGACCCCGGCGAGGTCGTGTTCATGCGGCAGGTCCACGGCCGCGACGTGAGCTACGCCGCCGGGCCTTTCGGGGCCGACCCGCCCTCGCTGGACGGCGTGTTCACCGACCGGCCGGGCCTCGGGCTCGCCGTGCTCGCCGCCGACTGCGCGCCCGTCCTGCTCGCCGACCCCGTCACGGGCGTGGTCGGCGGCGCCCACTCCGGCCGGGTCGGCACGGCGGCAGGCGTGGTGACCGCCCTGGTCGAGGCGATGCGCTCGCACGGCGCCGGCGACCTGGTCGCGCTGGTCGGCCCGCTGGCGTGCGGCAAGTGCTACGAGGTGCCGGAGGAGCTGCGCCGGGAGGTGGCCGAGGTGCTGCCGGAGGCCTGGTCGGTCAGCCGCGAGGGCACTCCGGCGCTCGACCTGCGGGCGGGCATCGCCGCCCAGCTCGCCCGGGCCGGGGTGACCGACGTCCGGCACGACGACCGCTGCACGATCGAGACGGCCGGCCTCTACTCCCATCGCAGGGAGCGGCTGACCGGCCGGTTCGCGGGTTACGTCTGGCTCGACGCCGAAGGCTGAGCGGCCCCGCGCCGGCTCCGGTTCCGGTTCCCGACCGGCGTGACCAGGGCGAGCCCGGTCACGATCGCGGCGCTTCCCAGCATCGGCGTCACGCCCGTGGCGAAGCCGGTGATCGTCAGCGTGAGCAGTCCCGCGCCGGCCAGCGCCGCCGACGAAAGGGCCCGCGCCCAGCCCGGCGCCCTGTCCGGCACCCTGTCCGGCGTCCGGCCGGTGGTCCCGTCCGGCCTCCCGCCGACCGTCCGGCCGGTGGTTCCGTACGAAGTGGCGGGCGGCTCCTCGAACCGGGCGAAGAGCCGGATCAGCGGCCGTACGACGAGCACGAGCGCGGCCAGCCAGATCGGCCACCCGGCCAGCCAGGCGGCGCCGCCGGGTGCGGGGGTCGCGATGCCCAGCCCCACGACCGCCACGCCCGCGACCACGAACAGCGCGCTCATATGCCACAGGTAGACGGTCATCATGCGCGGCCCGGCCCAGGTCACGATCCGCCCGACGGCGGGCCTCGCCGCCAGCCGCAGGATGGCCGGGCGCAGGATCATCGCCAGCCCGATCTGCCCGAACGCCACGGCCAGCAGCGCGGCGGTCGGCGGGGCCATGTTCGACATCGCGGCGCCCGGCATCCCGATCATGCTGCCCGGATACGGCCCGAAGGCCACCAGGGCGACGGCGGCGGCGAAACCGCCGGCCGCCATCAGCCGGTACCCGCCGAGCCGCCCGCCCGCGTAGAGGAAGCCGAGCTGGTGCACCGCGAGCCAGACCAGCCCGACATTGAGGAACCCCGCAGCCTCCAGCCCGTTGAACCGCACCACGTCGACCACCACGGCCCCCGCGGCCAGCGCGGCGGGGACGCGCCCGCCGTACCGCTCGCCGAGGCGGAGCAGCACAGGGGTGAGCGCCACCGCGAGCAGGTAGATGGCGAGGAACCACAGCAGCTGCCCGGCCAGGCGGGCGGCCGTCTGCACCGGCTGCTCGGGCAGGCCGAGCGCGAGCAGCAGGTGGGGCAGGGGGATCCACACCACGGCGAGGGGGAGCACCGGCCAGGCCAGGCGGCGCACGCGGCCCGCGAGCCAGAGCGGCTCGCCGCCCCCGCGTGCCAGGTGCGACCGGTGGCTGATCGCGTTGGCGGCCCCGCCCGCGAAGAAGACCAGGGGCATCACCTGGGTGATCCACGTGATGGCGAACGCTCCCGGGGTGGTGAACGCGTTGCCCGTGGTGATTCGGCCCTGAGCGTAGGACAGGACCGGGATGCTCCAGTGCTCCAGAACCACGACCGCGATGCCGAAAAGCCGGAGCAGGTCGATGAAAAGGTCGCGGCCCGGCCCCCTGTGGCGTGCGGGGGCGGAGGCGGGGCGGGTCACGCCTCCGCCGGTGACCTCGGCCTCGGGAGCGGTGATCGGGGGTCTTTCGAGCAGTGCCGGCACGGCGCACCTCGTATCGTCTGGGGGAGCCCTAGCGGGAAATCAGGGGAAATCCGATGGCTTGAGGCTCTCGCCGGCGACCCTGCCGGCGCAGTGACGGATACGGGTGTCTTCAGGGGAGATCACATGACTGTTTCAGGTAGGGCTGGCCCTACCCCGGTGAGACCGGCGCACGGGGTCGAACGGGCCCCGGTCGCGCTCGTAACTTGGTCGCCATGAGATCCCTCCTCAAGCACCTTGGCGCCGACACCCGGTACACCCTGCTGGGGCTGCCCCTCGCCATCCTGAGCTTCACCCTGCTGGTCCCCGGATTCGCCGCCGGGCTCGGCACCGTGGTGGTCTGGATCGGGCTCCCCATCCTGGCCGTGACCATGCTGGTGGCACGTGGTTTCGCCGACGTCGAGCGGCGCTGGCTCCCCGAGATCCTCGGCCGCCCGGTGGCCCGCCCGCGTTACAAGAAGCCCCCGGAGAACGCCGGATGGGCGCGCAGGCTGATCCAGCCGCTCGCGAACGGCCAGTCGTGGCTCGACCTGCTGCACGGCGTCGTGGTCTTCCCGATCGCGATCGTGACGTTCGTGGTGACCGTGACCTGGTGGGCGGTGACCGTGGCGGGCCTGCTGTACCCCCTCTACGGCTGGATCACCTCCAACATCCCCGGCAACACCCAGCTCCCCGAGCTGCTCGGATTCGGCAGCGGCTACCTCACCGACAGCGCGTTCTACCTGGTCATCGGCGCGGTGTTCGCCATCACCCTTCCGGGGATCGTCCGCGGCGCCGCGCTGCTCCAGGCGGGGCTCGGCAGGGCGCTGCTCACCGGGGTGGCCGAGCTGCACGAGCGCATCGACGACCTCACCGAGGGGCGGGCCGCCGCGGTGTCGGCCGAGGCCAGCGCGCTGCGCAGGCTGGAGCGCGACATCCACGACGGGCCGCAGCAGCGCCTGGTGTACCTGGCGATGGAGCTCTCCCGGGCCCAGCGCCAGCTCCAGAAGGACCCGCAGGGGGCGCACGCGACGCTCTCGGAGGCGATCACGGCGACCCGCGAGACGCTCGACGAGCTTCGGGCGCTGTCCCGGGGCATCGCGCCGCCGATCCTGAGCGACCGCGGCCTCGCCCCCGCGCTCGCCGCGCTGGCCGGCCGCTGCATCATCCCGGTCGAGCTGGACGTGCAGACCGCCGAGCGGTACACCGCCGTGGTCGAGAACTCCATCTACTACGTGGCGGCCGAGACGCTGACCAACATCTCCAAGCACAGCAGGGCCGAGCTGTGCACGCTGTCGCTCAGTCGGGTGGGTGACACGCTGCTGCTCACGATCGGCGATGATGGGGTCGGCGGCGCACACGTCGCCAAGGGCCATGGACTGGCCGGTCTGGCCGACCGGCTGCGCGCGGTGGACGGCGAGCTGATCGTCCAGTCACCGGCGGGCGGGCCGACTTTGATCATTGCGGAGGTTCCGTGCGGGTAGTCGTGGCCGATGACGCCGTTCTCATCCGATCCGGCCTGGTGAGGCTGCTGGAGGAGTTCGGCTGCGAGGTGGTGGCCGCGGTGGGCGACGGCGACGCCCTGGTGAGGTCCGTCGCCGCCCACCGTCCCGACATCTCGGTCGTGGACGTCCGCATGCCGCCCAGCTTCACCGACGAGGGCCTGCGCGCCGCCGTCGAGGCCCGGCGCCAGGTGCCCGGCTCCCCGGTGATGATCCTTTCGCAGTACGTCGAGGTCTCCTACGCCGACGACCTGCTCGCCGACGCCCGGGGCGCGGTCGGCTACCTGCTGAAGGACCGGGTCGCCGACGTGGAGGAGTTCCTCGACGGGCTCCGCCGGGTGGCCTCGGGAGGCACCGTCTTCGACCCGCAGGTGGTGGCACAGCTGATGGTCCGGCGTCGCAGAGACGATCCCCTGGCGTCCCTGACCCCGAGGGAGCGCGAGGTGCTCGGGCTGATGGCCGAGGGGAAGTCCAACCCCGCCGTCGGCCGCCAGCTCGTCATCACCGACGGCGCGGTGGAGAAGCACGTCAGGAGCATCTTCAACAAGCTCGGCCTGTACGCCGACGACGGCGACCAGCACCGCAGGGTGCTCGCCGTCCTCGCCTATCTGAGGTCCTGACCCCTCGGGTCAGCCCGGGACGATCACGGTGATCGACGAGAACATGTGGCGGAAGCCGAGGCGTTCGTACACGCGCCGCGCGGGGTTGCCGTCGCTCACGGCGAGGCCGAGCGCGGGCAGGCCGTGCAGGGTGGCGAGGGCGAGGGCGCGGCGGAGCATCACGGCGCCGAGCCCGGCGAACCTCGGGCCGGGGGAGCGGAAGACGTCGAAGACCCACGGGCCGCCGGAGGGCGGATGTCCGCCGAGCACGCCGACCAGCACACCGGCCGCCACCTGGCCGTTCCGCAGGAGCAGGCCGCCGCAGGGGAGCAGCGGGCCGTAGGACTCACCGGCGAGCAGCGGGACGAGATCGCGCGCCAGGGCGGTGGCGTCGTCGCCCGCGTTGTGGTCGGGATGGTCGGGCGGGTAGGCGCTCCGCCAGGCGGGGAAGACCTCCTCGGCCGGGACGGCGTCGCAGGAGACCACGCCGTAGCCCGTCTCCGCCCATTCCGGCGGGGCGGGGTCGGCGCGGAGGTCGCGGGAGTAGACGTGGGCGTGCCGGAGGCGCCGGCCGCCGGCGGTCAGCAGACGCCTGCCGAGATCCTCGTCGCCCGAGACCACCCAGCCCGGCATCTCGCGGAGGATGACCTCCACCGCGCCCGGCCCGAGCACCTGCGCGAGGTCGGCGTACGGGCGCCCGGCGCGGGTGCCCTCGACGTAGCTGAGCACAGGACGGCCCGCGGAATCGGTGACCGTACGGCGGCTGAGAGTCTCCACGTCGTCAAACGTTAGAGCGAGTCCCCGACGTCAGGCCACTTCTTTTCGGGTGGTTTGTCGTCAAGTATGATCATTTGTCTGGTTTGTCCGGGAGTATTTACCGCAGATAGTGCAAAATTCAAGCGCGCCGAATTTCTGTAACGTTCTGGTACCAGCGAGGCTGCAGAGGCGCTAGTGTGATCGCGCGCGCAAATGTCCCGATAGATCCCGGTAGGCACCCAGCGGCACGTTGTCCGGTTTATGCCGGTACTGCGTTATCTGGCGGAGGACGGGATGAATCAAACGCGACATCGACGAGCTCCGCAACGGTCTCGATCACGGGCCCCGATCGTGGTCGGACTGTTCACGTCCACGTCGCTCCTGGCGGGGACCGCTCTCCTCGGAGCATCGGTCCTTGTCGAAGTACAGCAGTTTCTGATCTTCTACGCGGGGGTGTTCACTCTCCTTGGACTGACTGGGACGGTGGTCGTCGGACTGGCCGCCACCGATCGCTTGATCCTCGCGGTACGGCACCGCGTGTTCATGCAGGGCCTGCACAGGGCGTTCGCCGTCGTGGCGGTCGGTTCCCTGATCACGCACGTGATCCTGCAGATAATGAGGGGGCGCGTGGCCCCCGCCTCCGCGTTCCTGCCGTTCGGCGGAGCCGGTTTCGCGATCGGCCTCGGCACCGTCGCCTCCGACCTGATGATCCTGGTGGCGGCCACGGGCGCCTTCCGCGGACGGTTCGTGGGCATCAAGTGGCCCTGGCTGTGGCGGGTGCTCCATGTCATGGCCTACGTCTCCTGGCCCGTCGCCATCGTGCACGGGCTCACGGCGGGACGGTCCGCGGTCGGCTGGGTCACCATGTGCTACGTCGGCTCCCTCGCCGCGGTGGCGCTCGCCCTGCTCGTACGGCTGGTGGTGACCGTCGGTCCCAAGGACGGCCCCGTCGCCGCGCGCCCGGCCAACATCGGCCGCAAGGCGGAGCAGATCCGCGTGGACGACGTGTTCGACGAGGAGTTCTGGGTGACGTTGAGAAAGGAGGTGCGGCGATGACCACGTACGGAGTGCAGGACGTGTTCAGGATCGGGCCGGGCCGCCTGACCGCCGGCCTCGACAGCTCGCCGAGGCTCGACTACGACACCCACCGGCGGGTGCACGGCCACATGCCCCGCCTGCCGATCGACGACCTGATCGCGCTGGCCGAGCTCGGTGACCTGCGCGGCCGCGGCGGCGCGGGCTTCCCGTTCGCCCGCAAGCTCAGGGCCGTGATCGACTCGGCGGGACGCAGGGGAGCGCCCATCACGGTGGTGGTCAACGCCACCGAGGGCGAGCCCGCGGCGCACAAGGACAAGGTGCTGCTCACCCGGGCCCCGCACCTGATCCTGGACGGCGCCGACCTGGTGGCCAGGGCGCTGTCCGCCGTGGAGATCGTCGTGGGCGTGGCCCACGGCGGCCCCGGGGAGCGCTCGCTGCTCAACGCCATACACGAGCGGGGCATGACGGACACCGTACGGGTGGTCCGCATGCCCGACCGCTTCATCTCCGGCGAGGGCGGGGCGCTGGTGCGCGGCATCAACGGCGAGCGGCCCATCCCGCCCGGCCGCAAGGTCCGCTCCAGCGACAGCGGCGTGGGCGGCATGCCGACCATGCTGTCCAACGCCGAGACCTACGCCCAGCTCGCGCTGATGGCGATGCTGGGCGTCGACATGTACTCCTCGGTGGGCCTGCCCTCCGAGCCGGGAACGGTGCTGCTCAGCGTCACCGGCTCGGCGCGCCGCCCGGCGGTCGTGGAGACCCCCACCGGCGTCCGGCTCCGCGAGGTGCTCGACCTGTGCGACGCCACGGTGGGCCAAGGAGTGCTGCTCGGCGGCTACCACGGCAAGTGGATGTCGCCCGAGGCGGTGGAGCGGGCCGAGGTGTCCCGCGCCGGGTTCGAGGCCCTGGGCGGAGCGCTCGGCGCCGGCATCGTGGTGCCGCTCGGCTGGGACTCCTGCCCGCTCGGCGAGACCGCCAGGGTCGCCAGGTACATGGCCGGTCAGAGCGCCGGCCAGTGCGGGCCGTGCTACATGGGGCTGCCCGACCTGGCGCAGGCGTTCGGCGCGCTGGCCGACGGCACCGGGCACATCGAGGCGGTGCAGCGCGCCGCCGCGACGATGAAGGGCCGGGGCGCCTGCGGCCACCCCGACGGCACCGCGCGCTTCGTGCTGTCCGCCATCGACGTCTTCGCCGAGGACATCATGACGCACGCGGCGTACGGCACCTGCGGCGTCCCGGTGCGCGGCGTGCTGCCGCTGCCGGCCGAGCCCTCGTCCCGCGCTGCTGAGGCGCAGCTGATCCTCGACTGGTCACGCTGCGAGGGACACGGGCTCTGCTCGGAGGTCATCCCCGAGCTGATCAGGCTCGACCAGCACGGCTACCCGGTGGTCAGCACCGCTTCCGTACCGGGCCGGCTGGAAGGCGACGCGCGCAGGGCGATCGAGATGTGCCCCGCGCTCGCGCTCCGGCTGACCCCTGCCCCCACAGAGAGCAGGCGATAGGACACGACGGTCAGGCGACGGGGATCGCCAGCAGGCGGACCCCGTCCTCCCTGCGCACCTCGAAATGGTCGATCTCGGTCTTGGCGAGGGCAGTGCCGCCCGTCAGGCGCAACGGGTCGGGATGCCCCGCCACGCCGTACCCCTCCCCGGGAGGGATGCGCCAGCCGGACACGACGTCGGTGTCCCCGGACCGGGAGACGGCCACCAGGCTGCAGCGCTCGGGCCCGCGCACCCCGGCGAGCTGGAATGCCACCTCGGTGCCCCAGACCTTGGCGACCAGGCCGACCGACCCGCTGACCCCCGTGTCGGGGCTGGTGCCCTCGCTGATGTCGGCCTTGGCCGGGCCGCTGGGCGCCGCGACGATCGCCGCGGGAGCTCCGCGCGGCCACAGCTGCGCCGTGGCGGTGCCGGTGACCCCGACCACCAGGGCGGCGGCGACGCCCAGCCACATGACCCGGCGGCGCCGGACCCGCGCCTCGGCGAGCTCGTCCTGCCGCCTGTCGTCGCGGGCCGCGGCCCTGCGATGGCTGCGGGAGGGGGCCCGCCTTTGCGGATGAGGCGACCACAGGTCTCTCACCACGCCGGTGGGGGAGCCGTTCACGGCCCCGTTCGTCCCGTACCCCGCGCCGTTGACTGTGCCGCCAAGTTGGCCGCCAAGTTGGTCGCCGAGTGGGCCGTTGAGTGCGCCGCCGGGTGTGCCGTTGAGTGCGGCGCCGTTCACCGTGCCCGGGACCGCGCCGCCCGCCATGCCCTTCATGCCGCGTTTGAGGACGTCCAGCGCGTCGGGCAGCTCGTACATGTCGCGCAGCTCGTCCTGGCAGCTCGCGCAGTCGAGCAGGTGGCGGTCGAAGGCCTCGTAGTCCTCCTTGTTGAGTGCTCCGAGGATGTAGGCCGCCACCTCCACGTGCGGGGGTGAATCCATGAGACCGGTCACCCCCTCTCCTTCATCGTCTTCTGGAGGGCGCGAAGCGCGTAGTACACCCGGGACTTGACCGTCCCTGGCGGAACTCCCAGCACCTCTGCCGCCTCATTGATCGTACGGTCGTGGAGGTAGGTCTGCACGAGCGCTTCCCGGTGTTCTTCCGAGAGGCTGTACAGGGCCTCCGATACCACCATCGCCGACAGCATCGGCTCGGAGCCGTCGGGAATGGCGACGCTGTCAAGCCTGTCAGGTTCGACCTCCTGCGGACGCACCGAGCGCTGACGGTGCGCGTCGATGACGATCCTGCGGGCGACGGTCATCAGCCACGCCCACAGGAGGCCGGGCTCCCTGTTGAGCTTCCCGGCGTTCCGCCACGCGCGGAAGACCGTCTCCTGTACGACATCCTCTGCCCATTGCTGGTCGCCTCCAGTCAGTCTGCGCACATTGCGGAGGAGGGGACCGCCGAACTCGCGGTAGAGCGTGGTGACCAGCTGCTCTTCCGAGTCGTCGTGAGCTTCCTCCGGTAGGGACCGGACGCTGCGATGACGCTGCACAGGCACATGGTGGCAGCGCATCACGGGTCACGTGAGCAAATTAGGCAACTTCCGTAAGATTCGAAAATCTCGCCACATTGGTTGAACCGTCGGCGATTTCCCCCCGTACCTCCTCCTGACAGGCGCGCCCAAGGGATCAGGGACACGAAAGGGAGAGAGCATTCGGTGAACCGGCTTCAACTCAGGTCCATGCGGCTCGTCGAGGTTCTCGCGGCGCTGACCTTCCTGGTCATCGCCACGGTGGCGGTCTTCATGATCGCGCCGAACGGCATCACCTCGGCGAGCGGAGCCTCCCCCTCCGACTGGACCGACACCGCGTCGGGCCCGCTCGGGCCGGCGGACCGGGACTTCCTGGTCAGAGTGCGGCAGGCGGGGCTCTGGGAGATCCCGACCGGGCAGCAGGCGCAGCAGCGGGCCGGGAGCACGCGGGTCAAGGAGGTCGGTCAGATGCTGGTGGCCGACCACACCAAACTGGACGAGCAGGTGCGGGCGCTCGCCGCCAAGCTGAACGTCGAGCTACCGAGCACTCCCAACGCGGACCAGCAGGGGTGGATGGCCGAGTTGTCCACCAAGACCGGCCAGGACTACGACAAGACCTTCGCCGACCGCCTGCGCGCGGCGCACGGCAAGGTGTTCTCGGCGGTGGCCCTGGTGCGCGCCGGCACGAAGAACTCCGAGATCCGCGCTTTCGCGCAGGTCGCGGTCGACGTGGTCATGAAGCACATGACCCTCCTCGAAAGCACGGGCAAGGTCGACTTCGCGGCGTTGCCCACGCCCCCGCCTCCCTCCCCTAACCCCTCCAAATAGGGGACGAAGGCGTCAAAGAGCCATCTGCTTCACCAGGCACCGCGTTCGACCGCGACCGGCGCCGCCACCCCCAGGGCCGGCGGCCGATCGGCGGGGGATCCACCTCCCTCTCACCGATCGGCCGCCTCGGGGTTTCCGCCTCACCCCGGTCCGTAGACGTCCCAGAGCTGCCCGACGAAGAACCTCCCGAACCGGACCAGCGCGGCGACGCCGTGCGGGCCCTCCGTGTCGAAGCTCTTCAGGGTCGCGGCGAGGTCCATGGGCTGGATGTGCAGCGTCCCCGCGCCGGCCACCGTCGCCCCTTGGTCCTCGCCCTCTGGCACGTGACCCCGCAGCAACCGCGTGTACAGGGTCGATGTGTCGAGCCACAGCCGCGTGGCGGGCCCGTGGTGTACGTCCTTCCAGCCGGCCAGGGTGTGCGGCATCCCCTGGTCGTCGGTGAACCACAGCCGGTAACGCATCTCGCGCCGGTCGGGGGTGTCGCCCGGCGCGAAGAGGTTGAACCAGCCGCGTTCGACCGGTCGCCGGCCTCCGCAGAAGGCGGCGTCGATCCATCCCTCGGCCCGGGCGGGGTGCTCGGGCTCGGACAGGAAGCGGTCCACGTCGTCGACGCTGATGGTGAGCCGGAACGAGAACCGGTCACCGTCGGATCGCCCGGTCATGTCACCGGAACGGGGGTCGGTCACTCCGAGGGCGACGAATCCGCCCATCTTCTCGGTGAACGACAGCGAAGTACGTTCGGCGGGCTCGCCCGCCATGAGGCTCAGCGCCTCCTCGGACGGGGCGGTGTCCACCACTGGGCCTGCCCGTCCGGTTCCCACGGTCATTGGGGCTTGTCCTTCTTTCCTGTGCTGTGTTCCCACCGGCAGCTTCTCCAGCAGCCGGGTGCACATGCGGTCGGCGAGCGCCGCGATGGTCAGCGACGGGTTGGCACCCACCGGTCCCGGCAGGGCGGCGCCGTCGGCGATGTACAGCCCGGGATGGTCGAACACCTCGCCGTAGGCGTCGCAGACGCCCTCGCCGGGGTGGCGTCCCATCGGCACACCGCCGAGCGGGTGAACCGTGATGATGCGCTTGCCGAGCCAGGCCGGCAGGCCGGACTGCTCGGCTCCGAGCACGTCCGAGATGCGCCGCATGGTCGCGCGCAGGCGTTCGTAGTACTGGTCGCTCGCCTGCGAGCTCCACCTGATGTCGAGCTTGCCGTCGCGCAGCCGCAGCTCCCCGTCGGGCACGTCCCTGCCCATGCCGAGCAGCGGAAGAGAGCTGCCCGAGAGCTCGCCGTCGCCGACCAGGTCCGCGATCTCCGCGGACAGGTTGGTGTCGTGCGTGACGAAGGCGCGCAGGCGGTCGGCGATGAACCGGGCGGCGCGCCGGATCTCGTGCCGCACGTCGGCGCCCTCGACCAGCCAGTCGATGAAGGCGGGGTAGCCGCCGTCCTCGATGTAGGCGCCCCGGCCGGTGTCGCGCGTGCCGTCGGCGTCGTCGGCCAGCCGGATCGCGCTCGTGATGACCGGGCCCCGGCTGGCGTTGATCGCACGGGTGCGGCTGCGGTCCTTGGCCCGCAGCAGGAATGTGAGCAGATCGCCGTTGCCGGAGAACCGGCTGCCGAGCGTGCGGCTCAGCCCGGGGAACTGCGCACGGCTCCGCAGCAGGAGGTACGTCGTGCCGTACGTGCCCGCCGCGAGCACCAGCCGGTCGCAGCTGATGACGCGCGGGTCGCTGTCGGGGTGGTACCGGCGGTAGCTCACCTCGTAGCCGCCGCCCGCGCGCGGCCGGATCGCCCGCACCTCGTGGAGCGTGCGCAGGTCGGCGCCGTGGTGGCGGGCCGCGGAGAGATAGGTGTGGTCGAGGCTGTTCTTCGCCCCGTCGTTGCAGCCGATGTCGCACTCGCCGCACAGCCGGCAGGTGCGGCGCGGCACGCCGTGCAGGTTGCCGTACCCGGGGTCGGCGATGGGAAGCCCGAGCCCCGGCTCGGCGCCCCGGATCGGGGCGAAGCTGATGGCCAGCGGCGGGAGCCGCCAGTCGAGCCCGAGCTCGGCGGCCGCGTCCTGCATGGCCCTGGTCTTCGGCGTGTCGGAGTAGACGGGGTGGTCGAGGGGGTACGGCGTGGCGCCGATCATCTGCTCGACCGCGTCGTAGTGGGGGTCGAGGTCGTCCCGCGCCACCGGCCACGACTCGTAGCCGCCCGCCGTCAGCGGCTCCTCGTGCACGAACCAGCGCTCGTCCTTGCGCATCATCACGTTCGCGTAGATCAGCGAGCCGCCGCCCAGGCCGCTGGAGACCACCGAGTCGCAGCCGCCGAAGCTCCACACGTCGTACATGCCGTAGTGGCCCTCTTTGGGATCCCAGAAGGCCTTGCCCATCTCGGCGGGGCTGCGCGGGAACATGCCCGGCGCGTAGGCGCGGCCCCGCTCCATCACCACCACCGACTGCCCCGCCGCGGCCAGGCGGTACGCGGCGACCGAGCCGCCGAAGCCCGAGCCCACGACCAGCACGTCCACGTGCTCTACCTTGCGGGCGCCCCCAGGCGCCTTCTTCCCGGTGCTCATGAGGTCGCTCAGCCCGCGTTGCGCTTGAGGAAGTCGAGGATGCGCGGGAACACGTCCACGTGCGCGTTCTTGCCGATGAGCGGGTCGATGTGCCCGTACCCGGGCAGCACCTGCAGCTCGTGGCGGCCCGGGGCGCGCTTCGACAGCACCCGGTGGCAGACGACGTTGGAGTCGGTGAAGACGTCGTTGTGGTCGCCGGTCATGAACAGCACAGGCGTCTCGACCGCGCCGGCGCGCTCCAGGTAGTCGTCCGGCAGAGCGGCCAGAGCCGGGTTGCCGGGATCGCACTTCACCGCGTGGCCGGCTCGCACCATCTTGTTGATGTGCCGGTAGTAGTTGACGTCGGACGCGCCGTTCAGGTCGGCGAGCCGCTCGTGGACGTGCGTGCGCGGCGCGAGGTTGCCGTGACGGTACATCGCCGGCCGGCCGCTGCCCCACATGAAGCTCTGCATGTGGCAGGCGGGCTCCCGGCACTCGGGGTGGAAGAACGAGATGGCGCGGGCGAGCAACCGGCGCCGGGTCAGGGGCGGAGCGTCGTGGAACCGGGGGTCGAGGTAGGACAGGCCGAGCGCGTACTCCAGGAGGAGCGGGCCGAGTGCCAGCTTGACCCGGGCCCAGGCGGGCACCCGCGGGGTCAGCCCGACACTGTTGGCCACCATGCTGGTGACGCCCTCGACCGCTCCTCCGAACAGGCTCATCTGGAACGACACCGACCCCAGGCAGTGCGCTATGACGTGGATCCGCCGTGCCCCAACGTGACGGCGGAGCTCCCTCATGGCTGCCGGGTGGTCGTAGGCGGCGATGTCGTCCAGGGTCTGCCGCCGGGTCTCCATGTTGTACGGGAACCGGTTGCTCATCCGGAAGTCGAGCGTCCAGACGTCGCCGAAGCCGTTGTCCAGCAGGAAGCTCACCAGGTTGCGGTGCTCCGGCATGATGAACATGTCGCTGGACGACGTCAGCCCGTGGACCAGCAGCACGACGTCGTCGGACTCCTCGGCGAGGAACCTCGTCAGCGTCAGGCCCAGCTCGTCCTCGGTCGAGAAAGGATGCACCGACACCTCGGCGCCCGTCACGCCCTCAAGCGTGTACCGCGGTATGCGGTGCTCCATCTGACCGTCCTCCTCGTGACCCGGTCCAACAATGTCAATCGCCGGGCACGTACGGCATCGTGGAAACCCCGTACATAACTCCGGGGAACCCCGTACCTGGAGCAGGGGATTCCGTATATGAGACTCCGATTCAGGGGTTTCGGTTCAGCTTGGTGGCGACTCCGACCCGCGAGCCGACGCCGAGCTTGGCGAAGACGTGCGACAGATGGGTCTCCACGGTGCGGACGCTCAGGAACAGCTGCTCGGCGATGAGCTGGTTGGTGAGCCCCTCGGCGACCAGCGTGGCGATCTCCAGCTCCCGGGGCGACAGCCCGTACGGCGCGGCGCCCGGCCCGCCCTGCGTGGGGGATCCCGCCGCCGACACCCGCACGCCGAGGCGGCGGAGCTCGCGTGTCGCCTGCGCCTCCAGCCCGCGCGCGCCGCAGGCGTGGAAGGCCTCGGTGGCCTCGCGCAGCCGCTCGCGGGCCGGGCGGCGCTCACCGGCCTCTCCGTGGGCCAGGCCCGCCACCAGCAGCGCCCGGCCGGCGTCGACGCGCCGTTCCCCGGCGGCCAGCAGGACGGCGGCCTGCCCGGCGAGGAGCGCGGCGGCGGCCGGGTCGGAAGCGCGGAGGGCGTGGGCGCGGGCGAGCGGGATCAGGCCGGAGAAGACCGGCAGGTGGGGATGCGACAGTGAGGCGGCGCGCTCGGCCCAACCGGCGGCCTCGTCGCTCCGGCCACGGGCGGCCTCGGCGTGGGCGAGCAGCTCGCAGCAGGCGATCAGCGTGCCCCGGTCCAGACGGGGCTGCTCGAACCCGGCACAGGCGTCCAGGACCGCCTCGATGCCCTCCTCCAGCCGCCCGGCGGCGACCAGGGCCACTCCCAGGGCCTGCCGCGCCATGTCGCCCCACGCCTCGCCGCCGCCGACGCCCGCCTGGACGGCCTCCTCGCCGGCGCGCAGGCCGGCGTCGTGGTCGCCGGTCCAGACGGACCCCATGCAGAGCTGGGTGAGGGCGAACACCAGCTGCTGCCCGGACTCCAGCAGCCGGGCCCCCTCGACCGACTCCTCGACGGTGGCCAGCGCCTCGGGGAGCCGGCCGAGCACGGTGAGGGTGCGGGCCTTGCCGGCGAGCAGGTTGGTCAGGATGTAGGTCTGCCCGGTGGAGCGGGCGACGGCGGCGGCGCGCTCGAAGTGCCGCAGCGCCACCGAGTAGCGGCCCATGTTGGTCTCGGCCCAGCACAGCCAGGCGACCGCGTCCAGCCACTCGGCCAGGTGCTCGTCCAGGGCCGTGGTGATGAGCCGGTCGGCGGCGTCCGCGCTGCGCAGCGCCTCCTCCATCCTCCCGGCGGCGTAGGCGGGCATCGGCCGCAGGGCCGCCACCGCCATGGCGAGGTCGGGCTCCCAGTCGTCGCCGGAGTCCGGCATCAGGTCGAGCACGGCCTGGGCCGCGCGGAAGTCGACCCGCATCATGCTCTCGGCGACCAGCCTCATCCGCAGGGGTATGGCGGCGGCGGCGCGGGGGTCGGGCATCCTGCGCAGCTCGTCCAGCAGCAGGGCACGGGCCTCGTGTGGGCGGTCGAGCTGTCGTTCCATCAGGGCACAGATGCGTGCGGCCCTGGCGCGGCGCGTGTGGTCGTCCTCGGGCAGCAGGCGCAGCAGCTCGCGGGCGGTGTCGCGGCCCTCGGCGAGCCGGCCGCTGACGCCCTGGGCCCGGCTGAGCTCCAGGAGCAGCTCCATCCGCTCCTCCAGCGTGCCCGGCTCCTCGGGCATGAGGTCGAGGGCCTTGCGCAGCCAGTGTGCGCAGGTGACCGGCGCCTGCGCGGCGACCGCGCGGGCCGCCTCCACCAGGGTGGCCACGGCCCGCTGGTCGCCGAAGGAGCCGGACTGCTCGAAGTGGTGGGCCTGGACGGTGGCGGGCGCGCCGAGGGAGGCCAGGTGGGCGGCCAGCCGGGCGTGGGCGGCGAGCTGCCAGCCCGCCGCCGAGGACTCGTAGGCGGCCCGCCGGACCAGCGGGTGGCGGAACCGGAACCGGCCGGCCGCCGCGGGGCGGACGATGTCGCGGCCGACCAGCTCGTTGAGCGCGTCCAGGGCGGTGGCCTCGGAGACCTGCGCGGTGACGGCGGCCAGGGCGGGCTCGAACTCGTCGGCCGTCACCGCGGCCGCCTGGGCGACCAGCAGGGACCCGGGGGACAGGTCGCCCAGCTCGACCTGGAGCGCGGCGCGCACGGTCGGAGGCAGCTCGCTGACGTCCAGCCGGCTCATGCGGGCCAGCGCCTCCAGGTAGAACGGGTTGCCGCCGCTGGCCTCGTACAGCGCCCGGCCGCGCGTGCGGTTGACGCGCGGTCCGAGGAACTCCTCCACCTCGGCCTGGTTGAGCGGGCCGACCGTGACCTGCCTGCCGTGGCCGCCCGCGCTCATCACCAGGGACGCCAGGCGCGGGGTGACCTGCGCGGGACGGTAGGCGACGGTGACCAGCACCTTGCCGCGCGGCGGGTGGCGGACCAGGTGGTCGAGGAACTCCGCCGAGCTGTCGTCGGCCCAGTGCACGTCGTCCAGGATCAGCGCGAGCCCGGCCGGGCCGGCCATCTCGTCGATGAGCTGCCGCAGCGCCCGGTAGAGCCGGTAGCGCACCATGCCGCTCTGGTCGTCGACCTCGGCGCCGTCGGGGGGCTCCGGCATCTTGGCGGCGAGCGCGGGGAACACGGTGGCGAGCTGCCGGGCCTGGCCCGCGCCGAGCCGTTCCGACAGCTCGTCGCGGTGGGCCTCCAGGTGGTCGTCCAGGGCGTCGATGAGCGCGCTGAACGGCATGATCTGCTCGAACTCGGCCGCCCTGCCCCACAGCGTGGTGAGCCCCCGGCCTCCGGCGAGCGTGGCGAGCTCGGCGAGCAGCCGGGTCTTGCCCGCGCCCGGCTCGCCGACCACGGCCAGGAACTGGAACCCGCCGGTGAGCGTCGCCTCGACCGTGCGGGTGAAGGAGCGGAGCGCGTCGCGGCGCCCGACGAGCGGGGCCGCGCCGGTGAGGGCCGTCTCGGACCCCTCGCCGGATGGCAGAGTGTCACGACTGTTCATGTCTGTACCCCACAGCGAGACGGAACACCACGAACAGCCGTGCCGCAATCGAATTCCGCCAGGGACTTGACGCGGGACTCGGAAGGGGCGCGACGTTCACGGCCGAGGGCTCACCACGCGGACACCCTCGGAGGATGATTTTGTCGTAAAACAGGCTGGTGGCGAGCTGATCACCCCGATCAAACCTTTTCCACCCCAAAACGCGTGCCGCATCACCCCATCGGTTACGCTTTTGTAGCTAATCTGGTTGCCTCGCGAGTGCCTACGGGCGGTCGGCGGTCGCCGCGTTGCCCGCGACGTCGAGCGAGCGCAGCCCGTTCACCGCGATGTCGACGCCTCTGCGCACCGCCGCCCATCTCATGGCGGGCGGGTCGCCCAGATCCCTGCTGGCCATGGCGGCCATCTTCGCCGCCCCCACGAACATCCCCACCGCGGCGGCGGCCTCGACGGGATCGAGCTCGCCGGGATAGGCCCGCCGCAGCGCCTCGGACAGCTCGCGCTGGACGTCGAACAGCACGTGCAGCGCCCGGGCCTGGAGCGCGGGGACCGACATGATCAGGCGCGTGCGCGCGGGGATCATCCCAAGGGCCGCCTCGGCGTCCTCGGCGGCCTGGATGTCCGCGGGGTCCCTGGGCGCGGCGCCGCCGAAGCCGAGCGTGGCCTCCGCGACCCTGAGCAGGAGCTCGACCACCGGCTCCGCCGGCCGTCGCCCGGCGATGACGGCGAGGGCGCGGTCGATCCGCGTGCGCGTGTCGAAGAACACGACGTCTTCCTTGCTCGCGAAGTAGCTGAAGAACGTGCGCGTCGAGACGTCGACGGCCGCCGCGATCTCGGCCACGGTCGTCTCCTCGTACCCCTTCTCCTCGAAGAGGCGCATGGCGGACTCGATCAGCGCACGGCGCGTGCGCAGCTTCTTGCGTTCCCTCAGACCTGGACCACCGCCCATGGGGGAACTTTACTGCATCCGATGTTTTCTTTCATCCATTGCAATTTCAAAGAGGGTACTGTTTTCTATGACTACAGAAAGGGCCGTCAAGTTTCGACCGCTGTCAAGTCCGAGGAGCGCGTCATGACCAAGGCAATGCCCGATCCCGTCACCCTTCCGATGTCGCGGGCGAACCCCGTCGACCCGCCGGATGACCTGCGCAGGTGGCGCGAGGAAGGCCCGATCAGGCCGATGCTCTACGCCGACGGCCATGTGGGGTGGCTGGCGACGCGGTACGAGACCGTGCGCGCGGTGCTCGCCGACCCCCGCTTCAGCACGCGCATCGAGTTCATGCACCCGCCGATCGGCGAGCGGCTGAGGCAGGCCGCGCTCAGGAAGCGTCCCGGGTTCTTCCTGCGCGAGGACCCGCCCGAGCACACGCGCTTCCGCAAGCTGCTCACCGGCCAGTTCACCGTCCGCCGCATGAAGCAGCTGGAGCCGAGGATCGAGCAGATCACCTCCGACCGGCTGGACGCGATGGAGAAGGCCGGCTCGCCCGCCGACCTGGTGGAGCTGTTCGCGCTGCCGATCCCGTCCCTGGTGATCTGCGAGCTGCTGGGCGTGCCGTACGCCGACCATGCCCGGTTCCAGCGCGACTCCGCCAAGCTGCTGAACCTCGGCTCGACGCCTGAGCAGGTGCGCGAAGCGCTCGACGGCCTGATGGAGTACCTTCACGACCTGGTGGTCAGCAAGCGCACCGAACCGGACGACGCCCTGATCAGCGGGCTGGTCGCCACCGGGCAGCTCAACGACGAGGAGATCACCGGCGTGGCGGTGCTCCTGCTCATCGCGGGTCACGAGACCACGGCCAACATGCTGGCCCTCGGCACGTACACGCTGCTGAACAACCCCGACCAGCTCGCCGCGCTGCGCGGGGACCCGTCGCTGGCCGAAAGCGCGGTCGAGGAGCTGCTGAGATTTCTGACGATCGTCCACATCGGCCCGGTTCGCACGGCGCTGGAGGACGTCGAGCTGGACGGCCACACGATCAAGGCCGGCGAGGCGGTGACGCTGTCGCTGAGCGCGGCCAACCGTGATCCCGAACGCTTCGACGCCCCCGATAAGCTGGACATCACACGTCAGGCCACGGGCCACGTCTCGTTCGGCCACGGCATCCACCAGTGTCTCGGTCAGCAGCTCGCCCGCATCGAGATGCGCATCGGATACCCGGCCCTGCTGCGGCGCTTCCCGGACCTGCGCCTCGCCATACCGAGCGAGGAGGTCTCGATGCGTTCCGACATGGCTATCTACGGCGTTCACCGGTTGCCGGTCGCCTGGTAGGAGGTTTCCCAACTCATGCGGATAAAAGCGGATACCGATGTCTGCATCGGAGCCGGGATGTGCGTGCTGACGGCTCCGGAGGTGTTCGACCAGAGCGAGGAGGACGGCACCGTGCTGCTGCTGGAGGAGGAGCCGGCCGCCGCACAGGAGGCGGGCGTCCGCCGCGCGGTGCAGGTGTGCCCGTCCGGCGCACTGTCCATCTCCTGAGCGTCCGCCGTCCCGCGCGGGGCCGCGCCGCTCACGGCGGCCCGGCTCCGCGCGTCACGGCATCGGCATCGTGTGCTCTCCCGGCGGCATGGAGTGCCCCTGCGGCATCGGCTCGCCGGACGGCATCACGTGCCCGCCCATCCTCACGCGGCCGCCGAGGGTCGCGCGGAAGGACTCCAGCATCTCCTCGGTGTTGCCGAGCACGATCCAGCGCGTGCCGATGAGGTACGCGCCGCCGTAGCTCAGCGCGTCGTCCAGCCACTCCTGCTTGCCCTTCTCCGTCGCGAAGGTCGTGACGGAGTACTGGCCCTTCGACGTCCTGCACACGCCCTGGCGCAGCTCGTCGGCCTCCACCTGCATCTGGGGCTCGGCGCAGCCGGTCCTGGCCGCGATCTCCTCGACGGTGGCAGGGCCGCCGGTCGCGCCCCGCGCGGTGCCGCAACCGCCGAGGGCCGCGACGGCCAGGGCGGCGCCGAGCAGCACGGCCGTACGCCTGGCGCGGCCCGTCACGGCGCGGTCGTCTCGATGTTGCCGCCGACCTTCTCGCTGAAGGACTGCAGCACCCCCGGGTCGTTGCCCGCGATGACCCACCGCGTGCCGACCAGGTAGTTGCCGCCCCACTTCTTCGCCTCCTCCAGCCACTCGGCCTTGCCCTTGTCGGTGGAGAACGTCGTGACCGTGTACTGGCCCTTGTCGGTCTTGCACACGCCCTGTCGTAGCTCCTCCGCGTCGGTCTGGACCTGGGGTTTGGCGCATCCGGTCCTGGTGGCGAGCTGCTTGAGGGTGGCAGGGGGGCCCGGGTTGGCCGCCGCGGCGCCGCCCGCCGCCGCGAGGGAGGGATCGTCCGAGGCCGCGCCGCCACCGCATCCCGTGACGAGCGCGAGGGCGAGGACGGAACCGAGAAGGGCGGTCACGCGTGTGGTGAGGCTTGGGCGTCCCATGGCAGATCTCCGATCCAGTGTGCCTGCAGAAGTCACCGTCAGCGGGTACGCGGGGCGCGCCGGTTCGGTTCAGCGTGTCACGCATGAGTCAGGGGCCGGCAAAAGTTTTCCAGGATGGTCGAACCCTTCCGGTCCTCGCCGCGTACCTCGTGACGATGGGGCACCAACCAATGCCGCCATGAGCACGTACTCCGGGAGGAGTTCGAATGATCCGAATCCAGCAGAGACGGCGGTTCAGGCCCGTCCTGAGCGTCCTTGCCCTGGGTGGGGCGGGGGTCGGCCTCGTCGTGGCGAGCCTGGCCCCGGCTGGGCAGGCGGTCGGCGCGGACGGGTCGCCGTCGGCCCTCACCGTCAGCGCCGCCTACAGCCTCGTGAGCACGGCCGTGAGCACCGGCGCGCCCGAAGCAGGACAGAACGGCGAGAGCCCCGCCGCCGCTCCCTCTGAGTCTCCATCCGAGTCTCCGAGCGCCTCTGACGACCCGACTCCGTCCGAGGACCCGAGCGCGACCGGCGACCCCGCCGCCTCCGAGTCGCCCAGCGCCCTTTCGAGGACCGGCAACGCCGTACGCACGGTGAGCTGCCCGTCGGTGGCCGACAGGCTGACCGACGTCCCCGCCGCCGCCCAGGCGGAGGTGAAGCGGAACCTCGCGACGATCGACCGGCAGATCGCCCAGGCCAACCAGCGCCTGGCCAGGATCGGCGCCCGCGCGAGCAACAGCCTGATCCGCAACGCGGTGCTCAACCCGCTGCGGCTCCAGCGCTCGTTCACGATCAACCGCATCGCGACCGCCGTCCGGCGCGCCGGCGCCCGGGCGGACCTGCGCAACCTGACGTCGTGCACGGTGCAGAACGGCGCGGGCGGCGGGCAGTCACCGTCTCCGAGCCCGACGGCGACCGGCGACCCCGGCGACCCCTCCGCCTCGCCGTCGCCGAGCGACACCGCGAACCCCACGGCCGAGCCCACCGCGAGCCCGACCGGCTCGGGTTCGGCCTCTCCCTCACCGAGCGCCACGGCGACCGGCGGCGCGACGGGCCCCTCGCCCGACGACTTCGTGGACATCCGCACCGTCCAGCCCAACGCCGACAGGCCCCGCAACCAGCAGGGGGCGTCGAGGGGCACCTTCGTCTCCCGTTGCGGGCGCAACGAGGACGGCCACCACAACTCCGACAACGTGATCGTCGCGCCGGGAGTGACCAACGGCGCCCACCACGTCCACGACTACGTGGGCAACAAGGACACCAGCGGCTTCTCGACCAACGACAGCCTCCAGGCGGCGGGCACCACCTGCTCCAACGGCGACAAGTCCACCCACTACTGGCCGGTCCTGCGCCTGCAGAAGGGTAAGGGGAACGACGCCGACAAGCCCGGCGGCGGCCTGGACGGCAACGTCGGCCAGATCGTGCGTCCCGCCTCCGTCACGCTGACGCTGAGCGGCAACCCCACGAGCAAGGTGGTCGGGATGCCGGTCTTCCTGCGCATCATCACCGGGGACGCCAAGTCGTTCACCAACGGCCCGACGAACGCCAACGCCCGCTGGACGTGCACCGGGTTCGAGAACCGCCAGCTCAAGGACAAGTACCCGATCTGCCCGCGCGGCAGCCAGGTGGTGCGCCTCCTGCGGTTCCAGAGCTGCTGGGACGGCAAGAACACCGACAGCGCCAACCACCGCACCCACGTGGCCTTCACCGGGGCCGACGGATCGTGCCCGAGCGGGTTCCAGGCCATCCCGGCCCTGGAGCAGCGCATCACCTACAACGTGCCGCCGGGCCCGGGCATCGCGCTCGACAGCTTCCCCGAGCAGCTCCACAAGCCGGTCACCGACCACGGTGACTTCATCAACGTGATGCCGGAGGCGCTGATGAAGCAGGCCGTGGACTGCATCAACAACGGCAGGCGCTGCGGCTGACCCTGGTACCACCCACCGGATAAATCGGGACATGCGCGCATAAGCGGCGCCCCGCGAGTAGCCACTCGCGGGGCGCCGCTTTTCCGCCGTGGCCTCGGCACGCCTCGCGCACAGGTCACCCGGGAGAAGGCAAATCCGCCACCGGCATCGGGCAAAGGCCGGTGGACCGTGCGCGACGCGCCGCGCGAGGAGCCGTTCTCCCGCCGACCGACCGCCTAACCTGCAGAAACAGATCACGCGTGCCTCGACCGGCGCGCCATGGGGGCGGCGGGAGGTCGCGATGGCGACGTTGCAGTTGGCCCTCTCGGCGGCCGGTCCCGCGACCCCGGCGGACCTCGTCGCGGCGCGCCTGCAGATGGCGCTGTCGCTCGGCTGGCACATCGTGCTCGCCTGCCTGGGCGTCGGCATGCCCGCCCTGATGCTGATCATCGAATGGCGGGGCATACGCACCGGCGACGCCGACTACACCCGGCTCGCCCGCCAGTGGGCCAAGGCGATCGGGGTGTTGTTCGCGGCCGGCGCGGTGTCGGGCACGATCCTCAGCTTCGAGCTCGGGCTGCTGTGGCCGGGGATGATGGGCACCTACGGCCAGGTCATCGGGCTGCCGTTCGCGGCGGAGGGCATCGCGTTCTTCATCGAGGCCATCTTCCTCGGCATCTACCTGTACGCGTGGGACCGCGTCCCGCCCAAGGTGCACCTGCTCAGCGGGATCCCCGTGCTGGTCTCCGGAACGCTGTCGGCGTTCCTGGTGGTGTGCGCGAACGCGTGGATGAACGCGCCGCGCGGGTTCACCCGCACGGACGGCGTGGTGGGCCACGTGCGCCCCTGGCGGGCGATGTTCAACCCGGCCGTGCCGCACGAGACGCTCCACATGGTCGTGGCGGCCTTCATGGTCGCGGGCTTCCTGGTCGCCGGCGTCTACGCCGCCGGCATGCTCAGGGGGCGGCGCGACCGCTACCACCTGCTGGGGTTCCTGGTCCCCTTCACGCTGGCGGCGGTGTTCACCCCGATCCAGATCCTGGTGGGCGACTTCGCGGGCAAGCGCGTCGCCACGCTGCAGCCGACCAAGCTCGCCGCCGCCGAGGCGCTGTTCCGCACGCAGGCGGGCGCCCCGCTGAGCATCGGCGGCATCGTCACCGGCGACCGGCTGCGCTACTCCATCGAGATCCCGTACGCGCTGTCGCTCCTGGTGGGGCACAGCACCGACACCGTCGTCCAGGGTCTCGACCAGGTGCCGAGGGACGTCCGCCCGCCCGTGATGATGGTCCATCTGGCCTTCGACACGATGGTGGGGATGGGCTTCCTCCTTCTCCTGCTGTCGGCCTGGCTGGGCTACAGCTGGTGGCGGCGGCGGGAGCTGCCCCGCTCGCGGTGGTTCCTGCGGGTGGCGGCCCTGTCGGGGGTGTTCGCGGTGATCGCGGTAGAGGCGGGGTGGACCGTCACCGAGGTCGGCCGGCAGCCGTGGACGGTGTACGGCCATCTGCGCACGTCCGACGCGGTGAACCCCGCGCCGGGGCTGGTGACCGGCTTCGTGGTCGTCACGCTGGTCTACGCGGTGCTCACCGTCGTCACCCTCTACGTGATGCGGCTGATCAGGTGGAGCGAGAGACCCGTCGCCCCCCAGGAGCCCGAACGCACCCGCGAGCCGGAAGCCTCCTGATGGACACTGCGCAGATCGTACTTGTCGTGATGTGGGTAGGAATCACGCTGTACGCCCTGCTGGCCGGGGCGGACTTCGGCGGGGGCGCCTGGGACCTGCTCGCCGGGCGCAGCCGTACGGGCATGGGACGGCGCAGGCTCATCGAGCAGTCGATCGGGCCGGTCTGGGAGGCCAACCATGTATGGCTGATCTTCGTGCTCGTGCTGCTCTGGACGGGGTTCTCGGGGGTGTTCGCCTCGGTGATGTCGACGCTGTACATCCCGCTGACGCTGGCGGCGCTCGGCATCATCGCCAGGGGCACCGCCTTCGCCTTCCGCAAGGCGGCCACGGAGCTGTGGCAGCAACGCCTGTTCGGCGGGGCCTTCGCCGTCTCCTCCATCCTCACCCCGTTCTTCCTCGGCACGGCCGCGGGAGCGATCGCCTCGGGACGGGTGCCGCCGGGGCTGGCCAGGGGGAACATCATCACGAGCTGGCTCAATCCGACCTCGCTGCTGGGCGGGGCGCTGGCCGTCATGGTCTGCGTCTACCTCGCCGGGGCCTACCTCTGCGACGACGCGGTCGAGGCCGGGCGCCCCGACCTGGCCGAGTGGTTCCGCGTGCGGGCGCTGGTCGCGGCCGTGCTCATCGGGGCCGTCGCGCTCGGCGGCATCGCCGTGCTGCGCTGGGACGCCCCGAGGCTGTTCACCGGGCTCACCCACCGGGGGTTCCCGCTGGTCGTGGCCGGGGCAGTGCTCGGCGTCGGCTCGCTGGTGCTGCTCTGGCGGCGCGTCTACCCGCTGGTGCGAGCCGCCGCCATGCTCGGTGTCATCACGATCCTGTGGGGATGGGCGCTCGCGCAGTATCCCGTCATGCTCCCGCCCTCGCTCACCTACCGCCAGGCCGCCGCCGACCCGGCGGTGCTGACCGCCACCCTCGTCGTGACCGCCATCGGAGTGGTGCTCATCGCACCGTCCATGGCCTGCCTGCTCGCCGTCCAGCGGCGGGCGCTGCGCGACGCCGGCACCTCGGAGTGAGGATCGCATGAAACCCGTGGACGTCATCAACCCGGAGGAGACGGGGGAGACGGGGGAGACGGGGGAGACCGTCGCCCGGCTGCCGGAGCCTCGCGGCCCGATAAGCGCCTTCCTGTTCGAGCGGCTCGCACGCCCGCCGCACGAGCTGGGCGAGCTCGCCGTGACCTCCGCCGATCCGGTCCTTTCCGACGAGGATCTCCAGCTCGCCCTCTTCGCCTGCTACGAGCTGCACTACCAGGGCTTCGGCGAGGTCGACGACCGGTGGGAGTGGCATCCCTCGCTGCTGCGCGTGCGGCAGGTCCTGGAGCGGCGGTTCGAGTGGGGCCTGTCGGGCGTGGTGCCCCCACCGGCGCCGGTGCCCGCGCGGGAGCTGCCGAGGACGCTCGGCAGGCTGGCGGCCGCGGCCGGCGACGGCCCCCCGCTCGCGGACTTCCTGCACCACGAGGCGGGACGGGCGCACTTCCGTGAGTTCGTGGTGCACCGGTCCGTCTACCACCTCAAGGAGGCCGACCCGCACACCTTCGGGATCCCCCGGCTGCGCGGCCACGCCAAGGCCGCGCTGGTGGAGATCCAGGCCGACGAGTACGGCGGCGGGCGCGCCGAGCGGATGCACGCCGAGCTGTTCCGCGCCACGATGCGCGGCCTCGGCCTGTCCGACTCCTACGGCGCGTACCTGGACCGGGTTCCGGCGATCACCCTGGCCGTCAACAACGTCATGTCCCTCTTCGGGCTGCACCGCCGCTTCCGTGGCGCCCTGCTCGGCCATCTGGCGGCGCTGGAGATGACGTCCTCGCTGCCCAACGCCAAGTACGGGCGCGGTCTGCGGCGGATCGGGGGAGACGCGACCGCCGCCCGCTTCTACGACGAGCACGTGCAGGCCGACGCCGTCCACGAGCAGATCGCCGGGTACGACATGTGCGGGACGTTCGCCGCCGCGCATCCGTCCATGACGGGCGACGTGCTGTACGGGGCCGCGTGCTGCCTCGCGCTCGACCGGCTCTTCGCCGAACATGTCATGAAATCTTGGGAGAACAGAGCCACGTCGCTCCGGGGCGGCGGCCTGGAGCCCGGATGATCGACCTCGACTACGTGCTGCCCATCCGATGGAGGAGCGACGCCGGGCTGGAGGAGCTGACCGCCTACCTGCGCCGGCTGAGCACGTACGTCCGGGTCGTGGTCGTCGACGGCTCGGCGCCTGAGCTCTTCGAGCGGCACGCGCGGGCCTGGGGGGACATCGCCGACCACGTACGGCCCGACGGCGACCTCGACTTCCTCAACGGCAAGGTCACCGGCGTCACCACGGGCCTGCGCAGGGCGCGGGGGGAGCACGTGGTCATCGCCGACGACGACGTGCGCTACGACGAGGCCGCGCTCGCCCGGGTGGACGCCCTGCTCGCCGGGGCCGACCTCGTGCGCCCGCAGAACTACTTCCGCCCGCTGCCCTGGCACGCCCGCTGGGACACCGCCCGCACCCTGCTCAACCGGGCCTTCGGCGCGGACTACCCTGGCACGTTCGGCGTGCGCAGGTCGACCTTCCTGGCGATGGGCGGATACGACGGCGACGTGCTGTTCGAGAACCTCGAACTCATCCGCACGGTGCGGGCGCACGGCGGGCGCGAGTGCCGTCCCCGCGACCTGTTCGTCTCCCGTGTGCCGCCCGGCGTGGAGCGGTTCCGCGCGCAGCGTGTCTGGCAGGCGTACGACGACCTGGCGCGGCCCGCGCGGATGGCGGTGTTCCTGCTGGTCCTGCCCGCCGTGACGGTCGCGCTCCTGCGCGGGCGCCACCGCGCCGTCCTCGCGTGCGCGGGCCTCGTGGTCGTGCTGGCCGAGATCGGCAGGCGCCGGGGCGGCGGCGAGCACGTCTACCCGTTCACCAGCGCACTGCTCGCTCCCGGCTGGGTGCTCGAACGAGCGGTCTGCAGCTGGCTGGCGCTGGGGGCCCGGGTCGGAAAAAGGGGTATCCCCTACTGGGGGCGGCGGATCCACGTCGCGGGGCACTCGGTCGCCCGGCTCAGGAGGAACCACCCCCTAGAGGGGCGCATCGCTTGACCTCAACGTAAGTTGAGCGCTTATCGTCTGGGTACGCGTCACCGGCGACCGCCCGGTGATCTTGATAAGCAGCCCAGACCAGGATCCGGTGGGACGTCTATGGACATGGAAGTGACCGCGTGGCATTCGATGTACAACGCGATGCACGCGCACGAGGACCGGAGGCCGTTCTCCAGGGCGACATTGCGGCGCATCGGAGGGTTCGCGCGGTCGCACCGCCGGATGCTGGTGTGGTTCCTGCTGCTCAGCGTGGTCTCGGCGGTGCTCGCGGTGGCGACGCCCGTGCTCGCGGGCCGCGTCGTCGACGCGATCGTGCAGCGCTCGGCGCTGGAGACCGTCGTCGGGCTCGCCGTGCTCATCGCGTTCATCGCGCTGCTGGACGCGGGGCTGGGGCTGGTCACCCGCTGGCTGTCGTCGAGCATCGGTGAGGGGCTGATCATCGACCTGCGCACGGCGGTGTTCGACCACGTGCAGCGCATGCCCGTCGCCTTCTTCACCCGCACCAGGACAGGAGCGCTGGTCAGCCGCCTGAACAACGACGTCATCGGCGCCCAGCGGGCGTTCAGCAACACCCTGTCCGGGGTGGTCAGCAACATCGTGACGCTCCTGCTCACACTGGTCGTGATGATCGGCATCTCCTGGCAGGTGACCCTGATCGCGCTGGTGCTGCTGCCGGTGTTCGTGCTGCCCGCGCGGCGCATGGGCTCGCGCCTGGCGCGGCTGGAGCGGGAGGCCGCCGACCACAACGCCCGGATGGGCACGCAGATGACCGAGCGCTTCTCCGCCCCGGGCGCCACGCTGATCAAGCTCTTCGGCAGGCCGGCCACCGAGTCGGCGGAGTTCGCCCTCAGGGCGCGGCGGGTCCGCGACATCGGAGTCCGCACGGCCATGGTCCAGTCGGTGTTCGTCACGGCGCTGACGCTGGTCTCCGCGCTGGCGCTGGCGGTCGTCTACGGCCTCGGCGGCTTCTACTCCCTGCGCGGCCAGCTTGAGCCGGGCGCCGTCGTCGCGCTCGCGCTGCTGCTCACCCGGCTGTACGCGCCGCTGACGGCCCTCGCGAGCGCGCGGGTCGAGGTCATGAGCGCGCTGGTGAGCTTCGAGCGGGTCTTCGAGATCCTGGACCTCAAGCCGCTGATCTCCGACCGGCCGGACGCCCGCCGCGTGCCCGAGGGCCCGGTGTCGGTTGAGTTCGACGACGTGGTCTTCGGCTACCCCTCCGCCGACAAGGTGTCGCTGGCGTCCCTCGAAGAGGTCGCCACGCTGGACACGCGAGGAGGGGCCGAGGTGCTGCGCGGGGTGTCGTTCCGCGCCGAGCCGGGGCAGATGGTGGCGCTGGTCGGCTCGTCCGGAGCGGGCAAGTCGACGATCGCGCAGCTCACGGCGCGGCTCTACGACGTGGACGCCGGGGCCGTGCGCCTGTCGGACGTGGACGTCAGAGACCTGTCGGCCGAGTCGATCCGCGAGACGCTCGGCATGGTCACGCAGGACGGGCACCTGTTCCACGAGTCCGTCCGCGCGAACCTCCTGCTCGCCCGCCCGGAGGCGCCTGAGGAGGAACTGTGGGACGTGCTGCGCAGGGCACGGCTGGAGAGCCTGATCGCGGCGCTGCCGGACGGGCTGGACACCATCGTCGGCGAGCGCGGCTACCGGCTGTCCGGCGGCGAGCGCCAGCGGCTGACGATCGCGAGGCTGCTGCTGGCGCGCCCGCGTGTGGTGATCCTGGACGAGGCCACGGCCCACCTCGACTCCACCTCGGAGGCGGCGGTGCAGGAGGCGCTGGGGGAGGCGCTGGCCGGGCGGACGGCCGTGGTCATCGCGCACCGGCTCTCCACCATCAGGTCCGCCGACCTCATCCTGGTGATCGAGGACGGGCGGGTCGTCGAGCGCGGCACCCACGCGGACCTGCTCGCCGAGGGCGGCCGGTACGAGCAGCTCTACCGCACGCAGTTCGACCAGCCGCGCGCGGCGGAGGCGATGCGCTGAGGCGGCCCCCCGCGGATGGGGAAAGGGTGATCACCGCGTGACCCGATCTGGGCAGGACGCCGACGATCGCATCGTCACCTCGCGTGTCGAGCTGACGCCCTTGACGGTGGAGGACGCCGCCGACATGGCGGAGGTGCTGGCCGGCGAGGAGCTGTACTCCTTCATCGGTGGCTCGCCGCCCACCGAGGAGGCACTGCGAACCCGGTACGCCAAGCAGGTCGCCGGTCACTCGGACGACGGCTCGCAGGATTGGTACAACTGGATCATCCGCCGCAGAGCCGACGGGCGGGCCGTCGGGTACGTGCAGGCGACGGTGGTCGGCGGCGGGCGGCACGCCGAGATCGCCTGGGTCGTCGGCCTGCCGTGGCAGGGTCAGGGGTACGCGTCCGAGGCCGCGCGGGCGCTGGTCGGCTGGCTGGGCGCGCGGGGGGTCAGCCGCGTCAGCGCCCATGTCCACCCGGACCACCACGCCTCGATGGCGGTGGCGCGGCGCGCCGGACTCCAGCCGGCAGAGGAATTCGACGAGGGGGAACGCCTGTGGACCGCGTCGGGGATCGCCTGATGCCTGGAGCCGTGCTATAGGGCGATCTGGTCCATGGGGCGGGGGTCTCGCTTTCGTCGTGGGCATCAGGGGAGAGCGCTCTCCATCAAGCGTTACGCGCATATTTCGTCGCTGTCAATCAGTGCCCGGCCGCCTCCGGACCGTGTCCGGAGGCGGCCCGGACGGCGGTCGCGGAGCCCTGGCAAGCCGCTGACCCGTGGGTTCACCCCGCTTCTTGACGAGCGGTAAGGCGCTTGAAGATCACTAAGGCGTCCACACTGTGGTCCAGGCGCGTCTCACAGCTCTGTGGAGGTCAGACAAGTGGCTCCGCGAGGGCCGGCGTGTTTCGGGGGGGTGAGCAGGGGGTTTCCAAATCGTCAGCAAGGATGTGTTGACAAGTCGTGATACAGCGGACAATCTCTGTCTGGAGAGCGCTCTCCCTCCCCTGTCGTCACCCCTCGGCCGACGGGTACCCCCCTTGCTCCAAGGAGAGGCTGTGCATCTTTCACGCAGTCCGGGCCTGTACCGCATAGGTCTGCTCATCGCCTTCCTGGTGGTGTTGATCGCGTCTGGCCTGGCGGTGACCGCTCCCGCCATGGCCGTCGACAGCCTGCTGTCCCAGGGCAAGGCCGCCACAGCCTCCTCCACCGAGAACGCCGGCACGCCGGCCTCCGCCGCCTTCGACGGGAACGTGTACTCCACCACGACCGGCACCGGCGGCAAGCCGACGTCACCATGTACGGACTGTTCGTCGAGCACTACCAGAAGTACGAGGCCATCTGGAACGGCAACGGCGGGCGCACCTACTTCTTCCAGAACGAGTTCCCCTACGACCCGCCCAACCAGGCGGCGTGGATGAACGGGTCACTGCAGGGTTACGCGGCCTACAAGGTGGCGGACTCGGTCACGACCCACGAGGCCTGGGGCGTCGGAAGTCACTCCTACTTCAACGTCGACCCCACCGTCACGGCGGACCGGTCGTTCGAGGTGCCGCAGAAGCCGGGCGTGAAGTTCCACGACCTGGTGAGCGTCTCCCTCGGCGGTGTCGGCACGATCCGCCATGTCATCAACACGACGGGAGGACCGGCGAACGCGAGTACGCAGGTCGTCTACGTCAACGCCTACCCATAACACATCATCCGGGCCCCGCCGCCGACGGCGGCGGGGCCCGGCGTCCTTGAAGCAGGAGGTCTTTCTTTGGCCTTTGTCGGCCTCCTCTCGGCTTCCCGCCCCATGGCGGCGAGGCCGATCTGGCGTGTGGCGACTCCATCGGCACGAGGCCGGAGTCGCGTTCTAGTGAGGGGTTCATTGTGCGTATAGGCAAGTTCGGATATGCCGCCGTCGCAGGCGCGCTGATGGTGGCGGCCGCGGCGTGCGGCGGTGGCGGTGACAGCGGCGGCACCGCGACCGGCGGCGGGTCCGCCGACAGCGGCGCGGGCAAGACGCTCACCTACTGGGCGTCCAACCAGGGCACCAGCCTCGACAACGACAAGCAGGTGCTCCAGCCCGAGCTCGACAAGTTCGAGAAGCAGACCGGCATCAAGGTGAACCTCGAAGTGGTTCCCTGGGCCGACCTGCTCAACCGGATCCTCGCCGCCACCACGTCGGGCAAGGGCCCGGACGTGGTCAACATCGGCAACACCTGGTCGGCCTCGCTGCAGGCCACCGGCGCCTTCCTGCCGTTCGACGACAACCTGCTCGCCGGGCTGGGCGGCAAGGAGCGCTTCCTCGGCCCGAGCCTCGCCGCGACCGGCGCGCCCGGCAAGCCCCCCACGGCCGTCCCGATCTACGGCATGACCTACGGGCTGTACTACAACAAGAAGATGTTCAAGGACGCCGGCATCGACAAGCCGCCGGCGACCTGGGACGAGCTGGTCGCCGACGGCAAGAAGCTCACCAAGGGCAAGCAGTGGGGCCTGGCCGTCGAGGGCGCCAGCGTCAGCGAGAACTCCCACCACGCCTTCATCTTCGGCCAGCAGCACGGTGCCGAGCTGTTCGACGGAAGCGGCAAGCCGCAGTTCGACTCGCCCCAGAACGTCGCGGCCATCAAGCAGTACCTCGACCTGATGGCGGCCGACAAGATCGTCAACCCGAGCAACGCCGAGTACTCCAACGGCACCGAGGCCGTGAACGACTTCGTCAACGGCAAGGCCGCGATGCTGATGTGGCAGTCCATCGGCTCGCAGATCAAGGCCGCCGGGCTGACCAACGACACCTACGGCATCGCGCCCATCCCGCTGCCCGCGGCGGACTCCGGGGGCAAGCAGGTCAACGGCATGGTGGCCGGTATCAACCTCGCCGTGTTCAACTTCACTAAGAACCAGGACGGCGCTCTGAAGTTCGTGAAGTTCATGACGAGCCCGGAGGAGCAGCAGATCCTGAACAAGACGTACGGCTCGCTGCCCACCGTCCAGGACGCCTACAACGACCCGGCGTTCCAGAGCGAGGACATCAAGACGTTCCAGGACATCCTCGCCAAGACCGCCGCGCCGCTGCCCCAGGTGCCCGAGGAGAGCCAGTTCGAGACCCTGGTCGGCACCGCGATGAACCAGCTGTGGGCCGACGCGGCCAGCGGCAAGCCGATCACCGAGGAAGCCGTCAAGGCCAAGCTGACCCAGGCGAACGAGCAGGTCCAGCCCGGTAGCTGACCCTCGGCACCGATGCCACGGTGCCGGGCGGGGGTCTTCCCCCGATCATCCCCCGCCCGGCACCCCACCGGAAGCCCCCCGCCGGGCCGTTCACGAGACGGCCCGGCGGGCGGGTTCATGATCCAACTGTCACGCCGTCAACGACCGGCCCTGCCGAATCGAGAGGATTAGATGGTCGCCCGTACCACGCCTCAGCAAGACGAGCGGCGCGAGACCGCGCCGGCCGGAGGCGGGCCGCCCCCGCCCGGAAGGGGGCTGCCGTCGCGGGTCGCGGGCCGGATCCCGTTACGGCTGCGCCGCCTGGGCGTGCCCTACCTGATGATCCTCCCGGCGATCCTGCTGGAACTGCTCATCCACGTGGTGCCGATGCTCATCGGCGTCGGGATGAGCTTCCTCAGGCTCACGCAGTTCTTCATCAGGAACTGGTCGGCCGCTCCGTTCGTGGGGCTGTCGAACTACCAGGTCGCGGTCGACTTCGACTCGGCCGTAGGCAAGTCCCTGCTCCACTCGTTCCTCATCACCATCGCCTTCACCGCGCTCGCGGTCGGCTTCTCCTGGCTCTTCGGCACGATGGGGGCGGTGCTCATGCAGGGCGCCTTCCGCGGCCGGGGGCTCCTGCGCACGTTCTTCCTGGTGCCCTACGCCCTGCCCGTCTACGCCGGAGTGATCACCTGGAGCTTCATGTTCCAGCGGGACACCGGGTTCGTCAACCACGTCCTGGTCGACCAGCTCGGCCTCGGCGGCGCCGACCGCCCGTTCTGGCTGATCGGCTCGAACAGCTTCGCGGCGGTGGTGGTGGTCTGCGTGTGGCGGTCCTGGCCGTTCGCGTTCCTGATCCTCATGGCCGGGCTCCAGAACATCGACCGCGACCTGTACGAGGCCTCGGCCATCGACGGCGCCGGATGGTGGCGGCAGCTCCGCTCCATCACATTGCCCATGCTGCGGCCGGTGAACCAGGTGCTGATCCTGGTGCTGTTCCTGTGGACCTTCAACGACTTCAACACTCCATATGTGCTGTTCGGGAAGGCGGCGCCGCAACAGGCGGACCTCATCTCGGTGCACATCTACCAGAGCTCGTTCATCACCTGGAACTTCGGGTCGGGCTCGGCCATGTCCGTCCTGCTGCTGCTGTTCCTCCTCGTGGTGACCGCGGCGTATCTGGCGATCACCTCCCGGAGGAGGAGCAATGCATGAGCCGCGCTGGCTGCCGTGGGCGCGCTGGATCGGGCTCGGATTCCTCGGCCTGTTCACCCTGACCCCGCTGTACGTGATGGCGAGCTCGGCTATCAAGCCGCTGCAGGACGTGCAGAACGGCTTCCGCTGGATCCCCTCGACGATCAGCTTCCGGCCCTTCGCCGACATCTGGAAGACCATCCCGCTGGCTCGCTACTTCGTGAACAGCGTGGTCGTGGCGTCCATCGCGTCCGTGCTGTCGGTGGCGGTGGCGATCTTCGCCGCCTACGCGGTGAGCCGCTACCGCTTCCCCGGCAGGAAGACCTTCACCATCACGGTGCTGTCCACCCAGATGTTCCCCGGCATCCTGTTCCTGCTCCCGCTGTTCATGATCTTCGTGAACCTCGGCAACGCCACCGGCCTGGAGCTGTATGGGACCCGCGCCGGGCTCATCATCACCTACCTGACCTTCTCGCTGCCGTTCTCGATCTGGATGCTGGTCGGCTACTTCGACTCCATCCCGGTGGCGCTGGACGAGGCGGCCAAGGTGGACGGCAACGGGCCGCTCGGGGCGCTGTTCCGCGTGGTCATCCCGGCCGCGATCCCCGGCATCGTCGCGGTCGCCATCTACGCGTTCATGACGGCCTGGGGAGAGGTGCTCTTCGCCTCCGTCATGACCGACGACGCGACCCGCACCCTGGCCGTCGGGCTACGTGGCTACGCCACGGAGAACGACGTCTACTGGAACCAGGTCATGGCGGCGTCCCTGGTGGTCAGCGTGCCGGTCGTGGCCGGCTTCCTGCTCCTCCAGCGCTACCTCGTACAGGGCCTCACCGCGGGGGCGGTGAAGTAAGCCGCGAGCCGCGTCCGCGCGCGCCCGCCCGAGGCGCCCGACCCGCGGACGCGGCTCCCGGAACCTGACGCGCCCGCCCGGAGGCGGCGGGCGCGTGCCGTCAGGCGGAGTCCCTGACCACCAGGGAGGGCTCGAAGATGATCGAGGTCACCGGCTGGTCGGGGTCGTCGACGTGCGCCATCAGCAGCCGTGCCATCTCGGCCGCCATGTCCTCGACGGGGTGGCGGATCGTCGTGAGCGGGGGCCGGCTGGCGGTCGCCGCGCTGCTGTCGTCGAAGCCGACCACGGCCACGTCGTCGGGCACGCGGCACCCGTGGTGGCGCAGCACGGGGAGCGCGCCCTGGGCCATCAGGTCGTTGGCGATGAAGACGCCGTCTATGCCGGGATGCTCGGTCAGCAACCGCTCCATCGCGGCCTCCCCGCTGCCGAGGGTGAAGTTCCCCTCGACGCACGGGATGTACGGATAGCCGTGCGCGGCCATCGCATCGCGGAACCCGGAAAGGCGGTCCTGGCTGGCCGCCACGTCCAGCGGCCCCGAGATGGTCGCCACGCGGCGGCAGCCCCGCGCCACCAGGTGGTCGGCGGCGAGCTTCGCCCCTGTGCGGTGGGCGACGTCCACGTAGCTGATGGGGATCGGCTCGGCCGGCCTCGCGAACAGCACGGCGGGCAGCGCCGCGTCGACCAGCAGGCGGGGGAGCGGGTCGTCCGCCTGGGTGGAGACCAGGACCGCGCCGTCGGCGTTGCCCTGGCGGAGGTAGGCGATGACCTGGGCGCGGGCCTCGGCGGTCTCGGCGAACATCAGGATCGGGTGGATGCCCCGGGGGCGGAGGAAGCCGACGACGCCGCTGGCCACGCGGCCGAAGAACGGGTCGGCGAAGACCTGGCTGTGGAAGGGGTTCTCCCCGCTCTCCTCGCCCGCGCCCGAGACGACCAGGGCGATCGCGCCGGTGCGGCGCGTGACCAGGGAGCGGGCCGCGCGGTTGGGGACGTAGCCGGTGTCGGCGATGGCCCGCCTGACCGTCTCCTGGATCGTGGGATCCACGTTGCGGATGCCGTTGATGACGCGGGAGACCGTGGCGCGGGAGACACCCGCCGCGCGCGCCACGTCCTCCAGGGTGGGGGATGCCGACACAGGCGGGCGACCTTCGCTCATGTGGCTTTTATAGCATGGCGGGAGAGCGCTCTCCAACGCGCTCGCCCGCCCTGGCCTCCTACGTCACGCGAAGAGGGCCATACAAGTCGCCGTCACCGGCTCGTCTCGCCGGTCGCCGTCGTCGTGCTCAATGGTAGATCGCCGGCACTGCGGCCCGCCAGTACGGTGAAGGAACCGGCCTCGGCGGTCCAGGCCCGGTCGTTCGGGGACCAGTGCTGGAGGGCGCGGGCCGCGATCTCGACCTCGGCCTCCACGGTCTGGCCGGGCCCCGCCTCCACGCGCGCGAAGCCGGCGAGCCACAGCGCCGGGCGCCGCACGCCGGTCTCGGGCCTGGCCAGGTAGACCTGCACGACCTCGCCGCCGGCCCGCTCGCCGGTGTTGCGCACCCGCACCCGCACGGGGAACGGGCGGCCGGGCTCGGCGAGTTCCGGCGCGACCACGCTCTCGTACTCCCAGGTGGTGTATCCCAGCCCGTGGCCGAACCAGTACGCCGGGGGAGCCTGCTCGCGCAGCCACGCCCGGTAGCCGATGTCCGGGCCCTCGGCGTACTCCAGCACGCCTTCCACGGGCGTGGTGCCGATGAGCGCCCTGTCGGCCCACGTGGTGGGCAGGCGCCCGCCGGGCTCCGCGTCGCCGAGGAGCACCCGCGCGAGGCCGTCCCCGTACTCCTGGCCGGGGAACCAGCTCAGCAGCACGGCGGGCACCTCCTCGCGCCACGGCATGGCGACCGGGCCGCCGGCGTTGACCACCACGACGGTGTCGGGGTTGGCCGCGAGCACGGCGCGGACCAGGGCGTCCTGCTCGCCGGGCAGGGCGAGGTCCTCGCGGTCGTAGCCCTCGCTCTCGACCTCCTCGGTCGTGCCGACGACCACGACGGCGACGTCCGCCTCCTTGGCCAGCTCGATCGCGGCCGCGAGCTCCTCGGCGTCGCCGCGCCTCGGCGGGTCGGCGGCGAGCACGGAGGCCAGCCCGGTGTCGGGGTCGAGGCGGCGGCGGGCGACCAGCTCGACCTCCCGGCCCGCGGTGAGGTCCAGCGAGGCGTGCCGCCACGGCGGGGTGAGGTGCACGGTGGCAGGGTCGTCGGTGTCGCGCTCGACCTCCTCGTCGATCAGCGTGGTGCCGTCCGCCGCGAGGAACACGTGGCCCCATCCGGAGACGGCGAGGTTCCACACGCCGCCGGCCTGCGGGCAAAGGGTGGCGCGGATCTCGACGGTGGCCGAGGAGTCGACGAGGGCGGGTTCGAGGATGCGCCCGGTGAGCCGGTGCTCGGCGTGCAGCTCTGCCCCGCCGGCGTCCAGCAGCCGTACGAGCACGCCCGGCTCGCCGGTCAGCGGGTTGCGGGCGTTGCCGAGGTCGAGCGGGGTCGGGCGGCTCGGCAGGTGCACGCCGGCCGCGTGGGTGACCTCGGCCCGTCCCGCGAGCGCGTCACGGATGCCGTCCAGGGGCGACAGGGAGGAGACGGGGTAGACGCCCGCGCTGCCCCCGCCCTGCACGCGCGGCGCGGCGGCGCTGGGACCGATCACGGCGACCCTGCGCAGCCGCCCGGCGTCGAGGGGGAGGACCGACCGCTCGTTGCGCAGCAGCACGGTGCCCGCCACGACCGCCTCGCGCAGCAGCGCCCTGCTCACCGCGTCGGTCGGGGTGCCCGGGTGCGGACCCCCGAGCGCGGAGTAGCCGCCCTGCGCGTCCGGGGCCTGCGAGACCGGGAGCTCCGCGAGGGAGGGCGGGTCGTCCGGGGACAGCGCGCCCACGCGGGAGGCCAGGCGCAGCAGGCGGCGGACCTTCTCGTCGACGGCCTCCTCGGGCACCTCGCCCGCGCGTACGGCCGCCACCAGGGCGTCGCCCCACGGCCCGTCCGGGCCCGGCATGGCGAGGTCCTGCGCGGCGCGTCCCGACGCGACGGTGGAGCGCACCGCCCCCCAGTCGGAGATGACCAGGCCGTCGAAGCCCCACTCGCCCTTCAGTGGCTCGGCGAGCAGCGGGTTCTCGCTCATGGTGGCGCCGTTCACGCCGTTGTAGGCGGCCATGACCACCCACACGCCGGCCTCGACGGCGGCCTCGAACGGCGCGAGGTACACCTCGCGCAGAGTGCGCTCGTCCACGCGCGCGTCGAGCGTGAGGCGCTCGGTCTCCGAGTCGTTGGCGACGTAGTGCTTGGCCGTGGCGGCGACCCCGCGCGACTGCACGCCCCGGATGTAGGCGACGCCGATCCGCGCGGTGAGCAGCGGGTCCTCGGAGTAGCACTCGAAGTGCCTGCCGCCGAGCGGCGAGCGGTGCAGGTTGATCGTGGGAGCCAGCAGCACGTCGACCCGCTTGCGGCGGGCCTCGTCGCCCAGCAGCGCGCCGAGCCGCTCCACCAGGTCCTCGTCCCAGCTCGCGGCGAGCCCGGTGGGAGAGGGCAGGGTCAGTGAGGTGCTCCGCTCGTCCCATCCCTGGCCACGAACGCCGATCGGCCCGTCGGAGGTGACGATGGAACGCAGGCCGATGTCCGGCAGGGCGTGGGTCCGCCACGCGGTCGCTCCGGTGAGCAGTCTCACCTTCTGCTCCAGATCCATCTTGCGCACCACGTCATCGAACTGCTCGTCGGTCACTCTGGTTCCTCTCGGGGATTGGAGAGCGCTCTCCCTCCTGGCCATAGATTCACCGTCCGAGGCGAGGATGTCAATGGGGAGCCCGTGACCTCCGTCTTCCGGGCGAAAGGGTTTCCGGCACGTGAGCAGCACGTTTCGTTCCGGTTGCGAATCGGTCTTGACAGTGCTCGATCGATCGGTGCACTCTCCATTCGGAGAGCGCTCTCCCTCTGTTACCCATTGCCAATACGGCAGGCACCCCCCGTATCGAGGAGAGATCGTGCACCCATCCCGCAGCCCAGGCAGGTACCGATTGGGCCTGCTCGTCGCCGTTCTGGTCGCGCTGGTCGCGTCCGGCCTGGCGCTGTCAGGCACCGCCATGGCCGTCGACACCCTGCTTTCGCAGGGGAAGCCGGCGACGGCGTCCTCCTCAGAGGGGGCCGCCTGGAGCCCCTCCGCGGCCGTTGACGGCGACCTCACCGGCACGCGCTGGGCCAGCGCGTTCAGCGACCCGCAGTGGCTCCAGGTCGATCTTGGCGCGTCCGCCTCCATCACGCAGGTCGTGCTGACGTGGGAAACCGCGTACGGCAAGGCGTTCAAGATCCAGGTGTCGCCCGACGGCACGGCGTGGACCGATGTGTACTCGACCACGACGGGCACCGGCGGCACGCAGACGCTCGCCGTCTCGGGCACCGGCCGGTACGTGCGGATGTACGGCACGGTCCGGGGCACGGGCTACGGCTACTCGCTGTGGGAGTTCCAGGTGTACGGCACCATCGGCGGCACCAGCCCCTCGCCGACGCCGACCGTCACCCCGACCCCTCCTCCCGGCAACTGGACCGAAGTCTGGAAGGACGACTTCGACGGGGCCGCGGGCACCTCGCCCTCGGGGGCGAACTGGCTCCTGCGCACCGGCACCCAGTACCCGGGCGGCGCCGCGAACTGGGGGACCGGTGAGGTCGAGACCATGAGCGCCTCCACCGCCAACGTCTCCCTCGACGGCACGGGCAAGCTCGCCATCAAGGCCATCAGGGACGGCGCGGGCAACTGGACGTCCGGACGCGTCGAGACGCAGCGCACGGACTTCACCCCGCAGCCGGGCGAGCAGCTGAGGTTCACCGCGAGCCTCAAGCAGCCCGACGTGGCCAACGCCATGGGCTACTGGCCGGGCTTCCGCGCGACCGGCGCCGCCTACCGGGGCAACTACAACAACTGGCCGGGCGTCGGCGAGACCGACATCATGACCGACGTCAACGGCCGCAGCCAGCTCTCCAACACCCTGCACTGCGGCACGGCCCCCGACGGCGTGTGCGCCGAGTACAACGGCCGCACCAGCGGCCTCGCATCGTGCACCGGCTGCCAGACCGGGTACCACGAGTACACGCAGATCATCGACCGCACCAAGACCGACGAGGAGATCCGCTTCTACCTCGACGGCAAGCAGACCTGGGTCGTCCGCGAGAGCCAGGTCGGGGTCGCCGCCTGGGACGCCGCCGTCCACCACGGCTTCTACCTGCGCTTCGACCTCGCGATCGGCGGCTCGCTGCCCAACGCGATCGCCGGGTCCACCACCCCGACCACGGCAACGACCTCCGGCGGCGTCCTCAGCGTGGACTCCGTGTCCGTCGCAAGGAGCACCGGCACCGTGCCGCCCGCGATGACAGACCCGGCGACCCCCGCGGGCCCGAGCGTGGTCAAGGTGACCGGAACGCAGGGCAACTGGCAGCTCAACGTCAACGGCTCGGCGTACGAGCTCAGGGGCCTGACGTACGGCCCGCCGCAGGCCGCCGCCGACGGCTACATGCGCGACCTGAAGTCCATGGGCGTCAACACCATCCGCACCTGGGGCGTGGACGACGCCAACACGCCGACCCTGCTCAACAGGGCCGCCCAGCAGGGCATCAAGGTCGTCGTCGGGCACTGGCTCAACCAGGGCGCGGACTACGTCAACGACACCGCCTACAAGACCAGCGTCAAGAACGAGATCGTCGCCCGGGTGAACGCCCTCAAGGGGTACCAGGGCGTGCTGATGTGGGACGTCGGCAACGAGGTCATCCTCACCATGCAGGACCACGGCCTCTCCGCGGCCGAGGTCGAGGCGCGGCGCGTCGGGTACGCGAAGTTCGTGAACGAGGTCGCCCAGGCCATCCACGCCGCCGACCCCAACCACCCGGTCACCTCGACCGACGCCTGGACCGGCGCCTGGCCGTACTACAAGACCTACGCTCCGGCGCTCGACCTGCTCGCGGTCAACTCCTACGGCGCGATCGGCGGGGTCAAGCAGGCCTGGATCGACGGCGGCTACACCAAGCCGTACATCATCACCGAGGGCGGTCCGGCGGGTGAGTGGGAGGTGCCGAACGACGTCAACGGCGTCCCCACCGAGCCGACTGACCTGCAGAAGCGCGCCGGGTACACCGCGAGCTGGAACGCGATCAAGGGCCACCCGGGCGTCGCGCTCGGAGCCACCGAGTTCCACTACGGGCTGGAGAACGACTTCGGCGGCGTATGGCTCAACACCTTCACCGGCGGCTGGCGCCGCCTCGGCTACCACGCGCTCAAGCAGGCCTACACCGGCCAGGCGTCGGCCAACACGCCGCCGGAGATCACGTCCATGACGGTGGGCTCGCAGACCAGCGTGCCGGCGGGCGGCCAGTTCACCGTCGGGGTGACGGCGGGCGACCCGAACGGCGACCCGATCCGCTACAACCTCATGGTCAGCAACAAGCACATCAACGGCAACACCGGCTTCTCGCACGTCCGGTTCACCGAGACGTCCCCCGGCCAGTTCTCGGTCACCGCGCCGCAGCAGATGGGCGTCTGGAAGGTCTACGTCTACGCCTTCGACGGCCAGGGCAACGTGGGCATCGAGCAGAAGTCGTTCCGCGTCGTGGCCCCGCCGGTCAACGGCACCAACGTCGCGCTCGGCAAGACGACCACCGCCTCGTCCTACCAGCCGACCGGCGACGGCGGGCCGTTCCTGCCCTCCAAGGCGACCGACGGCAACCTCAGCACGCGGTGGGCGAGCGACTGGAGTGACCCGCAGTGGCTCCAGGTCGACCTCGGGAGCGCTGTGCCGATCAAGCACGTGCAGCTCGCATGGGAGAGCGCCTACGGCAAGTCGTACCAGGTCCAGACCTCCAACGACGGCACCACCTGGGCGAACGCCTACTCCACCACCGCCGGTGACGGCGGCTTCGACGACATCGACCTGAACGTGTCCGCCAGATACGTCCGCCTCAACCTCACCCAGCGCGGCACCGCCTACGGCTACTCCCTCTGGGAGTTCGGCGTGTACCGGTAACCGCTCCGTCCAACGACACCAGCCCCACCCATCCCGGCCCCCGGCCTCACCGCCCGGGGGCCGGCTGTGCTCAGACGCTGCGAAGGACCGAGACCACGATGCCCAGCACCACGGAGCCGTCACCGTCGATGATGTCGTAGGCGGGGTTGCGCGGTTCGAGATAGACGTGCCCGTTGCGCCGGCGATACACCTTCACGGTGGCCTCGCCGTCGATCATCGCGGCGACGATCTGGCCCGAGTGCGCCTCGGGCTGCTGCCGTACCACGACGATGTCGCCGTCGCAGATCGCGGCCTCGATCATCGAATCGCCCCGCACACGCAGACCGAACAGGTTGCCACGCCCGGTGATGCCGCGGGGCAGGGTCAGCATGTCGTCCAGGTGCTGGTCGGCCACGATGGGACTGCCCGCGGCGATGTCTCCGACCACCGGCACGGTCACCAGATCCTCGGCCGGTTCCGGCGCCGAGGCTCGCAGGAACAGACGCACGTCGATCGGCCGGGTCATCGTCGTGCCCCGGCGGAGGAACCCCTTCTCCTCCAGGCTCTTCAGGTGTTTCGACACCGATGACGACGACCGCAGCCCGACCGAGTCGCCGATCTCGCGTGTGCTCGGCGGATACCCGTATCTGCCCACCCAGTCCCGGATCGTGGCCAGGATCCGCTGCTGGCGCCGCGGCAGGGCCGAGAAGTCCAGGTACTCGAACGCGTCAGGATCGTCGTAGGCGGTCACCTGCGAAATGCTAAGGCCGGAACCCGTGTGTGCGGGCGTTGTGCTGATCTGCTCGCGTACAGGGGCCGGTCAGGTCCCTGCCGCGGCCAGGACACCGCCGGCGATTCGTGGGTCGGTGCGGGCGGATCAGGAGCCGTTGACTGCGAGGCCCTTGGCGACGTGGTCCCCGAGGTCCTTGGCGATGTTCCGCCAGTACTCCACCACCCGTACCTTCATGTCCGCGGTGACCTCGGGCGCGGAGGCATGGCCCACAATGTTGGCGACCAGGTGCGCCCTGTCGGTGTCCGAGAGCACCTTCTCCCACAGCGTCCGCGGCTGACCGTAGTCGTCGTCCTCCGGGTGCAGGACGTAGGCGCTGCGGATGATCTCACCGGCCACCGCGTAGGACTCGCCCTTCCACAGCTCCGGGTCGGCCACCGGGCCGCCCATGGAGTTCGGGGCGTACACGGGGTCACCGGAGTTGACGTAGGTCATCGGACCGTCCTTGTTGTACGAGTGGACGGGTGCCTTCGGCCGGTTGACCGGAAGCTGCAGGTAATTCGGGCCGATGCGGTACCGATGCGTGTCCGGGTACGAGAACAGCCTGCCCTGCAGCATCTTGTCCGGGGAGGCGCCGATGCCGGGTACGAGGTTGGCGGGGTCGAACGCCGCCTGCTCGATCTCGGCGAAGTAGTTCTCCGGGTTGCGGTTCAGCGTGAGCTTCCCGATGTCGATCGGCGGGTAGTCGCCGTGCGGCCAGACCTTGGTCAGGTCGAACGGGTTGAACCGGTATTCGGCGGCGTCCTCGAACGGCATGATCTGGATTTGCAGGGTCCACGCCGGATGGTCGCCGCTCGCGATCGCCGTGCGGAGGTCCCGGAGGTGGTGGTCCGGGTCCACCGACTTCATCGCGTCGGCCTCCGCGCCGGTGAAATTCTTGATGCCCTGATCGGTCTTGAAGTGGTACTTCACCCAGAATTTCGCGCCGTCCGCGTTGTACCACAGGAACGTGTGCGAGCCGTAGCCGTTCATGTGCCGCCAGGAGGCGGGAGTACCGCGATCGGACATCAGGAATGTGACTTGGTGCGCCGACTCCGGCGACAGCGTCCAGAAGTCCCACTGCATGTTGTTGTCGCGCAGATGGGTGTCGGCCCGGCGCTTCTGCGAGTGGATGAAATCGGAGAACTTCTGCGGGTCCCGGATGAAGAAGATGGGTGTGTTGTTGCCGACGAGGTCGTAGTTGCCTTGGCCGGTGTAGAGCTTGATGGCGAAACCACGCGGGTCACGCGCGCTGTCGGCGCTGCCCAGCTCGCCGGCCACGGTGCTGAACCGCAGGAGCAGATCGGTCTCGGCGCCCTTCTGGAAGAGCCCGGCCTTGGTGAACTGGCTGACGTCCTCGGTGATCTGGAGGACGCCGTACGCACCGCCGCCCTTGGCGTGCACGACCCGCTCCGGCACGCGTTCCCGGTTGAACTGCGCCATCTTCTGGATGAGGTAGTGGTCCTGCAACAACAGCGGTCCGTTCGGGCCGACGGACTGCGAGAATTCATCGCTCGGCGCCGGGATTCCGGCATTGGTGGTGGTGGTTGGCCTCTCGGTCATCGCGTCTCTCCTCGTTCGGGGTCGCGGGGTGTCCGTTGGCAGTCGGGGCACACGCCCCAGAAGATGACGTCGGCCTCGTCGACCTGGTACCCGGCGTTGTCCACCGGCTCCAGGCAGGGCGCCTGCCCCTTGACGCAGTCGACGTCAGTGATGGCCGCGCAACGCCGGCACACCAGGTGATGATGGTTGTCCCCGACCCGGCGTTCGTAGCGGGCAGGGCTTCCGGCCGGTTCGGTCCGTCGCAGCAGGCCCGCATCCGTCAGTGCGTTGAGGGCCTCGTACACCGCTTGGGTCGACACGGCACCGAGTCGGTCCCGGGCCAGAGCGGCGATCTCCCGCGCTGAGAGATGGGGCCGGGCCCGTACGCTCTCAAGGATGGCCAGCCGGGCTACGGTGACCCGAAGACCCTCGTCCCGCAGCTCCGCGGCGGCTGTAGAGGTCCCCGAGGTTTCGGTCCGCACATATCCAGAGCAGCACGTATAAACGAATAACTCAAGAAAACGAAGTCTTCGTGTTCGTCAAGTCTGCGTTACCTCGGAGGTCGGCCCGCCACCGATCGTCGCGCGTTCGCCGCCGATGCCCTCCGGCAGGTCGCCGCCTTCACGAGCCGAGCCGATGCCTAGGCCGATTTATGGGTATTCGTCCGTCGCGGGAGCTCTTCCGGCAAACTGGGTCAAGCGCACCATGGTCACGGCACCACACGCGACGAGGCGGCAGTGAGCGACGACCTGACCCCACGCGACCGGCCATCCCGTACGAGCGACCGGCCATCCCGTACGAGCGGCCGGTGGCGGGCCGCGACGGACCCGCCCGCGGCCATCCGCCGCCTGTGCGTGGCCGTCGACGTGCAGTCCTACAGCCTCCGCGACAACCGGCGCCAGCTCGGCGTGCAGGCCGGCCTCAAGCGGGTGCTCGACCGCGCGCTGGCTCGTGCCGGGCTCTCCCCGGCGGCGGTGCCCCGCCAGGACCGCGGCGACGGGCAGTTGGTCCTGCTGCCGGCCGGGGTGGACGAGGCCCGTGTCATCGCCCTTCTGTTGCGCGAGGTGGGCGCCGGCCTCGCGGAGATCAACAAGACCCTGGTGCCTGATGACCGCATCCGGCTGCGCCTCGCCCTGGCGCAGGGCATCATCCATGAGGCGGCGACCGGGTACGTGGGCAAGGCGGTGGTGGACGCCTGCCGCCTCGTGGACTCCCGTGACCTGCGCGCCGCCCTCGCCGAGCACGACGACCGGGACCTGGCCGTGGCCGTCACCGACGACCTCTTCCACGACGTGCTGGTCCACGGGTACGCCGGGCTGGCGGCCGGTGACTTCCGCCGGGTGGGCGTCGAGCTGGCGGACAAAGGGTTCTCGGCCTTCGTGTGGGTGGCGGTTCCCGAGATGTCGCGCCTGCTGGAGATCTCGGGCGGCACGCCCCGGCCCCGGCGCGTGAGGATCGCGGCCGTCGTCGGCGTCCCTGCCCTGCTGGCGGTACTGGGCATGGCCGCCTGGCAGATGACCGGTACGACGTCCCCGGCATCTCCCGCCGGGACCGCCCGCACCTCCCCGAACACCCAGGACACGGGCACCCGAGGCAGTGGCGCCCCGGGCACGGATGCCGCGGACCCTGGCGCCCGGGCCTCCGGTACCTCGCCGGCCGCCGTGGGCGGCGGCAGGCCGTTCACCTTCCTGGACCCGGGCTCGGTGCCCACATGCGGCCCGATCTCCGGGGTCGGCTCCGTGCCCGCCGGGTACGACCTGCGCGTCTTCGCCAAGGGCGGTGACCAGTACTTCCTGGCCTGGGCCACCGCCCTGGCCGACGGCACGGCCGGAACCTGGAAGTTGCCGGAGCTGTTCCTCGGGCGGGTCGGCGCCGACGGGCGCCGTGTCAAGCTGTACGCCGTCCTCGTGCCCTCGGCCGAGAGCGCGGAGCTGACCCGGAATTTCGAGGAGAAGTGGGCGTTCTCCTCGATCCCTGGCCGCGTGGTGGCGACCCACACCTTCACCGTGGTCGCCGAACCCTGCTGACCACGAGTTCCCGCTGCTGAACGTGCGCGCGGGCCGGTGAAACCCCCGTGAAACCGCTGTTTCCTACTGTGCTCTGGTGATGACTGCCGGCGCGGGTGGATCCGGCGATGGCCACGGGCGCGTCATCGCCGGACCGGGGGCGGACGCGGTGCGCGCCCGGTGGACATCACGGCCGCCGTCGCCGCGGGGAAGTTCAGGCGGCGGCGGCCACGGGGACGGCACAGCATGGGTAATGTCGCGCCTGGCCGATGATCGGCCGTTTTGCTAACGCGATAGCAGGAGGAACCGCGTGAAGAAGCTTAAGGGGGCACTCTTCGCCCTGGTGGTGGCCGGGCTGCTGGGGGCCGGTGCCACGCCGGCCGCCGCTGTGGCGGTGGACCCCTGCCACAGCCAGCAGTACGGCTGCGACAGCCACTGGATGGACCCCGGCGAGGACTGAGGGTGATCTCAGCCGGGAGCGGGCGGCGACGAGAGCGTGTCGAGCGCCCGGCGGGCCTCGCGGGCGCGCTCGTGCCACAGAGGGAGGCCGATCGCGTCGAACTCCGCCGCCGCCCGCTCCAGCATCGACGCGGCGAGCTGGTGCTCGCCGCGTCCGGCGGCCAGCTTCCCCCCGGCGAGGCGGGCGCGGGCCGCGACGAACGGCTCGCCGATCGTGACGGCCAGCGCCAGGGCGGCGTCCAGGTAGTCGGCGGCGCGGTCGAGCTCCCCGGCCAGCAGCCCGGCCTCGCCCATGCCGAGCAGTCCGTAGGTCTCGCCGATCTTGTCCCCGGCGCCCCGGGAGGCGTCCAGGACCTGCCGGTACGCGGTCTCGGCCTCCGAAGCCCTGCCCTCGCGCAGGTGGAGCAGCCCCAGCCGGTTGAGTATCTGCGCGCTGCCTCGCCCGTCGCCCAGCTCCAGGTAGACGCCGAGCGCCTGCTCCAGCAGCGGGGCCGCCGCCTCCCCGTGGTCGTTCTCGATGTGGATCTGCGCGATGCTGCCCAGCACGTGCGCCTCCGCGTGCCGGTCGCCGACGGCGCGGAGCATGCGCAGCGCCCGCCCGTACTGGCCCAGCGCCGTCTCCGCGTTTCCCTCCACCCGGTCGAGCAGGGCGGCGTTGCGGAGGGCGAGCGCCTGCCCGTGCGGGTCGCCCACGGTCTCGAAGATGGGCAGCGCCGCGGCGAAGTGCGGCCGGGCGGCGGCGTAGCGCTGCCGGAAGATCTCCAGCGTGCCGAGCGAGTACCTCATGGCCGCCTCCCCGCGCAGGTCTCCCGTACGCCTGGCGGTGGCGAGCGCGGTCCTCGCGGTGTGCGACCAGTCGTCGAAATGGCCCTGCGACTCGAACAGCGTGACCGTGGACATCGCGAGGTCCCAGCAGATCTCGCTGAGCCCGAGCCCGGCGGCCTGCTCGACGGCCGCGACCAGGCCGGGCCGCTCGCTGCGCAGCCATCCCGCCGGATCCGCCAGCAGGCGGACGGTGGTGGGCTCCTCCAGGTGCCACCGGGCGCCGCCGCCGTGCAGCACGGTGTAGTCGCCGCCGTACTGCGACCGGTGCGCGCGCTCGGCGAGGGCCAGGTACGCGCCCGCCAGCCTGGCCAGCGCGGCGTCGCCCGCGTCCGGGGCCTCGTCGGCGGCGGCCCGCTCCCTGGCGTGCAGCCGCACCAGGTCGTGGATCCTGTAGCGGGGCTCGCCGATGCCGTCGGTGCCCGCGTACTCCACCAGTTGCGCTTCGACCAGGCTTTCGAGCACGTCCTCGGCCGCACGCGAACCGGTGCCGAGGAGCGCGGCGGCGACCCAGGCGGCGAAGTCCGGGGTCTCCACCAGCCCGAGCCTGCGGAACAGCGACCGGCCAGGGTCGGTCAGCCCGGAGTACCCGAGCGCGAGGCCCGCGCGGACCGACAGGGTGCCGTGGGTCAGCTCGTCCAGCCGGTCGTGCTCGGCCTCCAGCCGGGAGATGAGCCGCGCCACCGTCCAGTGCGGCCGGGCCGCCAGCCGCGCCCCGGCGATGCGCAGGGCCAGCGGCAGCCGGTCGCACAGCTCGGCCAGCTCGCGCGCGGCCGGGCCGCCCTCGCGGAGCTCGGCGCGTCCGGTGATCCTGCTCAGCAGGTCGATCGCGTCGCCGGTGCCGAGCACGCCGAGCGCGACCAGGTTTGCGGCGGGAAGCGCGGTGAGCCTGCCGCGACTGGTGATCAGGACGGCGCAGCCCGCGCCGGCGGGGATGAGCGGTTCCACCTGGGCCTCGTCGGCGGCGTCGTCCAGCACGACCAGCACGCGCCGGTCGGACAGCAGATCGCGGAAGACCTCGGCACGCTCGTCCAGGCCGTCCGGTACGTGCGTCCCGGCCACGCCGAGCGCGCGCAGGAAGCGGCCGAGCGCCTCCCGGGGTTCGACCCGGCCGGTTCCCGCGCCGCGCAGGTTCACGAAGAGCTGGCCGTCGGGAAACCGTTCCCGGGCGAGCTGGGCCGCCTGCACGGCGACCGCCGTCTTGCCCACGCCCGGCATGCCCGACACGACGCACACCACGGGCGGGCCGTGCAGCAGGACCATGATCCGGCGCAGCTCCGCGTCCCGTCCGGTGAGGTCCCCGGTCGGAGCGGGAAGCAGGGCGGGGGCGAGGTCCCCTGCCGGTGCCGGAGGCGGGGCGGCGGCCGGTCCCGGCCCGGCCGGCTGGAGAGGCGCGAGCGTGATGTCCGCGTCGCCGCGCAGGATGGCGCCCTCCAGCTCCCGCAGCAGGGGACCGGGTTCCACCCCCAGCTCCTCGGCGAGGACGGCGCGGGTGCGCCGGTACACGCCGAGCGCGTCGGCGCGCCGGCCCGCGCGGTGCATCGCGACCATGAGGCGCGCGGCGGACGACTCGGCCAGCGGGTCCTCGGCGAGCAGCGCGACCAGTTCGGGGATCACCTGGGCGTGCCGCCCGAGTGCCATCTCGGCGTCGATGCGGTCGGTCAGCACGCGCCTGCGTTCCTGCTCCAGGTCGGCGGCGGCCTCGGCGAGCTGCGGCACGTCGTGCAGGCCGGGGTAGGCGGTGCCACCTCCCCAGAGGGCCAGCGCCTCGTGGAGCAGGGCGGCGGCCATCTCGGGGTCGCCCTGGCCGAGCGCGCGGCGGCCCCGTTCGGCGAGGTCCGTGAAGTGCCAGGCGTCCACCTCGGCCCGCTGCGCGAGCAGCGCGTACCCGGAGCGGTCGTGCCGGATCCGGTCGGCGCTGCCCAGCGACCTGCGCAGCCGGTGCACGAGCACCTGGAGGTTCTTGCCTGGGCGTGCGGCCAGGCGCTCACCCCACAGCGCGTCGGTCAGCGTGTCGGCGGGCACCGTACGGCCGCGCCAGCAGATCAGGAGCCCCAGCAGCTGTTCCTGGCGCCGTGACGCCAGCCGCACCGGGCCGGTGTCACCGAGGACGGCCACGTCACCGATGACCCGGAACTTCACGGAATCTTCCGGTTGGTTCGCGGACTCAACCTGTGGCACCTCTTGCAGATGTTGGGCGCACTCTGTGGTGTTGGCGGACGAGAGTATCGATGTCTGGATGATAACGATCAACGGTGCCCGGTACCGCCCAAAAGGGTGGTTCCGGGCACCGTTGATCGTGGAGCCGTTCGAGAAGGGGGAGTCGTCCTAGAAGACGGGCACGCCGTCGCGGACGAGCTTCCAGTTGGGGTCGGCGAAGGTGGCGGGGTCGATGGTGCCGGACGCGGTCGCGGCGTCGATCAGCGCCTGCCGGATCTCGACCTGGGCGTTGTAGACCACCGGGGCGGTCGTGACGTGCGGGAAGCCGCCGCCGCCCGACTGCCGGTAGTTGTTGATCGCCACGACGAACTGCTGGCCCGCGGCCACCGGCGCGCCCTTGTAGGACAGGTTGACGATGCGCTGGCCGACCGGCTTGGAGATGTCGATGTCGTAGGAGACACCCGAGAGCTGGTCGTAGTTGTAGTCGGGGGTGCCGCTCGCGTTGGTCAGGGTGCCGAGGTCGACCGGCGCGCCGGGGGCCACCTGGGCGAAGTACCTGGCGGAGTACTCCAGGTAGTCCTTGATCTGCGTTCCGGTCAGCTTCACGCCGAGCAGCGTGTTGTCGTAGACGTACAGGCCGGCCATGTCACGGACGCTCACCGGGCCCGCCGGGAAGACGGCCGTGCGGCTGAAGGGCGCGGCGATCGACAGCACCGGCAGCGAGGCGTCGGCCGTGCCCGCGACGGCCTTGGTGACCAGGTCGGTCTGCACCTTCTGGATGTAGTCCAGGATCGCGGTGTCCTTGTACGGCGACTCCGCGGCGGAGAGCTGCTCCTTGGACTGGGCGATCACCTGGTTGACGTACCCGACGGTCTTGTCGTGCTGGCCCTTCATCAGGGCGACGATCTTCGGGTCCTCGGCGACGGTGTTGGTGTTGATCGTGGCCGAGGACTTGGTGGTCACGGCCCACTGGCCCCGCTCCTTGGCGAGGGTGAAGTCGACCACCGACAGGCGCTGGCCGTACTTGCTGGGCTCGGTCAGGAGCACCTGCTTGCCGGTCGCCTTGTTGGTGACGAACTTCTGCGGCACGTCGTTGTGGGCGTGGCCGAACAGCACGGCGTCGATCCCGGGGACCTGCTCGGCGACCAGCCCGGCGGCGTTCTCGATCGGGAGGTCGGTGCCGTAGGACGACATGCCGTTGTCGCCCGCGTGCGCGGTGACCAGGACGACGTCGGCGCCGAGGCCGCGGATGACCGGCACCCACTTCTTCGCGGAGGCGACCAGGTCCAGGAACTTCAGCTTGCCCTCGACGTTGGCCTTGTCCCAGATCGCGATGCCGGGGTTCGTCAGGCCGAGCACGCCCACCTTGACGGGCTTGTCGCCCTTGACGTTCATCGTCTTGATGATGAACGGCAGGTACGCCGGGAGGCCGGTCTTGGCGGAGACCGCGTTGGCGCCGAGCACGGGGGCCTTCATCTGCTTGACCCACTTGGCCAGCAGGGGCAGCCCGTAGTTGAACTCGTGGTTGCCGAGCGTCACGGCGTCGTACCCGATGGCGTTCATGGCCTTGGCCATCGGGTGCGTCTGGCCGGTCTCGGTGATCGGCTCGACCTTGGCGTAGTAGTAGTCGAGCGGGGTGCCCTGGATGGTGTCGCCGGAGTCGAACAGCAGCGTGTGGTCGGCGCCGCGGTCCTTGCGGATCTGGTTGACCAGGGTGGAGACCTTCGCGAGGCCCACGTCGTTGTGCGCGCTGTCGTCGAACTCCGCGTTCTTGAAGTAGTCCCAGTTCAGGGCGTTGCCGTGAATGTCGGAACTGGCCATCACGGTGATCTTCACCGAGTGGTCGGGTGTCGCGGAGGCGGGTGCTGCGGGCGCGGTAAGGCCAAGGGCCACGACGACGGTGGCACCGGCGGCGAGGGCCCGCCCGATTCTGGAACTCATGGCGGGGACCTTAGTCAGGGAAAGTTACTTAACGGTCACGAGTTCCTTATGGGACAAATCCCCGCAGTGAACAACCGGTGCGGAGCCCCTCCGAACATGACGACCAAGGACGGTGAGGCCCACGGCCGACAACGCACTCGACACGAAGCGTTTTCATCCCTCTTGCCGCGGTCGTCGGTAGCTGATCCGGTGACGCCGCGCTGCAAGTGATCGCGCAGAAGAATGCAAGTAGGGACAAGTAGCTTGCTCGGCATGAGAAAACGATCTTCTGTCCTCGCCGTCCTGGCCTCCGCGGCCGTACTCGCCGCTCCCGCCGCGGCCTCGGCCGCATCGGGGCCTTCGGCGGCGGGGGCTTCCTCCAGCTCGCCGGCCTCGGCAACCAAGACCTTCTACTTCCAGGGTATGAACCTGAAGATCCCCGCCGGCTGGAAGGTGCACCGTAACGGGAACAGCGTCGTGGTGGTGACCGGAAAGTGCAAGAAGCCAGAGCCCTTCGCCCCGAACTGCCAGGGGTTCTGGGTGTTCGGCGCAAAGGCGATCACCAAAGTCCCGGTCGGGGGCGGTTTCATCACGTACACGGGCAAGGAGCAGTTCTATCCCTTCAGCGGCATAGTGCCCTGCCCGTTCAACGCCAAGACCAGTTGGTACCCCGGTGAGAAGGCCACGTCGACAGGTCTGCGCCAGGTCGGACTCGGCCACAAGGCGAAGTACACCGCCTGGCCCAATCAGTGCGTGACGAACAACGGTGGCCGGCGGACGGCGAGCTTCACCCAGCAGGAGTGGTTCCTGCCCACGTCGAAGATTCTGGTGGTGGACGTCTGGAACACGCCGGGGCTGTCGAACGTGCTCAAGCGCGCCACCTGGAGCTGACCGTCGATCGCGTGCCGGACCAAGGCGTCCGGCACGCTCAGTTCGCCGGTTACCTTTGCCGGAGCAGCCAGAGCATGTAGGCGGCGATGGAGGACGAGTCGGTGATCGAACCGCCGAGAATCATCTGCTCGAACTCCGTGCGGTGTACCCAGCGCTGGCGCATGTCCTGCTCGGTGTGCTCGCGGTCGGCCTGCCCCTCGGTGAGCCCGGTGGCCAGGTACACGTGAAGCCCCTGATCGGTCATCCCGTGGGCGTTGTCCATACGGCCCAGAAGGCGCAGCCCCGCGGCACGGAGGCCGGTCTCCTCCGCCAGTTCACGCCGGGCCTCGTCTTCGCGGGTGTCGGCCTCCGCCGAACCTTGCGGGAAGCTCCATGAGCGGCGGCCGATCGGATAACGGTATTCCTCCACGATGTGAAAGCCGTCGTCCTCTTCGGGAATGACCAGGACGAAGTCGGGCCTGACCACGTACCCGTACACGCCTGGCGAGCCATCAGGATGCTCGATCCTGTCCTCTCGTACCTGCATCCACGCGTTGCTGTAGACCACGTGGGAGGAGACCTGCCGGATCACTGGCTGCGCTTCGGTCATGATGCCGCATGGTACCCAGACTTCACCGCCCGCTACAGCGAGAGATCCGGCCACAACGGAGATCATCCTGGTAGTAGCTCTTATTAATTGTCGTTGTACGGGTGATTCGTCGATAGGCTGTGGCTCCCTTTCTGTGGTTTGACCCCGTCAGGAGGTCGTGGGGACGGGAGGAATCGAACCCTCGGGATCATCGGCCGGAATTGGTGGCCTTTGTTCGTTCCCAGGGATTGGTGAGGGCGAAAGACCATCGTGGTCACCCCCGCGCTTGTATTTCACCTGGAACCAAATGGTTCGCCCGGCCGGGTGGTCGTGGACGTCCCAGCGATGCGAGAGCATTTCGACCAGCATGAGACCTCGTCCGCCTTCGGCGAGAAGGTCTCCACCGACATGCGGAGCGGTGTCACCACCGGCGTCCACCACGTCGACGTGTATGAGGTCATGACAGTCGGCGATGGCGAGCGTCACCCGCCCGCCGTTTCGCGAGTTGGAATGAACCACGGCATTCGTGACGACCTCGGAAACCAGTAGCGTCACGTCGTCCAGAGCCGGATGAGCGTTCCCGAGTTTCTTTCTCACGTAGTCACGGGCCTGTGAGACCGACTCGGGAGAACCGACCAGATCGGTAACGCCCAGCAGGCTTCCTATCCTCATGTGCTCGCCTTTTCGCCTCGCCGGAAAGGTTCGTGCGTCGTTGGAGACTTCGCTTTACCAGGGTGACGACAGAGGGCTACGATCGGTAGCGATTTCCGCTCACACCGTGAGCACACTTGGGTTAGCGGAATGGTTAGTCAGCTTAAATGTCCCTATTCTGATGGTAGGTGAGACATGCCCCCCGGCAGCGATGTCGACCCTCACGAGTCCCCGCGTGCCCTTTTCGCCTTCGAACTGCGTCGGCACCGGGCCACGGCGAAGCTCACCCAAAGGCAGCTCGCCGAGCGCATGGGGTATTCCGACGCCATGGTCGCCATGGTCGAGACCGCCAAACGTCCCCCGTCCGAGCGCTTCGCCGAGCTGTGCGACGAGGTCTTCGGCCTGGACGGCACCATGAAGAGGCTGTACATCGCCACCACCTGGAACAAGGCGCCAGAACATTTCCGGCCCTGGCTGGAGGAGGAAGAGGAGGCGACGGCCCTGAGGGGCTGGGAGCCGATGCTCATTCCCGGCCTGTTCCAAACCGAGGCCTACGCCCGAGAGATCTTCGCGGCCGAACCCGACATCACCAGCGCGGAGATAGACGAACGTGTCGGGGCCCGCATGCAGCGGCAGTCGATTCTGCATCGCGAACACCCACCCCTGGTGGCAGTCCTGATCGACGAGGCTGTAATACGTCGCCCAATGGGAGATATGGAGATCATGCAGGGGCAGTTAGGGTACTTGCTTGAGGTCGCTCAACATCCACGGGTGACCATTCAGATCGTGCCCTACTCCGCACAGGCGCTCTGCGGTCTTCTGGGAGGATTCATCATCGCTGAGCGCAACGGAGTGCCCCAGACGGCTTACGTGGAAGCGCAGCCCAACGGGCGCACTGTGGAGGACCGCAACATGCTCGCGAAGCTTCTTCGCCGGTATGACGCGATCAGGGCTGAAGCCCTACCGTCTAGTCAGTCCCTCCAGCTCATCAAGGAAGCGGTGAACCAAAGTGGATCATGACCTTCGGGGTGCGCGGTGGCGCAAGAGCACTCACAGTGGCGGCGACGGCGGTAACTGTGTCGAGGTGGCGTCGAACATTCCTGGTCTGTTCGCGGTCAGGGACAGTAAGAACCCGGCCGGTCCGGCGCTGGTCTGCGCGCCCGGCGAGTGGTCCGCGTTCGTGAACGGCGTCAAGAGCGGCACGTTCTGCTGAGAAGCACGCGGGACGTTCGTCTGAGAAGCACGCGGCAGGTTCGTCTGAGAAGCATGGCGGCCCTCGGCGGACGAGCCCTGTCAGCCCGCCCAAGAGGCGCCGTCACCGTCAAGCAGTGACCACACACGCCCGGCCGCCCCAGCGGCCGGGCGTCGCTTCGGCTCCGAACAATGACCTCGCCGTATATGACGCGATCGAAGCCAAGGTCGTACCGTCGAGTAATTGTCAAGACCCGTGGATTGGCGACCCAGCGGGGAGACTGGGGTTGAGTCTCCCGTAGGGGGAGGCGCGAGAGTGCGGGCATGGACGGCGACACGCTCTTCACGATCGGTGACCTGGCCCGGCGGACCGGGCTGACGGTCAAGACCATCCGGTTCTACTCCGACACCGGGATCGTGCCGCCGACAGACCGCAGCCCGGCTGGCTACCGGCTCTACGACATCGGCGCGCTCACACGTCTGGATCTGGTGCGCACCCTGCGTGACCTGGGCCTCGACCTTGCCGTCATCCGGCAGGTGCTGGACCGGGAGGTCTCGGTGCCCGAGGTCGCGGCCGCGCACGCCGATGCCCTGGAGGTGCAGATCCGCACTCTGCGACTGCGGCGCGCTGTGCTGCGCGCGGTGGCCAAACGCGGCTCCAGCCCCGAGGAGATGGACCTTATGCACAAGCTCGCCAAGCTTTCCGACGACGAACGCCGACGCCTGATCACCGACTTCATCGACGACACGTTCGGTGGGCTCGACGCCAACGCCGACTTCGTCGACATGATGCGCTCGGCCATGCCCGAACTGCCGGACGACCCCGAACCCGAGCAGGTCGACGCCTGGGTGGAACTCGCCGAGCTCACCCAGGATCCCGACTTCCGCGCCGCCGTGCGCCGCATGGCGGAGTACCAGGCGGCCGAGCGCGCCCGAGGCGACCGCACCGGCTTGCACCACGATCTCACCGAGACCGTTCGGGACAGCGTCGGCCGCGCGCTCGATGCCGGCATCGGTGCGGCCTCGGCCGAGGCCGCACCGATCATCGACGCCCTCACCGCCCGCTACGCGCAGACCTTCAGCCGCGCCGACGACGCCGACTTGCGCCAATGGCTGCTGACCCGCCTGGAGATCGCCGGCGACCCCCGCGCGGAACGCTACTGGCACCTGCTGGCCGTGATCAACGGATGGCCCGTCCCGCCCAGCCTGGCGCCGGTGTTCACGTGGTTCGCACAAGCCTTGCGCGCCCGCACTGGGCAGCAGTCCCGCGTGGAGTAGTCCCGCGTCTGGCGGCCAGCCCGGTCCTCGCGGCTTTGATCAGGCCGCGAGGGTCTCGGGGCGTTCGACAAGGCGGCCGGCCTCGAAGCGGGCTCCGGTGCGGACGAGGGCGACGAGGTGGGGTGCGTTCACCGCGCGCCACCGCTGTTGGGCGGACTCGACGAGTTTGAAGACCATGGCCAGGGCAGCGGTGCGGGAGCCGGCACCGCGGGTGACCTTGGTCCGCAGCCGGACGGTGGAAAAGGTCGATTCGATGGGGTTCGTGGTCCGCAGGTGGATCCAGTGCTCGGCCGGGAAGTCGTAGAACGCCAGCAGTTGGTCCTGGTCGTCGGTGATCTTCTTGACGGCCTTGGGGAACTTCGCGCCGTAGAGCTTGGCGAAGGTTTTGATCGCCTGTGCCGCGTGGTCGCGGTCCTCGGCGTTGTAGATGTCCTGGATGGCCTTCTTCGCGCCCGGCTGCGCGGACTTCGGCATGGAGTCGAGGACATTGGCTGTCTTGTGAACCCAGCACCTCTGCTCGCGGGTTTCGGGGAACACCTCGGCCAGGGCCTTCCAGAAGCCCAGGGCGCCGTCCCCGACCGCGAGCACCGGGGCGCGCATGCCCCGGCGGGCGCAGTCGCGCATCAGATCAGCCCACGACTCACCGGATTCGCGGTAGCCGTCCTTTAGCGCGACCAGCTCCTTGGAGCCGTCGGCGCGGACCCCGACGAGCACGAGGACGCAGGCTTTGGCCTCCTCCAGGCGGACGTTGAGGCGGATGCCGTCGGCCCACACGTACACGTAGTCGACGTCAGACAGGTCGCGGTCCATGAAGGCGGCGTGGTCGGCCTGCCACTGCTGGGTCAGCCGGGTGACCGTCGCCGGGGAGAGCCCGGCGGAGGAGCCGAGGAATTGCTGCAGAGCCGGCACGAAGTCGCCGGAGGACAGGCCGTGCAGGTAGAGCAGCGGCAGCACCTCGCTGATCTTCGGCGACTTGCGGCACCACGGCGGCAGGATCGCGGACGAGAACCGCTTGCGCTCGCCGGTGGCCTCGTCGACGCGCTTGTCGTTCACCCGCGGCGCCTTCACCTCGACCGCACCGGCCGCGGTGGTGACCTGCCGGGGCTGGTGATAGCCGTTGCGGACCACCAGGCGGCGCCCCTTGTCGTCGCGCTCATCGGCCAACTCGGCTATGTATGCGTTGACTTCGGCCTCCAGCGCGGCGGCCAGCATCCGCCGTGCGCCGTCCCGGACAATCTCATCCAGCAGCGAACTGCCGCTTGGCGTGGTGTCGTCCTGGTTGACTACCGTAAGCACGGGCGTGCCTTCCCGGCCGACGTGGCAACGTCGGCCTTGCTCGATGACCTATCGATCGATCCATCGGGAAGGTACGCCTCCCTTCCGCCAGGAGTGATCCACAGGTATTGAGCATTGCTCCCCGGCCCCGGTCCGGTGCTGGTCTGCGGGCCCGGCGAGTGGTCCGCGTTCCTGAGCGGTGTGCTTCAGGACGTGCCGCCGAAGTCGACCTCCTTGGTCTCGACTGTGCCGGCCGTCCGCCCCGGCGCCGTCTGGTAGGTCCAGTACAGGTTCGTGTGCGCGATGACCTGGGCCGGCGGCGGCGCCCCCCATGCCGTCTGGTCCTCCGTCGTGTGGGCGTCGCTGACGAGGGTCGTGTCGTACCCCCTGGCGAACGCGCCGTGGAGCGTCGAGCGGACGCACGCGTCGGTCTGCGCGCCGACGACGACGAGCCGCCCGACTCCGAGGCCGGACAGCACGGTCTCAAGGGTGGTGTCCTCGAAGGAGTCGCCGTAGCTCTTCTCGACGAGCGGCTCGGCGTCGCCCGGAGTCAGCTCGGGGACGATCAGCCAGTCATCGCTGCCCCTCACGGTCTGCTCGTCGGAGTGCTGGACCCAGACGACGGGGACCCGCTCCCGCCGCGCCTTCTCGACGAGGCCGCCGATGTTCGCGACGACCGTGTCGCGCTCGTGAGCCGCCCCGACGACGCCGTTCTGCACGTCGACGACGAGGAGGGCGATGTTCGGCCGGTTCTCGAGTGTGGTCATGGTCTCCCCTTACTCACGCTGGGCTCCTGGGTCCACTCACGCTAGACCTCCCCACCGACAACTCGCCCGGGACGAACCTCGGTCCGCCCCTCGTGGGCATCCTGCCGCGTGGGCCGCGGAGCGCCGGAGCGGCGAAGACGCGTGATGAGCGCTTGGAGCAGGGCTCCGAGGAGCGCGGCGGGAACGGCGACGGCCACGCCTTCGACCAGCATGATGTTCAACATGCCGGCGGTGAACCCCGCGTCGGGCAGCTTGAAGCAGGCCGGGGGCCTGGTGGCGTACAGGTCGACACAGCGGCCGGCCGTGTTCAGCCCGAGCTGCGTGATGCCCGTGGCCAGGAATCCGGTGGTGAAGACGGCGAGCGGGATCAGCACGGGACGGTGGCACCGGGCGCGTGCGCCGACGGTCGCGGCGACGAGGGCCTCGGCCACCACGGCGAGGGCGACGAAGCCGCTGTAGACAGCGGTAGGGAAGTGGTCGAGGTCCTGCCGCACCGAAACGGGCAACGCCGCCCTGAGCACGTACACGAGAGCGACACCGGCCACGGCGAAACCCGCCGCGCCGGCGAGCCCGGTGACCAGTGCGCCCTCGATCCGGTACGGACGCCCTTCGGGGGATCGTCGCCGGCGGGCGACGACGGTGATCGGTACCAGCCATAGCAGGGCCAGGGCGGGCAGGGTCAGCGGGCTTTCGATCACTTCCAGCAGCGCCGGAGAGTTCATCTCGGCCCAGTGGACGAGGAGCGCGTACCAGCCGGGAGGGCTCTGACGCGGAGGCGGCGGCTCACCAGGGGTCAACCCCAGCAGCCCTGGGACGTCGTGAGTGGCGACCCATACTCCGAACCAGGGGAAGAACGCGACGGTGCCGGCGGCGGCCACGGCGGGCAGCGCCCACCGGCGGTCGCCATGGCCCAGGACGGTGTGCGCCACCGAGGCCGTCCAGACGGCCAGCGTCACGGCACCGGCGAGCATCAGGACCGCCGCCACCAGTGGCTGCTCCACCCCGCCGGTCACCAGAGTCGTCCACCCGAGGAGCGTGGAGAGCCAAGACAGCTGCTCACCGAGCAGGTATCCGCCGACGAGCACGACCGGCATCGGCAGGATGACGCGCACGGGCAGGCGATGGGCCGGGGCGCGCACGGTGGCCCGCCACACCGCCGTCACCAGCGGCAGCACCATGCCGAGCACGCAGAACATCGCCGTCGCGACCGAACCGATGAGGAACGTCGTCGGCAGCGCCTGGGTCAGGAGGTGGCGCAGGTTGACGGCGATCATCGAGGTGGCCAGACCGGCCGCGAACAGTTCCCACAGCCTCGGCGAGAGCATCGTCGCCGGGTCGTCGATCGCCCGCATCCGCCGCGCGGGGTGGGGGTGGGTCCCCAGCGCGGCGCGCCACCGGCCGGGGCGGGTGAGCCCGTCCACCACGGCGCGCAGCGCGGCGGCCGGTCGATCGCCCTCGCCCTCGCCGACCCGGGCGTCGGCCTGGATCTCCCGCACCCGCAGGATCGCGTTGCGGGTCAGGTACATCAGGCCGGTCAGCGCCAGCAGTCCCAGCCCGAGGCCGACGAATGTCGACGCGTAGGGGGCGAGCAGGAACACCGGAGCGCGGTGCAACCCGGCCGCCCGGCTGAGCCGTTCGAGCTCATCGGCCAGCTCGGGGCAGTCCTCGCGGACGATCGGGGTCAGCCGGCGCCTGCGGACGAACCACAGCGGGTAGGCCCAGTAGATCAGGACGGCCACGGTGAACAGCGCCGCGGTGCAGTACATCGCCCAGGAGACCTGCTCGGCGTAGATCGGCCGCAGGCACTGTCGCACCCGTTGGACGGCGTCGGCGGACCGCGTGAGGTCGGCCTCCGTGACCGGGTGCATGAACTGACGCTCCCTGCCCCAGCAGGTCTGCATCGCCGTCGCCATCCGGGCACCGTTCGTGGGCACCACGATGCCCCACAGGAACATGTAGATGATCGAACCCGTGACCAGCACGGTGCTGACCAGGAGCCCGAACAGGACCGTCGTCCCGGCGGGCGCTCGACGCGGCCCGTGCGCGGCCCTGCCCGGCGGTTCGGACGCCGGCGCCGCACCGGTCACAGGGGCTCGGCCCAGCCCGCGCCTTGCCCGGGAGAGCCTGTGGGCTGTCCGGTTGAGCTCGTGCGGTCCCCGGGCAAGCTTGCGCGGATACCGATGGAGCTTGTGCGGTCTCCGGGCGTGCCGGTGGGGCTGATGCGGCCCCCGGGTGAGCCCGCGCGGTGTCCGGCGCCGACCACGGCGTCGGCCATGACCTGCGCCACATCCTCGTCGTGCCCGCAGCGGACGACCACGTCCACGACCATCTGGCGAACGTGAGCCCACTGCCGGTCCGTCAGCTCCACCGGGGCCTCGTCCGGGCCGGTCCGGCCGCCGGTGGCGCCGAACAGCCGGCGCACCGCGGCTCCGCCGCGTACCAGTCCCGGGCGGATCGCCTCGCTGAACAGGTACTGGGTCACCTCCGTCGCCGCCGCGAGCGCCACCGGGGTCAGCAACAGCACGATGCCGGTGTCACCTATCCTCAGCGGCCCGCCGCCGCCGGCACCGCCCGCCAGCGAGCGTTCGGGATCGGCGAAGTACGCCTCGCTCATCGCCCGGAGCGTCGGCAGCTCGGCCGGCCGCACCCGCGCGATCACGACCCTGGCGATGTCGGTGACCAACGCCTGGTCGATGTCCGAATCCACCCGTAGTCTCCCTGCGATAGCCCTCTGTTACACCTGCCGGGGCCAATACTGGAGGTATACGAGGGGCGTCGTCCGGCAATTTCGTAAATTGCCGTGCCGAGCGGGCGAGTGCGGCGACGCGTTTATTACCGCTGAAGGCCCGCATAAAAGGCGAGACATTAAACGCTACCCTTAGTGATATCCCGATTACCGGCGGCTGAGTGGGAAGCCGTCCTCAAGGTAGAGGCTCGCCGTGCCGGTGTTTCGTGCGCACGCTCTGATCCGTGCAGCAAGCCCCGGTGCGAGCAGGCCGTCGAGCTCATCGGGCGGGACGAAATCGATGCGGTCGATCTCGACCTGATCGAGCCGGATATCGGCCACTTCCCTCGCGCCGAGAACCCCGCCGTCGAAGACGAACATCAGCCCGCAGTCCCAAGGCGGGTGCGGTGAAACCCAGTCCACGCAGAGGAGGGGTCCGATATCGGGGGTGATGCCGAGTTCTTCGGTGATCTCGCGGGTGCAGGCGGCGTATGGAGACTCGTCCCTTTCGAGCATGCCGCCCGGGATATCCCAATGGTCTTTGTACGTGGGATGCACCACCAGGACCTTGCCGGATTCGTCGCGAAAGAGCGCGCCGGCCGCCGCGCGGATCCGCGCCAGCCCGGCGATGTAGGCGGGAAGAGGCCCCTCGTCAGAGTCATGCATCCGACGAGCCTATGGCGTGCCAGGCGGCTTGCTCCCTTAACGGGCCCGGCGATGTCCGGATACGTGGGCGTGGGAATATGCGGGGGTGCGGCTTTCATGCCGGGCGCGGAAATGCAAACGGCCTCCATAATGGGCGCCCGCGATCGGTGCCGCCGGCCGCCTGGATTGAGAACCTCACACACTTTGATATGGCGCCTACCGGCCTGTCAAGACGTGCCCGACCACATGTCTGAACGAAAGATGAACGATGTTGACGGCTTCAAACGGTCAATGTACATTCTGTGAACTTGAGACGGGGGAACGATGCATCCGCAGGTCAGCTAGGAGGCGACCCTTGTCACGTCCGGAGCGAATAGCCCATTCGAAGATCACTCGCAAGTTCAGGTCCGCTGGACAGCAGCTCTTATTCGCCCAAGGCAAGGGAGGCGAGGTCTCGGACGCGAACGGCGCGAGGTACATCGACTTCGTCATGGGTTATGGCCCGGTGATAATCGGGCACTCCGACGACCTTTTCAACGAGATGGTGTGCGGTCATCTGGTCAATGGCGTGATGATGCCGGGATATACGGTCTTCCACCAGGAATATCTGGAGCGTCTGCTCGGAGACCGGCCCGGAGACCGCGGCGCCTTTTTCAAGACCGCCTCCGAGGCCGTCACGGCCGCGTTCCGGCTGGCCGCCATGCGCACCGGGCGCCTCGGCGTCGTCCGCAGCGGCTACGTCGGCTGGCATGACGCCCAGATCGCCAACTCCCTGAAGTGGCACGAGCCGCTGCACTCCCCGCTGCGCGAAAGGCTCAGGTACACCGACGGGATGCGCGGCGTCGGCGGCTCCGAGCCCGCGCTGAACTGGGTGGACCTGCGCCTGGAATCCCTCGCCGAGCTCCTGGACCAGCACAGGGGGAGCCTGGGCTGCTTCGTCTTCGACGCCTACCTCGCCTCCTTCACCACCCCGGAGGTGCTGCGCCAGGCCGTCGCCATGTGCCGCGACGCCGGGCTGCTGACCGTGTTCGACGAGACCAAGACCGGAGGGCGCATCTCGCCGCTCGGCTACGACCACGACCACGGCCTCGGCTCCGACCTCGTGGTGATCGGCAAGGCACTGGCCAACGGGGCGCCGCTGAGCCTCCTGGTGGGCGGGGCCGAGCTGCTGGCCCACGCGGAGCGGGCCCGGCTCAGCGGCACGTTCTCCAAGGAGATGATCGCGGTGTACGCCGCCCTGGCGACCAGGGACATCCTGGAGAAGCCCGCCGGGGACTCGCCGGACGGCTGGGCGGAGATCGGCAGGATCGGCACCCAGGTGGCCGCGACCATCACCTCGGCCGCGCGGGACGCCGGGGTCGCCTCCCTGGTCGGCGCGAGGCCGGTGCTCGGCGGCGGCATGTTCGAGCTGACGTACGCCGACGAGGTGCTCGGCGACAAGGAGGGCAGGGACGCGCTGCTCAACGCCTTCGCCGCGGCCGGCATCCTCCTGCTCGAAGGCCATCCGTCCTTCGTGAGCCTCGCGCACCGCGACATCGACTGGGGCGAGTTGCGCGACCGGGCACACCAGGCCTTCGAACAGTGGACCGCCTCGACGGGAGCGAACCGTGAATGACCCCGTACGCATCGCCCTGGTCGGCTGCGGCCGCCAGATGCGGCAGAACCTCTTCCCCTTCTTACAGCGCGTCCGCGGCCACCAGATCGTCGCCTGCGTCGACCCCGACCTCTCCCTGGCGGCGGAGATCCAGGCGCAGACGTACGGCGCGGTCTGCGCCGAGTCCGTCGGGGGGCTGGACCTCTCGACCGTGGACGCGGCGGTGATCGCCGTCCCGCCCGAGCCCTCGTCCCTGCTCACCCGCCACCTGGTCGAGCGCGGCGTCGACTGCTTCGTGGAGAAGCCGGCCGGCCCGTCCACGCCCGCACTGGAGGAGCTGGACCACGCGGTACGGCGCAGCGGGCGCAACGTCCAGGTCGGCTTCAACTTCCGGTACGCGGAGACCCTCGCGCGCCTGCACGAGCTGACCAGGGCCACCCGCGCCACCCCGTGCTCGGTGACCATCGACTTCTACAGCCGCCACCCGTCGGCTCCGCAGTGGGGTGTGGACACGACGCTGGAGGCGTGGATCCGGCACAACGGCGTGCACGCCCTGGACCTCGCCCGCTGGTTCGTGCCCTCCCCGGTGGTCCAGGTGGACGCGCACGCCATTTCGGGCGGCCCCGACCGCTTCCAGGTGGTGGTGATCCTGCGCCACCTCGACGGCTCGCTCTCCACGCTGCGCATGGGCAACAACCTCAAGCGCTTCCTGGTGAGCGTGAGCGTGCAGGGCACGGACGGCAGCCGCTACAGCGCCCCCTCACTGGAGCGGGTGACCTGGGACCTGGACGCCGGCACGCCGCTCGGGCAGGAGCTGCACAGCACGCGCAACCTCGACCATGGGTGGGCCAGGAGCGGGTTCGGGCCCGAGCTGGCCTTCTTCATCGAGTCCTGCCGGCGTTCCGCGTCCGTACGGTCTCTGGACGGCCTGACCGGCGACGGCGTGGCCGGCGACGGCCTGACCGGTGCCGAGGACGGGCCGGGGGTCGGCGACGCGCTCGCGGCGTCGGCGCTCTGCGACCGGGCGCTCGAAGGCCTCGCCGCCCCCGCCGCGAACGGCTTCGGCGTGGTCACGCACCCGATGCGGGCCTCGGCCCAGGTCGGCTAGGTGACCTTCTGCGTCGAACGGCCCGCCGTGCCCGTGGGGGTGTGGGGGTGGCTGCGGGGGCACCTGCGGCGGCACCGGTGGCTGCTGGCGGTGTTCGCCGCCGCGTCGGTCGCGGCCAACCTCTGCGCCACCCTCGTCCCCGTGTACGTCGGCGAGGCGTTCGCCCAGGCCACCGGCTCCAGCCCCGGCCTCGCGCCGGTCGCCGCCGCGGCGGTCGCGGCGGGCCTGCTGGCGGCCGGCCGGTTCGTCGCCGACGTGCTGTCCAGCGGCTCGATGGAGGTCATCGCCCAGCGGGTCAAGCGGGACGCCCGCGACGAGCTGTACCGCAGCCTGCTGGGCAAGCGCCTGTCGTTCCACGACCAGCAGCGCATCGGCGACCTGCTCGCCCGGGCCATCAACGACGCCAAGCTGGTCGACTACATGTTCAGCCCGGGGATCGCCACCGCGTTCAACGGTCTGCTGGCCCTGCTCGTGCCGATCCTGTTCATCGCCTCCATGCACGCCTGGCTGCTGCTGGCGCCGGGCCTGATGGTCGTGGTGTTCGGCTTCGCCCTGCGCCGTCACCTGCGCAGGCTGCACCCGCTGACCATGCGCACCCGGGAGGCCTTCGCCGACCTCAACGACCGCTTCACCACGACCCTGAGCGGCATCTCCACCGTGAAGGCCGCCACCCAGGAGGAGCACGAGCGGCGCGCCTTCGCCGAAGCCGCGGCCGCCTACCGGGACGCGTACGTGAGGCGCGGGAAGGCCCAGGCCGTCTACCTGCCCGCGCTCAGCTTCGCGCTCGTCATGGCCGTCGGGTCCCTGCACTCCCTCCAGCTCTACAGCGAGGGCACGCTGACCCTCGCCCAGGTCGTCACCTACCTCGGCTGGCTGGTGCTGTTCGCCCAGCCGGTGACCATGTCGGAGCAGGCCGTCCCGGTCATCCAGGAGGGCGTCGTCGCCGCCGCGCGCATGCGGCAGATCATCGGCGGGGACTCCAGCGAGCGGGAGGACACCGACGGCACCTCGGCCTCGGTCGAGGGCGCGATCACCTTCGACCGCGTCCGCCTCACCCTCGACGGAAGGGAGATCCTGCGCGACGTCTCCTTCCACGTGCCCGCCGGCCGGACGCTCGCCGTCGTAGGCCCCACCGGCAGCGGCAAGAGCATGCTCACCAAGCTGGTCAACCGCATGTACGACGCCACAGGGGGGCGGGTGCTGATCGACGGCAGGGACGTGCGCGCGTGGGAGCCGGGCGCGCTCCGCCGCCAGATCGGTCACGTGGACCAGGAGACCTTCCTGTTCTCCAAGAGCGTGCTGGACAACATCGCGTTCGGCTCGCCGGCCGACGCCGGGTACGAGGCCGCCTACGAGGACGTCGTGCGCGCCGCCAAGCAGGCGTGCGCCGACGACTTCGTCCAGGGCCTGGACCAGGGGTACGCCACGATCCTCAACGAGGGCGGGACCACGCTGTCCGGCGGGCAGCGGCAGCGCCTCGCCATCGCCAGGGCGCTCCTCACCGACCCGAGGATCCTCACCCTCGACGACGCCATGAGCGCGGTGGACGCCCGCACCGAGAAGACGATCACCGAGGCGATCGAGCGGGTGACGGCGGGACGTACGACGGTCCTGGTCTCGCACCGGCCCGGCCAGATCCGGCGCGCCGACATGATCCTCCTGCTCGACGCCGGGCGCGTCGTCGACCAGGGGACGCACGACGAGCTCATGGGGCGCTGCGCCCTGTACAGGGAGATCTACAGTGGATGACACCGGCGGGCACGCGACCAGGCGGACCCCGTGACCGAGCTGTTCACCGGCCTGCGCGGCGACGACTACGACCGCGTCTACGGCAACGCCAGGCTCCTGGCCCGCATCCTGCGCTACCTGCGGGCGCACCGCGGTGCCATGCTCGCCTCCGCCGCCCTGGTCGTCGGCTCGGCGCTGCTCACCGCGTCCGTCCCGGTGCTCATCGCGCGGGTGATCGACCAGGTCAGGGACGGGCTCGGCCTGGGGTTCCTGGTGAGCCTCTACGTGGTCGCGGCGGCGGTGCTGGCCTGGCTGATGAACTGGGCGCGCCAGGCCCTCACCGCCCGCCTGGTCGGCGAGGTGGTGTACCGGCTGCAGCGCGACGCCGCCGACGCCGCCCTCGCCAAGGACGTCGCGTTCTACGACGGTAACTCGGTGGGGCAGGTGATCAGCAGGGTCACCGGCGACACCGAGGGGTTCAGCTCGGTCATGACCCTGACCCTCAACCTGCTCAGCCAGCTCTTCCTCGTGGTGCTGCTCGGCGGGGTGGTGTTCTGGATCGACCCCGGCCTGGGCCTGATCATCGTGGCCGCGCTGCCGGTGCTGCTCGGCGCGGCGCTGGCGTTCCGCAGGGTCGCGCGTACGGCCGCGGCGAGCACCAGGCGGGTGATGGCCAAGGTCAACGCCAACGTCCACGAGTCGATGATGGGCATCTCCGTCGCCAAGAGCTTCGGCAGGGAGTCGACGGTGTACCGCGACTTCGACCAGGTCAACCGGCTGTCGTACGTCGTCTACATCAGGCAGGGCCTCATCTACGCCGAGATCCTGCCGCTGCTGACGCTGCTCGCCGGCCTCGCCACGGCGGTGGTGCTGTACGAGGGCGGCCGGTTCGCGGTCCTCGGACGGCTGTCCCCGGGCGAGTGGTACTTCGCACTCCAGGCGCTCGGGATGCTGTGGCAGCCGGTGACCCAGGCGGCGTCGTTCTGGAGCCTGTTCCAGCAGGGCCTCGCCGCCAGCGAGCGGGTGTTCGCGCTGATCGACAGCGAGCACGCCATCGTCCAGCGGGGCGACGACCCGGTGGGGAGGATGGACGGCGAGATCGAGGCGCGCGGCCTGCACTTCCGCTACGGGACGCGGGCCGCGGTCTTCTCCGGCCTCGACCTGCGCATCGGCGCGCGGCAGACGGTCGCCGTCGTCGGGCACACCGGGGGAGGCAAGTCCACGCTCGCCAAGCTGATCACCAGGGCGTACGAGTTCCAGGAGGGCGAGCTGCTGGTCGACGGCCGCGACATCCGCTCGCTGGACCTGAAGGAGTACCGGCGGCGGGTCGGCGTCGTCCCGCAGCACCCCTTCCTGTTCGCGGGCACGCTCGCGGAGAACATCGCCTACGGCAGGCCGGGCGCGGGGCGCGAGGACGTCGAGCGCGCCGTCGAGCGGATCGGGCGGCAGGTGTGGAACCGGTGCGTGCCGCTGTCCCTGGACGACCGTCTCGCCTCCGGTGGGCAGGGGGTGTCCGTCGGCCAGCGGCAGCTCATCGCCCTGGCCCGGGTGTTCGTCCAGGAGCCCGACATCGTGATCCTCGACGAGCCGACGGCGAGTGTGGACCCGCTGACCGAGCGGGGCATCCAGAACGCGCTTACCCGGCTGTTCGCCGGCCGCACCGTGCTGGTGATCGCCCATCGGCTGTCCACCATCCGGCGGGCCGACCGCATCCTGGTCCTCCACGAGGGCAGGGTGGCCGAGGACGCGGGCTTCGAGGAGCTCCTCCGCAGGGACGGCCCCTTCGCCGCCCTGTACGCGACCTACTACGCCTACCAGCGGCCCGCCGCCGAGCCGCGGCACTCGGGCATCTCGGACCATCCGCGGTGACCACCGTGACACCGGGTCCATCCAGGGAGCCCTGGTCTCCGGTCGCGGGCCGCCGACACCCTGCTCGCCGGTTCGTGACGGCGAGCAGGGTGTGACGCGTGGCCCCGGTCCAGGGATCAACGGGGCCACGGGGCGTCAGCTGCCGTAGACCTCCATTTCCCAGAGGGAGTAGCCGTAGCCGGTGGCGCGCTGTGTGCCGTACATGCGGACATAGCGGGCGGTGGTGGCGGTGAAGGTGAGATCGTCGGTGCCACCGTCGGAGGTGGTGGTGGTGTAGGCGGGTGTCCAGGTGGTGCCGTTGGTCGAGGTCTCGATGCGGTAGGCCTTGCCGTAGGCGGCCTCCCACGTGAGCTTCACCCGGTTGACCGAACGGTTCGCGCCGAGGTCGACGGAGATCCACTGCGGGTCGGAGAAGGCCGAGGACCAGCGGGTTCCGGCGTTGCCGTCGACCGCGTTGGCGGCGGCGGTGCCGGCGTTCTCCACCGAGGAGGCGGTGACCGGACGTCCCTGCGACAGCAGCCCCGAGGTGGGCGGCGGGGTGGGCGTGACGGTGGGCGTGGGCGTGGGTGTGGGAGCGGGGCCCGTGGTCAGGATGACCTCGTCCAGGTCGAACAGCGACCCCGCGCCCCCGGTGAAGACCAGGAACAGCGGGCCGGTGGCGGTTCCGGTCAGCGTGGTGGTGACCGACTGCCAGTTCTCCCAGCCGCCGGTCACCGGGACGGTGACCGATCCGAGCAGCGTGCCCGTGGCCGAGCCGGACCGCACCTGGATGGTGCCGCCCGCGCCCGCCGACGCGACCCGCGCCGTGATGCCCGTGGCTCCGGCCGTGGAGACGCCGGAGAAGCCGAGCCAGTCGCCGTTGTCGATGTAGCCGACCGCCTTGCCGCCGTGCGCGCTGGCCTTGTCGACGACCTGGGTGCCGAGCTGGGAGGTGAAGCTCTCCGCCTGCGTGGCGGGCGAGGGCGGCGGCGCCGTGCAGTCACCCGTGGCGACCCCCGCCGCCCACCGGATGCCGCCGAGCAGGTGGGTGCGGAACAGCGGTTCCGCGTACGACTGCTGCGTGTGGCCGAGACCGGTGTACCAGGCGCGCCCGCCCCGGAAGGGGTGGCACCACGCGATGGGGTGGTCGGCGCCCATCGACCCGCCGGTGTAGGTCGACTCGTCCAGCGTCGCCAGCACGTGCGCGACGTCACGCGGGTTGGTGCGGTAGTTGTACAGCTCGTCGGTCCGTACCCAGGCGGCGGGAAGCTGGGCCGTCGAGGGGTGGACGCGATCCTCCACCCGGACGGTGACCTGCTGGATCGCGGGGTGGGAGGCGAACCAGGCACCCACGAGCTGACCGTAGTACGGCCAGTCGTACTCGGTGTCGGCCGCCGCGTGGACGCCGACGTAGCCGCCGCCCGCGGCGATGTAGGACTCGAAGGCGGTCTGCTGGGTGGCGTCCAGCACGTCGCCGGTGGTGCTCAGGAAGATCACGGCCTTGTACTGTGCCAGGTTGGCCGTGGTGAACGCGGTGGCGTCCTCGGTGGCGTCGACGGTGAAGTTGTTCGCCGTGCCGAGGTCCCTGATGGTCTGGATGCCGACGGGGATCGAGTCGTGCCGGAACCCCGCCGTCTTGGAGAACACGAGCACCTTGTAGGCGGGATCGGCCGCGAGGGCGCTCTGCGCGCCGATCCCGAAGACCGCCAGGATGAGGGCGCCCATGAGGGCGACCAGGAGCTTAGACACCGTAGACCTCCATTTCCCAGAGGGAGTAGCCGTAGCCGGTGGCGCGCTGTGTGCCGTACATGCGGACGTAACGTGCGGTGGTGGCGGCGAAGGTGAGATCGTCGGTGCCGCCGTCGGATGTGGTGGTGGTGTAGGCGGGTGTCCAGGTGGTGCCGTTGGTCGAGGTCTCGATGCTGTAGGCCTTGCCGTAGGCGGCCTCCCACGTGAGCTTGACGCGGTTGACCGAACGGTTGGCCCCGAGGTCGATGGACACCCACTGCGGGTCGGAGAAGGCCGAGGACCAGCGGGTTCCCGCGTTGCCGTCGTTCACGTTGGCGGCGGCGGTGCCGGCGTTCTCCACCGAGGAGGCGGTGACCGGACGTCCCTGCGACAGCAGCCCCGAGGTGGGCGGCGGGCCCGATCCTGTGCCCAGGGTGAAGTCGTCCAGGTCGAACAGCGCGCCGGCGCCCCCGGTGAACACCAGGTAGAGCTTGGTCGTGCCCGCCGGAGCCCCCGACAGGGGAGCGGTGACGTCGGTGAAGGTCTCCCAGCCGCCGGTCACGGGCACGGTCGCGGTGCCGAGCAGCGTGCCGGTGGGGGAGCCCGCCCTCACCTGGATGGAGCCGCCGACGCCGCCCGAGCTGACCCGCGCGCTGAACGACGGGATGCCCGAGAGGACGTACGGGTCGAACTCGATCCAGTCGCCGTTCTCGATGTTGCCGACGGTCTTGGCGCCGTGCGCCGTCGCCTTGTCGAACAGCGCGATGCCCTGCGAGGTGGTGTAGTGCTCGGCCTGGCGGGTCTTCGGCTGGGTGACGACCTGCGCGTGCGTGGTCAGCCCGCCCGCGTCGGTGTACTCGGCGTCCCAGACTCCGAACAGGTTGGCCGCCCCGTCGTGCTCACCGTTGAGCGGGGTCTGGATCGTGCCGGTGCAGCCGGTCGCCGTGGCCATCGGATGGCCGTGCGTGTCGTGCCCCAGGATGTAGTTCATCTTGACCCGGGAGCAGTCGATCGTGCCGTCCTCGGCGTCGGTCGCGGTGATCCGGTACGGCACGGCGTCGCCGAAGGAGAACACCTGGCCGTTCTGCGGGAGCTGGATGCTCACGTTCGGCGCGGTGTTGCCGACGGTCACCGTGACGTTGGCGGTGGCGGTCTTGCCCGTGCTGTCGCGTACCGTCAGCGTGACGATGTAGGTGCCGTTGGTGGTGTAGGTGTGGGTCGGGTTGGCCGCCGTCGAGGTGCCGCCGTCGCCGAAGGCCCACGAGTAGGTGATCGCGTCGCCGTCGGGGTCCGAGGTGCCGGCCGAGGAGAACGCCACGCTGAGCGGCGCCTTGCCGCTGAGCGGGGTGCCAGAGGCGACCGCGATGGGCGCCCGCCCGCCGGTACCGCCGCCGATGTACTCGATGCGGTAGAGGGCGGAGTCGGCGTTGCCGTTGAACCACCCGGTGCCGTAGTCGAGCACGTACAGCGCACCGTCGGGACCGAAGGCCATGTCCATCACGGTCTTGCCCGACCAGGGGAAGGGCTGGATCGCGCCGCGGCTTCCGTCGGCGTTGACGACGATGTCCTTGATCCACCCGCGCTGGAGCTCGCCCGCGAAGAAGTGGCCGTCCAGCGACTGCGGGAACTTGACCGGCGAGCTGACGTTGGTGTTGTACCGGTAGACCACGCCGCCCATCGGCGACTCGGCGCCGCAGCCGAACTCCGGCAGGTTGCAGCCGTCGTAGGTGATCCACGCGGCCTTGGCGGGCGGGAGCTTGGCCTGCCCGGTGTTGTTGCGCGAGCTGTTGGTGGGGCCGCCGGCGCAGTCGTACTTGGCGCCGACCGTCCCGGTGGCGTAGTCGAAGTGCGCGTAGGTCTCCGCCGGGGTGTTGTTCCCGGTGCAGTACGGCCAGCCGTAGAAGCCGGGCGAGGTGATCCGGTCGAACTCCACCTGGCCGCCGGGGCCGCGCGGCCCGGCCGCGCCGGCGTCGGGGCCGTAGTCGCCCAGGTAGACCACGCCGGTGGCCTTGTCCACGCTCATACGGAACGGGTTGCGGAACCCCATGGCGTAGATCTCGGGCCTGGTGTTCGCCGTCCCGGGCGCGAACATGTTGCCGGCCGGGATCGAGTACGAGCCGTCGGCGTTCACCTTGATGCGCAGCACCTTGCCGCGCAGGTCGTTGGTGTTGGCCGCGCCGCGCTGCGCGTCCAGGAAGGGCGCGCGGCCAGGACGGTCGTCCATCGGGGCGTAGCCGTCGTTGAAGCCGGGCTCGGTGTCGTCGCCGGTGGTCAGGTACAGGTTGCCCGCGGCGTCGAAGTCGATGTCGCCGCCGACGTGGCAGCAGGCGCCCCGGTTGGTCTTGACCTCCAGGACGGTCTTCTCACTGGCGGTGTTGAGGGTGTTGTCGGCGTTCAGCGTGAAGCGCGACAGCCGGTTGACGCCCTCGAAGCGGGCGAAGTCGGCCGGGGTGCCGTCCAGCGGGGAGCCGTTCGGCGGGGTGTTCAGCGGCGGGGCGTAGTACAGGTAGATGAACCTGTTGGTGGCGAAGCCGGGGTCGACGCCGACGCCCTGCAGGCCCTCCTCGTCGTTGAAGTACACGGCCAGCTTGCCGGAGACCTTGGTGTTCCCGGCCGCGTCGGTGACGCGCACTGTTCCGTCGCGGGCCGTGTGCACGACCGAGCGGTCGGGCATCACGGCCATGGACATGGGTTCGCCCACCTCGGCCACACCCTTGGCGAGGGTGACCTGCTGGAACTGGGCGGGGTCGACCGGCGCGGCGTGCGCCGGAAGCGGTTGCGCGAGCAGGGCCAGCGCCAGCAGCGTGGCACCGGCCCATCGGCGCATCGAGGGCATCGAGGGCATTGCGGCATCCAGAGGGTGGGGGGTGACCGGGGTCCCGCGGGTGCGGGACCCCGGTGGCGCTCACTGGTAGACGCGGACGTAGTCGACGAGCATCTTCTGCGGGAGAACGGTGGTCGCGTCGGGCGGGCCCGGCCAGTCGCCGCCCACGGCGTTGTTGAGGATGATGAAGAACGGGTGGTCGAACACCCACGGCCCGCGCGTCGCCTCCAGCGTCGCCCGGTCGACCGTGTGGATGGTGTTGCCGTCCACCGTGAACTTCATGCCCTGGCTGTTCCAGTCGACGGCGAAGACGTGGAAGTCCGACGCGAAGTCACCGGCGATCGAGTACGGCGAGCCGAACCCGCCGCCGCCGAAGTACGCGGGCGCGTGGATCGTGGAGTAGACCGTCTGCGGCTCACGGCCGAGGTGCTCCATGATGTCGATCTCGCCGACGTACGGCCAGGGCCTGCCCTGGTCGAAGAAGTCGGCGCCGAGCAGCCAGAACGCCGGCCACAGGCCCTTGGTGCCGGACACCTTGATCCGGGCCTCGACGCGGCCGTAGGTGAAGCTGAACTTGCCATAGGTGTTGATCCTGGAGGAGGTGTACTGGCACGGGCCGCCGGGGCAGGCCGATCCGGCCGTGGTCTGCCTGCGGGCCTCCATCACGAGGTTCCCCGCGCCGTCGGTCGAGGCGTTGTCGTTGTCGGTGTAGTACTGCAGCTCGTTGTTGACGCCGGGCCCGATCTCGGGCTTCCACTTGGCCGCGTCGGGCTTGGTGCCCGCCGGGCCGTTGAACTCGTCGCTCCACACGAGCTGCGGGGGGTTGCGCGGGTCGGGCGGGAGCGGCGGCGGGGTGATGGGGGCGCCGCCGGTGCCCCAGACCTGGAACTCCCACAGCGAGTAACCGTAGGCGGTCGCCCGCTGCGTGCCGTACATGCGCACGTAGCGGCCGGTGCCGTTCACGGTGAGGGTCTGCTTGAACCCGGTGCCGGTGGTCGTGGAGTAGATCGGGGTCCACGTGGCGGCGTCGGGCGAGGTCTGGATCTGGAAGGCCTTGGCGTACGCCGGGTCCCACTGGAGGATGACCTTGTGGATCTGCGCGGTGGCGCCGAGGTCCACGTAGATCCAGCCCGGGTCGACCCAGCCGGTGGTGGAGCTGGTGGCCCAGCGAGTGGCCGGGTCGCGGTCGAAGGCCTTGGCCGCCGTGCAGCCTCCGCAGTTCACGTCGTCCTGCGTGGTGGAGGCCACGCCGGGCCTGCCGTACGACAGGAGCTTGTCACCGCCGGGGTCGACGGTGGGGGTGATGGTCGGCGTCGGGGTGGGCGTGGAGGTCCCCGAGCCGGTGTGGACGATCACCTCGAACAGCGAGTCGCCGTACGGGGTGGCCCGCTGGGTCATATAGATCCGCAGGTAGCGGCCCGTGCCGGTCACGGTGAGGTTCTGCGTGCCACCGGTGCCGGTGGTCGTGGAGTAGACCGTGGTCCAGGCGTTGGCGTCGGCGGAGAGCTGGAGCTGGAAGGCCGTGGCGTAGGCCGCCTCCCAGACCAGGGTCACGCCGCAGACCTGCTTGGCCGAGCCGAGGTCGATCTGGAGCCACTGCGGGTCGCTGAACGCGCTGGCCCACCGGGTGCCGGCGTTGCCGTCCACCGCGTTGCCCGCCGGGAAGGCGGCGTTCTCCGTGGAGGAGGCGGTGGCGGGACGTCCCTGCGCGGCGTTGTCGGTGCCGCAGCCGGTGGGCGGCGCCGTGGTGCCGTAGACCTGGAACTCGAAGAGCGAATAGCCGTACGCCGTGGCCCGCTGTGTGCCGTACATGCGGACATAGCGCCCCGTGCCCGTTACCGTGAGATCCTGCGTGCCGCCGGTGCCGGTGGTCGTGGAGTAGATCGAGGTCCAGGTGGCGGCGTCGGCCGAGGTCTGGATCTGGAAGGCCTTGCCGTAGGCGGCCTCCCAGTTCAGCACCACACGGCTGATGCTCGCGGTCGCGCCGAGGTCGACCTGGAGCCACTGTGGGTCGCTGAACGCGCTCGCCCACCGGGTGCCGGCGTTGCCGTCCACCGCGCCGGCGGCGGGGAAGGCGGCGCTCTCCGACGAGGAGGCCGTGACCGGTCTGGCCTGTGACAGCAGGCTGTCGGCCGCCATGGCCGGTGCGAGGGTGAAGCAGGACGTGATCACGATGATCGCGGTGGCGACGAGCAACCCCAAGCGAAAGCGGCTCGGGCTGCGGGAAGAACTCACGGCGTCTCCTCGGCAGGCATGGGGGGTTCGGGGAGCGCTCCCGGAGACCGAGAGTGCGCTTTCCGGTCAGGGGCTGTCAAGGGCCCAATTAACTCGGAGGAAACCTTGCGCACATCCGTCCGCAATCGTCGATGCGCATCTGAGAGCGCTCTCAAGCCGCTCTCGACCTACTCCTTTTCACCCTCTGACCTGCGTGAACGGTGAGGGAACAGAGAGAGCGCTCCCTGCGGGCGAGGGCGGATCCGGTGTCCAGGTCACGACGATCGTTATCGGCGAACCCGTTGACACGGGGGGCGCAACGGAATGAACCTTCTCAGGGAGCGCTCCCTCCATGATCATTAATAGCCCCCCAGGGAGGGTCTATGGGCAAGCTTCGCCCCGGGATGCTCGTCACCCCGCTGCTCGCTGCCGTACTGGCCGTCGGCGTGACCGCTTGTGGCGGTGACGGCGGTGGCGGCACGGGTGCCTCGTCGGGTGCCTCGCAGCCGGCCGAGAAGATCAAGCTGACCGTCGCGCTGTTCAGCGACTTCCACTTCGCTCCGCTGTACGAGGAGTTCAAGAAGACGCACCCGAACGTCGAGATCGTCGAGCGCCGGGCACAGTTCAACGACCACCACAAGAACCTCACCACGCAGCTGGCCACGGGGGCGGGCGCTGCCGACGTCGAGGCGGTCGAGGCCGGCTACATCGCCACGTTCAGCCCGCTGGCCGACAAGTTCTACAACCTCAACGACTACGGCCTCGGCAAGCGCCAGAGCGACTACCTCGACTGGAAGTGGAAGCAGGGGCTGTCCCCCGACGGCACCAAGCTGCTGGGTCTCGGCACCGACGTCGGCGGCCTCGCCATGTGCTACCGCACCGACCTGTTCAAGAAGGCCGGCCTGCCCACCAACCGGGACGAGGTGTCGCAGCTCTGGCCCACCTGGGAGGCGTACCTGGAGGCGGGCAAGAAGTTCGTCGCCGCCAAGGTGTCGGGCGCCAAGTGGTTCGACGGCCCCGGTGAGAACTTCCGCGCCATGGTCGACCAGGCCCCCGTCGGGTTCTACGACGAGCAGAACAACCTGGTCGCCGGCACCAACCCCGACGTGAAGAAGGCGTTCGACCTGTCGGCCCAGATGATCCAGGCCGACGAGTCCGCCAAGCTGGCCGCCTTCAGCCCGCCGTGGAACACCGGCCTCACCAAGGGCTCGTTCGCGACCATCATCTGCCCGTCCTGGAAGACCGGCAGCATCAAGGACGCGGCCCCGACCACGTCCGGCAAGTGGGACGTGGCGGCGGTGCCCGGCGGTGGCGGCGGCAACCAGGGCGGCACGCACCTGATGGCCCCCAAGCAGGGCAAGCACCCCAAGGAGGCGGCCGAGCTCATCGACCTGCTGACCAACAAGGACACCCAGCTCAAGCTGTTCACCGACGCCGGGGCCCTTCCCTCCATCCCCGCCCTCTACGACGACCCGACCATCACCGGGTTCAAGAACCCGTTCTTCAGCGACGCGCCGACCGGAAAGATCTTCACCGACGCCGCCAAGGCCCTCAAGCCGCAGCACGTCGGGCCGAAGGCCGGCGACGTCCTGACCGCTTTCGGCAACGCCCTCCAGCGCATCGAGCAGGGCAAGCAGACGCCGGAGGAGTCCTGGGCGCAGTCGCTCAAGGACCTCGAAAGGATCAAGTAGCCCGCCGGGGGTGGTAACCCGGTGACACCGGGCCGGCCACACACCTGCCGGACGCGCCGCCGGGCGCGTCCGACCAGGTGGTCCTCCTCCGCATCCGATGGCGGGGCGCGCCGTACCGACGGCCCGCCCTGCCCGATCCGATGGCTTGCCGAAAGGAGCTGCCATGGCCACCCGTGCCCCCGACAACCTGGCGGCGATCCCGCCTCCTTCCCCGGTGCGGTCCGGGCCCGGTACGCACCGGCGTCACATCGTGCACCGGATGGACGTCAAGGCCTCGCCGTACGCCTATGTCGCCCCGTTCTTCCTGCTGTTCTGCGCGTTCGGGCTGTTCCCCCTGGCGTACACCGCCTGGGTGAGCCTGCACGACTGGACCCTGCTGTCCGACGTGCACAAGTTCGTCGGGCTCGACAACTTCACCACGCTGCTCGGCGACGACTACTTCTGGAACGCCACGTTCAACACGCTGTCCATCGGCGTGCTGTCTACGGTGCCCCAGCTGCTGCTGGCCATCTGGCTCGCGCACCTGCTGAACCGCCCGCTACGGGCCCAGACCCTGTTCAGGGTCACGCTGCTGCTGCCGAACGTGACCAGCGTGGTCGCCGTCGTCGTCATCTTCAGCCAGCTCTTCGGCCGGGACTACGGCCTGATCAACTGGGTGCTGTCCTGGTTCGGAGTCGGCGCCGTCGACTGGAACGCCGGGACCGCCACCTCCCACGTCGCGATCTCCGTCATGATCATGTGGCGGTGGACCGGCTACAACGCGCTGATCTTCCTGGCGGCGATGCAGGCCGTGCCGCGCGAGCTGTACGAGGCCGCCACCATCGACGGGGCGAGCGGGTTCACCCAGCTCCGCAAGATCACGGTGCCGATGATCCGGCCCACGATCGTGTTCGTGGTCATCACCTCCACGATCGGCGCCATGCAGGTGCTCGCCGAGCCGCTGCTGTTCGGCATCTACAGCCCCACAGGCGGCCCGGATCGGCAGTACCAGACGCTGTCGCTCTTCATCTACGAGAACTTCGTCAAGCTGGACTTCGGCTACGCCTCGGCCGTGTCCTGGATGATGTTCCTCTTCATCGTCGTCATCGCGGGCGTGAACTACCTGCTCACCCGCCGGACGAGAGGGAGCCTGACGTGATACCGCGCACGGCGGGCAGGGCCCGCACGCTCACCTACCTCACCCTGCTGGCGGTGGCGTTCTTCTCGGCCCTTCCGCTGTACTACAGCGTGGTGGTCGCCTCGCGCGACAACTCGGCGCTGGCCGACGTGCCGCCCCCGCTGCTGCCGGGCGGCAACCTCCTCGCCAACGTGGAGCGTGTCTTCGACACCGTGCCCTTCGCGCTCGCGCTGCTGAACTCCGTCCTGGTCTCGGGCGCCATCGCGATCTCGGTGATGTTCTTCTCCACCCTGGCCGGGTTCGCCTTCGCCAAGCTGCGCTTCCGCGGCGGCAAGGCCCTGCTGGTGGTCACCGTGGCGACCATGATGGTGCCGACCCAGCTCGGCATCATCCCGCTGTACCTGCTCATGGTGAAGCTGGAGTGGACGGGCTCCATGTACGCGCTGGTCGTCCCCGCGCTCACCAACGCCTTCGGCGTGTTCTTCATGACGCAGTACCTGTCGCGGGCGCTGCCGACCGAGCTGCTGGAGGCCGGCCGGGTCGACGGCTGCACCACCTGGGGCCTGTTCTGGCACGTGGTGCTCCCGGTCGCGCGCCCGGCCGCGGCCGTCCTCGGCATGCTGACCTTCATGTCGGCGTGGAACGACTACTTCTGGCCGCTGGTCGTGCTGACCCCGGAGAACCCCACCGTGCAGGTCGCGCTGTCGACGCTCGCCGCCGGGTACGTCAGCGACTACGCGCTCAGCCTGACCGGCACGGCACTCGGCACGCTGCCGCTGGTCATCGTGTTCGCCCTGCTCGGGAAGCAGGTCATCGGAGGAATCATGCAAGGAGCTGTGAAGGGATGACCATGACCGTCACCACTCGGGGGACCCTGCCTTCATATCTGACGGAGGGACGGGCGGTCTTCCCCGAAGGCTTCATATGGGGCGCCGCCACGGCGTCCTACCAGATCGAGGGGGCCGCCAGGGACGACGGCCGCGGCCCCTCGGTCTGGGACACCTTCTCCCGCACGCCGGGCAAGGTCGCCTTCGGGCACACCGGCGACGTGGCCTGCGACCACTACTACCGCTACGCCGACGACGTGCGGCTGATGAGCGACCTCGGCCTCGGCGCCTACCGGTTCTCCATCGCGTGGCCGCGCGTGCAGCCGGACGGGTCCGGGCCGATCAACACCCGGGGGCTCGACTTCTACGACCGGCTCGTCGACGAGCTGGCCGGCGCCGGCATCACGCCGTACGTCACCCTCTACCACTGGGACCTGCCCCAGACGCTGGAGGACCGCGGCGGCTGGACCAACAGGGACACCGCGTACCGGCTCGCCGACTACGCCGCCGCCGTCCACGCCCGCCTGGGCGACCGGGTGCGCAACTGGGCCACGCTGAACGAGCCCTGGGTGCAGGCCTTCCTCGGGTACGGCTCCGGTGTGCACGCGCCCGGACGCCAGGACCCCGCGTCCGCGCTGATCGCCTCGCACCACTTCCTGCTCGGCCACGGACTGGCCACCCAGGCGCTCCGCACGGCAGGGGCGGAGGAGATCATGCTGGTCATCAACTCCTCGCCCGTGCTGACCCCGGCGCAGGGCAACGACCCCAGCGCCGAGATCTCGGAGGCCGACGCCGAGGCGGTGAACCGCGTCGACTGCCTGCTCAACCGGCAGATCCTCGACCCCGTGCTGCGCGGGAGCTACCCGGCCGAGGTGCTGGCGATCGTCGAGCGGATCGCCGGGCTCGACCACATCCACGACGACGACCTCGGCGACATCCACCAGCGCACCGACGTCATCGGCGTCAACTACTACAACCCGTGCATCGTGCGGTCGAGCCCGGGAGAGCCCGCCAACCCCGCGTGGCCCGGCACGGAGGACATCCTGTTCCCCGCCCTCGACGCCCCGAAGACCGCCATGGAGTGGCCGATCGTCCCCACGGGACTGTCGCGCCTGCTGCTGCGCCTGTCGCACGACTACCCCGAGGTCGGCCTGATGGTCACCGAGAACGGCGCCGCCTTCGACGACGTGGTGACCAGGACCGAGGCGGGGGAGCGGGTCCACGACGCCGACCGCACCGCCTACCTCGACTCGCACCTGCGTGCCGTGCACGCCGCCATCGAGGGCGGGGCCGACCTCCGCGGCTACCTGGTGTGGTCGCTGCTGGACAACTTCGAGTGGGCCGAGGGCTACCACCGCAGGTTCGGCATCGTCCACATCGACTTCGCCACCCAGCGGCGGCTCCTCAAGGACAGCGCGGAGTGGTACCGCGGAGTCATCAGGGAGAATGGGCTGGCATGAGACGACCCACCTTGGAGGCGGTCGCCGCCCGGGCAGGGGTGTCGAAGTCGAGCGTGTCCCGGGTGGTGAACGGAGAGGCCACGGTGACCCCGGAGATCCGCGACCTGGTGATCCGGGCCGTGAGAGAGCTGGGGTACGTGCCGAACGGCGCGGCCAGGAGTCTCGCGACCCAGCGCACCAGCGCGGTCGCGGTGATCGTCTCCGACCCCCCCAAGGGGCTCGTGTCAGACGATCCGATGTTCTCCGCGGTCGTCCGCACGGTGAGCCGCGAGCTGGAGGCGGCGGGCAAGCAGGTCACCCTCATGCTCGCCGGGTCGCCTGAGAGCCAGCTCCGGGTGGAGCAGTTCGTGGCCGCCGGGCACGTGGCGGGGGTCATGCTCGTGTCGATGCACGGCGCCGACCCCCTCCCGGGTTCCCTGGCGCGCATGGGCGTCCCCATGGTGTCGCACGGCAAGTCCGTCGCCGGGGTGCCGTACGTCGACAACGACAACCTCGGCGGCGCGACGTCGGCGGTCAAGCACCTGCTGGACCTCGGACGGCGGCGCATCGCCACGATCACCGGCCCGCTCGACATGGTGGCCTCGCAGGACCGTCTCACGGGCTACCGTGAGACCCTGCGCGACACCGGTCGCCGGTCGATCGTCGCCATCGGCGACTTCACCCGCGTCTCCGGCGCCGAGGGCATGCGCCAGCTCCTCGACGACGACCCGGCGCTGGACGCGGTCTTCGCGGCCAACGACCTGATGGCCATCGGCGCCCTGCGCGCCCTGCGCGAGGCGGGGCGGCGGGTGCCCGACGACGTGGCGGTGGTGGGCTTCGACGACATCGAGGCCGCGTCGTACACCACGCCGCCGCTGACCACCGTGCGAAGCCCCATGCAAGACCAGGCCCTCGCCACGGCGAGGCTGCTGCTCGGCCTGTTCGAAGGCGGGTCCGGCGACCCGGTCATCATGCCCAACGAACTGGTGATCAGGGAGTCGGCGTAATCACTTCATCGTGGAGGGCACTGGTATGAGACGACCGACTCTCGAGGCCGTGGCGGCACGGGCGGGAGTGTCCCGTGCCACGGTCTCCCGGGTGGTCAACGGAGGGACGACCGTCACGGCGGAGCTCCGCGAGGCGGTGATGCGGGCGGTCGACGAGATGGGCTACGTGCCGAACCTCGCGGCGCGCAGCCTGGTCACCCAGCGGACCGACTCGATCGCGCTGGTGGTCTCCGAACCGCCGACGAGGGTCTTCTCCGACGACCCGATGTTCTCCACGGTCATCCGCTCCGCGAGCGCGGAGCTGGAGGCCGCCGACAAGCAGGTCATCCTGATGCTCGCCGGCACCCCGACGAGCCACGCGCGCGTGGAGCGCTATCTCACGGGCGGGCACGTCGACGGCGTCATGCTGATCTCGATGCACGGCGCCGACCCGCTCCCCGCCGCGATCATGCGCATGCGGGTCCCCGTGGTCTCGTACGGCAGGCCCGCCGTCAACGTCAACCTGCCCTACGTCGACAACGACAACGTGGGCGGCGCCGAGGCGGCCGTGCGCCACCTGCTCGACCGGGGGCGGCGGCGCATCGCCACGATCGCCGGGCCGCCCGACATGATCGGAGGCCAGGACCGGCTGGCCGGCTACCGCTCGGTCCTGCAGGGCTCCGACCGGCGCTCGATCGTCGCGATAGGCGACTTCACCCGCGAGTCGGGGGCGATCGCCATGAGGCAGCTCCTGGAGGACGATCCCGGGCTCGACGCCGTGTTCATCGCCAACGACCTGATGGCGATCGGCGCCCTCCAGGCGCTGCGGCAGGCCGGGCGGCGGGTGCCCGAGGACGTCGCCGTGGTCGGGTTCGACGACATCGAGGCCGCTTCGTACACCGAGCCCCCGCTGACGACGGTCCGCCAGCCCTTCCGCGAGCAGGCGGCGGCCATGGTGCGGCTGCTGCTCCGCCTCCTCGAAGGCGGCCCCGCCGATCCCGTGGTCCTGCCCACCGAGCTGATCGTCCGCGAGTCCGCGTAGACGCGGCGCCACGCCGCCCGCCATAAGGCCCGCATAAAACGGGGCCAGGCGGGCGGCGTTCGCGCGTTCAGGGGGCCTCTCAGCGCCGCTCGCGCACGCGTCCGGGACCGCGCCCCTCCCACGGGCGAGCCGTGACGGCCGTCCCCGCTCCCGACAACTTCGATAGTCTTGACAAAAAAAGTGTTCGGTGCGACCGTTGGGTCATGGCCAGGCGGCGGGGATCGAGACCGGCGCCGGGCCGGCACATCGGAGACGAGGGCAAGGAGTTGCGCGATGACTCACGCATTCGAGCTGCGCAAGGAAATCGAACTGCGGGCGACCGCGGAAGAGGTCTGGGACGCGGTCGCCACCGGACCGGGCCTGAACTCCTGGTACATGGGGCGCAACGAGATCGAGCCCCGCGAGGGCGGCAGGGTCAGGCAGTTCTTCGGCGACTTCCCGTCCGACGCCACCATCACCGCCTGGGAACCGAACAGGCGCTACGCCTTTCGCAGCGGCGAGGGCGAGGGCGGCACGTTCATGGCTTTGGAGTATCGGATCGAAGGACGCGCGCAGGGCGGCACGGTGCTGCGCATCGTGCACAACGGCGTCCTCGGCGAAGGCTGGGAGGCCGAGTTGGACGCATTGCACAGAGGCTGGGACATGTACCTGCACACGCTGGACCAGTACCTCACCCATTTCCCGGGAAAGTTCGCGCTCGTCGTCTTCGGCGCCCGTCCGGGCGAGGGCGCCGGCGAGCCGGTGTGGCGCCTGCTGGAGCGCGGGCTCGGCATCGAGCGCGAGGTCGTGCAGGGCGACCGGGTGCGGCTGACCCCGGAGGGCTTCGAGCCCATCGAGGGGGTCGCCGACTACGTGGCCCCGGGCTTTCTCGGGGTGCGCACCGGTGACGGGCTGTACCGGTTCATCTGCCTGCAGGACACCGTGGTCATCGGGCACCACCTCTTCGCCGACGAGGCCGACCCCAAGGAGGCCGAGCAGGCCTGGGAGGACTGGCTCGGCAAGCTGTTCGCCTAGGCCGCCCTCAGCCCCGTCTTCAAGGTCTCCGGAGGCGCCGCACAGGACGACGGCCCGTCCGGCCCACCCGAAAGGGCCGCCGTCCTGTCAGCGCCGCGAGGTCGCGGGAAGCCGCCGGCGGCACGCGACTCGCCATACCTGGCAAGCCGTGAATCCCGCCGAGTTGTTTGTCCGAGAACAAATGCACAGCCCAAGGAAAGAGAAAGAGAAATGACGAACTCGACCGTGCGCGCCGATCTGTCCGGCCCGATCATCCCGGCCCCCATCTCCGGTACCATCGGCATAGGCGGCCACGGGAAGAGGACCCTGGGCACCACCTGGGACTGAATGAGGACGGGTGACGATGCTGGTCGAGTTGACGATGCACCGCACCACCACTTCGCAGGCATCGGCCAATTCCCCGATCGACGGAATACGCATATTGGCACTCCTGCCCGAAAAATGGCATAAAGACCTCAGACAGGGCAATGGAGACATCGTCATCCGTGTCGACACCGCTGACGACACCACCAGCGCCCAGATCCAGGCCACGGTCAACGCGGCTCTCGCCGATCCGGCGATCAGCCACTGGGAGCTTCGCGCCTGCCAGACCCTGACGACCGGATCCTCAGAAGAAGGCCCGTGACCGTCCGCCGGAGATTTCTTCCCCGCGGATGTCGAGGACGCGCCGCCGGCTCCGACCCAGGTATGTGAGGCGCCCGCGGAGGGCGCCCTGACCTTTGAGGAGCACGAGCCGTGAAGTACATGCTGATGATCTACATGAACACCGCCACCTGGGACTCCCTGTCGGAGCAGCAGCGCGAGGAGGTGTTCGCCGGTCACGACGCGTTCATCAAGGCGATCACCGAGTCCGGCGAGATGGTCGGCACCGAGGCGCTGGCCAACCCCGCGACCAGCGTGACCGTGCGGGTGCGCGGCGGGGTCACCGAGGCGACGGACGGGCCGTACGCCGAGGCCAAGGAGTTCTTCTGCGGCTACTACCTGGTCGACTGCGAGAGCAGGGAGCTCGCCGTCGAGCTCGCCGCCCGGATCCCGGACGCGCGGTACACCGGCATCGAGGTGCGGCCCCTCATGGGCGATGGGGGAGCGGACGCCTGAGCCCGCGCCTCGCCGCCATCGACCGCGGCGACGCGTGCCGCGATCGTCGCCAAGGCCGCCTCCGGCGGCTGGCCCGGTGAGGCGGCGGAGGGCCGGGACACGGGGATCGTGTCCCGGCCCTCGCCATGTGCGGGCAGGGCGCCGTGCGCGTCCCGCGCGACGGGCAGGAAGATCATGAAGAACGCGCTCCCTCATCCGGGGCGTCCCGTGCACATCTTCCGTATTGCGCTGAGCAAGATCTTTTGGCTGCCCGTGCGAGGAACGATCAAGCGAACCCGAGAAACCGCTCCCTGGAAACGCCGCGCATTCGCGCAGCTCAATGGGCGTTGTTTCGTTACAAACGGATCTTCAGGGAGCGCTCCCTGGAACGCACTCCCGGTTGCCGCATCGTGTGCGTCACGTTTCCGGTGGGTTAATTAGGCCCTTGACAGGCATTGTCGGAGGAGACACTCTCTCGTTGAGAGAGCGCTCCCCGAGCCCCTGTGGCGCTACCCCCCATCTTCAGGAGACGCGATGCCGCCGTCCCCAAATTCTCCCCGCAACCGCTTGGCCCTGCTCATCGCCCTCGCGGTCGCCCTGATCATGTCCTGTCTGACGATCGTTCCCGCCATGGCCGCCGACACCTTGCTGTCCCAGGGAAAGCCGGTGACCGCCTCCTCCTCGGAGAATGTGGCCTTCCCTGCCACAGCGGCCGTTGACGGCAACGCCGGGACCCGCTGGTCGAGCGGCTTCGCCGACCCGCAGTGGATCCAGGTCGATCTGGGCGCCACCGCCACCATCACCCAGGTCGTGCTGAACTGGGAGGCCGCCTACGGCAAGGCGTTCCAGATCCAGACCTCGGCCGACGCCGCCACCTGGACCAGCATCTACACCACCACGACCGGCGCCGGCGGCAACCAGACCCTCGCGGTCAACGGTTCCGGCCGCTACGTGCGCATGTACGGCACCCAGCGCTCCACCCAGTATGGCTACTCGCTGTGGGAGTTCCAGGTCTTCGGGACCATCGGCGGCACCACGCCGAGCCCGACGCCGACCATCACCCCCACCGGTGACCCCGGCGGTGACAAGCTGCTGTCGTACAACAAGCCCGGCGTGGCCTCCAGCTCCCAGAGCGACGGCAACTGCTACGAGTGCACCCCCGCCAGGGCGTTCGACCGCGACCCGGCCAGCCGCTGGGCCACCAGCTCCACCACCGGCTGGGTGGACCCGGGCTGGATCTACGTGGACCTCGGCGCCACCGCGCAGATCCACAAGGTCATCCTCCAGTGGGACCCGGCCTACGCCAAGGCCTTCCAGATCCAGGTCTCACCGGACGCGACCAACTGGACCTCCATCTACTCCACGACCACTGGCACCGGGTTCAAGCAGACCCTCACCGTGAACGGCACCGGCCGCTACGTCCGGATGTACGGCACCCAGCGCTCCTCGGCCTACGGCTACTCGCTGTGGGAGTTCCAGGTCTGGGGCACCGGCGGCGCCCCCATCACCCCGCCGCCGCTCCCGCCCGACCCGCGCAACCCCCCGCAGCTCGTATGGAGCGACGAGTTCAACAGCGCCGCCGGCACCAAGCCCGACCCGGCCAAGTGGGTCTCCGACTACGGCACCGGCCAGAACGGCGAGCTGCAGTACTACACCAACAACAACAACGCCTCCACCGACGGCGCCGGCAACCTGGTGATCGAGGCCCGCAAGGAGACCACGGCCGGAACCGCCTGCCCCGGCGGCCCCTGCCAGTACACCTCCGGGCGCATCAACACCGGCAACAAGTTCAACTTCACCTACGGCCGCGTCGAGGCCAGGATCAAGGTGCCCAAGGGCAACGGCCTGTGGCCGGCGTTCTGGATGATGGGCGCCGACTTCCTCACCGGGCGGCCCTGGCCGTACAACGGCGAGGTCGACATCATGGAGATCCTGGGCAAGGACACCAAGACGGCCTACTCCACGATCCACGCTCCCGCCTACAACGGCGGCGGCGGCATCGGGTCGCCGTACACCCTGCCCGGCGGGGCGGACTACTCCGACGACTTCCACGTCTGGGCCGCCAACTGGGACAGCAAGGGCATCGTCTACACCCTGGACGGCCGTACGGTCTTCACCCTGGACAAGGCCCAGGTCGAGGCGACGCGTGGCCCGTGGGTCTACGACCACCCGTTCTACCTGATCCTCAACCTCGCGGTGGGCGGTGACTGGCCCGGTCCGCCGGACGCCTCCACCGGGTTCCCGAAGCGGATGCTCGTCGACTACGTCCGCGTCTACCAGTAGGCGCACGGGTTCCGGCACGGCCCCCCACGGGCCGTGCCGGACCCTCCTAACAAAGGAGACTCCCTTCATGGAGCGGGACATCCCCCCACCCCGTATCCGGCTGCGGCGCTCGCGTACGGCCATGCTGGTCGGCGCCCTGGTGGCGCTGCTCGGCGGGTCCATCGTGACCGCCGCCTCACCGGCCAGCGCGGCCGACGCCCTGATCTCGCAGGGCAGGACGGCCACCGCCTCCTCCACCGAGAACGCGGGCACCCCCGCCTCCGCCGCCTTCGACGGCAACGGCGGCACCCGCTGGTCGAGCGCCGCGAGTGACCCCCAGTGGCTGCAGGTCGACCTCGGCGCGTCCGCCACGGTCAGCCAGGTGGTGCTGAACTGGGAGAACGCGTACGCCACCGACTACACGATCCAGACGTCCGCGAACGGCAGCGCGTGGACGACGATCAAGACCGTGACCGGTTCCACCGGCGGCAACCAGACGCTCGCGGTCTCGGGCACCGGCCGTTACGTCAGGTTGCAGACCACCAAGCGCGCCACCCAGTGGGGCGTCTCGCTCTGGGAGTTCCAGGTGTTCGGCACCGGCGGCGCCCCGCCGCCCTCGCCGCCGCCCGGCAACGTCGTGCGCGTCGCGGAGTTCCTCGCGGACTGCCCGTTCAGCCACCGGCTGCCCGACGACCCGATCATCTTCCCGGGCCTGCCGGGCGCCTCCCACATGCACAGCTTCTTCGGCAGCACGACGACCAACGCGAGCAGCACGGTCACCAGCCTGCAGAACGCCAACAGCAACTGCAACCCGGCCGTCGACAAGTCGGCGTACTGGGTGCCCACCTTCTACAAGGACAACGTCCCCGTCGAGCCGGTCATCACCACGTTCTACTACCTGGGCGAGGGCGTGAACAACGACGTCGTCGCGCGGACGCAGCCCCTGCCCTTCGGCCTGCGCATCGTGGCGGGCAACGCCAAGGCCACCGCTCCGGACGCCACCACCATCTCCCGCTGGTCGTGCCTGCACGCGGGCGAGGTGAACCCCGGCAAGGACTTCGTCAACTGCCCGGCCGGCACCATGCTGGAGTCCTACCTCGACTTCCCGCAGTGCTGGAACGGCAGGGACCTGGACTCGGCGGACCACAAGAGCCACATGGCCTACCCGGTCAACGGCACCTGCCCCGCCACCCACCCGGTTCCGGTGCCGAAGCTGCGCCAGGTCCTGCGGTACCCGGTCACCGGTGACCCGTCGCACTTCCGGCTCGCGTCGGGGGCGGGGTTCACCATGCACGGCGACTTCTTCAACGCCTGGCCCGAGGCCGAGATGGCGCGCCGTGTGAACGACTGCATCCGTCCGATCATCAAGTGCGGAGCCGACGGCCACCCGTAGGCCACAGGTTCCCGCGAAAGAACTCCCAGGGGCGGGGAGTGCGGCTACGCCGAATCCGCCGCCTCGCCCCTGGGGCACCACCAGTCGAGAGGACCCGGCATGAGAGCAGGAGCCTTCCTCGCGCGGCCCGCCACGGCCGCCGTCGTGCTCGCCGCGTCGCTCACCATGGGGTGCGCCGCCACCGCGCCGGTCCCGCGTCCCTCGGCGGCGCCGGGTGGCCAGGCCACCGCCCCTTCCCCCGCGGCCCTCACGGCCGCGGGGGACTTCGGCCCCACCGACGTCGCCTGGGTCGAGCTGATGATCCCGATGGACGAGCTGGCCCTGCGCATGCTGGCCCTCGTGCCGGACAAGTCGCCCGACCCGGACATGAAGCGGCTGGCCGCCCGGATCAGCACGGCCCACCGCACCGAGCTGGTGAAGCTCCGCCAGCTCCTGCTGCGCTCGGGCGTACCGGAGACCAACCCCCACCAGGGGCACAACATGCCCGGCATGGTGACCCCCGAGGAGCTCGGCGCCATCGGCCGCACCTCGGGCGCCGCGTTCGACCGCCTGGTCACCGAGCACCTTCGCGAGCACCTGATGCAGTCGGTGGTGGTGGCCCAGGGCGAGCAGCGCTCGGGCACCAGCGAGGACACCAGGACCCTCGCCGCCGCCATGGAGAAGACCAGGTCGTCCCAGCTCGCCGACCTCGACCGGCTCGCCGGCTGAGACCTCCCGGCGTCAGGTGGCGAAGACCGGCGACAGCCGGGGCCAGTCCGCCGCCGCGCACAGGACCGGCGGGCGGTCGATCGGAGCCGGCAGCGTGAGCTCCCGCGATCCGCTCACCGGCGCGCCCGTCCAGACGTCGACCCACTCGCCCGCGGGCACGTACGCGCGCACCTCCGTGGCGCCGGGTTCGACGACCGGCACCACCAGCAGGGCGTCGCCGAGCTTGTACTGCAGTGGGTAGCGCCAGATCAGCGGGTCGGCGGGGTGGTCGAAGAACAGGCCGCGCATCAGCGGCGGCCCGCCCGCCACCGCGACCCGCGCCTGCTCGGCCAGATAGGGCACGAGCCGCTCGCGCAGGTGCGCGAACCTCCTGAACACCGGCAGGACCCGCTCGTCGCCCGAGCGCTCGGCGATGTTCCACGGGGTGCGGTCACGCGACGGGGAGCGGTGGTGGTTGAACTCCGAGTGGTACTGCATGATCGGCATGAACGCCGACGTCCCCGCCGCCCGCAGGTACAGCTCGGCCGAGGGCACCTCGCCGGAGAACCCCGCGAGGTCCCACCCCCAGTAGACGATGCCGCAGGCCGACGCGGTGATCCCGGCGATCACCGAGGAGCGGTACGCCTCCCACGTCGAGTCCTCGTCGCCCGCCCAGAACGCGCCGTGCGGCTGCGACCCGGCGAACCCCGCCCGGCTGAACGTCACCGGCGCCTTGCCGCACGAGCGCAGCAGGTCGCCGAACGCGCGGGCGTAGTGCACCGGGAACAGCCCGTTGCCGTCCGCGCCCCTGCGGCCGTCGGCGTAGCGCAGGTCGTGGCCCCACGCGTGCTCGCCGCCGTCGGTCTTGAACCCGTCGACGCCCACCTCCTCGGCGAGGTAGCGCCGCCTGGCCGTCCACCAGTCGCGCACCTCGGCCGAGCTGAGGTCGGGCATGAGCGCGAGCGGGAACCACCAGCCCCTGTTCCGGTACGGCCGGCCGTCCGCCTCCCGCACCACCAGGCCCCGCCGGAGCGCCGCGGCGGCGTCGACCGCCGCCTGGCCCGACGGGTGCGGCCGCATTTTCATGAGGGGGATCTGCCAGAGCAGCACCTTGACGTCACGCGCGTGCAGCTCGTCGACCATGCCCTTGGGGTCGGGCCACGGCCCGTCGGCGGGGAAGCGGAAGTCGGCCAGCCGGTGCGGCTCCTCGCCGGGCTCGTACCGCGCCCCGCGGAAGGCCGTGAACGTCGACTCGTCGCTCCACGCCTCGATGACCACCGCCCCCACGGGGATGTCCAGGTCGCGGTGGCGGTCCAGCTCGGCGAGCACCCGTTCCTGGGTGTTCCACTCGTTGCCGCTGGCCCAGAGCCGGAACACCCAGGGCGGCAGCTCGGAGGGCAGGCCCACGTCGGCGAGGAAGGCGCCGAGCACCTTGACGGGGTCGCCGTCGTAGAGCCGCAGCGCCAGCTCCGGCCCCTGGACCTCCGCCTCCACCCGCAGGCGGCCGGGCGTGGACGCGCCGACGTCGTACCAGGTGCGCGCCGAGGTGGCCACGTGGAGTCCCCAGGAGCCCTCGCCGCCGACCACCAGCGCGAACGGCATCGGCAGGTACGTGCGGCCGTGCCCGCCCTGCCCCTTGTACTGCTCGAACACCACCGCGTCGAGCGCGCGCCCGCGCTGGTCGACGGCGTCGTAGCGCTCGCCGAAGCCCACGACGTGCTCGCCCTCGGCCAGCGCGAGCTCGAACCGCACCCGCCGCACGCCCTCGCCGCCGGTCAGCCACGCGACGCTGCCAGGAATGACGCGGTCGGTGCCCTCGACGGTCAGCGTGCCGCCGCTCTCGCTCCACGCCGCCGCCGTCACCTCGAACCACCGGGTCGTCCGGGTGGTACGCCCGTCGTCGCCTGAGGTCGCGCGGAAGCGGTAGGAGTAGCGGTGCCCGGCCCGCAGGGGCGGGGTGCGCGCCGCCCACGAGCCCGGCCCCCGGGCGGCCCGCGCCTGGGCCGCCGCGAGGTGACCGCCCCCCGCGTCCCCGCCGGCGGCGGCGCGTACGGGGGCCAGGTCGAGCACGACGGGCGGGCCGCCGTCGACGGTCCACTCGCACGCCACCGACCGCACCGAGGGAGCCGCCCTGACCCGCAGCTCCAGCGCGTCCCCGTCGACCGGGAACGCCGGCACCCGCTGGTCCTCCGTCGTGGCGTAGGGGTGCCCGGAACCCGTGGGCCGATGGCGGATCATGGCTTCACTCCCAGTTCGTCGGCGAGCATCAGGTACATCCCGTGCGACCAGAGCAGCGGGGTGGCGACCGGCCCCCAGCGCTCGACCCACTCCTCGCGCCGCTCGGGGGCGAGCAGGACGGTGGAGACCTGCTCGGGCAGCTCGCCGTCCGCGCTCGCCTGGGCGGCCATCCATTCGAGGTAGCGCATGGCCTCCCCGGGGCGGCCCGCGCGCGCGTGGTTCAGACCGAGGAAGCCCGACAGCAGGATCCACCGGCCGCCGCCGTAGAAGGTGTCGGCGAGGTAGCGGTGGACGCCGCCCTCCCGGGCGAGCCGCCGCTCGACCTCGGCCACCGTGGCCACCGCCACCGGGTGGCCGGGCGGGTACAGCCCGAACGGGTGGACGCAGGCGAGCAGGCTCGCGTCCACCGCGTCCGTGCCGAGCCACTTGGTCAGGTGGCCCCGCGTCGTGCTCTCCGGCCGCCCGGTGCCGCCGGTGGTGTCCTCGGCGCGGGCGACGCCCTCGGCCTCCACCAGCGCGGCGATGCCCTGGACCGCCTCGGCGGCGGCCTCGGACGACGCCGCGTCGAGCACGCCGAGGGAGATCGCGGCCCGCAGGCCCGCGTGGATCGCGCCGAGCGTCGACACGTGCCGCCGCTCGACGTGCTCCTCCCACCAGTCGTAGCAGGGCCGGTCCCAGAACGCGGTGAGGTAGCGCGTCGCGACCCGTACGGCATGCTCAGCGCCGGGGACGTCGGCGCCGTGCCGCTCGACGTGGCGGGCGAGCGCCCACATCCAGGCGCCGTAGCCGTCGAGCTGGTGGTCCCACCACTCGTCGGTGCCGTCCTCGCCGTCCAGCGTGAACCGGGTCGGCAGCATCTCGGCCGGGGAGACGGCCTCGCCGCGCGCCGCCCGCTCGACGAGCGAGGCGACCTGCCCGGCCCGGGCGCCGACCACCCGCGCGCTCCAGGCGTGGAACCTGGTCGGCCCCTCGGCCTGGTCGCTGCGGCTCATCCCCTCCGCGATGAAGGCGCCGTCGCGCAGCCACGAGTAGCCGCTGTAGGCGGAGAAGCCGGGACACGCCGGGTACGCCCCCGAGGGCGACTGATGCGTGCCGATCACGTCGATGCTGCGCGAGACGAGCTGGGAAAGCCCGGCCCGGGTCACGTCGCGTCCTGCAGTCACTGGGTCAGATCTCCTGCTTGATGGGGTACGGGCGGGCGCCTAGCGGAGCAGCTCGTCGACCTTCGCGGCGGCCGTGGCGAGGGCGTCCTTCACGCTCGCGCGCCCGGCGGCGGCGTTGCTCAGCTCCTTGGTCACCACGTCCTGCATCTCCTGCTGGCGCTTGATGACGGGCGGCAGCGCGATGGACTTGAGCGAGTCGAACACGGCCTGGCGGTTGGCCGGCACCGGGTCCTTGAGGTAGCCGGCCAGCACCGCCTGGTCGGAGACGGGCGGCAGCTCCCACGACGACGCGATCCTGGTGGTGGCCGCGGTGCCGGAGGAGCTGAGGAAGCGGGCCCAGGCCCACGCCTCCTTGCCGTGCCGGGTCGTCGCCGAGGCCGCGACCGCGTTGTGGAACACGGCGCTGGCCTTGGTGGTGTCACCCGGTTCCACGACGACGTCCCAGCCGAACGGCACGTCCTTGAGGCCGGCGAACTGCCAGATGCCGTTGTGCCACATCGCGAGCTTGCCCGACTTGAACAGGTTGGTGTCGTAGTCCGCGGTGCCGCCGATCTCGGCCTCGGTGGGCATGGTCTTGCCGACCTTGTTCACCAGCCAGGTGGCGGCCTTCTCGCCCGCGGGGCTGTCGAACGTGGCCTTCGTGCCGTCCGCCGACAGGAACTCGCCGCCCGCCTGCTTGAGCGTCTTGTAGAACTCGAAGAACTGCACCGGCTGGAAGTCGCCGTACACCTTCTTGCCCTTGTCGGTGAGCTTCTGGGCGGCGGCCTGCTCGTCGGCCCAGGTCCAGTCGGCCGTCGGCTCGGCGACCCCGGCCTTCTTGAACAGGTCCTTGTTGTAGATCAGGACGACCGTGGAGAAGGACGCGGGCAGGGCGTACTGCTTGCCGTCGTGCTTGAACGCGGCCAGCGACTCCGGCGCGTACACCGAGTCGTCGGTGTCGCCGGCCACGGTGCCGAGGTCGAGCAGCGAGCCCGCGGCGGCGTAGGTCACGAAGTTCTCGTAGTTCAGCTCGAACGCGTCGGGCGCGGTGCCCCCGGCAATGCTGGTCTGGAGCTTGGTGAAGTACTCGTCGTAGGGCGCGGTCTCGACCACGACGTCGACGCCGGGGTTCTCCTTCTCGAAGGCCGCGACGATCGTGTCGAGGTCTTTGACGTGGTCGGGGGCGGCGGAGAAGGTGAAGTAGCGCACGGTCACCTTGCCGCCGGGCGTGCTCTCGGCGCCCTTGGTGGCCGAGCCCTGCGCGCAGGCGGTGGCGAGCAGGCCGGCGACCAGGGCCGTGGCCGCGGCCTTCGTGATTCTGGACATGTGGTTCTCCTGGGGGGTCCTACTTGAGGCCTGACTGGGCGACGCTGGCGATGACGTGCTTCTGGGCGAAGACGTAGAGGATGAGGATCGGGACCACGCTGATCACCGAGCCGGCCATGACGACGTTCCACTCGGTGGTGAACTGGCCGTGCAGCGAGGCCAGGCCGAGCGGGATGGTCATGAACTCCGGTGACCTGATGATCACCAGTGGCCATAGGTAGCTGTTCCAGCTCGCCATGAACCCGAAGACCGTGAAGGTCGCGAGCGCCGGCCTGATCAGCGGCAGCACCACGTGGACGAAGATGCGCAGGTGCCCGGCCCCGTCGAGCACCGCCGCCTCGTCGAACTCCCTCGGCACCTGGGCGATGGCCTGCCGCAGCAGGAAGACGCCGAACGCCGAGGCGATGCTCGGGGCCAGGATCGCGAAGTAGGTGTCGACGAGGTTGAAGGCGCGCATCTCGATGAACAGCGGCACGACCAGCACCTGCAGCGGCACCATCAGCGTGGCCAGGTAGACCGCGAACAGCGCGCCCCGCCCGGGGAAGGGCAGCCGGGCGAAGGCGTACGCGGCCATCGCGCTGGTGACGAGCTGCAGCAGGGTCGAGGCCGCGCCGATCCAGGCGCTGTTGAGCAGGATCCGCCAGAACGGCAGCGTCTCCAGCAGCCGGCGGTAGGCGTCCAGCCCGGCGTTGTCGGGAGTGAAGTCCGGGGGAGTGCTGAGCAGGGCCCCGTCTGGGGTGAACGAGGTGACGACCGCCCACGCGAACGGGAACAGCATGACCAGTGCCCCGGCGACCACCACCAGGTACCTGAGATACCTAGCCATAGTGCACCCACCGCCTCTGCGCGCGGACCTGGAGCTGGGTCACCAGCAGGACGACGGCGAACAGCAGCCAGGACAGCGCCGAGGCGGCGCCCGCCCTGCCGTACCTGAAGGTGAGGTCGTAGACCTGCTCGACCACCACCTGGGTGGCCCCGCCGGGCCCGCCCCGGGTCATGACGTGCACCTGGTCGAACACCTGGAAGCCGTTGATCAGCGAGATCACGACGACGAAGAACGTCGAGGGGGACAGCAGGGGGAGGGTGACGTAGCGGAACCTCGCGAGGCCCGTCGCGCCGTCGACGCTCGCGGCGTCGTGGTACTCCTTCGGGATCGCCTGCAGCCCGGCCAGCAGGATGATCATCACGAAGCCGAGGTCCTTCCACGCCGAGGCGAGGATGATCGACGGCATCGCCCACGCCGGGTCGGTCCACCAGCCGGGGCCGTGCACGCCGAGCAGCCCGAGCGCCCAGTTCACGATGCCGCCCGCGGGGTTCAGCAGCCACTTCCACAGCAGCGCGACGACGACCCAGCTCGTGATGACGGGCAGGAAGTAGATCGCGCGGAAGAGGTTCCGGCCCGCCATCGCCCGGTTCAGCAGCACCGCCAGCCCGAGGCCCCCGGCGTACACCAGCGGGAGGTAGCCGGCGATGAAGGCGAGCGTGTGCAGGAACGCCGCGCGGGTGCCCTCGTCGCCGAGCAGTTCGGCGTAGTTGCCGAACCCCACCCACTCCATCGGGGTGATGAGGTTCCACTCGTGCAGGCTCGTCCAGAACGAGGCGGCCATCGGCACGAGCGTGAACAGCGTGAGCGGTACGGCGCTCGGCAGCAGGAACAGCGCCACGGTGCCCGCGTAGCGCAGGCGGCGCCTCGGGGCGCGGCGGGCGGGCGCGGCGGCGGCCTCCGGCCTGGCGGCGGTCATGGTCATGTGGTGGCCCCGATCAGGCGGGCGCGGACGAGCCGTCCCTGCTCGCCCGCCGCCCCGGCGGCGTCGAACGGCGTCGCCAGCACCAGCGCGGCGGCGCCCTGGGCCCAGCTCGTGTCGTCCCAGCTCTCGACCTCGACCGAGATGTCACGGCGGCCGGGAAGCAGGTGGGCGCGGATCGCCCGCTCGAAGCCGGTGCTCCAGAACGGCCAGTCGGCCGTGCCCTCGCCGAGCATCACGACGACCTCGGGGTCCACCACGTTGATCAGGCCGGCGGCGGCCCTGCCGAGGGTCGCGCCGGCCTCGGCGAACACCTCCAGCGCGGCGGTGTCGCCCGCTGTGGCGGCACGTCCGAGCTCGTCCACGGTCGTCACGGTGAGGCCTCGCGCGCGGGCCGAGGCGATCAGCCCGGCCGCGCCGGTCAGCGCCTCAAGGCACCCCGGCGTGCCGCATCCGCAGACCGGGCCGGAGGCGTCGACCGGCACGTGGCCGAACTCGCCCGCGCCGCCCCTCGCTCCCCGGTAGACGCGCCCGTCGGTGACGATGGCCGCGCCGATGCCCCGGCCGATCGTGACGACGAGGAAGTCGCCGTGCGTGCGGCCCCTGCCGTACAGCCTCTCGGCGGCGGCCAGGGCGTTCACGTCGTTCTCGACCAGCACCGGCAGGTCGAGGCGGCGTCGCAGCCGCTGCCCGACGGGCATGGCCTGCCAGCCCAGCGTGGGCGCGTCGACCGTGCCGACGGCCTGGTCCTCCACGCTGCCGGGCACGCCGACACCGATGCCGAGCAGCGGCGGGCCCGTCTCGGCCGAGGTGCGCGCCACCGCCGCCGCGACGGAGTCCGCGAGGTCGTCCAGGGCGGTCGGGGCGGCCGTGTCGATCGGCCGCTCCCACGAGCCGAGCACCTCGCCGTCCAGCCGTACGTCGACGATCACGATGTGGTCGGTCATCACCTTGACGCCGAGGGCCCGCCCGGCGCTGCCGACCAGGCCGAGCTTCTGCGCGGGACGGCCGCCCTTGGAGCGCTCCAGCTCCAGCTCCTCCAGCATGCCGTGCCCCATGAGCTCGCGGGTGAGCTGGGTGACCGTGGCCGGGCTGAGGTTCAGCCTGCGGGCGATCTCGGTCCTGCTCAGCGGCCCGACGGTGCCCAGCAGGGCGAGGATCGCGGTGCGCGTCAGGTCACCGCGGTCCGTGCTGTAACGATGAACGGCCATCGGCGGGGGGTACTTTCTTTGGGAGTAAATTTAGAAGTGAAGGTAGGGCTCCGGAGCGGGCGGCGTCAAGACCCCCGCACAGATCGGTTCACCGCCCGGTGAGAAGCCGGAACGGCGAGGGCGCGCACACGCCCCCGCCGTTCCGGGGTTCCTGACCGCTTCCGCCGCTACTTGAGGTACGGCCCGGCGGCGCCGATCTTGCCGGGGGCGGGGTTGCCGGGCAGCGTGAGGACGTAGGCCCGCATGTTGCCCTTGCCGGTCAGGGCGATCGACAGCGTCCCGTCGGTGACGGTCCTGACGTCACCGGTCACCGCGTCGGTGTAGGTGCCGTTCGGGATCCCGTTGAAGGTCGCGCCCTCGGACACCGTGACCAGCACGAAGCTGTCGACGCTCCCGCTGGTGAAGCGCCGCTTGTAGGCCATGCCCCCGGACACGCCCTCGGTGGAGTACTGGCCCTTCTGGAGCGCGGGGATCGCCCTGCGGATCTGGTTGAGCCGCTGTAGGTGCTTGACCAGCGGCTGGTTCAGCGTGTCCGCGACGGCGCCGGTGGCCGAGGACACCACGCCGAAGTCGCTCGCGGTGACCGTACCCGCGAGCTTGTCGCCGTAGTAGGCGCGGCCGGTCGTGGCCAGCGGGCAGGTGGGGCCGCAGTCGATCGGCCTGCCCTTCTGGAACTCGATCTCCGAGCCGTAGTACAGGGTCGGGATGCCGCGGAAGGTCCACATCAGGCTCATGTTCTCGGCCCAGGCGTCGGTGCCGCCGGTGTAGCGGACGTTGGACTTGTTCGGCCCGAAGTCGTGCGAGTCGACGTAGACGGTGTTGTACGTCGCGTCGTTGTAGCTGTCGTCGGAGTCCTTCCCGTTGCGGAACGCGTTGCCCGCGTCGCCGAAGTTCTGGTGCATGCGCATGTCGATGACGTTCATGCCGGAGAACTTCGAGTGGTCGGGGGCGTGGTAGGCGTTGCCCCGCAGGAAGGCGTTGTCGCTGGTCGGCTGGCCCGCCGGCCCCATCAGGTTCTCGTAGTCGTACTGCTCGACCACGGCCTTGGCGTCGTCCGGGTCGAACTCCTTGCGCTCCTTCCAGGTGTAGAACTGCGGCGAGTGGTTGACGGAGCCGTGGTTCCACTTGTCGTTGACGAACGCCGCGACCTCGCCGAAGACGTAGAAGTCCCTGCCCTTCTCCCCGTGCTTCTCCACCGCGTGCTTCTGGAGCGCGGGCAGGAAGCGGCGGTTCCACATGAGGCGCGAGATGTGCACGGCGGTGTCGACGCGGAAGCCGTCGACGCCCATGTCGATGAAGCGGTTGTAGGCGTCGATCAGGTAGTTCTGGACGTCGGCGTCCTCGGTGTTGAAGTCGGCCAGGTCCTCGTGCAGCCAGCAGCTCTTGGAGTCCGCCCCCTCCCAGTTGCCGATCCAGCACTGGTGGTAGTACTTGGCGGGGAGCATGCCCGAGGTCGGGCTCGGCCACTGGCAGTTGTAGATGGTGAAGCCCTCGGGGCTGTAGTACTGAGTGGGCTTGCCCCAGTCGCGGCAGGTGTTGCCCGCGGGCTCGGCCGTGGACCACAGGTCGCCGTTGTAGGGCCTGCCCTTAGCCAGCTCCTTCTGCGCCGGGGTCAGCTCAGGGTCGTCGCCCTGGTTCTCCACCATGGGGTCGTACTCGCGGCCCGCCTCCTGCTTGCTGTACATCCACCGCCACTGGTCGTCGCGCCTGCCGTACACCGTGGGGGTGAACAGGCCCTTGGCGCCCCAGCGGGAGCTGTGGTTGTACACCACGTCCTGGAAGATCTTGATGCCCTTGGCGTGCGCCTTGTTGATCAGGTCCTGGTAGGTGGCCCCCGGCGTCTCCAGCCGGGTGTCGACCCGGTAGAAGTCCCATCCGTGGTAGCCGTGGAAGTCGTAGTCTGACCGGTTGAGCACGACCGGGGTGATCCAGATCGCGGAGAAGCCCAGCCCCTTGACGTAGTCCAGCTTGTCGATCAGGCCCTTGAAGTCGCCGCGGAACATGGGGTCGTTGTTCGCGGCGTTGCCCGACCGGATGTTCTGGCTGCCGCCGCGGTTGTTGGAGGAGTCGCCGTCGGCGAACCGCGCGGTCATGACGAAGTAGATCGAGTCCTCGCGCGGGTCGCCCCCGAGCGGGGTGCCCTGGGTCGGCGCCGGAGGGGCGTCGCCCGTCTTCACCGAGACGGAGGCGCCGTACGCGGAGGCGTTGCCCGCCGCGTCGAGCGCCCTGACCTTGTAGGTGTAGGTGGTCTGCGCGTCGAGACGGGCGTCGCTGTAGGAGGTGCCGCCTGCCGGGAGCACCACGGGGGTGCCGGTGCCCTTCGCCCGGCTGATCTCGTAGCCCGTCACGCCCACGTTGTCGGTGGACGCGGTCCAGGTCAGCGTGGCGGTGGTTCCCGAGGCCGTGACCGCGAGCCCTCCCGGCACCGTCGGCGGGGTCGTGTCGGGCGGCTCCGGCACGCACGGCTCGGGAGCGTCGGCCCGTACGACGCCGTCCTTGACGGTGGTGCGGCCGAGCCCGATGGAGAAGTCGGCGCCGTTGTTGTTGTCCCACGTCCCGGCGCCGTTGTTGAAGGCCGCCTTGAGGCCGGGGGCGGACCCGAGGGCGATGGTCTTCTTGGCCCAGTCGGCGCACGAGGCCTCGTTCATGGCCACGCCAGGCACGCTGGTCCAGGACCCGCCGGTGGGCTGGTAGTGGATGTTCGCCGAGGTCCAGCCCTTGGTCTTCTTGTAGTAGTAGACGACGGCCTCGTTGCCGGCGGTCGGCGAGGGGGACGGGGTGGAGGTGGCGCAGGGGTCCCCGGAGCCGATCACGCGGTTGTTCACGGTGACGGTTCCGGCGCCCAGGGTGTAGTTGGCGCCGTTGTTGTTGTCCCAGGTGCCCGAGCCGTTGTTGAACGTCGCCTGGAATGTGCCCGCGGTGCCGAGGCCGACGGTCTTCTTGACCCACCCGGCGCAGGCGGCGTCCATGGCCACCCCCGGGACGGTGGTCCAGGTGCCGCCGATGCCGTAGTGGATGTTGGTGGCGGTCCAGCCGGTCTTGTAGAAGACGGTGGCGCCGTTTTCGGCCTTCGCGGTGCCGATGGGGACCACGGCGGCCGTGACCAGGCATAACGCCGCGGCGAAGAGGGGTTTGTAGGATCGCATGTGGTGGGTCTCCGGACTCGTGTGGACGGGATCCCGCTGGCCGGGCCGGGTGCGCCAACACCCGGTCCGGCATCCTCTGAACGATGTTTCTGGTGTGTTGCCCGGAAGTTACTCATTTGCAAGGCGCCACGCAAGAGCTTGCAGAAATTTCCTGAAATATTCTCAAAAATCGGGATAAACCGCCCGGCGGCGAAGGTTTTGCGGGAACCCGAAACCCCCTACCAGGTCATTTCCGCTGAAATGGGATACGGCTGAAATGGGATACGGCCCGCGGGGCTCACGCGGCGGCGTCCGGACCGCCGCCGGTCCGGATGGCCGGGGGCTCCTCATCGGTGTGCGGAAGCCGGAGGACGAAGCGGGCGCCGCCGCTGGAGGACTCCTCCACGGTGAGGGTGCCGTGATGGGCCTGGGCGATGTCCCTGGCGATCGTGAGGCCGAGGCCGGCGCCGCCGCGGTCGCGGCTGCGGGCGGTGTCCAGCCTGGTGAACGGCTCGAAGACGCGCTCCCTGTCCGCCTCCGCGATGCCCTCGCCGTCGTCGGCCACGGTCAGCTCCGCCACCTCCCCGTCAAGGCGCACCTGGATCTGGACCGTGCTCCTGGCGTACCGCTGGGCGTTGTCCATGAGGCCGGCGATCACCCGGGCGAGCTGGCCGCGCACGGCCTCGACGGTCACCCGGGGGTCGAGCCGCAGCCGTACCGCGCGGCGAAACCGCTTGGGGTGCAACTGCGTCTGCACCAGCTCGCCCAAGTCGACCCGCTCCCGTTCGACGGGCTCGCCCGTCTTCAGCCGGGCGAGTACGAGCAGGTCGGTGACGATCTGCTGCAGGCGGTTGACGTCGCCGAGCGCGCGGTCGAGCAGGCTGATCAGGTCGGTCTGGTCCGGGTGCAGCTGGGCCTCCTCCAGCTGGGCCCGGAGCCCGGCCACGGGGGTGCACAGCTCGTGCGAGGCGTCCGCGATGAACTGCCGCTGCTGGTCGAGCAGTCGTTCCAGCCGGCTCGTGCCGTACGCGGGGTCCCCCCGGCGCCCGGCGCGCATGCCGGCGGCTCCAACTGGAAGGTCCTGCTCGCTCATCATCCGTACCTTCGATCGATCCTCGCTGACCAGGAGCGGCTCCCACCGGAAGGGGTCCCTCCCGGCCGGCGGGGAGAGTCGCGTCCGATCCCAACGATGCCGCTCCCGCCGGTCCGCGGCATCGTGGCCAGCCCCCAGACCGGGTTCACGCCACCGGGGTGCTCATATGCCAGCTAGCCGCAATGCCGGGGGGGAGCCGTCGCTGGAATCCTTGAGGTGTGTCAGTGCAGTGCTTGATCGTCGACGACAACGCCCAGTTCCTGAGGGCGGCTCGTGATCTGCTGGAGCGCGAGGAGATCACCGTCGTGGGCGTGGCCTCCACGGTCGACGACGCCCTCCTCCGCTTCCGCGAGCTCAGGCCGGACGTCACGCTGGTCGACATCAGCCTCGGCGGGGAGTGCGGGTTCGAGCTCGCGCGGCGCCTCCTGGAGGAGGGCCGCGCGGAGCGCCCGGCCGTCATCCTGATCTCGACGTACGCGGAGAAGGACTTCTCCGAGATGATCGCCACCAGCCCCGCCGTCGCGTTCCTGCCGAAGTCCGGGCTGTCGGGCAGCGCCATCCGCGGCGTTCTCCGGGCGGCGGGAGAGGAGCCCGGCGCGGGGGCTAGCGCGCCTCGAGGAAGGTGATCACCGCGAGTACCCGCCGGTGGTCGTCCTCGGTCTCCGGCAGCCGCATCCTCGCCAGGATGCTGCGGACGTGCTTCTCGACGGTGCCCTCGGTGATCCAGAGCTGGTGGGCGATGCCGGCGTTCGAGCGTCCCTCCGCCATCAGGGCGAGCACCTCGCGCTCGCGCGGCGTGAGGAGCTCCAGCGGGTCCTCCCTTCGGCGCGCCGCGAAGAGTTCGCGCACCAGGGCCGGATCGACGACCGAGTCGCCTGCCTTGATGCGCTCGATCGTCTCGACGAAGCCGTCCACGCTGGTCACCCGGTTCTTGAGCAGGTAGCCGACCCGGTGACCGGTGGCGAGCAGCCCCATCGCGTGCTCGACCTCGACATGCGCGGACAGCAGGAGGAGCCCCGCCTCGGGGAACCGCTCCCGGATCTCGCGCGCCGCGTCGAGCCCCTCCGTGGTGCACGTCGGGGGCATCCGGATGTCGATGATCACGATCTCGGGCCGGTGCTCGCGGATCGAGGCAAGCAACTCGGCGGCGTCGCCGGCCTGGCACACGACGTCGTACCCCAGTCCTTCGAGCAGGCTCGCGATGCCCTCGCGAAGCAGCACGTCGTCCTCCGCGAGCGCTATCCGCGTTCCCTGTCCGTCCATCGCCCCGTCGTCTCGGAATGGCCTGGTCACACCGCGTCATCTCCGCCAAGCGTACGTCCAGGCGATGCGCGACTACCCCGGCACAACGGCAAGAAATCACCTTAAAGGTGCATTGACCAGCACAAACGTATGACGATCATGCCGCCGGGCGCGTGACGGCCGGGGGTAAACTGAGCTCGTGCGTGCGGGCATGCTGTCGCCTCTTCTGCGCACGACGCGCCCGCCCATCGCGCTGGGCATAGCGGCCGGCGTCTCGTGTGTGGCGGCTGAGACGGGCCTGAGCTACCTGATCAAACAGGTCGCGCCCGTGACCTCACTGGGCATGATCTACCTGCTCGGCGTGCTGCTGACCGCCACCCTCTGGGGCCTCGGCCTGGCCGTGGTGACCGCGCTGGTCAGCGTCGCCGTCTACCACTACGTCTTCCTGTGGCCGGTGAACGACAGCATCGAACTCGTGGTGCTGCCGACCTTCCTCGTCGTCGCGTTGCTGGCCAGCTCCATGGCCGGGCTGGCGCGGTCCTCGGCCGCCGAGGTACGCGAGCGCCGCATGGAGGCCGATCTCGCCGCCGAGCAGGCCCGTTCCCTCCTACGAGCCCCCGACCTGCGCTCGGCGCTCCCGGCGAACTCCCGCAGGCTGGCGCAGGCGCTCGACCTGCCCTCCGCGTCGATCGAGTGCGGCGTGGCCTCCCCCGACGAGCACCACACGGTGTTCCCGCTGCGAGAGGGCGCCACCACCCTCGGCACGCTGGTCGTCCCGAGCGGGCTTCCCCAGGGAACGCTGCGCCGCCTGCGCAGGCGCATCGTGCCCTCCCTGGAGGCGCTGCTGGGCGCGGCGTGCGAGCGCGAGACCATCGGCAACGCCCTGCAGGCCACCCATGACGAGCTCCGCCGGGTGGCCGAGCGGCAGGCCGCGCTCCGGCGGGTGGCGACGCTCGTGGCGCGCGGCACCTCGTCGCAGGCGCTGTTCCAGGCGGTCGCGGGCGAGATGAGCCGCATCGTCAGGGCCGAGTTCATCGCGGTGACGCGGTTCGAGATCGACGGCTCGATGGCCCTGGTCGGCATCTGGAACGGCGGCGACCTCGATCCGGCGCTGCGCCTCGGCTCGCGCTGGCCGATCGGCGAGGGCAGCGTGGCCGACCTGGTCAGGCGCACCGGGCGGCCGGGGCGGGTCGCGCTGGACGAGCGCGCCGCCGGAGGGTTCTCCGAGTGGGCCCGGGCCCAGAACCTCGCGTGCGGGGTCGGCTGCCCGATCGCGGTCGAGGGGCGGCTGTGGGGCGCGACGATCGCCATGTCGGCGACGCCGCAGCCCGGCGACGCGGAGGCCCGCATGCGCGACTTCACCGAGCTCGTCGCCACCGCGATCGCCAACGCCGAGAGCGTGGCCGAGCTGGCGGCCTCCCGGGCCCGTGTCGTCGCCGCCACCGACGACACCCGCCGCCGCATCGAGCGCGACCTGCACGACGGGACCCAGCAGCACCTGGTCTCCCTCGGGCTCGAACTGCGCCGCGCGGCGCTGTCCGTCCCGCCCGGCTCGGACGATCTCAGAAAGCGACTCGACCGCGCGGTGGAGAGCATCGCGGACGTCGTGGAGAACCTGCGCGAGATCTCGCGCGGCCTGCACCCCGCGATCTTGTCGATGGGAGGCCTGGAGCCCGCCGTCAAGACGCTCGCGCGCCGCTCCGGGGTGCCGGTGGAGCTCAGCATGCGCGGTGTCCGCCGACTGTCGGAACGGGTGGAGGTGGCCATCTACTTCATCGTGTCCGAGGCGCTGACGAACGTCACCAAGCACTCGCGGGCCTCGGTGGTCGACGTCGACCTCCACATGAGGGGCACCGGAGTCGAGCTGCGCATCAGCGACGACGGGATAGGCGGAAGCGACCCCGGCCACGGGTCCGGCCTCATCGGGCTCAAGGACCGCGTCGAGGCGCTCGGAGGCAGGCTGGAGATCGTCAGCCCGCGGGGAGGGGGTACGACCCTGCTCGCCGACATCCCGCTCAACGGCCGAGCGTGACCCTGGCGCGGGACGACGGGAGGAGGCGGGGAATGAGCGTGGTGCGCGGATGGTCGGTCAGGTCCCGCTTCACGCTGTTCAGCGCCGTGGTGGCCGGAGTGCTGTGCGCGCTTTGCGCCGCGACCCTCATGGTCACCGCCCATCGCCTGGTGACCGGATACCTCACCGACGAGGTGGCCGCCGCGGGAGGCCGCGTCGCGTCGGAGCTGGAGGTGAAGGGCCGGCTCCCCGAGCTTCTGTCGCACGGCCAGATCCGCCACATCCAGGTGGTCGGCCCGGAGGGGGCGGTCGTCGCGGCCACCGAGACGATGCGGGGAAGGCCGAGGATGGCGTCCTTCATCCCCGAGGGCGGCAGGAGGAGCGCCGACGCCGTGGTGTGCGGCGGGGCGTTCACCGGCCGCGAGTGCGACATCGTGGTCGCCCACCAGGTCTACCTCGGCGGCCGCGACTGGACCGTCTACAGCGCCGCCCCCGTCATTCCCCTCCTGGTCGACCTCAGGCTGGCGGCACTGATACTGGCCGTCGGGGTGCTGCTCACCGTCGCCATCGCCTACCTCGGCAACCGGATCGTCGCGGGCACCCTCCAGCCGGTGGAGGCCATCCGGTCGGAGCTGGACGAGATCAACGCCACCTGCCCGGGACGCCGGGTGCCGGTCCCCCGGAGCCGGGACGAGATCCACGCCCTGGCCGAGAGCGTCAACCACACGCTGGGACGGTTGCAGAGCGCGGTGGAGCAGCAGCGCCGGGTCACCTCCGACGCCTCCCACGACTTGCGCAGCCCGATCACCGCCATGCGCGCCGAGGTCGAGGACGCGCTGATGGCCCGAGCAGGCGGACGTGAACGCCATGGGCACCGCCGTGCTGAACGGCCTCGACCGCCTCCAGGGGATCGTGCGCGACCTGCTGACCATCGCCCGGCTGGAGGGAGGGACGCCCTGCGCCCATGACCTGGTCGACCTGGCCGAGCTGGTCACCTCCGAGATGGACGCCCGCCATCCGGGCAAGCGCGTCGAGCGCGACCTGGAGGAGGGGGTCCTGGTGCTGGGCGACCGGCTGCGGCTGGCCAGGCTGATCACCAACCTGGTCGACAACGCCGAACGGCATGCCGACAGCACGATCACCGTCAGGGTGCACCGCGCCCGTGGCGGCGGCGACGACCGGCGCTTCGTCACCGGCGCCGCGGTGCTGGAGGTCCTGGACGACGGCGCCGGCATCGCCCCCGACAAGCGCGAGCTGGTGTTCCAGCGGTTCGCCCGGCTGGCGGCGGCGCGGGGCAGGGACTCCGGCGGCACCGGGCTCGGACTGTCGATCGCCCGGCAGATCGCCGAGATGGCCGGCGGCACGCTCGCCATCCACGACAGCCCGCGAGGCGCGCGGTTCGTCCTGCGCCTCCCGCTCGCCTCGACCGAGATCGGCGGTGCATCCTCCCCGGGAGGTGACGCCCGCTGACGGCCCTCGCCCCGTCCGGCGTACGGCCTGACGGGCTAGAGCAGCGAGAGCTGGCCCGACCCGGCCAGCGGGTCGCGGCGCTTCCTGAGGTGCCGCCACTGGGGCAGGTCGTCGAGATACGACCAGGACAGCCGGTGGTGGGGCGTGGGCCCGTGCTCGGCCAGGGCCCGCTGGTGGACGGGGGAGGGGTAGCCGGCGCTGCCGTCGAACCCGTAGGCGGGATGGGCGGGGGCGAGGGCGGCCATCAGCCGGTCGCGATGCACCTTGGCCAGCACCGACGCCGCGGCCACGGTCACCGAGCGCTGGTCGGCCTTGACCTCGCACCGCACCCGCCATGGCCTGCCGAGGAAGTCGTGCGCGCCGTCGAGGATCACCGCGTCCGGGCGCTCGGGCAGGGCCTCCAGCGCCCGCAGCGCGGCCCGGCGCAGGGCCTCGGTCATGCCTGCCTCGTCGATCTCCCCGGGCCCCGCCTCGCCGATGGCGTGGGCCGAGAGCCAGCCCGGCAGCACCTCGGCGAACCGCTCGCGGTGCGCCCGGGCGAGCAGCTTGGAGTCGGTGAGCCGGATGGGACGCTCGCCGCGTCCGGGCAGCTCGGGCGGCGGGCCCAGGCGCGTGACGGCTGCGCACACCACGACAGGACCGGCCCAGGCGCCCCGGCCGACCTCGTCCACCCCGGCGATCAGCACGGCTCCCGCGGCGCGCAGCTCGTCCTCGATCTCGTAGCCGGCGGGCCCGCGCGGGGCGGGGCCCGGTTCGGACGGCACGGCCTCCATGCCGGGCAGGGCGTCGCTCACAGCGACGCCTCGTGGGCGTGGCGCGCTTCGAGCAGGGCGGGAAGGTGGTCGTGGCTCCAGGCGCGGGCGGCGGCGATCAGCGTCAGCAGGGTGCGGCCCAGGGGCGTGAGCTCGTACTCGACCCGGGGCGGGACCTCGACGTAGGCGGTGCGGGTGACCAGGCCGTCGCGCTCCATCGCCCGCAGGGTCTGGGTGAGGACCTTCGGGGTGACGCGCCGCAGCGGCACCTTGATCTCGCTGAACCGGCGCGGGCCGTCCTCCAGGCAGAGCACGACCATCGCGGTCCACTTGTCGCCGATCTGGACGGGCATGGCCCCGGACGGGCACACGGGGTCGAACATGTCGGGGTCCAGCGCTCGCGCCATGCGCCAGAGGCTATCGAAGTATCTTTGAAGTAACCAGTATCCCGTGGATACCGTCTGGCTCGGCAGGTAGACGCACAGCCGGAACGGAGCGGGACCATGGGCGGCATCGTCATCTTCGGAGCGGGCGGCAGGGCCGGGCGGGCCGTCACCGCGGAGGCGCGCGACCGGGGCCACCGCGTCACCGCGGTGGTGCGCGATCCGGGCAGATACCGTCACCTGGCGGCGGAAGGAGTGTCCGTCGTGGAGGGCGACGTCACGGACGCGCGGGAGATGCCCTCGATCGTGCGTGGCCACGACGCCGTGGTCAGCGCCGTGAGCCCGGTGCCGGGGCCGGAGGCCCTGGCCCGCGCCGGCCTCGACGAGGGGTTCTTCGTCAGGGCCTCCGACGCCCTGGTCCACGGCATGACGGAGGCCGGGGTGTCCCGCCTGCTGCTGATCGGGCTGTTCGCGAACCTTTCCGACGGCCGGGGCGGCCTGGTGCTGGACGACCCATCGGCGTTCCCTCCCGAGCTCAGGCCGTTCGCGCTGTCGCACACCGCCGGTCTGGACCGGCTCAGGGCCTCCGGCGCGGCGGTCGACTGGCTCATGCTGACCCCGCCCGCCGGGCTCGACTCTGACGGCCCGCGGTCCGGCCGGTACCGGACCGGCGGGGACACGCTCCCGAGTCCGGAGTCGCCGCACCTGTCGTACGCGGACCTCGCGGTCGCGGTGATCGACGAGGTGGAGACGCCGCGGCACCACCGCACCCGCATCTCCGTCTCGGACTGACGGGACGCGCCGGGACTAGATCGCGGCAGGCTGCCGGCGGTGGGAGAAGGCCTTGCCGAGCAGGAACTCGTCCACCACCAGAGTCGCGGCGCCGAGCGCCACCGCGTCGGGCCCGAGCCGCCCGAGCACGATGGAGGCCGTCTCGAAGGGCTGGGACAGGGAGTTCTCCGCGACGGCCTTCTTGATCTTGGTCAGCTCGTGCCGGCCCAGCAGGTGCCCGGCCCAGCCGCCGATGACGATGCGCTCGGGGTTGAACAGGTTGATGAGGTTCGCGAGGCCCGCGCCGAGGTAGTCGATCGTCTCGTCGATGACCGGGGCGCCCGACCTCACCAGCTCGGCGAGCGTGGCCTGCTCGTGGGCCATCTCGGCCGACAGCCCGGCACGTTGCAGGATGCTCCCCGCCCCGATGTAGGCCTCAAGGCAGCCGCGCGCGCCGCAGCGGCAGGCGCGACCGCCCACCGCGACCTTCGTGTGGCCCCACTCGCCCGCGCTGCTGTTGACGCCCCGGTAGGTGAGACCGTCGGTGATGATGCTGGCGCCCACCCCCGTGCCGATCAGCACGACGATGGCGTGCCGCGACCCCCGGCCCGAGCCGAACCACAGCTCGGCCTGGCCCATGGTCTTGGCGCCGTTGTCGACGTACAGCGGCAGGGGGGTGCCCGCGCGCAGGAGCGCGCCGAGCGGCACCGCGTCCCAGCCGAAGGTCTGGGCGTGGATCAGCGCGTCGGGGCCGCTCTCGACGATGCCGGGGACGCCGATGCCGACGCCCATGACCTGCGCGGGGTCGGTGCCGCTGGCGGAGAGCACGGCGTCGATGCCCGCGAGGATGTGCCGCACGACCAGGTCGACGTCGTGCCCGCCGGGCCGCAATGTGTACTCGGCCTTGGCCAGTTCGTTCATGTCGAGGTCGAACTGCTCGACGTGCACGTGGGTCTCGCCGACGTCGACCCCGATGACGTACCCGAACGCCGGGTTCACGCGCAGCAGCACCCGGGGACGCCCGCCGTCGGACTCCACCAGGCCCGCCTCGACGATGGCGTTCTCGGCGATCAGGTCGCCGGTGACGTTGCTGACCGAGGCGGCGCTCAGGCCGGTGAGCCCGCTGAGCTCGTGGCGGCTGGTCGGCCCCGTGAAGTACAGGGTGCGCAGCAACGCCGCGCGGTTTCCCCGCCGGAGGTCGCGCACCGTCCTGCGTTCCAGCCTGACCATGATTTCCTTCCCCCGGCCTGCGGTCATGTTAGATCAGGGCGTGAAATAAGGCATCCCCGAGTTCCCGCTCCGTGTCCCAGGAGTCCCCCCGGCATGCGGCCGCCCGCGTCCGGTGGGACGCGGGCGGCGGCGTGGTGTCGGCGCGGGGTCACGCGCCCGTCGCGGTCAGGGGTAGCTGACGAGGTTCGCGACGTTGGTCGAGGAGTTGGACGGGCCTCCGGTGTTGTTGATGATGTGGCTGATGGTCCCGGTGCCGCCGAGGGACACCGTCACCAGGCTGTGGAACTTCACGCCCGGGGTGTTCGGCACCTCGAAGGAGTGCGCCTCGACGACGCTCGGGTTGACGTTGAAGTAGGCGTAGCTGCCGAGGCCCCACGCTTCGTGGCTGGTGACCGAGTTGGCCACCTTGTACGCCGCGTAGCCCTGGGTGCCGCCGTTCATCCACGCCGCCTGGTTGGGCGGGTCGTAGGGCAGCTCGTTCTGGTAGAAGTACGTGCGCCCGCCGTTGCCGTTCCAGATGGTCTGGTACTGCTGGTAGTGCTCGACGAACAGGCCGTACATCGTCACGTCGTTGCCGTTGACGATCAGGCCGTTGGCCGCGGTGTTGGAGTTCCATCCGACGCCGCTGCCGTGGTCGGCACGCCACAGCCACATGTGGTCGCCGATGACGTTGGAGCTGTTGACGACCAGGCTCTGGCTCGCCTTGCCGACCCCCGCGCCGCCGATCCTGAAGAACATGTCGTGCAGCGAGGTGGGGTTGGCCGCGTGGCTCTGCGACGAGCCGGACGGCCCGACCTGCATCAGCACCGGCGAGTTGGTGGTGCCGGCGTCGATGAGCAGCCCCGCGACCTTGACCCCGTCGACGTCGGCGACCGACATCGCGGTGACGCCGTTGTCGGGGATCAGCGTGGCCAGGCCGAGGCCGAGCACCACGGTGTTGGCGCGGTTCACCCTGATCGTGTCGTTGAGGTGGTAGACGCCGGGGGTGAACAGCAGGTTCTTGCCCTGGGTGAGGGCGGCGTTGATGTCGGCCGCGGTGTTGCCGGGCTTGGCGATGAAGAACTGGTCGATCGGGATGGACGACCCGGCCGGCGCGCCGCCGGTCCAGGTCGTGCCCTGGGAGTTGGTGCGCAGCGCCGGTACGAAGACCTGGTACGCGCCCGCCTGGTCGACGTACAGGAACGGCTTCTCCCGTACGACCGGGGTCGTGCCCACCGTGGTGTAGGGAGGGTTGGGGAAGCTGGTGGACGGGGCGTTGGTGACCCCGACGAACACCATGTTCCAGTTGGAGCCCGTCCAGCTGCTCCACTGGGCGTTACGCGACAGCCACTGCTGCTGGGAGCCGGAGCGCACCTGGCCGTCGATCTTGGAGTCGGCGATGAAGCCGCCGCTCGACCACCCGCCGTCGTCCAGCTGGAGGTTGCCGCGTACGTGCATGCGGCGGTACGGCGCGGCCTGGGACACCGCCCACCGGTCGGTGCCGGAGGGAGGCGTGACCGAGAGGTTCTCGGCGCCGCGCCAGAAGTTCTGCGTCGCGTTGCCCTGGAACCAGTCGGCCTCCGCGTGCACGCCGCCGTTGATGGTGACGTTGTCAGGCGAGAGCCCGAGGCCCAGCACCTGGGTGTAGAAGCCCACGTTGACGTCGACGTTGTAGGTGCCCGGCTTGAACAGCAGCGCGAACCGGTTACCGCCGAACTGGTTGGTCTCCTGCTGGCTGAACACGGAGTTCAGCCTGCTCTGGATGGCGGAGGCCGACATGGACGGGTCGAAGACGCTGACGTTCGGGCCGAGGTCCGGGCCGTTGCCCGGCGGGGGTGTGGTGGTTCCCATGGTGAAGGACTGGGCCGCCGTTCCGTTGCACGTGTACTGCGCAAGCTGGACGCTGTCCGCCGTCGAGGCTGCGGGCACGTCCAGGCACTTGCCGCTGTTGCGATTCACGAAATGGTACGACCCGCCCGCCTCCTCCACGGGCTGCCACTGCTGGTTGTTGCCGCCGGAGTAGGACCAGAGCTGGATCGGGGCGTTGTCGGCGGCCGAGACGTTGGTGACGTCCCACGCCTGCGCGGCGTTGAGGTTGCTGTTGACGCGGTAGTAGCCGCCGCTGGTGGCCTGGAGCTGCCACAGCTGCGCGCCCGAGCCGTTGCACGCGTACTGCTGCACGGCCGTGCCGTTGGCCGAGGCGGCGGCCCGCGCGTCCACGCACTTGCCGCTGCCCTTGTTGACCACCGTGGTCCAGCCAGCCGGCACGGCGGCGGCCTTCAGGGCGGTGGTTGCCGTGGCGGGGACGGTCGCGGCGCTCGCGCCCGGCGGCGTCACCAGTGAGAGGGCGACCGTCGCCAGGGCCGCGAGGACCGCGGGAATCGTACGTATCGCTGACATGAGGCCTCCCCCCTAGAAGCCGGCGGTGATGCGGGTGAAGTCCCAGTTGTTCTGCGAGACGCCGCTGCAGGACTCCGAGAGGCCGCCGCCGGGGCAGGGGCGGTCGCGGTTGACCGACCAGAAGGCGAGCCGGGTGAGGCCCTTGGAATTGGCCCAGTCGCGGATCTGGGTCCAGATCGCGGTCGTGGTGACCTCCGACTGGTCGGACAGGCCGTTCATGCCCGAGATGCCCATGTGGGAGTAGGCCTGCGCGTCGGTCCAGCCCCAGGCGTTCTTGAGGGCGTTCTTCAGGCCCTCGGAGGCGTTGACCGTGTTCTGGTACATGTTCGCGCCGCCGCCGAAGTCGAACGGCATGATCGTGTAGTTGTCGACCGGCACGTTCAGCGCCTTCGACTGGTTGATCAGCCGGATGCCGTCGCCGCCGGGGCCACCGGTGCCGGTGCCGAAGGTGAGGGCGATCTTGACGTTCGGGTTGTTCTGCTTGACGATCTTCAGTCCGCCGAGGATGCGGTCCTGGACCGTGTAGTTGGAGAACTCGTCGGTGTTCTCGATGTCGAAGTCCACCACGGCCGGGCCGACGGCGTTGATGACCTGCTGCACGGCGCCGGCGAAGGCGGACGACGAGGAGCAGTTCGGGCCGAGCTTGTTGCCCGACCAGCCGCCGAAGGAGACCTGCACGCTGCCGCCCGCGCCCTTGATGGCCGAGATCGTCTGCGCGTCGACGCCGCCGGTCAGCGGCCTTGAACCGTCCCACATCGGGTTGCAGCCGCCGCCGGACAGGATGAACGCCATGGTGAAGGACTTGACGCCGGTGGCGCTCATCACCGAGGTGGCGCTCGGCGGGCTTCCCCAGCCCATGTAGAGGTACGGCGCGCCGGGCATCTTGCCGGCCGGAGGCGGGGGCGTGGTGCCGCCGCTCGGCAGGGTCCACTTCTGGTTGGCGCTCGCGAAGCAGTCCCAGATCTGCAGGGGCGTGCCGTCGGCCGAGCTCGGTCCCGTGGCGTCCAGGCACTTGCCGAGGGCGCGCAGGGTGCCGTCCGATCCGGCGGTCCAGGACTGCGCGGCGCTGCCGTTGCAGTCGTAGATCTGGACCTTCGTGCCGTTCGCGTTGCTGGCCGCGTTGACGTCGAGGCACTTGCCGAGGGCGCGGATGGTGCCGTCGGTGCCGACGGTCCACTGCTGGGCGGCGGTGCCGTTGCAGGTGTAGAGCTGGACCTGAGTGCCGTTGGCGCTGTTCGCCGCGGCGACGTCGACGCACTTGCCGCCGTAGCCGGTGATCTGGCCGGTCGCGGCGAAGGCGGGGGAGAGGCCGGTCAGCACGAGGGCCAGGGCGGCCACGAAGGCGCCCATGAGCAGCCGGAGCCGGGAGGTGCGGGAGCGTGCGGGATTCATCGGGGGGTGCCTCTTCCTGAGAGGTCAGTGCTTTAAATAAGCAGTGGAAGAAGGGGGTGGCAGGGGCGTCTCGGACTCCCTTCCTGCGGGCCGGGTGGGCAGCCCCGGCCTACAGGAAAGGTTCTTTCTTATTTCACGACCCGAATTTAACGCTTGTGGGCCACGGTGAGTCAAGGGGTGCGTTGCCCTGGCCGCTCAGGCCTGCAGCGCCCACTTCTGGTTCGCGGCCGCCGTGCAGTCCCAGATCTGCAGGGGCGTACCGTCGGCCGAGCTCGGTCCCGTGGCGTCCAGGCACTTGCCGAGCGCCCGCAGGGTGCCGTCGGCGTTGAAGCTCCACGACTGCGCGGCGCTGCCGTTGCAGTCGTAGATCTGGACCTTCGTGCCGTTCGCGTTGCTGGCCGCGTTGACGTCGAGGCACTTGCCGAGGGCGCGGATGGTGCCGTCGGTGCCGACGGTCCACTGCTGAGCCGTGCTGCCGTTGCAGGTGTAGAGCTGGACCTGGGTGCCGTTGGCGCTGCTCGCGCCCGCGACGTCGACGCACTTGCCGCCGTACCCGGTGATGGCCTTGCCGCCCGTGCCGCCGCCGGACTGCGTGCCCGACCAGGTGAAGGTCGCCGAGGTCTTGGTGGGCAGGCTGTAGGTGAACGACTGGCCGCCCCAGTTGACCTTGACGGACTGGGTGCCGCCGGTCGTGTTGTACGCGATGAGCGCCTTCGACCCGTCGGGGTTCTTCCACGCGACGTTCTTCACCGAGGAGTTGGCGGTGGAGTCGACCCGGTAGGCCCCCGGCTTCACGAACTTGGTGAGGTGGCCCATCGTGTAGTACTCGATCGTGTAGTCGACCTGGCCGCTGCGGGCGTCGCCGTTGTGCACGGTGATCAGGCCGGTGCACGTGCCGCACCCGCCGTTGTGCGGGCCCTGGTTCTGGTCGACGGCGAGGCTCCACTTGACCCAGCTACGGTCCCAGTTGCGGGTGTAGTCGATCAGGTTGTTCATGTCCTCGGTCTGCTGGTCCGGGATCCAGTTGCCGCCCGAGTGCTCCGTCATGTACGCGTTGACCTGCGGGTACTGGTTGTGCACCGTGGTCTGCGTGCTCACGTCGCCGCCGTACCCGTGCCAGGCGATGCCGCCGAACAACGGGTCGTTGCGGATCGCGGTGTCGGCCAGCAGCGGAGCGGCCCAGGTGTTGTAGGCGTCCCAGTTCCAGTCGTTGACGAGCGTCTTGGTGGTGATGCCCGCGTTGCGGAAGGCCGGCCACAGCGCGCTCTTGATGAAGTACTGCAGGCCGGAGGTGTTCCAGTTCATCGAGGGGTACCCGGCGCAGCACGTGGGCTCGTTCTGCGGCGAGACGTAGTCGATGCGCACGCCCTGGGCCTGGTACGCCTGGATGTACCTGGCGAAGTACTCGCCGTACATGCCGTAGTACTGCGACTGCAGCCAGCCCTGGCTCCAGGCGTTGTTGTCCTTCATCCAGGCCGGCGAGCTCCAGGGCGAGGCCATGATCTTCAGGGCCGGGTTGAGCGCCTTGGCCTGCTTGGTCAGGGGGAGGACGTCGGCGAGGTCGTGGTTGATCGAGAACCCGGTCAGGTCGCAGCAGGTGTCGTCGTAGGAGTAGCTGGACCGCGCCAGGTCCGAGGATCCCATCGGGTTGCGCACGAAGCTGAGGCCGATGCCGTTGTTCGGGTCGAACAGCTTCTGCATGACCGCGGTGCGCGTGCTCGCGCTGAGCGCGCCGCTGCTGTTCATCAGCCAGGCGGCGGTGTCGGTGAACGACGCGCCGCCGCCCTCGAACTGCTGGTACGTGGTGTTGTCGTTGACGGTGATCGTCTGGGCCGCCGAGGGGCTGGTGGCCGCGAAGGACACCGGCGCCTGCTGCTGCAGGCCCCTGGTCACCGTGCGGCCCCCGGAGTCGGAGGTGGTCGTGAGCCAGATGTTCACGGTCTCGCCTGCCGCCTGCGCGGCCGGGGCCTGGGCGACGCCCAGCCCGGCGCCCGCCAGCAGCAGGACGAGGGGCAGGGCCAGCCTGGATCTTGGGAAGGGCATGCGGATCTCCATCTGGAGGATGAGTGAAGACCTGCCGTACGGCCCTGCCCGGCATCGCACTGGCGTGAAGCAGTGGTAACACGCCCGAAACGGGGGGCGCAACGTCTGCGCGGCAATTAAATTCACTTCTTAAATCTCGCCGCGAAAAAAGTAACGCGACGGGCGCCCGGCCCCCGGGGCATGAACGGGTGCCGGGCGCCTGTGATCCGCTACGACGCCTGACGGCCCCCTGCCGGCGTCGTTATCCGTGCCGCCGAGGTGCCGAGGCCCGTGGGCGGGAACGAGAAGCCCTCCGGCGCGCCGGCCTGCCGGGTGCGGCGGAGCTCGTCCTCGGTGTACCGCACGCACCTGCGGTGCCATTCGAGGATGCCCGACATCCACTCCTTGAGGTCGTCGGCGTGGCGGGTGAGGATCGCGCGGGCCGTCTCGTCCAGGGCGTACTCGTCGAACAGCGCGGGCAGGTCGTCGGCGACGATGTGCTCGAACTGCCGCATGCGCGCCTCCATCAGGCCGGCGACGATGTCACGCGCCTTCCACCGGTCGACATCAAGGAAGTGCTCCACCACCAGGACGAGGTTGTGGATCTCGCCCTCGAACTCGATCTCCTTCTGGTAGGAGAACAGGTCGTTGGTGAAGCACGCGTAGTCCTGTGCGGCGGTGTCCAGCTCGCGCATGACGCGGGTCTGGTAGATGCCCGGGGGCACCTCGCCGGCGTGCGCGAGCCGGGCCAGGCTCATCGTCATGTCGGACCCGAAGGTCTTGCGGCGCATCTCGATGTAGTCGACCGGGTCGGGGATGCGGTTCTGGGCCTGGTTGGCCACCTCCCACACCCAGCTCGAGGTCATGTCCTCGATCGAGGTGCGGAACTTCCGCCGGGCGGACACCTCCATCGGCCCGGCGGTGCGCCGCCACAGGTCGGCGAGGCCCCGCTCGATCGGGTTCGCCGGCTCGGGGGTGGGCCCGGCGTCCAGCGGCATGAAGGCGGGCAGCCGGTCGTCGCAGAGCTTCGCCCCCGCGACGTCGCGGGTCGCCCCGAACACCAGCGGGAAGTAGTCGTCGCCGTACGTGCCCCAGGCCAGCCAGTCGGAGGACAGGTTGAGCTCGTCGGGGGTCGCGTCGGCGTGGATCATCGCGGCGCAGTGCGCGAAGTCGAAGCCGGTGAAGCGCCGCTCGTCCCAGACGCCGCCGGCCTCCACGCCGGGCACCGAGTCGAACATGCCCATCTCGCGCGCCCAGCCGGGCGCGTAACGTCGCGCGGCGTCGATGTGGGGGCTGGTGCGGACCGGGAACGGCATGTACAGGCCGGGGAGCGGCAGATGCCCCACCGGCTGGAACGGCACGTGGGAGTGCTGCCGGGCCCTGCGCGCGAGGCCGAGGCCGGCGGGGGAGAACGCCAGGCCGGCGGTGCCGAGGCCGGTGGGGCCGGGAAGCGCTCCTGAGGACCCCCGGACGGCGCCCTCGTTCATGTACCTGCTGGACCTGGCGTGCCACTCGTGGCCGCCGGACTGCCAGTCCTGCAGGCCCTTGACGTAGGCGGCGACACCGGCCTGCTCGTGCGGCGGCACGGCGTGCTCGGCCAGCAGGGCGGGCACCTCGGTCAGCGCGGTGTTCTCGAACTGCTGCAGCCGGGAGGTCAGCAGGTCGTTGACCAGCTCGGCCGCCTCCTGCGTCGAGCAGTCGAAGAACCGTTCGAATACCAGCACGGCGTTGGAGTTCTCGCCCTCCTCCTGGACCTCGCGCTGGTAGGAGAACAGGTCGTTGCGCAGGTGCACCGCGTCGGAGAAGGTGTCGGACAGCACCCGCATCGGCCTGGTGGCGGCGATGGCGTCGGGGATCTCGGCGTGGACGGCGTACTCCACGAGGTTGGCCGACCACGGCGCCCCGCCGACCCTGCGCCGCATCTGGACGTACTCGATGGGGTTGGCGACGCGCCCCTGGTCGATGTTGTCGAGCTCCCACATCGACTCGACCATCAGGTTGTGGGTGCTGGTGACGAACCGCCGCCGCCACTCGGGCGACATCGACGGGACCGTGCGCTCCCACAGGTCCTTGAGGCCCGCCTCGGCGGGGTTGGCCGGCTCCGGGGATGTCTCCCCGTCGGCCGTCATGAACAGCTCCAGCCGGTCGAGGTGGGCCTTCGCCCCGGCGAGGTCGCGGGAGTACTTGAACTGCTCCAGGAAGTGGTCGTCGAAGAAGAACACCCAGACGTACCAGTCGGTGATCAGGTCGAGGGTGGGGCCGTCGCAGTCGGGATGGGTGTAGGCGCACATCAGCGCGTAGTCCATCTCGGCCAGCGCCGCCCGGTCCCAGACGACGCCGCCTCCGGGCTTCGGGGCGTCGAGCATGCCCATGCGGCCGGCCCAGGCCTCACTGTGCTCGCGGGAGCGTTCCAGGTGGGGGTTGATCCTGGCGGGATACGACATGTAGAAGTCGGGCAGTGTGAAAGCCTGCATAGGCGTGCCTACTCTCTTGAGCCGACGACTGGTGCAGTTCACTTACGGTGACGACGGTGGCACCGAGGGTACTGTACGGCAACGTCCGGGTAAGCGATATCCCCGCACCTGGTCAAGAGCGGGCCTGCCCGCCCCGGCCTGATGGGTGCTCGCCTCCGTTCCTGGAGCGCTCCCGACTGAATCGGTTCATGTCCCGGCGCCCCATAGGCGCCCCGCGCCCGGCGCGCGGGGGCCCGTCCGGCGATTGATCCGGTGAGTGGAAGGCGACCCGGCCATCACCCCTGATTAAAGGGGTGCGCTTCGGTGCGCGCGATATCCGGCCTCCCCGGCGCCCGCCGCCCTGACGTATCGAACGTGTCACGGCTATTGACATCGCGGACACCGAAATTTTACGTTCTCGGTACTTATCCGGTTCAGCAAAAGCGTCGGGGCCCGGTTCGGGCCTCGCGCACGCCGACCGCTCCGCGACCACGAACGAGGTGTGAGCGCCGGCGGTTCAGAGCTGGGGGAGCGCGCGCGGCTCGCGCCGTGGGAGCGCTCTCACGGCTCCGCGGGGCTCGGCGGATCCATCGGGGCTCGGCAGGCACGCGGACCTCCGCCCGACGGGCGGGGGAAGGAGAGACAGATGCGTAAGCGGGTGCGGATCATGGTCCCGCTCCTGGCGGCCGGCATGCTCGCCGCCGGCTGTACGGGCGGCGGATCGACGCCTGCCCCCCAAGGCTCCGGGGCGGCGGGCGCGCCGTCCGCCGACCCGGCGAACCCCAACGCCCTGCCGCGCAACGAGACGCTGTACACCAGCGGCACGCAGTGGGGCCCGCCGGCGAACTTCAACCCGATCCGGGAGTGGGACTCGGCGACCGGCACGAAGGGCCTGGTCTACGAGACCCTGTTCCACTTCGACCCGAACGCCGGGAAGCTCACCCCGTGGCTGGCCGAGAGCGGCGGCTGGACCGACGACACGACCTACGAGGTCAAGCTCCGCCAGGGCGTCAAGTGGTCGGACGGCACGCCCTTCACGGCCAAGGACGTCGCCTTCACCTTCGGGCTCGGCAAGATGGAGACGATCCCGTACCACAACGTCTGGGAGTGGCTGAAGAACGTCGAGGCCACCGACGACCAGACCGTGAAGTTCACCTTCTCCACGGCCAACTACCAGGAGTGGGACTTCAACCTCTACAACCGGGCGATCGTGCCCGAGCACCTGTGGGGCAAGCTCTCGGAGGAGGACGTGCTCAACGGGGTGAACGAGAACCCCGTCGGCACCGGCGCCTACAAGTTCTCCAGCCACGACCAGGACCGCGCCGTGCTCACCAAGCGCGACGACTGGTGGGGCAGGACCGCGCTCAACATGGACCCGAAGCCGAAGTACATCGTCGACATCGTCAACACCAGCAACGAGGTCGCCATGGGCCTGCTGCTGCAGAAGGGCATGGACCTCAGCAACAACTTCCTGCCCGGCGTCGCGAACCTGGTCAAGGGCAACTTCGGGCTCGCGACCTTCTACAAGGAACCCCCGTACATGCTGTCGGCCAACACCGCGTGGCTCGTCCCCAACACCACCAAGAAGCCGATGGACGACGTGGCGTTCCGCAAGGCGCTGGCGACCTCGGTCGACACCAAGAAGATCGTGGAGGGGGTCTACGGGAACCTGGTGAAGGCGGCCAGCCCCACCGGGCTGCTGCCCCAGTGGGAGCAGTTCGTCGACCAGAGCCTGGTGAGCCAGAGCGGGTTCTCCTACGACAAGGACAAGGCCAGGAAGATGCTGGCCGACGCGGGCTACAAGGACCGCGACGGCGACGGGCTGGTGGAGAACAAGGACGGCTCCAAGCTCAGCCTCACCCTCATGGTGCCGTCGGGCTGGACCGACTGGATGGAGGCGGCGCGCTCCATCGCGGCCAGCGCCAAAGAGGCGGGCATCGCCGTCACGCCCGACTTCCCCGACTACAACGCCCTGGTCGAGAAGCGCGGCAAGGGCGACTTCGACCTGGTGATCAACAACGAGCGCCAGCTGTCGAACACGCCGTTCACCTACTACCAGTACCTCTTCCAGCTTCCCGTGCAGAAGGTGCAGAACACCGTCAACTTCGGGCGGTACGAGAACAAGAGCGCCTGGGAGCTGGTGCGGAAGCTCGACCAGGTCAAGACCGACGACCTCGCGGGCATGAAGGCGGCCGTCTCCGCGATCCAGAAGATCCATCTGGACGAGCTGCCGGTCATCCCGCTCTGGTACAACGGCCTGTGGGCCCAGTCCAGCACCAGCACGTGGAAGAACTGGCCCTCCTCGGAGCAGGGGGCGCCCAAGTCCGCACCGGTGATGTGGCGCAACTGGCTGGAGATGGGCGGGTTCGAGACGCTCACGCAGCTCCAGCCCGCCGCCTCCTGACCGCATGACGCCGCCTCCTCCTCTTCCCGCGCGGCGGGAAGAGGAGGAGGCCTTTCCTGGAGACTGCCCGTGCGTCGATATTTCGGTCGGAAACTGCTCATCTACGGCCTGACGTTCGTCGTCGCCGTCACGATCAACTGGATGATCCCGCGCTTCATGCCGGGTGATCCGGTGGCCAGCATGCTCGCCAGGGCCAGGGTGTCCCAGCCCGAGGCCGTGGAGGCCATGCGGGTCTACTACACCAGCCTGTTCGGCTTCGACCAGCCCCTGTGGCAGCAGTACCTGGGCTTCTGGGCCGCGCTGCTGCGCGGTGACTTCGGCATCAGCATCTGGGTGTTCCCCACGCCGGTGAGCACCGTCATCCTGGGCGCGGTGCCGTACACGCTGGCGCTGATGATCCCCTCGGTGCTGCTGAGCTGGGTGGTCGGCAATCGGCTCGGCGCCTACGCCGCCCGGCGGAAGCTGCTGGACAACACCGTCCTGCCCGTGGGGTACGTGCTGACGGCGACGCCGTACATGTGGCTGGCCGTGCTGCTCGCCTGGGCCTTCGGGGTGATCCTCGGGATCTTCCCCGTCGCGGGCGGCTACAGCTTCTCGACGCGCCCCAACTGGTCCCTGGACTTCATGCTGGACCTGCTGCACCACTGGGCGCTGCCGTTCGCCTCGCTGTTCCTGGTGGCGCTCGGCGGCTGGGCGATCGGCATGCGCAACATGATCATCTACGAGCTGGAGTCGGACTACGCCAACTACCTGTCGGCGCTCGGGGCCCCGCAGCGGCTGATCAGGAGGTACGCGTTCAGGAACGCGGTGCTGCCGCAGATCACCGGCCTGGCTCTGCAGCTCGGCGTGCTGGTGGCGGGCGCCCTCGTCACCGAGATCGTCTTCTCCTATCCCGGCCTCGGCAGCCTGATCCTGAAGGCGATCCAGAACCAGGACTTCTTCCTGCTGCAGGGCACGTTCCTGTTCATCGTCCTCGGCGTGCTGATCGCCAACTTCATCATCGACATCGTCTACGTCGTGGTCGATCCGCGTACGAGGGCGGGAATGGCGGGTGCGTCGGCATGACGGCTCTTCCCGAGGTCCCGGCGCGCGGGGCCGAGTCCCCGCCGGGCGTCCGGCGCGAGGCCCTGTACTTCGCGGTGCGCAACACCAAGCTGGTGATCGGGGCCGGAGTCGTCCTGGTGCTCCTCGCGCTCGGGCTGGCCGGGCCGCTGCTGGTCGCCGCGCAGCCGAACGAGTACGTCGGCCTGCCCATGCGGCCGCCGTCGGGGGAGTACTGGTTCGGCACCACGACCTTCGGCCAGGATATCTTCGCCCAGTTCGTGTACGGGCTGCGCACCACCTTCCTGGTCGGGGTCCTCGGCGGAGGGGTCGCGGCGATCGTCGGCATGGTGGTCGGCTTCGTCGCCGGCTACCGGGGCGGTCTGGTGGACGAGATCCTCAACATGCTGACCAACATCGTCCTCGTCCTGCCCGCCCTGGCCGTCCTGCTGATCGTCAACGCCTACCTCGGCATCCGCAGCGTCGGCGCGCAGGCGCTGTTCATCGGCCTGACCTCCTGGCCGTGGGCCGCGCGGGCGATCAGGGCGCAGACCTTCTCGCTGCGCACCAGGGACTTCGTGGACCTGGCCAGGCTCAGCGGCGCGAACACCTGGAAGATCATCACCAGGGAGATCGCGCCGAACATGAGCTCCTACCTGTTCATGACGTTCATCCTGCTCTTCGGCGGCTCCATCCTGATCGCCTCGTCGCTGGACTTCATCGGGCTCGGCCCCACCGAGGGCGTCTCGCTCGGGCTGATGCTGCAGAACGCCAGCCAGTGGAGCGCGATGCAGCTGGGCCTGTGGTGGTGGTTCATCCCGCCAGGCGCCGGGATCACCGCGATCGTCGGCGCCCTGTACGTGGCCAACGTGGGCCTCGACGAGGTCTTCAACCCGAAGCTGAGGGAGACATGAGCCTGCGGGTCAGCGATCTGAGGGTGCACTACCAGACCCTGAAGGGCGTGGTGAGGGCGCTCGACGGCGTCTCGTTCGAGGTGGGGGACGGCGAGATCCTCGGCCTCGCGGGGGAGTCCGGCTGCGGCAAGACCACCCTGGGCAAGAGCCTGATCCGGATGGACGGGCGCATGCGCCACGCCGGCGGCGAGGTCGAGCTGGACGGCGAGGTGATGCCCGTCGGGGACGACCGGCGCATGAACCCCTTCCGCTTCCACCGGGTCTCGCTCGTGCCGCAGTACTCCATGAGCGCCATGAACCCCACCCGCAAGATCGGCAGGATGGTCGCCGAGCTGCTGAGGTCCAGGGGAGTGAAGCTGGACGCGGCCAAGCTCGACGCGCGGCTGGAGCTGGTGGGGCTGTCCAGGGAGGTGCTCGGCCGCTACCCGATCGAGCTGTCGGGCGGCATGAAGCAGCGCATGGTGATGGTCATCTCCACGCTGCTCGACCCCTCGCTGCTCATCGCCGACGAGGTGACCTCCGCCCTGGACGTCTCGACCCAGAAGGCCGTGGCACGGGCGCTGGCGGGCTTCCGGGACAACGGCGTGGTGAAGAGCATGATCTTCATCACCCACGACATCTCGCTCACCTACCAGATCGCCGACACGATCATGATCATGTACGCGGGCAAGGTGGCCGAGCGGGCGCCGGCCAAGGTGATCGTCGAGGCGCCCCGCCATCCGTACACCAAGCTGCTGATCGACTCGCTTCCCGAGGTCGGCGTGCGCTACGCCGACCGCAGGCTGGCCGGCATCCCCGGCGGGCCACCGTCCCTGCTCGACCCGCCCACCGGCTGCCGGTTCAGGGACCGCTGCCCCCTGGCCTTCGACCGGTGCGCCGAGGAGCCCCCGGCGGTGGAGATCGAGCCCAACCACGTCGTCGCCTGCTGGAAGGCATGATGCTGAGACTCGACAACGTCACGAAGGTCTACAAGGTCGGGGCCTTCGGCGGAAAATCCCTGACGGCCGTGGGCGGCGTAAGCTTCGGCGTGCGTCCCGGCGAGGTCGTCTCGCTCATCGGCGAGAGCGGCAGCGGCAAGAGCACGCTCGGCCGGATGATCCTCGGCCTCACCCCCGCCACCAGCGGCTCGATCACCCTGGACGGCGCCCCCGTCAAGCCGGGCAAGGCGTACTACCGCAACGTCCAGGGCGTCTTCCAGGACCCCTTCAGCACGTTCAACCCCGTCTTCAAGGCCGACCGGGTCTTCCGGATGATCAAGGAGGCGTACTTCCCCGGCGTTCCGGAGGCCGAGTGGGCCGGGCGCGTGCGTTCCTCGCTGGAGGACGTACGGCTCAATCCCGGCCAGATCCTCGGGAAGTTCCCGCACCAGCTCAGCGGCGGCCAGCTCCAGCGGCTGCTCATCGCCCGGGCCCTGCTGCTGGACATCAAGCTGCTCGTGGCCGACGAGATCACCAGCATGCTGGACGCCTCGACGCGCATCGACGTGCTGAACCTGCTGGCCGAGCTCAAGGCGCGCGGGCTCGGCGTGCTGTACATCACCCACGACCTGTCGCTCGGCACGTACCTGGCCGAGCGCACGGTGGTGCTGCGGCGGGGCGCGGTGGTCGAGATGGGCCTGACCGAGAAGGTCTTCAGCCGGCCGCTGCATCCCTACACCCGGCAGCTCCTGGCGGCCGTGCCCCGGCTGCGGGAGCCCTGGCAGGACGCCGAGCCGGTCGAGACCTGCCCGTACCACGCCGGCGGGGCCTCCGGCGGCCTCCTGGAGGAGGAACCAGACCATTTCGTCGCCTGCGCCCAGCTCCCCGCCTGCGCGGAGAGCCCCTGACCCCACCGGCCCGGCGGCCCGGCCGGGGGAAACTGACCGGGCCTTTGCCATGCGATCGCACGCCCGGTGGTACGCGCCTCCGCCGGAGGAGGGCCGGACGCCAAGTACCATCGGCTCGTGACCGAAATGACCGAAACCGTGCCCGGCTGGCTCAGTCCTGGAGAGCTGGAGTCGGCGCGTTCGCGGATGCCGATCCTCTACGTCGACGCCGTTCCGGTGCGCGTCGACGACACCGGAGTGGTGACGCACGTCGGCCTGCTGCTGCGCATCGGGTCGGACGGGACGGTCAGCCGCGCTCTCGTGTCCGGCCGCGTGCTGTACCAGGAGCGTGTCCGCGACGCGCTGATGCGCCACCTGGAGAAGGATCTGGGCCCGGTGGCGCTGCCCCGGGTGCCGACTTCGCCCCAGCCGTTCACCGTCGCCGAGTACTTTCCGGCGCCGGGCGTCACGCCGTACCACGATCCCCGGCAGCACGCGGTGTCGCTCGCCTACGTGGTGCCGGTCGCGGGGGACTGCCGTCCCCGGCAGGACGCCCTCGACCTCGTGTGGTTCACGCCACAGGAGGCCGCGTCGCCGCAGGTGCTGCAGGAGATGACCGGCGGGCAGGATGTCCTGCTGAAGCAGGCCCTGGCGCACGTCGGCTGCCTGCCCTGAAACCGCCTGCCCCGCACGGCCACGTCGAAGGCGAGCACCGGCCTTCCCTCGGCGTGGGGCGCGCGTTCAGCCGGTCGTCACCGGAGCGTGCTCCTGGAGCAGGGCGATGACCTTGCGCATCCAGGCCGGATTGGCGGGCCACGCCAAGCCGGAGACGAGGTTGTCGTCGATCACCACCTCGTCGTCGACGAAGTGGGCGCCGGCCGCTTCCAAGTCGGCGGCGACGGTGGGCCAGCCCGCCGTACGACGGCCCTTGAGTGCCCCGGTCGCCGCGAGGATCAGCGGACCGTGGCACTGGACCGCGATCACCTTCCGCTCGCTGACGAAGTGGTCGACGATGCGCCGCACGTGCGTGTCGTAGCGGAGGTACTCCGGTGCCCGCCCGCCGGGGATGACCAGGGCGACGTAGTTCTCGGGCCGCACGTCGGCGAAGGCGACGTCGGCGTCCCAGAGGTATCCGGGCTTCTCGGTGTAGGTGTCGAAGCCCTCTTCGAAGTCGTGCACGACCAGCTGGATCTTCTTCTTGGAGGGGGCGGCGAGGTGGACCTCGTACCCCTCCTCCAGCAGCCGCTGGTAGGGATAGACGGTCTCCAGCGTCTCGGAGGCGTCGCCGGCGATGATGAGTACGCGTGCCATGTGGGGTCTCCTGCGGATGTGGTGGGCTGGGAGGGGGTTTCCGCCGCGGCGGTCTATCGCCTGACGGCGATCGCGGTGATCTCGATCAACTGGCCGGGGTGCAGCAGCCGTGACACCTGCACCCAGGTCGCCGCCGGGGCGGCGGACCCGAAGTACGCGCGGAACAGGTCGGCGTGTTCTGTGAGCGCGTCGATGTCGGTGGTGTAGACCGTCACCGACACCACGTCGGCGAGCCGCGCGCCGACCTCTTCGAGGGAGCGCTTCAGGACGTCCAGTTCGAACTCCGTCTGCCCGCGCAGGTCGCCGGGGCACACGAGTTCGAGCGCGTCGACCTCGCCGCGCAGGGGCGTCATTCCGGACAGGTGGACGGTGTCGCCGACGACCACGGTCTGCGCGAAGGCGAAGGTGTCGAAGACCGACTCGCCGAGGTAGCCGGGCACGGACGGGTGGGTGGGCATGGGTGTCCCTTCTCTGGTCTCTCGTTCCGAGAGGTGGCGAAAAGCGCGGACGCCTGTGGTCCGCACGTGAAGTCGGGTCAGAGATCGAGCACCAGCCGGGAGGACGCGCAGCGGGAGACGCAGAGCATCATGCTGGTCCCGGAGGCGCGTTCCGCGGCCGAGAGCACGGAGTCCCGGTGGTCGGGCCGGCCATCGAGCACCTTCGTCTCACAGGAGCCGCATGTGCCCTGGTAACAGCTGCCGACGTTCACCAGGCCGGCGCGCTCGACGACGTCGAGGATCGAGGTGTCCGCCGGTACGCGCAGCGTCACCCCGGAGCGGGCGAGTTCGACGTCGAACGCGGTGTCGGCGGCCGGCTTCAGGGGCGCCGCCGGGGCGAAGCGTTCGACGTGGAGCGCGTCCGGCGGCAGGGTCTGGCAGAGCTGCTCGACCGCGGCGATGAGCCCGGGAGGTCCGCAGCAGTACACCGCCGTTCCCTCCGCCACGCGCCCCAGCTCCGCCGCCAGATCGGGCCGGCCCTGCTCGTCCTCGGGCTGGATCGTGACCCGGTCGCCGTACGCGCCGAGCTCGTCGAGGAACGCCATGGACGATCTGGACCGGCCGCCGTACAGCAACGTCCAGGGAACGCCGGACAGCTCGGCCTGGTCGATCATGGACAGCAGGGGGGTCATGCCGATCCCCCCGCCGATGAACAGGTAACGCGGCGCCGGAACGAGAGGGAAGGCGTTGCGCGGGGCGCCCACCGGGACGAGGTCGCCGACGCGGAGCACGTCGTGGACCCACCGTGACCCCCCGCGCCCTTGGGGTTCGCGGTACGCCGCCACGCGCCATTCGTCGGTGCGGCGCGGGTCCCCGCAGAGTGAGTACTGGCGGACGCCGGCGGGCGTGTGCAGGTCCACGTGCGCGCCCGGTTCCCACGAGGGCAGCCGCGCGCCGTGGGGGTGGACCAGGGTGACGGAAACGATGTCGTCGGCTTCCCACCGCAGTTGCCGGACGCGCAGGTCGGTCATCGCATTCTTTCCGGGCGAGAGGCGGGGCGGGGGTCAGTTGATGAAGTCGCGCGACGGGTGCGTCCGGGGGAAGTCGCGGACGTACTGCAGGAACCGGTTGAGCGCCTTGTCGCTGCGTGTCGTGGTGCCCGGACGGAAGTGGACGGTGTTGAGCACGGGGCGGTCGTCGGCGACGATGCTCTCCTCAAGGGCCTGGATGGCGTCGAGGAACTCCTCGGTGTCGCCGTCCACCGCGTCGTCGCGGCGGGCGGCCAGCACGAGGAACGACGTGATCGACCCGGGCTGGGGGATGCCGAAGGGCATGATGAACCCGAACCAGCGGCCGTTGACCGAGCCCGACTGGTAGAAGATGTTGGTCGCGGTGATGCCGAGGTCGTAGGCGATGAGGTCACCGGAGGGCAGCCGCCCTTCGAAGTTGTAGCGAAACGAGTGGTCGGTCCACGTGAACTGGTCGGGGTCGGGGTCCCCGTTGTCGAAGGTGATGTTGTGCAGGGCCTTGATGTGCTGGACGTCGGGCGTGTTGGCGCAGAAGACCCACGGATCGACGGGGAAGATCTCGTCCATCTCCAGGGTCCGCACGACGAGTTCCTCGTCGGGGAACGGGAAGTCGGGCAGATCGAAGGTGGGGGTTTCGCCGTTGAACGCCCACACCAGCCCGTACCGCTCCTGGACCGGGAAGACGAAGAGCTGCGCCCGTGGCGGTGCCGGGTCGCCGCAGCCGGTGGCCACGCAGGCGCCGGAGTCGTCGAAGCGCCAGTGGTGGAACGCGCAACGCAGCTGTCCCTCGTGGACGTCGCCCACGGAGAGGTCGGCGCCGAGATGGGGGCAGTACGCGCTCAGCACCCTGGCCGACCCGTCCGGTCCCCGGTACACGACGACCCGGCCGTCGAGGAAGTCGCGGCCCACGACCTTCCCGGCGGGGACGTCGGAGGACAGGCAGATCGGGAACCAGGATCGGGAGAATCCGCCCTCACCCTCCGGCGGGATCGGCGGCGCAAGGACGCGCCGACGCGCGGGAGGTGCGGATTGCTCGAAAGATGTCGCGGACATGGAAACTCCCTACTCCGCACGATCGGCGGACGCAGATGCCCGGGAGGCCGGCTCCCGTAAGGAAGGGGAAGGTTAGAGTTAATGCTCTAGCCGCTTTTCTAGAGTATTAACTCTAGAAGCGGTGGTGTCAACGATGGTGGGCGCACGTGTATCCCGGCACGGGCGAAGGTGGCGAAAGCCGGATGAGCGGAGGTCAAGAACACATGGCGGGCACGAAGGACCGGATCCTCGACGGGAGCCTGGAGCTGTTCAACAGCAGGGGTGTCCAGGCGGTGACGACCAATCACATCGCGGACCACCTGAGGATGAGCCCCGGGAACCTCTACTACCACTTCCGCAGCAAGGAGCACATCATCCGCTCCCTGTTCGAACGCATCGACACCGCCGCCCGCGAGGTCATGGCCCCGCTGCCGACGCCCGTGAGTCCCCAGCAGTGGGCCGAGGTCTTCCTGCACGGCCTGGACACGGTCTGGCGGTACCGCTTCTTCTTCGCCAACATCGTGGAGATCGCCGGGCGGGACGAGATGCTCGCCTCCCGCCTGAGGGCCCTGACCGAGTGGATCCTGGACTGGACCACCGCCGCGATCGACGCCCTGATCGAGCAGGGCTCGATGGCGGCCCTGGCCCGCGACGACCGGCGGCGTCTCGCGGAGGACATCTTCATCATCATCTGGAACTGGACGAGCTTCGCCGTCGCGTTCCGCGGGCACACGCGGCTGCACGAGCTCGACGCGCGCGAAGGCGTGCTCCACTCGATGCTGCTGCTCACCCCGCACTTCGAGCCGGAGTTCGCCGAACGCGTCCGGGCCGCGATCGACCACGCCACGGCGACGTGATCGATGCGGCCCAGGTGCCCGGGGTGCCCAGGGTGGCCGGACGCGCCTACTGGCCGGCCACGCCGGCCTCAAGCGTCGAGGAGCCCAGCGTCGCGAGCAGCTGCGCCTGCTCCCGCCGGTACGCGGCCACGTTGGCGAGCTTGACGTCCTCGTAGCCGCGCACCATGTCGGGTAGGTCGGCCAGCCGGAGGAGCGCGGGATGGTCGGCGGGCACGGCGGAGAGAGCCTGGAGCACCACGTCGCGGTATTCTCCGACGAGCTCCCGCTCGACCCTGCGGACCCCGGCGTAGCCGAACAGGTCCAGGCGGGTCCCGCGAACGCCCCGCATCGCGCGCAGCACGCGGAAGGCCGGCCGGAACCAGCGGCCGAAACGGATCTTGCGCTTCATGCCGAGCGTCCTGAAGACCGGCGGATGCAGGTTGTAGGAGTAGGTGGACCCCGCGCCGTACTCCGCCTCGATGGCGGGCGACAGGCTCGCGTCGAGGGACAGCCGGGCGACCTCGTACTCGTCCTTGTACGCCATCAGCTTGTGGAGGTTGCGGGCCACCGCCTCGGTGACGGCGGTGGGGCCCCCCTCACGCTCGCGTACCCGCTCGACGAACTCCGCGTACGCCGTGGCGTAGCGGTCGTCCTGGTAGTCGACGAGGTCGGGCACGCGGATGTCCAGCAACCGTGCCAGCTCCGTGCCCGGCTCCGCCTTGACGATCGCCCGTACGCGCCTCGCGGCGGCGTCGAGGCGAGGGGCTGGGGAGGCCGCAGGGGCGGTGGGCGGCGCGAAAGCGGCCTGCAGGGAGTCCGGGTCGGCGACGGCCTGCCTGCCACGCCGGAACGCCTGCTTGTTGGCCTCCACCGCCACGCCGTTCAGCTCGATGGCGCGCTCGATGCGGCTCGCGGGCATCGGGATCGCCCCTGCTTGGTAGGCCGCGCCGAGCTGCAGGATGTTGGCGAACTGGCCGTCGTCGAACAGGGCCTCCGCCAGCCCCCGGGCGTCCAGATAGAAGGCGGACGAGACGGCCGTCTCGATGGCGGCGTGGATGCTGCTCTGCCGCGGGAACGACACGCTCGTGTCGACGATCATCCGGCCGGTGGGGACCTCGGTGGTGGAAACGACGGCGACCGTGCGCTCGGGGGACGCGGCTTCCAGGTGCGCCGGGTCCGCCGCCACCAGGGAGTCGCACGCGAGGTAGAGGTCGCATTCGGCGGTGGCGAGCTTCGGCGCCCGCTCCACGGGAGCCGAGGTCACCCTGATGTCGGAGACGACGGCGCCGCCCTTCTGTGCGAGCCCGGTCTGGTCGAGCCCGCGCACATGCCTGCCGTCGATCACCGCGGCGGTCGCGAGGATCTGCGCGACGGTGACCACCCCCGTGCCGCCGATGCCCGTGATGCGCACCGCGAAGTCGCCGTTCGCCTCCCGCCTGCCGGGCTCGGGCAGCGCGTCACCGGGCAGGTCGGCGGCGCGCGTGTGGTGCTTGCGTCCGGTGGGCACCACGGTCAGGAACGAGGGGCAGTCGCCGGAGAGGCACGAGTAGTCCACGTTGCACGACGACTGGTGGATCCTGGTCTTGCGCCCGAACTCGGTGGGCACCGGCTGCACGGACAGGCAGTTGGATTTGGCGCCGCAGTCGCCGCACCCCTCGCACAACCGCTCGTTGATCACCACCCTGGTCGCGGGCGTGGGCTGCTTGCCACGGCGGCGCTTGCGGCGCTTCTCAGCCGCGCACTCCTGGTCGTGGATGAGCACCGTCACCCCGGCGGTGGCCGCCAGTTCCTCCTGGCTGCGCAGCAGCTCGTCACGGTGACGGACCTCGACCCCCTTCGGGAACGCGGCGCCGCGCAGGCGCTCGGGAGCGTCAGTGGTGACGATCACCTTGGCGACGCCCTCGACCAGCAGCAGCGAGGCCAGCCGGTCGACCGGCAGCGCGCCCACCGCCTGCTGCCCGCCCGTCATCGCCACGGCGGAGTTGTGCAGGAGCTTGAAAGTGATGTTGACACCGGCGGCGACGGCGGCGCGCACCGCGAGGCTGCCCGAGTGCGTGAACGTGCCGTCCCCGATGTTCTGCACGAAGTGGCGGGTGTCGACGAAGGGGGCCATGCCGATCCACTGGGCGCCCTCCCCGCCCATCTGCGTGAGGCCGACGACCTCGCCTACCTGGTCGGGCTCCATGAACAGCGCCATCGTGTGGCAACCGATCCCGGCGCCCACGAGAGACCCCTCAGGGACCTTCGTCGAGGAGTTGTGGGGGCAGCCCGAGCAGAAGTACGGCGTGCGCGCCAGCAAAGGGAGGGAGACGCGCTCTCGCCTGACACGCTGCCGCCATGTGCGTACCGGCTCGATCTCGTAGGTTGACAGCCGGCGGGCGAGACCGGCGGCGATCACGTCCGGGTTCAGCTCTCCTGACGCGCTGAACAGCGTCGTCCCGTCGGGACCGGTCTTGCCGTGGACGGCGGGCGCGGGGGAGCGGCCGTACAGGATCTCCTTGATCGCGGACTCGACGAACGACCGCTTCTCCTCGACCACGACGATCTCGGACAACCCGGTGGCGAACTCGCGGACGACGGTGGGCTCGACGGGATGGATCACGCCGAGCTTCAGCAGCCGGATGCCGAACCGTGCCAGGTCGTCGTCGTCCAGGCCGAGGATGCTGAGCGCCTGGCGGAGGTCCAGGTAGGACTTGCCCGACGCGACGATCCCGATCCGGCCGTCCGGCCCGGCGCCGCTGATCCGGTTGACGCCGCTGGCGCGTACGTACTCCACCGCCATTGGGAGGCGCACGGTGAACAGGTCGCGCTCCAGCCCCGCGAGCTCGCCGCCGAGCAGGCGGGAGCTGGGGCGGTGCGAGTACGGCCGGGCAGAACCGAGCGCGGCCGTCGCCATCGCCGGAGGGTTCCAGTCCCGGCGGACGACCGCGGTGTGCGCGGCGTCGGCGACGTTGGTGACCACCTTCATCGCCGCCCAGACGCCGCTGGCACGCGACAGTTCCACCGCGTGCAGCCCGTAGTCCAGCAGATCCTGCGAATCGGCGGGGTAGAAGGTCGGCATGGCGAGGTCGGCAAGGGCGAGCTCGGACGCGCAGGGCACCGTGGAAGACTTGGCGTTCGGGTCGTCGCCCACCAGAGCCACCGCACCACCGGCGGGGTGGGTGCCGGCGAGGTTGGCATGCCGGAGCGCGTCGCTCGCCCGATCCAGCCCGGGGGCCTTGCCGTACCACCAGCCCACCACACCGCCCGTCCGCCGCGCGCTCGCGAGCTGGCTGCCCATCACCGACGTCGCGGCCAGCTCCTCGTTCAGCCCGGGCCGATGCACCACGTCGTGGCCGGCGAGCAGGCTCGCGCGCCGGGCCAGCTCCAGATCGAACCCGGCGAGGGGCGAACCTTCGTAGCCGGAGACGAACGCCGCGGTGTCCATCCCTCTCTTCCGGTCCTGCCTGACCACGTCGAGCAGGACCCGCACCAGAGCCTGTACGCCGGTGAGATAGACGGTCCCCTCCTCCCGGAGGTAGCGGTCGTCCAAGGTGAAGCCGGTCGCCGCGGCACCCGCTGATGTGGCCACAACTGTCTCCTCGGTGTCAGCTGCACGATCGGCACAGCAGACCAAGCACCGGGCGTGGCGCACAACAACGGGCACCGATCTCGCGGCCAACACGCAAAGATCGCGACCGGGAAAGGCCCGGTGACGCGGATCCTTTGCGCGCGCATACACTCACCGTCCATGGGAGAGGAGCTCATCGACGGGACGGATCGGGAGATCCTTGACCTGCTGCGCGAGGACGCGCGGCGGACGTTGTCCGACATCGCCACCCGGGTGACGCTCTCGACGGCTGCCGTGAAACGCCGCATCGACCGCCTGCAGAAGATCGGTGTGATCCTGGGTTTCACCGTCCAGGTGGATCAGGCGAAGCTCGGCTGGGGGATCGAGGCGTTCGTCGAGCTGCGGTTCGCCGGCACGACCAGGGTGGCCGAGATCGTGCAGACGACGACCCGGATGCCGGAGACCCAGGCGGTGTTCACCATCGCGGGCGATCCCGACGCCCTTGTCTGGCTCCGCGTACGGGATCTCGCCCACCTCCAGAACACGATCGACGCGATCCGCAGAAGCCATCGCGTCACCGGCACCAGGACGCTGATCGTCCTCGACTCATGGACGAGTGGCGAGCTGCGGTCCGACCGGTGACCACGCCGCCGGGTTCACCCGCCGAAGGCGGGACCGGCCGCCCGGCGGGAGCCCGATGCCGGAGGGGCGAGCCCATGAACGCCAGAAGGCCGCCAAGGCCCCTGAGCTGGGACTTTGGCGGCCGTTTGACCAGGTCAACCCAATAGATGCTATGGGCGGTGGTGGGCGATACTGGGATTGAACCAGTGGCCTCTACCGTGTCAAGGTAGCGCTCTCCCACTGAGCTAATCGCCCTTGGCTGATCATCACGCAGAGGTGGAGACGGGATTTGAACCCGTGTACGCGGCTTTGCAGGCCGCTGCCTCGCCTCTCGGCCACTCCACCAGGGCGAGGCCTCTGAGTGGAGACCTCTCCGAGCGGACGACGGGATTCGAACCCGCGACCCTCACCTTGGCAAGGTGATGCTCTACCAGCTGAGCCACGTCCGCATGTCTCCCGCGGGGCGGTTGCCCTCCCGCGGCGACGTCACGGAACTCTAGCGGGTTTTCCGCGCCTGTGCCTAACCGGAAAGCCGATCCGGGCGGCGCCCCGCCCGCCGGGCCGTACGGGCGGGCCGTGAAGGGACGGCTAGAGGGTGGCCGAACCGCGGAAGTTGCGGGCGACGCTGCGCTCGACGGCCGGCAGGGTGAGGAAGATCTCCAGGATCCGGGTGAGCCGGTGCACCTCTATGCGGTGGAAGGGCGGCCCGTCGGACCTGGCGAGCAGGAACGTGAGCGCGAGCGGCGGCAGGGGCGCCGCGACGATGTGGAGGCCGGAGGGCAGGGTGTGCGCCTCGGGCCGGGGCGGGGTGATCGAGGGGAACGGCACGTCGTCCGGAGCCCGCCAGCTCGAGTGGACGACGGTTCGCGGGGTCTTCTCGGTTGCGGTGGCGGCCCAGTCGGCGCTGAACAGCACGGGCATGGAGTCGATCAGCGTGGCCAGCGCCCGGTCGCCCGCCGTGGTGATGTACTTCAGGATCTCCAGCTCGGGGTAGGTGCCCGGGGCCTCGCGGGTGCCCCAGACCCCCTCGACGATGATGTCGGGAACGGTTTCGAGCCCCTGGACGAGGGTCTCGCGCGGGGCCGAGTCGGGCCAGAAGACGGTGAGGTCGTCGACGGCCCGGCCCTCGCCGCGCTCCAGCACGACGAGCTGGATGATGTCGGCACCGGCGATCCCGAGCACGCGTGTCACCTGGCCCAGGGATCCCGGGCGGTCAGGCAGTGAGATACGCAGTCTCAGGAGCATCCAGCGCCTCCGGTGTCACGTGCGGCAGCACCCGGTCCCAATCTATCCGGCCGCGCTCCCTACGGTCCAAGCGGCCGGGGGCGTACCAGGCGACTCTCACACTCTGCCCCGCTGTGGGGTACAACTGGGCAGGTGAAGATAGGTGCGATCGAGGTCTGGCCCCCGGTGGTCCTCGCGCCGATGGCGGGAGTCACCAACGCCCCGTTCCGCGCGCTGTGCCGCGAGCAGGGCGGTGGCCTGTACGTCTCCGAGATGATCACCACCCGGGCCCTGGTCGAGCGCAACGCCAAGACCTTCGCGATGATCCGCTTCGAGCCGGGGGAGCGGCCCAGGAGCATCCAGCTCTACGGGGTCGACCCCGCCATCGTGGGCAGGGCCGTCCAGATCATCGCCGAGGAGGGCCTGGCCGACCACGTCGACCTCAACTTCGGCTGCCCGGTGCCCAAGGTCACCAGGCGGGGCGGCGGGTCGGCGCTGCCGTACAAGCGCGACCTGCTCCGGCGCATCCTGCGCGAGGCCGTGGCGAACGCCGGCACGCTGCCGGTCACGATGAAGATGCGCAAGGGCATCGACGACGATCACCTGACCTACCTCGACGCGGGCCGCATCGCCGTCGAGGAGGGGGTGAGCGCCATCGCCCTGCACGGCCGCACGGCGGTGCAGCACTACGGCGGAGTGGCCGACTGGGAGTCGATCGCCCGGCTGAAGGACGCGGTCCCCGAGATCCCCGTGCTCGGCAACGGCGACATCTGGAGCGCCGCCGACGCCCTCCGCATGATGGAGCGCACCGGCTGCGACGGGGTCGTGGTGGGCCGAGGGTGCCTCGGCCGTCCCTGGCTCTTCCGTGACCTCGACAACGCCTTCGAGGGCGGGCGCGAGCGCGTCCGCCCGGCGCTGGGCGAGGTGGCCGCGACCATGAGGCGTCACGCCGAGCTGCTCGTGGAGCACTTCGGCGGTGAGACCCACGGCGTGCTGGACTTCCGCAAGCACATCGGCTGGTACCTCAAGGGCTTCACCGTCGGCGCGGAGGCGCGCCGGGAGCTCGCCACCAGCGGCTCGCTCGCCGAGCTCGGCGAGCGCCTGGCCCTGCTGCCTCAGGACCAGCCGTGGCCGGAGGAGGCCGCGGACGGGCCGCGCGGCAAGTCCGGCGCCCGCGAGCGGGTGCACCTGCCCGAGGGCTGGCTCGACGACCCGTACGACGCCGCGGTGCCCGAGGGCGCCGAGCTGGACTCCTCGGGCGGCTGAGCCCGCCCCTGGGCCAGGGTCAGAGGCGGTCGACGCCGACGACGTGCACCACGGCGCGGCCCTCCTCGTCGGAGGCGGCGAGGTCGACCTGGGCGCTGATGCCCCAGTCGTGGTCCTCCGCCGGGTCGTGGAGCACCTGCCGCACCCGCCAGAGCTCCTTCTCCTCCTCGATGAGCAGCAGGGCCGGGCCGCGCGCGTCCGGGCCGGTGCGGATCTCGTCGTGCTCCTCGTAGTAGGCGTCGAGCGCGCTCTCCCAGTCGATGTCGGCCAGCTCGCGCAGCTCGTCGTACCGCTCCAGCGCCGCCAGCTCGACCATGCGGAACATGGCGTTGCGCACCAGCACCCGGAAGGCCCGCCGGTTGCCGGTGACCGGCCTGGTGGTCTCCTCCAGGCCGGGCCGCTCCAGCTCGTCGGTGGGGTTCTGAAGTTGCTCCCACTCGTCCAGCAGGCTGGAGTCCACCTGGCGCACCAGCTCGCCGAGCCACTCGATGAGATCCTGCAGGTCCTCGGTCTTCATGTGGTCGGGGACGGTGCGGCTCAGCGTGCGGTAGGCGTCGGCGAGGTAGCGCAGCACCGTGCCCTCCGACCTGGCCAGCTCGTAGAACTGCACGTACTCGGTGAAGGTCATCGCCCGCTCGTACATCTCGCGCACGACCGACTTGGGGCTGACGGCGTAGTCGCCCACCCACGGGTGCCCGCGCCTGTACGTCTCGTAGGCGCCGAACAGCAGCTCCTGGAGCGGCATGGGATAGGTGATCTCGGTGAGGAGCTCCATGCGCTCCTCGTACTCGATGCCGTCGGCCTTCATCTGGGCCACGGCCTCGCCGCGCGCCTTGTTGAGCTGGGAGTGCAGGATCTGGCGGGGGTCGTCGAGCGTCGACTCGACGATCGAGACGATGTCCAGCGGGTAGGTCACCGACTCGGCGTCCAGCAGCTCGAAGGCCGCCAGGGCGAACGTCGACAGCACCTGGTTGAGCGCGAAGTCCTCCTGCAGGTCGACGGTGAGGCGGGCCATGCGGCCGTACTCGTCGGGCTCGCTCAGCTTCTCGACGACCCCGCCGGCCAGCAGTGAGCGGTAGATCGCGATCGCGTGGCTGATGTGCCGCCGCTGGGCTCTGCGGTCCTCGTGGTTGTCGGTGAGCAGGCTCTTCATCGCCGCGAAGCAGTCGCCCGGACGGTTGATGACGGCCAGCAGCATGGCGTTGCTGACCTTGAACCGCGAGCTCAGCGGCTCGGGCTCGGCCTTCTGGAGGCGCTCGAAGGTCTCCTCGCCCCAGCTCACGAAGCCCTCGGGGGCCTTCTTACGCACGACCCTGCGGCGCTTCTTGGGGTCGTCCCCGGCCTTGGCCAGGGCCTTCTCGTTCTCCACGACGTGGTCTGGGGCCTGGCAGACGACGTAGCCGAGGGTGTCGAAGCCCGCGCGCCCCGCGCGCCCGGCGATCTGGTGGAACTCGCGGGCGCGCAGCAGGCGGACGCGGTTGCCGTCGTACTTGCTGAGCGCCGTGAACAGCACCGTGCGGATCGGGACGTTGACGCCGACGCCGAGGGTGTCGGTGCCGCAGATGACCTTGAGGAGCCCGGCCTGGGCGAGGCGTTCCACGAGCCGCCGGTACTTCGGCAGCATCCCCGCGTGGTGCACGCCGATGCCGTGCCGTACGAGCCGGGAGAGCGCGCGCCCGAACTTGGTCGTGAAGCGGAAGCGCCCGATGAGCGAGGCGATGGCCTCCTTCTCGGCCTTCGTGGACATGTTGACGCTCATCAGGGCCTGGGCCCGCTCCATGGCCGAGGCCTGGGTGAAGTGGACCACGTACACCGGCGCCGACTGGGTGGAGAGCAGCTCCTCCAGCGTCTCGTGCAGCGGGGTGGTGCGGTAGCTGTAGTAGAGCGGGACCGGGCGCGTGGCCGAGCGCACCACCGCCGTCTCGCGGCCGGTGCGCCGCGTCAGGTCGGTCTCGAACCGCGTCATGTCGCCGAGCGTCGCCGACATCAGGACGAACTGCACCTGCGGCAGCTCCAGCAGCGGCACCTGCCAGGCCCAGCCCCGGTCGGGCTCGGCGTAGAAGTGGAACTCGTCCATCACGACCTGGCCGATGTCGGCGTCCGCGCCGTCGCGCAGGGCGATGTTGGCGAGGATCTCGGCCGTGCAGCAGATGATCGGCGCCGAGGAGTTGACGGCGGCGTCGCCGGTCATCATGCCGACGTTCTCCGTGCCGAAGACGGCGCACAGGTCGAAGAACTTCTCAGACACCAGGGCCTTGATCGGCGCGGTGTAGAAGGTGCGCTTGCCGGCGGCGAGCGCGGCGAAGTGGGCGCCCGCCGCGACCAGGCTCTTACCCGACCCCGTCGGTGTGGACAGGATCACGTTGTTGCCGTAGAGGATCTCGATGAGCGCCTCCTCCTGCGCGGGGTAGAGCGTGAGCCCGCGCTGGGAGTTCCATTCCACGAACGCCTCGAAGAGGGCGTCGGGTCCGGTGTCCTGGGGAAGGTGCTCGAGGAGGGTCACACCGTCAATACTGCCGAAAGCCGCGCCATGGTCCGTCCACATGGAGGAGAACCGTCCCGTCGCCTGGTGATCCTGTGAACCCCGGCGGCCGTCCCCGCGTCTTCCTGCGGGAGCCGGAGAGGCTCCGGGGGAGAGGGAGTGGCGATGCGTGGATCGAAGGCGGCCGTGGTCCTGACGGCGGCGGTGGGAATGCTGGTCCTGCCCGTCCCCGCCGAGGCGGGCACGGCGGCGGGGGCCGGTACGGCCGTGCGGGCGGCGGGAGCGGTGCGTGCCCCGGCGAGCGTCGCGAAGAGCCTGTTCAAGGCCTGGCTGAGGCGCGACAGGGGCGCGGCGGCGGCCGTGGCGTCCCCCGCGGCGGTGAAGACGCTGTTCGCGTACGCCTACCGGGCGCCGGACCGGTTCGACGGCTGCACCGGCAACACCTGCCGCTTCGTCCACACCAGCGTCCGGGTGCCCGGCGCGCTGAACGGCATCCGGATGATCGTCTCGGGGGACACCGTCGCCAAGGTGTACGAGTCACGGCACCTCACCACCGCCGAGAAGACCGCGAAGTACCTCTACGCCGCGTGGAAGGCCGGGGACCGGAACCGCGGCCTGGAGATCGCCTCCACGGGCGCGGTGAAGACGCTGTTCCGCAGCAGGTTCGGCGGGGCCGGCTACATCTTCCAGGGATGCAATCCCGAGAAGGGCGGGAAGTCCTGCGCCTACTCCTACGAGGGCGGCGCCATGTTCATGCACACCCGGGGCAGCGAGGCGCGCGGCTACGAGGTGCGCTCGATCTCCTACATCGCCGACTGATCACCGTCCCGGCGGCGTCCGGCCGGACGAACGCGCCCCGGCCGTACGAGCGGCCTGCGAGCGCCTTCGGGCGGGTGGGACGCGTGGCACGATGGTGGCATGCGTGATCTCGCGGCCGAATGGTCGGGACTCGCGGGCGGATCCCCGGCGGCTCTGGCAGTCGGGGCGGAGCTCGTCGGGCGGTGGTCGGAGCCGCACCGGCGCTACCACACGCTCGACCACCTGCGCTCGGTGCTCACGGCGATCGAGCCGATCGCCGTGCTCGCCGCCGATCCCGTGGCGGTGCGGCTGGCCGCCTGGTTCCACGACGCGGTGTACGACGGCCGGCCAGGCCGCGACGAGGAGCGCAGCGCCCAGCTCGCGCGGTCCCGCCTTCCCCGCCTGCTGCCGCTGCCGGGAACGGCCCGGCCCGAGCACCCTCCAGCGAGTGGCGCCGGGCGGCCTGCCGGCACCGGTGACCGATGGTCTCCCGGGGGAGGTCTGGGGCTGGTCGGCGAGGTGGCCAGGCTCGTACGGCTGACGGCCACCCACGACCCGGCGCCGGGCGACCGCGACGGCGAGGTGCTCTGCGACGCCGACCTCGCGGTGCTGGCCGGGCCCGGGTACGACGCCTATGCCCGCGCCGTGCGGGAGGAGTACCGCCACGTGCCCGACGAGGCGTTCAGGGCGGGCAGGTCGCGGGTGCTGGAGAGCCTCCTCGCGATGCCCTCGCTGTACCGCACCCCGGTGGCGCGCGACCTGTGGGAGTCCTCGGCCCGCGAGAACGTACGGGCCGAGCTGGCCGCTCTGGCGTGAACCCGCCGAGGCCGTGACCGGCTCACGAGGCCGTGACCGCGTCAGTAGGCCGTGTCCGGCGTCAGTGGGGTCGTGTCCGGCGTCAGTAGGCCGTGACCGGCGTCAGTGGGTCGTGACCGGCGTCAGCAGGCCGTGCGGCGGCGGCGGCGCGCGCGCGCGCGCGCGCGGCAGCGGCGGCGGCGGCGCCTCGGAAGGCGCGTCGATCGAGGCGCCTGACCGGCGTCGCTGGTCACAGCTCGTGGCTCCAGCTCGGCCGTCCCCGCGCGTACACCGTCTCCGGTACGTCGTAGTGGTCGCGGTCGAACGCCCTGCCGGGCACGCCGAGCCGCCCCGCGAAGGCGTGCAGTTCCTCCAGCGAGGAGTCGCTGACCAGGTGAGACCAGAGCAGGCCACGCGGCCCCGGCCAGTTGGGCGGATCGATGAGCACGGTCACACAGGGACGATACTGACACTCAGGTGCGTGAGGCGCTCTCAGAGGCCGAGGTCGTCGAGCTCCTTCATCAGGGCGGCCCGGGAGGGATCGCCGCTGGTGGCCGGTGGCCGCTCCAGGCCTCTGGCGGGGGAGCCGCCGACCGGCCTGGCGGCGGGCGCGCCCTGCGTGGCCGCCGCGGCGCGCGGACGCCGGTCGCGGAACAGCCAGCCGCCGAGGATGCCGCCGACGAAGCCGAACAGGTGCCCCTGCCAGCTGAACTCGTCGGTGGGCAGCAGCCCGGTGAACTGGTAGGCGAAGCAGAGCGCCATGACCAGCCCCACGACGATGTCGATGCGGTGCCGGTCGAAGATGCCCCGTACCAGGATGTAGCCGAAGTAGCCGAAGACCACGCCGCTGGCGCCCGCCGTGACGGTGAGCGGGTTGGACACGAACCACACGCCGAGGCCGCTCGCCACGGCGATCAGCGCGGTGACGCCGAGGAACTTCATCACCCCCCGGTAGGCGGCGAGGAAGCCGAAGACGAACAGCGGCCCCGAGTTGCCCTCGATGTGCGCCCAGCTCCAGTGCAGGAAGGGCGCGGAGACGATGTCGGGCAGCCGCGCCGGATCGCGCGCGGTGATGCCGAAGGACTGGCTGAGAGAGTAGCCGGAGGCCCAGTTGGCGATCTGCACGAGCCAGATGAAGGCGAGGAACCCCACCATGACCCAGAACGCCTTCTGGGCCTCGGCGACCATGATCTCGGCCTTCCGGTTTTCGGTGTCCACCCCTGCCTCCCTGACGGCGCGCACGCGCGCCGGAGTCCCTGCCGGCCGGACGGCTCGGACATCGCTTCCGCAGGTATCTTCGCAAACTTCACGCCAGGAGGGCCACCGGGCCGCCGGTGACGGGGAGGCCGGCCGTACGGGAGAGCGTGGCGCGCCAGGGCCGACCCGCTGTCAGGCCTGGCGCGCGAGCGGCTCACCTGCGGGTGCGTCCGGCGGGGTCGCTCAACTCTCGACGCGTTCGAGGATCACGACGGGGATCTCGCGGTCGGTCTTGGTCTGGTACTCGTCGTACTGCGGCCAGGTGGCCGTCATCAGCCGCCACACCTCGGGCTTCTCCTCCGGCGTCGCCGTGCGGGCACGCGCGCGGAACTTGTCGCCCTCGACCTGGACCTCGACGTCCGGGTTCGCCACAAGATTGTGGTACCAGTCGGGTGACTTCGGGTCGCCGCCCTTGGACGCCACGATGACGTAGTCGTCACCGTGCTTCTGGTAGATCAGCGGGTTCGTGCGCGGCTGCCCGCTGCTGCGCCCCGTGGTGGTCAGCAACAGGACGGTCGTGCCGTTCCAGTCGTGGCCCTCCTTGCCGTCGGTCGCGCGGTATCTGTCCACGTGCTCTTTGCCGTAAAGCATCGGTTCACCTTCCGAATCGACGTGTACTCCGGGTGGCCTACCCCAACGCGCCCCGCTGATCCGGCTCCCGCGGCACGCCCTCGGTGAACCGGGTGAGCGGGCGGGCGAAGGTGGCGCGGGCGCAACCGGGTAGGGCTCAGGGTACGAAGGCAATCAGCGGGGGTGGTCAGATGACCCGGTGTCTGGTGACCGGCGCGACCGGCTACGTCGGCGGGAGGCTCGTGCCCGTGCTCCTGGACGCCGGTCACGACGTGCGCTGCATGGTCCGCTCGGCGGACCGCCTGCGCGGCCAGGTGTGGCGCGACCGGGTGGAGGTCGCCGAGGCGGACGCCACCCGGGCACGGGAGACCCGCGCGGCGCTCGAAGGCGTGGAGATCGCCTACTACCTGATCCACACCATGGCCGCGGGCCGTGACTTCGCGGAGCGCGACCGGCGGGCCGCCACGACGTTCGCCGAGGCGGCCAGGGAGGCCGGGGTCCGCCGCATCGTCTACCTAGGCGGCCTGACCCCCGCCGAGCGGCCCTCGCCCCACATGAGGTCGCGCGCGGAGGTGGAGGCGATCCTCCTCGGCTCCGGGGTGCCGACGGTCGCGTTCAGGGCCTCGGTGATCATCGGATCGGGGTCGGTCTCCTTCGAGATGCTGCGGTATCTCACCGAGCGGCTCCCGGTCATGACGACGCCGCGCTGGGTGCGCACCCGCACCCAGCCCATCGCGATCAGGGACGTGCTCCGCTACCTGGTGAGGGCGGTGGACCTCCCCGAGGGGACGAACCGCCGGTTCGACATCGGCGGCCCCGGCGTCCTGACCTACGCCGAGATGATGCAGGGGTACGCCGCCGTGGCCGGGCTGCCTCCCCGGCTCATCATCCCTGTACCGCTGCTCACGCCCAGCCTGTCCAGCCACTGGGTCGGCCTGGTCACGCCCGTCCCCGCCGGGGTGGCGCGGCCGCTGGTGGAGTCGCTGCGCAACGAGGCCGTCTGCCGGGAGCACGACATCGCCGGGTACATCCCGGACCCGCCGCAGGGGCTGATCGGGTTTTGCGAGGCGGTGCGGCTGGCCCTGCATCGCATCAAGGAGGCCGACGTGGCCACGCGCTGGTCGTCGGCCTCGACGCCCGGCGCGCCGAGCGACCCGCTGCCCACCGACCCCGACTGGGCGGGCGGCAGCCTGTACGTCGACGAGCGCACCGAGGTGGTCGACGCGCCGCCCGAGGCGCTCTGGCGGGTGATCGAGGGCATCGGGGGCGAGACCGGGTGGTACTCCCTGCCGCTCGCCTGGCGGGTACGGGGCCTGTTCGACCGTGCCGTCGGCGGGGTCGGGCTCCGCAGGGGCAGGCGCGACCCCTGCCGGCTCCGGGTCGGCGACGCGCTGGACTTCTGGCGGGTGGAGGAGGTCGAGCCCGGCCACCTGCTCCGGCTGCGGGCCGAGATGCGGCTGCCCGGGCTCGCCTGGCTGGAGCTGACCTGCCGGCGGCAGGACGGCCGGACTGTGTACGGCCAGCGGGCGATCTTCCATCCGCGGGGCCTGTTCGGCCACCTGTACTGGTGGGGCGTGTACCCCTTCCACGGGTTCATCTTCGGCGGCATGCCCGGCAACGTCGCCAGGGCCGCGGTGGCCTGGGCCGCGCGGCCTCCCGAGGTGAAAGTTTCACCTCGGGACCTCGGGTAATCCCTGGTCAGGGGGTGGGGGAGAGCCGGTCCTCCGCGCTGGCGCTGTTCCGTGGGCGTGAGCCCGTCCTAGGGTCGCCAATAAATGGGAGCGCTCCCACTGCCTCGTCCCCCCGGAGTCAAGATGAAACGCCGAGCACTGCGAGCCCTGACGGCCGTCCTCGCCGCCGCGGGCTCGATCCTCATGACGGTGGTGGTGACCGGCCCGGCCAGGGCGGACACCGTGATCTGCGAGAAGTACGGCGCGACCACGATCGCGGGCGGCAAGTACGCGGTGATCAACAACAACTGGGGCGACGACACCCAGCAGTGCATCAACGTCACCTCCACCGGGTTCACCGTCACCCAGGCGAGCCACAACAAGCCGCAGAACGGTGCCCCGGGCTCCTACCCCGCGGTCTACGCCGGCTGCCACTACGCCAACTGCACCGCCGGGAGCGGGCTGCCGCTGCGCGTGTCGGACAGCAGGTTCGCCGGCATCCAGACCAGCGTCAGCATGACCTACCCGTCGACGGCGGGAGTGTACGACGCGTCGTACGACATCTGGTTCGACCCGACGGCGCGCACCGACGGGCAGAACACCGGGGCCGAGCTGATGGTCTGGCTCAACCACACCGGGTCGGTCCAGCCGGTCGGCTCCAAGGTCGCCACGGTGAACCTCGCGGGCGGCACGTGGGACGTGTGGTTCGGCAACAGCGGCTGGAACGTCGTCTCGTACGTGCGCACCTCGCCGGCCAGCTCGATCAGCTTCCCCGTCAGCGCGTTCTACAACGACATGCTGAGCCGGGGGTACGCCCAGAGCTCCTGGTACATCACCAGCGTGCAGGCCGGGTTCGAGCCGTGGGTCGGCGGCACGGGCCTCGCGGTGAACAGCTTCTCCTACAGCATCGGCACCGGTGGCGGCGGGGACACGACCGCGCCGAGCGCGCCCTCCAACCTGACCGCCTCCAACGTGACCTCCAGCGGCGTGAGCCTGTCATGGAGCCCGTCCACCGACAACGTCGGCGTCACCGGGTACGACATCTACCGGGGCAGCACCGTGGTCGGCACGGCGAGCGGCACGTCCTACAACGCCACCGGGCTCTCGGCCTCGACGTCGTACTCCTTCTCGGTGCGGGCCCGCGACGCGGCGGGCAACACCTCGCCGGCCTCCAACACCGTCACGGTGACCACCACCTCGGGCGGCGGCGGGGGCGGCGGGGCGTGCAAGGTCGCCTACGTCAAGAACGAGTGGCCGGGCGGCTTCACGGCCAACGTGACCGTCACCAACACCGGCACGAGCGCGGTGAACGGCTGGACCCTCGCCTTCTCCTTCCCCGGCGACCAGAAGGTGACCAGCGCCTGGAACGCCACCGTGACGCAGAGCGGCGCCGCCGTGACCGCCAAGAACGTGGCGCACAACGGGTCGATCCCGGCCGGGGGCAACACCTCGTTCGGCTTCCAGGGCACCTGGGGCTCCAGCGATGCCTCGCCCACCGCGTACACCTTGAACGGATCCGCCTGCACGCTCGGCTGATCCCCGTCGCCTCGCGGGGCCGGGTACGGCATTGCCGTACCCGGCCCTTCTTGTATTCCTTCTGATTAAGGACACGGACTGTCACCGCTTTCCGGTATCCATCCCTTTCCTGCTTACCTGCTGTATCGGTTCGCGCGGCAGGTAAACCGATTAGCGGATTCGGGCGTCTGACGCGCTTGCGCTGGTGAAAGCAGTGGAAATTAACGAGTCTTGGGCAAAGTGGTGCGGATGGTGGTCTTTTACCTATAACCTCGGCAATCCAGCGGGGAACCGGAATCCGAGGGAAAAGCGTGGCTCTGTCGTGGGTGGACCTGCCGATAGGTCGCGTGGTGCGACTCTCAGGGATGAATGCCGACGCCACCGCATTGTCGATCGAACCGCCCCCTGACGGCGCGCCCGCGATTCTCACGTACTTCCCGGACGCGGCGAGTTCCGTGGCCGAAATGGTGGCCACGGTCCTGCGTGAACTCGAAAAGGCCGCCGTCGAGTTGTTCCCGGCCTGGCTGCCCGGCGCGGAGGGCATCGACGGGCCGGGCGGCGCGGGGGTGCGTGCCGCGCGTGCGCTCGCCATGCGGCTGGCCGCGACCAGCCACCACTTCGGTCCCTTCCTCGCCGACCTGGCCGAGCTGTCACTGGCGGGCCCGCCACGCCGGCCCGCCCGGTTCGGCGCCGAGGTACGGGCCGCCGGTCTCGCGCGGGTGCTCGCGTCCAGCTTCGGCCGGCGCGACGCCTCGATCCTCCTGCAGGTGCCCGAGGGGCTCTCTCCCTTCGAGGAAGAGGTGCTGGTCGCCGGATGCGAGTGGCTGGCCGAACGAGGCGGGTTCGGCATCTGGCTGGCGGGGCCCGCCCTCGCCGCCGTGGACCGGGTCGAGACGGTGACGCCGCACCTGCCCGCCAAGGCGGACGTCCTCGGCCGGGAGGCGCCGCCGCTGCCCGATGGCGGCCGTCCGCTGAGGTACCCGGCCGTCGCCGGAATGCCGCATCCGGGCAGCAAGGCCGAGCGGGCCCTTGAGACGGCGCTCGCGCAGTGCTCGTGGGCGCGCGGACGGGCGTGGAACCAGACCTACCAGTCGCACGCCCTCGCCAACCCCATCCGGGTCGACCTGCTGTGGCAGGAGGAGCGGTGCGTGGTCGAGATCGACGGCCACGAGCATCGGGCCTCGCTCAAGTTCGAGAAGGACCGGCACCGCGACGTGCAACTCCAGCTCGACGGCTACGCCGTCCTGCGCTTCACGAACAACCAGGTCTTAACCGATACAGAAGCCGTCGTCGGCCAAGTGAGGCGCTTCCTCCACGGCCGCCGCATTGGAACGTTGGAAGGAACACGCCTTGCCTGACAACAAACTGAAGTTGTCCCAGGTCGCCGCACTTCTAGTGCTGATGGCAGAGGCCAAAGAGGTCTCCAATACCGAACTCGGGGAGGCACATGGCGGCTATACGCTGACCGGCGAGGATCGCAGGAAACTGAACCAACTGAAACTGGTCGAGAGCTGGAAGCAGGGGCGCACCTACGTTCACGTTCTTACCGAAGATGGTTGGACGCGTGTGATCGAGGAACTTGGGCGCGGCATCGAGAGGCCCAAGAGCCTGCCGGGCGCTGCATTGCATGCCGCGCTGTCCGCGATGCTGGGAGGTGTCCAGCGTTACATGGACCGGACCGGCAACAAGCTCGGTGAGATCTTCACGGCACCCGGTTACTCGACTCAGGCCGAGTCGTTGGCGCCTGCTGGGCCAAAGCCCTCCTCGCAGACCTCTGAGCGGCCCGGAGCCTCGCCCGCCCTCCCGGCCGTCGATCCTGACCTTGAAAAGCGAATTCGAGCCATCTACGCCGAACTAGCCGGCGAGCCCGGCAAGTATGTCGGTCTCGCCGAACTCCGGGCGCTTCTGCCGGACGTGTCGAGACGGGCGGTCGACAACGCACTCAGGTCGATGAACCGCCTGCCGGATGTGAACATCGTCCCCGAGTCCAATCAAAAGAAGCTTTCCATGGAGGACCGCGAGGCGGCGGTGACCCTCGGCGACCAGGAAAAGCACCTCCTGTGGATCGGAGCATGATGACCGGCGAAGAGCGACGTGCGCTGGAGGCGCTCAGATTCAACTACGTAGAGGGCCCCGGTGATGTGTGGCGTCCCTCGCAGTTCCACGTCGACGGCCTGCACCGCCGGACGACACAGGCGATCCTCGATGGGCTGGCGGAAGCGAACTACAGCGTCGAGGCGAGCCCCATCGGCGTGATCCTCCAGGGGCAACGGGGGACCGGGAAGACGCACCTGCTCGGATGGGTACGCCAGAAGGTGCAGGAAGACGGAGGTTACTTCTTCCTGGTGGGTCTGTTCGATGCCCGGGACTTCTGGGAAAGCGTCATAGTGTCGGTTCTGGACAGCCTGGCGCGGGAAATCGACGGTGAGAGCCAGCTCAGGATGTTCCTGAGACGCCTGTCCTCACTCGTCGGCGTGCAGCCGATGGCTCGTCAGCAGCTCATCGGGAAGGCGCCGCTGTCGAAACCGGCTCTGGACGCCCTCGTGGAAGGGCTGCGTCGCTTCGACGCGCGTGTGGGCGGTGATGCCCAGGACACCCTTCGAGCGCTGGTCCTGCGTGCTTCCGACGATCTGCGGGCGCAGGACATCGGAAGTACCTTCATGTCGTCGCAGCCCGAGGAGGAACCGGGCGAGCGCGCCCAGTGGGGGATGCGAAGGGGCCACAAATCGCCGCAGGAGATCGTCCGAGACATCTCGCGGCTTCTTGCGTTCACCGGACCGTCCGTCATAGCGGTGGACCAGATCGATCCGCTCATCGCGCAGGCGTCCATCACGAGCAAGCAGAATGTCGAGCAGGACTGGCGGCAGATGCTCGTGATCGAACAGATCGCGGGCGGCCTCATGTCGCTGCGAGAGCATACCCACCGCACGCTTACCGTGGTCTCGTGCCTCCCGCTGTCATGGGTGCTCATCGAGAAGGCCGCCACTGACACCGTACGCGACCGGTTCCGGCAGGCGGTCCCGCTCATGACGATCCCCGATTCCAAGATCGGTCTGAACCTCGTGGAGAAGCGGTTCGCGGCGCGGTTCCGTAAGGTCGGGTTCCGCCCGCCCTATCCGACGTGGCCGGTGAAGGCGTCCGCGTTCGAGCATGCCCCCGACTTCACTCCCAGGCAGCTCTTGATCAAGATCGATGGCCATGTCCAGGCGTGCCTCGCCGCCGACCAGGTCAAAGAACTGGAGAATCTGGCCGATCCGATCGAGGTGATGCCTGTTGTCGACGTACCCGGCAGGGTGCCCACACCGGTTCTGGCAGGTATCGACACCAGGTTCGCGGAGTTGAGGGAGTTAGGGAATGCGGCAGCGGCCCTCGACTTCCCGACCGAGGATGCCGTGATGCCGGGACTTCTCTCCGCAGGGCTCGTCGCCTGGATTGCCGAACAGGGCGAACCCGGACAAGTGTTCAGCCAGGATGCTCCTCCCAGCGCCAAGCCGCCGCTGCATGCGCGCCTTCGCCGTACGCTGAACGAAACCACCCAAGACGAAGTGCACTGGTGCTTTCGTTCGATCGCCGTGGACAACCCGCGTGCCGCGCTTAATCGTCTGCGTGCCGCCTGCGTGGCGGCCGGACTGGACGCCGAGGTGTCCAAACGACGGCTGTTCGTACTGCGAAACAGGGAATGGTCGGGTGGTAGTCGTACTCAGGAGGCGATTGCCGAGTTCGAGAAGGCCGGTGGCAGGACCCTCTGTGTAGAGGAAGAGGATCTCAAGACGCTCGCCGCGCTGCGGGATCTGCTGACCGAGAACCCACCGAATCTCCAAGCCTGGCTGGCGGAGCGGAAACCCGCCAGCGGCATCAAGCTGTTCAAAGAGGCGCTGGGCGACGTGTGGAGCGCTCCCCTGGAATACGTCAGAGGCGTAGCGGATCACTCACGACCCATGACGACGACGCCGGACGAGGAGCGGACACGCTCGACGGTTGCCGGAAATGGGACCGTCGGTTCGAGGACCACCGACGAGCTGCCGAGCAACGTTTGGAGCGTTCCTGTCCGAGGCAATGGCGACGCGGTGGTTCCGGCGCCGCCACCTCTGGCCAAGAAGGCTGTCGAGGGACAGGCGCCCTCCATCCCCATAGGCATGACGATCGCGGGCGACAGGCCTGTAAGCGTCGAGTTGGAGGCGCTTCGCAAGCACACCGCGATCTTCGCCGGATCGGGGTCGGGCAAGACGGTGTTGATCCGCCATCTGGTCGAGGAGTGCGCGCTCCAAGGCGTCTCGGCCATCGTGCTGGATCCCAACAACGACCTGGCGCGTCTGGGGGATCCGTGGCCTGAGGAGCCATGGCAATGGGCCGCGGGTGACGCGGCCAGGGCCGAGGAGTATCTGGCGAACACCGACGTTGTGGTCTGGACCCCACGGCGTGACGGGGGGCGTCCGCTCAGCTTCCAGCCGTTACCCGACTTCAGCAGCGTCGTGGGCGATGCTGACGAGTTCGCGGAGGCGGTGGAGAGTGCCGTCGCGTCCATCGCCCCACGGGTCAAGCTGGTGGGCAACGCTCCCAAGGCTCACCAAGGTCTCGCCGTGCTCCGGGAAGCGGTGACGTACTACGGGCGCCAGGGCGCGACCAGTCTCCGGGGCCTCATCGCGTTGATGTCGTCCCTGCCAGAAGGGATCAGCGAGCTGCGGAACGCTGAGAAGCTGGCGGCCGAGATCGCGGAGAACCTGACCGCGGCCATGGTGAACGACCCGTTGTTCGGTGGTGCCGGAGTCGCCATGGATCCTGGTGTCCTCCTGACGCCGCCCGAGGGTAAGAGGGCGCGTGTCTCGGTCATCAGTCTCGTCGGCCTGCAGTCCGACGATCAGCGGCAGAGCTTCGTCAACCAGTTGCAGATGGCGCTGTTCGCCTGGATCAAGAAGCACCCGGCCGGAGAACGGCCTTTGGGCGGGTTGTTCGTGATGGACGAGGCGCAGACGTTCGCTCCGTCAGGAGCGATGACCGCGTGCACGCAGAGCACGCTGGCGCTGACGTCCCAAGCCCGCAAGTACGGGCTCGGCCTCGTCTTCGCGACTCAGGCACCGAAGGGGTTGCACAACCGGATCCCAGGGAACGCCGCCACCCAGTTCTTCGGATTGCTGAACAGTTCCATCCAGATGACCGCTGCGAGGGAGCTGGCTCGCGCCAAGGGAAGCGACGTCGATGACATCGCGCGGCTTACCTCGGGCCAGTTCTATACCGCCGTCGAAGGAGCGGGCTTCGAGAAGCTGCGGACTCCTCTATGCCTGAGTCACCATCCCAAGAGTCCGCTCACCACCGAAGAGGTCATCGGCAGGGCCAGAAGGTCTATGGGTACCAGTCCCGGGTAACGGCAGTCCTGGCCTGATTGCGGGCAGAGCCGGGACAACGCGCCGATCTGGAACCAGGGCAGAGCGGAGTAACGGGCAGAGCTGGGGAAACGGCCCCTGGGTCAAGCGGGTCAAGAGGGGTTGAGGTGGTGGGGTGCGAAGGGGGCCGGGGTTCCGGCCCCCTTCGCACCGGCCCGGTCGAGACCACGCCCGCTCATCCGGTGCGCGGTACGAGCCGGCGTACGGTCCTGTGCGGTACGAGCCGGCGTACGGGTCGGCGGTTCTCACGTCTGCTCGATCGCTTCATTGCGTAGACGGATATGTCGCTCCTGCGGGAGACTGGCGGGGTTGATCATCGGTTGGGTGGGGGCGCGGGCAGGTGGCGTGATGACGCGTTCCCGCTCCTGACGTACGACGGGGGCACCCCCATGAGCCCGAGCCTCATGACCGGGACGGACCCGGGGCCGTTTCAGCTCCGGCGGAACACCCGCGACCTCCCGCAGGCGGTCGAGAGGCTGGCCAAGGCGCTGCCCGTCCGCGATCTGAAGACCGTGCTGGCCCAGGCCAACCGCACCGCGATCCACAAGGGCACGACGACGGCCTTCGGTTCGATGTCGCCTAAACCGGCCGACTGGTACTGCTTCGAGCCCGGCGACAACGACACCACCGACTGGTACCCGCAGGGGGTGGCCTCCAGCTCCGAGGCCGGGCGCACGGACGTCCAGGCGTTCGCCGTCACCTGGTACTGGAAACCGGACGGCGCGGCGACCGAGCGGGGAGTCCGGGTCTCGTTCCTCAGCACGACGACCAGGAAGTACCGGCACGTGCTGCTCGTCGAGCCCAAGGGCACCTCGTACGGCGCGATCAACATCCACGCGGGCGGCATCGCGTGGTACGGGAACCTGGTCTACGTCGTCGACACCTCGCGGGGGGTGCGGGTGTTCGACACCCGGCACATCTATGAGGTGAGCGGCGACGACGACAAGATCGGCCTGAAGAACGGGAAGTACCACGCGTTCGGTTACCGGTACGTGATGCCGCAGGTGGACGCCTGGAGCGCCGCCGGGGACGCCCGGTACTCCTTCGCCGCCGTCGACAGGAGCCTCACCCCGCACATGCTGGTCTCGGGGGAGTACGTCGACCCGGCCGGCGAGCCGGGCAGGACCGGGCGCGTGGCGCGCTGGGCGCTCGCCTCGGACGGCACGCTCGTCGCCGGGGCCGACGGCCTGGCGAACGCGGCCGACGCCTTCACCCTTCCGGCGGCCAAGATCCAGGGCGCGCTGTCGTACAAGGGCCGGTGGTACCTCAGCCAGGCGGCGTCCTCGACCAAGAACGGGTCGCTCCTGGTGGTCCCCTCGGGGCAGCCGGCCGAGGTCAAGAGGTTCCCGGTCGGCCCGGAAGACCTCACCTGCTGGAACGAGAAGAACCAGCTGTGGAGCGTGACCGAGTTCAAGGGCCGCCGGGTCGTGTTCGCCGTCCCGGTCTGAGACGCGGGCCTCGTGCGCCCCGGAACCTTGACGGATCTTGCCGGTGGGGTCAAAATCCAGCACATAGTTAGGGAGGCTCCTTAACTAAACGCCCCCCGGAGATACCGATGGTCAGATTCGACAGGCGTACCTGGGTGAGAACGCGGCTGGTCGGCGCGCTCGTGCTGGCGATGACCGCCGGGGGAGGGATCCACGCGCTGGCGGGGTCCGCTTCCACGGGCGGCGTCGCGGCCGCGGCCGTCGCCCCCTCGGCCCTGGACGGGTACAAGATCCAGTCATCGTCCAAGGTCACCGACCCGGCCGCCACGATCTCCACTCCCGGCTACGCGGCCTCCGGATGGTATCCGGTGGGGCCGCGTTCCACGGTCCTGGCCGGCCTGCTGAAGAACGGGAAGTACCCGGACCCGTTCTACTCCACCAACATGAAGAACATCCCGGCCGCCGACTTCACGGTCCCCTGGTGGTACCGGTCAGACTTCACCCTTGGCGCCGAGACGGGGCTGAAGACCTTCCTGGACGTCACCGGCGTCATCTCCAGCGCCGACGTGTGGGTGAACGGCACGCAGGTCGCCACCAGCGCCCAGGTGGCCGGCGCCTACACCCGTCACGAACTGGACGTCACCTCGCTCGTGCACCCCGGCGTCAACTCGGTCGCCTTCAAGGTGGACCCGAACGACCCGAACAAGCACCTGACCACGGGCTGGATCGACTGGGTCCAGACCCCTCCGGACAGGAACATGGGCATATTCCGCGACGTCCTCGTCCGGCGCAGCGCCGCCGTCGCCCTGCGGAACGCCCATGTGGTGACCGCACTGACCCCGGCGCTCGACCGCGCCGACCTGACCATCAAGGTCGACGCCAGGAACGACTCGGGCGCGGCCGTGCACGCCACCGTGGCCGGCACCGTCGGCTCGGCCGCCCTGACGCAGGACGTCGACCTCGCGGCGGGCCAGACCAAGACCCTGACGTTCACCCAGTCCATCGCCGGTCCCCAGGTGTGGTGGCCGTACGGCATGGGCGGGCAGCCGCTCTACGACCTCGACCTGACCGCGACGGCCGGTGGCTCCGCGAGCGACACCGCGCACACCCGCTTCGGGATCCGCACCGTGACCTCCTCGCTGGACGGCAGCGGGCACCGCCTGTACAAGGTCAACGGCCGGCCGCTGCTCATCCGGGGCGGCGGCTGGTCGCCCGACCTGTTCCTGCGCTGGGACCCGGCCTACGCGCAGGACAAGCTCCGCTACGTCCGCGACCTCGGCCTGAACACCATCCGGCTCGAAGGCCACCTGGAGACCGACCAGCTCTTCGACCTGACCGACCAGATGGGCATCCTCGTCATGGCCGGCTGGGAGTGCTGCGACAAGTGGGAGGGCCAGACCAACGGCGGCGAGCCCGGTGACACCTGGACCGCCGCGGACCACACGATCGCCAAGGACTCGATGACCGCGGAGGCCGTGCGGCTGCGCGACCATCCGAGCGTCTTCACCTTCCTCATCGGCAGTGACTTCGCGCCGAACGCGCAGCAGGAGACCGGCTACCTGGCCGCGCTGAACGCCGCCGACTGGAACACCCCGATCGTCGCCGCGGCCTCCGACAAGTCCTCGCCCACGCTCGGCTCGTCCGGCATGAAGATGACCGGGCCGTACGACTGGGTGCCGCCGGGCTACTGGTTCAACAAGCGGGAGGGCGGCGCGTTCGGCTTCAACTCGGAGACCAGCGCGGGCCCCGACGTCCCCACCGCCGACTCGCTGAAGCGCATGATGTCGTCCAGCGAGCTGAACACGCTGTGGCAGAGCGCGACCGCCGCGCAGTACCACCGCTCGCCGTCCAGCACCTTCGGCACCCTCAAGCTCTTCGACGACGCGATCAACGGCAGGTACGGCACCTCCACGAGCCTGGACGACTACGTCCGCAAGGCCCAGCTCCAGCAGTACGAGAACATCAGGGCGCAATACGAGGCCTACCGGCGCAACTTCACCGACTCGTCCAACCCCTCGACCGGGGTCGTCTACTGGATGCTGAATAGCGGCTGGAGCTCGCTGCACTGGCAGCTCTTCGACACCTACCTCGACCAGGGCGGCTCGTACTACGGCGCCCGCGAGGCCAACAAGCCGCTGCACGTGCAGTACTCCTACGACAACAGGACCGTCGTGGTGGTGAACCAGAACCACGCGGCGGCCTCGGGGCTGACGGTCAGGACCGACGTCTTCAACCTCGACGGCACCGGCAAGTACACCGACACGGCGACCGTCACGGCCCCCGGCGACGGCGGCAAGGTCACGGCGGTCACCATCCCGTCGATCACCGGCCTGTCGACGAGCTATCTGGTGCGGCTGACGCTGAGCGACGGCGGCGGCGAGATCGACCGGAACGTCTACTGGCTCTCCACCAAGGCCGACGTGATCGACTGGGCGAACAACGACTGGTACTACGTGCCGACCACGAGCTATGCCGACCTGACCGGGCTGGCGGGCATGGCCCGGTCGCCGCTGAGCGCCTCGGCCTCCTCCTCGGCCTCCGGCGCCACCACGACGACCACGGTGACGCTCAGGAACACCGGCACCGGCAAGATCCCGGCCTTCTACCTCGACGCCCATGTGGTGGACCAGGCGGGCAAACCTGTGCTGCCCGTCCAGTGGACCGACAACGCGGTCAGCCTCTGGCCCGGGGAGACGAGGACCCTGACGGCCACCTACCGGACCTCCGACCTGAACGGCTCCGCGCCGAGCGTGCGGGTCTCTGGCTGGAACGTCGCCACCCAGACCGTCCCGGCGGGCGGGTCCGGAGGCGCCGACACGACCCCGCCGTCGGTGCCGGGCAACCCGCACTCGACGGGGGTGACGTCCTCCAGCGTGTCGCTGGCGTGGGACGCCTCGACCGACAACGTGGCGGTGACCGGGTACGACGTGTACAACGGAGCCTCGGTCGCGGCGTCCGCGGGCGGCACGTCCGTGACGGTGACCGGGCTGTCGCCGGCCACGTCGTACACGTTCACGGTGAAGGCCAGGGACGCGGCGGGCAACGCCTCGGCCGCCTCCGCCGCCGTCACGGCGACCACCTCGGGGACCACCACGGAGACGCTGCTCTCGCAGGGCAGGCCGGCCACGGCCTCCTCCACCGAGAGCTCGTCCTACGGCGCCGCCAAGGCCTTCGACGGCGACACCACCTCGACCCGGTGGGCGTCGGCGGAGGGCCATGACCCCGAGTGGCTGCGTGTCGACCTCGGCGCCACCCGCTCGATCACGCGCGTCAAGCTGTACTGGGAGGCGGCGTACGGCAGGTCGTACCAGGTCCAGGTGTCCGGTGACGGCACCACCTGGACGAACCTGTACACCACGACCACCGGCGACGGCGGCGCCGACGACCTCACGGGGCTGTCGGGATCGGGCCGGTACGTGCGGGTGAACGGCACGGCGCGCGGCACGTCCTACGGGTACTCGTTGTACGAGATGCAGGTCTACGGCACCTAGAGAAGACCACCTCTCGCGGAGGCCGCACGCCCGGGGCGTGCGGCCTCTCCGGCTTGAAGCCCTTGCACGTCCCTTGCAACCTGAAGCGTCAAGCGGCCTTCAATGAACGTGCAGGTGGAGGCCGATATCACTGAGTGTGCAAGACCCCCGGGGCCGAGCGAACAGGACCGGGAAACACACTCACACTCAGGAGAAGAAGATGAAGCGCACCCTGCTCGGTCTCGCCGTCGCCGCCGTGGCCGGCCTGTCCGTGATCACCCTGCCGTCGGCGTCCGCCTCCGCGGCGACCGGCGACTTCGGGCCCGACACCTGCCGGGAAGGCTACGTCTGGCGCGAGGCCCGGCCCGCGGACCACGTCTGCGTCAGCTCCGCCACCCGCACCCAGACGCGTTCCGACAACTCCGCCGCCGCCGGCCGCTGGACCTCCGGCGCCTTCGGCGCGCACACCTGCGTCACCGGGTACGTGTGGCGCGAGGCCTTCACCGGCGACGACGTCTGCGTGGCCCCCTCGGTGCGCTCGCAGGCCGCCGCCGACAACGCCCAGGCCGCGAACCGCAAGGTCTCCGCCCGCCTGTGGATCAACCGGTACACCGTCCCGCCGACCGACAACGGGGACGGCACCTCGACCTCGACCTCGGTGGACGACATCCCCCGGATCAAGATCAGCGGCGACCACTACAACTTCGGCCAGGTCAAGCTGTACCTCCGCTACAACACCGGCCGGCTGTTCTGGAGCGGGACCGTGAACGCCTCCGCGCACAGCGGCTTCGCTGGCGGCAGCTTCGGCAAGAAGACCGGCGTGTTCGACTGCTCCGCCGCGGGCAAGCCCGCCAACGGCTACGCCCAGGCCTACGACGTGCTCTCGGGCCGCTGGTCGGCGCGGGTCCCCGTCCGGATCGGCTGCGCGGTGCTGTGAGCCTCCCTCGCCCGGCGGTCGGGCCGGCCCCACCTCGGGGCCGGCCCGCTCGCGTGCGGCCCTTTCCCGGCCTGGTGGGGCTCTACCCCCACGCGACACCCCCACGCGGCACCCCCAGGCGACCCTGAGTGCCGACCCTGACTCGTCCCTGAACTCGATCTCGCCGTATGTCGCCGGGCCTCGCGGGCGCCTAGCGTGAAGCCATGGGACGCATTCTTCTCCTCGTCGTAGCCGTCATCGTCGGTTTCTTCCTCCTCGGCACGCTGCTGAGCCTGGTGGCCGGCATCGTCAAGTGGGCACTGATCATCGGGGTGGTCATCCTCGCCGTCACGGCCCTTTCCAAGATCCTCCGCTCCCGGGACGCCGGCTGAGGGCGGCCGCTCCGGCGCGGCGACGCCCCGCGTGAACGGACGTCCGCGCTGGTAGGCGCCACAGCCGATGGGGTAGGTGTCCGGTGACCGACCGCCTCAGAGGTAACGGAGGAACCATGCGGTTTCCCGTACGTCCCCATCAGCTCCCCCTGCGGATCACCACAGGCGCGTACATCCTGAACTCCGGGTTCACGAAGTACGACGCGGACGAGCAGACGGCTGCGGGGGTGCACGGCATGGCCGCCGGCGCCTACCCGTTCCTCAGGCGCCTGGACCCTGAGAAGTTCACGCGGGCTCTGTCGGTGGCCGAGATGACCCTCGGGGCGGCGCTGCTCGCGCCGGTGGTGCCCTCGGCCGTCGCGGGCGCCGCGCTCACCGGCTTCGCCGCCGGTCTGGTCGGGCTCTACCTGAGGACGCCCGGCATGAGGCGGCCGGGGAGCATCCGCCCGACCCAGGAGGGTGTGGCCCTCGCCAAGGACGTGTGGCTGGTCGGCATCGGCCTCAGCCTCCTCATCGAGGAGTGCTGCTCCGGCGCGGCCCCCTCGCGGCGGAGGCGGCCCCGGGCGCGCCGCCGCCGGTGCCGCTGAGAGCGGACGTCACGACGGCTTCCTGCTCCGGGGCCGGGACTCCGTGACGAAGTGGTCGATGGCGTCGCGGGTGGCGCGCAGGGCACCGTTGGACACCTCGGACGTGCGCTGCGCCACGCCGACGAAGACGTAGTCGACGATCAGGAGCTGGCTGATCCTGCTGGCCAGCGCGCCCGGCCGGAACGCGGTCTCCCGTCCGGCGGAGATCAGCACGTGGGCGGACACCTCGGCGAGCGCCGACCTGGGGTTGTTGGTGATCGCCACGGTGGTCGCCCCCGCCCGCTGCGCGCGGCGCATGGGCTCGAGGACGTCGGGGGTCTCGCCCGTGCAGCTCACGCCCACCGCGACGTCACCGGGCCTCAGCAGCACGGCGCTCGTCAGGGCCAGGTGCGCGTCGGTGAACGCGTGGGCGGACAGCCCGATGCGCAGGAGCTTCTGCGACATGTCGGCCGCCACCAGCCCGGAGGCGGCGACGCCGTAGACGTCGACGCGGCGGGCCCCGGTGATGGCGTCCACCACCTCGCCGAGCCGCTCGGGGGACAGCTGCGCGGCGGTGTCCTCAAGGGCCTCTGCCTCGGCCCGCGTGACCTTGGCGATCACGTCGGAGAGCGGGTCGTCGGGGGCGAGGTCGCCGGGGACGAGCCGGTCGGGCCCCTGGCGGGTGGCGGCGGCGGCCGCGAGCGCGAGGCGCAGCTGGGCGTACCCGGAGAAGCCGAGCACCCGCGCGGTGCGCACGATGGTCGCCTCGCTGGTCGCGGAGGCGGCGCTGAGCTCGGTGATGGTGCTGCGGGCGACGGTCGCCGGGTCGTCGAGGATGAGCCGGGCGATGATCTGCGCGGACGGGGTGAGCGAGGGAAGCACGGCCCGCACCCGGGCCACCAGGTTCTCGGGGGTCGAGCGTTGCGGGTCGATCATGGGGTTCCTTTGCTGTTACCCGACAGATTACCGGGAAGCTGCAGAAGGTCTCGTTGCTTCAGGGCGGGGATGGATGCGGTCCCCTTCTTTTAGGGGATGGTCCGCCGTCAGGCGGGACAACCGGAGCGCGTGGCGGGGATCTGTGATGTCAGGTGGGGCGGCGCTGGTGTTCGATGTACTGCTTGATGATCGTGAGGGGCGCGCCGCCGCAGGAGGCGGCGAAGTAGGAGGGTGACCAGAAGTGTCCGTGCGTGATGGCACGGTTGACCCGGCCGGTGAACTCTTTGCGCAGGTCGTGCGAGGACACGCCCTTCAGTGAGTTGACCAGCTTGGAGATCGCGACTTTGGGTGGGTAGCGGACGAGCAGGTGGACGTGGTCGTGTTCGCCGTTGAACTCGCGCAGTTCGGTCTCGAAGCTGTCACAGACCTCGATCATGATTTCTTTGCAGCGGCACAGCATCGCATCGTCGAACACGTTGCGCCGGTACTTGGTGACGAAGACCAGATGTACATGCATCGCGGTAACTACGTTCCGTCCGTGTCGATATTCGGCTTCGAGTGTCATAGACCAGACGTTAATGTGTTCGATTAGTGGGTGGGGTGTCGCTGCTGGTGTGGTTGGGGATGGGTCGAGGTGAAGCTGCGTTACAACTACCGGCTCTACCCTGACGCACCTCAGCGGGAGATGCTGGCCAAGACGTTCGGGTGTGCCCGGGTGGTGTGGAACGACGCTGTGGCGGCGCGGAAGGCAGCCCGAAGGGCAGGGCTGGGGTTCATCGGGGACGCCGAGATCCAGCGTCTGGTCCTCACCGCCGCGAAGAAGACCCCAGAGCGGGCGTGGCTGGGCGAGGTGTCCTCGGTCGTGCTGCAGCAGTCGGTCCGCGATGTGAACACCGCCTACAAGAACTTCTTCGACTCGGTGTCGGGTAGGCGTAAGGGCCCGAAGATGGGGTTGCCGGTTTTCAAGTCCCGCCACGACCACCGGCAGGCGGCCCGGTTCAACACCAACGCCTTCTCATTGACCGGGCGGGGCCGCCTGTATCTGGCGAAGATCGGGCAGGTGGAGGTCCGCTGGTCACGCGGGCTTCCCGCGGCCCCGTCGTCGGTCACGGTCGTCAAGGACGCCGCCGGGCGGTATTTCGCCTCGTTCGTGGTGGAGGTCGACGATGCCGCTCAGGTGGTGCCTGAGGTCGATGCGGAGACCGGGATCGATCTGGGGCTCACCCATTATGCGGTCCTCAGTAACGGGGAGAAGATCGCGAACCCGAAGTGGTTGCGGCGTAGGGAGAAGAAGCTCGCCCGGCTGCAGCGGGGCCTGTCACGCAAGGAGAAGGGATCGAACAACCGGGACAGAGCGCGGGCGCGGGTCGCCCGCCAGCATGCCAAGGTGGCCGATGCGCGCCGTGATTTCCTGCACCAGACCAGCACCTCGATCATCCGCGAGAACCAAGTGGTGCATGTCGAGACGCTGGCGGTGCGGGGTCTGGCGCGGGGCCGGTTGGCCAAGTCGGTGCATGACGCGAGCTGGGGGGCGTTTGTCACCCTGGTGGAGGGCAAGGCCGCCCGGTACGGCCGCACCCTGACCAGGATCGGCCGCTGGTATCCGTCCTCCCAGCTGTGCCCCTGCTGCGGGTGGAGGGTCGGCAAACTCCCCCTGGATGTGCGTGAGTGGGACTGTCGGTCCTGCGGTGAGCACCACGACCGCGACATCGCCGCGGCGATCAACATTCTGCTTGAGGGGCAGCGCAACACCGGTACGACCGTGGCCGCCGGGCTGGCTGGACACGGCATAAACGACTGTGGAGGGCAGGTAAGACCAGGTGAGGCAACTCCGACCCTGGCCCCGCCCGGAACCTAGGACGCGCAAGCGGCGTAGCAGAAGCAGTAAGAACCCCACGGCGACGTGGGGGAGTCCCCGGCGTTCACGCCGGGGAGGATGTCAATCAATCCTGGTGGTGTGGAGGAAGCCAGAGCCCGTGGATCTCTACCGGGACCCTGGTCGTGGCAGATCCATGGGGCAGCATCGAGATCCTGGTGGGACGGCCCCGGCGATCCTCGGGGAGCGTCCGGCCGCGGCGGCTCAGCGGCCGGTGAGCCACTCGGCGGCGGCGAGCGCGGAGACCCGGGAGTTGCCGCCGGTCGTGAGGTAGACCGCGCCCGTGGGAGTGCCCGGCAGGCCCATCTCGACCACGATGGCGTCCGGGCGGCGGAGGACGACCTCCGCCAGCGCCCGCGCCATCCACGCGTGCCGGTGCGCGTCGTGCGTGACCACCACCAGGGGCGAGTCGCCCAGCTCGGGGAGGTCGTGCAGGGCGGGCGTCAGGGTCGTGCGGGCGGTGCCGGGGAGCGTGGCGGCCAGCGCCTCGCCCGGCCCGTACGGCACGGCGCCGCCGATGGCCTGGTGGGGCCGCGCGGACATCTCGATCACCAGCGGCGCCCGGGTGAGGACCGGGCGTGCGAGGGAGCCGGCGTCGGGGGTCGCGCGGAGCGCCCGGCGGGCGGTGTCCAGCCCGAGCAGGGAGACGCCGTGCTCGGCGTCCAGCTCGATGTCCGCCGCCCGCCCCGCCACCCGCTCTACGTGCCCTTCGCGCTCGTGCCAGGCCGCCAGGGCCCGTACGCGGCCCGCCGCCTCGGCCAGCCGCGCCTCGTCCAGTGCGCCCTCGTGAACCGCGCGGACGATGGCCGCGCGCAGCTCGGAGACGTTCTCGCCGCCGGGGGATGAGGCGCCCACGCAGATCGCGTCGGCGCCCGCCGCGAGCGCCCGTACGGCGATCCTCGGCTGGGGCATGAGCGCGGCCACGGCCTTCATCTCGATCGCGTCGGTCACCAGGAGCCCCTCGAAGCCCAGCTCCTCGCGCAGCAACCCGGTGAGCACGCGGGGGCTGAGCGTGGCGGGCAGCCCGGGGTCGAGCGAGGGCACCATGAGGTGGCCGCACATGATGGCCCGGACCCCCGCCGCGACGGCCGCGCGGAACGGCGGCAGGTCGCGCCGCTCCAGCAGCTCGCGCGAGGCGTGGACGGCCGGCAGGGCGAGGTGCGAGTCGGTCACGGTGTCGCCGTGCCCGGGGAAGTGCTTGGCGCAGGCGGCCACGCCCGCGCTCTGCAGCCCGGAGATCCAGGCGGCGGCGTGGCGGGCCACGAGGTCCGGATCGGAGCCGAAGGACCGTATGCCGATCACCGGGTTGTCCGGGTCGGCGTTGACGTCCACGTCGGGGGCGTAGTCGAGCGTGATGCCGGTCGCGTTGAGGAGGCTGCCGATCTCCCTGCCGGTCCGCTCGGTGCGGCCGAGGTCGTCGACGAGGCCGAGGGCGGCGTTGCCGGGCCAGGAACTGCCGGTCGCGGCCTCCAGGCGGGTGACGGTGCCGCCCTCCTCGTCCACGGCGACGACGACCTGAGGGTTCTCCTCACGGATCCGCCGTACGAGCCCGGCGGTGTCGCCCGAGATGTTGCGCGCGAAGAGGACCACCCCGCCGAGGCCGTCGGCGAGCTGCCTGAGCAGCCACCCGGGCGGGGTGGTGCCCTCGAACCCCGGCTGGAGCACGGTGGCGGCGAGGCGGTCGAGATCGGGACTGTGCGGCATGCGTGGCTTCCGGTCGTGTCGGCGGCGGCCCTTGCGATCTACCTCTTCGAGGACCGCCTGGTCCGCGTGCTATGGGGTGGTTTGACGTCGATGTGGCATCTCGCGCCATTGCGCATATCTTCTATGAAGCTTTCCTTCATTCGCTCCCGGTTAGGTCACGGCCTGATGACGACTATCTTCAGACTCATTGATCCAATGAAAATTATCTGTCATCTTCGCGCCGGAGGCCGCAGCCGGCACCCAGGCCATGGCCGGCACCGGGGCCTCGCCGCCGGAGCCGCCGGAGGACCGGCGTCGCCGGGCCGTCCAGAGCCCGCGAGCCGTCCGGGACCGGCGTGAACGGCCGCCCGGTCAGCCGCAGGGCCGTACTGGGCGGTCTGGCCGCCGCCGCGCTCGTCCCGCTCGCCCGGGGGCGGGCGCCGGAGGCGGGCGCCGCCCGGTCCCACGGCGGTCCCGGTGGCGCTCCGCGCGCCACCGGCCCCGGCGACGCGGCCGTCCTGTCGTCGCCGGGGCAGATGCGCGGCATGTGGATCGCGTCGGTGAACAACACCAACTGGCCCTCGCGCACAGGCCTCACGGCCGAGCAGCAGAAGAGCGAGTTCACCTCCTGGCTGGACCTCGCCGTGTCGCGCCGGTTCAACGCGGTGTTCGTGCAGGTGCGGCCCACGGCCGACGCCTTCTGGCCCTCGCGGCACGAGCCGTGGTCGCAGTACCTCACGGGCGTCCAGGGCAGGGACCCGGGCTACGACCCGCTGGCCTTCATGGTCGAGGAGGCGCACGCGCGCGGGCTCGCCCTCCACGCGTGGTTCAACCCCTACCGGGTGTCCCTGCAGCCGGACCCCGCCCGGCTGGTGCCCGATCATCCCCTGCGCCGCAATCCGGGCTGGGGCGTGACCTACTCGGGCGGGCTGTACTACAACCCCGGGCTGCCGGAGGTCCGCGCCTTCGTGCAGGACGCGATCATGGACGCGGTCACCCGCTACGACGTCGACGGCGTGCACTTCGACGACTACTTCTACCCCTACCCCGTCGACGGCCAGGAGTTCGACGACGCCGAGGCCTACGCCCGCCACGGCAAGGGGTTCGCCGACCGGGCGGCGTGGCGGCGGCACAACGTCGACCTGCTGATCCACGAGATGGGACGGCGCGTCCGCGAGGAGAAGCCCGAGGCCCAGTGGGGGATCAGCCCGTTCGGCATCTGGCGCAACGCGGCCACCGACCCCCTCGGCTCGGCCACCTCGGGCTCCCAGTCGTACGACGACCAGCACGCCGACAGCCGCGGCTGGGTGCGGAAGGGCTGGCTGGACTACATCGTCCCGCAGCTCTACTGGAACATCGGCCTGCCGGTGGCCGACTACGCCGTGCTCGCCTCCTGGTGGGCCAAGGCTGTGGCCGGCACCCACACCCAGCTGTGGATCGGGCAGTCCGTCTACAACGCCGGAGCCCCCGGTCAGCCCGCCGCCTGGCAGGACCCCGCCGAGCTCTCACGGCACCTCACCCTCAACGGCGACCACCCGGGCATCGGCGGCGACGTCTACTACAACTCGGGGGACGTGCGCGCCGACCGGCTGGGGGCGATGACCAGGCTCCAGGCCGAGCACTACGCGCGACCCGCCCTCGGCCCGGTGCTGCCGCGCCTGGCCTCGGGCGAGCCGCCCCGGCCGCCCGTCGTCACCGGCGCCCGCCGCACGAGCCGGAGCGCCGAGCTGACCTTCGCCTCCGAGGGCCGCGCCGAGCCCCGCCTGTACGCGGTCTACCGGCACGACCCGGACGGCACGGGGCACCTGCTGGCGGTCGTGCCCGGCGGGCCCGGGGGCCGGTTCACCGATCCGGCGTGGAAGGCCGGCTCGCGCTACCGCGTCACCGCCGTCGACGCGGCCAACCGCCAGAGCGCGCCCACCCTCTGGGTGAGCTGAGTCAGGCCTCACCGGGAGCGTCACCGGCGGCCAGCAGCCTCCGGTGCGCCGCCTCGGTCTCGGCGCCGGCCGTCGCGTGACCCGCGGAGACGGCGGCGGCGCGCAGGGCGAGGGCGGCGGCTCCGGCCGCGCCGTCCCGGGCCAGGACGACCGGACGGCCGATCAACGCCTCCCTGACCCGCTCGGCCACCAGGGTCGGCCTGGTCAGCAGGGACCCGGCCAGCACCACGGGGAGCGCGGGGCCGGCGGCGCTCACGGTGTCGAGCGTGCGGACCAGCAGGCGCGCGGCGTCGTCCAGGATGGTGAGGGCCACCCGGTCGCCCTCGCGGGCGCACGCCTCCACCAGGGGGCTGAGCGTTCCCAGCCGCGCGGGCTCCCCGTCGTACACCGCGGCGACGATGGCCTGGGCGCGCGCCTCGCCCGCCGGAGGGGCCGCGCCGTCCTCCTCGGGAGCGGGCCTGCCTACCGCCAGGGCGGGCAGGACGCGGTCGGCGAGCACGGTCGGCGGGCCCCGGCCGTCGAGGGCCGCCAGCGCGGCCCGCGCCGCCTGCCGGCCGATCCACACCCCCGAGCCCTCGTCCCCGAGCAGCCACCCGTAGCCGTCGCACCGGCGGACGATCAGCCGGTCGGCGATGCGGGCCGCCACCGCGCCCGTACCGGCGATCATCACGCTGCCGCTGGGGTAGGGGGTCGCGCCGGTGAAGGCCACCAGGATGTCCGGGACCACGACCGGCAGGCCAGGCAGGGCGGCGGCCCGCCACGCGGCGGCGGCGAGCGCGAGCGCCCGTTCGCGGCCCGCCGCGCTCGCGCCCGCGAGCCCGAAGACGCCGCCCGCGACGTCATGGGGATCGAAGCCGGGACCGAGCCGGAACAGGGCCTCGCCGAGGGCGCGCGTGAGGTTGCCGCCGGGGTCGCGGGCGGAACGCGGATTGGCCCCTCCCGCGCGGCCCCGGGCGACGATCTCGCCGCTCAGGGTGGCGACCAGGCAGCGCGTGCTCGTGCCGCCGCCGTCCACGCCGACGACCAGGGGCTCGGCGGTTCCCATACCCCTCCAATGACGCTGATCTCCTCGAAATTATAGGCGGCCGGAGATTCTCGCCACCGGCTCGGCGCGGGGGAGCGGTACGAAGATCGCGTCGCGGGGTCCCCGGGTCACCGAGGTGTGGCAGTCTGCGTAGCTGCGGGAAGTCTCGACGGGGGAGTGCCGATGAGTGGCCAGCGTGTGGCGAGTGCCGGGGAAGGGGCGAGGGGGGCTTCCGGCCTCTCGGACCGGGTCGCCCGTTGGGTCACCGAGATCTTCGCCCCGCAGGTGCTCGTCATCGGGCTTCCGCCGGTCGTCGGCCTGGTCTCCGACGGCTGGACCGGCTTCCAGTGGGGCCTTCTGGCGTCCCTGCTGTGCGGGGGCGTCCCTGCGGTGGTGATCGCCATGGGCGTCCGCTCCGGACGGCTCGACTCGCGGCACATCGTCGACCGGTCGCGCAGGACGATGCCGCTGCTGGTCGCGGTCGCGGCAGTGCTCGCGGCGCTCATGCTGCTCGCGGGCCTCGGGGCCCCGCGCCTGCTGGTGGCCACGGTGGCCGCGATGCTGGCGGGCCTCGCGGTTACCGTCCCCGTGACCCTGCGCTGGAAGATCTCCTTCCACGCGGCGGTCTCGGCGGGCACCGTGCTGGTGCTCGCCCGCGTCCTGCCGGCGATGCCGACGCTCGCCGCCGGGGCGGTGGTCGTCGCGGTCGTGTGCTGGGCCCGCGTACGGCTGGCCCACCACACGGTCGCGCAGGTCGCGGCCGGGGCCGTCGCGGGGGGAGGCTCCGCGCTGCTCACCCTGGTGCTGTCCGGCGTCTGAGGCCGAGGGCCCGCGGGCCCTCGGCCGTCACAGGTGGTCGCGCCAGGAGTGCCTCGGGGTGAATCCGAGCGCCTCGCGGGCGGCGTCCACGGCCAGCAGCGTCTCGAACTCGCCGAGTTCGCGGCGGATCTCGACGCCGGGGAACACCTCCTTCATCAGCTCGGCCGACGGGCGGTTCATCACGGTGTCCGCGGCGGCGATGACGAAGCTCCTGGCCCCCTGGACGGGCGCGGTCAGGGCGAGGCGGCAGGACTCGGCGGCGTCCCGCACGTCGATGTAGCCCCAAAGGTTCCACTTGCGCAGGAGCGGGTCCTCCCAGTAGCCGGGGAAGGCCTCGTAGTCCTCGGGGCCGAGGATGTTGGAGAAGCGCAGGGCCACGAAGGGGATGCCCGACCACTGGGCGACGTGCTCGGCCAGGGTCTCGGTGACCACCTTGGACAGCGAGTACGTCGAGGTCGGGAACGGGTAGTGGTCCTCGTCGACCGGCGCGTAACGCGGGGGGACGTCGAACGGGAGCCCGAGGGTGGTCTCGCTGGAGGCCCACACCACCCGGCCGATGCCGAGCTGCGCGGCGGCGAGGAAGACGTTCGAGTTCATCACGGTGTTGCGGTTGAAGGTCTCCGACGGGGTGTGGATGCCCGGCGCGGGGATGTTGGCCAGGTGGACCACGGCCTCCACGTCGCGCAGGACCTCCGCCGCCTCGCCGTACTCGGTCAGGTCCGCCAGCATCACCTGCGCGCCGAGGCCGGGCGGCCCCGGCCTGGCGTCGGTGGCCACCACCTCGTGCCCGTGGCCGAGCAGGTCCGTCACCACGGCCCGGCCGAGCTTCCCTGAGGCCCCCGTCACGCAGATCTTCGTCATCGTTCCTCCGGCGGTGGGGTTCACCGTCTGTTTCGTTGGTCTACGCCTACTTTCGCAGAGGTTGGTGGGCGGATGCCGCAAAATCCTTGACGTCTCAACAGGGGCGGGTATAAACAAAGACGAAACCAACTTGAAACGGCGGTGAATCAACACGATGTACGCCGAGGAGCGGCAGCAGGAGATCCTGCGTCGGGCACGGGCCATCGGCAGGGTGGACGTGGTGACGCTGGGCGAGGAGTTCTCGGTCACCACCGAGACCATCCGCCGCGACCTGACTGTTCTTGAGCGTGCGGGCGTGTTGCGCCGCGTGCATGGGGGGGCCATCCCGGTCGAGCGGCTCGGCTTCGAGCCCGCGCTGGCCACCCGCGACGAGGTCATGACGGCCGAGAAGGAGCGCATCGCCAAGGCCGCCGTCGCGGAGCTTCCGGAGGACGGCGCGATCATCATCGACGCGGGCACCACGACCGGCCGGCTGGTGCAGGTGCTGCCCGCCGACCGCGAGCTCACCGTGATCGTCAACTCCCCGCCCCTGGCCACGGCGCTGGCCACCCGCGCGAACCTGAGCGTGATCATGCTCGGCGGCCGGGTACGGGGGCGCACGCTGGCCACCGTCGACGACTGGGCGCTGCGCCCCCTCTCACGGCTCAACGTGGACGTCGCGTTCATGGCGGCGAACGGCTGCTCGGTCGCCAGGGGCCTCACGACGCCCGACCCCGCCGAGGCGGCCATCAAGCGGGCGATGATCAAGGCGGCCAAGCGCAGCGTGCTGCTCGCCGATCACACCAAGTTCGCCGACACCTACCTCGCGCGGTTCGCGTCGATGTCCGAGATCGATGTGGTGATCACCGACACCGGGCTCGACCCCGCGACGGTGTCCGACGTGGCGCAGGCCGGGCCCGAGGTGGTACGGGCGTGATCCTCACCCTGACGCTCAACCCGAGCCTCGACCGCACGATCGAGATCGCGACGCTCGCGCGTGGCACGGTCATCCGCGCCGCGACCGCCCACCTCGACCCCGGCGGCAAGGGGGTCAACGTGTGCAGGGCGCTGCTGGCCAACCAGGTCAGGTCGTGCGCGGTGGTCCCCTACGGAGGGGCCGAGGGGCACCAGCTCGTCAGCCTGCTCTCCGGCGAGGGCATCCAGATGATCACGGTGCCGGTCGCGGGGCCCACGCGCTCCAACGTCGCGCTGGCCGAGCCCGACGGCACCATCACCAAGATCAACGAGCCGGGCACGGCGCTCTCGGCCGAGGAGCTCGACGCGGTCGCCGACGCGGTGCTCAGCGCGGCGGAGTCCGCCGACTGGGTGGTCGCCTCCGGCAGCCTCCCGCCGGGCGTCCCCGTCGACATGTACGCCCGCCTGTGCAGGCGGTTCACCCAGGCGGGCATCAACGTCGCGGTCGACACCAGCGGTCCCGCGCTGGTGTCGGCGCTCGCCTCGGCGCCCGCCCTGGTCAAGCCCAATCGTGAGGAGCTCGCCGAGGCCACCGGCACCCCGATCGCGTCGCTGGGGGACGCGATCGACGCCGCGGGCAAGCTGCTCGCCCTCGGGGCGAGGTCCGTCCTCGCGAGCCTCGGCCCCGACGGCGCGGTCCTCGTCGAGGACGGCAAGGCGTGGTACGGCCAGTGCCCGGTGCGCGAGCCGCGCAGCACCGTCGGCGCGGGCGACGCCATGCTCGCCGGGTTCCTGGCCGCGGGAGCCGCGGGCGAGGCCGCCCTCGTCGAGGCCCTGGCCTGGGCGTCGGCCGCCGTGTCACTGCCGGGCAGCCGGATGCCCTCGCCCGCCGACATCGACAGGGGCGGCGTCCGCATCCTCGAACCCGATCCAGCCAAGCCGTTGACGTCCGGGGACTAGACGGCGCGTTTCCACCCCCTGCCGGCCCCCACGCCGGCCGCCCCGGAAGGAGCAACCCACATGGCCGATGCCTATACCCCCACGGTTCATGGAACCGGTGTCAAGGCGACCATCCAGCGCTTCGGCGGTCACCTCGCCGGCATGATCATGCCCAACATCGGCGCGTTCATCGCCTGGGGTCTTGTGACCGCGCTGTTCATCCCCACGGGATGGCTGCCCAACAAGACCCTGGAAGCCCTCGTCGGCCCGATCATCTCGACGCTGCTGCCCATCCTCATCGGGTACACCGGCGGGCGCATGGTCCACGGCCAGCGCGGCGCCGTCGTCGGAGCCGTCGCCACCATGGGCGTCGTCGTCGGGGCCGACGTGCCGATGTTCCTCGGCGCCATGATCGTCGGCCCGCTCGCGGCCTTCGTGATCAAGCAGGTGGACGCCTTCATCCAGCAGCGGACCAGGGCCGGGTTCGAGATGCTGGTGGACAACTTCTCCGCCGGCATCGTCGGCGCGGCGATGGCCGTACTCGGCGTGTGGGGCATCGGTCCCATCGTCGAGTCGATCACCGAGGTGGCGGGCAAGGGCGTCTCGTGGCTGATCGGCCACGACCTGCTGCCGTTCGCCTCGGTGCTCATCGAGCCGGCCAAGGTGCTCTTCCTCAACAACGCGATCAACCACGGCGTCCTCGGCCCGCTCGGCGTCGCCGAGGCCGTGAAGGCCGGCAAGTCCGTCCTGTTCATGCTGGAGTCCAACCCCGGCCCCGGGCTCGGCCTGCTGCTCGCGTACTTCTTCTTCGGCCCCCGGCTGCTGCGGCCCAGCGCGCCCGCCGCGATCATCATCCACTTCCTCGGCGGCATCCACGAGATCTACTTCCCGTACGTGCTCATGAAGCCGCGCCTGATCCTCGCGGTGATCGCCGGTGGCGCGTCGGGCATCCTGGTCTTCCTGGTCACCGGCGCGGGCCTGGTCGCCACCCCCTCGCCCGGCAGCATCTTCGCCTACATGGCGGTCACGCCCAAGGGCGGCTGGTTCGGCGTCATCGCCGGCGTCCTCGTCGCCGCCGGGGTGTCGTTCGCGGTCGCGTCGGCGCTGCTGGGCTTCGGCCGCGCCAACGGCGACGAGCCCGAGCCCGCCGGGCCCGAAGCGGCCCTCGCCGGCCCGGAGCCCGAGGCGGCCGCCGCCGGGCAGGACACCACCGTCGCGGGGCCGGACGAGAAGCAGATCCAGCCCGTCACCAGAGAGGGATGAGCCGGCAATGCCGAGCATCGACAGCAAGGACGTCAAGAAGATCGTGGTCGCCTGCGACGCGGGCATGGGCAGCAGCGTCATGCTCGCCACCCAGCTCCGCAAGTCCCTGAAGGGGCTTTCGGTCCAGGTGGAGCACACGCCGGTCAACTCGATCCCCGCCGACGCCGACGTCATCGTCTGCCACGCGGGGCTGGCCGACCGGGCCAGGGCCTCCGCTCCCGGCACCCCGCTCGTGCCGTTCCAGATCTTCATCGGGGACCCGGCCGTCACCCGGCTCGTCACCACGATGAAGAACGGCGGCACGGTCGATGCCTGACGCGGCGCCGCTGCCGCTGGACCCGAGGGCCATACGGCTCGACGCCGAGGCCGGGTCGCGCGACGACGCGATCCGGCAGTGCGGCCAGGCGCTGCTCGACGTGGGCGCCGTCGACGAGTCCTACATCGGCACGATGATCGACCGTGAGCGGTCCATCTCCACCTACGTCGGAGAGGGCGTCGCCATCCCGCACGGCACCCTCGCGGGCAAGGACGCCGTCCACCACGACGCCATCAGCGTCGTGCGCTTCCCCGGCGGCGTCGACTGGGACGGCTTCCCCGTCGTGCTGTGCGTCGGCATCGCCGCCCGGGGCGACGGCCACGTGCGCCTGCTGTCGGAGCTGGCGCAGATCCTGCTCGACCCCGAGCGCGCGAAGGCCCTCCGCGAGGCGACCGAGGCCGATGAAGTGGTCCGGCTGCTGCAACCTGTGACAGAAGACGACGCGGACCCGCTCCCGGTGAGCGGGCCGCCCGTGAGAGAGGAAACATCCGAGTGAAGGTCGCCCGCTTCCACGCCCCCGGTGACATCCGCGTGGAGGACGCGCCCGAGCCCTCGCCGGGGCCCGGAGAGGTCAAGATCCGCGTCCGCAACTGCTCCACCTGCGGCACCGACGTCAAGATCTTCAAGCACGGCCACCACCACATCCGCCCGCCCCGCGTCATGGGCCACGAGATCGCCGGCGAGATCGCCGAGGTGGGCGAGGGCGTCGAGGGCTGGGCGGCGGGCGACCGGGTGCAGGTCATCGCCGCGATCCCGTGCGGCCGCTGCGAGGAGTGCCTGCGCGGCAGGATGACCGTCTGCCCCAACCAGGAGTCCATGGGCTACCACTACGACGGCGGGTTCGCCGAGCACACCATCGTGCCCGCCAAGGTCCTGGCCGTCGACGGTCTCAACCGCATCCCCGACGGCGTCGGCTTCGCCGAGGCCTCGGTCGCGGAGCCGCTCGCCTGCGTGCTCAACGGGCAGGAGCTGGCCCGCGTGGGCGACGGGGACGACGTGGTGATCCTCGGGGCCGGCCCCATCGGCTGCCTCCACGTGCGGCTCGCCCGGTCGCGCGGGGCCGGGCGGGTCTTCCTTGCCGATCTCAACCCCGACAGGCTCGCCATGGCCGCCGAGCTCGTACGGCCGGACGCCGCGATCAGCGGCAGGGACGCCGACGTCGTGGACGAGGTGCTCAAGCTGACCGGAGGCCGGGGCGCCGACGTGGTCATCACGGCCGCGGCGTCCGGGGCCGCCCAGCAGCAGGCGCTCCAGATGGCCGCCCGCCAGGGCAGGATCAGCTTCTTCGGCGGCCTGCCCAAGGACGACCCGATCATCGCGCTCGACTCCAACCTCGTGCACTACCGCGAGCTGACCATCGTCGGCGCCAACGGGTCGAGCCCCCGGCACAACGCCAGGGCCCTCGACCTGATCGCCACAGGGGCGGTGCCCGTCAGCGACCTCATCACCCACCGGATCCCGCTCGCGGAGGTCCTGGAAGGCATCGACATCGTCAGCAGAGGCACGGCGATCAAGGTCACCGTCGAGCCCTGACCGAGGTCACCGCCGAACCCCTTAAGGAAACCCCGCCATGCCAGAGAAGACCGTCACCATCGCCTCCCGCAGCGGCCTGCACGCCAGGCCCGCGAAGATCTTCGTGCAGGCCGCGGCCCGGCAGGGCGTCGCCGTGCGCGTCCGGGCGGGCGACAAGCCGTCCGTGCCGGCCACCAGCATGCTCGGGGTGCTGGCCCTGGGCGCGCGGCAGGGCACGGAGGTGACCCTGCAGGCCGAGGGGCCGGGGGCGGAGGAGGCCCTCGCGACCCTCGCCGAGCTGCTGTCGCGCGACCTGGACGCGGAGGAGCCCGCCGATGCCTGAGGTCGTAAAGGGCCTCGGGGTCAGCCCCGGGCGCGCGGCGGGCCGGGCGCACCGCATGGCGAGGCCCCCGGTGCTGCCGCCTCCGGCGCCGGTCACCGGCGCGGCCCGCGAGATCGGCCTGGCGACCGGGGCGCTGGACGCCGTCGCCGCGTACCTGGAGGGGTACGCCGCCAAGGCGTCGAACCCGGACGCGCGGGCCATCCTTGAGGCGCAGAGCATGATGGCGGCCGATCCCGCCCTGCGCGAGTCCGTCGAGGAGGCGGTGGGCTCTGGTCTCGGCGCCGCCCACGCCGTCGACGCCGCGTGCGCCCACCACCGCGAGGCCCTGCTCGCGGCGGGCGGCTACTTCGCCGACCGCGCGGGCGACCTGGACGACATCCGAAACCGCGCCGTCGCGACCGTACTGGGCCTGCCCATGCCCGGCGTGCCCGACCCCGGCCACCCGTACATCCTGATCGCCGACGACCTCGCCCCCGCGGACACCGCCGGCCTGGACACCGGCACGGTGCTCGCGCTCGTCACAGAGAAGGGCGGCCCCACCAGCCACACCGCCATCCTCGCCCGGACGTTCGGCCTGCCCGCCGTGGTGGCCTGCCGCGGCGCGGCGGACATCGGCGACGGCACGTGGATCTCCGTCGACGGGGGCAGCGGCGAGGTCGAGGTCGGGGTGGGGGAGGACACCGCCGCCCGCGTCCAGCGCGAGGCCGCGGCGGCGCGCGACCGCCGGGCCACCGGCCACGGCCCCGGGCGTACCGCCGACGGGCATCCGGTGCCGCTGCTGCTCAACATCGGCTCGGCCCACGACCTGCGGCCGGACGCCGCCGAGGGGGTCGGGCTGTTCCGCACGGAGTTCCTGTTCCTGGACCGCCGCGCCGCCCCCTCCTACGAGGAGCAGGTGGCCGCCTACACGGCGGTGCTCCAGGCCATGCCGGGAAGGCGGGTGGTGATCCGCACCCTGGACGCGGGCTCGGACAAGCCCCTGCCGTTCCTGCGCCTTCCCGCCGAGTCCAACCCGGCCCTCGGCGTGCGGGGGCTGCGCACCAGCAGGATCCAGCCGGAGATCCTGGACGTCCAGCTCGACGCCATCGCCGAGGCCGGCCGCGCGAGCGGCGCCGATACCTGGGTGATGGCGCCCATGGTGAGCACCGTGGCGGAGGCGGCCGGCTTCGCCGAGCGGGCCCGCGCGCGCGGGCTGCGCCACGTCGGGGTGATGGTCGAGGTGCCGGCCGCCGCGCTGCACGCCCGGCGCCTGCTGGACGAGGTCGACTTCCTCAGCGTCGGCACCAACGACCTCGGGCAGTACGCCTTCGCCGCCGACCGGCAGCACGGCGACCTCGCCGACCTGCTCGACCCCTGGCAGCCCGGCCTGCTGCGGCTGATCGCCATGTGCGGCGAGGCGGGCAGGGAGGCGTCCAAGCCCGTCGGGGTGTGCGGCGAGGCCGCCGCCGACCCGCTCCTCGCCACGGTGCTGGTGGGGCTCGGCGTCGGCAGCCTGTCCATGGCCGCCCCGAGCGTGCCCGGCGTGCGCGAGGCGCTCGGCCGCCACTCGCTGGCCGAGTGCGAGGAGCACGCCCGGCTCGCGCTGGCGGCCGCGGACCCCGCCCAGGCGAGGAAGGCGGTCAGCGAGGCCTGATCGGCGCTCGCGTCAGGAGGGCTCGGGGACGCGCTGCCACTGCGGGTCCTTGTACAGGACCACCGAGGGGCCCCGCAGGAGCTCGTCGGGGGCCGAGAGCATGACCAGCTCGCCGGCGGCCTCCAGCTCGCGCAGCAGGTCGCGCACGCGGGGCCCGACCGGGAGGCGGCCGACCGGCAGGCCGAGGGCCATGCGGGTGGCGTCCGCGACCTCGGACAGCCTGAACGGGCCGGTGAAGCCGTCGACCAGGCCGCGCACGAGCCCGAGCGTGATCACCTGCTCGGCCTCGCTGTGCGCGAGCTCCCACACGAGCTGGACGTTGCGCCGGCCCGTGGCGGCACAGGCCGCGCAGCGCCGTACGAAGCCGGGCACGACCTCGTCGTCGGCGGACCCGAGGCACGCCGTGCACTGGTTGGTCTCGGTGGCGTGCAGCTCGGCGGCCACCCGGGTGGGCAGCGGGATGCCGCACTCACAGCGGAACGTGCGGAACGCGCCTCCCTGGACCAGGGCGAGATCGTCGGCGTTCTCGGGGATCTCGCCCCACTGCGTGGTGATCGTGTGCGTGGCCATCGCCAGTGACTCTACCGACAACCCCGCGCCTCAGGCGTAGGCGGCGACGACCCCGGTCACGACCAGCGCGAGCGACGCGACGGCGACCACCAGGCCGAGGACTCCCACGGTCCTGCGCCCCCGCCTGACGCCCAGCGCGAACATCACCGAGTACGGAAGCCCCGCGTACACCAGCGGGGTGAGGCCGATGAGGGCGAACTGCGCCAGCACCCCGGCGGTGCCCGTGCGGACCACGTGGTCGGTCTCCACGTCGAGCCGTCCGCGGAAGGACCGGCCCACCTCGGACTCGGGCGCCGCGCGCACGACTGTCGTGCGCAGGGAGTCGTCGTCGGGGACGAACCTGCCCCTGCAGTCGTAGCGGCCCTCGCCGAGGGCCTGGCACGAGACGACGGTGAGCCGGCCGGGCGCCCCGGCCCTGCCCAGGGCCAGCTCCAGATCGTGGGCCGAGAACAGCACGGGCACGAGCCCGAGGATCACCCAGCAGACGAAGAGGATGTACATGCCCATGAGGCCGGGGGTGCGGCCCCTTCCCATCGCCCAGCCGGACGTCGTCGGATGCGTCATGGCACGATCCTCCCGGCCTCCTCTTGGATCCGGCTTGCCGCGGACTGGGGATCGGGGCGCCCCCTTTGTCCATTGACAAGTCTCGTCCGGCGGGATTAGCGTCCGGGGCAGTCGAGTAAAAACGTTTTTACCGCTGTCCCCCCGGCAATCCCGCGTCGCGCGGCGCGAGAGGAGATCTTCATGAGCACGGAGCCGACCCGCATCGCGCCGCCCGGTGCCAAGGTGGGCCTGGTCGCCGGAGGCCTCGGAGCCTACTGGCCGCAGTTCCCCGAGTTGCTTCCCCAGCTGACCCGGTCCGCCGAGCGGGTGTCCGAGCGCATGCGGGCCCTCGGCTGCGAGGTCGTGGACGCCGGCTTCATCTCCGACGCCCAGGAGGGCGCGGTCGCCGCCGAGCGGCTGCGCGAGGCCGGGTGCGACATCATCGTCGGCTTCCTCACCACGTACATGACCGCGACCATGCTCCTGCCGGTGGCGCAGCGCAGCGGGGCCCCGGTGCTGCTGATCAACCTCCAGCCCACCGAGTCCATGGACCACGCGGCCTTCGACACCGGCCAGTGGCTGGCGTACTGCGGGGCGTGCCCGCTGCCCGAGATGGCCAACACCTTCATCCGCGCCGGCATCCCCTTCCGCTCGGTCTCCGGTTACCTCGAAGACGAGCGGGCCTGGGCCAAGATCGGGCGCTGGGTGCGGGCGGCGGGGGTGCGGGCCGCGCTCCGGCGCGGGCGCCACGGCCTGATGGGCCACCTGTACCCCGGCATGCTGGACGTCGCCACCGACCTCACGCTGGTGCCGGTCAACCTCGGCGGCCACGTCGAGGTGCTGGAGTTCGACGACCTGCGCGTGCGGGTCGAGAAGGTCGCCGACTCCGAGGTCAAGGAGCGCATGGACCTCGCGAGGGACATCTTCGAGCTGGCCGAGTCGGTCGACGAGGACGACTTCGCCTGGGCCGCCCGGGTGTCGGTGGGGCTCGACCGCCTGGTCGACGACTTCGCCCTCGACAGCCTGGCCTACTACCACCGGGGCCTCGACGGGGAGATCCACGAGCGGCTCGGCGCGGGCATGATCCTCGGAGCCTCGCTGCTCACCGCCCGGGGCGTCCCCGCCGCCGGCGAGTACGAGCTGCGCACCTCGCTGGCCATGCTGATCATGGATCGCCTGGGCGGGGGCGGGTCGTTCACGGAGTTCCAGGCGCTCGACTTCACGCGCGGCCACGTCGAGATGGGCCACGACGGCCCGGCCCACCTCGCCATCAGCTCGAAGCGCCCGCTGCTGCGCGGCCTCGGCGTCTACCACGGCAAGCGGGGCTTCGGGGTGTCGGTGGAGTTCGACGTCACCCCGGGCCCGGTCACCGCGTTCGGCCTCCGGCACGGGCCCGACGGGCGGTTCGCGTTCGTCGTCTCCGAGGGCGAGGTGGTCGACGGGCCGCACCTCCAGATCGGCAACACCACCTCGCGGGTGGACTTCGGCTGCGACCCCGGCGAGTGGACCGACGCCTGGAGCGCCACCGGCATCTCCCACCACTGGGCTCTCGGCACCGGCCACCGCACGGCCGACCTGCGCGCCCTGGCCGACCTCATGGGCATCGAGCTGGTCGAGGTGCGTCCATGACCCGACCAGCGTGGGTCCGCCGGGCCGTGAGCCGTACGGCGGGCCGGGCGGGAACCGCCGCCGCTTCCGTTAATGGCCGCCTTTACCTGGGGGCATGATTTCATTGATTCCATGGCGAACCCGGCAATTCTGACCGTCGACGACGATCCGGCCGTCTCACGGTCGGTGGCCCGAGATGTCCGGCGCCGTTACGGTGACCGCTACCGTGTCGTGCGCGCCGACTCCGGAGCGGCGGCTCTGGACGCGCTCCGCGAGATCAAGCTGCGTGGTGAGCAGGTCGCCGTGCTGCTGGCCGACTACCGGATGCCGCAGATGAACGGCATCCAGTTCCTCGAGGCCGCGATGGACATCTTCCCGCGAGCCCGCCGCGTCTTGCTGACCGCGTACGCCGACACCGACGCGGCCATCGACGCGATCAACATCGTCGACCTCGACCACTACCTGCTGAAGCCCTGGAACCCGCCGGAGGAGAAGCTCTACCCGGTCGTCGACTCGATGCTCGACGCCTGGCTCGCCGCGCCGGACGAGACGATCACCGAGACCCGCGTCGTCGGGCACCGCTGGTCGGCCCCCTCGTTCGCGGTGCGCGACTTCCTCGCCCGCAACCTCGTGCCGTACCGCTGGATGCTGGCCGACGAGGCCGAAGGCGGTCGGCTGCTGTCGGCGGCGGGCCTCACCGTGGACGACGTCCCGCTGGTGGTCACCCCGGACGGCACGTCCCTGGTCAAGCCCAGCGAGACCGACCTCGCCGCGCACGTCGGGCTGACCACCACCCCGGCCGAGGACTTCTACGATCTGGTCGTCGTCGGCGCGGGCCCCGCGGGCCTCGGCGCGGCGGTGTACGGCGCGTCGGAGGGGCTGCGCACCGTGCTGCTCGAACAGCGCGCGACCGGCGGGCAGGCCGGGCAGAGCAGCCGCATCGAGAACTACCTCGGCTTCCCCGACGGGGTGTCGGGCGCGCAGCTGACCGACCGCGCCCGCAGGCAGGCGCTGCGGTTCGGCGCCGAGATCCTCACCACCCGTGAGGTCGTCGCCCTGGAGTCCGGGGGGTCGACCAGGCTGCTGCGCTTCGGCGACGGCACGGTCATCGCCGCCCACACGGTCGTGCTGGCCACCGGAGTCTCCTACCGCATGCTGGAGGCGCCCGGCCTCGCCGAGCTGACCGGCCGGGGCGTCTTCTACGGCTCGGCGGCCACCGAGGCCCCGAGCTGCGCGGGGCAGGAGATCTACATCGTCGGAGGGGCCAACTCCGCCGGGCAGGCTGCGGTGCACTTCTCCCGTTACGCCCGGCGCGTGCACATCCTCATCCGGGCCGGGGACCTCCGGCGGTCGATGTCGCAGTATCTGATCGACCAGATCCAGGAGATCGACAACATCGAGGTCCACCCGCACAGCCAGGTGGTGTCCGCCGAGGGCGACGACCACCTCGAACGCCTGTCGCTGTGCGACCCGCGCTCCGGGCAGGTCCGCACGGTCGACACCTCGTGGCTGTTCATCTTCATCGGGGCCGAGCCGCGCACCGAGTGGCTCGACAAGGCGGTCGTCCGCGACGAGCGCGGGTTCGTGCTCACCGGCCCCGACCTGCTCGCCGACGGCCAGCGCCCGCCGGGGTGGTCGCTTCCCCGCGATCCCTACCATCTGGAGTCCAGCATGCCGGGCGTCTTCGCCGCGGGCGACGTGCGGGCCGACTCGGTCAAGCGTGTAGCGTCCGCCGTGGGCGAGGGCGCGATGGCCGTCTCGCTGATCCACCGTTACCTGGAGGCCCAATGAGCGAGCCGGCCGACGCCGCCGGGCGCGGTGACGCGGGCGGCGATCGCCTGACCGCCGACGAGCTGCGCACCCTGTTCCTGTTCGAGTCGCTCGACGACTCGCAGCTCGCGAGGTTCGTCGAGCACGGCCGGGTCGAGCGCTGGCGCGGGGGCGCCACGGTCTACCAGGAGGGCGAGCCGGCCACCTGCTTCTACCAGCTGCTCAGCGGCACGATCGCGATGACCCGGCGCATCCAGGGCGACGAGGTCGAGGTCACCCGCACCGAGCAGCGGGGCGTGTACGCCGGCGCCATGCAGGCCTACCTCGGCGACGAGGTCGGCCAGAACTACTCCAGCAGCCTGCACGCGATCAGCGACGTCGAGCTGTTCACGCTGCCCGCGACGATCCTGGCCAAGTCGCTGCGCGAGTGGTTCCCGATGGCGACGCACCTGCTGGAGGGCATGTTCTTCGGCATGCGCGCCAACCAGACGATCGTCGGCGAGCGCGAGCGGCTGCTCGCGCTCGGCTCGCTGTCGGCCGGGCTGACCCACGAGCTGAACAACCCCGCCGCGGCGGCCGTGCGGGCCACCGCCGTGCTGCGCGAGCGGGTCGCCGGCATGCGCCACAAGCTCGCCATGATCGCCGACGGGCGGCTGGACGGCAGCAGGCTGCACGACCTCGTCGAACTGCAGGAGGACGCCGTCAAGCGGGCCGCGAGCGCCCCGCCCATGTCGGCGATGGCCACCGCCGACGCCGAGGACGAGCTCGGCGACTGGCTCGACGACCACGACGTCACCGGCGGGTGGGAGCTCGCGCCCACGTTGGTGGCCGGCGGCATCGACGTGCGGTGGCTGGAGCAGATCACCGGCGCCGTGGGCGGGGAGAACCTCGAGGCCGCCGTGCGGTGGCTCACCTACACCATCGAGACCGAGCTGCTGATGGGGGAGATCGACGACGCCGTCACCCGGGTCTCCACGCTGGTCTCGGCCGCCAAGCAGTACTCCCAGCTCGACCGGGCCCCGTACCAGACCGTCGACGTGCACGACCTGCTCGACGCCACGCTGACGATGATGCAGGCGAAGACGCCCGAGGGGGTGCGCACGGTCAAGGAGTACGACCGCACGGTGCCGCCGGTCCCCGCGTACGCCGCCGAGCTGAACCAGGTGTGGACCAACCTGATCGACAACGCCTTCGCGGCGATGCGTCCCGAGGGCGGCACCCTCATCCTGCGCACCGGGCACGACGCCGACCGCGTCTTCGTCGAGATCGCCGACACCGGGCCGGGCATTCCCGCCGAGATCCGGCCGCGCATCTTCGAGCCGTTCTTCACCACCAAGGCGGTCGGTGAGGGCACGGGGCTCGGGCTGGACATCTCCTATCGGATCATCGTCAACAAGCACCACGGGGACATCCGGGTGCAGTCCTCACCGGGGGACACCCGGTTCCGGGTGCTCCTGCCGATCACACCCGGCTAGGTCCACGACCTGAGCGCACTGCTCAGGCCGGGTCCGGTCCGCCGAGAACCTCCGATCTGAGCCGGGGGAAGACCTTGGCGACCTTGGCGGTCAGGTAGTCGCCGTAGGTTCCGGTGAAGGCGCGCAGGTCCTGGCCGTCCCAGCGGGGACGGCCGCCCGCTTCGTACGGCAGCGCCGGCAGCGGCGGCACCTCGGAGTCCCAGCCGGGGTCGAAGAAGAACGGGAACGACAGGCGGCTCCGCCCGCTGAGGTTGCGCACCCGGTGGGGCGTCGACCTGTAGTGCGAGCCGGTCAGCTTGTCCAGCATGTCGCCGATGTTGCACACGAACGTGCCCGGGATCGGCGGCGCGTCGATCCAGCCCTTCCCGCCGTGCACCTGCAGGCCGCCGTTGCCGTCCTGCAGGAGGAGGGTCAGCAGGCCGTAGTCGGTGTGCTCGCCCACCCCCCAGCCGTCCGCGTCCGGCGGTGCGGGCGGGTAGTGAAATATCCGGAAAAGGATGGTGGGGTCGGCGGTGTAGCCGGTGGCGAAGTAGTCCTCCGCCAGCCCAAGGCTCAGGGCGATCCCGCGCATCACGCCCTGGGCGACCCCGGTGAGCGCGCCGAGGTACGCCCGCACGGCACCGGCCAGCTCGGGCACCTCCGCGGGGAACAGGTTGCGGCCGTGCAGCGGGCGCGGGTCGTCCGCCGCCGACTCGGCGCCGAAGTAGAGCCCTTCCTTCAGGTCCGGCCGTCCCGAGGTGAGCTCCGCGCCGACGGGGAAGAACCCGCGCCACGCCCGTCCGCCCTTCTCCATCGAGATCTCCATCTTGCGTTCGAGCGGCAGCGCGAAGAAGCGGCGCGCGGCGGAGTCCAGCTCCCGCGGCAGCCGGTCCGGCACGCCGTGCCCCGAGACGTAGAAGAACCCGCTCTCCCGGCAGGCGCTCCCGATCTCCGCCGCGACCTCCGCCCGCTCGGCGGACGTACCGCCCCACTCAGCACGAGCACCGGCCGTGCCGGGTGCCGTTTTCCGGCCCATCAGAGCCGTCACGTCGATGACGGGCAGTGCCTCGCTCACGCCGACCTCCTCCGTGCCCCGCCCTCGCGGGCGCCGTATCCCGCGATCCTCCCCGCGAAGGGGTGACGCCAAGAGTCCGATGGGTCGTTCGCTGGATAATCCGTCACGGACCTAATTGTTATGCTGGCGGGCATGACCGCCATGGCGCCCGCCCGCACGCAGCCGGACCTGTCGTTCCTGCTCGACCACACCAGCCACGTCCTGCGTACCCGCATGTCGGCGGCGCTCGCCGAGATCGGGCTCACGGCGCGCATGCACTGCGTGCTGGTCCACGCCCTTGAGGAAGAGCGCACCCAGATCCAGCTCGCCGAGCTCGGCGACATGGACAAGACCACGATGGTGGTGACGGTCGACGCCCTTGAGGAGGCCGGCCTCGCCGAGCGCCGTCCCTCAGGAAAGGACCGGCGGGCCCGCATCATCGCGGTCACCGAGGAGGGCGCCCGGGTGGCCGAGCGGAGCCAGGAGATCGTCGACCGCGTCCACGAGGAGGCCCTGGAGGCTCTTTCCGAGCAGGAGCGAGAGGTCTTCCTTCGCGCCATGAACCGCCTGGTCACCGGGCATCTCGCCACCCCGATGGAGACCCCCCAGGCGGTCCGGCGGGCACGCCGCCCGGCGAAGTAGATCCACCGCCGCGCCGCGTCCAGCCCCCGGTGACGCTCCCGACGCCGGCCACGTGAGACACGACCGCGGGCGGCGGGCGTCACTCGACGGTGAACCCGCTGAACAGCAGCACGGCCAGCCCGAGCGCGACCAGCACGTTGACGACCGTCGCGCTCGCGAAGACCGCCACAGGACGCCAGCCGGCCTCGCGCAGCGCGGAGACGCGGAACTCCAGGCCGATGCTCACGAACGCCAGGATCAGGAACCACACCCGCAGGTCGTTGGCGACGCCGATCACCGCCTTGCCCTCGGCGGCGCCCACGGTGGTGAGGTACCACGTCGCGATCACCGAGGCCGCGACGAACCCCAGCACGAACTTGGGGAAGCGCCGCCACAGCTCGCCGGCGCCTGGGCGGGCGGCGTCGGGCCTGCGCTCGACGCGGAACGCGAACCAGGCGGTCAGCAGGACCACCACCACGCCGATCAGGGCGTTCTGGGTGACCTTCACGATGGTCGCCACGGCCAGGGCGTGCTCGCCGACGATCGTCCCGGCGGCGGTCACGGCGGCGGTGGTGTCGATGTTGCCGCCGATCCATGCCCCCGCCACCTCCGGGCTCAACCCGAGCGCCGACGCCGCGGCCGGGAGGATGAATATGGACGGGAGGGCGAAGGCGATCACCAGGCTGGCGCTGTAGGCGAGCTGCTCCTTCTTCGCCTGCACGGCGCCCGCCGCGGCGATCGCCGCGCTGACCCCGCAGATCGACACGGCCGCCGACAGCAGCGCGCGGAGCTTGTCGTCCAGGCCGAACCTGCCGCCGAGCCACCAGGTGAACAGGAACACCGTGGTGATGAGGACGATGCCCTGGACGATCGCCGGTCCGGCGGCGGTCACGATGACCTTGAGGTTGATCGAGGCGCCGAGCAGGACCAGGCCGGTCTTGATGAAGAACTCGGTGCGGAAGCCTCCGGCCGGCCGGTCCCTGAGCCCGGTGGCGGTGAGGACGGCGTTGCCGAGCAGCCCGATGACCACGGCGTAGACGGGGTACTCGATCGCCTTGGCGAGGTCCGATCCCTCGAACCACGAGGCGACGTTCTTGTCCAGGTAGCGCGTGACCGCGCCGAGGACCAGGACGAGGAGGACGCCGAGGGCGGTCCACCACCACGCGGGCGTGGTCCTGGTGGCCGTCTCGGGAGGCGCGGTGATCTCATCGGCGCTCATCAGGGCACCAGCCCCGTCGGTATGACGCCGATGATGATCAGGACGAGCAGGACGAGGCCGAGGATCGTCGCCGCCCAGTCCTCGTTCAGCGTGCGGCCGCCGCCGCTCGCGGGAGTTTCCGGCTCACTCATGGGAGTGCCTTTCCATGGCCGGTCGCGGCCATCTGGGCACGGGCGGGGACACCCCCGGGCCCCCGCCCGTACTGGTGGAGGATCGTCACGCCCTGATCCTGCGGCCAAATCCCTATAAATTCAATAGGGATTGCATGAATTCCTAGAAGGACAGCGAAGGCAGCCGCTCGGCGTACAACCAGGAGGCGAAGAACTCGTCGAGGGAGCCGGGGGCGAAACGGCTCGCGAGGCGGACGAACCGGTCGGTGGTGACGGCGCCGTGCTGGTAGGTGGCCGTCCACTCCCGCAGCAGGGCGAAGAACGCGTCGTCGCCGAGCGCGCGCCGCAGGGCGTGCACGGTGAGCGCGCCACGCTTGTAGACCCGGTCGTCGAACAGCCGCCGCGCGCCCGGGTCGGCCAGCGTGAAGTCCTGCGGCAGCCGCGCGAGCCTGCGGTGCCAGCGCTCGGCCAGGGCGTCGGCGGTCTCGTCTCCCGAGGCCTCGGACCACAGCCACTCGGCGTACGCGGCGAACCCCTCGTGCAGCCAGATCTCGTGCCAGCACTCCAGCGTCAGGCTGTTGCCGAACCACTGGTGCGCCAGCTCGTGCGCGACCAGGCGCTCCTCGCCGCGCCGGCCGTCCACGTGGTTCCTGCCGAAGATCGACATCCCCTGCGCCTCGACCGGGATCTCCATCTCGTCGTCGACCACCACCACCGTGTAGGACGGGAACGGGTAGGGGCCGAAGCACTCGGTGAACAGGGCGGTCATCCGCTCCTGCCGGGCGAAGTCGTGACTCACCCGCGAGGCGAGCCGGGCGGGGTAGAGCAGCCGCTGGGGCACGGGGCCGGGCACCTCGGTCGCCTGGTACCGCCCGATCTGCACGCTCGCCAGGTACGTCGCCATCGGTTCCGCCTGCTCGTACACCCAGGTGGTCGTGGACGCGGCGCGGCGCCTCGCGGTCAGGCGGCCGTTGGCGACCACCTCGTACGGGGAGGCCGTGGTGACCGAGAACCGGTAGGTGGCCTTGTCGCCCGGCTGGTCGTTGCAGGGGAACCACGATGGCGCCCCGGTCGGCTGGCTCGCGACGATCACGCCGTCGGTGAGCTGTTCCCAGCCCAGCCCGCCCCACCGGCTCGGCACCGGGCGCGGGTTGCCCCCGTACCGGATCTCCGCGACGAACAGCGTGCCCTCGTGCAGCGTGCGTGCCGGGGTGACGCGCAGCTTGCCGCCGCTGTGGGAGAAGCGGGCCGGCGCGCCGTCGACGAGCACCCCGGTGACGCGGAGCGCGTCCAGGTCGAGCGTGAACGAGCTCAGCGCCCGCGTCGCGAACGCCGAGAGCGTGGCGGTGGCTCGGAGCCGGTTGGCGCCGACGCGGTAGTCCAGGGACAGGTCGTAGTGCTCGACCCAGTAGCCGTCGTTACCCCGTTCCGGAAAGTAGGAGTGGCGAGAGGAGCTTGGTGCCACGCTCACGAGCGGTCATGCCTTCCGGATCATCTCGACGAAGGAGAGGACCACGCCGCGATCGGGTTACCGAACCAGCGGGTCCGCGGAGGCACGGACTCGCCGCGCATCACGAGGGACGCGGGCCCGACCGTGGTGTTCTCCCCGACTGTCGCCGCGGGAAGAACGACTCCGTGCGGGCCGAGTGTCGCTCCGTCCCGCAGTATGACCTTATCGATACTCATGACCCGGTCGTGGAAGAGGTGGGTCTGCAGCACGCAGCCGCGGTTCACGCTGACGCCGTCGCCGAGCTCGACGAGGTCGGCCTCCGGCAGCCAGTAGGTGTCGCACCAGACGCCCCGGCCGACGCGCGACCCGAGCGAGCGCAGCCACAGGTTGAGGGGAGCGGTGCCGAGCCACGCCTCGGCGAACCACGGCGCGGCGAGCACCTCGACGAAGTTGTCGGCCAGTTCGTTGCGCCAGACGAACGAGCTCCACAGCGGGCGGTTCCCCGGGGCGATCCTGCCGAGGAGCGCCCACTTGGCCGCCGTGGTGATCGTGGCGGCCAGCATTCCCGCTCCGGCCAGGACGACGCCGACCAGGAGCGCCGCGACCGCGAAGCCGTAGGACGCCGCGAAGAACTCCAGCGTCGCCGCGACCAGCACGGCGAGCGCCACGGTGAGCATGGCGGGGACGATCCGGCAGATCTCCACGGCGGCGCGCGCGGCCTTGAGCCGGCGCGGCGGGTCGTAGGTGCGGCTGCGGTCGCCGCCCTCGGCCGTCCTGCGCAGCTCGACGGGCGGCAGGCCGAGGTAGGACGAGCCGGCCTTGGCCTTCTTCGGGGCGGCCGACAGCACGCCCACCAGGCCGTCCTTCGGCACCTTGCGGCCCGGGGCGGTCATGCCCGAGTTGCCGAGGAAGGCGCGCTTGCCGATGCGCACCTGGTCGACCCGCAGGCTGCCGTTGACCAGCTCGTACGGGGCGACCATCGTGTCGTCGGCGAGGAACGCGCCGTCGCCGACGGTGGTCATCGTGGGCAGGGCGAGCACGGTCGACAGCTCCACGTCGCGGCCGACCTTCATCCCGAGGGCGCGCAGCCACGCGGGGGTCAGGATGCTCGCGTACAGCGGGAACAGCCAGACGCGGGCCGCCGCCATCAGGCGGCCGGTCGCCCACGCCTGCCACGCCGGGCGGCTGTGCACCGGGTGCTGCCCGGGGTGCAGGCCCATGCCGAGCAGCCGCACGCAGACCAGGACGATCAGCGCGAAGGCGGCCAGCGAGGTCACCGTCGCGGGCGCCACGCCATAGAGGGCGGCGGGCAGCGCCTCGCCGAGCGTCGCGGCGCCGCGGACGAACACCTCAAGCACGATCAGGCCGCACAGGGCCGCGACCACCGGGATCAGGCTGAGGAACATCGCCGACAGGCCGTACGCCACCTCCCAGCCCCTGGAGCGCGGGGGCCTCGCGGACGGCCTGAACCGCCGCGCCTTGCCCTGCCTGGCGGCGGGCGCGCCCGCCCAGCGCTCACCGGAGGGCACCGAGCCCGCGACCACGGCGCCCGGAGCCACCTGGGCGTTCTTGCCGACGCGCGCGCCGGGGAGCAGGGTGGCGCGGGCGCCGACGGTGGCGGCGGCGCCGATGCGGATCTCGCCGACGTGCAGCAGGTCGCCGTCCAGCCAGTAGCCGTGCAGGTCGACCTCGGGCTCGACGGCGGCGTTCTTCCCGAGCCTGAGCATCCCGGTCACCGGCGGCAGCGTGTGCAGGTCGGTGTCCTCGCCGATCTGGGCGCCGAGGGCACGCGCGTACCTGGCGATCCACGGCGCGCCGGAGAGCTGCCCCACGCCGAGCTGGAAGGCGAACTGCTCGGCGAACCACAGCCGCAGGTGCGTGCCCCCGCCACGGGGGTGGACGCCGGGCGTGAGGCCGCGCAGCAGCACGCGTGCGACGCCGGCCGCGACGCCGATGCGCCCCCACGGCGAGACGAACAGCAGCCAGCCGGCCAGCACCCACCACCACGACACCGCCGGGGCCCAGGCGAAGGAGACGAGGTTGTTCAGCGTGGCGAGGCCGATGATCCAGCGCATGCCGCCGACGGTGAGCAGCGGCACCATGAGGGCCGCCTGCGCGACGGCGGCGCGGCGCGGCACCGGTGCGACGGTGCGGTTCACCGCCGCGACCTCGGGGGTGTCCATCGCGGTGAGGCGCGCCGCGAGCGCCCCCAGCGTGGGGTTCTCGTAGACGTCGTTGACCGAGGCGCCCGGGTAGCGGGTGCGCAGGGCCGACACCAGCCTGGCCACGGCGAGGCTCGTGCCGCCCTGGGCGAAGAAGTCGGCGTCGCGGTCGCCGGCGTCCGCGCCGAGGATCTCCGACCACTGCCGTGCCACCCAGCCCTCGGTGCCGGTCAGCGCGGCCGCGGACCCCGAGCCGGGGTCCGCGCCGCCGGTCAGCGGCCAGGGGAGGGCGTCGCGGTCGATCTTCCCGGACGTGCGCGTCGGCAGCGCGTCGACGAGCGCGATGCGGGGGACCAGCGCGGCGGGCAGCGCCTCGGCCAGCCGGTCGCGGGCGGTCGCCTGGTCGAAGTCCTCGCCGGGCACGACGTAGCCGACCAGGAGCTGGTGCCCCGAGCCGGTCGTACGGACCGCCGCGGCGGCTCCTGTCACCCCGGGAAGCGACTGGAGCGCGGCGTCGACCTCTCCGAGCTCGATGCGCCGCCCGCCGAGCTTGATCTGCTCGTCCGCCCGGCCGGCGAAGACCAGGCCCTCCGGCTCCGCCAGCACCAGGTCGCCGCTGCGGTAGGCGCGCTCCCACCCGAGGGACGGCAGCGGGGCGTACTTCTCGCGGTCCTTGCCGGGGTCGAGGTACCGGGCCAGGCCCACTCCGCCGATGACCAGCTGGCCGGTCTCGCCCATGGCGACGGGCTCGCCGCTCTCGTTCACGACGGCGAGGTCCCAGCCGTCGAGGGGCAGGCCGATGCGGATCCGCCCCTGGCCGGGCAGCGGGGCCGCGCACGCGACGACGGTGGCCTCGGTGGGGCCGTAGGTGTTCCACACCTCACGCCCCGGCACGGCCAGCCGCTCGGCCAGCTCGGGCGGGCACGCCTCCCCGCCGAAGATCAGCAGGCGCACGTCGTCCAGGGTCTCCACCGGCCACAGCGCGGCCAGCGTCGGCACGGTGGACACGATGGTGATGCCCCTGTCGGTCAGCCAGGGGCCGAGGTCCATGCCGGTCCGCACGAGCGCGCGGGGCGCGGCGACCAGGCAGGCGCCGTGCCGCCACGCCAGCCACATCTCCTCGCAGGAGGCGTCGAAGGCCACGGAAAGCCCCGCCAGGACGCGGTCCCCGGGGCCGATCGGCTCCTCGGGCAGGAACAGGCGGGCCTCGGCGTCCACGAAGGCCGCCGCGCTGCGATGGGTGACGGCCACGCCCTTCGGCCTGCCGGTCGAGCCGGACGTGAAGATGATCCACGCGTCGTCGTCCAGGCCGGGAGGCCCCTGGCGTCCGGTGCCGGCGGGGTCGCTCTGGGTGATCGAGCGTGCGGCGCCGGCGGGGGAGGAGTCGCGCGGGGTGATCGAGCGGCCCTCGCCGACGACCGCGCGGACGCCCGCCTCGGACAGGACCAGCTCGGCCCGTTCCTCGGGATCGTCGGCGTCCACCGGGACGTACGCCGCGCCGGCCGTCAGCACGCCGAGGATCGCCACATAGAGGTCGACCGTGCCCGACGGCACCCGGACCCCCACGCGGTCGCCCTGCCCCACTCCCGCCTGGCCGAGCCGCTCGGCCAGGAGCCGCGCCTCGGCGCTCAGGCCTTCGTAGTCCAGGCTGGTCAGCCCGTCGTCGAGCGCCGGTCGGCGGGGGTGCAGGCGGGTGGTCTCGGCGAGGATGTCCAGCAGCGTCCGGGGGGCCGGAGCCGCGTCCCCCGACAGGAAGACGGCCCGCGGCGCCATGATCGCCGGGGGCGCCATGATCGCCGGGGTCGCGCGGCCGTACGGGCCCTCGGGCCTCTCGCGCGTCGTGGGGTCCGCGGTCTCGTCGGTGGCGCCGTCCAGCGAACGGCTCGGCTCGGTATCGGCCACGAATGGACGCAAGTTCTCTCCCCTGAGTGCCCGGACGATGGTCTGGGTCTTCGTCGTGGCCCCAGGAGATCCCGCCGTCACGCGGATCGCCATGCTTCGGTTCCGAAACGGCCCGACGTGCCGTGGGCATCGTAAGATCCTAACCCTTGACGCGTTCCGGCCTATTCCTGGCTACTTTGCGGACACCTCCGGGCTACCCGCCGGACATCCGTGCCGGGCCTCCGTTCGATCACTCGCCGCGCCGGGCGCGGGCGCGCCGCTTGCCCTCGTGCATCGCCTGTACGCGGGCCACCGGGATGGTGTGCCCTTCCTCGATCAGGTCGGCGGGCAGCCGCTGCGGCCCGGGCATCTGCTCGGCCCAGGGATCGCGGTCGCCAAGCAGCCCAGCCGCGGTGCGGATGGTGAAGTCGGACGGTGCCACCCGGTCGAGGTCGTCCCAGGACACGGGGAAGGAGACCGGCGCGTCCGGCCGGACGCGCGGGCTGTAGGCGGCGACCACCGTCGCCCCGCCGGCCCGGGTGGAGTCGAGGAACACCTTGCCCTCGCGGTCCTCGCGGATGAACGCCGTGGTGCCGAGCGCCGGGTCGACGCGCTCGGCGCGGGCGGCCAGGGCGCGGGTGGCCGCGGCGAGGTCCTCGGCCGGGATGCCCTCCTCCACGGGGACGAACACGTGCAGGCCCTTGGCGCCGCTGGTCTTCACCGCGCCCGCCAGCCCCGCGTCGTCCAGGGCCTGGCGCACCAGGCGCGCGGCCCCCACGGCCAGCGGGAAGGCGTTCTCCTCCGGTGGGTCGAGGTCGAGCACGAGATGGGTGGCGTGGTCCCCCCGGTACAGCGCCGGGTGGTACTCCACCGCCCGCTGGTTGGCGAACCACAGCAGCGTGCGGCGGTCGTCGCACAGCGCGTAGGACACCTCCCGGTGCGAGGTCTCCGCCCAGACCGACATCGTGCGCACCCAGGAGGGGGTGTACTTGGGCACGTTCTTCTGCATGAACGCCGGCTGGCCCGGCCGTATGCGGATCACCGACAGCGCCCGGTCGCGCAGGACCGGGATGATGCGGTCGCGAACCGCGTCGAGGTAGTCGACCAGGTCTCTCTTGGTCGCGTTCGCCCCGTCGAACAGCGGCTGACCGAGATTGGTCAGCGACACTCCGTCCCGCGTCTCATCGCTGGTCACCCGCCCCACGATGCCCACCCGAGGGCGTGAGGTCAACCACGGCCGGGCCCGCACCGGTCACCAGGCGAAGGCGGGCATCGATCGGACGGGGGCTTCCGCGCGCCCGGCCTCTTTCTTGCGCGACGGGCCTCTTCTTGCGCGACGGGCCTCTTTCCGGGAGGCCATGGAAACGGTCATGGAAAAGCGGAATCCCCAGGCCTATGACCTGGGGATTCGGTGGTGGGCGATACTGGGATTGAACCAGTGGCCTCTACCGTGTCAAGGTAGCGCTCTCCCACTGAGCTAATCGCCCGTGCAAAAAACAAAAAACAGAGGTGGAGACGGGATTTGAACCCGTGTACGCGGCTTTGCAGGCCGCTGCCTCGCCTCTCGGCCACTCCACCGGGCTAGGCCTCGTCTCCGCAAGGCCTCTCCGAGCGGACGACGGGATTCGAACCCGCGACCCTCACCTTGGCAAGGTGATGCTCTACCAGCTGAGCCACGTCCGCATGATCGGCCGGTGAACACCCGGCCTCACGCAGAGAACTCTAGCGAACTCCGGCCGACTCCCCAAACCGGAGGTCGCCGACCTGCTCGGCGTACCAGGCGATGCCGGCCACGTGCTCGGCGATCTGCCGCAGCGTCCAGTTGGGATCGCGAGGAAGATCCCACGCCGCCTCGCCGGCGGTGGCGTAACGGTGCAGGTAGGACTCCCCGAGCCGCGTCCAGCGCGAGCGGGCCTCCGCGAGGTCCGGCTCGGTGAGCCGCGCCCAGTCGGAGCCGAGGGTCACCGCCCGCCCGTGCCAGTCACCGGGATTGGTGGGCGCCCCCGCGAGCAGCGCCTCGACCTCGGCCAGGTGGTCGATCAGGTGGTCCTGGATGCGTCGCACGGCCTTGCCCGGGGTCCACACGTTCTCGCCGTCGGTCACGATGGGCCGTCCGTCCCAGGCCGGCCAGGTGGCGGCCAGGGCGAGGCAGCGGCCGACGGCCTCCACCACGAGCACCGCCGGGTTGCCGTCCAGCGCCGGGCCGGTTCGCGCCGGAGGGTCCACAGGCATCGGGGGAGCCGCCGCGTCGTCGGTCTGGGGGGCAGGAATCACCTGGTCATCGCGCATGCTTCGATCCTGGTCCAAGCATCTTTGGGTTAGCGTCGAAGCATGGATGCGCAACACGTCGCGAGGGACGCCGACATCGCCTCGGTCGCGTCCTTGATCGCCGACTCGACCCGGGCCGCCGTGCTCACCGCGCTGCTGGACGGCCGCGCCTTGGCGGCGGGGGAGCTCGCGAGGCTGGCCGGGGTCAGCCCTGCCACCGCGAGCGCCCACCTGTCGCGCCTGCTGTCCGGCGGGCTGGTGACCGTGGTCAGCCAGGGCCGCCACCGCTACTACCGGCTGTCCGGCCCCGAGGTGGCCGAGATCCTCGAGGTGCTGGCCCGGGTGAGCCCGCGCCCGGCCGTACGGTCCCTGCGCCAGTCCCGGCAGGCGCGGCTGCTGGAGGAGGCGCGCACCTGCTACGACCACCTGGCGGGCCGGGCCGGGGTCGGGCTGCTGGCGGCGATGGTCGAGGCCGGGCACCTCGCAGGCGAGGACGCGTACGAGGTGACGGCGGCGGGGGAGCCGGCCCTGGCGGAGCTGGGGGTCGACGTCGCCGGGGCGCGCGCGTCCCGGCGCAGGTTCGCGCCCGCCTGCCTCGACTGGACCGAGCGCCGTCCCCACCTCGGGGGCGCCCTCGGCGCCGCGATCACCCGGTCGCTCCTGGAGCGCGACTGGTACCGGCACGGGCCGACGAGGCGCGCGCTGGAGCTGACGGACCTCGGCAGGAAGGGGCTGGCCGCGATGTTCCCCGGTAAGGGGCTAACATCCTATACGCCAGTTACCTAAGCGAGAGAGTGACACCATGGGCGACAACGAGGTCGTGTACGTCGGTCCGGAACCACTGAGCTTCGACGACGTCGTCAGGGTCGCCCGGCACGGTGCCGCCGTACGCCTCACCGACGAGGCGGTCACGGCCATGGCCCGCGCCCGCGCCCGCGTGGACGAACTCGCCGAGAGCCCCACACCGGCCTACGGCGTCTCCACCGGGTTCGGCGCCCTCGCTACCCGGCACATCCACCCCGAGCTCCGCGCCCAGCTCCAGCGTTCCCTCGTACGATCGCACGCCGCCGGGTCCGGCCCCGAGGTCGAGACCGAGGTCGTCCGCGCGATGATGCTCCTCCGCCTGCACACCCTCGCCACCGGGCACACCGGCGTGCGGCCGTCCACCGCCCAGCTCCTCGGGGGGCTGCTCAGCGCCGGGATCACCCCGGTCGTCCACGAGTACGGCAGCCTCGGCTGCTCCGGCGACCTCGCGCCGCTGTCCCACGTCGCCCTCGCCCTCATGGGGGAGGGGCCGGTGCGCGACCGCGACGGCGAGCTGAAGACCGCCCGCGAGGCGATGAAGCCGGCCGGTCTCGAGCCGGTCGAGCTGGCCGCCAAGGAGGGCCTCGCCCTGATCAACGGCACCGACGGCATGCTCGGCATGCTCGTCCTGGCCCTGGACGACCTCGCCGCCCTGCTCAAGACCGCCGACATCAGCGCGGCCATGAGCGTGGAGGCCCTGCTCGGCACCGACCGCGTGTTCGCCCCCGAGCTGCAGGCCCTGCGTCCCCATCCGGGCCAGGCCGCCTCCGCGGCGAACCTGCGGGCGCTGCTGCGCGACTCGGGGATCATGGCCTCGCACCGGGACGACTCGTGCACCCGCGTCCAGGACGCGTACTCGCTGCGCTGCGCCCCCCAGGTGGCGGGCGCCGCCCGTGACACCGCCGACCACGCCGCCACCGTCGCGGGCAGGGAGCTGGCCTCGGCCGTCGACAACCCCGTGGTCCTGGACGACGGCCGCGTGGAGTCCAACGGCAACTTCCATGGCGCGCCGGTCGGCTACGTGCTCGACTTCCTGGCGATCGCCGTGGCCGACGTCGCCTCGATGGCCGAGCGGCGCACCGACCGGATGCTGGACGTCGCCCGCAGCCACGGCCTGCCCGCGTTCCTCGCCGACGACCCGGGCGTCGACTCCGGGCACATGATCGCGCAGTACACCCAGGCGGCGATCGTCTCGGAGCTGAAGCGCCTCGCGGCGCCGGCCAGCGTCGACTCGATCCCCAGCTCGGCGATGCAGGAGGACCACGTCTCCATGGGCTGGTCGGCCGCGCGCAAGCTGCGCCGTTCGCTGGACGGGCTCACCCGGGTGCTCGCCATCGAGATCCTGACCGCCGCCCGCGCCATCGAGCTCCGCCGTCCCCACGAGCCCGCCCCCGCGACCGGCGCCGTGGTCACCGCCCTGCGCCAGGAGATCCCCGGCCCCGGCCCCGACCGCTTCCTCGCCCCCGAGATCGAGTCGGCGGTCCGCCTCGTCGCGGGCGGCACCGTACTGGCCGCCGCCGAGTCGATCACCGGCCCCCTCGCCTGACGGGAGCTGCCAGGCGGACCCGGTACGTGCCGGCCGCCTGGCCGATGTCCGGTCGTGTCCGATTCCTGCAAGACCGTGGTCCCCTGGCCGGGGACGATGGACTCATGAACATCGATGTCTCCGCGGCGGCGGCCTTCATGGCCGCCCACGCGCGTGTCCTGGACCGCCGCCGCTTCCAGTTGATGATGGGCGAGACCGATCCCACCGCCGCGCTGGCCGCCCTGGACGGCTATCGCAACCCCGACGGGGGATACGGCTGGGGCCTGGAACCCGACCTGCGCTCGCCCGAGAGCCAGCCCGCGACCGCGATGCACGCCTTCGAGGTGCTCGCGGACATCGCCCCGGCGACCGCCCCGCACGCCGCGGCGCTGTGCGACTGGCTGGACTCCGTCTCCCTGCCCGACGGGGGCCTGCCCTTCGTCCTGCCCCTCACCGTCACCGCAGGAACCGCCCCGTGGTGGGTGAACGCCGACCCCTCGGTCTCGTCCCTGCAGATCACCGCCTCGGTGGCGGCCGCCGCGCACCGCGTCGCCGTCCACGACCGTGCCGTCGCCGCCCATCCCTGGCTCGACCGGGCCACCCGCTACTGCCTGGCCGCCGTCGAGGCGATCGACGAGAAGCCCCACGCGTACGTGCTGGCCTTCGCGGTCGGGTTCCTGGACGCCGCGTACGACACCCACCCCGAAGCGGGGGGTCTCCTTGAGGACCTGTCCCGGCACATTCCGGCCGACGGCCTGGTGCGCGTCGAAGGCGGCACGGAGGAGGAGACGCTCCGCCCGCTGGACTTCGCCCCGTTCCCCGGCCGGCCGGCGCGGGCCCTGTTCAGCCCCGAGGTGATCGGCGCCGACCTGGACCGCCTGGCCGGCGCGCAACAGGACGACGGCGGCTGGACCGTCGACTACGCCGAGAACTCGCCCGCGGGGGCCCTCGAATGGCGCGGCCACGTCACCGTGCGCGCCCTCGGCCTGCTACGGCGCAACGCCAGGATCTGATCACCGGACGTCGGGCGGTGCGGGGAGGGAGGGCCCGGCGGTGCGGGTGCACCGCCGGGCCGGTGTGGGCCGGTTACTGGACGGCGAAGCGCTGTGCGGCGCTGCCGTTGCAGTCGTAGATCGTCAGGCGGGTGCCGTTCGCGGTGTTGCCGCTGGGGGCGTCGACGCACCGGCCGGACTGCGGGTTCTGGATCGACCCGTTGGACAGTTGCACCCAGTTCTGCGCGCCGCTGGTGTTGCAGTCGTAGAGCTGCAGCGGGGTGCCGTTCGCGGTGCCGCCGGACTGCACGTCCAGGCAGCGGCCGAGGGTGCGCAGCGTCTGCCCGTTCCAGGTCCAGAACTGGTCCTTGGCGGAGGACTGGCAGTCCCACAGCTGGACCGGGGTGTTGTTGACACCGGTGTCGTCGCCGGCGACGTCGACGCATTTGCCGCCGGGGCCGGCGATGTTCGCTCCGCCGGGGAACGACCAGCGCTGTGCGGCGCTGCCGTTGCAGTCGTAGATCTGCAGTCGGGTGCCGTTGCCGCTCGCGCCGCCGGGGGAGTCGAGGCACCGGCCGGACCCGGCGTTCTTGATGGAACCGTCGGACTGCAGCACCCACTGCTGGTTGCCGGCGCCGAAGCAGTCCCAGATCTGCACCTGTGACCCGTTCGCGGTGCCGTTGTTCACGACGTCGAGGCACTTGCCGCCGTTGAACGTGCGCAGGGTGTTCCCGACCATCGTGTAGTGCTGGTCGACGGCGCCGGACTGGCAGTCCCACAGCTGGACCGGCGCGCCGTTGCCGCCCGTGTCGTCGCCCGCGACGTCGACGCACTTGCCTCCGGGACCCGTGATCGGCTGCCCGCTGACCGTGCCGCCGCCACCGCCGCCGCCACTCGTACCGAAGTCGCCGATCGTCATGCCGGCCGACGCCGGGTTCGGCTGGTCGATGGTCGGAGCGAAACCGCCGACGTCGTCGTACGAGAAGCCGTACGCCAGGCCGTTGAGCGAGTTGGCGTGAATCGTCTTGCTGAAGAGGTTCGACGCGGACTGCCCGTAGAACTTCGTGGCGTCCGTCGTCGGCTGGGTGTCGGACATGACCCGGCTCGCCGTCGACAGCGTCGCCCGGTTCAGCGCCGCGCACACGCGCGCGCCGACCGCGAGGATCGCCGTCTGGTCCGGCTGGTTCTGCGGTTGCGTGCCACCGGCACACGCGAAGACGTCACTGGTCGTCGGCCGGGTGAGCGTGCCGATGACGTTGCCTGACGCGCCCCTGAAGGTCCAGTTGGTGCCGCTGGTCGTGCCGGTGAAGTTGCCCAGCGACGTCTGCACGGTCAACGTGTGCGTGGCGTAGTACGACCACACGCCGCCGATGTAGGAGTCGAGGTACGTCGAGGGGAACGAGCCCTTCGCGATGGCGTGTACGGGCGCGAGCACGCGCAGCGGGAGGCCGTCGGAGGCGCGCGTCGTGGTCAGGCCCGACCACGGTGACCCCAACCCGCCGAACCCGTTCAGGATGCCGGTGCGGTTTCCGGCGATGCCCTGCGTCTGGGTGCTGCCGGAGGTGTCGGTGACGCTGACGGTCAGCGGGATGCTGAACATGTCGACCGTCGTGGAGTTGATGAAGATGCCCGTTCCGCCGCTGCTCGCCCGCGCGAACTCCGTCCAGTCGTAGAGCACGTTGGCGTTCGAGTCACTCGCGACCCAGGGCGCGGGTTCGACGAGCCCGTTCGTCGTGAGGAAGAACTGCAGCTTCGCCCCCATCGACAGGTAGACGCGGCCGCCCGACAGGCTCGGCGGCAACGAGATGGTCGTCCTCGCGCCGTTGCCCGGCCCGGGGAGCGAGACGTCCGGCGCCGGGACAGGCCCGTTGGGGGTCGACGGGGGGAAGCTGTACGCGCGCCACGTTCCCGAGGCGTCCACGTAGCCCTGCTGGCCGGCCGAGTTGCGCGCGATGACGTAGATGTACGTCGCGTCGGCGCGGCCGGAGTTGTTCGTTACGGTGAACGGCAACTGCGAGACGGCGGCGCTCGCCGCCTGCTGACCTGCGGCGAAGACGACCGCCTGGGCCAGCAAGACGGCGGCGACCAGACCTCGTCGCCATCGCCGGGACAACACGTGCATACCTCGACTCCTCTGGGGGACCTGCGCGCCCGACCGGCGTCCTCATCGTGCTCGTCGTGCTCGTCGTGCGAGGTGACGGGACGACGGCGGGGCGTGGTGGTGGGGGGTGTTGGGAGCGGGCGGTACGGCCGGCCATCCGCGCCGGCCGTACCGCGTGGTCACGAGGCCTCGGCGGTCAGCCTCGGCGCCACTTCTGGTTGGCGCCGCCGTGGCACTCCCACTGGATCAGGCGGGCCCCGTCGTTCGCGTTCCAGGCATCGATGTCGACGCACTTGTTGGACTGAGGATTGACCAGGTCGCCCGCGCCCGAAAGGACGAACTGCTGCGCGGGGTTGCCGCTGCAGGTTGCGATCTGGATCACGGCGCCGTTGTCCCGCGATCCCCAGGCCACGTCCATGCACTTGTTGTTCTGGCTGCGCAGCGTGCCACCGGTGAACGTCCACTTCTGCGCGGAGGTGTTGTTGCACGTGTACATCTGCAACGGAACGCCGTCGCTGAAGTTCGAGTTCGGGACGTCGATGCACTTGTTGTTGTAGTTGCTGATCAGCGAACTGGTGTCACCGCCGCCGGTGGTGGTCAGGCTCAGGCCGTACGCGCCGAGGATCTCGTTGACCGGCTGATAGAAGGTGTTGCCGCCGCTTGAGCAGTTGCCCGAGGCGCCGGAGGTGACGCCCTGGGCCTGGTCGCCGGACATCCAGGCGCCGCCCGAGTCGCCGCCTTCGGCACAGGCCGTGGTCTGGGTCAGCCCGTAGACCAGTGACCCGGAGTAGTTCACGGTCACGTCCTTGGCCTGGATGACACCGCAGCGCCAGCCGGTGGTGCGGCCGGACCGGCAGATGGAGGCGCCGGTGGGGGCCTCCTGCGAACCGGCCACGGAGACGACGCCGCCGCCGTAGTTGTTGACCCAGGGGCGCGGCGTCCAGTCGCCGTTGGTACGCACCCAGGCGTAGTCGTTGCCGGGGAAGGACGAATCGACGAAGGTGCCCTGGTTGACGTTGTTGTACCCGAGGGTGGGGTTCCCGGCGCGCCCGCAGTGCCCGGCGGTGACGAAGCCGCCGTTGTTGACCGAGAACCCGACGGAGCACAGGGTGTTGCCGTTGATGACGTACTGGTCGCCGCCCCGGATGTCGTACACCGGGTGGGGGGCCTGTCCGACGGAGATCCGCACCGCCGCGGCGTCCACGGACCCGGCCCGCACGAGCCGTTCGGCGGCGGCGGTGTCGGCCGCCGACACCACGACGGTGTTCGCGGCCGGGTCGACGTACCAGCCGTAGACGTCCGTGCCGGCCGCGTCGGCTGCGCGGTCGAGCGTCGCCTTCGTGGCGGTCAGTTGCTTCTCGCTGTGCCGCACCTCTACGGGCAGCGCGCCGGCCGCTTTGACGAGGTCGGCGTCGCGGGCGTCCAGTACGCCCACTTTCAGCCGCTGCTGGGCGGGGTCGTACCAGGCGCCGGCGAACCGGCCGCCCAGGCGTGTGCGCAGCCCGCGCTCGACGATCGCCGCCGCGGCCTCGTGGGCCTGGCGGACGCGCGCTTCGGGGGCTGTCAGATGCAGGTCGCGTTGCAGCGCCTGCTGCATGGTCCCGGCGGGGGTGGCGGCCGGGCGGGGATCGGGCGACGGGGTGGCCTGAGCGGCCGAGGAGGGGAGGACGAGCGCAACGGCGAACACCGCCGCGCCGGTCAGCACGGTGAGTCTCACGGCAATCTTTCGAGGGGGGTGGATGAGACGTGAGAGCGCTCTCAGAAAAGAACCTTTACAGTTTACAGACCGTTAGTCAAGACCTAACAAAAGTGTGTGTACGCCACCGGACGAAGTGCCGGCTCCGCTGTCTCCCCCACGAAAGGCGGGGAACGTCACCCGCGGGGCCCCGAACGCCCCTGACAGCGTCATCGTCGAGATCGTCGACGAGGTGTACCTGCCGCTGATACGCGGACGCGGCCGGCCACCGACCGAACGGGCATGAACGAGGACCTGGAGATGGCCGCAGCAGTGGCGGGTCTGATAGCGTCTCCGGCACGTGATCGACCCGAGGAGGTGAGACCCATTACCGCTGTATCCGGCTGGGTGCTCCCACCTTCCATGGTTGTCCGGCTCATCTGACACAGGTGGCCGTGGGAGTGCCCGCACAAAGGCATCCCGAAAGGCAACTAATTCATGCGTTTCATCTCGGAGACGACCGCTGACGGCGTCTCGGAACGCCTCTTCATCCTCGGCGACATTCACGGCGTGCTGTGGGCGCCCGCCGGCGCCACAGGCACCCGTCCGCTGGTCCTGCTGGGCCATGGCGGCGGCCAGCACAAGAAGGCCCCGGGTCTGGTGGCCCGCGCCCACCGCTACGTGACCGCCTGCGGCTTTACGGTGGCGGCCATCGACGCGCCCGGGCACGGCGACCGGCCGAGGACCGAGCAGGACGAACGGCACGCGGCCGACATCAGGCGGCGGATGGCGGCGGGCGAGCCGGTCGGCCCGCAGATCGCGCGGGACAACACCGAACGCTCGGCGCGGGCCGTTCCCGAGTGGCGGGCCACTCTGGACGCCCTGCAGGCCACCGGCCACGCCGATGGGCCGGTGGGCTTCTGGGGCGTGTCGATGGGCAGCGCGATCGGCATGCCCTTCGTCGCCGCCGAACCGAGGATCGGCGCCGCGGTCTTCGGACTCGCGGGGCACGAGGCCCTGGCCGAGGCGGCGGCCCAGGTCACCGTCCCGGTGGAGTTCCTGCTGCAGTGGGACGACGAGCTGGTCCCGCGCGACTCGGCCCTCGCGCTGTTCGGCGCCTTGGCGTCTCAGGAGAAGACGTTGCACGCGAACCCCGGCCGCCACATCGGCGTACCCGCGTTCGAGGTGGCGAGCTCCGAGCGCTTCTTCCTCAGGCACCTCGTCACGGCGTAGCCACTGAAGGGCCTGTTTCCTGGGGCGCGATCGGCGAGCTGCGAAACAGGCCCTGGCTCCGAACACCGAGACAGCTCGGCCGTGCGTGTGGTCCTGGGGCTCGACACCATCGGTTCGGCACGCCGGCCGATGCGCAGGTGAACGGCCTGGCGCTCCCGGTGTTCTCGCCGGCACTCGACCACGCCGACGACGGGCCGTTCACCGGGGTGCCATTCCTGATCAAAGACCATGGGCCGGTGCCCCCTACGGCCGCGAAGACCTCCTGTTCCGAATCGCCGCCCAACTGGAACAGGCCATGCCCTGGAAGGACCACACCCCCGACTCTTCATCGGAGAACGCTGACAGGGACGGCTCCGCCCGGTGTCCGGCGCCCATATGACGAAAACTCATCAAACGAGACACCGCTGGGCTCGCCCACTGGGACGCGGGTGCCATTTGTCGGCGTCGTGGAGCCGCTGGCGTGGCTGACGTGGCGTTCGGTCGAAGTGCAACTGGTGGGTTGCGTCTGGAGGAAGTGATGTGCAACCCTGGAGTTGCATCAAATGGCGACGACGAAGGAGTCCTCTCGTGAGCGAGGATCGGATCGAACGCGAAACCCTGATCGCGGCACCCCTGGAGCGGGTCTGGTCACTGGTGGCCGAGCCCGGCTTCTGGGTGGCCGACCAGGCGGGCCTGTCCGGCACCGTGGCGACAGAAGGTGAGTCGATGGTGGCGAAGAACGCCGAGTACGGCGACTTCCCGGTGCGCGTGGAGAAGGTCGAGCCGCCGACGTACCTGGCGTACCGCTGGGCCAGCGCGTTCCCCGGAGAAGAGCTGCGCGAGGACAACAGCACCCTTGTGGAGTTCACGTTGATCCCGGAAGGCGACAAGACACGGCTCCGCGTCGTCGAGAGCGGGTTCGCGGCGCTGGCCGGGTCCGAGGAGCTGCGCCGCCAGGCGGTGAAGGACAACACCGGCGGCTGGCCCCAGGTGTTCGACGCGCTCAAGACGCGCGCCGAACAGTCATCCGTGTGACGGAGGAACGTCGCGGCGCCGTCGAGGCGGTCGACGGCGTCCTGGTCGCGCTGGCCGACCCGACGCGTCGTCAGCTGCTTGATCTGCTCGCCGCACAGGGCGAGGCCACCGCGACGACGCTAGCCGGACGACTTCCGGTCACGCGGCAGGCGGTGGTCAAGCACCTCGCCGTCCTGGACGCCGCCGGGCTGGTCTCCGGCAGCCGGGTCGGACGCGAGGTGCGGTACGCGGTGCGGCCCGCGGCGCTGGACGCGACGGCGCAATGGATGGCCGCGCTCGCGGCCGACTGGGATCGGCGATTGGCGAACATCAAGCGCATCGCTGAGGCAGCCGAGCCGGATTCGCGCTAGTCGGCTCACAGGCACACCACCTCGGCTTGAGCGATCCTCGACGCCTCGTAAACGCCGCTGTTGTAGAGGGAAAAGGCCACTTGCGGAATCGCAAGTGGCCTTTGACCTGGGTCGGGGTGGCGGGATTCGAACCCACGGCCTCTTCGTCCCGAAGACGAAAGGGCCCGGCGGTTATCTGGGTGGGATGGCCGCGATCACTTCTACCTCGATCAGGAGGCCGGGGCGGAAGAGGCGGGAGACTTCGACGGTGGTACTCGATGGGGGCTCGCCGGTGATCCTTCGCATCCGTACGTCGCCGTAGCCGGGCAGGTCGGCCATGTCCCTGAGGAAGGTCTTGATCGTCACCACGTCGTCGAAGGTGCATCCCTGGTCGGCGAGGATGGCTTCGAGGTAGTCGAAGACGAGCTCCGACTGCCGCACGATGTCACCCTGGCCCACCACCTCGCCGTTCTCGTCGAGTGCCGCCTGCCCTGACACGAACAGCAGGTCACCGGCCCGTACTGCGTGGGAGTACGCCCCGGCAGGAGCGGGCACGGAGGCGGGGTTCAGCTTGACGGCCCTGCCCGAGCGGGGAGCCTCCCCCGAGGCGGCCCCGCCGGCCACGGCCGAGGCGGGGCCGGGGGTGGGCCGGGTCTCGGCGGGGGGCGGGGAGTTCAGTGTGGGGGAGGTGGCGATGGCGGTGAGGTCGCCGTCGGCGAGGCCGGCGCCGGCCGCTCGCAGGAGGCGCCGGCGGGCGGCGGCGGCCATGGTCTGGGTCGGGTGGGCGGCGAGGGTCAGGTCCTTGGCGGCCAGGCCGAGTGCGTAGCGGGTCTCCGTGGGTCCCTCCAGGACGGCGGGCCGGAGGCGATCGACCAAGGGCCCGAGCGGGGTCCCGGCCAGCAACTCCAGCAGCGCCGTGCGGTCGACCCCCTGCGTGCCCGCATACGCCAGGGTCTCGGCGATCAGCACCTGGGCGGGTACGAGCGCGCTCATCACCGCCAGCTTCATCGCCGCCCCGGCGCCCGGCGGGCCCACCTCGCGGACCTCGCCGAACACGTCCAGCACGTCGCGGCAGCGCGAGAGGTCGGCCTCCGATCCGCCCGCCAGCACCGTGAGCGTGCCGTCGGTGGCGGGCTGGACACTGCCCAGCACGGGGGCGTCGACCAGGCCGACACCCTCGGGCAGCAGCGAGCGGAGCCGCGAGACGGCCTCGGGGCCGATGGTCGACATCTCCACGACCAGCGTCCCCGGCCGTGGCGCGGCGGAGGTCAGGACCTCCTCGACGGCCGCCGGGTCGCGCAACATCGTGATCACCAGGTCCGCGTCCGCGACGGCCTCCGCTGCCGACGCCGCCACCTCGGCGCCCGGCACCGCACGCGTTCCAAGATCCGACGCGACCGCCCCGGTGCCCGTCGTACGGTCCGACGCCGCCGCCCCGGCGCCGGGCACGGCATACGGGGTGCGGTTCCATACCGTGACCTTGTGGCCGGCGTTCACGAGGCGCCGGGCCATGGGGGCGCCCATGCGCCCGAGTCCGAGAAAAGCGATCATTGCCCCGACGGTAGGCCCTCCCAAGCCATGCCACCAGCGACTAGATTGCATGTGAGCCATGCATGGGAGGAATGTGTTCGAGATCGACGCCCTCCGCCTGCTCGACGTGGTCGCCCGTACGGGATCGTTCACGGCGGCGGCGGAAGAGCTGAACTACACGCAGTCGGCGGTGTCGCGCCGCATCGCCTCGCTCGAACGGGACGCCGACGGGCCGCTGTTCGTGCGCCTCGCCCGAGGGGTACGGCTGACGCCGGCGGGGGAGGTGCTTCACCGGCACGCGAGAGAGGTGCTGGAGCGGCTCGGCCGCGCCGCCGCGGAGCTGTCGGCGATCCACGACGGGTCCGGAGGGCGGCTCAGGGTCGGGGCGTTCGCGACCGCCAACGCCGTCCTGGTGCCCGAGGCGCTCCGCGAGTTCCGGCGGGCCCGTCCCGGGGTGGAGATCACCCTGGTCGAGGGGTTCAGCGCGCGGTTGATGGAGCGTCTGCACGAGGGCTCGCTCGATGTCGCGGTCGTCAGCGACTACCCGTCGGGGCTGTCGCCGGTCGAGGACGCCGAGCTCGTGCCCCTGTTCACCGACGAGCTTCTCCTCGCGCTGCCGCGCGACCACCGGCTCGCGCACCAGGAGGTGGTCCAGCTCGGCGAGCTCCGCGACGAGAACTGGATCGAGGGCGCCCCGCCCGGGCATGCCACGATGCTCGCGGAATCCTGTGCGCGTGTGGGCTTCGCGCCGAAGGTGGGGATCCGCATCGGCGAGTGGACCGGCAAGCTCGGCTACGTCGCCGCCGGGCTGGGCGTCGCGCTGGTGCCCTCCATGGCGGCGCGAGCCGTACGGGGCGATCTCGTGCTGCGGTCGCTCGGCGAGCAGGCCCCGCGGCGCGAGGTCTACGCGGCGCTGCCCCGTGCGGCGCCGGTGCCCTCGGCCGAGACGCTCCTCGGTCTCCTCCGGCGCGTCGTGGGTGGATGGCACGACCCTCAACGGTGAAGTTCGCATAGGGGCGGATTGCGCGCGCCATCCCGGGCCGACCCCGTCGGACCAGTGGTTCTTTCACAGGCCCGGCGGTGGGCGGGCGGCGGGAAAGGGTATCAATTGCGGTCGCGTAGCAGGCCGTGTCTCATGGCGAGGACGACGGCCTGCGTGCGGTTGGGGCAATTCAGTTTCAGCAGGATATTGCCGACCAGGCGTTTCGCGCCGTGCAGGGAAACGGAAAGGCGCTGCGCGATCTCTTTGTTGCTCAGCCCGTCCGCGAGCAGCTCAAGGGCGTCCTGTTCTCTCGGCGTCAGCTCGACGAAACGCGGATGGGAGGTTTTCAGAATGCGTATCGCGGAGTCGAACACCTGCGAGACGATTTCCGTCGGCATCGGCGTCTCGCTGCGTGAAACCCGTATCAGGGCGTCTTCCAGCCGGCGCTTGGTCAGGTCACGCTGCAGGATGAAACCGTCAGGCCTGAGGGACACCAGTTTCTCGGGGTCCTTGGCGCTGACGTCGTCGACGAAGGCCAGCACGCGTATGTTCGCCGCCCGCGCGGCCGGCACGACGCGCATGGCCGTGGCCCATTCGGCGTAGGAGATGATGACGATGTCGAGCGAGCCGAGCCCGTTGCCACCCGGGTATGCGGACTGTTTCGCGATCTCCCGTACGGTTCGCACCGTCATGATGTCGTGCAGAGTGACCTTGAGGCCGTAGCGGAGGATTTCGTTCTCGCAGACTATTCCGACGTCAAGTTTCCTGCTTATTCGATCGTCGATCTTTGTTCTACTTGGTTGTTCCACTCAAACCCCCGTATGTTGGGCGGGCCAAGTACTTATATATACATTATGGGACATGTGGTGTAGATGTGCAATAACCAATCTCAAGCGTCTCTGTTGGTACATAACATTCGTCCCACATGTCCCATAATGGAATTTACGGACAGTCAGGAAGAAGTCGCCGAGCCCCCGCCCCGTACCGCCGGACGCCCGAAGTCGGGGTCGCGGAGCGACCGCAGGCCCCCGGCCGCCGCGCCCGCCGCGATCGCCACGTTGAGCAGGAAGTGGATGCCGGCGAATCGCCCGAGGAACCTCGGCCCCCGCCTGCGGAGGACGAAGCGGTAGAGGCCGGGATTCGAGCAGGCGAACACCGTGGCCGACAGCAGGGGCAGCGCCGCCAGCTTCCGCGAGACGAGGAACGCCGGGAGGGTGGCCACGGTGAGCGAGGCCATGGCGACGCCGAGGGTGCTGTTGGGCCGCAGCGCGCCCGGCCGGTTCCTGTGCGCCGCCACGAACGGGATCATGAGTTGTGACCTGCGGTACTGCTCGGAGAGCAGGTCGGGCAGCCGGTCCTCGTCGTCGTGGTAGACCACCACCTTGTCGCTGAGGCCGATGCGGTACTTCGCCGACAGCCGCTCGCTGTACTCGACGTCCTCGAAGTCGCGCAGGGACTCGTCGAACGGCCCGACGTCCTCGAAGACCGACCGGTGCATCGCCGCGGCCTGGAAGTAGACCGTCACGGTGGGTCCCGCCGCGCGCATGCGGGCGAAATGGGCGAGCATCGTCATGACCCACTCGACCGGCCCGTCGTCGATCATCGGCTCGGGCGCGATGACCCCGTGTACGCAGTCGTAGCCGGCCTCGTCCCGCAGCGCCTTGACCGCCTGCTCGATGGCGTCGGACGCCAGCGCCTGGTCGGAGTCCATGAAGAACAGGATGTCGCCGGTGCTGGCGGCCACCCCCGCGTTGCGGGCCGCTGAGACCCCGCGGTTGCGCGGCGCCCGTACGAGACGGCACGGGAACCGCTCGGCGATCTCGGGGGAGCCGTCGGTGCTGGCGTCGTCGGAGACGATCACCTCGTACGGTGGCAGGGTCTGGGAGAACACCGATTCCAGGCAGGCCTCCAGGGTCTTCGCGTAGTTGTAATTCGGGATGATGACCGAAACCCTGGGCGCGTTGACGGATGTTTCCATGAGGCACCTTTCAAGGAACAATTTCTACGGGCTGAGGGGGCGGTCACGCGATTTTCTTCTGGGCGTTTCGTGAAATCCCCGGTTTAGCGCCCAGGGAGTGGAACAGGTCCTCGTAGGCGTCGAGGCAGGCCTGGAGTCCGAACTTCGCGCGGGCGTCGCGCGCGCCCGTCGCCCGGCGCTCCACGGGCAGGTCACGCAGTTCCTGGATCGCCTGGAATATCGCGGCCGGGTCCCTGGGCGGTATCACGCGGCCGAACCCGGTGGCCGTCACCGGGACCCGGCCGCCGGGTATGTCGGTGGTGACCGAGGGGATTCCCGCCATCATCGCCTCCGCCTGGACGATGCCGAAGGACTCGGATATCGACGGGAGGGCGAACACGTCGATCGAGGCGTAGAAGTCCCTCATCTGCCGCCCGTTCAGCAGCCCGAGGAGCCGGACGCGCGGGTCGTCGCCGATGGCCCGCCTGACGCGCTCGATGTCGCTGCCGCCGGCGACGTCGACGTAGTCACCGGCGAGGAGGAGACGGGCGTCCGGCTCGGGCAGGCGGCGGAACGCCCGCACCAGGTACGCAAGGCCCTTCTCCGCGGCGATGCGCCCGGCGAACCCCACGTGCAGGCCGGGGCCCTCCCGGTAGGAGGGGCCGCCCCCCGTACGGTCCTGGCAGGGGGCGGGGATCGCGTGGACCCGGGAGCGGCGCATGGTCGGCCACAGGCGCGAGTGCCGGGCCTGGTCGTCGCTGTTCACCACCACCGCGGCCGACTGCCGCATCGCCATCCGCGCCGAGGTGTCCACGGCACCGATCACCGCCGGGCTCACCAGGGACGGCCTTAGCCACAGGTCGATGTGGTACGTCGTGACCACAGGGGTGGGCGCGCAGAGCCGGGCGATGGGACCCGCCTCCAGCATGGGGATGTGCAGGTTGGCGACGCTGGACGCGCGGGCCACCTGCCCCGCGACGAACGGCAGCGACAGGCTCACCGGCCCCCGGCTGATCGTCGTGACCACGGGGCAGCGGAAGATCTCGACGCCGTTCCGGCGCTCCCGCCGGGGAAGGGACCGCTTGTGCTGGGAGGCCACCACGGCCACCCGCCACCCCCGGCCGGCGAGCCCCTCGGCGATCTCCCTCGCCGAGTCGGTCAGGCCGCTGACGTAGGGGGAGTAGTAGTTGAGGATGACTGCGAGGTCGAAATCCGCCATCGAGGTTCATCTCCTTGGTTGCCGTCAGGGCGTATGCGTAGGTGGGCGACGAGCAGCGCGGCTCCCGCCACGGCGATCTCGGTGACGGTGCAGAGCAGCCGGCTGGCCAGCACGACGCTGCCCGCCGCCGGAAGGGGGAGCACCCCGGTCAGGGCCGCCAGCAGGATCGCCTCGCGGACGCCGAGGCCGTCGGGCACCAGCACCATGAGGTAGCCGATGACGGCGGCGCCCGCGAAGGCGCCCACGCAGGCCAGGAGCGACGAGAGCGGCGAGGCGCCCATAGCGATGGCCAGGAACCACACATGCGTGCTCGACATCAGCCACGACAGCGTCTGCATGGTGATCGCCCGGCGCACGCTCCCGTCGGGCGCCCTGGTCACCGGCTCCGGCCGCCGGAGCAGCCGCGCGGCCACTCCGGTGAGGCGGTGGGCGAGACCGGGGCGGGCGAAGAAGACCACGACCGGCAGGGCGGCCAGCGCCATCCAGACGCTGTTCCCGCCGAACACGCTCGGCGCCGCGAGCAGCCCGGTCATCAGGCCCGTCAGGGACGCGATGGCGATGTTCAGCACGTAGAGCGCCGCCATCTGCGCCGGGGTGATCCCCACGGTCCTGCCCATGCGCATGTTCGCCAGCAGCGTCCACACCCGGCCGGGCACGAACTTCGCGAGGAAGCCCACGAAGAAGATGCGAGCCCCCTCCCACACCCCCGCCCGGGAGCCGAAACCGACCACGAGCGCTCGCCACGAGAGCATCCCGAACCACAGCCCCACGGCGTTGGTGACGATCGCGGCGCCGATCAGCAGGAGCGCGCGCGGCTCGGTCAGGGTGGCGAGCAGCGCCCAGTCCTGGTCCTTCAGCGTCAGGACCACGAACGCGGCGACCGTCAGCACCGCGACCGCGGTGAGCACCGCGCGCAGCTTCGCGATCATCGGGCCACCGAGACGGACAGGGACTGGGCGAGGTGGTCGGACATCCCCTTGGAGGGGGTGAAGTGGTAGCCGGTGACGTCGAGACCTCCCTGGGAGAGCACCCAGTCGAGCCGCCACAGCCGCGGCATGCCCTCCGTCGGCCAGCTCAGGGGCAGCGGCGACGGGCCGGACGGATCGTGGCACCGCGACCGTTCGCACAGCCTGCGCACATCAGCCATCAGCGATGTCGAGTTGAAGTCACCGGCGATGACCGCGGGGTTCCCGTTGGCCGACAGGTCCGCGCTCAGCGTCCGCAGCTCGGCCTCCCTCCGGTGGTACTGGTCGTGGATCACCCGGTAGAAGGCCGGGGAGAACGGGCTCAGCCGGATGTCCACCTGGACCGCCAGATGCACGTTGTAGAAGGACACCAGGTCGCCCCCGACGCGGATGTCGGTGCGCAGCGCCTTGGTGGTGTAGTAGTCGCGCCAGCCCGTGCCCGCCGGCGGCGCGCTCCCGTCGGCGGGGGACATCAGGGCCGAGGCGTCCACCGGGCGCGAGGCGGCTATCGGCAGCCGGGAGATCGTGACCAGCTCGCTGGCCGCCGCGACGTGGTAGCCGGGGAACTCCCGCCTGATCCGCGGCAGGTCGTCGATCCTGATCGGGTCGTCGGAGAAGTAGAGGTACTCCTGCAACAGGTACACGTCGGCATGCTGCGCGCGCAGGTAGGAGTAGAAGGCCGCCGGATCCTCCCCCTGGTGCCAGTAGCCGGTGTTCCAGGAGAAGACCTTCACCGCCCCGGGGGCGGCGCCGGCCGCCGCCGGGAGGCTGAGCCCCGACAGCGGCACGCCCAGTACGAGCGTGGCCGCCAGCACCACCGCGAGCGGCAGCCGTACCGGGCGGGCCGCCAGCGGGGTGAGGGCGAGCAGCACGACCGGGACGACGAGCACGACCACCGGCGGGGCGAGTTCGACCACGAGCCACAGCCACCACCGCCCGCTCACCAGGGCGTGGACGAGAAGGAGCGCCGCCCACGCCAGGGTCGCGGTGACAAGGAGCCGCGTGCCGAGACACCAGCGCGCCGGTGGAACGGCCCGCTGCGACGTCGGCTGCTCGGCGACCGTGGTCACGAGAGCCTCCCGAGGCCGTCGACGCCCAGCAGGACGGTCAGCAGGCCGGCGCTCAGCAGGGCGGTGCTTACGATCACCCGGTCGCGCAGCAGCGCGCGCACCGGATCGCCGTCCACTCCCTGGAGGGTGAGGATCCGCAGGTAGCGGAAGAGGCCGAACAGGCTCAGCGGCACGAGCACAAGCGTCGCCAGGTTGTCAGAAGCCGCCGAGGAGGCGTCACCGCCGAGGAAGAGCAGGAACGCGACCGCGGTCAGCCCCGCGCTGAGCGTGAGCATCTGGTCGACCAGCGCGGCGGAGTAGCCCGCCAGCGCCGGGCGGTGCGCCGATCCCGCGTCGTCGATCTCCCTGCGGCGCTTGCCGAGGATCAGGGTGAGACACAGGAAGAAGACGCAGAGCAGCAGCCAGACGGACGGGGCCGATCCGACCGCCTGGTACCCGGCGACGATCCGCGCCTCGAACCCGAGCACCACGACGAACAGGTCGACCACCGGCACGTGCTTGAGCCAGACGCTGTAGAGCACGTTCAACGCCAGGTACCCGGCGACGGGCCACGCCAGGCCCGGTGACACCACGGCCAGCAGCACGACGAGCAGCGCCGCCAGCGCGCAGCCGGCGCCGGCCGCCAGCGCCACCGAGACGTGCCCGGCCGCGATCGGGCGGTGGCGCTTGACCGGATGCCTGCGGTCGCGGTCGCGGTCGGCGATGTCGTTGCCGACGTAGACGACCGACGAGGCCAGGATGAAGATCAGCACGGCCCCCGCCAGGCGGGCGAGCGAGGGCGGGTTCCAGGCCGACGGGTGCACCAGGGGCAGGGGGACCACCAGCAGGTTCTTCACCCACTGGTGGGGGCGGAGCAGGACGAGCAGATCACGTGCCGGCCTCCGGTGCTCTCGCGCCGGACGGACCGTCACGGGCGGCAGATCCAGGGGAGTGCTTGACATACCTCACCTCCGGAGACCGTCAGAAGAAGACTTTGGACATCGCGAGCACGCCCTGGCGCCACGGCTCGCGGCTCGTGCGCCCGGTGCCCCGGGCCGCCGGCTCGTCCCGGTGCCGCCGCCACCACTCGTACGTGCGCAGGATCGCCTCCTGGTTGGACAGCCGGGGGGTGAACCCGAGCCGGTCCTGCGCCTTGCCGATGCTCACGTAGGAGTCGGCGAGCAGCTTGTACAGGAGCCTTCCGTACACCGGCGAGAGCTTGAAGCGTTCGAGCAGCCGCAGCACCCCCACCGCCGCGTGGGCCGGGACCGACACCACGCGCCTGCCCCGGCCGGCCGTGTCCAGGACGGACTGGAAGTCCTCCCTGATGGTCCCGAATCGGGCCGCGCCCAGGTTGTAGGTGTCGTTGGCGACCTCGTCGGGGGCGGCGAGGACGGTGGTGACGGCGTCGACGAGGTCCTCCAGGCCGAGCATCTGGATGCGCACGTCGCCCCGGCCGAGGACGGGGAAGTTGCGCCCTTCCTCGGCCCACTCGAAGAGCATCGAGAACAGCCCCATGCGACCGGGGCCGAGGAACGTCTTGGGACGCAGGACGCTCACGCACATCCCGTCGGCCCGGTACTTCTCGGCGAGCTCCTCCGCCTCGGCCTTGGCCGCGCTGTAGGTGTCGACGGGCTCGCGGGGATGGTCCTCGGTCGTCGGCACCGTCTTCGGCAGCCCGTACACCGCGGTCGAGGAGATGTGCACGACCCGCCGTACGCCCGTGTCGCGGGCCGCGCGCAGGACGGCCGTGGTGCCGCCGACGATGATCGAGCGGATCTGGTCGGCGGGATAGCTGGGGAGCGCCGCCGCGCAGTGCACCACCATGTCGGCGCCGGCGAAGGCCTCCTTCACCGCCGGCACGTCGCGGATGTCGGCCCTGCGCGGCGTGAGGCCGGGCTCGGGGGCGATCTCCCGCAGGTCGAGCCCGCACACCTCGGCGCCGTCGGCGAGCAGGCGGGTCACGAGGTTGGAGCCGAGGATCCCGGCGGCTCCGGTCACCACGACACGGGACGGCGGGGAGGGGTTCACCATAGCGAGCTCACCTTCTCCTTGAGGAAACGGCTCAGGAGCCGGGGGATGCCCTGCGCGAGCGTCGCGTCCAGGGCCGCGAGGAAGCGCTCCATCTCCTCCGGCTCGGCCACCAGCGGGGGGCCGACGACCAGGGGGCTGCGCCCGTTGAGCGTGTAGTAGGCGTAGATGTCGTGCTCGCGGTAGAGCGTGTCGATCACCGAGCAGGCGACCAGCTTCGTGCGCAGGAGCGGGTCCTTCAGGGGAGGCAGCCTCCCGGCCAGGTCGAGCACCTTGGGCCCGCCGGACAGGAAGATCCCCCACAGGGCGCCGGCGCCGCACACCTCCGCGACCTGGTCGGGGTATTTCGCGCGGATGCGTTCGAGGCCGGGGCGAAGTACGTCCTCAAGCGCGCGGGCACGTGCCGGGTAGTCGTCCTCCACGGCGATGTTGACGGCCTCGATGGCGGTCGCCGCCTCCTCGCCGAAGCCGTAGTACGTGGTGCTCGTGCTCTGGATGAGGGCGTCGGCCATGTTGTCGTACGCCTTGCGGAATATCGGCTCGCGGGCGATGAACGCGGAGATCGAGGACTTTCCGCCGCCGAAGGACTTGGACGTCGTCAGCACGTCGGGAACGAGGTCCGGGTAGCGCATGAAATAGAAGAGGCTGCCGGTCTTCCCCCACCCGGTGTAGATCTCGTCGAAGATCAGCACGATCTTCTCGGCGGTGCACAGCTCCCGTACCCCGCGCAGGAACTCCTCCGAGCACCACCTCATCGTCGAGGCGCTGAACGGCTCGATGAGCAGGGCGTACACATCGCCGCGATTGGCGCGCAGCGCCGAACGGACCGAGTCCAGGTCGTCGTAGGCGAAGCGCACGATGCCCGGAATGGTGGGGAAGGCGAAACGGTTCTGCGAGCTTCCGGTCAGGCCGCCCGAGCCCAGCAGCTTGCCGTGGAAGCTGATGTCCGAACGCAGGATCGTGTTGCGCCGGCCACGGTGGTACTTGTAGGCCAGCTTGACGGCTCCCTCGACCGCCTCGGCGCCCGAGTTCGGGAAGAACGACATGGTGAGGTCGCCGGGGAGCACCTGGGCGAGGTTGTGGCCCAGCGCGGCGAGATAGGGGGAGAAGTAGGTCTTGTGGACCTCCATCCGGCGGTCCTGCTGGAACTTCGTCCGGGCCGCGAGGATGCGCGGGTGGTTGTGCCCGTGGTTGAGGACCCCGACGCCGCCGGTGAGGTCCAGGACACGGCGGCCGTCCTTCATGTACAGGTAGGCGCCCTCGGCGTGTTCGACCAGCTCACGGCCGAAGCCGAACGAGGTCATCAGCGAGACCTGGCTGCGGTTGACATAGTTGCGGTACATCTCGTGGATCTGGTCGACGTCCAGATCCTCGGCCTGCTTCAGGGAAAGAAGCTCCTGCATCTGATTCCCTTCATCACGATGGCGCGCGCCGGGGCATGGGTGAGAAACCGTCCGACGCGCACGGGTGCGTGCGTGGTCATGCGGTACGTGCCGTACGTGGGGCAGGTGGATACGCGGTGAGCCGTGGCGGAACGGCCACCCGCGGCCGGGCATGGTGACCTGGTGACGAGGCGGATCCACGGTTGTGCGGACGACATGGCGACGTGCGGTCGCCGTCGTGCGTCGTCTCCCGCCGGGGGCATGATGAGCCGGCCGGTCCGTGAGGACGACTGGTGCCGCCTCCCGGCCGGGGCCATCGCGTGGTCCGGTGGTGCCTTGTCGCGCGGACCGGTACCGCGTTGCCGCTTCACCGCCCGGACCGGTACTGCTTCGCTGCTACCGCTTTACCGCTTCACCGTGCGGACCGGTACCGGTCACCCGCGGTGGGAGCGGCGTGGGCGCTCTCAGGCGTGGCCGACCCCCGCCGGTGGATGAATCCAGGCGCGTGCGGATGCCGCCGTCCGGTGACGGCGCATCGGTGGTACGGAGATTTCACGTTCGGACCGGTGACAGGCCGATCGGCCATCAATCATCAAGACCACCCCCGTGAATGCGTCAGCCCTTGCGTCCGGAGTTTCGGATTCCATCCGTTCCGGTCCCCTGTGCCGGTGGATCGTGGCGACTCCGCGGAGCCGCGAATCGTCAACGTCTGAAGCATGACCTACGGCGGATGCGTGCGGGAGGTTCCAACGCTCGCTCTAAGGAGGTAGCCATTCGGCGCGCCCCGGCGGTCACCACGCCGGCCGCCGCGGTCGGCGGCGGTCGGCGGGGGACATGCCCAGCAGGACGTACGGATCAGGACGTGCGCATCAGGACGTACGGATCTGGAGGTGCGGGTCGGGACGTAGGGATCAGGCGGTCTCGTCGAGGCGCCGCCGCTGCTCGGAGGGAAGGGTGAGCGCCACTCCGGCGACGGCCTCGTCCAGTTGCCCGGCGTCGCTGACCCCGACGATCGGCGTCACAGAGGGGTTTCCTCCGGTCAGCCAGGCCAGCACGACCTGGTTGCGCGTGATCCCCAGCTCGGCGGCGACCTCGGCCAGAACGGCCAGCCGCCGGGTGGTGCCCGGATGGTCGTAGGCCTCGATCAATGGGCGGTCCTCACGGACGTAGGCGCCGTTGAGGAGCGTGGTGTAGGCCCACAGGGCCATTCGCGGATCGGAGGCCACGTAGTCGAGGACCTCCTCGCCGACCCAGCCGAAGCGGTGGTTCTGGTCGGGCACCGGCGCGTCGGGACGCGGTTTGACGTAGGAGTGGCGCAGCTGAAGCGCCGTGTATCCCTCCCACCCGTTGGACTCGGCGATCCGCCGGGCGCGCTCCACCCGCCAGATGGGATGGTTGGACGCGCCAAGGCGCCCGACCAGCCCCGCCTCGACCAGCTCGGCCAGCGCGCCCGCCGTGTCCTCCAGTTGCGCCGACCTGTCCTCCATGTGCGTCCAGTACAGGTCGACGCGGTCGGTGCCAAGACGGCGCATGCTGCCTTCCAGCGCCGCCTTGATCGCCGGACCCGACAGCCCCTCCCGGTTGGCGGGCCACTCGCCGTCCCCGCCCGGCTCCGCGCCGACCTTCGTGCTGATGTACAGCTTGTCGCGGAGTCCGGGACGGCGTGCCAGCCATCTGCCGATCACCTCTTCGCTCTGCCCGCCGAAGCCGCTCGGGTCGGCCCAGAACGAATAGCAGTTGGCGGTGTCGATTATCGTCCCGCCCTCCGCCACGAACCGGTCAAGCAGCTCGAAAGACGTTCGCTCGTCAAGTCGGGTGCCGAAGTACATCGCTCCCAGGGCGAGATTCACCTGTGCCACGGCATGCTCCTTGGTCGGGAATTGGAATGGAAAGCCGAGTCTGACATCCGGGGCGAGTTCGATGTCAAGGCCATCCGGCGATCTTGGTTGGCTTCCCTCGATCACCGATATAAACGACATTTCCGGAAGCCGATTTACGGTCGCCCGAACTCCCGGGGCCACCGATCCCTCGACGGCCTCAAGTCCCCCGGGTAGCCGGTCGGGCGCGGGAAGGTCGGTGGCGCGAAGGGGTTCCGGCCAGCTGATCGGTACCGGGAGGCCGGTGGCGCGAGGGGGGTTCCGGCACGCGGGAGAATGGAGGCGTGTATTTCGCCCATGTCGGAGGTCGATTGGCCACCGGGCTGCGGGATGTGACCACCGATCTCGAAGCCCTCGACGGTGCCGGATGGTGGGCCGTCGTGGTGACCTACGAGGGCAAGGTCACCTGCGCCCGGTTCGACGAGGTGCGGCCCGCCCCCCTTCCCCGCGCGTCCGGGCCCTGGCCCGCCTCGCTGCGGTGGACCAGCTCGCTGGACCGGCGAGGGTACGAGGACGGCGTCCGGCGGATCCGCGACTACATCGAGCAGGGGGAGGTCTACCAGGCGAACCTGTGCCGGGTGCTGACCGCGGAGATCCCGCTCGACGCCGACCCGCTGGTGCTGGCCGGGAGGCTCGCGCGGGGCAATCCCGCGCCGTACGCCGCCACCGTGCGCGTGCCGGGGCTGACGGTGGTCTCCGCCTCGCCGGAGCTCTACCTGTCCCGCGCCGGCGACGTCGTGGAGTCGGGGCCGATCAAGGGTACGGGCGTGACCGCGGACGACCTGCTCGAAAAGGACTACGCCGAGAACGTCATGATCGTCGACCTGGTGCGCAACGACCTGGGAAGGGTGGCCGAAGTCGGCTCCGTCACGGTTCCCGCCCTCTGCGCGGTGGAGGAGCATCCGGGGCTCGTGCACCTGGTGTCGACCGTTCGCGCCACGCTGGAGCGGGGCCGGGGGTGGCCGGAGCTGTTCTCGGCGACCTTCCCGCCCGGCTCTGTGACGGGTGCGCCCAAGTCCTCGGCGCTTCGTATCATCAATGAACTCGAACCTGCGCCCCGGGGGCCGTACTGTGGGGCAGTGGGCTGGGTCGACGCGGGCAGGCGCGAGGCCGCGCTGGCCGTGGGCATCCGCACGTTCTGGATCGAGCGTGATCTCATCCGCTTCGGCACGGGAGCCGGCATCACCTGGGGCTCCGACCCGGGGCGCGAGTGGCGCGAGACCGAGTTGAAGGCGTCCCGGCTCATCGCGCTCGCCTCCGGGAGGGCCTGACGGCCGTCCTGGCTCCGGCCCGTACCGACGGGGCCGGGCCGCGCATGCGTGCGGCGGGCGCCCGGCGAACTCGGCAACACCTCGTAAGAATGGAGATCTCATAGATGAACGTTCCGGTCTGGGTCAACGGGGAACTTATCGATCCCACGCAGGCCAGCGTCTCCGTCTTCGACCACGGGCTGATGGTCGGGGACGGCGTTTTCGAGACCATCAAGTGCGTGAACGGCGAGTCGTTCGCCCTCACCAGGCACCTGGACCGTCTCAAGCTCTCCGCCGAGCGCCTCGGCCTGCCGGCGCCCGACGTGGACGCGATCGCCGACGGCGTGCGGGCCTGCCTGGCGGAGGCGCCGCCGTGGCCGCTCGGCCGCATCCGGGTCACCTACACCAGCGGCAACGGCCCGCTCGGCTCCGACCGAGGCAACCAGGGCACCAGCGCCATCGTGATCGTCGGAGCCCAGGCGCCGTTCTCCGAGACCGCGAGCGTCACCGTGGTGCCGTGGCCGCGCAACGAGCGCGGGGCGCTCGCCGGGGTGAAGAGCACCTCCTACGGCGACAACGCCAAGGCCCTGGCGTACGCCAAGGAGCGCGGCGGCCAGGAGGCCGTCTTCGAGAACCTCGCGGGCAACCTCTGCGAGGGCACCGGCAGCAACGTCTTCATCGTCAGGGACGGCCACCTCATCACCCCCACCCTCGCCTCCGGCTGCCTGGCCGGCGTGACGCGCGCGCTGGTGCTCGAGTGGCACGGCGGCGAGGAGGCCGACGTGCCGATCTCCGCCCTGTACGAGGCCGAGGAGGCGTTCCTCACCTCCACGACCCGCGACATCCAGCCGATCAGGCTCGTCGACGACACGGTGCTCGCGACCGCGCCCGGCCCCGTCACCGCCAAGGCGATGCGTGTCTTCGCGGAGCGGAGCGCGGCCGACGTCGACCCGTGATCACTCGGGGTAGGACACCTGGGTCTGGGCGTTGAGCTTGTCCAGCTTGACGGACTTCGCCGGATCGGTGAGCGGATCGTCGATCGCGATGACGTCCAGGCCCTTGGTGATGTCGCTGGAGTAGATGTAGCCGTTGTAGTAGTACGCCGACCACGAGCCGCCCAGCCTGGGCTCCCCGGAGGTGGTCAGCGGGCCCCGGTCGACGTACGCGATCTCCTTGGGGTGGTCGGGGTCGGTGAAGTCGATCACCGAGACTCCGCCCTGGTACCACGCCTGGACCATGATGGTCTTGCCGGGCACGGGGATCAGCGAGCCGTTGTGCGCCACGCAGTTCTCGGTCTCGGTCTGGTGGCGCGGGATCTTGAAGTAGCCCCTGCGCTGGAGCTTGCGGTCCCCGGTGATGTCGTACACCGCGTCGGCGCCCCGGGTGGGCCCGGTCTTGGCGTCGCAGGTCGGGGCGATGCCGCCGCCCAGCTCGTCGGAGAAGATCACCCTGGTCGCGTCGTTGGTGAACGTCGCCGAGTGCCAGACGGAGAAGTTCTCGGTGTCGGTGATCTCCTGGAGCACCTTGGGCCGCACCCGGTCGGAGATGTCCATCAGGATGCCGTTCCCGAGGCAGGCCCCCGCCGCCAGGTCCTTCTCCGGGTACACCGTGATGTCGTGACATCCGCTGGTCGCGCCCGGCTGGGACTCGTCGTCGCCGTCGGTGAACAGCACCGGCTGGGCGACGATCTTGGCCTGGGCGGGGTCGCCCACCGGGACCTCGACGATCGCGATGGAGTCGTGGGGCGGCTTGCAGGTCTTGGAGTCCGGCGAGGGCCCGAACGACGAGACGTACAGGTAGACCTTCTCGGCGTCCTTGCCCGGCACCAGCGTGTGGGTGTGCGAACCGCAGGCCGTGGCCAGGGACTTCAGGTAGCGGGGGTGGGTCTTGTCCGAGATGTCGAAGATCCGGATGCCCTCCCAGCCCGCGTCCATGTCGCCTCGCCTGCTCTGGCAGGTCTCGTTGTCCCTGGGCTCGTCCACCGAGAGGAAGAGCAGGTTCCCGGTGACGGAGATGTCGTTCTGGCCGCCGGGGCAGACCACCCGCGTGACGACCTTGGGCTTGGCCGGGTCGGTGATGTCGTGGATCGTGAAGCCCTCGTAGTTGCCGACGTAGGCGTAGTTCCCCTGGAAGGCGAGGTCGGTGCCCCAGGCCTCCTCGCCGTCGAACGGCGCGGACAGCGGGACGTTCGCCACGAGCCTGGCGTTGGCGCTGTGCTCCACCCCGCCCGATGTGGACGGCCCTGGGGTCGCCGTCGAGGCCGCGGGGATGGAGGGCGGTGGATCACCGGCACAGGCTCCGAGAAGGAGAACCGCGCTCGCCATGGAAGCGAACGCCCCGATCCGCCACGTGCCCACAATGCCCCCTGTTGTCCGGCTGAATTTGGGAATGTGCCCCAGTATGGAAGCTATGGTGATCCGGCGCCGCACGTGCGGGCTTTTTGTAACGGTTGTGCTGGGATCCGGGCTGGCTTCCGTGCTGGCGGGCTGTACGGGCGGCGATCCAGGGCGCGGATCGCCCATCGTGGCGGGCGGCGGCGCCCCGGTGATCATCCCGGGGGCGCCGGGTGACGCGGGACGCAGGGCCACGCCGGGCGAGCACGTCGGCCGGTCGGAGTCACGGGCGTCCGCCGCCGACGTCCTGTTCACGGAGCGGATGATCCCGCACCACCGGCAGGCGCTGGAGATGGCCGGCCTCGCCGTCTCGCGGACCTCGAACCCCGACGTCCTGCGCATCTGCGAGCGCATCGCGGTCGGGCAGCGGCCAGAGGTGGGGGTGATGTCGCGATGGCTGCTGGCGCTGGGCCGAGCCGTGCCCGCTGAGCATCCCGCGCACGCGGCCTCGCCGGGCAAGGAGGGCTACGGCATGGCGAGCCTGGGGGAGATGAACCGGTTGCGCTCGTCGCGCGGCGCCGCGTTCGACGCTCTGCTCCTGCGGTTGATGATCAGACATCACGAGGGCGCCGTGCGGATGGCGGGGGAGGAGCTTTCCGGCGGAACCGACCAGACCATGCGCAAGATGGCCCAGGACGTCGCCTCCGGCCAGCGCGTGGAGATCGGCAGGATGCGGAAGCTCATGAAGTGAGTTTCGGTCAGGAGCTCCACAGCATGTTCGACAGCTCGTCGTCGAGGTCCATGTAGTCGGTCTCGCGGCCGGCGGCCACCAGGTCGTACGTGCGGTGCAGGAACTCGGTCAGCGGCGGCAGCGGGACCTCGAACAGCGCCTGGCCGAAGGGCGAGGTGAGGCTGATGTTCAGCGTGCGCTCGCCGTCGGCCCGCGCCGGCCACACCTGGACGTCGCCGTCTCCCACCCGGCGCACGATGCCCACGGTCAGCAGCTCGCGGGCGAAGATCCACTCGACCGGTTCGTCGTTCCCCACGTGGAAGGCCATCCTGATGGCGTACGGATCGTCGGCCGTATAGCTCAGGCCGGCGAGCAGGGGGACGGTGGTACGGTCGGGGACCACAAGTCGAAGGCCCAGCTCGGCAGAGACGGTGGCGTTCATCGTCAGCCAAACCTTTCGTCGGTGGGTCCCCTGCGCGGGGCTTGGGTTGCGGTGCTCTGAAGGACTTCGCTCGGAGCTGTGTCTGCGAAACGAAGGAACCTCCAGGAGAGATTCCGCTCCTGAGCCCTTCTGTAACGCATATCACAGCGCGACATTTATGCCTCTACCTGGTCAAACATCGCTTAGAGGCGCCTGTTTGCAAGGGTTTTGCGTGTCGTTCCTGCTGTCCTACGGGGCATCTACGGGTGTCTCGGGGTAAAGATCATAAGTGGTGCGATTCGGATGAGTATGGGGCATGACGATGCTATGACAACAGGGCGCCACGCCGCCGGACTCCTGAGAACCTTTCGTGATCCGGTTGTCTGGCCGCTTCGCCAGCACCCCCGGGAGTGAGGTATGGTTTTCCCCGTCGGGCAAGGTCCTCCGAGCGGGGGATCCCGGCACAGGAGGGCGATTAGCTCAGCGGGAGAGCGCTTCGTTCACACCGAAGAGGTCACTGGTTCGATCCCAGTATCGCCCACCATCCGCAAGGCCGCTTCCCATCCCGGGAAGTGGCCTTTTTGGATCTTCGGGGCTCTCGTCCCTCGCGGGGAAAGTTTCACCGGCCGTCCGGGCGCGGGCCGCCGTCTCGTGCCTCCCCTCCCGGCGAAAGCGGCAGGTGAGAGCCCGCCGGGCCTGCGAGTGGCGCCGTCCCCCGCCGTGGGGCCGCCGCCCGCCCGTTGACGAGGGGCACCCCTGACAGGATTCTGGGGTGGGCGTCGTCACCCCCTGTCAGAAGGGGAGCGGCGGGGCCCGGCGCTCCGCGGTCCATGGACGGGATACCAGCGAGAGCCCGCGCACATCGCGGGCCAGAGGCACTCCGCGGTGTCCCGGTCTCGTGCCGGATGGCCCTGCGCGCGCCGATAAGCGGCCCCCCTGATCTCTTCCCGGGGGTCTGCGACTCCATCCGACCGTCACTCACGGTGACCGGTCGGCGACTATCGTCAGTCGGGCGGCCCCGGTCGCACTCCCGCACGGTCACCGTCGCCCGTGTTACCTCGACCCGTGCCGGCCACCACCAGACCAAGAGGTGATCTCATGAACGTCGACCGGTTCGGCGGACCGGCGCTCTCGCTGTTTCGCGTCGTCACGGCACTGCTGTTCCTGTGCCACGGGCTGGCGTCGGTCTTCGGCGTCTTCGGCGGCAGCCGGGGCACGGGCCAGCCCATCCCGTTCGGCACCTGGCCCGGATGGTGGGCCGCGCTCATCCAGGTGGTCTTCGGCGCGCTCGTCCTCGCCGGGCTCCTCACCCGCGTCGGCGCGCTGCTGTCGTCGGGGTCCATGGCGTACGCGTACTTCGTCGTGCACCAGCCGGAGGCCCTGCTGCCCCTGAGTAACGGCGGCGAGCTCGCCGTGCTGTTCTGCTGGTCGTTCTTCCTCGTCGCCGTGCTCGGCCCGGGCACCTGGTCCCTGGACGCGGCGATCCGCCGCCACCGCCGGGGCGGGCTCGGCGCGTACGCTCCGGCTCCGGCGCGGGTGAGCCTGTGAGGAGCGGGTGAGCCGGTAAGAGCGCGTGAGCCGGTAAGAGAGGTGAGCCGGTAGGAAACGCCATGGCCCCGCCGCGCATCCCGGCGGGGCTCCGGCCCGCGCGAGCCGGCGGCGGACGTGACCTCGCGTGCGTACCCCTAGTGGTGACCCGCTTCGGGCCCTCATGCGTTAGATTCCTCATGAATGTGTCAAGAAACGCGAACCGCCAGTCAAGGTCCAAGCCTGGATGAGATCCTTTAAGGTGATCAGGCGTTCGGGTTCTGCATCGGAGAGGGAGCATGAGGGCTTTTCGGGCCGCGGGTGACCTGGAAGACGAGCACATCCTGGATCACCGGCAGGCCGGGCCCACGGTGCTCCGGATGCTGGTCGGAGCACAGCTGCGCCGGTTGCGCGAGGCCGGAGAGATCACCCGGGCCGCCGCCGGCTACGCGATCCGCGCCTCCGATACCAAGATCAGCCGCCTGGAGCTGGGACGCACCGGCTTCAAGCCGCGCGACGTGGCCGACCTGCTGACCCTGTACGGGGTGACCGACGAGGACGAGCGCCAGGCCGTGCTGTCCCTCGCCGAGCACGCCAACAACCCTGGCTGGTGGCACGTGTACACCGACGTGGTGCCCTCCTGGTTCGAGGCCTACATCGGGCTCGAGCAGGCGGCCGGCGTGATCCGCTCGTGGGAGGTGCAGTTCGTCCCCGGCCTGCTGCAGACCGAGGACTACGCGCGCACCGTGATCCGCCTCGACCGCTCCGCGACGGAGGCCGAGGTGGAGCGCCGCGTGGCCCTGCGGATGAGGCGGCAGCGCATCCTCACCAGCCCCGGCGCCGTGAAGCTGTGGGCCGTGGTCGACGAGGGCGCGCTGCGCCGGCTCGTCGGCGGGGCGGCGACGATGCGCGCCCAGATAGAGCACCTCATCCGGATGAGCGCGCTGCCGAACGTCACCCTGCAGGTGATGCCGTTCAGCTCCGGCGGCCACGCCGCGGGAGGCGGCCCCGTGACCATCCTGCGCCTCGCCGCGCACGAGCTTCCCGATGTGGTCTACCTGGAGCAGCTCGCCAGCGCGCTGTACCCCGACAAGCCCGCCGAGATCATGCACTACTGGGACGTCATGAACAGCCTCAGCGTGCAGGCCGAGCCGCCGGCCAGGACCGTCGCCACCCTGCGGCGCATGCTCGAGGAGCTGTGACCCTGACCCTCCGGTAGGCGGCCGGGGGCCACCCGCCTACAGGCAGTAGGTGGATTGTGGGTGCCGCGCACATTTCCGCTTTCCGACCTGCGATCTAACTTTGCGTGGACCAAAGGTGTGATGGCCATCACACCGATCTCACGGCAGCCGTGAGATCGGTCCCGTCGAAGGAGCGGTCAGATGAAGCGCTTCCTGTACTCGTCCGTCACGCTGCTGGTGGGCCTGGTGTCCTTGGTCGCGACGCTCCAGCTCACCATGGGCAGCGCCAGCGCGGCCTCCCTCACCAAGGTCACCGGCTTCGGGTCCAACCCCGGCGGCCTGAACATGTGGGTCTACCGGCCGGACGACCTGCCCGCCGGCGCACCGATGGTCGTCGCGATGCACGGGTGCACGCAGACGGCGAACGACTACTACACCAACTCGGGCTGGAAGAAGTACGCGGACCTCTACCACTTCGCCGTCGTCTTCCCCGAGCGGATCGACTCCGGCACGTTCCCGTCCAACTGCTTCCAGTGGTTCCAGGAGGCCCACATCGCGAGGGGCCAGGGCCAGGCGCTGTCCGTGGCGCAGATGGTCGGCTACGCCACGCAGACCTACCGCCTGGACGCGGGAAGGGTCTACGTCACCGGGTTGTCGGCGGGCGGCGCGATGACCGCCGTCATGCTGGCCACCTACCCCGACCTGTTCGCGGCCGGCTCGGTCGTGTCCGGCCTTCCCTACCGCTGCTCTCCGCCCGCCTCCACCACCACCTGCCAGTACTCCGGTGTGGACAAGAGCCCGAAGGTCTGGGGCGACCTGGTGCGCAACGCCTACCCCGGCTACACGGGCCCGCGTCCGAGGGTCGCGATCTGGCACGGGCAGTCGGACGCGGTCGTCGTGCCGAAGAACGGGCTCGAACTGCGCGACCAGTGGACCGACGTCCTCGGCGTCTCCCAGACGCCCACCTCGGCCGAGTCGCTGCCGGCGGGCACGACCCTGGAGAAGTACGGCAACGACGCGGTGCGTCTCTACAAGATCGCCGGCGCGGGCCACGGGACCCCGGTCGACCCGGGCACCGCCGCCGACCAGTGCGGCACCGCCGGCGCCTACTTCCTCGACAGCATCTGCTCGGCCTACCGCGACGCCGCCTTCTTCGGGCTCGACGGAGCCGGGCCGACGCCGACCGCCACCCCGACGGTCACCCCCACCGTCACGCCCACGCCCACGGTCACCCCGACCACTCCGCCCGTGTGCGTGACGGCCAGCAACTACGCCCACACCACGGCGGGACGGGCGCACCAGTCCGGCGGCTCGACCTTCGCCAACGGCTCCAACGACCCGATGGGACTGTGGAACACCTTCACCACCCACACCCTCAAGCAGACCGGGCCCGGCTACTGGGTCGTCGCGGACGGCCAGTGCCCCTGAGCGCCCGTACGCGCGAGACCCCGTGCCCACCCGGCGGGATGGCCGTCCGGGCGGGTGGCCACGGGGCCAAGGGTGCCCGATTTGTCCTGAGGCTGCGTTTACTGAACGGCGACTGACGCCTTTCCAAATTGCCGTGAGAAGGGTGAATTGGAAGCCTTTACCTCATGCTGAGGTGGCGCCTTTCATGCCCGGGTACCGACAGTATTGCGGAGCGGAAGCCGTGCCTTCGCCCACCGAATCGGTGATTCCGCGGGTGGGCGTACGGCGTTCGGTGAACCAGCGAAGAGGGAGAGCGCAAGCATGATCAGTGACAACCTGTGGACATACCGGCCGGACGTATACGGCCACGACCAGACCATGGACATCGTCGGCTTCGACGTCGAGGCCGTGGACGGCAAGATCGGGTCGGTCGACGAGGCCAGCAACGTGGTGGGCGAGAGCTACATCGTCGTCGACACCGGGCCGTGGATCTTCGGGAAGAAGGTCGTCCTCCCCGCCCTCGTCGTCACCCAGATCAACCAGCCGGACCGCAAGGTCTATGTCGCCCGCACGAAGCAGGAAATCAAGAACGCCCCGGAGTTCGACCAGAAATCCTACAAGGACGCCGGGTACCGGGCGAGGCTCGCCGGATATTACGGAAATCTCCCTGGAGCGATGTAACCCGGAGAGATGTAAACGCCTTCACGCTGATGGGCCGTTCGCGTACGCGGGCGGCCCATCTCCGCGCGGGGGCCGCCATCGTGTTCAAGCCGGGAAATCCATTCGCGGGCACATCGTGACGCCGATCTCCCTTCGTCGCCGAGATACCGGAAGAGTGCGAGGAGAGGGACCCTGGCCGGCGAGACCGGTGATCGGCGACCGGTCTCGCTCGGCCCTCGGGCCCCTCTCCGGCAACACGGACCCGAGGCGAGTGGCGATGGCCATCCGGCACGAAAGCCATCGCACCGCTACCGCCTCAGGACTGTCAGGCGCAGTTAACATTGGATGTCTTGGGGCGTCAAGAGGTGTCCATCCAGCCTCATTTCCGTACCGGAACTGAAGCGGGGCGGCGCTGGCTCTCCTACCTGCGGATTCATCGAGTAAAACGATCACATCGACAAGCTCCGTCAGGGACTAGTGACATCGGATGTGTCCACATTGTTAAATGATCCGATGTCTAGCCGGATTCGACGTGTCGAGGGCGTGTCGGCACGCTTGACGCTTCCGTCCGGACATGCCAAAGTTTCGTCGACAGCGGCGAAAGTTACGTGGCAAACCGTTCGACTTTCCGCACAGGTGCGGCGGCGCGCTCCTCCCCATCGCGAAGGAATCCGTCATGGACGTGCATCCGCCCACCCCCTCGCCCAGATCCCCCTGGCCCCTCCGGGCACGCCTGCCCCGCCTGCTCCTGCGGGCCGCACTCGCGCTGGCCGTCGCGCTGACGGGCATCCTGTCCGTCCCCGTCGCGGCGTCGGCCGCGCCCCTCACCAAGATCCTCGTCTTCTCCAAGACGGCCGGCTTCCGGCACACGTCCATCCCGAACGGCATCGCGGCGATCCAGCGGCTCGGCACCGCCAACGGGTTCACCGTGGTCGCGACGGAGGACGCCGCGGCGTTCACCACGGCCAACCTCGCGCAGTACCAGGCCGTGGTCTGGCTCTCGACCACCGGCGACGTCCTGAACGCCGCCCAGCAGACCGCGTTCCAGTCCTACATCGCGGCCGGCGGCGGCTACGTCGGCGTCCACGCCGCCGCCGACACCGAGTACGACTGGCCCTGGTACGGCGGCCTGGTGGGCGCGTGGTTCAGCTCCCACCCCGCGACCCAGCAGGCCACGGTGCGCGTGGAGGACAGGTCCAACGTCTCCACCTCGCACCTGGCGCCGACCTGGACCCGCACCGACGAGTGGTACAACTACCGGTCGAACCCCCGCGCGAACGTCAAGGTGCTGGCGAGTCTCGACGAGACCTCCTACTCGGGCGGCACCATGGGCGACCACCCCATCACCTGGTGCCAGAACTACGGCGGCGGCAGGTCCTGGTACACCGGCCTCGGGCACACCGAGGAGTCCTACGCCGACCCGGCCTTCACGACGATGCTGCTCGGCGGCATCCAGGTCGCGGCGGGCGCCAAGCCGGCCGACTGCCGGCCGGAGACCGGCTACACCGCGCTGTTCGACGGCACCCAGACGACCTTCTCCAGGTGGCGGCAGGCGGGCCCCGGCGGCTTCACCCTGGCGAACGGCACCCTCACCTCCTTCGGCGGCATGGGCCTGCTCTGGTACCCGGTCAGCACGTTCAGCAACTACTCGCTCAAGCTCGACTGGATGATGCCGGGCGACGACAACGGCGGCGTGTTCATCGGCTTCCCCGACCCGCAGGGCGACCCGTGGAAGCCGGTCGACGCGGGGCACGAGATCCAGATCGACGCCACCGACGCCGACCCGACCCGCACGACGGGCAGCGTCTACAGCTTCAAGGCGCCCGACTCGGCGCTGAGGGCCGCGGCGCTCAACCCGCCCGGCTCGTGGAACACCTACGAGATCGCCGTGCACGGCCAGCGCGTCGAGATCTACCTCAACGGCGTCAAGATCAACGACTACACGAGCACCCGCGCCATCTCGAACGGGTACATCGGCGTGCAGAACGACGGGGCCGGCGCGGACATCAACTACCGCAACATCCGGATCAAGCAGGACACTGTGGCCGTGACCGACCTGGCACGGGGCCGTCCGACCACGGTCTCCAGCGTGGAGCCCGGCAGCCCGCACGCCGGCGCCAACGCCGTCGACGGCAACGCCGCCACCCGGTGGGGCAGCGCCTACTCCGACCCCCAGTGGATCACGGTGGACCTCGGCGCCACGCGCACGCTGAACCGCGTCAAGCTCACCTGGGAGACCGCCTACGGCAAGGCGTACCAGATCCAGACCTCGCCCGACAACGCCACGTGGTCGACGGTCTACTCCACCACCACAGGGGACGGCGGCACCGACGACGTGGCGGTCGCCGGCTCGGGCCGCTACGTGCGGATCTACGGAACCCAGCGGGCCACCCAGTGGGGCTACTCCCTCTGGGACCTCAACGTCTACGGCAGCTGAGCGGCAGAAACCCCCCGGCCTTCACACCCCCTGGAGTCTTCGTGCCATCTTCAGCGCGCCTTCGAAAGCTCGCCGGCGCCGTGGTGCTCGCCCTCGCCGCCACCGCCACGGCGGGAGTGGCGGGCACCACCACCGCCTCCGCCTCGACCCCCAAGACCCTTTCCTTACCCTCGTCATCCCTGTCGTCCTCAGCCGCCCTGGCCCCGCCCCCGGCGAGCGGCTTCGAGAAGGTGAAGCTGGACGGCGGGCTGTCGATGGGCGAGCCCATCGAGCTGTCGGTGCTGCCCGACGGCAAGGTCCTTTACATCAACCGGGGCTCGACCTCCGGCGGTGGCCAGGTGCGCCTGTACAACCCGGCGACCAAGGCCACCACGGTCGCCCTGACGCTCCAGCTCGACGCCCGGTTCGAGGACGGGCTCATCGGCATCACCCCGCATCCCCAGTTCGCCACCAACCACTGGGTGTTCCTGTTCTACTCGCCGAAGGTGACCCCACTGGTCAACCGGATCTCCCGGTTCACCTTCAACACCTCGACCAACGTCCTCGACCCGGCGAGCGAGGACATGATCATCGAGTGGCCGACCGAGCGCGACCTCTGCTGCCACTCGGCGGGGTCGATGACGTGGGACTCGAACAACAACCTGTACTTCGCCGTCGGCGACAACACCAACTCCGGGGGCGACTCGGCCGGCATGGCGCCGATCGACGAGCGGACCGGCCGCAGCCCCCAGTACGACGCCCAGCGCACGGCGGGCAACACCAACGACCTCCGCGGCAAGATCAACCGGATCCACCCGGAGAGCAACGGCACCTACACCGTGCCGGCGGGCAACCTGTTCCCCGCCGGCACGGCGCAGACCCGGCCCGAGATCTACATCATGGGCACCCGCAACCCCTACCGCATCTGGGTCGACAAGCAGGCGGCCAACACCCTCTACTGGGGCGAGGTCGGGCCGGACGCCGGAGCCACCATCGCCAACCGCGGCCCCGCGGCCTACGACGAGTTCAACCGCGCCACCGGCCCCGGTAACTACGGCTGGCCGTACTGCGGAGGCCCGAACGTCGCCTACAACGACTGGGACTTCGCGGCCAACGCCCCCCGAGGCTGGTTCCCCTGCGGGGGATCGGCGGGGCCGGTGAACAACTCGCCGCGCAACACGGGCCTGCAGCAGCTTCCGCCGACCAAGCCAGCCCTGGTCTGGGAGCAGCACGGCGGCAGCAAGGAATGGCCGGCCCTGGACAACCCCGGGGGCTGCGGCGCGCCCAACCACACCGAGGTCTACCACTACAACGCGGGCCTCAACTCGCCCAACAAGTGGCCCGCCTACTACGACAACAAGTGGCTGATCTCCGAGTACTGCCGTAACTGGATCAAGGAAGTCCAGTTCAACAACGGCAACCCCTCGACGGGGACCCCGACCGTCATCGAGCCGGTCCTCGCGGGCATGAACCTCGTCCACCCGATCGACATGGAGTTCGGCCCGGACGGCTCGCTGTACCTGCTCGAGTACGGCAGCGGCTACTTCTCGGGTGCGGCGGACGCCGGCCTCTACAAGATCAACTACGTCCAGGGCGGCCGCTCGCCGGTCGCCGTGGCCTCGTCCGACAAGGACAACGGCCTGACCCCGCTCACGGTGGCCTTCTCCAGCGCCGGCAGCTCCGACCCCGACGGCGACCCGCTCACCTACGCCTGGGACTTCGACAACAACGGGGCCACGGACTCGACGGCCGCCAACCCCTCCTTCACCTACACCACGAACGGCGACAAGCGGGCACGGCTGACCGTCAACGACGGCACGGGCCGCACCGGCACGACGCTGATCCCCGTCGTCGTCGGCAACAACCGCCCGACCCTGTCGCTGTCCGGCCTTCCCGCGGGCGGCACCTACAGCTGGGGCGACGACCTGACCGCCACCGCGGGCGCCACCGACCCCCAGGACGGCACCGTGCCCTGCGCGAGCGTCGTCGTACGGGCGGCCCTCGGCCACCAGGAGCACGCCCACGAGGAGGGCCAGGGCACCGGCTGCGGGTTCACCGTGAACACCGGCCCCATCCACGCCGGGCTCGACGCGGTGCAGTTCTTCGTCATGCGCTCCTCCTACACCGACAAGGGCGCGCCCGGCACCGTGGCCCTCACGGGGGAGAAGGAGATCACGCTCTGGCCCAAGCAGTGGCAGGCCGAGCACTACGTCCAGCTCAACGGCCCGAAGGTCGTCGACCAGGCCGCGGCCGAGGGCGGCAAGAGGCTCGGGGACATCCAGAGCGGTGAATGGGTCAGGCACCACGCCGTCAGCCTGAAGGGCATCACCGGGATCAAGGCGCGTGTCTCCTCGGCCAACGCCGGCGGCACCCTGTCGTTCCGCTTCGACTCGCCGACCGGCCCCGAGGTCGCGCGCATCGCGGTGGCCGGCACCGGGGGCTGGGACAACTACGTGGAGCTCACCGCCCCCGTCACCAAGCCGGACGACGGCACGCACGACCTGTACATCGTGTTCAGCGGCGTCAACACCGGCACCAACGCCCTGTACGACATCGACAGCTACACCTTCACAGGTCCCGGTGTGAGCACGCCTCCCACCGGCACCACCGACCTCGCGCGCGGCCGTCCCACCACGGTGTCCAGTGTGGAGACCGGCAATGTGCTGGTCGGCGCCAACGCGGTGGACGGCGACCCGGCGACCCGCTGGGGCAGCGCGTACACCGACCCGCAGTGGATCACGGTCGACCTGGGCGCGTCGCACTCGATCAACCGGGTCAGGCTGAACTGGGAGGCCGCCTACGCGCGGGCCTACCAGGTGCAGACCTCGCCCGACAACTCGGCGTGGACGACGGTCTTCTCCACCACCAGCGGCGACGGGGGAGTCGACGACCTCACCGTCACCGGCACGGGGCGCTACGTGCGCGTGTACGGCACCCAGCGGGCGCTGTCGCCGTACGGCTACTCGCTGTGGGATCTCAACGTGTACGGCACCTGACCGGGCGTCTGACCGGGCGCGATGCGGGCCTCCTGGGCCTGGTCGCGCCCGGTTCGGGCATAACGGACAATTGGGATGATCGGCCATCATTTTGCACAGCTCACCGTGATCTCGCTTCCCGCACGGGTATGGCGACATTGATCCGTTCCGCAAAGGAAATCGGAAGGCGGTGAGGTCATGACTAGACCGACCGGCCTGGAAGCGCATCCCGACATCGTGGCGATGCGAGCCAAGTACGAACGGGCTGGTTCCAGCACGGCCGCGCAGGTGATCGACGGGCTGACGCTTCTCGCAGGGCTTTACCTTGCGATATCGCCATGGGTGGTGGGGTTCAACGGGCTGTCCCGGCTCTCGGTGAGCAACATGGTCACCGGACTGGCGCTGGCCGCTCTCGCTCTTGGGTTCGCGTCGGCCTTCGGCCGGACCTACGGGCTGACGTGGATCGCACCGATCCTGGGAGTCTGGACGATCGTGTCACCATGGATCATTCGATCGCACACGACCGGGTCGATCTGGAACAACGTCATCACCGGCATCGTCATCCTCCTGCTCGGCCTCGGTGCCATGGCGGTGGGGACCCGGAAGATGCCCACGAGGTAGTGAGGGGGCGGCCTCAGGGTGTGGCGGTGTGCCCGCCACACCCGCTGTGTGAGCAGGCCCGCCGGCCCGCAGGGGCGGCCGTCCTGTTCGCGGCCTCCAGCGCGCGTCGCCAAGGATCTCCAGGCGCGCGGCGTCACCCGTGAGCGGGGTGCCGGCCGCCGCGGCCCGGATGCTCGGCATTCCCGCACTGCGAGGTACCGGCCGAGGACCTCCGCACCTGGCACTTCGGGCAGCTCGCCACCCACGGTGGCGTCGAGCGGGCGGTCATCGCACTGCTCCGCCGCTCACAGCCGCTCCCGTCCGGCGCTGTCCGCCGGGGCCGGGGAAAGAAAGGGGAAACGCCATGACCGACCTGAAGGAAGCCCGGGCCATGACCAACCCGTACGCCTCCCTCTCGACCGCCGAGCTGATCAGGCACCTGTCCGAGGAGGTCTCCCGGCTGGTCCGGGACGAGATCCGGCTGGCGACCCTGGAGCTCACGCGCAAGGGCAAGAGGGCCGGGCGGGGCGCGGGGCTGTTCGGCGGCGCGGGGGTCGTCGCCCTGTACGGCGGCGGCGCGCTGGTCGCGACGGTGATCCTGCTGATCGCCCAGGTGCTCACGCCGTGGATCGCGGCCCTGATCGTGGGGGTGGCACTGCTGATCATCGCGGCCATCCTGGCCCTGACCGGTAAGAGCCAGGTGTCCAAGGCCACGCCGCCGCTTCCCGAGGAGGCCATCCAGAGCCTCAAGGCCGACGTCGACATCCTGAAGGAGAGTGCGCACCGATGACCGAGACCGATCCGATCGGGGCACCTGACCGGCCCAAAGCCGGTGAGGTGGGCATGCACCGGCAGGAGCCGGGAACGGCCACCCCCGAGTCCGCGGGGCCGTCGCTGAACGTCCCCCAGGTGCGCGCGCCGCCGAAGCCGTACGTCAAGCCCGTGGTGAGCCACGGGAAGGGCGACCCGCTCGCCGGACTGTCCGAGCCACACCTCAGGGCCCGCCCCGAGGTACCGCGTGAAAGGAAGCACGAGATGCGCGTATCGGAGGAGGACCGGCTGCGTGACGAGATCGTCCGCACCCGCGAGGACCTCGGCCGCACGGTCGAGGCGCTGGCGCAGAAGGTCGACGTGAAGGCGCGGGCCCAGCAGAAGATGGCGGAGACCAGGGTCGTCGCCAGGGAGAAGGCCTCCGTGATGGCGGGCAGGCTCCGCGGGGCCGCCTCGCAGTCGGCGAAGGCCGCCGCGGGGCGCACGGGACCGGCGGCCGGGTCCGTCCCCGGGATGCTGCGGGGCGTGGCCGACCAGGTCTCCCGCCGCCCCGCCGTGCTCATCGCGGTGGGAGCGGTGACCATGGCGGGGGCCGGGCTGCTGAACCTGGCCGAGAGGCGCGCCCGGCCCCGCCTCACCCGCCGCGCCTGACGGCCGCGAGGGGGGGGATCCCGGCGTCCCGCTCCGAGCTCACCGGGCTCGCGAGCGGGACGCCCTTTTGTCGGGCCTGCGGGGCCGGGTGAGCCTGCTGGTGCTGATCGAACGGGAAACAGCAGGTCATCGGCGCCATGTCGCGGTTGTGGCGCGACACGGCCCGGGGCACATGCTCGGGTGTACCGCTTCGCCATGCCTGCCGTCACACGTCCCACGAGGTGAACCACATGCCGCTTCACCCCAATATCGACCCCGAGCTCGCCGAGGGGCTCAAGCACGCCTTCCTCCCGCCCGTCGACTTCGCCCGCATGTCACCGGCCGACCTGCCGGGCCTGCGCCGCCAGATGGGCGCCGCGTTCGCCGCCATGCCGTCCTTCGCCGCGCCCGGGCTCTCCGTGGAGGACCGGATGGTGCCAGGACCGGACGGCGACCCGGACATCAGGGTGCGCCTCTACCGCCCCGAGGAGCGGCACGGCCCGCTGCCCTGCCTGTACTGGATGCACGGCGGGGGAATGGTCCTCGGCCTGGTGGAGATGGACGACGCGAGGATGGCGCGCTTCGTCCAGGACGTGGGCTGCGCGGTGGTGTCGGTCGAGTACCGGCTGGCCCCCGAGCATCCGCATCCGGCGCCCGTCGAGGACTGCTACGCCGGTCTGGTGTGGGCGGTCAAGAACGCCGAGGAGCTCGGCGTCGACCCCGAGCGCGTCGCCGTGGGCGGGTCGAGCGCGGGAGGCGGGCTCGCGGCGGGCACCGTTCTCATGGCCCGCGACAGGGGAGGCCCGCCGGTCGCGTTCCAGCTCCTGAGCTCTCCGATGCTCGACGACCGGGGCACCACCCCCTCCAGCCGCGAGTTCACCGAGGCGGTGGCGTGGAACCGCGACGCGAACGTGTTCGGGTGGACGGCCCTGCTGGGCGACGCGATCGGCACCGAGGGCGTGTCGCCGTACGCCGCGGCCGCGAGGGCCGCCGACCTGTCAGGGCTCCCGCCAGCCTACATCGAGGTCGGCGAGCTGGAGGTCTTCCGCGACGAGTGCGCCGACTACGCCATGCGGCTGGTCCGGGCGGGCGTGTCCACGGAGTTCCACATGCACCCGGGCGCCTTCCACGGCTTCGACGCGTTCGTCCCGGAGGCCGGGCTCAGCCGCAGGGCCGCCGCGGGCCGGGCGGCGGCCCTGCGCCGGGCGCTGGTGCGCGTGTGAGGTTCCTCACAGAGGATGGCCCGGTAGAGGGGCTCAGTCGACCTCGGCGCTGCCGCTGACCCGGAGCTTGCGCCGGGCGCGCTCGTAGAAGGTGGTGGTGCCGAGCCGCACGACGTGACCGGCCGAGCGCATCGCCGTCACCGTGATGTGGTCGCCGGACGACAGGCGCCCGGCCACCGAGCCGTCCACCTCGACGGCCAGCCGGCCGCTGGTGGGGAGCAGCTCCAGCGTCACCTCCTCGTCGGCCGACAGGACAAGGGCCCTGTTGAACGACGAGTGCGCCGCCGCGGGGACGACCAGGAACGCCTCGACCAGCGGGGAGACCAGGGGGCCGCCCGCGGAGAAGTTGTAGGCGGTCGACCCCGTGGCGGTCGAGACGATGACGGCGTCGGCCGCGTACCGGACGAAGGGATGGCCGTCCACCGAGATCGCGACCGCGGAGAGCCGGTCGCCCGGTATGCGGGCCAGGGCGATGTCGTTGAACGCGACGACCGTCGGGCCGCCCGGCAGTGTGGCCCGCACCGCGAGGCGGGGCTCGACGGTGAACGCGTGGCTGTCGATGGCCGACAGCGCATGGGGCAGCTCGTCGACGTCGATCTCGGCGAGGAAGCCGAGCTTGCCGAGGTTCACGCCGAGGACGGGGGTGGACCGGCCGCAGACCAGCCGCATGGTGCGCAGCATCGTGCCGTCGCCGCCGAGGCTGACCAGCAGGTCGGCGCGGTCCACCAGGGTGGCCGGGTCGACCGGCACGGCGCTGCAGTCGATGCGGCCGACCTCGTCAGGCAGGCCGAGCACCGTGACGGCCCTGTCGCGCGCCCACTCGACGATCGTGTCGATCGCCTGCTTCGAATCGCGCTGGGGATGCAGCACCAGCCCGACGGTCTTGACCATGCCCATGGACGCCACTGTAGGCCTTCGTGCCCCGGCGCCTTGCCGGGCTGTAGGTGACTCATCCACTATTCGGCCGCCGTCTTCTGAGGCGAGAACGCCGTCCTTGCCCTGAATACCTGTAGTCGGCACTATGTTCGGCCCTACACGGATGTGGTGCCGGCACCAGTTTCGGGTCGGATGCGTGATCGCCGGTTCGGCGGCGGGCGGCTCCGTGCTCCGATAAACGGGAGGTTCGCCGGAATCGGCGGAGTTACGTCATGAGGCCGCCAATCCATCGCGCTGTTCTCCGCGTGGGAAGCGACGGAAACCGGGTATATTCTTGAGGTGTCAAACTATGCTCTGTGAAAGGAGTGGGAGATGGCGACACAGATCCAGACGCTTCTCATCGACGACCTGGATGGCGGCGAAGCAAAAGAGACCGTGGTCTTCGCGATTGACGGCACCAGCTACGAGATCGATCTGAACGACAAAAACGCCAGCAATCTGCGCGAGGCTCTTTCGCCTTTCGTCTCCAGCGCCCGTCGCGCCGAGGGTGCCCCCGCCAAGGGTCGCAAGCGGGGCGCCGCCCAGCGGCCCTCTCGCGACAAAAGCTCGGAGATCCGGGCTTGGGCCAAGGCGCACGGGCTGAACGTCAGCGAGCGTGGCCGGATCGCCTCGCACATCGTGGCCCAGTACGAAGCGGCACAGTGAATGATTAACCCGTCGCGCCCGGATTAGTCGCCCGACGAGCACGTGATCCTCCGCCTGGATCTCTCTAGCGGACCGCCTTTGTGGCGGCCGTGCTCGCACCGGGCCAATGGCCGCCGGAGTGACTCGGGCGGCCCGAGAGCGGTTCCTCCCGTCCGCAGGCCCACGCGCCTGGCCTGCGGGGTCTCGCCTCCCGGGCGCGACCGTGCCCTGGTCCTTCATCCGGGGGAGGTAGTGCTGACTTCAGCGAATTTGTCTGGATGAGCACTATTCCTTACCGCCCCAGTGTGTTAGCCGCGACGGCGGCCGTGCCCGTGAAGTTCCCGGGAAAACCACGGCCCGGCGCCGCGTCCCCGCCGCGCGCGCCTTTCCTCGCATAACCCCTGCGAGCCGCGGCCGATCTCCGCTTCTCAAGAGCTTCCCGTGCCCCGGGCGCCGGGTATGCCGGGAGTCGGCGCCCGCGCCAATCCGAAAAATAATGTCGCCGGTAGCCGCCACTTGACGGGCCGGCGAGCCTACGCCATTATCTCTGCCCCTCCGCTGCGAACTCGCCGAGCTCCGCCGGGTTCGGCCGCCGGCCGCTTCGGGCCGAAGGACGCTCCCCGCCCGGCGGTCTCGCAATCTAAAGGCCGCGCGGGGCGCGGATTGTCCGGGGATTTCGCAGGGTGAGGACAATCATGGACCCCGGTGGAGCCCGCCGGCCGCGACCGGTCATTCGCCGGGGCCGTCACCTGCCCAATCCCGGCTGTTACATGCGAACACGATAAGGCAATGCCGGGGCGAGTGTTTTGCCGGTGCACTCCGATGCCGGTCCGAATCCGGTCGGCCATTTGTGACCTTGTGTGAGCGGAGTATGGCGGTATGTCGTGACTTTCTTACTCCTATAAGGGATAGGAGAAGCGTCCGCCATGGTGGTCGAGGGGCACGGCCGCCGGCGGTCCCGTCACCGGGCGCGCGTCCGGCCCCGGCGGTCCGTCACCGGGCACGTCCGGCCAGGTGGCCCCTCGCCGAGGGGCCACCGGATCAGATGGTGATCCACTCCGTGACGACCACGGCCGACGCCAGGCGGCAGCGAAGGCTGAAAGGCCCCGAGGGCACCCGGTCGCAGACGAACCTGCCCATGCCGTCGGCGGTCACGGTGCCGGGCCGCCGGCCGCGCACCTCGATCTCGGCCGGCTGGGCGGGGATCACCTGGCCGAGGACGCGGCCGATCGCCCCCATGACGGTCACCTCCACGTCGATGGTGACCCCGAGGGCGTGGAAGGTCACCAGCCGGGGCTCGTCGCCCCCGCCCCCGCGCACGGGCGCGGGCTCGGCGAGCGAGTCGAAGGTCAGCGCGGCGAGCTCGGCGTCCATCGTGCGCAGCGTGTAGGCCTCCACGGCCGTCTGGACGAGATCGGAGGGCACCGGGTCGAAGAGCGCCGCCGCGTGGCGCAGCGCCTCCTCCAGGCCCATGTCGGCCTCGTCCCCGCCGTCGTCGAAGCCGTTCATCCGGAACCTCGCTCCATCAGCGTCCTCAGCCGCCGCAGGCAGCGCTGCCGGGTCGGGCCGATGCCGCCGACCGGGATGCCCAGCGCGGCGGAGACCTCGTGGTAGTGCGGGCGCGGGGAGGCCATCAGCACGCGGAGCAGCCGCCGGCACGCCTCGCTGAGCTGCTCGAAGGACTGCCAGAGCTGCCTGACCTGGTCGGCCCTGGCGTCGGCCTCCTCCGAGTGGATCAGCGCCTCCTCGGGGGTCCACTGGTCGGCGGCGCGGTCGAAGACCCCGGGATCGCCGACGGGGGAGACGCGGCGCGAGGCCTGGATGACCTTCAGGCACTCGTGCCGGGCCGTGCTCGCCAGCCATGACCCGACCTTCTCGGGCTCGCGGATGCGTTCGAGGTGCTGGGCGAGCCGGAGCCACGTCGTCTGGAACACCTCGTGGCCGTCGGCGTCCGACAGCCCGTGGGCGCGCACGACCGACCACACCAGGGGCGCGAGCCCTTCGACGAGCGCCTTCCACGCGGCGGCATCGCCGTCCGCCGCGGACAGGAAGAGGCTGCCGATCGAATCACGGTCCACGGCGACGTCCCTTGGGGCGGGGATCATCATCGTACGATGCGCACGGCCCTCGGTGGGCATGATGCGCCTCTCGGCCGGCCGGGAGGCCGGGTCAGGGCCGAGGCGGGTTGAGCGCCACCTCCCCGGGGCTCCACAGCGGCGGCCACAGGGCGGGGACCGTACGGCCGCGGACCTCGGCCGTCCTCGCCGCCGAACCCGAGAGGAGCTTGACCGCGGCCTCCCGGGAGCCGAGCCCGGGGTTCTCCATCATGCAGTTCGCGATCATGGCGGCGACGGCCGGCGTGGAGAACGACGTGCCGCTCCACTCGGCCCTGCCGGTGAAGTCCTGCGTGGCGGCCTCGGCCAGGGAGGCGCTGAGCTCTCCGGTGCGCGCGGGGAACCCGCAGGTGCAGTCGTAGTCGAAGTCGTGGACGGAGGTCTGCCGCCAGCGGCAGTGGTCGTAGGTGGAGTGCTGGTACCGGTACTTCCTCGGGTGCTCAGGGGTGCCGGGGAACGCTCCGACCAGCCGTTCCCCGGGGGCGTACACCTGCACCCATTCGCCGTGGTCGGTGAAGCAGGCGCCGTACCTGCCGTCCGGGCGTAGCGCACCGACCGACAGCACCGCCTCGCGGTACTCGGGGAGCGCCGTGTAGGCGGCGGGCCAGAAGGGGTGGTCGCTCCCGTTGTTGCCGGCCGCCGCGACCAGGAGCGTCTCGGGATGGTCGGCCAGCTGGGCCATGAACCTCTCCAGCCCGAGAAGGGGCCGCCCGTCCTCGTTGGACGTGCCCGCCGACAGGCTGATGATGTCCGGCCACCTGGTCCTGCCGTCCAGCTCGGTCAGGCCGGGCCACTGGGCGCCGACGGCGTCAAGCACCTCGTGGCCGAATGTCTGCTCGTCGATGGCCCCGGCGTGGATCAGCTTGCCGGAGACCCGGACGGCGGCCCTCGGCGCGATGGCCGCGATGAGCCCGGCGATGAACGTGCCGTGTCCGACGTACTCCTTCACGACCGGATCGGGGTCGGCCACGGGGTCGGACGGGCGGACCCCCGCGGGCAGGCCCCCACGCTTGAGCGGCTCGCCCGGCGTCGGCACGACCTTCCGCATCCACGGGTAGAGGAGGTCGTGGTCGATCAGCAGGCCCGTGTCGATCACGACGATCGAGACGGGTGGCACCGGGCCTGAGGACGGCGGGGTGAGCCCCGGGTGCCAGTCGCGTTCGGTGAACGCGGGCTCGTCCGACGGGCAGGAGTTCACCCCTCCGGTGGTGATGGCGATGATGTGGTTGCGGCTCCCCATCCTCCGCCCGCCACTCCGCGTCTCCGCGAGCTTGATCGCGTCCAGCGCCCTGGTGACCCCTCCGTCGCGCGAGCCGGGGTCGTCCGGGTCGGTCACCCGGATCCGCAGGAGCCCGGCCCTGGCCTCCCGCTCGTGTGGCGGGGTCACCGAGAACCGCCTGCGGGCGTTGACCACCGGGACGACCTCGGGGAGCTCTCCCACCGGCACGAGGATGTGGTCGCGTTCGTAGAGGAACCTCGGGTCCTCCTCGGGGCCCGCCACCAGGGGGAGCCCCATCGCCCTGGAGATCTGGCCGAGCTGTTCCATGAACCGGTCGAGCGCCATCACGGCTCCTTTTCGCAGGGTTGTCATCCAGCCTTCGCCGCGGAGTAAGAGCCGGACGATGCCCGGCTGATACACCGAAACTTTGTGGACGCCCCGAAACCCCACGTCTAACATCGATCCGTGGGTGAGGGAAGCTCGCGGAAGCCTGGAAGGGCGGCGGATCCTCTCGACCTGCTGCCGATGGTCTTCGCGCGCCCGGCCGAGGCCCTCGCCGGGGCCCGCGACCTGCTCTCCTCCGGCCCGGCGCCGCACGACGCCTCCGTCGCCCACCAGGTCATCGGCATCTGGGAGCGCGACTTCGGCGATCTCACCCTCGCGGTCGGCCACCTGAGGCGCGCGCGCTCGCTGGCCCGCCGCAGCGGCGACGCCGACCGTGAGGCCGACGCGCTCGCCGCCCTCGGCGTCGCGGTGGTCTACACGGGCCGTACGGCCGAGGGCCTGCGCGTGCTCGACGCGGGCGTGGCGCGCGGGGACGGCCTCACGGCGGCCCGCGTGTTGTTCCGCAGGGGCCGCGTCCTGTGGATACTCGGGCGGCACCGCGAGGCGCTCGACGACCTCCGCCGGGCCGTCCCCGTGCTGCGCGACGCCGATGACACCATCTGGACCGCCCGGGCGCTCACGCTGCGCGGGCTCGTCCACCTGGCCTTCGGGTCCACCGAGCAGGCCGACAGGGACTTCGTCGCCGCCGAGCGGCTGTGGGACCGCACCCACCAGGACCACGACCGCAGCGTGGCGGTGTGGAACCGCGGCGGGGCGGCGTTCCGCTCCGGCGACCTGCCCACCGCCCTGCGCTATTTCGACGAGGCGGCCAGGCGTTTCGAGGCCCTCGGCACGCCGGCGTTCGGCCTGAACATCGACCGGTGCGACGTGCTGCTCGCCGCCGGGCTCGCCGACGAGGCGCTCCAGGAGGCCGACGGCGCGACGGCCCTGCTGGAGCGCACGCGCGGGCAGAGCACCATGAAGGCCGAGCTGCTTCTGATCGCCGCCCGGGCCGCCATGGCGGCGGGCGACCCCGACACCGCCGTCGCGCGCGCCTGGGCCGCGCTGCGGCTGTTCGCCGGCCAGCGGCGCGAGTGGGGGGAGGCCCACGCGCGCCTGGTGCTGTTCCGGTCGCGCGTCGCCACCGGCAGGATCTCCGGTCGGCTCGTACGTGACATCGCCGCCGTGGCCACCCGCCTGTCCGAGCTGGGATCCCCCGACACGGTGCAGGCCTCCCTGCTCGCGGGACGGGTGGCGCTCGCGCTCGGCTGGCCGCAGGACGCCGACCGCCATCTGGCCGCCGCCGCGCTCGGCCGTCACCGGGGCCCCGCGCTCGCGCGGGCCGACGGGTGGCTGGCCGAGGCGCTGCGCGCGATGGCCGCGGGCCGGGGCAGGAGGGGCGTGCTCCACGCCTGCCGCCGGGGGCTCGACGTGCTCGATGAGCACCGGCTGGCGCTCGGCGCCTCGGAGCTGCGGGCACGCGCGACGGCGCAGGGAGCCGAGCTCGCGGCGCTCGCCCAGCGCGTGAGCCTGCGGCCGGGCAACGCCCGGGGCCTGCTGGTCTGGAGCGAGCGCTGGCGGGCCACCGCGCTGGCGGTGCCGCCGACCCGGCCGCCGGACGACCAGGAGCTGCTCCGCGAGGTGAGCGCCTTCCGCGAGATCACCAGCCGCCTTGAGTCCGCACGGTCCCAGGGCACGCCCGCCCCCGCCCTGGAGCGCGAGCAGCGGCGGCTGGAGAAGGCCATCCGCGCGCGCACGCTCCGGGCGCGCAGCGAGGGCACGATCAACGGCCGCCCCTTCGACGCCGGGGCCCTTCTCGACCGCCTAGGCGACCGGCTGCTCGTCGAGATCGTGGACGTCGGCGGTGACGTCCACGTGCTGCTGTGCGGCAGGGGGAGGGTGCGCCGGTTCCAGGCCGGCCGCACCGCCGACGCCGCCATCGAGATCGACCACCTCCGCGCCGCGCTGCGCAGGCTCGCGTACGAGAGGACGGCGCGGCGGGACGGCGGGGGGCCGGCCGGCCGGCGGGCGGACGAGCGGGCGGCGGAGCGGCTCGGCCTCCTTGAGTCGGGCGCTCGCCGCCTGCAGGAGATGCTGCTCGGCCCGGCCCTCGCCCATCTCGGGAACGGCCCGGTGGTGATGGTGCCCCCGGGACGGCTGCACGGGGTGCCCTGGGCGGCGCTGCCCGCCCTGCGCGACCGGGTGCTCGGCGTCTCGCCGTCCGCGGGCGCGTGGCTGCGCGCCGATGACGTGCCGCCGCCGCTCGGCGCGGACATCGTGCTCGTGCGCGGCCCCGGCCTTGCGACCTTCGGCGCCGAGGTGCCGTCCCTGGCGAGCCGGTACGGCGAGGCCACCGTGCTGGAGGGCGGCACCGCCACCGCCCCCGCGGTCCTGAAGGCCATCGACGGCAGCCTGCTCGCGCACATCGCCGCGCACGGCACCTTCCGCGCGGACAGCCCCATGTTCTCCTCGCTCCGCATGGACGACGGCGAGCTCACCGTCCACGACGTCGAGCGGCTGCACCGGGCCCCGTACCGTATCGTCCTGCCGAGCTGCGACTCCGGGGTGATGGAGCCGGTGGGCGCCGACGAGCTGCTCGGGCTGGCGGCGGCGCTGCTGCCGCTCGGCACCGCCGGCATCGTGGCCAGCCTGGTGCCGGTCAGCGACCAGGCGGCGGTGCCGCTGATGGTCTCCCTGCACGAGGGGCTGCGCGCCGGCATGGGCATGGCCGAGGCCCTTCGCGACGCCAGGCGCGCGCTGCCGCGCGACCCGCTGCACCAGGCGACCGGCTGGTCGTTCACGGCCATCGGCGCCGCCTGAGCCGCCGAATCCCGACTTAGGTAGGGGGTGACTCATGCGCGGGTGAGGCCCTTGTCCTGAGCCTGGTGGGGACACCGGACAGGAGGCGTCCCATGACCACATACAGCGAGCGCCGCGAATACTGCTCTCTGCCCCCGCAATCCACCCCCGTCCACGCCGCCGGGCTCGCCGGCACCCGGCTCGAAGCCCTCATCCTGGGCCGGCTGAAGTGGCTGAACGGCACGGTGCTGCACTACTACTTCTTCGACCGCGAGACCGACGGATCCACCGTGACGGCCGCGGACGGCACGTCCGGCTTCGTGTCCTGGGTGGGCGGCAAGGACCAGCAGGACGTCGTCCGCGAGAGCTTCCGGGCCTGGAAGGACCTCGGCATCGGGCTGGAGTTCGCCGAGGTGGACGACCGGACGGAGGCCGAGGTGCGCATCGGCTTCATGCGGGGCGACGGATCCTGGGCCTACCTCGGGCGCGACGCGCTGAGCATCGCCACCGACGCCCGCACGGTCAACTACGGCTGGCCGCTCACCACCCCCTACGGGCACACCACGGCGCTGCACGAGATCGGCCACGTCATCGGCATGCCGCACGAGCACCAGAGCCCGTTCGCCGGCATCGTCTGGGACGAGGAGGCGGTCTACCGGGACTTCGGCGCCCCTCCGAACGGCTGGTCGCGGGAGAAGACCTTCAACAACGTGATCCGCAAGCTGGACCAGTCGGAGGTGACCGGCTCGGTCTGGGACGCGTCGTCGATCATGGAGTACACCTTCGGGCCCGGGCTCATCCTCGAACCCGAGCAGTACCGGCACGGGGTGTTCCCGCCGGGCACGATCTCGGTGCTGGACGCGGAGTTCGCCCGCCAGTGGTACCCGCCGACGAAACCGGCGGGGCCGTCGCTGCTGTCCCCGTTCACCTCCGTCCCGCTCGGCCTGTCCTCCGGTGAGCAGGCCGACTACCTGATCGTGCCGGAGGGCACCCGGGACTACACGGTGGCGACGTTCGGCCAGAGCGACACCGTGCTCGGGCTGTTCGAGGAGATCGACGGGGAGCCGCGCTACGTGGCGGCCGACGACGACTCCGGGCGGCCGCACAACTCCTCCGTCACCGCGCACCTGGTCAAGGGCCGCCGCTACGTCGCGCGCGTGCGGCTGTACTCGGCGAGGGGGTCGGGACAGACGGCGATCATGTACTGGTGAGCCGGACCCCCGGCACCGGGGTCAGGCGCGCGTCAACTCCTTCTCAAGTGCCCCCCATTGGAGGGAGGCGTGGGCGGGGATGGGTAGCCATCCCAGCAGTTGTCCATCAAGGGGGATAGGGGCATGAAACGTGCTGTTTTGGGCGCGATGATGCTCGGGGGCGCCGGCCTGGGCGTGATGCGCTGGCTCACGTCGCGCCAGACCAAGGCCAGGGCACGGCGGGAGGCGAGCCGGTGGCTGATGGTCACCATCAACCGCCGGCCCGAGGAGGTGGTGCCGGACGGGCGCCTGCCCGAACCGCTGGCGCGGCTGGGCGAGACGATCGAGGTGCAGGTCAGGGAGGCTCCCGGCGACCGCGGCACCGAGCTCGGAGCGCGGCCGGTCACGCCGGCGCCCACGGGCGTCGACGAGGTCATGGCGCGCCTCGCCGGGGAGGACCCGCGCCAGGCGGTACGGAGGGCTCTGCGGGAGTCCAAGTGCCTGATCGAGACCGGGGAGGTGCTGCGGCCCGACGAGCCGCCGACGACGCGGCCCACCCCCACTGGAAGGCTTGCGGATCTCGCCGCGCAGCGCGCGGGCGGGGAGGGACGGCTGTGAAGGCACTCACCTGGCAGGGCATCAACGATCTGTCGGTGGAGCGCGTGCCCGACCCTCGGATCCTCAACGCCCAGGACGCGATCGTCAAGGTACGGCTGACCACCACCTGCGGCTCCGACCTGCACCTTCTCGGCGGCTACATCCCGGCCATGCGCGCCGGGGACGTCATCGGCCACGAGTTCCTCGGCGAGGTCGTCGAGGTCGGCTCCGAGGTTCGCAGGCACAGGGTGGGCGACCGGGTGGTGGTGTGCTCGGTCATCGGCTGCGGGCGGTGCTGGCACTGCGAGCACGACATGTGGTCCCTGTGCGAGAACAGCAACCCCAAGCCGGGCATCACGGACATGATGTGGGGCGGGTCTACGGCCGGCATCTTCGGCTACTCCCACGCCATGGGCGGCTTCAAGGGCAGCCACGCCGAGTACGCGCGCGTCCCCTTCATCGACTACGGCGCGTTCTCCGTGCCCGACGGAGTGGACGACCTCAACGCCCTGTTCGCCTCGGACGCGGCGCCCACCGGCTGGATGGGCGCCGATCTCGGCGGGGTGCGCCCGGGTGACGTGGTCGCGGTCTGGGGGTGCGGCGGCGTGGGCCAGATGGCGGCGCGGGCGGCGATCCTCCTCGGGGCCGACCGGGTCATCGCGATCGACCGCTACCCCGAACGCCTCACGATGACCGAGCGCCACATAGGGGCCGAGACCATCGACTACACCCGCACGGACGTCATCGCCGAACTGCGTGAGCGCACCGGCGGCAGAGGTCCGGACGTCTGCATCGAGGCGGTCGGCATGGAGGCGGACAGCGCGGGCCCGCAGAAGGTCTACGACAAGGCCAGGCAGCGGCTCCGGCTCGAACAGGACCGTCCCATCGCCGTGCGGGAGGCCATCCACGCCTGCCGCACGGGCGGCTCGGTGTTCGTCCTCGGCGTCTTCGCCGGGATGGTCGACAGGTTCCCGCTCGGCGCCCTGATGAACAAGGGGCTTACGTTCCGGGGGGCGCAGCAGCACGGGCAGCACTACATCCCGAAGCTCCTGGACCTGATGTCCAAGGGCGAGCTGAGGACGGCCCACCTCGCGACGCACACGATGTCGCTCGACGACGGGCCGAGGGGATACGACATGTTCAAGACCAAGAAGGACGGGTGCGTGCGCGCGGTCTTCCGCCCGTGGGCCTAGCCCTCTCCCGCCCCGCCTCCTTCACGCCCTCGCCGCGATCACCTCGCGCGGCGGGGGCGTCGGCGTGCGGGCACCCGGAACAGGCGGCGACGGCCGAGTTCGGCTGAGTCCAAGGTCCCCGCCGCCCGGGACCTTCGGCGCTGACGGGGCCGAGGGGACGAGCGGGATGCTCGAACCAGGGCGGGAAGTCAGGGAGGCAGCCATGATCATGAATGTCGGGGACGTCATGGGCAAGGTGGCCATCGCGGTCGAGCTGAACACGTCGTTCGCGGACCTCGTCGAGACGATGCGCCGCTTCAAGGTCGGTGCCGTCGCGGTGATCGACCCCGACCGGCGGCCGGTGGGAGTGGTGTCCGCGCACGACCTGCTGCTCAGGGAGATCGACACGCCGCGCGGGGGAGGGGTGTTCGAGGGTCACCGGCAGCGCAGGGAGCACGCCAAGGCCGCGGGGAGCACGGCCGCCCAGGTCATGACGACCCCCGCGATCACCGTGACCGAGCGGACGCCGGTCAGGGAGGCGGCCCGGATCATGCACGACCACCGGATCAGGCAGCTGCCCGTGATCGACGCCAACGGCAAGATCGTCGGTACCGTCCACCAGTCCGACCTGCTCAAGATCTTCGTACGCCCGCCCTCGGACGTTCGCGCCGACGTCGACGACGCCCTCTGGCGCGCCTCCGTCGACCCCGACACGCTCTCGGTCATGGTCGACCACGGCCTGGTGTCGCTGCGGGGGACGGTCGCGCGGCGCTCGCAGATCGCGCAGGCGGTCGAGGCGGTGCAGGCGATCGACGGCGTCATCGAGGTGGACGACCACATGTGCTACGAGACCGACGACCTCGCCACCGTGCCGCCCCTGTACCTCTGAGCGCCGTCTCGCCGTGCCCGCCGCACAGACCCCCCGGTCCGGTGCTTCCCGGCGTCGTGTGAAGGTGGAAGCAGGACACGAGGCCCGTCCCGGCGGGCCGGTGTCGGGGTCGTGGGGGAGGAGCGGGCGATGACTGGACAGATCGTCGTCGGGATCGACGGTTCCCCGTCGGCGGCGGCCGCGGTGGAGTGGGCCGCCGACGACGCGATGCGCAGTGGAGCGCGGCTGAGGATCGTGCACGTCTGGGAGCCGTGGTCGTACGACTTCCCGTTCAAGGCGGCGCCCCGCTCGCAGAGCTCGCTTCCCGCCTACTGGACGGGCGCGCTGCGGTCGGCCGTCGAGTGGGTGCACGACCACACGCCGGGCGTCGAGGTGAGTTCCGCGCTGGTCACCGGGGCGGTGTCCGAGAGGCTCACCACGGAGTCGGAGTACGCCGACGAGCTGATCCTCGGCAGCAAGGGGCTCGGCGGCCTCACGGGCCTGGTGCTCGGATCGGTCGGCAGGTCGGTCGCCGGGCACGCGGAGGGCCCGGTGGTGGTGGTGCGCCGCTCCGCCCCCACCCGGAACGGCGAGATCGTCGTCGGCTTCGACGGGTCGGAGGCGTCCCAGGCCGCCATGGAGTACGCCCTGCGGCAGGCCAGGCTGCGGGGAGCGCGGGTGCAGGTCCTGTACGCCTGGTCGGCGCCGCCGTTCGCGCCGGACGCGACCGCCTACGCGGGCGGGGTGCGTACGGCGGCGGAGGAGGAGGCGCGCGAGGTCCGGCGCCGCCTGGACCCCTGGCAGGAGCGCTATCCCGACGTGCGGATGGTCGGCTCGGCCGTCCGGGGGCACGCGGTTCCCGCGCTGTCGGACGCCTCGCGGGAGGCCGACCTGGTCGTGGTCGGCTCCGGGGCGCACGGCGCGTTCGGCCGCGGCTTCACGGGCTCGGTGGCCCACGGCGTCCTGCACCACGCGCGCTGCCCGGTCGCGATCGTACGGCCGCGCCGCCCGCACCCCGGGCCCCCGGCCGCCGCCACTCCGCGCTGAGTCCCATGACGCCGCTCCGCGCCGAGCCCCACGGCCGCCGGCCGGCGGGCGCGCGGGGCATCGGCGGGTGCTGGGGTGGCAGGGCGCTGGTCAAGTGGTGCCCGATCTTTGCGTAAATGTCCTGACCTGGCCGTTCGTACGGATTCGGGTGGGGCGCCGTGTGGGAGACTTCCTGTATGGCGGACGTCCAACCGCGCTCGCTGATGCCGCACATGCGGCTCGACGAGCTGCTGTCGGAACTGCAGGTCAGGCTGGAAACCGTGCTGGCGACACGCGACCGGGTCCACGCCCTGCTCGACGCGGTCGTCTCTGTGGGCAGCGACCTCGACCTGGAGACGGTCCTGCGCCGCATCGTGGAGACCGCCACCACGCTCGTGGACGCCACCTACGGCGCCGTCGGACTGATCGGCGAGGGCAACACCCTGGTGCAGTTCGTCCCCGTCGGGCTGTCCGAGGAGGAGATCGCCCGCATCGAGCACTGGCCCCACGGGCTCGGGCTCCTCGGCCTGCTGATCAAGGAACCGCGCCCGCTGCGGCTGCACCACATCGCCGAGCATCCCGAGTCGTACGGCTTCCCGCCCGGCCATCCGCCGATGGGCTCGTTCCTCGGCGTGCCGATCCGGGTGCGCGAGGAGGTCTTCGGCAACCTCTACCTCACCGAGAAGCGCGGCGGCGGCGACTTCGAGGAGGAGGACGAGGCCATCGTCATCGCCCTGGCCACGGCGGCCGGCGTCGCCATCGAGAACGCCAGGATGTACGAGGAGACCCGGCGGCGCGAGGCATGGCTCCAGGCGTCCTCCGAGGTGACCACCAGCCTGCTGTCCGGCGCCGACTCCCACGAGGTGCTGACGCTGATGGCCAGGCGGGCGCGCGAGATGTCCGGCGCCGACGTCGCGGTCGTGCTCCTTCCCTCGGCGGGAGGCGAGAAGCTCCGCGTGATGATCGCCGACGGGGTGGCCGCCGACGAGGTCACGGCGGTGGAGGTCGTGGTCGGCGACTCGCTGTCCGGACGGGCGTTCACCCTCGGCGAGCCCGTCGTGGTCACCGACCTCGCCGAGACGGAGATCCCCGCGGTGATCTCCGACGAGCTGGAGGTCGGTCCCGCCGTGGCGGTGCCCCTCGGAGCGGCCGGGGCCGTGCGCGGGGTGCTGTCGCTGGGCAAGCGCTCGGGCCGCATCCCGTTCAGCCAGTCCCACGTGCGCATGCTGCACTCCTTCGCCGGGCAGGCGTCCATCGCCCTGGAGCTGGCCGAGGCGCGCGAGGACGCCGAGCGGCTCGGCCTGCTGGAGGACCGCGACCGCATCGCCAAGGACCTGCACGACGTGGTCATCCAGCGGCTCTTCGCGGTCGCCATGACGCTGATGGGCGCGGTACGCCTGGTCGACAAGCCCGAGGCGTCCTCCCGGCTCAAGCACGCCGTCGACGAGCTGGACGGCACGATCAGGCAGATCCGTTCGACGATCTTCGCCCTGCAGACCCCTCCCGACGCGGCGGCGCCCAGTCTCCGCGGGCAGATCGTCGAGCTGGTCGAGGGCGCGCGAGGACACCTCGGCTTCATGCCGGGCCTGCGCATGGAGGGCCCCGTCGACAACAAGGTGCCGTCCGAGCTCGCCGAGCAGCTGCTGGCCGTCCTGCGCGAGACCTTGTCCAACGTCGTGCGGCACGCCCGCGCCTCCAAGGCCGACGTCGGCGTGGAGGCCGCCGGTGGCTGGCTCACGCTCCTGGTCGAGGACGACGGTGTCGGGCCGGCTCCCGGCGGGCGCCGCAGCGGCCTGCGCAACCTCGCCGACCGCGCAGCGCAGTTCGGCGGCACCTTCGCGGTGGAGCGCGCCGAGGAGGGCGGCACCCGCGCCGTCTGGCGCGTCCCGCTCGACTAGAGGCCCATGCCCCTCAGTCCCGCCGCCCGGCCTTGAGCTGCGCGGCGAGCGCCGCCGCCTGCGTGCGGCGCTGCATGTCCAGCTTGGCGAGAAGGTTCGACACGTAGTTCTTGACCGTCTTCTCGGCGAGGAACAGGCGCTCGCCGATCTGCCGGTTGGTCATGCCCTCGCCGATCAGCTCAAGGATGTGCCGCTCCTGGCTCGTGAGCGCGGCCAGCGGGTCGTGCCTGCTCGCCTGGTCGCGCAGGCGCCGCAGCATCGACGCGGTGGTCTTGGGATCGAGCAGCGACTCGCCCCCCGCCACCGTGCGCACGGCCCCGACCAGATCGGACCCGTGGATCTGCTTGAGCACATAGCCCGCGGCCCCCGCCATGACCGCCTCGAACAGGGCGTCGTCGTCGGCGAACGAGGTCAGCATGAGACACGACAGCCCCGGCGTCCTCGAACGGACCTCGCGGCAGACCTCCACGCCGTTCCCGTCGGGCAGCCGCACGTCCAGCACGGCGACGTCGGGCCGGAGGGCGGGGATGCGGGCCACGGCCTGCTGGGCCGTGCCCGCCTCGCCGACGATCTCTATGTCGTCCTCGGACGACAGGAGCGCGGCCACGCCCCGCCGCACCACCTCGTGGTCGTCGAGGAGGAAGACGCGAATCATAGTCGGACGCTAACCGCCCGAGGGTCCGGCCGGAAGGGACCAAGGTCCCTTCCACCACGTGTCGTCACCCGCGGCCGTACCCCACCTGGGGCGCGACCTGGCCGGCGCCCGCCGCACCGCCTCGTCCGGGCCCGCTTCCCGGGCGAGCCCGGTCCGGTGGCCGGCCCTAGCGCTGCTTCTCGATCGGCACGCGCTGGGTCTCCTGCTTCTCCTCCGCGAGCGGGATGTCCACTTCGAGGATCCCGTCGTGGTAGACGGCCTTGACGTCCTTCTCCTCGGCGTTCGGCGGCAGCGGGATCGAGCGGCTGAACTCGCCGTACCTGAACTCGGTGCGGTGCGGCTCCGACCGCTCCTCCTTGCGCTCGCCGTGGATGGTCAGCATTCCGTTGGAGACGATGACCTCCACGTCGTTCTCCGGGTCGATGCCGGGTACCTCGGCGCGGACCACGTAGTGGCCGTCCTTGACGGTGTCCTCGAAACGGACCATCTGGGTCCCGCTGTACGGGCGGGCACCGGTGAAGGGCGCCTCCAGCCAGTCCAGCAGATCGGGTACGAGGCCCCTCGATTCCCGGCGGGTTGGCATAGCCATGTTGACCTCCCTGGCTCGTCTGGTGCTTCACCTCCATCTGATGCCTGGGCGGGTCCCCGGGTGCAGGGGTCGTAGGTCCCGAATGCCGGGGACATTCGCCCTCGCGGCCCGCGCCGGAGGCGTCAGCCGCGCCGCGCGTGCCCGGAGAGCTGGGCGACGTCCTCGGCGGCGTCCCCGGTCAGCTTGTCGGCCAGGTCGGCGAGCGCGCGCCCGGCCGCCAGCTCGTCCCCGATCTCGGGTACGGGCCGGTCGGCGGGGTTGCGGCGGGCGTACCCGACGCTCTCGTGCCTTCTGCCACCTCGGGTGAGCAGGACGGCTCTGGCGATCGTTCGATCGTCGTTGTCGTCCTCGGTGATGTAGACCTCCACGGTCCACTGCTTGGCCTGCATGACGGCACCTCCTGCCGGTCTTCCTCCCTCAACCATCTCTCACCCGGCCGGGGGCCCGGCTCCCGGCCCGGTGGCGGCGGCCAGGCGCAGCGAGGCGGCCACCGCCTCGGGCAGGCCGCGCAGGCGGTGCCAGGGAAGCTCGATCAGCGTGACGTCGTCGGCCCAGGGGGCCGCCTCGGAGACCACCGCGCGCGCCTGCTTCTTGGTGAGGTGCCCGTGCGCCCTGATCAGGCCCTCCCGCCAGGTGTTGGCGAGCTTGCCGTGGGCGTTGTCCAGGATGCCCCGCAGCAGGCGGCCGGTCTCGTCGGCCGGGGGCGGCATCCGTACGGCGTCGACCACCGTGCCGGCGGCGGTGATCTCGTACAGCGGGGCGAGCGGCGCGGACAGCTCCGCGAGGCCGGTCAGGGGCTCGGCGAGATGGGCCCGCACATGGCGGGCCCGGGTCGCGAGCAGCAGGCGGGGGAGCGCCGCCTCAAGGCCGGCCGGCACGGCGATCGCCACCCGAGAGGGGGAGGCGGCGTACGGCTTGGCCAGCCACGTGGACAGCCTCGCCCTCGGCACCCGGGGGGACGCCTCCTTCGGCCAGTCGCCCACCAGGACCTCCGGCGCGAAGGCCGGTCCGGCGTCAGGGCCGGAAGCGGGCTCAGAGCCCGGCCCGGGCGGCGGGCCCGCCGGTCGCGACTCGACCGACTGCGGCCCCTGGGTGTAGATCGCGGTGCCGAAACGCTCGACCCTGGCGGCGACGGCCGGGCGGGTCTTGGTGGTGGGGCGCAGGACATAGAGGTCGGCGGCCGAGCCGATGGCCTCCGCGCCGGAGTAGCGGTTGAAGTCGGGATACATCGCCTCCAGGGCGAGGTTGAGATCGTGCAGCGAGCCCTGCACCTTCAGCGCCAGCATGGGGGTGCGCTCGCTCGCCCCGTACGCCAGCAGGACGCGGCCGCGCTCAGGGTCGCGCAGCCCCTCCACGGCCCTGGCCACGAACAGCCCGACCCCCTCGGGGGTGTAGGGCGGGTCGGTGATCGCGAGGTCGGCCTGGTTGCGGGCCGACGGGGGCAGGCCGAGGCGCAGGTCGGCCCAGCGGGTGCGCACGTCGAGGCCGAGGCTCTCGGCCTGCTCGCCGATGTAGGCCAGGATGCGCTCGTCCAGGTCGACCACGGTGACCTGCACGCCAGGGTGGATCATCGCGACCGCCAGCGAGGTCAGGTCGTGGTCGCCGACGCAGAGCAGCCGCGAGCCGGGCAGCCAGAACCTGGCGCCCAGCAGCAGAGCCCTGCGCACGACCGTCTCGGGCGTCGCCGCCACGTGGTCGAGCGCCTGCCGCCCCCGCGGGCCGCCCGCGATCAGCTTCTCCATGCGCTCGACCACGCCGGCGTGGCGGGGGAGCAGGTGGGCCACGGGATCGGCCGGGAGGTCGGGGCCCTCGCCGAGCAGCTCGCGGTAGGCGCGCGCCCGCTCGGCCGTGAGCCGGAACCGCTCCCCTGACCGCTGCGCGCCCGCCTCGCGCAGGAGCGCCTCGATGCCGCGCCGGGAGGTCGCCGTGCGCCTGACCAGGTCCGCGAGGGTCCACCAGCCGCCGTCGCACAGCAGCGCGAGCGCCGCGCGGAACCTCCCGGCGTCCACCCCGGCCTCGTCCAGCAGCCTGTTCAGTCCCTCGGGTTCCATGCCGCAACCCTAGTGAAGGCGCGCGGGTCCTCATCCGTGCGGCCGGGCGCCACCTGGCCGGGCCGGGCGTGTCCGGACGGCCGCGCGGGCGGCGGGCTGACTAAAATCCCCCGGGGCGAGTCACGGGGAGTGTGCGAACCGTCATGCTGTACGGCATAGATGTGTCCAACTGGCAGGGCGCCGTCGACTGGTCGGAGTACGCCGGCGACGGCGTCGACTTCGGCTTCGCGAAGGCGAGCGAGGGAACGGCGTTCACCGACAAGTGGTTCGCGCGCAACTGGACGGGGATGCGGGAGAACTGGCTGGTCTGCGGGGCCTACCACTTCGGGCACCCGAAGGGCGACCCCGACGACCAGGTGCGCCACTTCCTCAACGTGGTCGACGATGCGGGCGGCCTGCGGCGCGGCGACCTGATCGCGCTCGATCTGGAGCACTCCGGCCACCTGCCGCCCCAGGAGGTCGCCGCGTTCGCCCGGCGCTGGTGCCACGTGATGACCCGGCTCACCGGCGTCAGGCCGCTGATCTACACCTTCCTGTCGTTCGCCAGGAAGGGCTACTGTCAGGGACTGGACGACTACCCGCTGTGGATCGCCGCCCCGAGCCATCCGAAGGGGCACCCCGTGGTGCCGCCCCCCTGGGACAGGTGGACCATCCACCAGTACGCCCACGGCCCGATCGACAGGAACGTCTTCCGGGGCACCCGCGCCCAGCTCACCGCGCTCGGCTTCCAGCCCCACCAGCGCGAGAGCAAGGCGTAGGCGACGGCGATAAACGGGGGCGGTTCCCGGTAGCATCGGGCACGATAAAAGCGAAACCACGTCCACGACTTTTCTTGGAGTAATCGTGTCTGCCGCCCTCGAAATACGCATCACCCTCGCCGGAGCCGAGCGTGTGGTGCCGGGCGGCACGACGGCCGGCGAGGCTCTTTCGGCCGACGGGCGCGCCGTCGTCGCCGCGAAGATCAACGGTGAGCCGCGCGACCTCGCCACCGAGGTCGCCGACGGCGACACCGTCGAGCCGATCGCGGTCGACAGCGACGAAGGGCGGGCCATCCTCCGCCACTCCACCGCCCACGTGATGGCGCAGGCCGTCCAGGAGATCTTCCCCGGCGCCCGGCTCGGCATCGGCCCGCCCGTGGAGCACGGCTTCTACTACGACTTCGACGTCGAGCACCCGTTCACCCCCGAGGACCTCAAGCGCATCGAGAAGCGCATGCGCGAGATCGTCAAGCAGGGCCAGGCCTTCTCCCGGCGGGCGGTGTCCGACGAGGCCGCCCGCGAGGAGCTGGCCGCCGAGCCGTACAAGCTGGAGCTCATCGGCCTCAAGGGCGGCACCGCCGACGACGAGAGCGTCGAGGTGGGCGGCGACCAGCTCACCATCTACGACAACCTCGACCCCAAGTCAGGCGAGCTGTGCTGGAAGGACCTCTGCCGGGGCCCGCACCTGCCCTCCACCCGGTTCATCCCGGCGTTCAAGCTGATGCGCACGGGCGGCGCCTACTGGCGGGGCAGCGAGAAGAATCCCCAGCTCCAGCGCATCTACGGCACCGCGTGGGAGTCCCGCGAGAAGCAGGACGAGTATCTCCAGCTCCTGGCGGAGGCCGAGAAGCGCGACCACAGGAAGCTCGGCGCCGAGCTCGACCTGTTCTCCTTCCCGACCGAGCTGGGCTCGGGCCTCGCGGTGTTCCACCCCAAGGGCGGCATCGTGCGCCGCATCATGGAGGACTACTCCCGGCGCAGGCACGAGGAGGCGGGCTACTCCTTCGTCAACACCCCGCACATCACCAAGGAGAACCTCTACCAGGTCTCCGGCCACCTCGACTGGTACGCCGACGGCATGTTCCCGCCCATGGAGCTGGAGGGCGCGCGCTACTACCTCAAGCCCATGAACTGCCCGATGCACAACCTGATCTTCAGGTCGCGCGGGCGGTCCTACCGCGAGCTGCCGCTGCGCCTGTTCGAGTTCGGCACTGTCTACCGCTACGAGAAGTCCGGCGTCGTGCACGGCCTCACCCGCGTGCGCGGCATGACGCAGGATGACGCCCACATCTACTGCACCCGCGACCAGATGCAGGACGAGCTCAAGAGCCTGCTGCGTTTCGTCCTCGGGCTGCTGCGCGACTACGGCCTGGACGACTTCTACCTGGAGCTGTCCACCCGCGACCCCGAGAAGTCCATCGGCACCGACGAGGTCTGGGCGGAGGCCACCGAGGCGCTGCGGGTGGCGGCCTCGGCCGAGAACCTCGACCTCGTCCTCGACGAGGGCGGCGCGGCCTTCTACGGCCCCAAGATCTCCGTGCAGGCCAAGGACGCCATCGGCCGCACCTGGCAGATGTCGACCATCCAGGTCGACCTCAACCTCCCGGAGCGCTTCGAGCTCGAGTTCCAGGGGGCCGACGGGTCGCGGCAGCGTCCCGTCATGATCCACCGTGCGCTGTTCGGGTCGATCGAGCGGTTCTTCGGCGTCCTCGTGGAGCACTACGCCGGGGCGTTCCCTCCGTGGCTGGCGCCCGTGCAGGTCATCGGCATCCCGATCGCCGACGCCCACGTGTCCTACCTCGGCGACGTGGCCAAGAGGCTGCGCGAGCGGGGCATCCGCGTGGAGGTCGACGGCTCCGCCGACCGCATGCAGAAGAAGATCCGCAACGCGCAGAAGTCCAAGGTGCCGTTCATGCTGCTCGCCGGGGACGACGACGTCGCCAACGGCGCAGTCTCCTTCCGTTACCGCGACGGTGAGCAGAAGAACGGCGTCCCGGTCGAGGAGGCCATCGCCGAGATCCTGGACGCCGTCGAGCGCCGCGTCCAGGTCTGACGGCGCGGGTCCGACCGTGCGGAGTGACCGCCCGGGGGTGACCGCCCGGGCGGTATCCCGTGGGTCCGATCGCCCGGGCGTCAGGCGTCCGGACATCATCCGCGGTGTGATCGCCCGGGCGTTAGGCGTCCGGACGTCATCCCGCGGTGTGATCGCCCGGGTGTCAGGCGTCCGGAGATCGTCTCGCGGGTGTGATCGCCCGGGCGCTCGGCCGCCGCCCCGGTCAGAAGTCCTCGGGGTGATCGCCGTCGGACCTGCCGGGCTGCAGCTCGTCCGGGAGCCGCACGTCGTCCACGGTCACGTTGACCTCGACGACCCGCATCCCCAGCATGTGGCTCACCGTGCGCGCCACGTTGACCTTGACGTCCCCGGCGACCTCCATGACGATGTGGCCGTACTCGATCACGATGGTGACGTCGACGGCGACCTGGCGGTTGTCGATCCGGGCGCGGACCCCCTGGTTGGGGCGCTTGGCGCCGATGCCGATGCGGTCGCGCACCGACTCCAGCGCCCTTTCGAGATCTCCGCCGAGGTCCGCGACCCCGGTGACCTCCAGCGCGGCGAGGGCGGCGACCTTCTCCACGACCTCGTCGGCGACCTTGATGCGCCCCCTGACGCCGGTCGTGGTGTCGGGCTCGTCGGCCACCAGCCCGGCGCCGCTCCCCTCGCCGTGGCCCGTGGCGCCGGGTGACTCCTCGAAGCCGGGCTCGGACTCGTCCTCGGCGTGCGCAGGGGCGGGGAAGGAGTCGGGCACGTGGTCCGGCAACGCCTGCGAGGACTCCGCGTACTCCTCGTGACGCTGGTCGTCCGCGGTCGATGCCTCGGTGGAGACGGTGTCGGTCATTGTCGCTCCTCGTTTTGGGGGCCGATGCCGGTTTCGGGGCCGATGTCCTGGCGGCACCTCCCCGTCATACCGGTCCGGCCCGCCGCCCGGGTGAGATTCCGCCGAAACCGTGCCCGAACCGTCCCCGGTCGTTGGACGCGCCCGCTCTCCACCACGGGGATGCCTCGTCCTATGCTGCAAGGCATGCAGGAGCCGATTGAGCAGTCCGGTGCGGGAGAGCCCGACAACTTCCAGCGTCTGTGGTCCCCGCACCGCATGGCCTACATCAAGGGGGAGAACAAGCCGAGCGGCACGGGGCCGGGTGAAGGGTGCCCGTTCTGCGAGATCCCCACGATGAGCGACCAGGACGGGCTCGTCGTCGCGCGGGGCTCATCGGTGTTCGCCGTGCTCAACCTCTACCCGTACAACTCCGGGCACCTGATGGTCTGCCCGTACCGCCACGTCGCCGACTACGCCGACCTGGACGAGGGCGAGACCGTGGAGCTGGCCGACTTCACCAAGCGCGCGATCGTGTCGCTGAGGAAGGCCAGCGGCGCGCAGGGGTTCAACGTCGGCATGAACCTCGGCCACGTCGCCGGGGCGGGCATCGCCGGCCACCTGCACCAGCACGTCGTGCCGCGCTGGGGCGGCGACACGAACTTCATGCCGGTGGTCGGTCACACCAAGGTGCTCCCGCAACTCCTCAAGGACACCCGGGACCTCCTCGCCGGCGCCTGGCCCGCCTAGCCCGCCCTGGCCCGCCTCAGCCTGCCGCGAGCGGGCGCAGCACGGGGGAGGGCCCGGGCGGGGCCGGGGTCAGGGCGCGGATGCCGGCCGAGAGCACCAGCGGGACGGCCAGCGCCAGCGCCATCGACAGCACCGCCGCGCCCGAGTCGTTGACCAGCATGCCGACGACCCCGCTGACCAGGGCTCCGATGAGGCCGGCGCGCAGCATCGGAGCCCGCTCGAACGCCACGGGCAGCACCCCGGCGCTGGCCGCGCCGGGGCGGAACAGCGCGAAGATCAGGAACGCGAAGGCCGCGATGACGATCGGCATGAGGTTCGGCGAGAGCAGCGTGCTGAGCATGGCCGTGAGCTTCCTGAGGATCACCGGCACGAAGGTGCCGTCGACCACCTGCCCGGCGAACCGCCCGAGGTGGGTCTGCGAGCCCGGCGGGCGCAGGTAGTCGAGGTAGGCGATGCCCATCACGATGACGGCGCCCGCGACGCAGAAGGCGCCCAGCTTGACGATCGAGACCCGCTTGCCGGCGACCAGCAGGGCGGTGACCGCGATGCCCGGCACGAACGCGATCACGCCGCCGAAGTCGCTGCCGATCCCTGGCCAGCCGTCGAGGATCATCGCGAAGCCGCCGAGGCCGGCCACCAGGGCGACGGCGGCCTTCCTGCGGCCCGCCCGCACCAACCCGTCGGCGATCGCCGTGGTCACCAGGAGCACGGCGGTGGCGAGCAGGGCGAAGGGGATGTTGCCGAGGCCGTAGTAGCGGGCGCCGACGACGCCGGTGTAGCCCATGACGCTGTCGAGCTGCAGGGTGGTGCCGGTCAGCAGGTCGGCCACGAGCACGCCCGCCGTGACGGCCGCCACGACCGAGGGCGGCCCGAGCACGCCTCCGGCCCCCGGACGGCCGCGCAGGCGCGACCACAGGGCCGGCAGGGCGAAGGAAAGGCCGGTCAGCACGGTCGCGCAGACGAGGACCCCGGCCACCAGCGCCGGCACGGGCACGGCCGCGCGGCTCCAGGGCGTGAGGTTGACCAGGTAGGTCGAGACCGGGAGCGAGGCCAGGCCGAGCGCGGCGATCCGCACCCCGCCGAGGCCACGGCGGCGGCGCAGCAGCAGGAAGGCGACCACGTAGAAGAGCACCTGCAGCACCGCGAGGGCGGTGAAGAACACGCCGCCCACCTCGCGGATGGTCTGCCCGGCGATGTCGGCGTGCCGCAGCGCCGTGGCGCCGTCCTCCACGGTCGTGGCGCGGCCCGCCTGCCACGGCGCTCCGATGACGGTGGCGGGGACGGCCGCTCCCGCAGCCTTGAGCATCGTGGCCGTGAGGTCGGGCAGGATGACCATGTCGTCCCGGTGGGTGGACGTGGCTCCGAGGAAGTGGCCCTGGGCGCCTGGCGCCCGCCACATCGCCACGCGCAGGTGCGGCTCCGAGCCGTGGTCGGACAGCCCGGCGAGCAGCACGGTGGTGTCCGGGGGCAGGTGCGCGAGCACCGAGCCCGCCTTGGCGTCCGCCGCGCTCAGGACGGCTCTGCGCTGGACGGGGGAGAGCTTCTCGGGCGCCTCCGACAGCCGCTCGCCGTCGATGTACGGGCGGATGAGGTCGTCGACGTCCACGGCCAGCACCCCGCAGGCGGACCAGTCGGCGAGCCCGTCGGGGGAGGGGGCGTAGCGGTCGACGCGCCCGGCGCGGTCGGCGAGCGCGAGGGCCGCCCCGGGGCCGACCGCCGCGGTGCACTGGCCCGCCGCGTGCGCGGCGGTGCCGAGCGTGCCCGCGTACGCGACGTCGCGCACCGCCCAGAGCCAGTCGAAGCCGGGGATGACCGCCCCGGCCCCCTGCGGCTCCAGCGCCGGGGGAGGCCCGCACTTGGAGCCGACCGAGGACCGCACCCCGGCAGAGACGGTGAGCCACCCGTCGTAGGGGCAGGTGATCCTGCCGACCGCGCGCACCGACAGCGAGCCGAGCGCGCTCTGGCCGGCCAGCCGCCAGAGGTTCGGGGTGTCGGCGGCGTTCACGTCATGCCAGTGGAGCCCGGGCACGCCGATCAGCGCCACCCGTCCGGGACCGTCCGCCCGCGCGGCGGCGGGGGCCAACAGGAGCCCCGACACGATCACGGCCAACGCGCAGAGCGCCCGCCTCACCACTGACCTCCCACGACCCGTCACCGGCAAATGCTTGGCACCGTACGGGAAACCCGGCGCCCCGGTACAGGAAACCGCGCTGAACACCGCACGAACATGGAGGCCGGGCGTGGTTCACCGGGAAGACCCAGAGGGGGCGCGCTCGCGGGGTCCCCCGACCCCGGCCGCGTCCACCCACGAACCCTAGCCAAGTTCGCGGGTGGTCCGCTCGCGGCCGGTCAGGGGAGCGTGGCCGTGACGGGCGGGCTCTCGTTGCCGAGGCGGTCGAGCGCGCTCACCAGGTAGGTGCCCTGCGAGGTGGTGGTGTAGGACTGCTCGGCCGCGCCGGTCGCCGGGACGACGGCCAGGAGGTTGCGGGCGTCGGCGGTCGCGCAGTCGTCCGCCTTGGCCCCCGCCACCCGGTAGACGGCGTAGGACCGCGCGCCGGGGGAGGCCTTCCACACCAGCGTCCCGCCGGAGTTCCGCAGGCCCGCCGGCGCGGCCGGGGCGGCGCCGCCGCGCTCCTTCATCAGCGGGAGCAGCGCCGGGCGGGGGTAGTGGTCCTGCACGATCTTGTCGAGCACGCCGAGGGGGTTCTTGCCGACCTGGGCGGCGCTGAAGTACACGTCCCCCTGGACCTCGGGGTACTTGCGGTTGAGCGTCAGGTGGGCGGGCAGTTCGCCGGCCTTGGTCCAGGCCGCGACGTCCTTGTTGCCGACCCGGTAGAGCGCCTGGCCGATGTAGAGGTGCACTCCGGTGCCCTTGACCTCGTTCGCCCACCAGGGCACGAGCTTGGCGTAGTCGGCGGCGGCGAACCCGCGCGGCCAGTAGAGCTGCGGCATGATGTAGTCGACCGAGCCCGCCTTGATCCACGCGCGGGCGTCGGAGTAGATCGCGTCGTAGGCCGACAGGCCCTTGGTGTCCGAGCCCGAGGGGTCGTCCGACTTGTTGCGCCAGATGCCGAACGGGCTGATGCCGAACTTGACGTACGGCTTGGTGGCGTGGACGGCCTTCCCGACCTGGGCGACCAGCTTGTCGACGTTGTCCCGCCGCCAGCCGGCCAGGGACTTGCCCTTGCCATACTTTGTAAAGGCGCCCTCGTCGGCGAACTTCGTCTCCTTGCCCGGATACGGGTAGAAGTAGTCGTCGAAGTGCACGCCGTCGACGTCGTAGCGCTGCACGACGTCGGTGATGACCTTGACGGTGTGGGCGCGCACCTCGGGCAGGCCGGGGTTGTAGTACAGCTTGCCCTCGTGCTTGACGACCCACTCGGGGTGCTGCCGCGCAGGGTGGCCGGCCGGCAGCTTGGTGAGGTCGTCCTTGTCCGCCGCGCGGTAGGGGTTGAACCAGGCGTGGAACTCCAGGCCGCGCTTGTGCGCCTCGGCGATCAGGAAGGGCAGCGGCTCCCAGCCGGGATCCTCGCCCGCGGTGCCGGTGAGCCACTGGGACCACGGCTCGTAGGGGGACCGGTAGATCGCGTCGGACGCCGGGCGCACCTGGACGAAGACCGCGTTGAAGTTGCGCCTGACCGCGTTGTCGAGGATGCGGACGTACTCCGCCTGCTGCCGGGCCGGGTCGAGCCCCGTCTTGGAGGGCCAGTCGATGTTGCGCACGGTGGCGATCCAGACTCCCCGGAGCTGCCGCTTGGGGTACTTGGCGCTCACCTGGCACGCCTCCGCGGTGGCGGGACGGGCCGCCCGGGTGGCGGCGGGCTTGGTCTCGCTGTCCGCCGGAACGGCGCCCGGGCCGAAGAAGTAGGCGACGCCGGTGGTGACCACCGCGAAGGTCGCGGCGGCGAGCAGGGGCCGATGTCCGTTTCGCATGGGACATCAGTCTGGCATCGGCAAAGCGATGGTAAGGCCCAATAAAAGAAATCGTATCGTGATGCCATCGTGACCGATGAGGCCCTTGTGATTCCCGGGGTCCTGGTCGGCGGCCGGTCGGCGGCCCGGTGCGGCGCGCGGCATTCCGGGCGGCACCTGGGGTTGCGCGGCCATGGGCCCCCGGCCGGCCCTGTGCCGCGCGCCGGTGCGGCAGCCGGGCCGGGTGGCCGGGTGACAAGTGGCTTACCCTTCGGCCGGCACGCGACCTCGCGCGTGCCGGCCGGGTGGACGTGGCCCGCCGTGACGCTCCCTACTCCGGGGCCGACCTGAGCTTCTCGGCCAGGTGGGACGGCAGCGGCTCGTACCGCAGGAAGCTCCGCTGGAAGGTGCCCGTGCCGTGCGACATGGACCGCAGGTCGATGGCGTACCGGGTGATCTCCAGCTCTGGCACCTCGGCCTTGACCAGCGTGCGGCCGACGCCGACCGGCTCGGTGCCGAGAACCCGTCCCCTTCGCGAGGACAGGTCGGACATCACCGCGCCGACGTGCTCGTCCTCGATCAGCACCGACACCTCGTCCACCGGTTCGAGCAGCAGCGCGGGCACCTTCGCCGCCGCCTCCTTCAGCGCGAGCTGCCCGGCGATCTGGAACGCCATGTCCGAGGAGTCGACCGAGTGCGCCTTGCCGTCGTACAGCGTCACCTTGATGTCCACGACGGGGTATCCGGCCAGCACGCCGCGCTCCATCTGCGCCCGCACGCCCTTCTCGACCGAGGGGATGAACTGCCTCGGCACCACCCCGCCGACGATCTTGTCGACGAACTCGAAGCCCCCGCCGGACTCCAGCGGCTCGATCTCGATGTGGCAGATGGCGTACTGCCCGTGGCCGCCGGTCTGCTTGACGTTGCGGCCCATGCCCTGGGCCTTGCCGCCGAAGCTCTCGCGCAGCGGCACCCGCAGATCCACCCGCTCGACCTCCACGCCGTGGCGCTTGGCCAGGTGGTCGAGGAGCACGTCGGCGTGGGCCTCGCCCATGCACCACAGCACGAGCTGGCGGGTCTCGGCGTTGTTCTCCAGGCGCAGGGTCGGGTCCTCGGCGACCAGGCGCGCGAGGGCCTGCGACAGCTTGTCCTCGTCGGCCTTGGACCTGGCCCGGATGGCGACCGGCAGCAGCGGCTCCGGCATCGTCCAGGACTTCACCAGCAACGGGTTGTCCTTGTCCGACAGGGTGTCGCCCGTCTCGGCCCTGCCGAGCTTGGCCACCGCGCAGATGTCGCCCGCGGCGCACTTGGTGGTGGTCCGCTGGTGCTTGCCGAGGGGTGAGGACAGGGCGCCGATGCGCTCGTCCACGTCGTGGTCCTCGTGCCCGCGCTCGGCCAGGCCGTGGCCCGAGACGTGCACCACCATGTCGGGGCGCAGCGTGCCGGAGAAGACCCGCACCAGGCTGATGCGCCCGACGTACGGGTCGCTGGTGGTCTTGACGACCTCGGCGACGAGCGGCCCGTCCGGGTCGCACGTGAGCCCGGGCGCCGGCCCGCCGTCGATCGTGGTGATCTCAGGAAGGGGGTGCTCCATGGGCGAGGGGAAGCCCGCGGTGATCACTTCGAGCAGCTCCAGCATGCCGACGACCGCGCCGGACCCGGGGGTCGCGCACGTGGCGAGCACGGGGTAGAAGCCGCCGCGGGCCACGGCCTTCTCGAGGTCGTCGATCAGCACCTTGGTGTCGATCTCCTCGCCCGAGAGGTAGCGGTCCATGAGGGACTCGTCCTCGCTCTCCTGGATGATGCCCTCGATGAGCGAGCCCCTGTAGGTCTCGATCTGCTCCTGGTAGGCGGCTCCCGGCGCGTTCTCGGTGCGGGTGCCGGTGGCGTAGTTGAAGAACTTCTGGGACAGCAGCCCGATCAGGCCGTTCACGTGGCCGTTGGTCACGACGGGCAGATAGAGCGGGGCCACGCCGTCGCCGAAGATGTCCTGGCAGGTGGCCACCACGTCGTCGAAGTCGGCGCGCTGGTGGTCGATCTTGGTGATCACGACCGCCCGGGGCATGCCGACCGAGGCGCACTCCTCCCACAGCATGCGCGTCAGCCCGTCGACGCCCTCCGCCGCGGAGATCACGAACAGGGCGGCGTCGGCCGCCCGCAGGCCGGCCCGCAGGTCGCCGACGAAGTCGGCGTACCCGGGGGTGTCCAGCAGATTGATCTTGATGCCGTTGTACGACACCGGTGCGACCGACAGGTTGACCGAGCGCTGCTGGCGCATCTCGACCTCGTCGAAGTCGCTGACCGTGGTGCCGTCCTCGACCCTGCCCGTGCGCTGGATGGTGCCCGTCGCGGCCAGCAGGGCCTCGACGAGCGACGTCTTGCCTGACCCGGAATGGCCGACCAGCGCGACATTGCGCACCGCATCCGGCCGGTCGGCCGAGGGTGCCCTGCCCGCGGCTCCTGATGTTCCGCCCGTGGTTCTCTCCGGCACGTCGCCTCCCGCGTTTCGCCGTGAGATGCGGCCGCGCGCGGCCACATCGTCCGCCGCCGCGCCCGCCGCCCGAGAGAGCGCGGTGCATTCACCCTTTACCTCTGTGGCGCGGATCACAAGAGGGAACAGGCAAAAGTGCGTGTGAAATGACGTCTGGACTTGCGCGCGCGTTCCCCGGCCGTTTCCCTCTCGTCTGTTTCCTTCCCCCTTCCCCGTCCTCTCGCACCCGATTCGCGGCTGATAGGTCACCATGGGGCTACGTTCGAACCAGGGGTCCCACGTGGCCTACGATCGGACCGCGATGTTGAAGCTCCTGCGCCCCGCCGTCACCCGTGTGCTCACCCCGTTGGGCCGGGCGCTCGCCCGCCGGGGGATCAGTCCGAACGTCATCACCCTCCTCGGCACGCTCGGCGTCGCCGCGGGAGCGCTCATCTTCTATCCGCGCGGCCAGCTGTTCTGGGGCTCGGTGGTCATCACCGTCTTCGTCCTCGCCGACCTGCTCGACGGCGTCCTCGCCCGGATGCTCGGCAGCGGCAGCACGTGGGGCGCCTTCCTCGACTCCACCCTCGACCGCGTCGGCGACGCCGCGATCTTCTCCGGGCTGATCCTGTGGTTCATGTCCACCGGCGAGACCGTCCTCGCGGGCGTCGCGCTGTTCTGCCTGGTCGCGGGGGCCGTCGTGTCGTACGCCAAGGCGCGTGCCGAGGGGCTCGGCCTGAGCTGCGACGTCGGCCTCGCCGAGCGTTCCGAGCGGCTCCTGGTCGTGCTCGTCGCCGCCGGTCTCGGGGGCCTCGGGGTGCCGTACATCCTCGCGGCGGGCCTCTGGCTGCTGGCGGCGGCCAGCGCCTTCACCGCCGGCCAGCGGATTCTCCACGTTTACCGGCAGACGGTGACAACATGAACTTACGACCGTCTTCATCGAGGACAGGTCTTCTTACCGACTTCTGGGGGTGAACCTCGCGTTGACTGATCGGCTCGTTGCCTGGGCATACCACCTGGGCTGGGTGCTCGTGCCGAAGCTGCCCGAGCCGGTGGCGGCGTGGGCCTTCCGCCTCATCGCCGACTTCATGTGGTGGCGTCACGGCAAGCTCGTGCGCCGCCTCGAATCGAACCTCGCCCGGGTGACGGGCAAGGACGCCGCCGACCCGTCGGTCCGCGACCTGAGCCGGGCCGGCATGCGGTCCTACTTCCGCTACTGGATGGAGGCGCTGCGCCTTCCGGTGATCGGCAAGGAGCGCATCCTCACCGGCATGCGCGACATCGAGGGCGAGCGGATCTTCTCGACGGTCGACTCCGGCAGGGGCATCGTGCTCGCCCTTCCCCACATGGGCAACTGGGACCTCGCCGGGGCCTGGCTGATCCACAAGGGCTACCCCTTCACCACGGTCATGGAGCGGCTCAAGCCCGAGTCGCTGTACGAGCGCTTCGTCGCGTTCCGCGAGAGCCTCGGCATGGAGGTGCTGCCGCTCACCGCCAAGGGAGGCGGCACCGCGCACGCCTTCGGCACCCTGGCCCAGCGGCTGCGGGCCGGCCGCCCCATCTGCCTGCCCGCCGAGCGCGACCTGACCGAGAAGGGCATCGAGGTCGACTTCTTCGACGGCACCACCCGCATGGTCGCGGGTCCCGCGCTCCTGGCCCTGCAGACCGGCGCGGCGCTGCACCCGGCCACGCTGTGGTTCGAGGGCGACGGCTGGGGGGTGCACATCCACGAGGAGATCCCCGTCCCCGCCGAGGGCACCCGCCAGGAGAAGGTCGCGGTCATGACGCAGAGCATGGCCCGCGTCTTCCAAGAGGGCATCTCCCAGCACCCCGAGGACTGGCACATGCTGCAGCGGCTCTGGCTCGACGACCTGGAGCCACGGTGAGCGCACCATGAGGGTCGGCATGGTCTGCCCCTACACCTGGGACGTCCCCGGCGGGGTCATGGCGCACGTCCGCGACCTCGCGGAGGCGCTCATCGCCGACGGCCACCACGTGTCGGTGCTCGCTCCCGCGTCCGACGACGCGCCGCTGCCGTTCTACGTCACCTCGGCGGGCCGCGCCATCCCCGTGCCGTACAACGGCTCGGTGGCGCGCCTGGCCTTCGGTTTCCTGTCGGCCAACCGCGTGCGCAAGTGGTTGCGAGAGGGCCGCTTCGACGTGCTCCACGTGCACGAGCCCGCCGTCCCCTCGGTGGGCCTGCTGGCCTGCTGGGCCGCGCGCGGCCCGATCGTCGCGACCTTCCACGCCTCCTTCCAGCGCTCGCGCGCCATGTCGGTCTCCGCGCCCGTGCTGCACACCGCGCTCGAGAAGATCACCGGCCGCATCGCCGTGTCGGACGCCGCGCGCAAGACCCTGGTGGAGCACCTCGGGGGCGACGCGGTCCTGATCCCCAACGGCGTCACGGTGAGCCGGTACGCCGAGGCGGAGCCCCTGCCCGACTGGGGCCCGGACGGCGGCGTGATCGGGTTCCTCGGCCGCATGGACGAGCCGCGCAAGGGCCTGCCGATCCTGCTGGAGGCGTTCACGCTGCTCGCCCCCGAGCGTCCCGGCCTGCGGCTGCTGGTGGCGGGCCCGGGCGACGCCGACGACGTGCTCGCGAGGGTGCCGGCCGGTCTGCGTGACCGCATCGGGGTGCTCGGCATGGTGAGCGAGGAGGACAAGGCCCGCGCCTACCACTCCGTAGACGTCTTCTGCGCGCCGAACACCCACGGCGAGAGCTTCGGCATCGTGCTCGCCGAGGCGATGGCCGCGGGCGCCACCGTGCTCGCCAGCGACATCCCCGCGTTCCGCAAGGTGCTGGGCGACGGGCAGGCGGGCGCGCTGTTCGTGACCGGCGACGCGGCCTCGCTCGCGCGCGAGGCCGCCGCCCTCCTGGACGACGCCGCCCGCCGGGCCAAGCTGGCCGGAGAGGCCCGCTTGGCCGTGCGCAAGTACGACTGGTCGACGGTCGCCCGCGACGTCGTGCGGGTGTACGAGACGGTGACCGCGACCGCGGCCGGGGGAGTCGAGGAGGAGCAGCAGGGCCGGGGGCGCGACCACACAGATCACGGCGATCACGGCGACCGGGTGCCCGAGGGCGTCCGGGCCCACGGAGGCGAGGCCTCGTGACCACCACGATGGTCATCCTGGTGGTGGGAGTGGTGGTCGTGCTCGCGGCCGTCTACATCTCCTGGCGGGCCGGGCGGCTCGACCGCCTGCACATCCGCCTGGAGACCGCCCGTGCCGCCCTGGACGCCGCGCTGATACGCCGGGCCGCCGTCTGCATGGAGCTCGCCGCCTCCCGGGTGCTCGACCCCGCCACCAGCCTGGTGCTCGCCGCGGCGACGCACGAGGCGCGCACGGCGGGGCCGGAGGAGCGCGAGCACGCCGAGAGTGACCTGTCGCGCGCGCTTCGCGCCGTGATGGACCAGGAGCGCTTCCGCGAGCGGCTGGCCGAGACCCCGGCGGGGCCCGACCTGATGGCCGAGCTGGACACCGCGGTAACGAAGGTCATCTACTCCCGCCGCTTCTACAACAACGCGGTGGGGGTGACCCGGCAGGCCCAGCGCCGCTGGCTGGCCCGCACGCTGCGCCTGGCCGGCCACACCGAGTACCCCTCGTACTTCGAGATCGACGACGACGAGCCCGCGTCCTTCGCCCAGCAGTCCTGACGGCCGCCCGCGCGCCCTCGGCGGGATGTCTTGAAGGTTCCTTCGCGTTTCGCAGGGATCATGACCTGGTCTTTGCTCCAGCATGGCTGTGAATCGACGAAACTTCGGGCGTACCAGCAGAAACCTATTGCCAACCATCGGTAAGCTCGTGGCGCTTTAGGAGAAATCGGGAGGAGCCGGGCTGTGCGCGTAAAACGGGTGATTGGCATCGCGCTGGCGGGAACCGCCGTTCTAGCGCCCGCGGTGGCGTGCTCGTCCTCCGGTGGGGCCACGCCGGCCTCCGGGGGAGCGCAGCCTGCGGAGACGGTCGCGGCGACCCCGTCGCCGCCGCCCGAGCACCCGTTCACCGGGCAGCCGGTGGCGAGCCGGAAGCCGGTGCTCGCCGTGAAGATCGAGAACACCTCCTCGGGCAAGCCACAGCTCGGCCTGCGCAGCGCCGACCTGGTGTTCGTCGAGCAGGTCGAGGGCGGGCTGACCCGTCTGATGGCGGTCTTCTCCTCCAAGATCCCGGAGAAGGTCGGCCCCGTGCGCAGCGCGCGCATCTCCGACCTGCACCTGCTGCCGATGTTCGGCAAGCCGGCGCTCGCCTATTCGGGCGTGCAGAGCAAGATGGTGCCCCTGGTCAGGGAGGCGTCGCTGTTCGACGTCTCCGACAGCGCGGCGCCCGGCGCGTACTTCCGCCAGCCGGGACGGGTAGCCCCGTACAACCTGTTCGCCGACACGAAGAAGCTGCTGGCGGGTGCCCCGAAGGCCACCCGGGCCAAGGACCTCGGCTGGGAGTTCGGCGACGCGCCCGAGGGCGGAACCCCCAAAAAGTCATTTTCTGTCAAATATCCGGCGGCCAATTTCACGTTCACCTGGTCCGCCGCCCAGAAGCGCTGGCTGGTGACGCAGGACGGCAAGAAGGACATGGCGGCCGAGGGCGGCCAGCTCGGCGCCCCCACCATCGTCGTCCAGTACGCCAAGACCACCAGGTCGGAGTTCCACGACTTCACCGGCAGCTACACCCCGCTGATCCAGACGACCGGCACGGGCAAGGCGGTCGTCCTGCGCGACGGCAAGGCCTACAAGGCCGAATGGTCGCGCTCGTCGGAGAAGGCGGGCACGATGTTCACCACCGAGGGCGGCGAGCCGATGAAGTTCAGCCGGGGCCAGGTGTGGATCGTGCTCGCGGCCCCCAAGCCCGTCCAGCCCTGAGGCAAGCCCGTCCGTCGCTGAGGCAAGCCCGTCCGGCCCTGAGCCGGCCCGTCTGGTGCGCCCGGGAGACCAGGCGATGACCTCGGCCTTCACCGGCGGACGGGCCCAAGGCGTACACCCTGTCAACGATCGCCGGAACATGTGACGATCCGGACCGTCAAGGGCCACGCTGATCAGCGCCTAACATGGGACGGAACCCATTGTCGCGCTCGTGAGGAAAGACCGTGTCCAGCAGCACCCCCGAAGTCACCGACACCGCCGTCACCGGCACCGCCCGCGTGAAGCGCGGCATGGCCGAGATGCTCAAGGGCGGCGTCATCATGGACGTCGTCACCCCGGAGCAGGCCAAGATCGCCGAGGACGCCGGCGCGGTCGCCGTCATGGCCCTCGAGCGCGTGCCCGCCGACATCCGCGCCGAGGGTGGCGTGTCGCGCATGAGCGACCCTGACATGATCGACGGCATCATCGCCGCCGTCTCGATCCCCGTCATGGCCAAGGCCCGCATCGGCCACCTCGTCGAGGCCCAGGTCCTCCAGGCCATCGGCGTCGACTACGTCGACGAGTCCGAGGTGCTCACCCCCGCCGACGAGGCGAACCACATCGACAAGTGGGCCTTCACCGTGCCCTTCGTCTGTGGGGCGACCAACCTCGGCGAGGCACTGCGCCGCATCGCCGAGGGCGCCGCGATGATCCGCTCCAAGGGCGAGGCCGGCACCGGCAACGTCGTCGAGGCCACCCGCCACATGCGCCAGATCCGCGGCGACATCAAGCGCCTGGCCGCCCTCGACGAGGCCGAGCTCTACGCCGCCGCCAAGGAGCTGCGCGCGCCCTACGAGCTGGTCGCCGAGATCGCCAAGACCGGCAAGCTGCCCGTCGTGCTGTTCACCGCCGGAGGCATCGCCACCCCGGCCGACGCCGCCATGATGATGCAGCTCGGCGCCGAGGGCGTCTTCGTCGGCTCTGGCATCTTCAAGTCCGGCGACCCGGCCAAGCGCGCCGCCGCGATCGTCAAGGCCACCACGTTCTACGACGACCCCGACGTCATCGCCAAGGTCTCCCGCGGCCTGGGCGAGGCCATGGTCGGCATCAACCTCGCGAACCTTCCGGAGTCCGAGCGCCTCGCCACCCGGGGCTGGTAGCTCTACGGGCCTTCCGGACGGGCCTTCCGAACTCTCGTCGCGCCTTCCCGCGCCGCGCTCCGCGGTGCTGGGAAGGCGTGATGCTGATCGTCCGGAAATATCCCCTCTGACCTGGGTGTCCTTATACCCGGCGTTTGCTGTGAATAGTTAATGATCGTCTTGTGCTCGACAGGCGATCGTTTCTGGTGTTGGGGCTGGCATCGGGGGTGCCACCTCTGCGTGTCACCTTCGGTGACCCCTTCACCCTTGGCGTGGCCTGCGGCGACCCCACCCCCGACGGCTTCGTCATGTGGACGCGCCTCGCGCCCGTGCCCCTCGCCGACGACGGCTTCGGGGGCATGCCCACGGCGCCGGTGCCGGTCTACTGGGAGGTCGCGACCGATCCGGCCTGCGCAAGCGTTGTACGGCGCGGCACCGAGGAGGCCGTGCGCGACTGGGCGCACAGCGTGCACGCCGAGGTCACCGGGCTCGATCCCGGCCGCGAGTACTGGTACCGGTTCAAGGCCGGGCCGTACGTCTCGCCCATCGGGAGGGCGCTGACCGCTCCCGCGCCCGGCACGCTGCCGAGGTCGCTCAACCTGGCCGTCACCTCGTGCGCCAACTACCAGCACGGGCACTTCACCGTCTACACCCGCATGGCGCAGGAACGTCCGGACCTGATCGTGCACCTGGGCGACTACATCTACGAGTACGGCAAGGGCGAGCAGCAGTGCCCCGGCGGCAACGTGCGCGACCACGAGGGGCCGGAGGCCCGGACGCTGAGGGACTACCGGCGCAGGCACGCGCTCTACAAGACCGACCCCGACCTGCGGGCGGCCCACGCGGCGGCGCCGTGGGTGGCGATCATGGACGACCACGAGGTGCGCAACAACTGGACGAACCTGCTGTCGGCCGACCGGCGCGAGGCCGCGTTCCGGGCCTACTACGAGCACCTGCCGCTGCGCCGCGCCGCCCAGCCCAAGGGGCCTGCCATCCAGCTCTACCGGCGGTTGCGGTGGGGGAGCCTCGCGACCCTCCACCTGCTGGACACCCGCCAGTACCGCGACGGGTACATCTGCGGCTCGGCCGGCTTCAAGGAGTGCCCGGAGTCGACGGACCCCGCCCGTACGATCACCGGGGCCGAGCAGGAGCGGTGGCTCCTGGACGGTTTCCGGCAGTCCAAGGCGCTGTGGGACGTCATCGGCCAGCAGATCTTCTTCGGGCGGCGCAACAAGCGTCCCGACTCGGGCCTGGTGGTCAGGCAGGACGCCTGGGACGGGTACTCCGGGTCGCGCACCAGGGTCACCCGAGGCTGGGTCGAGGCGGGGGTGCGCAACGCCATCGTGCTCACCGGGGACGTGCACTCGCACTGGGCCGGGGACCTCGCCCTGGACTACGACGACCCCTTCTCGCCCCTGGCGGGCACCGAACTCGCCGTCACCTCGGTCACCAGCGGCGGCGACGGGCAGGACTCCGACCGCTCCAGGGACTCCCTGCTGGCCAAGAACCCGCACCTGAAGTTCCACCTCAGGCGCCGCGGCTACCTCATGGTCAAGATAGAGCCCACCGCGCTCACCGCCGACTTCAAGATCGTGCGCTATGTCAGCACCCCCGGCGCCCCGGTGCTGACGGCGGCCACGTTCGTCGTCGCGGACCGGCTCCCCGGGCTGCTCCGCCAGACCTGACCCGGCCCGCCCTCGCCCCGGGAAGCCGCAGGCGGTTTGGGGCGTTGTTCCGCATGGCCGTACGCTTTCGAGACGCACACGTCCCCACGGGGACCGATGTGCCGTGCCCGCTTCATGCCCGCGTCGAGCCCGCATCCGCGCGGGATCGACCGCGGCCAAGGCCGCCAGGCCGGCGACTCGGGAGCCGTACCGCCCTGAGCGTTCGAGCAGTGATTGGGAGGAACACCGGTGACCTCTGCGCCGACGATCGGCGTGCTCGCCCTCCAGGGCGACGTGCGTGAACACGTCAGGTCCCTTGAGGCCGTGGGCGCGAGGGCCGCGGCCGTCCGCCGCCCTGCGGAGCTGGAAGCGGTGGACGCGCTGGTCATCCCCGGTGGCGAGTCCACGACCATCTGGAAGCTGGCCGAGGCCTTCGAGCTGCTCGAACCGCTGCGCATGCGCGTCAAGGCCGGCATGCCGGCCTACGGGTCCTGCGCCGGCATGATCATGCTGGCCGACCGCATCGAGGGCGGCATCGAGGGGCAGCAGACGCTCGGCGGCATCGACATGGTGGTGCGCCGCAACGCCTTCGGCCGCCAGGTCGACTCTTTTGAGGCATCCTTGGATTTCGCGGGGCGCGGTCCCATGCGCGCCATCTTCATCCGGGCCCCCTGGGTCGAGTCGGTGGGCGCGGATGTCGAGGTGCTGGGACTGGCCGAGCCGGGAGATAGGATCGTCGCGGTCCGGCAGGGACCTCTGCTCGCGACGTCCTTCCATCCCGAGCTGACCGGGGACACGCGGGTTCATTCGTATTTTGTCGAGATGGTGAGGGAGCTCTAGCCGATGTCCGGCCACTCCAAATGGGCGACGACGAAGCACAAGAAAGCCGTGATCGACGCCAAGCGCGGCAAGCTTTTCGCCAAGCTCATCAAGAACATCGAGGTGGCGGCCCGGACGGGTGGTCCCGACCCTGAGGGCAACCCGACCCTCTACGACGCCATCCAGAAGGCGCGCAAGAGCTCGGTGCCGGTCGACAACATCGAGCGCGCGCGCAAGCGCGGCGGCGGTCTCGAGGCCGGTGGCGCCGACTGGCAGACGATCATGTACGAGGGTTACGCGCCCGGCGGCGTCGCGGTGCTGGTCGAGTGCCTCACCGACAACCGCAACCGCGCGGCCTCCGAGGTGCGCGTCGCGATGACGCGCAACGGCGGCTCGATGGCCGACCCCGGCTCGGTGTCCTACATGTTCAACCGCAAGGGCGTCGTGATCGTCCCCAAGGGCGACCTCGGTGAGGACGACGTGCTCACCGCCGTCCTGGACGCGGGCGCCGAGGAGGTCAACGACCTGGGCGACTCCTTCGAGGTCGTCTCCGAGGCCGGTGACCTCGTCCCGGTGCGCAAGGCCCTGCAGGACGCCGGCATCGACTACGACTCGGCCGAGAGCGGCTTCATGCCCACGCTCAGCGTCCCGCTCGACGAGGACTCCGCCCGCAAGGTCTTCCGCCTCATCGACGCCCTCGAGGACAGCGACGACGTCCAGAACGTCTACGCCAACTTCGACGTCTCCGACGACGTCCTGGCGAAGCTCGACTAGCGCGGCCTGCCGTCACCCCCGGCCCTGCCGGGGGTGACGCCGTTTCGCCGGTACGCAACGGGCCAGGTCGGCGCGGGAAATGATTCGACCAGGTCCGGGCGGTCGCCATAGGTTTGACCGTTGTGGAGATCCGTGATGTGACGGCCGACGACCTCGACGCCGTGCTCGACAGCCGTAAGCGGGCCTTCGGCCCCCTCCCCGCGAGCAGCGTGGAGCCGTGGCGCGCCATGGTCACGCCGTCCCTGGCCGAGGGGCGTTACCTCGGGGTCTTCGACGGCGGGCGCCTGATCGGCACCAGCAGGATCAACTCCTACGACCAGTGGTGGCACGGCCGCCCGCTGTCGATGGGGGGCGTCGCGAGCGTCACCGTCGCCCCCGAGGAGCGCGGGCGCGGCGTGGGGCGCTTCCTGATGCGGGGCACGATCGAGCGCTGCGCAGAGCTCGGCCACGTCGCCTCCGCGCTCTACCCCGCGACCACCCCGCTCTACCGCAGCCTCGGCTGGGAGCACGCGGGGGCGCGCAGCCGCGTCACCCTGCCCGCCGAGGCCCTTCGCACCCTCGGCGCCCGCGACGGCGGGGTGAAGCTGAGGCGCATGGGGCCGGACGACGCCCCCGAGGTCAGGAGCGTGCTCGAGCGCGTCTACGCCGCCACGCGCGCCTCCGGGCCCCTCGGCTGGGAGGAGCGCATCACCCGCCAGTGGCTCTCGGACGAGGACGACTTCGCCTACCTCGCCGACGACGGCTTCGTCGTCTACCGCTGGCACGACGGCGACATCGACGTCGAGAACCTCGTGGCCGGTTCGGAGGCGACGGCGAGGGCGCTCTGGTCACTCGTCGGCACGGCCTCGTCCATGGCCACGACGGTGACGGCCGCCGTCGAGCCCGACGACCCGGTGCTGTGGCTGCTGCGCGAGCGCTCCTACGACTCGGTCAAGCAGACCCGCTGGATGTTCCGCCTCATCGACCTGGCCGCAGCCGTCGGCCTGCGCGGCTACCCTGCCGCGATCTCGGCCGAGACCGTCGTCGAGGTGGACGATCCGCAGTGTCCCGCCAACTCCGGCACATGGCGCCTGTCGATCTCCGCGGGCGCCGGCACGGCCACCGCCGTCACGGCGGCCCCCGGCGGTGAGGTGCCCCGCCTCACCATCGGAGGCATGTCCGCCCTGTTCGCGGGCGTCCCGACGAGCACCCTTCGCCGCGCCGGGCTTCTCGCGGGCGGCACCCCGGGCGCCGACGAGCTCCTCGGCACCGCCTTCGCCGCCAGGCCGTACATGCTCGACTACTTCTGACCGGGGCCGCCGGCCCCCTGCCGGGGCGGCGTGTTGGTGGTGCGCCGCCGGGGCGGCCGGGGTAGAGTTCGGGGCCGAACAGGTGTTCGGCGTTCTGGGGAGGCTTGCCGGTGCGGCTACCTGAGCTGCGGGTGATGGGGGTCGACCCAGGGCTGACCCGCTGCGGTCTCGGTGCCGTCGAAGGTCGCGCGGGCGCCCCGCTCGAGCTGGTCAAGGTCGGGGTCGCGCGCACCCCCGCGGGGGAGGACATCGGCGCCCGCCTGGTCGCCATCGAGGCCGAGATCGAGCGCTGGCTCGACGAGGTGCGGCCCGACGCCGTCGCGGTCGAGCGGGTCTTCAGCCAGAGCAACCTCCGCACCGTGATGGGCACCGCCCAGGCCTCCGCAGTGGCCATCGTCTGCGCCGCCCGCCGCGGCCTTCCCGTCGCGCTGCACACCCCCTCGGAGGTCAAGGCGGCGATCACCGGGTACGGCAACGCCGACAAGGCCCAGGTGGGCACGATGGTGACCCGCCTTCTCCGGCTCGACGCCATGCCCAAGCCCGCGGACGCCGCCGACGCGCTGGCGCTCGCCATCTGCCACATCTGGCGGGGCGGCACGCAGAACCGCCTCGCCGAGGCCGTCGCCAAGGCCAAGGCCGCCCGCCCGCCCGGCGTGGGCCGGGCCCGATCCGCGAAGGGAGCGGCCCTGTGATCGCATCCGTCTCCGGGCGCGTCGCCGCGATCGCCCCCGACTCGGCCGTGGTCGAGGTCGGCGGCGTCGGCGTCCTGGTCCACTGCACTCCCGGCACGCTCGCGACGCTGCGCACCGGTGAGGAGGCCAGGCTCGCCACCTCGCTCGTGGTCCGCGAGGACTCCCTGACGCTCTTCGGCTTCGGCACCGACGACGAGCGCACGGTCTTCGAGTTGCTCCAGACCGCCTCGGGCGTCGGCCCGAGGCTCGCGCTGGCCATGCTCGCCGTCCACGCGCCCAACGCCCTGCGGGTCGCGGTCGCGAGCGCCGACGTCAAGGCGCTCACCTTGGTCCCCGGCATCGGGCAGAAGGGGGCGCAGCGCATCATCCTCGAGCTGAAGGACAAGCTCGGCACACCGGACGCGGCCGTGGCCGCCGCGCTCAACGGGCAGGCCAAGAAGCCCGCCTGGCGCGAGCAGGTGCATTCGGGCCTCGTCGGCCTCGGCTACTCCGCCAGGGACGCCGACGAGGCGATCGCGATCGTCTCCCCCGAGGCCGACGCCGACCTGGCCGCCGGGCGCACCCCCGCGGTCGCGGCGCTGCTGAAGGCGGCCCTGCGGGCCCTGAGCGTGCGATAGGGGCCACGTATGAGCCTGGAGAGAGATCTTGTGTCGCCGGACGCCGAGGGCGACGAGCAGGCCATCGAGTCGGCGCTGCGTCCCAAGCGGCTGGGCGAGTTCATCGGCCAGGGGCGGGTGCGCGAGCAGCTGTCCCTGGTGCTCGAAAGCGCACTGCGCCGCAACCGGCCGCCCGACCACGTGCTGATGAACGGCTCCCCGGGGCTCGGTAAGACCACGCTCGCCATGATCATCGCGGCGGAGCTCGGCATGCCGCTCAGGCTGACCTCCGGGCCCGCGCTCGAACGGGCGGGCGACCTCGCGGCGATCCTCTCGACGCTGTCGGAGGGCGAGGTGCTGTTCATCGATGAGATCCACCGCATGGCACGCCCGGCCGAGGAGATGCTCTACCTCGCCATGGAGGACTTCCGGGTCGACATCGTGGTCGGCAAGGGGCCGGGTGCCACCGCCATCCCGCTGGAGATCGCCCCGTTCACGCTGGTGGGGGCCACCACCCGCGCGGGCCTGCTGCCCGCGCCGCTGCGCGACAGGTTCGGCTTCGTCGCCCATCTGGACTTCTACGACGTCGACGAGCTGGAGCAGGTGCTGCGCCGTTCGGCGCGGCTGCTGTCCCTCGACCTTCCCGAGGAGGGCGCCCACGAGATCGCGCGGCGGTCCCGCGGCACGCCCCGCATCGCGAACCGCCTGCTCAGGCGGGTCCGCGACTTCTCCGAGGTCCGCACAGACGGCCTGATCACCAGGGACATCGCCTCGGCCGCGCTCAACCTCTACGAGGTCGACGCCGAAGGGCTCGACCGGCTCGACCGGGCCGTCCTCGGCGCCCTGCTGCGCAAGTTCGGGGGCGGTCCCGTCGGGCTGTCCACGCTGGCCGTGGCCGTGGGGGAGGAGCCCGAGACCGTCGAGGTCGTCGCCGAGCCCTTCCTAGTACGGCAGGGCCTGCTCGCCCGCACCCCTCGGGGGCGGGTCGCCACGGCGTCCGCCTGGGCCCACCTCGGCCTCACGCCTCCGCCGGACGCCTTCGGCGCGATGGCACACCCGATGCTCTTCGACGATCCGGGCGCGGCGACCTGACGATCACTTGAGGGGCCTCGTGAAGCCGGAACTTCGCGACAATTCGGTCTCGGTGCTCGGCGACCGATACGTGGCCCCGGCCGGGCGTCGCCGCGATCTCCGTGGTCCTTCCTGACTGGCGGACTTTACAGCGATCTCCGGTGGCCCCTTCGCCCCGCGCTCGCCGTCCCCGCTGGTCCGGGCCGTGCGCCCCGGTGTGCTCCCTGCTCCGGCGGCGCTCGCGTGAACTGTCCGCCGACGCCGGGTGAAAGTTTCAAGCCTGCTGTATCGGCTGGTCACAGATCGGTGACAACGGGAACTTTCCAGCGTGCCGGAGCGTGGGTTCGTTGCCGGGGTTTGACAAGCTCGCCTAAACTCCGTGGCTTGGCTGGCTGTGTACGCTGACATGATCAGAGTGTGGCCGTGCCGATCGTCGCCAGACATCCGGCGCCAGGCCGGTCAGTTCTTAACCGGAAGGAAGCCCCGTGCAGGGCCTTGGATCGTTCGTGCCACTGATCTTGCTGGTCGTGGTCTTTTACTTCCTGCTCATCCGCCCGCAGCGCAAGCGGCAGCAGGAGCAGGCGCAGATGCAGAGCAGCCTCACGCCGGGCACCAGTGTCATGACCACCACCGGTCTGTTCGCCACCGTCTCCGCAATCCAGGACGACGACGTGATCCTGGAGATCGCACCCGGCGTCGAGACCCGGTGGACCAAGGCCGCCATCGGCCGCGTGCTGACGCCGGTGGAGGAGGAGACGGTGGACAATGGAGAAGGCGTCCGGGACACCGTCACCGACGAGACGGTGATCGACACCCCTGAGCACAGGGGCGACGAGGGCTCGACTAACCAGAAGTCCTGAGTAGGCTCACCGCAAACCCCTTGACGAAAGAACTGACCACCAGTGGCCCCATCGACCAGCAGCCAGAGTAGGCCAGGACGCGTGCTCCTGGCGCTCCTGGCACTCATCCTCGCCATGGGCGCGACGATGCTTCTTCAGAAGGCATTCGTCCCGAAGTTCGCACTCGATCTCGCCGGCGGGACCACGGTGACACTGTCACCGGTCACGCAGAGCGGCGCGGCTCCCTCCCAGGAGAGCCTCGACCTGGCCGTCAACATCATCCGCGAGCGGGTGAACGGCACCGGCCTCGCCGACGCCGACGTCGCCAAGTCGGGTGACAACATCGTCATCTCCGTGGGCGGCGCGGGCACCGACGAGGTCGTCAAGACCGTCGGCACCACAGCCGAGCTGCGCTTCCGTCAAGTGCTCGCGGTGGCCGCGGCCAACGCCGTGCCCGGCAAGCTGCCGACCGCGCCCGCGACGCCGGCGCCGTCCGGCAGCGGAAGCCCGGAGCCCACGGGCAAGGCTTCCTCGAAGCCGACCTCCTCGACCCAGCCGTCGTCGACCGCGAACCCCGCGCCGAGCGGCACGCCCGCCGGCCGGGCGCTGTCCTCGGCGCTGACCGCCCCGACGCCCGCGCCTTCGGGCGACAAGGCGAAGCCGAGCGCCAAGGCGACCCCCGAGCCGAGCTCCTCGGCGGCCTCCGGCGAGCCGAGCGCCCAGCCGAGCGCCCCCGCCGCCGAGGACCCGCTGGCCGGTGCCGACCTCACCGGCGTCGACCCCGCCGTGGCCGAGCAGTTCAAGACCCTCGACTGCACCAAGAAGGACCGCGGCCAGGGCGTCCAGGACGACCCCGAGAAGCAGATCGTCGCCTGCAGCGACGACGGCGCCGCCAAGTACGTGCTGGAGAAGGCCGCGGTGAAGGGCACCGAGGTCTCCGGCGCCACCTCCGGCGTCGACTCCACCACCGGCGAGTGGATCGTCTCGGTCAACTTCAAGAGCAAGGGCGCCAGCCAGTTCGCGCAGGTCACCGGGCAGATCACCAGCGCCCCGCAGCCGCGCAACCAGCTCGCCATGGTGCTCGACGGCGTGGTCATCTCCGCTCCGGTCATCGAGGAGCCCATCCCCGGCGGCCAGGCCCGCATTTCCGGCAGCTTCACGCAGAAGACCTCCACCGACCTGGCCAACCAGCTCAAGTACGGCGCGCTGCCGCTGAAGTTCCAGCAGAGCTCGATCGAGGAGGTCTCCTCCACGCTCGGCGCCGACCAGCTCCAGGGCGGCCTGCTGGCGGGCGGCATCGGCCTCATCCTGGTCGTGGTCTACTCCCTGCTGTACTACCGGGGTCTCGGGCTGGTCGCGGTGGCGAGCCTCACGGTGGCGACGATCCTGACCTACCAGGCGGTGGTCCTGCTGGGCCACAACGCCAACTTCCGCCTGTCGCTGCCGCACATCATCGGCCTGATCGTCTCGATCGGCATCACCGCCGACTCCTTCATCGTCTACTTCGAACGCATACGTGACGAGATGAAGGAAGGCAGGCGCTCGCTCCGGGTGGCCGTCGAGGTGGCCTGGGTCCGCGCCCGGCGCACGATCCTGATCGCCGACGCGGTCATGTTCATCGCCGCTCTGGTGCTCTACTTCCTGGCCGTCGGCGGCGTGGCCGGATTCGCCTTCGCCATGGGGCTCACCACCCTGATCGACATCATGGTGGTCTTCCTGTTCACCAAGCCGTTCGTCGCGATGCTGGCCAAGCTGCCGTTCTTCGCCAAGGGCCACAAGCTGTCGGGCCTGGACGCCGAGCGCATGAGCCGCGAGCCGTCCGACGCCCGCACGACCGTTACGCAGGAGGGCTGATGTCGCGCATCGGCGTGATCGGGCGCCGTCTGTACCGCGGCGAGGTCGACATCGACTTCGTCGGGCGCTACAGGCTCTGGTCCAGCCTGTCCGGGGTGCTTCTGCTGATCTCCATTGTCGGTCTGGTCTTCCAGGGCCTGAACCTCGGCGTGGAGTTCAAGGGTGGCTCGGTCTTCAGCTTCGCCAAGCCGCCGTCGTCCTCCATCCAGGACGTGCGGTCCACGGTCGAGGACGCGGGCGTCCACCAGGTCATCGTCCAGGAGGCCGGTCCCCGCTGGCGGGTGACCACCGAGAGCCTTCCGGTCAGCGAGGTCAGCCGGGTCCAGAACGTCATCTCCGACAAGTACGACATTCCGGGCAACCAGGTCAGCAAGCAGATCATCGGCGCCACGTGGGGCGGTGAGGTCCTCAACAAGGCCATCATCGGCCTTATCGTGTTCATGATCGCGATCATCCTCTACCTCACGCTGGCCTTCGAGTGGAAGATGGCGCTGGCCGCGGTGGTCGCGCTCATCCACGACCTGGTCATCACCGCGGGCGTCTACGCCTGGTCGGGGTTCGAGGTGACCCCGGCGACCATGCTGGGCTTCCTCACGATCCTCGGTTACTCGCTGTACGACGCGGTGGTCGTGTTCGACATGATCAAGGAGGTCACCGCCAAGCTCGGCACGACCTCCAAGATGACGTACACGCAGGCGGCCAACAACGCGCTGAACCACACGCTGATCCGGTCGCTGAACACCTCGCTGGTCGCGATCCTGCCGGTGGCGGCGATCCTGTTCATCGGCACCACGCTGTTCGGCGCGGGCACACTGAAGGACCTGTCGCTGGCCCTGTTCGTCGGCATGATCGTCGGCACGTACTCCTCGCTGTGCGTGGCGACCCCGCTGCTCGTGCTCCTCAAGGAGCGCGAGCCGAAGTACCTGGCGATCGCCAAGCGCCTCTCCACCACCAAGGGCGGCTCGGCCGTCAAGGACGCCGTCCCCTCCGGCAAGGGCAAGGAGCCGGCGGCCGCCGCCAGCTCCCCGGGCTCGGCGGGCTCGGCGAACGGCGCGGTGGCCGGAAGCAAGCGTAAGAAGCGATAGACAGCACCTCCCGCGACGCCCCCGTGATCTCACTGGTATCACGGGGGCGCTTCGCGTGCCGCCTGGAAGGGACCCCCGCATGACCGACCTGACCACGACGATCCTCAGCAGGATCAGGGACGTGCCCGGCTATCCCCAGCCCGGTGTCGTCTTCAAGGACATCACGCCGCTGCTCGGCGACCACGCCGCGTTCTCCGCCGTGGTGGACGCGCTCGCCGACGAACTGGACGTCGACAAGGTCGTCGGCATCGAGGCCCGGGGCTTCATCCTGGCCGCTCCGGTCGCCTGCAAGGCGGGCGCTGGATTTGTGCCTGTCCGTAAAAAGGGCAAACTCCCTGCCGAGACGCTCGAAGCGTCCTACGATCTGGAGTACGGCTCCGCTGTCATCGAGGTGCACCGCGACGCGTTCGCCCCTGGCGACCGCGTGCTCATCGTCGACGACGTGCTCGCGACGGGCGGCACCGCCCGGGCGACGGTGGAGCTGGTCAGCCGTGCAGGCGCCGAGGTCGTGGGCGTTTCAGTGCTGATGGAGCTCGCCTTCCTCAAGGGCCGTGACCGTCTGGGCGACGTCGACGTACGCGCGCTGGTGGTCGTCTGATCCTCTCCCGCGAGGTCGGTGCCCCCAGCGTGGATACACTGGAGAATCTGGACTCGACGTGAGGAGTCTGAGTGCCCCGTGATGTGGCCTTGCCCGAAGTGACCGACACCCCTGAGCCGGTTTCCGCGCCCGCGGACGATACGGGTTTAGCCATGTCCGCAGGCACGGACGAGAAACCGGCGCCTGCCGTACGCCGCAGGCTTTCCCGGTTCGGGGGGCAATGGGGTGGCGCGATGAATCCGGTTCTGGAACCTCTGTTCAAGACGGTCCGGGCCACGCACCCCAAGGCCGACCTGCGCCTGATCGAGCGTGCCTACGACGTCGCCGCCTACCACCACCGCGACCAGAAGCGGAAGTCCGGTGATCCGTACATCACCCATCCGCTCGCGGTCGCGACGATCCTCGCCGAGCTCGGCACCGACGACGAGACCTTGTGCGCCGCGCTCCTCCACGACACCGTGGAGGACACCGCGTACGGCCTCGACGAGCTGAGCGCCGACTTCGGCGAGAACATCGCGCTGCTCGTCGACGGCGTGACCAAGCTCGACAAGGTCAAGTTCGGCGACGCGGCCCAGGCCGAGACCGTGCGCAAGATGGTCGTGGCGATGTCCCGCGACATCCGGGTGCTGGTCATCAAGCTCGCCGACCGCCTCCACAACATGCGCACCCTGCGCTACCTCCCGAGGCACAAGCAGGAGCAGAAGGCCCGCGAGACGCTCGAGATCTTCGCGCCGCTGGCCCACAGGCTCGGGATGAACACCATCAAGTGGGAGCTGGAGGACCTCGCGTTCGGGATGCTCTATCCCAAGCGCTACGACGAGATCGCCCGCATGGTGTCCGAGCGGGCCCCGCGCCGCGACCTGTTCCTGCAGGAGGTCATCGAGAAGGTCTCCGCCGACCTGCGCGAGGCCAAGATCCGCGCGACGGTCAAGGGCAGGCCCAAGCACTACTACTCGATCTACCAGAAGATGATCGCGCGCGAGGTGGCGTTCGACGACATCTACGACCTGGTGGGCATCCGCGTGCTGGTCGACACGGTGCGCGACTGCTACGCCGCGCTCGGAACGATCCACGCGCGATGGAACCCCGTGCCCGGCCGGTTCAAAGACTACATCGCGATGCCCAAGTTCAACATGTACCAGTCGCTGCACACGACGGTCATCGGGCCAGAGGGCAAGCCGGTGGAGCTGCAGATCCGCACGCGCGCGATGCACCATCGCGCCGAGTACGGCGTGGCGGCCCACTGGAAGTACAAGGAGGAGATGGGCATCTCCGGGCCGGCGGGGGCCCGCATGAAGTCCGCCGGCGACATGGCCTGGCTCCGCCAGCTCCTCGACTGGCAGAAGGAGACCGCCGACCCCGGCGAGTTCCTCGAGTCGCTGCGGTTCGACCTGTCGGTGTCGGAGGTGTTCGTCTTCACACCGCGCGGCCAGGTGATCGCGCTGCCCGAGGGCGCCACGCCGGTCGACTTCGCGTACGCCGTGCACACCGAGGTCGGGCACCGGTGCATCGGCGCCCGGGTGAACGGGCGCCTGGTGCCGCTGGAGTCGCGGCTGAGCAACGGCGACGCGGTCGAGATCTTCACCTCCAAGTCGCCCGACGCCGGCCCCTCCCGCGACTGGCTGAAGTTCGTCAAGAGCGGCCGGGCGCGCAACAAGATCCGCCAGTGGTTCTCCAAGGAGCGCCGCGAGACGGCGATCGAGGCCGGCAAGGAGGCCATCGGCAGGGCCATGCGCAAGCAGGGGCTCCCGCTGCAGCGCCTGATGTCCGGAGAGAGCCTCCTGGCCCTCGCCAGGGACCTGCGCTACCCGGACGTCTCCGCGCTGTACGCGGCCGTCGGAGAGGGTCACACGGCCGCCCAGGCGGTCGTGCAGAAGCTCGTGCAGTCGCTCGGCGGGGTCGAGGGCGCCGAGGAGGACATCGCCGAGGCCGCCGTGCCCACCAAGCTGCGGGGGCGGCCGCGCACCGGCACCAACGCCGGCGTCATCGTGGCGGGCGACTCCGACGTCTGGGTTCGGCTCTCACGCTGCTGCACCCCGGTGCCGGGAGACGACATCGTGGGCTTCGTGACCCGGGGTCACGGGGTGTCGGTGCACCGCCTCAACTGCCCGAACATCGAGCAGCTGAGGGCCGAGCCCGACCGCCTGGTCGAGGTCAGCTGGTCGCCCAGCGACGACTCGGTGTTCCTGGTGGCCATCCAGGTGGAGGCGCTCGACCGGCCGCGCCTGCTGTCGGACGTCACCCGCATGCTGTCCGACCAGCACGTGAACATCCTGTCCGCCTCGGTCACCACGTCCCGCGACCGCACGGCGGTCAGCAAGTTCACCTTCGAGATGGGCGATCCCAAGCATCTGGGCCACGTGCTGAAGGCGGTGCGCAACATCCAGGGCGTCTACGACGTCTACCGCGTCACCAACTGATCGTTCCCGGCCGTGGGCGCGCACGCGCGCGGCCGGGAAGATCGGGCTCGACCGCCCGCCTTCCCAGCACGCACTACCGGGAATGGCCGGGCTCCTCCGCCCGCCCGTCCGCCTTTCCCGCGCGCACTGCCGGGAATGGCCGAGCCCGTCCGCCGTCCCCGCACGGCGGAACCGGGAGCGCCCGCGACGTCAGGAGAACTCCGCGAGGGTGCGCTCAGCCTCCTCCAGCCACGAGCGGCGGGCGGCGATGGCCTCCTCGGCCTCCTTGACGTCCTTGTCCTTGCCGGCGGCCGTGGCCTTGGCCAGGCGGCTCTCCAGCTGCTCGATCGACCTGCGCAGCTGGTCGACGGTGTTCTGCGCCCGCGCGCGGGCCTCGGGGTTCGACCGCTTCCACTCGGCCTCCTCGGCCTTGCGCACGGCCTCGTCGATGCGCCGCAGGCCGCCCTCCAGCTTGTCCCTCGCCTCGCGCGGCACCGCCCCGACCGACTCCCAGCGCTCAAGGATGCCGCGCAGGGCCGCCCGCGCGGCGCGGGCGTCGGTCACCGGCAGGATGCGCTCGGCGTCGGCGAGGATCTGCTCCTTGGCCTCGGCGTTCTCGCGCAGCGAGGCGTCGCGTTCGGCGAACACCGCGGAGCGGGCCTGGAAGAACTGGTCCTGGGCCCCCTTGAAGCGGGTCCACAGGTCGTCCTCGGCCTCGCGGGAGGCCCGGCCCGCGGTCTTCCAGCGCTGCATGAGCTCGCGGTAGGCCGACGCCGTCTCGCCCCAGTCGGTCGATCTCGACAGCGCCTCGGCCTCGCTGACGATGCGCTCCTTGATGCTGCGCACCGACTCGCGCTGCTCGTCCAGCCCGGCGAAGTAGGACTTTCGCCGCTTGGCGAAGGCCGTGCGGGCGGCGGAGAGCCGCTTCCACAGGGCCGCCTCGGTCACGCGGTCGATGCGCTCGGCGGCCTTCCACTCCTCGACGAGCTGGCGCAGCCGTTCGCCTCCGGACTTCCAGTGGGTGGTGTCCTCGGCGATGCGCTCGGCCTCGGCGACGATGCGTTCCTTGATCTCCCGCGACTGGGCGCGTGCCTGGTCGCGGGCGGCCTTCACCTCCTCACGGCGCTTGCCGACCAGGTCGGTGAGGGCCGCGAGGCGGCCCTCCAGCGCCGCGAGGTCCCCGACGGCGTGCGCCTCGGTGATGGACTCGCGCAGCTTGACGATCGTCGCCTCGGCCTGGGCGGGTGGCAGGTCGGTGCCACGGACCCGCTGTTCCAGCAGTTCCACCTGCGTGGCCAGCTCGTCGTACTTCCTGTGGAAGTAGGCGAGGGCCTCTTCCGGTTCACCGGCCTGCCAGGACCCGACGGCCCGTTCTCCCTCAGCCGTACGAACGTAGACGGTGCCGTCGTCGTCTACCCGGCCCCACGGGTCGGTGCTCACCGTGTCCTCCCGCACTCGAATCAGCCTCCAGGACGCTATGCGTCCTTGGTTGTATTACGTCAGCTCTTGCCAGAGATTGTCACGTGTTTGATTTCGACCGGGTCCTTGGGAGCACCCGAGCCGTCGCCCATCCCCCCGGGCAGGACGCCCTTCTTGCTCACATCGTCGAGGATTTTGAGCCCCTTTGTGACGGTACCGAACGGGGTGTAGTTCGGGGGGAGTTGGAGGTCACCGAAGATGATGAAGAATTGGCTTCCGTTGGTGTTGGCCCCGCTGTTGGCCATGGCGACCACCCCGCGGGTGTACTTCGCGCCGTCGAGGTTCTCGTCGGCGAAGCGGTAGCCGGGGCCGCCCTGGCCGTCGGTGGGGTTCTTGCCGTCCGCCTTGGCCAGCGGGTCGCCGCACTGCAGCATGGGGAAGCTCGCGGGCCCCATGCGGTGGCACTTCGACCCGTCGAAGTACTTCTTCGAGGCGAGGTAGGCGAACGAGCTCACCGTGCAGGGAGCCTTGTCGGCGGCCAGGCTCACGACGATGTCGCCGTGGTTGGTCCCGATCGTCATCGTCTTCGCGGACTTGTCGGCCTTCGCCGGGGGCAGGCCCACGTCCTTCGCCGGCGCGCCGCTGCTGTCGGCGACGAAGTCGCACGTGCCGGCCGCCGCGTCGTACGGCTTGGGCTGGGGCCCTGCGGACGGGGGCGCCGACGACGCCGCGGGCGGGGTCGATGCCGTAGCCGCCGCTGTCTTGGAGTCTCCGCCGCTCATGACCGCGACGGCCGTGAAGATGCCGCCCACCACGACTAGCACACCCAGGCTGGTGCCCAAGATCGCCATGCGCTTCGTGCGGACCTGCCGCTCGGCGCGCCGCTGCATCTGCCGTTCGTAATGCTCTCGTGCCAGCTGCTTTTGACGGTCCTTGCCGGTCGCCACCGCTGTGCCCTCCCGACTGTCCGAGTTGATCCTGTTTGGTCGCCTCGCTGGACGACCGCCACCTTTATGGAGTGGGCGAATCGTATCGGCCAACCGGCAATGGTTCGCAGCCCGGCGACCCGCACCGGTACCCTTCGGTTACATTCCCATCCGCTTTCCTTGACGAGATCGATCACACCGAGGACCGTTTCCGTGCTCATCGACGGCTTTCCCGCAGGCTCCTTCCAGGCCAACTGCTACGTCGTCGCTCCCGCCGCGGGCGAGGAGTGCGTGATCGTCGACCCAGGTCAGGACGCTGTCGCGGGCCTGGACGACATGCTGCGCGAGCACCGGCTGAAGCCGGTCGCCGTGCTGCTCACGCACGGTCATCTCGATCACGTGTGGTCGGTCGCGCCGGTCTGCGGAGCGCGCGACGTGCCGGCGTGGATCCACCCCGAGGACCGCGAGTTGCTGACCGACCCCGGCAAGGGCCTGTCGCTCCTGGCGCGCCAGCAGCTCTTCGGCGGGCTCACCTTCACCGAGCCCGACGACGTGCGCGAGCTGTCCGACGGGGCGGTGCTCCAGATCGCGGGCATGGCCATCACCGTCGACCACGCTCCCGGCCATACCAGGGGGTCGGTGACGTTCAGGCTTCCCGAGGAGCGTGTGATGTTCTCGGGAGACCTGCTGTTCGCCGGCTCCATCGGCCGCAGCGATCTTCCGGGCGGTGACTACCAGACCATCCTGCGCAGCCTGGGCGGCGTCTGCCTGACGCTGCCGGACGACACGACGGTGCTGCCCGGTCACGGACCACACACGACGATCGGCCGCGAACGAGCCACGAACCCGTATCTTGCTGAGGCAGTGCCGTTCGCAGGTCCAACCAGGGGACTGTAATGAGCTTTCAGGCGCCCAAGGGCGTACCCGAATATTTCCCACCGCGCTCCGCGATCTTCCTCGCGGTCCGCGAGGCGTTCTCCACCGCGGCGGCGAACGCCGGCTACTCCTATATCGAGGTTCCCGTCTTCGAGGACACCGAGCTGTTCGCCCGGGGCGTCGGCGAGTCGACCGACGTCGTGACCAAGGAGATGTACACCTTCGCCGACAGGGGCGGCCGCTCGATCACGCTGCGGCCCGAGTTCACCGCCGGGGTGATGCGCTCGACGCTGGAGCACGGCCTGCACAACGGCCAGCTCCCGGTGAAGCTCTGGACCACCGGCCCGGCGTTCCGCTACGAGCGCCCGCAGGCGGGCCGCTACCGCCAGCTCCAGCAGTTCAACGTGGAGGCCATCGGCACCGAGGACCCCGCGGTCGACGCCGAGACCATCGCGGTCGCCTGGTCGGGCTACCAGGCACTGGGGCTGACGCGGGTGCGGCTGCTGCTGAACACCCTCGGATGCAAGCAGTGCCGCCCCGCCTACCGCGCCGCCCTCCAGGACTTCCTGCGCGGGCTCGACCTCGACGAGGCCACCAGGGCGCGCATCGAGATCAACCCCCTGCGGGTGCTCGACGACAAGCGCCCCGAGGTGCAGGCCCAGGTCGAGAACGCCCCGCTGATCACCGACCACCTGTGCGCGTCCTGCAAGGCCCACCACGACCGGGTCCGCTCGCTGCTCGAGGACCTCGGCGTGCCCTGGGAGGACACCCCCCGGCTCGTGCGCGGCCTCGACTACTACACTCGCACCACCTACGAGTTCGACCACCCGCTGCTCGGCGCCCAGTCGGGCATCGGCGGAGGCGGTCGCTACGACGGGCTGTCGGAGGACATCGGCGGCCCGCCGCTGCCCGGCATCGGGTTCGCCGTGGGCGTCGACCGCATCATCCTCGCCGTCGAGGCCGAGGACCTCGCGCGCGAGGCGCCCCCCCGCGTCGCCGTGTACGGCGTGCCGCTCGGCGAGGAGGCCGCCAGGCGCGTGTTCAGGCTCGTCCACGAGCTGCGCGCGGCCGGTGTGGCGGCCGACATGGCCTTCGACGGCAAGGGGCTCAAGGGCGCCATGAAGGGCGCCGACCGTTCCGGGGCCACGTACGCGGTGATCCTCGGCGAGCGGGACATCGCCGCGGGCGCCGCCCAGGTGAAGGACTTGGCAAGCGGCGAGCAGACCGCCGTGCCACTCGCCGAGATCGTCACGACGCTGAAGGAGAAACTGAACAAATGATCCGCACGCACACCGCCGGATCGCTGCGCAAGGAGCACGCCGGCCAGCAGGTGACGCTGGCCGGGTGGGTGGCACGACGCCGTGACCACGGCGGCGTGGTCTTCATCGACCTGCGCGACGCGTCCGGTTCCGCGCAGGTGGTCTTCCGGGAGGAGGACCACGCGCACGACCTCCGCTCGGAGTACTGCGTCAGGATCGCAGGAGAGGTCCGCACCCGCCCCGAGGGCAACGAGAACACCGACCTGCCGACGGGCGAGATCGAGGTCGTCGCCTCGGAGGTCGAGGTGCTGAGCGAGTCCGCGCCGCTGCCGTTCCCGATCGAGGGCGGCGGGGGGGTCTCCGAGGAGGCGCGGCTGAAGTACCGCTACCTCGACATGCGCCGGCAGCAGGTCGCCCAGGCCCTGCGGGTCCGCTCGACCGCCACCTACCTCGCCCACGAGGTCATGCACGAGCAGGGCTTCGTGTACGTCGAGACGCCCGACCTCACCCGGTCGACCCCCGAGGGCGCCCGCGACTTCCTGGTGCCCGTGCGGCTGCAGCCCGGCAGCTGGTACGCGCTGCCGCAGTCGCCGCAGCTGTTCAAGCAGCTCCTCATGGTGGGCGGGCTGGAGCGCTACTATCAGCTGGCGCGCTGCTTCCGCGACGAGGACCTCCGCGCCGACCGGCAGCCGGAGTTCACCCAGATCGACGTCGAGATGTCGTTCGTCGACGAGGACGACGTGATCGCGCTCGGCGAGGCGCTGATCGGCCGCATCTGGAAGGAGACGGTGGGGTACGAGGTGCCCACGCCGCTTCCCCGGCTGAGCTACCGCGAGGCGATGGACCGCTTCGGCTCCGACAAGCCCGACCTGCGCTTCGGCTGCGAGCTGACCGAGATGACCGGCTACTTCGCCGACACCACGTTCCGCGTCTTCCAGGCGCCGTACGTCGGGGCGGTCGTCATGCCGGGCGGGGCCTCCCAGACCCGCAAGGAGCTGGACGCCTGGCAGGACTGGGCCAAGTCCCGCGGCGCCCGCGGCCTCGCGTACGTCCTGGTCCTTCCGGGGGGCGAGCTGGGCGGCCCGGTCGCCAAGAACCTCTCGGAGAAGGAGCGCGCCGGGCTCGCCGCCGAGGCCGGCGCCTCCGAGGGTGACGCGATCTTCTTCGCCGCCGGGGCGCCGTCGGCCTCGCGCGACCTGCTCGGCGCCGCCCGCCTGGAGATCGGCCGCCGCTGCGGGCTGATCGACGAGTCCCAGTGGAGCTTCCTCTGGGTGGTCGACGCGCCGATGTTCGAGCCGGTGCTCGACGAGGTGGGCCGCCAGACCGGCTGGACGGCCGTGCACCACCCGTTCACCGGCCCGAAGCCCGAATGGGCCGACAACTTCCAGGATCACCCTGGAGAGGCACTGGCGTACGCCTACGACATGGTCTGCAACGGCATGGAGATCGGCGGCGGCTCGATCCGTATCCACCGCGCCGAGATGCAGCAGCGGGTCTTCGAGGTGCTCGGCATCTCCAAGGAGGAGGCCGAGAGCAAGTTCGGGTTCCTGCTGGAGGCGTTCAAGTACGGCCCGCCGCCGCACGGAGGCATCGCCTATGGCTGGGACCGCATCTGCATGCTGCTGGCGGGCGGCGAGTCGATCCGTGACGTGATCGCCTTCCCGAAGACCGCCTCCGGCTTCGACCCGCTGACGGCCGCCCCCACGCCGATCACGCCCGAGCAGCGCAAGGAGGCCGGCGTCGACGCGAGCCGCGCTCCCAAGGCCGCCGCGGTGTCGAGGACGGCAGACGCCTGACGGCCTCGGGCCCACACGGTTCCCGGTTCATGAGCGGAGCCCCGGCGCGATGTGCGCCGGGGCTCCGCTCATGAAAGGGGCTGACCGCTAGCGGGAGATCTTCATGTCCTTGATGATCACCGGCAGCTTCGGGGCGTTGGAGCCCTCACCGCGGACATCGGCCATCGGGTCGCCGTTGAACGGGATGATGCCGCCCTTGGCGATCTTGTCGATGATGTCCATGCCCTTGACCACCACGCCGAACGGGGTGAAGGCGGCGCCCTGGGCCGACAGCTGGGTGTTCTCGTCGGAGAACGAGATCCAGAACTGGCTGCCGTTGGAGTTGGCGTCCTCCGAGGACTGCGACATGGCGACCGTGCCCCTTCCGAGGCCGATCCCCCCGAGGTTCTCGTCGTCGAAGAGGTACCCCGGGCCGCCCGTGCCGTCGTCCTTGCTCTTGCCGTCGCCCTTGGCCAGCGGGTCGCCGCACTGCAGCATCCCGAGGCCCGTGGTCTCCGGCGTCGCCAGGCGGTGGCAGTGGGTGTTGTCGAAGAAGTTCTTCTTCGCGAGGAACTCGAAGGAGTTCACCGTGCACGGCGCCGCCGCGGTGGCGAGCTCGATGACGATCGTGCCCTGGTTGGTGGCGATCGTCATGGTCTTCGCCTTCATGTCCGGCTTTGACGGCGGGATGCCCACCTTCTTGGCCGGGCTCCCGCTGTCGTCCTTCCGGTAAGAGCAGGTCGCGGCGGCAGGCGCGGCCGTCGAGCTGGGCAGCGCCGCCGGAGCGGAGGCCCCGGCCGAGGCGGAGACGGAGGCCGAGGGGGTCGAGGCGGCGGCCGCGCCGGTCTTGGCGTCGTCCTTGCCGCCCATGAGCGTGGTCGCGGCGATGATCCCGCCCACCACGACCACGACTCCCACCCCGGCGCCGATGATCGTGTTCCGCTTGGACGTGCCGCCGCCGCCGGTGTTCTTGTCCCGCTGTTCCTGCCGCTCGCGGTGCTCCCGTGCCAGCTGGGTCTGGCGATCCACGTCGGTCACGGTATGCCTTCCATTTGCCGATAGATGACTTTATGTGCTCGGGAATCGTACCGGCCTTTACGTTGAGCCTGTATAAAACGCCCAGTTCGCACGGTGGCGAAGATCGTCCTTTGCCTCCCCGAGGGCATGCTTGCGGCGAGGAATGTTGTCTTGGGGAATTCTTACGGTGGCTTGACGCCGTCACGGACATCATCGAGTCATGCGGGCGAAGGGGGTCGCCCGCGTGATCTTCCGAGCGGCCCGGAGAACCATGGGGCCGCCGGATCCGTATAGGGGACGACGAGCCACTTCACAGGAGCCAAGACATGTTCGACGAGATCCTCGGCCTGCCCGCCCATCCCCTGATCATCCACACCGCCGTCATCTTCATCCCCCTGCTGGCTCTCGGCTCTGTGGTGTACGGGCTGGCCCCGCGCGTGCGCCCGTCCCTGTCGTGGCCGGTGGTCCTGCTGGCACTCGCGGCCCCGGCGTCCGCGTTCGCCGCCAAGGAGAGCGGCGAGGCGTTCAAGCAGGGCAGGTTCGCCGGCGCCGAGGGGGCGCTCGGGCAGCGGATCAACGATCACGAGAGCTACGCCGACCCCCTGCTCCTGAGCGTCATCGGCCTCGGCGTCGCCACGCTCCTGCTGGTCTACTCCTCCCGCAAGCTCGGCAAGGTGACGACCGGGGTGCTGTCGGCGGTCACCGTGGTGCTCGCCCTGGTCGCCGGGTACTACGTCCTCATGGCCGGCCACACGGGGGCGACCGCGGTCTGGGCGAGCTAGCCCCGCGCCCGGGGCCGTGGAACCTCGGCGGCCCTGGCGCGGTAGTACCGGCATGAAACGCACAACGATCGTGATGGCGTGCCTGGTGACGGCGGCGTGCACCACACCCACCGGTGGAACGGAGAGCCCGGCTCCCGCCCTGCCCGCGACGCCGGGGAGCGGCACCGTGGAGGCCCAGGGCGGGTGCGGCGACACCCCGGTCCAGGCGGGCGGCCCGCCCGCCTGGGCGGCCGAGAACGCCCCGGGCACCCGGTTCGTCCTCGGCCGTGAGGGCAACGCGCTCGGCTACCTGTTCGCCGACCCGCTGCGCGCGGGCAAGGCCACCAACCCCTCCAACAAGATCCTCTGGTACGTGCGGCTCCCGCGCGACTCCCAGGAACTGCGCGTCGCCGCCCATCCGAGGGGCGCCGAGCGGCCCGTCGTGCGCGCCACCTTCCCCGACGGGTCGGGCCCCGGCGAGATCTATCCCAGCGCGACCGACGTGCCCGAGCCCGGCTGCTGGACCTTCGAGCTCACCTGGGGCGCCCACCACGACACCGTCGACCTGCTCTATCGGCGGTAGTGTCAACGCGTGGAGAGTTTGTTCGACTCGGCGGCGGAGGAAGCCCACAGGAGCCAGGAGCCGCTCGCCGTGCGCATGCGGCCCCGCACCCTCGACGAGGTCGTCGGCCAGCGTCACCTGCTCGGCCAGGGCACGCCCCTGCGCCGGCTGGTCGAGAGCGAGGCCCCCATGTCGCTGTTCCTGTGGGGCCCTCCGGGCACGGGCAAGACCACGCTCGCCTACGTCGTCGCGGGCGTGACCAAGCGGCGGTTCGTCGAGGTCTCGGCGGTCTCCGCGGGCGTCAAGGAGGTCCGCGCCGCCGTCGACCAGGCCAAGCGCGAGCTGGGCATGACCGGGCGGCAGACCGTCCTGTTCGTCGACGAGGTCCACCGCTTCAACAAGGCCCAGCAGGACGCACTGCTGCCCGCCGTTGAGAACCGCTGGGTGACCTTCATCGGGGCCACCACGGAGAACCCCTACTTCTCGGTGATCTCACCGCTGCTGTCGCGGTCGCTGCTGCTCACGCTGGAGTCGCTCTCCGAGGCCGACGTCCGCTCCGTCCTCGACCGCGCGATCGGCGACCCACGCGGCCTGGACGGCCGGGTGCGGCTCGCGCCCGAGGCGATGGACCACCTGGTCCGCCTGGCCGGGGGAGACGCCCGCCGCTCGCTGACCTACCTGGAGGCCGCGGCGCTGCTGGTCCCCGACGGCGAGGTCAGCGTCGAGACCGTCGAGAAGGCCGTCGACAAGGCCGCGGTGCGCTACGACAGGCAGGGCGACCAGCACTACGACGTCATCAGCGCGTTCATCAAGAGCATGCGCGGCTCGGACGTGGACGCCGCGCTGCACTACCTCGCCCGCATGATCGAGGCGGGGGAGGACCCCCGGTTCCTCGCCCGCCGCATCATGATCTTCGCCTCCGAGGACGTCGGCATGGCCGACCCGACCTGCCTGCAGGTCGCGGTGGCCGCCGCCCAGGCCGTGCAGATGATCGGCCTGCCCGAGGGCCGTCTCAACCTCGCCCAGGCGGTCATCCACTGCGCCCTGGCCCCGAAGTCCAACGCCGTCATCAAGGCCATCGGCGCCGCGTCGGAGGACGTGCGGCGCGGCCTGATCGGGCAGGTGCCCGGCCACCTGCGCGACGCCCACTACCCGGGCGCGGCCAAGCTCGGCCACGGCAAGGGCTACCAGTACCCCCACGACTTCGAGCACGGCCTGGTCAGGCAGGACTACGCGCCCGAGGAGGTCCGCGGGCGCCGCTACTACGAGCCCACCCGCCACGGCGGCGAGGCGCACTTCGCCGACCGGTGGGCCAAGATCCGCGAGTTCCTGCGCGGCCGCCCGTGACCGCGGCCCGTCCGTCCCCCGGGTCCGCCCGTGACCGCCGCTCGTCCACAGGCCGGCCCGTGACCGCCGCCCGTCCACAGGCGTGGCGTGCTGAGCGACGGCACCCGGCCCGGGCGCGATAGGGTCTCTGCATTCCACCGCCCCAGCCGGGCCGCACATCCGTAGGTCACCTACGAGGGGACGCATCGACATGCTTACCGCCGGAGAGGTCGCCGGCCTCGTCGTCGCAATGTTCTGGGCGATACTGGTCTGCTTTCTTGCAGTGGTGCTGGTGAGGCTGGCCCGGCTTCTCACCGAGACCACCAAGATGGTCGCCGACCTGAGCGAGCGGATCGTCCCGCTGCTCGACGAGGTCAGCGTCACGGTCGCGGAGACCAACCGCCAACTGGTCACCGTCGAGGCCATCGCGGGCAACATGAAGGAGGTCAGCGGCCACATGATGAAGGTCACCGGCGTCGCCTCCACGCTGTTCGCCAAGCCGCTGATCAAGGCCTCGTCGTTCCTCCACGGCCTGCGCGGCGCCGCCGCCAGGCGCCGTGGGCTCCCCTCGGGCTCCTCGGGCGACAGGCGGAGGCGGCCGTGATCCGGCGGCTCTTCTACATGGCCCTGGGCGCGTACATCGCGGTCTGGGTGATGCGTAAGCTGCAAGCGTTGAAGCCCGACCACGTCGCTCGCCGCGCCGCCGACCGGGCCGCGGGCCTGGCGGCCGAGGCGCGCCTGTTCGCCGGCGAGGTCAGGCGCCTGTCCGCGGGCAGGGAAACCGAGTTGCGCGAGCGGTTCGGGTTCGAGAGTGTCAGAGAAATCCACCACGACGTAAAGGACGGCCGCTGAGATGGAGTCGGCAGAGATCGCCCGCCGCTTCCTGCGCTTCTTCGAGGAGCGCGGACACACCGTCGTCCCCTCGGCCAGCCTTGTCGCCGAGGATCCGACGCTGCTGCTGGTCAACGCGGGCATGGTGCCCTTCAAGCCCTACTTCCTCGGCCAGAAGAAGCCGCCCTACCCCCGCGCGGCCAGCGCCCAGAAGGTCATGCGCACCCTCGACATCGACGAGGTCGGCAAGACCACGCGGCACGCCAGCTTCTTCCAGATGCTCGGCAACTTCTCCTTCGGCGACTACTTCAAGGAGCAGGCCCTTCCTTACGCGTGGGAGCTGCTCACCAGGCCCGAGTCCGAGGGCGGCTTCGGGTTCCCCGAGGAGCGCCTCTGGGTCACCGTCTACCACGACGACGACGAGGCCCACGACATCTGGCACAACAAGGTCGGCATCCCGGTCGAGCGCATCCAGCGCCGCGGGCTCGCCGACAACTACTGGCACATGGGCGTGCCGGGCCCGGGCGGCCCCTGCTCCGAGATCTACTACGACCGCGGCCCCGAGTACGGCAGGGAAGGCGGCCCGGTAGCCGACGAGAACCGCTACCTGGAGGTCTGGAACAACGTCTTCATGCAGTTCCAGCTCAGCGCGGTGCGCAGCAAGATCGACTTCGACATCTCGGGCGAGCTGCCCGCCAAGAGCGTCGACACCGGCATGGGCCTCGAGCGCATGGCGGCGATCCTGCAGGGCGTCGACAACATCTACGAGATCGACACCACCTACAAGATCCTCGACAGGGCGGCCGAGCTCACCAAGTCCCGCTACGGCAGGAACAACCGCGCCGACGTCTCGCTGCGGGTCGTCGCCGACCACCTGCGCGCCGGCGTCATGCTGGTGGGCGACGGCGTGCTGCCCTCCAACGAGGGCCGGGGCTACGTGCTGCGCCGCATGCTGCGCCGCGCGATCCGCAACCTGCGCCTCCTCGGCGCGGGCGAGGAGCGCTACATGCACGAGCTGGCCGCCACCACCATCGAGGCGATGGGCGACCAGTATCCCGACCTCCGGGCCGACGCCGCCCACATCCACACGGTGATCGACGCCGAGGAGCTCTCCTTCCTCGGCACCCTGCGCACCGGCACCGCGATCTTCGACGCGGCCGTGGAGGAGACCAAGCGCAAGGGCGTCCCGACCCTCGCGGGCAACCAGGCGTTCCAGCTCCACGACACCTACGGCTTCCCGATCGACCTTACGCTCGAGATGGCGGCCGAGCAGGGCCTTCAGGTCGACGAGGACGGCTTCCGCCGCCTGATGAACGAGCAGCGCGACCGCGCCAAGGCCGACTCGGCGGCGAAGAAGACCGGCAACGCCGACATCTCGGTCCTCGGCGAGATGCTCGACCGGGCAGGCAAGGTCGACTTCCTCGGCTACGACAACACCGTCGCTGAGGCGAACGTCATCGGCGTGCTCGTCGACGGGGCCTCGGTCCAGGCGGCGGGCGCGGGCACCACGGTCGAGGTCGTCCTCGACCGCACCCCGTTCTACGCCGAGGGCGGCGGCCAGCTCTCCGACCAGGGCGTCATCCGCACGGGCGGCGCCCAGGTCGACATCGTCGACGTCCAGTCCCCGTTCGCGGGCCTGGTGGTGCACCGAGGCAAGGTCCGCGACGGCGAGCTGCGCGTGGGCGACCAGGCGCAGGCCGAGATCGACATCGAGCGCCGCCGCGCCATCTCGCGCAGCCACACCGCGACCCACCTGGTCCACCGGGGCTTCCGCAACGCGCTCGGCGAGAGCGCGGCCCAGGCCGGCTCCGAGAACTCCCCTGGCCGCTTCCGCTTCGACTTCACCGCGGCCGGAGCCGTTCCGCCGACCGTCCTGCGCGACGTCGAGGACGAGGTCAACGCCATCCTGATCAACGACCTCAAGGTCAACGCCTACCACACCTCCCTCAGCGAGGCCCGCTCGATGGGCGCCCTGGCGCTCTTCGGGGAGAAGTACGGCGACGAGGTCCGCATCGTCGAGGTCGGCGACTACTCCCGCGAGCTGTGCGGCGGCACCCACGTCGCCAGCTCGGGCCAGCTCGGCCTGGTCAAGGTGCTCGGCGAGGCGTCGATCGGCGCGGGCGTGCGCCGCGTCGAGGCCCTGGTCGGCATCGACGCCTTCCGCTTCCTCGCCCGCGAGAGCGTGCTGGTCGCCCAGATCAGCGAGCAGCTCAAGGCGCGCCGCGAGGAGCTGCCCGAGCGCGTCGAGGGCATCGTCACCCGCCTGCGCACGGCGGAGCGCGAGCTTGAGAGGCTCCGCTCGGCCCAGGTGCTCGCGGCCGCCGGCGAGCTCGCCGCCTCCGCCCGTGACATCGACGGCGTGTCGGTCGTCACGCACCGCGCGCCTGACGGCACTTCGCCCGATGACCTGCGTAAACTCGCTCTCGACGTGCGCGGCCGGTTCCCCGGTGACCGCGCTGCGATGATCGTGATCGCCGGTGTGCCCGCAGACCGTCCGGTCGTGGTCGCCGCTGTGAACGATGCGGGGCGCACCCGGGGTCTCAAGGCCGGGCGACTGGTCGGCGTCGCCGCCAAGGCACTTGGGGGTGGCGGTGGCGGTAAGGATGATGTCGCGCAGGGTGGTGGAGCCCGTCCTGAGGCGATCGGAGACGCGCTCGGCGCCGTCGAGCACGCGATCCGGGAGACGCTGTCCTGATCGTGCGACTCTGGCGCGCGCGCTTCCACGCCCGGAGGGTGCGGTGAGGCGCGGGGTCCGGCTCGGCGTCGACGTCGGCTCGGTCCGCATCGGCGTGGCCCGCAGCGACCCTTCGGGGTTGCTGGCCACGCCGGTGGAGACCGTGCGGCGCGGCCGGGGCGACCTCGACCGCATCGCCGAGATCGCCGGCGAGTGCGAGGCGATCGAGATCGTCGTCGGCCTCCCCACCTCGCTGTCGGGCCGCGAGAGCCACGCGGCGGCGGCCGCGCGGCAGTTCGCCGTGCGGCTCGCCGCACGGCTCGCGCCCACGCCCGTCCGCCTGTACGACGAGCGGCTGACCACCGTGACCGCGCAGCAGGGCCTGCGGGCCAGCGGCGTCAAGGCGAAGAACCAGCGGGCGGTGGTCGACCAGGCGGCGGCCGTGGTGCTGCTGCAGGCCGCCCTGGACGCCGAGCGGGCCGGCGGCGCCCCGCCGGGCAGACCCGTCGAGCCACCGGGGCAGCGCCCCGGTGGGGAATCGAGCGCCGGGCCCTCGGCGTGAACCGGCCCGCCGGTCCCGGCGAGGGCGGCGGCGACGAATCCGAAGACCTGATCTCCTTCAGCGACGAGCGCGTGCCCGAAGGCGCCGACGAGCGCCGGGCACGAGCCGGGCGCGGTAGACGAGCCCTGATGCTGCTGGTCGGCGGGGGCAGCGCCGTGCTGGTCGCCGCGGGCCTCGCCGGTGCGTTCGCGCTGTTCGGGCCGCTGATGAGGCCCGACGACTTCGACGGCAAGGGCTCTGATCCCGTAGTGGTCGAGATCGTCCCCGGCGCCAGCGCCGGGCAGGTCGCCGACGCCCTCGTACGGGCGGAGGTGGTGGCGAGCGCCCGTTCCTTCGTCAACGTGGTGGAGGAACGCGGCAAGTCGGGCAGCCTCCGGCCCGGCCGCTATGCCCTGCGCAAGCACATGTCCGCGGCCTCGGCGCTCGACCTTCTCATGGCGCCGCAGTCCAAGATCCGCAAGCGGGTGACGATTCCCGAGGGGCTGCGCGCGGCCGAGGCGATGGCCCGCCTGGCGAAGGGATCGGGGCTGCCCGAGGCCGAGCTGGCCAAGGTGGCCGCCAAGCCGGCCGAACTGGCGCTGCCGGGGTACGCCAAGGAGACCGTCGAGGGCTTCCTGTTCCCCGCCACCTACGACATCGAGCCGGCCACGACACCGCGCGATCTGCTGCGGTCGATGGTCCGCAGGTTCAGGCACGCGGCGGCCCACGTGGACCTGGAGGCGGGGGCCGCGGAGCACCGCCTGTCCCCGCGTGACGTGGTGGTCGTCGCGAGCATCGTGCAGGCCGAGGGCGGCAGGGACAGCGATTATCCGATGATCGCCAGAGTCATCTACAATCGCCTCGCGTCCGGAGCCAAGCTGGAGATGGACAGCACGGTGATGTACGGCCTGGGCAAGCACGGCATCGTGGCCTCACACGCCGAGATCAAGCGCGACACCCCCTACAACACTTACATGCACCCCGGGCTGCCGCCCGGTCCGATCAGCAATCCCGGCGAGTCCGCGCTCCGTGCGGCGCTTCGTCCGGCTAAGGGTGATTGGTACTGGTTTGTCACGATCGACCCACAGCGTAGAATCACGAAATTCACTAACAAAGAGAGTGAGTTCGTGAAACTGCGAGAAGAGCTGAACAAACGTCTCGGGCAGCACTGATGCCCGGCGGAACTGCCATCGCCCCCCGTACGCGCCCGGTCACCCGGGCCGGCGCGGCCCCGGGCGTGGGGACGACGGCTTGTCTGGTATGTCTCACCGATTCGGGGCACTCGCTTGACGACGGGCCGGTCCTACCGGGAGATTGGCGAGCGCACCTATGAACGATCTGGACCTCGATAGTCTGCTGGGTGCCGAGGACGACGAAGGTCCCCGGCGCCGATCTCGTGCTTCCTCCAGAACGGCACGCAGCCGCAGCCGGCGCCGTCAGCGCCGCCAGCGCCGCAAGGGCTTCGTGGCCTTCTTCGTCGCGATGATCATCATCGTCGGCGTCCTCGGCGTCGGCGGTTACTACGGCTACAACTGGATCCGCGGCGTCGCGATCCCCAAGGACTTCACCGGGCAGGGCTCCGGCGAGGTGCTCGTTGAGATCAAGGATGGGCAGAGCGCCACCGAGGTGGCCCAGACCCTCGTCGAGCAGGGCGTCGTGGCCAGTGAGCGCGCCTTCGTCAACGCCATCGGCGCCGCAGGCAAGAGCGCCTCGCTCCAGCCGGGGGAGTACAAGCTGCGCAAGGGCATGGCCGCCAGCAACGCCGTCCCCCTGCTCGACCCCAAACGCCGGCTGCAGACCACCCTCACCGTGAGGGAGGGGCTGCGGCTCTCGCAGATCCTTGAGCAGCTGTCGACCGCCACGGGCAAGCCGGTGGCCGAGTTCCGCAAGGCCGCCAAGGACGCCAAGGCGCTCGACCTCCCGTCCTACGCCAAGGGCAGGCTGGAGGGCTTCGCCTTCCCCGCCACCTACGAGGTCTCGCCCAAGTCGAGCCCCGACGAGGTCCTCGCCGCGATGGTGGCGCGCTACAAGCGCGCGGCCGACGACGCCGGCCTCGTGGCGGGCGCCAGGCGGGTGGGCCGCACACCGCTGGAGATCATGACGATCGCCAGCATCGTGCAGGCCGAGTCGGGCAGCGTGCGCGACATGCCCAAGGTCGCGCGGGTCATCTACAACCGGCTGAACCGCTCGCCGCAGATGATGCTCCAGATGGACAGCACGGTCATGTACGGGCTGAACAAGTTCGGCATCGCGGCCACCCACGAGGAGATCAAGAGCAAGTCGCCGTACAACACCTATGCGCGCCTCGGCCTGCCGCCCGGCCCGATCGGGAACCCCGGCGACCACGCCATCGAGGCCGCGCTGAAGCCCGCCGACGGCACCTGGCTGTTCTTCGTGACCACCGACCCGAAAAAGGGCATCACCAAGTTCACCGACTCCGAGGCGGAGTTCTTCAAGCTGGCCGAGGAGTTCAACCAGAACCACGGGACGGGCTGATGGAGCGGCGTGCCGCCGTGCTCGGATCGCCCATCGCGCACTCCCTCTCGCCGTGCCTGCACCGGGCCGCGTACGACGCCCTCGGGCTGCGCGGCTGGCGGTACGACGCGATCGAGTGCGACGAGCGGGGCCTGGCCGGGCTGCTGTCCGGCATGGGCCCCGAGTGGGCGGGCCTGTCGCTGACCATGCCGCTCAAGCGGGCCGTGCTGCCCCTGCTGGACACCGTCTCCGACCTCGCCGTCGAGGTCGGAGGGGTGAACACCGTGGTGTTCCGCGACGGCGGGCGGCACGGTGAGAACACCGACGTCCACGGCATCGTCCAGGCGCTCACCGAGTCGGGGGCGGCGGCTCCCCGGGCGGCGACGATCCTCGGCGGCGGCGCCACGGCGGGCGCCTCGCTCGCCGCGCTCCGCGAGCTCGGCCTCTCGTCGGCGACGCTGGTGGCCCGCGACCCGTCGCGGGCCAGGGAGACGGCCGAGGTGGCCGAGCGGCTCGGCATGGCCCTGACCGTGCAGACCTTCGACAAGCTCGACACCGCGCTCGACGTGGACCTGGTCGTCTCGACGCTGCCCGCCGGAGCGGCGGACTCCTACGCTGAGGCGCTCACCGCGGTTCCCGCCGTGTTCGACGTGGTCTACGCTCCCTGGCCGACGCCGCTGGCACGGGCCGTGCGCGCCGCGGGCGGCACGGTGGTCGGCGGGTTCGCCATGCTGCTCCACCAGGCCGTACGCCAGGTGGAGCTGTACACGGGCCGGGGGGAGGTCCCGGTGGAGATCGTGCGAGCGGCCGGCGAGGCCGAGATCATCAGACGAGCGGCTCGAACGGATTGACCACCCGCACCCCGGTGCCGGTAGAGCGAGGGGCCGTGCACGGACTCCACCCATTCCATGACCTGCGTATCAGGCTCACGCTTCCGTGTCTCGGAGACCACGTTCGTGTCGAGGAGGTAGCCGGTGGTCACCGGCCGAGCTCGACTTCACGAGGGAATTCCCTGGGTGGGAGTTCCAGCTTGTCCCACGGAGGGGATGAGCGGAGGAACTCCTTGAAGTCGGGGGCGCCGTGCCGCAGGCGCCGGTATTCGGCGATGTCGATGATGACGGCGACCTCCTCACCGTGGCGGGTCACCACCTGCGGGCCCTCGTCGTGAGCCTGGCGGATCACCTCGCTGAGGCGCTGCTTCGCCTCCTGCAACTGCCATTGACCCATATAGACCTCCGTCTAGTCTGTCTAGATTCGCGCGACGATCCTACCAATCCATCGCTATCCGTGGCCGGTGAATCACAGATCGTAAGGTGGTTGGGGGACTATTCGGTGGGCACTCGGTGTTGTGGTAATGTTGCTGCTTGATCGGTCCGGCATGGCTGCTGGACGCGCAAGCGGAGGTCTTCCTCCCACCTGTTCGGCCGAAGGGTCGGCGGGTCAAGGATCACTACCGGACTCCTCCGGGGAGCTCGTGGTCATATGATCACCGAGCTCGGTGGCCCCGCATGCGCGACGTGTGGGGCTTTTCGCATTCACGCGGAAGCTCCCATCACGGTCAAGCACCGACGCGGATAAATGCCAGGTACCTAGGAGGTCCCATCAGCACTGAGCCCCGCATCAACGAGCGTATTCGCGTGCCAGAGGTCCGCCTCGTGGGCCCGAACGGCGAGCAGGTCGGCATCGTCTCCATCGGCGATGCGCTGAAGCTGGCCCAAGAGTCCGATCTCGACCTGGTCGAGGTCGCGGCGACGGCTCGTCCGCCCGTGTGCAAGCTCATGGACTACGGCAAGTTCAAGTACGAGTCCGCCATGAAGGCACGTGAGGCGCGCCGTAACCAGGCGCACACGATCATCAAGGAGATCAAGCTCCGGCCGAAGATCGACCCGCATGACTACGAGACCAAGAAGGGTCACGTCGTGCGGTTCCTCAAGGCGGGGGACAAGGTCAAGGTCACGATCATGTTCCGCGGACGTGAGCAGTCCCGTCCCGAACTGGGCTTCCGGCTCCTGCAGAGGCTGGCGGAGGACGTCACGGAGCTCGGCTTCGTCGAGTCCCAGCCCAAGCAGGACGGCCGAAACATGATCATGGTGATCGGGCCGCACAAGAAGAAGGCCGAGGCCAAGGCCGAGCGCGCCGCGGCTCGCGCCAGAACCTCCGGCGATCCGGCGGAGGGCGAGGACATGAGCCTCGACCACGACATGGCGTCGGCATCGGAGCCGCAGGAGTGACCCGCCCCGCCTGACAGCTCGGCGGGATGCGAGAAGACACCGAGACCGGGTCAGGGAGTGCGGTCGGGCACGCTCCTGACTGGGGTACCTTGACCCGGGATATCGGCACGGACGAATGAGGGAGAGACGGCTGACATGCCGAAGATGAAGACGCACAGCGGTGCGAAGAAGCGGTTCCGCCTCAGCGGGAGCGGCAAGATCATTCGCCGTCGTGCGAACCGTGCCCACTACAACGAGCACAAGGCGTCCACGCGGACGCGCCGTCTCGCGCCTGAGGTCGTCATGTCCGATGCCGACACCAAGAAGATCAAGAAGCTGCTCGGCAAGTAACCGAACCCCCGGGGAGATAGAACAATGGCACGCGTAAAGCGGGCGCTCAACGCCAAGAAGAAGCGCCGCGTCGTCCTCGAGCGGGCGAGTGGTTACCGGGGTCAGCGGTCGCGGTTGTACCGCAAGGCCAAGGAGCAGATGCTCCACTCACTGACCTACGCCTACCGTGATCGCAAGGACAAGAAGGGCGCCTTCCGGCGCCTTTGGATCCAGCGCATCAACGCCGCGGCACGCGCGAACGGCATCACGTACAACCGGTTCATCCAGGGCCTCAAGGCCGCCGGTGTCGAGGTGGACCGCAAGATCCTCGCCGATCTCGCGGTCAACGACACCCAGACCTTCGCGTCTCTGGCCGAGACCGCGAGGAAGGCCCTGCCGTCCGACGTCAACGCGCCGGTCGCGAGCTGAGCCCACGCACGACCCAGTGAACGACTCGTTCTGTATCGGAGCGGGTCGTTCACTGTTTTCCGGCATTTCCACCGTGGCGGGTCTCACGCGCGCCGTCGCGGTTCAGGGGTTTCACCAGGGGGATACGTGGCCGGGTCCGAGCTGACCAATATCAGATCTCCGCGGGTCAAGGCCGCGAAGCGCCTGACCAAGCGGGCCTTCAGGGACCGCGACCGCTCGTTCCTCGCCGAGGGCCCGCAGGCCGTGAGGGAGGCGCTCGCCCTCCCCGGCGTCGCCGTCGAGCTGTTCACCACCGCGGACGCCGAGATCAGGCACGCCGACATCGTGGGCGCCGCCCGGCAGGCAGGGGTGCCCGTGCACTCCGCGAGCGGTGAGGTCATGGCGGAGCTCGCCCAGACCGTCACCCCGCAGGGGCTGCTCGCGGTCTGCCGCTTCGTGCACGTCCCCCTGTCCGAGGGCGTCGCCGAGGGCGCCGGCCTTGTCGCCGTGCTGGCCCACGTGCGCGACCCAGGCAACGCGGGCACGGTCCTGCGCACGGCGGACGCGGCGGGGGCGGACGCCGTGGTGTTCACCGACGCCTCCGTGGACCCCTACAACGGCAAATGCGTCAGGGCCAGCGCCGGGAGCCTGTTCCACCTCCCCGTCGTCACCTCCGCCCCGGTGGCCGAGACCGTACGCCATCTCAAGGAGCGGGGGCTGCGCGTCCTCGCGGCGGACGGCGCGGGCACCAGGACGCTCGACGACGTCGACCTGACCGGGCCTACGGCGTGGATCTTCGGAAACGAGGCCTGGGGGCTGCCGGAGGAGATCCTCGCGCTGGCCGACGAGGTCGTCCGGGTGCCCATCTACGGGCGCGCCGAGAGCCTCAACCTGGCGACGGCCGCCGCGGTCTGCCTTTATGCCTCGGCGCGGGCCCAGCGCTCCGCGTAGGCCCTCTGGCAGCCGTACAGGGCCCCTTTGTCCTACGTGGACCTATTCCTGCCCGGCGGGACCGTCCCACGCGGAGAGTAGGGCTGCCTTCCGGTACGGGAAACCCGCTATTGTCGGCCCTGTAGGGTCGAGGAGGCGATAGTGCGCGGCGGACAAACCCACCGACGGGGCGCCGATGCCGCATGTTCGATCGAGGTCGACGATCTGCCCGACGGCGTCATCGTGGCCGACGAGCGCGGCAGGGTGGTCGCCCTCAATCGCGCCGCGTCCCGCCTCACGGGAGCGGGCCCGCACGCGGTCGTCGGGAAGCTGTTCCCCGACGTCCTGCCCTTCCGGGACAACGACGGCCGTGACTGGTGGAAGTGGCTCGACGCCTACGGCGGCCTGCGCACCCGCAGCCGCCAGCCCGAGTGCTCGCTCTACCTGCCCGGCGGCCAGGAGCTACTGGTGGCCGCCCGCTTCGTGCGCAGGCCCGAGCGCGGCGGCGACGTCGTCCGCGTGGTGGTCACCCTGCGCGACGCGGCGGCGCGCGCCAGGCTGGAGCGCAGCCGGGCCGACCTGGTCTCCACCGTGGCCCACGAGCTCCGCTCCCCGCTCACCAGCGTAAAGGGGTTCACCGCCACCCTGCTCGCCAAGTGGGGCCGCTTCACCGACGACCAGAAGCGCGTGATGCTGGAGACCGTCAACGCCGACGCCGACAGGGTCACCCGGCTCATCACCGAGCTGCTCGACGTGTCGCGCATCGAGTCGGGCCGCCTGCAGATCCACCGCCAGGTTGTCGACATTCCCGGCCGGGCGCGTAAGATCATCGCGGGTCGGGTGGCCGCGGGCGAGCCGGAGGACCGCTTCGTGCTGGAAACGCCCGGTGATCTACCTGAGATGTGGCTCGATCAGGACAAGATCGACCAGATCCTCGGAAACTTGCTGGAAAACGCGGTGCGCCACGGACGAGGTACCGTGACCATAGTGGTAGAGCCTGTTGAGTGGGGAGTTGCCGTGTCCGTGCGTGACCAGGGCGAGGGTGTCGCACCCGAGCTGGCCTCGCGCGTCTTCCGGCAGTTCTGGCGCGGCAATGGGCGGCGCCGCGGCGGCACCGGTCTCGGCCTGTTCATCGTCAAGGGTCTCGTCGAGGCCCACGGCGGCACGATCATCGTGCAGCGGGCGCCCGGCGGCGGCGCCGAGTTCCGATTTACCATGCCCGCCGGCACTCCCGACTTCGCCTGACGCGTCGCCCGGGACGGCCGGTGGGCCTCACCACGCCGGCATCCGCCGGCCCGGCCGCGTCGCGTACGGACGCTCGACCGCGGGAGGTCATCACGGTTTCCCGCCTTCGTCCGGTACGCGATCACGGGAGCCGCGACGGCTTCCCGCCCGCGTCCCGCATGTGATCGAAACGGCTTCGATCACATCCGGCGACGGCGCGCGGGAGGTTGTCCACAGCCCTTCGCCCCCGGCCGGTTCGCCACTCTGGACGGACTAGACTCGTGCCCGCTCAAGCCCTGGATACGGAGCTCTCTCTTGTCGAACACCTATGACCCGGTCGAGGTGACGCCGTTGCACGCCGACGAGGTGGCGCGCATGGAGGCGGAAGCCGTGGCCGCCATCGACGCGGCCGCCGACCTCGACGAACTCAAGCAAGTGCGGCTGGCGCACTCCGGCGACCGGTCCCCGATCGCGCTGGCCAACCGCGAGATCGGCGCGCTGCCGCCCCAGGCCCGTTCCGAGGCGGGCAAGCGCATCGGCGGGGCTCGCAAGGCCATCGGCGAGGCCCTCGCTGCCCGGCAGGCCGTGCTCACGGCCGAGCGCGACGAGCGCGTCCTGGTCGAGGAGGCCGTCGACGTCACCCTGCCCTGGGACCGCGCGCCAAGGGGGGCGAGGCACCCGCTGACGACGCTGCAGGAGCGCATCGCCGACGCGTTCGTCGCCATGGGCTACGAGGTGGCCGAGGGGCCCGAGCTGGAGGGCGAGTGGTTCAACTTCGACGCCCTCAACATCGCGCCCGACCACCCTGCCCGCTCCGAGCACGACACGTTCTTCGTGGAGTCGGTCGACTCCGGCCTGGTCCTGCGCACGCAGACCTCCCCGGTGCAGATCCGCGCGCTGCTCTCGCGCGAGCTCCCGGTGTACGTCATCTCGCCCGGCAAGACCTTCCGCACCGACGAGCTCGACGCCACCCACACCCCGGTGTTCCACCAGATCGAGGGACTGGCGGTCGACGAGGGGCTGACGATGGCCCATCTGAAGGGCACACTCGACCGGTTCGCCGAGGTCATGTTCGGCGAGGGCATCAAGACCCGGTTCCGGCCCAACTACTTCCCGTTCACCGAGCCGTCGGCCGAGATGGATCTCCGGTGCTTCGTCTGCCGGGGCGCTTCGGCCGTCCCGGGCAACCCGCCCTGCCGCACCTGCAAGTCCGAGGGCTGGATCGAGTGGGGCGGCTGTGGCATGGTCAACCCCCGCGTGCTGGTGGCCTGCGGCGTCGACCCCGAGCGCTACAGCGGGTTCGCCTTCGGCATGGGCGTCGAGCGGACCTTGATGTTCCGCCACAACGCCGAGGACATGCGAGACATGGTCGAGGGAGACGTGCGCTTCACGCTCCCCTTCGGTATGGAGGTCTGATGAAGTTCCCGCTCTCCTGGCTGCGGGAGTACGTCGACCTGCCCGCCGTCACCGCCCACGAGGTCGCCGACAAGCTCACCGCGGCCGGCCTCAAGCTGGAGTCCATCGAGTCCGTCGGCGACGACATCAAGAACGTCGTCGTCGGCGAGGTGCTCTCCATCGAGGAGCTCACCGGCTTCAAGAAGCCCATCCGCTACTGCTCGGTCGAGGTCGGCGAGGCCGCGCCCCGCTGGGTGATCTGCGGCGCCACCAACTTCGCGGTCGGCGACCGCGTGGCGGTGGCGCTCCCGGGGGCCGTGCTGCCCGGCGGGTTCGAGGTCGGGTCCCGCAAGACCTACGGCCACGTGTCCGACGGCATGATCTGCTCGGCGCGCGAGCTCGGCATCGGCGAGGACCACAGCGGCATCCTGATCCTGCCCGCCGACACCCATCTCGGCGCCGACGTGGTCGAGCTGCTGGGCCTGCGCGACGACGTCATCGAGCTGGAGATCACCCCCGACCGGGGGTACGCCCTGTCGATCCGGGGCATCGCCCGCGAGACCGCCACCGCCTTCGGCGTGCCCTGGCGCGACCCGGCCGACGTCGAGCCGCCCACTTTCACCGAGGAGGCCCACCCGGCGTCGATCGCCGACCCCTCGGCGTGCGACCGGTTCGTGCTGCGCTCGGTCTCCGGGTTCGACCCCTCCGCCGAAACGCCCATGTGGATGCAGGTCCGCCTGGCGCGCGCGGGCATGCGGCCGGTCTCGCTGGCCGTCGACGTCACCAACTACCTGATGATCGAGCTGGGCCAGCCGCTGCACGCCTTCGACCGGTCCAGGCTGAGCGGTCCCGTCGTGGTCCGCAGGGCCGAGCCGGGCGAGACGCTGGAGACCCTCGACCACGTCGTGCGCAAGCTCGACCCCGAGGACATCCTGATCACCGACTCCTCGGGCGCGATCTCGATGGCCGGCACGATGGGCGGGCTGGAGACCGAGATCTCCGACGCCTCGACCGACCTGGTCATCGAGGCGGCCCACTTCTCGGCCACCGGCACGGCCCGCATGTCACGCCGTCACAACCTGGTGAGCGAGGCGTCGCGCCGCTTCGAGCGCGGCGTCGACCGCGAGCTGCCCCTGTACGCCTCCTGGCGCGCGGTGCAGCTGCTGGTCGCGTTCGGCGGCGGCACCGCGGACGCCGGGGTCACCCACGCCTTCGTCGACGTCGAACCCGCCACGATCACCATTCCGGCCGACCACCCCGACCGGGTGGCGGGCATCGCCTACGGGCGCGACACGGTCGTCCACCGCCTGGAGCAGGTCGGATGCACGGTGGTCGCCGAAAGCGCGGTCGCCGGGCACGATGGCGCCGAGGCGCCCTCGGCCGTCCCGGCCGATGTCCTCGAAAGTCCGGGCAGGCCCGATCCGGCCGAGCTGCTCACGGTGACGCCGCCCTCGTGGCGTCCCGACCTGACCGATCCCAACGACCTCGCCGAGGAGGTCATCCGGCTCGAAGGGTACGAGTGGCTCCCGTCGGTGCTGCCCGCCGCTCCCGCGGGGGCGGGCCTCACCGAGGCCCAGCGGCTGCGCCGCCGCGTCGGCCGCGCGATGGCCGCCGCCGGCTACGTCGAGACGCTCGCCTACCCGTTCATAGGGGTGCGCGACCTCGACGGCCTCCAGCTGCCCGCCGATGACGCGCGGCGCCGGGCCGTACGCCTGGCCAACCCGATCAGCGAGGACGAGCCGCTGATGCGCACCACGCTGCTGCCGGGGCTGCTCAAGACCCTGGTGCGCAACGTCGGCCGGGGGTTCGGCGACCTGGCCCTGTTCGAGTCCGGTCTGGTCTACCGTCCCGAGCCGGGCGCCCCGGCGAAGGCGCCGGTGCTCGGCGTCGACCGCCGGCCCACCGACGACGAGCTGGCCACCATCGCGGCCGCCATTCCCCGGCAGCCGCTTCGGCTGGCCGTCGTGCTGTCCGGCGAGCACGACCGGTCCGGCTGGTGGGGCGCGGGCCGCCCGGCGAGCTGGGCCGACGCCGTCGAGGCGGCGCGCGTGGTCGCACGGGAGGCCGGCGTCGAGATCACCGTCAGCGCCGACCGGCACGAGCCGTGGCACCCGGGCCGGTGCGCGGCGCTGCACGTGGGGGAGACGCTGCTCGGCCACGCCGGTGAGCTGCACCCGCGCGTCATCGAGGCGTACGGCCTGCCGGCCCGCACCTGCGCGATGGAGCTGGAGCTCAGCGTCCTCGAATCCGCTCTGCCCGGCGCGGCGCAGGCCCAGCCGGTCTCGGCGTACCCCGTCGCCACGCAGGATGTCGCGCTCGTCGTCCCGGCCGGGGTCCCGGTCGCCGAGGTCGAGGCGGCCCTGCGCGAGGGGGCGGGCGCGCTGCTGGAGTCGATCCGGCTGTTCGACGTCTACACCGGATCCCAGGTGGGCGAGGGCAAGAAGTCCTTGGCGTACAGCCTGCGCTTCCGCGCCCCCGACCGCACGCTGATCGTGGAGGAGACCACCGCGGCCCGCGACGCGGCCGTGGCCCTGGCCGCCGAGCGCACGGGCGCCCACCTGCGCAGCGCCTAGCACGCCCCGCCGGCGCCGACTTTGCCCGGCGCCGGTGGGGACGGGCCCAATGGCGGTGGATCACTCCAGTCAGGAGTGGCCGAATGGCGGTGGATCACTCCACCGCCATTCTTCTTTCACCCCACTACTTGGAGTACACCTCCATCTCGTACAGGGAGTAGCCGTACGAGGTGCCACGTGTCACGCCCTGCATGCGGACATAGCGGGCGGTCGTGGGGCTGAAGGTCACGTTGTCCACGCCGCCGTTCCCGGTGGTGGTGGAGTAGACCGTGGTCCAGGTCGAGCCGTTGGCGGAGGTCTGGATCGAGTACGCCGCGCCGTAGGCGGCCTCCCAGCGCAGCACCGTCCGGGCCACGGTCTTGGCGGAGCCGAGATCCACCTGGAGATACTGGTTGTCGCTGGACGCGCTCGCCCAGCGGGTCGTCGGGTCGCCGTCGATCGCCCTGCTCGCCGGGTAGGGCGGGAGGATCTGCATGCTGGACGCGCTCGCGGACCCTCCGGTCGCGAGGTTGGTGATCGGGTCGCCCCGGTGGGCGGGGAAGGACACGGCCTGCTGGTAGGTCGGCCGGTTCTGCCAGGAGATCAGCGACTGCTTGACCCCGCCCAGCGGTGAGTGCTGGATGGCGTCCGCGCACCACTGGTCGCCCGCCGAGCACACGTCGTCCGCCGGGTAGGTGGTCGTCGCGGGTTCTGCGAGCGCCGCCGACAGGCTGTTCAGCAGCACCGTGCGGCAGTCGGCCACGGTCCCGTTCCCGCAGTACTTCTGGGCCAGCGGACCGGCGACCGGGTCGCCCAGCACCGAGCGGATGTCCTTGCTCACATAACCCCACCAGCCGTACTGGAACGCCGAGCCCTTGTGCGCCTGGGCCTCGTTCGCCGAGCCGGGCAGGCTGGAGAGGTCTCCCTGCTGGTGGCCGGACGGGGATTCGTTGATCTGCAGGGTGTTGACCAGCGACTGGTACAGGCCGTCGCCCAGCCCGGGCTTGAACTCCGCCTGGACGAGCTTCGGCCACCACGCGTCGAACGCGCGGATGGCGTCGGCGTCCGCGTACGTCTTGCTGCCCGGCGAGGTCTCCAGGCGCCTGGCCCCGCCCGAGGCCCACGCGGACAGCTTGGACACCGCCGAGGCGAGCGCCGGGTCGGTCACGGCCGCGCTGTTGATCACCCGGAGCAGGTGCGGCAGCACCTCCTTGCCGCGCAGGTCGGTCGTCGCGGCCTCTGCCATGATCTTGACGGTGCCGGCCCGGTCGAGCTTGCCCGACCCCGCCAGGGCCGCCTTGACCGGCGCGTCCAGCAGGTCGACCCGGTGGACCGGCCCGAAGCTGAAGTTGCTGTCCGCGGCGCCGTAGTCCTTGGCCTGCTTGTTGTTCCAGCTGACCAGGTAGTCCTGGTTGGACGTCTGCGGGTGGGTCGCGGGAGCCGTGTAGGTCGCGGAGTTGGTGGCCGGGTCGTACCCCGCCCATTCGTGGGCGGCGTCGGCCGTCATCGGGAGGTTCGGGTCGGAGACCGCCGACCTGACCGGGCTGTTGCCCGACATGAAGTACGCCGCGTCGGAGGAGTTCACGTAGAACCAGTTGAACGCGAAGCCGATGGTGGAGGCGGAGTTCCTGAACGCCGCGGCGTCACCCATCTGGGCCGGGTCGTTGAACATCTGGAACCCGACCGCCGAGTCGGCCTCGTGCTGGTAGGTCGAGCGCAGAGCCGTGAAGGCGGTGGGCTGCCCGTTGACGGTGCCGCGCCAGGTCACCAGGCCGTACTTCGTGCGCTTCATCACCAGGTCGTACGAACCGGCGGTGGTGCCGTCGGCGACGGTGGGCTTCCACGAGTTGGTCTTCTTCAGCGTCTCCATCGCGGTGCAGGTGCCGTGGTACATGTAGTAGTTCGACGCCGAGGTCACCGTGCCGCCGCCCGGGTCGCACAGTTGCAGCGCGTAGGTGTCGGTGATGTCCTGGCCCGACGAGGTGGCGCTCCAGGCGTAGTCCGTGCCCCGTCCGAGCAGCACGTAGAGGTTGAGCCCGGCGAAGGCCGCCCCGCGTGCCCGGATGCCGGGTCCCGACAGCTCCTCCAGCATGAGCAGCTGCGGGGCGAAGTAGCCGGTCTGGGGGCCGAAGACGGCCACCGGATGCCCGGACTTCGACTTGGCGGCCGACACCACCACGGCGTTGGACATGCTCGGCTTGGAGTTGTCCACGAGCAGCCCGTCCAGCACGCCCTTGGCGGACGAGGTGGAGGTGGTGGCCGATCCCGACTCGTTCTCGGTGATGTCCACCGGCGCCGTCGTCGCCGCGTCGGGCAGGACGACCCCGGTGGCGCCTCCGGGCGCGTTCCCCGAGGGGAAGCTCTGGCCGTTGTGCAGGGTCAGCGTGGCCTCGGGGTCGTTCTGCGACCGGAAGGCCGCCCAGACCTGGTCGCCGGTCGTCGTGCCGTACTTGGCCCGGGCCGCGACGCGCGCGAGCGCGGACTGCATCTCCGCGCCGCCGCCTCCGCCGAACAGCCCGCCGATCACTCCGGACACCGCGATCAGGTCGGTCATGGTGAAGCCCTGCGGCCCGCCCGCGTTGGTGATCGCGTCGAGGTGGCCGGTGAGGACGTACTCGCCGGGACAGTTGCGGTTGGCCATGCAGTAGTCGATGTAGGCGTTGATGCCGCTCACGTAGTTCTGCACGTCGGTGTAGAGCTGTGCGCCGCGGGCGCTTGAGTCCCTGAGCCGGTTGATCTGCGCCTGCAGGTCCGCCTCGGTGTAGGGGGAGTTCCGCCAGACGCTCTGCTCGAGCGCGCGGTTGCCGGGCGCGCCGCCGGCGAACGGCGTCAGCTCGCCACGGCCGACGTGCCGCATCAGGTCCATCAGCCACAGGCGGTCCTGCGCGCCCGCGTACCCGGCGCCGAACATCGTGCCTTCCCGGGTCGTCCCGGTGACGTGCGGCACGCCGGTGGCCTTGTCGCGGACGATCGTCACGTCCGACCTGGGGCTCGTGGTGCTCTCGACCTGCCCGGCCGGCACGCCGAACGAGCTGTCGTTGAAGAACGTGGTGATCTGGTCGTCGGTCAGCCCGGTGTATCCCGAGATGAGGCCGGCGTACTTGCCCAGCTGGTCGTTGCTGTGCCGTGGCATCGTGCCCAGCGACTGGTTGGCCAGGATCTCGACCAGGGTCGCGTTGCCGTTCTGGCCCGGCGGCAACACGTCCGCGCACTCGCCGAGGCAGTAGTCGTCGGCGGTGTAAGTGGCGGCCGATGCGGGCACGACGGGGGATGCCAGCGCGAGGATCACCAGCGCGGAGGCCGCGGTGATCGTCCGCCGGAGACGTGCGTGCATGTAGAGAACCCCCAAAACATGAGGCGTACTCGGATGTTGGGAGGACCATACGCTCGCACCAACACCGGATCAATGGCCGATGTGATAATCACCCGCCCCAGAAATGACTTCCGGTCACAACGCGAGTCACAAAAACCCACCCTGACGTGCACCACCACAGCCCCCCGGAACGAAGGGGTGCGAGAAAAGTGCAGCTGGGGTAGCTCGTCGTGTTGCGAAGCCTGGGGCGGTCCGCTGGCTGATCGAGCACGGCTTCGACCCGTGGCCCGAGGTCGCCGTGCTGAGATCCCGGCTGTGAGGCTGCACGAGCCCGACGGCTACGAGTGCCGTTCTGGCGCATCGAGCGGGCCATCTCCTGAAGCGCGTCGTCTTCCGGACCGACGAGGTCATGGTCCTCGAAGATCCCGGGCCGCCGGTCGGCGACATCGGAAGCCGACGCACGACTCGAGTCGAAGATGCGCCTCAGCTGAGGACCAGCAACTGCCTCGAATAGACCCAGGATGAAAAGCCTCAAGGCATCAGTGGACGTCGATAGACGGTCTCGAACTGGCTACGGATCAGAAGGTTGGGGGTTCGAGTCCTCCCGGCCGCGCAGCAGCTGAAAGGGCCTCTGGGATCATCCCGGAGGCCCTTTTCGGTCTCCGTACAGCAGTGTTGTACAGCAACGCGGCCTCACACGGATGATCATCTGTGGACCATCATGCGTCGGGGCTGGAAGCGTTCACAGGAGCGAGCGACGGACGCTCCGCGACCCGCACCAGGCGATCTTGGCCGAGGACGACCATCTGCTCCGGCTCTGCGCCGTCTGACGACCTCCCCCGAACGGCCGGGGTCTCGCCTACCTTCTGGTCCCGCGGCCGGTGCGACTACCGGGATGTCGCTCGCCGTCGACGGCGGCATGTCGGGCCTGCGGCTACCCCGTATCTGAACGGCTGCCTGCGACTGTCCGTGCCTGACCGGTCACGGCGGCCCTCCCCTTCTCACGAATACGGGAGGGCCGCCGTGACCAGCGTTCACCTACCGGGCTTAACGCCTCGGCTGATCATTTCGTCCAACTACAGCCCGGCGCACTGCCCCGACTTCGGGCCGGACGCGGTATTGGGCTGGCCGGCGTTGCTCGGCGCAGGGGAGTTCCCCGCGCACGACAGTGGCCCGCCAATGTGGTTACCAGCGACAATCGTCGTCGCCGTGTTGTTCTGCAGGACGAGCGGGCCACTAACCGTCGAGCCGTCGATCGTCACCTGACCCGTCGTGCCGGTGACCGTCACCGGGCCCTTGATCGTCGCCGGCGCGCAGTTCCCCTTGTGGTTGCCGAGCCAGACCCGCGCCCCACCGGTCAGGGTGGCCGGCCCGGACACTGTGGTGCCGCACAGCAGAATGTCGACGGCCCCGGACGCCGTCAGCGGTCCGCGTACTTCGGACCCGGACGCGTAAAGCCCGGCACCTGTACGCACGGTCACGGGTCCGGTGATCGTCGCGTCATCGAGGCACGTGACACCCGAGGAGACGGTCAATGGGCCAGAGTGGGGCCCGGTGATCGTCTTCGTGCAGGACGGGACGCCGGTCGCTGTGAACGGCACGACCCAGGTCTTGTCCTGATAACTGTAGGTGACGGTTCCTTGGTACACCTGGTCCGCCGGATAGGTATGGCTCCCGCTGACCGACATCAGGCTTCGACCCTGCCGTTGGCTCGCCACGTAATCGCGTCCCGCGATGCTGGCCGGCTCCGTCGGGGATCCGTCGCCCCAATCGATCACGGCCGCGAATTCACCGGGCGGAATCGAGCCAGCGGTCATACGCGCCAGGGGCGCATCGCTCAGGGTCTTGTCCACGCCGAAACGGGCGACCGTCCCCATCGCCGCCGTGCCCCAGGTGACCTGGGATATGGTGCCGAAGTTCACGTTCGCGAACGCCCACCGGGGTCCGGCCACGCTGAGCCGCTGCCGATACGCGTCGTAGTCCTGGGTGAGCACTTTGGGAGACCAGGCCTTTTCGAGGATTCCGGCCAGCCGCGGGAAGACCATGTACTCGTTCGTGGCCAGCCCACGCATCTGCTCGCCCCAGATGGGCGCCTCGATACCGAGGATGTCCTCCGCCTTCGGCCCGCCGTAGGCGGGTTGAGCCCAGACCGATCGGTACTTCTCGTACACCCATTCCGGGTCCCACGAGTAGGACTGGAGCAGTTCCGTCCGCGGCGTCCTGCCGGGGGAACCGTCATATCCGAAGTCGAGATAGGCGTTGTATTCCGGGGTCACGATGACGTCCCGGCCTTGGTTGAACCACTCAGGCTTGATGAGAGCGGGCCCACCGCCGGTGTAGTCGGACCAGTAATGGTTGATGGAGGTGGAACCCGGTGCGTACCCTTCCAGCGCTGGGTTCCAGCCCATCATCCGCTTGCCGTTGTCGTTGACGATGATCTCCATCTGCCGGATCCACCACTTGTAGTCCTCGTGGGGCATCTCGATGGCCTCGTCACCGCCGATGTGGATGATGGGTGCGGGAGAAATCGCGGCAAGCTGCGCGATCGCGTCTCTCCAGAACGCGAGGGCGCGCGCACTGGCCGGGTCATTCGGATTGGTGCAGAACCTGTCGGTCTGGGTCTGGCCTTGGCAACCCATGACCGCGCGGCCGCCCAGGGCTGTGACCGCCGCCGTGGCATGGGCCGGGCCCTCCAGTTCGGGGACGATCTCGATGAACCGATCGGCCGCGTACTTGACCAAGCCCTTGAAGTCCTCTTGCGTGTAGAAACCCGCGAGGCAGGCCGCTCCGTTGCACCCGGTGCCGTCCAGTGCCGGGTAGCCCTTGATCTCAAGGCGCCAGGACTGGCCGTCGCTGAGGTGCAGGTGCAGTTGGTCGCCCTTCAACGCCGCCAGTTGGTCGATCATGGACCTTACTTCGGCCACCGTCAGGAAGTTACGGGCAGGGTCGAGTTGGAGACCTCGATGCTCATAACGTGGGTAGTCCACGACCGTTGTGGGCTGTGCCGTCCATGGCCCCACGCCGATGGAAGGCGAGTAGCTCGCCGCCGGCAACAACTGCCGAAGGGTCTGAAAGCCGTTGAACAGGCCGCGCGCGTTCGGGGCCACGACGTTTACGCCCGCACTCGACACCGTGAGGGAGTAGCCTTCGGCCGCCGCGACCTCGTTGCCCTGGGGAAGGCCGGGCACCGGCGCGAGGGTGAGGGCGATGTCGGCGGCGGTGGCAGAACCTGTCACCACGGGGAGTTCGTACCCGGTAGCGGGCCGCAGGTTGCCCGCAAGAACCTCAGCCGTGGCGGCGAGGCCGCTGTCGGAGACCACGATCCGGGATTTGGCCGTGAGCTCCCACGGCTGACCGGTGCCGGGCGTCTGCTGCACCGGCACGGGAATGATTTGACCCACGACCGGCGCCGGCTTGGGGCCGGACCACACCTCGAACTCGTTGATCGTGTATCCGGTTGTGGAATTCGTGGCCAGGGCCTGCATCCGGACGCAGGAGATCGGGTCCTTGCGGTCGATCACCTGCGAATCCTTGTCGCTCGGATTCACTACATGGGCGACCGTCGACCACGTCTGACAGTCGGCGTCCGTGGCGACCTGTAGGTCGTACCCCGTCGGCTTGGCCGGCGCCGTCCAGCGGCTGAACACCTCGTAGACCGGGGCGGGCTCGGCCAGCTTGACCTGGAACCAGTCCTGAGTCGGGTCATAGCCATTCCCGACCGACGCATAGTTCGAGGTCCAACCGTTGTGGACGAAAACGTCGATGGCGTTGGCGGGCGCGTACGTCGCGGCGGGCGAGGTCATGCGTTGAGACTTGGCGGAGGCGACCACACCCGGCAGGAGGGCGAGATTGACGCTCTCGGCCGTGGTGCTTATCGAAACCGGGAGGGGGACGATCTGGGGTGATGCCGGCGAGGTCGACGCCGTGCCGGCCTGTGCGGCGTTCGCCATGACACCGGTGAGGGATGTGGCGAGGAGCGCACCGATTGTCAAAGCAGAGACCGCGCGGGCCCGAGGCCGTCGACTTGCGCCACGGTCCCTTCTCTGCTCGCGCTTCGCCGATAGGAACGAGATCTTCACGTCACTCCTTAGATCGGGGTACCGCATACCTCCAGCACGGGCCGCGTTCGGGCATTGGTTGGACATGTCCGGCGAACCCGCTCGACGCTGCAGCGTCCGTGCAGCTTCCTGATGTGGTGGTGGGGGAGTTCACGCGGCCAGGAGACCGACCGTCCCGGTGATCTTCTTGCTCATCTCGATTAGGGCCTTGCTATTGGGGGGTGACTGGTCTATACCGGTTGGCGGCCTTGGGTGGCGGATAGATCCCTTATGTAGGGGTCTCAGGCTGTCAGGGTAAACAGAAGTTAAAGTTTTGGTCCATACCGCCATGTATCGGATTCGCAACAAGGGTGGCTGTTGCCACAGCCGGTCTATACCGGGGCGGGCGACGTCGACGGCATCTCGGGAGTGAGTCGGAACTCGATGGGCGGGGGCCGTCGACCGGGGGAGATCAGACGCGGCAAACCCGATGGACACCATCGGTTCAGGTCGGTCCGGACAAGGAGAACGGCCGCCTTGCCGACCTCCGCCGGTTCCCTGAGTGGCCGCCTGCTGCGATGGCCGCGCGAGATCGCGCCACGAAGCGATCACTCAGTCGCTCGTTCACTTGCTGTAGTGGGCCCGCCCGCCTGAGGACACTCCTTGGAAGCCGGGTACGCCGCGTGCAACGGCTTGCGTTGGACCGCACCCTTGTGAATCTGGACGAAGCCTTCCAGGTGCGGACCGCGGAGTTCGCCGACGAGCACGGTCTGGACCGTGAGGCGGTCGACTGGTTGATCGCGCTGGATCGAGCCGGCTACCCGCATCGTGAGGGGAAGGGCAGGTGCCTCCGTACGGTCTGGACCTTGTGCCAGGAATCGGCCTGGCTGGTGATGATGGCGGCGTTCGCAGTGGCGAGGAACAATCGGTCATGCTCGCTCGGTTCGCGAGATCCCAAAGATCCTCAGCTCCCTGAGGCTGCCCGTTGGCTCCATCGAGGTCCACGACCATGAAGCTGAAATACCAGACCGTGACTGTGTCTAGGCGGCGTTCAATCAGGCTGGGCATCGACGTCCTTGGGGTTATGGCGCGCCACAGAGTGCGCAAGGTCGATCCCAGAACATAGGGAGATCCGGACGAACTCGCAGAGACCATGGAGCGGATCGGCTCCGCCGACCCCCCACGAAGGGCCGTCGTTCCTCCTGGCCGAGCGCCTCACCGGGATCACGATAACGCCGCAGCTGCTGGAGGGGTCCACCTACCTGTGCGGAGGCGTTCCCAAACCGAGGTGAGCAGAACCCACCGTCCGCGGACCCCCGCGGGTTGGCCGCGGACGGTGGATCACTTCGCTGCAAGCTCCTGCGGGCTCCACGGAGGCACTGTTCTGTTCAAAGTTCAGTTCTGGCTTGAGGGCCGCTAGCTTCGATGTCGCGCGGTCAGGTGGTCACGGCCGCCTCGCGGCGGGCTCGTTCGGCCAGGGCGTGTTCGTCGGTGCGGGCGTCGTAGGCGCGGAACTTGGGCAGTACGGCCGCCATGGCGGCGACCGCGCCCATGCACAGCAGGCCGCCGATGCCCAGGGAGAAGCGGGCGCCGCCCGCCTGGGCCAGGAACCCGGCCCGGGCGTCGCCGAGCATGGGGCCGGTGGAGTAGGACAGCAGTTCGATGCCGGCCAGCCGGCCGCGGTACTCGTCGGGGATGGTCTGGTTCCTGAAGGTAGTCTCAAGGGTATTCAGGGAGGCAAACCATGGCGGAGCGATCGACCTCGGTGCCGGTGGTGTCGTACGCGCGGATCTCGGCTGACACCAAGCGGGATGGGCACGGCGTCAAGGATCAACACAAGGTCAACCGTGAGACGGCTGCCCGGCACGGCTGGACGGTCGTCCACGAGTTCACCGACAACGACAAGTCGGCCGCGCGTCTCGACGTCGTGCGGGACGACTTCGAGAACATGCTGACGGCGCTCGTGGCAGGCAAGCTGCCGGACGGGACGGCGATCCGCGGGGTGGTTGTCGTCGCTGACGACCGCTTGGCACGACGCCCGGGCGACTACGAGCGCTTCCTTGATGCGTTCACGCACAACGAGGGCTTCGTCTTCGCTGACGCCAAACAGGACATCGACCTCTACAACGAGGACGCGGAGACCATGGGGCTCATCGGCGTCGTCTTCTCCAAGAAGGAAGTACGCAAGATCGCCCGGCGTACCCGGCAGGGCCACCGTAGGCGCGCGGAGCAAGGTATCCCGGTGGGCGGTCATAGGCCGTTCGGCTGGCAGCACGACCGGATCACACTTGATCCAGTCGAAGCGGAGCTGATCCGTACGGCGGCGCAACAGTTCATCGCCGGCCGGTCCCTCGGCTCCATCGCGAACGAGTGGCAGCGCAACGGCGTGCTCACGCCGCGCGGCAACCAGTGGATCACCAAGACCATCAAGAGGATGTTCCTCAACGCGCGCAACTGCGGATGGCGTGAGCTACACGGAGAGCTGGTCCGCGACGGCAACGGTGATCCCGTCGTCGGTGCGTGGGAACCGATCCTGACCACTGACGAATGGATGGCCGTCCGGGCACTGATCGATACGCGTAAGGGTAAGCAGCTCGACAATAACGGAACCGTCGTCGGTATCTTGCCGCAGGATTTCCGGGATCACCGTTACCTGCTGACCGGGGTTCTGCGGTGCGGGCGTCCCAAAGAGGGCGGCGGCATCTGCAACAAGCTGCTCCGCGTCAAGACCTATGCCGGGAAAAAGCCATGGGGGTACGTCTGCGAGTCTCCGAGCGCGGGCGGCTGCTCGGGCGTCGGCCGGCGGGGAGACCTGGTGGACTTCTTCATCTCGGAACTGGTGATTCGGAAGATGGAGGAGGCGCAGTTCGCCGAAGCGCAGGAGAACGGAGAATGGCCCAACGAGCAGGAGTTCGCAAAGGCGCAAGAACGGCTGGAGGAAATGACCCGGCATTGGGAGGAGGGGAAGGTGTCGAACGACCACTACTTCCGCATGCTGCCGAGGCTGGAGAAGAACGTGAACCGATTGCGTGCCGAGGAGGCGAGGTTCCGGGCCTCCGCGGAACGTCGCCAGAGCCGCGCCAGGATCGACGTAGCCGAGATCCAGCGGCGCTGGTACCTGCCTGAGGACGAAGGCGGCATGCCGCTGTCCCAGAAGCGGACTCACATCCGCGAGGCACTGCACGCGGTGATCGTGCATCCGAGCGGCCGGGGGAACAAGCCGTTCAACCCCGACCTGCTTGAGCCCATCTGGCGCGAGTGAGGCCGAGACGTCTTGAGACGTCCTACGGTCATCGGGGGCCATCACCCTTACCCGGAGGTGATGGCCCCTTTACCTTGGCCCCAACAGTGCCGTACACCACCGGACGTCTACGGACGTGTCCGGACGCAAAGAGACGACTAGGGACGCCACTGTCCTAGGAACCGCGAACTGTCCCGAATCGCTGGCACATGGTAGTTGTAGGTAAGTCAGTCGCCACCGACCACGAATGACAGGAACAGCGAGAACTCGACTCTCGACACGTACAGGCGCGAATAAACTACCGGGAATACTGACGAAAACTAACAGGTCGCCGTTCCGCTGGATGTGCCCGGCCCAGCGGTAGGCCGGACATCCGGCACGCCGACCGCCTATAAGAACGTCGCGCACATCATTCAAACACTCCATATTTCTCTCGCTGAAAGCACTATCGCCGCACGATGCCTTTGACTTCGGCATGGCTGGCGATGGTGCTTTCCCCTTCTTTCGCCTCGGTGGCTCCCTACGGCGAAAGGAGTCACCGCTGGTACCCGAAGAAATGGGACCGTATGCCGCGCTTGCTGAGGAGTGGTGCAAGCGCAAGTTGGACGAGTCGCCTCATTGGTCGCCTGAGAAGTGGCGGCGGTTCGCCACCATTCACGGTGTCGAGTACGTCAGTGACGCCCCCGGCACCGCCTCCGTACCTCCGGCCGAGAGCGGGAGGGACGCCGCGTGAACGAGGTCCCCTCCTTCTCTCCTGAGATCTTCGCTGCTGCGCAACGCGCGTCCATGCCTGACTTCGCCCGGTGGCAGGAGATGGTCCGCGCTACGGGCGGCTGTGCCGAGCCGATCCGGCTTCAAGGGCATCGGGTGACCTTCGATGCCGGGTTGGGGGTCCTGGACGTCTACCGGACGGCTGACGAACCGACCGGCTATCTGCTGACGGCGTGCGGCAACCGCCGGGCGTCTCGGTGCCCCGCGTGTGCCGACGTGTACCGGGACGACACCTACCACCTGATCCTCTCCGGCCTGCGGGGCGGCAAGGGCGTGCCTGAGGAGGTGAGCGCGCACCCTCGGGTGTTCGCCACCTTCACCGCTCCATCGTTCGGTGCGGTCCATGCTCGACGCGAGAGGGACGGCAAGACGCTGCCGTGCCGTCCCCGACGGGACAAGCCTCTGTGCGAGCACGGCAGGCCGGAGGGTTGCGGAGTACGGCACGACGAGGGAGACCCCCAGATCGGCCAGCCCATGTGCGTCGACTGTTACGACTACCGGGGCGCGGTGCTGTGGAACGCTCACGCGGGCGAACTGTGGCGGCGCTTCACTCAAGCACTCCCGGCCACCTTCGCCCGACATCTCGGCGTCTCGCGGGCCGCACTACGGCGTCGGCTTCGGCTGTCCTACGCGAAGGTCGCGGAGTATCAGGCGCGCGGCCTGGTCCACTTTCACGCCGTGATTCGCCTGGATGGGCCGGACGGTCCCTCCGATCACCCGCCGGACTGGGCGACCGTGCCCATGCTCGCGGCGGCCATCCAAGAGACGGCGGTGAGGGTGGCCGTCCCCGTGCCGGAAGACGCTCCCGCGTTCGTCGCCCGATGGGGTGAACAACTCGACGTAGAGCCCATCTACGTCGCCACCGCTCTGGAGGGCCTGGCGGATCAGCGGGTGGCGTCGTACATCGCCAAGTATGCGACCAAGGGGGCCGAATCCGCGGGGACCGTCGATCGCCCTATCCGGCAGATGCGGGACGTGGCTTTCCTGGACGTCACCGGGCATGTCCGGCGCATGATCTACACCTGCTTCGTCCTCAACGATCAGCCCGAATGCCGGCTGATCCCACTCCGCCAGTGGGCCCACATGCTGGGCTACCGGGGGCACTTCTCCACCAAGAGCCGCCACTACTCGACCACGCTCGGCACGCTGCGCCAGGTGCGCGCGGATCATCAGGCCGAACAGTCTCGGCAACGGCGGGGCCTGCCCGATCCGGGCGATCGTCAGACGGTCACGGTGGGGGAGTGGCGCTACGCCGGAAGCGGCTACCGGCACGGCGAACGCTTCTGGGCCGAACTGGCTCGGCAACGTATCGCTACAGCTCGCCGCATCACGCGGGAACAGGCTCGCGAGAGTCCCCCCGGCTGACGCGGTCTGACCCCGTGCGGAGTGATGCGGCCGGCGGAATGACCGAAGGTCACCCGAAGGGCGAGCGCGCTGAGCGAGTTCGGCCGGCGGCACCACGGCGGTTACGGCTTGCGTATCCACTGCTCGGGAAATCCGTTCCGGCCTAGCATGATTTCATGGCCACGATAGGTGAGCGGGTCGTCAACCTTCGGAAGCGGCGTGGCATGAGCCAAGCGGAGCTTGCCTCGGTCTCTGGGGTGTCCGCCTCCCTTATCCGGAAGCTTGAGCAGGGGTCCCGCTCAGACGTGAGGTTGGAGACTGCCCGCAAGATAGCCGCAGCGCTCCGCGTGCCCACCACAGCGATCATTACCGACCATGTCGGCGATCAAGCGGATGCGGAGACCGTTGACCACTGGGGAGCGGTCCGTCGCGCGTTGCATGGTCTTGGCGATCACTCCGACGAACCGCCGACCGTGGAGGGTATTCGCACGGCGTTGGACGCGTCGATGCCGCTGTGGAAGGGCGACAAGTACGCGGAGTTGGCCACGACCCTCCCCAAGCTGCTGGCGGACACTGACACGCTCGTGGGCGCCGATCGGTCACAGCGGTTCGTGCGTGCTCGCCTGCTTCACCTAACGGGCTGGCTCCTCACGCAAACCCGGCAGTTCGAAGCGGCGGAGCTTGCCCTGCTGCGTGGTCTCGACGACGCGGACGACCTCCTTGAAGCGGCGGCGATCGTCAGTACACGGTGTTGGCTGCTCCTGCGGCAGGGACGGCTTGAGCAGGCCCGGCAGTTGGCGATCAAGTGGGCGGACGACGTCGAGCCCCGTATCTCGCGTGCGACACCTCAAGATTTGTCGGCCTGGGGGTGGTTACTCCTGCGCTCATCGGCGGCTGCCGTACGGGACAACCGGCCTGGCGAGGCTGAGGACGCCATCAGGCTCGCGCGTACGGCTGCCGTTGCCATGAGCCGTGACCTCTCTCCGGGGGACGACTTCCTCCGCACCTTCGGCCCGATCACCGTGGCGATGAAGCGGGCAGAGAACGCCATGGTGGAAGATCGTCCGGACCTCGTCCTGCGCATGTCTCAGGCCATCCCCACCAACGAACTTGCCCCCACCTCCAACAACCGTAATCGGCATCTCCTCGATGTGGCGGATGCTCATCGCCGGTCACGTCAGTACGGTGAGGCATTCGATGTCCTGCGCCGGATCAGACAGGACTCTCCAGAGTGGATCGTCAACCAGGGCTACGCGAAAGACATCCTCAAGGGAATCTTTGCCCGTAGACGCACCCTTACCGGCGATATGCGCGATCTGGCAGATTTCGTCCGTCTGGACTACTGACTAGTGACACGAGATGTGTCACTTCGCTTTTCGATCGCCGCAGAGTGATACAAAGTCGATCTAGCCGTATGGTATTGCGCGGTCATACGGTTTCCCCATGCGAATGCCGGATGCGAAAGAAGAGCATTACGGGGGCTATAGGCGTCACACCTTCAGCTCGGATCGCGAGACCAATGGAACGCTGTTAGGTGTTACCGACTTGATCGGCTCCCCTGAGTCTGTAGCCCGAGCGCGCGAGTGGGTCAGGCAAAAGCTCGGTGTCGATCACCCAGCCCTGGCGAATGTGACTCTGCTTGTTTCCGAGCTTGTCACCAACGCTGTGATCCACTCCAACTCTCGGAATGGGGGCAGAGTTACCCTCGCACTGGCTGACTGCTATGACTTCATACACGCTGATGTCGTAGACGAGGGCAGTGAATCCGTCCCGCAGGTTAGCGCGGACATCTTTGCGGAGGGCGGGCGAGGTCTCTTCCTGGTGGAAGTCATATCCGATCGCTGGGGTATCTATGCCGACTGCGCCGGGCGGACGGTGTGGTTTCAGGTGAGATACCAGCGAGGCGACATTCCCTTCTGTCCTCGCCAGCGCACCTCTGAGGACCTGCCGGAACGGAGTGAAACAGCCACGCGCCGGACGGCGAAGCATGCCGCCCGCGCCGTTTCGCGAAGCCTTGAGCAGGAATAGGCACTCCGCCTGATCGACCGCTGGAATCTCGACGAAGACGGGTTGAGCGAGGCGGCACACAGAATCTGCGTAGATCCCGTCACAGATGAGGACATGCGCCGGTAGGCGGGGGGCGGCATCGAGGTGAAGGTCCCTAGAAAGGGCTAGGGACCTTGCTACCCAACTCCCTCGATGTCGCCCCACCTGAATACCTGGCCTTTTGTGCGGAGCACGCTGTTGCTCGGTGGCCCGGTGCGAAGCGCCGGCGCCCATCACCATCTGACGCTCCTATGTCAAGCGGCGATCGGGCGGCACTGCGGAGGGGCGGTAGGTCGTGCTTCTGCGTCGAGGATCAGGGCTTTGTAAACGACGTCGGACAGGTGTCGTTTGAGTACTCGTAGGCTTCCTTTCCCGGTGTCCCGCGTTGTCTGTTGGCGGCGCTGGAGTAACTGGCGTGCGCCTGGATGCCAATGGCTCTGGGTGATGGCGATGCGGTGGATGGCGGCATTGAGTTGCCGGTTACCGGCGCGGCTGAGCCGTTGGACCTCGGTGTTGCTGCTCCAGACAGGAATTGGCGCGGTGCCGTTGTGCCGGGCGAAGGCGGCCGTGCTGCGGAAACGGCGGATGTCGCCCACCTCTCCAAGGATCTTCGCGGCGGTGAGGAACCCCACGCCGACAATGCCCAGCAGGGCGTTGGCCAGCGGCTGGACCAACGACTTGAGCTCGCTTTCGAGCAGGTCCGCTTCGGTCGACAGGGCCTGGATGTGGGCCAGCTGCGCTAAGGCGATGCGGCGCAAGGTGCCGGCGGGCAGCGCGGCGAGTTGCTCGGCCAGCTTGGTGCGGGTGCTCGCCTGTGCCAGCGTGCGCGCTTTGGGCGCCAGATCCGGTGCCAGGTCGTGGAGTGTCCACCGGAACCGGTTGATCACCCGAGTGCGTTCCTTGAGCAGCGCGTCCCGGTGATCGACCATGAGCCGGATCGGGCGGGTCTGCTCATCCAGCATGGCCACCGGCAGATTGTCTGCCTCGCGCAGGGCCAGGCGGGCGATGGCCAGAGCATCGATCGGATCGGATTTCCCGTGTTCGCGGCCGCCTCGGCGTTCTCCGGCCATCAACTTGGGTGGTACCGCGATCACTTTCTCACCGGCGGCCAGCAGGTCCCGGATCAGGTTCCCAGCTACGTGCCGGACGTCTTCGACTGCCCAGATCCGATCGGCAGCGGTGAGCTTACGGGCCCAGACCAGCAGATCCAGATGCCCCTCACTGCGGGCACTGACGGTCCGTTGCGCCTGTTTGCGACCCAGTTCATCCACGGCCACCGCGGTGTGGGTCTGCTTGTGCGGGTCGATGCCGAACACCATCATGGAGGTATCTCCTCCCGTTCGCGGGGGAATGAGCATCCGGGCCGGGCGGCGACATATCTCAATTGAGGGATCTACCAGGCTCCTATCAAGTCAGCCGCCCAGCCCGGATGAGCCGGTGTCGGAGGTCCTTGTGGACACGTCAAAAGCAGGCCACGAGGGCAGATCCGTAGTGAGTCACCCAAAGACCTCCTCCACCAGCGAGTGTGCGCCGCCGCTCACGCTCTGGCAGCCAAACAAACCAGGAGCAGGGGCATCCCAAACGGTGACGTCCCGTTCCACGGCTCCACCGACGACGCACCCGAAGCAGATTCAGCCTGACAATGAGATCCGTAGGCAAGGGCAAACGCCTCATCAACGGCCTCTTGCCCTGCTCAGATGGTAGATGCGAGTCGGTGGAGAGCGATCCTGTAAGGCGGTGTTGCTGTATCGGCTGCTGTACAGCGCTTCCTCCGCAGGGATCAGGTGTCCATCAAAACAGGTCAACTCCAATGTCGGCCTTCACCGGGGTGGCCGCCGATCTCGACTGATTGTCGGTACGGCCTGCCACCATGTCCCGCATGACGACATCCGACCCCTTAGCCCCGTTCCAGTGGCTCAACGTGTCCGAGAACAAGGGCGGCGGCCCACTGGGCGTGATCTTCAGCGTGGCCTTCTTCCGCGGGCTCCACCCGGCGGAGGTGGTGCGCCGCTTCAGCCGCGGTGAGAGCTCCGGCCAGGAGTCGGACTTCGGCGGGCTCGACGACAAGGCCTACGAGTTCGTCAACGAGACGGACGGCGGGGATGGCGGCGGCTACGTGGGCGTCTTCCAGGCCGGCGAGTGGTGCGTGGCCATCGAGCCCCACGGTTGGATGGTCACGCTCCACGAGGTGGTGACCGAGCTGTCGCGGGGTTGTGAGGCGGTGGCGGTCACCCGGCACGACTACGCCGCCGAGCACAGTTTCGAGTACGCGATCGACGGCACGGTTGTCACCGGTTACCGGCTGCGACACCCGCACGAGCGTTACGGCTCCGACCCTGACCGGCTCAACGGCTTCATGCGGGAGCTGGGCATGGGGCTGGACAAGCCGGAGGACGAGGCCGCGTGGGACGTCGCTTGGGAGGACAACTACGACACCGCCGTGCCAAGGGGCTTCGCCCTGGCGGCGAAGGTCACGGGGGTGCGGTTCAGGCCGGACATGCTCGACCGCCCGATGCTCGTGGGGCCTATTGTGGAAAAATGATCGTTTTGTGCCGTCCAGCAGTACCCGCTGCTCGGCGTGCCACCTGACCGCCTTGGCGGTGCCAGGGGGTTGCGTCCACGGAGGTGTGGGAGGCGGTCAGGGGCGGGGTCTAACCGCCGACCTTCCGCTTTTCAGGCGGAACAACCACTTTGCTCCCACGCCGAAGACCAAGGTCAGAGAGTGGTGTACGGCTGCCGCCGGACGCCCCTGGTGGCGAACGTTGCTGTCACCGCTGCTGTCAGCGTGTCGTTCCATGAGCTACGGCGGTGGAGCCCCAGCTTGCCTGATTCAGTCGAACGCCGGCAAGGCTTGGATCAGATGGCCGACCCTCATTTGATCGGGCATTGGCCAGTATGCAAAACGAGGCGCGAGCATACAGTGAAAGGCCCCGCAGGCGATCAATTCTTCCAGAAGATCAAGTGGTGACGCTAGAAGCAGCCCAAATGATTTGAGCGCTGCACGCTGCCTGAGAATTCCCTTATCCATGGTCATGAAAACATGTATTCCCATGCGGGCCGCAGACCTAACTAGCGTGCGGTCGAAACCTTGAGGCAGATTCGCTACAGCATCTTCGAGCAGTGAATCCGGAAGGATAAGTAGTCCCTCTCTAGAAGGAGGGTCAGTCCCAGATGGCTCGCCACTTACCAGACTCAGCGCTGAGGTAAACTCTTCAAATGCCCTGATTCTGTCGGCTTGACGTTCGGAGGATAGACGTTTTTTCGCATCCTTAATCGATGCAGGCAAGACGACGAATCTGATATCTCGCAACACCCACAAGGCGATCAGCATTTGAAGTCCTTCCAGTTCGCCCGCATAGTCGCCATCTGCGAAATCTGGAAGACTGCCGCCCTCCCATAGCGCTTGCCCGTATTTGAAGTAATCTATCAGAATATTCGTGTCCCATGCTATGAACAGTGGGCCGCGACCGCTGCGCGTATGAAACAGGCGAGGGGTAGTTTCATATACGAAATGAGGGCCCTCAGGAATCGCTATACTAGATCGTAGAGGGCGAGGATCGTTTTTTTCCAGTTCGAACAGTGCCGCCCTGAACCGGGCAGCCATCGTATTGAAGAGATGGAGGCCCCAGTCCTCAAGACTGCTGTAGTCGGCTGTGAGATCGACATAGAGAATTCGGGGGTCAAGCGGATGCCCGCCATGCGCTTCCACGACCCATATTATCGCACCCGTGTCAACAGGATATGGCGATGCACAGATTTAGACATCGAGAGCCATGCCACACTGCTTGGCCACAATTCCGAAGAGCCCACAGCCAGGCTTGCGAATAGCCTCAACTTCCGAGATGCGGAGGCATTCACAGCCGCTGCGCAAGATTTCTCCCACGCTCCTGAACTCAGTCCGTCGCCCAGCGTCCGCGTGGGTCAAACCATCCCTGGTCGGGGAACCACCCGATACACCGACCCAGGGGATAGGCCCAGACCCACAGGTGGGTGATCTCGGCTGGTAAGCGGGGAGGCTCGGGCGGCAAGCCGCTGTAGGCGTGGTTGAGCGCATGATAGGCAGGCCAGGGCGTGGTGAAGGTCAAGCCTACAAAAGCGTGCCGCTCGTCAGCTTCAGTCGCCGCAAGCTTCAGACGTACATCTGCTCGACTCTCATCACTGAGAAACGACGCTACGTATTCTATAAAGGATGCCCAGTCCAACTCTACTGGTCCACCGGTTCCGCCAGCACCAATATGAATGAGTCCAGCCTCTGAGGGCTGAATCGGCCTGGACGCAAGCCGTATGACGCCGACCTCGGCGAGCACGCGAACAAGAGGGTTACGGTGTTCCCTGAGGCGCTGCTCGAAGAGGACGGTCTCGAATGTGTCTCCGGTTGCTTCGAGCTTCTGAAGGGTCAGCGGCAGTGACCGCTCCAGCCTGTTGACCCGGACCTTAGGCGACAGAGTTACCCACCAGATCCTCTTCAGCGACGGCGCGGCCACCTGATATTGGCGCTTAAGCACCTCGCTCCCCAGCGCTGCGTAAGACTCGTCGATGTCGAGGGTGACCTCACCGTACGCAGTTCGACCGCCGCTGTATACGATCTTCAGGTCCGGCATCCGATCGGCGCTGCCATCATCTTGAAGCGCCACATACTCACCCGTGAGCCGGGCCACTACTCTGCCAGCGGCCCCTTCGAAGTCGCCTACGTAGCTCGACGCATCCTGCAGGCGCTTTCGGTCCGATCGAAAGTCGTCTGCGTATCCAGGAGTGAACGGGATCACGACTCGTAGCCTATGTGGCCGGGTCGCATCGAGCCTCCGTTATGGTTGCGTCCACGGAGGTGGTGTACGAGTTTCCGCTGGTAGTCAGCGTGGCGTCGTGAAATGAGGACGGCCATCGCGTGATCCTTCGAGTGCGTAGTTCAAGATCGAAGGAGAGAGCGATGGCCGTGAACGACAGTGTGGACCCTGCGAGCTGGCTGGCCAAGCAGTTGGAGACCCAGGATCCGGATCTGTTGCGATCCATGGTGCAGACCATGGCCGAGACGTTGATGTCGGCCGAGGCCGACGGCCTGTGCGGTGCCGGATACGGCCGGCGGACCAGCGAGCGGACCAACCGGCGCAACGGCTACCGCACCCGCGAGTGGGACACCCGCGCCGGGACTGTGGAGCTGGCGATCCCGAAACTACGGACCGGTTCCTACTTCCCCGACTGGCTGCTGGAGCGTCGACGGCGGGCCGAGCAGGCCCTGATCAGCGTGGTCGCGACCAGCTACTTGCTGGGTGTGTCCACCCGGCGGGTGGACAAGCTGGTGGAGCAGCTGGGCATCAAGCACATCTCCAAGAGCCAGGTCTCGGAGATGGCCAAGGTGCTGGACGGTCAGGTGGAGGCGTTCCGTACCCGTGCCTTGGACGCCGGGCCGTATGCGTTCGTGTGGCTGGACGCCCTCACCCAGAAGGTCCGCGAGGGCGGGCGGATCATCAACGTGCACGTGCTGGTCGCCACCGCGGTCAACAACAACGGCAACCGGGAGATCTTGGGCCTGGAGGTCACCTCGGCCGAGGACGGCGCGGGCTGGCTGACCTTCCTGCGCGGTCTGGTGGCCCGCGGGTTGAACGGGGTGCAGCTGGTGATCTCCGATGCCCACACCGGCTTGGTGGCCGCGGTCGCCGCCGCGCTGCCGGGCGCGTGCTGGCAAAGGTGCCGAACCCACTACCTGCGCAATCTGCTGACCTGCGTGCCCAAGTCCGCTCAGCCGTGGGTGGCCACCCTGGTGCGTACCATCTTCGACCAGCCCACCGCCGAGCAGGTCCGCACCCAGCACGCCTGGGTCATCGAAGCCCTGTCGGCCAAATACCCGGCCGCCTGCGACCACCTGGACGCCGCCCGCGAGGAACTACTCGCCTTCGCCGCCTTCCCCCGCGAGATCTGGAAACAGATCTGGTCCAACAATCCCCAGGAACGGCTGAACAAGGAGATCCGCCGGCGAACCGACGTCGTCGGCATCTTCCCCGACCGCACCTCGATCATCCGCCTGGTCGGCGCGGTACTGGCCGAGCAGACCGACGAGTGGACCGAAGCCCGCCGTTACATGGGGCTGGATGTGCTGGCCAAAACCCGGCTACGCGTCATCCCCGGCGACACACCCCATCAGAACCCGCTCCCACAGACACTTACCGCTTAACCTGCAGAAACGGGATCACGCAGAGATAACTCATACACCACTTCGCTGGACGTGACCCGTTATCAGTCGCGTCGACGCGCGGGGACGTTGCTGTCAGTGCTGCTCGCCCAGTCAAATAGTCACATTGCGGGGCCTGACGAAGGAAGCCCACCACTGCCGGTGAGGGGCGAAGTGAAAGGTCGCCACAGCGCTGACCACTTCGATGCGAACGCGGGTGAGGCGTGATGGACAGGATCAGCGAGTGCCGACGGGGGCCGTCACATGCGCTCGCTCTGCCATCTAGTGATCTCCGCAGCGGTCCCGTAGCAGCAGACTCGCTGACTTTTCGCTGACTCCTCGACGCCAGACTCGTGGCGGGGCGTCCGAGATGTCCCGACCGTGGACGATCTCACCCTCGCGGCCAGGCCGATCTCGCAGCTTCCAGGGCGCCCCTGAGGTGAAGGCATTCGGTGACTTGACCAACGACAAGTATCCCTCGCTAGCTGTCCAGGATGACGACCTCGCATCGTAAGCCGTAGCTGAGCTGTGCTCTATGCTGTGCGAGCCCTGGTGACTGCCGGGGTTTTCGCATGATGAGGAACGTAATGAAACGAATGATCATCCTAGTGGCTATCGGGGCCGGACTGGTGGCGGGCTTGGCGGCCTGCGGTGGGACTGGCTCCGCGACCACCAAGGACTATTCGGCGAACCCCCTCTACGCCAAAGGTGGGGAGGCCGCAGAGCTAACCTGGAAAACTCTCGTGACTGGTTCCGATTACGACCGAACCAATAACCCAATCACCTGCCGGATGGGCTTGAACCGCTTCCTCAAGAATCCCGGTGGCGAGTGGTACCCCAAGACCAAGGAAGACCAATCGGCTTTCATGGCGGGTTGTAAGGCCAAGATCACAGAACTAGCAGTCGGCGAGTGGGACGAGGGCGCGACCGAGTAGCGCCTTCGTGGGCGGTGTGCGCAGTGCCCTCGATGTGCCCTGGTAGGACATCACTTCGAGCGGTGCCCTCGTAGATGGTGTAGATCTCTGACCTGCCATCCGGCGACCTGGGACGATAGATCGATCACGCCTTTGAGCTGGCACGGGACCTTCTGTCGCCTTTTGCTGTTCAGCGCAGCCTTTCGCGGTCTCACGGAACGCCGACGGAACGGCCGCTCGTTCCTCGGACGCCGACCCGCCCCCCTCGATGCTGTCAACGACGGCTGAATGTTGGCTCTGTCCCACTTTTGGTGATCGTGTAGCGGCAGAGCCAGGCGTTGGTGATCATGTCGGGTGTCGATTACCGAGATGCTGAAGGTCATGTTTCCTCACCTGGAGGATCTGTGCGTCGATCGGGTGTTTGTGGCGGGAAGGTCGGTGCGCATCCAGGCCAGCACCTACGTCCGCCAGGTCCCCTGCTCCGACTGCGGCGTGACCTCGGGCCGGGTGCACAGCCGTTATCAGCGCAGCATCTGCGATACGGCGGTCGCTGGCCGGGAGACGCTGATTCATCTGCGGGTTCGCCGGTTCTTCTGCATCAACACCGGCTGCGGGAAGAAGACCTTCGCCGAGCAGGTGCCCGGCTTGACGGTCCGGCATGGCAGGCGCAGCCCGGGACTGGGTGAGGTCCTCCAAGCGGTCGCGCTGGCGCTGGGAGGCCGGGCGGGAGCACGGCTTGCAGGCCGGCTGGCCGCCGCGGTGAGCCCGATGACGTTGCTGCGGCTGATCCGCGCCCTGCCCGACCCGGGTCCCGGCTCACCTCGGGTGCTGGGGGTGGATGAATTCGCCCTGCGCCGAGGGCACTCCTACGCCACGGTGCTGGTGGATGTGGAGACCCGACGCCCGATCGACATCCTGCCCGACCGCTCAGCCGACTCCTTCGCGACCTGGCTGGCCGCACACCCCGGCATCCAGGTGATCTGCCGGGACCGGGCCGGTTGCTACTCCCAGGGAGCCACCCGCGGCGCACCAGACGCCATCCAGGTCGCTGATCGCTGGCATCTGTGGCACAACCTGGGCCAGGCCGTGGAGCGCACCGTTGCCAAGCACCGCTCCTGCCTGCACGCTGCCATCCACTCCAGCACATCCCCGGCAGGTGAGCCCGGCGAACCCTCACCGCCCATGCCACCTGGCCAGGAGCCCACGCTTCGCACAGACCGCTGGGCCGTGCGCGCCCGGCAGCGGCACACCGCCGTACATGACCTTCTCACTCAAGGACACAGCCTGAAGGCCATCGCCCGCGAACTCCAACTGGCCCGCGGCACGATACGGCGCTTCGCACGCGCCCAGTCCGCCGAAGAACTCCTGGTCAACAACGGCACCGGCCGACGCCCCAGCCAACTGGCCCCCTACACCACCTACCTGCAGCAGCGATGGAATGCCGGCTGCACCGACGCCACTCAGCTATGGCGGGAGATCCAGGCACTGGGCTACAAGGGCGGCTACCCCTGCGTCCGCGACCACCTACGGCCATGGCGATCCGCCACGTCCTCCCCCGAGCCGACACCGGCTCCACCCAGACCACGCCAGGTCACCGCCTGGATCATGACCAACCCCGACAACCTGAACGCCGACGACAACAGCCAGTTGAAGGCGATCTTTCAGCACTGCCCCCACCTGCACGCCACCCGGGCACACGTGCAAGCTTTCGCCCACATGATGACCCAGCGACACGGTGACCGTCTTGAGCAGTGGATGACCGCCGTCGATGCCGACGACCTACCTGCCCTGCATTCCTTCGTCCTCGGCCTACGCCGCGACCTGGACGCCGTCACCGCCGGCCTCACCCTGCCCTGGAGCTCAGGCCCAGTCGAAGGCCACGTCAACCGCATCAAGACCCTCAAACGCCAAGGCTACGGCCGAGCTAACCACGACCTCCTACGCAAACGCATCCTGCTGGCCGACTGACACACTCACGAAAAGTGGGACAGAGCCAGTTTTCACGCGTCGTCGACAGATGCGAACCCTGGTGAAGCGTGCCGCATGCCTGTCTTGCTATACCGAACTTAAATGGGCCTTGTCGGATAGCTGACGGCCGCTGATTCGTCGGTTACGACGAGTGTGTGCGATACGCGCAAGGTGGTGGGTTCACCCCCCAGGAACAGCAGCGTCGTGAGCGGGTACGGCTGGAAGCGGCCGGGATGTTCGCGCAGGGAGACAAGAACGCGGTGATCGCGCGCAAGCTGCGAGTCACCGAACGGTCGGTGGAACGGTGGCGGCGCGCCTGGCGCGAGGGTGGCGCACAGGCGTTGCACTCTCAAGGCCCGCCGTCGCTGCCCAAGATCAGCCCGTCGCAGTTCGCCCGTCTGGAGGCCGAGCTGGAGCGCGGCCCGCTGGCGCACGGCTACGCTGACCAGCGCTGGACGCTGATGCGGATCAAAACGCTGATCGGCCGGATGTTCCACATCGGCTACACCGTGCCGGGCGTGTGGCTGCTGCTGCGGCGCAACGGCTGGTCCTGCCAGCGGCCGGCACGGCGTGCGATCGAGCGAGATGAAGCAGCGATCGAGGTATGGAAGAAGGAGATCTGGCTGCAGGTGGAAGATCGGCGGCGGCCAAAGGCGCCTGGATCTGCTTCGAAGACGAAGCGGGCCAAGGCCTGAGGCCGCCTCGCGCTCGTACCTGGGGCCGACGCGGGCAGACCCCCGCGGTGCACATCCGCGCCGGCGGCACCGGATACGTCTCCATCGCCGGGATGCTCTGCTACAAGCCCGGGCAGCGGTCCCGGCTGATCTACCGGCTGCATCTCTACCGCCGCCGCAAGGGCGAATCCAAAAGCTTCGCCTGGACCGACTACCGCGACCTGCTCCTCCAGGCACACCAGCAGCTCGGCGCCCCGATCATTGTGGTCTGGGACAACCTCAACCGGCACCTGGTCCCACAGATGAGGGCGTTCATCGACGAGCACGAGCAGTGGCTGACCGTCTACCAACTGCCTTCCTACGCCCCCGATCTCAACCCCACCGAAGGCATCTGGTCACTGCTCAAACGCGGCCCCCTGGCCAACCTCGCCGTCGCCGGCCTGCCCCAACTCGTCCGGATCGTCAAACGCAGCCTGAAGAAGATCCAGTACCGACCCCACCTGATCGACGGATGCCTCATCCAGACCGGCCTGACCTTGACGCACAACCCAGCCGAAGCGCTCGACATCCCGAATTAAAGATCAGTAATGCATCTCGCACTGTCACGGGGGAGCTGAGCTGAGCTACCTACTAGCGGGTATGGGGCAGCATCGGCACGCTATCCCACACGGCATTCCACACCGTTGCCAGGAGCCACCATGCGCCCGCGGCGAATGCGGCCCCTAGTAGGAGCGCCACTACGATCAGCTTCATCAATGCACGCCCGGAGGATTGGGTGGAGCGCTGGAAAGTCCTCATACCACCAGCCAAGCAGGCCAACGGGCTGCGCACTAGGGGCCTGTTCCATAAGTTGATCTCTGTGTTACTTCTCGCTGCTTCGGGTGACACTCTTGCCGACCAGTAAAAACCTGGTCGGGATGACAGGATTTGAACCTGCGCCCCCTTGACCCCCAGGACGTTGGACTAGGCGTTTCTGCAGCTCATCGGCCTTCAGTCAGCCACGGATGACGTCCAGTGAGGTGCAGCTTGTTCAGCTATGCGCACGACGTGTGGTCCCCATCTGGTCCCCCGCTATGAGTTCGCCTCTCCTGTCGGAGCACGGACGGAGCAGGCTTCAGAGGTAAGACATAAAGGCGTTCCAGTGATCTTCCGTCAAGGGATGGGGGTTCTTCCCGCCCGGCATCTGCCGAAACATCATTCCTTCCAATCGCTCGTCGTCGCGAAGGGTCTTGAACGGAATCACGCGATCATGCCAGCTATCGATCACGAGTGGGACGAACCACGCTCGGTCCGACTTCTCTGTCCAATGCTCTGGGGCGGGCGGATCCTTGAACTCGGCCTCGCCGGTGATGCTGCCTACCGCAGCGATACCACCACGGCCTGTACGCCATAGAACGAACTTGTCTCCCGCACTCAACTCTCGCCAGAAGCGGCGGACCCGCCAATCTTCGAGCGTACCGCCGCTCTGCCTCAGTTCATCGAGCTGAAAGGTGCGAGGGTTCCAGGTCATGAGCCAGTAGCGCATATGTCTCCTTCAACTGATCGTTGGGCTGTTCTAGAGACAAGCATGCCCCAACTGGCCTGTAGGCCAGTTTCTAATGCGGCGAACCTATGACCTGCTCAACCGCCGGCCAGTTTCACCCTGACCTGCAAATACGCTGTGATCGTCTGTCAACCGTTGACGACGTCTTCGGCTGCCATGTGCCCTGAGTGTGCCCCATGCCTCCGAGATCGCACTGCCGTCATGCATACGCAAGCTGGTTCGGTGCCATCGCCTCGTGCAAAACGAACCATGCCAGCGGCACAACTCGAAGTACAGTGACAGAAATATCAGGACTTCACTATTAACTTTGCCTCCAGCTTCCTTGCGGCTCACGTTCGGGCATACGCGACGGGTGCTGTAGCTGCTCTTCCGATGCCGCCGCGAGCCAACCCGCCCAACGACTCATAAATTCATCGCAGTCATCTAGGCTTAGCTGAGAGAAGGGCCAGGCTACTTGATACGCATCGGTTCCTGGCACCAAAGCTCCTGCTGACAACTCTCCAGGAACTAGACTGAATGGATCCATGTCACTGAGCCGACGGTTTCCAGCTAGTATCCCGGCCATAAAAGCCGTCTCATACCACTGGTATTGCCCCGACTCCTTGGCGTCACAATACCAAAGCGAGTGACTACGTCCACCGTAACCCTGAGCGTTGGGCGGAGCGGAAACCGTTAGGAACGCGTGTGCAATCACATCAAAGGCTGGCTCTTTTCGTCCCCCCCATGGATGCATCGGAGTGGAACGGAATCCGGAGAACGAAAGTGTTGCCCTATTTAGCGCAACAGCCCATCCGCCGTCTGGGCTCTCTGCTATACGGGCTGCCGGCGCCACGTCTGCGACGGATTCCCGAAATGCATCCATTATGCGTAAGAGAGACCTCGCGGCCACTTGAGCCAATACTTCGCGCCTCTCTGTCTCTGACTGTAATTCAGACTCACGTCTAACGCTCTGCGCGATTCGCATCACCTCGGCGCGATTAGCCTCTTGAAGCTTGGCCAGTCCACCCTCGGGCCGAAGAGTAGCCATTTTTTGAAGGCGCATGAGAAGGTTGCGCGGGCCGGGGCGTGCACCAGGTGCCTTATAGAGGCATTCGTCGATAATTGCAGCGATCCCCGAGGGTACGCCCTTCAAGGGCGGCACGTCGACCCTCAGGTGCTGCTCACGAAACTGGTCCCAAGTGGGGCCGTTGAAAGGCAATGATCCTGATACCAATTCGTAGGCGATGACACCAAGAGAGTAAACGTCCGTCGAGATTTGTGCGCGCTCGTACTTCCAGCGCTCGGGAGCGGCATAAGGAGGGGACATTGCATTCTTACGCGTACCAGTGGAAGTGGCAGCCTCTGCGTACCTCGAAATACCAAAATCAGCCAAACACCAGCGGCCTCGGTAAAGCAGAATATTCTCCGGCTTAATGTCCCGATGAACTACAGCACCTTCGATGCTACTCAGAGCTTCGGCGACATCGGATACGATCGTGATAACCTCGGCCACTTCAAAATTGGCCTGCCGCTCCGCGATGTACTGCCTGAGAGACTTGTCCGCACGTGGCATAACTAGTGCCCAATGCGTGGCGGTCTGACCGCTATCAATAATCGGAATAACGTTGACCGCGTTTGGCAGGTCCACAAAAAGCATCTCACGTTCGGCGCCAGGCTCTTTGGGGACCAGTTTTGCAACGGCCTCCCCGCGAGTCGACTTCGCTACGTACACGGCGCCGAAGCCTCCGCCGCCGATCCGCTCACCCAATTCCCACTCGCCGCCGAGGTGCAGGACTTGCACGGAGTCATCTCCTTTGATCACTCACTGGAGCCGCAGCGTGCACTTGCGGCATCGCTATATCATGCCGGATACCGCGAAGATCGCAACCCCCGAGGAGATCCACACCTTTATTCACGATTTGTTTACATTCATACGATTGTCCCAATTGTGTCTAGATGTCCTCTCTCTTCGCGTCAGCGATCCACAGAGGTGGGGTCTTGTGGTCATCTCCTCGTCGGGCAGTCGTAGACCTGCCGGGCCGGTAGCTCGGGGTCAAGTCGTCCTTCGCGTGTTCCATGTACCGGTCGCTGTTCCTCGCGCGCTGGTTGTCCTACGGTCACGGGACGACTTGACCTCGGGCGGACGGTCTGGCACCCCTTGTGGTGGCCGGCGAGGAGATGACCACATTCCACGTCCCGACCCGCACCCTTTGCAAGATCCCCATCTCCGAGGAGGGCCGGGGTTTGGGGCAGCGCCCCAAGTTCTGTCCTTCCCGCCCCTTCACCTCTCCTCTTCTCCTCCTCGCCTCGGCGTCTGCCACGCGCTCCGAGTCATGACGTCCGGCTCTGGCTCCTGCCTCGGTGTCCCGTCTCCCACTCCTTCACCCCTCGGAGAGATCCCAACGGCACCAAGCAATCGGCAGCCGCCATCATCTCCGCGTCGCTTTGCGGCGCGGGGGCGCGCTGACCGCGGGCGGACCGGCCGAAGAGCCGCAGCCGCCTGCGGGCGGGCGCGGCCCCCGGAATCCAGAATGGTGTCGGGCAGGTCTTTGGACATGTCGGCCGTGAATGGCATCAAGGGCTGCGATGTGCCCAATTCCTCTCGACTCCTCCGGGTGCCTCGGGGGTCGACACCTCACCGCCCGCTCTGGCCTCTCGCCGTACCCTCATCCTTTCTCGGCGGGGTTCCCCCCTGCGAACCTCCGTCAGCTTCTACGATCAGCGTCCGCAAGAGCCCTTCCCCCTCTCCATCGTCACGTCGCTGGCCCGACGCGGTCCGCCGCGAGAGCGGCGGCTTGACCATGTAGAGAAGGTTCTCGCGGTTTGAAGCTCGATGCGGTTAGTGGATCACGCCGGGCATTGGGCCATGGCTCTCATTCGTGGACGTTTGGCCAGGTCAGGCCAGGAGTGGGCGGCGCTGACTTCTGTGGTTGAGATGGTTACTGCTCGGCCTGGCCAATAACCCCATGAGCGGATACTCTGCTTCCAGATGATGCCCCGGAACACGCCGCTGATCATGTCGGCGCCTCCGGCGACGGCCAGGAAGATCGCGACCAGCCAGATGTTGGGCATGACGGAGGCGACGGTGACTCCGGCGCCCCACAGGGTGGCGGAGATGATGACGGCCCTGCCGTGGCGGTGGACGTGGCTGGTCCAGCCGGAGGTGGCCGAGGCGATGACCGAGCCGATGCCTCCTGCGGCGTACAGCAGGCCGAGGGCCTTGGTGGCGTGCAGGTCGTCGGCGAGGAACGGGAAGAGCGCGTTGGAGAACGCGAACACCATGGCGGCGATGTCGACCAGGTAGGTGCCCATCAGGTCTGGCCGCCGGACGGCGTACCTGACCCCTTCCATCATCGAGTTGAGCGAGGCCGGGGCGACGTCGCTGGCGACGGTGACCGGCCTCACCCGGACCAGCAGGACCAGCGACAGCAGGAACGAGACGATGTCGACGCCGTAGGAGGTCGCGGGGCCGAAGGTCACCACGATGACCCCGCCGATGGCCGGGCCCACGATCATCCCGGCGTTGCGGGCGAGGCCCTGGATGGCGAAGGCCGCGCCCATCTGGTCGAGCTTGAGCACCCGGTTGATGATCGCCTGCTCGCTGGGCCCGCGCAGGCTGGACAGGCCGGCGGAGAGCGCGGCCACGACGTACAGCACGGGGATCTGAGCCTGCGGGGGGAGCAGGAGGGCGTTCACCATGAGGAGCATTGAGGTGAGGCAGAGGCCGACCTCGGACAGTACGACGATCTTGCGCCGGTCGAGCGCGTCCGCGATCGCCCCGCCCCATAGGCCGCACACGACCATGGGTACGAACTCCGCCAAGCTGACCAGCCCGACCGCGACGTAGGAGCCGGTGAGCTGCTTCATCTGGTACGGCACGGCGACCATGGTCAGCACGCTGCCGAACATCGTGATCACGCCCGAGCCCAGCAGAAGACGGAAGTCACGGGACTCGCGCAGCGGGCTCACGTCCATACGGAGGCGGAGCAGCAGCGTCCTGAGCGTTCCCGCAGGTCTGGTGGACACAGGCGGCAAGTGTGGAGGGCGGGGGGACCACCGGGCACCGATTTTTCCTGGTCCAGACCCGTGTCAGGACGGACATACGGTCCAGGCCCTGCTGCAGGTGAGAACTGTCATCTTCCTGGATCTCACCGAGCACGCCCGACCCAAAATCGATTGCGCCCGTCGGGAGGATGGACGGCATGGATCGACAACTGCTCAGTGCCATCGCCCACCGCGACCACCCGATCGCCGCGCCCGTCTCAGAGACCAACCTCGATCGGTTGCTGCGCCGGGCGGCGCTGCCGGAGGGGGCGCGCATCCTCGACCTCGGGTGCGGCGAGGGCGAATGGTCGCTTCGGGCGCTTGAGCTCGTTCCCTCGGCCGTGGCCGACGGTGTGGACATCTCGCCGTACGCCCTGTCGTCCGCGGAACGGGCGGCCGGCGCGCGAGGTCCATCCGACCGGCTTTCGCTGCACTCGATGCCCGCCGCGGAGTTCTCCGCCTCCGAGCCGTACGACCTGGTGCTCTGCCTGGGTTCGACCCACGCCTTCGGCGGCTTGAAGGAGACGATGGACGGGCTCGCCCGCTTCGTACGGCCTGGCGGGCTGGCGCTGGTGGGCGAGGCTTTCTGGGAACGACCCCCCGCTCCGGAGATCGTCGAAGCCCTCGGCGATTACTCCGACCTGGCAGGCACGGTGGAGGCCGCCGAGTCCAAAGGCTGGCTGACCGTCTACGCCCACGTGAGCGACCTGGCCGAGTGGGACGAGTACGAGTGGTCGTGGACCGGCACGCTGGCACGCTGGGCGGCCGGCAATCCAGGCCCCGACGGTGAGCAGGCCCTCGCCGCCGTGAGAGAGCACCGCGACATGTGGCTCAACGGCTACAGAGGCGTGCTCGGCTTCGTCTCCCTGCTCCTTCAGCGCGGGTGAGCCGTTCCTGCTCTCCGACAACACCGCCGGCAGAACACCCGCCCTATGGTCCATCTCCCCACCGACATCCGGCGCGGTGGGGATCACAAAGGCCCTCCAGGATGATCCGGAGGGCCTCTCACGTATGTGCGGCCGAGACGACTCGAACCTTTAACCACTCGCATCCAGGGACCGGAAGAAGGAGATCCGGACGGGGCGTCGGGGAGCCGGCCGCCTTCGTGGGACTTCAGAGCCCGAGAGTCTCCTTGCGTGGAACCTCACAGGCCCAGGGTCTCCTTGCGGAGGTGGGTTTTGAGGATTTTGCCGCCGGGGTTGCGGGGGAGTTCGGCGTCGCGGAACCAGAAGCGGACCGGGATCTTGAACGGGGCCAGCGCCCCCCGCAGGAACTCCCGCAATTCCTCCGTGGTCGCCGGCACGCCGGGCTTGAGCCGGACGACCGCGCCGACCTGCTCGCCGAGCTCGTCGTCCGGGATCCCGATGACCGCCGCGTCGTCGATGGCGGGGTGCTCGAACAGGGCCGCCTCCACCTCGGCGCAGTAGACGTTCTCGCCGCCCCGGATGACCATGTCCTTGGCCCGGTCGACGATGTAGACGAAGCCCTCCTCGTCCACCCGCGCGAGGTCGCCCGTGTGCAGCCATCCGTTGACGAACGTCTCCGCGGTCGCGTCCGGGCGGTTCCAGTAGCCCGTGATCACGTTGGGGCCGCGCATGCACAGCTCGCCCACCTCGCCCACTGGCAGCTCGTTGCCGAGCGGGTCGGAGATCCGCACGTCGCAGACCGCCAGTGGCAGGCCGATGCTGTCGGGCTTGGCCAGGTACGTCGGCCCGCTGTTGTAGATCGCGAGCGCGGTCGTCTCCGTCATGCCGTACCCGTTGGACGCCTGCCGCTGAGGCAGCTGGTCGTTGATGCGCTCAAGCAGCTTGGGCGGGGCCGGCGCGCCGCCGTAGCTCACTCCGCCGAGGCTGGAGATGTCGTACTTGCCGAAGTCCGGATGCGACAGCAGCTGCCAGGCGTTGGTGGGGACTCCGGTGAGGATCGTCACCTGCTCGCGCTCGATGAGCTGAAGTGCCAGCCCCGGGTCCCACTTGTACATCAGCACCAGGCCGCCGCCGGTGAACATGGTCGCGGTCATGACCGCGAAGCAGCCGGTGACGTGGAACAGCGGCACCGAGAGCAGGGTGATCCGCCGGGTGCTCACCGCCGAGGCCGGGTCCTTGCCCGCCATGGCCACGCTGCGCAGCAGGGCGTAGGCGACGGTCATCGGCGACTGGCCGAGGTTGCGGTGGCTGCCGAGCGCGCCCTTGGGACGGCCGGTCGTCCCGGACGTGTAGAAGATCGTCGCCGGGTCCTCGGCGTCCAGCTCGACGGCAGGCAGCGCCACGTCGGCACGTACCTCCCCGAGGACCTCGGCGAACTCCCGGGCCCCGGGGGGCAGCTCGCCGGTGGTGCGGGTGACGATCAGGGGGACGTCGGTGTCCGTCAGCCGCTCGGCTCGCTCGCCGTCGACGACGGCGACCTTGGCGCCCGAGTCCGTCAGGCCGTACTCCAGCTCAGGGGTGGTCCACCACGCGTTGAGCGGTACGGCTATCGCCCCGATCGCGAGCGTCGCCGAGAACGCGACGATCCACTCGGGGTAGTTGCGCATGGCGATGGCGACCCGGTCGCCCTTGGTCACGCCGAAGTCCTCGACGAGCCGCCCGGCCAGCGTCGCCGCCCGCCGGTAGTGCTCCTCGTAGGTGATCCGCTCGTCCTCGTACACGAGGAACACCTTGTCGCCGTGGAAGCGGCTGTTCTCCAGAAGGGCCCGGAAGGTCGCCGGGGCGTGCTTCCAGGTCCGGAGCTTGGTCCCGCGGATCTCGACCTCGTCCATCTCGAAGAGCTGGCCCGGTCCGGTGAGCTGTGCCTGGACCTGGTCGTTCGTGACAGTCATGCGCGGTGACTCCCGGGGTGAGTAGGTGCCGTTGCCAAGTGACGATACCGACCGGTAGGTACGGACAACAGAGGCTTGTTCCAGACCACCGCGCCGAGCACGCTCGCTTGCATGAAGATGCTTGGGCGTGCATACTTTCTCTATATAGAAGTCATGAGGGCGAGTGCATGAAAATGCGAGGTGGGTCGATGAGGGCGGCGGTCGCCGGAGCCAGCGGGTACGCCGGGGGCGAGCTGCTGCGCCTTCTCCTCGCCCACCCCGCCATCGAGATCGGCGCGCTGACGGCGGGTTCGAGCGCGGGCGGCACGCTCGCCGCGCACCAGCCGCACCTACCCGCCCTGGCCGGCAGGGTCATCGAGGAGACGACCGCCGAGACCCTCGCGGGTCACGACGTCGTCTTCCTGGCCCTCCCGCACGGCCAGTCCGCCGCCGTCGCCGAGCGGCTCGGTGACGATACGCTCGTGGTCGACTGCGGCGCCGACTTCCGGCTGGAGGACGCCGCCGAGTGGGCCCACTTCTACGGCGGCGCCCACGCCGGCACCTGGCCGTACGGGCTGCCCGAGCTGCCCGGCCAGCGTGACCTGCTGCGCACCGCCAAGCGCATAGCCGTGCCCGGCTGCTACCCGACCTCGGCCACCCTCGCCCTGTTCCCCGCGTTCGCCGCGGGCCTCGCCGAGCCCGACGTCGTGGTGGTCGCGGCCAGCGGCACCTCCGGCGCCGGCAGGTCGCCCAAGCCGAGCCTCCTCGGCAGCGAGGTGATGGGCTCGGTCAGCGCCTACAGCGTCGGCGGCACCCACCGCCACACCCCCGAGATCGCGCAGAACCTCTCCAAGGTCGCGGGCGGCCCGGTGAAGGTCTCCTTCACCCCGATGCTGGCCCCGATGAGCCGGGGCATCCTCGCCACCTGCACCGCTCCCGCCGTTCCCGGCCTCACCGCGACCGCGCTGCGCGAGGCGTACGAGGCGGCGGTCAAGGACGAGCCGTTCCTGCGGCTGCTGCCCGAGGGCACCTGGCCCGCGACGGCCATGACCCTCGGCGCCAACACCGCCGCGCTCCAGGTGACCCTCGACGAGCGGTCCGGGCGCGTCGTCGCCGTCGTCGCCATCGACAACCTGACCAAGGGCACCGCGGGCGGGGCCATCCAGAGTGCCAACCTCGCCCTCGGCCTGGCAGAAGAACTCGGCCTTCCCCTCAATGGAGTCGCCCCGTGAGCGAGCGCAGCCAGACAACACGGATCCCAGGAGGGCACGCGTGAGCGTCACCGCACCCCTCGGCTTCCGCGCGGCAGGTGTCGCCGCGGGCCTCAAGTCACGTGACACCCGCGACGTCGCGATCGTCGTCAACGACGGCCCCTCACGGGCCGCCGCCGGGGTCTTCACCCGCAACCGGGTGAAGGCCGCCCCGGTGCTCTGGTCCCAGCAGGTGCTCGCCGGCGGCAGGGTGAGGGCGGTCGTCCTCAACTCCGGCGGCGCGAACGCCTGCACAGGCCCCGACGGCTTCCAGGACACCCACGCCACCGCCGAGAAGGTCGCCGAGCTCATCGGCGACTCGGCCGGTGAGGTGGCGGTCTGCTCCACCGGGCTGATCGGCGAGCGGCTGCCGATGGACCTGCTGCTCCCCGGCGTCGAGACCGCCGCCGCCCAGCTGTCCAGGGACGGCGGTCTCGCCGCCGCCGACGCGATCCGCACGACCGACACGGTCACCAAGATCTCCTTCCGCAGGGGAGAGGGCTACATGGTGGGCGGCATGGCCAAGGGCGCGGGCATGCTCGCGCCGGGCATGGCCACCATGCTGAGCGTGATCACCACCGACGCCGACGTGCCGGCCGAGGAGCTCGACCGGGTGCTGCGCAGGGCCGTCGGCGTCACGTTCGACCGGCTCGACACCGACGGCTGCATGTCGACCAACGACACCGTGCTGCTTCTCGCCAGCGGAGCCTCCGGCGTGACCCCCGACCCGGCCGAGTTCGAGAAGAAGGTCACCGAGGTCTGCGCCGACCTGTCCAGGCAGCTCCTCGTCGACGCCGAGGGCGCCACCAAGGCCATCGCGATCGAGGTCGTGGGCGCCGCCCGCGAGGACGACGCCGTGACCGTCGGCAGGGCCGTCTCCAGGTCCAACCTGCTCAAGTGCGCCATCCACGGCGAGGACCCCAACTGGGGCCGCGTCCTTTCCGCCGTCGGCACCACCGACGCGGTCTTCGAGCCCGACCGGCTCAACGTCGCCATCAACGGCATCTGGATCTGCCGGGGCGGCGCCGCTGGAGACGACCGCGCCAAGGTCGACCTGCGCCCCCGGGACGTGACGATCACGATCGACCTCTCGGCCGGCCCGCACTCCGCGACCGTCCACACCACCGACCTCACCGCCGAGTACGTCCACGAGAACTCGGCGTACTCGACATGAGCGCGGGGCTGACACCCGGCGCGGGACCCCAGGCGCACGCCAAGGCGGCCGTCCTCATCGAGGCCCTGCCCTGGCTCGAGCGCTTCCGCGGCCAGACCGTCGTCGTCAAGTACGGCGGGCACGCCATGGCCGACCAGGGCCTGCGCGAGAGCTTCGCCGACGACATGGTGTTCCTGCTGCACGCGGGCCTCAAGCCCGTCGTGGTGCACGGCGGCGGTCCCCAGATCAACGACCACCTCGACAGGCTCGGCATCGAGAGCAGCTTCACGGCCGGGCTCCGGGTGACCACGCCCGAGGCGATGCAGATCGTGCGCATGGTGCTGGTCGGCCAGGTCAACCGCGACGTCGTCGGCCTGATCAACCGCCACGGCCCGTTCGCCATCGGCATGTCGGGCGAGGACGCCCACCTGTTCACCGCCGAGCGCAAGCACGCCGAGGTGGACGGCGAGAAGGTCGACATCGGCCAGGTCGGCGAGATCGTCAGGGTCGAGGCGGGAGCCGTCCAGGCGCTGCTCGGCGACGGGCGCATCCCTGTGGTGTCCTCGATCGCGCGCGGCGAGGACGGCGAGATCTACAACGTCAACGCCGACACCGCGGCCGCGGCGCTCGCGGTCGCGCTGAACGCCGGCAAGCTCGTCGTGCTCACCGACGTCGAGGGCCTGTACGCCGACTGGCCGGCCTCCGGGGACGGCTCCGCCTCCGAGGTGATCAGCCGGCTGACGGCCGGCGAGCTCGCCAAGCTGCTGCCCGGCCTGTCCAGCGGCATGGTGCCCAAGATGGAGGCCTGCCTGACGGCGGTCACCGGAGGTGTGCCGCAGGCGCACGTGCTCGACGGCAGGGTGCCGCACTCGGTGCTGCTCGAAATCTTCACGGACGAGGGGATCGGAACCATGGTCGTGCCCGAGGTGGACTCATGACCGGCGCAGGGTCGCTCACGGAGCGCTTCGAGGCCGCGTTCATGCCGAACTACGGGGTCCCGCCCGTGGTCCCGGTGCGCGGCGAGGGGGCCTACCTCTGGGACGCGGACGGCGTGCGCTACCTCGACCTGATCGCGGGCATCGCGGTCAGCTCGCTCGGCCACGCGCACCCCGCCCTGGTGGAGGCCGTGTCCCGGCAGGTGGCGACGCTCGCGCACACCTCCAACCTGTTCGTGAACGAGCCCGAGGTGCTGCTCGCCGAGCGCCTGCTCGGCCTGCTGAAGGCCCCGGGCCGCGTCTTCCTCGCCAACTCCGGCACCGAGGCGAACGAGTGCGCGCTCAAGCTCGCCATCAAGTACGGCAGGAGCACCGGCAGGAAGTACTTCCTCGCCGCGGACAACGGTTTCCACGGTCGCACGCTCGGGGCGCTCTCGCTAACCGGCAAGGCCTCCATCCGCGACCAGTTCGGGCCGTTCCCGCTCGATGTGCGCTTCGTCCCGTACGGCGACGCCGACGCGCTCAAGCAGGCCGTCACCCAGGACTGCGTGGCGGTGTTCCTGGAGCCCACGCAGGGCGAGGCGGGCGTCGTGCCGCCCCCGGCCGGCTACTTCACCGCCGCGCGCGAGATCTGCGACGCGGCCGGGGCGCTACTGGTGCTGGACGAGATCCAGTCGGCGATCGGCCGCACCGGGCACTGGTTCGCCCACCAGCACGACGGCATCGTCCCCGACGTGCTGACCCTGGCCAAGGGCCTGGGCGGTGGCATGCCGATCGGCGCCTGCGTCGGCTTCGGCGACGCGGGCACGCTTTTCGCCAAGGGCGACCACGGCTCGACCTTCGGCGGCAACCCCGTGTCCGCGGCGGCGGCTCTGGCCGTGATCGACACCATCGACCGCGACGGCCTGCTCGGCCAGGTCCGCACGACCGGGCAGCGGCTCCGCGACGGCATCGCCGCCATCGGCCATCCGCTGGTGGCCGGGGTGCGCGGCCGGGGGCTCTGGCTGGCCGTCGTGCTCACCGCCGACCGCGCCGCCGACGTCCAGGCCGCCGCCCAGCGGGCCGGGTTCCTGGTCAACGCGGTGCAGCCCGGCGCAGTGCGCATCGCTCCGCCGCTCCTGATCACTACGGAGCAGGTCGACTCCTTCCTCCAGGCCTTCCCGGCGATCCTCGCGGAGGTGGCCCCGTGAGCCCGTACGGTGGCGCCCCGGGAGCCGTCCGGCACTTCCTGCGGGACGACGACCTGAGCCCCGCGGAGCAGGCCGAGGTGCTCGACCTCGCCGAGGCCATGAAGAAGGACCGGTACGGCTACCGTCCGTTCGAGGGCCCGATGACCGTCGCGGTGATCTTCGACAAGCACTCCACCCGCACCCGCATCTCGTTCGCGGTCGGCATCGCCGAGCTGGGCGGCCAGCCGCTGATCATCGACGCGGGCAGCTCCCAGATGGGCAGGGGAGAGCCGATCGAGGACACCGCCCGCGTCCTCGAAAGGCAGGTCGCCGCGATCGTGTGGCGCACCTTCGGCCAGGAGCGCGTGGAGGCGATGGCCTCGGCGTCGTCGGTGCCGGTCGTCAACGCGCTGACCGACGAGTTCCACCCCTGCCAGATCCTCGCCGACCTGCTCACCGTGCGGGAGAGGCGAGGCCCACTCGCCGGTCAGACGCTCACCTACCTGGGCGACGGCGCCAACAACATGGCCCACTCCTACCTGCTCGGCGGCGCCACCGCGGGGATGCACATCCGCGTCGCCGCGCCCGCCGCGTACCAGCCGGACCCGCTGATCCTCAACCGCGCGGCCGAGATCGCCGCGTCGGCCGGAGGGTCGGTCACTGTGCTGTCGGACGCGGCCGTGGCCGCCGCCGGCGCCCACGTGCTGGCCACCGACACCTGGGTGTCGATGGGCCAGGACGGCAAGGACGAGCGGGTCGCCGCGCTCATGCCGTACCAGCTGAACGCCGGGCTGCTCGGCCTGGCGGCCCCCGACGCGACGGTGCTGCACTGCCTGCCCGCCTACCGCGGCCTGGAGATCACCGCCGAGGTGCTGGACGGCCCGCGCAGCGTAGTCTGGGACCAGGCGGAGAACCGCCTGCACGCCCAGAAGGCCCTGCTCCACTGGCTGGTGGCGCGATGACGATCCCGCTGACCAAGGCCGGAAGGCTCGCGAAGATCGCCGATCTGGTGAACCGCCACAAGGTCAAGTCACAGCCCGAGCTCGCCAGGCTGCTGGCCGAGAGCGGAGTCGAGGTCACCCAGGCCACGCTCTCGCGCGACCTCGACGAGCTGGGCGCGCTGAAGCTGCGGGCGGACGACGGCTCGCTGGTGTACGCGCTGCCGGGCGAGGGCGGCGCGCGCATCCCGCTGACCCGCATGGGCGCCGGCGAGAGCCCGGCGGCCCGGCTGCGACGGGTCGCCGAGGAGCTGCTGGTCTCGGCCGAGGCCTCGGCGAACCTCGTGATCGTGCGCACCCCTCCGGGGGCCGCGCAGTTCCTCGCCTCCGCGCTCGACCACGCCGACTGGGAGGCGATCCTCGGCACGGTCGCCGGCGACGACACGATCCTGGTGATCAGCCGGGATCCCGTGGGCGGGGACCATCTCGCGGAGTCCTTGCTCAGACTGACCGATCGACGTAGTCAGCCCGTGTGAGCCGGGCGTCCCGCGATCATGCGGGCCAGTTTCAGAACCCGAGCGAACCGGGCGTTCCCCGCAAGCCAATACGAAATTCCTTTTCCTTGGAGAGCAGAGCAATGACTGACAGGGTGGTACTCGCCTACTCCGGTGGCCTCGACACGTCCGTGGCCATCCCCTTCCTCGCCGACCAGACCGGCGCCGAGGTCATCGCCGTGGCCGTCGACGTCGGCCAGGGCGGCGAGGACATGGAGGTCATCCGGAAGCGCGCCATCGACTGCGGCGCCGTCGAGTCGGTCGTGGTGGACGCCCGCGAGGAGTTCGCCGCCGACTTCTGCGTGCCGGCGCTCCAGGCCAACGCCCTCTACATGGACCGCTACCCGCTGGTCTCCGCCCTGTCCCGGCCGCTGATCGTCAAGCACCTGGCCGCCGCCGCCAAGGAGTTCGACGGCACCCACGTGTCGCACGGCTGCACCGGCAAGGGCAACGACCAGGTCAGGTTCGAGGCCGGCCTCGCCGCGCTGAACCCCTCGCTGAAGGTCATCGCCCCCGCCCGCGACTACGCCTGGACCCGCGACAAGGCCATCGCCTTCGCCGAGGAGAAGGGCCTGCCGATCGACGTCAACAAGAAGTCGCCGTACTCCATCGACCAGAACATCTGGGGCCGGGCCGTCGAGACCGGGTTCCTGGAGGACATCTGGAACGCCCCGATCGAGGACGTCTACTCCTACACCGCCGACCCGTCGCAGCCGCGCGAGGCCGACGAGGTCGTCATCACCTTCCAGGCGGGCGTGCCCGTGGCCCTGGACGGGCGCTCGCTCACCCCGTTCCAGATCATCGCCGAGCTCAACCAGCGCGCCGGCGCCCAGGGCGTCGGACGGCTCGACATGGTCGAGGACCGCCTCGTCGGCATCAAGTCCCGCGAGGTGTACGAGGCTCCGGGCGCGATCGCCCTGATCACCGCCCACATGGAGCTGGAGAACGTCACGGTCGAGCGCGACCTCGCCCGGTTCAAGCGCTCGGTCGACCAGCGGTGGGGCGAGCTGGTCTACGACGGCCTCTGGTTCTCCCCGCTCAAGGACGCGCTCGACACCTTCATCGCCGACGCGCAGAAGTACGTTTCTGGCGACATCCGCATGACCCTGCACGCCGGACGGGCCGTCGTGACCGGCCGCCGCTCCGAGGCTTCGCTGTACGACTTCTCGCTGGCGACCTACGACACGGGCGACGCGTTCGACCAGTCGCTCGCAAAGGGCTTCGTCCAGCTCTGGAGCCTTCCCTCCAAGATCGCCGCCGCCCGGGACGGTCGTCTCGGCTGACGAGGCCCATTTGGGCTAGGGTCGCGGATTGAGCGTTGGAACAGGGGAAGAGGAGAACGGTGGCTGAGGGTGGCAAGCCCATGCGGCTCTGGGGTGGCAGGTTCGAAGGCGGTCCGGCGGACGCGCTGACACGGCTGTCGGTCAGCGTGCAGTTCGACTGGCGGCTCGCGCCGTACGACCTGCTGGCGTCACGGGCGCACGCCCGGGTGCTCCACCGCGCCGGGCTGCTGAGCGAGGCGGAGCTCGAGCGCATGCTCGGAGCCCTGGACGACCTCGAACAGGCGTGCAAGGCCGGTGACTTCCGGCCCGCCGTGGCCGACGAGGACGTGCACACCGCTCTCGAGCGCGGGCTCCTGGAGCGTCTCGGCTCGCTCGGCGGCAAGCTGCGCGCCGGCCGCAGCCGCAACGACCAGGTGGCCACCGACCTCCGGCTCTACCTGCGCGACCACGTCCGCTACATCGTGTCGCGGCTCGTCGAGCTGGAGACGGCCCTGATGAGCCAGGCCGAGGAGCACGCGTCCACCGCGGCCCCCGGCATGACCCACCTGCAGCACGCCCAGCCGGTGTCGTTCGGGCACCAGCTCCTCGCGCACGTCCACGCGATCGCCCGCGACGTCGACCGGCTGCGCGACTGGGACCGGCGCGCGGCCGTGTCCCCGCTCGGCGCGGGCGCGCTCGCGGGCTCGTCCCTGCCCCTGGACCCGCAGGCGGTCGCAGAGGAGCTGGGCTTCGACTCCGCCGCGCCCAACTCCATGGACGCCGTCGCCGACCGCGACTTCGCCGCCGAGTTCCTGTTCTGCGCCTCGCTGATCGGGGTCCACCTGTCGCGGCTGGGCGAGGAGATCGTCCTGTGGGCCTCGCAGGAGTTCCACTGGATCGAGATGGACGACGCCTACTCCACCGGCTCGTCGATCATGCCGCAGAAGAAGAACCCCGACGTCGCCGAGCTGGCCCGGGGCAAGTCCGGCAGGCTCATCGGCAACCTCATGACGCTGCTGACCACCCTCAAGGGCCTGCCGCTCACCTACAACCGCGACCTGCAGGAGGACAAGGAGCCGGTGTTCGACTCGGTCGACACCCTGCTGCTGGTCCTGCCCGCCGTCTCCGGCCTGGTCTCCACGATGCGGGTGAACACCGCCCGCCTCGAGTCCTCCGCGCCCGACGGCTTCGCCCTGGCCACCGACCTGGCCGAGCTGCTGGTGCGCAGGGGGGTGCCGTTCCGCGACGCCCACGAGGCGGTCGGCCACCTCGTCGTGTGGTGCCAGGTCAACGACACCACCTTCGAGAAGCTCACCGAGGACGATCTCGCCAAGATCTCCCCGCACTTCGTGGAGACCCCCGGCGGGCCGGCCGTCCCCGGCGACGAGGGCGGCGTGCCGGGCACCCTCGACGTGCTGAACGTCCAGGGCGCGCTCGCCTCGCGCAAGGCGTACGGAGGCACCGCGCCCGACCGCGTCCGCGACCAGCTGACCGCCCTGCGGGAGATCGTCGACGGCCAGGCGGCGTGGGCGAGCGGATCCTAGACCGGCGGTTCTTCGACCGGCCCTCACCGGAGGTGGCGCCCGCCCTGCTCGGGCGGGTCCTGCGGCACGGGCCGGTCGCGGTGCGCCTGACCGAGGTGGAGGCGTACGGCCCGCCCGGTGCGGACCCCGCGTCCCACACCTACCGAGGGCGCACGCCGCGCAACTCCGTCATGTTCGGGCCGCCCGGTCACCTGTACGTCTACTTCACGTACGGCATGCACTTCTGCGCCAACATCGTCTGCCTGCCCGAGGGGATGGGCTCGGGGGTGCTGCTGCGCGCCGGCGAGGTGATCGAGGGGGCCGAGGTCGCCCGCACCCGCCGCCACCGGCCCAGTACGGCCGCACCGCTGACCGGCCGCAGCCAGACCATCCCCGAGCGCGACCTGGCGCGCGGCCCCGCGCGGCTGGCCGTGGCGCTGGGCGTGGGCAGGGAGCACAACGGGCTCGACTGCTGCTCGGGCTCCCTGGACCTGCGGATCCTCGAAGGCGACGCCGTGGACCCCGCGCTGGTCCGCTCCGGCCCGCGCACCGGCGTCTCCACCGCCGCGGACACCCCCTGGCGCTTCTGGATCGACGGCGACCCCACCGTCTCGCCGTACCGCAAGCACGTGCCCAAGAAGCGTCCGAGCTGACCCGCCATCGTGATCACGGGGAACGGCTTTCAAGTGGCGGAGTGGTGCGATGATCGGGCAGGCTGTAAGGCAAGGCGAAAGCCGTACATGTATCCGTCGAACCAACCATGAAGGCCAGGATCGTGACCGACATCCTCGATGACCTTGCGTGGCGCGGCCTGATCGCGCAGTCCACCGATATCGACACCCTGAGGGTGGCGATGGCCGAGGGTCCGATCACGGTCTATTGCGGGTTCGACCCCACAGCACCGTCGCTGCACGTCGGCAACCTCGTCCCGCTCCTCACGCTGACCCGCATCGAGCGGGCAGGGCACCGGGCCATCGGGCTGGTCGGCGGAGCCACCGGCCTCATCGGTGACCCCAGCGGCAAGAGCGAGGAGCGGTCGCTCAACTCGGCCGAGGTCGTCGCCGAGTGGGTGCGGCGCATCCGCGTCCAGGTGGAGAAGTTCATCGACCTGTCGGAGTCCTCCGGTTCCGTCCTGGTGAGCAACCTCGACTGGACCCACGGCCTGTCGGCCATCGACTTCCTGCGCGACGTCGGCAAGCACTTCCCGGTGAACCGCATGCTCGCCCGCGAGTCGGTCTCGGCGCGCCTGGCGGGGGAGGGGCTGAGCTACACCGAGTTCAGCTACCAGATCCTGCAGGCCAACGACTACCTGGAGCTCTACCGCAGGCATGGCTGCACGCTGCAGATCGGCGGCAGCGACCAGTGGGGGAACATCACGGCGGGGTGCGACCTGATCCGCCGTGTCGAGGGCGGCCACGTGCACGCGCTGACCGTACCGCTGATCACCAAGGCCGACGGCACGAAGTTCGGCAAGACGGCCGGCGGCGCGGTGTGGCTCGACCCCGAGCTAACCTCGCCGTACGCCTTCTACCAGTTCTGGCTCAACTCCGACGACCGTGACGTCGTGAAGTTCCTGAAGATCTTCAGCTTCAGGTCCAGGGACGAGATCGAGGCGCTGGAGAAGAGCGCGTCCGACCGCCCTGCGGCCCGTGAGGCGCAGCGGGCGCTGGCGGAGGAGTTCACGACCCTGCTGCACGGGGCGGAGGAGTGCGCCGCGGTGATCGCCGCGTCCGGCGCGCTGTTCGGCCAGGGCTCGCTGGAGGAGCTGCCGGAGCGAACGCTCGCGGCCGCGCTTGCGGAGGTGCCCAGGGCCGCGGTGCCCGCGCTCGGCGCCTCGTACGTCGATCTGCTGGCCGAGAGCGGGCTCGTCGAGAGCAAGTCCGCGGCCCGCCGCGCCGTCAAGGAGGGCGGGGCGTACCTCAACAACACCAAGATCACGGACGAGTCCTACGTCCCGTCCGCCGAGGACCTGCTGTACGGGCGGTTCCTGGTGCTCCGGCGCGGGAAGCGCTCCGTCGGCGGCGTCGAGGTCGTCGCCGGCTAGCACTCGCGGCATCCCTCCGGCCCCCGGTGAGCGTCTGTCACCGGGGGCCGGAGGCGTCTTCGGTAACACTCCCGTGGCGGCCTGGAGAGACTTTCTGTCATCGGAGGGGTGAACCGGGCGGTTGGTCCCCCGCCGATTTGACGGAGCCCCGGACGGCGCTTAGTGTTCTCTTCGCCCCAGGGAACGACGGGCTGCCGAACAGGCGCCTGGCTCCCGGGCATCCCGGAAGACATGTTCTCGGATTCGCCGTCTCTGACGGAGGATCCGGATCTGACGTGTTGCCCACGCGAGATCGAGCCGAACTTTTTAGACAGTTCGACTCGACATCGAGTGGACAGCAGGGTAAGTTAGACGGGTTGCTCTGAAAACGGGGTGACCGGACTGTACCGGTTCGGGATGGTTCATGTCAGATCGGATGATTTGACAGGGAGTGTCTGGATCTGGTAAAGTTAAGTAACGAATGGTGCGCCCTGGATGGGGTCGGAGCCGGTTGGTTCCGGATCTTGTCCGGTGTACGCGTCCGTTTCTTGAGAACTCAACAGTGTGTTAAAAGCCAGTGCATGAATATGCATACCTCCGTCTTCCGCACGCTCGTTTGCGGGTGTGTGGGGATGGTTTCCTTTGGTTGACATCGCACATGTGTGTGTGGTGTTCGCCGGGATTTCTTCAGACATTGTTTGGAGAGTTTGATCCTGGCTCAGGACGAACGCTGGCGGCGTGCTTAACACATGCAAGTCGAGCGGAAAGGCCCTTCGGGGTACTCGAGCGGCGAACGGGTGAGTAACACGTGAGTAACCTGCCCCTGACTTTGGGATAAGCCCGGGAAACTGGGTCTAATACCGGATACGACCAGCCTTGGCATCGGGTGCTGGTGGAAAGTTTTTTCGGTTGGGGATGGACTCGCGGCCTATCAGCTTGTTGGTGGGGTAGTGGCCTACCAAGGCGACGACGGGTAGCCGGCCTGAGAGGGCGACCGGCCACACTGGGACTGAGACACGGCCCAGACTCCTACGGGAGGCAGCAGTGGGGAATATTGCGCAATGGGCGAAAGCCTGACGCAGCGACGCCGCGTGGGGGATGACGGCCTTCGGGTTGTAAACCTCTTTCAGCAGGGACGAAGTTGACGTGTACCTGCAGAAGAAGCGCCGGCTAACTACGTGCCAGCAGCCGCGGTAATACGTAGGGCGCAAGCGTTGTCCGGAATTATTGGGCGTAAAGAGCTCGTAGGTGGCTTGTCGCGTCTGCCGTGAAAGCCCATGGCTTAACTGTGGGTCTGCGGTGGATACGGGCTGGCTAGAGGTAGGTAGGGGCAAGCGGAATTCCTGGTGTAGCGGTGAAATGCGCAGATATCAGGAGGAACACCGGTGGCGAAGGCGGCTTGCTGGGCCTTACCTGACGCTGAGGAGCGAAAGCGTGGGGAGCGAACAGGATTAGATACCCTGGTAGTCCACGCTGTAAACGTTGGGCGCTAGGTGTGGGGTCCTTCCACGGATTCCGTGCCGTAGCTAACGCATTAAGCGCCCCGCCTGGGGAGTACGGCCGCAAGGCTAAAACTCAAAGGAATTGACGGGGGCCCGCACAAGCGGCGGAGCATGTTGCTTAATTCGACGCAACGCGAAGAACCTTACCAAGGCTTGACATCGCCCGGAAAGCTCTGGAGACAGAGCCCTCTTCGGACTGGGTGACAGGTGGTGCATGGCTGTCGTCAGCTCGTGTCGTGAGATGTTGGGTTAAGTCCCGCAACGAGCGCAACCCTTGTTCCATGTTGCCAGCACGCCCTTTGGGGTGGTGGGGACTCATGGGAGACTGCCGGGGTCAACTCGGAGGAAGGTGGGGATGACGTCAAGTCATCATGCCCCTTATGTCTTGGGCTGCAAACATGCTACAATGGCCGGTACAGAGGGTTGCGATGCCGTGAGGTGGAGCGAATCCCTAAAAGCCGGTCTCAGTTCGGATTGGGGTCTGCAACTCGACCCCATGAAGTCGGAGTCGCTAGTAATCGCAGATCAGCAACGCTGCGGTGAATACGTTCCCGGGCCTTGTACACACCGCCCGTCACGTCACGAAAGTCGGCAACACCCGAAGCCCGTGGCCCAACCAGCTTGCTGGGGGGAGCGGTCGAAGGTGGGGCTGGCGATTGGGACGAAGTCGTAACAAGGTAGCCGTACCGGAAGGTGCGGCTGGATCACCTCCTTTCTAAGGAGCACCGGCCGTGGACACCTCCTGGTGGAGGGGTTCGGGGTCTACGTCGTGGTTGTGAGCGAACGTCTCACCTGCGGCAGCTCATTAGTGGAGCACTGGCTATTCAGTCCGGCCGAGGTCGCCGGCCTGTCAGTACTGCTTGCTTTACGGGTCTTCGGGTCTGTGGGGTGGGTTCAGGAACGCGGGTCCGGGGTCTGCGGCGGGGTTGGACACACTGTTGGGTCCTGAGGAAACGGGCCAACGCGCGGGGCCGCCGTGACCGGGTTGACCGGTTGCTTGCCATGGTCGTTGATCGTGGTGGCGGTCTCGTTGCTTGTGGGGTCGTTGTTTCCTTGTTTGCGGGGCCAGCCTTCCGTCATACCGGTTCGCATCGTGGCTTGAGAGATGTTGTGTCTTTCGGGTTGGTGGTGTGGGTGTCTGGTGGTGGGTGGGGTTGGTGGCCTGTTTGTTGTTTGTGAATTGCATAGTGGACGCGAGCATCTTTGTGGCCAAGTTTTTTAGGGCACACGGTGGATGCCTTGGCATCAGGAGCCGATGAAGGACGTGGGAGGCTGCGTTAAGCCTCGGGGAGTCGCCAACCAGACGTTGATCCGGGGATGTCCGAATGGGGAAACCTAGCACCAGTCATGTGGTGTTGCCGCCGTCTGAATGTATAGGGCGGTTGGTGGTAACGCGGGGAAGTGAAACATCTCAGTACCCGTAGGAAGAGAAAACAATAGTGATTCCGTGAGTAGTGGTGAGCGAAAGCGGATGAGGCTAAACCATGCGCGTGTGATAGCCGGCAGGTGTTGCGTGTGTGGGGTTGTGGGACCCTCTTGGAGGAGCTGCCGTTCTTCCGAACAGTGATAAATCGATGGGGTAGTCGAAGCTTCTGGGAAGTTGCGCCGTAGACCGTGAGAGTCGGGTAGGCGAAACCTTGTCGACTGTTTGAGGGGATCCCAAGTAGCACGGGGCTCGAGGAATCCTGTGTGAATCTGCCAGGACCACCTGGTAAGCCTAAATACTCCCTGATGACCGATAGTGAACAAGTACCGTGAGGGAAAGGTGAAAAGCGCCCCGGTGAGGGGTCGTGAAATAGTACCTGAAACCGTGTGCCTACAAGCCGTAGGAGCTTGGACGAGGCTTGCCTTGTCCGTGATGTGACTGCGTGCCTTTTGAAGAATGAGCCTGCGAGTTATGGTGTGTGGCGAGGTTAACCCGTGTGGGGGAGCCGTAGCGAAAGCGAGTCTGAATAGGGCGTTTGAGTCGCATGCTGTAGACCCGAAGCGGAGTGATCTACGCATGGGCAGGTTGAAGCGCGGGTAAGACCGTGTGGAGGACCGAACCCACCAGGGTTGAAAACCTGGGGGATGACCTGTGTGTAGGGGTGAAAGGCCAATCAAACTCCGTGATAGCTGGTTCTCCCCGAAATGCATTTAGGTGCAGCGTCACGTGTTTCTTGCCGGAGGTAGAGCACTGGATGGCTGATGGGCCTTACCGGGTTACTGACGTCAGCCAAACTCCGAATGCCGGTAAGTGAGAGCGTGGCAGTGAGACTGCGGGGGATAAGCTCCGTAGTCGAGAGGGAAACAGCCCAGACCACCGACTAAGGCCCCTAAGCGTGTGCTAAGTGGGAAAGGATGTGGAGTCGCAGTGACAACCAGGAGGTTGGCTTAGAAGCAGCCATCCTTGAAAGAGTGCGTAATAGCTCACTGGTCAAGTGATTCCGCGCCGACAATGTAGCGGGGCTCAAGTACACCGCCGAAGTCGTGGCATTCACGCGTTAAGCCCGGTGTGATGTGAGTCGCATCTAGGTGTGTGGATGGGTAGGGGAGCGTCGTGCGGCCGGCGAAGCAGCCGAGTGATCGAGTTGTGGAGGCCGTGCGAGTGAGAATGCAGGCATGAGTAGCGAATCAGAAGTGAGAAACTTCTGCGCCGGATGACCAAGGGTTCCTGGGCTAGGCTAATCCGCCCAGGGTAAGTCGGGACCTAAGGCGAGGCCGACAGGCGTAGTCGATGGACAACGGGTTGATATTCCCGTACCCGCTAGCACGCGCCCATATCGAATCCAGTGATACTAAGGGTCCTTAAGCCCCTGTTGTCCTTCGGGACTTGGTGAGGCTGAACGCCTGGCCTGATCTGGTAGTAGGTAAGCGATGGGGTGACGCAGGAGGGTAGCCCATCCCAGGCGATGGTTGTTCCTGGGGTAAGCATGTAGCCCGTGGCATAGGTAAATCCGTGCCACACGTAGGGTGAGATGTGATGCCGAGCCGATTGTGGTGAAGTGGGTGATCCCATGCTGCCGAGAAAAGCCTCTAGTGAGTGTGCCGGCGGCCCGTACCCTAAACCGACTCAGGTGGTCAGGTAGAGAATACCAAGGCGATCGGGTGAACTGTGGTTAAGGAACTCGGCAAATTGCCCCCGTAACTTCGGGAGAAGGGGGACCCTTGCTGGTGATGAGTCTTGCACTCGGAGCTGGTGGGGGTCGCAGTGGCCAGGGGGAAGCGACTGTTTACTAAAAACACAGGTCCGTGCGAAGTCGTAAGACGATGTATACGGACTGACGCCTGCCCGGTGCCGGAACGTTAAGGGGACCGGTTAGTGCGCTTTCGGGCGTGCGAAGCTGAGAACTTAAGCGCCGGTAAACGGCGGTGGTAACTATAACCATCCTAAGGTAGCGAAATTCCTTGTCGGGTAAGTTCCGACCTGCACGAATGGCGTAACGACTTCCCCGCTGTCTCAACCACAGACCCGGCGAAATTGCACTACGAGTAAAGATGCTCGTTACGCGCAGCAGGACGGAAAGACCCCGGGACCTTCACTACAGCTTGACATTGGTGTTTGGGACGGCTTGTGTAGGATAGGTGGGAGACGGTGAAGCTCGGACGCTAGTTCGGGTGGAGTCATTGGTGAAATACCACTCTGGTCGTTTTGGATGTCTAACCCGCGCCCGTGTATCCGGGTGGGGGACAGTGTCTGGTGGGTAGTTTAACTGGGGCGGTTGCCTCCTAAAGGGTAACGGAGGCGCCCAAAGGTTCCCTCAGCCTGGTTGGCAATCAGGTGTTGAGTGTAAGTGCACAAGGGGGCTTGACTGTGAGACCGACAGGTCGAGCAGGAGCGAAAGCTGGGACTAGTGATCCGGCGGTGGCATGTGGAAGCGCCGTCGCTCAACGGCTAAAAGGTACCCCGGGGATAACAGGCTGATCTTCCCCAAGAGTCCATATCGACGGGATGGTTTGGCACCTCGATGTCGGCTCGTCGCATCCTGGGGCTGGAGTAGGTCCCAAGGGTTGGGCTGTTCGCCCATTAAAGCGGTACGCGAGCTGGGTTTAGAACGTCGCGAGACAGTTCGGTCCCTATCCGCTGCGCGCGCAGGAGACTTGAAAGGGGCTGTCCCTAGTACGAGAGGACCGGGACGGACGAACCTCTGGTGTGCCAGTTGTTCTGCCAAGAGCACGGCTGGTTGGCTACGTTCGGGAGGGATAACCGCTGAAAGCATCTAAGCGGGAAGCCTGCCTTGAGATGAGGTCTCCCACCTGGAAACAGGGTAAGGCTCCCAGGAGACGACTGGGTTGATAGGCCGGAGGTGGAAGCATCGTGAGGTGTGGAGCTGACCGGTACTAATAGGCCGAGGACTTGACCACAAAGCGTTTTGCTCGCGTCCACTATGTAACTCAGAAACAACAAGCCGTGGCTTTTGCCTGGTTGTGTGTTTCAAGGGGTTACGGCGGTCATAGCGGAAGGGAAACACCCGGTTACATTCCGAACCCGGAAGTTAAGCTTTCCAGCGCCGATGGTACTGCACCGGGGACGGTGTGGGAGAGTAGGACACCGCCGGACAAATATTGTGTTGGTAGGAGAGCCATCCACTTTGTGGATGGCTTTCCTGCGTTATAGAGGCTTTTGCGCTGACGCCGTCAGGTCATTCGACCTCGTCGGCCTTGCGCGATCTCCGGAGCTCAGCGGGTGCGCGCCCTTCTCGGTCGGCGCGTCCCGGGGGCTTCGAGGCCTTGCTAGGCTGGAGGTGCCGGGCCACCCCACCACGGGTGGCCTTTGTCGCGTAAGGCGCCTATGCGCGGGCAGCGACAGAGTGAAACGGGCCTGTGCCCCGCGGCCGGATGGACCGTCCCCTCCGCACATGGTCGGCGCAATGAGCGAACGCGGATCACAGTGGACGCGGTGAGCGAGCAACGAAGGATAGAAGTGAACAGAGATAACGGACGTGAGGACTCAGGCCGTCCCGAAGACGGTGGAAGCCGCTCGGGCGGGGGTTCCGGAGGGTTCCGCAGTGACCGCTCCGAGGGAGCGAGGGGCGGGCGCCCGGCTGATGGCGACCGCGCCGGAGCCCGTAGTGAGGGACGCCCCGGCGACGGCCCGCGCTATGGCGAGCGGCGTGAGGGCCGTCCCGCCGGCCCGCATGGGTCCCGCGATCGTGACTCTCGTGGCGGACGTCCGTTCCAGCGCGACAACCGTGGTGACCGCCCGTTCAGCCGCGAAGGTGGCGGTGGTTCGAGCAGCGGCAGGCCGTCCGACCGTGGCGACCGCCCAGGTCGCTCCTTCAACCGCGACGACCGCGGAAACTCTGGCTTCAACCGCGACGACCGTGGAGGCTCCGGGTACAACCGCGACAATCGCGGGGGTTCCGGCTTTAACCGCGATGACCGCGGCGGGTCCGGTGGCGAGCGTTCCTACGGCCGTGGTGACCGTGACCGCGCGCCTGGTGGCCGTGGCGGAGGCTCGTATGCCCCGCGCGGTGGTGACCGTCCTTATCGTGAGGGTGGCCGGCCGGATTCCCGTCCCGGGGAGCGGCGCGAAGGCGGCGGCTCCGCCGGCTGGCGTGACCGTGACGACCGTGGCGGGCGCCCTTCCGGCTCCGGTGAGCGTGGAGGCCGCCCGTTCCAGCGCGACGATCGCGGAGGTTCCGCTCCGCGATCCTTCAGCCGTGAAGGTGGCGGCGGTCCCGGTGCGCGCCCGTACAACCGTGATGATCGGGGCGAGCGCGAGAGCCGTCCCTCCTATCGTGACGACCGCGGCGAGCGCGAGAGCCGTCCTCCTTACCGCGACAATCGCGGAGGCTCTGGTGACCGTTCCTTCGGTCGCGAGGGTCGTGACGACCGTGGCGGCGGGCGCCCTCCGTTCAACCGTGACGACCGGCCCGGCGGCGGGCGTCCGTTCACCCGCGACGACCGCGGGGGTTCGGGGGAAGGCCGTCCCGTCACCCGCGACGACCGCGGGGGCTCGGGGGAGGGCCGTCCCGCCGGTTCCTCCGGATGGCGTGACCGCGATGACCGCGGCGGCCGTCCGTACAACCGGGACGACCGCGCCGACCGTGGTGCCCGGCCGTTCAATCGGGACGACCGTGGTGGCCGGCCGTTCAACCGTGAGGGTGGCGGCGGTCGTCCGTTCAATCGTGATGACCGTGGTGGTCGTTCCTTCGATCGTGACGACCGCGGGGGTCGTCCCGCCCAGCGGGACGATCGTGGCGCTTCGGGGCCGCGCCCGTTCAGCCGTGAAGGTCGGGACGACCGTGGAGCGGCCGGGAGCCGTCCCCCCTACGGCGAGGGCCGCGAGAGCCGTCCGTTCAACCGCGATGACCGTGGTGGCCGTCCGTTCAACCGTGAGGGTGGCGGTGGACGTCCGTTCAACCGTGACGACCGCGGTGGCCGGCCGTTCAATCGTGATGACCGTGGTGGTCGTTCCTTCGATCGTGACGACCGCGGGGGTCGTCCCGCCCAGCGCGATGATCGTGGCGCTTCGGGGCCGCGCCCGTTCAGCCGGGAGGGCCGTGACGAGCGGGGTTCCCGCGAAGGCCGTCCCTCCGGCGGCGACCACGGCCGGGCGTACGGGCACCGTGACAGGGACGGATACGCTTCCCGCGATCAGGGGGGTGGCGCCCCGCACTCCGACAGCGGCGGTACGCGCGCGCGGTACGGTCGCGAGCGCGGGGACGCCGAGCGTGCCCCTCGCGAGGAGCGCCCCGCGATGCCGGAGCTGGCGGCGGACATCACGCCCGAGGAGCTCGAGAAGGACGTCCGGGACGAACTGCGCTCCCTCCCGAACGACCTCGCGAGTCTGATCGCCTGCCACCTCGTGGCGGCCGAGCGTGCCCTGGGTGAGGAGGACGCGGCGCTCGCCTACGAGCACGCCAAGGTCGCCCGGCGGTTCGCCGCGCGCATCGGAGTCGTCCGCGAGGCCGTCGGCCTGGCCGCGTACCGTGCGGGGCACTACGCCGAGGCACTCAGCGACCTGCGGGCCGCGCGCAGGATGACCGGGTCGGATGAGTTCCTGCCCATCATGGCCGACTGCGAGCGCGGCCTCGGGCGTCCGGAGCGCGCGCTCGACCTGGTGCGTTCGCGCGAGGCCGAGCGGCTTGACCGGGCGGGCCGCATCGAGCTGGCCATCGTCGAGTCGGGCGCCCGGCGCGATCTCGGGCAGCACGACGCCGCGGTGATCACGCTGCAGCGGGTGCCGGAGCTGCGTAACCAGGAGCCGCACCCGTGGTCGGCTCGCCTGGCGTACGCCTACGCCGACGCGCTGGCGGAGGCTGGGCACGAAGGCGCGGCCACCGACTGGTTCGAGCGCGCCATGATGTTCGACGAGGGCGGCGAGACCGAGGCGGCCGAGCGCTACGCGGAGCTCACCGGTGCGGTCATCGAGGACATCGAGGACGAGGACGACGAGAACGTCGCGTTGGACCTGGACGCGGACGACGAGAACGTCGCCTTCGACCTGGACGCGGACGCGGACGTCGCCTCTGACCTGGACGCGGACGTCGCCTCTGATTTGGACGAGGACGACCGTGACGCGGAAGCGACGGACACGGAGGCCCGGCAGCGCGGTGAGAAGCCCGCGGCCGACGCTTCCGGCCTGGCCGACGAGGATTCCGAAGATGACTTCGCGGATGACTCCGTAGCCGACGATCTGGAGCTGGTCGGTGCGAAGCCGGCGGCCCATGGTCCCGAGTCGGCCCGCGAGGAGCCGGGTACGGCGGCTGACGAGCCGGGTACGGCGGTCGCATCGGACAAGGGGAACAAGGCGGGCGAGCGCGACGCGGTCGGCGGCGATCTCCTCGACAGCCCGGAGGCGGAGCCGGTGGAGGTCCCGGACGACTCCCTCGAGCGGTCCGTCATCGACGGGCCCGGAGTGGTCCCCGGCAAGCCCGAGACCGATCCGGCGGTACGTGACGCTGCCGCCGGCACCTCTGCGGCGGAGGCGGCGAAGCCCGAGCTGAAGACCACGCGACTGGAGGTCGGGATGGCCCCGGCGTTCATCGAGCCGGACTTCGGTGTTTCGGCGGGGGCGGTTCCTGGGGATGTTCTCGACGACGAGGACGACGCCGACGGCGAGCAGCCGGGCAGCCGCAAAGCCTGAAGCGTGAGCTGACGAGGGGTGGTGGGCGCCGCCATACGTGAAGGCGTGCGGCGCCCGCCACCCATCGTTCCCACGCCGGGGTGATCCTATGCACGCTCGTACGGATTCGTCCCCCGCGTGGGCGCTCTATGCGCCGTCAGGCTTGGCGTTGTCGAGCCAGTGCATGATCCCCGCCACGTTCGACGGCGCACCGCTGAGCATCTCGAAGCGTTCCGACGTCTCGTCGTTCTCCGAGGCCAGCGCGGTGTAGCGCTCGCGGGTCTTCTCGCGCACCATCGCCACCGCGTGGTCGAGGTCCATGCCCTCCGAGTGCGCCTGCCGGGTCAGGTCGACCCAGACGCGGAGCTCGTCGGCTGAGCGTTCGAGAGTCGTGACGACGTCGGCGACGGGCCCGTAGTGGCTGAACAGCAGCCGCTGGGGGCCGAGAGCGCCGAACAGCGCCACGGAGTCGAGGGCCGTCTGGAGGTCGAAGTCCGGCGGCGGGGTCGCGGGACGCAGGTCGCCGGTCTCCGGGAGGTACACCCCGGCCGCGTCCCCCACGTAGAGGTCACCGGTGGCCGAGTCGAGCAGGCCGACGTGGTGCTTGGCGTGGCCGGGGGAGTAGTGGCTGGAGAGCATGCGGCCGCCGCCGAGGTCGACCGAGCCGGTGTCGCCCAGTGCTCGGATGCGCGCCGCCTCGGTCGGGGTCAGCGAACCGAACAGGGTGTCCAGCTTGTCGCCCCACACCATGCGCGCGCTGGCCATGAGGCGTGAGGGGTCGGCGAGGTGCCGCGCGCCCTTCTCGTGCACCACGATCTCCGCGGACGGGTAGAGGCCGGCGATGTCGCCGACGCCTCCGGCGTGGTCCAGGTGGATGTGCGTGACCACCACCGTGGCCAGATCATCGGGGCCTACTCCCAGCGAGGTGAGAGCGTCGCGGACGATCGGAGCGGACGTGGAGGTGCCCGTCTCGACGAGACAGGGCCGGTCGCCGAGGATCAGGTAGCCCGCGGTGATCCCGGAGTAGCCGGCCATCCGCGTGTCGATCTCGTAGACGTCGCCGCCGAGCGGTGTGACGTTGTCCACAGGTCACTCCCTTGCTCCGTGGGTTCGAACCCGTTCCCTGAGCTCGAACCGTGTTCGCTGACGAGCGTAAGGCACCGGCGCCCGTACCGGCCGGTGCCGATCTACACGGTGCCAGGAAGCGGGGGTATTTGCCGTCAGGCCATCTTGACGTCAGGGTGGCTTGACGAAATACTCGAACCATGTCTGATCCCGACGAGCTTGAGCACCGGTTCACACTGCTGACCGCGGTCGCGCGCTATGACGCGCTGCGTGCGCGTGACGCACTGGCGTCGCCGGCCGATGAGGACGACCTGGCACTCGCACCCGACCCCGGCGCGCAGCCCCTGACACGGGCCGAGGCGCTGGAGCTTCTGGCGCTGGGTGAGGTGATCGCGCGGAAGGCGGGCTACGGACGCCAGCTCTCCGTACGCTCCGCCCGCCAGGCCGGAGCTTCGTGGTCGCAGATCGGCGCCGCCCTTGGCACCAGCAAGCAGGCGGCCTGGGAGGCCCACAGCCGATGGATCGACGAACAGTCCAAGGAGCACCGGGATGACGGCTTCTGGGGCTGGGATGAGAGCGAACTGGCGGCCGCGCGCAGGCTCGTAGGCCACCCCGGCCCAGACCCCGAAGGCGAGGACGCGGGATGAGCGAGCGCGCCGAGACGGCCGTCCGCCCGTTCGTCCTCGACATCCCGCAGGACGACCTGGACGACCTGGCCGGCCGCCTCGCCGCGACCAGATGGCCGGATGAGCCGGCCGGTGCCGGCTGGTCCCAGGGCGTGCCGGTGACCTATCTCAAGGAGCTGGCCGCCTACTGGCGCACCGGCTACGACTGGCGGGAGCACGAGGCGCATCTCAACCGGTTCCCGCAGTTCACGACCACGATCGACAACGCCAAAGTCCACTTCCTGCACGTCCCTTCCGCCCAGGCGGACGCGCTGCCACTGCTGATCACCCACGGCTGGCCGGGGTCCGTCGTGGAGTTCATCGACGTCATCGGGCCCCTGACCGACCCCCTGGCTCACGGTGGCGACCCGGCCGACGCCTTCCACCTGGTGATCCCCTCCATCCCGGGATTCGGACTGTCCGGGCCGACCCGGGAAGGGGGCTGGGATGTGCACCGGGTCGCCAGGGCCTGGGCCGAGCTGATGCGGCGCCTCGGTTACGACCGTTACGGCGCGCAAGGCGGCGACTGGGGCCACGCGATCACCCGGGAGCTGGCCGCCATCGACACCGGTCATGTCGTAGGAGTCCACCTCAACACCCTGCTGACGCCGCCTCCCAGTGACCCTGCCGAGGCCGCTGGGCTCACCGATGACGACAGGGCACGGCTCGACCGGCTGGTCAGTGCCGAACCTGAGATGTCGGGCTACGCGAAGATCCAGGGCACCCGGCCGCAGACGCTGGCCTACGCGCTCACCGACTCCCCGGTGGGCCAGCTCGCCTGGGTCGTCGAGAAGTTCAAGGAGTGGACCGACCGCGCCGACGTGCCGGAGGACGCCGTCTCCCGCGACCGGCTCCTGACCAATGTGATGCTCTACTGGCTCACCGCGACCGCCGGGTCGTCGGCCCGCCACTACTGGGAGGCCTTCCACCCCGCAAGGCCTCCGCGCACCGAGCCGCTGGCGACGCCCACCGGGGTGGCGGTCTTCGCCGCCGACCTGGCCCGCCCTGTCCGGCGGCTCGCCGAGCGCGGCCACAATATCGTCCACTGGTCGGAGTTCGACCGAGGCGGCCACTTCGCGGCGATGGAAGAGCCCGATCTGTTCACCGCCGATGTGCGCGCGTTCTTCCGCCGGTTCCGCTGACGGGCTCCGTCGCGAGCCCGCTGTCCACAGAACGGCGCTCGGGTCTTTGGGGGGCCGGGGCGCCGTCTGAGGATGGTCCCGTTCACAGAGCTGGACGCACGAACCCGGAGGGGGATCGACATGCACCGCAACGAGGTGACGCTGGTCGGGCGGTTGTCCAGGGCGCCGAGGGGCAAGGAGTTGCCGAGCGGCGACCTGATGACGATGTGGGGCCTTGCGGTGCGCCGGCCGCCCGGCCACGCGAGCGGCAAGAAAGCCGACGGCATCGCCTGCGTCACGTTCGATCCCGAGATAAGCGCCCGCGTGGCCGAGTGGCGCGTCGACGACGTGGTCAGCGTCGAGGGCGCGCTGCACCAGCGATACCGGGGCGGATCAAGCGGAGGCACCAGCACCTACGAGGTCGAGGTGCACCGGGCCGCCAGGCTTGAGTCGCGGCGCCCGTCCAGGCTTGAGTCGCGCCGGTTCCAGGGCGGCGACAAGCCGGTCGGGCAGCCTGAAAAGGCCGCCGGACCACTCGAAAGAGGGCCCGAGCGGTCCGATATCGCCTCATACCAGCTCGCGACCGCTCCCGACCTTCTCGTCCCAGACCTTTGCGTCCCAGCCCAGCTCGTCTCAGCCCAGCTCGTCTCAGCCCAGCTCGTCTCAGCCCAGCTCGTGCCAGCCCAGCTCGTCCCAGACCAGCTCGCGCCAGGTTCGCCCGGGCCCGAGCACTTGGAACGCCAGGGTTCCGTGGCGGGCGGGTCAGCCGGTCGCGAAGGTGCGGAGGATCAGGCCGGTGCGGGGCTTGGGGCCGAATGAGGTGGACTTGCGGGGCACCCGCTCGCCCTCGGCGGCTATGGCGAGCACGTCCTCGACGTTCAGCGGCCGTACGATCACGGCGGTGCCCGACTCGCGGCGGGCCATCCTGACGGCGATCGCGGGGTCGTGGTGCACGATGAGCACCGACCGCTCGTCGTCCTGGATGCCCCAGACCTTGGGCAGGAGGAATTCCGACAGCACCGAGGTCACCAGCGACTTCCACCGCGCCGATCGCGCCGCGGGCATCGCGTGCTCGACCTGTACGGGGTCCGGGTCGGTCAGCAGGTGGCTCGGCCCGTTCCCGGCCAGCACGAACGCCGGGCCGGTAGCCGAGGCCAGGGCCTCCAGCGCCTCCTCCACGTGGGCGAAGTCGTGCACCTGCCAGGCGCCCTTGGCGCGCGCCGCCGCCTCCTGCAGGGGAAGTCCGGGGATCACCCGGTGGATCGCCTTGAGGTCGGGCGGGTAGGCCGTCGAGTCGACGAGGAGGGCGAGCCCGAAGTCCCAGGGGCCAGGTCCGCGTCCCTCGGCGTGGTACTCCCTCTGGAGGGCGAGGTAGGTGGCGTACCGATGGTGGCCGTCGGCGATGAGCGCCTGGCGGCCGTACAGCTCGGCCGCCACGCCGTCGAGCTCCTCCTGGTCGGTGAGGGCCCACAGGCGGTGGGCGATGCCGTCGTCCGTCAGCACGTCGACCGCAGGGCGCCGGGTCGTGGTCACGTCGGCGATCAGGCGGGAGGTGAAGCCGCCGTCGCCGTCGTAGAGCAGGAAGATGGGCTCCAGATTGCTCTCGGTCGTCCGCATGAGCGCGAGACGGTCGGCGACCGTGCCGGGCATGACGTTCTCGTGGGGCAGCACGATGCGCTTGCCGGGGTCGGAGAGGCCAAGGTCTCCGATCAGGCCGCGCAGCAGGACACCGGGGCCGCTCTGCTCGTACACGTAAAGCGCGGGGAGATCATCGGTGGCGAGGACGCCGGAGGCGAGCCATGACAACATCGTCTCGCGGGCCTCGGCGTAGCGGTGCTGGTCGGAACCGGGAAGGATCAGCCGCACCACGTTGTTGGGGTGAGCGTCCAGGAGAGTCTGGACGTCTTCCCGCGAGATGAGGTCGTACGGTGGGGAGGTGACTGCCGCCAGATCGTCGACTGCGAAGCGCACACCGCGGAACGGGCGCAGCACCAGTCCGTCAGGCGACGGCAGTTCAGGAATGGCCATACCGGGCATGGTGCCATAAAGGCCTGAGTCGCTTAGAGACAGCCCCGACGTCTTAGCGCTGCCCGGCTCGTCAGGAAGCCGGGATTGACTTGTCGTCAGAAGGAGGCCTCGAAACATGACGCAGGGACCAAGCGGCCAGTCCGATTCCCCCGACTACGAGCGCAGCGCTCCCACCGGTGATGTCTATGAATGGTTTCAACGCGGGGTCAAGCTGCTGAAGGACGGCAGCCCGGCCGCGGCGGCGGCGATTCTCGCGCGGGCCGCCGACGCCGAGCCCGACTCGCGCAGCATCCGGGAGGCCCTGGCCAGGGCGCAGTTCAATTCTCGCCGTTACGAGGAGGCCGCCGACAGTTTCCGGTGGATCGTCGCGGCCAATCCGACCGAGGATTACGCCTATTTCGGGCTGGGCATGGCGCTGTGGCGCACCGGGGACATGGAGGCCGCGGAGGAGCCCCTGACCATCGCCGTGGCGATGCGGCCTGATCTGCGGGACTATGTCGCGGCGCTGAAGCAGGTAAAGGCGACCTTGCGCGCGAGGCAGATCTGATCCGCCTTGTACCGCGAGTCGTCAAATTTCGCTTTTATCGGAAATAGTGGGTGCATGGAGACCGCACTGATCGACCGTTACGACACCCTGTTGCTCGACCTGGACGGGGTCGTCTACCTCGGGCGCGAGGCGGTGAAGGGCGCTCCGGAGGCGCTCACCCGCGCTCACGGCACCGGCGTGCGGCTCGCCTACGTCACCAACAACGCCTCACGAACCCCCGCCGCCATCGCCGAGCATCTTGTCGCCCTCGGCGTGCCCGCGACGCCCGAGGACGTCGTGACCTCCGCCCAGGCCGCCGCCCGGCTCATCGCCGAGCGGGTGCCGCCCGGTTCCCCGGTCCTGGTGGTCGGGGGCATGGGCCTGCGCTGCGCCGTACGGGCACAGGGGCTGCGCCCGGTGACGACGGCCGCGGACTCCCCGGCGGCCGTCGTGGAGGGGATCTCGCCCGACCTGTCGTATGCCCTGCTGAGCGAGGGCGCGCTCGCCGTCCGGCAGGGAGCCTGGTTCGTCGCGGCCAATGGGGACACGACCATGCCGACCAACCGCGGCGTGCTGCCCGGCAACGGGGCGATGACCCGCGTGATCGCGACCGCCACGGGCGTGGAGCCCGTCTCGGCGGGCAAGCCCGAGCCGCCGCTGCACAGGGAGTCCATGCTCCGCACGGGGGCCGAGCGGCCCCTCATCGTGGGAGACCGGCTCGACACCGACGTGGAGGCGGCCACGCGGGCGGGGGTCGACAGCCTGCTCGTGCTGAGCGGGGTGACCGGCCCGCTCGACCTGCTCACCGCACCGCCCGAGCACCGCCCCACCTACATCGCCGCGGACGTGTCCGCCGTCCACGAGCCGCCCGCGCCGGTCGAGCGGAGCGGGGACGAATGGTCCAGGGGTGGGTGGACCGCTCGCTGGGAGGGCCGAGGCCTGCGCCTGGACGGCGGCGGTGACCCTCTGGACGGCCTCCGCGTGGCGTGCGCCGCCGCATGGGCCCACGCCGGCGACGGGTGCGCGGACGAGGACGGGCTCAAGCAGGCCCTGGAGGCACTGAAGCTCTGAGTGCGCCGATGGGCCGATGGAGGGCACCGGTGGAGGGTCCCAGCCTGGAAGGGCGGCCGGCTACGAAGGGGCTCAGAGGAGTTTGCGCAGGCGCAGCAGGTCTCCCAGACTGGCGTCGATCTTCACGCGCCCGCTGAACAGCGCCCGGCCCATGTCGAGCTCGCCGTTCACCATCGAGAGCAGGTCGTCGCTGGAGACGCGGATGCGCACCTCGGCGGGGCGCCCGTCGGCCGGGGGGACCTCGCTGAACGGTTCGAGGCCGTCGTGGTCGATCCTGCCGTAGAACGTCACGTCAAGGTCGGTGATCCGGCAGCTGATGCTCCTGTTCACCGCGTGCTTCGAACGAGTCGCCTGATCAAGCTCGCCGAACTGCTCGGCAAGCTTGTCCAGAGCCTTCCGGCACTCGTCGACGGTCGCCATGCGTCGTATCCCCTCTCATCCGCCGAAGCTCCTCTGACCTACGGAAGGTAGCGTTTCACTTGAGTACTACGCGAAATCCGGCGCGCGGGCGCGACCTGGGAGAGAAGAGCATCGCACGGGTGACAGCTTCGGATACGGTCAGGGTCTACGGCCATCGCGTAGGCGGCGGTCACCTGGCGCGCGATCACACCATCATGGCCGCGATCGAAGCCGTGACCAAGGGCGACACCGCGACTCCGCGGTACACGGCGGCGATGCGCCGTCATGACGACGACGCAGGCGGGTGGAAAGAGCGGATGACGGAGAGCGGCGAGGTCCGGGTGACGGCTGCCCTGGCCCGGCTGAGCGGCCTCGGCGACCTTCCCGTGCGGGAGCACGTCGCGGTGTTCGAGGAAGTGCTGAGCGGTCTGGAGGCGACCCTCGCCTCGGTGGGCGACGCGTCCGCCGTCCCGGGGGACGGCCGCCGGTGAGAGACCGTCGGCACGAGATCTCGCGGCGAGTCACGAGGCGGGCACGTTGAGCCGGCGCGTCCGTCTCGACAGCGAGCTGGTACGGCGCGGCCTGGCACGCTCCCGAGAGCAGGCCGCCGACCTCATCGTCGGCGGCAGGGTCAGCGTCGGCGGCCGCACGGCGGCGAAGGCGGCGACCCAGGTCGACACGGCCTCGGCCATCGTGGTCGCCGAGGCCGCCGAGGGCCCCGACTACGTCTCGCGCGGGGCCCACAAGCTGCTCGGCGCGATCGAGGCGTTCGGGCCGTGCGGCCTGGTCGTCGAGGGGCGCCGCTGCCTGGACGCGGGCGCCTCGACCGGCGGGTTCACCGACGTGCTGCTGCGCGCCGGCGTGGCCCACGTCCTCGCCGTCGACGTCGGGTACGGCCAGCTCGCCTGGTCGCTGCGCACCGACGAGCGGGTCACGGTGATGGAGCGGGTCAACGTCCGCGATCTCACCCCCGAGATGGTGGGCGAGCCGCCCTCCCTGGTGGTCGGCGACCTGTCGTTCATCTCCCTGCGCCTGGTGCTGCCCGCGCTCGCCGCCTGCGCGGCTCCCGAGGCCGACTTCGTGATGCTGGTCAAGCCGCAGTTCGAGGTGGGCAAGGAGCGCGTGGGCGCCGGTGGCGTCGTCCGCGACCCTGTGCTGCGCGCCGGGGCCGTCCGTGACGTCGCGCGGGCGGCGTCCGCGCTCGGCCTGGTGGTGCGCGGGGTGACGGCGAGCCCGCTGCCCGGCCCTTCGGGCAACGTCGAGTACCTCATCTGGCTCGGGAAGGGCCCCGGGCCAGGCTCGGTGGCCGATCTCGACGCCGAGATCGAGCGTGCCGTCACGGAAGGTCCCCAGTAGTGCCCGCCGGACGAGCGGAGTGGACCATGGATAGCGCGAAGCGCACGGTGCTGATCACCGCCCACACCGGGCGCGAGCCCGCGGTCGACAGCGCGCGGCTGGTGATCCAGCGGTTCCTGGAGGCGGGCTTCATGGTCCGGGTCATGGAGCCGGAGGCCGAGGAGATCGGCGTCCCGGGTGTCGACGTCGTGCCGGCGAGCTCCGCCGCCGCGGAGGACGCCGAGGTGCTGATGGTGCTGGGCGGTGACGGCACGCTGCTGCGGGCCGCCGAGCTGGCCCGGCCCGCCCGCACCCCCCTGCTCGGGGTCAACCTCGGCCACGTGGGCTTCCTCGCGGAGGCCGAGATGGCCGACCTCGCCGAGGCCGTCGACCGCGTCGTGACCGGCCGGTACACCGTCGAGGAGCGCATGACCATCGACGTGCGGGTCCGGGCCAACGGCGAGACGCTGGCCACCACCTGGGCCCTGAACGAGGCGAGCGTCGAGAAGCGCGACCGCATGCTGGAGGTCGTCGCCGAGATCGACGGCCGGCCGCTGTCCCGGTGGGGATGCGACGGGGTGATATGCGCCACTCCCACGGGTTCGACGGCCTACGCGTTCTCCGCGGGCGGGCCGGTGGTCTGGCCCGAGGTCGAGGCGCTGCTGCTGGTGCCCAACAGTGCCCACGCGCTCTTCGCGCGCCCCCTGGTGGTCTCCCCGAGGTCGACGATCGCCATGGAGCTCCTGCCGGGCACGCCGGGCGGCGTCCTGTGGTGCGACGGCCGCCGGCGCTTCGACCTCCCGCCGGGCGTGCGGGTCGAGATGCGGCGCGCCGACCTTCCCGTACTGCTGGCGCGGCTGCACGACGCCGACACGACCGGGGCCCCCTTCACCGACCGGCTCGTCGCCAAGTTCGACCTTCCCGTCCAGGGGTGGCGCGGGCGCGTCCGCCCCTAGCCGGGAGAGCCGCGCGGCCTCGGCCGAGGCGCGCGAACGACCCCGTCCGGGGCGTTGGCGACCCCAGTCATCGAAAACCTTGGCGATTTCCGCGTAGGATCGACCCGCACGGAGAGGTGACCGAGCCAAGCCCCACACGGTCCGGCGAGGTGTGCCCGATCGGAGGCGGCGCGGCGAAACGGCGGGAGGGACCCAGTGCGGCCACGGGTCGATGAGGTCCGGATCAAAGGGCTCGGGGTGATCGATGAGGCTGTTCTGAAGCTCTCATCGGGTCTCACCGTCGTCACGGGCGAGACGGGCGCGGGCAAGACGATGGTCGTGACCGGGCTCGGCCTGCTGTTCGGCGGCAGGGCCGACCCCGCGCGTGTCCGTCCGGGCGCCGAGCGCGCCACGGTCGAGGGCACGCTGGTCGTCGAGGCCCAAGGCCGCGTCGCCCAGCAGGTGGAGGACGCCGGCGGCGCCATCGAGGACGGCGAGCTCATCATCTCGAGGACGATCTCCGCCGAGGGCCGCTCGCGCGCGTGGCTGGGCGGCAGGTCCGTCCCGGTCGGCACGCTCACCTACCTCGCGGAGGACCTCGTCGCCGTCCACGGCCAGATGGACCAGCAGCGGCTGCTCCAACCCGGCCGCCAGCGCGCGGCCCTCGACCGGTACGCCGGCGAGGAGCTCGTCAAGCCCCTGCGCGCCTACACCCAGGCGTACAAGCGCCACAAGGACGTCAGCCAGACGCTCGACGAGCTCACCACCCGGGCCCGCGAGCGGGCGCAGGAGGCCGACCACCTCCGCTTCGGCCTGGAGGAGATCGAGAAGGCCGATCCCAGGCCAGGCGAGGAGCTCGAGCTCAAGCAGGAGGAGGAGCGCCTCGCGCACGCCGACTCGCTGAAGAACGCCGCCGTCGAGGCCCACACCGCCTTGCTCGGCGACCCCATGGGCAGTCTCCAGAGCGCGCAGGACGCCGTGTCGCTGCTCGGGCAGGCGCGGTCGGCCGTCGAGGCCGTCCGGTCGTACGACGCGACGCTCTCGGCCATCGGCGACCGGCTCGCCGAGGCCGGATACCTCGTGTCCGACGTGGCCACCGAGCTCGCCGCCTACTCCGAGTCCGTCGACGCCGACCCGGCCAGGCTGGCCGCCGTGCAGGAGCGCCGCGCGGTGGTGAACGGCCTGGTCAGGAAGTACGGGGGGGACACCACGGCGGTGCTGGCCTGGGCCAGGGAGGCCGCCTCCCGGGTGGCCGAGCTGGACGGCGACGACGACCGCGTCGCCGAGCTCACCCGCGAGCACGAGGAGCTCCTCGCACGGCTCACCGAGCTCGCGGCCGAGGTCACCGGCATCCGCACGGCCGCCGCCGAGCGCTTCGGCGAGGCCGTCACCGCCGAGCTTTCCGCGCTCGCCATGCCCCACGCCAAGGTCGTCGTGGTGCTCACGCCGAGCGGCCAGTTCGGTCCCGAGGGGGCCGACGAGATCGAGCTGCGCATGATGTCCCATCCGGGAGCCCCGGCGCTGCCGCTCAACAAGGGCGCCTCAGGAGGAGAGCTCAGCCGGGTCATGCTGGCCATCGAGGTCGTCTTCGCCGGCGCCGACCCGGTGCCCACCTTCGTGTTCGACGAGGTCGACGCCGGCGTGGGCGGCAAGGCGGCGGTGGAGATCGGGCGGCGCCTCGCCCGCCTGGCCCGCACCGCCCAGGTGATCGTCGTCACCCACCTGCCGCAGGTCGCGGCCTTCGCCGACCAGCATCTGGTCGTCGAGAAGGCCAGCGACGGGCGCGTGGTCCGCAGCGGGGTCACCGCGCTCGACCCGGAGGCCCGCGCGAGGGAGCTGTCTCGCATGCTGGCCGGTCTCGAAGACTCCGAGCTCGGCCGCGCGCACGCCGAGGAGCTGCTGTCGATCGCGGCGGCGGACAAGGCGGCAAGCTGAGCTCCAGGTCCAGACGCCCCTGTTCAGGGGGTATGCGGGGGGACTGACCGGGGCCGCGGGGGCCCGTGGTCGCGCGCTCAGCGCCCGCGACCCAGCGACAGTGACAAAACAGACACGCCATGATGCGGGCACATCTTGGTCGCACGCTCTGGCAGGATGGTTCGTGATGAAGGTGCCGACCTTTAAGGTTCAGGGCCTCCGCCGCAGGAAGGTTTCAGACCTTCCCGGGGTGACGGCAGTGGCGAGGATCGATCGGCGGACCAAGAGGCTGACCAAGCGCCTCCGGCCCGGGGAAATCGCGATCATCGATCACGTCGACGTCGACCGGGTGAGCGCGGAGGCTCTTGTCGCGTGCGGTGTTTCCGTCGTGGTGAACATCGCGGCGAGCATCAGCGGGCGCTATCCCAACCTCGGCCCGCAGATCCTGGTGAACGCCGGGGTGACGCTCGTCGACGGCTCCACCCCCGAGATCTTCGACCGCGTGCGCGACGGCGACGTGGTGCGCGTCCACGAGGGCGAGATCTACCTCGACGAGGAGCTCGTCGGCAAGGGCGAGGTGGTCACGGCCGAGACCATCGAGGCCGCGATGACCGAGGCGCGGGCGGGCCTGTCGATCCAGATCGAAGACTTCGCCATGAACACCATGGAGTACATCCGCCGCGAGCGCGACCTGCTCATCGACGGCGTGGGGGTGCCCGACATCCGCACCTCCATGGAGGGCAGGCATGTCCTGGTCGTGGTGCGCGGCTACCACTACAAGGAGGACATCGCCACCCTCCGCTCCTACATCAGGGAGTACCGCCCGATCCTGATCGGCGTGGACGGCGGCGCCGACGCCCTGATGGAGGCCGGTTACCTGCCCGACCTCATCGTGGGCGACTTCGACTCGGTCTCCGAGCGCGCGCTGTGCTGCGGCGCCGAGCTGGTCGTGCACGCCTACCGCGACGGCCGCGCGCCGGGCCTCGAGCGGGTCCAGCAGCTCGGCCAGGAGGCCGTGGTCTTCCCCGCGACCGGCACCAGCGAGGACATCGCGATCCTGCTCGCCGACGACAAGGGCGCGAGCCTGATCGTGGCGGTCGGCACGCACGGCACTCTGGTGGAGTTCCTCGACAAGGGCCGGTCGGGCATGGCGAGCACCTTCCTGACCCGGCTGCGGGTCGGCGGCAAGCTCGTGGAGGCCAAGGGCGTCAGCAGGCTCTACCGCAGCCGCATCTCCATCGGCTCGCTGCTGCTGCTCGTGGCCACCGCTCTTTTCACCGTGGGCGTGGTGCTGTGGTTCTCGCCGATGGGCAAGGTCTGGCTGAACGGACTTCGGGACGCCTGGAACGGTTTCATCTTCTGGTTGGTCGGGCTCTTCTCGTGATCGATTTCCGCTATCACCTCGTCTCCATCGTCGCGATCTTCCTCGCGCTGGCCGTCGGCATCGTGCTCGGCAGCACGGTGCTGAACGCCCCGCTGGTCGCGTCCACGGAGAAGGTCACCGCGAACCTGCGCGCCAACAACAACGAGCTGCACTCGCAGCTGTCCGACCTGCAGACGCGCGGCGGGGCCGGCGACGCCTTCGTCGCCGACCGGCTCCCGCAGCTCGTGCAGGCGGCCCTGGCCGGCGAGCGCGTCGTGATCGTGGAGGCGCCCGGCGCCGACTCCAAGCTCCGCGAGCCGCTCCAGCGGGTGCTCACGGCGGCGGGGGCCGCGGTGAGCGGGCGGGTCTCGATCACCGAGAAGTTCCTCACCGCCGACCAGGCGGGGGTGATCGACCAGCTCGCGACCACGGCCAAGCCCACCGCGCTGGCCTTCCCCCCGGACGCCACCCCGTACGACAAGGCGGCGGCGGTGCTCGCCAGCGCCATCGTGACCTCCGACAAGACGCAGGCCGACAAGGAGAACCCCTCGGCCGCCGGGGTGCTCGACTCCTTCGAGAGCGGCGGCCTGGTGACCCTCGACGGCGACCCGGGCAGGCGCGCGACGCTCGCCCTCATGGTGGCCCCCGCTACCCCCTACGAGGGGGAGACCGCCGAGGCGCAGACCTCCGCCGTCGTCTCGCTGGCCGCGGGCCTGGACGACGCCGGCGAGGGCACCGTCGTGGCCGGGGTGGTGCCGACCTCGGCCGCCGCGGGCGTGATCGCGGCGGTGCGCGCAGACAGCGACGTGTCGGCGAAGGTCTCCACCGTCGACAACGTCGATATGGCCTTCGGCCGGGCCGTGGTGGTCTACTCTCTGCGAGAGCAGGTCGGCGGGGACACCGGGCAGTACGGCCTCGGCTCCGACGCCACGGCCGCCGAGCCGTCCCCCTCGCCCACGCCCAGTCCCACGGGGGCCGCGGGCGGCTGACCTGCCCCTGACGACCACGCTCCCCGGCCTCGCGCCGGGCACTTTCCGACTAAGAGGGATCTGCTGTGGCCCATCGCTCCTGGCTCGGCGCCCTGGCGGGCGCGGCCCTCGGCGCCGTCGTCGCCCGCGCGGCCTACGCCGCGTTCACCCGCCGCCCGCCGATCGGCGACGAGAAGACCTGGACGCGCACCAACCACCGCGGTGAGCCGATCACCCTGCTCGAAGGTCCCGCCTTCGTGGCCGGTGCGGGAGCCGCGGCGGTCCTCGCTCCCGGCCTGCCCGGGCGGGCGCGCGCCGCGGCCGTGCTCGCCTGCGTGGGCAGCGGCGCGCTCGGCGCGTACGACGACCTGCGCGGCGCCACCTCGTCCAAGGGCTTCAAGGGCCACCTGACGGCGCTGGCGCGCGGCGAGGTGACCAGCGGCGCGGTGAAGATCCTCGGCATCGGGGCGGCGGGCCTGGCGGCCGCCGCGCTCCTGCCCGGCGACCACAGGGGCTCCGGGGGGCGGGCCGTGGACACCCTGCTCAACGGCGCGCTGATCGCCGGGAGCGCCAACCTGGCCAACCTTTTCGACCTGCGTCCCGGCCGCGCCATCAAGGTCGGCCTGCTGACCGGTGCGCCCCTGCTCGTGGCCTCCCTGGCGAAGGGCGCCCCGGCGGGCGCCGCGCTCACCGCCGTGCCGATCGGAGCGGGGCTCGCCCTGCTGCCGGAGGATTTGGGCGAGCGGGCGATGCTCGGCGACGCGGGAGCCAACGCGCTCGGCGCCCTGCTCGGGGTGGCCGCGGTCACGGGGCTGCGGCGCCCGTCCCGCCTCGTCGTGCTCGGAACGGTCGCGGCGCTCACCGCCGCCTCCGAGAAGGTCAGCTTCACCAAGGTCATCGCCGGCAACCCGGCGCTCCACCGTCTCGACATGCTGGGCCGCCGCCCCGCATGATCCGACGGGCATGATGATCAGACGGGTGGGCCAGGGCGTCGCCGCGGCGGCGGTCCTGATCGGGGTCATCACGATCCTGGCCAGGGTGGTCGGTTTCGCCAAGCAGCTGGTGCTCGCCCGCACGGTCGGCACGAACTGCCTGGCCACGGCCTACTTCACGGCCAACCAGGTGCCGAACATCGTCTTCGAGGTCGTCGTGGGGGGCGCGCTGGCCGGCATGGTCGTGCCCGTGCTCGCCGGAGCGGCGTCCCGCTCGCTCGCCCCTGACGTCGGCGTGCGCGTACAGGCCGGGGCCACGGGCGGTGCTCCGGCGGAGGCCGGCGAGGGCGCCGCCGAGGCGGCGCGGGCCAGGGCCGAGGTCGGGTGGACCACCTCCGCCCTGCTCACCTGGGTGCTGGTGCTGCTCGTGCCGCTGGGCGTCGTCACCGCCCTCGCCGCGCATCCGGTGATCGAGCTGTTCGCCGGCGAGGTGAAGGGGTGCGCCACCGGCGACCTCACGGCCGTCGCCGCCCGCATGCTGGTCGTCTTCGCGCCGCAGATCCCGCTGTACGGCCTGGCGGTGGTGCTGTACGGCGTGCTGCAGGCCCATCGGAGGTTCACCGGCCCCGCCGTGGCCCCGCTGGTGTCCAGCCTCGTGGTGATCTTCGCCTACCTCGCCTTCGTGCCGCTCAGCGAGGACGTCAAGGCGCCCCTGTCGGCCGTTCCGCGCCCCGCCGAGCTCGCGCTTTCTGTGGGCACGACCCTGGGCGTCCTCGCGCTGGTGGTCACCGTGATCGGGCCGTCCTCGCGGCTCGGGCTCCGGCTGAGGCCCACCCTGCGCTTCCCCGAGGGTGTCGCCGCCCGCGTACGCCGCCTCGCCGTGGCGGGGCTGAGCGCCCTGGTGGCCCAGCAGGCGGCCATGGCCCTGGTGGTCTGGCTCGCCAACCGCCAGGTCGGCGCGGGAGGGCTGGCCGGCTACAACTACGCGTGGGCGATCTACCAGGTGCCCTACGCCGTGCTCGCGGTGCCCATCGCGACGAGCGTGTTCCCCGCGCTGTCCGCGCGCGCCGAGCGCGGGGACGCAGACGGCTTCGCGGCCCTGTCCGCGCAGACCACCCGGGCCGTCGTGCTGGTCTCGGGGCTCGCCGCGGGCGCGCTCGCGGCCGTCGCGGCCCCGGTGGCGGCGGTGTTCGTCGACGGCATGGCCAGCGACGTCTCCGCCGGGCAGCTCGCCAGGTCCATCGCGCTCTTCGCCCCGGGGCTGATCGGATACGGGCTGATCGCCCACCTGAGCCGTGTCCTGTACGCGGACGGCAAGGGCAGGGCGGCCGCCGCAGGCATGGTGACCGGCTGGCTGGTGGTCATGGTGGCGCAGACCGTCTTCGTGCTGGCGTTCCCCGGCCCGTGGAAGCTCGGCGGCCTCGCCCTCGGCAGCGCGGCCGGCATGACCGCCGGAGGGGCGCTGCTGCTGGTGGCGGTCGCCCGCACGCGGGGCGCGAGGGCGCTCGCGGGCGTCGTGCGCGCGTCGCTCGCCGCCGTGCTCGGAGGCGGGGCGGGTTTCCTCGCGGGGCTCTGGATCACCTCTCTCCTGAGCGTCCGCGGACCGGTCGCCAACGTGGGCGTGGCCGCGCTGGCCGGTCTCGCGGCCGTGACGGTGTCCCTGGCCGTCGCGCTCGTGGTAGACAGGCGCGACCTGGCCTCGGTGCTCTCCCGCGCGCGAAGGACGGGCCCGGAGGGTGATCCGGGGAGGGGTGGGGCCGGGCAGGTCCCGGACGACCGACGGGGAAGGAACGACGGCGATGGCTGAGGCGGCGCGGCGCGTTGTCCTGGTGCTCGGCACCAGCGCGGGCGGGGTGGGGCGGCACGTGCGGATGCTCGCCGGTGGGCTGGCCCGCGAGGGACGCCAGGTCGTCGTGGCGGGTCCGGCGAGCACGGACGAGGCGTTCGGGTTCTCGGAGGTCGCCCGTTTCGCGGAGGTGCCCATCTCCGACCGGCCGCGCCCTCTGAGCGACCTGAGCGCCGTGGAGCGCCTGAGGAGGGTGACGTCCGGGGCGCAGGTCGTGCACGCCCACGGGCTGCGCGCCGGAGCGCTGGCCGCCCTCGCCCTGGCGGGCCGCCGTACCGGCCTGGTGGTCACCCTGCACAACGCCCTGACCGCTACAGGGGCGATTGGCGCGATATATGGGCTTTTGGAGCGCATTGTCGCGAAAAAGGCTGATCAGGTGTTGGTCGTCGCGCCTGATCTGGGGGAGCGGATGCGCGCCCGCGGCGCGCGGTGCGTCGCGGACGCCGTCGTCCCTGCGCCACCTCTCGATCCGCCCGGGAGAACGGTCGCGGAGGTCCGGGCGGAGCTGGCGCCGGGGGACCGGCCGATCTTGCTCACCATCGCCAGGCTGGCCCAGCAGAAGGGCCTGGAGACGCTGCTGGACGCCGCGAGGGGCCCCTACGCCGGTGTCGTCCCGCTGTTCGCCGTCGCCGGGGAGGGGCCCCTGCGCGGTGCCCTCCAGGCGCGCATCGACGCCGAAGGGCTGCCCGTACGGTTGCTGGGCGACCGCGCCGACGTGGCCGACCTGCTCCAGGCGGCCGGCGCCCTGGTCGTGCCGAGCCGGTGGGAGGGGCAGCCGCTGAACGTGCAGGAGGCGCTGAGGGCGGGGGTGCCGATCATCGCGACGGCGGTCGGCGGCATCCCCGGCATGGTGGGCGACGCCGCCCTGCTGGTGCCGCCGGGAGACGCGGCGGCCCTGCGGCGGGAGATCGCGAGGCTGCTCGCCGACCCCGGCCTGGCCGAGCGCCTCTCCGCGGCGGCCGGGGCACGTCCGCTACCGGACGAGGAGGCCGCGCTCCGCGCGGTGCGCGAGGTGTACGGAGCGCTCCCGGGCGCCGGACGCTGAAGGGTCCGGGCCCGGTCGCGTCCATGGTCGCGCGGGGCCGCACGGCCCGCCGGCGTCCCGGCCCGTGCCCTGCTGGACGGGCGCGCCGTCCGGGAAGCCCCGGTGTCGCGCAAAGGCTGATTAGGTAAGGCTTATGTGCTCGCCTATACTCCTCCTCTGAGGGGGGGAGTATCCCTTCGCGACAGCCTCGTCATCACGGTACGTCCCTTACGGCGTGCCCGGGGCTGCCGGTCCGAGGCCTCAGGGCGCGGGCGGGAGAGACCTCCGGCACTTTGACGCGGGCCGGAGGTTTGTCTTGGACGTATCCCTGTGGGCATGGGCGGCGGTCATCGGCGGGTTGCTGGTGGTTCTCGCCGTAGACCTGTGGATCGTCGACAGGGGTGAGCCCCGAGAGTTCTCGATGCGCCAGGCCGGTTTCTGGGTCGGCTTCTACGTCGGGCTGGCGGTGCTGTTCGGCATCGGGCTGCTCGCCGTCGAGGGCGTGGACAAGGCCGGTGAGTTCTTCGCCGGCTATCTCACCGAATACAGTCTGAGCGTCGACAACCTGTTCGTGTTCTACATCATCATGGGCCGGTTCGCGGTTCCCAAGATTTACCAGCACAAGGTTCTTCTCGTCGGCGTGCTGATGGCCCTGGTGATGCGCGGCGTCTTCATCCTCGTGGGCGCCGCCGCCCTGGAGCGCTTCGGCTGGTTGTTCTACGTGTTCGGCGCGTTCCTCATCTACACCGCGGTCAACATGCTGCGCGGGCACGACGAGGAGGAGTTCAAGGAGAACCTCCTTCTGCGCTGGGTGCGCCGGATCTTCCCGACCACCGACGGCTTCGTCGGCTCCAAGATCACCGCTCGGGTGGGCGGGCGCCGCATGGTGACCCCCATGCTGATCGTGATGATCGCCATCGGCACCACCGACCTGCTGTTCGCCCTCGACTCGATCCCGGCGATCTTCGGCCTCACCAAGGACGCCTTCATCGTCTTCACCGCCAACGCGTTCGCCCTGATGGGGCTGCGTCAGCTGTACTTCCTGCTTGGTGGTCTGCTGCAGCGGTTGGTCTACATCAGCTACGGTCTGTCGTTCATTTTGGGCTTCATCGGGGTTAAGCTCATCCTGGAGGCCTTGCACACCAGTGGTGTCTCCTGGGCGCCGGAAGTGCCGATCTGGGTCTCCCTCTCGGTCATCGGCGTCACGATGGTGGTCACCACCGTGGCCAGCCTCATCAAGGCCAGGCGTGACAAGAAGGCCGGCGAAGCCACCGCCCCGGCGAAGGTGTCCCAGGGGTAGTGAATTGGTGCTTGCAGCGATTTGCTTGTCTCGTATTGCTATGTAACGGCGGCGAGATGGGTAACATTCGGCGACAAGTCACAATCCGGTCTCTGGCCGCAAACATCACAAAAGGTTCCCAGTGTCCAACGATTCGCCAAGCCACAGTCGCCGCCGCGTACGGCTGGCACGTGGCGTTTCCCCCTGGCTGGTTCCCACGGTCGCAGCCGCCGCCATCTCGGCGGCGCTGGCCCGGCGGTCCCGCCCGTGGGTGCTCGCGGCGGCTCCGCTGACCGCTCTCACAGGCGCCATGCTGTGGTTCTTCCGCGACCCCGACCGCGACCTCGGCACCGGGCTGGTGCTGAGCCCGGCCGACGGCGTGGTCCAGAGCATCGACCCCCAGCCGGACGGGCGCACGCGTGTCGCGATCTTCATGAGCCCGCTGAACGTCCATGTGAACCGCGCGCCGCTCGACGGCACGGTCACCTCGACGCGGCATGTGGCGGGTGGCTTCAAGCCCGCGTTCAACAAGGACAGCGACCAGAACGAGCGGGTCGTCTGGCACTTCGACACGGCACTGGGCGACATCGAGCTCGTGCAGATCGCCGGAGCCGTGGCGCGCCGCATCGTGCCCTACCTCGGCGCGGGTGCCAAGGTCTCGCGGGGGGAGCGGATCGGGCTGATCCGCTTCGGCTCGCGGGTGGACATCTACCTTCCAGAAGGGATCGCCCCAGCGGTGCGCGTTGGGCAGCGGACGACGGCAGGAGTGACTCGCATTGACCACGGCTGACGCAGGCTGGTCCATGGAGGGCGTGGACGAGGACGAAGAACCACGGGGACCCGTCGGGAAGGCGTTCCGGCTCTCCGCCGCCGACTCGCTCTCCCTGGGCAACGCGATCTGCGGCTTCCTGGCCGTCTGCGTTCTGGCGTGGTCGGCGATCACGCAGCTCCAGCAGTCGCGTGAGTTCCATCCCGACCCCAGGTACTTCGCCACCGCCGTGGTGCTGCTGCTGATCGGCGCCACCTGTGACCTGTTCGACGGGCTGGTGGCCAGGAGGTTCAGGGCCTCGGCCATGGGGGCCGAGCTCGACAACCTCGCCGACGTGATCAGCTTCGGCTTCGCCCCCGCCTTCATGGTGGTGGCCTGGGCGGGCTTCTCCCAGAAGCTCCCGCTCTGGCTGGTGCTCTGCGCCGCCGTCTCCGTCCTCGGGGCGGGCGTCGTACGGCTGGCGCGCTTCGCCTGCGTGAAGACCAAGAGCGGCGACTTCATGGGCCTGCCCATCCCCATGGGCGCCATGACCGTCGTGTCGATCGTGCTGCTGTTCGAGCCGTCGTACTTCACCGTGGTGGGCATCTTCGCGGTGGCCTGGCTCATGGTCAGCCGCATTGAGTACCCCAAGCCCAAGGGCAACCTCGCGGCGGTCGTGCTGGCCTGGATCATGGTCAACGTCGCCTGCCTCATCATCTGGGCGGCCGACCTGACCGGCGGCGACCTGCTCATCCAGATCGGCGCGTCCATGCAGATCGCGCTGGTGTCGGCCATTCCGCTGCGCGTGCTGATGTTCAAGCGCGAGCAGCGCAAGGAGCGCAAGGAGACCGAGGCCGCCGTCCGGTGATCCTTTTCCCGGCCTGCTGAGACGGCCCGGTCCCCTGGGGGGCCGGGCCGTCTCGCGTCTTCGCCCAGAGGCCTACCAGCCCCGGGCGCGCCACTCGGGCAGGGAGGGGCGCTCGGCTCCGAGGGTGGTGTCCTTGCCGTGGCCGGGATACACCCAGGTCTCGTCGGGAAGCCGGTCGAAGACCCGCTCCACCACATCGGTGTAGAGCCGTTCGAACCGGGCGGGGTCGCGCTGGGTGTTGCCGACTCCTCCGGGAAAGAGCGAGTCGCCGGTGAACAGGTGGGAGTCCTGGTAGAGCAGGGCGATCGACCCAGGGGTGTGGCCGCGCAGGTGGATCACGTCGAGCGTGACCACCCCCACGGTGACCTTGCCGCCGTGCTCCACGGGCTGGGTGACCGGCACGGGCAGGCCCGGCGCGTCCAGCGGGTGGGCGACGGTCTCGGCTCCGGTGGCCTTCGCCACCTCGGCCAGGGCCATCCAGTGGTCCTGGTGCTGATGGGTCGTGATGATCTTGCTGATCGGCAGGTCGCCGACCAGGTCGAGCAGCCTGCCCGCGTCGGCCGCCGCGTCGATCAGCACGCCGTCGCCGGTCTCACGGCATCTAAGCAGGTAGGCGTTGTTGCCGAAGTCGCCGACCTCGATCTTGCTGATGGTCAGGTCGGGCAGCTCGCGCACGTCGGCGGGACCGTCGGCGGTCACATCACCGGTATAGGTCATGGGTACTCCTCAGGTGGTGTCGCCGGAAGGCCGGGCGGTGCCGGCATGGTCAGCCACGGCGGCGCCGCCGGCGGCTTCTCGGCCAGCCTAAGCCCCGGGCCCGTCCCGCCGCCCGCCTCTCCGGTGCCCCCGTCCGGGAGGCGGCCCGTCAGCCAGGCGAGCACGGCCGGGGGCGGCCCCTCCACCACGGGGCCCTCGCCGAGGCCCGTCCAACTCCGGTCGCCGGCGTGGACCGCGCTGACGGTGCTCTCGGCGTACGGCCAGCCCGCCATCGCGTCGTGGAGCTCGCGCAGGACGAACTCCTCGGGCCAGTCGGCCCAGGTGTAGCCGGCTCCCAGGTCGACGTGGTGGATCTCGACCTCCCGGATACGGCGTGCGAGCAGGTACCAGGCGGGGTGATCGGGCGGCCGCATGCCCCGCACGGCGGCGGCCCACGCCTGCGGCGGCATCGTGGCGAACGCGGCGCCGAGCCGGGCCGCGCTGTCCGCCAGGTCGGCGTGCTGCTCGGCGATCGGCCTGCCGGCGCCTTCGGCTATCTCGGCCTCCCGGGCGCCGGGCGTTGGGTACTGTGGGGTGTACACACCCGTCTTGGCCCAGGTCACCAGGTTGATGTGGCTGTCCGCGTTGCGCGCGACGTGGGTGAGCACGTGGCCGCGGGTCCAGCCCGCAAGCAGGGAGGGGGCCGTGACGTCCGCGTCCGAGAGCGTGGCCGCGGTGGCGAGCATCCGGTTCGTGGCCGCGGTGAGCTCGGCCTGAAGGTCGTCGAGAACGGTCATGCACGTCATCATCGCTCCACACGGGCCCGCTCGCGCGGGCGCTCTCCGTACGCGCCGGCCCTTCCCCGCGGGCGGCCCTCGGGGACGCCGGTGCCCTCGCCGGAGCGGAAGAAAACTGTCGGACCCCGTCGTTAGAGTGGCGGCGACTAGTCAAAGGTGGCCAGTTCCGGCTGCCGTGGATCGCAACCCAACATGAGAGATCTGCTGTGGCCGACCGCTTGATCGTTCGTGGCGCCCGCGAACACAACCTCAAGGACGTCTCGCTTGACCTGCCGCGAGACGCCCTCATCGTCTTCACCGGGCTCTCCGGCTCGGGTAAGTCCAGCCTGGCCTTCGACACCATCTTCGCCGAGGGTCAGCGGCGCTATGTCGAGTCGCTCTCGTCCTACGCCAGGCAGTTCCTCGGGCAGATGGACAAGCCCGACGTCGACTTCATCGAGGGCCTGTCTCCGGCCGTCTCCATCGACCAGAAGTCGACCTCCCGCAACCCCCGCTCCACCGTCGGCACGATCACCGAGGTCTACGACTACCTGCGCCTTCTGTGGGCGCGCATCGGCAAGCCCCACTGCCCGGCCTGTGGCCGCCCCATCGCCAGGCAGACCCCGCAGCAGATCGTCGACCGCGTCCTGGAGCTCCCCGAGGGCACCCGGTTCCAGGTGATCGCCCCGGTGATCCGCGGGCGCAAGGGGGAGTACGCCGAGCTGTTCCGCGAGCTGCAGACCAAGGGCTTCGCGCGCGCCCGCGTCGACGGCACGGTCGTCCGGCTGGAGGAGCCGCCGACCCTGAAGAAGTACGAGAAGCACGACATCGAGGTCATCGTCGACCGCCTCTCGGTCAAGGACGGCGCGCGCCGGCGCCTCACCGACTCGGTGGAGACCGCGCTCGGGCTGTCGGGCGGCACGATCACGCTCGACTTCGTCGACCTCCCCGAGGACGACCCGGGTCGCGAGCGGTTCTACTCCGAGCACCTCTACTGCCCGTACGACGACCTGTCGTTCGAGGAGCTCGAGCCGCGCTCCTTCTCGTTCAACTCGCCCTTCGGCGCGTGCCCCGACTGCACCGGCCTCGGCACCCGCATGGAGGTCGACCCCGACCTCGTGGTGCCCGACCCCGAGAAGTCCCTCGGCGACGGCGCCATCTCCCCGTGGTCGGGCGGCCACACCAGCGACTACTTCATCCGCCTGGTCGAGGCCCTCGGCCACGCGATGGGGTTCGACCTCGACACCGCCTGGGAGCGGCTGCCCAAGCCGGCGCAGAAGGCCCTGCTGCGCGGCCACGACGAGCAGGTCCACGTCCGCTACAGCAACCGCTACGGCAGGCAGCGCTCCTACTACACGACCTTCGAGGGCGTGATCCCGTGGGTGCAGCGGCGGCACGCCGAGGCCGAGAGCGACTCCACGCGCGAGCGGTTCGAGGGCTTCATGCGGGAGATCCCCTGCCCCACCTGCAAGGGCGCCCGCCTCAAGCCCGTCTCGCTCGCGGTCACGGTCAGCGACTCCTCCATCGCCGAGGTGTCGGGCATGTCGATCGGCGAGTGCGCCAAGTTCCTCGGGGGGCTCACCCTCTCCGAGCGTGACAGCCACATCGCCGAGCGGGTCGTCAAGGAGATCAACGCCCGGCTGGGCTTCCTGCTCGACGTCGGCCTCGACTACCTCACCCTCGACCGCGCGGCGGGCACACTCGCCGGAGGAGAGGCCCAGCGCATCCGGCTGGCCACCCAGATCGGCTCGGGCCTGGTCGGCGTGCTGTACGTCCTCGACGAGCCGTCGATCGGCCTGCACCAGCGCGACAACCAGCGGCTGCTCGACACGCTGATCCGCCTGCGCGACATGGGCAACACGCTCATCGTCGTCGAGCACGACGAGGACACCATCGCCGCCGCCGACTGGGTGGTCGACATCGGCCCCGGCGCGGGCGAGCACGGCGGCCAGGTCGTGGTGTCCGGCACCGTGGAAGACCTGCTCGCCAGTGAGCACTCCCTGACCGGCGCCTACATCTCCGGGCGCAGGAGCATCGACCTGCCCGCCAGCAGGCGCAAGCGCGACTCCAAGCGCAAGCTCGTGGTCAAGGGCGCCCGCGAGCACAACCTCAAGGGCGTCGACGTCGAGTTCCCGCTGGGCGTGTTCACCGCGGTGACCGGAGTGTCGGGCTCGGGCAAGTCCACGCTGGTCAACGACATCCTGTACAACGCCCTGGCCAAGGAGCTCAACGGCGCGAAGACCGTGCCCGGCAGGCACTCCCGGGTCACCGGCACCGACCAGGTCGACAAGGTCGTCCATGTCGACCAGAGCCCGATCGGCCGCACGCCGAGGTCCAACCCCGCGACCTACACCGGGGTGTTCGACCACGTCCGCAAGCTGTTCGCGCAGACGACCGAGGCGAAGATCCGCGGCTACCTTCCCGGCCGGTTCAGCTTCAACGTCAAGGGCGGGCGCTGCGAGGCGTGCTCGGGCGACGGCACCATCAAGATCGAGATGAACTTCCTCCCCGACGTCTACGTCCCGTGCGAGGTCTGCCACGGCGCCCGTTACAACCGGGAGACCCTGGAGGTCCACTACAAGGGCAAGACGATCTCCGAGGTCCTCGACATGTCGATCGAGGAGGCGCTGGAGTTCTTCGACGCGATCCCGGCGATCAAGCGGCACCTGAAGACCCTCAACGACGTCGGCCTCGGGTACGTCCGGCTGGGCCAGCCGGCGACCACCCTGTCCGGCGGCGAGGCGCAGCGGGTCAAGCTCGCCTCCGAGCTCCAGCGGCGGTCCACGGGCCGCACCGTCTACGTGCTCGACGAGCCGACCACCGGCCTCCACTTCGAGGACATCCGCAAGCTGCTGGGCGTGCTCGGCCGCCTGGTCGACAGCGGGAACACCGTCATCGTGATCGAGCACAACCTCGACGTCATCAAGACCTCCGACTGGGTGATCGACATGGGTCCCGAGGGCGGCTCCCGCGGTGGGCTCGTGCTCGCCACCGGCACGCCCGAGCAGGTCGCCCGCATCGAGGACAGCCACACCGGCCGCTTCCTCAGCAAGATCCTCGGAGGCTGATCTCCCTCATCCCTCACCCCTCACACCACGCCGCCCGGCCCCATAACGGCCACGGGGGGCTGCGGCGTGGGCCGGGGGGCCGGGTCGAGAGCGCGCGGGCTGTGACGGCGCGGTCGGTCAGGGCCGTACGGGTGTGGCGGCGTGGCCGGGTTTGGTCAGGGCCGTACGGGTGTGGCGGCGTGGCCGGGTTTGGGCACGGCCGTACGGGGTGTGGCGGCGCGGTGGGGCTTGGTCAGGGCCGTACCGGTTGTGGCGGCGGAGTCGGGCTTGGGCAGGGCTGGCCGCACCTGGGCTGTGGCGGTGTGGGGCGGCTGCGGGGCTGTAGGGGAGTTCGATCATGGGGTGGCTTCAAGGTCCATTTGACCTGCGCGTTATGCGTAATTGTTCATACTCCCCTGGTTACTTGTCGCCGCATGCTGAACCAAGTCGCGGCGCGAGCCGTAGCAGCAGATAACAGACCTCTAGGAAGGCAAACATGACGGACACGGATACGACACGGCGTGCGGTTATGCTCGGCGCGAGTGGCGCCGGCCTGGCCGTGGTGCTGACCGCGTGTAGCGGATATGACGCGGCGACCACGGCCGGCAGTGGAGATTCCTCCTCGGACTCCGCCCCGGCGTCCTCCGCCGGTGACGCCGCGGGCGACGCGGCGGCCGGCTCCAGCGGTCTGGCGAAGACGAGCGACATCCCCAAGGGTGGCGGCAAGATCTTCAAGAAGGAGAAGATCGTCGTCACGCAGCCCAACGACGGTGAGTTCAAGGCGTTCAGCGCCGTCTGCACCCACCAGGGGTGCCCGGTCGCCTCCGTTTCCGACGGCACCATCAACTGCCCCTGCCACGGCAGCAAGTTCAGCATCGCCGACGGTTCGGTCTCCAACGGCCCGGCGAGCGAGCCGCTGGCCGAGAAGCAGATCAAGGTCGAGGGCGGCTCCATCAGCCTCGCCTGAGTCGTCTCCGGAACGGCCTCGCGAACGGGCGGGGGTGGGGGGCACCGGCCCCGCACCCCCGCCCTCGCTGCGAGAACCCCCCACGAGGGGGGAGATGGCGGCCCGGTGCCCGTGTGGTCCGTGGGTCGGTTCAGTGGGGCGTGTGAGGCTTTGCGGGACATTGACCTCTGGCGGACAGGTCCTCCCGGACGGATGTGATCGCATGCGCTGTGGGGGAAGCCATGCGCGTGCGCGGCGGGGGGTACCTGCTGCTGTCGGTGATCGTGTCGGCCTGGTCGGTGCTCGTCGCCGGCAGGCATGCCTGGACGGGCGACTGGCATCTCCACGTGGCCACGGTCCGGGCCCTGGCGCATCATCCGCTGGCGCCCGAGGACCCGCTGGTGGGCGGGCAGGTGGGGAGCCCCTACTTCACGCCGTACACGTTGCTGCTGGCCCTCGTCTCGCGGACGACCGGGCTGACGCCGGAGGCCGTCCTTTCGTGGGCGGGCGTGGCGAACGCCGGGCTGCTGCTGTGGGGGCTGCGCGTGTTCTGCCGCCGCCTCGGCGACCGGACGGCGACGGCCGTACTCGCGGTGGTCTTCGTCCTGCTGCTCTGGGGGACGCGGCCCTTCGCGTGGAGCGGGTTCCCGCCGATGGCCTCGCTGTCGTTCACCCAGCCCTATCCGTCCACCCTCGCGCTGGCGCTCATGCCGCCGTGCTGGGCGTTCATGCTGCGCTTCCGGGAGGAGGGCCGCCCGTCCGACCTGGTGCGCCTGGCCGTGCTCGCGGCGCTGATCGTGCTGGTGCACCCCTTCACCGCCGCCGAGACGGCCTTCGTGGCCGCCGCCTTCCTGCTCGCCCGGCCGCGGGCCTGGACCAGGGGACGCCTGATCGCGCTCGCGTGCGCGGGCATCGGCGCCCTCGCCCTGGCGGCGCTCTGGCCGTACGCCGAGCTCTCGGCGCTGGCACGGGCGGGATCCGGCTTCTCGCGGATCCACTCGACGCTCGTCGCGAACGCCTTCGGGAAGTACTGGCTGGTCCTGGTGGGGATACCGGCCCTGTGGCTCGGCAGGCGGTTGCCGCTCGGGCGAGAGCTGGCCGTGGGATTCGCGGCAGGGACGGCGGTGGTGACCGTCGCGGTGCTCCTCGGAAGGTATGAGTTCACCAGGCTCATCCCGGTCGTCGCACTGATGTCCCAGCTTGCCGTCGCACGCTGCCTGGGGGACCGGCTGGCGGGCTGGAGGCCGTACGGCGCCGTCGCGGCCACGGCGTGCGTGGCCGGCCTGTTCGGCGCGGCGCCGGGGATCGCCCGCGCGCTGCCGCCGGGCGTCCCGGCGGACCTGGTCCCGGCCAGGGCGACCGAGCACTGGCCGGGCGGCAGGATCGACCACCGCGCCGAGTTCGCCCGGCCGTACGTGCGTGACGGCGACGTCGTGATGGCCAGGCGCGCCGCCGCCACCCGCACGCTCGTGGGATGGGGGGTGCGCGCGGTCGCCCCGCCCTACCCTTATCCGTTCGTCGCGGACGAGACGGCGCGCCGCACGGCGCAGCGGCGCATGTTCGCGGGCGCCACCCCGCCGGAGGAGCGGCTGGCCCTCGCCGACCGGTACGGCGTGCGGTGCCTGCTCGGCCGCCGGCCGCCCGAGGTGCCCGGGTTCGTCCCGGTGGCCGCCTCCGGCCGCGAAACGCTGCTCTGCAGGCCCCGAGTCGTCAGGGCCCGGGCAGGGATCTTCACCCCCTCTGTCACGCCCCTATGGCGTGCTGGATCGCCCTATTCTGTCGGCGGGTCCGGATAGGCTTTCAGTGTGGCAAGACCCGCGAACAGCCCCCTGAGTTTTCGCCCCGAGCCGGGGTCGATCCCCGAGTCCCCGGGCGTCTACCGCTTCAGGGACGCCCAGGGCCGGGTCATCTATGTCGGCAAGGCCAAGAGCCTTCGGCAGCGCCTCAACTCCTACTTCGCCGACTTCGCGAGCCTGCATCCGCGCACCCAGACGATGCTCACCTCCGCCGAGGGCGTCGACTGGACCGTCGTCGGCACCGAGGTCGAGGCCCTCCAGCTCGAATACTCGTGGATCAAGGAGTTCGACCCCCGGTTCAACGTCAAATACCGGGACGACAAGTCCTATCCCTTCCTCGCCGTCACGATGGGCGACGCCTTCCCCCGGGTGCAGGTCCTGCGCGGCGCCAAGCGCAAGGGCACCCGCTACTTCGGGCCCTACTCCCACGCCTGGGCGATCCGCGAGACCGTCGATCTTCTGCTCCGGGTGTTCCCCGTGCGCACCTGCTCGGCGGGGGTGTTCAAGCGCGCCGGGCAGATCGGGCGGCCGTGCCTGCTGGGCTATATCGACAAGTGCTCCGCCCCGTGCGTCGGCCGGGTGACCGAGGAGGAGCACCGCCGGCTCGCTGAGGACTTCTGCGACTTCATGGCGGGCAACACCACCCGTTTCATCAAGCGGCTCGAGCGCGACATGCGCGAGGCCGCCTCCGCCGAGGAGTACGAGCGGGCCGCGCGGCTCCGCGACGACATCCAGGCGCTCCAGCGTGCCCTCGAGAAGCAGGCCGTGGTGCTCGGCGAGGGCACCGACTGTGACGTGGTCGCGCTCGCCGAAGACCCGCTGGAGGCCGCCGTCCAGGTCTTCTACGTGCGCGGAGGCCGCATCCGCGGCCAGCGCGGCTGGGTCGTCGACAAGGTGGAGGAGCCCTCCCCGGGCGAGCTGGTGGAGCACTTCCTGCTGCAGATGTACGGCGAGGCCTCTCCCGAGGCGGTGCCGCGCGAGGTCCTGGTGGCGGCACTCCCGCCCGAGGTCGACGCCGTGGCCGAGCTGCTCACCGAGCAGCGGGGGTCGCGGGTCGAGGTGCGGGTTCCCCAGCGCGGCGACAAGAAGACGCTGATGGAGACCGTCGAGCGCAACGCCAAGGAGTCCCTGGCCCAGCACAAGCTGCGCAGGGCGAGCGATCTCACCACCCGCAGCCGGGCCCTGCAGGAGATCGCCGACGCTCTTGATCTCGACCAGGCGCCGCTGCGCATCGAGTGCTACGACGTGTCCCACCTGATGGGTGACGACGTCGTGGCCTCGATGGTGGTGTTCGAGGACGGCCTCGCCCGCAAGAGCGAGTACCGCCGGTTCGCGATCCGGGGCACGGCCGGGCAGGGCGACGTCGCCTCGATCTACGAAGTGATCTCCCGGCGGTTCAAGCGCCACGTGGAGGAGCGGGCGGCGAGCGGCGAGCTCGATCCCGAGCCCATCGACCCCGAGACGGGCAAGCCGCGCAGGTTCGCGTACCCTCCCAATCTGGTCGTGGTCGACGGCGGCCCGGCTCAGGTGGCGGCGGCGCAGCGGGCCCTCGACGAGCTCGGGGTGGACGACGTCTCGGTGAGCGGGCTGGCGAAGCGGCTCGAGGAGGTGTGGCTTCCCGGCGACGACCAGCCTGTCATCCTGCCCCGGAGCAGCGAAGGGCTCTATCTTCTACAGAGGGTGCGCGATGAGGCTCACCGATTCGCCATCACCTACCATCGATCGAAACGCGCAAAGTCTGTCAAAGAGAGCGCTCTGGACGAGATTCGCGGGCTCGGATCGGCGCGCAAGCAGGCCTTGCTGAAGCGCTTCGGATCCGTCAAACGGTTGCAGGGGGCCTCCGTCGACGAGATCCGCGAGGTTCCTGGCATCGGGCTTTCGACGGCCGAGGCGATCGTTGCGGCGCTGAAGGGGGAGGGAACGTGACCGAGAACACCAGCGGAAACGACAATGACCACGACACCTCACGGTCGCGCTCCGGCGAGCCGCGAGACCGTAAGGGCGCGGTGAGCGACACCGCGTTCGTCATCGTCACCGGCATGTCCGGAGCCGGGCGCAGCACGGCGGCCAAGGCCCTGGAAGACCTGGGCTGGTTCGTCATCGACAACCTGCCGCCGGGCATGCTGTTCGCCATGGCCGAGGAGGCCGGGCGGGTCAAGCTCGACACCGACAAGGTCGCCGCCGTCGTCGACGTGCGCAGCCTGGCCTTCACCACCGACCTCAACACCGCCATCGAGGAGCTGGAGGCGCGCGGCGTCGCCGTGCGCGTGGTCTTCCTCGAGGCCAGCGACGAGGAGCTCGTCCGCCGCTTCGAGAACGTCCGTCGCCCGCACCCGCTCCAGGGCGAGGGGCGGCTGGTCGACGGCATCGCGAGGGAGCGCGGCATCCTGCGGGAGGTCCGCGCCAACGCCGACCTGGTCATCGACACCTCCTCGCACAACGTGCACGAGCTGCGAGGCAAGATCGTCTCGTTCTTCGGCGGCGAGGACCGTCCCGGCCTGCGGGTCAACGTCGTGTCCTTCGGGTTCAAGTACGGCCTGCCCGTCGACGCCGATCTGGTGGTCGACTGCAGGTTCCTGCCGAACCCCCACTGGGTGCCCGAGCTGCGCCCCATGAGCGGCCTCGACACCCCCGTGCGGGAGTACGTCCTGAGCCAGCCGGGCGCCAAGGAGTTCCTGGACGCCTACGAGGAGGTTCTCCGCGTCGTCGCCACCGGTTACGTCCGCGAGGGCAAGGGCTACGCCACCCTCGCCGTGGGCTGCACCGGCGGCAAGCACCGGAGCGTGGCCATGTCCGAGCAGATCGGCGTCCGATTGCGCGATCGGGGCATGGAAGTGCAGGTGAGCCATCGGGATGTGGGCCGCGAGTGAGCGATCGAAACGGGGCACCCACGGGCACATCCCGTGGTGAGGCCCCGCCGAGCGGGCGATCAGACACCGATACCGAAGAGGGCGAGCACCCGGGCGCTGCCGGGCCGGAGGCCTTCGAGCGGGACGAGATCTCGCCGAGGGAGGCCGGCAGGCGTGAGGAGAAGCCGACCCCGTCGGAGGAGACCGGTGACCATGAGCGGAAGCTGATCTCAGACATGACGGGCGCGCCTGAGGGGAGGCCGACCCCGTCGGAGGCGACTGGCGACCATGAGCGGAAGCCGATCCCAGACATGACGGGCGCGCCTGAGGGGAAGCCGACCTCGCTGGAGCAGGTCGGGAACGGTGAGGGCAAGCCGGCCCGGGGCGGGCGTGACGTGCGGGTGGTGGCATTTGGTGGTGGGCATGGCCTGTACGCGTCCCTGTCGGCCCTGAGGAGGGTTACGGGGGAGTTGACGGCGGTGGTGACCGTCGCCGACGACGGGGGCTCCAGCGGGCGGCTCAGGCGCGAGCTGGGCGTCCTTCCCCCCGGTGACCTGCGCATGGCCCTTGCCGCCCTGTGCGGAGACGACGACTGGGGGCAGACCTGGAGCAAGGTGGTCCAGCACCGCTTCCGCAGCGAGGGCGAGTTACACGGGCACGCCGTCGGCAACCTCTTGATCGTGGCGCTGTGGGAGCTGCTCGACGACCCCGTGGCCGGGCTCGACTGGGTGGGCCGCCTGCTCGGGGCGCACGGCCGGGTGCTGCCGATGGCGTCGGTGCCGATCGACATCGAGGCCGAGGTGGAGCTCGACGGCACGGTGACCGTCGTCCGGGGGCAGGTGGCCTGCGCGGTCACGCCGGGCAACGTCCAGGCGATCTCCCTGGTGCCCGCCGACCCGCCCGCCTGCCCTGAGGCGGTCGAGGCGGTGCGGGGCGCCGACTGGGTCGTGTTCGGCCCGGGGTCGTGGTTCACCAGCGTGCTGCCGCACCTGAAGGTGCCCCAGCTCGCCGGGGCGCTGCACACCACCGCCGCCCGGCGGCTGGTCGCGCTGAACCTGGCGCCGCAGCCGGGGGAGACCGACGGCTTCTCCGCGGAGAAGCACCTGCAGGTGCTGCGCGAGCACGCCCCCGACCTCACGGTCGACGTCGTGCTGGCCGATCACGGGGTGGTGGAGGAGCGTGACGAGCTGGAGAAGGCGGCCGACGCCCTCGGCGGGCGCCTGGTGCTCGCCGACGTGGCCGCCTCCGACGGCTCGCCGAGGCATGATGCACGACGGCTTGCCTCGGTCCTGGACGAGATTTTCCGTGGGAAGCGTTGATCCTGGTCAGCGCGCCCACGGGGTGCGAGAGACTTGCCGGGGGCCGATGGAGCCGCGTCGGGCGGAGACAACGTCCACGGGGCGCGAGGATGCGGCTTCGACCATGAGACGCGTCTGTTTGGGGGAGGACACAGGCACATGGCCATGACGGGTGTGGTGAAGGACGAGCTGAGCCGGCTTGCGGTGCTGAAGCCTTGCTGCCGCAAGGCCGAGGTGTCGACATTGCTTCGGTTCGCGAGCGGGCTGCACCTTGTGGGCGGGCGCATCGTCATCGAGGCGGAGCTCGACACCAATGTCACCGCTCGACGTCTGATCAAGGACATCGGCGAGGTGTTCGGGCACAAGGCCGAGGTGCTGGTGCTCGCGCCGGCCGGCCTGCGCAAGGGCTCGAGATACGTGGTGCGGGTGTATCGCGACGGCGAGGCGCTGGCCCGCCAGACCGGTTTGATCGACAACCACGGGCGCCCGGTGCGCGGGCTGCCGCGCCAGGTGGTGTCGGGGGCGACGTGCGACGCCGAGGCCGCGTGGCGGGGGGCCTTCCTCGCGCACGGCTCGCTGACGGAGCCCGGCCGCTCGATGTCGCTGGAGGTGACCTGCCCAGGCCCCGAGGCGGCGCTGGCGCTGGTCGGCTCGGCGCGGCGGCTCAAGATCCACGCCAAGGCGCGGGAGGTGCGGGGGGTCGACCGGGTGGTGGTCAGGGACGGCGACGCGATCAGCGCGCTGCTCACCCGCCTCGGGGCCCACGACAGCGTGCTGGCCTGGGAGGAGCGCCGGATGCGCCGCGAGGTGCGCGCCACGGCCCACCGGCTCGCCAACTTCGACGACGCCAACCTGCGCAGGTCGGCCCGTGCGGCGGTGGCCGCGGGGGCCAGGGTTCAGCGCGCGCTGGAGATCCTCGGCGACGACGCCCCCGAGCACCTGGTGATCGCCGGGCGGCTGCGGGTGGAGCACAAGCAGGCGTCGCTGGAGGAGCTCGGCCAGATCGCCGACCCCCCGCTGACCAAGGACGCCATAGCCGGCCGCATCCGGCGGCTGCTCGCCATGGCCGACAAGCGCGCCTCCGACCTCGGCATCGCCAGCACCGACGCCAACCTCACCGCCGAGATGCTGGCCCCGTGACCCCGCCCGGGCCGGTCCCCTGACCGCGTCGGGCGTGACGGCTCGGGGCGGTGGTCCGGTGGTGTGGCCGTGGACTGGAGTCCGGTCGTCCCCGCGGTGGCGGGGGCCGGGGTGATCGGGTCGCTGAGCTGGGAGGACGTCGTGGAGGGCGGGCGCGCTCCGCAAAGGGGTGAGCCACGTGGTCTACACCAATTATTACCCGGTAGGGTTATCTGAGGTTTCAGCCCGCCACGGCGCCGGCACGAGCCGGCGCACGAAGTTCGAGGAGATCTGTTTCCGTGAGCATCCGCGTAGGCATCAACGGCTTCGGCCGTATCGGCCGCAACTTCTGGCGAGCCGTAGCGGCCAGCGGTAAGAACATCGAGATCGTCGCGGTCAACGACCTGACCGACAACGCCAGCCTTGCCCACCTGCTCAAGTACGACAGCATTCTTGGCCGTCTGCCGTACGAAGTGAAGAGCAGCGCCGACGAGATCACCGTCGACGGCAAGGCGATCAAGGTGTTCGCCGAGCGCGACCCCGCCAAGCTCCCCTGGGGCGAGTTGGGTGTCGACGTGGTCGTGGAGTCCACCGGCCTGTTCACCGACGCCGACAAGGCGCGGGTGCACGCTGAGAACGGCGCCAAGAAGGTGATCATCTCCGCCCCGGCCAAGGGCGAGGACATCACCATCGTCATGGGTGTCAACCATGACAAGTACGACCCCTCGGCGCACACGATCATCTCCAACGCCTCCTGCACGACCAACTGCCTGGCTCCCATGGCAAAGGTCATCAACGACACCTTCGGTATCGAGAAGGGTCTGATGACCACGATCCACGCCTACACCCAGGACCAGAACCTCCAGGACGGCCCCCACAAGGACCTGCGCCGCGCCCGCGCCGCCGCCCTGAACATCGTGCCCACCTCCACCGGCGCCGCCAAGGCGATCGGCCTGGTGCTCCCCGAGCTCAAGGGCAAGCTCGACGGCTTCGCGCTGCGTGTGCCGATCCCCACGGGCTCCGCGACCGACCTGACCGTCGACGTGAGCCGCGACACCTCGGTCGAGGAGGTCAACGCCGCGATCAAGGCCGCCGCCGAGGGCCCGCTGCGCGGTTTCCTCAGCTACACCGAGGACGAGATCGTGTCGTCCGACATCGTCACCGACCCCTCCTCCTGCATCTTCGACGCCGGCCTCACCAAGGTCATCGGCAACCAGGTGAAGGTCGTCGGCTGGTACGACAACGAGTGGGGCTACTCCAACCGCCTCGGTGACCTCATCGAGCTGGTGGGCTCGCAGCTCTGATGCAGACCATCGACTCCCTCGACGTCAAGGGCCGGCGCGTGCTCGTACGCGCCGACCTCAACGTCCCCCTCGACGGGGACGCCATCACCGACGACGGCCGCATCCGCGCCTCGGTCCCGACGATCACCTCGTTGGCCGGGCGCGGGGCGCGGGTGATCGTCTGCGCCCACCTCGGCCGCCCCAAGGGCAAGGTCGCGCCGGAGTTCTCGCTCGCTCCGGTGGCCGCTCGCCTGGGTGAGCTGCTCGGCCGCCCGGTGAAGTTCGCCGAGGACGTCGTCGGTGACTCCGCCAGGAGCACCGCCGAGGGCCTGGCCGACGGGGAGGTCGCCCTCCTTGAGAACCTCCGCTTCGAGCCGGGAGAGGAGTCCAAGGACGACGAGGTGCGCGGCGCGTTCGCGGGCCGGCTGGCCGAGCTCGCCGAGCTCTACGTCGGCGACGGGTTCGGCGCGGTGCACCGCAAGCACGCCAGCGTCTACGACGTGCCCAAGCGTCTCCCGCACGCCGCGGGCGGCCTGGTCGTGGCCGAGGTGGAGGTTCTGAAGAAGCTCACCGAGGAGCCCGCCAGGCCGTACGCCGTGGTGCTCGGCGGCGCCAAGGTCTCCGACAAGCTCGGCGTGATCGCCAACCTGCTCGGCAAGGTCGACCGCCTGATCATCGGCGGCGGCATGGCGTACACCTTCCTCAAGGCCCAGGGCCACGAGGTCGGCAACTCCCTGCTGCAGGCCGACCAGCTCGACCAGGTGCGCGGCTTCATCGCCGAGGCCGACAAGCGCGGCGTCGACCTGGTGCTCCCGGTCGACGTGCTGGCCGCGACGGAGTTCGCCGAGGACGCCGAGCACGAGGTGGTCGAGGCGACGGCGATCCCCGCCGACCGCGAGGGCCTCGACATCGGCCCGAAGACCCGCGAGCTGTTCGCGGGCAAGCTCGCCGACGCCGCGACCGTGTTCTGGAACGGCCCGATGGGCGTGTTCGAGTTCGACGCGTTCGCGGGCGGCACGCGTGCCGTGGCCGAGGCGCTGATCGCCTCGGACGCGTTCACCGTGGTCGGTGGTGGCGACTCCGCCGCCGCCGTGCGTAAGCTCGGTCTCCCCGAGGACGGCTTCTCCCACATCTCCACCGGTGGCGGGGCCAGCCTCGAATACCTTGAGGGCAAGACCCTCCCCGGACTCGCCGCGCTGGAGGACTGAGCGACCCATGAGCACAGCCCGCAAGCCGCTCGTCGCCGGCAACTGGAAGATGAACCTCAATCACCTTGAGGCCATCGCGCTCGTCCAGAAGCTGGCGTTCACCCTGACCGACAAGGACTTCGACCGCACCGAGGTGGCCGTGCTGCCGCCGTTCACCGATCTGCGCAGCGTGCAGACCCTGGTGGACGGCGACAAGCTCCGCATCGAGTACGGTGCGCAGGACCTGTCCGCCCACGACAGCGGCGCCTACACCGGTGAGATCTCCGGTTCGATGCTCGCCAAGCTGGGCTGCACGTTCGTCCTCGCCGGGCACTCCGAGCGGCGCGAGCACCACCGCGAGGACGACCAGCTCGTCAACGCCAAGGTGCAGGCGGCCTACCGGCACTCGCTCACGCCGATCCTGTGCGTGGGCGAGGGCCTTCCGGTCCGCCAGGCCGGCGGCCACGTCGCCTACGCCCTGTCGCAGCTCGACGCCGCGCTCAACGGCGTGAAGACCGACCAGGCCAAGTCGCTCGTCGTCGCCTACGAGCCGGTGTGGGCCATCGGCACCGGTGAGGTGGCGACGCCCGACGACGCGCAGGAGGTGTGCGGCGCCATCCGCACGCGACTCGCCGAGCTGTACGACGACGAGGTGGCCGGTGGCATCCGTATCCTTTACGGTGGGTCGGTCAAGTCCGGCAACATCGCCGGCATCATGGCCCAGCCCGATGTCGACGGAGCCCTGGTCGGCGGTGCGAGCCTCGACCCGGTCGAGTTCGTGAAGATTTGCCGTTTTGGCGAAATGTCGGGCTAGCTGAGCTATTTCGGAGGTACAAGTTGACATCACGACGTACCCTCGAAGAGAAACTTTGAATCATCACCCCGGCGATCGCCGGGCAGGTCAGGTCGCGCTTCGGCGCGCGAAACAGGGAACAGGTCAACGGTGACTATCGGAATCTCCATCGCCCTCATCCTGTCGAGTGCACTCATGGTGCTGCTCGTGTTGCTCCACAAGGGCAAGGGTGGCGGCCTCTCGGATCTCTTCGGCGGCGGGTTCACGTCGTCGTTCGGCGGGTCCTCGGTCGTGGAGCGGAACCTCGACCGGCTGACGATCATCACCGGCACGATCTGGTTCGTCTGCATCATCGCGCTGGGCCTGCTGCTCAAGCCGTAGCGGACCTACCGGCGTACTGACCGCACCCGGGGGTAGCGGTCATTCCCGGCAAAGCCTGACAGAGATTCTTTCCCCGTCCCTGCGGGGCGATCAAGCGAGGAGTTCATCCGTGGGTAGTGGCAACGCGATCCGTGGTAGCCGTGTCGGCGCCGGTCCGATGGGGGAGGCCGAGCGTGGCGAGGCGGCCCCTCGAGTGCGGGTCTCGTTCTGGTGCGCCAACATGCACGAGACGCGTCCGAGTTTCGCCAGTGACGCAGCCGTCCCGGAGTACTGGGACTGCCCTCGATGCGGTCTTCCCGCCGGTCAGGACGAGTCGGCCCCGCCCGCGCCTCCGCGCAACGAGCCGTACAAGACGCACCTGGCCTACGTGAAGGAGCGGCGCAGCGACACCGACGGCGCCGCGATCCTCGCCGAGGCCCTTGAGCGGCTTCGCAACAACCGTTCGCCCTGGTAGGCCTTGCCGGTCGTGCTCGAGTGAGCGATGCCCCCGCGGGAGACCCGCGGGGGCATTGTCGTCCGGCGCCCGAAGTCCGGGCCCGAGGCTCAGGCCCGAAGCTCAGGGCCGAGGCTCAGGCGTGGCGCTCGTAGACGGCGTCGCCGCCGGCGAAGGTCATGGCCACCTCGGTGGTCCAGATCTCCTTGGACGGCAGCTCGAACGGGTCGCGGTCGAGGACCACCAGGTCGGCGCGGTTGCCCTCCGCGATGACACCGGCCTCGTCGTCGTGGTTGATCCAGGCCGACCCGGCGGTGTAGGCGGCCATCACGGTGGCCAGGTCGAGGCTCTGTCCCGGAAGGAACGGCGTCTGGGCCGTCGGGTAGCCCGCGTGCACCGAGCCGCCGGGCTCGGTGCGGTTGACCGCCACGTGCATGCCCTGCAGCGGGTCGGCCGAGGAGACCGGCCAGTCGCTGCCCGCGCACAGCCGCGCGCCCGTACGCACCAGGTCGGCGAACGGGTACTGCCAGGACGAGCGCTCCTCGCCGAGGTAGGGGATGCACAGCTCGTCCATCTGCAGGTGGTGGGTCGCCCACAGCGGCTGGAGGTTGGCGGTGACGCCGAGCCGGGCGAAGCGCGGCACGTCGGAGGGCTCGACGATCTGCAGGTGGGCGATGTGGTGCCGGTTGCCGGGCGACGTGCCCTCCAGCGCGTCCAGGGACTCCCGTACGGCGCGCTCGCCGATGGCGTGGAAGTGCACCTGGAAGCCGAGCCGGTCGAGCTCGGTGACGTAGCCGTTCAGCAGGGCGGGGTCCACGTACGACAGGCCGCGCTGGTCGGGGCCGCAGTTGCAGTAGGGCTCGATGACGGCGGCGGTGAAGTTCTCCGCGATGCCGTCCTGCATGATCTTCACAGAGCCGGCCGAGAACAGCCCTCCGGCCTGGGCGCGGCGCTCGGCCATCTCCTCGATCTGCTCGGCGCCCCTGGTGCGGTCCCACCACAGGGCGCCGACGACGCGCGCCCTCAGCCGTCCCGCGCCCGCCGCGGACAGGTAGGCGGGGAAGTAGTCGTCGGAGCCCGCGTACGAGCCGACGATCGCGTCCTGCCAGCCGGTGATGCCCAGGGAGAACAGGTACGACTGCGCGTCCATCAGCGCCGCGTCGACGTCGCCGGCGGTCGGCCGGGGGGTGAGCAGGCCGACCAGGTCCATGGCGCCCTCGTGCAGGACGCCGCTCGGCGTGCCGTCGGGGTCGCGCTCGATCCGTCCGTCGGCGGGGTCGGGTGTCTCGGCGGTGACCCCGGCGATCGAAAGGGCCCGGGTGTTCACCCAGGCCGCGTGGTGGTCGCGCTGGATCAGGTAGACGGGCCGGTCCACGAAGTCGAGTTGCGTGCGGTGCGGGAGCCCGCCGGGGAAGGCGGCCATGTCCCAGCCGCCGCCGTCGATCCACTCCTTGTCCGGGTGCGCCTTGGCGTACACCGCGACCTTCTGGACGTAGGCGGCGAGGCCGAACACCTCCGACAGCTCGCACTTCGACCGCTCCAGCCCGGCCTGCACCGGGTGGATGTGGGCGTCGGTGAACCCGGGCGTCAGCAGCCCGCCTGCGAGGTCCACGGTCTCGTGCCCGGGGCGCGCCTGCGGTACGACGTCGGCCTCGGCGCCCACGGCGGCGATGCGCCCGTCCCTGACCAGCACCGCCTCGGCGAACGCGTCCGGGCCGGTGGATCCGGGGTAAGCGGGATATAGGGGAGCGCCGGGCAGGCGTGCCGAGCCGGTGAACACGCGCCCGCCGCGGAAGAGCAGATCGGTCATCGAGAATCCGGGGCCCCGCGCCCGACCGGCCTCGGCCGGGTGCCGGACCCCTCCTCCTACCTGTTGATCGTGATGGTGGTAGTGCCGGTTGATCGTGATGGTGGTGGTGCCGGTGTCGCTCGCCGTCGAGGGTTCGCGCACCGAGGGCGCGTGTCGGCCGGGGGCGGAGCCTCTCCGCAGCGGGGAACGCGCCTGCTCGTATCGCCACATCCTGCTATATCCGCCGGCCGCCCCGCAGCCTGGCACCGGAAAGCACGGCGATTCACGACACGTCGTATGAAATCACGCGTTCAGCAGCAAAGCATGTAAACGAAACCACGGGCTCATCCCTGTGTAGCAGCTTTGTAACAGTCCAGCGGCATTCTGGTGACCGGACAACAGGGGGTTTCGATGGGATTTTTGCGGATTCGTACCACGGTTGACGAGCGGCCGGGCCGGCTTGCCTCCCTAACCGCCGCGCTGGCGGCCAAGGGCGGCAACATCCTTGGACTGAGCGTCCAACCTGACACCGACGGCACAGTGGACGAGTTCGTCGCCGACATCCCGGCGTCCGCCGAGACCGTACGGGAGGCTCTGGAGGCGGCGGGCGGCCGGCGCGTGCAGGTCGTGCCCGCCACCGCCCACGAGCTGACCGACGAGCCGACCCGCGTCCTGCTGCTCGCCTCCCGGCTGCGGGCCACGCCCTGGCGGCTGCCGGAGGTGCTGGCCGACCTGCTGCGTGCCGATGACGCCCGCTGGGTGTACGGGTCGGACATGTCGTCCGACCTGCCGGACCCGACGCTGCTCACCGTGCCCGTCGCCTCCCGCCGCGCCATCCGGCTCCGCAGGAGCGGGCTCCCGTTCACGCTGACCGAGGCGGCCCGGGCCGCCGCGCTCGTACGGCTGGCGCAGCCTCCGGCCGAGGCCACGGCGGCCGAGCGCCCGGTGGTGCTCAGCGACGGGGTGGAGGTGCAGGTGCGCCCGCTCACCCTGCTCTACCGCGAGGCAGTGCGCGACCTGCACGACCGGTGCTCTCCCGACTCCCGCAGGTTCCGCTACTTCACCTCCATGCCGACCCTGCCGCCGCGCATGTTCGACCGGCTCTGCGACCGCGACCGCGGGCACTCGCTCGTCGCCGGTCACGACGGCCAGGTGGTGGCACTGGCCAACCTGATCTTCACCCAGGATCCCGGTATCGCCGAGATGGCGTTCCTGGTCGAGGACCGGTGGCAGGCGCGCGGCCTCGGGGGCGCGCTCGCCCGCATGCTGCTCCAGGAGGCCTGCGACCTGGGCTTCGCGGAGGTCCGGGCGACCCTGCTCTCGGACAACGTGCGCATGCGCCGCCTGCTGCTCTCCCTCGGCGCCACGCTGGCGTACACCGAGGACCCCGGTGTGCTGGAGGCGAGGATGGCGGCGGGCACGATGGTGCCCGCGCCGCGCGCCTCGGCCGCCGGGCGCCACGACTGACCGCCGCGATCCGGGGACGCTCGGGGACTCCGGATCGCGGCGGTTCGACTCGTCATCCGGGGGTCTCGGGGGTCTCCGGGGTCTCGGGGGCCTTGGAGGGCGCTTCGCTGGTGCCTGGGCCTGGGCCTGGGCTTGGGCTTGTACCGGCGTCGGTGTTCGTGTCGTCCGGGGCGGGCGGGACGCCCATGGCGTCGAGCCTGCGCTCGATGCGGTCCAGGCTCTCCTGGATGCGTTCCAGGCGCGCGCCCAGACCTTGTGCGGGGGTGAACAGGACGGTGTCCTCGGCGGGGTTGCCGAGCCTGCGGCCCCTGCGGCTCTCAGCGCCCTCGATGAGCCGCTCGCGCACCTGCTGGAGGTCGACCTCGTGCAGCACCAGCACCTGGACGGCGACGCCCTCGCCCTCGCGGACCAGGCCCAGCAGGATGTGCTCGGTGCCGATGTAGTTGTGATGCAGTTGGAGGGATTCGCGGAGGGACAGTTCGAGGACCTTCTTGGCACGCGGCGTGAACGGGATGTGCGCTCCCGATGTGCTCACCCCGAGCCCGACGATCTCCTCGACGCTCGTCCTGACGTCGTCCAGGGTGAGGCCGAGGCCCGTCAGGACCGTCGCCGCGAGCCCCCTGCCCTCGCCCAGGAGGCCGAGGAGCACATGCTCGGTGCCGATGTACTCGTGGTTGAGCCGCCTGGCCTCCTCCTGGGCGGTGACCACGGCACGACGTGCGGAATCGGTGAAGCGCTCGAACACGGGGAGCCTCCGCGTGCGTCCGGTGGGGGTCGGCCGGGCCGCTGGCATGGGGGACCGGCTCGGTACGGCTTCTTCCACTATGCGGCAAACCACCCCGCCCCGGACAGGCATCCGGTTCGCGGCGGCCTTTCCGGGGAGCGCCCGGACGTCCCGTCCCGCCTCAGGCATCGGCCGAACCCTGACCTGACCACCCGCCGTGCTCACACGCGTCACAAGCGGGCGATTGCGAGCCGGTGAGCTCCACAACAGCCTGAGAATCGCTCAGTTCTTCCTTGTCACATTGCGGATCCTTGTGGTCTGTGCCGTACCAGCCCCGTTGGTGTTCCGTGCTGGATCAGGCGGCGCGGCCGGCCTTGAGTGAGGCCGCGGTGTCGACGACGCGGCGGGCCTGGTAACGGGCCGCCTGCAAGGCCACCTCACTGGGTGGGCCATCGCCGGCCACGTGGGAGGTGCCGTACGGATTGCCTGACTGGAACTGGATGGGGTCGGTGTAGCCGGGGGGCACGATGACGCCGCCCCAGTGGTAGAACGTATTCCCTAGCGCCAGGAGAGTGGATTCCTGTCCGCCGTGGGCGGTGTTGGAGGCGGTGAAAGCCGAGTACACCTTGTCCGCGAGCTTGCCCTGGTACCACAGGCCACCGGTGGTATCGATGAACGCCCTGAGCTGGCTGGCCGGGTTGCCGAAGCGGGTGGGGGTACCGAACAGCACCGCGTCGGCCCAGGCCAGGTCGTCGAGGCCGGCCTCGGCGACGTCGGCGGTGTCCTGGAGGTGTTGGGCCCAGGCCGGCTTGGCGCTGATCGCCTCCGGTGGGGCCAGTTCGGCGACCTTGCGCAGTCGCACGTGTGCGCCGGCCTTTTCCGCGCCCTCGGCGGCGGCTTGCGCCAAGGCATGCACGGTGCCTGTGGCACTGTAGTAAATGATCGCGGCGTTCACGGGTTCCATGATCGGTTTCCTTCCTTAGCGTTCGGTTCATCGGTACGACGACACAACCGCTGGGAATGTGAGGCGACGCGCCTGCCTCACAGTTCGGTGCGATGTCTCGTCGAACTGGTGAGGGCAGCTGCGACCAAGGGAGTCGGCGACACCGTGACCAACCCATCCGAGCCAGGAGACGGCCGGCCCGATCCGGGCCTGAGCGCGATCATGAGCGAGCGGCGTCAGCTGATCAATCTGGCGTACCGGCTCCTCGGCTCCCTGGCCGATGCCGAGGATGTCGTACAAGAGACCTACGCCCGCTGGTACGCCATGTCCCGACAGCAGCAGGAAGCCATCGAATCCCCCGGCGCCTGGCTGACGAAGGTCGCCAGTCGCGTCTGCCTCGACCTGCTCGGCTCGGCACGGGCCCGGCGGGAGCGCTACGTGGGCGAATGGATCCCCGAGCCACTGCCCGACCGTGCCGAGTGGATCAGCGGGCGGCCGGGCGGCACCACGGTCGACCCGGCCGACCGGGTCACCCTCGACGAGTCGGTCAGCATGGCCTTCCTCGTCGTGCTCGAATCGATGACCCCGGCCGAGCGCGTCGCGTTCATCCTGCACGATGTCTTCCGCTACTCCTTCGCCGAAGTGGCCGAAATCGTCGGCCGTACCCCTGCGGCATGCCGCCAGCTGGCCTCCTCGGCACGCCGTCGCATCCGCGCGTCGCAGGCTCCCACGGCTCCGGCAGCCCAGCAGGCCGGCATCGTCAGGGACTTCAAGCAGGCATGGGAAGCCAAGGACATCGACGCCCTCATCGGCCTCCTCGACCCCGACGCCACGGCGACCGGCGACGGCGGCGGCCTCGTCAGAGCCGAGCTCCGCCCGGTCGAAGGCGCCGAGCAGATCGCGCGCTTCTTCGCCGCTCGGGCCAGTGCGACGATCCTGGAGTGTACGGTCAACGGTCAGCCTGGTCTGGTGGCTCAGCTGGACGGCGTCACCGTGTCGGTGCTGGCGTTCGACGTCGCAGGCGACCGGATCAAGCACATCTGGGCAATACTCAACCCCGACAAGCTCCGGCCTTGGACGACGGGCTGACACGCGCCTCCGCACCATCGGGTCCGCCCGCACCATCGGGTCCGCCCGCTGCTTCGAATGCAACGGCCAGGGTGTCGACTTCTACCTCTACCTGGCCGCCGTTCGTCACCATCCGCGCACTCATCCGCCGAGCAAGACCCCGCTACCGCTGGGACACCCGACCCACATCACGCCGACTCCGGTAACCATCTAATGGCGGCCTAATGGCGGCCGCTCTTTAGAGGCGTGGGGTGGGGTGTCTCGTGAGGGTTGATGTTGGGGAGGTCTTGGGTGGGCGGGAGGGCCGGGGCGATGGGAGTTCGCCCACCCGTCAAGCGCTTGACGGGTGGGCCGGGTGCTGCCCACCCAGGGGTTGGGCAGCCTAGAGGCATGGGGGAGCGGGCCTGGTGAGGGTCGACGGTGTGCAAATTCTTGGACGGATCGGCCAGTTGGGGTGATCACCGACAAGGCCGGCCAGGGGGCATCATTGCCGCACCTGGGGAGGTCATTTCTTGGGCGGGCATCACCCGGCCCACCCCCCAAGATCCCGCAAGATGGACCCTCACCAGGAACCCCACCCCGCGCCTATCCCGGGATCTTCCGAGGTCAGCCGTCACCTGCAAGGCACCCTCACTCCGCGCCCCTAGTGGGGTGACCACCAACGTTCGCCGGGTCGGTCTGTCCACCTCCACTCGGGACCACAGTGCCTCGTGGGTGGACACAATCACCGGTAGGGCCGGCCGTCCCCGGCAGCCATTCGCATCGCCGTACCTGGTTGGAACCTCAGGCTGGTGACTGCAATCGCCGAATGCAGTCGAGTAGTGCCTCGTGGACCTGTCGGCGATGGTAGCCGCGGATAACGACGTTGAACTTGGTGGCGCGGATGAAATCTGGAGTGACCCGTTCGAGTTCGTCGGCGGTGCCGTCGAAGGTCTTCTGGATCCGGTTGAACAGCTCGTTCACTGGCTGGCGGTCATAGCCGCGCATGACCACGTCGAACTCATATCTTTGCGACGGTTCCTCGAAGAACTCGCCTAGCCCTTGTTCCACCGGTTCATCCATGAGGCCGAGGCTGCCACGTGTCGGCGCACTCCTCAATAGATCACATCGAACGTGGAGTTGTGCTTCATACCGACCTACTCCACGCGGGAGGCCCAACGCCGCGAACACGCCCGCATCCGCAGCGAACGCCGAACCGCTAGGGTCCCCGCCATTAGCCGCGCGATCGGACCCGGCGAACGTTTGTGGTCACCCACTAGGTGGTCCAGGTTCTGGGTGGGCAGCACTCGGCTCACCCGTCGATCGCCTGACGGGTGGGCGAACTCCCTTTGTCCGGCCATCCCGCCCATCCCAGGTCTCCCGAAGGTCAATCAGTACGAGAGTCCCTCACCCCACGCCGCCGTGACCGGAATCGTTTGTGGACGAGCTGTACATCCCGCCGAGCCGGCGGATCTCCTCCAGTGGGTACGGGGTCTCCCTGCTCTCCCGCTGGAGCTTGCGATAGAAGTCCGACATCACCGCGGCGAGCGGCGCGTGTTGGGCAAGGATCGCCGCAGCCGCGTCCGGGATTCCCGTGAGGCGCTGGCCCTCGGCGCACGCGCGTACCAGCGCGTCGCGGTCCTCCCTCCGGTATCCGTACAGAGCGGTGACCAGCCAGCGCACCAGATGCGTGACGGTATAACAGCGGTCGTAGGTCCGATGCCGGTCGAAGAAGTCTGCCTCGTCCCGCGACAGTTCGAACCGGGAGGAGATCGCAAGGCCGTAGTCCGCGAAGAAGAGGCGCTGGCCGTCGGTCAGGATGTTCTCGAAGTGGGCGTCGAAGTGCAGGAGCCCGCGGGCGTTCATGAACGAGGTTCCAGCCTTCAGGTCCCTCTCCACCATGGCGCAGGCCCGGTCGGCGGCCTCGTCGCCGGCTCCGACCTGAGTGCCCAGCCATTCGTGCAGGTTCTGCGGGATGTACTCGAGGAACAGCGCGACGCTCGCCGAGGATTGCTGGAGAGCCTCGATCCGGCGGCGCACCTCCGATCCGCCTCCCCAGTACGCGACGGCTCGTTCCACGTCGGCCAGTTCCTCGGGCAGGGACTGAACCGAGTCCGGCAGCACCCGCCAGTGGTACATCAGGGGGAAGCCCTCGTAGTCCCCCGCGAGCACCCAGTTCGTCGTCATGGTTTGCACGGCGAGCTCTCTCCAGGCCCCGAAGCCCGGCCCGCCGATGCCGTACTGGCAGAAGGCCGGCAGCGCGAACAGGTTCGCCGTGGACCGGACGTTCTCCGGCTGCCTCTCCGGATCGGTGAGTGGCACCCGCTTCACGAAGACCGAGGTTCCGGCGACCTCCAGCAGGGCCGACTTCCCGCCGATGCCAGAGCCGATCGGCACGGCCGTGTCCACGAGCTCGTGCAGTGCGCGATCACTGCACAAGGCCAGGGATGTGGAGACGGCACTATGGGCGGTGAGTCGCGCACCGCGCGACATGTCAGGGCACTTCACTGCCGCCTCCACCTGGGCGCTGACCTCGATTCCGCAAGGGGGTTCGCAGCCCCGCCGAGCGCGACCACGCTGGACACGTGGCTCTGCGGTTCGGCCTTCGGAGCGGTAGACGCATCCAGGATCCGTGTGTCTCGACAGACCTGAACGCCCTCTTGACCGCACTTTACGTGAAGATCGATGACGAGATCGGAGGAACGCGATGCCTTGGCAGACCACCTCTGCTCAGCGATCCGAGCTCGTGTGCCTGGCCGTGGCCCAGGCACTGCTGGGCTGCCACCTCTGGGTGGGCAGCCCCGGCCCACCCGTCAAGTGCCTGACGGGTGGGTCAAAGGTTCAATTCGCCCCGGCTCCCATCGGCGTGGCAGGTGGACGACGATGTGTTTGCCGCCTCCGGTCGTCGGTTCGACGGTGTGCTGTCCTCCCGCCTCCTCGGTGAGGAGCATGACCATGCGGAGCCCCCGTCCGCCATCGTCATGGGACGTGGCCACAGCGCGGGGCAGGCGCGGATGGGTGTCGTGGACGGCCACGGTGAGCCAGCGCGCGTCGGCGGCCAGCATCACCGTGGCGGTGGGTGACTCCGTGGCGGCGTGCTCGGCGACGTTCGTCACCAGCTCCGTCACGATAAGGCCGGCGGTGAACGCGGTCTCCCGGTCGATGGCCCAGGAGGCGAGCGTTCGCACCGTCTCGCGCCTGGCCACGGGCACCTGCTCGATCGTGGAGAGCACCACGAAGACATGGCTCACCCGCTCAACGGAAAGCATCCCGATCCCTTCTCCCATGGACGCCGCGCCTTTCGCGGGCGGTTGTCAGCGTCTGGTGAGAAGGCTTGACGGGAAACGCCGTACCGTCATTGATCGATCACAGGTGGTTATGACAGATTGGCATCGCGAACGCCGTCGGTTTCTCCTACTGTGACGCGCCTGGCGGGCTTCGCGAGGAAGGACTCGGGCGCATGGGGGAGCGGCTGTGCCCGGGGTGCCGGAAGGCGGTGCTGAGCCGCTACAGCCGTGATCCCGTGTGCGCTCCCTGCCTGCGGGCGACCCGTGGCGCGCGACCCGTCGCACCGGCGTGGCTGTGGGACTGCTCGTCGTTGCGCCAGGCGCTGGCCTCGGCCGACCTGGCCGCGTTCGTCGCGATCGTGCGTGCGGCGATGGGGCTGAGCCAGCTTGAGCTCGCCGGCCTGGCCGGCTGGTCGCAGAGTACGGTCAACCGCATAGAGAGCGGCGAGCGCGGCACGATCTACGACATCCGCGAGATCCTCCGCTTCGCGGATGCCATCGACATGCCGCGCCACGCTCTCATCCCCCTGCTCATCGGCGATCCGGTGGCAGGTCTGCCCGTTGAGGGCATAAATCCTGACATGGACATGGACCGCCGCCAGTTCAACGGAGTTCTCGCGGGCGGCTTCGCAGCGGGCATGGGCTGGGGCTCCATGCACATTCCCACTCGGGTCGAAGCCGCGCACGTGAAACACCTCAAGGCCACGGTTGAGCGCCTGCGCGCTGACGATCAGCGGATAGGTGGTGCCATGCTGCTTGGTCCCGCGCTGCATCTGCTCGCGAGGGTACGGCGCATGCTCGACGAGGCCGACTACAGCGAAGCGATCGGCCGCCAGTTGGTGGCCATCGCCGGAGGGCTGAGCGTCGACGCGGGCTGGTTCGCCTACGACTCAGACGATCAGAACCTCGCTCGCGGGTTGTACGGCGAAGCCCGCCTCTACGCCGATCACGCTGGTGATCGGGAACTTCATGTACAGGTGGCGTCCCTCCTCGCCATGCAGGCCACACGGCTCGCGCGGCGGCACCCGGGTCGTGCCAGAGAGGCACTGCGTTTCGTGGCCACGGCCAAGGAACTTGCGCGGCACTGGGCCACACCGCGTGTGTACGCGCTGCTGGAACTTCGGGAGACCTCCGCGCACGCCGTTCTCGGTGACGGGCGGGCTTGCCGCAGATCGATGACCAACGCCTGGCGGGAGTTCGAACGTGGACCGCATGAGAACGACCCGGGTTGGGCTGGATTCGTCAGCGAGGCAGAGCTCTTGAGCTTCGAGGGCCGGGCAGCAGTAGCACTGGGTAAACCGGCTGCCGCGGTCGAGTTCTACCGGCGGTCTGTGGACAAGTGGAACAGCGATCGAAACCGCTCCTACGGCCGTGCCTGCCTGGCCGATGCGCTGCTGGCCTCCGGCGCGAAATCGGACGCCCTGGCCGAGGGACTCGATCTGCTCTCGCACGTGAGCGGATCCCGGCGGACGTTGCAGGAGTTGGCGCCGTTGCGGGCGGTGGCGGGGGAGTCATCGGAGTTCGCCGACCGGTACGACCGGCTCCTCGCGGACTAGCCCCGGCCCCCGCGTCTTACGGGCGCGCAGGCCGAAGGCGGTGATGATCGCGCCGAGGGCCCCGGCGACGACCGGGACGACCAGAGCGGTCTGGAGCGCGTCCAGCCCCGCTTCGGGCGAGCCGGAGTCGCCGAGCGCCGCGACGTTGACGGCGGTCACCGCCGACAGGCCGAGGGCGGTGCCGAACTGCATCGCGGTGTACAGCAGGCCGCCGGCCAGGCCGTGCTCGTGCTCGTCGATGCCGTCGGTGGCGGCCATGGTCAGCGGGCCGTACGCCAGGGAGAAGGCCAGCCCCAGCAGGAGCATCGTCGGCAGCATGGCGGTGTAGGCCCAGTCCAGCCCGGCGGGCAGGAACAGCACGTAGGCCAGGGTCGCCAGCACCAGCCCGCCGAACAGCACGGGGACGTTGCCGAACCGGTTCACCAGCCGTGGCGTGAGGGTCGGGGCGAGAACCGTGTCCATGCCGATCACCAGCATGGCCACACCAGTCTGCAGCGTGCTCCAGCCGCGCAGTTCCTGCAGGTACAGGGTCGCCAGGAACTGGAAGCCGGCGAAGGAGCCGACGAACAGCAGCGCCCCCAGGTTGGCGCGAACCAGGGGCCCCGACCGCAGGATGCCCAGCCGCACCAGCGGGTGGGCCGTGCGCCGCTCGATCACGACGAAGATCGCCAGCAGTGCCAGGCCGGCGGCGAACGTACCTGCCGTGCCGCCCCAGTCGTTGCCGGGACGCTCCAGGCGCACCACCCCGTACACCAGCAGCAGCATCGCCCCGGTGATGCTGAACGCGCCCAGAAGGTCGAAGCCGCCCGCCGGGCGCTCCGTGTCGCCGGGGTCCTTGATGAGGGGGATGGCGGCCAGCAGGATCACCGCCGACAGGATGACCGGCGCGAAGAACACCCACCGCCACCCGAGCGAGGCCAGCAGCCCTCCGGCGACCAGGCCGAGCGAGAAGCCGCCCGCCGCCGTTCCCGCGTAGACCCCGAGCGCCTTGGTGCGCTGTGGCCCTTCGGGGAAGTTGCCGGTGACGAGCGCCAGCCCGGCGGGGGCCATGAACGCCGCCGCGACCCCGGTGACGAACCGGGCGACCAGCAGCATCCAGCCCTCGGTGGCGAACCCGCCGAGGCCTGAGAAGATCAGGAAGACCGTCAGCCAGAACAGGAACATCCGGCGGCGGCCGAGCAGGTCGGCGGTGCGGCCGCCCAGCAACATGAAGCCGCCGTAGCCGAGCACGTAGGCGCTGACCACCCCGCTGAGCATGCCGGTGGACAGGCCGAGGTCGGCGCGGATCGACGGCAGCGCCACGTTCAGCATCGCCACGTCGATCCCCTCAAGGAAGATCGCTCCGCACAATACGAACAACGCGCCCCAAGCACGCCCGTCCATGTGTCCGCTCGATGTGGACATGATTTGACTCCTCCGGGAAAGGCGGGACCGGGCACGGTAATCCAGATGAGTGCCGGTTCCCTCTTGTAACCAGCAGCATCTTCGGACACCATCAATGACCATGGAAGACGGCACTTCAAAGTCCCCCGGTTACTGCGGGGATACCGGCGACGACTACGACGTTCTCCAGTGGGACACGCGGGAGGACTGCGAGGTCCGCCAGATCCTCGACCGCATCGCCGACAAGTGGTCGCTACTGGTCATCGCCCTGCTCGACCAGCGCACCCTGCGCTTCACCGAGCTGCGCCGCACGATCGACGGGGTCAGCCAGCGGATGCTCGCCCGCACGCTGCGCCACCTGGAGCGCGACGGGCTGGTGAGCCGCACGGTGCACGCGTCCGTGCCGCCGCGGGTGGACTACGCGCTCACGCCGCTGGGCGCGACCCTGCACCACACCATCCGCGCGCTGGTCACCTGGACCGAGGAGCACCAGAACGAGATCGCCTCGGCTCGCACGGCGTACGACGCCCGGGTGGTGGCCGAGCAGGAGATGGCCGAGCGGGAGGCGGCGGAGCGGGACGCCATCGCCCGGGACGTCCTCGCGGGCAGGCGCTGACACCACCCCGCACGCGCCGCGCGGGTCACAGGCCGTATTCCTCCAGGAGGTGGAGCCAGACCTCGCTCACGGTCGGGAACGCGGGAACGGCGTGCCACAGCCGGTAGAGGGGCACCTCGGCGGTGACCGCGATGGTGGCCCCGTGCAGGAGGTCGGCCACCGCGGGGCCGGCGAAGGTGACGCCGAGCAGCACGCGGCGGTCCTCGTCGACGACCATCTTGGCCCGGCCGATGTAGCCGTCGGCCTGGAGGGTGGCGCCGGGGACGGCCCCCATGTCGTACTCCACGGCGCGTACCGAGAAGCCCTCGGCCCGTGCCCGGGACTCGGTGCGCCCGACCGCGCAGATCTGCGGGTCGGTGAAGATGACCTGCGGGGCGCCCAGGTCGTCGGCGATGTCGCGGTGCGAAGGAAGGTCGTCGGCCAGGCCCCTGGCGCGGGCGGCGATCACGTCGCCGCACACCCGGGCCTGGTACTTGCCCATGTGGGTGAGCAGGTTGCGCCCGTTGACGTCGCCGACGGCGTAGAGCCCGTCGCCCGGGACGCCCGTCGCCCGCATGCTGGCGTCCACCTCGATCGGGCCGCGCGCCGCCAGGCCCACCGTCTCAAGGCCGAGGTCGCCCACGGCCGCCCGGCGTCCGGTGCCGACGAGGATCTCGTCGGCCTCGATCAGCGCCCCGTCGCCGGTGTGGACGGTGACGGGGCCGCCGGGGACCGGGCGCTCGACACGGGTGGGCGTACGGCCGAAGCGTACGTCGATGCCCGACCGCCGGAACGACTCCACCAGCAGCTCGCCGGCGAACGGCTCGGTCCGGCCGAGCAGGCGGTCGCCGCGTACGAGCACGGTCGTATCCTGTGCGCCGAGGGAGTGCAGCGCCTGCGACATCTCGCAGGCGACGACCCCGCCGCCGATCACCACCAGCCGCTTCGGCACCTGCTGGACGCTGGTCGCCTCCCGGTTCGTCCACGGGCGCGCCTCCCGCAGGCCGGGCACGTCCGGGATCGAGGGGTCGCTGCCGGTCGCGATGACGACGGCGTGCCGGGCGCTCAGGGCGCGGGTGCCGCCGTCCGGCGTGGTCACCTCCACCCGCAGAGGGCCGGCCAGGCGTCCATGGCCCCGGACGAACGTCGCGGGGACGTTCTCGATCCAGCCCACCTGGCCGCCGTCGTCGAAGTGGGACACCACCCGGTCGCGGCGGGCGAGCACCGCGTCGGCGTCGATCGGGCCGCGCAACTGCAGCCCGGGCATCCGGCTCACCTCGGCCGCCAGCTCCATCGGCCACAGCAGCGCCTTGCTCGGGATGCACGCGTAGTAGGCGCACTCGCCGCCCGCCAGGCGCTCCTCGACCACGGCCGCCGTCAGGCCGCCCCGTACGGCCCGGGCGGCGGCGGTCTCCCCGGCCGGTCCCGCGCCCACGACGATCACGTCGAAGACGTCGTCCTCGCCGGTCATGGAACCCCACCCCCGTTGCCGCAGGTCACGCCGCGTGTACGGGCGTAGTCGCATCAGCCTTGCACCCTCGCGAAGCCGTACCCCCCGTGCTGGGCACGGCCTCGGGAGTCGGATCAGGTCAGCCTGCGCCCGGAATCGTGACGTTCTGCTCCTTGAAGTCGTAGCCGGTCTTCGAGGCGTTCTTCTGCAGGCCGTCCATGGACGCCTTGCTGGTGTCCAGGTCGGCCTCCGTGGCGGTGCCGCCCTTGAGCTTGTCGGTGAGGCTGGTGAACTTGCTGCTGACGCCTTCCACGGCCTTGCACAGCGTGGGATTGGCCACCGCGAAGCCCTTGGCGACCTTCAGCTCATGCAGGGCGAAGACACCCGCCACGGCCGCCTTCACGAAGGTGCGCTTGCGCTTCTCGGCGCCGGCGTTGAAGCCGCCGCTGCGCAGGGGCTTGTAGATGTACCGGTGGAAGGCCCCGAGCGCGAGGCCCGCGTGCAGAGCGAAGCGGGTCTTGGCGAACGGCTTGGCGTTGCCTCCCGTCGGGCACTCGGCGTTGTACTCGGTTTCCGTGCCCGCCGAAGGCTGGGCACCCGCCGGCGGCGCGCCGGCCGCCGGGCTGGTGGCGACCGCGTTCTCGGGCGTCACGACGGCGGTCTTGTGACCGCCGCAGCCGCCGAGCAGCGCCACCGCAAGAAAAGCCGCCGCCGCCGGTACGGCGACGGATCGAGGAGTCCGTACAGCCACTTCTTCCCCCCACTGGAGCTTCGCGGCGGAACGGCCCGCGCCTCCGCGGGCATCTCGGAGACCGGCCGCCTGCCAGGTGAACGGCTCGCCGCCGTTCGGTGTGATCTTCCCTTCTCTTCCCAGTGTAGTTAGATCGACACTTTCCGTGACCGTTGCTTTACCTCGCTCTGAGGCGAGGCGCGGTCGTGGCGGGCCGGGTGTCCTGTGGGGGAGGCTAAGAGCTGTCGCGTATTATGACAGTCCGGTGTGTGATCATGTCTTTCCGGCGTGGTCGGCGGCCTGGGGAGGTCGTCGTCTCATCCGGGGTCGGCATGTCACCGGGGCCGGAACTTCGCCGAGCAGAGGCCGCCCCCCGCCCGCGCTGCCGGGTGCGGTAGTGCGGGCGGGGGGCGGCTGCCGTATCGCCCGTTCCCGCTCCATCGGATGGGGCGGTGGCGGGGCTTATCACGGTTGACTCGGTCAGGGCTTCTTGCAGCCCTTGGGTGGTGCGGAGCTGACGGGCGCGGGTGTAGTCCACGCGCGCGGTCTGTGGGTCGGCTGGGTCGCTCAAGGTGACGCAGGCGGCCAGCGCGGCGGAGACCAGATCCCGGTCGGCGGTCAGGCCGCAGGCCGGGCAGTGATGGGTCCGGGCGGCCAGGGATTTGGTGACGCGGGCGCCGCACAGGCAGTGCTGGGACATCGCGGTTTTGGTGGTGGAGGCGCGCAGCAGTGCGCCGCCGGTGGCGGCGCATTCACGGGCCAGGGCGGTGATGAGCAGGCCGGGGGTGAACGCGGCGCAGGCCCGGCCCCAGAGCCGGTGCCAGGTGGAGATGTCGCAGTCTTCCACGGTCAGGTTGGCGCCGTGCACGCTGGTCAGGGCGGCGGCGGTGGCGTAGGTGCGGGCGCGGCGGGCTTCGGCGCGGCGGGCGGCGTCGGCGGCGACCGCGGTGCGGAGCTTGCGGTAGCCGCGGGTCAGGGTGTCTTTGCGGTAGGCCTGCCGGGGTGTCCCGGCGGCGCCTGCCTGGGGGGAGGCATCCGGCGTGGCTGCGCCAGCACGGGCATGCCCGTGGGCAGCAGCCCGGCATCGGCCATGCCCAGCCCCGCCGGCAAGCCCAGCGCCCGGTACGCGGCCAGATGCCCGGCCAGGCTGCCGTGCAGCCGGAACGTCTCCCACTTACGGCCGGCCGTGTGGGAGCGGGCCCGGCCCGGGATCCGGGTATACCGGTGATACCGGCCGATCTTCGGCGCTCCGGCATAACGACCGGCGGCGTCGGGGAACAGATGCCGCGCCACCCCGTTCCACACCTCATCGGCCTGATGCAGCGCCAGCGCCTTGGTCAGATGATGCAACAGATGCCCAGAGCGGTCCAGATGCGCCCGGGCGGCGGCCTCCAGCCCCGCCCGCGACAACCCCAGCTCCTTACGCCACCCGCCAGGATCCTGCGCCCGGCGGTGTTCCCCCGCCCAATACGCCGCCACCCGATCAGCGGCATCGTGCTGCAACGCCCGCTTCAACCGCCACGACGCCCCGAACAGAGCCTCCAACCGGGCCCGGACCTGCGGATCACTGCTATCCAGCGCCAACCGGATCACCGACACCGGCTGATCCTCAGCACGACGCCAGCCCCGACCCTTGTTCTTCCCCCGAAACCGCCGAACCGACGAGGACGAGGACGACGAAGACGAAGACGAGGAGCGGTGGCCATCACCGCTCGCGATCACCCCAGGCGTCCCTCTCGCCACAGCCATGACATCACCGTGCCAGACAGCACTGACAATTTCCTCCGCTCTCCGCTCTCCGCTCTCCGCTCTCCGCTCTCCGCTCTCCGCTCTCCGCTCTCCGCTCTCCGCTCTCCGCTCTCCGCTCTCCGGACGGAAGACGAAGGGCACCGCCAGGGCATATCGCTCTATGTAACCAGCGGACACGGTCGGTGGTATGCGGATGCGGCTGGCGCGGTGCACCTCAGCGGACCTCAAAGCCTGGACCGGACTGTCCGGCGCCCAGTTCCTGACCCTTATCCGGCGGCTGTGGGACCGCCGCCCCGACAAGGGCATCGGGCACCCGTGGGCGCCGGCCTACCCCGACCGGGTCCTGCTCATCGTCTTGGCCTACCGCACCAACCTGACCTTCGCCCAACTCGGCTCCCTGTTCGGCATCTCCCACGCCGCCGCGCACCGCGTCGTCCACGACTTCGCGCCGCACCTGGCCGCCCTGCTCGGCCCGCCCCCGGCCGACAAGCGGGAACTGTGGGTCGTCGACGGCACCCTCATCCCCGTCCACGACCACACCAAGACCGCCAAGTCCAAGAACTACCGGCGCAGCGTCAACGTGCAGATCATCACCCGCGCCCGGGACCGCCGCGTCGTCGCGGTCGGCACGTCCTGGCCCGGCAACCGCAATGACATCGTCGTCTACCGCAACACCCTGGGACGAGATCCCGCCCTGACCGCGCACCCTCGCCTGTCGCAAGATGGCGCCTATCGCGGCGCGGCCGGGGTCCGCAACCCTGCCCGCGGGCCCGACGGCAAGATAATCAAGGACCGCACCTACCGGCGGTTCGGTAAACGCCGGGCAGTGGTCGAGCACACCCTGGCCCGGCTGAAAGACCATCAGATCCTGCGCCAATGCCGCCGCAAAGCAGACGCCATCAATCATGCCGTCGCGGGCGTCGCCGCGCTCCACAACCTGAAGCTGGAGGTGGCAGCCTGACGATCAACCAGATCGCCAGATCAGGGGAAACCGTCTCGATCAGCGAAACGTGATAGGTCTTAGGAGCGGCCGGCGCGGGCGCGGAAGGCGGCGGTCTTGACGCGGTTCTGGCAGGCGGTGGAGCAGAAGCGGCGGGTGCCGTTGCGCGAGATGTCGACGTAGACGCGGTCGCAGTGCGGCGCGGTGCACACGCCGAGCCGGTCGTGCAGCTCGCTGCCGAGCACGATGGCGAGGCCGGTGGCGCACGAGGCCGCCCACTCGTCGGACCGGCTGTCGCCCTTACCGTGGAAGTGCAGGTGCCAGGGCTCCCCGTCGTGGCGGTCGAGGCGGGGCCGGGCGTGGAAGCGGTCGATCAGGCGGTTGACCTGCTCGGCGGCGGTGTCGACGTCGCCCGCCTCGATCGCGTCGAAGACCACGCGCAGCTCGGTGGCGACGCCGGCCAGCTCGCGCGCCTCGGCGTCGGTGACCTCGCGTGCGCGCCGGCTGCCGGTGCGCAGGGCCGCGGTGACCGCCTCGCGCCGCTCGGGGCCCGCGGGCGGGAGGACGTACGCCCTGCCGCGCGCCTCGCCCTCGGTCAGCGTGTTGATAAGGGACGCCGCGACCGCCACCACGGCATCGGAATGGCTGTTGAAGTTCACTTTGACCAGTTACACCCTCGCGCTCGGACTCGCGACCATCAACCTAGCCCACGATCGGCCGGACCGTACGGCGGGCCTCGCGGGCAAGGTAACTGCCGAAGCCGCCTTGACCCGTTACGTGGGCACCCTCTAGTCTGTCACTATTGAAAGTATAGATGACAGTTACAAGGAGGCTGCGATGTCGACTCTGCCGCGCGAGGTGGCGCAGGACTGGATCACCCGGTGGGACCGCCAGCAGGAGGGTTACCTGCCCGACAGGGAGGAGCGGTTCACCGCCCTGATCGACGCTGTCGAGGCCGGCGCCGGGCGGCCGGACCCGATGGTCCTCGACCTCGGCTGCGGGCCTGGCTCGCTCGCCGCCCGCCTGCTCGACCGCCTCCCCGGCGCCACGGTCGTCGCGGTGGACGCCGATCCGCTCCTGCTGGCCCTCGGGCGCGCGGCCCACGCCGGCAGGCCCGGACTGCGCTTCGAGGACCTCGACCTGCGCGCGGCCGGATGGGCCTCGGCCCTGCGTCTCGACCGCCCGGTGGACGTGGCGGTGAGCACCACCGCGCTTCACTGGCTGTCCGAGGCCGGGCTACGCACGATGTTCGCCGAGCTGTCCCTCGTGCTGCGGCCCGGTGGGCTGTTCCTGAACGGCGACCACCTGGACGTGGAGGACGTCTCGCCGGTGCTGGCGAAGATCGAGCGCGCGATCCACGACCGCGCGACCCGGCGGCGCTTCGGCGACGGCATGCCCGAGGACTGGCGCCAGTGGTGGGACGCGGTGGACGCCGACCCGGCCCTGTCCGCCCTCCGTGACGAGCGGGAGCGCAGGAGCGCCGCGGCGGCCCACCACGGGTCGGAGTCGGGGAACCTCTCCACGCACGTCACCGCGCTCCGCGGAGCCGGTTTCGCCGAGGTCGGAACGCTCTGGCAGAACGGGAACGACCGGCTCCTCGCCGCCGTCCGTCGCTGATCGCCGCAAACCTGACAGGATCGTGTGAGATTTCGGATAAATCGCTTTCGTGGGGGTCATCGGGCTGCTTAAGGTCGAGCGGTATGACAGAGACCCCCACATCCATCGAAGCGTTCATCGCGGCCCTGCCCAAGGTCGAACTCCACGTCCACCTGGTCGGATCAGCGTCGGTGCCCACGGTCCTCGAACTCAGCAGGCGGTATCCGGGCGGCCCGGTGCCCTCCGGCGAGGAGGAGCTGCGCGCCTTCTACGAGTTCCGGGACTTCCCCCACTTCGCCCAGATCTACGAGGGCGTCAACAGCCTCGTCCGGGAGCCGGAGGACGTCGCCATCCTCGTCACCGGCGCCGCGCGCGACCTGGCCGCCCAGAACGCCAGGTACGTCGAGCTGACCGTCACGCCGTACTCCCACCAGCGAGTGGGCATGTCGACGCGCGCCATCACCGAGGCGCTGGACGTGGCGGCGCGGCAGGCGGCCGAGCTCGGCGTGCGGGTCGGCTACATCTTCGACATCCCCGGCGAGCACGGGCTGGAGGGCGCGCGGGCGACGCTCGACCACGCGCTGAACGAGCCGCCCGAGGCCCTGGTCGGCTTCGGGCTCGCCGGCATCGAGCAGGAACGCCCGAAGTACCGCGACGCCTTCAGGGATGCCTTCCGGGCGGCCGTGGCGGCCGGCCTGCACAGCGTGCCGCACGGCGGCGAGATGACCGGGCCGGAGACCATCTGGGAGGTCATCGAGGGGCTCGGCGCCGAGCGCATCGGCCACGGCACGAGCTGCGTGGCCGACCCCCGGCTCATGGCCCACCTCCGCGAGACCCAGATACCGCTGGAGGTGTGCCCGACGTCCAACGTCCGCACCCGCCAGGTGCCGGACATCGCCTCCCACCCGATGCCCCGCATGCTGGAGGAGGGCCTTTACGTCACCCTCAACAGCGACGACCCGCCCATGTTCGGCACCACCCTTGACCGGGAGTACCGCGTCGCGGCCGAGAGCTTCGGGCTCGGCCCCGCGGAGCTGGCCGCGCTCGCCCGCAACGCCGTGCGGGCGTCCTTCCTGGACGACGACGGCAAGCGCGCGATCGTGGCCGAGATCGACGAGCTGGCCGTGCCCCGCTGAGGCGGGTGCCGAGCCCGGCGGATCAGGGGGACGCGGGGCGGCCGAGGCCGGGAGGGATCTTGGAGGCGGCGGCGCGGTCGAGCAGGAACAGCGTGCGCGCCCGTCCCCGGGCCCCGGCGGCGGGCACCTGCATCGGCCCGGACTCCTGGAGGGCCAGGTGCACGGCCTTCGCCTTCTCCTCGCCCGCCGCGATCACCCACACCTCGCGCGCCGCCCTGATCGTGGGCAGCGTCATCGAGATGCGGGTGGGCGGCGGCTTCGGGGCCCCGTGCACGGCCACGACCGGCCGCTCGTCGTACAGGGCGGGCATCCCGGGGAACAGCGAGGCCACGTGACCGTCCGGGCCGAGGCCGAGCATGAGGATGTCGAAGGACGGCACGGGCCCGTGGTCCTCGGGACGTGAGGCCCTGCGCAGTTCGGCGGTGTAGCGGTCGGCGGACTCCTCGGCGGTCACGCCCGCGTCCGGCCCGAGCATGGGATGCACCCGGTCGGGGTCCACGTCGACGTGGTCGAGCAGCGCGCCGCGGGCGCCGGTCTCGTTGCGCTCGGGGTCGCCGGTGGGCAGGAAGCGCTCGTCACCCCACCAGATGTCCAGGCGCGGCCACTCGACCGCGTCGCGGGCCGGGGTGGCGGCCACCTCGGCCAGCGTGGCGATGCCCATGCCGCCGCCGGTCAGCACCAGGTGCGCCGACCCCTTGGCCGCCTGGGCGTCGGCCAGCCCGGTGATCAGGCGCGCGGCGACGGCCTTGGCCAGCACGTCGGCGTCCCGGTGGATCAGAACCGAGGGAACACTCACGAGAGGAACCGTCCTTCTATCACGGAGGTGCCCGACACCCGCCCACATACCGAAATTTCCGGAAGTGGGGGAGTGCCGGGCCACCAGGTCAAGCTGTCAGTACGGGGGGCGGTTCAGGAGAGGTCGTAGGCGGCGACGCCCCTGATCGTCTCCTCGTACACCTCGTCGGGGTCGAGTCGCCGCAGCTCCTCGGCCAGCAGGTCCGAGGTGGGCCGGCGGGCCAGGGCGACCTGCCGGTCGGGCTGCCCCGGCCGTACGAGCGTGGCGGTGCGGGAGTCGTGCCGCTCCACCACCACCTCGCCGTCGTCGAGGCGCAGGCACACCTTGGTCAGGCCGGGCCCGCTGGACTCGGTCACCCTGATCGGGGCGTCGAGCTTCTGCGAGAGCCACACGGCGAGCAGTGCGGCGCTCGGGTGGTCGGGCTCGGCCTCGACGTAGCCGTCCAGGATCTTCCCGACCGGCTGGTCGAACGCCGCGGCGAGCAGGCTGCGCCACGGGGTGATCCTGGTCCACGCGAGGTCGGTGTCGCCCGGCGTGTATCCGCCGATGCGGCTCTTGATCGCCGCCACCGAGTCGGCGGCCGAGCGGGCGTCGGTGACGCGGCGCTGGCCGAAGGCGCCCACCGGGTCCTTCGCCGGGGCCTCGGGAGCGTCGCCCGGCCACCACACCACCACCGGGATGTCGGGCAGCAGCAGCGGCGAGAGCACCGAGTCGGCGTGCTCCCTCAGCTCCCCGTACAGGCGGAGCAGGACGACCTCGCCGGTCGTCAGCTCGCCGACGCGGATCTCGGCGTCGAGCCGTGTCGCCTCGTCGCGCTCCCTCGGGATGACCGCGAGGATGCGCGATGGGTGCTCGCGGGAGGCCTCGGAGGCCGCGCGCACCGCGTCGTACTGGTGGCTCTCGTCGCACACCACCACCAGCGTCAGCACCATGCCGACCGCCGGCGCCCCCACCTGGTGCCTCAGCCGCGTGAGCTGGGAGGAGATGTCGGAGGCCGTGGTCGACCCCATGAGAAAACTGGTCACAACATCCTCCAGGTGCGGCCGTCGCGGGCCATCAGCTCGTCGGCCGACTTCGGGCCGCCGGTGCCGGCGGGGTACCCCTCGGGGTGCTCGTCGCTCTTGGCCCAGAAGTCCTCGATCGGGTCGATGACCATCCACGACAGCTCGACCTCGCGCTGGTGCGGGAACAGCGGCGGGTCGCCGATGAGCACGTCCAGCAGCAGCCGCTCGTAGGCCTCGGGGGAGGACTCGAGGAACGCCTCGCCGTAGGCGAAGTCCATGTTGACGTCCCGGACCTCCATCGCCGTTCCCGGCACCTTCGAGCCGAACCGCACGGTGATCCCCTCATCCGGCTGGATGCGGATGACCAGGGCGTTCTGCCCCAGGATCTCGGTGTCGGTCTTGCTGAACGGCAGGTGCGGCGCCCGCTGGAACACCACGGCCACCTCGGTCATCCGCCGGCCGAGCCGCTTGCCCGTGCGCAGGTAGAACGGCACGCCCGCCCAGCGCCGGTTGGCGATCTCCAGCTTGATGGCGGCGTAGGTCTCGGTCCTGGAGTCCGGCGGGACGCCCTCCTCCTCCAGGAAGCCCTCGACCGGCACGCCGCCCTGCCAGCCCGCGGTGTACTGGCCGCGGGCGGTGGCGAGGCCGAGGTCCTCCGGCAGGGTGAGGGCCTCCAGGACCTTCTCCTTCTCCCTGCGCAGCGCGGCCGCGCCGAAGGCCGTGGGGTCCTCCATCGCGACGAGCGCGAGGAGCTGGAGCAGATGGTTCTGGATGACGTCACGCGCCGCGCCGATGCCGTCGTAGTAACCGGCCCGGCCGCCGACGCCGATGTCCTCGGCCATCGTGATCTGCACGTGGTCGACGTAGCCGCGGTTCCAGATCGGCTCGAACAGCGTGTTGGCGAACCGCAGCGCCAGGATGTTCTGGACGGTCTCCTTGCCCAGGTAGTGGTCGATGCGGAAGACCGAGTCCGGCTTGAAGGCCGAGTCGACGATGCGGTTGAGCTCACGGGCGCTCTTGAGGTCGTGCCCGAACGGCTTCTCGATCACCACGCGGCGCCACGACCCCGCGGGCGGCTTGGTGAGCCCGGTGCGCTTGAGCTGCTCGACGATGACCGGGAAGGCCTTCGGCGGCGTCGAGAGGTAGAAGGCGTAGTTGCCGCCGGTGCCGCGGGTCTCGTCGATCTCCTTGAGCGCCATGACGAGCGCGTCGAAGGCGCCGTCGTCGTCGAAGGAGCCGGGGACGAAGTGGAGCCCCTCGCAGATCTGCTTCCAGACCTCCTCCCGGAAGGGAGTGCGGGCGTGCTCCTTGACGGCGTCGTGGGTGATCTTCGCGAAGTCCTGGTGGGCCCAGTCGCGCCTGGCGAACCCCACCAGCGAGAAGCCGGGAGGCAGGAGCCCGCGGTTGCCCAGATCGTAGATCGCGGGCAGGAGCTTGCGCCTGGCCAGGTCGCCGGTCACGCCGAAGATGACCAGCACGCACGGCCCGGCCACCCTCGGCAGCCGCTTGTCGCGGGGGTCGCGCAGCGGATTCGCCTCCATCACCTCGATCGTGGTCGCGGTGCTCGCCGCCGCCTGGGCGGCGGCGAGCGAGTCGTCGGGGGAGACCTTGCCGGGCTCCCCGTCGCGCACCGCGAGCTCGACCTCGTGCGCTGACGGCGCGGGCACCTCGCCCGACTGGACGGGCGTGCCCGCCATGTCGGTGGGCACCGCCGGCTCGTGCTCGCCGGCCGAGCCCTGCTGCTCGCTGTCGTTCATCAAACCTCCCGTGCGGCGGAGAGCAGGTGCCTGACACCGGCTTCGCGATCGGTCAGGTGCAGGCGTACGGTCCGGCGCCCGCGCTTGCTCAGCGCGTCCAGGTCGCCGAGCGCCTGGGCGAGCTCCAGCCTTCCGAGGGTGTACGGCTTGCCGGGCACCTCTAGATCGTTCTCCACCGCGCCCGTGATCTGCAGGAACACGCCGTTCTGCGGGCCGCCCTTGTGGTACTGCCCGGTCGAGTGCAGGTAGCGGGGCCCCCACCCGAACGTGACCGGCCGCTCGGTCCTGATCGACAGCAGCACCTGGAGGCTGGCCGGGTCGTGTGCGGCCCAGATGTCGGTGATCGCCTCGAACGAGGCATCCGGGGGGACGGGGACGTCGAACGCGGCCTCGCGGTCGAGGAAGGAGAGGATCGCCAGGTAGCCGCGGTCGGGGATCTCCTCCAGCAGGGCGGTCAGCACGCCGGAGAGGTCCTTGACGTGCTCGGGCAGGTCGCCGTAGACCTCCACCGGGCCGTCGACCAGCGTCGGGGTGCCGGTCGGCAGCGGGCCATCGCCGGCCTCCCGCAGGATGCGCGCGGTGTTCTCCTTGGGCTCGGCCACGTTCGGCTGGTCGAAGGGGTTGATGCCGAGCAGCCGCCCGGCGATCGCCGTGGCGTACTCCCACACCAGGAACTGCGCGCCCAGCGGCCCGTCGACCTGGATGGCGGCCTCGGTGTCGATGCCCGCGACGATCTCGTCCTCGGCGTCGGTGGGGTCGGCGCCGACGACGGGCAGGATGCCCTTGCCCTGCTTGCCGGTGGACTCGGCGACCAGCTGCTCGATCCAGTCGGGCAGCCCGTTGATCTGCGAGAGGCTGTCGTCCAGCACGAGCTTGTCGCGCCCCGCGCCGGCGGCGGCGCCGAGCGCCGCGCCGAGCTCCAATCCGGGGTTGTCGTCGTTCTCGCCGAGCCGGGGACGCACCTCGGCGGCCTGGTCGAGCAGCCGGGCGATGTCGGCCCCGGCCAGCGCGCTCGGCACCAGCCCGAACGCCGTGAGCGCGCTGTAGCGGCCTCCGACGGTCGGATCGGCCAGGATGACGGTGTACCCGGACTCGATCGCGATCTGCTCCAGCGGCGAGCCCGGGTCGGTGACCACGACGATGCGGTCGGCCGGGTCGATGCCGGCGTCGCGGAACGCCCGCTCGTAGATGCGGCGGTGGCTGTCGGTCTCGACCGTCGTGCCGCTCTTGCTGGAGACCACCACGATGGTCTGTGCGAGCCGGTCGGCGAGCGCCCGCCGCACCTGGCCGGGGTCGGTGGTGTCGAGGACGGTCAGCGGCACGTCGGAGGTGGCGCAGATGACCTCGGGGGCCAGCGAGGACCCGCCCATCCCCGCCAGCACGACGTGTTCGAGGTTCTCGGCGCGGGCGCGCTCGACCAGCTTGGCGATCTCGGGCAGCAGCTCTCGGGAGGTGATGGGGAGGTTCAGCCAGCCGAGGCGCAGCCTCGCCTCGGCCTCGGCCTCGGGCCCCCACAGGGTGGGGTCGCCGTTGGAGAGCGCCTGCGGCACGCCCTCCTCGACGAGTTTCCGTACGGCCTCGGAGGCCTCCGCGGCTACCGCCTCGTCACCGAACGTTACGGACATATCCATCCTTAAGGTTTTCTCCTCGCGAGGGCGGGCGGGCAGGCGCCTCCGCGCCGGGCATCGCGCGCGCCCGGATCGGCCGGCCTGCGTGAGCGCCCGGCCGGGCCGCCTGGGCGCCCGGCCGGCTTACCTGGGAACCGACGTCCGCCGACGTTCAGCCGGCCTTCTTCAGCTCGGTCTCGAGGGTTCCGAGCAGCTCGTTCCACGAGGCGACGAACTTCTCGACGCCCTCCTCCTCCAGCACCTTGACCACGTCGTCGTAGTCGATGCCGGCCTGCTTGAGCGCGGCCATGGTGTTCCAGGCCTGCTCGTAGTAGGGGCGGATGGTGTCGCCGTCGATGTTGCCATGGTCGGCGACCGCGTCGAGGGTCTTCTCCGGCATGGTGTTGACCGTGCCCGCGGTGACGAGCTGGTCGACGTACATGGTGTCGGGATAGTCCGGGTTCTTGACCCCGGTGGAGGCCCACAGCGGGCGCTGGGTGCGGGCCCCGGCGTCCTTGAGCGCCTGCCAGCGCGGGGTGTTCATGACCTCTTCGTACGCGGCGTACGCGAGGCGGGCGTTGGCGATCGCGGCCTTGCCCTTGAGCTCCAGCGCCTCGGGGGTGCCGATCTGGTCGAGCCGCTTGTCGATCTCGGTGTCGAAACGGCTGACGAAGAACGAGGCCACGGACTCGATCTTGGAAAGGTCGAGGCCGTTGGCCCGCGCGCGCTCCAGGCCAGAAAGCCAGGCGTCCATGACCGCGCGGTAGCGCTCCAGCGAGAAGATCAGCGTGACGTTGACGCTGATGCCCTCGGAGAGCGCCTGCGTGATCGCGGGCAGCCCATCGAGGGTCGCCGGGATCTTGATGAACACGTTGGGCCGGTCGACCAGCCACCACAGCGCCCTGGCCTCGGCGATGGTCTTCTCGGCGCTGTCGTTGGCCAGGCGCGGGTCGACCTCGATGGACACCCGGCCGTCGACGCCGCCGGTGGCGTCGAAGACGGGGCGCAGCACGTCGGCGGCCCAGCGGATGTCGAAGGTCGTGATCGCCCTGACCGCCTCGCCGACGTCCACGCCGCGGGCCGACAGATCGCGCAACTGCGCGTCGTAGGCGTCGCCCTTGGCCAGGGCGGAGGCGAAGATCGTGGGGTTGGAGGTGACGCCCACGACGTACTTGTCGCGGATCAGGGATTCGAGGTTGCCGGTGCGCAGGCGCTCGCGGCTGATGTCGTCGAGCCAGATCGACACGCCGTGGTCGGTCAGGCGCTTCAGGTTTTCGCTCATGACTACGTCCCCTAGTTTCCGGTCGTCTGGCCCTTGTCGGCCCCGGTCTTGGCGAGGCTGCCCTTGGCCGCGGCGGCCACACGCTCGGCGGTCAGGCCGAACTGCTCGTACAGCGTCTTGTACGGTGCCGAGGCGCCGAAGTGCTCAAGGCTCACGACCTCGCCCTCCTCACCTACGAACTGCAGCCAGCCCAGGGCGATTCCCGCTTCCACTGCCACGCGGGCGCGGACCGCAGGAGGCAGGACCGACTGCTTGTAGGCGTCGTCCTGGGCGTTGAACCACTCGACGCACGGCATGGAGACCACGCGGGCCGGGATGCCCTCGTCCTCCAGCAGCTTGCGCGCCCCGACGGCGAGCTCGACCTCGCTGCCGGTGCCGATGAGGATCACCGCCGGCCGGCCGTTGGAGGCCTCCTCCAGGATGTAGGCGCCCTTGGCGACCTTGTCGAAGTCGGCCGTGCCCTCGTACACCGGGAGGTTCTGCCGGGTCAGCGCGAGCGCCGCCGGGCGGTCGGTGTGCTCCAGGACGGTCTTCCACGCGGCCGAGGTCTCGTTGGCGTCGGCGGGGCGCACGACGTCGAGGCCGGGGATCGCGCGCAGCGCCCAGAGGTGCTCGACCGGCTGGTGTGTCGGGCCGTCCTCGCCGAGGCCGATGGAGTCGTGCGTCCACACGTAGGTGACCGGCAGGCCCATCAGGGCCGCCAGGCGGACGGCGGGGCGCATGTAGTCGCTGAAGACCAGGAACGTGCCGCCGTACGGGCGGGTGCCGTCGTGCAGGGCGATGCCGTTCAGGATCGAGCCCATGCCGTGCTCGCGGATGCCGAAGTGCAGCGTGCGGCCGTAGCGGTTGCCCGGGAAGGCCTTGGTCTGGTGCTCCTCGGGGATGAAGGACGGCTCGCCCGCCATCGTGGTGTTGTTCGACTCGGCCAGGTCGGCCGAGCCGCCCCACAGCTCCGGCAGCACCGGCGCCAGCGCGTTCAGCACCTCGCCGGAGGCCTTGCGGGTGGCGATCGACTTGCCGGCCTCGAAGGTCGGCAGGGCCTCGTCCCAGCCGGCGGGGAGCTTGCGCGCGCTCATGCGGTCGAACAGCGCGACCCGGTCGGGGTTGGCGGCACGCCACTCCTCGAACCCCTCGTTCCACTCGGCGTGCAGGGCCCGCCCGCGCTCGACCACCTCACGGGCGTGCTTGAGGATCTCCTCGGGCACGTCGAAGCTCTTGGACGGGTCGAGGCCGAGGACCTCCTTGGTGGCGGCCACCTCGTCGGCGCCCAGGGCGGAGCCGTGGATCTTGCCGGTGTTCTGCTTGTTCGGCGCGGGCCAGCCGATGATCGTGCGCAGCTTGATCAGCGTCGGGCGCTCGGTCTCCTCGACGGCGGCGCGGTAGGCCTCGTAGAGCTTCCCGACGTTCTCGACGTACTCGCCGGTCTCGGTCCAGTCGACGCTGATCACGTGCCAGCCGTACGCCTCGTACCGCTTGGCGACGTCCTCCGACAGCGCGATGGCGGTGTCGTCCTCGATGGAGATGTGGTTGGAGTCGTAGATGACGTTGAGGTTGCCGAGCTTCTGGTGGCCCGCGATGGAGCTCACCTCGTGGCTGACGCCCTCTTCGATGTCGCCGTCGGAGGCGATGGCCCAGATCTGGTGGTCGAACGGGCTGGCGCCCTGCTCGGCGTCGGGGTCGAACAGGCCCCGCTCGCGCCGCTGGGCCATGGCCATGCCGACGGCGTTGCCGAGGCCCTGGCCGAGCGGGCCGGTGGTGGTCTCGACGCCGATCGTGTGGCCGTGCTCGGGGTGACCCGGGGTGAGGCTGCCCCACTGGCGCAGCGACTCGAGATCGTGGAGGGTGAGGCCGTACCCGGACAGGTAGAGCTGGATGTAGAGGGTGAGGCTGGAGTGCCCGGCGGACAGGACGAAACGGTCACGGCCGGTCCAGGCCGGATCGGAGGGGTCGTGTCGCAGGACCCGCTGGAATAGCAGGTACGCGGCGGGCGCCAGGCTCATCGCGGTGCCGGGATGGCCCGAGCCCGCCTTCTCCACCGCGTCCATCGCGAGGGCGCGTATGACGTCGACCGTGCGCCGATCGAGGTCGCTCCACTCAAGGTCTGGCACCAGTTCGCTGCTCAACTGCTCGATCTCCTATTGGTTAATGGCGCCGGCTCGGCTCGCCCGCTCGTCCGGTCTGGTAGTGCTCCCCACACCGGACCTTAACGGGTCGATCCCCTCACCGTAGATGCATGGTGCGTCTAACAGGTGACCGGGGAAGGAGGCGCCCGCGTCGTTAGAACCCTGCCCCCCGCGAGCCGTCTGGAACGCGATCCATTCCACGGACCGCGACCCATCTCACAGGGTGCCGGATGGGGCGTTCACCAGGGCTGATCGACACCCGATCCGGGGGATCCGATCAGGCGGCATTCGCCCCCGATGCCGGGACCGGCGACCCCCCGCACTACAGTGAGTCCTCAGCGTTGGCTCATGCCCGCAATCACGGATCCGCTCTAATCAGAGGTTACGCGTTGACCCCGCACCCGCTGGAAGCGCCTTGACGGTGCTGACGACCAAGCAACCGACGGTCCCGCTCGCAGGCGAGCGCCGATCGCCGCTCGCCACCGTGCGGGCGTACGTCGCGCTGACCAAGCCGCGGATCATCGAGCTGCTCCTGATCACGACCCTCCCGGTCATGTTCCTGGCCGCGCGCGGCCTGCCGCCCCTGTGGACGGCGGTCGCCACCCTGGTCTTCGGCACACTGTCGGCGGGCAGCGCCAACGCGCTCAACTGCTACATCGACCGGGACATCGACGCCACCATGCGGCGCACCCGCCGCAGGCCGCTGGCCATGGCCGAGGTCTCGCCGAGGAACGCGCTGATCTTCGGCATCGTGCTGGGGATCCTGTCCACCCTCGGCCTCGGCCTCACCGTGAACTGGGTGGCCGCGGGCCTCTCGCTGGCCGCGATCCTGTTCTACGTCTTCGTCTACTCGATGCTGCTGAAGCGCCGCACCTCGCAGAACGTCGTCTGGGGCGGCATCGCGGGCTGCATGCCGGTGCTCATCGGCTGGGCGGGCATCACCGGGCGGGTCGACTGGGCGCCCCTGGTGCTGTTCGGCGTGGTCTTCTTCTGGACGCCCCCGCACACCTGGACCCTCGCCATGCGCTACCGCGAGGACTACGCCGCCGCCAAGGTCCCCATGCTGCCGGTGGTCGCCGGCGAGCGCCGGGTCGTCCAGGAGAGCATCGCCTACACCTGGGCGACCGTGATCTGCTCCCTGCTGCTCTGGCCGGTGGCCGGCACCACGCCGTTCTACGCGATCGTGGCCGCCGCCCTCGGGGTCATGTGCCTGTGGGAGGTCTACCGCCTGCTGGGCCGCCTCAACGCCGGCAAGACGGGCGTCGCCCTGCGTCCCATGCGCTTCTTCCACTGGTCCAACGCCTACCTGGCCCTGCTCTTCCTCGCCGTGGCGGTCGACTCCCTGCTCTGAGGACGCCGCCTTTCCGGTCTGACCGGGTAGAGGTCTCCGGGAGGGCCGCACGCGCCCCGGCGGGCACATCGCCGGGGGCCGCGCGGCGAGCACGGTGCACCGGGGGGCGCGACGGCCATGGCGATGAGTCTGAACCTGAAGGCGTACGAGCACGCCAGAAGGCTGGTCAAGGAGCGGAGGATCGTCCTCGACCAGCGAGCCGACTGGGACGTGCACCGGCCCTCGCCCGAGAAGGAGAACCAGTTCATCGCCGAGCACGGGTTCGGCGAGTACTCCCTTTGGTTCCTCGGCGTCGACGACGAGCACGGGGAGAACACCAAGACGCGGTTCCGGTTCCCGTACGGCGATCTCGAAAAGCTGCACAAGTGCGCCGTCCTGTCGGCCGAGATCCGGGCCGCGCAGTACGACCACGAGGACATCGAGAACGCCGCCGCCCACCTCCACGGCATGCTGACCGCACTGGAGGATTGACCCCGGCCCCCTCCGGATCACGGTCCCGCGGTCGTCCGCGTGAAGCGGTGCGCGAGGCGCTCATCCCCGCGCGTCCGTACATATCTGGCTATTTCGGTCATCCGATGCCGACGCCTGCGGCAGAATGATCAACGATCACGTCGCCCGGCAGGAGGGCGACGGCTGATAAGGGGATGACATGCGCTTAACCACGAAGACGATCCTCCTGGCCGCGGCACTGTCGATGGGGGCGGTCGTCGCCAGCCCGGCTTCCGCGTCCGCCTCCGTCCGTTCCCCCGAAGGGGTGTGCGGCTCCGGCTTCGCGCGGGTGGCCGACAGCAAGCGCGTCGTCAAGACCTCCTCCGGGGACGTGTTCGGGTACGTCTACCTGCTGTTCAACCGCAAGACCGGCTACAACTGCGTCACCACGATCAAGACGTCGTACGTGGGCACCGCGACGTACACCGAGGCCACGCTCATCACGCAGACCCGGCGGGTACGGGACGAGCCCGTCCGCACGAACAAGAAGACCGACGGGCGCAAGTACAAGTACTACGCGGGTCCGGTGAAGCTCTACGCCAAGGGCCTGTGCGTCAAGTACAGCGGCACGATCTGGGACACCCGCCGCGACGCGGCGATCGCCACGGGCGGCCGCGCCTCCTGGGGCAACTGCGGCTGAGGCCGCCCCGGCACGAAGGACCCCGTCGCCCCCGCCCGCTCATGAGCGGGCGGGGGCGACGCGCGTCAGCGGCCGGAGATGAGGTTGGCCAGGCGGGCGTAGGCGGAGGTGCGGCCCATCTGGGCGGTCTCGTGGCGGTCGGCGGCGCGGAACAGCGCGTAGATCGCCTGCACGCCGATCCAGCGCAGCGGCTCGGGCTCCCACTGGCGCACCTGGCGGCCGACCCACGGCAGGGCGGTGAGCTCGGTCTCCTGCCGCAGTACGAGATCGCGGAGCGTGCGGCCTGCCAGGTTGGTGGTGGTGACCCCGCTCCCGACGTACCCGCCGGCCCAGCCGAGGCCGGTGGTGTGGTCCAGGTGGACGGTCGAGCACCAGTCCCGCGGGACACCGAGCACGCCGCACCACGAGTGCTGGATCCTGGCTTCGGCGGTGGCGGGGAGCAGCGAGGTCATGATCTTCCGCAGCGCGGCCACGGTCTGCGGCTGGGTGGCGCCGCGCACGTCGGTGCGCGAGCCGAAGCGGTACGGCACGCCGCGCCCGCCGATGGCGATGCGGCCGTCGGCGGTCCGCTGCGCGTAGCAGTACGCGTGCGCCTCGTCCCCGAGCAGCTCGTAGTCCCGCCAGCCGATCCGCTCCCACACCTCGTCCGGAAGCGGCTCGGTGACGATCATCGAGCTGTTCATGGGCAGCCACTGGCGGTGCTGGCCCCGGATGCTCGCGGTGAAGCCCTCGGTGGCGCGGATGACGTACTCGGCGGTGACCGTGCCCCGGTCGGTGACGGCCGCCGCCTTGCCCTCGGCGGTCCTCGGGCGGATCTCGGTGACCGTGGTGTCCTCGAAGAGGTCGACCCCGAGGCCGGTGACGACGCGGGCGAGACCGACCGCGAGCTTGGCGGGCTGGATGCGGGCGCAGTGCGGGCTGTAGGTGGCGGAGATCGTCCCGGCGACGCGGATGCGGTCCTCCCGCTCTTCGCGGGTGAGCAGCCGCATGTCGTGCTCCGCGAAGCCCCACGTGCGCAGGTCGGCCAGCTCGGCGTGCAGGCGGCGGTTCTGCGCGGGGTTGGTGGCGACGTGGAGCAGGCCGCCCTTGTGGATGTCGGCGTCGATGCCCTCGGCCGCCGCGACCTCGATCACCTCGTCCACGGCGGTGAACATGGCGTGCTGAAGATCGATCATCGCCTGGCGGCCCCGTGCCGCCGCGTGCCGCTCGCGTGACCCGGCGAACTCGGCCGACAGCCAGCCGCCGTTGCGCCCGGAGGCCCCGAACCCGGCGAACTCCCGCTCCAGGATCGCGATCCGCAGGTCGGGCTGGGCCTTCTTGAGGTAGTACGCGGTCCACATGCCGGTGTAGCCACCGCCCACGATCGCGACGTCGTACTCGCGCGACCCCGGCAGGGCGGCACGGCGTTCCGGAACGCCGATCTGCCGGTACCAGAACGACACCCCGCCGTTGGCGAAGTCGTCCGTCAGGGGGGTGCCGTTCAATCCGTTGCCGCTCATATCAACTCCATGACCAAGGTGCTGTGGTTGCCGACGACCTCATCGCGCATGGCCATGGGGAACCGCCTTCACATCAGAATCGTCGGGGGGAAGTACTGAGTCGCCGACGCGCTCGTTCTCGTACCGGGTGCCGGGCTACGAGGGGGTCGGCGGGCCGATCATCCAGAGCACCTCGAGCGGATCCGCGCCCTCGTTGAGGACGCGGTGCGGGGTAGAGGTCCGGTACTCGATGCTGTCCCCGGGGCCCAGCTCGTAGGAGACCGCCGACTCCGGCGGGCCGATCCACAGGACGGCCCGGCCTCGCAGCACCAGGAGGATCTCCTGGGAGTCGCCGTGGGTGTAGGACTCGTCTCCGGTGGAGGCCCCTGGGTCGAACTCGCCGCTGTAGATCTCCAGGTTCTGGAGGGGGCGCTGCGAGATCAGGTACTTGCGGGTGCCCGGCCCGGTTGGTAACTCGGGCCGGTCGGAACGGCGGACGAGCCGGTGCCCGACGACCTCGCCCTCGCTGAACAGGTCGGCCACCGTGAGGCCGAGCGCGCCGGCGATCCGCCGCAGCATCCCGATGCTCGCGCTGGTGTGCCCGCGCTCGAGCTGGCTGATGAAGCCGGCGCTGGCGCCCGCCTGGCCGGCGAGGTCGCGCAGCGTCATCTGGCGCATGGCGCGGTACGCCCTGATGCGCGCGCCGAGGCGCACGGTGTCCGCCTCAGGGGCGCCCACAGCCACGTTCTGAGCTGCGGGCTCAAGCGGCATCGAACATCCCGATCTTTGCGACCAAACATTTTGTTTGATCACTGTACAGAGGTGCGATCGCCCCCTCAAGCCCCCTCGCCATAACAAACCAGCCACAACGGGACAAATCGCCCACGGCACTCAGCGCAGCTCGCCCTCCAGGAGGCTCATGAGGATCTTGTCGTGCCATCGCCCGTCGCGCCGGAACGCCTGTCGCATGCGTCCCTCCTCGACGAAACCCACCTTCTCGTAGACCCGGCGGGCCCCGGCGTTCTCCGCGACGACGGTCAGCGAGATCCGGTGCAACCGCATCTTCTCGAAGCCGTAACGGCAGATCACCCGCATCGCGTCGGTGGCGTACCCCTGGCCCCAGGTGTCCTTCTCGCCGAGGTAGATGTCGAGCACGGCCGCCCCGGTCTCGGGCTCGGCGTCCCTCAGCGCGACGATGCCGATCGTGCGCTCGTCGAGCGTCTCGATGAACAGGGTCAGGCTCTGGAAGGAGTCGGGGGCCCGCTCCCGCAGGTCCTTGGTGAGGTGGTCGAGCGACGGCGGGTAGCCGTCGCTCATCCACCGCATGACCTCGGGGTCGTTGTGCCAGCGCCACAGCGTCTCGGCGTCGGACGGTTCCAGTGCGCGCAGCCGTACGCGATCTCCAAAGAGCACGCGCGATTTCCTATCAGAAAGCGGCCGAGCGTGAAAACCGCCCGATAGGCCAGCGTGGCCTCCGAAGTGGCGCGCTTCCGGGAAATGGGCGCACAATCGGCGGGTCGCGGGAAGATCGGCCTTCATGATCTCGCCCGAGTCCTGCCCCTCGAAAGCAAGGCGGTGCCGATGACGCTTCCGGCGGACGACCACGTGCACAGCGAATGGTCGTGGGACGCGCTGGCCGGCTCCATGGAGCGGACCTGCGAGCGGGCCGTCGAGATCGGGCTGCCGTCCGTGGCCTTCACCGAGCACGCCGACTTCACCCCGTGGACCCTGCGGGAGGACACCCCGATACCCGACGCCTGGCAGGTGCTGGTGAGCGACCAGGTGCTCACCGCTCCCGAGATCGACCTCCACGGCTACCAGGAGTCCCTGCGGCGGTGCCGCGACCGCTTCAGGGGCCTGCGCATCCTGTCGGGCGTCGAGCTGAGCGAACCCCATCGCCACGGCCCCCGGGCCGGCGAACTGCTCGCGCGGGGGCGGTTCGACCGCGTGCTCGGCTCGGTGCATTCCCTGCCGATCGAGGGCGGGTTCGCCGAGATCGCCGACCTCTACCCGGTTCGGGCGGCCGCCGCGGTCGTGCGCGCCTATCTGGCCGAGGCCGGGCGCATGGTCGAGGAGTTCGGCGACTTCGAGGTGCTCGCCCACATCGACTACCCGGTCCGCTACTGGCCTGCCGGTGCCGGGCCCTTCGACCCCGCCGCCTTCGAGGACGACTACCGCGCGGTCCTGCGGGCCCTCGCGCGTTCCGGCAGGGCCCTGGAGGTCAACACCAGGGTGCCCCTGCACCCCCAGATCGTGCGCTGGTGGTTCCAGGAGGGCGGTCCGGCGATCACCTTCGCCAGCGACGCGCACGACCCCTTCTCGCTGGCCCATGGCTTCGCGGAGGCGACCGCGATGGCCGGCTCCTGCGGATTCCGCCCGGGGGCCCACCCGGACGACTTCTGGACCCGACGCTGACCGCCGGCCTGCCGGCCGTAGAACCTCACGACGGGCCATGGCCGGTCGGGCGTGCCGTCATGGCCGGTCGGGCGGCCAGGGCCGGACCTTCACGCGACGTCCTCCTTGACCGGGGTGGCGATCACGGTGGCCAGCGGCGGGCGTTCTGCGACGCTGACGTCGCTGAGGGTCGCGTTCCCGTCGGGGTCGAACTGGAGCAGACTCGTGGCGGGCGCCTCGGAGGCGACGATGCGGCCCTGCCGTTCGAGGCGCGACCAGGCGGTCAGCATGATCTGCCCGGCCATGCGGCCGAGGGCGGCCGTCGACTGGTGGCCGTGCTCGCGGCGGCCGAGGTCCACCTGGGCCATCGCGTCGAGCCCGACGTGCTCAAGGAGGTCGACGAGGAGGCCGAACTCCACGCCGTACTCGGTGACGAAGGGCACCTGTTCGAGGACCTCCCGCCGCGCGGCGTACTCGCCGCCGAGCGGCTGCACGAACCCGGCGAGCTCGGGCCAGTACAGGTTGAGCATCGGCCTCGCGACGAGCTCGGTGACCCGGCCCCCCGCGCCGCGCTGCACCACCCCGTCCGGCCCGGTCAGGGGACGCTCGTAGGCGCCCTTCACGAAGGCGATCTCCGGCCGGGTCAGCAGCGGGCCGAGCAGCCCGGAGATGAAGTGCGAGCCGAAGTTGCGCAGGTCGGAGTCCGCGAACACCACGATGTCGCCGGTCGAGGCCGCCAGCCCCTTCCACAACGCCTCTCCCTTGCCCGACAGCGGCGGCAGGCCGGGCAGCACGTCGTCCTGGCGCACCACCCGCGCGCCGGAGGCCGCGGCACGGGCGGCGGTGCCGTCGGTGGACCGCGAGTCGACCACGAGGATCTCGTCCACGAGCGGGACCGCCTCGACCAGGTCGCGGCGGACGGCCGAGACGATCGCGCCGACCGTCCGCTCCTCGTCACGCGCCGGCATCACCACGCTGACCGTGGTCGCCCCCTTGGCCCGCAGGAGCAGGTCCAGCGGCCAGTCGGCCGCGGAGCTGGTGTACGGGCGCGACCATTCGCTCACGGGAGCCGGCACCCGCGGCGATCGGCCAGAAAGATCTTCCATTCAGCCTGCCCCGTTCTCATGTCATGACGGCGGCAAACTGCTCCAGGTGGAGCGACCCGAACGTCATTGTCTGGCGAGCCCCAGGAGAGGCGTATGCCGCTTCGTGACTTCCATAACCCGTATCGGCATTATCGGTGCCGGAAATTTCGCCGCACGCCACGCAGAAGTACTCTCATGTTTCTCCGATGTAACAATTACCGGGGTCGCTGACACGGATTCACGCAAGGCCGAGGCCCTCGCCTCACAGTACGGCGCCCGGGCACATGGTCGACATGTGGGACCCCGTGGGCCACGGCGTCTGCTCGCCGCGCGACGCCGCCACGCCATCCGGGCGGTGCTGCGAGAGGACGTCGACGATCAGCGCGGCCGACCAGCTGAAGTCGTCGCAGCCGTGCCCTTCGAGGGTGAAGGGGTCGAAGTACTCGCGCATTCCCGCGTGCGCCACCGTCCGCACCATGCCGCTCGCGAGCAGCGCCGCGAGGTCGGGCCTGCGGTGCCGCAGGCCCCGCCAGACCAGCCAGGTGAGGTTGATCCAGCTCGGCCCGCGCCAGTAGCGGGCCGGGTCGAACTCCGGCGCGCCGGGCGCGAGGCTGGGCAGGATCCCCCGCTCCAGGCCGAATCGGTCCAGCGCGGTGGCGATCAGCGCGCCCGCTACCTCTGCGGGCAGGCCGGGAAGGATCAGCGGGGTCAGCCCGGCGGCGCTTCCCGAGCGGAGCAGGCGGCCGGTGAGCGCGTCGCGGGCGTGGAACAGGCCGTCGTCGTAGAGGTGCTCGACCATCGCGGCGGTGATCCTCGCCGCCTCGCGGCGATGCGGGCCCGGGTCCAGGCCGCAGGCCGTCGCGATCTTCGCCAGGGCCGCCTCGGCCGAGCCGTACGCGGCGTTGAACAGCGGGTCCTCCACGGCGAACGCGCCCAGGCCCCGGTAGCCCTGGTCCCGGTAGGCGCGGGCCAGCGTGGTGTAGCGCTCGTAGTCGTGGTCGGTGGGCCGCTCGTCGGCGCTGACGTGCGTGAGGTCGCGCCGCTCGACGGCGACGGGATCGGTGACCACGGCGGCCAGCGGGGCGTCCCAGGCCGGGCTGTTGTCCATGCCCGACTCCCACGGGTGCACGATCGACATCAGCCCTTCGGGGGAGCGGCGCGCGGTGCGCAGGAACTCCTGCTGGGCGACCAGGCGCGGGTAGATCCTGCGCAGGAAGGCCGGGTCGGGGTCGGCCAGGTGCACCTGCCAGGCGGCCAGGGCGTGCACCGGCGGCTGCACGATGCCCGAGGTGGCGGCGCCGCAGGGGGCGCGCACGTCCCAGAAGGCGGGGCCGGGGAAGTACGAGCCCTCGGGCACGTCCGGGTTGAACACGATGTGCGGCACCCGTCCGTCCCGCCACTGGGCCCCGAACAGGGTCAGCAGCTCGGACCTGGCCCGGCGCGGCGACCAGCGCGCGTTGCCGATCGTGATGAAGGCGGAGTCCCAGCTCCACTGGTGGGGGTAGAGCCTGCGGGACGGGACGGTGTGGTCGCCGGCCCAGTTCGCGACCAGCACCCGGACGGCCCGGCGCATGATCGCGCGACCGTCCCCGCCGGGTTCGCGCGGCGTCGCGGCGGCGCTCCGGCCGGCCTCGCGCGCGATCACAGGAACTTCCGGACGAACGCGGCCGTCTGCGGCAGGACGATCTCGGGCTCACCGCGCAGGCGGCACTCCAGGGCGAGGTATCCGTCGTAGCCGATCGCGTCGAGGGTGGCCAGCTGCGCCGCCCAGTCGAGGTGCCCGGTGCCCGGCTGGTCGCCGTTGGATTCGCTGATCTGCATGTGCGCGAGGTACGGCCCGGCGTCCATCAGCGAGCGGCAGGGGTCGTCCTCCTCGATGTTCATGTGGTAGGTGTCCCCGGCGACCCGCACGGAGTCCATCGAGCACAGCTCCACCGCCTGGGCCAGGGTGTTGACCATGTGGTCCTCGTAGCGGTTGAGCGGCTTCAGCATGATCAGCACGCCCTCGCGCGCCGCGTGCTCTCCGAGGGCGCCAAGGGCCTCGGCGAGCACCTCCCTGTCGTCCTCGGGGGAGCGGGGTGGCACGAAGGGCGGCAGCCTGAGGGAGAACTGCCCCCAGGAGGCGGGCGTCAGCACGCCGAGACCGCCGAGCTTGCCGATCACGCTGAGCTGCGAGCGCAGCTGCCTGACCGCGTCCTCGCGCCTGCCCGCGTCGAAGTCGCCGATGAAGTGCGGCATCTCCACGCAGACCGTCGGCATGACCACGCCGTCGGAGAGCGCCCGCCTGAGCTCCGGCAGGCGGCCGGCGAAGTGCAGATCGCCCTTGCCGCGCAGCTCGATGGCGTCGAACCCCGCCTCCGTCGCGAAGGCGAACTTCTCCTGAAGCGTGCGCCCCGGCACGAGCTGCTCCTGTACGGCGAGCTTCACCGCCGCTCTCCCTCCGTGAACTCGAAGACCAGCTGCAGGACGTCGGCGGGATGCCGGTCGAGCAGCTCGAACGCCTCCGCCGCGTTCTCCACGCTCATCACGTGGCTGACCAGCAGGCTCGTGTCGATCTGACCCGCCAGCGCGAGCTCCATGAAGGTGCGCTGGAGCCGCTCGACGTCCCAGCGGTGGGAGAGCCAGGAGGCCGTCCCGCCGATCTGGGAGGACACTATCTGTACCTGGCTGTGGTGGAACTCCTCTCCGAGCAGCGGCCCGGCGCCCTCACCCTCGTAGAAGCCCGCGGCGACCACCCTGCCGCCCCTGCGCACGCTCCTGATCGCCTCGCGCAGGGCCTGCCGGCTGCCGCTCAGCTCGATGGCGGTGTCGGCGCCCTCCACCCGCTCGCGCAGGAACTCCGCGCACGAGCCGGACAGGACGTCGAACGCCTCGGCCGCGCCGAACCGCCTGGCGAGCCGGAGACGGGCCTGGATGGCGTCGGCCGCGACCACCCTGGCGCCGCTGAGCACCGCGAGGCGGGTGGCGAGGAGCCCGATCACGCCCTGGCCGAAGACGGCCACCTGGTCGCCGAGATGCACGTCGGCGGCGTGGACGGCGTTCAGGGCGATGGCGCCGACCCGGGCGAACACGCCGGTCAGCGGGTGGACGCCCGGCGGCAGCACGTGCCCGGCGAGCCGCTCGGCGGGCAGCACCGCCTCGGCGCGATGGCCCCACGCGCCCCAGACGAGGCTGCCGATGGGCGGGCCGGCGACGTCGGGCGCGGCCTCGACCACCTCGCCGACCTCCTGGTAGCCCCAGCCCGACAGGGGATAGGAGTGGGTCCGGCCCTCGGTGAACAGGCGGCGCTCGCCGTCCCATCTCCGGTCCAGGTACGGGTTGGTCCCTCGGTAGGCGGTGAGCTCAGTGCCCGCGGAGACACCCGAGTAGACCGTGCGAACGCGCACGCATCCCGGCGTGAGCTCGCCAGGCGGCTCCAGGGTGACACTTACGACACCCGGCTCTTTAATCGTGATGACCCGCATGTTCCCACTTATGCTTTTTAGTCAAACAAAAGTCGCAGACTTAGGACATCTTTCCCTAGGATAGTCACGACGAAAACCCGCTAAAGTCCAGGACCTGCGCGGAGGGATTCAATGGAACTGCCCGGGCTCGGACAGGTCGACTGGGCCCGCCTGGTCGACGTGCTCTACGAGGGCGGCTACGACGGGGTGATATCGGTCGAGCACGAAGACCCCGTCTGGAGCGGGGACACCGCCCGGGTGCGGGCCGGCCTCGGCATCGCCCACCGCACGTTGCGCGACCTCATCGTGGGGTAAGGGCCGCTCATCCCCGCCGTCACCGTGTGGACCCTCGCCGCCGAGTTCACCAGGCGCCGGCGCACGGCTGCCAGTTGGTCGACAATTCCGGAAATATCATTATTAACTCGCCATAATGCGTGAAAGCGTTCCGAAACTCGCCAAGAATGCCGCACGGCCAAGAAATGGGGCGACCCCTCGGCGATCGCGCACCCAGGAGGCCGGCCGCACGCTCGGCGTGGCGCCGGCCGTCACGGTCAGGCGCCGGTGGCCCTCACCCCTGCACGGCGGCCCGGGGGACGTCGCGGTGGTAGCGGAGCTCGGGGACGGCGACCCCGGCGACCTCCCACAGCGATCGGGAGCCCTCGGGCACGTAACCGGCGGAGCCGTAGAAGCGACGTGCCCGCAGGTTGTCCTCCAGGACCCACAGCAGGAGCCGCTCGTACGAGCGTTCACCGGCCGCCCGCAGCGCCGCGGCGGCGAGGGCCCGCCCGGCGCCCGTGCCGATGCGGTCGGGGCGCACGTAGAAGGCGTAGACCTCGCCGTCGCCCGGGCCGGCGTCGTCGTCGCGGCACGGGCCCATGGCCAGCCAGCCCACCACGGTGCCGGAGTCCTCGGCGACGAGGTCGAGCGTGTCACCGCCCGCACGGGCGAACCTCTTCCTGCGGCCCCGGGCGTCCTGCTCGGCCGACAGCCCGTCGAGGTAGGCCTGCGGCAGGATGCCCGCGTAGGCGGATCTCCACCCGGCGACGCGCACCGAGGACACGGTCTCGATGTCCTGCTCGCGCATCTCACGGACCTCGTGCATGAGGCGCGGCCCCTTCTCCCACGTGCGTATCGGCAGGCCATCCTATCTGGCCGGCCCGCGCCCGCCGGGTCGGAAGTCGCGGGTTCCAGCGGGTTGAGAGGTGTGGCAGTGTTGTTCCGGGGGAAGATCTGTATGCCCGATAGGCGGCCGGTGGGGTGGTGCGGTGATCACGGGGCGCAAGCCGTACGGGTGCGGTGGGGGCGGGGAGAACACCTCGTGCCCGGTCGATTACGCTCGCGAACATGACGAACCTTGATCCCCGCTGGGTGCTCAAGGAGCGCCCATCCGTCGGACTGATCATCGGGCTCGTCGTGGCCGGGCTCTGCGCGCTGGTGTCGTTCTCCTTCGACATCTTCAACGGAGACCCCGTTCAGTTCTTCATCGCGCTCACGCTGGCGCTCGCCCCGGTGCCGCTGCTGCTCGCCGGGGTGCTGGCGCTCGACCGCATGGAGCCCGAGCCGCGCAAGGACCTCGCCTTCGCGTTCATGTGGGGCGCCGGCATCGCGGTATTGGTGGCGGGCATCCTCAACAGCCTCAACCTCCGGTACGTCACCATCGCGACGCAGGACGCCGCCACCGCCCGCAACCTCGTGGCGACGTTCGTGGCGCCCGTGGTCGAGGAGACCATGAAGGGCCTGGTGCTGCTCGGCCTGCTGCGCTGGCGGCGCCAGGAGCTCGACGGCCTGACCGACGGCATCATCTACGCCAGCATGGTGGGCCTGGGCTTCGCCATGAGCGAGAACGTCAGCTACTACGTCATGGCGCAGGACCAGCACGGCGTTCAGGGCCTGGCCGTGACGGTGGTGCTGCGCGGCATCCTGTCGCCGTTCGCCCATCCGCTGTTCACCTCCATGATCGGCATCGCCGTCGCGTACGCCGCGCAGAGCCGGGGCCCGGTGCGCGGCTGGGTGGTGTTCCTCGGCTGGATCGGCGCGATCATCCTGCACGGCATCTGGAACGGCTTCACCTCCTACGGCGGGTTCCAGGGCCTGGCGCTGGCGTACCTGCTGCTGATGATCCTGTTCTTCGTCGAGCTGGGCGTGATCGTCAAGGACCGTCAGCGCATCGTCGGTCTCATCCAGCGCTACCTGCCGCCGTACGGCGGGCTCGGGCTGGTCACCGACGTCGACATCTTCATGCTGTCCTCGCTCCAGGGGCGGCGGCAGGCGCGCCAGTGGGCGAAGGCCTACGGCGGCCCCGCGGGCCTGCACGCCATGCGCGACTACCAGGTCACCGCCACCGAGCTGGGGCTGCTCCACGAGCGCGGGGTCCGCGGCGTGATCGACAGGGACACCTTCGAGAACCACAGGGAAGCCCTTCTGGCCTGCATGAGCGCGGCCAAGGCGGCGTTCCCCGTCCCCGAGAGGCACCAGGCCACGATCGCCAGGGGGATGGCCCCTCCGGGGTACGCGCCGGGGCACGACACGCGGCACTCAGCCTCGCCGTACCCTCCGCAGGACGGCCTGCCGCGCGATCCCTACGCGCAGGACGGCCAGGGCCGGCCGGGCGAGCCCCCGCCAGGCTCGCCGCCGCCCCCGCCTCAGGGAAACCCGGGCGCCGACCCGTACGGCCCGCCGCCGCGCGGCCCGGGCGGCAACTCCTACGGGCCACCTCCGGGCGACCGGGGTGGCAACCCCTACGGCCCGCCTTCGGGTAACCGAGGCAACCGGTAGGACCTCGCCGGTCGCAGGGAGGCCCGGCCCGCGGCCGCAGGACCTTGCCGGTGGGGCGATCGCGTGTTTCAATCGCGGTACGCGGATGTCCGTGGCCACTTCCGATGCCCTTTTCCGGGGTGGCCCATCAGGAGGCGTACGAGCGCGCCCAAGCGCCGTTCGCCGTCCCCCGCAACAGCCGGCAGCGACATCTCACGACTTGTCCTCGCTGTTCGCACGCCTCCTCGACGCCCGGAAGGGGCATGGCGTGATCGCGCTCGCATCGATCGCCGTCCCTCGCGGCGGCATCCGCAACGTGAAGAGGAAGCACTGTGAGAACCAAGGCAAAGGTGGCGATCATGACCGCGCTCGCGGTCGTGGTCGCCGGGCTGACGGCGCTGTCGTTACAGCGCTCGGCCGACGCGCACGGAACCATGCAGGCGCCCGCCAGCAGGACGTACGCCTGCTACACCGACGGGCTCACCTCCAGCAACGAGATCAAGCCCAAGAACCCCGCCTGCGCGGAGGCCGTCGCCATCGGCGGGACCCAGCCGCTCTACGACTGGTACGGAGTGCTGCGCTCGGACGGCGGCGGCCGTACCCGGGGCTTCATCCCCGACGGTCAGCTCTGCAGCGGCGGCTTCGCGAAGTACGCGGCCTACGACGCGGCGAGGGCCGACTGGCCGGCGACCGTGATGCAGGCGGGCGCCATGTACGACTTCGTCTACGGCGCCTGGGTGCCCCACCCCGGCGGGTTCAAGCTCTACATCACCAAGGACTCCTACAACCCCACGAAGCCGCTGACCTGGGCCGACATGGAGGAGCAGCCGTTCCTGACGGCCGATCCCGAGCCCGCGGTGACCAACGGCGCCTACCGCTTCTCGGGAAGGCTGCCGAACAAGTCGGGCCGCCACATCATCTACTCGGTGTGGTACCGGTCGGACAGCCAGGAGACCTTCTACGGCTGCTCCGACGTGATCTTCGGCGGCACCTCGACACCCCCGCCGAGCTCGCCGCCGCCCGGCTCGCCGCCTCCGAGCTCGCCGCCGCCCGCGACCCCTCCGCCGACCTCGTGCACGGCTACGGTGACGCTGGAGAACTCCTGGTCGGGCGGGTTCCAGGCCTCGGCGACGATCAAGAACACCGGTAGCGCCCCGATCAACAACTGGTACATCCAGTGGACGATGCCGATCGGGACCACGATCACCCAGGCGTGGAACGGGACGTCCATGCAGAGCGGCCCCTCCGGCATGATCCACGCGGCCACCTGGAACGCCACGCTCGCACCGGGGGCCTCGGCGACCGCCGGGTTCCTCGCGAGCACGACGGGAGCCGCGACGCCGACCTTCACGCAGGTGAGCTGCGGGTAGCCCCGGCGAAGTGAACGGGCGTGCCGGTCGCCGCCTCCAGGGCGACCGGCACGCCCGGTACGGGCGCGCAAGCCCCCGGGGCAGGCGAAAGGGCTCCGCGAAAGGTCTGGGCCGGTACGGGAAAGGGCTACCGGAAGTCGGCCGGGCACGCGAAAGACCCGAACGCCGGCCGTGAGGCGGAGAGGCACTTCCCCCTCACGGCGTGCGGCGTCCGAGCCCGGACGAGATACGCGGTTGCCGTGGCACCGTTCGAGAGGCGTCACCTCCTCCTAGGCCGGCCAAGATCTGATGGGAGCGCTCCCACGCGCGATCCGGACACTACCCCGGCAGCCGTGCGAACCGAAGAGCGCGCCGGTCCCCCGGCGGAAGGGCGCAGGAAATGCCCAGCTCACGACCCCTGGCCCCGGCGCGCAGGATGAAACTTTCGCGACGGCGCCGAAACTCGGTCAAGGGGGACGTCCGGTCAGGGGTGCGCGGCGAGGAATCGGTCGAGTGAGGTCTCCCGGGGGCCGGGGAAGACCGGCGAGGACCTGAGCACGACGGAGTCAAGGAACCCCTTGGCCGTCGCGGCCAACTCCCGCGCCGCGTAGACGTAGGTCCTGGCCGGCCACCTGGCGGCGGAGTCGTCGCCGACCCCGAAGGCGTCCAGCCCCGCCGTACGGCACAGCGCGACCGCGCGCGGCAGATGGAAGCTCTGCGTCACGACCGTGAGGCGCCGCACGCCGAACACGTCACGGGCCCGGACGCAGGAGTCCCAGGTGTCGAACCCCGCGTAGTCGAGCACCAGCGCGTCCCGGGGCACCCCGCGGGCGACGAGGTAGTCGCGCATGACCGACGGCTCGTCGTATCCCACGCGGCCGTTGTCGCCGGACAGCAGCAGCGCCCGCACCCTGCCCCCTCGGTACAGCTCGGCGGCGACGTCGAGGCGCGTGGCCAGCATCGGGCTGGGGGACCCGTGGTAGAGGCCGGCGCCGAGCACCAGGCCCACCGGCGCCGAGGGAACCCCGCGCGTCCACCCCGGCGCGGTGCCGGCCGTCACCCGGTGGCCGTCGGTGGACAGCCGGGCCCAGGTCATCGGCGCGAGGGCGAGCAGGCTCAGCGTGACGGCACCGAGAAAGGCGCGGCGCCGCGCCGCGGGAGAGGAGGGGACGAGGCGCGCGGCCCCGGCCCAGAGGCGGGACCGGGATGGGAGACGGATCACGAAGGGTTAGACGCCGACCGAGTCCAGTTCGTTGTGGCCGGAGGAGAGCGTTTCCCCCGGGCCCCGTGAGCGCATGAGGAAGACCACCCGCAGGGCCGCGATCCAGACGAGCGTGGCCCCGAGCACGTGCAGGCCGACGAGGATCGCGGGCACGGCCAGGAAGTACTGCACGTAGCCGATGACGCCCTGGGCCAGTTCGACGCCCAGCAGGACCAGCGCCCCGCGCCGTGCCCGGCCGGGGGAGTCGGTGACGTGCAGGGCGAACAGCAGCGCGAACGTCAGCCCGAGGACGATCCAGACGGCGTCGGCGTGCACCTGCACCACGGTCTGGACGTCGAAAGTGAACCGCGAGGCGGCCTCGTCGCCCGAGTGCGGCCCGGTCCCCGTGACCACCACGCCCGCGAGGACCAGCACCAGGACGGCGGCGGTCAGGACGAAGCCCAGCGTGCGGATGTCGCGGTGGACCAGCCGCCTCGGCGGGGCGTCGCCCTCACCCGAGCGGGCGTAGAGCGCGAACGCCGCGAAGATCATGCCGATGGACAGCACGAAGTGGACGCTGACCGTGACGGGGTTCAGTGCGCTTCGCACGACCAGCCCACCCCACAGCGCCTGGACGGCGACGCCGATCGGCTGGATCCAGGCCAGGCGCACCAGGCTGGAGCGGCGGGGCGCGACGCGGAGCACGGCCACCACGCAGGCCGCGGCGACGGCGAGGACCAGGAAGGCCAGCAGCCGGTTGCCGAACTCGATCGCCATGTTCACCGGCGCGTGCGCGTCATGCGGAGCGGGAACGAAGCTGCCGGGGGTGCACCGGGGCCAGGTGGGGCAGCCGAGCCCCGAACCCGTGAGCCGCACGGCCGCGCCGGTCAGAGTGATGCCCACGTTGACGACCACACTGGCCAGCGCCCACCGCCTGACGGTGAGGGGCGTCGGGGACCACGCGGAGTGGAACAGGTCGAGCGCGCGGCTCCTGAGCTGGTCGAGGAGGGCGCGCGGCCGCGTTTCCCCGGCGCGGTTCTGGGGCTGGTCTGCTGCGGTCACGGCACACATCGTAGGCGGCCGTACCGCCGCCCCTGTCCGTAGCCCTCCGCCGCGGTGCGGTTGTGACGCCTGAGAGGGGTACGGCACTCGAAACACCGGAAAGCGGGATTGATTGCCCCTCTGAATATGTGACATATTACTGACGGGTCAAGGGATCGGGCGCGGGGGGTGAGAATGGCCGACGTCGTGGTGATCGGAGCCGGCGTCGTCGGGGCGGCGTGCGCGTACTTCGCCGCGAGGGCGGGCCTGGCCGTCACCGTGGTCGACCGCGGCGGGGTCGCGGCGGGCACCACCGGAGCGGGCGAGGGCAACATCCTGGTCTCCGACAAGGAGCCGGGTCCCGAGCTGGAGCTGGCCCTGCTGTCCAACCGCCTCTGGCGCGAGCTGGCCGTCCTCGGCGGCTTCGAGTTCGAGCCGAAGGGCGGCCTGGTCGTCGCCGAGACCGCCGAGGTGCTGGAGGCCCTGACCGCGCTCGCCGAGGAGCAGGCCCGCCGTGGCGTGGAGCAGGCGCCCGTGGCGCCGGGCGAGCTGCCGGGGTACGAGCCGCACCTGACGCGGGACCTGGCCGGCGCGGTCTTCTACCCGCAGGATGCCCAGGTGCAGCCCATGCTCGCCGCCGCCCGGCTCCTCCGGCACGCCCCGGGCGTCACGCTGCGCACGAGAACGACCGTCACCGGCTTCCTGCGCGACGGCGACCGGGTGACCGGCGTCCGCACCAGCGGCGGGGACATCCCGGCGGGCGCCGTGGTGAACGCCGCGGGCACCTGGAGCGGCGAGCTGGCCGCGCTCGCCGGCCTCGACCTGCCCGTGCTGCCGCGCCGCGGCTTCATCCTGGTCACCGAGCCCATCTCCGGGCGCCTCGGCGTGCCGCTGATCAGGCACAAGGTCTACACCGCCGCCTACGTCACCGACGTGGCGAGCGACTCCGCGGGCCTGTCGACCAGCGCGGTCATCGAGGGCACCCCCGCGGGCACGGTGCTCATCGGCGCGAGCCGCGAGCGGGTGGGCTTCGACCGCACGATGTCGATCCCGGTGGTCGAGGCGCTCGCCCGCCAGGCCGTCGCGCTGTTCCCCGTGCTGGCCGATCGAAGGGTGATCAGGGCCTACTGCGGCTTCCGCCCGTACTGCCCCGACCACCTTCCCGTGATCGGGGCGGACCCCCGCGCGCCCGGCCTGTACCACGCGTGCGGGCACGAGGGCGCGGGCATCGGCCTCGCCCCCGCCACCGGCCACCTGATCGCCGGGCTGCTCACCGGGGCGGCCCCCGAGCTGGACCTGAGCCCCTTCCGCCCGGAAAGGTTCGCCGCGTGAACCCCTCGTCAGAGCGACCTCCCGCCACCCCGGACGCCAAGGCCCCGGAGCGACCCGCGCACGCCGGCCATCTCGTGGGGGCGCGGCCCGAGCCGGGCTTCGACATCAGCGTGGACGGGCGCCCCGTCCCGGCGGTGCCGGGCCAGACGGTCGGCGCCGTCCTGCACGCCAACGGCATCAGATCGTGGCGTACGACCCGGATCGGCGGGCGTCCCCGCGGGCTGTTCTGCGGCATCGGGGTGTGCTTCGACTGCCTGGTCACCGTCAACGGCGAGGCGTCCCTGCGCGCCTGCCAGACCGAGGCCCGGCCCGGGGACGAGGTGACGACCGGATGAGGCACCCGCGTGAGCGCCTCCCGCAGGCGGAGTCCGCGATGAAGGATCTCGCGGTCGTCGGGGCCGGTCCCGCCGGGATGGCGGCGGCCGTCGCCGCCTCCGAGGCCGGGCTGAGCGTCGTGCTGATCGACTCCGGGGCCCGGCTGGGCGGCCAGTACTACCGGCACCCGCCCGAGGGGTTCCGCGCCCGCCGGCCGGGGGCACTCCACCACGGGTTCGCGCGGTTCACCCGCCTCGCCGACGCCCTCGGCGAGCACGGCGTGGAGGTCCGCCTCCGCCACCGCGTCTGGGCCGCCGAGAAGATCACCGGTGCCGAAGCGCCGGTCGACGCGGAAGGCGCGATCGCCGTGCACTGCCTGGCGGGCGCCAGGGACGAACGGCGCGAGACCGTCCTCGCCAGGCGGCTGGTCATCGCCACCGGGGCGCACGACCGGTCGCTGCCGTTCCCCGGCTGGGACCTTCCCGGCGTGTTCACGGCGGGCGGCGCGCAGGCGCTGCTCAAGGGCGACCTCGTGGTGGCCGGGCGCAGGGTCGTCGTCGCGGGCACCGGGCCCTTCCTGCTTCCCGTCGCCGCCGCGCTGGCCGACGCGGGCGCGCGCGTCGCCGGGGTCTTCGAGGCCAACGGCGGGCTCGGCCTCGCGCCCGCCCTGATCGCCCACCCCGGCAGGCTCGCGGAGGGCGCCGGATACGCCTACCGCCTGGCCAGGCACCGCATCCCGTACGCCGGCGGCCACGCCGTGGTCGCCGCGCACGGGCAGGACGAGCTCACACACGTCACCGTGGCGAGACTCGGCGCGAACTGGGTTCCAGGGCCCCGGCGGACGATCGAGTGCGACGCGCTGGCCGTCGGCTACGGCTTCGTCCCGCAGATCGAGCTCGCCACGCAGCTCGGCTGCGCCACCGCGACCGACAGGGACGGCGGCCCCGTCGTCGCCGTGGACGAGGGGATGCGCACCAGCGTGCCCGGCGTCTACGCGGCGGGCGAGCCGACCGGCGTCGGCGGGGCCCGGCTGGCGGAGGTCGAGGGCCTGATCGCCGGGCGCGCGGCCGCAGCGGACCTCGGCCGCCCGGTGAGCCCGGCGCCCGGCCTGGCGAGGAGACGAGCCCGGCTCGCCGCGTTCGGCAGGGCCCTGCAGGACGCCTACCCCGTCCGCGACGGCTGGATGGGCTGGCTGCGCGACGACACGCTGATCTGCCGCTGCGAGGAGGTCCCGTACGCGCGGATCAAGGAGGCGCGGGAGCTCGGCGCGGTCGACGCCCGGTCGCTGAAACTGCTGGCCCGGCCGGGGATGGGCTGGTGCCAGGGCCGCGTGTGCGGCTACGCCGTGTCGTGCCTGGCGGGGGAGGATCCCCTGCCGCCACGCCGGCCGATCGCCCAGCCCGTACGGCTCGGCGATCTCGCAGGAGCAGGAGACCCAGCAGAAGACCCAGGAGGAGAGGACCCCTGATGACGACCCGTGAGAAGCCCTGGCACGGAGTGATGGTGGCGACGGCGCTGCCGCTGCGCGCGGACCTGAGCGTCGACGAGGAGGGCTACGCCGCGCACTGCCGCTGGCTGGTCGAGCAGGGATGCGACGGCGTGGTGCCCAACGGCTCGCTCGGGGAGTACCAGACGCTCACCCCCGAGGAGCGCGCCCGCGTCGTGGAGACGGCCGTCGCGGCGGTCGGCGGCGACCGCGTGATGCCGGGCGTGGCGGCTTACGGCGCGGCGGAGTCCCGCCGCTGGGCCGAGCAGGCGGGGGAGGCGGGCTGCCAGGTGGTGATGCTGCTCCCGCCCAACGCCTACCGCGCCGACGAGCGCGCGGTGGTCGCGCACTACCGCGAGGTCGCCAAGGCGGGCCTGCCCATCGTGGCGTACAACAACCCGTACGACACCAGGGTGGACCTCGTTCCCCCGCTGCTGGCGAAGCTGTACGACGAGGGGCTGATCGTCGGGGTCAAGGAGTTCACCGGCGACGTGCGGAGGGCGTACGAGATCGCTGAGCTGGCCCCCGGCCTGGACCTGCTGGTGGGGTCGGACGACGTGCTGCTGGAGCTGGCCGTCGCCGGGGCCGTGGGCTGGGTCGCCGGGTTCCCGAACGCGCTTCCCGCCTCCTGCGCGGCCCTGTTCCGCGCGGCCGCCGAGGGGGACGTCGCCGGGGCGCTGCCGCTGTACCGTACGCTGCACCCGCTGCTGCGCTGGGACGCCAAGGTCGAGTTCGTGCAGGCCATCAAGCTGTCGATGAACCTCGCCGGACGGTACGGCGGGCCGTGCCGGCAGCCGAGGGGGCCGCTGTCCCCCGAGCACGAGGCCGCGGTCCGCGCGGCCGCCGAGAAGGCGCTGGCCGAAGGGTTGCGGTGAGCCGTCCGTGAGGACCAAGAAGATCTTCCACGTGGTCGACTCGCACACCGAGGGGATGCCCACCCGGGTCGTCACCGGGGGAGTCGGCGTCATCCCCGGCGCGAGCATGGCCGAGCGCAGGGAGTACTTCCTGGCGCACCTGGACCACATCCGCAAGCTGCTGATGTACGAGCCGCACGGCCACTCGGCGATGAGCGGCGCGATCCTGCAACCCCCGACCCGCCCGGACGCCGACTTCGGCGTGCTCTACATCGAGGTGTCCGGCTGCCTGCCGATGTGCGGCCACGGCACCATCGGGGTGGCGACGGTGCTGGTGGAGACCGGGATGGTGGAGGTCGTCGAGCCCGTCACGACCGTCCGGCTCGACACGCCCGCCGGGCTCGTCGTCGCCTCGGTGCGGGTGGAGGACGGCGCGGCCCGGTCGGTGACGATCCAGAACGTGCCCTCCTTCAGCGCCGGGCTCGACCGCACGGTCAAGGTGCCCGGCCTGGGCGAGGTGACCTACGACCTGGCGTACGGCGGCAACTTCTACGCGATCCTGCCGATCGAGTCGGTGGGGCTGGCGTTCGACCGCTCGCAGGGCCAGCGGATCCTCGACGCGGGCCTCGCGATCTCGGCGGCGATCAACGAGGCCGGCGAGCCGGTCCACCCGCTGGACCCCGGGATCCGGGGCTGCCACCACGTCCAGTTCGTCGCCCCCGGCTCCGACGCCCGGCTGTCGCGGCACGCCATGGCCATCCATCCCGGGTGGTTCGACCGCTCGCCGTGCGGCACGGGGACCAGCGCCCGCATGGCGCAGCTCCACGCGAGGGGCGAGCTGGGGCTCGGGGAGGACTTCGTCAACGAGTCCTTCATCGGCACCCGGTTCACCGGGCGGCTGGTCGAGCGGGCCGAGGTGGCCGGGCACGAGGCGGTCGTCCCGACGATCACGGGCAGGGCGTGGCTGACGGGTACGGCACAGCACTTCCTCGATCCTGACGACCCGTTCCCGGAGGGGTTCCTCCTGTGAGCCGCTAGGTCCATGACGTGGACTAGGGTTCCATGTAGCGGGATACTTGACTGTTCCACCCCGAAGTTCGAGAGGGATTCACGATGAGCGTTGTCGAGAGCCGGTCCCCCCAGAACCCGGCCGACGTGGTCGCGAGCGTCACGGCCGCCGGAGGACAAGGCGTCGCCGAGGCGGTACGCCGGGCGAGGGCCGCGCAGGGGCGGTGGGCCGGGGCGAACGCCGCGCGGCGCGCGACCGTCCTGGCCGAGGCCGCCGAGGCCGTGGCCGCGGCGGCGGACGAGCTCGGCTCGCTGATCGTCCGCGAGGTCGGCAAGCCGGTCACCGAGGCGGCGGGCGAGGTGGCGCGGTCGGTGGCGATCCTGCGCTACTACTCCCAGCAGGTCTTCGACCCCATCGGCGCGATGCACGAGCCATCGGGCGTCGGGCTCGCCTACACCCGCAGGCGCCCGCGCGGCGTGGCCGGGCTGATCACCCCGTGGAACTTCCCGCTCGCCATCCCCTTGTGGAAGGCCGCGCCCGCTCTCGCCTTCGGCAACGCCGTCGTGCTCAAGCCCGCCCCGCAGGCGCTCGGCTGCGCGCTGCGCCTGGCCGAGCTGCTCGGCGTGCCCGACGATCTGTTCCAGGTCGTCCCCGGCGACGCCGAGGAGGGCGCGGCGCTGATCGAGGCCGCTGACGTGGTCTCCTTCACCGGGTCGGCCGCCGTGGGCCGCAAGGTCAGCGTGGCGGCGGCCGGAAGGGGCGTGCAGGTCCAGGCGGAGATGGGCGGGCAGAACGCCAGCATCGTGCTGGACGACGCCAACCTGGAAGCCGCCGCCGCGCAGATCGCCGCCGCCGCGTTCGGGTACGCCGGGCAGAAGTGCACCGCGACCAAGCGCGTCATCACCGTGGGCAACGCCGGTGAAGTGCGCGAGGCGCTGGTCGCCGCCGTCGCCAAGCTCGGCGTGGGCGACCCCGCCGACCCCGGCACCGCCGTGGGGCCGCTGATCGAGGAGGCCGCCCGCGACCGCGTGGTGTCGGCGGCGGCCGGGGGACGGGTGCTCACCGGGGGTGAGGCGCTCGACCGCGACGGCTGGTTCGCCGCCCCGACGCTGGTGGACGGCGTCCCCGCCGATCACGTGCTCGCCCGCGACGAGGTCTTCGGGCCCATCTGCCTGGTGCAGGACGCGGGCTCGGTGGACGAGGCGGTCGCCCTGGCCAACGGCGTGCGCTACGGCCTGGCCTCCGCGGTGTACACGCGCGACCTCGACCGGGCGCTCGACGTCTCCGCGCGGCTGGAGACCGGGCTCGTCAAGGTCAACAACCCGACGAGCGGCGTGGACTTCTACCTGCCGTTCGGCGGCGAGAAGGACTCCAGCTACGGCCCGCGCGAGCAGGGCAAGGCCGCCCAGGACTTCTACACCTCCACCCACACGGTCGCCCTCGGACCGGCCGGCGGCCGGCTCTGAGGCGTCCCCGTGCCTCGTTCTCACAGCGCGGCACGGGGTTTCGTCAGAGCTGTACCGGCCTTCTAACGGTCTGATCTCGGACCTTGACGCTGACTTTCCGTGCATGTGCAATGTCACACACCATGCTGAGACGACGCTGTTTCGCTAGGAGATGCACGATGGGCAAATCGCGTGTAGCCGTGATCTGGTCGCTGGCGACGGCCGTGGGCATGCTGACGGCCGGCTGCGGCCAGGGACTCCTCGGCGGCGGCTCGGACACCGGCGGGGACGAGGGCCCGATCACCCTCGGGATGCTGATCCCGCAGTCCGGCAGCGAGGCGGCCATCGGCCCGTACATGAAGAACGCCGCGCAGCTCGCGGTGGACGAGATCAACGGCAAGGGCGGCGTGCTCGGGCGCAAGCTCGACCTCAAGGTCGCCGACGACGCCTGCGACGCCCAGACGGCGGTCGCCGGGGCCAACAAGCTCGTCACCGAGGGCGTGAAGATCTCGGTGGGCGGCTACTGCTCGGGCGCCACGCTGCCCACCTTGCCGGTCTTTGGCAAGGCGAACATCCCGATGATCATCCCGGCGGCCAACTCGCAGGAACTGGTCGATCAGCACCTCAAGCACGTCTTCCTGATCAACGGCACCGGCACGCAGCAGGCCGCCGCCGCCATGGCCTGGATCACCAAGCAGGGGGCCCAGCGCGTGGCGCTGGTGCACGACAACACCAGTTACTCCAAGGACATCGCCGTCCGCACGCAGGCGCTGCTCGACCAGGCCGGCGGCCCCGACACCGCCATCCTTTCGGCGGTGACGCCCAAGGAGAGCGACTACAGCGCGAACGTCAACAACATCCTGGCCAAGAAGCCCGACTTCGTCTACTGGACCGGCTACTTCCAGGAGGGCGGCCTGATCACCCGGCAGCTGCGCCAGGCCGGGTACAAGGGCGGCATCATGGTCGGCGACGGCTCGGTGTCGGAGAAGCTCGCGCAGATCGCCGGGGCCGAGGCGGGCGAGGGCGTGTACGCCACGATGACCCAGACGCCCGAGACCCTCCAGGGCGCGGAGACCTGGATCGCCGACTACAAGAAGAAGTTCGGCTCCGCCCCCGGCCCGTACAGCAACCAGGCCTACGACGCCGTGCGACTGGCCGCCGAGGCCGTCAAGAAGGCAGGGTCGACCGACGGCGCGAAGGTCATCACCGCGCTCGAAGGGATCGACGGGTTCCAGATGTTCTCCGGCCCGCTGAGGTTCACCCCCGACCACACCCTGTCCACCGGAGGCTTCCAGATCCTGGTCGTGAAGTCCGGGAAGTTCGCCCTCCAGGACGCGCTCAAGTGACCCCGCGCGCGGGGTCCCAAGGAAACCTGACATGTCACAGCTGATCTGGAACGGGCTGTTCGTCGGCTCGTTCTACGCGCTGGTGGCGCTGGGCTACAGCATGGTCTACGGGATCATGAAGCTGCTCAACTTCGCCCACGGCGACATCTACATGCTCGGCGCCTTCACCGGGTTCGCGATCCTCGGCGCGGTGGGAGGCGTCTCGCCGGGCATGGCGCTGCCGGCGCTGCTCGGCGTGCTCGTCGTCACGATGGCCGTCACCGGCCTCTCCGGCGTCGTGCTCGAACGCGTCGCCTACCGCCCGCTGCGAAACGCCCCCCGGCTCTCGCTGCTCATCACCGCCGTCGGCGCCTCGTTCGCGCTGGAGTACGGCATGCGCGCCGCCGCCGGGGCGGACCCGCAGGTCTACCCGCTGCGGCTCGGCGGCACGTCCGTCGAGGTGCTGGGCGCGCGGATCACGCTGCAGCAGATCGCGCTCATCGTCGTGGCCGTCGTCCTCATGGCCGGGCTGAACCTGCTGGTCACCCGCACCCGCGAGGGCCGGGCCATGCGGGCCATCGCCCTCGACCCGCGCACCAGCGCGCTCATGGGCATCAACGTGAACGCGGTGATCTCGCGCACTTTCTTCCTCGGCTCCGCCCTCGCGGGCGCGGCCGGCGTGATGGCCGGGGCCTACTACGGGAAGATCGACTTCCTGATGGGCTTCCTCATCGGGCTGAAGGCGTTCACCTCGGCGGTCATCGGCGGCATCGGCAACATCCCCGGCACCATGCTGGGCGGGCTGCTGCTCGGGCTGCTGGAGTCCTTCGGCACCTACTGGCTCGGCGGCGAGTGGCGTGACGTGTTCGCCTTCGGGGTGCTCATCCTGTTCCTGTCCGTACGGCCGACCGGCCTGCTCGGCGAGCGCGTGACGGAGCGCGTGTGACGGCCCGGAGCGGGACGCGCGCCGGGAAGGGCACCGCGCTCGGCCGCGCGACCTCACGGCTCCTCGACAGCAGGTGGGCCGGGCTCGCCGGGCTGGCCGGCGCCGTGCTCGCCCCGTTCGTGATCGCCACGCCGTACGCGCTGTCGGTCATGACCAGCGCGGCGATCTTCGTGATGCTGGCCTCGGGGCTGAACATCGTGGTCGGGTTCTGCGGGCTGCTCGACCTCGGGTACGTCGCCTTCTTCGCCGTCGGCGCGTACACCAGCGGAGTGCTGAGCACCCGGTTCGACCTTCCGCTGCTGGCCACCGTGCCCGCCGTCATCGTGGTCACCGTCATCGCGGGCATCGTGATCGGCGCGCCCACCCTGCGGCTGCGCAGCGACTATCTGGCCATCGTCACGCTGGGCTTCGGCGAGATCATCCGCATCACGGCCAACAACCTGGACGTCACCGGCGGGCCGTCGGGCATCTACGGCATTCCCGGCCTCACCGGCAGCCCGGTCGTCTTCTTCTACCTGACCGTGGTGATCGTCTCGATCGCCGTCATCGGCGCCTCCCGGCTCGGCAGATCACGGCTCGGGCGGGCCTGGCGGTTCGTCCGCGAGGACGAGGACGCCGCCGAGGCCATGGGCGTGCACACCTACAAGGTCAAGCTGGCGGCCTACATCGCCGGCGCGGTCTGGGGCGGGCTGGCCGGAGTGCTGTTCGCCGGGCAGCTCTCCGCGATCTCCCCGGGCAGCTTCACGTTCCTGCAGTCCGCCCTCGTGCTCATGGCCGTGGTGCTGGGCGGCATGGGGTCGACCCCGGGGGTCGTGGTCGGGGCCATCGTGATCAGCCTGCTCCCCGAGCTGCTGCGCGACTTCGCCGGCTACCGGTTCTTCGCCTTCGGCGTGCTGCTGATCGTCGTCATGCTGGTCCGCCCGCAGGGACTGTGGCCGCACCGTTCCCGGGAGGCGAGCTCATGACCCTGCTGTCGGTCGAGGAGCTTTCGAGAGGGGCCGGCTCGTGACCCTGCTGTCGGTCGAGGACCTGAGGCTCTCCTTCGGCGGCCTGCTCGCCATCGACGGCCTGTCCTTCACGGTCGGGGAGGCCGAGATCGTCTCGGTGATCGGGCCGAACGGCGCGGGGAAGACGTCCGCCTTCAACTGCGTGACCGGGTTCTACCGGCCCACCGCAGGGCGCGTCGTCCTGTCGGGCCGTGAGATCACCGGCCTGCGGCCGTCCAGGATCGCCGGGCTCGGCGTGGCGCGGACGTTCCAGAACCTGCGGCTGTTCGGTGAGATGTCCGTGCTCGACAACGTCCGCGCGGGGGCCCACCTGTGGCTCAGGCAGAACTTCATCGACGCGCTGCTGCACACCCCGCGCTACCGCCGTACCGAGCGCGAGTGCACCGAGCAGGCCCACCACTGGCTGGACTTCGTCGGCCTGCGCGGGGACCGGTTCGGCGAGGCGCGCTTCCTGCCGTACGGCGAGCAGCGCCGGGTGGAGATCGCCCGCGCCCTGGCCCGCAGGCCGGGGCTGCTGCTGCTCGACGAGCCGGCGGCCGGGCTCAACCACGGTGAGAAGGCCGAGATGCTCGACCTGATCCGCCGGATCCGCGAGCTGGGCATCGCCACCGTGCTGATCGAGCATGACATGGGGCTGGTCATGGAGGTGTCCGAGCGCGTGATCGTGCTCAACTTCGGCCGCGAGATCGCCGACGGCCGCCCCGAGAACGTCCGCCGCGACCCCGCCGTCATCGAGGCCTATCTGGGCAAGGACGACGAGCACCCCGACGCCGACGCGGACGCGTACACAGAGACGCGCACGGACACGGAAACCGAGACGGGCGCGGGAGCGGAGACGGACCCGGGCGCCGAAGCGGGCACCGGGACGGGCACGGAAGCGGAGACCGTCACGGAGACGGAGGTGGACCCGGGCACGGAGACGGACGCGGGCACGGAGACGGGGACCAAGGCGGGGGGAGGCCGCGATGGCGGCGCTTGAGGTCGAGGCGCTCGACGTCCACTACGGCGGCGTGCACGCCCTGCGGGGGATGTCGCTCACCGTCAGGGAAGGCGAGATCGTCGCGCTGCTCGGCAACAACGGCGCCGGCAAGACGACCACGCTCTCCGCCGTGTCCGGGCTCGTACGCCCGACCTCCGGCAAGATCGTCTTCGACGGCGCGGACGTGACCCGGGCCAGGCCCGAGGCCATCGTCCGCGCCGGGCTGGTGCACGTCCCCGAGGGGCGCCGGGTCTTCAGCACGCTGACGGTGCACGAGAACCTCCAGATCGGCGGCTACCTGGTCCGCGACAAGGGCGAGATCCGCAAGCGCGTCGACCGGGTGTACTCCCTGCTGCCGCGCCTGGCCGAGCGGCGTTCGCAGCAGGGCGGCACGCTGTCCGGCGGCGAGCAGCAGATGCTCGCGATCGGCCGCGCCCTGGTCTCCGGGCCACGGCTGCTCCTGCTGGACGAGCCCTCGATGGGCCTCGCGCCGCTGGTGGTCGCGTCCGTCATGGAGCTGGTCCGCGAGGTGAACGCCGAGGGCGTCTCGGTGCTGCTCGTCGAGCAGAACGCCAAGGCGGCGCTCAAGATCGCCCACCGGGGGTACGTGATCGAGAACGGCGAGTGCGTGCTCGGCGGCTCCTCGGCCGAGCTGCGCGGAGACTCCCGCGTCGTCGAGGCCTACCTGGGCGGCGTCTGATGGATAGCAGGACATGGACCGGCACGACGCGAGGAACCGGTACGACGCGAGGAACCGGTACGACTGCCGGGACAGGCACGACGCGGGGAACCGGTACGGCACCACGGAGCGGCGGGGTTTGGGGCATGGGCGGGGAGACCGAGGTCCGGACGATCGACTACCACACCGGTGGCGAGCCGTTCCGTATCGTCACGGCAGGGGTTCCGGAGATTCCCGGCGCCACGGTGCTGGAACGCCGGACGAACGCCTCCGCGCCCGAGATCGACCGCGTACGCAGGCTGCTCTGCCACGAGCCGCGCGGCCACGCCGACATGTACGGGTGCTTCCTCGTACCGCCGGACGACGCGGGCGCCCACCTGGGGGTGCTGTTCTGGCACAAGGACGGCTACTCCACGGCCTGCGGGCACGGCACGATCGCGCTGGGCGTCCACGCGGTGGAGTCCGGCCTCGTCCAAGCCGATTCCGACGGGGACACCGACGTGGTCGTGGACGTTCCGTCCGGCCGGGTCACGGCACGGGTCCACTGCTCGGGCGGGGTGATCGAGTCGGTGACCTTCCGGAACGTCCCCTCCCACGTCACCGCCCGGAACGTCCCGATAATCATCCCCACCGCCGCCCGTACCGGAGCACCAGGAGCCGCTGGAACCGGAGCCGCGGAAGCCATCCACGTCTCGGGAGCCACCCGAGGAGCGGCCGAGGTCGCGGTCGATATCGCCTACGGCGGGGCGATGTACGCATCACTTCCGGCGGGGGCCTTCGGGCTGAGTGTGGAGCCGCGTCACCTGACCGACCTCATCGCCCTCGGACGCGCCGTCAAGGCGGCGCTCAGGGACCACCCGGCCGCCCGGCATCCCACCGACGACCGGCTCTCCGGCATCTATGGAGTGATCTTCTACGACGAGCTCGGCCCCGGCCACCAGCGCAACGTCACCGTGTTCGCGGACGGCGAGGTGGACCGTTCCCCGTGCGGCTCGGGGACGGCCGCGCGGCTCGCCCTGCTGCACGCGGACGGGTTCACCGGCGAGCTGACGCACGACAGCATCGTCGGCACCACGTTCACCGGAAGGGTCGCCGAGGTGCGCGGCGACGCGGTGATCCCGGAGATCACCGGGATGGCGTACCGCACCGGCTCGCACCGGTTCGTCCTCGACCCCCGCGATCCCGTGGGCCCGGGGTTCACGCTGCGATGAGCGTGCTGCCGTACATCGACGGGGACACCCTGCGGCGCCTGGTGCCGATGGAGCATGCCGTGAGGGCGCTTTCCGAGGCGCTCCTCGGCGGCCTCGACCCTGAGGAGGGCCCGCGCCGCCCGGTCGTGGACGTGCCCGCCGGGCAGTTGCTGCTGATGCCCGCCGCGTACGGCCGCCATGCGGGGATAAAGGTGGCGAGCGTCGCCCCGGCGAACCCCGGCAGGGGGCTTCCCCGGATCCAGGGCACCTACCTGCTGCTCGACGGCGCAACCCTGACCCCGCTGGCCGCCATGGACGGCGTCGCGCTCACCTCGCTGCGCACTCCGGCCGTCTCGGCGCTCGCCGTACGGCACCTGGCCCGGCCGGACGCGCGGTCGCTCACCGTCTTCGGCACCGGGCCGCAGGCATGGGCCCACGTCGAGGCGCTCCGCACCGTACGGCCCATCGAGCACGTCACCGTCGTCGCCCGGAATCCGGCCAGGGCCCATGACCTGGTCACCCACTGCTCCGCCCTCGGCCTGACGGCGAAGGTGGTCCCGGCGGTGGGGGTGGCCGATGCCGTGGCGGGGGCGGATGTGATCGCGTGCTGCACGAGTGCGCGGGAGCCGCTGTTCCCCGGCGCGCTGGTGGCCGACGGCGCCCTCGTCGTCGCGGTCGGCTCGCACGAGCCGGACGCCCGCGAGATCGACGGCGAGCTCGTCGCCCGTGCCACCGTGGTGGTCGAGTCCCGTACGGCAGCGCTGGCGGAGGCCGGGGATGTCATCATGCCGATCCGGTCGGGGCTGATCGGCGAGGACCATCTGGCGGGCGGCCTCGCGGACCTGGTGAACGGCGCCGTCCAGCCCGGCCCGGGGCCTCGCGTGTTCAAGAGCGTGGGCATGGCCTGGGAGGATTTGGTCGTGGCGGCCGCCGCCCACGACGCGTGGGCGGGCCGATGAGCCCGGGAGGAGATGCCGGCATGGCGAGCGGGTCCGCGCGGGGTGCGGCGTGAGCGAGGAGGGCAGGCTCGACCTGCCGGTCATGGCCGGGCGCCAGAGCCTTCGTGAGCAGGTGGCGCAGGCCCTGCGTGACGCCCTGGTCGCCGCCGAGATGCGCCCCGGCGTCGTCTACTCCGCCCCGGTGCTCGCCGCGCAGTTCGGCGTGTCCGCCACCCCCGTGCGCGAGGCGATGCTCGACCTGGCCAAGGAGGGCCTGGTCGAGGCGGTGCCCAACAAGGGGTTCCGGGTCACCGAGCTGTCCGAGCGCGACCTGGACGAGCTCACCGAGATCCGCAGGCTCCTTGAGGTGCCCACCGTGGCGCGCCTGGCCGACGCCTCCCGCGCGGACGACTTCGAGGTGCTCCGGCCGGTCGCCGAGGAGATCGTCTCGGCGGCGGAGCGCGGCGACCTGCTGGCCTATGTCAACGCCGACCTCCGCTTCCACGTGGAGCTGCTGGGGCTCGCCGGCAACGCGCATCTGGTCGAGATCGCGCGCGACCTGAGATACCGCGCCCGGCTGTACGGCCTGAAGACGATGTTCGAGCGGGGCACCCTCGCCGACTCCGCCCGCGAGCACCTGGCCATCCTGGACGCCCTGGTCAGCGGCGACGCGGACGCCGCCAGGACCGTAATGGACCACCACATCCAACACATCCGCGGCATCTGGGCCGACCGCCCCGAGTGACCCCGACCTGGCGCTTGGTGCCAGGTCGGTCTTCCGCCGGCGCCTGGGTCGCCTGTGCGGCCGCGTGTCCGGAGGTTCGGGGCGCTGTCTTTCGGCGACTCCTGTCCCTGTACAGGGCCTGGGGCACGCGAACTGATTCCGATGTCCTTCTCAGCGCGCCGGTCTGACGGACAGGTCTAAGCACTGCCTCAACAATTCCTCAACACGAGCCGACCTACCTTCCTCTCACTGAGCACCACAAGGCACGACAAGAGAGGAAGACGATCATGACCATCCGCCCGCGTTACTCGCTGGCCGCGTTGGCCCTCGTCACGACCGCCTCCGTCGGCATGCTCGCGACGGCGACCGCTCCGGCGAACGCTGCGACCCCCGAGACCCGCACGAGCGTGCAGGGCCCGGCGTCTCAATCGCAGTCAGTGCGGCAGCTCGGCACCTGCATGTGGATCGGCAAGCCCTACGGTCAGAAGATCGGCGGAAAGTGGCACGTGGTGGGCCAGGGAGGTGCCACCTGCAGCAACGGCCTGGGCGCCGGTAGGGGCTTCATCGAGATCGAACTGCAGCAGAAGCGCGCGTGGGGCTGGGACGGCCGGCAGACGAAAACTCTCTGGGGGGCCGGGACAGCTCATCCGAGGGCCAAGTGCAAGAGCTTCGGGTGGTACACCTGGCGAACCGTGGCGAGCGTCTACGGCTGGAACGGGAGAAACTACTCCCGCGTCGGGCTCAAGACCTCCTCCACCTGGCGGACCCGCTGCTAGTTGCCCTTTAGGCAGCCTTGGCCGGGTAACCGGTCCAGCTTCGGATGGATGAACCGGTGAACAGCACCACTGATCCCCGCCGGCGGTGACGAGGCGTCTCACGCGCTGCCCTTCATGTGTGAGACGCCTCGGGATCCTCACGGGCGGGCACCAGATCGCCGGCGCGGACCAACCGTGCGCCGGCCGGTGCTCACTCTGGACGCGGCATCGACTTCACCCGGCTGCGCTCGGCGCCGGTCAGCCCGACCTCGCCCAACCGCTGCACCAGCGACCGCAGCCGCGCGTCGGCTTCGTGCCGTATGCGGTTCGGCAGAACTTCGCGGGCGTAGCCGGCGTCTAAGGACGTAAGTGATCAGATATGGGGGTTGGCGCATGGCGTTGGCTTCAGCCCTGCTTGATGGGGATCCTTCCCGGTTGGGGGATTTCTGGCTGGCCGGACGGCTGGGAGCCGGAGGCCAGGGAGTGGTCTATGAGGCCTACGACGCCGAAGGCACCCGGGTGGCCATCAAGGTGCTGCACGGCGACGCCGCCAGCGACCCTGATCTGCGCTCCCGGTTCGGCAGGGAGGCCTCCGCCGCGCAACGGGTCGCCTCCTTCTGCACCGCCCGCGTGCTCGCGGTCGATCTGGACGCGCCCAAGCCCTACATCGTCAGCGAATACGTCGAAGGACCCAGCCTGCGCCGCGCCGTCATGGACGGACGCCCCTTCATGGGCGACGACCTGCACCGCCTGGCCACCGCCGTCGCCACGGCCCTGACCGCCATTCACGACGCCGGCGTCATCCACCGCGACCTGAAACCCGACAACGTGCTCCTGGGCCCCGACGGGCCCCGGGTGATCGACTTCGGCGTCGCGCGCACCCTCGAGATGTCGCTCACCACCACCGGCCTCGTCACCGGCACCCCCACCTACATGGCACCCGAAGTCTTCACCGGCCAGCGGGCGGGCGCACCCGCGGACGTGTTCTCCTGGGGGGCCATCGTCCTCTACGCCGCCGACGGCGACGACCCGTTCAAAGCCGAAAGCCTCGGCGCCGTCATGCACCGCGTTCTGGCCACCGACCCCGACCTCAGCACCCTCCCGCGATCACTACGCCCCCTGGTCTCCGTGGCCCTGGCCAAGGACCCGCTCGCCCGGCCGACGGCACGGGAGCTTCTTCTCGGGCTGATCACCGGGTTCCAGGGCACCCACACCGAGCTGCTCAGCATGGGCAGCGCGGAAGCCGGACTCCTCGGACGGGACACACTGGCCGATCCGGCCCTCGGTACCCTGGCCGAAGACGCCTACGGGTTCCTCGGCCCCACCGAGCGCAACCTCGTCCCCGACCTGTTCCTCAGGCTCCTGAGGATCGGCGACGCCGGTGAGGTCACCACGCGCGCGCTGTCCCGGGAGGAGCTTTTCGAGGGGCGAACACCGGAGACCGAAGCCGGGCTGCAGCGCATCCTGGACGTGTTCTCCCATGTGCTCACCATCCGCGGCGACGACATCGTCCTCGCCCGGCCGGCCGTCGTACAGGCCTGGCCACGGCTGCGGGCATGGGTGCGCGACGAGTACGACGGCCTGCCCGTCCACGACATGATCCACGCGGCCGCCCGGCACTGGCACGACCACGGACGCCGCGAAGGAGACGTCTTCCAGGGCAGCCGCCTGGAAAGCTCACTCAACTGGGCCGCCGCGGGGCGCCGCCACCTCACCCTGAGCAAACGCGAGCGCGACTTCCTCGACGCCTGCAACGCGGCAACCCGCCATCGCACCAGGCGGCGCCGCATGGTCACCGTCGCCCTCGCCACCCTGCTCGTCCTCGCTCTCGTCCTCGCCGGTATGACCCTGCAGCAGAGGACCGTGGTCGCCGCCCAGCGCGACGCCGCCATGGCCGGCAAGGTCGCGGCCGACGCCGAGACCATGCGCGCCACCGATCCGGCACACGCCATGCTCCTCAGCGTCGCCGCGTGGCGCCTCGCCCCCCTCCCGGAGACCCGGGCGGCCTTGCAGAACGCCTGGACGCAACGTGAACGCACCACGTTCACCGACCCCGACTCGCTCGGCGGGACGATACGGCAGATCACACTCGACGGACGCAGGCTCGTCAGCGTGTCCCGCCGAGGCGTGCGTGTCTACGCTCTGCCGGGCGGCAGGCGGATCGGCGGATGGGACGACCCGAAGATCGGCGAGCAGACGTTCCGAGGGATCGCCCTGAGTGCCGGCGGCCGCTACCTCGCCATCGTGGCGGGCCGCACGGTCGAGGTGTGGGACACGACGACCGGACGTCCCATGGCGCGACACACGTTGGTGGCGCAGCAGAACTTCCACGACGTCACCTACGGGTTGAGCGACCGGTGGCTGACGATCCACGAGGGGCAGGGCGCCTCGCTGTGGGACACCCGGACCGGCGCGATCGTCAGTGGCGGCGGCGCTCCGATCGCGGACACCGCCTTCAGCCCGGCCGGCGACCTGGTCGCCGTCACCCTCATCGACGCGCGGAACCATTTCCGCCTCCTGCGGCTTCCCGGGGGCGAGCCGGTGGCGCGGCGGTGGCACGACTCCGAGACCTGCGCCAGGAACGCGGTGGCGGTGGCGTTCAGTCCCGACGGACATACCCTGGCCTGCGGCACCACCTCGGGTATCTCCCTTGTCGACGTACGTACCGGACGATCCCTCCCGAATCAGCCCGGCGTGGGATGGGACTCGAATGGCGGTCGTATCCGGTTCAGCTCGGACGGACGCTTCATGCTGGCCGAAGGGGCGACCAACGTGCGGCTCATCCGGGTCGCGGACGGCGACACCTTGCTGACCTACCCTGATGCGCCGGAAGACGCCGGCTTCGACGGCACGACGCTGCGCTTCCTCACCGACAACATGGTGGTGGACGTCGACATCTCCGACATCGTCAATCCGGTAAGGCTTCCCGGCCCGGCACCCGATACCGCGGTGTTCAGCCCGGACGGCCGCCTTCTCGTGACACACGGCGAAAGCTCCCGGTCACTGGTGCTCTGGGACGTCGCGCGGCACCGGACCTTCGGCTCGCCGATACGGCTCAGCAGCGGGGACAGCCTGGACCCTCAGCCCACGTTCAGCGGCGACGGACGGCTCCTGGCATCCGTCGACGGCTCGAACGAGGGAGCCGTGAGCGTGTGGGACACCCAGAAGGGCACGCGTGTCGCGAGCATCAAGCTGACCGGAGACTGGTATCCGCACTCCCTCGCCATGAACGCCGACGGCTCTCTGCTGGCCGTGGGCGCGTCCACGGCCACCGGTGACGATCAGGAGGGGCGCGGCCGGCTCCTCCTGTGGGACCTGCGGCGTGGCCGCTGGAGCGGGTCGATCGACCTTCACAACGATGTCGCGGTCGTGTTCCGCCCCGGCACCACGATGGCCGCCGAGGTCGAAGGCCCCTCCAACCGGCTGCTGGATCTTTCCACGGGACGGGAGTCGGGTCCGGCCCTCGGCCCGGAACGCCTCCGGGACCCGCTGGTGACGCTCGCCTTCAGCCCGGACGGGAACACCGTGGCCATCGATTCCGTCGCAGGGCTCTCGTTCTGGGACGTGCGCACCGGGCGGAGACGCGGGCCGAACGTGCGCTCCGACGGGGTGAGCCACATCTTCTTCTCCCCGAAGGGCGACGTGACGGCGTCCGTCGACACCGGCTCGAACGTGCAACTGTGGGACGTCGCCACCCCCCGCAAGCTCGGCTCGCCGTTCCGCGGTGGCGACGCCGACCTCAGGTCGGCGGCCTTCGACTCCGGCGGCTCGGTGCTCCACACCATCGACGCCGAGGGCGTCCTGCGGGACATCCCCGTCGACCCGTCGCGTATCGCGGCGGCTGTGTGCGCGCGGGCCGGCCGTACGCTGACGGAGGCCGAGTGGCAGAAGTACCTTCCGGGCGTCCCATACAGCGACCCGTGCCCGTAAGGCCCTTAGCTCGTCACGATTCTGATCGACGACGGCCTACGGCGTGGGCCCGCTGCCGGACGACGCCCCCGCGGACGACTTCGAGGTGCTCCGGCGGTCGCCGAGGAGATCGTCTCGGCGGCGGAGCGCGGCGACCTGCTGGCCTATGTCAACGCCGACCTCCGCTTCCACGTGGAGCTGCTGGGGCTCGCCGGCAACGCGCATCTGGTCGAGATCGCGCGCGACCTGAGATACCGCGCCCGGCTGTACGGCCTGAAGACGATGTCCGAACGTGGCACCCTCGCCGACTCCGCCCGCGAGCACGTCGCCATCCTCCGCCGCCCTGAGGTACGCGGCGAATCCGACGCCGCGAGAACCATCATGGAGCACCACATCCAACACATCCGCGGCATCTGGGCCGACGACCGCCCCGAGTGACCCCGACTCGGCCTTGGTCTAGAGCAAATCGCGACTGATCTCGCTGGTGCCCATCCTTGGCATAGAGCTTCGTGGACCTCTGCGTGAGGGACCTGGGTCCAGGCAGCCAGCGGTCTTCGTCTGATTCGAGGATCTGATCGGTGTGTACGAAGGGTGGGATCGGCAGGTTACGGAACCGCTGGCCATCTGGCCGGTCGCACCTGGTCGTCGTACTGGATGAAGCGGTGCTGCGCCGCTCGGTGGGCGGACCGGAAGTCATGCGCCGCCAACTCGGCCGCCTTGTCGACGCCGGCCGGCAGGCGAACATCGAGGTCAGGGTGCTTCCGCAATCGAGTGGCGCCCATGCCAGCCCGGATGGATCGTTCAAGATCTACGAGTTGCCGGAACCGTACCCAGCGGTCGCCTACATCTCAAGTCCTGCGGGCGCGATCTACGTAGAGGCGGAAAAGGCCGCGAGGCTTATGCTCAAGTTCGACGGAATCCACCGTGATGCACTTGAAACGGATAAGTCGGTCGAGCTGATCGCGTCGGTCGCCGAGGAGCTTGGCTGACGTCCGGGGACGGAGCCGCCCTCATGCCTACTTCCGACGCTCGCCCTCTCCATGTCGCCTGGCACGTCAGCACCTTCAGCGCCGATGGCGGTGGAGGAGACTGCGTCGAGGCCGGCCCTGTATTGGACGGCACCGGTCGCATCGCCGTACGGCACAGTCAGCACCCTGAGGGACCCGCGATCATCTACACCCGCACCGAGTGGGGGGCCTTCATCTCGGGAGTGCGTGCTGGCGAATTCGACTTCACCAACCTCATTCCAACCTGACGCGGTACGTCAGGGGCCGGTTGTGGCCCTGATCCAAAACAAGTGTGTGATCGCCCCCTTACGTGCGGCGCGCCCCCACCGGTGCCCGCCATGGTCTGCTGGCCGGGTCCCTCCGCGGGTGGGGGAGGACGACGATCGGCGCTGCGGACCATGGTGCGGCACCGGCTCACCCCCACGGGCGTGGGAGGACTTGACCGGGTCCCACCAACCTCCAATTAGGTGCGGCTCACCCCCACGTGGGGGTGGGTGCGGCACGCTTTCTCGGTGCTGGGCGAGTGTCCTCCCCACGCCCGTGGGGGTGAGCCGAGGAACGGCGTTGTCAGATCACTCACCTAAAGAAGCCGCCAGGACCCATCCTGGACTACCACATCCACCACATCCGCGGCATCTGGGCCAACCGCCCCGAGTGACCCGGCAGTGCCGTCTCATCCGGCGGGCGCCGTGATCCAGTTTGCGCCCGGGCTGTAGCGCGCGCGCATGGCGGGACCCGCGGCCGGGCCGGCGGTGAAGACGTAGGCGCGGCTGTCGTCCAGGCGGCGGCCGGTCTTGGCATCGATCACGACGGGCTCGACCTCCTGTCCAGTGGCGGCGTCGACAAGGATCATGCTTCGTTCCTCGGGCGCCAAGCGGGCGTTCGCCCAGGCGGCCATCGCGACGATGACCGGGCGCAGCGAAAGGCCCAGCTCGGTCAGCACGTACTCGTGGCGCACCGGGTTCGTCTGGTATGGGCGGCGCTCCAGGATGCCGTCGGAGACCAGAGACTTGAGGCGGCTGGTGAGCATGCTGGAGGAGATGCGCAGGTTCTCCTGGAACTGGTCGAAGCGGGTGTAGCCGTCGAAGGCGTCATGCAGGAGCAACAGGGTCCACCACTCGCCGATGTGCTCGATGGTGGCGGACAGCGGGCACTCGCGGTCTTCTTGCCTGGTCCGGACCGGCATGGACAACCCTCCTCTTGTTACTGCTAATATCGAAGTTAGTTGCTTGCATTTTAGCAGTCACGGGTGTTCCCGCGCGAGTCCACCATCGATATGAGAGGGGCATGCCATGCCTGCAAACCGTGCGATCGCCTTTGACGCGCTGCCCGGCCCCATCACCGCCTATCTCACCGCCCACCGCGACCACGACATCGCGGCCCAACTCGATCTGTTCGCCGCCGACGCCACGGTGGACGACGACGGGCACACCCATACCGGGCACAGCGCCATCGCCGCGTGGATGAACCGTTCCGCCGGCGCCTATACCTACACGATCACGCCGCTCGCCGCCGAGCAGTCCGGCGAGGGCGACTACACCGTCACGCAGCAGCTGGCGGGCGACTTTCCCGGGGGCATCGTGGACCTGCGCTTCCGAATCACCCTGCGTGGCGGCCTCATCCAGCACCTGGTCATCGAGCCATGAACAGGACCTGGTTCATCACCGGAGGCACGCCCGGCGGGTTCGGCGTGGCCTTCGCCGACGCGGCCCTGGAGTCTGGTGACCGCGTCGCCCTGACCCCCCGCAGGCCCGAGGAACTGCGCGACTGGGTCGAGCCTCACGGCGACCGAGTGCTGGTGCTCCGGCTCGACGTCACCGACACCCAGCAGGTCCACCAGGCCGTCGCCGCCGCCGAGGCGCACTTCGGCGGCATAGACGTTCTGGTCAACAATGCGGGACGCGGCTGGTACGGCTCAGTGGAGGGCATGGACGACGCGGCCGTCAGGCACCTGTTCGAGCTCAACTTCTTCGCCGTCCTCTCGGTCACCCGTGCCGTCCTGCCCGGCAAGCGCGCGCGGCGCCGCGGCTGGATCATCAACATCTCCTCTGTCGCCGGGCTGACAGGAGTCCTCGGCTTCGGTCACTACACCGCGGCCAAGCACGCCGTCGAGGGCATGACCCACGTCCTGCGCCAGGAGGTGGCACCGCTGGGCGTGAAGGTGCTGGCCGTCCAGCCGGGCGCGTTCCGCACCCGCGCCTACGCCGGGTTCGCCGGCGAGCCGGTGCGGGAGAGCGACGAGGACTATCGGCCCATGCTGGAGAGCGTCCGCGCGTCCATGATCGAGCAGGACGGCAACCAGCCCGGTGACCCCCTCAAGGGAGCGCGGGCCGTGGTGGCCGCGATCAACCGGGACGACCCGCCCCACCGCCTGGTGCTCGGGAGCGCCGGATACGACGCGGTGATCGGCGATCTGGAGTCCACGCTCACCGAAGTCCGCGCCAACGAGGACGTCTCCCGTTCCGTGGACGGCTCCCCCCCCTGGGCCTGGGGAGGACTCGTCCTGGTCACCCGTGAAGAGCTGCCACACCGGCTCACCCCCACGTGGGGGTGAGCCGTCCCACGCGCTGACCTGCACCCACAGGTCCGGGTCCTCCCCACGCCCGTGGGGGTGAGCCGGTGTTCCCGGAGCAGTTCGCATCCCTGGACAAGTCCTCCCCATGTCCGTGGGGGTGAGCCGCCCTGACCAGCCAGATCACTCACCTAGAGAAGAAGCAGCACGGCCAAGAAGTCCAGGCCCTGCGGGCAGCGGTGGAACGCGGTGACCTGCTCGCCTACGTCAACGCCGACCTGCGCTTCCACGTGGAGCTGCTGGCGCTCGCCGGGAACGCGCACCTGGTCGAGATCGCCCGCGACCTGAGATACCGCGCCCGGCTGTACGGCCTGAAGAAGATGTCGGAACGGGGCACCCTCGCCGACTCCGCCCGCGAGCACGTCGCCATCCTGGACGCCCTGGTACGCGGCGACGCCGACGCCGCCAGGACCATCATGGACCACCACATCCAACACATCCGCGGCATCTGGGCCGACCGCCCCGAGTGACCCGCCGGCGGGAACGCGGCTCAGTTCTGCAGCGGCATCAGCTCGCGGGTGAAGTCGTCCAGCCAGGGGCCGATGTCCACGGGGCCCTGGGCGGGGCGTACGACGAACTTGGTGATGCCTTCGGCGACGTACCGCTGGATGAGGTCGCGGGCGCCGACCCCGCCACCCACGGGGACGAGGGTGGCGGGGTCGGCGCCGGGACGGCGGCGCAGCAGCGCGGCGGTCAGCTCGTCCGGGATGGCCGTGGCGGCTACGGGCAGGCTGATGCCGAAGTGGTCGGGTTCGATCTCGCGTCCGGCCTCGGCGGCGTGGGCCTCGATGGTCTCCCGGCCGGCTCCGGCCTCCTCGGGGGTGAGGAAGCTGGCGAGCCACCCGTCCGCGAGCCGCCCGACGCGGCGCAGGGCGACGGGGCCGCTGCCGCCGAGCCAGATGTCCAGCGGCTTGGCCGGTCGCGGGCCGATCTCGGCGTCCTGGACGCTGTGGAAGCGGCCCTTGAAGGTGACCGGGCCCTCCTCGCGCAGCAGGAGCCTGAGCAGCTCCATCGACTCGTCGAACACCGCGCCACGGGAACCGCCGGGCACCGGGAAGAGCTCCTTCTCCTCCGGCCGGGCGGGCTGGAGGCCGAAGGCGGGCAGGACCCGCTTGGGGGCGAGCGCGGCCAGCGACGCGAGTTGCTTGGCGACGAGCACGGGATTGCGCCCGGGCAGGATGGCGACGCCGGTGCCGACCTTCAGCCGCCGGGTGCGGGCGAGCGCGTAGCCCATCCCGACGAAGGGCTCGACCGACGAGCCGAAGACGATCTCCGCCAGCCACAGTGAATCCACGCCGGCGGCCTCGGCGCGGTCGACCGTCTCCGCGAACCGGCCGGCGCCGTCGCCCGGTGGGGGAGCGATCCCGATCCGAACCTTCATGCGCCCATTCGACCACAGTCCATTCAGCGAACTCAGGCCGCCCACCGGGTTTACTTCCCGTAATCCCATTGACTCGGTAGGTAATGAGGGGAAACCTGGTCGAGTACGTCAGAGGGTGAACCGTCCAACGACTTCGGAGGCTCACATGAGCGTCACCGATGAACTCCTCGCCAACGCCGAGCGCTACGCGGCGACCTTCGACAAGGGTCATCTCCCGCTTCCTCCGGCCAAGGGAGTGGCCGTCCTGGCGTGCATGGACGCGCGCCTCAACGTGTACGGGCTCCTCGGCCTGTCCGAGGGCGACGCGCACGTGATCCGCAACGCGGGAGGGGTGGTCACCGCCGACGAGCGTCGCAGCCTCGCCATCAGCCAGCGGCTGCTCGACACCCGGGAGATCATCCTCATCCACCACACCGACTGCGGCATGATCACCTTCACCGACGACGGCTTCAAGAGCGCGATCGAGGCCGAGACGGGGATCAAGCCCGACTGGTCGGCCGAGGCGTTCACCGACCCCGACGAGGACGTCGTCCAGTCGATCGGCCGCATCAAGGCCGATCCCTTCATCCCGCACAGGGAGTCCGTGCGGGGCTTCGTCTACGAGGTGGAGACCGGCCGCCTCCGCGAGGTCAAGGCCTGACGCCCACGGCGGGAGGTCAGGACATACGGGTGGCGCCCACGGAGGCGATGACCACGCAGCCGATGGCCGCCCACTCGCGGACGTTCAGGATCTCCCCGAGGACGATGAGGCCGACCAGGGCGGCCGCCGCCGGCTCCAGGCTCATCAGGATGCTGAAGACGCGCTTGGGCATCTTGCGCAGGGCCTCCAGCTCCAGGCTGTAGGGGATCACCGAGGAGAGCAGGCCGACGCCCGCGCCCAGCAGGATCAGCTCCGGGCTGAGCAGCCCGGAGCCGCCGGTCACCACGCCGACCGGCGCGATGACGACGACCGCGACGATCATGGCGAAGGACAGCCCGGTCGTCCCGGGGAAGCGCCCGCCTGCGGCGGACGACAGCAGGATGTACCCGGCCCAGCAGGCGCCCGCCAGCGCCGCGAAGCCGATGCCGACCCAGCTCAGGCCGCCGCTGTCGCCCCAGGGCGCCAGCAGCAGGATGCCGGCGGCGGCCAGCACCACCCACAGCAGGTCCAGCCGGCGGCGCGAGGCCGCGACCGCCACCCCGAGCGGGCCGAGGAACTCGATGGTCACGCAGATGCCCATCGGCAGCCGGGCGAGCCCCTCGTAGAACGCGAGGTTCATCACGCCGAGCGTCACGCCGAACGCGACGCCGACGGCGAGGTCACGCCGGGTCAGGCCGCGCAGCCGGGGCCGGGCCACGACCCCGAGGATCACCGCCCCCGCCGCGATGCGCAGGAACACCACGGCGCTCGGCGGAAGCTGCGTGAAGAGGTTCTTGGCCAGGCCCGCGCCGATCTGGACCGACAGGATCGCCAGCACCACCAGCCCGGACGGGGGCACGGCGCCGGCGGCCGTCCGCACGAAGGCTCCTGGCCGGACGCGGTCCGGGCGGTACGGCCCGGCGGACGCGGAGATCGACGGCAGCGTCATCGGGGGTTCTTCTCGCGTTCCTCGCACGCGCTGGTGCGGTCGGGGGGATGCCGGGGGTCTACGTCACTCCCAGCGGAAGGTGCGGGAGGCCAGACCGAGGGTAACGGCCGCCCAGACCAGCAGCACGAGCAGGTCCCTGATCGGGAGCCCGCCGCCGTGGGCGAGCACTGAGCGCAGCCCATCGGTCAGCGCGGTGATCGGCAGCAGCTCCACGACGGCACGTAGGGCGTGCGGGAACGCGGTGACCGGGACGACCACGCCGCCGAGGCCGAGCAGCACCAGGTAGACCAGGTTGGCGGCGGCCAGGGTGGCCTCGGCGCGCAGCGTTCCCGCCATGAGCAGCGCCAGCCCGCTGAAGGCGGCCGTGCCGGCGAGGATCAGGATCAGCGCCCACAGCGGGTCGCCCTGAGGGTGCCAGCCCATCGCGAGCGCCACGGCGGCGATGACGACGATCTGGAGCACCTCCACGGTGATCACCGCGAGGGTCTTGGCGAGCATCAGCCCGGAACGCGACAGGGGAGTGGCCCCGAGGCGTTTGAGCACCCCGTACCGCCGCTCGAACCCCGTGCCGATCGCCTGCCCCGTGAAGGCCGTGGACATGATCGCGAGCGCGAGCACGCCGGGCGCCACGAAGTCGATGCGCCTGCCCGGCACCTCAAGCAGCGGCGCGGCCGAGAACCCGACCAGCACCAGGATCGGGATGATCAGCGTGAGCAGGAGCTGCTCCCCGTTGCGCAGCACGGCCCGCACCTCGGCGCCGGCCTGGGCGAGCACCATGCGCGGCAGGGGCGCCGCCCCGGGCGAGGGCGTGAAGTCGAGGGCGGCGGTCACCGCGGTTCTCCGTTCCCCATCCCCGTACGGCCGGGGACGGCGGTCTTCCATGAAGGACTGGGGACGGCGGTCATCGGAGTTCCCTTCCGGTGAGTTCCAGGAAGACGTCCTCCAGGGTGCGGCGCTCCACGCTGAGGTCGTCGGCGGTGACGCCCTCGGCCGCGCACCAGGCGGTGACGGTGCCGAGGAGCTCGGGGCCGACGTGGCCCTCGATGACGTAGTGGCCGCTCGGCGACTCCTTGGCGGCGCTTCCCGTGGGCAGCGCGGTGAGCAGCTCGTCGAGATCGAGCCCGGGGCGCGCGCGGAAGCGCAGCTGCCTCTCGGCGCCGGTGAGCGACTGCGGGCTTCCCTCGGAGACCACCGTGCCGCGGTCGATGATGACGACCTTGTCGGCGAGCTTCTCGGCCTCGTCCATGTGGTGGGTGGTCAGCACCGTCGACACCCCGCGGGCGCGCAGCTCGGCGACGACGTCCCAGCAGGCGTGCCTGGCCTGCGGGTCGAGCCCGGCGGTGGGCTCGTCGAGGAAGACCAGCTCAGGGCGGCCGATGACGGCGGCGGCGAGCGACAGCCGCTGCTGCTGCCCTCCGGACAGGCGGCGGTACGGCGTGCGGGCGTGCTCGGTGAGGCCGAGCCGTTCGAGAAGGGCGCCGGGGTCGAGGGGGTGGGCGTGGAACCGGGATACCAGCCGCAGCCACTCGCCCGCGCGGATCGCCGGAGGCACGCCGCCGGACTGGAGCATCACGCCGATGCGCGGCTTGAGCTCGGCCGCCTGGCGTATCGGGTCGAGGCCGAGGACCCGCACCGTGCCGCCGTCGGCCCTCCTGAACCCCTCGCAGATCTCGACCGTGGAGGTCTTCCCGGCGCCGTTGGGCCCGAGGATCGCGGTGACCGCGCCACGCTCGGCGTTCATGGTCAGACCGTCGATCGCGACAGTGCGGCCGTATCGCTTGACCAGGTCGGTGAGCGCGACGGCTGGGGAGTCCATGGTGACGAGTTTAGGGACCGCGCCGCGTGGTTCCTTCGGCGGACCACGGCCCCCGTGCCGCGTGGCGGTAAAGGTTGGGAGCGCCTCCCGCCAAGGCGCGTCGCCGGCCCCTCCCGCGCCTCCCTTCCCGTGTGACCCTGGCCGTGTCCCGTGCCGCGCGACCACGTCCGCCCCGGCGGGCGCGGTCTCCGGCGGGCATCCGAGCGAGACGCGAGCGGGCGCCGACGGCATGGGCGAGCGACGCGACATCCGCCGACAAGGAGGCCCGGCATGCCGACGCGTACCGGTTACAAGCCCGGCGTGCCCTGCTGGGTGGACCTTTCGAGCACCGACCTCGGCACGTCGGTGGCCTTCTACGAGGGGCTGTTCGGGTGGCGGGCGGAGTTCGACCCCCACCCCGACTCGGGCGGGTACGGCCGGTTCCGGCAGGGCGGCAAGCTCGTGGCGGGCATCGGGCCGACGTTCGGCGAGGACGTCCCCTCGGCGTGGAACACCTACATCGCCACCGGCGACGCCGAGTCCGTCGCCGAGAGGGTCAAGGAGGCGGGAGGGCGCGTCGCCGTCGGGCCCGTCCAGGTCTTCGACGAGGGCACCATGGCGGTCTTCCAGGACCCGGCGGGGGCGACGTTCATGGTCTGGCAGCCCGGCAGGCACTACGGCGCCCAGCTCGTCGACGAACCGGTCGCGTACTGCTGGAACGAGCTGGACTGCCGTGACGTCGTGGAGGCCAAGGCGTTCTACCCGGCGGTCTTCGGCTGGGGGTCCCGTAGCGCCACCGGCGCCACGGGCGTGGAGTACACCGAATGGCTGGCGGACGGCAGGCCGGTCGCCGGCATGACGGCGATTGGCGACAGGTTCCCCGCCGAGGTCCAGGCGCGGTGGCTGGTGTTCTTCGCCGTCTCCGACTGCGACGTCGTGGCGGCCCTCGCCGAGGACCGTGGCGGCAGGATCCTCCAGCGTCCCGAGGACCTCCCGGCGGGACGGTACGCCATCATCGCCGACCCCCTCGGCGCCGTCTTCGCCGCCATCACCCTCAAGCCCACCCACTAGCCGACCGGTTTGATCCATGCCGCCGCGTGCGTCGATGCCGAAAAATAATCTTTATATGGGAATTAAGTAGTCTTTAATTTGGTTCATGTCCCCTTGGCCCCTGTGGGCTGTTCGAGCACTCACACGCCTGAAGGGGACCGCATGACCGTGACCATCCAGCAGGACGAGGCCGTCGAGGCCTCAGGTGACGGTAAGGCGGGTAAGGGGCGGCGAAGGGGCCTGCTCCTGCTGATCCTCGGGGCGCTGTCGGCGATCGGTCCCCTGTCCATCGACATGTACCTGCCCGCGCTGCCCGCCATCCGGGGGGAGATGCTCACCGGGGCCGCCCAGGTCCAGCTCACGCTGACCGCGTGCCTCATCGGGGTCTCCGTGGGGCAGGTGATCGCCGGACCGCTGAGCGACGTGCGCGGGCGGCGCGTTCCGCTGCTCGCCGGCGTCGCCGCCTACGCGCTGACCTCGCTGCTGTGCGCCTTCGCGCCCTCGGTGAACGCGCTGATCGGGCTACGCCTGCTCCAGGGCATCGCGGGCGGCGCGGCGCTGGTGATCGTGCGCGCGGTCGTCCGCGACCTGTACGACGGTCCCGCCATCACCCGGATCTTCGCCACGCTGATGCTGGTCAGCGGCCTCGCCCCCATCGTGGCCCCGGTCGCGGGCGCCCAGCTGCTGGTGGTGACCTCCTGGCGGGGTGTGTTCGTCACCCTCAGCGTGGCCGGGCTGCTCCTCCTGCTCGCCGTGCTGCTGGGCGTGCGGGAGACCCTCCCCGCGCGGGAGCGGAGCGGCGGCGGCCTGCGGCACACCGTCTCGACGTTCGGCCTCCTGGTCCGCGACCGCTCCTTCATGGCGGGCGCCCTGTCCGGCGGGCTCGGCTTCGCCGGCATGTTCGCCTACATCTCCGGGTCGCCGTTCGTGCTCCAGGAGATCTACGGGGTGTCGCCCACCGGCTTCTCGCTGATCTTCGGCCTCAACGCGCTGGGCCTCACCCTGATGGCGCAGGTGGGCGGGCGGCTCGCCGGACGGGTGTCCCCGGCGGCCCTGGTGCTCGCCGGCCTGCTGGTGAGCCTCGCGGGCGCCGCCGGCCTGGTGGCGGGAGTCGCCGCCGGCCTCGGGCTGGCCGCGGTGGTCGTGTCGCTGTTCGTGCTGATGTGCGGCGTGGGCCTGTCGCTGCCCGGCTCGGGCGCGCTGGCGCTGGCGGGCCAGGCTCCGCAGGTCGCGGGCAGCGCCTCCGCCCTCCTCGGGGTACTGCAGTTCGCGCTGGGGGCCGTGGCCGCTCCGCTCGTGGGTCTCGGCGGATCCGGTTCGGCGCTTCCCATGGCCCTGCTCATGGCCGGGCTGACCGCGGCGGCCCTGGTGGCCTTCCTGGTGCTCGGCGGCAGGACAGCCCCCGCTCCGCGGAATGTCCGGGCCGCTCCGGTCGTTCCCGCCGTGGTGGGGGACGGGCTGCCCCTGGACTCCGAGGGGGACGCGGCCGGGAGGCCGTCCAGGGACGTTTCCGCAGGTTAGGTAAGCCTTACCTGCGTGACTAACCGCATGCGGGCAACCCGGACATCCAGTTGTGTGCCGGGAAGGAATTACGGCACACTGATGTTGTGAAAAACGTGACTGGGATGACGCACGCCGAAAAAGGCGCGGAGCGCGGCACGCGCGCACGCGTCGCTCGGCTGATCCTGGAGCACGGCCCGATCAACGCCGCCGCGCTGGGCGAGCGGCTCGGGCTGACACCGGCGGCCGTGCGTCGTCATCTCGACGCTCTGCTCGCCGAAGGCATGATAGAGCCTCGCACGGCGCGGCCTCGCGGGCAGCGGGGGCGCGGGCGTCCCGCCAAGCTGTTCGTGATCACCGACGCCGGGCGCAGCGCCTTCGAGCACGCCTACGATGGCCTGGCGGGCAGCGCGCTGCGCTTCCTGGCGGAGCGCGTGGGCGAGGAGGCCGTGGCCGAGTTCGCCAGATCCCAGATGAGCGGTCTGGTCGGGCGCCTTGAGCCTGTGATGCGCGAGGTGCCCGCCGACCAGCGGGTGCGCATGCTGGCCGAGGCCCTGACGGCGGACGGCTACGCCGCCTCGGCCACCCAGGCCAAGTCCGGCGGCGAGCAGCTCTGCCAGCACCACTGCCCGGTCGCGCACGTGGCGGCGGAGTTCCCGCAGCTGTGCGAGGCCGAGACCGAGGCGTTCGGGCAACTGCTCGGCACACCCGTGCAGCGCCTGGCGACGATCGCCCACGGCGACGGGGTGTGCACGACACACGTGAGCCCGCGCGCCCTCGCCTCACAGAGGAACGTACCGATGAACCCTCGGCGGAGCGCGACCGTAGACACGTCAGACGGCTCCGACGTGACCATAAGCACTTCGCGGAACGCGATTGAGAGCAAGGAGACCGGAAGGTGACTGTCACCGACCGCCCGGAGCTTGAAGGCCTCGGGAATTACAAGTTCGGCTGGGCCGACTCCGACGTGGCGGGTGCCACGGCGCGCCGAGGCCTGTCCGAGGACGTCGTCCGCAATATCTCCGCGCTGAAGAGCGAGCCGGAGTGGATGCTCGACCTCCGCCTGAAGGGCCTGCGGCTCTTCGGCAAGAAGCCCATGCCGAGCTGGGGCTCCGACCTCTCGGGCATCGACTTCGACAAGATCAAGTACTTCGTCCGCTCGACCGAGAAGCAGGCGGCCACCTGGGACGAGCTCCCGGCGGACATCAAGAACACCTACGACAAGCTCGGCATCCCCGAGGCGGAGAAGCAGCGCCTGATCGCCGGCGTCGCCGCGCAGTACGAGTCCGAGGTCGTCTACCACAAGATCCGTGAGGACCTCGAGGAGAAGGGCGTGATCTTCCTCGACACCGACACCGGTCTCAAGGAGCACCCCGAGCTCTTCAAGGAGTACTTCGGCTCGGTCATCCCGGTGGGCGACAACAAGTTCGCCTCGCTGAACAGCGCGGTGTGGTCGGGCGGTTCGTTCATCTACGTGCCGCCGAACATCCAGGTCGAGATCCCGCTCCAGGCCTACTTCCGGATCAACACCGAGAACATGGGCCAGTTCGAGCGCACGCTGATCATCGTCGACGAGGGCTCCTACGTCCACTACGTCGAGGGCTGCACGGCGCCGATCTACTCCTCCGACTCGCTGCACAGCGCGGTCGTGGAGATCATCGTGAAGAAGAACGCCCGCTGTCGTTACACGACCATCCAGAACTGGTCGAACAACGTCTACAACCTGGTCACCAAGCGCGCCGTGGCGTACGAGGGCGCGACCATGGAGTGGATCGACGGCAACATCGGCTCCAAGGTCACGATGAAGTACCCCGCCGTCTACCTCATGGGCGAGCACGCCAAGGGCGAGACGCTGAGCGTCGCGTTCGCCGGCGAGGGCCAGCACCAGGACGCGGGCGCCAAGATGGTGCACCTCGCGCCCAAGACCTCCTCGACGATCATCTCCAAGTCGGTCGCGCGGGGCGGCGGCCGCACCTCCTACCGCGGTCTCGTGCAGATCGAGGAGGGCGCGGCGGGCTCGGCGTCCACCGTCAAGTGCGACGCGCTGCTCATCGACCAGATCAGCCGCTCGGACACCTACCCCTACGTCGACGTCCGCGAGGACGACGTCTCCATGGGGCACGAGGCCACGGTCTCGAAGGTCTCCGACGACCAGCTGTTCTACCTCATGAGCCGCGGGCTCAACGAGGACGAGGCCATGGCGATGATCGTCCGCGGCTTCGTCGAGCCGATCGCGCGCGAGCTTCCGATGGAGTACGCCCTGGAGCTCAACCGCCTGATCGAGCTGCAGATGGAAGGAGCGGTGGGCTGACCATGGGCCTCGACACCAAGCCTCTCTCCAAGCTGCACGGGAAGTCCTCCTACGACCTCGCGGACTTCCCCGTCCCCACCGGCCGCGAGGAGATGTGGCGGTTCACGCCGCTCTCCCGCCTGCGTGGCCTGCACGACGGCACGGCGCCGGTCACCGGCAACGTCGTGGTCCACGTGGAGGCCGCGCCGGAGGTCTCGGTCGAGACCGTCGGACGTGACGACGCCCGCATCGGCAAGGCGTACGTGCCCACCGACCGTGTGAGCGTCCAGGCGTACACCTCGTTCGAGAAGGCCACCGTGATCACGGTGCCGAAGGAGGCCGTGACCTCCAAGGCAACCGTGATCAGCCTTCGCGGCGAGGGCGGCGGCGCCGCGTACGGCCACATCGTGGTCGTCGTCGAGCCGCTCGCCGAGGCCGTGGTCGTGCTCGACCACCAGGGCAGCGCGGTCTACGCCGACAACGTCGAGTTCGTCGTCGGCGACGGCGCGACGCTCAAGATCGTCAGCCTGCAGGACTGGGCGCCGGACGCCGTGCACGTCTCGCAGCACCACGCCCACCTCGGCAGGGACGCGACGTTCAGGAGCTTCGTCGTCACCATGGGCGGCGACCTCGTACGCATGTCGCCGTCGGTGTCCTACACCGGGCGCGGCGGCGACGCTGAGCTGAACGGCCTCTACTTCGTGGACGCCGGCCAGCACCTCGAGCACCGCCTGCTGGTCGACCACAGCGTGCCCGACTGCCGGAGCAACGTCGACTACCGCGGCGCGCTCCAGGGCGACGAGGCGCACGCCGTGTGGATCGGCGACGTGATCATCCGCGTCGAGGCCACCGGCACCGACACCTACGAGCTCAACCGCAACCTCATCCTCACCGACGGCGCCCGCGCCGACTCGGTGCCCAACCTCGAGATCCTCACAGGTGAGGTCGCGGGGGCCGGCCACGCCTCGGCGTCGGGCCGCATGGACGACGAGCACATCTTCTACCTCCAGGCGCGGGGCATCCCGTACGACGAGGCGCGCCGCCTTGTCATCCGCGGGTACTTCGCCCAGCTGATCGAGAAGATCGAGGTCGAGGAGATCCGCGACCGCGTGCTCGCGGCGGTGGAGGCGGAGCTCGCGCGATGACGTTCGTGAAGGTCTGCTCCCTCACCGACATCCCCGATGAGGGCGTCGTGGGCGTCGAGGTGGAGGGCAAGCCCGTCGCGCTCGTCCGCAAGGACGGCGAGGTGTTCGCCCTGCACGACGTGTGCTCGCACGCCGAGGTGAGGCTGAGCGAGGGCGAGGTGTACGACGACACGCTGGAGTGCTGGCTGCACGGCTCGTGCTTCGACATCCGCTCCGGCAAGCCCACCGGCCCGCCCGCGACGCGGCCGGTCCCTGTCTACCGAGTGAAGCTTGAAGGCGATGACGTGCTCGTCTCGCTCGACAGCGCTGACAATGACGAAAATGGGGAGTCTTAAGTGTCCACCCTGGAAATTCGTGACCTGCATGTCGCCGTGGAGGACAAGGAGATCCTGCGCGGAGTCAATCTGACCGTCCGCTCAGGGGAGACCCATGCCCTCATGGGCCCTAACGGCTCCGGCAAGTCGACGCTCGCCTACGCGATCGCCGGTCACCCGAAGTACACCATCACCTCCGGCACGGTGACCCTCGACGGCGAGGACGTGCTGTCCATGAAGGTCGACGAGCGCGCCCGCTCGGGCCTGTTCCTCGCCATGCAGTACCCCGTCGAGGTGCCCGGCGTCTCGGTGTCCAACTTCCTGCGCAGCGCCGTCACGGCCGTGCGCGGTGAGGCGCCGAAGCTGCGCGTGTTCACCAAGGAGCTGAAGGCCGGCATGGACGCCCTGTCCATCGACAGCGCCTTCGCCCAGCGCAACCTCAACGAGGGCTTCTCCGGCGGCGAGAAGAAGCGCCACGAGATCCTCCAGCTCGAGCTGCTCAAGCCGAAGATCGCCATTCTCGACGAGACCGACTCCGGCCTCGACGTCGACGCACTGCGCGTCGTCTCCGAGGGCGTCAACCGCTTCGGCGCGGCCGGCGACACCGGCGTGCTGCTGATCACGCACTACACCCGCATCCTGCGCTACGTGAAGCCGGACTTCGTCCACGTCTTCTCGGCCGGCCGCATCGTCGAAGAGGGCGGGCCCGAGCTCGCCGACAAGCTCGAGGCCGAGGGCTACGAGCACTACACGAAGGCGAGTGCATGACAGACAGCATGTTCGATGTGGAGAGGATCAGGAAGGACTTCCCGATCCTCTCCCGCGAGCTGCCCGGCGGAAGGCCGCTGGTCTATCTTGACTCGGGCAACTCCTCGCAGAAGCCCGCACTGGTCATCAACACCATGCGTGACCATCTGGAGCAGCACTACAGCAACGTCGGCAGGGCCCTGCACGTGCTGGGAAGCGAGTCGACCGAGGCCTACGAGGGCGCGCGCGACAAGGTCGCCGCCTTCATCGGCGCTCCGGCCCGCGACGAGGTCGTCTTCACCAAGAACGCCTCCGAGGCGCTCAACCTCGTGGCGTACGCCTTCGGCAACCCCACCAACACCGACGAGCGGTTCAAGCTCGGCCCCGGCGACGAGATCGTCATCTCCGAGATGGAGCACCACTCCAACATCGTGCCGTGGCAGCTGCTGGCGCAGCGCACCGGCGCGACGTTGCGCTGGTTCCCCGTCACCGACGAGGGCCGTCTCGACCTCTCGGGCCTGAACGACCTGGTCGGCGAGCGCACGAAGATCGTGTCGATCGTCCACCAGTCGAACGTGCTGGGCACGGTCAACCCGGTCGCCGAGGTCCTGGCGCGGGTCCGCGAGGTCGGCGCGCTGATGATGCTGGACGCCTCCCAGTCGGTGCCCCACCGGGCCGTCGACGTCGCGGCGCTCGGGGTCGACTTCGTGGCGTTCACCGGGCACAAGATGGTCGGCCCGTCCGGCATCGGGGTCCTGTGGGGGCGGCACGAGCTGCTCGACGCCATGCCGCCGTTCCTCGGCGGGGGCGAGATGATCGAGGCGGTCTGGATGGACCACTCGACGTTCGCCCCGGTGCCGCACAAGTTCGAGGCCGGCACGCCGCCGATCGTCGAGGCGATAGGGCTCGGCGCCGCCGTCGACTACCTCTCGGCCATCGGCATGGACGAGATCCAGCGCCACGAGCACGAGCTCACGGTCTACGGCCTGTCGGCCCTGGGCGAGTTCCCGGGGCTGCGCATCATCGGTCCCACGACGGCCGAGGAGCGCGGTGGCACTCTTTCGTTCACGATCCCCGGCATACACCCCCATGATGTGGGGCAGATCCTCGACGACCAGTTCGGCGTCGCCGTGCGGGTCGGGCACCATTGCGCGCGCCCGCTGCACCTGCGCTTCGGAATACCGGCGACCACGCGGGCGTCTTTCTACTTGTACAACACCACGGACGAGATCGACGCGCTGGTCCGAGGCCTCCACCACGTCCAGAAGGTGTTCGGGTAAGACATGATCGCCGAGTCGCTGTACCAGGAGCTGATCCTGGAGCACTACAAGCACCCGCAGGGCCGAGGCCTGCGTGAGCCGTACGACGCCGAGGTCCACCACGTGAACCCCACGTGCGGCGACGAGGTCACGATGCGGGTCAAGCTGGGCGATGGCGGTAAGGTCGAGGACGTCTCCTACGATGGTCAGGGTTGTTCGATCAGCCAGGCCGCCGCGTCGGTGCTTCACGAGCTGACCACGGGATCGACCGTCGAGGACTCCCTCGTGGTCGTCGACGAGTTCACCCGGCTCATGCAGGGCAGGGGCCAGGTGGAGGCCGATGAGGACGTGCTGGGGGACGCCGTGGCGTTCGCCGGCGTGGCCAAGTATCCGGCCAGGGTCAAGTGCGCCCTGCTGGCCTGGATGGCCTACAAGGACGCGGTGGTGAGGAGCTCAGCGTGAACGCACGTGAAGAGCGTGTCGATAGCAGCGGCCGGCGGGCGGCCGGAGTGGCGATAGGCGAGGAGGCGGCGTGAGCAAGCCCGTGGAGACCCCCACCGGGTTCGACGGTGATACGACGCTGGAAGAGGTCTTCGAAGCCCTCAAGGACGTCGTCGACCCGGAGCTGGGAATCAACGTCGTTGACCTCGGCTTGGTGTATGGTGTGAATCTTGACGCCGGAGATTCTGGCGCGGCGCCGGTCGCGACCCTCGACATGACGCTGACCAGCGCGGCCTGCCCGCTTACCGATGTCATCGAGGAGCAGGCACATTCCGCTCTGGAGGGCATGGTCTCCGACGTGAAGATCAATTGGGTCTGGCTTCCCCCGTGGGGGCCTGACAAGATCACTGATGACGGGCGCGAGCAGCTTCGCATGCTCGGCTTCAACGTCTGATCATCTAACGTCCCGGTCACCGCCGGGACGGCGTTCCATCCGCCGGGTTCTGCGCGTGACGTTCAACGGGCGTCTCTCCCGGCCCTTGCTCGACTGTGGTACGGCCGTGTCCGGCGCTTGACCGCCGGACGGTGGCCGTACCCGCTTGATCGCGGCCCGACCAGGTTGGGTTAGACTCCGTGTCGCCCATGATGAGTGGTGCTCGCGTGTCGCGATGAACGCACCACTCGGCGTCCCCCCGGACGCCCATGTGTTCCAGTACGGCGCACGCCGTACGCCCCGGCTCGTCCTTTCGCAGAAGTGACGTGCCATGTCTCTTCGATCGAAAGGCACGACATATCGTGACCAGCATTAACGCCGCCATGCCCGCTAACGCCCTGACCGGCGCCGGGCACGATGAGGCGGCGCCGACCGCGCTGCCGGACCAGGCGGTGTCCGGCAACACGGGCCCCGTGACCGCGGCTCCCGCCGGCTCCGCCGAGGCGACGACGGGTGAGACCCCCGCCGGCCCGTCGGAGTTCACCCTTCTCGGCCTCCCCAAGCCCCTGGTGACGGGCCTCGCCCGCCAGGGCATCGCCAGCCCGTTCCCCATCCAGCGGGCCACCATCCCCGACATCCTCTCGGGCCGCCACGTGCTCGGCCGGGGCCAGACCGGCTCGGGCAAGACCCTGGCGTTCGGCCTGCCGACCATGGCCCTCGTCGCCGGCACCAAGGCGGCCCCGCGCCGCCCGCTCGCCGTCGTCCTGGTCCCCACCCGCGAGCTGGCCATGCAGGTGACCGACGCCCTGGAGCCCCTCGGCCGGGGCCTGTACCTGCGCATGAAGACCGTCGTGGGCGGCATGTCCATGGGCAGGCAGATCGAGGCCCTGCGCCGCGGCGTCGAGATCGTCGTCGCCACTCCCGGGCGGCTCACCGACCTCATCCAGCAGGGCGAGTGCTCGCTGGAGGACGTGCGGGTGACCGTGATCGACGAGGCCGACCACATGTGCGACCTCGGCTTCTTCCCCGTGGTCAGCGCCCTGCTGGAGCAGACTCCTTCCGACAGCCAGCGCCTGCTTTTCTCCGCGACCCTGGACGGCGACGTCGACAAGCTCGTCCGCCGCTTCCTCAAGGACCCGGTGACGCACTCGCTGGAGCCGGCCACCTCGTCGGTCGTCACGATGGAGCACCACGTGCTCCAGGTGACCCGCGACGACAAGTTCGCGATCACCGCCGAGATCGCCAACCGCGAGGGCCGCACGATCATGTTCGTGCGCACCCAGCACGGCGTCGACCGCCTGGTGAAGCAGCTCGCCCGGGTCGGCGTCCGCGCCGGAGGCCTGCACGGCGGCAAGCGGCAGAACCAGCGCACCCGCATCCTGGCCGAGTTCCGCGAGGGCACCATCGGCGTGCTCGTCTGCACCGACGTCGCCGCCCGCGGCATCCACGTGGATGACGTCAGCCTGGTCCTGCACGTGGACCCGCCCATGGACCACAAGAGCTACCTGCACCGGGGCGGCCGTACGGCCCGCGCCGGGGAGCGCGGCACGGTCATGACCCTCGTGCTGCCGAACGAGCGCCGCTCCACCGAGTCGATGACCCGCAGGGCCGGCGTCGAGCCGTTCCGCCTGAAGGCCACGCCGGGCCACCCGCGCCTGGCCGAGGTGGCGGGCGCCCAGCAGCCGAGCGGCGTGGAGATCCCCGTGTGGGAGCCCGCCGCCCCGGCCGCGAAGCGCCCCCGCCGCGAGGGCGGCGGGCACGGCGGCGGCGACCGCCGTCCGCGCCGGTTCCACGACCGTTCCCGCGAGGACGGCGAGCGCCGTGACGGCGGCCTCCAGGGCCAGCGTCCGGCCGAGGGCTACCGCTCGGGAACGCGCGGCACGGAGTCCCGCGGTGACGGCCGTCCCGAGCGTCGCCCGGAGAACCGCGGCGAGTTCCGCGGCTCGCCCGGCACGCGCGGCTCGGGCTACCGCGGCGGCCGCTCGGGCACGGGCTCGTCCGACCGCTCCGGCGGTCGCGGCTACGGCCGCTGACCTTCCTTCTGGAAGGCCTGCCCGGCTGAGACCGGCTGATCGTTGAGAAGGCCCAGGACGGCACCCCGCCGGCCTGGGCCTTCGTCATGCGGCCATAGGTCAGGGCAGGGCGGGTGGGGGAGCGGTGCTGCCGCGCGGGGTCAGGCGGGCGGCGCTGTCCTCGAACCCCGCCACCAGGCCGCCCTCGATCAGCGACAGCAGCCGCTGGGCGGCGTGCGCCCCGTACGCCGGGATGTCGCGGGTCAGCGCGGTCAGCGGCGGCCTGACCACCTGCGACAGCGGCGAGTCGTCCCAGGCGACGATCGACAGGTCGCCCGGGACGTCCAGACGCATCTCCTGGGCCACCGACAGCCCCGCCACCGCCATGATGTCGTTGTCGTAGACCACGGCGGTGGGCCGGGAGGCCGAGCTGAGCAGCCGCCTGGTCGCGCGGGCCCCCTCCTCGCCGGTGTAGTCGGTGTGCACGGTGAGCGCCTCGGACAGGCCGAGCTCCGCGCAGACCGCGCCGAAGGCCTGGTCGCGGAGCACGGTGTGCACGAGCTTCGGCAGGCCGGCCACCCGGGCGATGCGGCGGTGGCCCAGCGCCGTGAGGTACTGCACGGTCTCGCGGACGGCCGCGCCGTCGTCGGACCAGACGGGCACCAGCGACCCCGACTCCGAGGGGTGGCCGAGCACCACCACCGGCATGCCGAGGGACTCCATCTCGCTCACGCGCGGGTCGGCGAAGTGCAGGTCGACCAGGATCGCGCCGTCGACGCGGCCCTCGCCCCACCAGCGGCGGTAGACCGCCATCTCCTCGTCGTGGTCGGTGACCACCTGGAGCATCAGGGCGTACGAGCGGGCGGAGAGCTCGCCCTCGATGCCGCTGATCAGCTCCATGAAGAACGGCTCGACGCCGAGGAAGCGGGCCGGGCGGCACAGGGCGAGCCCCACGGTGTTGGCCCTCGCGCCGTTCAGCGCCCGGGCGGCGCTGTTGGGCCGCCAGCCGATCTCGTCCGCGATGGCCAGGATGCGGGCCCGCGTGGACGCGGAGACCCCGGGCTGGCCGTTCAGGGCGTACGACACCGCGCCCTTGGAGACGCCCGCCCGCCTGGCGATGTCAGCGATCGTCGGTCGCTTCACAGGGCCCCCTCGCTGAACCGGTCTAGACCAAGCGCGACTGTCCGTACCTTACTATGCCGCCGCGCCGGAGTAATCGCTCACGGTGGCCGGCTGCCGGGCAGGGTGGCGTACGGAGCTGAACCGACGCATGGGAACGCGTCAAGGATCGGACTGGACGTCAGCGCCCCGTTGACACCCTTGACATACCGGTCGTAGTTTCACGTTACTTATCCGGTTCAGCGCCTTCCCGAAGGAGGGTCGAGTGTGAACGACGGTCCGGCGGTCGCGGCGGCCACCATTTCAGGAACGCACCTCGGCATCGCGCCGTCCGGCCTCAAGGGCTGACCTTCGAAGGAGAACCACGTGAGCATGTACCGTCCGCTGCACGACGGCTGGACCTTGACCGCCGTATCGGACGAGGTGGACATCGCCGGCATCCCGGCCACCGTCCCCGGCTGCGTGCACACCGACCTGCTCGCGGCCGGTCTCATCGACGATCCCTACCTTTCCGACAACGAGCACCGGCTCACCTGGATCGGCCGCACCACCTGGGCCTACGAGACGTCCTTCACCTGGCACGCGGGGGCGGGCGCGGACCGCGTCGACCTGGTCTGCGACGGCCTGGACACCGTGGCGACCGTGATCCTCAACGGCGCCGAGGTGGCGGCCACGGCCAACATGCACCGGTTCTACCGCTTCCCCGTGCGCGACCTGCTGCGCGAGGGCGAGAACACGCTCCAGGTGCGGTTCGGCTCGCCGTACGCCTACGCCGCGCGGCGGCGGGCGGAGCTCGGCGACCTGCCCGGCGCCTACGACGAGCCCTACCAGTTCATCCGCAAGATGGCGTGCAACTTCGGCTGGGACTGGGGGCCGACCCTGGTCACCTCCGGCATCTGGCGGCCGATCGGCCTGCACGCCTGGAGCGGCGCCCGCCTGTCCGCCGTACGCCCGGTGGTGACGCTCGACGGGCGCGACGGCCGCGTGGAGGCGCACGTCACGGTGGAGCGCCCGGCCGAGGTCCCCCTGGTCGTGACCGCGTCCGTGGCGGGCGCCCGCGCCGAGGCGCGGCTCGCGCCGGGGGAGCATGAGGCAGTACTGGAGCTGGCCGTGCCGGAGCCGGACCTGTGGTGGCCCCGGGGGTACGGCGGGCAGCCGCTCTACCCGCTGACCGTGCGCCTGAGCGAGGCCACCGAGGGCGGCGGGGTCCTGGACGAGTGGACCAGGGACGTCGGGTTCCGGTCGGTCCGGCTCGACCGGGAGGACGACGCCTTCACGATCGTCGTCAACGACGCGCCGGTCTTCGTCAGGGGGGCCAACTGGATCCCCGACGACTGCTTCCCCACGCGGATCACCCCCGAGAGGCTCGCCCAGCGGCTCGGGCAGGCGTGCGAGGCCAACCTGAACCTGCTGCGGGTCTGGGGCGGCGGCCTCTACGAGAGCACGGACTTCTACCACCTCTGCGACCGGCTCGGGCTGCTGGTCTGGCAGGACTTCCCCTTCGCCTGCGCGGCCTACCCCGAGGAGGAGCCCTTCGCCTCGGAGGTGGAGGCCGAGGCGCGTGACGCGATCGTGCGCCTTTCGCCCCACCCGAGCCTGGTGCTGTGGAACGGCAACAACGAGAACATCGAGGGCTTCGCCGACTGGGGCTGGCGCGACAGGCTCGACGGGCGGACGTGGGGCGCCGGGTTCTACTACGACCTGCTGCCCCGGCTGGTCGCCGAGCTGGACCCGGCCCGGCCGTACTGGGCGGGCAGCCCGTACTCCGGCGAGCCTGACGCGCCGCCCAACGACCCCGCCCGTGGCACCGTCCACATCTGGGACGTGTGGAACCGTGAGGACTACCTGCGCTACGGGGCGTACCGTCCCCGGTTCGTCGCGGAGTTCGGCTTCCAGGGCCCGCCCGCCTACGCCACGCTGCGCCGCGCCCTCGGCGACGACCCGCTGACCCCGGACTCTCCCGGCGTGCTGCACCACCAGAAGGCCCTCGACGGCAACGCCAAGCTGCTGCGCGGCCTCGGCGACCACCTGCCGGCGCCGGTGACGTTCGACGACTGGCACTACCTGACCCAGCTCAACCAGGCCCGCGCCATGGCCTTCGGCATCGAGCGCTTCCGCTCGCTCGCGCCGTACTGCATGGGCACGATCGTCTGGCAGCTCAACGACTGCTGGCCGGTGGTCTCGTGGGCGGCGGTCGACGGCGACGCCCGCCGCAAACCCCTGTGGTACGCGCTGCGCCGGGTCTACGCCGACCGGTTGCTGACCATCCAGGACTCCTCGGTGGTCGTGGTCAACGACGGCGCCGAGGCGTGGGCGGGCGAGCTGTCGGTGGTCCGCCGCGACCTGACCGGGGAGCCGCTGGCCGAGGGGACGTTCCCGGTCACCGTCCCCGCGCGCGGCACCCTGCCCGTACCCCTCCCCGGCGCGCTCACGACGGCCGCCGACCCCGCCAAGGAGGTGCTGACGGCTCGGCTCGGCGACCAGAGCGCCCTGAGGTTCTTCGCCGAGGACCCGGAGGTGGCCTTTCCCGAGGCGGAGTTCGACGTGGCGGCCGAGCCCATGCCCGGCGGGGTGCGGGTGACCGTGACCGCGCGGACGCTGGTGCGCGAGCTGGCGTTGTTCCCCGACCGGCTCGACCCCGCCGCCGAGGTGGACGACATGCTGATCACCCTGCTCCCGGGCTCCTCCGCCACCTTCCTCGTACGGGCCCCGGGGGGGCTGGACCTCGCCGCGCTGACCTCCTATCCGGTGCTGCGCTGCGTCAACGAGGCCCCTCATTCCCAGGGCTGAACCGATTAAGCACCTCCTGGATGCCCCGCCGCCCGGCGGAGCCACGCCGGAGGGGCCCGGCCTGATCGGGCGAAGCGGGTGGTTAGCACGCCTTCCACCCGTGGACGACTACTCTTGACGGGGCAGGCACACCTACGTGAGAGAGATCATGAAGACCTTCGAAGAGCTGTTCGCCGAGCTTTCGGACAAGGCGCGCACCCGCCCCGCGGGGTCGGGCACCGTCGCGGCCCTGGACGCCGGCGTCCATGCCATCGGCAAGAAGGTCGTGGAGGAGGCCGCCGAGAGCTGGATGGCGGCCGAGCACGAGTCCACCGACCGGGCGGCGGAGGAGATCTCCCAGCTCCTCTACCACGTGCAGGTTCTCATGATCGCCCGAGGCATCGGGCTCGACGAGGTCTACAAGCATCTGTAGGCCGGTCCTTCCGGCCTGCGCGACCGACCTCGTCCTCTCCGATCCGAAGGAATACCTACAAGCCATGCTCCGCCTCGCCGTACCCAACAAGGGCGCCCTCACAGAGGCCGCCCAGACCATCCTCAAGGAAGCGGGCTACCGCCCGCGCAAGGACTCCAAGGAGCTCGTGGTCGTCGACCCCGACAACTCCTGCGAGCTGTTCTTCCTGCGTCCCCGCGACATCGCCGTCTACGTCGGCGAGGGCACGCTGGACGTCGGCATCACCGGGCTCGACATGCTCTTCGACTCCGGTGCCCCCGCCGAGGAGATCATGCCGCTGGGGTTCGGCGTCTCCACCTTCCGATTCGCCGCCGGCGCCGGCAGGTTCTCCACGGTCAAGGACCTTGAGGGCATGCGCATCGCCACCTCCTACGCGGGCCTGCTCGGCAAGTACCTCGCCGAGATGGGCGTCGAGGCCAGGGTGATCAAGCTCGACGGCGCGGTGGAGACCGCGATCCGCCTCGGCGTCGCCGACGCCGTGGCCGACGTCGTCGAGACCGGCACCACCCTGCGCAACGTCGGCCTGGAGGTCTTCGGCGAGCCGATCGCCCACTCCCAGGCCGCTCTGATCAAGCAGGTGGGCGCCGTGGAGACCAACGGGGTCCAGCAGCTGATCAGGCGGTTGCAGGGCGTGCTGGTCGCCCGCGACTACGTCATGATCGACTACGACATCCGCGCCGAGCGCATCGACGAGGCCATCGCGATCACGCCGGGCATGGAGGGGCCCACGGTCTCCCCGCTGCACCGCGAGGGCTGGGTCGCCGTCCGCGCCATGGTGCCCCGCAAGGGCCACCAGCAGGTGATGGACCAACTCTGGGAGATCGGCGCCAAGGCGGTCCTGGCCACCGCCATCTTCGCCTGCCGCATCTGAGCTTCCACTCTCCGCCCACTTCCCTCCCATCGAAGGGGTCAAGGGGCGGCACGTCCTCACCGCCTTTCGAGGAGAGCGCTTGGCGGCGGCCGGGGGAGGGGGGAAGGTTGGCTTATGGGTGACTGGCGGCATGCCCGGCTGACCGCTCGGGTTTACGACTTCGGCGTCGAGCGTGAGCGGCTCGGCCGGATCGGCGGCAGACTGCTGTGGGGAGCGGACCTGGGGCGCTTCTACCGTAAGGTCGGCGGCCTGCGAACTCTGGTGGACGGTGGTCTGGTGCTCGATGTCCCCTGCGGGGGAGGCATCGCCCTGCGCGGCCTGCCGAAGGACGGTTCCTACCGCTATGTGGCGCTCGACCTGTCCCCGGTGATGCTGCGGCGGGCCCGGGCCAACGCGCGGCGACACCGGCTGCGGACGATCGGATTCGCGCAGGCGAACGTGATCGCGCTGCCGCATCGGGAGGGCTGCTTCGATCTGTGCCTCAGCTACTTCGGCCTGCACTGCTTTCCCGATCCGCCGGCGGCTCTCGCCGAGATGGCTCGCGTCCTGCGGCCGGGCGGGCGGCTGGAGGGAACCGCGGTCGTGCGCGGGGGCGGCCTGCGGCAGGACGTGGCGATCTCGCTGTTCCAGCGGAGCGGGACCTTCGGGACGGTGGGCACGGCCGTGGAGCTGGCGTCCTGGCTCGCCGCGGCCGGGCTTGACGAGATCAGCGTCGACCGTGACGGCGCGGTCGCGTTCTTCTCCGCGCGGCGCGCCCGTATGAGGGCGGGACGAGGCTGAGAGCAGGCCGGTGTCCTTGCGATTCGCCTGCCTGGCCGGATCGGCGTCGGGCAGCCGGTGGCGCGGCCTTGATCGTCGCGCCTGGTGTGCCTACTCGGTGCGCAGGCCCTCCGGCCGGGTCAGCCGCCACAGAGTCGGCAGGCTCAGCCCGGTGACCAGCAGCACCACGGCGGCGCCGAGCCCGGTCGACAGGCCGACCACCGACCAGTTGATGGAGGCCGGCATGCCGACCATGCGCTGCAGCACCATCCCGAGGCCCAGCCCGAAGACCGCCGCGAGGATCAGCCCTATCGCGACCGGTATGAGGGTCTGCCAGAGCACCGACCATGTCAGGGAGCTGCGCGGGGTGCCGACCGCGACCAGCATCGCCAGCAGCCGGCGTCGTTCACGCAACTGCTCCAGGGTTCCGACCAGCATGCTCGCGGCGATCAGAAGGAGGGTCACCACGATCCCGATGTAGAGGCCACGCCGGATGTTGGTGAACCTTTTCGCCTCCTCGGTGGCCGACAAGGTGCTGACCGACCCGAGCGGATCGATCTCCGCCACCGTGTTGCGCAGCCGCTCCAGCGCGTCGGGGTCATCGGGGTCGAGGCCGACGAACGCGGTGCTGGTGATCCCGGACAGGGCGGCCCAGTCGATGGCGCGCGGGGTGGCCAAGATGGTGTCGCGGAGGCTACCGGAGGGGTCTGTGCGTGCCGCGACGGTCCGGGTGCCGGATGGCAGCGTCCACGGTGAAGTCTCGGCCCCTACGGTCACTCGGGTGCCGGGGCGGAAGGCGTCATCCGGCGTCGCGTCGCCCGGTCTCGTCCGGGCGAGGAACACGTCGCCGTCGGAGCACTTGCCAAGGCCGGCGAACTCGGCCAGCGAGGTGCAGTCGCCGATGAGCACCTCGTCGAAGGAGGGCTGCCGTTCGGCGCCCGAGTCGACGGGGGATTCGGTCGTGACAGGCGCCACGAGCGTCCAGGTGGTGCCGGTCACCCCTGTGGTGGCGCGCAGGCGGGCCGCTGACCGCTCGGGATCGGGCGTGCTGGAAATCCATACCAGCGCCTGTGCCCGGGTGACGTCCTGCCCGGTCTGCTGGACGAATTGATCCCGCACCGGGGTGAACAGCATCTGCAGGCCGATGGTGCCCGCGACCGCGACCGCGATTCCGTTGACCAGGCGGGCCGACGTCGCGCTGTCGAGTTGCAGCCGGCGGATGGCGAGTTGCCAGCCCACCGGGCCGCCGCGCAGCCGCCGTACGGCAAGGTCGATCAGCCAGGGGAGCAGCGTGATCGCGCCGACCAGCAACAGTACGGCCCCGGCGGCGACCTGGTAGTCGGTGGCGCTGCCGCTCGCCGCGCTGAACCCGTCCGCCATCGGATAGAGCATGGCAAGGCCGGCTCCGGGCAGAAGCAGCCGCCACCAGAGCCGGCGGCGGGCCGGGGTCGCCCGCCGCGCCACGCCGAGAGGTTCGATGGCGACGCCCCGCAACGCCATCATGCTCACCACGACCGCGACCGCGGGCACCGCCAGCACGATCGCCATGACGAGCGGGAGAGCGGGACGCACGTCCCCGGCGTACACGCTGATGTCCCAGAGGGTGACCAGTGGCACCACCTGGCGACCGGCGAGGAACAGCGCGCCACCGGCGGCGAGGCCGAGCAGCGCGCCGACCATCGCCTCGCCGGCGGCGATTCGCCGGGTCATCCGCCGGTCGGCGCCGATCAGCCGGAGGGCGGCCAGCCGGCGGTCGCGGCGCTCACCGCCGAAGCGCACCGCGGCGCCGAGGAAGACCGCGATGGGCAGCAGGAGCACGACGAAAGCGATCACTACCAAGAGAGTGAGGGTCGGCCCCAGCGCTTCGCCAGGCGAGCCGTTGCCGCCGAACGCGTTGATCCGGCTCACCCGGTCGGCGGGAAGCACGTCGCGGTCGCTGCCCAGATAGAACGCGAGCTCACCGGGACCGGCGAGACCCTCGTCCGCGATCGTCCCGATGACGCGCGCGCCGCCCAGCCGGGGGGCGAACAGGCGACCGTCGGGCGAGTCGAGCAGCTCCTTCAACGCCGGTGAGACGATCACCTCGCCGGGCCGGGGAAGCACCGCGACGCCCGGCGGGGCCGGCGCCCGCGGACCCTCGGGGCGGAGGAGCCGTCCGCGCACCGGCTCGCCGCGGAAGGGCATGTCCATGCTCGCGACCAGGATGGTGTCGGCCGCCGCGGGGATCGGCTTGCCGAGCCGGAGTTCGTCACGGGCGTCGGTGCGTACGTGCCGGGCCTGCAGCGCGCCGGGCACCGCGGCGGCCAGCAGGAGCAGCGCCACGCCGATGCCCACGCCGACGGCGGTGAGCACCGCGCGCGTCCAGCCGTCACGGCCGCCGGCGAACGCCAGCCGGGCGCCGAGCAACATGTCCTTCATGCCCGCGAACCTGCTCGGAGCCGCACCGTCATCGGCCGCGCCCATGTGATCGACGCGCACGCTCACAGTGCCCTCTCCAGGTCGCGGGTGCGGCCGTCGCGGACCACGACCTCCCGGTGGGAGTAGCCCGCGACCCGCGGCTCGTGGGTCACCAGCACCACCGCGGCACGGGTGTCGCGTGCGGCCTCGGTCAGCAGCCGCATCACCCGTTCGCCGTTGAGCGAGTCGAGGGCGCCGGTCGGCTCGTCGGCGAAGATCACCTGTGGGCTGGTGACCAGGGCCCGGGCGACGGCCACGCGCTGCCCCTGGCCGCCGGAGACCTCGCCCGGCCGCTTGCCGGCCACGTCGCCCATCTCAAGCCGATCCAACCACTCGGCGGCCCGGCGCTCCGCGTCTCGGCGGCGGACCCGTTCCATACGCAGCGGAAGGGCCACGTTCTCCAGGCAGGTGAGTTCCGGCACGAGCTGACCGAACTGGAAGACGAAGCCGAACCGGGTGCGGCGCAGAGCGCTGCGCTCGGCGTCGGACATCGCCGACATGTCCCGGCCCTGATAGCGCACCCGCCCGGAGTCCGGCCGCACGATGCCGGCCAGGCAGTGCAGCAGAGTCGACTTCCCCGACCCGGACGGACCCATGATCGCGACGACCTCGCCGGCTCTCACGGCCAGCGAAGCACCGTCCAACGCGGGGGTCGGCCCGAAGGACTTGCGAAGGTCCTCGGCGACCAGCAACGGCGTCTCCGTCATCTCCGCACCTCCTTCGCCAGGTCGTCGAGCCGGGCGGACGTGAGTTCCAGCCAGCGCAGGTCGGCTTCGAGATGGAACAGCGCATGGTCGCAGATGAGTTGCTCCGCGAGGTCGCCGGAGGCCTTGCGGCTGGTGAGCTCGCGCATCAGCCGCAAATGCTCGGCGCGCTGCACGTCGAGCAGATCGGCCGCGGGACGGCCGGTCAGTACCGCCAGCACCACCTTGGTGTAGAGCGTGTTCTGCAGATACGGCTCTGGCTTCTCCGCGGACGCCAGCCACCGCTCCACGTCCGTGACCCCGGCCGTGGTGACCGCGTACCGCTTGCGCTCAGGCCCTTCGCCCGGCTCGATGCCGTCGAGCTCGACGAGGCCGTCCTTCAACAGCCGCGACAACGTGGCATAGACCTGGCCGAAATGGAGCGGCCGGGTATGGCCGAACCGGTCGTCGTACGCCCGCTTGAGGTCGTATCCGTGACGGGGACCCGACTCCAGGAGACCGAGGAACGTCTGTCCAATCGACATGCCAGCGACTATACACACCACGTATACCTTGAGTGTCTACTCATGGCCATGGGGTCCGGCGGGTTCGTAGCCGGCTGACCTCACCTGTCCGGAGACGGCGTCCCACTCCGGGCGAGGCGGGCGAGCACCTTCCTCGTGACGGCGCGGAAGTCCGATGACCGGGCGCCGGGCCGATGGCGGGAGTGCGCGGCCGGTGGATCGGCGACTTGGCCGCGCCGCTCCATCACCGGTTCTTGCTGAGCTCCTGCGCCAGCTTGAAAAATTCGGATTCGGAGTCGGTGAACTTCGTGATGCCCCTTTTCGGGTCGGTCGTCACGAAGAACAGCCAGGGGCCGGGGGCGGGGTTCAGGGCGGCCTTGATGGCGTCGTCACCCGGATTGCCAATGGGACCGGGCGGCAGGCCGGGGTGCGCGTAGGTGTTGTATTTTGACCGGCTCTTGAGATCCTCGTTCGAGGCCCTGATGCCGAACTTGTCCAGGCCGTACAGGACGGTGCTGTCCAGTTGCAGCCTCATCTCGGGCGTGCGGTTCAGCCGGTTGTAGATGACCCGCGCGACCTTGGGCATGTCGCGCCTGTCGCCCGACTCGGCCTGGACGATGCTGGCGATGGTCACGATCTCCCGTGGCGTACGGCCGGCACGCCTGGCGCCCTCCACCAGGCCGGCGTCCTCGGCGGCGCGATCGAAGCGTGTCACCATCGCGGCGAGAAGCGCCTCGGGGCTCGACTTGGGCGAGACCTCATAGGTCGCGGGGAAGACGAACCCTTCCAGCGCGTTTCCGGCGTAGGAAGGAAGGCCCAGCGACCTGCCGTCCTTGGCGGCACGCTCGAACTCCGCCACAGGCTTGCCCGTGGCGGTCGAAAGCTGCTCCAAGATCTGCGAGAGCCGCGCTCCTTCTCTCACCGTCAGAGCGATCCGCGCGTGTTCGGGCTCCACGAGCGCCTTGTCGGTACCCAGCCCGCTGGGGGTGGCCACCCGAGAGGAGAGCCGTTCGACCACGAGCGTGGATCCGACGGCCATCACGGCGACGGACGCGGCCGCCGCCAAGGCGAGGCCGCGGCGGTACGGCCGGGCCACGCGGACCCGGAGGAACCGGCCCGGCGGGGGCGGCTGTTCCTCCTGGGCCATGTCGGAAAGGGTCTCGCGCAACAGGTCCTCGATGCTCATCGCAACTCCCTCACGGTGCTCAGTTCGGGTGCGGCCTTCTTCAGGCGCTCCAGCGACCGGTAGATCTGGCTGCGGACCGACCCCACCCTGACACCGAGCAGCCGTGCGATCTCGGTCTCGGACAGGTCCTCGAAGTAGCGCAGCACGAGCATGGTCCGCTGCCGGGGCGTCAGCCGGGCGAGGGCCGCCCGCATCACCAGGCGAAGGTCCACGATCTCGGCATGCCCCTCGCCGATCTGGTCGGGCAGCCATCCGGTGGCCACTTCCGCGACGCGGGAACGTCGTCGCCACCAGCTCACCTGTTCGTGGTACATGACGCGGCGGACGTAACCCTCGATGGCCGCCGGGTCGCGCAGACCGCGCCACTTCGCGGCCGTCTTCGCCAGCGCCGACTGCACCAGGTCCTCGGCGGCGTGCCGGTCACCGGTCAGCAGGTAAGCGGTACGGAACAGGGCCCCTGATCGTTCGATGACGAACTCCCGGAAGTCCGCCTCAAATCCTGGATCCACCCGTCCTCCTTACTGTGTCATCAAGCAAGGACGTGGACAGGACGTCGATCTATGCCGCCATGGCCGTGGGTTCCGGTGAGGACGGGCCCTGGGCAGGACACTGGGTCCCTTTCGGTGGCTCACGGGCGAGTTCGTCTGTCGTTCGTCACCGTGGCGGCTGACTGACAGGGCGGGCGGTTGGGAAGTGTCCTGGTAGCCGCAGTGAGGGCTCTCGGCTGTTGTCGTGTTCCAGGAGGTGATCGGGATGCTCACCAGCATTCTCGGGGCGCGGCTGCGCTGGTATCTGGCCGACGGGTGGGTGTTCGACCCGGTCATCGTGGGGCCCGACGTCATCGAGTACACCTTGAAAGAGGGCCCGCACGCGGGACGGCACGCCATCCAGTGGATGTACTACCAGCGGGTGGCGCCGGGAATCGAGACCACGGCCTGGTACGAGGAGAGCGGCGCGCTCGTCCATGTCACGTGGTACCTGGAGACGCAGACGTCGCACCGCTTCGCGGCGATCCCGGCGTGGCTGGCCGCGGATTTCACCGTCTATCGCGGCGACAACCAGGACCCGGCGTTCGTCGAGAAGATCAGGGGGCTTGCGTCACAGGGTCAGGACTGGCCCCGGCGCATCCTGGACGACGACGGCTACTTCGAGGTGCTTTAGCGCTTGTCCGGGCGTTGCCACGGACCGTGACGAGGGGTACCAAGCCCGCCCGGCACCCCCTTGACGGCGCAAGCGAGTGTTGCCCGCCCGCCTGTAGCTCCTCTCCGGGGGCGAGGGATGTGGCCCGCTCGACGGCGCGAGCGAGTGTTGCTCGCCCAGCCTGTAGCTCGTCTCCCAGGGGCGAGGGACTGCCAGGGCGAAGGACCAAGGGCGGATGACAAATGTCATTGTCAACAGCGGATTCGCGGCACTGAGGATCTTGCTCGGCTTTCCCTACCGTTGAGGACATGAACGCCATAGCGCTTGCCGACGTGAGCAAGAGTTACGGTGAGGTGCACGCCGTGAACGGCCTGAGCCTCACCATGGAGCAAGGGCGCACCGTCGCCCTCCTCGGTCCGAACGGGGCGGGCAAGTCGACGACCATCAACATGTTGCTCGGGCTCATCCGGCCGACCGCCGGTGAGATCCGGGTCTTCGGCCGCTCCCCGGACGAGGCGGTCGCGCGCGGGGAGATCGGCGCGATGCTCCAGGAGGGGACACTGATCCCCGAGCTCACGGTGCGGGAGCTGATCGACTTCATCCGGCGCCTCTACCCGGCCCCGCTGCCGCTCGACCAGGTGCTCCAGATGGCCGATCTGACCGATCTGGCCTCCCGGCGTGCCGGCAAGCTGTCCGGCGGGCAGAGCCAGCGGGTGAGGTTCGCCCTGGCCATCGCGGGGGCGCCCAAGCTGCTCGTCCTCGACGAGCCGACCGCCGCGATGGACGTGGAGTCGCGCCGGGCCTTCTGGGGAAGCATGCGGACCTACGCGGCGCAGGGCCACACGGTCCTGTTCGCCACCCACTACCTCGAAGAGGCCGACGAGAACTCCGACCGCGTGATCGTCGTCGCCAGGGGCAAGGTCGTGGCCGACGGTACGGCCGCGCAGATCAAGGCGGGTGTCGGCGGGAGCGCGGTCGGGTTCTCGCTCGGCGGCCAGTCGGCGGCCGGGCTCGACGCGCTGCCGGGGGTCACCGGCGTCGAGATCGTCTCAGGCACGGTGACGCTGCGCACGGCCGACGTCGACGCCACCGTGGCCGCGCTCTACCGTAAGACCACGCTGGACGTGCGCGGTCTCCAGATCAACGGGGTCGATCTGGAGGACGCCTTCCTCGCCCTCACCCAGTCCGCGGAGGCCTGAGCCATGCTGAACTACGTCAAGCTCGAAGCCATCCGGATGCTGCGCAACAAGCGCTACATCATCTTCGTCGTGGCGTTTCCCGTCGGCTTCTACCTGCTCTACTCCAACCTCTGGGGTGGCCAGGTCGACGAGGCCACCGGGGTGCGGGCCAGCGTGATCCTCATGGTGTCGATGGCCGCGTACGGCGCGCTGGCCGCCTCCATCATGTCGACCGCCGTGCCGTGGTCGCAGGAGCGGCAGAGCGGCTGGCTGCGCCAGCTCCAGATCACCCCGCTGCCGAGCTGGATGATCATCGTCACCAAGCTGATCTCGTCGCTGCTCCTGGTGCTGCCCGCGCTGCTGCTGGTCGTCCTGGCCGCGGTGGTCACCCAGCACGTCTCGCTGACCGCCGGGCAGTGGGCCGCACTGATCCCGATCATGTGGGCCGGGACGATCCCGTTCGCCGCGCTCGGCCTCATCATCGGCTCGCTCGTACCGCCGGACACCGCCCAGCCGCTGGCGATCATCGGGATGTTCGGCCTCGCGCTGCTCGGCGGCCTGTGGTTCCCCGTCGACATGCTGCCCGCCACCATGCGTACCATCGCCCACGTGCTTCCCTCCTACGACTACGCCGACATCGGGTGGGAGATCGTCGCAGGCCACGCGCCGCCCGCGTCGGCGGTCGCCGGCATCCTCGGCTGGGCGGTCGCGCTGTGCGGCCTGGCGGTCTACGCCTACCGCAGGGCGACGGTACGGGGCTGACCGTGAGCCGTCTGGGCGAGATCTTCACCTTCGGCGGGACGGAGGAGAGGCCGTCCCGCTGGAGGCGCCTCATGGGCATGTCCTTCGGGCTGGTCTACCTGTTCTACCCGATCGCCGACATCACCTCGGGGAGCGTCACCGGCTTCAAGGCGTACGCGGAGGTCGCCGCGCTGGTGGCCTTCGTCGCGTCGTACATCGCCACCGTGATGAGCCCGAAGAACTACGGTCAGCCGGGCCGCTGGACGCTGCCGCTGCTCGGCCTGACGACGCTGATGGCGATCGTGTTCCCGTTCCTCTTCGGAGGCGGGTGGCTGGCGTTGCCGATCTACGTCACCGTCGTGATCAGCATGGCCCTGCCCCTGCGGGCGGCACTGGCGGGGATGGCCGGAATGGTCGCCGTCGTGCTCGTCGGCGGGCACTTCACCGGGGCCGACGGCGGTACCATCTCGCTTCTGGTGCTGCAGGTCATCACCCTCGGGGTGCTGTTCATGAGCGTGCGCAACACCCGGGTCCTGGTGGTCCAGCTCCATCAGGCCCAGGGCGAGGTGGCGCGGCTCGCGGCAGGTGAGGAACGCCTTCGCATCGCTCGCGACCTGCACGACCTGCTCGGGCACAGCCTGTCGCTGATCGTGCTCAAGAGCGAGCTGGCCGGGCGGCTCTCCGAGCAGGGCTCGCCCAGGGCGGCCGACGAGATCCGTGACATCGAGTCCGTGGCGCGGCTCGCCCTTCAGGAGGTGCGCGAGGCCGTCACCGGCTACCGCCAGCGCGGGCTGTCGGAGGAGCTGGACAACGCCCGCGCGGCGCTGGACGCCGCCGGGGTGGCCGTCACCGTCCGCATGGCGGGCACCCCGCTGCCCGACGTCCTCGACGGCCTGTTCGGCTGGGCCGTGCGCGAGGGGGTCACCAACGTCGTACGGCACGCCAGGGCGAGCAGGTGCGAGATCACCGTGTCGTACGACGACGGCGGGGCGGCCCTGGAGATCGCCGACAACGGGCCCCACGCCGGGCCGTACGAGGCGGGAAGCGGGCTGTGCGGGCTGGCCGAGCGCGTCGAGGCGGCGGGCGGCTCCGTGGACGCCGGGTCGCGTCCGGAGGGCGGCTTCCGCCTCTGGGTGCTGGTGCCGGTCGCCGTAGACTCACGGGCCTGACGTTCGGCCTTCGACAATTCAGGAGATTTGATGATCAGGGTCGTGCTCGCCGAGGACCAGGCGATGGTCCGGGGGGCGCTGGCCTCCCTGCTCGGCCTGGAGCCCGACATCGAGGTCGTCGGCGAGGCCGCCAACGGCGAGGAGGCCGTGGCCGTCGCGCTCTCGGCCCGGCCCGACATCGCACTGCTCGACATCGAGATGCCGGTGATGGACGGCATCGCGGCCGCGGCGCGGATCTGCCAGGAGGTGCCCGGCTGCCGCGTGATGATCCTCACGACCTTCGGCAGGCCCGGCTACCTCCGCAGGGCCATGGAAGCGGGCGCCTCGGCCTTCATGGTCAAGGACAGTCCCGCGAGGGAACTGGCCGCCGCCATCAGGCGCGTGCTCGCGGGGGAGCGGGTGATCGACCCCGCCCTGGCCGCCGCCGCGCTGAGCGCCGGGCCGAACCCGCTGTCCCAGCGCGAGCGGGACGTCCTCGGTGCCGCCGTCGACGGCTCTACGATCGGTGACATCGCCCTGCGCCTCCACCTGTCGGAGGGCACCGTCCGCAACTACCTCTCCTCCGCCATCCAGAAGACCCACGCCCGCAACCGCATCGAGGCCGTCCAGCGCGCCCAGTCCCAGGGCTGGCTCTGACCGTACGGGGTCCTCTACTGACCGGCCCCTCCTGGACAAGGCCTATGAGAGGCTGCATATTGCTCTCTGGCGTCGTCCACCGTCGGGGGTAGGCACATGACCGTCACCGTGCGCGCAGTACGGCCGCCGGAGCCGCACGATCTGGAGCATGCCTGGCGCGCCGTGCGCGAGCTCCTTGCGCCGACTTCCGTGGTGCCGTCGAGTCTGGCGCCGGGCGCGCTTCTGAAGCTGGAGACCTTGCAGCCGACGGGGTCGTTCAAGGTCAGAGGGGCGCTGGCGGCCCTGGCCGCGCTGCCCGAGGGGATGGCCGCGGTCACCGCGAGCGCCGGCAATCACGGACTGGCCATCGCCTACGCCGCGTCACGGGCGGGCGCCGAGGTCACCGTGGTCGTCGCCGAGACCGCCTCGCCCGCGAAGGTGGCGAAGATCGAGTCATACCCGGTCACGCTCGTCCGGCACGGCACCCTTTTCGATCACGCCGAGCGGTACGCGCTGACACTGCCGGGCCACTACATCTCCGCCTACAACGACCCGCGTGTGATCGCCGGGCAGGCCACCATCGGCAGGGAGCTCGACGAGCAGGTGACGGGCCCGCTGACGGTGGTCGCCCCGCTGGGCGGCGGTGGGCTCCTGTCCGGGCTGTGCCTGTGGGCGCGCGAGCGCGGCGACGTACGGATCGTGGGAGTGGAGTCGAGCGTGTCCCGGGCCGTCTCGGCCTCGGTCGCCGCCGGGCGGATCGTCCGCCTGGAGATCGGCGACAGCATCGCCGACGGCATCACCGGCAATGTGGAGGCCGGCTGCGTGACGCCCGGCCTGCTCGGCGCGGGGCCGGTGGAGCTCACCTCGGTGACGGACTCCGAGATCCGCGCGGCCCTGCGCTGGCTGTTCACCGCGCACGGGCTGGTCGCCGAGGGCGCCGGGGCCTGCGGAGTCGCCGCCGTGCTGGCCGGCAAGGTGGAGATCAGCGGACGCCTCGTCGTCGTGCTGTCCGGCCGCAACATCACCCCAGGCGCCTACGCAGAGGCGCTGACCCACGACTGACGTCCCCATCCCGGCCTTCACCCTGGTCGAGACACCGTGCTCGTCGCCCTCTAGAGGGAGGCGATGCCCGCGCGCACGCCCAGGACGAGCAGCAGCAGCCCGAAGCCGATGAGGAGCGTTCCGAGCAGCGTTCCGCCGCCGAGCGCGCTGTCGATGCGCACCTGAGTCGGGTCGGCCGGGTCGTAGATGATAGGGACCCGGTCGCCGGGACTGGCGGGCGGCGGGTTGCTGCCGACGGGCGACTCGGCCTCGACCTGCTCGCCATTGTCGGTCGTGAACCGCAGGACCGGGTGGTAGACGGCGCTGTGCCGCCTCTCCCTCCGTGTCCCGCCGGTCCGGACCGCGCGCAGCCGGACGACCTGGCCCCGGCCGCGCCGCGCCCGCCTGCGGAAGTCACGGGCGTTCAAGATGACCGCGCCCCCGAGAACGGCCATGGTCAGACCGATGGCCCCGATGATGAACGCCGCGTTGTCCGACACCCCGCAACCGTAGGGGACGGCGCTTGATCATGGCTTGCATCGGGCTGCCCGGCCCCCGGACGGCTCGTCCCACTTCGTGAACCCCGCGTCCTGCGAGCCGCTTGTGGTACGGGCGAGGACGTAAGGGTGTGCCGTGGGCGGGAAGGTGGCCCCGATGTCCGGACGGGAGACGTTCGCCGGGACGGTCTTGACGATCCCGCCGCCCGCGCTAATCGGCACCGAGATGGGGTCCGTGGTGTCGAGGTCGAACCGTGCGCGGCCGGTGTCATTTCGGGTTCCTGACCTCGCGTGCTTTGGGGGCATTCAGGTCGTACCTGATGCCCAGGACGCGGATGAGGAAGCAGGCCAGCGCAGCCCCCAGCGCGGCCGGGACGCCGTAGTCGCCGGTGCGCATGGATACAACCGCGATCGTGGCCCCGGCGAGGGCGGGGATGGCGTACAGGCCACTGGTGAGCACTGCCGGGACCCGGCCCACCAGCACGTCGCGGACCGTCCCGCCGCCGACGGCGGTGATGGCCCCGAGAATGACGGCCTGCGCAGGGCCGAGTCCGTGTTCCAGGGCCTTGCTGGCGCCGGTGACGCAGAACAGGCTCAGCCCGGCGGCGTCGGCCAGTTCGATGGCCAGGGCATACCGGCGCAGGTGCTTGCTGAGGAAGAACGCGACGAGTGCCCCTGCGGCGGCTACCGTCAGGTAGCGCCAGTCGCTGAACGTGGCGGGCGGTAGCGCGCCGATCAGGATGTCGCGCACGATGCCGCCGCCGAGCGCGGTCACCATGCCCAGTGCCAGCATCCCGATGATGTCCAGCCGGGCGGCCCTGACCCCGGTGATCGCGCCGTTGAGCGCGAACGCGAGTGTGCCGGTGAGGTCCAGCGAGAGCAGCAGCGTGGTTCCGGTCATAGGTGCCAGCTTGCCTTCCGGCGGCAGCCCGGCACTACGGTGTCCGCCGGCTCATGCCCCGGGCTGGGCCGCAAGCCAGGCCATCGCAGCGGCGGTCAGGGTCTCGGTACCGGTGCGCAGGGTGGGCTGCAACGCGGGCAGGAACTTGGGGGAATGGTTGACGGGAATGTCGTCCTGGACCCGCCCGGCTTTCTCGGCGGCGGCGTAGGCCTGCGGGTCGGTGCCGCCGATGCCCCAGTAGGTGTAGGGGATGCCCGCGGCCCGGGGGATATCGCTGAAGTCCTCGCTGGCGGTCTGCTGGGCCAGTTCAGCGGCGCGGTCGCCAAAATGCCCGCTGAAAGCGGCGGCCACCCGGTTCGTGGTCGCGTTGTCGTTGTCGGTGAGCGGGAAGCTATCGAAGATCTCGAAGTCAGGATCCCGGGGTGAGCCGGAGGCCTGGCATTCGGCGGTCACAATCCGCTTGACCGCGGCCAGCATCCGTTCACGTGTCCGTTGCGAGTAGGTTCGCCTGTTGAGCTGCAAGATCGCGCAGTCGGGTATGACATTGCTCTTCGTGCCGGCCTGGCAGCTGCCGACGGTCAGCACCGCCGTCTGGCTGGGATCGACGATACGGGACACCACCGTCTGGAGCCGAACGATGATCATGGCGGCGAGCACCACCGGGTCGATGGTGTCCTGCGGCATGGAGCCATGCCCGCCCCGCCCGTACACGGTGATCTTGATGCTGTCGGACGCCGACAGCGTCGGCCCTGAACGCGTGCCAACGGTTCCGGCGTGGCCGGGCAGGACGTGCTGGGCCTAGGACGTGCTGGGCCAGCGCGACGTCCGGGGCCGGGATGCCATCAAGCAGGCCGTCATCGACCATGCCCTGTGCCCCGTCTCCCGTCTCCTCGGCGGGCTGGAACAGCGCGATCAAGGTGCCGTTCCACAAGCCGGGCTGGTCGGCCATCAGCTTGGCCATGCCGGCCAGGCAGGCCACGTGGAGGTCATGGCCGCAGGCATGCGCCACCGGCACCTGGCTGCCATCGGCGTCCTGGCCGGTAGCGGTGCTCGCATAATCCGCCCCGGTATCTTCCCTGACCGGCAGCGCGTCCATCTCGGCCCGGAGCAAAACGGCAGGCCCGCTGCCGTTAGCCAGCACGCCGACCACGCCAGTGCCGCCGATGCCGGCACGCACCTCGTAGCCGCACCGCTGCAGCCACTCCGCAGCGCGCCGGGCGGTCCGCTGCTCCTGATGGGACAGCTCCGGATGCTGGTGCAGATCCTTATAGAACCCTTCCTGGGCGTCCCGCAAGCCCGCGTACCCGGCCAGGATCCCATCGGTACCACTCATGATCCCCTCCTCCGCGGCGCACATGCGCCAGGTCTCATCCCACGCGGTATCCAAATCAGCTTGCCACCGGCTGGCCAAGACCGCTCCGGCGTCCGACTGGATCGGCGACTACGCCCGGTTCTGGGCGGGCAGCGTCGACTCGCTCGGCAGCTACCTTGAGAAGCTTCAGCGCGATGACCTACCGGCACCGCTTCACGCTAGGAGAACGACGATGACTGACGTACTGACCGTCACCCGCACCTTCGCCGCGTCCCGTGAGCTCGTCTACGAGGCGTGGACCCGGCCGGAGCACTTCTCCGTCTGGTTCGGCACCGAGGCCGTCGACGTGCCGCTCGACACGCTGTCGATGGACGTGCGGGTTGGTGGCGCCTGGAACGCCGTGATGCACCTGCCCGACGGCAACAAGATCCAGTGGGTCGGCGAGTACACCGAGGTCGGCCCGCCCGAGCGCCTGGCCTTCACGATGAGCGACGACCCTTCGAACCCCGCGCGCGTGCCAGTGGTCGTGGTGCTCGCGGAGGTCGGCGGAGGCACCGAGATGACGCTCACCCAGACCGGCAGCGGCTTCACCGAGGAGCAGCACGCGCGGACGGTGGCCGGCTACAACGGCTTCTTCGACGCGATGGAGAAGCTGCTCGCCGCGCAGGCCTAGCCGCGGTCTGCCGAGGACACGGGGCCTCGGCAGACCGCCAGGCCGTTCGGTCAGTTCGGGATCCGGTGGGTCTTGACCTCGTCGAGGAAGGTGGTCCATTCGCCGGGGGGGAAGATCAATGCGCTTCTGTGGGGGTATTTGGAGTCGCGCACCGCGACCACGTCCGGCAGATTGGTCGCCACCTCGACGCACATGCCTCCGTCATCCCCTGACCGGCTCGACTTCCGCCATCTGGCCTGGCTCAGATCCATCTCCGCACCGCTTCCTCGATCATCTTCAGGGACAGGGATTGGGAGTGGGCCTCGCCCCGGATGGCGTCGTATCGGTTGACAAGCTTCGCGATCAGGCCTCTTTCGTCCACCGTACGGCCGTGCGGCTGACCCTCCACATACACCGTATAAGGGACGCCTCGCATTTCCGCTATGCCGAATGCCCCTAGTAATCCCGCCCCTGCTTTGGCGCCGTACGGAACTATCTGAATGGTGACCTTGGGGTGCCGTGCCATCTCCATGAGATATTCGAGCTGCTCGCGCATGACACAGGTGCTTCCGACCGGCCGGCACAACACGCCCTCGTCGATGATGGCCCAGACCATCGGCGGGTCATCGCGCGAAAGGGTTCTCTTGCGCTGCATTCTGGCGGATACGCGCTGATCGATCTCCTCGGCGGTGATCCCGGGGGCGCACTCGATGATCCAGCGCGCGTACGCCTCGGTCTGGAAGAGGCCGGGGATGAGCAGGGGATCCCACAGGCGGAGTGCGGTGGCGCGCAATTCCTCGGCCGCCCAGTCGCGGAAATGTTCCGGCACCGGTGGCGGTGGTGGCCAGGCTTCCATGTAGAGCCCGAGCATGACGCCGTCGAGGCGGAAGGCCCGGTCGCACAGTCGCGCGAAACCCTCTGTGGGGTCGCGCTTCAGCGTCTCCACCATGCCGATCATGCTCTCGGAGAATCCGATTCTCCGGCCGACCTGTGCCTGGGTCAGCCCCGCGACGAGACGGTGCCGGCGTAGCTCGTACGCGAACCGTGCCGCCGCTGACTCTTCCGGGTCGATGTCGACCATTTTGCCCATCTGATCTCCTCGCATCCGCCGGCTGAATTTCGACCCCACCAACCCACCGATGACCCACCGGGACCGTGCTCTTCCGTGGGGGGAATCGAATACTCAACGTAGTCGATCGTGTACACGATGGTGGGGCGAATTTCGCATCGGGCAGGCAGCCGATAAGCGTCGCGAGGACGTATATGACGTGCCTGGCGCCCGTGGAGGAAATCACTGATGGATCACGGAGGCGGTCGATGGCCGGCGTCAGAATGCGGGAGCAGTATCTGGAGATTCCGGCACGTCCGGAGGCCGCGCTCTACGCGCGTAAGCACGTCAGGCGAGTACTCGGTGAATGGCGGCTGGAAGAACTCCTGGACACCGCTGAACTCATCGCCTCTGAGCTGGTGACTAACGCGGTCAGGGCGACAGCCGGCACCGGGGCACCGGTCAGTGGGGAGGCGGCGTTCGACGCTCCTGAATACATCTGGATCGACGTCTACCGGGCGGCTGGTCGAATAGTGCTGGAGGTGTGGGATGCGGGCCGGACTCCTCCCGCACCCAGGACGGCCGCGCCGGACGACGAAGGCGGGCGTGGCCTCCATCTGGTGGACGCCCTCGCGGAGAACTGGGGATACCGCAGGCCCGTCACCGGCGGAAAGGTCGTCTGGTGCACTCTGTCCGCTCGCGCCTGACGTCTGACGGGATCCGGTACCGGAGGTGATCATTCGTGTACATTGAGTGAGATCATTGCTGATCGGTGGTTGTCTTGGAGGTCGTCATGTCCGTTGGTCTGCCGGTTCGGAGCGTCGTCGTGGCCGGCATGGTGGCCGGGGGGCTGGGCTGGCCTGCCGTGTTGACCGTGTCGGCCGCTCATGCCGGGTCGCGGGTGCCCTGTACGGCCACGGCGACCACCACCCGTTCGGGGCCGGCCGACCTCCTCGGCAAGGTGCCCCCGGGTACGACCGGAGGGCCGGACACGACGTGCGGAGAGGCGGCGCAGACGACGACTGCGGATCAGATGCTCCCCGCCCCGCAGGCAGATGTGCGGGGTTTCGAGGCGAAGGCCATGGGCGGGCGGGGCCCGTTCTGTGCCATGTTCAGCGCGGGCGCGGAGGAGGTCAAGGCCGGGCTCGCCGTCCTCGGCCTGACGAATGACGCCAAGGCTCTGCCGAAGCAGCCGCAGACCGAGCAGGAGGCCCTGCCGAAGCAGCCGCGAAAGCAGGACCGCTTCTACAAGGTCCTCAAGTTCGTCCAAGTCGTGCACTGGATCCACGACCTAGGGCGGTGAGACGCCGAGAGCCGGGCGGCACTGGCCCTTTCCTGAGGTGCCCCGTGCGTTTCAACGAGTGATCGGCTGGATGTCGGCGACGTGGCGGATCAGGTCGCCGACGTGGACGATCCCCATGCAGCGTCCCACCTCGTCCACCACGACCAGGTCGTCGTACACGCGGGCGGCGTCCTTGCCCGCGAGCTGCATGGCGGCTATGGCGGGGGTGGTCTTGGGGACGACGCGCGGCGGGTCGGCGAGGCGGTGCGCGGGCTTCTTGGCGTGCAGGGCGTGCCCGTACGGCCCGGCGATGGACAGCAGGAAGCGGCTGCGCTCCACGCTGCCCCGCGGCCGCTGGTACTCGTCGACCAGGATGACGCTGGTGATGGAGGGCTCGGTGCCGAGGGCGTCCACCACCTGCTCGGCGGTCGCGCCCATGTCCAGGGTCACCGCGGGCATGAGGAACTCCTGGACGCGCGGTCCCAGCTCGATCACCGAGGGCCCGGGGTCGGACGGGGGGACCGGCAGGGGCACGTGCACCCGGCCTTGCGAGGGGCGCCAGTCCAGCGGGGCGAGCAGCGGTCCCTGGGCGAGCCTGATGCCCCAGCCGCGCAGCGCGGCGAGCTGGGCCTCGTCCCGCACCTGCGGGGCCAGCACGTGGATGCCCATGCCCTTGGCCATGCGGGCGACGGCCTCGCCCAGCGCGTTGCGCCGTACGTCCCCGGGGATGCGGTCGACGAGGTCGGGCGACAGGACGGCGGCGTACGGCGACACGTCGGCGATCAGGTCGAGGGGGACGTGGGAGGTGCCGACGCCGCCAACGGCCACCAGGTAGCCGATGGTGCGCAGGCCGTCGATGCCGACCAGCAGGGCCCGGCGGTCCTCTGGCGCGAAGTTCCCCGAGATGACGAGTATCACCTCGCGCGGGCGCCGCCTCGTGGCCCGCATCGCCTCGTGCAGCGAAGCGAGGGCGGCTGAGCCCTCGATCACGACCCCGGAGGCCACGGTGAGGACGAGCGGCAGCAGCGCCTCCTCGCGCGCGGCGGCGTACGCCGAGGCGATCGTGGGCGAGATGTCGCGGGAGACGCCGGTGGGGGACACCTCGGCGGTGGCCTCAACGGCGATCACGCCGCCGGTGTCGAGGTCGACGATGGGCAGGAAGGTCGCGGCGCCGCCGGAGGCCGGCAGGGCTCCGTAGGCCCCGGTGGTGGCAGTGGCGGGCGCCGGGGGTGAGGCGGCCGTAGAGGTGGATCGGGGGACCGTCACACACGGATTGTCCTGCGGTTTCAGTGGTGGCAGCGGCCGCCAGCAGCGGAATTCACTGACATTTCCACATCTGTTGGATCGGGGTCCTTCTTTACAGGAACCCGCAAACAACGTAACCGATCGTAATCAAGATCCCGGCCGCTCCCGGGGTTCCCCGGCCCGGCCGCTCTCAGGGTCCCGGTACGGCCACCTCAGGCCGTCCGGGCGCCTGCCGCAGGGGCTCGCGACCAACGGACGACCGGGGCCCCCGCGGCCGTCCGGTACTGTCGCGGGTCATGACGTCACGACCGGCGGCGGGCGGGGGCCGATGGGTGTCGGTCGCCCCGGAGCGCATCGAGGGCTGGCTGCGGAGGTTCGCCGAGCGGCACGGCCCGGTGGAGGCGGTGCTGGACGGCGACGTCGTACGGCTGCGCGCCGAGGACGGGGCGGTGGCCGAGTGTCACGTGCCGTTCCCTCCCCTCGCGCCGACGGAAGACGATTCCGATGATCTTCCCTCCGCGTCCGCGGGGGACGTACCCGGTGGTCTTCTCTCCGGGCTGGTGCGCCATGCGGGCAGGGAACGCCGGGTCGGGGTGCTCCTGGTACGGCTGGGCGGGCACGCGGCCGGGGTGTTCGAGGGGGAGCGGCTGGTCGTGTCCAAGGTCGGCTCCCGGCTCGTCCACGGGCGCAGCGCGGCGGGGGGCTGGTCACAGCACCGCTTCGCCCGCCGCAGGGAGAAGCAGGCGAGCGAGGCGTCGCAGGCGGCGGCCGACGTGGCCGTACGGGTGCTCGTCCCGCACGTCGGCACCCTGGACGCCGTCGTGCTCGGAGGAGACCGCAGGGCGATCGACGCGCTGCGCGAGGACCGCCGGATAGGCGCGGTCTTCGCCCTGGAGACCGGCCCCTTCCTGGACGTCCCCGATCCCCGGCTCGCGGTGCTTCAGGAGACCCCCGCGCGGTTCCGCGCGGTACGGATCCGCGTGATCGACCCGCAGGGATGACCCGTCGCCCGCCCGAGCCACCCGCCGGGCGAAGGCAGCTGCGCTCCCGCCCCGTCTGACCTGCGGCCACGCGCCGCCGTCAGGCTCGCGCGGGGGTGGACTCCTGGGCCACCCAGCCGTTGCCGTCGGGGTCCTCGAAGGTGAAGAAGGCGCCCCAGGGGGCCTTCTCGACGTCGTCCTGGTGGACGGTGACGCCCTCGGCGCGGAGCCGCGCGAGGGTCGCCGCCACCTCGTCGCACTCGATGACCAGGCCGCTGACGCTGCCGGGCGCCATGGAGGGGAACCAGGTGACGAGCGTGATCGTGGCGCCGCCTCCGGGCGGGGTGAGCTGGACCCACCGCCGGTCGCCCATGGGGTTGTCGGCTACCAGGGTGAAGCCCAGCCTCCGCGTGTAGAACTCGGCCGCGCGGTCCTGGTCGGAGACGGGAATCGAGACGACGCTGATCGATCGCAGTGTCATGGGGTCGGTCCTTTCTGTCGCACGGCAGGCGGCGTGGAGGCCGGCCCGCCGGGTTCGGGGTCGGGGCCGAGCTCGTCGAGCACGGCGCCCAGGGTCTTGAGGCGGTCCTTCCAGAAGCGCTCCAGCTCCGCCAGCCACTCGCGCGGCTCGGCGAGGCCCTCCGGCCGCAGCCGGTAGAGACGGTGCCTTCCGGCCGGCCTCACCTCGACCAGGCCCGCGTCTCGCAGCACCTTCAGATGCTGGGAGACGGCGGCCTGGGTGATCTCCAGATCGGCCATGAGCTCGGAGACCGGGCACTCGCCGGCGGCCAGCCTCTCGAGCAGATGCCGCCGCGTCAGGTCGGCGAGGGCCGTGAAGGCGTCGGGACGGTCGTGCCGCAGCCGGGGGCGTCCGATCTTCGCGCTCATACGGAGCATCATATTAGTTTTTTCTTAACTATCGACCCCCGCCTGGCGACTGGCCGTACACTAGGCGTATGCGCACTCCCGATTGATCGGCGCACTCATGGAAGCGGGCCGAGCCATGTGGCTGCCCTGCGACACTCCGGTCTCTTCCGACAGCACGTCCTTCGACCTCGTTCCCCGCTCTGGGAGTGTTCCCTCACCATGATCATTGCGTCTGACATCGAACTGCGCGCCGGTTCCCGCCTGCTCATCGAAGGGGCGTCGTTCCGGGTGAACCCCGGCGACCGCATCGGCCTGGTGGGCCGCAACGGAGCCGGCAAGACCACCCTCACCAGGGTCCTCGCGGGCGAGGGCATCCCCGCGGCCGGCACCGTCACCACCACGGGCAACGTCGGCTACCTGCCCCAGGACCCCCGCACCGGCGACCTCACGGTCCTCGCGGCCGACCGCATCCTGTCGGCCCGCGGCCTCGACGAGGTGCTGCGCGAGCTGCGCGAGGCCGAGCTCGGCATGGCCTCGGAGGAGGTCCGCGTCCGCGACCGCGCGGTCCGCGCGTACGGCCGCCTGGAGGACCGGCTCCACGTCCTCGGCGGGTACGCCGCGGAGGCCGAGGCGGCGTCGATCGCCTCCAGCCTCGGGCTGCCCGACCGGGTGCTCAAGCAGCCGCTCCAGACCCTCTCAGGTGGCCAGCGGCGACGGGTCGAGCTGGCCCGCATTCTGTTCAGCGGGGCGGAGACTCTCCTGCTTGACGAGCCGACAAACCACCTCGATGCAGACTCAATCGGGTGGCTTCGTGATTTTTTACGATCCCACCAGGGCGGCTTGATCATTATTAGCCACGATGTCGGGCTTCTTGAAGCGACGGTCAACAAAGTCCTGCACCTCGACGCGAACCGCTGTGTCATCGACACTTACAACGTCGGATGGACCACCTACCTGGCCCAGCGCGAGACCGACGAGCGCCGCAGGAAGCGCGAGCGCGCCAACGCCGAGAGGCAGGCCTCGCAGCTCCTCTCGCAGGCCGATCGGATGCGCGCCAAGGCCACCAAGGCCAAGGCCGCACAGGACATGGAGCGCCGCGCCAAGCGCCTGCTCGCGGGTGTGGAGGAGGAGCGGCGCAGCGACAAGGTGGCCAAGCTCCGCTTCCCCGATCCGGCCCCGTGCGGGCGCACCCCGCTCACCGCGTCCGCCCTGTCGAAGTCCTACGGCTCGCTGGAGGTCTTCACCGACGTCGACGCGGCCGTCGACCGGGGCAGCCGGGTCGTCGTCCTCGGCCTCAACGGCGCGGGCAAGACGACGCTGCTGCGCATGCTCGGCGGCATAGAAAAGCCCGACTCCGGCGAGGTTCGCCCAGGTCACGGCCTTAAGCTGGGGTACTACGCCCAGGAGCACGAGACCCTGGACGCCGGGCGCAGCGTGCTGGAGAACATGCGTTCCGCCGGCCCCGATGTGCCCGACGTGACCTTGCGCAAGGTCCTCGGCTCGTTCCTGTTCTCGGGGGACGACGCCGACAAGCCGGCTTCCGTGCTTTCCGGGGGGGAGAAGACTCGCCTGGCCCTTGCCACGCTGGTGCTTTCGAGCGCCAACGTCCTCCTGCTCGACGAGCCTACGAACAACCTGGATCCGATCAGCCGCGATCAAGTACTTTCAGCGTTGAGGTCCTATTCTGGGGCAATTGTCCTCGTTACACATGATGAGGGGGCCGTAGAGGCTCTACGACCGGATAGGGTGATCTTGCTACCAGACGGAGTAGAAGACGCTTGGAGCGATGAATTTTCCGATCTTGTGGCACTCGCCTGATCTTAATTTGAGCGGGTACGGATCTTTTCCCATGGAGTAGGTAGCCGATCCGGCTGAAATGACTGATCATGGCGTGAGTAACGCTGCGGAAGTCTGGCACTACAGGAGGTACTCGTGGCCGAGACTCTGAAGAAGGGCACCCGGGTGACCGGGGCCGACCGTGAAAAACTGGCCGCCGACCTTAAGAAGCGCTATGCCGCGGGTGAGAGCATCCGCGCGCTGGCCGCTTCGACCGGCAGGTCATACGGGTTCATCCACCGCATCCTCAGCGAGTCCGGCGTGACTCTGCGCGGGCGCGGCGGGGCCACCCGGGGTAAGTCGAAGCGCTAGACCGGCCGCCTCGGAAACGCGCGACCGCAGCCGCTCGTCCCGTTCAGTCGAAACCCGTCCCGCCCGCGCCGGTAGAATCTGATTCTGGAACCTCACTGGGTTCGGGCGTGACGGGACAGCGACACCACGGACGGAGCGGGCGATGCCGGAAGCGACGCTTGGGGGGAGTGCGGCGGCGATCTCGGCGGGCGAGGGTGCCGAGCCGGGCACGGAAGGTGCGCTGAGGCGTGCCGGAGGGGTGCGCGGTGAGGCTGACAGGACCCTCGGCGACGAGGAGCTCGCGGAGGTCGGTCTGTGCTTCGAGGTGGACGGCGAGATCGCGACGATCACACTGGACCGGCCGGAAAAGCGGAACGCTCAGACGTTCGCCACCTGGTCGGCCCTTGCTCGGATCGGCAGAGAGTTGCCGGAGCAGGTGCGCGTCGTCGTGGTCCGAGGCGAGGGGCCGTCCTTCTCAGCGGGTATCGACCTGCGAATGTTCACTCCCGAGGGAGTGCCGGGGCAGGGCTCGTTCGCGTCCGCGGCCGCGCTCGACGGCGATACGTTCGAGGAGCGGATCACAGAGGCCCAGAAGGGCTTCCTGTGGTTGCGCCGCCCGGACATCGTGTCGATCGCGGCGGTTCAAGGACACGCGATCGGGGCCGGATTCCAACTAGCCCTGTCCTGCGACCTGCGGATCCTGGCCGACGACGCCAGGTTCTGCATGAAGGAGCCCGCTCTCGGGCTGGTTCCCGACCTGACCGGCACCAAGCCACTGGTCGACCTCGTCGGCGTGGCGAGGGCCGTGGAGATCTGCCTGACCGCCCGTGTCATCGAGGCCGGTGAGGCGCTGAGGCTCGGCCTCGCCGAGCGGGTGGTCCCTAGGGACGAGCTCGCGGCGGCGACGCGCGAGCTCGCCGGCGCCCTGCTCACGACCGACAGGGACGCGGCGGCGGCCACCAAGCGGCTGCTCCAGGGCGCCCCTGGCAGGACGCTTGAGCAGCAGAGCGCCGCAGAGCGCGCGGAGCAGACCGTGCGCATCAGGAAGCTGTTCGGCGCCGCGGGCCAAGGAGAGCCCGGAAGGGCCTGACCTGCGAAGACGGCACGAACGTCGCGGCGGCGCCCGCGAGTGACCGTTCGCCCTGAGCTGACCGGGGAATCAGGCGACCATTTCCCATGCTTCGCCCGGAGGAGGAGACGGGGGCGGGCGCCCTCGTACCGGACACACGGGGAGAGGACCGGCGAAGGACGAAGATGACGATGTTGGGCGGGGGATACGGGCCGCAGGTGATGCGGTCCCTGCGGCGTGACAGCTCGGTCACCAAGGAACGGCTGACGCCGGGCACGGTGCCGCGCATCGCCAGGTACGCCAAGCCGTACCGCTGGCAGATCGCCGCCTTCCTCGGGCTGGTCGTGCTCGACGCGACCATCGTGATCGCCAACCCGCTGCTGCTGAAGTCGATCATCGACCAGGGCATCATCCCGCGCCGCACCGAGGTGGTCATCACGCTGTCCGCGGTGATCGCGGGGCTCGCCCTGATGGACGCCGGGCTCGGGCTGGCGCAGCGCTGGTTCTCCGCGCGCATCGGTGAGGGGCTGATCTACGACCTGCGCACCGAGGTCTTCGACCACGTGCAGCGCATGCCCGTGGCGTTCTTCATGCGCGCCCAGACCGGCGCGCTGGTCTCCCGGCTGAACAGCGACGTCATCGGCGCGCAGCGCGCCATCACCAGCACGCTGTCGGCCGTGGTGTCCAACGTCGTGAGCCTGGTGATGGTGCTCGGCGCGATGCTGATCCTCTCCTGGCAGGTCACGCTGGTCGCCCTCGTCCTGTTGCCGATCTTCATCTTCCCCGCGCGGCTGGTGGGCCGGCGCATGTCCAAGCTCACCCGCGAGCAGATGCAGCTCGACGCCGAGATGAGCTCGGTGATGACCGAGCGCTTCAACGTGGCGGGGGCCATGGTCGCCAAGCTGTACGGCCGCCCGGAGGACGAGGCGGTCAACTTCGGCGACCGCGCCGGCCGGGTGCGCGACGTGGGCATCACGGTGGGCATGTACGGCACGGTCTTCCGGGTGGCGCTCGGCCTGGTCGCGGCGCTCGCGACCGCGCTGGTGTACGGCGCGGGCGGCGTGCTGGTCGTCGAGGGCACCTTCGAGATAGGCACGCTGGTCGCCCTCGCCGCGATGCTCATGCGCCTGTACGGCCCGCTGACGAGCCTGTCCAACGTCCACGTGGACGTCATGACGGCCCTGGTCAGCTTCGACCGGGTGTTCGAGGTCCTCGACCTCAAGCCGATGGTCGCCGAGAAGCCCGGCGCCGAGCCCCTGCCGAGCGGGCCGGTCACCATCGAGTTCGACGACGTCCAGTTCCGCTACCCGGCCGCGGAGGAGGTCTCGCTCGCCTCCCTGGAGTCGGTCGCGCGGCCGGACACCGGCCCGAGCCAGGAGGTGCTGAAGGGCGTCGGCTTCACCGCCCACCCCGGCGAGCTCGTCGCGCTGGTCGGGCATTCGGGCGCGGGCAAGACCACCATCACCTCGCTGGTCTCCCGCCTGTACGACGTGACCGGCGGCGCGGTGCGGGTCAACGGCGTGGACGTGCGCGACGCCACCCTCGCGTCCCTGCGCGAGACCGTGGGCGTGGTGATGCAGGACGCCCACCTGTTCCATGACACGATCGGCGCCAACCTCCGCTACGCCCGCCCGGACGCGACCGACGAGGACATCTGGGACGCCCTGCGCGCCGCGCAGATCGGCGAGCTGGTCGAGGCGCTGCCCGACGGCCTGGACACCGTCGTCGGCGACCGGGGGTACCGCCTGTCGGGGGGAGAGAAGCAGCGCGTCGCGCTGGCCCGCCTGCTGCTGAAGGCGCCGCGCGTCGTCGTGCTCGACGAGGCCACCGCCCACCTGGACTCCGAGTCGGAGGCCGCCGTCCAGCGGGCCCTCAAGACGGCCCTCGCGGGCCGCACCTCACTGGTGATCGCCCACCGGCTCTCCACGATCCGCGAGGCCGACACGATCCTGGTGGTCCAGGACGGCCACGTGGTCGAGCGGGGCCGCCACGACGACCTGCTCGCCGCCAGGGGCGCCTACGCCGAGCTCTACCGCACGCAGTTCGAGCAGCAGAGGTGACCCGGGGCGCGCCTCAGACGTAGCCGAGCCTGGTCAGCTCGTCCCTGGCGATCTTCTCCACCAGGGAGGCCTGGTCGGGCTTGAGGCGGGAACGCCACGCGCCCACCTTGGGGGCGGTCGTGCCGTACAGGGCCACCTTGGAGACCCGGGTCTCCAGGAAGCCGGAGATCGTCGCGATCGTCTCGGCGGGGGAGGCGGCCATGTCCTCGTAGCGCACGGTGAGGAGCTGGTCGCGGGGGATCTCCTGGCGGAGCGCGGCGCTCAGGCGGACGGCGCTGCGCCAGCGCAGGGCGCACTTGCCGGCGGGCTCCATCACCGTCCACTTGTCGCGGTGCTCGCTCGAGTTGACGCCGAGGAAGGGGTTGGGGAACTCGGTCTCGTCGCTGAGCATGCTCGGCCGCGACCAGCTCATGGAGGCGCGGTCGGCCAGCATGTCTGCGGCGACGTCCCTGCCGTCGCGGATGAGCTGCACGAAGCGGGCGTCGGGGAACGCCTGGAGCAGCACAGGGGCGCTGTAGAGCAGGTCGGGGTTGGCGTCGCCGAACCTGACGACGCCGCCGGGCGAGGCGCACGGGCCCGGCCCGGTGACGGCCCCGGCCTCCCGGCACGCCGCGGGGCACTCGGCGCAGGCGCCGGGGACGATCTGCCAGGCCTCGGCGAGCGCGTCGCGGAGCACCCGCACGGCGCCGCCGCCCTTCCTGCGCATGATCGAGGGCCGCCGCGCGAACGCGTACACGACGTGCGCGACCGCGGCCCTGCCCATGGTCAGGTGGAAGCCGGGGGAGCGTTTGAGGGCACGCCCGAGGAGGTCCGCGCCGGAGTGCGGAGCGCCGAGCACGAACACCGGCCTACGGACCTTGATGCCGTTGACCACGAGAATGTGGGTCGGGGGTCGCATAAGTGAGGACAGTCTGACACCCTTTGCGAGGTGAACGAACCGGCCACGCCCCGCCCGTCGGTGGCACATGGCGTCACCTGGGTAAGAGTACTCATCGCGGCAGGTGTTTCATCCGATTCGGGGATTTTCGTCGTCCGTAAACCGGAGCCGCGCCACTCGCCGGCCGACCTTCGCGGAGCGTCCCGATGACCAGCCACCGGCTCTGGATCCCGGCCCGGCTCCGCCCCGGCGACCGGGTGGCCGTCGTCGCGCCGTCCGGGCCCGTCGACCCGGTGCGCCTGGCACGGGGACGCCAGGTCCTCACCGAGATCGGCCTGGACGTCGTCGTCATGCCGAGGGTGCTCAACCGGCGGGGATACCTCGCGGGCTCCGACGTGGGCAGGGCGGCCGACCTGCAGGAGGCGTGGTGCGACCCGGACATCCGGGCGGTGGTCTGCGCCCGGGGCGGCTACGGCGCCACCCGCGTGCTCGACCTGCTCGAATGGCCCGCCATGGAGGCCGCCCGCCCCAAGATCCTGCTCGGGTCGAGCGACATCACCGCCCTGCACCAGGCGTTCGCCGTACGGCTGGGCGTGGCGAGCTGCTTCGGGCCGATGCCGGCCTGCCAGACCCTGGGCGACGACGAGGGGCCGGAGAAGGACTCGCTCGCCCACCTGTGCTCGTCGCTGTTCGAGAGGGAGATGCCCGCCCCGGTCGCCGGCGACCGGGTGATCGTGTCCGGCCACGCCGAGGGCCCGCTCACCGGGGGCAACCTGTCGCTGCTCGCGGCCCTGTGCGGCACCCCGTACGCCCTGCGGGCGGAGGGGCACATCGTGCTGCTGGAGGACGTCGGCGAGGCGCCGTACCGCATCGACCGCATGCTCACCCAGCTGCTCCAGGCCGGATGCCTGGACGGCGCCCTCGGCGTCGTGCTCGCCTCGTGGGTGGGGTGCGGGGACCCGATGGGGGTGCTCGTCGAGCGGCTGGCGCCGCTGGGGGTGCCGATGATCGCCGGGGTGCCCATCGGGCACGGAACCCCACAGTTCACCGCATGGATGGGAGCGGACGCGGTCATTGATACCGAATCGTGCTCTTTGACTTGCCTGTTCCGCGACCCTGCTACGGCACTGTAGCGCTGGTCCGGGGGAAGACAGCGGTCAGTAGGGAGCCTGCGTGGGCTTGTTCAGGCGATTCCGGAACCGGCGGGCCGACGCGCAACGGCGCCCGATCGAAGACGTGGACCTCGACTCGCTACTGGCGCTCGTGGCCGACAGCCTCGGCTACGACCACGCCTTCGAGTCCGACGGATCGGCCCTGGTGCTGTCCGGGCCGCGCGACATCACGGTGCGGCTCACCGGGCTGCGCCGCGAGGCCGGGCGGCGCTCCCGTGAGGACTGGCCCGTGCTCGTGTCCGACCACCTGGCCCGCGCCGTCGCCCGTACCGACGACCTGCCCGACGTGTGCGACCTCGCCCAGATCCGCCCGCTGCTCCGCACGCGCGTCGTGCTCGCCGACGGCCTGGACGACGACCCGTCCCGGCTGATCGGCCGCCACGTCGGCTCCGACCTGGTCGAGATCCTCACGGTCTCCGGCCGCCCGGTGCGGCCCGAGGAGGCCTTCTGCTGGCCCGTCACCCCGGCCGAGGCCCTGGACCTCGCGGCGGAGAACGTGCTGGCGGACGAGAAGCTGTCCGCCGAGCGCGCCGACCTCGACGGCACCCCGGCCTGGATCATGACGGGGTCGACGGTGAGCGCCGCCGTGCACCTGCGCAGGATCCAGGACTACCTGCTGGTCTCGCCCGACGGCCTCATGGTCGCCTTCCCCCACCCCGGGGAGATGGTCGTCCACCCCATAGACGGGCTGTCGGTGATGCGCGCCATCGAACGGCTGTGGCTGCTCGCCCGCAGGGAGTACCGCACGCGCGAGGACGGCCTGAGCCCGCACGTCTACTGGTGGAACCACGGGCGGCTGACCCGAATCCAGGCCGATCTGGTCATCCAGAACGGCCAGCGCCGCCTGGTCGTCGCCCCGCCCCCGGAGTTCGCCCGCCTGCTCGCCGACCTCGCGCAGGGGCGCTAGTCGCCGAGGAACTCGGCGTAGCGGGGCGTGCTGGTGGCCCGCGACAGCGTGTGGGCGGTGTGGATCAGCGGGACGTGGCTGAAGGCCTGCGGGAAGTTGCCGACCAGGCGGCCGTAGCGCGGGTCGTACTCCTCGGCCAGCAGTCCGACGTCGTTGCGCAGCGACAGCAGCTTCTCGAACAGCTCGACCGCCTCGGGCCGCCTGCCGACCATGGCCCGCGCCTCGGCCAGCCAGAAGCTGCACGCCAGGAACGCACCCTCCCCGCCGGCGAGGCCGTCGATGGAGTTGGTCTGGGCGATCGGGTAGCGCAGCACGAAGTCGTCGGACATCAGCTCGCGCTCGATGGCGTCGATGGTGCCGACGACGCGGGGGTCGGCGGCGGGCAGGAAGCCGGTCTGCGGTATCAGCAGCAGGGACGCGTCCAGCTCGCGTGAGCCGTACGACTGGGTGAAGGTGTTCCTGACCGGGTCGAAGCCCTTCTCCATCACCTCGGCGTGGATGCGGTCGCGCAGGGCGCGCCACCGCTCCAGCGGGCCGTTCTGCCCGAACCGCTCGATCTGCCGGATGGAGCGGTCGGCGGCGACCCAGGCCATCACCTTGGAGTGGACGAAGTGCCTGCGCGGCCCGCGCACCTCCCACAGCCCCTCGTCGGGCTCGTCCCAGTGGGACTCAAGGAAGTCCATCAGCGACCGCTGGATCGCCCACGTGCGGGAGATGGAGGTCAGCCCCGACGCGCGCGACAGGTAGAGGCAGTTCATCACCTCGCCGTAGACGTCGAGCTGGAGCTGGTCGACCGCGCCGTTGCCGATGCGCACGGGCCGGGAGTCCTCGTAGCCGTCCAGCCAGGAGAGCTCCGTCTCGGGCAGGCGGCGCTCGCCCGCCACGCCGTACATGATCTGGAGGTCCTGGGGACGGCCGGCGATGGCGCGCAGCAGCCACTCGCGCCACTCGCGCGCCTCCTCGACGTACCCGGCGCCGATGAGCGCGTCGAGCGTCATCGTGGCGTCGCGCAGCCAGCAGTAGCGGTAGTCCCAGTTGCGGACCCCGCCGAGGTCCTCGGGCAGGGAGGTCGTGGCCGCCGCCACGATGCCGCCGGTGGGGGCGTAGGTCAGCGCCTTCAGCGTGATCAGCGAGCGGACGACCGGCTCGCGCCACTGCTTCTCGGCCCGGGGCTCGCACTGGGCGACCCACTCGGTCCACATCTTCTCGGTCTCGTCGAGCTCCTTGATCGGGTCTATCTGCTCGGGCCTGGGCGAGTGGGAGGGGTGCCAGGTGTACACGAAGGCCAGCCGTTCGCCGGCCGACATCCTGAACGTGGCCCGGTGGGCGTAGTCACCGCCCTGGAGCGGGACGGGGGAGTGCAGCCAGGCGGAGTCGGGCCCGCCGATGGCCTGCAGCAGCCCGTCGTTGCGGCGCACCCACGGCACGATGCGGCCGTAGTCGAAGCGGATGCGGATCTGCGTGCCCATCTCGACGCTGCCCGCCACGCACTCGACGATGCGGACCAGGTCGGGATTGGCCTGCCGGGGCGGCATGAAGTCGGTGACCCGCACCGTGCCGCCCTCGGTGTCCCACTCGGTCTCCAGGATCAAGGTGTTCTCGCGGTAGCGGCGCCTGGTGCTGAGCCGGCGTTCTGGGCCGGCGGGGCCGAGCCACCAGTGGCCGTTGCGCTCGTCGCCGAGCAGCGCCGCGAAGCAGGCCGGGGAGTCGAAACGGGGCAGGCAGAGCCAGTCGATGGAGCCGTCGCGCCCGACGAGGGCGGCCGACTGCATGTCGCCGATGATGGCGTAGTCCTCGATCCGCATGCCCGTCACGCTAGTACGGTTCCGCAGCCGGGGCGCACGGGTCGGCGGGGGTCACCGCTTGGGGCGCATCAGAGGCATGAAGAACTGCGTGAGCGGCCCGATCGCGACGGCGAACACGACGGTGCCGACGCCGACGGTGCCGCCGAGCAGCCAGCCGGCGCCGAGCACGGTCAGCTCGATCAGGGTGCGCCCCGCGCGGATCGACAGCCCGAGGCGGGCGAGGCCGGTCATCAGGCCGTCCCGGGGGCCCGGGCCCATGCCGGCGCCGATGTAGAGCCCGGTGGCGGCGGCCACGGACACCACGGCGGCCAGCAGGTAGACCCAGCGCACCACCAGGGCGTCCGGCGTGGGGGCCAGCCAGATCGTCATGTCGGCGAAGAGCCCGAGGAACACGATGTTGCTGATCGTGCCGATCCCGGGGCGCTGCCTCAGCGGGATCCAGAAGACCATCACGATGGCGCCGACCAGGATGATCCACGTGCCGATCGACCAGCCGGTGCGCACGGCCAGGCCCTGGTGGAACACGTCCCACGGGTCGTTGCCGAGCCTGGACTCGACCTGCAGTCCGATCCCGGCGCCGTAGAGGGCCAGCCCGGCGTACAGGCGCAGCAACCGGTTGGGAATCGATCCCAGGTGGGGGAGGGAGATTTCGCTCATGATGAGGCCAGTCTTCCGATGCCATTGATTGCACTTAAAGGGCCAATCAGAGAAAGTGGCCTGATGGAGCGTTACCTCAGCGGGCCACAGCTCGCCAGGCTCGTCGAAGTCCCCCGGGACGCCCGGCCGTACTACCGGGCGCTCGCCGAGACGGTGCGCACGCTGATCCTCGACGGGCGGCTGCCCACGCGGGTGCGCATGCCCGCCGAACGCCACCTGGCCGAGGCGCTCGGCGTCAGCCGCACCACCGTCACCACCGCCTACGACCGGCTGCGCGAGCAGGGGTTCCTCGACAGCCGCCAGGGCGCGGGGAGCTGGACGGCGCTGCCCGAGCCGGGCGCGCTGCTGGGCACGGAGAACCCGTGGATCGCCCCCGACGACGACGGCCTGCTCCCGCTGCACTCCGCGGCCCCGGCCGCGACGGGCCTGCTGCCCGACGCCGTCGCCGCCGCGACCGAGGCCTACCCCCGCTACGGCCTCGGCACCGGGTACGAGCCGGTGGGCGTGCGCCCGCTGCGCGAGGCCATCGCCGCCCGTTACGGCGCCCGCGGCCTCGCCACCCGGCCCGACCAGATCCTCGTCACCGGTGGCGCGCAGCACGCCGTCCACCTGCTGATGACGCTGCTGGCCGGGCAGGGCGACCCGGTGCTGGTGGAGTCCCCGACGTACCCGCACGCGCTGGACGCCGCCCGCATGCGCGGCGCGCGGCTGGTCCCGGTGGGCATAGCCGACGACGGCTGGAACCTCGACCTGGTGACCTGCGCGATGCGCCAGTCGGCGGCGCGCCTCGCCTACGTCATCCCCGACTTCCAGAACCCCACCGGCCACCTCATGGGCGAGGGTGACCGGGCCGCGCTGGCGGACGCCGCGCGACGGTACGACACGACGCTGGTGGTGGACGAGAGTTGGGCCGAGCTGGCCATCGACGAGGTGCCCGCGACCTCACCCCTGGCGGCCCACGACACCGACGGCCGGGTGATCAGCATCGGGTCGGCCTCCAAGCTGTGGTGGGGCGGCCTGCGCATCGGCTGGATCCGGGGCACGGCCGCGCTGATCCGCCGCCTGGCCGTGCTCCGCTCCTCCGTCGACGTCGCCTCCCCGCTCTTCGAGCAGCTCGTGGTGACCCACCTGTTCGAGCGCATCGAGGAGACCAGGGCGGAGCGCGGCCGCACGCTCGGGGCCTCACGGTCGGCACTGGTCGAGGTGCTCCGCGCGGAGCTGCCCGAATGGCGGTTCACCGTGCCGAAGGGCGGCGGCTCGCTGTGGGTGCGGCTGGACTCCCCGGTCGCCACGCCGCTCGCCGACGCCGCGGCGGCCCACGGCGTACGGCTGGCGCCGGGCCCGTGGTTCGGCGTGGACGGCACGCTGGAGCGCTACCTGCGCCTGCCGTTCACCATGCCGCCGCACGCGCTGACCGAAGCGGCCCGCCGCCTCGCGGCGGCGAGGGCTCTCGCGTCCTCTCCCGGCTCGCGGGTCGCCCCGTACGGATCGCGCGCGGGAGCCCCGCTGACGCCCACCCTGTGAGCGGCCTCAGCCCCGCTCCTCGCCCATCAGGACGCGGAGCCTGTGGGAGAACGTCAGCAGGACGCCGGCCGCCACGATCGCGATGGCGGCCAGCGTGACGAAGTACGCGGGCAGGGAGATGAACCTCAGCAGCCGCGCCGTCTGGCCCCCGATGGCGTCCCCGACGGCGAACGACAGGAACCACACGCCGAGCATCTGGCTCTTGAAGGCGCGCGGGGCCAGCTCCACGGTGACCGACAGGCCGACCGGGCTGAGGGACAGCTCGCCGAACACCTGGATGAGGTACACCAGGAACAGCCACCAGACCGAGACCTTGCCGAACTCCGCCAGGCGGGCCACCAGCGCCATCACCACGAAGCTCACACCGATCACGAACAGCCCGAAGGCGAACTTCTGGGCGGCCCCCACCCGGTTGCCGAGCCTGACCCACAGGACCGCGAAGACCGGCACGAAGATCATGATGAGCAGGGGGTTGAACGACTGCGTGGTGGCGGCCGTGATGCGATGGCCGAAGATCTCCAGGTCGGTCTTCGACGCCGCGAACTCGTTCAGTACGGTCGGCGCCAGGTCGTAGATCATCCAGAAGATCGAGGCCGCGACGAACAGCCAGATGTAGGCCTTCATCTTCAGCCGCTCGTCGGCCGTCAGGTTGTGGCTGCCGAGCAGGATGTAGGCGAAGTAGAGGACCGGGACCGCGATCGTGAGAGCGGTCAGCACGACGGTGAAGCGGTCGACGTTGAGCGTGCCGGTCGCCGCCCACAGGGCGATCGCCACGACCGCCACGAGCAGGCCGGCCAGGATGACGAGCCCGAAGTGCCGGCGTTCCCCGGGGGTCAGGCGGTGGCCGGGCGTCTCCCCGACGCCCCGCAGGTGCCGTCCGCCGATGACGTACTGGGTCAGGCCGATCGCCATGCCGACCGCCGCGGCGCCGAAGCCGAGGTGCCACCGGTCGTCCTTGGCGAGGTTGCTGACCACGTAGGGGGCGATGAAGGCGCCGAGGTTGATGCCCAGGTAGAAGATGGAGAAGCCCGCGTCGCGCCGGGCGTTCTCCCCCTCGGGGTACAACTCGCCCACCATCGTGGAGATGTTCGGCTTGAGCAGTCCGGTGCCGAGCACGATCAGGGCCAGCCCGAGCCAGATCAGCGCGGCCCCCCTGATCGGGATCGCCATGCAGATGTGGCCCAGCATGATGATCGAGCCGCCGACCAGCACGGCCCTGCGCGCCCCGAGTACGCGGTCGGCGATCCAGCCGCCCGGCAGCGCGAGCAGGTAGATCAGCGCCCCGTACACCCCGACGACGGCGGTCGCGGTGGGCTTGGGCAGGCCGAGGCCGCCGCCGGCCGCGGTGGCGATGAGGAAGAAGTAGAGGATGGCGCGCAGCCCGTAGAAGCTGAACCGCTCCCACATCTCGGTGAGGAAGAGCGTGATGATGCCGCGCGGGTGCCCGAACACCGTCTTCTCCCGCTCGCGCTCCCCGGCCTCTCCGGCCATGCCGGTCCGCCCCCCGTCCCCGCGTTCACCATCAGAAGTCACGTTTATTAATGAACGTCCTCTATATCCCTATATGTAGAGATATTCCTGGCTCGGTGGTTACTCTTCGTGGTGGAATGAATGCCCATCGGCCGGGGTGGGCAAGCGCGGTCGTTCTTCTCACTTCCCGGGGCTTGTCTCCGGTGAAGGGCGTGTGGTGCGATGCATGCCACTCGTGCAAGTGGGCACTTTCTGGAGGCGTGAGATGGCCGACCCCCGGGTCCTTGCGGAACGTTCCGAGATCGAGCAGGAGATCACCGGCCACACGATCTGCGAACAGCTCAAGCTCACGGCGGAGCGCTTCCCCGACGCACCCGCCTACTCCGACCCCGCCGAGGACGGCTGGACGACCCTGACCTACGGGCAGGCCAGGCGCCGGGTGCTCGCGATCGCCGCCGGCTTCTCCGCCCTCGGCCTCGCGCGCGGCGAGGCCGTCGCCCTCATGATGGTGAACCGCAGCGAGCACGTGCTGGCCGACCTCGGCGCGGTCCACGCCGGAGGCATGGCCTGCTCGGTGTACGCCACCTTCGCCCCCGACCAGGTCGCCTTCGTCGCCAAGGACGTCGGCGCCCGCATCGTGGTGCTGGGCGGCGCGGCCGACCTCGCGCGCTGGGAGCCGATCCTCGGCGAGCTGCCCGGCCTGCGCAAGGTCATCCTCCTGGAGGACACGCCCGACGGCGAGCTGTTCATGAGCTGGGACGACTTCCTGGCGTTCGGCGAGAGCGCGCTCGCCGCCGACCCGGAGGCGGTGGAGGCGCGCGCCGCCGCCGTCACCGCCGGCGATGTGCTCAGCGTGCTCTACACCTCCGGCACCACGGGCAACCCCAAGGGCGTGCCGCTGACCCACACCAACATCTTCTTCGAGGTCGCCGCCACCGACCGCATGACCAACATCCCCACCCACGGCGCGCAGATCTCCTACCTGACCTACGCCCACATCGCCGAGCGCGTGCTCAGCCTCTACCTGCCGGTGTTCAAGGTCTCCCACATCCACTTCTGCACCGACCTCGCCCAGCTCGGCACCGTGCTCGGCCAGGTCAAGCCGTTGCTGTTCTTCGGCGTGCCGAGGGTCTACGAGAAGATGATGGCCCGCCTGCAGGCGCTGCTCAGCACCCAGCCGGAAGAGCAGCAGGAGAACGTACGCGCGTGCATGGCGGCCGGGCTCGCCTACGTCGAGGGCTCGCAGTACGGCCAGGTCCCGAGCCCCGAGGTGGCCGCGGCGTATGAGCGCGCCGACGCCGCGCTGCTCTCGATCATCCGGTCCATGATCGGGCTGGACGAGGCGCGCTGGCTCGCCACCGCCGCCGCGCCCATGCCCCTTGAGGTGCAGCGTTTCTTCGCCGGGTTCGGGCTGAAGGTCCTCGACGTGTACGGCATGACCGAGACGAGCGGGGCGTTCACCGCCAACAGCTCCGAGGAGTTCAAGCTGGGCACGGTCGGCCGCCCCGGCCCCGGCGTCGAGGTGCGCATCGCGGAGGACGGCGAGATCCTCACGCGCAGCCCCGCCAACACCAGCGGCTACCTGAACCGCCCCGAGGCCGGCGCCGAGCTCATCGACGAGGACGGCTGGCTGCACACCGGCGACGTCGGTTCGATCGACGACGACGGGTTCGTCCGCATCGTCGACCGCAAGAAGGAGCTCATCATCACCGCCGGAGGCGAGAACATCTCCCCGGCCAACATCGAGAACTTCCTCAAGGAGCACCCGCTCATCGGCCAGGCCCTGGTGTACGGCGACCGCAGGCCGTACGTCGTGGCGATCCTCACCCTCGACGGCGAGGTGGCCCCGGCGTGGGCCCTGGGGCGCGGCATCGAGTTCACCTCGCTGGCCGCGTTCGCCGAGCACCCCGACGTGGTCAAGGAGGTCGAGGCGGCCGTGCGGTCGCCAACGAGAAGCTCGCCAGGGTCCAGCAGGTCAAGAAGTGGCGGCTGCTGCCCGGCGAGTGGACCGCCGAGACCGAGGAGCTCACGCCCAGCCTCAAGCTCAAGCGCCGCGTCATCCACGCGAAGTACGCCGAGGTGATCGGCTCGATGTACGAGAGCTGACCGGGCGGCGTTTTGCCGGGGGAGGAGCGTGTCGGCCCCGGGCCGTTACCTCCCGGTCCCTAGCCTCCAGGCCATGACCATGAGACGTTTGCTCACGTCGTCGGCGGTGGGGCTGGCCGCGCTCACGGTCCTGGCGGAGGCGCCCCCCTCCTTCGCCGGACGGACGGTGGAGCCGCCCCCGCGCCCGCGCGAACCCACAGTCGAGACGATCTCGCCTCCCGCCGCGAAGGCCACCCCGCCCGCGGCCAAGGCGCCGCCTCCGGCCGCGAAGGCGCCCGCTTCCGCCGTCAAGGCGCCCGCTCCTGCGCGGGAACGGCCCGCCATCCGCTCGGTGCGGGTCCACCCGCGCACCCCGGTCGCCGGGCCCAAGGGCGCGGTGCGGCTGGTGGTCGAGGTGGTGGCCAGGGGCGTGTCCGGCCCGGACGGCGTGACCCTGCGGGTCGAGCCCGGCGGGCGGCGGGCCCGCTCCCGTACCGCCGCCCCGTCCCGCCTCGGCGGCGGCACGCCCTGGGCGCCCGGCGGCCCATCCCCGCTGGCGCCCCGTGCCGCGGAGGGGCCGGTGCCCGTCCAGGGGAAGACCGGCCAGAGGTGGGAGATGTGGCGGTTCAACCCGCCCGTCGGCCTCACCCGGTGGTACCCCTCGGGCCGGTGGCGGGCGATCGCGACCGCCAGGAACGCCCGAGGCGCGCGCGTCACCGCGTCCTCGTCCTTCCTGTTCAAGAAGGCGACGGTGCTCAGCGGCATCCAGGTGGGCCGCGCGAGGAAGCGGCATCGGGCCGTACGGCTGTCGGGGACGCTCATGCGCGTCGACCCGACCGGCAGGTTCGACTACTGGTCCTTCCCCAGGCAGCGCGTCACCCTGCAGTTCAGGAAGCACGGCGGGAAGACGTGGAAGACCGTGGCCAAGGCCAGCACCAACAGGGACGGCCGCTTCGTCAGGCGAGTAAAGCGGGCACATGGCACGTGGCGCGTCTTCTATCCCGGAACACACCATTACGCCCACATTTCGGCCTCTGCTAGACATGTAGCTCGAAATTAGGACAAACGGCTATATATCCGGTCCTGCGAACCGGCAAAGTGTCCAATTTGTAATTATTTGCTGGGAGTTGCCTGGCAACTTTTGGGTGCCTTAAAGCGTCTATGACGTAGGCACACCCCCAATTGGGATGCCTTTCTCTACGGGGAGAGGAAGTTCCGCATGATGAAACGCATCGCTACCGCCCTGGTAGCGGCCACCATGGGCGCTTCGGCGCTCGGTGTGGTGGCGCCGGCGCTGGCAGACACGGCGCCGGACACCGCGGTGAGCATCGAGTCCATCAAGGTGACCCCCGACCCGGTGGTCATCCGTGGAAGCGATCACGTCGCGGTGACGGCCACGGTCGAGACCGTGGGCGCCGAGGACGTGAAGTTCGACTTCGAGCCGACGGGACAGGGTGGTCAGCCCGACTGCAACCCCTGCCCCGGAGCCGCGAAGGCGTCCAGTGGCGAGTCGAAGACCTGGGGCAAGACGATCGTTCTCGACCGGCACGACCCGGCCGGGAAGTGGATCGTCTACGTCGAGGCCACCGGCCAGGACGGCAAGGTCGCGAGGGCCAAGTCCTCCTTCTACGTGAAGGTCGTGCAGGACCGTCACCGCGGTCCGCGCGCGACGCGGATCGCGGGGTTCGACGCGAGCCCCGAGCCCGTCAAGAAGGGTCGCAAGCTGTCGCTCTCGGGCAAGCTTGAGACGGCCCGGTGCTACGGCGACTGGTGGTGGGACGGCGACGCCTACGTTGTGGGCGGCAACCGTTGCCACGACGACTCCCGCTGGCACAGCTGGCGTCAGCTCGGCTGGCAGAAGATCAAGGTGTACTTCCACCGGGCCCACGGTGGCAAGTGGGAGTACGTCGACACCATCGAGACCAACCCGGACGGAACCTTCTACACGAAGATCCCGGCCTACTGGTCCGGCACGTGGAAGGTCGTGTTCGAGGGCTCGCGCGGCCTGTACGGGTCGTCGGCGACCGACTACGTGAAGGTCGTCCGCTAGTCCTTGGCCTGACCAACCGGAACGCCTGGCCCCCGGGAACTCCCGGGAGCCAGGCGTTCCGGCCGTCCAGGGGCCGTCGTGGGACGCTGTGGGCGGCTTCGTGGGGACGCGGGCACGCGCCCGCCCGTCCTATGCTTCGAGAAGACGTCCTACGGGCATCGGGGAGGGGGAGAGCGCCGTGTCAGAGGACCACGCGACATCCGGGGATCCGTTCCATCGGCGCCTGCACCACGTGGGGCAGGGCGACCTGAGCGCAGAGACGGCCCAGACCCCCGGCATGGCCCGCCGAGCCGCGATCAGCGACACGACCGTGGGCGCGAGAAGGCTGTGGATGGGGCAGACCCACGTCGCGCCCGCCACCGTCTCCGCCAACCACCACCACGGCGACTCCGAGACCGCCATCTACGTGGTCAGCGGCACGCCGTCGTTCGTCTTCCTCGATCTCGACGGCGACGAGCCGCGCGAGGTGCGCATCGAGGCCCGGCCGGGCGACTACGTCTTCGTGCCGCCGTTCGTGCCCCACCGCGAGGAGAACCCCGACCCCGACAGCGAGGCGGTCGTCGTGATCGCGCGCAGCACCCAGGAGGCGATCGTGGTGAACCTCCCCGACCTCCGCCCGCCCGAGGGCGGCTCAGGGGCCTAGCCCTCCGGCGCCGCCGGGTCGTCGCGCGGCGCGGGCTCCGGCAGGGCCTCGATGCCCCGCGCGAGCTCCAGGGCCGTCAGGTCGAGCGCGCTCAGCGTGAAGATGTTGGCGATCTGCTCAAGGGGCATCCCCGCGTCCCCGAGCTGGGTCATCGTGACCGCGGTCCGCAGGAAGACGCGTCCGATGACCACCTCGTCCACGTCGGGCATGTCCTTGCGGAAGAAGTCGGCGAGCTGCTGCCCCACCTCGCGGTCGGCGTGCACCCGTGGATCGTTGAGCTCAGGGCTGGACAGGATGTCGGCCAGGTCCCTGCGCTCGTCTTCCGTGAGCTTGCTCAAAGGTCGCCTCCCGCAGCGATGTCGTTATTGGGAGACTATGCGCTGGGGACTCCGGGGAAAATGCCTCCGGTCCTCCGATGATCGGCTGGCGCAGGGACGGCCGGATCGCCGTCCCTGCCTCCGGCCGGATCAAGGAGGGCACGCTCAGGACGAGACGGCGTCGACAAGCTTCCGACGCTGCTGGACGCCGAGGCCGCCGATGCGCCGCTTGTCGTCGACGCCGGCGCGCTCCATGAGCGCGGCGGCCTTCGTCGGGCCGATGCCCGAGAGCGCGCGCAGGGCCTGCGAGACCTTGATCTTCTTGGCGGTGTCGTCCTCCCGCTTGAGGAGCTCGGCCAGGGTCAGGTCGCCGGTCTTCAGCTGGGCGAGGAGCGCGGCGCGGGCCTGCCGGGCCTCGGTCGCCTTGACCAGAGCCGCCTGGCGCTGTTCGGGGGTGAGGACGGGGAGGGCCATGGGGGTTCTCCTTGGGGGTCGGGATCGTCGGCCGTGTGACCGGCCGCTGGTGCGGTCGGCAATCCTGTTACCCCCACTACGGGCGTTAATCATGGTTCCGCAGTTCGTTGCCCCATCTCGGCGGATCTGCCCCTGCCGGGCCAAAGCCGTACAAGTCGTGAAATTTGGGCCTTCTAAGTTCGGACGGATGACCTGACTCTCAGTGCAGGCGTGCGACAAACCCCAGAGCGCGCGCCTGAGGGAGGAACAGGTGAGACGTCGTCTGCTCGTAGGGTTGGCGGTCCTGGCGCTCTTGTGCGTTAGCGGGATCACCGGTGCGGGGGCCTCCGCGGAGCCGCCCCCGAGCAACCAGTATCGCGTCGAAGGCCCGAGCACGGCCCAGCAGCGGACCACGATCGCGGCGACCGGCGCCGCGATCGACGAGGTGGCCACCACATCCATCGTGGTCACCGCCTCCGAGACCGAGATCGCCGAGATCAAGCGGCTCGGCTACGCGGTCACGCGCATCCCGCGCCCGTTATCCCCGGTCCTGCCCAAACCGCAGGACTTCCCCTCGGCCGACTCCGGGTACCACAACTACGCGGAGTTGACCACGCTCGTGAACCAGGTGGTCGCCAACTACCCGTCCATCGCCAAGAAGTACAGCTACGGCACCTCCTACGGAGGCCGCGACCTGATCGCCGTCAAGATCAGCGACAACGTCGCGACCGACGAGAACGAGCCCGAGGTGCTGTTCACGGCCCACCAGCACGCCCGCGAGCACCTGACCGTCGAGATGGCGATCTACCTGCTCAACCTGTTCACCGGCAGCTACGCGTCCGACAGCAGGATCGCCGGCCTGGTGAACTCCCGGGAGATCTGGATCCTGCCCGACCTCAACCCCGACGGCGGCGAGTACGACATCGCCTCCGGCTCCTACCGCTCCTGGCGCAAGAACCGGCAGCCCAACTCCGGCTCCTCCTACGTGGGCACCGACCTCAACCGCAACTGGGCGTACAAGTGGGGCTGCTGCGGCGGCTCCTCCGGCTCCACCTCCAGCGAGACCTACCGGGGCGCGTCCGCGGAGTCGGCGCCCGAGGTGAAGGCGGCGGCCGACTTCGTGCGCAGCCGCGTCGTCGGCGGCAAGCAGCAGATCAAGTCCAACATCGACTTCCACACCTACAGCGAGCTGATCCTGTGGCCGTACGGCTACACCTACAACGACACCGCGGCCGGCCTGACCCAGGACGACCACGACGCGTTCGCCACCCTCGGCCAGAACATGGCCGGCACCAACGGCTACACCGCGCAGCAGGCCAGCGACCTCTACATCACCGACGGCTCCATCGACGACTGGCTGTGGGGCACCTACAAGATCTTCAGCTACACCTTCGAGATGTACCCGAAGAACGGCTCGCCGGGCTTCTACCCGCCCGACGAGCAGATCGTGACCCAGACCACGCGCAACAAGGAGGCGGTGCTCCGGTTCCTGGAGTACTCCGACTGCGTCTACCGCATCATCGGCAAGGCCGCGCAGTACTGCTAGCGATCACCTGACGGCACTCGCCGCCACCAGGGGTACGGCCGCGCGCTCGGGCGCGAGCGGCCGTACCCCGCCCGGCGCGGCGCGCCCGGAAGCCCCTGCGGAGAAGGCTTTGACGGGCGTTTGTGCGGGCAGTCACAGCGGTGGTGGCGCGGAGGCGGGCGAGGCGCGAAGATCGTGAGCAGAGGGACCAAGCGGCCGTCACCCTTCGCACAGGGACGGACCGTCGATATATCGACATAGGGAGTTCAGCAATGCGACAGCGCCGGCTGGGCAGCCAGGGCCTACACGTCTCCGCCGAGGGGCTCGGCTGCATGGGGATGAGCGTCGCCTACGGCCCCGCGGACGAGAGGGAGGCGACCGCCACCATCCACAGGGCGCTCGACCTCGGCATCACCTTCCTCGACACGGCCGACATGTACGGGCCGTGGACCAACGAGAGCCTCGTCGGCCGCGCGATCGCCGGCCGCCGCGACGAGGTCGTGCTCGCCACCAAGTTCGGCAACGAGGTCGAGGACGGCGCTCTCACCGGCCGGGTCAACGGCCGCCCGGACTACCTGCGCGAGGCGCTCGACGGCTCTCTCAAGCGGCTCGGCGTGGACCACGTCGACCTGTACTACCAGCACCGCGTCGACCCCGGCGTCCCGGTGGAGGACACCTTCGGCGCGCTGTCCGAGCTGGTCACCGAGGGTAAGATCCGCTACCTCGGCATCTCGGAGGCGGCTCCCGCGAGCATCCGCCGCGCCCACGCCGTCCACCCGCTGACCGCGCTGCAGACCGAGTACTCCCTGTTCACCCGCGACGTGGAGGACAACGACGTCCTGGCCACCACCCGTGAGCTCGGCATCGGCTTCGTCGCCTACAGCCCGCTCGGCCGGGGCTTCCTCACCGGCACCATCCGCAGCGTGGACGACCTGTCGGAGGACGATCGCCGGCGCTCCTCGCACCCGCGCTTCCAGGGGGAGAACTTCGCGCGCAACCTCGCGGTCGTCGACCGCATCCGCGTGCTGGCCGACGCCAAGGGGGTGACCTCCTCGCAGTTCGCGCTGGCCTGGGTGCTCGCCCAGGGCGACGACATCGTGGCCATCCCCGGCACCAAGCGCCGGGCCTACCTGGAGGCCAACGCCGCCGCCGTCGAGATCACCCTCACCCCCGACGACCTGGCCGCGATCGAGGCCGTGGCCCCGCGCGGTGTGGCCTCCGGCGAGCGCTACCCCGCCGCCGCGATGGACGCGGTCCACCGGTGACGCGAGGGCCCCGTGACTCCTGCCCCGCGTACGTCGGGCGCCATCCGCGACAGCTCGCGGGCGCCCCGCGAACCCGGGACGCGAGACGGCCACGCCCACCGGCGCGGCCGTCGCGATCACCGAGAAGGTGGTCAGTGCTTGAGCGCGTACCAGGTAGAGGAGCCGATGACGCGGTCGACCTTGAGGCCCCACCTGGTCTGGAATTCATAGACCGCTGAGTCGGTCGCCGAGCCGAATACACCGTCGACGGAATCGGGCTGCCCGATGCGATACTTCAGAAGGCATTGAGCCTGTTTGACGGCGGTGCCGGTCGACCCTTTCCTGAGGACAGGCTCGGAGTTCGTATAGTTGCAGCCGAAAGGCCCGGCGGCCCTTGCCTTCGCCGCCGCGTCGGCGTGCGCGGGGGTGGCGAGGACCGGGACGACCGCCACGGCCATCATCGCCAGCGCCGCGGCGGGCAGCGCGATCTTCGATTTCATGGAACTCAACATGATCCTGGTCTCCCATCAGGTGGCGAGTTCGTCGGCCGGCTCGGCCGGGAACCGGCCTGCGTGCTTCTCGGGCGAAGGCGCTCACCGAGCCGGAACTCCAGGCCCGGAGCCCGTGCGTGTGGGCGCACACAGGGCAGCTTGACAGGCACTGCGGGCCGAGTTCTAAACCCTTCCATCTGAGTGCAAAATCCCCGGTAGGGGGCCTGCGGGCGGACAGTGATCATTTCCGGTCGGGGGACGTTCATGGTGCCGATCCGCTCCGCCGCGTGCCCCGCCGGTCCGCGGACCCCGTATCGTGGCCGGTCCGGCCCCATGCAGTGTGAAGTAAACTTCCTCTCCCGTAAGCGTGAAAAGGCCACCCCTTTACCGGGGGTGGGTTCCTCGTACGCCGAAAGGCACCGCGCCGGGGCGGGAATTCCGCCGGTACGGGCCCCCGGTGGGCGGGAAGCATGCTGCGACAGTGGAACATGGAGTCAATACCGATCCCATGCGCGTCCGTCCCGGAACGAGGAGCTCGATCATGACCCCCAACGCCACCGAAGACTCGACAGGCTTCGCTGACCTGGGGCTGCGTCCCGAGCTTCTGCGCGCGCTCACCGGTCTCGGGTACGAGGAGCCGACGCCGATCCAGCGTGAGGCCATCCCGCCGCTGGTCGAGGGCCGTGACCTGCTCGGGCAGGCCGCGACCGGCACCGGCAAGACGGCGGCGTTCGCCCTGCCGATCCTCCAGCGGATGCCGGCGGGCGGGGGGTCCGGATCCCCGCTGGCGCTCGTGCTGGTGCCCACGCGCGAGCTGGCCGTCCAGGTCTCAGAGGCCGTCCACCGCTACGGCCGCGACCTCGGCGCCCGCGTCCTGCCGATCTACGGCGGGCAGCCGATCGGGCGGCAGCTCAGGGAGCTGCAGCGAGGGGTGGACGTCGTGGTCGCGACCCCCGGGCGGGCGCTCGACCACATCGGCCGCAAGACCCTCCGTCTGGACGCCCTCCAGATCGTCGTCCTGGACGAGGCCGACGAGATGCTCGACATGGGGTTCGCCGACGACATCGAGGCGATCCTGCAGGAGACCCCCGAGCAGCGCCAGACCGTCCTGTTCTCCGCCACGATGCCGCCGCGCATCAACTCCATCGCCCGCCAGCACCTCAGCGACCCGGTGCGCATCCAGATCGAGCGCGAGTCCGCCGCCCCCGGCGAGTCCCCGCGCGTACGGCAGTGCGCCTACATGGTGCCGAGGGCGCACAAGCCCACGGCGCTCGGAAGGGTGCTGGACGTCGAGGCGCCCGAGGCCGCCATCGTGTTCTGCCGCACCCGCGAGGAGGTCGACCAGCTCACCGAGACCATGAACGGCCGAGGCTACCGCGCCGAGGCCCTCCACGGCGGGATGGGCCAGGAGCAGCGCGACCGCGTCATGGCGCGGCTGCGGAGCGGCACCGCCGACCTGCTGGTCGCGACCGACGTGGCCGCGCGCGGGCTCGACATCGAGCAGCTCACGCACGTGGTCAACTACAACGTCCCCTCGGCTCCGGAGTCCTACGTCCACCGCATCGGCAGGGTGGGGCGCGCGGGCCGCGAGGGCGTGGCCATCACACTCGCGGAGCCCCGCGAGCACCGCATGCTCAAGACGATCGAGCGGGTCACCAAGAGCAGGATCACGGTCGAGAAGGTCCCCACGGTCGCCGACCTCAGGGCCCGCCGCCTGGAGCTCACGCGCTCCGCCCTGGAGGAGAGCATGCTGGAGGACGACCTGGAGCACTTCCGGGTCGTGGTGGACACCCTCGCCGACGAGTTCGACCTCGTGGAGATCGCGATGGCGGCGGTGAAGCTCGCGCACGAGGCCAGCGGCGCCGCCGCCGACGAGGAGGAGATCCCCGACGTGCCGGTGCGGGCCGAGCGCGAGGGACGCCCGCGCCGCGAGCCGGGCGGGCGCGACGAGCGACGCGGGCGCGGGCCGAGCAGCGGCATGACCCGCATCTTCATCGGCGCGGGCCGCAGCGCGGGGGTCCGGCCGCAGGACCTGGTCGGCGCGATCGCCAACGAGTCGCGGCTCAGCGGCCGGGACATCGGGGCGATCGAGATCGCCGACCGCTTCTCGCTCGTCGAGGTCCCCGACTACTCGGCGGACGACGTCATCACCTCCCTGCGCCAGACCACCGTCAAGGGCAGGAAGGTCACGGTCCGGCGCGAGCGCTTCGAGGCCCGCTAGCGGCGTCGGCCGTCAGGCCAGGGCGTTGACGGTGGCGGTGAAGACGACCGGAAGGCGCTGGGCCGCCGGCACGATCAGCCGGGCCGAGCCCGGACGGCGGCGCGCGGCCAGCAGCGCCCCGGTCAGCAGCCGGTGGCGCAGCGACAGGCGCCGCCACGCGCGCTCGTACGCCTCAGGCCGCCCGGCGCGCAGGCAGCCGACCAGGGCGCGCGCGGACAGCAACCCGAGCGAGACCCCCTCGCCGGTGAGCGCGTCCATGTAGCCGGCCGCGTCGCCCACCAGCAGCACGCGCCCGGCGACGCGGGCACTGACGCGCTGCCGCAGCGGCCCCGCCCCGCGCACCGAGGTGGCGGCGGGCCCCTCCAGCCGGGCCAGCAGCGCGGGGAACCCCGCCAGGTGCTCCTCGTAGCTCCGGCGCTCGGAGCTCAGCACGGCGACCCCGACCAGCTCCTCGCCCACCGGGGTCACGTACGCCTCGGCGCGCGCCGCCCAGTGCACCTCGACGAAGTCCGACCAGGGCGCGACGCGGTAGTGCCTGCGCTGCCCGTACCTGCTCGGGGCGCGGCTCGCCAGCTCAAGCCCGAGCAGGCCGCGCAGCGGGGAGTGCAGCCCGTCGGCGGCGACCAGCCAGCGGGCCCGCAACCCGGCCGCCTCCACCGAGTCCGCGTGCTGCCGCACGCCGCCGACCCGGCCGTGGACGACCTTCACGCCGACCTCCGCCGCGCGCTCGGCCAGCGCGGCGTGCAGGGCGGTGCGGCGGACCCCGAGCCCGGGCCCCTCGCGGAACGCCGCCTGCGCGCGGCGCCGCTCGTCGACGTACCTGATGCCGAGCAGCGGCCACCCCTCCACGCGCACGCCGAGTGACCGCAGGGCCGCGACCCCGGTGGGCATGAGACCCTCGCCGCACGCCTTGTCGACCGGAGCCGACCGTGGCTCGACCACCACGGCCTCCATCCCCGCCAGCGTGGCGTGGATGGCCGTTGCGAGGCCCGCCGGCCCGCCGCCGGCGACCAGGACGTCGATCACGCCGTCGCCTCGCGCGCGGCGGGGCGCGGGGCCAGGGTGGCGAGGGCCTGGTTCTCGCAGCGGATGCGCACCACCATCAGCGCGGCGTTGAGCACGGTGAAGACCACGGCGGTCACCCACGCGCCGTGCACCAGCGGCAGCGCGGCGCCCTCCACGGCCACCGCCACGTAGTTGGGGTGGCGCAGCCACGCGAGGCGGTAGGGCCCCCGCGCGACCAGCGACAGGCCCGGCACCACGATGACCTCGGTGTTCCACTGCGGGCCGAGCGAGGTGACGCACCACCAGCGCAGGCCCTGGGCCGCGACGACCAGGGCGAGCATCGGCCAGCCCAGCGCCGGCACGAAGGGCCGGCCGGCGAGGCCCGCCTCCAGCAGGCACGCGGCGAGCAGGCCGGTGTGCAGGGCGACCATCCAGGGATAGTGCCGGCGCCCGAAGACGCGCCCGCCTCGGGCGAGGCTCCAGCGCGCGTTGCGCCGGGCGACCACCAGCTCGGCGAGACGCTCGGCTCCGACGAGCAGGACGAGCAGCAGGTACCAGGACGACATGCCCTGAAACGATACGGGTCCGATCACCAGGGTGACAGCCGGCAGCGGTGACGACACTCCGCCACTACCAGCGCAGCAGGACGAGCTCGGAGCAGAATCCGGGCCCCATCGCGATGAGCATCCCGGGCGTGCCCGGTGGCGGCGGGCGACGGGCCAGCGTGTCGCGCAGGACGTGCAGGACGGACGCGGAGGACAGGTTGCCGATGTCCTCCAGCGAGCGCCAGGTGAGGTCCAGCGCCCCCTCGGGCAGGTCGAGGCTCTCGGCGACGGCGTGCAGGACCTTCGGGCCGCCCGGGTGGCACACCCAGGCGCTGACGTCGCGCGTCGTCAGCCCGTGGTCGCCGAGGAAGCCGTTCACGTCGTCGGCCAGGTACGTGCGCACGACCTCGGGGACGCTCGTGTCGAGCACCACGCGGAACCCGGTGTCGGAGACGTCCCAGCCCATCACGCCCTCGGAGTCGGGGTAGAGGTGACCGCGGGTGGCGACGACGGTGGGGCCGGGTGCGGCCCGCACGTCAGCGGCCCGGCCGGCGCCGACGGCGACCACGGCCGCCGCGCCGTCGCCGAAGAGCCCGCTGGCCACGAAGTTGACCGGACTGGCCTCCGCGCGCTGCAAGGTGAGCGAGCACAGCTCGACCGAGAGCAGCACGGCCACGTGGTCCGGCCATCCGCGCAGGTAGTCGTGGAGGCGGGCGATGCCGGCCGCGCCCGCGACGCAGCCGAGCCCGAACACCGGTATCCGCTTGACGTCGGGCCGCAGCCCGAGCCTCCCGGCGAGCCTGGCGTCCACGGAGGGCGCGGCGATGCCGGTCACCGAGGTGAACATGATCAGGTCCACGTCGCCGGGCGTCAGCCCGGCCGCCTCCAGCGCGGCGCCCACCGCCTCGGCACCCAGGTCCACGGCCGCCTCGATGAAGATCTCGTTGGCCATCCCGAACCCGTCGAGCTTGGCGTACTGCTCGAGCGGCAGCACCAGGTTGCGGTGACCGACGCGGGCCGAGGCGTGCAGCCGGTCGAGCAGCCGCCGGTCGGCACCTGGGGGAAGGCAGATGCGGGCGAACGTGTCGGTTATCTCGGCCTGGGGGTAGCGGTTCGGAGGAAGGGCACCGCGGACAGCGGCAATTCGGGTCATATGGATTTCCCGGTTCGCTGACAGTGGGGACACCTCTGTCTTGCCCACCGCGCCCGTGCGCATACCTGGAGCCCCACGGTGGACGCACCATCGTGATCGTGGCGCGCCCTCGTCGGTCAGGCCGGAGTTCGTACGGCGGCGAGCTGGGTGGCCTGGGCGACGAGCCGGCCCTTGCTGTCCCAGGCGTGGGCCACCTCGTCCATGCGGTCGCCGGTGACGTCGAGCGCCCGCATGCTCACCCGCACCGGCCCCGGAGCGGGAAGCCTGCGGACGTACGCGGTGAACTGGATGGTCGGCGCCCAGCCGCTGATGCCCAGGTCGTAGGAGACCGGGGGCACCGGGTCCAGGGCCACCAGCAAGGAGAGCGGATCCCAGTCGGTGCCGTCGCCGAGCCGCTGCCAGCCCGCGATGACGCCCTGCCGCGAGGGGGCGCCCACCGCGAAGCCGAGGTGCCCCGGGTCGAGGCGCTGCTCGACCACCTCCATCAGCGGCACCTTGAACTCCCCTCCGGGGGCCTCCGGGGGGCTGAGGTAGCAGTCCTGCTCGTCGGGAAGCTCCACCGGTTCCATCCCGGACCACCAGGAGTCGGACTCCTCCAGCCTGCCGAGCGTGATCAGAGCCTCCACGCACGGCCGGCCGTCCTGGGTCAGCCGCGCGCGGGCCTGCGTCGTGCTCCTGCCCGCCCGCAGTGTCTCCACGAGCACCTCGGCGGGGCCGGGCGCGGGCGAGGTCAGGAAGGACGCGCTGACCGCCGTCACGTGGGGGTGACCCTCTCCGGCGCTCTCGGACGCGGCGCGGCCGAGGACCGCGAGGAGGTACCCGCCGTGCAACTTCGTGCCGACGCTCCACTGCCCGTCCAGCGCGGCCTCGTACGCCAGGCCGCCCGGCGTCTCGCGGCGCGCGGCGACGACGGTCGCCTCCTGGAAAATCCCCATCTGGGCTCCTCATCGCTCCGGCTTCGTCCGCAGTCAGGTTGACATCGTCAGGCTGACGGCGTCAACCTAGCGGCATGGCCGAAGGACGCGTTCGGGCCCGCCCGGGTGAGGGGCCGAGGCTCCGCGAGGAGATCCTGGAGGCGGCGGAGGCGCTGCTGATCGAGACGGGCACCGAGGACGCGCTCACACTGCGCGCGGTGGCCCGTCGCACCGGCGTCTCCACCCCGTCGGTGTACATGCACTTCGCCGGCAAGGAAGCGCTGGTGGAGGCGGTCTGCCTGCGGGTGTGGGACGAGCTGGGCAGGCGCGTGCGCGAGCAGGCGGCGGGGGCCGGCGATCCGTTCCCCGCGCTGGGAAGGTGCGGGCGCGCCTACGCGCGCTTCGCGCTCGACCACCCGGTGCAGTACCGGCTCCTGATGATGCGGCCGGCCGCCGCGAAGGGCGTCCCGCCCGCGGCGGCCGCCTGCTTCGGCCACATGGTCGACGCCGTGTCCGCGTGCGTGGAGGCGGGCGTCATGAGGGGGAATCCCGAGACCCTCGCCCTCGGGATGTGGTCGGCCGTCCACGGCCTGGTGTCGCTGCTCATCGCCCAGCCGTCCTTCCCCTGGCCGGACGATCTGGACGCGCTCATCGACCAGACCGTGCGCATGGCCGGGTTCGGGACGGCCCTGGTCTCCCGCCTGCCCCGGCACGGCGTACCCCCGAGCCCCGAGCTGAACGCCGGCCTGGACCACGCCGCGGCGCGCTTGACCGCGCACGGCCAGGCCTTCGGTCAGGGGCTCACACCCCGGCGAGCGTCGCCTCGCTGACCTCGTGGCTGAGCCGCTCGAAGTGCCCCTTGGCCTCTTCCTCCCCGACCAGGTTGGTCTGGAGGAAGTGCGCGCACTCGCTCTGGCCCATGAGCACGGCCTTGTCGACGAGGCACTTGTAACCGGCGGTCTTGTAGCTGGCGAGCTTCAGCTCCGCCCCGACGGTGTACATGTCGATCACCTCGGGCGCGGGCCCCCGCTGGATGAACTGCTGGAACTCCGCCCGCATCGCGTCAACGACCAGGCAGGGGACGTCCAGCGGCGCGGTACCGAGTGACCGGAAGCAGGCGTCCAGGTTCCTGACCTTCTCCTGGCCCTTCGCCACCTGGTTGCGCAGTTCCTCTGCCAGGCTGGAGCTGCGGACCTGCCCGGCCATCTCCTCCTTCGTCTTCGTGATCTTGATCTCCCCGTCGTACACGGCGGAGAGCTCGTACAGGAAGAGGTCGGAGGGGTTGTTGAAAGCCATGACTTCACCTCTTGATCGCTGATGGCGACATGCGCCCTCCCTGCTGCCCTACCCCCCGGCGCACCCCCGATTCCCGTCAAGATGGCTATGTCTCCGCAGGTCACAGCCCATTCAAGGCACGGGCCGAACCCCTTCAACACCCTGTCGCCCCGGGCGCTCCGCGTGCACGTCACCCCCAAGGGCGGGTACGTCACGGCCTGGGACCGGGTCACCGAGGGGTGCGGACCCGAGGGGCGGCCCTCAGGGCAGGGGATGTGCGCCGGTTCCCGGTGGTCAGGGGGCCAGGCCGGGGAGCTCGGTGTAGGACTTGCCTCGGACGAACCACTGGAACTCGGCGGAGTTGTTCCCGCTGGGCGAGGGCAGCCCGGCCCGTACGTTCACGGCGGTGTTCACCAGGCCCCAGTTGAGGCCACATCCACTCGCCTTGGGCACGGCGAACCGGGAATCCTTGGCCGTGACCTTGAAGACGGGCACGCCGTCGATGGAGGTGAGGTCGAGGGAGGTGACGTCCGGCTTGAGCAGGATGGGGTCGGCGTCGCCGCCGATGTAGCACTTCTTGCCGAGCAGGCTGTGGATCATGCGGAGCTTGACGCCGACGTTTGTGGGAAAGATCGGGCCGGCGTCCACCCGCCCGGTGCCCTGGGTCTCGACGTAGACGTCGGTGAGCTTCGGCACCTCGAAGGGTGCGCCGATGAGGCCGCCCGGGACCTTCATGCGGTCGCCCTTCACGCCGCCGAAGGCCGCGGCGGCGCTGCCGTCTTCGAGCCTGCCCTGGGCCACGGTGATCCGCAGCGGCTGGGAGATGTCCTGCTCGATCTTCCCGAGCTTCATCGTGCCGCCGACCGTGATGATGAAGACGCAGCTCCACGTGTCGGTCCTGGCGTTCCGCGGGATCTTGGGACAGTCGGACCAGTCGGCCTCACTCGGGTGGTAGTCGTAGGCGGCCGCCTGGGTGGGAGTCGCCATCCCGCCCAGCAGCACCACCGCGGCGGACCCGATCACCAGATGCCGGGCAAGAACTCTCATGGACTCCTCCTCGGGCCCCGCGCCGGAGGGGGAGGCGCGGGAAATGGTGAGTCCTGGTCTATCCGCGGAATACGTTCTGGTTCTACGCAGATCTCACAGGATGCCGTGGACGGCTGTTGTCACTTCCCGCGTAAACGGCCAGGGCGTCAGGAGACATGGGCGGGCTCCGATGGCCTGTCCGAGTCGCTCGCGGCCTCCTCACCCGGGAGCGGGATCCACTTGTGCGACCAGGCGATCACGGCCTCCAGCACCGGTGCGAGGTCGCGGCCCTTCTCGGTGAGGACGTACTCGACCTGGACGGGGGAGGCGGGGATCACCCGGCGCTCGATCAGCCCCTCGCTCTCCAGCGTGCGCAGCCGCTGGGCGAGCATGGTGTCGCTCAACCCCGGCACGGCGGCCCTGATCTGCGCGTACCGGCCCTGCCCCGTGAACATGGCGCGCAGGATGGCGCCGGACCATCGGGAGCCGATCAGCTCGATCGCGGCGTGGAACCGTACGCAGACGGGGTGTATGTCGCTCATCGGTCTGCCCTCACCTCGTCATTGGCCCTTGCCCTCGCGCAGCGGGCGCAGGGTGTCGCTCATGCGGACCAGCTCGTCGAACATGGCCTTGGCCGACGCCGTCATGACGTCGTTCGGAACCACATTCTCCTCGTCATCGATGAACTGGCGGACGAAGGGGATGGAAACGGCCTCGAAGATCGGGGTCATCTTGAGCGTGGTGACCACCTGTTTGATCATCTGAGCGGCGCGGGTGCCGGCCGCCACGCCGCCGTAGCTGACCAGCCCGACCGGCTTGTAGTACCACTCCTTGTGCAGGTAGTCGATGGCGTTCTTCAGCTCGGCGTTGTACCCGTAGTTGTACTCCGGCATGACGAAGACGAAGGCGTCCGCCTCGGCGACCTTGGCGCTCCAGTCGCGGGTGTGCTGGTGGGTGTACTGGCCCAGCCGGGGGTGGTTGGGCTCGTTCATGAAGGGCAGGTCGATCTCGGCCAGATCGACCAGCTCCACGTCCGCGAAACCACCGTGCGTCTTCGCCTCCGCCTCGACCCACTGCCCGATCGGCAGCCCGATCCGGCCGGGCCGGGTGCTCGCCACGATGATCTCGACCTTCGCCATGACACGTCTCCTCATATCCGGGGAGCCTCCGGACGGACGCTCCTCACGCGCCACAGCGTACATCAGAAAACTTAGTGACTCAGTAATCCTTAGTTATAGCGCATGGGGCGCCCACCGCCTTGCCGCTCTCAGACGTGCCTGTGGATGGTGGCGGTCGCCTCCCTCTCGTCCGCGGGGCCATCGGCGACGCTCATCCCCATGCGGCCGAGCCCGGCCCGCTTTGGCGGGAAACCGTGATCAGGACGTGCGTCCCCGGAGCTTCGGCTCGGGACCGCTCTCGTCGACCAGGCCGGCGTGGACGTCCGCGGCGACCCGATTGGACTCCGGATCGCCGATCTTTTCCGTGGCAGGGTCGGCCATCACGTAGACCAGGTAGCGGTCGAACAAGGAGAACTGCGAAGTGCCCCCTGTTTCCTCCTGGTCTCCTGGACCGACCGACCCGTCCGCGAGAAGGACTTTCAGGCCACCGCTGCCATCGTCATCGACCTTGCTGAGCGACTCCAGCTGCTTGTCGTCTTCAAGCCGGACGATGACCGCGGACGCTTCCCAGCCCGGCACGCTGGATGCGTAACGCCCGAAGAACACCGTCTGGCATCGGACGCCGTCCAGAGCGGGAGCCAGGGCACCGGTGCCGAGCCCTTGGCATCCCTGCTGCTCATGGCTGGCGGTCAGGCGGTAGGTCCGGTCATCTACCTTGATCGTCGAGGCCATGGCGCCTTCGCCGCTGACCGTGACGGGCCCGGCCGGCGTGGCCTGGACCTCCGGCCGGCCGGGGGCCGGCTTGGATGGACTCCCGGGGTCGAGCTGGTTGCCATCGATAAGACCGGTCTGGACGTCCTGGACGATCGAACCGGAGTCCGACGGGTCAGCGGCCGTGTTCTTCCCGCTGTCGGCGACGACATAGACCATGTAGCGGTCCAGGAATGCATTCTGCGAGGGCTCGTCCTGGCCCAGAGGCCCGAGACTTCCGTCAGCGAGCAGCACCTTGAAATAGGCGTCGCCATCATTGGTGGTGCCACTGACCGAGTTGAACTGGTCCAGGTCATCGATACGCATGATGACGGCCGACGCTTCCGAAGTGCCGTTGTCAGCGCGGTATCGGCCAAAGGCCACGGTTCCGCACTCCACCTTGTCGAGCACCGGCACGAGGGTGCCCGTACCGAGACCCTGGCATCCCTTCTGCTCGTGGGTGCTGGTCAGATGGTAGGTCCGGTCGCCTGCCGTGATCGTGGGCGGCATTACGTCGACCGCCCTGACATCGCGCCGGTGCCGGTCGCCGCTCAGACGCGGAACGACCAGGGCGACGATGAGGCCGATCGCCGCGACGAGGGCGACGGCCGCGACGCTGACCATGATGACGATGGCCCGCGCCGAGATACGCGAACCGATTTCGACAGAACCCGCCGGCCGCTCCCCAAAATCGGGCGGTCCGTCGTGGGGAGGGGGATGCACCCGATGAGCATAGGAGCTTCGACGCCGTATAGGGAATATCGCGATCTCGTGCCGATGCCGGTGGTCGACTCGCTCACTGAGCTCAAAGCCATGATCGACCAGTGGGACCTGACCGATGAGCGCCGGCGGATCGGTGTGTCAAGGGCCCAGCGGAGCGCAGTCGAGGATGATGTGTCCGAGCGCGGTGCAGTGAACGCCGGCAAGGTCGAGCCCGGCTTCGGCAGCGATGGCGATGTAGTCCTCGACGGTGCGCTCGCGGCCGCCGCTGAGCACGAGCATGCGCAGGTTCATCTCGGCGAACATGGCCGGGTCGTCACCGGAACTGCCGTGTGACTCGATCATGACGACCCGTCCGTGCCGCCCGGCCGCGTCGGCGCACCGACGCAGGATCAGCAGGGCGTCGTCGTCGCCCCAGTCGTGCACCACACGCCTGAGTACGTACACATCACCCCCGGCGGGCAGCGGATCGAAGAAACTTTGGCCGACGAACTCGCACCGCGTATCCAACCCGCGCTCGGCCAGGTACCGCCGACCTCGATCCACCGTGTCCGGCAGATCTACGAGCGTGGCCCGGATGTCCGGGTTGGCGTGCAGCACTTCGGCGAGCAGGGCGCCGGTGCCACCGCCGACGTCGACCACATGCCGCACGCCGGACCAGTCGTACCCCTTGGCCGCATCGGTGAGGTAGTCGGCTCCGGTAGCCATCATCGCATCGAACGACGCGCTCATCTGTGGGTTCGCGGCGAGATGGCGCCAGAACGGGGCGCCGAAGACCGTCTCCCACGCAGGTTGCCCGGTGCGGACCGTGTGCGGCAGACCGATGAACGCCAGGTCCATCTGCCCGCCGAAGCCACCCAAGTCGAGGCGCACCCGCATCCCGGAAGGATGGTCGGACGCCAGCAGCGCGGCGGGCTCGTTGACCGCGAACCTGCCCGGCTCCCGTTCGGTGAAGATGCCCCGGCACACCAAGTGACGCAACAGCCGGCCCAGCGCGTCCGCGTTGGTGTCAGACCGCCGTGCTAGCTCCTCGACGGACACCGAGTCGTCGGCCATCAGATCCGTCAGCCCAAGAGAGGCCGCGACCCGCACCGCCATCGGCGTGACCAGGTCCGTTACGGGTCCCAGTACTTCCCATGCCGCTTCCCATGCCGATGACCGGCCTTGCTGGTCGTGATCGTCTTCGGCGCTGGTCATGGCCACGACCCCTCCTCTCGCGGGATCAAGGCTTGCTTGCCCGAAAGCTACCATGCGACCGATCCGCTCGGTCTTGGACGAATGGGAGACCGGCCGCTGGGGTGATCTGGCCTTCGAAGTAGGCCTTGTGCTCGGCGGGACATGGGGCTGTCGCGGTTCATCAGGAGATGAGGCCGGGCATGACCGGTTACCGAGTGCGTGGCGGGGACCTGTGGGCGCGGGGGCCGCTGGGTGGCGATCTGGCCGGTCGGGCCTGAGCGGGACGTCTCGGCGGTGACCTGGCCGGTTTCCATGTCTGGGGCTTCGATGCTCGCCGATGCCATCGTGTCGAGTGCGGATGATGGTCTTAGTCGGTTCGGCAGACCTTGTTCATGTGTTACTTGTCCGCTGTCGGGCGGAGGTGCCTTTAGTTGTTTTCCGGAGTTTTAGGGAGTTGTTCTTTCTTAGTCCCAGGTGGTGCCGGCGGTGCGGGAGTAGCTGTCCCAGGTGGTGCCGGCGGTGCGGCTGTAGGAGTCCCAGGTGGTGCCGGCGGAGCGGTTCGAGTTCGCGGAGTTCGTCATTTCTGTGTCTCTTTTCTGGAGGGCTGTGTATTTGTTCTCGCACAAACAACTCTGCGGGAATCGCAACCCACAAACCAGATGAATGGGCGGCAGCAAGCTGCACCGCTGTGACCGCTTCCTGCCATGCAGATAAGAGATGTATCGCCCCGAAACCTCACGCAAGACATCATCGCAGGTCAGGAGGTTGGACGACCTGCGGGCCGAGCGCGTGGCCGGCCCGCACACGAAGCTCGGTGGCGCCCAGCCGGGAGATCGGAACAGCCGGCGGGACCCGCTGCTTGGCCGAGCGTAAGGGGACGGCCCGGCCGTCGATCGCGATGTCGAGCGGTCCGAGGACGAGCAGCTGCATGGCCAGCCCTCTTCAGCCGTGAACGACGTGATCCGTTCACCGCAAACATGGGTCGAGGCTTCGCGCCTCAACGATGTTGAGGGAATATGGCGCACAGCGATGACTGGCTTTTCCCAGGCGCCCACGCCGTTGCGCCAACACGAGTTGGAGACCCACTGGCAGGATATATCCAGGTTCCTCTATGCGCGGGTCAACGGGAGCACCGGCACGCTCACGATCCCGAACGTTGGAACGTTGCGCACCACCGCCGATGCGCGCGCCTACCTGGGGATAGCCTTGGGATCGGCTTAGGTCCACCCTCCGGGATCTCCCGGTCAGCAGTTCTGAGTCCATGATTCGGAAACGAACCCCTTTGATGCAACAGCGGTGGTGACGCGGCGGAGCCCTCGTCATTGGCGTGGTGATCTCACTCATCGCACCGGTTACGGAGGGGCTCCGCTTGCTCAGTGGTCGGTACTCGAAGTCATTCGGGAGTTGAACGTACGCGGGGCGGAGGATTCTCGGAGCCTGTCCCGAACCCAAAGGTTGTTCCGTAACTGCTGGCCACGAGTGAGATGATCTTGATGTGGCTGGTGTGATCACGGCGTCGGAGCCGTCCTGGATAGCCCTGTTCACCGGGCTGAGCCCCCGCCTGTTCGGCAAGCTGGTGACCGTACTGCGGCGCGAGGGTGCGGATGCGGTCCGCAAGGGCCGGCCGTGGAGCCTCCCGCTGGAGGACCGGGCTCTGCTGGTCGCGGCGTACTGGCGCACTAACTTGACGACGCGCCAGCTCGACCGGTTCTTCGGGGTGTCCAAGTCGGCAGCGGACCGCATCATCGACCACCTCGGGCCGATGCTCGCGTTCCCACCCCGTAAGCGGTTCGCCAAGGGCACCGTCACGGCACCTTAGTCCCGGGCGGCCCAGGGTGTGCGGCAGCCGGGGCGGGACAGCTCTGTGCAGGACGCGGTCCGATCGCATCCGGGCCAGCACCTGCACGGGCAGGTCCCTCAGGAGGAAGCCGAGACGGGGTGCGTCGTATCCGGCGTCCGCGACGATAAGGATGTCCGGGTCGCCCGTCTGCCACTGCCCCGCTGCGATCAGTCGCTGAAGCAGATCGCGCAGCTGCCGGGCGGTGACCGTGGCGGTGTCGTCGCCGGGCGCCAGACGAAGCGCGTCCAGAGGCGCGGTCCATGAGCTGCGGCCGGGCTCAAGCGCGCAGATGATTGAGTAGGGCCAGCCGGGGACCGGGATGTGCTGGTCCTTGCCCCGGCCGTAGGTATGGCACAGGATCCGTTCCGGTGAGGTGCGGGCGTCGGGCCGCAGCCAGCAGGTGACGTCGACAGCCAGGACCAGCCGGCCGTCCGCAGCCCGCGGCAGTGGCACCTCGGCCAGTGCCTGCCGCAGCCGGCCGGCATCAATGCGTCCACAGGCCACGGCGGCGTGCCCGCCATGGCCGCGGCGGTGTTCACCCACCAGCGACAGCTCAGCCAGCGACCTCACCGGCCCGTCGCCGCACAGGACGGCATCAGCCGGCTCGAACAACGCGTCCGAACGAGCGGTCAGGCCCAGCGCGAGGCGTTTGGTGCCCTGGGCAATGACCGCCAGTACCGTGCCGACGTCGACGGCGTCGGCGGCTCAAGACCGCTCGACCTTCGAGATGAGTACGCCGTCGATGGCGGTGGTCCAGTCGAGCCAGGCATGTCGGGCCGGCAAGATGCGGGGCTCGTCGAGACGCATGCCTTCTTTGCCGCACACAACCGGCACTCACTCTCGGACTAGAGAGGATCGTGCAAGGGCCCGCGAGTATCGGTCTATTATTTCCGCAGGTCACACCGGTTGAATGGAATCACTGGAATCCAGGAACAAGCCACTGGGCTCTCCCTCCAGGACGCGCATCCACATTCCTCCGCCCGCAGAAGAAGGTAGTCATGACCGCCAACTATGGATTTAACGCCACCCTGACCGCCAAGCCCGGATTGGGCGATCAGCTGGTCGACCTGCTGCTGACCGGACTGGATGAGGGCAGCCCCGGCGCGAGCGAACACTGCATCGTCTACCTCGTCTCCCGCTCCGCCTCCGACCCCGACGTCGTCCACGTCACCGAAGGCTGGACCAGCGAGGAGGACCACCACCGGATCTTCGCCGGCGAAGCCGCCCAGGCCATCGTGGCGCAGATCGACGGACTGCTGGCCAAGGAATCCGAGCACACCGACTACGTACCGGTCCGCGGCAAAGCCGCCTTCTGAGGACCGCCGGCCAGTCGGCCGGTCCTTCCTCAATCCTCGCAATCCGGCCTGGCGGCTCCGCGGGTCTGAGCGCCCCTCAGGTCTGGCGGCTCCGCAGGCCCGACGGCTCCGCATCTGTCTCGCATCCCCGCCTGCCTCGCAGGCACGGTCAACCGGCGACAGCGCCTGTTGACCGGCCCACTCCTTCCCCGATCACCCGGCACAACCCGACGAAAGGTGCCCACCGTGACCCCGACCCGACCCGACCTAGACCCCGAACTGCGCGCGCTGCTCGCCGACATGCCCCTCCGGTCCGAGCTCGACTCCGAGGCGCTCGCACAGATCCGCCCCTTCTCATCAATGCCGGTCGAGCCTCTTCTCGCAGGTCGCGCAGTCGAGCGGCGTGAGGTCACCGTACCCGCCGCGGACGGTGCGCAAATTCCACTGTCGGTCTTCAGCCCCGCCGGAGTCGAGAGCTCCACTGGGGCACCGTGCATCTACTGGATGCACGGCGGCGGGATGGTCATGGGCGACCGCTTCTCACAGATCGACATCCCGCTGGAGTGGCTCGACCTGTTCGGCGCCGTCGTGGTCTCCGTCGACTACCGGCTGGCACCGGAGGCCACCGGCACGACCCTGGTCGCCGACTGCTACCAGGGACTGCTCTGGATCGCCGAACACGCCACCGAACTGGGCATCGACCCCGCCCGCATTGTCGTCGCGGGCGCCAGCGCCGGCGGCGGCCTCACCGCCGGTGTCACCCTGATGGCACGCGACCGCGGCACCCCGGCGATCGCCGCCCAGGTCCTGATCGGCCCCATGCTCGACCACCGCAACATCACCACCTCCAGCCGGCAGTACTCCGGCACACCCGGCGTCTGGACCCGCGAGATGAACGAGTTCGGCTGGCGATCAGTCCTCGGCGACATCGAGGACGAGCAAGTGCCCGGCTATGTCTCACCCTCGGTGGCCGACGACCTCTCGGGCCTGCCGACCACCTACATCGACGCAGGCGCGGCCGAGGTCTTCCGCGACGAGGACGTCGACTACGCCACCAGGATCTGGGCAGCCGGCGGCCAGGCGGAACTGCACATCTGGGCGGGAGGCTTCCACGGATTCGACGCCCTGTTCCCGCAGGCCGCAGTCTCCGCCGGGGCGCGCCGGACGCGCAACGACTGGCTCACCCGAGTCCTGACCCCGGCTCCCGCCAGCGGGACCGAGAAGGACTGACGTGGGGGCTCGATAGCCCCGGGGCGAACTCCAGACCCCCGCAGACTCGCGCCTGGGCAACACCCGACGGACAACGCCGGGGCCGCCAGCCCCAACACCAGTGCACAGCGCTGCATGCCTGCCGCACCGGGCCGCTGGCGGTGATGAACAGCAATCACCCTTCCCGATCACCGGCAACTCGCTGCAGGCGCTGCTGTCTTGGTAAAGACTTTGCGTACTATCGTGAGGTGGACGACCTTCTGGTGGGCGGAGCGCCTCAAGACTCCGAACTGGTGCGCGCCGCACACTTGGGCGACGCCGGTTGTCTTGGCCTGCTCCTCGCCAGACACCGAGCGGGTATGCGAGCGGTCGCACTGGGCTTGCTGGGCCATAGTCAGGACGCCGAGGATGCTGTGCAGGAGGCGGCGCTCATCGCGCTGCGCCGTATAGGGGATATACGGGATCCGGACGCGGTCGGTCCGTGGCTGCGGATGGTGGTGCGCAATGTGTGTCGTGCACAGCTGCGCAAGATGTCGGCGGTTCCGATGGCCGAACCCGCGAAGGCCGTCGCGGTGGACCGGTCGGGCGGTCCACCGGACCCGGCGGAGGTTCTCGACCGGCACGCGTTGCGGGACTGGGTCTGGAGCGCGCTGGAGGATCTGTCTCCCGGGCTGCGGCTGGTGACGATGCTGCGTTACTTCACCGACGTCACGTCCTACGAGGACATCGCGGCGCTGTGTGCCACGCCGGTCGGCACTGTGCGCAGCAGGCTCAACCAGGCGCGCACAAAGCTGGCCGGTGCTCTGCTGAGCTCGGCCGATCGGGTGCACGACGATGCCACCGCCCTGAGCGCACTGCACCGCAGGCTGGCCGAGGAAACCATGGTGTCCGCGTACCGTGGCGAACTCGCCTCGGCATTGTCCGACCGGTGGTCACCACAGGCGGATGTGATATGGCCGACCGGCAAACGCACGGGCATCGACTACCTGCCCGCCGCGTTCGATCGTGATGTGTCCGCTGGCGTACGCCAGAAGCTGCTGAACGTCGTGGCCGGCCGCGAAGTGGTCATCTGGGAGGCTGCCCTGCTCAACCCGCCGGAGGACCCGTTCCACTGCCCGCCCGGTGTCGTGTGGGCGCACTTCCTGGACCGGGGCCGTGTCAGCAAGCTGCGCCTTCACCATCCACGCCGCCGCTGAAACGAATCGCCGGCAAATCCTGCGACCGATCGAACTTCCCTGATCCTCACCGCATCTTGTTGGTATGAAACCAACAACCACAGTCCCGAGTACCGGGGCGGCCTACGGGAGCCGCCGTGGGTGAGGCACGGACCGCCGTCGTCGCCGGCATACGCCAGGTCTACCGCATCGCGGGTGAGGGCCCCGTGTGCCTCGTGCACTCCGGAGGCCCGGGCGTGCACCCGGAGTACCTGCGGATACCCGGGTTGGAACGCGGGCTGACCCTGGTCTACCTGGACCCGGTCGGTTCCGGCGACAGCGACCTGCTAACGGACGGGGATTACTCCGTGTCCCGCTACGCGCGCTTCGCCGAAGCCGTACTCGACGACATCGGTGCTCCCACCGGGTACTTCCTCGGCCACTCACACGGCGGCTTCGTCGCCCTCCAGTTCGGCCTCGACCACCCTGACCGTCTCGACGGGCTGATCCTCTACGACACCGCGCCTGCGAACGGGCGGCGGGAGAGAGAGACCGCGACAAAGGAGATGGCGTCCTTCGTCCAGCGCTGGGCGGATCGGCCGGAGGCGGTCGAGGCAGGCCGGATGTGGGACGCGGTCAATCTGTCACGGACGATGGAAGTCACCGACGACGAGTCGTTCGGGCGCTACATAAACGGCATCCTGCCCGCCTACTTCGCCGATTACCGCAAGACGGTGGAACGGCTGGGCGAGCTTGCCCTGGTGGTCATCCACGACCCGAACCGGCTCCCGGTCAGCTGGGACGTGCGGGACCGGCTCGGCACGATCAACGTGCCAACACTGGTGATCGTCGGCACCTACGACTTCATCTGCCCACCCCGCTTGGCGTACGAGATGCACGCAGCAATGCCGAACGCACGGCTGTGCGAGCTACGGGAGAGCGGCCACTTCGGGCACATCGAGCAGGCCGACGAGTTCGCCTCCGCCGTGCTGGACTTCATACACGACCAAGAGACGGGAAACCGGAAGTGAAAACCACCGTGCCGCTCAGCCTGGCCGAGCAGACCGAGATCGCGGCGTACGTCGACTTCGTGACCGGCGCGCCGACGCCGGTACGGGAGTCGCTGGGCATCGGCTCGCTGCACATCGGCTCGGCGCTCGCACTGGCGGTCCGCGAGGACCCGAGCCACTTCTTCAACCGGGCCGGCGGGTTCGGCGCAGGCGAGCCGATCACCGCAGACGTCCTGGCACAAGTCTGCGACTTCTACCGCAAGCAGGGCGTGTCCCAGGGCGCGTTCATGATCGCGCCGCCGCTGCTGCCACCGGACTGGGCCTCGGCCGTCGCCCAACTGGACCTCACGAACGGACGTCGTTACGTAAAGCTGGGCTGCGACACCGAGACCACGCTGTCCGCAGGCGACGGCATCGCGCCGCTCGACCCCGGCCTGCGCGTCGGCCTGGTCGAGCCACACCAGGCGAACGAGTGGGCCACCGTCATGATGACTGCCTTCGGTTTCAACACGCCGGACATGATCGACATGGCCGCGTCGTGCGTGGGCAAGCCGAACTGGCGACAGTACGCCGTCTGGGACGGCGAGCGGATCATCGCGGTCGGGAGCATCTTCATCAACGGAGAGTGCGCCGACATGTTCGGCGGAGCAACGCTCCCGGAAGGCCGTCGCCGCGGCGCCCACTCAGCACTGCTCACCGCCCGCGCCCGGGCAGCCCAGGCCGCAGGCTGCCGATGGCTCGTCGCCGAGACCGGAGCGGAAACCCCCGGCGACCACAACACATCCCTCCACAACATGCTGCGCACCGGCTTCGAGCCGCTGTACGAGCGGGTCACCTGGCTCTGGCGCGAGTAGCGGGGCGGGGTAGGAACGGCCCGGCCTCCAGTGCTGCCGCCGGAGGTTTTGACAGGCCGGCAATCCGGACTGGATGGGCGAGCCTAGCCTCGCGCATCAACGCACCTGACGGCTCCTCCACGTCACCGCTCTCCTAACGAGGGTGTCGTTCATTTGACTCTCGGAGAGGGGTGCCCCGTCGCCTGGTGTTGGGCGGCGGGGCGCGTGTCTGTGCTTCAGCCTTTGTAGTTGAAGATCTGGTGCAGGGTGTGCTGGATCTCCACCAGGTCCTTCTGGTCTTGCATCACCTGGTCGATGGACTTGTACGCCTCAGGGTGTTCGTCGACGAGGGCGGCGGCGCGGTTGGCGTTCCAGGTTCGGCCGTGCATCGCTTCGGTGAGTGACTTGGCTGATAGCTCTCGCTTGGCTCGGCTGCGTGACATGCGGCGGCCGGCGCCGTGGGAGCAGGAGTTGTACGAGCCCGGGTTCCTGCGGCCGCGGAGATGTATCACCAGGTCCCCATCGAGACGGGGATCACCCCTCTTCGCCGACGTCGGTGATGGCGCCCTTACGGGTGATCCACAGGTCCTGGCCGTGGTGCTCTCCATCTGTATGAAGTTGTGGTGGGCAATTCCTGCCTCGAACCGCTCTCGATGGGCGGGGATGAGGAAGAAGGAAGGGTCGACATCGCCGCGCATGATCCCCAGGAGGTATATCGGCGTGGGTTTCTCGCCGTACCCCGATCTCATATTCGTCCGGACTCCGTACGTTCCGATGCCGAGCAAGTTGCACATTGTGCGCACCTGCTCGCGGTTCTTGCGGACCGCCGAGACGAGGGTAGGGCGGCCTGTTTTGCCGACATCACCATCGGCGGCGAAGTATCCTGCCAGCCAGCCGTACAGGTAGGAGGGTGCGCAGTCGAGACTCGGCACGCACGTCTTCCATTTCAGGGGTAACCCGTTGATGACCGTCATGGTTGGGTACGTCCGTGGCGGCCTGCCGAGGCCCTGGAAGAGGGGTAACAGGGCGATGTCCTTCTCGCCACAGAAGTTCGCACGAGACCTATTGGGAGGGCTAACAGTCCCGTCACCGAAGACGAAGCCTCTGGCAGCGCCTTCGTGGTCGACGACTATGCCTTCCGGACGCAGAGGGAAGCTCCAGGCGAGGCGGTCACCTGGCTTCAGCTCCGCTGTGGTGACCTCGGCGGGCCTCTTACCCCAGTACCGTGTGCCCCCGCTGGAATGGGTGCGCAGCAGCCATCGATGCTCGGGGGTGGCGTAGATCACCTTCTCGACCTTGTTGCGCGAGAGCCGTACGCGCATGAGCCGCTGTCGACCAAAGGACCGGATGGGCGCCTTGACCCATTCGCCTTCCGTGGTGAGCAACTCATGGATACCGCCTGCCAGCTCGGCGATCGGCCGTACGCCAAAGCTGGTCACTACGCCGGTCTCACCTGCGAAGCAGCTGATCGTGCGCAGGCGCTCGCCGACGCCGACGATGGAGAACAGCGCGGCGGACAGGACGTGGTGAATGCGCGCCGGGGACGCCACGGCGTAGGCCTGGGCCCACAGCATGTCGCGGATGTAGGTGCCGAACTGCGGGGAGCTCTGGACCAGGTAGGCCAGGTCGGGATCCTCAAGCTGGATGAAGTACTGCGCCATCGTCTTCTTGGCCTCGGCGATGTGCCGCTGGGCGAGCTGGTTGGGTCGGTAGCATATGTCCGAGTATGTGGAAAATGAGCTGATCTCGGACGGGAACCATCATCTGGTTTACTGGTTCATGCCTCTTCCCGATTATCTGGCGATACCGCACGGGAACGTTATCACGTTCACTTACCCCCGCAACATGATCGACGCTCTTGATAAATTGCATTCCGAGAATCGGTGTGACGGCGAGAGCGTGATGTCACTGTGGTAGAAGCGGCTATCGTCATGGAAGCCGAATTTGAGCCAGGCAAAGATGATATAAGCGATGCATTCGATAGAGTCATTGAGTGCATCCAAAGGGTGCAGCGAGCCTATAATATCGTCACTAAACAGCCCATTAGGATGGCAACAAGGCAGTTGATGCCGTTTGCAGTCCTATGGCACATCGGCTCGTGAACCAGGATGATGACTCCTGGCCTGACGGGCTATCGATCTATCTGACCAATATGGCCATGCTAGATCGAGTTCCGGCATCTTGCGGATGTCTTCCCGTCGTGGTTCCAAGGCATCCTGGATAGTCCCGCATTTGGCGGCCTGCCGTCGATCCACCGCAACCCGATCCCAATGGTTCGGCCCACACCTCCGACCGTCTGAACGTCGCACGGCCATAGCGAGGCCGGATCTGCCGGCACCGACATGGGTGGATCGCGGACGAGAAATCGGCCGGAAGGGTTCGGGCGCTCCGGGTGATCGTTAATTCGGTTGCGGTGGTTGGGGGTGGTCTGGCGTTATTGGTGGTGTCAGGAAGGGTCCTGTGAAGGGAGGCGACGCGCGATGGTGTTCATGAAGGTGGCCGGGGGGCGGGCGCCTGTTCGGATGTGGGCTGATCCTGATGAGGTCGAGCCGCAGGTGATGCAGCAGTTGCGTAATGTGGCGAATTTGCCGTGGACGCATGGTGTCGCGGTGATGCCGGATGTGCATCACGGTATGGGGGCCACCGTGGGTTCGGTGATCGCGATGCGGGACGCGGTGTCGCCTGCGGCGGTGGGGGTGGACATCGGGTGTGGGATGAGTGCGGTGCGGACGTCGCTGAAGGTGGCGGACCTTCCGGACAATCTGCCCTATCTGCGGGGGCGTTTGGAGCAGGCGGTGCCGGTGGGGTTCGGCAAGCACAAGAGTCCGGTGGATCCGTCGAAGGTGTTCGGTCTGGCGCAGGAGGGGTGGAAGGAGTTCTGGGAGGACTTCGAGTGGCTGGCTCCTTCGGTGCGGGGTCTGCGGGCCAGGGCCGAGGTCCAGATGGGCACGCTCGGTGGAGGTAACCACTTCCTTGAGGTGTGTTCCGACGATGAGGGTGTGGTGTGGGTGGTGCTGCACTCGGGGTCGCGCAACATCGGCAAGGAGCTGGCCGAGTACCACATCGAGCAGGCGCGCAAGCTCCCACACAACCAGGGGCTGCCGGATCCCAACCTCGCGGTGTTCGTCCAGGGCACCAAGAAGATGGACGCCTACCGGTCCGATCTGTTCTGGGCGCAGGACTACGCCCGCCGCAACCGGGCGGTGATGCTCGCCCTGGTCTGCAACGTGCTGCGCAAGCACTTCAAGCGGATCCGCTTCGAGGAGCCCATCTCCTGCCACCACAACTACGTCTCGGAGGAGACCTACGACGGGCAGAAGCTCCTGGTCACCCGTAAGGGGGCCATCCGGGCGGGGCAGGGGGAGCTGGGCATCATCCCGGGGTCGATGGCGACGGGTACGTACATCGTCAAGGGCCTCGGAAACGCCAAGGCGTTCAACTCCGCCTCGCACGGGGCCGGCCGGAAGATGAGCAGGACGAAGGCCAAGAAGACCTTCACGGTGAGCGACCTGGAGGCGCAGACCAGCGGAGTCGAGTGCCGGAAGGACGCCGGGGTGCTGGACGAGATCCCGGGCGCGTACAAGGACATCGAGTCGGTCATGGCCGCCCAGACCGACCTGGTGGAGGTCGTCGCCCACCTGCGCCAGATCATCTGCATCAAGGGTTGACGGCAGTACGGCTGATACCCCCGCTTCCGGAAAGGAGGCGGGGGTGTCCGTGCACGGTCAACCCCCGCTTCCGGGAAGAGGCGGAGGTTTCGGCGGGCTGCTCATTCCGGGTCCTGCCGGCGCCGGACCGCGCGCGGCTCCCTTCGCCGGGTACGCACGGGCTCCTCGCAGTCGGGGGCGGGCGGCAACTTCGCCGGGTCGACCTTCTCGGGGAAGATCCGTGGCCGGCGCCTCCTCGCCGGACGGGTGAGCTCGGTACGCAGGACGACCTTCAGAACCTGGATCGCGCGGACCTGACGCTTGGAGGTTCGGAGCCGAGGGCAAGGTCAGGGGCCGTGCCGCGGGTTGGGCAATCTGGGAGAAGTCCGGTACGAGGCTCATCGCCGGAAAGTCCCCGGACAGGGGCTGGCGACCCTAGAAGACCCCAGAAGGTCGGGCTGGGGGCCCCGGAGGCCGGGGATGAGGGCCTAACGTGAAGGGGGTTTCGCGGTTCGCCGTAGGCTGGCGGTCTGACCGGTAACACCCGCACGCACGACAGGAGGCCCCCCGGTGCTCGTTGACTCCTTCGGGCGAGTGGCGACCGACCTCCGGGTCTCGCTGACCGACAAGTGCAACCTTCGCTGCACTTACTGCATGCCACCGGAGGGGCTCGACTGGTTGCCCAAGCCCGCCCTGCTCACCGCGGACGAGATCTGCCGCCTGGTGACGATCGGCGTCGAGCGGCTCGGCATCACCGAGGTCCGCTACACCGGCGGCGAGCCCCTGCTCCGGCGCGAGCTCGTCGAGATCGTCACGCGCACGGCGGCGCTGCGGCCCCGGCCCCAGGTGTCGATCACCTCCAACGGCATCGGCCTGGCCCGCCTCGCCGCGCCGCTGGCCGCCGCGGGTCTCGACCGGGTCAACATCTCGCTGGACACCCTCGACCGCGAGGCCTTCGTACGGCTCGCGCACCGCGACCGGCTGGCGGACGTCGTCGCGGGCCTCGCCGCCGCCGACGCGGCGGGCCTTCGCCCGGTCAAGGTCAACGCGGTCCTCATGCGCGGCGTCAACGACCACGAGGCGCCCGAGCTGCTGCGGTTCTGCCTGGAGAAGGGGTACGAGCTGCGGTTCATCGAGCAGATGCCGCTTGACGCGCAGCACGGCTGGCGCCGCGAGGACATGGTCACCGCCGACGAGATCCTCGCCATGCTGACCCCCGAGTTCGCCCTCACCCCCGACGACCCGGGGGAGCGGGGCAGCGCCCCCGCCGAGATCTTCCTCGTGGACGGCGGCCCCGCGCGGGTCGGGGTCATCGGCTCGGTGACCCGCCCGTTCTGCGGGGCCTGCGACCGCGTGCGGCTGACCGCCGACGGCCAGATCCGCAACTGCCTGTTCGCGACCGAGGAGTCCGACCTGCGCGCGGGCCTGCGCGCGGGCGCCTCCGACGACGAGCTCGCCGCGCGGTGGGTCGCCGCCGTGCGCGGCAAGCGGGCCGGGCACGGCATCGACGACCCGAGCTTCCTGCAGCCGGCGCGCCCCATGTCGGCCATCGGCGGCTGAGGTGCCCCCCGGGGAGCACGCGCCCCCGCGCGGCCCGTACGAGCAGGCGGCCCCGCCAGGTACCTACGAGCATCCGGTCCCACCCGGCCAGAACGACCACGCGGCCCCGTCCAGTCCGTACGAGCAGGTGGCCCCGTCCAGTCCGTACCAGCAGGTGGACCCGCCCGGGCCGTACGACGCGGTGGTCCTGGCCGGGGGCGGGGCGCGCAGGCTCGGGGGAGGGGACAAGCCCGGCGTAAGCGTGGGCGGCCTGACGCTGATCGAGCGGGTCGTCGCCGCAGTCCCCGACGCCGTCCGGCTCGTCGTGGTGGGGCCTGAACGTCCCGGCCTGGCGGGCGCCGAGTTCGTCCGGGAGGACCCGCCCGGAGGCGGACCGGTCCCCGCCCTTCGCGCGGGACTGGCGAGGGTCTCCTCGCCATGGGTGGCGCTGCTGGCGGCCGATCTGCCGTTCCTGCTGACAGGACATGTCAAGGCGCTACGCGCGGCGGCGGGGCCGCGGCCGGGTGCGGTGCTGGTGGACGACGGCGGGCGCGAGCAGTGGCTGACCGGCGTCTGGCGCACGGACGCGCTCGCCGGCGCGCTGGCGGCGTACGACGGGCGGTCCCTGTACGGGCTGCTCGGCCCGCTCGAACCGGTACGGCTCAGCCTGGCGGTGGGCGACGACGGCCGTGTTCCGTGGTTCGATTGCGACACGTTCGACGACGTGAGTGACGCCAGAAAGCGATTCCCGAGCGTGACCGACAAACGTTGAACGGGCTTTGTCGTTCGCCAATGATTAGGACGAAAGGGATCTCATGAACGTGCTGGTCGAGTGGACGGCGCTGGTCTGCAAGGAGTTGGGCATCGACCCGGAGAAAGTGGATCGCGACGCGGTTCTCGACCTGACCAGGGACGTCGCCCACGGGGTGGCCCGGCCGGCGGCGCCGCTCACGGCGTACCTGCTCGGTCTCGCGCAGGGCGCGGGCACCGCGTCACCGGAGGCGCTGGAGCGCCTGTCGACGCTGGCGCGGAACTGGGGTCAGGCCACGGCGGAGACGCTGGGTGACCGTTGAGTCATCCGAATTACATAGTTTCGGATGTTTAAACGCAGAAATGGGCGACGCCGGGTGGTTACGGGGGCAAACCACCCGGCGTCGCTTCATCGGCGTTCCGACGGGGGCCCGGAACGCCGGCAGTAGCGCTCCGACGGGGGACCAGAGCGCTTGTCTAAAGCGTACACCTACAACCCATGGGGTGCGTCAAGACTTTGTCACGACCCGATCTCGCGTCGGTGCCTTGGTATCTCGGTTTGGTTAGGTAGTTCCGAGTCAATGGGCGAGCTCGCACCACGAGTCGGCTCGTTGGCCCCGATGACGGCAACGTAGGGCAAAAAGATCGCCCCGGCGACGAGCAGCGCTCTGATCGGCCAGGGTACGTTGAGCACGACGGCAAGGATGAGGCACAGGGTGCGGATGCCCATCTGGATGAAATAGCGCTTCTCCCTGCGGCCGATGTCGGCCGTGAGCGAGGGCCTCGCGTCGGTGACCTGATGTACGACCGTACGGCCATGCCATACCTTCACAAGCTCCACGGTAGACCTTCGGGCAGGGGGGTCCGACGGCGGCCGTGGGAGACCCCGGCCGTCATACGATCAAGGCCGATGGTGAGGAGAGTTGCATGAGCGATCGTACGTACCGCGTGACCGAGATCGTCGGCACGTCGTCGGAGAGCGTGGACCACGCGATCCGCAACGGGATACGGCGTGCCGCCGAGACGCTGCGGCACCTCGACTGGTTCGAGGTCACCGAGGTCCGCGGCCATATCGAGGACGGCGAGATCGGGCACTACCAGGTGGGCATGAAGGTCGGCTTCCGCCTGGAGGACTCCTGACCCCTCGGACGGCTCCCAGAGCCCCGTGAGAGCCCTCTGAGGCCGGTGCCGAGAGGCAGAGGGCTCCCGGCACCGGCGAAGGCGCCTCAGCTGGCCTTGCTGACCGTCGACATGTTGAAGTCGGGCACACGCACGGCCGGCATGATCGTGCGGGTGAAGTAGTCGTTCCACTCGCGGGGAAGCGTCTGCTCCTCCCGGCCGATCTCGGTGAGCCGGCCGAGCAGGTCGACCGGGCTCTCGTTGAACCGGAAGTTGTTGACCTCGCCCACGACCTCGCCGTTCTCGACGAGATAGACGCCGTCACGAGTGAGGCCGGTCAGCAGCAGCGACTGGGGGTCGACCTCGCGGATGTACCACAGGCAGGTGAGCAGCAGGCCCCGCTCGGTGGAGGCGACCATCTCGTCCAGCGAGCGCCCGCCCCCGGGCCCCGACATGATCAGGTTTTCGATCGGCGGGGTGACCGCGAGCCCGGTCAGCTCGGCGGAGTAGCGGGTCTGCAGCAGGGCCGCCAGCGAGCCGTCGCCGACCCAGTCGGTGGCCGACAGCGGCAGGCCATTGTCGAAGACCGACCGCTCGCGGCCGCCCGCGTGGGCGACCACGAACGGCGCGCACTCGATGCCTCCGGCGGCCGGGTCGCTGTGGAGCCGGACGGCGGAGGCCGACAGCGACTCGCCCACCCGGGTGCCGCCGCCGGGCTTGGAGAAGACCGTGCGGCCGTCGGCGGCGTCCCTGGCCCCCGCCGACCAGTAGAGGTAGATCATCAGGTCGGCCACCGCGGTGGGCGGGATCAGCGTCTCGTAGCGGCCGGCGGGCAGGTCGACGCGGCGCTTGGCCCAGTCGAGGCGGCGCGCGAGCGTCTCGTCCAGCGAGGCGACGTCGACGTCGGTGAAGTCCCTGGTGGCCACGCCGGTCCAGGCGGAACGGCTCATGTCGGGCGACTTGGCGTTGAGCTCCAGCCTGCCCGTCGGCTGGTCGTGCCGGAGCCGCAGCCCGGTGGAGGACCCGAGGAACGTCGAGGTCACCGTGTGCTCGGCGAAGCCGTACAGCTTGCGGTTGGCGGTCTCGGCCCCGGCGAACGCCTCGCCGAGCGCCGGCGCGAACTCGCCGAACACGCCGATCGAGGTGGACTCGGCCGGCCGGTCCCAGTCGGGCGACTGGGCCGCCGCGACCAGCGGCCGGGCGTCCTCGGCAGGCGGGGCCTGGTGCGAGGCCAGGTCGGCCGCGGTGACGACGTCGGCGAGCTGCTCGGGACGTACGGCCGAGCGCGAGACGACGCCGACGCCGCGCCCGGTGATCGAGATCACGGTGAGCTGGGACGAGCGCGCCACGCCGTTGGTGGTCAGGGTGTTGCCGGCGAAACGGAGGTTCGCCGTGGACCCCTCGTCGACGATCACGACGCAGTCGTCCGCCTTGCTGAGGGCAAGGGCACGCTCGACGGTCTCCTGAGGAGTCACTTTCCGCCCTCCTGAACAGTGTTGAGGATCTTGACTCCGCGGAACAGCGCGGAGGGGGCGCCGTGGCTCACCGGCGCGACCTGGCCCGGCTGGCCCTTGCCGCAGTTGAAGGCGCCGCCGAGCACGTACGTCTGCGGGCCGCCCACCGCCTCCATCGACCGCCAGAAGTCGGTGGTGGTGGCCTGGTAGGCGACGTCGCGCACCTGCCCGGTGAGCCGGCCGTTCTCGATGCGGTAGAACCGCTGGCCGGTGAACTGGAAGTTGTACCTCTGCATGTCGATGGACCAGCTCTTGTCGCCCATCACGTAGAGGCCGCGCTCGACGCGGGAGATCAGCTCGTCGGTCGAGGGGCCGTCGAGCGCGGGCCGCAGCGAGACGTTGGCCATGCGCTGGATCGCGACGTGCCCGGGGGAGTCGGCGAACGCGCACCCGTTGGAGGAGCCGAGGCCCTTCAGCAGGGCCATGCGGCGGTCGAGCTGGTAGCCCACCAGCGTGCCGTCGCGCACGATGTCGAACTGCCGTGTCGCCACGCCCTCGTCGTCGTAGCCCACCGAGGCCAGGCCGTGCTCGGCGGTGCGGTCACCGGTGACGTTCATGACGGGCGAGCCGTACTCCAGGGTGCCGAGCTTGTCGAAGGTGGCGAAGCTCGTGCCGGCGTAGGCGGCCTCGTAGCCGAGCGCGCGGTCGAGCTCGGTGGCGTGCCCGATCGACTCGTGGATGGTCAGCCACAGGTTGGAGGGGTGGATGACCAGGTCGTAGGTGCCCGCCTCGACGGAGGGGGCCTTGAGCTTCTCCTCCAGCAGCTCGGGCAGCGTGGCGAGCTCGGCGGGGAAGTCCCAGCCGGTGCCGGTGAGGTACTCGTACCCGCGGCCCACCGGAGGGGCGAGCGTGCGCATGTCGTCGAAGCGCCCGTCGGCCGCCCGCATCACCGTGAGGACCGGGTGGATCCTGACCCGTTGCTGGGTGGCCTCGGTGCCGGCGGTGTCGGCGTAGAACTTCTGCTCCTTGACCTGCATGAGCGAGGCCGAGACGTGGTCGACCCTGGGATCCTTCAGCAGGCCGGAGGACCAGTCGGCCAGCAGGTCGGCCTTGTCCTTCAGGGGCACGGTGAAGGGGTCGACCTCGTAGGGCGACACCCAGGTGACGCCCGCGTGGACCGGCTCCGGGGCCAGCTCCACGGGCTCGCGGTTGACGGCGGCGGCGACCTTGGCCACTTCGACGGCCTGCTCGGCGACCGCCGCGGCGGCCTGCGGGGTCAGCTCGATGCCCGCCGCGAAGCCCCAGGTGCCGCCGCGGATGACCCGCACGGAGTAACCCAGGTCGTCGGCGTCCATGGAGCCTTCGAGGCGGGCGTCGAAGAGATTCAGCGTCTCGCCGCGCACGCGTTCGAGCCGGAAGTCGGCGTGCTCGGCGCCCAGCTCACGGGCACGTTCCAGGGCCGCGTCCGCCAGCTGCCGCAGCGGCAGGGCGAGAAAGTCGGGATCGATCTGGCGCATGTCCACGATCCTAGCCCTGTGATCTTGTACGGCGCGGATAAGGGTTTACCTGTGAGTAGGCGATAGCGTCGTTGCCATGGCTCGTTCAGTACTGGTAACCGGTGGAAATCGCGGCATCGGCCTCTCTATCGCCCGCGAGCTGGCCGCGGCGGGTGACGCCGTCGCCGTCACCTACCGCTCGGGAGAGCCCCCCGAGGGGCTCTTCGGCGTCAAGTGTGACGTCACAAGCTCAGAAGACGTGGACGTCGCCTTCTCCAAGGCGGAGGCCGAGCACGGGCCCGTCGAGGTCGTCGTGGCGAACGCGGGCATCACCAGGGACACCCTGCTGCCGCTGATGAAGGAAGAGGCCTTCACCGACGTCATCGACACCAACCTCACCGGCGCCTACCGCGTCGCCAAGCGGGCGACGCGCGGCATGCTGCGGATGCGGCGCGGGCGCATCATCCTCATCTCCTCGGTCGTCGGCATGCTCGGCTCGGCCGGCCAGACCAACTACGCCGCCTCCAAGGCCGGCATGATCGGCTTCGCCAGGTCGCTGGCCCGCGAGCTCGGCTCGCGCGGCATCACCGTCAACGTCGTGGCCCCCGGCTTCGTCGACACCGACATGACCGCCGCGCTCGAGCCCGAGCAGCAGCAGGCCATCCTCAAGAACATCCCGCTCGGCCGCGCCGCCAGCGGGGCCGACATCGCGCGGGCGGTCAAGTTCCTGGCGAGCGACGACGCCGCCTACATCACCGGGGCTGTCGTCCCGGTCGACGGCGGCCTTGGAATGGGGCACTGATGGGAATTCTCGAAGGCAAGCGGCTTTTGGTGACCGGAGTGCTCACCGACGCCTCGATCGCGTTCTCCGTGGCCAAGCTGGCCCAGGAGGAGGGCGCCCAGATCGTGCTCACCGGCTTCGGCCGGCTCAGCCTGGTCGAGCGCATCGCCAAGCGGCTTCCCGAGACGCCGCCGGTGGTCGAGCTCGACGTGCAGAACACCGACCACCTCGACACCCTCGCCGACCGCGTCGGCGAGCATCTCGGGGGTCTCGACGGCGTGGTCCACTCGATCGGCTTCGCGCCGCAGACCGCGCTCGGCGGCAACTTCCTCAACACAACCTGGGAAGACGTGGCCACGGCCGTGCACGTCTCGACCTTCTCGTTCAAGTCGCTGGCGGTCGCCTGCCTGCCGCTGATGAAGGACGGCGGCGCCGTCGTCGGCCTCGACTTCGACGCCTCCAAGGCCTGGCCGGTCTACGACTGGATGGGCGTGGCCAAGGCCGGCCTGGAGTCCTGCTCGCGCTACCTCGCCCGCGACCTCGCCAAGCAGGGCATCCGGGTCAACCTCGTGGCGGCGGGCCCGCTGCGCACCATGGCGGCCAAGAGCATCCCCGGGTTCAAGGAGTTCGAGGAGAGCTGGCCGGCCAAGGCCCCCCTCGGGTGGGACCTCGCCGACCCGGCCCCGGCCGCCAAGGCCTGCGTGGCCCTGCTGTCCGACTGGTTCCCTGCCACGACCGGCGAGATCGTGCACGTCGACGGCGGCGTCCACGCCATGGGCGTCTGACGCGCCTCCACCCCCGGGTCAGGCCAGGCGGTGCCGCCCCGAGTCGGGGCGGCGCAGGCCCTCGAACGGCATCGACCGCGGCTCGCCGTCGATCCTGCGGGCCTGCACGATGCGGGTCGCCAGGATCGCCGAGGCCAGCAGTGCCGCCGTCAGGGCGGTGCCCACCACGTCGTAGGGCGGCCTGGTCGGCACGACCTTCCGGGCGTCCAGGCGGCCGGCCAGCATCGGGAGGGGCTGGCCCGGCCACAGGGGCGTGAGCGGCGGTGACTCCACGTCGGCCGAGGGCGGTGTCGACGGCGGGGCGGACGGCGTGGCACGCTCCACCGTGTCACCGAGGGCACCGTGGTCGTCGAGCCCAGTGCCGCCGGTGCGGGTGCCCTGCCACGGGGAGCCGGCCGGTGGCGGCGAGGACTGCCCCCGCGGAGCGGGAAGCGGGGCCGGCACGGCGGGGGGGTGGCTCGGAATGGAACGGTCCTGTCCGGCGGGCGCCCTCGGGGCCGCGGAGGGCTCGGCCTGCCCGCAGTCGGGCGCCGAGACCACCGGCAGGCACCCGGCGTCGATGTCGACCCCGAGCAGGCCCGCGGCGCCGGAGGCCTCGCTCGGCTCCGCGCTCGGCACCGGCGTGGCGGTGGGCGGGGCCGCGGAGGGCGACGCGACGCCGAGGATCCTGTCGGCCGTCTTCCCGAGGGTGTCGGCGACCGGCTTCAGCGTGTCGTCCGTGAGGTCGTTCAGGGGGCCGGTGACCGGCGTCGCCTTGCCGCCCGTGAGGTCGTCCACCGTTCCGGTGACCCCGCCCACCAGGTCGCAGACCTGGCCGGTGAGGCTGGACAGCGGGCCTGCGCCTCTGTCGCAGTCGGTCACGCGTAGCAAGGACGGCGAGGACGCCGTGGCGGGCGCCGCCACCAGCAGCATCGTCCCCCCGCTCAGCGCGAGCGTCAGTGCTCCCGCCGAGATGGCGGTCGTCCCCTTACGCATGGTTCCCCTCCATCGTCATCCACACGCGTAGTGGAGACGCGGGCTCCCCTCCCGCTGTCTCCTCGACCATCGTGTGCCAACACGCCGGTCTTTCCATGAAAAGGTGCGATTCGGTACCGAGTAGTGATACGCGAACGGAATTCTGATTCGGTCGATCGCGAGGCTCGCGCTGGTCGGCGGAGACGTCGTCCGCGAGGCTCGCGCTGGTGGGCGTAGATGTCCGTCCGCGAGGCTCGCGCTAGTCGGCGGAGACGTCGTCCAGGGCCTCGCGTATCTCCATTGGCAGCGTCAGCTCCTCCGCCTGCAGCACGCCCTTGAGCTGAGCGTGGGTGCGCGCTCCCACGATGGCCGCGGCCACCCCCGGCTGGTCGCGCACCCAGGAGAGGGCGACCGCGAGAGGGGACACCCCGAGCCCCTCGGCGGCGGTGGTGACCGACTCGACGACGCGGCGGGACCGCTCGTCGAGATACGGCTGGACGAAGTCGGCGAAGTGCGGCGTGGCGGCCCGCGAGTCGGCGGGGATGCCCACGCGGTACTTGCCGGTGAGCACTCCCCGGCCGAGCGGCGACCAGGCGAGCACCCCGGCGCCGACGTGCTCGGCGGCGGCCAGGACCTCGCGCTCGGCGTCCCTGGCGAGCAAGGAGTACTCAACCTGGGCGGACACGATCGGCGCCCGCCCGGGAGCCGCCCGCTGCCAGACGCCCGCCGCCGCGAGCTGCCACCCGGCGTAGTTGCACACCCCGGCGTACATCGTGCGGCCGGAGGACACGGCGGTGTCGACGGCCGCCAGCGTCTCGTCGAGGGGCACCTCGGGATCGAAGGCGTGCAACTGCCACAGGTCGACCTCCTCGACCCCCAGCCGGGCGAGGGAGGCGTCGAGCGCGGAGATGAGGCTGCGGCGCGAGGCGTTCCTCGAACGGGGCCCGCGGGGCGTGAGGACGGCCTTGGTGGCGACGACCATCTCAGAGCGCGGCACGGAGTCGCGCAGCAGGCGGCCGAGCAGCCGCTCGGCGTCGCCGCCGGCGTAGACGTCGGCGGTGTCCACCAGGGTGCCCCCGGCCTCGGCGAACGCGACGAGCTGCGCGGCGGCCTCCTCCGCGCCGGTGTCACGCCCCCAGGTCATGGTGCCCAGCCCCACCCGTGACACCGAAAGACCGCTACGACCGACCAATCGCTGATCCATGATCCGGCCAGGTTACCGCGTTGGAACGTCTCACTTCCCTCGATGGCGCAGGACGCGCCCCGAGGGCTCGCTCCTCACGGAACGTTCACTCCCGCATCACCTTCGCGACCATTACTTCACCGGTTCCTCGCCGGGTCCTCACCCGCCGTGCTGACCGGGACGCCGGGGCTGCCCTAGGCTGGCGCGCACTATGGACGCACTGCAAGCGATCGTGCTCGGCATCGTGCAGGGGCTGACCGAGTTCCTGCCGATCTCCAGCTCCGCGCACCTGCTCATCGTTCCCCGGCTGTTCGGCTGGTCCGACCCGGGCGCCGCCTTCACCGCCGTGATCCAGCTCGGCACCATGCTCGCCGTGGTCATCTACTTCTGGCGCGACATCGTGCGCATCGTCTGGACCTGGCTGCGCAGCCTGTGGACCCCGGAGCTACGCGGCGACATGGACGCCCGCATGGGGTGGTACATCGGCCTCGGCACGATCCCGCTCGGCCTGCTCGGCGTGGTGTTCAAGAGCCAGATCGAGGGCCCGGCGCGCAACCTGTGGATCAACGCCACCGTGCTCATCGTGTTCGGCCTGCTCCTGCTGCTGGCCGAGCAGCTCGGACGGCAGCGAACCGCCATCCACGAGCTGACGCTGAAGGACGGCCTCATCATCGGCGGCTTCCAGGCGCTCGCCCTGGTGCCCGGCGCGTCCCGCTCCGGCTCGACGATCACGGGCGGGCTTTTCCTCGGCTTCACCCGCGAGGCGGCCGCCCGCTACTCGTTCCTGCTCTCCATCCCCGCCGTGGTGCTGTCGGGGCTGTTCGAGCTGAAGGACGTCGGCGCGGGCGGCGGCCCCGACCTCGTGCCGACCCTCATCGCCACCGTCGTGTCGTTCGCCGTCGGGTACGCCTCGATCGCCTGGCTGCTGCGTTACATCACCAAGCACTCGATGATGGTTTTTGTCACCTATCGCGTCTTCATCGGCGCCTTCCTGTTGACACTGTTGTCTCTAGGGGTGATCACGGCCCAATAGGGTTGTCTTTTGTGACCACTTTGCTTCTGGTGCGGCACGGTCTGACACACATGACCGGGCCGGTGCTCGCCGGCTGGACCCCAGGGGTTCATCTGAGCGAGCAAGGCAGCGCCCAGGCCGAGGCCCTCGCGGCGCGGCTGGCACCCCTCCGCCTCGACGCGATCGTGTCCAGCCCTCTGGAGCGCTGCCAGGAGACCGCCCAGGCGGTGCTCCAGGGGCGCGAAGGCCTCAAGGTCGAGAGCGACGACCGGTTCGGCGAGTGCGGCTACGGCGAGTGGACCGGGCGCCCGCTCAAGGAGCTGGCCGAGGAGCCGCTGTGGCGGGTGGTGCAGCAGCATCCGAGCGCGGTGGTCTTCCCCGGCGGCGAGTCGCTGGCGGGCGTGCAGAGGCGCGCGGTCGCGGCCGTACGGCACTGGAACACCAAGCTCGGCGACGACGCGGTCTACCTGGTGTGCAGCCACGGAGACGTGATCAAGGCGATCGTGGCGGACGCGATGGGCGTCCACCTCGACCAGTTCCAGCGCATCACGGCCGATCCCGCGTCCCTCACGGCGATCCGCTACACCCCGCTGCGGCCGTTCGTCCTCAGGGTCAACGACGTGGGCGGCGGGGTGGAGAATCTCGTACCTCCCCCGCCCCGGCCTGAGGGTTCGGAGCGGCAAGACGGGGGAGAAAGTTCCACCGAGAGCGACGCCGCTGTCGGCGGCGGAGCCGGGACCACGTAAGGTCGGGCTATGCCGGTCTTCGACTACGATCCGCCAGAAAGGTTCGTGGCCGGTGCCGTTGGGCAACCGGGATCACGCACCTTCTTTCTGCAGGCCCGTGCACAGGGGCGGATGACGACGGTGGGCCTGGAGAAATTCCAGGTCGCGGTCCTGGCCGATCGGCTCGACGAGCTGCTCGACGAGGTGCTGCGCCGCAGCGGAGGCACCGCCCCGGTGCCCGCCATGGCCCCGGTGGAGCTCGCTGACAAGGCACCCCTCGACCTTCCCATCGACGAGGACTTCCGGGTGGGCACCATGGCCCTGGCCTGGGACCCCGACACCTCGCAGGTGGTCATCGAGGCGCAGGAGGTCACCGGAGAGGACGAGGAGGAGCAGCCCGTCATCGACGACGACCGGCCCGGCTCCGCCGTCCTGCGGGTGCACATCAGCGCCGCCGCCGCCCGCGCGTTCACCCAGCGGGCACTGGAGATCGTCGCGGCGGGACGCCCGCCATGCCCGCTCTGCGGGCAGCCACTCGACGCGGAGGGACACATCTGCGTTCGCCTGAACGGCCACCGGGGGGACACTACGTGAGTGCAGAGAGCGACCCCCGGCTCAGCAGCATCCCCGGCACATCCGGGCTGGACGACGTCACCGCCCTGCGCCTGCTCCGCGAGGGCACCATCGAGGTCGCCGGCCGTCTGGTCGAGGCGACCAACATGACGCTCTACTGCTCCATCCGCCTCGACGGGCTCGTCGCCGAGTGCGTCTACAAGCCGGTCAGGGGCGAGCGGCCGCTGTGGGACTTCCCCGACGGCACCCTCGCCGCGCGGGAGGTCGCCGCCTTCGAGGTCTCGGCGGCCACCGGCTGGCGCATCGTGCCGCCGAGCGTCTACCGCGACGGCCCGTTCGGTCCGGGCATGTGCCAGCTCTGGATCGACACCGACCCCGAGGCCGACCTCATGGCCCTGATCCGCAGCCGCGACCCCGTGCTGCGCCGCATGGCCATCTTCGACGCCGTGGTCAACAACGCCGACCGCAAGGGCGGCCACCTGCTGCCGCTGCCCGACGGGCACATCTACGGCGTCGACCACGGGGTCTGCTTCTCCGCCGAGGACAAGCTGCGCACCGTGCTGTGGCAGTGGCGCGGCAAGCCGCTTCCGCGCGAGGCGGTGAACGTCCTGGCCAGGCTGGAGCGCGAGATCGAGCGCGGCAGGCTGGGCCGCCGGCTGCGCGAGCTGCTGACGCTCCCGGAGGTGGAGGCCACGTGGGAACGGGTGCGCCGGCTGCTCAGCACCGGCATCCACCCGTATCCCTCCGACGACTGGCCCGCGATCCCCTGGCCGCCCATCTGACGCGCTACTGACCCCGCCGCGCCGGAGGCGTACCCTGGTTGGCCTGTCCATCTCTACCGGCCTTGGAGGGAATGGCGTGTGCACTGTGATCATCGGTGTCGAGCCCGGCGCGGAGACGCCCGTGGTGCTCGCGGGGGTGCGTGACGAGTTCGCGGCGCGGCCCTGGGAGCCGCCCGCGGCGCACTGGCCGGAGTTCCCCGGCCTGGTGGGCGGGCGCGACCTGTCGGCGGGCGGCACCTGGCTCGCAGCCGACCCCGGCGGCCCCCGCGTGGCCGCGCTGCTCAACGGGTGCGGCCGGGAGGCCGATCCCTCGGCCCGCAGGTCCCGTGGCGACCTGCCGCTCCGGGCGGCGGCCTCGGGCGAGCTTCCCCAGGGAGACCTGTCCTGTTACGACCCGTTCCATCTGCTCGTCGCCGACCTCGGCGGTGTGCGGCTGTGGACCTGGGACGGGCGGGACGTGAACGACGACAAGCTCCCGGCGGGCGTGCACGTCATCGTCAACAGCGGGTGGGACCGCGCCGCCGCCGGCGCCCGGGCCGCGTTCTTCCGGCCGCTCTTCGCCGGCGCCGGACGCCCCTCCGCGCGCGACACGGGCGACGGCCCGGGGGAGGGGTGGGCGGCATGGCGCGGGCTCGCGTCCGGCGCGGGGCTTGACCTCACCGATCCGAGGGCGCTGGTGGTCCGCGAGGAGCTGGCGGACGGGCGCGTGTGGGGCACGTCCTCGATCACGCTGGTCGCCCTGGCCGCTGGGGCCCTGCGCTATGAGTTCTGCCCGCGTCCCGCCGACCCGGGCTCGTGGCATGAGGTCATGCGGGTGCCGGGCACCGCGTGAGCCCGTTCAGCACAGCACACCGCCCCAGATGATCGTCACGGTCTTGTCGCCGCCGTCGGAGGTGAACCGCACCTTCGAGGTGCTGCAGTACGGCGTGCCGTACGCGGTGACGATGGCCGAGCCGCCCGCGTTGATGCGGCCCTTGGTCGAGCTGAGCACGCCGCCCTCGGTGATCGAGGCGCGCCAGTGCACGGCCGCGCCCGGCGCCTTGAGCCTGATGTTCACGTAGAAGATGTAGTCGGACTGGACGCGGACCTTGGCGGGCGTCACCGCCAGCACCGGCCTGGCCACCCGGGTCGTGGTCGCCTTCCAGCTCGGCGCGAGGTCCTCCGCCGCCTTGGACCCGCTCTCCGACGGCGAGGGCACCGGGGTCGGCTCGGCGGCCGGCGTGACCTCCGGCTCGGGGGTGGGCGGGGGCGCGAGGTCCAGCGTGGGGGCGAGGGCCACCCCCGGCACCTCCCCCTTCGTGGAGCCGCCGGGCGCGGCGACGAGGGCCACCGCGACGGCGGACACCAGGGCGAGGCCGCCCACGGCGAGGGCGCGGTTGCGCCGCTCGCGGCGCCTGCGGCGGGTCAGGGCCTGCCTGTCCGGCGGCACGGCGTCTTGCGCCGGGAACTCGCCGGGCCGAGGCGGCGCGTCCGTCACCGCCGCGGTCGGCCGCCGGGGGGCCGGGTCAAGGTGGGCGACCTCCCTGGGCCTCGGCCACATCGGCCGCGAGCTCAGCGGGATGGGCCCCTCGTACGACCTGGGCGGCGGGGAGGCGTCGCGTCCCGGCCGCGCCGGCACGCCGGGCGTGGACGGCACAGGCGGCGGCGCGGCGGGCAGGGACAGCGCGGGCGGCGGCGCGGGGGGCAGGGACAGTACGGGCGGCGGTGAGGGGGGCAGGCGCGGCAGGGGCGGCGGCGCGGGGGGCAGGGAGCCGGACCAGGAGCCGGGTCCCTGGAGGCGGGCGAGCAGCTCACGCGCGGAGGGCCGCCGGGCGGGGGTCTTGTCCAGGCAGGCCTCGACGGCGCCGAGCAGGGCCCCGGTCAGCGCGGACAGGTCGGGCCTGCCGTTCAGGATGCGGTTGATCACCGCGGGCACCGAGTCCTGGCCGAAGGGGGCCCGCCCGGTGGCGGCGTAGACCATCGTGCCCGCCCAAGCGAACAGGTCGCCCTCGGGGCCGGGGACCGTCCCCGCCAGGTGCTCGGGCGCGGTGAACGGCGAGGTGCCCGCCGGCCGGCCGGTCGCTGCCGTGCCGTCCAGAGCGCGGCCGACCCCGAAGTCGATCACGCGCGGCCCGTCGGGACCCAGCAGCACGCATCCGGGCCGGAAGTCGCCGTGCGCCGCGCCCGCCTCGTGGATGGCCGCCAGGGCCGCCAGCGTGGCGGTCGCCAGCCCGGCCAGCTCGCCCTCGGGGCGGGGGCCCTGCCTCTCCACGACCTCCCACAGGGACGGGCCGTCGACGTACTGCCCGGCGTAGTACAGGCGGTGGTCGTGGATGCCGTACGCCAGGACGCGGGAGACGCGGGGATCGGTGACCCGCTGGGCCTGGCGGAGCTCGACGCCGAACGCGCGCCGCACCTGCTGGTCGTCCGAGAAACGCCGGTGCAGCAGCTTCACCGCCACCCGCTCGCCCGACGCGCTCTCGGCCGCGTAGACGACCCCCTGGCCGCCCTCACCGATCCGTCCGGTCACCCGATAGGAGGCGATCTTCGTGGGATCGGTGGGCCCCAGGGGCCTGAAAGCCGGCAAATGTGCTCTCCCTTGGCATGTGATGCTCAGCGCCGGTCCCCGAACCGCGGCGGCAAGATTCTGCCACGTTGGAACGTACCTAAGTACTGTTTTGTGTCATTGGCCACGATGGGCTCTCAGGCCCCAAAACGGACACCCCGGTGTGATCGCACCACCCTGCCACCTGGATAGGCTCAGGGCATGCGATCGTGGTCCGCTCCGAAAATCTCCCCCCTGCCCGGCGCCGGCCTTCCTCTCCGGCTCTACGACACCTCGGCGCGGGAGATCAGGGAGATATCCCCTGGGCCGGAGGCGCGTATGTACGTATGCGGCATCACGCCGTACGACGCGACCCATCTCGGGCACGCCAACACCTACCTGGCCTTCGACCTGGTGAACCGCGTCTGGCGGGACGCCGGCCACGGGGTCCACTTCACCCAGAACGCCACGGACGTCGACGACCCCCTCCTGGAGCGCGCGGAGCAGACGGGCATCGACTGGCGCGACCTCGCCGAGCGCGAGATCGAGCTCTTCCGCACCGACATGGAGGCGCTGCGCATCCTGCCGCCCGACGAGTACGTGGGCGTCACCGAGGTAGTGGCCCAGGTCGCCGAGCTGATCGGGCGGCTGAAGGACAAGGGCGCCACCTACGAGGTCGGCCGCGACGTCTACTTCTCGGTCGCCGCGGCGCCGAAGTTCGGCGCAGTCTCGGGCTACTCCGAGGAGCGGATGCTGGAGCTGTTCGCCGAGCGCGGCGGCGACCCCGCGCGCGAGGGCAAGCGCCACCCGCTCGACTGGCTGCTCTGGCGGGCCGAGCGTCCCGGCGAGCCGTCCTGGCCGTCGGACTTCGGCCCAGGCAGGCCCGGCTGGCACGTCGAGTGCACCGCGATCGCGCTGAACTGCCTCGGCAGCGGGTTCGACGTGTCGGGCGGCGGCTCGGACCTGATCTTCCCCCACCACGAGATGGGCGCCAGCGAGGGGCATGTCGCCACGGGGGAGTGGCCCTTCGCCAAGGCGTACGTGCACGCGGGCATGGTCGCGCTCGACGGCGAGAAGATGTCGAAGTCCCGGGGCAACCTGGTGTTCGTCTCCCGGCTTCGCACCGAGCACGACCCCATGGCGGTGCGGCTGGCCCTGCTCGCCCACCACTACCGATCCGACTGGGAGTGGACCGGCGACCAGATCGGCTCCGCGACGCGGCGGCTTGAGCTCTGGCGCTCCGCCGCGGGCCTGCCCGCCGGCCCGGACGCCCTGCCCGTGCTGCGGGAGGTCAGGGAGCGCATGGCCGACGACCTGGACACACCCGGGGCCCTCGCGGCAGTCGACGCCTGGGCCGCCCGCGCGTCCGGAGGGGAGGCGACCGACCCCGGAGCGCCCGCCCTGGTGCGCGCCATCGCCGACACGCTCCTCGGGGTCGCGCTCTAGCCCGGCTCAGTCGGTCGGGAGCAGCGTGCCGAGGGGCCCGAGGTCGAGGTTCAGGTCCTTGGGGGACAGGCCGAAGCGCTCGCACAGCTCGGTCATGGCCTCTTCCAGGCGCATCAGCGTCAGGCCGAGCGTCTCGATCTGGTCCTCGGTCAGGTCGCCCTGGTCCATGCGGTGCACGCACTGGCGCTCCACGAGCTGCCTGACGAGCTCGACCAGGGTGAGGACCAGCCGGGTCAGGTCGCGTTCGACCGTCTCGGGGTCGGTCTCGAGATGCCAGCTTCCCGAGCGTGACTCCGCCGCCTCGCGCCCGGCGCCCTCCGGCGCCCGGCGCACCCTCGCGGGCGCGGGACCGCGCGGCGCGGAGGGGTGCTCAGAGTGGGGACCGCTCATGCCGCACCCCCGTCTCCAGCGGTTCGGACGCCCGGACCGACATGATCAGGGCCCGCAGGGAGATGCGCACCAGGTCGATGTCGGCGATGGACAGCACCAGGTCGCCGGTGATCACGACGCCTCCCGCCAGCAGCCGGTCGAGGAGGTCCACCAGGGCGACCCGCTCGGCCGGCAGCCGTCCGTCGGCCGCCAGCCGGGCCCCTCTCGGGGCGAGGTCACGTGCCATCGCGCGCCCCCGCCTCCTGGCCGCCGGGCTCGGCCTCCGGGCCGCCCGGTTCAAGCTGGGTGAAGGAGTACGGCGCCCACGGGCCGGTGAGCTCGATCTCCATTCCGGGCCCGCGAAGCGCTTCCAGGGTGGCGGCGAACTCCTCGCTCAGGTCCTCCTCGACGAGGTAGGCGCCGTTCAGCAGCATCCACTCGTCGCGGCCGGACAGCTGCGGATCCTGGGGCCGGTGGCGCCTGCTCGCCACCGAGACGGCCGCCAGGGCCGCGTGGATCTCCTCGGCGCGCCGGGCCGCGTCGCGCCAGGCGTCGTCCCGGCTGCGCAGGCTCTCCTTGCGGCGTCTGAGGTAGTCGGTGCCCGGCCTCGTGGGAGCGGCCTCTTGAGCGCCCGGCTCCGGGGGCGGCGGCTCGGCGGCCCGCTCGGCGTACGCCTTCACACCCCACTCGCGCCGTCCGGCCACCTGCGCCAGCACCGCCGCGAAGTCGTCGCGCCTGCGGTCCAGCATGTCGCGGACCTGGTCCTCGCCGCTGTACACGGTCACCAGCCGCACAGGGGCGGTGGAGGCCGCCTCGGCGACGGCCTCCACGACGCGGTGGTGCGCCCGGGCCGTCTCGCCGACCCAGTCCAGATCCTCCAGCGAACGGCGCAGCGGCCCCTCCCCGAACTCCTCCAGCGGCACGGTGCCCACGTACGCGACAAGCCCGGCGTGCGCCACCGTGTGGACGGGCGTGCCTGCCACGCCCGTCAGGCCCTCCAGGGCGGCCGGGTCGAGGCGCTCCTCCTCGCGGGTGACCGCGTACAGATACGTTCCCGTGTCAGCCACCGCGGTCCTTCCGGCCGGCGCCCCGGTACGCCGTGTCGCTCTCGTAGGTCTCGGTCCCGCGCGCCCGCTCGATGGGCGGGAGCTCCTCCTCGCCCTCCACGGCGGCGAGGCGGCGGCGCAGGGTGCGGTTCTCCTCGACCAGGTCGCGGTCCTTGGAGCTGAGCCACGGGTCGTGCTCCCACCAGTCGATGCCCAGCTCGCGCGCCGTGTCCACCGAGGCGATCAGCAGCCGCAGCTTGATCGTGAGCAGCTCGATGTCCAGGAGGTTCACGCGGATGTCGCCCACGATCACCACACCCCGGTCGAGCACGCGCTCCAGGATGTCGCCGAGATTGCCACCGGAGTCACGCGCCACGGGCGCACGCGAGCCGTACGGCTGCGGCGTCACGCGCGCGGAGCGCGTCGGGTCGGACATGTCAGTACACCCCGCCCGTGTCGCCCTTGGCGCGCTTGAAGCTCCGGACCCTCCGGTACGACACCAGGTCGCCCTCGGAGTCCAGGTCCACCGCGTAGATCCCCAGGGTGTCGCCCGAGGACGGGACGCGGTGGTCCTCCACGACCTCGACCTCGACGGTCCACCCGTCGCCCGCGGGCTGCACCAGCGTGACGCCCTCGACGTCCTTGCCGGTCAGCTCGCTGATGTAGCGCAGCCCCGCCTGGCCGGCGGTGGCCGCCGTCAGGCGCCGCGGGGGCCGCACCCGTCCGGCACGGCGTCCCGGCGGCGGCCGCAGCTCGTCGTCCTCCGCCGGGGTCTCCTCGTCCACCGCGTCGTCGTACTCGTAGGAGTCGCCGCGCGCGTAACCGCCGGCGGCGCGCCCACCACGCTCACCGTGGGATCCGCGGCTCACGGGCACGACATCACTTCCTTTCGCCGCTCACGAGGCGGTCGCGCCGCTCAGGAGATCATCCGCTGGAGGATGTCCTCCATGGCGCGGGCCTCCTCCTCCTCGGAGATCAGGCCGGCGGCCCTGGCCTCCTCCACCTCCTCCAGTTGGCGGCGCACGGACGCCGGGTCGTGGAGCTGCTGGTCCACCTGCTGCTCTATCAGCTCGCCGAGCTTGATCAGCAGCTGCACCGGTGCGAGCGGCCAGCTGACGAGCATGCCGAACAAACCCATGTCTCAGGCCCTCTGTGTCGTGACGAAGTCGTAGGGCGCCTGGGGGCCGAGCAGGCGCAGGGTGACGCGGTCGGCCCACCTGCGGCCGAACTCGTTCAGGGCCTCCTCGAACTCCTCCTGCCGGTCGGTCTCCACCAGGACCGCCAGGTGTGCGGCGTCCTCCTCGTGGGTCGGCTCGCGGATGACGACCGCGACGGCGTGCGGCGCCAGGCCCTCGGCCAGGGTCTGGGTGTCGGCGTCCCGCTTGGCCTCGATCGACTGGTTGATGATCTCCCCGAGCCGGATCCGGGAGTCCCAGGTCGCCTCCTCGGGCAGGTCGCGGATCTCCTCGCGCAGCCGCCTGGCCTCCGGCTGCTCCTGGAGCACCTCCATGAGCACCGTCCCCTCCTCGTAGCGCGCCTTGACGACGTACTGGGCGCGGCCTTCGAGGTCTTCGAGCGCGGAGCGGAACTCGTCGTGATGGGGCGCCAGCAGTTCGTTGACGATCGCCTCCGGGCTCTCCATGACCGCGCCGAAGCGCAGCGGGAGCACCGGCACCTCGGCGGCGACGTCGTCGAGCAGGCTCTGGTGGGCCACGAGGTCCTGGGGCTTGCCGAGTGGCCGGTTCAGGCGGAGGTCGCTGATCAGCGCCGCGATGTCGTCATGGCGCACCAGCCTGATCTCGCCCGGCGGATCCCCGACGCCCCGGGCCTCGGGGGTCAGCTCGACGTCCGCCGGCAGGATCCCGTAGATGTAGGAGGCGGTCGCCTGCTCGCTCGGGGGCCCGGGCATGCCGGAGGCCTCGCCCGCCTGGGAGCCCTCGGGTACGTCCTGCCGGGTCTCGCGGGTGTTCTGGCCGGATCCGGGTGCCGCGGCACTTGGGGTCGAGCGGGCCATATCAGTCCTCCTCCCGCCTGCGCCTGCGACGCGGCGCCGGCTCTTCCTCGGGCTCGGTGATGAAGTCGCGGAGCTTCTCGCCCGCGGCCTCCAGCGCGCCCTGAGCGATGCCCTTGGTCTTCGACTTGGCGACGCCCTGCGTCATGTCCTGCATCAGCTCGGGAAGCCCCTTCTGGCCCTCCGCGAGGTCCAGCCGGTTCACCGCCTGGGCGAAGCGCAGGTAGGTGTCCACGCTGGCGACGACGACGCGTGCGTTGATGGTCAGAAGCTCGATGCCCACGAGGGCGACGCTGACGTAGACGTCGATGACGAGGCCCTTGTCGAGAATCGTGTCGATGACGTCGGCCAGTCCGCCGCCCGAAGACGACCGGCCGGCCGCTCCGCCCCCTGAGGGCTGCACGATGGTCATACGCTGCGCTCCTTGGTCTCGGTGTCTGCGGAGTGGCGGGTCATCTCATCGGCCCCTGGGCTCGGGCTCGCGGCGCCGCCGGGGAGGCGGCTCCTCGCCCTCGCCGGCCTCGGGCCTGCGCCGCCGTGCCGGCGGCTCACCGGGCTCGCCGCCCTCCGGCCTGCGCCGCCGTACCGGTGGCTCTCCCGGTTCCCCGCTCTCGGGCCTGCGCCGCCGGGGCGGGCCCTCCCCGGGCTCGGGCCTGCGGCGCCGTGCCCTCGGTTCCTCTTCCTCCGCCGGGACGGCGCCCCGGGTCTGGCGCTCTCCTCGCCTGCCCCAGGGACGGCGGCGCCGTTCACGAGGCTCCTCCGCGCCCTCTTCCTCTTCTTCCCCAGGCTCCGCCGCCTCCGCGGCCTCGGCCTCTTCGCCTTCCTCGCCCTCTTCGGGCTCCCGGCCCTCCTCGGCCTCTTCGCCCTCGTACTCGCCTTCCTCGGGCTCGGCCTCGCCACGCTCCTCCCGCTCGCGCTCCTCGCGCTCCTCTTCCTCGCGGAGGGCGGTCTCGTGGTCCTTGACGACCTCGCCCTCGTGGATGACGCCGCGCCAGCCCTGGACCTCCTCGGGGTGGGGCAGCACCTGCGTCATGATGTGGCGCCGGATGTGCTTGAACTCAAGGCGTGCGCGGCGTCCCTGTGCCCGCCACAGGTTGCCGATGTGCTCTATCAGGCCCTTGGGGTGGTACTCGAGGACCATCAGGACCCGCGTCATGTCGTCGGTGACCGCGTGGAAGGTCACCGCCCCGTCGACGTAGCCCTTCGCGGCCTTGGACCGCCAGATGATCTTCTCGTCGGGGACCTGTTCCATGATCGTGGACTCCCAGGTCCGGCGCGGGATGAAGATCTTCACCTGCCAGGTGAGCTTCTCGTCGCTGTCCTGGACCACCTTCTCGATCTTCTTGGTGAAGGTCGGCCAGTCCTCGAACTGCGTCCACACGTCGTAGACCAGGCGGACCGGGGCTCCGAAGTCGAGCGACTCGACGATGTTGGTGAGCTTGAGCTTCTTCTTGCCCGCCGCCCCGCCGAAGCCGAGCTTCTGCTTCAGGCCGCTCCAGGCCATCTTGGCAAGACCCTTGACCCTGCCCATCTTGCCTTCGGAGCCGGCCAGCTGGCCCAGCGTCTTGAGCCCGCCGCCCTCCGCGATTCCGGTCAGCTGCTGGGTGGTCTGCTCGACCTTGCGTTTCACCGCGGCGAGCGCCAGCTTGCCGGCGATGCCGGCGATGCCGCGTAGCTGGTGCTTGATCGGGCTGAGCAGCCCTCCGGCCGCTCCCCCCTTGCCCTTGTCCGCCATGGAAGTCACCCCCGGGTCCGGCGAATGGGACGGGAACGCGGCGGCGGCTGGTCACGGACCACACGACCGCGCGGCTCCGGCTCCTCCTCCTCGTCCTCTTCCTCGTCGTCCAGGGGCTCCCTCACTCCGCGTCCGGTCGTCCTGCCGCCCGCGGGCCCGCGCCGCGGGGGCGCCTCCTCCTCGTACTCCGCTTCTTCGTCCTCGTACTCCTCGTACTCGTCCTCGTAGGGCTCTTCCTCTTCTTCCGCGGCGGGCGGGCGGACGCGGGACCTGGCGGCGCGCATCCCGCCGGTCGCCCGGTCGCGAAGGCCCCTGACCCCGCCTCTCGCCGTCTTCGTGACGCCCTCGGCCGCGCCCGTCGCGGCACCGGCCGCGCCCGTCGCGGCACCGGCGGCGGCGCCGGTCGCGGTGCCCGCGACGTCCTCCAGGCCCGCGGCGACGTTGGCCGCGTGCTGCAGGGCCTCGGCACGCTCCTGGAGCTTGGTGCTCAGCGAGCCCACCTGCCTGCTCGCGGTGGCCTTGGCCGCGGCCTTCCCGGCCTCGAACAGCTCGCCGCGGACACTGCTGATGATCTTCTCCAGCTCCGGGGACGAGCTGACCAGCTTCAGTCCCTGCTCCAGCAGGTTCCCCCGGGTCCCGCCGAGCTTGCCCGTGGCTCCCGCCACCCCGAGCGCGACCGCGAGCTTGAACCGGCGATGCCGGCCGAGGAAGTAGCCGATGGCGACGGCCAGGGCAACCTTCAGTCCGCCTGTCACAATTGCCTCCTTCTCTGGCCTGCCGAATCGTCGATTGCCCTACCCCACCACATGGGCATGCAACGCTCATTTTCGGAAAAAAGGGACATAGCACACAGAGGATCAAGGTGTGCGGTGCCCGGGGATGCCGGGCCGTCCCGAGGCCGGCGGAGGAGCCCGTCCTACGCCATGGCCGCCAGGAAGCGCTCCCGCTCCTCGGCGGGGAGGCGGTCGCTGAACAGGACGCCGTCGAGGTGGTCCACCTCGTGCTGGAGCACCCTGGCCAGCGTCCCGAGGGCGCGCACGGTGACGGGCCTGCCGTGCATGTCGCGGCCACGGGCGACGACGGAGTAGGAACGCTCCAGCGGCCACCAGATGTTGGGGGCCGACAGGCAGGCCTCGTCGGCGACGACGGTGCGCTCCGACGCCTCGATGCGGGGGTTCACCAGGTGGCCCGACCTGCCGTCCACCTCGAAGACCAGCACGCGCAGCGGCACGCCGATCTGCGGAGCGGCGAGCCCGGCCCTGCCGGACCCGGCGCGGGTGGTGGCCTGGAGCGACTTGACCAGCTCGCGCAGGGAGCGGTCGAACTCCCTGACCGGGTCGGCGACGGTGCGCAGCACCGGGTCGGCGAAGAGCCTGATCGGCTGGACGCTGGTCATGCCCGCTCCTGGGGGGTGACGACTCCGTTGGAAGGTTCCCCAGAGGAGTGCCCGGTCTTCTGCTCAGGCAATCTTTGTTAAATCCATGTTGCCGCCGTGATGCCGGTGGATCACACGTTTCGCCGGTGCGTCCGACGTAACGCCGATATCTGACAACCGTCGTCAGACGGTGTGATCTTTTCCGGTACGTTCGGACCTCCCGTTTCACACCAAAATAGGAGGAACCGTGACGGCTGAGGCTGCGCGGACCGTGCCGGCGAAGGGTCGTTGGATAGCCGACTGGAACCCGGACGACCCCGGCTTCTGGGAGAGCCGTGGCAAGGGCGTCGCCCGCAGGAACCTGGTGTTCTCGATCCTCGCCGAGCATCTCGGCTTCACCCTGTGGACCGTCTGGAGCATCGTCGCCGTCAAGCTCGGCGCCTACCGTTTCTCCACCGACCAGCTCTTCTGGCTGGTCTCACTGCCCAACCTGGTCGGGTCGGCGCTGCGCCTGCCCTACACGTTCGCGCCCGCGAGGTTCGGCGGCAGGAACTGGACCGTCGTGAGCGCACTGCTGCTGCTCGTGCCCGCCGTGCTGCTGGCCGTGGCGGTCGGCGACCCGGCGACGCCGTACTGGGCCTTCCTGCTCATCGCCGCCACCGCCGGTCTCGGCGGCGGCAACTTCGCCTCCAGCATGGCCAACATCACCTACTTCTACCCCGAGAGGAGGCAGGGCTGGGCGCTCGGCCTGAACGCCGCGGGCGGCAACATCGGCGTCAGCTCCGTGCAGCTCGCCATGCCCCTGGTGATCACCGGGTTCGGGCTGGCGGCGGCCGGGCTGTTCTGGGTGCCGTTCATCGTGGCCGCCGCCGTCTGCGCGTTCTTCTTCATGGACAACCTCACCTCCGCCAAGGCGAGCGCGAGGGACCAGCTGAAGATCGCGGGCAGGGCCCAGACCTGGATCATGTCCCTGCTCTACATCGGCACGTTCGGCTCGTTCATCGGCTACACCACCGCCTTCCCGCTGCTCATCAAGAGCCAGTTCCCCGGGCACGCCTCTGCCGTCACCTGGGCCTTCCTCGGCGCCCTGGTCGGTTCCCTGATCAGGCCCGTCGGCGGGCGGCTGTCCGACCGGCTCGGCGGGGCGCGGGTCACGCTGTGGAACTTCGCCGCGATGGCGGCGGCCGTCGCGCTGGTCGCCTACGGGCTGGGCGCGAACAGCTTCGCCCTGTTCTTCTGCGCCTACCTGCTGCTGGTGGCGCTGACGGGGGTGGGCAACGGCTCGACGTACCGGATGATCCCCGCGATCTTCAAGGCCAAGGCGATCGAGGGCGTCCCCGCCGGGGACGAGGCGGCGCACGCGGCCGCCGTCGCGGCGGGCAGGCGGGACAGCTCGGCGGCCGTCGGGATCATCTCGGCGGTGGGTGCCTTCGGCGGGTTCTTCATCAACCGCGGCTTCGGCACCTCCATCGCGGCGACGGGCGGCGCGGGCGCCGCGCTCGCCGCGTTCGCCTGCTTCTACGCGGCCTGCGGCGCGCTGACCTGGTTCTGCTACCTGCGCACGGTGGGCGCCCGGATCGCGCCGAGCCTCGCGGCGGCCCGCGTCTGAGCGAGGTCCCTCACGGGGCGATCGCGGCGATGTGCGCACAGGCGATCCGCTCCGGATGTGAACACGGTTGGCGGCTTGTAGCACAGAGGTAACAGGAGGGACCCAACGGTGAAACGGCCCGAAAGCACCATCGAATCCATGCTGATCTCACTTTCCCCGCCGGCGCCTGTGATGTCGCCGGTGCACAGGGGAGAGGCGACGCACTGCCCGTACTGCGCCCTGCAGTGCGGCATGAACGTCAGCGGTGGGACCGGCGGGACACCCGGCGGCACGGTGACGATCACCCCCCGCCACGACGTCCCGGCGAACGCCGGAGCGCTCTGCCAGAAGGGGTGGACGGCGGGCGAGCTGCTGGCCGGCGGCGCACGCCTCACCACGCCGCTCGCCCGCGCGAGCCGTACGAGCCCCCTTGAGCCGGTGAGCTGGGACGAGGCGCTCGACCGCGTCGCGTCGGCCGTGCGCGGGATCCAGGCCGGGCACGGCAGGGACGCGGTGGCGGTGTTCGGCGGTGGCGGCCTCACCAACGAGAAGGCCTACCAGCTCGGCAAGTTCGCCCGGGTGGCGCTGGGGACGAGCCAGATCGACTACAACGGCCGCTTCTGCATGTCCTCGGCGGCGGCGGCCACCAACCGCGCGTTCGGCATGGACCGGGGCCTGCCGTTCCCGATCACCGACGTGGCCGAGGCCGGCGCGGTGATGCTTGTCGGCGGGAACGTCGCCGAGACCATGCCGCCGTTCCTGCGGCACCTGCGGAACACCCTGATCGTCGTCGACCCGAGGGACACCCGCACGGCCGCGCGGGCCACCCTGCACCTTCGGGTCACCCCGGGCACCGACCTGGCCCTCGCCCTGGGCCTGCTGCACATCGCGATCACCGAGGGCCACGCCGACCTGGACTACGTCGCCGCCCGCACGACCGGGTTCGAGGCGGTACGCGCGTCGGTCGCGTCGTGGTGGCCCGAGCGCGCCGAGCGGGTCACCGGTGTGCCGGTCGCCCGGATGCGCGAGGCCGTCCGCCTCCTCGCCGGCGCGGGCACGGCGATGATCCTCACCGGCCGGGGCGCCGAGCAGCACGCCAAGGGCGCCGACACGGTCACCGCGTACATCAACCTCGCTCTCGCGCTCGGCCTGCCGGGACGGCCCGGCTCCGGGTACGGCTGCCTGACCGGCCAGGGCAACGGCCAGGGCGGGCGCGAGCACGGCCAGAAGGCCGACCAGCTCCCCGGCTACCGCTCGATCGCCGACCCCGCCGCCCGCGCGCACGTCGCGGGGGTCTGGGGAGTCGACCCCGGCGAGCTTCCCGGGCCGGGCCGTTCGGCGTACGAGCTGCTCGACACCCTCGGCACCGCCGAGGGGGCACGGGCGCTGCTGGTGTTCGGCTCCAACCCGGTGGTGTCGGCCCCGCGCGCGAGCCACGTGGCCGAGCGGCTCGCCGCGCTGGACCTGCTCGTGGTCTCCGACTTCGTACTGTCGGAGACCGCCGCGATGGCCGACGTCGTGCTTCCCACCACGCAGTGGGCCGAGGAGCACGGCACGATGACCAACCTGGAAGGCAGGGTCCTGCTGCGCCGCCAGGCCGTCGCTCCGCCCTCGGGGGTGCGGAGCGACCTCGCGATCCTGTCCGGCCTGGCCGCCAGGCTCGGCCGGGACGAGGGCTTCTCCAGCGACCCCGGCGTGGTGTTCGACGAGCTGCGCAGGGCGAGCGCGGGCGGCGTCGCCGACTACTCGGGCATCACCTACGAGCGCATCGCCGCCGAGACCGGCGTGTTCTGGCCGGCTCCCTCGAAGGACCACCCGGGCACGCCGCGCCCGTTCCTCGACCGGTTCCCGACGCCGGACGGGCGGGCGAGGTTCGTGCCCGTCGACCACCGGCCCGTGGCCGAGGACATCGACGACGACTACCCGTACTACCTGACCACGGGCCGCGTCCTCGCGCACTACCAGAGCGGCGCGCAGACGAGGCGGATCCCCGAGCTGAACGAGGCGGCTCCCGAGGCCTACGTGGAGCTCCATCCGCACCTCGCCGAACGCCTGGGGCTGGCGCCCGGCGACATGGTCACGGTGTCCAGCCGCAGGGGCTCCGCCGAGGCCGTCGCCAGGGTCACCCGCGGCATCCGGCACGACACGGTCTTCATGCCCTTCCACTGGGAGGGCGCCAACCGCCTCACCAACCCCGCCCTGGACCCGGTGTCCCGTATGCCGGAGTTCAAGGTCTGCGCCGTGCGCGTCGAGCGGCGCGACCCGCTCGCGGCGGGGGAGCGGGGGCGGGGCGCGTGAGGCTCGTCGTCATCGGCAGCGGCATGGCAGGCACGCGGCTGGCGAGTGAGGTCCGCGCCAGGGACACGAGCGTCCAGGTCACGGTGTTCGGCGCCGAGACCCGGGGGCCGTACAACCGGGTGCTGCTGTCCAACGTGCTCGCGGGCACCGCGAGCCCCGAGCAGGTGCGCCTGCCCGCGCAGGCCGAAGGGGTGACCGCCCGTCTCGGCGTCACGGTCACCGCGATCGACCGCGAGTCCCGCACGGTGCGCACCTCGGACGGCGGCCGCGAGCCGTACGACGTCCTGGTGCTGGCCACGGGCAGCGAGCCGGTCGTGCCGGCGATCCCCGGCGCCACCCGGGCGATCGCGTTCCGCACCCTGGACGACTGCGACCGCATCCTTGCCGCCGCGGCGACCGCGACCGGCGCGGTGGTGGTCGGCGGCGGCCTGCTCGGCGTGGAGGCCGCGCGAGGGCTCGCCGGGCGCGGCCTGCCGGTGACCCTGCTCCACCTGGCCGGGCACCTGATGGACCGCCAGCTCGACGCCGAGGCGGGGCTCGTGCTCGGCGAGGCGCTGGCCGGGCTCGGGGTGACCGTCAGGACCGGGGTCCGCGTCTCGGCGATCCACGCCCACGGCGTCGAGCTTGACACCGGGGAGACGCTCGGGTCCGAGCTGGTGGTGCTCGCCTGCGGCGTGCGGCCGGTGACCGGCCTCGCCAGGGACGCCGGCCTGGAGGTCGCCGGCGGCGTCGTCGTCGACGACCGGTTGCGCACCGCCGACCCGGCGATCTACGCCATCGGGGAGTGCGCGCAGCACGACGGCACGGTGTACGGGCTGGTGGCGCCCGCGTGGGAGCAGGCGGCCGTGGTGGCCGACCTGGTCACCGGGGCCGACGGCGCCGCGAGGTACCGCGGCTCGCGCCTGGTCACCCGCCTGAAGGCCAGGAGCGTCGAGCTGGCGGCCATGGGCGAGACGCACCTGACCGAGGACCCCTCGGACGCGGTGGAGGTCGTCCGCTTCAGCCACAGGGCCCGGGGCATCTACCGCAAGCTCGTGATCAGGAACGACCGTCTGGTCGGCGCCATCCTGCTCGGCGAGTCGGCCACGGTGGGCACGCTCACACAGCTCTACGACCGGGGCGGGCCGCTTCCCGGCGACCCGGCCGGGCTGCTGTTCCCCGGCCTCGACGGCGCCGCGACCGCCGACAGCCCGGCCCGCATGCCCGACTCGGCGCGGGTGTGCGAGTGCAACAACGTCACCAAGGGCCGCATCCGCGCCTGCTGGGAGGCGGGCGCCCGCGACACGGCGGCCGTGGTCGCCGCCACCAGGGCCACGACCGGGTGCGGCACCTGCCGCGCCGCGGTCGAGGGCCTCATCGGCTCATTGCGCGAGCAGGAGGAGGTCCGGGCATGAGGATCGTGGTGGCGGGGTACGGCCCGGCGGCCCACCGGCTCGTCGAGACGCTGGCCGCCCGGGGCTTCACGGGCACGATCACCGTCCTCGGGGAGGAGCCGAGGCCCGCGTACGACCGCGTGGCGCTGACCTCCTACCTGTCGGGCACGAGCGCGGAGGACCTCACCTACCCGGCTCCCGGCGGACCGGTCGTGGCACGGCTGGGCGACCGGGTGACCTCGATCGACCGCGCCCGCCGCACGGTGACCACCGGCGCCGGCCACGACGAGCCGTACGACGTGCTGGTGCTGGCCACGGGGTCGGCGCCGTTCGTCCCGCCGGTGCCGGGGGCAGGGCGGGCCTTCGTCTACCGCACCATCGAGGACCTCGACGCCATCCGCGCGGCGTCCGCGCACGCCACCTCCGGGGTGGTCGTCGGCGGCGGCCTGCTCGGGCTGGAGGCCGCCGACGCGCTGCGCCGTCTCGGCCTGTCCACGCACGTCGTCGAGATGGGCGGCTGGCTGATGCCCCGCCAGCTCGACGAGGGCGGCGGGGCGATGCTCAGGGGCCACATCGAGCGGCTCGGCCTCACCGTGCACACCGGCACGGGCCTCGACCGCGTCGAGGACGACCGGGTGGTCCTCGCCGGTGGCACGGCCGTCGAGGCGGGGGTCGTGGTCTTCTCGGCGGGCGTACGGCCGCGCGACGAACTGGCCCGCCAGGCCGGGCTGCCCGTGGGCGAGCGCGGCGGCGTCGTCGTCGACGAGGGGATGCGCACCGCCGACCCGGCGATCTACGCCATCGGGGAGTGCGCCCTGGCCGGGGGCGTGGTCTACGGCCTGGCCGGGCCCTGCTTCACCATGGCCGAGGTGGCCGCCGACCGCATCCTCGGCGGCACGGCGTCGTTCACCGGCGCCGACCTGTCGGCCAGGCTCAAGCTGCTCGGCGTCGAGGTGGCCGGCTTCGGGCGGCTGTCCGGCGAGCTCGACGTGACGTACATGGACCCGGTGGGGGGCGTCTACAAGAAGCTGTTCGTCAGCGACGACGCCCGCACCCTGCTCGGCGGCGTCTGCGTCGGCGACGCCTCGCCCTACGACCTGCTGCGGCCGATGGTAGGCAGGGAGCTGACCGCCCCGCCGAGCGAGCTGCTGTTCGCGGGCACGGGCTCGGCGGGGGTCTCCGGGGCGGACTTCCCCGGAGACGCGCAGGTGTGCTCCTGCAACAACGTCACCAAGGCCGCCATCAGCGCGGCCATCGCCGAGCACGGCCTCACCGACGTCGCGGGCGTCAAGAGGTGCACCCGGGCGGGCGCGAGCTGCGGCAGTTGCGTGCCCGCGCTCGTCTCGATCCTCGCCGCGGAGGGCGTCGTCCCGGGCAAGGCGCTGTGCGAGCACTTCGACCACAGCAGGCCCGAGCTGTTCGAGATCGTCCGGGTGCGCGGCATCACGACGTTCTCGCGGCTCATCGCCGAGCACGGCAGGGGACGCGGCTGCGACGTCTGCAAGCCCGTCGTGGCCTCGATCCTGGCGTCGCTGCACGGCGGGCACGTCCTCTCCGGCGAGCGGGCGGCCCTGCAGGACACCAACGACCACTTCCTGGCCAACATCCAGAAGAACGGCACGTACTCGGTGGTGCCGCGCATCCCCGGCGGTGAGATCACCCCGGAGCGGCTCATCGTGATCGGGGAGGTCGCGCGCGACTTCGGCCTCTACACCAAGATCACCGGCGGCCAGCGCATCGACCTGTTCGGAGCCCGGGTGGAGCAGCTTCCCGCGATCTGGAAGCGGCTGGTCGACGCGGGCTTCGAGTCCGGGCACGCCTACGGCAAGGCGCTGCGCACCGTGAAGTCCTGCGTGGGGTCCACCTGGTGCCGGTACGGGGTCCAGGACGCGGTCGGCATGGCCATCGCGCTCGAACTGCGCTACCGGGGGCTGCGCTCGCCCCACAAGCTCAAGGCGGCCGTCTCCGGGTGCGCCCGCGAGTGCGCCGAGGCGCGCGGCAAGGACTTCGGGATCATCGCCACCGAGAACGGCTGGAACCTCTACGTCGGGGGCAACGGCGGCTTCAAGCCCCGCCACGCCGACCTGCTGGCGAGCGACCTGACCGACGACGAGCTGGTCCGCGCGATCGACCGCTTCCTGATGTTCTACATCCGCACGGCCGACCGCCTCCAGCGCACGGCCGCCTGGGTCGAGGGCATCGGCCTGGACCACCTCCGCGACGTGATCGTCGAGGACTCCCTCGGGATCGCCGCCGACCTGGACGCGGGCATGGAGCGGCACGTCGCCGGCTACTTCGACGAGTGGCGCGCCACCCTGGAGGACCCCGACAAGCTGCGCAGGTTCGTCAGCTTCGTCAACGCCCCCGGCACCCCCGACCCCTCGATCGCCTTCGAGACCGAACGCGACCAGATCAAGCCCGTTCTCGTGGAGGTGACCCGCCGATGAGCGCCGCCAGGAAGACTCTGGTGACCGCGACCGCGCAGGGCTGGGTGGCGCTCTGCGCCTACACGGACCTGATCCCCGAGCGCGGCGCCGCCGCACTGGTCGGGGGCCGCCAGATCGCGCTGTTCCGCGCGCACGACGGGCGCCTGTTCGCCGTCGGGAACCGCGACCCCTACAGCGGGGCGTACGTGATGTCACGCGGCATCACCGGCACCAGGGGCGAGGAGCCCGTGGTGGCGACGCCCATGTACAAGCAGGTGTTCTCCCTGGTCACCGGCGTCTGCCTGGACGATCCGGCAATTGCACTACCGACATATCCGACCCGTGTCACCAACGGCACCGTGGAGGTGAGCGTGGAATGACAGCCGCGCTTCTGGACAATCCCCTGACCACCCTCGAGACGGCGCCCGACGCGCTGGCCGGGTTCACCATCGGGGTGACCGCGACCCGCCGCAGGGAGGAGTTCGCGGCCCTGCTGGAAAGGCGGGGAGCCCGGGTCGTACGGGCTCCCGCGATCCGCCTGGTGCCCCTCGCCGAGGACGCCGACCTGCTGGCGGCCACCCGCGAGTCCCTGGACGGGCCGGTCCACGACGTGGTGGTCACCACGGGCGTCGGGTTCCGTGGGTGGATGGCCGCCGCCGAGGGCTGGGGGCTCTCCACCGACCTGGCCGACCACCTCGCGGCGGCGCGGCTGCTGCCCCGGGGGCCGAAGGCACGCGGGGCGGTGCGCGCCGCCGGGCTCAACGACCACTGGACCCCGCTCACGGAGTCCTGCGAGGAGATCAAGCAGTACCTCCTCGGCCAGGACCTCCGGGGGCGGCGCATCGTGGTGCAGCTGCACGGAGAGCCGCTGACCGGGTTCGTGGCCCAGCTGCGGGCGGCGGGCGCCACGGTGATCGAGGTGCCGGTCTACCGCTGGCTGCCCTACCGCGACGCCTCCCCGCTGCGCCGCCTGATCACCCAGGCGATCTCGGGCTCGGTGGACGCCGTGGCCTTCACCAGCGCCCCCGCCGTGCTGGCGATGCTCAACGCCGCCAGGGCCGAGAGCCTGGAGGACTCGCTCCTGTCGGCCTTCAGCGGCTCGGTGGTGGCGGCGTGCGTCGGCCCGGTGACGGCGGCGCCGCTGCTGGCGAAGGGCGTGCCGGTGATCCAGCCGGAGCGTTCGCGCCTCGGCGCCCTGGCCCGCACCCTCGCCCGCCACCTTCCCGAGCACAGCGTCACGCGCGTCACCGCGGGCGCCCACCAGCTGGAGATCCGCGGGCACGCGGTCGCCGTCGACGGCGACCTGAAGCCGCTGCCGCCCGCGCCGATGGCCGTGCTCAAGCGCCTCGCCGAGCGTCCCGGCCACGTCGTGCCCCGCTCCGACCTGCGCGTGGTGCTGCCGGGCGGCCCGTCCAGGGACTCCGCCGAGCACGCGGTCGAGATGGCGGTCACCCGGCTCCGGCGTGCCCTCGGGCCCTCGGGCATCGTCGAGACCGTCGTCAAGCGCGGCTACCGGCTGGCCTGTGACCGGCTGGACGCCCGGTGACGCCCTCGGCCGGCGGAGGCCACGAGCGGAAGGACGACGGGTGAGGAGGAACCGGGAGGTCCCGCAGAGGGGCGGTTCCCGAGGCAAGCCCCCCGCGGCGGAAGCCGCGGGGACGCTGGTGCTGGTCGCGCACGGCACGCGGAGCGCGGCGGGGGAGGCCGCGCACGCCGCCCTCGCGGAACGGGTGCGCAGGGCGCGTCCCGGCCACCGGGTCGAGCTGGCCTACCTGGAGATCAGCTCACCCCTGCTCGCCGACGTGCTGGCGGGCGTGCCGGGGCCGGTGGTCGTGGTCCCGCTGCTGCTCGCGGGCGGCTACCACCTCCACATCGACCTGCCCGCGGTCGTGGCCAGGTGCAGGCCGGACGCCGTCGTGGCCGGCCGGCTGGGCCCGCACCCGCTGATCACCTCCGTGCTGGTACGCCGGCTGGCGTCGGCCGGCCTGCGCTCCACCGACGCGGTGATCCTCGCCGCGGCGGGCTCCTCGGACCCCGCCGCCCTCGCCGACGTGCGCTCCGCCGCCCGGCTGCTGTCGGTACGGCTGTCGCGCCCGGTCACCGCCGCGTTCGCCTCGGCGGGCAGCCCGACGGTCGCGGCGGCCATGGACAGGCTGCGCTCGGGGCCCGCGCCACGGGTGGCGGTCGCCTCCTACCTGCTGGCCCCGGGGTTCTTCCAGGGCCGGCTGGAGTCGAGCGGGGCGGACGTGGTGAGCCGCCCGCTCGGCGCGGAGAACGACCTGGCGACCCTGGCGTGGCACAGGTTCGACGAGGCCGCCGCCGCGATCGGCAGGGGAGGCCACGCGCAGGCGGCTCAGGAGAGCGCGGGCGCCCGGGGTGTGACGGTCTCCAGCCGCAGCTCGCGCACGATCTCCACCGCGCCGTCGTCCCGCGACAGGCCGGAGCCCATGAACATCTCGTAGTAGGCGTGCCGGAAGCAACCGGCGAGCAGCAGGCGCGCGCTGGCCTCGGGGGTCACGTCCGGCGACACCCGCCCGAGACCGCGCTCGACCGCGAGGTACTCGGCGAGGGGGGCGATCTCGGAGGCGGGGCCGAGCTCGGTCTCGCGCAGCGCCTCGCGGAACCGCACGGTGATCGAGGGCGAGATGAAGGCGGGCATCGCCGCCGCCTGAACCTCGGCGTAGTAGGCGATGCCGGCACGGGCCACCGGCAGGAGGTTGTCGTTCACCCGTCCCTTGCCGGCCAGGTGCATCAGGGTGTCGAGGGTGCGCAGCCAGACCGGCAGGCGGTCCTGGAGCAGGGCGAGGAACATCTCGACGGCCTGGGCGGGGGTCGCGCCGCGCAGCTGGGGGTAGGCGGCGCCGCCTACCGGGTGCGCGGCGCCCTCTCCGGGCCGGGCGGCCCCGTCTCCGCCGTCCTGTTTCATGAAAACGGCCATTTCAAGAACGCGTCGCCGCGTCTCCTGTGCTCTCTTGTGCGGATCGGGATATTGAGTCGCCATGGGGGTCCCAAGGTGCGCAGTCACATGTGTAGGTTCAGCACGCGGGTGGCGTCGTTCACGATGTTTGCGGAGTCGTGTTTCTCTCCGTTATCGAATCGTTGCCGCGCGCGGGGTGCCGCCCAGGTGCAATGGTGCGGAACGGCGCAGCGGCCAATTATTACCCGAAATCTCGGAGGAGCGTGGGTAATAACGGGAAGTATGTAAATTGCCCCCTTTAGGGGACTTCATCGTTAATATGCCCTCGGTTGAGAGGTGTCGCGCCCGTCAGCCCTCGGTGTCGTTGTCGCGCCGCCGCAGGTAGCGCTCGAACTCGGCCGCGATGGCGTCGCCGCTGGCCTCGGGCAGCTCGGCGGCGTCCTTGCGCTCCTCGAGCTCGCGCACGTACTCGGCCACCTCGGAGTCCTGGGCGGCCAGCTCGTCGACCCCGTGCTCCCACGCCTGCGCCTCGTCGGGAAGCTCGCCGAGCGGCATCGGGATGTCGAGCAGGTCCTCCATGCGGCGCAGGAGGGCCAGCGTGGCCTTGGGGTTGGGCGGCTGGGCGACGTAGTGCGGCACCGAGGCCCACAGCGAGACCGTCTTGGTGCCCGCCGCGCCGAGGGAGTGCTGGAGCACCCCGACGATGCCGGTCGGGCCCTCGTAGCGGGTCAGCTCGAGGTTGAGGGAGCGCGCGAGGCCAGGATCGCTCACGGAGCCCACGATCGGCACCGGCCGGGTGTGGGGGGAGTCGTTGAGCAGGGCGCCGAGCAGCACCGCGGTCTCCACGCCGAGCTCCAGGCTGATGCTGACCAGCTCGGCGCAGAAGGTGCGCCAGCGCATGTTGGGCTCGATGCCGCGCAGCAGCACCACGTCGCGGTTGCTGCCCGGGGGACGCGCCACGAGCAGGCGGGTGGTGGGCCACACGATGGAGCGCGTGACGCCGTCGCCCAGCTCGACGACGGGGCGGGTGACCTGGAAGTCGTAATAGTCCTCGGGGTCGAGCTCGACGAGCGGGGTGGCCTTCCACTCCGCCTCCAGGTGAGCGAGCGCGCCGCTCGACGCCTCCCCCGCGTCGTTCCAGCCCTCGAACGCGGCGATCAGCACCGGGTCGACGAGCTCGGGGAGTCCTTCGAGCTCGATCACGCGCCGCCTCCTCCTCGCCTGGCCGAGGCCGCCCACCTGACGGGGACGCCCTCTCGGCCGCCGGCGGCGGCCTTGTGCCTGTCTAAGCCTATTCGTTGAGGGGCGTTCAGTGTCACGGAGAGGCGACAGCCGGACGTCAGAGCCGCTCAGAACCCTCGGCGAGGGCCCGGAAAGGAGGGAAAGGACTGGACGGCTGGTGCAATTCCGGCATCGGGCGGTCACATCATGCCTCCCGCTAGGCTTGACTCCATGAACAGCAGAGCGTCCTTCAGGCAGACCCTGGCCGATCGGGTGATCGTCGCGGACGGGGCCATGGGGACGATGCTGCAGGCCTACGACCCGGCCCTCGACGACTTCGAGGGCCACGAGGGCTGCAACGAGGTGCTCAACGTGACCCGCCCCGACATCGTGCGGGGCGTGCACGACGCGTACTTCGAGGTGGGCGTCGACTGCGTGGAGACCAACACCTTCGGCGCGAACCTCGCCGCCCTGGGGGAGTACGACATCCCCGGCCGCGTCTACGAGCTTTCCGAGGCGGGCGCCCGGCTGGCCCGTGAGCGGGCCGACCACTGGTCGACGCCTGAGCGGCCCCGCTTCGTCCTCGGCTCGATGGGTCCCGGTACGAAACTCCCCACCCTCGGGCACAAGCCGTACCAGGCGCTGCGCGACGCCTACCGCGACAACGCGGCTGGGCTGATCGCGGGTGGCGCCGACGCGCTGATCATCGAGACGTGCCAGGACCTGCTGCAGGTCAAGGCGGCGGTCGTCGGAGCGCGGCGCGCGATCGAGGCGGCCGGGCGGGACGTGCCGATCATCGCGCAGGTGACGATCGAGACCAACGGCGCGATGCTGCTGGGCTCCGAGATCGGCGCCGCGCTGACCGCGATCGAGCCCCTGGGCGTCGACGTGATCGGGCTCAACTGCGCGACCGGTCCGGCCGAGATGAGCGAGCACCTCCGCTACCTCGCCAAGCACAGCCGCCTGCCGCTGTCCTGCATGCCCAACGCCGGCCTGCCCGAGCTCACCTCCGACGGCGCCCGCTACCCGCTCAGCCCCGGCGAGCTCGCGAACGCCCACGAGACCTTCACCCACGACTACGGCCTCTCTCTGGTCGGCGGCTGCTGCGGCACCACCCCCGAGCACCTGCGGCGGGTGGTCGAGCGGGTGCGCGGCCAGGCTCCCGCCGCGCGGCGCCCTCGCCCGGAGGCCGGCGCCGCTTCGCTGTACCAGCACGTGCCGTTCCGGCAGGACACCTCGTATTTGGCCATCGGCGAGCGCACCAACGCCAACGGGTCCAAGGCGTTCCGCGAGGCGATGCTGGCCGAGCAGTGGGACGAGTGCGTCGACATCGCCCGTGCCCAGTCGCGCGACGGTGCGCACATGCTCGACCTGTGCGTGGACTACGTGGGCCGTGACGGCGTGGCCGACATGAAGGAGCTGGCGTTCCGCTTCGCGACGGCCTCGACGCTGCCGGTCGTGCTGGACTCCACCGAGCCCGCGGTGATCCAGGCGGGCCTGGAGATGCTGGGCGGGCGCGCGGTCATCAACTCCGTCAACTACGAGGACGGCGACGGCCCGGGCTCGCGCTTCCAGAAGATCATGGGCCTGGTCAAGGAGCACGGCGCGGCCGTGGTGGCCCTGACGATCGACGAGGAGGGCCAGGCCCGTACGGCCGAGTGGAAGATCCGCGTCGCCTCCCGCATCATCGAGGACCTCAAGGGCAACTGGGGCATGAAGGTCGGCGACATCATCGTCGACTGCCTGACCTTCCCGATCGCGACCGGGCAGGAGGAGACCCGCCGCGACGGCGTCGAGACCATCGAGGCGATCCGCGAGCTCAAGCGGCTGTACCCGGAGGTGCAGACCACGCTGGGCCTGTCGAACATCTCCTTCGGCCTCAACCCGGCGGCGCGGATTGTGTTGAATTCGGTGTTTTTGAATGAGTGTGTGAACGCGGGGTTGGATTCGGCGATCGTGCATGCGTCGAAGATTTTGCCGGTGGCGCGGATTCCTGATGAGCAGCGTCAGGTGGCGTTGGACATGGTGTATGACCGGCGGCGGGAGGGTTATGACCCGTTGCAGCGGTTCATGGAGTTGTTCGAGGGGGTCGATGCCGCGTCGATGCGGCAGGATCGGGCGGCTGAGCTGTTGGGTCTGCCGTTGTGGGAGCGGTTGAAGCGGCGGATCGTGGATGGGGAGAAGAAGGGCCTGGAGGCCGATCTGGAGGAGGGTCTGGGGCGGCGTCCTGCTTTGGAGATCATCAATGAGGTGCTGCTGGACGGTATGAAGACCGTGGGTGAGTTGTTCGGCTCGGGTCAGATGCAGTTGCCGTTTGTGTTGCAGTCGGCTGAGGTGATGAAGACCGCGGTGGCGTATCTGGAGCCGCATATGGATCGGGTGGAGGGGGAGACCAAGGGGCGGATCGTGCTGGCCACGGTCAAGGGTGATGTGCATGACATCGGGAAGAACCTGGTGGACATCATTTTGTCCAACAATGGTTATGAGGTGGTGAACCTCGGGATCAAGCAGCCGGTGTCGACGATTTTGGAGGCGGCGGAGGACAGCAAGGCCGATGTGATCGGTATGTCGGGGTTGCTGGTGAAGTCCACGGTGATCATGCGGGAGAACCTGGAGGAGATGAACGTCCGGGGGATCTCTGATCGGTTCCCGGTGTTGCTGGGCGGGGCGGCGTTGACCCGGGCGTATGTGGAGCAGGATCTGGCCGATGTGTTCCAGGGTCAGGTGCGTTATGCGCGGGACGCGTTCGAGGGTTTGCGGTTGATGGACGCGTTCATGGCGGTCAAACGCGGGGTTGCGGGGGCGGCGTTGCCGCCGTTGCGGGAGCGGCGGGTCAAGACCGGCGCCACCCTGATCCGCACCCCTGAGCAGGATCTACCGGCGCGTTCGGATGTGGCGGCCGGCAACCCGATTCCCCGGGCGCCGTTCTTGGGGGAGCGGGTGGTGAAGGGGATCTCGCTGGGGGAGTACGCCGCGTTCCTTGACGAGCGGGCGACGTTCATGGGGCAGTGGGGGCTGAAGGCGGCCCGTGGTGGTGGTGGGCCCTCGTATGAGGAGCTGGTGGAGACCGAGGGGCGTCCGCGGTTGCGGATGTGGCTGGAGCGGATGCAGACCGAGGGGTTGCTGGAGGCGGCGGTGGTGTACGGGTATTTCCCGTGTGTCAGCGACGGCGACAGCCTGATCATCCTGAACGAGGCGGGGGAGGAGCGGACGCGGTTCACTTTTCCGCGGCAGCGGCGTGACCGGCATCTGTGCCTGTCGGATTTCTTCCGGTCCCGGGAGTCGGGTGAGGTGGACGTGGTGGCGTTCCAGGTGGCCACGATGGGGAGCAAGGTGTCGCGGGCGACGGCGGAGTTGTTCGCCAAGGACGCCTACCGCGACTATCTGGAGTTGCACGGGTTGTCGGTGCAGTTGACCGAGGCGCTGGCGGAGTACTGGCATGCCCGGGTGCGCTCGGAGCTGGGGATCGGTGGCCGGGAGTCGCTGGAGGACATGCTGAAGGTGAACGTGACCGGGTGCCGGTATTCGTTCGGGTATCCGGCGTGCCCGAATCTGGAGGATCAGGTGCAGTTGTTCGAGTTGCTGGATCCGGAGCGGATCGGGGTGTCGTTGTCGGAGGAGTTCCAGTTGCATCCCGAGCAGGCGACCTCGGCCCTGATCGTGCATCACCCCGAGGCCAGCTACTTCAACGTCTGACCTCGCGCCCAGACGGTACGGTTCTGGGGGTATACGCACGCGTTTGTCAGGGGGTTGCGTGGACGCGGTCTTCTTCGACATGGACGGGACTCTCGTCGACACCGAGAAGCTCTGGTTCCAGGCGGAGTCACAGGTGATGCGGCGCCTTGGCGCGGGGTGGACCACCGCCGACCAGGAGAACCTGGTCGGCGGCTCCATGCCGGCGACCGTCGCCTACATGCTCCAGGCGAGTGGATCCGGCCGGGATCCCGCCGACGTCGAGAGCTGGATGCTCGACGGCATTCTCGGCCTGCTGGCCGACGGCTTCGAGGTCATGCCGGGAGCGGCGGAGCTGCTGGCCGAGGTGCGCGCGTCCGGCGTGCCCGTGGGCCTCGTGACCTCCTCCAGCCGGCTGATGGCGGACGCCGTGCTCGGCGGCATCGGGCGTGACAACTTCGACATCGTGGTCACCGGCGACGACGTCCGGCACTTCAAGCCCGACCCGGAGCCCTACCTGCTGGCCGCGCGCCTGCTCGGTGTCGACCCGGCACGCTGCGCCGTCCTTGAGGACTCGCCGACCGGCGTCGCCGCGGGCACCGCGGCGGGATGCGCGGTCGTGGCCGTCCCCAGCGTGCTCGCCATCCCGCCCGCGCCGCGGCGCCTGGTCGTCGAGTCGCTCAAGCAGGTCGACCTGGCGACGCTCCGGAGCCTGGTCCTGTCCGAGGGCCCCGCCGCGTGATCCCCTAGGGGGCCGCCCCTCCTCCAGGTAGGGGACGTGCCCTCCTTGGGGAGGAGAGGACCCGGCGCGATCGCGTGCCAGGATGGAACGGTAAGCCATACAAAGGGGGCGAGCCGTTATGTCCTTCGACCAGATCGCCTGGTTCCCGCTGTGCGCCGGGCTGACAGCGGTCGGGCTGGTGCTCGGCTTCCTGGCATTCCGCAGACGGGGCGCCGCGGCGGGCCTGCGGGTCGCCGCCTGGTCCCTGATCCCGATCGCGGCCTACCTCACCGGCGCGCTGCCGGCCGCCTGGAAGGTCGGCACGGCCGTGGTGGGCTTCTTCACGGGCCTGGTCTTCTCGCCGACGGTCTGGGCCGGCGTCGCCGTGGCTGGCCTGTCGGCGGTGCTGTTCCTGGTCTCGGGCGTGCTGCGCAGGAGGCGCGGGGGCGCCGCCGAGGGCGCGCCGGAGGGCCGTACGCCCAAGCAGACGCCCAAGCAGGCGGCCCCGGGCGCGGCCGCCCCCACCAAGCCGAACCGCAGGCCCCTGCCGCAGAAGCCCGCCGCCCCCGCCGCGGACGACGACCTCGCGGACATCGAGGAGATCCTCAAGCGCCGGGGCATCAGCTAGCCCTCCCGCGCGCCGGCGCCCCCGGTGCGCCGTGGGCGATGGCGTTGCTCACCAGCTCGCTCACCATGAGCACCACGTCGTCCGTAGGCCCCAGCCCATGAGCGTCCGCCGCACCATGTCCCGGGTCTCCGCGACGGCCGCCCGGTCGCCCGGTAGCTCGCAGGACATGGTCCGGTATCCCTGGGGAGTGCCGATCATCGATGCTCCTTGCTGCCGTCCGGCGTGCGCCATCACGAGCAGATACGTCCTCGGAGCGGGTTACGTTCGGATAACGGCGTCTCAGTCTTCAAGATCGGCCGATCGGGCCTCCGATGCCCTGGATATGATCACGCAGGCATGGTCCCCGCCATGATCCACGCCCCCTCCGGGCGGCCGGAGATCGCCGCCGGGCGCCGCATCCCCTGCGCCGCAGCGGCTCCCTGCGGCGTGTCACGGTTCCGGTACACAACCCGAACAGCCCCCGGACATACCATCCAAGATCAACACGAATGAATTTCGCATGAATCACAGTTGAGCCACATAGCGCGCTCAGGTACTGGTCAGTGCAGCTCAGCACGTAGATTCTGCGTCCGGGGGCCGTACACGCGGCCTGCCTGAAATGGACGACGCCCGCCGGCCACCGGTGGCGGGCGACGCGTCAGACGGACAACGTCGTCTGGGATCCAGGGGGCCGACACTATGACCGCACCGCTCGACGTCTCCGGCACGGAGCTCGAGGCCGCGCCGGAAGCCGTGCTGGGAGGGTCGCAGGCCAAGGCGATCCAGGGCCGATCTCTCGGCCAGATCGCCTGGATGCGCCTGAAGCGGGACAAGGTCGCGCTGATCGGTGGCGGCGTGGTGATCTTCCTCATCCTGGTCGCGGTCTTCGCCCCGCTGATCGTCGGCTTGATCGGGCATCCCCCGAACGACTTCAACCAGGACCTCATCAGCTCCGAGACGTTGGCGCCCAAGGACGGCACCGGCATCGGCTTGGACCACCTGTTCGGCGTCGAGCCGGTCAACGGGCGCGACATCTTCAGCCGCATCGTGTACGGCGCCCGCATCTCGCTGCTGATCGCCTTCCTCGCCACGCTGCTGTCGGTGGTCATCGGCACGACGCTCGGCGTCATGGCCGGCTACTTCGGCGGCTGGGTCGACTCGGTCATCAGCAAGACGATGGACGTCTTCCTGGCCTTCCCCCTGCTGGTCTTCGCCATCGCCCTGGCGGGCATCGTGCCCGACACCGCGTTCGGCCTGTCCGGCGACGCGCTGCGCGTCTCGCTCCTGGTGTTCATCATCGGCTTCTTCAACTGGCCCTACATCGGGCGCATCATGCGCGGGCAGACGCTGTCGCTGCGCGAGCGGGAGTTCGTCGACGCGGCCCGCAGCCTTGGAGCGCGCGGGCCCTACATCATCTTCCGGGAGATGCTGCCCAACCTGGTGGCGCCGATCCTGGTGTACTCCACGCTCCTGATCCCGACGAACATCCTCTTCGAGGCCGCGCTGTCGTTCCTCGGCGTCGGTGTGCGCCCGCCCACGGCCACCTGGGGCGGCATGCTGTCGGACGCCGTGCGCTTCTACACGATCCCGCACTTCATGTTCTTCCCGGGTATGGCGATCTTCATCACCGTCCTGGCCTTCAACCTCCTCGGTGACGGCCTTCGCGACGCCCTCGACCCGAGGGCCCGCTGAGCTCGATCTGTTTCCCCCATAAGTTCCCTGGCTCCGACAACAAGGGGTTTCGTACATGATGAGAAAGACCACACTGGGGGTGACCGCCCTAGGTGCGGTTCTCGCCCTGGGGCTGTCCGCCTGCGGCGGAGGCGGGTCGGCGACGCCGAGCCAGTCCGGCGCGGCGTCCGCGGGCGGTGACGGCGCGAAGGCGGAGTTCAACGCCGCCCTCACGCAGGTGTTCAACCCTTCTGACAAGAAGGGGGGGATCATGAAGTTCGCCAACGCCGGCGACTGGGACTCCCTTGACCCCGCCGACACCTACTACGGCTACTCCTGGAACTTCATCCGGCTCTACGGCCGTGCCCTGGTGATGTTCAAGCCGGCTCCCGGCAAGGAGAGCAGCCAGCTCGTCCCCGACCTCGCCGAGAACCTCGGCACCCCGAGCGATGACGCCAAGACCTGGACGTACAAGCTCAGGGCCGGCGTGAAGTACGAGGACGGCACCCCGATCACCTCCAAGGACGTGAAGTACGGCGTCCTGCGGTCGCTCGACAAGGAGGTGTTCCCCGACGGGTACACCTACTTCAACGACACGCTGGACCTGCCGAAGGACTACAAGGGTCCGTACAAGTCCAAGGGCGTCAACACCGACAAGGCGATCGAGACCCCCGACGACCAGACGATCGTCTTCCACCTGAAGCAGTCCTACAGCGGTTTCGACTACTTCGCGCAGCTTCCCGCGACGATCCCGGTCCCCGAGGCCAAGGACACGGGCGCGAAGTACAAGGAGCACGTGATCTCCTCCGGGCCGTACAAGTTCGATAAGAACGAGATCGGCAAGGGCTTCAACCTGGTCCGCAACGACCAGTGGGACCAGGCGAGCGACCCGAACCGCAAGGCGCTGCCCGACGGCTACGAGGTCTCGACGAACGTCAACGCCGACGACATCGACAACCGCCTGCTCTCCGGCGACCTGCACGTCGACATCGCCGGCACCGGCGCCCAGCCCGCCACCCTCGGCCGCGTGCTGACGGACCCGGCGCTGAAGGCCAACGCCGACAACCCGACGATCACCCGCCTGTGGTACACGTCGATCAACGGCAACGTGAAGCCGCTGGACAACCTCGAGTGCCGCAAGGCCGTCGAGTACGCCGCGGACAAGGTCGCCTACCAGACCGCCTACGGAGGCGAGTTCTCCGGCGGCCAGATCGCCACGAGCCTGCTGCCCCCGGGCATCCCCGGCCACGCGGACATCAACCCGTACCCGGCCGGCGCGGACAACCACGGTGACGTGACCAAGGCCAAGGAGGCCCTCACGGCCTGCGGCCAGCCGAACGGCTTCGAGACCAACATCTCCTACCGGGCCGAGCGCCCGAAGGAGAAGGCCACGGCCGAGGCGCTGCAGCAGTCGCTGGCCAAGGTCGGCATCAAGCTCACGCTGAAGCCGTTCCCGCAGGCCGACTACTTCGCGCTGTACGCCGGCAAGCCGGGCTACGCGAAGGACAACAAGCTGGGCCTGGCCGTCAACGGCTGGGGCGCCGACTGGCCGGACGGATACGGCTTCCTGCAGCAGATCGTCGACAGCCGGGTGATCCGCGACACTGGTGGTTCCTCCAACATCAGCGTCCGGGACCCCGAGGTCGACAAGCTGATCGACCAGGCCTCGCTGGAGACCGACATCGCCAAGCGTGAGCCGATCTGGGCGCAGATCGACCAGAAGGTGATGGACGACGCCTACGTCCTGCCCGGCCTGTGGGCCAAGAGCCTCCTCATCCGGGGCAAGGGCGTGACGAACGTGTACGTCAGCGACGCGACCGGCATGTACGACTACATCAACATGGGCCTGCAGTAACAGCCCGTACCATCCGATAGATCCGATAGACACGTGAACGCGGCAGGGGGCCGGCCGACAGGCCGGCCCCCGGAGCCGGGGGGACTGTGGTCACATACATCATCCGGCGCCTGATCTGGGGTGTCTTCATGCTCGCCATCGTGAGCGTGATCACCTTTGCGATCTTCTTCCTGGTGCCGCGCCTGGCGGGCGCCACCTCCGAGAGCCTGGCCACCCGTTACGTCGGGCGTACGGCCAGCGCCGAGCAGGTCAAGGTCGCGGCCGAGAAACTGGGCTTCAACGATCCGCTGATCGTGCAGTACGGCAGGTTCGCCAAGGGCATCGTCGCGGGCGCCGACTATGACTACGGTCCCGGCGTGGAGCGCTGCCCGGCGCCGTGCTTCGGCTACTCGTTCCTCACCCGGCTGCCCGTGTGGCCCGACCTGCTGAACCGGCTGCCGGTGACGATGTCACTGGCCCTCGGAGCCGCGGTGATCTGGCTCATCGCGGGCGTGGCCACCGGAGTGATCTCCGCGCTGAGACGCGGCAGCATCTTCGACAGGGCGGCGATGAGCATCGCCCTCGCCGGCGTCTCCCTACCGATCTTCTTCACCGGCATCGTCTCGCTGGTGGTCTTCAGCTACGGCCGTCCACTGGCGCTCACGGCGCCGGGCGGCAGCTTCACCCCGTTCTTCGACAACCCCGTCATGTGGGCGTACAGCCTGATCCTGCCCTGGATCACGCTGGCCTTCCTGTACGCCGCCGGGTACGCGCGGCTCACGCGGTCGGGCATGCTTGAGACGATGAACGAGGACTACATACGCACGGCCCGGGCCAAGGGCCTCACCGAGCGCGTGGTCGTCTTCAAGCACGGCCTGCGCGGCGCGCTGACCCCGATCCTCACCATCTTCGGCCTCGACCTCGGCCTGCTGATGGGCGGCGCGGTGCTCACCGAGAGCACCTTCTCCCTGCCGGGCATCGGGAAGTACGCCATCGACGCGATCACCAACCAGGACCTGCCGAAGGTCATGGGGGTCACGCTGGTCGCCGCCTTCTTCGTCGTGGTGGCGAACCTTGTCGTGGACCTCCTGTACGCGGTGGTCGACCCGAGAGTGAGGCTCACGTGAGCGGGCGAATCGCCGGGCAGAAGGCCTTCCTGGAGCTCAAGGACCTTCGCATCCACTTCCCGACCGACGACGGCCTGGTCAAGTCCGTCGACGGGCTCTCGTTCGGGCTGGAGCGGGGCAGGACCCTCGGCATCGTGGGCGAGTCCGGGTCCGGCAAGAGCGTCACGAGCCTCGGCGTCCTCGGCCTGCACAAGGGCACCCGGGCCAAGATCTCCGGTGAGATCTGGCTCGACGGCGAGGAGCTGGTCTCCGCGACCCCCGAGCACGTCCGCACGCTGCGCGGCAAGAAGATGGCGATGATCTTCCAGGATCCGCTGTCGGCCATGCACCCCTACTACACCGTGGGCGCGCAGATCATCGAGGCCTACCGCATCCACCACCAGGTCAGCAAGGCCGTGGCGCGCAAGCACGCGATCGACATGCTCGGCCGGGTGGGCATCCCGCAGCCCGACAGGCGCGTCGACAGCTACCCGCACGAGTTCTCCGGCGGCATGCGCCAGCGCGCGATGATCGCCATGGCGCTCTCGTGCGACCCGGAGCTGCTGATCGCCGACGAGCCGACCACGGCCCTCGACGTGACCGTGCAGGCCCAGATCCTCGACCTGATGCGCGATCTGCAGGAGGAGTTCAACTCCGCGCTGATCATCATCACCCACGACCTCGGCGTGGTGGCCGAGCTGGCCGACGACATCCTTGTGATGTACGGCGGCAAGTGCATCGAGTACGGCAGCGCCGAGGACATCTTCGAACGTCCCGAGCACCCCTACACCTGGGGCCTGCTCGGGTCGATGCCGCGGCTCGACCGCGAGCGCACAGAGCGCCTGATGCCGATCAAGGGCACCCCGCCGTCCCTGATCAACGTGCCCGCCGGCTGCGCGTTCCACCCCCGCTGCGCCTTCGAGGGCCGCACGGAGGGCCGGGCGAGCACACAGGTGCCCGAGCTCCTGGAGACCGAGGGCGGGCACCTGGTGCGCTGCCACATGACCCTGGAGGAACGGCGCGGCATCTGGGAGAACGAGATCAAGCCCAACCTGGAGTCCGCGTGAGTGAGTCGCCCGAGCCTCTGCTGTCCGTCCAGGGCCTGGAGAAGCACTTCCCGATCACCAAGGGGCTCATCAAGCGTCAGGTCGGAGCCGTCAAGGCCGTCGACGGGCTGTCCTTCGACGTCCGGAAGGGCGAGACGCTCGGCCTGGTGGGGGAGTCCGGCTGTGGCAAGACCACGACCGGCCGCCTGATCACCCGGCTGCTGGAGCCCACCGGCGGGAAGATCCTCTTCGAGGGCCGGGACATCACCCACATGTCCCAGGGCTCGCTGCGCCCGCTCCGCCGGGACATGCAGATGATCTTCCAGGACCCCTACAGCTCGCTCAACCCGCGCCACACCGTCGGCGCCATCGTGGGCGCGCCGTTCCGGATCCAGGGCGTGAAGACCGAGCATGGCACCAAGAAGGCCGTGCAGGACATCCTGGAGCTGGTCGGGCTCAACCCCGAGCACTACAACCGCTACCCGCACGAGTTCTCCGGCGGCCAGCGGCAGCGCATCGGCATCGCGCGGACGCTGGCGCTCAAGCCCAAGCTCATCATCGCTGACGAGCCGGTGTCGGCGCTCGACGTGTCCATCCAGGCCCAGGTGGTCAACCTCCTGGAGGACCTGCAGAACGAGCTCGACCTGACCTACGTCGTCATCGCGCACGACCTGTCGGTGGTCCGGCACATCAGCGACCGGGTCGCGGTCATGTACCTCGGCAAGATCGTCGAGGTCGCCGACCGCAAGGACCTGTACGAGTCGCCGATGCACCCGTACACCACCGCGCTGCTGTCGGCGGTGCCGGTTCCGGACGTCAAGCGGCGCACCGAGCGCGAGCGCATCCGCCTGCAGGGCGACGTGCCGAGCCCGATCAACCCGCCGCCGGCCTGCCGGTTCCACACCCGCTGCTGGAAGGCGCAGGAGATCTGCAAGACCGTCGAGCCGCCCCTCGCGGAGCTCGCCACGGGCCACCAGGTCGCCTGCCACTTCCCGGAGAACGCTCCGCGGGACGCGGTGCCCGGCGACGCCGGGGCGCCGGTCCCCGCCTGAGCCCTCGGGCTCACTCTCCGGGTACGGCGCACGGCGGCCGTGCCCGGAGGGCCCGTCAGGGGATGGCGCCCGGGGTGATCAGCCCGGTCTCGTAGGCCAGGACCACGGCCTGCACCCGGTCGCGCAGCGCCAGCTTGGTGAGCACGTTGCCCACATGGGTCTTCACGGTCGTCTCGCTGACCACCAGCTCGGCGGCGATCTCGGCGTTGGACATCCCCCTCGCGATGAGGCGGAGCACCTCCAACTCGCGCTCGGTCAGCCGGTGGACGCGGGCCGGGGTGGCCTGCTGGTGGGCCGACGGCAGGCGGGCGGCGAACTTGTCCAGCAGCCGCCTGGTCACGCTCGGCGCCACTATCGCGTCTCCGGCCGCCACCACCCGGATCGCCTGCACCAGCTCGTCGGGGGGCACGTCCTTCAGCAGGAACCCGCTGGCCCCGGCCCGCAGCGCCTCCACGATGTACTCGTCCAGGTCGAAGGTGGTCAGCACCAGCACGCGGGGCACGTGGGCGCCCGGGGCCGCGTCGCGCACGATGCGCCGGGTCGCGTCGATGCCGTCCACGCCGGGCATGCGGATGTCCATGAGGACCACGTCGGGGAGCAGGACCCTGGACTGGTCCTGCGCCGTGGACCCGTTGCCCGCCTCTCCCACCACCGTGAGGTCGGGCTCGGCCTCGAGGATCAGCCGGAAGCCGGTGCGCAGAAGCGGCTGGTCGTCGACCAGCAGCACACGGATAGTCATTTGTCAGTCCTTGAGGGGGAAGCGGGCCCGGACCTCGAATCCGCCCCCCTGGCGTGGGCCGATCCGCAGGATTCCACCATAAAGGGCAACTCGCTCGCGAATGCCCACCAAACCGTGCCCGGGCCGGTCGTCGGGGCCGCGGGTGAACTCGCCCGTCCCGCCACGCCCGTCGTCCTCCACCTGCACCAGCAGCTCGCTCGGCTCGTGGCGCACGGTCACCCAGGCCCGCGCCGAAGGCCCCGCGTGCCGCAGGCTGTTGGTCAGGGCCTCCTGGACCAGGCGGTAGGCGGCCAGGTCGATGCCCGGGGGGAGGAGCCGCCGCTCGCCCTCGATCCAGAGCTGGGCGCGCAGCCCCGCCTCGCGCATCTGGTCGACCAGGCCGGGCAGGTCGCCCATGCCGGGCTGAGGCGCGAGCTCGCCGGTCTCACCGTCGGTGCGCAGGACCCCGACGATGCCCCGCATCTCGCGCATCGCGGTCCTGCCCATCTCCTCGATGGCCACCAGCGCGTCCTTGGCGGCCTCGGGCCGCGTGTCCAGCACCTTGCGGGCGGCGGCCGCCTGGACGGTCATCACGCTCACGTGGTGGGCCACCACGTCGTGCAGCTCGCGGGCGATGCGCGACCTCTCCTCCGCGCGGGCGGCGCGGGTGTCGGCGTCCCTGGCCCGCTCCAGCCGCTCGGCCCGGTCGACCAGCTCGGCGAGGTACGCCCGGCGCAGCCGCACCGAGCGGCCGACCACCCACACCGCCAGGGCGACCATGGCGGCGAACGTGTGCTGGGTCCAGTCGCCCCGGTCGTCGGCCAGGATCCTGCCGACGGCGTACGCCAGCGAGCTGACCGCGGCGGCGACCAGGCTGAGCGCCAGGCCGCGGTACGCGGCCACGGTGTACAGCAGGATGAGCGAGGCAAGCCCGGCGAGCCCGCCGTCGTGGTTCAGCGCGGCCAGGATGATCTGGGGAAGCTCGGCCAGGCAGAGCAGCGCGAACGGCCAGCGCCTGCGGAGCGCGAGCGGAAGGCACGCCAGCACGACGAGCGCGACGCTCAGCACGGTGGGCGGCCGCACCTGGCCCTGTCCGGAGCCGGACAACTCGGCCGCCACGAGGGAAAGCCCCGTCACCACCGCCGCGAGAGCCGAGTCGCCGAACAGGGGATGGGCTCTCAGCCATGCTCGCGGACTGCCAGGGGTGGTGCGCACCCTCTCAATTTAGGACGTCTTTGCTGCTGGCCACCCTGCTCAGGACGGATATCGCCCTCATCCCGCAGAAGGACGCGCGCCCCGCGCGCCCGGTGACCCCGGCCGGCCTTTCGCGCACGCCGGGTCCGTACGGCCGCCGGTGTGGCCGCACGGACCCGGCCGGACGTCACACGTCGATGCGGCCGTCCTTCATGCGCCTGCTGAAGTCGGTCCACTCGCCGGCGGTGAAGACCAGCGCGGGGCCGCCGGGGTTCTTGCTGTCGCGGACGCCGACCCGCGCGCCCGGCAGGGCGGCGACCTCGACGCAGTCACCGCCGCTGCTGCCGGAGTAGGAGGATTTGAACCACGCGGCCTCGCGCAGCTCGTCGTTCAGCTCGTCCATCGCTCTATCGTCTCCCTGATCAAGTCGAGCGACGCGCGCTGGGGGAGCGCCTCAGCGCGGATCACTTCGTATCTGGTCGTGAGATCCTCGACCGCTTCCGCCCGGTCGACGACCTGGCCATGACCCGCTGACTCCAGGTACACCGTATCGGGGACGCCCCGGGTCTGGGCGATGATGAATCCTCCTTCGAGCCCTGTGGTGGAGTACGCGCTGAGCGGCAGGATCTGGATGGTGATGTACGGAAGTGTCCCTGCCTCCAGCAGGCGGGTGAGCTGGTCGGCCATCACCTGGGCGCTGCCGACCGGCCGGCGGAGCACGCCCTCGTCGAGCACCGCCCAGAACATCGGCGGCTCCGGGCGCTCGAAGACGCGCTGCCGCTCGATGCGCGCGGCCACGTGGTCCTCCACCTGCTCGGGCGACACCCGGGGCTCGCCGAGCAGGATCGCCCGGGCGTACTCCTCGGTCTGCAGCAGACCGGGAACTATGAGCGGCTGCCACGTGTGCAGCGTGCCCGCCTCGCGCTCGACGTCCAGCCAGGGGCGGAACCAGGCGGGAGTGGACGCGCGGTTGATGAAGGGCCAGAGCCTGAGCAGTGCCCCGTCGAGCTTCAGGGCCTCGTCGCAGCGCTCGGCGAAGTCGCGGGAGGGGGTGCGCCTGGCGGTCTCGACCATGCCCACCAGGGCGAGCGAGAAGCAGATCTTCTGGGCGAGCTGCTCCATCGTCCAGCCGGCGGCCGTGCGGTGTCTGCGCAGCTCGTAGCCGAAGAGTGCTTGGGGCGAGGCGCTCGGGTCCAGCTCGCGGGGGGCGGGCATCATCGCTCCGTTCAACTGGTCCGGCGGCTCTCGGCTCTGCCACACCGCGTTTCACACGATGTGTTGAATACGAAGTGCAGGTGATTGGGTACCGAGAGTAGTCGGCAGGCGGCAGTCTGGGAAGGGCGGACGATCGGCGGCCGGGTGAACGGCGGAGGCGATGACGAACATGCCACAGCATCATCGTGAACGTGTGGAATCACGGAGTCCAGAGCGAGCGCCGGCGGATTCGCCCGAGATGGCCGGAGCGCGGGCGGGGGACGTGTCCATCGGGGGCGGGCACGGCCCCGCCCGCCCTGAGGAGGGCCGATGATCTTCCCTGTCTACGACCGCTCGGACGTTCCCGAGGAGCAGCGGCACGCCAACCTCGAGACGGTGCGGCGCGTGAGCAAGGTGGTCGCGGGCATGGTGGAGGCCGAGCGCCGCAGGCGGCTGGCCGAGGGGTTCATCACCTCCTGGCACCTCGACCGCGAGGAGCTCGACGAGGCGGCCGCCGCCCTCGGCATCCCGCCGCTGCAGGACGAGGAGTGGGACGCCATCCACGGCTCCGGGTGAGCCGCCGCGTCACCCCGGCGTCGCCCGGGCCTGTGAGGGCGGGGTCGTCAGAGCTCGTCGGTGGCGGCGCGGCGGGAGCCGCGCGTGGTGTCGCCGGGGCGGCGGTCGGGGACGGGCGGGGGAGTGCCGCCCCACTCGGGGCAGATGGCCTGGTAGTCGCACCAGTCGCACAGGCGGCTGCGCCGGGCCCGCCACTCGCGGGTGGTCAGCGACCGCTCGATGGCCTCCCAGAGCGCCTGCACCTTGCGCTCGGTCGCCCGCAGGTCGGCCTCGTCGGGGGAGTAGCGCAGCACCTCGCCGTTGCCGAGGTACATGAGCTGGAGCAGCCGGGGCACCGTGCCGTGCAGGCGCCACAGCACCAGGGCGTAGAACTTCATCTGGAACAGCGCCTTGGCCTCGAAGTCGGGGCCGGGGGCGCTGCCGGTCTTGTAGTCGACCACGCGCACGTCGCCGCTCGGCGCCACGTCGAGCCGGTCGATGTAGCCCCTGAGCATCAGCCCGCTGTCGAGCACGGACTCGACGTAGAGCTCGCGCTGCGCGGGCTCCAGGCGGCTCGGATCCTCAAGGGCGAAGTAGCGCTCGAGCATCTGCCGCGCCTGGCCGAGCCAGCGGTCGTGCTCGGCGTCGTCGTCGAACAGCGTGGAGTACTCGGGGGTGTGCTCCAGCAGGCGCGCCCACTGGGGGTCGAGCAGGGCCTGCGCCGCCGCGACCGTGCGCTCGGCGGCCGGCAGGTCGTACAGCCGCTCGAGCACCGCGTGGACCAGCGTGCCGCGCACGGCGGCGGGCGAGGGCCGCTCGGGAAGCTGATCGATCACGCGGAAGCGGTAGAGCAGCGGACATGTCATGAAGTCGCCCGCGCGGGAGGGGGAGAGAGTGCCGACTACCGCGGGCGGCTCCGAAATGCTCATGCCGGAACTGTAGGTCAGTCGGCCGACACTTTAAGCCGGAGGCGTGCACGTGAACGGCCGATCACCGCCCAGGGGCGCGTAGCATCTAGGCACAAGGAGGGAAGACGACAATCATGAGCACCCAGACCCCGCAACGGCCTGAGTCTCCGGGGCTGCGCATGGGACGGCCTTTCGGCATCCCCGTCTACGTCTCGCCGACCTGGTTGATCGTCGCGGCGTTCATCACCTACACCTTCCAGCCCGAGGTGGCGAGGAACCTTCCCGGCAGGGACACGGTCACCACCTACCTCGTGGCCTTCGTGTTCGCCGTCTTCCTCTACGTCTCGGTGCTGCTGCACGAGCTGGCGCACTGCGTGGTGGCCCGCTACTTCGGGCTTCCCGTGCGCCGCATCACGCTCTACCTCCTCGGAGGGGTCTCCGAGATCGAGCGCGAGCCAGAGACGCCGGCCAGGGAGTTCCTCGTCGCCTTCGCGGGCCCGCTGCTGTCGCTCGGGCTCGCCGGCATCGGCTTCGTCGCCAGCGGGTTCATCCCCGAGGGCACTATCCCGCACGTCCTGGTCCTGCAGCTCTGGGTCTCCAACCTCATCGTGGGCGTGTTCAACCTGCTGCCCGGCCTGCCGCTCGACGGCGGCCGCATGCTGCGTGCGGGGGTGTGGAAGCTCACCCGCAATGCCGGCTCCGGCACGATCGCCGCCGCCTGGTTCGGCCGGGCGCTGGCGGTCGCGCTGGTCGCCGTGCCGGTGGGGCTGCCGCTCATGACCGGTCAGGAGCCGAGCTGGGGCTCGCTGCTGTGGGCGGTGCTGCTGGCGTCCTTCATCTGGGTCGGCGCCACCCAGTCGCTGCGGGTGGCCCGGGTGCGCGCCCGCATGCCGCAGGTCCAGGCCCGCTCGCTCGCCCGCAGGGCCATCCCGGTGACCGCCGAGGTGCCCCTGGCCGAGGGCATGCGCCGCGCCAGGGAGGCCCAGGCGGGGGCGATGGTGATCGTCGACCACGACGGGCACCCGATCGCGATCGTCAACGAGGCGGCCGTCACCGCGACGCCCGAGCAGCGCAGGCCGTGGGTGACCGTCGGCTCGCTGGCGCGCAGCCTCGAGCCGTCGCTGGTCCTGCCGGCCGACCTCGCGGGAGAGTCGCTGCTGGACGCCATGCGAGGCGCCCCCTCCGGTGAGTATCTGCTGGTGGAGCGCGGAGGCGACGTCTTCGGCGTGCTGGTCACGGCCGACGTCAACCGCGTCTTCTCCGGAGTCTGACGCGCCCCTCCGGCCGGCCCGTGTCCATCGGGCGCGGCCGGGCGGCGTGATCGCGGGGGACGTCACGGGCACGTAAGGTTTCGGCTCGGTGACGGGGCGAACCTCCGGCATCGGTCAGGCGTCTGATCAATGGCGCGCGACGGGGGCGGGCGGCGGCATCGGGGGGAAGATCGCCCGCTTTGTCCCACTCGTTTTCCGTGCGCGCCGAGACTACTGTTCTGATCGCCGATCCGGTCGGCCAAGCAGATTAGGAACGTTCGCATTGGCTACGCCTCACACACCCCCCGCCGCCGGTGATCTGACGCCGGAGCTGCTGGGAGCGTCCGAGTGGAGCGACCAGCTGGTCGCCGCGGCGGGCATCCCCATGTACGACATCCCCTTCCTCACGGTGGGAGGTGGCATCGGGTCGTTCGTCACGCTCGACTACCTCCGCGTCTACGGCGTCCCGACCTCGCAGATGCGCGTCGTGTCCAACATCGAGCACCCGTGGCAGACGTACGAGTTCCTGACCAGGTGCTCCCAGATCCCCCGGCAGGAGCGCATCCGCTCCGACTCCTCCTCAAGGCCCGACAACCTGTGGGGCTTCCCGTCGTACGCGCTGGAGGAGGCCTGGCGCGACAAGAACCCGGGCCACCTGTTCCAGATCGCCACCGAGCCCATCTTCAACGACTACTGGACCCCTCGGGCGGGCACGGTCTTCCGCAACCTCGAGCGCGAGGCCAAGCGCATCGACTACTGGGACATGCTCGTCAAGGGCCAGGTACGCATGGTGCGGCGCAGGGCCGGTGGGGGCTACTTCACGGTGGTCACCCCGCCCGAGGGCACATCGCCCACCAAGCGCATCGTCTTCCGCTCGCGGTTCGTGCACATCGCGATCGGCTACCCCGGGCTGAAGTTCCTGCCCGACCTGCAGGAGTTCCGGCAGAAGTACGGCGACTACCAGCACGTGGTGAACGCCTACGAGCCCCACGAGCAGGTCTATGAGTTCCTGAAGACCCGCCCGGGCACGGTCGTGATCCGCGGCGGCGGCATCGTCGCCTCCCGCGTGCTCCAGCGCCTGTTCGACGACCGGGAGAAGTACCACCTGCAGACGCAGGTCATCCACATCTTCCGCACGTTCGTCACCGGCGCCCACGGCCCCCACCTGTGGAGCAGGCGCAAGGGCGGCGACGGCTGGGCCTACCAGGGCTTCAACTACCCGAAGTCCGTGTGGGGCGGCCAGCTCAAGGCCGAGATGCGCAGGCTGGAGGGCCCCGAGCGCGCCCAGAAGTACAAGCAGATGGGCGGCACCAACACCCCCAAGCGCAGGCGCTGGCAGGAGCAGATGCGCCAGGGCCGCGCGGGCGGCTACTACCACGCGGTGCAGGGCACGGTCGAGCGGGTGGAGCGGGCGCAGGACGGCCGCATGCTGAGCTACGTGCGCAGCAAGGACGGCACCGTCCGTGAGCCGGTCTCCGACTACATCATCGACTGCACGGGCCTCGAGGCCGACATCGCGGAGCACCGCGTCTTCGCCGACCTGCTCCAGCACGGCGGCGCCTACCGCAACCCGGTCGGCCGGCTCGAGGTCGAGCGCCACTTCGAGGTCAAGGGCACCGCCAGCGGCGACGGAGCACTCTACGCCTCAGGCTCCGCCACCCTCGGCGGCTACTTCCCCGGCGTCGACACGTTCCTCGGCCTGCAGATCGCGGCCCAGGAGATCGCGGACGACCTGGCGAGGCGCGGCTTCTGCCGAAAGATGGGCCCGATGCGCTCGACCTCCCAGTGGTTCAAGTGGGCCTTCAACAAGCCCGTCTAAGGAGAGTCCCCCCGTGGTTCCAACTCTGATCGGCCGCATCCAGACGCGGCTGTTCCTTCTTGCCACCGTGGGCGTGGTGATCACGGTGCTGATCGTGCCCGTGCTGCCCGGCCTGTCCGGCCCGCTCTCCCAGGACTACCGCGTGGGCTTCCTGGTTCTCGCGGCGGTCGCCGTGCTGGGGGTGGTGTGGGAGCTGGTCTATCACTTCCTCATGCAGTTCCGCTGGGAGAAGGACTGGCCCACTTTGTTCGGTTTGGTCACACTCGTGCCTGAAGGACTTCTGCTGTTCTTTTTGCTACGGTCCGGTGCCATCGGCAGCCTCATCGACCCGGTTCCGCCCGCCGCCGCCTTCTGGACGCAGTTCGTGGTGGTCTGGATCTGTGTTTGGCTGGTGGCCAACGGTCCGATGCGGGTGCCGTTCGTCCGGTGGCGTTTTCGGGGAGGGAGAGTTCTGTGACGGAGCAAGGCGTGGGGGTGGTGCGTCCGCTTCCCGGCAACGGGTTGATCGCCCATGTGGGCGGCCTGTTGCTGGTGTGCGACGCGGCCGACGCCGTCGCGGACGAGTTGCTGGCGGCGGTCCAGGAGACCGCCGCCGGTGGCGGCGACGGCCGGGCGCTCGCCCGGCGCGCCGCCCAGGTGCTCGCGCGGTCGATGACGGCCGAGCCGATCACCTGCGCCGTCGCCGGCCGCGCGGGCGGCGGCATCGCGGTGCTGGTCAGCGGTGAGGCGCAGGCCCTTGTCATCGGTTCGGGCGCCGACGTGCGGCTCGACGGCAAGGACGCCCTGACCTGGACCGACCGCCTGGTCCCCGGCCCGGTGACCACGGTGGAGCTCCGGCTGCCCGGCGCCGGGCGCCCGATCGGCAGGGCGCGCCTCGACGCGGGCGTCATCGCGGGCGGCGGCGTCACCTGCGACTTCGGCGAGGCCGGCGACCGGTTCGCGCCCATGGTGTCGCAGCCGTCCGTCCCGCAGCCGGCCCCGGCGTACGAGCCGCCCCGCCCCGCGCCCGAACCGCCGCGCCCCGCCCCTGAGGCGGTGGCGCCCGAGCCGTTCCGCCCCTCGGAGCCGGCCGCGCCCGAGTCCTCCCCTCTCGCGGAGGGCGCCGTCTCCGCCGCCCTCGCGATGGACCACGGGCCCGCCATGAGCGTGCCGCCCCCTATCGAGGCCCCGCCGCCGCTTCCGGTGGCCCCGCCCCCTCCGCCGGTCGCCTCGGCGCCGCCCCCGGAGTCCTCCCCGCCGCCCCCGCACGACTTCGAACGGGCGCCGGGCCTGGTCACCGACCCCGAGATGGCGGCCCTGGGCGCCAACGGCTCGGCGGGCGGGCGGCCCCCGCAAGAGGAGGCGCCGGAGTTCGAGTCGTTCCTGCTGATCAACGGGCCCGAGGGGCACCAGGAGACGCCGGGTTCCATGCTGGAGCCCACCGAGGCGGGCCCGACCCCCGAGCCGCTGAGCCGCCCGATGGTCTACGGCGTCGACTGCAAGAACGACCACTTCAACGATCCCCGCGTCCCATACTGCGCGGTGTGCGGCATCGCCCTGGTGCAGCGCACGCTCGTGCCGTACAAGGGGGAGAGGCCGCCGCTCGGGGTGCTCCTGCTCGACGACGGGCTCACGTTGCGCCTCGACAGCGACTACCTGCTCGGGCGCGACCCCGAGCGCGCGCCCGAGGTCACCTCGGGGGAGGCCAGGCCGGCCAGGGTCACCAGCCCCGACGGTTCGGTGTCCCGCCGTCACCTGCGGGTCCGGCTCGACGGGTGGGACGTCAACCTGATCGACCTGGGCTCGGTCAACGGCACCCAGGTGCAGCCGCCCGGCGACCCGAACTTCTACGACATCCCGCCGAACGAGCCGGTGCCCGTCCTGCCCGGCACGACGGTGCGCATCGGGGTGTCCCGCACGATGCGGTACGAGTCCCACCGCAAGGCTTAGCCGGGCCGCGCGACGCGTGAGGGCCGGGCGCTCCCGATCGGCGGGGGTACCCGGCCCTCACGCGTTGGCCGTCAGGTGGCGGCCCGCGCCGGGGTGACGGCCGCCCACTCGATCGGGTCGGCGTCCTGCTCGGCGCGTACGAGCAGGTGCGCTCCGGACGGCGGGGAGGCGCCCTCCGGAGCGACCACCAGGGCTCCGGCGGGCGCCTCGGCCGCGGAGGTGGCGTCCACGCCGAGCCTGGCGAGGCGCTCGGCCAGGGCGGCGCTCCTGCCCCGGCCCAGCACGACCAGCGGGCGGCCGGTGGCCAGGGCGATCTGGAGCGCGACGTGCGCGGCGGCGTCTCCCGAGCCGTGGCGCACCGCCACCGGCCCGGCGGCGTCGTAGGCCCCCGGAAGTACGGTGACGGTCCTGCCGGTCGACTCGGCGACGATCCGCTCGTACCCGGGGGTGTCGTGCGGGACCACCACCAGGTCGGGCCGCGCGCTGTCGACGAGCCCGGGGAGGTCGGCCGCCGGGTCCGCCGAGAACCGGGTCACCACGCGCGCCTCAGGCCCGCGCTCGCGCACCCCGGCGGCCAGGCCCTCCAGGGTGCCCAGCGTCTCGGCCATCTCGGCCAGCTCGGACGACAGCCCGGTGCCGACCTCCAGGCGGCCGTCGGGGTACGGCTCCAGGTGCCCGAGCACCACCTCCGAGGGGGCGGCGGCCGTCGCCAGGGTGGCGGCCAGGCCTGCGAGCGGCCCGGCGTCCCCGGGACGTCCGGGGACCACGGCGAGCACGCGGTAGGAGGCGGTCACGCCGAGGGCGGCGCGCTCGGCCTCGGCGATGTCCCTGGCGACCCGGCGGTCGGGGTAGACGCGCCGCAGCAGCGGGCCGGTCATCGCGGTGGTGACCAGTGCCATGAGCACCATGAGGGAGTACAGCTCGCCGTCCAGCACGCCCTTCTGCAGGCCGACCGTGAGGATGACGATCTCGGTGAGGCCCCGGGTGTTCAGCAGGACGGCCAGCGCGGACGCCTGGCGCACCGGCACCCGCCGCAGCCGCGCGCCGAGGTAGGAGCCGGCCAGCTTCCCGCCGACCGCCACCACCAGGATCGCGGCGAGCACGCCCAGGCTGGAGACCGTCAGCGTCCGGAGGTTCACGTTCAGGCCGGACACCACGAAGAACATCGGCAGCAGCAGGAGCACGGTGAGCTGCTCCAGGCGTTCCAGGATCTGGTGGTTGAGGCGCTTGGCGCCCTCCCGGGGCATCACCGCGCCGAACAGGAACGCGCCGAAGATGAAGTGGACGTGCATCCACTCGGTGGCCCAGGCCGAGGCGACGAGGCCGATCAGCACGACCGAGAGCAGCCCCGGCGTGAGCCGTCCCGCCCGCTCGAAGGCCGGCACGAGGCGCGCCAGGAGCGGCCGTACCACGAGGAACATCACGGCGGCGTAGGGCACGGCCAGCAGCACCTGCCACTGGCCGCTGGCGGCCTCGGCGCTCGCGATGCCGACCACGACGGCGAGGACGGTCCAGGCCAGGACGTCGATGACGGCCGCGGAGGCGAGCGCGAGCCCGCCGAGCGTGGTGCGGTGCATGTCGCGGTCGGTCAGGACGCGCGCGAGCACGGGGAACGCGGTGGCCGACATCGCCGCCCCGAGGAACAGCACGAACGCGAGCGTGTTGCCGTGGGCGTGCTCCCCGGCCAGGGCGAGCGCGAGCAGCGTGCCGAGCACGAACGGCACGATGGTGGAGCCGAGGGAGATGCTCGCCGCGACCTTGCCCTTGCCCCGTACCAGCTTCTGGTCGAGCTCCAGCCCGACCACGAACATGAACAGGATCAGCCCGACGTCGGCGAGGGCGGTCAGCGCGGGCCGCATGTCGGGTCCGAACAGGTCGTCGCCGATCCACGGGCCGAGCAGCGTCGGCCCGAGCAGGATGCCGGCCACGATCTCGCCGATCACCGGGGGCTGGCCGAGACGCTTTGCCAGCGCGCCGAGGAGCCGCGCGGCGGCGAGCACGATTACAAGATCAAGGAGCAGCACATCCACGTGCAGCATCGAACATCGTCCCCGCAAGTAAAGACACTCTGATCAAAGCCCCCGATAATGGTCAACGCGACGTTACCGTGAGTTGGGCGGGCGCCGCGAGGCCCGGCATCGCACGCCGGGCCGTTCTGTGCGTGCTGACGAGAGGAACGCAAGGTGGAGGGCATCGCCGACTACGAGTTCGTCCGGCCGCTTGGAGCGGGCAACCATGGCGAGTTCTATCTGGCGAGGAAGCCGCGGAGGCTGCCCGTCGACACGGAGTACGTCACCGTCAAGGTCGTGGGGGGCACCGGCCAGGACGCGTTCAGGCGGGCCGCCCGCGAGCTGAAGGCGTTCGCCGCCGTGCGCTCGCCCTTCCTGGTGACGCTGTACGACGCCGGGCAGCAGGGCGGGGTGTTCTACTACTCCATGGAGTACATCGCCGGGGGCTCGCTCGCCGGTCCGGCCGAGCGGCCGTCGCGTGAGGGGGCGCTGCGCGCGGTCGCGTGCGCGGCGCGGGCCGCCCAGGCCCTGCACGAGGAGGGCATCGTGCACAGGGACATCAACCCAGGGAACGTCCTGCTGACGCCCGGCGGCGGCAAGCTGTCCGACCTCGGCCTGTCCCAGGTGCTGATGCCGGGCGCGACGATCACCGGCATGGGCGGGCTCAACTCGGTGGAGTTCACCGACCCCGCGCTGCTCCAGGGGGAGCAGCCCTCGCCGGGCGGCGACGTGTGGGCGCTCGGCGCCACCCTGCACTGGTCGATGACCGGCCACGGCCTGTACGGCGAGCTGCCGACCCACGACCCGCTCATGACGCTCAGGAAGGTGTACAGCACCCCGCCTTCCATCAGGCCCGAGCTGGAGCCGGAGCTGGCCGAGCTGGTCGGCTCGTGCATCGGCGACGCGGCCAAGCGCCCCACCGCCTTCGGCCTCGCCGACCGGCTGTACCAGCTGGTGTCCTGAAGGAGGCGCGGGCGCTAGCCTCTGGCGGCCCGCTCGATGACGGCGGCCAGCTCCTCCTCGGTGAGCACGCGCGGCTCGCCGATCATCTTGGCCCGCACGTAGACCGAGCACAGCCACTCCAGCAGCCGCGCGCCTTCGAGCGCCTGGTCCAGGTCGCCGCCGACGGCCACGGCCCCGTGGCTCTGCATCAGAGCGGCCTGCCTGCCCTCCATGGCGGTGCGGACGTGGTCGGCGAGCTCGGGGGTGCCGTAGGTCGCGTAGGGCGCCACGCGGATGACGCCGCCGAGCAGCAGCGCGTTGTAGTGGACGGGCGGCAGCTCGGTCATGGTGGCGGAGACGATCACGGCGTACGACGAATGGGTGTGCACGACCGCCGAGGTGCCGGTGCTCTCGTAGATCGCCAGGTGCATGGGCACCTCGGAGGACGGCTTGCGCTCGCCTTCCAGCACGTTTCCCGACATGTCCAGGACGGGGCAGTCGGCGGGTGCCAGCCGGTCGAGCGCCACCCCGCCGGGGGACACCGCCACCAGGTCGCCCCTGCGGACGCTGATGTTGCCGGAGGTGCCGAGCACGAGCCCGGTGTCCACCATGCGGCGGCCGATCTCGCACAGCCGCTCCCGCTCCTCGGCCAGCTTCATCTCACCCTCGTCGTTCTCGCGGTGCGCGGTCGTGTCGTTCATGGGGTCAGGCGGTCCAGCTCTGCCGCCATGAGGCGCTGAAGCACCTCGGTGGAGATCCGGTCGGGATACAGCAGCCGGTGCACGCTGAGCCCGTCGACCAGGGCCAGCAGGCGCTCGGTGACATCGCCGAGATCCTCGCCCGTGCTGATCTCACCCGCCTCCGCGGCGGCGTCGAGGAGGGTGCGCACGAGATAGCGCAGCTCGGCGGCCTCCTCGCGCTGCACCTCCAGCAGCGTGCCGCCCGCCAGGCTCCTGCCCCAGAACCCCACCTCCAGGGCGGTCTCCTGGGCTCGCTCCTCGTCCAGGGGGAGGTTGTCGGCGAGCACCTCGCGCAGCGCGGACAGCCCGGTGCGACCGGCGAGCCTGCCCTTCAGCCGGTGCACGATGCGGCGGTGGGACGACCTCAGCGCCGACAGCAGGATGTCGTCCTTGTCGGCGAAGTAGTGGGTGAGGACGCCGTTGGAGTAGCCGGCCTCCTTGGCGATCGCCCGGGTGGTCGCCGCGTCGATGCCCTCGCGCAGGATGACCCTGCGGGCGGCGGCCACGACCTCCTCGCGGCGCTCCTGGTGATTGACGATCTTCGGCATCCCTCTCCCTTCCCGGGGCCTTGACATTTTAGTCGGTCGCCCGTCTATTATCCGGCAATCTCATACATCCAGAAGGACCAGACATGACCGTCGTCACGCTCGGGGTGCACATCGTCGACGTGCTGGCCAGGCCGGTGGAGTTCATCCCGGAGGGCCAGGACACCCACCTGCTGGAGCAGATCCGCGTCACGGCCGCCGGGGCCGCGGCCGGAACCGCCGTCGACCTCGCCAAGCTCGGGGTGCCGGTCGCCTCGGCCGGAGCCGTCGGTGACGACGAGCTCGGCGACTTCCTCGTCATGATCATGGGCCGGCACGGGGTCGACGTCCGGGGCGTGGTGCGCAAGCCCGGCGAGCAGACGGCCGCGTCGATCCTGCCCATCCGCCCGGACGGCGGGCGGCCCTCGTTCCACGTGCCCGGCGCCAACCTGGGGTTCTCGCTCGCCGACCTCGACCCGGGCCTGCTCGCGGGCGCCGAGATCGTCCACCTCGGCGGCATGGACGTGACCTGGGGCCTGCACGACCCGGCCTTCTTCGAGGCGCTCGGGGCCGCGCGGCACGGCGGGACGCGGATCACCATGGACCTGCTGTCCAACATGCCCGACCTCATGCCCGGAGCCCGTGCCTTCCTGCCGCACGTCGACTACTTCCTGCCCAACGAGGAGCAGGCCCTGATGATCACGGGCGCCTCCGGGGTGGAGGAGGCGGCGGCCAAGCTTCTCGCCGAGGGGCCGTCCGGGGTCCTGATCACCCTCGGGAGCGAGGGCAGCCTGGTCGCCACGGCGTCCGGCCTCACCCGTGTGCCCGCCCTGGAAGTGCCGGTCGTGGACACGACGGGGTGCGGCGACGCCTACTGCGCCGGGTTCATCGCGGGGCTGCTCGGCGGCCGTGACGTCGTGGCGGCGGCCCGGCTCGGCACGGCCGTGGCGGCCCGGGTCGCCGGAGGCCTCGGCTCCGACGCGGGACTCGACGGCCTGTCCATCGAACTCATCGAAGGGGCCCGGTCCGCGGCGGACTCAGAAGGCACCGAAGGCACCGAAGGGATCTGAGCGACATGTCTGACGCACACCTCCGCGAGAGGGCGGCCAAGGTCATTCCCGGGGGCATGTACGGCCATCTCAACGCGGCCATCTTCGCCCCCGGCTTCCCGCAGTTCTTCGTGCGGGGCGAGGGCTGCCGCCAGTGGGACGCCGACGGGCGCGAGTACGTCGACCTGATGTGCAGCTGGGGACCGGTCATCCTCGGCCACCGGCACCCGCGCGTCGAGGAGGCCGTGGCCGCGCAGCAGGCCGCCGGAGACTGCCTGAACGGGCCGGGCCCGGTCATGGTGGAGCTGGCCGAGCTGATGGTCGACACCATCCCCTCGGCCGACTGGGTGATGTTCTCCAAGAACGGCACCGACGCCACGACCCAGGCCCTGATGGTGGCGCGTGCCGCCACCGGGCGCAAGAAGGTGCTGGTGGCCCACGGCGCCTACCACGGAGCCGACCCGTGGTGCACTCCGAGCCTCGCCGGCACCACGCCAAGCGAGCGCGCCGACCTGATCGAGTACCCCTACAACGACCTGGCGGGCGCCGAGGCCGCCGCCGCCCGGGCCGAGGGGGACGTGGCCGCGATCATCGTGACCCCGTTCAAGCACGACTCCTTCGAGGACCAGGAGCTGGTGGACCCGGTGTTCGCCCGAGGCCTGCGCGCGCTCGCCGACCGCATCGGCGCGGCCCTGGTCATCGACGACGTCCGGGCCGGCTTCCGGCTCGACCTGCGCGGCTCCTGGGAGCCCCTCGGCGTGCGGCCCGACCTGACGGCGTGGAGCAAGGCCATGGCCAACGGGTACGCGATCGCGGCCGTCACCGGCACCGACGCCCTCCGCGGCCCCGCCCAGACGCTCTACTCCACCGGGTCGTTCTGGTTCTCCGCGGTGGCCATGGCCGCGGCCAAGGCGACCATCGAGACGCTGCGCGACACCGGCGGCGTGGCGCTGATGGAGCGGGCGGGCTCCCGGCTGCGCGAGGGCCTCGCGGCGCAGGCTGCCTCCCACGGGTTCGTGGTCAACCAGACCGGCCCCGCGCAGATCCCGTGGCTGTCCTTCGAGGGGGACGAGACCCTGGAGAAGGGCATGTTCTGGTCGAGCGCCTGCCTGGCGCAGGGGGTCTACCTCCACCCGTGGCACAACTGGTTCCTGTCGGCCGCGCACACCGACGCCGACATCGACAGGGCGCTCGCGGGCACCGACGCCGCGTTCGGCGAACTGAGGGCCAAGTTCGGCTCCGACTGATCGCGTAGCCGTCCCCGGGAGAGGTATCAGGGCGGCGCCTGCCCGCTCTTGATAGGCGAGGCGGCCCAGCGGCACCGTGGCCGGGGGCGGCGCCTCGGAAAGCGGGAGCCATGGATGTGCAGGCGGAGACGCGGCCGTACACGCGCGTGGACAGCGTGGACAGCGTGGACGGGCAGGTGGCACCGGGGGAGTTCGCCTGCCCCGGGTGCGGCGCCGTGTCACGGCTCGGGCCGGTGGGACGGGCGCCCGGCGGCCGGGCCGGGACGCGGTCCTGGGAGATGTGGCTGCGCGGCCGGGGGGACGAGGTCACCGCGATGGTGCGCATCGGCGGGCGGGTCACCGAGCGCAACGGCACGGGCGAGGTGGACGTCGTCGCCATGCTCGCCGACGCCTGGCGCGCTGCCGGCGGCTAGAGCGGCCGTACGGCCGTCACGGCCGTCCTGGCCGTCCTGGCTACGACAGCCAGAACGCCGGGAACGGCGGAACGGCGGAACGGCGGGAGCTCAGTCGGTGCCGTCGAAGAGGCGGCGGAGCTCGGCGCGGTCGCTGAGGCCCGTGCGCTCGTAGACCGCGCGCAGGTGGTTGCCGACGGTGCGGATCGACAGCACCAGCCGGTCGGCGATGTCGCGGTTGCTCAGCCCGTGCATGGCGAGCTGGGCGATCTCCAGCTGGCGCGCGGTGAGCTCCGGCGCGGACAGGCCGTGGAGCGCCGGAGTGCGGGCGCCCTCGCACCTGCGGGCGAGGGTCCACGCGCGGGTGGTGGCCGCGAGCGCCGCCCTCTCGCTGCCGTCCTTGCGCAGGCGGTGCGCCGCCTGCGCCGCCGCCTCGGCCGCGTGCAGGATCATGCCGAGCTCCTCGAAGCCGTCGGCCACCGCGAGCAGGGCGGCGCCGTCGCCCGCCACGGCCGCGCGCGCGTGGTCGCGGGCCAGCAGCACCCGGCGCCCGTCGTGCAGCGCGGGCAGCTCCTCCAGCCGGGCGAGCGCGTGGGCCGCGCCGCCGAGCCGCACGGCGTCGTGCAGGGCGACGAACTCGAACCCCGGCAGCTCGGCCGCACGGCACTCCTCGGCGAACGCGAGCGCGAGCTCCACGGCCGCGCCGGTGTCGCCGTACGCCGCGGCGACCCACACGCGGGTGAGCGACACCCAGCGCGTGAACCCGGTCCAGGTGGCCCGGTTGCGGGCGAGCGCGTCGTCGAGCGTGCCCTGGGCGCCCTCGGCGTCCCCGAGGAGCGCCTGGGCGGCGGCGTAGGCCCCCATGCAGCCGCCGACGGTGAGCGCCGTCGGATGGTGGGCGGCGTCGTGCAGCACGCCGAGGGCCGTCTGCACCTGCCCCCGCGCCGTGGCGAGGTGCCCCTTGGCCAGCGCGAGGCTGCCCTCGCCCAGCGACCAGCCGCGCTGGGCCGCGACGGCCTCCTCCATCGAGCCGGCCGCCTCCTCCATCGCCGGCAGGTCCCCGGCGAACAGCCCGGCCATCGACCACGCCGAGTGCAGCGGCGACACCATGGCCGGGATGGAGTCCTGCCAGGACCCCGCGTCCGTCAGCGCCTGGCGGGCGACGGACACGGCCTCGCCCGTCCGCCCGGCGTAGCAAAGGGCGAGCGCCTGCGCCTTGAGCGTCTGGATGCGCTGGGGCCCGGCGGGCACCGCGCGGAGCAGCTCGGCGCCGAGACCGAGCGCGGTGCGCGGCTTGGCCGCGCTGGAGGCGAGGTCGAGGCGGCGCATCGCGATCTGCCGGCGCGACGCGGGGTCGCCGAGGGCGGCCTCGGTGCGGTCGAGCAGGTCGAGCGCCTCGTCCAGGCGGTTCATCCCCCAGGCGAGGTTGCTCGCACGCGCCAGCGCCAGTCGCGTGCCGGTCGACTCGTCCAGCCGGGAGTCCCAGCCCGCCGCCGTGTCCGCGGCCTCGGGGAGCACCTCGGCCCCGTACGGGGAGCCGGTGCGGGGCCAGGTCTGCGGGGAGGTCAGCACCGCGTGCGCCTCGTCGGGGAACTGCGCGTAGTCGAGGACCGTGGCCAGCAGGATGGCCGCCTCGACCCCGCCGCCCGCCGCCAGCGCCGCCCGGCCGAGCCGGATGGCGAGGGTGTAGTCGTGGGTCGCCCAGGCGAGCCGGCACGCCGACAGCAGGGGGCCGGCCGGCGCCTGCCTGCCGCTTTCGAGCTGCCACACGGTGAGCCGCAGCAGGTCGTCCCGCCGCCGGGCGCCGCTGCGCTCCAGCGCGCCGGCCAGCGTGGCGTAGCGGTTGCGGCGGCGCAGCGGGGGGCACCCGGCGCGGGCGACCTCGCCGTAGAGGGGGTGCCCGAGGCGGACCACCACGCGACGGCCGTCGCCGGTCATGCGGATCAGGCCGCGCCCCTCGGCCTGCTCGACGGCCTCGGCGGAGGTGAGCTCCAGCAGCGCGGCCAGGCTGATCGGCTCGCCGAAGGCGGTGAGCTCGAGCACGGCCCCCGCCTCACGGGACAGCGCCCCGATGCGCTCGCCGACGAGCTCGGTGAGCCGTGGCGCGAGCGGCGGCTCGCCCGTGAGCTGCCACATGCCCCTGACCTGCCGCAGCGTGCCCGCCTCGCGCGCGGCGCCGACGAGCTCGTGCAGGAGCAGGGCGTTGCCCTCCGTCGCCGTGCCGAGCCGCCGCACGGTGGCGTCGTCGGGCCTGCCGCCCAGGGCGGCGGTGAGGATGGCCGCGCTGTCGCCGAGGGTGAGCGGCCCGATGTCCGCCCGGGTGGCCAGCCCGTCGCGCCAGAGGGCGGTGACGCTGTCGGGCGCGGGCTCGCCGGTGCGCAGGGTCGCGACGATCAGGGCACGTTCCACGGTCACCAGGTGGTGCACCGCGGCGGCCGAGGGGCCGTCCAGCAGGTGGGCGTCGTCGACGGCCAGCACGGGCCTGCGGCCCCCCGCGTGCGCCCGCACGGCGTCCGCCGCCCACCGCAGCGGGTTGACCAGCCCCGGAGGCGCCTCCGGCGGCAGCAGCCTGGCCAGCGCGCCGTACGGGATGCCGCCCGCCGCCCTGGTGGCCCTGATCGGGATGACGGCGTAGGCCGAGGAGCCGAACGTGCGCAGCACCTCGGTGGCCAGCCTGCTCTTGCCCACCCCGGCGGGGCCGGCGATGACGACGCCGTGCGCCGTGCCGTCGTGCGCCAGGCGCACGAGCCGGGCGAGATCGTCCCGGCGGCCCGCGAACGGCCACATCGCCATCTGCCGCCTCCCGCCCGCTTCCTTGTCCGGCCTGTTCGCGATCGTCTATCGTCCGCTTGTGGAACGCTGGGGAGCCAGATATCTGGTCGAGTGCCCGAGGTGTGAACGGGGCACCCTGGCGCGCGAGCCCGACGGCCCGCACCGGTCCTTTCTGTCTCCTTTGCTCGCTCCTTATTCATTATCGGTGTGCCAGGTGTGCATGCACGTCCTTTTACTCGCACCCGAGGAATCCGGCGACCCGTTCGAGGAGGATATGGCCGAGCGGCCGCCCCGCGCGGCCCGCGTGCTGTGGCCGGGGGCAGGACGGCCCGAGGGCGGGGAGCTTCCCGAGCACCTGCGCGCGGAGCTGGGCGAGGCCAAGGCCTGCCTGCGGGCGGGCGCGCATTCGTCCGCCGTCGTGATGGTGCGGCGGCTCCTGGAGGGCGTCTGCGCAGATCACGGCGTGCGGGTCTCTCCGCTGTCGCAGGCGCTGAGGGAGCTGCGCAGGCGGGGCCTGATCGAGGGCAGGCTGCTGGTGTGGGCGGAGGACCTGCGCCTGATCGGCAACGAGGCGGCGCACATCCGGGCCGGGCGGATCCCCGCCGAGGACGCGAGGGACGCGGTGGTGCTCGCCGAGGCACTGCTCGATTATTTGTACGTATTTACCCCGAAATATCGTGACTTTAGAAAGAGGCGTGAGGCGGCCGGGACGCGTTTTCCCGCCCCGGCGCGCGAGCGGCTTCCCGATACGCTGGCGGTCAGGAGGCTGCGCCGGTCACGGGTCGCCTTCTCGGCCCATTCCTATTCGCACGATCCGGCTAAGGCGAGATCCCAGAAGTCGGTCGCCGCGGAGCTGGGGGTGAGCCACGACCGGCTGTTCAAGGGGGTCGTCACCTACGTCGACGGGCACGTGGTGCTCGCGGTGGCCCCGGTCGGCGCCGCGGTCGACCTGGTGGGCCTGGCCCTGGCCGCCGGCGGCGTCCAGGCCCGGGTCGCCTCGGCGCCCGAGGTCAGCACGCTCGGCACGGACGTGGTCAGCCCGCTCGGGGTGCCGCTGAATGTGCCCGCGGTCGTCGACCCGAGCGCCCTGGGCCACCGCACCGTGTACGTCGCGAGCGGCCGGCACGGCCTGGAGCTGGAGCTGGCCCCGGCCGACCTCGTCAGGGTGCTCGGCGCGCGGGTCGCCCCGATCACGACCCCGGCCGCCGCGCCCCTCGCCTGAGCTCGGCCCTCAGCCGCGGAAGCGCACCCACTGCAGGTCGTCGTGCCGGACGCCGTCGGCGCCCGGGAGCAGCGACTTGATCAGCGCCTCCCGCGAGAACCCCGCGCGCTCCAGCACGCGATGCGACGAGGTGTTGCCCGGAGCGGTGCCCGCCACCAGCCGGTGCAGCGACGTGCCGGTGAACGTCCACTCGGCCAGGAGGTTCACCGCCCTGGTCATGAACCCCCGCCCGCGGAACCCCTGCTTGAGGCTGTAGCCGACCATGGCCTGCCCGAGCGGCGGCACGATGTTCATGAGCTGGATGTGGCCCGCGAACTCACCGGTCGAGGCGTCCCTGACGCTGAGCTCGGCGCGCTCTCCCGACGACCACCACATCCCGGTGTACCGGCAGCGCCGCAGGGTGTCCTCCATGTCGGGGGCCTCAGGGGGCACGCTGTACCGCAGGACCTCGGGCTCGCTCATCATCTCGTGGTAGGGGCCAGCGTCGGCCAGGGTGAGCGGCGCCAGCAGCACGACTCCGTCCGACAGCGACCCGCCGGGCAGGTCGGGCAGGAACGACCGCTGGGGTTCCCCCGGGTCGAGGGCCAGGCGGCCGTAGCCGACCGCGTCGCCGTAGCCGCCGCCCCGGCGCGGGACGGCGCCGCGCTGGATGCCCTCGCGCTGGAACCCGGCGGCCATCGCAACGCGCTGGCTCGCGACGTTCTCAACGTCGGCGACCAGCTCGACGCGGTGCACCCCCTGGGAGAACGCCCACTCGGCCAGCGCACGGGCGGCCCGCGTCGCGAGCCCCCTGCCGCGCGCCCACGGGGCCAGCAGGTAGCCGATCTCGCCCGCGCCGCGTGCGTTGAGCGGCTTCAGCCCGATGTTGCCCTGCCATTCGCCGGTGGCGGCGTCGGCGATGGCGAAGGCGGCGCCGCCATGGCTCCAGTCGGCGGGGACCACCTCGGTGACGAACGCGAGCGCGTCGTCACGGCCGTAGGGGGAGGGCACGGTCGGGATGAACCTGACGATCTCAGGATCGGCGCAGCCGCGGCTGATCGCCTCGGCGTCGGTCTTCAGGTGCTCGCGCAGGACGATCGGGCCCGCCGGGATCACGTCACGGGGGAACATGCCCAATTGCTACCAGGTACGGACGCTGAGGGCGAACCTTTTTCGCACTGGCCTCACGCCTCCCACGGGCCATGCGGTCCGCCACGAGTGGGCGGCGCGCGCATATAGCCTTGCGCGCATGGGTTTTCGCAGGCACGGGCCCTTCCAGCCCGGTGATCAGGTTCAGCTCACCGACCCCAAGGACAAGCGTCACACCGTGACGTTGCGGGAGGGCGGCGTCTTCCACACGCATAAGGGGTCCATCCCCCACGACGACCTGATCGGGCAGCCCGAGGGCTCGGTCGTGCGCTCCTCGGGCGGCACGTCCTACCTCGCCTTCCGTCACCTTCTGGAGGACTACGCGGTGTCGATGCCGCGCGGCGCGGCGGTCGTCTACCCCAAGGACGCCGCCCAGATCGTCGCGATGGCCGACATCTTTCCTGGGGCCAGGGTCGTGGAAGCAGGGGTCGGCTCGGGGGCGCTCACCTGCTTCCTGCTGCGGGCGGTCGGCGAGAGCGGGCGGCTCACCTCCTACGAGCGCCGGCAGGACTTCGCCGACGTGGCGCGCAAGAACGTCGAGAAGTTCTTCGGCGGGCCCATGGAGCAGTGGCGGCTGGTGGTGGGAGACCTCGTCGCCTCCCTCGACGAGCCGGACGTCGACCGGGTGATCCTCGACATGCTCGCGCCGTGGGAATGCGTGGACGCGGTGGCCAAGGCCCTTACACCTGGCGGTGTTATCTGCTGTTATGTAGCGACAACCACACAGTTGTCCCGTACGGTGGAAACCCTGCGCGATCACGGAAGTTTCACGGAGCCGCATTCGTGGGAAACCTTGGTCCGCGACTGGCATGTCGAAGGGCTCGCCGTACGTCCGGGTCACCGGATGATCGGGCACACGGGTTTCCTCGTCGTGTCCCGTCGCATGGCGGACGGCGTCACGCCCCCGCCCAGGCGCAGGCGCCCTGCCAAGGGTGCTTATGGGGAGGAGTCGGGCACATGAGCTCCGAAGCCTGGCAAGGCGTTCCGGCAAACAATCATGCTTGTGCGCGCACCATGGGAACAGAAACGCGTGCGTAGCTGCTTACAAGCAATGAGCCGCCAATAAGGCATTAAACACTGAACACTGGATGTAATGACACGAACACTCCCTGGCCAGGTTACGGATGCCCCCGAGATAGGTAGGGTCTTGAGTAGTCGCCCTCGACTGGGAAGGAGGTGACTGTGGCAGCTCGCGAAGACGCTGAGGCTCGAGCCGCCCAGCGCGAACGAGAGGTCGCTGACCTCACAACTCAGGTCTCCTTCCTCCAGGAGGAGATCACTGCGTTGCGCCGGAAGCTGGCCGAGTCTCCCCGGCAAGCCAGAGTCCTGGAGGAGCGGCTCCATGAGGTGCAGGCCAGTCTGGCCGCCGTCACCGGTCAGAACGAACGACTGGTGGCCACCCTCAAGGAGGCGCGGGATCAGATCGTCGCACTCAAGGAGGAGGTCGACCGGCTGGCCCAGCCGCCATCCGGTTTCGGCGTGTTCCTGGAGGCCCGTGACGACGGCACCGTCGAGGTGTTCACCGGCGGGCGCAAGCTCCGGGTGAACGTCAGCCCCGCGGTGGACGTCGACTCGCTCAGGCGCGGTCAGGAGGTCATGCTCAACGAGGCGCTCAACATCGTCGAGGCGCTCGGCTACGAGACCGTCGGCGAGATCGTGATGCTCAAGGAGCTCCTGGAGGACGGCCAGCGCGCGCTGGTCATCTCCCACGCCGACGAGGAGCGCGTGGTCCGTCTCGCGGAGTCGCTGTTCGACCAGCCCATCCGCGCGGGCGACTCGCTGCTCCTGGAGCCCCGCTCCGGCTACGTCTACGAGCGCATTCCGAAATCCGAGGTCGAGGAGCTCGTGCTCGAGGAGGTCCCCGACATCTCCTACGAGGAGATCGGCGGGCTCACGCGGCAGATCGAGCAGATCAGGGACGCCATCGAGCTTCCCTACCTGCACGCCGACCTGTTCCGCGAGCACAAGCTGCGCCCGCCCAAGGGCGTGCTGCTGTACGGCCCGCCCGGTTGCGGCAAGACGCTCATCGCCAAGGCCGTCGCCAACTCCCTGGCCAAGCAGGTCGCGGAGAAGACCGGCCAGTCCGGCAAGAGCTTCTTCCTCAACATCAAGGGCCCCGAGCTCCTGAACAAGTACGTCGGCGAGACCGAGCGGCACATCCGCCTGGTGTTCCAGAGGGCCCGTGAGAAGGCCTCCGAGGGCACACCGGTGATCGTGTTCTTCGACGAGATGGACTCGATCTTCCGCACCCGTGGCTCAGGTGTCTCCTCCGACGTCGAGAACACCATCGTTCCCCAGCTCCTGTCGGAGATCGACGGTGTCGAGGGCCTCGAGAACGTCATCGTCATCGGCGCCTCCAACCGCGAGGACATGATCGACCCGGCGATCCTGCGGCCCGGCCGCCTGGACGTCAAGATCAAGATCGAGCGGCCGGACGCCGAGGCGGCGAAGGACATCTTCTCGAAGTACATCACCACCGAGCTCCCGCTGCACGAGGAGGACCTCGGCGAGCACAGCGACTCTCGCGAGGCCACCGTCGCCGGCATGATCCAGCGAGTCGTCGAGCGCATGTACACCGAGAGCGAGGAGAACCGCTTCCTCGAGGTGACCTACGCCAACGGCGACAAGGAAGTCCTGTACTTCAAGGACTTCAACTCCGGAGCCATGATCCAGAACATCGTGGACCGGGGGAAGAAGATGGCCATCAAGGCGTTCCTCGAGACCAAGCAGAAGGGGCTGCGGATCTCGCATCTGCTCGCCGCCTGCGTGGACGAGTTCAGCGAGAACGAGGACCTGCCCAACACCACGAACCCCGACGACTGGGCCCGCATCTCCGGAAAGAAGGGCGAGCGGATCGTCTACATCCGCACCCTGGTGTCCGGCAAGCAGGGCACAGAGGCCGGGCGGTCCATCGACACGGTCGCCAACACCGGCCAGTACCTCTGATTGATACCGGCATGCGACGGCGTGGTTCCTCCCGGAGCCGCGCCGTCGCTGTTTCCGAGCCCGGTCCGCGGGCAGCGGACCGGACGGTCTCGGTGGCCGTGCGACGGTCTAGGCTCGTGGTGACGGGCGACGCGACGGCGATGGTCCGGGTGCGAAGCACAGATGAAGGGCTGAGAGCGTGACGGTACGGCGGGTGATGGGCATCGAGACCGAGTACGGTATTTCCGTACCCGGGCAGCCGGGCGCGAACGCGATGGTGACCTCCTCACAGGTGGTCAACGCCTACCTGGCGGCCTCAGCCGCCCGGGCGCGCCGCGCCAGATGGGACTTCGAGGAGGAGAATCCACTTCGCGACGCCCGCGGCTTCGACCTGGCCCGCGAGATCGCCGACCCCACACAGCTCACCGACGAGGATCTCGGGCTGGCCAACGTCATCCTGACCAACGGCGCGCGGTTGTACGTCGACCACGCCCATCCCGAGTACTCCACGCCCGAGTGCACCAACCCCCGGGCCGCCGTGATCTGGGACAAGGCCGGCGAGCGGGTGATGCACGACGCCGCGGTCCGCGCCTCCGCGATGCCGGGGAACGCCCCCATCCAGCTCTACAAGAACAACACCGACAACAAGGGCGCCTCCTACGGCTGCCACGAGAACTACCTCATGCGGCGGGCGACGCCCTTCGCCGACATCGTCAGGCACCTGACGCCGTTCTTCGTCTCCCGCCAGGTGGTCTGCGGGGCCGGCCGGGTCGGCATCGGGCAGGACTCCCGCGGCGAGGGTTTCCAGATCAGCCAGCGGGCCGACTTCTTCGAGGTGGAGGTCGGGCTGGAGACCACGCTCAAGCGGCCGATCATCAACACCCGTGACGAGCCGCACGCCGACCCCGAGAAGTACCGCCGCCTGCACGTCATCATCGGCGACGCCAACATGTCCGAGATCTCCACCTACCTCAAGCTGGGCTCCACGGCGCTGGTGCTCGCCATGATCGAGGACGGCTTCCTCACCGGCGACCTGTCGGTGGAGAGCCCCGTGGCCGCGCTGCGCGCCGTCTCCCACGACCCGGCGTGCAAGTACGAGATCACCCTGCGGGACGGCCGCAAGATGACCGCCGTCCAGCTCCAGATGGAGTATCTGGAGCAGGCCCGCAAGTACGTCGAGGACCGCTTCGGCTCGGCCGTGGACGATCTCACCAAGGACGTGCTCAACCGCTGGGAGTCCGTGCTCACGCGCCTCGCCGAGGACCCCATGCAGCTGTCCAGGGAGCTCGACTGGGTCGCCAAGCTGGAGATCCTGGAGGGCTACCGCTCGCGTGACGGCCTGCCGTGGTCGCATCCCCGGCTCCAGCTCGTCGACCTGCAGTACTCCGACATCCGTCCCGACCGGGGCCTGTACAACCGCCTCGTGGCGCGCGACCGCATGCAGCGCCTGGTGACCGAGGAGGACGTCCAGCGGGCCATCGAGCTGCCGCCGAACGACACCCGGGCCTACTTCCGCGGCCGGTGCCTTCGGCAGTACAGCGAGTCGGTCGCCGCCGCCTCGTGGGACTCCGTGATCTTCGACATCCCGGGGCGCGAGTCGCTGCAGCGGGTGCCCACCTTGGAGCCGCTTCGCGGCACCAAGGCCCACGTGGGCGAGCTGCTCGACCGCTGCCGCACCGCCGCCGACCTGGTCAGCGCCCTCACCGGGGAGCGCTGACCGCCCACCGCGCGCCCACCTCGCGGCGGTGGGCCGCGCGGCCCTGAAAGGTCGCTGATCTACATTGTAAAGGCGCCGGGCGGGAACAGCCCGCTGCCCGTCAGCCGCATGGGGGGCACCGCGATGCCCTCCTTGCGCAGGATGTCCGACAGCACCAGCGCGGCCTGCTCGCTGGTGAGCCGCTCCGCCGGATCCGGTTCGAGCAGCCCCTGGAGCAGCGCGCCCAGCGCCCCGGCCCGCTTCGGCGGGCGGGGCTCGTCGGGGGAGCGGGCCGCGAGGATGTCCCCGCCCCCGGTGGCCGGGGGCCTGCCCTCCACCGAGAAGTACAGCGTCGCGCCGAACGACCACAGGTCCGCCGCCTGGGTCGCCGGATGGCCGTGCAGCCGCTCAGGCGCGATGTAGCCGGGGGAGCCCACGATCGGCATGGTGTTCGTGTGCGAGGACTCCCCCTGGAGCACCGCGATCCCGAAGTCGCTCAGGACGACGCGCTCGCCCGTCAGCAGCACGTTGCCCGGCTTGATGTCCCGGTGGAGCACCCCGGCCGCGTGGGCGTGCCGCAGGCCGCTGAGGAGGTGGAAGCCGATCCAGGCCGTCCAGTGGACGGGAAGGCGCCCGAGGTGCCACGCGGTCGCCTGCAGGGTGAGGGCCTCCACCAGCTCCATGACGATCCACAGCCGGCCGTCCTCCTCCAGGAGGTCGTGCACGGTCACGATGGCCGGATGGCTGAGCCTGGCGGCGGACCGCGCCTCGCGCAGCGCGTGGCGCCTGGCCGTGTGCACGTCCAGCTCGTCGTCGCGCGCCGGCCGCAACTCCTTGATCGCGACGTCGCGCGCCAGGCGCCGGTCGTGCGCGCGCCAGACGATCCCCATGCCCCCTTGGCCCAGCGGCGAGATCAGCCGGTACCGATCTCCGAGCAGCTGTGCGTGGTCCGCTCTCATCTCACCCGTTCACACTCGGCATCATGCCCCTGCCCCCACGGCCGTTCCATTTTCCGTCTGGAGCGGGATGCCTATGGGTGGATCACCACAGAATGCCACAACGTACGGGGTAACGATCTGCTTTACAGGAGGCCGATGCCCAGGATGAGGGTGCCCGCGGCCAGGCAGGCGCCGCCGAGCCCGGTCAGCCAGATGAGCTTGCTCGGCCGCGTGTCGCCGGGCCGCACCACCGACAGGAAGAACCCCAGGGGCATGAGGATCGGCGCCGCGGTGACCAGGACGCGCACGAGCTGCCTGAAACCGTCCGTCAGGTCGGCCTGGTCGACATAGAGCATGACCACCAGGGCGAAGAGCACCAGCACGCCCGCGTGGGCGTGGCCGGCCCGCCACAGGCCGCGCCGCACCGGGTTGTCGAGGTAACCGGGGGTCCTGCGGCCGATGAACGACAGCAGGGACGCGCCGCCGATCGCCACCGCGGGGACGGTGATGAGGAGAACTCCTGCGGTGGTGAGAGATGCGGGGGACATCTGGGAACCTCCATAGTTGGACAGTGCCCCTATCCAATCATTGGATAGGGGCACTGTCCAGTTGGATAATTCACACCAATTCGCCTGATTTGCCATAGCCCCTTGCGGGGAGGTTGTCTGACAGGACGGCCCTCCTCCAGACGGTCTCGCGTAGATCACAGAACGATCCGCGCGAATTGTCGTCCGGTTCGGGGAAGATATGAATCAGATGCGTCCCCCAAGCGGAGGTACCACATGGCGACGAAGGACACCGGCGGACAGAAGCAGACCAGTCGGCAGGACACCGAGGTCGAGGAGACCGAGGCACAGGCGTCTCCGGACGTCCAGGAGCGTCAGGAGAAGCTCACCGACGACGTCGACGCGATTCTTGACGAGATCGACGAGGTTCTGGAGGAGAACGCGGAGGAGTTCGTCCGCAGCTACGTGCAAAAGGGCGGTCAGTAAGGGTCAGAGGGTCACCCCGCTCCGCCCCCCGCGCACGGCCTCCGGTCAGGTGACGTGAAGCGTCGCGATCTCGAAGGGGCGGAGCGGTAGTCGCACGACCCCGCCCGCGGCATCGAGCGGGCGGATCGGGCGGCCAAGGGTGTCCGCGAGCCGCGCCGCGGTGAACGGGCCCCGCACGACCGCCTCGGTGGGTGACGGGTGCTGGGCCACCAGGCGGAGCTCCAGCCACCCGTCCCGCCCGCGCAGGGCGCCCAGCGTGACGCCGTCGCCGCTCACCGCGAGAAGCGGGCCGGTCCCGGCATCGCGGGCCGATCCCGCGCTTCCCGAGCCGGGCACGGCGAGCAGGTCATGCCGGTACTCCTCGGCCAGGCGCACGAGCCCCGCCTCGTCCCAGGTCCCCTCGTACAGATGCACGGCGAATCGCGTCGTGACGGTCCCCGGGCACTGGGCGTCCGGGGTGGCGATCTGCGGCCCGGCCGGCTCGTCCCGGTAGGCGTTGTGGTTGCGCGACAGGTAGCCGACGGCCCGGAGCAACGTCACGGCCAGCTCCCCGCTCGTCCCGCCGCCGGGCGGGCACACCAGTTCGTACTCGCTGACGTGGTCGAGCAGCACCGCGAGGCCTCCGGCGGCGACGAACCCCGACGCGGGGAAGGTGGGCAGCGGCACCTCGCCGCAGCCGCCCTCGCCGGTCAGCCCCCGCCGCACCACCGCGTACTGGCCCCCGGCGTACGACTCCCCGGCCGGCCGGGGCAGGGACGCGTGCCACCGCACCCGGTGGTCGCGGCACGGGTTGCCGAACGTCGTCGCCAGCCGGACGTACGGCTCGCCCGCCCTCAGTTCCACGCGGGTGGTGACGGTGACCTCGGCGTCCTCCTCCGAGCGCGCTTCGGCCGTGGCGTGGCTCGGCCAGCGGTATCCCCTGGACACCTCCATCACCGACACGAGCGGCCCCGAGCACACCGTGGCGACCTTCACCCAGGCGGGGGCGCTGATCGGCCGGTCGGCGGCGGGGGGCGCGTAGTTGTAGGTGTCACCGGCGTCTCCGCCGTCGACGATCAGGCCCACGCCGTCGGCCCGCAGGCCCGAGGCGGTGCGCAGCGACAGCGTCCCGTCGGGCGCGGCGGACACCCTCAGCAGGCCGTTGTCCACGACCCCCTCGGTGATGATCTCCGCTGCGCGGTCCGCGGGCGCCCCAGCGCCGTTCTGGGGCCTTCCAGGGCCCCTCTGCCCGTCAGGCGGGAGCGCCTCGCCGGTGGGGGCCGCGGATGTGAGGACCGTGCGTCCGAGCGCGGGCACCTCCACCCGCGCCGCGACGGTGACCACCGGCTCGGCGACCGTGCGCACCCGCCACGCGCCGGGAGCGGACGCCGCCGCCGCGAGGATCGCGGCCCTCAGGTCGGCGTACTGGTAGCCCGTGGTCGCGTGGCGGCTCACGACGACCGTGAAGACGTTCCCTCCGGCCGCCGTGTCCGCCGACCAGGAGACGATCTCGTGGCCGAACAGCTCGCGCTCGTGGATCCGCCCGAGGAGCTGCGCGAGGTCGTCCATGGACGACTCGTCCAGCAGCCGCGGCGCCCGGTCCAGCGGCTGCACCGGCACCGCGGAGCCGTCGGGCGCGGTCAGGCGCGACCGGTCCTCCGGCAGGTCGGCCAGGACGAGCGCGGTGCGTGCGAACGGCGAGGGGTTGACGACGACGAGCCGGTCACGCCCGGCCCTCGCGGCGAGTGAGGCGCTCACCAGGTCGACCACCGCCTGCCCGATCTGCTCGGCCTCGGCGACGCGCGCCTCGACCTGCCGGGCGGTCTCGTCCGCGCCGCACCCGGTGATCGAGTCGTGGCCGCTGCACGCCACCAGGCCCCGCCAGGCCAGCTCGATCAGCCGTTCGCTCGCGCTGCGCTCGCCCGCCGCCCGGCCGCCGGTCCCGTGCTCCTCGTGCTCGCTGTGCCGGCCGGGGGCGTCGTCGCCGAGCCACAGCGCCGACAGCGGCTCGGCGTAGCGGGTGACGATGCGCTCGGCCCGTCCCATGACCTGCTTGAGCGGGATACGGGCGGAGATGACGCCCGGCAGGATGTTCGCCCGGGCGTGGGAGCGCAGCTCCCCCTCCACGACCGGAAGGCCGCTCGTCTCCGCGCGTCCGGTCGTGGACCGGAGATACTCGCCGAGCGTGGCGAGGCGCAGGCCCGCGGCGGTGATGTCCCCCGAGGGCGCGGAGTGGTCCGCCCCGTACATCGCCAGCAGGGGGCCCTTCGGATGCCAGGGCCGCATGGTCGAGGTGAACGCGTCCAGCCGGTCGGAGAGCCCCTCGGGCGGCCCGGTGAACATGGCGACCGCGTTGCCGTACCCGCCCGGCAGGTACTGGGTGCGGATGACCGTGCCGTCGGCGCCCTTCCAGGCGAACGCGTCGCGCTCGACCGACAGGGGGACCCCGCGCCACAGGCAGGCGACCGGCAGCCCGGCCAGGGCGAGGATCTGCGGCATCTGGGCGCAGTGCCCGAACTGATCGGGGAGGTATCCCACCTCCATGGCCCCGCCCAGCTCACGCGCGCCCCGCAGGCCGTACTCAAGGTTGCGGATCAGGGTCTCGCCCGAGCACAGGAACTCGTCGGCCAGGATGGTCCAGGGCCCGGCGGCGAAGCGCCCCTCGGTGACGAACCGCGTGAGGTCGGCGCGGCGCTCGGGCCGGATCTCCAGGTAGTCCTCGACGGCGGCGAGCTGGCCGTCCATGGTGAACCGGTAGGCCGGGTCGGCCGCCATGGTGTCGAGCACCTCGTCGAGCATCCGCACCAGTCCCATCCGGAAGCGCTGGAACGGCAGGTACCACTCGCGGTCCCAGTGGGTGTGGGGGACGACGACGATCTCACTCAACGCGATTGCCTCCAGGGTCTGCCCGAGGTCAGGTGCACAGGGCCATGACCTCGTTCCGTGTGGTCTCCAGCCGGTGCGGGCCGGGGCGGGCGGGCAGGGTCACGCGGTCGCCGCGGATCACCGACCGGTGCTCGGGGCCCCACAGGACGAGCCCGTCGCCGCCCAGCACCAGGAACTCGTCCCCGTGCCGCAGCAGCAGTGGCCCGAGGGGGCCGGCCGAGACGGCGGTGCGCCCGGCGCGTACGCCCTCCACGATCGCGGGACCCGCGCCGTGCCCCTCGGCGAGCACCCAGGTGCAGGGGGCGCCGGGCGGGTGGTTCTCCTCTGGCCGGTGGTAGTCGCCGCCGCCGACGAAGACCAGGTCGTCGCGCCAGGCCTGCGCCCACGACAGGGGCGCCCCCCAGGTGCGGTCCCACCAGCCCGAGTGCCAGATCTCGGCCGTGCGGGGGCGCTCGGTGAACGGGTGCCGCCACGCGCAGTCGGCGGCCAGGGGATGGTTGACCGACAGCAGGCCGCCCCCCTCCCGTACGGCTCGCGCCCAGGCGTCCGGGGGCTCGCGGAAGTCGATCCAGCCGAGGTCGCCGAAGGCGTTCGCGTGGCCGAGGTCGGTCGTGACCTCCTGACCGGGGATCAGCGTGATCCCGGCGGCCGAGGCCACCCCGGGAAGTTCGGCGTGGTGGCTGACGGTGTTGTGGTCGGTGACGGCCAGGAAGTCCAGGCCCTCGGAGCGGGCCAGGACCGCGAGCTCGGCCACGGTCAGGGAGCCGTCGGAGTGCACGGTGTGGGCGTGCAGCTCCCCGGCCCGCCAGCGCCGGCCGTCCAGCTCAGGAAGCCCCCGCAGTGCCGAGGCGGGCACGACGGCGGAGGACGGAGCGGGCGGCCCGGGCAGGGGAGGGGAGCCGGGGCCGGGCGGGGGAGTGGCGTGGGGGGTGACGGTGAGCTCGTACGGCAGGCCCGCGAACGGGATGCGGTAGAGCCCGAGCAGCACCCGCCAGACGCCCGCCTCGGGCTCTCCGGGCAGGTAGCCGGGCGTGGCCCACCCGGGCGCGATCGTGTAGCGGGAACGCGCGCCGCCCGACCACCCGCGGAAGCCCGCCGGGCCCTCGCACCCGAGATCGAGCACGCCCGACGAGCGGTCGTAGGACAGCTCCACGGTGAACGCGCGGGTGCCGGGCGGGAGCTCGACGGGCACCGCGTGGACCTGCTCGGCCAGCCGGTCGTCGAGGGTCCACCGCCCGCTCATCCTGATCGGCGCGGGAACGGCGCTCACGGGACCACCAGCTCGCCGTCGCGGTAGACCAGGGCGCGGGCATGGCGGGGGACGGCCCAGGCGGGGCCGCCCTGCGCGGGCTCGGCGTCTTCCGGGACGACCGCCTGGACCAGGCGGTCGCCCTCCTCCGATGCCACTTCGAGGGTCACGAGATAGGAGGTGCCCAGGTTCTCCACCACCGAGACGTGCCCGGCGAAGGCATCCTGCCTGGGGGACGGCGACAGGTCCATGTACTCGGGGCGCAGCCCGTACACGATCTCCTCGCCGTCGGCGACGCCCGGCGGCATGGGCAGCACGGCCCCGGCCACCCGTAGCGCGCCGTCCTTCGCGACGCCGGGCAGCAGGTTCATCGGCGTGGAGCCGATGAAGGAGGCGACGAAGGTGCTCGCCGGCCGCTGGAACACCTCCGAGGGGGTGCCGACCTGGGTGATCCGCCCGGCGGACATGACCGCGATCCGGTCGGCCATGGCCAGCGCCTCGGCCTGGTCGTGGGTGACGAACACCGTGGTGACCGCGAGCTCCCGCTGCAGGCGCTTGAGGAAGGTCCTCGCCTCCAGGCGCATCCGGGCGTCCAGGTTCGACAGCGGCTCGTCGAACAGGAACACCGTGGGGTGGCAGGCGATGGCCCTGGCCAGGGCCACCCGCTGCTGCTGGCCGCCGGAGAGCTGGGCGGGCCTGCGCGCGAGCAGCTCAGAGAGGCTGAGCCTCGCGGCCGTCTCGGCCGCCTTGGCCTCGCGCTCGGCGCGCGGCACCTTCTTGATCCGCAGCGGGTAGGCGATGTTCGCGGTGACGTCCATGTGCGGGAACAACGCGTAGTCCTGGAAGACCATGGCGACGTCGCGTCTGCCAGGGGGCAGCCCGGTCACATCGGCTCCGCCGATCACGATGTCTCCCGACGTGGGGGTCTCCAGGCCGGCGATGGTCCGCAGCAGGGTGGTCTTGCCGCATCCGGACGGGCCGAGCAGCGCGAAGAACTCGCCATCGGCGATCTCCAGGTCGAGGGAGTCGACCGCCCGGACGCCACCGGCGAACTCCTTGGTCAGGCCGTGCAGCGAGATCACCGTTTGATCCCTCCGTGGAAGCGGAAGCCGTACCTGCGGCTGACGAAGACGTACATGAGGACGACGGGAAGGGAGTAGAGCAGCGAGAACGTCGAGATCAGGTCGAGGCGCGGCGAGCCGCCCTCGGTGTAGAGGGTGTAGAGGATCACCGCGCCGGGTGACTTCTCCGGGTCGCGCAGCAGGATGAAGGGCGTCAGGAAGCTGCCCCACACCGAGGCGACCGCCCACACCGCGATCGTGGCGAGGCCCGGGCGGATCACCGGGACCACGATGTGCCGCAGGATCTGCAGCGGGCTCGCGCCGAACACCCGGGCCGACTCTTCGTAGGAGGTGGGCGTGCCGTCCATGAAGTCCTTCAGGATGAAGATCGCGGCCGGGAGTAGCCCCCCGGACAGCGTGAGCACGACGCCGAGGTGGGTGTCGACCAGGTTGAGCCGGGTGGCCAGCTCGAAGATCGGCACCATGGCGGCGGTGCCGGTGACCACAGACGACAGCAGCAGCAGGACGTACAGCAGGGCGTCCCTGCCCGGGACGCGCACCCGGGACAGCGCGTACGCGGCCAGCGCCGCCAGCACCACCACCAGCGCCGCGCTGGCCGCCGCCTGGAGCACGGAGTTGCCGAGCGAGCTGAGCACGTACGGGTTGTCCAGCAGCGCCCTGAAGTTGTCCAGGGTGAACGCGGGGACCGACGCGGTGATCGCCGGATGGGCGTCGAACGGGGCGGTGGCCAGCCACAGCAGCGGCAGCGCGAAGAACCCCGCCACGAGCGCGAGGAACGTAGCCCGCCCGATCGCCGCCACCGCGTGGCGCGCCCGCTCGCCCGCGACCGTCCCGGCAGGCGTCCCGGCCGCGCCGCGATCTCGCACGCTCACGCCGCCACCCCCCTGCGTCCGCGGAGCAGGCGCAGGTACACCAGCGCCAGCACGAGGTTGACGAGCAGCACCAGGAACGACACCGCGGCGCCGAAGCCGAGCCGCCCGGCGCCGAGTGCCACGTCGTAGATGTAGACCGGCAGGATCTCCGACCGGCCCTCGGGCCCGCCGGCCGTGATCTGGAAGCTCGTGAAGTCGTTGAACGTCCACAGGCTGATCAGCAGCAGGTTGGTCAGCATGTGCCCCCTGATCCTCGGGAACACCACGTCGCGCAGTTGCTGGAACGTCGAGGCCCCGGCGAGCCTGGCGGTCTCCAGGTGCGAGGGGGGCACGTTCTCCAGCGCGGCGCCGTACAGCATCATCGAGAACGCGGTGCCGCGCCAGACGTTGAAGACGATGATCGACGGCATGGGGTGGTCCAGCAGCCAGGCGAACCCGGGAGTGTGCAGCAGGGCGTTCAGCGTGCCCTGGTCGCGGTCGAGCAGGGCGATCCACAGGAACGCCACGACCGAGGAGGGCAGGATCCAGGCGAGTAGCACCAGGCCCTCGACCACCCGCTTGACCGGGCCCGTCCGGTTGCGCAGGGCCCAGGCGATCGAGAAGCCCAGCCCCGCCTGGCCGACGACCGCCGAGCCGAGCACGAACTGGACGGTCAGCCACAGCGAGGTGTGGAACCGCTCGTCCCCGAGCGCAGTGGTGTAGTTCTCCACGCCCACGACCCGGGGATCGGCCGCCGCGAGCCCGGTGAGCCGGAAGTCGGTGAGGCCGAGATAGATCGTCCAGAGCGCCGGGAAGATCAGGAACACCCCGGCCACCACCAGGGCCGGCAGCACGAACCCGACCGCCCTCGCCCTCCCAAGCCCAGCCGCGTCCGTGTTCATGGCGCTCGCTTCGCTCGCGCGGCGTTCGGGCGCCTTTGAGCCGGCGGCCTTCCCTCGTCACTCGGAAGCGCTCGTTCCTCGCGCTTCCTCCTTCCTCGGTCAGGCCACCGGCGCGCCCGAACGCGCTCTTTTGTTTCCGATGTGGTCACCTTGTGGCTCCTGGGGTCACCGGGAGACGTTGGAGGGGCCGCCTACCAGGGATTCGAGTTTCCTCTCGTACGCGGCGGCGGCTTCCTCGACGGGTTTGCCGGCCACGATGTCGGCGGTCGCCTCCTGGAAGGCCACCGAGACCTGCGGGTAGACCGCGAGTCCCGGGCGGAAGGAGGTGATCGGCAGCACCTTCTCCGAGACGAAGCCCAGCATCGGGTCGGCGGCGAGGACCTCCTCGTTCACGTCGGTGCGCGAGGTGATCCTCGCCTCGCCCGCCAGGCCCGCCTTGGTCGCCTCGGCCGAGTGCATGAACGCCAGCAGCTCCCAGGCGAGCTTGGGGTTCTTGGAGTTCGGGTTGAGCACCCGCACGGCGCCACCGGACATGCTGACGAAGTCCTGGCCGCGCACCCCGGCCCCCGGCTGCTTTGCCGGGATGAGGGCGTAGCCGACGACCTTGTCACGATCGGGCATGGGCGCGACCCCGGCCTTCGGCTCGATGACGGCGCGCCAGAAGTAGTCGCCCTCCGCCAGGATGCCGATCTTGCCGTCGGCGAACTCCTGGAAGGACTTGTCGCGCCCCTTGGCCTCCTGCTGCAGCCGGGGGTCGCCGAGGCCGGTCGTGTAGATCTGCCGGTAGAAGCCCAGCACGTCCTTGACCGCCTGCGAGGCGCCCGTCCACTTGCCGCCGGAGAAGATCTCGGAGCCGGTGCCGGCGAGCAGCGGAAGCGCACCCTGCATGGCGGTGGCCTCGCCCATCGCGGTGCCCGCGTTGATCTGGACGGGCGTCCGGACCCCCGCCTTCTTCAGCGCCGTGCCCGCGTCGATGATGTCCTGCCAGCTCTTCGGCTGCCAGTCGGCGGGCAGCCCGGCCTTGGCGAACAGGGTCTTGTTGAAGAACAGCACCCGCCCGTCGGTGCCCTGCGGCAGCCCGTACTTCTTGCCCTCGAAGATCCCGAGGCCCTGGACCGCCTCGGGGATCTGGCTCCAGCCGTCCCACTGCCCGACCTCGGGGCCCGCGGTCTCCACCAGCGGCTTGACGTACCCCGCCTGGGCGAACTCGCCGACCCAGATGCCGTCCAGGTCGATCACGTCCGCGCCGGTACGGGACTTCAGGTCCAGCGCGATCTTGGTCTTGTACTGCTCGTCGTCCACGCCGTTCGGCTGGAACAGCACGTGGACGCTCTTGCCCTTGGCCTTTTGCGCCTCTTCGAACTTCGGGATCAGCCAGTTCTTGGTCCAGTCGGCCGTCGCCGCGTTCTTCCCGCCCGAGATGGCGTTCGCGGTGATCGTCAGAGTGGTGCCGCCGTCTCCGGAGGATCCTCCGGAGCCGCACGCGGTGAGGGTCAGCGCGGTGGCGGCCAGGGCGGCGAGGGTTCGTGTAGGTGTCACGGGGGACCTCCCCTAGGGGGGATGGAGGCATACCTGTTTACATGTCACGACAACTCGACAATTACATGGCCGGTCTGATCCGTAAAGATTATTTTTGGGGAAGATGAGGCTCGATGGGCGAAAGCGGTTCGCGCTGAGCTGATCGTGGGAAGTGCAACCACGACAGCACCACGAGTAGGGTCGGCGTAGAAGCCGAAAGCACTTGGGAGGGAGTCGCGTGGCAGCAGAGCGGGGCTGGACGAACAACCTGTTCCTGGACACCGGATCGACGTCGTTCACCGAGTTCGTGGGGTCCTATGCTCCAGGGCTCCTCCCGGGGAGATTCGACTCGATGGCGGCCTCCGTCGGTGACCTGATCCCGCACGCGACCACGATCGTCGCGGTGAACTTCGCCGGCGGCGTGGTCATGGCCGGCGACCGGCGGGCCACCTCGGGGAACTACATCTCCCAGAAGGACATGGAGAAGGTCTTCCGCACCGACGACTACTCCTGCATGGGCATCGCGGGAACGGCGAGCACGGGTATCGAGATAGCCCGCCTCTACCAGGTCGAGCTGGAGCACTACGAGAAGCGCGAGGGCCGCGAGCTCTCGGTCGAGGGCAAGGCCAACCGGCTCGCCACCATGATCCGGGGCAATCTGCCGATGGCGATGCAGGGCATGGTCGTGGTGCCGCTGTTCGCCGCCTACGACGAGACCCGCGACGCGGGCCGCATCTTCTCCTACGACGTCGGCGGCGGCCCGTACGAGCAGACCAACTACGCCTCGATCGGCTCGGGCTCGCTGTTCGCGCGCGGCGCCCTCAAGAAGCTCTACCGCGAGGGCGCCACCGCCGAGGAGACGGTGCTCACGTGCATCCAGTCGCTCTACGACGCCGCGGACGACGACTCGGCGACCGGCGGGCCCGACGTCACCCGCAAGATCTGGCCGCTGGTCGCGGTGATCACCGACGAGGGCTTCCGCCGCCTGCCCGACGAGGAGGTCGAGGGGTACGTCCGGCAGGTGCTCGATGCCCGCATGACCAACCCCGACGGGCCCACCGCCCCGCTGCGCTAGTCACCACCCACGGCCACGAGAGGATCACCACCGGTGTCCATGCCCTTTGGATATGTGTCCCCCGAACAGGAGATGCGGGACAAGGCCGATTTCGCGCGGAAGGGCATCGCGCGCGGCCGCAGCGTCGTGGTGCTGCAGTACGAGAACGGCATTCTGTTCGTCGCCCCCAACGCCTCCCGGGCGCTGCACAAGATCAGTGAGATCTACGACCGCATCGGCTTCGCCGCCGTCGGCAAGTACAACGAGTTCGAGGCGCTGCGGCTGGGCGGCATCCGCTACGCCGACATCAACGGCTACACCTACGACCGCAGCGACGTCACCGCCCGCGGGCTGGCCAACCTCTACGCGCAGTCGCTCGGCATGGTCTTCACCGAGTCGCGCAAGCCGTACGAGGTTGAGATCGTCGTCGCCGAGGTCGGTGACGCGCCCGAGGACGACCAGATCTACCGGCTCACCTTCGACGGCTCGGTCGCCGACGAGCACGGTTTCGTGGTCATGGGCGGGGTGGCCGACGCGGTCGCGGGCCGCCTGAAGGAGCGTTTCTCCGAGGGCATGACGCTGCCCGAGGCCCTGGACGCCGCGCTCGGGGCCCTGACCGAGCCCGGCGGCGAGCGCCCGCCGGTCACGCAGCTGGAGGTCGCGGTGCTCGACCGCACCAGGGAGCACCGCAAGTTCCAGCGGCTCACCGGCCCGCGCCTGGAGCGGCTGCTCGCCGGCACCTCGCCGGCCGAGAAGCCGCCCGCGGGTTCCACGCCGCAGGCCGACGACGTGAGTGGCGCGCTGAACGGGTCGCCGGGCGACTCGGCGGCCACCGCTCCCGAAGGCGACATCGACGACGGCTCAGGCGGCTGAGCCGGCCGCCGAGGTCTCATCGGTCCTGCTTCCGTCCCGGTCCCCGTACGCGAGGGGGCCGGGACGAGCCGTTTCCGGCCCCGCACGAGGGAACCGCGACGAGCCGTTTCGCCCGGGTAAGCGGAGCCCCTCATTGTCGTCTGGTAACAATAAACCCGGATGTCATATTATGCGACGACATTGAGGGGAATGTCCTAATTGCACCATGCTCTCGCCATGCAGGCAGCCATAACGCTGGACGACGTCGCACCGCTCGCGCGGGGCTGTGCCGTGCTCGGCACCGGAGGCGGCGGTGACGTCCGGGCCGGGGCGCTCGCGGCCCGCAGGGCGATCAGGGAGCACGGAGAAGTGCCTCTGGTCACGCTCGCGGATCTCGCCGAAGATGATCTCGTGGTCCCCCTCTCCGGCATCGGCGCGCCGACCGTCAGCCACGAGATGATCCACGCCGAGGCCGAGCCCGACCGCATCCGCGACGAGATCGAGCGCATCTTCGGCCGCCCGCCCGCCGCGGTGATGTCCTCGGAGATCGGGGGAGGCAACGGCGTCGCCCCCGTCGCCTGGGCCGCGCGCCTCGGGGTGCCGCTGCTGGACGCCGACGGCATGGGCCGGGCCTTCCCCGAGGTCCAGATGGTCTCCATGTACGTAGCGGGGCTGCCCGCCAACGTGGTGATCATGACGGACGTCGTCGGCAACGTGGTCACCATCAGGCCGGTCGACGGGCTGTGGGCCGAGCAGATCGCCCGCGCCGTCTGCGTCGCCGCCGGATCCAGCGCGCTCATGGCCGACTACGTGCTCACGGCGCGCGAGGCGCGCGGAGCCGTCATCGAGGACACCGTGACCCGCGCCATCACGGTCGGGCGCGCCACCGAGAACGCCGCCGACCCCCTGGCCGCCCTCCAGGAGGCGCTTGAGGCCAGGCGGCTGATCGGCGGCAAGGTCACCGACGTCGCCCGGCACACCTCGGGCGGGTTCGTGCGCGGCACGGTCACCGTCGAGGGCGTCGGCGACGACCGGGGCCGCACGCTCACCCTGGAGATCCAGAACGAGAACCTCGTCGCCTTCGAGCGGGGCAGGGCGCTCGCCATGGTCCCCGACCTGATCAGCGTGGTCGACAGCCAGACCGCCACCGCCGTGCAGACCGAGGCGCTCAGGTACGGCCAGCGCGTGAGCGTCCTCGCGTGGCCCTGCGACCCCCTGTGGCGCACCCCGATGGGACTGCGCACCGCGGGCCCGCGGGCCTTCGGTTACGACCTCGACTACGTCCCCGTGGAGGAGACAGCCGTATGACCACCGGCACCGGCGGGAAGTCCGCCCGATGACCCTCCGCATCGGCATCGACGTCGGCGGGACCAACACCGACGCCGCCGTCCTGGACGAGGCCGACCGCATCGTCGCCCGGGCCAAGAGGCCCACCAGCGCGGACATCACCGGCGGCCTGCGCGCCGCCCTGGCGGCCGTCCTCGACGAGCTCGGCGAGCGCTCTGGCGAGGTGTCCCGGGTGATGCTCGGCACCACCCACGCCACCAACGCGATCCTGGAACGTCGCTCCCTCGGCAAGGTCGCGGTCGTCCGCCTCGGCGCCCCCGCCACCACCTCCATCCCGCCGCTCTCCGACTGGCCGGCCGACCTGCGCCGGGCCGTCGCGGCGGGAGCCGTCATCGTGCGCGGCGGCTACTTCGTGGACGGCCGTCCCATCGCCCCCCTGGACACCGACGCCGTCAAACGCTTCCTGAACGAGCCCCGCGACGGCGTCCCCGTCGAGGCGGTGGCCGTCACGGGGGTCTTCAGCCCGGCGAGCGCCGAGCAGGAGAAGCAGGTGGCCGAGATCGTCCTGGCCGAGCTCGGCGGGGAGGTCGCGATCAGCCTCAGCCACGAGATCGGCTCGCTCGGCCTGCTGGAGCGCGAGAACGCGACCGTGCTCAACGCCGCCCTGTACGGCGTCGCCCGCGACGTCACCGGGGGGCTGCGGCAGGCACTGGACGAGCGGGGCCTCGCCGTCGAGACGTTCTTCGCCCAGAACGACGGCACGCTCATGGCCGTGGACTACGCCGCCCGCTACCCGGTGCTGACCATCGGCTCGGGGCCGGCCAACTCCCTGCGCGGCGCCGCGTTCCTTTCCGGCGTGAGCGACGCGATCGTCGCCGACGTCGGCGGCACCTCCACCGACCTCGGCGTGCTGTCCGGCGGCTTCCCCCGCGAGTCCGCGGCGGCCGTGGAGATCGGCGGGGTCACCACCAACTTCCGGATGCCCGACATCCTGTCGGTCGCACTCGGCGGCGGCACCGTGGTCGGCGAGGGGGCCGGCGAGGGCCTCGGCCCCCGCTCGGTCGGCTACCGCATCACCGAGGAGGCGCTCGCCTTCGGCGGCCCGACCCCGACCATGACCGACGCCGCCGTCGCCGCCGGTCGCGGCACGGTCGGCACCCGCCCGGTGGCGGCCTCGGAGCGGCTGAGCCGCGCCGTGCGGCTCGCCGACGAGATGGTGATCGACGCGGTCGACCGGATCGCGCTCGGCAAGGCCGACCGCCCGCTCATCGCCGTGGGCGGCGGCGCGTTCATCCTGCCCGGCTCGGTGCCCGGCGTCAGCGAGGTCATCCGCCCCGCCGACGCCGCGGTCGCCAACGCCGTCGGCGCGGCCATCGCCCTGGCCAGCGGCCGGTTCGAGACCATCGCCCCCGCGGGCGCGGGACGGGCCGCCGCCGTCGAGCGGGCCAAGGAGGAGGCCGCCGCGCGGGCCGTGGCGGCCGGAGCCGACTCGGGACGGGTCGAGATCGTCGAGCTCACCGAGGTCCCCCTCAGCTACCTGCCCGAGCCGGCCGTGCGCGTCCACGTCAAGGCCGCCGGACCCCTGATCTGACAGAAAGGACCCCATGATGCGCTGGCACAGGAGCCTGGCCGTCCTCACGGCCGCGGGCTCGGTGGCACTCACCGCCGCGGCCTGCGGAGGCGGCCAGGTAAGGGGTACGCAGAACACCCCGCAGGCGGGCTCGGCGGGCGGCGCGGCGAACGCGACCTTCGTCTACGTCCCCAACCTCGACGTGGTGACCGACTGGGACCCCGCGACCTCGTACTCCAACGAGATCATCGCGATGGAGAACATCTACGAGTCGCTCACCCGCTACGACCCGCGGGCCAAGAAGGCGGAGCCGAGGCTCGCCACCTCGTGGACCTCCTCGGGCGACGGCAAGACCTGGACCTTCACCCTGCGGACCGGCGCGACGTTCCACACCGGCAAGCCCGTGGACGCCGCCGCCGTGAAGGCGTCGGTCGAGCGCACCAAGAAGGAGGCCGGCGGCCCCGCGTACATCTGGGACTCGGTGGAGTCGGTCACGGCCGTGAACCCCACCACGGTGGAGTTCAAGCTCAAGTACGCGACGCCGCTCGACCTGGTCGCCTCCTCCGACTACGGGGCCTACGTCTACGACACCACCGCCGCCCCCGACCTGAAGAAGTGGTTCGGCGAGGGACACGACGCGGGGTCGGGGCCCTACACGGTCGACACCTGGCAGAAGGGCCGGGAGACCGAGCTGACCCTCAAGGCCTTCGACGGTTACTGGGGCGGCTGGTCGGGCTCCCGCTACAAGCGGGTGGAGTTCCGTGTCACGCCCGAGCTGACCACCGCCTGGCAGCTCCTGCAGCGCGGTGAGGTCAACTTCGTCCAGCGGCTGAACCCGCAGCTGTTCGCCCAGGCGGGCGGCCAGGGCGCGCAGACCTCGCAGACCCCCTCGTTCCAGAACCTGCTCGCGCTGTTCAACACCGAGAGCGGCCCGCTGAAGGACGTGCGGCTTCGCAAGGCGGTGCAGAAGGCCATCGACTACGACGGCCTGGTCGCCGCGCTCAAGGGCTCGGGGGTCAAGGCCAGCGGGCTGGTGCCCGAGGGTCTGCTCGGCCACACGCCGGGGCGCGAGCCCGTGCAGGACCTCGCGGGGGCCGAGTCGCTGCTGAAGGAGGCGGGCTACGGGCCGGGCGGCAAGCCGCTGACGCTCACCATGACCTACGCGCAGGGCGACGGCGACCAGCAGCTGCTCGCCACCCTGCTCGGCTCGGCCCTGGACAAGCTGAACGTCAAGCTCGAGGCCAAGCCGCTGCAGTGGAACACCCAGTGGGACCAGGGCAAGTCCGCGGACCCCGCCAAGCGCCAGGACATCTTCGTCATGTACTGGTACCCGGACTACGCCGACGCCTACTCCTGGTTCGTCAACGTCTTCCGCGGCTCCGACAAGCCCGCGTTCAACCTGTCGTACCTGAAGGACGACCAGGTGGACGGCCAGATCGACAGCCTTCCCGCGCTGACCGCGACCGACCAGGCCGCCGCCGAGAAGGCCTACGCCGACCTGCAGAACAGGATCGTCGACGACCAGGCCGCCGTCGCCGTGCTGTTCACCCAGAACTACCAGCGCGCGTACGCCAAGGGCGTCCAGGGGTACACCGACAACCCGGCCTACCCGAACGTCGTCTTCGTCCACGATCTGACGGCCGGCGCGTAACGGGTGGTCCGCTACCTCGCCCATCGCCTCGGCCAGGCCGCGCTGGTCGTGGCCGGGGTGATCGCGCTCACCTTCGTCGTCACCCGGCTGGTGCCGGGTGACCCGGCGGTGGCCTACGCCGGGCCCAAGGCGAGCCCCGCCGAGCTCGCCGCGGCCCGCGCCCGGTTCGGCCTGGACGACTCGCCCCCGGCGCAGCTCCTGAACTACGTCCGCGACCTGTTCGCGGGCGACTGGGGCACCAGCCTGCACACCCGGCAGCCGGTCGCCCAGGACCTGGCCACGGCGTTCCCCGCCTCGCTGGAGCTCGTCGGCACCGCGCTGGTCATGGCGGTGGTGGTGGGCATCCCGCTCGGCGGGCTGGCCGCGCGCTTCCGGGGCAGGGGGCCTGACCTGACCGTGCGGGTGTCGTCCGTGCTGGCCGTCTCGGTGCCGGTGTTCTGGCTGGCCCTCGCGGTGCAGACCGTGTTCGCCAGCAACCTCGCGTGGTTCCCCGTCGCGGGCGAGTACGACAACGCGCTCGACTCCACCAGCCCGCTGCACGTGTACACCAACATCACCGTCGTGGACGCGGCCATCACCGGCAACTGGCCGATCCTCGGCAGCACGCTCGCCCACCTGGTGCTGCCCGCGCTGGTGGTGGCCGCCTACCCCACCGGCCTGATCGCCCAGATGACCCGCGCCGCGCTCATCGAGGAGGCCGGGCAGGACCACACCCGCCTGGCGCGCGCCCTCGGGTTCGGCGAGACCTCGGTGCTGACCCGCTTCGCCCTCCGGCCCGCCCTCAACCCGGTGCTCTCCCTGATCGCGCTGGTGTTCGCCTACGCCGTCGTCAACGGCTTCCTGGTGGAGGCGGTGTTCAACTGGCCCGGACTCGGGCGGTACGCCGCCGACTCGATCAGGTCGCTGGACACCCCCGCGATCGCGGGCGTCACCCTGCTGGTGGCCCTGCTGTACGTGCTGGCCAACCTCGTGGTCGACCTCCTCCAAGGCGTCATCGACCCGAGGGCGAGGACCCGATGACCGCGCCGCCCCCCGCCGTGGGACTCACGCCAGGGAGGACCCGATGACCTCGGTCGCGCTTCGCCGCACCCCCCTCCGCAGGCTGGGCGACCTCGCCAGGGCCGACGTCCTCGCGGCCACCGGCCTGGTGATCCTGGTCCTCATCGTGCTCGCCGCGCTGCTGGCGCCCTGGCTCGCGCCCTTCCCCGACGACGGCGGGGCGGCGACGCATCCCGCCGAGGCGCTGCTCCCGCCGGGCGCCGACCACTGGTTCGGCACCGACCAGGTCGGGCGGGACGTGCTGAGCCGGGTGCTGTTCGGCGCCCGCACCTCGCTGTTCATCGCGGCCGCCGTGCTCGTCGTCTCCGCCGTCGCCGGAGTCGCGCTCGGCGTCGTCGCCGGGTACGCGGGCGGCTGGGCGCGCGACGTGATCATGCGGGTCACCGACGTGTTCCTCGCCTTCCCCGCGCTGCTGCTGTCGCTGGCCCTGGCGGTGGTGCTGCAGCCCTCGGTCACCACCGTGATCGTGGCCATCGCGGTGACCTGGTGGCCCTGGTACGCCCGGCTCACCGCCTCGGTGGCCGCCTCGGTCGCGGGCCGGGGCTTCGTGGACTCCGCCCGCTGCCTCGGCGTGCCCGCCCCGGTGATCGTCTTCCGGCACGTGCTGCCCAACTCGCTCACCCCCGTGCTGGTGCAGCTCTCCCTGGACGGGGGCGGGGTCATCCTCACCGCCGCGGCCCTGTCCTACCTCGGGCTCGGCGCCCACGAGCCCACCGCGGAATGGGGCCTGATGGTCGAGCAGGGGCAGACCCTGTTCACCACCGACTGGTGGGTGGTCACCTTCCCCGGCCTGGCCATCCTGGTGACCGCGTTCGCGTTCAACGTGCTCGGCGAGGGACTCCGCGCCGCACTCGACCCCCACAGGCGGCCCCGATGACCGTCCCACCCCCGCTCCTGCCCGAACCCGCCGGGCGGCCCCGATGAGCGCCCCTCCCGAAGGCCCGGAGACGCTCATCAGGGTGCGCGACCTGGTCGTGCGCATCGGCGACCGGGTGATCTCCAGCGTCCCGGCCCTGGACGTCGCCCCCGGCCAGTGCGTCGCGATCGTGGGCGAGAGCGGCTCGGGCAAGACCACCGCCCTGATGGCCACTCTCGGCCTGCTGGACGGCGCGGAGGTCACCGGCGAGATCGTCGTGTGCGGAACCGACGTGATCGGCGCCCCGGAGAGGCGGCTGCGGGAGATCCGTGGCGCGCGGGCGGCCCTGGTCATGCAGTCCCCCCGCGCCGCGCTCACCCCGACGATGCGCCTCGGCACCCTGCTGCGCCGCGCCCTCGCCCGCCACGGGGTCAAGGGCGAGCAGGCCGTGCGGCGGGCCGAGGACGCCGTCGCCGCCGTGCTGCTGGACCGCGCGATCCTGCGCCGCTACCCGCACGAGGTCTCCGGCGGGCAGGCCCAGCGGTTCGCCATCGCGCTCGCCATCGCCCTCGGCGCCGACGTCATCGTGGCCGACGAGCCGACCAGCGCGCTGGACGTCACCGTCCAGGCCGAGGTGGTCGGGGTGCTGCGCCACCTGCGCGACGAGCGGGGCCTCGCCGTGCTCCTGGTCTCGCACGACCTGGCCCTGGTGTCGGCCATCGCCGACCACGTCCTGGTCATGCGCGAGGGGACGGTGGTCGAGAGCGGGCCCGCCGCCGAGGTGTTCGCCCGCCCCCGCGCCCCTTACACCCGCGAGCTGATCGCCGCGGTCCCCGAGCTGCCGGAGGTGGGGCGATGAGCCTGCTGAGCGCCGAGGAGGTGACGCTCGCCTACGGGCGGACGCCGGTGGTGCACGAGGTCAGCCTCGCCGTCGAGGAGGGCGGCGTCGGGCTGGTCGGCGAGAGCGGCTCGGGCAAGACCACCCTGGCCCGTGCCCTGCTCGGCCTGCTCACGCCCCGCTCGGGCAGGGTCCTGTACGGCTCGCGCGACCTGGCCGCGATGAGGCGCGGCGAGCTGGCGGAGTTCCGCGGCGCGGTGCAGCCGGTGTTCCAGGACGGCAGCGAGGCGCTCAACCCCCGGATGCGGGTCGGCTCCTCGATCGCCGAGGCGCTGAGCACCCACCACCGGCTCGACCGGGCGGCCCGCCGCGTGCGGGTGGCCGAGCTCCTGGACGACGTGGGGCTGGAGCCCGGCCTGGCGGCGCGCAGGCCGCACGAGATCTCCGGAGGGCAGCGGCAGCGCGCCGCCATCGCCCGCGCCCTGGCGGTCGAGCCACGGCTGCTGGTGCTCGACGAGCCGACCAGCGCCCTGGACGTGACCGTGCAGGCCCGGGTCCTGGACCTGCTGCAGGCCCTGCGCACCGGCCGGGGACTCACCTACCTGCTGATCACCCACAACCTGGCGGTGGTCGACCGGCTCTGCCGCACCTCGCACGTGCTGTTCGCCGGCCGCGTGGTGGAGTCCGGGCCCACCCGCGACCTGCTCACGCGTCCCGCCCACCCGTACACGCTCGCCCTGCGCGACGCAGTGCCCCGCATCGGCGGCCCGCCGCCGGCGGCCACCGGGCGCACCGAGGCGGCGCCCGCCGAGGACGGGTGCGCCTTCCGGCTGCGCTGCCCGCTGGCCGTGGACCGGTGCGCGGCCGAGGCCCCGGCGCCGCGAGCGCTCGGCGGGCGCCGCGTGGCGTGCCACCGGGCGGAGGAGGTCCTCACGGTTGCTCCACGTCGATGATCTGCTGCGGGCCCCGGCCGGGCGGCGGCTGACGCTGGTCGCCGGGCCCTGGGACGCGCGCGCCGTCGAGAGCGTCGTCATCGTCGACGAGCCGGGCGAGCTGCGGCGCGCTCCCGCGGGCGCCGTCGCGGTGCTGTCGCGCAACGCCACCCAGGCCGGCCTCGGGGTGGCCGCGATGCTGCGCACCGCCGGTGAGCGCGGGCTGGCCGCCCTGGTGCTGCCCGGGCACTCCGGCACCTCTCCCGCCATCGTGGAGCTGGCCCGCAAGCTACGCGTGGCCGTGCTGGCGGGCTCCTTCGACCAGACGTTGTCCGACACGGTCTTCGGCCTGAGAGAGGTCGTGCGGTCCGACCCGGGGCTCCTGCTGAGCCGCACCAGGGAGGCGGTGGAGCGGCTCGGCGCGGTCGACGGAGCGGGCGAGGACGTCATCCTGCGGGCCGCCTCCGAGGCGGTCGGCGTGGCCTACGGGGTCGCCGGGGTGGCCGAGTCCGCGGCCACCTCGGCCGTGATCCGCGTGGACGGCCGCGCCGACGGCTACGTCCGCTGGGCCGATGACGATCCGGCCGCCGCGATCGTGGCCGGGGTGGTCGCCGCCATGCTCGGCCGGGTGCGCGCCGCCGCGCGGGCCGCCGAGGCCGCGCGTGCGGCCGCGCTCCTCGCACTGGTGCGCGCCCCCGCCAGGGACCTGCCCGCCGCGCTGCGCCGGGCCAGGATCGCCGGCGTGCCGGTGGACGGCTGGCACGTCGCGGTGTTCGTCCGCGCGGAGTCCGGCGTGCCTCCCGCGCCCTGGGCGGAGGAGGAGCTGGGCGGCACGCTGCTCGCCACCCCCTGGCAGGACGGCCTGCTGCTCGTGCGCACCTGCGAGGAGCGGCCGGCGCGCGCGGAGGACGTCCTCGACGCGGCGCGGGCCGCCAAGTCCTTGCCCACCGGCGTCGTGGCGGGGATCGGCACCTGCCAGCAGGGCGCGGAAGGGCTCCGGCGGACCGCCGCGCAGGCCAGGACGGCGGCCGCGCACGCTCGCCCCGGCGAGGCGGCGGCCTTCGACCGGCTCGGAGTCCACGCGGTGCTCGCCGAGCTGGCCGGGAGCGACAGCGCGCTCATGGCCGCCCGCGACATGCTGGCCCCCCTTGACCGGCTGGGCGTGCTCGCGCCGCACGCCGTGCCCACGCTCAAGGCCTACCTCGACACCTGGGGCTCGCGCACCAAGGCCGCCGCGCTGCTCAACCTGCACCCGAACGCCGTCGCCCACCGCGTGCGCCGCATCGCCGAGGTCCTCGACCTCGACCTGTCGGACACCGAGACGCGCTTCGCCCTCCAGCTCGCCTGCCACGTCGTGACCGAGGCGGGCCCATGACCGGGACGCCGTCCAGGCCCCGCGTGACCGGGGTGTGCCGTGGAGACAACAACCTACGGGGGAACGTTGTGAGGACACATCGACACCGGCCTGGCACGGCCCTACCTTCCGTGACATGTCCACAGTCATAGGGGTCGACGTCGGCGGCACGTTCACCGACCTGGTCTCGTACGACGCCGAGACCGGTGAGATCACGGTGGCCAAGCGGCCGACGACGCCGGAGGCCCCCGAGATCGGGGTGCTGGCCGCCGTCGACGCGGCGGCAGGCGCCGGTCTGCTCGAGCGCTGCTCATACTTCGTCCACGGCACCACCGTCGGGCTCAACGCGCTGCTGGAGCGGCGCGGGGCGACGGTCGGCCTGATCACCACCGAGGGGTTCAGGGACGTCCTGGAGATCCGGCGGGGCGACCGGGACGACCCGTACGACCTGTTCTGGACCCCGCCGCCTCCCTTGGTGCCGCGCAGGCTCCGCAGGGAGGCGCGGGAGCGGATCGCCCACGACGGGACGACGGTGCGCGACCTCGCGCCCGCCGACGTCCTGGCCGCCGCCGAGGTCTTCCGCGCCGAGGGAGTCGACGCCGTCGCCGTCGTGCTGATCAACGCCTACGCCAACCCGGCGCACGAGCTGCGGGCCCGCGACCTGCTGCGCGAGGCCGGGTTCGCCGGAGAGGTGTCGCTGTCACACGAGGTGTCGGGGGAGTACCGCGAGTACGAGCGCACCACCACCACCGTGGTCGACGCGTTCGTACGGCGGCGGATGGGCCCCTACCTGCACAACCTCGACCGCGAGCTGCACCGCAGGGGGTTCTCGGGGCGGCTGCTCGTCACCCGCTCGGGCGGCGGGGCGTTCACCCTGGCCGAGGCCGCCGCGCGGCCGTTCGAGACCATCCTGTCCGGGCCGGTCGCGGGGGCGGCGGCCACCGCCCGCGTCGCCCGGGCCCTCGGCATCCGCTCGGCCGTCGTCGCCGACGTGGGCGGCACCAGCTTCGACACCGCCCTGATCGAGGACGCCAGGCTCCCGCTGCTCTTCCAGGGCGAGGTGGAGGGCCTTCCCCTGCAGAGCCCCTGGGCGGACGTGCGGTCGGTCGGCGCGGGCGGCGGATCGGTCGCCTACGTCGACGCGGGCGGGCTCCTGCGCGTGGGGCCGCGAAGCGCGGGCGCCGTGCCGGGCCCCGCCTGCTACCAGCGCGGCGGCGCCGAGCCGACCGTCACCGACGCCGCGCTCCACCTCGGCATGATCATCCCCGGGCCGATGTCCGGGGGCGTCGTGCTGTCGGCCGAGCGGGCCGCGGAGGCACTGAAGCCGCTCGCCGGGCCGTCGGGGCTGGCGGGCACCGACGCGGTCGCCGAGGGCGTCGTCAGGATCGCCGCCGCGCACATGGCGCAGGCGGTGCGCGGGGTGAGCGTCGACCGGGGCGCCGACCCCCGGAGCGCCGCCATCGTCGCCTTCGGCGGCGCGGGGCCGCTGTTCGGATGCCTGCTCGCCGACGAACTCGGCGTGGACCAGGTCGTCGTGCCGCCCAACGCCGGCAACTTCTCGGCGGTGGGGCTCATGCAGGCCGACATCGTCCGCAGCGCCGCCCGCACTCTCGTCCGCGCCCTCGACGACGCCGGCCTGGAGGAGATCGCGGGGACGGCAGCCACGCTGTTCGCCCGGCTGGCCGAGCGCGACGGCGCCGTGCCCGCACACGACGGCGCCGCGGCCGTACCTGCGGACGCGGAGGAGGCCGTGGCGGTGCGGGAGCTGGACCTGGACCTGCGCTACCGGGGCCAGGAGCACACGCTGACCGTGCGGGCCGAGCCGGGCGACGACGCGGCCATGATCAGGGAGCGGTTCGCCACCGCCTACCACCGCTCCTACGGCCACGAGCTGACCGACCCGCTTGAGGTCGTGACGGTCCGCGCGACCCTGCGCGTCCCGATGAGGGCCGAGCACGAGCTGGTCCCCGCGCCACCCGCCGAGGAGGAGCCGGGCCGGGAGATCCGGCTGTGGTCGTTCAGGCGCCGCGCGTTCGCCGCCACCCGCGCCGTACCGCGCGCGGCGCTCGACGGGCCTGCCGAGGGCCCGCTCGTGCTCGTCGAGCCCACCGCGACCACCTACGTGGACGAGGGGTTCACCGTGGAGGCCCACCCCAGCGGATGCCTCCTGATCACCAGGAACGCGCCCAGTGGGATCGCGGCGGCCGAGGGCGCCGCGAGGACGGAGGCGAGCAGCCGATGACCATCGTCAGGACGACCTTCGCCGAGCCCCACCCCGGGCTCGGAGACGGCGCCGACCCGATCACCACCGAGATCGTCCGGCAGGGGCTGAACGCCGCGGCCGACCACATGAAGCGGTCGCTGGTGCGCACCGCGTTCTCGCCGATCATCTACGAGGCCCTGGACTTCGCGGTCGCCTTCTACGACGACGACCTCGGCATGCTGGCCCAGGCCCCGACGCTGCCCGCGTTCATGGGCACGCTGGGGTTCTGCGTGCGGGAGGCGGTGGAGGGCGTCGGCGGCCCCGGCGCCCTGGCCCCCGGCGACGTGATCCTCTACAACGACCCCTACGGCACGGGCTCGCACCCGCAGGACGCCGCCATGGTGGTCCCGATCTTCGTGGCGGGGGAGCTGGTCGCCTACTCGGCGATCAAGGCCCACTGGCTCGACATCGGCGGCAAGGACCCCTACTGCACCGACACCCTGGACGTGTACCAGGAGGGCACCATCTTCCCGGGCGTCAAGCTCTACGACGCCGGGCGCCTGGTCACCGACGTGTACCGCATGATCCTCGCCAACAGCCGGATGGCCGACATGGTGATCGGCGACATCAACGCCATGGTCGCCGGGGCCAGGGCGGGGGCCGAGGCGCTGTCCGCCATCGTCGAGCGCCACGGCGTCGAGACGTTCAGGAAGTGCGTCGCCCGCATGTACGCCCACGGCGACGCGCTCGTGCGGAGCTGGTTCGAGAAGCTGCCCGACGGCGTGTACACCGCCTCCAGCGTGATCGACTCCGACGGGGTCAGCGGGGTCCCCGTGCCCTTCGGGGTGAAGGTGACCGTCGAGGGATCCGGCATCGTCGTCGACCTCACCGACTGCCCCGACCAGGCGGCCGGTCCGATCAACTGCCCGCTGCCCTCCACCGTCGCGGCCTGCCGGCTCGCCATCGCGTTCCTCGCGGGGGCGGGCGAGCAGCCCAACGAGGGGCACTTCCTGGCTCTTGAGGTCGTCACCCGTGAGGGCTCGCTCTTCCACCCGGTGCGGCCCGCGCCCTGCTTCATGTACGGGATCCCCTCCGACCACGCGATCGAGCTGGTCATCCGCGCGCTGGCCCCCGCCGTGCCGTCCATCGTGCCCGCCGCGAGCGGCGGCGACATCAACGCGCTCGTGTGGTGGGGCAACCGCGAGGACGGCGGCGCGCCGTGGGCCGACGGCGCGCCCCACCCTGTCGGGCAGGGCGCCTCGCCGTTCGCGGACGGGGCCAGCGCCCTCATGTACATCTCGGAGTCCGCCACCCGCTTCACCCCCGCGGAGGTGTGGGAGGCGCGCAACCCCTGGCGCATCGAGCGGCTCGCGCTGGCCGAGGACTCGGGGGGCCCGGGACGGTACCGGGGCGGGCTCGGGCTCGACCTGTCCTTCCGCTGCCTGGAGGACCAGTACCTGACCTCAGCCCTTGCCCGCACCGCCCTCGCCCCCTGGGGGCTCGCCGGCGGCCTCGCGGGACGACCCAACCGGCTCACGGTCGAGTACCCGGACGGCACCACCGAGGACCACGCGCTCAAGACCCGCATCCACCTGCCGAAGGGCACGCTGGTCCACCTGCGCACCGGCTCGGGCGGCGGGTACGGCGACCCGGCCGAGCGCGACCCGGCGGCCGTGGCCGAGGACGTGCGCGAGGGGTACGTCAGCGAGGAGCAGGCCCGCCGCCACCACCCCCACGCCTTCGGATGACCGGGCGGTCGGCGGCGGGCGAACCGTCAAGGTTGCGAAGATTCGCACGCCTCCGGGGTAGGCCTCTCGTCACCTGAGGGCGATGGCACGGACTGCTCACCCGGAAACCCGGAGAAGATCCCTCCCCTACGGGCTCCCGGGGACATAGTGTGATGTGATGGATCGTCGCATCTTCGGCTTGGAGAACGAATACGGCGTCACCTGCACGTTCAGGGGGCAGCGCAGGCTGTCTCCCGACGAGGTGGCACGGTACCTTTTCCGCAGAGTCGTGTCCTGGGGCCGATCGAGCAACGTGTTCCTCCGCAACGGTGCCCGCCTGTATCTCGACGTGGGCAGCCACCCTGAGTACGCCACCCCCGAGTGTGACAACGTCGTGGAGCTCGTCACCCACGACAAGGCGGGGGAGCGCATCCTCGAAGGCCTGCTCGTCGACGCCGAGAAGCGGCTGCGCGAGGAAGGCATCGCTGGAGACATCTACCTTTTCAAGAACAACACCGACTCCGCGGGCAACTCCTACGGCTGCCACGAGAACTACCTCGTCGGCAGACACGGGGAGTTCGGCAGGCTGGCCGACGTCCTGATCCCGTTCCTCGTGACCCGGCAGATCATCTGCGGGGCCGGCAAGGTGCTCCAGACCCCGCGCGGCGCGGTCTACTGCGTCTCCCAGCGTGCCGAGCACATCTGGGAGGGCGTGTCGAGCGCCACCACCCGGTCGCGCCCGATCATCAATACCCGCGACGAGCCCCACGCCGACGCCGAGCGCTTCCGCAGGCTCCACGTCATCGTCGGCGACTCCAACATGAGCGAGTCCACCATGCTGCTCAAGGTCGGGGCCACCGACCTGGTGCTGCGCATGGTGGAGGCCGGCACGGTCATGCGCGATCTCAGCCTTGAGAACCCCATAAGGGCGATCCGCGAGGTCTCCCACGACATGACCGGGCGCAGGCGCGTGCGCCTGGCGAACGGCAGGGAGGCATCCTCCCTGGAGATCCAGCAGGAGTACCTCTCCAAGGCCCGTGACTTCGTCGACCGCCGCGGCGGCGACGCGATCACGCGCAGGGTCCTGGAGCTCTGGGAGCGCACCCTGCGGGCCGTGGAGACCGGCGACCTCGACCTGGTCTCGCGCGAGATCGACTGGGTCACGAAGTACCAGCTCATCGAGCGCTACCGCAACAAGTACGACCTGCCGCTGTCCTCGCCCAGGGTCGCCCAACTCGACCTCGCCTACCACGACGTGCACCGCAAGAGGGGCCTGTTCTACCTGCTGCAGAAGCGCGGCGCCGTGGAGCGGGTGGCGTCCGATCTGAAGATCTTCGAGGCCAAGTCGGTGCCGCCGCAGACCACGCGGGCCCGGCTGCGCGGGGAGTTCATCCGCAAGGCGCAGGAGAAGCGCCGCGACTTCACCGTCGACTGGGTGCATCTCAAGCTGAACGACCAGGCCCAGCGCACCGTCCTGTGCAAGGACCCCTTCCGCAGTGTGGACGAGAGGGTCGACAAGCTGATCGCCGGCATGTGAGCGAGGCCCCGGCCGGTTCGTCACGACGATCCGGCCGGGGCCTTCGCCGGTGAAAGTTTCGCCACGGGCCACCTGGGCGCTACGCCCGTATCCATGCCCGCAGCGGGGTTTCCGGTGGTCGCGGCGGTGTTTCCGGGGACGTTCCCTGAAGCGAATCCGAAGGCAAGGTCACACTTCGGCAAGATCGAGTCGCGCTGACTCAGGTGGTCATGACGGTCGGGTAGTGTTACGCGAACGTGACGTCTTTCCAAGGGATACCCATGCGCCGACTGGCCGTTCTCGCCGCGTTGCCGTTGCTGTTCGCCGCCGCCTGCGGCGGTAACAACGGCGACGTGACCGCCAAGCCGGGGGCCGCGCCCTCCGGTGTGAAGGTGGCGGGAGAGTTCGGGAAGAAACCACAGGTCACCTTCCCCGCGGGCAAGCCGCCCGCCACCTCGTCGGCGCAGACGATCTCCGAGGGCCAGGGCAACGCCGTCAAGGACGGCGACGCGGTCGTCGCCAACCTCACCGCCTACAGCTGGGACGGCAAGAGCAACGCGGCCTCGGGCTCCACCTACGACGACGGGGCGCCGCAGCTCATCAAGGTCGACGCCAAGCTCCCGTCGGTGGTGCACAAGGCCTTCCAGGACAGCAAGCCCGGCGGCCGGTTCCTCGCCGTCGTCGCCAAGGACAGCCTGACCGCGGACCAGGTCGAGCAGGCCAAGTCGCAGGGCGCCGACACCTCGATCGCCAGCGTCTACGTCGTCGACGTGATGGGCGTGCCCACGGCCAAGGCCGCGCAGGGCACCGCGACCGACCCGGGTGTCACGGGCGTCAAGCTGGAGAACCCCGGCGGAGACCAGGCCCCCAAGCTGACCACCAAGACCAGCGAGCCCGCGCCCAAGGGCCTCGTCGCCAAGACCGTGATCAAGGGCTCGGGCCCGGTCGTCAAGACCGGCCAGACCATCCTGGTGCACTACACCGGCAAGATCTGGGGCAGTGACAGCGAGTTCGACAGCAGCTGGAGCCGCGGCGAGCCGGTGATGTTCCCGATCGGCGTCGGCAAGGTCATCAAGGGCTGGGACCAGAGCCTGGTCGGCGTCCCGGTGGGCAGCCGGGTGCTGGTGTCCATCCCGCCGGACCTCGGGTACGGCAAGGCCGGCTCGGGCGACAAGATCAAGGGCACCGACACCCTCGTCTTCGTCGTCGACGTGCTTGGCGCCTACTGACCCCTCCGCGCCTCCCGGTTCGCTCGCCGCGGCCGTACCCCTGCCCTTTCCGGGCATGGGTACGGCCGTTCGGCTTTCCAGAGGCGGTGCGGGCACCGCCATACACTCGCCCTTGTGAGCAGTGACGATCTGGGCCATCCTGATGCCCTCGATGTGCTCGGCGCCCTCCGCGATCCCGTGCGGCGGGCGGTGTACGACTACGTGGCCGGGCAGGGGCATGAGGTGGGCCGGGACGAGGCCGCGCGGGCGGCGGGGGTGGGCCGCACGCTGGCCGCCTTTCACCTGGACAAGCTCGTCGAGGCCGGCCTGCTGGAGTCTGATTTCCGCCGGCTGAGCGGGCGCACCGGTCCTGGCAGCGGGCGCCCGGCCAAGGTCTACCGCCGTTCCCCGGTGGAGCACCAGGTCAGCCTGCCTCCGCGCGACTACCGCACCCTGGCGCTCGTGCTGGCCGAGGCCCTGGACGCGCTCGGCGGCGAGGAGGCCGCCGAGGCCGCCGCCCGCCGGGTGGGGGAGCGGGCCAAGGCGTCCGAGCTGCGCGAGGCGCTGCGGGAGCGCGGCTACGAGCCCTACGACGACGGCGACGTGGTCCGCCTGCGCAACTGCCCTTTCCACATGCTCGCCGAGGAGCGTCCGTTGCTCGTCTGCTCGTTGAACCTGGCCCTGTGCGAGGGTCTGCTGTCGGCTCTCGGGGACCGCCGCGTCACCGCACGGCTCGAACCCCGGCCGGGGGAGTGCTGCGTCGTCTTTTCTAAAAACAATGGAGATTGACATAGAAAGATCCGGCGTGGTGTCCTAGGCGCATGCACCTGGCCCAGCTCAACGTCGCCCACCTGCGCGCCCCCATCGACTCGCCGGAGATCGCCGATTTCGTCGCCGCCCTCGAACCGATCAACGCGATCTCCGATGCGGCCCCGGGCTTCGTCTGGCGCCTCAAGGGAGGGGAGAGCCCCACCGACACCGTCCAGCACGATTACGGCGACCTGCTCTTGATCAACTTCTCGGTGTGGGAGTCCCGCGAGTCCCTGTGGAACTTCGTCTACCGGAGCCCCCACCTCGGCATCCTGCGCCGCCGCCGCGAGTGGTTCCATCGCGTCGCCGAGCCGTACAGCGTGATGTGGTGGATCCCCGAGGGCCACACCCCGAGCCTCGCGGAGGCCATGGAGAGGCTGCGGACGCTCAGGGAGGAAGGTCCCGGGCCGGACGCCTTCACCTTCACCGACTTCCACGAGCCGCCGACGACCGAGGCCGAGAGGCCGGCCGACCAGATGGCCTGAGCCCTCGTCCGTTCAGGCCCAGCGTCATCAAGCAGATCGACGAGGTGTCCGGACTCAGGACGGACCAGGACGTCATCGAGGTGGGCATCCTCGCGCGATCAGCGGGAACCGGTTTCCCTCGATGTGCGTCACCGGTTCAGACTGCTCCTTCCACTTCTTCCACGGTGATCGGCGGAGGGGTCCAGCGCTCGGTCCGGGGAGGCTTCAGGCCGTATTCGGCCTTGAGCTGTTCGGGGATGGCGTAGTGCATCACCCTGCCGCGGGTGAGCGAGCTCAGTTCGAGATTCGTCGTGACGTTACCGATGCGATCGAGCAGCCATTGCCCGAACGGGCTGCGATCTTCGAGGTCCTCCAGGAACCCCTGCACCAGAGGCACGGCCTTGACCACGTTGTCCCAAGCGGATGTGGGCACGCCGAGCCAGTCGGCAGTGGTGTCCCCGATGAGATAGCGAATGATGCCGGGGACCACGGGATCGAAGAAGGTGCCGGGGACCGCGTCCTCATAAAGCTTGATGAGCTGCCGCGTCAGCCGTGCGCCCTCCTCCGAGGGCCCCATGTTGTGCGTCATGTAGAGGTCGGAGTACCGGCGGGCGGATTCGAGGTCGGGGGGAGCGGCCTCGATCCCGAGAATGGCCCCAACCACGCGCCACGCATAGTAGTAAGCGTCGGCGCCCTCCCTCGTCATGTGGACGCCCAGTCGGTCCATGGCGTCGAGGACCTGGATCGAGAACATCATCTGGCCGCCGATCATGTCCTCCTGGGAGATGGGCGGCCCGTCGGCCGTCTCGTCCCATTGACCTGATCTGCCCAGGTGGTAGCGGATGGCGGCATGGAGAAGACGCACCTTCTGCGCGGCGGGGATGAACCTGCCACCCGCCTCGAAGGCGTCGGGACGCATGAGGAAGACCGTGAACTGGCCCGTCTCCGCCATCCGCCGGGAAGGATAATCAAGCGAATGGGTGGCGCTGAGCAGCCGGGCCACCCGGGGAACGGAGTAGCACGCGGGCATGGACGCGAATGACAGCGCCGTGGAAACGTGGACGTTGTTGTCGATGAAGAACAGCCGGGCGTTCTCCATGATCGTCCAGTCGACCCACTCGGGCGGCATGCGCGTCGCGGAGAGATAGTCACGGGCGACGCCGGGCAGGCCGCTCGGCAGGTCCTGCCCCGACTGGCCGAACCAGCGCATCAACGCGTTGAACTCGCCGACCTGTCCCTTGGCGAAGAGTTCCTCCACTGTCGCGTCCGCCAACGGGTCGCCCTGCCGGCGCAGAGTGGCCAGCGTTTCCGCGGTGTAGATCATGTCTTTCTCGCTTTCACTCTTCGCGTACGGTCGCGGTCAGTGCGAGCTCCTTCAGAGCGTTGCGGGAGCCGGGAGGGAGACGTGACCGGTCGATCACGGAAAGGGCGGTGCGGACGCGCTCGTCGATCATGGTTTCGACGTGTTCTCGGGAACCCGCCGTCCGCATGATCTCCCTGATGCGCTCGATGGCGCTCGGGGTGGGCTCGCCGGACATGAGACGGTCCAGTGTCGTGAGTTCGGCGGGCTCGGCCAGGGAGCGGGTCATGGCGAGCAGGACGGTGGGCTTGCGGCCCTTCAGGTCGTCGGCATTCGACTTCCCGCTTGTTTCGGGATCGCCGAACACGCCCAGCAGGTCGTCGCGTAGCTGGAACGCCTCGCCCAGCGGGAGGCCGTAGTCGGTGAACACCCTCATGGTGTCGGCGGAGGCGCCGGCCAGGGCTCCCCCGATGTGCAGGGGACGCTCGATCGTGTACTTCGCGGTCTTGAACCGGATGATCTCCAGCGACTGCGACACGGCGGTGTGCCTGCCCGTGCTGAGGATCTCCATGAACTCGCCGGCGATCAGCTCCTTGGCGAGCGTCTCCCAAAGAGGACGGGCCCTGGCGAGGTAGGAACCGGGCAGACCGCAGGAGGCGAACAATTGGCAGGCCAAGGTCATCAGCAGGTCGCCCACCAGGATGGCCAGGGCGACACCGCCCGTGTGCCGTTGCTCAGCGCCGTCGAGAAGCTCCTGGAGGGCGACGTGGGCGGTCGGCGCGCCGTGCCGGGTCATGCTGGAGTCGATGATGTCGTCGTGGACGATGGCGGCCGCGTGTACCAGCTCCATCGCCGCGGCGGCCCTGACGACCTCCTCGCAGTCCGGCTGGCCACAGGCACGCCAGCCCCAGTAGCAGAAGGCCGATCGCAGCCGTTTTCCCGCGGATGACGCGACGTGCGCCTGAAAACCCAGCGGGGCGAGTCTCGGGTTCGTTTCCTCCAGGAGCCGGATCTCCTCCAGGAGAAATTCGTCCAGGACGTCTTCGACGCGCCTTTTGAACAGGGCGTGGTCAGGCATTCGCCCGCTTTTGACGGCTGATCGCCCGCTGGGCCAGCAATTCCAGATGAGGAACCGAGCCGTCGGTCCGGCGCTTCATCACGAGGTCGCCACGCGCGATGAGATCGTTCTGCGCCTGCAGGATCAGCTCTTTGAGGTCCGCTCTGCCCAGCAGGCCGCGCAGACTTCGCGCCTGTGCGTTGAGCCGGGTGGCGACCAGATCGGCGAGCCCGGCGACCGTGTACAGGACGCGCTCTCCCGCGTCCGTGTTCTTCGCTACTCCCATCGACTCTCCTTGCGTACTCGGCCGAGTTCTCCGCCCCTGGTGACGGATCAGCACCCCGTGGACCGAATCGAGGTATTACCCACGAGATTTTTCATGGGTCAACCTCGAGAAGTCAATGCCGAGGAAAATTCACAAGGCCTTCATGGTGATATCGGAGAGTATAAATATGATCTATGGCACCACATGCATGATTGTTCCTATTTCGCTATTTATAGGAAAAGGCGAGGTATTTCATGCGGGCCGCGTCACGGATGCGCCCCTGCCCCAGTCCGAGGAGATGGCCGACGGGCTCGGACGGCGGTTGGCCGTGGCCGGGGCGCGGACCCGGCGGCGCTCTGTCGGTGTTGAATACGAACTGGCCGCAGAGGGCGAGGACCGGGGCCGCCTGGTCGCAGTCACCGACGACGCACGCAGCCATCTCGTCCACCAGGTCGTTCACCTCCGCCTTGTCCCACGCGGCGCCGTCCCACCCACCTGCCCGATCCGAAGACCTCACGCGCCTGGGCGTACTTCCAGCCCTTGCGGTGCCCAAGCGCCCGCAGGTGCGCGGCGAACCCCTCGGGGCCGCCGCTGTCTTCGGGAGGGCAGGCCCGGCCACCCGCAGGGCACCGCGGGTAGGTGGTGTTCTTGGCCGCCGCGATCTCCGCGCCGCCCGGCTCCAGAACCTGACCGTGCCGGCGGCCCGCTGATGGCGGTCGTTGAAAACGGCTCTGACCGGGCGTGCGCCTTGGTCACTGAACTACCGTGTCCGGGTATGAACACTGGAGGCTGGTTGGCAGACACCCGGACGTCCTACGACACCGTCGCCACCAGCTATGCGGACCAGGTGCGCGACCTCCTGGATCAAACGCCCTACGAGCGTGCCGTCCTGGCGCTGTTCGCCGACCTGGTGCAGACCACCGGCGGGGGGCCAGTTGCGGACGTGGGATGCGGGTCAGGGAGGATTACGGCCTACCTGCGTGAACTGGGCGTGGACACGTTCGGGATCGACTTGTCGCCCGCGATGATCGAGGTAGCTCGGCGTGATCACCCCAGCCTACGGTTCGAGGTCGGTTCCATGACGGGCCTCGACCTCGCCGACGCTTCGATGGCTGGCCTGGTCGCCTGGTACTCGCTGATCCACGTCCCCGACGACGAGATCGGCTCGGTCTTCACGCACTTCCGGCGAGTGTTGCGGCCCGGTGGCCCACTGCTGCTCAGCTTCCACGTCGGTGATGAGTCGCGGCTGAAGACGCAGGGCTACGGTGGTCACCCGATGAAGGTCTACATCCATCGCCGCCAGCCTGGCCAAGTGGCCGCCTGGCTCAACGATGCCGGCTTCACGGTCGAGGCACAGATGACTCTCAGCTCAGCTGAGAGCACGCTCGGGGGAATTCTCTTCGCGCGCCGGCAGCCTGATACCCAGGCGTAGCTCGACTTGCGGCGTCAGGCTACGAGCAAGATCATTCACGCAAGTGCGGTCAGAGCCAATTTCGAGGAGCTCATCACCGCCGCCAGGGTCGCGGTTCAGCAACGATCGGGCCCTGCTGACAGGGCCACGGGCAGCCTTCCTGAGCTGCATCATGGACGCTTTCCTCATCGCATCGCCCCAGGCCAACGACGCACGCCGCTTCGGAGCTCAAGATAACCTTCGTTTATTGAAGATCTGCAGCTCTGGGAGTCTGACGGTCTCCGTGGTTCGGCCGGCGGCGGATTCGACCGGGGGGGCGGAGCGGTGGGTGCGGCCACCGCCTGGCGCGCCGCGCTGGCCGGGCGGCAGTCGAGAGGAAACCTATTTCCAGCGCCTCTCGGGCTGTTAGCCTGCGCGCATGTCAGACCTGGGGCCCATCGCCTGGCCGCCTGAGCCGATCAAGACCGAGAGACTACTCGTGCTCCGTGAGCCCGAGGCCCGGGACCGTGCGGCGTTCATCGAGCTGCTGGCGTCGCCAGAGGTGCACACCTACCTCGGCGGCCCCCGCCCGCGTGACGAGCTTGAGCGCGAGATGCCCGGGGTGCCCGAGCGGTGGCCCGGGAGTTTCGTCGTTGATCTCGACGGGGCGATGATCGGTCAGATCCTGCTCAGGAGAGCAACGGAGCACCGTCGCCCGGCTGCCGCGGGGAAGGCCGATCTCGGTTACCTGTTCCTGCCGCGAGCGTGGGGATTCGGGTACGCCGCCGAGGCGTGCGCGGCGGCACTCGACTGGTTCGACGGCGTCCTTCCCGGCGAGCCGGTGATGCTCACCACCCAGACCGCCAACGTCGGCTCGATGCGCCTCGCGGCAAAGCTGGGGTTCACCGAGGTAGAGCGGTTCCAGGCCTGGGACGCCGAGCAGTGGCTCGGCCTGCGGTCCCCGGTCACGCCGTCCGCTTGAGCCCAAGGTCGCCAGGTCGGGTAGCCCGAGGGTGAGACTTCCTCGGGCTACTCGACCTCGCGCGCGTGCACCCACAGAATGTCCAGGTGGTCGGTGCGGAGCCGGCGCAGCGACGCCCCTACCGCCTGTCGGAGGTTCTTGCGGTGGTTGCCGGCCGCGTTCACATCGCCCGCCCGGGTTCTGAAGGATGGTCTCCGAACTGCCGGCGGTATAGGTGTCGCGGTGTCGATGAAGTTGCCGCCTGCGTCCGCGTAGGCGGTCGAGGATCTGCCGCTGGCCTTGGTGTCGAGGCCCCAGCTCTCAGTCGCTGTCGTCAATATCCGCAGGCTCGTCCGGATCCCGGAAGGGGGGCAGTCCCTGACCGGGGCCGCTGGCGGTGATATTGAACTGGTAGCGGCCGAGGAAGTTGATGTGTCGGTCCGGATTTTGGCGCTAGGAACGCGATCTTGACGACGATTCAGTGACGGCGGGCATTTGCCCTGGTTGAGGGCTATTGGACGGACGTCCTTCTCACGTCCCGGCGAGGGCGGCCCGCAGTTCGTCGGTCACCGCGTCCAGGCAGCAGCCGAAACTCGCATGTCCCTCGGCCTCGATCCAGTGCCGGAAGGCGTTCTGGAAGGCCACCGTGGCCAGTTGCGCGACCAGTTCGGCCGTCCCGGCGTTCACCTGACGCCGCATCAGAGCATCGCGGATCGCCTCGGTGATCGCTGCCGTCTTGGTCCGTTCACGTTCCTGCAGCTCCGGGCTGGCGTCGATCACCGCCCGGCGCTCCGCCGCGCCGTCCACCTGCTCGACGAGTTGGGCACCGACTCGCGCCAGCGCGTCGAGGGCAGCAGCGAGCGGAGCCGCGTCCGGGTCTGCCGTCAGGACCGCCTCCGCCAGCGCCGGGGGCAGGCGCTCCGAGCCGGCGAACAGGACCTCGCGCTTGTCCGGAAAGTAGCGGAAGTAGGAGCGCCGGGTGAGGCCGGCCCGCTCGGCGATATGGGTCACCGTCACGTTGTCGTAGCCGCGCTCCAGGCACAGCTCCAGGGCCGCCCGCTTCAGGCGCTCCTCGGCACCCGGATCCCACCTCGCCATACGCCGACGGTAACAGGTGATGTCCCGCTGTGCCATCAGTGCTAGCCTGCAATCACGACACACTGTGTCATCACTGGGGGCACCCGTCCCCGGTGCGGCCCGGAGCAGGCAGGGTGACGTTCGCATGACCGAGACCAGCGAGACCGGCGGGACGACCGGCGAGAGCAGGACGAACGACGAGGTATGGATAGTCGGGGCCACCGGTCGTATCGGCCGAGGCGTGACCGCGCGACTGGCCGCGCGGGGACTGAAGGTCGTGCCGGTAGGCCGCAGCCGGGAACGGATGCTCGCCGCCGGGGCCGAAGCCGGTCTGCCCGGGGACGCGAAGGTGGTCGTTGCCGACTCGGCTGAGCGGATCGCGGACGAGATCGTCCGGAAGCGCCCGCGGGTGGTGGTGAACACGATGGGCGCCTTCGCCGCCACGGCACCGGTGATCGCCCGTGCCTGCATGCCCGGCGGCCACTACGTCGACCAGGCCAACGACGTGGTCGCCGTGGAGGGGCTGCTCGCCCTGCACGACGAAGCGGTGCGGGCGGGCAGCACCCTGGTCACCGGCGCCGGATTCGGCGTGCTGGCGACGGAGGCGGTGGTGGCGAAGCTGTGCGAAGGGTGGCCCACGCCGCACCGGGTGCGGGTCGACGCCGTGGCCTCGGTGGCCGTCGAGGCGGGCGCGCTCGGTGCCGCCTTGGCGGCCAGCATCGTGGACGTGCTCACCACCGGCGGACGGCGGTACGAGAACGGGCGGCTGATGACATCGCGCCTCGGCGCGGATCCGCAGCAACTCACCTTCCCGGACGGGGAGTCAGCGAAGTCGGCAGGTGTCTCGTCCGGCGAGCTCGTCGCGGCGCATGCGGTGAGCGGAGCACCGTTCGTCACCGCCACTTCCGCTCTCGCGCCCACCGCTCCGCTGATACGTGCCCTGCTCCCGCTGCTCGGCCGCCTGTTGTCCGTTCCGGCGCTGCGACGCCTCGCCGTCGACCGGCTCGGCCGGGTCCCGGTGAAAGCCGCGCCCCGTCCGCGCAAGCACTCCTGGGGGCACGCCGTCGTCGAGTGGGGGGACGGCACCCGGCACGAGGGATGGCTCCGCGCCGACGATGGCATGGACTTTACAGCCGACGTCACCGCCACCGTCACCGAACTGCTGGCCCGTGGCATCGGCAGGCCCGGGGCCTGGACACCGGCAGCCGCCCTCGGGGCGGACCTGGCGACGGCCGCAGGCGGCACCTTCGTACTGGACTGAGGAGCGCCGATGCCTGGCCTTCGTCAAGACGAGCACCGGTCCTGGAGACCTCGTTGAGGACGCGCAGGGCGCACGCGAGTGCAAGCGCCGCAGCCGGAGAGCCATCCTGCCCGAAGTCGGCGGTGTCGGCGGCGCTGATCCAGCGTCCGTACTGTTCAGCGGGCATGACGGGACTCCGATGCCGGCCGGTCGGTGGTGCTGGCCGACGTACGGGGATGAGGCGCCGTGGGCAGGGCCCGCTGCCGGTCCTCCACCAGCTCGACTGGGCACACCCCGCGGCCAGCCACGCGGTCAGCTGTTCCTCGTCCTCCAGGGTCGACGGCCGGAACCCCAGGGCCTCGCGGATCTGCTTCCGGTGACGCTTCGCACCCGGCAGGTCGTACTTCGTAAGCTCTGTCGCCGGCACCTTCACTAGACCGGCAACGTACTCCACAGCGGGCTGCGGGAACTCCTCGATGAACTCCGGGAACCGGGCTCCTGGAAGGGCTGATCGTCCTCAACGACCTGTTCCAGCAAGGCATCGGCGTCAAGGTCCTGGAAGGCATCGCGGCCGGCGAGCACACCGAACGGTCCCTGATCCTCGACATCGCGCTCGCCCTGGCCGAGGACCGGCGCCGCGACATCATCCGCAAGACCAAGAACGGTCTGGACGCCGCCCGCGCACGCGGCCGGGTCGGCGGCCGCCGACCCGTTGTCGACGACGACAAACGCGCCGCGATCCTCGACCGCCGCAAGCGCGGCGAATCCATCCGCACCATCGCCGCCGGAGTGAAAGTCTCCGTCGGCGTCGTCCACAAGACCCTCGCACAAGCCCAGCTCGCCGCCGCAGAGGGCAACCCCCGCTGAGCAGCCCGACCGCCCTGGAGAACGTCGTGCCGGTGCCCCAGATCCCGACCGGCGACCCGCGCGTACTGGCTGTGTCGCACACCGATCGCTGGCGGGGCGCCCCGTCGCGCTCGCTTCATCGGGCGAGGCGCTGGAGTTGCCCTTCGTGCACGTCGCTCACCCACTCCCAGCCAGGCTTGGCCGATGGGCCGACCCGTGGGTCGGCGGGGACTTGGCCGTTCCGCAACGCGAGTACGTACGCCCGATCCTGGTCGATCCGTGCCTGTACCTGGTCGGATCCGCCGACGGAACCGTGGCCCGGGACGACGACATCGACGTCGCTCGCCACGCCCTCGAGCAGCCGCAGCGCGGTGAGGTAGTCCTCGATCGGGTCCGCGGTGTCGTTCAAGTCGAGCATCGGAATCAGGACGTCAGAAAGCATGTCGCCGGCGACGAGAACCCCGCGTTCCTCGATCAACAGCGCCGCGTGGCCCGGGGCATGCGCTTGATGCTCGATGATCCGGACTTGAGGGCCATCCCAAGGAATCTGCGCAGTTTCGGCGGGCAGGCCGGTAATGAGGCCGAGTAGGTCCAGCGGTACCTGCCCGGCGATTTCCGTTTCGAGCAGGTGGGCGGCGATGCGAGCCTTCGCTCCTGCGTCCGACAGCTGATCTCGGACAGCGGCCGCGCAGCGCGCCGTGCCGTAACGGGGCGTCTCGCCGAGCCGGGCGTGCCAGAGCAGGTGATCCCAATCCGGATGCGTAGAAAACCCTGCCACAACGGGCTGACCCAACTCGTGAAGGTCGCTCGCGAGGCAGTCGATCTCGGAGCCGGTCACCCCGGGGTCGATGAGCAACACACCGGCCCGGCCCTGCACCACAACGGCGTTGCTCTGCACGAACTCGCTCTCGTGGACCAGCACACCCTCCGCGACCTGCCTCAGCACGAGTTCGCCTCCTTTGCATCCAGGATGGCGTAGTGATGCATCGTGACACCCTGCTCGAACGATCGCTGCTCGAGCAGGTCGAGCTCGATCGGCACGTCGTAGTCGTCGAACAGCGGCCTGCCGAAGCCGAGGATCGCGGGATGGGTGAAGAGCAGCAGCTCGTCGAGAAGCCCCGCCCGGAGCAGCTGCGTCGCGAGCGCCGCGCCGCCCACACTGATGCTGCCGTCGGTCCCGGCCCGCAGGGCGGCGAGTTGCTCGATCGCGTCGTCTCCGCCGATGATCCGGGTGTTGTGATCGGCGCTGCGGCGGGTGCGGGAGACAAGCACCTTGGGCTTGGCGGTCCAGATCTCGCCGTACTCACGCATGACATCCGGCAGCGACGCGTCCTCGTGCGCCCGTGGCCAGTACTCCTCCATGACCTCGTAGTAGACCCGGCCCTGGACCATGAGCGCGAGCGCCTGCGTCAGCGCGTTGCACTCGCGGTGCAGTTCCTCGTCGATGCGCAGCCACTCGCCAGCACCGTTGTCCCCAGGAACTTGCTCGATCCGCAGGTCGAGGGACACCTGCATCGAATAGACGAAGCGGCCCATCAGCTCCTCTTCCCAAGAGTGATTGTATTCTGCAACTACTATAGGTAGGGCGAAATACCTGTCAAGGAGGAATCGTGGAACCACGGTCCGGGTGTCCGATCAATGCCGCCGTCGAGGTGCTCGGAGATCGCTGGTCGTTGCTCGTGCTTCGTGACGTCATCTTCGGCGACCGCCGCTACTTTCGGGCGCTGCTCACCGGGTCGATCGAGGGCATCGCTTCGAACATCCTCGCCGACCGCCTCGTGCGGCTCGTTGACGCAGGGATCCTCACCCGCGGCACCGCCGCGCGGGGGCAGCGCGCTCGCTACAGTCTCACTGAAGCCGGTATCCAGACTCTTCCGATCATCTACGCCCTCGGCAACTGGAGCCTCGACTGGCGCCCGGGCAGCGACGAGCTCCGGAGCCGGCAGCAGCTCATGCGCGATGAGGGTCCGGCGTTCATCGAGGAGCTCATGGACGAGCTTCGCGTCCGCCACCTCGGCGCCCCTCCGAAGCCGCACGACGGTCCAGGCCCGTTCGAGCGCCTCGACGCCGCCTACGCCGCGGCCGCCGAGCAAGAACACGTCGATTAACGGTGACGGAACGGCCCCCGCCCTGACCTTCTTGGGCTCCGGTAGCTTGCCGTCACCGCGCACAAGACGTCGCCGCCATGGGACAGACACACTGCCTGCCCGACGTCGGATGACTCCGCAACGCCCCGGAGCCGTTTTGAACTCGGACCTTGCCGGATCCCCTGGTTGCTGACGAGGTGGTGCCAAGACGCGGTGGCGTACGGCTGTCTTACGCGCATCTTGCTGCAGTTCGGCCGCCCGCCAACTATGTCGTTCAATGTCCCCGACTCCGGCATCGGTCAGCTCCTGGTCAGCCGGTCCCGGATGTGCGCGGCCTGGGCCAGGGCCTGCTCGGCGCGGGCGCGGGCCCGGTGCGCGGCCTGCCGGCACGGGGCCCCGCAGTACCGGGCCGGGCGTCCGGTACGGGCCTGGGCGATCGGCGCCGAGCAGACCGGCGTCCTTCTCCCGAACCAGTCCCCAGCCGCCAAGTAGCGGAGCGTGACGGCCGACTCGACGTAACGTCCGAAGGCAACCACCGCCAGGGCCTCGCACTGGCGGCCCGAACCGGTCGCCGACCTGTGACGGCGTTCCTCGTGTGTACCGTGTCGGCGCGTTATCCGCGCCGGGGACCGGCGCCCGGCGCGCCCGGACCGGAACCCGTCCGCTGGCCGCGCCGCGTGTACGCCCTGTGACCTGCGGCGCTCTCCCTACCTTGGGGCTGAGGCCAGCTTCGGGAGTAGGACGCCCGTGCGAGCTCAGCGCGGAGTGGTGTCGCCGCACCGGCACCCCTACCAGCGAGGCCGGTGTCCCGCAAACGTTCGATTCTTCGACACCCACCGCACCACCACCACCCCCGGCGGACGGCTCGTCTTCCACGTCTTCGCCGCCCTCGCCGAGTTCATCCGCGAACTCATCATCGAGGACACCAACGAGGGCCTGGCCGCCGCCCGCGCCCGCGGCCAGCAACTCGGCCGGCCCCCCGCGATGACCGCCGAACAGATCCGGCACGCCCGCGCCCTGCTCACCCAGCCCGACGCGACCATCGTCTCCATCGCCCGCCTGTTCGGCGTCAGCCGCTCCACCATCTACAAGTACATCCCCGAGCTCAAGACCGGCAGCGACCACCAAGCCATCGAGGTCCCCACCGCGCGCCCAGAACTCCAGCTGGCCCCGGCCGAGGACCCGATCAAGTAAGTGGCGGCTCCCCGGAGCTAGTTCCAGGCCGACCCGGGGCGACGTCCATACTTCGCATCCCGTCGCGCGAACCCGAGTCCGGAACTAGCTCCAGGGGTGGAGTCGGACTCGGGCGCTACCTTCCCGGGTTGAGCGGAAGGTCGTGCCGGCGACCGAGGCCGCGGCCGGTCGTGGCCGACATCGTGAAAGGTATGAAACGAGCTCTCCTTCTGGCGTTCGCGCTGGTCCTGCCGCTTACCTCCTGTGGCGCCCCGACGGCCGTACAGGCGCAGCGCCTGATGATCCCCTCACCGACGGGGCCGCATCCCGTGGGAACCGTGTCCGTACACCTGGTCGACCAGTCGCGCCAGAACCCCTGGACCAAGGCGGGCGGCAAGCGTGAGCTGATGGTCAGCCTGTGGTATCCGGCGAAGGATGTGCGGAACCACAAGGTCGCTCCTTGGCTGCCCAAGGCGGCCGCCGACCGGTACCTGGAGGACAACGGGCTGGAGCAGGGTTCCGTTCTGCTGGACACGACCGACGGTCACGAGGGCGCCCCCATCGACCAGGGCCTCGGCAGGTTGCCGGTGATCCTTTACTCCCCCGGCGCCAACGCCTCACGCGCGTACGGCACCGGCGTCGTGGAGGAACTGGCCAGCCGAGGCTACGTGGTGGTCACCATCGACCACACCTACGACGCGGCGGTGGTCGAGTTCCCCGATGGCAGGGTGGAGACCGGGCCCGAGGTGACCGACTTCGCCAAAGCGGTCGAGGTCCGGGTGGCGGACGTGCGGTTCGTCCTGGACCAGCTGCCCACGCTGGACAGGGCACACGTCTTCGATCTTCAGCGGATCGGCATGTTCGGCCACTCGCTCGGCGGTGCGGCGACCTCCTCGGCGATGTACGCCGACAAACGCATCAGGGCCGGGCTGGGCCTGGACGGCGCCGTGTTCGGCAAGGTGGCGCAGTCGGGGCTCGACCGGCCCTACCTGGTGGTCGACACCGATGGAAAGGGCGGGATGTCGACCAATCCGGCGTTGCGCACGTTCTGGGACGGCCTGCGCGGCTGGCGGCTCAACCTCACACTCAAGGGGGCGGCCCACAACTCCTTCGGCGACGATGTCCTCCTGATCCCGATGGCGGCCAAACTGCTGGGCCTCAGCAAGGCCGAGGTGGAGGAGGTCGTCGGCACGATCCCGGCCGAGCGGGCGCTGGCCTTCCAGAAAGCGTACCCGCTGGCCTTCTTCGACCTGCACCTGCGCGAGCAGAAGGAGCCGCTGCTGGACGGGCCGTCACCCGCCTTCCCCGAGGTCGGCTACCGGCGCTGAACCGGCCGTGACCACTCCGCTCTCATAGGCGGCGATGACCAGCTGGGCCCGGTCGTGGACGTCGAGCTTGGCCAGCAGGCTGCGGATGTGCGTCTTGACGGTGGCCAGGCCGAGGCCGAGCCGCTCGGCGATCCGCGGGTTGGTCAGCCCCCTGGCCACCAGCACGAGCACCTCCCGCTCCCGGGCGGAGACCTGGGCGAGCCTGGCCGCCAACGCCCCGGGGACACCGGCCGGCTCGCGCTTGGCGAACTCCTCGATGAGCCGCATGGTGATGGAGGGAGCCAGCAGGGCTTGGCCATCCGCCACCACCCGCAACGCCGCCAGCAGGTCGCCCGGCCTGGTGTCCTTCAGCAGGAATCCGCTGGCGCCCGCGCGCAACGCGGCGTAGACGTACTCGTCGAGGTCGAAGGTGGTGAGCATCACCACCTTGACCGCGGCGGTGGCCGGGTCGGTCCTTATCAGCTCGGTGGCCTTGATCCCGTCGAGGTCGGGCATCCGTACGTCCATGAGCACGAGGTCGGGGCGGAGGCGGTCGGCGAGCTCCACCGCCTCCCGTCCGGTAGCCGCCTCGCCCACGGCCGCCAGGTCGGGCGCCGAGTCGATGAGCATGCGCAGCCCGGCCCGCAGGAGCGCCTGGTCGTCGGCGACCAGCACCGTGGACACGCTCACCGCTCGCCTTTCCAGGGCAACCGAGCACGCACGGCGAAGCCGCCCCCGGGCTCCGGGCCCGCTGAGAAGGTTCCGCCGTACATGGTCACCCGCTCTCTCATTCCGGCCAAGCCCTGACCGTCGCTCCAGCCGGGCGCCTCCCCCCTACCGTTGTCGATCACCTCGACCACGAGTTCCCGTCGGCCGTACGTGCTGACGGCGACGCGGCAGCGCGTGGGGCCCGCGTGCTTGATCACGTTGGTGAGCGACTCCTGAACCAGGCGGTAGACAACGAAGGCGAGCCCGTCGGTGATGGTCAGGCCAGGCTCGACGTACAGGTCCACGTCCACCTCGGCCGAGACTGCTCCGGCGACGAGCCCGGGTAGCGCGGCCAGCCCGTAGGACGTCTCGCGGTCGGCCGGGTCGTCGCGGAGCAGGCCGAGCAGCCGCCGTAGTTCGACCTGTGCGTTCCTGCTGGTGTCCTCGATGAGCGTGAGCGCTTCACGCGCCTCGGCCGGGTGGGTGTCGGCGACATGGTTGGCGATGCCGGCGCGCATGGAGATCAGGCTCATGCTGTGCGCGACGACGTCGTGCACCTCGCGAGCCATCCGCAGCCGCTCCGCCGTGGCCGCGGCCTGGGCGGACTGGACGACCGCACGCGCCGCGTGCGCGCGCTGCTCCCGGACCGCGACACCGACGGTCCAGGCGAGACCGAGCACCAACCAGGCGAAACCGCACGCCGACAGCGCCGAGGCCCACGAGGCCGAAGCGACGGCCTGACCCGCCGAGGTGAGCGTCAGGGCGGCTGACAACGCGACCGCCGCGGGCCGCCGCGGTTCGAGGAGAGCGACGGCGTACAAGGCCACCCCCAGCGCCGGGTACGCCTCCGCCCACCCGGTGAGCGGCGCGACCGCCGTCGCCGCCAGGACCACCAGGAACACCGGCACCGGCCACAGCCGCCGCACCGCGAGCGGCAGGCAGGCGACGGCGATCAGCGGGATCGTGGCGTACCGCGCCGGCAGCCAGGCCGCCGCGCCGAAGGCGGTGGCGAGCACGACGGCGGCGACCGCGTCGACGGCCACCCAGTGGCCTGGCCGGAGCCTGCGCACGATCAAGGGACGCCGCTCGACCATGGGCTCAACATTAGCCCCGCTGGTCATCACCCATCTCCGCCCCAGGAATGAGGCCATGGACCGGTCTTCGAGCAGCAATGCCCGCCAGGAGAGGACTTCCGTGATCTCTTCGCGTAGCGTTTCGGCGTCTGCCTTGGTGCCGTGCACCATCAAGCACCAGGCGCTGTAGCGATCGGGGAGATGTATGGCTTCTCGGCCTTCGCCTCAGGAGGGGGCAGGGGCCGCGAGCATCCCGGCGGCCATGACGCGCAGCGACGCGGCCAGCCGCGGCGCCTCTCCGCGCTCCAGAAGCCGCAGGACCGGTTCGCTTTGAAGGCTGCCCAGCAGGATGTGCGCCAGCAGCTCTCCGTCCAGGTCGGGGCGCCGCGCGGCGATCAGTGCGCTGGTGTGGCCGTGCCAGAACCGGTAGACGGGGTGGTCGTCCCGCGAGTTCGGAACGTGGTCACCGCCTTCGCCCCGGTGCTCGCCGTGCTCCTTCCACTCCGGCCTGGGCGCCGCCGTGGCGGCGTGGCCGAGCGCCGCGAGGAGCCCCTTGTTGCGGCCGACGACGTCGACGATCGCGTCCAGAAAGGCCGTCAGCCGCTCCTCGGGCGGGGCGCCGGGCCCCAGTGGCGGAGGTCCGCTCGCCACGGTCTCCTCCAGGGCGTAGGCCCGCTCCTGCATCAGTGCGACCATCAGCCCCATCCGGCTGCCGAAACGATGGAACACCGTGCCCTTACCGACCCCGGCCGCGGCGGCGACCTGTTCCATGGAGATCTGCTCGGGCCGGTGCCGGGCGAGAAGGTCCTCGGTCGCCCGCAGGATGGCGCGACGGTTGCGTGCCGCGTCAGCGCGTTCGCGACGCTCCTCGATCATCGGCTCCTCTTTCCGTGGACAACTGGACCGCCGGTCAAGTACGCTCCAATCGAACTTGACCGCAGGTCCACTTTATCCTCAATGAGGAGAGGACGGCATGCGCCGAATCCGTTATCACGCCTATGGCGGCCCCGAGGTGCTCACCATGGAAGAGACAGAGATCCCCCGCCCGGGCCCCGGCCAGGTGCGCATCCGCGCCGAGGCGATCGGCGCCAACTTCGTCGACGTGAAGTTCCGCCAGGGGCCGGAGACCGGCGGGATCTACCGGCGCGACCTGCCCGCCGTGCTCACCGGCGACGTGGTCGGCACGGTCGACGCGGTGGGACCCGGCGTCGACCCCGGCCTCACCGGCCGGCGGGTCGCCGCGCTGGCCGAGGACGCCTTCGCCGACCACGTCCTCGCCGACGCCGAATGGCTCGCGCCCGTGCCAGAGGGAATCGACGACGCCACCGCGAGCATGCTGCCGATGGGCGCCCCCGTGGCGCTGGGCACGTTGCGCGCCGCCCGGCTGTCGCCCGGCGAGACCGTGCTCATTCACGCCGCTGCGGGAGGCATCGGCCACCTGGCCGTACAACTCGCCAAGATCTCCGGCGCCGGCACCGTGATCGCCACAGCAGGCTCCCCCGCCAAGCTGGACTTCACCCGCACGCTCGGCGCCGACGCGGCCGTCGACTACTCCGCGGAGGACTGGCCCGAACGAGTGCGCAAAGCCGCGCCAGGAGGAGTCGACGTCGTCCTGGACTCCGTCGGCGGCCGTATCCTGGCGCGCAGCCTCGACCTCCTGGCACCGTTCGGCCGGGCCGTCGTCTACGGAGCAGCCAGCGGCGGGGCAACCGACATCCCGCTGACCAGCCTTTTCGCAATGAGATCGGTAGCGGGGTTCTCACTGCTCGCCTGGCGCGCCGCCGCACCGAAGCAAGCACGCGAGGACATGGACCAGGTCACACAGCACGCGGTCGAGGGGAGACTACGGGCCAGGCTGCACGCCCGGCTGCCGCTCGACAAGGCGGCCGAAGCGCATCGGATCATGGAAAGCCGCTCCCAACTCGGCCGCGTCCTCCTCGTGCCCTGAGTCCACCAAGAACCCCCGACTCAATCATCGACGCGTACCAAGCCGGAGCCATGCGGGGTGCGACGGCCGGGCCATTCGCTTACGGCCCGGGGGCGGCGCTGCCGCTCCACCTTCGGCAGCAGCCGCTCGATCCGCTCCCACAACTCGTCCGGCACGATCCACGGCGGCTGTTTACCCTTACGCGTAGATCTAAGTTCGGCAGCCTGCCCGGGTACGGGCAGAGATCATTTTGTTGGGACCTCTTAGGCTTCGCGCATGCCGCGCTTCGAGGTCGTTACGCATGTCATCGCGTCGCCGGGTAGGGTTTTCGATCTCTCGCTGGATGTGGGGCTCCATACCGCCTCGATGGCGGGATCGTCGGAGAAGGTTGTCGGTGGAGTGACCGCCGGTCGCTTGGAACTCGGCGAGAGCGTCACCTGGCAGGCACGGCACTTCGGCTTCCGGTGGCGGATGACATGCGCGATCAGCGCTTACGACCGGCCGGGGTTTTTCGTCGACGAGCAGCTGTCCGGCCCTTTCAAGCATTGGCACCACGCTCACCAGTTCCAGTCGGATGGCCATGGCGGCACGGTGATGCGCGACGTCATCGACTTCGCCGCACCGCTTGGCCCTCTCGGGACCATCGCTGAAGTCCTGGCCCTCCGCCGCTACCTGCCCGGGCTGATCCGAGCCCGGAACCAGCACGTCAAACAGGTTGCCGAAACCGCTCCCACGGCCGAGTCATGATCCGCCACGTTACTTCCGTTGGCTGAAGGTCACTACCGCAAGATCACGCTGCCTCCCCCCGGAGCTCGGCTTCCAGGCAAGCCGCGCGACCTTCTACCGCGAGCCGGCCCGTCGCCTGCCGTCACCACCCGACCGCCCTCAATCCCACCTCCAGGAGGACTCTCCGCACGACCCGCAGCTGGGATGTCCCGTCCCGGCGTCCGCTGCCTTCGGCGCCATTGACGCGCACCGCCCCGTCCGAGCCACCACCGCCTGCCGCCGATGCGCCGCCCGCCGCGGCGTCCACCAACCCGTCCCCGTCCACCTGCCCACCCACCAGAAGGTCTGCACCCGTCACGGCATCTGGCTCAGCGACGCCGATCAGCCTCACCTCGACTTGGCCGCCTGCCCAGAGCATGGGCACCCCCGAGGAGCTTGCCGGTGTCGCCTGGCACATCAGCACAAAAAGCGCCAATGGCGGTGGAGAGTGTGTCGAAGCCGGGCCGCTGGCCGACGGCACCGTCGCCGTACGCCACAGCCACCACCCCGACCGCGAGGTCATCCTCTACACCCGCGGCGAATGGCAAGCCTTCATCGCGGGCGTCAAAGCCGGCGAATTCGACTTCTCCACAGGCTGACGGCGGAGGCCAGTTGCCGGGGCTCAGGCCAGAAGGGAGGCGACGTGTCTTCCGGCGGCGGCTGAGGCCAGGAACCCAGCCAGGTCCTCCGACAGGCCGCGCCCCATCGTCGACAGCTTGACCGGGCTGTTCCTCAGCATCTCCTCCAGCCCGTCCACCGGCACGCCGACCAGCTCGTGGCGTGCGGCGAGCTCGGCGGCCTGGGCGCTGACGCGTTCGCCGAACGGGCCCGGCAGCTCCGGCACCACCACCTGTGCGGGGGCCAGCGCCACGCGGCCGTAGGCGGTGAGGGAGTGGTGGGAGACGCCGATGTGGCGCTCGCGCAGGTCGCCCTCGCTGACCCGCAGCGCTCCGACCGGCCGCCCGCCCAGCACCGCCGCCGCGTTGAGCGCCTCGCCCGCCGACACCCCGGAGAAGCCCCACCGGGTGCCGGTGCCGAGGTTGCCGGGGCCCTGCGTGACGATCGCGACGTCGGCCGCAAGGACGTGCCTGGCCGCCAGCAGCCCCGTGTGGACGGTCACCGCCTCGACGTCGCCCCCGAAGGACTGCCCGGTCGTGACGACCCCGCACAGCCAGCCGATCTCCCGCAGCTTCGCGGCCGACATCGAGAACCAGCCCGGCAGCGCGCCCCCGTCGAGCATCACGTAGGCGACCCGGAGCGTCGCGGGGGAGCGCGAGCCGTACAGGCCGCACAGGATCGCGGGAAGGGCCGAGTGCAGGTCGGCGACGATCACCGGCATGCCGTCCACGGAGTCCGCGTCGCGCAGCGTCTCGTGGAAGGGGGAGTCCTGCTCGTCGGCGCCCAGCACGGTCGCCTGCAGGGGCGTGTATCGTGCCTTGACCAGGTGGCCGGGTCCTTCGGGATCTTCGGGCAAACGGTCCGGCACGGCCACTACCATGGCGTAACCTCCCGTACCGAGGCCCATGGCGAGTGCGGTCGTGTTCAGCAGCACCGTGTCGCCGGGTTGGGGGCGGCCCACCAGCGGGGGGTAGGCCAGCGCCCGGCACCGCCCCTCGGGCAGCGTCACGTCCAGTTCCATCGCGCCCGGCCACTCGCGCCGGACCGAAAGCACCTCGCCCTTGCGCCATCTGATCACGCGGCAAGGGTAGCGTCACCTGAGAAGGGAGGCCTGATGTCCCGGCGCAAGACCGAGCGGCTGCTGAATCTCGTCATCTGCCTGCTCGCCACACGACGCCCGCTCAGCGCGGAGCAGATCCGCCACGCCGTGCCCGGCTACGACGCCGGCAACGACGAGGCCTTCCAGCGCATGTTCGAGCGCGACAAGACCGAGCTCCGCGAGATCGGCATCCCCGTCCAGGTGCACAAGGACCCCTGGGAGGACGAGCCCGGCTACCGCATCATGCGCCAGGCCTACGAGCTGCCCGAGATCACGCTGGAGGCCGACGAGGCCGCCGTGCTCGGCCTGGCCGCCCAGGTGTGGCAGCGGGCCAACCTCGCCGAGGCGGCGAGCGGCGCGCTGCTCAAGCTGCGCGCCGCCGGGGTGCAGACCGACGAGTCCGCCGCCGGGCCGCTGGAGCTCCGGGTGGACACCCGCGACCCCGCCTTCCCTGGCCTGTGGGAGGCGGTACGCGACCGCAGGGTCGTCCGGTTCGACTACCGCGCCGCCGGCAGCGAGGTGCTGCTGACCCGCACGGTGGAGCCGTGGGGCGTGGTCAGCCGCCGTGGCCGCTGGTACGTCGTCGGCCACGACCGCGAGCGCGACGCGCCCCGGGTCTTCCGCCTCAGCCGGATCAGCGGGCCCGTCGTGCCCGTCGGCCGTCCCGGGGCGGTCACCGTGCCCGAGGGGGTCGACATCCGCTCGATGGTCGGCCACCGCGACAGCCTGGTCCCCGAGCGGGCCGCGACCGTCCGCGTCCGCGAGGGCACCTGCCAGTGGCTCCGCCAGGTCGGCGCCGTGCGGCCGGGCGAGGACGGCTGGGACCTCGTCACGCTCGACTTCGCCGACCCCGAGTGGCTCGCCGGGTCGATCGTCGGGTTCGCGGCCGACGCCGAGGTGCTGGACCCGCCCGACGTCCGCGACGCGGTCATCCGCCGACTGAAGGGAGCGCTGGCGTGAGCACCGCCGACCGGTTGCCCCGGCTCCTCGCCCTGGTGCCCTACCTCATGTCCCATCCCGGGGCGCAGGTGCCCGAGGTGGCCAAGCTGTTCGGGCTCACAGAGAAGCAGCTCGTCGACGACCTGCAGCTGGTGTGGATGTGCGGCCTGCCCGGCCACACCCCGGGCGACCTCATCGACGTCTCCTGGGACGGCGGCGAGATCCTCATCGACAACGCCGAGACCATCGCGCGACCGCTCCGCCTCGGCGTCGACGAGGCGAGCGCGCTGCTGGTCGCGCTGCGCATGCTCGCCGAGCTTCCCGAGTTCGAGCAGGGCGACGTGCTGGCCCGGGTGATCGCCAAGCTGGAGGGCGCCGCGGGCGAGGGCGCGGCGGCGGTCAGCAGCCAGGTGGCCTTCGAGCTGGACGCCGCGCCCGACGCCATGGCCACCGTCAGAGCCGCGTTGCGCGCCGGGCGCCGCCTGTCCCTGCGCTACTACGTCCCAGGGCGCGACGAGATCACCCCCCGCGAGGTCGACCCCACCCGGCTGGTGATGGCGGACGGCCGCTCCTACCTTGAGGGCTGGTGCTACCGCGCGGACGGCATGCGGCTGTTCCGGCTCGACCGCATGGTCGGCGTCGACATGCTCGACGTGGCCGCCGACCCGCCGGCGGGGGCCGAGCCGATCGACGTCACCGACGGGGTCTTCCGCCCCTCGCCCACCGACGAGCTGGTGGAGCTGGAGCTGACCCCCTCCGGCCGCTGGGTCGCCGAGTACTACCCGTGCGAGGAGGTCACCGAGCTGGGGGAGGGCCGCCTGCGGGTGACCCTCCGCGCCCGCGACCAGGGCTGGCTCGTACGGCTTGCGCTGCGCCTGGGCGACGCCGGGCGGGTGATCTCGCCGGTGTCCCTGATCGACCGGGTGCGCGAGGAGGCCTCGGCGGCGCTCGCCCGTTACGAGTCCGTCTCCTGACCCGGGGGCGGCCTCCCGGGGGGATGTCATCACATCGTGCCTTCGCTAGAGTTCCAGGTCATGATCTGGATCTACGTGGCGGTGGGCGTGGGCGTCGCGGGGCTGGTGCCACTGGTGGTGCTGGGGGCCCGGGTGCTGGTGGGCATGCGTGGACTGGCACGTGAAATCGAGCGGGCCACCACCCGTCTCGCGCCCGTCCAAGGTCGTTTCAAGGCGGCTCAGCGCGGCGATCGGCGCATCGGCCCGGTGGGAGGGGTGAATGAAGTGGTGGCGGCAGCGTACGATCGAGCTTGAGATTGCACGTCGCTCGGCGTAAGGATGTGTCATGCCATCACTTGGTCCCATGGAATGGATCCTCATTCTGCTGGTCCTGGTCCTGCTCTTCGGTGCCAAGAAGCTTCCGGACACCGCTAAGGCGCTGGGCCAGTCGCTGCGGCTCTTCAAGAAGGAGACCACCAAGCTCCACGAAGAGGACGAGGTCAGGGCCGCCCAGTCCACGACCACGACCGCTACCGCCCAGCCCGCGGCGGCCCCGCAGCAGTCCCTCCCGCCCGTGACGCCCTCGGTCGAAGACCGGCTGCGCGCCCTTGAGGAGGAGAACGCCAAGCTGCGCAACGCCCAGGCGGCCGCGCCGAAGGACCAGGGCTCCGTCTGACGCGAGCCCGCTGACCTGACCGCCCCCCTTAGACCAGGACTAGATCGGGACGTCCGATGGCACTGCTGAAACGGTCAAGCCCGGCCGGCGACGGCCCGGTCGCATCCGACGTGGACGGGCGCATGTCGCTCATGGATCACCTCCGTGAGCTGCGGAACCGCCTGATCAAGGCCATCCTCGGCCTGACAGTAGGCACGGTGGTCGGTTTCGTGTTCTTCGACCGGCTCTGGGTCTTCATGACCGGGCCCTACTGCCGGCTGCCCGACGCCCACAAGCTCAAGCCCGGTGAGTGCACCCTCGTAGTGCAGGGGGTGTTCGAGGGCTTCATGGTGAACCTCCAGGTCGCCCTCATGTTCGGCGCGGTGGTCTCCGCACCGATCTGGCTCTACCAGATCTGGGCGTTCGTCACCCCGGGCCTCTACCGCAACGAGCGGCGTTACTCGCTGTCGTTCCTCGCGATCTCGGTCCCGCTCTTCGCCGCGGGTGCCGCGCTGGCCTACTTCACGATGGACAAGGGCCTCGCGTTGCTGCTGGGCTTCGCCCCCGGGAACGTGATCCCGCTCATCAGCATGGACCAGTACGTCGGGTTCATGATGGCGATGCTCGTGATCTTCGGGCTGTCGTTCGAGATCCCGCTGCTGCTGGTCTTCCTCAACCTGGTCAACGTCCTGCCGTTCCGGCTGGTCAGCAAGCACCAGCGCATGGTCATCTTCCTGATGTTCGTGTTCGCGGCCGTGGCCACGCCGAGCCAGGATCCGATCACCATGCTGGCGCTGGCGCTGCCGATGGTCGGCATGTTCCTGATCGCGGAGGTCATCATGTACTTCCACGATCGCAAGAAGGACGAGCTGGACGCGCAGCGCGAGAGGGAGATCGAGGAGGAGCTGGACGGCCCCGCCGCCCGCGCTCCCGAGTAGTTCCAGCGCTTTACCCCGGATGGCGGGGTGTGTCCGGATAGGTTCCGACATCGCCGCCGCCTTCGGCAGGCTCGGCGCCTGACAGACGTGGGCGCTCCCGAAGTGGGACGTCGCCGCGGGCGACCTCGGTCCGCTGATGGATCGAGGCCGCCCGCCGCCTGATGGTTTCACTTGTCCTTGCAGTTGCCCTTACCGGGTTTCGGGCATCCGGCGCCCGAGTCGGCCTTGACGACCATGAACTTGGCCGTGCTCACGTTGGAGGTGTTCCCGGCCTTGTCGGTGGCCCGGTAGCTCACGTTCGTGCCCGGCTGGTCGACCGCCAGCGGCTTGGTGTAGACCGCGAACGGCTGCCCGTCGAGTGAGTACTCCACCTTGTCGACTCCGGACTCGGTGTCGGCAAGCCGGGCGGCGGCGACGTCCGCCGCATCACCCTCTACGCCGAGCAGTTGCCGGACGGTCAGCTGGGCTACGGCCTGGAGCCCGGCAAGGCGACGATCCCCGGACCTCTCATCGAGATGGTGGAAGGCGAGACCCTTGAGATCGAGATGGTCAACAATCTGGACGTGACCGCCAGCCTGCATGTGCACGGGGTGGACTACGAAACGACCAGCGACGGTACGAGGATGAACGACAGCGTGGTGGAACCAGGAGGCCGGCGCACCTACACCGCACCGGCCTGCTGGAAGGCCCTCAGGACGTGAGCCGGATCATCGACACCAAGATCACGGGGCCGGCCGAGTCGTTCGGCTTCCAGGTGATCGCGGGCGAGCGCGTCGGCCCCGGGGCGTGGATGTACCACTGCCACGTCCAGAGTCACTCCGACATGGGGATGGCCGGGGTCTTCATGGTGGCCGACGCGAACGGGAACATGCCGGATCACCCGATGGGCACGCCGGGCGGCTCGATGGGCATGCACCACTGACGCAATCTCTCCGCGGCATGCGGCGCTTTACCACTGGATTAGCGGGGTGTGTCCGGATAGGTTCCGGCTGTGGCTGGTGAGCTGGTAGTCCTCGTGAACCCCGCGGCCCGTGGCGGCCGCACCCTGCGACTGCTCGACCCGGTCGTGCGCCGCCTGCGGGCCGGTGACCGCCCGGTGTCGGTCATCGTGGGAACCTCCGCCCAGGACTCCCTCGAACGCGCGTGCACGGCCGTCGCCGAGGAGCCCGGGGCCCTGGTCGCCTTCGGCGGCGACGGGCTCGTGCACCTCGCGGTACAGGCGGTCGCCGGCACCGACGTCCCGCTCGGGATCATCCCGGCGGGCACCGGCAACGACGTCGCCGCCGCCCTCGGCATCCCGAGGCGCGACCTGCTCGCCGCCGCGGACATCGTGGCGGCGGGCAGGACCCGGGTGGTGGACGCCGCCCGCATCGGCGAGGACGAGTGGTTCGCAGGGGTGGTGGCCTGCGGTTTCGACTCCAGGGTCAACGAGCGGGCCAACGAGATGACCGGTCCGCCCGGAACGGCGAAGTACCTTCTCGCCATGGTGCGCGAGCTGCGCTCCTTCGTCCCCGTCCCCTTCACGATCACCGTGGACGGCGAGGTGGTCGAGCAGGAGGCCATGATGGTGGCCGTGGGCAACACCGATTCCTACGGCGGGGGCATGCGCGTCTGCCCGGGCGCCGTGCCGGACGACGGACTGCTCGACGTGCTGGTGGTCGGCAGGATCCCCAAGGGCGCCTTCCTGCGGACCTTCCCCCGCGTCTACCGGGGCACGCACCTCGGCCACCCCGCCGTGACCGTGCGCCGCGCCCGTACGGTCACGCTGGAGGCTCCCGGCATCGTGGCCTACGCCGACGGCGAGCGCATCGCCCCTCTTCCCCTGACCCTCACCGTCCACCCCGGCGCCCTGCGCGTCCTAGCCCCGGTCTGAGCCGGGGGGCGCCCGCATCCACGATCGGGTGCCGAAGGATCCGCACGAGGCGGCGGCGACCGAGGCCGCGAAGCCGAGCGCGCCGGCGAAGGCGTCCTCGGTCAGATCGGTCACCACCGGGGGCAGCGCGAACGTGAGCGCGCCGTGGAACACGTCTCCGGCGCCGAGGGTGTCCACCGGGTCGACGGCGGGCACCGGAAGCGGACGCGCCTCGCCCGGCCCCTGCCACAGGACCGGGCCCGGGCCCCGGGTCACCGCGGCCCAGCGCACTCCCGACGCACGCAGGAAGGCGAGCGTCGCCTCAGGTGTCTCCGCGCCGGGTGGACGGAAGTCCGCGGACACGACGGCGACGTCGATGTGCGGCAGCAGCTCGGCCGTGCCCGGCTTCCAGCTTCCGCCGTCCAGGACCGTGAGACGGCCGAGATCGCGGGCGAGGCGGGCCGCGGCCCTGGCCACCCTCGGATGGTGGCCGTCGACGTGCACCGCCCGGCTCCCCGAGATCAGCTCGGAGAGGCCCGGAGGCGGTCCGAGGTCATGGCGGGCGGCGTTGACGGACACCACCGCGCGGTCTCCCGTGCCCCTGGTCACCATGATCGTCGACATGGCGGGGGCGTCACGGGCGCCGGGGGTGAGATCGACGAGCCGTACGGCGTGTTCCGCGAGGTCGGCGGTGATCACCTCGGCCAGCGGATGCGCGCCGACGGCGCTGAGCAGCGTCGCGGATCCGCCCAGGAAGGAGAACGTGACCGCCGCGTTGGTCGCGGGCCCGCCCGCGGAGATCGCCTGGCCGAGGGCGGTGACCTTCTCGTCCGGGGACGGCATGCGCTCGACCGACTGGACGAGATCCAAGGTCGTCAGCCCGGCGAAGAGCACGCTAGCCGCCATGCTCACCGGCGTCCCCGCGTGGGACCGCGGCCCGCGCACCCTCGGGATGCCGGCGTGCCGTGGTGGTCACGAATATGCGCCGGTTCACGGGCTGTTCCTCTGCTGGCTCCGATACCAGGAACGTACACGAATGGGCCCGTCGGAGGCTCGTGTGGCAGCCGGACCACCCGGATTCCAGCGGATTCCAAGAGATCGACAAGTCTCCCCGTCCAGGCTGGTCTCAAATGATCAACGAAGGACGGGGAACGGGGATGTACAGGTTGATCCGCTTACTCACTCGCGTGTCGCTCGGCGGCGCGCTGGTCGCGGGGTCGCTGCTGACGGGGAGCACCGCGCACGCCGACACCGCGCCGAGGGTCCGGGTCGTGCTGGAGAGCTTCACGGCCTGGGCCCTGGAGGAGAGCGGCCACGACGAGATCTACGTGACGGCCCAGCGGGGCAGCAAGGCTCAGAAGCTCTTCCCGCAGTCGGACTCCTACCTGTCGGTCGCCAGGTACGACTGCGTCTCCATCAACGGGGCCCCCTGCCCCGTGGGCAGCCGCCTGAGGAGCTTCAGCGCCGTCAACACACCGTCCTACCCGGCCGACGGCCAGCTCCTGTCGGTGGTCCTCTGGGACGACGACCTCGCGGGCGACGACGCGCTCGTCAGCGTGCCGCTCTGGCCGCACCCGATCAGCGAGAACGAGTACCACCGGGAGCGCGCCTTCATCAACGGCTACCACTATGAGCTCAATTTCCGGCTCGAACCGGCCTGGGCCTGAGGGAGGACAGCATGAGCACGTTCCTGTCGAGAATCACCGCCACCGCGGCCGCGTTGACATTGGCCGCGGTCCTGGCGCCGCCCGCCCACGCCGCCGCACCGAATCCGGAGACGGGGCCAAGGAAGATCATTTCAGAGAAGTCAGGGCTCACCCCGGGACCGCTCAAGCTGGTGCTCGGTTCCCTGGAGGCATATGCCCTGGAGGAGAGCGGCCGGGACGAGGTCCGCATCGAGGTCAAGGCCGGCGGCGGTGAGTGGTACAAGATGTGGCCGACCAACGGCACCGAGGCCAACACCTATGCCGGCAACTGCTGGGTCCTGACGAGCACCGCCGCGAACTGCTCGCCGGGATCGTCTCCGCTCCCCGCCGGGCCGTACGTCCACCTGACCCTGGTCCCCGGCGCCCGGTTCACGATCGAGGTGTGGGAGGACGATGTCATCGGCGATGACCTGCTGCTGAGCATCCCGGTGACCGTCATGGGCGGCACGCAGATGATCGACGCCTCGACTCCCCCCGGCAAGGGGTTCAAGTACCGCTTGGTCGCCCGCATCGAGTGACGAGAACCGGACCGGTTCCGACGACTGAATGATCAGGGTTCCGCCGATGGACCCTGATCACCGGTGTGGGCCGGGCGTACGGAAAGGGCGGTGCAGCCGACAGGACCGGAATTCGGTTATCGGTAGGCTGAAGTGCATGACGACGCCTGCGGAACGCTATGCCGCCTTCCGTGAAAAGCATGCAGACAGCGGGCCGGCTCTCACCTCCTTCCGCGGCCTGTACGACTTCGAGCTGGACGAGTTCCAGCTGGACGCCTGCCGCGCGCTGGAGGCGGGGGACGGCGTGCTGGTAGCGGCCCCCACCGGCTCAGGCAAGACCGTCGTGGGCGAGTTCGCCGTCCACCTCGCCCTGGAGCAGGGCAGCAAGTGCTTCTACACCACGCCGATCAAGGCGCTCTCCAACCAGAAGTACAACGATCTTGTACGCCGCTACGGGGCCAAGAACGTCGGGCTGCTCACCGGCGACAACAGCGTCAACGGCGACGCGCCCATCGTGGTGATGACCACCGAGGTGCTGCGCAACATGCTCTACGCCGGCTCCACGACGCTCGCCGGGCTGAGCCACGTGGTCATGGACGAGGTGCACTACCTCGCCGACCGCTTCCGCGGCGCCGTCTGGGAAGAGGTCATCATCCACCTCCCCGAGTCCGTGCGGGTCGTCGCCCTGTCGGCGACGGTCAGCAACGCCGAGGAGTTCGGCGAGTGGCTCGGCGAGGTGCGCGGCGACACCACGGTGATCGTCGACGAGCACAGGCCGGTCCCCCTGTGGCAGCACATGCTGGTCGGCGACAAGCTGTACGACCTGTTCGTCGACGAGGACAACCGGCCCCGCATCAACCCCGGCCTCATTCGGATCTCCAGGGACGAGCAGCGCCTGGCCCAGGCGCGCGGCAGGCGCGGCTACTCGAGGCCGCGCCGCTCCGCCAACGGCGTCAGCCGCTCCGACGCCATCGAGAAGCTCGACTCCGAGGGCCTGCTGCCGGCGATCACCTTCATCTTCTCCCGGGCCGGCTGCGACGCGGCCGTACTGCAGTGCCTGCACGCCGGCATCAGGCTCACCACCGACAGCGAGCGCCACGAGATCCGCCAGATCGTCGACGAGCGCACCTCGCACCTGCCCGACGAGGACCTCTCGGTGCTCGGCTACCTCGAATGGCGCGACTGCCTGGAGCGGGGCCTCGCCGCCCACCACGCCGGCATGCTCCCGGCCTTCAAGGAGGTCGTCGAGGAGCTGTTCACCCGGGGCCTGGTCAAGGCCGTGTTCGCCACCGAGACCCTGGCGCTGGGCATCAACATGCCCGCCAGGTCCGTCGTCATCGAGAAGCTCGACAAGTGGAACGGCGAGACCCACGCCGACCTGACCCCCGGCGAGTACACCCAGCTCACCGGGCGTGCCGGGCGGCGCGGCATCGACGTCGAGGGCCACGCCGTGGTCGCCTGGCAGCCCGGCATGGACCCTGTGGCGGTGGCGGGCCTGGCGAGCACCCGCACCTACCCGCTGCGCTCCAGCTTCCGCCCCTCGTACAACATGGCCGTCAACCTGGTCGGCCAGGTGGGCAGGGAGCGTGCCCGCACCCTGCTGGAGGCCTCGTTCGCCCAGTTCCAGGCCGACCGGGCGGTCGTCGGCATCGCCAAGCAGGTGCGGCGGGCCGAGGAGGCGCTCGACGGCTATTCCGAGGCGATGACCTGCCACCTCGGCGACTTCCAGGAGTACGCCCGGATGCGCAGGGACCTGTCCGACAAGGAGGCCGACCTCTCGCGCCAGCGCGGTACGGCCCGGCGGGCGCAGGCCGTGCGCTCCCTGGAGGCGCTGAAGCCCGGTGACGTGATCCGCGTCCCCGGCGGCAGGCGCGCCGGCCTCGCCGTCATCCTCGATCCCGGGCTCACCATGCGCACCGAGGGCCCCTCGCCGCTGGTGCTGACGATCGGCAAGCAGGTCAAGCGGCTGTCGGCGGCCGACTTCCCCGTGCCGGTGGAGCCGGTCGAGCGCCTGCGCATCCCGAAGGGGTTCAACCCCCGGGCGCCCAAGGACCGCGCCAACCTCGTCGCCACCCTGCACGCCAAGATCGGCGACCGGGACCTCGGCCGTCCCGTCCGGGTCCGCGACCACGACGCCGACAGCATGCTGGCCAGGGACGCCACGCCCGGCACCCCCGAGTGGGAGATCGCCGAGCTGCGCCGCCGGCTGCGCGCCCACCCCTGCCACGGCTGCGACCAGCGCGAGGACCACGCCCGCTGGGCCGAGCGCTACTACAAGCTGCTCCGCGAGACCGAGGGCCTGCGGCGGCGGGTCGAGAGCAGGTCCCACGTGATCGCCCGCACCTTCGACCGGGTCTGCGGGGTCCTCGACCAGCTCGGCTACCTGGAGGGCGAGGCCGTCACGCCCGAGGGCCGCAGGCTCGCCCAGCTCTACACCGAGCTCGACCTGCTCACCGCCGAATGCCTGCGCGCCGGCATCTGGGAGGAGCTGGACCCGGCAGAGCTGGCCGCGTGCGTGTCGTCCCTGGTGTTCGAGTCCCGGCAGGCCGACGACGCGCGGCAGCCGAAGATCCCGGCGGGTGGCGCCAAGGAGGCGCTGGCCTCGACGGTGCGCATCTTCGCCGAGCTGGAGGACATCGAGCGCGACCACGGGCTGTCGTTCATCAGGGAGCCCGACTTCGGGTTCGCCTGGGCCGCCTTCCGCTGGGCCAAGGGCCACAGCCTCGACGCGGTGCTCACCGACGGCGACCTCGCCGCGGGCGACTTCGTGCGCTGGGTCAAGCAGCTGCTCGACCTGCTCGACCAGGTCGGCAAGGCGGCGCCCCCCGGCAGCAAGGTCAAGCAGAACGCCGCCAAGGCCATCGACGCCCTCCGCCGCGGCGTCGTGGCCTACTCCTCCGTGGCCTGACCTGCCCTCCGCGCCCCTCCGCGCGCAATGCGGGAGGGGCGCGGGTCAGGCGAGGGTGAACCGCACCTCTCGCGTGACGAGGTCGGCCCGGGTCAGCCGCACCTGCACCCTCGCGCCGAGGGGCAGCCCCTCGCCGTCGCACCGGGCGACCACGGCGGGGTCGGCCACCTGCACCACCCCGCCCGCCTTGCCGTCCTCGGCGTCCACCACGACGGCGTCGAAGGTCTGCCCGACGCGGTCGCGCAGCACGAAGGCCTCCACCAGGTCGACGCAGGCGCGCTCGACGGCGGCGGCCCGGCGCCCGGTGCCCGCCATGAGCGCGGGAAGCCCTTCGAGGGCCTCCTGCACCGGCTCCGGCACCGGCACGCCCTCCGCCACGGCCAGGCAGACCTCGGTGCCGTAGCGGTCGACCAGGCGGCGCAGGGGAGCGGTCACATGGGCGTACGGCGCGGCGACGGCGGCGTGGGTGGCGTCCCTCGGCGGCTCGCCGTTGAACGCGGTGTACCCGGCGCCGCGCAGCAGCACCGTCGACTCCTGGAGGAATGCCGCGTTGCCGGGGATCTTGGGGTCGAGGCTCCGCACGACCTCGCCGAAGGCGGCGCCCTCCGGCCAGGGCACGCCGAGCGCCGCGGCGATCCTGCGGACGCGCGCGACGGTGTCCTGCGGGGCGGGCGGCAGCGTGCGCAGCACGCCCATCTCGGCGTCGAGCATCATCGCGGCGGCGGCCATGCCGGTCATGAGGGAGATCTGCGCGTTCCAGTCCTCGGCGGCGAGCGGCGTGCGGAACTCGACGCGGTAGCCGTCCCCGTGGCCGACGACCTCCTGCTCGGGCGTGGGCAGGCTCACCCCGCCCCGCTCGCGTTCGAGCTCGAAGCGGAGCCCGCCGACGATGGGCAGCAGGCGCAGGGTGCCGTCGGCGGTGCCGGTGTCGATCGCCGCCTGCACGTAGTCGTAGTCGAGCCGCTCGCGGCTGCGCACCAGCGCCCGGCTCACGTCGGCCCCCACGGTGCGCCCGTCGGAGTCGAGGTCGACGCACCACAGCGCGGCCGGCCGCACGACGCCGGGCAGCAGGCTGGCCGCCCCCTCGGACAGCGCCGGCGGATGCAGCGGGACGCGCGCGTCCGGCATGTAGACGGTCTCGCCGCGCTTCCTGGCCTCGCCGTCGATCACCCCGCCCGGTGGCACGAACCAGGCGACGTCGGCGATGGCGTACCAGACCCGGTAGCCGCGGGGCCGCTCCTCGATGCACACCGCCTGGTCGAGGTCCATCGACCCGCGGGGGTCGACGGTCAGCAGCGGCAGGTCGGTGCGGTCTGGCAGGGAGGGCAGCGGAGCCGAGGCGACCCGGGCCGCCTCCTCCAGCACGGGAAGGGGGAACTCCCCGGGGAGGTCCAGCTCGCCGCGGATGCGCTCGAAGCCCTCGGCGAGCCGCGGCGCGTCGGACACATGGATCGTTTTGGGACGCACATCGAGGATCCTAGGGGGCCAGCGTGGCGAGCAGGCGATTCAAGGGGTTGTCCAGGCCATAGCGGTCGGCCAGGGCGACCAGCCTCTCGGGATCGCGCGGCGCGGACGGGCGGGCGATGGAGACCTCGGGCAGCGGCGCGTCGTGGGCGACCTTCACCACCGCCGGGGCGACCGCGAGGTAGTCGCGGGCCTTTCCGAGCTTGAGGCGGCTGCCCGCCGGGAACCCGTCGGTGACCCCCTCGTCGATCGCCTTCAGCATGGCGTCGAGGGAGCCGAACCGGGTGACGAGGGCGGCGGCCGTCTTGTCGCCGACCCCGGGGACGCCGGGGAGGCCGTCGCTGGGGTCGCCGCGCAGGGTGGCGAAGTCGGCGTAGGCGCGGCCGGGGATGCCGTACTTGGCGGACACCTCGGCCTCGTCGATCACCTGGAGGTTGCGAATGCCCTTTATCGTGTAAAGGACGCGGCACGGCTGATCGTCGTTCACGAGCTGGAACAGGTCGCGGTCGCCGGTGACGATCTCGACCTCCCCGGCGGCGCGTGCGGTGTACGTGCCGATCACGTCGTCGGCCTCGTACCCCGGCACGCCGACCCGGGCGATGCCCACGGCGTCGAGCACCTGCTCGATCACCGGAACCTGCGGGACGAGGGTGTCGGGGACCTCCTCCTGGTGGCCGGTCGCCACCCGGTGGGCCTTGTAGGACGGGATCGCCGCCACCCGGAAGGCGGGCCGCCAGTCGGCGTCCATGCATGCCACGATCTCGTCGGGGGAGTGGCCGCGGACCAGCGTGGCGATCATGTCGATCAGCCCCCTGACGGCATTGACCGGCATGCCGTCGGGGGCGGTCATCGACTCCGGGATCCCGTAGAACGCCCGGAAGTACAGCGATGGGGTGTCGAGAAGCATCAGCCCTGGCATGGGCCTATCCTTCCAGCACTCCCACGGCGAGCAGACAGATATCGTCCTCGGGGTTCGGACCGCCGACCGACTCGACCAGCATGTCGAGCTTCTCGGCGAGGCAGGCGTCCCACGTCAGGGTCTCGGCCGCCGCGACGGTGAGCGCCAGGCCCTCGTCGATGTCGCGCCCGCGCCGCTCCACCAGGCCGTCGGTGAACAGCAGGAGCAGGTCGCCGGGGCACAGGCTCAGGCTGCCCAGCGCGTACGGCAGCTCGAGGCTCGCGCCGAGCACCACGCCCTCGGGAGGGCTCAGCTGCCTGGCCACCCCGCCCCGCACGAGGATCGGGGGCGGATGGCCCGCCTGCGCCCAGGTGAACAGGCCGGTCAGAGGGTCGAGATGGCCGACGATGGCGGTGGCGGTGCCCTCGCCCATGCGATGGCACACCAGCCGGTTGAGCCAGGCCAGCAGCCGGTCGGGGGGCTCCCCGGTCATGGCGAGCCCCACCAGGGCGTGGCGGAGCTGCGCCATCTGGGCGATCGCGGGCAGGCCGTGCCCTGCGACGTCGCCGATGGCCAGCAGCACCCGCCCGTCGGGCAGCGTGGTCGCCTCGTACCAGTCGCCGCCCAGGCTGGAGGTCTTCTCGGCCGGGACGTAGCGCACGGCGATGTGGGCGCTCGGCAGCAGGATCGACCCGCCGGTATCGGGCAGGATCGCGTCACGCAGGGCCGCCGAGACGCGCCGCGCCTCGGCGGCCTTCTGGCGTGCCTGCAGGAGCTGCCTCCGGGACTCCCACATGATCCGCTGTGCGTGGGCGAGCCGCGCGCGCAGCCGCAGGACCGTCTCGGTGGTCGTCAGCGGCGCGGGGCCGTGGGGGAGTGCAGCCTCTGGGTCGTTAGGTGGGGGGAGGGGTGGCGGTGAGCCGCCCACTACGCCGACCATGTAGCAGCTCGCTCTCAAAACACCGGGTAGTTGGAGTATTAAGGAGCGGATCGTGATCGCTCCTATGCGAATAGTAGTCAGTCCGGGGAAACGGTGAGGGGTGTTTCCTGTGGTGACAGGGGTGTCCCCGGCGGATGACGTGGGGGTGGACCTCCCGGCGCCGGGGTGCCGGGGCCGGGGAGGCAGGTGGTGCGGGCGTGGGAATACCGGTGGAATACATTGGTCGGTGTGACAACGACGTCCTCTGATCTCTACCCCGTGAGCCGCGTCGCGGACGTGCGCGAGGCCGCCGCCGCCGCGGGCATCGACGCCCTGCTCCTGACCCCGGGCCCCGACCTCCGCTACGTCTCCGGCTACGACGCGCTTCCGCTCGAGCGGCTCACCTGCCTGGTGGTGCCCGCCGGCGGTGAGGCGTTCATGGTGGTGCCGAGGCTGGAGCTGGCCGCCGCGCAGGCCTCGCCGGCCGCGCGCCTCGGGCTGGAGTTCGTCCCCTGGGACGAGACCGACGATCCGTACTCCCTGGTGGCGCACAGGATCGGCCGGGTGGCCACCGTCGGGCTGGCCGACCGCATGTGGGCCATGCAGTCGCTGCGCTTCCGCTCCGTCCTGCCGCAGACCGAGCAGGTGCTGGCCGGGTCGGCGCTGCGGGAGCTGCGCATGCGCAAGAGCCCCGCCGAGGTCGCCGCGCTGCGCGAGGCGGGCGCCGCGATCGACGCCGTGCACGCCCAGGTGCCCGGCCTGCTCAAGGCGGGCCGCACCGAGCGCGAGGTGGGCAAGGACATCGCCGAGGCGATCATCGCCGCCGGGCACGTCACCGTCGACTTCGTCATCGTGGGCTCCGGCCCGAACGGCGCCAGCCCCCACCACGAGCTGTCCGACCGCGTCATCCAGGCGGGCGACCCCGTGGTGATCGACATCGGCGGCCAGATGCCGAGCGGATACTGCTCGGACTCCACCCGCGTCTACTGCGTGGGCGAGCCTCCCGCCGACTTCGCGGCGTACTACGAGGTGCTGCGCCGCGCCCAGGACGCCGCCTGTGAGGCCGTACGGCCCGGCGTGCCGTGCGAGGCGGTCGACGCCGCGGCCAGGGAGATCATCACCGACGCCGGCCACGGTGACCGCTTCATCCACCGCACCGGCCACGGCATCGGGCTGGAGACCCACGAGGAGCCCTACATCGTCTCGGGCAACGCCGAGCCGCTGGCGCCGGGCTTCGCGTTCTCCGTCGAGCCGGGCATCTACCTTCCCGGCCGGCACGGCGCCCGCATCGAGGACATCCTCGTCTGCACCGAGACGGGCGGGGAGCGCCTCAACGACCAGCCCCGCGACCTCGTCATCGTGTGACCGAGGGCATGACCCCCCATGAGAAGTGACCCCCTGTGACCCGGAGTGCATCGATGGCGGTCGACCGCGCCCTGCCCACCCCCGAAGCCCATGACCTGCTCGACCTGGTCAGAGACCTGATCGCCAAGGAGGTCGCGCCCCGCGCGGCGGGCGACGAGGCCGAGGGCCGTTTCCCCCGCGACGTGTTCGCGACCCTCGGCCGCGCGGGGCTGCTCGGCCTTCCCTATCCCGAGGAGTACGGCGGGGGCGAGCAGCCGTACGAGGTGTACCTGCAGGTCGTCGAGGAGCTGGCGGGCGCGTTCCTGGCCGTCGGGCTCGGCCTGTCGGTGCACACGCTGTCGTGCTTCCCCGTCGCCGCGTACGCCTCGCGGGAACGCCGGGCCGCGCTCCTGCCCGGCATGATCGGCGGCGAGCTCCTCGGCGCGTACTGCCTGTCGGAGCCGCAGTCCGGGTCGGACGCCGCCGCCCTCACCACCCGGGCCGTGGCCGGTGACGACGGCGGTTACATCGTGAACGGCGTGAAGGCCTGGACCACCCACGGAGGCGTGGCCGACTTCTACACCCTCATGGCGCGCACCTCGGGCGAAGGGGCCCGCGGCATCTCGTGCTTCCACGTGCCCGCGTCCTCGCCGGGCCTGTCGTTCGCCCGGCCTGAGCGCAAGATGGGCATGCGGTCCTCGCCGACCGCCCAGGTTCGTCTCGACTCCGTACGGCTCGCGCCGGACGCGCTGGTCGGGTCCGCGGGAGAGGGGTTCCGCATCGCGATGGCGGCGCTGGACGGCGGGCGGCTCGGCATCGCGGCGTGCGCGGTGGGAGTGGCCCAGGCCGCCCTCGACACCGCCACGTCCTACGCCCGCGAGCGCCGCCAGTTCGGCTCGCGCATCGCCGACTTCCAGGGCCTCGGCTTCATGCTCGCCGACATGGCCACCCAGGTCGCCGCCGCGCGTGCGCTGTACCTGGACGCCGCCCGGCTGCGCGACGCCGGCCGTCCGTACGGCACGCGGGCCGCGATGGCCAAGCTGTTCGCCACCGACACGGCCATGAAGGTCACCACCGACGCGGTGCAGGTGCTCGGCGGGTACGGCTACGTCGAGGACTTCCCGGTCGAACGCCTCATGCGCGAGGCCAAGGTCCTCCAGATAGTCGAGGGCACCAACCAGATCCAGCGCCTGGTGATCAGCCGCGCCCTCACCAAGGACGGCCCATCGTGACGTCCCCGCACGCCGGCACCCCACCGGACCGGACCACCACAGGCCCGTCCAGGTGACCCGATGACCGCCGGTCCGCCCGCCTAGGGCGAGCCCGGTGGCTCGGGTGAGCCGGTGGCGGTGTTAGGTTCGCGCATGCGCTACAAACGGCTCGGGAACAGTGATCTGCGGGTGCCGGTCCTGTCCTTCGGCTGCGGCAACTTCGGCGGCGTCGGCTCGGCGCCGCGCCTGTTCGGCAAGGGGGACGACGAGCGGTCCGCCTTCACGATGCTGGACGCCGCGCTCGACGAGGGCATCACGATGTTCGACACGGCGAACTCCTACGGGGGCGGCAGGTCGGAGGAGTGGCTCGGCCGGTGGCTGGCCGGCCGCGGGGTCCGTGATCAGGTCATGGTGACGACGAAGGTCGGCAACCCGGTGGGCCGGGACCCTCGGGACGCCGGGCTGTCCGCGCGCCACATCGGGCAGCAGATCGACGTGAGCCTGCGGCGGCTGCGAACCGACCGCGTCGACCTCTACCTGACCCACGTCTTCGACCCGGCCACGCCGATCGAGGAGACGGTCGGCGCCTTCGACGAGCTCGTGCGGGCGGGAAAGATCCGCCACTACGGGATGAGCAACTTCAGCGGCGCGCGGCTCGACGACGCGGTGGCCGCCGTCCGGCCCGGCGGCGCCGCGCCGGTCAACCTGCAGGCCGGCTACAACCTGCTCGACCGCGGGCCCGAGACCTCCGACTTCCCGGCCTGCGCCCGCCACGGGATCGGCTTCACCGCCTACAGTCCCCTCGCGGGAGGCTGGCTGACCGGCAAGTACCGGGCCGGCCGCGAGGTCCCCGCCGGTTCGCGGCTCGCGCTGATGCCGGACTGGTATGGCCACCTGCCCAGGGACGCCACATTCCGGATCGTCGCGCGGTTCGAGGAGGCCGCCGCCGAGCGGGGCGTGACGCCCGCGACGCTCGCGGTGGCATGGGTGATCTCCGACCCGGCCGTCGCGGCGGCGATCATCGCCCCGCGCACGCCGGAGCACCTCGCGGCCATGCGCGCCGCCCTGGACGTCCCCCTGATGGCGCAGGACCGCGCGGCGATCGCGGAAACGACCGCCGACCCCGCCGAGGGGTGACCGCAACCACGGGTTCGTCGGGGATTTTGGTTGCTAAGGTTGGCAATTGCAGAGATAGCGACATCGACAGGAGTGGCGAGGCCAATGGGACGCGGCAGGGCCAAGGCCAAGCAGACGAAGGTCGCCCGTGAGCTGAAGTACAGCGGCGGCGGCACCGACCTGGACCGTCTTAGGCACGAGTTGGGAGTCGCGGACAGGGCCGCGCGCGGACGCGAAGCCGAGCCCGCCGACGGACTCTCCGGCGACGCCGATGAGAACGGCCACGCCGGCTGAGTCCGGGAGCCGCCGGATCCTCCCCTGCCGGTGTTCGACGCGGCATGGCGCCGGCGACGGTGATCAGGGGTCGCGGTGGTCGGAGAGGATGGGGGCGTGAACGAGGCGATGAAGAGGGGCGCCGCGTTGAGCGCGCCCCTGTACCAGCTGAAAGCGGAGTTCTTCAAGACGCTTGGGCATCCCGCGCGGATCAGGGTGCTGGAGCTGCTGAGCGAGCGTGAGTACGCGGTGGCCGAGATGCTGCCCGAGGTCGGCATCGAGGCGGCGCACCTGTCCCAGCAGCTCGCGGTGCTGCGCCGCGCGAACCTGGTGGTGACCCGCAAGGAGGGCGCCACCGTCTTCTACACGCTGACCAGCCCGCATGTGGCGGAACTTCTCGCGGTCGCGCGCAAGATCCTCACCGGGGTGCTGTCGGGGCAGGCCGACATACTGGAGGACCTCCGCGCCGCGGGCGGCGGGCACTGAGAGCCCGGTCCGCCGGGCTGATCATCGCATGGCCGTCTGAGCCTCCTCCTCCTCCTGCACCGGTGCGGTCCGCACGGGGTTCCTCCTCCGGTGCAGGAGCGTCATGAGGCCTCCCGCGGCGAGCCCCCAGAACGCGGCGCCCACTCCGAGCAGAGTCAACCCCGACGCGGTCACCACGAAGGTCACCACCGCCGCCTCCCGGCCCTCGGGCTCGGCCACGGCCGTGGTGACCGCCGAGGCGAGCGCGCCGATCAGCGCCAGGCCGGCGACGGCCTCGATCAGCAAGGGCGGGGAGAGGACGACGAGCGCGGTGGCCAGGCCCGCGCCGACGCCCAGGACGATCATTGAGCCCCCGGCCGCCACCGAGGCGATCCACCGGCGGCTCGGGTCGGCCTCGGCGTCCGGTCCGGCGGCCAAGGCGGCGGTGATGGCCGCCAGGTTCACCGCGTGGCCGCCGAGGGGAGCCCCGAGGACGCCGGCCAGGCCGGTGGCGACCAGGATCCCGCGCAGCGGCGGACGGTAGCCGTAGCCGGCCAGGACCGCCATGCCCGGGACGTTCTGCGAGGCCATGGTGACCAGGAAGAGAGGGAGGGCGATGCTGACCATCGCCGAGGCGCTCCACGCGGGGACGGTCAGCTCGGCGACCGGCCGCGCGTCGACCGTGCCCAGCCCCGGCCCCGCCAGCGTGATCGCCGCGATCGCGACGAGCAGGGCCACGGGGATCGCCCACTTGCGGGCGAAGCGGCTGAGCAGCGCCCAGGTGAGCACCACGGGACCGGCCATCCACGGGATCTCGCCGAGCGCCCGCGCCGGAGCCACGCACAGGTCGAGCAGGACCCCGGCGAGCATGGCACTGGCGATCGGGGTGGGGATGGCCGCGATCAAGCGGCCCAGCGCGGGGAACAGGCCCGCGGCGGTGATGAGCAGCCCGCAGACCACGAACGCGCCCACCGCGACGGGGAACCCGCCCTCCACGGCACCGGTGGACACCAGCAATGCCGCGCCCGGGGTGGACCAGGCGATGGTGATCGGCAGGCGCCGCCGCACGCTGAGCAGGATGGCGACCACGCCGTTGGCCAGGCAGAGCGCGAGCAGCCCTGACGCCGCCTGCGCCTGGTCGGCTCCCACGGCCCGGAGCCCGGCCAGGACCACGGCGAAGGAGCTGGCGAAGCCGACGATGGCCGTCACCACCCCCGCCAGCACGGGTTGCAACAGGCGAGTCATGCCATGATCCCCTCAGAGTGTTCCGTATACGGAACGCCGTCATGCTGGCACCATAGCCTCATGGACCGCGCGCACGAAAGCCCCATCCCCCCGTGAACGCCGACGCGACCGACCTAGGACGGCGAATCCGCAGGTTGCGCCAGGAACGCGGCATATCCCTATCTGAGCTCGCCCGGCGCGCCGGGGTCGGCAAGGCCACGCTGTCCGGGTTGGAGAACGGCACCCGGAACCCCACGCTGGAGACCCTCTGGGCGGTCACGGCCCAGCTCGGCGTCCCGCTGGCGGTCGCGCTCGGCCCGAACCCCCTCATCCAAGGCACCGCCGTGCACGGCGTGCTGCTCCACGTCTTCCAGGACGAGGCCGTGACCTACGAGCTCTACCGGCTGGTGGTCCGGGCGGGGGGCACGCAGATCTCCCCGGCCCACCACCAGGGCGTCACCGAGCACATCACCGTCTTCTCCGGAACCCTCCAGGCGGGGCCGGTGGACTCACCTCTGCTCGCCGGACCCGGCGAGCACATCACCTGGCCGTCGGACGTCCAGCACAGCTACGCCGCGATCGGCGGCCAGGACGTCCACGCCAGCCTCCTCATGCGCTACCCGCACCCCTGATGCCGGCGGGCAGGGCTCTCACGCCGGTCGCACGAGCCGCCCGCACGGCTCAGGCGAGGCAGCGCAGAGCGCTGCGGACGCGCGGGTCGAGCGGGTGGCCCTCGGGCAGCCGCCCGACCGTCGCCTCGACGAAGTCCGCCGCGGACAGCTCCACCGTCAGGCCGTCCACCCGCCCGCGGATGCGGTCGCCGTCGCGCTCCACCTGGGCGTTCGACTTCCGTTCCGCGAGGGCGACCAGGCCGAACCGAACCCGCCACTCCAGGCGGAAGCCCGCCTCCTCCGCTGATACCGGCGCCCCCACGTCATCGGCGTGCGTGGCGTACTCGGAGTCGTAGTGGAAGGTCTGCAGGCCCGCCGGATAGGGCCCGGCGGCGGTCCGGATCAGCGTGTCGCGGCCGAGTTCGCGCATCCGCCGGCGCGTCTCCCCGTTCTTCTCCCGCCACTCGCGCAGCACCTGCTCGACCGGCAGGCCCCGGCGCCGCCGTACGCACCAGTCGTTGAATCGGTCGACCCACCCGTACGCGTCGTCGACGGGGATGCCCTCGCGCTCCAGCATCCTGAAAAATCCCTCGATATCCCCGGTGAGACACGCGTGGTTGTAGAGCTCCTCACCCGCGAGGTGGGCGAGGACGTCGCGGACCGACCACCCCGCGCACCGGGTCGGGCCATTCCAGCCCTCCTCGCCGAGGGAGGAGAAGAAGCGGTCGAGCCGCTCCGCCTCGGCGTCGAATATGTCGAACGGGTCGAGATCCTGGAGCAGGTCCGATTCGGAAGTCATACCCAGGGGCGTTCCCCGGCCACGGCCGGTTTGACCGAGCGTGGTCCGGGGCACGCATGACCGTCATCGGCTCCGGCGAGTGCCCCAGATGAGCCGGTACAGGGCGGTGGCGACGACCGCCCACACCACGGTCGCGAGTCCCATCGCGGCGACCGTGGGGATGCGGGCCGCGAGCGCCCACATGCACAGGGCGAAGGCGACCATGCCGATCGCGCCGAGCACGGCTCCACGGGCGTCCTGGGCGGCCAGGATCCTGCTGTGCTCCTCGGTCTCGATCAGCGTGAGAGTGGCGGCCAGGACGGCGGGAAAGGCGAAGAAGATTCCGCCCGCGACCGGTCCCCAGTGGTCGCCGACCAAGCCCGCGACCACCGAGACGGCCGCGCCGAAGGCGAAGCGCAGTGCCATGGCCGCCGGCGAGATGTGGCGCAGCTTGGAAGGCTCGATCTGGATCTTCTCCGAGGCGCTCATGAGATCAGCGGCCAGCCCAGCGCCGCGACGGCCGCCCAGATCGCCAGCGCGACCACCGAGCCGGCGGCGGTGCCGAGGCGTTCCACGAGAGGCGCCGCCGACGCGCAGAAGGCCACCAGCGCGACCGACCCGACGATCATGCCCTGCGCGGACTCCGCGACCTGCCGGCCGCCGATGAACACCAGGGTGATGGTCATCCCCGCCAGCGCGACGGCCGGCCCAGCGGCGAAGATGCCGGCGAACCGCTTCGGGCTCACCATCTCGCCGATCAGCGCGAAGACCGTGACGAGCAGGCCACCGAACAGCGCGCGCAGGGCGATCATCCCTACCTCGTTCACATGTGCTCGCCCCCTTGGGCCGGAGTCGCCGCCGCGGCGGCCTCCTGAGTGATCACGCTGCCACGCGACCGCCGGCCCTGCCTTCCCGGCGGTACGGGCCACGTCTCCCGAATCCGTTCCTATGCCTTTCATCGGCATGATCGGGCCGGATCTAACCTGCCGTGGCGTGGCGGTGAGCTGTGCGGGTCGGCGACCTAGGTGGCGAAGGCGTCCAGGGCGGCGAGGATCTCCTCGCGCATGGTGTCGCTGCCGGTGTGGCCCGAGTCGTCCACCACGACGAGCCGGGCGCCGGGCCAGGCCTGGGCGAGTCGCCAGGCGTTCTCCAGCGGCGAGCCCAGGTCGAGGCGGCCGTGGATGAGCACGCCGGGGATGCCGGCCAGCTTGTGCGCGTCGCGCAGCAGCACGTCCTCCTCCAGCCAGGCGGCGTTGGAGAAGTAATGGCTGCAGATGCGGACGAAGGCCAGCAGGGCGGCGGGCGGGCGGTCGCTGTAGGCGTCGGGCTTGCCGTTGGCCTCCAGGGAGATCACCGAGTCCTCCCACGCCGTCCAGTCGTGGGCCGCCCTGGCCCGTACATCGGGATCGGGGTCGGACATCAGGCGCGAATACGCGGACAGCAGGTCGCCGTCGCGCTCGGCCTCGGGGACGCCCTGGCGGAAGCGCTGCCACTGCTCGGGGAAGAAGCGGCCCACGCCGCGGTAGAGCCAGTCGATCTCGGAGCGGCGGGTCGTGGTGACCCCGGCGACGACCATCCGCGACACCCGCTCGGGATGGGCCTCGGCGTAGGCGAGCATGAGCGTGGAACCCCACGAACCGCCGTAGAGCAGCCACCGGTCGACGCCGAGGTGCTCGCGCAGCCGTTCCATGTCGGCGACCAGGTGGTGGGTGGTGTTGGTGGTCAGGTCGGTGGCCGGGTCACTCGCGTGGGGCAGGCTACGGCCGCAGTTGCGCTGGTCGAACAGGATCACGCGGTAGCGCTCGGGATCGAAGGAGCGCCGCTGGCCCGGCGTGCACCCCGAGCCCGGGCCGCCGTGGACGACCAGCGCGGGCTTGCCCAAGGGGTTCCCGCAGGCCTCCCAGTAGACGAGGTGACCGTCGCCGGTGTCGAGGTACCCGTGGTCGTAGGGCTCGATCGGGGGATACATCGCTCCACGATATGCGTGCGCTCATGTCGATCTCAGGCGAGTCCGGCCGACCGGACGGCCCGGCTGGGTGTCTGTCGACGGAAAGACGGAAGTGACCGGGTCGATTCCACGGAAGTTTGGTGACATCACCCATCATCGCGGGAAGATTCGTATATATGATCTTTACGGTCGTGGAGGCAGATAGCGCGGCCATAAGCCGTCGCCGGCCGTCGTGGCCGGTGCGCGTTGTGGTCCATCCGGATGGAGGCCAGTGATGTCCCGGCGATCTGGGCCAGTCGAGCTCAACACGCACATCGCTCACCCGGCCCGGATGTACGACTACTACCTGGGCGGCAAGGACAACTTCGCCGCCGACCGCGAGGCCGCCGAGGAGGCGCTGAGGTCGGCGCCGGAGATCCGGGACATCGCGCGGGAGAACCGGGCGTTCATGCAGCGGGCGGTGCGATTCCTGGTCGCCTCCGGGATCCGGCAGTTCCTCGACATCGGTGCCGGGCTGCCCACGCAGCGCAACGCGCACGAGGTCGCCCAGGAGTTCGCCCCCGACGCGCGCGTGGTCTACGTGGACAACGACCCGATCGTCCTGGTGCACGCGCGGGCACTGCTCGCCGGGTACGGGCAGGGCCAGACGAAGGTCATCACGGCGGACGCGCGGGACCCCCAGGCGATCCTGGGCGACCCCGACGTCCGCAAGCTGATCGACTTCAGCAGGCCCATGGCCACGATGTTCATCTCGGTGCTGCAGTTCATCCCGGACATGGACCCCGAGGACATCGTCGGGCCCCTGCGCGAGGAGATGGCGCCGGGAAGCTTTCTGGCCATCTCGCACCCCACCCAGGACTTCCGCAAGGACGAGGTGCTGAAGGTGGCCGACACCTACACCCGTGCCAAGGCGCCCGCGGTGCCGAGGACCAGGGCGGAGATCGAGCGCGTGTTCGGCGGCTTCGAGTTCGTGGACCCCGGGCTCGTCCAGGTCCCGCTCTGGCGGAACGAGGGCCCGATCTTCGACCTCGACCGCATCTGGATGTACGGCGGGGTCGCCCGCAAGCCCTAGGCGGCCCCGGAGGATTCACCCTCAGTACGAACCTTCCCGTTCTCCCTTCCCCCCGAGGTGTGCGATGGACGTCGTCGACGCGATGAGAACGACCGGTACCTGCCGCTACTTCAGCGGCGACCCGGTGCCCGAGGAGGTGCTGCTGTCCGCCTTCGACGCCGCGCGCTTCGCGCCTCAGGGCGGCAACCGGCAGCCGGTCCGCTGGGTGGTGGTCCGTGACGCGGAACGGAAGCGGCGGCTGCGGGACTGGTACCTGGAACCCTGGAAGGCCTACCTGAAGGGCATCGGAACGGGTGACATCCAGGTCGGGACGCTGCCGAAGGTCGTCACCGACGCGGACCACTTCGCCGAGCACCTGGACGAGGCGCCCGCCATCGTCGTCTGCTGCGCCGAGCTGGACGGCCTGCACCCCACCGACCACGCCCTCGGGCGGCTCAGCGTGGTCGGCGGCGCCTCGATCTACCCGACCGCGCAGAACTTCTGCCTGGCCCTGCGCGCCCAGGGCGTGGCGAGCGCCCTGACCACGCTGCTGTGCGGCTACGAGCCGCAGGTCAAGGAGCTGCTGGGCATCCCCGACGGGATGATCACCGCCGCGCACATCGCCGTCGGCTACCCGGCGCACGGCTTTCCCACCCGCCTGTCCCGCACGCCGGTGGAGGACATCGTCTTCTCCGAGACCTACGGCACGCCCCTCGCCCCCAGCGGAGCCTGATGATCGGCGGGACGCGCGGGCCGGGCTCCGGCGGCGCGGCGTGCCGCTGACGCTCAGCCACGCCGCCGCGGTCCTGCCGCTGCGGAGGCGGCTGCCCCTCGCGGCGCTGGTGGTCGGCGCGATGGTGCCTGATCTGCCTTACTACGTACCGCTGCCCGTTTCCGCCGGCTCCACCCACGGCTGGCAGGGCGCGGTGCTGGTGGACCTGCCCGCCGGAGCCGCGCTGCTCGTGCTGTTCGAGCTGGTGCTGCGAACGCCCCTCACGGCGCTCGCCCCCGAGGGACTGCGCGCGCGGCTGCCCGGCCCCGCGCCGTCCGCGCCGTCCGGGCCGGCGCCGTCCGGCCGCGCGCCGTACGGACGGGGGGTCACCGTGGCCGCCGCGCTGCTCGCCGGGGTGGCGACCCACCTGCTGTGGGACGCTTTCACGCACGTGGACGGCTTCGCCGTCGTCCACTGGCAGGCGATGCGCGTCCCGGTCGCCGGAGTGCACCGGGTGTTCAACGTGGTGATGTACGTCAGCTCGCTGGGCGGGCTCGCGGTCCTGGCGGGCCGGATCGCCACCTGGTACCGGCGCGCACCCGTACGGCCGGGACGATGGCCCGCCGCCGCGCCCCGTGAGCGCGCCCTGGTCCTGGTGGCCGCCACGGCCGCCGCCACCGCGGGTGCCGTCCTCGGGAGCGGCGGCGCGCCGAGCCTGTACGACCTGGTGCGCTCGGTGCTGCTGGGTGCCATGGACGGCTGCGCGGCGATCCTGGCCTGCCACGCGATCGTGTGGCACGCGCTGGGGTGGTCCCGCCGTGCCCGCGGCCATGACGTTCCCTCATGAGGGTTCCCGATCTGGTCGTACGCGACGCGCGCCTGTGCGGTCGCCCGGGCGACCAGAGGGCGGGCCTCACGGGCCTGGACGCGACGGAGGCGACATAAGGGGCTTATTGTGTCCGGATGCTGAAACCCCGGCTCGTCGCCCTGGCCGCCGCTCTGGTCACCGTGGCCGCCGGGCTCGCGGTGCGGGCGGCGTCCGACGGCGTGCCGGCCAAGTACGCGGGCGACCTGCTCTACACCCTTCTCCTGTACACCCTGGTCATCGCCGCGGCGCCGCGGACGCGCCCGGCATGGGCCGCCGCCGTGGCGCTGGGCGTGAGCTGGCTGATCGAGTTCGCGCAGCTCACCGGGGTCCCGGCCGAGCTGTCGGCCCGCAGCTCGATCGCCCGGCTGGTCCTCGGCTCCACCTTCAACCCGCCGGACCTCCTCTGGTACGCCGCGGGAGCCCTCCTCGGATGGGCGGTCCACACGTCCGGGAAGGGCGGAAAGTCCGGCACGAAGCAGGAATGAACGGCCGCCGGGGTCACTGAAATGGGGCGTGGTGGCGGCGTGACGCGGTCTTGACCTTGCTGCCCCGTCAGACGCCCGGCGCGCCGCTGCTCGACGCTCCGAGCCGTGAGTCCTGCCGAGACCCGGTTTCATGCGGCCTGAGACGCCTGCAGTGCTCGTTGGATGACGACTGCGCCAAGGGGGGGCAGGGTCACCTCTCCGGTGGCCGGCGTGCCGGTGAGCAGGTCTCGTCCTCCGCCTGGGAGGCGGACGGCGGCGCCGCGCTCGGCATCGTGGTTGAGCAGGAAGAGGTACTCGTGCTGTGCGTCCTGGCGTACGGAGCATTCGACGTGGGCGGGGACGTCGCCGAAGCGGTTCTCCACGCCCGCCGCTTCGACCTGGCCGAGCAGCATGGCGCCGAAGGCGGCTTCTTCTAGCAGGGTGGCGAAGTAGACGACCCGGCCGGAGCCGTAGGCGTTGGCGATGACCGCGGCGCGGCCCTCCAGCAGGCCGTCGGCGTAGGTCGCCAAGGCGGTCCCGGTTTCGAGGTGGACGTCCTCGCGCCACCAGTCCGCGCTCGCGGTGCGCCCGTGGGCGAACCGGACGGTGAACCGCTCGCCCGGACGCGCCGGCCAGTATTCGTCGATCTTCGCGCCGATGAGGTGGCGGAACGCGCCGGGGTAGCCGTCCGGGCGGACGCGGTTGCACTCGTCCACCACCCCGGAGAAGAACGACATCACGACGGTGCCGCCGGCGTGGGCGAACGCGGTGATGGCCTCCACACCGTGGTCGTCGATGAGATAGGCGTTCGGGACGATCAGCACCTTGTAGGGCGCGAGGTCGCCGCGCGGGGACACGACGTCGACGGCGTAGTGGTGCTCCCACAGTGGCGTGTAGTGGCGCATGACCGTGTCGGCGTAGCTGAAGTCGTTACGGGGCAGCCCGCCCACCTCCTCCAGTCCCCACCAGCCGTTCCAGTCGAACAGGACGGCGACCTCGGCACGCGCGGTCGTCCCCGCCACGGCTGCGAGGAGTTCGACTTCACGGCCGAGGGCGGTGACCTCGCCGAAGGTACGCGAGCCGGGCCCGGAGTGCGGCAGCATCGCCGAGTGGAAGCGTTCCTGCCCGCCGCGGCCGGCCCGCCACTGGAAGAACATGACCGAGTCGGCGCCGCGTGACACCGCCTGGAGCGAGCCGAGCCGCATCCGCCCGGGCTCCTTGACCACGTTGAGCTTCCACTGGCTGACCGCACTGGCCGCCTGTTCCATGAGCATCCACGGCTGCCCGCCCTTGAGGGAACGGAACAGGTCGAACTGGAAGGCAGCCGACACGTGCGAGTCCGGCCGGGCGGGGTCGGGGTAGATGTCCAGGGCCGCCACGTCCTCCTCCGGAGCCCACTTCCAGTAGTCGGCGTTCCGGTAGAAGCGCATGAAGTTGGTCATGACCGGGATGTCGTCGCGGAAGGAGCGAACGATGTCGCGTTCAGCGACGTAGCACTCCAGAAGGGCGTCGGAGGTGAAGCGCTTGAAGTCCAGAATGCGGCTGGGATTCATCCAGGCACGCGGGATGTCCGGCACCTCGATCTGGTCCCAGTCCGTGTAGACCTGGCTCCAGAACCGGGTCGTCCACGCCTCGTTGAGGGTGCCGAGGTCGCCATACCTGCGCTTGAGCCAATGCCGGAAGTTGACCGAGCTCGCCTCGTTGTACGCGGTGGGGCCGTACTCGTTGCTGATGTGCCACATCACCAGTGCCGGGTGAAAGGAGTAACGCTCGGCGAGCCTGGTGGTGATGTCCGCCGCGTACCGGCGGTAGATCGGCGACGAGGGGTCGTAGTGCAGACGGTTCCCGAAACCGAACGGCTCGCCGTCCGCCATGATCGGGAAGACCTCCGGGTGCAGGTGCGTCAGCCAGACCGGCGGCGCCGCGGTGGGGGTGGCCAGGTCGACGGCGATGCCGTTGTCGTGGAGGAGGTCCATGACCTCGTCCATCCAGCCGAACTCGTACCTGCCCGGCTCGGGTTCGAGCGAGGCCCACGCGAAGACGCCGAGCGAGACGACATTGACGCCGGCCTGCCGCATGAGCCGCACGTCCTCGCGCCAGACGTCCGGATCCCACTGCTCGGGGTTGTAGTCGCCGCCGAACGCCAGGCCACCGACGCGGTTCCTGAAGCCGTCCATTCGAGGGTTCGTCATTTCGAGCTCTCCCGTGGTGATGCCGCTGGGCCGGTACTGCTGAAGGGTCGAAGAACAGGACGACATGCGGGCCGGTGCCGATCTGCGAGCCGGCGATGACGCGGACCAGGTCGAGGCGTCACGGGATGCGACGGCCGTGGGCGTCGGGCACCCCCGATTTGCGGAGGAAATAGGCGTTGATCTGGTCGCGCCACTCCTGCGCGCAGCGGAGTTGCTCGTCGAGGAGGTCCTTCACGCGAGCGCGCATGGCCGGGGGCACCGATCCGGTGCCGGCGAGATCCTCCCAGAGCGACCGGGCCTTGGCCACCTGCTCGACTCCCGCGAAGTGGGTGTCGTAGATGTGCTGAATGACGGTGGACCCGTTGTGCAGCACATGCTCGTACGGGACATGGTGGAAGAACAACAGCAGCTCGTCGGGGCACCGCTCGAGCGACTCGTACACATCCGACCAGGGCGGCGGGTACTGGCCGGTGAACCCGGTCCCGGTGGCGCGGGTGCGGTCCACGCCGACGCCGTCGCGGTCGGCGAAGTGGTAGGTGCCCCAAGGCGTGTACTCGTACCCGTCCACGTCGGGACCGTAGTGGTCCCCGGGACGCACCATGAACCCGACGCCGAGCGGCGCCGTGTACCGCTCGTACGTGCGCCAGGAGTCGTTCATGATCGCGTGCAGGGTGCGCCGCAGCCCTTCGGGAACGCCGGTCGCCGCCGCGAAGGTGAGGTCGATCCACTCGTCGAGGATCGCGACGGGGTCCGTCCACGGCGCCCAGGCGAGCCGGCCGAAAGCGTAGAGGTTGGCCTGCGCGAGCGGGTGGCCGGCATGGCCGCGGTGACGGGCGACACCGGCTCCCGCACCTGGAAGTCGATCGGACCGTGCTTCACCTGGAGGATCACGTTGTCCCTGAACAGCCCATCGAGGGGGGGCGAAGTGGTCGTAGGCCGCGCGGGCCCGGTCGGTCGACCGGTCGCGCCAGTCCTGCCGGTGGTCGTACACGAAGGCGCGCCAGTGGACGACCCCGCCGAACGGCGCCAGCGCCTCGGCGAGCACGTTCGCGCCCTCGGCGTGGGTGCGCCCGTACGCGAACGGACCGGGCTGCCCTTCAGAGTCGGCCTTCACCACGTAGCCGCCGAAGTCGGGGATCGTCTCATACACCCGCTCGGAGATCCCCACCCACCATTTCCGCACGTCCTCGTCGAGCGGGTCGGCGGTCGGCAACCCGCCGAGGACGACGGGCGAGGCGAAATTGGCCGACAGGTGAACCCTGATCCCGTACGGCCGCAGCTCGCCGGCGATCGCGGCGACGTCACCGAGCCGGTCCGTCAGCAGGTGGGTCTCCATAGCATGCACGTTCACGTTGTTCACCGCGACCGCGTTCACCCCGCACGCGGCCAGCAGCCGCCCGTAGGCCCGCACCCGGCTCAGGTCGCCGCGCCGGGCGCCGTCCCGCCAGAAGATCGAGCCGCCCGCGTAGCCGCGCTCGACCTGGCCCATCACCGGATGCACGCCGACGTTGTCCCAGTGGTCGAGCATGCGCCGGCGTATCGCGGGCCGGTGATGCTCCACCGAGCGTGCGGCGCCGAACGCCGGCGCGCCGAGCCGTACCACGTGGAACAGGCCGTAGAGCAGGCCGGCCGGTTCGTCGGCGAGCACCACTGTCACGCCGTCGTGGCGGGCGATCACGAACCCCTCGTCGCCGATCGCGCGATCGGCCTGTCCGTGCCGTCGCCGGAACTCGGCCTGGACCGTCTCGACGACGGCGGGCAGGGGCTCCGCCGTGGAGAGCGCGAGCACGAGGTCGAACGGTCCATCTTCGGCACCGGTCCGGTCACCGCGCGTCCCCTGGTCGCCGGTCCTGCCCGGCGCCGAATGCCGTACGCCGCCGCCGTACCGGGCGCAGGCCCGCGCCACCTCGTCCCGCACGGTATCGATGAGGGGACCGTCGCCGCGCACGAGCGTACGGCCCGAGCCGATCACCCGGAACGCCTCCGGCGGCAGCCACGCCGGGTGGACGTCGTTCGGTTCGAGAATGGTCACAAGGCTCCTTCGGCCGGCGTTCGGGGGCCATCGGGGTGGCCGCTCGGGACGTGTGGTCTTCAGGGGCGGGCGTCTGCGGCTTCAACCGTGAACCTCTTCCGGACCTCGGCGATCATGGGGCGGCTGTTCAGCAGGAGCACCGACGCGAGCGCCGAGGCCAGCAGCGCCAGCGCCATCTCGGAGGCGGCCAGCGTGATGCCGGCCGCCACGACCAGAAGGGAGGCGTTGCCCAGTGCGACGCGGGGGGAGCGGGTGAGGAAGTACGCGGACAGGCGGGCCACGTCCCTCGCTCGGAACTCGAACAGGGAGGTGATCACCAGTGCGTTGGCGACCCAGAGGGTCGCCAACACCGCGATGAGGACCGACGGCACGGCCCACCATCCCGGGACGCCGGCGGCGGTGAAGTTCGCGAGGTTCGACCCGATGATGGTCAGCCACACCAGCCATGGGATCCAGAGCTTCACGACCTGGCGGAAGTTGGCCTTGTAGCCGCGGAAGAACGCCGCCGTGGGACGAAGGTCGGTGAGACTCAGGCGACGGTTGTGCAACGCGTACAGCGCGGCCGAGAGTGCCGGACCTACCGGAAGCAGGCAGGCCGCGGCCAGCGGGACGTTGGCGGCGTCACGGTCGAGCAGGACGAGCCCGATCAGGCCGGGCACGACGGCGGCCAGGAGCAGGAGCTCGACCACGAGCAGGGTGTAGACGAGCGCGGAGGCGCGTGAGAGGGGTCCTTCGCCGAACCGGGGTCCGGCGGTGGTGTCGGCCATCAAGGGGGGCGGTCAGCCGTGTTGCTTCTTGAAGCGCTCGTAGGCGTTGTTGACCAGGTTGACGTACGACGACATGTTCTTCCCTTCGAGTTCGCTGACGTAGGCGTCCCAGTCGCCGAAGTCGCGCTTGCCGATGATGAACTTGAGGGTGTTCTGGGTGACGTGGTCCTTCAGCGGTGTCTGCCACAGCGTCACCTGCTCGCGCTCCTCGTCGGTGAGCGGGTGCGGAGGTGGCACCGGCAGGGGCTTCCTCGCGTTCATCACCTTCTGGAACGCCACCTCCTCGTCGGAGAAGGTCGATTCGAGAAGCCCGGTCCGCCCGCCGTAGGCGAACACGCCGTTGGAGAAGCCGAAGTCCTTCTGCAAGTGCTTCGGCGCCTTGGGGTTGAGCCCGACGAAGTCGACGTCCGACGCCAGCTTGTACTTCCCCGACGCGTCCTTGGTGTAGGTGACCCCGTCGACGCCCCACTTGGCGAACTCCTCGCCCGCGTCGGAATACCAGAGCCAGTCGATGAACTGCATCATGGCGACGAAGTTCTTGCTGTCGCGGGCCTTCTTGGAGATCATGATGCCGTTCTCCAGGCGGGTGTTCCCCGCGCCGTACTTGATGGGTCCGAGCGGCCCGACGGGCAGGGGGATCTTGACGAGCTTGGCCTTCGGATTCGCCTTCTCCAGCGGCGGCCGGTACTCGTTGACCAGCGTTTGCGCGTTCGTGCTGATCACGAAGGACTTGCCGGACACCAGCTTCTGGATCGCCAGGTCGTCGGGCTGCGTGAAGCTTTCCGGGTCGAGCAGCTTCTCCTCCACCAGCGTGCGGAGGTACCGCAGCATCTGCTTGTACTGGTCCATGGTGCCGGTGAAGGCGAACTTCTGGGCACCGGCGTCCCACGCCAGCCCATCCCCGTAGCCCCAGCCTCCGGGGGCGCCGTAGGAGATGCCGATGATGTTCAGCAGGTTGGCGCCGGGCGTGAGGGTTCCCCAGCGGTCGGACAGGGGGTAGGAGTCGGGGAACGCCTCCTTCATCGCCTTGAGCACGGTGTGCAGATCGTCCCAGGTCTGCGGAAGCTCGAGCCCGAGGTCGTCGAGGATGTCCGTACGGATCGCCAGGGAGTAGTCCACCCAGTAGTCCTCGTGGAGCCCGGGGAGCACGTAGAAGCGGCCGTCCGACTGCCGGAGCGTGTCCAGGTCAGCCTGGAGGTTCCACTTGGCGACCTTCTCCTTGAAGTTCGGCATCAGGTCGATGTAGTCGCTGACCGGGAGGATGGCGCCGGAGGCGACGAAGGGGGTCTCCTGACCGGGGTACGTCTTCGGAATGATGAACGGGGCGTCGCCGGCGCCGATCACCAGGCTGCGCTTGTTCTCGTAGTCGCTGAGCGGCACCACGCTGGGTTGGAGCGTCACGTTGGTCCGCTTGCCGAGCTCCGACCAGAACAGCCAGTCGTTCTTGATCGGATAGAACGGGTGGTTGTTGTAGAGGACGCTGAACGAGAGCGGCACGGCGGCCTTGAACTGGCCGCCGGCACCGTAGTTGGGCATCGCGCCGTCCCGGTTCGCCGAGAAGTCGTCGCCCTTCTTCTTGGAATCGTCACTGCCGCAGCCGGCGAGTGCGAGGAACGCGCCCATGGCGACCATCGCCTGACGCCGGTTCATCTGGTACATGGGAGTCCTTTCGCGCGGAACGGGGGGTGTGCGGAGAGCGCCGGAGGCGAGTCGGCGAAGGGCTATCCCTTGACCGCGCCGAGCATGACTCCTGAGACGAAGTACCGCTGGACGAAGGGGTAGATCCCGACGATGGGGAGGATGGTGAGCACCATCGTCACCGACTTGATGTTGGCCGCCACCGTCAGGTCGTTGGCGTCGGCGCCGACGGACGTCGCGGTGGTGGCGCCGGCGATCAGGTTGCGCAGGTAGACGGTCACCGGGAAGAGGTCGGACTGACTCATGTAGAGGAAGGCGGTGAACCAGGAGTTCCAGAACGCGACGGCGTAGAAGAGCACCATCGTGGCGATCACCGCCTTCGACAGCGGCAGCACGATCCGGAGCAGGATGCCGTAGGTGCTCATGCCGTCGATCGCGGCGGCCTCCTCCAACTCGACCGGCAGTCCCTCGAAGAACGTCTTCATGATCAGGAGATTGAAGACGCTGATGGCGTTCGGCAGGACGACGGCCCAGATGCTGTCCTTCAGCCCGATGCCGGTGATCAGGACGTAGTTGGGGATGATGCCGCCGGAGAAGAACATGGTGAAGACGGCGATCCCGACCAGGGCCTTGCGGCCCTTGAGGTGCTTCTTGGACAAGACGTAGGCGTAGCAGGTGGTCAGGAGCATCGAGATCAACGTGGCCACGACCGTGTACACCACGGTGTTGCGGTAGTTCGTCCAGAACGTCAGGTCGGAGACCACGTACTCGTACGTTTTGAGGGTGAACCCGCGTGGGATGAGGTTGACCTGACCCGACCGGATGAAGTTCTCGTCGCTCAACGAGCGGGCGATGATGTTGATGAAGGGGTACAGGGTCACGATCACGACGCTGGCGAGAATGACGGCGTTGACTCCCTGGAAAACGCGGTAACCCCGGCTTCTGTCCACTGTCACCACAGGCTCGTCCCAACTGAGCGGCGGGAGATCAGGTTCGCCGACATGACCAGGGTCAGCCCGATCAGGGCCTCGAACAGGCCGATCGCCGCGGCGTAGCTGAAGTTGTTGGAGACCACGCCCATGCGGTACAGGTACGTGGAGATCACGTCCGCGGTCGGGTACGTCAACGGGTTGTAGAGCAGAAGGATCTTCTCGAATCCGACCGCCATGAACGCGCCGATGTTCAGGATCAGCAGGGTGACCGCGGTCGGCCGGAGGCCGGGGAGGGTCACGTGCCAGGTCTGCCGCCATCGGCCCGCGCCATCGATCCGAGCCGCCTCGTACAGCTGGTCATCGATGGTCGTGAGCGCGGCGAGATAGAGGATCGTCCCCCACCCGACGGTCTGCCACATCTCCGAGGAGATGTAGATCGTCCGGAACCACTCCGGCTGCTGAAGGAACGCGATCGGGTCGTCGCCCACCACGCGCAGGACCTGGTTCACCGGCCCGTCGACCGACAGCAGCTCGATGACGAGGCCGGCCACGACCACCATCGAGAGGAAGTGCGGCAGGTAGGACACCGACTGGACGAACCGTTTGAGGCGCTGGTGCCGGACCTCGTTGATCAGCAACGCGAGCACGATCGGCAACGGGAAGCAGAACAGCAGTGTCAGCGCGCCGAGGACCAGCGTGTTGGTGAACACGTGCCAGAACGTCGGGTCGTTCAGGAACAGCCGCACGTAGCGCAGGCCGACCCACTCCTCGCCCAGCACGCTGCCACCGGGCTCGAACTTCCGGAAGGCGATCACGTTGCCGATCATCGGCAGGTACCGGAATATCGCGAAGAACAACAGCGGGAGGATCGCCAGCGAGTACAGTTGCCAGTCGCGACGCAGCGCCTGACGCCAGGTACGACCAGGAGAGCGCTTTCCATAGACGGGATCGGGCGTCGCCTCACGCGGATCTCGGGTGCCGGGCGACGCGAACCGCGACTCGACGTCCCTGCGCTTCACCAAGCGCCTGCTGTGGACTCGGGCACGGCGGCGCCGGGTGCACGGTCGCCCCGCACAGGCCGGGCGGTCCTCTCCACTCGCGTCCTGGGCGGGACGAGCGTCTCGGCCCGCCCAGTGGGAGACGGCCGCGTATCTCGGCATAGTGCGGAGTCGCCCGACGCGGCGCTCGTGTCGTTCGACGGCTGATCGCTCATGCCATCCCCTCAGCCAACGATGGCGTCATCCCACGCCGTCAGCGGAATGTGTCACGGTGGTGGTTCCGAAACTTTCAAGATGTCGCATTAATATTTCGGAAATATAGGAGCGAGTCAGAGGCACGTCAAGAGGGCGGTCAGCGCTGGGCTTCGGCAGGAGAACCGACATCAGGGGCATCACCTGCTGGAGGCTTGTCCCGGATTCGCCCTGGCCGGATCGCGGCAAGCGTCTCCATCAGGCCGTGCGGTTGCCCTAGACTGAATCTTATTCAGACCTTTCGGCGTGAGCCGATCGGTTGTCAATGCGGCCGCCGACCTGGATCGGAGAGCATATGGTGAAGGCCGGAACGAGGCCCAGAAAGCAGGGCACGTCGCCGCGGGCGGTCGAAGAGACCGATACCATCGATCTGGACGACACGCGGTTGCAGACGGACGCCGCCCAGGGCTTGGCGGACGCGGCACGCGAGCTCTTCGTCAAGAAGGGCTTCTCGGCGACGACCGTGAGTGACATCACCGAGCGCGCGGGCATGAGCGTGGGCTCTCTGTACTACCACTACGGGAGCAAGACCAACATCTACCTCGCCATCTGGCTGACGTACCAGCGCAGCCAGGAGGCACGTGCTCGCGAGACGGTCGTGGCCGTGCGCGCCGCCGGGGTCACCAACGGGCTGCGTCTGTTCCTGGCCGGGACACGCGCCTACCTTCTGGGCGCCTGGGAGCATCGCGACGTGGTGCGACTGGTCGCCGACGGCGACACGCCTCCCGGGTTCGGGCTGCGGATGCGCCGAATCAACCAGGACTGGCTTCGGCAGAACGCCGCCCTGCTGCGGGAGAGCTCGAATCTGCTCGGACAGGACGACGCGCTGGGCGTCCGCGCGATGGTCGCGATCGTCACCGACGCCATGGGCGGGATCTGCCGTGAGGTGGCCGCTTGCGCGACCCGCGAGGAGGCCGAGGAACTGGTGGCCCGGGCCGTCGATGTCTTCGCGCGGCTCGCGAACGTGCCTTCGGAGGGTCAACGCCAGCCCGACAACTGACGTGTTCACCGGGGAGACATCCCCGGTGAGGATGGCGGATCCGAGCGAAGAGGCCGGTGTGCTCTCCCGACCTCCTTCGCCGGCCGAGCCTCAGGCGCCGCCCTTGACCGAGGTGATGAGGAGCTGGGCGACGTCCACGACCTCCAGCGATTCCTTGGCCTGGCCGCTGTTCTTCTTCTCGTTGATCGCGTCTCCGAGCATGACCAGGCAGAAGGGGCAGGCGGTGGAGACGGTGTCGGGATCGGTGGTGAGCGCCTCGTCCACGCGTTCGGTGTTGATGCGCTTGCCGATGCGCTCTTCCATCCACATGCGCGCGCCGCCCGCGCCGCAGCAGAAGCCGCGGTCCTTGCAGCGGTGCATCTCCTGGGTCTGGACCCCGGGGACCTTGGCCATGATGTCGCGCGGCTGGGCGTACACCTTGTTGTGGCGGCCCAGGAAGCACGGGTCGTGGTAGGTGATCTTCTCCTCGATCGGGGTGATCGGGGTGAGGCGGTCGTCCTCGACGAGCTTGGCCAGCAGCTGGGTGTGGTGCACCACCTCGAACATGCCGCCGAGCTGGGGATACTCGTTGGCCAGGGTGTTGAAGCAGTGCGGGCAGGTGGCCACGATCTTCTTGACCCCGGCCTCGTTGAGGGTCTCGATGTTCTGCTGGGCGAGCATGTTGAACAGGAACTCCATGCCCAGGCGGCGCGCCGGGTCGCCGGTGCACGCCTCCATCGGGCCCAGCACCCCGAACTTCACCCCGGCGATGTGCAGCAGCTCGGCCACGGCCTTGGTGGTCTTCTTGGCCCGGTCCTCCAGAGCGCCGGCGCAACCGACCCAGAACAGGTATTCCAGGTCGTCGGGGACCTTCTCCTCGATGAGCAGGACCTCGATCGGGTCGACCTCGCGGGAGGCCAGCTCCTCGATCCACTCGGCCCGCTTGGTCTCCGGCACCCCCCACGGGTTGCCCTTGTTCTCGAGGTTCTTGAGCATGACGCCCGCCTCGGAGGGGAAGTTCGACTCGATCATGACCTGGTAGCGGCGCATGTCGATGATGTGGTCGATGTGCTCGATGTCGACCGGGCACTGCTCGACGCACGCGCCGCAGTTGGTGCAGGACCACAGCACATCAGGGTGGATCACACCGTCCTCGCCGACCAGCGGCTTGCCCGCCAGCGCCAAAACGTCCTCGGGCAGGTTCGCCCGCTCCTCCTCACTGGCCAGCAGGTACGGGGCGATCGCGAAGGCGTGGTCACGCTGGTCCAGGATCAGCATCTTGGGCGACAGCGGCTTGTCGGTGTTCCACGCCGGGCACTGCGACTGACACCGCCCGCACTCGGTACAGGTGTAGAAGTCCAGGAACCCCTTCCAGGTGGTGTCCTCGATCTTGCCCCGGCCGAACACGTCGGTGTCGGGATCGGCCTCCTCGAAGTCCAGCACCTTGCCATTGCTGCGCATCTCCGGCACCGCACCCAGGCCATCAGGACGGCGGGAGAACATGACGTTCAGCGGCGCGGTGAAGATGTGCAGGTGCTTGGAGTTCACCACGATCACCAAGAACACCAGCATCACGCCGATGTGCAGGAGCAGGCCGACCTTCTCCAGCACCTCGTTGGCGGTGTGACCAAGCGAGCGCAACAGCGCGGCGGCGGCCTCGGACCCAAAGGCCCCGGCGCGGTAGGGGAAATTGCCCGTGTTGATCGCCGCGCCCCGGAACAGGAACAGCGACCAGATCACGTTGAAGATCATGAACAGGATCAGCCACGCGCCGCCGAGGTGCGAGCCCGCGAACCTGGACTCGCGGCCGAGCTTCTTGGGCGAGTTGGCCAGGCGGATGGCCGCGAAGGCCGCCAGGCCCACAACGCACGCCACCGCGATGAAGTCCTGGAGGAACCCCAGCACGGGCCAGGTACCGACCAGGGGGATGTGGAAGTTGGGCTTGCCGGTGACCGCGCCCTGGACCAGCGCCCCGTACGCCTCCAGGTAGACCGTCGCCAGGATCACAAAAGCCCAGAACACCAGGAAGTGCGCGACACCCGACGGGGTCCACTTCAGCAGCTTCCGCTGAGCGAACACCTCGACAAGCTGCGCCTTGACCTCGGCGCCGATGTTCTCCCTGGCGTATTGCACCCGTTCGGGAGCGGGCCGGCCGCTGGTAGCGAGCCGGTGAAGGAACCGGACGCGCAGCCCGGTCGCGATCACCCCCGCCACGGTCATGGCCAGTCCGGCTATCGCCACCATGAGCACAGGTCCTCCTCTGATCGGCCCGGCGGTCGCTGAAAGTCCTATCTGAATGCCATTCACTATGGCAAGGGTGGGTGGCGGTGGAGGTGTGCCTGGTCTTCCGGGTGGGTCCTTCGGCCTGGGATGCAGCTAAACACGCTGCTAGGAAGGCGGTCAACCGTCGCGCGGCGGTACGGCCACCCTGTTGCGCCAATGTGACGGGCCTGTTTCCGTTGACGCCGTTCTCGGCCACATGCTAGACATCCCTTGAATGACATTCAGTTTATGTCGGTCATGTGGAGGGACAGGAGGTGTGGTTGTGCTCGCTCTGCTCAGTGACGAGCAGCAGATGCTCAAAGAGGTGGCCCGGCAGATCGCCGGGTCCGCCGGCCTGGCGAACCCGGGTGACCTGACCACCCGGGACCGGGACGCGGCCTGGCGGGCGCTGGCCCAGGCGGGCCTGCTGGCGCTGCGTACACGGGACGGTGACGGGCTGCCGGTCGGCTCCGGAGTCGAGGTCGCCGTGGTGGCCGAGGCGCTGGGCGCCGGGCTGGTCCCCGTGCCCTATCTCGGTTCGGCCGTTCTCGCCACGGAGCTGCTGGCCCTGGCCGGCGCGCATGACGAGGCCGAGAAGCTGGCCGAGGGCACGACCCGGGCCGGGGTCCTGCTGGACCACGACCTGTCCGGCCTGGTCCGCTCGCCGGAAGGCGGCTCGGGATACGGCTGGGACGTCGACGGCGCGGACACGGTGCTGGCCCTGGCGGACTCCTCCGCGGGCACGCGGGTGGTACGGATCTCGCTGGACGCCGGTTTCGCCCCGGTGGCGAGCGCCGACCTCACCCGTGCGCTGGTCCGCTCGGACGGGCCGATCGACCCGGGACGCCTGACGACGGTGGGCGACGCGCTGGCCCCCGAGGACCTGCTCCGGTGGGAGGCGCTCACGCTCGCCGCGATCTGCGCCGACGCGGTCGGTGTCATGCGCGCCGCGGTGGAGCGGGCCGTTGGCTACGCCAAGGAACGGGTGCAGTACGGGGCGCCGATCGGCTCCTTCCAGGCGGTCCAGCACATGTGCGCGGAGGCGTACGTGAGCGCGGAGTCCGTGGCGAGCGCCACGAGCTACGCCGCGTGGGCGGTGGACGCGCTCGACCCGGCGGAGGCGGTGCTGGCCGCGCGTACCGCGAAGGCGCAGTGCGCCGCCGTCGCGCGTGACGTGACCGAGACGGTCATGCAGGTGTTCGGCGGCATCGGCCAGACCTACGAGCACATCGCGCACGTGCACACCCGCCGCGCGCTGATGGATCGCCAGTTGTTCGGCGACGAGGGCGCCCAACTGCTTCTTATCGCCGACGTCCGGCTGACGGGAGAGTGACCATGGACTACCGAGACACCCCCGATGAGGCGGAGTTCCGCGCGGTCCTGCGCCGGTGGCTGACCGAGAACATCCCGGCGGGCTGGGACAAGATCGAGGATGAGGAGGAGGCCGTACAGCTGCGCAAGTCCTGGCACCGCACCCTCTACCAGGCCGGCTACGTCGGGCTGAGCTGGCCGGTGGAGTACGGCGGGCGCGGGCTGAGCCCGGTCTACGACGCGATACTCAACGAGGAGTCGGGCAACCTGGGCGCCCCGCCCCTGCCCTCGGTCGGGTACATCGGCCGGGCCATCTTCACCTACGCCTCCGAGGAGCAGAAGAGGCGTTTCCTGCCCCCTCTGCTGTCCGGCGAGATGTCATGGTGCCAGGGCTTCAGCGAGCCGGAGGCCGGTTCCGACCTGGCCTCGCTGCGCACGCTCGCGCGGCTGGACGGTGACCACTACGTGGTGAACGGCCAGAAGATGTGGACCAGCGGCGGCCAGTACGCCGACTGGTGCCTGCTGCTGGCCCGCACCGACCCGAGCGTCCCCAAGCACAAGGGCATCTCGGCCTTCCTGGTCTCGATGAGCGAGCCGGGCGTCACCGTACGGCCCATCGTGATCGCCAGCGGGGAGGCGGAGACCGCCGAGGTCTTCTGGGACGACGTGCGAATCCCGGTGGAGCAGCGGCTCGGCGCCCCCGGCGAGGGCTGGCGGATCGCGATGACCACGGTCGCCTACGAGCGCGGCCCGGCCGACATCGGCTTCATCGCCAACTACCGGCGCACCCTGCGCGAGGTGGAGCGGCTCGCGGCCGAACGCGGGCTGCTGGAGCAGCCGGAGACGCGCAAGGCGCTCGCCCGCGCGTACGTGCGCGGCGAGGTGCTGCGCCTCAACTGCATGGAGCAGTTGTCGCTTCGGGTCTCCGGACGGCCCCCCGGCCCGGAGGGCTCGGTGGCCAAGCTGCTGTGGGCGGACGCCGAGCAGTCGTTGCAGCATCTGGCCATGGACATCCTCGGCGCCGACGAGCTGACCGGTGCCGCCGACGGGTGGCTCAGCTCGTACTTCACCTCCCGGCCGGTCAGCGTGTACGGCGGGTCGGCGCAGATCCAGAAGAACATCATCGCGCGGATGCTCGACCTGCCGCGCTGAGCCCCTCCGGTCGAGTGCGCCTGTTCCGCCGGGACGCCGTTCACCCCCGGCCGGTTCCGCCGATCGACGTCGGGTTCACCGGGAGGGCCGTCTTCCGGAAGAACCCTGAATCCCCCTCACGACGCTGATCCATCAAGAACGTCCTGCCTCGGCTGGTCCTGAGGTCGCCGCCGCACGTCCGAAAGCGGCGTCCCCTTCGAGTGATCTTCAATGCAGCCGTTCGCCCGTGGGTGATCTCGCCGATCACCGCACCACACCCCCCGTACTACCTCCTGAACATGATTCAGCCGCTGGATTCCCCTGGCTGAGGAGGCCGCAATGAGACCACGACACATCCGTCTCGCGATGGTATCGATCAGCGCGCTGCTGACGCTTCCGCTCACCGCGTGCTCAGGCTCCGGTGACGCCGCCGGCGCCGGAGGAGGCGCCGAGCCCTACATCGTCTACATCACCGGCGACTACTCCGGTCCCATCTCCACCAACACCAAGAGCATAGACGCCGGCATCAAGATCGCCGCGGAGGAGTTCAACGCCTCCGGCGGCGTCAACGGCAGGAAGATCGTGGTCGAGACGGCCAACGACCAGAACGACCCGACCAAGGCGGTCAGCCTCCTGCAGCAACGCCTGTCCCAAGGGAGGAAGCCGGACCTGGTCTACCCGGGCAGTTCTAGCGCGGTCTCGCTCTCCCTGCTGCCCATCCTGACCCGGCAGAAGATCGTGTCCGTCGGCGGGACGGTGAGCACGCTGCTCAACGACCCCGCCAAGTTCCCCTACCACTTCGGCATCTCCTCGCCCGGCAAGGACTACGCGCCCGCGCTGATCTCGATCGCGAAGTCCAACGGCTACAAGAAGATCGCCATGCTGTACTCCAACGACGCCACGGGCCAGAGCTCGGCGGAGATCTACAAGTCCGCCGTCCAGGGCGCGGGGATGCAGTTCATCGAGGCGCGCTACGAGGCGACCGCGCTGGACATGAGCTCGCAGCTCAACCAGCTCAAGGCGCAGGACCCCGACGCGCTCCTGCTCAACGGGTACGGCACCGCCGCGCTCTACGTCATGCGCAGCCGGGCCCAGATCGGCTGGGACATCCCCGCCTACTGCGACCAGCTCGCCTCCAGCTTCCCGTACCTGAAGAACCTCGGCGCGGAACAGCTCAAGAACGTCAACGTGGTCGTCTCCTCGGCCACCCTGTCCTCCAGCGAGCAGCACCCAGGCCTCGCCGGGTTCATCCAGAAGATCAAGTCCGGTCCGGTGGCCGAGGGGATCTCCAGCACCGGCTGGGGCCTCTACTCGACCGGGCACGACGCGCTCGCCGTCGTCGTGTACGCCGCGCGCGAGGCCAAGTCGAACGACTCGGCCAAGGTCAAGGCGACGCTGGAGAACCTGCCCGAGCCGACCGGCGCGCCGCTTTGGTACTACGCCGGCCCGAACGGCCAGTACCTGAAGTTCAGCTACTCGCCGACCGACCACTTCCCGACCGCCGGCGCCGACACCTTCCAGTACGTGCCCCCCGGCACCTACAACGGTGACGGCTTCTACACACCTGACAAGGCGTGAGGCGGCCATGACGACGGTATGGGCGGGGCTGGCGACGGGCGCGATCTACTCGCTGATCGCGATCGGGTACAACGTGGTGCTGCTCGCCTCCGGCACGTTCAACTTCGCGCACGCCCAGCTCCTGATGGTCGGCACCTTCCTGGCCTACGCCGGCGCGGTCACCTTCGGCCTCCCCGTCGTGGTGACCGTCCTGTTCGCCGCCGTCGGGGTTGGGGTGGTGGCGCTGCTGGAGGAGCGGATCGCGATCCGGCCGCTGCTCGGACGCTCGGACGCGCACGGCGCGCTGATCACCACGGTCGGCGCCGCGACGATCCTGGACGGCCTGGCCGCGGCGATCTGGGGCCGGCAGCCCCTGACCGTGCCGTCGGGCCTCCCGGACCATCCGCTGGAACTGCTCGGGGGCACGGTCCGCCCGGTCGACCTGGTGCTGATCGCGCTCACCCTGCTGCTCGGCGTCGGACTGCACCTGTGGTCGCGGTACTCCCTGCTCGGCCTCGCCTCGCTCGCCTCGGCCGAGGACCGGCAGGCGGCATCGGCCCGCGGCATCAACGTACGGCTGCTCGGCGTCGGGGCGTTCGTCCTGGCCGGAGTGATCGCCGGGGCGTTCGGACTGCTGGTCGGCGCGCGCACCTACGCGACCTTCGACCTCGGTCACGCGCTGTCCCTCTTCGGCTTCGTGGCGATCGCGATCGGCGGTTCGGGCAGCCAGCTCGGCGGACTGATCGGCGGCTTCGCCACCGGGCTGATCTACGCGTTCGCCGCGCGCTACATCGGCGCGGCATACCCGCAGCTCGTGGTCTTCGGGGTGTTCCTGCTGATCCTCTTCCTGCGACCGCGCGGGCTCTTCGGCGCCGCGCTCGAACGGCGGGTGTAGCCATGACCGCACTCATCCACCGGTACCGCCCGCTGATCGCCGTACTGCTCGTGGTGCTGCTCATGGCCGCGCCCGGGGTGGGCCTGATCAACGCCTACTGGTCGCGCACGGTGATGCTGATCGCGATCCTGAGCCTGCTCGTCAGCGGCCTGAACGTCGTCCTCGGCTACGCCGGGGAGCTGGCCGTCGGCCAGGTGGCGCTCTACGCGGTCGGCGCCTACGTCGCCGGCTACCTGGGCGTCGAGTTCGGCGCGACCAACGTGCTGCTGGCGCTCGCGGCGGCGACGGCCGCCGCGGTCGTGGTCGGGCTGGTGACCGGAATACCCGGCCTGCGGCTCGGCGGCTGGTCGCTGGCGATGGTGACCTTCTTCCTCGTCACCCTGATCCCGAACCTGATCGACATCCTGCACTCCTTCACCGGGGGCACGCTCGGCCTCGCCGCCGCGGTCCCGACGCTGTTCGGCATGGAGATCATCGGCGACCGGCTGTACGTGCTGATCCTGCTGGTCACCGCGGGGTGGTTCGCCATCGCCCGCAACCTGCTGCTCTCCCGGCACGGCGACATCTTCCTCGTGCTGCGGCAGAGCCCGATCCTGGCCTCGGTCCTCGGCGTCTCGGTCTACCGGCTGAAGCTGCTCGCCTACGTCATCGGCGCGATCCCGGCCGCCTTGGCCGGCGCGCTGTTCGCGATGATCGACGGGTTCATCGCCCCGGAGACCTTCACCTTCGCGCTGGCGCTGAGCGTGCTCGCCGCCTCGGTGGTGGGCGGTTCGACATCCGTCTACGGCGCGATCGCGGGCGCGGCGGTGATGCAGCTCGGCCAGCAGACCTTCACCCAGTTCCAGGACTGGCAACTGGTGATCTACGGAGCGTTCCTGCTGCTGGCGGGCGTCATCTTCAACCGCGGGCTCGCGGGGATCGCCCACGACGGGCTGGCCGCGGCGCGGCGGCGCGGCTGGCTGCCCACGCTCCCGCCCGCCTCCGCCACCGCCTCCGCCACCGCCTCCGCCACCGCCTCCGCCACCGCCTCCGCCACCGCCTCCGCCTCCGCCACCGCAGAGCCCGGCCGTGACCCGGCGGCCGGTGCCCCCGCGAGCGTCGAGCTCGACCGCCTGAACGGCGCCGTGCTGCGGACCGAGGGGCTGAGCAAGTCCTTCGGCGGCAACAAGGCGCTGCAGGATGTCTCGATCGAGGCCCACCCCGGCGAGGTGACCGCCCTGATCGGCCCGAACGGCTCCGGAAAGACCACCCTGCTCAACCTCATCAGCGGCTTCTACAAACCCTCGGGCGGGTCGCTGATGCTCGAAGACGAGCAGATCGGCGGCCGGCCGCCGTACCGGATCGCACGGCTCGGGGTGACCCGTACCTTCCAGACCCCGCTGATCCCCAAGCACATGAGCACGGTCGCCTTCGTCGCCACCGGCCGGTACGTGACCCACCGCGTGGGGATCGCCGCCGCGGTGCTGAGGCTCCCGGTGTTCCGCCGAGGGTACGCGGCGGACAACGCCGAGGCGCTCAAGCTGCTGCGGTGGCTTGGTATCGACGACGTCGCCGACCGTCCGGTCGACTCGCTGGCACTGGGCACCCGCCGGCTGGTCGAGGTGGCGCGCGCGCTCGCGTCAGGGGCCAGGGTCTTCCTCTTCGACGAGGTGGGCTCCGGGCTGGACGAGAGCGACCTGGTGGTGCTGGAACGGGCGATCGAGAAGATCCGCCAGGCGGGCGGCACCGTGATCCTCGTCGAGCACAACTTCCCGCTGGTGCTCAAGCTGGCCGACCGCATCCACGTACTCAGCCAGGGCACGCTCATCGCCTCCGGCACCTCGGCGGAGATCCAGGCGGATCGCCGGGTGCTCGCCGAGTACACCGGCGCGACGGACCACGAGCCCCCGGCCGAGACCCCAGAACCGGAGCCGGCCGGCCGGCCCACGGCACCGAAGGGAGCCCAGTGATGTTGTCCGCGGCCGGGATCACCGGTGGATACGGAGACCTGCGCGTGCTGTGGGGAGTGGACGCGGCGGTCCGCGCGGGGAAGATCACCGTGGTCCTCGGGCGCAACGGCGCCGGGAAGACCTCGCTTCTCTGCGCGATCGCCGGACTGCTGCCGAACGTCGGCCAGGGCAAGGTCGAGCTGGACGGGCAGGACATCAGCGGTGCGCGAGCACACCGGCGGATACGCGCCGGGCTGGCCCTGGTCCAGGAGAACAAGCGGGTCTTCCACGCCAGGAGCGTCGAGGAGAACCTGCTCCTCGGCGGGTACCTGCTTCCGGGCCGCGGGCTGCGCAGCCCGGCCAGGCGGGAGGCGCTGGAACAGGCATACCAGCGCTTCCCGCTGCTGAAGGAGCGGCGACGCGTGCCGGCGGGGAGCCTCTCGGGTGGTCAGCAGCAGATGCTCGCCATCGGCCAGGCGCTGATGCCGGGCCCGAAGCTGCTGATGCTCGACGAGCCCTCCGCCGGTCTGGCGCCCGCCATCGTCAACGAGGTCCTCGCGATGGTCTCGGCGCTGCGCGACGAAGGGCTGTCCATCCTCCTCGTCGAGCAGCGCATCGAGCACGCGCTGGAGATAGCCGACGACGTGGCGGTGATGGAGAACGGGCGGATCGTCGCCGCGGGCCCCAAATCCGAGTTCGACGACGGCGCGGTGATCCGCGAAGTGTATCTGGGCCGGTCGGACGAGCGGCTGACCATAGGAAACGTGTAAGGGCAGGAGCAGACAGGATGCAGATGAAGGACAAGGTCGCCGTGGTGACCGGTGCCGCTCAGGGCATCGGCCGTGCGGTCGCCGAGGCGTACGCCCGGGAGGGCGCGCGGGTGGCGGTGGCCGACGTGCGGGCCGAGGCCGCCGAGGAGGTGGCCGACGGCATCCGCCGTCAGGGCGGGGAGGCGCTCGCGGTGCTCTGCGACGTGTCGAGCCGCGCAGAGGTCGACCGGGCGGCCGCGGACGTCAAGGAGGCGTACGGCCCGATCGACGTGCTGGTGAACAACGCCGGGGTCACCCGGCCCGCGATGTTGCACAAGATGACCGACACGGAGTGGGATCAGGTCATCGCGGTCCACCTCTCCGGCTCGTTCTACTGGCTGCAGGCGGTGGTCCACGACATGATCGAGCGGGAGCGGGGACGGATCATCTTCTCGTCCTCGTCGACCGCGCAGAACGGCTCCATCGGGCAGATCAACTACGCCGCCGCGAAGTCCGGGATGCTGGGCATGGTGCGGAGCGCGGCACGCGAGCTCGGCCGCTACAACATCCTCGTCAACGCCGTGGCCCCGGCGGCCGCGACCGAGATGACGCTCAAGGTGCGCACCGATCCGCGCTTCGCCGACGCGGTCAAGCGACTGCCGCTGCGCCGGCACGCCGAGCCCGAGGAGATCGCGCCGACCTTCGTGTACCTGGCCTCGGACGCGTCCAGCTTCGTCACCGGCCAGGTGATCTCGGTGGACGGCGGCGGGATGATGGTCCGTTGACCATGGCCGCGGGCCCCGGACGCCGTCCACTGGACGGCGTCCGCGTGGTCACCTTCGCCCAGAACTTCCAGGGGCCCTACGCGACGATGGTGCTCGCCGACCTCGGCGCGGACGTCATCGTGGTGGAGCGGCCCGCCACGGGGGACCCGGCCCGGAGCCAGCCGGGCATGTTCGCGGCGCTGAACCGCGGCAAGCGTTCGGTGACCCTGGACCTCAAGTCACCGGAGGACCAGGAGACGGCGTTCCGGCTGGCGTGTACGGCGGACGTCCTCTTCGAGTCCTACCGGCCGGGCACGATGGCACGGTTCGGCCTCGGCTACCCGAGGCTGAGCGCCGCCCACCCCGGGCTGGTGTACGTGTCGGTCTCCGGCTTCGGCCAGGACGGCCCGTACCGCGACCGGCCCGGGCACGAGCTGATGTACCAGGCGACGGCCGGCGCGCTCGACGCCCTGTGCGACCGGCCGGAGCCGGCGATCCCCCCGCCGCCCGGTCCCGAGACGGGCGCCATGGCCGGCGCGCTCTACGCCGCGCTCGGCGCCCTGGTCGGGCTGGTCGGCAGGGGCGCGACCGGGCGCGGCACCTACGTCGACCTGTCCACCCACGAGGCGCTGATGTCCCTGCTGGCGCTGCGGTTCGAGCGGGAGCTCAACGCGCCGGCCGCCGCCACGGCCACGCACGGCCGCGAACCGGGCTACGGGCTCTACCGCTGCGCGGACGGCCTGCTCATCTGCCTCGGCATCGGCTTCGAGGACCACTTCTGGTCCCGGCTGTGCGAGGTGACCGGGCTGGCCGAGTACGCGTCGCTGAGCCGGCGAGAGCGCTGGCCGAGGGCCGGGGAGCTGACCGGCGAACTGGCCCGCGTCCTCGCCTCCCGCACCCGCGCGGGGTGGCAGGAGACCTTCGACCGCGCCGGGATCCCGGCGAGCCCGGTCCACCGCCTCGGCGAGGCGCTCCGCGACCCGCACGCGCTCTCGCGCGAGGTCGTCGGGTCCCTGTCAGGACGGGCGAGACAGCGGTATGTCCGCCAGCCGTTGCGCCTGAGCGCCTACGCCACCCCCGCCCCCACCCCCGCCCCGCTCCTGGGCGAGCACACCGCTTCGGTCCTACGCGAGCTGGGCGCGTCGGCCGTACCCTACGGAGGCAACTCATGACCACGCCCGCTCCCCGGCCGGCGCTCGACCGGCTTCTCTCTCCCCGCTCGCTCGCGATGGTCGGCGCCTCCAACAGCCCGACGCGCATCGGCGGCACCGTCTTCGCCAACCTGCTGCGCGCCTTCCCCGGCGACGTCCACCCGGTCCATCCGAAGGACGAGGTGGTCCAGGGCCGCCAGGCGTTCCGCACCGTCGGCGACCTGCCGGAAGCCGTCGACATGGCCGTGATCGCGGTGCCCGCCCCCGCCGTGGTGGACGTGGTCGCCGCGTGCGCCGCCCGTGGCATCGGCGGCGCCACCGTCATCACCTCGGGCTTCGCCGAGGCGGGTCCCGAGGGACGCGCGCTGCAGGACCGCCTCACCGAGGTGTCGCGCGACACCGGCATCCGCGTCGTCGGACCCAACTGCATCGGCTACATGAACGCCCACGACGGCGTGATGGCGAACTTCATGGTGACCGTGGACGAGCCACTGCCCCAGCCGGGACCGGTGGCCCTGGTCTCACAGAGCGGCGGCTTCGGCTCCTACATCACCAACAAGGCCGTGCTGGCCGGCCTTCGGCTCGGCTGGTTCGTCTCCACCGGCAACGAGGCCGACGTGAACGTGGCGAACGTGCTGCGCCACCTGGTGGAACGCCCCGAGGTGGGCGTGCTGTTGTCCTTCGCCGAGACCTTGCGCGACCCCGAGGTATTGGTCGAGACCGCGCGCCGGGCCGCCGAGCTGGACAAGCCGCTGGTCCTGCTGAAGGCGGGCCGTTCCGACGAGGCGGCGCGGGCCGCGATGAGCCACACGGCCTCCATCGTGGGCTCGGCCCAGGTGCTGGACGCGGTGTGCGAGCAGTACGGCGTCTTCGTCGCCTCGACCATGGAGGAACTGCTCGACCTCGGCACCATCTTCCAGGACGGCCGGCGCGCCCGAGGCGACCGCGTGATCGTCATGACCTCCTCCGGAGGCGCGGGCGTGCTGCTCGCCGACGAGGCGGGGCTGGCGGGACTGTCGGTCCCCGTTCTGCCGGAGGAGGAGCAGGCGGCGCTGGCCGCCGACATGCCGGTGCCGTTCTATGGCAGCACCGCCAACCCCGTGGACACCACCGCGCAGACCACCGCGATGCCGGGCGCGTACCGCAAGGTGCTGTTCTCGGTCGCGGCCAGCCCATCCGCCGACCTGGTGACGGCGGTCACCTGGGCCCGGCCCGGGCCGGCCAACGACGCGATCGTGGAGATGTACCAGAACACCGACAAGCCGGTCGCGATCCTGTCGACCGCCTGGTCGGAGCAGTTCCAGGCGGCGGGTGTGCCCACCTACACCGACCCGCGCCGGGCGATGACCGCGCTGGCCGCCCTCGTCCGGCAGTCCGCCCGCCGCACGCAGCCCGCCGGCCCGGCACGGTTCGCCCCCGACGCCGGCCGGGCGCGGCACGTACGCGAGCTGATCGCCGCCGCGGGCGGGGAGACGACCCTGCTGGAGTCGACCGGCAAGAGCATCCTGGCGCGGTACGGAGTGCCGGTGACCCGCGAGGAGCTGGTGACCGGCGCCGACGGCGCGGTCGAGGCGGCCGAGCGCGTCGGCGGCCCGGTGGCGCTCAAGGTGATGTCCTACCAGCTCCCGCACAAGTCGGACGCCGGGGCGATCCGGCTCGGCCTGCGCGGCCCCGACGCGGTGCGGGCGGGGTATGAGGAGATGCTCGCCGAGGTCGCCGTCCGCGCGCCGGACGCGGTCGTGGAGGGCGTCCTGGTCCAGCAGATGGCGCCGGCCCGGCTGGAGATGACCTGCGGGGTGCAGCGCGACCCGGTCTTCGGGCCCATGGTCGCGATCGGGCTCGGCGGGGTGCTGGTCGAGGTGCTCAGCGAGGCGGCACTGCTGCGCCCGCCGTTCGACGCGGCCACCGCCAGGGCGGCGCTCGGCGGGCTGCTCGGCGGCCGGTTGCTGAGCGGGCGTCGCGGGCTGTCGGAGGCGGAGCAGAGCGCCGTGGCCCAGGTGATGGTCGCACTCGGCGAGCTGGCCCTGGAACTGGACGAGGTCACCGAAGTGGACGTGAACCCGCTTCGCGTCGCCGACGGCCTGGTGCTCGCGGCCGACGCGCTGATCGTGGTGCGGCATGGCTGACCGCACCGGCCTGATCGGCCACGCCTACCCGCCGTACAGCTTCCCCGTCGAGCACGGCAAGGTGCGCGAGTTCGCCCTCGCCGTCAAGGACCGCGATCCGGTGTACCTCGACGTCGAGAAGGCGAGGTCCGCCGGGTACGCGCACCTGCCCGTGCCGCCGACCTTCTCCGCCGTGACCGCCCACTGGGCCGTCAGGGACGGCGAGGACGTGCTCGGGCTGAACCTGCGGAGAGTGCTGGCGGGCGGCGCCGAATGGGAGTACCTGGGCGACGTCGTCGTCGGCGACGTGCTGACCGTGCGGTCGCGCATCGCCGACGTGCTGGACAAGAGCGGAAGCCGCGGTCCGATGACGCTGATCGTCACCGAGCACGAGTTCGTCAACCAGCATGCGGAGACCGTGATGCGCCTGCGCAGCACGGTGATCGAATTGGGGGAGCAGTGACAGAGTCGGAGACCGGGGCGCGCGCCACGGCGCCGGTGCCGAAGGCCCCGGCGCGGCGGGTCGGCCCGCTGACCCGCACGGACTTCGTGCGGTACGCGGGCGCCGGTGGGGACTTCAACCCGATCCACCACGACGAGACCTTCGCCCACGCCGCCGGCTACCCGTCGGTGTTCGGGCACGGGCTGCTCACGGCCGGGATCCTCGGCGGCTACGTCGCCGACTGGCTCGGGCGCGGGAACCTGCGCACGTTCAGCGTCCGCTACGTGGGCCAGGTCTGGCCGGGTGACACGCTGACGCTCAGCGGCGAGGTGCTCCGCTCTGAGAGCGGCCCGGACGGCGCCACCGAGGTCGAGGTCGGGCTGGCGGTGCACAGCGCGGCCGGCGGCGCCGCGCCGCGGCTGGTCCTCCGCGGCGGCGCGACAGCGGTCTACGCCTCCTCGACCGGGGGAGGGCGGCCATGACCGGATTCGCGCCGCACCGTGAGTACACCGACCGGCTGGCCGCCGGGGCGGTGCCGTTCCAGACGTGCGACCGCTGCCACGCCGCGGTGTTCCACCCCCGGGTGATCTGCCCGGCGTGCGGGGCCGTCGAGCTGAGCTGGAGCGAGAGCGCCGGGCTCGGCACGGTCTACTCGGTCAGCGTCCTGTCCCCGCGTGAGGGGCCGCCCTACACCGTCGCGCTGGTCGACCTGGACGAGGGGTTCCGCATGATGAGCACGGTGGTCGGGGTCCCCGCCGAGGACGTGCGGATCGGGACGCGGGTGAGGGCACGGATCGACTCGGCCGATCCGGCCGGACCCCGGGTCGTGTTCACGGTCGCGACCGATGGAGAGGTGAACGATGAGCGGGCCTGACCTGCGCGGCGCCGCCGCGATCGTGGGAGTGGCCGAGTCCGACCTCGGTGAGGCCGGGCCCGACAGGTACGCGATCGAGCTGGCGGCGCAGGCGTCCGCCGCCGCGCTCGCCGAGGCGGGACTGTCCACCCGGGACGTGGACGGGCTGTTCTGCGCCATCGCGGGGCGTGGGATGGCGCCGCTCGACGTGGCCGAGTACCTGGGCGTCCGGCCCAGGTACACCGACGGCACGATGGTCGGCGGCAGCTCGTTCGTCTCGCATCTGCACCACGCGGCGCTGGCGATCGCGTCGGGGGCGTGCGAGGTGGCCCTCATCGCCTACGGCAGCACCGCGCGGTCGGACAGCGGCCGAGGCCGGCTGCCCACCGGCCCGCCCGAGCTGCCCTCCTACGAGGCCGCCTACCGCCCGCGCATGCCGGTCACCGGCTACGCGCTGGCCGCCGCCCGGCACATGCACCAGTACGGCACCACCCGTACGCACCTCGCCGAGGTGGCGGTCGCCGCACGCGGGTGGGCGAGGCTCAATCCCAAGGCATTCGTCCGCGACCCGCTGACCATCCAGGACGTCCTGGACAGCCGCGTCGTCTCCAGCCCGCTGTCCAAGCTCGACTGCTGCCTGGTCACCGACGGCGGTGGCGCGGTCGTGGTGACCAGTGCCGAGCGCGCCAGGGACCTGCCCCGCCCGCCCGTCTACTTGCTGGGCGCGGGAGAGGCGCACTGGCACCGTGCCATCTCCCAGATGCCCGACCTCACCGTCACCGCCGCGACCGAGTCCTCGGCCCGCGCGTACGCGATGGCCAAGCTCGGGCCCGGAGACGTCGACGTCGTGCAGCTTTACGACGCCTTCACCATCAACACCATCCTCTTCCTCGAAGACCTGGGCTTCTGCGCCAAGGGAGAGGGCGGCGACTTCGTCTCGGCCGGGCGGATCGCGCCGGGCGGGGCGTTGCCGGTCAACACCAACGGCGGCGGCCTTTCCTACTGCCACCCGGGGATGTACGGCATCTTCCCCCTCATCGAGGCGACGCGCCAGATCCGGGGCGAGGCGGGCCGGAGACAGCAGCCGGACGTGACGATCGCGCTCGCGCACGGCAACGGCGGCCAGCTCTCCAGCCAGGTGACGGCCATCCTCGGAGGGAGGAACAGCCTGTGAGCACCGTCCTGACGTCCCGCGACGGCCCTGTCCTGACCGTGACCCTCAACCGTCCCGAATCACTCAACGCGCTGGACGCCAAGACCCTGTACGCGCTCGCGGACGCCTGGCACGAGGCCGCCGATCCGGAGATCCGGGCGGTCGTGGTCACCGGGAGCGGGCGGGGGTTCTGCGCGGGCGCCGACCTGCGCGCGCCACGGGACCGTTCCCGGCCGGGAAGCAGCGGGCTGCGGCACACCTACCATCCGCATGTGCTCGCCATGGCCGAGCTGGAGAAACCCGTGATCGCCGCGGTGAACGGCGCGGCCGCCGGCGCGGGGCTGTCCCTCGCCGCCGCGGCCGACCTGCGGATCGCCTCGGAGGAGGCCAAGTTCGTCCCGGCCTTCACCGCCGTGGGCCTGGTGCCCGACGCGGGGGGCGCGTACTTCCTGCCGCGGCTGCTCGGCTACGCCCGCGCCTACGAGTGGCTGGCAACCGGCCGGCGGCTGACCGCCGCCGAGGCGCTGGCGTGGGGACTGGTCTCCGAGGTGGTGCCCGCCGGCGAACTGCTGCCGCGCGCCACCCGGCTCGCCCACCAGCTGGCCGCCACCCCTGGTCGCGCGGTGGGTCTCACCAAGCGGCTGCTCGACTACGGCCTGAACCACGGGCTGGCCGAACTACTGGACGAAGAGGCGCGGCTGCAGGCTCTGGCCGTCGCGGCGCCCGGGCGGCTGCAGGCCCGTGCCGAGGTGGTCGGCCGCCTTTCCGCTACCAAGGAGGATCGATGAGCGAGTACAAGACACTGCTGGTGAGCCGGGACGACGGGCTGGCCACCATCGCGCTGAACCGTCCCGAACGGCTGAACGCGATCGGCGGCGGCCTGGAGGAGGAGCTGGGCAGGGCGCTGGCCGAGGTGGCCGATGACCCGGCGGTGCGGGCGGTGCTCCTGCGCGGCGAAGGACGGGCGTTCTGCGCCGGCGGTGACGTCAAGGACATGGCCGGGCGCGCGGCCGGCGAGATCGCGCCGAGCCCCGCCCAGCAGGTGTACCAGCTCCTGCACGGCCGCCGCATCCTGGAGACGATCCTGTCGGTGCCGCAGCCGATCGTCGCGGCCGTGCACGGGTACGCGATGGGGCTGGGCGCGACGATCGCGCTGTTCTGCGACGTGGTGGTCGCCGCCGAGGACGCCCAGTTCGCCGACACGCACGTCTCGATCGGGCTGGTCGCGGGCGACGGTGGAGCGGTGGCGTGGCCGCTGGCGATGCCGCTGGGCGCGGCGCGGTACTACCTGATGACCGGCGACCGCGTGAGCGGGACCGAGGCGGCACGGCTCGGGCTGGCGCTGCGTGCGGTTCCGGCCGGCGACCTGCTGGACGAGGCGACGATGATCGCGCGACGGCTCGCCGACGCCGCGCCGCTGGCCGTCCAGGGCACCAAGGCCACGGTGAACAAGATCGTCAAAGAACGGCTGAACCTGCTGATCGACCTCGGGCTCGCGCTGGAGGGCGGAACCTTCGTCAGCGACGACCACAAGGAGGCCGCCGCCGCCTTCGTGGAGAAGCGCAAGCCCACCTTCCGGGGACGGTGACCCATGAAGATCGTTGTCTGTGTCAAGTACGTCCCCGACCTGAGCTCCCAGCCCGGGTTCGGCGCCGACCACACGGTCGACCGGGAGGGGGCGGGCGGCCGGCTCTCCGAGCTGGACGAGTACGCCGTCGAACAGGCGCTCCAGATCCTGGACGCGGCGCCGGACACGCACGTCACCCACCTGACCGTCGGTCCGGCGGGCGCTGCCGAGGCGCTGCGCAAGGCCCTCGCGATGGGAGGGCACGCGGCGGTCCACGTCGACGACGACGCGATCGCCGGTTCCGACGCGCCCGCCACCGCCCTGGTCCTCGCCGCCGCGCTGCGCCGCCTTTCGCCCGATCTGGTGCTGTGCGCCATGGCCTCCACCGACGGCGGCACCTCGGTGGTGCCCGCGATGCTCGCCGAGCACCTGGAGCTGCCGCAACTCACCTTCGCGAACGAGGTGGCCCTTGATCCGGGCGGCGGCACCGTCCGCATCCGCCGGGAGGCCGCGCGGGCGACCGAGCACTGGGAGGCGGCGCTGCCCGCCGTGGTCTCGGTGACCGACCGCAGCGGCGAGCCGCGGTACCCGTCGTTCAAAGGGATCATGGCCGCGAAGAAGAAGTCACTGGAGACCTGGACCCTCGGCGACCTCGGGGTGCCCGCCGACCAGGTCGGGGCCGCGTCCAGGACGGTGGTCGACGAGATCACGGCCAGGCCCGCCCGGGTGGCCGGGACCGCGGTGCCCGACGACGGCGAGGGAGGCCGGCTGCTCGCCGGCTTCCTGTCCACGCACAAGTTCATCTGAGGAGGGATCACCGTGGCGGAGGTTCTGGTGCTCGTCGGGCACATCGCGGGACAGGCCGGCAAGCCGAGTCTTGAGCTGCTCACCCTGGCGCGCCGGCTCGGCACCCCGGTGGCGGTCTGCGCCGGCGCGGCCGGCGACGAGACGGTGGAGACGCTCGGCAGGTACGGCGCCGAGCGGGTGCATGTGATCGAGTCCAAGGAGATCGAGGAGTATCCGGTCGGCTGGGTGCGGGTGCTCGCCGGCCTCGCCGCGGAGACGACGCCGGCGGCCGTCCTCACCGAGTCCACCCCGGAGGGCAGGGAGATCGCGGGACGCCTCGCCGTGCGGCTGGGCGGCGGCGTGCTCACCGACGCGGTGGACGTACAGGCCGGTCCGTCCGGTCCCGTCGTCACCCAGTGGGCCTTCGCGGCAGGCTTCGTGGTCACCTCCCGGGTGGTCCGGGGCATCCCGATCATCGCGGTCAAACCGAACGCCGTCGCGCCCTCGCCCGCGCCGGTCACGCCGGCGGTCAGCCGGAGCACCCTGGAGCCGGACGAGGCGGAGCGGCGCACCCGCGTCGTGTCGCGCACGGTCAGGGAGAGCACCGGCAGGCCGGGGCTGACCGAGGCCGAGGTCGTGGTGGCCGGCGGCCGTGGCCTCGCGGGGGCCGAGCAGTTCGCGCTCATCGAGCGGCTCGCCGACGCGCTGGGCGGCGCCGTCGGCGCGTCGCGGGCGGCGGTCGACGCCGGCTGGTACCCGCACGCGCACCAGGTCGGCCAGACCGGGGCCACCGTCTCGCCGCAGCTCTATCTCGCCGTCGGCATCTCCGGCGCCATCCAGCACCGTGCCGGGATGCAGACCAGCAAGACGATCGTGGCGGTGAACAAGGACGGCGAGGCGCCCATCTTCGAGCTGGCCGACTACGGGGTCGTGGGCGATCTGTTCCAGGTGGTGCCACAACTCCTGGACGAGATCGCCGGGCGGCGGGCCTAGGTGGGCGGATTCCGGGAGCTGCCACGAGAAGTCAAGATCCTCACCGCCGTCGCGTTCACCGTCGCGGTCGGCTTCGGCATCCAGTCACCGGCCATTCCGGTCTTCGCCAGCGAGTTCGGCGTGGGCAGCGCGGCGGTCGGCGCGGTGGTGTCGGCGTTCGCGTTCATGCGCCTGGCCACCGGCCTGCCCGGTGGCCGGTTGGTCAACCGGTTCGGGGAGCGGGCGGTGCTCACCACCGGCATGACGCTGCTCGCGGTGACCAGCGTCCTCGCGGGCCTGTCCTGGAACTACCCGCAACTGCTGATCTTCCGGGGCGCCTGCGGCATCGGCTCGGCGCTGTACACCGTGTCGGCGATGAACCTGCTGCTGCGGGTGACCCCCGCTTCGCACCGGGGCAGGGCCAGCGGGTACTTCCAGGGGGGCTACTACCTCGGCACGGTGACCGGGCCCGCGCTGGGCGGAGGGCTGATGGGGATCTCGCCCCGGCTGCCGTTCTTCGTGTACGGCGCGGCGGTCGCCGTCGCCGGGACGATCGCGACGGTCGCGCTGGCGCGCGCCGCGCTGTTCAGCACGCCGGCACGGCCCGCCGGCTCCGCCGGGCAGCGGATATCGGTGGCGCACGCCCTGAGGCACCAGCCCTACCGGGCGGCGCTGACCACGAACTTCGGTCTCGGCTGGGCGGTCTTCGGGGTACGGGTCTCGGTGCTGCCGCTGTTCCTGTTGTTCGTGGTCAAGGCCGCGCCCACCTGGGTCGGGGTCAGCCTGGCGGTGGGTGCGGTGCTCCAGGCCGTCACCTTGCCCGTCGCGGGCAGGGCTGCCGACATGTGGGGCCGCCGGCCCTCGCTGCTGCTGGGCGAGGGCCTGGTCCTCGGCAGCCTCGTCCTGGTCACCGCCTGGCAGACGCTGCCCGGGTACCTGGCGGCCTTCGCGCTGATGGGACTCGGCACCGCCTTCTGCACCACGGGAGGGGCGGCCACCGTGGGCGACGTCACCCAGGGACGTGGCGGCACCGCCGTGGCGGCCTACCAGATGACCGCCGATCTCGGCATGACCGTCGGCCCGCTGGTGGCGGGCCAGCTCGCCTCGTACTCGTACGAGACGGCTTTCGTCACCACGGCGGTCGTGGTGCTGGCCGGGCTGATGATGGCGGTGGCCATGCCGTCACGGCGAAACCCGCCGGATCCCGCGTGAAGGGACCCGCGAGCTGCCACACCTGCGCGCCTCGCGGAGCTCGGCGGCGATCGTCAACGACGCCTCCGACCCGCGGCCTCATACGGCCTCCAGGTCCAGGATGGGGGCGAACGGATCGTCGAAGGCGGCCCAGGCGTCGGATCCGGCGGCGGCCTCCCGCTCGGTGAGCAGGCAAGAGTCGAGCAGCTCGTGAATGCGCGCACGGTCGAGGTCCGGGCCGGTGAAAACCAGATGCTGCACACGGTCGCCCATGATCGGATTCCAGTCCAGAGCGGCGGCCATGCGGCGGGCGGGGGAGACCGTGTCCCAGGTGGCCTCGGGCAGCGTGGTCAGCCAGGGCCCGGCGTCCTCCACGGAGATGACTCCGGCGACCGCGTCCCAGGCCAGCATCTGCTCGTGCCTGGTGGCCAGCCAGAACCGGCCACGTGAGCGCACCGAGCAGGTGACCAGCTCGTCGACGGCCTCGAACAGCCGCGCGGGGTGGAGGGGGCCCAGGCGGTGCCACACCACCGTCGTGATCTCGCCGGTCCGCGCGTCGCACGGGAGTTGGGCGGTGGCCGGGTCGACCCGCTCGGCCAGCTCTCCGGTGCACAGCGCGGCCCCGGTGACGCGCGGCAGCCCGGTGACCGGGTGGACCGGCGTGACCGGCGCGAGGTGGGCGAGCACCGCGCGCGACAGGTCGGCGTCCTCCTCGTCGCCGCCGTGCAGCACCAGGCCGGTGGCGTACTCGATCTGGCGGGCGAGCACCTCGGCCAGGTAGCGTCGGTCGCCCGTCGCCGCGGGCCTGTCGATGTCGGCCAGAAGATCGCCGCGGGAGATGTCGACGGGCATGTGCTCGGCGTCCAACGCGGTGAGCACCGAGGTCAGCCGCAGGATGTCGCGGGCCTGCTCGCAGTCGACGGCCTCGGCCACCGAGCGGGGCTCCACCGAGTCCCACAGCTCCACCACCAGCAACGAGGCCGTCGCCGCGAGTCGTAGCAGCTGGGGAAGCAGGTCTTCGCGGACGGCGCAGGTGACGCACCCGTGCGCGAGCCGCACCTCGGCCAGGTCGAGCACGCCCGACCGGTCGCGGACCACTCGTTCGACACGATCCAGGGTGACCGTGCGCAGATCGTGGTGGACCGCGACCGATCCGGGGTGTGCGGACAGCAGCCGGTCGACGGTGGCCGTACGGGCCGAGGCGTGCAGGCCCGCGACGAGGACAACAGGAATGGACACGAGGCCTCCCGAGTTGTTAAAAACGATAACCGTTGTCATTATGGTGCCACACCTTGGCACGCGACAGCGAAAGAAGGCCTGGTTTGGCTAGAAACGACCTCCGCCCAGTGATCAAGCTGCGATCGACCGCTGGGACCGGCTACACCTACGTGACCACGAAGAACCGGCGCAACGACCCCGACCGGCTCACGCTCCGCAAGTACGACCCGACCATCCGGCGGCACACGCTGTTCCGGGAGGAACGATGAAGAAGGGCATTCACCCCGACTACCACCCGGTCGTCTTCCGCGACCCCGGCGCGAAGGTCGCGTTCCTGACGCGATCCACGATCAGCGGCGACAGGACCATCGAGTGGGCGGACGGCAACACCTATCCGGTGGTCGACGTCGACGTCTCCTCGGCGAGTCACCCGTTCTACACCGGCCGCAGCCGCGTCCTCGACGCCGCCGGCCGTGTCGAGCGGTTCAACCAGCGCTACGGGAGGAACTGATGTCCGCCCACTGCCGGCTCACCGGCGTGGAACCGGTCTTCGGCAACAACGTCTCGCACTCCCACCGGCGCACTCGTCGCCGGTGGAACCCCAATATCCAGCATCGCCGCTACTGGGTCCCGAGCGAGGGCCGCTTCGTCCGGCTGACGCTCAGCACCCGAGCGATCAAGACCATCGACAAGATCGGCATCGACAGGGCCGTCGCCGAGATCCGGGCCCGGGGGGAGAGGGTCTGATGGCCAAGAAGAGCAAGATCGCGGCCAACGAGCGGCGCAAGGCGGTGGTCCAGCGCTACGCGGTCCGCCGGGCCGAGCTGAAGGAGACCATCCGCACCGGCACACCGCAGGAGCGGGCGCGAGCAGCCGGTGAGCTGAACCGGCAGCCGCGCGACGCCAGCCCCACGCGCATCCGCAACCGCGACGCGATCGACGGCCGCCCACGCGGCCATCTGACCAAGTTCGGGCTCTCCCGCGTGCGCTTCCGCCAGATGGCCCACCGGGGCGAGCTCCCGGGTATCAGGAAGGCGAGCTGGTAGCCGTGGCCGTGCCCAAGAGCAGAACCTCCCGCGGCAACACCCGGCACCGCCGCAGCCAGTGGAAGGCGGCCACCCCCGCCCTCGTCCCAGTCCGCGTGAACGGACGGGACCTGCTGGTGCCCCGCCGCCTCGTCCGCGCCTACCAGCGGGGGTTCATGACATGACCGCGAGCTCCGGTCACCCGCGAGGGCCTTGCGGCGGGTGACCGGAGCCAGGCGTGACCGCCTGCCCCGGGCAGCGGTGCACCCTGGAGGTGTCCAGGATCTGGAGGTCATCGGAGGGGACGGGCTCCTCGAACCACGTGCTCGCCGAGTGCTCGATGGCACCCTCACAGGCTTGGCACCCCATGCGCACGGAACTGCGCGTGGACGCGGTCGAGTAGTTCCGCTCCCGGCCCGCTCACATGACCCAGCGGGAACGTCAGCCCCAGGCGCCGGTACTTCTCTACCGCCATGCGGTGGAAGGGGAGCACGTCGACATGTTCCACGTTGCCGAGGCCGGCCACGAAGCGGGCGACGCCGTCCACGTTCCCAGGGTCGTCGGTGATCCCGGGAACCAGCACGAAACGGACCCATGCCGGACGGCCCAGAGCAGCCAGGCGGCGGGCGAAGCGCAGGGTCGGCTCCAGCTCGCCGCCTGTCAGCCGGCGGTAGCCCACGGGGTCGGAGGACTTGATGTCCAGCAGGACCAGGTCGGTATCGGCGAGCATCGCGTCGGTCGCGCGGTCGCCGAGGAAGCCGGAAGTGTCCAGCGCGGTGTGCAGGCCGCTGTCATGACAGCGGCGCAGCAGTTCGGCGGTGAACCGGGGCTGTGACAGCGGCTCGCCGCCGCTGAGGGTGACCCCGCCGCCGGCGACGGTGATGAAGCGGCGGTATCTCTCCACCTCGGCCATGACCTCGTCGGTCGTGACGCGGTGGCCGTCGCGTATCCGCCAGGTCTCGGGGTTCTGGCAGTACAGGCAGCGCAGCGGGCAGCCGCAGGTGAAAACGACGAACCGGGTTCCCGGGCCGTCGACGCCGACCGAGGTGTCCCAGGAGCTGATGACGCCGCCACCCGGAAGGGGTGGGCCGGATTCGCCCGCCCCCTCCGGCCGCGCCGTCTCGCCGGTCTTCACAGCGATCCGTGGAAGGTGCGGTTCACCACGTCCTGCTGCTGCTCACGGGTGAGGCGGACGAAGTTCACCGCGTATCCCGACACACGGATGGTGAGCTGCGGGTACCGGTCCGGGTGCTCCATCGCGTCCAGCAGCACGGCGCGGGTGAGGACGTTGACGTTCATGTGGAACCCGCCCGCGTCGGTGTAGCCGTCCAGCACGCCGGCCAGGTTGGTCACCCGGTCCTCTTCGGTACGGCCGAGGCCTTCCGGGGTGATCGTGGTGGTGAGTGAGATGCCGTCCCGAGCCTGGTCGTAGGGCAGTTTGGCCACCGACAGGGCGGAGGCGACCACGCCGTGCCGGTCGCGGCCGTTCATCGGGTTGGCGCCCGGCGCGAACGGCTCGCCGGAGCGGCGACCGTCGGGAGTGTTGCCGGTGTGCTTGCCGTACACGACGTTGGAGGTGATGGTCAGCACCGACTGGGTGTGCTCGGCGTCGCGGTAGGCGGGGTGACGGCGGAGCTTCGCCATGAAGGAGCGGACCAGGCCGGTGGCGATGCCGTCGGCGCGGTCGTCGTTGTTGCCGAAGGCCGGGTAGCCGGCCTCGACCTCGTAGTCGACCGCCAGGCCGCTTTCGTCGCGGATCACCCTGACCCGCGTGTGCTTGATCGCCGAGAGGCTGTCGGCGGCGACCGAGAGCCCGGCGATGCCGCATGCGAGGGTGCGCTTGACCGGGTAGTCGTGCAGGGCCATCTCGACGCGCTCGTAGGCGTACTTGTCATGCATGTAGTGGATGACGTTCAACGCGTTCACGTACGTGGCGGCCAGCCAGTCCATCATCCGGTCGAACGCGGTGGCGACCTGTTCGTAGTCGAGGTACTCGCCCGTCACCGGCGGCAGTGCGGGGCCGACCTGCTCGCCGGTCATCTCGTCACGGCCGCCGTTGATCGCGTACAGCAGCGTCTTGGCCAGGTTGACGCGAGCGCCGAAGAACTGCATCCGCTTGCCGACCGGAGCGGCCGACACACAGCACGCGATCGCGGTGTCGTCGCCGTGGCAGGGGCGCATCAGGTCGTCGTTCTCGTACTGGATGGCGCTGGTCTCGATCGACAGCCGGGCGCAGAACCGCTTGAACGGCTCGGGCAACCGCGGCGACCAGAACACGGTCAGGTTCGGCTCGGGCGCGGGGCCGAGGTTGCGCAGCGTCTGCAGATAGCGGTAACCGGTCCGGGTGACCAGGGTGCGGCCGTCCTCGCCCATGCCCCCGATCGACTCGGTCACCCAGGTGGGGTCGCCGGAGAAGAGCTGGTCGTACTCGGGCGTGCGCAGGAACCTGACGGCGCGCAGCTTGATCACGAAGTCGTCGACCAGTTCCTGGGCGCGCTCCTCGGTGATCGTGCCCTCGGCCAGGTCGCGCTGCAGGTACACGTCCAGGAAGGTGGCGGTACGGCCGAGCGACATGGCCGCGCCGTTCTGCTCCTTCACCGCGGCGAGGTAGGCGAGGTACAGCCACTGGACGGCCTCGTGCCCGTTCGCCGCGGGCCGGGAGACGTCGCATCCGTAGGAGGCGGCCATCCGCACCAGCTCGTCCAGCGCGCGGAGCTGCTCCGACAACTCCTCCCGGTCCCGGATCACGGCGTCGGTCGAGAACGCGTCGTCGAGGCTGTGCAGTTCTGCCTTCTTGGCCTCGGCCAGGCGGGTGACGCCGTAGAGGGCGACCCGCCGGTAGTCGCCGATGATCCTGCCCCGGCCGTAGGCGTCGGGCAGGCCGGTGATGACCCCGGAGCGGCGGGCGGCGCGGATCTCGGGGGTGTAGGCGTCGAACACGCCGTCGTTGTGGGTCTTGCGGTACTTGGTGAAGACCTCCCGCACCCGCGGGTCCAGCGTATGGCCGTACGCGGCCAGCCCGTTCTCCACCATCCGCAGGCCGCCGGCGGGCATGATCGCCCGCTTCAGCGGCGCGTCGGTCTGCAGGCCCACGATCAGTTCGCGGGCTCGGTCGATGTATCCCGGGGGGTGCGCGGTGATGGACGATGGTGTCGCCGCGTCGACCTCGTACACGCCGCGGCGCCGCTCCTCGGGCAGCATCCCGGAGATCTTCGCCCAGATGGCCAGGGTGCGGTCCGTCGGCCCCCGCAGAAACGACTCGTCGCCTTCATAGGGCGTGTAGTTGTCCTGGATGAACGCGCGCACGTCGATGGCCGTACGCCACGCAGTCCCCAGGAACCCGCGCCAGGCCTCATGCCCGACCGCCTGCGGCCGATCCGCTGTGACCGTCATCTCGCGAACCTCCTCGTGTCGATGTCTCGCTTCAAACCTCGTCCACCGCCACCCCGGACTCATCGATCGGAGGTCCCTGATCAGCGGGACGAAGGTCCTCCGGCGGCGACGGCGCCGGGCGCGATCGGCTGCGGTGGACGCCGGGGATGAGCCGTCGTCAGCGGAGCTGACGGGTGTACGGCGATGGCGAAGGGCCGCATGGGGCCAGCCGGACGCGGGCGTCCACGGCGATCGCGCCACCGGGGGTGACAATGACGGGGTTGAGGTCGAGCTCGGCTACTTCGGGGAGGGCGTCGAGCAGACGGCCGACGCGGGTGATCTGGCCGGCGAGCGCTCCGACGTCGGCTTTCGGCCGGCCGCGGTAGCCGTAGAGCAAGGGCGAGCAGCGAAGGTCGGCGATCATCTCGGCGGCGGTGTCCACGGTGAGCGGCGGCACCCGGAAGGCGCGGTCGGCCAGCAGGTCGGCGGTGACGCCGCCCATGCCCACCATGACGAGCGGGCCGAACGCGGGGTAGTTGACTCCGCCCACGATGATCTCGACGCCTTCGGGGACCATGCGCTGCACGATCGCGCCGGTCATGGTGGTCCCGACGGCCGCCTTCATGTCGAGGTAGGCCTGCCGCACCGCCGCGGGCGTGGTGAGTCCGGTCCGGACGCCGCCGACGTCGCTCTTGTGCACGGGTCCGGTCGCCTTGAGCACGACGGGTAGCCCGAGCGCGGCCGCGGCCTCGGCGGCACCTTGCGGGTCGTCCACGTCGATCGACTCGGCGATGCTCACGTCGTAGCAGCGCAGCAGCCGTTCGGTGGTGGCCGGGTCGAGCCAGCCACCGTCCGGCCGGGCGGCGAGTTCGGATCGGACGATCTCCATGGCGCGCCGGTCGCCCTCGCGGCCGGTGGGCTCGGTGCGTTCCACCGGCGTACGCAGCCATTCGGCGTAGGCGGCGGCGCGGGCCAGTGCGTGGACGGCCTGCTCGGGGAAGGCGTAGACGGGGATGCGGTCGTCGATGACTCCGTCCTGGCCCATCACACAGGCCACCACAGGTTTCGCCGCCGTCCGCGTCGCCTCGGCGATCGCCTTCTCGGTCGCCTCCAGGCCGGACCCGAACGGCGGTGTGTAGACGACCAGGATGGAGTCGACGTCCGGCTCGCGCAGGAACTCCTCGACGGCCAGGCCGATCTGCTCGGCCGAGGCATCGGCGGTGAGGTCCACCGGGTTTCCGAGCGCGGCCGAGGGCGACACCCGTGCGGCGAACCGGGATGAGGGCGTGAGCTCGGGGACGATCAGGCCGTTGCTCTCGCAGGCATCGGCGGTCATCGCCTCCGGGCCGCCGGAGTTGCCGACGATGGCGACCCTGCGGCCGGCGGGCAGCGGCTGGGCGGCCAGCAGCCTGGCGATGTCGAGCATGTCGCGCACGCTGTCCAGGCGGATCACTCCGGCCGCGCGCACGAGGGCGTCCACGGCGACGTCGGGTGTGGCGGCGGCCGCGGTGTGCGAGCGCACCGCGCGGTCACCGGCCCCGGATCGGCCGCTCTTGACCAGCAGTACCGGCTTGCGGCGGCCGACACGTGCGGCGATCCTGGCGAACTTGCGCGGGTTGCCGAACGATTCCAGGTAGAGCGCGACGACGCGGGTGGCCTCGTCGTCCTCCCAGTATTCGAGCAGGTCGTTGCCGCTCACGTCGGCCTTGTTGCCCACTGAGACGAACGAGGAGATGGGCAGCCGTTCCAGCAGGGCCGCGCCGACCGCACCCGACTGGGACAGCACGGCGATGTGCCCCTCGGTCATGGCCTGGGGCAGGAAGCTGGCGTTCATCCGGGCCGAGGTGTTGACGACCCCCAGGCAGTTGGGGCCGACCATGCGCATGCCCGCGGACCGGCAGATCGCCACCAGTTTCCGCTCGGCGTCCCGGCCGCCGTTCTCGGCGAACCCGGCCGTCAGGACCACGAGACCTTTGACGCCGGCCGCCGCACAGTCCCGTGCCACACCGAGGACGGCATGCGCGGGCACGGCGACCACGGCCAGGTCGACAGGTCCGGGGACGGCGCGCACGTCCGGGTACGCCTGGATCCCCGCCACCTGCGTCGCCTTTGGATTCACCGGATGTACGGGGCCGGGGAAACCGCCGTCGATCAGGTTGCGCAGCACCTTGTGCCCGGTCCCCGACGGGTCGCGGCCCGCGCCCACCACCGCGATGGACGTCGGGGTCAGCACGCGTGTCAGTGATGCCCGCTCGGCCTCGTGGTCACGGGCCGCCACACTCTCCACCAGCCGGCCACCGGGTTTCAGGTCGATGCGCAGATGTACCAGGGCGCCGTCGAAACGCAGGTCCACCGGCAGCCCGAGATCATGGAGCAGCGCCAGCATCGCATGGTTCTCGGCGAGCACCTCGCCGGTCAGCTGCCGTATGCCGTCGGCCGCGGCCCGCATGGCCAGGTGTTCCAGCAGCAGCGTGCCGAGCCCCAGTCCCTGGGCGGCGTCATCGATCAGGATCGCCATCTCCGCGACACCCGGGTCGGCCGTAGGGGTGTACTCCGCCACGGCGGCCGCCCGGTCGTGGACGGTCGCCATCAACACCAGGCCCTCCCGGTCCTGGCCGGTGATCCGGTCCATGTGGGCGTGTGCCGTCGCCCGGCCACCGGTGAAGAACCGGAGGTAGGCGGAACGCTCCGACGTGCGGTCGACGAGTTCCCGGAGGGCGGCGAGATCGCCGGGCGCGAGCGGGCGCACGTGGGCGATGCCGCCGTCACGGAGCAGGACGTCGCATTCCTCGGACATGACAGGTCTCCAATTCGGTGGCAGGACGACGAGGTGCCCGGGTCGGCACGTGCCCGGTCCTGAAGCGGTCATCGCGTCATCCTTCGGAAGTCCACCGCCACCGTCCCGTCCACCGGCATATGGCCGGCAGTGCCAGACGGCCCTCGCAACGGGGACTTTGGTCCGCCGGCCGCCGTGTGCCGGACGACCGGCCCCGCGCGGACGTACTTCACCGGGCTCGAAGGGACCAAGGTCCCACCGCGTGAGGCCCGTGGGCCCTGGGGCCGGTGCCATCGGGTGCCGGACCCTTCCGGGAGCGCCTACCAATCCCGGAGCTCTGATGGACGTCCTTGACCTGTCCCGATGGCAGTTCGGCATCACGACCGTCTACCACTTCTTGTTCGTCCCGCCGCGTTCCCGGAGTGGTACGCCACCCTGTTCAGCGGCTTCTACCTGCCGCTCTTCCTCATCCTGCTGGCCCTCATCCTCCGCGGGGTGGCACTGGAGTACCGGAGCAAGAGTGACGGAACCCGGGGCTGGGACCGCGCCCTGTTCTGGGGCTCGCTCGTCCCGGCGTTCCTGTGGGGGGTCGCCTTCGCGAACATCGTCCACGGCGTCGCGCTGGACGCCAGGCACGAGTACGCCGGCACGCTGCTCGACCTGCTCAACCCCTACGCCCTGCTCGGCGGAGCGGCCACTCTAGCGCTGTTCACGCTGCACGGCGCGGTGTTCCTGGCCCTGCGCACCGAGGGAGAGCTGCGTGAGGCCGCCGCCCGGGTAGCCCGGCGGCTCGGGCTTCTGGCCCTGGTCATCGGCGGGGCGTTCCTGCTGGTCACCCAGCTCGATTCCGGAAAGCCCGCCACCTGGGTCACCGCCGCCGTGGCCGCAGTGGGTGTCGCCGGCGCCCTGGCCGCGACGATCCGCGGCAGGGACGGCTGGGCGTTCACCGCCAACGCGGTGGCCATCGTGGCGGTCACCGCGACCCTGTTCGGGAACCTGTGGCCGGACGTCATGCCCGCCCTGGACGCCGTCCACAGCCTGACCGTCGACAACGCCTCCTCGACCCCGTACACGCTCACCGTCATGACGTGGGTCGCCGGGATGTTCACACCCGTGGTACTGGCCTACCAGGCGTGGACGTACTGGGTGTTCCGCAAGCGGCTCACAGCGAGCTGAGCAGGAGGTCTTCCGGCGGAACCGCGGCCGGAGTCTCACCACGCGTGTCCCGCTCAGATGATGCGCCGCCCGGAGACCTGTTCCGCCTGGATGACGATGAAATGGTGCTGGCCGCCCGGCGCCCACCGGACCAGCGGCAACGCCGCGAGACGTTCGACCTCCGAGGACTCCGTCACCGCCCTGGCGTGCCCGACGGCGGTGACCGACCACCCCTTCCGAATGCCCACGTCGATCTGGTCGGCCTCGAAGGCGACGACGGCGTTGCGGGTGGCGGCGGCGAGTTTCGAGCCGGCGGCAGTGCGGATGACGATGTCCTCGCCGTCGAGGTGGTAGTTCACGGGCTGCACGGTGGGCAAGGCGCGGTCGGTGAAGACGATTCGCCCGATCGGCGTCAGCGACAACAGATGAAGACACTCCTCACGGGTCAGCACCTGCAGGCCGGCGGAATCGAGTTTCATGGCCTCCGCGCTCGGCTGCTTCGGCGGCCCGTGCTCAGGGACGAAAGTCACCTCAGCCGTGCCCTTCCGCCTTCATCCGCGCCGCCAGGGCCGCGGCCTGCGTACGGCGCTGCATGCTGAGCTTGCTCAGCAGGTTCGACACGTAGTTCTTCACGGTCTTCTCCGCCAGGAAGAGCCGTTCGCCGATCTGCCGGTTGGTCAGCCCTTCGCCGATCAGCTCAAGAATGTGGCGCTCCTGGTCGGTGAGCGCGGCCAGGGGGTCCCGCCTGGTGGCCTGGTCGCGCAGTCGCTGCAGCATCGCGGCGGTGGTCTGCGGGTCCAGCAGCGACTGGCCGCCGGCGACCGTGCGAACCGCGCCGACCAGGTCGGAGCCGTGGATCTGCTTGAGCACATACCCCGAGGCCCCGGCGATGACCGCGTCGAACAGCGCGTCGTCGTCGGCGTACGAGGTGAGCATCAGGCACGCCAGTTCCGGCAACCGGGAACGTACCTCGCGGCACACGTCGACCCCGCTGCCGTCGGGCAGACGAACATCGAGCACCGCCACGTCAGGGCGTAGCGCCGGGATGCGGGCGATCGCCGACTCGGCCGTACCGGCCTCGCCGATGACCTCGATGTCGTCCTCGGAATTCAGCAAGGCCGCGACGCCGCGGCGGACGACTTCGTGGTCGTCGAGGAGGAAAACGCGAAACATGACGCGAAATTTAGGCTGCGCTGGGCCTTACCGGTAGGGACCAAGGTCCCCTCCAACGAGGGCCGCACGTGCTGACGCCGGCCGTGGACGACGACATTCAGACCGCGGGTCCATCCCCTAAGGCGAGTCACCTGTACGCACAAGGGCCCGTCCCACGAGCTTCTCTTCTAGTGGTCGTCGCAACACCCCAGATGAGGGGATGCGATGGACTTCGAGATCCGAGAGGACCGGGAACGCACTCGGGGCCGCAGGGCGCTGTCCCGCGAGCGGGCGGCATACTTGCGGCTCGTGCAGCAGGGCTTGAGTAACCAGGAGGCATGCCGGATCATCGGCATCAACTCCCGGACCGGACGACGATGGCGTAACGGACGCAATCCGACCGGCAAGAACGTGGGGGCGCCGCCGATCACCTCGGCGGCGCCCCCAGACGTGCGTGGCCGCTACCTGAACGAGACCGACCGGATCCACATCGCCGACCGGGTGCGAGAGAAGGTATCGATCCGTGAGATCGCGCGAGAGCTCGGCCGCGCGCCCTCCACCATCAGCCGGGAGATCCGCCGCAACCGCCACCCCAGCAACGGCCAGTACCGGCCGCACGCGGCCCAGGCCCGAGCCGACGCGCGCCGGCCTCGCCCCAAGCCCAGCAAGATCGGGCAAAACCCCGAGTTGCGGGCATACATTCAGGACCACCTGCACAAGCGCTGGAGTCCTGAGCAGATCTGCCAGAGCCTGCGCAAGAGCTTCCCCGAGCAGGCGGAGATGCATGTGTGCCACGAGACCATCTACCAGGCGCTCTACGTCCAAGGCCGCGGCGAGCTGCGCCGCGAGCTGACCCGGGCCCTGCGCACCGGCCGCGCCATGCGCAAGCCCCGCCGCCTGGCCCAGCAGCGCCAACCCCGCTACAGCACGCCCATGGTCATGATCAGCGAGCGACCCGCCGAAGCCGACGACCGAGCCGTGCCCGGCCACTGGGAAGGCGACCTCATCATCGGCAAGAACGGCAACTCCGCCATCGGCACCCTCGTCGAGCGCAGCACCCGCTACGTGATGCTCATCCACCTTCCTCACGGCCGCAGCGCCGAACTGATGCGCGAGACTCTCACCCAGACCGTCACGACCCTGCCACGCCACCTGCTGCGATCCCTCACCTGGGACCAGGGATCAGAAATGGGCTCCCACGGCGCCTTCACCCTCACCACCGACATCCCGGTCTACTTCTGCGACCCGGCGAGCCCATGGCAGCGTGGCTCCAACGAGAACACCAACGGCCTGCTCCGCCAGTACTTCCCCAAGGGCACCGACCTGTCCGTCCACACCTGCGACCAGCTCGACGCCGTTGCCGCAGAATTGAACTCCCGACCTCGCAAGACGCTCGACTGGGACACCCCGGCTGAACGCCTCACGGAGCTCCTGACGACCTGCGCCTGACCGAGGGCCTGTTTCAAAAGCGCTCCAGAACGTCAGAGCATGTCGCTAACTTCTGCGGTATGCACCACGAATCGCCACTCAACGCGCTGCCCGACGGACTGCCACCGGGCCGTCTGGTGACGCCCGAACGCGGCTCTGACAGCCCCGTCATGTGGGTCTCGGACCAACAGCTTCCTGACGCGGGACGACACTGGCGGCGACTCTTCGAACTTCGCGACAAGACCGGCCTTTACCCGCTGCTGCTGGACGCACTCGAGGACAACTCCGGACGACCGTGGCACGACGGCGAACTCAATGCCGCGCCGATCGGTGCCATCGACGCGCTGACCGCCGAGAACGTACTGATCGGGTTCTGGACCTCCGGTCCGCTCGGCCCTTGGCCCGGACTGGCACCGCCGGGCGTGTCGGGCCGGGATCCGGACACGGCTGCCGCGCTGCTCGCCGAGTCCCTCGGCTCAGCCTGCCCCCGGTTGCTCGGCCTGGTCCCAGCCACGCGCGGCGCGGACACGCTGACGCTGTGCGGATGGACCGGACCATGCAACCACACCAACGAGACGGAGGAGATCTCGGTCGTGGTCCGTTCGTGGGAAGAGCGGTTCGGGGCTCGTGTGGTGGCCGTGGGTTACGACACGCTCGAGCTGTCCGTGGCCGCACCACCGACCACGTTGGAGCACGCCCACCAGGTGGCGGCCGAGCATGAGGCGTTCTCCCCGGACACCATCTGGCAGGGCTGCGGAGACTTCGAGGACTATGCCGAAGCACTGATCGGCTCCGGCCATTGGTCCTTCTGGTGGGACTGACGTCGACAGTGCACGAAGAGCCGGGCTCCTCACCCAAAGGTGGGGGAGCCTGGTGACCAGCGGGAACCGCGTAAACGCCGGATTCCGTTCCAAATCTCTCTGAGCCCCGTACCAGCCGCTTCGTACAGCTCTTCGTCGAGCACTATGCCGAGGATGAGCTCGGTCAGCTTCACGTCACCCACGTTGACCGACCCCCTGGCCTCCGACTGGGTTTTCGCCTTCCCGCAACGCGGAGAACACGGAGACCCAGTCGGCTCGCGCTATGCTGACCGCTGCCAGTAAGTGATCACTGTGTTGCGACGATCCCTAGAAAGCGCCCCCGGATGCGGACGGGCCCTTGGCCGCTAGAGGTACACAGGGGGGACAAATGCCTGGTCATCCTGGATGAAGGTGAGATCGGCGATGACGCCGACAACGCCGTCGACCGTCTCGGCCGACCTCGCGAGATGAGCGGCCTCGGAGCGCAGAGCCGTCCGTCCGGTCAGCGTCACGACTCCCGCATCGACGGCCACGTCCAATCCGTCGCCGGTGACGTTGGCCTGCTCGATCATCTGCCTGACATCGCGCTCGATGTCACCAGCCGGACGAGTGAAGACCTTCAGCAGGTCTTTCTGGTGGACGGTCCCCGTCACGCGACCGGTCATGACATTGATCACTGGCAACTGCTTGATGTGCCTGGCGTGCATCAGCCGAGCCGCTTCGCGGACCGACGTCCCTTCGGTCACGGTGATGGCGGGGCTCGTCATCAGTTGCTGGGCAGTGGTGCCTGCGGCCTTCCGCTGCTCGCCGCGTCGCCTGCGGCTCTCGAAGAGAGCGCCGGCTTTCGCCTCGGGATGGATCTCCTTCAGCAGTACGTCGTCGGCCGTGACCACTCCAACGGGTCGGCGGTCGAAATCGATCACGGTGACGGCGCCCACATCGAATCGCCGCATCGTGTCGACGAGCTCCACGAACGGCGCGTCCAGCGGCACGGTGATGGCTACGCTCCCCATCACATCTTTGACTTTCATCGTCATGACGGACCTCCTTTTCCTCATCCCAACGATGTCTAAGGAAGGATTCACCTGGTCAGTGGTAAAGGTCCCCGAGTCAAAGGACGTTCGTCGGCCTTTGGGACCAGGTCATGTCGCTATAAGAGATTCAACCGAATTCGCCGGTGCTTTTCTTCGGATAACCAGGAAGGGAAGCGAGTGCGACGTGGCGTATTGGCCCTGCCGGGGGCCGAGGACGATATCGAGGTCGTCGGTGTGGCCGGTACGGCGGAGTCCGCGGTGGGCAGGGGTCCGCATACCAGGCATGTGTAAACGTCGGCGCCCGCCCTTCGTCGGTGAAGAGCGGGCGAGCCGTGGTTGATCAGAGGCCTACTTGAGGATGGGGTAGCGCCTGACGAGCCGGGTGTCGCCCCACCATTCGCCGATGCCGAGCGTGTTGCCGGCCCCCACCAGCGCAAGGCCGACCAGCACGATGGTGTAGATGATGTGCTCGTCCATGAAGGGGTTGGTGGCCAGGGGGAGTTCGGCCGCCCACATGAACACCAGGAGCAGGCTTCCGGTGGTGGCGGCGATCTTCATGCCTGCCCCGAGGATGAGGGCGGTGCCGATGCCCAGCAGGCCGATCATGAACAGCCAGTCGACCCAGGGCTGGCCGGCCAGGCCGGCGAAGAACCCGCCGAAGGTGTGCTCGGTGGTGCCCTTGAGGAAGCCGGTGGTCGGGCTGCCGCCGTGGATCCACGCGCGGTTGGCCGGGGTGGCGAAGCCCCAGCCGAAGAGCTTGTCGAGGAAGGCCCACAGGAAGACCCACCCGATGGCGATGCGGGCGACGGCCCAAGCGTATTCGACGGGCCGGGCCTCCCCGCGCGGGCGCTCGACCTTTACGACGGGGGTATGGGCAGCGGCGTCATTCTGGTGGCGCCCTTCGGTGAGTGCCATGGCTGGCCCTCCCTTTCAGTGCGGGGGTCACTGTTTTCTTCCGCCCTCATCACATCGTTTCGCCGTTCCATCAGGCAGTGCCGTCCGGCTTGGCCTGTCCAGCCGGACGTCCTGATCGATCCGGGACCTTAGGCTCTGTCACCCGCCCGGCCAGGACACGAGCCTCAAGACGTCGATGCACGTCGATGCACGTCGCTGAAGGAGGTACGTCATGCCCTTTCCCGGTGCCACAGACCTCGGTGTCCGCTGGTTGCTGGCCGCGGCCGGCCAGGCACCTTCGGTCCACAACACCCAGCCGTGGCGCTTTCGGGTCGTACCCGGAAAGTGCATCGAGGTGCTCGCCGATCCTGACCGCAGGCTCAGGACAAGCGACCCGCGTGGCCGCTCCCTGCACGTGAGCTGTGGCGCCGCCCTGTTCAACCTGCGCCTGGCCATCCGTGTGGCCGGATACCAACCCCTGACCTTGCTGCTGCCCGACCCCCGGTGCGAGCGGCACCTGCTGGCCACCGTCCACATGCCGGAGCCACGGACGCCGTCTGTGACCGAACAGGAGCTGTATGCCAACATCGGCCGGCGACGTACCAACCGCGAGCCGTTCAGCGACAGGCGAGTCCCGCCCGGGGTGCTGGCGGAGCTGCGGATCGCGGCATCCAGACAAGGTGCCAATCTCGTCCCCCTGAACGGGCGCGGGGCAGCGGACCTGCTCGACTACGTCGCGATCGCCCAGGAGGAGCTGACCGGGGACCACGATTACCTGGCGGAGCTGCGGGCGTGGACGATGAGAGGAACCCACTACGACGGCCTGCCCTCCTACGTCCTCGGCCCACGCCCGGCCGGCGACTCGACTGCGATCCGTGACTTCGGCGCGCATCCGGACCGGCCTGCCGAGCACTTCGAGCATCAGCCGCAGATCGCGGTGCTCACCACTCCCGGCGACCGTCCCGCAGACTGGCTGCGAGCCGGGCAGGCATTGCAGCGGGTGTTGCTCCTCGCGAGCGCGCATGGCGTCTCGGCTTCGTTCCTGAACCAGCCCCTCGATCTGCGGGACATGCGCCACCGCGCTGATCCCCACCACCGGCGCGGACATCCCCAGATGATCATCAGGCTGGGGTACGGCCCCGCCGTGCCGCGCGCGCCGCGCCGCCTTCCGGCAGAACTACGGACCGGTCGTGCCCAAAGACCCTGCCCTTGAGGACCTCCGCCTTCTTTGCCTGACGCGGGCCGATAGATGGGATGGGGTTGAAGGTCGAACAGAAGATGGAGGTGGACCGATGAGCACACCGGTGCGCAGAGAGCCGAGGGGATTCCTCCCCGACCTCATCGACTGGCTTGAGGCCCCACTGGCGGGCCTGAGGCCCGCGATGGGGCAGTCGATCCGGTTCGAGGACTACGTCATGGATGGCCGGTATGTGGTCCGTGCCGAGCTGCCCGGCGTCGATCCGGACAAGGATCTCGAGATCACTCTGACGGACGGGATCCTCGCGATTCACGCCGAGCGTCACCACGAGGAGAAGGACGGGCACCGCACCGAGTTCCGGTACGGCTCGTTCACCCGGTCCATCGCGCTGCCGCCCGGGACGGACGACAAGGACGTCAAGGCCGTCTACGACCAGGGCATCCTCGAGGTCAGCGTCAAGCTCGCGGAGAAGAAGCAGGAAGGCAGGCGCATCTTCGTCGGCAGTACCGCCGGCAAGGCCGGCAAGGCCGAGAAGAAGAGCTGAAGACGTTCCCTCGCGGGCCCGCCCTCACAGCGGGCCCGCGAGGACCCGAAGGAGGGTCATCATGTCTGTGGTGAATCCGCTCTGAACAGGGTTGCATCACGCGAAGTGCCCAGTGTTGATCATCCCACCGGTTCCGCGAGTTAGCCACAAAAGGCCGCTCGTGGGAACGGAAGATGCTTCGCCTGACCCAACAGAAATGGCCCCATCCGCTGGGCGGATGGCCAGGCAAGGGAGGGATCATGTCCAAGAGGATCGTGGTGGGTACTGACGGTTCGGTCTCCGCAGCCGCCGCTGTGGAGTGGGCCGTCGATGACGCCACGCGCAAGAAGGTACCCCTGCACATCGTCTCGGTGGTGGAGCGCTGGCCTTACAGCATCGCGAGGTACCCCGCTCCTCCCGATGCCGGTGACACGCTGGTTCATGCCGCTGAACGCATACTCGCCGATGCCGCGGCCCGCGCTCTGCGACACCGGCCGGAGGCCACGGTGACGACCGAGATGATCGAGGGGTACCCCGCCGCGGTACTTCGCGACCAGGAGAAGGACGCCGCCCAGATCGTGGTCGGCAGCAGGGGCTTGGGCGGCTTCGCCGGCGCCATGCTGGGCTCGGTCAGCGGCCACGTCGCAGGGCAAGCTCACTGCCCCGTGGTCGTCGTACGCCCGGACGCCGAGGCCACGCACGGCGAGATCGTCGTCGGAGTGGACGACTCCGCCGAATGCGAGCCCGCCCTGGCCTACGCCTTCGAGCAGGCACTGCTCCGTGGCGCCACGCTTCGTGCCCTCCATGCGTGGCTGTCGCCCCGGCACGGTTACGTCCCCGGGATCCCCTACGACATGGACGACGTCCGACGGGCCCAGCACCAACTCCTGGCTCAGAGGTTGGCGACCCTGGGCGGCAAGTATCCCCGCGTCACAGTTATAGAGGACGTTCAGTGCGCCCACCCCGTCGACGCGCTCACCCAGGCGTCCAAGAGAGCCGACCTTGTGGTCGTGGGCTCCCACGGCAGAGGCACGGTCGGTGCGCTGCTCCTCGGCTCCGTCAGCCGAGCTCTCCTGCACCACTCCTCCTGTCCCGTGGCCGTCGTCCGTTCCTGACCCCGAAACCGTTCTCCATCCGCCTGCAGCGGAGCGTGCTGAAAGAGAACGGAGCCGGGCTGATTCGCCCTGAGGGCACTTTGCTAGAGGGCGCGTGGGCCTAGACGACTACTTGGTGTCAAACTCCCTGGTATGACGGACAACAAGCTTCGTTCGCTTCTGCCGCACATGCGGCTGGACGATCTGCTGTCGGAGCTGCGGACACGACTGGAGGCCGTGCTGGCCACCCGCGACCGCGTGCACGGGTTGCTGGACGCGGTCGTCTCGGTAGGGAGCGATCTCGATCTGGAAACCGTGTTGCACCGGATCGTGGAAACCGCCGCCACCCTGGTGGATGCCAGCTACGGCGCGCTGGGAGTGATCGGCGATGAGAACACGCTGGTGCAGTTCGTCCCGGTAGGGCTGAGTGAGGAGGAGATCGCCCGGATCGAGCACTGGCCGCACGGCCTCGGACTGCTCGGGCTGCTCATCAAGGAGCCCCAGACACTGCGGCTGACCCATATCTCCCAGCATCCCGAGTCCTACGGCTTCCCTCCGGGGCATCCGCCGATGGGCAGCTTCCTCGGCGTGCCGGTCCGGGTCCGAAACGAGGTGTTCGGCAACCTGTACCTCACCGAGAAGCGGGGAGGCGGCGAGTTCGACGACGAAGACGAGGCGATCGTCGTCGCCCTGGCCACCGCGGCCGGTGTGGCCATTGAGAACGCCCGGCTGTATGAGGAGACCCGGCGTCGCGAGAGCTGGCTGGAGGCCTCCTCGGAGATCACCACCCGCTTGCTGTCCGGAGCCGAACCGCGAGAGGTGCTCGCGTTGATGGCACGGCGGGCCCGGGAGATGGCCAATGCCGACGTGGTGGCGCTGCTGCTCCCCGGTGACGAGGTGGGCACCCTCCGCCTCCTTCTCGAGGACGGCCAGGACGAGAAGCAGTACACCACCGAAGAGGTCGCCGGCTCACTCGCCGGCCGGGCCTTCGTGACCGGTGAGCCGCTCATGGTGGAGAGCCCAGCGGAAAGCGATGTCCTCATCGCCTTCGCCCAGTCTGTTCCGGTCGGCCCGGTAGCGGCTGTTCCGTTCGGCGCTCCGGGTGTCGTGCGTGGTGTGCTGTCCCTGGCAAAGCGTCCGGGGCGCAGTCCATACAGTCACGCCGAGCTGCGCACCCTTCATGCCTTCGCCGGGCAGGCGGCCGTCGCGCTGGAACTGGCCGAGACCCGCAGGGACGCCGAGCGGCTGGGGCTGCTGGAGGATCGCGACCGTATCGCCAAGGATCTGCACGATGTCGTGATTCAGCGGCTCTTCGCGGTGGCCATGACGCTTATGAGCGCGGTCCGCCTGGTTGAACGACCGGAGGCCTCCACCAGGTTGCAGAATGCGATCGACGAACTCGACGGCACCATCCGGCAGATCCGCTCCACCATCTTCGCCCTCCAGACCCCTAGCCAGCCGGGCACGCCAAGCCTGCGCGCCCAGATCGTGGACGTGGTGGAGGCCGCGCGTGGCCACCTGGGGTTCATGCCGGGACTGAGCATGGAAGGCCAGCTGGACAACGGAGTGTCCCCAGAGATCGCCGAACAGGTCCCGGCCGTGCTGCGTGAGGCGTTGTCCAACGTGGTACGCCATGCGAAGGCTTCCCGAGCCGACGTGACGACCCGTGTCCACGAGGGGTGGCTGACCATGGTCGTGGAGGACAACGGGGTCGGAGTCCCGGCGGAAGGCAGACGCAGCGGCCTGCGCAACCTCGAAGAACGCGCCAGCCGTCTCGGCGGCTCCTTCCAGGTGACCTCACCCCCAACCGGAGGCACCCACCTGGAATGGCGGGTCCCCCTCGCCTAGCACCGGCCGCGGCACCCCGGGACAGGCTGGACGAACTTGCTTCTTATCCATCCGTCGGTTAACCAGGCCGCTCCGAAGAGCGCGCGTTCGGTCTCTGGCGGCGAGGTTCATGGCCTGCCGGGGAGCGGGGCGTGCGACAGGGGCGGGGCCGGCTCGTTGAAGACGATGTGCGGCTGGTCGGGGGAGTGGTTGAGTGCCCAGAGGCCGGCGATGTCGGCGACGGCGAAGACGACCGCGATCAGGATGGCCAGCGTGAGGCGGCGCCTGCGTTCCCGGCGTCGCCATTCACCCTGAACCTTGCGGTAGGCGTCCGGTGCCGCCTCGACGTTGTCGGCGAGGATGCTGAGCACTGCGCGCAGCTGGTCTTCCGTGCTGGACGGGCCGGTGGTCATCGTCGCTCCTGCAGGCTCTTGGTGAGGCCGGCCATGCCGCGAGCAGTGTGCGCCTTGACCGCTCCGCAGGAGATGCCCATGGCCACGGCGATGTCGCTTTCGCGTAGGCCGAGCCAATATCGCAGCACCAGCGCCTCGCGTTGACGCACCGATAGTTCCTGGAGGGCGGTGATGAGTGCTTTGTGTTCGTCGTGGAGCAAGGCGATGTTCTCAGCCGACTGCTCTGATCCGGTGTTCCAATCCGCGTGTTTTCGGACCACCTGGAGGTGGCGCAGCCGCATACGGGTGAGGTTGCAGACCACCGAGCGCAGGTACGGCAGGGCGGCTTCGGCCGACCGCAGTCGATTCCATCGGTGGTGCAACTGGCAGAACGCCTCGGCGACGATGTCCTCGGCGTCGTCGGCGCCGAGGAGCACGGCCAGCCTGAGGAGACCGGTGTAGTGCGTCTCGAACAGCCGGGTCACCGCGGTCTCCGGGTCCGCGGCCGGTGGGAGGGGGGCTGAGCGGTCCGCGAGGGCGGGCGGCTCTTCGGTCATCACCGCGGACATCTCCCGGGATATCGGGTCCGTCTCGCGCGGCGCCCGTAGCCGGGTGTCCGGCAGGATCCTCGTCATGGGACCGTCTCCGCTTCAGGTGGCGTGTTGATCGGACCGCGCTCGGCCTGGATGCGTGATCCGCTCAGCCGGTTGAGGACCGGGGTGAGTGCCAAGACGACGGCGAGGTTGAGAGCCAGCGCCACGACCGCGGCGTATGCCTGTACGCCCTGTCCGCCCAGGCCCAGGGGTACCAACGACGAGAAGCCGCTGTAGACCACCATGAGGGTGCCGGCGGCCATGCCGGTCACCCAGCCGGCCAGCAGCGCCTGGTGGTGGAGCCGGCGGGTGAACGCACCGATGGCGACGGCGGGGAAGATCTGCAGGATCCAGACGCCGCCGAGCAGTTGCAGGTTGATGGCGTCCTGGTCGCGAAGCCCGAACACGAAGACGACCGCGCCTGCTTTGGCGCCGAGTGAGATCATCTGTGCGATCCGCGTCTGGTGCTTGGGCGTGGCCGTCGGGTGGAAGTACTCGACGTAGATGTTGCGGACGAACGACGTCGCCACCGCGATCGACATGACCGCGGCCGGTACGAGCGCGCCCACGGCGAGGGCGCCGAAGACCAGGCCGGTGAGTGCCGCAGGCATCAGTTCCCTGACCAGCAGGGGGACGGCGGCTTCGGCGTTGCCGGGTGGTGCCTGGACGCCGACCGCGAGAGCCGCGACGCCCAGCATCGCGAACAGCCCGAGCATCGCGGTCCACGCCGGCAGCGCGATCGACGTGCGGCGCAGCGTGTCCGGACCTGAGGCGGCGAAGGCGGCGGTCAGCACATGGGGGTACATCAGCAGGGCGAGCGCCGAGCCGACCGCGAGCGTGGAGTACACGGGGAACAGGCTCGGCTCCAGGGTCAGCGAGACCTGGGGTGTCGTCCGGGACGACAGTGCGCGCTCCGCGCCGTCGAACATCGGCCCGGGTCCGCCGAGCCGGTCGAGTACGAGGAAGGAGACGGCGAGGACCGAACTGAAGACGGCCACGCCCTTCACCACCGAAATGATCGCCGGGGCGCGCAGGCCGTGCCGGTAGGTGGCCATGGCCAGCACCGCGAACACCGCGACCAGCGCGAGGTCGCCCAGCACCCCCCGCGGGTACAGCCCGCCGGCGGACAGCACCGCCCGGATGCCGACGATCTGCAGCGCGATGTACGGCATGGTCGCCAGCACACCGGTGATCGCGACGACCAGCGCGAGCGCCGGGGAGCCGTAGTGTCCCCTGACGAAGTCGGCGGCGGTGATGTAGCCGTGCCGCCGTGCCAGCGACCAGAGCCGGGGGAGCAGGACGAACGCCAGGGGGTACACGATCACGGTGTACGGCAGCGCGAAGAATCCGAGCGCCCCCGTGCCGTACACCAGGCCTGGTACGGCGGCGAAGGTGTAGGACGTGTAGATCGTCCCTCCGAGGAGGAACCAGGTCATCGGCGTGCCGAGCCGGCGATCCGCCAGTGCCCAGCTCTCCAGGGTCGGCAGCTCGGGGGGCGGCCGGAAACGGCGTGCGGTGACCGCGATGAGGGAGGTGCCGCCGAGCACGCCGAAGAAGGTCACTGCACTCATCGGGTCGATCATTCGCCACCGTCCAGCACGCCTTCGCAATATCCCTATGTTGCGTAGTTCTCACAGTTGGTTGACACGAAATCTCCGTGAAATCCGTGTAATCCGGATCGCCGGCCTTCGCAACCCTTGCAACGAGACCCGTAGAAGATTCCGGAGGGTGTGATGGCGAAGCCGATTCGATCACCGCGGCGCGTCGCGGCGGGTGTCTGCCTCGCCATCCCCGTCGCGGCGCTCCTATGGGTGCCCTGGTATCCACATGAGACCCCGCACTTGGCGGGGATGAGGTTCTTCTTCTGGTATCAGCTCATGTGGGTGCCGGGGAGCATCGTTTTCATGGGCGCCGCCTACCTGCTCCGGCGTGGAGGGAAACGCCCACCCCGAGATCGTGATCATCTCTAGCACGGTCGTCATCGTCATCGACGCCGCTCGGCCGCCGTCCGGCCTCTGAGCGGTCGTATTCCGCGGACAACAGCACCGTTCCATCGCTTTGTGCTGCCCTGATTGAGGAGGATCACGTATGCCCAGACCTGGTACTGCCGGTTCGAGAGTCACCCCCAGGTCGATACTCGTCTGGACGGTGGTCGCGGTAGCGGGCGCCCTGGCCTGGGGCGTCCTGGCCCTGTCCCGCGGTGAGCCGATCTCGGCGATCTGGCTGGTGGGCGCCGCCCTCGGCTCGTACGCGATCGCGTACCGCTTCTACTCCCGCTTCATCGCCAGGCGCGTGCTCGGCGTCGACGACCGCCGCGCGACCCCCGCGGAACGGCTGGACAACGGGGTCGACTTCCACCCGACCGACCGGCGGGTGCTGCTCGGTCACCACTTCGCCGCCATCGCCGGCGCGGGGCCGCTGGTCGGGCCGGTCCTCGCCGCGCAGATGGGTTACCTGCCGGGGACGATATGGATCATCGTCGGGGCCATCGTGGCCGGCGCCGTTCAGGACATGGTCACCCTGTTCTTCTCCATGCGCCGTGACGGCAAGAGCCTCGGGCAGATGGTCCGTGAGGAGATCGGCCCGATCGGCGGCGCCGCCGCGCTGCTCGCGGTGTTCGCCATCATGATCATCCTGCTGGCGGTCCTCGCCCTCGTGGTGGTGAACGCTCTCGCCCAATCACCGTGGGGCACCTTCTCCATCGCGATGACCATTCCCATCGCTCTGTTCATGGGCTTCTACCTGCGAGTGCTGCGGCCGGGCAGGGTTATGGAGACCTCGGTCATCGGTGTCGGGCTGTTGCTGCTGGCCATCGTGGGGGGCGGCTGGGTCGAGGGCTCCCGCTGGGCCGACGCCTTCACTCTCAGTCCCCAGGCCCTGGTCATCTGCCTGGTGGTGTACGGCTTCCTGGCATCGGCGCTTCCGGTGTGGATGCTGCTGGCCCCGCGTGACTACCTGTCGACGTTCATGAAGGTCGGCACGATGGGGCTGCTCGCGGTCGGTGTGCTGGTGGCCGCGCCGGACCTTTCGGCCGAGTCGGTCACCAAGTTCGCCGTCAGTGGCGGCGGGCCGGTCTTCTCCGGGACGCTGTTCCCGTTCCTGTTCATCACCATCGCCTGCGGCGCGCTCTCGGGCTTCCACTCGCTCATCGCCTCCGGCACCACCCCGAAGATGATCCAGAAGGAATCGCAGGTCCGCCTGATCGGGTACGGCGCGATGCTCATGGAGTCGTTCGTCGCCGTCATGGCGCTGATCGCCGCCTGCGTACTCGAACCAGGGCTGTACTACGCGATGAACGCGCCGGCCGCCCTGCTCGGCACCACGCCGGAGAGTGCGGCGGCCGCGGTGGCGAAACTGGGCTTCATCATCACTCCGGACGATCTCCGAGCCGCCGCCGCGGCGGTCCACGAGAACAGTGTGATCGCCCGTACCGGCGGTGCCCCAACCCTCGCCGTCGGGATCTCGGAGATCCTTTCCGGAGTCTTCGGCGGCGCGGGGCTCAAGGCGTTCTGGTACCACTTCGCGATCATGTTCGAGGCGCTTTTCATCCTGACCACCGTGGACGCGGGCACCAGGGTCGGGCGCTTCATGCTGCAGGACACGCTCGGCAACATCTGGAAGCCGCTCGGCCGGGTCAGCTGGAAGCCCGGCCTCTGGGGGACCGGCGCCGTGGTCGTGCTGGCCTGGGGCTACTTCCTCTACACCGGTGTCAACAACCCGCTGGGCGGCATCAACCAGCTGTTCCCCTTGTTCGGTATCGCGAACCAGCTGCTCGCCGCGATCGCGCTGACTCTCTGCACCACGATCCTGATCAAGTCGGGCAAGCTCAGGTGGGCATGGGTCACCGGCGTCCCACTCGCCTGGGACGCGGCGGTGACGTTGACCGCGAGCTGGCAGAAGGTCTTCCATGACGACCCCAAGATCGGTTTCTTCGCCCAACGGGAGCGCTACGCCGGCGCGCTGGCCGAGGGCAAGGTGCTCCCCCCGGCCAAGAACCTCGACGCCATGCATGCGGTCGTCGTCAATTCCACCGTGGACGGCGTCCTCGCGGCGTTGTTCGCGGTCCTGGTCCTGGTCGTGATCGGCAGCGCGACGGTCGCGTGCATCCGTGCGCTGCGCTCGCGGGAGCCGCTGCCCCTGGCCGAGGCGCCCTACGTCGAGTCCAGCCTCGTCGCTTCCGCAGGGCTGTTCACCACTGCCATGGAACGTCATGAGCTTGCGCAAGTGGGTGCGAGTACCAGCGAAACAGGCGCGGAACGCTGATGACCGTGCGTTCCCTGTTCCGCTTCGCCCGGTGGTACCTGCGCGAGCTCACCGGTGAGGGCGAGTACGACCGTTACCTCGCCGAGCACCGCTCCGACCCGAACGTGCCGGCGCTTTCCCGGCGGGAGTACGAACGGCGACGAGCCGACCGGCGGGGCGGCAGCCCTGACATCAGGTGTTGCTGAGCGGGACCAGGCCGTCCCAGCGACGTCCTCGCGCGGTGTGCACGCCGTATCGGGGCGGTGTGCACACCGTCGTACCTGATTTCTCACAAGTAAAGCAAGGTAACCGATGCCTCGAGAACGTATTCCGGCCCTGCCTGTCCGTCGGCGAACCTTATGGTGGGACGAACCGGCGGGCCCCTTGTCGCCGCCCGTCCAGGCGATCCGATCCGGCGGCCCAGGCCCCTGGGCCAGGATGATCGCCACAGCGCTGCTGGTCGCACCCTTCGTGGCATTGCTTTGGGTCGACAGTTACGCGCGTCCCGACCCGTCGCTGTTCGGCGTTCCGTTCTTCTACTGGTACCAGCTGCTGTGGGTGCCGCTGTCCTCCGGCGCGACCTGGTGCGCCTATCTCCTGATGACCCCTGCCGGTTCGCCGGGCGCCGAGGCGCGCCGGAGAACCCGTTCCGGCGGAGGACTCCGATGAACCGAAGCGGCATCGACTGGACTGCCCTGACCATCCTGGTGATCTTCTTCCTGATCGTCGCGATCGTGGGCTTCGCCGCCGTTCAGGGCAGGCGGGGGCGCCATACGGCCGGACCCGTGCACACGCTGGACGACTGGGGACTGGGCGGTCGCGGCTTCGGCACCCTCGCCGGATGGTTCCTGCTGGGCGGCGACATCTACACGGCGTACACCTTCATCGCGATACCCGCGGCGATGTACGCGACCGGCGCGGTGAGCGGCTTCTTCGCCGTTCCGTACACCATCGTGGTCTATCCCCTGATCTTCGTAGTCCTGCCGCGGCTGTGGTCGGTCGCCCATCGCCACGGCTACGTCACGCCCGCCGACTTCGTGAGCGGCCGCTACCAGAGCAGAGGACTCACCCTCGCCGTCGCCGTCACCGGACTCCTCGCCACGCTGCCGTACATCGCCCTGCAACTCGTCGGCATTCAGGCCGTCTTCGAGACCGTCGGACTCGGAGGCGACGATGCCATCACCAAGGACCTGCCTCTCGCCGTCGCGTTCACCGTGCTGGCAGCCTTCACTTACTCCAACGGGCTTCGGGCGCCGGCGCTCATCGCCTTCCTCAAGGGTTTCCTGCTGTACCTGGTGGCGATCGTCGCACTCATCTACCTTCCCCAGCGGCTGGGGGGATTCGAGGGCGTCTTCCACTCGGCGGGACAGAAGATGGCGGCGATCGACCCGCGGACCGGGCGGCCCAGGGGTGTCCTCATCCCCGGAGCCGACGGCTTGTGGCCCTATGCGACGCTCGCTCTCGGGTCGGCGATGGCTCTGGTGGTGTACCCCCACACGGTGACCGCGGTCCTGGCGACCAGGAGCCGCGACGTCGTACGCCGAAGCGCGGCACTCCTGCCTACTTACACGCTGGTGCTCGGGCTGTTCGCGCTGCTCGGATTCCTGGCGATAAGGGCCGGCACCCGGCCCATCGGCATGGACGGCAGGACCAACCCCCAGCTCGTGGTCCCGCGGCTCCTGTCGGACCTGTTCCCGAGCTGGTTCGCGGGTGTCGCCCTGTCCGCCATCGCGATCAGCGCCCTGGTACCCGCGGCGATCATGTCGATCGCCGCCGCCAACATCTTCAGCCGGAACATCTACCGGGAGTTCATCAACCCGGCCGCCGGCCCCCGCCAGGAACTCGTCGTCTCCAGAGGCGTCTCATTTCTCGTCAAGTTCGGCGCGCTGGCTTTCGTCCTGTTCCTCGACACGAGGTTCGCGCTGGATTTCCAGCTTCTCGGCGGGATCTGGATCCTGCAGACGTTTCCGGCGATCGTGTCCGGGCTCTACACGCGCTGGTTCCATCCCGGCGCACTGCTGGCCGGCTGGGTCACCGGCATGACGTACGGGACCGTCGCCGCGTACGGCAACGTCAACCCGGTGTCCGGCAAACACTTCGGCGGTTCGCTCGCCGAGATCCCCCTGATGGGCGACGGCCGATCCGGCTACATCGCCCTGACCGCGTTCGTACTGAACGCCGCCGTCTCCGTGGCCGCCACCATGCTGTTCCGTGCGGCGGGCCTGTCGTCCGGCCGCGACCGGACGTCGGCGGACGACTACCACGCGGACATCGGCGACCCGGACGTCGAACCCATCAAGGAACTCTCGTGACCAGGCGGCTCGCCGTCACGTGGGGCCGATCCGGGCGGGAGGTGCCGGGGTAAGCCGGCATCGAGGCCCAGGCCGGGGCCGAAGACCTCGGTGAGCAGTCCCAGGTCGGTACGCCGTCATTGAACCCCTGAGCGCTTTCGCCCGTCTCAGTGGGCATGAGAGGCATCTGGCTCGTGGCCATGCTCGTGACGCTCGCCGCCTGCGGGACCGAGCCGGCGGCGACCGCTCCCGCGATGCGGTACCAGGCCGACGGGACCGTACTCGCCAACGCCCAGCACGGCCCTCAGCTCTGCGCCAACGTCGCCGAATCTCTGCCGCCCCAGTGCGGCGGGCCCGACATCATCGGGTGGGACTGGAACGCGGTCGAGCACTCGGCCCAGGGCGGCGTGCGCTGGGGCGAATATCACGTGGTCGGCACTTGGGATGGTGAAAGGCTGACGCTGACCGAGCCTCCGCGCCCCGCCGGGCGCCGCGACGCCCGAGGTGACCGGTCGGCCTTCACCACACCGTGCCCGAGGCCCGCGGGCGGCTGGCGTCCGGTCGACCCGGCGAAGGCCACCGAGGAGGCGATGGCCGCCGCGATCGCCAGGGCCGAGAAGCTCCCCGGGTACGGGGGCAGCTGGTTGGACCAGAGCTATCTCGAGGAGATCGACGGCTTCGACCCCGGCGACCCTCGATCGGTGGAGCGGCTCGCCAACGACCCCAAGCGGCTGGTGCTGAACCTGCGGTTCACCGGCGATCCGACAGTTCACGAGCGCGCGATCCGTGAGGTCTGGGGTGGCGGGCTGTGCCTGAGCCGCGCCCAGCGCAGCGCGGCGGAGCTGCGGTCGCTCCAGGAAAGGGCGCAGAAAGAGATCAAGGGCATGTACTCCGCTTCGGCGGACGAGCGGGCGGGCCACGTCACCATCGGAGTCTGGGTGGCCACGCCGCAGCTCCAGCGCGAGGTCGACGACAAGTACGGCAAGGGCCTGGTGGTCCTCGAAGGCTTCCTCACACCGGTGGGCTCGTGAACCCGCATGCGACGACATCGTCGCGGCCCCAACGCAGAGGTCCCTGAGGCCGGTCCTGCCTTCCCCCCCCCCCACATCCAGCTGTAGCAGGACCTGCGTCCTGGCCACCACTTGGATGGCATATTCCCGTCCGATCTCAGGGGCACACTGCGCCGGGCCTGAAGGTTCGCGACGGGCCGCCCGGCAGTCGGGAGCCTGCGGTGGCTCGTCAGCCGCATGGTCGAGCTTCCTGGACCCCTTTTGTCTTCTTGGCGAACGATCACGTCACACCGGGTAGGCCAGTGTCATTGAGCGATGCTCCGGCAGGTCAGATGTGAAGCCGGCGTTCAGGGAAGGGATGGGTTGATGGTTGCTCACCGGGAGTTCGCAGACGAACCCACGCAGGGCTCCGGGTACTGGTGATCAAGACAGGGGGGATCCCCTGTACTTGCGCCTGTGCTGTTGAACCGGACATCGGAGAGGGGCGCCTCTGGTGATCATCGTGATCTGCCTGGGTGTGGCGTGCCTTCTCGGGCTGGGCTTCGTCGCCCAGCGACGCGCCGCGTATCGGGAGCCGTTGGAAGAGATACTGCATCCCCGCCTGCTGCTGGACCTCATCCGCACACCGCTGTGGCTCATCGGGATCGGCCTGATGCTCTGCGGCCAGATCCTCGACGCGATCGCCCTCCGGGAAACGGAACTGGCACGGGTGGTACCGCTCCTGGCGACGAATCTGCTGTTCGCCTTGACCGCCGCCCACGTGATCTACCAAGAGCACTTCGGCCCCATGGAGTGGGTGGGCGCGGTGCTGGTGAGCGGGGGAGTGGCGCTCTTCCTGCTTTTCGGGGAACCCCGCGCGGGCCATCTGCCTGATCCGGTTTCCCCGCGGTGGCTGACGCTGCTCCTGGTGAGCATGGTCGCGGCAGGACTCGTGCTCTACGGCTTGCGGCGTTCCCTGCAAACCAAGGCGATGCTGCCGGCCGCCGCCGCCGGACTGCTGTACGGACTCCGGGACGTGCTGACTCGCAGCTCACTGCTCACGCTGGGCAAAGGGCTCGATGCGGTGGCCGAAACCTGGCAACCGTACCTCCTTCCCGGCGTCGCCGTGGTGGGGCTGCTCCTCAACCAGAGCGCGTTCGACGCGGCACCGCTTCGGATCTCGCTGCCGGCCGCCACCGCCGCCGAACCGATCACCGGAGTCGTCCTGGGCGTCGCCATCTTCGCCGAGCGCCTTCGAGTCAGCCAAGAGGCGCTTGCGGCCGAGGTGATCGGCTTGATCGCGATGGTGGTGGGAATCGTCATCCTTGGACGGTCCCCGTTCCTGGCCAAGTCGCAGCAGGACGCTGTCCAGCGCCGGGACGAGGGGGCTCAATGATCTCCGTGGTGCTGGCGTTGCTCGCCGCGGCCTGCAACGCGACCGCCTCGGTGCTGCAACGTCGCGCGGCACGGTCGGTGCCCCAGTACAAGGCGTTCCGGCCGGCCCTCGTCCTCGCCTTGATCCGCAACCGGGTATGGCTCGGCGGGATCGCCGCGCTCATCGGAGGCTTCGTTTTCCAGGCCGCCGCGCTGTCGGCCGGAGCCCTGGCCCTCGTGCAACCTGTTCTGGTCATCGAACTCCCGTTCACCATGGTTCTGCTGTCACGGATGTTGGGTGTGAAACTCGATCGGCGATCCTGGCTGGCGGTGGGGACGATGACCCTCGGAGTGAGTATGTTCCTCGCCAGCGCCGCGCCCGGCCCCGGACGGCAGACCCCCACCTCGGCGGAATGGGTGATGGCCACCGTCGTGACCATCGGCACCGCCATCGGGCTGGTGATGGTTGCACGACTGTTCACGAGTGCCGGCCGGGCCGCCGCCCTCGGGGTGGCCGCTGGTGTCGGGTTCGCCTTCACCGCCACCTTCATCAAGGAGAGCACTTCCATCTTCCAGAGTGATCCGGCCGCACTGCTCGCCTCCTGGCAGTTGTACGCGATGGTGGTCGCGGGCCTGTGCAGCCTGTTCCTGCTGCAGAACGCGCTACAGAGCGGCCCCCTGGTTGCCGCACAGCCGGCACTGACCGTCAGCGATCCTGTGGCCAGCATCCTCTACGGCACCACGATGTTCGGAGAGCATGTCCGTACGGGCACCTGGATCCTGCTCGAAGCCACAGGCATCGCTTTGATCATCTATGGCAGCTTCCTGCTCGCCAAGTCGGCCCCATCCGAGCTCGGTCAAAAGCCGCCCCGACGCGGGCATGAGAGCCGTCTCGGGCGGTCCCGAGGTGAACGAGGTCGATGACTGGCGAGCGGCCGCGTCGCGATGATCAGGAGAACGTTGTGATGTGCTCGACACGGTGTGCCACATGAAAATCACCGTGCCCGGCAACCCGTGCCGCTATAACCGTGATCTCATCAATGATCGCCCATGCGACAGGGAACCGGTGGACGCGGCACGTTCACTGAGCCTGGCCACCCGCAGTCTCATCGCCGGTCAGGCCCTCGACGAGCGTGACGTTTCCTCAGACAACTACAGGGAATCGAAGACGCTTCCGCCCGATCAGCTCGGGGTCGGCCGAGGACGCTGTCGGCTCAGCGGGGTGACCTGGATGTGTGGTCCCCATCGGAGGGCGCATTCCCGCCGGTACGGCTTGGCGAAGGCGTGCAGCAGGATGAAGCGGGGCACCGCCGGCACGACCCGCACGACCACGTCATAGCCCTCCGGATCGAGGCTGTCGATCAGCCAGTGGCCCTCCCGGCCGAGTTCCCTCTTGGACCTCGTCGCCACATGATGGGTGTTCGTGTAGGCGTCCCAATGTGCCCGGGTGATGCTGCGCGAGACGATCGGCATCATCTCCTCTTCTTCCCGTCGCAGATGCGGGTCGAGAACGGATCGCAGCGACTCGATCACACCGACGAGACCTTCCCGGGCCGTGCTGGAGCCGTCGGCCGCGTAGGCAGCGGCGGCCTTCTCCACCCGGTCGATCTCCGGAGCGATCCGAGCGTGATCGGCATCCATCTGGTCCAGCAGGTCGCCGGCAGCGGGATTGCGCGCCCGCACGATGGGCCACAGGCCCTGATCTTCGCCGATGTGGTGGCCGTGCAGGAATTTCATCAGCCACTCGACATGGGCCGCGATGGCCACCCGCTGCCGCTCAAGCGGGGGCGGCGTAGACGAGAGCGCCCTCGTGGTCCGCTCGAGGTCGCGGCGTAACGCGCCGTGGATGATGCCCATTATTCGCGTATCGGCCGGTCGGTCACTGTTCGCCGTCATCGAGGCGGCTCCCTTCTGGATGGTCAGGGTTTCTCTGGATGATCTCCACCAGCCCGTCCGCCGGGCGGCGCTCCAGCCCGACTGCCGGATCGAATTCTTGGCACCCGTACGTTCTAGAAGACGACTTTGGCTTGGCGGACGACGGTGAGGGCGGCCTCTGTGCCGGATACAAGTTCCAGCGGCACGTCGTCGTCGCGACCGGACAACGCACGCATGTATGCCACAGTGTCCGTTCGGACGACCGCCGTCGGCTCGCCCGAGCCGATCAGCCACGAGCCACCCCCCGGGCCGGCGAGCTCCAACACGACCGGTGCCGCGGACCAGGCCAGGGCCAGGTCGCGGATGACCTGCTCGACGATCTGCCGGTCGTGATCCCCGATGGTGATCTGCCGCCCCGCCGCCCGGGCCAGGTCGATGCGATGCATCCACAGGTCACGGTTGTAGATGACGTCGAGCAGGTAGCCGACGGCCAGCGGCGGTACACCGGGTATGCCAGCGTTGATCTTGATGCGGCGCATCGGGCTCGGCCTCTGCCGGCGGGCGCGTACGGCGCGAGGCCACAGCAGCGCGAAGCGTTCGACCAGTGCCGGTCCGGCTTCGGCGGCGTGGTCGTCGATCTGCACGGCCATATGAGCGTCCAAAGCGATCTTGCCGGGGTATCGGCGTCGTCCCACCAGTTCCCGCCGCAGCATCGTGCCGAGGTGGATGTTGTCTTCGCACTGGGCGACGAGGTGGGCGACCATGGTGCGCACGTCCCATTCGCCGCAGTCGGTGGGACGCCTCCAGTCGCCGTCGCGAAGCGCTCCGAGCAACGCGAGGGTGGCGCGGCCCTCGGCCTCGGCGATCACGGCCGACTGGTCGCGGTCGGTCTGCGGCAGGTGCGCGGCTTCCGTGAAGGATTCACTCATCGGGCTCGCCCTTCTCAGCGGCGTAGTAACGGAAGAACATATCCAGTGCCTTAGGCGTGAGCCGGGTGAAGCGTCCCTTTCCGGCCGGCGCGGACGGTTCGTTGGAGAGCTGCTGGCTGATCACACCGGACATCAGCACCGTGAAGAGGGCGACGCCCTCCTCGCTCGCGGCGGCAGGCGCCAGTTGTCCGGCGTCCACAGCCGCCCTCAGCGCCTCACCCAGGACCTCCAGCTGCCGTACGGCGGGCCCGAACGCCTGAGGGGAAGGCTCGAATCCGGGCACCGGTCGCCAGTACAGGAGCTGCGCGAGCACCGGGTTGGCCACCACCCAGGCGATGGTGGCCTCCTGGCCCGCGGCGATGGCCCTTCGCGGATCCTCGGCGAGCCTCGGTAGGTACGGGTCCAGGACTTCGACCATCTGTCGCGTCCCGCGCTCGAACAGCGCGTCGTAGATGGCCAGCTTCGACGGGAAGTACTGATAGAGCGACGGTGGGCGCATGCCTACGCGCCGTGCGACCTCCGCAAGGCTGAGCGCGGCCACGCCCTCTTCGCCCATGACCTCGATCGCGGTGTCGAGGATCTCCTGAACGGTCTCGTTGCGCCGACGGAGCCTACGATCTTCCCTCATGCCACTAGTAAAACCTAACGACATTAGGCAAGTCAACTCCTGTTTGGAGATTGGAAGACGCCCTCCAGCGTGGCGCGGCGGGCGGCGACGTCCCCGACCGGCGGGGCGTGCTGTCGGCGGCCGCGGCGGCGAAGGGGGCGAGGGCCTCGGCGACCTCGGGGTCAAGGGTGAAGGACATGACGGTCCTCCTTCGCGAACGAGCGATGTACTCGGGATGAGCGGCGTGCTCGCGGTGGATGGTGTGCCCGGGGACGTCCACGCACGCCTTGTCGATCTTGGTGCCGGGCCATCGCGTCGGGCCCGGTACGCACCGGAGGTGTGCGCACCGGGCCTGGAGGAGGTCAGCCGGCGATGCGGCTGGCGATTTCGGCTCGGATCTTACGGGCGGCGGTGACCAGGTTGTTCAGGGAGTCGCGGACCTCAGGCCAGCCGCGGGTCTTCAGACCGCAGTCGGGGTTGACCCACAGCCGCTCGGCCGGGATGCCGTCGAGCCCCTTGGACAGCAGGAGGGACACCTCTTCGACGCTCGGTACGCGCGGGGAGTGGATGTCGTAGACCCCGGGGCCCACCTCACGCGGGTAGCCCGCCCCGGCCAGTTCGTGGGCCACCTGCATGTGAGAGCGTGCGGCTTCCAGGCTGATGACGTCGGCGTCGAGGTCGTCGATGGCGGCCAGGATCTCGCCGAACTCGGCGTAGCACATGTGCGTGTGGATCTGGGTGTCCGCGCGGGCGCCGCTGGTCGTCAGGCGGAACGCCTCGGTGGCCCAGGCCAGGTAGGTCGGCCGGTCGGCGGCGCGCAGGGGCAGGGTCTCGCGCAACGCGGGCTCGTCGACCTGGATGACCGCGGTGCCGGCGGCCTCCAGGTCGGCGACCTCGTCCCGTAGCGCCAGGGCGACCTGGCGCGCCGTCTCGGCCAAGGGCTGGTCGTCGCGGACGAAGGACCAGGCGAGCATGGTGACGGGCCCGGTGAGCATGCCCTTGACCGGGCGGCTCGTCTGGGACTGGGCATAGCGGGTCCAGGCCAGGGTCATCGGCTTGGGACGCGAGATGTCCCCGGCCAGGATCGGCGGGCGAACGTACCGGGTGCCGTAGGACTGGACCCAGCCGTGCTGGGTGGCCAGGTACCCGTCGAGCTGTTCGGCGAAGTACTGGACCATGTCGTTGCGTTCCGGCTCGCCGTGCACCAGGACGTCGATTCCCGCCTGCTCCTGGAAGGCGAGGACCTCGCGTATCTCGGCGGCGATGCGCTCGTCATAGGCCGCGGCGTCGATGCGTCCCGCTCGCAGGTCGGCTCGGGCGACCCGGAGCTCGGCGGTCTGCGGGAACGAGCCGATGGTGGTGGTCGGCAGCAGGGGCAGATCAAGCCGGGCGCGCTGGGCGGCGGCCCGTTCGGCGTACGGCTGGGGACGGCGCGCGTCGGCGGAGGTGACGGCCGCGCTGCGGGCCCGTACGGCCAGATCCCGGGTGAGCGGCGAGTTCGCGCGGGAGGCCAGGGCGGCCCGGTTGTCGAAGAGCTGGTCGGCGATGGCGGGGGTGTCCTGGGTGAGTGCCCGGGTGAGGGTGACGACCTCGGCGGTCTTCTGCCGGGCGAAGGCCAGCCAGCGGGCGACCTCCGGTTCGAGCTCTGCTTCGGCTCTGGCGTCGAGGGGGACGTGCAACAGGGAGCAGGAGGTCGCCACGTCCACGCGGTCGGCCAGGCCCAGCAGGGTCGCCAGCGTCGCCAGCGACGCCTCCAGGTCGTTGATCCAGATGTTGCGGCCGTCCACGACGCCGGCGACGAGCCGCTTGCCGGGAAGGCCTCCCGCACTGGCGAGCAGGTCCAGGTTGGCCGCCGCGGGCCCGGTGAAGTCCAGGGCCAAGCCCTCGACGGGCGCGCCGGCCAGGATCGGAAGGGCCTCGCCGAGGTGGCCGAAGTAGCTGCCCACGAGGATCTTCGGCCGGCCCTCCAATTCGCCGAGTTCCCGGTAGGCGCGGGCGACGGCGTCAAGGACGGCGGGCGGCTGGTCCTGGACCAGGGCGGGCTCGTCGAGCTGCACCCACGTGGCGCCCGCGGTCCGCAGGGCCGCGAGCACCTCGGCGTAGACGGGGAGGAGCCGGTCCAGCAGGGTGACGGGCTCGAAGTCCTGTGCGACGCCGGGCGCGGGCTTGGCGAGCAGCAGGTAGGTGATGGGACCCACCAGAACGGGCCGAGGATCGTGCCCGAGCGCGAGGGCTTCGCGCAACTCGCCGACGGCCTTGGCGGGGTCGGCGGTGAAGGCGGTCTCCGGCCCCAGCTCGGGGACCAGGTAGTGGTAGTTGGTGTCGAACCACTTGGTCATCTCCAAGGGCGCGACATCCTGGGTGCCACGGGCCATCGCGAAATAGCCGTCGAGCGCGTCGGCCCGGACGGCCGCGCGGTGGCGTTCGGGGATCGCCCCGAGCATGACGGTGGTGTCCAGCACGTGGTCGTAGAGCGAGAAGTCCCCGGTGGGGACCTCCTGGATGCCGGCGTCGGCAAGCTGCCGCCAGGTTTCCAGGCGCAACTGCGCGGCGATGCGACGCAGGTCGCCGGCGGTGACCCGGCCCGCCCAGTAGCCCTCGATCGCCTTCTTCAGCTCACGGTCCGGCCCCTGACGCGGGTAGCCGTGGACGGTGGCGATCGATGAGGGGGTGGTGGAAATCTCAGCCACGAACTCTCCTTCGCGAGTCACGTATGGACATCGCGGCCCCGGAGAGGCGGAGATACGGCCGATCGGCACGCGTGCGGGTGCAAGCCTGCTGGTCCGCCGGCCCGCCCTCGAGGCCATCGACGTCGCCGCGCGCGGTCGCGCGCGGGCAGTGGCAGGTCTTCGGACTCGCGAGCACGCCGGGGCTTACCGAGCCCGGGCACCTACTGGCCGTCGCTTCCCTGACCCGATATCCGGATCCAGTGCGTGTGACGGCGGTCGTTCCCACTCACCGCTGCGGGGCAGTCCCGGAATTGGACGAGCTTGCGAGCAGAGCAGGCAAGCGCTTCCGCACCGGGTTCCCTCTTACGACGCCACTGCCTGGCCGGCAGGGCGAACCGACTGCGCGTCCAGCCTAAGCGCAACCGGCTCCCAGGCCAACATCCTGATCCGCGCACCCGGTGACAGAGCAACCCCGGACAACTCGGCGCCACGCACGCCTGGTGGGCCGGCCGTGCGGGAACGGCAGACTTGCCCCTGTGAAGAGAATCCTCATCATCGGCGTGGGCGCCGGGGACCCCGAGTACCTGACCATTCAGGCGGTCAAGGCCATCCAGCGGGCCGACGTCTTCTTCCTGCTGGACAAGGGGGAGGAGAAGGACGAGCTCATCCGGTTGCGGCAGGACATGATCGAGGAGTACGCCCGGGGACCCTACCGCGTCGTCCAGGCCCGCGACCCCGACCGCGACCGCACCAGCCCCGCCTACGCCACCGCCGTGCGGGACTGGCGCACGCGCCGCGCCGACCTCTACGAGCGGCTCATCCTCCACGAGCTGGGCGAGGACCAGACCGGCGCCTTCCTCGTCTGGGGCGACCCCTGCCTGTACGACAGCACGCTGGCCATCATCGAGGACGTTGCGGGCCGAGGCGGCGCGCGGTTCGGCTACGAGGTGATTCCCGGGATCAGCAGCGTGTCCGCCCTGGCGGCCAGGCACCGCACCACCCTGACCCAGGTCGGCCGGCCCGTACGCATCACCACCGGCCGCCGGCTCTCCGAAGCCGCCTCCGAGACGGCCGGCGACGTCGTCGTCATGCTCGATGCCCACTGCGCCTTCGCCGGGCTTCCGGACGCTCCCGATCTCGACATCTCCTGGGGCGCCTATCTCGGCACGCCGGACGAGATCCTGGTGTCCGGCCGTGTCCGCGACGTCGCGGAGCACATCCACGAGCTACGGACGCGAGCACGCGAACGCAAGGGCTGGATCATGGACACCTACCTGCTGAGACGCCGTTCCTGACGGCCACACGCCCGGGACGCCACGATCGTGTCGTCCTGGACCGCCCCGGGCCTGGGCCAGGGACCAGGACACCCACAGGGGGGTGGCGCAGAGCAGCCGGCCGGGGACCTGGTGACGTCGTCGGTGAAGCGGCGGCGTGCCGGTCAGAGCCGGCGGAAGGCCGGCGGCTCTCCGGGTGAGGAGCACCCGGGCAGGGGCCGGTCGCGGGGGAAGGCATAGCTTTGGGCGAGAACGCATCAACCCGCGACTGTTCAGGTGGTGAACTGATTGATCCGCGACCCGCGCCGGATCCTGGTGACCGGCGCGGCGGGCAGGCTCGGGCGTGCCACGCTCGGCCTGCTCGCCCATGAAGGCGTCCCGGCGACCGCACTGGACCTCGACGACCCCGGGAACCTTCCGGCCGACCGGGTGGTGACCGGCAGCGCGGAGGATGTGGAGGCCGTGCGCGCCGCCCTGGACGGGGTGGACACCGTGATCCACTGCGCCGCGCTGGCGGCGCCGAGCCTCGGCACGGCGGAGCAGGTGTTCGCCGGGAACACCCGGGCCACCTTCGTCGTCCTTGAGGAGGCGGCCCAGGCGGGCGTGCGGCGGGCCGTGATCGCCAGCAGCTTCTCGGTACTCGGCCTGCCCTGGTCGCCGCGCGAGCTGCATCCGGCGTACGTGCCGATCGACGAGAACCTGCCGCTCCAGGTGGAGGATCCGTACGCGCTGTCGAAGCAGGTGGACGAGGCGACCGCCGCGATGATGGCCCGCCGCTACGGCATGGACTCGGTGGCGCTGCGCTTCCCCCTGCTCGGCGGACCGGCCGACCAGCTTCCCGGCCGGGCGGCGAACTACGCCGCCGATCCTCGGTCGGGCGCGCACGAGCTGTGGACCTATCTCGACACCAGGGACGCCGCCCGGGCGAACTGGCTCGCCGCGACCCGCCCGGTGACGGGCGCCCAGGTGCTGTTCGTCGCCGCGCCGACGACCCTGGCCCCGCAGCCCACCGAGGAGCTCCTCGACCGGTTCCACCCCGGCGCCGAACGACGGGCACCCCTGCCGGGCCGTACGGCGCCCATCGACGTGAGCGCCGCCGCCGCCCTGCTCGGCTTCCGTGCCGAGCACCTGTACCCGGTCGAGCCGGCCTCCGACCTGGTGATCCCGTGAGCGCGCCCGTGGACGGCGTGATGCCGCAGACCCAGGCGCCCTGGCCGGCGCGCGACGGCCTCCGCGTCACCGGCGTACGGCCGATCGTGACCGCGCCGGAAGGCGTCCCGCTCGTCGTGGTGCGGGTCGACACCAACGACCCCGGGCTGTACGGCCTCGGGTGCGCCACCTTCACCCAGCGGTTCCACGCCGTCGCCACGACCGTCGAGCGGCACGTCGCGCCCATGCTGATCGGCCGGCACCCGGCCGACATCGAGGACATCACCCGCATGGTGCACCTGTCGTCCTACTGGCGGGGCGGCCCGGTGCTCAACAGCGCGCTGTCCGGCGTGGACCAGGCGCTGTGGGACATCGCGGGCAAGCGTGCGGGCATGCCCGTCTACGAGCTGCTGGGCGGGCGGGTGCGGGCGGCGGCCGAGCTGTACCTGCACGCGGGCGGCGCCTCGATGTCCGAGACCATCGCCGAGGCCCACAGGATCATCGCCGACGGGTTCCGGCACGTCCGGGTGCAGGTCGGGCAGCCGGGGCTCGGTAGTTACGGCGCGCCGGGGAAGGGGGGCGGCTACCCCGGCCGCCCCAACCCCGACGGCTGGGACGTCCAGCACTACCTGCGCACCACGCCAGAGCTGATGGCGAGGGCACGGGCCGAGCTGGGGGAGGAGATCGAGCTGCTGCACGACGTGCACCACCGGCTCACGGTGAAGCAGGCCGTCGGCCTGGTGCGCGCGCTGGAGCCCTACCGGCTGTTCTTCCTGGAGGACCCGATCCCGCTCGAGCTGTACGACCGGCTTCCCGAGGTACGGGCCGCCGCGCCGATGCCGATCGCGGTCGGCGAGCAGGTCTCCTCGGTCGCCGACGCCGCCCGCCTCGTCACCGGGGGCGGCGTCGACCTGCTGCGCGTGCACGTGTCGGCGGTGGGCGGGCTCACTCCCGTACGCAAGCTGGTGGCGCTGTGCGAGCTGATGGGCGTGGGCACCGCCTGGCACGCGCCCGCCGACGTCTCGCCGGTCGGCGCGGCGGCCAACGTGGCGCTCGACGTGACGACCCCGGCGTTCGCGATCCAGGAGGGGCACGTCTACAACGACGCGACCCTGGAGGTCTTCCCCGGCACGCTCGTACCGCGCGGCGGCTACCTGTACCCGAGCGACGCGCCCGGCTGGGGCGTCGACCTCGACGAGGCGGCGGCGGCCGCCCATCCGCCGGTGACGCACCTGTTCGAGCGCTGGGCAGCCACCGTCCGCCGTCCCGACGGCGGCATCGAGGCGCCATGAGTAAGGGCCGGGCGCCCTCCGCTGGGGAGGGCGCCCGGCCCCGCATATCGGTGTCACCGCCCGCCCACGGCCCCGGCGCCTTCGCCGGCCGGGCGAGCGGTCAAGGACCGGCGATTCCTGGATGATCCGCTGGGCACGGTCTCCCGTGCCTAGACATTGAAGATGCTCACTCCTCCGGGCCCGACCAGCAGGCCGACCACGATGAGTACCACGCCCCACAGGATGTCACGGCGGGCCAGCAGGACGTAGATGCCAGAGATGACGAGGACGACTGCGAGGATCCACAACAAGGTAGCCATGACCAGGCCGCTGCCCGGGCGCCGGACCGGTAAACGGGACCGGCCCGCCTAAGCGGTCACGTCAGTCGTCGTCGCATTCCTCGTCGTCGTCCTGCCCCGGCGCGTCCTCCTCCGCCTTCTCCTTCTTGGAGCTCGGCTTCCTGTGCTTCTTCGGGACGATGACGATGACCTTGAGGGTGATGTTGCAGATCTTGGCGTGCTTGCACAGCGCGTTCTGGACGGTGGTCGCCCCGCCCGCGGTGCTGGCCGAGGTGTGCTGGAAGCCGCGGTTGCTCGAGGGGCTATTGACGGAGAAGATGTTGCGGTTGCGGGTGCCGTTCCCGTCGTGGCTGCGCACCCCGCCGCGGTCGTCATCGTCGCCGCCGCCGTCTCTCGCGGTGTGCTGCGTGGAGGGGCGTTCCGCGCGTGCGCTCGCCGGGGACGGCGTGATCACCCCGATGAGCGTCGTCAGAGCGGCTACACCCGCAAGAAAGCACACAGCGACGGTTCTCCGGGCGAGACTAATCCGGTAATGCTGACAAATCATTGTTTGTCGCCCCCTGCTGGATCGGACTGAGTCCAGGCAGGGAGTTCCCTCGATCCAGACCCGATCGCCAACATACCGGCTATCGGGGCGTAGGTCGCGTTCCCGGTGATTCACCCCCAGATTATTACCGCATCATTGCCCTGGGTAATGGTTAAATCCGACAAGCTATCTGCAAACCTGATGAATAACGAAATAGACCACGTGCCGGAATGGACCTTCCGGGCGACGCACTACCGATGCTTCCGGAGGTTCAATCGGGCCTTCTGGACGATCTTGCAGATACGCACCTTCTTCTTGCAGATGGCCGACTCGGTGTGGCTGTTTCCGCCCAGGGTGGTGTTCGACACGTTCTGCAGGCCGGTGATGACCGTGGGGCTGAGGATCTCCGAATAGCTCTTGTTGCCCCGGCCGTTTCCGTTGCGCATGTGGATGGGGCCGTGGTCGTCGGTCACGAGGGCCGCCAGGGAGCGCCGGGGAGCCGCCCCCGTCCCCGCGCTCGCCTGTGACGGTGACGCGACGGCCGCCGCCGCGGCGATCACCAGCGCGGTCAGCGCCAGCCGCCGTACGTGGACGGGCACATCGGTAAGCGGGCTCTCCGCGCGGTGACGAGTCATCTCGCTGGGCACCTGCCCCTTCAGGTCTTATGGCGGCGGGTACTTGGATTGGTCGGCATTTGGGCGATGTCAACTCCATACCCGCGCCCGCAGGCCGAGTGATCCACGGCGACGATGATTACCTGGGCTTTGTCATAAAACGCCGGAACTCGTCAGCCTCGGACGAGGGCCCGCGAGGCCGCGAGGGGCGATCAGATCCCGGCGGCGGCCGGGGGTGTAAGAACAAAACAGGCATCAACCAGACGTATTCGCGTCGTCACCTTATGCTGTGGCCTATCGGGGATGCCCCCTCTCGGCGTGACCGGTGATCACTGCCCGGCGATGACCCGGCCCGGGCTCTGAAGGGGTGTGCAGCCGGGTCGCCATCGTCCGCACGGACGACGAATCGAACGCGAGGGACGGCAATGGCAGTTAAGGGCGGCCAGTGCGGCAGATGTCGCGGAGTTCTCACCGCTATCGATCCCGGCCGCTACACCCTGGTCCGGGCGCGGCTCATCCTCACCCACGGCTACTGCCAGTGCGCCGGTGAGCGGGCCGACTTCACGACTGCTCAGGCAGGCGCTCCCGCGGAGGCTCCCGCCGCCGTGCGGCACATCAGGGCGAGGCCGTACGCGAGCGCCTCCCGCACGGCCGAGCCGCCGCGGAACGGCGACGGCAGGGCGGAAGGCTCCGAGGGGCAGGCCGACCGGCGAGCGCAGGGGGCCGGAGCGGCGCGCTGACCGCCTGAGGGCATCCGGGGGTGGCCCGCCCTCAGGTGCCGGGCGCTCCCGGCCGTTCCCCCGCGAACACCGCGGCGCGCCGGCGGATCTGCTCGGCCCTGGCGTGATGGGAATGGTCGTCTTCACGGGCGGGGGCTCCGGTGCGCGGGACCGCTCCCGCCTCCAGGGCGGCGTGGGAGACGGCCAGTCGCTCGTGGACCTCGGCGAGCGTCGCCAAGGTGACCTGGATGCGCGCATGCAGCGTCTCCAGCCGCTGCCCGGCCTCCTTGCGCAGCCGCTCGGACCTTTCGAGCACCGGTCGCATGGCATCCCTTGCGACCGGGCCGCCCTGTCCGGCGGCCTCCGGCCACGTCGTGCCCGCGGGCGTGGGCACCGCGTCCGTACGGGCCGGGGCGCCGGTGCGGGCCCGGGTGGCGCGCTCGGGCCCGAGGCGGCGGAAGACCCCGACGTGCCGGCTCGGCGCCACGGGCCCGCCCGCGTCCATCCCGGTCTGCTCGCGGGCGATGACCTGGGGGAAGCCGGGGTCGTCCGGCGGCCAGAGCATGCCGAGCAGCCTGGCGACTTTCGGGGAGGCGGCGATCACCAGCTTGCCCCCGGCCGCGAGGAGGTCGGAATGGGTGCGGGCCAGCGCCCTGGCTCCTGCGATGTCGCAGAACCGCAGCTCGCCGGCGTTGACCAGGATGTGAAGGACCCCGCCGGCCACCAGGCGCCGCAGCGCGGAGTCCAGGCGGTCGCAGTTGGCGGCGTCCACCTCACCCGTCAGCGTCACCACAGCCGTGTCCGCATGACGGTGAACAAGATGAACGGACATCTCCATTGAGCCTCAAATCATCTAAAAGACGCTTGCTCGGTCCCGCGATTCAATGTTAGGCGCACGACGACCGGATATCGGCCTGATGTGGCCGACGCGACCGACGGCATGGCCGAGGAGGCCGAGCAGGCCAGGGAGGCGCCGCGCCATGCGGAGGCGTCAATCGCGTATCGGAGGGGCGGGGAGCGGCGCAGTCCCCTCGGTACGGTCGCCGGCGGGCCTAGGCTAGAGCACCGTGACGCCGGGCCAGGACCGCGAGTTCCACGATCTCCTTTTCATGCTGAGGGAGACTCGGGGATTTGATTTCTCGGGATATAAGCGCACCACTCTCATGCGCCGCGTCGGCCGGCGGCTCGAGGCGCTCAACCTCCGCGACTACGGGGAGTACCGCGACTATCTGGAGCTTGAGCCCGATGAGTACAACAGGCTGTTCGACAGCCTGCTGATCAACGTCACCGGCTTCTTCCGCGATCCCACCGCCTGGCAGACCCTGCGCGAGGTCGTGGTCCCGTCCCTGCTGGCCGGCAAGGGAGAGAGCTCGGCGATCCGTGTCTGGAGCGCCGGGTGCGCCACCGGCGAGGAGGCCTACAGCCTGGCGATGTTACTGGCCGAGGAGCTCGGCATGGAGCAGTTCCGCCGGCGGGTCAAGATCTATGCCACCGACCTGGACGAGAAGGCCCTGCAGGTCGCCCGCTCCGCCCTGTACAGCGAGCGCAGCCTGGACGAGGTCCCCTCCGAGCTGCGCGCCGCCTACTTCGAACCGGTGGAGGAGGGCTTCGCCTTCCGGCGTGACCTGCGGCGCCAGCTGATCTTCGGGCGCAACGACCTGACGCGGGACGCGCCGATCTCCCGGGTCGACCTGCTGCTGGCCCGCAACACCCTGATGTACTTCAACTCCGAGACGCAGCGCGGCATCGTCCGGCGGTTCCACTTCGCGCTGTCCGATCCCGGCTACCTGTTCCTCGGCAAGGCCGAGATGCTGCTGAACCACGGCGACAAGTTCGCGCCCGTGGAGCTGCGCATGCGGGTGTTCAAGAAGGTCGGAGCGTCACCGATCGGTGCGCGGGCACCATGGGGAGGCGGCACGATGTCGCCGCATCGGCAACCACACGACTTGGCGCTCCAGGCGGTGGCGCTCGCCTCCGGCCCGGTCGCCCAGATCGTCATCGACCGCTCGGGGAACGTCGCGATGGTGAACTCCCTCGCCGAGATGTTGTTCACCCTGAACCCGCGTGACATCGGGAAGCCGTTCCAGGACCTGGAGGTCTCCTACCGGCCCGCCGAGCTGCGTTCGGTGATCGAGCAGGTGCGGCTGGAGATGCGGCCCGCCGACCTCCAGGACATCACCTGGTACCGCCCGAGCGACAAGGAGGCGAGGGTCTTCGACATCTCCGTCGTCCCCCTCCTCGACCGGCCGGGCGGAGAGCTGGCGGGCGTCGGCATCAACTTCCACGACGTGACGCACTACCGCAGGCTCCGCGACGAGCTTCAGCAGGCGAACAGGGAGCTGGAGCACGCCTACGCGGAGCTGCAGTCGCTGAACGAGGAGCTGGAGACCACCAACGAGGAGCTCCAGTCGACCAACGAGGAGCTGGAGACCACCAACGAGGAGCTCCAGTCCACGAACGAGGAGCTGGAGACCATAAACGAGGAGCTCCAGTCGACCAACGACGAGCTCCAGCAGATCAACGACGCGCTGAACTCCCGCAGCGAGCAGCTCGACCAGGCCAAGGACTTCGTCTCCTCCGTCGTGCGCAGCCTCGGCGACGCGGTCACGGTGGTGGACGCCGACCTGCGGGTGCTGGTCTGGAGCTCGGGCGCCGAGGACCTCTGGGGCCTGCGGCACGACGAGGCGGTCGGCCGTCAGCTGACCGAGCTGGACATCGGCCTGCCGGTCGCGACGTTCCTGCCCCAGCTGCGCCGGCCCCCGGGCGCCCCGCCCCCCGCGAGCCGGCGCACCACCGAGATCGTCGTGGACGCCGTCAACCGGCGCGGGCGGCCCGCCCGCATCAAGGTCGAGCTCTCGTGGCTGTACGCCGAGGACGCCTCGCCGAGGGGGGTCATCCTCGTGATGAACCTTCTCCCCGGCGAGTGAGCCGCGTCGTTCACTCCGGCTTCTCCGGCGGCTCCTCCTCGGCGGGCAGGGTGAGGACGAAGCGGGTGCCGCCCGTGTAGCCGGTGTCCAGCTCGATCTGGCCGCCGTGATAGGCCATGATCTTGCGGCACAGCGCGAGCCCGATGCCCGTGCCCCCGTACTGGTCGCGGTTGTGCAGCCGCTGGAAGATGAGGAAGATCTTCTCGGCGAAGCGCGGCTCGATGCCGATGCCGTTGTCCGTCACGGTGATGCGCCACACCTCCTCGGCGCGCTCGGCCTCGATGACGACCACGGGCTCGCGGTCGGGGTGGCGGAACTTCAGCGCGTTGCCGATGAGGTTCTGCCACAGCATCACCCACTGGGTGGGGTCGCCGCTGATCACCGGCAGGTCGCCCACGTCGACCCTGCCGCCGGAGTCCTCCAGCCGGGCGCCGAGATTGCGCAGAGCCAGGTCCACGGCGCCGTTGAGGTCCAGCCGCACCGACTCGGCGTTGAGCCTGCCGATGCGCGAGAAGTTGAGCAGGTCGTTGATGAGCACCTGCATCCGCTTGGCGCCGTCGACGGCGAAGTGGATGTACTGCTTGGCCCGCTCGTCGAGGCTCTCGCCGTAACGCTGCTCCAGCATCTGGGTGAAGCTCGCGACCTTGCGAAGCGGCTCCTGCAGGTCGTGGCTCGCCACGTAGGCGAACTGCTCCAGCTCGCTGTTGGATCGCCTGAGCTCCTCGGCCTGCTGGGCGAGCAGCTCGCGCGACTGGCGGGTCTCCTCCAGCTCGGTGACGATCCGCCGCCGCATCGCCTCCATGTCGCGGGCCAGCGCCGCGACGTCGGCGGGACCGCCGGTGTCCACGTGGTGGCCGAAGTCGCCCGCAGTGACCCTGCGCGAGGCGACGCTCAGCCGGGTCAGCGGCCGGAACACCACCAGCCGCAGCAGCACGGCGAGCGCGAGGATGGTCAGCAGGAAGGCCACCACGATGGTGACGAAGCTGAGATCCCTGGAGGTTCTCGCCGAGGCCAGGTCGGCGCGGGCGTCCTCGCGGGCCCGCCCCCACGCCGACTCCTGTGCGGTCAGCGCGGCCCGCAGCGCGTCGAAGGCGTGCCTGCCGGCCTCGGTCTGGCCGGCGGGCACGCTCTCGGCGCCCTGGCGGCGGACGCGTTCGATCATCGGCTCGGCGTGCCGCGTGCGCCAGTCGGCGCTCAGCCGCTCGATCTGGTCGAGGTCACGCAGCATCGGCGCGCCGGGCGCCAGGTCGCGGATGGCCGTGGCGGCCTGCTTCTCGGTCACCTGCCCGCGCCGGTACGGATCGAGGAACTCCTCCTTGCCCGACAGGAGGAAGCCGCGCAGGCCGGTCTCCTGGTCGAGCAGGGCCGTCTGGATGCGCTCGGCCTGGAGCCTGGCGGGGGAGATGACATCGGTCAGCCGGTTGGAGACCTGCGTGGTGTGCCGGAGGACCGCCGAACCCGCCACCGTGGACACGCCCAGCACGATGACCATCACGACGAGCACCAGGTTGAACCAGGCCTGAGCGCTCCAGCGCACGCTCACACCGTGCCCGGCGCGATCTCAACGGTGGGGAACATGCCCGGAATCGTAGCGACACAGGGAGCCGGCGGCCCACTCGACCTCGGCGGTGGCGACGCCCGGACGCCCATCGGGCCGGAGGATCGTCAACCTGTGGGGTGATCGCAGATCAGCCCCGAGGTGGATAGCGCCGGAACCGGTTGGGATTACCCTGCAAATGATCCATCTGGTGTGACGGTTATCTGGAACCGCTTTCACACGTGTCCGAATCCACCCGCTCGCCGGGCCACGGCGTTCCGGTGCCGCTCTCCTGTCATGCCGTGGGGACACGGCCGGGCTTTCCGCTGCCCGGAACTCCCCGGCAGCCCGGTGCGGCACCCGGTCGCCAAGCCCCGATACGCGGGCTTCCCGCCGAGAGAGATGATCGATGAGACCAAGTCGAAGAGGTGAAGGCCGCCGCCGCAGGAGAGCGGCCCGGCTGTCCCGGGCGCTCGCGGCGATGCTGACGCTCGTGGTGACCGCGACCCTGCTCCACGGGGTCCCCGCCTCTGCCTACAGCGAGCCGGAGGCCCAGGACCCCGACGCGATCAACCAGCAGTTGCACGCCATCAGCCTCAGCCTGAACGACCCGCACTACTACAGGGACGTCATCCTCGGCCTGGTGCTCCCGGCCCGGGCGCAGGCGGCGCCGGGCAGGCCGGAGGCCGAGGTCGCCGCCGAGTTCCAGAGCCTGTCGGACTACCTCGACGCGCGGCTCAAGGACGTCGGGAAGTCCCCGTGGGAGAACAAGGTCGCCATCCTGACGACGATCAACCGCGCGGTCTCCGGGGATGCCCGGCTCGCGCCCGCAGCGGCGGCGCTCAAGGAGGCGTTCGCCGGGTTCGGCGCGACACCCGGCCACGAGTACGACAGCTGGCAGAACGCCGTGGCCGCGAACCAGTCCCTCGGGGACTCGGCCGGCGTCGCCCTTTCAGTGCTGAACCAGGCCTCGGCCAAGGCGGTGCGGGGCATGGGCGCCGCACTCGGCGACGACAACGCCTACGTCAAGATCTGGGACGCGCGCGTCGGGGATCCCTCCGGCGTCAGCGCCGGCGCCACGACCGACGAGCTGCTCGCCGGGTCGCCGTTGAAGGACGTGGTGAACTTCGACGCGATCTGGGTCTACGGCAAGGACGACCCCCGGTACAAGGAGGAGATCCTCAAGCAGTTCCATCGCCTGGTCGACAAGGCCAACTGGGAGGTGAAGAACGCGGTCCTGTCGATAGACGACCTGCAGCTCAAGTACGAAGGCGCCTACAAGTGGTCGAGCACCGCGCCGAGCGCCCCCGACGCCGAGAAGGAGCGCATCCTCAAGGAGTCGCAGGCGCGCCAGAAGGTGATCAGCGGTGTCGACGTGGGCGTGACCATCCTCGCCAAGCTGGTGGGCCTGGCCGATCCACCCATGGCCAAGCGGATCGAGATCGTCGGAAAGGCGGCCGTGAAGATCGCCTCGGCGATCAACGAGTACCTTCCCAAGATCGCGGCCATGGGCGCCGTCGAGGCGATCTTCTCGGCGGGGACCGCGGCCTTCACCGGGAACATCATCACCGCGATCAGCGGCCTGCTGCCCCTGTTCAAGGCCGGTCAGCCGAGCCCCGAGCAGATGATGCTCGAACAGCTCGGCAAGCTCCGCCAGGAGGTCGCCGACCTGCACAAGGCCATGGACGAGCAGTTCGCCCGCGTGAACCAGAACCTGAACGTCATCTACGACGGCCTGATGGGCAGGTTCGACGAGGTGCTAAAGCTCCAGCAGGCGTCGGCAGCCCAGCTGACGGCGATCCAGGGGCAGTTGCAGGGCATCCAGCAGAGCGTGGACGTCTGGGCGGCCGAGATCATCAAGTCGCTCCAGAACGGCGAGCTCAAGGACGCCCGCGCCGGGATGAACGAGTACATCGGCTACGAGGCGACGCACTCGCAGCCGATCCCGACGTTCGAGGAGTACGCCCACGTGGTGAACGACCTGCACTTCGCGGCCGTCACGCAGGCGCGCGAGGAGCCGTTCGTCCCCAGCCCCACCTCCTACCAGCAGCATGCCGGCAGTCCCGTCGCTGTGATCGACACCTACGGCAGCTCCGGCGGGGCCAACGGCTTCCTGAGCTGGTACGGGAGGCAGAACTACGCCTGGCCCCAGCAGGCGTCCGGCTCTCCCAACCTGGCCGCCTGGCTCACCATGGCCAACGGCTTCACGCGGCTGGCCTCGGAGAACCCCGGCTACGCGAAGCGCATCAACGCCCAGCGCACCGCGGACATCGTCGCCGCGGGCCTGGACATCGACAAGGCGGCCCAGAAGCTGAGCGAGCCCCTCAACCCGCCCGCGGCCGATGGTACGTACACCAACCCGCTGTTCAAGGGGCTCACCAGGGACTACAAGGACGCGGTCGCCGGGCTGTCGGCGAAGCTCGTCCCGCTCCAAAAGGAGTACACCGACGCGAAGGGCTACAAGCTCTTCGGCACGCCCGACCAGGCACCGCCGGCCGGCACGTCGCCCGCTACTCCCGAGAACCTCTCGACGTGCCCGGGGACCACCGTGACCAAGGACATCCGCACCCCGGGCGTCGTCTCCCTGGCCCAGATGCCGAACGCGGTGCTCATGGCGAACTACGCCCTGCCCGAGGCCGACCGTCCCGCGCTGTCGCTGTGCTACCAGGCGTTGCTGACGAACAAGGGCGCGCACGGGGAGGGTCAGATCCTGGAGCAGTGGGCCGATCTCGCGGTCACCGTGAAGATGCGGCTCACCTGGCCCGACGGCAAGGTGGAGACGTTCCGCACCTGGACGCAGACCCAGCCTCTCGGCGTGATCTGCCGCACCCGCCTCGGGGTGCCGCTCCCCGGTGACCCCACCGTCTACTTCTGCCACGATCTCGCGTACTACCTCGACACGTGGGTGACCGGCGGCTACCGGCAGGTTTTCGACGCCGAGTCGACGTTCACCAGTGACGACGCGGTGCTCGCCGCCGCGCGGGACAAGGTGGCCAGGTTCCTCACCGGGCGCCAGAAGGCCTACTACGACAGGGTGGTCGCCGAGCTGACCGCCCCCGGCCGGCCCCTGTCCGACGCCAACGCCCAGGTGACCAAGAGCATGCGACTGCTCCAGGCCTACACCGAGTCCGGCTGGGCGACCGCGCTCCGCCAGGACGAGATCATGCAGCTGATGCTGGGCGGGACCGAGCGGCTGCCTTCGGACCTCGGCGGCGACCCGCTGATCACCGACGTGTTCCGCAGGGCGCAGCAGAGCTACGCGGGGTGCGACCCCGTGGGCGGGGCCGGCTCGGCCTGCGCGAGCCCCGTCTCGTTCGACCCGTTCGTGGGGCAGTCGCACGAATGGCTGCGCGACTGCCTGAGCTGGTACGACAGGAGCCCGCTGCCAGCGGAGCTGTGGACGGGCGACCCGCTCGCCAACACCGTCCTCGGCTTCTCGCGGCACGCCGCGGACGTCCTGCTCTCACGGTACGAGAAGCACTCCAAGGAACTCGCCTCCGGCGTCTACGCCGAGGGCGTCCCCGAGGTCAAGAACATGATCGCGGTGGTGGAGAGCTTCGACGCCGTCCTGCGCGCCCCGGCGGCGTAGGAACCGGCATCCGCGAGGCGCGCGGGCCGGCCGTACGGCCCGCGCGCCTCGTCACCGGCGAACCGCTCGCACAACCCACCGCCCGCGAAGGGCAACCAGAGGAAGACCTATGCGAAGAAGAACCGCGGCAGGCCTCGCCACGGGCCTGCTGGCCCCGCTCCTGCTGGCCATGGCGGTCCTCCCGGCCCAGGCCGGCACGTCCGCCCGTAACGCGGCACCGTCCGCGACCGCTCCCGTCGACGTCGTCCGGGCCGCCGGGAAGGACCCGGGCGGCAAGCCCGGGGGAACCGGCGAGACCAAGGGATCAGGAAAGTCCAAGGGGCCGGGAAAGACCAAGCCGTACACGCCCACCGAGGCCGACCGCAGGGCGCTCCCGGCGCTCGCCGGGAAGAAGGCCGCCGGCCCGGCGACGACCAGGCTGGACAAGCCCCCGGCCGGCTTCCCCTCGGCCGAGCCGCCGAAATCCGCGGCTCCCGGGCAGAGCTCCCTGGCCGCCACCGTCGCCGGGTACTTCGACGAGATCAGGTTCGAGCCCGGACTGGCCCGGCTCAGGGGGTGGGCGCTCAACCAGCCGGCTCCCGCCAACGCCGTCCAGGTCGTCGCGAGAAAGGAGACGGGGGAGCAGAACTGGGGTGTGGCCAACGCCTACAGGCCCGACGTCGGGAACGGCGACTACCACGGCTTCGACTTCACCGTCCCCCTCCCGGCGGCCAGGGGAGCGCACACGATCTGCGTGCAGGCGTACGTGAGCTACACGTACACGAACCTGGGCTGCATCGGTTACGACACGCGCCCGTTCGGCATGATCGAGCGGCAGGACACGGTGCCGGTCTCCAGCGGGCGGTTCTCCGTCCTGCGCGGGTGGCTGATCGACCCCTACACCTACGGCCCGGCGCAGGTCGGCGTCATCAGGGACGGGACGCAGGTGCTCACGGTGCCCGCTCAGCTCACGCACCAGGGTGCGGCTCAGGCCTACCCGGCCTACGGGCCGAGCCACGGCTTCGAGGTGTGGGTGAGGCACGATCTGCCGAACGGGAAGCACACGATCTGCCTCGACGGCTCCGCGGGGGGCGTGAAGACCTCCCTGGGCTGCAGGGACCATGACGAGGACCACGGCGTCCAGGGAGCCCTGGACGAGGTGACCTGGCAGGGCGAGAACGTGCTGGTCAGGGGCTGGACGCTCGACCTCGACACCACCGACTCCCTCTGGGTGTCGATCAGCGCGGGCGGCAGGATGGTCAAGACCGTCCCCGCGAACGTCTCCCGTCCGGACATCGGCGCCGCCTTCCCGCAGTACGGAGCGCTCCACGGCTTCGAGGCCACCGTTCCCGCCGCCCTGGACGAGCAGGAGATCAGCGTCACGGCGAAGAACATCGCCATGGGCGCCGACGTGACGTGGAGCAAACTCTACGACGGCTCGTCGGGGCCGTGCCGCTGCCTCAGGGAGAACTTCGAGTCGGGCTCGCTGGGCAAGTCGCTGTACTTCCGGGCGCAGGGGCAGCTCACGGCGGACCCGGCCAGGCTGGTGTCGGGCAAGTACTCCTCGTACGGCGAGGCCCCGGCGACGCAGGAGTGGCAGGAGTTCCTGTGGTCGGACCCGGCCAAGCTGAAGCTCGCGCCGCTGACCTCCTACACGGTGACCTTCAAGTACCGGCTGCTCGGGCCGGACGGATCCCCGGCCCACCCGTACGTCCTCGCGCGCACCGCGAGCGGCGGGATCGCGCAGGACGCCGGGTTCACCAAGTGGGACGAGACCTCTGACGGTGACGTGAAGACGGCTTCGGTGACGTTCACGACCAAGAACTTCGCCGACTACTACCTGATCTGGGGGCTGAACAAGGGCGGCGCCATCGCCGTCGACGACATCGTGCTGAACGGCTCGACCAGGCGCGGCTGACGCCGCCCGGGGACAGCCGGGGGACATGGCCGTGACGGGCGGGTGCCATCACCGGCGCCCGCCCCTCACGGCCGCCGTCCGGGCCCGGCGGCCCGGTGCAAGCGGTGATCAAGCGCCGGGCGCTACGGTCGCGGGGTGTCGGACAACGCGGCGTTCATCGTGGGGACCATCGGCGCGATCATGGCCGTTCTCGGAGGCGCGGTCATCTTGAACGCGCGCGACTTCCGCAGGCGGGGGCGGCGCGGGCGCGCCCAGGTGGTGCGGCTGCACGCGGTCCGGGCCGGCGGCACCCGGAGGGAGAGGCGGCTCAATTCGGTCTACCACCCGGTTCTGCGGTTCACGACCGAGGATGGCGAGCAGATCGAGGCCGAGTCCCCTGTGGGCAGCAACCCGCCGCCCGCCAGGCCCGGCGACCGGGTTCCGATCATCTACGACCCGGCCGACCCCACGCAGGTGCGCATCGACAGCGTGCTCGGCGGCGGGGCCCTGCTCGGAGCGCTCCTCGCCGGCTTCGGCCTGCTGCTCCTCGTGCTCGGGGTGCGTGCGGGCGTCGCCTTCCTCTAGACGCGTCAGGGGGTGGTGGGCGGGCTTGATCCGGAGGTGAGCGCGGCGCTAACCGCCGGCTGCGCGGCCGTTCACCTATCTCTCTGTAGTTTCGTGACTACTCAGAGTGATAGGAGGGACGTCCGTTGGCCACTGCCTGGCGACGGCTGGCCGGCTTCAACGGGCGGGTCCGGCTGCTTCTGCTCAACCAGTTCACCGTCAAGCTCGGCTTCAACCTGCTGATGCCGTACCTGGCGAGCCACCTCACCCAGGGGCTCGGGTACGCGGCGTGGGTGGTGGGCCTGGTGCTCAGCGTGCGCAACATCAGCCAGCGGGGGATGTGCCTGGCCGGAGGGCACCTCGCCGACCGGCTCGGCTGCAAGCGGGCCATCGTGGCCGGCTGCGCGCTGCGCACGGCGGGCTTCGCGCTGCTCGGGGTGGCCTGCACCATTCCGACCCTGCTTGCCGCCTCCGCGCTGACCGGGTTCGCCGGGGCGCTGTTCGACCCCGGCGTGCGGGCGTACCTGGCGCAGGAGGCGGGCGACCGCAGGGTGGAGGCGTTCGGGCTGTTCAACATCGCCGGGCAGGCCGGCCTGCTGCTCGGCCCGCTGGCCGGGCTCGCCCTCGCGGGCCTGGACTTCCGCGCCGTCTCGGTCGTGGCGGCGGCGCTGTTCGCGGTGCTCACCGTGCTCCAGGCGCGGGCGCTTCCCGCGCGGGCGGGCGGCGCGCCCGCTCAGGGACAGGCCTGGCGGACGGTGCTCACCAACCGCCTGTTCCTGGCGTTCTCCCTCGCCATGACCACGTCGTACGTGCTGTCCTTCCAGGTCTACCTGGCGCTGCCGCTGGTGATGGGGGACGCGCTCGGTGAGGAGCAGGACATCGGCATGGGCCAGATGTTCGCGCTGTCCGCCCTCGTCGTCATCGTCGGCCAGCCGAGGGTCACCGCCTGGGCGCGCCGGCGCTGGTCCTCCACCCAGAGCCTGGTGCGCGGCCTCGCGGTGACCGGGGCCGCGTTCGTCCCGCTGGTGGTCGTCGGCTCGCCCGCCGCCCTCCGCACCGGCCCCGAGGAGCTGGGGGAGCTGGTCGGGATCACGCCGATCCTGCTCACCGCGGTGCTGCTCGCGCTCGGCACGATGCTGATCTGCCCGTTCGAGATGGACGTGATCGTCGTCCTGGCCCGGGGCCGGCTGGTGGCCACCCACTACGGCCTGTACGCCACCGTGTCCGGCGTCTGCATCACGCTCGGCGGCCTCGCGACGGGGGCGATGTGGGACTTCGCGGGCGGGCACGGGGTCCACCGGCTGCCCTGGATCGCCATGGCCGTGGTCGGCCTGTGCGGCGCGGCCGGCCTCGCCAGGCTGGAGAGCACCGGCCGCCTGCTCCAGCCGGCGCCTCCCTCGGCATGACGCCCCGGCCGGGGTTCTACAGCAGCTTGTCCAGGCGCCCGTGGCCGGTGGCTCCGGTTGGGACCATGCCGTGACCACTTGGACGGCGAAACGGGCTCAGGGGGGACTACCGTTTACGGAGTGGAGGAGATCGATCGCCAAATCGTGACGCTGCTGGCCGCGGACGGGCGCATGAGCTTCACCGACCTCGCCAAGGAGACCGGCCTGTCGGTGTCGGCCGTGCACCAGCGGGTGCGCAGGCTGGAGAAGCGCGGCGTCATCAGGAGCTACGCCGCCCTGGTCGACCACGACGCGATCGGCCTGCCGCTCACCGCGTTCGTGTCGATCAAGCCCATCGACCCCTCCGCCCCCGACGACGCCCCCGAGAAGCTGGAGCACCTGACCGCCATCGAGGCCTGTCACAGTGTCGCGGGCGACGAGAGCTACATCCTCAAGGTGCGGGTGAGGTCCCCGATCGCGCTGGAGCACCTGCTCCAGCAGATCAGGGCCTCGGCCAACGTCTCCACCCGCACCACCATCGTGCTGAGCACCCCGTACGAGCACCGCACGCCCGACCTCACGGCCGGCACCTCCTAGCGGTCGCGCGGCGGCGGGGGTCCCCGCCGCCGCTCACTCCCCGGAACGGGTTCAGACCGGCGTGGACACGGCCCCGGTGAAGGCCGCCCTCAGGCGCTCCGCCGCGGCCCGCCCGGCGCCGAGCCGGTCCAGGCCGAGCAGCGCGGCGCCGACGATGGGCGGCACGTCGGCGACCACCAGCGTGGCCCGGGGGGCCTGCGCGGCGTACCTGGCCCCGACCAGCTCCATCAGCAACGGGTCGCGGGCGGTCAGCACGCCGCCGCCGAGCACGACCTCGCAGGGCTCGGCGAGCAGGCCGAGGCGGCGCAGCGCCACCACCCCCATGACGGCCACCTCGTCGGCCTGGCGTTCCACCAGCGCCCTCGCGACGGCGTCCCCCTCGGCCGCCGCCGCGAACAGGTCGGGCACAAGGCCGTGGAGCCGCTCCGAGGACAGGTCGCCGAAGTGCAGCCCGAGGACCACATCCTCGGCCCGCCGTGCGCCGAAGAACAGGCGGACCGCGTCCAGCAGGAGGGTCGCCGGGCCCCGGCCGTCCTCGGCGCGCACGGCGTGCCAGAGCACCTCCTCGCCCAGCCCGAGGCCGCCGCCCCAGTCCCCGCTGATCTTGCCGAGAGCCGGGTACCTGGCCACCTCGCCGGTGGGGGAGACCCCGACCGCGTTGATACCGGCGCCGCAGACCACCGCCACGCCCCACGGCTCCGACGCCCCCGCGCGCAGCAGCGCGAACGTGTCGTTGCCGACGACGACCTCGCGGCCGTACCCCCGGCTGAGGATCTCCTCCCGGAGCAGGTCCTCCTCGATCGGAAGGTCCGCCCCGGCCACGTAGGCGGCGACGTGGTCGGCGTACGGGGGCGGGGTGCCCGCGCCGAGCGCGAGCCGCACGGCCTCCCCGATCACGTCGATCGCGGCGGGCACTCCCGCGCTCTGCGGGACGAACCCCGCGCCCCGGCCCCGGGCGAGGACGGTGCCGTCCTCGCCGACCAGGGCCACGTCGGTCTTGCTGTTCCCGCCGTCGACGGCGAGCACGGTCCTCACGCCCGCACCGCCCCGTCGCCGGCCCAGGGAAGGAACGAGCGGTTGGCCGCGACCAGCCGCTCGGCCAGGTCCGCCGACAGGGACGCCTGCCCGATCAGCGGGTTGGCGAGCAGGGCGTCGGTGACGCGGTCCACGCCGCCGTGCAGCGCCGCTTCGAGGGCGAGCGCCTCGTAGGCGGTGACGTGGGCGATGAGCCCCGCGTACAGCGGCTCGACCGGGTCGACGGGCAGTGCCACGGCTCCGGAGGCCCCGACGCGCGCCGGCACCTCGATCACCGCGTCGTCGGGGAGGAACGGCAGCGTGCCGTCGTTGCGCAGGTTGACGACCTGGGTGTCCCCCCGGTCGTTGACCAGTGAGGCGATCAGCGCGACCGCCGACTCCGAGTAGAAGGCGCCGCCCCGCTTCTCCAGCAGCTCGGGCTTGGTGTCCACGGCCGGGTCGGCGTACATCGCGAGCAGCGACTCCTCCATGGCCGCGACCTCGGCCGCCCGCGAGGGCTTGGACCTCTGCTCGGCCACCACGGCGTCGTGCTCGTAGAAGTAGCGCAGGTAGTACGACGGCACGACGCCGAGCCTGCGGATGAGCGGCGCGGGCAGGCCGACGTCGGCGGCGATCTCCTCGCCGTGCTCGGCGAGCAGCTGGGGGAGCACGTCCTTTCCGTCCAGGTAGACGGCCCGCTCCCAGGTCAGGTGGTTGAGCCCGACGTGGCCCAGCGAGATGCGGTCCGGCGTGACCCCGAGGCCGGCGGCGAAGCGCCGCTGGAAGCCGATCGCCACGTTGCACAGGCCGATGGCCCGGTGCCCCGCCCGCAGCAGCGCCCGCGTGACGATGCCCACCGGGTTGGTGAAGTCCACGATCCACGCGTCCGGGGCGGCCTTGGCCACCCGTTCGGCGATGTCGAGCACGATCGGCACGGTGCGCAGCGCCTTCGCCAGGCCCCCCGCCCCCGTGGTCTCCTGCCCGACGCAGCCGCACGCGAGGGGCAGCGTCTCGTCGACGTCGCGCGCCGCCTGTCCGCCGACCCGCAGCTGGAGCAGTACGGCCTGCGCTCCCGCGACCCCGTCCTCGACGGTGGTGGCCGTGCTCACCGTGGCCGGATGACCGGCCCGCAGCAGCATCCGCGACGCCATCGCCGACACCAGGGACAGGCGCCGCTCGTCGGGATCGATGAGCACGATCTCCGACAGCGGCAGCTCGTCGCGCAGGCGGGCGAACCCGTCGATCAGCTCCGGCGTGTAGGTGGAGCCGCCCCCGACAACGGCCAGTTTCATCACTTGACTCCCGTCAGCTTTACGCCTTCGATGAATGCCTTCTGGGCGAAGAAGAAAACGACGATCACCGGTGCCATGGCGAGCAGGGTGGCGGCCATGGTCAGGTTCCACTGGACGCGGTGCACGGCTCTGAAGGATGCGAGGCCGAGCGACAGCGTCCAGTGCGAGGTGTCGGTCCCCGCGTACAGCAGGGGCCCGTAGTAGTCGTTCCAGCAGTAGAAGAACTGGAACAGCGCGACGGCGGCGATCGCGGGCCGCGCCATCGGCAGGATGACCCGTATCAGGGTGCGGAACTCGCCGCAGCCGTCCACGCGCGCGGCGTCGGAGTACTCCTTCGGGATCGTCACCAGGAACTGCCGGAGCAGGAAGATGGAGAACGCGTCGCCGAGCAGCATGGGAATGATCAGCGGCCACAGCGTCCCCGTGAGGTGGAACCGCGCCCAGATCAGGTAGATCGGCACGGCCACGACCTGCGGCGGCAGCATCATGGTGGTGATCACCAGCAGGAACGCCAGCTTGCGCCCCCGGAAGCGGAACCGCGCCAGCGCGTACGCCACCGGGATCGACGAGACCAGCATGAACACGGTGGCGAGCACCGAGTACATCAGCGTGTTGAGGATCCAGGTGAGCAGGGGCGCCTTCACGAAGATGTCGCCGAAGTTGCCCCACTCCCAGTCCGCGGGCCACAGCTGCGAGGTGAGGGCCTGGTGGTCGGTCATGACGGCGGTCAGGCCGATGAAGACCAGCGGGCCGAGGAACATGATCGCGAGCGCGAGGGCGAGCGCGTGGGTGGCGATCCACCCCAGCGCGGCGCGCCTGCGGTGGTCGCGTGGCCGGCGCGCGCCGGTCTCGCGGGCCGTCGGAGACGGCGTGAGGGCAACGGTCATGCCTCCTCCTCGGCGAGGCCACGGAACTGGCGCAGCAGGAAGATCGTGAACACCATCGACACCGCGAAGAGGATCAGCGCCAGAACGCAGGCGTAACCCATCGCGAAGTCACGGAAACCCTCCTGGAAGAGCCACTCGGGGAAGGTCAGGGTGGACTGGTCGGGATAGCCGGGGGTGAAGACCGACCCGGCGGAGTCGGTGGACCCCGACGCCACCCGGGCGGCCACCATGGCCTGGGTGAAGTACTGAAGCGTCTGGATCACTCCGGTGATGGTGGCGAACATCAGCACCGGCCTGATCACCGGCAGGGTGATGTGGAAGAACTGCCGCCATCCGCCGGCCCCGTCCAGGGCCGCGGCCTCGTAGAGCTGCTTGGGCACGTCCAGCAGGGCCGCCAGGAAGATGACCATGAGGTCGCCCACCGACCACAGCGCCAGCAGCGTCAGCCCCGGCTTGGACCACGCGGGGTCGCCGAACCAGTCGGGGGAGGGGATGCCGACCGCGTTGAGGATCGTCGGCACCGGCCCCGTGCCCGGGTTGAGCAGGAACACGAAGCCCAGCGTCCCGGCGACCAGCGGCACCAGCGAGGGAAGGTAGAAGATCGTCCGGAAGAACCCGACGCCCGCCTTCAGCTTGGTCACCAGCTGCGCCACGCCGAGGCCGAACAGCACCCGCAGCGGCACCATGACCGCGACGAGCCACAGCGTGTTCCTGATGGACGTCCAGGCCGCCTCGTCCTGCCAGAAGTACTTGTAGTTCAGGAACCCGACCGGTTCGAGGGTGAACAGGTCGTAGCGCTGGAAGGAGAAGTAGACGGTCGCGATCAGCGGATATGCGAAGAAGACCGTGAACCCGACCAGCCAGGGGGACAGGTAGAGCAGCGCCATGAGGCCCCCGCGGTACCGGCCCTTGTGCCTGGCCGGCACCGCGGTCCCCCCGCGCCCGAGCGTCGTCGTGGCCATGTGATCAGTTGCCCGCGGTCAGCTTGAGCTTGTCGTTGATCTTCTTGTCCGCCTCGGTCAGCACCGCGCCCAGATCGGGCGCCCGGCCGGACTCCCACTTGATCTGCGCCTCCTGCAGGGTCTGCTGGTTGAACACCGAGTTGATGTGCGCGGGCAGCGTGCTGCTGTTGGGGTTGGCGAAGATGTCGAGGAAGGTCTGGAAGTTGGCGTCCTTGTCCAGCTTCGGCGACTGGAGCGCGGGCAGCGTGCTCGGCACGTTGCGGAGCGCGTTGGACAGGCTCACCACGGCGTCGGTGTCGGTGGTCAGGTACTTCACCAGGTCCCAGGCCGCCTCGGGGTGCTTGGCGCCGCGCGGGATGCCGATGACCGTGCCCGCGATGAAGCCGCCCCCGTAAAGCTGGGGCTTGTCATCGGCCACCGGGAGCGGGGCGGTGCCGTAGTCGAGGTCCTTGGCGTCGGCGGCGATCATGGCGTTGCGCCACTCGCCGTCGATCGCCATGGCGACCTTGCCCTTGTTGAACGGGTTGTCCGCCGACCACTCGTCGCCCAGGCTTTTGCGGAACTTCTCCAGCTTGTCGTACCCGAACCAGTCGACCAGGTCCTTCTGCCAGGTCATGAGCTGCTTCCACGCCGGGTCGGAGCCGATCGCCGAGGTGCCGTCGGGGTTGGTCCACTTGGCGCCGACCATCGTGCCGGTGTGGATCGGGGCGTTCTCGTACATCTGGCTGCTGGGGACGAAGCCGGCGACCTTGATGTTCCCCTGCGCGTCGCGCACGGTGAGCTTCTTGGCCAGGGCCGTCAGCTCGCTGAGCGTCTTCGGCGGCTCGGCGCCCTTCATCAGCTTCTTGTTGTAGTACAGGCCGTAGGTGTCGGCGAGCATGGGCATCACGCAGCGCTTGCCCTCGTACTGGGTGTACTCCGCGATCACCTTGGGGAAGATCGATTCGTCGATCTTGCTCGCGGCCAGGTACGGCTTGAGGTCCTGGAAGATCCCGGTCTTGCAGAAGGTCGCCACGCTGTCGGTGGTGAACGACAGCGCCACGTCCGGCGGGTTGCCGCCGCGGGCCGACTGGATGATCTGGTCGTCCTGGATCGCCTTGGTCGTGTTGACCGTGATCCACGGATACTTCTGCTTGAACCCGGCCAGGGCGTCGTCGAACGCCTTGAGCTCGTTGTCGGCGCTGAAGCCGTGCCACATGGTGATCGTGACGGGCTGCCGGTCCGGCGTGCTTCCCGCGGCCGGGGGCTTCGGCGCGTTCTCGGTGCCCGCCGTGCAGGCGGCCGGCGCGAGCACGGCGAGACCCGCCGCCGCGACGAGCAGCAGAGGTGATTTCACGGGGGATGCCTCCCATGGGGTGGTGGATGATCAGGAGGGTCGGGCTAGGAGGGGACGGTCGAGCTGAAGATCTCGTCACGGGCCGTGGCGAGGGCGAGGCCGAGGGCGCCGGTCAGCACCGGGTTGGTCTCGACGGTGGACATCCGCACGGGCGGGCGCGGGAAGGTCAGCGCGTGCAGCTCCTGCTCGACGAGCTCGGACAGCACGTCCCCACCGGCGAGCAGCATGCCGCCGGTCAGCACGACCAGCTCGGGGTCGACCACCGCGGTGATCGGCGCGAGGCCCATGGCCAGGCGCGCCGCGATCTCGCGCAGCGCCCGCCCGGCGCGCTCGCCCCGGACGCCGCCCAGCGCGGCGTCCCGTACGGCGTTGCGTATGGCGTGCGCGGGGTCCTGGCCGCGCAGGCCGTGGGAGCGCATGAGCTTCAGCACGGCGGGGCCGCCCGCCAGGGCCTGGAAGCCGTGGTCGCCGCGCTTGCCGGTCTCCCTGGACGTCGGCGCGCCCACGGTGGGCATGTAGCCGACCTCCCCGGCGCCGCCGGTGGCCCCCCGGTGGAGCCTCCCGCCGAGCACCAGCGCGGCCCCTATGCCCTCGTCGGCCCACAGCAGCACGAAGTCGTCGTGGCCGCGCGCGATGCCGTGGGCCTGCTCGGTCAGGGCGACGAGGTTCACGTCGTTCTCCACGTCGACCGGCACGCCGAGCCCGTCGCGCAGCGTGCCCACGAGGTCGGGGATGTGCCAGCCGGGGATGTGGGCGGCGTAGCCCAGCCTGGCCGTGGCGGGGTTGACGGCTCCCTGGATGCCGATCACGACGCGGTGCAGGGCGGCCGGGTCGACCCCCGCCTGGAGGCAGGCCCCGTTGACGGCGTTGCGCACCTTCTCGACCACGTCGCCGGCGCTCCTGCCGGGGGTGGGCAGGCGGTACTCCGCCATCACGGCGCCGGTGATGTCGGCGACCGAGGCCGCGATGCGCGCGGGGGTCACGTCGAGCGCGACCACGAACGCGGCCAGGGGGTTGATGCGGTACAGCTCCGCCGTGCGGCCGGGCAGGCCCTCCCGGATGCCGTCCAGCACGACCAGGCCGGCGTCCTGCAGCCGTGAGAGCAGCTGGGAGGCGGTGGGCTTGGAAAGGCCCGTGAGCGCTCCGAGCTCGGGACGGGTGAGCGGCCCGCGTTCGAGCAGAACCTGGAGGGCGGCGCGATCGTTGATCGCCCGCAACAGACTCGGCGTTCCCGGCTGCGTGTTCACCGTACCGCTCCTCGTTCCAGCCGCCGGCGCGCCCTATGCACGGGACCGTTCCGGCAGAAGTTAGGAAAGGTTCCTAACTTGTAAGGAACGTACAGGCACGGCCCCGAGCAGGGTCAATAGCCGCTACCAACCTGTGACCAGGTTGGTAGCGGGCGAGGGCGGGCTGACGTGCCGTGATCCCGCCGGCGGGCCTGGCGGGGAAAACGAAAAAGCCGCCTCGGAGGGCGGCGGAGTGAACGGAATGTCCTCGGATCGATCTGCTATTCTGAGGCCTTGTCGTCACATTAAACATAAATAGCATAAAAGGCCCGGAGTTTCACATTACTACCAATAATAATGAAGCAGGGGCTACCCGTCAAATCGAGCTCGCCAAGGAGCAGGAATACGTCACCGGGCTCTACGAGCGGCTCGACCTGCTGCGGGCGCGCACGCGGAAGCAGCTTGACGGCGTGCTCGCCCAGGGCGGTGGCGGCACCCACCAGAACCGCTCCGAGCGCGACTCGTTCGCCGGGATGTATTCCGAGCGCCTCGCGCGGCTGTGGGCCGTCGAGAACGGCCTGTGTTTCGGGCGCCTCGACCTTACGGGGGAGAAACCCCTCTATATCGGCCGCCTGGGCCTGTCGGACGACGACCAGGCACGGCTGCTCATCGACTGGCGCGCCCCGGTGGCCCAGCCGTTCTACCGTGCCACGCCCGCCGTCCCGATGGGCGTGACCCGCAGGCGCCACCTGCAGACCAGGGGACGGCGCGTCATCGGCGTCGACGACGACCTGCTCGACCTCGACCGGCTGACCGAGGCCGACCGCGCCACGCTCAACGGCGAGGCGGCCCTGCTGGCCGCCCTGGACGAGAAGCGCACCGGGCGCATGCGCGACATCGTGGCCACCATCCAGGGCGAGCAGGACCGCGTCATCCGCAGCGACCTCAACGGCATGCTGGTGGTGCAGGGGGGTCCTGGCACAGGCAAGACCGTCGTCGCCCTGCACCGCGCCGCCTACCTGCTCTACACCCACCGCGAACGGCTGGCGCGCCGGGGCGTGCTGATCGTCGGCCCGAACCTCACCTTCCTGCGCTACATCGAGCAGGTGCTGCCCTCCCTGGGCGAGACCGACGTCCTGCTGTCCACGGTCGCCGAGCTGTACCCCGGGATCACCGCCACGGCGCGCGAGTCCGCCCGGGCCGCCGAGATCAAGGGCTCCATCCGGATGGCCGACGTGGTGGCGAAGGCCGTGCACGACCGCCAGCGGGTGCCGAGGCGGCCGATCGACATCGACCTCGGCAGGTACACCCTCCGGCTGGACCAGCGCACCTGCGACGCGGCCAGGAACCGCGCCGCGCGCAGCCGCCGCCCGCACAACCAGGCCAGGGCCGTCTTCGTCCGCCACATCCTGAACGCGCTGGCCAAGCAGGCCGCCAAGGCGCTCGGCCGTGGCATGCTCGACGAGGGCGACCTCGCCGACCTGCGCGAGGACCTGCGCACCGAGCCCGCCGTGAAGACGGCGCTCAACCGCCTGTGGCCCTACCTCACCCCCCAGCGGCTCCTCATCGGCCTGTTCGGCTCCCGCGAGCGCATGGCGTACGCCGGGCTCACCCCCGCCGAGCAGGACGCGCTGTACCGCGAGGTCCCGCGCGGCGGCGGCGACCACTGGACCGAGGCCGACGTGCCGCTGCTGGACGAGGCCGCCGAGCTGCTCGGCGACATCGACGCCGGGGTGCTCCGCGCCGCCGCGATGCACGCCGAGGAGGAGCTCGCCGCCGCCCGGCGCGCCGAGGAGGCCGAACGCGACTCCGAGCTGACCTACGCCCGCGAGGTCCTCGAACTGACCGGCATGTCGGACATCATGGACGCCGAGCGGTTCGCCGCCAGGCACCGGGGCGACGACATCCACCTGACGACCGCCGAGCGCGCCGCCGCCGACCGCACGTGGGCGTACGGGCACATCATCGTGGACGAGGCGCAGGAGCTGTCGGCCATGGCCTGGCGCATGCTGATGCGCCACAGCCCGAACCGGTCGATGACCATCGTCGGGGACATCGCCCAGACCGGCTCGGTCGCGGGCACCGCCTCCTGGGGGCAGGTCCTCGACTCCTACGCGGGCGGGCGCTGGCGCGAGGAGACCCTCACCGTCAACTACCGCACCCCTGTGGAGCTGATGGCCGTCGCCGCCGACGTGCTCAAGCTGGTCGGCCCGGACCTCAGGGCCCCCGAGTCGGTCCGCGAGACCGGCGTACGGCCCTGGGCGCGCCGCGTCGGCGGCACCGGCGAGCTGGGCCCGATCGTGCGCGGCGAGATCGTCGAGGGCGGGCGGCTCGTCGTGATCGTCCCCGAGACCCGCGCGGCCGAGCTCGGCGAGGCCGTGACCTCGTCGGTCCCCGGCGCGGTGGCCGGGCCGGGAGCCGACGCGCTGGAGGCCCCGGTCGCCGTGCTGACCGTCGCGGACGCCAAGGGCCTGGAATTCGACGGAGTCGTCGTCGTTGAACCGGGCGAGATCCTGGCCGAGTCGCCACGCGGGGCCAGCGATCTTTACGTCGCCCTGACCCGGGCGACCCGGAGGCTTGGGGTCGTCCACACCGGGGAACTGCCCGCCGTGCTGTCCAGGTGCGCCGGCACGTGACCGGCGGGGGCCCGCGTCACGCCGCGCGAGTGGAGCGAGCGCCATAAATACGCCTCCCCGAGTGCGGACATCGGTACACATGACGGCATTGACGGCACTCACGTCGCCTGTCCTAGCTGCGAAAACTTGGTGTTTCCGCTGATCGGGACACGGTTGACATCTGAGCTGAGGTCGGTAGTTTGCTGGACAGTCCAGCACGGGACTACCGGTTGGCCGTCTTCAGACATCGTCGGATTCTGCGTCATGACGGAGCACGACTCCGTCTGCTCAGCCAGGCGCAGCGCTGGCGTTCCGTCGAGTCGGGGCACCCCAGCCGGATGGGGGGTTGGACCCGGGAGGGGCCTGGACACCCAGTAGACAACGGAACTCCGCGCTCGCCGCCGACGGGACGGATCCGGTCCGAAGGGTCGTCCAGGCCCTCTTCCCGTCCCGTGCCGCAACCGCAGTGTGGTTCCTGGGTTCCCCGCGCAAGCAGGGGGAGACCCAGGGATCACCATGCGTGATCTTTCGCCGCCGCGCCAGCCCGGCGGTTGGAGCCGGGTCCGCTGGGCGGTAGCGTTCGGTGGTTACCGATGGACCCGTGAGAGAAGACCCCGCCCCTGTGGCCCAGCGAACGGTGCAGGACGACCAGCGGGCGCCGGCCGTTTCCGGCGCTCCGTCCCGTTCGCGCGTCCTGTGGCGGCTCGCGTCCTGCCTGGTGGGCGGGGTGCTGCTGTTCCTGGCCTTCCCCCCGGCGGGGCTGTGGTTCCTCGCGCCCCCCGGCGTCGCGCTGCTCACGCTCGCGGTCCGCGGCGTCCGCGCCCGCCGGGCCGCCTGGCTCGGGTACCTCGGCGGCGCCGCCTTCCTGTTCCCCGCGCTCGCCTGGGTGCGGCCGATCGGCGACGACGCGTGGCTGATCCTGGTGGCGGTCGAGAGCCTGTTCTTCGCCGCGATGTCCGCCGGGGTCGCCCTGGTCGCCCGGCTGCGCGCCTGGCCCCTGTGGGTCGCCGCCCTGTGGGTCGCGCAGGAGTGGGCCAGGGGGTTGTTCCCGGTGGGCGGCTTCCCCTGGGTGCGCGTCGCGTTCAGCCAGGGCCGCTCGGCGTTCACCCCGTACGCGGCGCTCGGCGGCGCGCCGCTGGTCACCTTCGCGGTGGTGCTCTGCGGGGCCCTGCTGGCCCTGCTCGCCGTACGGCTCGCGCCCCGGCGGTGGACCAGGGAGATCGCGTTCCTGCTGGCCGGTGTGGTGGCGGTGCCCCTGCTCGGGTACGCCGTGCCGCGGCCCGGCGCCGAGGCGGGGAGCGTGCGGGTCGGCGTGATCCAGGGCGACGTTCCGGGCCAGGGCATGGGCTTCCTCGGCGACGAGCCCTCCGTCGTGCTGCGCAACCACGCCGACAAGACCCACGAGCTGGCGCGGGCGGTCCGGGCGGGGAAGGTCCAAAGGCCCGACATCGTGGTGTGGCCTGAAAATTCCACGGACATCGACCCCTACCGCAGCTCCTTCGCCTACGGGATCATCGACTCGGCCGTGCGCGACATCGGGGTGCCGGTGCTGGTGGGCGCGGTGGTGCGATCAGCGGACGGGCAGCACAGGTACACGCGAGGCATCGTCTGGGACCCGGCGAGCGGTCCCGGCGCCTACTATGACAAGCGAAAGCTTGTGCCGTTCGGCGAGTTCGTCCCCTTCAAGGACCTTCTCGCGAAGTTCATCAAACGCATCAACCTCGTCGGCCTGCAGTCGCTGGCCGGCACCCGCGACGGTGATCTGAGGATGGGGCCGGTGACGGTGGGCGCGGTCGAGTGCTACGAGGTCGCCTTCGACGACATCGTGCGGAGCACCGTGCGCGCCGGCGGCACCCCGATCGTGGTGCAGACCAACAACGCCACCTACGCCCTGACCAACCTCCCGCCCCAGCAGCTCGCCATGTCGCAGCTGCGGGCCGTGGAGCACAACCGGGCGGTGATCACCGCCGCCACGACGGGCATCTCGGCCTACGTCGACCCGGGCGGCCAGGTGCACTGGCGGACCGCCGAGCGGGTCGCGGACATGGCCGTGGTGACCGTCCCGGCCCGTACTGGTGAGACCCTCGCGACCCGAGTCGGGGCCCTGCCTGAGTGGGCCCTGCTGCTGGCCGGGGCAGGCGCCCTTGCCGCCGCCCTCCGGCGGCGCCCGGCGCCACAACAGGACCGAACCGATGAAGAGGACGGGTGATGGAGCGGATCCTCGGGCGGGTACTTGTCATCGTTCCCACGTACAACGAGCGCGAGAACCTGCCGATGATCGCGGGACGGCTGCGGGCGGCGGTGCCTGACGCCCATCTGCTGGTCGCCGACGACAACAGCCCCGACGGCACCGGGGCCGTGGCCGACGAGCTCGCCGCCGGCGACGACCACGTCCACGTGCTCCACCGCACCAGCAAGCAGGGGCTCGGCGCCGCCTACATCGCCGGGTTCCGCTGGGGCCTCTCCCAGGGCTTCGACGTGCTGGTCGAGATGGACGCCGACGGCTCCCACAAGCCCGAGGAGCTCCCCCTGCTGCTCGACGCGCTGTCGAACGGCGCCGACCTCGTGATCGGGTCGCGCTGGGTGCCCGGGGGCAAGGTGGTCAACTGGCCGGCCCGGCGGGAGTTCCTGTCGCGGGGGGCCAACACCTACGCCCGCCTCATGCTGGGCCTGCCGGTGCGCGACACCACGGCGGGCTTCCGCGCCTACCGCGCCTCGACGCTGGAGAAGATCGGGCTGGACGACGTGGAGTCCCAGGGCTACTGCTTCCAGGTCGACCTGACCCTGCGCACCATCCGCAACGGCCTGCGGGTCGTCGAGGTGCCGATCACGTTCGTCGACCGCATCGTCGGGGCGAGCAAGATGAGCCGCTCGGTCGTCGCCGAGGCCCTGTGGCGGGTCACCCTGTGGGGTGTCGCCGGGCTGCCGCGCCGCATCAGCAGGGCCCGCTGACCTCTCCCCGCCCACCGCGGAGCGGGGCCGGGCCCCACCGCGCCGGCGGGTCGCCAGAGGTGACCGTCTTGAGCAGGTGAGGGGCGAGGGCCGCCGCCTGGGCCCGGATCTCGGGGATCGCGGTGGTCTCGTAGCGCGTTCCGCGAAGCGTCGGCCCGAGCGTGACGATCCGGTCGTCCGGCCGTCCCGCCGCGTTCAGCACCCTGCCGCCCGCATCGGCGTCCATCCCTAGCCCCAGCGGGTCGAGCCGCACCAGGCCGTCGCCGAGCAGGCGAGCCACCAGAGGGTCCCGGGCGATGCCGAACGCGGGGCCGGTGCCGTTCACCAGCCGGCCGACGCGCAGCTCGCGAGCCGTGACCCCGTCGTCCACCTGGACGGCCAGCCCTCCGTGCTCGGGCGCTGCGCCGGTCACCCGGCCGCGGAGCACCCGCAGGCGGCCGGTCGCCCGCAACTCGGCGACGCGGTCGGCGGTCGCGGGCGGGACGCGGTGGCGGTGGACCTCCCAGTAGCGGGCGGCCAGGCTCAGGAACCGCCGCTGCTCGCCCGTGGGAAGCCGCGACCACAGCTCAGGTACGCGGGGTCGCAGGCCGTCGACCACGCCGTACCAGTCGCCGTCGTTGTCCCGGACGGCGGCGCGGACCGCTCGCAGCAGAGCCGCGAGGCGCAGGGGGCCGTCCGGTATCGGCGTCTCGACGCAGGGCGGGGAGGGGCGCCGGTGCGGCCGGGGGAGCAGCCCGTGCCGGGACACCGCGTACACCACCGCCTCGGGGGACGCCCGGGTCACGGTGACCGCGATGTCCACCATGGTCAGGCCGGTGCCCACCACCAGCACGTCGCCATGCTCGCCGATCCCGGCGAGGGCGGCGGGGGCCCAGGGGTCGGGGACGTAGCGGTCGTCGCCCGCGAGGTGGGGCCAGGCCGTGCCCGCGGGGTCGCCGGTGGGGTTGCCGGTGGCCAGCACGGCGGCGTCGGCCTCGACGGACCGCCCGTCCGACAGGTGCACGCACAGCGACCCCTGCCGGGTGATCGCCCGCGCCGTGCCGGTCACCCGGGTCACCCGGTGGCCGGGCCCGGTCGCGGCGTCCAGGACATGGCGCAGGTAGCGGCCGTAGGCCTCACGGGGGAAGAAGTCGGACGCGGCCACGTCGAGGCCGCTCTCACGGGCCCACGTCAGCAGATGGCCGCGGTCGTCCTCCAGAGCGCTCATCTTGTCGACGCAGGCGTTGAGGAGATGGTGCGGGTCGGTCGTGGAGTAGGCCTGCCCGAGCGCGTGCCTGCCGTACCGGTCGATCAGCGTCACGCGCAGCGGCGTCCCTCGCGCCCGGGCGAGGTGGAGCAGGTGGATCGCCGCCAGCGTGCCGCTGGCGCCGCCGCCCACGACCGCGACCACAGGAGAGCTCGCCACGCGGCCAGCTTAGCAGAGTTTTCCTATAGGTTAAGTAGGTAATCTGATCGCGCCATAACGCTTGCCTGTGAATCATGGTCCCGGTTCGCCGATACGCCGCCGCCCGTGGAACGCTCTAGCCAGGCGAGCGGTGAGGATCAGGTGAGGATCAGGTGTCATCGGGTAGCGGGGGATCGGCATGGCGGCGCGCCGCCCGGAAGATCGCCTCAGCCGCGGGGGCTCTCGCGGTGGCGCTGGTCCTGGCGAGCTGCGCCTCCGGCGGCACCGCGGGCGACGCGGCTCCCGCCCAGCCGGCGCCGACGCCCGGCGCCGGAGTGCGCAAACCGCCGGGAGCCGACCCCGCGTGGCCACGCTGGGGGTTCACCCACACAGGGGTCAGCGCCAACAACGTCACCGATCGCTTCGAGCAGGACGTGGCGCGGGCGCTCGCCCAGACCCCGATGCTGCAGAACCAGCACATCATGGGGTTCGGGGCGCTCAACCCCGAGCCGCGCCCGCAGGAGTTCTTCTGGGAGGACCTCGACAGCCGCACGAACCTCATGAGGCAGTCCGGCGGCACGCAGATCCTCACGCTCTGCTGCGCTCCCGACTGGATGAAGGGCGGCCCCGAGGGCCCGACCCAGGAGTCCGCCTGGAAGGAGCACCTGGAGGACGCTCCCTACCCCGAGCACTTCGACGACTTCGCCAAGCTGTCGGCGGCCGTCGCCGCGAAGTACCCCGACGTCGGGTACTTCATGGTGTGGAACGAGCTCAAGGGCTTCTGGAAGGACCACTCCAAGCCCGCGGACATCAAGGGCTACACCGAGCTCTACAACAAGGTCTACGACGCGGTGAAGGCCGTACGGCCCGACGCCAAGATCGGCGGCCCCTACATCGGCTTCGACAGCAACAAGACCGGGAGCTCCGAGCTGCGGGGCCCGTGGGGGGTCGTCAACCAGAACGCCCTGGACGCCTTCGAGTACTGGTTCAAGAACAAGAAGGGCGCCGACTTCGTCGTGGTCGACGGCGCCTCGCTGACCGACGCGCACCAGATGCTCCCCGACGCGTTCGGGGCGCTGAGCAAGTTCAGCGCGGTCACCACCTGGCTGCGCCAGAAGACCGGTGACCTGCCGGTCTGGTGGTCGGAGTGGTACTTCGTCCCCGAGGACGGCACCACGTGGTCCGAGCCCATGCGGCTCGCCGTCCAGGCCGCCTCCATGATGGAGTTCGCCAGGAGCGGCGCCACCACGGCGCTGTACTGGAATCCGCAGGCCAAGCAGGGCGCCTGCCAGGGCTGCATGTGGGACCCCCTCACCGGCGCCGCGCTCCCGACCGGCCGGCTGGTGAGCGACTTCGCCAGGTGGTTCCCCGCCGGAGCCGACGTGGAGCAGGTCGCCACCTCCGATCCCAAGGTGCGGGCCCTGGCGCAGCCCCGGCAACTGGTGATGGTCAACACCGCGGGCGCCCAGATCACCGCGACCGTGGACGGCAAGCAGTTCACTCTGCGGCCCTACGAGATCAGGTGGAGCGACCGCTAGCCCCCGGACGACAGCGAAGCGCGGCGGCCGGCGCGCCTCGCCGTCGGCCAGGCCGGGCGGCCGGATGGTTGTGCGGCCAGGGTGAATGGGCTTGAGTCTCCTCTAAGGGGAGGCGCGAGGGTGGGGGCATGGACGGCGGCACGCTCTACTCGATCGGTGATCTGGCCCGGCGGACCGGGCTGACGGTCAAGGCCATCCGGTTCTACTCGAACCTTGGAATCGTGCCGCCGGCCGACCGAAGCCCGGCCGGCTACCGCCTCTACGGCATCGACGCCGTCGCACGCCTGGACCTCGTACGGACGCTGCGCGACCTGGGACTGGACCTTCCCACGATCCGGAAGGTCGTGGACCGGGAGATCTCGCTTCCCGAGGTCGCCGCGGCGCACGCCGAGGCACTCGCGGTGCAGATCCGAACGCTGCGCCTGCGGCGCGCGGTGCTGACGGCGGTGGCCAGGCGCGGGTGCACCCCTGAGGAGATGGATCTCATGCACAAGCTCGCCAAGCTCTCCGAGGAAGAACGCCGACGTCTGATCGGCGAGTTCCTCGACACCGCCTTCGGCAGCCTGGACGCCGACCACGAATTCGTGGGGATCATGCGCTCGCTGACCCCGGAGCTGCCCGACAACCCCGAGGCCGAGCAGGTCGAGGCATGGGTGGAGCTGGCCGGACTGTCCCAGGACCCGGACTTTCGCGCCAGTGTGCGGCGCATGGCCGAGCACCATGCGGCCGACCGGGCCGAGGGCGGCACCACGCGCCCGCGCCGGGACCCTGCCGCGATGGTCCGTGACCAGGTCGCCCCGGCGCTGGTAGCCGGTCTCGACCCGGCCTCGCCCCAGGCCGATCCGGTGGTCGCGGCGGTCATGGCTCAATACGCGCGCGTCTTCGGGGGCCCCGACGACGCCGGCCTCCGGCACCGGCTGCTGACCCGGCTGGAGACCGCGAACGACCCCCGCAAGGACCGCTACCTCCAGTTGCTCGCTGTGATCAACGGCTGGCCGCCCCCGGAAAGCCTGGCGCCGGCGCTCGACTGGTTCATCCAGGCCCTGCGACCCCGGCGTCCCGCGACGCCGTGATGTCGAGGACGTCCACCGGCCCGTCGACGATCAGTGAGCGCGCGCCTTCACCGACCGCGCTCGGGGCGTCGCCTCCCGTGGGGAACCACCGGGGCGGGTCCGGGCGTTGTACGTCGCGAGGTGATGGTGAAGCCATGCTGCGTGTGCTGCTGTTCATAGCGTTCTTGGTCGTGCCGGTGCTGGAGATCTGGGTGCTCATCCAGATCGGCCAGGTGATCGGTGGCTGGCAGACCGTCGGCCTGCTCATTCTCGACAGCGTGCTCGGGGCCTGGCTGGTGCGGCTGGAGGGCCGGCGCGCCTGGCGGGCGCTGCGTGAGGCCCTCAACTCCGGCCGGACGCCCGATCGCGAGCTCACCGACGGCGCCCTGGTGGTAGTGGGCGGCACCCTGCTGGTGGCCCCCGGCTTCCTCAGCGACGTCGTGGGGCTCTTCCTCATCCTGCCGTTCACCCGCCCGATCGCCCGGCGCTGGTTGAGCTGGTTCCTCGGCCGCCGCGTGCGCGTCATGGCCGCGGGGCCGCCCTTCGGCATGATGTTCCCGAGGGGCCCGGGCGCGGCCGGCGAGCCGCGGCGGGACGGTGCCCGGGTCGTCAGCGGGCAGGTGCTCGACGACGAGACGCCCGGCGACCGGGGTCAGGGCGCGTACGGTGCCCCGCCCGCACGGCCGTCCCTGCGCCCGCACGGCGGATCCCCGGACAACGGCTAGGCCCCCTTGGCGGGGGCTTGGGAAGAGACGCGCTCATGAGGCACCGGGCGCCGAGACGCGCCGCCCGGTGCCGGGCAAAGTAATGGCGCCTCCGGTGCCACCCTGAGGTGGACCGAAGGCGCCGCTAGGTTTGGTTCAGGCGCTCTTACGCCGCTGTGCCCGGAGGATCGCCAGACGCTCGTTGAGCACCTCTTCGAGGTCCTCGATCGTCCGGCGCTCCAGTAGCATGTCCCAGTGGGTGCGCGGCGGCTTGGCCTTCTTCTGCTGAGGCTGCTCGGCATCCACCCTTAGGGCGGTGGCGCCGCAACTGCGGCACTCCCATGTAGCCGGGATCTCCGCCTCCGCGGCAAGGGGCACGTCGAAGCGATGGCCCTTCGGGCAGGTGTAAGGCACCTCCTGGCGCGGGGCCAGATCGGTGTTGCGGTCGTTCTCGTAGCTGGTGGCTCCGAGCCGGGTACCGCGAAGTGCACGCTCGCCCATGTTTCAATGCCTCCTGAGGGCCCCATTTTGAGGGGTGGGTCTCCACGGCTTACAACGCTTGATACCGTGGATGGATTCCCACCCTTGGGGTGATCCAATCGCGCTTTTCGTCTCGGGCCCTCGGCGACGCAAAGCTGATCTTCGTGGCGTTACGGGCGGGCGCGTCTCCAGGCTAGACCCGCGCGGGCACCTCGTTGCCCGCCTCGCGGATGGCCCTGGGCAGGTTGACCAGCGTGAGCAGCGCGAAGCCGATCACGAAGAAGATCACCAGCGACAAGATCGCCAGGCGATAGCTGTCGGTGAGCTGGAGGGCCAGAGTAAGGGTCAGCGATCCGAGGAAGGCCGACCCCTTGTCGCTGATCTCGAAGAGGCTGAAGTACTCCGCCTCCTTGCCCGCCGGGATCACCAGCGAGTAGAGCGACCGCGAGAGGGCCTGCGTGCCGCCCAGCACGATCGCGATCAGGAACGCGATCGCGTAGAACTGGATCGCCGCCCCCTTCTGCAGGAAGTACGCGACCCCCACCACGGCCGTCCAGACCACCAGGCTGGCCAGCACCGTGCGCTTGGTGCCGAACCGTGACGCGAGCCACCCGAGCAGCAGTGCCCCGCAGAAGGCCACGAGCTGCACCATCAGGATCGCCGTGATCTGCACGCTCTTGCCGAGCCCGAGCTCCTGGTCGGCGTAGGTCGCCGAGAACGAGATCACGGTCTGCACGCCGTCGTTGTAGATCAGGTAGGCGAGCAGGAACAGCAGGCTGCGGGGGTAGCGGCGCAGGTCCGCGACCGTGCGGCCGAGCTGGCGGAAGCTGCCGCCGACGGCCTGGGCGGGCGTGGTGTCGTGGGAGGCGACCCGGCGGTTGCGCAGGCGCAGCAGCGGGATCACGGTGAACACCGCCCACCACAGGCCCGCCGAGGCCAGGCTGATCCGCACCGCGAGGCCCTGGTCGATGCCGCTGCCCTCGTAGAGGAACAGGTTCACCGCGAGCAGCAGGAAGCCGCCGAGGTAGCCGAATCCCCAGCCGCGCGAGGAGACCGCGTCCCGCTCGTCCGGGCGGGAGATCTGGGGCAGGAACGAGTTGTAGACGACCATGGCCGCGCCGAACGCCACGTTCGCGACGATGAACAGCACCCCGCCCAGCACGTAGGCGTCGCCCGAGACGAAGTAGAAGCCGAGGGTCGCCGCCGCGCCCAGGTAGGCGAAGAGGGCGAGCAGCTCCTTCTTGCGGCCGGTGTGGTCGGCCAGGGCGCCGGCCACCGGCATGATCACGATCTGCAGGACCACCGAGATCGTCACGATGGCCGAGAAGTACGCCTTGGCGCGGAAGTCGAAGCCGAGGAAGCCGACGAACCCATCCTCGCCGCCCGCGGCCTTCTCGGCGAGCGTCGTGAGGTACGGGCCGAGGAAGACGGTGATGACCGTCGTCTGGAAGCCCGAGTTGGCGAAGTCGTACCAGTACCAGCCCCGTTGCTCGCGCTTGCGCGTCTCAGGCAGTTCTTCGGCGGCGATGGAGGTGGTCATGGGGGATGCTCCTGGCCTCGTCGGGGGCACGGCGGAATGGGGGGAAGGTTACGGCGTCGGCGCGGGGTCACGCGTGCGCGTCAGGCCCGGGCGGGTGAGTGGGTCAGGCGTGCGCGGCGGGGCGGCGTGGATGCCACTGGCCCCGGGCGCTGAGGACGTCCCGCAGACCGGAGATGTTGTCGGTCATGATGCCGTCCACCCCCAGGTCGAGGAGGTCCTCCATCACATGGGGATCGTCGACGGTCCACACGTGCACCTGCATCCCGAGGGCGTGGGCCGTACGGACCAGGGCCCGGGTGGTGACCCGCATCCCGCGGAAGCCGACGGGCACCTGCGCGCAGGGGATGCGCTCCTTGGCCAGGCCGCCCAGCAGGCGGCCGTACCCGGAGCCGACGGCGGCGGCGCGCAGCCTGGCGACGCCGCGCGGGCCGAGCGCCGAGCAGACGGGGCGGCCCATGGCCATGCGCGCCCTCGCCAGCCGCACGTCGGAGAACGAGGTCAGGCAGACGCGGTCGTAGGCACCGGTGCGGCGGACGGCCTCCGCCAGCGGGCCGATCGCCTGCGCCTCCTTGACGTCGATGTTGACCCGCACGTCCGGCCAGGTGCCGAGCAGATCCTCCAGCAGCGGGATCTCCTCCACGCCCCCGATGCGGGCCCGCCGCACCTCGCGGTACGGCAGGGTGGCGAGGCGGCCGTGGCGGTCGGTCACACGGTCGAGGGTGTGGTCGTGGAACGCGAGCAGCACCCCGTCGGCCGTCGCGTGGGCATCGGTCTCAAGGTAGGTGTACCCCAGCTCGACGGCCCTGGAGAAGGCGGCCATGGTGTTCTCCCGGCCCTCTGCCGCCCCGCCGCGATGGGCGAAGGCGAGCGGGCCCGGGTGATCGAGAAACGGGAAGCGCTGCTGCACGAGCAGGAGTATCCCCCCTAAAGGTTGCCACGTCAGCCTACGCCCATGAACATTTGGGTCACAAAGGCATCTGTACCCGCCCATGCCCCCAGCGGCCCCACCGACCGCCCGCCCCGGCGTGCCGGTGGGTGGTCAGGAGCCGGTGGGGGTCGGGTGGGACGCCCATTCCTGGCGGCGGGCCTCGGCGAGGACTATGGCGGCGGCGACGCCGACGTTGAAGGAGCCGACGCGGCCGATCTGGGGGATGTAGAGCACCTCGTCGGCGGCGTCCAGCACGGCGGGGGAGCAGCCGTGGTCCTCGCTGCCGAGCACCAGGCACACGTCGCGGTCGAGCCTCGCCTCGTGGAGCGGCACCGCGTCGCCGGTCAGCTCGACCGCGATCACGGTGTAGCCCTCCTCCTTGGCCGCCCGCACGGCCTCGACGGCGGGGACCGGCTCGTGCCAGGGGACCAGCCGGTCGGTGCCGAGCGCGGTCTTCTGCGCCTTGGGGTTGGTGGGCGGCGTGGCGTTGCCGCCCAGCCACAGCTCGTCGGCGCCGAAGGCGGCGGCGGTGCGGAAGATGGAGCCGACGTTGAACGGGCCCGTCACGGACTCCAGGATCAGCGACAGGCGGTTCTCCGTGCCCCGGCGCCAGGTGCGGTTGAGCCGCTTGACGTCGGTGGGGCGTAGCTGCCTGCGGGTGCCTGTGCTCATCGGGCGTTCATCGCTCCTGGTCGTCGGTGGCACCGCCACCTGGGGAAACGTCATCTGTCGAATGGCGGGTCGCGTCCGGTGCGGGGCGGGCGGCGACCCGGAGCACGCGGTAGGCCGACCGGGACGCCACCCGGGTGGTGGCCCAGCCTTGATCCCCGAGCCATCGCTGCAGGGAGTCGGAGCCGAGGTGCTTCTGCACCACCAGGTAGGCCGCCCCGTCGGGGGTGAGCCGGTCGAGCCAGCGGGTGAGCATGGCGTGCAGCGCGGGCTTGCCGATGCGGATCGCCGGGTTCGACCAGATCGCCGAGAAGCGGACGCCGGGCGGGACGTCGTCCACGTGCAGCGACCTTACTTTGTCAAGGCCGGCGGCCCGTGCGTTGCGGTCGCACAGCTCCACCGAGCGCCGGTTGACGTCCACCGCCCACACCGTCGCCTCCGGCGCCCGGGACGCCATGGTCAGCGCGATCGGGCCGTACCCGCAGCCGAGGTCGAGCAGGTCGCCCCGCTGGGGAGGGGCGGGCACGCTCTCGAGCAGCACCCGCGTGCCCGCGTCGAGCCGGTTGGGGGAGAAGACGCCACTGTCGGTGGCGAGGCGCAGGTGCAGGTCGGGCAGGACCACGTCGACCGTGCCCGGCCGGGCGGCCGCGCCCGGCCGCTCCTCGAAGTAATGTGCCCCCTTGGACGTCACGTGGAGACGTTACCAACCGCGGGACGGTGGTCGTGATCGGGCGGGCCCGCCGGCGCCCGCCTCCTTGCGGCGCCCGCCCGCCGGTCAGGGGAGGCGGGAGCCCAGGAGCATGGCGGCGGCGGCCACCAGGAGGCCGGCGAGGATGCCGGCGATGGTGAACCACTGGCCGATCTCCTGGTGCACGACGCGGTATCCCAGGGAGCTTCCGATCTGGCTGTAGACGTCGCGCAGCTCGTCCCCCGACTCGGCGGTGTAGGCGCGCCCGCTGGTGCCGTCGGCCAGGGACTGCAGCGTGGCCTTGTTGACCGGGACCTGCACGTCGCGGCCGTCGATGCTGACCGTGCCCTCCGGCGTGCCGTAGGCGATCGTGGAGACCGGGATGTGGAACCCGGCCGCCGCCTGGATCGCCTCGTTGACCGACCGGCCCGAGGTGTTGTCGCCGTCCGACAGCAGCACGATCGCCGACGGCGGCGGGTCGGTCACGGCCCGCTGGTCGAAGGAGCGCACGGAGTCCAGCGAGTTGAACACCGCCTCGCCGATGGCGGTGCCGGGGCGGGTGGACAGGTTGCCGATCGCGCTGATCACCGCCAGGTGGTCGGTGGTCGGCGAGATCACCACCGACGCCGACCGCGCGAAGGACACCAGGCCCACGTTGAACCGTTCGGGGAGATCCTTGACGAACTGCTGCGCGGCCTGCTGGGCGGCGACCAGCCGGGTCGGGGAGACGTCGGCGGCCTCCATCGACAGCGAGATGTCCACCGCGACGATGATCGTCGCGCGGTCGCGCGGCACCCGCGTGGCGTCGGCCGGCCGCGCGGCGCCCAGCACCAGCAGGCTCATCATCAGCAGGAACAGCGCGGCGGGCAGGTGGCGCCGCCATCCCGGCCGTTCGGGGGCGACGAGGCTGAGCAGGGCGAGGTTGGTGAACCGCACGGCGTACCGGCGGCGGGCGAACTGCAGGTAGACGTACGCGCCCACGATCAGGGCGAGCGCCGCGAACAGCCACAGCCAGCCCGGAGAGAGAAAGATCACGCGCCTGCCCTCCTGGTGGGGTGCCGCCCGGCGAGGTGGGCGGTGCGACGGTGCCTGAGCGTGTACTGGGCGATGTCGTAGACCCAGTCGCGGTCGGTGCGCAGCACCAGGTGGCCGGCGCCGCACCGGCGCAGCGCGAGCCGGGTCGCCTCCCGCTGCGCCGCCGCCGCCTCGGCGTAGTCGCGGCGGATCTTCGGCGACAGGTGGATCTCGCGCGTCCGCCCGGTCTCCGGGTCGGTGAGGGCGACCAGGCCCACGTCGGGCAGATCGAGCTCGCGGGGGTCGATCACCTCCACGGCGAGCACCTGGTGGCGGGCGACCAGGCGGCGCAGCGGCCGCTCCCACTCGCGCTCGGCGCCCGGGTCGCCGCCCCGGCCGAGGTCGAGGAAGTCGGACACGATCACGCGCAGCCCCCGCTTGCGCCGCGCGGCGCCGAGCAGCTGGATGGCCTCGGCCAGGCGCGTCGGCCCGGGCGCGGGCATCCCCCGTGGCGCGTCCAGAAGCGTCTGCAGCAGCGCGTACATCGCGGGACGCCCGGTGCGGGCCGGCAGGCGGTGCACCTGGTCGCCGTGGATGACGTACGCGCCGAAGCGGTCGCCGATGCGGCTGGTCAGGAAGCCCATCGCGGCGACCGCAGCGACCACCAGGTCGCGCTTCTCCATCGCGGCGGTGCCGAAGTCCATGCTGGGCGACAGGTCGGCCAGCACCCACGTCTCCAGCTCGCGGTCGGCGACCAGGTCGCGGACGTGCGGGATCGTCGTGCGGGCCGTCACAGACCAGTCCATGCGGCGCACGTCGTCCTCTCCCGGCACGTACACCCTGCTGTCGCCGATCTCGCTGCCGGCACCCGGCACGAGGCCCTGGTGCTGCCCGTGGAGCAGCCCGTCGAGGCGGCGCACCACCGTCAGCTCCAGGCGGCGCAGGGCGTGCTCGGGGCTCACCTCGCGCCCGGCGCCGGGACCCGTCGGAGCGGTCACCGCTGGGCCTGGTTCCAGACGACGAGCGGGGGCGGCACGGCGGCCAGGACCTGGCGCACCACGTCCTCGGGGTCGACCCCGTCGGCCAGGGCGTCGAAGGTGAGCATGAGGCGGTGCCCCATGACGTCCACCGCGACGTCGCGCACATCGTCGGGGAGCAGGTAGTCGCGCCCGCGCAGCAGCGCCAGCGCGCGGCCCGCCGCGACCAGGCCGAGCGTCGCGCGGGGGCTGACCCCGATCTCGATGGCCTCCTCCAGCTCGCGCAGCCCGTACTCGGCGGGGGAGCGGGTGGCCATCACCAGCCGTACGACGTAGTCGGCGACGAGCTGGTGGACCGACACCTGGTCGGCGAGCTTCTGCAGCGCGAGCAGCCGCGACGGGTCGAGCACCCGGCCGGGCAGCGGCGGCGAGACGCTCATGCGGTGGAGGATCTCCAGCTCCTCCCCGGCGGTGGGGTGGACCACCCGCACCTTGAACAGGAACCTGTCGCGCTGCACCTCGGGAAGGGGGTACACGCCCTCGGACTCGATGGGGTTCTGCGTGGCCAGCACGATGAACGGCCGGGGCAGCGGATGGGTGCGCCCCGCCAGGCTGACCTGGCGCTCGGCCATGACCTCCAGCAGGGCCGACTGCACCTTGGCGGGCGCCCTGTTGACCTCGTCGGCGAGCAGGAAGTTGACGAACACCGGCCCGAGCTCGACGTCGAAGCTCTCGCTGGACGGGTGGTACACCCGGGTGCCGACGATGTCGCTCGGCACGAGGTCGGGGGTGAACTGGATGCGGGCGAAGGTGCCGCCCACCACGGTGGCGAGCGTGGAGGCCGCGAGCGTCTTGGCGACGCCCGGCACCCCTTCGAGAAGGCAGTGACCGCGGGCGAGCAGCGCCACCAGCAGTCGTTCGATCATGTGGTCCTGGCCGACGATGACGCGCCGGACCTCTGTGAGGGACTGCTGGAGGAGACGGAGGTCCGCGTCGGCACCTTCGTCCGGTCCGGATCCGTCACTGCGTTCTTCCGCAACGGTCATGCGGCCATTCCATCAAACACGGCGCAAAGGTGCACGGCACCGTCGCGGTGAGCCGAGTGTCGAGGTGTGCTTTCATGGCAACCGTGGCCACTCCGCTCCAGTACGGCGACCCGCCCCGGCTGGGCGCCTTCGTCGTGCAGGCGCGGCTCCAGGCGCTCGCCACGGGGTTCGTCTACCTCGCGCAGGACGCCGGCGGGCGCGCGGTGTCGATCGCGCTGCTGACCCGGGGCGCCGCCCTCGACGCGGCGGCCCGCGAGCGGTTCCTCACCTCGATCCGCCAGGCCGGTCCCGCGCGCGGCGTCCGGGGCTGGGTCGCGCGTGCCCGCGGGCGGGGCGTGGCCGCCGCCCCGCAGGTCATCGCCACGGACGACGGGCCCGCGCCGTGGGTCGCGGTGCCCTACACGCCGGGCGGCGTGGGCGCCGAGTGGTTCCTTGAGTCGGTGCTGGTGAGCGGCACGCTGATCGGCGAGTCCCACGGGCCCGACTTCGTGCCGTACTGGCTGGGCGACCGCGCCCCGGCCGTCCCGCTGCCGCCGCCGCCCGCGCCGCCGGCGACCGAGACCCGCCGGGCCGTGCTGGTGGCCATGTCGGCGCTCGTGGTGCTGCTGACGCTGACCGGGGCGATCGCGTGGCTGCTGCTCGGACGGGGTGACGAGCTCCCGCCGCCCGCAAGGCCGCTGCCGCCGACGATGTTCGTGCCGACGCCGCCGCCCCTTCCCTCGCCCGACGACACCCGGAAGCCCTCGCCGAGCCCCTCCCCGGGGGACAGCGGCAGCGCCTCGCCCGGCCCGAGCCTCCCCGGCGACGACCCGGGCCAGGCGATCTGACGACGGTAAGCGCCCTGGGCGGCTCCGCGCCCGCCCTCGAGCTTGGCTCGACTAGCCCGCGCGGTCGGGGGCCTTCCCGGCCAGGGCCGCGGCCGGCGCGGGCTTGCGCACGGCCGGGGCCGCCAGGGCGACGAAGATCGCGAGCAGGGCGGGGACGGCGAGCGCGCGGGGCAGGTCCAGCACCTCGGAGGCGGCGCCGATCAGCACGGGCCCGGTGAGGAAGCCCAGGTAGCTGAGGCTGGCCACCCGGGCGAGCGCCTGCCCCGCCCGGGCCGGGTCGCGCGAGCCGGCCGCCGAGAACACCTGCGGGACGATGCACGACAGGCCCGCGCCGAAGCAGCCGAAACCGATCACTCCGGCCAGCGGGTGACCGATCAGCAGGGCCGCCGACAGCCCCGCCCCGGCCAGCAGGCCGCAGCACCGCACCAGCGCGACCGGGCCGAACCGCGCCGACAGGCGGTCGCCGACCAGGCGCCCGGCGGTCATCATGATCGAGAACGCCGCGTACGCGGCGGCGGCGAACCCCGCCGAGCTGCCGAGGTTCTCCCGCAGGTAGACCGACCCCCAGTCGGCGGAGGCGCCCTCGCCCACCATGCAGCAGAAGCCGAGCACGCCGAGGAACAGCGCCCCCTGGACCTTGACCCGGGAGGCGGGACGGCGACCCTCTCCCGGCTCTGGCGCCGTCGGGCGCTCCGAGGGGGCCGGGGGGATGAGGTGCGCCCAGCGGGCGGTGAGGAGCGCCGCCGCCGCGAGCACGACGCCGGTGGCGGCCAGCGTCGGCCAGGCCCCGACCCCCGCGTGGGCGAGGACGCCGCCAAGGGCGGCGCCCGCGAAGCCTCCGATGCTGAACACCGCGTGGAAGGACGACATGAGCGGCCGTCCCCAGGCCCGCTCGACCTCCACCGCGCCGGCGTTCATGGCCACGTCGAGGCTGCCGTGGGCGGCGCCGAACAGCGCCAGCGAGGCCGCCAGCGTCAGCAGGTCCGGCATGGCGGCCGGGAGCAGCAGCACCGCGCCCTGGGCCACGGCCAGCGGGATCATGACGCGGGCGCTGCCGTACCGGTCGACCAGGCGCCCGACGAACTGCATCCCGGCGAGCGCTCCGGCCGCGATGGCGAGCAGGGCGAGGCTGAGCTGCCCGTCGCCGAGCGCCAGCCGTTCCTTCAGCGCCGGGATGCGGGCCGTCCACACGCCGACGGAGACTCCGGGGATCAGGAACATGACGTACACCGCGAGGCGGGCCCTGCGCAGGGCGGGGCCGCGTTCTGCCAGGACGGTCATGCGGCGACGCGAACGGTGACGCCGGCGGCGGTGAGCGCCTCGTGCTGGTCGCGGGGGATCGCGGCGTCGGTGACGAGCACGTCGACGCGGCCGGGCGGGCAGACCGTGGCGAACGCGGTCTGGCGGAACTTCGAGGAGTCGGCCGCCACGATCACCCGCCGGGCGGAGCCGATCGCGGCCTGCTTGACCGCGACCTCCGAAAGGTCGTGGGCGGTCAGCCCGTGCTCGGCCGACAGGCCGCAGCAGCCGATCACCGCGGTGTCGAAGCGCAGGGAGCCGATGGTGCTCACCGCCAGGGGCCCGGTGATGTTCAGCTCCCCGTGCCGCACCTCGCCGCCGGGGAGCACCAGCCGTACGCGCGGGGCGTCGCTGAGGGCCTGGATCGACTGGACCGACAGCGGGAGCACGGTGAGCCTGCGGTCGTGGATCTCCCTGGCGACCGCCAGCGCCGTGGTGCCTCCGTCCAGCACGACCGCCTCCCCATCGGCGAGCAGGCGCGCCACCTCGGCGGCGATGCGGCGCTTGGCCTCCGGTGCCTCGTGCTCGCGCACGCCGAACGGCGGCTCCTCGCCGCGCAGCAGCAGGCTCTGGGCCCCGCCCCTGATCCTGCGGACGACGCCCTGCTGGGCCAGCTCGTCGAGGTCCCGGCGGATGGTCATCTCCGACACGCCGTGCTCGGCGGCGAGCTCCGCGACCGACACGCTGTCCGACGTCATCAGGGCATCCATGATTGCCCGCAAGCGATCCATGCGTTCATATGAACATTGTTGGTGTTAGTTTGGCAAATCAGGGAGACTGGGCGGTATGCGCGCAAGCAGGCTCCTGTCCCTCCTCCTGCTGCTCCAGACGCGCGGCCGGATGACGGCCGCCGAGCTCTCGGAGGAACTGGAGGTCTCGGTGCGCACCGTGTACCGCGACGTGGAGGCCCTTTCGTCCTCCGGCGTCCCGGTCTACGCCGACCGCGGACCGGCGGGCGGCTACCGGCTCCTCGACGGCTACCGCACCCGGCTCAACGGCCTGACCGCCGAGGAGGCCTCCTCGCTGTTCCTGGCGGGGCTGCCCGGCCCGGCCGCGGAGCTGGGCCTCGGCGAGGTGGCCGCCGCCGCCGAGCTGAAGCTGCTGGCCGCCCTGCCGCCCGAGCCCCGCTCGCACGCCTCGCGCATGCGCGACCGGTTCCTGCTGGACGTGCCCGGCTGGTACCGCGACGCCGACGACGTCCCGCACCTCGGCACCGTCGCCGACGCCGTGTGGGAGGGGCGCGAGATCCGCATGGTCTACCGCCGCTGGGGCCCGTCCGAGGTCGTGCGGCAGGTGCGCCCGTACGGCCTGGTGCTGAAGGGAGGCTCGTGGTACATGGTCGCGGCTCCGGACGACGCGCCGGCGCGCACGTACCGCGTCGCGCGCGTGATCTCGGTGGAGGTGCTGGCCGAGCGCTTCGCCCGCCCGGAGGACTTCGACCTGGCGGACTTCTGGCAGGCCTACTCGGCCGACTTCCGCGACCGCATGTACACCGCCGAGGCCACCGTACGGCTGGCGCCCGGCGCGGAGGGCCTGCTGCGGGTGACCATTGGCACCCGGCCGGTGGACACCGCGCTGGCGGACGCGGGCCCGCCTGGCGAGGACGGCTGGAGGGTGCTGCGGCTGCCCGTCGAGTCGGTCAGGCACGCCTGCTGGCTCCTGCTCAGGATGGGCGCGAGCCTGGAGGTGCTCGGCCCGCCCGAGCTGCGCGAGATGATGGCCTCGACCGTGTCGGAGCTGGCGGCGGTGTACGGCGCGGGCGCCCCCGCGTCTCTCACCCGGCCCGCACCGCGCTGAGGCCCGCGTCGTACGGCCGGGACCTCACACGGCCCGCACCGCGCTGAGGCTCTCGTCGTACGACTGGAACGCCGGCGCGCCGACCGCGTGGGGAGAGACCACCACGACCGGGCACCGGGCCCCCATGACGCACGCGGCGAGCACCGGGGCGGCGGTCACGGGCGTGCCCGGCTCGGGCCTGCGAATGCCGAGCACGAGCATCTCGGCGTCCTCGCAGTGGTTGAGCAGCACCTGGGCGGGAGGGCCCTGCGCCACGATGGGCTCGATCGAGGGGGCCACCTGGGCCACGATGGCGCGCGTCTGCGCCCTGGCCGCCTCGTACTCGTCGTCATGGGAGCGCCAGGAGCCCATCGGCGCGTACGAGGCGCGATGCTGCCCGGACCACTGCCAGGCGTGCACGGGCTGGAGCACCGCGTCTCGCAGCCGGGCCTCACCGAGCGCCCAGAGCAGTGCGGCGGTCGCGGCGGGGGAGTGGCTCACGCCCACGACGATGCGTGGCCGGGTCGTGTTGTGCGTCACGGGAACCTCCTCCCCATCGAGCATCGCCTGCCCGGAGTGACGTCCCGCCAAAGTGCTGGGAAAATCACCACTAAATGTCACATTTTCTGCACAGGTCGTGACGGCTCTCTGTGAGGGTCTGGAAGCCCGTGCCCGGCGGGGGATCCCGGCTCTGAATCTACAAAGTAAAGGCGTCAGGAACGTGGCCCGGCTCCGTTCACGGCGGCCTCGATGCCGTCGAGGACGACGGCGAGGCCGGCCTCGAAGGTCTTCCTCGCCTCCCGCTCCAGATAGGGCACCGTGTCGTCCCCCGCCGCGTGCTCGTCCTCGGCGGCCTTGAGCTGCAGCCAGGTCACCATCGGGAACCGCTCGGCGAAGTCGGGCGCGACCTGCTCCAGAAGGGACGAGCGGGCGAACCACCACTCCTCGTCGGACACCCCGGTCGCCGCCGCGGCCTGCCGTGACTCCGCGATCGTCTGCGCCGCGCCGCGCACGAAGTGGAACAGCGTGCCGACGAGGCGCCGCAGCACCCCGGCGTCCAGCCCGGTCTCGCGCAGGACGCGCAGCAGCGTCTCGAGCGAGACGTACTCGTTGGGGCCGAGCACCGGGCGCGCCTGCGACACCTGCAGCACCCAGGGATGGCGCAGGTAGAACGCCCAGGTGTCCTCGGCCCAGGCCGTCGTGGCCGGCCGCCAGCCCGTGCCCAGCTCGTACCCGGTGGGCAGCTCGGCCAGCGCCCGGTCGTACATCAGGTCGACCAGCTCGCTCTTGCTGGGGACGTAGGTGTACAGGGCCATGGCCGTGCGCCCGAGCCGCTCGCCCACCGCGCGCATGGACAGCGCCGCCATGCCCTCGGCGTCGGCGACGGCGATGGCGGTGTCCACGATCAGGTCCACGCTCAGCCCCGGCTTGGGGCCCGGGCCGGTGCGGACCGGCCCGGATCCCGCCGCGCGCCACAGCAGGGCCATCGAACGGTGCGTATCGCCCTGTCCCGCGTAGACGACCACTTGCAACTCCTTATGGCATAAAGTAACTTTGTCAGGCTATCTCTTTATGGCGTAAGGATATCAGGAGCGATCATATGGATCCCGATCAGCCCAGCGGGTACGGGCGGGACGCCGCGGACGGCCACGACGTGATCGAGGTGCGCGGGGCCAGGGAGAACAACCTGGCGGACATCTCGCTGGACATCCCGAAGCGGCGGCTCACGGTCTTCACCGGCGTCTCGGGGTCGGGAAAGTCCTCTCTGGTCTTCGGCACCATCGCCGCCGAGTCGCAACGCCTCATCAACGAGACCTACACGGCGTTCGTCCAGTCGTTCATGCCGAGCCTCGGCCGGCCCGACGTCGACGCCCTGCGCAACCTCAGCGCCGCGATCGTCGTCGACCAGGAGCGCATGGGGGCCAACTCCCGCTCCACGGTCGGCACGGCGACCGACGCCCACACCATGCTGCGCATCATGTTCAGCCGGCTCGGCACCCCCCACGCCGGCACCTCGTCCGCCTTCAGCTTCAACAGCGCGGAAGGCATGTGCCCCGAGTGCGAGGGGCTCGGCCGGGTGTCCGACATCGACGTGACCCAGCTCGTGGACGTCGGCCTCTCGCTCAACGAGGGGGCGATCACCATCCCAGGCTTCGCGGTCGGCTCGTGGTACTGGCAGATCGTGGCCCAGTCGGGGTTCTTCGACCCCGACGTCAAGCTGAGGGACTACAGCCCCACCCAGTGGGAGGACCTCCTGCGGTACAAGCCCGCCACCAAGATCAAGGTGGGCGGCGTCAACACCACCTACGAGGGGCTCGTCGTCAAGGTGCGGCGGGTCTTCCTCGACAAGGACCGCGAGTCGGCGCAGCCGCACATCCGGGCGTTCCTCGACCGGGCCGTGAAGTTCACCGGCTGCCCCGCGTGCGGCGGCACCAGGCTCAACCCCGCCGCGCTGGCCGCCACGATCGGCGGGCTCAACATCGCCCAGTGCTCGGCCATGCAGATCGGCGACCTGGCGGCCTTTCTCAGGGGCATCGAGGACGAGTCGGTCGCGCCGCTGCTCGGCACGTTGCTCAACACGCTGGACTCACTGGTCGAGATCGGCCTCGGCTACCTGAGCCTCGACCGCGAGTCGGGCACCCTGTCCGGGGGAGAGGCCCAGCGGGTGAAGATGGTCCGCCACCTCGGTTCCAGCCTCACCGACGTCACCTACGTCTTCGACGAGCCCACGGTGGGGCTGCACCCGCACGACATCCAGCGGATGAACGACCTGCTGCTCCGCCTGCGCGACAAGGGCAACACCGTCCTGGTCGTCGAGCACAAGCCCGAGGTGATCGAGATCGCCGACCACGTGGTCGACCTCGGCCCGGGGGCGGGCCCGTCCGGGGGGCAGGTGTGCTTCACCGGTGACCTGGCCGGGCTCCGGGGCTCGGGCACCCTGACCGGGCGCCACCTGGACAACCGGGCCCAGCTTCGCGAGCACGTGCGCACCTCTCACGCGCGGCTGCCGATCACCGGCGCGAGCCTGCACAACCTCAAGGACGTGAGCGTCGACATCCCGCTCGGCGTGCTCACCGTGGTCACCGGTGTGGCCGGATCGGGCAAGAGCTCGCTGATCCACGGCTCGCTTCGCGGCAGGGAGGGCGTGGTCGTGGTCGACCAGTCCGCGATCCGCGGCTCCCGCCGCAGCAACCCGGCCACCTACACCGGCCTGCTCGACCCGATCAGAACCGCCTTCGCCAGGGCCAACGGGGTCAAGGCCGCCCTGTTCAGCGCGAACTCCGAAGGCGCGTGCCCCACCTGCAAGGGCATCGGCCTGGTCTACACCGACCTCGCCATGATGGCCGGGGTGGCCTCGGTCTGCGAGCAGTGCGAGGGCAAGCGGTTCACCCCCCAGGTGCTCACCTACAAGCTGCGCGGCAAGGACATCAGCGAGGTGCTCGGCATGCCGGTGGCCGAGGCACTCGGGTTCTTCCCCTCGGGTCCCGCCAGGGTCATCCTCGACCGGCTCGACGCCGTGGGCCTGGGCTACCTTGCTCTCGGGCAGCCGCTCACGACCCTGTCCGGGGGCGAGCGGCAGCGGCTCAAGCTGGCCATCCACATGGCCGAGAAGGTCACGACGTACGTGCTGGACGAGCCGACCACCGGCCTGCATCTTGCCGACGTGGGCCGGCTGCTGGCCCTGCTCGACCGGCTCGTCGACGACGGCGACACCGTCATCGTGATCGAGCACCACCAGGCCGTGATGGCCCACGCCGACTGGCTGATCGACCTCGGCCCCGGCGCCGGTCACGACGGCGGCCGGGTGGTGTTCACCGGCACCCCCGCCGACCTCGTCGCCCATGGGGACTCGCTCACCGCCCAGCACCTGCGCGCCTATCTCAAGGGCGCCGGAGCATAGCGGACCCCACCTATTGTCTTATGGAGGATTCGATGGACCTGGCCGTCTCGTTGATCACGGTCACCGATGTGAGGCGCGTCACCCCGCACATGGCGCGGGTCACCTTCGACGCGGGTGATCTCGCCGCCGCGATCGGCGACGAGCCCGACCAGCAGGTGAAGCTCTACTTCCCGAAGCCGGGCCAGGCGGTGCCGAGGCTTCCCGAGCCCGGCGGTGACTTCATGCGCTGGTATGAGGCCTTCAACGCGATCCCCGAGGACGAGCGGCCGTGGATGCGCAGCTTCACCATCCGGGCCGCCGACCGTGAGCGCAAGACGGTCGACATCGACTTCGTGCTGCACGGGGACGCCGGCCCGGCGGCGCGGTGGGCGGAGTCGGCGCGGCCCGGTGACGTCCTCGGCAGGTTCGGCCCGTCGGCGATGTTCGCCCGGCCCGTCCCGCTCAGCGCCGCCATCGGCGCGAGCGACTGGCTGCTGCTGGCCGGGGACCAGGCGGCCCTGCCGGCGATCGGCACGCTGGTCGAGTCGCTGCCCGAGGGTTTCCGGGCCGTGGCCTACGTCGAGGTCGGCGGCGCGGCCGACGAGCAGTCGTTCGCCTCGCGCGGCCAGGTGAGCGTCCACTGGGTGCACCGCGGGCACGTGCCGCCCGGTCACGGCGACGCGCTGCTCCAGGCCGTGCGCGGGGCGGAGTTCCCCTCGGGGCGGGTGTTCGCGTGGCTCGCCGGCGAGGCGGGCACGGTACGCGCGCTGCGCCGGCACCTGGTCGGCGACCGCGGCGTGGACAAGCGGTCGATCGACTTCACCGGCTACTGGCGGCTCAGGCTGACCCAGGACGACGCCCCCACCCAGCAGGACCTCGCCGACGCGCAGGAGCTGCTGGCACGTGCGCGGGAGATGTCGGCGGACGCCCAGGCCCCCGAGAACGGCTGACATTGAGGAGGCAGGTGAGCCCCTCCCGGTGGGGTTCGACCCCACGTCTGACGCCGGGCTCGCCGGCCGATCGAGCGGACGGCGCGAGCCGTCCTGGACGGAGGATCCTTTGATCATCGAGGCGCGTGGGCTGCGCAAGACGTTCACCGCCCGGCGGGGCCGTGGCAGGACCGAGCAGGTGGAGGCGGTCAGGGGCGTCGACCTCGAGGTGGAGGCCGGGCAGATCTTCGCCGTGCTCGGGCCCAACGGCGCGGGCAAGACCACGACCATCAGGATGCTGGCCACCCTCATCCCGCCGACGGCGGGCACCGCCAGGGTCGCGGGCCACGACGTGGCCAGGGAGCCGGGCAAGGTGCGCCGGAGCATCGGTTACGTCGGCCAGGCCGGGGGCCTGGACGAGAACTCGCCGGGGCGCGCCGGGCTGGTGTTCGCCGGGCGGCTCGGCGGCATGTCGCGCAGGCAGGCGGAGGCCAGGAGCGAGGAGCTCCTGGCCGCGTTCGGCCTCGCCGAGTTCGCCGACCGGCCCGTCAGGACGCTGTCAGGCGGCCAGAAGCGCCGGTTCTCCCTCGCCGTCGGCCTGGTGAACCGCCCGCCGCTGTTCTTCCTGGACGAGCCGACCACCGGGCTCGACCCGCAGAACCGCGCCAACCTGTGGGACGAGGTGCGCTCCCTGCGCAGGCAGGGCACCAGCGTGCTGCTGACCACCCACTACCTGGAGGAGGCCGACGCGCTCTGCGACCGGCTGGTCATCATCGACCACGGCCTGGTGGTGGCGGAGGGCAGCCCGGCCGAGCTCAAGAAGGAGGTGGCGGGCGACGTCGTCACCCTCAAGCTGGGAGACGGCGCCGAGGACGTCGCCCCCGGGCCCGGCCGGGCGCTCTCGGCGGGAGGGCCCGGCGTGAACGAGTCCGCCCGGGCGCTGCTGTCCGCGCAGCCGTACGTGCGAGAGGTCCGCACCGAGGACGAGACGTTGCGCGCCTACGTCGACGACGGCGAGCACCACCTCCCGCATCTGCTGCGGGCTCTTGAGGACGGCGGCCTCGCCATCCGGTCGATCTCCCTGGACCGGGCCACGCTCGACGACGTCTTCCTGCGCCACACCGGACGATCGCTCCGCGACGCGGACTGACCGATAGGACCCCCCGTGTTCCGACAGACCCTGCTGTTCCTCGACTACGAGCTAAGGCTCACCCTGCGCAACCCCGTGTGGCCGCTGTTCGGGCTCCTGCAGCCGGTGATGTACCTGCTGCTGTTCGCCCCGCTGGTGGCCAACACGACCGTCGGCGGCACCATGGCCGACACCCTCAAGCTCTTCACCCCCGGCGTGATGATGATGATCGCGCTGTTCGGCTCGCTGTTCGTGGGCTTCGGCATGATCAACGAGATCCGCAACGGCTATCTGGAGCGGCTCGCGGTCAGCCCCGCCTGGCGCCCCGCGATCGTGCTCGGCCGCACCCTGCGCGACATGCTGGTGCTGGTCGTGCAGGCGCTGCTGGTGGTCGGCCTGGCGTGGCTGATGGGCATGCGGGCCAGCGTGCCGGGCCTCGCGGTGATGCTGCTGCTCATGGCGGCCACCGGCCTGCTCGCCTCCGGCCTTTCGTACGGCATGGCGCTCGCGCTGCGCGACGAGAACGGCATGGGGCAGATCATGCAGTTCTTCGCGCTGCCGCTGATCTTGCTGACCGGCATCATGCTGCCCATGTCGCTCGCGCCGGAGTGGATGCGCACCCTGGCCAATTTCAACCCGCTCTACCACGCGGTCGAGGCGGGCAGGTCGCTCTTCGACGGCGACTTCACCGACTCCTCGATCCCGCTGGCCTTCGGCCTCACCCTGGCCCTGGGCGCCCTCACCATGACCTGGTCGGTCTCCTCGATGAAGAAGCTGGCCGGCTAGCCGGGCCCGGCCGTGCGGTTCTCCCGGGCAGGGCCGGGAGAACCGTGTCACGCGGCGGGTTCAGGACCTGATCTGCGGGAGGGTGTTCGTCGGGTAGCGCTCGCCGGCGACGGCGTCCCTCGGGGCGGCCTTCTCCAGGGCGGCCAGCTCGTCCTGCGTCAGCGCGATGTCGAGGGCGGCGACGTTCTGCTCCAGGTAGGTGCGGCGCTTGGTGCCGGGGATGGCCACCACGTCCTCGCCCTGGGCGAGCACCCAGGCCAGGGCCAGCTGTGCCGGGGTGACCCCCTTGGCCTCGGCCACCTCCTGGATCTGGGTGACCAGCCGGCGGTTGGCGTCGAAGTTCTCGCCCTGGAAGCGGGGGTTGTGCGCGCGGAAGTCGGTGGCGTCGAACTGGTCCGTGCTGGTGATCGCGCCGGTGAGGAGCCCCCGGCCGAGCGGGCTGTAGGCGACGAGCCCGATGCCGAGCTCCCGGAAGGTGCCGAGGATCTGGTCCTCGGGGTCGCGGGTGAACAGGGAGTACTCGTACTGGCCTGCGGTGATCGGGTGCACGGCGTGAGCGCGGCGCACGACGTCCGGCGAGGCCTCCGAGATGCCGAGGTGGCGCACCTTGCCCGCGGCGACCAGCTCGGCGAGCGCGCCCCAGGTCTCCTCGACGGGGACCGTGCTGTCGACGCGGTGCTGGTAGTACAGGTCGATGTGATCGACGCCCAGCCGATCGAGGGAGGCGTCGCACGCCTGGCGGAGGTAGTCGGGCCGGCCGTTGACGCCGATGCGGGTGCCGTCCTCGGCGCGCTGGATGCCGAACTTCGTGGCCAGCACGACCTCGTCCCTGCGTCCGGCGATCGCCCTGCCGACGAGCCGCTCGTTGGTGAACGGCCCGTACATGTCGGCGGTGTCGAGGAAGGTGACGCCGAGGTCGAGGGCCCGGTGGAGGGTCGCCATGGACTCGGCCTCGTCGCCCGGGCCGTAGAACTCGCTCATGCCCATGCATCCGAGGCCGAGAGAGGAGACGGTCAGGCCCTGTCCGAGGGTTCGCTGCTTCATACGTGGTTCTCCTCGATGCTCTTGCGGTAGATCTGGATTTTGTGGTCGATGAGCGTCAGGTCGTCCCGGAGCTGTTCGATGCGGGAGGCGACCTGCGCGCGGTGGGCGAGGAGGAGTTCCAGGCGTTCGCCCGAGGTCGGGACGCCGCTGCCGGCGAGCTCGGCGTAGCGCCGCATGCCGGCGATCGACATGCCCGTCGCGCGGAGCCGGGAGAGCAGGACCACCCAGTCGAGGTGGCGCTGGGTGTAGCACCGGTGGCCGTTGACCCCGCGCGGGGGCGGGGAGGGCAGCAGGCCCGCGCGCTCGTAGTAGCGCAGCGTGTGGGCGGTCAGTCCGGTGCGGCGCGCGACTTCGGCGATGGTCATCCCCTCGTCCATATCCTCCAGTCTCGGTGTTGGAGCGCACTCCAAGTCAAACCGATCATGGGGACTTACTTTGTAAAGGCGCCATGTCCTGGGAGTTCCCCGAAGGCTCGATCACGCTAGATGAGTTCCTGCCGACATGAGTAGTCGACGTCCAGGTGTGAAACGGCGCCCGGAGGTTAGTCGGGCGGCTCCGCCAGCCGCTCCAGCCGGGTCCAACTGACCCAGCCACGCTCGCGCATCAGGTCCAGCATCCGCTCCGCCCGCGGGTCGGACTCGACGGCAAGTGCGTCCAGAAGGTCAAACGGTAGACCGTCGTGCGCCACGTCGCCGAGGTTGATCTCGCCGGAGGTGTATGCCTGCTCGGCCATGCCGGCCATGATGTCTGCGACTTCCTCCAGACGCGGGTCGTCGTCTGCGTCGCTTTCAGAGATCTCCGACAGGACCCGATAGAGCCGAACGAGTTGCGGGTCATCGAGCTGCGCGAATTTCCCGGGCATAATCTCGCGGATGCGATCGGGCCAGCGAGCCGAAACCAGGATCCACCCGTCCCGCTCACCCTCCACCACCCGCTCTGACACCCCGATCTCCCGAAGCCGATCGAGAAAGGCGACCACTTCCGGCGGGAGCGCCAGACTGTCCCCGGCAGCGAGCTGCGCGATCTGCTTGCGGCTGATCTCAAGCCGTTCGATCTCCTCGCGCAGGTGGCTGTCGATCCTTTGGACCGCTTCGGCAAAGGTCGATGCGTCGGCTTCGAGCATCTGACCGATCCGAGACAGCGGCACCCCAGCGTTGGCGAGGGTGCGGATCTTGATGAGGGACACGACTGCCCTCGCGCCATACCGCCGGTAACCCGAAGCATCCCGCTCCGGCTCGGGCAGGAGTCCGATCTGGTGATAGTGCCGCACCGCCCGCACCGTGACGCCGGCATACGCCGCCAGTTGACCGATCGTCAGCATGCTCTGATCCTGCCCTCAACTCGCCCAGAGCCGGTCGACCCGGCTCAGGAGATCCTGCGACGGTAGGAGATGTTGGCGAAGATGTAGGCAACGATGAGGATGCCGACGCACCAGGCGAGGGCGATCCAGATGGCGGTACCGACCGGCTGCTGGGTGAACAGGTCTCGGATCGTGTTGACGATGGATGTCACCGGTTGGTGCTCGGCGAAGGCGCGCACCGGGCCGGGCATGGTGTCGGTGGGCACGAACGCCGAGCTGAGGAACGGCAGGAAGATGAGCGGGTAGGAGAACGCGCTCGCGCCGTCCACGCTCTTCGCGGTGAGGCCGGGGATGACAGCGATCCATGTCAATGCCAGGGTGAACAGGATCAGGATGCCGGCGACCGCGAGCCACGCCGGCACTCCCGCCCCCGAGCGGAAGCCCATGAGGAGGGCGACGAGCACGACGACCACGAGCGAGATCAAATTGGCGACCAGCGAGGTCAGCACGTGCGCCCACAGCACCGACGACCGCGCGATCGGCATGGACTGGAATCGCTCGAAGATGCCGCTCTTCATATCCAGGAAGAGCCGGAATGCGGTGTAGGAGATGCCCGAAGCAATCGTGATCAGCAGAATGCCGGGCAGTAGGTAGTTCACATACGAATCCGACCCTGATTTGATCGCGCCACCGAACACGTAGACGAACAGCAGCATCATAGCGATCGGCGTGATCACGGTCGTGATGATGGTGTCCACGCTGCGCGTGATGTGGCGCAGGGATCGTCCCAGCAGGACGGTCGTGTCGCCGACGAAATGCTTGGTCATCGTTGTTCCCTACTCGTCCGTGCCGACGCTGCGGTCATTGCCCGGCGTTCGCCGTCCTTGCCGTCGTCACCGACGATGGCGAGGAAGACGTCCTCGAGGGAGGGCTGCTTCTCGACGTATTCGACCTTGGCGGGCGGGAGCAGCTGCTTGAGCTCGGTGAGGGTGCCGTTCACGATGATCCGACCCTGGTGGAGGATCGCGATCCGGTCGGCGAGCTGTTCGGCCTCGTCCAGATACTGCGTCGTGAGCAGCACCGTCGTACCCTGCCCGGCGAGCTCCTTGACGGCCTGCCACACCTCGATGCGCGCCTCCGGGTCCAGCCCGGCCGTCGGCTCGTCAAGGAAGATGACCGGCGGATTCCCGATGAGACTCATCGCGATGTCCAGGCGGCGGCGCATGCCACCGGAGTACGTCGCTACCCTCCGGGTGCCCGCCTCGGTCAGTGAGAAGCGCCTCAGTAGGTCATCCGCGATCGCGCCCGGGTCCTTGACGTGCCTCAGCCTGGCGACCAGAACGAGGTTCTCCCGCCCGCTGAGGATCTCGTCGACCGCCGCGAACTGCCCGGTGAGACTGATGGACTCGCGTACGTCGGCGGCCTGCGTCGCGACATCGAAGCCGTTGACTCGGGCAGTCCCTGCGTCGGCCTTGAGCAGCGTGGACAGGATCTTCACCACCGTGGTCTTGCCCGCCCCGTTTGAGCCGAGCAGGGCGAAGATGCTGCCCCGCGCCACGTCGAGGTCCACACCGCGCAGCACACGCAGCTCCTTGTACGACTTCTCCAGGCCCTGCACGTGGATCGCAGGCCCCTGGACCTGATTGGTTGTTGGCGGGATGCTCATGACAGCCAGCATGGAGGGCTGACGCAGCGTCAAGGTCAAGCCCGCAGGGCAGATTCGATTCGTCCACTCAAATGGAAGCTACGGCCCGGCGCCCCGACGAGACTGGCTGACCCTTGTCAGGCAAGGAGAACGTCGTAGTACCCGGCGCCCTGCCGCGCGTCCTCGATCTGCCCGATCCGCTGGCGTTGGGCGGCGTCGGAGATGTGCTCGGTCTTCTCCTTGCGGATGTCGCGTGCGGCCTGGTCGGTGCGCATCGACGTGGCCGACTGATCACCGACCGGTGTCTATCCCTTGGAATTACTCATCTAGTGGACGGAGAAGCCGCCGTCGACGCAGATCGTCTGGCCGGTGATGTAGGCCGCCGCGTCGCCGGCCAGCAGGACGGCGGCCCCGGTGAAGTCGGCGGGCAGGCCGTTGCGCCCGGTCATGGATCGGGCCGCGAGGGCCTCGACGCGGCCGGGGATGGCCTGTGCGGGCTCGGTGAGCGGGGTGAGCACGAACCCGGGCACGATGGTGTTGCTGCACACCCCGTGCGGTGACCACGCCTCGGCCTGCGAGCGGGAGAGGCCGGTGATCGCGGCCTTGCTGACGCCGTACGCGCCGCTGTCGCCGAACGCGCTGATCGACTGCTGCGAGCCGACGTTGATGATGCGGCCCCAGCCGCGCGCGGCCATGCGGGGGCCGAAGTGCTGGCCGAGCAGGTACGGGGCGGTGATGTTGACCCGCATGGTGGTGTCGTAGTCGCCGGGGGTGAGCTCGCTCATGGGGCGGCGGATGTTGTTGGCGGCGACGTTCACCAGGATGTCGATCTCGCCGAAGAACGTGGCGGCCTGGTCGCACACGCGCTGGACGGCCTCGGGGTCGCCGAGGTCGGCGCTGATGGCGGCGGCGCGCACCCCGTGGTCGCGCAGGCGTTCGGTGGCGTCGGCCAGCTCGCGTTCCCTGCGGGCGACGATGACGACGGCGGCCCCGGCGCGGCCGATCGCCTCGGCCATGGCGTGCCCGATGCCGGAGCTGCCGCCGGTGACCAGGGCCGTGCGGCCGGACAGGGAGAACAGCTCCTTGAGGTAGCCTCCCGGGCCTGTCGCGTCGCGTGGGGAGATCATGGGGCCAGAAGTTATCACCAGGTGCCGTACAGCTCGGCGGCGGCCGTGCGGAGCTTGCGCATGACGTCTTCGAGCTGCCGGAGGGTGTCGAGGTCGAGGCGGTCGAGCAGGCGGCGGTAGCTGGCGAGGCCCGCGTCGGCGAGCTCCTCGGTCATGCGCCGCCCCGCGTCGGTGAGCTCGACCCTGCGGATGCGGCGGTCGCTCGGGTCCTCGCGGCGGGTGACGAGTCCCTGGGCGACGAGGCGGTCGACGATGCCGGTGACGGTGCCGAGGCCGGTGCCGAGGGTGTGGGCGAGCTCCTGGCCGGAGACCGAGCCGCGGTTGGCGAGGATGAGGGCGACCTTGAGCTGCTGCATGGTCAGGTTGAGGGCGAGCAGCGGCATGGAGCGGTCGTGGGAGAAGACTCGCGCGAGGGCGTCCTGCGACTCGCCGATCCGAGCGATCAGCTCTTCTCTCTCGTCCACTTCTACCTCTCGCCCGGGCTTGATCAGGTTACCAGGAGTTCACGGCGGAGCTAAATATTCGTGCAAGGCGAAGTGTTAGCATTGCCCAAAACTCCTGTCTTTCGCAAAGTCCCGGAAGGTCCACGTCTATGACTGCTTTGGCAAGGCTGAGCCTCGCCAGCCGCAGCCTGGTCATAATGATCGCGGTTGTGATCAGCGCGTTCGGTGCCTTCGCGATCCCCTCGCTGAAGCAGCAACTGCTGCCCTCGCTGTCGTTCCCGGGGGCGTTCGTCGTGGCGCCCTACCCCGGCGCCTCTCCTGACATCGTCGAGGAGCAGGTCACCAAGCCTGTCGAGAACAGCCTGCAGGGCATCGCCGGTGTCACCGAGATCACCTCGACCTCCCGGGAGGGCTCGGCCCAGATCCAGGTGTCGTTCGAGTACGGCACCGACGTCGAGGCCGCGGTCGGCAAGCTGCAGCAGGCGGTCGCGCGGCTCGGTGCCCAGTTGCCGAGCGGCGTGGAGCCGACGGTGGTGGCTGGCAATACCGACGACATCCCGGTGATGGTGCTGGCGGTGGGCGACGGCGGCGACCAGCGCGGCATGCTGGACAAGCTCGAGCGCATCGCGGTCCCCGACCTGCAGGGCGTCACCGGGGTGCGCGAGGTCGCGGTCACCGGGGCGAGCAAGCAGACGGTCGTCATCACGCCGAACCTTCTGAAGATGGCGTTCCTCGGGCTGTCGCCGGCCTCGATCCCCGAGGTCCTGCGGGCCAACGGCACGCCGATCCCGGCGGGCACGCTCACCGAGGGCGGCAAGGCGCTGACCGTGCAGATCGGGCGGCGCATCTCCTCCATCGACGACCTGAAGAACCTGTACCTGACGCCGCAGGCCCAGGCCGCGCAACCCCAGACCCCTTCGCGGGCCCAGGGCCGGTCGGGCGGCCAGGGGCAGGCGGCGGCGGGCGCCTCGCGGACCGGTGCTGCTCAGGCGGCCCCGGCTCAGGCGGCCCCGGCCGCACCCAAGCCGGTCAAGCTGGGCGACGTCGCGACGATCGAGGAGAAGCCCGCCGACGCGACGACGGTCACCCGCACCGACGGCAAGCCGAGCCTCGGCATGTCGATCACCATGACGCCCGACGGCAACGCCGTTCAGATCTCCCACGACGTGAACGGCAAGCTGGCCGGGCTGACGCGGGCGCTGGGCGACGCCTCCGAGATCACGGTGGTGTTCGACCAGGCCCCGTACGTCGAGCGGTCGATCGAGGACCTGTCGACCGAGGGCCTGCTCGGCCTGGTGTTCGCGGTGATCGTCATCCTGCTGTTCCTGCTCTCGCTGCGCTCGACGATCGTGACGGCGGTGTCGATCCCGCTGTCGGTGGTGATCGCGCTGATCGCGCTGTGGGTGGGGGACTACTCGCTGAACCTGCTGACGCTGGGCGCGCTGACGATCGCGATCGGCCGGGTGGTGGACGACTCGATCGTGGTGCTGGAGAACATCAAGCGGCACCTGGCGTACGGCGAGGAGAAGCGCCAGGCGGTGCTGACGGCCGTGCGCGAGGTGAGCGGCGCGGTGACCGCGTCCACGCTCACCACGGTGGCGGTGTTCCTGCCGATCGCGTTCGTGGGCGGCATGATCGGCCAGTTGTTCGCGCCGTTCGCGATCACGGTGACGGTGGCGCTGCTCGCGTCGCTGCTGGTCGCGCTGACGGTGATCCCGGTGCTGGCGTACTGGTTCCTGAGGGCGCCGAGGCTCTCCGCGGAGGAGGCACGGGCCGTACGGGCGCGGGCGGAGGCCAAGGAGCTGCGCAGTCCTCTTCAGAGGATGTACCTGCCGGTGCTGAGGTTCGCGACGCGGCGGCGGTTCGTGACGCTGCTCGTCGGGTTCGCGATCTTCTTGGGGACGCTGGCGCTGGCGCCCGGGTTGAAGACGAACTTCATCGACTCCTCGGGCAACGACACGATCTCGGTGACGCAGAAGATGCCGCCCGGCACCGATCTGGCGACCACCGACGCGGCGGCCAAGAAGGTGGAGGAAGTGCTCTCCGCCATCAGGGACATCGCGTCGTACCAGGTCAACGTGGGCACGGGCGGCGCGTTCTCCGGTGGCGTCGGCGGTTCGGCCGACAGGGCGTCGTTCTCTGTGACGGTCGCGGAGGGCGTGGACACCCCGGTGCTCGAGCAGACGCTGCGCGACCGGCTGGCCGCGCTGCGGGACGTCGGCCAGGTCACCGTCGGCGGCCAGGGCGGCGGCGGGTTCGCCTCCGACCGGGCCGAGGTGATCCTTCAGGGTCCCGACCAGTCGTCGCTGCAGTCGGGTTCCGACACCGTGGTGGCTGCCATGAAGCGCATCGACGGACTGCGTGACGTGACCTCCAACCTGGAGGCGAGCGCGCCGCGCGTCGAGGTCAGGGTCGACAGGCGGAAGGCGGCGGCCAAGGGGCTCACCGAGGCGGGCATCGGGCAGGCCGTCGCGCAGGCGTTCCGTGGCGCGCCGATCGGCCAGGTCACGCTGGACGGCCGGGCGAACGACATCATCCTGCGGGCCGGCGGCAACGCCCCAGGCGACCTGGCCGCGATACGGGCGCTGACGCTGCCGTCCGCGTCCGGCATGGTCAAGCTGTCCAGCGTGGCGGAGGTGCGGCAGGTCGCCGGCCCGACGCAGATCACGCGCAAGGACGGCGACCGCACGGCGTCGGTCTCGGCGGCGGCGACGGCGAGCGACCTGGGCAGCGTGACGGCGAAGATCACCGACAGGATGAAGTCGCTGACGCTGCCCGCCGGGGTGACCTACACCATCGGCGGGGTGAGCGCCGACCAGAACGAGGCGTTCGCGCAGCTGGGCCTGGCGATGCTGGCGGCGATCGCGATCGTCTTCATGATCATGGTGGCGACGTTCCGCAGCTTCGTGCAGCCGCTGATCCTGCTGGTGTCGATCCCGTTCGCGGCGACCGGCGCGATCGGGCTGCTGCGCGTGACCGACACTCCGATGGGCGTCCCCGCGCTGATCGGCATGCTGATGCTGATCGGCATCGTGGTGACCAACGCGATCGTGCTGATCGACCTGATCAACCAGTACCGCGAGCAGGGCATGGGCGTGGTCGACGCGGTGGTGGAGGGCGGCAGGCGCCGCCTGCGGCCGATCCTGATGACCGCGATCGCGACGATCTGCGCGCTGACGCCGATGGCGATCGGGCTGACCGGGTCGGGCGGGTTCATCTCCCAGCCGCTGGCGATCGTGGTGATCGGGGGCCTGGTGTCCTCGACGCTGCTGACGCTGGTGCTGGTGCCGACGCTGTACACGATCGTCGAGCGCACCAAGGAGCGCTTCCGCGGCCGTTCCGGCGGGACCCAGGACCCGGAGGTGACGGTGTACGACAAGGAGGCCCTCGCCTCCCGGTAGGTCGTACGCGGGCCCCGTCCCTCCGCTCGCGGGGAGGACGGGGCCCGCCGTCGTTCCCGGGCGGGACGGCGGGAGGTGGTGGGCCGGTCGCCGCCACCAGCGGCCGGGCCCCATAGACTGAGGCAACGTGACCGCCAAGCCGCGTATCCCCAATGTCCTCGCCGCCCGTTACGCCTCGCCGGAGCTGGCCCATGTGTGGTCGCCCGAGCACAAGGTGCTGGCCGAGCGGCAGTTGTGGCTGGCCGTGCTGAGAGCGCAGGCCGAGCTGGGCGTCGAGGTGCCCCCCGGTGTCGTCGACGACTACGAGGCCGTGGCCGCGAAGGTCGACCTGGGCTCCATCGCCGAGCGCGAGCGCCTGACCCGCCACGACGTGAAGGCGCGCATCGAGGAGTTCAACGACCTCGCCGGCCACGAGCACGTGCACAAGGGCATGACCTCGCGCGACCTCACCGAGAACGTCGAGCAGCTGCAGATCCGCGACAGCCTCGTCCTGGTGAGGGACCGCTGCGTGGCGCTGCTCGCCCACCTGGCGGACCTCGCGGCCGGGCACGCCGATCTGGTGATGGCGGGCCGCTCGCACAACGTGGCGGCGCAGGCGACGACACTCGGCAAGCGGTTCGCCACGGCGGCCGACGAGATGCTGGTGGCGTTCGCCCGGCTTGAGGAGCTCATCGCCCGTTATCCGCTGCGCGGCGTCAAGGGCCCGGTGGGCACCGCGCAGGACATGCTCGACCTGCTCGGCGGCGACCAGGCCAAGCTGGCCGCACTGGAGGAGCGGGTGGCGCGGCACCTGGGGTTCGCCACCGGCCTCACCAGCGTCGGGCAGGTGTACCCCCGGTCGCTGGACTACGAGGTGCTGACGACGCTGGTGCAGCTGGCGGCGGCGCCGTCCAGCCTGGCCAAGACGATCAGGCTGATGGCCGGGCACGAGCTGGTCACCGAGGGATTCAAGGAGGGCCAGGTCGGCTCCAGCGCGATGCCGCACAAGATGAACACCCGGTCCTGCGAACGGGTCAACGGCCTGACGGTGGTGCTGCGCGGCTACGCCTCGATGGCGGGCGAGCTGGCCGGCGACCAGTGGAACGAGGGCGACGTGTCGTGCTCGGTGGTGCGCAGGGTGGCGCTTCCCGACGCGTTCTTCGCCTTCGACGGGCTGGTGGAGACCATGCTGACGGTGCTGTCGGAGTTCGGGGCGTTCCCCGCCGTGATCGCGGCCGAGCTCGACCGCTACCTGCCGTTCCTGGCCACGACCAAGATGCTCATGGCGGCGGTGCGTGCCGGAGTGGGCAGGGAGACCGCGCACGAGCTGATCAAGGAGCACGCGGTGTCGTCCGCGCTGGCGATGCGCGAGAGCGGCGCGCCGAACCTCCTGCTGGATCGCCTGGCGGCGGACGATCGCTTCCCGCTGGACCGTCCCGCCCTGGACGCGCTGCTGGCCGACCCGGCGCCGTTCACCGGTGCGGCGGCCGGGCAGGTGGCCGAGGTCGTGTCGCGGGTCGGCGCCGTGACCGCCCGCTACCCGGAGGCCGCCGCCTACCGTCCGGGCGCCATCCTGTGATCCGAGAGCTCACCGAGGCCGGCGACGTCGTCTCGGCCTCCGGGGACGACTTCATGACGGTGTGGGCGGCGCAGGGGATGGGCCCCGGGGTGCGGGTGTTCACGTCCGGCGAGGCGATCGCCGTCGTGAGCCCCGGGTTGTCGCGCCGGGACCGGATGCTCGTCACGGGGCCGCTCGATGACGCGGTCCCGCTCGTGCGGCATGCCCTGGCCGAGTCGGGGCCCTCGTTCCGCCCGCTGGGGGAGGAGTCCCTGGTGCGCGGCCTGGCCGAGCGGGTCGGCGGGCTGCGGCTGGCGGGCGTGTTCGACTGGATGGACACCGGCGGCCCGCCGCCGGTCGACCCTGGCAAGGCGAGCTGGCTGGCCGAGGAGGAGTCGCCGGAGGTCGCCGCGCTGCTCGCCGACGCCAACCCCGGCTCCTACGCGGCGCCCGGCGTCCCGGGCGTACGGAGGTGGGCGGGCGTCCGTACGGACGCGGGGGCCCTCGCCTCCGTGGGGGCGGACGCCTGGACGGCGCCGGGGGCGGGGTTCATCGCGGGGGTGGCGACGGCCGTACGGGAGCGCGGCAGGGGGCACGCCGAGTCGGTCTGCCGGTTCCTGCTCGGCACGTTGCTGGCCGAGCACGGCCGGGTGGCCCTGATCGTGGACTCCTGGAACCACACGGCCATCGGCGTCTACGAACGCCTGGGCATGCGCCGCCGAAGCGTCGCCGCCGCCCACACCACCTGACGCACCGACCCTTGAGACATTCGGTCCGGCGGCACTTCGGTGGACGAGTACACCAGCCGGGGCACCCACACGGCCTCCGGCCGGCGTTACGAGGTGACGGGCATGGACATGGTCCACGTACGCGACGGCAGGGTCGTAGGACACCGGGCCCTCCGCGACAACACCGCCATGGACCGGCAACTCGCCCTCCACCAGGACCCCTGACACCTTCCAGACGTGGACCGCACTGGGGGTTTGCCGGGGCGGCCGATGTGGGCCGGGACCAGGGGCGATGGGCGGGCGGGGAGACCTTGGGAAGCGGCGGAGCTTCGTGGCTCTGGTCGGTTGATCTGGCTGACGCTTTCGGCCGGGGGATCGGGTGCCGCAAGAGGGCGTGGGAAAACCAGGTGAAGCTTGAAGGTTCGCCATGCACAGTTATTGAGTGATGTCCGATTTCGTTCCTGGCTTCGTTCCCGGCCGAGAGTTGTCGCGTGCGTTCTACGCGGAGGTGGTCCAACCGCTCATCGGCGAGGTGCCCCATGGTGCCGCGCTGATCGGCCCCGGTTCGGAGGTGCTCGCCTTCGACACCGAACGTTCGACCGACCACGACTGGGGCCCACGGGTCCTGGTGTTCGTGGAACCATCCCTGGTGGCCGGGCTGTCGGCCCGGCTGGACGGCGGGCTGCCCGAACGGTTCGGGGGATATCCGACGGCGTTCGGGTCCGACCGCAACCCGGTGCGGCACGGCGTCCTCGTCACCGGGTTCGGGTCATGGGCGCGCGCACGGCTCGGCTTCGACCCGCGCGGCGAGATCACCACGGCCGACTGGCTGGGAGCGTCCTGGCAGCGCCTGGCGGAGATGACCAGCGGCGAGGTCTTCCACGACGGGCTCGGCGAGCTGGGCAGGGCACGGGCGAACCTGCGCTGGTATCCCGGCGAGATCTGGCGGTACGTGCTGGCCTGCCAATGGCGGCGCGTCGCCCAGATCGAGAGCTTCCCCGGCCGGTGCGGCGAGGTGGGCGACGATCTCGGGTCGGTGGTGGTCACCGCCCGGCTCATCGAGGATCTGATGCGGCTGTGCCTGCTCATGCGCCGCCGCTACCCTCCGTACGCCAAGTGGCTGGGCAGCGCGTTCGCCCGTATGTCCGGGTCGGCGGAGCTGGGGGAGATGTTCGCGTCGGCGCTGTCCGCGCGGGGGTGGCGCGAACGCGAGGAGCATCTGAGCCGCGCGTACCAGCGGGTCGCCGCGCTGCACAACCGGCTGGCGCTGACCGAGCCGCTGGACGCCTCTGTACGGCCGTACTTCGACCGGCCGTTCCGCGTGATCGGCGCGGGCCGGTTCGCCGACGCGCTGCTGGACACGGTCGGCCCGTCGGTGCGGTCCCTGTCACCGGCGGGATCGGTGGACCAGTTCTGCGACAGCACCGACGTGCTCAGCGACCCCACCCGATCGCTGGCCCTGACCCGAGCCGTCCACGCCCCCGCCTGACCTGGTCAATCGCCTGAGTGTCCGGTGTCGCGAGAGGCACGCGTCGCCGAGGCTCGGGGACACCACCGGTGCCCGGGTGACCTCGTCCCGGTCCTGGTGCGTTCAGCGGAAGCGGGTCCAGGCGGGGACGCGCCTCCGGTCCGGGAGGCGGACCTGGCTCAGGAACCGGGTGCACCGGGGTCTACCAGCGGTGGTGGACCTGGGGGCGGATCAGGTCGTCGTACACTTCGGCGACCGCGGCGCGGGTGGCGTCGTCCAGCGGGGGCAGGTCCGCGGCGGCGGCGTTGCCCATGGCCTGACGCTCGTTGCGCGCACCGGGGATCACGACGCTCACGCCGGGCTGGTCGATGATCCAGCGCAGCGCGAACTGGGCGGTCGTCATGCCTTCCGGCACCAGCGGCCTGAGACGGTCCACGGCCTTGAGACCGGTGGCGTAGTCGACCCCCGAGAACGTCTCGCCGACGTCGAAGGCCTCGCCGTGGCGGTTGAACGCCCGGTGGTCGTCGTCGGCGAACCGCGTGTGCTCGTCGTAGCGGCCCGACAGCAGCCCGCTGGCCAGCGGCACCCGCGCGATGATGCCGACCCCGGCCTCGATCGCGGCGGGAAGGACGCGCTCCAGCGGCTTGAGGCGGAAGGCGTTGAGGATGATCTGCACGGTGGCGACGTTCGGCCGCGCGATCGCGGTGAGGGCCTCCTCGCAGGTCTCCACGCTGACCCCGTAGGCGGCGATCCTGCCTTCTTCGACGAGGGTGTCGAGGGCGTCGTACACCGCCGGGTCTGAGTACACCGCCGTCGGCGGGCAGTGCAGCTGCACCAGGTCGATGGTGTCGACGCCGAGGTTCTGCCGCGACCGGTCGTTCCAGGCGCGGAAGTTGTCCAGGGTGTAGGCCGAGGGCTCCTGCGGCACGCGGCGGCCCATCTTGGTGGCCACGGTCAGACCCGGCCGCTCCTTGAGCAACCGGCCGACGATCTGCTCGCTGCGGCCGTCGCCGTACACGTCGGCGGTGTCGATGAACGTCACCCCGGCGTCGACGGCGGCGTTCAGCGTCGCGAGCGCCTCGTCCTCCCCGACCTCGCCCCAGTCGGCGCCCAGCTGCCACGCGCCGAGGCCGACGACCCCGACCTGCCTGCCCGTTCTGCCCAGTTCACGGTTTTCCACAACCCCGATCGTAAAGGCCCCGCCGAGGCGCTCGTGCCGCCGGTGAGCGGGCCGGGCGGCCTCTCCAAGTCCGGCTGGATCTCCCGCCGGGGGAGAGGACATGCTGGGCCCATGAACGACCTGATGCCGATCGGAAGGTTCGCGCGGCTGTGCAGGCTCAGCGTCAAGCAGCTGCGGTACTGCTGACCCCGGCCTTCGTGGACCCGGGCTTGCCGATCATGCCCATGACGAGGTCGCCGTCGCGCAGCCGGTAGCCGTCGGTTTTGATCTCCACCATCTCGTTCGGGCCTCCAATTTAAATACCGGTATAATAATCACGCTACTATAGGTCTCATGGTGCGCATCCCCTTGACCGGGCCCGAACGACGCCGCGGTGAGCTGCTCGGCTCCCTCATCCGTCAGGCGCGTGGCGACCGAAGCATGGCCGAGGTCGCGACCGCCGCGGGGATCTCCGCTGAGACCCTGCGGAAGATCGAGACGGGCCGGATCCCGACGCCCGCGTTCTTCACCGTCTCGGCCCTCGCCGAGGCGCTCGGCATCTCCCTGGACACCCTGGCCGCGGTCTGCGCCGAGCACACGACGCGGTACGGCCCCGGCAGGCTGGCCGGGTAGACGAGCGGTGGCCGCCTAAATCGTTTGCGAGAGGCTTTCCGCGTATGCGAGCCTCAGCGAGCCCGCGCGCGCTGCCTGCGCCGTCCCCACGCGGCCTGGCCCGGTTCGCGCTCCGTACGCTCGGTCCGGTTCGTTCCGCACACGGAACGTGGCGTTGCGTCGTGGAAACGATGAACCTCGGGGAGTGGCATGGCAATGGCGAATGATCTCGACGCACCTGATCCGCTGGTCGAGTCGCTGTCCCGGTACCGGCCCCTGACCCCAGGGGAGGCGGCCGACCTGGAGCGGACCCTCGCGCTGCCTGCGGCCGGTGATCCGTGGCACCGCTCGACGGCCCTGCACGTCACCGCGTCCGCGCTGATCGTCCACCCGCCGACCCGCAGAGTGCTGCTGCGCTGGCACGCGCGCCAGCAGGCATGGCTCCAGGTCGGCGGGCACGGCGATCCGGGCGAGGCCGACCCTCTGTCCGTCGCGCTCCGCGAGGGCAGGGAGGAGACCGGTCTGGCGGATCTCGCACCCTGGCCGGGCGCGGAGATCGTGCACGTCGTCATCGTCCCGGTGCCCGCGGCCCCGCACGAGGCCGCCCACGAGCACGCCGACCTGCGGTTCGTCCTCACGACCGGCACGCCAGAGGCGGTCCGGCCGGAGAACCCGTCGGCGCTCCTGCGGTGGCTGTCCATCGAAGAGGCGTACGCCCTGACGACGGAGGAGAACGTGCGCGAGACCCTGTCCCGGGTGGCCCACCTACTCGCCTGACCCCCGCCGAGGCCCCCGCATGGCCCGCCGAGGCGACGGCGGGCCATGCCGGCGATGTATGGCAGGGCCAGGGGACGGGCCGCGCTGCGTGGTCAACCTCTCCGCCGTCCCCGCGCCGCTGCCGGCCGGCGGGCCCTGGAAGATCGTTCGCTGCCGCCGGACACCGCGGTATGGCTGCAACCTTCGGGGCCTGAGGGTTACGAGTGTCGGCCGGACGATGGATCGGCTCAGGAAGCCGGTGTTCACGAGGCTATGACCGCCGCGCGGGCCTCCTCGGCGGTGGGGTAGATCGAGAAGGCCCGGGCCAGCCCGGTGAGATGGAAGATCCTCTCGATGCGAGGGTTGAGGCCGGCGAGCGCGACGCTCCCCTCGCGGGCGGTCATGGCCCGGCGCGCGCCGAGGAAGACGCTGATGCCGGTGGAGTCGCAGAAGGCCAGGCCGGTGACGTCGATGACCAGGTGGCGGCAGCGTTCGGCGTAAGCGTCCTCGAGAGCCCGCTGCAGATGGGGTGCGCTGCCGTGATCCAGCTCCCCGGTGAGCACCAGGGTGCGCACCTTGGAAGGGCCGGCGTCCGCGGCCCCGGCGTCGATGTGCACGGTGAAGTTCATTGGTGACCCATTCACGAGGCGGTCGCGGATCTGGCAGAGGATGGCGGGCTCACGACACTGCGCGCCGCGCCATCACCGCCCGGACCCGGCCCGGTTCCCGGCAGCAGATGTTCCACGTCGGTGACGATATGCGAAGCGGGCATGCCTGCCCACTCATAGACGATCTCGGGCAGGCGACCGCGCACCAAGGCCACGGGATGCCATGCCACCTCTCCTCGTGTGTGGTCGTGGGTGAACCCCAGGGACCTTCCGGCCGGCTCGCGCGCGAGACGACGCCGCGACACTCGTTCTTGCGAGCGGTGGGGGAGATGACCATGAAAGTCTCGTGCGGATCGCGGGCCGGTGGAAGTGGTGCCTGTGCCCCGTGCTCGAGGTGCGTCACCGATGTGCTCCTGGCTCATCGGCGGGTCAGTCGTGGGTGGGGACGTCGCCGAGCGCCTGCCGCAACAGCACCGCCGACCCCTGGGCGTCCCTGGTGATCCGGACCTCGTCGCAGAGCTGCCGCATGAGCCAGAGGCCCCGGCCGCGTAAGGTGGCCACTCCAGGATTGCCCGCGTCGGCATGCGCGGGGACCAGCCGCCCGAGGCAGTCGCGCACCTCCACCGTGACGAACCGGTCGTCGTACCAGGCCTGGACGTCTCCCTCGCCGTCGGCGTGGTCGAGCACGTTCGCGGCGGCCTCGTTCACTGCCAGCACCAGATCTTGCAGGCGGACACCGGACAGCCCGGCCTCCCCGGCATAGTTCCGCACCAGCCCCCGCAACACACTCAGATCATCGGTGATCGGCCAGTACGCGGAAACACGCCCACTGCCATCCACCGGCACCCTCCAACGCCGCTCGTCGTCCACCCTGGCAAGACTCGCCACCGCGATGACCATAACGCCTGCGAGGCATTGCTCACGCCCTGGCCACCCCTACCATCCTCATCCATTGCCCGAGTGGTCCCTTCACCCGGCCATGGCGCCGGGGGTCCCGCAAGAGCGCGCGGAGATCTTTGAGGACCGTCCGCCCAGCTCGCGGGCACCGTCCCGAGGTTATCCACAGCCCCGGACCGCTACGTCCAAGAGACGAGGAGAATGGGGGAAGGCCGGGCTCGGACAGAAGGGCGGGGAGACTGTGCGCGTGGCGGGGTGAGCTGCTCTGGAGGCGGCAGCTCGAAACAGACGGCGCCGGGCTCCTGGCCGGCTCGGGCTTCGGCCTCGCGCCGGTCGTCGGTGCGGTGGCCCTGCTCGCCGCCGACGCCCGGCGTGCTCGCGCCGCGAGCGAGGTGGCCGCGCGCCGGGGAGATCCGCCACGGGCGGGCCGAGCTCGTCACGAGACTCAGCGAGGATACCGTGCCCGGCCAGGCCTTCTGCGCCTTCCACTTCCCCTCAAGCGGAGTCAACACCCTCACCTCCAGTCACGCCGACACCGTCATGGCATGCCCGGAGTACAAGGTCACAGCAGTCCGAGTGCGCCGCTGCCCGGGAGCTGAAGTCGTTTGATGGGAAGGAAGCCTTAAGGCGTGTCCCGTGGATCACGGGACGGGAGCGCGGAGCCAGATTTTTGATTGAGGCGACGTCGATGGTGCCTTGGTAGATGCGCTGGCGTTTGTCGGTGCGTAAGGCCACAGCGCGGTGGGTCTTGAGCTTGCCGATGCACCGCTCGATGGTGTTGCGCTCCTTGTAGCGCTCGGCATCGAAGGTGGGTGGCCGCCTGTCTTTGCTGCCCCGCTTGAGGCGGCCGGCCTGCTGGTCCTTCTTGATCGGGATGACCGCCTTGATGCCGCGCCTGCGCAGGTAGGCGCGGTTGCTCCGGGAGGAGTAAGCCTTGTCCGCCAACACGGTCGCCGGCCGGCTGCGGGGCGGCCCGGGCCCCGGCGCACGATCCGGATCGTGTTCAGCACGCGTTGGAAGAGATACCCGGCTCCCGGAAACCCTCCCACGTACACGCCCGCCATCGGCAGCAGCACCACCAGAGCGCGGCGTCCGACCGGCGACCGCAGCGCCATCACGGCGACCACCATCGCCAGCGCCCACATGGGCGGGTAACCCCACCGGTGTGAGATCACCGCACCGACCACCGAACCGCCGAACATCACCCCCATCCACCCCAGCAGCCGCCGACTCCCCAGCGAGCCGGGCCCGGGCGACGGCGCGAGGTTCAGGCAGGGCGGGGTGCCGATCTCAGCACTGGCTCGTGGCCCCCCACCATCCACCCCAGGAAGCTCCCGAGGATTTACCCCAGCAGAGGCCCCGGTGCTCTGCCGCACGCTGCAGGCATGACCAAACGACAGCACCTGCGGGAGTGGATCCCGATCGTGGCTCGACTCATCATCGTGATCCTGGAATGGCTCACCTGAACAGCCCAAGCGCTCTCACCGTCCACGCCGCCGGCGGCAGTCAGGCGCAGTTGGTCGAGGACCTAGATCGTTTATCGGGCGCCGTGGTCAGACCAACGGCGCCTCGAGTATCTGGTCGCCGTGCGCGTGCCTGCGTGGTGGCGAACCCACCGTCGCCGAGGACACGCCCGACGGCGAGTGGCTTTTCACGGCGTTCGACGCGATGAACATGCCGGCGAAGCGCAAGCTCGGGATCCTCCTCGCCCTTCAGGCCCGGGTCTTGCGTGAACTTCCTGACGGAAATGGCGAAACGACAAACGAGACATAAACGCTTAGTGCGCCCTCCCTGCCCATAAACGGGCGTGAGATTGCTACCTCTACCCACACACCCGCACGGAGGTGACGGGTGGGCTGGGATCACGTGCTCCTGGTGAGCGGGGTGTCCGGGCGGTAGGTGTAAGCCGCCTCGCGCACGGCGTCGTCGCTCTCCAGCCCGGCGCCGAGCGCGCCACCGACGGTCGCGATCGAAGCCGCCAGCCAGGCCAGATCGAGGTTGTCCGAGAAGTCGACCGGGTGGCGGAGCACGCTCGCGAAGAACCCGTCCGGTACGAGCACCGCCGTCCCGGCAAGCGCGATCAGGAAGAGCGCGATGTAGAAGACCACCACCCCTATGATCACCGTGATCACCGTGACGATGTTGAACAACATGACCTGCTCGCGCACATTCGCGCTGGGATGCCGTTCCCAGAGGTTCGCGCCTATGACGATGGTGAGGGTCATGGCGAGCGCCGATCCGACGGTGAGCACGCTCAGCCGCACATGTCCGAGGTGGTCGGCGAGCCGCCAGATGTCGCTGGTGACCAGCGTCGCGGCCACCGCCGCGGCCGCGGCCACCAGCACGCGTGAGAGTCGTATCGCGAGCCGCCAGGGCCTGTTGGCACGCAGCATGCCCAGCAACAGCCACACGTTGCCGGTGATCACCCGGGCCACGAGATGCACGCCTCGGTCGTCGATTTCTACCTGACCGCCGAGCTCCCGTGCCCGCCGGACGACGGCGGCGGACCGCCGCCGTCCTGCCGTCCCGCCGCCCGCCTCCTTGCCGCCCGCCGCGCTCGCTGCTCCGAGCATGGCTTCGACCAGCCGCACGCTGGCGGAGATGGCACGCCGACGGACCCCCACCGGGCCGAGCGCGGGCAGGGACAGCACCGCCACTCCGTGCGCGGCGCTGGCATGGGCGATCACGGGTCGCCTGGCCGTCTGCAGCGGAAGATCGGTGACACAGACCGCGAGGTGCCATCCGCGATCGAGCATGGCCCTGCGCCCGGCGGCGATCAGCTCACTGAGCTCGACCGGCGGGTCGACGAGCCGCTCCTCGACGACCTCGACGCTCCATCGAAGGTCCGGCAGGCGCGCCGAAAGCTCTTCCGCGAGCTCAGGCAGGAAGGTCGCGGCCAGCTCGGCGACCACGCCGGGTGACGCCAGTATGCCGACACGCACCTCGGTCTGAGCTGCTTGTTCGCCGGGCACCCCGATCGCCCCCTCCTCGCCCGAGAGTACCTCTCCGTACCCGGGGGATCACGTAGGCGGCTGTCGTTCGGCACGGGCGGGCCGAACCCGCCAGAGCGTGAGCAGGCTTGCGGTGAGGGGTCGGGTAGAGGCGGAGCAGGTCCTCCTCGGACTCGCGCCGTACGATCATGCGGACCGACCCGTCCCCTACGGCGGCCACCGGCGGGCGGATAACGTGGTGGTAGTTGCCCGCCATGGCCCGCTGGCCATGCTCTCCATGAGTCGGGCCGCCGGTAACAGCGGTGGTGAACTTGGCAGTTCGAGTCGGGGTCGCAGGCGGGCGGCTGAATGCTCACGGAGACGTGCGCGCATCGGGGACGGTAGCCCTCGCGGTAGAACTGGTCCTTGAACTCATCCCCGCGGAGCACCGGTCCGGTCACGACACGCCTGCTGCGGGAGCGCGAGGACGCCGGAACCGTCCAGCCGTCCTACACCGCCACGGTGCCCAAGCACGGCGTCGTCCTTCTCAAGCTCACCGGTTCAGATCCCATACTGGGCACCGGCCTGGACGGGGACGCTGCCGACGACGCCGCCTTCGCCCGGCGCGGACGGAGCCTGTACGAGCGGCGCCTGTCGGAATCGGCGGCCAGGTCTACCTGGCGAGCCTGTAACGGCGGCCGACCGCGTGGTCCGGTCCGGTCATGCCCGGACAACGCGGGCGGGTACTGCTGGGCCGGCGGTCTAGGTGTGTGGTGTTAAGTGGGTCATCTCGGCTCGGCGTCGTCGAGTGACCCGCTCAGCGGCGTGCTGCTCGGCGTCGAACGAGTCCGCCGCCAACCGGCCTGGGTTGTCGGCGCGTGCGGGGTGGCGCTGCCGGGGCTTCGCCGTACCGCCGGAGACATCGCCAAGGGTTACCATGGCGACACCGCCGACCTGGACGCTGAAGCCCGGCGCTCCTCACCCGGCTTTAAGGGCGGGGTGAGCTGTTCCAGAATCGGGGACACGATCTTGCACGGACCACACCATTCGGCCCAGAAGTCCACGAGAACCTGGATGGACGCCGCCTCGACGAACTCGGCGAAGTCGTCGTCACCCGCCTCGGCGACCCACGGCAGCGGCTCGTGGCAGTCACCGCAGCGCGGTGTCCCGCCGGACGCCGCGGGTACACGGTTCCCGCGCCCGCACTCGCGGCACTTCACGATGGACGAGGATGACATCGGCGTCTGCTCCCTTCTCCAGGCGGAGTTCCGCGCGGTTCCCCGCGCCTGCTCCCGGCCGCCTGCGGTGTCCTCGTACGAGACATACTGTCGACCCTTGCCAGCCGAGGAGCCCCACATCCTCCAACCTGACAGTCGTTGACCTCGCGGCGCCCTTCGCCCGGGGTGAGATGGCTGAGAGCCTTCCGCATCAGGAAACACCGCCGAGGGGTAGCTGCACTTCGAAGGTCGCACCGCCAGTGGGAGATTCCTGCACGCGTATGGTCCCTCCGTGGGCGCGCACCACAACGGCGGCGATCGCCAGGCCCAGGCCGCTGCCGCCACGGTCGCGGCTTCGGGCGGCGTCCAGCCGGATGAAACGCTCGAAGATCTTGTCGCGGTCGGGCTCGGCGATCCCCGAGCCGTCATCGAAGACCACCAGCAAGGCGGTGTCCCCCTCAGCTCGCACCTCCACTCCCACCGTTTGATCGGCGTGTCGTTGGGCGTTGTCCAGCAGGTTGCCCAGCGCCCGGCCGAGCTGATCAGGTACGGCGTCCACGGTGACTCCCTCCTGCAGGAAGAGCTGAGTCGGAAGAGGATCGCGGCGGTGCTTCAGCCCCCTGCGCACGAACTCGGCCAGGTCCACCTGTTCCCGGCCGACGGCGCCGGTGGCCTCGACGCCTGCCAGATAGAGCACGTCCGTCACGATCTGCTGCAGCCGGTCGACGTCGCCCAGCAGGCGGTCCAGCAGCTCCAGCAGTTCGGTCTCGCCGGGATGCAGCCGGGCCTCCTCCAGTTGGAGGCGTAACCCGGCCAGGGGAGTACGCAGCTCGTGCGTGGCGTCGGAGACGGTCTGCCGTCGTACATGCACGGCTTCCTCCAGCCGGCCGAGGGTCTGGTTGGCGGTGCGGGCGAGCCTGGCCACCTCGTCATCGCCGGACGGCTGGGGGATGCGATCGCTGAGGTCGTTGAAGGTGATCTCGGCGAGCTGTGCCCGGATGGCGTCGACCGGCTCCAGTGCCTGGCCGACGAGCATCCAGGTGGCCGCGCCCGTGAGCGTGATCAGCGTGACTGTCTCGGCGCCGATGGCGGTATCGACCCATCCGGTTCGGTGGATGGCCATGCTTGTGATCACTGCCATGGGCACCAGGACCAGCGTGGTGATCACAAGGGTCAGCAGGGTGATCCGTCCGCGGATCGACCGTGGGCGCGGTCTCAACGACCATGAACCCATACCCCCAAGCTACGTGAGCTGCTGAAACGGCTCGATGTCGGCCTCCGGGGGCGCAGGCCGGTGCGGGCTCTTCGGCGGGCGCGACCGCGGCGATCCGATGGGTACATCCCCAGTAAAGAGGCGGATGCTCAGCACTGCGGACAGGGGAAGAGCCATGGCGGTGAAGCTGAACCAGCGGGGGTTCGACAACGCTAAGAGCCTGGTCAAGGAGAAGCGGGTCGTGCTCGATGTGATGGACGACTGGAGTGAGCATCAGCCGTCGGCCGCGCAGGAGAACGAGTTCATCGAGAAGCACGGGCTCGATGAGTACGGGAAGTGGCATCTCGGCGTGGACGACGAGATGGGTGAGGACACCAAGGGGAGGTACAAATTCCCTTACGGTGACTTCGAGAACGTGCACCGGTGCGGCGTCATCGCGGCGGAGGTCCGGGCCGCGCAGCGGAAGTACACCGACGTCGAGGTGGCCGCCGCCCACCTGCACGGCATGCTGGACGAGCTGATGTGACGGGTGCCGGCGGCGCGGAGCCGCCGGTTCCTCGATGACGCGAAAGCCTTGCGTCCGCTACGGAAGGACCTCGGCCAGCTCTTTCGGCATGCTCGATTTGATGTCGTCCCACTCGCCCTCGGTGACATAGATCCTCAGAGCGTTGAGGACCGTCTCGATCAGGTGTTCGGCACCGCCCTTGACCGCGTACGGAAACTCTTTCCGTACACGGGCCAGGAACTCTTCCCTGTCCATCTTGACGGGGACATCGGTGGGGTTCCAGCCTTCGTAATAGATGCCGCGGACCAGCATCGGCAGCTGGGCTCCCAGCTGGGCGGCCTCTTCGACGGTCAGGCGGTCACGCAACGCATGTAGAACCGCCCTCAAAGCGGCATATGACTGATTTCGCCGCTCCTTGGGCCATCCGTACGCCTGCTCGATCTGCTTCAGCAGGTGGTTGGTCTTGTCGACGGTGGTGTTGAAAGACGAGTATCCCGTTTCCGCCATCAGCTCTGCCTCCTTGCTGATGTACGCCGGCTGCGGCCGGGTGACGCGGGCTCGGGCAGGCGAGAGCCGGCTGATCCGGCGCCGCGTATCCCCCGATGCCTCAAACGGCGAATGGGTAGGTTTCTGGTACTTCTCCCTTTTCCCACTGGGCGGTGCGTTCGAGAGGCTCGACGGCCCGCGTCTCGTCGATGTGGATCACCGCGTCGAACTGCTCGGACACCCGGCACCGGAAATAGTGGCTCTGCCGCTCGGTCTGCGGCCGGTAGATGACGCCGATCGCCCGTTCCAGGCGTGCCTTGCGCAACGCCTCGGCGGTCCTCGGGGCCACGCCGAACGAGAGCAGGAACTCCTTCTGCCCGGCCTCGTGGTGCAACTCCTCGATCGACTCGGCGAGCGCCGCCCTCACCCGCTTGCGCTCGGCCGCACCGCCCCAGTCGTCGGCGGCGGTCACCGTCCCTGTGTAGGTGGTGAATCCGATCAGGCGGCAGTCGTTGGGGTGCCGCTCGCGCACGAGTTGACCGATGGTGAACTCGCCACGGGTCGCCGCCTCGGTCGTCCGGGCGTCACCGACGTGGGAGTTGTGCGCCCACACGACGATCTTCGCCGGACGGCCCCGCTGGCGGCTCAGGTGGTCGGCCAGCGCCTCCAGGGTCTCCGTCATGTGACGATCACGCAGGTTCCAGGAGGAGACCCGCCCGCCGAACATCGTGCGGTAGTACTCCTCCGCCGCCCTGACCACCCGGGCGTTCTGCTCGGCGCAGAACAGTTCGTCCTCGGCGAGCAACCCATGACGCCGCGCGTAGTCCATCGCGTGGCGCTGCAGGTCGACCAGTTGCTCGACCACCTCCCGCTCACACGATTCGCCCGCCCCGAAGGCCGCGGCGAAGCCGTACTCCTGGCCGTCGTCACCCGAGTGGTGATCGAAGCAGGCGTAACGCTCGCGCGCCCGGGCCGCGGCCGCCGGGTCGACCCGCTCGAGGTAGAAGACGACCTCGTGGATGGACCGGTGGAGGCTGTAGACGTCCAGGCCGTAGAACCCCGCCTTCGCCCGCTCCTCCCCGACGTCGTCGTTGTGATCGCGCAGCCACCCGACGAAGTCGAGCACCACCGCGTTGCGCCACATCCACGTCGGGAAGCGCTCGAAGCCGCGCAGCGACTCCTCGGCGGTTGCGTCGTCGCTGCGGCCGCGAACGTACCGGTTCACTCGGTAGGCGTCCGGCCAGTCCGCCTCCGCGGCCACGGCGCAGAACCCTTTCTCCTCGATGAGCCGGCGGGTCATCCGCGCGCGGGCCGCGTAGAACTCGTGGGTACCGTGGGACGCTTCGCCGATCAGGACAAAGCGAGCGTCCCCGACAAGATCGAACAGCGTACGATCATCCGGCGTGCCGTCCTCGGTGGGAAGCGCCTCGGATCGGATGACGGCCACGTCGCTGACCGCCCGGGTGTCCGTCGTCACCGGGCGCGACCTGGACGCGGCGCGCAGCAGATCGCGCACTTCCTCGTCGGTGGTCTGGTCGAAGTCCCAGTACGACCGCCCGACCGCCAGGAAGGGCGACGGCGTGGTGGCGCAGATGATCTCGTCCACGATGGCGGCGAAGTCTTGGCAGGTCGATTCGGGAGCGGCCGGTACCGCGACGACGATCGCGGCGGGCCGCTGGCGGCGCAGGGCGTGGATGGCGGCGCGCATGCTCGCCCCCGTCGCGAGGCCGTCGTCCACCACGATGACCGTCTTGCCCGCGACATCCACCGGCGGGCGTCCCTCCCGGTAGACCCGTTCACGACGCAGCAGTTCCTGGCCCTCGCGCTGGGCCACCTGCTGGATCGTTTCCGGCGGGATGTCCAGGCCCCTGATGACGTCGTCGTTGAGAACGACCACTCCCCCGCTCGCGATCGCTCCCATCGCGAGCTCTTCCCTTCCGGGAACGCCCAGCTTGCGTACCAGGAAGACGTCGAGCGGGGCGTCCAGGGCCATGGCGATCTCGTATGCCACCGGCACGCCGCCCCGCGGCAGCCCCAGAACGACGATGTCAGACCGGCCTCGGTACTTTTCAAGGAGCCCGGCGAGAACCCGGCCCGCGTCGCGCCGGTTCTGGAACAAGCGGTTCGACATGGCTACCGCCTCCTTGAGAGGACGCGCATGCCCTACCCCCGCTAAAACCCGACAAACCGGTGCATATTCAATGAAACCGGTTATATGCCTATTGTTTGAGCATGCGGACCGGGCCGCCTAGTGGGGCTGCGACGCCTCCCGGAGCCCCGTCGGAGGGGAGACCGAGATCCGGAAGCGGCGGACTAAGGTTGTTGTGTGCACTCCCCCTGAATTCTGGTCAAGGGGGCCGTCATGCCGGACGAACCGCAGGCGCGGGACGCGCCACCGCTAGCAGCACCACCACCGCCGAACACCATGAGCACACCTAGCAGGCGGGCTCTGCAACTTCTCGCGAACGCCGAGCACGCGATTCTCTACGCGGTCTGCGTCTTCCTGCTGATCCTGGCGACGGGCGTCCTGGTGCAGCTCGGCTTCAGCATCGTGCAAAGCCACTCCTCCTGGCCGGAGGCCATCATCATCACCATCGAGGAGCTCCTCCTGGTGCTGATAGTGCTCGAGATCTTCGTCACGGTGCTCACCCACCTCCAAGGCGGGCACCTCCTGCTGGAGCCCTTCATCATCGTGGGCATAATCGCGCTGGTCCGGCATATCTTGTCGGTGGTCGTCAGGCATACCGTCACCCAGACGCCGCAGCTCGGCCGCGAACAGCTCATCGAGCTCACCACCTATGCCGGGGCGGCCTTCCTGCTCGTGGCCGGGCTCGCTCTCGCCCGGTGGTCACGGCGCTGGCCCAGCGAAACGGCCTCACCCAGGTCGTGAGACGCGCCATCACCTCCACCTCACCGCCGCGTCACCTCGGTCACCGATTCGCGCGGCAACGGCCCTCGGGACTGGTGAGCTCGCGTATTCAACTGTCGTCAGTTCGTCGCTTTGGCAAGGGGCGCGGTGACTGTCCGTGGTCGCCAGGGGCGTAGCGGCTGTAGGTGGTTCCGGTCTCGGCGGCGAGCTTGGCGGTGGTGACGGGGTGGTAACCGAGGGCGTCTGCGACGATCGGTGAGGGGCTGTCCTGGACGTGTTGGCGGATCGCGGCACTGCGGCCTGCGATGGTGGGAACTCCCATCCTGGTGATCTGTCTGCCGAGTGCTTCGGGTCGCAGCGGCTGTCTGGCTCGCCGGCCGGGGAATAGCCAGGGCGAGTTGGGGTTGGTGGCGGTGCTCATGTCGGCGCGGGTGGCGAGGTAGTCCAGGAGCAGGGCCGAGAATGGTTCGGGGACGGGTGAGGGCGGCTGCCCGAACCGGATGAAGATCTGGCCGTTGTCGTGGATGACGTCTTCCAGGGTGAGGCGAATGATTCGGCTGACGGGCTGGGCGTAGAGCAGTAGCAGGATCGCGGCGACCCGCGTGCGCGGCGGGCTGGTGTCGTCGGTGAGTACGCGTCCGAGAAGGGCGAGACGTTGCTGGGCGGTGAGCGGGGCGGCCCGCTGAGATTTCTGGGGTGGTATCTCCAAGGCCCGGGCCAGCTACCCCGCCCGCAGTCGCATCCCTGACAGCCCGCCGCTTGGAGAAGCTACCGCCTGACACCCGCCCGCTGCCCTCCGTCGCCGCCTATGACCAGCTGCTTCGCCGAACCGGAATCGCGCAGGAAGGAAACGCCAGGCCATGACCTCAAAGCCCCGCCGCGGATTGACCGAGCAGGCCGCCGATGCCGCCGTCGACCAGGCATGCCGGATGCTCCGACTGCCCACCGTCCGCACCCAGTTCCCCGACCTGGCCGAGGCCGCCGCCCGCGAGCAGATGTCCTACCGTGGCTTCCTCGCCGAGTTACTCATGGCCGAGTGCGACGACCGCGCCCGCCGCCGCTCCGAACGGCGCATCAAGGCCGCCGGGTTCCCCCGCCAGAAGTCCCTGCGAGCCTTCGACTTCGACGCCAACCCGAACGTCGACCCCGCCGTCATCAACACCCTCGCCGCCTGCGACTGGGTCAAGAAAGGCCTTCCCCTCTGCCTGATCGGCGACTCCGGCACCGGCAAGTCCCACCTGCTCATCGCCCTGGGAACCGAGGCGGCCATGGCCGGCTACCGCGTCCGCTACACCCTCGCTACTAAGCTCGTCAACGAGCTCGTCGAGGCCGCCGACGACAAAGCAGCTGACCAAGACCATCAACCGCTACGGCCGCGTCGACCTCCTCTGTGTCGACGAGCTGGGCTACATGGAACTCGATCGGCGCGGCGCCGAGCTCCTTTTCCAGGTACTAACCGAGCGAGAGGAGAAGGCCAGCGTCGCGATCGCCTCCAACGAGTCCTTCAGCGGCTGGACCAAGACCTTCACCGACCCCCGCCTCTGCGCCGCCATCGTCGACCGCCTCACCTTCGGCGGCAACATCATCGAGACCGGCACCGACTCCTACCGCCTCGCCCAGACCCGCGCTCGAGCCGAACATGCCGCCGGCTGACCCTCATCGGTCCCCATCCCATCGCCAGAGCCTTGGTAGACCCACCTGGCCGACAACTCATCCTTCGAGGCGCGAACAGTCGACAGTCAGAAGAGCCGCTGCATCCACAGCGAACTGATGTACTGGCCGTTCTTGGTGGCGTACTCGCGGAAGGTACCGACTTCTGTGAAGCCGAACTTGCGATGGAGGGCGACCGACGCGTCGTTAGGCATGGCGATTCCCACGACGACGGCGTGGATCGGCTCGTCGGCGATGCTTTCGAATAAGGCTCGATACAGCGACGTTCCCACGCCCCCGCTCCGGCAACCAGCGTCGAGAGCAACGCTGAGCTCAACAGTGTCCCGGAACGCCTCGTGGTTCCGGTAGGGCTGGCTACAGGCGTAACCGACTATTCGACCGTGACGCCGAGCGACCAGCAGCCGGTAGGGGCCTGTCGGGGAGAACTGCTCGAACCAGGCCTGCCGCTCGGCCACGCTGGTCGGCCGGGTATCGAAGGTTGCGATCGAGCTTGCCGCCACGTCGTTCAAGATATCGACGATCCCGGGGAGATCGCTCTCATCCGCAATGACGATCTCAACGGGTTCTTGATCCGCAATCATGCGCACAGTGGTCATTCGTTACATCATGTCCGACTAGCCACCGCCCCGCTACCGCCGAAGCAGAAGCGCCAACCGCTCACCACGTTCCCCACGTGGTCCGGCTATGCCCGAGCGGCCGCGACCTGGCGGGAGCACGGTTCCGCTCACCCCGCACCAGGGCGACCACGGCCGCAGACCCGCAGCCGCCAAAGGTGCGGTCACTTCTCGCGAACATAGATCATGCTTCCGGCTGCCAAGTGCGGTCAAAACTCACGAGCAAGTGCGGTCAGTTCCCACGAACAAAACCAGCCATGAACGGGTTGCGGCCTTGGCAATTGGATCGGAGGGAGCAGATGCCGCCATGGAGCATAGCCGCAGCTGCTCGCTTTCGATCTCCTGACGCGAATTCGTGGATCGGTGCAGTCGGACGTTTCTGCGTTCTCGCTGCGCTGGCCAACCCGGCCGCGGGTGCGATGACTAAATCAGGGGAAACGGTCTTGCTCTTTCATAAAGCGCCAGCCTCGCGGCATCAGGCCAGGTCAGCAGCTCGGCGCGTTTACGAGTCACACAAATCCAGGAGTGACCAACATCATATCCGGCACCCTTGACGGAATTTTCTTTATCAGCCGACAAAGCCAACGAAATTCTCGAGGCTAGACTCCGGTCGATATCCGTTGTACTGGCTGTCGCTGGTGCCGGGGGCGCGCGAAGCATCACTGGTGTATGGCGTGCCGCCGCAGTTGGTGGCGTTCGTCGAGCTTGAAATGGCCAGGGTGGAGACCCTGTCGGGGAACCCGGACGGTGCCCGCGAACCGCTGCGGCGCGCGCTGCGGCTGATCGCGCGAACCGAGGACGACACGGCGAGAGCCACGGTGCTGGAGGGCGTGGCCGAATGGCGCCTGGCCGTCGGGCAGGCGGAACGGGCCGCAACCGCGCTGGGAGCCGCGTCAAGCTTGAGAGGCATGGAGGAGCGGGGAAGTCAGCGCGTGGTCGACACATCCCCGCGTCTCCACACCGGCGGCAAAGCGCTCGCACCGGTGGCAAAGCGCTCACACCGGCCGCTACACGGTCCTGGGCGTTGAGCCCATTCCTTGGAAGCCGATGACGGGAGTTGAGGCGGGGTTAAGGGCATTCGGGAGTGGAGGTGCGGGTGTTGATCAAGGTTTCTATGCCGTCGAGGATGCGGGCGAGGCCGAACTCGAAGGCCTGGCCGGGGTCGTAGGCGGCGCCGTAGGCCTCGCCGGCGGCGGTGCCCACCCGGGCGGACAGGGGGAAGCGCCTCGCGTCCATGACCTTGCTGAGGTAGGGGGCGTGGGCCCACCACCACTGCTCGTCGGTCATGCCGCTTCTCTGCTCGACCTGCTCGGCTTCGACCGCCCCCCGCGCCGCGCCGTGGACGTAACCGGACACCAGGGTGACGACCGAATCCATCTCCACGTCGGTGAGGCCGATGCCGTCAACGGCGCCCAGCTCGTACTCGTAGGCGGCGACGGCGTTGGGACCCAATAGCGGGCGGCTCGTGGCGACGTGCAGCATCCACGGATGGCGCTGGTAGAGCGCCCACCTCTCGCGGGCGATGAGCTCGAGCCGGACGCGCCATCCGCCTTCGACGACGGCGGGTCTGGCGGGCTCGCCGTAGACCAGGTCGAGCATGAGATCGAGAAGTTCGGCCTTGCCGGGGACGTACGTGTACAGCGACATGGTGCCGACGCCGAGGTGCTCGGCCACGCGGCGCATCGAGAGGGCGGCGAGGCCTTGGGCGTCGGCGACCTCGATCGCGGCACGGACGATGCGGTCGACGCTGAGGTCGGGCTTGCCCTTTCTGCTGGACTTCTCCCGGGTGCGCCACAGCAGGGCCAGGCTGCGTGCGGGATCTCCCGCGCCGGTGTACTCGGTCGTCATCGTGGGCCGATCCTATCGTCCACGTCGGCCATCCTCCCGAGCCGGTCTCGTGGTCTCGCTGTTCTGCTCGGCGTGCTCATGCGGCTCTCCGTGTGCGGCTCCGTGCCTCCTTTCGCCTTGCCGTTCCTTAGCGTTCGCCGCATGAATCGTATGCTGTACGGTACGTCGTACGGAACGGTGAACGGGAGGGCGAAGTGGGTTCTTCGGGTTATGCGGTCCTGGGCGAGGGGCTGCGTAAGCGGTATGGCGACACCGAGGCTCTGGCGGGGTTCGATCTGGCCGTGCCGGAGGGCACGGTGTGCGGGCTGCTGGGCCCCAACGGTGCGGGCAAGACCACAGCCGTGCGCATTCTCACCACGCTGCTGCGGCCCGACGGCGGCCGTGCTGAGGTCGCCGGGTTCGACGTCGTACGGCAGGCGGCGCAGGCGCGCCGCCGCTTCGGGCTGATAGGCCAGCACGCCGCCCTCGATGAGGTGCTGAGCGGCCGGCAGAACCTGGTGATGTTCGGCAGGCTCTACCACCTTTCCGTGGCCCGCGCCCGCCGCAGGGCCGATGAGCTGCTGGAGCGGTTCGGGCTGGCGGACACGGGGAGCAAGCCGGTCGGGCGGTATTCCGGCGGCATGCGCCGCAGGCTCGACCTCGCGGCCGGCCTGATCCTCTCCCCGCCGGTGCTGTTCCTCGACGAGCCCACCACGGGTCTGGATCCGCGTGGGCGCAACGAGGTCTGGACGGCGGTCGGCTCGCTGGTGGCCGAGGGCGCCACCGTCCTGCTGACCACGCAGTACCTGGAGGAGGCCGACCAGCTCGCGGGGAAGATCTGCGTGATCGACTCAGGGCGCGTGATCGCCGAGGGCAGCCCCGGCGAGCTGAGGTCGGCGATCGGCGGCGACCGGATCGACGTCGTGCTGCGCACCGCCGGGGAACTCCCCGCCGCCGCGGCGATCGTCGCGCGGGTGGCGGGAACCGAGGCGGAGACCGACCGGGACACCCGCCGGATCAGCGCCCCGGTGCGCGACCGCGTGGCCGCGCTGACCGAGATCGTGAGGGCGCTGGACGACGCGGGGATCACCCCCGAGGACGTCGTGCTACGCCGCCCCACGCTGGACGAGGTGTTCCTGCGCCTCATCGGGCACCGCTCCGAGCACGCCGAACCGGGACAGGAGGTGCAGGCGTGACGATCACCACCAGTGAGGTCCCCGCGATGCCGCGGGCTCGGCTGAGCAGGGTGCGGTGGGCCCTCGCCGACGGCTGGACGATCACGCTCCGCGACCTGTCGCACTGGGCCCGCCAGCCGTCCCAGGTCATCGTCGGACTGCTGTTTCCCGTCATGGTCGTCCTGATGTTCGGCTACCTGTTCGGCGGCGGGATGACGGTTCCCGGCGGCGGGGACTACCGCGAGTTCCTGATGCCCGGCATGTTCGCCATGACCATGGTCTTCGGCATCGAGACGACGTTCACCTCGGTCAGTACCGACGCGGCCAGGGGAGTCACCGACCGGTTCCGCTCGATGCCGATGGCCGCCTCGGCCGTGGTCGTCGGGCGCGCCGTCGCCGACATGCTCAACTCCGTCCTCGGCCTGGCCGTCATGGTCGCCTGCGGGCTCGCGGTCGGCTGGCGCTGGCACGACGGCCCCGGGGCGGCGCTGGCGGCGGTCGGGCTGCTGTTGCTGCTGCGCTTCGCCCTGCTGTGGATCGGCATCCACCTCGGGCTGGTGATCAAGAGCCCGGAGGCCGTCATGGCGGTGCAGATCCTGGTGTGGCCCCTCGGGTTCCTGTCCAACACCTTCGCCTCGCCCGCCACGATGCCGGGGTGGCTCGGCGCGATCGCCGAGTGGAATCCGATGTCGGCGACGGTCGCGGCGACCCGGGAGCTGTTCGGCAACCCGGGCTGGGGCGGTGACTCCTGGGCCGCGCAGCACGCGCCGCTCATGGCGGTCGTCTGGCCGGTGCTGCTCCTGGCGGTCTTCTTCCCGCTGTCGGCCCGCCGCTATCGTCTCCTGAGCCGCTGACGGTCACCGGTCGGTCCTCCGCTCGGTGCCCGAGGCGGGGCCGGCCCGTGCGTGAGTCGGGACAGCATGGCCGGTCGTATTGCGTTCAGCGTTGCCGGTCGGCCAGGGATGACGCGAGCTTAAGCCAGTTCTCGAGGGTGGTGGTGGCGTCGCCGCTGTCGATGGCGTGGCGCGCTTCCTCCAGACCGGTCGCGAAGGCGTCATGGAGGCCGCCGCCGAAGCCGCGGTGGGCGGCGAGGGCTCCGGCCGCGTTGGCGAGGACGGCGTCGCGGGCGGCGCCCGGCTCACCGGCCAGGACCCGGTGGACGACCGAGGCGTTGTACGCGGCGTCACCGCCGCGGAGCGCGTCCGGTGTGCTGCGCGCGAGTCCGAAGTCGGCGGCATCCAGCGTCTCCTGCCGGACGCCGCCGCTGTCGGCGATCCAGACGCTGGTGGGTGCGGCGGTAGTGATCTCGTCGAGGCCGTCCTCTCCGCGCACGACCAGGGCGTCGGCGCCCCGTTCGGCGAGTACGCTCGCGAGGACGGGGGCGAGGGCGGAGTTGGAGCAGCCGACGAGGGCGGCACGGGGACCGGCGGGGTTGGTCAGCGGCGCCAGGTAGTTGATGGCGGTGGGAACGCCGAGCGCCTTGCGCACCGGACCGGCGTGCCGCAGCCCGTGGTGGAAACGCGGGGCGAAGGTGAAGCCGATGCCGACTTCGCGCAGGCACTGGGTGATGTCGTCGGGCGTGAGGTCGAGCGGCAGGCCCAGGGCTTCGAGGACGTCGGCGGCCCCGGCCTTGCTGGACGCCGATCGGCCGCCGTTCTTGACGACCGGGGCGCCGGCGGCGGCGACCACGATCGCCGCCATGGTGCTGACGTTCACGGTGTGGGCGCCGTCGCCGCCGGTGCCGACGACGTCGACGACGTCCGCGCCGTCCGCGCCGTCGATGGGCAGGGGGACGACCCGTTCCATGAGGGCGTCGAGCATTCCGCGGAGCTCCGCGGTGCTCTCACCCTTGGCGCGCAGGGCGACCAGGAACCCGGCGAGCTGAGCGGGGCCGGCCGCGTCGTCCATGACCTGCCGCATGGCCCATCGGGTGTCGTCCGCATGGAGGTCCTGCCCGCGCAGGAGCGCTGCGAGCAGGCGTGGCCAGGAGCGGGCGGGCTCAGTCACTTGGATCCTCTCGATACGATCGCGGCGGGCCGGGCGGTGTCTCCGAGCGTAGTCACCGGCAGGCGCCGCCTCCAAGGGGCCCTGTGCCGATCACTGGCGCCGGAACTCATCATCACGAACGGCACTGAGGTCGTCGAAGACCTCCAGGGTCCGCGGCTGCAGGCCCTTGCCGCGCGAGCCGGCCGGGTGGGTGGGAGAGCGGTCCACGATGCGGAAGCCGACGCCTCGGCGGGCGAGGTCCACGGCGAGGGTGAGCCCTTCATACCGCTGCCACCGGGTCGCGCCGCCCGACCAGCCCCGGTTACCTGTGGCGTAATCGACTCTCGCGCCCGGTACCGCCATCGTTGACGGTATGGGGCGATTCGCCCCGCTCTATCCCACCGACAACGCCGGTTCCATCCGGCCCTTTCTTAGGAGCCATGACGATGAGCGACGTCAACGAGTTGCTGAACCAGTACATCGCGGCCTGGAACGAGACCGACCCGGCGGCACGCCGTGCGGCGGTCGACCGCCTCTGGGCCGAGGACGGCACCTACGTCGACCCGCTCGCGGTCGCCGAGGGGCGTGCGGCCATCGACGCCACCATCGCGGCCGTGCAGGGCCAGTTCCCGGGGTTCGTGTTCCGCCTCGGTGGGCTGGCCGACGCCCACCACAACCTGGTCCGGTTCACCTGGGAGCTGGCCCCGGCGGCCGATGCCGAGTCGCTCGTGGACGGCTTCGATGTCGCGGTGCTGACCGAGGATGGCCACCTGCGCGACGTTCACGGCTTCCTCGACAAGGTGCCGGCCGCCTGAACGTCCGCGTACGCCCTGCCGCCAGGGCGGGCACCAGTGGGTCAGGGGGCGGGCAGGAGCCGGACGTCGTGGGACTCGGCGTCCGGCGCGGCGAATTCGAGCAGCCGGGCGCCCTCCTCGGTCACCGCCGCGGCGTCCGGTCCTGACAGGGGCCGATAGGGGCGGATGGTGAGCACGGCCGCGCCCCGCTGACCGGTGATCTTCCAGTCGCCCCCGGTGAACCCGTCGACGAGCAGGAGCTGGGGGACCGGCCCGTGCCGGTCGTACGCCTGCCGGTGGTAGTCCTCGGTGACCACGCGGCGGCGGTCGGCATGGGAGAGCAGCAGGTTGTCGAAGTCGTAGAGGAACCTCGGCGGCGCGGGGGTGTCAGGCCCGGGGCGAGGGGCCTCCTGCAGGTCGAACAGCTCCCGTCCCTCCTCGTCGCGGAAGGTGAGCAACTCGGGCCGCAGCGCTTCGACCACCTCGCTCAGCCGCGTCAGCCCGGACCACGTCTGGATGTCCATCACCGTCGCGGGCCCGAACGCGGCCAGATAGCGCAGGACCATACGCCGCGGCGACGGCTCGGCGGTGACGCCGGCGCCGAGCCAGGACTCGGCGGTGGTGTGGGCGATCGGCCCGCTGCGGCCCCACAACCCGCGCGGCGGCACCTGCACCAGCGGCACCCAGGCGCGCATGGCCTGCGCCAGCGAGCCCGGGTCGCGGCCGGGCCACCGCTCGGCGAGCAGCCTCCCGAGCGCCCCGAACGTCAGTGGGCGCTCCTCGACCAGCGCCCGGCCCGCCGCGGCCAGTTCCTCGCGGTCGACTCCGGCCAGGTCCCTGCCGAAGTTGGCGTTCAGGCCGCGTTCCATCACCGGCTGGACGACCGGCCGGAGCGCGAGGCAGTCGGCGGCGCTGACCAGGTGGATCGTCGAGCGCATGAGCGGGATACGTACGAGGCGGCGGCCGGTGAGCAGGTCGGCGGCGTGCTCGGGGCGGAACCCGGCGAGGCGGGTCCACAGGCCGGTGTACCAGGTGTGCGGCGTCTGGGCCTGCATGCCGACCAGGTGCTCGACGGCCTCGGTCACCGGCATGGCGGAGCGGCTGAGCAGCGACTGCCGCTCCAGTGTCGCGCGGTTGAGCGCCCTCCGGCTGAGCAGCGGGGCCGGGGAGGAGGTGGTCACGGGGCGGCGCCGGACCTGGGTGTCTGCCATGTCCCCGACACTAGACATCCATTAGGACGGGCTGGTTCCTAATTGGCTGGCAGGATGTCGGTCATGCTGGAAACCTCGGCGCGGCTGCTCCGCCTGCTGTCACTGCTGCAGACCCCCCGCGACTGGACCGGGTCCGAGCTGTCCGAACGGCTCGGCGTGAGCACCCGCACGGTGCGCAATGACGTCGAGCGGCTGCGCAGCCTCGGCTACCCGGTGAACGCGACCCGGGGCTCGGTGGGCGGCTACCGGCTCGGCGCGGGCTCGGCCCTGCCGCCGCTGCTGCTGGACGACGAGGAGGCCGTCGCGGTGACCGTGGGGCTGCGCACCGCGGCGGGCGGCGCGATCGCGGGCATCGAGGAGACCTCGCTGCGCGCCCTGGCCAAGCTGGAACAGGTCCTGCCGTCACGGCTGCGCCGCCGCGTCAACGCCCTGCAGGCCTACACGGTGAGGGTCCCGGCCGACCGTACCGGCCCGACGGTGGACCCCGCCGTGCTGACCGTGCTGACGGCGGCCTGCCGCGACCACGAGCGGCTGCGCTTCGACTATCGCGACCACGGCGGCACGGCCGGCCTCCGCGTGGTCGAGCCGTACCGCGTGGTCAACTGGGGGCGCCGCTGGTACCTCGTCGCCTGGGACACCGGCCGCGACGACTGGCGGTCGTTCCGCGTCGACAGGATCGAGCCGCGTACGCCCACCGGGCCCCGCTTCGCCCCACGCGAGCCGCCGGACGGCGACGTCGCGGCGTACGTGTCGCGGCGCGTCTCGGCGGCGGCGTGGCGCCACCGGGCCAGGGTCACCGTGCACGCGCAGGCCCAGGCGGTCGCGGCGCGGATCAACCCCGCCGTCGGCACGGTCGAGCCGGTCGACGAGCACACCTGCGTCCTGGACACCGGGGCCGACAGCGTCGAGACGCTCGCTGTCCACCTCGGGATGCTCGGCTACGACTTCACCGTCACAGATCCGCCCGAACTGGTCGCCCACCTGCGCGAGCTCTCGGCCAGATACGCCCGCGCCACAGAATGAACCGGACCAGCCCCGTACGACCCCGCCGTCGACCGCTGGGTGGGCTGGGGGAATGGCGGTGGCGGCCGGTCCGCAGCCGCGCACGGCTCCGGATGTCACCGGATAGCCCCGGATAACTTCGGCGAGGGCCGCAGGACACCGCACCACAACGGAGCGGGTCGGACGATCCCGGGCCGCCTCGCCGGGCAGCAGGACGCGGCCTGCCGGGGCGTGGGGCATCTGATCCGGGGTTGTCCGCAGATGTTTGGAGTGGTGGCCGCTCGCCGCCGAGCCGCGCAGGGTGGAAATCCGCATCGCCGTTGAAAGGGCAGGCCTCCATGCCGTGCTTCGCGATCCCCGCTCACCCCACCCGCGCTGGTCGCGGCGATCGCTTGCGCGCTCGCCTTGGCCGCCGGGGCGGGGGGGCCGGCCGCGCTGCTCACCTGCGGCGGGGGCGGTGGCGCCACCCTTGGGGTGCTTCCCCGCCTGCTGGACAGCTCTGGCGATGAGGACTGATCCTTCGCCCCCACCGTCAACGCTCGGCGCAGCGACGCTGCGCTTTCGGTACTCCAGTCAGGGCGTGATGCCGCGCGGGCGTGCGCCGCTTCCCCGCCCGTCGATGTCTCACGTGTGCTGTTGCCCGTGCGTAGTGTGTCCAATCGGTGACCCAATGGGTGACTGAGACGTCGTGGGGTGAGATGCCGATCTGCCCGTAGATGCGGGTGTGGACGGTGCTCAGCCAGGCGTTTCGACGGCGGCGGTAATACCGTTCCCCGCAGACCCGAACGGGCTCCGATCACGACCAGATCGGCATTCGACGACGCTTCGACGAGAGCTTCTCCCGCAGAGCCGTGGACCACCTCCTCGACCAGGTCGATATCGGGGTACGTTCGCCGCCAGCCGGCCAGCGTCTCGGCGAGCGACCGCGCCTCCTCCTCACCGACGCTTCCGACGTCGTGGACCAGCGGGAGCATGTCACCAGGCCCAACGGAGACCGGATGGGTCCAGGCGTGGACTGCAGGCAGCCTGGTGTGCCTCAGCGACGCCTCCTGGAAGGCGAACTCCAGCACGGTCTTCTCCCCTGAGCGCCCGGCGACCCCGACCACGACATCGCCACCCTCCAGCGCCTCACCGCGAACGATCAAGATGGGGCAAGCGGAGCACGCCGCCAGCTTGTCGATGGTGCTGCCGTTGGGCAGCGTCCTGAACAGCTACCGGGAGACCCTGCCGCCGCGCCGCCCCGCGCCGTTCCCGCCGCAGCTGCGAGGGCGCCGACATGCGCCGGGCCGAGCTCGCCCTGGCCGGTCATCTGCACGCCCGAGGCGTGGCGATGGTCGAGGCCGACCAGCCCGACCGCAAAGCCCGCCGCCGACAGGGCAAGTCCGATCGGCGGGCCAGTGCGGGCGCTTGCCGCACTGGCCCGCCTGGCGCTAACCGGCAGGTAACCGCTCCCCTGTTTTCCTGATGAACCCCGGGCACCACCACCTATCTAGGAGGGCCTCCATGCGATACCGGATACCCCTGGCCCTAGCACTGTCGTCGGTCGCCCTGGCGCTGATCGCGGCCAGTTGCGCCGCCCACGGGCAGGGACAGAAGGCCGCCGCACAGCCGCAGTTGGCCACCGCCGTGGCCGGCGCGGGGAGCGCAGCCACCAGCGGCCAGCAGGACAAGGCCTACCAGGAGGGCATGATCAAGTACGCCAAGTGCATGCGGGACCACGGGGTCGACATGCCAGACCCTAAGCCCGGCCAGGCGATCGCCGCGGCGAAGCCCGATGCCACCACCGAGAAGGCGATCAAGGCGTGCGCGAAGCTCATGCCCGCCAGTCCCGACATGGGCGACCCTGAGGAGATGTATCAGAGGCAGGTGAAGCTCGCCCGCTGCATGCGCGAGAAGGGCGTGGACATCGCCGACCCCAAGCCTGGGGAGGGAATCGCCCTGCCGAGCGGTGACCAGGACAAGGTGCTCAAGGCAGCGCGAGAGTGCCAAGCGGTGGTGAAGCCATGACCGAACGCCGTCGTGGCCGACGCGTCCTGCTGGTGGGCGCGGCCATGCTGTCCGGTGTGATGGTGGCGTCCGCCGCGGCACTGGCCCTTACCGGGCGACAGCTTCAGGAGGTGCCACGCACCGCCCCCCAGCGGGCGGTGGCGCCCATCGTGCGGACCACTCTGCTGGAGCACAAGACGGTGCAAGGCACACTGGGCTACGCCGGACGCCGCGACGTTCTGGCCGCGGGAACGGGCAGACTGACCTGGCGACCGACAGCGGGCCGCGTTCTTGATATAGGTAAGCGCGTCTACCAGGTCGACGGTGTGGACGTGGTCCTTCTGTACGGCGACGTCCCCGCCTACCGGGTCCTGAAGGAGGGCCTCAAGGGCAAGGACGTCCGGGAGCTCGAGACCAGCCTCTCCATCCTGGGGTACACGGGATTCACCGTCGACGACACCTACAGTAAGGCCACCGCCGACGCGGTGCGCCGCTGGCAGGGAGATCGCAAGCTGAAGAAGACCGGAACGGTGGACCCGGCCACCATCTGGTTCACTCCGGGCCCGGTGCGCGTGGAGAGCCGTAAGACCACTCCCGGCCAGTCCGTCACCCCGGGCATGCCGGTGCTGAGCGTCACCTCCTCTCGGCGCGTGGTCATCGTCCCGCTCAAGGTGGACGACTACCGGCTGGCCCGCAAGGGAACCCGGGTCACCGTCACCCTCCCCGACGGCAGAACGGTGAAAGGCAGCGTCACGCAGATCGGCTCCACCGTCAAGGACAGCCAAGAGGGCAGCGGGGAGAAGCAGTCGACTGTGGACGTCACCGTTTCCGTGCCGGGATCGGTACGGCGGTTCGAGCGCGCCCCGGTGGACGTCACCCTGGTCAGCGACCGCAGAAAGGACGTGCTGGCCGTACCGGTGTCAGCGCTGATCGCGATGCCCGGTGGCGGTTATGGCGTGACGCTCGTCGGGCCTGGTGGGACCACGCGCGATGTGAAGGTCACCACCGGCATGTTCGCCGCCGGAAAAGTGGAGGTGTCGGGCCAGGGCCTGGTCGCCGGAGCGCAAGTGGAGGTGGCGCAGTGACTTCGCTCTCCTCGGCCGTCCAGTCGACGCCGCACCCGCTGATCCGGCAGGCGACCCCGGCCGTCGAGCTCGTCGGCGTCTCACGCGTCTACCCCGGAGGTGTGCATGCCTTGCGCGAGGTGTGCTTCACCGTCCACCGGGGAGAGCTGGTCGCCATCGTCGGTCCCTCTGGGTCGGGCAAGTCGACCCTGTTGAACCTGCTCGGCACGCTGGACGTCCCCACCTCTGGGACCGTCCTGGTGGACGGCCATGACGTGGGCACCCTCGGCGACCACCAGACCGCCGCGCTGCGCGCCCGTTCCATCGGTTTCGTCTTCCAGCGCTTCCACCTCGCGCCCGGGATCAGTGCGCTGGACAACGTGGCCGACGGGCTGCTGTACACGGGGATGAACCGCAGGGAGCGCAGGAACGAGGCTGAGGCCGCGCTGGAGCGGGTGGGGCTGGCCGACCGGATGCACCACCGGCCGCACCAGCTGTCGGGCGGCCAGATGCAACGGGTCGCCATCGCCCGCGCCGTCGTCGGCCAACCGGTGCTGCTCCTGGCCGACGAGCCCACCGGCGCGCTCGACTCGGCCTCGGGCGCCGCCGTGATAGAGCTGCTGCGTGAGCTGAACGCGGCGGGCTCCACCGTGGTTATCATCACGCACGACGGTCAACTGGCCGCGTCGCTGCCCCGCCGCATCCAGGTGCGCGACGGACAGGTCGTGGCCGACGAACGCCTGGAGGATCAGCCGTGAGCAGGCCGACCCGGATCCACCTGTCCCCCGCCGATCTGCTGCGTGTCGGCGCCAGCGGCCTACGCGCCCGTCCGATGCGGGTATTCCTGTCCGCGCTGGGCATCGCGATTGGGATCGCGGCGATGGTAGCCGTGGTGGGCATCTCCGCCTCCAGCCGGGCAGCACTGGACGCCCAGATCAGCAGGCTCGGCACGAACCTGCTCACCGTCGCCCCAGGACAGGGGGTCTTCGGCGGCGAGGCGAAGCTGCCGCCGGAGGCGCCGGCCATGATCCGCCGGATCGGCGGCGTCCAGCAGGTCACCTCGATCGCCAAGCTCGACGAAGAGCCCGTCTACCGCACCGACAAGATCCCCAAGGGCGAGAGCGGCGGCATCTCCGTCTGCGTCGCCGATCTCAACCTCTTGCCGGTCCTGAAGGCTCGCCTCGCCCTCGGCAAATGGCTGACCACCGCCACCGCTCGCTACCCAACGGTGGTCCTGGGCTACACCAGTGCCGCCCGCCTCGGCGTCAGCCGGACCGGCCCGGGTGTCCAGGTGCTGATCGGGGAGGTCTACCACACCGTGGTCGGCATCCTCGAGCCCGTCGAACTCGCCCCCGAACTCGACACAGCCGTCCTGGTCGGCTCCGAGAACGCACGAAAGTTGTTTGGCCACAAGGGCCACCCCACCACCGTCTTCATCCGTGGCAAGGAGGACCTGCTGGGCCAGGTGCGGGAACTGCTCGCCCCCACCGCCAATCCCCAGCAGCCCGGGGAGGTCAAAGTCTCCCGTCCCTCCGACGCGCTAGCGGCCAAGCAGGCGGCCGAGGCGACCTTCACCGGGCTGCTGCTGGGGCTCGGTGCCGTCGCCCTGGTCGTCGGCGGCGTTGGCGTGGTCAACACCATGGTCATCTCCGTGCTGGAGCGGCGAAGCGAGATCGGGCTGCGCCGGGCACTTGGGGCCAACCGGGGTCACATCCGCGGGCAGTTCCTGGTCGAGGCCGTCGTACTCTCGACGTTGGGCGGGGTGGCCGGTGCTGTCCTGGGCAGCCTGGTGACGGCCGGGTACGCTATGGCACAGGGCTGGCAGATCGTCGTACCCACCGACGCCGTCACCGTCGGCGTGGCCGCCACCGCCCTCATCGGGACGCTGGCTGGCCTCTGGCCCGCCGTGCGCGCCGCCCGCCTGTCGCCCACCGAGGCGCTGGCAACTCCTTGAGGCTGCCGGGCCTGGCATGGAACGCGCCATGGCTTTGCCAGACGGCAAGAAGGTGTCTGGTGACTTGGCGGGAGTCGGGGTGACGGCCTGGAGTGGTCGCCTTATGAGGGCCACATCCACACTGCCGCCCTCGGCTCTTGGAGGCCAGGGACCGGCGACAGGGAGATGCGCCGCAGAGCGCCGCTTAGTGACCACCCGGGAGTTGGCCTGCTAGGGCGCGTATTTGGTTGTGATCAAGGGTTGGTTCGGGCGAGGTCTTTGATCTAGATCATCGCGGCGCGAAGGTGGAGGCCGGCGAGGTAGCTCTCAGGGGTCTTGCCGTAGCGGGTGGCGATGCCTCGCCAGGCCTTCAGCTTTTTGATTAGACGCTCGGCGGTGTTCCGTTCCTTGTAGAGGTCGGCGTCGTGGCTGACGGGCCGGCCGCCCTTGCTGCCCTTCTTCTTCCGGTTGGCGGCCTGGTCCTTCTTTTCTGGGATCCGAGCAGGGCAGCTTTCAGCCGGAGCTTGCGCCGGCGCCGGATGCGTTGCCGTTCTTCCCGCTCGGGGTCGTTGCCGGGCGTTCTGTCCGCCTTTTCCTTCCGGGCCGCCGCCTTTTGCTAGGCCTTCTCCTGTTCGGCAGCCTTCTCCAGGGCGGTGACGACGTCCTGGCCAAGGTGCGCACGAGGCCGGGAAGTTGGTGGCCAGGTTTTCCATCAAGCACTCGGCGGAGGGAATCGCGCAGCTGATACGACGGCTGGCGAAGTACGGTGACCCCGAGTTGGTTCCCATCGTGATCGAAGGGTCCAACGGCCGCCTGGTCGACCTGCTGTTAGAGGCGCGGCACGCGGTTGTGCCGGCCAGCCCGAACGCGATCAAGACTTGGCGGGGAAGGGCAGGTACTGTCGGGCGCCAAGTCCGATGCCGGGACGCCGCGGTGATCGCGGAGTATCTGCGGTTGCGGCACCACCGGCTGCAGGTGGTCACGCCCTACTCCAGCCAGACCAAAGCCGTGCGGACCGTAGTGGTGGCTTCACCCAAGGCCGGGTAGTTAGCGAGTCGGTCGTCCCGGGACGCCGTGGGAAGCGGCGGCTCCGGCGGGGGCTGCAAGGACGGCGATGGTGAGAGCGGTGACGGGCTGGCTGCGGTCGGGCCGGCCGTCGTCTCGTCGTTCGTTGTAGCGGGAGATCGGTGACTTGACCTTGCGGGTGCTCATCGGCGGGCGGCGGCGCGGAAGCAGATGGGCCAGGACGCGGCGCCCGATGACCCCGACCAGGTTGGTGCCGTGGTCGGTGACGCCTGCGGCTTGAACGACCAGATCGCGGGCCGTGTGCAGGGCGATGGAGAAGCCGCAGCGGTCCGGATCGGTGCCGGGCCGGGACTCGGCGGCGTTGACCATCGCCCTGGGGTGGTCAGCGGCGCCGTCAGCTTCTGCCAGACCAGCTGGTAGCCGACCTCGGGGAACAGGCACATCGCCAGCAGGAAGTAGACCCGACACGCGAGGGCAGAGAACGCAGGCGGCGCTGCACGTTGCGCGTCTCATGAAGGATCGCGTCGACGAGCTCGAACGGCACGAGCGCGGTCAGCTCACCCAAATGCCCGGGCGCGAACACCGCCTCGGCGGGGCCTGTCTCGATGGCGCTGGGCGCGATGGACCTGGCGGACTCAGTAATCAACGGAGATCCAGTTCTCCGACAGATGGTTGTGGAAGAACACCTGTCTACTGGATCTCCGTTCCCACGTCCTGCGAACTCACGTACTTGACAGCGCCACGAGCACCTTGACTACCCGGCCTTGGGTGAAGCCCCGAACGCACTCGGAGCACCGTGATGCAGCGCCTGGCCCACCGCATCCGCGACCTGACCAACGAGGTCGTGCCGCCGATGAGGAGCCGGCCCGAGCTCCTCGCCGGGCACGCCGGCCATCTGCTGCAGATGCGCGGCGTCGGGGTCATCACCGCAGCCCAATGCCGGGTTTCCTGGTCAGGTCCCGGCCGCTTCCGCAGTGAGGCGGCCTTTGCCGCGCTGACCGGCGTCAGTCCCATCGAGGCCGGCAGCGGCAAGAACACCCGCCATCGACTCAACCCCTTCGGCGACCGTGCGCTGAAGCGGCACGCGACAGCCGTCCTCATCTCACGACGCCACGCCTCTACCAGCGGAAACTCTTACCCCACCTCCGTCAACGCAACCCGGAGCCGTGCCAGGAAGGCGGGAGGCTTGGGAAGAGCCGCTTGCCGGCACTGGGTTATGCAGGACCGCCATGGCGTACCGTCGTCGTGATCGTGACCCGGACGGCCGACCGCGGTATGAAGGCGACGGTCGTCATTTCTGCGAGCATTCCTGCACTGCCTTCTGAAGTTTGCCCGGGTCGCCAGAAGGCATGCTCTGGGCCTCTCCCCGCTTGGGATCCGGGACGTCGAAGCCCTTGCCGCGCATACAACGCGCCCATGTCACCATCTGCTGGAACTGCTCATCTTCGCTTGGCGCGTTCGGGTCGACCGGCATGAACTGCTTGCACTTCTCCAGCGCCTTCGTAGTCTTGTCGTCCATTTTCAAAGCAGCCTGACCCGACCCCGCTCCCGGCTTCGGATCCGGCATGTCGATGCCGTTCTCTCGCATGCACTTGGCGTACTTCAGTCCTGCGTCCTGAGACGCCTTGTCCTGTGCGGAGCCCGAGCCGGCCCCAAGAGGTTTGCCGGCCGAGGTATCGTTGGGCGCGCTCTGGCCACAGGCGGCCAGCGCTGACGCCAGAGCCAGCGACGACGCCACAAACGCGAGCGTTCTGCTGATACGCATGGGTCTCTCCCTTGTGCCCGAGGAAACCGGTGTGAAGCCGACCGGCGGCCATCAGGTAAGCGCATACGCGGTTACGCCGTGGTTAGGCAGGACCGCCCCCGTTCACAGTGGGTGAGCGGCACTAACCAGTACTTAACCTCCCGGTTGATTGCATCGGACGACGAGGTCACACATCGGGAGAGGCACCACATGCGCGTTCTGATCGTCGAGGACGAGGCCACGCTGGCCGACATCGTCGGGGAGGGCCTGCGTGCCGAGGGCATCGCCACCGACATCGCCTACGACGGCGGCACCGGCATGGAGATGGCCACCGTCCACGACTACGACGTGATCATCCTGGACCGTGACCTGCCGCTCGTCCACGGAGACGACATCTGCCGCGCCCTAGTGGGGATGCCGGAGGTGACGGCGCGGATCCTCATGCTGACCGCCGCCGGCACCCTCGGCGAACGGGTGGGCGGACTCACCCTGGGCGCTGACGACTATCTGACCAAGCCGTTCGCCTACCCCGAGTTGCTGGCGCGCGTACACGCCCTAGCCCGGAGGGCACGGCCTGCGGCGCCGCCGGTCCTCACCCGGGCCGGCCTGGTCCTGGACGTGCACCGGCGCATCGCGAGCCGGGACGGCCGGGCGCTGGAGCTGACCCCCAAGGAGTTCGGCGTGCTGGAGGAGTTGCTGCGCGCCGATGGCGCCCCCGTCCCCGCCGTCAACCTGCTGGAGAAGGTGTGGGACGCCAACCTCGATCCCTTCAGCGGCGTGCTGAAGGTGGTCGTGCACGGGCTGCGGCGCAAGCTCGGCGACCCGCCCGTCATCCAGACCGTTCCCGTTCACGGCTACCGGATCGGCGCCAGCTGACATGGGGACCTTCCCACGTTTCCGGCTCACCGTGCGGGGCAAGCTGACCTTGATCTACACCGCCGTGTTCACGATCGGCGGACTGCTGCTTCTCAGCTACGTCTACCTGATCGTCGCCGACAGCCTCGCGTCGCGAGGTGATGAGCTGGTGCAGGCCGTCCAGGTGGTCCCCAACGACGATTGGCTGTCCGGGCAGACCGGCTCCGGACAGATCTTGAAGAGCCCGGGAGCCCCCGCGAGCTACAGCGCCTCTGCTCCTAAGCAGGTCGTGGCCAGCTACAACTCTGCGGTGCTGTCGGACCTGCTACTGCGCTCAGCCGTCGCCATGCTCGTGATCATCGCGCTGGCCGCCCTTGCCGGCCGGTACATCGCCGGGCGCGCCCTAGCCCGTCTGCACCATATAACCGACACCGCACGCCACCTGTCCGAGCACGACCTCGGACGGCGGCTGGCCCTGCCCGGGCCGCACGACGAGCTGAAGGAACTCGGCGACACCTTCGACGCGATGCTCACCCGCTTGCAGTCCGCCTTCGACAGTCAGAGCCGGTTCGCGGCCAACGCCTCCCACGAACTGCGCACTCCGCTCACCATCCAGCGCGCCGCCGTCGAGGTCCCGCTCACCAGCGGCCAGGTCCCCGAGCACCTGCTCCCGGCCATGAACCGCGTCCTTTCCGCCTCACGGCGCAGTGAGCACCTCATCGAAAACCTGCTCCTGCTCGCTCGCGGCGACCGAGGACTCGCCGAGACCCGGCGGCTCGACCTGGCGGACGTCGCCCGTGACGTCGCCGAGGTCCGCGCCCAGCCGGCGGCGGCGGCGGAGGTGGACCTCCGGCTGCGACTGCGCCGTGCCTGGGTCCAGGGTGACGTCGTCCTGCTGGACCACCTGCTGGGCAACCTCATCGACAATGCGGTGCGGTACAACGTCCCGGGCGGTTGGGTCGAGGTGACGACCCGCGCCGGTGCTGACAGCGCCAAGCTCATCGTCGCCAACACCGGCCCCGACCTCACCTCGCAGCAGGTGGAGCAGCTGTTCGAGCCCTTCCGCCGGGGCGACGGCGAGCGTCTGCGCCATGACGCGGCGGGGAGCGGCCTCGGATTGTCCATCGTCAGGTCGATCGCCCGTGCCCACCACGGCACCGTCGCCGCCAATGCCCGGCCTGAGGGCGGGCTGATCGTCACAGTCACACTTCCCACGCCCACCTGCCGCATGGCAGATGAGTAGCCCTTGCTATAGTCAATGAGCCTGACTACATTGCTGGCCATGGATCACACCCTGTTGTGCGAGCGCCTCGCTGCCCTGGTCTCCGCCGAGTCGCCCTCGGGACACTTCGAGGGTCTCGAGCAGTGTCACGCCCTGATGCGGGCCTGGGGGGAGCCGGTCCTCGGCAGGCGGGCGGAGGTCGTCGACGGCGGCGGCACGCCGCACCTGCTCTGGCGGGCGCCCGGGGAGGGCGGCGTGCTGCTGCTGGGTCACGTCGACACGGTGTGGCCGCTGGGGACGACGGCTCACCGCCCGTTCCGCGTCGAGGATGGCCGCGCGTTCGGCCCCGGCGTCTTCGACATGAAGGCGGGGCTGGTCGCGGCGTTCGCCGCGCTGGCCGAGTGCCGTGATCCGGCGGGCGTGAGCGTGCTGGTCACCGGGGACGAGGAGGTCGGCTCGCCGACCTCGCGGGCGCTGATCGAGGAGGTGGCGGCCGGCGCGGACGCCGTCCTGGTGCTGGAGCCCAGCCAGGAGGGCGCGGTCAAGACCGCGCGCAAGGGCGGCTCGTTCTACAGCGTCGACATTACCGGCCGGGCGGCGCACGCCGGGCTCGAGCCGGAGCGAGGGGTGAACGCGCTGCTCGAGCTCGCGGAGCAGGTCGGGGTCGTGTCGCGGCTTGCCGACCCCGGACGGGGGACCACCGTCACGCCCACGGTCGCCCGCGCGGGCACCACCACGAACACCGTGCCCGCGCACGCCCATCTGCGCGTGGACGTGCGCGCCTGGGAGCTGGCCGAGCTGGAGCGGGTCGACGAGCGGATGCACGCGCTTGCCCCCAGCATCGCCGGCGCGATCGTCAGGGTGGACGGCACGATCAACCGCCCGCCGCTGGAGCCGGCGAGTTCGCGTGGGCTCTACGCCACGGCCCGCAAGGTGGCCGCCGACCTCGGGCTGCCCGACCTCGACGAGGTGGCGGTCGGGGGTGCCTCGGACGCCAACTTCACCGGCGCGCTCGGCGTCCCCACGCTCGACGGGCTCGGCCCGCTGGGCGACGGCGCTCACGCCGAGCACGAGTGGGTCGAGCTGGCCTCACTCGCCGAGCGGGCCCGGCTCGTCGCCGGTCTGATCGACGCCCTGGCGCGCCCGTGAACGCGCCGCGCGCGCCTCGATCGCGTCGAGCATCATCTCCAGGCCGAGGTCGAAGGCGACGGGGCCGCCGAGGCTGGGCAGGTGGTCGGCGAAGTGGGCGATCGTCGGGTACTTCTCTGGGTCGAGCTGGCGGTACTCGACCTGCCACGCGAGCTCGTCCCTGCGCCGCACGTCGGGGTCGAGCGCGTGGAAGGCCGCCTCCAGGCTCGCCACGGCGCGCACGAAGTTGCCGAACGCGCGCTGCACGGCCGCCACCTCGTCGTCGTCGACTCCGGCCCGCCTTACGGCGTCGAGAGTGAACTCGACGTTGGAGAACTCCATGGGTCGGCGCGTGGTGCGCATGACCATCTGCTGCGCGAACGGCGCGTAGCGCAGGTAGTGCTCGCGCACTCGCTGGGCGATGGTGCGCAGGTCGGCGCGCCAGTCGTCGGTCGGCGTGACGCTGCCGCCGTACGAGCGGGCCCTGAGCCCGTCCACCAGCTCGAGAAGCAACTCGTCCTTGTCCTTGAAGTGGCGGTAGAGCGAGGTCGGGTGCGCCTGGAGCTCGTTGCCGATCTCCTGGAACGTCAGCGCGTCGAGGCCGTCGCGCAGGGCGATCTTCTCTGCCGCCGCGAGGATCGTCTCCCTGTTGAGGCTGTCGCGAGCACGGCGCGGCCGGCTCTCGCCTTTTGCTCGCTTCTCCTTGGACTGGCGTGCAGTTGCCACCGAAAGCCTCCCGTAGTCGACCACTGTGCACCGCTGGTGCTGGCATTTTCGCACCCGCTGATCGGCGTGCCGGCCTACAGCATAGTCAATGAGCCTGACTAGAAACGTGCCTAAGACCATTGCTTGCGCTCTGACTTGCGCCTACCCTTCCCTCATCACCTCCAGAAAGGCCAGAGCATGAGCACACGGATCAGACTCGGGGTCATCGGGCTCACCACCGCCCTCGCACTCCTCGCGGCCGCGTGCACGAGCGGGGGTGCCGGCCGGACGTCGAGTGCGGTCCCGAGCACGGCCGCTCCGGTGCGCCAGGGCGGGAGCATCGTGATCGGCGCGGAGCAGGAGCCCGACTGCGCCGACTGGATCGCCAGCTGCGCCACCTCGATCTGGGGCACGTACATCATGGACGTCCCGACCATTCCCCGCGTGTTCGAGCCCAGGAAGGTCAGCGGCACGTGGGCGCCGGTGGCCACCAACCTGATGGCGTCGGAGCCCGAGGTCGCCGCGGGCCCGCCGCAGAAGGTCACCTACCGGATCAACCCCGCCGCGGTCTGGTCGGACGGCAAGCCACTCACCTCGGCCGACTTCCGCTACACGGCCCTGGCCATCCGCGACGGCAAGGACGTGCTGAACAGGACCGGGTACAGCCACATCACCAAGGTCGACACGCCCGACGAGAAGACCGCCGTCGTCACCTTCGACACGCCGTACGCCAACTGGAAGGGCCTGTTCAGCGACGGCAGCGGCGTGCTGCCTAGCCACCTGCTCGACGGCAAGGACCGCAGCGCGCTGATGAAGGACGGCTACACCTGGAGCGGCGGCCCCTGGAAGATCGAATCCTGGACGAAGGGGGTCTCGGTCGTCCTGGTGCCGAACCCGAGCTACTGGGGGGACAAGCCCAAACTGGACAAGGTCACCTTCCAGTTCACGGCCGACACCGCGGCGGCGTTCCAGGCGTTCAAGACCGGCCAGCTCGACGCGCTCTACCCCACGCCGCAGCTCGACTCCATCGACCAGATCATGAGCGGGCTGCCCAACGCGAGCTCGATCGTCGACCCCGAGTCCGGCAACCTCGAGGCCGTCTGGTTCAACAACGCCAAGCCGCCCTTCGACTCCGCGACGTTCCGCAAGGCCGTGTCACACGGGCTAGACCGCAAGGCCATCGTCACCCGCCTGTACGGCGCGCTCGGCGTCACGCAGCCGGCGCAGAGCGCGCACACCCCGCTCGTCGGCAGGTACGGCGGCACCGACTTCGAGCAGTACACCCTCGACCTGGCCAAGGTCGACTCCCTGATGCAGGCTGACGGCTGGGTCAAGGGGGCCGACGGCATCTGGGCGAAGGCGGGCACCAGGGCGAGCTTCACCGTCAGCACGATGACCGGCAACAAGCGGCGGGAGCTGACCGAGCAGATCCTCCAGGAGCAGCTGCGTGCCGCCGGCTTCGAGGTCACCGTCGACAACACCTCGGCCACCGACCTGTTCGCGGCCAAGCTGCCCAAGGGCGACTTCCAGATGGGCCTGTGGACCCTCGTCGACACCTTCCCGCAACCCGCGCTCGAAGGCTCCTTCTCCTCGGGCGCGATCCCCAGCGATCACAACGGCTTCTCCGGCCTCAACATGTCGCGCATCGACCTGCCCGGCCTCGACAAGGTGCTCGGCACGGCCGCCTCGGCGCTCGACGAGAACGAGCGGATCGAGCTGTCGCACCAGGCCGACAAGCTCCTCGCCGACTCGGCCGCCCTGCTGCCGCTCGACGTGATCCCCAACATCCTGCTGTGGAACAACAGGGTCGGCGGGCCGCTGGCCATCGACCCGGCCCGCGGCCCGTTCTGGAACCTGGCCCAGTGGGGCCTGGTGAACTGAGAACCGATGTTCGCCTACGTTGGACGGCGACTGCTCTACTCGGTCCCCGTCGTGCTCATCGCCTCGTTCCTGCTGTTCTGGGCGGTCAGGACCACCTTCGACCCGCTCGCGAAGCTGCGCGGCGGGCAGGACCAGGGCGCGATCGCCCGCATGACCGAGGTCCTCGGGCTCGACCGGTCGATCCCCGAGCAGTACTGGCGGTGGCTGACCCAGTTCGTCACCGGCGACTGGGGAGTCAGCTCGCGGACGGCCGGCTCGGTCCACGGGCTGATCCTGCCCGCGCTCGGCACCACGCTGCAGCTGATCGTCTGGGGCGTGCTGGCCGCCGCACTGATCGCGCTCGCCATCGGCGTCTACTCGGCGGTGCGGCAGTACTCGGCGGGTGACCTGGCCTTCACCGGGCTCTCCTACCTCGGCGTGGCGATGCCGCCGTTCTGGCTCGGGCTGATCCTGATCCAGGTCCTCGCCGCCTGGCCGCAGGAGCTCCTCGGACTGGCCGACCCGCCGCTCTACTTCGTCGGGCTGCACTCGGCGCAGGGCGGTGGCCCGCTCGACTACCTGCGCCATCTGGTTCTGCCCGTGCTGACGCTGACCGTCGGCCTGGTGGCGAGCTGGAGCAGGTTCACCCGCGCGACCATGCTGGACGCGCTCTCCAGCGAGTACGTGCGCACCGCGCGGGCCAAGGGGGTGCCCAGAGGCCGCATCGTGGTGCGGCACGCCCTGCGCACCTCGCTCGGCCCGTTCGTCAGCATCACCGCCGTGGACGCGGGCCTGCTGTTCGGCGGGCTGGTCGTCACCGAGCAGATCTTCGCCATCCAGGGCATGGGCCGGCTGTTCCTCGACTCCCTGCTCGCCGGCGACGTGTTCGTGCTGGTGCCGTGGACGCTGGTGATCGCGGTGGTCGTGATCGTGTTCAACCTGCTCGCTGACATCGCCTACGCCGTACTCGACCCGAGAGTGAGGCTCCGATGACCACGCTCACCGCCCCGGCGGCGCCCGCGCAGGAACGGACCCAGTGGCAGCTGGCCCGCAGGCGGTTCCTGCGCCACCGGCTCGCGGTCGCCGGGCTCGGCGTGCTCGCCGTGCTGCTGATCGGCTGCTTCGGCGCCGACGTGATCGCCCCGTACGAGCGGGGCGTGCAGGACCTGACGCTCGGGCCGACCCCGCCGTCAGCCGCACACTGGTTCGGCACCGACGAGCTGGGCCGCGACTACCTCACCGAGCTGCTGTACGCAGGGCGGATCTCGCTGGCGATCGGTCTGTCCGTCGCCGTGCTCGCCACCGCGATGGGCACTGCTCTAGGAGCGGCCGCCGGCTTCTTCGGCGGCTGGGTGGACGAGATCACCATGCGGGTCACCGACCTGTTCATCGTCCTGCCCGCGATCGTGGTGCTGGCCGTCGTGCTGCAGGGGGCCGGCCGGTCTCCCGCGGTGATCGTCCCGGTGCTGGCGGCCATCGGCTGGACCACGGTGGCCAGGGTGGTCCGCAGCCAGGTGCTCTCGCTCCGTGAGAAGGAGTACGTGTCGGCGGCCACGGTGCTCGGCGTGACCAGGCGGCGCATCATCGTGCGCCACATCCTGCCCAACCTCACCGGCGTGATCGCCGTGAGCACGTCGCTCGGCGCCGCCAACGCGGTGATCGTCGAGTCCACGCTCTCCTTCCTCGGGTACGGCGTGCAGCCGCCCGAGTCGAGCTGGGGCAACCTGCTGAGCCAGGCGGCCGGGCTGATCGGCACGGGCAAGGTCTACCTGCTGTACTTCCCCGGCCTGTTCATCCTGCTCACGGCGCTGGCCATCAACTTTCTCGGCGACGGGCTGCGCGACGCCTTCGACCCGAAGGGAGGCCGCCCGTGAGCGCGCTGCTGGAGGTCGACGACCTCACCGTCGAGCTGCCCACCGACGATGGCCAGGTCACGGCGGTCACCGGGCTGTCGTTCTCCCTCGCGCCCGGCGAGACGCTCGGCATCGTGGGGGAGTCGGGCTCGGGCAAGAGCATCACCTCGATGGCCGTGCTGGGCATCCTGCCGGGCCGGGCCCGCGTGACGGGGTCGATCAGGTTCCATGGCGAGGAACTGCTGGGCCGATCGGAGGCCGAGCTGCGCACGCTGCGGGGCAGCCGCATCGCGATGGTCTTCCAGGACGCGCTCACCGCGCTCACCCCCGTGCACACCGTCGGAGCGCAGATCGCCGAGGCCATCAGCGTGCACGACCCGTCGCGCTCCCGCCGCGAGCTGCGCGGGCGCGTCGCCGAGCTGCTCGACCTGGTCGGTATACCCTCGCCGGCCAAGCGCGCCGAGCAGTACCCGCACGAACTCTCCGGCGGCATGCGCCAGCGCGTCATGATCGCGATGAGCATCGCCAACGAGCCCGACCTGCTCATCGCCGACGAGCCGACGACCGCGCTCGACGTGACCGTGCAGGCGCAGATCCTCGACGTCATCAGGAGGATCCAGGAGCGCACGGCCCTCGCGCTCATGCTGATCACCCACGACCTCGGCGTGGTGGCCGGCGTCGCCGACCGCGTGCTCGTGATGTACGCGGGCGCCAAGGTCGAGGAGGCCGCCGTCGAGCCGATCTTCTACGAGCCCGCCCACCCGTACACCCGAGGGCTGCTGGCCTCGCTGCCGCGGCTCGACGCTCGCCGCGGCGAGCGGCTCTACCAGATCCCCGGCCAGCCCTCGCGGGCTCCCGGGTGCGCGTTCCACCCGCGCTGCGAGCACGCGAGGGCGGGCCTGTGCGACACGACCGTCCCCGCGCCGGTCCCCATCGGCGCCGGGCACACGGCGTCGTGTCTGCGGATAGAGGAGGTTCGCTCAATATGACGGCGCTGGAGGTCGTGGACCTCGTCAAGACCTATCCGGTGCGCAGCGGGGTGTTCCGCCGCCGCGTCGGCACCGTCCAGGCCGTGTCCGGGGTGAACCTGCGCGTGGAGCGCGGCACCACGCTCGGGCTCGTGGGCGAGAGCGGCTGCGGGAAGTCGACGCTGGCCGCGTGCCTGGTGCGCCTCGTGGAGCCCACGGCCGGCCGGGTGCTGCTCGACGGCACCGACTTCACCGCGCTGCCCGCCGCGGAGCTGCGGCACGCGCGCAGCCGGATCCAGATGGTCTTCCAGGATCCGTACGCCTCGCTCAACCCCCGCATGACCGTGCGCGCGATCCTCACCGAGGCCCTCGACACCCACGCGCGCGACCCGGCGCGCGTGCCCGAGCTGCTGGAGCTCGTCGGGCTCGACCCCGGGCACGCCGGCCGCTTCCCGCACGAGTTCTCGGGCGGCCAGCGCCAGCGCGTCGGCATCGCCCGCGCCCTCGCCGTCGAACCCGACGTGATCGTGCTGGACGAGCCGGTCAGCGCGCTGGACGTGAGCATCCAGGCGGGCGTGATCAACCTGCTGGAGGACCTGCAGGACCGGCTCGGCCTCACCTACGTGCTGATCGCCCACGACCTGTCCGTGGTACGGCAGGCCAGCGACCAGGTAGCCGTCATGTACCTCGGCCGGATCGCCGAGCAGGGGCCGCCGGACGAGCTCTACCAGCGCCCCCTCCACCCCTACACCCAGGCACTGCTGTCGGCCGTGCCGATCCCCGACCCGCGGGCCGAACGCGCCCGCCGCCGGATCATCCTGACCGGCGACGTCCCGAGCCCGACGGATCCGCCGTCGGGCTGCCGGTTCCGGACCCTCTGCCCAAAGGCCAGCCAGATCTGCGCCGCCGAGGTCCCTCCGCTCGTCACGGACGAGCGCGGGCACGGCGTCGCCTGTCACAAACCGGAGTTGATCGATGTCTTCTGAAGCCCGCACCTGGCGCTCGCGTTTCTCCCTACCCGTGCTGAACTCCGCGCGTCCCTGCCCTGGTGACCTCGACCTGGAAATGATCTTCGCGGCCGGCGTGGGAGACGCCGAGGTGTCGATCTGGGATCCGGCCACCGGCGCGACCACGCCGCTGCCCGAGTTGCCGCCGCACGTGGCCGACCCCCTACCGGCCGCCGACGGCCGCTCGGTGCTGGTCCTGCACGACGAGGACGGCGGCGAGGTCGGCCACCTGTGGTCGTATCCGGTCGGCGGCGGCCAGCCCGTGGATCTCACCCCCGACCTTCCGCCCTACACGCTGCGCGGCCTCGACGTGGCGCGCGACGGCTCGGCCGTGGTCATCGCGACGGTCACGGACGCCGGATTCACGCTCTACCACCTGGCAGGCGGCGCAGTCAGCCGCCTGTTCCGCAGCAGGAACGAGGCGTGGAACAGCCTGGTCACCGCCGACGGCACGCTGGCGAGCATCGACACCACCGACCACAACCCCGGCGTCCGCCGCTTCGCCGTCACCGTGCTCGACACCTCGGACGGCGCAGTGCTCGCCTCGCTCTCGGAGGGCCCGCTCGGGCCGGTGCGCGGGGTCAGGTTCTCGCCGGTCGAGGGGGACCCGCGGCTGCTGGTGAGCACCGAACGCACCGGATACGCCCGGCCCAGCGTGTGGAACCCGCTCACCGGCGAGCGCACCGACGTCGACGCGCCGGAGCTAGCCGGCGAGCTCGTCCCGCTCGACTGGTCGGACGACGCCGCCAGGCTGCTGCTCGTCCACGTGGACCAGGGCATCCACCGGGTGTACGAGTACGACATCCCGGCCGGTGAGCTGCTTCGCGTCCCGCACCCCGACGGGGCCTACTTCTTCCCCGAGGTGGCGTGCGCGGTGAGCAACACATGGGCCTCCCACTACGGCCCCGGCGGCCAGATCAGGCTGCTGCGGCAGCGTGCCGACCTGCCGCTCCAGGTGCTCGCGCTCGACCGGGGCGACGGCGAGCCGCGCACCCTCCTCGCCTCCGAGCCCGTCGTGCCCGGCATCCCGCTGCGTTCGGTGCCTGTCACCTCGAAGGACGGCACCGTACTGCAGCTGTGGGTCGCGGCCCCGCGTGAGGCGAGCGGCCCAGTGCCGCTCGTGCTGAACGTGCACGGCGGGCCGAACCTCGCCGAGGTCGGCGGATACAATCCCGTCGCGCAGGCGTGGCTGGAGGAGGGCTTCGCCTACGCCTCGCTGAACTACCGCGGCTCCGTCACGTTCGGCCGGGAGTTCCGCGAGGGGTTCTGGGGCGCCGTCGGCGACCGCGAACTGGAGGACGTCGAGGCGGCCTGGCGCTGGCTCGTCGACGAGGGCGTCGCCGACCCTTCGGCCGTCTTCATCACCGGCGCCTCGTTCGGCGGCTACCTGACGCTGCTCTCGCTGGGCCGGCTACCCGAGCTGTTCGCCGGCGGCTTCGCCTTCATCGCACTGGCCGACTGGAAGCTCGCCTACGAGGACATGCACCCCGCGCTGCAGGCGGCCTGGAGAGGCTTCATCGGCGGCACCCCGGAGACCGCGGGCGAGCGGTTCAGGCTGAGCTCGCCGATGACCTACGTCGAGCACGTGCGGGCGCCCGTGCTGATCAACCAGGGCCGCTACGACACCCGTACGCCCGCGCGGCAGGCCGAGGAGTACACGCGGCGGCTGCGTGAGGCCGGAGGCGACGTGGTGCTCCGGTTCTTCGAAGGCGGCCACGGACCCGTCGGCAACGACGGCGTGGTCGGCAAGATCGAGCTCGAGCTGGAACTGGCACGTAAGGCGCTGCGCGGCGAGCGCTGGTCACCTGGGCAGGAAGCCCGCTAGCTCCCTGACGACCTCGGCCGGCGCTTCCTCGGGCAGGTAGTGATCGCTTGGCAGCGCCGTACCGGAGACGTCGTCGGCGTACTCGCGCCAGATCGCGAGCACGTCGTAGGTGCGTCCGACGAAACTGTGCGCGCCCCACAGCGCCAGCACGGGGCAGCGCACCTTACGGCCCGCCGCCGCGTCGGCCTCGTCGTGCTCGAGGTCGACGCCTGCGGCCGCCCGGTAGTCGGCGCACGACGCGGCGATCGCGGCGGGGTCGGAGAAGCAGCGCACGTACTCGCGCACCGCGGCCTCGTCGTACGTGGCGCCGCCCGCGTGCCTGGCGTCCATCCGGCTGCGAATCCAGAACTCGGGGTCGTTGCCGATCAGCCTCTCCGGGATGCCGTTGCCGGCGGCCAGGAAGAACCAGTGGTAGTACCCCAGGCCGAACGCCGCGTCGGCGTGGGCGAACGTGTGCCTGGTCGGCACGATGTCCAGGACGGCCAGCGCCTCGACGGCCTCGGGATGGTCGAGCGCCATCCGGTGGCCCACCCGCGCGCCCCTGTCGTGGCCGGCGACGGCGAAGCGGTCGAAACCCAGCGCCCGCATCACCGCGAGCTGGTCCGCGGCCATCGCCCGCTTGGAGTACAGGTCGTCGGTGACCGGCGCGGGCTTGGCGCTGTCGCCGTACCCGCGCAGATCCGTCAGCACGACCGTGCGGCGGGAAGCCAGCGCGGGCGCGACGTCGTGCCAGATCAGGTGCGTCTGTGGGTAGCCGTGCAGCAGGAGCACGGGCGGCCCCTCACCGCCGACGACTGTGTGGACGGCGACGCCGCCGGCGTCCACCGTGCGCGGCTGGAACGGGCTGGGCAGCGGAACGCTCATGACTCCCTCAGAGTGCTTCGAGGATCGCGTGGGTCAGGTCCACGGTGGTGGCCGTGCCGCCGAGGTCGGGGGTGCGCATGGAGGTCGTGGCGAACACGTGACTGATCGCCTCCAGGATGGCGGCTGCGGCCTCCGGGTGGCCCAGGTGGTCGAGCATCATCGCGGCCGTCCAGATCGCGCCGACCGGGTTGGCGATGCCGCGGCCCGCGATGTCGGGCGCCGACCCGTGGACCGGCTCGAACATCGACGGGTGGGCCCGCGTCGGGTCGATGTTCGCGGCGGGCGCCAGACCGATGCTGCCGGCGACCGCGGCGGCGAGATCGGAAAGGATATCCCCGAACAGGTTCGAGGCGACGATCACGTCGAACCGCGCCGGGTCGAGCACCAGCTTGGCGCACAGCGCGTCGATGTGCTCCGACTGCAGGGTGACACCGGAGCGCTGAGCCACCCGCTCGGCGACGATCTCATCCCAGAACGGCATCGTGTGGATGATCCCGTTCGACTTCGTCGCCGAGGTCAGCCGCCCGGTGCGCCGCTCGGCCAGGTCCAGGGCGTAGTCGACGATGCGGGTGACTCCGCTTCTGGTGAAGACCGCCTCCTGCACCGCCATCTCCGCTGGCGTCCCCTGGTACAGGCGGCCGCCGATCTCGCTGTACTCGCCCTCGACGTTCTCGCGCACCACCACGAGATCGATCTCCCGCTGCCCGTCTAGCACCTTGATCGGCCGCAGGTTCACGTACTGCTGGAAGCCTCGGCGGATCGGGATCAGCAGCCCCCACAGCGACACGTGATCGGGCACGCCCGGCGCGCCCACCGCGCCCAGGAAGATCGCGTCGTGGTGGCGCACCCGGTCGAGGCCGTCCCCGGGCATCATCGCGCCCTCGGCCAGATAGCGGGCGCACGACCAGTCGAACTCGTCATAGGTGAGGCCGAGGGCGTGCTTGCGGCCCACGGCGTCGAGTACGGCGCGGGCGGCGCCGCACACCTCGGTGCCGATCCCGTCCCCGGGGATCATGGCGATGCGATGCGATCTCATGCCCTCGATTCCACCAGCCGGGCCCGGGCGCGGTCCAAGATCGGCTGCCTACCCCACCGATCGGCGCCGCCTATCGATCCGTCGCCATGCGCAGGAACGTGCGTGCCGCCGGGCCGAGCCCGCCCGCGTGGACGGCATAGGCGACGTCCAGATGGACGGGCGGATCGAGGTCGGCCACGAGCGCGCCCGACCGCTCGGCCAGCTCCCGCCACGAGTCGGCCAGCACGGCGACGCCGCTCCCGCCGAGCACCAACGGCAGGATCGCCTCGCGGTGCTCTGTCTCGACCGCGATCGTCAGCCGCACCCCCGAGCGGATCAGCTCGTCGACCACCGCGCGCATCCCGGTGCCCGTCTGGCCGGCGATCACACGCAGGCCGGACAGCTCGCCCGGACTCACCCGGGCGCCGGCGGAGAACGGCCCGCCGGCTGACGAGACCACCACGAACCGCTGCCGCCCGACCGGATGCAGACCCACGCCGGGCCGCTGCGGGAGCCGTATCGCCGCCAGCAGGCCCAGCTCGGTCCGGCCGGTGCGGACGGCCTCCACCACCTGCTCCGCGGTCGCCGCGGCGCGGACCACCACCCGCACCCCCGGATACTCCGCCGTGAAACGGGAGATCACCCCCGCGAGCGGGTCGATCGCCTGCGACGGCATCGCCGTGATCTCCAACCGTCCCGTCCGCAGGCCCTGCACCGCCTCGACGGACTCGACGGCGAGGCCCCGCGCGTGGACGACCGCCCGCGCCGGTTCCACCAGCGCCCGCCCCGCCTCCGTCAGCACCACACCGCGGCCGACCCGATGGAACAGCGCCTCGCCCAGCTCGCGCTCGAGCTGCTTGATCGACTGCGACAACGACGGCTGCGCGACATAGAGGACCTCCGCCGCACGATGGAAACCGCCGTGGTCGACGACCGCGAGAAACCGCTCCAACTGCCGGAAGTCCACCGCAGGATCATCCCTCTCCTGGTCGGGGTCCAGGAACCCCGGGGAGCAGACCCCGTGCCGCCCCTTCGGCGATCTACTTCTTACCCGAGTAGACCTGGCCCGCCAGCGGGGGCGTGATCGTGTAGCGCTTGATGATGTAGTGGTGGTCGCCCTTGCGCAGGTAGCGGCGGTTGGCGGCGGAGGCGAACCCGCGGTCGGCCACCCACACGATCTTGGCCAGTGTCCAGTCCCGTATGTCGTCCTACCCCCGGGGGCGCCGAGTATGGCCGTCGCTCGCCGCACCTCCAGGTCGTACGTCCTCGCTTCGCTGCGGGCGCTCCACCCGGCACCGCGGCCTCGCCGACGGCAGAGGCGGCAGCTATGGAGGAAGGCCCTACAAGGGGGCCGTAAGCCAGCCACGTGGGGGGATTCGCATGTGACCTCTCTCAAGATCGATCAGCGGGCAGTGCGACTGTCCCGCACCGTTCGGGTCTCTGCCGGCGGTCAGTCGGGGTCAGTGGTGGACAGACCCAAGGCTGCCTCGTCCGATGCAACGTTCCAGCGACGCAGTACGAGGATGCGCCTGCCGCATCTCGCAGTGGCAGCGGCATCCGGAGGGGAGGCGTACACCAGGGTCCTGACCTCCACACCGGAGCTGCTCGACGAAGCGAGATTATGCCCCACCCTTCGCCTCTTTGCCACCGCTGAGCGCAGTACGTCGGACTCGATGGCGTGAGCCAGAGGGGAGACGGTGTCGGTGAGGTCGATCGCGGTCAGTCTGAGGCGGGTGCGGAAAAGTACCTGCCCGGGTGCGTCGTCGAGTGCGAGAAAGCCGTCGGCCATGGTGTCGGTGCTGCGATTGCTGGTCAGGACCGCCAGGCAGGTTGCCACGGCCTGCTCCCAGGGGGTTTGCATGGAGGTTTCGGCCAGGAGGTGCGCGGCGAGCCGGTGATCTCCGGCCGCATGGTGGGCGATGATGGCGATTTGGCGGCCGTCGAGAAGCCGCTGCCCGACACCGTGGTGGTCTTGGAGGTGCTGGAGCGCTCGGGCCCATCGGCCCGCCTGGGCCAGGGCCCGGCTTCCATCGGCGAGGAGTACGGTCCACAGCCACTGGAGGAGTTCCCGGTGAGCCTCGGGGGTGCGGGTCAGGTTGCCGAGGGCGGTGGTCTTGTCGTCGATCTGAGCGGTCACCTTGTTCTGGACGGCGTTGAACAGTGTTTCGATCAGGTGGTGTGCGGCGGTGCTGTTGCCGTCTCGGGTGAGGAGCCGGCCGAGGTTGATGAGGGGCTGAAGCGCGAGTTTCGCTGTCGCCGCTTCGAAGGGCTGAGCGTCGTGGAAGATCGCGAACTGGGACCAGCACCAGAGTCTGGCGAGCGAGGGCAGGCCGCAGTCGCTGGCGATCAGAGCAGCGAGGTTATGCGCTTCGGCGGCTTTCCTAAGGGCGTGGTCCGGGTGCTTGGTTGCGGCGTCCGCCAAGTCGCCGACTTGGCGGATACGCACGTCGAGGGGATGACAGGCGGGCCGGCCGCGCGCCACGAGGGGGAACCGGCGGGCGATGTCCTTGCGGAAGGATGTCATCAGGTCACCAGGTGACGGCCAGCACCGTGTGGACTCTCTCGATGACCGTCATCGCGGCGATGCGCGCCTTATCGCAGGGCTTGAGGTGCGCGTCGATCCGCGGGGCGGTGTCGCGGTGCTCTTTGTCCCAGCGATGGATCTGGTCAATGAGTGAGGTCGCCAGGTCGCTGCCGTGGGGTCCGTGCGTGCGGGCGCCGAGCTCGAACAAGGTCCCCGGAACATCAGCGGGCCGGATGCCTTCGACCGCTGGGAAACCGCGAGGTCGCAGGTGGTGAGCGTCAAGAACTCGTGCCGAGAATCAACGTCGGTGAACGGTTCGGTGAGTGGATTCCGACAGGCGTAGATGCCGACGCCCTGACCTCGGAATACGCACCTACTTTGCGTCCTATGACACCGACCCGAGCGGAGGGCCTACTAAAGAGACGCCTGCCGCATCGATTGAAGGATGTGATCGTGCCATCCGTGATCCAAGGTGGTCGTCATGCCACAAACAGACACGGCTGCGCAACCAAGCGGCACATGGAAGACCCCTGCTCTCATTCATCGCAACGCCTGGTTCCCAGGCCGGATCATCGGAGGGGCGGCGCTTATCCTTGCCCCCCTCGTATGGTCGGCCGGGTTGCTTCTGCGGTACCTGGCGCTGAACTCAGTGGCCTTCACGCCCGAGCAGTTGGAGGAGTTCGACAGGCAGCCGTTCGCCGCCCCGATGCAGCTGGCCGTGTATGTGGAGAATCCCGCACTGGTCACCGCCGGCTACGCGTGCTTCGCCCTCGGCACCATCCTGCTGTGTCCCGCCGTCATCACGCTCGCCCGGATCGTCGCCGCGAGATCTACGTGGTCCGCCTTCGTGGGCGGCACGCTCCTCGTCCTGGGCCTCTTCTCGCGCCTGTATTGGGCGGGCGTTGATCAGACCGCCTTCCAGCTGATCGGGCAGCTGGGCCTTGAACAGACGACCAAGATCGTGATGGACACGTATGTGGACGTCTCTTACGGGCCGTGGAGGGTTCCCGTCACGGCTGCCTTCGGCCTGTACATCGGAACACTTGTGCTGGCCATCGGGGCCTACCGGTCGGGCACGTTCGGTGTGGGGCGTCTCCTGTTGTTCCTCTGGTCGGGAACACTGTGGACCGGCCATCTCAAGGAGAGCACCTTCTTCGACGTCGTCTCGACAGGCGTCCTGTGTCTGGTACTGGTGCCGCTCGGCATCCAGGTGCTGCGCAAGGCCGTTCCCGAGCTGCGCACCGAGCGGCTCCCCGCCCCCGGCCGCAAGCCCCTGCGGCTGGTGAGCTGGTGAGCTGCACGCGCACCGGATACGGCTGTCTAGGCTGATCAGGTGGGGATCGAGGGGATACGTGATCGGCTGGTGGCGGTGGCGCTTCCCGCCGCCGCCTTCTGCGCCGCCTTCGTGCCGGGCGCGAGGCCGTACATCTTCTTGGGCCTCGCCTCGGTGCCCTTGTACATCCAAGGCGCGGCGGTCGGTCTCCTGGCCGCCGCGGCGGCTTGGACGGTACCGCGGCGGCTCTGGCCGCTGTTGCTCGTCGCGGCCGTCGACTCGGTGGTGCGGTCTCCTGGGTTCCTGCTGTCCGTGGCGTCCTACGTCGCGGCAACCACGTATCGGCGGCCCCTGCACCTGATGGTCTTCACGGTGGTCGCGAGCCTTCTGGCGGTGGTGCCCCGGCCCGGCGCCGACATTCTTTCCTCTCTGGGCGGCGCGCCGCTGTTCGTCTGGTTTCCGCTGGTGATCGGGCTGTGGGTGGGTGCGCGCCGGCAGGTGGTGGCCGGGCTGCGTGAGCGCGCCGAACGGCTGGAGCGGGAGGAGGCCGCCCGTACCGAGCGGGCTCGCGCGCAGGAACGTGCCCGCATCGCGCGGGACATGCACGACGTGGTGGCGCACCGGGTATCGCTGATGGTCCTGCGCGCGGGAGCGCTGGAGATCAACGCTGTGGACGAGAAGATTGCGGCGGAGGCGGAGCTCATCCGGGTCACGGGCAAGGAAGCCCTTGAGCAGCTGCGAGCGGTTCTCGGGATCCTCACCGAAGTTCCCCGGCGACGGCCGATGATCGGGGAGGAAGTCCTCGAACCTCAGCCGACGCTGGCCGATCTCGACTGGCTGCTCGATCAGTCGAGGTCTGTTGGCGTCCCGGTGGAACGGCGCGATGAGGGGACGGCGCGGGAGGTGCCCGTCATGGTGCAGCACACCGCCTACCGGATGGTGCAGGAGGCCCTCACCAACATCCACAAGCATGCGGGCATGGCCGCGACCCAGGTCGTGGTGCGCTACCTGCCCTCGGCGCTGGAGGTCACGATCAAGAACTCCCTCCCATCGGATCGCACGCCGACCATGCCCGGCAGCGGGCTTGGCCTGATCAGCCTGAGAGAGCGCATCGAACTGCTGGGCGGCGGGTTCACCGCCAGGCGGGAGCCGGACGGCGGCTTCCTCGTGTCCGCGAGGTTGCCGACGTGATCCGGGTGCTTATCGTCGACGACGAGGCCCTGGTGCGGACTGGGCTGCGCATGATCCTGGGGGCCGCCAATGACCTCGAGGTGGTCGCCGAGGCGGAGAACGGAGTGGAGGCGGTGACAGCGGTCGCGCGCCACCGGCCGCACGTCGTGCTCATGGACGTGCAGATGCCCCGCATGGACGGCGTGGCCGCGCTCAAGGAGATAAACCGGTCCCCGAACCCGCCGAAGGTGGTCATGCTCACCACCTTCGACCGCGACGAGTACGTCTACAGCGCCCTGCGCGCCAAGGCCGCGGGATTCCTGCTGAAGGACACCGCGCCCCGTGACCTGATCGCTGCCGTCCGCACGGTGGCCGACGGCAGCGCCATGCTCGCGCCTACGGTGACCAAGCGGATCATCGACGCCTTCGTCGAGCAGCAGGCACCAGACGTCCGCGCCGCGCGCGAACGCCTGGCTGCCCTCACCGACCGCGAACGGCAGGTCGTCCAGGCAGTGGCCCGAGGGCTGGCCAACGCCGAGATCGCCCGCGAACTCAACATGAGCGAGACCACGGTCAAGGCCCACGTCAGCCGCTCACTCGCCAAACTTGGACTGGCCAACCGGGTGCAGATCGCCCTCCTCGTCCGCGATGCCGGCTAGGCCGACGCCATGGTCACGTGCAGGGTCGATGATCATGGACAGCCGTGTGAAGGGCCTACCGGAGCTCAAATGACTCCTCTGGTCCCGCTGGACGAGTCGTAGCCCCGAAGAATGGAAACAGTGACTCAAGGCCACCAGCAAGGCGATCCGCAAACACGCGATCACCGCCGACCCGGGGCACGGCACGCCGGACGAACCTGCCGCCCCATGCCTGATCCACACCCACTGCCACCGGCGACTGACCACCGCCACCGGACGAGGCCCAGCGCTTCTAACAGCCCGCGGGCCACAGGGCTTGCTTGAGCCGTGCTGCGGGGAAAGGCCGGTTCTGAGGGGGCGGGGACGCAGCAATGCGTCCCCGCTACCCGACGACTCGTGCAACACCCGGGAAGTCGTGCTCGAACGGGACGGGACCGATGTGCTGCGCGACGCGCAATGCCGGGCCACCGCCGGGACCTGGCATTCCGAATATGACGGGAAGGACCTGAACGCGGCCTCCCAGGTGGACATCGACCACATCGTGCCTCTGGCGAATGCGTGGCGGTCGGGCGCGGACGCTTGGTCCACGGCCAAGCGCCGGGACTTCGCCAACGACCTGACCAATCCGCAGCTCATCGCCGTGTCCGCCACCAGCGACCGGGCCAAGGGTGACCAGATCCCCGCCCAGTGGAAGCCCCCGCTGCGCGGTTTCTGGTGCACGTACGCCCGGGCGTGGACCGACGTCAAGCACCGGTACGGGCTCGCGGTCACCGCCCCCGAGAAGACAGCGCTCGCTGAGATGCTCGACACCTGCCCCGAGCCGCAGCACTCGTGAGCGTACGACGCGAGTCCACCGTCACGGCCGGGCCCGGTGGGGTCATGACCGATGAGGTCGGGATCGTCACGGGAGATCTGACCGTGGTCACCGACATCCGCGAGGGCCAGGCCGTGGTGCAGGTGGCTTACACCGGGGCCGAGGAGAGCTACACGGTGACGGGCGGCCCGCTGGTGATCGCGGGTGGCGATGACGGGGCGTGCGTTCACGCGGCGATGGTCCGCGCCGTACAGCAGGGCCTGCCGGACGGGCTGGCGGGGTTCGACCTCACCTGAGCACGACGACGCCCTTATGCGGTCTGGGCAGGTGGCCAGGGCCGCCGGTGTTCATGTGGCCGCCACGGGGTCATCCGCTGAGCGGTGCACGCGGATGTAGGTGCGGTCGTCGAAACTGGTCGCACCCGGGGCCAGTCCTTTAGTGGAGGGGTGCGCGCCGATGCGTAGGGGGTCGGCGCGCAGGGATGCGCCCAGCTCTTGTTCGGCGGTTCCCGGCGGTAGCTGTCGCAGCGTCGCGGCAACACATTCAGCAGCCAGTGCACCGCCGCTCTGTCCTTGGTAGATGCGTCCGGACTTGTCGGTGGCACCGTCGATGACGGCCGCGCACCAGATACCGTGCTCGTCGCCGATCACCACCAGCCGGTCCTCGCCACGGCCGGTGCTCTTGGGTACCTGCGCCTGTTCGGCGATCATCCATCGGCTCACCGCTCTCCTGCCCCGGCCGAGCCAGTCGGGGGAAGTGCCCGCCGGTGCCCACCATCATCCCCGCCCACCATGCCCCCCAGTCCACTCAGATCTTGGGAGACGGTCATCCACCACGCTGCGCTGATCCACCGAAGCGGCGGTCTCCGGCCGGACTCCGCATGCCGATGTTTGGGTTGTGCGTTGTCGGATGTCGGCGTTGGCCAGCGCCTCGACCTGACCACCACTCACCGTGACTGCCACGAACTGAATCACGGCCGAACAGGTGACAGTTGGTTACGCGAGGTCGCCAGTGCCGCACCCCTGGATGGCATAGGCCCATACGCTTGACGGTGTGAGAGACGGCAAGGCGGAGCGGCGCGACGTGCCGCCGACCCCCGGTGTTCTCGCCCTCTCGCGCGATCCCGCGCCGAAGTGGAGATGGCAGGACACACTGCTGCCCGCGTTCCTCGCCGTCACGCAGGTGCTCGTATCGGCATCGCCGGATATGTCCGCGGCGGTCGCCCAGGTGCTCGCCCCGGACTTCTTCGGGGTGACCCACGGCGCCGCGCGGATCATGCTCGTGACGCTGAGCACCACCCTCGCCTCCGTAGCGCTCGCCCTGCGGCGCGTCGCGCCCGAGTGGGCACTCGGCGGCATCCTTGCGGCAGCCCTGCTTGGTATCGGCACCGGCGGCACCGCCGTGGTATGGCCACTCGCCGCGACCCTGGCGCTGTACTCCCTGGCCGTTCACCGTACGGCCGGGGTCGCCGCCGCCGGAGCCACGGCGACCTCGCTGGTGGCCGCCGTGGTCGCCACAACCACCGAGGCCGTCCCGAGGACCGTCGCGGGGATCACGCTGCTGGTGGCCGGCGCCGCCGCGATGCTCTGGGTGGCGGGCCGGTCGAGGCGGCGCAGACGGGCGGGCCGGTCGGGGGTCGCCGCCTACCGCGCGAGCGCCTCATTGGTGCCGCGTTTCGCGGCGGACGCCGAACGGGAACGGCTCGTCGCGGAGTTGCACGACGTGGCGGCGCACCGGCTCACCGGGATCGTCGTGTCCGCGGCCGCCGCGACGCGCCTCGGGGACTCACGGCTCGCCGCTGAGGCGATCGGTCACGCCGCCGACGCCGGACGCCAGGCCCTGACCGAACTGGACCGCCTCGTCGCCTCAGCCGGTCCCATGCCCCCGAAGAACACCGAGCCCCCGAACCAAAGCACCACCCTGGCCCACACGACGCCGCCGAACCGCACCGGGATCCCAAACCAGACCACGAGCCTGAACCAGACCACGAGCCTGAATCGGACCGCGACGCAGAACCACACCGAGCCTCCGAGCCAGTTCACGAGCTCGAACCACAATGACACCCCTGTCTTGGAGGACATCGACGCGCTGGTCGCCGGACAAGGGCGCCTGGACTACCTGCGCACAGCCGTGACCGCCCCTCCAGAGGTCAGTGCCGTCGCCTACAAGGTGGTGCGCGAGGCACTGACGAACGCGATGCGATACGCCTCGGGCGCGTCACGGGTCCGCGTCGAGAGCACCTACGGAGGGCTTGTCGTCACCGCGACGGACCGAGGCGGTACGGCCGCCGCACCCGGCCTCGGCACGGGAAACGGACTGGCGGGGCTGCGCTCAGCGGTGTCACGCCTCGGCGGGTCCTTCACAGCGGGCCCGACGAAGCACGGCTGGGAAGTACGAGCCCACCTCCCCTGCGCCCCCATCGCCTCCTCCGCCGATTCGACACCGCCTCCGCGCCGTGAGCAGTGGCGGGGGGCGGCGGCGCTCGACGCCGCGCTGGTCGTACTCGCCATCGCGCTGTCCCTCGGCGCGGGGCTTCCGCCGGGCGACGATCCCGACCCCTTCGCCTCGCCGCTACCGGGCTTGCTGCTGACAACGCTGTTCTCTCTGCACGCTCTGCCCCTGTGGTGGCGGAGGAACGCAGCCCGCCGCAGCCTGACCGTCACGCTCGCCACCCTCGTGGTCTGGCTCGGCCTCGACCTGGCCGGCTGGCCCGGACCTCGTATCAGCGACACCTTCCTGTGGTACTGGTGGGTGGAGTTGGCGCTGCTCTACGCGGTCGGCGTCTACCGTACGGGCGCTCGGGGCTGGCCCGCGCCCCTCTCCGTCGCGGGCGTCGGCGGCCTGGTGCTCACCGTCGGCGACGGCATCCACGGCAACCGTCCAGCGGTATGGGCGGTCCTCACCACCGCACTGGCGATCCCCTGTGTCGCTGTGTGGGCGCTCGGCATGTACGTCGCCGCGCGGCGACGGCGGCGCGGCGCGGCCACCGTACGGGATCGCGACCTGCTCGACCGTGACGCCGCCTCGGCGGCATCGGCGGAGCGCAGGCGGATCGCCGACGGGCTGCGCCACACGGCACGGCGGCACGCAGAGAACGTGATCAAGGAAGCCGACGCGGGCCACCTCGACTCCGTACTGGCCGAGGCCAAGGCAGGTCTGGCCGCACTGCGGAAGCTCCTGGCGGAGCTGCGCAGTCTGGACGACGGTGACGACCCGCCTCCCACCGTGGACGGCATCGCCGCCCTGGCGGCCCGGCGGGGTGCCGTGGCCCGTTATGTCGGTACGCGCAGCCCGCTAGCGCCTGCCGTCGAGGTCGCCGCCTACCAGGTCGCCAGGGAACTGCTGACAAGCGCAGACACCGTCACGGTGACATTTCCCGGCGAAGGCGTAACCCTGTCGTCAGGTCCTACGTCCGTCGACCCCTCCCTGGAGCGGCGACTGCGCGCCCTGCTCGACGCATACGACGGTACGCTCATGACCGCCCACGACGGCCCGGTGCGGGTATGGCTGCCAGAGGCATTCGTACCGTGACTCCGAGAACAGCCGTGCCTGTGGTGCATTGACCGCCGGAGGTGTCCCTGTCGTGACCAGGGTGCAGGTTAGGGTGCCCGACTCGTGATCCGTGTGTTGATCGCCGACGATCAGACCGTGGTACGCGCGGGGATCGCGGCCATCGTGGACGCGGAGCTCGACCTTACCGTCGTGGGCCAGGCGGTGGACGGCGAGGCCGCCGTCGCCCTTGCCACCTCACTCCGTCCCGACGTCGTCCTCATGGACATCCGTATGCCGGGCGTCACCGGGCTGGTCGCGACCACCAGGATCAGCGCCGAGATCCCCTCGGTCCGCGTCGTCGTCCTGACGACCTTCGATCTCGACGAGTATGTGTTCGCGGCCCTGCGTGCCGGTGCTGCCGGGTTTCTGCTCAAAGACGCCGACCCCGAGCGGGTGATCGACGCGGTCCGGCTCGTCGCGCGGGGTGACGCCTTGCTGGACCCCTCCGTGACCCGCCGCCTGATCGACCACTTCGCCGCCGGACCCGGCCCGGCCGACACCGACCGGCTCGCCGTGCTCACCCCCCGCGAGACGGAGGTGCTGCGGCAGGTGGCACGCGGCCTGACGAACGTGGAGGTCGCCGCCGTGCTCGGCATCAGTCCCGCGACCGTGAAGGACCATGTCGCGGCGGTTCTCGGGAAGCTCGGCGTACGGGATCGGGTGCAGGCGACGATCGTCGCCTACGAGACCGGCCTCATCCGCCCCGGCGTCCCCTGACACGACCAGCGACCGGCACGAGATACCCACCCCTGCCCACCACGCACCAGCCTGAGCGGGGGGTGCCGCCACCCCGCCACCCCCCCAGCCGCCGCCCTGCCAAGGGTGTCCCGCCAACCCCATCAGAGCGAGCAACCGCCGCACGAGGGTGCCGCCACCCCACTGGCGAGCCGCCGCCCGTGGTCACCGGGTGGACATCCGCCGTGGAGCGGGGTGGGTATCCGCCGTGCGGCGGGGTCGTGAGCTGGGGAATCTCGTTCCGGAGTGCCAAGGAAGGACGTTTGCACGCTTCTAGCGTGACGCGTATGGCATCTACTCTCCCGCGCCGCGCGATCGGTGGCGTTCTTCTTCTCGTCTGCGTCGTGGTGGCTCCGCTCGCCGGTGTCGCCGGCTTTCTCGGCGCTGCAGCCATGACCGCCGCCGTACCGGTGCTCGCGGCCGTCGGGCTGGCGGCGGCGACCAGTGCGGGGTTCCTCCTCGCCTGGCCGGCGTTTCATCTGATCGGGGCGCGCCGGGGCGGCAAGGCCGCGATCCTTCTCGCGGTCGGACTGACGGTCGCGGTCGCCGGGCTGGCGTCCGTCGCCGTCTTCCGGCCCGGACCGTTCCCCGGCCCGGCCTCCACCGCCCCGGGCGTCCGGTACTGGGATCTGCCCACCGGGTCCCGGATCGCGTACGTTCACGCCCCCGCCAACGGCAACGCCAGGCCAACGCCGGTGGTGTTCCTTCACGGTGGTCCAGGCACCCCCGGAGAGGGGATACCCGCGGCCGGTAAGGTCCTGGCGGCGAAAGGCTTCGAGGTGTACGCCTACGACCAGCTCGGTGCGGGACGCTCCACCCGGCTCCCCGACGTTATGGGTTACACCGTCGCCAGGCATGTCGCCGACCTTGAGGCGATCCGCCGTACCATCGGCGCCGACAAGTTGATCATCGTTGGCCAGTCATGGGGCGGGTCGCTTGCGGCCCAGTACCTCGCCGCGTATCCGGAGCACGTGGCCAAGGTCGTCTTCTCCGCACCGGGAGCCCTGTGGCCCGGCGCGCTGCCCGGCGGCGACGGCGAGCCATGGGACCGGCTCACGTCCGCGCAGAAGGAGCGGTACGACGAACTGTCCTCCGCCCCGCGGATGCTCGCGGCGTTCCTCCTCCTCGGCGTCAACCCCCGCGCCGCCCACGCGCTGGTCGGCGACGACGAAGCCGACGCCAGATTCCACGAGTTGGCGCTCGTCGGGAAGGACACCACCTCATGCCCCGGCACGCCGCCGAGGACACCCCACGAGAACCGCCAAGGCTTCTACGTCAACCAGGTCACGAGCGCGGATTTCCAGCAGGTGGCCGATCCTCGTCCCAGGTTGCGGCAGGTTCGCGTTCCCGCCCTGATCATGCGGGGTGAGTGCGACTTCATCAAATGGGAGGCGACGTACGACTACCGGCGTACCCTTCCCGCGTCGACGCTGGTCTACATCAAGGGCGCCGGTCACGCCGTCGCCGCCGACCAGCCCGCCACATACACCGCGCTGCTGGAGTCCTTCCTCCTCGACCGGCCGCTGCCCCTGCCCGCGTACACGTCGCCGACGCCGCCCCGCTAGGCCCCGCCCGTCAGGGCCCGCCGCGCGGTGGCCGCCGCTACCGTCGACCCGAGCCGGCCACCGCAGCAGTCCCCCCCGATGGCGCTACCGCGACGGGTCAGCCCGCGATGGCGGCCACCGCGGAGACAGGCGCTCACCGTCCGGACCGGCACAGCTGGTCGCGGTCACGGCTCGGGACACCGATCATCGAGCTCGCTAGGCGGCGGAAAAGCGGTTGCCGGCGGCGGTGGGATGCCGTAGAACTTGCGCCTGGACCCCCGGCGACCGCGGCGGGGGCGGCGAGACGAGAGGAGGTATGAGCCGTGAACCCCATGATCACCGCGCTTGTGTCCTCCCGGGGTGCGCAGCTCGGCTGAATCCCGGAGCGGACGGGCGCGCCTTCGCAGGAGAGTGCCTTGGCCGCAGTACAGCATGACCTGACCATGCGTCCGATCACCGGACGCGCAGAACTCGACCTGTTCCGCCGGCTGCCCTACGGGCTCAACGACGAGCTCGCCGCCGACCTCGACTCCGGCCGCAGGCATCCCCACTGGATGTGGGTGGCGCTGCGCGGTGACCGCCTGGTCGCCCGGGTCGCGTGGTGGAGCAGATCCGGCGACGCGACGCCGTTCCTGCTCGACGTCTTCGACCTCGCCGACGACCCCGACCGGGTGGACATCGGCGTCCGGTTGCTCACGGCCGCGATGGCCGAGGTCGTCCCGGAGGGCACCCGCCCGCCCGAGTACGGCCGGTACGTCCCGCCGGACTGGCGCGACGACGCGGTGGCCAGGCGAGCAGTCGAGGACCGCGCCGCGGCGGTCGAGCGTACCGGCGCCCGGCTGTTCGTGGAGCGGCTGCGCCTCGAATGGCGGCCGGGAACGCCCGTCCAGGCTCCGAGCGGGCGGCTGGAGTTCCGCCGGGTGCGCGGCCGCGACGAGCTCGTGGCGCTGATGGCCCAGGTCCTCGAAGGAACCCTGGACGCCCACAGCCGCGACGACATGACCAGGATGCCGGCCGAGCAGGCGGCGGCCCAGCAGTACGAGGACGAGCTCATGGGCTATGCGAGCCCGCGAGACTGGTGGCGGATCGCCACGCTGCCGGGCGGCGAGCCCGTGGGCTTCGTCATCCCCGCGCACAATTCCTACAACCCGATCATCGCCTACATCGGAGTCGTGCCGGCCCATCGGGGGAACGGCTACGTCGGCGAGATCCTCGCCGAGGGCACGCGCGTCCTCGCGGCCGAGGACGTCCCCCGGATCAGGGCGTCGACCGACACCGGCAACGTCCCGATGGCCCGGGCGTTCGAGCGGGCCGGCTACGTCAACTTCGAACGCGAACTCAACTTCACCTGGCCCTGACCGAAGCCCCGGGTGGAGCGGCCGCACGCCGCTCCACCCGGCTCGGAATGTGCCTGCTGTTTCGTCGCGAGCCGTGGGATGTTTCGGTGCACGTCGAAATGATGCGGTTCTAACGTCGGAGGCATGAAGCCCTCTTCGGATCACGGTCTCACCGTGACCGGTCATGCCGAGGTGTGCGCCGTCCTGGACGACCCGCGCTTCATCGTTCCGCCGGCTCCCGGCCGCGCCGGGGACGAGGAACCGCCGGGGACCTTGGGATGGCTGCGACGGCATGTGTCGCGGTTCAGTTCCGGGCGTGCGCACGAACGCCGCCGGGCCCTGGTACGGGCTGAGCTGCACCGCGTGCATCCCGGGTCCCTGCGCTCCGCCGCCCGGGACAGGACGGTCGCCGAGCTGGAGCGAGCCGGTGAGGAGCCGCTCGACGTCATGGCGAGGCTGGCTCGCGCGGTCCCCGTCGCCGTCCTCGGGAGCGCGCTCGGCGTGGCGGAAGCCGACCTGGAGGCCCTGGTCAGAGCCGTGACGGCGGTCGCGGCGGCCTACCATCCGGGGGCCGGCGCGGAGCGGGTCGCGCGTGCGGACACCTCGGTGGGGGAGCTGGCCGCCCTGCTGGGGCCCGGTGACCCGGAGATGGTGGCCAACCGGATCGGGCTGCTCGTGCAGGCCTGCGACGCGACGGCCGGGTTGATCGGCAACACCCTCAACGCCGCCCTCCGGCCGCCACCCGCCCTGCGGGCCGAATGGCCGGTCGACGCGTTCGCGGCCGAGACCCTGCGCCTCGACCCTCCCGTGCGGTCGACCCGGCGTACGTCCCGCGAAGGCGCCGAGCTGGGAGGACGGGAGGTCCCGCCCGGCACGCTGGTGGTCCTCGACTTCGCCGCCGCCAACCGGGACCCGCGTGTGTTCCCCGATCCGCACCGATTCGACCCCTCCCGGCCGGGACCCCGGCACCTGACCTTCGGGTACGGGCGGCGTCCGTGCCCGGGCGACGGCCACGGCCTGGCGCTGGCCTGTGGCGTCCTTGAGCCACTGCTGGCGGGCTACGAGCCGGCCGACCGCGAGGTCGCGTACGAGCCGTCGGCCAACCTGCGCATTCCGCTACGACTGGAGGTCCAGCTCCGATGACCGCGATGACGGACCGGTTCGAGCGGTTCCGCGCCCTGCACCACGGGGACCGGCCCCTGTTCCTGCCCAACGCCTGGGACCACGCCTCCGCCGCCGCGCTGGTGGCCAGGGGGTTCACCGCCGTCGGCACCACCAGCCTCGGTGTGGCGGCGGCGGCCGGGAAGCCCGATGGGGAAGCCGTCACCCTGGAGGAGACCGTGCGGCTGGCCCGGGGGCTCTCCCGGCTGCCCGCTCTGATCAGTGTGGACATCGAGGGAGGCTTCAGCGAGGACCCCGGGCGGGTCGCCGAACTGGCGGCCGAACTCGCCGAGGCCGGGGTCGCGGGGGTGAACATCGAGGACGGGCGCGCCGACGGCACCCTGACCGCGCCGGGTCGCCAGTGCGCGCTGATCACGGCGATCAAGGGGGCCGCGCCACGGCTGTTCGTCAACGCCAGGACCGACACCTACTGGCTGAGCGGCGGCGAGCCGCCACCCCTGCGGGTCACCATGGACAGGGCCGAGGCTTACGTGCGGGCGGGGGCCGACGGGGTCTTCGTACCGGGCCTGGACGACGAGCGGGTGATCACCGCGCTGGCCGGCGGGCTGGAGGCTCCGCTGAACATCCTGTTCACGCCGGGCGGCCGCTCCTTCCGGCGGCTCGCGGACCTCGGGGTACGGCGCGTCAGCTGCGGCTCCCTGCTCTTCCGGGCGGCCGTGCACAACGCCGTGGAACTCGCCTGGGCCGTCGAGCACGACGACGTCGCTCTGGCGGGCCTGCCCTCCTACGCCGAGACCCAGGCCCTGGCATCCGCTTTCCACCCCGCACCCCTCGCCTCGGGCCGGCCGTCCTGATCGGGCCTGCCGTCCGAGGTGCCGAAGGCCGGTGTTCGCCAGGCCCGGGCCGTGGTCAGGTCTCGTGGCGGGGGATGCCGGACACCTCGTGGTCGGCATGGAACAGCGCTTCGGCGATCAAGCGGCGCACATGGGCGTCGCGGGCCCGATAAAGGACGCGGCGGCCGTCCCTACGGGCTTCGACCAGCCCGGCCAGGCGCAACTTGGCCAGGTGCTGCGACACCGAGGGCCGTGCGGCGCCGATGGCCCCGGCGAGCGAGGAGACGTCGTACTCGCCCGAGGCGAGCAGCCACATCAGCCGCAACCGTGTGCCGTCGCTGAGCATGCGGAAGGCCTCCACGGCCGTCTCCACCTGGGCGGTAGTCGGTTGCTCCTGCAACGGATGCGCACCTGATTCGTTGTCGCGTGCGTACATGACTACATATAATCCCCGCGAGGGTCAACGTCCGCAAGCGAGGAAGCCCATGTCCGAACAGAAGCGGTCCGATTCGACGTCCCCTGACGAACCCCACGGTCACGGCCATGGTCATGAGGATGCTCATGGGCACGGTCACGGGGAGCCGGTCAGGCGGGGCAAGGCCGGGGGGTTGGCCGCGCGCGTGGCGCACGTCCTCACCCCGCACAGTCATGACAGCGCCGGCAAGACCGACACGGCGCTGGAGTCCAGCAGCCGGGGGATGCGGGTGCTCGGCCTGTCCTTCGTGGTGCTGGTCGTCACCGCCGTCGCCCAGGCGGTGGTCGTCACCTTCTCCGGATCGGTCGCCCTGCTGGGCGACACGCTGCACAACTTCGCCGACGCCCTCACCGCCGTCCCGCTGGCCATCGCCTTCTGGGTCGGGCGGCGCGCCGCGAACCGCCGCTTCACCTACGGGTACGGCAAGGCGGAGGACCTCGCGGGGCTGCTCATCGTGGGCATCATCACCGCCTCCGCGGCATTCGCCGGGTACGAGGCGGTCCAACGGCTGATCACCCCGAAGGACGTCCACGCGCTGGGCTGGGTGGCCGCGGCCGGGCTCATCGGGTTCGCGGGGAACGAGTGGGTGGCCCGCTACCGGATCAGAGTCGGCCGCGAGATCGGCTCGGCCGCTCTGGTGGCCGATGGCCTGCACGCCCGTACCGACGGGTTCACCTCCCTGGCCGTGCTCCTCGGAGCCGGTGGGGCGGCGCTCGGCTTCCCGCTCGCCGACCCGCTCGTCGGCCTGCTGATCACGGTGGCGATCTGCCTGGTGCTGCGCGACGCCGCCCGGGAGATCTACCACCGGCTGATGGACGCGGTCGACCCCGCCCTGCTGGACCAGGCCGAGCGGGTCCTCGCCGCCACCCCCGGAGTGCGGGCGGTGGGCTCGGTGCGGATGCGCTGGGTGGGCCATGTCCTGCGTGCCGAGGTCGAGATCGCGGTCGGCCACCGCCTGTCCCTCATCGAGGCTCACGCGGTGGCCGTCGAGGCCGAGCACCGGCTCATCCACCAGGTGGCCCGCCTGCGCGCGGCCACCGTGCACGCCGACCCCGACGGCCCGAGCGACGCTGACCACCACGCCTCCCTGAGCGACCACCGCGAGCCCAGCCCAGCCTGATCCACCGGCCCCATGCCTGTTGGACGTCCGGGTCGGGGATCAAACGGCGTTGCGCTGGGCCGGGCTCGTCCTGTGGCTGTGATCCATGATCTTTTTGTATGCTTGTCCTGTGCACCGTTCGTCATGTCCGAGCTGGTGGCGCTCCTCGTAGGAGCGGCCACCTCTTCGACATGACCGGGCCGTTCGGATGGACGGCCCTTCGTGTTCTCCCTGGATGAAGCGGGCCAGGCCGTCCCCGGCGGCGTATCCCTCTCTCACCGTCACAGGAGAACCACCATGAACGCCGTGTCCACCACCGAGGTCGCCGGAGCGTCCGGCGGCCGGGACCTGCTCGGGATGTCCGCGGCCCGGCGCCGCAGCGCCGAGCTCGAAGCGATGATCCGCGAGGAGCCCGGGCGCTTCCGCGTGCTGACCGGTGACCGTCCCACGGGCCGGCTGCACCTCGGGCACTACTTCGGCACCCTCCACAACCGGGTCCGTCTGCAGGACCTCGGGGCCGAGATGTTCGTGATCATCGCCGACTACCAGGTGCTGACCGACCGCGACGTCGCCGACCAGGTGAGTGATCATGTCGAGAGCCTGGTGCTGGACCACCTGGCCATCGGCATGGACCCGGACCGCACCACGATCTTCGCCCACAGCGCGGTCCCGGCCCTCAACCAGTTGCTGTTGCCCTTCCTCAGCCTTGTGACCGTCGCCGAGCTGGGCCGCAACCCCACCGTGAAGGACGAGATCGCCCACTCCCGACAGGCGTCGGTGAGCGGCCTGATGTTCACCTACCCCGCCCACCAGGCCGCCGACATCCTGTTCTGCAAGGCCAACCTGGTGCCGGTCGGCCAGGACCAGCTCCCCCATCTTGAGGTGACCCGCACCATCGCCCGGCGCTTCAACGACCGCTACGGCACGGGCGGCCCCGCGGTGTTCCCCGAGCCGGACGCGCTGCTGTCGGCCGCGCCGCTGCTCCTCGGCACCGACGGCGGCAAGATGAGCAAGAGCCGGGGCAACGCCATCGCCCTGGCGGCGACGGCGGACGAGACCGCCGCGCTGATCCGCGGCGCCAAGACCGACGCCGAACGGCGCATCACCTACGACCCCGCCACCCGGCCCGAGGTGTCCAACCTCGTCCTGCTGGCCGCCCTCTGCCAGGGACGGGATCCGCACCGCGTCGCCGAGGAGGTCGGCGCCGGGGGAGCGGCCGTACTGAAGAGGACCGTCACGGAGGCGGTCAACGAGTACCTGGCCCCGATCAGGGCTCGCCGCGCCGAGCTGGCGCGGGACCGCTCCCACATCCGCCGGGTCCTGCGCGCGGGCAACGAGCGCGCGAACGTCGTCGCCGAGGCGACCCTGGCGGAGGTGCGGGTGGCCATGAACGGTCTCTACTGAGGTTCAGGCGCCGCCGGCCCGCCAGGGGGCCAGCAGGGCGCCGAGCTCGCGGCGCAGCCAGCTCTCCAGCGGCTCCTCCCGGTGGATCGCCCAGGTGATCAGCGCGCCGTTGTAGGTGGTCTGCACCGAGCGGGCGAGCTGGGTGAGGTCCACCGGCCGCAGCTCGCCGGCGTCCACGGCCCTGCCGAGCAGGGCCTGGATCTCCTCCAGCATCGCCCGCGCGTGCCTTCGCGCCTGGGCGTGGAACTCCGGATCGCTGAGATCCTGGTGCAGGACGGCGAGGTGGTTGGAGAAGGCCACGGGGTCGGCCACGGGTGCGGACAGCCCGACCAGGTTCGTGACCAGCGAGTCCAGGGCGGAGACCCCTTCGTCGCGGGTCTCGCGCAGCCGCTCGCGGACGAGCCCCGCGTCGTCCTGGTGGAGGCTGAGCATCAGGGCGCGCTTGGAGCCGAAGCGCTGCACCAGGGTCGCAGGGGCGATGCCCGCCTCCTCGGCGACGGTGGCGAGTGTCAGCCTCGCGGGGCCGACCCGGCCGACGACGCGCGAGACGGCCGCGAGGATCTCCTCGTCGCTGATCGTCCGGGGCCGTGGCATCGAGCAGCAGAGTAGCAATGTGAACGATCGAACGGTTACTTACCCGCCATTCGCTTCCCGGGGGAGGTACAGGCATCGTCGACCAAGGTGCGGGCATGGGAGGGTAAAACCTCTATTTCCTACGTATTGAGTAGGTATAATGCACGCTGATGTCGACTGTGCCGAGGAGATCGGATGGCCCTACCGGATTTCCTGGTGATCGGAGCGCCCAAGACGGGGACGACCGCCCTGCACGCCGCGCTCGCACGACACCCCTCCTTGTTCATGTCCGCGGTCAAGGAGCCCAAGTTCTTCCTCAGCGACGGGCCCCCGCCGGCACGGGGCGGTCCCGGCGACGCGCTGACCTTCAAGGAGCACGTCTGGCGCCGGGCGGAGTACGAGGCGCTGTTCGACGACGCGCCTCCGGGAACGCTGAAAGGCGAGTCCACACCGTTCTACCTGTACGACCGCGACGCCCAGCGCCGCATCCACGCGCTGCTCCCGCACGCCAAGCTGATCGTCATCCTGCGTGACCCGGTCGAGCGCGCGCATTCGAACTGGACGCACCTGTGGTCGGCGGGGCTCGAACCCGTCGGCGACGTCGTCCGCGCCTGCGCGGAGGAGGCGCGCCGCGTCGCCGCGGGCTGGTCGGCCTTCTGGCACTACGTCGGCCTCGGCCGGTACGGCGAGCAGCTGCAGCACCTTTTCGGGCTGTTCCCCCGGGAGAACGTCCTGCTGTTCCGCTACCGTGAGCTGGTCGACGATCCCGTGGCCACGCTCGATCGCATCTGCGCGTTCCTCGGCGTGGAGAAGGGCCTGATCACCGAGGTGCCTCGCGAGAACGTCACGGCGCATCCCGATCCGACGCTGCGCCATCAGGCGCTGTCACGCGTGCTCCGGGTGGGCGCGACGGTGGGACGCCACCTGCCGGGCTCGCTGGCCGCGCGCCTGACCGAGCCCCTCGAAAAGGCGCTCCAGGACCAGGGCCGCCCGCGCCGCCCGCTGAGCTGGGAGGAGCGTCAGGCCCTCATCCCGAGGTTCGAGGACGACGTCACCCTGCTGGAGCGGGTGACCGGGGAGGTCTTCGGCGACTGGCTCGGACCCCGCGACAAGTCGGGCGGGCTGATGGGGGACAGGCCCGCCGGTCAACGGCAGGCCAGGAACGGCCGCCCGCGCCTCCCCTGAACGGGCGCGGCCCCGTGGACGGTGGCGCGGGCCGCGGCCCGCGCCACCCGGTCAGCGGAGTTCGGTGCGGAGTTCGTGCGCGCCGTCCTGCCTGGTGAGCTCGTAGTAGACGCGCTGCCCGCCGCCGGGCAGGTCGAGGATGTCCAGGTAGCGCAGCCCCCCGTACGGTGACTGGGCGACCGGCTCGGTGCCGACGGGAGTCAGGGTGGAGAACTCGGCCCCGGCGGCGAGCCCGGTGCGCTCCTCGTAGTTCTCGGCGGCGCTGGCCCGCCCGTCGTAGGTGGCGAGGATCGTGCCGCCGGTGCGGACCACCGCTGTGACCCGGGCGCCGCGCGAGTCCCAGCAGCCCGACCGCCCGCTGAGGGCGGTGCCCTGCCAGGTCCACTCGAGGCCGTCGGGGCTGGTGGCGTAGTCGGTGACCATCTGGTCCTCCTCGCCCGCGTCCGCCAGCGGGTGGCAGGAGGCCCACAGGTGCCAGAGGCCGTCGTGGTGCACGATCACGGGGTCCTTCACCCCGGTCTTCGGGTCGCCGGGCAGCACGACCTCGCGCCGCGTGGCGTCGAACCGCGAGGGGTCGTCGGCTTCGAGCACCTCGACCCGCCAGTGCTTGGTGTTGTAGGTGGCGCAGCTGATGTACAGCCGCCAGGTGCCCTCGGGGGTGCGCACGAGGGCGGGCCGCTCAAGGGACTCGGTGTCGACCTCCTCGCGGCCCAGCGTGTAGATCGTCTCGAAGCGCTCGCCGTCGAGGGAGCGCGCGACGACGATGGCGTAGCCGCGTCCCTCGCCGACCGGCCGGCGGAGGCGGTAGGCGAGGTAGATCACACCGTCGCTGAGCACGGAGCTCGGCGCGCCCGCCCAGTGGCCCGGCGCGTCTTCCGGGGGTGCCACGACCAGCACCGAGCGGTCCGGCTGGAGCGGCGGCATGGCGACCTGGAAGTCGTTCTCTTTCATCGGCACGTCGAAACAATAGACAACAATGAGCCACGATGCCGAAAGACCGGCCGGTCGGAGGCCGTTCGGCCCCCCTAACCTGACCCCCTTCCCCTTGGGGCGCGGTGCGAAGGGGTCAGGAGATGACCGTGCCGACGAGGTGGCCGATCCCGTACGTGACGGCGGCGGCCGCCGCGCCGAGCAGCAGCTGCCTGGCGCCGCCGAACACCGAGGACCTGCGGGTGAGCCGGGCGACGAGCGCTCCGGTGCCGAACAGCCCGGCGGCCGTCAGCGCCGCCGCCGCTACCACCGAGCCGAAGCCGAGCAGGAACGGCAGCAGCGGGATGAGCGCTCCCAGCGCGAAGGCCAGGAAGGACGACCCGGCCGCCACCCACGGCGAGGGCAGGTCGTCGGGGTCGACGCCGAGCTCCTCGCGGGCGTGGACCCGCCAGGCGACATCGTCGTGGGCGTGCAGCTGGCGGGCCACCTCGCCGGCCAGCTCCGGCGTCAGGCCGCGGGACTCGTACAGCAGGGCAAGCTCCCGCTCCTCGGCCTCGGGGTTCCTGGCGATCTCCCGGCGCTCGACCGCGATCTCGGCCAGGGTCATCTCGGTCTGCGAGCGTACGGAGGTGTACTCGCCGGTGGCCATGGAGAAGGCTCCGGCGGCCAGCCCCGCCAGCCCGGTGATCGCGACTGCCGGGGTGCTCGCGCCGCTGCCCACCACACCCGCGATCAGCGAGGCGTTGGAGACCAGCCCGTCCATGACGCCGAACACCGCCGGCCGCAGCCAGCCGCCGGTCACGTCCCTGTGGTTGTGGTGCACCTCGGCGGCGTGCACGGAAACGGAGGTCATCGGGGGTTCCTTTCAGGCCGGGGCCGCCCTGCCCGCTGCGGCCCGGCGGCGTCCGTGCCGGTTTTCAACTGTTACGGCCATGCGCCCGTGGCCGGGACCACGTCACGATCGCCTGACGTCGACGACGACGCTGATGACGAAGAAGCCGGCCAGCAGCACCCCGCCGAGCACGGCGGCGGCCGTGCCGCTGAGCCCGGCCAGCAGCAGCGCGGCCAGCGCCAACGCCAGGGCCGAGACCACCGCGACCGCGATCTTCCAGTCGTCGCCGATGATGAAGTCATACCAGAACCGTGCAAATGCCTTGAGGAACCTCATTGGGCGGCCTCCAGCTTGAGACGGGGAAGCGCCAGGACGAGCGCGCGCGAGACCAGCAGCCAGCAGGCGACCAGGACGGGGATGGCCCACTCGCCGCCCGGCCAGGCCAGGCTCTCGCCTTCGGTGAACACGCCGAGCCCCTCGACGGCCCAGAACGTGCCGAAGCCGGCCAGCAGCAGGCCCACGCCGTACTTCAGGGTGTTCTCGGGGATCATCGCCAACGGCCGGTGAAGGACGGCACCGGCGATCAGCACCAGGACCCCGGCGACCGCCGCGCCGCCCACCGCCGCCCCCATGTTCGCGGCGCCGGTGCCGAAGGTGATCACGATGAAGACGACCTCGACGCCTTCGAGGAAGACCCCCTTGAACGACACCACGAAGGCGAAGGCGTCGACGCCGAAGCGGCTGTCCGCGGCCGCCCGCCGCGCCGCGGCGGTCTGCGCGGCGAACTCCTCGGCCTCGTCGTGCCTGGCCTTCAGGCCCGAGGAGCGCAGCACGGCCTTGCGCAGCCACTGGAGGCCGAAGATGAGAAGCAGGGTGCCGACGACGAGCTGCAGGACGGCGGGGGGAAGCCACGTGCTCAGGGCGTACCCGGCGGCGGCGGTGAAGGCGGCGAGGGCCACGAGCGCGGCGGCGGTGCCCGCCAGCGCCGATCGCCACCCCCGGGTGACGCCCATGGCCAGGACGATGGTTAGGGCCTCGACGAACTCCACGAACGAGGCCGTGAAGGTGGAGGCCGTCAGGCCCCATGTCGCGCCCGGCACCTGGACTCCCGGAATGTAGCAGCTGTTTTTTATAGCAAGTGTTTCTCCCGCCAAGGTAATCGGGCGAATCGGGTGTGTCAAAGGAAGTCGGGCCTTATTCGGCCGCCCTCCCCGCCGTGTCGGCGGACCTCACGACGCTGGGCGACGGCGCGCCCGACGCCGGGCCACCCGGCAGGGCTGAAGGCCCATGGTGACCGGTTCAGTCGGCGGCGGCGTCCTCGGGAGTGCCGCGGGCGAGCCGGGCCAGGGCCTCCAGGGCCCGGGACAGCACGTCCACCGGCGGGGAGGCCAGCCCGACCCGCACCGCCGCCGGCGTGCTCCGGGTCGCGACGGCGAACGAGGCGGCCGGGGTGACCGCGATGCCCTCACGGGCGGCGGCGGCCACGAAGGTCTCGGCGCGCCACGGCTCGGGCAGCTCCCACCAGCAGTAGTAGGAATGCGGGTCGGCGAGCACGGTGAAGCCGGAAAGGTGGCGGCGGGCGACCTCCTGGCGGGCGGCGGCGTCGTGACGCTTGGCACGCACGATGGCGGTCACCGTGCCGTCGCCCATCCAGCGGGTCGCGGCGTCGAGCGCGAACCCCGCCGCCGTCCACGCCCCCGATCGCAGGGCGGCGGTGACGGGCGCGGTGCGGGACGGCGGCGTCACCGCGAACCCGAGGGTCAGGCCGGGGGCCAGCCGCTTGGACAGGCTGTCCAGGAGGATCGTGTGCTCGGGCGCCAGCGCCGCGAGCGGGGGTTCGTCCCCTTCGTGGAGGAAGGCCCAGATGGAGTCCTCGATCGCGCACAGGCCGAGGTCGTGCAGCGTGGCGGCCAGCTCGGCTCGCCGCCACAGGGGCATGGTGACGGCGAGCGGGTTGTGCAGGGTCGGTTGCAGGTAGACCGCCGCGAGCGGGGCGCGCCGGTGCGCGGCGGCGAGCGCGTCGGGCCGTAGCCCCGCCTCGTCGGTGGCGAGGGGGACCAGGGTGACGCCGAGCCTGCCCGCGATGGCCTTGACCACCGGGTAGGTGAGCGCCTCGACGCCGAGCCGCCCTCCCGCGGGGACGAGCGCGGCGACCGCCGCCGCGATGGCCTGGCGGCCGTTCCCGGCGAACAGCACGCGCGCCGGGTCGGGCTCCCAGCCGCCGCGGGCCAGGAGCCGGGCCGTCGCGTCGCGGGCCCCGGGCGTGCCGGACGCGCCGACCGGCCGCAGGGCCGAGGCCAGCACGTCGGGACGCAGCAGGCGGCCGAGCCCCTCGGCGAGCAGGGCGTGCTGCTCGGGCACGATCGGGTAGTTCAGCTCCAGGTCGACGCGGGCGCCTCCCGGCTCGACCAGCGCGGGCCCGGGTGACCGCTCGCCCGCCCGTACGAACGTGCCGCGCCCCACCTCGCCGACCACGAGCCCGCGCCCGGCCAGCTCGCGGTACACGCGGGCGGCCGTGGAGCCGGCGATGCCCCGCCGCCGGGCGAACGCGCGCTGCGGCGGGAGCCGGTCTCCCGGGCGCAGCCGCCCGGCGGCGATGTCGGCGGCCACGGCGTCGGCGATCAGCCGGTAGTCCTCCATCAGGCACCTCATCGATTGCAAAGTGCTGGATTGCACCGAGAGCAATGATTGTATTGCACTGACCTGAGTGCCCGGCCTAGCATCGCCGTCAGCGCGGGACCGCGCGGGCGCCGACGCGGGAGGAAGTGGGCATCGTGAGCAGGGCCTCGGTGAACGGGATCACCGTCGGGTACGACGACCAGGGCCGGGGTGCGCCGCTGGTGCTGGTCCACGGCCACCCGTTCGACCGTTCGATGTGGGCGCCGCAGGTCGCCGCCCTCGCCGGCCCGGAGCTGCGGGTGATCGCGCCGGACCTGAGGGGCTACGGCGAGAGCACCGTGGTACCCGGGAAGACCCCGCTGGAGACGTTCGCCCGCGACATCGCCGCGCTGCTCGATCACCTGGGGCTGGGTGAGGTGGTGATCGGAGGGCTGTCGATGGGCGGCCAGATCGTGATGGAGTTCTACCGCCTGTTCCCAGGCCGGGTACGCGGGCTGCTGCTCGCCGACACCTTCGCCCAGGCCGAGACCGGCGAGGGCAGGAAGCTGCGCGCCGCCCAGGCCGACCGCCTCCTTCGCGAGGGCATGCGGCCCTACGCCGAGGAGGTGCTGCCGAAGATGGTCGCCCCGTACAACATCGAGGCGCTGCCCGAGGTGGCCGCGCACGTGCTCGGCATGATGCGCGGCGCGCCCCCGGAAGGCGCGGCGGCGGCGCTGCGCGGGCGCGCCGAGCGTCCCGACTACGGCGATCTGCTCGCCGAGGTCTCGGTGCCCGCGCTCGTCGTGGTCGGACGGGACGACGAGTTCACCCCGGTGGCCGACGCGGAGTTCATGAGCCGGCGCATCCCCGGGGCGACGCTGGCCGTGGTCGAGGGCGCCGCGCACATGCCGAACCTGGAGCGGCCCGCGGAGTTCGACGGCGCCCTGCGAGGTCTGCTCGCCGCCGTCGGCCGCGCGGCCGTCCCCGGCGGGTGAGGACGCCGCCCCCGCGCCCCCCGGCGCACGGGGACGCGGTCACGGCTGGGCGACGGGCTCGCGATGGTGAGCGGCCTGCGGGGCCGGTGCCTGGCCGGCCGGCAGGCGGCGCAGGACGACGACGGCGAGAACGGCGGCCAGGGCCATCACGACGGCGCCGGCGCCCGCGGTGACGTTCAGACCCTGGGTGAAGGCCTCCCTTCCCGCGTCCAGCAGCGCCGTGCCCGCGGGACCGGGCAGCCGCGCCGCCACGGCGGTCGCCCCGCCGAGGGTCTCGCCCGCCGCCCTCAGCGCCTCGGACGGCAGGCCCGGCCCGGCCAGGAGCGGTTCGGCCATCCGGTGGTGGTAGACCGCGGCGCCGACGCTGCCCAGGATCGCCAGGCCGAGGGCCCCGCCCAGCTCGCTGCCGGTCTCCGACAGGGCGGAGGCGGCACCGGCCCGCTCCGGGGGAGCGGCGGTGAGGATCAGGTCCGACGTCAGGGTCACGACCATCAGGATGCCGGCGGCCACCGCCCCGGCGGCGACGAGCACGACCCACAGCGGTGAGTCCACCCGCACCCACGCCAGCACCAGGAACCCCGAGGTGGTGACGAGCAGGCCGGCGCCGACGACGTAGGCGGGGCGGACACGGCTCGCCAGGATGCCGGAGACCGCGATGGCCGCCGCGACGGCGGGCATCACGATGAGCGACCACAGCGCGGCGGTGAAGGGACGCAGGCCGAGCACGAGCTGCATGAACTGGTTGGTGTACAGCGTGATCCCGATGAAGCCGAACATCGTGACCACGTTCACGGCCAGCGAGGCGCTGAACGTCCGGTGCCGGAAGAGTGCGACGTCGATCAGCGGGGCGGCGTTGGTGCGCTGCCTGCGGACGAACACCGCGCCCGCCGCCAGGCCCGCGACGACGGCGAGCGCCGGGAGCGGCCGGATCCCGTCCACGGCCGTCTGCTTGATCCCGTAGATCACCGGCAGCACGGCGGCCAGCGAGAGCACCGCGCTGACCAGGTCGAACCTGCCTGAGGCGGGGGCGCGGAACTCCGGAAGCAGGATCGGCCCGAGAACCAGGAGCAGGACCATGGCCGGCACGTTGACCAGGAAGGCCGAACCCCACCAGAAGTGGTCCAGCAGGAACCCTCCGACGATCGGGCCGATCACCGCGCCGCCGGTCATGCCCCCGGTCCAGAGCGCGATCGCGGTCTTGCGCTGGCCGCCGTCGTGGAACATGTTGCGGATCAGCGCGAGGGTGGAGGGCATCAGCGTCGCCCCGGCCAGCCCGAGCAGCGCGCGGGTGGCGATCAGCACCTCGGCGCCGGTGGAGTACGCGGCGACGACCGAGGCGACGCCGAACGCTCCCGCCCCGATCATCAGCAGCCTGCGGCGTCCGATCCTGTCGCCGAGGGACCCCATCGTGATCAGCATCCCGGCCAGCACGAACCCGTAGACGTCCATGATCCATAGCTGCTGGGCGCCGGTCGGCGCGAGGTCGGCGCTGATGAACGGCAGCGCGAAGAACAGCACGCTGATGTCCATCGACACCAGCAGGCAGGGCAGCACGAGCACGGCCAGCCCGATCCACTCCTTACGCCCGGCTTTGGGGTTGATGTCGGTCATGTCGAGCTCCTTGTGCGTCAGGTGCGGGGATCTCCCTGCTCGCAGCCTCGGCCAGGGCGCTGACCGTCCACGCACCATCCGCTGACCGGTCTTCTACGCGCCGCCGGGCGGAGCGCCTCCTGGAGTCGCGTCGAGCGCGTCCGCGACGCGACCGGTCTCCCGGCGGCGGGAGGGCAGCCGGCCGCCACCCGACAGCCACGAGCCCACGAGGATCAGCACGGATCCCGGGATCGCCCCCACCCCTGGCCGCTCACCGAGGACCACCATGCCCAGCGCCACCGCCACGACCGGGTTCACATACGTGATCAGAACCGCGCGACCGGCTCCCGCCTCGGCGATGAGCACGCTGTACAGGACGAGCGGGGCGGCCGTGCAGAGCAGCCCGAGGACCAGCAGCGCGGCGATCGCCGGCGGGGTGGGCATCGTGGCGGGCGGCGTCAGCACGGCGGCCGGGGACAGCAGCAGCGACGCCACGATCAGGGTCGCGCCCATGGACGCCCGCGAGTCGACGCCGGACAGGTGGCGCTTCAGCACCATCGGGCCGGTGGCGTAGAAGAGGGCGGCGGTGAGGATGGCCAGGGCGCCGAAGAGTTCGGCCGCGCGCCCCGCGACGTCGACCCCCATCAGCGCCACCACCCCGGCCAGCCCGATGACGAGCCCGGCCAGTCGCCTGCCCCGCACCCGCTCGCTCGCGTCGAAGCGCAGGGCAAGCAAGGCGACGAACAGCGGCGCGGCGGCGATGAGGACGGCGGTGAGGGACGATGACACGTGCTGCTCCCCGATCGCGATCAGGGGGAACGGCACGACGATCTCGCTCAGCGCGAACACGCCGACCCAGCGCGTCCTGCCGCGCAACACGCCCAGAACCCCGGCACGCGGCGCGAACACCAGCAGCGCGACCGCGCCCAGCACGACACGCACCCACGCCACGAACCCGGGCGGCACGCCCTCGTCGACCGCGACCTTTATCAGCAGGTACGGGATCCCCCACAGCACCGAGACCACCGCGAACGCCACCCAGGCACGCGCACTCATCAACCCCCCCGCGATCCGGAACCTCGGCCCCGATCCCCGCACGCACTACGCGACCCGGCCCGGGACGCGCGGCCGTCGCCACCTCCCGCGATCCAGGTCGCGGGGAAGGGTGTCCTGGCGCCCGTCCCGGTCAGGGGCCGCGTTCCCCGCTCACCCCCTGGTGCCGTACCCCGGCCCGTCCCCCGGCGCACCGCCGCCGAGGCCTTGCCACGAGGGCGGAGGTGACGCGGACGTTCCCCAAGAGCGCCCGGCTGTGGCCGCTAGAGCGCCTGGCTGCGGCCGCGCGCGTTCGCGGAAGGGCTCGCGAGGAGGTGTCAGTCGAGGCCGAACGTCTCCGCCAGGGTGTCGACCTCGGCGTCGAGGAGTGCTCGCGGGTCGTGTCCCATGCCGGTGAACTGGCCTTCGACCTCCAGGCTGATCACACCGTGCATGCGCGTCCAGGACATCACGGCTCCGGCGAGCGCGCATCCGGCCGTGCTCGCCGCGTCCTTGACGTACTCCGCCACCCAGCCGGCGACCTGCGCGTCGCGTCCTGCCCAGGCCTCCATCTGCCGGACCACCGGCAGCACCGCGGGGCCGGGCCGCCCGCCCTCGAAGACTCGCAGGATGGGCCCGAGGGCCGCGCGCGCCCGCAGCAGGGTGTCGGGCGGAGCGGTGTAACCGGGGAGCGGCGAGCCGTAGAGCAGCAGGTAGCGCTGGGGCTGGTCCAGGGCCCAGGCGCGGTAGGCGCCTCCCAGCGCGCGCAGCAGCTCGCGGGGAGGCAGCCCGGCGGAGGACTCCGCGGCCCGGCGGATGGCCGCGGCGAGGTCGTCGTACGCGTCGCGGATCAGGGCGCTGGCCAGATCGTCGCGGCTGGCGAAGTAGCGGTACAGGGCTGGGCCCGACAGGCCGAGCTCCTTGGCGATGCGGGTGAGCGCGATGGCCGCGAGGCCGCCCTCGGCGAGCTGCCTCAGGGCGATCTCCTTGATCTCCCCGCGCGTCTGCTCGCGGTAGCGGGCCCGGGGCCCTCCGTCCGTCGGCGTCACGACCGTCTCCCTCCGCCGTCCAGACTCGCGCCCGCCGGTTCCCGGCGGACGAGCCGTACGCACGCCACTCTAGCAAAAGTGATGAACGATAACTTCCGCGACGAGGCGAAATTAAGAGTCAGGCGGCCGTGGCCGACTCGGGCTCCCTGGAGACCTGGTGGCGCCCCAGCACCCCCGCGCTCATCAGCACCGCCACCATGAGGGCCGTGACCAGTATGAACGAGACCGACAGGCTGCTGAGCGCCGCGATGCCGCCAATCGCGCTGGGTGCGACGAAGCCCGACGTATAACTGATCGTCGCCGCGCCCGCCACCCCCTCGCCCGGCGTCGGCGCCGCGTTGCCGGCCGCCCCGAAGACCAGCGGCACGACCACCGCCACCCCGAGCCCGATGAGCATGAACCCGGTGATCGCCGGCAGGGGCGTGCGGGCGAACACGACCAGGGCTCCGCCGAGCGTGGCGAGCAGCCCGCTGATCCGCACGGTCGTCACCGCGCCGAGCCTTCGCACCACCATGTCCCCGCAGAGCCGCCCGGCGGCCATGGTGAACGCGAACGCGGTGTAGCTCGTGGCCGCCACCCCGGCCGAGGTCCCGGTGACCTGCCTCAGGTAGACGGCGCACCAGTCCTGGCTGGCCGCCTCGGCGAACACCGCGCAGAAGCCGATCAGGCCGAGGACGAGCACGTGCCGGGACGGCAGCACGAACCTCGGGGGAGCGGCCTCGCCTTCCTCGGCCCGGATGTCCAGCAGGAGAGGCCCCATCGCGCCCCCCACCGCCAGCAGCACCACGGCCATGGCGCCCAGGTGGACGCGGGCGTCCAGCCCGTACTGGGCGGCCAGCACGCCGACGCCGCCCGCCGCCAGCCCGCCGACGCTCCACATCCCGTGCAGCCCCGACATGATCGAACGTCCCAGCCGCTGCTCGACCACCACTCCCTGGGCGTTCATGGCGACGTCGCTCATGCCCGCCACCGCCCCGTACAGCAGGAGCGTGAACCACAGCACGGCGAGGTTCGGCGCGAGGGCGGGCAGGGCCAGCGCGGCCGACCACATCGCGATGAGCCACCGGGTGGCCGTCCGCCCGCCGAACCGGTGGATGATCCGCCCGGCCATCGGCATCGCCACCAGGGACCCGACCGCCGGGGCCAGCAGTGCGAGGCCCAGCTCGCCCGGTCCCGCGTGCAGGTGGTCCTGGAACCAGGGGATGCGGGTGGCGAAGCTGCCCGTCACCGCCCCGTGGACCGCGAAGGTGACCGAGACCGCCACCCGGGCCCTGCTCACCGCGCGAGAGTCCACCCGAGAAAGCTAACAGACAAGTTTCTTTCCTGAAAGGACGTGATCAGGTGCCGGACCGCGGAGGGTGGTGTTGACTCTCCCATCGTGGGAGACAGGAGGCTGGGACGCGTGCACGACGACACCGTCCTGTTGAGCATCGGAGAGCTGGCGGAGCGAACCGGGATGTCGGTGAAGCTGATCCGCCACTGGTCCGACATCGGCGTGGTCCCCCCGGCCGGCCGCACCCCGGCCGGCTACCGCCTCTACGACACCGAGGCGGTGGCCAGGCTCCAGCTCGCGCGGACGTTGCGCGAGCTCGGCATGGGCATGGCGGCGATCCGCGACGTCGTCAACCGGGAGCGCGGCCTCGCCGAGGTCGCGGCGGCCCACGCCGACGCGCTGGAGGTACGGATCCGCACGCTCCGGTTGCAGCAGGCCGTGCTGCGATCGGTCACCGGCCGAAGGCCCACCACAGAGGAGCTCACCCTGATGACCAACCTGGCGCGACTGTCCGCCGCCGAGCGCAACGCGATCATCCATGATTTCGTGGCGGAGACGATGGGCGATCTCGACCACTCCACCTACCGGCAGGGGCTTCTCGCCGTCACCCCCGACCTGCCGGAGGATCCCACGCCCGAGCAGGTCGACGCCTGGATCGAGCTGGGCGGGCTGATCGGCGACCCCGCTCTGCGCGCCGCGATGCGCCGCATGGCCGCCTATGCCGCCGAGCACGCGCCGGGCGGTCCCGAGACGGCCGGCGAGCACGACGCGGCGGACCTCACCGACCTGTGGGTGCGGCGGGTCGCCGAGGCGATCGCCGCGGGGATCGCCGCGGACTCCCCGGCGGCCGACCCGGTCGTGGCCGGCGTCGTCGAGGCCTGGCTGCCGTCGCAGGCGCCCACCGGCTTCCGGCCGGGCGGCGACGGCGCGGCGGCCCGCCGGCGGCTGCTGGAGCAGCTGGAGATCGCGGCCGACGCCCGCGCCGAGCGGTACTGGCAGCTGATGTGCGTCATCAACGGCCGGCCGGTGCGCCCGAGCATCGCGGGGCCCGGCCAGTGGCTGATCACCGCGCTGCGGACGAACCCCGAGCCGGGCGCCCGGGCCGACGGCATCGCCGAGACGCTCGACGCGGACACGTCCGCGAGCGGCCCGGCCTGGCTTCTGGACGGCTGCGCCCGGACCCTCGCCGAGGTGGACGCGCTCGTCGCCGCCGTGGCCCCCGGGCAGATGGGCGACCCGACCCCCTGCGAGGGCTGGGACGTGCGGGCACTGCTGAACCACCTGGTGTACGAGAACCTGATGTGGACGAGCCTCGCCGAGGGGAGCCCGCGTTCCGACTTCACGGCCGACCACCTCGGCGGCGACCACGTGGCCGCCTTCCGCGCCGCCGCGGGGGCGGCGATGGCGGCGTTCGGCAGGCCGGGGATGCTGGAGGAGCGGTTCGGGCCCGCGCCCGGCTGGCGGCTGGTGGAGCAGGTGGTCATCGAGATGCTCGTGCACGGCTGGGACCTGGCCACGGCGACAGGACGGCCCGCCGACCTCGCGCCGGACGTCGCCGAGGCGATCTTGCCCGCCGTGCGGGCGATCTACGGGGAACTGCCCCGGACCCCCGGCGGCTCGTTCGCCCCGGAGCGACAGGCGCCTCCCGGCGCCACCGCCGCCGACCGCCTCGCCGCCTACCTCGGGCGCGCCGTCGGCTGATCTCTCACGTCACCGGCCGCCGGCCGGGCCTTCCCGGGTGTGCCGCCACCGGTCGCCATGCCGACGATTTCGATCACCTTGACGAACAATATTGTCGCTGAGAGTGTTGCGGCATGTTGGATGTGGCGGTGATTGAGGATCCGGCCGCGGCCGAGGTCTCGCTGGACCCCGTGCGGTCGCGGCTGCTGGCCGAGTTGTCCGAGCCCAGGTCGGCCACGATGCTGGCGGCCAGGGTGGGCCTGCCTCGGCAGAAGGTGAACTACCACCTCAAGGCCCTGGAGCGTCATGGCCTGGTCGAGCTGGTGGAGGAGCGGCGTAAGGGCAATGTCACCGAGCGGGTGATGCGCGCCACCGCCGCGTCGTACGTCATCTCGCCGGTCGCGCTGGCCGACGTGCAGCCCGACCCGTCGCGGTCGCCCGACCAGTTGTCGGCGCGCTGGCTGCTCGCGGTCGCGGCCCGGCTTGTACGCGACGTCGGCGAGCTCATCACGGGGGCGGCCAAGGCCCGCAAGAAGGTGGCGACCTTCGCGATCGACGGCGAGATCCGGTTCGCCACCGCCGCCGACCGCGCCGCCTTCGCCCAGGAGCTGGCCGGCGCGGTGACCGCTCTGGTGAGCAAGTATCACGACGAGACGGCCGAAGGCGGGCGCGACCACCGCGTCATCGTCGCCGTCCACCCAAGCATCACGGCCAAAAAGGTCGAAAACGACGGACACGAGACACCGACCAAGGAGTTGTAATATGCGGCGCGAATTCGAGGTGCGTGCGGAGATCGCGATCGAGGCGACCCCCGAGCAGGTGTGGGAGGCCATCTCCACCGGTCCGGGCATCGACTCGTGGTTCATGGGTCGCAACGACGTCCAGCGGCGTGACGGCGGCACGGTGACCCAGAGCATCGGGGGTACCACCTACACCTCCACCGTGACCGCCTGGGAGCCCTCCAAGCGGTTCACCTACCAGAGTGACGAGCTGCCGGACGGCACGTTCATGGCGTTCGACTACCTCATCGAGGGCCGCGAGGGGGGGAGCACCGCGCTCCGCCTGGTGCACAGCGGGTTCCTCAGTGACGACTGGGAGGCCCAGTACGACGCCCTCAAGAAGGGCGACGGCATGTACCTGCAGAAGCTGGCCGCCTACCTCAAGCACTTCCCCGGCCGCACCTCGACGTTCAACACGCTCATCCCGGGCCCGCAGGTGCCCGACCAGGACCGCGTGTGGGAGGCGTTCAAGAGCGCGCTCGGCCTGACCGGCGAGGTCACCCGGGGCGACCGGGTGGTGCTCTCCGTCGACGGGCTCCCGAAGGCCGAGGGCGTCGTGGAGAGCGCCGACTACCCGAGCATCCCGAGCGTCTGCACGGGCGACGCGCTGTACACGTTCATGCACGGCTACCGCGACACGGTGGTCGTGGAGCAGCACAGCTTCGTGCCCGGCGTGGACGAGAAGGCCACGGAGGGCGCCTGGAAGTCCTGGCTCGCCACGACGTTCGCCTAGCCGGCACGGCGGGCCCACCCCTGCACGGGGCGGGCCCGCCCCGTGCAGGGGTGGGCGAACGTCGTGCCGGGGCAGGGAAGGGGCATGGGGAAGCCCTGTCCTCGGCGACGCCGGTGACGGCGCTCGTCGCCGGGTGGTTCAGCTTCCTGGGCCAGCCGGTAAGAGTGGGTGCCGGTCTCGATGATGTTGCCGCCATAGGTGAGCCGATCGACGATCGCTGCGCAGAGCCGGACTTTGGTGAAGGTCTCGGCCGGGCCGGCTTCCCCCTCCTCCGCAAACGAGTGCTGCTCACCACCTGATGGTCATCTTTCCCTGATAGGCCCCACGAGCATCGGGCGGCCGAGCAGGTCCGGCGTGAACGGCACCCCGGTGACCTTCTCCGCCAGGGCGAAGCCCCTTGGCACGGCGGTGTAGTAGTTGTCCTCCCAGGCGGCGTCCCACGCGGCCTCGTCCTCCGGCTTGCCCAGCCCCATGCCCAGCTCCAGCATGAAACCGTTGAGCCGGTCAGGGTCGGAGCCGTAACGCTCGTATGGGTGCCGCAGCCGGTAGCCGGTGACGATCGTGCCATCGATCGCGTACTCGAAGCCGTGCTCGGCGGCGTAGTCATGCCGGGTGACCGCCAGCACCTCGCAGCCCCGCGACAGCTTGGTCACCACCTCGTGGAGCGTGACCATCCAGCCGTAGGGCTCAATGGCCACGCACCACTCGCCGGTCTGGAAGACGCCCACGTAGCCACCGCCATCACCGCCTTCCGTCTCGTTGACGAACTCGTAGGCCTTGTCGTCGAGTCCGCCGAAGTCCGACTCCTGGCCGGAGTCCTCGTCGCAGCTGAAGCGGCGCACCACCTCCGCCGGGTCGAGCCCGCGGAAGAAGGCCACGCTGAAGATCACGCCCAGTGGGCCGCCGCCCTTGTTCTCGGACACGTTGAGCCACTGGAACGGGGCTAGGGGGTCGGTTGTCGTCATCCGGGCCATGGTGGCAGGCCGTGCCGACAATCAGCCGAGATCGGCCACCACGATGGTTATGGCGGTGACAAGCGGCTCTGGATCACCGTCCTTGACCGCTTCACGGACTCGGACTTTGAGCCAGAGCCAGTTCCTTCCCAGTTACAAAGTCACCTGTACGACGAACGGGAACCCGCCGGACGGATCGCTCACTCTTGTCGCGTCGCTCACGATTCCCGAGGGGGCGTCGTAGACTCGCCGCCTGCTCGAACCTATCTCCGAAGGTGCCCGCTCCGGGGCCTCGACCGTGAGGGTGGAACCCGTGAAGTACATGCTGATGATCTACAACAACCCGGCGATCCTGGGGGCCATGCCCGAGGAGGAACGCGACGGGCTGATGGGTGAGGTGGACACGCTCATCGAGGAGCTCACCAGGTCGGGGGAGTTCGCGGGCGGCGCGGCGCTGGCCGACGCCTCCCAGGCACACACGGTACGGGTGCGCAGCGGCATCCCGGCGACCACCGACGGGCCGTACGCGGAGGCCAAGGAGCAGTTCGCGGGTTACCTGATCGTCGACTGCGAGAGCGCTGAGCGGGCGATCGAGATCGCCGCCCGCTGGCCGGACGCCAAGTACTGGGCGATGGAAGTGCGTCCGATCATCAACACGGTCGACATGGAGGTGTGACCGCGCGAGGCGTTCGACCTGCGCATATGGAAGGAGCTGGGCGGCCACGGGTGGTTCCGTGGGCGCCCAGCTCCGGTTTTTGCGGGGTTGGGGGGGTCAGTCGATGGTGGCCAGGACGGGGTGGTCGTCTTTGGCGGGGTGGTGGGTGGGGGTGTGGTCGTGCTGGGTGTGGCCGGTGGTGGCGGGCCGGCTCGGCTGCTGGTGGGTGGGCTGGGGGTCGGCGGTGTGGTCGGTGTGGTCGGTGTGGTCGGTGTGGGGGGTGGTGGTGGGTTGGTGGCTGTTGCGCAGGATGGTGGCGGAGATGAGGGCGAGGAGGATGAAGATGGTGGCGCCGACGGCGGCGACGGTGTTGAGGCCGGTGGTGAAGGCGGTGCGGGCGGTGGTGATGAGGTCGGTGGCGATGGTGCCGGTGAGGTGGTGGGCGGTGGTGAGGGCGGCGGTGATGGATTCGGTTGCGGTGTGGGCGGCGGTGGTGGGCAGGCCGGTGGGCAGGTGGGTGGTGAGGTCGGTGCGGTAGATGAGGGTGGCCAGGCTGCCTAGGGAGGCGATGCCCATGGCGATGCCGAATTCGCCGCTGGTCTGGCTGATGGAGGCGGCTGAGCCTGCTTTGTGGGGGGGTACGGAGGCCATGATGAGGTTCATGGTGAGGGACATGGGGAAGGCGATGCCCAGGGAGGCGAGGATCAGGCCGGTGACCAGGTAGGGCAGGCCGCCGGTGGGGGCGAGTTGGGTGTGGATGATCAGTCCGGTGGCGGCCAGGAGCAGGCCGGCGGTGATGACGTAGGCGGGGCGGATGGTGCGGGCCAGGGCGGGGGCGGCCATGGAGCCGATGACCATGGCGATGTTCTGGGGCAGGAGCCACAGGCCGGCGTTCATGGGGCTGAGGTCTTGGACGGTTTGCAGGTAGAGGCTGGACAGCAGGCTGGCGCCGGCCATGACGATGCCGGCCATCAGGCCGATGCCCATGGCGGCGCTGAAGGAGCGGTTGGCGAACAGGCGCAGGTCGAGCAGGGGGTTGGTCAGGGTGCGCTGGCGCAGGGTGAAGATGATGCCCAGGGTGATGCCGGCGGCCAGGGCGGCCAGGGGGGTGGGGTGGATGCCGGTGCGGGCGAGTTCTTTGAGGCCGTAGATGGCGGGCAGGATCGCGCCGAGGGACAGGGCGACGCTGGCCAGATCGAGGCGTCCGGCGTCTGGGTCGCGGTATTCGGGGAGCAGGCGGGGGCCGACGATGAGCAGCAGGATCATGACCGGGACGCCGAGCAGGAAGGCCGAGCCCCACCAGAAGTGCTCCAGGAGCAGGCCGCCGACCAGGGGGCCCAGGGTCATGCCGCCCATGAAGCAGGCGAACCAGACGCCGATGGCCGAGCCCATTTGCTTGGGGTCTTTGAACATGTTGCGGATCAGGGCCATGGTGGAGGGCATCAGGGTGGCGCCGGCGATGCCGAGCAGGGCGCGTGAGGCGATGAGCATCTGCGGGTTGACCGAGTAGGCGGCCAGGATGGAGGCCACGCCGAACGCGGCGGCGCCGGTGAGCAGGAGTTTGCGGCGGCCGATCCGGTCGCCCAGGGTGCCCATGGTGACCAGGAACCCGGCCAGCATGAACGAGTAGATGTCCAGGATCCACAGTTGCTGGGTGGAGTCGGCGCCCAGTCCGGCGCTCAGGTGCGGCAGGGCCAGGTAGAGCACGCTGATGTCCAGCGACAGCAGCAGGGTGGGCAGGGCCAGCACCGCCAGCCCGATCCATTCACGCCGCCCGGCCCGTGAACCCGGGCCGGTCTCGAGGTTCGCATTCATCGCACATTCCTTCGTGATCGGTGGTCCGCGACACAGCGGACCGCGCCTGCGACAGGCGCATGTATGGGGGGTGGATCCCGGGCGCGAACGGGCCGGGGGGAGGTGCAGCCGGGGCGTCAGGGGAGCAGCCTGCCGAGCCATTCCTGCCAGGCTCGCTCGGTCTCCTTGGGGTCCACACCGGCGAAGACGTGGTGCCCGACGACCAGCGTCTCGTCCATTCCCTGGATGAAGCGGTAGAGACCGTCACCGGTGCGAACGCCGAGGAAGCCGGGCTTGGCGTAGTCGACGACCCCCTCGATCGGTTCGAGACCCTCAGGGGTGAGCCTGACCGGTTCGCCCTGGGTCACGGGACCGGTCAGGCCGAGCCCGCGTTCGAGCACCCGCGACACGGGTTCGCCGCCGCCCGTCTTCGGCCGCGCGCCGAAGACCACGACCGCGGACCGGCCGGGGAAGTGCCTGAGGTACTGGTCCAGGGTGTGCAGGTACATGTCCCAGCCGCGGTTCAGCGCGTCGTACTCGGAGTCCCAGTCGTCGCCGAGGATGCCGCTCTGCACCATCCGCAGCACGGTGCTGCCGCCCTGGTCGCGTCCCTCGATGAGGTACTCGAAGGCCATGAACGACCCGTCAGGGTTCTTGTCGCTCCTGAACGCGAACCGCTTGGACGGCTCCCAGGCGGTGACGGTGGCCTCCACGGGGAAGTCCCCGAAGTACTGCCGGGTGGCGCCGCCCTCGCGGGGCTCGATCTCGTTGCGTCCCATGAACCACGAGTCGATTCCCGGGCCGGTGGCGATCGCCTCCCACACCTGCTCGGGCGTCGCCTCCAGCGTCACCTGCTTGCGCAGCTCGAAGTCGTGCGGCATCTCAAAGCTCCCTTGTCTCGGTGTCGACCACGCGGGTGTCGATCGTTTCTGTCTCTTCGGGCCGGTCGCCGGCCCATGGGTGGACCGCGACGATGACGCGGTGGTCGCGGCCGGTGCCGGCGGTCTCGTCGTGATAGGCGCGCACCAGGGCGGCGAGCGCGTCGGCCAGGTCGTCGGCGAAGGCGGCGCTGTCGTCGGCGGAGGCGAACCGCACCTGGCCGTCGATCGCGAACGTCGCCGTCTTCCTGCGGGCCTTGGCGGCGCCGGTGACCAGCTCGCCCACGTCGCGCACCAGCCGGGAGGCGACGGCCAGCAGCCAGCGCGGCGAGAGCCGGTCGGGTGAGCGGGCGGGGTCGGGGGCGACGGCGGCCAGCGCCACGGGCGAGATGACGTAGGACGCCGCGGTGGCGGCCATCACCCGCTCGACGGTGTTGCCCTTGCGGCGCTCCTCGACCAGCTCGATGAGGCCGTGCCGTTCCAGCGCCTTCAGGTGGTAGTTCACCTTCTGCCGAGGCATGCCCATCTTGGCCGCCAGCGTCGCGGCGGAGGCCGGCCGGGCCAGCTCGGCCAGCAGCCGGCACCGCACCGGGTCCAGCGAGGCCTCGGCCGCCGCCGGGTCTTCGATCACCGCCACTTCGAACATGACTCAACGTTCCCACCGAACATTTTTTTTGTCAAGGCGATTGGAGTTGTCGGCTGCGACGAAGGCATGACGGAGGCCGCCGTGATCGCTGAGCCGATCCGGCGGAGGGTGGGTCAGGAGGTCAGGCGGTGGAAGGAGGGCGCCGCCACTCCTCGGCCAGCAGCCCGTAGAGGAGGTCGTCGGTCCACTCGCCCTTGCTCCAGGTGTGAGCGCGGCGGAGGCCTTCCCTGCGGAAGCCGAGGCGCTCAAGCAGCCGGGCCGAGCGCAGGTTGCGCGCGTCGCATTCGGCCGACACCCGGTGCAGGCCCTCGTCCTCGAACAGGTGCTCCAGCACGCGCCCCACGGCCTCGGTGGCGTACCCGTGCCCCTGGTAGCGGGGGGCCAGGGTGAACCCGATCTCCGCCTGCATGAGGTTGGCGTGCAGGTTGACGCCGATGTCGCCGATCAGCACGCCCTCCAGGTCTATGGCGTACTGGAACCATCCGGGCGTGAGAGGTCCCCGGGTCTGCGACGACGCGATCAGTGCCCTGGCCTGCTCCACGGCCACCGGGGCGTCCCACGACTGGTAGCGGGCCACGCCGGGATCCGAGCGGTAGGCGGCCAGCGCGACGGCGTCGCCCGCGCGGAAGCGGCGCAGGGTCAGACGGGCCGTCGACAGGAGCATTCACGAATTATCGCCCACGCCCGCCGGGAGCCCGCGCGGCGGCCGGGACGGACGCGGGACGCCGGGTTCAGCGGTCGCGCACGGGCACCCAGGTGGTTCAGTGGTCGCCTGCGGGCACCCAGGTGGTGTGCCCGGCGTCCGGGAGCGTGCCCGGGAGGTGGACGACGGCCTCCGGGCGGCCGGTGAGGTTCAGGGCGTCGAGCACCAGCAGCTCGGCGCGCCGCAGCGCGGCGTTCCGCACCAGGACCAGGATCCAGCCGTCGCCCTCGGCGATCCCGCGCGGGACGAAGACGGGACGGCCCGCGCGCCACCCGGGGGCGAGCGCCCGTACCTGGGTGGTGTCGGCCGCGAGGTCGTTGCCGACCAGCGCCCGGCCGCCGGGGGCGTGGCCGAAGATCAGCTGGTGCCTGCTCCCGGCCCGCCGGGAGTCCACCGACGCCTGGTCGAGGGCGCCGGTCAGCTCGCGCTCGTGGGCCGTGCCGCTCGCGAGGTCGAGCGTCCACCTGTGCACCCGCGAGGTGCCGGCGGCGTCGCCGGGGGTCCAGGAGGGGGTGTCGTAGGCCCGCGCGATGCGCACGGCGTCGACGACCACGCGGCCGCCGTCGTCGTGGGCGTTCACCGACTCCGTCACGAAGCAGGGGTCGATCGGGAACCACAGCGGCTCGGCCTCGCCGCCCGCCCGGCGCGGCAGCAGCCCGATGCGCGCCCGCCGGCCGTGCTGCCAGCGGTACGGGGACCCCTCGCCGATCATGGCCGCCGCCCGCCGGTACGTCACGGGCAGGTCGAACACCACGACGAACCGGTCGGTGAGCGCGACCGCTCGCATGAGCGGGGCGCCGTCGAGCGCGAACGGCCGGGAGCCGAGCACACGGCCGTCCGGCCCGATGACCAGGTGCTCGGCGAGGTCGAGGCCCGGATAGGTGGCGACGGTGTGCCACTCGGCCGCGGCGCGGTCCCGGACCGGCGGCGCGACGCTCGCGCGGCACGGCCCGTCCGGCGGGGGCTCGGCGGGCCCGGTGGGACGGATCCAGATCGCCGGGCCGGGCGGCCGGCCGCCCGGCTCCCCGGTGGCCCGGTGCCACCGGGCGGTGCCCCCGCCGAGCCGCACGCCGGAGAGCAGCGCGCCGGCCGAGACGTGAGAGCCGGCGGGGGGCGCGCAGGCCGACAGGAAGGTGCCGTCGAGGCCGAGGGGGAGGACGCCGTCGACGGGCAGCGGCTCGTCGTCGGGCAGGCGGCCGGAGTTGAGCGGGTCCACGTGCTCCGTGACAGTCATTTTCGAGCACCTCCTCGTGAGGCCTGACAAGCTGGCATAACAGCGTTATGTAAAAAATAACGGTGTTATGCCATACTGTCAAGGTGAGTCCACGCCGATCGAACCCGCAGACACGTTCCACCCTGGTCGACATCGCGGCACGGCTGCTCGCCGACGAGGGTCCCCAGGCGCTGTCGGCCCGCCGCATCGCCGCCGAGGCGGGCAGCTCGACCATGGCCGTCTACACGAACTTCGGCGGGATGAGCGGGCTGGTGCGGGAGATGGTGTACGAGGGGTTCGCCCGCCTCGAGGCCTACTTCTCCCACGTCGCCACGACCTCCGACCCCGTCGCCGACATGACCCTGTTCGGGCGGGCGTACCGGCACAACGCCCTCACCAACCCGCACCTGTACGCCGTCATGTTCGGCGGGGCGTCGCTGGCCGGCTTCTGTCTCACCGCGGAGGACCGCCAGTACGGCCGGTACACCCTGACCACCGTGGTGGAGTGCGCGAACCGGTGCATCGCGGCCGACCGGTTCCGCACAGGGGACGCCGAGCTGGTCGCCCACCAGCTGTGGACCGCGATCCACGGGCTGGTGACCCTCGAACTGGGCGACTACCTCATCGACCCCTGCAACGCCGACGTGGTGTTCGAGGCCCAGCTGACCACCCTGATGGTCGGCGTCGGCGACACCGTGGAGTCCGCCACCCGGTCGGTGGCCTCGTCCCGCCGCCGGCTGAAGAAGGAGATCGAGGACGTGAGCCCGCACCCGTCCGTGGGGGAGAGGTTTCCGCGCGAGCGCACCGTCTGACCGCGAAACAAGGTGGTGCCCGCCATGCCCAGCCCTCGCCTTCTGGCGCGACGAGGCTTCCCGGTCCATGAGGCGCTCATCGACCGTCAGGGGCCGAGGCGCAGGAGCTTGCCGAGGAGCGCGCCCAGTTGGCCGCGCTCCTCAGGGGTGAGGGCCTGAAAGGTGTCATCGAGGAAGGGCGCGATCGACGTCTCGGCCTGAGCGAGCCGCTGCCGTCCCGAGTCGGTGATGGTGACGGCGTAGGAGCGCCGGTCATGGGGATTGCGTTCCCTGCGCACGTAGCCCGCCTGCTCCAGGTCGTCGCAGACGCTGACCATGACGCTGCGGTCAATGCGCAGCTCCTCGCTGAGCCTCTGCTGAGAGCAAGGGCCGACGGCGTCGAGCATCCGCAGCACCAGGTGCGGCCCGACGCCCAGCCCTTCCTCGGCGGCGTGCGCGTCGGCGGCCCGTGCCACGGCGGCGGAGGCCCGGCACAGGGCGATGTCCAGGCGCTCGGCCGCGAGCCGCGGGAAGTAGGACGGCCGCGCCTGGTCGGCTGTCTTGGTCGACATGGATCTCCTTTTCTGGTGGATGGCCAGCCTACCAGGCATAGTCTGTATGCCAATCGTTTGACAGTAGATAATCGGCGCCCATACGGTACGCATCGTCTGTCAACAGATTGTTCGCGCTCAGATGGAGAGTGATCGTGACACGAACCGACGGGGGTCTACTCGCTGGCCGGGTTCGTCGCCGTCCTCTACCTGCAGCACGTTCTCGGCTACACCGCGCCGAACACCGGACTCGGGATCGTCCCTATGGGCCTGGCCATCGTCTCATCGCGCACTTCGGCCTGCGCGCCCGCCATTTCGTGTCGACCGCCACCGCGTAAGGAACAGATCATGACGTTGGATCTCACCCCCGACGAACTGCTGAGCACGACCCGGGCCGTGCGTAAGCGGCTCGACCTCACCCGACCGGTGCCGCGCGAGCTGATCGAGCAATGCGTGGACCTGGCCACCCAGGCCCCCACCGGCCGGAATCGGCAGCGCTGGCACTTCCTGGTGGTCACAGAAGAGGCACAGCGGCAGGTCGTGGCGGACATCTTCCGCCGCGCGCTCGCCACCGGCGGCGGCCGTCCTCCGCACGAGAGGGATCTGCCCCGCATGTACGCCCACCCCGGCTCCATGGAGCGGATCGCCGATGGCCTGCGGCACCTGTACGACAACATCCACCGCGTGCCCGCCTTCGTCATCCCCGCGGTGGAGGGCCGCACGGACGGGGCCTCGGTGCTCGACCAGTCCATGACCTGGGGCTCGATCCTGCCGGCGGTGTGGAGCTTCATGCTCGCCGCCCGCGCCAGGGGGCTCGGCACCGTATGGACAACGGCGCAGGCCCCGCTCGAGCGTGAGCTGTCCAAGGCGCTGGGCGTGCCGTACCACGAGGTCATGCTGGCCGCGTTCACGCCGCTGGCCTTCACCGTCGGCACCGATTTCAAGCCCGCCAGGCGGATCCCGCGCGAGCAGGTCCTGCACTGGCAACGGTGGTGAGGGGCGGCCACGATGTATCAGCCGGAGGCCATCCGGGTCCTACTCGGCGACGAAGGCCGGATGGCGGCCACACATCCGAACGGAACCACGATGGAACCAGACCGCTTCGGCGAGCAGATCTCCCAGATCGTCAAGGCCATGGGAACCCCGCTCGCCATCGGAAGTCCGACGACGGCTATCCCCTCAACGCCTGCGAGAAGGACTTCATCCTCGCCCGGAGGTCCGACGCCGAAGGCGTGGCCGCGCACGTCCGCTCGGCCGGCCTGGCCGCGGCGGTGGCGTCCGCCGGCGACCCGGCCACGTGACCGCGCGGCCCTGCGGCCGGGCACCTGGAGGCCCCAGGAGGTGGAGCTGGACCCCCGCCTGCCCTGATCCTCAGCCCAGTTGCTCGGGTTCCGGCGGGAGTGCCGCATCGCTCCCGCCGGGCACGGTGAAGGCGAGCGGGAGGCACAGGACGAACCGCGCGCCGCGCGCGCTGTCCTGGATGGTCAGGGTGCCGCCCGCCATCTCGGCGATCTGCTGGGCGATCGGCAGGCCGAGGCCGGTGCCGCCGGAGTCCCTGCTGCGCGCGGCGTCCAGCCGGGCGAACCGCTGGAACACCAGCTCGCGCTTGTCGGGGGCGATGCCGGCGCCGTCGTCGAGGACCTCCAGCACCGCCGCCCCGGCGGCGAAGGGCCCGGCGCCCGTGCCCGGGGCCCGGGACACCGTGACGGTGATCGTGGTGTCGGCGTGCCGCTCGGCGTTGTCGACCAGGTTGGTGACCAGCCGGGCGAGCCGGATCCGGTCACCCATCACCAGCACGTCCTTTCCCAGGACGCATTCGAGCCGCTTGACCGGGTGGCGCGCCTCCATCTCCGCGGTGACCAGCTCGGCCAGGTCGATCGGGTCGCGGGAGCCGGGCGTGCCGGCGTCCAGCCGGGCGAGGGTGAGCAGGTCGGCCACGATCGCCTGGAGCCGGTCCAGGCCGCCGAGTACGGCCCGGCCGGTCGCGGGCCAGTTGTGGCTCTGGGAGGCCATCAGCGCGTCCTCCACCTCGGCGCGGATGGCGGTGATCGGGCTGCGCAGGTCGTGGGAGGCGTCGGAGGCGAGCCTGCGCTGCTGCTCCATCGCCGCCTGGAGCCTCCCCAGGGTGTGGTTGACGCTCTGCGCCAGGTCATGGATCTCGTCCTCGCCCTTGGGAACGGGGACCCTGCGGCCAGGGCAGGTGGCGTTGATCTCGTCCAGCTCCGACCGGATGGCGTACACCGGGTCCAGGGACGCGCCGACGACCCGGTGGGCGCCGTACGTGATGCCGGCGGTCAGCAGCAGCGCGCTGCCGATCACGAGCGCGGAGATCATCGGATGGACCAGGGGAGGGATGACCGGGGCGGCGCTGTAGACGGTCCAGATCTCGCCGGAGCGCTCCACCTGCCGGGCGGCCACGATGTCGCACTCCCCTCGGGGAAAGGCGTGGTCGCACACGATCGAGGTGCCGCTGTCGTGCTCGTCCATCAGCTCGAGGCGCGCCATGGCGGGCTTGCCGCGCATCTCCTCGGACGCGGCCACCACCCTGCCCGCAGGATCGATCACCTGGTGCTTGCGGACCACGCCGTGCCGTATCGGGCTGTGGAGATGGCCCCGATCGGTGTCGGCGGCGATCCGTCCGGCCGAGCCGACGACCTCCTCGGTGAGGTACTCGGTGGCAAGGCGCTGGATTGCCACGAGCAGGACGGTGGCGAGCATGGCGGAAAACAGCGCGGCGACCGCGCCGGCGTACAGCGTGAGCCGGGTCCTGACCGGCAGTCGATGACGAAAATTCATCCCAAACCCCCCATAGCAGTCGACCACACCAGGGAGATGCGGGTGGCCGTGGGGGGGCGGGCACGCGGGTAGATACGGTTACGCCCTGCGAGAAGTACCGCACAATGCGTATCAGAACCGGCCGGGCTGGTGATCCTGTTCGGGGCCGGTTACGGCGGCCAGCCAGGCGCGGCCGGCGCGCAGCGCGTCCTCCAGGGGTGTCGGCGCGGGGTGCCACTTGTGCTCCCACTCCAGGCTCAGCCACCCACCGTAACCGGCGTCACGCAGGGCGATGAGCACCGGCCGCAGCGGCAGCATGCCGTCGCCGAGCGGCACGGGCGTGGGGTCCTCGGCCGAGGCCCGGTCCTTCACCTGCACGTGGGCGAGCCACGGCGCCAGAGCCGCCGCCGTCCCCGCGACCGTCTCCCCGGCCATCCACGGGTGGGCGACGTCCCAGATGGCGCGCACCTCCGGGCTGCCCACCTCGGACAGCACGCGGGCGACGTCCCGGCCCCTCGGGTGGGAGTCGTGCGTCTCCAGCCAGATCTCGACGCCCCGCGGCAGCCCGCGCGCCGCGGCGCGGAGCCGGCGTACCGCGCGCGCATCGTCATCACCTTCACGAAGGCCTCCGGGGAACACGCGAACCGCGCCCGCGCCGAGGTCGCGCGCCAGTTCCGCCTCGGCGAGCAGGGCGGTCACGACCTCGTCGTCCTCGACGCCGGCCGCCGCCACCTTCACGTAGGAGGCGACGCACAGGACGGTCGCGCCCGCCAGCGCGGACCGCGCCGCCCTCCTGCCTTCGGGGGAGAGCCCCCGGTGGACGGGTTCGTCCGGTGCGGAACGCAACTCCAGGCCCGGCCAGCCGGTGCGCGCGGCCATCGCGGCGACCTCGGCCAGCGGGAGCCCGGAGCAGCCGAGGGTGGAGAAGCTCAGTTTGCTCATACCGCAGACGGTACAGATGCGAAATCTCCGCGTGCGGCGCGTTCGCAACCCGTTTTCGTGGGCAGCGGGCAGGTGTGGTTGATCGTGAAGCCCGCGGAGGGCGGCGTCGCCGGTGTCCCGTGTCTCTCACGGGGCCCATCGCAGGGTCTATCGCAGGACGGGGTGACCTCTGACGGTGCCGTGGACAGACGCTCCGTGGCGGATCACCACAACGCGGTTGAGCGGTTGTGCCGGACAGCTGGGGGGCTCACGTGCCGGCGGCCGCCGTGGCGTGGCCGGGCCGATGAGACGCCCCCTCGCTCATTACGTCGCGGGGTCGCGACAGAGGCGGGGTCGATGATGAGGGTCGTGGGAATCGCGGGCAGCCTGCTGTCGAAGGCGTACGTCCGCAGGCTGCTGGAGGCCTCGGGACGGGAGCTGCCCGCGCCGGCGGTGTTCGAGATCTGGGACGGGCTCGACCAGGTGCCGCCCTTCGAGGACGGCCCGCTCCCGCGCCCGGTGGACGAGCTCTGCCACGCCCTGTCCGGCGCGGACGGCATGCTGGTCACCGCGCCGGGGCACAGCGTGCTGCCGCCCCAGCTCGGCCACGCGCTCGACTGGATGTCCTCCCAGCATGGCGGCACGGTGCTGCTGGGCAAGCCGGTGGTCGTGGTGACGTCCTGCCTGCGTCCCTACGAGGCGCTGTGGACGCAGACCCAGCTGCGCCGAGCCCTCGGAGCCGCGGGCGCGGTCGTGTACGGCGCCGACGCGACCGTCGCCCCGGGTCTCGGCCAGTTCGACTCCGCCGGGAGGATCGCCGACCCCGCGTTCCGCGAGCGGCTCCGCGAGGTGCTGTCGCACCTGTCCTCGACGTCGCTGGCCAAGTCCTCCGCGTGAGCGCGGGGTGCGTCCCGGGTCGCTCCTCCGCGACCCGCGCCGGCGCGAGGTCTTGCGGGACTCGGTTGAGCGCGCGACCCTCCCTGCCCTAAGATCGTGAGCTGTGACGTTCACGTTCTTCTTCCACCTGCGTTAGTCCCCGCCGGCGAAGCGAGGCAGGACCCGTCGTCGGCGAGGCGGGGCGGCGGAGCGCTGCCCCGGGCTGACGTGGGAGAAGAACGATCACTATGCGCATTCGCGCGTTTTTTCTCACCGCCCCGCGTCCCAGTGTCCCCGCCGTCTCGTGACGGCGGCGAACCTGGTGGCGCGGTGCGTTCACGGGCTGGAGCCGACGGTCGCGGCCGAAGTACTCCAGCGTGGACTCGGCGTGATCACCCATCTCGGGCATCGCGAGGTCCACTTCCGCACGTGCCGATCGGAGTCGCGGGCCGTCGAACTGCGCACCGCCGACGACGTGTTCCTGCTGGCCGCGCGGTGCGCCGACGTCGGCGCGGCCAAGGAGGGCGCCGCGGCGCTCGCCCGGCTCGCCGACCTCGCCGATCTCGGCTCGCTGCCGCGGCAGCGCGAGAGCCATGGAGGGCCGGGCGCGCTCACCGGCGTCGAGGTGTCGGCGTCGTTCCTGGGCAGGCGCAACTTCAACCGCCATGACGTCGAGGACGCCGTCGGGCACGCCCTGGCGCGCCGGCTGGGGATCGGCTACCACTCGCGGCGGGAGGGGGCCGCGCCCCCGTCCGCCCACAGTGGCTGGCGGGTGACCCTCGACGGTACGCGGGCCACCCTCATGCTGCGGATCGCCGGCCGGCCCCTGCATCGACGCGACTACAAACGGTGTTCGGTGCCGGGGACCCTGCATCCTCCGCTGGCCGCCGCCATGGCGGGGATGGCCGACATCCGCCCAGGTCAGACCGTTCTCGACCCCTGCTGCGGAGCCGGGACCCTGCTGATCGAGGCCTGGCGGCAACAGCCGGAGGCCCGGTTCCGCGGCTTCGACCTGGCCTCGGAGGCGTTGCGGGCGGCGGGAGAGAACCTCGCCGGGCTGCCCATCACGGTCGGCCGGGCTGACGCCGGCCGCCTGCCGGTGCCGGACGGGAGTGCCGACCGGGTGCTGAGCAATCCGCCCTGGGGTGGTCAGGTCGCCGCCCGAGGCCTGCTCGCCGCGTCCTCCTCACCCTGGTGGGCGGAGCTCCGCCGCGTCCTCGCACCCGGTGGGACGGCCGTGGTCCTGCTGCCGGGCGTCGGCGATCTGCCCATGGGGATCCGGCACCAACTCGTCCCCGTGCACGTCCAGCGAGTACGGGTCTCCGGGGCGCAGTCGTTCCTCGTCCGGCTGACGGCGCCCGGCGGGCGGGGGCGTACGCGAGGGGGCGCCCAGGGGTACTGACGGGTCTATGGGCTGGTGACCCGACCTCCAGCGCGGGCTCCGAGTGATCATCCGTCAAGGGGCCTTGCGCGGGCTCATCGCGGTCAGGGCCACCAGGAGGGGGACGGTGACGAGGAAGGCGAGGCGGAGGTCGGCCACCTGGCCGAGGGCGGCCAGGGCGGCCGGCGCGAGCAGGACGGCCGTACCCGAGGCCAGGGCGCCAAGGGAGGCCGAGTGCGAGCCACGCAGGTCCGGGGTCGCGACGAGGTCGGCGAGGGTCACGGGGTAGAGGGGCGCGACGCCGAGGCCCGCGAGCGCGAGGCCGGCGGCGACCGGCACGGGTCCGTTCGTGGCGACGACCAGCAGCGCCCCGGCGGCGATCGTCACCGTGCAGAGGGGGACGATGCGGACGCGCTGGATCAGGCGGGGCGCGCCGATGCGTCCCAGTGCCATGCCGATGGCGAACGCGCCGCCCAGCCCGGCCGCCTCACCGGGCGTCACGCCGGTCTCCTGAAGCCGGGCCACCGCCCACACGGCGAAGCAGAACTCCACCGACACGGCCAGTGTCACGCGCGTCCACCGCCTGGCCACCTCCCGCCGCGACACCGGCTCCCGACGCCCACTCCCCAAATCCACACCGGCCGTACCGACACCCCTCGAACCCGCACCAGTCGTGCCGTGGCGTGTGGTGAGTGACGCGGCGATCAGCAGGGGCGGGACGGCCGCGAGAAGTACGAGGCGCCCGCTGGGGCCGAGGGAGTCGAGCGCGCCCAGGGCCAAGGGGGCGAGGACGCCCGCGGTACTGGACGCGGCGTTGACCCTGGTCAGCCGCACCGCCACCCCGGGGCCGTCCAGCAGCGCCGGGGTGACCAGGACGAGCCCGGCGCCGCCGAGGCCGAGGAGCAGCGCGCCGCCGACGGCCAGAGCGGGGGAGGGGGCGAGGGCGAGCAGCGCGGCACCGGAGGCGAGGACCAGCGCGCCGGCGCGAAGGGTGGGCCGCGGGCCGCGCCGCAGGAGGACGGGCCCCGCGGCGGCGGCCACCAGCAGGCCGGCGCCGAAGGCGGAGGCGAGCCACGCGATGCTCCCCACCGGGACGCTCAGGTCGCGCGACAGCATCACCAGGGTGGCGCCCAGGCTGGTCACACAGAAACCCAGCGCGGCCTGTGCGATCCCGACCTGCAGGTCGCCGCGCGCGTCACGGGCCGGTCCCGTCCCGCTCGCCGGTGCCTCGGGAGTGGGCGAAGCGGGCATGCCCTTCATGCCGTCACCACCGCCGCTGCGGCGTCCACCCCGTACTCGGCGGCCCATGCCGTCCACGCGCGCTCGACGGCGGCGTCGGAGTCCACCGGCGTGCCGTCCGTGTCGAGGAGGACGGCGTCCACGTCTCTCAGGTCCATTCGGCCCTCCCGCTTGTACCCGTCGCACGAGCATAAGACGATGGCTGCTACCGGATCATCGGCCAGTGCCACCGCCTCTTCCAGGTTGTGCTCGGGGTGCGGGGCGATCGCCACGTCGATGCCGCTTGACGTGCGCGAGTGGTCCTGCGTCTGTGGCGCGGTGCCTGACCGGGACGTGAACGCCGCTGTGAGCGGGGCGGCGCCCAGTGAACCGCTTCGAGTCAGGCGTGGCCGCCCACGGTGACCTGGCCGATCGTCAGCCGGGGAGTGCCTTCGAGGATCTCCCCGACGCGTCGCACCTGGTCGTCCAGCTCGTCGCGCTGTGCGGAGGTGAGTGAGACGAGAGGCTCCACGGTGATGTGCAGCGTGCGGCCGGAGCGGCGCTGGTGCCACAGCCCGGCCACCACCCCGTCGACGAGCATCGCCTGGAAGTTGCCGGGCAGCACGCGTTGTGCGGCCCGTCCGGGATAGAGCAGCTCGGGGGGCTGGTTGCCCACCCGGTAGGCGTATCCATCGAAGTAGGGCAGCAGCCGTACGCCCCGGGGCGGATCGGACGGAGCCTCGGTGTCCCCAGCCGTCACCCAGGCGCGGGCGCCCTCCACCTCCACCTCCCGTAGCTCCCCGGACAGGGAGTCGAACAGGTCACCCGCCCACCGCGCCGGCGCGGCCAGCCAGTGCGCGAACCGCTTCGGCGTGGACGGGCCGTACGCGTGCAGGTAGCCGTGCACGACGTGGGCCAGGGCCGCCCGAGGCTCGGCGGGCCGGAAGCCGGGCAGATGGCGGCGCGGGCTGGTGTAGGTGACCTTGCGCCCGCGGCCGGGCCCGAAGCACAGCACGCCCCGTATCCCCGCCAGGTGAATGACCTGGCGCCACCGTGGCCACATCCCCTGGAACGCGGGCATGACCAGGTCGCCCGCCCACGGGCCGGTGCGATGGACCACCGCGTCGCCGAGCTCGTCCACCGTCAGCTCGGCGTCCTCCAGCGCGTCCGCGATCGCCCGCACGACCTGCTCGGCCTGCTCGGGCGTCAGCCGCACGCCGTCCGGAAAAGGGCTGGGGGAGAGCGGGATCGCGGACAGCGCGCCGACCCACAGGGGGAGGTCGCGGGCGGGCAGCAGGTGCACGGTGCCGCGCGGCCCGAAGGTCTTGACCAGGCTGTGCTCGCTCCACAGCGCTTCGCGGACGTCGCGTCGCGTGGCGCCGGCGATGCGCAGCCCGATCGACAGCTCGGCGGCCGGCATCACCTGGGCGTGAGTGCCCGCCATGGCGGCGGCGATGTCGGCGGGCTCGGCCTCCTTGCCGGGGGCCGCCAGGGCGTGCCGCGCCAGGCGCCGCGCGCACACCTCGGCCCATGACAGGCGCGGCACCCTCACCGGACGGTCGGTCGTCATGCGGAACTCCCTGGTGTGGCCGGACGGCGTTCGCCACCCGTACCCGGGCGGCGAACCACGACGTGGCCGACGCTAGGCCGCATTTAGGCCAGTTGCCGTCCTCATTGGCCGAGCCGCGCTACCTGCTGCGGCGCAGGAGCAGCGGGCCGAACCTCGACCGGGCGTGCTTCTGGAAGTCGTCGGCGTCGTTGACCCTCGGGAAGGGCTCGTCCGGCACCGGTACCTCCAGGAACTCGCACAGCGGCTCCCACCCCTGGCGGACCTCGAAGACGAGCAGCCGCTCAGGCGGGATCGCCGCCGTGACCTCCTCGATGTGCGCCTGGAAGGTCTTCAGCGCGTGCTCGGGGTCGCTCATGCGCCCGCCGAACACCCGCCGGTCGACGGTCAGCCCGCTCATCTTGGTGAACGCCGCGAAGTCGGTGCCCAGCAGGGAGGACAGCCGCAGCATCGTCTTTCCCATCAGCGTGCCGCCACGACCCCGCTGTTTGAGGATGGTGGCGTTCATGCTGGCCAGCCAGCGCTGGGGGTCCCGCACGGTCAGAAGGACCTTCGCCTCGGGGTAGTGCTCGGCCAGTTCGCGCCAGTAGGCGGCGGCGGGCCAGTCGACGCAGGAGCGGTAGCCGCCCATGAGCGCGTCCCAGCCGACCGGCCGGCCCTGGGCGATCGCGAGCCAGTCATGGATCTGCCCGGGGTTCTTGAAGACCTCCGTCATGTGGTAGCACGGCCCGAAACCGAGCCGCTCCAGGGCGGTCTTGAGGGACAGCGTTCCTGTACGGCCGAACCCCGCGCCGATGACCCGCATATTTCCCACCATTCCGATCGGGAACTGCCACAACTGGCCCGCAATCATGTTCCACCGATGTGGCAGGACGGGCAAGCGGACGCCTCTCAGGCGGACTTCTCGCGATGGCCTTCTGGGCCGGGGTGGTCGCGGGGGACCAGGGTCGGGTTGACGTTGTGGAGCACGGTGTCGCGGTCGATCACGACGCGGGCGACATCGTCCCGGCTCGGCACCTCGTACATCACGTTGAGCAGGATCTCCTCCAGGATCGCGCGGGTCGCCCGGGCGCCGGTGCGGCGGAGCAGCGCCTGCTCGGCGATCGCGCCGACGGCGTCCTCGGTGAACTCCAGCTCCACGCCGTCGAGCTCGAAGAGCCGCTGATACTGCTTGATGAGCGCGTTGCGCGGCTCGGTGAGGATCCGCGCCAGCGCCGTACGGTCCAGCGGCTGGAAGGTCGACACCACGGGGAGCCGGCCGGTGAGCTCCGGGATCAGCCCGAACCTGACCAGGTCCGCGGGCATGACCTCGGCGAAGGGGTCCGCCCTCTCGCGGTCCTGCCCGGTGCGGAGCGCGGCGCCGAACCCGGCGCCCCTGTGGCCGGTCCGCCGCTCGATGATCCGCTCCAGGCCGGCGAACGCGCCGCCGACGATGAACAGCACGTTGGTGGTGTCGATCTGGATGAACTCCTGGTGCGGGTGCTTGCGGCCGCCCTGCGGCGGGACCGAGGCGGTCGTGCCTTCGAGGATCTTCAGCAGCGCCTGCTGCACGCCCTCGCCGGAGACGTCGCGGGTGATGGAGGGGTTCTCGCTCCTGCGGGCGATCTTGTCGATCTCGTCGATGTAGACGATGCCCCTCTCGGCCTTCCTGACGTCGTAGCCGGCGGCCTGGAGCAGCTTGAGCAGGATGTTCTCGACGTCCTCACCGACGTACCCGGCCTCGGTCAGCGCGGTGGCGTCGGCGATCGCGAACGGGACGTCGAGCATGCGGGCGAGCGTCTGGACCAGGTAGGTCTTGCCGGAGCCGGTGGGGCCGACCAGCAGGATGTTGGACTTGCCCAGCTCGACCGGCTCCTCCCTTTCCGCTCCGGCCTGGATGCGCTTGTAGTGGTTGTAGACCGCCACCGAGAGCGTCTTCTTGGCGTTCTCCTGCCCGACGACGTACTGCTCCAGGAACGCGTGGATCTCCCTCGGCTTGGGCAGGTCCCGTGGCCCGGCCTCGGAGTGCTCGTCGAGCTCCTCCTCGATGAGCTCGTTGCACAGTTCGACGCACTCGTCGCAGATGCAGATGTGGCCGGGGCCCGCGATGAGCCTCCTGACCTGCTTCTGGCTCTTCCCGCAGAACGTGCACTTCAGCGGGTCGCCGTCACCGGTGCGTGGCACGCGAGAAGTCTCCTTGAGGTCGTGGGGCCCGGCTGTCAGAGGGTCACGGGCAGGGCGGTCAGCCGCCAGGTGCCAGGATCGGGCGCGCGCAGCCCGTCCGGGGGGACCGCGAGCGCGAGGCCGGGGAAGCGGCGCAGCAGTGCCGTGAGCGCGACCTCGGTCTGCACGCGGGCCAGCGACGCCCCGAGGCAGAAGTGCGGGCCGTGGGCGAAGCCCAGATGGCCCGCGGGCCCGGCGGCGCGGCCGACGTCGAACCTGCCGGGATCGGCGAACGCGCGCGGGTCGCGGTTGGCGGCGGCGATCGCGGCGGTGACGGCCTCTCCCTTGCGCACCTGCGTGCCGTGGAGCTCGACGTCCTCCCGCGCGTAGCGGGGGATCGACAGCAGCGTCGGCCCGCACCAGCGCACCAGCTCCTCGACGGCGAGCGGCATCAGCCCGGGATCCGCACGCAGCGCGGCGAGCTGCGCAGGGTGGGAGAGCAGGGCCACCACGGCGTTGGCGATGAGGTTCGTGGGGGTCTGTCCCGCCAGGACGAGGTGCCAGACGAGCGTGACCATCTGGGTGTCGTCGAGCCGGTCCCCGTCCTCGGCCTGCGCGCGGATCAGGTCGGAGAGCAGGTCGTCGCCGGGCTCCGCGCGCCGTCGCGCCGTCGCGGCCTTGGCGCCGTCCATGATCCCCGGCACGGCCTCGGCGAACCCCTGGCCCGACCCCGCCGCCACGATGGCCCCGTACGCGCGCCAACTCGGGCGGTCGGGCTCGGGGATGCCGACCAGCTCGCAGATGACCTCCATCGGCAACGGCCGTGCCAGGTGCCGCAGCAGGTCGACCGAGCCGTTCTCGGCATGGCCGGGCAGGTCGTCGAGCAGTCTCCCGGCGATCGGCTCGATCCGCGGCCGGAACTCGGCGGCGCGGCGCGCGGTGAAGGCGGGGGACACCAGCCTGCGCAGCCGGGCGTGCTCCGGCGCGGCCATCTCGGTCATCGTCCGCATGTACGGCAGGCAGTCCTCGGGCACGTCAGGCCGCATGAAGCTGTCGGCGTTGAGCTCGAAGCGAGGGTCGCCGAGCATCGCCCTGGCGTCCTCGTGCCGGGTGAGGGCCCACATGGGGGCTAGACCGGGGATCAGCAGTCGCGCCAGCGGTGAGCGCTCGCGGGCGTCCCCGTACGCCGTGAAGGGGTCGCGCAGGACCTCGGGGTCGGTGAGGTCGATCTCGGGAACGCCGCTCATGGATCCTCCTTTGAAATGGCATGAACACATGATCCCAACATCTGGATGGTCACGGTATCTTGGTTAGGCGCGCGCGGCAATCGGCGGACGCCGCCGGAGATGTCACGAAATGTCGCGAAATGTCACGAGGTCGTCGAGGGGGAAGGGGAGGCGATGGGCCGGCTCACCAGGGCCGAGATGCGCGAGCTCAACCGCGCCAAGGTGCTGGCCGCCGCGAGGGACGAGTTCACCGAGAGCGGCTTCCGCGAGGCCAAGATCGACGGCATCGCCGAGCGCGCGGGGCTCACCCGCGGCGCGGTCTACTCCAACTTCCCCGGGAAGCGAGCCCTCTACTTCGCCGTCCTGGCCGACCTCGCCGAACACCCGCCCGACGCGCCCTTCCCAGGCTCCGAGCACGAGCATGCCCGGCGCATGCCCGACATGCCTTACCCGGACCGCGACCTCGCCGGGCGTGCCTCCAAGGGGTCTCTCTCCGATCCCGGCCGCAGTGCCCGTGAGGCGCTCGGGGCGTTCGCCCGTGCCTGGGTCGCCAGGCTTCCTCTCGCCGGCGACGAGTGGAACGGCCCGGCGAGGCTCGGCATGGACCTGATGCCGGAGATCCTCGCCGACGAGCAGACCCGGCGGCCGTTCGCGCAGCTGATGAAGCTGGACGCGATCCTGCTAGGGCTCGCCCTGGAACGCCTGAGCCCAACCGGCGGATCGTCCGGCGCGGCGGCCGGGCGGCGGGTGCGTGTCGCGGAGGCCGTGCTCACGGCCCTGCACGGCACGAGCCAGATGGCGGCCGCCGCGCCCGGCTTCGGCGATCCCTTCGACGTCGTCAGCGTCTGCGAGCGGCTCGCCGGCCTTGAGCTCGACGACGTGTGGGCGCCCCCGCACCTGCCCTGGATCCCTGAGGCGCGGCCCGCCGACGAGCCGTGGTCACCGCCACAGATGCTGGACGCGGTGCGTGGCGAGCCCGCGCGGCCGGCCGTGGACGGTGTCGTGGCGATCCTCGGGCTGCACCGGCTCGAAGCTGTCGAGGAGGCGGTGCGTGCCGCGCCGCCCGGGGCGGAGCTCACCGCAGTCCTGGTCACCGGCGACCCCGACGAGCTCATGCCGCTGGCCCGGCTGGCCGTCGCAGAGATCCGCACCTGCCTGCGCGCGGCCTTCCCGCCGTCGGCGTGGCCCCGCCTGCGGGTGGTGTACGACGAGACCGGATCCCTCGCCGCGAGGGCCGGCGTGCCCGCCGTCGGGGACGGTACCGAGGCCGCGATCCGCGTCGAGGGTGGCAGCGTCGTCGCCCGGGCGGACGGCCGGGGCGCGTGCCACGCGGCGGCGACCGCCGGTCGTCATCGTCCCTAGCTCCGAGTGCCTAATAGGTGGGCCAGCAGCATATCCAGCGGCCGCGGCACGCGATCGAGATCGAGTGCCGCGACGAGCGGGCCAGAGTAGCGGATCTTGCGGCCACCGCCTGATCCCATGAACCGGCGTAGCTGGTCGTGAGTGGCGCGCCCGCGCCATGCGGGTTGCTTCTGGAGCGTGCGAAATGAGCTGAGCTCGCCCTCGGCATCGACAACGCGCTCAACCGTGGCGGTGTCGAGGGCGCGGATCAGCTCGTCTTCCAGGTCAGCGACGCACATGAAGAATCCGAGCGCCTCCAGATCGCTTCGGCTGAGATCGGATCCAAGGCCGGCGCGCTCGAGACCCCTCCGGAAGGCGCCTTCCTCCCCGACGTCGCACAGACCGGCCAGCCGGAGATCGCGACCGGGAGGGCCGAACCTGCCGATATACGTCCCGATGTTCGTGGCACCGCCCATCGCCACAAGGGAGATGCCTTCGGCCGCTAGGTTCCGGCCACGGCGCTCGGCCAACGCTTCGATGGCCGACTTGTCACTGGCTCCCTCGACCAGGACCACGGTTCGCGTGTCGCTCACGAGCCCAGCCTTGCACCGAACCTGGAGAGGTTCATCCCCTTTTACGCGTTGGCAGGTCACCAGCCGCCGGTCCGGGCAGTATCGCCTCCGCGCCTAATCGATCACTAAATACCACAACACAGTCCCGGACGAATTGGCGCTGACGTGAGGTCCGCTGCCGCGTGCCCAGCGAATGTCTGATCTGCGGATCAGGAGGGCTCGCAGGCCGGCAGGGTGACGCTCACGGTGAGGCCGCCGCCTTCGCGTGGGCGGGCGTTGATATGACCCTCGTGGGCTCTGACGACCGAGCGGACGATGGACAGGCCCAAGCCGGCGCCTTTGGCGGTGACCAGCCGTTCGTCGCCCAACCGGCGAAACGGTTCGAACAGAGAAGGGATCTCGTACGGCGGCACCGTGGGCCCGGTGTTGCTCACCTCCACCTCCACAGTGGCGTCGGGGTGGGTGCGGCTGAGGACGCTCACCCAGCCGCCGTCCTTGACGTTGTGCCTGACGGCGTTCTCCACCAGATTGTGCACCAGTCTTTCCAGCAGCAGCGCGTCGCCCAGGGTGAACGCCTCGCCCGCCTGCTCCTTCACGTGCGCGCTCTGCGCGCCGTGAATCTGCCATGGTGTGCCGCTGATGTGGGAGTAGAGGTCGGCGTACGCCTTGTCACGAGGGCGGCCGGTGCTCTGAAGCAGCGGTACCGCACGGGCGAGCTGATCTTGCCGGACGAAGCACTCGGCCAGCCGCTGTGCCGAGGCGACGTCGCCGGACTGCAGAGCGACGGCCTTGGACAGGTGCTTCTCCGCGTCGCCGAAGCGGTTGGACAGCAGAGCGATGTAGCCAACCTGGGCGGAGGCGTGCGCGTTCCGCGGATCCTTGCGCAGGAGGCGCCGATAGCCGCGCTCGGCCTCGACGAACCTGCCCTCCTTGAACAGCTGATCAGGATCCCCGGGGGAGGCGAACGCCGGGCTCGGGGCGGAATCCAGCAGGGCAAGGCTCGCGCCCGCGGCCACGGCCAGGCCCGCTCGCCGCAGGAACCCGCGCCGGTCAGGGTGGTGGAAATCGTCTCGAGAGGTCATGCCGTGTTCCTTGCGTCGTGCTCCCACAGAATCGCACCGCCGAGATGACCACGGCGGACGCGAGGCCAGACCACACGTAGGCGCGTTTCCTCGGCGTTTCCAACGTCCGTCGCGTGCCGCTGCTCCGGGGCACGAGCGCTCCGAGCATGAAGACTGCCGAGCGCGGCTATCCCTTCGCGCATCTGCTGGATTCGGTGAGGGCCTGAACGTGGTGAAGAATTGGAACTCGGCAAATAGGGACATCTTCTGCGGCAAGGCCGGCGAGCCGACCGGGGATGGCCGTGAGCACGTCGAGGTGTCCGCGCTCGCCCTCCACCTGGTCCAGGCCGCGATCGCCTACCTCAACACGGTCATGATCCAAATCGGTGCAGATCGCACTCCTCGTCCGCGATGCCGGCTAGGTCGGGCCAGTCGGCCGCTCTTTTGATCTACAAAGTAAAGGGCGCCGTAGTGGGGAATGAACACCGACTACAGACCGGAATACATCCGCGGTCGCCGAGGCTCAACATACGACGGTCAACCGGCAGCACACCTGTGTCAGTGAACCGACCAGACGCTCGTCGCCGCCGGCCGAGTGACCGCGGCCAGACACGAGGGAAAGGCACATCATATGAAGATCGGCATCATCGGAGCCGGCCACATCGGCGGCAACCTCACCCGCCGTCTCACCGCCCTCGGGCACGAGGTGGCCGTCGCCAACTCGCGCGGTCCCGAGACCCTCACCGAGCTCGCCGAGGAGACCGGCGCCACGCCCGTCCACGTCGAGCAGGCCACGCGTGGTGTCGAGGTGGTCGTCGTGGCCATCCCGGTCAAGAGCGTCCCCAAGCTGCCCGCCGGCCTCTTCGACGGGGTGCCGGACAGCGTCGCCGTCATCGACACCGGCAACTACTACCCGCAGCGGGACGGCCTGATCGCCCCCATCGAGGAGGGCGTGACCGAGAGCCGCTGGACCGAGCAGCACCTCGGCCACCCCGTGATCAAGGCGTTCAACGGCACCTACGCCCAGCACATCCTCGACCTGCCGCGGCCCAAGGGCACCCCCGGCCGCGTCGCCCTGCCGGTGGCCGGCGACGACGAGGCGGCCAAGCGGGTCGTCCGTGACCTCATCGACGAGCTGGGCTTCGACACCGTCGACGCCGGAGGGCTCGACGAGTCGTGGCGCCAGCAGCCCGGATCGCCCGTGTACGGCCAGTCGGTGGAGGCCGACGCGATCCGTGACCTCCTGGCCAAGGCCACTCCCGAACGCCCCGACGACTTCCGTGCCTGACCCGGGCGGGGAACCCCCCGGACGCACCGCCGGTACCTGGTCCGGTGGTGCGAATGGCCTGAGGACTTGATTCCGCGGGGTGAGTCTCATCGGTTCAGGAGGAGGTCTCAGCCTCGCGGGGTGAGTCGCATCGCCTGGTTCAGGATGGAGTCGTCGACGTCCGCCTGGAGCAGTCCGTTGTCGAGGCCGGGGACGCAGCCGATCCAGACGACGACACCGGCGGGTGGCCCGTCCGCGTAGCCGAACAGGTAGTGAAATACCCGGCTATGCGTGCTTTCGCCACCCTGGCACGTGTGGTCACTCGGCCGGGTGTCCGGAGAGTTCAGCGCCGCCGCCAGGCTCGTGGCCGCCTGGCGGCCGTGCTGCGCCCGGGGACGCCGCGCGCCGGAGGAGGCGGCCTCCCCGCACACCAGGACCGAGACGGGCCGGCCGGGCACCATCCACTCGTTCTGGCCCCGGCGCTGGGCTGGCCCGTCGCAGGGGTCGTCGGGGCGTACGACCTTCCACGTTCCGGTCCGGTAGGCGGCGGTGATGCTCGGCCCCATGTACGCCTCGCTGGTGGTCGTGCCGTTGGTGGTCGTCACGCACGCATTGACCTCCTCGGCGGTGCCCACCCAGATCGCCTCGCCGCCGGGGTAGGCGAACCGGATGAGGTAGTTCGTCATGGGGCCGCCCACCGCTGTGCAGGGGCCGTCGCGATTCTCTGTGGTCACCGGGAGGTAGGCGAGGTCGCGGGCCATCGCCGTGGCCTGGCCCGTCAGGGTACGGGTGCCGGCGAGCCGCTCGCCTCCCGGGCGGAAGTTCTCCCCCGGGTAGGCGCAGATCGTCGCGGCGACGGGCTCGCCGGGTACCAGTGACGCCTCGGCTCCGTCGATTCCGGTGGCCTGGGGCACCCAGCCGCCGATCCCGGCGCCGCCCCATCGTTGCGGGCACGTCGCCGGTGCGGACGGCGCGCCGCCCGGCGAGCGCGAGATGAGTACGGCCGACGCGCATATCGCGATCGAGGCCAGGGCGATGCCGGCCGCGTTGAGAAGAAGCCTCACAACGCTGAGACGCCGCTGGAGGCCGATCGGTTCGCTCGGCCCTTGGTATGTCGCCGGTCCGGCCGTCCGGGAAGGCCGTGCCGCCCTAGAAGAGGCTTCGTTTCTGGGGCAGGTCGATGACGCCGAGGAGGGCGAGCAGGACGAATCCGGCGAGGGCGGCGATGAGGAGCCAGGCGACCGGGTGGCCGAGGTTGATCGTCCAGGAGGAGCCGAGCCGGGCGTGCAGGAGGAGTGCGGGGTCGCGGCGGTTGGCGTAGACGGTGCCCGCGAGGAACCAGTGCCGGTCGTCGTCGCGTTGCGCGACCCCGGAGTCCTCCTGGTCCTCCCCGGGGAGGGCGGCCAGGCGGTGCCCCGCCTGGCCCACCTTCGTCTCCCAGACCAGCCATCCGGCGACCATCGCGGCGAGCGGGAGGCAGGTGGCCGCCTGCCAGGCGATCGTGGGCGGGATGACCTCCCAGAGCAGCAGGGCGGAGATGAGCAGGCCCAGGTTCAGGCAGGCGGCCGAGAGCAGCGACAGTGCGGCGATGCCGCGCAGGTAGACGCGGTAGCGGCGGGCCGAGCCCGTGGGCCTGGCCGCGTCGAGGTCGGGCCGGGCGCGCAGCACCACCAGGACCGGCACGAGGACCAGGAGGGTGGTCGCGGCCTGGTAGGCCACCGGTTCGAAGGCGTTCAGGAACGTGGTGGGCTCGCGCGGTGCGGGGGATGTGCCGTACGCGAGGAACGGCGGCAGCGTGGGAGGCAGCCCGCCGTACCGTGACCAGCCGATGGCGGCGGTGAGCAGCGTGATCGCCAGAGCGGGCAGGCTCCAGCGCCAGGGCACGCGGACGGGGTCGGTGCGGAAGGTGGTGTCGGCGGTGACGGCCTGACGCCGCTCGGCCTGCCAGCGCCCGGCGTCCTTGGCGGCGCGGACGTTTCGGTGGGCGCGGTGGTAGAGCAGCAGGTCGGCCGCGGCCAGGGCGGTGGCGGTGGCGCCGGTCACGGCCGGTTCACCCGTGGCGAGCAGCACGGCGGTCGAGATCGTCGCGGCGATCGCGGCCGCCGTGACGGTCAGGCGGGCGAAGCTCCGGCGCTGGGCGATGACGTCGGGGTCGGCCACGCGTTCGGCGCTCACGCGGACGCCGAACGGCAGCGTCGGCCTGGCCAGCGCGGGCAGGGCCAGGGCGAGGCAGGTGACCAGCGCGAGGAGGGCCAGGTGGGCGGCGATGAGCGGGGTCATGGCGTTTCCTTGAATTCGGTCAGCATGGTCTCGCAGCGTCGCATCACGTCCTCCAGGCCCAGGCCGTGGACGGTGGCCTCCGCCAGCAGCACGCGCATTCGCTCTTCCCAGTCGTCGGTGAACCCGGCCTCGGGCGGGCCGGTGGCGGGGTCGCGCCTGACGACCGCGCCGCTCTTGCGGTTGATGCGGATGACGCCCTGCTGTCGTAGCAGGTCGTAGGCCTTGTTCACGGTGTGGAAGTTGATGCCGAAGTCGGCGGCGAGCTGCCGGGTCGAGGGCAGCGGGTCGCCTTCCGTGGCCTGCCCGCGGGCGATCGCCTCCACGATGCGGTCCCGGATCTGCTGGTAGATCGGGACCTCGCTGTCGAGGTCAAGGGTCAGCTGCACACCGACAGACTATCTGATATACAACTTATAGAACAGATGTCACTCGCCAACACGACACAGGAGGACATCGTGATCGAGGTAGGGATCCACGAGGGGACGCTGACCGTGTTCTTCGCCCCGTGGACACGGCCGTTCACCAGGACCGACGCGGTGCGCGTGCCGCTGGAGGCCATCGCCGAGGCGCACCACCTCGACCGGCCGCTCACGGCGGCCACGGGGGTGCACTCCGGCCTGCTCGTCAGCGGCTTCGCCAAGGTCGGCACCTGGACGTCCCTGAAGGGCGTCAGGCGGCTGGTGGCCGCCCGCCGCGGCGTGCCCGGCCTGCGCATCGTCCTGAAGGGCAGGGTGGCGGGCTACGACGAGCTGATCCTGAGCGTCCGGGACGCCGGTGAGATCCGGCGCCACCTGGCGGCGGTGCTGACATGAGCGAGGGCTCCTGGGGCATCGAGGTGCGCGGCCTGACCAAGACCTTCGGGCCCGTGGCCGCCGTCACCGACCTCAGCTTCGGCGTCGCGCCCGGCACGGTCGCGGGTTTCCTCGGGCCGAACGGCGCGGGCAAGACCACCACCATGCGGATGCTGCTGGGCCTGGTCGCGCCGACCTCCGGCACGGCCACCATCGGCGGCAGGCGTTACGCCGACCTTGCCCGGCCGACCGCGACGGTCGGCGCGGTGCTGGACGGCTCGGGCTTCCACCCCGGCCACACCGCGCTTGACCATCTGCGCGTGTACGCCCGCATGGGCCGGTACGGCACGGCCCGTGCCGCGCGGGTCGCCGAGCTGACGGGGGTGTCGGCGTTCGCGGGGAGGGCTACGCGCACTCTGTCCACCGGGATGCGGCAGCGCCTCAACCTGGCCACCGCCCTGCTGGGCGATCCGCGCGTGCTGCTGCTGGACGAGCCGGGCAACGGCCTCGACCCCGAGGGCATCGCCTGGCTGCGCCGGTTCCTGCTCGACCTGGCGGCCGAGGGGCGCACCGTCCTGGTCTCCAGCCATGTGCTCGGCGAGATCGAGCAGGTGGCCGACCAGGTCGTGGTGATCCGCGAGGGCCGGCTGGTCGCCACCGGGCCCATCACCGGGCTGTACGGCGCGGCGGCCGTGCTCGTCCGGTCGCCGGAGGCGGACCTGCTCAGGGCCCGCCTGCTGGACAGCGAGGGCGAGGCCGGGGGGGTGATCCGCGTGGAGGCTCCGGGACCGGGTGTCCTGCGCGTTCACGGCATGACCACCGCACAGGTCGCCGCCGTCGCGGCGGCGCATGGCATTCCGCTGCACGAGATCACCCTCGAACGTCCCACTCTCGAGGAGGCGTTCCTGAACATGACCGGAGGTGCCCGATGACCGCGCTCGTCTCGGCGGAGTGGACGCGCCTGACCTCGTCCAGGCTGTGGCTGTGGGGCCTGCTGGCCGCGCTCGGCAGCGGAGCCCTCGTCGGCCTGCTCGCGCTCGTGGGCCCGGAGAACTTCACCCCTCCGCTGCCGGGCTTGGCCAGCGAGGAGGGTACCCGGGTGCTGCTCGGGCTGCTGGGTTTCACCATGTTCGTCCCCGCCCTGATCGGCACCGCGGCCGTGGCCTCGGAGTACCGCCACGGGACCGTCACCACCACGGCGCTGTTCGCCCCGAGGCGCTGGACCTGGCTCGCGGCCAAGCTGGTGGCCTACGCCGGTGGCGGGCTCGCCTACGGCGTGGTCGCGGCGGGGGTGGCGGCGGGCGCGCTGTTCGCGGTGGCCGCCCTCAAGGGGATCGCCCTCGGCCTGCCCGCGGGCACGGTGCTGGCGCTGCTGGGCCGCATCGCGCTGACCATGGCGGTCTACACGCTGCTGGGCGTGGCCGTGGGGGCCCTCCTGCGCAACCAGGTGACCGCGCTGGTGGTCGTCGGCGCCTACTTCTACATGGTCGAGACCGCCCTGATGCTCGTACCTGGGATCAAGGCGGTCTACCCCTACCTGCCCGGCGGCGCCACCGCCGCGCTCACCGGGTTCACCTACCTGGCCGAGGCCGTCGCCGGTCAGACGGGCACGGAGGCCGCCCGGCTGCTCCCCGCGCCGGTCGGCGGCGCCGTGCTGCTGGCGTACGCCCTGGTGGCGGCCGTGATCGCCGTGGCGGCTCCGCTGCGGCGGGACATCGGCTGACCCGCACCCCTGGTCCCGCCGCCGCGGCGGGACATCCCTACCCTCGCCCGCTGGGCTGTCAGGTGAGCATGTCCAGCACGCGCTGCTCCTTGGCCGGGTCGATGCCGTGCCGGGGCCTGTCGGACCGTGGCACGGGGTCTCCTTCGGCCTGGAGCCAGGCCCAGGTGTCGGCGACCGTCTCGTGGAGCGGGCGGCAGGTAAGCCCCGCGTCGTGGGCGGCCGTGACGTCGGAGTCGTGCATGCCGCCGTACTCGGCGTCCTCGGGCAGCCAGATCGGCATCTCGGTCCAGGGGCTGACGCCCGCCTCGTCGAGCACCTCGGGGGAGGCCCAGACCAGCTCGGCGTCCGACGCGGTGACCTTCACCGCGGTTTCGAGCAGCTCGCCCATGGTGGTGTACCCGGCGCGGCTCACGGTGTTGAACGTGCCGCCGAGGCCCCGCCCGGCGCCGGCGAGCATCCACGCCGCCAGGTCCCTGGCGTCGATGTACTGGAGCGGGCGGGCGGGGCGGCCGGGCGCGAGGACCCGGCCGCCGCGCTCAAGCCGGCGAAGCCACCAGGGCAGCCGTCCGATGTTCTCGTACGGCCCGAGGATCAGCCCGGCGCGGGCGAGCAGGGCCCGATCGCCGAAGGCGCCGAGGACGGCGAGCTCGCCGCCGCGTTTCATGGCGGCGTAGTCCTCGCTGTCGCCGCCGGGATCGCCCTCCACCACCGGGGCGTGCTCGTCGGCTCCGAGGGGGACCGGCCAGTGGTAGACCGACCGGCTGGACACGTATCCGTAGTGACCGGTGCGGCCGGCGAGCAGCTCGCAGGAGTCGCGGACCACGCGCGGGGCGCCGCTCCAGGCGTCCACGACCGCGTCCCACTCCCGGTCTCCAAGGGCGCGGCGCAGCGCGCCGGGGTCGGTGCGGTCCGCGATGAGCGGTTCGACGCCCGGGGCGGGGGACCTGCTCACACCGCGATTCAGCGTGGTGACGTCGTGGCCGGCCGCCAATGCGGTCTCGACGACGGCCCGTCCCACGAAATGCGTTCCACCAAGAACAAGAAGCCTCATAGCGGCCATCCTGGTTCCATCGGGACCAGCAGCGCCTCGAATTCACCACGGGCGTAGCCGTGAGCGAGGGCGCGCCGTGCTTCCTCCGCTTTGGTCGGCGAGGTGCCGGTTCGGCGACTACAAGGCGATCAGCCCGGCGTTGGTGGGCGCGAATCCGCAGGCGTCGAGGTAGAAACCGCGCAGGTGGTCCTCGAAGTCGACGTGCAGCCACTCGCACCCCGCGGCGCGCGCCTCCTGGGTCGCGATGGCGACGAGCCGGGTGGCCACGCCGTGGCGTCGATGGCGCGCGGTGACCAGGGTGTCGAGGAGGAAGGCGTGGACGCCGCCGTCCCAGGCCACGTTGACGAAACCGGCGAGCGCACCGAGGCCTGCCGCCTCGCGACCGGCGGCGGCGCCGTCCTGCCGGGCGCAGACCCATCCCAGGCTGTGGCGGTTCACCTGTGCCCACCAGTCGTCGTCCAGTGGCGGATGCTGGAAGCCCTCCGCGTGCAGGGCGTTGACCTCGGTGTTGCCGAAGGCGCCGCGCCATTCGAACGTGATCGTCATAGGGGCGATCGTGGGCGTGCCCGCGCCGGGCCCGCAACCGGTTTTCCGGGCCGTGGCGAGGGTGTGTTCGCCCCGGAACCACACCCCGGAACCACACCCCGGAACCACACCCCGGAACCACGCTCGGCGCCGTCCAGGCCTGAGGCCGGGGGCTGGAGAGATGGCACCCGCGACGCCGCGCGGGTGCCCGTCGGCCGGGATGCGGGGTGTCAGACTTCGAGGGCTTCGGCGGCGAGCCTGGTGCCCTCCACCCGGGCGGCGATCTTGCCGAACGCGATCTCGCGAGAGGTGGAGGTGTCGTCGGCGAACGGGGCGAATCCGCAGTCGTCGCAGCTGCCCAGCTGGTCGACCGGTATGTACTGGGCAGCCCGAAGCAGCAGGTCGCGTACCTGCTCGGGTGTCTCGATGCGCGGGTCGATCGGATCGGTCACCCCGATGAAGACCCGCACCCCCGAGGGCAGGTTGTCGCGGATGATGGCCAGCACCCGGTCGGGGTCGGGCTCGCTGGCCAGCTGGATGTAGAAGTTGCCGGCCCGCAGCCGGAAGAGCTTCGGCAGCAGGCCCGCGTAGTCGACGTCCAGGCTGTGGGTGGAGTCCTGGTCGCCGCCCGGGCAGGTGTGCACGCCGATGCGGGCCCGTTCGGCCGGGCTGAAGCGCTCCAGCACCTGGTTGTTGAGGGTGACGAAGTCGTCGAGCAGGCCCCCGCTCGGGTCGAGCTTGAGCGACAGCCTGCCTTCGGTGAAGTCGAGCTGTACGACGTGGGCGCCGGCGTCCAGGCAGCCGCGGATGTCCGCCTCGGCCTCGGCGGTCAGGTCGTCCAGGAAGGATTTGCGGGGGTAGTCGGCGATGCCGTCGGCCGGGTAGAGCAGGCTCAGCGCCGACGGTGCGATGACCGCCTGCTTCACCGGGAGGCCGGTGTGGCGCTGCGCTTCCCGCAGGTAGGTCTCGGCGTGCACCTGGTATCGGAACGGGCCTGAGGTCAGGCGCGGGAGCTGCCGGGTGTGGCCGTCGGCGAAAGGGATGACCGCGCCGTCGGGGCTGAGCCCGTCCAGCCCGGTGATGGGGTAGGTGGCGAAGCTCGGCTTGGACTGCTCTCCATCGACGAGGACCGGGCAGCCGAGTCGCTCCAGGCGTGCGACGGTGTCGGCGACGGCCTCGGCCTGCCGTGCGGCCAGCTCGGCGTCGCCGGTGCGGCCTTCGGAGTGACCGGCGAGCGCGGCCAGCAGAGCGGGGGGTCGGGGGATGCTGCCGATAGGTTCGGTAGGAATGCCCATGAGGCGAGCCTAGATAACGATCTGTGCTTCATCAATCACCGATCCAGGCCCCGGGCCTGTCAGCGGTGGGGCAGGGTCGGATGCGGGCTGTCGCCGGCCGTGGTGCTGGTGATGGCCCAGCGCTCGTGGTCCCGCCAGGCGCCGTCGATGAACAGCAGATCGGGGGAGAGGCCCTCGTAGCGGAAGCCGAGGCGCCGGACCAGCTTCAGCGAGGCGTGGTTGCCGGGCTGGATCTGGGCTTCCAGCCGGTGGAGCCGCAGTTCCTCGAAGGCGTAGCGCAGCACCAGGGCGAGGCCTTCGGACATGTACCCCTGGCAGGCGCTGGGGGCGAAGGCCGCGTAGGCGAGGGAGCCGTTCTGGAAGCGTCCGCGGATGATGCTGTTGATGTTGATGGTGCCGGCGATGGCACCGGTCTCCCGCACGTGGACCAGCAGGCCTTCGGCGGACAGCGGGTCGTCGAACCGCGCGAGGTAGGTCTGGAACTCCTGCGGTGTGGCGGGCAGTGACATGTACGGGTGGTGCAGGCCGGTGCTGGCGCGGACCAGCTCGACGAACCGGTCCTGGTCGTGGAGGGTGAGCCGGCGCAGGGCCACGCGGGAGGAGCCCGCCGCGTGACCGGCCAGGGACGTCGCCACAGCCATTCCTTCGCCTTCGTGGTTGTGCGTCACGAGTGGAACGGTATCGCGGCCGGTGTCCCGGCCGTCGTCATCCCGGGGTCACTTGCTAACAGCCGTTCCGGGTCGCCGGAGCGGGCGTGGGCTTGCACTTGTCGTACGCCGCGCTGAAGGCGTCGAGGAACGGCTCGAGCGCGGTCTCAATGCTGACGTCCGGGTTGAAGAAGGAGTAGGTCCTGCCGATCACGTCCTGGAGGCGCTCGGTGGATTTCCGTTCCGCCGGCCCTGCGGATGTCCCCGGCCGGTATTGCCGGCCCCCCGCCGCGTTGACCGCCCCCGTTTTCGCCCATGGCGACGTGACGCCGGGGTGCCGGCGTTCACGCGGCTCACATTCACCGCCTGGCCAAAGTGACCACCGGTGAGATGGGGCAGTGCAAGAAATGCGGCGGCGTCTAACCGGCGTCAAGATGGGCGACGAAATGGGTAAAACGCCTGGAATTTCGGCTGATAACTATCAGCATGGAGTGGAGTTCGCCTACCGCAGGGCGCCTCAGCGGCCGCGCGTCCGTACGGAGTCGTCCCCGCGGGTGGTGCGCCACCACTCTCCGGCCACCAGGGCGTACCCCCCGCGTCGAGGCTTCCACGTGGACCTCGCACTCGACGAATGACGGGTTCGGATGGCCTGGTCGGAGAGGGTGCGGCCGGGTAGGGGTAGGGCGTCGGCCTTGGCGCACAGGACGGGGGTGCGGCTGTGCTTCGCTACCTGGACAGGGACCGCCTCGCGATCGTGGCGGCACTGGTGGCCCCGCTGGCCGTCTCGGCGGTGCTCGTGCCGTTCCGCGCGGGCCTGTCGAACACCAACGTGGCCCTCGCGCTGGTCGTCGTCGTGGTCGCGGTGGCCGCCAACGGGCACCGCCTGGCGGGCGCGCTCGCGGCGGTGTCGGCCGCCCTGTGGTTCGACTTCTTCTTCGCCCCGCCCTACCAGCGGTTCACCGTCACCAGCCCCGCGGACATCCAGACCGCCGCCCTGCTGCTCATCGTGGGCCTGGCCGTGTCCCAGCTGGCCGCCCGGGCGCGGCGCCTGCGGGTGGTCGCGGTCACCGACGCCGGCTACCTGGCCCAGATCCACGACACCGCCGAGCTGGCCCAGTCGTCCAGGTCACCCGAGGTGGTGGTCGACCACGTCAGGGCCCAGCTCACCGACCTGCTGCAGCTGCGCGGCTGCCGCTTCCAGTACGGGATCCTGATCGGCCACCCGCCCCGGCTCGAACAGGACGGCTCGGTGGTCTGGGGACGCAGGCGCTGGGACGTCGACCGGCTGGGCCTACCGGACGAGGAGGTCGAGCTGCGCACGCTCGGCAACGGCCATTTCTACGGCCGGTTCCTGCTCGACCCCACACCTGGGGCCGTCCCGCCCCTGCAGGCGCGCCTGGTGGCGGTCACCCTGGCCGACCAGGTGGGCGCCGCGCTCGACACGGCCGCCAACGGCTAGGCCAGGCACCCTGAGGCCAACGCAAGCGAGGAGGAGGCCAGGGAGCTGTACGACGCCTTCGCCGTGCCCGCCCCCGGCGCGCCGCTGTTCCAGGCGGCAGCCGCCAACCTAAACCCCTGGACCGAGGCCAAGGTCGGCACCGGCAACCCCGACCGGGGACCGCTGCTGATCATCTCCGGCGAGAAGGACCACACCGTCCCCTGGGCCATCGCCAACGCCTCCTACAAGCAGCAGAAGGACGACCAGGCGATCACGGAGATCGTCGAGATCCGCGGCCGAGGCCACGCGCTGACCATCGACAGCGGCTGGCGCGAGGTCGCCGACACCGCACTGGAGTTCGTCAAGCGCTTCGTGTGACCGGCGCCGGACGAGACCAGGCGAACACGCCTCCAGGGCACCGGGATGGCCTGGAGGCGCGCGGGTCCTAGAGTGATCGGGTGCCTGTCGAGCGGCTGACCCACAACCGGTCCAACGGGGTGACCGGTGGCATCTGGCGCGAGGGCGGCGTCGTCCACAAGATCCTCACCCACCGCCGCGACGACGCCCCCGGACACTGGTCCTCCTCCGCCGACCCGAGGCACTGGAACTACTGGCGCAGGGAAGCCCTCGCCTACCGGTCGGGACTTCCCGGGCGGCTCGGCCTAGGCGCGCCGGCCGTGCTCGACGTCAGGGAGACCGGTGAAGGCGACATAGAACTGCTGCTGGAGGACGTCGAAGGCCGGCACTCGTCGGCGTTGTCCGTGGAGGACGTCGTCGCGACCGCCCGAGCCCTCGGGCGGAGCCAGGGACGCGCGGACCTTCCCCGGGACCCCTGGCTCAGCACGGGCTTCCTCCGGGACTACAGCACCTCACGCCCTGCCGAGTGGCACCTGCTCGACGACGATCGGGCGTGGTCCCAGCGACTGATCGAGGACCACTTCCCGCGGGAACTCCGCGAGGGCCTGCTGCGCCTGCACCGCGACCGTGAACGCCTGCTGTCGATCATGGAGGCGCTGCCCCGCACGGTCTGCCACCTCGACGTCTGGCCCAACAACATCGTGCGGCGCCCGAACGGTGAGGTGGTCCTGCTCGACTGGGCCTTCGCCGGGGACGGGGCTCTCGGGGAGGACATCGGCAACCTCGTCCCCGACTGCGTCTTCGACCTGCTGCTGCCCCACGACGTGCTCGACGAGCTCGACGTCCGGGCCACGCGGGCCTACCTCGAAGGACTTCGCGAGGCCGGCTGGTCCGGCGACGAACGCGTGGTGCGGCTGGGCATCTGCGCCGGCGCGGTGAAGTACGACTGGCTCACGGTCAGGAGCCTCGAAACGGCCTCGGCCGACCGGCACCGTGGCTACGGCGACGTCACCACCGCCGACCCGGACGCCGGCTACGCCGCCCGAGCGGCCGGCCTCTCCCTCTGCGCCCGCTGGACCCGCGAAGCCACCGACCTCGCCCACACTCTTGGCCTCCACTGACCCAATCCCTTGTTGCCAGGTACACGGCAAAGGACTCTCCCACCCGCATTGGGATTTTCATGGCGTAATTTACGGAAATATCCCCGTTAAACGCCACTAAAACGATGTCGATGGAGTTAAGGCGGCATGGAGCACGTTTTAGGGCATGTCGCCCCGGGCGTTGGGTGGGGATGGGAACCGTCCGGCGAGAATGGGAGTGTCACCGTCTGCGGGGGCCGTGCCGTGAACGACTCGTTGCGCCAGGTGGCCGCCCTTTCAAAGAGCGCAAAAGGGGACAGGCACATGAACACTCGTCTTCTCGCCCTTCCGGTCGTGGCGGCTCTGTCGCTCACGACCGCCTACGGCACCTCGGCCGGCGCCGCCACCGGCGCGAGCGAGGCCGCGGTGACGGCGGGCGTCGTCCAGGCGCCGAATCCCACGCCGGCCTCCTCACCGGTCGGCCCGGGGTGCTCGTCCCTGCCGCAGTCGGGCCCCGGGAGCGTCGCCGACCTGGCGAGGCTGCGGGTGGTCACCGCCGCCGCGCACAGCCCGGACCTGTCCACCTTCTACTCGGCCGTCAACAAGGCGGGTCTGGTGAACAAGCTGAACACCACCAAGGACATCACCGTGTTCGCGCCGACCAACGACGCCTTCAAGAAGCTCGGGAAGCGGAAGCTCGACAAGCTCCTCGCGGACAAGAACGCGCTGACCAAGGTGCTCACCTACCACGTCGTGCAGGGCAGGAAGACGCCCGACGACCTCAAGAGGGGCAGCTTCACCTCCCTGGAAGGCGACAAGATCACCACTAGGAACTCCCGTGACAAGATCAAGGTCAACGACGCCCAGGCGGTCTGCGGCAACCTGCAGACCCGGAACGCCACCCTCTACCTGATCGACGGGGTCCTGACGCCCAAGAAGTGAGCTAGGGCCCCTGGGGGCCGCGGTAGGGGAGCGTCTGGCTGTACACGATGCTGGTGGTCGTGCTGCCGAGCTGCGCCAGCTCGTTGACCAGCTGTTCGAGGTGGGCCATCGAGGCCGCGGCCACCTTCAGCGTGTAGCAGTCGTCGCCGGTGGTCCGCAGGCACTCCAGGATCTCGAAGCGCTCGGCGAGCAGCCGGTGCAGGGGCTCGTGCCGGCTCCCCGGGTACTTGAGGCGCACCACGGCGAGCACGGCCAGACCGACCTTCACCAGGTCGACGCTCGCGTGGTAGCCGGTGATGACGCCCGCCGCCTCCAGCCGCCTGACCCGCTCGGTCGCCGCGGAGGCGCTGAGGTTGACCCGCCGGCCGAGCTCGGTGAGCGGGATGCGGCCGTCCCGCTGCACCTCGACCAGGATCGACCAGTCGGTGGCGTCAAGACTCTCGGTCATCGGGCAAAGATACCGGCAGATCCACGGCTGATCGGCCGGTACGCCGGGAGAAGCCCCTTCCGGCCGCAAGTGATCACTCGATAGCCTTGACCAGTGCAAATAGGGGTGAACGTTCCGAACTTCGGGCCTGGCACCGACCCTGACGTGCTGCGGAGCTGGGCGCAGACGGTCGAGGGCCTGGGCTTCGACCTGCTGATGGTCTCCGACCACGTCGCGGTGACGCCCGACGTCGCCGAGCAGTACCCGGCGCCGTTCTACGAGCCCTTCACCACGCTGGCGTGGCTGGCCGGCGTCACCCACCGGATCCGGCTCGGGACCACCGTGCTCGTCGTGCCGTACCGGCACCCGCTGCTCATCGCCCGCATGGCCGCCAACCTCAACCGGCTCAGCGGTGATCGGCTGGTCCTCGGCGTGGGCATCGGCTGGGCCCGGCAGGAGTTCGAGGCCCTCGGAGTCCCCTTCGAGCGGCGCGGGAGGCTGACCGACGACCACCTCCGGGCGGTGCGCGCCGCCTGGGAGAACGACAACGACTACCGAAGCGGGCACATACCGATCTGGGTGGGCGGCAACAGCGACGCGGCCCTGCGCCGGGCGGTACGCCTCGGAGACGCCTGGCACCCCCTGCGGTTCACCCCCGGCTGGCTGGCCGAGTCCGTGGACCGGCTGAAGGCCGTCGCGGCCGAGCTCGGACGGCCCGTCCCGGCACTGGCCCCCCGCATCGCCCTGCGGCTCACCGAGTCGCAGGTCACCGGCCCGGAACGGCTCGCCGGCGAGGGCACGATCGACCAGATCGCCGACGACCTCGAACGGCTGCGCCTTCTCGGCGCCGGCACCGTCGTGCTCGACCCCTTCAACGGCGACCCGCGCGAGACCTGCCACCCGCGTACGGCGTGGCAGGCGCTCGCGGCCGTGTCCGCCCGCTGGGACCTCGGCGCGCGAAACCCACGAACGGAGCGACAGTGACACACGACGACGAACGCCTTCTCCGCAGGGCCATCGAGCTCGCGAGCGCGGCCAGGGCGGGCGGGAACCCGCCGTTCGGGTCGCTGCTGGCGGGCCCGGACGGCACCGTGCTCGTAGAAGACCACAACACGGTGCTCACCGACGGCGACATCACCGCCCACCCCGAGCTGAAGCTGGCCAGGTGGGCGGCCCGCGAGCTCGACCCCGCGACCGCCGCCGCCACCACGATGTACACCAGCTGCCAGCCGTGCGGCATGTGCGCGGGCGCGATCGAACGATCCGGCCTCGGCCGCGTCGTCTTCGCGCTCTCCACCGAGCAGCTCACCGGCCTCAAGCCGGCCGCCGCCGCCGCGGGCGCGCGCCAGGAGGGCCCGGCGCTGTTCGACGAGGCGCGAGTGCCGGTCGAGGGCTACTACACCTGACCCGCCGCGGGGGAGCCGATCTCCCAGTGCGCCGGATGGGTGAGCGAGGGAGGAAGCCTCGTGCCTGCGTCGCCCCTGGCGGCGTGGAGCTGGGACTGGATGAGGAAGATGCTCCCGGTGAGGTCGGCGCCGCTGAGGTTCGCGTCCCGGAGGTCGGCCCCGATGAGATCGGCCATCCTCAGGTCGGCGCCCGTGAGATCGGCTCCGATGAGGTAGGCCCCGCGCAGGCTGGCGCCTCTGAGGTCGGCGCCTCGGAGATCGGCCCCGATGAGGTCGGCTCCTCTGCGATCCTTCCTCCTGCGGCCGGCTCCGGCCCGCACCAGCTCGCTCGCGCGCAGCAGCAGGGCGTTGACCTCCTGCCGGTGCGCGGCCACGTCCAGCTCCGCGAGCGCGCCGGGCTCGTCGAGGGTGAGGCGTTCTGTGCGGTCGTACGCGAGGCTCAGCTCGCCGTGGATCGCCCTGGCCGGCTCCAGCGTCAGCGCCTCCGCCAGGTACCAGAGCAGCTCGTGGAGGTGCCGCATGACCGTGAACACCTCGAACATCCGCCTGGCGGTTCCCGGGGCCCGCCGCCAGTCGCGCCCGCCGAAGGTGACCTGGGCGACCTTCTGCCCCGCGCCGAAGCAGTCGTAGACGGTGCACCCCGGAAAGCCCCGCTGCCTGAGGCCGTCGTGGATGCCGCAGCGGAAATCCGGGCGCAGGTTCGGGCAGGCCTGCCCGGCCGCCTTGTCGATCGCGAAGTCCGCCGAGGCCGAGAAGGCCGGCGCGACGCAGCACAGCGCGAAGCAGCGCTCGCAGTCGGCTCGCAGGTCGAGGCGGCCCCTGCCGGCGAGGGCTTCGGCGTGATCGCGTTTCTCGGACAATGTGCGTGGTCTCCTGGTGGGTCGAGAGCACCGCTTCTGGGCGTTCTAGGCTGGGACTTTACTCTGGTGGACGGGGTCGGCCGGGCGATGGCGGGATCGGTGCGGCGTATCCTCCGGCCGCGGCGGGCCGCCCGCAGTGGGTCCGTCGTCGCGCTCAACCGCGCGGTCGCGGTGTCGATGGCGAAGGGCCGGCCGGACGGGCGTCTCCCGTCGCTGCCGGGCGGGCAGGTTCAGTGGTCGTCCGCCAGGCGGGCGGCTCTGGCGTGGAGGTAGCGCTGCTGGGGGAGGCTGGTGGTCCGCAGGGCCGCCTCCTGGTAGGAGTGACGCGCCGCCGCGCGGTCACCGGCCATCTCCAGCAGGTGCGCGCGCACCGCGTGCAGCCGGTGGTCCCCGGCGATCCGCTCGTCGTGCTGGAGCTTCGCGACCAGGTCGAGCCCCGCCTGCGGGCCCTGTGCCATGGCCACCGCGACGGCGTGGTTCAGCGCCACGACCGGGTTGCCGGACATCCGCAGCAGCAGTTCGTACAGCGCCGCGATCTGGGGCCAGTCGGTCGCCTCGGCGCTCGGCGCCTCGTCGTGGACCGCGGCGATCGCCGCCTGGAGCTGGTACGGGCCGGGTGCTCCCTGCGGGAGCGCCTCGGTGATGAGCGCCACGCCCTCGGCGATGTACGCGGCGTTCCACAGGCTCCGGTCCTGCTCGGCCATCGGCACCAGCCCGCCGTCCGGCGCGGTACGTGCCGGGCGGCGCGCGTCGGTGAGCAGCATGAGCGCGAGCAGCCCCGCGACCTCGCCGTCGCCGGGCAGCATCCGGTGGACCATGCGGGCCAGCCGGATCGCCTCGGCCGCCAGCTCACCGCGTTGCAGGTCAGGCCCCGAAGTACTGGCGTATCCCTCGTTGAAGATCAGGTAGAGCACGTGGAGGACCGCGCCGAGCCGTTCGGCGTGCTCCGGATGCCGGGGCATGCCGAACGGGATGCCGCTCTCCTTGACGCGCTGCTTGGCCCTGCTGATGCGCCGGGTCATGGTCGCCTCGGGCACCAGGAACGCCCGGGCGATCTCCGCGGTGGTCAGGCCGCCGACCGCCCGCAGGGTGAGCGCGATCTGCGACGCCGGCGACAGTGAGGGATGGCAGCACATGAACAGCAGGATGAGCGTGTCGTCGGTGCCGGACGGCGTCCTGCCCGCCGCGGGGGCCGGGGACGGCTCCAGCGGTGCCCACCTGGCGACGGTGTCCTCTCTGCGGCGGCGGGCCTGCTCGCCGCGCAGCAGGTCGGTGAGCCTGCGCGACGCGACCGTGATCAGCCACCCTCGCGGGTTGTCAGGGACGCCGTCCCTGGGCCACCGCGTGGCGGCCGCGAGGAGCGCCTCCTGCGCCGCGTCCTCGGCCGTGTCGAAGTGCCCGTAGCGCCGTACGACCGCGCCGAGGACCTGCGGCGCCAGCCGGCGCAGCAGGTCCTCGACCTCGGTGTCGGGCACGAAAGGGTCAGAGGTCCAGCTCGGCCTGGGATTCCGCGATCGGCCGTACGTCCGCGTAGGCCCTCGCGGCCACGTGGTCAGGAGCCGGGCAGCGCTCCAGCCGGGCGGCGATCTCGGTCGCCCGATCGAAGCTCTCACATTCCACGATCCAGTAACCGGCCAGGACCTCCTGGGTCTCGGCGTACGGACCGTCCGTCACGACCGGAACGCCGCCCCGCGACCCGAGCCTCCTGGTGTGGACCGGAGCGGCCAGCGCTCGCGTCTCGACGAGTTCGCCGGACTCCTCCAGGTCCTTGTTGAACGACTCCATGAACGCGCCCATCGCCGCGAAGTCCTCCGCGGACCAGGCCGGCGTGCCTGTGGTCTTCCCCGCCATGCCGTCGTAGTCCTGCTGCGACCCGTAAGTCAAGATCATGTACTTCACGATCTCTCCTCTCCGCCGGCACCCGTTCGGTGCCTCTCACCAGAGACGTCGAGACTACGGCCCCGCCCCGGACATCCCCCCGCGAACAATTCGTGATTTTCCTCCTGCGCCCGCGCGCGGGGCCGCCTGGGGCCGGGTCGCCTGGTCCCGGGGCCCGCGTACGGCCGTGGTGGCCTCACCGGGGGGCGACGAGGCGGGCGCGGACGGCGGCGAGGTCGCCGTCGCCGAGTCCGGCCGCGCGGAAGCAGGCGTCGACCCGCCGCCCGCCGGCTCGCGCGCCGGGCCACGCGTTCACGGGCGGACTGGCCGGGTCGCCGCGTCGAACCCTGCTTTCACGGGTGGGCGATGACGGCGTACCTCTCGTCGTGGATCGGGCGACCCCACAGGCGGGGATCGGTGAGCGGCTCGGCGCGGGAGTGCGCGGCGATCGGCAGCAGCGCCCGCAGGAGACGCTCGGCCCCCACCCCGCCCATCCACGGCAGTGACGGGGCCTCCCCGTAGAGGGGCCGGTCGCCGGGCTCGGCAGGGGCGGCCCAGCGGCCCTCGATGAGGACCAGGCGCCCGCCCGGCCGCAGCAGGCCGGCCCAGCGGCGCAGGGCGCCCTCGGGATCGGGCAGGGTCCACAGCAGGTGACGGGAGAGGATCACGTCGAATGACGCCCCCGCCTCCGCAGGCGGGTCGCTCGCGTCGCCCACCAGCGTCGTCACCTCGAAGCCCGCCGCGGTGAGCTTGCGCCTGGCCTGCTCGGCCATGAGCGGCGACAGATCGACCCCCACCGGCCGGTGCCCCTGCTCGGCCAGCAACAGGGTCAGGGAACCGGTGCCGCAGCCGAGGTCGAGGACGTCGGCCGGGGACGGAGGCAGCCACGAACGCAGCCGCTCCGCCCACGCGGCCCTGACCTCGGGATCACGAAGACCGTGGTCGGCCTCGTCGTCGAAGGAGGAGGCGGCGGCATCCCAGAAGGACGCGATCGACGCGGTGTTGTCTTCCAGCACCGGCGCATCGTGTCACCCGGCACCGACAAGAACGGCGCCGGGCTCGGTGGACGCCGGTCAGCGGCCCGCTGGGGTGATCAGGGAGACCTGCGGGGCGAGTGCGGCGAGGTGGGCCAGTGAGGTGTCGGCGGCGGCGTCGCCGAAGGCCACGATGACATGGTCGACGCCGAGGGCCGCCAGCTCGCCGCAGCGCTGGACGCTCTCGTCGACGCTCTGCCCGTCGGCCACGCGCATGTGGAGCGTCTTCTCGATGGCCTCGAAGGGCCGTCCGAGGCGCTCGCAGTGCGCGCGCAGTACGCCGAGCTTGTGCGGCACGTCGGCGCCGAAGAGCAGGTTGCAGGCGTCGGCGTACTCGGCGACGAGACGGAGCGTCTTCTTCTCCCCGCTGCCGCCGACCAGGATCGGGGGGTGCGGCCTGGAGAGGGCCTGCGGCGAGTTGAGGGTCCGCTCCAGCGTGTGGTGCCGTCCCTGGTAGGGCTTGTCCTCGTCGCTCCACATCTGCCGGGCGATCTGGAGCGTCTCCTCCAGGCGCTCGAAGCGCTCGGCCAGCGGTGGGAAGCGGAAGCCCAGGCCGCGGGCCTCCTGCTCGTACCAGCCGGCGCCGATCCCGAGGACGGCGCGACCGCCGGACAGCGTGTCCAGGGTGGTGACCTGCTTCACCAGCATGCCGGGCTCGCGGTAGGTGGCGCCGGTGACGAGCGTGCCGAGCGTGACCCGGCTGGTGAGGGCGGCGGCGTAGGCCAGGGCGGTGTACGCCTCCAGCATCGGGTCCTCCGCGGCGCCGAAGTTGGGGATCTGGAAGTGGTGGTCCATCACCCAGAGGCTGTGCAGGCCGGCTTCGTCCGCGCCGCGCGCGACGGCCGCGAACTTCCCGGCGATGGCGGTGTCGCCGCCGGGCCAGCTGAAGCGGGGGCAGGTGAGACCGAGTTTCATCGAGTGCTCCTTTTCGAGGCAGGCCGAGCTTCAGGGCATGCCGGAGGCCCGCCCTGTCGCGGGGGTTGCCAGGGTGCGACCAGCGCCGTGTCGCGCTGGTTCGTCGAGGGGGACCATCCCCGCGGGTCGCCGAAGGAGCCTGCGGGCATGGTCGAGGGAGGGACGTACCTGCCCCCGGGCAGGTCCGTGGAAGGGGCGCCTGGGTGGGCGGGCATGGCCGACCGGTGTGGTCGCGAAAAGGACGCGGGACCCGGTGGAGATGAGCCTCACCGCGAGACGGCACCCTGGCGAAGCACGCGCGGCGGTGGACGGTGAACGGGTCCAGACGGGCCGCGGGTGGCGTGGTTCAGCCGGTACCGCACGGAGATCTTATCGTATCCAGCGAAGCTGAGCGGGCCTGGTGCTCTCATTCACCGGACCCGGCCGGGGAAGAAGTCGGCGCTCTGGACGTATTCCATCGCCCTGGTGAACACCGGGTCGGTCAGCCGGCGTTCCATCTCCTGCGGGCCGACCTCCTCGACGCGGGTCTGGATCCACCACAGGTTGCCCAGCGGGTGCGAGTGGCCCGGCGGTGAGCTCGCCGAGCTCGCCGGGCACCTGCGCGCCCTCGCCGCCCGCCTCACCCGAGCCGCGGGCCCAGAACCGCCCCGGCGGTAGACTGCCTGCTACGGCGATGGATCCCGCCGGGACGGTGCCGCTGCCCGCACAGCCGCCGCCCGAACCGCCTCCCGGCTGATGGTTCCTGACGATCCGTCAGGCATTGAGTGGGGGCACTTCATGAGACCTCCCGACGGCCACATCATGGTGCCCGCGCGCCGCCGCACCCGTAACGTGCCGGCCGACGCGTCCGGGAGCATGGTCCATCACGGAAGGGAGTGGCGTGTGACAGCGCATCCGTCTGGGGAGCCGTCCGAGCCGGACGCCCCGAGCGGGAGTGACCTGCCGATCGACTCGGACGTCGACGTCGCCGACGAGCGGGCGCATCCGGAGCGCGACGTCTTCGAGGCCCGTCCCGGGAGGCGTACGGGAGGGGCCGCGAGCGTGCTCCTGGTGATCGCCCTGGGCGGCGGGCTCGGCAGCGTCGCCCGCTATCTGGTGGGCCGGGCGATCCCGACCCCCGCCGGGGGGTTCCCGTGGGCGACCTTCCTGATCAACGTGACCGGCTGCTTCGCGCTAGGCCTGCTGATGGTGTTCGTCCTGGACGTGTGGCCGCCGAGCCGTTATGTGCGGCCCTTTCTCGGGGTCGGCTTCCTCGGGGGCTACACGACGTTCTCCACCTTCACCACCGAGATCCTGCAGCTCGCCCGTGGTGGACACTGGGCCGTGGCCGATTCGTACGCGGCGGGCAGCCTGCTGGCCGGGCTGGTGGCGGTCTGGTGCGGGATGGCGCTGGCCCGCGCCCTGGCCGGCATCCCGGTACGACGCTCTGGCGAGAGGAGTTCCCGATGAGACTGCACGGCAGGGCCGTCCGCCTGACGATCTTCATCGGCGAGACGGACCAGTACCGGCACCGGCCGCTGTACACCGAGATCGTGCACCGCGCTCACCGGCATGGCCTGGCCGGTGCCAGCGTGTTCCGCGGGGTCGAGGGCTTCGGTGCGTCCTCGCTGATCCACACCACCAGGCTGCTGTCGCTCAGTGAGGACCTGCCGGTGGCGATCGTCATCGTGGACGCCGAGCAGAAGATCAACGAATTCATGGCGGAGCTGGACGCGCTCGTGACCGAAGGCCTGGTGATCGTGGATCCGGTGGACGTCTACCGCTACGTCGGCAGGAAGGCCGAGAGCGAGGCCGGCGGATGACGGTGCTGCTCGTCTTCGCCGGGGGAGCCCTCGGCGCGCCCGCCCGGTACCTCCTTGACCGCTTCATCCAGAAGCGCCACGACACCGTCTTCCCCTGGGGCACGTTCACCGTCAACCTCGTCGGCTCGCTCGTCCTAGGATTCCTCATCGGCCTGGGAACGAGGCTTCACATCCCCCAGGAGGTCCCGATCTTCGTCGGCACCGGCGTCTGCGGGGCACTCACCACCTTCAGCACCTTCGGCTTCGAGACGACGCGCCTGCTGGAGGAGGGCTCGTTCCTCGCGGCCGGGCTCAACGCCGTGGGCGGCCTCCTCCTCGGAGTCCTGGCCGCCGCCGCGGGCTACGCGCTCGCCGTGCTCGCCTGACCGGTATCAGGGTGTCCTCCCGGACATCGCGGGCGCGTCCTGGACGGCGGGCGCCCCGGGCCGGCCGGGCAGGAGCGGGATGGCGGCCAGCACGACCGCGATCATGGCGACGGCGAACCAGTAGATGCCGTGGAAGCCGCGCATCAGGTCGTCGCTGGTCTGCAGGATGAGCGTGACGACGGCGATGCCGATCGCGGCGCCGAGCTGGTTGAGCATGTAGAGCACCGAGCTGCCCTGTGCCACCAGCGGCGCGGGCAGCGTCCTGTACAGCGATCCCATCGTGGGCGCGCCGACGAAGCCGAGGCCGAGGCCCATGACGAGGGCGGCCAGCACGGGCCACGGCACCGCGGTCTCCGCTCCGATCAGGGTGAAGCCCAGCCCGCTGAGTACGGCCGCGAGCGCGCCGCCGCAGGCCGGCCCGCGGGCGCCGAGCCGGTCCGACAGCCGTCCGGCCAGGGGCATGGCGACGGCGCCGCCGAGGCCCACCGGCGCCATCAGCAGCCCGGCGGCGAGCGCGCCGTACCCGTGCGCCCGCTGGTAGTACAGCGGCAGCGCGAACAGGGTGGCGAAGGTCGCGAGGCCGACGAGGGCCATGATGGCGACGCTCGCCGTGAAGCCGCGGTTGGCGAACAGCCGCAGGTCGATCAGGGGCCGCGTACGCCGGGCGCGGAGCGCGTGCGCGGCGTAGCCGATCAGCAGCGCGGCGCCGGCGGCCAGGGGGGAGAGCACCTGCCAGGCGGAGAACGTCCCGTGCTCGGCCGTCTGCGACAGGGCCAGGACGAGGGCCGCGAAGCCCGGGCCGATCAAGGTCAGGCCGATGACGTCGAGCCGGGCACGCGGCTGCCGCTCCGGCGGCGGGTCGGCGGGCACCACCCGTATGGCGAGCACGATGGCGATGAGGGCGACGGGCGCGCTGAGCAGGAACATCCAGCGCCACGGCAGGACGTTGAGGGTGAGCCCGCCCGCGATCGGGCCGAGGACCGGGCCGAGGGAGAGGACCACGCCCATCAGGCCCATCACCCGCCCGGCGCGGTGGGGGCCGGCGGCGCGCGCCAGCAGGATCAGGACGAGCGGGTCGAGGATGCCGGCGCCGGCGCCCTGCACCACACGGAAGACGATCAGGCTGCCGACGTCCCAGGCGAGCCCCGCGGCGAGCGATCCGGCCAGGAACACGGTCAGGCCGTACAGCCACAGCCTCTTTCCGCCGAACCGGTCGACGGCCCAGGTGGTGAAGGGGATGGTGGCCGTGACGGCCAGCAGGAAGCAGGTGGAGGCCCAGCCGATCGTGCTCAGCGAGGTGCCGAACGCGGTGGCCAGGGTGCCGGTGCCGACGGCGACCATCGTGCTGTTGAGGATGCCGAGCAGCCCGCCGAGAAGGATCACGGCGATCATCCGCGACGACTGCGCATCGAGATGGTCATCCGGAGTAGTTGAACTCATGCGTTCAATCTAGTTATCAACTTGGTTCATGCGCAACCGGCCTGTCCGGTCAGTTGAACCGGTCAGTACAATCGGCGTATGACCGGAGCCAGAACCACGGCCGCCTCGCACGGACGGATCGACAAGCGTCACGCCATCGTCGAGGCCGCGTTCACGGTGTTCGCCCGGCAGGGGTACGCCCAGGCGTGCGTGCAGGAGATCGCCGATGAGGCGGGCGTGGCCAAGCCCACCGTGTACAACCACCTCACCGACAAGGCCACCCTGTTCAGGCACGCGATGGAGGCCGCGGCGCGCACCGCGCTGGACGAGAGGCTGGCGGCGCTGGAGCCGCTCTTCGAGCCCGGCGACGACCTGCGCGCGACGCTGGAGGAGGTGGGCCTCACCCTCCTCCGCCACCACTGCGGCGACCGCTCGTGCGCGCTGCGGCGGTTGCTCTACGCGGAGGTCGCGAGGCTTCCCGACGTGCTCGACATCGTCCGCGAGCACGGAGCGCACCGCCTCAGCCAGGCGCTGGCCGACCGGCTGGCCCGGCTCACGCTCGCCGGGCGCCTGCGCGCCGCCGACCCCGCGCAGGCGGCCGAGCAGTTCCTGGCCCTGCTCACCGGCCCGATGGAGGCACGCTCCAAGATGGGCACCCGCGAGATCGGCGACGCCGAACTACGCGAGGTGACCCGCGGCGCCGTCGACACGTTCCTCCGGGCCTTCGGCCCCGCCGCTCAGAGCGCCTAGGCCGGCTCGCGGCGTCGAGTGCCTGGAGCATGCCGCAGCGAGCGCCTTCCTTGCAGGGTGGGAACGCGGCCGGCGCGGTGCCCGACGCGTCCACCGCCGGCTCCTCCACCGGTCGCCTCCGCTCTCCCGCCCGTTCGCGTACTACCGGGTGGTGCCCGAAAACTGCGACTTACGGCAACCGGTGTCACACTCCTGGGGCCGCCGGCGCTCTGACGATGTGACGGTAGCGACCGCGGCAGGAGGAACCCAGGATGTCCGACACCCCGGAGGAGACGGCGACGCGGGTCTTCGTCGGCCATCGAGAGCTGCTGTTCTCCGTCGTGTACAACATGCTGGGCAGCGTCGCCGACACCGAGGACGTGCTGCAGGAGACGTGGCTGGCGTGGGCACGGAGGAGCCGGTCGGCGTCCGGTGAGCGGATCGACAACGCGCGCGCCTATCTGGTGCGCATCGCGGTCAACCGGGCGCTGGCCCGCCAGGCGAGCATCAGCCGCCGCCGGGAGGAGTACGTCGGGCCCTGGCTGCCCGAGCCGCTCGTCACCCCGCCGGACGGCGCTCCGCCGGCGGCCGGCGGCGGTGACGCCTCCGAGCCGGCGGTACGGGCCGAGTCGGTGTCGATGGCACTTCTGGTGGTGCTGGAGACGCTCACCCCGCTGGAGCGCGCGGTGTTCGTGCTGAACGAGGTGTTCGGCTACGCCCATACCGAGATCGCCGGGATCCTGGACCGCAGCCCCTCGGCGATCCGCCAGCTCGCCCACCGCGCCCGCGAGCACGTGCACGCCCGGCGCCCCCGCTACCAGGCGGATCCGCGGGTCCGGCGGCAGGTGACAGAACGCTTCCTCGACGCCGTGGTCGGCGGCGACCTCAACGCGCTGATGGAGGTCCTGGCGCCCGAGGTCACCTTGTGGGCCGACGGCGGCGGCAAGGCGCGCGCGGCGGGCCTGCGGCCGGTCCACGGCCGCGACAAGGTCGCCCGCCTGATCATCGGCGACGCTGCCCGGCGTCCCATCCCCGACCTCGGCGTCCGCCACCGCAGGGTCAACGGTGATCCGTCGGCGCTGCTGATGTCGGGCGACGTGGTCTTCGCGGTCATCGTCCTCGACCTCACCCCCGACGGCGGCCAGGTGCGCGGTGTCTACGCCGTGACCAACCCCGACAAGCTCGCCCGTGTCGGATAGAGATGAACTCCTGGCCACCGGCGATGCCGGCCCGGGGGCGTTATTTCGCCTTGGGGCGTGCGCGGACGTGGGCGCGCTCGCCCTGCCTGCCGAACAGGCACAGGAACTCGACGGGTTCGCTGCCGACGCTGCCGAACCAGTGGGGCACACGGGTGTCGAACTCGGCGGCCTCGCCGGGGGAGAGCACCAGGTCCTGCTCGCCGAGGACCAGCCGCAGCCGCCCGTTCAGGACGTAGAGCCATTCATAGCCCTCGTGCACCTTGGGCTCGGGTACCTGCGGGCGCGGGCTCGCGGGGATGACCACCTTGTACGCCTGGACGCCTCCGGCCCGGCGCGTCAGGGGCACCATCGTCCGCCCGACGCGGGTGATCGGGCGCAGGTGGATGCGCGGATCTCCGGTGGGAGGCGCGCCGACGAGCTCGTCCAGTGGGACGCCGTGGGCCTTGGCCAGCGGCAACAGCAGTTCGAGGTTCGGCCGGCGCCGGCCGGACTCCAGCCGCGACAGCGTGCTGACCGAGATGCCGGTCTCCGCGGACAGGTCGGCCAGCGTGACGTCGCGCTGCTGGCGGAGCGCGCGCAGACGGGGCCCGACCGCGGTCAGGACCTTGTCCAGTTCGTCTTCCATCCTCTCAGCTTGCCAGATCGGCAAAGCTGCTTGCTCCGACGGCTCATGCCGGCGCGCTCTCACCCGCCCCGGCGAGACCTCCCAGGCGCGCCGGCCCGTTGGGGCCGAGGGGTCCACGGCTTGACACCGATCTAGTTCGTGATAGGAACTATTCGTAACACGAACTAATGAGGAGGCGTGCCATGACGGCGGACGGGAAAGTTCTGTTCGGTTTCGGGCTCGAGACCGGGGCCGGCGAGGTGGACGCGCTACTCCGGCACGCGGTGCGAGCGGATCGCGAGGGGCTCGACCTCGTCAGCGTGTCCGACCACCCGTACTTCGCCGAAAGGCTGGACGCGTACGCGGCGCTGGGCGTCGTCCTCGGCCGGACGACCGGCATCGCCGGGGCCGTGAACGTCACCAACCTGCCGAGCCGTCCCGCGCCCATGCTGGCCCGGACGGTCACCGCGTTGTCGGCGCTGTCGGGCGGACGCGTCGTGCTCGGGATGGGCGCGGGCGGGCTGTGGCAGGAGATCGCCAAGCTGGGCGTGGAACCGCTTTCGCCGGCGGCGGCCGTCCGGGCGCTGGAGGAGGCGATCACCGTGGTGAGGGCTCTGTCGGGCGGTGGCGGCCCGGTCACCTTCGACGGGGAGTTCTACCAGGTCGCGGGCCTGGTTCCCGCGCAGGTCCCGACCCCGCCGATCTGGACGGGCTCGCTCGGCCCGAAGTCACTGGCGGTCACGGGCCGGCTCGCCGACGGCTGGATCCCCGGTCACGCCGCCGACTGGCGGAGCTCGCGGTTCGCCCAGTCGCGCCCCCTCATCGACGAGGCGGCCGCGGCCGTGGGCAGGGACCCTTCGGAGATCGCGACCGTCTACAACCTCCCCGGCCGCATCACGACCTCGCCGCTGCCGGCCACGCGCGACGACTCCGGACGCTGGATCGGCGGCTCGCCCGAGCAGTGGGCCGACGAGCTCACCACGGCGGTCCTTGAACACGGGGCGGCGGGATTCACCTACTTCCCCGTCGCCGACCGCACGCCGCCCGACGTCGCGCTCGGCCGGTGGGCGCGCGAGATCGCGCCGGCGGTTCGCGAGGCGGTCCGGCAGGCCCGGCCGCCTGCCGGGAGGGCCGCCGGGACCGATGGGCCCGCGAACGCGTGAGGCGCGCCCGCACGCGAACCGGGGGTGCCGTGCGCGCCCGGCCGGTTCAGTCGGCCATACGCGCGGCGTCCTCGATGAGGCGGGTGGTGGTCCCCGGGTGGCTGATCATGGCGACGTGGGAGGCGGCGACCTCGACGATGTGGGCCTTGGCGCGCTTGTAGAAGAAGCGTTCCAGGGCGGGCGGGATGGCCTTGTCCTGGGTGGCGACCAGCCCCCAGGAGGGGATCGAGTGCCAGGCGGCGGCCTTGGTCACCTCGGTGAAGGAGGAGGCGCTGAAGGGCCGCTGGGTGGCCTGCATGAGCCGGGTGGTGGACACGGGCAGGTCGGCGGCGAACGCGGCCCGGAACCTGTCGGCCCGCAGGTAAAGGCCTGGACCTCCTATAGCTACGGCGAGCCGCCACCCCGGCCAGCCCTGAGGGCCAATGAGGAGATATGCGAAGAGTCAGTTATCGGTTTCAGCACGTAGTTGTCTCAGGTAGGGCATACCTTCCGGTAACTCCCTCGGACTTCTCGCGGTGGCCAGGACGGCGTTCTGCTCTTCCTGGCGCAGTCGCTGGGTCTGGTCATCGGCCGCCATCAGGCGCCGCCGGTAGGCGGCGGCGATCTCTGACTCGCCGAGCCACACCTTGTCGGCTCCGTGTCGGCGCGGCCAACGCAGCGGGCTGTCCTTCGCGCTGGGCAGGGAGACGGCGTGTGGAGCCTGCGGGCTGGGTGGTACCGAGATGAGCAAGAAGCCCTTGCCCGGGTCGGAGGGGTCGGCCACCTCCCGCATCTCGAAGCGGGGCATCGGATGCACTCGCGTGGCCACCACGTTGCGCACCCGGTTCTGCAGCTTGCTGAAGGACACGTTCAGTGCCTTGGAGGGGGATGTCTCCGACTTCGGCCATGCCGACCACGATCAGTCCACCGATGTGGTTGGCGAAGGTGGCGACGTCGACGGCGGTGTCCTCGCTGCCCTTCTCCCCGGATGGGATATCGCCCTTGTAGTCCAGGTCCTCAGCTTCGCAGGCATCGGGATTACCGATGACAGCAGCGATCTGGGCGTAGGTGAGCAGGTGCAGCGGGGCCCCGAACAGGGCCTCCAAGCGGCGGGGGCTGTACAACATGAGCGAGCGGTCTCCTTTGACCACCTGGCCGAGAAGCCTCGGCTGCGTCCATGTCTACGAGCGCTGACGTCCGACAAGCCGCGAAAGCGGCGTATCCAAGATTGTCAGGACTTCAGCCTGCGCGATGGGCCCGACACGCGCGGCACCTGCTCGATCCGGCGACTCGGCGTTGCTCACGCCGGCCTACCCGGCGTTGCGCCGGGCCAGCTCCAGCATGTCGGAGCCGACATCGGCCTGGAGTTGCTAACCGGGCCGTTGCAGGGTGACGTCGCCGATGCCGGCCCACTTGAGGTGGTGGAAGCGGTGGCCCTCATTCAGGGCGAGGACGTACTTGAGGGCGCCGATACAAACACGCGGACTTGGGCTCGTACCACCAGCCCGGTTCGTCGGCCGACGTCGGAGCCGCCTGGGCCGGCGCTACCTTGGTCAGGAAATCCACGGGACCGACCCTGCGAGCCCGGCGCCCCCGAAAGCGCGCCGGGCGGTCCGTACAGCACCCGTCGGCCAGACCTGTCCCGGGCGTGCGGACGGCCTCCGATAAGCCGTCCTGGACCGTTGGTGCCGGTTACTGGTTGCCGGTGACCTTCAGGGGCCTGGAGACCAAGTCCACGAGCGTGTCGTTCGCCGTCCTGTACAGCTTCTCGTAGGGCACGGGGCAGCGGCTGGTCCGTCGCATTCTGCGATTGGAAGGGCACGGCGGGCTGGGATGCCTACGAGTCGCTGTTTGCCGAGATCAGTGTGCGAGTCGTCTGCTTCCCCTACGCCGCGGACGTGTCGAGCACGCTTCTTCGCGAGAAGCTCCGCAGGCTTCCTGCAGCCGCCTAGCACGGCGACCGGCAACGACACCATCTGAAATCTCACGTTCTGCGGGCGGCGCACGTCTACCAGCCGGGAGAAGGGAAACGCAGATGAGCACTCGACACATCGTGATCGAGACCCGCCTTGGACCGATCACGCTCGTTGCAAAGGGCGAGACGATTGCCGGCCTGTACTTCAGGCACCACGTCCGCCGGCCCTCGCAGGAGACGTTCGGCCCCGAGGTGGCCGGCTCCACGGACCCGCTGCTGAACGAAGCTGCCCGACAGCTGCGCCACTACCTGGCGGGTCGGCGCAGGCAGTTCGATCTTCCGCTCGCCGCCGAGGGTGACGCGTTCCAGCACGCCGTCTGGGACATCGTGAAGAGCATTCAGTGTGGTGACACGACCACCTACGGTCGGATCGCCGAGCAGGTCGGAGACCGCAGTCTCGCGCAACGGGTCGGACAGGCCGTGGGTGCGAACCCGCTGTGCGTCTTCGTGCCGTGCCACCGCGTCGTCGGCTCTAATGGTTCCCTCACCGGATACGCCGGCGGACTGGAACGCAAGCAGGCGCTGCTGGAGCTTGAGGAGCCGCCTGCGGTCAGCGCTGGACGGTTGTTCTGACCGTAAACCTCACGTTTGTCACCGAAAGTATGTCGTCAATGGGATGGACATGAAACAACCGTTCGAGAACGTGGTCGCGCAGCACGGCGCAACCGTGCTGCGCGTCTGCCGGGTCGTCCTCGGCCCGCACGACGCGGACGACGCATGGTCGGAGACCTTCCTCTCCGCCCTGCGCGCCTATCCCGACCTGCCTGAGACGGCGAACGTGGAGGCATGGCTCGTGACGATCGCGCATCGCAAGGCGATCGACGTGCTGCGTGTCGCGAAAAGGAATCCCCTGCCCGTCGACGAGGTACCGGAAGCACCGACGGGGCGGGACATCCCGGACTCTGGGGACTCTGACCTGTGGGCCGCGGTGAAAGGGCTCCCGAGCAAACAACGCCAGGCTGTCGCCTACCGCTATGTGGCGGGGCTGGCATACGCCGAGATCGCGGAGATCCTCGGCGGCACCGTTGAGGCGGCCCGAAGAGCCGCCGCAGACGGGCTCAAGAATCTCAGGAAGAAATATCCGGGCGCGATCACGAGAGGAGCATCATCATGAACGACATCCGCCACGATGACGACATGGCCGCCCTGCTTTCGACGCCTGTGGACGCCGGCACTCTCAGTCGGCTCCACCGCCGTCTGGAGCAGGCGGCAGAGCGAGCCAATCTCGTCGATGTCGCTTACACCACCATCGACTCACCTGTCGGCAAGTTGCTGCTCGCCGCCACCCCGGAGGGGCTGGTCCGCGTGGCGTACGCCAGCGAGGACCACGATCGAGTTCTGGAAGCCCTCGGCCAGAAGCTCAGCCCGCGCATCCTGCGCGCCCCGAAGCGGCTGGACGAAGTGGCTCGCGAGATCGACGAGTACTTCGCCAAGCACCGCCAGGTCTTCGACCTGACGCTGGACCTGTCCCTGTCTCGCGGATTCCGGCGCCTCGTGCAGACGCATCTGCCCGAGATCGGGTACGGCCAGACCCGCAGCTACCGAGACATGGCCGAGCTCGTCGGCAACCCCAAGGCCGTCCGAGCGGTGGGCACCGCCTGTGCGACCAACCCGCTGCCGATCGTCGTCCCGTGCCACCGCGTGCTGCGTACCGACGGCACGCTCGGCGGTTACATCGGCGGACTCGAGGCCAAGACCATGCTGCTGAACCTGGAGGCCGCGGCATGAGCATCGCGAAGGCGACCGGGAGGAAGACGGATCGGTGGTACAGCCGCGTCGAGTCCGGCGACTGGGAGGCGATCACCACAGAGGTCAACGAGTATGGCGGCGCACTGCTGCCGCAACTGCTGACCCCGGAGGAGACCGTGGAGATCAGGGAGCTGTACGAGCAGGACGGCCTGTTCCGCAGCACCGTCAACATGGGCCGGCACCGCTTCGGTGAGGGCCAGTACCGATACTTCAACGCGCCGTACCCAGAACCGATCGAGCGGCTCAAGCAGGCGCTGTACCCGCGGCTGCTTCCCATCGCCCGCGACTGGTGGACCAAGCTCGGCCGGCCCGCACCGTGGCCGGACTCGCTTGATGAGTGGCTTCAGATGTGCCACGACGCCGGCCAGACGAAGTCTTCGGCGATCCTGCTCCACTACGGCGAGAAGGATTGGAACGCTCTGCATCGCGACCTGTACGGCGACCTCGTGTTCCCGTTGCAGGTCGTGATCAACCTCAACGAGCCCGGCGTGGATCACACGGGTGGCGAGTTCCTGCTGCTGGAACAGCGCCCGCGCGCCCAGTCCCGGGGCACGGCCACGCTGCTGCCGCACGGTCACGGATACCTCTTCACCACCCGCGACCGACCCGTCAAGTCCGCCCGCGGATGGTCCGCCGCGCCGGTTCGGCACGGCGTATCCGCCATCCGGTCCGGCGAACGTCACACCCTCGCTCTCGTCTTCCATGACGCCGCATGAGCGACGCAACGAAGACGTACACCCTTCTGGGGGCGGACGGCCGTCCCTATCGGTCTGCGGTCAAGGGGCTGTGGGGCGGCCATCGGTGCTCGAAGATCTACGGGCGACTCGATTGTCCCGCCGCGCTGCGCGCCATCGCTCGCGGCGGCTACGTGAAGCACCGGGTCTTCTTCGCTGACGAGGCCACAGCGGTCGCCGCCGGGTTCCGCCCCTGCGGAGCCTGCTGCAGGGACCGCCATCAGACGTGGAAGACCACCCGGGAGAACGGCGAACGATGGAAGCCCTGACCAGCCCCTTACTGAAGGCGTCAGCGAGTTATGACGCGGACCTGACGGCTACGGATGCCGAGGTCGCGACCGTCATCAGAATTGCTCGCGACCGCCGTGCCCGCACTATCGTGATCGGCTCCGGCCGCACCCCTCACGCCCTTGCGACCTCACGCCTGATCGAATCGGCCTGGGATCGCACAGGAGGCGGAACTCTCGATACGATCACCTGGCCCGAGACCGGGGCCTCCTGGCTGCGTCACGCGTCACGGTTCGCCGCCGCCGACCCCGACCTGTGGGTGATGGTCGGGCCGGCAACCGGCTGGGCACAGATGACCCGGCGGCTGCTGTGGTCGACTCCCTGGAGCCCCGCACGCACCCTCGCGACCACCGGAATCGGCGACCCGCGCACTCTCGCACTCGTCGGACTGACCAATCTGGACGGCCTGACCGGCGCAAACGCAGACGGTACCTCCTGGCTCGTTGCGCACGATTCCCTCGTGCACCTCACACACACGGAGGGCAAGCGATGACAGCGCTGTTCACTCCGGAGATCCCCGAGCGTGACGGAGGAGAGGTCGCCCCGGGCGCCACCCTGGTCCCTGATTGGCTGACTCGGGAACAGCAGAAGTGGATCGTGGATCAGTTCCGCGAGTGGGTGCAAGGCCCTGTCCCCATCCGCGCCGCGAAGGTCCGCGGACACGAGATGTCGGTGCGCACCGTATGTCTGGGCTGGCACTGGCAACCGTACAAGTACACGCGAGAGGCCACCGACGTGAACGGCGCCCGTGTCCTTCCGTTCCCCGACTGGATGATCCGCCTGGGACGGGATGCCCTCAAGGCCACTGGCCACGACGCAGCCGCGATCCGCTCCTATACGCCCGACACCGCGCTGGTGAACTACTACGACGCGGAGGCCCGGTTGGGAATGCACCAGGACAAGGACGAGATCTCCCGCGCCCCGGTCGTATCGCTGTCCATCGGCGATAGCTGCACGTTCCGATTCGGCAACACGGAAAGCCGCGGCAAACCCTATACCGACGTGCTGCTGGCCTCCGGCGACCTCTTCGTCTTCGGCGGACCCGCCCGACTGGCCTACCACGGTGTCACCAAGGTGCACGAGAGCACCGCCCCCGAGGGATGCGGACTCAGTCGCGGCCGGATCAACATCACGATGCGCATGACCGGGCTTGACGGGTGATCGAATGACACAAGATGCAAGCAGCACCACCGCCGACCCCGGCGTCGTCGTCGGGGACGACGGGCTCGCCCGGCCCGCATGGGCAGCCGCTGCCCCTCTGCTGCGCGACTACTACGACACAGAGTGGGGAATGCCGGTCACGGACGAACGCGGCGTCTACGAGCGCGTCAGTCTCGAAGGATTTCAGGCGGGACTGTCCTGGGCAACGATCCTCCGCAAGCGACCCGCATTCCGTGCGGCATTCGACAACTTCCTCCCGGACGCGATCGCTGCGTACCGAGACCGATGTCGAGCGGTTGATGGCCGACGTCGGCATCGTGCGCAACCGGCAGAAGATCCAGGCGACCATCACCAATGCCCGCGCCACCATCACGCTGCGCGAGGAGATGGGCCTGGCCGAGCTGGTGTGGTCCTTCCGACCCGAGAGCACGCCCTGCCCCCAGACCTTTGCAGAGATCCCCACGAAGTCCGCCGAGTCGGTCGCGTTGTCAAAGGAGCTGCGCCGACGCGGATTCGCCTTCGTCGGCCCGATTACCATGTACGCGCTCATGGAGGCGATCGGCATCGTCGACACCCATCTGCTCGGCTCGCATCGACGGGGCAGCTCTGGAATCTGGACATCGTGACCCTCCTGCACCTGATCCCGAACGGTCCCACTGACTTTGAGATCGCTCTACGGATGCTGGCTGCCCACGCGATCCCAGGAGCCGAAGAAGTCGACATCCCGGGCCGCACCTACACCCGGCTTCTGACCCACGCAGGAGGCCCTGCACGGGTGAAGATGACCTTCGCCGAGGATGGGGTCGTCGCGAACCTCCCTGACGAGGTGCCTGACCCCGACGGCATCGCGGTCGCGATTCGACGCTGGCTGGACCTCGACTCCGACACCGAGCGGATCGCCGATCACCTCACCACGGACCCGCTGATCCGGCCGCTGGTCGAGCGCCGGCCCGGCACCGGCGACTTGGTCGCCCGCAGGGCGCTTGGGGCCGTCACCGTTGACCGGGCGCGGACCATCGCTGCGGCGTGGGCACCGTGGCGCTCCTACGCGCTCATGCATCTGTGGGCGGACGTCGCCTACGGCGCGGCCAGGCCGGACTGACGCGATCCTGAAGCCAGGCCCCAATCTCACGTTCCTGTGCGACCCGGCGTCTTCCACGTGCCGGGAAGCAATCGCCCGGCATTGCTGACCTCAGTCAGCTCAGCATGCCCGCGGCCGTCACGCGCCCGGCGGTCGCGGGCACCGCTGCTACAGCTGGGCGTGCAGGGGACAATGCGAATGACCAGTCGACAGGACAAGGAATACGACCTGACCGACTTCGACGCCGACAACTACTGGATCGAGACGCACCGCGCGACCGCTGCCACGTACTACTTCCCGAGTCTCGCGGACAAGAGCGCCCGATCGGCTCAGTTCGGCATGGCGGTCGGAGACCTCCTCCAATCCGCCATGATCTGCGGTGGCATCGACGTGATGCCCTTCACGATCCGCGACGAGAGCCTCGTCGTCGTAGCGTGCAGAGGCTACGAGACCGTCGGCATCTCGATCATCGACCCAACCGGCGATGTCCCACGCGACGTCGTGACATGGATGGAGCCGACCCACGCGGCGTGGGTGGAGCAGGTGCTCAAGATCGAACTTCTGCGTAACGCCCGCGAGGCGGGCATCGACCGAGTGATCGTCCGGGACGGCACGGCGACAGAGGCCATCTACAAGGCCCTTGGCCTGCACCCATCGAGGTGATCGCATGACCGAGGCATCACGGACGTCCACGCCCCCACCGGATTAGACCGGACGCGTCTGCACATCGAAGAGGAGATTCCTGTCGCAGCAGGCTTCGCCTCTTCAATCCGTGGTCGTTCAGCGGCCCGACTCGCGAATGCTCAGCACCGCGTTCGACACCTCGTATCTTCACCGCCAATCTCACGTATCGGCTTCGACCAGCGTCTTCAAAATGTCACCACGCCTGCTGGCGGACCGGTGGCGGCTACCGACAGAAAGGACAAACCCATGTCGCTCGAGAAGAACAAGGCCATTGTCGGCCGATGGTTTACGGAGTTCTGGGGCAACCCCTTCAACCCCGACATCATCGACGAGCTCGCCGCTCCGGACATCCGGTTCGAGTACTCGCTGCACAAGCCCATGCGCGGTCGCGACGAGGTGCGCGAGTTCGCGACCAATTTCCGCACCGCCTTCCCGGACCTCAACTTCTGGGGCACCGCGGACCTCATCGCCGAGGGCGACTACGTCGTCGGCCAGTGGGAGGGGGGCGGCACGCACACCGGGCCGATCATCTTCGATGACCTTCCCATCGGCTCCGCGCCGGCGGCGTCCGGCAAGACGCTCCGCTTCACCGGCACGACGGTGCTCAAGATCCAGGACGGTCTCATCGTCGAGGAGCTCGGGCTCGACGATGGTGTGAAGGTCCTTCAGCAGCTCGGAATCATCCCTACCGCCTGAGCTGAGCGCCCGCTCAAGCTGGTGCTCATCGAGGGCGAGGAGGGTCAGGACACCCGCATGGACCACCTCGGCCGCCGCCACCCAGCGGCTCACCGAGGCCGGGCTGGCCACCTTCACCGAGAACGACACCTCCTGCTGCTATGCCTCGGCCATCGACCGCGTCATCGCCCGGCTGGGCCGCGACCGGCCGCTGGCGGAGGTGGCCGACGCCGAGATCGGCACCGCGCTGGCCGAGCTGTGGGGCGCGAGCGCGCCGGCGACCTGGAACCGCAACCGCGCCGCCGTCGCCTCCTGGCTCACCTGGTGCCAGGCCAAGAAGCACTGGGCCGCGCCGTCGGTCCCGGCCGACGCCGAACGCCGCAAGGAAACCGCCGACGAGACCCGCGCCGTGGCCAAGACCACGATCCACCAGCTACTGTCACGCCGCGACATCCCGCTACGCGAGAAGACGCTGTGGCGGATGCTCTATGAAACGGCGGCCAGAGCCTCGGAGATCCTGGCGCTGAACGTCGAGGACCTCGACCTGGAGCACCGCCGCGCCCCCGTCCGTTCCAAGGGCGGAGACGTCGAGTGGGTGTACTGGGAGACGGGCACCGCCCACCTTCTGCCCCGCCTACTCCGGCTCCCGGACGGCAGCTCACGCACCCGCGGCCCGCTGTTCCTGTCCGAGCGGCGCCCGGTCCCGGCCCGCCGCCCGGCCGCCGCCGGCATCTGCCCGCACACCGGCCACGCCCGCCTCGGCTACGACCGCGCCCGCGTCCTGCTCGACACCTACGCCGGGCTCGACCTCCACCAACTGCGCCATTCGGCGGCCACCCACCTCGGCGACGCCGAAGTCCCGCTCCAGCTCATCATGGGCAAGACCCGCCACAAGAACCCCCGCACCGCCATGCGCTACGTCAAACCCGGCGCTGAGGCCATCGCCAAGGTCACCGAGGTCCTGGCACCCCTTCGCCGTACCCACTGATCAACCGAGTGGCGGCTGCCCGGAGCTATAGGAGTTCCGGGCCGTAAAGGTCGGTGCCGGTGGTGCCGTCCGGGTTGGCGTAGGGGACCTCTTGGACGGCGGCGGGGATCTGGGTGCCGGGGTACTTGTTGATCAGGACGCCGAGCTGTTCGCCTTCTCCTGATGGTCGTCATGGTCACTCCTGACCTGGATGGACAGGCCCAACGCCTGTCCTGTGCGCTCAATCCAAGTCGTGCGGAAGGGTCCAGACCACGCAGAACAGCACGCGGAAATACCGCGAACACCGGCCTTCGGCGTGTCAGGATGCGGCGGGCGCCAGGTCGCGCAGCGACTGCTCGCCTCGACGTCACCGATCGCCTCGAACACCTCCGCCGCACGCGTGTAGGCTCGGCGGCTCTCGCCGGTCCGGCCTTCCTCGGTCAGGACGGCCGCGAGTGCCTCCAGGGCGCGGGCCTGCCGGTAGTTCAACTGGAACTGCTCCATGAGAGCGATCGCCTCGGTGAGCGTGGTGATCGCTTCGGCCCGATGGCCGAGGAGTCCCAGGCATTCGCCGACCTGGGCCAGTGTGTATGGCCGGGTGAGCGCCGCGATGCTCGGTGTCATCCCAGACCCCTCGTCGCCCTGCATGGCGCACGCTTCGCGGTACTTCTCCAGCGCTTCCTCAAGGCGGCTGTCGTCGCGAAAGCAGTCAGCGAGGGTGCTGAGGCACGAACAGTAGGCATCGATGTCGCTGTTGGCCTTGAACATCTCCGTCGCCCGGGATATCGACGCAACGGCCTCATCGAGCCGTTGGAGCCGTCTCAGCGCGACTCCGGCGTACATGTGGGCCCAGGCGATCTGCGCCGTGGCGCCGCTCTGGGTAGCGAGGTCCAACGCCTCAGCTGCGTACCGCAGCGTGGTCTCCGGGCCGGCGGACGGCGGACGGCAAGCGTGGTCTTGCCCAGGCCGGCCGAGCCGGTGATGAGGGCGACGCCGGCGTCGCCCAGTGTGTCGCCGGCCTGGACGAAATCGTTCGTCCAGGCCAGTTCGGCGGCCCGGCCGGTGAAATCGTCAACCGATCGGGGCAGCTCACACAGGCCGGTCGGGCGCGTCCAGTGATCCCTCAGACGGCCGGATCGAGCCAGGTCGATGAGCTGTTCGCGGTCGTCTTCCGCTAGAGCGAGCGCCTCCGCCAGGGCGGTGACGGTCCGGTGCCGGGGTCCTGTGCTGCGTCCGCGCTCCATGTCCGACAGGGTTCGGGCGCTGACCCCCGAGGCCTCGGCGAGCTGTTCGAGAGTCAGGCGCGCCGCGTGCCGATGGCGACGCAGCAGGTCCGCGAAACTGGATGGGGTGGTGATGGACTGCTCCTTCTCCGCGACCTGGTGGAAGCCGAGCCTACGCGGCGGGCCCGGTGCGCCCAAGGAGTCGCGAAGATCGTCCCCGGCCCGAACTCCCAGCCGTCGTCGGCACTGGCGCTTGTGCGGCAGGGGTCTCTCGGGCGCCGGTGGGTGCGACGCGCCGCAGGAGCAGGAGCGCGAGCGCGAGCAGCGCCGCAGCCAGGCTGCCGCTGATGATCGCGGCAGCGTGTAGTCCGGAGGCGAAAGCGTTGCGCACGGTTGCAGCCATCGCCTCGCCGAGCTCGCCGGGGAGGCGTTCGGCGATGGCCAGGCCGCCGCCGAGGTTGCCGGCCGCCTCCCTCACCACGTCCGCGGGCGCACCTGCTGGGGAGGCGGCCTGCACGTGGTTGCGGTACACGGCTGCCATCACGCTGCCGGTGGCGGCGATGCCGAAGGCGAGGCCGAGCTCGTAGGCGGTCTGCCCGACTGAGGAGGCCTGGCCGGCCTTGCCCGGCGGGGCGGCCTCGGCCGCGATGGCAGTGCCGAGCACGGTGACCGGTGCCAGGCCCAGCATCATGGCGGTTGCCGCGCCGATCGCCAGGACCGCTCCCGAGGCGTCGCTGGGGAGTGCGGCCATCATGGCGAAGGCCGCGCCGGCCAGGGCCGCGCCCGCGGCGATCACGTACGCGGGCCGTACCCGCCGGGTCAGCACGGGGGTGAGCTGCGATCCGGCGGCCAGGCCGAGCGCGGGCAGCACCATGAGCAGGCCGGCCTGGACCGGCGGCAGGCCGCTGACCAGCTGGAGGTACTGCGGCATCAGGTACTCCACGCCGTTCATCGCTGCCAGGCCGATGAACATCAGAGCCAAGGCGGCGGCAAAGGTGCGATGAGCGAACAGCCGCACGTCCAGCAGCGGTGTCGCAGCTCGCCGCTGTCGGCGCAGGAACAGCGTGCCGAAGGCCAGCCCCACGGCCAGCGCCGCGAAGGTCACCGGGGCGAAGCCATTCTCGCCCAGGCTCTTGATCGCGTACACGAGAGGCATCAGGGCCAGCAGGAGCAGCGAAGCGCCGGCCCGGTCGAGCCGCCCGGCCTGCGGATTCGCGTGCCGGGGCACCAGTAGCGGCACGACGGCCAGGACGACCAGCATGATCGGCACGGCGACCAGGAACACCGAGCCCCACCAGAAGCGCTCCAGCATCACCCCGCTGACCACGGGCCCGATGGCGATGCCGCTCGACAGTGCCGTCACCCACAGCGCGATCGCCCGGGCCCGCCGTACCGGATCGGTGAACATGTGGCTGATCAGCGACAGCGTTGCCGGGACGATGGCGGCGCCCGCCGCGCCCAGGATCGCCCGGGCCGCGATCAGCACGCCCGGGCCGGGAGCATAGGCGGCCATGATCGAGGCGAGCGTGAAGACCGCGATGCCGAACAGCAGGAGCCTGCGGTGCCCGTACCGGTCGCCGAGGTTGCCCGACAGGACCAGTAGGGAGGCTACGGCGAAGCCGTACACATCGTTGATCCACAGCAGTTGAGTGCTGGACGGGCCGAGATCGGCGGCCAGCGCGGGTGTGGCCAGCCAGAGGACTCCGAGGTCGACGGTCATCAGCAGGGTCGGGAAGAGCAGTACGGCCAGGCCGAGCCAGGGGCGGCGAGAGTGGTCAGACATCGGCTGCCTGCGCCAGGCGTCGGGCGTAGGAGGCGAAGTCGGCGGGTTCGCGACCAAGGGCGCGTCGCACGCCGTCCGACAGCGCAGCGCCGCGCCCGTGGCGGATGTGGGCGAACAGCGCCGAGGTGATCTCGGCGTAGTCGTCTGGGTGTCCGGCCGCGGCCAGTTCGGTGCGGTACTGCTCATCGCTGATCGGTGTGAAGCGTATGGCGCGGCCGGTCGTGCGGGCGATCTCGGCTACGGCCTGTCCCCAGGTCAGTGCTCTGGGGCCGGACAGCTCGTAGATCTCTCCGGCGTGACCGCCGCCAGTCAGGGCGGCGACCGCGACCTCGGCGATGTCCTCGGCGTCGATGAACGGTTCGCGTCCCTCACCGGTGGGTAGCCGCAGATCCCCCCGGGCTATCGCGCTTGCGATAAGCGGGTCCTCGCCGAAGTTCTGGGCAAACCAGGACGGCCGCAGAATCGTCCAGGCCACTCCCGCTTCGCGTACCGCGTTCTCTACGGCGAGCCCGGCCGGGTCGCCCATCTCGGCCCAGACCCTGGCCGACAGCAGGACCAGCCGGTCCACACCGCGCGCGACGGCCCGCTCGGTGAAGGCACGCACCTCGGCCTCGGCGCCCGCGTCCTGGGAATCGACCAGGTAGACGGCGCGGACTCCGGCCAGCGCCGGTTCCCAGGTCGTCTCGTCCACCCAGTCGAATCGCACCGGGCCCGATCGAGACGCCACCCGTGCGGGCACGCCACGCCGATCTAGCAGGGCGGCCACCCGCCGCCCCGTCTTGCCGGTGCCACCAGTGACAAGTGTCGATGAAATAGACATGTCGCCCAGTCAACCGGCGCCAGACTGGACGGACGATGGCTCATCGTCTGCTCTTGATGTTTGAGCGTCTAAGCTGTCCGACATGGGAGACGCTCTGACGAGCCTGCTGCGTGACATCCGTCCGGTGGGGGCACTGTTCGACCAGTCGACTGTCAGCCCGCCGTGGTCGCTGCGATTCGCCGAGGAGGCACCGCTCACGCTACTGACCATGCTCAGTGGCCAGGCCTGGATCGTGCCTGATCATGGCGATGTCGTACTCCTGAGCACCGGAGACGTGGCGCTCGTTCTCGGCCCCGATTCCTTCACCGTCGCCGACGACCCGGCCACCGCGCCGCTGGCCGTGGTCGACGCGTCCAGATCCTGCACCACGCCTGACGGAGACGAGGTCACCGGCGAGCTGCCGATGTGCCGCCCAGGGGGGCTCACCGGCGGGTCCACCGTGCTGCTCAAGGTCACCTATCAGGTGAGCGGCCAGGTCGGGCAGCGCGTGCTCGACGCGTTGCCCCGGCTCGCCCGCATCCCCGCACTCCCCGGCGGCTGCCCCACCCTGGACATGATCTCCAGCGAGATCCGCGAGGACTCCCCCGGGCAGGAGGCCATCCTCGACCGGCTCCTCGACCTCCTGCTCATCTCCAGCCTGCGCGAATGGTTCAAGCTCTCCACGACAGACGCACCCGCGTGGTATCGCGCGCACGGCGACCCCGTGGTCGGCCCCGCCCTCAGGGCCATCCACGATCATCCCGCACGCCCCTGGACGGTCGCCCGGCTGGCCGCGCAGGCCGGTATCTCCCGAGCGGCTTTCGCGCAGCGCTTCACCAGCCTCGTCGGCCGCCCACCGATGGCCTACCTCACCGAGTGGCGCATCTGCCAGGCCGCCGACCTGCTTGCCAACAGCGACGCCACCGTCGATGCCGTCGCCCGCCAGGTCGGCTACTCCAGCTCCTCCGCTCTCAGCGTCGCCTTCAAACGCACTCTCGGCATCCGCCCCACCGAACACCGCGACCGTTCCCGCGGCCGCGCCGCCGCCTGATCGCTACCACGCAAAGCTGGGCTCCGCGCAAATGCCAGGTCGGCCCTGCCGCGGCCTGGCGACCTCGGTCATGCCGTAGTGACGCACTTGGGTGTCGACTTCGGTCGACCCAGGCGGCGACTTTCGAGGACTGCGACGCGATGGCCCCGGTCCCTAGCGTGAACCACGTGATCGAAGTGGAGAACCTCAGCAAGAGATACGGGGACACGGTGGCGGTCGACGGCCTGACCTTCACCGTGCGGCCCGGCCAGGTCACCGGATTCCTCGGGCCCAACGGCGCAGGCAAGTCGACCACGATGCGGATGATCCTGGGCCTCGACCGCCCCACCGGAGGCCGGGTTCGCATCGACGGCAGGAGCTACCGGGCACTGCCCGAGCCGCTGCGACGGGTCGGGGCGCTGCTGGACGCCGGGGCGGTGCACGGGCGGCGCAGCGCGTACCACCACCTGCTCTGGCTCGCGCAGAGCAACCGGATCCCGAAGGCGCGGGTGCGAGAGGTCCTGCGGCTCGCCGGGCTGGAGGGCGTGGCGGGGAAGCGGGCGGGCGGCTTCTCGCTCGGCATGGCGCAGCGGCTGGGCATCGCGGCGGCGCTGCTCGGAGACCCGCCCGTCCTGCTCTTCGACGAGCCGGTGAACGGGCTGGACCCGGAGGGCGTGCTGTGGATCCGGACCCTGATGCACAGGCTGGCCGAGGAGGGCCGGACGGTGCTCGTCTCCAGCCACCTGATGAGCGAGATGGCACTGACCGCGCGGCACCTCATCGTGATCGGCCGGGGCCGGCTGCTCGCCGACACCTCCGTGCGGGAGTTCGTCGAGGCGGGCGCCCGCTCGCACGTGCGGATCCGCACGCCCGAGCCCGAACGGATGCGCGACGTGCTCGCTGCGGCGGGGCTCGAGGTGGGGCAGGCGGCCGACGGGGCGCTGGAGGTCTACGAGGCGGAGGAGACGCGCATCGGCGAGCTGGCCGAGGCTCACGGCCTGACGCTGTACGAGGCCGGCACGCGGCCGGGCTCGCTGGAGGAGGCGTTCATGCGGCTCACCAGGGACGCCGTCGATCACCGGGGAGACGTGCGATGACCGCGAAGAGTGTGGACGCGGGGGTGGGCGTCGCGACCGTACGAGCCGTCCTGGTCTCCGAGTGGACCAAGATCAGGACCGTGCCGTCGACGGTCTGGACGCCGGTGCTGGCTCTGGCGCTCAGCGCCGGGCTCGGCCGCCTGCTGGCCGGCATGCTGCGCGACTCCTACGCCACCCGCTCGCCCGGGCGTCAGGAGGCGCTCGATCCGATCTTCGCCACCTTCTACAGCCTGACCCTGGGCCAGCTCGCGCTGGTGGTGTTCGGGGTGCTCGTCGTGGGCGGCGAGTACGGCTCGGGGACGATCCGGGCCTCGCTGCTGGCGGTGCCGCGGCGCGGCCTGTTCTACGGCTGCAAGATGCTCGCAGGGACGGTGCCGGTCCTCGCGGTCTCGGTGGTCACGGTGACGGCCACCTTCTTCGCGGCGCAGGCGGGCCTCGGCCCGTACGGCACCTCCCTGCTCGCGGACGGTATGCCGGCCGCCTTCGCCGGCGCGTGCCTGTACCTGACGCTGATCAGCATGTTCGCCATGGGAGTGACGGCGATGCTGCGCGGCTCCACGCTCTCGCTCGGCATCCTGCTGCCGCTGTTCTTCCTCGGCTCGCAGGGGCTCGGCAACGTACCGGCGATCAAGGCCGTCACCCAGTACCTCCCGGACCAGGCGGGCATGGTGATCATGCATATCGCCGGCCCGCAGGACGACCCCCGCTGGGCGCGCGACTACGGTCCGTGGACGGGGCTCGGCATCCTCGCGCTCTGGGCCGCCGCCGCCCTGGTCGGCGGCTACCTGGTGATGCGGCGTCGCGACGCCTGAGCGGCATTCCCCGGCGGGCGAGCGGCGCCCGCCGGTCAGACGGTGCGCGCGTCCCGGACCAGCAGCGCGGCCTGGACGCGGTTGGCGCAGCCGAGCTTGGCGAGGACGCGGCTGACGTAGGTCTTGATGCTGGTCTCGCTCATGTGCAGCCGCCGGCCGATGTCGGCGTTGGACAGCCCCTCGGCCACCAGATCGAGGACCTCGGACTCGCGGGAGGTCAGCGCCGCCATGCGCCGCCGAGCCTCCTGCCATCGCCCCGCCGCCAGCGGGGTGACCATCCCGAGCACGACGCGGGTCACCGCCGGGGAGAGGTAGGCGTCTCCGGCCTCCGCCGCGCGGACCGCGCGGATCAGCTCGTCGGGGGTGCAGTTCTTGAGCACGAACCCGGCGACGCCGTTGCGCAGCGCGCGCAGCACGTTCGACTCCTCGCCGAAGGCCGTCAGCATCACGGCCCGGATGCCGGGGGCGTGCCGCCGCAGCTCGTCCACCGCGCTCAGCCCGTCGAGCACGGGCATGCTGATGTCCAGCAGCGCCACGTCGACGCGGTGCGCGAGCGCCTTCTCGACGGCCGCTCTGCCGTCCCGCGCCTCGGCGACGACCTCGATGTCCGGCGTGGACTCCAGCACCGTCCTGATGCCGGCGGTGATGAGCGGCTCGTCGTCGGCGACGAGGACCCGGATCACGTGATCATCCTCCTGGAACGCCCGTGGGGCCGGTGACGAGCACGAGGACCGCCGCGGTGAGCGCGAGCGCGACCACCCAGAGGCGGTCGCGGCCCGGGGCCGCCGCCGGGGGCCCGGCCTCCTCGACGGCCTCGGCGAGCGGCAGCATGGCGACGAGCCGGAACTCCGCGTCCGAGGTTCTGGTGTGGAAGACGCCGCCGGCGAGCCGCACCCGCTCGTCCAGCCCGGCCAGCCCGTGCCCGGTGCGCCCGGACGAGGCGGCCGGGTGCGCTGGAAGGGGGTTGCGGACGCTCACCAGGAGGGTGTCGCCCTCCCCGCGCAGCGCCACCGTGACCGGCTGCCCCGGCGCGTGCCTGGCCGCGTTGGTCAGCCCTTCCTCCACCACCCGGTACGCGGCGTGCTCGGCGGCCGGGGCCGGCACGCCGGCGGTCCCCTCGCGCAGCACCGTCACCGGGGTGCCCGCGGCGCGGAACTCGGCCGCCAGCCCGTCGAGCGCGCCGAGCGAGCGCGTGCCGGGCTCCGCGCGTCCACGGAGCGCGCCGACCAGCGTGTGCAGCTCGTCGAGCGAGTGCCGGGCGGTGGCGGCGAGCTCCCGGACGGCCTCTCGCTGGCGCGGCGGCAGGTGCGTCACCTCCAGCGCGGCGGCCTGGATCGAGATCAGGCTGAGCCGGTGGCCCAGGGAGTCGTGGACGTCCCTGGCGATCCGCAGCCGCTCGCGCAGCCGCTCCTGGTCGGCCAGGAGGGCGTGCTCCCTGCGCTGCTGCCGCCTGTGGGCGTCCCGGGCCGACCGCAGGCTGCGATGCTGGGCCAGATAGCGCCCGAGCACCATGGGCAACGCCACGAAGACCACGTATCCGCTCACCACGGGACCCGCCGGCGCGGACAGCAGGAGCAGCTGCCAGGCCAGGCCGCAGACGACGCCCACCGCGGCGACGGCGATGCCCGATCGCGACACGACCAGCCGCCCGGTCTGATAGGCGGTCCACACGAGCAGCGCGCTCGGCCCGCCGGGCGGCGCGAGCGCCAGCGCCGCCAGGAAAGCGGGCACGGGCAGCCGCGACGCCATCGCCGCGACCACGGCGATGCCCGTCACCCGGGCGGCCGTCACCCAGCCGTGCGGGCCTCCGGGGTAGAGCAGGACGGCGTCGGCGACCGCGACGAGGAGGGCGGCGACGGCCCATCTAAGGGCCCGGTCGGACCCGCGTGCGGTGCCCATGGCGACGACTTTACCCGCCGCTCCTTCAGCGCGGGTCACGCCGGCTCGGCCTGGTAGGCCTCCAGTCGATCGGCCAGCTCCTTGGGGCGGCTGAGGGCGATGCAGTGGCCGCCGTCGATCTCGTCCGGGGGGATGCCGAGGCGTTGCCCGACGACCCGGCGCATGAATTCCGCCGGGAAGAAGCGGTCGTCGCGGCAGAGCAGGAATCTCGTCGGCACCGCGGGCCATGCTTGGAGCGGCCATGGCTTCAGGAAAGGTGTGGCCGACTGATCACGGCGCCTCTCGGCCGCGTCCGCCGCCAGTTCGGGTGGCACGTCGTGGAGGAACAGGGCGGTGTCGTCGCCGGGTGCCCTGCCGTCGCGTTCGTCCTGCTCGTGCCTGGCCTGTTCCCAGCCGGTGTTGGTCCACCACTGGCCGGGCGACTCACCCGGCGCGGGGATCATCGCCGTCAGCAGCACCAGCAGATCGACCGGTACTCGTTCGCACACCAGGGGTGCGGTGAATCCGCCGAAGGACTGAGCGACCACGACGAGACCGGTGCGGTCGCCGATGGCGTCGATCACCGCGTCGGTGTACTCGGCCAGCCCGGCCGAGTCATCGTCGCAGGGCAGGTCGGGCGCGACCACGTCGTGGCCCCGCGCACGCAGTTCGGCGTTCAGCAGATGCCAGTACCAGGAGTCGGACGCGGCGCCGGGGATCAGGACATAGGTGCTCATGACGGGTCGGCCTCCTGGCAGTGGTGACGGTCAGGGCGGCTTCCGGTCCCGGTCGTCACAGTCGGCCCCGGCGTTCGAAGTCCTTCATGCCGGTGCCGCCGGGCAGCCTGGTCTGGAAATCCAGCGCCGTCACATCTTCGCGATCGTCGGGCCCCATCAGCGTTCCTCACCGTCGTCGACCTCGCGGATCGAGGTCGTCCGCTGTTGAGACGGTGAGGCGGCCGGAAAGGAATCACCGCCCGCACCCGGGCCGGGAAGCTAGGACAGCGTCAGCGGCAGATCGAACGCGGGGAACAAGTGCGGCTCGAAGACGGTGATCTCGGCGATCTTCCCGTCCTCGACCCGCAGCACGTTGAGCACCTGAGCCCGATACTCGGTTTCTCCCGGCAGCCGGACGTACCCCGCCACCGCCGGCTGGCGGTTCGCCCGGGTGGGCACGCTCCGCCACTGTGCTTGGTACAGCGGCGAGCCGGGTCCGAAGACATGTGCGGTGAAGTCCGCGACCGCCTTGCGACCGGAGAACCAGAACGGAAGCGGAGGCATCGTCACCCGTACGTCCTCGCTCAGCAACCGTGCGAAGGCGGCCGTGTCGGCTCGCTCGTGGGCGTCCATGAAGCGCCGCAGCAATGCCCGTTGCTGCGCGGTCGCGGGCGTTGACGGCGCCCACTCCTCCCGGCGCCGTGGAAGGTGCGTCCTCAAGGTGGGTCGCGCCCGCTGCAGGGCACTCTTCACCGAGGCGACGCTCAACCCCAGCGCCGCGGAAGACTCCTTGGCCGACCAGCCGAGCACGTCCCGCAGGATCAGCACCGCACGTTGCCTGGGAGGCAGGTGCTGGATGGCGACCAGGAAGGCCAGTTCGATGGTCTCCTTGCCGACCGCGGCGGCGTCCGGCTCCACCTCGCCCGGCGCCGTCGGCTCCAGCAGCCGGTCCGGGAAGGGCTGCAGCCACCGGATCTCGTCCGGCGGCGCCCCGGGTGCGTCGCTCGCCTGCGCGGCCTCCCGCGGGAGGGGGCGGCGCGGGTGCCGGTCGAGGAAGTCGATACAGGCGTTCGTCGCGATCCGGTAGAGCCACGCGCGGAAGCTGGAACGGCCCTGAAAGCCTTCGCGTTTGCGCCACGCCCGCAGGAACGTCTCCTGAACCAGATCTTCGGACTCCTCGAACGAGCCGACCATCCGGTAGCAGTGCACCCGCAGCTCCCGCCGATATCGCTCGACAAGCCCGGCGAACGCCGACTCGTCGCCACCCCGGGCCGCGGCGACGGTCGCGGCCTCGTCATTCAGGCTCGCCCCATCTCCCTCGGCTCCCGCGAGCCGCCGGCCGCGGCTGCTCACGCCGGCGCTTCGACCGCTGCCGGCCGGAGGGACGACATCGGAGAGGTAGCGGTGCAGGGATGTCTTGGGGATGCCGGTCTCGGCCGCGATCCGGCCGAGGGAGTCGCCCTGGGCCTTCAGCGACCGGGCGTATTCGATCTTGTCGGCGGGGTGGGCGACGGGCCGTCCGACGTGCCGGCCGCCCGCTTCGGCGACGGCGCGGGCGTGGGCGGCGCGCTCAGCGGCGAAGGTCCGTTCCATCTCGGCGAACAGCGCGAGCAGCAGGGAGGCGATGCGGCCCACGCCCTCGCCGGCGGTGTCGATGGGGAGCGGGTCGGCCAGCGAGCGGACACCGATGCCGCGCTCGGACAGCTCGTGCACGAGGTTCAGCACCTCGCGGAGGTTGCGGCCGATCCGGTCCAGGGTGTGCACGACGATCGTGTCGCCGGCACGCGCGCGGGCCAGGAGCCGGTCAAGGCCCTCACGTCCGGGGGTGGTCCCGGTCTTGTCGTCGGTGTAGATCCGCCCAGCGGGGATGCCGGCGGCGGTCAGCGCGTCGAGTTGCCGCTCCAGGGACCGCTTGGTGGCGGACACGCGAGCGTAGCCGAGGTCGAGCCCACGCTGCGGGTGATCGGTGCCGGTTCCCACGGCGGCGAATGTACCGGAATTCACCCCCGTACGGTTCTTCTGGAACGAAGTCTGGAATGCGGCCAGCTCGGCGAGCTCTCTGGACCCGGCCCTACGGGGACGCCGCCGACTGGTGACGGTCAGCCGCCCTCCCCCCGGCTGGTGACGCGCCGCTGCACCTGTAGGAGGTACTCCTCGCGGTTGAGCGGATTGTGGTCCGACCTGGGCCGGGCCGGGGGAGTGCCGCGGACCGGCTCGTAGTGGTCGAAGGCGCATTCCAGCACGCCCTCGCCGCGGGTCAGCGCCGGGAGCCGCTGCTCCAGCTCGTGCACGGAGGCGGCGGGGATCTCACCCTCGATCACGCACGACGAGTCGCGCATCGCCGGCGTCCGCGGGATGGCGCGCAGCCGTGCCAGCACGGGCAGCACCGAGCCGAAGGTGTCCGCCGGGATCTCCAGGCTGAGGCGGTGCATGGGCTCGTACACCGTGGTGCCGGCCCGCCTGAGCGCGTCGATCACCACCAGCGGCGTCAGGTTGCGGAAGTCCCCGCCCGTGCTGGACATGCTCTTGTCGAAGCTGGCGTGGGCGTGGCTCTGCCGTGGCGCGTACCCGGAGTGTGTCAGGGTGACCATGCAGTCGGTGACCTGCCAGCCGTGGAGCCCCTGGCGCAGCGTCTCGTGCACGGTCTCCTGCACCGCCTTGAGGAACGCGGGCGGGAGCGCCCCGAGCTCGATCTCCAGCCCGAACCGCACTCCGGAGCCCACCGGAGCCGGTTCGACGCGCAGCCCGATGGTCGCGAGGAAGGGGTTCGGCTCCTTGCCCATGACCTCGACGGCCGCGCCGGTGCCGGCCGGCCGCTCGACGCAGATGGTGGTCGTCTCGCGGAATGTGACCTCCACCCCGAAGTCGTTCGCCAGCGTCGCCTGGATGACCTCCTTCTGGACCTCGCCGTAGAGCGAGACGGAGATCTCCTGCCGGACGTCGTCCTGCCGCAGGTCGATCAGCGGGTCCTGCTCGGCGAGCTGGACGAGCGCCGCGTGCAGCGCGCCCTTGTCGGCGGGGCGGGAGACGACGACCGTCTCCAGCGTCGGCGGGGCGAAACGGTGGCGCGCCGAGGTCGTCCGCGGCACGCCGATCGTGTCTCCGACGCGCACCCCGACGAGCCCCCAGAGCATGCCGATCTCTCCTGCGGAGACCGACGGGCGCGGGACGGCGGAGCCCCGGTCGAAGACGCTGATCGCGGTGACCTTCCCCTCCTGGTCCTGGCGGAACCGCAGCCGGTCGCGCACCCGGACGGTTCCGGAGAACACGCGAACGTACGCGATCTTCTCCCCGGCCGGGCCGCGCTCGATCTTGAAGACGGCGCCCGAGAGCGGGCCCGCGGCGTCGCCCTCGGTCGCGGGCAGGAGCTCGCTGATGCCGGTCATCAGCGAGTCCACGCCCGCACCCGTGATCGCCGAGCCGAAGAACACCGGATGCACCAGCGCCCGCCTGGCCTGCGCCTCCAGCTCGTCCCTTAGCCGCTCGCGGGAGACCGGCTTCTCGTCGTCGAGGTACGCGGCGAGGAACGCGTCGTCGTGGTCGGCGAGCAGCTCGGCCAGCCTGGCCGTGAAGTCCGCCTCGTCGGCGCCGTGCGGCGTGAAGGACGGACAGCGCGTGCCGAGGCCGCGCACCGATCCCATCGGGATGATCGACGGCGTCAGCCTGTCGGATATTTCCCGCAGCACCTTCTCGTACTGCGCGCCACCGCGGTCGATCTTGTTCACGAAGACGAGCGTGGGCGTGCCCAGCCGCAGCAGCGTGCGCATCAGCACGCGGGTCTGGGCTTGCACACCCTCCACGGCCGAGACGACCAGCACGGCGCCGTCGAGCACGTCCAGCACCCGCTCGACCTCGGCGATGAAGTCCGGGTGGCCGGGCGTGTCGATCAGGTTGACGGTGACGTCGCCGATGACGAACGACACGACGGCGGACTTGATCGTGATGCCGCGCTCCCGTTCGAGCGCCAGGGAGTCGGTCTGGGTGCTGCCGTCGTCGACGCTGCCGATCTCGTCGATGACGCCGGCGGCGTGGAGCAGCCGCTCGGTCAGGCTGGTCTTACCGGCGTCTACGTGTGCCAGAATCCCCAGGTTCAAAGTGCGCACTAAACGTCATGTCCTCTAGGTAGATGGAAACTTCCTTTCTGGTGGACATCGACGTTTCACGCATTTCGGTCTCCTTGGTTGATCGGCTCTGTGGGTCAGTGCAGCAGACGGCGACCACGACGAGCAACCGTTTTATCGATTCACCCGGCCAGGCGCCGGATCTTGAGCGTGTTGTCCGTGCGGGTGGTCGGCTTCCCGTCGGGGTCGTTCTGGATCCGCTCGTGCTCGTCGCTGAGCAGCACCTCCCACTCCCCGTCCCGCAGGTCGAGGGATTCGAGGACCTCTTCCGGGGTGGGGAAGTGGATGTCGGGATGGTGGTCGTGCTCCCAGGCGGGGAACCCCGCGTGCCCGACGACGAGGAGGACCCCGCCCGGCGCGACGGCCGAGGCCGCGTTACGCAGGATCTTCTCCCGCGGCATGTCGCCATGGGAGTGCAGGAACTGCGCGGAGACCAGGTCGAAGACCCCGGCGGGGAAGGACGACGCGAGGTCGTGCCGCTGCCACTCGATGCGGCCGGCCACGCCGGCCTCGGCCGCGTGCCTGGCCGCGCGGTCGAGGGCGACGCGGGAGATGTCGACGGCGGTGACCTGCCACCCCTGCCGGGCCAGCCAGATCGCGTCGGCTCCCTCGCCGCATCCGAGGTCCAGGGCTCTGCCCGGTTCCATGCCGGTGACCTCGTGGACCAGCACGGTGTTGGGGTTCCCGCTCCAGATCTGGTCGCTCTGGCTGTAGCGGTCGTCCCAGAACTCCGCGTCCGAGGTGATGTCGGTCATGTGTGCGTTCTCCTTGCTGGTTTCGGGCCGGGGCGGGGTCACAGGCCGTGCCGGCGGTCGCCGAGCACGCGTTCGCATGCTTCGCGTTCCATCTGGGCGGAGAAGGGGGCGAGGCGGGCGGCGACGGCCCGGCGGGTCTCCTCGCCCACCAGGTCCATGTTGATCGCCGCGCCGGCGCGCACACCCGCGCCGGCGGCGCCGACGACCTGCTCGGTGAGGTTGGCGACGTTGCCGGCCACCCACACCCCGGGGAGCTCCGTGGCCCCGGAGGCGTCGGCGGCGACGTAGCTGCCGATCACCTGTCCTCCGATCTCCTGCTCGGTGGTGCCGAGGCCCAGGCTGGTGAGGACATCGGCGCGGGCGGTCAGGCGTGGCAGGACAACCAGAGCCTGGCAGAAGATCACCCTGCCGTCGTCCAGGCGTACGCCGGTGAGCCGGTCGCCCGTCACCTCCAGATTCGTCACCTGTCCACGGGCCACGGCGATGTCGCGGGCGGCCAGTTGCGCGTGCTCCTCCTCGCCTGGCTCGGGCGCGGTGTGGAGGAAGAGGGTGACGTCCTTGCTCCACTGCCGCCACAGCAGGGCCTGGTGGACGGCCATCGGCCCGGTGGCCAGGATGCCGATCGCCTGGTCGCGCACCTCCCAGCCGTGGCAGTACGGGCAGTGCAGCACGTCGCGGCCCCATCGCTCTGCCATGCCCGGCACCTCGGGCAGCTCGTCGACCAGGCCGGTGGTCACCAGCAGCCGGTCCGCCGCGACCATGGACCCGTCGCGGAGCACGACGTTGAAGCCCCCTGCGTCCAGGCGCTCGGCGGCCACGACGTCCCCCGTGACGATCTCGCCGCCGTAGCCGGTCACCTCGGCGCGGCCGTCGGCCAGGAGCCGTGAGGGCGCGATCCCCTCGTGTGCCAGGTAGGTGTGGACGTGGGCCGCCGGGGCGTTGCGCGGCCGGCCCGCGTCGATCACCAGCACCGAGCGGCGTGCCCTGGCCAGGGTCAGCGCCCCGCTCAGCCCGGCGGCGCCACCGCCGACCACCACCACGTCGTAGTGGCGTTCCTCGCTTATCGGAATATCGGGCAATGTCTGTTCGGTCATGTGCGGTACCTCCGTTCACTGGAGATGATCCGCTCATGCCCGCGCGTATGACAAAATTCGTTGCCAAGACGGCAAACGGGTGATCAGCCGGGTGAGGGGCGGGGACCTGGGGCGGGAAGCCGCCGGGCGATGCCGTCGAGGAGGAATTCGAGCCCGAGACCGAACTGCTCGTCCACGGTCGGGCCGCTGGGACAGGCGAGCCAGGACGCCAGGTGCGGGAGGCGCCCGTCCGCGGCGGCCAGGTCGTGCACCGCCGTCATCGCGGCGTGCAGCCTCGCGCCGTCGTCCAGGCCGTGGCGCCGGGTGATCCTTGCCTCTTCGGCCTCCTGCATCCCGCTGCCGAAGATGTGCCGGTCGACGAGTGCCGCGTAGGTCATCGCCTCGGCGACGGTCGCGCCCTGCCCGGTGAGCACGGTGAGCATGAACTCCAGGCGGAGCATCATGCTCGGACCGGCAGGAGGGCGGGTGTGGATCAGCAGCGCGTACCAGGGGTGCCTCCGGTTCATCTCCCTGGTGGCCGTGGCCAGGCCGAGCAGGTCGGCACGCCAGTCGCCGCTCGGCCGCGCCGGGATCGGGATCTCGGCGGTGGCCGTGTCGAGCATCAGGTCGACGAGGCCTTCCTTGCTGTGCACGTAGCGGTACAGCGCCATCGGCGAGTACGGCCCGAGGCGGGCGGCCACCGCCTTCATGGTGAGCGCGGCCGGCCCGGCCTCGTCGGCGAGGGCGATCGCGGCGGTCACGATCTCCTCCCGCCCGAGGGCGCGCTGCCGCGGCGGCGGCGGTGGCTGGTTCCAGACCAGCGGGACCGGGCTCTCGGTGGACTCTCCCATATTCGAAGTGTACGGTATAAACCCTAGTTTATTACGTAAACTCTCCTCCAAGGAGGTCCGCCGATGACAACCGGTCCCTTCGACCCGTCCGGCATCCGGCTGGGGGTCGTGCGCGGCATCAGCTACGGGCTGTTCGGCAAGCCCGACGAGTTCGCCCCCCAGGCCAGAGCGCTCGGGGCCACGCTGGTGCGGGCGTACGTGTACTGGGGCCAGGTCGAGCCGAGCCCCGGCGACTACGTGTGGGACACGGTCGACGCACTGCTGGACCAGCTGGACGGCGACGAGGAGGTCTGGATCACCCTGTGCTCCAGCTCGCCGTGGGCGACCCGGGAGCCGACCGACTTCCTGCCTCCGTCCCCCGCGCTCGACCTCGGCGCGTACGGCCGGTTCGTCCGCGAGGTGGTGGGCCACTGCGCGGGACGGGTGCGCTACTGGCAGTGTGACAACGAGCCGAGCAACACCGGCCTGCTGTGGGCGGGCACCGCGGGCGAGTACGTCACGCAGCTCCGGGTGATGTACGCGGCGGTGAAGGAGGCCGACCCCGCCGCGGCGGTGGTGCTCGGCGGCTGCGGCTACGACGTCTTCAGCGAAGGCGACGACGGCGAGCCCCGGCGGTTCTTCGACCACCTGGTGTCCGAGGGCCGAGACGCGTTCGACCTGTTCGACGTGCACCTGTACGGCGACCCCGCGACGGCTCCGGCCTGCATCGACACGGCCCGGCGGATGATGCGCGCCCACGGGTACGCCAAGCCTGTCGTGGTCGGCGAGTACGCGGGGCCGGTGCCGTTCGACATCCCCGAGGTCGAGGCGGTCATGAGGCAGGTGTTCACCGAGGCGTTCACCGAGGCCCCCGCCACCCAGAGCACCGCGGAGCTCACGGCCAGGGCGAGCCAGGACACCCCGGAGAAGCGCGCGATGACCGCGCTGTACGGGCGGATGCCACAGCTGCCGCGGAAACTCCAGATGTTCATGGCCGGCTGCCCCGACGAGCTGGAGGCCAGGCGGCACCGGATCAACTGCCGTCGGCTCGTCATGTGCAACCTGCTGGCCCTCGCCGCGGGTGTGCGCCGCACCGCGTACTGGAACCTCGCGCACGAGGTGCCCGGGCCGGTCGACCACCTTCAGATGATGCACCTGATGTTCGGCAAGCTGCCGCTGATGGACTACCGGGGCACCGCGCTCGACGCCCGCAATCCGGCGGGCGACACCTTCGCCCTGATGGCCGGGCAGCTCGCCGGGGTGCGGAACGTGACCCGCGTGGAGGTGGCCGACCGGCCGGCGCTGTACGCGTTCGAGGTCGACCGCGCCGGACGGGAACCGCTGCTCGTGCTCTGGGACGACCGCGACATGTTCGACGGGGAGGACGACCCGCCCGTCACCGTCTCGTGGCCGTGGTCCGCGCCCGCCGCGACCGCGGTCGACGCGCTCGGCGGGACCCCCGCCGTCGAGGTCGGCGGGGGGATGCTGCGGCTGCCGGTGTCGGTCACGCCCGTCTTCGTCACCGCGGCGACGCCCGGGCGGCCGTTCTGAACGCGTCCCTGGAACGGGAAAGGGAGTGCCGGAGGAGGCGTGCACGCCCCCTCCGGCACTCCCGGGCCTGTTACGAGGACTACGAGGCGTAGACCTCGAACTCCGACAGCTGGCCGGCGGGCCAGCCGCTGTTGGCGGTGAAGGTCAGGCGCAGGTGGCGCCTGCTGGTGGCCGGGAAGGTGATCGTGGCCGTGTTGCCGGTGGCCGGGTTGAAGGTGTACGCCGCCGAGCCGACGACGTTGGTGAAGTTCGTCCCGTCGGTGCTGCCGAGGACGGTGAGCGTCTGGGTGCGGGTGGCCCAGTCGGTGGCCGGGGGCAGCTTGAGCACTATCCGGCTGACGCTGACGGCGGACCCGAGGTCGACGGTGATCGACTGCGGGAAGGCGTTGTTGGCCGACTCCCAGTAGGTGCTCGCGTTGCCGTCGACGGCGTTGCCCGAGCCGTACACCTGCGAGTGGCTGGTCTCGGTGGTCGGCCTGCCCTGCGCCAGGTTGGTGGCAGGAGCGGTGCCGCCGGTGCCGGTGAGGGCGACGGTCAGCGGGCCGTTCGGGTCGTTGCTGGCCACGCTCAGGGTGCCCGTGCGGGTGCCCGTCGCGGTCGGGGTGAAGGTGACGTTGACCGTGCAGGACGCGCCGGCGGCCAGCGTGGCGCCGCAGGTCTTGGTCTGCGCGTAGTCACCGGTGGTGGCGACCGTGCCGAGCGTGGCCGATCCGGTGCCGTTGTTGGTGACCGTCACGGCCTGCGCCGGGCTGGTGGTGCCGACCGTCCTCGCGGCGAACGCGAGGCTGGCCGGGGAGGCCGCCAGTGACACGGTCGGGGCGGGGCCGCCGCCGCCGGGGAAGATCTGGAACTCGGCCATCTGCGCCGCGGGCCAGCCGGAGTTGGCGGTGAAGTTCAGCCGGACCTGCCGCGCGGTGGCGGTGGTCAGGGGGATGGTGACGGTGTTGCCGCTCGCGGGGTTGAAGGTGTAGGCGGCGGAGGCCTTCAGGGTCGTCCAGGTCGTGCCGTCGGTGCTGCCCTGGACGGACAGGGTCTGCGTCCTGGTCGCCCACGCCGCGGGCGGCGGGAGCTTGAGGGTGACAGAGCCGATGCTCTGCGCGCTGCCGAGGTCGGCCTGCAGCCACTGCGGGAAGGCGTTGCTGTTGGACTCCCAGTAGGTGCCGGTGTTGTCGTCGTTGGCGTTGCCGGGCGGGAACCCGCCGTTGGAGCTGCTCGCCGTCATCGTCGCGCCGAGGGCGAGGTTGGTGGTCGAGGTGATGCCGCTGCCGGAGAGGTTCACCGTCAGGGGGCTGTTCACGTCGTTGCTCGCCACCTTGACGGTGCCGGGCCGGCTGCCGGAGGCGGTCGGGGTGAAGGTGACGCTGACCGTGCAGGACGCGCCCGCGGCCAGCGAGCTGCCGCAGGTGGTGGTCTGGGCGTAGTCACCGGTGGTGGTGACGCCGCTCAGGGTCGCCGCCGCGGTGCCGCTGTTGGTGACGGTGACGGCCTGCGCCGGGCTGGTCGTGCCGGACTGCCGCGCCCCGAAGGACAGGCTGCCGGGGGAGGCGGTCAGCGCGACGCCGTTGGTGCCGCTTCCGGTGAGGCTGACGGTCACGGGACCGCCGGGGGCGCTGCTGGCGACCGTGAGCGTGCCGGTGCGGGTGCCGGTCGCGGTCGGCTTGAAGGTGACGTTGACCGTGCAGGACGCGCCCGCGGCAAGGGAGCTGCCGCAGTTGTTGGTCTGGGCGTAGTCGCCGCTGACGGTCACCGAGCCGATCGGGGCCGCCGTGGTGGCTCCGTTCGAGATGGTGACGGCCTGTGCGGGGCTGGTGCTGCCGACCTGGCGCGCCTCGAAGGAGACGAGGCCGGGGGAGCCGGACAGGCCGCCCGTGGTGCCGCCGCCGCCGGGGTAGATGTAGTTCGGGTCGGGCCAGGTGCCGGTGCAGGTGGTGGAGGTGGGGCTCCAGCCGGTGTTGCCCGTGCCGACGGTCGGTGTGAAGCTCGTGCCGACGCAGTTGTGGATGGCGACGCCCGCGCCGATGTGGTTGGCCTTGACGTTGGTGAACGTCGTCGTGGCCCCCGACTGCGCCTGGATCATGTACGTGCCGGTGCCGTCGATGTTGACGTTGTTGAAGTTGACGGTCTTGGTGCTGCCCTCGATGAAGTGGATGGCGGCGTACGAGCTGTCCAGGATGTCGGTGTCGGTGACGTTGATGGTCGCGTTCACCGGCTCGTTGAGCCCGCTGAACCAGATGGCGCCGACGCCGAAGTGCCAGTTGAAGTCGTTGTTGCCCGCACGGAGCAGGGTGTTGCGCGCGGCGGTGATCGTGCCGGCGACCGCGGTGCCCTGGCCGGAGTTGACGCCCGGGTAGCGGTTGGCGATGTGGATGCCGCCGCCGTTGGAGATCGTGTCGCTGACCACGTTGTCGGTGATCTTGATGTCCCTGCCGCCGTAGGTGACGATGTTGTTCGCCAGGATCGGCAGGATCACCGTGTTGTGCGTGAACGAGTCGTTGACGTTCGGCACCCGCTCCGGCCACATGGCCAGGCCGTCGTCGCCGGTGTTGCGCACGAAGGTGTTGGTCACCGTCGAGTTGGTCACGCCGGTGTGGAAGTTCACGCCGTCGGCGGTCTGGTCCAGGATGCGGCTGTTCTTGATGGTGAAGTTGTCCATCGGGCCGTCCATCCAGGCGCCGACCTTGGTGTGCTGCATCCAGACGTTGTCGACGACCGAGTCGGTCATCGCGCCGCCCATGGCGTTGACCTGGTCGTTGTCCTCACGCTCTGTGATCTCGCCGATGATGGCGAAGTCCTTGAGCGTGACGTTGCGGCTCGGGCCGCCGGCCTCCTGCGGCCGGATCTCGCCTCCGTAGCCGCCGCCCTGGACGTACTTGCCGTAGACGCCGACGCCCCGGTTGCGCTGGGTGGGGTGGCGCCCGGTCAGCACGCTGTACCAGGGGCCCGCTCCGGCCAGGGTCACGCCGTCCACGACGACGTGGTCCCACAGGGTGTAGGTGCCCTCGGGGATGTAGACGACCTTGCCCTGCGCCTTGCCGGCGTCCACCGCGGCCTGGAAGGCGGCCGTGGAGTCGGTGGTGCCGTTGCGCGCGGCGCCGAAGTCGTCGACCGACAGCGACCCGGCGGGCCGGGCGATCGGGCCGGGCACGACCTCGAAGTCCGCCAGGTCGACGGTGATCGGGATGCCGCCGTTGGACTGCACCCGGACCTTGGCGCCCGCGGCGAGCGTGGACCCGAACATGGTCCGCGTCTCGTCGTAGAAGTGGTGGGGGTTGGTGTCGCCGGGGTTGTTGTTGAACGGGTAGCCGCCGTAGTACCAGCCGTACCGCGAGGTAAGGGCGAGGTCCTTCAGGTGCGTGCCGTTGACCCGCAGGTCGGCGGTGGTGTTCTGGCCGGTTCCTGCGGCGTTGTCCGGCACGCTGTAGCGCAGCGACATCGCGTTGGCCGGTCTGGTGAGGGTGAATTCCACATACTGGCCGGACCCGCTGAGCGTCACCGCCCTGCGGCCCGACGCCTCGGAGGGGAGATGACCGTATATGCGGTCGGGGCCGATCACCTGGCCTGAGGTGACGGCGTCTTCTGCTTCGATCTCCGCGAAGGGCACGGTGGCGCCGCGTCCCGGGAAGTCGAACGGGGAGTCGGCTCGTGTGGCCGCCGAGGCGGAGGTGCCCGGCACGAAGGCCAGCCCTCCCGCCGTCAGCGCCACGACCGTGGCGATCGTCCAGGCCTTCAGCCTGCCGGACTTGTTCATCGACTGACCCTTCATCCAACGAAGAGCCGGACGCTTCGCGGCCAGTGACACAGACCGGTGGTGCCCGGGGGGTACCCACACCTTAAAATGACGAACAGATGTCTGCAAGATTTCAGCGGTTCCCTGCAATGTAACGACTACATTGCGCTGTTTCCGCTACGAGGCCGGTGGTGACCCCTGAGGGCGATCCGCGCACACCGGCGGCGGGTGCCCGAGACGGGTGAACTGGGCGTACTCAGCGTGATGTGATGCAGGTCACAGGGCTTCGTGAAATTTCCGGGGAGGGTGTCCCCGTTTGCACCTACGTTCGGGAAACGGGGAACAAGTCCCCGATTCGTACGGCAGGTGAACAGAAAGGGTTGCCGCCATGGGCACCGTGAACACGACCGCCGAGCGGAGCCACGGTCCCCGGATGCGGGCGGACGCGTCGCGCAACCGGGAGCGGATCGTGGCCGCCGCGCGCGAGGCGTTCGTGGAGTACGGCGCCGAGGTGACCCTCGACCAGATCGCGCGGCGGGCCGGGGTGGGCAACGCGACCATCTACCGGCACTTCACCGACCGCCCGGAGCTGATCCGCCAGGTGACCCTGGAGGTCATGGACCGCATAGTGGAGCTGGCCGAATCGGCGCTCGCCGAGGCGCCGGACGCGTTCGAGGCGCTTCGGCGTTTCGTGCACGGCGCGGCCGGCGAGCGGATCGGGGCCCTCTGCCCGATGCTGTCCGACGGTTGCGAGCCGATCGCCGCCGAGCTCGCCGAGAAACGCGTTCGCCTCGAAAGGGCCCTGGAGGACATCATGGAGCAGGCGCGCGACTCCGGCCTGCTCCGGTCCGACGTGGGCGCCGGTGACATCCTGATCGCACTGCCACAGCTCACCCGGCCGCTGCCGGGCACCACGTGCCTGCGTCTCGACAGGTTCGTGGAGCGTCATCTGCAGCTCTTCCTCGACGGCCTGCGCGCTCCCGCGCGGTCCACGCTGCCCGGAGCCCCCGCCACCTTCGAGGACCTCAAGGGACGCGGCTGACCAGGATCACGCCGACCGTCTGAGTCCCCCTACCACTGATCACTTCTCTTACGCCATTTTTCGCTTTCACCGATAGTGAGTTGACCCATGCCTGAAACGGCCCAGGTCCCCTTGGACCCCCGCCGCTGGAAAGCCCTCGCAATCATCGCCATAGCCCAGCTGATGGTCGTGCTCGACGCGACGATCGTGAACATCGCGCTTCCCTCCGCCCAGGCGGATCTCGGCATCTCCGACGCCAACCGCCAGTGGGTGATCACCGCCTACGCCCTGGCGTTCGGCGGGCTGCTGCTCTTCGGCGGCCGCATCGCGGACCTGTGGGGCCGCAAGCGTGCCTTCACCGCCGGCCTGATCGGCTTCGCGGGAGCCTCCGCGCTCGGCGGCGCGGCGGCCAACGAGGCCATGCTGCTCGGTGCCCGCGCGCTCCAGGGCGCGTTCGGCGCGCTGCTGGCCCCGGCCGCGTTGTCGCTGCTCGCGGTCATGTTCACCGAGTCACGGGAACGTGCCAAAGCGTTCGGCATCTACGGCGCCGTCGCGGGCGGCGGCGGTGCGGTCGGCCTGATCCTCGGAGGCTTCCTCACCGAGTACCTCGACTGGCGCTGGACCTTCTTCGTCAACATCCCCTTCGCCGCCGTCGCCGCGGCGGGCGCCTTCCTCCTCATCCGCGAGCCCGCCGGCACCCGCAACGGCAGCAGCCTCGACATCCCCGGCGTCGTCCTCGCCACCCTCGGCCTGGTCTCCCTGGTCTACGCCTTCACCCGCGCCCAGTCCGACGGCTGGACCGCGGGCGTCACCATCGGCCTGTTCGTCGCGGCCGTCGTGCTGCTCGCCGCCTTCGTGCTGGTCGAGACCAAGGTACGGGCGCCGCTGCTGCCGCTGCGCGTGCTGACCGACCGGAACCGCGCCGGCGTGTACCTGTCGCTCGGCCTGGCCACCATCGCGATGTTCGGACTGTTCCTCTTCCTCACCTACTACCTGCAGATCGTCAAGGGTTACACGCCGGTGCAGTCGGGGTTCGCCTTCCTGCCGATGGTCGCGGGCATGATCACCGGCTCGACGCAGATCGGCGCCCGCCTGATGACCCGCGTCTCACCGAGGCTGCTGATGGCACCGGGCTTCCTGCTCGCGGCGCTCGGCATGCTGATCCTCACCCAGATGGAGACCGACAGCTCGTACGTCGGCCTGGTGCTGCCCGCGCAGCTCCTGCTCGGCCTCGGCATGGGCACCGCGTTCATGCCGGCGATGAGCCTGGCCACCTACGGCGTCAAGCCGCGCGACGCGGGTGTGGCCTCTGCGATGGTCAACACCTCGCAGCAGGTCGGTGGCGCCATCGGCACCGCCCTGCTGAACACCATCGCCGCCGGCGCCGCCACCACCTGGGCCACCTCGCACGCCGCCGAGGCGCGCGGCCTCGGCACGGCCGCCTTCGCCAACCAGGCGGCGGTGCACGGCTATGCCGCGGCGATCTGGTGGGCCGTGGGCATCCTGGTGCTGTCCGCCGCCATCGTGCTCACGCTCGTCACCACCGGCCACCAGGGCGGCAACCCCGCCGCGTCCGCCGAGGGCGAGCAGGACGACACCCCAGCGATCCCGGTGCTCGCGCACTGATTCCACTGGCATATGGGAAGGGGCCCGGCATGAGCCGGGCCCCTTCTTCATGCCCGCCGCACGGGGTCGCGCGAAGGCTTCCGGTGTTACCGAAACGTTTCCGGCCGCTGTCTGGACGGCTTGTCGATCTGTGTCCTAACTTCGGTGATACGTATCACAAGTAATACGTATAGATGCTGATACGTATCACCGAAGGGAGGCGCGCCCATGAGCGAGCACCTACCGGGCAATCCGGCATCGGGGCGGCGCAGGCGGCCGCCGACGCAGGTCGACCTGGCGCGTCACGCGGGGGTTTCCCAGGCCACGGTCTCGCAGGTCATCAACGAGACGCCGGAGCGACCTGCCAGGCTGAGCCCCGAGACCCGGGCCAGGGTGCTCGACGCCGTGCGGGAGCTCGGCTACCGGGTCAACGCCGCCGCGCGCAGCCTCAAGGGCGCGCGGAACCAGCTGCTCGGGCTCTTCACGTTCGAGGCGGTCTTCCCGACCGACCAGCGCGACTTCTACTTCCCCTTCCTCCTCGGCGTCGAGGAGGAGGTGGCCGACCAGGGCTACGACCTGGTGCTCTTCAGCTCGGCGGGCGCTTCGGGACCTCGCAGGATCTACGTCGACGGCGTCAACCGGCTGAAGCTGGCCGACGGCGCCGTGCTCCTCGGGCGGCACGTGCGCAGGGCCGAGCTGGCCGAGCTCGTACGGGAGGACTACCCGTTCGTCTTCATCGGGCGCAGGGCAGTGCCCGGCGCGCAACTGTCGTACGTGGCCGCCGACTACGCCTCCGCCACCCGTGACCTGGTGTGCCGCCTCGCCGAGCTCGGCCACCGGCGCATCCTGTTCGCCCGGGAACGCGGCGGCGCCGAGCCCACGCGCGACCGCGAGCGCGGCTACCGGCAGGGCCTCAAGGCGTCCGGCCTGGGCGCGGACGCCGCCGTCGTCCACCGGCTGCCCGCGTCAGGCGCCGTCACCGAGGCCGACCTGCGGGCGTGGGCCGACAGCGGAGTGACGGCGATCGTCGCCGAGCCGAGCGAGGACGACTCCGTCGCCGCCGGCATAGAGGCGGCCGCGGCGGCGGCCGGGCTGTCGATTCCGGACGACCTGTCGGTCGCCCTGCTCGGCGACCCGTCCCTCGCCGGCAGGGCGCACGACTGGACCAGGTTCGCCATCCCCCGGCCGGAGATGGGGCGGCAGGCCGTACGCCTGCTGATCCAGCTCCTCGACGCCGACGACGGCGAGGCACGGCAGGTGCTGCTGGACTGCGTCCAGATCCCCGGCCAGACGGTCGCGGCTCCGCGACGCCCGGGAGGACGGCGGTGAGCTCCCTCGTCACCCGCCGCCTGGCCGTCGGCGTCTTCGTGCTGTGGGGCGCGGTGACGCTGATGTTCACCCTGATCCGGCTGGCGCCCGGCGACCCCGCCTCGCTCCTGCTGGGGCCGGACGCGGGCGCGGACGAGGTCGCGGCGCTGCGGGAGCGCATGGGGCTCGACCAGGGTCTGGTGGCGCAGTACCTGTCGTACCTGGGCCGGCTCGCGCACCTGGACTTCGGGCAGTCGTACCGGTTCGGCATGCCCGCCATGGACGTCGTGCTGGACCGCGTCCAGGCGACCGCCGAGCTGACGGTGGCCGCCACCCTGATCGCCACGGTCGCCGGCCTCGCGCTCGGGATGCTCGCGGGCTACCGCCCGAACAGCCGTCTCGACCGGCTGGTCTCCGCCATCACGATCCTGCTGCAGGGCATGCCGACCTTCTGGGCCGGCATCATGCTGGTGCTGCTGTTCACCGCGACGCTCGGCCTGCTGCCCAGCTCGGGGGTCGGGTCGCCGCAGCACCTGATCCTGCCCTCGGTCACCCTCGCGCTGCCGTTCACCGCCATCGTCGCGCGCATCACCCGTACGAGCGTCGCCGACGCGATGCAGGAGCCGTACATCCAGACGGCCCGGTCGAAGGGGCTGACCAGCGCGCAGGCCCTCACCGGGCACGCGCTGCGCAACTCGCTGGTCCCTGTGGTCACCATCATCGGCCTGCAGATGGGCGCGCTGCTCGGCGGCGCGGTCATCGTCGAGAACGTCTTCGCGTGGCCCGGCCTCGGCTCGCTGGTGGTCGAGTCTGTGAGCACCCGTGACTACGCCGTCGTCCAGGCGGCCGCGCTGCTCGTCGCGGGCATCGTCGTCGTGCTCAACCTGCTGGCCGACCTGTCGTACGCCCTCCTGGACCCGCGCATCCGCACCGGAGCGAGATCATGACGAGCGCCCTCACCAAGCCGTCACCCGGCCTGCCCGCGACCCCGGCCCGCACGGTGAGGCCCAGGCGCGGCGGGTGGGTGCGCTGGATCCCCGCCGTGATCGTCGGTCTCTACGCGGCCGTCGCGCTGGCCGGTCCGCTGCTGGTCGGCTACGACCCGGTGGCCACGTCCCTGGCCGACCGGCTCCTCGGGCCCGGCTCGGTGACCGGCCACGGCACGACCGCCTGGCTCGGCACCGACCCGCTCGGCCGCGACGTGCTCGGCCAGGTGATCCACGGGGCCCGGACCTCGGTGCTCATCGGCGCCCTGACCGTGGCGCTGTCCGCCGTCGTCGGGGTCACCGTCGGGGTCGTCGCCGGCTACACGGGCGGCCTCGTCGACGCGCTGCTCAGCCGGTCGGTGGACGTGCTGCTGGCGTTCCCCGGCATCGTGCTGGCCATCGTCGTCGCCGGCCTGTTCAGCCGGAGCGTCGCGGTCGTCGTGGTGGCGCTCGCCCTCACCGGGTGGATCTCGTTCGCCCGGCTGTCGCGCGGCTCGGCCCTGGCCCTGCGCGACCGCGAGTGGGTGGCGGCGGCCCGGGTCATGGGACTGCCGCGGCGCACGATCATGACCCGCCACGTCCTTCCCTTCGTCGTCGGGCCGGTGGTCGCCCTGACCACCATCGAGTTCGGCCTCGTCGTGCTCGCCGAGGCCGGGCTGAGCTTCCTCGGCATCGGCCTTCCGCCCTCGTCGGTCTCGTGGGGCCAGACGATCGCGACCGGCAAGGAGTACCTGTCCACCGCCTGGTGGATCTCGCTGTTCCCCGGGCTCGCGCTGGCGCTCCTGGTCGTGAGCGTCGGCCTGCTGGGCGACCAGTTCAACGCCTTCTTCCGGACCGGCGCCCGCCGTGGCGCCCCCAGCTTCACCCTCACCACCGCGAGCGGCCGCGCTCACGGCCCCCGTAAGGAGTAACCGATGGCAGTGCGCCGACGCGCGCAGGCGACCCTCGCAGTGGTCGTCGCGTTGAGCCTTTCCGCCGCATGTTCCACCACGTCCACCCCCGAGGCCGGAGCCGGTGGCGGCACGCTGACCGTCGCGAGCCCGTACCCCACCGAGGCGCTCGACCCGCACGGCGCCGCGGGCGCCGCCACCGGCACGCAGATCGCCGGCCAGGCCATCTACAGCCGGCTGGTGCGGGCGTCCACCAGCGGTGAGCTCGTCGGCGACCTCGCGACGAAGTGGCAGCCCAACGCCGACGCCACGGAGTGGACCTTCGCGCTGCGTGGCGGCGCGGCGTTCTCCGACGGGTCCGCGCTGGACTCCGAGGACGTCGTCGCGTCCTTCAACCGGATGATCGACCTCAAGGGGCCCAACGCGGGCAACTTCCCCGGGGTGAGCGTCAAGGCGAGCGGGCCGGACACCGTCGTGTTCACGGTGGCCGCTCCCGAGCCCGCGCTGCCCGGCAAGCTCACGCTCTTCTTCATCACCCCCTCCGGCGTCGCCGACACCTCGTTCGCCAAGCCCGTCGGCTCGGGGCCGTTCGTGGTCGACCGGTTCACGCCGGGTCAGGTCGTCGAGCTCGTCCCGAACACGCGGTACTACGGCAGCGTCCCGAAGGTGGGCCGGCTGGTGCTCCGGGTCATCCCGGAGATCTCCGCGCGGATGACCGCCCTGCGCACCGGCGAGATCCAGGCCACCTGGGGCATCCCGGACGACCAGCTCGGCCAGCTCTCGGGCGACGGGAACGTCACCGTGAAGACGGTCCCCGCCACGTCGGTGTACACCATGTGGTTCAACTCGTCGCGGCCCGCGCTGGAACGGCCCGAGGTGCGCCGCGCGCTGTGGCAGGCGGTCGACTTCGAGGCCATCATCAAGGCGCTGTACCCGCAGACCGGTGAGCCGTCCAAGTCCGTCGTCGCCCCCTCCGTGCTCGGCTACGCGCCGCAGGACCCGGTGCGGTACGACCCGGACGCCGCTCGCGCGGCGCTGAAGGCCGCCGGGTTCGACTTCGCGAAGCCGCTCAAGCTGCAGTTCAGCGGCGCGGAGTTCCGCCAGTTCACCCAGGCGGTCGCCGCCGACCTGGCGAAGATCGGCGTCAAGGCGGAGCCGGCCGAGAAGGAGAGCGCTGTCTTCCTCAAGGACCTGCTCGCCATGAACTGGGACATCAACTTCCAGTCGCTGTCGACGCCGACGTTCGACGCGGCGACCAACCTCGGGCGGCTGTACACCTGCGCGGCCAAGCGCAACGGCTACTGCAATCCCGAGCTCGACCGCGTACTCGGCGGGGCGGGCTCCACCAGCGACGTCGGCGAGCGCAAGGCCCTGTACGCCAAGGCGGCGCAGATCATCTGGTCCGACGCGGTCGGCATGTACCCGATGTCGCTGAAGATCGCCTACGCCTGGCGGTCGAATGTGCACGGCCTTGAGCCCAGCCCCAGCTACCTGCCGGACTTCTCCACCGTGACGCTTTCATGAGCTCGCCCGCGAGCGTGCCCCTGATGCCCGGGGCGGCGCCGGCCGAGCCGGGGGACCTGCTGCGGGTGGAGCGCCTCAGCGTGTTCCTCCCGGCTGGGGGGAACGCGGCTCCGATCCTCGACGACGTGACCTTCACCGTCCGGTCCGGCCGTACCACCGGCCTCATCGGCGAGTCGGGCAGCGGCAAGACGATGCTCGCGATGGCGGTCATCGGCCTGCTGCCGCCGAGGGCGGCCACGACCGGGAGCATCCGCCTGCGACAGGAGGACCTGCTCGCCGCCGGCGACCGCCGGCGCAGGCAGGTGCGCGGCAGCGAGATCTCCATGATCTTCCAGGACCCCGTGTCCGCGCTCAACCCGAGCCAGCGCATCGGCCGCCAGGTCGGCGAGTTCCTGCGGCGCAACGGCGCGTCCCGCCGCCGGGCGGCGAGGGCGGCGGTCGAGCTGCTGAGCCTCGCGGGCATCCCGGACGCGGGCAGGCGGGCACGTGACTACCCGCACCAGTTCTCGGGCGGCATGCGGCAGCGGGCGATGATCGCGCTGGCGCTGGCCGGCGAGCCGTCGCTGGTGCTCGCGGACGAGCCGACCACCGCGCTGGACGTCACCGTGCAGGCCCGCATCCTGCGGCTGCTGCGCACCCTGCAGGACGAGCGCCACATGTCCATGCTGCTGGTCAGCCATGACCTGCGGGTCATGTCCCATGTGTCGCACGACCTGGTGGTGCTCTACGCCGGCCGGGTCTGTGAGCGCGGCCCCACGCGCGAGCTCCTGCGCGCGCCACGGCATCCGTACACCAAGGCGCTGGCCGCCAGCGTGCCGGCGGTGCGGGCCACGAGCCCGCTCGTCGCCCCGCTGCCCGGCGCGCCCGCCAGTCCGCTGGCCCGGCCCGGCGGGTGCGCCTTCCACCCGCGCTGCCCGATGGCGCGCGAGCGCTGCGCGACCGAGGTGCCGGCCGTGCGAGAGGTCGCGCCGGGCCGCTGGAGCGCCTGCCACTTCGCCGAGGAGGTCGCGGCGTGACACCCCTGTGGGCGTCCTCTGACCCCTTGCTGGAGGTGCGGGGCCTGCGGGCCGCCTTCGGGCGGGCGCGGCGGCCCTGGCGTCCGAACGGCACCAGGGTCGAGGCTGTGGCGGGCGTCGACCTGCGAATAGGCAGGAACGAGACGCTGGCGCTGGTCGGCGAGTCCGGCTCGGGGAAGACGACGGTGGCCCGGTGCGTCGTCGGCCTCACCCGGCCGAGCGCCGGTGGGCTCACCTTCGACGGCCGGCGGCTGGAGGCCCGCCGGCCGCCCGCGCTGCGCCGTTCGATCCAGATGGTGTTCCAGGACCCCAGGTCGTCGCTGAACCCCCGGCTGACCGTGGGGCGGATCGTCGCCGAGGGCTGGGAGGCGCACCCCTCGGCGGCGCCGGACGGAGACCGCGCCGCCGCGGTCCGCACCCTGCTCGACCAGGTCGGCCTGGACGCCACCGTCATCGGCCGGCGCCCCGCCGAGCTGTCGGGCGGGCAGTGCCAGCGGGTCAGCATCGCCAGGGCGCTGGCGCTGAGGCCGAGGCTGCTGGTCTGCGACGAGGCGGTGTCGGCGCTGGACGTCTCGGTGCAGGCGCAGATCCTGCGGCTGCTCGTGGACCTGCGGGAACGCCACGACCTGTCCATCCTGTTCATCACCCACGACCTCGGCGTCGTGCGGCAGATCGCCCACCGGGTGGCGGTCATGCGGCGCGGAGAGCTGGTCGAGACCGGGGACACCGAAACGCTGTTCGCCGAACCCCGGCACCCGTACACCAGGGAGCTGCTCGACGCGGCTCTCGACATCGAAGGAGCGGAGGGCTGATGGCCGCCACCATTCCCGAGCCGAGGGGGTGGAACACCTGGGACGTCGAGCACCACACCGCCTGGGTGCACCTGCCCACCGGCCTGCGCGCCCGGTTCGCGCTCCGCTCCCCGCGGGGAGAGGTCTTCGACGCGTTCACCTGGCGCTGCGGCCTGGTCCGGCTCGGCCACCACACGCCGGACGGCGGGTACTGCGCCGTCACCGTCCACGCCCACGGCACCGAGCTGCGTCTCCAGGCGCGCGGCGGCGACGACGAGCTGGACGTCCTCGCGGACCGGGGCCCGGGCGCGGCGGAACTCGTCCTCCTCCTCGACGAGGCCCCGGGGTTCGGCGGCGCCGCCGTCGCCGTCCGCGACGAGCCGGGCAAGGGCATCGTCGTGGAGCACGGCGGCGGCGTCTGGCTGCTGGAGTGCTCTTCCGCGCCCGGCGTGCTCCCCGAGGGCCTGGTGTTCCGCGGCGACGCCGCCGAGATCCGCCTGAGCAGGACGGGCGCCGCCGGGAGCGTACGCGCCCGGGTCGGCCGGGCGATGGAGGAGGCCGACGCGGCCCGCCTGCGCACCTCCGGCTGGCTGGGGGACGCCGGCGACGCCATGACCCGGGCGCTGACCTGGAACACCATCTTCGTCCCCGACCTCGGCAGGGTGCTCACGCCGACCTCGCGGGACTTCGTCTGCCGCGCGAGGGAGGGGTTCTACGGCAAGTGGGCGCTGCACACGTGGGACACGTTCTTCACCGGGCTCGTCGCCGCGTGGGCCGATCCCGCCTACGCCGAGGGGATCTTCGCGCAGATCCTGGACCAGGCGGGCGCGGACGGCATGCTGCCGAACCGCGTCAGCGACGACCTCGGGCGCACCGACGACCGTTCCCAGCCCCCGGTGGGCGCCTACACCGTGCTGAAGGCCTACCTCGGCAGCGGCCTGTCCGGCGAGTCCCGCCGCCGCGAGCTGCTCCAGCGGGCGTACCCGGTGCTGCGGGACTGGCACGCCTGGTGGGCGTCCGCCCGGCGCGGCCCGCACGGGCTGCTGGCCTGGGGGTCCGACCCGGTCGAAGGCGACCCGGGGTCGGCCACGATCGACCGGGCGCGCAGGGAGTCCGGGCTGGACGACTCTCCGATGTACGACGACGCGGTGCTCGACGAGGCCACGCACACCATGAACCTGGCCGACGCCGGGCTCAACGCCCTGTACGTCGCCGACGCGGAGGCGCTGGCCCGGATCGCGGGACTCCTCGGCCACGCGGAGGCGGCCGAGACGCTCGCGCGGGACGGCGACCGCCTCGCGGAGCGCACCCGCGACCTGCTCTGGGACACCGAGCGCGGCCGGTACGGCAACCGGTGGGCGGACGGCCGCTTCTCCGGGCACACCTCGCCGACGCTGCTGTACCCGCTGCTGGCGGGCCTGCCCGACCCGGAGCGGGCCGAGGCGCTGGTGAACGACCTGCTGTCGCCCGGCACGCTCGGCGGCGACCCGCCGCTGCCCAGCACCGCCCGCGACGACCCCGGGTTCAGCACCCGCTACTGGCGGGGCCGGGTGTGGGCGCCCATGGCGTTCCTGGCAGTCGAGGGGCTGCGCCGGTACGGGCTCGACGGGCACAGCGGGCCGATCGTCGACGCACTGCTCCGGCTGTTCCTCCGCGAGTGGACCGAGCACAGCCACGTCCGGGAGAACTACCCGATCGTGCCGGGGGAGGACGTGCGGGCGCTCGAGGCCCGTTCCGACGGGCTGATGGGCTGGGGAGGCCTGCTCGGCTACCTGGCCGTCCAGGAGCTCGCCGACCCCCGGCCGGAGGGGTGGCGGTTCGCCCACCCCGGCAGGCACGCGTCGGTCGAAGGCCTCGCGCTGTCGGAGGGCCGCCTCGCCGTACGGGCCGGGGACCGGCTCGCCGTCGAGCTCGACGGCCGCCCGCTGCTCGACCTGCCCGCCGGTGCCGAGGTGACGGGGTACGAGCGTGCCTCCCGCCGCGTGCGGGGGGTGGTCACGCTCCCTGAGCCGGGCGACTTCCTCGCCGGGGTCCCGTCGGACGCCGCTCCGGGCGTGGTGGTCGAGGTACGGGTGGGCGACGCCGCATGGCGGGCGGGGGCCGACGCCCGGGGACTGGTGCGCCTCGGCGTGCCGAGCCCGGAGGCCACCGCGTTCAGTCTGAGTATTCGATCATGAGGAGTGATGGGCGAGTGGCCGGCCAAACGGCTGTGTGGAGTGACGTCCTGGTGGTGGGCGGCGGGCTGGGCGGCGTCGCCGCGGCGCTGGCGGCGCTGCGGCGCGGGCGGCGCGTGCTGCTCTCGGAAGAGACCGACTGGCTCGGCGGGCAGCTCACCAGCCAGGGAGTGCCGCCGGACGAGCACCCCTGGATCGAGCAGTTCGGCGCCACCCGGTCCTACCGGGCGCTGCGCGAGTCCATCAGGGACCACTACCGCGCCTGGTACCCGCTCACCCCGGACGCCCGCGCGCTGCCCGACCTCAACCCGGGCCTCGGCAGGGTGAGCAGGCTCTGCCACGAGCCGAGGGTCGCGGCGGCCGTGCTGGAGGCGATGGTGGGCCGCCACCTCGCCGCGGGCCGGCTGCGGATCCTCTACCGGCACCGCCCCGTCGCCGCGGAGGTGGACGGCGACCGGATCAGCGGCGTGTCCCTCGAAGGACCGGACGGCGAGGTGGTCCACGCCACCGCCCCGTACATCCTGGACGCGACCGAACTGGGCGACCTGCTGCCGCTCGCGAACGTCGAGCACGTGACCGGCTTCGAGTCCAGGTCCGACACCGGCGAGCCGAGCGCTCCTGTGGTCGCGCAGCCGGACAACATGCAGGCGTTCTCCTGGACGTTCGCGATCGAGCACCGCGAGGGGGAGGACCACACCATCGACCGGCCGGACCAGTACGGCTTCTGGCGGGACTACCGGCCGCCGTTCTGGCCGGACCGTCTGCTCAGCCTGGTCGCCCCGGACCCCCGGACGCTGGCGCCGATCGGCCGCACCTTCGTGCCCCACGCGCCCACCGGGCCGGTGACCGCCGACCAGAGCCTCGACGCGGGCGACCGCGATCTGTGGGTCTTCCGGCGCATCCTGGCCAGGGAGCTGTTCGAGCCCGGCGCCCTGGACAGCGACGTCGTCACCGTCAATTGGCCGATGATCGACTACCTCCCCGGCCCGCTGATCGGGGTGTCCGGCGCGGAGCGGGACAAGCACCTCGACGGGGCGCGGCAGCTCTCGCTGAGCATGCTCTACTGGCTGCAGACCGAGGCCCCGAGGCCCGACGGCGGCACGGGATGGCCGGGCCTGCGCCTGCGCCCCGACGTCATGGGCACCGCCGACGGGCTGGCCAAGGCGCCGTACATCCGCGAGTCGCGGCGGATCCGCGCCCGGCGCACCGTCGTCGAGCAGGACCTCTCCCTGGCGGTCCGAGGCGAGCACGGCGCGGTGTCCTACGCGGACTCGGTCGGCGTCGGCATGTACCGCATCGACCTGCATCCCTCCACGGGAGGCGACAACTACATCGACGTCGGAAGCTGCCCGTTCCAGATCCCGCTCGGGGCGCTGCTGCCGGTGCGCGTGCGCAACCTGCTCGCCGCCGGGAAGAACATCGGCACCACGCACATCACCAACGGCTGCTACCGGCTGCACCCGGTCGAGTGGAACGCGGGGGAGGTCGCCGGAGCCCTGGCGGCGCACTGCCTGGAACACCGGCTGGAACCCGGCCAGGTGTACGAGGACACCGCGGCCCTCGAACGGTTCCGGGCCGAGCTGGTCAGGGACGGCGTCGAGCTGTCCTGGCCCCAGGTAAGGGGGTACTAGCCATGACCGGACTGCTGGACGGCGTCGTGGTGCCGCTGGTGACGCCGATGTCCCGGCCGGGCGTGCCCTCCGCCCCGGAGGCGGCCCCGCTGCTGGACGCGCTCGCGGCCACGGGCGTGCGCCGGCTGATGCTGCTGGGCAGCAACGGCGAGGGCCCGCTGGTGCGCGCCGGCCTGACCGGGGACTTCGTCGCCGAGACGGCCGCGCTCTGGCGTGCCAGGGTGCCCGGGGGAGTGATCCTGGTCAACGTCACGGCCCCCGGCACCGACGAGGCGCTGTACCGCGCGAAGCTGGCCGCCGAGGCGTCACCCGACGCGCTCGTCCTCAGCCCGCCCATCTACTTCCGGCACTCCGAGAGCGAGGTCCTGTCGCACTACCGGGCCGTGGCCGGGCTCGGCCTGCCGGTGGTGGCCTACAACGCGCCCCGCTACGCCACCCCGCTCACACCGGCCTGCGTGGACGCGCTCATCGAGATGCCGGGCGTGGCCGGCGTCAAGGACTCCTCCGGCGACGGGCCGCTGCTGGCGTACGTCATCGAGGCCGCGCGGCGCAGGCCGGACTTCGCGGTCAGCCAGGGGTACGAGCAGGGCCTCGCCGACGCGCTGCGCGCGGGCGCGAGGGGCATCGTGCCGGGCATCGCGAACCTCGCGCCGAGGCTGGCCCTGGACCTGGTGGCGGCCCACGACTCGGGGGACCGGGCCGAGACCGGCCGCCTGCAGTCGCTGGTCACCGAGCTCACCGGCCTGCACTCGGTACGGCCCGGCGTGCCCTCGGTCAAGGCGCTCCTCGCCTCATGGGGGTTGTGCCCGCCGCACGCGGCCCCGCCTCTGGCCCCCTGCACCCCGGACGAGCTTCGCCGGCTGACCGCCGCCGTCAGGCCGCTCGGCCGCTACCTGCTCGGCGGCGAACACAGATGACACCCCCGCCCGACTCGGCGCCCGTGCTCACCCCGGGGTGCGGTCGCTCAGCTTCAGGTCGAGCGCGGAGGCCAGGTGCCGGCGGCTGCGGATGCCGAGCTTCTCGTAGGCCCTCCCCAGGAGGTTGGCCACGGTGCGCACGGATACGCCGAGATCCGCCGCGATCGCCGGGTTGCTCAGGCCCGAGGCCGCCAGCTCGCAGACCTCACGCTCTCGGCTGGTCAGCCGGGGAAAGGCGCGCGGCACCGCGTCCAGCCACGGGCTGTGGAACCCGTCGCAGAGCTCGGCGAGGTCCGCGAGCCGCCGGTCCGCGGGCTGCTCAGGGAGCCGTGCCTTCGCGGCGAGGGACGCTTCGAGAGCCAGGCCGAGGTAGCCGAGGGCGGTGAACTCGGTGGCGACCGCGCGCAGCGATCCGGCGTCCCGCGTGGCCAGCGCGCCGGCGTGGCGGGCGAAGAGCTCGAACAGGGGGCTGTCGCATCGGCCCGCGACCGCGCGGAGCCGCTCGGCGGCCTGGGAGGTGGGGCGGAGCCGGGCGTGGAAGTAGGCGCACTCGACGGCGGTGGTCAGCCGCGCCTCGGACAGGTACTGATCCGCGAGCCGATCGGCGAGGTCGGCCGCGTAGGCCAGCCTGCCGGAGTACGCGAGCAGGCGGATCCGGCTGAACTCGACCCGGTCACGCACGCCCAGGTCATCCGGGATCCGCTCGCGGAGCCGGTCGAGCTCATGGTACGCCTCGTCGAGGTGCCCCAGGGTGGCGACGCAGACGGCGTACTCGCAGCCGATGAACACCCGGACAGGAAACGGCGTGTGGTCGTCCACCAGCGCCCGCGCCTCGCGGAGCGGGGCGAGGGCGCGTCTCGGCTGACCGGCCCACATCGCACACAGGCCCCGCTGGTGGCTCAGGAGGACGGCCTCGGTGGGCTCCCCGCGCCGCACGGCCTCCTCGTAGTGGCGCTCGGCGAGCGGGACCGCCTCGCGGAGCCTGCCGGCCAGCACGAGGGCGTATACGTGGCAGGCGACGGCGGACCCGCGCATGGCGGGCCACCGCAGGGGCAACGGCGTCTCGCCGTCGAACGCGCCTGCCACCCGCGCGGGACTGCCGCCGAACGTGAGGTGGTACGCCCGCAGCGCCACGGCCGCCTCGGCCACCAGCGGGTTGAGCCGGCGATCGCGGGGCGGGGTGAGGGGCGAAAAGTCGAGCGAGCGCCGGGTGCCTCGCCTGGTGAAGATCGCGAGCGACAGGTCCGCCACGTCGAGGTCCTCGCCGGCCCCCGCCTGTGACTCCCTTGCCCGGCTCAGCTCGGCCCGCGCGTCGGCCGCCCTGTTCAGCCCCCAGAACAGGCTGAGCGACCGCAGGGCGCTGGTCTCGCCGCCGGGGCAATGCTCGGCGAGCAGGCGCTCGCCTTCCCCGGGCCGCCCCCGCGCGATCAGCGACTGCCCGCGCAGGGCCGCGCCGCGTGGGCCGGGAATGTGGTCGGAGAGGTCCCCGGCCAGCGTGACGTCCCCGGCGTCCAGGGCGGCCTCACCCGCCGCGACGGTCGCGTGGACAGGTACGGGCAGGTCGGCCCGGAGGCGCCACAGCACGAGCCGCGGGTCGTGAGGCCCGGGAACGCCGGCCTGCCCGGCGGCCGTCACCAGGTCCCGGTACGCCTGGCGGCGGCGGAGGGTGCCGAGCCCGGTCAGCAGGGCCTGCCCATAGAAGGGGTGCGCCATCGTGACCAAGCGGACGCGCCCGGCCGCGGGGGCGATGACGGCGCGGTCCAGCAGCCGGGTCGTGACCTCCCGGCCGACCAGGAAGTCCAGGACCTCCAGGGGGAGGGATCCGCTGAGCGCGACGTATTCCAGCGCCCTGGACTGGTCGTCCTCGAACGTCCCGAGGTCGGCGGTGGCCAGCTCGCGCACGCGAGGATGGCCGAGTTCCCGCCCGCGCCACGACCAGACCTCGCGTTCACGCGCGAAGCGGCCCGTTTCGAGGCCGATCTCGACGGCGCGCCGGAGCAGCCTCGGATTGCCCCGGGTGAGCCGCCACAGCATGTGCGCGGTGAGCCCGTCGACCTGCCCGCCGAGCACGCGGGTGAGCAGGTCGGAGAGGGCGTCCCGGGAGAGCCTGCCGAGGGGGAGTACGGCCGGCCGCCCGCCCCCGCCCACGTCGGGGATCGTGCCCTGCCGTGCGGTGAGCACCAGCTTGAGGCGCATGGTCTCGGAGAGGCCCGAGATGGCCGCGGCCGACGACGCGTCGAGATGGTCGGCGTCGTCGATCCCGATGACGACCTGGCGTCCCTGGGCGGCGGCGTCCGCGAGCCGTCCGGCGGCGGGCTCGCGGACGTCACCGTGGACGTGCAGGCTGGCGAGGCCCATGCCGGGGATGCCCGTGGTCGCCTCGGTGGCGGCCCCGCGCAGGACGAGCGCCCCTGTGCCGGCGAGCCGGGTCAGGACGAGGTCCGCGAGCCGGGTCTTGCCCACCCCGGCCTCGCCGACGAGAAGCACCCCCGGCCCCGAGGCGAGCGCCAGCACACGGTGGATCTCCCGCACGATCTCGTCGCGGCCCACGGCAGGCCATTCCCCGATATGTGTCGGCATGGTCGGTGCTCGCCTCCCGGCCTCCGCTTCGGCGCTCCCACCGGCGTCCCCCGGCCGATGGGGGATCTCGGTTCGGCTCTCGTTGCTTTCCCATATTCGATGGGGGAGATTGACGCGGATGGGTTTCCTGCCCGGCGAGGAGGGTCACGTGCGGCTGTGCGGCGACGTGCGGGACGAGAGGCCCTCTGGAGGCGGCACGCCCCCGCCGCGTCTCCTCTGGCCCTTCGTCGGAAGGACGGCCGAGACCCGGGCCGTGGTGAAGCAGCTCGGAGCGCACGGCGTGCCCGGTGTGCTGCTGGTGGGGCAGGCGGGGATCGGCAAGTCACGGCTGCTGGACTCGATCGTGGCCCGCTGCCGCGACGAGGGGATGCACGTCGTCGTGGTGGCGGGAGCCGAGGCGTCGAGCGGCCTGCCGTTCGCGGCGGTGACCGCGCTGCTGCCCGACGGCGAACACCACGGCATGGCCAACATCTTCGGCGCGGCCAGGAGCGCGCTGCTCGAGGCGGCCGGTGACCGGGCGTGCGTGCTGGCCATCGACGACGCGCACCATCTCGACGAGGCGTCCATCGTGCTGGCGCAGCACCTGGCGGCCACCGCGGGAGTGCGGATCGTCGCCGCGGCCAGGACCGGCGCCATGCGGACGCCCGCCGTCCTCGGCCTGCTCCGACGGCCGTACGTCCAGACCTTCGCGGTGCAGGCGCTGAGCCGCGAGGCCGTCACCGCGCTGCTGGGCGAGGCGCTGGAGGGACCGGTCGACGGGCTGACCGTCGACAAGCTGTGGCGCGCCACCCAGGGCAACCCGCTCTTCCTGCGGCACCTGCTTGAGGCGTGCCTCGCCTCGGGCGGCCTGCGCAGGGTCAGCGCGGTGTGGCGATGGGAGGGCCGGATGCCGGAGCACCGGGGGCTGCGCGACCTGGTGGCGGCGCTGCTCGACGGGCTCACCGCCGAGGAGGCGCACGCCCTGGCGTGCGTGGCCCACGCCGAGCCCGTGCCGCTGGAGGTGGTGGAGACGCTCGTCGGCACGCCCGTGCTGGAGGAGCTCGAACGGCGCTCCCTCATCGCCGTCGAACGGGTCCGCCGCGACCTGGTCGTACGGGTCGGGCATCCGCTGTACGGCGAGGTCGTGAGGGCGGAGACCGGCGAGGGCCGCCGCAGGGACATCTACCGCTCGCTCGCCCGCGCGGTGACGCGGGGGCGGCCGGCGCCGGACGACGCGGAGCCGCGCGCGGTGACCTCGCAGCCGGGGGTTGCGGGTGACGCGGGGTTGCGGGCGGTGACCTGGCGGCTCGCGGCGGGCGACCCGGTGCCCGACGAGGAGGTGCTCGGCGCCGCCCGCGACGCGCTGGCCCGCCGCGACGCGCCCCTGTCCGAACGGCTGGCCCGCCGTGCGCGTCCGAAGGCCGGCGCCGACGCACTGGCACGGGCGCTGGTCGCCCAGGACAAGGCGGCCGAGGCCGAGGATCTGCTCGCCGGGCGGATGGCCGAGGGAGAGGGCGTGGACGCGCCGGGCGAGCGGGCGCGCGTCGCCGCCCTGAGGGCGCTCAACCTCTTCTGGAACCTGCGACGCCCCGCCGAGGCGCAGGCGGTCGTACGGCGTGCCCGCACCTTCGGCCCCCTGGAGGGCTCGGCCGCGGCCGAGCTGCGGGTCGCGGAGCTGGCGCTGGCCACCTTCGGCGCCGACGGGAACGAGCGCGCCCCGACCGGCCTGCGGGAACTGTCCTCGCGGGTGGGGGACCCCGTGATCGCGAGCGTGTGCGAGCCGCTCCGCGCCTACCTGGACCTCTACCTCGGCCGCCCGGCACGGGTGGCCGACGACTACGCGAACGGCCGGCTGGGGGTCCCGTCCGTCTGGGGCGCGATGGAGGCGGCCACGACGGCCTGCCGCGTCCAGGCGCTCGTCCTGGCCGGGCGGCTCGGCGAGGCCTTCGCCGCCGCCGGGTCGGGCTACCGGACGGCCGTTGAGCACGCCGCCTCGGCCGAGGTCACCTTGCTGGCCTTCGAGCTGGGCATCTGCGAGACGTGGGCCGGGCGTCCCGCCCGCGCCCTGCCGCACTTCCAGGAGGCACGCGCGCTGCTGGAGGATCACATCCCCTTCCCGATCCAGGTCTACGTGTTCGCCGAGTACGCCGCCTGCCTGGCTTCCCTCGGCCGCGCGCAGGAAGGACGCCGGGTGCTCGGCGAGATCACGCGCCGCCTGCCGGCGGAGTCGAGCCTGCATGATCACCTCCACCTGGCGAAAATCCGCATCAGGGCCCACACCGGCGCCTGGCGGGCCTCGGCCCCCCAAGCCGCCCTGCTGGCCCACCGGTACGAGTCGGCCGGGTGGCTCACCAAGGCCTCGGAGACCCTGTACTACTCCGCGCGGCTGCGGCCCTCCTCCCACGTCGCGCGGGCGCTTCACGACGTCGCCGAGCGCGGTGACAGCGAGCTGTTCCGGCTGTTCGCCCGGCATGCCCGTGCCGCCTCCGAGTCGGACGTCGAAGGGCTGGAGGCGGCGTCCGGCGCGCTGGAGCATCGCGGGTACAACAGCCTGGCGGCCGAGGCCGCGTCCACCGCCGCGGGCGTCGCCGAGGCACGGGGCGACGCCCGCCGCGCGGCCCGGCTGCGGACACGGAGCCGCCGGCTCGTAGAGCTGTGCGAGGGGTACCGCCCGCCCTGGGACAGTGCGGCGCCGGCGGCGGTGCTCAGCGGTCGCGAGCGGGAGGCGTGCGAGCTGGCCGCCGCCGGCCTGGCGAACGACGCCATCGCCGCCCGGCTCGGCCTGTCCCGGCGGACCGTGGCCAACCACCTGCACCGGGCCTACGGCAAGCTGGGCATCCGGGGCAGGGACGAGCTGCCGGACGCACTGGGACTGCCCCGGCTGGTCACGCCGGTCGGACCGGTCTGGGGACGGCCCGTCTGACGTCCCCGATCACGTGGGACCGAGTACGGCGGCCTCGGTGATGCTGGCCCAGTCGTTCTCGGGGTTCTGCCAGAAGGAGATCTTGACGTAGCGGGCGTCGTGGGGGCCGTTGGTGAACAGCCTGGTCTCGGGTGCGGCGGTGGTTCCGGAGCTCCGGCCTTCCCAGGTCTTGGTGTAGGTGGTCCCGTCTGATGAGACGTATACGGTGTAGTCGTTCCAGCGGGCCTCGCCCCGGTGCCAGGCCACCTTGGTTCCGCACAGGCGGCGGAGCGATCCGAGGTCGAGGATCAGTGAGGCGCCGAACCCCTGTCCCGACCATCGGGTGGCCAGGTTCCCGTCGACCGCGTTCGCCGGCGGGTTGACCGGCTCGTAGGTGGTTGCCGACACCCCGGCAGGGTTGAGCATGGTGCCGCAGGAGCCCCCGCTCGGGTCGATCTCGCGGACGCTCAGCCTGGCGACGTCGACGTCCGTGGCCGCGTCCCACCGGAACGCCGCCTTGGGGCCGCCCCAGGTGATCGTCTCGGAGTTCCCGCCGCCGCAGCGGTTGGCGGTGCCGATGGGCCAGGTGCCCGTGTCGTCCCGGGTGGAGACCCTGGTCCAGCGGCCGTCGCCGCCGCGGTCAAGGTAGGCCTCCATCCGCACCCCGCCGGGAATGTTGTACATGACCACCTTGAAGCCGGTCATCCTGCCCTTGAGGGAGGCGCCGCCGTTCTGGTACGGATCCTGCGCGTAACCGGCGCCCCCGTCGTGGTACAGCTCCTTCTCGAATCGCACCGCCCCGTCGCGGTAGCGCAGGTTGCCCTTGTAAGCCGTCCCCCAGCACGCCTGCGGGGGCCCGCCCGTACCCGTGTGCCGGCCGCCACGCGCGTACCAGGTGAAGGCGTCGCCGTCGTCGCCGGAGAGGTAGCGGACGTAGCCGGTGATCTCGACGTCCCGCCAGTCGTTGACGTCGTGCATGTAGCCGCGTGAGCGCAGGGCGGGCTGGGACCACACGAGGGCGTTCTCCTGCGTGTCCTCGTCGTAGGTCGTCGTGGACACGCCGATCCGGGTCTTGACGTCGCGGACCTTGAAGGTGCCGTCCGGGTTCGGCTTCAGGGCGGTCCCGTCGAGGCGGGGATCGCGGGACGGGCCGGGGGACAGGTGCCAGGCCTGCCCTCCCGCCTTGCTGGGATAGATCATGGCCACCCCGTCGACCGGATCGGTCCCGGCGGTTGGGGCGGCGGCCCCCGCCGCGGCGGGAGCCGAGGCGACGCCGGTGAGCAGGGAGGAGCAGAACGGGACCAGGGCCATCAGGGTGAGGAAGCGGGAGCTTCGCATCGAAGTCGCCTTTCAGCGGGGGAAACCTCTGGTGCGGCCGGGCGGGGAGCCGGAGCCCCCCACCCGGCGGGAGGGGCCGCGCCGCCGGGAAGGCGGCGCGGCCACTGGTCAGGAGCCGAGTACGGCGGCTTCGGTGATGCTGGCCCAGTCGTTCTCCGGGTTCTGCCAGAAGGAGATCTTGACGTAGCGGGCGGTGCGGGGGCCGGTGGTGAAGAGCCGGGTTTCTGGTGTGGTGGTGGTTCCGGTGCTTCGGCCTTCCCAGGTTTTGGTGTAGGTGGTTCCGTCGGTTGAGACGTAGACGGTGTAGTCGTTCCAGCGGGTGTCGCCTCGGTGCCAGGCGACCTTGGTGCCGCACAGGGTGCGGGTGGTTCCGAGGTCGAGGATGAGGGAGGCGCCGAATCCCTGTCCGGACCATCGGGTGGCGAGGTCGCCGTCGATGGCCTGCGAGGGCGGGTTGACCGGCTCGTAGGTCGACGCGGAGGCGCCCGCCACGGGCACGGTGGCTCCGCAGTTCGAGCCGGGAGACACGTCGGCGAGACCCGCGCGCTCGTCGCCCAGCCGTAGCGCGTCGTAGTACATGACGCGCTGGGTGAGGGTGGACTTCGGCTTTGACGCCGCCCAGTCCCACTTGTAGATGCCGAACTTGAAGTACGGCGAGCGGGGCCCGCCGGCGAACGTGGCCCCGGAGCGGCTCAGGACCGGGGCGCCGTTCCGCCACACCTCCAGCACCCCGTTGGTGTCGGTGCGCCACTTGACGTGGAAGGCCCAGTCCGTCCACGCGCCCGTGCTGTACGGGCCGAGGTCGATGATGTCGCCCCGGAAGTCGATCTTCCAGTGGCCGTTCTGGGTGAGCAGGGCCAGCGGGGGAGAGCCGCCTCCGCAGGTGTCGCAATGGTGCCACTGGCTGACGATCTCGGCCGCGACGTCGCTGACCCAGCTCGACGGCAGGTTGATGCTGAAGCCGTACCAGCGGTCCGCGTTGAGCGGCTGGGAGTCGAACTGCGTGATCTCGGCGCGCTTGCTGCTTGAGGTGATCGGATCGCTCCTGTCGAGCTGGAACCGCGCCGCGTACGAGCCGTCCCGCACCGGGCTCCCCACCACGCCGACGCCGTGGGCGACGCCGATATGCGTGAGGAACCCGCTGGGCGGGGTGCCGGGGACGGTCCGGTCGGCCGGGTTCTCCCAGTCGAGCGTCCTTGACACGCCCGCCGGATCGGCGCTCGCCGGCTGGGCGGGCAGCGTCGAGGCGGTGAGGCAGGCCGCGAACGCCGCCACCGTCACTGCCATGGCTTTCTTCCAGGTCACTGGGGTCGTTCCTTCCCTGGTGGTGTGTCCGATCCCGCGCCACGCGCGCCCGGGATCGGGGTCAGGTCTCCATCACCTCGAAGCGTCGTGGAGCCCACGGAAGGCGTCATGAGTAAGCGATGCTCAACCGCGCGACGGGGGGGAGCCGGCCGGCGTCACAAGCAAGATCCCTCTGTGCTCCCAGCCGATTGCAAGTCGGCGTGGACAGGCTGTGCCCGTGAGAGCCGCCCGGCTCTTCAGGAAGCTCTTCAGGAAGGAGGAACCGGATGGGAAAGCAGCGCACCGAACTGCGTGACATCTCCGATGCCGGCGCCGAACTGGACGAAAGCCAGCTCCAGGGCGTCAGCGGCGGTAGGGACCCCCAGGCCGCGCTGAGCTTCTCGGGACGGCCGCAGCACGACGACATGCAGTGTTAGGGAGAAAACGATCATGAAGACGCGTACCAGCCTGACCGACATCAGCGCGGCGGGCAAGGAACTGAACGAAGAGCAGACTGAGCGGTGTCTCCGGCGCGATGTGGCCGGAGTACAACACCGGCAGCTACGGCGGGAACATGTGCTCCTGGGATGACATCGCCCTGTAGGGCGCGAGGGCGGGGGCCTCACCGAGTGGGGTCCCCGCCCCTTCGAACACCACGAAAGGGGCGAGGTGTCGCACCCGCACGTACTCATCCTCACCGGCGAGGACGACCCGCACGCCGACCGCGTCGGCGGTCTGCTCACCGAGCGCGGCGCGCGCGTCACCGTCTTCAACCCCCGCGACTTCCCCGTCTCCGCGCGGGTCGACCTCACGTACGCGGCGGGCGGCCCGATCCGGCGTACGCTGCGCACCGGGAAGCACGACATCGACCTCGACGCGGTCACCGCCCTGTGGTGGCGCCGCCCGACGCGGCCCGCGCCGCACCCCGAGATCCTCGATCCGGCCGTCGCCGCGCACGTCGCCAGGGAATGCGACAGCCTGGTCACCGACCTGTGGGAGAACCTGCCCTGCCCCCACCTGCCGGCCCGTGAGTCGGTCTTCCGGCGGGCCGGGCACAAGGCCTCCCAGCTCGCCCACGCGGCCGAGCTCGGGTTCCCCATCCCGGAGACGGTGATCACCACGGACGCGGAGTCGTTCCTCGACTTCCACGACCGGCACGACGGCCGCGTCATCACCAAGCCGCTCTACGTCCCCTACATCGAAGACGTCGCGGGCGCGGTCACCGTGACCCGGTTCTGCGAGCCGGTGTCGGCCAGGGACGTGGCCCACGCCCAGGGGCTGCGGTTCTGCCCGGTCATCGTCCAGGAACGGGTGCCCAAGCGGGTCGAGCTGCGGGTCACCATCGTCGGGCGCCGGATCTTCGCCGCGGAGATCCACTCCCAGGTGTCCAACCGGTCCAGCCTCGACTGGCGGCGCTACGACACCAAGGTCACCCCGTACCGCCCGCACGACCTGTCCGGCGAGGTCGCGACGCGCTGCCTGGCCCTGATGGACCGGCTCGGCCTGATGTACGGGGCGATCGACCTGATCCTCACGCCCGACGGCCGCCACGTCTTCCTGGAGATCAACCCCAACGCCCAATGGCTGTGGGTCGAGAACCTCACGGGCCTGCCGATCAGCGAGGCCATCCGCGACTTCCTGCTCGAAGGAGCCTGACCGTGCCCTTCCCCTCCGACCGCCTGCTGCCTGACGTCCTCGCGTACCTGCGCAGGATCGCCGACCTCGAACCCGCCGAGGCCAGGGAGCTGCTGGGAGAGCTTCGCGAACGCCACGGCGTCCCGATGCGCCTGGTGTGGCAGCGGGACTTCCCCGGCGGCAGCCGCCACTACGACGTGCTGATCACGGCCGAGGACGGCGCCGTCTCGGTCGCCTTCGCCCCCGACCGAGCCCTGCCCTGGCCGCTGCGCGGCAGCCGTCACGCCGGCGAGCAGGTCGTCCTGCGCCTCAACGGCATGGACATCACGATGGAGCACGCCCTGGCCGTCCTGGACGTTCTGTGGAACGACACCGGCATGGCGACGCGCCTGGTGAACGCCGGTCTCGTGGAGCAGGAACTGGCCGGTGACCCCGTCGATCTGCCTTCCGACGAGCTGCAGGAGGCCCTTGACGCCTTCCGCCGGGCGCGTGGCCTGCTCACCGTCCAGGCCACGCGGGACTGGATGGCGGAGCGCGGGCTCGACCACGCCCACCTGGAGGAGATCGTCGCGTCCGAGGCCGCGATCGCCCGCCTGCGCCGCCGCGTCGCCGGCGACGCCGCGCCGGAGGTGTTCGCGGCCGACCCCGGCGGTCACGACCGGTTGTGCGTGCTGCGGCTGCGCTACCCCCGCCCCGAGGCCGCCCGCGCGGCCGTCGCGCGGCTCGGTGGCGCCGGCCCGTTCCAGGCGGCCGGCCTGCTCGGCCTGGCGTCGGGCGAGACGCTCGACCACGGCGCGGACAGCGAGATGGGACGGGCGTTCCGGCGTGATCTCGGCCCCATGGCCGCCACCGCCGTCGCGGGGGACGTGCTGGGCCCGCCGGAGCACGGCGCCGAGGTGATCTGCGTCCTGGAGGTACGGCCCGCCGTGCTCGACGACGCCACGCGACGCGAGATCGAGAAGGCGCTCTTCGACCAGTGGCTGGCCGGCAGGCGCCACGAAGCGAAGCTGGAGTGGCTGTGGGGCACCGCGCCGCGTACCGGATCCGTCACCAAGGCGCTGCGCGAGCCGATCCCCGGAGCCCGGCCGGCCGGGGTGTGACCCCCGGGCGCCGCCCCCGGCCAGGCCACCCCGGGTGAGCACGCGGCGATGGCCGAGCCGGTCAGTCGCGGTCGAGCAGCGCCATGGCCATCCGCTGCACAGAACGGGTGAAGTGGCGGGGGTCCCCTGGCGGGGTCAGGTGGCGGATCAGGCCGCCGTCGAAGAGCGCGAGCAGGCCGTGGGCCAGGAAGCCGGCGTCGAGATCGGGGCGCTCCGCGGTGAGCAGGGCGCTGAGATGCCGGTGCCAGAACCTGTAGCTGGGGTCGCCGTACTTGTCGTCGGCGCAGGCCTGCCCGTGCGCGGACAGCAGCACGGCGTTGCGCTCGGCGATCAGCCCGAGCCCGTCGAGGAAGGCCAGCAACCGCTCGCGGGCGGGCGCGCCGGGGCCGAGCGGCGGTGGACCGTTCGTGACCGCTTCGCGCAGGTCGCCGGACCGCTCCTCCAGCAGGGCCCGCAGCAACCCGGCGCGGCTGCCGAAGCGGCGGAACACGGTGCCCTTCCCGACCTCGGCGAGGGCGGCGACGCGGTCGAGTGACACATGGTCGCCACCGCCCTCGGCCAGAAGCCGCTCGGTCGCGCGCAGAACCGCGCGGCGGTTGCGCGCCGCGTCGGCGCGTTCGGCGCGCACCGGGCCGGCCGAGGGCGCGAGGGTGGCGGCTTTCGGCGCGGGCGCGTGGGCGCAGAGGATGGCCGTGGACACCACCGCGGTGGCCGAGGTCCCCGGCCAGGTCGACCTCGCCGACGCCGCCGCGCTGCCGATGGCCGGCATCACGGCGCTGCGCACGTTGCGCTCCCGCTCCATCCTGGGCAGGCGGGTGCTGATCACCGGGGCCGCCGGCGGCGTCGGCCGTTACGCGGTCCAGCTCGCGGCACTGGGCGGCGCGCACGTTATCGCGTCGGTGGGGTCGGCCGCCCGCGCCGGCGGCCTGGCCGGGCTGGGCGCCCACGAGGTGGTGGTGGGCCTGGAGGGCATCGACCGGCCCGTCGACCTCGTCCTCGACACCGTGGGCGGGCCGCAGCTCGCCGCCGCCTGGGCCCTCCTGGCCCCCGGCGGCCACGTGCAGAACATCGGCTGGGCGTCGGACGAACCGGCGGTGTTCGCGCCGTACTCGCTGTTCTCCATCGGCCCGGCCAAGACGATGAGCACGTTCGGCGACGTCACCGAGGTCGGGCCCGACCTCGCCACCCTCCTCGCGTTCCTCGCGGCCGGCCGCCTCTCGCCGGAGGTCGACTGGCGCGGCCCCTGGGACCGCGTCACCGAGGCCGCCCAGGCCCTCCTCGCCCGCCGCATCGCCGGCAAGGCCGTCCTGGACGTGGAACCCGCCTGACCGTGGCCGTGCCGTCCGGTCTGCGGTTCCTCGCCCGCTATGCCCAGGACTACGCCTACGCCTACGCCGGCGTCCCTATGGCCTGCGTCGTCTGGAGATCCGCCATCCGGCGAAGGCTAGGACGAGGACTGCCATGGCCGTCGCGGCGTAGATCCAGAGCGGGGCCGGCCGACCGGTGGAATCGCCGGAACGCGGGATGGCGGCGGTCACCGGAGGGCGTGTCGCCGCCCCGAGAGCGGTAATGAGCCCGGTCGCCAGAGGTTCCCCGCTCTGCGTCCCGTCCTCTGGTCGCAGGGGGTCCCCACCGGGACGGACCATGCGGTTCCCGGCGCACAGTGAGGTGTGCAGGGCCACGCCGGGATCGACCGCCAAAAGGCCGGACTCGCCCGTGGAGGCGAACACCAGGTACCGCGACCCGGTGAGGAAGTGGTACCCGCACGAGGCCTCGTCCGCGTTGGTGGCCACCTCGAACCCGGCGCTCGCCTGCCCCTTGTAGACCTGGTCGGCACGGAAGGTGTAGATGATCGGCGGCCTGGGACCGAGAGGATCGCCTTCGAGCCGCCGGGCGGACACCAGCGTCCCGGTGAAGACGGCGGCCGACGTCCTGACCAGCTCCGCCGGCTCCCGGGTAGCGCAGTCGCAGGCGCACGCCGTGCCCGGAGCGGTCACCAGGGTCGCGGTGACGAGGAGCAGGACGAAGAGCAGCCGGTGTCTCATGCCCTCATGACGTACACGTCCCTGAATGGGTTCGACGGGGGAGTGGCGGACGTTGAAGAGCGGGCCTCGGGCGTCACGCCCGTACCGCTTCCGGCTCGGCGCTCGCGATGGCGCCGCGCAGGGACTTGAGCGCCCGTGACCAGGCGATGACCTCGTCCAGCATCTCGACCAGGGCCGGCTCCTGGTGCTCGCCGGGGGTGATCACGCCGGGCTCGGCCGGATCGGTGATCTCGAAGTCGGTGAACGCCGACAGCGCGACCTGCGTGCGCACGTTGGCCACCCGCAGCTCGGTCATCGTCAGCCGCAGGTGCTCCACGGCGCGGACGCCGCCGGCCACGCCGTGCTGATCTCGGTGGCCAACCCCTCCTACCTGGGCGCGGTCCCCGGAGAAAAGGAGATCGACGAGATGGTGACCTCCGGCGTCCGCGCCTTCCTGCACGGCTATCTGCACTGAGACGACAAGGACCGGCGAATGCGCTACAGACTGCTGGGGCAGACCGGGCTACGGGTCTCCGAGCTGTTCCTCGGGACGATGACCTTCGGCGAGCAGGGAGGCGGCACGCCGCTTGGGGAGTGCCGCCGCATCCTCGACCTGTACGCCGACGCGCGGCGGAGGTCGCTGGGTGATCGACTCGGGTCGGTTATGATCTACTTTGTAAAGGGCGTGGCTTTTGTGATCTCACACAGAAACGAGCACCCAAAACCAGCGCCCGCAGGGGAGCCCAAGCCCGCCGGCCGCAAGTCCGGCTCTCGCGTAGGGGCGTAACCTCCCAGCAGAGACACCGCGAGGTAGGGAGTTACCGATGGCCGACGACCGCAACCCCTTATCCGAGCCCGATGATTCCGCGCGGACATCGGACGCCGCGAACAGGTTGAACGCGGCACGCATCAACACCGCCGTGCCGCATTCGGCGCGCATCTGGAACTACTTGCTGGGCGGGAAGGACAACTACCCCGTCGACCGCCTGGCGGGTGACAAGGTAAGCGAAGTCTTCCCCGGCATGGTGGACATCGCCCGGCATTCCCGGCACATGCTCGCTCGTACCGTGCGCTTCCTGGCCGGTGAGGCGGGCATCCGCCAGTTCCTGGACATCGGCACCGGACTGCCGACCGTGGACAACACCCATGAGGTCGCCCAGCGGGTGGCGCCGGAGTCGCGCATCGTCTACGTGGACAACGACCCCTTGGTGCTCGTGCACGCCCAGGCGCTGCTCACCAGCACTCCTGAGGGCGCCACCGACTACATCGAGGCGGATGTACGCGATCCCGAGCTCATCCTGGAGGCGGCCGGGAAGACGCTGGACTTCAGCCGGCCGACCGCGCTCATGCTGATGGGGATTCTGGGCCTGGTCAGCGACTACGACGAGACGCGTTCGATTGTGAACCGGTTGATGAGCGCTCTGCCCTCGGGCAGCTACCTGGCGCTCTACGACGGCGCCGACACCGACCCCGCGTACGTCCAGGCCATGCGACGTCACAACTCGGGAAGCGGCGTGGTTCCGTACACCCCCCGCAGCCCGGAGCTCATCGCCGGGTACTTCGAGGGTCTTGAGCTGCTGGAGCCCGGGATCGTGTCGGTGACGCGGTGGCGGCCGGACCCCAACCCGTGGGGTGAGGCTCCCGAGGTGGCCTGCGCCGGCGGGGTCGCGCGCAAGCCCTAGCCAGAGCCGTCCCGCTTGTCGGGCCGAGGAGATCTTGTCGGGCCGAGGCGATGCCCCGCGGAGTCGAGACCGCGGGGCACGTCAGGGCCCGAGCGTCAGGCCGCGACGGTGAGTGCGAACGGCGCCATTCCCCGGCTCCGCAGAAGGGAGGGCACGAGCAGGGTCACTTAGGTGGCCGGGGCAGTGTCACGGCTGAGACCACGCCGAAAGCCGCTCCGCATAGGGCCGCGATGAGCAGTCCGTCGACGAACTGGTACATGACGGCGGCCCAGATGACCGCTGCGATGGCTCCCCAGATCAGACGGTGGTTCGCGCACCACTGCCACACGGCGAGCAGGCGACCGATCATGGCAGTCTCCGTTCGGCCGCTCGGGCGGTGAGTCTCGGGCGCGGCTGGAATGCTCAAGGAGATCATCCTTTCGGTACGGCCTCGAGATGTGTCGTTGACCGGAGGGCAGGCCGCCGTGCCTGCGGTCTGTCCTGGGGCAGTTGGTCCACGCCAAGGTCCTGGAGTCCGCGAGGCACAGGCATGGCGTTATTCCTGCGGGGGGTGGATGGCCGAGGCCAGGCGGTCGACCCGGCTGTCGAGGTCGGCGAAGGCGCGTTCGAAGGCGTCGGGGGTGCCGGCGAGAACGGGGTCGGGCACCGACCAGTGCAGGTGATCGTCGTGCCCGAGTTGCTCGTGGGCGTTGTCGCAGACGGCGATCACGAGATCTCCGGGACGCGCGACCTGTTCGAGATGGACGGGCCGGGACTTGTGCAGCCTCAGCCCGTGGCGGCGGGCGACGGCGATCGCGTCCGGGTGCACCGCGTCGGCGGGCTGGGTGCCGGCGGACGCTGCGGGCACCGTGCTCTTGCGGGCCCATAGCGCGGCGGCGATCTGTGAGCGTGCCGAGTTGTGCGTGCACAGGAACACCACCCGGGGTGCCTGCCGCTCGCTGACCGGCAGCAGGCCGTCGAGCGTGCCGGGGACCAGGCGCAGGTAGGTGCGCCGCCGGTCGCCTTCCGAGCGGCACCGCTCCACCAGGCCGGCCTCCTGCAGGATGTTCAGGTGGTGGGCGAGCAGGTTGGTGGGCAGACCGAAGTCTCGCCCGATCTCCCCGGGAGAGGCGTCGGCGAGGGTCAGCCGCTCGACGATCGACAACCGGGCCGGGTCGCCGAGTGCCGCGTGCACGCGGGCTCGCGCCCGCACCGAGGAAGACCAATCAGCGTTCATTGACTCAATACTCTTTGACACAGTTTGCCGCGTCAAGTGGCCGGCGTGCATGGGCATCTGCGGCAGGTGCACGCCCGCAGGTCAACGGCGCGACCCGGAATGCGCCACCGGCACGAGCTGAGCGATGAGCTCCTCGACCCGGGTGTGGATCTCGTCGCGGATGGGGCGCACGGCGTCGATGCCTTGGCCAGCCGGGTCGTCCAGCTTCCAGTCCTCATACCGCTTGCCGGGGAAGATGGGGCAGGCGTCGCCGCACCCCATGGTGATGACCACATCCGACGCTTGAACAGCCTCAGGGGTGAGGACCTTGGGCTGCTCACCGGTGATGTCGACCCCGATCTCGGCCATCGCCTCGACGGCGATCGGGTTGATCGTCTCAGCAGGTGCGGAGCCGGCGGACCGCACCTCGATCCGGTCACCGGCAAGGTGGGTGAGCCACCCGGCGGCCATCTGGGAGCGCCCGGCGTTGTGAACGCAGACGAACAGAACGCTGGGCTTGGTGGTGCTCAATCGAAATCCCTTCCGCGGGCGTAGGCATGTGGCCCTCCCGGGCCTCGCACCCTCACCCAGAAATCCACTCATCATTCATTGACTCAAAATCTATTGAGTCGTCCAGCTACTGTCAACTTATGGCCGAGTCCTAGGGGTGGCCCCAGGTGCCCAGCCGCCCAGATGCCGCTCATGCCTTGTGGTGACCTCAGCGCTGTGACCGGACGGTCTCGGAGCAACTCAAACGGCCAGCCTGCGGACCGGTCCCATGGCGGGCGGCACCTAAGGCAGGGGGCCGGCGACTGGCAGGTGTCGGCAGCGCCCGGGCAACGTATCATTTTGGCGTGATATCAGTTGTGAGTGATACGTTGCGGGTCCTGGCCGATCCCTTGCGTCTGCAGATCATCACTCTGCTGGCCACGGAGTCGCTGTGCGTCTGCCACCTCGCCGAAGAGACCGGCGCCAAGCAGACCAACCTCTCCAACCACCTGAAGGTGCTACGTCAGGCCGGATTGGTGGAGACCGAGCCGTGCGGACGCTTCACCTACTACAAGCTCCGCCCCGCCACCGTGGAAGCCCTCGCCGCCGCACTGGGCGAACTGGCCGCGGCTGCCTACGAGACCGCTACCGCCGAGAAGAAGAGGCCCTGTACGTGACCACCGAACCGACCATCGCCTCCGAAGCGGGCTTGGTGGGCAAGTTGTCCACCCTGGACCGCTTCCTGCCGGTGTGGATCATCGCCGCCATGGCCATCGGCCTCGGGCTTGGACGAGCCATTCCCGGCCTCAACGACGTGCTGAGCAAGGTCGAGATCGGCGGGGTCTCCCTGCCCATCGGCCTCGGCCTGCTGGTGATGATGTATCCGGTGCTGGCCAAGGTTCGGTATGACCGCCTGGACACCGTCACCGGGGACCGGCGCCTCATGGTCTCCTCGCTGGTGCTCAACTGGATCGTCGGCCCGGCGCTGATGTTCGCGCTCGCCTGGATCTTCCTCCCCGATCTGCCCGAGTACCGCACCGGACTGATCATCGTCGGCCTGGCTCGCTGCATCGCGATGGTCATCATCTGGAACGATCTGGCCTGCGGCGACCGCGAGGCGGCCGCCGTCCTGGTCGCGCTGAACTCGGTGTTCCAGGTTCTCGCCTTCGGCGTGCTCGGTTGGTTCTACCTTGACGTCCTGCCGGGATGGCTGGGTCTGCAGACCGACGACCTGCACTTCTCGGTCACCAAGATCGTGATCAATGTGCTGGTCTTCCTCGGCATCCCGCTCCTGGCGGGCTACCTCACCCGCCGTACCGGTGAGAAGGCCAAGGGCCGCGACTGGTACGAGTCCAGATTCCTGCCGAAGATCGGCCCCGCGGCGCTGTACGGGCTGCTGTTCACCATCGTCATCCTGTTCGCCCTGCAGGGGAAGACGATCACGAACCAGCCCGCAGACGTGGTACGCATCGCCCTGCCGCTGCTGGTGTACTTCGCCGTGATGTGGGGTGGCTCCTTCGCCCTCGGCCGAGTCATCGGTCTGCCCTACGATCGCACCGCCACCCTGGCCTTCACCGCGGCCGGCAACAACTTCGAACTCGCCATCGCGGTCGCCATCGCCACCTTCGGCGTCACCTCCGGGCAGGCGCTCTCAGGTGTTGTCGGGCCTCTGATCGAGGTCCCCGTCCTTGTGGCCCTGGTCTACGTCTCCCTGGCCTGGCGCAAGAAGTTCACCTCGTCGGTGGCGGAGGCGGCCCGCTGACGTCGTGGCCTGGGAATCGGCGGTTGGCCCGAGGCTTCGGTGAGGAGAAACGCCTGTAGGAACATCCGAGCGCCTGCCGGTTTTGCGATTGCTTCGTATCGATCGTCCTGCCGTTGTCTATTCTGTGATCAGCGTCTTGACGGCGAGTTGTTCCTCGCCCGTGGGGCCGTCGAGGCGAATCGACAGTTCCCAGGCGCCGCTCATCGGGAACAGCTCGCCTACGGCCACGAAGCGGCCGGGCTCACGCTTGGTGGCGGAGATCTCGGGTGTGGAGTGTCCCATCTCGGCCATGACCGCCGACAGGGCCACGGTGTCGGCGTCGCCCTTGCTCACCTTGATCTCCACGGTGACCTGGCCGGGAGCCGGGTCCGCAATGAGGACGGTGGCGGCGTAGCGGGTGCCCGTGGTGGTCAGGTTGACCGGTTCGGCGGCCGTGCTCCTGCCCACGACGAACAGCGCCACTGCCGCGGTCGCGAGCGTGGCCGCGGCCACCGCGTGCCGCCTCGTGATCACTGGGTCTCCGATGCGGTCACGTTCACGGTGAAGGGTACGGTCACGATGCGGTTGGCGGTGGCGTACTGGACCCAGGCGAGGTAGCGGCCCGGTTCGGGGAAGTTGAAGGTGAAGCGCACCCGGGATCCCGGGGCGCCCATCTCGTGCACGTGGCCGAAGAATTCGCCGTTCTGGCTGCGTATGAGCAGGTGGCCGGTCATGCCGAGCCAGGTCCGGACGCCGGCGGGGGTGTCCAGTTCGATGGTCGTGGGGCGGCCCGCGACGGGCACGGCAGGTTGTAGTCGCGGTGTGACGGTCGTGCCGGCCTGTGTGGCGGGTGCGCCGGTTTGACCGGACCGCTTGACCGTGTCGGCCTTCTGCGATGCTTTGGCTGTCCCTCCGACGGTGAAGTCCGCGGCGAGGAGTTGCCCGCCTGAGTCCTCCCGTTCGAGCTCGGTGTGGGCCAGGTACCGGCCGGGGCGGTCGGCGCTCAGTCTGACCTCCAGGTGCCCGGGCGCCGTGCGCAGAGGGTGCACGTGGCGGAAGTAGCGTCCGTCCTCGCTGGTGACGATCACGTGCGCGAGCGCCTCGTGGTGCGCGGTGAGGTCGTCGACGGGCCGCCCGGTGGAGCCGTCGATGAGATCGACGCGCAGAGCGAACTCCTCTCCCGCCGCCGGCCGGGCTGGGACCGTATCCATGCGGACCTGCACGTACGGCCGCCCTTGCGCGGTCGATGTCGTGGGGGTGGGGGCGGCGCCGTCAGGTGGGGGCGCAGGTACTTGCGATTCGAACACGATGACCATGGCGGCGACCGTCACCCCTGCCGCGGCACCCGCGGCCAGCACCATCGCCGGTCCCGGTCGGGTCAGCGCCCCGTTGAGCAGGCCGCCCACCAGCAGGAGCGCGGCCACGAACAGGCCGCCGTAGATGAGGAAGTCTCCGGCCGACTCGCGTTCGACGAGGACGCGGAACGGGATGACGGCGGTCTCGTTCCCGGTCCTCAGTCTCAGCTCGTGCGGCCCGGTCCGCTCCACCTGGAGCTGCGTGTACTGCGGGTTCGCCGCCGCCTGGGCGGTGCCGGTTACCGTGTGGCCGTCCTCGACCGAGTGGACCTCGAGGCCGATGGGCAGCCCGGACACCGGCTGGTACGCGATGACGCCGATCCGCAGCGGCCCGGGCACCCGGGTTGTTCCTTTGACCACCACTGTCACCTCGGAGCCGGCGATTGTCTGGGCGATCCGCAGGTCCGCCCCCGCTGTGACGTTGTGCGCAGCGGCGGGGGCGGCCAGCACCAGCACCAGGGCGGCGGCGAGGCACAGGACTCGGATCATGCCCGCTCAGCGTCGGCCGCGCTGGGCGGAACCGGCTCGGCAGTGACCGCGTCGGGCAGGAACAGCGCCCCGAGCGCCAGCCCGATCAGCCCGGCGACGACCGGCGCTCCGGTCCGATCACGCTGTTTCGGCGCTGAGGGCCTGTGCCACGGGCCGGCGGGCCGCCAGGCGTGCGGGCAGGGCGGTGAGTGCCGCCGTCGCCAGGAGAGTCGCGAGTGCGGCGCCGAGCAGCCAGGAGGAGGGGGGTTCGGTCCACTTCCCGAGAGCGAACATCGAGCACAGGCCGATGCCCAGGGGAACGCCGATGATGGCGCCGGGCAGGCTGGGCAGGAGCTGGGCGGTGGACAGCCCTGCGGAGATCTGCCCTGGGGTGGCGCCGAGCGTACGTGCGATGGCCATGTTCGCCCGGGCCTCTATGGCAGTGGTCCAGGTGAACGTGATGGTGTTCACGACGGCGAGTGCGATCAGCAGGATGGTGACGGCGAGCATCAGCCGGCGGTCGTGCTCGCCCCGCAGGTTGGGCAGGGCGGAGGAGCCATCCAGGCCGTAGCCCCTCTCCGGCTGGGCGTAGAGGGTCAGCACGGCGACGATCGCGATCACTGTGGTGGCGGTGGAGCACGCCTGCAGCACGGCGCGGCCCGGTCGGCGGGCGGTCAGCCGCAGCCCGAGCAGCAGCGGCGTGGGCAGCAGCGCGGACAGCGCGGTGAGCCAGGGGCGGTGACGGGGCTGGTGCGCGGTGGCGGCCAGCGCCGTGACGGTCGCCGTACGCATGGCCCGCAGCGTTGGACGGAGCGTGGACAGCACCGCCACCGCTACGGCGAGGACGGTCGCCGTGGCAACGGTGGCGCCGCCGGGCCCGGCCGCGTCGCCGATCCGGCTGGCGGTGGGGCTGGCGATGGCGGGCACGGTCAGGCGGGCGATCACCAGCCCCAGCGCGTCGCCGACCAGCCCCAGCGCCAGGTACTCGGTGAGCAGGACGGTGGCGATCAGACCCGGGGCGGCGCCGACGGCCTTGAGCAGCCCGGCCCGGCGCGTCTGCTCGACGGCGCGTCCCGCGGCCAGCGCCGCCACTCCGGTGATGGCCAGGAAGCTGAGCAGCCAGCTACCGACGACCAGGATCGGCTGGCTGCCCCTGAGGATGACCATGTCCTGTTCGGCTGTGAACTGCCAGGAGCGGAAGTTGATCCTGATGGTGGAGACGTGGTGGGCGTCGCGGAAGACCTCGGTGGCGGCGGGGTCGCGCAGCTTGAGGTCCAGGGCCAAGGTCACCGGGAGATCTTGGGACGACGCCAGGGCCCGGGCATCTGATCGGGTCATCCAGGCCAGGCCGCTGTTGTCGCTGGGGCCGCCGTACGGGCCGATCTGCGCCGCCCAGGGGTAGATGGAGGTGGCCGCGGTGACGGCGATCCCGACGACGGGGTACGACCGGCCGGCGATGGTGACGTGGTCGCCGACGCCGACGCCCAGCGCGGTGGCGAAGCCGCGTTCGAGGACCGCGCCGCCGGAGCGTACCCAATGACCCGAGGTCACCAGCGGGCGGTTGACCGCGCCGGGCTTCTCGGCGAAGCCGTGCACCACCACTGGGGACGACGTGGAATCGCGCGTGGTGAGGGTGGCGTAGACGATGCGATAGGGGCCATGGTGGGCGACTACTTCGGGAGCGTCCGCCAGCGAGGCCAGGGCCGAGGTCACGGCGGGGCCCGTGTCGCCGGAGAGTGCCACCACGTCCGGCCCGGCGGTGGCCGCACGGGTCTGCTCGTACAGTGCGTCGCTCATGCCACGCAGGGACAGGCCCAGGGCCATCGTGGCGGTGGCCACGGTGACCGCGAGCAGGAGCATCGCGGCCTGGACCTTGTGCCGGCGCACGTCAGCCAGCACCAGGCGCACGACGAGCACGATGGAGCCCATGACGTTCAGCCCTCCAGCCCGATCAGCCCGCCGAGCCCGCGCGTGTGGGAGCCGGCCAGCCGGGTGTCGTCGACGAACATCCCGTCGCGCATCGAGACCAGCCGGTCCGCGGTGGCCGCCACCCGCTCGTCATGCGTGACGATCACGAAGGTCTGTCCCGCGGCACGCAGGTCCTCGAAGATTCGCAGCACGTCGAGTGTCGCCGCGGTGTCGAGGTTGCCGGTGGGCTCGTCGGCCAGGACGATCAGCGGGTCGTTGGCCAGGGCGCGGGCGATGGCGATCCGCTGGCGTTGACCGCCCGACAGTTGCGACGGCAGGTGCCGGGCGCGCGCGGCGAGCCCGACCCGTTCCAGCAGCAGGCTCGCGCGCCGCCTGGCCTGGCGGCGCGAGCGCCCGGCCAGCAGCGCGGGCAGCTCCACGTTCTCGGCCGCCGACAACTCCTCCACCAGATGGAAGGCCTGGAAGATGAACCCCACCGACCGGCGCCGCATGCGCGCCAGAGCTCGCTCGCTCAGCGTGTCGATGCGACGCCCGGCCATCCACACCTCTCCATCGGTAGGCCGCTCCAGGCCACCCAGCAGGTGCAGCAGAGTGGATTTCCCGCAGCCGCTGGGCCCCATCACCGCCAGCATCTGCCCCTGAGGCACCTCCAGGTTGACCTCGTCCACCGCGCGGACCCGGCTCTGCCCCTGACCATGCGTCTTCACCAGGCCGCAGGCCCGGACCGCACTTGACACGTTCATCCACCCTCAACTTCGTCATCGACCTTGGACCAGGCCCGCTCACAGGCATCCAGCCAGCGCAGGTCTGCCTGCAGCCGCAGCACGACCCCTTCCAGCAGCAGGCCGGCGGGTGATCCCGCCGGCCCGGCCAGCGCCGCGTGTTGCGCCTCACGCAAGCGGCGCAGCAACTCACGGCGCTGCGCCGCCACGAGCTCCACCGGGTCGGCCAGCCGGGCCGCGGCGGCCGCGGCGAGCTTGAGATGGAACTCCGCCAGGTCCGGTTTCGGCCAGCCCACCTCGGCCAGCCAGGCGGCCACCCGTTGCTGCCCGGCCGGTGTCAGGGCATACACCTTGCGCTCCGGCCGCTCGGGCAGGCCATCAGCCCGCTCGCAGACCACGAGCTCCGCTCTTTCCAGTCGGGCCAGGGTCACATAGATCTGACCGGGGTTCATCGACTCGCCCAGCGGGCCAAGACTCCGCCGCAGCCGAGCGCGTAGACCGTATCCATGCGTCGGCTCTTTGGCGAGCATCGCCAGCACTGCGTCCTGCACTCCATCCCCCTAACGGCTAGCCAATAGATAGCGGTTAGCCATAAGAGGTGTCAAAACGCTACACCTGGCGATCTCCTGGACTGGCCCGCCGCCAACTGAGGGATGGCGGGAAGGCAGAGGTAATGGGACGGACCGGTCGGCCTGTCCCGGCGAGGACGGTGAACCCCGCGTGGAATGCTCCATGGTTCTCATAAACCGGGGGGAGCGATTCCGCGCGTGCTGATCGTGCATACGCGCCGAACGCGAGCGCGCCCTGCAGGAGGAGGCCGCCGACCCCCGGGCCGCCTGGGACGCCACGGCGGCCGGCCTGGTCGACGCGCTGGTCGGCCTGCTGCTTGCCCCGGTCACGCCCACCCGCTGAACAGGAGACGTGTTGCGTGCGGAGTTGTTGTCAGTAGTTCGCGCGGAGCGTCACGGGGTTCGTGCTTGTCATGGCATGTCGCTGTCTGGGACCACGATCAGGTCCAGTGGGTAGTGCCCGTTGTAGCCGAGGCCGTGCTGGTTCCATACGACGTCCTCCGGGCGGGGCTGGATGTTGCCGGCCTTGTCCTTCGCGCGCGACATCACGCGGTACTGTCCCGGTTTGACCCCTGGCCACGGCACCTCGAAGCGTACCCACATGTAGGGTTCGGGCGTGCTGAGCAGTCTCGCCGCACGCCATGGCATCTCGGTGACCCATCGCCCGGGTGAGGCCAGTTTCTGTACCGAGACGTCGACGCGGTCGATCGCGCCGGATCCGGACCAGGCCCGTCCGCGCAGGGTGATGTCGCCGGGATACAGGGTGATCTCCGGGTCGTGCTCGATGGCGCTGCGGATGGGGCTGACGATCAGGGGGACCGGCTTGGGATAGGCGGGACCGGTGAGCACGTGTCTTGTCTGCAGGCCTGTCGGCGGAATGTGATGCTTTGATACCTCGATCTCGCCGAGCCACTTGACGTATGTGACAGCGCTCCATCCCGACAGCAGCAGGCGGAACGGGTAGCCGTGGTCGACGGGCAGCTCCCGTCCGTTCATGCGGTACACCAGCAGGGTGTCGTCCCTGAGCACCTTGTCGGCGGGGGCGACCTGGGAGTAGTGGATCCTCCCGCCGGGGAAGCTCCGGTTGACGATGACGTCCAGGCCGATGAACTTCACGTCCACCGGCGATTGGGCTCCGGACGCCGCCAGTACGTCCTTGGCCCGAACCCCCGTCCACTCGGCGGCCCCCACCGCACCGAAGTGCCATTGGGTGTAGCCGACCGGAAGCCAGCGATTGTCGGCTCCGCCGGGCGGCAGCTTGGGGAAGAAGGCGGCGCAGTTGGCGCCGCAGTCGATCGTACGCTTCAGCGTCACCGACGGCATTGCCAGCAGCTCGTCGTAGGTGAACGACCGGGGGTGGGTGAGCGCGTCGCCGGTGAGCTTGAGCCGCCAGGTCCGGCGGTCGAGCTGTGGAGGGCGGGCCCTGTTGTGGATATACAGCCGGTCGTTGGGTGTCAGCTCTCCGTGTCCCTCGGGTTGGCCGCTGAGGGGTGCCCGGCCGACCGGGCCCCACTTCATCTCCTCCGAGCCGTTCTCCCGGTGAACGAAGTACCAGGACGGCGTCGGCTGAACGACGAAGTTCGTCGCCTCCGTGGACGGAGGAGCGGCCGTGCCGGCGGCGGAGGACCCCTCGCCGACGAGGAACGGCGCCGTGGCGCCTGCCACCGAGCAGGCCAGGAACCGCCGCCGCGAGCACTGTGCCGTCGATGGGCTCTCCTGGAGGGCGTCGTCCTCGCCGCGGTCCGGTCGGTTCGTCACCATGAGCACCTACCTGAATCGGTACAGATGCGGCCATTTGCTGACTATTGGGATAGTTACTCTCCTGCGGAGTCCGCGAGTCAGCTCAACAGGGCGCGGGCGTAGAAGTCCTGGTCGTTGGTCACGCCCGGGAGGGCGAAGAAATAGCCGCCACCGGTCGGGGTGATGTAGGGGACGAGCATCTCGTTCTCCAGCCGCCGCTGCATCTCGACGTAGGTGCGCAGTTCGCGCTGGAAGCAGCAGAAGGCGTGTCCGGCGTCCATGTGCCCGTCGACGTCGGGGGCGCGCATGTACTGGTAGCTGCGGCGCCAGATGTGCACCGGCGGCACCTTGGCCGGGACGTACGGGTTGGGCGCTGCGAAGCGGGAGTCGGTGGTCTGCGGGTTGGCGAGGCGGACGTGGCAGTTGAACGGCATCACCGCGCCCGCAGGGTCGTAGACCACCGGTGAGTTCTCGTCGGTGCCGCCGTTCAGCGGTACGCCGGTGGCCTTGTGCCGGCCGATGACCCGCTGTTGCTGTTCGATCGGTACCCGGTTCCATTTGTCCAGGTCGAACCGGACGATGCGGACCACTTGGTAGGTGCCGCCGGTCGTCCAGGACGGCTCGGGGGACGGCGGGTGGGCCCAGACGAACTTGTCGATCCGCCCCTTGACGTCGGTCAGGAAGTGATTGGCCACGTCGTCGTGGAATCCGAGCAGATCACGTGGAGTGCCGCTCGGCCGCTGCGGGCTGCGGAATCCGTCGATGCGCCACCGCTGCCGCATCAGGCCCTCGGTACGCGTGTGCAAGTCGATCAGCGCGTTCACCAGCGCGTCGGAGTGGTTGGCGCAAAGTTGCAGGAGGAGATCGCCGTGGCATTCGGCCGGGTTGAGGTCGTCGTGGGCGAAGGCGGTCATGGGGACCAGTTCGACGGGTTTGCGGCCGGACAGCCCGTAGCGATCGTCGAACAGCGAGGACCCGACGGCGACGGTCACGGTCAGCCCGTCGGGTACCAGGGTGCTGCCGAGAAGACCGGAACCCGAGGAGCCCTCGGCGGGTCGCGCGGGGCCGCCGCTGGTCAGGAAGCGGGCGCGAGCGGTCAGGACGCGGAACAGTTCGGTGAGCTCCCGGCGGTTGCCGGCCGTCACGTCGTAGGTGACGAAGATCCCTTGCTGCTGCGGCGCGCGCGGCGGACTCGTGATCCCGGACTGGTGGACCCCGTGGAAGGGTACGACGTCACCGGCGATCGGAGAGCGCTCCCGGGCGTCCCGCACCGGCTTTCCGGCCGCCGCGCCGATCAGCCCGGTGGCCAGCGTCCCTCCCATGAACGAGCGCCGAGAATATGAGTGGGACATGCCCTCACGCTAAGAAGCTCACGATCACCACGCAAGACGCGGACCTGCGATTTTGGTGGCCAATTGCCGTGTATGGGGGGTCCTGGTAGCGAGAGATGATGGGCATGGGGCGCCGAAATGACCCCTTTGGGTGGCGCATCACCCGCTGTGACGCGAGTGCCGCCCCCGGTCGGCTGATCCTCAGCTGGACAGCCCATGTCCTCTGCGTCGAGTTCGCCATGTTCCTTCGGGGCACCAGCACGGGTGCGGGCCCGGCGGCCTCGGACAGCCGCCTGGCGATGTAGCGGTGGATCTCGGCGAAGTGCGCGTTGAAGATCTGCTCGAAGCCGTCCCGGAGATCGGGTGGGTCGGCCAGGTCATGTGGAACGGCCATGCGGGCGTCTCCGCTGGGTCGGGTGAACGAGGTCGCTCCTTCTTGCCCGACCCGTCTTCACCGGTGAGAACTCACTGGCCGGCTCCGGTCGGCGTAGGGGCGCCGGGTCCCTGTTGGGCGGCGGCGTGGAGTTCGGCGGTGACCGCCCGCTCGCGTAGCTGGGCGGATTCGGTGCGAAGGGTCTCGGTCTGCGCTCGCAGGTCCGCCACCCGGGCTCGTTCCACCTCGAGCAGCGCGGCCAGCCGGTCGCGCTCGGCGATCGCGGAACGCTCGCGTTCCCGCGCTTCGGACGTCTCCGCCTCCGCTTTCTGCTCGGCGGCCTGGACGCGGGTGGCGGCCTGGCGTTCGGCGTCCACGGCTCGCGTGGCGGCCTGGGTGGCGTCGGCCGCGGAACGGGCGGCCTCGCCCATCGCCTCCGCGCGGGCCTGCTCGGCGGCCTCGGCGCGGGCCTGCGCCCGCCCGCGTTCGGCGTCGGCCGCCTGCGCTCGCGCGATCGCCCCGGCCGCGGCCTGCTCGGCCTCGACCCGGGCGCGCCGGGCCAGCTCGGCCTCGGTACGCGCGGCGTCCCGCTCGGCCGAGGCCTGTTCGGCGGCCTGCCGGGCCTGCTGGGCCTCGGCACGCGCGTCCTTGGCCTCGGCGACGGCGGCCTCCACGCGCTCGTTCATCTCGCGTGTCGCCTGGTCACGGGCGGCTTCGGCTCTGGTGGCGCGCCGGTTCGCCTCCTCGGCCGCCTGCTTGGCGTGCCGCTCGGTGGTGGCCGCCTCCCGCAGGGCCGCCAGGGCCTGCTCGCGCGCGTTCTCGGCGTCCGACAGGGCGGTGTCGCGTTCGGCGAGGGCGTCGCGCACCTGCTCGCGCATGTTCTCGCGCTGCCTGCGCGCGTGCTCGGTGGCCTCGCGCGCCAGCCGTACCTGCTCGAAGGCCTGCTCCCGCTCGGTGCGGGCGATCGCCACGCGGGTGTGCGCCTCGGCCTGAACCGCGCTCAGCTTGGCCTCCACCCCCGCCGGGCTGAGCTCGTCGGCGAGCACCTGCGCCAGGGGAGCGATGGCCGCCGCCAGGCCCTTCTCCATCCGGTCGTAAAGATCCTCGGCGCGGGCGAGCGTGCCTTCGAGGCCCGGGGTGGCGCGGCGCAGTTCCCGCGCACGTTTGGCCGCCGCCTGGCAGTCGTTCTGCGGGCAGTACTCCTTCGGCCGGCCGCGACCGGGCCGCCGCTCGATCGCCGCGCCACAGTGCTTGCACGGCGTCACTCCCGCCGTATCGCCGCCCTCGGCCGCATCCTCCGCGCCGCCACCGCGCGCGCCTTGCCCGCCACTCCGCGCCTTCACCGCCACAGCCGGACTCTAACAGATTTCGAATTTCCAGAAATTCAAAATCAGAAAAGAAGATCTGTTGCGTGTCTGTGAGCCTGAGTAACTCACGAGAAGGAGACTTCCCGCAAGTTACTCCACCACGCCTCACCGGCGAACGCTCAGCACTGTGAGTTGTGAATGGTCATTTCGTTGACCTGGGGTTTCGTCACTGGTGTCAGTGGCTTGGTCATCAGATGTCAGTAGGCCACACCCGTGTTGAGCGCAGCGTGTCTGTCACTGGAGGCGCACGGTTTCGACAGTGAAGCCTAGCGAGAGGGCCGGTGACCTGGGGGTTCGCATGGCGCAGCGCCAGTGACTGTCTTCTGTCGACTCGCGGACTGCGACGTCTCCGGGAGTCGACCGAGGCGCAGAGCGGCCGGTACGGCTGGCGGTCGAGGGCGTAGCGGGCGCGGTCATAGGCGCGGTGGTTCGCGGGTCGGCGTGGCCCATGGCGTCTTGGACGTCGCGCAGGGCGGCGCCGGCGTCCAGGGACAGGGTGGCGAGGGAGTGCCGCAGCGAGTGCGGGGTGAGCTTGGCCGCGGAGGGGATGGCCGCAGCCTGGGCGATGCGGCGGATGAGTTTGGTGATGGCCCAGCGGTCCAGGCGCTTTCCGCCGCGGTAGGGGCCGGATGCTCCGGTGACGAACAGCGGCCCCTGTAGCCGGCTTTGATGCGACTGGCTGCTGTCGGGCCCTGCTGGCGAGGTAGTGATCGAGGGCGTCGGCGACGGGCGGGGCCAGGGGAGTGCCTGGCGTTTGCCGCCCTTGCGGGTGACGGCGAGGGTGCGCCAGCCGCGGTTGTAGCCGAGGTCGGTGATGTCTCACGTGATTGTCGCACTCGACAGCACAGCGCTCATGATGTCAGGAGTACACCTGCTCGTCGAACTCCACATTGCGGGCGAGTAAATGCGTCCGCGGAGCCGGGAGCAGGAGACGGCGCGACAGGCTCGTGTCGGCACGGCGAAGCGCGACCGTACGTCCGGTCGGTGTCGGCCGCACGTCGATCGCCAGGACGGACGGCCAGCACACCCGGGTGGACAGCAGAGGAAAGGTCCGGACACCGTCGCGGCTGAGCTCGACCGAGCTGAACATAGCCGTGGCGGTCAGTGATCCCAGGAGGATCAGCCAGGCCCCGGCGGCCATCGCCGACCATGCGTACAACTCGACGCCCCACCAGACGATGGCGCACCCCAGGGCGAAGGGCACCAGAGCCAGGGCGGCCAGCCGCCGTGGCGGCCGGAAGACCAGAGGGTCCGGCGGTGTGCCGTCATGTCCACCCACATCGTCAACTGGCTACTGCCCGAAAGCGCCTGGGAGCGGTTCCTCACCGACCTGCTGGGCACGACCTCCGCCGCGATGGAGCGCGCATCCGCTCTGATGACCCCAAACGCGAGCATCCTCAGGCGCGGCATACCGCTAGTCCCGGGCTTGGGCAGCGGTCCGGTGCTGCACCTCACTACCGCCAACGCACATACCTTGCGCCCCAGCGATGCCACGGGCGCGGTCATCGTCTGCGGCCCACTCGGCCCCGAGGCCGTCCTGGTGCTGTCCCACCAGCCGAGCGCCATCGTGGCCACGACGGGAGGCCCGCTATCCCACACCGCGATCTTGGCCCGCGAGTTCGGTATCCCCTGCATCACCGCTGTCGCCAACGCCTTGACCATCCCCCGAGGGAGCCCACGTCATCGTCGACGGCACTACCGGCCTCGTCACCTCCTGCGACTCAGCACACGCGTAACCGCCTACCGAGAGCAGCAGTTGACGCGCACCAACCAGCCGTACAAAACACTGTGGATCACATGGGAGGTTGTTACCTCAGCTCGCGGCAGCGGTACCCTCACCAACTTTCGCCGCAAGCTCGCCGACCACCCAGACACTCCGATCGTCAGTGAGTTCCTCTACTACACCAGGTGACAAAGCACTTTCCTATCGCGAGGGCGGGAGGGGTGCGACCCCAGCGAGTGAGCCACCCAAGGGGCAGCGTCTGCCTGCGACCGTTCCGTTCCTGGGCAACCTGTGGCAAGCCGAACCAGGCGCCCAGCAGCGTGATCCTCACCAGGCGGCGTCGGGCGTCTGGCCGCCGAGCGGCAGGTCGCCCGTCTCGACCGGCACCGAGCTGGTGGAGCCGTCGTGCAGGTCAGCACGATAGAGCCGCCAGTCGTGCGTGTAGAGCAGATATCGGCCGGTCCCGTCGAGGTCGAACCGGATGGTGAGCGACGCGTTTTTCGGCGGCGACAGCCGGGCGAGCACCACCGGCGTCCCGCCGCCGACGGGGATGCGCTCGATATCGTGGCCGGCCGAGTAGATCAGGAAGCCGCCGTCGGGGGTGTAGGCCACCGACTCCAGGGGAAAACCCTTCATCGGCCTGACGAGACGGGTGGATGCGAGCAGGTCCGGCCCAGGGGCGGCGAGGTCCATGACGCCGAGGCCCCAGTTGTGCACCGCCACGGCGATCCGCCGCCCGTCCGGGGCCCAGGACAGGCCGGTCACCGGTATGTTCCCGGCGAACCAATCGCGTCGCGCCCCGGTGGCGATCTCCACCACGGAAACGATCGTCCCTCCGACCAGCGTGTCGGCGAAGGCGAACCTTGTTCCGTCGTGGCTGAGGGTGAGCACCGGCAGCGTCCCAGGCACGCAGCCGCCGGAGTCCGGCACCAGCTCGGGTGTGCCCGGCCGCCCGTTCTCGTCAAGACGGACCCGGAAGAATCGGACACCGGACTCCTGCCCGCAGGTGCCGGAGAGCAGGAACGTTCGGTTGTCCGGCGCCGCCGCCGCGAGCTTCCACGACGACTCGATCCCCGGCGGCAGCGGAACGGCCGCTATGAACCTCCCGGTCCTGGCGTCGTTTACGGAAGGCGGCACCGGCGTGCCGATCGGCGTCTTGGAACGCTCGGAAAACCGGGCGATCGGCACCCTCGCGGAGACGAAGAAGCGCGGCGGCCCGGTCCCGGCCAAGGGAGCGGCGGTCGCCATCGGCACCGCCAGGGACGATGCGAGGTCCGGCCGCGCCGGCATCGTGGCCGACGGTCCCGCCGACCCGCCCCACGGTGACGGGGTCGGCGGTAGTGACGAGGGCGGGACCGGGAACGGCGTCGCCGCGGCGCCACGGGGGAGGATGGAGACGCGTTCGGCGGCCGGGGAGTCGCCGCAGCCTCCCACCAGGGTCAGCACCAGCAACCCTGCCGCGGCAACGGCTGCGCGAGGAAACACGCGTTGATCATCACCCGTCCCAGGAACGCCGTCAAACCTTGCCGCGGACCGGGTCGCCCGCCGCATTCGTCCAGGTGTGCGGCAGGCGCACGACGGCCAGGACCTCGCCGGTACGGCAGCGCGGACAGGCCCACCTGCCGGTCATGCGCCGCCAATCGCGCCGGCGCCGAGCAGTGCCTTGACGTCGCCGTAGAACGCCGGCGACGGGGCCACCTGGAACGGCTGGAGGTTCCACAGCACGCTCGCGGCGCCGGGGCGGTGCACTCGTAGGTGCACGGGCGCGCGTCCAGGATGGGTGGTAAGGATGTGCTTGAACTCCTGCACGACCCGTAGGTTCAGCTGGGCCTCCTGGACCGAGATCACCACGGGTGGTTCTGCGTCCGTGTGGGAGACGTTCAGCAGGGTGATCTCCTCGCCGTAGACGCTCATCGTCTCGTCGCGGACGTTGATCCGGCCGCGGACGGAGATCACGCGGTCCTCGTACAGCGCCTCGCCGTACAGTGTGTAGGTCTTGGGGAAGACGAGGCACTCCACGGAGGCGTCGTGGTCTTCGAGGGTGACGATCGCCCATGGGCTGCCCTGTTTGGTGACCTTGCGTTGCAGGCCGGAGACGATGCCGCTGATCCGGGTCGCGCCGTCCTGGCGTCCGGAGGCCAGCAGGTCGGCGATGGTGGTGTCGCGGTTGGCGGACAGGACGCGTTCGGCGCCGTCGAGCGGGTGGCTGGAGACGTACAGGCCGAGCATCTCGCGTTCAAAGGCGAGCAGGGTGGCCTTGTCCCACTCGCCTTCGGGGATCGCGACGGAGAAGGCGTTGCTCTGGCCACGCGCTGCCTCGCCGAACAGCGAGTCCTGGCCGTGGGCCTCGTTCCGCTTGACGTCGATGACCGCGTCCACGGCGGGTTCGTGCACCGCGACCAGGGCTTTCCTGTGGTGTCCCCGGCTGTCGAAGGCGCCGGCCTTGGCCAATGACTCGATGACGCGCTTGTTGCAGACGATGGAGGGCACCTTGGTGAGGAAGTCGTTGAAGTCGGTGTAGTGGCCTTTGGCTTCCCGGATGGTGACGATCGCGTCCACGACGCCGGTGCCGACGTTGCGGACGGCTCCCAGTCCGAAGCGGATGTCGGACCCGACGGCGGCGAAGTCCAGTCGGCTGGCGTTGACGTCGGGGGGCAGCACCCTGATGCCCAGGCGCCGGCAGTCGGCCAGGTAAACGGCCATCTTGTCCTTGTCGTCGCCGACCGAGGTGAGCAGCGCGGCCAGGTACTCCTGGGGATGGTTGGCCTTGAGGTAGGCGGTCCAGTAGGAGACCAGGCCGTACCCGGCGGTGTGCGACTTGTTGAAGCCGTAGCCGCTGAAGGGGAGCAGGACGTCCCAGACCGCCTTGATGGCCTCCTCGGAGAAGCCGCGTCCGCGCATGCCCGCCGAGAACCGGTCCCATTCGGCGTCCAGGACCTCCTTCTTCTTCTTGCCCATGGCCCGGCGCAGCATGTCGGCGGCGCCGAGGGAGTATCCGGCGAGTTGCTGGGCGATGGCCATCACCTGCTCCTGGAAGACCACCAGGTGGTAGGTGTCGCCGAGGATGGGTTCCAGGGCCTCGGCCAGTTCGGGGTGGATCGGCTCGACCGGCTGCTTGCCGGTCTTGCGCAGCGCGTAGTTGGTGTGCGCGTTCATCTCCATCGGGCCGGGCCGGTACAGCGCGTTCACCGCGGCGATGTCGGTGAACGTGGTGGGCTGCATGAGTTTCAGCAAGACCCGCATGCCGCCGCTGTCCAGTTGGAAGACCCCGAGCGTGTCACCGCGCGCCAGCAGCTCGTACGTCGTCGCGTCGTCGAGCGGGATCTCCAGGATGTCGATGTCGACGCCCTTGTTGGCGTGGACGTTCGCGATCGCGTCACCGATGACGGTGAGGTTGCGCAGGCCGAGGAAGTCCATCTTCAGCAGGCCCATGTCCTCGGCCTGCGTGAACGGGAAGCCGGTGATGACCGGTCCGTCGGCCTTGGGCTTGACCAGCGGGACCACGTCGACCAGAGGCTCGCTGGAGAGGATCACGCCCGCGGCGTGGATGCCGGTACCCCGGGTGAGGCCCTCGAGGCCGGCCGCGGTGTCGATCACCCGCTTGACGTCGGCATCCTGCTGGTAGAGCTGGCGCAGCTCGGCCGCCTCGCCGTGGCGGGCGTGGCGGGTGTCGTGGATAGCGGCTAGCGGGATCTCCTTGCCGCCGTCCGCCGCGGGGAAGGTCTTGGTGATGCGGTCGCCCAGGGCGTACGGCAGGCCCAGCACCCGGCAGGAGTCCTTGATGGCGGCCTTGGCCTTGATGGTGCCGAACGTGACGATCTGGCAGACCCGGTCCTCGCCGTACTTGCGGGTGACGTAGTCGATCATCTCGTCGCGCCGCCGGTCGTCGAAGTCGAGATCGACGTCCGGCATGGAGATCCGCTCGGGGTTGAGGAACCGCTCGAAGATCAGCTTGTGCTCGATAGGGTCGAGCTGGGTGATGCCCGTGCAGTACGCGACGATCGAGCCGGTGGCGGACCCGCGGCCGGGGCCCAGGCCGATTCCGTTCTCGCGGGCGTATCGGCAGATGTCGGCGACCACCAGGAAGTAGCCGGGAAAGCCCATGGTGTCGATGACCGACAGCTCGTAGTCGATGCGGTCCAACACCCCCTGCGGCGGGTGCCCGCCGTAGCGGCGGCGTGCCCCCTGCAGGGTCTCCTTGCGCAGCCAACTGGACTCGCTCTCGCCCTCGGGCACGGGGAAGCGCGGCGTCAGGTCCCGGTGGGCGAACACCTCGCCGTAGTCGCCGACGCGCTCGGCCACCAGGAGCGTGTTGTCGCACGCGCCCGGCACCTCGCCGTCCCACAGTGCGCGCATCTCCTCAGCCGGCTTGATGAAGTAGCCGGTGCCGCTGAAGCGGAAGCGGTCGGTGTCGGCCAGTCGCTTGCCGGTGCCGACACACAGCAGCGCGTCGTGCGCCCCGGCCTGGCTCTCGGTGACGTAGTGGGAGTCGTTGGTGGCCAGGGGCGGCAGGCCGAGCTCCCTGCCCACCTTGAGCAGTTCCTGGCGGACCCGGTGCTCGATCGCGAGGCCGTGGTCCATCAGCTCCAGGAAGTAGTTGCCCTTGCCGAAGATGTCGCGATACCGCGCGGCGGCCTCGACGGCCTGTGCGTACTGGCCGAGCCGCAGCCTGGTCTGCACCTCCCCGGACGGACAGCCGGTCGTGGCGATGATCCCGTGGCCGTGTTCGGCGAGCAGCTCATCATCCATGCGCGGATATTTCTGGACGTGCCCTTCGAGCCAGGCCCGGGACTGCAGGCGGAAGAGATTGCGCAGGCCCTGGGCGTTCGCCGCCCACATCGTCATGTGCGTGTACAGGCCGCGCCCGGAGACGTCCCCACCCTCGCCGGTGTCCTCGTTGGACCGGCGCAACGAGAGGTTGTCGCTGTAGTACACCGGCTTGCGATGGTGCCGCGAGGCGGGAGCGACGTAACTCTCGATGCCGATGATCGGCTTGATCCCCGTCTTGCGTGCCGTCTGGTAGAACTCATACGCCCCATGCACGTTGCCGTGGTCGCTCATCGCCACGGCCGGCATGCCCAGCCGTGCCACCTCGTCCATCAGCAGGCCGACCTTGGCCGCCCCGTCGAGCATGCTGTACTCGGTGTGCACGTGGAGATGCACGAAGGATCCCACCGGGAACCACGCCCCCTGGTTGTAGGCTCGGCCGCGAACCCGAGCATTCGACCCGAGAGCAGGAGCGGTTGTCCAACAATCGACACGCCGACGATCCACAACCAACGGTGGTCCAACCCGCCGACCTGGATCTCGCCACGGTCCGGGCCTTCGTCGCCGTCACCGAGGACCGCTACTTCAGCGAGGCCGGGGCCACCCTGGGCATCACCCAGCAGGCCGTCTCAAAGCGAATCGCGAAGCTGGAGTCCGACCTCGGCGTGAGGCTGCTCTCCCGTACGCGCACAGGGGCCGAGCTCACCAAGGACGGCGGGGCGTTCCTCCACCACGCGCGTGCCCTGGTCGGCATCGCCGACCAGGCCCTCGAGATGCTGCACGGCCGGCGCCGGTCACTGCGCGTCGACGTACTGGACACGCGGCTGGCGTCCGTCGATGTGATCCGGGCATTCCACCGGACCGTCGAGGACGTGGAGATCGACATCATCACCTCCAACGGGCTCAGATCCGCGCGCAGCGCACTCGCCCACGGGTCCGTCGACGCCGCCTTCGCTCGGGTCAGCGGGACACTGGAGGACGATCTGGTGTCCATGCCGGCCTATCTGGAGCAGGCGCACCTGCTGGTGCGGCGCGACCACCCCCTGGCCGGGCTGCCACAGGTGGAGACGGCGCGGCTGTCCGGGATGACCGTGTGGATGCCCGGCAACGCCACCGGCAGCGAGTGGGCCGAGTTCTGGGACTTCTTCGGCGCCGCCTTCGACATCCGGATCGACACCTCCGGCCCCGACTTCGGCTGGGAGTACTTCGTGGAGGAGATCGGCTCAGGCGAACGCATCGGGCTCGCGGGTGAGTGGTGCCGCCTGCCCAGCCATCCGCGCACCGTCCAAATCCCGATTGTCGACCCCGCGCCCATGTACCCGTGCTCACTGCTCCACCACCGGCAGAACCATCACCCGGTGCTGGCCCTGCTCACCCGCTTCATCGAGAGCAACTTCCGGCCGTTCGACCCGAGACACCAATGGCTGCCGGCACCCGACCGTGCCGCCTTCACCATGGATCCCAGGCCCCATGAGAAAACCGCCTGAATATCCGGCTAACCAGCGCGGTGAACCCACGCCGATCATCAACGGCAGTCGCCCATACCTGATACGGGATCAACGACGCAGGGCGGCTGCGCTTCTGATGTCCGTGGCGTTAACGTCACGGCCGACGGCGGGCCCCCGTTCGATGAGGAGTGCGAGGCCGCCGCACCGCACGCAGGAGATGAGCGGCTGACCGAAGGAGCGCCTGATGAGGCTGTCCCAGTTCGGCCTCGTCGCAATCCAACGGATATGGGGCACGCAGGTAGGCCGGCTCAGCTCGTGCCCCGCCGCCACCACCCCAAGCGGCGGTGCATGGCCTGCAGACGCTCCAGCCGAACCGCTACGGCAGACCTCCTGATACGGCACGTCCGGGACCAAGCACGAACCAGGCGGTGCCGTTGGTGAACGGCATGGGCACTGGCCCGGCGCCGGGGCCGGGTCAGGCGGTGCGGCGGGAGCGGGCCAGAGCCAGCCCACCGAGGACCATGGCGATCGGCCCGACCACCAGGTCCACGTAGCCCCCTACTATTCCGTAGCCGGTGCCGGGACCACCGTCGGCGGCGGCCACAACCAGCCCGCCGATGACCGTGCAGGCCAGCCCCGCAGCCAGGGCCACGATGCCCCTCCTTCTCCCGGTGCCGGTGCCGTTGTTGCAGCGCGCGCTGCATGGTCTCGGAGTCGTTGAGGTACGGGAACGGCTCGCCGGCGGGAGTGTCGACGCCCAGGAACCGGCAGGGCGGCTCCCAGCCCTCGCGGACGTCGGACACTAGGAGGCGATCCGCGGGCAGGCTCTTCTGGACAACGGCCACGTGACGGTGGAACGCCGCTACCGCGATCTCTTCGTCGGGCATGCCCCGCTGGAAGTCCCAGGTGTCGCCGAAGGTGGACTCTCCGATGAGATCGAGAACCGGGCGGAGCCTCTCCATCGTCCTGAGTACCGCGGCCCCCGCTTCAGGCAGATCCGGCGGCATGTCCCGGCGGGTGGCGATCAGAGCCTGCATGCTGACATACCAGCGATGCGGATCGCGGACGGTCAGCACGACCTTCGCGTCCGGGTAGACCTCCGCCTGCTGGCGCCAGAAGAAACTGGCCGGCCAGTCCTGGGTGGATCGGTAGCCGTCGAGCACGCTGTCCCAGTCCAGCGGCAGGCCGGAGGCGGCGGGCAGCCACCGGTCGACGTGGTCGGGATTGCTCCCGATTTCGGCCATGTGGTAGCAGGGACCGAATCCCAGCCTTCCAGCGCGGCCTTCATCGATCTGGTTCCGGTACGCGGGAATCCCGCGCCGATCACGTGTAACACATCAGCCTCCTGCTGCAGCGGCGGTCACCTTTCGGCAGACGTTGACCGCGGCCTTGGCGTAGCCCCGCTCTGTCTTCGTGGACTTCCCGGCCGTCGGCTCCTCGGCAACGCCCCCATCGCCACGAACGGCTCGGCCCTACGCTCACGCAACTGAGTACGAATACTCATGCGCCGTTCTGGCGGCCTTCATACGCTTCGATCATGCTTGTGAAGCTGACCGCCACCGGGCGATGGCTCGGGTGGGCAGCCGCCGTCGCGGCGGTCGCAGCCGCCGCTGGCCTCTGGCTCCGGTGGACGCCCCCTCGGGACGTCGGCAACGACCGCTGGAAAGTGGTGGCCGCCCAGCCGTCGGTCACCTATGGACAGGTCATCGCCACCGGCGAGCACGACGCCTGGGCCTTCGGCTGGGACATCCTCGGCATCGGCGCCTGGCTGCCGATGGCCGACGGCCCGCACCGCCCCACGGTCTTCCACTGGGACGGCGACCGCTGGACGAAAAGCGACTTCCCAGTGAGACGCGGCAACATCAGCTCAGTCGCCGCGTCCGCCCCCTCCAACGTGTGGGCCCTGGCCAACGACGAGAGCGGCACCTCCGTCCTGCGCTGGGACGGACACACCTGGGCGATCGCCCAGAAGCTGCCCGGTACGTGCCTCGCCGTCACCGCTGACAACGACGTGTGGGTCTTGGGCGACTACAAGGCCTGGCACTACAACGGCGCCACCTGGTCCGAACAGAGCCTCTCCTTTTCCGCCTACCAAGCCAGCGCCCGCTCCGCCTCCGACATCTGGGCCCTCGATGGCGACGCCCCCTGGGTCCACCACTTCGACGGCAAGGCCTGGACCCGAGTCGACGTGACCGCGGCTCTGCCCAAGGCCCCGCCCCCGTCCGACGATTTCCCGCCCGACCCGACCGGTCCTCGGCTGACCGCCATCACCGCCGACCCATCCGGCATCTGGATCACAGGGGAGATCGGGTCGTCGTCGTTCCTGCTCTCCCAGACCGGTTCCGGCTGGCGCAGCGAGGACACCTCCGCGAAGGCCGGACGCATGATCCGTGACCTCCCACCCGTCCCCGACGGCAGGGGCGGCCACTGGTTTCTCGGCTCCACCGACATCAACGGTTACGACTCCGCCCTCGCCCACCGCGACCCCTCCGGCCACTGGACCAGCGTTCCGTCCGGCGGTGAACTGACCTTGCTGTCGGCCGTCCCCGGCGGCCCGCTCCTGGCCACCGGACTGATCGGCAAAGCTTCAGGCGTCTTCCGCAACCTTCCCTGAAGAGGACCTGCAGAAGCAACCAGTCGGACATGACTTGACAGGTTAGGGGTTGCGTCCACGGAGGTGGTGTACGAGTTTCCGCTGGTAGTCAGCGTGGCGTCGTGAAATGAGGACGGCCATCGCGTGATCCTTCGAGTGCGTAGTTCAAGATCGAAGGATCACGCGATGGCCGTGAACGACAGTGTGGACCCTGCGAGCTGGCTGGCCAAGCAGTTGGAGACCCAGGATCCGGATCTGTTGCGATCCATGGTGCAGACCATGGCCGAGACGTTGATGTCGGCCGAGGCCGACGGCCTGTGCGGTGCCGGATACGGCCGGCGGACCAGCGAGCGGACCAACCGGCGCAACGGCTACCGCACCCGCGAGTGGGACACCCGCGCCGGGACTGTGGAGCTGGCGATCCCGAAACTACGGACCGGTTCCTACTTCCCCGACTGGCTGCTGGAGCGTCGACGGCGGGCCGAGCAGGCCCTGATCAGCGTGGTCGCGACCAGCTACTTGCTGGGTGTGTCCACCCGGCGGGTGGACAAGCTGGTGGAGCAGCTGGGCATCAAGCACATCTCCAAGAGCCAGGTCTCGGAGATGGCCAAGGTGCTGGACGGTCAGGTGGAGGCGTTCCGTACCCGTGCCTTGGACGCCGGGCCGTATGCGTTCGTGTGGCTGGACGCCCTCACCCAGAAGGTCCGCGAGGGCGGGCGGATCATCAACGTGCACGTGCTGGTCGCCACCGCGGTCAACAACAACGGCAACCGGGAGATCTTGGGCCTGGAGGTCACCTCGGCCGAGGACGGCGCGGGCTGGCTGACCTTCCTGCGCGGTCTGGTGGCCCGCGGGTTGAACGGGGTGCAGCTGGTGATCTCCGATGCCCACACCGGCTTGGTGGCCGCGGTCGCCGCCGCGCTGCCGGGCGCGTGCTGGCAAAGGTGCCGAACCCACTACCTGCGCAATCTGCTGACCTGCGTGCCCAAGTCCGCTCAGCCGTGGGTGGCCACCCTGGTGCGTACCATCTTCGACCAGCCCACCGCCGAGCAGGTCCGCACCCAGCACGCCTGGGTCATCGAAGCCCTGTCGGCCAAATACCCGGCCGCCTGCGACCACCTGGACGCCGCCCGCGAGGAACTACTCGCCTTCGCCGCCTTCCCCCGCGAGATCTGGAAACAGATCTGGTCCAACAATCCCCAGGAACGGCTGAACAAGGAGATCCGCCGGCGAACCGACGTCGTCGGCATCTTCCCCGACCGCACCTCGATCATCCGCCTGGTCGGCGCGGTACTGGCCGAGCAGACCGACGAGTGGACCGAAGCCCGCCGTTACATGGGGCTGGATGTGCTGGCCAAAACCCGGCTACGCGTCATCCCCGGCGACACACCCCATCAGAACCCGCTCCCACAGACACTTACCGCTTAACCTGCAGAAACGGGATCACGCAGAGATAACTCATACACCACTTCGCTGGACGTGACCCAGGTTAGGCAGATCGGATGTCTTAGCACTAGAGTTTGATCTTGGTGTGTCCGTCGCTAGATGGGCTCGCTGGCTGTGTGCATGCTGTCGATGGTTTGGTGGACTTCGCAGTCGTTGCCGGCACCAGCTCGTCATGGTGCTCGGTGAAGCGGGCCATCATCGCTGCTGTCGTCTCTCGTGGGTCTTCTCCCGGCCGCCAGCGTCCGCCGCCGGTCAAGGCCCGGGGCGTGAGCGTAGGGAGCGCTTGAGTGGCGGCAAGCGGCAGCCGCAATCGATAACGAGACGGCCAACACCACCGGGCGAGGGGAACGCCGGGTGGGGTGGTTGGAGACGGGCACAGGGAGTACGGCGGCGCGCGCCGGGGGAGGCGGCGGTGATGGTCCCGCCAGGGCCTGCGGCTCGTCTGGGGTGGCGGCGCAGCAGCGCGACCAGTTCATCCTGGCGCACCCGTCGAGCACGCCGTCAGAGGTCCAGCAGAACCCCGTTGCGGCGCAGCTGCTCGCCCATGGTGTGGTCGGTGCTGGTCATCGGTGACCGTCCGAGCGGGAGCCCAAGCGTTCGGACGGTCAAACCGTGCCCAGGTGGCCGGGCAATCAGGAGATTGCTTCGTCTTGCCTGCTCGGTCCTAGACCAGTGATGGATAACAGAGCGGGCATGTCGTGGACGACGATGCGTCGGTAACCAGTGCCGATGATCCCTTCACGTCGTAGCTGGCTCAGCTCCTTATGCACGCTTGGCTCGGTTGCGCCCACCAGCGCCGCCAACTCCGGCTGGGTGAGCGCTACGCCGATCATGATGCCTTCACTGACTCTCTCCCCGTATGAGCTTGCGAGCTCGACGAGAACGCGTGCTAGCCGGGTCCGGACAGGGTAGTTCGTCACCTCGATGCGACGCCGGGTCATTGCCCTGAGCTTTCCGACGACGGCGCGATGGACGGCCAGTGATAGGCCCGGGTCCTTACTGAGGAGCTCGATGAAGATGGACTGGGACAGTCTCCGCACTAACGTCGGGCCGGCCGCTGTGACCGTGGATGACCGTGGCTGGCCATCCAGGCTGGAGAGCTCTCCCACCAGGTCGCCCCCCACGCGTATCCCGAGCAAGACCACTTTGCCGTCCTCGGTGTTAGCGATGACCTTTACGCATCCTTCAAGCAGCACGAAGACCTCGGTGGTGGTGGGGTCTCCCTCCCAGATCAGATTCTCACCGGCGGGGAACTGGCGTAGTACTCCCTCGGTGAGAAGCCGCTCTCTGGAAACCTCGTTGAGACCGCCGAGCAGAGTGCCCGATGGCCATCTGTCAGCTGTGACAGGGACTTTTCTTGCCCTGGGCTCGGCGAGATCCCCGACCGTCGCGGTGCTGCGGTCCTCAGCGAGCGGGATGGGGCCATGAGTATCCACCGCCGGCCCCGTGTAACGCCCCGCCATGCTCAGCTCATCCGCCGTGCAACGCGTACAGAACTGCCGGGAAGGCGATGATAAGGCTGGCTATCGCGGCGAGTACGCCCGCCAGCCGTGAGTGCGAAGTACCTAGCGTGTGTACCACGTAGCCAATGAGGACGAATAAGGCCAAAGTCACCAGGGCTCCGGCCATGGTCATCATCGAGGAAGCCTGTTGCATCGAAGCGTCTCCTTGCCGACCTCGTGGCTGGGATGTGGGCTTGCTCCGCAACCGGCACGCTCAGAGACGAAGGTGAAGGCCCTGAACGGGCTTCAGTGGAACCTTCGATCCCCGCGCTGGCCGACAGCCGAGTTGATCGGGACGGTAGCTCACGCGGACGCTTCGGAAGAAGGGTGAGAAGCCCATCTATAACCAAATGGTTAGGGGCATGACGAAGGACGGCCCTTCGGGCTTCCACCTCCGAAAGGGACCGTCTTTCGTCTAGCGCCACATCCCAGCCAGAGATATAGACGCCCGAGAAGGACATTAGCTCAGCGGAACGCTAGTAGAACCCATTGCAGTATGGGATTGCCCGTGATCCTTTGCACGGCTCACCCCTGGATGCCAAGTCGACGAACCGCCAGCTCAACGGCACCTACATCCCGCCGGTGCCACCGCGCGGGCGGTGCCACCGCGCGGGCGGTGGCACCGTGCCGGACCGTACACATGTCGAGCGGCCGGCATCCCCCTGGATGGCGGGGCACATGTCAGTCGAGCTCGACCCCTTCCAGCCCTTCGGGCAGACCGTTCTGCACAGCTCGCACCATCGCCGCGTGCAGCCGCCTCTGATCGCCGGCGACTCCCTTGAGCGGCCCTCCGGTGACCGTGTACCACTCCTCGGCTCCGGTGTACTGCACGCGGATATGGGCCTGGTCTCCGATGAGTTCGGTGACCACGGTGAGATCTCCGGTGACGACGCCGACCTCGTCGGTCATGACCCCACCTGCGCCCGCCTCCACCTGAGACTCGCATCGCTTCGTCATCACGGATGCTGCGGATCTGAGCAGGTGTCGAGCATCTCACCCAGCGCGACCTTCTCCGAAGCGGTCACCGCGAGCCCGTAACGGTACTTGACGTCCGTCCACGCCCGCGCGTACGTGCACCAGTAGGTCCGCAGCGGCGGGCGCCACTGCGCCGGCGACTGATCGCCCTTGGCCCGGTTACTCGCGGCGGACATGGCGATGAGCTGCGGGCTGGCCAGGTCGTTGGCGAACTCCTTGCGCTTGGCCGTGGACCAGGCGTCCGCGCCGGACCGCCAGGCGTTGGCCAGGGGCACCATGTGGTCGATGTCGACCTGGCCCGCCGCGGTCAGCTGCTTGCCGTCGTACTCCGAATGCCACGAACCGGCGATCGCCCGGCATTCGGAGTCACGCTGAACTCCCGCACCGTCGCGTTCCAGCACCACCTCCCGGGTGCCGCAGTGGGGCACCTTGATCGGTCCAGTGCGGGAACTTCACCCGCGAGTACCCGGTCATGGCGCCATCACTTTCCCCTGCCAGCCCGCGCAGCTATGCGACACATCCCCGCGCGGCCCCCTGCCGCTGTGCGTGCGCCCAGCCTGACCGGCCGCCATGCAGGGGACGGCAGAGGACATCGCGCACCTCCGTTCAAAAGGGGATGGATTTGGTGAGGGCGGGGGCTCTTCGGTTGAAGAGGAGGAGGCCCGCGGTGATGATCATGATGGTGGTTTCGGTGAGAAGGAGGACGGTGTAGAGGCCGGGGGTGTAAGTGATGAAGGTTTGCATCGCCATGTTGTGTCCCGCGTGGGCGCCGATCGGCAGCCATAGGTTCTTGCCGATGATGCGGCAGGCGAGGAGCAGGGCACCGAAGGCGGCTGCTTGCACCATGTACAGGAGCTTTTCGCCGATGCCGGTCGCGTCGCTGTTGGAGATGAGGTGGATGGCGCCGAATGCCAGGGTGGTGAGCGCGAAAGCGGTCCATGGCGGTAGTGCGGCGCTCAGGTTGCGGAACAGGTAGCCCCGATACCACAGCTCCTCGGGCACCGCCTGGGCCAGAAGTGGTCCCAGCACGAAGGGGATCAGCCGGTCTGCTGGCAGGTTGAGGTGCCATGCCGCTACACCGAGGGCCACGCAGACGGCATCGGCGGCGATGATCACTCCGACGCCGATGGCCAGGCCGGTGAGGAAGTGGGGCAGGGCGGTGCGGGGGCGGGTGAGGCCGGGTTCGAAGCCGGGCACATGGTCGATGAAGCGCCGGGCGCCGGCGACCAGGAATGGAGCGATGGCGGCGACGGCCAGCACCGGGATCGTGAAGTGGAGTGTCTCGGGTAGCCCGGGGACTAATCGGAGCAGCAGATCGAGCGTGATGCCGACGAGGGTGGTGGCCATGAGCGCGAAGAAGGCTAGGAGGCAGTACCAGCCGGGCCTCAATCGTCCGCCTGCCGTACGGAAGATCGTCATGTCAGCAACGCTAGGGAGGGCGGGTGGGCGGCGCATCGAGCCTGCGACAGGTCTTCGACCATGACTGCGGTCATGGCCGGTGCTACGCCCGCAGGATGATGTGGTGGGTCGGTCCGGGCGGTTAATGTTCGGTTGGTGATGGAAATGGGGGCCCGGCCGCCGTTCTTCGGGCTGGTGTTCTGGGTGGACGTCGCCGCGGTCGTCGCGATAGGGATGGGACCGAGGCTCGGCTGGGAGCCGGTCCCGTTCGGGCTCACGCTGGCTGTGCTGGTCGTGCTCTGGCGCCGGTTGCCGTGGGACTCGGCGATCATGGGCGGCCGCAGGCTGCTACCGCCGTTGTTCCTGCTGACTGCCTTCGCCGCGGCGGTGCTCGATGGGTACGGCGTGGCCTCGCCGATCCTGCTCATCGCCCTGGCGAACGTGACCTTGATGTACGGCGTAACCACGGGTGCGGTTCTGTCGGCCGCCGCGGCGGGGGTGATGGCGGGCAGCATGATCCTCCTCTACGACGCCACCTGGTTCGATGTTCTGCGTCAGTGCGGAGTGACCGCCTTGATGGCGGGCTTCGTCCTGGCGGTGTCGGCGGCGGTGCTGGAGGCCCGCAACCAACGTAGGAAGGCCGAGGGCCTGCTGCGTGAGCTGCGCAGGCACTCTCAGCGGGCCAGCGAGAACGCGGTGACCCAGGAGCGCGCGCGGATGGCTCGTGACATGCACGACTCTCTCGGCCACCACCTGACCGTGATCAAGATCGGGCTGGAGAACGCCGAACGTTTCCGCCACCTGAGGCCTGAGGCCGCCTGGCAGGAGGTGGGCCAGGCCAAGGAGCTGACCCAGCAGGCCTACGCCGAAGCCCATCGCTGGGTCAGGGCCCTGCGCCCGCTGGCGCTGGAGAACGGGGCGGGCGGGGCGGCGCTACGCGAGCTGGCGCTGTCCTTCGACGGCACCGGCATCGACGTGCGGTTCGAGGTGAAAGGCAGGGAACGGCCGTTGGAGCGCGCCAGCGAGCTGGTGCTCTACCGGGCGCTGCAGGAAGGGCTGACCAACGCATTGCGTCACGCCGGGGCGAGCCAGGTGTGGACCGTACTGGACTTCGACGCCGAATGGGTCGCCCTGACCGTGGGCGACGACGGCAAGGGTGCCTCCGAGGCGGCGCTGGCCCGTGGGTTCGGGCTCTCCGCGCTGGCTGAGCGCGCCCAGGACGTAGGCGGGACGTTCACGGTGCACGGCGCGGAGGGCCGGGGGCTCACGCTACGGGTGCAGGTGCCGTGAAGTCTCTGCGCATCATGCTGGTGGAGGATCAGCTCCTCATGCGTCAGGGCCTACGCAAACTCCTGGAGTTCGAGCCGGATCTCCAGGTCGTCGGCGAGGCCGCCGACGGGGTCGAGGCGCTTGAGCTGGTGGCGGGCTGCGCGCCGCAGGTCGCCCTGGTCGACGCCCGAATGCCCCGGATGGACGGGGTGGAGCTCATCAGGCAGCTCGCGCGCGACCATCCCGAGGTGGCCTGCATCGTGCTGACCACCTTTGACGAGGACGACTACCTGTTCGGCGCACTGCGCGCGGGAGCCCGCGGCTACCTGCTCAAGGACACCTCGCCAAGCGTCCTGGTCGAGACGATCCGCAAGGTCGGCCTGGGCGGGACGGTGCTGGAGGATCCGGCCGCGACCAAGGTCATCGCCCGGCTGTCGCGCGTCGCTTCACCCTCGCGGGCCGACTTCCGGGGCGAGGCGCTGCTGTCAGCCAGGGAGAGCGAGGTCGCCCGGCTGGTGGGGATCGGCGCGGCCAACCGGGAGATCGCCGAGGCGCTATTCGTCACCGAGGGCACGGTGAAGAACCACATCTCCAGCGTCCTACGCAAGCTCGGGCTTCGCGACCGCACCCAGCTGGCCCTGCGGGTCGCCGCCGGCCCCTCTGAGGAGCATGGGGCTTGATCGGGTACGTCGGGGTTCCCCAGGACCCCGTACCTACCGCACTTTCCTGCGGTATGCGGCAATTGCCACCCCAAGGGTGAAGGCGGCATATCCGCAGGTCACGGTCAAACCTGCCCATGGCGGGAGCGGGTAATAGCCCCCCAGCAGTGACAGGTCCACGTCCACATGCGCGAACGTGGGGACGCTCTGCGTGATCGCGAACCCGGCGGCAGGGGTGATCATCAGCAGCCATGGCGCCAGACCCGCGGTCGCCAGCAGGTAGGGCACGACGACCAGCGCGATGGCCAGCCCGATGGCGACGACGGCCCGCTTGACCAGCGCGGCCAGGCCCAGAGCCAGCACGCCGGCGGCTGCGGTCAGCGCCGCGTAGCCGACGATCACCCGCAGTTCGGTACCCAGGGTGATCGGCTGGATCGGGTTCTGATTGGCACGCAACATCGCCAGGCCGGCAGGGACCACGACCCCCGAGGTCACCAGCCCCGCCACGAACGCGACCACGCCGACCACCACGGCCTTGGCCGCCAGCAGCCGCGCTGGATGCGGCTCGGCCGGCGGGCTGGTCCTGATCAGTCCGCGCCGGTGTTCCGTTGTGAAGAACGTGACCGCCGCCACGAGCATCGGGATCAGTCCCACGGCCCCGCCGATCAGCATGAGGTCGGCGCGTAGACCGCCCTCTGCCGTGGCGGGCCCGATGTCACCGCTCCCGGTCACGATGAGCTTGTCGCCGGACTCGACGACCCCGCCCGGGTGATGGGGGGTCTTGCCGTCGGACTCCATGACGACGCCGACGTCGTCGCGGCGCCACGAACCGTTCGCGCCCTGCAGCTTGATCTGGTCGAAGGTGGCGGTGGCCTGGGCGAAGGCTTGCGCCATGCCCCACAAGGCGCCTGGCGAGGTGGCGAACAGCCCGATCTCGACCGTCTCCGCCAGCCCGGTCAACTTGACCGTGCCGGCCTCGGTCCACGTCTTGCCGTCGTCTGACTCGTAGCCGGTGATGGTGTCGCCCGACCTGGTCAGCCGTAGCCACTGCGGGCCATTGTGAGGACCGCCGGGCACGTCGTGGATGTAGTTGTACTGCATCCGCACGCCGTGATCTCCGGTGAGCATGACGGCGGCATACGGTGTGCCCTGTTTGAGGCTCTGCCTGACCAGGAGGCCGGCCTTCGCCCACGGCACCACCCCCTCCTTGATGTTGCGCACCCCGGGTACGGCGTCCGGCAGCCGCATCTGCCCGGTCATGTCCGACACGCGGGCGGTGATGCCGCCGTTCCCCTTAAGCGGCTGGTGCACGAAGTAGTACTTGTCCATCACCGCCGTGCCATCGGGACCCACCAAAGGCGCAGGGCAGGGGCCCTCGCCCTTCCCGGTCACGCAAGTGCTGCGGGCACCCCCGGCGATCAGCAGTCCGAGCGACACGGTGACCAGCACGGAGGCCGCCATGGCGAGCACCCAGCCCCGCACGGAGCGGAACTTGGTCCACTCCGCGCGCAGCACCTGGGAGAAGCCGTCCCGCCCGACCCGTCGGCGGGATCGGTAAGCCGTAAATGGACTCATGCCGACGGTTGTACGCGGCACCCGGTTCCAGCACGGTCGCAGCCGCTGCGACCCGGCTGCGACCGGGGATCTGGCATCGTTGAGCCATGGCACCTCGACCCGGCAGCCGGTTCGGCCGCCCCGCCCGCACGACGACCGGCGGTGAGTGGCGGTGAGGGTCCTCGTCGTCGAGGACTTCGAGGTCCTCGCCCGCTCCATCGGAACCGGGCTGCGCCGCGAGGGCATGGCCGTCGACGTCGTCCTGGACGGAACCGCCGCCCTCGACCGCCTGGCCGCCACCCGCTACGACGTGGTGATCCTCGACCGCGACCTGCCCGGCGTCCACGGGGACGAGATCTGCCGGCGACTCGCCCACGGCCGCTGCGAGACCCGCGTACTGATGCTCACCGCCTCCGGCACGATCGAGGACCGCGTCGACGGACTCAGCCTCGGCGCCGACGACTACCTGCCCAAGCCTTTCGCGTTCACCGAACTGGTCGCCCGCGTCCGTGCCCTGGCCCGCCGCGCCACCCCGCCGCTACCGCCCACCCTGGCATGCGGGGACATCACCCTCGATCCGGCCCGCCGTACCGCGTTCCGGGCCGGCCGGCGCCTTGAGCTGAGCCCCAGGGAGTTCGCCCTGCTCGAATGCCTGCTGGCCGTACCCGGCCTGGTCATCTCCGCCGAGGAACTGCTCGAACGCGTTTGGGACGAGGCCGCCGACCCCTTCAGCAGCGCCGTCAAGCACACCATGCACCGGTTACGGGCCAAGCTCGGCGACCCGCCCGTGATCGAGACCATCCGCGAAGGCGGCTACCGCATCGGACCGTCATGACCTCCCAGCAGCTCGCCAGAAAATCCTTGCAGACGCGGCTCGCGCTCGCCTACGCGGCGGGCATCTACGCCGCCGGGATCTTGGTGGTCGTATTCGTCGACCTCCCGCTCGCCAGCATCAATGCGGCCACACCCATAGGCCGCCCCTCATCGAGCGCGATCACCGAAACCGGGCCCGGGATCAGCCTGCCCCAACTCCTCACGGGATCCGCCGTCGCCCTGATCCTTCTGATTCCCGTCGCCCTGGCTCTCGGCTGGTACGTCGCCGGCCGGTTCCTGCGCCCGCTGCGCGCCATCACCACCACCGCCAAAATCATCTCCGCCGGAAACCTCCACCGGCGCCTCGACCTCGGCGAGCCTGCGGACGAGCTGACCGAACTCGGCCACACCCTCGACGACCTGTTCGCCCGCCTTCAAGCCTCCTTCGACGCCCAACGCCACTTCGTCGCCAACGCCTCCCACGAGCTGCGCACCCCTCTCGCCGGCCTGCGCACCCTCCTTGAAGTCGCCCTCGCCGACCCCGATGCCGACACCGACACCCTGCGTTCGGCCTGCCAGGAGGCCCTCGCTCTCGGCGGACACCAGGAGCGGCTCGTCCAAGCACTGCTCGCCCTGGCCACCAGCGAGCGCGGCGTCACCCGCTGGGACACCCTCGACCTCGCCCACATCGTCGAAGGAGTGCTCGCCTCCCGCCGCCGCCAAGCCACGGAAAAAGGCATTGACCTCGCCGAACACCTAACGCCCGCAGTGACGGTCGGGGACCCGAGACTGATCGAAAGCCTCGTCGCCAACCTCATCGACAACGCCATCCGCCACAACCACCCAGACGGGCACGTAAAGATCACCACTCAGACCTCCGGCACGCAGGTGGCCCTTACGGTCACCAACAGCGGGCCAGTCATCCCCGACGACCAGATCCAGCGCCTCTTTCAACCCTTCCAGAGACTGGCGCCCGATCGTCATGGCCGCCGCGACGGCTACGGCATCGGCCTCGCCATCGTCAACGCCGTCACCCAAGCTCACCGCGCCACCCTCGCCACCAGCGCACGCCCCGAAGGCGGCCTGTCCATCACCGTGCAGTTCGCGCCCGAATCTCATCCGAACCATCCTTAACGTCAGGGAACGACTGCGCGAGGGCGGCACCCTGCTACCCGCATCGAAGCGCTGCTCGCCGCGGAGACCACCCTCGCCGCCCGCTACACCAGCCCATGAGGGTCTGGGTAAGGGAGCCCTCAAGGGGTGCCACCGGAATACGGCGGAAACGGGCCGCGGATTGAGGTAATTGCTGGTCAGTGGCCTGCGAGTGCGGCGTAGGCGGTAGATCTGCCGCAACCGCAGCGTCCAGAAACTCGCTTTCCGGGTCAACAGAACCTCGCCACCCCGCCCTTGCGTTGAGCTCTACCGCACTTTCCCAAAGAATTTTTGCAAAAACACTTTGGGAAAGACTGTCGATGGGCCTACTCTCCTGTCATGGTCGGCGAGGAGCACAAGCGCGTTCTCGATCCTGAGCACGATGCCGCAGCGCTGAAAGCGCTCACGCACCCCTTGCGCATTCGGCTGCTCGGGTTGTTGCGCCAGGACGGACCTGCCACCGCGAGCGAACTCGCGGTCAGGACTGGAGAGACATCCGCTTCCACCAGCTATCACCTGCGGGTTCTGGCGAAGTATGCGTTCGTCGCCGAGGCTGAGCACCGCGACAGGCGAGAGCGCCGCTGGCGGGCGGTGCACTTGGTGACGTCCTGGAGCAACAAGGCGATGGACGCTGCGCCGCAAAGCCGCGCCTTCGTCAGCTTCGCACGCAGGCGCCAGATTGAGCACTTGGAGGCGTCTCTCGTCCGGCATGAGGCCGACGTCGCCGCCGGGCGGCTCGGCCAAGAGTGGCTGGAACCGTCAGACATAACAGACCTGCTGCTCCGGCTGACCCCCGAGTCTCTCACCGAGCTGCGACAGGTGCTCGATCGAAAAGTGGAGGAACTGACCACCCGCGACGCGGGCGACCCACGCGCCGCGCAGGTCGTCTTCCTCATCGCCGGGCTGCCCCTCGCACCGTACGATCCCCTGGATCCGGACGCCTCCGTTCCCGTGTCTGCGGACGAGGACGCATCGTGACCGAGCCGCCGGACATGCGCTCCGCCCGTCGCCGCTACGTCACAGCCTGCGTGCTCTTCTGGCTTCCGGCCGGGCTGGCCATCGCGCCGTTGATCCTGCTCTTCACCGAACGTGGCATGCCCCTCGCGGCCATCGCCAGCTTCTTCGCCGCGCACTCTCTCACCGCTGCCGTGCTGGAGCTGCCCACAGGAGGGCTGTCCGACGTCCTGGGACGCCGCACCGTCCTGGCCGCCGCCGGTCTGCTGAATCTGGCCGCTTTCCTACTCCAAGGTCTGGGCACCACGCCCTGGGTCCTCACCTGCGGCATGGTCCTCATGGGCGCGGGCCGAGCCCTGTCCAGCGGGCCGGCCGAGGCCTGGTACGTCGACATCGTTCATGCGCACTCTGGCCCTGGCGCCGACCTTTGTCCCGGTCTAGCCCGGGGGAAGTCCGCGACATCGGCTGCGCTCGCCACCGGCACCCTGCTCGGCGGCGCCGTGCCCTGGCTGCTGGCAACCGGCCCGGACGTGGGTACGCGGCTGAGTGAAGCAACCTCCGGCCTGGTTCTTCCTCTGTCGGTCCCGCTGCTATTGGCCGCTGCTATCCAGATCGCCTTCGTGCTGTACGTCCTGACAGCCCTGCGCGAGCCACCTCGGCCGGCGGCCACTCTGTACGGCGTACTGCGAGGTATCCCGACCACCATCGCAGGCGGACTGCGCCTGGGCGCACGCGACGCGCTGGCCCGCCGCATCCTCCTCAGCGCGGCGGCCGCCGGCAGTGCCCTGGCCGTCATCGAACTGCTCACACCGGGCCGCGTCGCGACCCTGACCGGCGCATCCGAGTCTGGCGCGGTGGTCTTCGCCTCGCTTGCCTGTGCCGGTTTCCTCTGCTCGGGCCTCGGGAGCCACCTCGCACCGCTCATCGCCCGCCTCGCAGGCAGCGGCGAGCGCGCGGTCCTGGCAAGTCTTGGGACCAGCGCCAGCGGCCTGCTACTCCTCGGCGCCACCGCGGCATCCACCGGCGCACCCGCGACGGCCCTCGCGGCCACCGGCTACGGCCTGGTGTACCTCGGGCGCGGCTCGGCAAGCCCGAGCGAAAATGACCTCCTGCACCGCCGTGTCACAAGCGCGGGCCGCGCTACCGCCTTATCCGTCCAGTCTCTCGCCCTGCAACTTGCCGGCGCCCTCACTGGCTTACTCATAGGTGTCCTGCCGCCCGGCCCGATTCCTTGGTTGCTGGGAGGAGCCGTATTGCTGACAGGAGCCCTCCTATGGATCCACCGCGGCAAACCGACTCTTGCGATCGCCACGGCAACAGCCCAGCACAACACGGTGTCGCCCTCTTGGAGCGGGGATGCTCCGCCCCGCATCTGACCGACGGATCAGAGGGTGCTACCACAAGTCCGCACAGACCCACTTACCGGCCCATGTTCACCAGCCACTGCCGCTTTCGGCTCGTGGACCGCCACGCCTGCAGGCCGCACTGGTCGCCATCCGTGCCGCCCCGGTGATTGACGACCTCATGGGCGAGGTGCCGCAGAACCATTGCTGATCACCAAGGGCAAGATCGACGGTTCGGGAACAGATACTCACCCAGACCGGCGTAAGCACGGCCCACGAGCCACGCGGAAGGCTTCGACCCGACCTCTCACAGGGGCCGACGACCGCTGCACCGAGATCACTGCAAGGGTTTAGACGCCGTCCTCGTCCACGACGGCCGACGACGCGTCCTGCCTGCCGCGTTTCACATCAGCCTCCGCTTGTCGTTCGCCCGTTGCACGCGGACGGCCTCGGCGATCCAGTCACGGTCCTCGCTCGTTGTCCTTGGCACGAGGCACAGGGTAGAGGGTCGGTTTGGGTGCTGTGTGGCTGGATGTGCCTCTATCGGGCCATCTCTGGTTTCTGGAGAGTTTTGCCGGGTTCGTGACTGCTGAGGTCAGCGGGGTGCCATCCGGAGCGCGCCGTCCATCCGGATGACCTCGCCGTTGAGGTAGTCGTGGTGGATGATCGTCATCGCCAGGTGGGCGTACTCGTCCGGGCGGGCCAGCCTCCGCGGGAACGGAACGCCGGCCGCCAGACCCTCCCGGAACTCCGCGGAGACCGTGGCCAGCATCGGCGTCTCCACGATGCCCGGGGCGATGGTGTTGACCCGGATGCCGTACTGGGCGAGGTCGCGCGCCGCGGGCAGGGTCAGCCCGACGATGCCGCCCTTGGACGAGGAGTACGCGGCCTGCCCGATCTGCCCCTCGTAGGCGGCGACCGAGGCGGTGTTGACGATCACGCCGCGCTGGCCGTGCTCGTCCGGCTCGGTGCGGGCGATCGCCTCGGCGGCCAGGGCGAGCACGTTGAAGGTCCCGACGAGGTTGACCTGCACGACGCGCGCGTACAGGTCGAGGTCGTGCACGCCGTTCCTGCCCAGGATCCGCGCCGACGTGCCGATGCCCGCGCAGTTGACGACCGCGCGCAGCGGCCGGCCGGCGGCGGCCGTCGCGACGGAGGCCCGCACCTCCTCGGGGCTGGTGACGTCGGTGGGGAGGTACTCCACCCCCGGCACCGGGTCCACGGCGTCGATGCTCTGCTTGAGATCGAACACGAAGACGTGCGCGTCCTCCTTGGCCAGCAGCTCGGCGGTCGCGGCGCCGAGGCCGGAGGCCCCGCCGGTGACGATGACTGCGCTGTCGGCGACCTGCATCAGTGCTTCTCCCTGTTGACTGCGGTGATCACGGGTGGGGTGTTCCCGGCGAGCGAGCGGCCGATGACCATGCGCTGGATCTGGTTGGTGCCTTCGAAGATCTGCATGACCTTCGCCTCGCGCATGTAACGCTCCACCGGGAAGTCGCGGGTGTAGCCGTAGCCGCCCAGCACCTGGACGGCGTCGGTGGTGACCTTCATGGCGTTGTCGGTGGCGACCATCTTGGCGATGCACGCCTCCCGGCCGAACGGCAGGCCGAGGTCTTTCAGCCGGGCGGCGTGCAGCGTCATCGCGCGGGCGGTCTGCACGGCCGCCTCCATGTCGGCCAGCAGGAACGCCAGGCCCTGGTGCTCGATGATCGGCCTGCCGAACGTCGAGCGCTCCTTCGCGTACGCCATGGCGTGGTCCAGGGCACCCTGGGCCAGGCCGGTGGCGACGGCGGCGATGCCCAGCCGGCCGGAGTCGAGGGCGGCCAGCGCGATGCCGAGACCGTCGCCCTCCGCGCCGATCCTGCGCTCGGCCGGCACCCGCACGCCGTCCAGCCGCATCGTCGCGGTCGGAGAGGCGGTCAGGCCCATCTTGTGCTCGGGCGGGTCGGCGCTCAGGCCTTCGGCGCCGGCCGGGACGAGGAAGCAGGAGATGCCCCTGCGGTCGTCCGAGGTCCGCGCCATCACCGTGTAGAAGTCGGCGCGCCCGCCGTGCGTGGTCCACGCCTTCGCGCCGGTGAGTACGTAGTCGTCGCCGTCGCGGACGGCGCGGGTGCTCATGGCGGCGGGATCGGAGCCGGCGTGCGGCTCGCTCAGGCAGTACGCGCCGAGCAGTTCGCCGCCGAGCATGTCGGGCAGCCAGGCCCGCCGCTGCTCGTCGGTGCCGAAGTTGAACAGCCCGAAGCACGACAACACGTGCACGCTGGTGCCGACGGCGACGCTGGACCAGACCCGGGCGACCTCCTCCAGCACCTGCAGGTACACCTCGTAGGGCTGACCGCCGCCGCCGTACTCCTCGGGGTACGGCAGGCCGAGGACGCCCATCGCGCCGAGCGTGCGGAACACGTCGCGCGGGAAGTCCTCGTCCGCCTCAGCCTTCGCGACCCGGGGGGCCAGCTTCACGTCGGCGAGGTCCCGGACGATCTCGATCAGGTCGGCACTCTCTTCGCTTGGCATGACACGCGATGCGGGCATCGAAGCTTCCTTTGGAGTACGAAATCAAGTACCAAAGTATCAGAAACTGTACTGATTGCCAGGGGCTGCCGTAGAGTCGGTGCCATGCCGTCGCCCGACAGGACTCGCACCCGGCGCGAGGAGACACTGGCGCAGCTCCGCGAGCTGTTCCTGGCCGAGGGATTCGCGTCGTTCAACATCGGCGACCTCGCCGAGCGGCTGCGCTGCTCCCGGACCACCCTGTACGCGGTGGCGCCCAGCAAGGAGCAGATCGTGGTGGCCGCCGTCGGCTCGTTCTTCAAGGCGGCGGCCGAGCGCATCGAGGCCCGGGTCGCCGCCTCCGGCGACCCGGCCCGGCAGCTCGCCGTCTACCTGGAGGCCGTCGCCGCGGAGCTGCAGCCCACCTCGGCCGCGTTCCTCGCGGACGTGGCCGCCTTCGGCCCGGCCAACGAGGTCTACCAGGAGAACACCCGGTACGCCGCGAAGCGGGTGCAGAGCCTGGTGACGGAGGGGGTCAGGGCCGGGGTGCTGCGCCCGATCCACGCGTCGTTCGTGGGGGCCGCGGTGGCCGAGGTCATGAACTCCATCCAGCGCGGCGCCATCCAGTCGGCCACCGGGTTCGACGCCGCGCAGGCCTACCGGCACCTCGCCGACCTGGTCCTCGCCGGCCTGTCCACCGCACCGGTGGACGAGCAGGCGGTCACCGGGACCTCGGTGCTGTACGAGGTCGCCGACGGGGTGGCGACCATCGAGCTCGACCGGCCGGAGTCCTCGAACGCGCTGGACCTGCCCATGGCGCGGGCGCTCGGCGACGCCGCCGAGGCCGCGGCGGCCGACCCGGGGGTGCGCTGCGTGCTGCTGCTCGGCCGCGGCCGCGACTTCTGCGCCGGCGGGGACGTCACCGCGATGTACGGCGCCGCGGACCGCGCCGGCTACGTGCTGGAGCTGGCCCGGACGGCGCACCGCGCGGTGCTGGCCCTCGCCGGGCTGGAGGTCCCCGTCGTGGCCGCCGTCCAGGGCGCGGCGGCGGGCGCCGGACTGGCCCTCACCCTGGTGGCCGACGTGGTGCTCGCCGGCGAGTCGGCGACGTTCCTGACCGCGTACGCCCAGGCGGGGCTGACCCCGGACTGCGGCACGTCCTGGCTGTTGCCGCAGGTGGTGGGGCTGCGCCGGGCGCTCGCTCTGACGTTGACCGATCGCCGGCTGACGGCAGGGGAGGCCGCCGACTGGGGGCTGGTCACCGACGTCCACCCGGACGAGGAGCTCGCCAAGTCGGCCCGGCAGGCCGCGGCGCGGATCGCGGCCGGGCCGTTCCCGGCGCTCGGCCGGACCCGGCGCCTGCTCCGGAACGCCCCAGCGCGGTCGCTGGCCGACCAGCTCGGCATCGAGGCCGCGACGATCGCCGAGGCCGCCGCGTCCGCCGCGGCCGGGGCCCGGCTCGACGCGTTCGTGAACGGCAAGCGTAAGTAGAGAGGCGGGAACCCGATGAAGGACGGCCCCCTGGCGGGACTGCGAGTGGTGGAACTGGCCGGGCTCGGCCCGGCCCCGCACGCGGCCATGGTGCTCGCCGACCTCGGCGCCGACGTGGTCCGGATCGAACGGCCGGCGGGCCGCGGGCTCCGGCTCGGCGCCCCGGACGCGACCGACGCCGTGCTGCGCGGCCGGCGCCCGGTCCACGCCGACCTGAAGTCCGCCGACGGGCGGGCCGTCGTCCTCGGCCTCGCCGAACGCTCGGACGTGCTGATCGAGGGCCTGCGCCCCGGCGTGGTGGAACGGCTCGGCGTGGGCCCGGACGCCTGCCTGGCCCGCAACCCCGGCCTGGTCTACGCCCGGATGACCGGGTGGGGCCAGGACGGGCCGTGGGCCGGCCAGGTCGGCCACGACATCAACTACATCGGCCTGACCGGCGCGCTGCACGCCATGGGCCGCGCCGACCGGGCCCCGGCGCCGCCGCTCAACCTGGTCGGCGACTTCGGCGGCGGGTCCATGCTGCTGCTCGTCGGCGTGCTGGCCGCGCTGTTCGAACGGTCTCGGTCCGGCCGCGGCCAGGTGGTCGACGCCGCCATGGTCGACGGGACCGCGCTGCTCAGCCAGATGACCCTCGCCCTGCGCGGCATGGGGGCCTGGCGCGACGAACGGGAGGGCAACCTGCTCGACGGCGCCGCGCCCTTCTACGACACCTACACCTGCGCCGACGGCGGGTTCGTCGCGGTGGGCGCGCTGGAGCCGCACTTCTACGCGGAGCTGCTGGCCGGGCTGGACATCGACCCGGCCGAACTGGGCGAGCAGAACGACCCGGCCAACTGGCCGGCGATGCGCAAGCGGGTCACCGCCGCGTTCGCCTCCCGCACCCGCGACGAGTGGGCCGCGCACTTCGCCGGCACCGACGCGTGCGTCACCCCGGTGCTCAGCTTCGCCGAGGCCCCCGGCCACCCGCACCTGGCGGCCCGCGGCACGTACGCCGAGGCGGACGGCGTGGTCCAGGCGGCCCCGGCGCCCAGGTTCTCCCGCACCCCGGCCGCCCCGGTGGCCCCGGTGCCGCGGACGGCGGCTGACGCGGCGGACGTGCTGCGCGAGTGGGGGCAGCCGGGGAACTGACCGCCCGGTGGCACCGGAACCGGCCGCCGAGCCGCTGGGGGACCCCCTGCCATTTCTGGCCAACTTCGGCGCGATGGTCGTCTCGACCATCATGGGGAGATGGCCCTGCTGTCCGGGACCAGCGAGAAAGAACGCGCCAAGGACGCGACCGGTGGCCTTCTGCGCAAGCTCGGCTCTGCGGGCGTGCTCGGTTGCGCGCCGTAATTCCCACCCGTGCGGGTGCGTCGTGGCTGATCGGGCGCGTACCCACCCACTGAAGGCGGCGTTGGCGGCAGAGTGAGCCGGCGCCGGGGGGTGGGTAGGCGGGGCGGGCCAGTGGCAGGGGTGGGCCATGGGCGGGGGCCGCCTCCGGTGCCGGGAGCGGCCACACCGCAGTGCCGACCCGGGTCAGGCCGCCGGCAGGAACCCCGGCAGCCGGTGGCGGATGATCTCCTCGGCGTCCGCGACGATCCGGTCCACCACGTTCCGGCAGCTGTCCACCTCGGTGATGAGCCCCTGGGCCTGGCTGGCCCACCACAGCCCGTCCTCCATGTCGCCCGCCCCGAGGACGCGTTCCCGTCCCCGTACCCCCGAGGCGAGGTGGGCGACGTCCTCGAAGGACGAGCCCGGCCGGCGTGAGATCTCGGCGATCTCCTCCGACACCGAGTTGCGCGCCACCCGCGCCGAGTTGTGGAACTCACGGAAGACGATGATCGAGTCCCGTTCGGAGTTCGCCACGATCTGCCGCTTGACGTTGTCGTGAACGGGCGCCTCGGCCGTCGCCATGAACCGGGTGCCCATGTTCGCCGCGCATGCCCCGAGGGCCAGCGCCGCCACCAGGCCGGCGCCGGTGGCGATGCCGCCGCTGGCGATGACCGGGACGTCCAGCGCCCGGCTGGCCGCGGCGATGAGCACGAGGCCGCCGATGTCGTCCTCGCCGGGGTGGCCGGCGCACTCGAAGCCGTCGATGCTGACCGCGTCCACGCCGAGCGCCTGCGCCTTGACGGCGTGCCGTACCGCGACCGCCTTGTGGACGACCTTGATCCCGGCGGCCTTGAAGTCGGGCAGGTGCGCGTCCGGGTTGCCACCGGCCGTCTCGACGACCGTGATCCCCGACTCGATGATCGCCGCCCGGTACTCGTCGTAGGGGACCGGGCGGATGGTGGGCAGGATGGTGAGGTTCACCCCGAACGGCTGGTCGGTCAGCTCGCGGGTGCGCTTGATCTCCAGGGTGAGCGCCTCGGGCGTCGGCTGGGTCAGCGCCGTCAGGAACCCGAGGGCGCCGGCCTCGGCGACGGCCGCGATCAGTTCGGCCCGGCCCAGGCCGGTCATCCCGCCGCACAGCAGTGGGTGCCGCACGCCGAAGGTCTCGGTGAAGGCAGTAGTGATCATTTCAGCGGTGGCTTTCGTCTCGAACGGTGGTCCGGCCGCGGACCCGGGCCGGGGTGGACAGGGGGGGTTCAGGCCGCGGCGGGGCCGCCGAGCCTGGCCAGGACCCCCGCGATCGACTCGGCGGGATCCCTGGCCGTCCAGCCGGTGACCGGGGTGAGGGCTTCCGGCGTGTACACGCCGAGATCGGTGCCGTCGAAGCGGACGATCCGGCCGGTCACGCCGCGGGTGGCGTCGCTGAGCAGCGCGACCACCACCGGCGCAACGTCCCCGGGCGCGCCCATCGCGGGCCGGTCGGGCCGGGTGTCCAGCGCCGCCATGCCGGTCTCGGCCAGCGGCGACACGGCGTTGACCCGGATGCCGGCGGACGCGCAGTCCCGCGCCCAGCCGGCGGTCATCGCGGCCACCGCCCCCTTCGTGGCGCCGTAGGCGCTCATGCCGGGGATGCCGAACCGGGCGCCGGACACGACCGTGACGATCGACCCGCCGGCGCCCCGCCGGACCATCGCCCGCATGGCGTGCACCGCGGCGAACTGCACGCCGAGCACGTTGACCTCGGTGATCCGCCGCAGCCGCGCCTCGTCCTCCTCCCACGGCGGGGCGTGGTGGGTGATCCCGGCGTTGGCGACGAGGCCGTCGAGCCGGCCGAACTCCAGCTCCGCCGTCCCGGCCAGCCGGGCCGCCACGTCCCACGACCCGGCGGAGCCCGGTTCCGCCACCGCGTGCCCGCCGGCGGCGGCGATCTCCGCGGCCACGGCGTGCGCGGCGGCCCCGTCCACGTCGTTGACCACGACCCCGGCGCTGTGGGCCGCGCACGCGAGCGCGTAGGCGCGGCCCAGGCCCCTCCCGGCGCCCGTCACGACGACGCAGCGCCCGTCCAGCAGGCCGCCCATCAGTCGGTTTCCGGGTCGAACAGCTCGACCACCGCGGCCTTGTTGATCTTGCCGGTCGGGTTGGTCGGCAGCGAGCGGACCACCCGCAGCAGCTCCGGCTGCTTGTGCCGGGCCAGCCCCTGGCCGGTCACCGCGCGGCCGACCTCCTCCAGGGTCAGGTCCTCCCGGTCCGAGAGGACGGCCGCGCCGATCCGCTCACCGAGCCGGCCGCCGGGCACCGGGACGATCGCCACGGCCGCCACGTCGGGGTGCCTCACGATGGCGTCCTCGATCTCCCTGGCCGAGAACTTCTCGCCGCCGCGGTTGATGACGTCCTTCAGCCGCCCGGTGATCCGCACCTGCCCGTCGGCGGCCAGCGAGCCGAGGTCCCCGGTGCGGAACCAGCCGTCAGGGGTGAACGCGTGCGCGTTCAGCTCCTCGCGCACGTAACCGAGCATCATCTCCGGGCCGTGCAGCAGCAGTTCGCCCACCTCGCCCGGCTCGACGTCCCGGCCCGAGGGGTCCACGACGCGCAGCTCCACGCCCGGCGCGAGCCGGCCGTCGGTCTCCGCCCGGAAATCCAGCGGGTCCAGCTCGTTGGGCAGCGTCGCGGTGGGCAGCTCGGTCATGCCCCACGCCCGGTACGCCGCGATGCCCAGCTCGTCGGCGCGCCGGATGAGGTCCGGCGGCACCGCCGCGCCGCCGCAGCAGTACTGGCGCAGCGGCGACCGGTCGCGCCCGTCGGCGGCGTACACGTCGAGTAGCTCGCGCAGGAACGGCGTCGCGCCCGCCATGTAGGTCGCGCCGGTCCGGTCGGCCAGCTCGGCGCACGCGGCCGGGTCCCAGCGTTCCATCAGCACCGCGGTGGCCCCGACCCGGCAGGGGATCATGAAGCCCTGCAGCAGGCCGGTGATGTGCGTGATGGGGGAGGCCATCACCATCCGGTCGCGGAACGTCAGGCCCCACTCCACGATGGTCGTCCGCAGCTCGTGCCGCAGCCCTGCCACGGAGTGCACCACGCCCTTGGGTTCGGACTCGGTGCCCGAGGTGAACAGCACCAGGCAGGGGTCCGCGGGGGCGGCGGGCTCGATCCCGGACGGCAGCGAACCGGCCCCGGCCTGGTCCGCCGCCCGCCAGCCCGCCGACCGGCCGGTGGTGAGCAGCCGTACGGCGGGCTCGTGCGAGAGGTCGCGCAGCGCCTCGTCGAACTCGTCCGGGTAGGCCCGGCGCCGGTCGTCGGCGTACGTGACGATGGCCGCGGGCCGGATCTGGTCCAGCACGGTGCGGATCTCGCGCGGGCCGTACAGCGGCACGATCGGGCTGCTGATCGCCCCGATCCGCCAGATCGCCGCCGCGACGGCGACGGCGTCCGGGCCGGTCGGCAGCAGCCAGCAGACGGCGTCACCCGGCCGTACCCCGCCGGCGATCAGGGTCCGCGCGACCGCGGCGGACTTCGCGGCCAGCTCGGCGAAGCTCGTCTCACCGTGCGTGGTGATGATCGCCGGTCGGTCCGGCCACCGCGTCGCCCCGTGGTCCAGCAGGTCGCCGATCCGCTCCTCGGTGAGGAAGCCCCGGCGGCGCCAGACGTCCGCGAGCTCGGGGGTGACCACCCGCGGCCTGCGGTTCCAGTCGGCTGTCTTCACGACGTCGTCCACTTCGGTTCGCGCTTGTCCAGGAAGGCGGCCGGGCCCTCGACGGCGTCCGGATGGTACCGGTGCCGCCGGATCAGTTCCCAGCCGAGGTCCATGTCGGTGGCGATGAGCCGTTCCTCGAACGTGCGCAGCACCCGGCGGCTGAGCCGCATCGCCTCCGGCGAGTTCCGCCCGATCATCGCGGCCAGCTCCATCCCCCGGTCGACGAGCGCGTCCGGCTCGACGACCTCGGAGACGAGACCGGCGCGCTCGGCCCGTTCGGCCGACAGCGACTCGTGCCGGCCGAGCAGGACGAGGCGGGTCAGCAGGTCCGGCCGCATCCGCATCCGCAGCTGCAGCGGTTCCAGCGCGGACACCTGGCCGACGCTGACGTGCGGGTCCAGGAAGCGGGCCGCCGGCGACGCGATGCAGATGTCGGCGTCCGCCACGAAGTGCAGGCCGCCTCCGGCGCACACCCCGTTCACCGCGACGATCACCGGTATCCCCAGGCGCGGGCCGGGCAGGAAGTTGAGCTCCTCGGCCGCGGTGTCGCCCACCTTCACCCTCGGCACCGAGAGCATGGACACGTCCGCCCCGGCGCAGAACGCCTTGCCGGTGCCGGTGAGCAGCACCGCGCGCAGCTCCGGCGCCCCGGCCGCCGCCCGCCACAGGTCCGCCAGCCCGTCCATGAGCTCGTCGTCGAGGGCGTTGGCGGATTTCGGACGGTTGAGGGTCACGACCAGCGTCCCGCCGACGACCGTGCTGAGCAGCACCCCATCCGCACGTTCCAGGCCTGCTCGGCCGCTCTTCCCCGACACGGGCGCCTCCCCACGGGCGCCGAGACGCCCTTCTTGACTGTCATCCAAATCATATATACGTTTCGCGCCATGGTGAAGAGAGACGTCACGTCACGCGCCGGGAGCGGGTCCCCCCATGCATGAGTTCCTCCAGACGGTGCTCGTGCCGGGTCTGGCGGACGGCGCGATCTACGGGTTGGTCGCGGTCGGCTTCGCCACACTGTTCACGACGACCGGCGTCATCAACTTCGCCCACGGGCAGATGGTGATGCTCATGCCCATGTCGGTGCTGGTGGCGGTGGGCGCCGGCCTGCCAGTCTGGCTCGCCTACGTGGCCGCGCTCGCCGTGATGGTGGTGGTGGCGCTCACCGTCGAGTGGACCGCGGTGCGGCCGTTCGTGCAGTCGGGCCAGTCCGTCTCCTGGCTGCTGTCCACCCTCGCGGTCAGCGTGGTCCTGGCCGAACTGCTGGCCGTCCCCTACAGCGGGGAGTCCCGCAACTTCACGTACGGCGTCAGCAAGCACCGGTTCGACCTGGCCGGCCTGGCGGTGTCGCCCGCCGAGCTGACCGCGGTCGCCGCGCTGTTCGTCGTCGCCGGGCTGCTCGTCGTGTTCTACCGGCGCACCCGGATCGGGCTGGAGCTGCGCGCGATCGCCGACGACCTCGACGGCGCGGAGGCGATCGGCATCTCCCGGGCCCGCGCCTCGCAGATCGCCACGGTGCTGTCCGCGCTGGTCGCCGCGGTGACCGGGGTGCTGGTGGCCTCCACCCAGCTCGTCACCCCGTCGCTGGGGCTGTCGTACACCTTCTACGGGTTCGTGGCCACCGCGATCGGCGGCATGGGCAGCATCGGCGGCGCCGTCGTCGGCGGCTTGGTCATCGGCGTGGTCAGCCAGTTCGCCGGGGTCCACGTCGGCAGCCTCACGGTGAACCTGGCGGTGTTCCTGCTGCTGGTCGTCGTCTACGTGGTGCGCCCGCACGGCCTGTTCGGCGCGGCACCGGTGCGGGCGGTGTGATGTCGTACCGGCTCTCCGCCCTGTCCCGGACCCTGCGCGCCGCGGCGGCACGCGGCCGCGACGCCACCCCCGCGCCCGTCCGGCGGGTGCTCGCCAGGCCCGCCGCGCACGGCGCGGCGCTGCTGGTCATGGCGACGGCGCTGCTGGCCCTGTGGGGCCCGCTGTCCTACAACGGCTACGTCCTGCAACTGGTGTGCCTGTACGCGGTCGCCACGCTGGGACTCAACATCACCACCGGCTACGCCGGCGCGCTGTCCCTCGGGCAGGGCGCGTCGTTCGCCATCGGCGCCTACGTCACCGCCGTTCTGGTGGTCTCGTACGGCTGGCCGATCTGGGCGGCGCTGCCGGTCGCCGCGCTGGCCGGGCTCGCCGCCGGGGCGCTGGCCGGGTTCCCGGCCGGACGGCTGGGCGCGATCGGCCTGGCCATGATGTCGCTCGGCCTGATGCTCGTCGTCAACGACATGCTCATCCAGTTCCAGTCGGTGACCGGCGGCAACAACGGCCTGGCCGGCATCGACGCCCGGTTCTGGTTCGGCGGCGAGCCGGTCTCGACCCCGTGGGTCGTGGCGATCGTGATCGTTGTCGTGGCGAGCGTCAGCTACTGGCTGCACGCCCGGTACCGGACGTCCCGCCTGGGCCGGGCCACCGTCGCGGTCCGCGACGAGCCGATCGGCGCGTCCGCGCTCGGCGTCTCCGGCTACCTCACCAAGGTCGTCGCCTTCGCCGCCGGGTCCGCGCTGGGCGCGCTCAGCGGAGGGCTGTTCTCGTTCCTGTCCGCCTATATCTCGCCGGACGCCTTCTCCTCCAACCTGTCCATCCTGTTCCTGGTCATGGTGGTGCTCGGCGGCAGCGGCTCCCGGCTCGGCCCGGTCGTCGGCGCGGTGCTGCTCGTGCTGATCCCGCTGCGCCTCGACGCGTACCCGCACCTGAACAACCTGCTGTACGGCGCGCTGCTTATCGTGCTCATGCGGCTGCGGCCGCGCGGCCTGTTCAGCCGCACCGCGGCGCCCGCCCCCCAGGCGCTGCGCGACCTGGCCGCCACTCCGGAGGTGGAGGTGCCGGAGCGCGGGCCCGGCGAGCCGATCCTGAAGGTCACCGACCTGCGGCGCAGCTTCGGCGGCGTGGACGCGCTCGGCGGGGTGTCGATGGAGCTGCGGCGCGGCGAGATCGTCGGCCTCATCGGGCCGAACGGGTCGGGCAAGACGACGCTGCTCAACGTCGTGTCCGGGCACTACCCGCCGGCCGCCGGCCGGATCACTCTGCACGGGACGGACCTCGGCGGCCTGGGCGCCGCTGCGGTCGCCAAGCGCGGCGTGTCCCGCACCTTCCAGACCCCGAAGACGTTCCCCGGCATGAGCATCGAGGAGCACCTCGCGCTCCCGGCCGTCCACGGGGAACGTGACGAGGCGATGCGGGACGCCTGCCGGCGCGGCGCGCTCACCCTGCTGGAGCTCGGCGGCCTCGACCCGCACGACCCGGCCGCCGGCACCCGGGAGAGCCGGGTGATGAGCCACGGCCAGCTCCGCTTCCTTGAGGCCGCCATGGCTCTCGGCACCTGTCCGGAGGTCCTCCTCCTGGACGAACCCGCGGCCGGGCTGTCGGCCGTGGAGATCGAAGGATTCGAGCGCGTCGTCAGTGACGTCGCCGCAGCGGGAGTGGCCGTCGTGATCGTCGAACACCACCTGGACATGATCAGCCGCCTGGTCGACCGGGTCGTCGTCCTCGACCTCGGCAAGGTGCTGTGGGAGGGCGAGCCCGGGGACCTGCACAGCGTGGACAGCGTCCGCGCCGCGTACATGGGGGTCGCGTGAACGGCAGCCGGCTCAAGGTGGACGCGCTGCGCGTCCGGTACGGCGGCGTCACCGCCGTCGAGGACCTGTCCCTCACCGTCGAGCCCGGCACCTGCCTGGCCCTGCTGGGCGCCAACGGCGCCGGGAAGACCTCCACGCTGCGCGGCATCGGCGGGCTGGAGTCGGCCGGCGGCGGGATCTGGCTGGACGACCTGCGCCTCGACAACCTCCCGGCGAGCAAGCGGGCCCGGGCCGGGCTCGGCCACGTGCTGGAGGGCCGGCACGTGTTCAAGAGCCTGTCGGTGGCCGAGAACCTCCGGGTCGCCGCGGCCCGCGCGGCCCGCAAGCCCGAACTCGACCCGCTCGACCTGCTGCCCGAGCTGCGCCCGATGCTGCAGCGCCTCGCGGGCGGCCTGTCCGGCGGCCAGCAGCAGATGCTCTCCATCGCCCGCGCGGTGGCCGGCGCACCCCGCGTGATCATGCTGGACGAGCCCACGAACGGCCTGTCGCCCAAGCTGGTCGGCCGGACCATCGAGATCCTCGCCGACCTGCGCGACGCCGGGTTCGCCGTCCTGCTGGTCGAACAGCGGGTCGAGGTCGCCCAGAAGCTGGAGGCGGAGGTCGTGGTGCTGCGGCACGGGCACGTCGCGCACCGGGTGCGCGGCACCGACCCGGAACTGCCCGACCTGCTGCAGGCCGCCTACCTCTCCTGACCCACCCCCACGGAAACCCCCAGGAAGGACGACCCCCATGAGGACACGTGCCACAGTGGGCACAGCCATGGTGTGCGCGGCGCTGCTCGCGCTCGCCGCGTGTGGCGACGGCGGATCCTCCGGCGACCAGGCCGAAGGCTCCACCATCAAGATCGGTTTCGTCGGGGCGCTCACCGGCCCGCTCTCCCCGAGCGGTCAGAACTCGCTGGCCGGGCTCAAAGCCGGCGCCGAGTACGTGCAGCAGCACAACCCCGGCACGAAGATCGTGATCGAGCAGCGGGACACCAAGGGCGAGCCGACCGCGGCCGTCGCCGCCACCCGGGCGCTCGCCCAGGACGGCGTGTCCGCGCTGTACTTCACCACCGAGGCGTTCCCGCCCGTGCAGGACGTGCTCAACCAGGTGAAGGTGCCCGGCGACACCGCCGGCGGCATCGGCTCGATCGCGGCCGACGTCGGCGACTCCAAGCGGTACAAGTACGCGTTCAGCACCGGCGCCGGCACCTCCGGCGAGACCTCGATCACGCCGCTGCTGGAGTACGCGGCGTCGGCCGGCAAGACGGTGGCCATGCTCGACGACTCCTCCGCCTACGGCACCGCGCAGACCAAGGACACCCTCGCCATCGCGCAGAGCAGGCTCCCGGACGTCAAGATCGTGCACGAGAGCTTCCCGTCCACGGCCTCGGACGTGACCGCGCAGCTCACCAAGCTCAAGGACTCGGGCGCCGAATCGCTCATCGTCTGGTCGTACGGCGCCCCGCTGGTCGCCACCATGTCCAGCCTCAACAAGATCGGCTGGAACCCGCAGATGTCCGCGGTGCTCGGCATCGGCGACCCGGCGACCACCGAGCTCATCCCGGAGGGGATGAAGAAGACGCTCGCCGCCGGGCCCATCGCCAAGACGTTCCTGTCGTCCTCGGCCGGCGACGCCTCGGGCGTCACGGCGGACTTCGTCAAGCTCTACCTCAAGGCCAAGGGCAAGACCGAGTTCAACGCCCTCGACTCGGTGGGCGCGGTCTCCTTCGACTGGGCGCTGCTGGTGACCCAGGCGGCACAGCAGGCCAAGTCCACCGACGCCGACGCGATCAAGAAGGCGCTCGTCTCCGGGGGAACCTTCCAGGGCGCCAACGGCACGTACACGTTCGGTCCTGACAAGCGCATCGGAATCGATGCCGACCAGCTCGGCGTCTTCGTACCCGCTCAGCCGTGCCCGGACGGCAAGTGTGTCGAAGCCGCCGTGAGTGCGGGGGAGTAATGCCCGAGGAGACCTCAGTGGATCTCCGGCTGGGAACGCGGGCGGACGCGTTGCGCGTCCGCCTGCGGGCCCTGCTGGCGGAGCTCCTCCCCGACGACTGGACGACGTCGTTCTCGCCGGACCCGGCGGTCCAGTCGGTGGTGACCAGGGTCGTCGAGCGTCTCGCCGAGGAGCAGCTCCTCACGCTCAGCTGGCCCGAGGAGTACGGGGGCGCCGAAACCGACATCTGGCAGCAGGCCGTCCTGCGGGAGGAGATGTGGGCGCACTTCGAGCCCCGCGGACCGCAGTACATGGGCCTGAACTGGGTCGGACCGGTGATCATGGAGGTCGGCACGCCGGAGCAGAAGGCCGTCCACCTGCCCGCCATCTCCTCCGGCACGGCCGTGTGGTGCCAGGGGTTCAGCGAACCCGGCGCGGGCTCCGACCTCGCCTCGCTGCAGCTGAACGCCGAGCTCCATGACGGCGAGTGGGTGCTGAACGGCCAGAAGATCTGGACCTCGTACGCGGGACTGGCACAGTGGTGCTTCCTCGCCGCCCGCAGCGGCAGGGGGACGGCCAAGCACGACGGCATCACCGTCTTCCTGGTGCCGATGGACTCACCCGGCATCCGGGTCGTCCCGATCGACTCGATCATGGGTGAGCAGCACCTCAACGAGGTGTTCTTCGACGACGTCCGGGTCGGCCCCGGCGCGGTGCTCGGTGAGGTCGGCCGCGGCTGGGACGTCATCCGGCGGGTGATGAAGCACGAGCGGATCGGCATCTCCCGGTACGCCCGGGACGAGCGGGTGCTCGCCGCGCTGGCGGGCCACCCGTCCCTGGCCGAACCGGCCGCGCTGCACGAGTACGCCCGCGCACTGGTGCACGCCCGGGTGGCCCGGCTGCTCAACTACCGCGCCGTCGCGCTGAACGACGCCGGCCGGCTCACCGACCGGGAGGCCTCCACCGCGCGGCTGGCCTCCATCCAACTCGACCAGGAGGTGGCTCAGCTGGCTCTCGACGTCTCCGGCGCCGACGCCCTCGTTCCCGACCCGTCGGCCGGCCTGCTCGGCCACGTCGAGGACGTGTTCCGGTACGCCCGTTCGGCGACCATCGCGTCCGGCACCATCGAGGTGCAGCGCATGCTCGTCGCCCGGTCGTCGATCGAGGGGGACCGGCGTGCGTCGTGACTGGCCACAGGCGGCCGTCGCCTACCAGGAGAGTGTGACCAGGGCCCTCGACGCGCTGGGCGGGGTGGACCTCGCGCGCGCCGCCGAGGCGGACCGGACCCGGCGGGAGGCGCTCGTCGCGCCCGCCCTGGACCGGCTCGACCTGCACGGCCTCGACCCGTGGGGCGAGGAGGACGAGTCGGCCGCCGTCATGCTGGCGGCCCGGGCGGCGGGCGCCGTCGTGCTGCCCTGGCCACTGGCGCACGAGCTGGCCGTACCCGCGGACCTGCGCGGTGACGTCGGCGGCGTCCACCTGACCTCGGGGGACACCGAACGGCTGAACCACGCGGACCTGCTGCGCGACGCGGTCGCCGTCGACCTGGACCGGGGTGTCGCCCGCCGGGTGACGGCCGGTGCGCCGCGCCCGGCGCCGCTGGACCCGTTCGCGTCCGACGTCGTCCTCGGCGCCGAGGTGCCGGGCGTGGACGCGGCGCGGGTCACGGCGATGCGCATGCTGCTCGACGCCTTCTGGGTCGCCGGCGCGCTCGCCGCCGCCGCCGAGCTGGCGGTGACGCACGCCCGGGATCGGCAGCAGTTCGGCAAGCCGATCGGCAAGTTCGGCGAGATCCGGTGGCGCGTCGCGGACATCTCCCTTGCGCTCGACGGGCTGGAGGAGTTGGCGCTGCACGCGTGGTGGCTCGTCCGCCGGGGCGAGGCGCGGTCCGCCGACCTGCTGGCGCTGCGGGTGCAGATGATCGAGGCGGCGAACACGATACTGGCCAACGGGCACCAGGTGCTGGGCGCCATGGGCCTGTGCGAGGAGCACGACCTCACCGTGATCGACCGCCACCTGCAGAGCGTGCTGCACCGGCCGGCCGGGCGGATCAGGTCGACCGACCTGCTGGCGCGGGCCGTCGCCGCGGAGGGGTTCGACGGCATCTACCCGGTGGCCGCGTGGCGGTAGCCCGCAAAGGGAAAGGCCGGCCAGGTCCAGGACCTGGCCGGCCTTCGCGTACCGGTTCGTGGTCTCCGGTCAGTCCCGGGGATCCATGCGCGGGTTGCCGTACTCGTCCAGCACCTGGACCGGCGGGGCGTCGTCCGAGGAGACGTACAGCTGCGACGCCTCCAGGTGCGCCCGCATGAGCTTGCCGGCCAGCGCCGCGTCCCCCGCCTCGATGGCCTTCTCGATGGCGCCGTGCGCCCGCAGCACCGCGTGCCGCCGGTCCACCGCCGGGTAGCTCGCCTCGTCGGACGCCCGGCGGGCCCACCCCCGCTCCTGCACGCTCCAGACGCTCTCCAGCATCCCGACGACCACCCGGAGCGTCTCGTTGCCGGCCGCGTCCACCAGCCCCTCGTGGAACCTGACCGACGCCCCGGTGAACGCCGGCCCGTCCTCCACGACCTGCGCGGCCTCGTCGTTGAGCTGCCGGAGCCGTTCGGCGACGGCCGAGTGGTCGTCGCGGCGGGCCGCGTGCTCCGCGCACAGCGGCTCCAGCAGGTTGCGGGCCGCCGCCAGGTCCCGCATGGGGGTGGCGCGCGCGTGCAGCAGCAGCCCCATGTGGTACGCGGCGAACCCGGGGGTCGGGGCCTTGATGACGGTGCCGCCGCGCTTGCCGCGGCGGACGACCACCAGCCCCTCCGTCTCGAGGATGCGGAACGCCTCGCGGAGGCTCGGCCGGCTGACCGGGTACTCCTGGAGCAGCACCGGCTCCGTGGGCAGTTCCGCCCCGTCGGCGAGATCACCTTCCAGGATGCGCAGCCTGAGCTGCGCCGCCAGGGCCTCGGCCACCCGGGGTGTCCGCAACGGCATGCGGCGGGGGCGTGGTGGGATCTCGGACTCGGTCATCAGAGTGTTTCACCGCCGTCGATGAAGATGGTCTGGCCGGTGATGAACGAAGCGAGGTCCCCCGACAGGTGGACGGCCAGCGCCCCCAGCTCCCTGGGGTCGCCGGTGCGCCGCATCGGGATGCGCTCCTTCAGCCAGGCCTGACCTTCGGGACTGTCGTGAAGAGCCTGCGTCATGCTGGTGCGGAAGTGCCCCGGAGCGATGGTGTTGACGGTGACGCCGAACGCCGCCCACTCCTTGGCGAGCGCCCGGGTGAGCTGGGCGATGGCGCCCTTGGCGACCTGGTAGCTCACCGTCAGGTTGGCCGACCGGGCGACGCTGCTCGACGCGATGTTGATCACCCGGCCGCGCCCCCGCTCCAGCATCCCCGGAACGAATGATCTCACGAGGTGGAGCGACCCGCGGACGTGCGTGTCCAGCACCGAGTCCCAGTCCTCGTCGGTCATGGCGACGCCGGCCGGCCCCGAGCCGGGCTGCCCCACCTTCTCCCCGGACGCCTCGTCCACGGGCAGCGGGACGACCGGCCGCTTGACCAGGTTGCCGGCGTTGTTCACCAGGATGTCGACGCCACCCACCTCGGCCAGCACCGCGTCGCGCAGCCGGTCCAGGTCGGCGGAGCTGCGGATGTCGGCGGGGAAGGCGTACGCCTGGCCGCCCGCGGCCTTGATCTCCGCCGCGAGGCTCTCCAGCTCCTCCGCGTTGCGGGAGACGCCGCACACCACGGCGCCCGCCCCGGCCAGCGCGGTGGAGATCGCCCGGCCCAGTCCGCGCCCGGCCCCGGACACGACGGCTGTCCTGCCCAGCAGGGGGTGGGTGTCTGTCATGGCGTGCCTTTCGGTAGTCCGAGCGTACGCTCCGCGATGATGTTGCGTTGGATCTCCGACGTGCCGCCGTAGATGGTGGCGGCCAGCGATTCGAGGCGCTCGTCTAAGAGGGCGGGGTCGTCGAACGCCCGCGCCCCGGCGGTCTCCAGCGACAGTAGGGCCGCGCGCTGCACCGACTCCGAGCCGAGCAGCTTGAGGATCGACGACGCGGGGGACGGCAGGCCCGCCCACCGCTGGGCGGCGGTCCGCAGCCCGGTCAGCCGCACCCCCTCCGCGTCCGCCAGCGACCGGCCCAGCCGGACGAGCTGGTGCTCCGACAGCTCCGGCGCCGTCAGCGTGGGTTCCAGCGCCCGGGTGGTCTCCAGCCAGGTGTTGATCCAGATCATGTCCCGCTCGTGTTCGAGGCTGGACATGGCCACGCCCCAGCCGCCGTGCAGCGGGCCCAGCAGCGCCTCCTCGGGCACCTTCACGTCGTCGAGGAAGACCTCGCCGAAGGACTCGACCGCCGGCCCGGCGGTGCGGATCGGCCGGACCTCCACCCCGGGGCTGCGCAGGTCGAGGACCAGGCAGGAGATGCCGCGGTGCGGCCTGGCCTCCGGGTCGGTGCGGACGTACAGCGCGCACCACCGGGCCTCATCCGCCTGCGTCGTCCACACCTTCTGGCCGTTGACGGTGAACACCCCGTCGGCGAGCGTCGCCGTCGTGCGCAGCGCGGCGAGGTCGGACCCGGCGCCGGGCTCCGACATGCCGAGCGCCCACCACTCGTCCCCGCGCGCGGCCGGCCGGAGCAGCCGCTCCCGCTGGGCGGCGGTGCCGAACGCCCGGATGGCCGGCGCCGCGACCCCGGCGCCCTGGATGTTCATCAGCCGCGGCACCCGGCGGCGCGCGCTGGCGAGCTTGACGGCCAGCGCGTCGGGGACGCTCAGGTCGCGCCCGCCCTCGCCTAAGTTCCACTCGGGGATCAGCCAGCCCGCGTCGAACGCGGCGGCCTGGTACTCGGTGCGGAGCTTCACGTCGCGGCGGTAGCGCCGGTAGTTCTCGGCGTAGTCGGCGGGCAGGAAGCCGTCGAGGAACGCCTCGAACTCGGAGGTCACATCCGTCATCGGGAGATCCGCCTTTCGATCCGCGCCGCCGCCAGGTACAGGTCGTCCGGCTCCCCGAGCAGGCAGGCCGTCTGGTGGGCGCGCCGCAGGAACAGGTGGCAGTCCGCCTCGAAGGTGACCCCCATGGCACCCATCAGCTGGGTGAACAGCGACGCGACCCGGACGGCCGTCTCGGCCGCGACCGCGTTGGCCAGCAGGCAGTCCCGGGTGGCCGCGTCGCCGGGCGGCTCCCCGGCCAGGCTCAGGGCCGCGCCGTAGGCGAGGCTGCGGGCCCGCTCGACCGCCGTGTAGGCGTCCGCGAGCTGGTGCTTCACCGCCTGGAAGGTGCCGATGGCCCGGCCGAACTGCCTGCGCTGGAGCACGTGCCCGACGGCCGCGTCCAGGGCACCCGCGGCGGTCCCCACCAGGTCGGCGGCGACACAGGCGCGGGCTCCCGCCAGCACCCGGTCCAGGTCGCCGAGCGGCAGCTCCCGGCACTCGGCGCAGGCCACGCCTGCCTCGCCCCCGAGCCGGAACGCCGGGAGCGGCCGGGAGGGGTCGATCAGGGTCGCCTGCCCTACCGGCTCGACCCCCTCGGCCTCCGGATCGACCACGACGACCCACGCCCGGTCTGGGCCCTTCACGATCAGGGTGAACGCGGCGGCACCGGGGCCGCCCAGGACGTGCGCCCGCTCGACGTGGCACCGGCCGTCCCCGTCGACGACCCCCTCGGCGATCCCGAAGCCCGCGGGCGCCCGCCGGAAGTCCTCGCGGTGCACCCCGGCCGCGACCTGCGTCCGGAACGCGAGCGCCGACGCCAGCAGGGGAGCGGTCAGCAGGGCGCGCCCGGCTTCTTCGAGCATGACCACCAGGTCGATCACCCGGCCGATCCCGCCGAGGTCCTCGGGTATCCCGATGTCGGCGTAGCCGCCGTCCGCGACCGTCTTCCACCCGTCCGGCACGCCGCCGTCGAGGGCGGCACGCATGGCCGCCGGGCCGTGCAGCGATCGGAACTGGGCGCGGGCGGTGTCGGCGAGGGCGAGGGTGTCCTCGTCCGGGGCTAGAAGCTGCCAGTCCGTCATCTTTGTCCGGGTTCTCCTCAGTGGCGTGGGATCACCATCAAGGCAGATGGTACCGGATTTTCGCCTTTGGCTATATATGATTTAGATGTTAGAGCGCCCGGCGAAAGGGACGGCGGTTCGCCTGCGAGTCGACGTGAGATGCGAACAGGCACGGACTGAGTGATCATGGAGTTGTCTACGCTCAGTGATCACCGGGGTGTCCGTGCCTGCCGTGCCATCCAGCCTGCTGGAACCCGTCCGTGCCGTACTGGAAGAACTGCGGCTCGTCCGGCCTCGGGGAACATCGGTACAGCGGTTGGCGCTGAGAACGATCATGGTCAGGGCGTGAGTGTGCTGACCCGGTTCTCGTACTCGCGGCGGGCCTTACGTTGGGCCGGGATGACCGGGACGCCTTGGCTGCCGTCGAGGGGCTGGCAGCGGTCGAGGAGTTGGCGGTGCACGGCTGGGGCGGCGGTGACGCGCAGGGTGTAGCCCTGGCCGCGTCGTACGGTCACCCCTTGGTCGAGCGCGGCGCGCTCGGCGTCGTGCAGTTCGGTGGTGCGGAGGAAGTCGGCGACCTTGCCCGGCATGTCGAGGGTGACCGGCAGCTCCGGGGCCGGAGCGTCCTGCTCGGTGGCGGTGTGGTCGGGCAGGAGGTCGGCGACGGCCGTGCGGATGGCGCCGCGGCTGACGCCGTGGTCGCGGGCGAGTGCGGCGATGGGGCGGCCTTCCAGGTACGCGGTGCGCACGTCGCCGGTCTGGTCGGCCGGGACGGCGGGGCGGCGGCCGCCCTTGCTGCCCTTGGCCTCGGCGGCGCGCAGCCCGTCGTAGGTCAGCTCGCGCTGGAGGTCGCGTTGGAGTTCGCCGGCGGCGGCGAGGGTCTGCACCATGAACTTCACGGTGGACAGCAGTTCTCCGGTGCGGGGCACGGACTGCACGGGTTCATTGGACGCGCCACCTGCCTGTCGTCAAACGACCGTTTACCGACAGAGACAGAGTGCGGCAGCTGCGCTCGAAGTGCTGTGCGTGCGGGGTGTCCGAGGTGTCGGTTCGCCAGTCGTCGACCGAGGGCAAGGGTGCCGGAGGTCCGGTGGAAGTCCCCGGACCGCACTCGGCTGCGGTGCGGCCGAGGAGCTACTGCCGCCGCTGGTCTACCGGACCTTCGCATGGGCGCGCATCTGTTCGGCCAGCCGTCCGAGTTCGGCGACCGTTGCCGGGGAGGCGTTGCTGAGCCCGCTGTTTACGGCGGTCGGGCTGCGCAGGAAGCGCCGCAGCAGGGCCACGAGCAGCCCTTCCGGCAGGGTCTGCAGTGCAGCGAACGTGCGGGGGACCGGCGACGTCGGCATGGCGGCCAGGTTCTGCCGCACGAGGTGGAGCATGCCGCGGACCGCGTCGGGGTCGTCGGCCAACGCCACCGGGCCGCCCGCCGCGTGCACCTCCTGCCCGAGTGGCACCTCGAACGCGGCGTGTGTCTTGAGCCAGGCATCCATCCGCGGCTCGGCCTTGGCGTTGATCCCGGCGGTGCGGAACTCCCGGACGATCCGTTCCAGTCGCGGGGTGGTCCGGCCGTCGGGTTCGCCGATCGGCATCGGGACCCGGCTGGTCATGAAGGTGGTCGCGCGGGGGCGGACCACGTCGCCGTCCATCGTGCCGGCGGCCAGTGCCGGGGGGAAGCCGAGCAGTACTCGCTCGTGGCCGATCGCCTCGCCCAGCGGCTCCGCGCCGGCCGCCCAGTTGTGCAGGAACAGCACGTCGCCTTCGAGGCCGGCGAGCGACTCCAGCACCGCGTCGACCTGATGGGTGCGCACGAGGACGGCGGTCAGGTCGTACCCGCCTGCCGGGTGCTCGACCACCGGTACCGGTACCCGCCTGACGGCAGTGCCGTCTCCGTCGGCGAGCTGCACGCCGTGCCGGCGCAGGGAGGCCAGGCGCTCGCCCCGGGCGAGGAGCGAGACGTCGAGCCCGGCTTCGTGCAGGCGGGCGGAGAACAGGCTGCCGCAGACCCCGGCGCCGTATACGAGCAGTTTCATGACAGCCTCTTCCACAGAGTCAAACGTTCGTTTCAATCGAACGTCTGTATAATACGGCACATGGCGCTACCCGATACCCGGACCAGGATCCTCGACGCGGCCGAACACCTCTTCGCCGAGCACGGCTACAGCGGCACCTCGGTCCGCGCGGTCACCGACCTCGCCGGAGCGAACCTGGCCGCCGTCGGCTATCACTTCGGCTCGAAGGCGGAACTCCTGGCCGCGGTCGCCCGCCGCGTGACCGAGCCCATCACCGCCGCCCAGAGCGCCGGGCTCGACGAACTGCTCGCCCGGACTGCGGACCCGCAGGTCGCCGAACTGGTGGAAGCATTCGCAGGGCCGCTCTTCGACGAGATGCCCGCTGGCAGTGAGAGCGGAGCCCGGACGTCCCGGCTGATCGTGACGATCCTCAGCGACCCGGCCGAGGAGGCGCGCAGCTGGACCGGCCCGGACGAGGACACGGTCCGTGAGCGCTACCTGGCGGCTTTCGCGCGCGCACTGCCCGGCCTTGCCCCACAGGAGCTGTTGTTCCGGATGCGGGGGATCTTCGCCGTGACGGCCGTGGACCGCGTCGAGGTCTACCACCGGCCCTCCCCCGCCTGCCCGACGGTGACGGCGGGCGAGGAGGCCCGGCGCTGGGCGATCACGTTCCTGACGGCAGCAATGAGCGCACCACCGACCCGGGCCCGTCGGTAGGTCTGGGACTTTGCACCGTGGGTCAAAGACACGACACCGGAGGCCGGCCAAGGCGAGGGCCCGCAAGCTCTTCACCGCCCTGGTCGGCCACGACTAGTCCGGCCCGTCCCCGTCCCCGTCGTCATCCTCGTCCAGCTCCGGCGCGTCCGGGTCGCGCAACGGGCGCAGGACGCCGGCGGCCGGGACGCTGGCGGTGAAGCTGTAGCGGCCGAGCAAGTTCAGGTTGCGGTGCTTGAGCGGGGAGAGCCGGGCGATGTCCTCCTCACGGATCTCGTGGCCCTCGGCCTTCAGCCGGGCGACGGCGGCGTCGATGTACTTCGTGGTCCAGAGCACGATGGCGTTGAGGACCAGGCCGAGCGCGCCGAGCTGGTCCTCCATCCCGTCGCGGTACGCCTGGTGGATGGTGCCGCGCTTGCCGTGGCACACGTCCCTCGCCAGCTTGTGGCGGGACTCCTGCACGGTGAGCTGCCGGTTCATCTGACGACGGTAGGTGTCGTCCACCGGGTCGACCACCCGCAGCAGGTGCTCGGTCTTCGCGATCCGCCCGTATTCCGCGAACGCCGCACCCAGCGGGGTCGGGCGGCCGTCCCGGCCGAACATGCGCAGCAGGTCGTAGGCGCGGACCTGGTTGGTGACCAGGGACCCGGCGACCTTCAGCATGTCCGGCCAGTGCGTGATCACCTTGTTCAGGTTCGCGCGGTTGCGGGCCAGGTCCTCCACCGCGCCGTAGCTGCCCGTCTCGACGCCGGGCATCGTGGCCCGCCAGAACCTCTGGTCGTCCAGGTCGCGGAACCTGGGTGAGAAGTTGTAGCCGAGGATCTTGAACAGGCCGAACACCATGTCGGAGTACGAGGCGTTGTCAGTCGCCACCATCTCCGGCCTCACGCCGCCGTCCAGGTTCAGCAGCGCGTCCAGGATGTGCAGGGAGTCGCGGCGTCCAGGATGTGCAGGGAGTCGCGCGGGGTGCCGGGCACGACCATCTGCCCGATACCCGCGACCTGGTCGTTGACGGCGTTGAGCCAGGTGATGCCCCGCTTGAACCCGAAGTACCTCGGCGACGGCGCCGCGCTGACCGTGCGGACGGGCACGACGAACCGCAGCCCGTCCACCGAGGCGAGCAGGCCCTCGCCCCAGAACTTCACGATGGGCACGGCGGCCTGGGCCTCGACCAGCCGCGCGTTCGCCGCGGCGATGGTGTCGGCGCGCAGGTAGTACTGGTCGACGTGCACGAGCCGTGCCCGCGTCAGGGCCTCGTGAGCAGGGTTCACCACCGGGGCCAGGCCGATGTTGCACGCCTCGGACACCAGCAACGTGACGGGCATGTCCAGTCTCAGGGCCGCCAGGACGTCCTCGCACACGGCGTCCCACTCGGGGCCCTCCAGCAGGCGGGCCCGCGGGTTGGACCAGCGGTGCGACGGGGCGGCGAACACGTCACGGTTGTTCAGGGCCCGGGGCAGCTGCTCCAGCACGCACACCACATACGCGTCCCGGTCCACCGCGCCCTGCGGCAGATCCGGGTTGGCGTAGACCGCCTTGCGCCACGCGGGCGGCACGAGCTTGTCGTCCACCTCGCGCGGCAGCAGCGGCTTCGCCCCCACCTTCCGCGCCAGCGCCGGCAGGCCGCGCACCCCGGCCAGGACCCGCTTGCCGGCGCTCGCCGCGTCCAGCGCCTTCGACTCGCCCAGCAGCGACAGGAACGGACGAACCGTGGCGTACCGGGTCGCCAGCGCGGCCCGCATCGCGACCTCGGCCGAGCCCTCGTCCTCGGGCACCAGCGACACCACCGTGGCGGCCGCGGTCAACACGGCGGCGCGCGGAGCGACCTCCTCCAGCACCGCCCACAGCGCGGCCACGTCCACATCCGCGCCGTGCTCCTCGACCAGCTCCAGTTCCTGAAGCAGCACCTTCGCCGCCCGCGCGAGCGTGCGCGACGCCTTCTCCAGCTGCGGCAGCGTGGACAGCCGCTCCTTCTCCGTCTTCCGCTTCGCCACATTCAGCAGCCGGGTGGCCATCAGGACCTGGAACAGGTCCAGAGCCTCGTCGATCGCCTTCGCCTCCAGGTGCCGCATCACCGCGGTGAGCATCGCCGTGCGCTTCGGCTCCGACGCCCGCTCCAGCAACGCCGCCTTCGACCCCAGCGCGTACCGGGCCAGCGCCGCCATCCGGTTCGGCGGGATCTGCGACAGCTTCAACCGCCCGAGCCGGTACGCGCCGATCTCGTCCACCCGCTCCAGCGCGCGGGCGAACGCCGTCCCCGTCGTCCGCGTCGGCGGCCGGCGCAGCCGCTCCAGCTCCGAGAACCTGGAGCCCTCCGGCGTCTTCAGCGTCGCCACCAGGTCACAGGGCAGCGCCGGGTCCGCGCGGCGGGCGGCGCCCGCGACGGTGGCGTACAGCCGCTTGTCCGCGACCTTCCGCACCTCCGACACCTGCCGGGCCAGCACGCTCACCCCCGGCAGCAGCACCCGGTTGCGGCGCATGCAGCCCACCCCGTGGTCGAACAGCGCCTTCGGGCCCTCGGCATGCGTCCACGCCCGCCCGTGCAGGAAGGTGCGGAACCGCTGCGACCACTCCGCATCCTCGTACTCGTGGTACTCGTAGGCGTCCCTGATCTCCCACGCGTGCTCGTACGCCGTCTTCGGCCGCTCGGTGTACCGCTTCACCACCGACGCGTCCTCGATCCCGAGCTGCCCGGCCAAGTGCTCGACCACCGGCCACGGCGCGTCGAGCGGGTCGTCCGGGAGGAACCGGCCGATGTAGCGCACCGTGCACATCTGGAGCGCGAAGCCGAGCTGGTGGTGCGCGGGAGCGTCGCAACGCGATCAGATCGCGGTCAACGTCGTCCAGGAAGAAGAACCGCTCCAGCTCAGGGCGGGTCGGCTCCTCGGCGAACTTCCCGTACGCCTCGGCCTGCTCATCAGTCAGAAACTCCACCGGCACGAGGCGGACCGTAACCAGCCCCGGCACCCGCACGGCGGCCTTTTCGCGAACCCCAGCGCAGCCCCCAGCCGGTGTGCTAACCGGCCATGATCAATCTCAGCGCCAACCGCTGTACCGATGTTCCCCGAGACCGATGATGTCGCAGGGCTCTGCAAACACCCCGATGTCAACGGAGGAAGGGTTCAGATGCTCTCTGAGCGTGCCGTCTCGGTCTTGCTGTGTACTGCGATGGCTGCCGTCGTGGCGACGAGCCTGATGCTCGTCTCCTGGCGGGCCCCGCGCACCTACCCGGCCGCCTCGGCGCGTTGGCCGCCCGAACGCCCGGTCCACTGCGCGAGGTATCGGTACGCCCCACCCGGCCCGTACAGTTCGCGCTGGCCAGGGCTCGGCAAGGGCGGCCCGTCGCCGTTCTCGACAATGGCCTGGCGGTGCGCCAGGTCAGAGCCGGCGGAGGCCAACCTCGGCGAGCACGTCGTCGGTGCGGGCCCGGGCGGCGGCGCGGTACCAGGACAGGCCCCGGCCCTGCTAGCAGGCCGAGCCCTGGCTGACGCCGACGCCTATCAACGATCGGCTCTCCGTCACGGCGCCTGGCTCAGCCTTGCCTACACCCACGCTGGAAATCTCGACCAGGCCGTCGCCGTGGGCCGACGCACGCTGACCAGGCTTGCATCCGTCAGCTCTGTCCGCAGCATCGGACTACTACGCCGGCTCCGCCACGATCTCGCGCCCAGCGCGCACCGTGACCCTGCCGTTCGAGAATTGGCCATTGTCACGACCGTCGCGTCCGGGGGGACCGTCGAGACCGGCATCGGGAAGTTCGTCCCTGCGGACCGGAAGGCCACCACCGCCCGCAACCCACAGACCGGCGAGACCGTCCCCGTGTCCGCGAAGAGGGTGCCGGCCTTCCGGGCGGCCAAGGCCTTCAAGGACGCCGTGGCTGGCGTCTGACCCCACGCAGCACGAAGCGCCCCCGTCTCCTCCGGTGTCCATTTGGACCAGGAGAACAGGGACGCTTCGTGTTCGGCCTCATCTATGCCCGGCCGGGTAACTACCTCGGCCGGGTGGCCACCTCCATGAAGCGGCCTCAGGGTTACGGAATGACTATCGAAAATGCCCGGTCTTCCCACTTGTTTGGTATCCCGGTGATGACAAGGAACGTGTCCTTTCGGGTTCCGCAGCTGGGATCCGGCCACATTGACACACGGATTCCATACTCGAAGGACGTGTACTGCAGGGTGGCCACCGGAACAAGCTTCGTGATGTCCAGGTCCGTGTCCTCCAGCTCGACACAGTAATGTCCGACGGCAGGCTTCGTTACTGCCTTGATTCCCTTGGCACGGTTGATACTCCCGTCGGAGTTGACCACAGCAGCCGCCTGCGCATACGGGGCCGTTGCCCTGGTCACGGCAGGGATAGCCGCCCCTGCGATGCCTGTCCACGCAACCCCCGCGACTAGACTGACCGCCGCGCTCATCCAGATAGATGCGCGAACCTTTTTATTCATGAGCATACGATTCCCCTTTTCGGGCACCTCCCTCGACAACTTCGAGGAAGCACTGAAGTTTCGCAAGCATATCCAGCTCAACTCAACGCCCATCTGCGTCTCGCCGATGGGGCTAGGTAAAGGTCTTGATGAGTTTCGGCGTCGAATGTCCAGAACCATAGGACTCGGCCTCAAGTAGGGCTAGTGACTGTTCGAGGGAAAGCAGTGGTGAGTAAACCCGACGATGTCCTGAAACACTCCGGCCTGTGCGTCCTGAACACATTCCCCTCATCACGCAAGGCAGGGCCTCGCCGTCATGCGTCGAGGGTCACAGCTAACGTGCGCGGGCCGACGATTCCATCGACCGGGAGGCAGGCGGCGCGTCTCCGACCTGACCTCCAACTCGCATGACACGGTGCAGTCCCGACGGCGAACGGCCGCGCCACACCTTCCGTGGCCTGTGCTCGCCGCTTGCTGGGCACGGTCCACTACTCTGTGGTACCGTGTAGTGGTACTCGGTACCACAGAGTACCAGGAGGGCGGAAGAGGACCCACGATGGACGACCTGACGGAGATGCTGAAGGGCACGCTTGAGGGCTGCGTGCTTGAAATCATCGGCAGCGAGGAGACCTACGGGTACGCCATCACGCGTCGGCTGAACGAACTCGGCTTCGCCGACGTCGTCGAGGGGACGGTTTACACCATCCTGCTGCGACTGGAGAAGAACGGGCTCGTCCAGGTGACGAAACGACCGTCCGGGCTGGGCCCGCCGCGCAAGTTCTATGCGCTCAACGACGCGGGGCGCGAGGAACTCGCGACGTTCTGGGCGAAATGGGAGTACATCACATCACGGATCGACAAGCTCAAGGAGGGCGGGAGATGAACTTCTGGGAGACCATGACAGGCAGCGATCTCACCAGGGAATGGAAGGCGTTCGAAGCTCGGGCCGAGGCATTGCCGGCCGACTACCGGGCGGCGTGGGAAGAGATCAAGGGTCATCTTTCTCCCTACTCGGACTTCACAGGTCGAAACCTGATGCCGATTCTCGACAATGCTCTGGGGCTGCTCGAAGAGACAGCGGCCGATGGGCGGAGCATTCACGAGGTGCTGGGTGACGACATCGAGGGCTTCTGCGCGGCGCTGGCCGGCGGAGAAGGGGGTCGGAGCTTTCGCGACCGGTGGCGCGAGCAGTTGAACAGGAACGTCGCAAGGAAATTGGGCCGGCTAGGAGGCTGACGTGGGCATCCAAGACATCATCGAGGGCAAGAAGCAGTGGCGGGCGCACATGGCGCGGGTCAAGGCGCTCCCGCCGGACTATCAGATCGTCTACAAGGAGATTCAGAGGTACATCTTCAAGGTTGGACCGATCGACTTGCTTGACGGGTCCCTGCTCTCAGGGATCATCGATTTCTTCGAGGAGGGCGTCGCGGCCGGCAAGGGAGTCCTGGAACTCATCGGCAACGATGTCGCTGCCTTCTGCGACGACCTGGTCAAGGACTCGCGCACCTACGCGGACATCTATCAGGAGTCCATCAGAGGGGAACCCGGCACGGCCGAGAAGTAACACCCGTCGACCCGAACTCCAGCGCCTCGATGATCTGAATCAAGCCCGTGCGGTAGTGGTTGTGTAGGAGGCCTTGAACACGCGCTGTTTGTGCTGCCGGTACGAAGATCCCTTGGCCTTGTACTCGTGCAGCAGCGTCACCAGAGTCTTGTAGCCGCCGGGCACCGCGGGATAGATGACGTCCTCGACCGTCTCGGTCGGTGCCTCCAGCGCGGCCTCGGTCATCTTGAATCTGAACTCTAGCCCCTCACCGGCCCGCTCATGATCAGCCATCCGCGGCAACGCCTGGAAAGCCGACCAGTCATGCGCGGCGATCACCTGCGGGGCGACCAGATCAGGCGGCGGATCCACCGGGAACGGCTTGCCGGCAGCGGCATCCAACGCCTCATGCCCCAGTTGCATCGCGCGCTCAACATCTGGAGCCGCGCCCTGAAGTACCGAACTGGCCACATCCAACCGCACCAGCGCCTTACTCCACGCAGAGTCAGATGCCTTCACGTGGGCGTCGACCGCATCGGCGTACTCCAAGGCACGAGCGGTGTCAGACAACGACTCACGAGCCGGGGTGCGTGGCGAGCGGACGCGTGTCTGCGGCTGCCCGTTCCCGCTGCCGCCAGGCTCCGGGCGGATCTCCGTGGTGGCGGCGGAAGGCCGCCGCGAAGGCGAAGGGCGAACCGTAACCGACGGCGTCGGCGATCTGAGCCAGGCTGAGATCGTCGGCGCGCAAGTGGTCGCGGGCGAGGGTCATCCGCCATTCGGTCAGGTACTGCATGGGGGCCTGGCCGAGCACCTCCCGGAAGGCCCGCGCGAAGGCGGCCCGGGACAGGCCGCTGATCGCGGCGAGCTCGGGCACCGTCCACGGGTGGGCCGCGTTCTCGTGCATGGCCTGCAGCGCGGCGCTCAGCCGCGGGTCCGCGGACGCCCGGTACCAGCGCGGTGCGGTCGCGCTCCGGCGGAAGTCGCTGCGGATGGCCAGCACGAGAAGCAGATCCAGAAGGCGGTCCAGCACGATCTGCTGGGCCGGTTCGGTACGGACCAGCTCACGTGAGAGCAGGGTGACCACGTCCCGGAGGGGATCGTCGATTGCCGCCGAGAGGGTCATGACCTGTGGCAGCGCGTCGAGGAGTCCGCTGCCGACATCGCCGGAGAACTGGTAGGCGCCGCACAAGAAGACCGTGGCCTGCGGGTTGTCACCGGGGCCCGCCTGGGCGTGCCGGGTCCGGAACTCCTCCGGGCCCAGGCAGTCGGCGCCCGGCTCGTGCCCGATGTAGTGGTCCGGCCCGCCGCGCACCAGCGTGACGGTTCCCGGTGAGAGCTCCACAGCACTCCCAGGGGTGTCCAGCCAGAGCCATCCCCGCCCTCGGACGACCGTGTGCACCGCAAGCTGGATCGAACCGCCCAGCCGCAGCCCCCACGGCGGCTCGGCAACCGTCCGCGCGAAGACGGCGCCGGTGGCGCGCGCCCGCACCAGGTAGTCATACAGCAGGTCCATGGCAGCAGACTGAACAGAACGAGCGTCAGGGTCAAGGCAGCGAGAGCTTCACATAAAAATTCGAGCGAAATACGCATGGATTAACTCGCCTAGAGCGCCAATCATCGAGTCATGAGCAACGAAGCACCCACCGCACTCATCCTGGGCGGCACCGGCAGGACCGGCTCGCTGCTGGCCGGGAAGCTCCCCCGACGAGGAATCGCCACCCGTACCGCGGCCCGCCGAGGAGCCGACATCCGGTTCGACTGGGACGACCCGGCCACCCACGCGGACGCCCTGGCCGGCGTGGACCGCCTCTACCTGGTGACCCCCGTCCTGCGCGTCAGGTACGCCGACCAGGTCGCCGGCTTCCTGGACCTCGCCGAGACCGCCGGCGTACGCCACGTCACCTTCCTGAGCACCCACAACGCCGACCAGGCGCCGCAGGAGATAGACATCGCCGCCGTCGAGGCCGACCTCGCCGCCCGGCACGACCTCACCCGCTCCGTCCTGCGCCCCGCATGGGTGATGCAGAACTTCACCGACGACCACCTCCCGCTCGCCGACGGAGCGATCACGGCCCCCAGCGGCGGCGGCACGGAAGCCTTCGTCGACGCGGACGACATCGCGGCGGTCGCGGCCGAGACGCTGCTGGATCCCGGCGCCCACGCCGGCGCGCAGTACACGCTCACTGGCCCGCAGGCCCTCAGCTTCGGCGAGGTCGCCGACATCATCGCCGCCGTGAGCGGCCGGCCCGTCGTCCACCACGACATCGACCAGCAAGCCTGGATCAGCGGCGCGCTCGCCGCGGGCGTCCCCGCCAACTACGCGGTGATGCTGCGCTGGCTAACCGGCGCCATCATTTCCGGCAACGGCGCCACGCCCACCGACGACATCGAGAAGGTCACCGGCCGGCCACCGGGCACCTTCCGCGAGTTCGCCGAACGCAACGCCCACTCCTGGACCCGGGAGGCGAAGTGAGCAAGACCGTCGCCGACACTGCTCCGTTCGGCGCGCTCAGCCCGTTCTTCCTGATCATCAAGGAGGGGCTGGACGGCCTCGCCGACGGGGAGGACTTCTTCGACCTCCTCGCCGACGACGTGGTCTTCGAGTTCGTGATCTCCGTGCCGGGGTACCCCCGCCAGGTCGAAGGACGGCGGAACATCGCCGAATTGTACGGCGGCTACGGCGACTTCATGGAGGTACACAGCGCCGGCAACCTCCGCGTGCACCGGGCCGCGGAGACCTCGGTGGTCGTCCTGGAGTACGAAGTCCACGGCAGGTCGGTGCAGACCGGTCGGCCCTACGACAACCGCTTCGTCTCCGTCATCACCGTCAAGGACCGTAAGGTGGCCCACTGGCGCGACTACCTCGACCCGGTCGCCGTGTTCGACGCCGCAGGATGGCCACCGGGCCAGGCGTAGCACCGCCGGCTGGCTGGCCCCGCGTGGTCGGCCCCGCCGAGCTGGCCACACTGCGCCGTCGCCGTCGACCGGCGACCGCACCCAGACGTGCTCGCGGATGGCGTTTTTGTAGGAGAAGACGGGCTGCGTGAGCCCGCCGGAGATTTCGATCGCCGGCTTCGCCGTCACGGACGCGGCGGGAGCACAGGCGGCCACGAGCGCGGCCGCGAGTGCCATGGCCAAGCAGCTCGCGGAAGTCGTGGCAGCGCTCCCGATGGAGGTTCCGCTGATCTCGCCGGACGAACAGACCTTCTACCAGATCGAGGATCGCCCACCAGGGAGTCGGCGCACCTCAGCGTCTGGACCGCCGACTATGGGAACGCCCACCTCGGGTACCTCGCTGTCGTCTCCGACATCGGCGAGGGCTTGACCGTCACCAACGGCATGGAGGACATCTACGCCGCGCTGGAGTACGGCGTGCCGCTCACCCTTCTGGAGTACCACCCGGCTCAGCAGGGAGCCGACGTCGAGGAGCACCTCGACGAGGCGTGGGTCGAGCACGGCCGGCCGCAGTGGCGGCGCGTTTGGCCGACGTCCGAGGGCAACCCCAATCACGACCAGCTCGACCAGTGGACGATGGGCGTCGGCCGGTTCGCCCTGGAGGCCTCGCGTCTCCTCATCCGGGACGAGCCCATCCCGGATGGGTGGCGGAACCTGGACCGCATGCACCGGGCCCCGGTGTCGGAGCTGCTGGGCGCGGACCCGGACTGGCTCGGCGGACAGAGCGTCGACGAGTACATGCGGGGAGTCCGGCGCCGATGAGCGACAGGATCGGGCCCCGGATGTGGCCGTCCCGGGCGGAGTGGGCCGCCGCCGCCGAGCACTACGTCGGCACCCTCTGCGAGCCCTTGCAGCGCGTCCCCGAGGGCGCCGCGCACTACCTGACCGCAGCGGAGTGCACGGAGATGGACGAGCTGTAAGTCAAGCTCTCCGTCGCGGTGCGGGCGCCGCTCACCGCCGAGATCAAGCGGTTGCAGGCGGGGTGTCGGTAAGACTCGTGCAACCAGGTACACGCGATTGAATTCGCCAGCTCAGCGGTGTCCTACTGATCGCTCGGGAGGTGGCTGACGGCGTCTTCGAGGTCGGCGCGGGTGGGCAAGGTGTATCGCCGGGTGGTGTCGAGTCTGGCGTGGCCGAGGATCTCGGCGACGACGACGATGTCGACGCCGGCGCGGAGCAGGTTGGTGGCCAGGGTGTGCCGCAGGGTGTGAGCAGACAGGGCGAGGGCACCGGCTTCGTCGACGATGTCGGCGTCGGCGGCGAGTTCGTCCATGAGCTGGTCGACAGCTCGGGTGGACAGGCGTCCGCCGCGGCGGTTGAGGAACAGAGCCGGGCTGTCGGCGCCGGGCCATGAGGCGCGTTCGGTCCGCCATTCGGTGACGGAGGTCCGGGCGGTGGTGTCCAGGAGCGGGACCTCGCGGGAGGTCTCGCCTTTGCCGGAGCGGACGATGACCTTGCCCTTGCGGGCGGACAGGGGGACGTCGTTGTCGTCCAGGGCGACGAGTTCGGCGATGCGCAGGCCGGAGTAGAACAGCAGCCGGCCGATGGCGCGGTCGCGGGCGTGCGAGCGGCGTTCGACGGCGCGCAGGTAGCGCTTCTGCTGGCGGGCGTCCAAGGCGCGGGGCGCGAGCTTGGGGGCGTCGTCGCGTCGGACGATCGCGGGGCCGAGACCGAGCTGGGTGAAGAAGTGGTCCAGGGCCGTCAGGTGGGCGTTGACCGTGTTGGCTGTACGGCCGAGGACGGTCTTCATGTGGGTCTTGTAGTCGCGGACGGCGAAGTCGCGGTCGTGGCCGTCGGTGAGCGGGTCGCCGTCCAGGCCGCTGCCATCCAGCCAGGCCAGGAAGGTCCGCACCCGGGAGTCGTAGGCGCGGCGGGTGTCGCCGTCCAGCGGCGCCCGCTCCAACGCAGGTGGATCTTGCTGACCAGCTGGGAGGAGCCGACACGCTTGACCTCGGCCAGTTGGGCGGGACCTCGCCGCCGCTGCTGCCGAGGACGGGCACGGCCTCGCGCTGCTGGTGGATGAAGCACAAGACCTTATGAAGGCCGAGTTGACCGCAGTGAGCTCATCCTCGTCCAGCACACGCGCCACGCGGCATCCGGCTCTCTCACGAAGCGGGCAGCCATGCCGCCGCAAACCCCACGAATCCGGATCAATACTGGCCGCGCACGATCACCGGCGTCCGACGATTGGTGAAAGATCCCTCACTGCTGTCTGAGCACTACTGCTGAGCTGGGCGAACTCAATCGCGTGTACCTGGTTGCACGAGTCTTACCGACACCCCCACACCGGGCCCGCGCCCGCGCCGAGCAGGCCCTGGCCCAGGCCGCCCGCGACTGCTCCTGACTCGCCGCGACGATCGCCGATGCCGCCCGCGACCATGGACACGGCCCTCCGCTCCCGAACATGTCCCCAGCCGCCAGGTAGCGGAGTGAGAGGCCACGATTGCGGTTCGTGATCGTTTCGGAGCGGTGAATGTGGCTGGTTGGGTGGAGTTTCTGCTTGATCGTGTTCGTGTCGGAGACGGTCGGATGGAGGGCGGGTTCGGGTGCGTCGGGAGTGGGAGCCGGAGGAGCTGATCGCGGCGTGGACGCTGCTGGACGGCGACTGGGAGCTGGTGGGGAACAAGATGAGGATGTGCTGGCCGGGTGGCTGGCGGACAAAATCCCTGGGCTCCGGCGAGCCGCAAGGTAGGGCGTTTTGATTGACGCGCCCGGTGCCTGAGGATGCCGCACCACCATCAGTGGTAGTACTCTCCGTGATTTTGATTACTCGGAGTGTAGGAGCACGTTTCGGCTGGAATGTTCCTCGCAGTGCGAGTGTGTCGGCAAACGAGGGCCTGTCGACACTGACTCACGATTACACAGAGCTACTTAGGCCTCATCGCACGGACCCGAGTGGAGGGCCAACTGGTAGTCATTCACCAGGCCGCTTCTATTGCCGGCGGCGAGGAGTCCGAGAGATGCGGATCTGAAGGCCCGTGGTAGAGCAAGGGGGTGACTTGTCCGTCGTCCAGCCTGCTCAGCGGGTAGAAGTTACCCACGACCAGCAGGTGGCGCCCGGTAGCGTCATAGCGGATCAGGTTCCACCAGGCGATGGTCATGCCGTAGCGGTCCGCGCTGAGCAGCGTGCGAATCTTGCGGCCGTCTGTGACGGAGTACTCATCGATGGTGTAGCGATGCGGTTGCCGGCCGTCGGACAGATGGGTGCGGCCGATCAGCATGCTTCGGCCATCCGGACTGATCGCTGAAGTCGTGGCCTCCTGCCCTGGGGCCACGACGCGGCTGATGGCGAGCGTGGTACCGGCGGCGGCGGTGTCCAGGACCCGGGCCTCGGATTTCACCACGAAACCGAGCACGCGGTGATCAGCCGCCCATGAGAGGTTCCTGATCTGTCCCGCGGCGTTCGTCGTCCAGGTGCGTCTCGTCCCCGCGGGCAGATCGACGACCGTGAGCCGTGCTCCGGGACAAAAGCGCAGCGTTTTGTCCTGACCGCACACCTTGCCGTCGAGGCTGTAGGCCAGCTGAGTGCCGTCACCGGTGACGGCGAGGGAACTCGCGGTCGTACCGGTCACCGCGGGAATCACGTCGCGGGCCAGCTCGGCCACTCTTCCCCGCTCATCGACCCGCACCCGATGAAACCAGGTGGTGCTCACCTGTGTCTGGCGGGATGTCACGCTCTGGGCGACGTAGAACGTCGTGCCTTCGCCGGTCCCGGCCAGCAGGTATCCACCGGGCTCCCGAAGGCTCCCCTCGGGGGCTCGGGGCAACCCGACCCGGCCTGTGATCTTCCCGGTCTGCGCGTCGCGGACCGTCATCCCGTCATTGTCGGCGGCCAGCAAAAAACGCGGGCCCAAGAGGGCCTTCGCCGCAGGCCCGGCCGGAGCGCGTACCCCGGCCACCATGACGACGACCGCGCCTATGACGACGACGACAAGGGCGGCCGCCAGCGGGACCGCCAGGACGAGTTTGTGCCGCGGCGCGATGACTTTCGCCCGCACGGTCTCTTCGGCCGGGCGCAGAGTCTCGGCGCGGACCAGTTCGGCGCCGACGGCGAAGGCATCGCGAAGTCGATTTTCGATCCGTGGGCTCATCGGTTCCCCTCCAGTTTCGCGGTGAGTGCCTTAAGGGCTCGGGAGACGGTCGACTTCACCGTTCCGCGGCTGATCCCCATGGCCTCAGAGATCTCCGCCTCCGACAGGTCGAGGTAATAGCGCAGTACCACGGCCTCGCGCTGGCGGCGCGGCAGCGCACGCACGGCCAGGAACACCTCCCGGCGCGTCTCGCCCAGCAGGATGGCGGCCTCCGCCGACCAGAACGGTGTCTCCCGGTCGCCGACGAACCTGCCGACGATCGCCCGCCGCCGATGGACCATGCGGCACCCGTTCACCACGGCCGTCCGCAGGTAGGGCAGCACCCGATCGTGGTCGACCAATCGGCTCCACCGACGATGGAGCGCCGCGAAGGCGTCCTGGACGACGTCCTCGGCAGTCTCCTGGCTTCCTACCAGCAGGAACGCCAAACGGACCAGGCCAAGCCGGTGGGCCGAAAACACCTCGGCCACGACGGCATCACCCGTGCTCTCAGCGGGCGGCCGCCCTGGTGGCGGTGGTTCCACTACCACTCGTTGAATCTCAGATGGCATACCTCTTCCATGCACAACCCACCGTCCAGGTTGCTCGGTAAGGCCAAAGTGACATTCTTCACACGTACTTAATGGGCAGGTATCCATCCGACCCCGGCCTCGGCCTGGCTGTTCCCTGGCCGCCTGGCTCTGTAGGTGAGTTGCGATTCTGGCGCAAAGTCTGTGAAGCGGTAACGGACGGTCACTGAGCCCCGCCGAAGAGAGCGTGCGCGTGTGATCGCGATTCTGTAACTCGGCGCCCGGTCTACCAGCGGAAACGCAGAGTTTTGTCAGTGGCGTCCGGCCATGGGCCTGTTGCCCCGCTGCAGCGGAGGCCGGGGAAGGTCTCATGCCTGGAGGCACTCCACACAGCGCCCCCATACCAACATGATGGAGCGAACGCCGTCGCTCTGCGGTGATGCTTCGGTGACCGGTTGCCGCTGTCGCTGCCCGTGTCTTCGAGATCAGACCGCGGAGCGGCGTTGCGTTCACGATCCGGCGGTCTTCAGATGTCGGTGTCGATGGTGGCGACGAAGGAGACCAGGCGGGTGGCGGGGTGGCGGTCGGGGGCGTAGCGGGCGCGGTCATAGGCGCGGGTGGTTCGGGGGTCGGCGTGGCCCATGGTGTCTTGGACGTCCCGTAGGGCGGCGCCGGCGTCCAGGGACAGGGTGGCGAGGGAGTGCCGCAGCGAGTGCGGGGTGAGTTTGGCCGCGGAGGGGATGGCCGCAGCCTGGGCGATGCGGCGGATGAGTTTGGTGATGGCCCAGCGGTCCAGGCGCTTTCCGCCCTGGTGGGGGCCGGATGCTCCGGTGACGAACAGTGGCCCCTGTAGCCGGCTTTGATGCGGCTGGCTGCTGTCGGCCCTGCTGGCGAGGTAGTGATCGAGGGCGTCGGCGACGGGCGGGGCCAGGGGGAGTGCCTGGCGTTTGCCGCCCTTGCGGGTGACGGTGAGGGTGCGCCAGCCGCGGTTGTAGCCGAGGTCCGCTATGTCGGAAGGCGTGTCCCGTGGATCACGGGACGGGAGCGCGGAGCAAGATTCTGATTGAGGCGACGTCGATGGTGCCTTGGTAGATGCGCTGGCGTTTGTCGGTGCGTAAGGCCACAGCGCGGTGGCTCTTGAGCTTGCCGATTCGTGCTCTCAGCACAGTGATGCTCCACCGACGGCAAGACCGTGACCGCGCTCTCACGGCCCGCCGGAGGCAGGCGCAGCCAGGCGACGAACTCGCCGACGTCCTCCAGGCGGACCTCGCGCCAGTCCAGCCCACCCAGGCCAAGGAAGGTGAACCAGTCCTTTTCGGGGGATCTGCTTCATGGACGGCGGTAGATAACCGCGTCCACCAGGCAGATCACGGGCCCTTCAACGCCCTTACCGGACGTGAAGGACACCCTTCGGGCGGCTCAAGATAACGATCGTTTGCCGACACTCAGGGGTCCCTAGGCCGGTCGTCGTTGCACGGCGTCGGCGATGACCGCTGTCACGAGCTTGTTGACCACTGCCGTGGCCGGCGGGCCGGGGTCGCGGTCTGCAAACAGGAGATGCCCGCCACCGACCAGGGAGAGGGTGAGTGAGTCGACGTCGGCGTCGGCCGCGATGCGGCCCAGTTCACGCTCGTCGGCCAGATAGGCCGAGATCGCGGTCGTGGCCTGGGCGAGGATCGCGATGCCGCCTCCGGGCCTGGCTTGCCGTAGCCGTGCGCGCAGCTCGTCCCGGAAGGTGATGAGCGGGATGATTGCCACGGGAATCGGTCCGAACAGGGTGATCAGCGCGCTGGTGAGGTTGTTGGCCACTGTGCCGGTACCGGCGGACTCGCGCAGCGCACTCGCCTGCGTCTCGAGCTGCGCGGCCCGGTCGAGCACGAGGTCGGTGAGGAAGGCGTCGAAGTCGGTGAAGTGCCGGTGCAGGACGCCTTTGGCGCAGCCCGCCTCGTCGGTGACGGCCCGGCTGGTCAGCCCGTTCGGCCCGTCCCGCAGAAGCACGCGTTCGGCAGCGTCGAATAGCTGCCGCCGTGCGTCGCGAAGGTGTACCCCAGTCGGCACTTAAGAGATCCTTTCGTGCGTCAACCCGCTGGCATCCATTGCCCAGTGGGCGCACGCCCACTAAGGTGGGCGCATGCCCATACTACCGCGAGAGCAACCAGAACCGTCCCCAGCGGAGCCGCACAAGGCCCGGCGGATGGCCGAGTCGTTCGGCGTGGACGCGCAACGCTACGACCAAGCCCGGCCCGGCTACCCCGATGCATTGGTGGCGCGGATCGTCGCCGGGAGCCCCGGGCCTGACGTGCTCGACGTCGGCTGCGGTACCGGCATCGCAGCCTGCCAGTTCCAGGCCGCCGGCTGCGCCGTGCTCGGCGTCGAGCCCGATGCGCGGATGGCCGACTTCGCGCGATCACGTGGCCTGCAGGTCGAGGTGGCGGCCTTCGAAGCCTGGCAGCCGGTCGGCCGGACGTTTGACGCGGTCATAGCCGCCCAGTCGTGGCACTGGGTGGATCCGGTCGTCGGCGCCGTGAAGGCGGCACGTGTGCTGCGTACAGGGGGACGGCTGGCGATCTTCGGGCACGTGTACGAGCCGCCTGCCGAGGTGGCCGAACCGTTCGCCGCTGCCTACCGGCGGGCGGCGCCCGACTCCCCGCTCAACGGCCAACCGGCCCGACGTCCGCTCGACCTCTACCAGGCGGCATACGCGAAGTTCGCCGACAAGATCCGCGAGACCGAACAGTTCAACGATCCCGAACAGTGGCGATTCGACTGGGAGCAGTCCTACACGCGCGACCAATGGCTGGACCTGCTACCCACCACCGGCGGCCTCACCCAACTCCGTCCCGATCAGCTGGCCGAGATACTGGACGCGGTCGGGGGCGCCATCGACTCCCTGGGTGGACGCTTCACGATGAACTACACCACGCTTGCCGCGACCGCCGTACGCGCCGGCACCTCCTGAGTCCATCCGCAAAATCGCCGCCGACCTATACAAGGGCGCAAAGGCGGGCGGCCGCCCGGCTTCAACGCCGAGTGGTACAAGCAGCGCAACACCGCCGAGCGGTGCATCAACATGTTGAAGGGCCACCGTGCGGTCGGCCCTTCGCACCGACAAGCGCGAACGCATCTATCGGGGCACCGTGGACGTTGCCTCGATCAGGATCTGGCTCCGCGACCCCGTTCAGTGATCTACCGAGCTGGGCGCGTCAGCGAAACGGCGGGTGGCCACGAGCGCGGCCAGGTCGGGCGCGAGCCGAAGTTCCGCCGTGTCCAAACCGGGGTGATCCAGCCAGTGCATCCGAGCCTGATCGACAGCGCCGTCAAACCGCGGCGGCCAGTGCCGAGCCGGGGCCAGGTCGTCGATGACCACGATCCCCCCAGGCCTGAGCAGCCGGTGCGGATCGGCCGGTTGCTCACCGCGCTTGCCCTGCCCACCTCCATCGAGCACGAGCAGGTCATACGGCCCGTCCCGGTAAATCTCCCGCCAGTCACCTTGAATCACCGACACCTGTGGGTGACCACAGAACACCTGAGCGGCCAGCGCCGCCCGATCAGCATCCAGTTCAACGCTGACCAACCGGGTCCCTGGCCGGGCTCCTGATGCCAGCCAGGCAAGCCCCACCCCACACCCGGTCCCGGTCTCCCCAACCGCCTCGGCACCAGCCGCCAGGGCGTACAGCAACCGACCCTGCTCAGGACGACAGGAAGGCCCAAAGCCCACCCGCCGCGCGACTTGAACCGCCCGCCTCACCAATGGCGGCAATCCCACCAGATCGGCATACGCTGCCGTACCTTCAACCGACATCGAACAAGGTTAAACAACCAACTGTCATAGATCCACGGGACAGTCCCTAGCTCCTCCACCACCTGCAGCGCCGCGCGCACCTGCTCCTTGCCGGCCCCGGCCCGCTCGGCCACCGCGACCCAGACCGCCGCGACATCCAGGTCCGCGTCCTCCTGATCGACCAGGTCCAGCTGGTCGACCAGGACCGGCCGGCCTTGGCCACCAGCTTGGCGGCGCGCTCCAACGGGGGCAGCATCCGCAGCCGCTCCTCGGCGGACTTACGGCGGGTCGGGCTGATCAACCTGGTGGCCATCAGCAGCGCGAACAGATCCAGCGCGTCATCGATCGCCTCAGCCTCCAGGCTCCGGGTGACCGCCAGCAGCGTCGCGGTCCGCCGCGGTTCGACCAGCTGGTCCAACGCCGGCGCCTTACTGCCCGCGCCATAGGCGGACAGGGTCTTCATCCGCCGTACCGGAGCACGCCACCGCAACCGGGCCGGTGGTGCTGGCCGGCCCGACCGCCGACGGGGACATCGTCTGTTACCGCCACCATCAGCCAAGGTTGCCGCTGAACCTCACCGAGGGCGACCGGGTGCTCATCGGCAACGCCGGCGCCTACACCGCCTCCTATAGCTCAGCCGGCTTCAAGGGCATCCGCCGTTGCCGGTCCTCATCGTCGACTCTGGGCAGGGCGCATGAACGCCGCAGAGCAGGTCGGGGAGTTCTGGGGGCGGCACGTGATGGCACAACTGGCAGGTGTGGACGCTCACCTCCTCAACGATGAGAGCTATTTGCGCCAGCTGCTAGAAACAGCAGTCAACCAAGCCAAGGCGACGCTGCTGGACATGCGCAGCCATCGCTTCCACCCGCACGGCGTGACCGTCGCGGCGATTCTGTCCGAATCCCACGCAGCCGTGCACACCTATCCCCGAGCAGGGCGCCTGCTATGTGGATGTGTTCACCTGCGGACGTCAGACCCGCCCCGAGGCCGCCGCGCAGGTGATCCTCCAAGCTCTGCACCCGGCGGCGCATGAGATGACCATCGTCGAGCGCGGCATGCCCATCCCAGCGGCCAGGCCCTGTATTCAAGGAGCGTCGCGATGACCCAGTCCATAGACATCCTCTACTGTGCTTCGACCGTCTCAACCCAGAGGGCGCCTGGTGGCCACAAAACCCTCTTTGTGACCTGGTGACTTGAGCAGACCGGACAGGAAGTCCCAGAGTTCGGCGCTGCACCATCCGCCGGGGTGGACCCGCCGCCGCCCCCTGTTCTGGCCTCAACCGAACCCACCGGGACGGCGCGACTGGCGCCGTCCCGGCCCCCAGCGGACACGTCCGATGTAACGAGATCATCTGACGACGCTGTGCTTGGTCTTCGGGAGTGCCTCGATCATCGACCTCGGGACGTTGAGCGTATCGGCGCTGACTTGCGGCGGAGTGTTGGCCATCCACTGCATCGCTGAAATGTCCTCGAAGAGCGGATTGCGGAACATCTCGAGGAAGACCAGTGGCTCGTTGCCGAGATTCTCGATGTAGTGCCCGTAGGCGAACGGCACGTAGCCGACGTCCCCGGCCTGGAAGTTGAAGGTCCGCGCGAGGCCGGAGCTGGCGAACACGCCCATCCGGCCGAACCCGGAGATCCAGTACTGCCACTCGTCGTCGGTCGGGTGCCAGTGCAGCTCACGCAGGCCGCCCGGCTCGATCTCCACCAGGGCGGCCGAGATGGTGGTGGCCGCCGTGAAGGTCCTCGAGTCGACGATCCGCACCGTGCCGCCGTCGAACCGGATCGGCTCCTGTGCGTGCATCCGGTGCTTGAACGTCCGCGGCACGTCACCCGTGGGGCTGACCACCCGGTCGGACTCCAGGGGAGGCGGCACCTGGCCCTGGAAAATGTACTTCTCCTTCTCCGGCATGTTCTCCATCTGCTCGAGCGTCCAGCCAAAATTCTTCGCCAGGACGCTTTTCGGCGTGTGCGCGAAGAAGTCACTGATCATGAAGGTGGAGTTCTCGGAGAACGATCCGTCATCGAAGACCAGCAGGAACTCCACACCCTCCTCGAGTGCCTGGATGTAGTGCGGCACACCCTTGGGGAAGAACCATAGGTCGCCCTTCTGCACGTCGTCGAGGAAGTTGCAGCCCTCCTGGTCGACGGCGCCGATCCGGCAGCTGCCTTCCAGTACGTAGGCCCACTCCGCCTCCTTGTGCCAGTGCAGCTCACGGTAGGCGCCCGGGTTGAGGTGCATGTCGACGCCGGCCAGCGTGGTGGCGATCGGCAACTCACGCGCGGTGACCTCCCGGGTCCATCCGCCCTCCTCGATCCGGGTGTGCGCCATGGAGAAGGAGAATTTCATGTTGGGCACGGTGCCGTGGTCGGTGACCGGCGGCGTGAGCAGATCCGGATTCTGAATGTCCAACTCGATGTTCCGGGGGCCCGTGTCGACGCCTCCCTGGCCGTCTCGTTGGGGTTGCGGAATGTTCTTGTACGTACGGTCACGCATGCGAGCTCATCCTTTGTATTGGTGCGATGGACAAATGGCGCGGGTGAAGGGCGACTGGCAGCGACTTTCCGCGCTGTTTCGGAAGTGAACGGGGGCTTCAGAAAAGGAGCGTGAACGGCAGGCAGGCGCCGAGCGCGGCCACAATCGTGCCCGTCACCCCGGCGACCCGCGTGGTGAGCGGGGCGTTGACGAGCGGGCCCATCAACGCCCGGTCCCGGCAGAACCAGACGAGGAGGAACAACGCCACCGGTACCCCCAGCGAGATCACCACCTGGCTCGCGATCAGCAAGCCGGTGAGGGGCACGCCGATGCTCAACGCCAGCACGGACGGCGCCATCGTCACGATCCTGCGCACGTGGGGGGACACCCGCCAGCCGAGAAATCCGTGCATGACCACATCTCCCGCCAACGTGCCGACCCCGGCCGACGAGATCCCGGAAGACAGTAGTGCCACGGCGAACGCCAGGGCGGCGAAGCCGCCGACCCGGCCGGCCAACTCGGAGTGTGCGTCGATAAGGTCGCCGGTCCACGTCCCGCCCGTCGCGGCACCGAACCCGGCACCCAGGGCGATCATCGACACGTTGACGCCGGTGGCGATGCCTAGGGCGAGCACGCAGTCGAGCCCCAGCGCACGACGCACGAGCCCAGGCTGCCGGCGCGCGGCGTCCGTCGACAGCCCGCGGCCCTGGACCAGCGCCGAGTGCAGGTAGACGGCGTGCGGCATGACCGTGGCGCCGACGATTCCCATCGCGAGGACCAGCGAGCCCGGGCCGTCAAAGCCCGGGACGAGCCCGGCCGCGAGCCCGGCGGCTGACTGGTGGCCGACCGCGACCATGTCATAACAGACGCCCGCGCCCACCATCACGAGTGCGGCCGCGCTCATCAGCTCGAACCGGCGGGTACGGCCCTGCCGCCGCAGTTGTAGCAGCAGGAGCGACACCGCGGCCGTCACCGCGGCGGAGAGAGCTGCGGGCATCCCGAACAGCAGCCTCATCCCGATAGCCGCGCCGACGAACTCGGCCAAGTCAGTCGCGAGCACGACGATCTCGGCCTGGGCCCACAGGAGTCGGGTCCCCCACCGCGGGAGTCGCTCCCGGCACAGTCGCGGCAGACTTTGGCCGGTCGCCATCCCCAGCTTGGCGGCCTGGAACTGGACGAGGATGGCCACGAGGCTGGCGACCACGACCACCCACACGAGCAAGTATCCGTGCGTGGCGCCGGCAGTGAGATTGGTGGCGACGTTGCCTGGGTCGATATAGGCGATGGCCGCCACGAACGCCGGACCCAATATCGGCGCGATCCGCGAACGGCCGCCCTCATCCGCCGAGACGCTGGAGTCCGCCGAAACGGCCGAGGCGCCCGAGATGACGTCATGGCCGGTGGCATTACGAACGATCACTTGCTTTTCCCTTCCAGGCCAACGTCCGATATATCTGCAATTCGGCCTTTTATCATCAGAGATGGCCTGTCGAGGCACGAATACCCACGCCTCCGGATACCAACACGACAGGCCATCCCACAAGTGAGCAAATAGAAAGCGGCATAGCGAGAGGCGGCGAATTACTCCCCAAATCGGAATTTATCACCTGAGAATCCTCAGAGCTGAGCATGAATGCGGCGCCACAATTACCGCATAAGCCGTCGTACTAGATCGACGCCTGCCAGACGATCCGCTACGGATGTAAGCCTCGATCTTTCGCGATCTTCGTGTGGTCGGTTGAGCGGTTCGGCTGGGGTTGATTCCGCGGTCGTGGTCAGCGCGAGTGCCCGGCTGTCGCGCCGGGTAGGCGGGGTTACATGGGCCCGCTGGTGTCCATTCCTGGTCGTCGGGGTGGGTTAATGCTGGTCAGGTTGGTGTGGGTAGTGCCTGCAGGCGGGTGATGGCAGTGCTGATATGTGTCGCTCAGGGGCCATCGTTCGGCGATGCCCGCCGACGATCCAATCGCCGCGTTCGGCACCGCCGACCAACCGGCCAAGGAAGCGATCGACGCAGGTAAGCCGGTGCTGCTGCGGCTGGTCAACAGCTCGGAGGAACCGCACCGGCTGCACATCGGCGGCACGCCGTACACGGTGACCGCCATCGACGGCAACCCGGTACAGGGAGCCACGCCGCTACCGGAGGGACAGCGGTGATTCGGCCGCATGCCCTCGACCACCTCCCAGAGCGACGCCCCGACCATGCCGAGGCGATCGGCCTCCCGCAGGCGTTCCGTCAGGCCTTGGCCGCGGGGGTCAACATGCAGCGGAGCGCGACGACTCCGGCTGGAGTTGTTGGCCGCTGGGAGGATCGTCCGGCGACGGCGCCGGAGCCGATCTTCTAGGGCTCGGTTGCCTTGATCCGTAAGCTCGGGGTTGTCGGCGTCAAGGCGCGGAGAAGGAGCGAGCCATCACCATTCCGTCGAGTTTCGCGGAGTTACTGCGCCAGTATCGGCGTGCGGCACGTCTGACCTTGGAGCAGCTTGCCGAGGCGTCGGGGGTCAGTGCCCGGACTGTGTCGGATATGGAACGCGGGCGTAGCACGAGGCCGCAGCAGCGGACGGTTACTGCCTTGGCCGACGCGCTCTCGTTGGGCGAGAGCGAGCGCAAGCAATTTGTTGATCTGGCTCGTGAGGGCCGGTTGCGGGATCACTGGGCGCGTCCGTCAGGTCTGGGTGAGCTGCCCAGGTCGGTGGACGACTTCACTGGCCGTGCCGCCGAGCTGGCGTGGATGGATGACTTCGTGCATGCCGGTGACGCGGCGGGTGCCGGCGGGGTCGCGCTTGTCACCGGTGCGGCGGGTCTGGGCAAGACGACGTTCGCTGTGCGCGCCGCTCATGTCTTGGGCTCCGCTTTTCCCGATGGGGTGTTCTTCGTCGATCTGTTCGGTATGTCGGCCCAGCCGCTGGCTGTCGATGACGCTCTGACGCAGGTGCTGCGCGCGCTCGGGACCGCGGAGCGGCAGATTCCCCGCGAGGTCCGGGAGCGGGCCTCGCTGTATCGGGCGCTGTTACGGGAGCGGCGGGTGCTGGTGGTGCTCGACAACGCCGGATCGGAGGAGCAGGTCCGGCTGCTCCTGCCGGGTGGTGGTCCCAGTCGGGTGCTGGTGACGAGCCGGCGGTTGCTGGCTGGGCTGGAGGGGGTGCAGCGGCTGAGTCTGGGCCCGTTGCCGCCGGTGGAAGCGGCCGAGCTGCTGGCCGGGATCGTGGCCCAGCGGGGTTCCTCCCAGGGCGAGGCGGCGATCGGTGAGCTCGCCCAGTTGTGCGGTGGTCTGCCGCTGGCGTTGCGGATCGTGGGCAACCGGCTGGCCAGCAGGCCGGGCTGGAGCGCCGCCGAGCTCGCTGTCCGGCTGGCTGATGAGGAGCGGCGACTGGGTCAGCTGCGGGCGGGCGACCTGGAGGTCGCTAACGCGTTCGGGATGTCGTATGAGCAGCTCGCGACGTTCGCGAGACGGGTGTTTCGCCGTCTGGCCTTGGTGCCTGGACGGGACTTCGATGCCGCCCTGGCCGCGGTGGTCGCGACGGTTTCGATCGCGGAGGCCTGGGATGCGCTCGACGAGCTCGTCGACCTTGGTCTGCTGCAGGATGGCGCGTCGGGCCGCTACCGCTTCCATGACCTGGTGCGGTTGTTCGCCCGCGAGCGGCTGAATGCCGAAGAGCCCGCAGCCGATCGCGGGGCGAGCCTGCAGACGATGAGGTCGTGGCTGCTGCGTATGGCCATCACGGCCGGGCGCTGGTTCGAGCCCGCCCACGGGCGTCCCGGCCAGCCCGACCCCGATCTGGCCGACCTGACCTCCTCGGAGGAGGCCGAGCGCTGGCTGCGCGCGGATGCCGACAACTGGCTGGCCGCCTTGCGGTCCGCGGCCAGCGGCGGGCAGCACGCCCTCGTCCTGGATTGCGCCGAATCGATGCACTGGTTCTCCGACCGGTGGATGTACTGGCCGCATTGGGAGGAGGTGTTCACGCTCGGCGCTCAGGCGGCCGCCGCCCTGGGCGATGTGACTCAGCAGGCCACCCAGCTCAACTACCTGGCCTGGGTGCATCTGGTGCCGCCCACGGATCTGGAGGGGGTGCTGCGGTTGGCGAATCAGGCGCTGGAGCTGGCCACCCGCAGCGGCTCCAGGGCGCAGATCGCCTGGGCGCACCAGTACGCGGGTACGGCGCTGCGACAGCTCGGCCATCTCGAGGAGGCCGCCGCCTCCTTGACGCAGTCGGCGCGGATGTTCCAAGCCGACGCCGACATGGACGCCTACGTCCAGAGCCTGAATGCTCTGGGCGACATCCTTGTCGCCGATGGACGCCGCGAGGCGGCGCTGGAGCAGTTCCTGCAGGTGTTGTCCTTGCTGGATGACGAGGCCTCAGGCATGTCGCCGAGCATCGCCTCCTTCACCCGGTCGCAGACGCTGGCCCGGATCGGCCACTGTCTGAGCCTGCTCGGCCGCCCGGCCGAAGCGATCGACGTGCTGAGCGAGGCCGCCGTGCTGCTGGAGAAATTCCAGGCGTTCAGCTCACAAGCCCGCGTTCTGGAGAATCTCGCGGGCGTTCTGGCCGAGGAGGGCCGGATCGACGAAAGCCGCCACACCTACGCTCGCGCGGCCGAGGTGTTCGAGACGATCGGTGAGGTCGAGTCTGCCGGCCGGTGCCGCGATCTGGCGGCGGCTCTGCGCTGAGCCCACGGACTGGTTACGCAGAACTTCTGCATGCTGTTCTGCATGGCCGGTGATCTTGGGCGCGGCTTGAATGAGGAGGTGTCGGACAGGCATCGGGCCTGTTCTCCCAGGTCAGGAGTGACCATGACGACCATCAGGAACATCGTGCTGGTGCACGGCGGTTTCGTGGACGGATCCGGCTGGCAGGGCGTCTACGACGACCTGGCCAAGGACGGTTTCCAGGTCCGGATCGTGCAGAACCCGACGCTGTCGCTTGCGGGCGACGTCGCCGCGACCCACCAGGTTCTCGACTCCCTCGACGGCCCCGCCGTACTCGTCGGTCACTCCTACGGCGGCGTGGTCGTCAGCGAGGCCGGCAGCCACCCCAACGTGGCGGCGCTCGTCTACATCGCCGCGTTCGCCCCTGACAAGGGCGAGTCGGTCAGCAGCCTGATCGCCGACCCGCCGCCCGGGGCTCCGGTGCCGCCGATCCTGCCCCCGGTGAACGGTTTCCTGTTCCTGGACCGCGACAAGTTCCATGGCGCCTTCGCCGCCGACCTGCCCGCACACGCCGCGGGGTTCATGGCCGACTCCCAGGTCCCGTGGGGCGTGGACGCTCTGGGCGGGACGGTCACCGAACCGGCCTGGCGACACAAGCCGTCCTGGTACTTGGTGGCTACCGAGGACCACATGATCCCGCCGCCCGCCCAGCGCGCCATGGCCGAGCGCGCCGGAGCCACCGTCGTCGAAGCCGTCGGCAGCCACGCCGTCTACGTCTCCCAGCCCGCCACCGTCGCCGACCTCATTCGCCAGGCCGCCGCCTGAACACAGCGCTCGGCAGATCACGCCGAGCCAGTTGATCCTGCCCGCCCTGGCGGTGCGCGTCATCGCCAGGGCGGGCCCACCCCTGAGGTGCTGGACCTCAAGGGACGGCACCGCGCTGCGTCAACGACTCTCCCCTGAAGCTCCCTTGGAGACAGATATGAACCGTCCTATGCCTCGCCGCGTCATGCTCGCCACTGCTGCCGGTGGCCTGGCCGCCGCGCTGCTCACCGTGCCGTCGGCGTCCGCGACCACAGCTGCCGCCACGCAGGATGGCACCAAGCCCACGATCGTCTTGGTGCACGGCGGCTTCGCCGACGCCTCCGGCTGGAACGCGGTGATCGACCGGCTCCAGCACGACGGCTACAAGACGATCGCCCCCGCCAACCCGCTGCGCGGCATCCCGACCGACGCTGCGTACATCAACAGCGTGCTGAAGTCGATCGACGGACCGATCGTGCTGGTCGCACACTCCTACGGCGGCGCCGTCATCACCAACGCCGCAGTCGGCGTCGACAACGTCAAGGCGCTGGTCTACATCGCCGCCATGGCGCCCGACGAGGGCGAGAAGCTCGTCGACCTGTTCGGCAAGTTCCCCGGCAGCCAGATCCCCGACTCCGTGCGCGAGGTGCCCTACACCAACGCCGACGGCAGCACCGGCGTCGACCTGTACCTCAAGCCGGACAAGTTCCGTGCCGCGTTCGCCGCCGACCTGCCCGTCTCCACCACGCGCCTGATGCAGGCCACCCAGCGCCCGTTCGCCGCCTCCTCCTACACCGATGTGACGGCAGGCGCGGCCTGGCGGACCATCCCCTCGTGGGCGGTGGTGGCCACCGAGGACAAGGCCATCCCGCCCGCGCTGGAGCGCTTCTTCTACAAGCGCGCCAAGTCCCACGTGTACGAGGCAAAGCGCGCCTCGCACGTGCCGATGATGAGCCAGCCCGGCCTGGTGACCCGCGTCATCAAGGACGCCGCCCGCGCCGTTGACTGACCCACGACGCGCTCTTGCCGGCACGACGCCCCACCCAGGACCACCGATCGGCAACCACGCCCCGCGCTGATCGACAGCCCACACCGCTGCACCACCTGAGTGCCGCCCCGGCGACCCGAGGGCGGCACTCTCGCACTCAGGAGGACCCTGTGAGCCCCCCTTCCGACCCGCTAACACCCGGCAGCCACACCATCAGCATCCGGGGAGTCCTGCAGCGCTTCCACGTCGCCGGCACCGGGCCCGTTTGCCTTGTCCATCCGGGCGGGCCCGGCCTGGGCTGGGAATACCTGCGCATGCCGCACCTGGAACAGCATCTGACGCTGGTCTATCTGGAGCCGATCGGTACCGGCGGGTCCGGGCACCTGCCCCGGCCGCAGGACTACCGCATCGACACCTACGCCCGCTTCCTGCACAGCGTCGTGGAACACCTGAACATGCCGAGCGTGTTCCTGCTCGGCCACTCCCACGGCGGCTTCGTCGCCCAGCACTACGCGCTGACCCACCCTGCCGCCGTGGCGGGCCTGATCCTCTACGACACCTCGCCGTGCACCGGCCAGGAGTTCTGGAATCAGGCGCTCGACAACCTCGACCGCCTCCCGCAACGCCACGCCGACCAGCCCGAGGCCGCCACCATCCCGCACCTGTTCCGCCAAGCTCTCGCCGCCCCCGACAACGCCTCCTACACCCAGGCACTGCGTGCCGTCCTGCCCGCCTACTTCGCCGACTACTGGGCCCGCGAAGCCGACCTGGCCCCTCTGCGGGCTTCCCTGCGCGCCTGGGTCGACCCGATGCGCGCCGAGCAACCGCCCTTCGACGTCCGCGACAACCTGGGCCAGATCACCACGCCAACTTTGATCATCAGCGGAGCCCACGACTTCATCTGCGGTCCTGGCTGGGGACGACTGCTGCACGAAGGCATCGCCCACTCCCAGTTCCTCCTCCTCCAAGACAGCGGCCACCTCGGCCACCTCGAACAACCCGACGCGTTCACCACGGCCATCCACGCCTTCACCTGCGGCACCGGTCGTCCGGCGGAGACGACGTGATCGCGGACGCGCTGTACCACTGAACCCGGCACGCACTTCTCAGAAACGAGGAGTTCTGCGAGACGCGACCACTGCTCGCGCGGCGTCCGGTTCATCACCGATCGTCACTCTCAAAACCTCTCTCTCAGAACCTAGGTTGCGATAGGTCTTGCGACATGAGCGAGCTCGCGGACCCGGCAGCCGCCGTCGAACGCTTCGACTGCCCGATGTGTGCGGCGCCGGCGGGCAGCGCCTGCCGAACCAGGGGCGGCGAGGTCGCGCCGAAGTACCACACGCCGCGCTTCATGCTGGTGCCCCGGCTACGCGCCGAACTCGACGTCCGCACCCCCACCGACCGCGGGCCCGCACGCCTCCTGCCCACCATCCGCACCCAGTTCCCCGAGATGGCCGATGCCGCCGCCCGCGAGCAGATGTCCTACCGCGGCTACCTCGCCAAGCTGCTCATGGCCGAGTGTGACGATCGCGCGCGCCGACGCTCCGAGCGGCGCATCAAAGCCGCCGGGTTCTCCCGGGAGAAATCGCTGCGCTCGTTCGACTTCGACGCCAACCCCAGTATCGACCCTGCCGTCATCAACACCCTCGCCACCTGCGACTGGGTTAAAAAGGGGCTTCCGCTGTGCCTGATCGGTGACTCGGGAACCGGCAAGCCCACCTGTTCATCGCCCTGGGCACCCGCGATGGCCGGCTACCGCGTCCGTTACACCCTGGCGACCAAACTCGTCAACGAGCTCGTCGAAGAAAAGGCCAGCGTCGCGATCGCCTCCAATGAGTCCTTCAGCGGCTGGACCAAGACCTTTACCGACCCCCGCCTGTGCGCCGCCATCGTCGACCGTCTCACCTTCGGTGGCAACATCATCGAGACCGGCACCGACTCCTACCGCCTCGCCCAGACCCGCGCAGCCCATCAAGCCTAATCAGAACTGGCCATGCCCGCCATCAGCCTCCGGATTCCACGCCCTCCGCTGTGACCTGAACCGCTGTGCCTTCCTCCTCGGCGGCGACAACGGGCGAGAACCTGGTCCGCGAACGCGGTCTACCGCAGCCATGGCCCACCGGCAACAACGGGCCGGGGAGCGCCGGGCATCCGATTGCCGTCAATGTCAAGTGGAACAGGGACTTCCCAGCTAGCTTAGGGCCGGTGATCATCTGGATTAACGGGGCGTTCGGGGCGGGCAAGACGACGCTGGCGGAGGAGTTGCACCGCCGACTCCCGGAAGCGGTCATGTATAACCCGGAAGACGTCGGCCTCATGCTGTGGAAGTGGATGCGGCCCGCCGGCGATTTCCAGCACTTGCCGAGCTGGCGGGAACTGGTCGTCGCGACCGCGCTGTCGCTGCGCAGGCACCACTCGGAGACGCTCATCGTCCCGATGTCGCTGATCCGCGACGCCTACCGGGCCGAGATCCTCGGTGGCCTGGCCGACGCGGGCGAGGAGGTCCTGCACGTCTTCCTTGAGGCGGACGCCGACGTGCTCCGGGAGCGGCTTAATGCCCGCGTGACTCACCCCGACAAGGAGTGGGACCAGGCAGCCCGCGAGTTCGGCATGACCGGCGTGGATGAGATGGTGGCTGCCGCTGCCCGCCAGCCGGTCGGGACGCTCATGCTGCGCTCGGACAAGCTCACCCCGGCGGAGCTAGCCGACGAGGTGCTGGCGAGGTCACAGGGCTGACTCTGCCCACTCAACCGCAGCGGGCCGTCTTAATTAAGACGCGGGCCGTAATAGGCCGATTTAAATGAGACAGGGCTGACTTACCAGAGACGGGACATCAGCACTCGGGCCTGCGGAACCCAGCCGCCAAAGTGCGGTTACTTCTCGCGAACATCGATCATGCTTACGGCGACCAAGCGCGGTCAAAACTCACGAGCAAGTGCGGTCAGTTCCCACGAACAAAATCGCCCACAACCGTGCCACTGACCACGCTGGTGCGCGTGGCCGGATCACGATGGCGGGTGGAGGAGTTCTTCCAGTCCGGCAAGGGCCTGGCAGCACGGGACGAGCACCAGGTCCGCCGCTACCGGTCCTGGTCCCGCTGGGTCACCCTGGCCATGCTCGCGCACGCCTTCCGCGCCGACGAACACGCCGCCACCCAGGGTGGGACGGACTCACGCCGCTCACCTGCAATGAGATCCGGCGCCTGTTCACCACCCTCGTCGTTCAGCGCCCACACCGCTGCCCACCGGCTCCGCTGGTCGATCTGGCGACGCCGCCACCAGGCCCGATCCCAGACGAGCCACTACCAGCGACAAGCCGCCCAGGCATGACGACCACGCTCTACGGCTGAAGTACTAGGCGGAGGGTCCAGGCCACGGAGTGGAAGTGGGATGAGTCTCCGAATCGGAGATGTTGTTCTGGTCGATGGTCGCGGCCCAGCTGGCCAGCAGGTTAAGGGCGTTGCGTGCGGGTGTGGCGGGTTCGGCGCTGTAGGCCATGATGGTCAGTCCGGTGTCGGCGGGTAGTTCCAGGGCGTCGTACTCGAGGGTGAGTTCGCCGACGACGGGGTGGTGGAGGCGTTTGACGCCGCCGCGGTGCAAGTGGACGTTGTGGGTAGCCCAGCGGGTGCGGAATAGGTCGCTTTGGGTGGAGAGTTCGCCGACCAGGTCGGTCAGGGCTTTGTTGTGGGGGTCGCGTCCGGCTTCGGCGCGCAGGATCGCGACGGTGCCGGCGGCCACGCGTTCCCAGTCGGGGTAGTAGTCGGTGGCCGTGGGGTCCAGGAACATGAAGCGGGCTACGTTGGGCGGTCGGCGTGGGGCCGCGAGGATCGGGCTGATGAGGGCTTTGCCGAGTTGGTTGGTGGCCAGGATGTCCAGGCGGCGGTTGCGTACGTAGGCGGGGGTGGTGGACATGGAGTCCAGGACGCGCTGGATGCTGGGGCGCACGTGGGGTTTGGGGGTGCGCGTGGGTGTCCGTGTGCTGCTGTTGGCGGCGTGGGCCAGGTCGAACAGGTGGGCGCGTTCGGCCTCGTCGAGGTGAAGGGCGCGGGAGAGGGCTTCCAGGACGCTGTCGGAGACGCCGCGGGCGTTGCCGCGTTCGAGTTTGATGTAGTAGTCGGCGCTGACTCCGGCCAGTAGCGCGACCTCCTCGCGGCGCAAACCGGTCACCCGGCGGGTTCCGCCGTTGGCGGGCAGGCCGGCTTGTTCGGGGGTGATTTTGGCGCGGCGGGAGGTGAGGAAGTCGCGGAACTCGGTGCGGGCGTCCATGCCTACGACGGTACGTCCGTTTCTGCGTGCGTGGGGGGGGGGGGGCTGGCAGTACCTGTAACAGCAGGAATCCCCTGGTGGGAGGCCATAGGCAGCAGTTCGTGCCACGGTGGGGAGCGAAGGCAGCCGCCTTCTGGAGCAAGTACACAGGTCCGCATCACCGAGGAGGAGTAAGCCATGGAGTACACGCGATTGGGAACGTCAGGGCTCAAGATCAGCCGGATCGCCTTGGGCTGTATGAGCTTCGGCGACCCCGCCAAAAGGCTGACCTGGGTGCTCGACGACAACGCGGCCGAGCCGATCTTCCGCCAGGCCATCGAGCTCGGCATCACGTTCTGGGACACCGCGAACATCTACGGCCTGGGCACCTCGGAGGAGATCGTCGGGCGGGCGCTGCGCAAGTACACCCAGCGTGAGGACATCGTTCTGGCCACCAAGTTGTGGGCGCCGATGCACCAGGGCCCGGGCGGGGCGGGTCTGTCCCGCAAGGCCATCATGGAGCAGATCGACGCCTCGCTGCGGCGCCTGGACACCGACTTCGTTGACCTCTACCAGATCCACCGCTTCGACCCGCAGACGCCGGTCGAGGAGACGATGGAGGCGCTGCACGATGTGGTCAAGGCAGGCAAGGCCCGCTATCTCGGTGCTTCGTCGATGTGGGCCTGGCAGTTCGCTACGATGCAGCATGCCGCGCAGGCCCACGGGTGGACCCAATTCGCCTCCATGCAGGACCAGTACAGCCTGATCCACCGCGATGAGGAACGCGAGATGTTCGGCCTGCTCGCCGACCAGGGCGTGGGAAGCATCCCGTGGAGCCCTCTGGCTGGGGGAATGGTCACCCGCCCCTGGGGCGAACGCTCCACGCAGCGCGCGGAGACCAACCGGACAGTCGACCTGCATGACCGGCCGATATTCCTCGACAGCGACCGGGCCATCGTCGAGGCCGTCCAGCGCATCGCCTTGGCCCGTGGCGTGTCGATGGCGCAGGTTGCGATGGCCTGGGTGTTGAAAAACCCGGTGGTCTCCGCCCCGATCGTGGGCGCGACCAAGCCGCACCACCTCGCCGACGCCGTCGCCGCGCTCGACATCAAGCTCACCGCTGAGGAGATTGACTCCCTCGAAGAACCCTACGTCACGCGCCTGCCCACGTTCTTCTAACCCCGTCCCCACATCATCACCAAGCAACGCCCGGACTTCGACTCCCGCAACTACGGCTACGCCAAGCTGAGTGACCTGATGGCGGCAACGACACTGTTCGAGCTGGAACGCCGTACGCCAGGCGACGGAAAACCGGGGGTCATCTACGCTCGCGACAAACGCCACCAGGACACGAGGCCCAAGCCTGCGCCGGTGAATCCAGTGGGAAGATCAGACGGCCTACTGATCGAAGACGCGCTCGACGACGGCGGCGTTCTCGGCGGGTCCGGAGCGGAAGTAGCGGGCGCTGGCGTCGAGGGAGGCGTATCCGAGTAGTGCTTGGACTTGCGTCTGAGTCCTGAATTCCGGCGCTGACAGCCCGACGACTTGGGTGGTGACGGAGTCGATGAGCCCCGCCGCACTGCCCGGTCCATAGCGTCCCGAGGCATGAATCCGGGCGGTGTCGGCGGAGGAGCAGCTCGAACGGACCTCGGAGCGGTGTCGAACCGCTCGGCGTCCGGCACCGCTTGATGTCGCTCTTTATCCAGGTAGGGCGCTGGCTCGAGCCGGAGGGGACGCGGCGGAGGGCAAGCGGGTCTCGGAGCTGGAGCGGCTGCGGACGCCGCCGACGAAGTCGACGGGCACGGCGATGGCCCGCACGATGGAGCGGATGGAGGAGATCTCCGCGTTCGCCCTGGGCATGGTTCTGTGACGGCTAGGAGAGTTTCCACCCGAACCCGGCCTGCCCGATCCCGACGCGGCCTCACCAATCTATAGATATTCCTTGACACGAATATTCTCTGTGGAGAATACTAACGTCCATGGACGAACTCCTCACCGCACTGGCCGACCCGGCCCGCTGGCGGCTCGTGAGCCTGTTGGCCGAGCGGCCGCGCTCGGTCGGTGTCCTCGCCCAGCTCGCCGAGGCGCGCCAGCCGCAGACGACCAAGCACCTGCAGGCCCTTGAGCGCGCCGGCGTCGTCGTCTCCCAGCGCACCGGCCAGCGCCGCATCTACGCGCTCCGGCCCGCTCCACTGCGGGACCTGGCGGCTGCGCTCAGTCGGCTCGCCGACACCGCGGACCAGGCCGGTGGCCTGCGCGAGACCTACGACCGCTACGGGCTCAGCCTCCACACAGAGCGGCTCGCCGCGAAGGAGCCGGGGTGGGCCGACGGCCGCTCGTTCAGATTCCTCCGGTCGCTGACAGGACGTCCCGAGCTGGTCTGGCGCCACCTGACCGAGGCCTCCCTGCTCGCCCGATGGTGGACGCCGGACGACCTGCGGGTCTCCGAGCTCGTCTTCGAGGCGCGACCGGGCGGGCGGATCGTCCACGAGTACCGCGACGCCGAGGACGCCGACGGCTCCGACCTGGTCGCCGGGCGCGCGCAGGGAGTGGTCGACGACGTACGCCCCGGTGAGCGCCTCGCCTATCGGCTCTCCCCGCTGCTTCCCGATGGCGGCTTCGCCTTCACCGCCCACCTCGACCTCGGCCTCCGGCCCACCGACACCGGCACAGACCTCGACGTCCACTTCCGGATCACCGACAGCACAGTCGACTCCGCGGACTTCATCGCAGGCATCGAGATCGGCTTCGGCCAGAGCCTCGACAAGCTCGCGGCGACCCTCGTCGCGGATTCCGACAGCACCGACGACACCGGGCACGACACCGACACAAGGAGCACGAAATGACCGACTCGACCGGCCGCAGGGTGACCGCGAACCTGAGCCTCACCCTCGACGGGCGTTACAACGGTCCCGGCGGGCCCGGCGATTTCGGGGCGTTCGCCCCGTATGTGACCACCGAGGTCGCGCGAGACCACATGACCCGCATCTGGGAGGGCGCGACGACGGCGCTCCTCGGCCGGCTCAATGCCGAGGGATTCATGGGGTACTGGCCGTCGGTCGCCGAAGAGGAGAACGCCGATCCGCGTGATCGCGGATACGCGAAGTGGCTGGTCGACACGGAGAAGGTGGTCCTCTCGACCACCTTGACCCAAGCGCCGTGGGAACGCACCCGCGTGGTGAACGCCCCCGCTGCCGACGTCGTCGCCGAACTCAAGGCCACCGGCAAGGGCGACATCCTCGTCAACAGCAGCGCGAGCGTCATCAAGGGGCTCCTCTCGGCAGACCTGCTCGACCGGCTGTACCTCATGATCTTCCCCGAGATCGCCGGGGGTGGGCAGCGACTGTTCGACGACGGCCTGCCGGCGTCGAAGTGGACGCTCACACATCAGGAGACCGGCGAGCTGGGGGAGATCGCCATGGTCTACGACCGAGTCCGCTGAGCTGGCCGATCAGCGCACTCAGCCGGCGAGGTGGCCCCAGCTCGAAGCCCCGATAGCTGCGTCACGGCGGTCGCGCCGAGGTCGCCGTGACGCAACCCTGTCAGAGCCCGCCGGGGTCCTGGGTGAGTTCGCCGGCGAGGCTGCGCAGCTCGGCGGCGAACGCCTCCCGGTCGGCGGGGCGCGAGAATACGGGGTCTGCGGTCCGTGGCCGAGCGGGCGGAGTGTGAGCGGCGTACGCAGGATCGGGCCCGGCAGGCCGCAGCTCCCTTGCGGCGGCAGCGATGGTGTGCTGGGTCAGGGCGATACCGGTCGGGTGGCTGACAGCGTGCTGTGTGCGGTTTGTGAGCGGCGGGTTGGAGGGTGAGGTCGTCCGCGTCACCTGTCACCCGGAGGAACGGGTCAATGTCCCAACGTGATTTTTCGTCTGATCGTTCGGTGCGGCCACGTTGGCTGCGCACGCTCACGGCTTCCGCGCTGGCCGTGAGTCTGGCCGTGGCCACGGCGTTCCCGGCTGCCGCCGCGGCCACGCCGTCCGCGACCTGGAGCGGCACCAAGGCGCAGCGCGCTCAGCTACAGCAGTTGGCGCGGAAGCTGGTGGAGGCCGGGGCACCCGGCGTGATCGTGCGGGTCGACGACGGACACGGCCGGCCGGTCGAGATCGCCGAGCAGGCAACCTGGACCAGACGGGATCATCTGCTCAAGGTGGGGGACGAGTTCCGGATGGGGTCCAACACCAAGACCGTGGTGGCCACGCTCGTGCTGCAACTGGTCGCCGAGGGCAAGCTCGTCCTGACTGACCCGGTGGAGAAGTGGCTGCCGGGCAAGGTGCCCAACGGCAAGGCGATCACGTTGCGCATGCTGCTGAACCACACCAGCGGCCTGTTCGACTACACCGAGGACGCCGCGGTCCGGCCCTCGATACTCGGCAAAGATCGGCGGCGGTGGACCTTGGCGAAGCTGCTCGCTGTGGGGGTGAAGCACGATCCACTGTTCGCGCCGGGCACGAAATGGTCGTACAGCAACACCGGCTACGCCGCCATCGGCGCCGTCCTGGAGCAGGTCACCGGGACGAGCCTGGCCGATCTGGTCCAGGGCCGGATCGCCCGGCCGCTCCGCCTCAAACACACCTACTACGCCACGGACTCCACCTGGCGTGGCCCCCAGGCCCACGGCTACGAACTGGATGCCGCCCGCATGCCACCGAGTGTGCCGGCCGAGTTCAGGCACTTCGCCGGGCCGCGCCACCACGGTCACGTGAACGTCTCCGACAACGACCCCGGGTGGGGAGGGGCGGCCGGGGCGGTGGTGTCCACCACGCAGGACTGGTCCCGGTTCTACACCGCGTTGATGTCCGGCAAGCTGCTGCCCGCCGCCCAGATGGCACAGATGCGCACCACGGTGCCGGTGGACTCACGGCAGCCGGACGGGCCCGGCTACGGGCTGGGCATCCAGACCGGTGCCACCCCGTGCGGCACGTTCTGGGGTCACGACGGCGGCATGCCCGGCTACCTGACCACCAACCTCACTGACCGCACCGGCAGCCGCACGGCGACCGTCCTCATCTCGACGGAGTTCTGGGCCGAGTTCGAGGCCGACCCGAAGATCGCCAAGGCCGCCCACGCGCTCCAGACCGCCGTGACCTGCACGATGTTCGGCAAGCCCGTGCCGACCGCGGCTCACACTGGCTGACCGGTGCGGCCGGCCACGGGTGCGGTGATGATCGCGGACACCAGGCCTTCGGCCTCGGCCCGCGACATCGCCGCACCCGCGGCGTGCGCGGCCGCGAACCCGTCAGCGCCCAGGGCAGCCGTGGCCCGCTGTGTGATCATCCGCACGTCGACGTAGCCGAGGTCGTCGCAGCCCCGCAGCACGGTGGCGACCCCGAGCAGCCGTCCCGCCCGCTCCGGCCGATCGCGGCACAGCTCGATCGCGGCGACCACGACCGCGATCGAGGCCGCGACCGGCGTATGCCAGGTCAGCGTCAGGTGCACCGCCGGGTGGTCGAGCCGGCGTGCCGCCTTGTCCGGGAAACCCTCCGCGACGTCCACTTGGGCGAGCACGCCCAGCAGCAACGCGGACAGGTGCGGGGTCGACCGGCCGGGTGGCGCCTCGGCCAAGCCGGCCTTGGCATGTTCGCGGGCCGGCCCCGGCCGCCCGGCCCGCCACTCCAGTCGTGCCAAGCCCAGGCACACCTGAGCTTGCGACTCAGCCGACCCGGTCCGCTCGACCTGGTCGAGCAAGTCCGTCAGCTGCCGCCGCCCGCCATCCACATCGCCGGCTTGGGCCAGATGCAGTGCGGCCGCCACCTCGCTCTCCATCGTGTGCTCGGGCATGCCGAGTTCCCGGAAGTACCGGCTGGCGCGCTCGGCCAACCCCAGCGCACCGGCCGGGTCGCCGGCCCGCTGCAACGCCGAATTCAGGGTGCTCAGCGTGATCCCCAGGCCCCACCGCTCGCCGAGCTCCTCAAAGCCGGTCAGCGCGCGCGACAACAAGTGCGTCGCCTCGGCGGCGTGCCCGGTGTTCATGGTCAGTACGCCTCGAACCAGCAGAGCCAACGATCGGCTCCAGGGATCCGTCCGCTCATCCGGGGGACTGAGCGTGTCCGGTGCGGTTCGATCGCGTCCCGAGCCTACGGCGAGCGCCAACCTGGCCATCTCCAGAATGGGGTGGGTGCTGGGGCCGACGCGCTCCAGCGCCTTCCTGATCCGATCGAAGGCCGCTTCCGACTCGTCCGGTCGGCTGATGGCCTCAGTGGTGGCGAGCGCGTGCGCGGCGACCACCAGCGCGCGTGCCTGCGGCTCGGTCGAGCCGCGAGCCTGGAGCACCCGGCCGAGCAGGTCCAGCGACTCCGGCGGGTGGTCCCGCAGGAACCAGAACCAGCACAGCGCGACGCCGAACCGGACCGCCAGGTCGGCGTCGCCGGACTCGGCCGCCCAGCGGATCGCGGCCGACAGGTTGTCCCGTTCTGCGGACAGGCGGACCAGCCAGCGCAGTTGGTCGGACGTGCGCAGGTACGGGTCCGCGGTCTCGGCCAGCTGAAGGAAGAACCTGGCGTGCCGCCCGCGTACGACGTCGACTTCGTCACGCCGGGCCAGCTGCTCGAGGCCGTACTCCCGGATGGTCTCCAGCACGCGGTAGCGCGGCTCGAGCGGGTCGGCAGGCTCCACCGGGTGCAGCAGGGACTTGTCGACCAACGCCGTCAGCAGCTCCCGGACGTCGCCCAACCGGCCGATCGCCTCCGCCGCGTCCTCGGTGAAGGTGCCGGTCACGACTGCCAGCCGTTCCAGCAGCGCTCGCTCGTCGGTGTCGAGCAGGTCCCAGCTCCAGGCCACCGCCGCGCTCAAGGCCCGGTGTCGCGGCAATGCGGTGCGGCTGCCCCCAGTGAGCAGCCGGAAGCGGTCGTCCAGCCGTGCCGCGACCACCTCGACCGGCAGGGCACGCAACCGTGCCGCGGCCAGCTCGATCGCCAGCGGCAGGCCGTCCAGGCGGCGACAGATCTCCACCGCCGCCGTCAGCGCGCTGCCTCCCAGAGTGAAGCCCGGCCGCACTGCGGCGGCCCGGTCGTGGAACAGCCGGACCGCCGCGCAGGCACGGGCCCGCTCGACCGTCGACCCCGGTTCTGGCAGCTCCAGCGGGAGCACCGGGTGCAAGGTCTCACCGTCGATCCGCAGGGGTTCCCGACTGGTGGCCAGCACCCGCAGCCCCGGGCACCGGCCGAGCAGGAACCCGGCGAGCGCCGCGGCGGCCTCGATCACGTGCTCGCAGTTGTCCAGCACCAGCACCAGGTCGTCGTCCGCGAGTGTCCCGACCAGGTGGTCCAGGACCTCGTCCGGGGTGACAGGTCGCGACTGCGCGCCCTCTTCGCGCACCCGCAACAGGTCGAGCACCACGCGGGGCACATCGTCCGCGCTGACCGGGGCCAGCGGGAGGAACCACACCCCGCCGGACGGCGTGAGCTGCCGGCCGATGGTGTTGGCCAGCCGGGTTTTGCCCGCTCCTCCGGGACCGACCAGGGTGACCAGCCGAACTCGACCGAGCAGTTCGACCACGCGGCGAACGTCGTCGTCGCGGCCCACGAAGCTGGTGAGCGGGATGTCCAGGTTGCCGGGCGATCGCCGGGATCGGGGAAGTTCACCGCGCAACACCGCCAGGTGGGCCTCCTGGAGCTGCGGCCCGGGATCGCTGCCGAAACTGTCCGCCAGCAGGCCGCGGATCCGCTGGTAGGCGGCCAGCGCCTCGGCGCCGCGACCGTTCAGCGCCAGGGCTCGGATCAGCTGGGCGTGCAGCCGTTCGCGCAACGGGTGCGCGGCGGTCAGCGACTCGAGCTCGGAGACCAGGTCGAGGTCGGCGCCCAGCGCGAGCTCGGCTTCGACCCGGTCCTCCAGGGCGGCCAACCGGGCCCGCTCAAGCCGTTCGGCCTCAGCGGCGGCGAACGGTGCCTCCCGCACGTCCGCCAAGGCGGGGCCGCGCCACAGGCTCAGGGCCTCGCGCAAGATGGCGGCAGCCTCGGCAGGCCGGGACTCCGCGTGGGAGCGCCGACCCGCGCGGGCCAGCCGCTCGAACCGGACAGCGTCGACTGCGTCCGGCTCGACGGCCAGCCGGTACCCGGCCGGGCCCGAGGTGAGCAGCCCGGGGTCGCCCAGGACGCGCCGCAACCGGGACACCAGCGACTGCAGCGCGTGCAGGGGGGCGTCTGGTGCCGCCTCGCCCCACAGTGCCTCGACCAAGGTCGCCGGCCGGACGGCACGCCCGGCGTCCAGCGCCAGCCGGGCCAGCAACGCCCGCAGCCGCGCGCCCCCGACCCGCGTCGGGCCGGTAGCGGTGTCCAGCACCAGGGAACCGAGGACGCCGACGCGCACCCGTCCACTAGTGCCGCGCGACTCGGTCGCATTTGCCATGGCCAGGAGTCTGTCAGATAGCAACGTATTACCTGACAAATCAAGGTTCGAGCCCCGCCTGCTCCGCCCACCCCTGGACCCTGCGGGAAATCGAGTCTGGAGCAGTGAACGGCGGTCTGCGTTCTTCGATTTTCGTGTCTGCCACGAACTCAACCGCGACCAAGGAAGCTCCTGACTCGATCACCACTCAAGCGCAAGTTCAGAGAACAAATCGGAGCTCGAACGGGCGGTGGGCCCTGATCATGAGTCGACGCCTGGAGCCTGACGGCTCCCCGTCCGGCAGGTTGGATGTGTTCGGTCGGACAGCCCCTGCCTAGGCTTTGCGGGCGAGCAGGTGAATCTCCTGGAACTGCCGTCGGTCGGTGGGCTGAGGCTCGCGAACCATCCGGGCTACCTCGGCCAACCCGGACTTGCGCAGCATCGCGGCGAGGTGATCAGGCCACCACCGATAGGCCGGCGCGACTGTGTGATCGAAGACCTGCGTCGGGTGAGACGGATCATCGCTTGCCGAAAAGCCGACCAGAAGGTGGCCGCCAGGTGCCAGCACACGATGGAACTCCGCCAAGATGACGGGGAGTTCCTGCGGCGGAGTGTGGATGATGGACCAACGTGAGAGTACGCCGCCCAGCACGCCGTCAGCGATGTTCAACGCGGCCATCGAGCCCACGTCGAACCGCAGGCCCGGATAGGCCTGTCGAGCCAACTTGATCATCGCAGGAGAGGCATCGACACCACACGCCGCCAGCCCCAACTCGTCCAGATAAGCAGTGATATGGCCAGGCCCACACCCCAGGTCCGCGACCTGACCGTCCCCACTCGCACTTACGACCTCGGCGAAGGCACCCAAGATCGCGCGGTCCAGGGGACTGTCACGCAGCGTGTCGCGGAACAGCTGCGCATAGGTGGGGGCAGCAGCGTCGTAAGCCTCGCGGGTGGCACTGAGGGCATCGTGTTCGACCATGCTCGCGACAGTAGTTCCTGGCGCTGAGGCGAGCCGAGAGAATCACGATCTTCCCTCCCGTCCGTTCGCCCGGGCTATCGCTAGTTCAGAGAAGCTTGTGTCAGATGCGCACTCCTCCGACCGGACCCGGCCCAGCGGGCACGGCTGGTGGAGATCCGCGACAACCCATTCGACCGGATCGCCGAGGCCCAGCGCGAAGGCTGGCTCGGCGAAGTCGAGGGCCTGCAGGCTAGCCTCGCCGGCGCCGAGGACGAACTCGCTCAGCTCGACGCCGACCAGCCCCGCAGGAATCGACCGGTCAGCCTCGGCATGCCCACCTTCATGACCCGAACCGCCACCACCGCCAACCCGGGAGCCTGCTTGATCAGGATGTCCTGCTTCACAATCCATCCGGCACCAGCCGGACGACTGTCTCCACCTCCGGAGCAAGCCGCAGGCAAGTCAGGGTCGGGAAAGCCGCAAGTCGATCCAGGGGATGGTGTCTCCCGGGAGCAGGTAGCGCTCGGTCTCGACGAACCCGTGCTTATGTGCGAACCGCACACCGTCCTCGTTGGAGGACAGGACGACGGTCTCGATCACCTCGGCACCGAGCTCCCGCGCCCGTTTCAGTCCGCGTACATACAGTTCCTCGCCGAACCCCTGCCCACGGTGATCGGCGAGCACACGGGCGATCACCGTGGCCGTCGACGTATCACCCGTCGGCGGGCGCACGGTGCTGCAGCCCACGAGAACGTCACCGAGATATGCGACCTCCAGGTGGTGCCGCTGACCGCGTTCCCGTACCTCGTCCAGAGACAGGACGTGGGTAGGGATGATCACGTTGTGGACGTACCGCCAGTCTTCGAGCTCGGTGTCGTCGTCCGGCCGTTCGATGCGAATGTCAGACATCGCAGAAGGAAACCCGAGCACACCTCGGAGCGTCAACTCCGTTTTCCTCGACAGCAAGTCATCGTTGCCACGGGCAGGGCAAGATCCTTTCCGGCCACAATGCGTGAAGACGAAACCGGCCCCACGGGTGATGAGAACCTGAAGATCATTTCGGATAAAACCAGGTCGGCGCGCTCGGTCTGGTCCTCAGCGACGCCGCGCTCTGGACCACCCGCTACATGGACGCCGCCGTCGAGCAGCTACGGGCGCTGCCCGCCGAAGCACGCGAGCACGACGTGCCGAACGAGGACGTCGCCCGGCTCTCCCCGCTCGAGCACGCGAACCTCGACGTGCTGGGCCGCCACAGCTTCCGCGCCTCCACCCCGGCCGGCGGCAGCCTGCGGCCACTGCGCGACCCGTCCACCGACAACGACGACGAGGACGAGGAGGGATGAGCCCCAGGTGTGTTCAGCTGGCGGCGGCATCGCCGTACGCGGCGCGTCACCGCTTCGCGAGGAGCTTGTCCGTCCACAGCGGACGGCAAAAGGCAAAGGCAAGGAGGTTACACACTCCTTGCCACTCTCAACGTATAGCGCACCGGGGGGCTTGCGGCAAGACCCGGGTCGTGCTGCAGAATCTCCGACCGAAGCCAGAACCTGCGGAAATCAGAGGTTCGCGAAGTACGTGTGCTTTGTCGACGTGTGGGTCTCGCGGGACGTCGAACCGCCGACTCGCGGTGCGGTTGCCGGCACTCGGCGCGGAGGTGCGGGTGTGCCCGTCGCGCGACTGCGCGGAGCAGCCGGCCGAAAATGCACCTTGTTGAACGGGGGGTTTTCATGATTGACGTGATCGTTGCCGGTGGCGGACCGACCGGCTTGATGCTGGCCAGCGAGTTGCGGCTGCACAGCGTGCACGTGCTCGTGCTGGAGAAGGACGCGGAGCCGGCCAGAATTGTCCGCTCGCTCGGCCTGCACGTGCGCAGCATCGAGGTGATGGACCAGCGCGGTTTGCTGGAGCGGTTCCTCGCGCACGGCCAAAAGTACGCGCTCGGTGGTTACTTCGCCGGTATCAACAAGCCGCGGCCTGACAGGCTGGACACCGCGCATTCGTACATCCTCGGTATCCCGCAGACCGTCACCGATCGCCTGCTGGCCGAGCGCGCCACCGAGGTCGGCGTCGAGATCCGGCGTGGCTGCGAGCTGGTCGGGCTGAGCCAGGACGACCACGGGGTGACCGCCGAGCTGGCCGACGGCACGCAGCTGCGCTCGCGCTACCTCGTCGGTTGCGACGGCGGCCGCAGCACGGTGCGCAAGCTGCTCGGTGTCGGCTTCCCCGGCGAGCCCGCCAGCGCCGAGTGGCTGCTGGGCGAGATGGAGGTGACCGAGGAGTCTGCGACGGTTGCCGCCATCGTCGCGGAAGTCCGCAAGACCCATCGTGGGTTCGGCGCCGGGCCCCTCGGGGACGGGGTGTACCGCGTCGTCGTGCCCGCCGAGAAGGTGGCCGAGGACCGCACGGTCCCGCCGCCCCTTGAGGAGTTCAAGCAGCGGCTGCGAGTGTTCGCCGGCACCGACTTCGGCGCGCACTCACCGCGCTGGCTCTCCCGGTTCGGCGACGCCACCCGGCTGGCCGAGCGCTACCGGGTCGGCCGGGTGCTGCTGGCCGGCGACGCGGCGCACGTCCACCCGCCGCTGGGCGGGCAGGGGCTCAACCTCGGCATCCAGGACGCGTTCAACCTCGGCTGGAAACTGGCCGCCGAGGTCGGCGGCTGGGCACCGGAGGGGCTGCTGGACAGCTACCACACCGAACGGCACCCGGTGGCCGCCGACGTGCTCAACAACACCCGCGCGCAGTCCGAGCTGCTGTCTCTCGAGCCGGGCCCCCAGGCAGTGCGCCGGCTGATAGCGGAACTGATGGACTTCGAGGAGGTGAACCGGTACCTGATCGAGAAGATCACCGCGATCGGGGTCCACTACGACTTCGGCGAGGGACATGAGCTGCTCGGCCGGCGGATGCGGGACGTGGGGCTGAAGCGGGGTCGCCTCTACGAGCTGACGCACGGCGGCCGCGGGCTACTGCTCGACCAGACCGGCCGGCTCTCGGTGGCGGGCTGGGCGGACCGGGTCGACCACGTCGTCGACGGCAGCGAGGAACTGGACGTGCCCGCGGCGCTACTGCGGCCGGACGGCCACGTGGCGTGGGTCGGTGAAGATCAGCAGGATCTGCTCAGCCGGCTGCCCAGGTGGTTCGGCGCTGCCGTCAGCTGAGCGCGCAGTTTTGCCCCTGGTGACGCCGACCCGAGCGGGGGGACGAGAAGGCGTCGTTCTCGGAAGTCTTGGGTGGACAGCGATCAGCCGCCGTCGCCGGCAGCGGGAACGCCGCGACAGAGAGCCTTGACGCCGGTGATGATCAATTCGAGGCCGCCGGCAGCAGTGCCGCCATCACGACTTACGGCGAGAACGAGCCGATGTGCCTCACGGTCAAGGCGTTCGGCGCCGCCCCGCCGCTCCGGCTCAAGGGCTGGGACCGGGTGGTCGAGGTCGGCGTCGTCAGCCGCAGCGGCCGCCTGGTCGTACCGCCGTACCCCGAGGGCGGCGACAGTGGGACGATCCAGCCGCTGCCCAACCTGGCCGTCGACGGCCCCGGCCGCTACCGGATGCGCGTCTACGCCCGCGCGTCCGAGTGGGACGAGGACGACCCCGACGCGCCCGTCGAGGAGCATCTGATCGTCGTCTACCCCGGCCGTTCCGCGAAGAAGATCGTCCACCGGCTGTGACGGTGACCAGTCAGCCACCCTGCGTATAGACCGACACGCCCGCCGCCACCGCCACCCGGGCGGCCGGGCTTCGGCACGCGGCGACGCACTACCCGATCCAAGGCGGCGCATCTCTGACTGGGATGCGAGTACCTCGACACCGCCCACTCCGCCGCCGACGGCGACCGCCTCCTTGACCGCTGACCGCCCGGCCTCACCACTCCTGATCCGCGCTCGCCAGAGCCACCTGGCAGGTCACCGCGCCATCGACGACGAACAGGCCGAGCTCGTCGTCACCCGAGTCATCGATGCGATGAGTCAGCACGACCTCATCGTTCACGTACACCTCCACGACGCTTCCGTCGACGAGGATCGCGCATTCCGCGCGGACGGGTCCCTCGGCGAGCGCGACACGGGCTTCGGCGGCGAGTGCCCCGTCCACCTCGCGCCGTTCGGCGCCCCGTCCGACGAGATCGGCCCAGAAGTCGTCCAGCGGATACGGCGATCGGGAGAGGTGAACGCTCCCGCGTATCCGGTCGAACGTGACGTACCAGCCGGCGAGGTCGGCGTCGGTGCGCAGCGTCAGGCCGAACGCGGCGGGGGCGTCGTCACCGGAGAACGCACAGCGGACGAGGTAGGCGGACGGAACGGTGGCGGGCGTCAGAATGTGGTCCGCCGACGATCCGACGGCATCCAGCGTGATCGTTGCCGTGTCGGCTCCGTCAAGGGGAACCGGGCGGTCGAAGCGCCGGGCGACCGACTCCGCGAGGCGGACGTGGAGCATACCGTCGCCGTCCGCGCGGACCTCGCGCGGCGCGGCGAAGTCACCTCCCCAGCACCAGCGTCCGGTCGCGGCGCGGTCGTGGACCCAGCCGAAGAACACCCGGCCGTTCCGGTCCCGCGACGGTGCTGACTTGGCCGCGTACCACCGCCGGCCGCCCAGTTCGTCGTCGGCCGGCGCGCGGAACGGACCGCGCGGGTTGTCCGCGACGCGGTAGATCGTGCCCACGTGTTCGGAGAAGCGGGAGTAGACCAGGTACCAGCGGCCGTCCAGCTCCCAGATCTCCGGGCATTCAGGACAATACGTGGAGCCGGGAACGTAGAGCGGTTCCTGCTCGACCGTCCAGGTGAGCAGGTCGTCGGAGGTCGCGAGCATCAGGCAGCCGCGTCGCCAGCGCGGTCCCTCGGCGAGACGCGCCGCTATGACCATCCAGTAGCGGGACTCGGCCTCGTTGAAGAAGACGTACGGGTCGCGCCAGTCGACGGGCTCGCAACCGGGAGGCGGCAACAGGATCGGATTGCCCTCGTGTTTGGTGAACGTGACGAGGTCGGTGCTGGTGGCGAGGCAGATGCTCTGCGGGTTGCGCACCCCGACGCGGTGGCCGGTGTAGAAGAGGTGGAACGTGCCGTCGCGTTCGATGACGGAGCCCGTCCAGACACCGTCACCGTCCACGCTGCCTGATGGGCCGGGCTCCAGCGCCGGCGGTAGCTCCCGCCAGGTGGCCAGGTCCTCGCTCGCGACATGCTGCCACGTCGTGCGTACCCGGGCGGGGTAGTCCAACGTGTCCGGCGGCGAGGACAGGAAGAACAGATGGGTGGTTCCCTGGTGCTCGAACGGGATGGCGTCACCGGCGGGGACGCCGGAAGACGGACGACGGAATACGCCCATTGTGGTCCTCCGATGGTGCGCTAGCCGGAGACGCCGGTGGCGTCTCCGGAGTCGATCTCGGTCTGGGACAGGTCGATGCGGAGGTCGGCGCTGTCACGCGTCGCCGCGATGAGGCGGGCGTTGGCCTCGTCGACTTCCTTCACCCACCGCCGCGCGGCGGCCGGAGTCTTGCCGTACCTGACATGACGTGCGCTGAGTCGCGTCCGGCGGAGGTCGTCGTCGACGTCGACGTACCAGACCTCGGTCAGCTGCGCGCGGATCCCCGGCCACGGCTCCGTACGGCTCAGCAGGTAGTTCCCCTCGGTGATGACGAGGCGGGTCGCCGGTTCGACGGCGATGCTGCCGGCGATCGGCTGCTCGATCTCGCGGTCGAAGTCCGGCGCGTAGACGGGGTGATCGAGCTCCTCGCGCAGACGCCGCAGCGTGGCGAGGTAGCCATGGCCGTCGAACGTGTCGATCGCGCCTTTGCGGCTGCGCGCGCCGAGCCGGTCAAGCGCCGCGTCCGCGAGATGGAAGCCGTCCATGGGAACGCACACGGCCGGGAAACCGTCGCCGCTGAGAGCCTGGACGAGGTGGTGGGCGAGGGTGGACTTCCCCGCCCCGGGACAACCGGTGATCCCGAGGATCGCCCGCCCGTCGCCGCCGCTCAGTCCGCGGGCCCGGGCGATGAGTTCGTCAAGCATGGGCGGCCAAGGCGGCGGAGTCGAGGTGAGCGGCGAGGAACTGCCGCGCGTGCGCCGCGAGGGGGGCGCCGTCGTCCCACAGGTCGCGCCAGACGGCGAGGTCGTGTGAGAGGCCGGGAGCCAGGACCGCGGAGGAGAACGACTCGAAGGTGATCGGCCCGCGGTAGTCGATGTCGGCGAGGGCGTGGAAGAACCCGGTGAAGTCGAGGTGACCGGAGCCGAGGAAGCCGCGGTGGTTCTCGCCGATGTGTACGTAGCCGAGCCGGTCACCGACGTCACGTACTGGCCTGACCAGGTCGTCCTCCTCGATGTTCATGTGGTACGTGTCGAGGTGGATCATCACGTTGTCCTCGGCGATGGCGTCGGCGAGGGCCAGCGCCTGCCGCGCGGTGTTCACCACGTTCGTCTCGTACCGGTTGCAGATCTCCAGCCCGAGCGTGATGCCGTGGCCCTGCGCTTCGCGGGCCAGCGAGGTCAGCACGGAGACCGCGTTGGCGCGGCCACGCTCGGTGACGGGCTGGGCGTACTTTCCGAGGGCGCTGTAGAGCGCACCGGTGAGGATGCGACCCCCCAGCGAGGCGGTCGCCGCGAGCGAGTCCGCGAGCAGCCGCGCGCCACGCTCGACGACGGCGGTGTCGTCACTGGAGACGTCCGCGTCAAAGGCGAGACCACGGGAGCAGGCCACGGCGACACTCTCGGACTCCAGGAGGTGCCGTGCGTGCGCGACGTCGAGGTTGTCGAGGTCGTGCAGCGAGAGCTCAAGCAGGTCGAAGCCGGCGGCAGCGGTCTCGGCGACGGCTCGCTTGACCGATTCCCTTGATGTGTCACCGGCCCAGACCAGGGCGTGGACGCCGAGGGGGTTGGGTGCGCGTTCGATCATGTCATTCCTATCGTCGGATCCCCGGCGTCCCGCCGTACCTTCGCGGCAGGGATGAACGCATCGGGGGGGAGATGTCAGGCGGAGAGAATGGTGCGGAGGATGTCCTCGACAACGCGCGACCCGTCGACGTCGACGCAGACCTGGACGTTCGGTTCTTCACGGCGGACGGGCACGGTCTGCCCGATGGTGAGCTCACCGCGCGTCTCAACGCCGAGCGGCATCGCCTCGAAGTCGGCGATGGAGCGGTCGGCGGCCACGGCGACGGCGAGCGGGTCGTACAGCACGCAGCCGGCGTGGTCGGCCCAGTCGAACATCGGCGACTCCATGTAGGTGGCGCAGATGTCCAGCAGCAGCGGCGCGAGCCGGGAGGCACCGCGATCGACCGACCGCAGCAGCGTGTCGGTCAGGACGACGCCCTTGTTCGGGTTGGTCACGTCGAGGCTGACCATCGTGAGGTCGACGCCCGAGCCGAACACGATGTCGGCGGCGTGCGGATCGAACCACATGTTGCACTCGGCGACGGGGGTGATGTTGCCGCGTCCGTACTGCTGGTCGAGGCCCAGCGCGCCGCCCATGAACACGATCTCGGCGATCAGCTCGGCGAGATCGGGTGCCTTGAGCAACGCCATCGCGAGGTTGGTCTGCGGCCCGATGGCGACGACCGTCACCTCTCCCGGGTTGGCGCGAACGGTGTCGATCAGGAAGTCGACGGCGTGTCGCCCGGCTTCGCCGAGTTCCGGGAGCGGGATCCGGCCGGGCGCGCCGCGCGCGCCGGCGTAGGCGTCGACGAGCTGCGCCGGGAGCCGTCCACTGAGCGGTCGCGCCATACCGACGGCGACCGGGACGTCACGCCGGCCCGCGGCCCGCAGGACGGCGGCCGCGCCGCGGGCGCCGAGATCGGGAGGGCAGTTGCCGAACACGGTGGTCACGCCGATGAGTTCGACACGCGGATCGGCGAGGGCCAGCATCAGCGCGAGCGGGTCGTCGGCGTCGGTGCCCGGGATCCCCACGCCCGGGTCGGTGTCGAGGATGACCTTTCGGCGTGTCATGGCCTCTTCCTTTCCGCGCGCGTCGCAGGATCGGGCGGGTTCGTCGCGTTCGTTGCGGAGTGCGCTTCCAGCGCCATCGCGCCGGTCATGATGGCGACGGCCTGCTCCATTGTGTGGGACCGCGGCGTCACCACGCCCGCGCACCGGCCGAGCCGCTGGATCTGGACGCGGTCGGCCACCTGGAAGACGTTGGGCATGTTGTGGCTGATCAGGATGACCCCGAGTCCGCGGCTGCGCAGCTCCTCGACGAGGCGCAGCACCTGGCCGGTCTCGCGCACCCCCAGGGCGGCGGTCGGCTCGTCGAGGACCACCACCTTGCTGCCAAAGGCGACCGCGCGCGCGACCGCGACTGCTTGGCGCTGGCCGCCGGAGAGCGTCTCGACGATCTGGCCGATGTCCTGGATCGTGCTGATGCCGAGACCGCTGACCATGTCGTGCGCGTCGCGACGCATCCCGCGGTAGTCGAGCATCCGGAACACCCGGCCCAGGGCACCGGCGCGGCCGCGTTCCCGGCCGAGGTAGAGGTTGGATGCGATGTCGAGCGCGGGCGTGAGCGAGAGGGTCTGGTAGACGGTCTCGATGCCCGCCTCGCGCGCGTCCTGCGGCCGCCGGAAGTGCGCCCCTGCGCCGTCGACGTAGATCCTGCCGGCATCGGGGATCTCGGCGCCGGTCAGACACTTGATCAGCGTTGACTTGCCGCGGCTCGGACGGCGCCGCGGGGGACGTGGGGCACATTCAGATCGCCCACGAGGCAAGCAGTGATCCGCCCGTCTGCCGATGCGGGAAGGTCGGGTGCGTCGAGGCGTACGCCGGCGGCTGGGCCCTGCAACGGGACCTGCGCGAGCTCGGACACCACGTTCCCACCATGGGCGACGTCGTACAGCTGACACGCGAGGGACACCCGGACGCGACCCGGCTGTTCAGGCGTGCGATGAACATCCTCGGAACCGCGATCTCGGACCTGGTCAACGTGCTCAATCCACGGATCGTGGTACTCGGCGGCCGGCTCGCCGCCGTCGACGACTTCCTGTTCGCCGGCATACGAGAGGTCGTCTACCGGCGCTCCCTCCCTCTCGCGACGCGCAAGCTCGAGATCGTCCCCAGCACCCTCGCCGAGCACGCGGGTGTGTACGGCCTGGCAAGGCTCGTGCTCGACGACGTGTACTCGCCCGCACGCATCACCCGCCTGCTCGACACCCGCTGAATCTTCCTGTTCGAGGCGGAAGACGCGACGGCTGGATGCGGACGACCAAGCCCTTAACGTGCATGCGTCCTTGACGAGACATGTGCGCCGGTTTAGCCTCGAAAACGGATTCACCTGGATGACGCGACTCGCCCGGAGTCGGCGCCGGAAACGCGTCATCCCTGGTCTTGAGCGGCTCCGCTCGTTGACCGTACTCGTACATCATCTCGTCCGCCGACCCTCAGGAGTGCTCGCCCCACGTCACGTGCGCGGACCCGCGTCGACGTGTCCGAAAACCTGCTGCTCCGCCACGCCCCTGGCCGCTGTGTTAGCGCTAACATCACGACCGGCGGGGGGCCTCACCCCCATTGAAAGGTTTTCCATGCACGAGAACAGCCCTCGGCGCCTTGCCCGCACGCTGGTGGCCGTGGCGGCGCTCCTCACCGCGGTCCTCGGTGGTCCCCCCGCTGCGGCGGCAGACCGGCCCGCCTCCTCGACGGCGCACGCGCCGACCACGTCCGCCGCCGCGGCACCGGACCTCAACGGCTTCACCGCGGGCAACGCCGCGATCACCTCCGTCGACCTCGCCGGGACGTGGAGTTTCACCCCGGCGGGCCGAGCGGCCACCTCGATCACCGTGCCCGGCGGCGGCTGGTACAAGCTGGGTTTCACCGACGTGACCGAGGCGGTGTACTCGCGCAGCGTGACAGTGCCGAACTCGGGGCAGCCGCAGTCCACATGGGTCGAGTTCGGGGCCGTCAACCACCAGGCGACGCTGTCGGTGGACGGCCAGGTGGTCGCGACCCGCACCACGGCCTTCACGCCCTCGAACTTCGACATCAGCGCCTACGCCGCGCCTGGGACCACTCACACGATCACGGTGCGCGTGAAGGGCCGGGGCGCCCTGAAGAATCCGGCGAATGGCAAGTACGTCGTTCCCACGGCCGCCGAGTGGTCCGAGGCGATTCCCCAGGGCATCTTCCGTTCGGCGTTCCTGCGCGTGTATCCGGCCGTGTACATCAGTGATGCGTTCGTCCGCACGTCCGTGGCGGATCGGACCCTCGCCTACGACGTGTACGTGACGAACACCTCGGGCAGCGCCCGGTCGGTGACACTGAGCGGCGCGCTCTCGCCGGACGGCGGTGGCTCGTTCGCCTACCCGGCGCTGCCCGGCCGGACGGTCACGGTGGCGGCGCGCACGACGGCCAAGGTCACGGTCGGTCCCCTCGCCTGGAACCTGGGCACCGACTCGTACTGGTGGCCGAACGTCCCCTATCGGCCGGGGTACCGCGCCCAGTTGCATCGCCTGGCGGTTCACGCCACGACCGATGACGGACGGACCAGTGACGCCACCTACCGGTTCGGGTTCCGGCAGAGCACCCAGAACGGTGAGTATTACTACCTCAACGGCGTGCGGCTGAACGTGCGCGGCGACAACCTGCAGGGCGCGGATTACGACCGGATCGACAACGGCGGCAAGGGGGACGCGTACGACACGCTGCCGGGCTTCCTTCCGCCGTCGGCGGGCAACGGCGGCTGGCCGCTGGCCGTGGACAACTACCAGCGGCTGAACTACAACGTGGTCCGGGTGCACCAGGAGCCCGCCAGCCCGTACATGCTCGACGTGGCCGACGAGCTGGGCTTGATGATCATCGACGAGACGGCCATCCGCGGCTCCAACGGCGGAGAGGACTTCTACGCCGGGCACGACAACATGGTCGACCACGCCAGCGCGCTGACCCTGCGCGACCGTAACCACCCGGCGGTGATCCGGTGGAGCCAGAGCAACGAACCCGGCCTCAGCGGAGACTACGAGCAGTTCGAACAGGACCTGTACGCGGCCATGAACGGCAATGACGGCACCCGGCCCATCCACGTGGACGGCGAGCCGGCCAACAAGTACCCGAACATGAGCTACCCCAACTTCAACGTTTTGCCGCACTACCTCGACGGCCTCGGCGCGTACAGCGAGAAGGTCGAGGTGGTGGCCGGCCGCCCCGACGGCGAGGGCGAGTTCATCTGGCCGAAGTGCAACACCAAGCAGGGCTTCGAATGGTTCGCCACGTTGGTCGCCGCCAAGCGCGGCAAGGACGCCAGTGACCTGCGGCCGTACACCCTGCTGTCCGGCTGGGCGGGCTTCGTGCCCGGCGTGCGCACCACCGACTTCGTCCCGGAGGAGGGCGGCCACCCCGTCTACGGAGCGGACAACCTGCCCGATCCCTGGAGCAACCCACAGATCCAGCGGATACAGACCGCCTTCCATCCGGTGGCCGCGATCGACCTGCCCTACTGGTCGGCGTCCGGCCCCTCCGACGCCAACGGGAGCTTCCCGCTGCCGCAGGCCGTGGACAACTACGCCCACAACACCCCCGTCACCCGGAACATCACCGTCTTCAACGACGACCTCCGCGACACCTCCGTCGCCTTCGCCTGGACGGCCCGGCTCGACCGGCCCGACGGCTCCGTCATCGCGTCCGGGAACACCGATCTCACCATCCCGCTCGGCTCGCGGGTGACCCGCCCGATCTCGTTCACCACACCGGCGAGCGGCGCGAAGGTGTACCTGGTCCTGTCCACCACCAAGCCGGGCGGGACGACCTTCACCGACACGGCGGAGTACTTCACCTTGGGGCAGGGCTCGACGAGCGTCGATGACGCCGACGCCGCCGTGACCTACGCCGGGTCCTGGGGTCACGCCACCGGCGAGCAGGGCGTCTTCGCCGGCACCAACTCCTACAGCGACGTCGCGGGGGCCACGGCGACGCTGAACTTCCTCGGCACCGGAGTCACCCTGCGCGCGGTGACGGCGCCCGGCCATGGGATCGTGGGCGTCTCCGTGGACGGGGGGCCCGAGGCGCTGGTGGACGAGTACTCCGCGGCGCGGACCGGCGACGTCGCGGTGTGGAGCAGCCCCCGGCTGGCCTCCGGCACGCACACGATCCGCGTGCGCGCCACCGGCGACAAGAGAGCACAGGCGACGCACAACTGGGCCACCATCGACCGGTTCGAGGTGACCAACGCACCCGTCTCCGGCACGGTGTACCGCATCGTCAACCGCAACAGCGGCAAGCCCCTCGCCGTGGCGGGGAACTCGGCCGCGGACGGCGCGGGGATCGTCCAGCAGACCGGGAACGCCGCATGGAGGATCAACTCCGCCCCGGGGAACACCTTCACCCTGACCAACACCGGCACCGGCAAGGTGCTCGACGTCAACGGCGGCGACCCCACCGTGGGGCTGCAGCTCCAGCAGTGGTCGGCCAACGGCGGCAACAACCAGTTGTGGTACCTGCGGCCCACCGGTGACGGATACTTCACCATCGTCAGCCGCGACAGCGGCCTGGTGGCGGACGTGTACGGCCTGGCGACGGAGGACGGCGCCCGAGTCGTCCAGTGGACGGCCACCGGGGGCGTCAACCAGCAATGGCGGCTGGTGCCTGCCTGAGACGACGCCGCCGGCCGATCAACCACGATGAGATCGGACCGCCCGGAGCGGCGCATCCCCATGGCCACGGTCAGCGAGATCAGGTGAAGGACGTTCGGCCGCGGGTGTGCCGGCACCGGCCATCCGCCGGGTTTCGGCATCGGCGCCGAACAGGGCTCAGCTGGAGCCCTCTGGCGGCCGGGTGTTCGCGGGGGCCGGCAGGGCGGCCGTCAGCCGGTCGACCCTTTCGTTGAGCGCCCGGATCTCGTTCATCACCGCGATGTGCTGCTCCAACTCGATTGCCTGGTCCGCCTTCCAGTGCGACGCGTTGACCTCGGCCTCCATCGCGGAAACGATCACGCCTATGAGCAGGTTGAGGATGAAGAACGCCGTGATCACGATGAAGGCGGCGAAGAAGATCCAGGCCAGCGGCTCCGTGGCCATCACATCCTGGGCGACCTGCGGCCAGTTCTCCACCGTGAGCACAGTGAACATCGTGAACAGCGACGTGCTGAAATCTCCGAAGTGCTGCGGGGCCGCCTGGTGGAAGAGCCGCTCGCCGATCACGGCGGCGATGTAAAGCGCCAGCAGCAGCAGGACCAGAATCGAGGCCAGTCCGGGAATCGCGGTGAACAGCGCCGAGACCACCCGCCGCATCCCCGGCACCACGGAGATCAGCCGCAGGATGCGCAGGAACCGGAATAGGCGCAAGATCGACAGCGATTCCGAGGCCGGCACGAGGGCGACACCGACGATGATCAGGTCGAACCAGTTCCACGGGTCACGGAAGAATGCCTTTCCATACGCGGCGATCCGCAGAAGGATCTCGACAACGAAGATCGCGATGATGAGGCGGTCTGTCACGAGGAGGGCCGTGGCGTGTTGGTCGGCGAACTCAGGCGAGGTCTCCAGTCCGAGCGCGATCGCGTTCAGCGTGATGACGGCGATGACCGCACGCTGGAACGCCGGGGCGTCCACGAAGACACGGAGTCGTTCGCGAGAGATAGAGGGCAAGCCGGCACTCCAGGGGCTGAGGCGCTGTGACCGCCCGAAATCCTACAGTTCCCCGTACTACCGGCCCTGTGCCGCCCTCAGCGGGTTCCCGCTCGGCATGGGCAAGGGCGGCGTCCTAACCCGGCGGGGCGGTGCCTTCGGTCAGCAAGCTGGGCTCGCATGATCAATCCCGCCCCGCCAAAGGCGCCGAACTGGTCCACCGGTACGCCGACCTGCTACCCGACCGCCGCTTCACTCTGGTCGAAGGCTGTTTCGCCGTGGCGTGCCCCGGGCGGAGCATCGGCCAGGCCGCCCGCTGCGTCACCCTTCCTGCCGCGGCCTGCGCGCCGACAAGAACCCGCAGAACATCACCCGCAAGGGCCGAGCCGCCACCACTGACCGGCCGACCCGGGTGAGCGGGCGCATGACCTGGCACGTAATCGCGCGGGCACGGCCGGGATGCCATGGTTCTCATGCCGACAGACATCGAGGAGCGTGAGATGACCACCCTGACCGTCACCACCGACCACACCAGATTCCTCCGCATCGCGCTGACCCTCGACGCCGCCGTCACCGGTGTGAACGGCCTGGTCTATCTCGCCGCCACCGCCCCTGTGAGCGATCTGCTCGGGCCCGGGGCGGGCCCGCTGCGCGGGATCGGCGCCTTCCTCCTGCTGTACGGCGCGGCGGTCGGCGTCCTCGCCCGCCGCAAGGCGATCAGCGCCGGCGCCGTCAAGGCGGTGATCACGCTCAACTTCGCGTGGGCGCTGGGCAGCGTCATCGCCGTCGTCACGGGCTCTGCCGGGTTCACCACCCTCGGCGCCGTCTGGGCCGTCCTCCAGGCCATCGTGGTCGGGATCTTCGCCGAACTGCAGATCATGGGACTGCGCAAGGCCCGCTGACCTCCGAATGGGCCTCCCTCGCGCCGGGCGCATCTCCGCGGCGGCCTGGCCGGCGTCCAGGCGGATGGCGGCGCCGGACTTGCGTCGACCGCATGGGTGACCCCTGGCCGCGGCGCCGGGAGCTCAAGGTGGGGCCGGCGGCCTCGCCGCAGGTCAGGCACCGGCTCGACCAGGGGGTGTCCACGCCCGGGTAGGTTCCAGCGGTTCCGGCCCGGCCGTGCCCAATCCGGCCGGGACGTGACGGATGGCACCCGGCTGTACCGCGCGGCGGTGAAGCGCGGTACAGCCGGGGTCCTCGGCGATGCCGTGGCCCTGTCGGCGGTGACCAGCAACAACTGGGCCCCACGCACACAGCACCCCAGGAAAGATCCGTTATCGTGCGTTGCGTATCCCGAGAATGTATGTCGCGGTAAGCGCAATGGCACGGTCTTCGTCATGTGACAGATCTGCGAGGGCACGTGACGCTGTGATTCCCGGGATATCCGCGAGCGCCTGTGTCAGCCGTCGACGTGCAGACGATTCAACGGTGGCGTGGGCGAGGCAATCAACGAGCCTGGTAGCGATCTGATCCGCCAACGCGGGACGACTCGCCAGCGCGCTCAGTGCATCGGCTGCATCGACGTCATTCGTCCCCTCGACGACCATATCGATGAGCGTCGGGACCGCGTCGGCCACTCCACGTGCCCCGAGCGCCAGAGCCGCATACCTGCGGACCACGATGTCGGGGTTCGCGAAGGCGTCCTGCAGCAGTGCGGTCGCCTCACCGTTCGGAATCTCAGCGATGGACTGGACGGCACGTTTCCGCACCTCGGCTACTGGTGAGCCGAGGCCCTCCGCCAGCAGCGCCAATCCGCCATCGCCCAATTGCGCCAGAGCCCATCGAAGGGCTCCGGCGACGTTCGGGTCCGTCTCGCTCAGCGCTGCCTCGACCAGTGCTTCCACTGGCACCGGAACCTCTTCGACTGAGGACAAGGCCGCGCGCTGGCGCTTCCCAGCGCTCTTTGACCCCAACGCCTGGAGGAGTGCAACGATCTGGAGGACGTCCTCCCAGCCGGCGGGTTTTGCGGCACCGATCCGACGGAGTCGCGTGAGCAGCTCCGTCTCACCTGCAATGCGTTCTCGCGTCTGGCGGATGAGGTCGTCGACGAGCTCTGAGGGCGTGAAGCCGGGATCATCGAGCGCGCGCCTGACTTCACGCAGCGACAGCCCCAATGACCGCAGGCTCTCGATATGGAAGATCCGCCGGATGTCCTCGCTGGAGTACTCTCGATAGCCAGCGCCGGTACGACCCGTTGGCCGCACCAGGCCGAGCGAGTCGTAATGCCTGAGCATGCGGGCGCTGACCCCGGACCGTAGTGCCACATCACCGATCAACACTGCCTATCACCCCTCCTGGCTGGTCCTGCCGAGGGCTACGACGCGCTTCGCCTCCTCGATCGCGAACTCGAATCCGGCATCCGGGTCGCGCAACAGCCGTTCCGTGGCGATCGCGTGCGCGCGCACGCGAGGGTCGAGATCCGTCATCGCAGCGTGCAGAGTTGGCAAAATCACCTCGCCGAGCGCGATCAGCGCCCGGCTGAGGCTCAGCTGCATCTCACGTTCGCCGCGCCCTAGCTGTGTCGACAACACTGCGGCCAACTCGGGCTCTTCACCTTCGGGCACGAGCACGACCGCTGCCCGCCAAGCGCTCCGCGCCACCTCATCGTCGGCGTCGGACAGAAGCGCCCGTGTGATCGCCGGCCACGCTTGCCGATCCCCGATCTTGGACAGCGTGTGCAACGCCTGGCTTCGTGCCTGCGCACGCTCCGAGCGGACTTCATTGAGAAGCTCTGGGACCGTCATTGATGCTGAGTGGCGGGTGAGTGCCCACGTAAGCATGTCGCGCACGTAAAATTCGGGTTCGATCGCGCATCGTTCGAGGAGCTTGTCGATGAACCGCGGGTCAGGGGTCGTGCCGACCGCTAGCGCTGCCCGCAGCCGCACTGACGAGCGGCTGTCCTCCAGCCCCTGGAAAGCTCGAATCGTATCCGTGTCCTGTTTCGGCATGGCCATCGGGACCACCTCCTTGGCTACAGTGAAGACCTTGTCACTGTGTCAAGGTCAAGCGGGGTCAGGCCGCGAGATCACCAGGCACCCTCTGTCCACCGCGTTCGGTGCTTGTCAAGTCAGATGAGACGTGCGTGACGTTATGAGGCACGTTCACGTGTACGCCGACATCACGCACAACAGCGTCCACGCCGCGATCAGCTCTTCAGGCTCCCATTCCCGACGCAGTCGCCGGCCAGGACGTGGAACCGGCCGATGACTCCGACGGCCGCGCCGGACGCTGCGCCGGCGGGAGCGTGCTGCCCGACCGGAGGATCTCGGTCGGTTAATCGTGGAGCGGCTCACGCGGGCGACGTCGAAGGGCTGGTGGCGCTGTCTTCTGGGGGAGGTCAGAGTCATTCGTTGATGGCCGCGATGTGGACGGTGACCTCATAGCGGACGGCGAGCTTGTCGCACCGGGTGGCTACGGCGCGATGGCGTTCGAGCCGGTTGATACCGCACTTCACGGCGTGCCGGTCGCGGTAGTCGGCCGGGTCGAACTTGGGCGGGCGGCCTCCGGCTCGATCAACGCGTTGACCAGAGGAGACAGCCGCCGGAGCTCTTGCAGGTGGGTGGCGCCGAGCAGGGCCAGCTTGCCCTCGCCGGCTCTGGTGAGCTTCAGGCGCACGACGCGGCGATCCTTGCCTTCCCCGCGGTTGCGGGCGACGAGACCGAGCTGCTCGACGCGATCGATCAGCTGCACAGTGCTGTGATGCCGGGTGCACAGGTAGTCGGCGAGTTCTCCGATGGTGGGCCCACGCGAGTCGTCGTGGCCGCGGATCGCCAGCAGCAGCTGGTGCTGGGTGCCCGTCAACCCCACTTCGGCCGCCCGCTCCTCGCTCCACCGCAGGAAACGGCGTACGCCCACCCGGACCGCGAGCAACCTCGCATACTCCCGGTCGTCGAGGCCTTTGAACGGTGGCACCATGGGCCTACACCTCCTGAAGTGATATTATCATAATACGATATATGAGTAAGGCGAACTGCGGGACCGCGCTTCACCGCGCCCCTGGAAGCGGCCGTCTTGCTCGAAGCCACACGCACATACTGCGTTCGAGAAGGTGGTGGAAGACATGGCGGGTCAAGCCATGAAGCTGCACCCCGACATCGAGGAGTTGCGGGCGAAGTACGAGCTCGCCGCGGAGGCACCGGCCGCCAAGGCGGTCGCCGGCCTCACGTTCCTGACCGGGCTCTACCTGGCGATCTCTCCCTTCGTGGTCGGGTTCAATCGATTCGCGACCTTGACCGGGAACAACCTGATCGTCGGGATCGCCTTGGCGATGCTGGCCCTCGGGTTCGCCTCGGCCTACGGCCGGACTCACGGCATCACCTGGGTCGCACCGCTGATCGGCGTCTGGACGATCATCGCTCCCTGGGTCGTCAGCGGCGACGTCGCCTCCACGGCAACGATCTGGAACAACGTGGTGACCGGCGCGGTGGCCGTGCTGCTCGGGCTGGGCGCGATGTTCCTTGGGGGAAGCCGGGCCCGGTGACTCGCGGGACGACGCCCCTTTCTCGGCTGGAAGCCGGACCTGGCAGCCCGGCTTCCAGCCGAGGCCGGATCTCCCGGAGGTGAGGTGATGAAAGCGTTCGTCTTGTGGGGCGCGGGCAGCCTCGGCGCCGCTCAGGTGGGGATGTTGCGAGCGCTGACCGAGAATGGGATCCGGGCCGATCTCGTCGTCGGCGCGTCGGTCGGGGCGCTCAACGCGGCGCACTACGCGACCCACCCGAGCCCCGCAGGCGTCGAGGAGTTGGCGGGACTGTGGCTACCGGTGGGCCGTCACGACGTCTACCCCCTCAGCCTGCCCGAGATGGCGCAGGTCTTGGTCCAATCTCTGCCCTGGCACCCGCTGCACGGGGCGTTGCGCGCACTCGGCGCATTGAACTACGCCTTTCCGGTCAATCCGCTCACCATCGAGGCCGTGGCCACCGGTCGGCGCAGCTACCTTTTCGACAACCAGGCGCTGGCGCGTTTCCTGGACAGGGTCCTCCCCGTCGACCGCCTGGAGAACACGAAGATCCGGTTAGCCGTACTGGCGGCCGACGCGGGCAACGGGGACCCGGTGCTGCTGTCCAGCGGACCAGCGCTGCCCGCCCTGCTGGCCAGCACGGCGATCCCTGGCCTCTACCCGGCCGTGGAGGTCGACGGCCAGGTGCTCATGGACGGGGGCGTCGCCAGAGACACCACACTGGACGCCGCGGTCAAGTGCGGCGCCGACGAGGTGTACGTGCTCAGCCCGGGATTCTCCTGCCGGCTACCGAACCTGCCGTCCAACGTGATCGGCATGGTGCTGCATGCGTACAACCTCCTGGCCGAGCAGCGCATGGCGGCCTCCATCGCCCGAGTCGAGCACCACACCAGGCTGCACCTGCTCCCGCCGCTGTGTCCGATCGAGGTACTGCCGATCGACTTCCGGCAGACCGCTGACCTGATCACCATGGCCACAGAAGCGACGAGCCGCTGGCTGGAAGGCGACCGAGATTCGCGACCCGCCTGTGCCCGACTGCTCGGCGACCTCCACCCCGCCCACGACGATCCGCCACCCTACCCTTGCCGACCCGTACGGCACCGTGTACCGCGATCAGTCCGGCGCCGCCAAGGGAATCCAGCACGTGGATCAGGTCGATGACGATGTGTGTCCGCGCTATGCCCACGGGCACACGCCGACCGGCGCTTGCCCGTGGGCACGGCCTCGCGGAGCAGCGGAACGGAGACGTATCCGGGAACCGCTCGCGGGCGCTCACGTGGGTGACAGCCGGCGGCTAATGACGGCGTGAGAACTGGTGGGCGACCAGGTCAGAGTGGGTATAAACCCAGTACGTGTTCATCGATCTTTTCGGGGAGGCTGCGATGACCACAGAGGGCGCCGGCAAGCGGGCCCGGGACATAATGCGCCAAGGGGCCGAGTGCATCGGCGAGCACGGCAGCCTGCGTGAGGCCGCGCGGATGATGCGCGATCTGGACGTTGGCGCGCTGCCGATCTGCGGAGATGACGATCGGCTCAAGGGCATCATCACCGACCGGGATATCGTGGTCAAATGCTGTGCCGAGGGCAAGGACCTCGACCAGACCACAGCCGGCGATCTGGCGCATGGGCTGGTGTGGGTGGACGCCGATACCAGCGCCGAGGAAGCGCTGAACATGATGGAAGAGCACCGGATCAAGCGTCTACCCGTGATCGGCAATCACCGCATCGTGGGCATGATCAGCGAGGCTGATATCGCCAAGGAGCTGCCCGACAGCAAGCTCGCTGAGTTCGTCCACCGCGTCTACGCGAGCGCCTGACTCACGCCAGGGATCATTCGCGGCTCTCACCCGGTCACCCCGGAAGACCGGCGGGTGTCGGAGCTGGAGCGGCTGCGGACCTCGCCGGTGAAGGCGTCGGGGCGGGTGCTGGTGCGGGAGCTGGACCGGGTCGCCGAGATCGGTGGGATCGGGGCCGGGCGGGTCGAGACCGAGCCGGTACCGGCGGTGAAGCTGGCGTCGCTGGCCCGGTACGGGATGGCGTCCAAGGCTCCGACGCTGACCTGCGCGCCGAGACGATCTCGGCGGCCAACGCGCGCCTGATCGCCGCCCAGTCCGGGATCGACATCGTCAACTGCGGGGGCGGCGGGCAGATCGCCTCGGCCGCTGGGCTGCGGTTCGTGGACCCGGCAAAGACGAGCCGCTGGTCGGCAGACCGACCTGGGAACCACTCCCGCCCCATGAGGCCCTGCAGCAGGTCGAGGGCATTCTCAGCGAGCGATTCTCGCTGCTCACCCTCATCAGGGTGGAGATTCAACCTGCTGCGAACGGTCGATGGCTCGTCTGCACGCCCGACAACGCACGCTGACCAACCCGCGCTGACGGCTCGGCGGCCTGGCCGTCACCGCTGTACCCGCTCGGCCTCCGCCCGGGTCTCGGTCAGAGTCTTGTGCACGACGCCGCCTGCGCCGATCCACCCCGCGGTGCTCTTCCGCCGTCTTCCGGTCGTCACTCGGAGGCTAACCCTCCTCGCAGGCCGACCCTGGCGCCAGAGCACCACGGCTAATGCTGCCTCCAGCCTTCCGATGGTCAGTCGCTACTGGCCGTTCCGATCCTCCTCACGGGCCTTTTCGGTTGCTCAGGCGAAATCAGTTGGCGGGCTTGCCGAACCAGCGGGAGAGGTGGTCGTCCAGGTCCTGCTGATCGTCGCCGATCCAGGCGACGTGGCCGTCGGGGCGTAGCAGGACGCACGGGACATCCAGTTCCGCGGTGGGATCCGCGAGGTAATCGACCCGGTCTGACCAGCCGCCGACGGTCAGGCGTTCGGTGCGGTCCAGCAGCAGGCCGCGGCCGCGATGCAGCAGACCGTAGAGGCGGCCCTGTTTCACGTCGATGTCGCGCAGGCGGCGGCCGAGCAGGTCGGGGCCTTCGCCGAAGTCGTAGCGGATGCCGATCGCGGTGATCTTCTCGATCAGATAGCGGTTCACCTCGTCGAAGTCCATCAGTTCGGTGAGCAGCCTGCGCACGGCCTGCGGGCCCGGTTCGGTGGACACCAGTTCCATCTGGGCGCGGGTGTTGTCCAGCACGTCCTCGGCGACCGGATGACGTTCGGCCTGGTAGGTGTCCAGCAGTGTTTCCGGCGCCCAGCCGCGGATCTGTGCGGCCAGTTTCCAGCCGAGGTTGAATGCGTCCTGAACGCCCAGGTTGAGGCCCTGTCCGCCGGTGGGTGGATGGATGTGTGCCGCATCGCCGGCCAGTAGCACCCGCCCGACCCGATAACGTTCGGCTAGCCGGGTGGCATCCCCGAAGCGGGACATCCAGCGCGGGGAGTGCACGCCGAAATCGGTTCCGGCGATGGTGCGCAACTGTTGTTTGAAATCCTCGAGGGTGGGCGGTTCCGCGCGATCGCTGACTCCCGCGGCGGGGACTACGACGCTATAGACCCCTTCGCCGAAGGGCCTGAGCCAGAATCGCTGATGGGTCTCGCTGATTTCGGTTACCTTGGCGGCGATCTCCTCCTGCGGTACACCCACTTTCATCTCGCCCATCAGCGTCTCGGTCCGCGAGGGCTCGCCGGGGAAGCCGACGCCGAGCAGTTTGCGCACCGTACTGCGCCCGCCGTCACAGCCGGCGAGGTAGCGCGAACGCAGCTGTTCCCCGTCGGCCAGCTCGACGGTCACACCCTCGTCGTCCTGCTCGAAATCGGCCACCGCGCAACCGCGCCGGACCTGCGCACCCAGTTCGATCGCATGTTCTTCGAGCAGGTGATCGATGACCGGCTGTGGGATGCCCAGCAGATAGGCGTACGCGGAATCCAGGCCCTTGGGCGCGGGTTTGGGGATGGCGGCGAAGAAACCGCCGGCCGGACGCTGTCTTCCATGCTGGAGAATGCGATTCAGCAGTCCGCGCATTGCCATCAGCTCGAGACTGCGAATATGCAGACCGACTATGCGGACGAACGACGCGGGCTCGGTTTCCTTCTCCAGAACGAGTACCCGCACATCGTGCAGCCGCAGTTCGGCGGCCAGCATCGCACCGGTCGGCCCGCACCCGGCAATGATCACGTCGAACATGAGGGGCGCGCGATCTGCGCCGGAGGCCGGCGACCAGAGTTCGGGGACGTCGCCCACGGTGAAGTCGCGCTCGACCCTGCCGTTCGACGGCGGCTCGGCGGTGACCTGCTGAGAGTGCATAGGTGTTGCCTTTCGGGAGTGCCTGGTTGGCGAGGCGCTCCCGGCGACACCTACGTCAATCGCCCGACCGTGACGGGAAGGGGGAGCACCCACATCGATACAGCGTTCATGGGTCTCACCTCCTCGGGCGGTGTCACGGTCAACTGCAAGCTACAAGCCCGAGCATCACCCCGTCCAATCCTTTCCTGGCCACGTGATCATGACTCCAAACGGGCCCGTGCGGTTGCAGGGCGAATCCGGCGTGCAACGCAAACGCAAGATACGCATCCCCGAAACACGCCCCACCCCATGAATGATCAAGGTTGGACACCACGCGGCCGATGCTGTTCAGGTAGCGCGGAATTGTTCACCGAGCCGCGGAACCTACATCCCTACCGTGACTTTCCGTTCCGCTGCTACATCAACCCCGCTACCGCCAAAATCCGTTCCGATCCTCCTCGAAGGCCATTGATGCCTCCGATGTTTGGTGCAGGTGGATGGTGGTGAGGTTGTCCCGCACAAGCTCGAGGAGGCCTTGGCCGACGTCAGGAGCTCGTGAGGATGACGAGTCGCTGGGTCGCTCGGGTCATCGCGACATAGCGGTCGACCGCTCCTTCGATGCCCTTGCCGAACGCCTCTGGGTCGATGAGGACGACCAGGTCGAACTCAAGCCCCTTCGACAGCTCCGGGGTCAGCGACCGGACGCGGGACGTCGTCCGGAACGTGGGATCGCCGATGACGCAGGCGATCCCTTCGGCATGCGTGGCGAGCCAGGTGTCGAGGATCGAGCCCAGATCCGAAGCGGATCCGTGTACGACGGGGACGTCGCTGCTGCGGATGGAGGTCGGCACGTTGGCGTCCGGGAGCACGGCCCGGATGACCGGCTCGGCTTCCGCCATGATTTCTTCCGGCGTCCGGTAGTTGATGCTCAGGGTGGCCAGGTTGATCCGGTCGAGCCCGATCCGCTCGAGCCGTTCCTGCCACGACTCCGTGAACCCGTGCCTGGCCTGGGCACGATCCCCGACGATGGTGAAGCTCCGGGACGGGCACCGGAGCAGCAACATCTGCCACTCTGCGTCGGTCAGTTCCTGAGCCTCGTCCACGACGATGTGCGCGAACGGGCCAGCGAGCAGGTCCGGTTCGGTGCTGGGCGGTGCGGTCTCGTCGACCAGGGTGTCCTGTAGGTCCTGTCCGCGCAGCATCGTCACCGCACCTTCACCGTCGTCATCGGCCTCAAGCAGGTCGCCGATGACCTTGGCCATGTGCTCGCGCTCGGCTGCGACAGAGGCGTTGTGCCGACGCTTACGTCGCGACGCCTCCGGGTCGCCGAGCCGCTGCCGTGCTGCGTCCAGGAGCGGCAGGTCGGACACCGTCCAGGCCTGGGCGTCCCCGCGCTGCAGTTGCTGAACGTCATCGGGGCTGAGCCAGGGAGCGCACTTCCGCAGGTAGGCGGGTACCGACCACAGGTCTCCGACGAGGTCAGTGGCTTCGAGCAGCGGCCACGCGCGGTTGAAGGTCGTGAGCAGCTCCCTGTTCTGCAGCAGCGACTTGCGGAGCAGGCCAGCCGAGGCGTCGCCGTCGTGTTTGTCCACCAGGATCGTGAGCAGCTCCTCCCAGATCTGGTCGCGCGCCTCGTTGTGCGAAGTACCGGGTTCTGGTGCTTCGAACGCCTCGGCCCAATCGTCGGCGCTCAGCCAGATGTCGGACCAGTGGGTCGTGACCGTCATCCCCTTGGTGGGCGGGTTCTCGTAGAACCTGACGGCCGTCTCGATGGCCTCCTTCACCAGGTTCGCGGACGACTTCAGGAGGGCCACGTTCGGGTCGGCCTCGATCGCTGCTGCGGCTCCCTCGGCGACGAGGTCCCGCAGGGTGCAGGTCTGCACCCCCTCCTCTCCGAGGCTGGGGAGGACGTCGGCGACGTAGGCCAGGTAGGGCTGGTGCGGACCGACGAACAGCACGCCGCCCCGGCGGTGACCGAGGCGAGGGTCGGAGTAGAGGAGGTAGGCGGAGCGGTGCAGAGCGACGACGGTCTTCCCCGTACCCGGACCGCCGTCGACGACGAGAGCGCCGCGGGATCCCGCGCGGATGATGGCGTCCTGGTCGGCCTGGATGGTGCTGAGCACGTCTCGCATCCGTGTCGACCGGTTGCTTCCCAGGCTGGCGATGAAGGCGGACTGGTCGTCGAGCGCGGCGTGCCCGACCAAGCCGTCCGAGGTGAACACCTCGTCCCAGTAGTCGCTGATCCGGCCGCGGGTCCAGCGATACCTGCGGCGGCTTGCCAGACCCATCGGGTTGGCGTGGGTCGCTCCGAAGAACGGCTCAGCCGCGGGGGAGCGCCAGTCGAGCAGCAGCCGACGACCCGCGCTGTCCGTGAGGCCAAGTCGTCCGACGTACACGGGCTCGGGGTTGTCTGCGGTGACCATGTGTCCGAGGCACAGGTCCAAACCGAAGCGACGCAGTGCGCGCAGGCGAGCGGTCAGCCGGTGGATCTGCATGTCACGGTCCATCGCCTGCCGGCCTATGCCGCCGGGCGCCTTGCGCTCGGCATCGAGGCGGTCGGACAGGTCGGCGATCGACTGCTCGAGGCTCTCCGCGATGACCGCGAAGTGCTGCTCGTCGCCGGCGATCAGCGTCGGGTCGGCCTTGGGGGAGAGGTGGTCGGGAAGGTCAAACGCGCTGGTAGTCAGGGGGTTCACGTCATCGGCTCCGATCTGAGGTGGACGAGGCACTTTCCCGGCTCGACGATCCCGTGTGGTTCACGCGGACGCGGGCAGCCTTTCTCGGCTGATCGCGTCGAGCAGCAGCGTCGCGGCCACCGTCGCCCCGTCGGATCGTGCCGGCCACGGCGGTGACTCGTGCCCGCGCCGCCGTGGTGCACGACACCGGCCGGCAGCTCCGCGAACTCCTTGTCCGGCGGCGCGCACACCCGCACCTCCGCGCCGAGTTCCCGCAACCGCACCGCGAGTGCCACCATCGGTTCGACGTCCCCGCGCGACCCATACGCTGACAACAACACACGCATTCCGCGTTCCCCGTTTTCGTAGGTGCTGGCCTCGGCCAGCGATCAGGTGCTGGCCTCGGCCGACGATTCTGCGGCATGACCCGGGTCTTGCCGCAAGTCCCCCGGTGCGCTATACGTTGAGAGTGGAAAGGAGTGGATACTCTCCTTTCCCTTCGTCGTCCGCTGCGGACGGACAAGCTCCTCGCGAAGCGGCGGCGCGCCGCGTACGCCGGTACCGTCGGCCCAGGCGGGGTCGTTCAGGACCGACTGGACCAGGCTGGTGTTGACGAACACCAGCGCCCACTGCGGCAGCACCGCGGCAACAACGCCGCCCCAAGCCCTCATCAGTCAGCACCATCGGGGCCGCCCGCCACTCGATCGGCTCGTCCTCATCGGCCCGCGTCGACTCCCGGAAACCCAGCGCGGCGCGGATCTGCGCCCGGTGCCGCTCGATCGACCAAGCCTCCGGGCTCGCCCACGCCCGCCGCCTCGTTCGGCAACGCGTCGAAGCCCCGTTCCACCGGCGGCATGCCGAGTGGGAACCGGCCGCGACCCGTGAATGGGAGGGATCAGCAGGCAGGCGCGCTAGATCGCGCCCCGCCCGTGGTGGCGCGGGTTTTCCCGGTTACCGAAATATTTCGGGTTTGCAACATGGGTCTTTTCTAGGATTGAGCGCTTGACTACCATCATGTTTCGCAATTGAGCCGAAAATTTCGGGGGCGGATCCCAAGGGAGTTCAATGAGACGTTTCTTCGCCATCGGCGCCGCCGTGCTCACGCTGGCCGGCGCGCTGACCGCCGTGCCGGTTTTCGCGGCTCAGCGGCACCCCACGGTCGCCGAGCAGAGCCTGCGCGCGCTCGCCGCCCGTCACGAGCTCGCCATCGGCACCGCGATCGACATGGACGCGCTGCGCGACGCGGCCGATCCGCAGTACCGGGCGCTCGCCGCGTCGCAGTTCTCCACCGTCACCGCCGAGAACGTCATGAAGTGGGAGGCGCTCGAACCCACCCGGGGCGTGTACAAGTGGGGTCCGGCCGACGAGTTGATCGACTTCGCCCGCAGGAACAAGCAGCAGGTCCGCGGTCATGTGCTGGTCTGGCAGAACCAGTTGCCCACCTGGCTCACCCAGGGCGTCAACGACGGGACGATCAGCGACGCGCAGCTGCGCGACATCCTGCGCGACCACATCACTACCGTCGTCAAGCACTTCAAGGGCAAGATCTGGCAGTGGGACGTCGTCAACGAGGCGGCCAGCGACCCGTGGGACAGCCCGTCGTCGATCCACCTGAAAGGCTTCTGGGCCCAGCACCTCGGCCCCGGCTACATCGCCGACGCCTTCCGCTGGGCCCGCGCCGCCGACCCCGGCGCCCTGCTGTTCTACAACGACTACAACATCGAGGCGTTCGGCGACCGCGGCCCCTCCGACAAGACCTGGTACGTCTACACCATGGCCAGGCAACTGCGCGCGAGCGGCGTCCCCATCGACGGCGTAGGCAGCCAGGGGCACCTTGGCACCCAGTACGGCAACTACGACGCCTTCCAGGTGGGCGAAGTGCTGGACGCCTTCTCCGACCTCGGGCTCGCCACGGCGTTCACCGAGGTGGACGTGCGCAGCCAGATGACCGACGGCGTGCGTGCGGGCGACTCCAACGAGATCAACCCCCGCCTCCAGGCGTCGGCGTCGAACTACAGCGTGCTCTTGCAGGCATGCCTGGCCAACCGGCACTGCCTGTCCTACACCGTCTGGGGATTCACCGACAGGCACTCCTGGGTGCCCGGCTGGTTCTCCGACCCCCCGGAGGGCATGGCCACCCTGTACGACGAGTCCTACCAGCCCAAGCGCGCCTACAACGCCGTCAAGGCCGACCTGGCGTACGCCGGCCCGCCGTACGTCCTGCCGAGGATCCCGCAGAAGCCCAGGCGATGAGCGGCGCCGCGGGGCGTCCATCGCTCGGAGGCCCCGCGGCGGCGGTACGTGAGAGGGCGGGCCGGGCGCCGCGAGGCGCCCGGCCCGCCGTGGTGCTCAGCTTCCGTAGACCTCGAAGGTGAACAGGGAGTACCCGTACGCCGTGGCCCGGGTGGTGCCGTAGATGCGCACGTACCGGGTGGAGGCGCTCAGGCCGGTGTTGTCATCCTCACCGCCGTTGCCGCCGGTGACGGACCGGGCCGTCGTCCACGTGGTCCCGTTGGGCGAGGTCTGGATCTGGTACGCCGATCCGTAGGCCGCCTCCCACACCAGGCGCACCCGGTTGATGGTGTACGTGGCGCCCAGGTCGACCTGGATCCACTGCGGGTCGGAGAACGCGCTGGACCACCGGGTCGTCGCCGATGCGTCCACCGCGGCCGAGGCCGGGTACGCGGCCGACTCCACGCTGGACGCCGTCGCCGGCTTGTTCAGCGCGAGGTTCGTCCCCGTGGGCGGCGGCTGCGTGCCGCTGGCGAACGTGAAGGAGTCGATGTCGAACAGCGAGCCCGCGCCACCGGTGAAGACCAGGAACAGGTTCGTCGTCCCGGACGGCGGCGTCACGGTGCCGGTGACGTTGGCCCAGGTCTCCCAGCCACCGGTCGGCGCGACCGTGGCCGTGCCGATCACCGTCCCGGTCGCAGAACCTGCCCGCAGGGTGATCGTGCCACCGACGCCGGCGGACGCGACCCGCGCCGTGAACGAGGTGACCCCGCTCAGGTTGTACGGCGTGAACGAGATCCAGTCCCCGTTCTCGATGTACCCGACCGCGTTGCCGCCGTTGGCCGACGGCTTGGCCACGACCGTCACGCCCTGCTGGGCGCTGTAGTGCTCGGCCTGGCGGGTCCGCGGCTGCAGGACGGCCTGCGGCGCGTGGACGGCCGTGGTCGAGCCGACGGGGGTGTACTCCGCGTCGAAGACGCCGAAGATGTTCGCGGCGGAGTCGTGCTCACCGTCCACGGTGGTCTGGATGGTGCCCGAGCAGCCGTTCGCGCTGGTGATCGGGTGGCCGTGGCTGTCGTGGCCGAGGATGTAGGTGATCTTCACCCGGCTGCAGTCGACGGTCGGGGCGTTCGGGTCGTTGACGGTGATCTGGAACGGGATCGCGTCGCCGAAGCTGAACACCCGCCCATTGACCGGTAGGTTCAGCGTGACCGTCGGCTTGCCGATGTCGATGGTGACGCTCGCCGTGGCGCTGCGGCCGGTGTTGTCGCTCACCGTCAGCGTCGCCGTGTACGTGCCGTTGGCCGTGTAGGTGAACGTCGGGTTGGCCGCGGTCGAGTCTGTGCTGCCGTTGGTCTGGAAGTCCCACGCGTAGGTGATCGGGTCGCCGTCCGGGTCGGTGGTCCCGGCCGAGCTGAACTGCACGGTGAGCGGCGCGTTCCCGGACGTCGGGTTGGCGCTGGCCACCGCGATCGGGGCCCGGTTGCCGCCCGTGTTGTACTCGATCCTGTACAGGGCCGAGTTGGCGTCGCCGCCGAACCAGCCGGTGCCGTAGTCGAGCACGTACAACGCGCCGTCCGGCCCGAACTCCATGTCCATCACCTGGGTGCCGGTGTAGGCCGGGAAGGCCTCGATCGTGCCCACCCCGCCCCCGGCGGCCAGGGTGACCGCCTTGATCCACCGCCGGCCGAACTCGCCGATGAACACCTTGCCGCTCATCGACGCCGGGAACTTCACGTCCGAGTTGAGCGCGGCGTCGTAGTTGTAAACCGGGCCGCCCATCGGAGACAGGCTGCCGCAGCACAGCTCCTGCCGGTCCTGGCCGCCGCCGTAGGGCAGCCAGGCCGCGCGCGAGGCCGGGAGCTGGGTGATGCCGGTGTTGTTGGGCGAGTTGTTCACCGGCCCGCCGGCGCAGTTGAACGCGGCGCCCGAGGGTCCGTTCGGGAAGGTGAAGTCGACGTACGGCGCGTTGTAGTTCGAGCAGTACGGCCAGCCGTAGAAGCCGGGCTGGGTGATGCGTTCGAACGCGACAGTGCCGGCGGGGCCGCGTGTCCCGCTCGCGGTGCCCGCGTCGGGCCCGTAGTCACCGAGGTAGACCGTGCCGGTGGCCCTGTCCACGCTCATCCGGAACGGGTTGCGGAATCCCATCGCGTAGATCTCGGGCCTGGTGTTCGCGGTGCCGGGCGCGAACATGTTGCCCGCCGGGATGGTGTAGCCCCCCGCCGCGCTCGGCTTGATCCGCAGCACCTTGCCCCGCAGGTCGTTGCTGTTGCCGGCGGTGCGCTGCGCGTCGTAGGCGGGGTTGCGGTCGGTCCGCTCGTCGATCGGCGTGTAGCCGCTGGACTCGAACGGGTTCGTGTCGTCACCGGTGGAGAGGTAGAGGTTGCCGGCCGCGTCGAAGTCGATGTCGCCGCCGACGTGGCAGCACATGCCGCGGCTGGTGGCGACGTCGAGGACGGTGACCGCGGAGGCCGCGTTGATGGTGTAGTCCGCGTTGACCGTGTACCGGGCCAGCCGGTTCACCCCGTTGAACGGCGCGAACTGGGCCGGGGTCCCCGAGGCCGGCGCGTCACCGCCCGGGGTGGACAGCGGCGGCGCGTAGTAGACGTACACCCACCGGTTCGACGCGAAGTTCGGGTCGGCCTTGATGCTCTGCAGGCCCTCTTCGTCGTGCGTGTACACCGGGATGGTGAGCGCCACCTTGGTGTTGCCGAGCACGTCGGTGTAGCGGATCGTGCCGTCACGCGACGTGTGCAGCACGCCCCGGTTGGGCAGGACGGTCAGGCCCATCGGCTCGCCGGTCTCCGCCACGCCCTTGGCCAGCGTCACCTGGGTGTAGCCGGGCGCCGCGAGCGCCGCGGCGGGTGCTGGAGGGGCCAGGCTGAGGGCGGCCGTGAGTACGGCGACGCATGAGGCTAGTTTTCGTAACATGATCGGTGGTCTCGCTTCCTGTCGTACGAGTCCAGACAGGCGTGCGCCGATCACGCCAACGACGCGGCGAGGTGTGGGAATCCGTCAGCGACGTCGTTCGGACAAACTGCTGCAGGTGGAACAGTCAACAGGTCTCTGTCAGGGGTTGTGAGTCACCTCGCCTTCGAGCGCTGTGGGGCCGGGGCAAGCGGCATGATCAGGTGCGGTCGTGCGGATACGGAGTGAGCCGGGGTCGCGGAACCCCGGTGATCCGTACGGCGCGCGCCTGCCCCGGCCGCCGCCGTACGGTGCCAAGCCCCATGGATGAGGTGGTTCGCTGACTTTCGCTAACTTTGCGGGTCATTCTGGTGCGAGCCTAGAATGTTACGTACAAACTGTCTAGATATTACGGTCGACTCCTCGACGCTTCTCTCATTCAGCGACGAAAGTCCACCGTCGTTAATAGAAACTCGGTGCCCATCCGCACCGGCGCCATGGGGTTCGGGGTCAGGCGAAGAAGTCGGTCAACTCGTCAATGACGACCTGGGGCCGTTCCTCAGGGATGTAGTGACCGCAGTCGGCGACTTCGACCACGCGCACGTGGGTGCCCTTGGTGGACAGGCTGTCGCGCAGGGTTGCATAGTTGCTCATGTCCCCGCCGAGGGCGAGGATCGGCAGGACGAGCTCGCCGTGCGAGCGCTGGTCGGCGATGTCGAGGTTGAACGTCTGGTACCAGCCGTTGCCCGCGCGGATGGCGTCCGCGGTGGAGTACGCGCTGGCGGGATTGTTCGTCGATGGCGGCGGGATCCTTGGCCTGGCGTTCGAAGAGCCAGTCGACAACCAGTCGGCTGCGGCCGTCCAGCAGCTTCTCCGGCAGCCCGCGGACCTGGTTGAACGCGAACCACCACAGGTACGAGCGGGCGCCGTTCTCGATTATCGTGTTGATGTGCTGGTCGGGTTCGGGTAGCAGCCTCATGTCCGACCAGCTCTCGTCGGGGTGGGGAACGTCCAGCAGCGCGATCCTGGTCGTCGCCTCCGGGTAGGCGGCGGCATGGGCCTGGGCGACCATGCCGCCGATGTCGTGGCCGGCGATGCCGACGCTTTCCAGGCCAAGGTGCCGCACCAGCTCGCGGATGTCGCGGGCCATGGTCCTCTTGTCGTAGCCGCCCGTGGGCTTGGCCGAGCCGCCCATGCCGCGCAGATCGACGGCGATCACCCGATGGCGGCGGGCCAGCGCGGGCATGACCTTGTGCCACTGCCACCAGGTCTGCGGCCACCCGCCGAGAAGCAGCAGCGGCCGTCCGGAGCCGCCTTCGACGTAGTGCAGGCGGACGTCGTTGACGTCGGCGTAGTGGCTGGTGAAGTCGCCGTCGAGCGAGTGCGCCAGCGCGGCGTCGCCGAGCGGGTCGACCGTGAGCATGTTCATATGAGGCCATCCTTGCCGTCACGCGGAAACAGTTCGACTATACGAGAAGTTCGTACAATCACTGTACGAGATACTCGTACAGTCGAACGATGCATGTCAAGCGGCTGCCCAAGCATCCGGGGTCGCCGTAGTACGCGGGAAAATCGGGCGGACATCCGGTCGGGGCGGTGAATGCCTGGCGCCCGCCGCTCAACTGCGCAGTTGCGCGTTGAGTCGTGCGGCCTGTCGCGTGAGGTGGTCGCGTTCGGGGAGGTTGGGCGCTGATCGGGCGGCTTGGGCGTAGAGCCGTGCCGCGGTGACTGGGTCGCCGTCACGCTCGTGCAGGTACGCCGCGGCGGCGGTGTGGCGGGGCAGGGCGGGGTCGAGCTCCGCCAGTGCGGCCAGGCCGGCCCGCGGGCCGTCGGCCTCGCCGACGGCGACGGCCCGGTTGAGGCGGGCCACCGGGTTGTCGGTGAGGCGCACCAGTTCGTCGTACCACTCGACGATCTGCACCCAGTCGGTCTCGGCGGCCGTCCTGGCGTCGGCGTGGAGCGCGGCGATGGCGGCTTGGGCCTGGAACTCGCCCAGCCGGTCGCGGGCGAGGGCCGCCTGGAGCACGTCGACGCCCTCGACGATCAGGCGGGTGTTCCACAGCCCGCGGTCCTGCTCGGCCAGAGGCACGAGCCTGCCGTCGGGAGCGGTCCGCGCCGGACGCCGCGCGTGGTGGAGCAGCATGAGCGCGAGCAGGCCCGCGACCTCCTCATGCTTGGTCATTGCGGCAAGCTGGCGAGTAAGCCGGATCGCCTCGCCTGCGAGGTCGACGTCGCCGGAGTAGCCCTCGTTGAAGACCAGATAGAGCACGCGCAGCACCGTGGTGACGTCACCTGGCCGGTTGAACCGCACGCCCGAGACGGTTCGCTTGGCCCTGCTGATCCGCTGGGCCATGGTCGCCTCCGGCACGAGGTAGGCCTGCGCGATCTGACGTGTGGTCAGACCGCCGACCGCGCGCAGCGTGAGCGCGACGGCCGAAGCCGGTGTCAGGGACGGGTGCGCGCACAAGAAGTACAGCTGGAGCGTGTCATCGGCCGCCTCGCCCGGGCCGGGCACGGGCTCACTCTCGACGCGTATCTCGCGGTGCCGTCGCGAGGCTTCGGCGCGGGCGGCGTCGAGGAACTTACGCCAGGCCACGGTGATCAGCCAGCCCTTGGGATCTCGCAGCGGGTCCTCCGGCCACACGCGTACGGCCTCGACCAGGGCGTCCTGCACGGCATCCTCGGCCGCCGCGAAGTCGGCTCCGCGACGGACGAGAACACCGATCACCACGGGCACCAGCTCCCGCAGCAGCGGCTCCTTCACTCGATCACCGTTGGCTGCTCGGCCATGAACGGGCGCACCTCGAGCCACTCGTGGATCGGCTTGCCACCCGCGCCCGGAGCCGCGGACAGCTCACCGGCCAGCTCGAGCGCCCGCTCGTAGGTCTCGACGTCGATCACCATCCAGCCGGCGATCAGGTCCTTGGTCTCCGCGAACGGGCCGTCGGTGACCGGCGGCCGCCCCTCGCCGTCGTAGCGGACGAACGTCCCCTCCGGGGAGAGCGCCTGACTGTCGACGAACTCGCCCGTGCCCTCGAGCCGAGCGGCGAAGTCCACCATGTACTGCACGTGGGCAGAAAGCTCCTCCGGCGTCCACTGGTCCATCGGCACGTCGTTGACCGGTGCCGGCGCGCCCCGGTAGTGCTTGAGCAGCAGGTACTTGGCCATCGTATTTCTCCTTGGTGCGGTACAGCCCATTGTGGCCGTGTTCACTGTCGGGGACGGAGCCGCGCGCGGGTTCTCGACATCCCACCGCGACATTTCCTGGCGGACTTCACAGACTCCGCGTACCGCGGTGGGGTTGAGGCGTGGGCGATCCACCCAATGCGAGCGACCGCCCGCCGCTCAGCCGCGCCGAAGCTCCTCCCGCTGCCGGACCAGCTCCTCGACCGCGCTCGGCAGAGTCGTCTCAAAGTCGATGTAAAGATGATCGGGACATTGCGGGATGTGCCGTCGTTGGCGACGTAGGCCAAAGCGGGTCACGTCGCGAGCCAACAGTTCCTGACTGATCGGTCGGTTCAGAACCTCGGTGATCTCGTTCGGTTGCACGGTTATTCCTCCCGTTGTCGTTCTCGGTCCATCCAGCGGATCGTTCTGGTTGGTCGCAGGTCGGCCGCGACGGGCCGTTAGCTGAGCTGCTCGGCCAACGCGACGATGATCCCCTCGGGGCCGCGGACGTAGCAGAGCCGGTAGCTGTCCTCGTACTGCGCCAGCTCGCCGAGGAGTTCGGCGCCGTGGGCGCGCAGGCGGGCGACGACGTCGTCGATGTCGTCGACGGCGAACATGACACGATGCAGGCCCAGCGTGTTGGGCGGCGGGTTCTCCGGCTCGGCGCTGACCGCCGCGGGGGTGTGGTACTTCGTCAGCTCCAGCTTGCTGTGGCCGTCCGGGGTCCGCATCATCGCGATGTCGCTCCGGACGCCGTCGAGTCCGACGGTGCGGTCCGCCCAAAGGCCTTCGATCTGCGCCTTGCCTTCCAGCTCCATGCCGAGTTCTACGAAGAACGCAATTGCGGCCTCAAGGTCGTCGACGACGATGCCGACGTTGTCCATCCGCTGAATCGTCATGGTGGTTCTCCTTCTTCGTCGCGCGGCCCGTCGTGGCCACTGGTGTACCTGGGACGGAGCCAGCGCCACATTCTCGACACCCGGAAACGTGCTGAGTTCTAGGGACCTGCTTCTGGCCGTCACCTCCCTGGGGTGCCCACACCGCCGAACGAGAACCCGCCCGCACGCACGCAAGCCGATTCCGCTATCGGACGCGCTCCGGCCCTGCCAGGCGGGACGCTCAGAAGAGGGTGTCGCGGACGCGCAGCGGCCGGTACCCGGTGGGGCCGAGCTGGGCGAGCTCGCCCTCGATGTCGACGTCGACGGAGCCAAAGAGGTTGATGTTCTCGCTGTGTGCTGGGGAGATGTGGGCCAGCACGTCGCCGTCGATGCGGCGCCCGGACCCCGCGCAGGAACCCCAGCTTCGCGATCTCGGAGGCCACGTCATCGGGCACGAATCCGAGTCACGGCAGAGTGCACAGGGCTACAGCGAGCCCGAGTCGGTCGGCCGGACCGCGGCCCCGGCCAGGATTGATGAACGCGACGTCAGACGGAGCGAGGGTGAAGAACCGGGCCAGCTCGTCCCGGCCGATCTCCGGGAACCGCCGCAGGGACTCCAGTTCCTCGTCCGTGAACACCGGAGCGACCACGAGGTACCTCCCCGCCAGAGCCCGAAGATCCCCAGCCTAGGCGCCTGCCCAGCCATATCCGCCCGATTCTTCCTGTGTACTACGGCGACCCCCATCCGTACGAGAATCACGTACAGTGGACAGATGGCCGTGCTGCATCACCCCAACATCGACGACATTGAGCTCGTCGGGGTCCTGGCCGCCTTGGGGCACCCTCTCCGCCTGGAGATCGCTCAGGCGCTGGCGGACGGGAAGGAGAGATTCTGCGGCGAAATTCTTCCCGACGTCCCGAAGTCGAGCATGACCCACCACTGGCGCTCCCTCCGGGAGAACGGCGTCATCCGCCAGCGCCGCGCGGGCCGCAAGCTCTACCTCACCCTGCGCCGCGACGAACTCGACGCCCGCTTCCCCGGCCTGCTCGACATCGTCCTCGCCGACCCTGCGATCCACGCGATGGCCCAGCGCATCCATTGAGCCCACGCCTCCCGCCAGGAGTGCTGTGACCGGGTTCCTCCCGAGCGATGACGGGTGGGCGGCCGTCGTGTTCGCCCTTGCGGGCGGCCGCGTCCAGGCCCTCCAGTGTGGCCTCGCGGCCTCCAGGCTGAGGCGGCACCTGCGGTCTCGTCTTTCACCCTCGGCCGAGAGGCTTGTGCCCGTCCAGTGAGGTCAGGAAGTGGGCGAGGAGTGGGCTGATGTCGTCGGCCCGCCAGACCAGGTGGAGCGTGGTGACCGTGCCTGTGATCCGGCGTGGCGTCACGCCTTCTCGGTGCAGCACCCGGTAGGAATCGGCCATGACGGCCGCGCCGAAGCCGGCGGCCACCAGCGCCAGGATTGTCTGCACGCTGCGTCCTTGGGCGTCGACACGGGGCACGATGCCGGCGCGGTGGCACATCGCGATGATCTCGTCGTGGGAGTGGGGTGCGGACTCTCTTGGCCACAGCACTAAGGGGATGTCGCCGAGCACCGATACCGGCACCGCCTCGCGCGTCATCGCGAGCGGGTGGGCGGTGGGGAGGAAAAGAGTGAGTGGTTCGCGGGTCCAGACTCGGGTGGCGAGCCTGGAGTCGCGCACGGGCAGCCGCTGCCCTGCTACATCGAGACGTCCGTCCAGGACACCGGCCGACATCTCGGCGTCGTCGAACAGCTCCACCAAGCGGAGATCGACGTCGGGCAGTTGTACCCGGAGGCGCCCGAGGGCTTCGCCCAGCGCGCCGTTGATGCCGGATCCGGCGAAGCCGATCGTGAGGCATCCGGTTTTGCCCTGGGCGGCCAGCCGTACCTCGTCTACGGCGGCTTCGGCCTCGGCCAGGACTTTCACGGCCCGGCGCAGCAACGCCTGACCGGCCGCTGTCGGGATGAGTCCGCGACCCGCCCGAGTGAACAAGTCGGTGCCCAGCCGCCGTTCCAGCTCTCGTAGTTGCCGGCTTACGGTCGGCTGGGTCACGTGGAGGCGACGGGCCGCGCCGCTGATCGATCCCTCGTCGGCGATGGCGATCACATAACCGAGCAACCGGAGATCCATCCATACCTCCAAGGCATGGGCTCGATACCTACTGATACCTCAGAGTAAGGCTTGGCGGTTGATCGGTGCAGGATGGAGCCATCCGTCCTCTCTATCGCGGGAGCCGTCTTGAGCCACCTCGGCATCGTTGCCCACAGCACTGAAGGGGCCGCGCTGTGCTTTCTCACCTATTGCCAGGAAGGGTTCCTGCGGACGGGCCGCCACGAGCACCCTGACGTGACCCTCGACTACATCGCCTTCGGCTACAGCATGCCGGCGTGGGAGGCGGGGGATCACGCCTCGATCCGGACCACCCTGGCCACAAGCGTGCAGCGGCTCGCCGACGCGGGCGCGGACTTCTTCGTCTGCCCGGACAACACGGCGCACATGGCTCTCGAAGTGCCGGGAGCCGATCTTGCCCTTCCCGGCCTGAACATCGCCGACGTGGTCGCCGAGCGGGCAGCCCGCGACGGTCACCAGCGGGTCGGGGTGCTGGGCACCAAGTTCACCATGGATGGTCCGCTATACCCGCGAGCGCTGAATGCGCGGGGCATCGCCGCCGAGGTGCCAGATGAGAAAGACCGCCACATCGTCAACAGGATCATTTTCGATGAGCTGGTGAACGGCGTGGTGACCGAGGCGTCGCGTCAGGCGTACCTCCGCGTCATCGAACGCCTGGCGGCGCGAGGATGTGACGCGGTCGCCCTGGTGTGCACGGAGATTCCGCTGCTGGTCACGCCCGGCATCGCCCCTCTTCCGACACTCGATTCCACCCGCCTTTTGGCGCGTGCGGCCTACGACGTCGCCGTCGGCGAGCAGCCCATGCCGACCTGGCGTGGCGGCCCGCTGCCACCCGGCGCGGTGTGAACCGCAGGCGCGCGGAGCGAGAGAGAAGAGAGCACGCAATGGCGAACCCGGAGCAGCGCCTCGCGGCGCTAGGGCTGGCGGTGCCAGGTGTCGTGCCGCCGGTGGCCGGCTGTACGGTCCGGTGCCCTCGTCCATGTATCGGGCCAGGTGCCACTGCGCTTCCCGCGGTCAATCTCGACCGGCACCTCGACGCCCCGAACCTGAACATGGTCAGCTGCTGATCAACCCGGCCGAGCCTCCCATGGTCATGCGTGACACGGGGCTTGAGCTGCAACCGAACGGAAACGGCGTTAGTGGGCCGGGGCGGGCGGAGTTATCGCCGTTCACCGTTCCGATGCAGGTCGCCGCGCTGGAGCGGTCAGCGGGGCCGTCGGCGGGCGGCGGGGTCGGCGTCGGCGGTGACTTGGCCCTGCGGGGCTGAAACCCGAAAGAAATGACTCCGTCGGCAGTGCAATCGCCGCGCGGAGGCCTGGCCCTGCCCAACCCCCCGGAAGGGACAAATATGTCGAAACGCCTAAAGACCGGTCTGTACTGGTTCCTGGCCCTTGAGTTCGCGCTGGGCGCCGTGACCAAGTACTGGCCGGGAGACACGATATTCAGCACGGCGTACTCCGCGAAGTTCGTCGACTGGGGTTACCCGTCCTGGATGCGCTTCGTGGTCGGCGCCTTGGAAGGTGTCGCCGCCGTCCTGCTCGTGATCCCCAACCGGCGAACACGCTTCCTGGGCGCCACGACCCTCATGTTCGTGCTCACCGGCGCTGTCACCACCCACATCGTCAACCACGACCCGGCGGTGGAAAGCTGGGCAGCGCCGACCCATCTCGTCATCATGGGCATCCTCGCGCTGGCCAACTGGCCCGCCGACTGGCGCCACCTCCTGCGGGCTCCCACCCTGCCGACAGCCCGAACACCACATCCAACGAAGTGCCCTGGCCGTGATCGACTTGCCCCGCGTCGGGAACCGCTGCCCATCGCTGGAGGACAAGGTGTCAAGTACCGGGTTTGAGCCTTCGATCAGCCGCTCGTCATCGAGACGGGTGGGTTGTGTGCTGGTGATTGGTCTCGTTCGACGGGTGAAACCTCGTCGTTGAGAAATGGCCGAGTAGGGGAGAAGCGGCCCGGCGCCTTCAGGTCGCGCGCTCCGCGATGAACACGAACTCGCGGCCTGGGCGATCAGGGGCTTCTCGCACGTCCAGCACTCGATAGCCGTTGGCGACCAGGCTTGTTTCCACCTCGTCGCGGCTGCGAAACCGGAGGGTCGAGTCCGAGGTGACGACGGCGCCGTCCGCCAGGAACCTGTAGGTATAGCGGAAGGACACCAACGGAAGGCTCACGTCGGTGACCTCAAGACGCCGCTCCACTGACCCGATCCCTGGAACATCGCGAGTGATCTGGGCGGCGTTGACAGCCCATTCCTCCCATGCCCGACGTTCAGGACGCCTGATCTCGAACACGAGGTAACCACCTGGGCGAAGTGCGGTGTGGATGCCCTGGAGAGTCCGTCTCCAGCCGTCATCGGTGAGAAAGACCTGCGCCACGTTCCCTGTCATCATCGCAAGCTCGGCACCGATCGCCGGCACCGTCGTGGCATCGCCGTGAACCCAGGTGATTCTTCCGGTGCGATCCTTCGACTTCGCGACCTCAAGCGATGCCCCGGCCGGGTCGACGCCCACAACCGTGCGGCCGCTGTCCGCGAGCAGGACCGCCAGGCATCCTGTCCCACAACCGACATCGAGCACACGGCCTGCCCTCAATTCATCGGCGATGTCGAGGTAGGCCATCAGATCGTCGCGATCTCCGTCAAAAGCGTCATAGACGGGTGCGAGGCGAGGGTGGGCGAAGATCGCGTCAGGCACCTGGTGACCATACCCAGGGTCGAGCCCTCCGGCGACAGATTTTTCGGCCGCCACTGGTGCACCCCCACGCCGCACCGAGGGCGTTCGGGGTGCCGTGTTGCGCGAGAACGGAAATTCGAGCAGTGCCGACGCCGCCGAACAGCGGGACCGGGGCGACGCAGCGGAACGGCAGGCTGATTTGCCTAAAGCTCTTAGGCAATTGCATAATGGCTGTCGCTAGATGGGAGGAAGGTTATGGTTCGAGTAGGGCTGACCACGGAACGCCTGACCCAGGCGGGGGCGGAACTGGCCGACGAGGTCGGCTTCGACCAGGTGACCGTCTCGGCGCTCGCCCGGCGGTTCGACGTCAAGGTCGCGAGTCTGTACTCGCACCTGAAGAACTCCCAGGACCTCAAGACCAGGATCGCCCTGTTCGCCCTGGAGGAACTCGCCGACCGGGTCGCCGCCGCCCTGGCCGGGCGCGCCGGCAAGGACGCTCTGGCCGCCTTCGCCGATGCCTACCGCGACTACGCCCGGGAGCACCCCGGCCGCTACGCCGCCGCCCAGCTCAGGCTCGACCCCAAGACGGCGGCCGCCAGCGCCGGCGTCAGGCACGCACAGATGACGCGGGCGATCCTACGCGGCTACGACCTGACGGAGCCGGACCAGACGCACGCGGTCCGGATGCTGGGCAGCGTCTTCCACGGCTACGTCAGCCTGGAGATGGGCGGAGGCTTCAGCCACACCGCCGTCGACCCGCAGGAATCCTGGCCCTGGATCGTGGATTCCCTCGACGCCCTGCTGCGGAGCTGGACCACACCCCGACCATCGGGGGCCACACCGCCGGACGCGGCCGGCCGCGCCGCGCACCGGCGCATCTGAACAGTAAATCTTGATCAACAGGCTGAGGCAATGAACAACGAGCACGACTGGATCACCACACCCGTCACCGCGGACATCCTGCGCGGCGTCCTCGACGTGGAACGCACGGCGCACGGCCTGCTGCCGCACCGGCTGCCCGCGCGGGCTCGCCGGCAGATCCCTGACGACCAGCTGACCGTGGCCGAGGCCCAGCCGTCCGGCGTGCGGTTGGCCTTCCGCACCCGGGCCACCACCATCGAACTGGACACACTGCCCACCAAGAGGGCCTACCGAGGTCTCCCGACCCCGGCGGACGGCGTATACGACCTGCTGGTCGACGGCCGTCTCGCTGCCCAGGCCACGGTGACCGGCGGCAAACTCCGCACGATCGACATGGCCACCCAGTCCGTCGAACTGCGCGAAGGGCCTCCCGGCACCGCCCGGTTCACCGATCTGCCCGCGCGTGACAAGGACGTCGAGATCTGGCTTCCTCATACGGAGATCACCGAGCTGATCGCCCTGCGCACCGACGCCCCGGTCGAGCCGGCGCCGGACAGCGGGCGCAGGGTGTGGCTGCACCACGGAAGTTCCATCAGCCACGGCTCGAACGCCGCCCACCCGACCGCCATCTGGCCGGCCCTGGCCGCCGCCCAGGGCGGAGTGGAGCTGGTCAATCTGGGCTTCGGCGGCAGCGCGCTGCTCGACCCGTTCACCGCCCGCGCGATGCGGGACACCCCCGCGGACCTGATCAGCGTCAAGATCGGCATCAATGTCGTCAACACCGACGTGATGCGCCTGCGCGCCTTCACCCCCGCGGTCCATGGCTTCCTCGACACCATCCGCGAGGGGCATCCGACCACGCCGCTGCTGGTCGCGTCCTCCATCCTGTGCCCGGTCCAGGAGGACACCCCCGGCCCCCTCGCACCCGAATTCGACGGCGGGACCTTGCGGTTCAAGGCCACGGGCGACCCAGCCGAACGCGCCGCCGGGCGCCTGACGCTCAACGTCATCCGCGACGAACTCGCCCGGATCGTCGAACAGCGGGCGGCTGACGACCCGAACCTGCATTACCTTGACGGCCGTGACCTTTACGGCGAGACGGACTACGCCGAACTGCCGCTGCCCGACGAGGTCCACCCCGACCCCGCAGGACACCGCCGCATCGGCGAGAACTTCGCGCGGCTCGCGTTCGGCGCCGGCGGCCCATTCGCCACCAAGACCGGCTGACCAGAATCGCGCTCGCGCGGGCCCATCCGATCACCCATCAGCGCCTCCAGCAACGACGCCATCGCCGCGCTCCTCGGCGACTGACAGTGGCTCCTGGAGTCATCCGCCGATCGGGTGGGATGCCACGCCGAGGTGCGGGCGACCTGGGCCGGGTGGGTGAGCTGCGGGTAGTGCCCGGCCCCGGCGATCTCGGCCACTGGGTGGTCGACGCCCACGACCAGCGGGTCAGCCGAGCCCACGACGATCTCGACCGGAACGCTCACCCGGTCCAGCAGCGCCCGCGACCGCTCGCGCTCGGCGAAAGCCGTGCGCAGAGCCGTGATCACCCGGTGCGCCACCCCGGGACGGCGCAGGTCCGCTGCGGCGCTCGCCACCTCCGGCCCCTGCGGGAGGCCGAGCGCCCCGGCCAGGTGAGCGGCGGACATGCGGCGCATCATCGGCACGGCCAGGCCCGAGCGGAGGAGCCGTGGGCTGGGGGCCTGCAGGAACGCCGGGGAGACGAGTACGAGCTTGCTGATGCGTTCCGGATGTTCGACGGCGAAGCGGAGCGCGGGCCCGCAGGCCAGCGAGTGCGCGACCAGCGCAGGGCGGGTCCGCACCGGGCTCAGCAGGTCGGCCAGCCACGCGTCCACCGGCTGGACGGCGGCGGCCGAGCGTCCCAAGCCGGGCAGGTCGGGGGCCAGGATCGGGCCGGAGAGGCGGGCGGCCAGAGGCGCCCAGAGGTCGGCGTTCATCGGCAGCCCGTGCAGCAGGACGTGGGCGGGGCGGTGACGCTCTCCACTCACCCACGTACGGCTGCCCGCCACTGTGCGGAAGCCGTACGGGCTCAGCCAGGGCGACCCGGCGCCGAAGCGGGTGGCCACCAGGTCGTCGGCCCAGGCGCGCAGGGCGTCGGCGGCCGGGGGCATCTCCAAGCCGGCGGTCGCGGCGAAGGCGCGGGCGGAGGCCGTCGGGTAGCGGTCGGCCGACAAGAACGACAGCGTCTCGGGGTCGGCGCCGGTCATCTTGCGCGGCAGGCGCCGTACGAGGCCGACGGGGATGGTACGGCGAGGCGCCCGCACGCCCGTGTGTTCGGCGATCGTGCTGATCAGTTCGGGCAGGAGGGGAGTTGTGTCGTCGAGCACCCAGTAGTGCTCACCCGCAGGTGATTCGGGGATCTCCGCCAGAAAACGCGCGAAGTAGTCGATCGTGACGATCGGCAGGAAGATGTCGGGGCCGCCGGGGATCGCGGGGAGCCGCCCGTTCCACAGGTCCTCGACGAGGGTGGCCAGGCCGATGTACTGGCCCGGCCCGATCACGGTGCTGGGATTGGCGATGGTCAGCGGGATTTCCAGCTCGCGGGCCCGGGCCCGCACCGCGAGATCGGCCTCGAGCTTCGACGCCTCGTACGCTCCAAGCCTGGCGTAGTCGGGGCGACCGCTGAACGCGCTCACCCGGTACCCGCTGATGTGCACGAGCCGCCGCAGTCCGGGCAGCGCGGCGGCCCATTCGAGCACGTTGAGCGCCCCGATCACGTTGGTCGCTCGCGCCTCCTCCACTCCGAGGCCGAACGCGAAGCGCGCGGCGGCGTTGTAGACGTCGCGCGCTTCGGGCAGGCCCGTGAGCGGTCGCGTGATGTCGGCGGCGATGATGAGCAGCCCGCCGGTGTCGACGCCTTGGGAGGTCAGCCAGGGGGTGAGGGTGTCGTTTCGTACGGCTGCCGCCACCCGCTGCCCCCTGCCAAGCAGCTCGGCGACGAGGGAACGGCCGATGAAACCGGTTGCGCCGAAGACGATCGCGTCCATGAGGCTCCAAATAGATCGGTCTACATATTTTTAGGCCCGAAAAGAGGCCCGCCGGTTGCGGCGGGCCGTGTCAGCGCAGCAAGGCGGTGATCTGGCGGGCGACACGACTCAGCGGCTCCCTGCTGCGGTGCGCCCTGGCCAGCAGGAGCGCTCCCTCGACCAGGGCCAGGATCGTGACCGAGAGGTCGTCGGCGTCTGGATGGCCGTCCAGACGCGCACGGAGGGCCCTCTCCCACGAGGTGTAGACCTCCGAGCAGGCCTCCTGCAGCGGGTCGCTGGTGGCGGCCATCTCGAGCGCCACGGTGGCCACCGGGCACCCCTTGCGCCAGCCCGACCCCTCCAGCCGGTCGCCCAGGTGCCGCAGTACTCCTTCGACGAACTCCGCCACGGACGGACTGGAGTCGGCCAGGCCCTCCAAGGCATCGCCGATCGCCCGGCCTGCCCGCCGTACGGACTCGCCGACCAGTTGGTCCTTGCCGCCGGGGAAATGGAAGTAGAGCGAGCCGCGGGGCGCGCCACTGACCGCGATCACCTGGTTGAGCCCGGCACCGAAGTATCCCCCGGTCTCGACCAGCTCCTGCGTCGCATCCAGTAGCCGGTCCCGCGTCTCGGCGCCCTTCTGTCCCATGACACAAAAATAGACCGATCTACCTATTCTTTCAATCTGTCCCTTGGTGCCGGACTGGACATCCGGATCGGCTGCGCCCGCGTCTCCGGACGCGCACAAGGTCACCAGAGGCGGCTGGACGCAGCCGCCGACCGCCGCGAGATGATCGTGGAGGCCGTCGGCACCCGTTGAGCCCGGGTATCACCTGGGCGAGGCCCGCTGTGACGAGCGCCGCCGCCACCAGCAGGGCGCTAACCCACAGCGGCGAGCGGTAGCCGAGTCCGGCGGCGATGGTGAGGCCACCGATGGCGGAGCCGGTGGCCGCACCCACGTTGAGGGCCGCGGTCGCGAAAGAGCCGCCGAGCGAGGGCGCCTGCGTCGCCGCATACAGCACCTGGGCGATCAGGGTCGAACCGACGGCGAACGAGAGGGTCCCCTGGACGAAGACGAGCAGGATCGTGGCAATCGAACTGCCTGCTGTGGCCGTGAAGAGACCCCATCCGGCGAACAAGGCGATCCCGCCCGGAATCAGGACCCGCATCGGCCGCGTGTCCGACAGGCGACCGCCGATGGTCACGCCGGCGAACGATCCGAGACCGAACAGCGCCAGCATCACCGGCACCCAGCGCTCGGAGAATCCGCTGACGTTGATGACCAGCGGGGTCAGATAGGTGAAGGTGCAGAAGGTTGCGGCGTTCACCAGCGCGGCCAGCAGCAGTACGACCAGCAGCCGCGGGCCGCGCAGTGCACGCAGTTCGCGCCGGGCACTGGGACGGGCCTGGTCCGGGTCGCCGGTCGCCTGAACCGCGTCGGGCACCGAGCACAGCACGGCGAAGACGGCCGGCAGGGAGATCAGGGCAACGGCCCAGAACGCCGCCCGCCAGCCGAACGCCTGGCCGAGCACGGCACCGGCGGGCACACCGGCGACGCACGCGAGCGTGACGCCCCCGAGCAGGATGGAGGTCGCCCGCCCCTTGGCGTTCGGCGCGACCATGCTGGTCGCCGCCGCGAGGCCCACGGCCAGGAAACCGGCGTTGGCCAACGCCCCGAGGACCCGGGTCAGCAGGAGCACGGAGAAGGTGGTGGTGACCGCGCCGACGACATGCACGAGCATGAACGCGACCAGGAAGACGAGCAGCGCCCGCCGACGCGGCCAGCGCAGACTGAGCACCGCCATCAGTGGGGCTCCGACGATCATTCCCGCGGCGAAGGCTGACGTCAGCGCGCCGGCGGCCGAGACGGACACATTCAGTTCACTGGCGATGTCCGGAACCAGCCCGGACAACATGAACTCGGACGTTCCCTGGGCGAATAACGCCAGTCCGAGGATGTAGATGGCAAAGGGCATGAGCAGAGCACTCCGCAGCCGCGTCGAAAGGGATCACGAAGGACACGGCACACCACCGCGGCACTCCCGAACCGGCCGCACGAAGCGTGCGTTCATCCGGGGCACACGGGGGCGCTACCGCGTGAAGGAGACCCGGTTTGGCCGCCACCAGCGACACGACGAAGGTGACGGAACTACCGGGAAGAATCAGTCCGTACGACGGTGATCCGGCGGCGAGGGTGGCGAAAGACGCGCGGCCTCAGCGATGGCGCTGCCGCGTGACACCACAAGAAGCCACCTCAGGACCGGTGGCTAGCGTCTTGACGCCTCAGGACTGGACATGGCCACACGATAGTGAAAGGCCTTGGGACTCGTCCACCGCATTACGTGCTTGAGGCCTCGTGCTACGTGCCGAATTCCGACGAGAGCGTAAGAGGCCGAACCACCCACATCGGAGTGGATGTGGCCTCGGTGTCTTGTGCGTTTCCCCGGGGGCGCTGGGCATGCGCGAAACCGAGATGGAAGGCGGAGGAATTCTTCAGGTGGGGTCCACCAGTCATCCGCAACCGGTGCGCAGGGCCACCGGTCTATTCATGGGGGTGAGAGTCCAGCCCATGCGGGGATGAGAGGAACGATCGTGACGGCGGGATCGCCAAAGGGGTATGCATGATCTCGCACGAGATCATGAGTGGGCTGCACACGCCAGCCCTGTCGCACGTCCCAGGCGACCCTGGAGCGCTGGCCGAGCTGGTGCGCGACCAGTACGGCGGCGACCAGTACGGCGGCGACCGGCAGCGCGGCCGGATCCGTGACCTGGCCGCGCTGCTGGCGGAGCGGCGGCCGGTTCACCATCTGCTGCCCCTGCTGGAGCGCGTGCCCGACGAGCCGGACGCGTGGGCGGAGCTGATCGCCTGCCTGACGCAGGAACTCGTGGTACGCCGCGTCAACCTGGCCCGGGTGCCCTCAGCGGTGCGGTGCGCGGCCGTCCTGCTGGAACTGGGGCATCCTCTGGCCGGGCTGCCCCTGAAGCGCACCCGGGCAGAGCGCTGGATCGACGCGGCCTTCCTCGATCCCGGCTGGACGCCTTACCGCCGGCTCCCCGCCCCGGAGCATCCGGAGATCGCGCGGCTCCTTCAGCGCCCGGCCGGTCCGGAAGGTCCGCCGACCGGGGGAGACGGGGATGGCCCCACCCCGTTGTGGGACGCCTGGCTCGCGCGCGGAGGGTCTGCGGGCCGCGGGCCCGAGATCGTGAGCACCCGGGAGGACGGGCGGCTCATCACCGCCGCGGTGCGACACTGGAGCTCGCCGGGGGAGGCGATGGTCATCGAGCTTCCCCGGTGTTTCGAGCCCCAGGGACTGGTGCCCCTGGGGGTGAACACGTTCCTACCGCACACCTTTCGCGCCCGTGTCGCCCTGAACGGCGAGCGGGTCAGCCTGAACGCGGTGGTGGACGAGCTGTTCACCATGGCCTACTGCGACGCCAGCCACTCCCAAGGGCTCCGCGGCGGGTACGGCAGACTGCGGGCGTGGCAGTCGGTCGCGGGCCTCGTGCGCGCCCCCGCCGAGGCGTCCGTCCACCGGGTCAACGAGCTCGCCGCCCGATGGCGATGGATGGCGTTCAGGACCACCAGGCGGCAGCCGTACTGGGTGCATCAAGAGCTCGCGATCGGCGCGCTCAGCCCACGCGGAAACGTGCTGACCCTGCTGATCTCCCACGACACCGACTAGAAGATCAATGAGCATCTACGCGCTCGGCATGGTCGTCGGGGCGCCGCTCCTTACGGTCCTCAGCGCAAGCGCATGCTGCTGTGCCTGGTCGGCTTGTTCATCACGGCCGGTCTGGTCAGCGCCCTCGCGCTGGGTTCGCCGTCCTGCTGACCGGCGGGTGCTAAGCACTTCATCAGGGTTCAGCACCGATGGCCGCCCTGCCTTAGACCAGGGATGGTGCGGTGCTGAGCGTCGAGCCGCGCAGGCGGGCGGCGTCCTGGCTGGGAGGCGCGCCGAACTGGCGGCGGTACTCGCGGGTGAACTGTGATGGGCTGTCGTAGCCGACGCGGTGGCTGACGCCGGTGACGTCGTTGGGGTGTGTGGCGAGCAGGAGCCGGGCCTCCTGCAGCCGGATCTGTTTCTGGAACTGGATGGGGCTCATCGCGGTGACGGCCTGGAAGTTGCGGTAGAAGGCGGACACGCTCATACCGGCCAGCTGCGCCACGTCCTCGACGCGGAAGGACTGCGTGTAGTGGTCGCGGATCCACCGGACCGCCCGGGCGATGTGGGTGAGGCTGCTGTCCGCGAGGCCCAGCTGGCGTACGACGGCGCCCTGTTCACCGGTGATGAGCCACCAGAGGATCTCCCGTTTGATCAGCGGTGCGAGCACCGCCATGTCGCGTGGCTGGTCGAGCAGGCGCAGCAGCCTGATCACCGCGTCGACGAGCGCGTCAGGGGCGTCGCTGACGGCCATGCCGGACGGCGCGCCGCCGCCGGCGGGTGGGAGGTCTCCGGGGGCCGCCTGCAGCAGCAGCTCGGCGACGGTGGCCGGGTGCAGGATCAGGCCGAAGCCCACTGCCGGCCGCTCGGGGCTGGCCTCGGTGAAGTGGCCGGTGATCGGCATGTCGACCGAGGCGAGGAGGTATTGCCCGGCGCGGTACTCGTAAACGCGGTCGCCCAGCGCGATCCGTTTCGCGCCCTGCGCGATGAGTGCCAGCACTGTGCCCGACATCGACGGCGACGGCGGAGTCGACTGCTCGACCTTCGAGATCAGGACACCGTCGATGGCGGTGGTCATGTCGGGCCGGGCATGGCGGACAAGCAAGGTACGCAGCTCATCAAGGTCCATGATTCGATTGAAGCACGAACCGATAATCGCTGCAACGATAGGATCAGGCAAGAGGTCGGGAGTATCTTTCTAGCATTTCCGCTGTTCACGATGCTTACATGGGCTGGTCGATATCCCAGGAGCGCACTACAGCTCCACGAATGAGGAGATACCCCCATGGCCGTCAACCACGGTTTTCACGCCACCATGACCGCGCAGCCCGGAAAGGGTGACGAGCTGGTCGAGTTTCTGCTCAACGCGCCGTCCCTGCCGAACGAGGACTGCGTTGTCTTCCTGGTCAGCCGCTCGGCCGGCGACCGGGACATCGTCTACGTCACCGAAGGCTGGACCAGCGAAGAGGCCCACGGCAGGTTCTTCGCGACCGAGGAGGCGAAGGCGCTGGTCGCGAAGCTCCAGCCGCTGCTCGCCGGCGAGCCTCAGTACATCGACGAGGTGCCGGTCGGCGGCAAGGCCGCCTTCTGAGATCGCTGGTGAATAGGTCAATCCTTCATCGATTCGGCCTGATGGCAGACCTGGGCATCGATCCCGCCCGCATCGTCGTCGCGGGCGCCGGCGCCGGCGGTGGCCTCGCCGCCGGACTCACACTGATGGCGCGCGACCGCGGCACCCCGGACGCGCAACGACTGGCTCGCCCGGGTCCTGAGCTGAGGGTTGAGCCGTTCCTCCCGCTCGGCGATGTCTCAAACGCCGGGCCTGCGCGTTCTGGTCACCGACCCCGCGGGCCTTCGGGCGGCGCTGCGGGAATGACGCAGGACAGGGCACTGCGCAGGACGGTGGCGAAGGATTCGGTGTTACCGGGTTCGAGCCAGTGCCGCCCCGCCACGCGGATGGCGCCGGCGACCGCGGCGGCCATGACGGCGGGGAACAAGTCGCGTCCTGGGTCGGTGCCGGTGCGCGCCCCGATCGCCTCGGCGAGCGGGCCCTCCGCCATGGTGAACGCCTTCAGCGCCTCGCCCTCCAACTCCGGCGTCGACATGATCATGCGCAGGCCGGCCTTGTCAGGCTCGGGGGCGGTGTAGAGCTCGATCATGGCCGCGATGACGGCCTGGTCCAGCGGCTCGCCGGTGGGCCGGGAGCGCAGCGCCTGCCCCGCGCGCCTGGACTGGTCGGCCTGGAAGGCGCAGACTGCCTCCTCCCTGCTGGAGAAGTAGTTGTTGTAGGTGCGGGGTGATACTCCCGCGGCCGTGGCGATGTCGTGGACGCGCACAAGGGCCAGCCCGTTGGGGCCCTGCTCGATGGCCAGGCGCAGCGCGGCGTGGCTGATCGCCTCCCGGGTTGCCTGCCGGTTGCGCGCCCGGAGGTCCATAGCGTCGTCGTTCATGGGCCGACCCTACCCGATATTGCGCGGCACGCACTATATGCGTGCCACGCAAGTTGTGGGTAGAGTGCGCTGGGACGCCTGGCACTCACGCCTGGAGAGTGCCAACCGCAAGGCGTGTGCCGGGACGGCGAGGTCCGCCTGCGGGTCATCCACCCGCCGGCAGGCCGTCCGTCGCGGGCGCCGTCCCGGCAAGCCCCATCAAGAGCAGGAGCAGTAATGGCTTCGAAAATGATTGCGTTCGACGAGGACGCCCGGCGCGGTCTCGAGCGCGGGATGAACCAGCTCGCCGATGCCGTCAAGGTGACCTTGGGTCCCAAGGGCCGCAACGTCGTGCTGGAGAAGAAGTGGGGCGCTCCCACGATCACCAACGACGGCGTCTCGATCGCCAAGGAGATCGAGCTCGAGGACCCCTGGGAGAAGATCGGGGCCGAGCTCGTCAAGGAGGTCGCGAAGAAGACCGACGACGTCGCGGGTGACGGCACCACCACCGCCACCGTGCTCGCCCAGGCGCTGGTACGCGAGGGCCTGCGCAACGTCGCCGCCGGCGCCAACCCGATGTCCCTGAAGAAGGGCATCGAAGTCGCCGTCGAGCGCGTCAGCGAGGAGCTCTCGAAGCTCGCGAAGGACGTGGAGACCAAGGAGCAGATCGCTTCCACCGCCTCCATCTCCGCCGGCGACACCCAGATCGGCGAGATGATCGCCGAGGCGATGGACAAGGTCGGCAAGGAAGGCGTCATCACCGTCGAGGAGAGCAACGCCTTTGGCCTGGAGCTCGAGCTCACCGAGGGCATGCGCTTCGACAAGGGCTACATCGCGCCGCTCTTCATCACCGACTCCGACCGGCTCGAAGCGGTCCTGGACGATCCGTACGTCCTGATCGTGGGCGGCAAGGTCTCCGCCAACAGGGACGTGCTTCCGCTGCTCGACAAGGTCGTGCAGGCCGGCAAGTCACTGCTGGTCATCGCCGAGGACGTCGAGGGCGAGGCTCTGGCCACCCTGATCGTCAACAAGATGAAGGGCGTCTTCCGGTCGGTCGCCGTCAAGGCCCCTGGCTTCGGCGACCGCCGTAAGGCCATGCTCGGTGACATCGCCATCCTCACCGGTGGCCAGGTCATCAGCGAGGACGTCGGCCTCAAGCTGGAGACGGCCACGCTCGACCTGCTCGGTCGCGCGCGCCAGGTCATCATCACCAAGGATGAGACCACCATCGTCGACGGCGCCGGCGACCCCGAGCAGATCTCCGGCCGGGTCAACCAGATCCGCGCCGAGATCGAGAACACCGACTCCGACTACGACCGCGAGAAGCTCCAGGAGCGCCTCGCCAAGCTGGCCGGCGGCGTCGCCGTCATCAAGGCCGGCGCGGCGACCGAGGTCGAGCTCAAGGAGCGCAAGCACCGCATCGAGGACGCCGTTCGCAACGCGAAGGCGGCCGTCGAGGAGGGCATCGTGCCCGGCGGTGGCGTGGCTCTGCTGCAGGCGGGCGCCAAGGCGTTCGACAAGCTGGAGCTGTTCAACGACGAGGCCACCGGTGCCGCGATCGTCCGCAAGGCGCTCGAGGAGCCGCTGAAGCAGATCGCCATCAACGCCGGCCTCGAGGGCGGCGTCGTGGTCGAGCGCGTGCGCAACATCGAGGTGGGCTTCGGCCTCAACGCCGCGACCGGCGAGTACGTCAACATGCTCGAGGCGGGCATCATCGACCCCGCCAAGGTCACCCGCTCGGCGCTGCAGAACGCCGCTTCCATCGCGGCGCTGTTCCTCACCACCGAGGCGGTCATCGCCGAGAAGCCCGAGAAGAACCCGGCCGCTCCCGCCATGCCCGGCGGCGACATGGACTTCTAGGTCGGGACACCCACGGGAGTCGGCCGGCCAGGAGCGCGGCGCCCGGTGTCCTCGCGTGACGGGAGGTGGCATTCGTCCGCCTCCCGTCACGGTGATCGCCCGGGCGCCGAGCACAACCGGCGCCCAGCGGCCCGACCGCGCCCGCTTCCCGCATGGCTCTGTCCATCAGTTGCTAAGATTAGCAATTGCATAGATAGCGACATCGACAGGAATGGCGAGGTCAATGGGACGCGGCAGGGCCAAGGCCAAGCAGACGAAGGTCGCCCGTGAGCTGAAGTACAGCGGCGGCGGCACCGACCTGGACCGTCTGAGGCACGAACTGGGAGTCGCGGACACGACCGCGCGCGAAGCCGAAGCCGAGCCCACCGAGCGACCGTGCTGAAACGGCTTCCCGGCTTGCTGCCCGTACGGGCGGACTGGCATGCCGCACGCCGCAACCCGGGCCGTGACCTGCTCGCCGGACTGATCGTCGCCGTCGTCGCCCTCCCGCTGGCGCTGGCGTTCGGCGTCAGCTCCGGACTCGGAGCCCAGGCGGGCCTGGTCACCGCGATCGTGGCAGGCGCGCTCGCCGCCGTCCTCGGCGGCAGCAACCTGCAGGTGTCCGGTCCGACCGGTGCGATGACCGTCGTCCTTGTCCCGATCGTCGCCCACTACGGCACCGGCGGGGTCCTCATGGTCGGCCTGATGGCCGGGCTGGTACTGGTGATCGCGGCAGCGCTGCGGGCCGGCCGCTACGCCCGCTACCTGCCCACCCCGGTCATCGAAGGGTTCACCGCCGGCATCGCCGTGGTGATCGCCCTCCAACAGGTGCCGGCCGCCCTGGGGGTGACCGGCGCGCACGGTGACAAGGTGTGGAAGGTCGCCGCGGACGCACTGGCCCGCTATGTCGAACACCCGCGGGCCGCTCCGCTGATCATGGCGCTGGCGGTGGCCGCGCTCATGGTGGCCGGTGCCCGGGTCCGGCCCGCCATCCCCTTCTCCCTGGTGGGGATCGTCGGGGCGACCGTGGTCGCCGCGGTGTGGCCGATCGACGTCGCCCGGATCGGAGCGCTGCCCGCCGGGCTGCCCGCCCCGTCCCTGGGCTTCGTCGACATCGGATCGCTCGCGGCCCTGGTCCCCTCGGCGCTGGCCGTGGCCGCGTTGGCCGCGCTGGAGAGCCTGCTGTGCGCGAGCGTCGCCGACGGCATGAGCGTCGGTGAGAAACACGACCCCGACCGGGAACTGTTCGGTCAGGGCATCGCCAACCTCGTCGTCCCGTTGTTCGGCGGAGTCCCCGCGACCGCGGCGATCGCCCGGACCGCGGTGAACGTCCGCGCCGGGGGCCGTTCGCGCCTGGCCGCCCTCGCCCACGCCGCGGTGCTCGCCCTCATCGTGTACGCCGCCGCGAGCCTGGTCGGTCAGATTCCGCTGGCCGCGCTGGCCGGGGTGCTGCTGGCCACGACGATCCGCATGGTCGAGGTCGGCTCGCTGCGCGCCATCGCCCGCTCCACGCGCGGCGACGGCGTCGTCCTGGTCGTGACCTTCGCGGTCACCGTGGTCCTGGACCTGGTCACCGCGGTCGCCGTAGGCGTCGGTATGGCGATCGTGCTGGCACTGCGGGCGATCTCCCGGACTTCCCAGCTGGAGCAGGTGCCGCTCGAGGCCGGCGACCACAGCGAGCAGGAGCAGCGGCTGCTGGCCGAGCACATCGTCGCCTACCGGTTCGACGGGCCGTTGTTCTTCGCCGCCGCCCACCGGTTCCTGCTGGAGCTCACCGAGATCGCCGACGTCCGCGTGGTCATCCTGCGGATGTCCCGGGTGACCACCCTCGACGCCACCGGCGCCCAGGTCCTCGGCGACGCCATCACCCGCCTGGAACACCGCGGGATCATCGTGCTGCTGTCAGGCATCCGCCCCGCCCACGACCAGGTCCTGGCCACCCTCGGAGTAGCCGCCCACCTGCGCAGAGACGGCCTGATCTTTCCCGGCACCCCCGCGGCCATCACCCACGCCCGGAGCCTGCTCACTCCGGACCCCATCGGCGCCGAGCGGCAAGAACCGCTACTCCGCCGCTGAGCGTCGGTCCCCGCGAGGCCGCGCAAGGGCGGACGGGCGGCCGGGTCCCGCGATGCTGGGGCTGGCAGGGGGCCGGTTCCCTCTGCCGCGCCGCATCGCCGACGTCTCATCGGCCGGCGGCGGCCAGGTTGACGAGAACCTGCGTACCCCGCCCTGTCAGGAACCAGCACATGCCTTCCTGTAGGTGAAGGGTGGGAGAGGCCTTGTCGCCCCAGCGTGACGGGATGGGAAACAGCAGGCCGGTGCGTCCCGTGGCGACGTCGTGTACGGCGGCGTTCGCCTGGTTCCCGTCACGGTCCTTCTGCTGGAGCAGGACGAAGCGGCCCGAGTAGAGCTCCCCGCGGGCCATCCCCGGAAGCTTGCGCAGGCCGGTTCCGTCGCGTCGCCACGCGTCGAGGCCGTTGAAGCACCACGTGACCCCGCAGTCGTCCCACGATGCTCGCCCGGTGGGAGGGGCCACGTTCCTGAGCTCGCCGGTGAGCACGTTCTTCAGGTGCTCCATGGGACGGGGGATGGGGTGGTCCGTCATCTCCAGCCGAGGCCACCCGGCCCACGGCCATTCGACCAGGTAGTGGCCCCTCGTGCCGGAGACCAGGGAAGCCTTCCCGCCCTTCAGCGGGACCCGGTAGACGCCGCCGTCGAACGGCGACCACACGGCCATGCCGCCCGCGATGGCCAGGTCGATCCCGTAGTAGCTGTTCTCACTGGTCAGCACGCCCGTGATCGAGGCGATCCGGCGCGGGACGCCGCCGGTGACCGGCACCGCCCAGATCTCCGTCAGGCGGTCGCGGAACGCCGACCACGCCAGGTACCCGTCGCCGAAGACCACCGGTTCGTTCACCACGTCCGGGTCCTTGAGCGGCGCGATGCCGGTGAACTTCCGCCGGTCCACGTCGTACGACCAGATCCCGTCGAGCCGGTTCCTGGTGAGCCCCCGGCCCACCACCACCCGGTCGGTGACGAACACGTCCGGCTTGAACGCCCTGCCGCCCGGCCCCGTGGCCGGGATCTCGTGCACCGCGGCCGGCCACACCTGCTTGGCCGGCGGCGCGAAGGGGCCGATATAGGGTGTCGGCCGTACCGCTGGAGCGGGCGACGTGACCGTACGCGTCCCGGCGACGATACCCGCCACCACGACCACGAGTGCGGCCGCCACCGCCACCGGCGCCCACCACCTGAGCTCTCGCCCACGCGGCGCGGGCAGGGCGCGGGGCCGCCCATCGTCCCGCATGGTCTCGGCCTTGGCGGCCAGCGCGTCTCTGAGCCGGTCCTCGATGCCAGTCATGCCTTTCCTCCCAGTTCGCGCTGAAGCCGGTCCAGGGCCCTGGAGACGGTGGACCGCACGGTGCTCTCCCTGACGCGCGTCGCCCGCGCGATGTCGGCGTCGGACAGGTCGAGGTAGTAGCGCAGGACGAGGGCCTCGCGCTGCCGCCTGGGCAGCCGGCTCAGGGCGGTCAGCATCTCCTGCCGCGACTCTCCCAGTAGCGCGGCCGTCTCCGCGGAGTCCACCGGCTCGTCCGCCGTCCGCCCCAGTGCCGCCTTGGTGGCCACGCGGCGCCTGCGCAGGACCGAGCGGGAGGCGTTCAGCACGCAGACGCGGATGTACGCCGGCGTCAACGTCTCGGGGCGCTTGCCGTGCAGCCTGGAGAAGACATCCTGCACGATGTCCTCGGCGCTTTCCCTGTCGCCGACGAGCAGCATGGCCAGGCGCACCAGGGCGAGCCGGTACTCGCCATACAGGCTCGCGAGCACCGCGTCAGCCCGGGGCGGCGCGGACGCGCGAGCGACCGTCTCATGGTTCATGCCCTATGAACGCGCGCCGGCCCCGATCCGCTGCGTCGCGGTGCGGGCGTAGCCGGGTGGCCGGTCCCGGTTCGAGGTCGCGCTCGCCCCGGCCCGTCAGATCGAGGTGCTCGGACGGCGCGGGGTCCGGCGCTCCCTGCCGCTGTGGGAGCGCCGGAAGCCGACCTTACTTCAGGCGGATGACGCCCTTGGAGACCGTGATCCTCTTACGCGGAAGGGGTTTGCCGGCCGGGCCCTGCGCCACGGCTCCGGTCGAGAAGTTGAACTTGCTTCCATGGCAGGGACAGTTGATCGTGCCGCCGCTGACGCTCGCCACCGTGCAGCCCTGATGGGTGCACTTCGCGCTGAACGCCCGGAACACTCCCTTCTTCGGCTGGGTGATGACGTACTTACCCTTGATGATCTTTCCGCCGCGAACCGGGATGCTCCTGGTCTTGGCGAGAATCGGTCCGGCCGCCTCATCGGTCGCGTCCGACGCCGTGTCCACTGACGCCTGTGCCGGCCGGATGCCGACCAGACCCAGCATGGCGGCGAACCCGCCGGCAACGCTCCGGAAGAGCACCTTCCGGCGTGTCGTCCCTGTCTCATCGGCCGACATGCCAACCTCCGCTCCTGGGGGGAAAGGGGAGACTTCCCTCCCGGAAACGTACGCCGAGTCGGGGTGGTTCAGGCGTCGCTTTGTGAAAGGGCCGTGACCCGTCGCCGGGCTCCGTACGGCCCGGCGCGGGAGCCATCGTGCTTGTGACTCGCCCGGCGCGTGGCGGCGCGTGGTCGACCGCTGTCCGGCCTGGGCCATTCGTCCTGCTCGCCGTCCGGTCAGGTGGGCCCCGTCCGCGCAGTGGGTATGCCAACTCGGTACACCTGCCGGGGAGCATCCCAGCGCCCGAAAATCGGTTGATCGGGGAGCAACAGGCTTGGAAGGTGAAGGTAACCCCTGCGGCTGTGGCTACCCACGCGCGCCCCCGACGCCGCCGCGACACCTAGCGCCCTCCGCCCTGTCCATCGCGCCGATCGCGCCGACTCGTAAGGAATGCCCTGCTTCCTCATGCCTCCCGACGGTAAAGACTCCGGCCCTGCCCCCGACTCCCCAGACAAACCCCGTAGCGGGAGGTCCCGGTCGCTGCGACGGCTCACGCCGTACCTGCGCCCCTACATCCCCCGCCTGCTCCTCATCTGGCTCGCCACCATGGCGGGCATCGCCACCACCACCGCGATCCCGCTGGTGGGCAAGGAGATCATCGACGGCCCGGTCGGCCACGGCCGCAGCGCCGCCCTTCTCCCGCTCGGACTCCTAGCACTCGCCCTGGGCGTCACCGAGGCGTTCCTGACCTTCGTACGCCGGTGGATGCAGACCAAGGCCGTGCTCGGACTGGAGACGGCGATCCGCGACGATCTCTACCGGCACCTGCAGCAGCTGCCGATGAGCTTCCACGGCGACTGGCAGTCGGGCCAACTACTGTCCCGCGCGACGACCGACCTGTCCACGATCCGCCGGTTCTCAGGGTTCGGCCTGCTGTTCCTCGTCATGAACATCCTGCAGTTGATCACGGTGACCGTGCTGCTGCTGCGGATGTACTGGCCCCTCGGCCTGCTCATCGTGGCGGCCGCGGTGCCGATCTTCGCCGTGTCGCTGCGGTTCGAGAAGAAGTACCGCCGCATCTCGCGTGAGGTCCAGGACATGCAAGGCGACATCGCCACCTACGTCGAGGAGGCGGCGGTCGGCATCCGCACCGTCAAGGCGTTCGGGCGCAGGCCGCATGTGTTCTCCGAGTTCGACGCCGTCGCGCGCAAGGTCCACCGGGTCTCGATGGACAAGGTGCGGCTGGCGTCCCGCTTCTTCACCTTCCTGGAGGTGATCCCGAACGTCACCCTGGCCATGGTGCTCCTGCTCGGCGCGCTGGCCGTCGGTGCGGGCTCGTTGACGCTCGGCACCCTGGTGGCCTTCACCACGCTGATGCTCCAACTGGTGTGGCCGATCGCGTCGCTCGGCTACATCCTGGCGATGGCGCAGGAGGCGATGACCTCCGCCGACCGGGTCATGGAGGTACTCGACACCGAGCCGGAGATCGTCGGCGGCGCGGAGGTGATCGAGCGGCCGCGCGGGCACCTGCGGTTCGAGGGCGTCGGCTTCCGCTTCCCCGGCGGTGAACGGCCGGTGCTGCGGGACGTCTGGCTGGACGTGCGGCCGGGCGAGACGGTCGCGATCGTGGGGGCCACCGGCTCGGGCAAGACGACGCTGACCGCCCTGGTGCCGAGGCTCGCCGACGTCACCGAGGGCCGGGTCACGATCGACGGGCGGGACATCCGTGACCTGGCGCTGCCGGCGCTGCGGTCGGTGGTCGCCACCGCCTTCGAGGAGCCGACGCTGTTCTCGATGAGCGTGCGGGAGAACCTCACACTCGGCCGGGGCGAGGCGACCGAGGAGGAACTGCGGGAGGCGCTCGAAATCGCCCAGGCCGCCTTCGCCTACGACCTTCCGTGGGGGCTCGACACCCGGATCGGCGAGCAGGGCATGTCGCTGTCCGGCGGCCAGCGGCAACGGCTCGCCCTGGCCCGCGCGGTGCTCAGCAAGCCGAGGATCCTCGTGCTGGACGACACCCTGTCGGCCCTCGACGTCGAGACCGAGGCCCTGGTCGAGCAAGCGCTGCGCGGGGTGCTCGCGGACGCGACCGGCCTCGTCGTGGCGCACCGCGCGTCCACCGTGCTGCTCGCCGACAAGGTCGCGCTGCTCCGCGACGGCACCATCACGCACGTCGGCCTGCATCGCGAGCTGCTGTCGAAGGTCCCCGAGTACCGGGAACTGCTCGCGCAGGACGCCGACCTCGACCACGAGGAGGCGCTGCGATGAGCCGCACGGCCACCGGCACGAAGGACGGCGAGCGACCGAGCACGGCCGTCGAACCGGGACGCTGGCGCGGCGTCGCCACGGAGAAGCAGGAAGAGCTGCCGGACAAGGTGTCGGTGTTGCTGCGAGCGCGGTCCCGGCGGCTGCTCGGCGACCTGCTGCGTCCGCACCGGCGGCCCATCGCCTTGCTGGTCGCGGTCATCGTGGTCTCCAACGCGGCGGGCCTCGCGATCCCTTACCTGGTGAAGGTCGGCATCGACACCGGCATCCCGCCGATACTGCGGCACGAGGACGCCAGGACGCTGCTCGTGACCGTCGCGGCGATCCTGGCCGCGACGCTGACCCAGGCGTTCACCCGTCGGGCGTTCCTCCAGATATCTGGACAGATCGGGCAAGACATCCTGCTGGAGCTGCGCCGTCGCGTCTTTGACCACTTCCAGCGACTGTCGCTCTCGTTCCACGAGCGATACACCTCGGGGCGGGTCATCGCCCGGCTCACCTCCGACATCGACGCGATCGCCGAGATGCTGCAGTCGGGCTTCGACAGCATCGTCACCGCCGTCCTCACGCTGTTCGGCACCGCCGTCCTGCTCCTCGTGCTCGACCTCCCGCTCGGCGCGGTCGCGCTGGTGCCCCTGCCGATCCTGTTCCTGTTCACCCGGTGGTTCCGGCGTGAGTCGAGCATCGTCTACCGCCGGACCCGTGAGGCGGTGGCGCTGGTCATCGTCCACTTCGTGGAGTCGATGACCGGGATCAGGGCGGTCCAGGCGTTCCGCAGAGAGCCACGCAACCAGGAGATCTTCGAGGAGCTCAACACCGGCTACCGGGACGCCAGCGCGAGCAGCATGCGCCTGGTCGCGGTGTTCATGCCGGGCATCAAGCTGATCGGCAACGTCACGGTCGCGGCGGTCCTGCTGTACGGCGGCTGGCTCGCGCTCCACCACGCGGTCACGGTCGGCGTGCTCGCCGCGTTCCTGCTGTACCTGCGGCAGTTCTACGAGCCGATGCAGGAGATCTCCCAGTTCTACAACACGCTCCAGTCGGCCGGCGCGGCGCTCTCCAACCTCTCCGGCGTTCTGGAGGAGCGGCCCGTGGTGGCCGAGCCCGAGCATCCGGTGCCGCTTCCGCGCCCGCGCGGCGCGGTGCGGTTCCAGGGGGCCGAGTTCTCCTACATCGACGGCGTGCCGGTCCTGCCCCGGCTGGACCTGGAGATCCCCCCAGGGCAGATCGTCGCGGTGGTCGGCGCGACCGGCGCGGGCAAGACGACCGTGGCGAAACTGATCGCCCGCTTCTACGACCCGACGGCGGGCAGCGTCCTGCTCGACGGCGTCGATCTGCGCGACCTCGACGAGGCCACGCTTCGGCGGGCCGTGGTGACGGTGACGCAGGAGAACTTTCTGTTCACCGGAACGGTGGCGGACAACATCAGGTTCGGCCGCCCGGCCGCCACCCCGGCCGAGATCGAGGAGGCGGCCCGCGCGATCGGCGCGCATGAGTTCATCGCGGCGCTGCCGGACGGTTACCGGACCGAGGTCGGCAAGCGCGGCGGCCGTATGTCGGCCGGGCAGCGGCAGCTGGTGGCGTTCGCCAGGGTCTTCCTCGCCGACCCGGCCGTGGTGATCCTCGACGAGGCGACTTCCAGCCTGGACGTCCCCAGCGAACGCCTCGTCCAGCGCGCCCTGCGCACCGTCCTCGCCGGCCGTACCGCCCTGATCATCGCCCATCGCCTGTCCACCATCGAGATCGCCGAACGGGTGCTCGTCATGGACGCCGGCCTCATCGTCGAGGACGGCCCCCCGGACCGCCTCATCGCCGAAGCCGGCCGCTTCGCCGGCCTCCACCGCGCCTGGCTGGACAGCCTGGCATAAGGCAACAGGAACGAACATGGCCGGTTGACCAGGGAATGCTACCGCCGCCGATCCGGATTGCGAGCTTGGCGGCATGTTCGGCTTCGATGCACAAATAGCCGCATGGTCACCATTCGGCGACTATGATCATTCCGGTCGACAGATATTACGACTTTTGGTCTTGTCGACCGGTAAAGAGCAGCGAAGCGCATTTGTGAAAGGAACACATGAAGAGGCGATTACTCGCTATTGCACTCGCGGGACTCACGCTGACGACCTTGCTCGCGCAGCCGGTCCTCGCGCAGCCGGCCCCCGCTGAGCCGACGGTCGCGCAGGCCGCGGCCTCAGGATGGCGGCCCTCCGCACCGATCCAGTGGGCGGAGTGCGGCACCACTCACCCGGCCGAATGTGCGACCCTGAAGGTGCCGATCGACTGGAAGAAGCCGAGCGGGCCGACCCTCGACCTGGCGATCGGCCGGCTCAAGGCGCTGGACCCGGCCAAGCGGATCGGCGTATTGGTCGTCCATCCGGGCGGCCCCGGCGGCTCGGGGATCAGACCGTTCATCCTCAACCGCGCCATCCCGGACAGCGACCCGATCCGGCAGTACTTCGACCTCGTCAGCCTCGACCCGCGCGGCGTCGGCCGCAGCACCGAGGCGGTGTGCAGCGAGGACCTGGTCGACCGCACGCCGGTCACCTACCCGGCCAGCGAGGCCGAGTACCAGGCGTTCCTGCGGTTCAACGCGGACCTGTCGAAGGACTGCCGCGAGCAGACCGGCCCGCTGTTCGACCACGTCGACACCACCAGCGCGACCCGTGACGTCGACGCGATCCGGATGGCGCTCGGCGAGCGCAAGATCAGCTTCTTCGCGATCTCCTACGGCACGCAGGTCGGCCAGCAGTACGCGGAGTTGTTCCCGGGGAACATCCGCGCGATGGCCATCGACTCCAACATGGACCACAGCATCACCTCCGCGTGGCAGTACCTGAAGACCACGACGGAGGACTTCGAGGGCAGCTTCCTCGAGTTCGGCAAGTGGTGCGACGAGACCACGGCCTGCGCACTGCACGACCAGAACGTCGTCGGCCTGTGGGACGGGCTGCACGCGAAGGCGACGGCCGGTGACCTGACGGACCCCGCCGACGGCCATCCGATCTCCGCCGAGGAGCTCCGGGTGGGCCTGTTCGACTACATGTACGACCCGAGCGGCTGGTTCGAGGCCGCCGACTGGCTGAAGGCCCTCGCCGAGGGCACGCCCCCGGCACCCTCGGCCACCACCAAGGCGGCAGTGGTCAACAACCCCTACCCCGCCATCTGGTGCTCCGACTGGAAGTGGGACGTCAAGGACTTCGCCCAGCTCGACCAGTACCGGCGGTGGCTCGAAACGGTCGCCCCGCACACGAAGCTCTCGCCGTTCTGGTCCGACGTGGTGAACTGCCTCAACTGGCAGGGGCCGGTGTCCAATCCGCAGTACCGGCTCAAGATCAGTGGCAACCCGCCCATCCTGCTGGCCACGGCCCGCCATGACGTGGGCACCCCGGCGGCGTGGAACCACGCGGCCGCGCAGCAGATCCCGCGGTCGGTCCTGCTCGAGTACGAGGGCGTCGGGCATGGCCAGTTCCGCAACAGCGTCTGCGCCCATGACAAGATCGTGAACTACCTGATCGAGCTCAAGACGCCGCCGCACGGCACCCGCTGCGCCCCGGAGTACCCGGCGCAACCATCCGCCCTGACGGACTCCACGAGGAACTGGCCGCTCCGCCAGATCGGCCGCCCCGTTCACACCCGCTGACACCACAACCTCGCGACACCCTCGGCAGCGCCCGCACCCCTGCGGGCGCTGCCCCTTTTATGCGGCAGGTTCGGCGCGCGCTGTCCGACGGCCCGAACAGTCTCGGGCCGATCGGTGAAGGAAGGGTGACCATCCACACCGCGGAAGGCAGGCGATGACACGAAAGCCCACCCCATGGCTCCGGTGACACGGGAGCTGCCCATGGTCGTACGTTCACCGCCCCCCGCCCCGACCAGTGGGTCTACATCGAGACGCGATACCAGTCTCCCGGCGAACCTGCCGCAGGCGAGGTGCGGACCTCCGAGACGCCGTTGAAAACGAGGGTGGCCGGACAGCGGCCCTGAACCTCCTGTACGCGAACTTCCGTGTGACAGGGCCCCTGGCCGGTCGGGACGGCGGGGTGTGCGATGGCCGGCGGGCCGCCAAGGTCCGCCGGGACCCGCTATTTCGCGTGGAGGTCCAGTAGCTCTGCCGTGATGTCCGCGAGGCGAGCCGCTGACTCCGGTGAGAAGAGCCTGCTTCGAACGCTCAGCTCGTCGTACATGTTGAACGCGCTGAGCGGCTCCTTGGGCGGGTCGTCGAGAAGCCGGAGGATCGGAGGCGCGACGGCGGTGGCGGGTTTCGCCAGTGCCTTCTGCTGCTCGATGTACGCCGCCGTCGGCGGGTCGAACTCACCGACGAAGCCCGTCGATGTCGTCCCCGGGTGGAACAGCACGTACTTGACCTGGCCCTTGCCGTGGCGCTCGGCGAAGGTGACCCCGAGCAGATCGTTGAGTCGCCCGGTCATGAACATCGCCCGCACGCCGTCGTACTGCCGGGCACTCTGCAGATCGTCCCAGTCGATCGGTGTGTCGTGGCCCGGGCCGGCCACGTTGACGACCACCGCGCCATCCGCTTTCTCGAAGGCGCCGAGCAACCCGTAGCTGAACAGGACGCGACTCAGGTAGAAGAGCGCGAAGTTGTCTTCGAAGCCATCGGGGGTCACCGACCGGTACGTCCGGAAGAAGCGCGCGCACATCACGAGGCCGTCGATTCTCGGGTAGGCCTCGAGCAGATCGCCGACGACGCGCCGGGTGTCCGACACCAGACTGAGGTTCGCCGGGAAGAAGGCCGCACTTCCTGGCGCATCGGCCGCCTCGCGGATGAGACGGTCGGCCTTCTTCGAGTCCGTTCCGATCACTACGGCGTGATCTCCCCGGGAGATCAGCGCGCGAGCGACGGCCGCCCCGATTCCATCGGTGCCACCCGTGATCACGAATGTCTTCGTCAAGTCAGTGTCCTTAGTCCGCGGTCGCAGGTGCGTTCATGGCCTGCGGGAAGGTCCGCACGACAGCGCGGGCAGGCCACGACTTGTGAACCGGTTGGTTGTCCGAACCGAACCAGATTAACAGTTGTACTGAACCAGCAGGTTAAATCTGGCTCGACGGCAGCTTGTCGGCCGCCCCACGACTCCGCGTCGCTCCACCGTGTCCCTACGGAAGCCGATCCCGACTTTCATGGAATAGTGCCATGAATGCTGACATAAGATGATTTGGCCTTTTCGCACAGATTTGCATGGCTCCTGATGGCGAGAAAAGAACGGCGGGCCGACGCGGCCTTCCACCCGGGCACACGCGGCCGAAGCGAAAAGGGCATTGGACACGAGATGGAGCGCATGATATTGCCATCTGGGCCGTGAGCTGTGGGTTTGTAACGGTGAGCCGTGTGGCCGCGATTTCGGGTAGGCCGCCCGACCGCATACCCGCTCACCACACTCTGGAGCCCGTGTGTCCACTTCCCAAAAAGCGTCCCGCCCGATTTCCCGCGCCGCCTTGGAAGGAGAAATACACGCCGCTCACGGCCGCGGAAGCCTCTTGCCGCACTGGCTGACGCGCCTGTTCTCGGCGTACTTCGGCGTCGACTTCTCGGCCGTCCGATACCATGCCGGTCCCGTCGCCGACCGGCTCGCGGGCGCGGCCGGGGCGCGGGCCTTCGCCGCCGGGGGCGAGATGTACTTCCGGTCCGGCGCCTACGACCCCGGCACGCTCGACGGGCTGCGGCTGCTGTGCCACGAGGCGACGCACGTCGCACAGCAGCACGCCGGCGCGCGCGCCCACCAGGCGGGGCGCGGGCTCGTCATCGGCCGTCCGGACGACCCGGACGAGACGATGGCCGACATCTGCGCGGGCGAACTGCTCGCCCTCGCCCGCGGGGAGCGAGCCGGCATCGGCACCGGCCGCGCACGCCTGGCGCACCGGGCCGCCCACCGTCTCCGGGGCGGTGGCGCCCTCGTCCTCCAGCGGGCGATCGGCCTGGAGATCGAGGTGTCCATCCCCATCGACAAGCTCACCCCCGCCGAGGTGGCGCAGATCAAGGCCGAAGTCGCCAAGGAGTCCGTCGCGGGGCTTCCGAAGAAGCAGGGGCACCGCATCACCGCGGTCGGCATGCGGGACATGAACGGCAGGGTCAACTACGGGACCATACGTAATCCCGCCAACGGTTACCGGGTCGACGCCGACCACGACGACCGCGTGCTGCCGCCGGAGCCGATGGGGGCGGGGTGGCCGATCCGCCAGGGTAGCCGGGACTCGATCATCGAGATCGTCATGGACCCTCCGGCGGTCGGCCAGGCCCAGCTCACCGCGGCCATGAACAACATCGACGCCTTCATCACCCAGATCGGTGTTCAGACCAACCAGCTCACCACCCGTTGGGTCGGCGCGTTTCCGGCGCTCGGCGCCCCCGCGATGCCCCTCCCGGTCAGCTTGGGGCCTTTCGACTACACCGACACCGGCGCCTACCCTGCGATCCGGGTACCGCAGCACAACCTCGAGGGCAGCATCCAGGTCAACATCGGCATCGACCTGCGCGAATACCACAGCCTTCTGAAGTGGTACGCCGAATCGCAGTACGCCGTCGCGACCCGCGTGCCGACCCCTACCGAGCAGAGCATCTACCGCGACATCAAGGACCACATCCGGGAGGCGGTCGACATCGGGCGCAACCTCGCCGACCAGGCGTACAACGCCGCCACCACAGCTCAACGCGCGCAGGCGGGCAACTTCCGCGGGCTGCGCGGATGGCTCACCCACCTCGCGCTCTACCTCCGCCGCGGCACGCTGACGCTGGGCGATCTCAGCGGTTCCGCCAAGAACCTCGCGCCGGTGCTCATCAAGAGCCCGAACAGCGTCATCACCACCTATGGGATGACCCCCGCTGAGCAGGCTTATTTCACGGCCAACCAGACCGCTCTGATGAACTCGCTCTTCACCGCCACAGGAAGAGCCGCCGACGTCGGCACGCCGCTCGCCGCGGTCGACGTCTTCGCCGCGGCACCCGGCGACACCGACGCCGCCACCTTGTCGAACATGGCGGCCGGCGTCGCCGGCGTCGCGCTGGCCGGTCAGCCCGTCGCCAATCCGACCGGAGTCGGCGGCAGGCGCATGGGCAACGCGGCGGTTCAGGGGTTGCCCACTGTCCCGGCCGGCAACGTGGGCGGCGGCGCGAACACCCGCGGCGGCCTGGTCGCCGAGTTCCGTACGCTGCCCGGCTTCTACGACGGCACGGCCCAGTGGCGGGCCGTCGCGCAGGCGTTCTTCGACGCGGCGGAGACCCGCAACGCCCGTGACGGGATTTCCGACAACTGACGGCGACCCCACCCGGCTGAGCGAACTTCCCTCAGGCCGTGCGAGGTGATCAATCCAGAGCGCCGGGCGAGCCCGCACCGGCGCTCTGGTTCGCCGGGTCAATGAAGCCGGCGCCCCCCGAAAGCGTGGGGGAGAGGCGATATCGCCACCGGCCGTGTCCGGCTGGAGGCCCTGGGCCCGCCCTCACCCAGCCGATGACCGGCAGACAGAAATCCTTTTCACGGGAAACGGAATCGTTACCCCCGTGCCCAGGGGGCGGTTTCCGCAGAAGGGGCCCTGACCTCCGTCCCGGCGGAGAACATCCAGATGATCAGGACTATTGACAGCCTCTCAGGTTGCGCCTACGTTTCCGAAAAGGTTTTATGCGGGTTTCGGTGCGTCGCGAGGGCTGCAGAGGAGACGATCATGGAAGGCGGGATGCCCCGGCGCGGCGGCACGGCATCCGGCCAGACGGGCAACGTGCGGACCAGGTCGGCGGCACTGCGCGACGTCGCGGCGCTGGCCGGGGTGTCGACCATGACGGTGTCGCGCACGCTCAACGACCCCGAACGGGTGCGCCCGGACACCCGGGCGCGGGTCCTGGCGGCGGTGGAAAGGCTCGACTACCGGCCGAACCAGGCCGCCCGCCAACTGGTCACCGGCCGATCGGGCGTGCTGGGAGTGGTCGGCGTCGACACCAACCTGTACGGCCCGGCCGCCACGTTGTACGCGATCGAGCGGGCCGCCAGGAGGTCCGGCTACGCGGTCGACGTCGCCGGCCTCGGCTCGCCCGACCCCTGTTCGATCGCCGAGGGAGTGCGCCGGCTGCGCACCCAGCAGGTCGACGGCGTCATCGTCGTGGTGCCGCACGAAGCGGCCGCCGACGGTGTGCGCGAACTGCACCCCGGTCTCCCCCTGATCGCGGTGGACGCCGGATCGGGCATGCCCGTGCCGGTCGTCATGGCCGACCAGACCGGCGGCGCGGCCAGAGCCACCGGACACCTGCTGGGGCTGGGCCACGAGACGGTGTGGCACATATCGGGCCCGGTCGACTGGATGGCCGCACAGGGGCGCATCCAGGGGTGGCGCTCGGCCCTCCAGTCCGGTGGCCGGCTCGTGCCCGAGGTCCTGTCCGGTGACTGGAGCCCGCAGTCGGGCTACCGGCTCGGCCGGCACCTGGCGGGCGATCCGCACATCACGGCGATCTTCGTGGCCAACGACCAGATGGCCGTGGGGGTGCTGCGCGCGCTGCACGAGGCGGGGCGGCGCGTTCCCGAGGACGTGAGCGTGGTGGGCTTCGACGACATCCCCGAGGCCGGCTACCTGTGGCCGTCGCTGACCACGGTCCGCCAGGACTTCCGCGACCTCGGCGGTCAGGCATTCCGCCTGCTGCTCCAGCGGATGGAAGGAGGGGCCGTGCAGAGCTTCAAGATCATAAAGACGGAACTGGTCGTCAGAGGAAGCACCGGACGGGCGCCCTAGCGGCCGTCCGGCGGTATGCCGGATAGAAAATGCCGCGTTCCATTTGATGTTATCGATAACATATTTGTTAGCCGGAAAATCGCGGTGACTATTCGCCGTTCGCGCAGCTCGCGGCACACTGACAGTCGAATGCTTGACAGGCTTCATGTTATGGAAAACACTCGGTGCAGCCTCAGGCGAAACGCGCGGCGGTTCCTTCGCGAGAAGAATTCGGAGCGCGATCGAAAAGAATTGTTAGCGCTAACAAAAGGCGATAACGCCAGTCACCCTTAGGAGCGCCGCATGAGACGACGATGGACGACCGCCCTGGCCGCGATCGCCTTGACCGCACTCGTTCCCGCCACCGCCGGGCCGGCCCAGGCCGCCGCCCCGATCACCACCGCGATCTACACCGCCGACCCGGCGGCCCTGGTCGTCGGGAACACCCTGTACCTCTACACCGGCCACGACGAGGCGCCCGCCGGCGGCACCAACTTCGTCATGCGTGACTGGCACGTCTTCACCTCGACCGACGCGAGCACGTTCACCGACCAGGGGGCCAAGATGTCCCTGGCGACCTTCCCGTGGGCCGGCGCCGACGCCTGGGCCGGCGAGGTCGAGCCGCACAACGGCAAGTACTACTGGTACGCCCCGGTCAACGGCAACGGCCCGGGATGGATGGACATCGGCGTCGCGGTCGGCAACTCCCCGACCGGCCCGTTCACCGACGCCAAGGGCGGCCCGCTGATCAGCGACAGCACCCCCGGTTCGTCCCCGCTCAACATCGACCCGACCGTCTTCACCGACGACGACGGCCAGGTCTACATGTACTGGGGCTCCTACTACGGGGTGCGCGCGGCCAGGCTGAACTCGGACATGATCTCGCTGAACGGCCCGGTCGTCACCCCGCAGGGAGTCTCGAACTTCTGGGAGGCGCCCTGGATGTTCAAGCGCAACGGCACCTACTACCTGGCCTACGCGGCCAACGACTCGGGCTGCTCGGCGCCGGGCTACGCCTGCGTTCGCTACGCCACCGCGAGCAACCCGATGGGGCCGTGGACCCAGCGGGGCGTGGTGCTCGACCAGGTCACCTCGACCACCAACCACCCGGCCATCATCGAGTTCAACGGCCAGTGGTACATGGTCTACCACAACGCCGGAGCCCCCGGCGGCGGCAACTTCCGCCGGTCGGTCACCCTGGACAAGCTGTACTGGAACGCCGACGGCACCATGCAGAAGGTCGTCCAGACCACCGGCCCGATCGGCGGAGGCGGCGGCCAGCCCCCGTCCGGCACCAACCACGCGCTGACGGCCACCGCGTCCACCTCCTACGTCTCCCCGTGGGAGACGCTCGGCGCGATCAAGGACGGGTACGTCCCCAGCGGCTCGGCCGACCACAGCCACGGCGCCTACGGCAACTGGAGCCACCAGGGCACCGAGTGGATCGAGTACCAGTGGCCCACTGCCCGCACCCTCGGCAAGGTCGCGACCTACTGGTTCGACGACGACCAGGGCATCGACCTCCCCGCCTCCTGCCAGGTCCAGTACTGGAACGGCAGCGCGTACGTCAACGTGCCCGGCCAGTCCTCCTGCGGCGTCGCCGGGAGCACCTACAACGTCACCACGTTCACCCCGGTCTCCACGACCAGACTGCGGCTGAACATCACCTCTAGGCCGGGCTACTCCACCGGCGTCCTCGAGTGGATGGCGCTCTAGCACCCCTGACCCCGCGCCACCCTGCCCGTTCCCGTCGCACCCAAGGTGCGGCACGACGAATCACGGAGGTTCCCGATGAGACGATGGTGGGCGGCGGCCGTCCCCGCGTTGGTGCTCGGCCTGCTGCTGTCTCCCGCCGGCGTGACTCCGGCGGCGGCGGCGGATCCCAACCTGGCGCCCGCGGCGACCGCCTCGGCGTCCTACACCTCGCCCTGGGAGAGCGTGGCCGCGGTCAACGACGGCATCGACCCGCCGTCGTCCAACGACACCGTCAACCGGCGCTGGGGCACCTGGCCCAACACCGGTGAGCAGTGGGCCCTGCTCACCTGGCCGACCGGCCGGGCGCTGACCTCGGCCGACGTGTACTTCTTCGACGACAACGGCGGCGTGCGCGTGCCCGCCTCGTGGAAGCTCCAGTCATGGAACGGCAGCGCCTACGCCGACCTTGCGGGCGCGAGCGCGTACGGCAGGGCGCTCAACCAGTACAACCACGTCACCTTCCCCCCGGTCACCACCACCCGGCTCCGGGTGCTCCTGCAGGGCGGCACCACCTCGGTGGGACTGCTGGAGGTCAAGGCCAACGGAACCATCCCCGGCGGCGGCTCCACCGGGTGGAACCCGCCCGCGAACCTGGTGACCCCGCTCAACGAGGTGTGGCAGCACTACGTGGACACCTACCCGCAACTGAACACCTTCAGGAACTACGGGTGGGACCAGGTCATGGCCAACGGCGGCAGCCTCAACTACTGCGTGCGCTGGGACTCCAGCGCGCCCGTCTCCTCCGCGCTGCGCGACCAGATCCACGCCGCCCTGGCCCGCCAGATGAAGAAGTGGACCGACCTGATGGCCGGCCACAACGGCTGGCCCTACACCAGCGTCCCCGTCAAGGTCGTCGGCTGGGCGGTGCGCGACCGCGCCACGCTGCAGTGGAGCGACAACTCCGTGGACGTCTACGTGAACGACATCCGCGAGGGCGCCCCGCAGTGCTCCGAGCCGTGCGGGCGCTTCTTCCACCAGAACGGCCAGTATCCCAACTGCCCGGGCGGGGCCGCCCGCCACTACGACATGTCCCTGTGGCTCACCGCCGGGATGGGCGGCGGAGCGGGCGGCGACTGGGGGCAGCGCATCGGCAGCGAGTACTTCGTCGGCGCGCTGAACACCGACAACATCCACATACTCCTGCACGAGATGGGCCACAGCTTCGGGCTGGACGACTTCTACGACTGGACGCCCACCGGTGTCGGCGGCTTCCTCATGAAGGCCGGCAGCGCCACCCAGATCACCGATTTCGACGCCTGGATGTTCCGGGACTGGTGGCGCCATCTCAAGAGCCATTACGGCTACTGACCACCGAACCGGCACGTGGACGCCGGCCCGCCGCGCGGCGGACCGGCGCCCCCGGCCTCCTGGCGCAGGACGCGGGAGGAGCGGCCCTTGCGCTGTTCGTGCGCAAGGTCACAGCCACACAGATCTCTAGACAGCAGGGGTCTGACTATCGCTCAAAGATTCGACAGAAGGGCTTACCCCCATGGCTGAAGCCAGGGGTCCGCACCCTAGATCTCCGATCGAAGGCGTGACCCTCACCGGCATCAAGAACTGACCACCCCAGAACCGTCCCCTCTCAGAAAGGCGTAAAGGAATGAGGAGATCAGCGATAGCGGTGGCCCTCGCCGGGCTCGCCGTGCCGTTCCTGATCAGCACCCCCGCCGCGGGGGCCGCGCCCGCCGCCCAGGTCGTCGACATGTTCGGCCGGACCGTCAACGACTACGGCGTCAAGCTGGTCGACTGGGAGGGCTACATCGCCAACCCCTACGTCGAGCTGACCGTCAAGCCCCCGCAGGGTGTGCCGTACCCGGTGACGATCAACCTCAAGGCCGAGGGCACGTCCCGGCTCATGATGGACCTGCCCAGCCAACTCACCGCCACCGGGGCCACCAAGACCCTCACGTTCGCCAGTGCGAGCGACCAGAAGGTCTTCCGGCTGGCGATCCACTCCAAGCGCGCGCCCGGCTCCGACGAGCAATACACGCTGAGGCTCACCAGCAAGGACGCGAGCAACGCCACCTACCAGCAGACCATGCCGATCAGGGTCCAGCAAGACCAGAAGACCGCGATCGAACCCGGCATCCCCCTCCACTTCGACTACCGGTACGACACGATCACCGGCTACTTCAACGCCCCGGCCTTCCGCACCGCCGCCGAGGAGGCCGTCAAGGACTGGTACCGGTTCTTCGACGTACAGCCGTTCGACACCGTGGCCGCCGGCGCCGAGAACAACCACCTGCCGGGCAACGACTGGGCGAACAACATCACCGTCACCAACGACCAGGCCTACAACGGCATGTGGGTCTTCTTCCGGGGTATCCAGAGCCCTTATTCCACCGGGTATCCCGCCGCCAACGGCAAGTACAGCACCAGGAACGGCCAGCAGGTCCCCGGGCCGCTGCACCGCTCCACCGCGATGATCTTCGAGTACGACGAGGCGGGCAAGCAGCTCTTCACCTCGCTGGCCGACGAGGACTGGTACAAGACCGAGATCCAGGGCTCCGTGCTGGACGTCTACGGCCTGGTCATGCACGAGTACGGCCACGCCGTCGCCTACCACAGCGACTGGGCCGGCATGCGCGCCTACGTCAACGCCTCGGGGGCCGGCGACCAGGAGGTGATCGACTACCAGGGCCGGGCGGTGCCGCTGGACACCAGCTACCACATCCCGGGCACCGAGCCCTACTGGGACAGGATCAGCGGGCAGAACGGCGGCTGGATGCACATGTTCCCCACCCGCAGGTGGATGCCGACCAAGCTGTCCCTGCTCATCGCCGAGAACGCGGGATGGAAGCTCAACCACGACCTCACCCCGTTCCTCAAGCCGTCCATCACCACCGGCAGCCTGCCGCAGGCCACGCCGGGGCAGGCCTACCAGCAGACGCTCGCCGCCAAGGGCGGCGTGCCCTTCTACGACTGGCGGGTAACCGGCGGCACGCTGCCCGCCGGGCTCAGCCTGGACCGCTTCACCGGCGCCATCAGCGGCCAGGTCACCGCGTCCGCCGGGTCCTACTCCTTCACCGTGCAACTGCGCGACTACGACAAGCTGAGCACGCCGGTCACCAAGACCTTCCAGATCAGCGTTGGCACGGGCACGCCCTCGCCGGTGAACCAGGCCTCCGGCGCGACCGCCTCGGCGTCCTACACCTCGCCCTGGGAGAGCGTGGCCGCGGTCAACGACGGCATCGACCCGCCGTCGTCCAACGACACCGTCAACCGGCGCTGGGGCACCTGGCCCAACACCGGTGAGCAGTGGGCCGAGCTGACCTGGCCCTCGGCCAAGACGCTGAGCTCCGCCGACGTCTACTTCTTCGACGACAACGGCGGCGTGCGCGTGCCCGCCTCGTGGAAGCTCCAGTCATGGAACGGCAGCGCCTACGCCGACCTGCCCGGCGCGAGCGCGTACGGCAGAGCTCTCAACCAGTACAACCACGTCACCTTCACCCCGGTCACCACCACCCGCCTGCGCGTCCTGATCCAGAGCGGCGCGGCCTCGGTCGGCCTGCTCGAGGTCAAGGCCTTCGGCACGTGACGGGCCTTGGCCAGGCGGCGCCGGATGACCGGCGTGGCGGGATGGTCCTCGCCTAAGCGGGCGGCGTCGCCGTGGCCGGTCAGACCGTGGAGTCGCGGATGATCAGACGGCAGGGCATCCGGTGGACACCCGGGGTCGCCCGGCCGTCGATGGCCGCGAACAGGTGCTGCGCCGCGGTGCGGCCCAGCATCTCCAGGCTCATGTCGACGGTGGTGAGCGGGGGCCTGGTCTCGGTGGACAGGACCTCCCAGTTGTCGTAGCCGACGACCGCGAGGTTCTCCGGCACCCGATGGCCCCGCTCGCGCGCGGCCTCTACCAGGCCCGCCGCTATCTGGTCGCTGCCGCACACGACCGCGTCGGTCTCGGGATCGTTGCGGAAGATCACCTCGGCGGCCTGCCGGCCCCAGCGCTGGGACCACTCCCCGTACAGGACCTGGCCCCCCGACAGGGGGAGCCCGGCCTCCTCCAGCGCGCCCATCACACCGGCGGCGCGGTCGCGCGCGGCCTGGTAGTGGATCGGGCCGGTGACATGGGCGATCCTGCGACGGCCAAGGGTGAGCAGGTGGCGGACGGCCTGCGCGGCGCCGTCCACGTCGTCGGGCACGAAGGACACATCGCCGGGGTCGTCGGACGGCGCGTAGGCGTACACCACGGGCACCGCCAGGTCGCGGCTGATCGACGGGCGGGCGTCGGTGCTCTCGCCCACCACGATCAGGCCGTCGACCCTGCGCGCCAGCAATGTGCGGATGTAGTGCTGCTCGCGGATCGCGTCACCGCGGGCGTCGCAGAGCAGCACCGCCATCTCGCCGGAGCCGAAGGCGTCCTCCGCACCGAGCAGCACCGGGATGCCGAACCGGCCCACGCTGTCGCTGGTGAGCAGCCCCACGGTGCGGGTCTGCCCGGACAGCAGGCTGCGGGCCAGCGCGTTCGGCTGGAAGGAGAGCTCCTTCGCGGCCAGGAAGACGCGCTCGCGGGTCTCCGCGCGCACCTGGCCACGCCCGTTTAGCGCCTTGGACACGGTCGCGATGGACACCCCGGCGCGGGCGGCCACATCGGTGATCGTGGCGGGTCGTTGGGGTTCCATTTCGACGAAAGCCTTTTCCGTTGAGAAGTCCTGGTGCTGCTGAAGATAGTCGCCAGTTCGTAACGGGACAAGTCCTTCCACAGCCATTGACGGTGGCGTACGTTGCGGTTACGTTTCCGAAAACCTTTTACGTGTCCTCCTGCAGGCTTTTCGAGGAGAGACCAGCCCTCGCCGATTACGGCCACACCCCCCCTGACAAGGAGCACCGATGTTCACGAGACTGCCGTCGATCACGGCCGCAGCGCTCCTGGCCGTGGCCCTGGCGGCCTGCGGCAGCGGCGGCGACAAGCCCGGAACCTCCGGGAAGGATGCCTCCAGCGGCCCGGTCACCGTCACCATGTGGACGCGCGCCGCCACCCAGGCGCAGAGCCAGCGCCTCGTCGACGCCTACAACGCCGGCCACGCCAACAAGGTCAAGCTCACCGTCATCCCCACCGACAACTACCAGCCGAGAATCGCCGCCGCGGCCGGGGCAGGGCAGCTTCCCGACATCTTCGCCGCCGACGTCATCTTCGTCCCGAACTACACCTCGCAGGGCCTGTTCCTCGACGTCACCGACCGTGTCGACAAGCTGCCGTTCAAGGACTCGCTCGCCCCCTCGCACATGCGCCTCGGTACCTACGAGGGCAAGCTCTACACGCTGCCGCACACCCTGGACCTGTCGGTCTGGTTGTGGAACAAGGACCTGTACAAGAAGGCGGGACTCGACCCGGACAAGGGGCCCGCCACGCTCAAGGAGTTCGCCGAGCAGGCCACCACGATCCAGAACAAGCTGGGCAAGGACGGCAAGGTCCACGGCACGTTCTTCGGCGGCAACTGCGGCGGCTGCTACGTCTTCACCTTCTGGCCCTCGGTCTGGGCCGCGGGCGGTCAGGTCATGAACGACGACGGCACCCAGTCACTCGTCGACAGGTCCCCGATGACCGACGTCTTCTCGATCTACCGCGACCTGTACGACAAGGGCGCCACCGGGCCCACCACCAAGGAGGAGCAGGGCCCGACCTGGACCGGCTTCTTCCCCAAGGGGGAGATCGGCGTCATGCCGATGCCGTCCACCACGCTCGGATCCATGCCCGCCGGCATGGACATCGGCGTCGCGCCCATCGCCGGCCCCGACGGCGGCGGGTCCACGTTCGTCGGCGGCGACTCCGTCGGCATCTCCGCCACCTCGCGGCACCCCGACGCGGCCTGGGACTTCCTCGCCTGGACGGTCTCCGACGAGGCCCAGGTCGAGGTCATGGCCAAGAACAAGGACGTGCTCGCCCGCACCGACCTGTCCGGCAACAAGTACTCCGCCGCCGACCCCCGGGTCGTGCTGATCAACTCGCTGGTGGCCAAGGGGCAGACGCCCTACGCCCTGAAGTTCGGCCAGACCTTCAACGACCCGCAGGGGCCGTGGCTTCGCCTGGCCCGCGAGGCCCTCTTCGGAGACCCGTCGAAGGTGGTCCGGCTCAACGACGCCGTCAACCAGTCTCTCCAGCAGTGACCGGCATGACCGGTGTCACGGCCACCCGTCCTGGCCACGGCGGTCACGCCGTGGCCAGGCGCCGGGACCTGCGCAAACTCGCCGGGCTGGTGTACGCGGCACCCACCGCCGTGATCGTCGCGACCCTGTTCGTCGCCCCCCTCGTGCTCGTCGGCGTGATGTCGCTGAACAAGTGGCCGTTGATCGGCTCGCCCACGTTCAACGCGCCGAAGAACTACGCCAAGATCACCGAGGATCCGCTGTTCCTCGACTCCGTCTGGTTCACGCTGAAGTACACCGCGATCATCACGGTGCTGCTCTCGGCGCTGGCCCTGGGCCTGGCACTGCTCGTCCAGGAGCGCAGGCCAGGCGTCGGGTTCTTCCGCACGGCGTTCTTCCTGCCCGGCGCGGTCGGCTTCGCCGCGGCGGCCCTGCTGTTCTACGGCTTGCTCAACAACGACGTCGGGCCGTTCGGCTTCCTCGGCGTCAAATGGACCGGAACGCCGAACATGGCGTTGTTCTCCACGATCATGCTGGTCCTTTGGCGGTTCGCCGGGTTCAACATGCTGATCCTGCTCACCGGCCTCCAGGCCATTCCCGTCGCCGTCTACGAGGCGGCCAGGAGCGACGGCGCGACCCGCTGGCAGGTGTTCACCCGGATCACGCTGCCCCTGCTGCGCCCCACGATCGCGCTGATGCTGATCCTCAGCGTCACCGGGTCCCTGCTCGCCTTCGACCAGTTCTTCATCTTCACCAACGGCGGCCCCGACAACAGCACGGTGTCGATGGTGATGGTGATCTACCGCAACGCGTTCTTCCGATTCGACCTCGGCGGCGCGGCGGCGCTCTCCGCCGTGCTGCTCGTCGTGCTGGTCGCGCTCAACGCCATCCAGTTGAAGGTGCTCAAATGAGGTACTACTCCTCACGGTCGGCGCTGGCCGTGCTCTTCCTGTTCCCGCTGCTGTGGAGCGGCTGGTCATCGGTGCGCGACCAGACCGGCGGCTACACGCTCGGCAACTACGCGCAGATGGCGAGGTTCGGCGAGGGCCTGCCCCGCTACGTCGGCAACAGCCTGGCCGTCTCCGTGATGACCGTCGCCGCGACCCTCGCCGTGGCCACCCTCGGCGGCTACGCGTTCGCCCGGTTCAGCTTCCCCGGCAAGAACCTGCTGTTCCTGGCCACGCTCGCGATCCTCATGGTGCCCTACCCGACGATCCTCATCCCGCTGTACGTACTCCTCGGGTACGTCGGGCTGCAGAACTCGCTGGCAGGCCTGGCCCTCGTCTTCGTCATGTTCCAGTTGCCGTTCGCCATCTACATGATGCGCAACTCCTTCGAGGCGATCCCCCGGGAGATCGAGGAGTCGGCCCTGGTGGACGGGTGCGGCTCGCTGCGCGCGCTCACCCGCATCCTGCTGCCCGCCGTACGGCCCGGCCTGGTCACCGTGGGGCTGTTCGCGTTCCTGGCCTCGTGGAACGACTTCTTCGCCCCGTTGATCCTGCTCAACGACGGGTCCAGCTTCCCCCTGCCGGTCGCCGTCGTCAGCATGACGCAGCGGACGTTCGGCGCGATCGACTACGGCATGCTTCAGGCCGGCGTCATGGTCATGGCCGTGCCCTGCCTGGTCCTCTTCCTCGTCCTGCAGCGCCACTACGTCCGCGGATTCATGTCAGGAGCCTTGCGTGGTTAGTCCCGTCGTCCCGTCCTCCGGCCCGCTCACGCCCCTCGGCCTGTCCGATGTCCGCCTGTTGCCCGGGTTCTGGGGATCGCAGCCGACACAGACGATCATTGATCACTGCTACGAGTGGATGGACCGGGTCGGCTGGATCGCCAACTTCGCAGGGGCGCCGCGGCGCGGCCGGGAGTTCAGCGACTCCGAGGTGTACAAGCTGATGGAGGCCATGGCCTGGGCCGGCGACCCACGCGTCGAGGAGCTGACCCGGGTCGTCGCGGCGGCCCAGGAACCCGGTGGCTACCTCAACACGCGCTGGCCCGCCGCCCGCTACACCGACCTGGAATGGGGCCACGAACTCTACTGCTACGGCCACCTCATCCAGGCCGGAGTCGCCCGCATGCGCGTCCACGGCGAAGACGAGCTCGCCGAGGTCGTCCGCCGGGCGGCCGACCACGTGTGCGCGCGTTTCATGGAGGGAAACGAGGTCTGCGGCCACCCCGAGATCGAGATGGCCCTCATCGAGCTCCACCGCCAGACCGGCGCCGAACGCTACCTGGAGATGGCCCGCCGCTTCGTCGAGCGCCGCGGCGGTCCCGCGCTCGCCGACGTCGAGTTCGGCCGCGCCTACTTCCAGGACGACCTTCCCGTACGGCAGGCCGAGGTCTTCCGCGGGCACGCCGTACGCGCCCTCTACCTGGCCTGCGCCGTGGTGGACCTGGCCGTGGAGACGGGCGACAAGGACCTGCTGGAGACCGTCGAACGGCAGTGGGAGCGGACTGTCGCCCGGCGCACCTACCTGACCGGCGGGATGGGTTCGCGGCACTCCGGCGAATCCTTCGGCGACGACTACGAGCTACCGCCCGACCGCGCCTACAACGAGACCTGCGCCGGGGTCGCCTCGGTCATGCTGGCCCACCGGCTGCTGCTCGCCACCGGCGACCCCCGCTACGCCGACCTGATCGAGCGGACGCTCTACAACGTCGTCGCCGCGGGGCCGGCGCTGGACGGCCACTCGTTCTTCTATGCCAATCCGTTGCAGGTCCGGGTGGCCGGAGAGGTCGTGGAGGGCGTCAGTCCGCGCGCCGAGGGGGGCCTGCGCGCCCCCTGGCGTGAGGTGTCGTGCTGTCCCAACAACATCGCCCGCACGTTCGCCAGCCTCGCCGCGTACATCGCGACCGGGGACGACCGGGGCATCCAGATCCACCAGATCACCCCAGCCACGGTCGCCCACGACGGGCTGTCGCTGCGAATGGACACCGGCTACCCGTGGTCCGGGGGAGTCACCCTACGCGTCGAGGCCGCCCCCGAGGCCCCCCGCCGGATCACCATGCGGACCCCGGCGTGGGCGGGCGGCGGTGTGCGCGAATGGGAACGTTCCTGGCGGCCCGGCGACGAGATCCATGTGGACCTGCCGATGAGACCCCGCTGGGTCCGCCCCGATCCCCGCATCGACGGCGTACGGGGGTGCGTCGCCGTCGAGCGCGGCCCCCTCGTCTACTGCGCCGAGGCACCCGGTGACGCCCCGTCGCTGTCGGAGATCGAGGTCAGCACCGCCACCCTGCCCGTCGAACGCGGCCCCGACCTGGAGGTGGCCGCGCGCCGCGTCGAGACCGAGCGGAACGGCTGGCCGTACGGCGCGTTCGCCGGCGGCGCGGGGGAGCGGCTCGACCTGGGTCTGGTCCCGTACTACCGGTGGGGCAACCGCGGGCCCGCGACCATGCGCGTCTGGCTCCCGGAGGCCCGCTGAGGGCTCGTGACGGTCGTACTCGCCTGAGGCTCCCGGCGGCCGGCCATTCCGGAGCGCGGCGCCTCACCGAAATCCTTTGGGAAGTTTTTCGAGATACCGGGCATCGGCTCAGGGCGCGCGGACGCCCTGAGCTGATGCCGGATGCCTTACATGGTTGAACGTCATGCCCACGCGATCTCCCGTTACCGAAAGTTAACATTGCCGAAAACCTTTTCGGAGCCGATCGTGAACTCAGGCGCGGCGTCCGGCCGCGACCGCACCCTCAAAGGAGGTGACGTGATGCCGTCTTTCGCCCGATCCAGACAGAGATCATTGTCCGTGGGGACGGTGCTCTGTCTCGTCATCAGCGCGCTGATCACCCTCGGACAGGACGCGTCCGCGGCGCAGACCATCGGGTACCCCACGTTCACCGGGCCCGCCGTGCCCGCGCCGCCGGTCGGCTACAACACCGGCAACATGATGAAGGCCATCTACGACTCCGAGAGCTCCGGCACCGACTTCTGGATCGACCGGCTGCTCGGCCGTTCCGGCAGCGACCCCTCCGACGCCGACGGCGGCATCCTGATGACCCGCGGCCGCGCGCTGTTCATGAAGACCCACAACCCCGGCACGCTCGGCTTCGCCGGCAACGTGGCCTACATCGAGAGCATCAACAACCAGAGCGCGTTCACCGTCGCGATCACGCCGGGCACCTTCACCGAGCAGGCCGGCCAGCGCTGGCAGGCGCCGGGCTACTTCAGGAGCGTGCACACCGGCGGCAGCGTGCGGGTCGAGCAGACCAAGTTCATCACCCAGAACAACGTCGCCGTGGCCAACCTGTCGATCACCAACAACGGGTCCGCCGCCGCCACCCTGCAACTGCGGGCCACCTCGCCGTACGCCACCTCCGGCAGCGGCAACGAGCTGACCGGCACCGTCAACGCGTTCAACAACCTCACCACCCTATACCCGCGCCTGTCGGGCGACGGGTTCACCGCCACCGGCGGCGGGCTCAACCGGTCGGTCACCGTCGCCGCGGGCGCCACCGTCACCGCCAAGGTCGTGATGGGCTTCGTCACCAACGAGATCCCGGAGTCGCTGAGCGAGTACAACGCCTACAAGGGCTACAGCAACGCCACCGCGTTCGCCACCCACGTACGGGCGTACAACCTGTGGTGGGCGCAGAACATCCCGTACTTCGACTCGCCCGAGCCGGCCATCAAGAAGAACTACTACTACCGCTGGTGGCTGATGCGGTTCAACAACCTCGACGCCAACCTGCCCGGTCAGACCTACCAGTTCCCCACCTCGGTCGAGGGCGCGCTCGGGTACAACAACGCCATCGCGCTCACCCAGCCGATGCACATCGACGACCTGAAGTACCTGCGCACCCCGCTTTACGCCTACGGTGACTGGCTCTCGGTCGGGCAGGTCTCCAAGGGCGGCCGGTTCCTCGACAATCCCGGCGACCCGGCCAACTGGTCCAACAGCTACACCCAGTACATCGGCGAGGCGGCCTGGCGGAGCTATCAGATCCACGGCGGCCAGCCCGCCATCGCGGCGAACCTCGCCAAGTACGCCGAGGGCGACGCCAAGGGCCAGCTCAGCTACTACGACCACGACAACAACGGGCTGATCGAGTACGACTGGGGCGCGCTGACCGGCAACGACGCCGACGCGGTCTCGTTCCACTGGCGCAGCGGCAACCTCGACCGCACCGAGTCCGCCTACGTCTACAGCGGAGCCCTCGCCGCGGCGCAGGCCTACGACGCGATCGGCAACGCCACCAAGGCGGCGGAGATGCGCGCGCTGGCCACCCGCGTGCAGAACGCGGTCGTCAACGTGCTGTGGAATCCGACCGCGCGCGTGCTGCAACACCGCCACGTGGCCACCAACACGCTCGACCCGTGGAAAGAGATCAACAACTTCTATCCGTACGCGGTGGGGCTCATGCCCAACACCGCGACCTACCGCGAGGCGCTGCGGCTGTTCGCCGACCCGGCCGAATACCCGGTCTTCCCCTTCTACACCGCCAACCAGAAGGACAAGGCCGCCGCCGCGGCGGCCGGCAACCCCGGCAGCAACAACTTCTCGACCATCAACTCCACCGTGCAGTTCCGGCTCTTCTCCTCGGCGCTTCGCAACTACCCCAGCTCGTACATCACCACAGACGACTACAAGAAGCTGCTCTACTGGAACACCTGGGCTCAGTACGTCGGCGGCAACACCCAGTGGCCGGACGCCAACGAGTTCTGGGCCAACTGGAACGGCTCGTCCATCACCTACCGGTCCTGGATCCACCACAACATCCTCGGCAGCAGCAACTGGACGCTGATCGAGGACGTCGCCGGGCTGCGCCCGCGCAACGACAACAAGGTGGAGCTCTCGCCGATCAACATCGGCTGGTCGAACTTCGCGGTCAACAACATCCGCTACCGCAACTCCGACCTGTCCATCGTCTGGGACGACCCCGCCGACGGCGTGGTCAAGTACCCCGGCGTGCCCCAGGGGTACTCCATCTACGTCAACGGCAGCCGGGCGGCCACGGTCAACCAGCTCGTGCCGTTCGTCTTCGACCCCGGCACCGGCGCGGTCACCTTCCCCGGCACCGCCGGCACGGTCGCCTTCAACACGGCGGTCCCGGGGATGCAGGCGCCGCAGCAGGTCGTCCAGTCCGACCCGCGCGTGGTCGACGAACTGGCCAAGGCCGGGGCCGACCTCACCGGCAACCTGACCAACCTCGCCCAGGGCGCCACCGTGTCGGCCTCCTACACCGGCTCGGGCACCAGCACCGGCTCCGCGGTCGACGGGTACCCGATCAACGAGCCCTTCTGGGGGGCGGGCGGCTCGCCCAACGCCCAGGACTGGTACGAGCTGAACCTGGGCAGCGCCAAGACGCTCGACGAGGTCCGGCTCTACTTCAAGGACAGCCGCCCGGCCAGCGGCACCTACCGGCCGCCGTCCTCCTACCAGATCCAGTACCTGAACGGCAGCACCTGGACCAACGCCGGCTCTCAGGCGCAGACGCCGAGCACCCCGCAGGGCAACTACAACCTGGTGCGGTTCACCCCAATCACCGCGCAGCGGGTACGCGTGCTGATGACCAACGCCTCCGGCGCGAAGAGCGGCCTCACCGAGGTGAAGATCTACAACCGGGGCGGGACGGCCCCGCCGGCCGGCGCCAACCTCGCCCTGTCGGCGACGCCGTCCGCCTCCACCACCTCGGCGTGGGAGTCGGTCGCGGCCCTCAACGACGGCATCGAGCCGTCCTCCTCCAACGACACGGTCAACCCGCGCTGGGGCACCTGGCCTGAGCAGGGCGAGCAGTGGGGCGCCCTGACCTGGCCGTCGGCGGTGACGCTCAACAAGGCGCAGGTGTACTTCTTCGACGACGACCAGGGCATCGACCTGCCCGCGTCCTGGAAGCTGCAGTCCTGGAACGGCAGCGCCTACGTCGACGTCGCCGGCGCGAGCGGTTACCCCGTCTCCGCCGGCCAGTACAACACCGTGACCTTCACCGCGGTGAACACCACCCGGCTGCGCGTGCTGCTGCAGAGCGCCGCCGGCTTCTCGGTCGGAATGTTGGAGGTCAAGGCGTACGGCCCATAGCCCGTGCCATCGCGGCGGGGGAGACCACCGGCCTCCCCCGCCGCTCTGGTGAGGGCGTCGAGCAGGCCGGGAACGCCTCGTCCATCTCGGCGCGGCGGAGGGCGTTCATCCGCGAGGTGCCGACGAAGTACTGCCGGGTCAGGCCCGCCTCGCCTGGAGACAGGCGAGCCGGGACCGGGTGCGCACGTACACGATGTTGGAGCGGAACACGATCACCCTTGTCGATTCCGGCCCTGTGGGAGTCGTTGCGGGCTCTCCGGGTTCGGACAGGTCGTGCGATGTCTCCCTGGCAGAGGGGGGAGCCGAGGGGGAGGGGCGGGCGTGGGGATCCGCTGAGCCTGCCTTCCCCGAAGGGCATGGGCGAGATCACGCCGGGTGGTGACCCCGAGCTTGGTGTAGATCTTCTGCAGATGGTTGTCGACGGTGCGCACCGACAGGACCAGGGTCCGGGCGATGTCCTTGCTGGCCGTGCCGCCGGCGGCCAGCAGTGCGATGTCGCGCTCGCGCGCGGTCAGGGGAACGGCCTCGTGGCCGGTGGCCAGAAGGGGCGTGTCCGCGCCTTCGCAGCGCGTCCTCAGCTCCACGGCGCGTGCGACCGCCGCGGCGGCCTGGCGGAGGGCGCCGTTCTGTCGCCAGGCCTGGGCGGCGGTGGTGGCGGCCTCGGCGGCCAGGAGGTCCGCGCCGATGTCCTGGAGCATGTCGGCGACCTCGACAAGCCTCTCCGGGTCGTTCGCGGCCAGGGCGGCCGCCATTCGCGCCCGGACCGTCCTGAGGCGGCCGTCGCACATCCCGGCCAGTGTCGCGAGACGACCGGCCACCTGCCTGGCCCCTCCGAGGCGGGCCACGTCGGTGAGTAGCAGCGCCTCGCAGGTCAGCTGGCCGGTGTCCCGCGCCGTCGCGGCGGCGCGAACGAGGGTCTTCCGCGCCTCGGCCAGCTGCCCCCGAACCGCCAGCAGCCAGGCCTCCCCGAGCAGCTCTTCGCCGGCGAAGAGCTGCTGACCCGGGTAGGTGTGAAGTTCGTCCAGGGCCGCCTCGGCCACCTCGACGTCACCGAGCACGGCGCTGGTCGCGCACAGCCCGGAGAGGATGAGACGCAGGGGCCGGAGATGGTGGTGGGCTCGGGCCGGCGCCGCCGCCTCCGCATACCAGTGACGCGCCGTGGCCACCCTTCCGGCCAGCCACTCCACCCGTGCCCGGCTCAAGGCGTTCCACGTCGCCCCGTAACCTCCGCCGCGCCCGGTGAGCAGGTCGTCGGTGCCGCGCGCTCCGATCTCACGGGCCAGGGCCAGCCGGCCGTTCTCCGCCGCCGCGTGGGTGAGCGGGAGCACGTAGGTGAACGCCGGGGGAAGCAGGGCTTGCTCGTCCTGCCGATGTGCCCGGTGGGCCCGCTCGGCCGCCTCGGCCAGGGACCACGCCTCACGGGTACGGCCGAGCAGCGCCAGCCCTGTCGCCTTCGACGACGTACCCATCAGCCACCCGTTCACGTCCTGGGTCCTGAGTGCCTCCCGTGGAAGCGGGTCCAGCAGCTCCACCCCCTCGGCGGGCCTGCCGGACATCGTGATCATGGTTGCCCTGTCGATGAGCAGGAGTTCGCGATCGGCTCCATGGGGGGCGCGGGCGAGTGCCTCGTCGTTGAGTTCAAGGGCCTCCTTCGTCCGCGCGCCCATCCAGAACAGGTTGTGGGTCCGCATCCTGGTCGCTACCCGCCGTTCCCGGTCGGTGGACGCCTGCTCGTACACGCCGGCCAGCACTGCCTCGGCTTCGTGGCACCGGCCCGTCTCCATGAGCGCTTCGCCGTACAGGAGCCGGGATCCGGTCGTGTGGTGTTCGGCGGGCACCTTGCTCAGCAGGGCGAGGACGCCGGCAGGGTCATGGGCGCGGTGAGCCGTGGCCGCGGCCCGGACGAGCAGGGCAGGGTCGGCGGTGCCGGTGGCCGCGAGCCGCCATGAGGCGACGCGCAGCGCGTCGTCGCCGCGGCGGGCACCATGGGCCTCGATCCGCTCGGCCTGGCGTAGCAGCATGGCCCGGCGCCGGATCAGGGGCGTCTGTGCTCGCAGAACCTTCCCGTACAGCGGGTGGGCCAGAGTCAGGCTGACGCGCCGCCCATCACCGGACGCGCGGATCAGCCCGGCCTGTTCCAGATCGATCAGGGTCTGCGGGCGGGCGGCGACGTCGAGGGCTCCCAGCGGTTCGCATAGCGAGAGGAGCTCCAGCAGAGGGCGCCCCGTGCCGCCCGCGGACGCCAGCCGGGCGTTGATCAGCTCGGTCAGTCGTGGCGTGAGCGGCCGTGCGCCCTTGGCCAGCTCCCATAACGTTCCATCGCTCGCCAGCGCCCCGGTCTGGAGGGCTCCGAGCACCAGTTCGCGCAGATAGAGCACGTTCCCGCCGGACATGCTGAACAGCTCGTGCAGTGTGCGCCGCCCGACGGGTCCGCCGAACACGGTACGGAGCAACTCCTCGACCGTGTCCTGGTCGAATTCGGCCAGGTCGACCCGGTGTATCGAGTCCTCCCGCCGCATCACTTCCATGGCCTCGGTGACGGACCCGTCCGTACGGATCGTCCCGATGAGGAAGATCAGGCCCACGTCCATGAGCTGCCTCGTCAGTACCACGGAGGCCGCGTCCAGCAGATGCAGGTCGTCCACCAGCACCACGAGCCTGTTCCGCGCCGTTCCGGCGAGCGCCTTGGACACCGAGACGAATCCCGCCACGGGGTTGGCGGGATCCACGTCGGGCGGGAGCAGGTGGGCTATCGCTCCGTACGGAACCGTCGACGCCGCCGCGCTCGCCGCCGCGCGCACGGCGTGGTATCCCTCGTCCACCGCCGAGATCAGGCACTCCTCCACCAGCCGTGATCTCCCGGCACCAGGTGGGCCGCACACCACGAAGCCCTGACTCCATCGGTCCGCGAGCACCTGGGAGAACCGCGTCAGCTCGGCGTGGCGGCCGACGAACGGCCAGCGCCCCGTCAGCGGGTGCGGGTCCGCGGCCGTCTCGCCCGTGGCATCGCGGGTCCTTTGGCTCGTCGTTCCGCCCATCGACCCGCGGCCTGCCAGAGCGACCGGATGCCGAGGGTACGCGACCTTGGTCATTGCGCTTCGCCTTTCCGCGGTGGACGCTCCCAACGATGCGAGAGATGGATTGGCGATTGCTTGCCGTCCGCTTGGGATTCGTTCATCGGCCAACAGAAGCCGCATTCGCCATGCCCTGCGGAGTCGCCCCGCCGTGAGTCCGGGGGATGATGCTGGCGTGCTGATCCGTATCGAGGCGTCCGACCTGCCAGGGTGGGAATGCGGGCAGACGCCCGGTTTCCCCGGCTACGGCAACATCCACGTGGGTGTGCAGCGGCGCGACCGCCGTGACGAGTTGCTCAACCCGCATCCGGGAGATGCTCCCTCGGCGGCCTGGGAGCTGGAGGTGACCGCGACCCGCGGGGAGACCGGATGGGATCTTCGGGGCCCGTTTGTGCAAGGCAGGCCGGGCGGCCGGTTCGTATACCTGTCATGGGGCACAGTCGATGACGCCGGGATGTTTGCGATGTTCCGGCGGGCGAAGCTGTGGTTCGACGGCATCCCCGCGGCCGTGCTGGACGCTGCGGTGAAAGACGGGATGCTGGTGGCCCGGCTGGGGCTGACGGATTCGCGCGGTCACCCGTTGTGCGCCGCGGTGCGCCCGCCGCTGGTGGAGTGGTCCGCCTCCACGGGCTGATCCACTGGCGGACGTTACGCGCTGGCCATCTTCGGCCCGCTCCTCCAGCCCCTCCCATAGGCCGAATCGACAACCAAGGGTTGTCGATACCACTTCGACAATCTACGCTTGTCGCATGGCTGAGGTGGGCGTACGGGAGCTGGTCGCGGCCGTGCAGGAGCGCGCCGCCGGCAACGACCCGCTCGTGCTGATGGAGACCGCGATCGTCGTCGCCCGGGAGACCAGCACCGCGGCCGACGAGGTGATCGAACACTTCGTCGGTGCCGCGCGGGCGGCGAACGTATCGTGGACGCTGATCGGAGAGCGGCTTGGAGTGTCCAAGCAGGCCGCCCGGCAGAAGTTCGCGCACCGCCTGGAGGTCAGCGACCTCATCGGCGATGCGGCCGAACACATGGTCATGGTGCCGCGCCTGTCGGCCTGCCTGCGGGTCGCCCACACCGCCGCGGACGCCGATGACAGCGTCCCCGGCACCCAGCACCTGCTCCTGGGGCTGCTCCACGTCGGCGTTGCCGCCAACATCCTCGACCAGCTCGGTGTCACCCGCGAGAAGGTCCGCCAGGCCAACGCCCGCCTCTTCGAACCCGTAGTGATCGCAGGCGGCGATGGCGAGGAACGCCGCGTCGTCGGGGACGGCGAAGCCGACGAGGCCCTCACCCAGGCTCGCCGCCTGGCCGCCCGCCGCGGCCAGACCCAGGTCCGCTCCGAACACCTGCTGTTCTGCCTGGCCGCCGACCCCGGGTCGTCCGCCCGCCGCGTCCTGGCCGACCTCGGCGTCGACGTCGAGAGGATCAAAAAGCAACTGCAGGAGTGGATCCCGCCCGTCCAACGCAGGCACCGCCGCATTGGCAAGGCCAAGAGCACCGAGCGCGCGTGCTCGTTCTGCGGCTGCAAAGACCTCGGCCCGCTGGTCGCCGGGCCCGGCGTGTGGATCTGCGGCAGCTGCGCCCACACCGCCATCGAAATCCTCCGCGCCGAACCTCGCGGCGTCCGCACCGGTTGACATCACCGCTACCGGAGCAAGGGGATGAGCCACCGTTCACCGACCTCGCGGCTCATGACACGTTTCTTACCGGCACGACCGCCGTGAGTTCAGCCGGACTGAAGGACTTCCATCGGGAACCCACGCCAGTTCGGTTCGTGAAATCCGAAAACGTGGGGAGTTCGACCAGCGTCGGGGCTTCGCAGTCAAGCAGGGTATGGCCAGAATTCAGCGGAAAGGGGGGCTGGAGGCGTGTTCCGGCTGGTTAGTGGCCTTCGGGGGCCTCGCGGGCGGGGCGTCAGGCCCCGCCGCGTCCATTGGGGGCGTCATAGACCAGGGTGTATCGCCAGAACAGGCGACGCCGGATCCGGGCGCCGGGCAGTTCCCGTGCGGCCGCGGCTCGGATGTCGGCCAGGGTCTCCTGGGGATCGGTGGTAGGCGCCGTCATGTGCAAGGGCAGCGCTTCGGCACGGGCCGGGTGCTTGACCAGCCCCATGATCGGGTTAGCGGCCATGGCAGGCAAGGCGGCGAGCAGGTCGGCGGGCCCGGCCTCCCGGTAGCAGCCGACGACCACGAGGCGCCCGCCCGGGGTGAGACAGCCGCGCAGTTCGCGCAGGGTGGGCACCAGCGGGAGGTGGTGCAGGACAGCGACGAGGGTGACGGCGTCCCAGCGCCGCTGCGGGTCGCGCCCGGCGAAGTCGGCTTGGACGATGGTGACCGCAGGGTCGTCGGCGAAGCGCTCGGCCGCGGCGCGGGCGGTCGCGGGGTCGGGTTCGAGCCCGGTGACGGTGGCGGCGCGGCGGCGGAGCAGAGCGGCGAGGTTGCCCGTGCCGCACCCGACATCGAGGACGTGGCGGGCCCCGGATGCGGCCACCCGGTCGGCGACCCAGCGGCCGTAGTGGTCGTTGTGGCTCCACGGGTGCCGCCGGTTGAAATGATCGAGGTGAGACAGCAGCGCCATGGCGATCACCTTAGCGATCATCACTCACGCTCATGCCTGCTCAAGTTCGTCGGCAAGCAGGTGCTCGGCGACGGCGGAGTATCTGGCGGCGGTGCTGTGGGAGATCCCGAAGACCAGCGACAGGTGGAGCGGGTCCGGTCCTCCGGTGAGCGCTTCGCGGAGGATGCGGTCCTTGCGTATCCGGTCGACGCTGCATCCGGTGTGGTTCATCCGCAGCGTCACGAATTGTTGGCTGATCGGGGTGGTGCCGTGGGCGGTCTTGTCGTTGATGAGGACGTGTGGGTTGTTGGTGTGCGGCCAGGTTGCGCGGCGGTGGCGGAGCCAGCGGCGTAGTGCTCGATGGCTGAGGTCGCCGAGTCGCTGGCGGCGGCCGGCGAGAGTGATTCGCCGGTTGGCGAGGTCTACGTCGTCGAGCGTCAGGTGCCGGATGGCTCCAGTGCGAGCGGCGTTCTCCGCGGCCAGGACGATGATGACTCTTCCGGCGAGGTCGTCGGCCTGTTGCTCGATGGCCCGAATCTCCTCATCGGCCATCGGGAGCAGGGCGAAGTCTGCTGGGCGGGCCTTCAACCCGGTAGTCGGGTTGAAGAAGATCAGGCCGTGCTTCTTGGCGAATCCGAACAGCGATCGCACCGCGCTGGTCGCGGTGGCGCGTCGTGAGCCGCTGAGCGGTCCAAGCGCTGCGCTGATGTCGGAGCGGGTGACCTCCCGCAGGTGGTCGTAGCTCGCCGCCCAGTCGTCGAGGAATGGCCGGATGCAACCGAAGTAGACATAGATGCTGGATGCGGACCGGGGCCGTGCCCTGGTGTCCCCGTCGAGCAGGACCAGCAGCCACTGACGGACGGGGGTGATGAAGCCGGGTGCGAGCTGGCTTGTGCCGCGGTCAATCCAGGATCTGATCGCCGGAGCGGAGTCATCTTGGAGCAGGTCCAGATCGGTGAGCACTTCGATGAGCCGAGGCCGCGACACCCAGCGGTGCGGCCGGGTCCGGACCTCGCTGAGCAGGACGCACTCACCTGCGGGGAGGCCAGTTAACATCGTGACCAGCCCGTCGAGGACGCATCTGGTGGTCGAAGGGTTCCAGCCGCCGATTTGGCCAAGTTCCTGGGCGTGACGCGCCGCTGCACGCAGCACCGGATCATCTGCCGTCAACGCCGGGTGCTGCCAGCGTGGCGGGACCGGCTGGCCGTTCTTGCGCCGGTAGTAGGAGGCTAACGCTGAGCAGGAGTTGCTGCAGTAGACCTGATTCCGGCGTCGCTTCTCCGGCAACGGGGTGTCGCAGTGTGCGCAGTTCATCGTGGGGGAAGCGACCGCCCGGCCCCGGTGCGCGGGGTGACCGGCCGATCCTGGCCAACCGCCGTGGTCTGGTCATCGTTGTGGTGCCGTGGTTCGGCGACAGCCTCGGGTTGTGGGATCAGCAGTTCGTCGACGCCGCAGCCCAGCACGGTGCAGATGACGTCGAGCTCGTCGAGCTTGACCACGTTGGGGCTTCCCGACCACAGTCCCGACATCTTCCCGGCACTGATGACCAGGCCACGTTCGGCGAGCATCCGCTGGAACTCGCTGGCCTTCCAGATCCCACGGTTCGCGGCCGCCAGGCGCAGGTTCCATTTCATCGGGTGAGTCCTTTCCATCGGTCGGCGACGCGGCGCTGTCCGGTGACCCAGGCGTCTTCGACATGGGTGGCATGCACGTGGATGTACCTGGCCGTGGTGCCGGTCCAGGCATGGCCGAGCAGTTCCTGGATCGCGAACAGGTTCATCCCGGCCAGGTAGAGCTGGGAGGCGCAAAAGTGCCGCAGCACGTGCGGCGTTAGCCGTCCCGACCACGTCGGCAGATACCGGTCGACGGCGTCGATCAAGGCGCGGCGAAATACGTCCGCCGTGGCACGGGTGCAGGTGCCCTCGGCGTTCTTCCGCTCCGAGGGGAACAACGGCGTGCGATGGCTGGATAGGTCGAGCTCGAACAGCCCGAGGACGTCCTCGATGAACCAGCGCAGGCTGCGATCGGCGCCGTTGATCAGGGGCACCAGCCGCGGCTTGGGCCCCTTGCGGCGAGATCCCTTCCCATGGCGGACGTTCAGCTTGCCGAACCGGCCCAGCTCCCAGCGCACGTCCTCCAGGTCCAGCATCCGGGCCTCGTTGATCCGTAACCCGATATCGGCGACCAGCCGGGCCACGGCGTAATTGCGGGCCGCCGGGGCGAACTTGCGGCAGCTCAGCAGCTCTTCGCGCCACCCGGCGAACAGCTGCTCGATCTCCTCGACAGTCGGCGGGACGCGCAACTGCGGATCCACGGACAACCGCGGCCGGTTGACCTCATCGAGAGGGCACTCGACGACCCGGCCGGTTAGGTTGTGCAGCTCAACCTTGTGCCGGAGCTCCAGAAACCGGAAGAACACCGTCAGAGCGGCCGCTCGCCCGGTGCGAGTGGAGGGCTTGGCCTCTCGCAACACCTTGCCGAAGTAGACGTCGCCGTCTTCGGGCTGCATCTCCCACAGCGGCCGGCCGAACCAATCCCGGATCAGCTCCAGATGATTGGCGTCATTGCGGATGGTGCTGTCGGTCAGCCCGGCCGACGCCCGAGCCAGCACGAAACCCGCCAGGACGTCGGTCTCAAAGGCGGCAAGATCTTCTTCGCTGCCAGGGGCTCGGTGCTCGCGTAGATCTCGTACGACTCCCAGCGCCAACCCGCGCCTCCCGACTTCACCAGCGCCGCCGTCTCATCACTTCGGTGACAGATTATTCACGGAGAGTGAAGCTACTTCAGAGTGCGCTGATCGATCCGGCAAACGGGAGAAGACGCAGTTCGCAGGCAGTGAGCGTGCACGGTGAGGAGGATTCAGCGCCCTCAACTCGAGAACTGTTGCTTACCCAAGATCGGCGAGGTCGTGCTAGGGCGCTGTCATCGGCCACGCGGCGAGTTGCGCCTTTGCAGCCTCGATCCGTGGGTTCGTCCTATTCGGGGATGGCCGCTACTGCGTCGATCTCCACGAGCGCGCCTGGGCGAGCGTGTCCTGCGGTGGAAACGACCGTGATGGCTGTGCGGTGATTGCCCCACACTGATCGCGACGCCGCGTATCCCACCTGTGCGTTGACCCCATTGACGAGGTAGATGTTGAGTTTGACGACATGCTCGGGACCGGTACCCGCGGCAGCAAGCACAGTCAGCACGTTTCGCATTGCCTGAGTGGTCTGCGCCTCAATACCGTCGAGCAGGTTTCCGGTGCTATCGGTGCCGAGCTGGCCACCGACATAGAGCGTCCGGGCAGCGGGTGCGATCACGCCCTGCGTGAAGGCAGGGTTGCTGTGGAGTTCTTCAGGGTCGAGGTGTGTCGTCCTTGCGGTCATGAGTCTTCCCCTAGAGGTGCCGGGTTTCGTGTGCAGGTAGAGGTCGCGCAGCAGGCAGACCTCGGACAGGTGGTGGATCAGCTCGCGGTGGATGTGCAGCACCAGATCGGCCATGGGCGCCTCGGGGAAGGGTTCCTTCGCGCCGACCGGGACCCGGAGCCCGGCCTCGCCGAGGCCGCGCACCCCGGCCAGCCAGAGGTCGAGCTGGGCCTCGAGCTGGTCGAGCGCGGTGGCCGCACTGCCGGCGTACTCCCAGGTCTCGTACGACGCCGCCGGCGCGCCGAAGTGCGCCGCGTTGCGCGCGGCGAGCACGCCGACGATGACGTGACCGAGTCGCCAGGCGATCGTGGTGAAGGCCGCGGGGACCGGCGCGGGGAAGGCGTAGTCCATCGTGAAGTCCCCGGCACCGAGCCGCACGGGCGCCGTCGAGCTGCCGCGCGGCCGCACGCTCCAGGCGTCCGGCACCGGCGACCAGAAGTACTCGTCGTCGGTGAGGCCGTCGAGCCGGGCTCGGAGCTGATGGTTCCAGTGGAACTCCCACTGCTCGCGCAGCGTCCGGTTCCAGTCGAGTTCGTCTGCATCCATGGAGCCACCCTGACACCTCTAGCGGACAGGATCGGTCCGCCATTCTGGCAGGGTGGGCGACATGGACGTGGCAAGGGGTGACGAGCGGGGTACGACGGAGCGGGTGCTCACCCTGCTCGGGCTGCTGCAGCAGCGCCAGATCTGGACCGGCCCCGAGCTCGCCGACCGGCTCGGGGTCACGCCGCGCACGGTGCGGCGTGATGTCGAGCGGCTGCGCGCGCTCGGCTATCCGGTGCATGCCAGCCAGGGTGTCGGCGGCGGCTACCAGCTCGGCCCGGGGCAGGACCTGCCGCCGCTGCTTCTCGACGACGAGGAGGCGATCGCCACAGTGGTCTCGCTGCTCGCCGGCGCGGGTGGCGCGGTCGCCGGCGCCGGCGACGCCGCCCTCCGGGCGCTGACCAAGCTCGACCGGGTGCTGCCCACCCGGCTGCGGCACGAGGTGCGCGCGCTCTCCGGCTCGGTGGAGTCCTTCGGCGGAGGCCGCACGCCGGTCGACCCCGAGGTGCTCATGACGCTGGCCAGAGCCTGCCGCGACGAGGTCGAGGCCGGCTTCGACTACCCGACCGGGAGCGAGGTGCGACAGCGGCGGGTCGAGCCCTACCGCCTGGTCGCCTCCGACCGGCGCTGGTACCTTCTCGCCTACGACCTCGATCGCGACGACTGGCGCAGCTTCCGCGTCGACCGGATGACCGATGTGTCTGCACGGACCTGGCGCTTCCGCCCGCGCGCGGTGCCCGACGCGGCGACGTACGTGCAGGAGGGCGTGGCGAGCCGGGTCTACCCGCACCAGGCGCGCTTCCTCGTGCACGCGTCGGCCGACACGGTGCGCGCGCAGATTCCGGCGTCGGCGGCCGTCGTACGACGGCGAGGGAGCGAGCTCTGCGAGGTGCTCAGTGGCGCCGGCAGCCTCGACTTCGTGCTCATGCACGTGCTCCTGCTGGGGCACGACTTCGAGGTACTCGACCCTCCGGAGCTCGGGAGGCGCTGTCGCGCGCTGGCGGAGAGACTGCTGATGGCCGGTGCAACGATCTCACCGGTGCCGGACATGGAGGAGTCATGAGCCGCGACGCTTCGACCTGACGGCCTACGCGGATTCGCCCCGTGACATCGTCCACCGCGAGACATGAGCGCCACTCAATGACAGCTCCTCACATGCCGATCAATATGGTGAAATAGCGATCAAGCGACATCCCGCGTAGTGACACGTTACCCAGGCCACAGGCACTGTGCGGGGACGATGGGTGACAGCCAGAAAGGCAGTGTCAATGTCCAGCGCGCAGTTGTACGACACCATCGGAGCCACCTACACCGTGACACGGCGCACTGAACCGCGCATCGCTGCGCGGATCTGGGCTGCGCTCGGCGATGCCCGGACCATACTGAACGTCGGGGCGGGCACCGGGTCCTACGAGCCCCCCGACCGCCACGTCCTCGCGGTGGAACCGTCGGCGCTCATGCGTTCGCAGCGCCTTCCGGACGCGGCGCCGTGCCTGGTTGGATCTGCCGAGAACCTGCCGTTCGATGACCAGTCCTTCGACGCCGCGATGGCTGTTTCCTCCGTTCATCACTGGCAGGACCCGATTGCCGGCCTGCGTGAGATGCGGCGGGTCGCTCGCCGCGTGGTGGTGTTCACGCACGACACCAGTGACACCGGATGGCGTCATCGGTTCTGGCTCACTCGCGACTATCTGCCCGAGGTCGCGGACCTCCTTGTCGGCCGGCCTTCGGTGACCGAGCAGGCCCGCGCGATCGGAGCCCGGATGGAACCGGTGCTCATCCCGTGGGACTGCGCTGACGGCTTCTTCGAGGCCTACTGGCGTCGGCCCGAGGCATACCTGGAGGAGAATGTCCGTCGCGGGATATCGGTCTGGGCCAGAGTCGGGCCGGACGCCGAGCAGCGCGCAGTGCACAGCCTCCGCGATGACCTCGCATCCGGTCGGTGGGCCGAACGCAACCGAGACCTCGTCGATCTCGACGCGGCAGAGCTTGGCCTTCGCCTGCTGATCGCCTGAACTGGCAATCCCCTGAAATCGTGGAGACGTCTCTATGCGGCGATGGCCTTCTGAGGCCTTGCTCTGGCGGTCATGATTCGTTGTTCGTAGTCGATCGGGGATAGCCCGTCGGCGGCGGTGCCTGCGGCGGGTGTTGTAGAGATCGGCGATCCAGGTGGCGATCTCCACGCGGGCGTCGGCCCTGGTGGCGAAGTAGTGCCGGTGCACGAACTCCACCTTGAGGGTGGAGTTGAACGACTCGGCTGCGGCGTTGTCCAGCGCGCAGCCGACCCTGCCCATCGACCGCACCACGCCCCAGCGCCGGCAGGCAGTGTTGCAACGACTCGGCGAGTACTACGGGGACCCCGACCCCGACCGCGCGCTGGCTGCGGCCGCCGACGAGCTGGGTGAGGCGCTCGGCGAGCTGGAGGGAGTCCTCGCTGCTGGGGATGGCTCGGTGCGTCTGGACGACGGCGGTGATCTGGTGATCTCGCCGCTGACCGCCGAGGACGTCCCGGCCGAGGCGACTGCGTTGAAGGCGGAGCTGACCGAGATGCTGCCGTTCGCGCCGATCGTGTCGCTGCTGATCGAGCTGGACACGCACCGGCTACCTGGATTGCTTTACCCACGCCGGCGGCAAGCAGGCCCGCAGCCCCGAGCTGAAGCGGAACTTGATCGCGGTGCTGCTGGCCCACTCGGCCCGGTTCTCCCGAAGCTACGGCGAAGTGACAAGTAGCTCTCTTAGCGGATATGGGGTGTGCTTGTCAGCGTTTTTGATCTTCTGGGGTCATCGGGGGTTGTGCTCGGCGAGGTTGGTCCGGTCGTGATGACCGGAGGGAGTGCGAGGTGCGGCAGGAGTGGGAGCCGGAGGACCTGATCGAGGTCTGGACGCTGCTGGAGGAGGACCAGGAGCGGCTGCGGAACAAATCGGGGGCGAACCGGTTGGGGTTCGCGCTGTTGCTGAAGTTCTTCGAGGTGGAGGCCCGGTTCCCGGAGGACGCTGGGGAGATCCCGGTGCCGGCGGTGTCGTACGTCGCCCAGCAAGTGAGGGTGCCCGCGGAGGAGTGGGCCGCTTACGACTGGTCGGGGCGGGCGATCAAGCGGCACCGGATGGAGATCCGGGGCGCGTTCGGCTTCCGTGAGTGCACCGAGGAGGACCAGGCCCAGCTCGCCGAGTGGCTGGCGGTCGAGCTGTGCGGGGTGGAGCTGAACCGGGACCGGCTGGCGGAGGCGGTGGTGGCCCGCTGCCGCAAGGACCGGCTGGAGCCGCCGGCCCCAGGACAGATCGCCCGGCTGGTGGGCAAGGCGGTCAGCACCTTCGAGGAACGGTTCTGCGCGGCCACCGTGGGCCGGCTGTCGGCGGCGACCCGGTCGCGGCTGGACGACCTGATCGCCGAGGACGCCGGCACGGATGCGGAGAGCGCGGGCGGCGGGGGCACGTTCTTCACCGAGCTGAAGGCGGACCCCGGGGCGCTGGGGCTGGACAGCCTGCTGGCGGAGGTGAACAAGCTCCAGCGGGTCCGCGGGCTTCAGCTGCCGTCGGAGCTGTTCGCGGACGTGTCGGAGAAGCTGGTGGCGGCCTGGCGGGCACGGGCGGCGAAGGAGTACCCCTCGGACCTGCGGGCGGCGGCTGGGCCGGTGCGGTACACGCTGCTGTCGACGCTGTGCCATGTGCGGGAGACGGAGATCACCGACTCGCTGGTGGAGCTGTTCATCCAGCTCGTGCAGAAGATCAACACGCGGGCGGAGAAGAAGGTCGAGGGCGAGTTCAGCAAGGAGCTCAAGCGGGTCCGGGGCAAGGAGGGCATCCTGCTGCGGCTGGCGAGGCAGCGGTCGCGGAACCGGGCGGCACGGTCCGCAAGGTGATCTATCCGGTGGCCGGGGAGTCCACGCTGAAGGCACTGGCGGCGGAGGCCGCGGCGAACGAGGCGCGTTATCGGGCCCGGGTGCGCACGGTGCTGCGTTCGTCGTACTCCAACCACTGGCGGCGGATGCTCTCGCCGCTGCTGAACGCGTTGGAGCTGGAGTGCAACAACACCGCCTACCGGCCGGTGATGGACGCGATCGACCTGCTCAAGAGGTATCTGGACCAGCCCATCGCCAAGGAGGGCGCGTTCTTCGACGAGGCGGAGAAGATCCCGTTGGGCGGGGTGGTGCGCGAGGAGTGGCGCAAGGCGGTCGTCGACGAGCGCGGCCGGGTCGAGCGCATCCCGTACGAGCTGTGCGTGCTTGTCTCGCTACGGGACGCGCTGCGGCGGCGGGAGATCTGGGTGCCGGGCGCGAACCGGTGGCGCAACCCGGAGGACGATCTGCCGCCGGACTTCGAGGACAACCGCGATGTGCACTACGACGCGATCCGCCGGCCGCAGGATCCGGAGAAGTTCATCGAGGCGCTTCAAAAGCGGCTGCGGGAGACGCTGACCCGCTTCAACACCGCGCTGGAACTGGGCACCACGGGCGGGGTGGACATCGTCAAGAAGCACGGCGAGCCATGGATCAAGGTCTCGCCGCTGGGCAAGCAGGAGGAGCCGGAGAACCTCGTCGCCCTGAAGGCGGAGATCGAACGCCGCTGGGGCACCATCGACTTGATCGACATCCTCAAGGAGGCCGAGTTCGCCACCGGCTTCACCGGCGAGTTGTCGCAAGCAGGGAGGCCGTACCGAAGGCGGTGCTGCGGCGCCGACTGCTGCTGGTGCTGTTCGCGCTGGGGACGAACATGGGCATCAAGCGGGTCGCGGTCACCGGCAAGCACGGCGAGAGCGAGGCCGTCCTGCGCCGGGTACGGCACCTGTTCGTCAACCGGGCCAACCTGCGCTCAGCGCTGGTGCGGCTGGTCAACGCCACCTTCGCTGCGCGCGATGCGGCGTGGTGGGGCGAGGGCACCGCCTGCGCAAGCGACTCCAAGAAGTTCGGCTCCTGGTCCTCGAACTTCATGACCGAGTGGCACCAGCGGTACCGCGGCCCCGGAGTGATGATCTACTGGCACGTCGAGAAGAAATCGCTGTGCGTCTACAGCCAGCTCAAGTCCTGCTCGGCCTCCGAGGTCGCCGCGATGATCGAGGGCGTGCTGCGGCACTGCACGGACGTGGAGATCGACCGGCAGTACACCGACACGCACGGCGCCTCCATCGTCGGGTTCGCCTTCGCCCACATGCTCGGCTTCATCCAGGCTGAAGAACGTCGGCTCGGCGCGGCTGTAAAGGCCGGCCGCCGGGGAGGACGACACCTGGCCCCGCCTGGCGCCGGTGCTGTCGACCAAGACGATCGACTGGGACCTGATCCGCCAGCAGTACGACCAGATCGTGAAGTACACCACCGCCCTGCGCCTGGGCACCGCCGAGGCCGAGCAGGTCCTGCGGCGCGAGATCAACGACGGGCTCCAGGTCGTGGAGAACTGGAACTCTGCCAACCACGACCTGTTCTACGGCAAGGACGGCGACCTGACCGGCTCCGACAAGGAGAGCCAGGAAGTCTCGATGCTGGCGCTGCACCTGCTCCAGTCGGCGTTGGTACACGTCAACACCCTGCTCCTCCAGGACATCCTGAGCGAGGAGAAGTGGCAGAAGCGGCTCACGGACGCCGACCGGCGGGCCCTGTCACCGCTGTTCTGGACCCACGTGAACCCCTACGGCCGGTTCGAGCTGGACATGAACTCCCACCTCGAACTGGCCGTCGCCGCGGCGGTCACGGTTCCCGGCCCCCGTAGCGCAACCGTGGCGCCCACTGCCCAGCCGGTGGGCGCCACGGAAGGCTAGGTCTGAAGACCCGGCGGAGCGTCAGAAGCTTACGAGGGCGCTGATCGGCTTGCGGCCCCATCACCTACATGGCGCGGGCGTGGACGCCGATGCCGCCGGAGACGAGCAGGTTGTCGCCCGTTATGTAGCTGGCTGCGTCGGATGCGAGGAAGGCGACGGCTTCGGCGATGTCCGCGGGGGCTCCGACACGACCGAGGGGAACGCCTTCGCCCCAGGAGGCGATCGTGTCGGGGGAGATGCCCATCTTGCTGTACGCGGGGGTGTTGACCACGCCGGGGCTTACCGCGTTGACCCGGATGCGGCGGGGGGCGAGTTCGATGGCCAGGGAGCGCACGAGGGGCAGCAGGGCTCCCTTGGCGGCGGTCATGGCGGCGCCGAGTCCCTCTGCGGCGCCGACGGTGAACACCACGGACGCGCCTTCGTTCAGCAGGGGGAGCGCCTTTTGGAGGGTGAAGAAGTTGCCCTTGACGTTGATGTTGAACAGGGCGTCGAAGGTGGCCTCGTCGGTGGACTCGATCGAGAGGCCGGGACGGGGGAGGCCCGCGTTGAGGTAGAGCAGGTCGAGGGAGCCCAGGTGCTCGCGCGCCTGGTCCAGGGCCTGGTCGATGTCGGTCAGGGAGCCGATGTTGGCCTCGACGGCGGTGACGTCTGCGGGAAGGACGGCGTTGTCGAGGTCGCCGAGGCCGGTGACCATGACGCGGTAGCCGCGCGAGTGGAGCAGTTCTGCGGTGGCCTTGCCGATCCCGCTGGTTCCGCCGGTGATGAGTGCTGTCTTTGTTGCCACGGTTGTTCTCCTTGCTGATTGCGCGGGGGCGCCTCCAGCCCTGTCGCCACGGGCAGAGAGGAACTGAGAGGCAAAGCGCCGTGCAGGCGCCCGGTCTCGCTTCCATGACAGCGTACGCCCGATTGGCAGCGACTGCCAAACCTCCTGCAGGTGTCAGGCTGGCAGGCCGCGCTAAGCTGATGGCATGACGCAGGGAACACAAGGCAAAGGGGCGACTACGTCCACACTGTGGGATCGCACGCGGCAGCTGGCCGCCCAGGAGATCCTCCAGACCGCATTGCGCCTGTTCACACAGCAGGGGTACGACGAGACGACCATCGCGCAGATCGCCCGCGAGGCCGGCGTCTCCCAGCGCACCCTCTTCCGGTACTTCGGCACCAAGGAAGACCTCATCGGCGGCACCGAGGAGCAGTTCGCCACCCTCCTGACGGAAACCGTCCGCAAGCAGCCCGCCGATGCCGGCGCCTGGGAGGCGTTGCGTGCCGCGTTCAAGGCCGCGCTCTCCCTCCATGAAAGTCCCGAGCAGGCGCTGGAGCGCTTCCGCTTGGTGCACCACACCAACTCGCTGCGCGCCGCCTATCTTGGGAAGCGCGTGCGCTGCCAGGAGGAGCTACTGCCACTGCTCGAAGCCAGACTGGCGCCCTCGGGGACGGACAGGGGGCAAGCCCGCGCCATCGTGGCGACAGCGTTCGCGTGCTTCGATGCCGCCACTGCGACGTGGCTCGAGAGCAACGGGCAGGGCGACATCCTTGACCTGTACGACCAAGGCCTGGCTGCGGTACGCAGCTAGCGTTCTCACACACGGTCCTTTGCGCGAGCAAGATCAACAACGGGCTGCCGGACCCCTACCGGCCCCCGATCGGTTCTCAGAACCCGTTCTCAATCAGAAGCAGGACGGGGCCCTTCTGAGACTTGCATTGTGCGAAAATCCGGCCCCATGACGGACCCTCAGCAGCCCTGCCCGGCCGAACGGTCGGACGCCGACGACGTTGAACAACACACCTGTCCGAAGTGTGATGCCCAGCCCGGCTCGCCCTGCCGTTCGCGCGCCGGCGCGGTCACCTCCGCCTACCACACCCGCCGCTTCACCATGGTGCCCCGCCTGAAGAAGGCGCTGCGGGTGCCGACCCCGGCCGACCGCGGCCCAGGCCGGCCGTGGCGTCCTGGCACCCCGCCGCCAGCGCCGATCGACCCGGACCTGCCGAGCGCGGACATCCGCATCGGCTACGCCCGCTGCTCGACCCTCGGGCAGGAACTCGACTCCCAGCTCGACGCGCTCGCGGGGCACGGCATCCCCCGCGACAAGATCTTCAGCGAGAAGATCAGCACCCGCATCCGCGTGCGGCCCAAGTTCGAGGAGGCGCTGCGGACCGCGCGGGAGGTCAAGGCCCACGCCCCGCACTGCCGGGTCATCTTCACCGTGTACGAGATGAAGCGCCTCGGCCGCGACGCCGCCGAACTCACCGCACTGGCGGACCACCTCACCGCCCACGGCCTGGTCCTGGAGATGCTCGCCGGGCCCCTGCCCGGCATCTACGACCCCACCGGGCCGGGGAAGCTGCTGTTCGCGTTCTTCGCAGCGATGGCGGAGACCGAGCGGGAGAACATCCGGGAGTCCACGCTCGAAGGGCTCGACACCGCGGCCCGCAAGGGCAAACACGGCGGCCGGCCGCCGGTCATCACCGACGACATGCTCCACACCGTGCTCCGCCGCCGGGCCCTCGGCGAGTCCGTCGAGCAGATCCAGCCCGACCTGATCATCCCCACCGGCAAGCGCAAGGGACAAAGCCCATCGGTGGCCAGCATCTACCGGGCGCTCTCCGAGCACGCCAAGCGTGAGGCGTACCCCGAAGCCGTCGAGGCCGCGCACGCCGACTTCGCTGCCCTCCTGGCCAGCGAACTCCCCGGGCCCCGCCTCGCTCTACCTGACCGAGCGTCCCTCTGATTACAGAGAGCTACTTGTCACTTCGCCGTAGCTTCGGGAGAACCGGGCCCACTCCACCAATCTCGGGCTGACGCGGATGGCCGACGCGTGCGGGATCTCCTACGACGTGCTCGCTTGGACGTCGGAGTGGTACGTACGGGAGGAAACGCTGCGCGCGGCGAACCTGGCCATCATCGACTACCACCAGCGCCTGCCACTCACCCCGATCTTCGGCACCGGCACCCTGTCCTCATCAGACGGACAGCGGTTCCCCACGCGCGGAAAGTCAGTCACCGCAAGGGCTTTGAGCCGGTACTTCGCGTCCGAGGGGCTCTCGACGTACACACACGTGACCGACCAGCACACCACCTACGGCACGAAAGTCATCGTCGCGACCAAGCGCGAGGCCCACTACGTCCTCGACGAGATTCTCGGGAACGCGACCGACATTCCCGTCACCGAGCACGCGACGGACACCCACGGGGTCACGCTGGTCAACTTCGGCTTGTTCGACCTGCTCGGCTTGCAGCTCTCTCCGCGGATCCGGGATCTGGGCAAGATCACGCTCTACCGGGCCGGATCGCGTGCGCAGGTCGAGGCCGACTTCCCGCGCACCGGGCCGCTGCTGACCCGCAAGCTCAACACTCACCTGATCGCCGAGCACTACGACGACCTGCTCAGGCTGGCCGGGTCGCTAAAGTTCGGCCACGCCACCGCATCCCTGCTGGTCGGCAAACTCTCCGCATCCAGCCGGCAGAACGCGCTGGCGGCGGCGCTGAAGGAGTACGGCGCGCTGCGGCGCACCATCTACGTATTAGTTACGTGGAATCTCGCCTCAGGGATGATCCTTGCTCTGGGGCGTCGCCACGAGCTGAGGGGATCTGTTGAGCATCTCGAAGGTGTTGGAAGGCAAGTGGCCAGTACTGCTGCGGCACGAGCTGGCCGTCGGCTGGTTGCAGGTGTGGGCGGACCTGGGCCGGGCGCCTCGGACGATCGATGCGTACGCCCGGGGGCTGGCCGAGTACCTGGAGGCGTGCGAGCGGGAGGGCGTCGACCCGGTGTCGGCGAACCGGGCGCACGTCGCCGTCTACGTCCGGGAGTTGACGAGTCGGCCGAGCAAGCGCGGCGTCAACGTCGTGTCGATCGACTCCGGGGTGGGGCTGGCGAACGCGACGTTGCAGCAGCGGCTGGTGCCGGTCCGCTTGTTCTATGACTTCCTGATGGAAGACGGGTTGCGGGACTCCAACCCGGTCGGGCGGGGCCGCTACACGCCCGGCCGTGACTTCGGTGGACACGATCGGGGTCTGATTCCGCGGTTGACGAAGTTGCCGTGGATCCCGGACGAGCGGCAGTGGCTGGATGTGTTGGCGGTCGCGGCGCTTGAGCCGGCCCGTAACCGGGTGATGCTCGCGCTGGCCTACGACGCGGCGCTGCGCCGCGAGGAGCTGTGCTTGCTGCGCACCGACGATCTGGATCCGGGGCACCGGACACTGCGGGTACGAGCGGAGACCACGAAGAACAGGCTCGAGCGGATCGTCCCGTACTCGGCTGCGACCGGAGTACTGCTGTCGGGCTACTTGGTGCGTCGGGCGGCGATCAGCCGGGCGAGGGGGCCGTTGTTCTTGTCGGAGTCGCGCCGCAACTTCGGTGAGCCGTTGAGCTTGTGGACCTGGTCGAAGGTGGTCCGCCGGATCGCCCTGGCCGCCGGAGTTCCGCGGTTCGCCACGCACACCACCCGCCATCTCTGCCTGACTGATCTGGCCCGGATGGGCTGGGAACTGCATGCCATCTCTACGTTCGCCGGGCACAGGTCGACCGAGTCGACGATGCGCTACATCCACCTGTCCGGCCGGGACCTGGCCGACAAGCTCGCCCGCGGGATGGAGCATATCCACGCTTGGCGAATCGGCATGCTCGCCCAGCTCGCCGCCGACGGCACCCCGGTTGGAGCGGGGCGGTGACCGCCGCGTCGCGGCGGCCCGCCGAGCTCGGATCGGCAGGCTCGTGGGTCTGGCCGGTGGACGTGACCTGCTACGACCGCCGGACTACTCTCAGCCATCTTGAGCTGGCTGTTATGCGGCGCCTCGACACGAGGTTGCGCCACCGCACCAGCCGAATCGATGACCTGGCCGAATGGAACATGCTCGGACGGTTGACCCGGCCGCTCGACGACGCGGCAGCGGCCCTGCACCACGCGGACACGGAGCTGCACCGGCGGGCGGTCGCTGACGCGACCGGCCTGGTGCTGCTGCGCTGTGCCGAGGAGAAGACCTCGTTCTGGGCCTGGTCAGCGCAGGGCTGGCTCCGGCTGATCGGCGTCAGCATCGCCGAGTTCCAGCGCCCGTGGCCGGACACCATCGACCCAACCGCACGCCCTCACCTCGTCGCCCTGGCCTACCTGCTCGGCGGGTTCACCGACTTCGACCGGATGGGGCCGTTCGGACGGGTGAACCTCGCCCGGCGCATCTTCGGCATCGAACTCGTCGACCACGCCTATCAGCAGGTGTCGGAGATCCTCGGCGGTTGGGGCTACCGCATCGGCGATTCCGAACGCGAGCGGATGACCACCGTGCTCAGTCAACTGCTGCTCCTCAACGGCAGCCCACTGCTGGCGGACCTGACCACCGAAGCGTTCATCCAGCTCCGTCCGAGGATGCGGCGTCGCTGGCAGGTCGCCGAGATCCACGGCATCCAACGCGCCGCCGCCGGCCTCGGGTTCTGCGACCCGCCGTCGTCGATCCACGCCGGCCTGCCCGCCATCGAGGGCACCGCGGAGTCATGGGCGACCTGGGTCGACCGATGGCATTCGACCTCGACGCTGACGCCGAAGGTCCAGGCGATCTTCCGAAGCGTGATAGCCAAGGCCGGCCGCTGGCTGGCCGCCGAGCACCCGGAGATCACCGAGCCCAGCGAGTGGACCCGCCAGACCTGCGCTGCCTGGGTCGCGACTATCGACCGGCTGACCGTTGGCGAACACGTCCAACGCCACGCGGGTCTGGACAAGAGGAAAGGCGATCCGATCTCCCCTCGGACGAAGGCCGGCTACCTCGCCGCCACCAGGACCTTCTTCCGCGACTGTCAGGAATGGGAGTGGTTCCCACGCCGCTTCGATCCCGCCCGGGCGCTGGCGACCCCGCGCACCATCCAGGCACTCATCGGCCCGAACCCCCGGGTGATCGCCGACGACATCTGGGCCAAGCTCCTCTGGGCCGGTCTCAACATCGAAGCCGACGACCTCCCGGCCAACGCCAGCGGTCCCTGTTACCCGATAGAACTCATCCGCGCCATCACGCTGACCTGGCTGTTCAGCGGCCAGCGCAGCGACGAGATCGTCCGGCTTCGCATCGGCTGCATCCGCTGGCAACACGACGGGACATCGATCCCCGGCGACTCCCGCGATGTCCTCGCTGAGGACGCCGTATGTCTGCTCGACATTCCCACCCACAAGACCGGCACCGCGTTCACCAAGCCGGTCGACCCGCTCCTCGGACAGGCCATCGAGGCATGGCAGGCCGTCCGGCCCGACCAGCCGAAGATGCTCGACCACAAGACTGGCGAGCCGGTCGACCTGCTGTTCGCGACTCGGGCACGACGGGTCGCCAAGGCATACATCAACGAGACGATCATCCCGACGCTCTGCCGCAAGGCCGGCGTCCCGACCGCTGACGTCCGCGGCAACATCACCAGCCACCGGGCTCGGGCGACCATCGCGACCCAGCTCTACAACGCCAAGGAACCTATGACGCTGTTCGAGCTGCAGGAATGGCTCGGCCACCGTTCGCCCGAGACCACCCAGCACTACGCCAAGATCACCCCGAACAAGCTCGCGCAGGCATACAAGGACGCCGGGTACTTCGCCCGCAACGTCCGCACCATCGAAGTCCTCGTCGACCGCGACGCCGTCACCAGCGGTGCGGCGGCGGCCGGCGAGCCCTGGCAGTACTACGACATGGGCCACGGCTACTGCACATACACGTTCTTCGAACAGTGCCCGCACCGCATGGCCTGCGCCCGCTGCGACTTCTACACCCCGAAGGCCTCGTCCAAAGCGCTGCTGCTGGAAGCCAAGGACAACCTGCAGCACATGCTCGCCAACATCCCGCTCACCGACGACGAACGCGCCGCGGTCGACGACGGCCAGGCGGCCCTAGACCGGCTGCTCGGCCAACTTGCCGATGTCCCTACCCCCGCGGGGCCCACACCCCGGGAAATCAGCACACCGGCCCAGGCGACCCTGCTGCCGGTCATCGAGATCAACCGGAGGCCGACCTAGTGCCACGTCAGGCAACGTTTGCCCTGTCCGCTACCGGCACCTCAGGGCGATGTCCCCCCGTCGATATGTCCGCGCGTTCGGGGGCACGGCCAGCGCGGCCAACGCGACCCCGGGCCGTCGTTCCGTCGCGAGGGAGCGGCCAACGTGCCAGGATAAATCACGTCAAGCCGTAACTCGCGTGGGCCGGTATCGCAGGGCGACCGCCCCCGACCGGAACTCACGGCGGTCCACGGGCTCGAGCTGGATGCGCTCGCGCAGACCGGCGAGCAACGTCGGCCCGTGTCCGGCAAGGACCGGCTGCACAAGGAACTCGTACTCGTCGATCAGTCCCAGATCTGCCAACGCCAGGGGGAGCGTCACGCCACCCACCCACAGGCCCTCGCCTGACTCCTGCTTGAGCCGCTGAACCGCTTGCCCGAAGTCGCCTCGCACCAGCTCGGCATTCCAATCGACCGCGCTCAGCGTGCTCGACACGACGTACTTCTTCGCCCGGTCGATGGTCTCGGCGAACGGGATCTGCCACTCATCCATCCAGTCAGGCCACGTGTCCGTGGCCGGCTTCCGCCACGCCGACTCCATCATCTCGTAGGTCACCCGGCCGAATAGCAGGGCATCGGCTCGCTCCATCTCAGCGGTCCAGTAACGCATCGACTCCTCGTCCGGGGGGAGCCCTGCCTCGTGATGGCAGCAGCCGTCGAGCGTGACGTTGATCGAGTATCGAAGTGGTCTCATCTCGTTGCTCTCTCTTGATGCGCGCAGCGCGTTTTCACCGGACGTCTACTTAGACGGCTGTCGGCGCCATTTCTCATCGGCGCCCGATCCCACCTGCTCAACACCGTCGTGATGCGAACCAGACCGCAGACCGAGCGCGCGACCGATTCGGGCGCTCGGGGCGTTCAGGTTCGCAACGGGACGGCGCCCATAACGCTCGACTTCGATGCACGGTGCCACGTCACCTACCGTCGGCTCAGGGCCAACGACGAACGTCGCAAACGTTGCCTGACGCGGCACTGGTCAGGCTGCGCCACAGCCGAGTGGATGCCGCACGAACTCTGGATGGGCGTCGCCGAGGTCGATGCTGTTCTCATCAAGAGCATTGGCGATGTGGAAGCGGCCCGTGTCGAAGACAAATTCGACAGCGAGGGTGCCGGCCGCCACGTCGCGACGTGATGGCCGCCACTCGAGTAGAGCCACCTCGCACAGTTCCTGGCCGATGAACGGCTTAAGCCGTTCATCGGCGCTGGACCACGCCGGAGTCAGCTCGAACCAGTCCCAGCCGGTGATCGCAGCCGTCGTGTCGATGGTGTTCCAGCTGATCGACAGCTCATCGAACTTCGAGTGGCTGATCTCTACCTGGACGCCGTCGAAGTCCAAGACGACGGGGCATTCGGCATACCAGTCCCCGTCCTCGATGAAACGTACGATCGCGAAGCCAGTCAGACGCCGACCACCAAGCGCGGCCAGGCCCGGTCCGCGTTCATCGCGGATGGCTTCAAGTCCGACAAGAAAGGTCGGCTCGAAGCCGGAGATACCCATCACGACAGGCGATTGTCCAGTTTCATCGCGAAACTGGACAGTCGATATCCACCGCCGAGCCGTAGTGCCACGCTTGACAAATTAGATTCCACATAACCGCCCGATACCTCGCCGACCCGGCCTACCGGCGCAAGATCTCCCGGCAGCTGAACAAGGGCGAGTCGCTGCACGCGCTCAAGCGAGACCTGCTCTACGCCCACGAGGGCGCCATCCGAGCGCGGCACCTCGAAGCTCAGACCGAGCAGGCGTGGTGCCTGACGCTGGCCACCAACGCCGTGGTCGCCTGGACCACCGAGTACTACGGCCTCGCGGTCGAGTCGATGCGCAGGGCGGGACGCCGCATCGACGACGAGGTCCTGGCCCACATCTCCCCGGCGCACAGCGAGAACATCAACTTCTTCGGCGCAATCGAGGTCGACATCGAAGGTGAACTCGCCCAGCTCGGTCCCACCGGCTATCGGCCGCTGCGCGTCCGCGACACGCTGTTCTGACGGGCTTCCCTCACGGGGCGCACTCGGTGTCGGGGGCATTGCCCCCTCAGGGGCCCCTTCAGTAGGAGGCGCCGAAAAAACAACGCTTAGCTGCGTCGGCGCTGGGAGAGGTAGGTACTCGCGGATCTTGCCGGGCACGTGCGGCCGCTGGTCGCCGAGCGAGATGCCCAAGCGTCGGGAACTGGTTGGCGATCTCCAGCGCGGTGAGAGGGCCTGGCTGGCGCTATAGCTGTGTGATCAGGCGTTCGGGGACCCAGATCGCTCACACTCCTGCTCGCGCAGCGAGCGCGTCGAGCGCTACCGCAACGCCTCTGCGAAAGTAGACAGCCTCTGTTGCAGGTGGCCGTGGAAGGCCTTCCCGTCCGGGCAGACGGCAGCAGCGGTCGGGGAGAGCTGGCCATGGGTGCGCCGCTGCCCGTACGAGGGTGAAGTCGAGATCCGGTGGGTAGTGCTCGAGCCCAGCCGAGTACGCCGTGCCGAGTCCGGAACGCGAGGACTACCTGCGGACGCAGATCGCGCACCGATTAGGTTTCCGCGCCGTGCCCGTCTGTACGTGTGAGATCGACTCACGAGAGGCTGGCACGATGCGGAAACTGATCTTCGGCATGAACCTGAGCCTGGACGGCTACATCGCCGCGCCCGGCGACGACCTCGGCTGGAGCGTACCGAGCGACGAGCTGTTCCAGTGGTGGTCCGACCGGGTGGGGGCGACGGGCCTGGCGCTGTACGGGCGCAAACTGTGGGAGCCGATGAGCTCCCACTGGCCGACCGCCGACAAGCAGCCCGGCGCCACCCCGGCGGAGATCGAGTTCGCCCGCCGCTGGCGGGACATGCCGAAGGTGGTGTTCTCCTCGACGACCAGCACGGTCGACTGGAACACCCGCCTGGTCACCGGCGACGCGGTCACCGAGATCACCCGGTTCAAGGCCGAGGACGGCGGCCCGATGGACATCGGCGGCGCCACGCTCGCCGGGGCGGCCATGCGGGCCGGGCTGATCGACGAGTACGTGCTGGTCACCCACCCGGTCCTGGTGGGCGGCGGCACGCCGTTCTTTACGGCCCTGGACAGCTGGGTGAACCTGAACCTGGTGGAGACGCGGACGTTTCCCGGCGGCGTGGTGCTGACCCGATACGAGACGAGGCGATGAGCACGGGCCAGATGCTCGGCTCGTGGGGCCAGGTCCTGGGCTCGTGAGGCCAGGTCGAAATCCTTCCTGGCGTGCTCACCGTGACCCTCGGCTATGAGGGAACCTTCCCCGGGCCCTTCCTTGCGTTCCGAGTGAGCTGTTGACCGACTTGCTGGAGATGAGGGCGACGGCGTCGTTGATTGTGACGATGTTCTTCGGGCATGAAGATGCCCCGCCGGCAACGCCGGCGGGGCGGTGGTGTTCGCGGTGTCGCGTTGGTGTTCAGCTGGTCGGGGTGCTCATTCCGCGGTGACTTCGGTGACGGCGGCCCGTGCGCTGGACTCGTCGACGATGGGGCTTTTGTCTGATGACAGTGTCGGGGGCAGGCCCAGCCATGGTTTGTCGGTGGCGTCGAATCCGGTGAGCTCGGCGATCTTCCTGTCGACGATGTGCAGGACCGCGATGGTAAATAGCCGGTACTCCGGGTCGTCGGGGGTGCGGAGGTACAGCACGGCGGCAGGCATGCGGTTGACCGTCGTGGTGATACAGCGCCAGTCGTCGTGGCCGCGCTGGAAGAGCCCACCGGAGACCCAGCCGTCCACCGCGTCCTTGGCCGTGATGACCGAGGTTCCCGGCTCGGGCAGCATCGCGAAGCGCAGGTCGTCGCGCAGCAGGGACATCAGCCCGTCGAGGTCGTTGCGCTCATGGGCGTCGATATACGACTTCACCACGCCGCGCTCGTCATTCGACAGCTCGTGGGTGGCGGGGCTCCGCCAGTCGAGGCGGCGGTCGGGCAGCTGCTCGCGCATCGTCACACGCGCCCGCTGCAGTGCGCTGGTCACCGATGCGACGGTCAGCTCGAGGGCGTCGGCGGCCTTCGACGCCGGCCAGCCGAGGACGTCGCGCAGGATGAACACCGCCCGCTGCCGCGGCGGCAGGTGCTGGACGGCGACGATGAACGCCAGCTCGATCGTCTCCCGCGCCACCACCGATTCCTGCGGGTCCTCGGGGAGCATCCGGTCGGGGTAGGGCTGCAGGTACAGCACCTCGGAGCCGGGGTCCGGCAGCTCGGACGGTACGGGTGTGCGGTCGTTGCGCTTCTCCAGGAAGTCGAGGCAGGCGTTCGTCGCGATCCGGTACAGCCAGGTCCGCAGGGCCGCGTGGCCCTTGAACGACTCCCGCTTGTTCCAAGCTCGCAGGAACGTCTCCTGCGTCAGGTCCTGGGCGTCCTCGTAGTTCGCGAGCATCCGATAGCAGTGCACCTGCAGCTCACGCCGGTGGCGCTCCGTGATGAGTGCGAACCGCGCCGTGTCGCCTGAGCGGACCGCCGCGAGGAACGTGGCCTCGTCGGCGCCCAGCGGTCTGGTGTCGGTCATGGTCATCAATCCTTCCACCGGTGCGAGGGCTAACAGAACTGACGACGTGGCGGAGGATTTCTGATCGGTGAAGCCGCTGACACCGGGCCGTTCGCCAGGCCGGATGAGTCGGGGTCGATCCAGGGAACGTGCTCCGGGTCGGGCACACCCTCGATGTCGAGGTGGGGCCAGCACGGCTAAGCGTTGTTTCTCGGCGCCTGCTACTTAGGGGCCGCATCGGCGCGCCTCCGACCGCGATGCCAAACCAGACGCCGCCTCGGCGAGGTCAGTCACCCGCGCGGCCTCGCCGAGGTCGGACAGGACGCCTAACCGACGGTTCAGACCAGCGGTGGCGCGGTCACAGCGTCGCGCTGAGCTTGGAGTTGCTTCATGTCGGCGCGCTCCTCGGCCTCGCTGGCCGGACTCCAGCTGAGCACGTTCCCGCCCGGGTGACGGCCGCCATCTGCAGTGATGCGATGGTGAGGGTGGCGTCGTGATGAGCTGGCATCGCATAGCCCAGCAGGCCCAACACTGGTCCGAGCCCAGTCGACCGCGGGAAGACGGGCTCGACCCATGATCACATCCAGGCTGCGCCGTACCCCTATCTCGGCTGGACTCGTATCGGCGCCTGGGCGTGCCCTGCTGCGCTACGCGGTCTCGATGCGCCACAACCGGACCATCCCGTCCCAGCCGCCGCTGGCCAGGGTGCGCCCATCCGGGCCGAACGCCACTCCCATTCACATCCGGGCTTCCCGCCCTGTGGGGAGCGCCGGGTCCTGGCAAAGGCGGCGGGCCTGCTCGGCGACCCGGCGGCCCAGGTGTTCGGCCGTCCGGAGGTCCGAGTCGTGCATCAGCTCCGGACCCTCGTCGATGTTCGAGGCCGCCGCCGCTCCCAGCCAGACGCCGAGCCGGTTGAGCGCGTTCTCGTCGGAGGTGCTGGAATTCCACCCGGACACCAGCCCGAGACTGACCCAGAGCATGCCGTGCTGGGCCGCCAGCAGCGCCATGTACTCCAGTGTGTGCAGCTTGTCCCCGCTCTTGGACCCCGAGTTCGTGAACCCCGCGGCCAGCTTGTTCGTCCAGGCCTGCTCCGTCCAGGCCTGCTCCGTCCAGGCCTGCTCCGTCCAGGCCTGCTCCGTCCAGGCCTGCTCCGTCCAGCGCTGCACCGAGTCCCGGGCGAACGTGTGGAACTGCGGGCTGGCCGACCCCATGTACGTCGGCGACCCGAACACGATGGCGTCCGCCGTGTCCAGCAGCGACCATTCCTGTTCGGTGATGCCGTCCACCGAGACCAGCTCCACCTTGGTGCCGTCCACGGACGCCGCTCCCGTGCGTACCGACTCGGCCAGCCGGGCCGTGTGCCCGTACCCACTGTGGTAGGCCACCACCACCAGCGTCGACTCGTTCTTCATTGCGATTCCTTTCGTCAGGACGTACGCGCACAGCTTGGCCGCCACGGCCCCTTCGCGGACCGGCCGTTCGGGTGGGCCTACCCACCCGAACGAGTGGGCGGACCAGGGGAAGGGACCTACTACCATCGGGGCCATGGCGGAGTCGTGGTCGGCCGCCCTGACGGCGGCGCTGAGGGTGGTGCGGGCGCCGCTCGACGGCGTCCTGCCGGAGTTGTCGGCCGTGCTGTCCGCCCTGGTGCCGCACGAGGGGCTCGTGTTGTTCACCGGGGACTGCCTGCTGATGTCCCCGCTGCTCATCCACGGGATCGACGGGGTGAGCGCCGACGAGGTGAGCCGCCTGGTCCCCCTGGTGGCCGTCGATCGTCCCTGGTTCGGCCCGTTCACGCTGGCGGGGGTCGAGCGGCCGGTGTTGGCCGTGGCCGTCAAGCCGCCGAAGACCACGGGCGGCCTGCTCGCCGTCGTCACGACCGGCACCGGCCCACCGGAACCTGACGTGCGGGAGATCGTGACGAAGCTCGTCGAGCTGACGACCGTGCACCTGGCCGACCGCGTGTCGCACGCCGAGCCGCATGACGTGACGGGCCCGTCTGTCACGGCCGTCGAGGACCTCGCCGACGCCCACGCCACGACGCTGACCTCGCTGCTCGGCGTCCTGCGATCCAGGCGGCTCGACGACGCCGCGGCCCGGCGCGTCGCGATCGAACTGGCCGTGCCCGCGCTCCTCGAGACCAGGGCGGGCGGCGAGCGCGACCTGGGGGAGGAGGCGGCGGGCCGGGCGTTCGACGTGCTGGCGGAGAAGCTCTCTCTGCTCACCCGCTATCACGATCTCACGCTGGAGCTGGCGGGGCCGGATCAGCGGGGCAGGCCGTTGCCCTACGAGGTGGCCAGAGCGGCCAGGTCCGTGGTGCGGGGTGCGGTGCTGGCGATGCTCCAGCAGGGCGGGCTGAGCAGGGTCAGGCTCGCCTGGGAGGTGGAGGACTCGCTGCTGCGGGTGACCATGCGCGACGACGGTCCCGGCTCGCTGGCGGCCGACGCCCTGTCAGTGCACCGCCTGCGCGACCGGGTGGCGGTGCTGGGCGGAACGCTCGGCGTGGACGCGGTCCCGGGCTGGGGCACGACGATCACCGCAGACCTTCCGTTCGGTCCGGTACGCCCCCAGCCCCCGGGCCCGCTGGACGCCCTCAACCCGCGCGAACGCGACGTCCTTCACCAACTGGCGCTCGGCCACCGTAACCGGGTGATCGCCACACGGCTGAGCATCAGCGAGAACACGGTCAAGTTCCACGTCGCCAACATCCTCAGCAAGCTCGGCGTGAGCTCGCGAGGCGAGGCCGCCGCCCTGGCCCACGGTCGCACCCCATGACGGCCGACTGTGTCCGAAAGGGTCGCCGAGACGGTGGCGCGCTGGCGCTGGAACCTCGCATGAAGCCGATCTCAACCTGGGGACGGCGTGGGGGACTGGGTCACGGTACGGCCGGGCCTCCCCGAGCGGGAGGTTCCCCGTCCCGTCACCTTGCTGCATCTCCCCACCGGTGTCACCGACCCCCTTTCAGCATTTACCTGGGATCACGAGTGGCTTCTTGAGATCGCCGCAATCAACGATGACCCCTGGTACGAGCAGATCTGGACCCTCGAGAATGGCCGTACCGCGATCCACGCCGTGTCGCACCAGACGCCGGACTGGAGAGGCGCTACTAAGAACTCTGCGGCCAGGGGCCAAACTGTTGATCATGAAGTCCTCGGACCGACATGGGTCATCCAGGACTCTGGGGACTCGCGAATGGATCAATCGAAGTCGGGCGTCGGATTCTGAAGGCGGAGTTTCAACCATCCGCGAGACAAGCCGTTCAGCGGCACGGTAACGGCGCGCAGCGTCTGTCGGACGTCCATTCGGCCGGCCTGGAGGAAGGCTGCATCAGTGGTGCTTGTCGCCGCGGTGCTCGACGAGGCGGGTGAGCAGGTCGATCAGGTTCCGCCGGTCGGCCGCGGGCAGCGGGGCGAGGAACTCGTCTTGGGCGGCGGCGAGTAGCCGGTCGAGGTGGGTGAGTTGCCTTCGGCCCGCCGCGGTGATGGTGATGATGTTGCGTCTTCGGTCTTCTGGGTCGGGTGCGCGCTTGAGGAGTTGCCGTTCGGCGAGGTCGTTGACGGTCGCCACCATGTCGCTGCGGTCGATGCCGGTGCGGCGACCGAGGGCGGCCTGGCTGGCCGGGCCGTACTCCTCTAGCGCGGCGAGCAGGGAGTAGTGGTAGCGCCGAACGCCGGCTTGGGCGAGCGCTTGATCCACGATCCGGTTGGCGGTCAGTGCTGCCTGGTTGGTCAACCTGCTCGGCAGCGTGCGCAGCCGCTGCGGCGGTGGCGTTCCCTCTGCGGTGTCCACAGAAGCAATCTAGCAAGTTGTTGGCCGCGCCCACGATTAGGTTTATTGTTGGCCGAGCCAACGTTGGCCAGTCCAACATTTTTGTCGTGTAGAGGTGTGATCTCCCATGAGCACAGCCACCATCAAGGCGCCGGACAGCGCGCCGCCACCACGTCGCTGGATGGCGCTCGGCACCGTGGCCACCGGCCAGACCTCAACCTTCAACCACAATGCAAGGAGATTCCTTTGAGTACCGACGTCGGTACGGAGGCCGCACCGCGGGCGACCCGAAGAGAATGGCTCGGGCTGGCGATCTTGGCGCTTCCCACCATGCTCATCGCCATGGACCTGACCGTGCTGCATCTGGCGCTGCCCACCCTCACCGCCGACCTGCGGCCCGGCAACACCGAGTTGCTGTGGATCGTGGACATCTACGGTTTCGTCATCGCCGGCTTCCTCATCACCATGGGCGCGATCGGGGACAGGGTCGGCCGCCGGCGGCTGCTGCTGATCGGCGCGGTCGCGTTCGGCGCGGCCTCGGTGCTCTCGGCGTTCGCGGTCAACCCGGCGATGCTCATCGCTGCCCGGGCGCTGCTGGGCATCGCGGGCTCCACGCTGATGCCTTCCACCCTCTCCCTGATCCGGATCATGTTCCAGGACCCCAAGCAGCAGGGTGCTGCGATTGGGGCCTGGACCGGCTTCTTCGGCCTCGGCACGGTGATCGGACCGCTGGTCGGTGGCACATTCCTGGAGCTGTTCTGGTGGGGCTCGGTCTTCCTGCTCGGCGTCCCGGTCATGCTGCTGCTGATCGTGTTCGGCCCGCTCGTGCTGCCGGAGTATCGGGACGAGTCGGTCTCCCGCCCGGACCTCACCAGCGCGATCATGTCCATCGTCGGGATCCTTGCCCTGATCTTCGGTCTCAAGCGGATCGCCGAGGACGGCCTGCGCCCCGAGTCGGGCATCGCCATCGTCGTCGGCCTGGCGCTGGCGGCGCTCTTCCTCTATCGCCAGAGCCGGCTCGAGCAGCCGCTGGTCGACCTCTCGCTGTTCCGCAACGGCCTGTTCGGCACCGCCCTTGGCATGCTCGTGCTGGCGACCCTGCTCTCCGCGGGCTCGCAGTTCTTCGTCATGCAGTACCTGCAGCTGGTGCGCGGGTTTACCCCGCTCCAGGCCGGGCTCTGGTCGCTGCCCACCACCATTGCGGTCATGATCGGCGCGATGTCGGCCCCTGCCCTCACGGGCCGCATGAAGCTGAGCACGCTGCTCGCCGGCGGCCTGGTGGTCGCCGCGGTCGGCATGGTGGTGCTGACCCAGGTCAGTGGTCCCTCCGACCTGTATGTCGCGGTGGCCGGGGCGGCCGTCATCGGGCTCGGGCTCGGGCCGATGGTCTCGCTGGGCACCGGACTGATCGTGAGAGCCGCCCTACCCGAGCGGGCCGGTGCCGCATCCGCGATGGCCTCGACCGGCACCGAGCTCGGCAGCGCGCTGGGCGTCGCGGTGATCGGCAGCGTCGGCTTCGCGGTGTACCGGGCGAACCTGGCCGACAGGATCCCCGAGGGGCTGCCCGCCCGCGTCGTCGAGATGGCCAAGGACACCCTCGCCACCGCTGTCAACGTCGCCCGCGAGCTACCGGCCGCCCAGGGCTCCGGGCTGTTGGCGGTGGCCCGTGAGGCCTTTGTGCACGGCCTGCAGACGACCGCGATCGTTGGGGCGGTGCTCGCCGTGCTGCTGGCCACCGCGGCCGCGACCCTGCTGCGCAACGCCCGGATGCCGAGCCCTCCGCCGCCCGCGGACGACCAGGCGAAGTCCTTCGAGAAGGCGGATAACTGACATGCCGGACACGAACCCCGCAGCCGACGCGGTCCAGACCCTCGTGGGGGTCTGGACCGGTCTGATGCACCGCGACGACGAGACCGACTCCTTCACCATCTCGTTCGCGCCCGACGGCACAGTTGCGCTGCGCACCCTCCTCAGCGTGGGCACCGGGGTCTGGAGCGCATGGCAGCCCGGCCGGTTCTCCTACGAGCTCACCGAGATTTTCACTCCGGCCGCAGGCCACTCGGGCCGCGTGCGGATCCATGTCGAGGCTCACCTCGAGGGGGCCGTATATCGCGGGATCGGCACCGCCAGGGTGTACACCCCCGACGGCGTGCTGGTGCACACCACCACCTCGGCCGCGTTCACCGGCGACCGCCTCGCCGGCGGGCAGGCGGCCTGGCACGGCGTGGTGAGCCTGCGCGCGCCGATCCGGGGGCGCACGCTCTACCCCGGTGACGAGGGCTTTGAGGAGGCCTGCTCCGGCTGGTTGCTGACGGTCGAGCACCGGCCCGCGGCGGTCGTGGTCGCCGCCGACGCCGATGACGTGGCCGCTGCCGTCCGGTTCGCGGCGGAGGCAGGACGCCCGGTCGCGGTGCAGTCGACCGGGCACGGCAAGTCGGTGCCTGCGGATGAAGCCGTGTTCATCGCCACCGGGGAGCTGCGCGAGCTGTCGGTGGACCCGCGTGCCGGCACCGCAAGGATCGGAGCCGGGCTGCGGTGGGGTGAAGTGCTCACCGCAGCAGCCGAGCACGGCCTCGCGCCCCTGTGCGGCTCCTCCGACCAGGTCGGGGTGATGGGCTACCTGACCGGCGGCGGGCTCCCGCTGGCCTGCCGTACGTACGGCTTCGCCGCCGACTACGTCCCCTCGCTCGACATCGTCACCGCCGATGGCCTGCTCCGCACCGTCTCGCCCACCCAGGAGCCCGACCTGTTCTGGGCGGTGCGGGGTGGCAAGAGCAACTTCGGTGTCGTGGTCGCGGCCGAGATCGAGCTGCTGCCGCTGCGCACCATCTACGGTGGTGAGCTTTACTACCCGGGCGAGGACCCCAGGCACGCCGCCCACGTGCTCGGCTCCTACCTGGCCTGGGTCAAGGAGCAGCCGGAGGAGATGTCGTCCTCTGTGACGCTGCTGCGCTTCCCCGACGCGCCGCAGCTGCCCGAGGGGTTCCGTGGCCGCTCGTTCGTGCAGGTCCGGGTGGTCTACATGGGGGACGAGGAGCAGGGCGCGCGGCTGGTGGAGCCGTTGCGTGCGCTCGGCCCGGAGAAGGACACCTGCGGCGCCATGCCGTACACGCAGATCACCGAGATCTATCAAGACCCCAAGAACCCGGTCATGGCGCACCTGCGCGGCGCGTTGTTGCACGAACTGGATGACGAGGCCGTGGAGGAGCTGGTCTCGTTCATCGACCCGTCGACGCCCGGGGGCCCGTTCCCCGGCATCGAGCTACGTCACCTAGGCGGGGCGCTGAACCGGCCGCCCGGCCGCTCGCACGCGGTCAGCACCCAGGGCGCGGCCTTCCACCTGTGGATGCGGATGCCGGCTCCGGCCGAGCAGGCCGACGCGGTGCGCAAGGCCGCCGACGAGATGCTGGAGCGGCTCCGGCGGTGGGACACCGGCGCCATGCTTCCGGGGTTCCTGTTCGACCACGACTCGGCTCCCGAGCGGGTCAGGCGGGCCTACACCGAGGCGGACTACCGGCGGCTGGCCGCGCTGAAGACGAAGTACGACCCGAACCACCTATTCCGTATCAACCACAACATCCCGCCGTTCAGTAATGGTGAGCGCACCCGATCCTGAACGGCGCAGGACATGAGGTAAGGATCGACATGTACCAGCAGCGCGAGCTGATTCAACCCCATACGCTTCAAGAGCGGTCGACTCACTGCGGGTCTACAGCCGAGCGCTGAGCGCGGCCGAAATCGCGGACCTGTTCTCCACCGGCTTGTAGATCGTTCTCAACCGGCTTGCAGATCGCTCCTCCCTGAGGCACCGGCTGTGATCAGGGACTGTAGTGGGGGTTGTTCACGTAGTCCCCGAATGTCTCCGTCGCGGCGTCGTAGGGGCGTGCCCCTCTGATGAACCGTCCCTCGATGCCGCCGGGGAACGCCACCTCCCGCTGGTGCCCGGTGCGAAGGGCGCTTCCCATGGTCTCGACGATGTCGATGCCTCCCGGCGCGTCCACGTCGTACAGGTATCTCATGGGGAAGATGTCCATCGGATTGTCGAGCCGGGTGGTGCCGACGAACGCCGACTCCTCGAACCGCAGATGGGACTCGAGATCGGTGTTGCCGGGGTTACGCGGGTGGAAGCCCGGCCCGAAGACCTCGTCGGGGTGGCGGTCGTCGGCGCGTCTGACGATGAGCCGGTCGGTCCGCCACACCGGAGTGGGCGTGATCGCCTTGACGTCGACGTTCCGGTTGGCCGCCGCCCTCAGCGGGTCCGGGCGGCGGGCCAGCCGCATCCGCAGCTGGATGGGGGCCTTGGCCCTGAGGATACGGCGGAGGCGGCTCTCGACGCCTCGGATCAGGGTCTTGCCGAAGAACCGTTCGAGCTCACGGCGGAAGACGGCCACGGAGCGCTGGGCGAACACCCGCGAGCCGGTGATGGCCGTGCGCGCCTGGACAAGGGCCATACCGGCGGTGACCGTGGCCGCCGCGGCGGCCCACACCAGGATGGCGGCCACGATCCCGGCTGCGGCGATGAGGGCGATCTTGAGCGCCTCGACGAGGGTGGCGGCCGCGTCGTGGCTGTCGGCGAGGGCGTGCAGGGTGGTGGCGAGGCTGGGCAGGTGTGCCGAATCGTCGCCGTCGCGGTGGTAGTCGGCCCAGAAGGAGGTGAGCGCGTCGATGTGGCCGCCGATGTTCTCCGTGGCGGCGAACGAGATCGCTCCCTGCGCGCCCGGGATGACGTCGGTGGCGAGCGCGGTGGCGCACGATCGGTACGCGGTGGCGCACTCGCGCAGCCCGTCCTCGTCCTCGGTGGGCCACGGCGCACCGAGCATCTGGAACGCGGTCTCCAGCTCGGCCGGAAGCATCACCGCCACCGGGTCGGCCCCCGCCCACTACTCACGCCACCTCAGCGGTGTTCGCGATGAACAGCTCATACCGAGCGCTGCTGGGTGGAGGGGTCCAGACCGTGGCCGACGGCCTGGATGGCGGCCGTGTTGGCGAGCTCCGTGGCATGCCCCCGGTCGGCCATCTCCTGGATGCACGCGCCGGTCTCACCGAGATTCGCATGAAGGTGACCGCATGCCTCGCTGAGCGTCTCGTTGATCTGGTCCATGGCCATGCCGATGACACCGATGCCCCATGGCGAGCGCGCACCGCCGGTGACGGCTTTCATCAACGCATCCGTGTGCCGTCCGAACAGGTCAACCGGGTCTTGCATGCGCTGCCGGGCACCGGTCAGCGATACCTGATCGACTTCCAGTTCGAGTCCCACCCGTTAACCCCCAAACAACTCAGCCAGAATCATAGATCATTGTCCGATATGCTCCCGAAGCTCCGGAACTTGCTTGGATCCAGGCAGGGCTAGGCGAGGAGCTCGCCACGGCCAGGGCAGGCTAGGAATGCCCGGCCAGCAGCGCGCTCACCTCCGGGTGATCGGACGCGCGGGCCACGGGAGCCTGCCACCCTCCGTCGCACCCGAGCAGCTCCGCCACCGCGTCGCACGCCGCGGAATGCCCCACCAGCAGCTCGGACACCGGCCCCGCGGGCACCTGGGCCGGACGTGGCGTGGCTTCGGACGCCGACTGTGCCGACTGCGCCCTCCATGGAGGTACCCACGCGTCCACCGAGGCCAGGCTGCCCCGCCTCGCACCAGGCGGGAAGCGCCGGCTCGGTGGCGCGGTAGTGGGCCAGCGGCCGCCGGATCCGGCGCAGCACCTCCGGCGCGTCGTCCACGGTCCGCCGAAAGCGCCTCCCTTGCGTGTCAGATCCGGGCGGCGCCGAGTTCGGTGAGCAGGGCGTCGAGCACGTGCATGGCGCGCCATGCCTTGGTCATGCCGAACTGTGCGGAGAACCGTACGACGGCACGGGCCTCGTCCGGTGTGGCGCCGGCGCCGAGGGCGCGCGTCACGTGGGCGCGGAAGCTCTCCTGCAGGGTCTGGAAGAGCACGTCGACGGTCATCGTGATGAACGCGCGCTCACGGACCGACAGGAGCCGCATGTCGGCGCGCATCCGCGACTGCAGATCCATGTAGATGCCGAACGGTGCGTCGAGCGCGGCCACGGCCTGCCGCATCGGGTCGGGGAGCGGGCTGCCCGTTCCGTTGGCGTTCACCTCGTGGCCCTGGCCGGTGGGGGCGGGTAGGGCGTGCTCCCGTTCCAGGTCGGTCAGGCGGGCGAGCGCCGCCAGGGTGGCGGGGTAGCCGCTGTCGTAGGCGACGAAGCGGAGCGCTTCGCGTAGGTCGTCGGCCGACAAGCCGCAGTCTGCCGCCATCGTCACGTGCTGTTGGAAGGGCAGGCCGAGGGTCTGCTGGCAGACGTCGGCGGTGAGGCACAGCAGGACCTTCTCGCGCATGGTCAGCTCCGGGATCTCGTCCCAGAGCAGGCGGTCGGTGGCGGCGCTCATCTCGGCGAACACCGAGTCCAGTACCTTCACCTGGTTTTCCATGGGAACTCCTCCGTATGTGAATGCATGTAGCGCTACAACTGTAGTGCAACGGTCGTTCGCCTACAATTGGGCCACCATGGACAAGACCTCTTCCGCCCCGGCCGGCCCTCGCGGTGTCAAGCGCGGCCGCAACCCACGCGGCCAGGGCGAGCAGCTGCGCGAGGACATCGTCGGCGCCGCCCTGCGGCTGCTGGACGAACTCGGCGACGACCAGGCTCTGTCCATGCGCGCGGTGGCCCGGGAGGTCGGCGTCGCGGCGACGTCTGTATACATTCACTTCGCCGACCGGGACGCGCTCGTACTGGCCGCCTTGGAGAGGTTCCATCGCGAACTCGTGGAGGCCATCGATGAGGCCGAGACCGATGCCGCCGATCCGGCGGCGAAGTTGCGTGCCCGCGTCCTGCTGCTGGGCAGGTGGGTCCAACGGCACCCCGGTCTGTACAAGGTGCTGCACGAGAGCACGCTTAACCAGCGGGTGGCCATGTCGTTCAAGCAAGAACTGGCCGAGCGCACCACCGCCGCGGTGCAGCGGTGCATCGACGCCGGGCTCGCCCCGGCCGACGACGCCGCAGCGGTCTCACTGGATCTGAGGGCGGCGGTGCACGGGGCCGTGTCGATGCGGGTCAATCAGCCCGACCTGCCGTGGCCGCCACTGGAGGTACAGGTCGATCGTTTCCTGGCCAAGCTCGTCGGCCTCCCGCCGACCCCCGGCTGCCGGCCGGACTGACCGTCCCGTGGGAGGCCCTGGCCCCAACCAGCGGGTTGAGGATCACCTGCTCGTTGAGGTAACAGAACTGGGCGTCCCGGTCGAGGTTCTGCTTGCCCTCCAAGGTCTTGACGTCGCTTTGGAGGCTGAAACTCTCCTCGCGCAGCAGGTCCGCTGTCCGCGGAGATCCGGCGCCCCTGACCCGTCAACTCCCTGGCCAGGCGGCGGGTAGACAGCGTCGTCCAGCGCGCGCCTCGGCACCCATCAGCAACCGACGCTGCCGCTCATCCAGATGCGGAAAGATCGCCTCGAACTTCGCCGCCAGCAACGCCACAGTCCCAGTTGCTACGCCCACACCAGATCAACCAGCGATATCCCCGAAAGCTACGGGTTAATCATCTGCAAGGCCTTCAAGAGCCCCTAACAAAATGCTCGATGGGGACCTCTTATCCTTATGCATCGCGTGCCCGCAGCAGCAGCCCGCCGCCCAGGAGCGCCGCGGTGGCCCATGCGGCCAGTACGCTCAGGCCGGCCCAGGGGCTGAGGGGCAGGCTGGACAGGTGGGTGGTTGCTTGGACGGCGAGCCCGGCGTTCATCGGTGAGATCTGCCACACTTCCCGGCGCCTGGCCTGCGCGCCGCGCCGGTGTCCCCCGCCCAGCCTCGTGCGGGGCCCGGTCACTGCGGACGGGCGATTCGGTGGTGGCGCTGATCAAGGCGATGCCGGGCAACATCAGCCTGGAGTCGATGCTGCGTGAGATCGACAAGCTGACCGCGATCCGCGCGATCGGGGCTACCCGAGAACCTGTTCGCGGACGTGGCACCGAAGGTGCTGGCGTCCTGGCGGGCGCGGGCTGCGGTCGAGTCGCCGTCGCATCTGCGGCGCCGTGCGCGCAGTTCGCAGGCGTCCGCGGTGACGTTGCTGGCCGCGCTGTTGGTGGAGCGGGAGCGGGAGGTCACCGATGCGCCGGCGGATCTGCTGATCGCCACGGTGCACCGGATACCTCTCATTGTGCGAGTCCTTCCTGTGTGGGTGTGCCCTTCACAGTGCTCGCGGCGACATCTGTCACGCGGGTTCGGTGCGGCCCCGCCGCCCCGGTGGGCGGAGGGGCCGTGACCTGCTGGGAACCGATCTATCCGAGCACCGGGTAGTTCGCGCGGAACACGTTGTGCGGGTCACGGGCCCGCTTGATCTCCCGCAGCCGCGCGAGCGCGCTGCCGGAGAAGGACTTCGCCGCCGTGTCACCGGGGGACAGCAGGGTGTACGGCTTGCGGCCGCTGATGTAGGCCTCCAGGTCGGCCACGACCTCGGCCTGCTTGGCGCGCGTCGCATCGGCCGCGTGCGGCACGCCGAGACCCACCAGGCCGAGCAGGTACGGCTCAGCCACCGCGCCGCTCGCACCGGCCCCGCCGCCCGGCTCGGCGAGCGCCCCGCCCAGGTGCCTGATCTGCACGTTGATGAGCGGTTCGACCGGCTTGGCCAGCAGGAGCTCCACCGCGTCCGCGTCCAGGCCGGTGAGCAGCTCCGCACGAGCGATGGACGGGGCCGGATCGGTGGGCTCGGCGGCGATGCCACCCAGGTCGGCAACCGGGACGACGCCGCGGCTGTCGGAGATCGCGCCCTCGATCTTGTCGATGCGCGCCAGCAGGTCCTCCCCCTGAGCCGCCTCACCCAGGTAGGCCAGATCCAGCGCCACCATCGGCGGCGCGCCGGGTGGCTGGAGCCGGTTGATCCAGACACTGAGTTCACGCGGCGCCTCGGCGGTGATCTCCAGGAACGCGTCGTACACCTCCCTGGTCCGGTGCTCCGGCCAGATCACGCGCCCGCCGTACAGGACTGGCACGGGATACAGCTCGAGTTCGAGGGCGGTCACCACCGCGAAGTCCCCGCCACCGCCGCGCAGCGCCCAGAACAGCTCGGGATCGGACTCGGCGGTCACCCGGCCCGGCTCGCCATTGGCGTCCACGATGTCGATAGCCCGCACGCTGTCGGAGGCGAAGCCGTACTTGCGGCTGAACCAGCCGACCCCACCGCCCAGGGTGTAGCCGGTCACGCTGACCCCCGGCGCGCTGCCGGACAGGCCAGTCAGACCCAGCGGACCGGCCGCCGCCAGCACCTGCCCCCACTTGGCGCCCGCGCCCACCCGGGCCACGCGTTCCTCCGCGCGTACCTCCACCTCGTTCAGCAGGCCGGTACGCAGCAGGATCAGGCCTTCCACATCACCGGAGGCGCCATGCCCGCTCGGCTGCGCGGTCACCGTCATACCCGCCCGCCGCGCGTAACGCACGAGCGCCGCCACGTCATCGGCATCCGCGGCTTCCACCACGGCCGCCACCGGCTGCCTGACAGTCAGATTCCACGCGGTGGCCGCCTGTTCAAAGCCGTCCTCACCGGCCAGAAGCACGCGCCCCTTCAGGACACCGCGCAAATCGTTGATCGTCATCGTCGTCTCCCGTTTTTGAGTTCTCACAAATGCGAAGGAACACCGTGTTGCGCCCTGACCGCGCTGTTCTGGTCCAGCTCGACCGGCTGCTGGATGGCGGGACGCTTCAAAGAGCTCCGGCCGCCGGACCGCGTGGTTTACGCGATCACCAGGAGCGCGCTGATCGTCAGCATCACCGCGGCGGTGGCGCCGTGGATGCCGTAGGCGACCGCCTTGGGACCGTTGCTGCGCAGCACGATCACCGCGTCGCCGACGGCTATGGCGCCGGCGGCCAACATGAACCAGCCCAGCAGGTGGGTCGTCCCGCCGGCCAGCACGATGAAGATGAACAGCCCTGAGGCGATGTCGCGCACGCGAACGCCGACACGCGCCAAGGTGGCGTCAGGCGGGCTGCGGGGCGGGCGTCGCCGGAGCGGCCGCGACCTTGCGGGTCTCGCGCATCATCAGCAGGCCGTTGACCACCATCAGCGTCGCGGTCAGGCCGTGGACGCCGAGCGCGGTGGCCACGGAGCCGTGGTGGGCCAGCACGGTGGTCATGTCGCCGTACGCGGCGAGGGCCTCCACCAGCAGCACCCAGCCCAGCGCCCGGCGGTGGCCCGTCACCAGCAGGATGCCCAGGACCAGGGCCAAGACGACGTCGCGGATTCCCTTGATGATCAGGAAGCCGTCGCCGTCGCCGGACGGCCAGCTCGGCAGGCCGAAGCCCGGCGCCGTCGTCTCCGGGCTCAGGATGAACTCCACCCCGAACCAGAGGATGAAGAGGATGAAGGCGGCGGCCAGGACGGTGTTGATCTTCTTCAGCGACATTGTTCTTCTCCTTGCGAGTCTTTGTGAGCTTCGTGGAGCTTGGTGGGCTTGGGAGTCGTGTGGGTCTGGTCAGGCGGCGCGGACGCGGCTGATGTGGCGGGCGTAGCGGGGGCGGCCGATGATGTGCCAGATGCCGCGTACCGGAGCGGGAAGGGCGGACAGGAGCGTGGCGCGCTCGGCCGGGTTCGCATCCTCCAGGACGAGGCCGAAGAGGGTGAGCAGGGTGAACTTGGGCGTGTTGGCTACCAGGTGGTCGCCCAGAGAGGCCCACTCCTGTTGTGTGATGTGCTTGGCCGCGAGCGGGAGGAGGGTGGCCTCCTCGTCGTCGAGGTGTTCCAGCAGGACCGCGCGGTGCTCGGAGAGGGCGGCCACCAGGGTGTCGCGTTCGTCGGCGCCCGCGGTGGCCTCCCAGGCGGGGACCGCGGCGTCCAGCCTGCTCAGGGTGGCCGCGATGCGTTCGTGCTGGGCCTGCATGCGCAGGACGATGTCGGCCTCCAGGTCCACCCGGGACAGCAGCGGCGGCCACAGCAGCTCGTCCTCGCCCTCGTGATGGTTGTGCAGGCCCAGCCGGTAGACGCGGAAGTGGTCGGCGATCACCTTGGCGCGAGCGGTGTCACCCGGGGCGACGGCCGCGACGAGCTCCACCAGCAGCCGTGACTCACGGCGGAGCACGCGGTGGACGATCTCCATGTCCTGGGTGTTGACGCTCATCTGTTCCCGCCCTTCATCGGTTGCGACGTGTTCAGGCTGCTCCCGGGTATTTGGAGGGGGCTTGGAGCCGATTTGGAACGTCCACATACGATGTGCAGATCATGGTCTTCATCCGGGTGCTGGGCGCGTTCGCAGCGGAGGTAGACGGTGCGGCCGTTCACCTCGGCGGGCCGCGGCAGCGGGGCGTGCTGGCGTTGCTGGTGGCGGCGCGTGGGCAGGTCGTGCCGGTCGACCGGATGATCGAGGATCTGTGGCGCGGGGAGCCGCCCGCGCGGGCGCTGATGTCCCTGCAGGCGTATGTGTCCAACCTGCGTCGGTTGCTGGAGCCCGGACGTCCGCCGCGCACGCCGGCCCGGCTGCTGGTGAGCGCGGCGCCGGGTTATGCGCTGCGGCTGCCACCGGAGGCGGTGGACGCGTGGCGTTTCGAGGGCCTGCTGGGCCAAGCGCGTACGGACACCGACCTACGCGCCGCGCAGGCTCGGCTCGCCGAGGCGCTGGGGCTGTGGCAGGGACCGGCGTTCGCCGAGGTCGCCGACGAGCCGTGGGCCGCTGCCGAGACGGCCCGGCTGAACGAGCTACGCTTGGTCGCCACCGAGCTGCACGTCGCGGCGGGTCTGCGCATCGGCGACCCCGCCGCGGTGGTTCCCGAGGCCGACCGGCTCACCCGCGACGAGCCCCTCCGCGAGGAAGGCTGGCGGCTGCACGCCCTGGCACTGTGGAGCAGCGGCCGCCAAGCCGACGCGCTGGCGACGCTCCGCCGCGCCCGCGGCATCCTCGCCGAGGAGCTCGGGCTCGACCCCGGCCCGGACCTGACGGCGTTGGAGGAGGCGATCCTCACCCAGCGCACAGACGTCCTACGCGCGACCGTGCCCCCGCCCCTGCTGACCGCCCCGCTGCCGCAGGTGGCCCCTCTCCCGGGGGCGGCTCCGATCGTCGAGGCGCCGTTCGTCGGACGCGAGGCACAGCTGTCGGCACTGGTCACGGCCGCCACCGGGGCTGCCACCGACGGAGCCCGTATCGCCCTTGTCACCGGCGAGGCCGGGCTCGGCAAGTCGGCGCTGCTGGAACACCTCGGCAGGCGGCTCGAACGTGACGGGTGGCTGGTCGCCGTCGGCCGCTGCCCCGAGGTCGACAGCGCGCCGCCCGCGTGGGCCTGGACTGAGGCGCTGAGAGCCGTCGCCGCGTCCAGGTCCCCGGGCGAGTTCGCGGACGACCTCGCGCCGCTGCTCACCGACACCGGGCCGGTGAACGCCGATGCCACCGCTGGACGGTTCCGCCTGCGCCAAGCCGTGTGGAAGTGGCTTGCGGCGGTCGCCACGGAACGCCCGGTCGCCGTCGTGCTGGACGACCTGCACTGGGCGGACGCCGCCACGCTGGAACTGCTCGGCGGCGGCCTCGGCATGCGGGCTCCGATCCTGGTCGTCGCCGCGTACCGCGCGGACGAGAGCGGGCACCTCACCGAAACGCTGGCCTCCCTCGCGCGCGCCACGCCCCTCCGCCTAGCGCTGCCGGGGCTGAACGACGAGGCCGTCGCGGAGCTCGTACGGGCCGAATGCGAGGCCGACGAGGAGACCATCGCAGGGATCGCCGAGCGCACCGGCGGCAACCCGTTCTACGTGCGCGAAAGCGCCCGGCTGCTGAACGGCGAAGGCGTGCTGGTCGCCCTCTCCGAGGTCCCCGAAGGCGTACGGGACGTCCTGCGCCGACGGCTCGCGCGCCTGCCCGAGGGAGGCGTGTCCGTCCTCCGGCTGGCCGCGGTCGCAGGCCGGGAAAGCTCAGTGGACGTCCTCGTCAAGGCCGCCGACACCGACGAGGACGGGGTGATGGACGCGCTGGACGCGGGCGTCATCGCCGGGCTCCTCGACGAGCCCGGCCCAGGCCTCATCCGCTTCGTCCACGCCCTCGTCAGGGACACGCTCATCGCCGACGTCAGCAGATTGCGTGCTACCCGGATGCACGCCCGGATCGCCGCCGCTCTTGAAGGAACCGACGACATCGCGGCGCTGGCCCACCACTACGCGCGCGCCGGCTCACCGAAGGCCGTCGGCTACTGCGTCCAGGCCGCCGAGCTTGCCGAGGCCCGCTACGCCCACGACGTGGCGGCCGACCTCCTCACCGATGCCGTCACCAACTCGACCGGACCGGACGAACGGGTCGAATTGCTCGGCAGGCTGCTGCGCGCGCAGATCCGGGCGGGGGCCGTCGGAGCCGCCCGCGAGACGCGCCGTGAAGCCGTGGAGTACGCAGAGTCTCTGGGCCGCGACGACCTGATGATCGCCGCATTCACCGCGTGGACAGAGCCGACCGCCTGGCAGGCCCGTACGTACGGCACGGTGGACCGGCCCATCGTCGACCGCCTGAGCCGCCTGCTGAAGCGTGACCTGACCCCTTCGGTGCGGTCCCGGCTCCTGACGGCGTACGCGCACGAACTGGTCGGCGAGGACGACCCGACGGTTGTAGAGGCAGCGCAGGAGGCACTCGACCTCGCCACCGAACCCCGGTTGCGGGCCGCGGCACTCGAGATCCTGGCCGAAGTCCACGGCGACGCGGAGCTCTGCCGGGAGCTCGTGGAGATCGGCACCGAACACGACCTGCCGGTCTACCGCGTCACTGGGCTGCTCAACCATGCCGGCGTCGCCGCCGCCGCCAATGACCCGGTGACCATGCACCAGGTGATCACCGAGGCCCTGGAACTCGCGCGTACCTACCGAATGCGCGAGGCGATCGCCGTCGCCGAGATCACGCTGGCGAGCCTGGCGCTCATCGAAGGCCGATTCGCCGATGCCGAGCTCCTCTACATCAAGGCCGACGAGGGCATGCGGCGCATCGGATCGGTGCACGCCACGGGCTTTTTCCAACTCGCCCTGGCTACGATCTGGCTGAACGAGGGCACGCTCGGTGCGCACCTGGACGACGTTCGCGCCCTCCACGCCGTGCTCGGCCCCATGGTCTCCGACCTGCTCGCGCTCGCCCTCCACGCCAACGGCCTGGACGCCGAAGCTCGCGAGGTCCGCGCGTCACCCAGCCCGATCCGCCCCGACTTCTTCTTCACCTTCCTCACAACGTTGCGCGCGATGGCCATCGTCGCCTTGAACGACCGCGATGCCGCCGAGGAGATCTACGCGACGCTGCTTCCGCATCGCAACGGCCCCCCGGCGGGCGCCGCGAGCCTGTCGTTGGCGCTGCGCCCGGTCGCCCACACCCTCGGTGAACTGGCCGTCTTCCTCGGCCGCACCGACGAGGCCGCCGCCGACTTCACCCAGGCCGCCACCATCGCCGACCACTGGAACGCACCCCACTGGGCCGCCGAGGCCCGGTTGCGAACGACCACCTAGCCTCTGCCCACGGCGCCGCACATCTGTGACACAGAACTTGAATTATCTGTCACATCGCCTGCCCGGAGGACGTCCGTGTCCGTCGTGTCCTTCGTATCCGGTCGCCGCGCTGACGCCCGAGCAGTACGCCGCGGTGATGGAGCGCTGGACGACCGCGGCCGCCGCCACCTGGAACCGGCACCTGTCCGCCCTGGTCTCCTTCACCACCTGGGCCCAGCGCCAGGACCTGCTGGCCACCAACCCCGCCCGGCGGCTGGAGCGCCGCAAGAGCGCCCGCCGCGGCGACCGCGCCATCCCGGCCACCCGGCTGGACAAGCTGTTCACCGACCCCGCGCACGCCCTGCGGGAACGCCTGCTGTGGCGGCTCCTGTACGACACGGCCGCCCGCGCCGAGGAGATCCTCACCCTCAACGTCGAGGACCTCGACCTGGAGTTCCGCCGCGCCCGGGTCGTGTCCAAGGGCGGCGCCATCGAATACGTGCACTGGGCCACCACGACGGCCCGGCTGCTGCCCCGTCTGCTGGCCGGCCGCACCTGCGGGCCGGTGTTCCTGGCCGACCGGCGCGCTCCTTCCTCCGGCCGCCGCGCGCCGGCATCCGGCGACGTCTGTCCCGTCACCGGGCGGGGCCGCCTGTCCTACCCACGCGCCGAATACCTGTTCAAGACCGCTTCGGCCGAGCTCGACCCACACCGCCAGGGGTGGACCTTGCATCAGCTGCGTCATTCGGCGCTCCAGCATCTCGCGCAAGCCGGACGCACCGCGCCCGAGCTCCAGGCCAAGAGCCGCCACCAGCACCTGGCCAGCCTCGGCCGCTACGTGCACCTGGGCGAGGAGACCTCCGCCCGCAAGACCGCCGACGCCGACCCCATCCGGCGGCGCCGCCCTCGCTGACCGCACCGCACCAGGGCGGCCGACCGCTCAGCATGCCGGCCACACCCGCAGAACCTGCTCGTCATTGGGAGTCGGGCTCGACCCGCATCCCGACCGCCCTCAGCGCCGCCGCATACGCGGCCACCTGCTCCCCGGCCCCGCTCGCAGACCCGGCGAAAGCCACCAGGAAGGGCCGCTCCGCGCCCCCGCCCTCCACCACGAACCCGGCCCGGCTGTCGCTGAACTCCATCAGCCCGGCAGCACGCAGTGCGTCCCGGACTCGCTCGGCATCGCGATCGCGCTCGCTCCACAGCGGCCGCCGTCCTTGGCCGTAGCCGAACCTCGGCTCGTCATCGCCCATGATCCCACCGTAGACGCCTCGCGACTGCCGTCCAGGCCCTGTGTATCGCCGCAGGTCAGGCAAATCCGTTGGAAATTTCCCCGGGACTACAGCGAGGCCATTTTCCCAGGACGGCGCCGACACTATCGCAGATAATCGTGGAGTATCTGCGGCTAGCTGCTTCCAAAGGGGAGCCGGGAGAAGCTGTGCAGCGCTGACCTGCTCTGAGAGGGCTTAGCGCACGATCCGGTTCCGATGTTCCTCAGACCCCGTGCTGAACTCGCCGCTGATCGCCAGCACGGCCAAGATGGCGACGACCGCCTGGCCTGCTTGGATGCCGAAGAGGCTGATCTTGGCGGGGTCGTAGCCGCAGCCCGACGAGGTGCAGGACACGACAGCGGCTGCCGCGACGCTCACAGCGACGGTCAGCATGACGAGGGCGAGCAGGAGCCAGCCGGTTCCCGTCAGCGTGCGGAGTTTCGTCCATTCTGCGTACAGGTGCTGTGTCATGCGTCCCTCCGGCGTAGCAGGACGACGGCCAGGCCGAGGGCGAGCGCGGCATAGCCGGCCAGCACGGCGAAGCCGGCCCACGGCGCCAGCGGGTAGAAGCCGGCGATGGGCGCGTAGTGACCGAGCACGTGGGCGTACTCGGGGATGCTCTGCTGGATCGCGAAACCGGCGGCCGGGGTGAGGCGCAGCAGCCATCGCGCCGCGGTGTCGGGCAGGACGGAGGTTGTCGCGAGGACGTGCGGGACCACGATCAGCACGATGGCGGTGATGACTCCCCCGACGCTGCGCCGGAACAGGGCGCCGAGGGCGAGGGCGAGCACGGCGGCGACGGCGAGCAGTGCCGCCGTGCCGACGACGACACGCACCTCGGTGAGCCAGGACACCGGAAGGATGTAGTTGCCGTTGGCGCGCAAGATCTGGGTACCGAACGTCAGCGTGATCGCGGTGGCGGCGAGTCCGGCGACGAAGGTGACCGTGCCGATCGTGAGGGCCTTGGCCACCAGCATCCGGCCGCGGCGCGGGATGGCGATCAGGGTGGTGCGGATGAGCCCGCGCCGGTATTCGGCGGTGACGAACATCACCGCCACCACGATCACTACGATCAGCCCGGTCAATGGACCCGCCGAGATCTCCCTGCGTCACCGTCAGATCGCCGGGGGAGGTGGCGAACAGCCCGATCTCGACCGTGGCCGGCAGCCCGGACAGGCGGGCGGTGCCGACCTCGGCCCAGTTCGTGCCGTCGGTGGACTCGTACCCGGTGAGGGTGTCACCGGAGCGGGTCAGCCCGGAATTCGACCGCGTCCCTGGTGAGCTCCAGGTACGCCTCCTCCAGCGTCGCGCGGTAGGCGGACACCTCGGAGAACGGCACCGCGTTGGCGTTGAGCAGGTCGGCCACGCTGGTGTCGGTGATGACCCGGCCGCGGCCGACCACCACGAGATGGTCGGCGGCATCTTGCAGCTCGCTCATCAGGTGGCTGGAGACCAGCACGGCGCGTCCTTCGGCGGCCAGCGAGCGCAGGAAGCCGCGGATCCACACGATGCCTTCGGGGTCGAGCCCGTTGACCGGTTCGTCCAGCATGAGCACCGGTGGATCGCCGAGCAGCGCCGCGGCGATCCCGAGCCGCTGGCGCATGCCCAGCGAGAAGCCGCCCGCCTTGCGCCGGGCGGCCGAGGTTAGCCCGACCTGCTCGAGCACCTCATCCACTCGCCTGACGCCCAATCCTTGGGAGTGGGCCAGCCACAGCAGATGGTTGCGCGCGCTGCGGCCGGGCTGCAGCGCGGCGGCGTCCAAGAGCGCGCCGATGTGGCGCAGGGGGGTGCGCAGACTCGGGTACGGCCGGCCGCCGACCAGCGCGTGACCCTCCTCGGCCGCGTCCAAGCCGAGGATCACCCGCATGGTGGTGGACTTTCCCGCGCCGTTGGGCCCGACGAACCCGGTGACCTGCCCCGGCTGGACGGTGAAGGACATGCCGTCCAGCGCCAGGGTGTGGCCGAACCGCTTGCGCAGCCCGGACACTTCGATGGTTGCTTGCATGCGTTCGGTTGTACGGAAAAGGCCCTAACACGTGCCGAACGGAGGCTGTCATAGCGCTGTTAGGTCCGGCACGGTGTGCTGCGGCACTGCACCGACGCGATTCTCGCTGTCCCGTCGCAGATGATCGGAAAGACACACCCTAGACAGCGCTTTCGGCTTCGGCCTTGTCAGCCGGGGCCTGTGGCTTGGGGCGGCCGGGCAGGAGCAGGCAGAGCGGTACGGCGACGGCGGTGAAGGCGACTGACCACCAGAAGGCGTCGCCGAAGCCGTCGGCCACGGTGCCCGGGGTGTGGCCGCCGGTGGTGTGCTGGAGGATGACGGCGAGCACGGCGGTGCCCACCGAGCCGCCGATCTGCTGGGCGACACGGGTGATGATGCTGGCGTCGGGGATCTCCTTGTGTCCCAGGCCGAAGTAGGCGGCGCCGGTGAGCGGGATCATGGCGGCGCCCATGCCGATGCCGCGCACGAGCAGTGCGGCCATGAACAGCACCTTGCTGGTGTCGGCGGTGGCGACGGCGAACGGCACGGTGGCCGCAGTGGCGAGAGCGAATCCGGCGAAGGCGACCCAGCGGGGGCCGATGCGGTCGGTGTAGTCGCCAGCCCGGGTGCGCGCGATGAGTGCGCCGACGCCCTGCGGGATGAGGAGCAGTCCGGCGCCGAGCGCGTCCTCGCCCCGGACCTGCTGCCAGTACAGCGGCAGCAGCAGCATCGCCCCGTACAGGGTGGTGCCGGCCAGGAAGACCAGGGCGGAGGAGGAGGCCAGCGCGCGGTGGCGGAAGAGCCGCAGGTTGACCAGCGCGCCGGCGCGCGGCAGTGCCCAGGCGGTGAAGCCGCCGACCAGGGCGAGCCCGCCGATCAGCGGCACGAGCACCTCGGCACTGGTGAAGCCTGCGCTGCCCTCGACCCGGGACAGTCCGTAGATGATGGCGGCAACCCCCGGGGAGAACAGGAGCAGGCCGACGATGTCCAGGCGGGCGCGGGGACGGTCGGGTGCGGGACGGTCGTCGGGCAGGTTGCGCCAGGCGAGCCAGCCGCCAACGACGCAGAAGGGGATGTTGACGAAGAACAGCCAGCGCCAGTCAGCCAGACTCAGGATGATGCCGCCCAGGACCGGGCCAAGGATGGGGCCGAGCGCGGTGGGCCGGGTGACGGTGGCCATGACCTTGCCGATGTTGCGGCCCTTGGCGGCCTGAATGACCAGCGTGACCATGAGCGGCATCATGCTGCCGCCGCCGATGCCCTGGACGACGCGGAAGACGATGAGGCTGGTCGCGCTCCACGCCGAGGCGCACAGGACCGAGCCGAGCAGGAACATGCCCAGCGCGGCGATCCACAGGTGTTTGCCGCCGAGCCGGGACTGGGCCCATCCGGCGAGGGGGATGGCGACGAACACGGCCAGCAGGTAGGCGGTGCTCACCCACTGAATCGTGGACAGCGAAGCGCCCAGGTCCTTGGCCAGGTCGTTGATGGCGACGGTGACGATGGTGGTGTCGAAGACGACGGCGAGGGCACCGACGATGACCGTGAACGCCAGGCGCCACACGGCAGGGTCGACGCGGTCGGGATCCAGCGCCGCAGGCACGGTCCCGGTCCGGTTGGGAGCGCTCACGAGCACCTCCTTAAGATAGAGAGTCTTATCTTGCGATTCCCAGAGTAGGTCGCTGAGATAAGATAGACAAATCTATCCAATGGAGGTGTGCGGATGCCCGAGCGACGCCGCGGAGCGGCACTGGAGAAGGCGCTCCTCGATGCAGCCTGGGAAGAACTCACGGCCAACGGCTACGCCAGATTCACCATGGACGCCGTCGTCCAGCGCGCCGGCACCAGCCCTCCCGTGCTCTACCGCCGTTGGTCCGACCGCGACGAACTCGTCCGAGCGGCCATCGCCCACGTCCTGGAGCAGTCCCGAGTCGACGTCCCCGACACCGGGAGCCTGCGCGAGGACCTCCTCACCCTCATGCGGACGATCAACACCACCCGCGTCCAGCTCATCACCGTCATGAGCGTGCACCTGGCCGACTACTACCAGGAGACCGGCACCCGCCCCGGCGACCTCCTCGCCACAGGACGCGAGAACACCGCCGACGTGCTCTTCGACCGCGCCGTCGAACGCGGCGAGATCAAACCGGAACACCTCAGCGAACGCATCAAGTCCCTCCCCTTCGACCTGCTGCGCCACGAAATCCTCACGACCTTCGCCCCCGTGCCCGACCGCGTCCTCGAAGAGATCGTCGACACGATCTTCCTCCCCCTTATGCGCCGACCGCGACACCTCTCATAAACGGCGACGTCGTGCCCGGATCGCCGTGCCGGTCCCGTTCCGGGGCGGTCGCCGGGATCTACCACACCGGCCGGTTCACCCAGGAGCTCCAGTCCCAACTGGACGCCCTCGAAGGCCACGGCATCCCACGCGACAAGATCTTCGCCGAGAAGATCTCCACCCGCCTCAAGGTACGGCCCGAATTCGAGAAGGCCCTGGCCACCGCACGGCAGATCAAAACGCGCGCCCCGCACTGCCGCTACTGCTGCGCGGCCTGGGCCACGGTGCGGGCGTGCGCGCCCGAGCCGACCTCGTCGAGTCGGCGTCCTTCGGGGAGGCCAGGAGTTCGAAATATTTCGGAACGAGGTCAGAACAGGCTTGGCTGTCGTTGTTCCGCTCCGAGCTTGCGAAACTTTCAAAGCCCAGCCTCTTGATATGCCCTAGTCAAGGCCACCGAGAGTGGCATTGGCCCCGAAACATTTCAGCGATATCGTTGACACATTTCGTGGCGTTTCTCACACTGAGTGCGGTCACCAAGTGATGGTCGGCGAGATGAACCGACAGCGTTGGAGCGGTATTGACGCTCCGCAAGATCTTGCTCGACGCCTGACGTACTCGACATCCGTGATCATCGATCGCCGATCGTCGCTTCCGTCGCCGTACCCGGAAGGAGAGCCCTAGTGATCATCAGCTCGGTCCGCTCTAAGATCCGTTCGACGGTCGCCGTGCTGGCGGCAGCGGCGACGCTCGCGGTCGGTGGAGCGGTAACGGTAGGAGCCGAGGCCGCCGCGCCTCTTGCAGCCGGTGTTGAAGACGAGGGTGCCGACTGCGCGGTGCCCGGCCTGCCCGACTCAGGATCTTTGCCTACCAACTCCCGCCTCCCCGATCCCTTCAAGAAGCTGGATGGTACGCGCATCTCCGCCAAGTCCGACTGGCGGTGCCGACGGGAAGAGATCAAGAAGCTGGCGGAGAAGTTCGTCTACGGCGAGAAGCCCGGAAAGCCGGCAAGTGTCACGGGGACGGTCTCGAGAACCGGCATCACTGTGAACGTGACGCACAACGGCAGGAGCTCCAGCTTCTCGGCTAGCGTCGAACTGCCGAGTGGTTCCGGACCTTTCCCGGCCGTCGTCGTCTTGGGAGGATTCGGAGCGGACACGGCCGCCATCAAGGCGGCTGGTGCTGCCGTCATCAACTACGACCCCTACGCGGTTGGAAAAGAGGGCACGCCACGAAATAACAAACAAGGCGCGTTCTACAGCATCTACGGCTCCTCGAGCAGCACGGGGCTGCTCCTCGCCTGGGCCTGGGGTGTGAGCCGAATCATCGACGTCATCGAGCAGTCGGGAGGCGGCATTCTCAAAGCGGATTCGACCGGCGTCACGGGATGCTCGCGGTTCGGAAAGGGCGCCTTCGTGATCGGTGCGTTCGATCAGCGCATCGCTTTGACCATGCCGATCGAGTCGGGTAGCGCTGGTGTTCCCATCTTCCGCGGGATTCCCGGAGAAGGCGCCCAGAGTCTGAGCAGCGCCTACGGTGAGCAGCCGTGGCTGGGCGACGCGTTCGGCTCCTTCACGAGCAGCCCGACCAGGCTGCCGGTGGACACGCATGAAATGGTGGCAATGGTCGCGCCGCGGGGACTATTCATCATGGATAATCCCCACATTGCCAATCTGGGCCCCAAGTCCGCGAGCGTGGCGGCCCTGGGCGGAGCGGAGGTCTACAAGGCGCTCGGCGCAGGAGACAATATCACCTACTGGTCCGACATCCAGGACGGTAATCACTGCGCCAACAGGCCTGAATGGAGGACCCCCCTGCAGCAGAACATCCAGAAGTTCTTGCTGAAGACGGGCAATGCTCCCGGCGCGATCAGAATCTCGTCCAGGGCGCAGGGCAATTTGTCTGAGTGGAGAGACTGGCAGACTCCGACCCTCAACGACTCCAGCCCGTCGCCCACCCCGACCATCACCCCGACACCGACACCGACGCCCACCCCGACCATCACGCCGACGCCCACCCCGACACCGGTGCCCGGTGGATGCGCGGCCACGATCCAGACGGTGAACGCCTGGTCCGGCGGGTTCCAGTCCACCGTCACCGTCCGCGCCGGCAACAGCGCCATCAACGGCTGGACGGTCAACTGGAGCTGGCCCGGATCCCAGGCCATCACCCAGTTGTGGAGCGGCGTCCGCTCCGGCTCCGGAGCCAGCGTCACCGTCCGCAACGAATCCTGGAACGGCAGCCTTACCGGCAACGCGACCACCACCTTCGGCTTCACCGCCAACGGCACCGCCGCCACACCGACCCTCACCTGCAGCGCCTCCTGACCCCGTGACGGCGCGGTGACGCGCCCGGGATCGCGGACCGGCGGCGGCACCCTCGTCACGAGCGAGGGTGCCGCCGCGCAGCCCCCGGGGGCGAGGAACCGGTGGACAGCCGTTGGCGCTGAGTGCTCTCGCGTTTGGCAGTCAGGATGGCTGAACTTCGTCGAAGAGGGCGAGGGCTTCGGTGGGGTCCGGGCTCACGAGGCGTTCCAGACCGGCCGTCGTGATCTTCGCCCACCTGCCGGCCCGTGCCCACATCTGTTCCTCGAAGGCGCGGACGGCCTCGTCCAGATCGCCGGGGCCGGGGGCGGCGGCGACGGACTCGGCGAGTTCGGCGCCTTCCAGCATCGCGAGGTTCGCGCCCACCCCCAATGGGGGCATCAGGTGGGCGGCGTCGCCCAGTAGCGTCACCCCGGGGGCGTGGGCCCAGGTGTGGGACACGGGCAGGACGTAGAGGGGGCGGTGGACGAAAGCGGTGCCGTGGCGGAGGAGGTCGAGGACGGGAGCGGCCCAGCCGTCGAACAGAGCCAGCAGGCTTGATCGCATGGCCTCGCCGTCGGCCAGGTCCAGGCCCGCGTCCATGCCTGCGTCCAGGCCCGCGCGCCGGTTCAGGCCCATATGCCGGTCCAGGTTCGTGTGCCAGTCCAGCGGCGCGCGGAACTGGGCGTACACCTTGACGTGACCGCCGCTGTTGCGCTGGGCGACGAGGGCGCGGTTCACGCCGTACACAGCCATGGAACCGTCGCCGATCAGCCGGGCGAGGTCGGGGTGGCGGGTGTCGACGTCGTCCAGGGAGGTCTCGACCAAGGTGACGCCGGTGTAGTGCGGCGTCGCGGACGAGATTGCCGGGCGGACCCGGGACCAGGCGCCGTCCGCGCCGATCACGAGGTCGAACGTCTCCTGTCGCCCGTCCGCGAAACGGACCAGCACGCCGTCCCGGGTCCCCGGCACCACCTCCGTCACGCCCCGCCCCCACTGAACGTCCAGGGGGCCGAGCAGCAGGTCACGGAGTTGCCCGCGGTCGATCTCGGGATTGGCCCGGTCACCCGGACGGGGTTGCCAGTCGCGAAGCACGGTCCCGTCCAAGTCCAGGATGCGCATGGCCTGCCCCTCGGGACGGGACAGCGCCTGGAACTCCGCCAGCAGCCCCGCCTTGCCCAGCGCGAGCTGGCCCAGGTTTTCGTGCAGGTCCAGCGTGCCGCCCGGGGGACGGGCGTCGGGGGCGGGATCGCGTTCGAGGACGGTGACGGGGTGATCGTGGCGGTGCAGGACGCGGGCGAAGGTAAGGCCGGCGGGGCCGCCTCCAATCACGGCGATACGATGTCTCATGTAGATACACTGTATTTTGCTGAGACGGTGTATCGCAACAGTACGATGTATCCATGACTGTGTGGGACCGGCCGGAGCCGCCGACTCGCCCCGCGCCGCTCGACCGGGAGCGAATCGTTGCCGCCGCCATCGCGCTGGCCGACGAGGGCGGGCTGGAGGCGGTGTCGTTGCGCAAGGTCGCCGCCCGGCTGGACGTCGGCCCGATGCGGCTGTACGGATACATCTCCACCAAGGAGGAGCTGTTCGACCTCATGGTGGACGAGGTCCACGCCGAGATCCTCCCCGAGGAGCAGCCCGGTGACTGGCGGGAGGTGCTGCGCATCCGCGCCGACCGCACCAGGCAGGCCACTCTCCGTCACGAATGGCTGGCCGACCTGCTCGGCGGCCGTCCGACTCTGGGCCCAAACGCCCTCGCCGTGACTGAGGCCACGCTGGCCGCCCTCGACGGCCTCGCCGACCTCGACACCGTCATGCGCGCCGTGGAGACCGTCAGCGCCTACTTCACTGGCGCGATCAGGCGCGAGATCGCGAACCTGCGGGCCGAGCGCGCCACGGGCCTGTCCAAGCGCGACTGGCAGCGCGCCTCCGGCCCGCATGTGAGGAGGATGCTGGCCACGGGCCGCTTCCCGGCGCTGGCCAAGGTCGTGCACGACGGCACGGAGGTGGACGCCGAGGCGTCCTTCGCGACCGGCCTGGACTGGGTCCTCGACGCCGTGGCCGCCAAACTCGCCCGGCCGCCGGCGTGACGCTCAGGATTTCCAGGTGACATCCGTGGCACTGCATGACGCCGCCAGACTGCGCACCTACCTGCTCGACTGGTTCAGAGGCAAGCTCTGACGCCGGACGACCGGGCGGCCCGAAGCCGCGCCTGCTCCTCCTCCGAGAAGCAACGGCCGGGCCCCGTCGGCGACACCGCGCCGAGATGCGCGGTCCCGCGAAGGATGCGAAAAGCCGCGCTCACCGTGGAGACCACTGCGAGCGCGGCATTCGGACCGCAGGTGTGGGCGGTGGGTCCTACCTGAGCGATTCAGAGGCCTTCCGGGCCCTGGCCCGCCATCCAGGACAGGCCCCAGAAGGAGCGCACCGTACGAAAGTCGGTGAAGAACAGCCTGCTGGAACAGCGGTTGGACTTGAAGGTGCAACCCGCCGGGCGGCTGTCATCCCCGCCGATGATCACTCCGGCCGCGAGAACGCTGCTGGAGTTGTCGGTGAGGGTGAACACGGGCCCACCGCTGTCGCCGTTGCCCGCGGCGAGCTGACCTTGCAACTGGTCGCCGACGGACACCGCCCGGGAGACGTGGGTTCCCCAGTCGAGTGTCGAGTCGGTCTTGGTGATCTTGATATCGCAGTGGACGCCGCTCCACGCGCCCGAGGCGCACACCAGCGAGCCCTTTCGCGGCGCCGAGGTCCCAACGACCGGCTTGGCGAACTCCGACCCGTCCTGCACGCCACCGTCCCACATCCAGCCGGTGACGAACTTGCCCGAGTCCACCGCGATGAGCGCGGAGTCCAGCGCGGGGTTGACCGCCTCGACATGGCCGATGACCACCGGGCCGCCCGTGGAGGAGCTCCCGGTGCGCACCTCGTCTCCGACGGAGTAGCAGTGCGCCGCCGTGATGAGCTTCGCGGGGTAGACCCAATCGGGACCCGCCGGGGACATCAGCCCGCCGAAGGACGTGCTGCATTCGTTGATCTGGATGCCGCCCTCGAACGGCGAGGCGCCGCCCCATCGGCCGTCATAGGGAGTCGGCGCCGGCTCCACTTCGGTGCTCACCACCAGGGGATCGGCCGGGGCCTTGGCGGCCGTTCCCGCCTCGCGGGTGACCCCCAGTTCCAGGCCGCTGCCGTCCGGGAGCGGCGTCACGCGATGGACGTCGCCGCCGGCGCTGAGCCCCCGCGTCCGGATGATCTCCTCCGCCCGCTCGCGCAGTTCGACGGCCGAATGCGCCGCCTGGTGCACCCGCACGCGGATGCCACGCGGCGCCCTCGCCGCCACGGCGTCGACCGCCTTGGGCGCGGCACCCTTCCAGTACAGGTGGACGATGCCGTCCGGCACGTCCAGGACCACACCGGCGAAGCCGGCTCCGCCGGAGGCCTCCAGGCCGTCGGCCAGGGCGAGCATCGGCGCCTGCCGGCGAGCCCATTCCGCATCGCGGGTGGAGGACGCCGGCCCGCCATGCCCCGGACCCGCGTTCGCCGGCGGCAGGGGGAGGAGGAGGGTGGCGCCGGCGGCGGCCAGCACCCCCATCGCCAGCCTCGTGCACCGGCCCAGCCAGGAAGTACGACGTAACATCTCTCTCGCCCATCGTGTGATATGGCGACACCCGAACGGCGTCGACGACGTGAAGAATCATCGCCGCCGGCCTGCCGCCTCCGGATGAGCAGTCACTACTCATCTCAGGTCCTGCCGGCACGGATGTCGTCGCGCACGCGGGAAAAGTGCGGGTCACCGGGGTTCGGGTTGATCTCGCTGGGGAGGGTGTCCGCACGTCTGCCTTGGGCGCACGGTGCAGCCGCTTCTCGTGGGCGGGGAACGCGCCGGGGTCACCGGCGCCGCGCAGCAGGATCAGCTCGGCCGAGAACGGGCCGATACCTGGAAGGGCCCGAAGGTGCGTGAGCGCCTCCTCTGGCGGCCGGCTGCGCAGCGCGTGCGCGTCGAGCGAGCCCTGGGCCGCGGCGCGGCCGAGCGCGTGCATGTGCGCCGATCTGACCCCCGCACAGCAACAGGAACTTCTCGAGATGCTTGCGATCTGTGTCCGAAGCCTCGCCGAGAAGCCTTAGCGCAGCGGCTGGGGCTTTGCCCCGGTGCCCTTCCTGCTCCGCGACGACCGGTGAGGTCTTCTGGCGTGAAGGCAGAGCCGCCGGCTGCGATGACCCTGTTCATCGCAGTCGGCCCTGCTCCGGGAGGGTCCTGCTGAACGTCTCTTCCGTGACGTCCAAGATTCTGTTTCCACGCTTCTCGGCCACGGCGATCCATGACCAGGAGCCTCATCCGCCGGCGAAGGAAACGAAGGGGAGCCGCAAGACGAACGTGCACCGGCGGGGAGACCGCTGATGGCGCTGCTCACGGCGCCGGCGTGACCCCATGGAGGGCCGGGCTCACCCGGATGGTCGCTACCTGGAACTCTCCGCGTGGTGTTCCACGGATATCGACGACGTACGTCTGCGTGCCGCGGGCATCCGCGTCATCGCCGACACAGCCGAGGAAGATCACCGCCTGCCGTGCACACTCTAACGGTGATCGGCGCGCACCCCGAGACCATTGCCGTGTCGAAATGATCCCCACTCGGCCGAGAACGACCGGAAGGTCGCCGATGCTTACCTGCTTCCGACGGCGGTCCGCGAGTCGACCCGCAAACGGATCTACCTGAGGAACTGCGCATGACTCGTGCTGGTTGAGAGCCCCGCGACCCGTGGGTGCGTCCACGGGCGGCACCGGAACCGGCCCTCTGGTCGCGCGCTGGATGACCGGGCGCTGCTTCGTGGACGTTCGTCGTACGGGGCCACCTGACGGGCGCGCCACGGGCGTCGTACGCCCCCAGAGCAGGCCGTAGTCCGCGCTTCCACGCCGACCACCGCGAAACGCAGGTAAACGCGAAGATGATTGAGCCACTCGCGGAGCCGATGGCGACAGGGAAACGCAACCGACTCCTCGCCCTCTTACGGAAGGCACGAGGCGCGCGCCCGTCACTGGAACCGGATTGAGACCTCCGGGCCTGCTGTGAGCGTGGTTGGCTTGGTCATCCTCGCGTGTACCTGGTCGTACCCGCCCTACCGATAGGCCCTGCTGTAGGGCATTAGTCGTTTGATCTGATCGTCCACGACCTGGCGCTGGATCAGCCGCAGGGGGACACGTAGTAGCCGGCGCCGCCGCCGCAGGTGGTGCCGTCGTTGACGACGACCACACCGCCGGTGGGGACCAGGCCCGTGGTCACCACGCCGGTGGGGACCACGCCGCCGCCCCAGTAGCCGTTACCCCAGTAACCGCTACCCCAGTAGCCGCCGCCCCAGGGACGGCCCCAGTAGCCCCCGCCCCAGGGACGGCCCCAGTAGCCGCCGCCCCACGGACGACCGCCCCAGCCGCCGCCCCAGCCTCCGCCCCAGCCTCCGCCGCGACCCCAGCCACCGCCGGGGCCGCGGTCGGCGCCGACCGCGGCGCTGTCGGCCTGAGCGGCGTTGACCGAGTGGTGCGGGGTGGACGTGTCCGCCGAGGCGGCGACGGGTGCCATGACGGCGAGAGCGGCACAGGCAGAACTGGCCAGAAGTAGTTGGCGAATCATGCTTGTGTATCCTCCTGTCCGATTGCAGTCACTGATTGTGACCGCTGCCACGCTATCCAGCCGTCGATCATGAATCTGGACTGAAACAGGTCAAGGGATGGCAATCAGGTGTGCCACGGCGAAGGCATAGCAGGCCGATCAGGGACAGATCGCGCTCGCCGATGTGCTTGACAGCGAAGATCCAGTCGAAGTCGTCGAAACCGATTCCGGCGAGATGTCCCTCGTCGGGGTCTGCTCCTGAGCAGCGTCCTTTCGTGTGATCAGATGTGGAGCGCTGGTGTGCCCAGCCAGGTACGGAGGGCCTGCTCGGCGGGCGCGGGGTCGGTGGTCCCAACGACGTGACCATCGGGACGTACCAGCATCGAAGGGCCTGACTTCGCCGTGGTCACGCTCACTCGATCCGCCCAGGCGTCCCCCAGCGCCCGCAGGCCGGGTCGTCCTCACCCGTCAGCAGCAGGGCCTGGCCTGTGCGGCAAGGTCTGCCCGGAGACGACCGCGTCGAACAGCCGGCCGGCGGGATCCCAGGCTTCGAACGCCGCCACCTCGACCTCGAGCCCCCGTTGTCGCGCCCATTCGGCCATCCGCGCGTCGACCTCGACCCCGACACCCGGCGCGATCATCCCCGACTGAGGCCCGGCCTTTTGCCGTTTACTACCGGCGGGCCTTCCAGGAATTCTTGGGCGCGTTCCCAGTCGGGGTTGCCGTAGTACTCGCCGGGAATCGGGCGGATATCGCTGACCCGCGGTGAGCTTGTGTCAGGTCCTGGTCGGGAGCGCGGCGAACTCGGCGTGGGCCTGGTCGACGGCGTCAGGGTAGGCCTGCGTCTTGGCGTGGTCGGCGAGTGCGCGGTAGATGCTGGCCAGGCTCGGGTTCTTTCCTCTGCGCTTGCCGGTGGGGATGATCAGGTCGGAGCGGATGTCCTCGACGGACTCACCGCCTGCACGCCGGCGCAGCACGGTGTGCAGCATGTCGTCGGTGATGACCGGCGGCCGGCCACCATGGTTTCCCTTGCGGGCAGCGGCGTTGAGCCCTTCGAGGGTGGCTTCGCGGATGTTCTCGCGTTCGGTCTCGGCCATCGCGGCGAAGAACGCGAACAGCACCCGCCCGGTGCCGGAGGGGTCGTAGATCCCGGTCAGCGGTCCGGCGAGCATTTCCAGGGCGATGCCGTGCGCGGTGAGGTGGTCGGCCAGCGCGGTGAGCTCGGCCGAGTCGCGTCCCAGTCGCTTCATCTCGTACACGGTGAGGATGACCCGGCAGTGCGGGGCGTGGGCCTTGATCTGGCGGCAGGCCTGCAGGGCGGCTTCGAACTTGGGGCGGACCCGTACGCGGGTGGAGACCTTCTCGGCGAAGATCTTGTCGCGGGGGATCCCGTGTGCGGCCAAGGCGTCGAGCTGGGACTGGAGTTCCTGGGTGAGGTGGGAGCAGGGGCGTAGCCGACGCGGATGTCGGTGGCTGGGGTGTCGGCGGCGATCGGCGCCGGCGGCGGGGTGCCCGGCCGCCACAGCTGCCCCGGCCCGCGGTCGGCCGGAGTCGGCACGCGCAGCAGTTTCGCCAGCTGCGGCACCTTGGTGAACCGGCCGGTGTGGTAGGTGCCGGCGACCGTGCCGGAGCGCGACCGGCACGGCGAGCCGGGCTCGACCGCGCAGCGCGGGCACGGGTGCCGTTCCACCTCATCGGCGTCGGACACGGCGGCGGGTCCTGGCTTGCTCATGCCGAGATCGTCTCACCAACCATTCGCAGAACAGCCTGCACCGGTTGTTGGGTGAGAACGGGTTCTGAGAAGAGATCCGGTGCCTGCCGCCCATCGGCGACGCAATGTTGATCTTGCTCTCAGAATAGGTCGTTTGCCAGAACGGAACCTGCACCTCGCGTATACAGCCAGGACGCGGGGACGGCTATCGACCCCGGAACGCTGAAGGTCCCACAGGACCAGCTGTGCGTGGTCGGCGGCCTTGAGCGCCTTGATCAATCGCCTTTTCCCCGCTGCGCGTTCCCGAGGTTGTTCAACGCGGTGCCTTCGCCGTGCCGGTCGCCGGTCTCCCGGAAGATCAGGGCGGCCTGGGTGTGGGCGGTGATGGCCTCCTCGAACCGCCGCACCTGCCTCAGTGCGTTCCCGAGGTTGTTCAACGCCTGGCCTTCGCCGTGCCGGTCGCTGAGGTGTTCGGCGTTGTGCAGGGAGATGGCGGTGAGGGTGATCCAGTCGGTGAAGTGGCGTCTCCAGTTCAGGTAGGTCGCGAGGGTGAGGGGCAGGTCGCGGGCTAGGGCGCGTTGGTGGTGGGAGGTGCCGGTGGCGGCGTGCTGGATGGTCGCGGTGAGGTTGGCCAGTTCGGTGTCCAGCCAGCGCAGGGCACTGTCTCGGTCGGGGAACCGCGCAGAGGCTGCGGCTTTCGGCCTGCCGAGGTGGCGGGCGGCCTGCTCGGCGGTGTCTTGGTAGTGGTCCAGGAGGCGGGTGAGGGCTTGGTCCCGCCCGGCCGGCAGGTCGCTGGGGTTGGCTTTGTGGTCGGCGTACAGGCGGATGAGGTCGTGCATCCGCCATCGTTGCCGTCCGGCGGCGGGTTCGGTCAGGTGGGTGCGCGACAGCTCGGTCAGCGTGTGGCGTGCGGTGGTCTCCTGTAGGCCGGTCAGCGCCGCGACCGCGTCGGTGGAGATGTCAGGGCCGGGGTTGAGGGGCAGCAGCGCGAACAGGGCGCGCTGGTCGGGGGTGAGGCGCTGGTAGGACAGCTCGAACACCGCGGTGATCGTCTCATCGCCGTAGCGCAGTTCCTCAAGCCGGCGGCCGGCGGGCTGAAGCTGGGCGACCAGTTCCGCGGGCTGCAGAGCGGGGTTCTCGGCCAGGAGCGCGGCGGCGATCTGCAGGGCGAGCGGGAGCCCGCCGCACAACCGGGCCAGCTCCCGGGCCTGGTCGGGGTGGGCGGTGATGCGCCGGTCACCGGCCCGGGCGACGCGCAGGGCGCGGTCGAGCAGGGCGGCCGCCTCGGGCTCGTCCAGGATGTCGAGATCGAGTAGGCGGGCGCCGAGCCGGTCCAGGCGTTCGCGGGAGGTGACGATCGCCCTGCAGGCCGGGTGGGCGGGCAGCAGCGGGGTGGCCTGGTCCTTTGTGGAGACGTTGTCGATGACCACCAGGACCGGGCGGCCCGCGGCGGCGTACCCCTCCAGGACCGACCGGTACAAGTGCCAGGCGATCATGCGGGCCGGTGGGGATGTGCTCGCCGGGGACGGCCATCGCGCGCAGGAACCCCTCCACCGCGCGGTCGGGGTCCACCCGGCGGGCGGGGTCGTAGCCCAACATGTCCACGAACAGCAACCCGCCGGCGAACCAGCCTCGGGCCAGGGCGGTACGGGCGGCCTGCACGGCCAGTTCGGTCTTACCGATCCCGCCCATCCCCCCGACCGCCCTCACCAGCACCACCCCGCCCGGCCCGGGAACCGCCCCTCCCACCGGCGGCGCGGGCGCCAGGATCTCCAGCAGGGCGGTCACCTCCTGGGTGCGGCCGGTGAACGACGCCGAGGCGGCCGGCAACCCGGCCATCGCCGGGGTGATCTGTGCGGGTAGGTGAAGGACGACGTGCTGGCCCTGGATCACCGGTGCCAGGAACAACCCGCCGGTGATCTGATTGTGCGTACCCGGCGTGCTGCTCACGACCCGGCCGGACCCTCAGGCCCGGAGGCGGGATCTGGCGCAGTGTCTCCGGCCTGCGGCGACCTCGGTACTGGGGGGCCGAAGGTGACCGGGCCGACCGATCCGGATTGGATCACCGGGCGTGGAAGTCCCCGCCGCTGATGTCGTTGCGCACCCTGGCCAGGCCGGCCCCCGGGCTCGGCGAGGCCGAGGCAAGCGGCTGAGGAGACTGGGAGGGGGCCACGGGAGCGGCTGACCCACCGCCGGGGCCGGCAGGTGGCTGTTTCGGGCGGCCGGTGATCATGCCGTAGACCGACAGGCACAACCCGGCCAGGCCGAGGACCGCGCCGATCGCACTGCCGAGCTTGTCGGCCTTGTCCAGCCCGACCACCAGGAAATACGGCGGACCGCGACCACGATCACCTCGGCCGGAAACCGATACCCGGCGAACGCCGCCCTTGGCGGCGACCAGGGAGAACGCAGGCACGGGCTGCGGACCTGTCGCAGCAATTAGTGACCTCGTTCCCGGCCGAGGAAGCACGACAGGAGTCGCCTGAAGTCGTGCGGGTGCTCGAGCGCCGGCACGTGCCCGCATCGGCCGAGCACGTACAGACGGACATCGGCCAGGTGTTCGAGCAGGGGCAGGGCTGCCGTTCCGAGCGGGGTGACTCGGTCCTCGGCGCCGTGGACGAGCAGCACGGGCGCGCGGACCCCTGCCAGCGTTTGCGCCGAGAGGGTGAGCTCGTCGGCCCAACGTGCCCTAGGTGGAGGGAACAACGACGCGAATGCGGCCGCCCCCGCTCGCATCGCAGCTGCACGGGCAGCGACGGCCGACTCGGTCACGAGCGCTTGGTCGAGGACGAGGCGACTCAACATGTCTCGTGCCCCGAGCGGGCCGGCGGGGGCGGCCCAGATCGCGTCGAGCTCGGCGGACAGCGGCGCCCCGGGGGCGCCCATCGTCGAGACCGCCACGACACGGGTGACCTGCTGGGGACGCGCGGCCGCCAACGCCAGCGCCACGGCACCGCCCATGGAGTGGCCCACCACGGCGTAGTGCTCGACACCGAGAGCATCCATCAGGCCCGCGGCCTGCTCCGTCCACAGCCGGAGCCCACCCCTGGAGCCCGCCGGGATTGGTGTACGGCCGAACCCCGCCTGGTCAGGAGCCACCAGGCGCCAGGACGTGCCCAGCGCCTGTGCCGTCGTTGCCCAGGCTCCGGATCCGGTCGTACCGGGTCCGGAGCCGTGCAGCATCAGCACCGCGGGCCCGGTGCCGCTCTCCAGGACGTGGACGGGGGAGCCGTCGACTGTGACGGTCCGAAGTGCCGTCACCGAGACAGGCCAGGTGTGCTCATGCCGATGCGGAGTTGATGGACTTCGAAAAGAGCTCCATCATCGCCTTGCCGAATTGCGGCATGTCCGGCCACCCCCGGCAGGAGACGAGGTTGCCGTCCACGACGTCGGGAGCGTCGATGACCGTCGCGCCCGCGTTCTCCATGTCACCGGTGATGGGGGGGAAGCACGCCGTCTTTCGACCCTTCAGCAGCCCGTACACAGCTGGCACCTGCGCGCCGTGGCACACCAGCGCGATCGGGAGGTCGCGCGCGAAGAAGTGCTCGGTGATGCGCCTGACGTCGGCGTTGACCCGGATCCACTCGGGGGCACGTCCCCCAGGGATGATGAGGGCGTCATAGCGCTCGACGTCGACCTCGGCCCAGGGCACGTCGACCGGCAACTTTCGGCCGTTCTTCTCCACGTAGGCGTCGGAGTTGGGGTCGAACTCGTGGATGACCAGCTGAATGTCACGCATCGTCAGTGACGAGACGTCAACGTCCCAGCCGCCCTCCTGCACGCGATAGTAGGGATACATGGTGTCGAGCTCCTCGGCGGCGTCGCCGGTTAGGAGCAGCGCTCTGGGCACCTGCTTCTCCTCGCATCTGGGGCGGTGAGGTGGATCCAATCCGATCCAATCCGATCCGATTGGGTTAGCATTCCTGGGCCCAGCCCGCCCGTCAAGCCTTTACCGCCATTCCGTCCGCGCCCTTGGCCTCGTCGAACAATCGTCGGAACCGCTCGCCGGACAGCAGGATGTGCCGACGCATGGCGTAGGCGGCGGCGTCGGGGTCACGCGCGGCGATCGCGGCCAGAACTTCTTCGTGCTCGGCCATGGCCAAGTGAGTGACCTGGGTGTCGTGGAGAAGCCGGAACAGGTGCACGTGCGTGTGCAGGCGAGCGAGCGCTTCGCGGATGACCTGGTTCTCCGCGCTCAGGGCGACGAGATCGTGAAAAGCGGCGTCGCGTAGCCCGAAGGCGCCATAGGCCATGGGCCCGTTGCCCCCCTCCAGCTCCGCCATCTCCTCCAGCATTCGTCGCAGACCGGCCACCTGCTTCGAGGATGCGCGTTCGGCGGATCTGCGCGCCGCTGCCGGCTCGAGGAGCAGGCGGACCTCAAGCATGTCCTCGAATCGGTGACGGGTGATTTGGGGGGGAATGCGATAGCCAGCATGGGGCACACGCACGACCAGGCCCTCGGCCTCCATGCGGTTCAGAGCGTCTCGGATCGGCGTCTGCGAGACCCCCAGCTCTCGCGCCAGGACGTCGATCGTGACGCGGGAGCCAGGCTCGATCCGTAGCGACATCATCTGTCCGAGCAGCGTGTCGTACACCTCGTCGGCAAGCCGGCCGCGAGATCTTCCCGGCGGCATTCCGCCCGTCATGGCCCCACGGCGCCGCGCGATCATCGCTTCGTCGTCCATCGTGACGTGAGGTCCTTTCTTGCGTCTTCGGGAACCTGTTGACATCGGTCGCAACGCTGCGGGATGCTGACGCCCCCACTCAGATCGTATAGGAAAGGTGACGGATGCCAGCCATCCTTCACCCATCGAGGAACCGCCCACCATCGCTCCGCTTCGATCAGTTGGAGCTCCCATGAGCATGCTCGACGTCGTACTCGGTTCGCTACCGGGCCGCACAAGGACCGAAGGACTTCTCGACTGCCTGAAGCCCCATTACGTCGCGGCGTACTCGTGACGCCGGTCCGCGGGTCAGCCCGTGCGACAGCCGGCAACACGCCTGAACCCAGCAACTGCTCGGCGAAGCACGCAGCAAGGCTCCAGAAGTCCACCCCCCAGAAAGCAGGCAAGAAGATGCGGTATCCAAAGCGAATAGGACGACTGTCCGTTCCCGGTCGAAAGGTGCAGCTGGCGACGGCGGCCATGTTGGTGGCCACGACCGTGGCGGCTTGCGGCGGCCAGGACGACGGCGCGAAGGCGAGCGCCCCCAAGGCACCGGCGACCATCCCGGAGCTCACCAAGGACCCGCTGACCCTCAGCTTCATCTGGTTCGACTGGCCCCCCGCCCACGCGCTGGAAGACTTCGCGAACGCGGAGTACACCAAGGAGCGGTCGAACGTGACCATCAAGGTCAACACCGTACCGAACGCGAACTGGCACGACGCGATGTTCACCCAGTTCGCAGCGCACAAGACCGACTTCGACATCCCGATCCTGGACTCGCAACACATCGGCGAGGCCGTGACGAACGGCAACATCCTCGACATCACCGACTTCGTCAAGAAGAACATCGACGTCAAGGCCTACAACCCGTACCTCCTGGCGGCCTACGGCCAGTACCCCCAGGCGGAAACCGGCAAGCGCGACGAAAACGCCAGCCTGTACGGACTGCCGCTGCTCGGCGACACCTGGACGATGATCTACCGCAAGGACCTGATCGGCGACAAGCCACCGCAGACGTGGGACGAGATGATCTCAGTCGCCGCGAAGTGCCAGGCGGACAACCCTGGCGTCAGCGGGCTGGCTTTCCACCAGGCCAACGGCTCCGACGCCGCGGCCGTAACCTACAACACGGTCAACGGCGTCTACGGCGGCAACCTCTGGGACTCCAAGACGCGCAAGATCGAGGGCGTCATCAACGACGCTGCGGGCCAGGAGGCGATGGACGTCCTGGTCAACAAGATGAAGCCGCTGACCGCCAAGGGCTCCGGCAACTGGTTCATCGACGAGGTGAACGCGGCGGTCGCCCAGGGCAAGGCATGCATCGCGTTCAACTGGATCGCCGCGAGCGGCGGCCTGCTTGACCCGAAGCAGTCGACGCTCGGCACCACGCGGGAGCAGATTCTCGACAAGCTGGGTTTTGCCACCCTGCCGAGCCAGAAGACGAACCTGGTGCCTCTCGGCGGCATGGGGATGCACGTGTCGGCCTACTCCCCCGCGGCGAACCAGGCGGAGGCCCTGAACTTCATGAAGTGGTTCGAGCAGGCTGACATCCAGAAGAAGTGGGCCGCGGCTGGTGGCGTGCCATCGCGTACGGACGCCCTGGAGTCGCCCGAGTTCCTCAATGCCGGGCCGTTCAACCAGGTGTACACCGACTCGGTTACGCGGATGCGGGACATGTGGAACGTGCCCGAGTACGCGCGCCTCGTCGACATTGAGAACACCAACGTGAACGCGGCTCTCAACGGCGCGAAGAAGCCGAAGGATGCGCTCGACGACATCGCCAAGGAGCAGCAGGGCGTACTCGACTCCGGCAGCCGCAAGGGCGGCGGCGGACTGTGAGTGGCCCCGTCCCTCTGACGACCGACCACCCCGGGCAGGTGGCGTCCGCGACGCCGCCTGCACCGGGTCGGTCCCGCCGGTTGAGCGACCGCGGGCTCGCCGTGGCCTTCATCTCCCCCGCGCTGCTGCTGTTGCTCGCAATGTCGGTGTTCCCGTTGCTGTGGGCGTTGTACCTGTCTTTCACCGACTACTCGGCCACCCGCGGGGGGCCGGCCCATTTCGTCTGGTTCGAGAACTACACCGCCATCCTGACTTCGGCGCAGGTCCACCTGAGGGCCTTGACGACGTTGATCTACGTGTTCGGCGCGGTCGCCCTGCAGACCGTGCTCGGTTTCGCCATCGCCTACCTGATCTCACGGCGCACGCACGGGCGAGGACTGCTGACCACTCTGTTCCTGGTTCCGATGATGCTGTCGCAGGTCGTGGTCGGGCTGTTCTGGCGATTCATGCTCGACGCGCAATTCGGCGTGATCAACAGCATGCTCGGCTCGCTCGGCCTGGGGCAGGTGGAGTGGCTCACCCGGCAGCGAACGGCATTGATTTCCCTGATCGTGGTCGACACCTGGCAATGGACGCCGTTCATCATGCTCATCGCACTTGCGGGCCTTACCGCGGTCCCCAAGTACTTGTACGAGGCCGCCTCGATCGACCGGGCGTCCGAGTGGTTCCGGTTCCGCACCATCACTCTTCCGCTGGTGTGGCCGCTGCTCCTCATTGCCGTGTTGTTCAGGGCCATCGAGGCCTTCCGGCTGTTCGACCTCGTCTACATCCTCACCAGCGGAGGTCCGGGGGTCTCCACCGAGACGTTGTCGTTCCACGTCTACAAGGTCGCGTTCCTGGGCTTCAACACCGGAACCGCCTCGGCGTACGGGATCCTCATGGTCCTCGTCGTCATTGTCCTCACGCAGCTCTACCTGCGCTACTTGAACAAGCTCAAGGAGGACTGATGGCCGTCTCCGTCGACGAGGCCGTGTCCACAGGTCCTGTCCGGGATCACACGCCCCCCGCGCGCCGCTTCGGCGGCCGGGGCCGCTCCGTGCTGGAGGTCGCGCTGCTGACCGTGCTGGCCGTCGTGATGCTCTTTCCGGTGCTGTGGATGATCGAGACGTCCATCAAGGAGAACCGGGACGTCTACGCCATCCCGGCCAAGTTCTTCGACTTCAAGGTCACTTTGGACCATTTCAAGGACGTGTTCGTCGCCTCCGGCGGCGGTCGTTCGACCTTGTCCGTCGCGTTCCTCAACTCCGTCGTGGTCGCCGGGGTCTCCACGGTGCTGGCCACCGTGCTGGGGGTCCCGGCGGCCTGGGCCTACTCGCGCTTCGCCGTGAAGGCCAAGAAGGACCAACTGTTCTTCATCCTGTCCACCCGCTTCATGCCGCCCGTGGTGGTCGTGATCCCGATCTTCCTCATGTACCGCCAAGTCGGACTCATCGACACCAAGCTCGGCCTGATCCTCATCTACGCCGCGTTCAACGTCCCGTTCACGATCTGGATGATGAAGGGGTTCGTCGACGAGGTGCCCGCAGAGTACGAGGATGCCGCCATGCTCGACGGCTACACCCGCTTGCAGGCGTTCTGGCGATTTACCCTTCCCCTGCTCGTGCCCGGCATCGCCGCGACGGCGGTCTTCGCACTCATCTTCTCGTGGAACGAGTTCGTGTTCGCCATCTTCCTTACCTCCAGTGACACCGTGCGGACGGCCCCACCCGCCATCGCCGGCCTCATCGGTGGAACCACTGTGGACTGGGGTCTCGTGGCCGCCGCCTCCGTAGTGTTCGCCCTACCGGTGCTCGTCTTCGCCTACCTGGTGCGCAAGCACCTCGTCGCCGGTGTGACGCTCGGGGCGGTGCGACGCTGATGGCGGGCATCGAGGTGACCGCCCTGCACAAGCGCTACCCGGACGGGACGGTCGCAGTTGATCACGTGGACCTGTCCATCGGCGACGGCGAGCTGTTCGTGATGCTCGGCCCTTCGGGTTGCGGCAAGACGACCACGCTGCGGGCCATAGCCGGCCTGGAGAGGCAGACGACGGGCGACATCCGCATCGGCAACACGCTGGTCAACGACCTGCCGCCCGCCGAGCGCGACATCGCCATGGTGTTCCAGTTCTACGCTCTCTACCCGCATCTGAGAACCCGCGACAACCTGGCGTTCCCACTGCGGGCCGAGGGACTGCCCAAGCCGGAGGTGGACGAGCGGGTCGACGAGGCCGCCCGGCTGATGCGGCTTGGTCCGCTCCTGGACCGGCGACCGCGCCGGCTGTCCGGCGGGGAGCAGCAGCGCGTCGCGCTTGCTCGCGCCCTGGTGCGACGACCGCGCGCATTCCTCATGGACGAACCTCTCACCAATCTGGACGCGGAGCTGAGGGCGGACATGCGCACGGAGATCAAGCACCTGCAGGGGGAGCTGGGGACGACGATGGTCTACGTCACCCACGACCAAGTCGAGGCGATGTCGCTAGGTCACAGAATCGCCATCCTCAACAAGGGCCGCGTCGAGCAGATCGGCACGCCGCTGGAGGTCTACGACCGTCCGGCGAGTCTTTTCTGCGCCGCATTCATCGGCTCCCCGCCGATGAACCTGATTGAGGCGGAGGTGGCCGACGGGAAGCTGCGCAGTCAGGGCGGACTGGTCCTCACGCCACCGCCAGGCCTGCCGCGCGACCGTCGCCTGGTCGCAGGCGTCCGGCCGGAGGCGCTGGAAGTCACAGAACCAGGGGCGGAACGTTCGGTCCCGGCCCGCGTGGTCTCGGCGGAGTGGCTGGGCGACGAAATCATCTACGTGGTTGACCACGGCGGCCAGCGCGACGTACGGGTTCGGATGCCACCGACTGTCCGTTTCGCCGCTGACGCACCGGTCGGGCTGCGGCACACCGGCGGGCCCCCGGCGGTCTACGACGTGAGCACGGAAGAGCTGGTGGCCTGATGGGAACCGTGGCAGTGCACGGGCTGTGCAAGTCCTTCGGTAAAGTCCAGGCCCTGGACGGGGTGACGCTGGACGTGCCGGACGGATCGTTCTTCGTCGTGCTCGGACCCTCCGGGGCAGGCAAGACGACGACCCTGCGAGCGATCGCCGGCCTTGAGAAGCTTGACGCCGGGTCGGTGCATCTGGACGGGAGGGACGCGACCGGTGACGCCCCGGCCGCACGCGACCTGGCCATGGTCTTCCAGAACTACGCCCTCTACCCGCGACACACGGTGTACGAGAACATCGCTTCGCCGCTGCGGGCACGCCGCTGTTCTTCGAGCGAGATCGCCGCTGCCGTCGAGCAGATGTCGAGCCTGCTGCACATCGAACGTCTGCTGCAGCGTCGTCCGGCGCAGTTGTCGGGCGGTGAGATGCAGCGTGTCGCCCTGGCCCGGGCGCTGGTCCGTCGCCCGCGCGCGTTTCTCATGGACGAGCCGCTGACGAACCTCGACCTCAAGCTCCGCGTCGAGATGCGCACCGAGCTCACCCGCATCCACCGGAGCCTCGGAGCAACCTTCGTCTACGTGACCAACGACCAGGTCGAGGCCCTGTCCATGGCCGACCAGGTCGCGGTCCTCAAGGAGGGGAAGGTGCAACAGGTCGGAACGCCGACCGAGGTGTACGAGCGTCCAGCCAACCAGTGGGTCGCGGGATTCGTCGGGAGCCCGCAGATCAGCCTGCTCGCCTGCCACGCCGAGGGAGATCGTCTGGTCGGGGCGGAAGGCTGGACGCTGCCGCGGCCCCGCTGGACCACGGCTGAGGACGGTCGTCCGCTGCTGCTGGGCCTGCGCGCGGAGGACCTGTCCGTCGAGCAGCGTGGGAACGCGTCGTTGTCGGGTGAGCTCTACGGCCTTGAGCCGCTCGGTGACCGAACGGTGGTCGACGTCCGAGTGGGGACGGAGATCCTCAAGGTCAAGGCACGACCCACCGTCACCGGTACGCCGGGCGAGCGGCTGCATGTCACGGTCGACCTGGACCGTGCGCACCTGTTCGATGCGGGCACCGGGCTGGCGCTGTCCGAGGCCGGGAGGTAACCGCGCAGGGCGGCGACGTCAACATGCGCCCGCACGTGGCAATCGAGCCTCGGCGGACCGTCACCGGTGAGCACGGCCTGACGACGCTGAAGCAGCCATGGCCCGAGAAGGCGATCGGTGGCGCGGGGCGTCGCCCTGCAGCCAGGGCCAAGGCCACGTTCGACCCGCTCGGCAACCTCGATCCCGACGAGGTCGTGTGACCCGTTCGTCAACGCGCGTGGCGCGATCGCTGAGGTCACGCTGGACATCACCAAGAACATCACAGGAGGCGACGCAATGAGTGACCCGATGAACGTCCTGGCCCCCGAGCACCGGCGGCTCCGGATCGGCGACGCCTGGCGCGACGCCGCCAGCGGAGCCACCTTTGCCGTCGAGGACCCGGCCACCGGCAAGACCATCGCCGAGGTGGCGGACGCCGACGTCGTTGACGGGCTCGCCGCTCTGGACGTGGCGAGCAAGGCAATGGCGGAGTGGGCGGCGACCCCGCCGCGGAAACGGTCAGAGCTGTTGACCGCGACGTACCGGGCACTGACCGAGCGATCCGAGGAGGTCGCCCGGCTGATAACGCTCGAGATGGGCAAGCCGCTCGCCGAGGCTCGGGCAGAGGTGGCCTACGGCGCCGAGTTCTTCCGTTGGTTCGCCGAGGAGGCGGTGCGCGTCGAGGGGCGCTACAGCACCGCTCCCGCAGGTGGGTATCGCATCCTCACCGTGCCGAAGCCGGTCGGACCGTGCGTCTTCGTGACGCCCTGGAACTTTCCGTTGGCCATGGGTGCCCGCAAGATCGCTCCTGCGCTGGCGGCGGGCTGCACGACGATCACCAAGCCAGCATCCCAGACGCCACTCACCATGCTGTTCCTAGCCCGCATCATGGAGGAGGTCGGCGTTCCCCCGGGCGTCGTCAACGTCGTGACAACCAAGCGTGCCGGCGAGGTGGTCTCAGCACTGCTAGCCGACCGTCGGACCCGCAAGCTTTCGTTCACCGGGTCGACCGAGGTCGGGCGCGTGCTGCTACGACAGGCGGCGGACAACGTGCTGCGCACCTCCATGGAACTGGGCGGCAACGCGGCCTTGATCGTGTGTGCCGACGCGGACCTGGACGTCGCGCTCGACGGTGCCATGGTGGCCAAGATGCGCAACATCGGGGAGTCCTGCATCGCGGCCAACCGAATCTACGTCGAGGAGCCGGTGCGCGAGGAGTTCACGGCGCGCTTCGCCAAGCGGATGGGCGCGCTCTCGGTGGGCCATGGTCTCGACGACGGCGTGGACGTCGGGGCGTTGATCGACGAGGCCTCGGTCACCAAGATCGACGAGCTCGTCGCCGACGCGGTCAATCGCGGCGCCCGTGTCTTGGTGGGCGGCGAGCGTCCGGATGGGCCGGGCCACTTCTACCCGCCTACGGTCCTCGTCGACGTGCCCGAAGACGCGCGGATGCTGGAGGCGGAAATCTTCGGCCCGGTGGCGCCGATCATCTCGTTCACGTCCGACGACGAGGTAATGGCGAAGGCCAACGATACCGAGCACGGCTTGGTCGGATACGTCTTCACCCGTGACCTCCAGCGGGCGCTCCGGTTCACCGAGGGGCTAGAGACGGGGATGCTCGGCATCAACCGTGGTCTGATCTCGGACCCGTCAGCTCCGTTCGGAGGCGTGAAGCAGTCCGGGATCGGCAAGGAGGGGTCGCACGAGGGCATCCTTGAGTACCTCGACGTCACCTACGCGGCGATCGACCTACCGTGACCGGCCTGCTGCTCCGGGTGCCCGCCGAGGATCACCGCGCCCTGTGCACACATGACCTGACCGGCCTCCACCCGTGGGGCGGGACCCGGGCCATGGTCGGCACGAATCCGATGGCACCCGGGGACGCCGTCGACTCCGCCGGTGTGCGCGCCACAGGGGCGGCCGCGGCGGTGGATGGGGCGATCAGCCCTTTCGGCGGTCCCAAAGGCTACGCCCTCGGGCTCATGATCGAGGTGCTGGTCGCGACCTTGACTCGTACCGCCCTTGGCGACGATGTCCGCGGGACCCTCGACCCGACTGACCCGCCCACCAAGGGCGACGTCTTCATCGCGATGGACCCGAGGGCGCCCGGGCACGACCGAGTCTGGGAGCCCGGCGCGCGCCTGCGCCACCCGGCAGCCAACCTTGCCGACGCCGTCCCGGTCTCGCAGGTGACCTGGACGTCCGCCCAGCAAATCACCGCCGACGTTCCAGAGAGGCACTGACATGCTTGAGACCGTCCGCGGACCACGCCAGCTGATAGTGGGCGAAGGGGTCGCGCAGAACATCCCACGAGTGGTGGCCGAGTGTGGCTCGCGAGTCCTCATCGTGACCGACCGGGTTCTTCTGGGGCAGCCGGGCGTGGCCGAGATCGTGGCCGCCGTGCGGGAGAAGGTCGAAGTCGTCGGGGTGTTTGCCGACGCGACTCCGGACGTGCCACTCGCCGATGTCGCCCTGGCCGTCTCGGTCGCCGCAGAGGTGGACGCCGACGTAATCCTCGCCATCGGGGGTGGCACGGTGATCGACCTCGCCAAAATCGTCGGCGTCATCCGGCGCCACGGTGGGACGCCGCGCGACTTCTACGGCGAGTCGAAGGTGCCGGGGCCGACGATTCCTCTCGTCGCGGTCCCGACGACGTCAGGCACCGGCTCCGAGCTCACGCCCGTCTCGGTGTTGACCGACCCGGACCGCGAGCTGAAGGTGGGGGTCTCCAGCGTCCACATCGTGCCCGACTTCGCCATCGTCGACCCCGAGCTCACCTACACCTGCCCTGCGACCGTCACTGCCCACTCCGGCATCGACGCGTTTTGTCACGCGGTGGAGAGCTACACCGCGCGACCCCGGGCCCACGGACCGCGCGACCCGGTGGAGCAGGTCTTCCTCGGCCGCAACCCGATCACCGATCACTACGCGCTCCTGGCCGCGGAGCGGATCGCCCGCAGCTTGCCCCGTGTCGTCAGGGACGGAGGCGACAAGGACGCGCGCGCGGACATGTCCTATGGGTCCATGCTAGCCGGGCTCGCATTTTCCCACGCAGGCAACGCGGCTCCGCACGCCCTCCAGTACCCCATCGGCGCAGCCACCCACACACCGCACGGCCTGGGCGTCGGGCTGCTGCTGCCCTACGCGCTGGACGCGGCCAGGGATGCCATCGGCGACCGGTTGACCATCCTCGCCGGGGTGTGCGGGCTCGACGTGACCGACGCCTCGGATGCCGAGGCCGCAGATACATTCCTCACCTGGCTCGACGGGCTCCTTGCCGACATCGGCATCCCTACCACCTTGGCGGACATCGGCGTGGCACGCGCCGACCTCCCGCGCTTCGCGGAGATGGCCAGTGGCGTCACCCGCTTGATCCAGAACCATCCAGGCCCGACCGACACCGCCAGCCTGACCGCGATCCTCGAAGCGGCCTGGATCGGGGACCGGACCCGACACGTCCTGACTCCGGAGCAGAGATAGTGACGGGCCTTTCACATGACGACGAGTTCCCTGCCCCACCCTGGGTATCGGAATTGTCGGCTACGCCTTAATGGGAGCCGCCCATTCCCAGGCCTGGCGCACGGCTGCGCGCCCACCAGGCCGGCCACGGCCACAACAGCCACAACCCCACCGGCCCACCTCGCTCCACGCGGTGACATAACGTCATCATTCCACTGCGGATAGATCAACGCGAGTGAACAACCGAATCGTGATCGCATCTGCTCCCGGCCCCGACCAGGCCGGCCACCACCCCAAGATCATTTCACTACCCGCCTAACAGGTGGCCGGTGCTTCGGGCCTCGTCGCCCGTCTGCCCGGATGGGCCCCTGCGCGTCAAAACAGGGTGTCGCGCACGCGCAACGGCCGGTACCCCGTGGGTCCGAGCTGGGCCAGCTCGCCTTCGATGTCGACCTCGATGGAACCGAAGAAGTTGATGTTCTCGCTGTGTGCCGGGGAGATGTGCGCCAGGACCTCATCATCGATGCGCCGCCCGGCCTCGCGCATCGACTCCACCGCCAGGCCGTAGTACTCGGTCGTCCAGGCGACCACCGCGTTGGTGACCAGGGTCAGGCACCACGCCTGTTCACTCTGCTGTTCCAGATGGCGGCCGCGGATGGTGCCCTCGTGGGCGTACAGCAGGTCGCGTTTGAGCGCGTGCAGCGACTCGCCCTTGTTGAGCTGGCGGGAGATCTTGCGCCGGTAGGCGGGGTCGGCCAGGTAGCGGGCGGCGTAGATGGTGCGGCGCAGCGCGCCGTACTCCTTCAGCGCCGCCGCCAGCGCGTTCTGCCGGCTGGATGCGGAGAGTTTGCCGACCAGCAGGGATGCGGTGGCGTGGCCGAACTTCAGCGACCCGGCCAGCCTGAGCAGGTCGTCGTAGTGCTCGGTGATCAGACCGGTGTTCAGCCGCCGAGTCAGCAGCGGCGCGGCGCGGGGGTAGTCGGCCTCGGCCCGTGCCCGTGGCCATGCCCGGTACAGGGTGATCTTGCCCAGGTCGCGGATGCGGGGCGACAGCTGTAACCCCAGCAGGTCGAACAGCGCGAAGTTGACCAGCGTCACCCCGTGGGTGTCGGTCGCGTGCTCGGTGATCGGGATGTCGGTCGCGTTGCCCAAGATCTCGTCCAGCACGTAGTGGGCCTCGCGGTTCGTCGCGACGATGATCTTCGTGCCGTAGGTGGGTGTGCTGATCGGTCACATGGGTGTAGGTCGACAGGCCCTCGTGGGCGAAATACCCTGGCGGTGACCGACTTGCCGCGAGTGGGGAAGCGTTGCCCATCGCTGGAGGACAAGGTGCCGGCGCCGAAGATCGGGATGAGCGGCAGCCGCTGGTGGTAGCCGATGAGCGTCAGGTTGGCCGCGCGCAGGGTCTCCTCCCGCACGTACCACTCGCTGGTCCAGGCCAGCACGTCATAGGAGATCCCGCACGCATCCGCCATCCGGGTCAGCCCAAGATTGGTGGAGTGGCTGATCAGCACCGCGATCAGGTTGCGCCTCAACTCCGTGCTGCGGGCCTGCTTGCCGCCGGCGTGGGTGAAGCAATCCAGGTATCCGGTGCGTTTGTCCAGCTCGATCAGCAGCGACACGATCGGCGCGAACGGCAGCATTTCGGTCAGCTCGGCCTTCAGCGCGATCGCCTCCGCCGGCACGTCCTCCGCGGTCAACGGCGAGATCACCAGGTCGCCCTCCTCGTCCAGGCGCACCGGGCCGTCCCCGGCGGCCAAGACCTCCTCCAGTTCTCCCAGCGCCTCACCCAGTTCCCGCTCGGCCTCGGCTAGGGCGCCGGCGGCCTGGGCGGGTTTGCCGACCAGCCGGCAGAACTCCGCCCGCTGCGAGGACCACTGCCGCAGCGTCAGCAGGTAACCTCATCCAGCACCTCGGTCGCCGACTGCGCCAGCAAGGTCAGCAGGATCGGGTAGCGGCGCTGCGGATCGCGCCGTTGCAGCGCCTGCGCGGTCAACCGGCGGCCGACCGTGGCCAGGAACCGGCGCCGCTCGGCTGGCAGCACCGACAGGTCAAGGGCATCGGCGCCCACAGCGCGCAGGAACTCCAGCTTGGCTACCTCGGCCTTCACCGCGGCCGGGGAGGCCTCAACCGGGCCGGTGGATAACCACCGTAACCGGGTTGTACCGACCTCAGGGTCGGTCACCAGCAGCCCGTCGAGCTGGTCGCACCGCTGCGGGGTGAACTCGTGCGCCAGCCGGTCGAAGGTCTCCCGCTGCGCCTCGGCACGGGCGTGCGCGACCCTTTCCACCACGGTCACCGGACCGGGCCGGATCATCCGCGCCGAGATCAGATACTCACACGCCAGTCGGAACAGCAGCGTCGGCGAATCGTGCTCCAGCGCCCGCGCGAGCAGGAACTCATCCAGTTCCTTCAGCTCCACCGTCGTCGGCAGCCGCCACCCCAGATATCTCGCCACCAGTCGCAGATGCTCGGTCCGGGTCTTCGCCCGCCGGCCGTAGGACCGTAACTCGCCCGGATCGACGCCCAGCCGGGTGGCCAGCCTGGCCACCGCAACCGGCGGCGCCAACGACACCTTGTCCGGGACGAACCCCAGCCACGGCAACGTGCACAACGCGACCGCCAACCCAAGCCGGTCCGCCGGCCCCCGCCCCCGGCCAGGATCCACGAATGCGACATCAGCCGAGGTCAGGGTGAAGAACCGAAACAACTCCTCCCGGCCGATCTCCGGGAACCCCCGTAGACGCTCCAGCTCCTCATCCGCAAACACCCGCGTCGCCACGAACGACCTCCAGCCAGGCCCCAAGACCACCAGCAAAGAAGCCATTCAGCCATATCCGCCCGATTTACGGCGAGTACTACGGCGACCCCAGTCAGCGCCACGGCTCTTCGGGGGTGCCGGTTCGCCGGTTGTGGTGGTCCAACAGCCTGGACAGCAGCTCGGTCAACCACTGTCGCTCCTCGGGTGACAGCGGAGCCAGCAGTTCGTCCTGGCATTCGGCCAGCTGCTTCTCCAGTCGCCGCAGCTGCCGCTTGCCCGCGGCGGTCAGCGAGATGATGTTGCGCCGCCGATCGGAGGGGTCCGGGGCGCGCTCGACCAGTTTGCGATCGGCGAGCTCGTTGATCGTCGCGACCATGTCGCTGAGGTGGATGCCGCTACGGCGGCCCAGCGCGGCCTGGCTGGCCGGGCCGGACTCCTCCAGCGTCGCCAGCAGGCGGTAGTGGTAGCCGCGGGCGCGGACGGACGAGAACCCGTCGGCCACTAGGCGGTGCGCGTGGTTGGCGGTCTGGGTGAGCAGCCAGCTGGGCAGGCTCTCCCACCTGGCGGGCGTCTCCTCGGATGGGTTCTCCATGTGACAAGTCTAACGAATCGTTGGATGCACTAATGATCGTGCTATCGTTTGTGGAGTAAACGTTAGTCGACTGAACATTCGGCCACCGAATGAACCACCCTGGGAGTCAGGACCATGATCAAGCCGTTCCGCATCGACATCCCCCAGGCCGACCTCGACGACCTGAACGACCGGCTCTCCCGCACCCGTTGGCCCAATGAGGTCGCCGACGCCGGGTGGGACTACGGCTTCCCGCTGGCGCGGCTCAAGGAACTGGCCGAATACTGGCGCACCGGCTACGACTGGCGCGAGCACGAAGCCAAGCTCAACGAGCTTCCGCACTTCACCACCGAGATCGAGGGCCAGAACATCCACTTCGTCCACGTCCGGTCTTCGAAGCCGGACGCGCTCGCGCTGATCCTCACCCACGGCTGGCCCGGTTCGTTCCTGGAGTTCCTCGACGTGATCGAGCCGCTGTCGCGCGACTTCCACCTGGTGATTCCGTCCATCCCGGGTTACGGCTTCTCCGGGCCGACCCACGAGCGCGGCTGGGACATCGTCCGGGTCGCGCGGGCCTGGGCCGAGCTGATGCGCCGTCTCGGGTACGAGCGCTATGGCGCGCAGGGCGGCGACTTCGGTTCGGGCATCTCAATGGCGCTCGGCGCGGTGGCACCCGAGCGGGTCGTCGGGGTGCACGTCAACTACCTGCCGACCCGGCCGGTCCCGGACGCCGACATTGAACTGTCCGAAACGGATGAAGCCCGGCTGGACAAGGTCAGGCAGATGATGGCGAATCGTCCGCCGTACCAGGCTCTGCAGGCCCTCACCCCTCAGACCATCGGCTACGCGCTGACCGACTCGCCGGTCGGCCAGCTGGTCTGGATCGCCGAGCGCTTCGCACAGTGGACCGACCCTCGCTCGCAGATCAGTGACGAGCGGATGCTCACCGACATCTCGCTGTACTGGCTGACCGCCACTGCGGCTTCCTCGGCGCGGCTGCACCACGATACTCCGCGGCGGATCGAGCCGTGCCCGGTACCGGTTGGCGTGGCGGTGTTCGCGCACGACATCACGCAGTCGGTGCGACCGCTGGCCGAGCGGCTGTACGACATCAGGCACTGGTCGGAGTTCGAGCGCGGCGGCCACTTCGCCGCGATGGAGGTGCCGGAGCTGCTCGCCGAGGACGTCCGGGACTTCTTCCTTACCCACGTCAAGTAGGACTACCGGGTCGCCACCCGCTCCAAAGGCAGTGTTTGAGAATTGCGGAAGCCTCCAGTTGGTTTTGTTGTGTCGCAAGGAAACTCGATGCTGCGGGCTTCTGGTGTCTCGCATACCGGTACCTGCCGTGCTCACCGTCGGTCACTGGCGGCATCCAACTACTCGAAGGAGACCGTCATGACCAGCACCGAAACCCTGATCCGCGCGCTCGCCGACCGCGCCGAACTTGCCGACCTGGTCGCCCGCCACAGCCTGTGGATCGACGAGGGCCGCTACGACGAGACCGACCGGCTCTTCACCGAGGACGTCGTCGTCAAGTCCCCGCGCGGGGAGGCCCGCGGCATCGAGGCGCTCATCGCACTCGTGCGCTCGGGCCACGGCACGTATGTCCGCACCCTGCACAACAAGTCCAACCTCGTCATCGAGGTCGACGGCGAGACCGCCACGGTGCGGGCCCACGAAATCGCCGTCTTCGTCATCGACGACAAGACCGAGGCCGTCGCGAAGTCCACCGCAGCGCGGGGAACGTCTTCTTCCGATCTGCACCGAAGGTCGGAAGAAAATGAACTGTAACCACACGGCTACCGATCGGTATCACTCAAGTGTGATCGCTACGTGGCGAACCTGAAACGTTATAGAAGACCACGAGATGCGGGCGGGTGGCCCCGGGTCGTGTCACTCCTCGCCGGAGAACCGCTCCCATGCGGACTGGCGGGTGATCCCGAGAGCTTCGCCGATCTTGATCCAGGTGACGCCGCGTCGGCGCAGTTCCTGCACCCATGAGCGCAGGTCGGCCTCGGCCTGGTCGATGTGCGCGGCTACGCGCGGAATGTGGCTCAGCATCTCGCCGTCTGTCAACGACTCCCAGACGGGCACGCGCGGTCTTGCGGGGCTACCGAGGCTGCCGTCGATGAGCGACGCGGCGAGAGCCACGCACTCGTTGCAGATATGCACTCCAGGGCCGGCGACCAGCTTGTCGACCTTGGTGTCCGGCTTGCTGCAGAAGGAACACCGAGCGAGTTCGGTCAGAGTGTCAGGCGGTGTCACAGCGCACTCCTTAGGCGTCAGGATGTCCCTGACACCTTAGCCCGTCAGGGAATCCCTGACAACTGGTGTGCGTGTTGCACCTTTCTGACTGCTTGGCGATCGCGTTGGGGGAGAGCGCGGACGCCCCCGTCGTGGCGATCTGCTCCCACGCGCGTTCCTTGATCTCCGTACGCACCTGGACGCGGTAGCGCTCACGCGGGGGCTTCGTGCCCGTTTCCGCCATGGCCTGCCACCTTTCCGCGCCTGCACGGCTACATCCTCAAGATTTAGTTAGAGGCTATCACGAAAGCTATTGACACTCACTTCTCGTCTGCGTTACAACTAATAACGAACGCGAAAATGCGTAACTCGATGCACCACGCAGTGGAGGTCGTCATGAACGCCGAAGGACTCGTCGAGGTCGTTCTGCCGGGCAAGGTGGAGCCGGAAGGGCTGGAGATCCGGCACGGAGCCGTCCCCGCCGCGGGCCCGGGCCAGGTCGTGATCAGGATGGAGGCGACCGGGGTCTCCTTCGCCGAGCAGCAGATGCGCCGCGGCCGCTACTACGACCAGCCGGCGTTCCCGTTCGTGCCCGGGTACGACCTGGTCGGCACGGTTCTCACAACTGGCGAGGGTGTCGAGCCTGGCCTGGCCGGCACCCGGGTGGCCGCGCTGGTCAAGGTCGGCGGCTGGGCCACCCACGTGCTCGTCGACGCGGCGGACGTGGTGCGGGTGCCTGACGGGATCGGCGCGGCGGAGGCGGAGACCCTGGTGGTCAACGGCATCACCGCCTGGCAGATGCTGCACCGCAAGGCACGGGTCCGCACGGGGCAGACCATTGTGGTGCACGGCGCCAACGGCGGCGTCGGCTCGGTCCTGATCCAGCTCGCCCAGGCCGCAGGCGTGAAGGTGATCGGCACAGCATCCGCGCGCCACCACGACGCCCTGCGCGAACGCGGCGTCATCCCCGTCGACTACCGCACCGAGGACGTCGCCACGCGCGTCCGCGAGCTCGCCCCCGGCGGGGTGGACGCCGTCTTCGACCACGTCGGCGGCCGCAGCGTCGTCGGCTCCTGGCGCCTGCTCGCGCCCGGCGGCACGCTCGTCTCCTACGGCAGCGCCTCCACCCGGGACGACAAGGGGTCCAAGCAGTGGCCCATGCTCAAGCTGCTCGGCCGGGTGTGGCTGTGGAACGCGCTGCCCAACCGCCGCCGCGCCTACTTCTTCAACATCTGGGCCGGGCGAGCGCTGACAAAGAACCGGTTCCGCGCCCGGTTGCACGCCGACCTCACCCAGGTCTTCGCAGCCCTCCAGCGCGGTGACCTCACCGCCCAGATCGCCGCCCGGCTCCCGCTGACCCACATCGCCGACGCTCTGCGGCTGGCCGAATCCGGCACCGTCGCCGGAAAGATCGTACTGACCCCGTAGCTCATCCCTTCCGCAGCCGGTGGCCGCACGATCTTCTCCCTCCCTTACCTGATACGCGAGGAACCGCCATGACCACCCCCACCACCACCAGGCGCCACCGGGCAAGGCTGCTCATCCCCGCGGCGATCGCCGGAACCGCTCGACCGCCTCGGCCGTGGTTTTCGCGCCGAAACGCCCCGAGTGCCTGGATGGTCACAGGTCCAGGCCGGAGCCGCCGAACCGGTCCTGCAGGAACCTGCCCTGGTCGCGCAGGGCCTGCTCGTCGCCCCGGTAGACCGACTCGGCCACCTTGCTCAGCTGGGCGGCGAGCAGGTCGAGCTGGGCGAGCAGCTCCTCGTGGGCGCTGCGCTCCCGCTCGCCGCGCCGCGTGAGCGCGTACGAGCGGGGCAGGTTCGCGTACGCCTCCAGGCTGGACGGCAGGTAGTCCCTGATCGTCTGGGAGACGATGTGCAGGTGGTCAGGGGAGGAGGTGAGCGCGTCCGCGCGCCGCAGGATGTCGCGCAGCACCTCGGCGAGCGCGCCGACCCTCGCCACCACGTCCTCGGGGAACCGGGTGCCGCCGACCTTGACCAGCAGGGTGTCGAGGTCGGCGTACAGCCGCCGGGACTCCACCTCCGCGTGCGAGATCGTGAGCCGCACCCGGTCCGCCGGTGCCAGCAGCGCCCCGACGCCGTACAGCCCGGCGACCACGACGGGCCAGAACGCCCCGGCGAGGCCGAAGAAGACCAGGACCACCCCGGCGAGCGCCAGGGCGCACCCGGCGATGTTCTTGGTCGACCCGGCGTAGGCGAGGATCCGCCCGCCGGGGCTACTGGTAGCCACGGATCTCCTTGAAGGCGGCGGCCAGCGACCCCTTGCGGGCGTCGAAGGTCGCTCCACCGGTGAGCTGGGCGATCTGCCGCATCGCGCCGACGTCGCTGTCGCCGAAGAGCACGACGAACGTCGGGAACTTCACGGGCAGCGACGTGTAGAAGGTGGCGAAGTCGTCGTACGAGCTGCCGTCCGTGTTCTCGCCGTCCGTCATCAGCACGATAGAGGTGAAGTCTCCCGATGCCGCCGACCCGGCCTGCTCGTAGGCGGCCCGCAGGCTGTCGAAGATGGCCGTGCCGCCGCTCGCCCGCAGCCCCTCGCCGTACGAGCGGATCTGCTGGAGCACCGGTTCGGGGTCGCGCTCGGGCAGCGCGAACGTCCGCGGGGCGTCGGGCGCGGTGCTGAACGGGATCATCGTGACCGTCTCGCGGTCACGGAAGCGCGAGAACGACCCGCTGGCGGAGGTGTCGGCACCGGACAGCGCGGTGAGCGCCTGCTTGAGGGCGTCGATCCGGTCGCCCGTCATCGAACCGGAGGTGTCCAGCACGAACAGCGTCCGCGACGGCTTGCGCACCTGGTTCAGGTAGACGCCGATCAGCTCGTCCGCCGCGCTGCGCCGGTTGGGGAACGGCAGCTCCACCAGCGGCGCGGTCCCGAAACGCTCGTCCGGCCTGACCTCGGGGACGATCGGCCGGCGGTAGGTCGTGGTCATGAGTTCCCGCTGGATCTCGGGCCTGCGCAGCCAGGCGGCGAGCTTCCCGTACAGCTCCTTCTTGCCGGGCGTCGCGGAGCTCAGGAGCGTGAGCGGGTAGTCGGCCGTCACCACCCCGTCGCTCGGGTAGATCAGCGTGAGCGGTTCCTTGAGCCTGCCGGAGGCGTTGAGGCCGAGCAGCACGGACTCGTAGTTCACCAGCCCGTCCACCGTGCCCTGCTTGGCGTACGCGTCCGCGAGCCATCCGGAGGAGCCGGCCGTGAGCGTCTGCGCCGAGAAGAACCGCTTCAGCTTGGGGGTGGCCGCGTCGATCTGGGCCTTGTCCACGGCCTCCCCGGCGTCGGAGAGCGCCGCCGTCACGCCGACCAGCGCCGAGAATCCGGAGTTGGACGCCGCGGGGCTGGTCATGCCGAAGGTGAACTTGTGGGCGCGGGCGGCTGAGGCGATGTCGTTCCAGGTCACGGGCTTGCCGTCCCACCCGAGCTCGCGAGCCTTGGACGCCTTCAGCCCGAGCAGCACGGGCGAGACCATGACCTTGGTCTGGGTCGAGAGCCGTGCGTTCGCCCCGTCGATCAGCGACAGATAGCGGTTGGAGGAGAACCACGTCGCGTCGTACGTCCCATCCGCGCCGCCGCTCGCGACCTGGTCGGCCCCGTCGAGCGTTCCGGCGTACGACAGGGTGACCCGCACGCCGACGGCGTCCTGGGCTCGCTTGAGCAGCGGTTCCAGGTCCTTGATCTCGCTTCCCGCGAGGACGCGCAGCGCGTCGGGAGCGTCCACGGGGGTGGCGGGCGTGTCCGTCCCGCCGCACGCGGCCGACGCGATCAGCATGGGCAGCACGGCCAGCAGGGCGAGCGCCCGCCTGGTGGGCCGCGAACCCGCCCGTACGCCGGGCGACGGCTCGCTCATCGGGGGAGCGCCTGTTCGTCGCCGCGCTGGGAGCGCTCCAGGTACGTGCGCGCGTGGTCGAGCTCGACGGTCAGGCTGTCCACGGTGATCGCCATGTTCTCCACCGCCTGGGCCTTGAACGTGTCGATCATGTCCATGGTGCTGTAGATGTTGTCGAACGCCTTGCGTAGCGCGTCCATGTTGACCGTGGTGGACGCCGCCTGGGTCTGGATGTCGGCCGCCTGCGTGCGCAGCATCTCGCTGGTCGCCACGATCAGGTCGGAGGTGGTGGCGTTCAGCGCCGTGATCTGGTCGAGCACGAGCTTCTGGTTGGCGAGGGCCTGGGCCACGGTCACGGCCGTGCGCAGGGCCGCGATCGTCGTCGTGGTCGCCCGGTCCACACCCTTGATCAGCTCTAGGTTGTTCTTGCGGATCAGGTCCAGGGCGAGGTACCCCTGGGCGGACACCGCGAGCTGGGTGAGCAGGTCCTGGTGCTTCTGCCGGATGCCGAACAACGCGTCCGAGCGGAGCGCGGTGGCCTTCTCCGGGTCGGCCGCCTCGACCTGCATGATCTTGTCTTCCACCGCGGAGTCGAGGGCGGCGGCCAGCAGGGCGTACTCCTGCAGGCGCTTCATCGACTCCCACAGGTTGGTCTTCTCGCCCTCGATGGCCGCGTTGTCCTTGAGGAGCTCGTCCTGCCCGGACTTGAGGGCGCGGATGATGTCGTCGATGTGCCGCTGCGCCGACTGATATTTCGCGAAATAGTCGCGCAGCTTATCGCCGAACGGGATCAGCCCCAGCAGCTTCTTCGCCGGGTTGGACGCCTGCTTGGGGTCGAGGTCGACGATCGTGCGGCGCAGCGCGACCAACTGCCCCGCCACCGCCGCCTGCGCGTCCTTGCCCTCGCCCCTGGCGGACGCCAGCGCGGCCACCGGGCGCTTCAGCATCCGGTTCGCCACCTGCGAGGACGCCCGGATCTCCGAGTCGCCCATGGAGGTGATGTCGCGCACCTTGCGGGTGAACTCCGGCGACCGGGGGTCCAGGCCGTTCAGCTCCTCGGCGAAGCCCTCGGCCTTCTCGGCCAGCTCGGAGGTGCGTCCCTCCGGGACCGGCAGCATGGTGGCCGCCTTCTCCGTGGGCACCTTGGCCACGGGTTCGGGCGGGCTGAGCACGAGATCGCTCACGGTGGTCTCTCCTCGAAGGGGGGAAGGTGAGGTCAGGGGGTGGGGGAGGGGACCGCACCGGACCGGTAGAGCCGGTCGATCGCGGCGATCATGCCCTCCAGCCGTTCGTAGTCGGGCGGCTCCACCACGTCGATCAGGCCGGCCGGCAGCGGCGCCTTGACCTTGGCCGCCAGTTCGTCGAACGCCTTGGCCGCGGCGGTGCGGAAGCCGTACTGCGCGGCGAGGCGCCCGAGTTCCGGGTCCTCCTGCAGGAGCCGGCCGACCTCGGTGCCCTGCGGGCTGAGCGGTACGAGCGTGTGCTTGCTGAGGACCGTGGGCGAGGGGTAGATCAGCCGCATGTCGGGGCGGATCGCGCCGTCCCCGGCGAACAGCCGCGAGGCGTACTGCGCCTCGTAGACCATGACCATGGGCGTCTTGCCCATCCCCAGGGACAGGTAGTCCTCGAACGGGGCCTCGGTGGAGGTCTCGGAGTAACCCTGGTCGAGGAAGAGAGGAGCGACGGCTTCCGCGACCTTGGAGGCCTGCGCGTTCGAGGTGACCACGTCGTCGCCGTTGGCCACGTAGCCGGCGATCGAGAGGTACATCGCCGCGGAGTTGGAGGTGCGCACGTCGGTGGTGGTGAGCAGTACGCGCTTGCGCGCCGGGTAGACGGTGTTGCCCGGGAGCTTGTCCCACCGGGTGCCCTTGGCCGCCAGATCCAGATATTTCCGGATATCTAGCACCTGGTAGCCCTGGCCGGAATCTCGTACGACGCCCGCCTTGGCGAGCACGTCCACGATCGGGCCGAAGGTGGCGATCGCCATGGGGGAGGAGAACGGCGCGAACGTGCGGGTGGCGCCCTGGTCGCGCCTGATCTTCTCGGCCGCCGGAGCGCTGGAGGGGAACGCGAAGCCGTACTTCTTCAGATCCACCGAGGCCGCGATCTGCCGCGAGCCGGCGGTGTCGACCTCCACCCGGAGGCCGTGCCGGGCGAAGAGGGCCCGCACCCTCTGGTCGTCGAAGAACGGCTTCTTCTCCGATCCGATCACCCCGCGGACCAGGGTGAGCTCCCGCGTTTCCGTGCCGCCGCGGTTGCCCATCACGATCGCCGCCACCACGGCGGCGCCGAGGAGAAGCGCCAGCCCGACGCCGATCCAACGCTTCATTTGATTCCTCGAAAGTTCGCCCCGTATCGCCATAAATCGGCGTCCCCCACCGAATTATGTGAGCTATCACGACAGGGTGCAGCGAGGCTTCCAGGAAGTATTGATAATTCCGCTTCCGTTCACCGTTACGTCATAATCCAAAAGCACAAAAAGCCGGTTATGACCCACAAAAGTGGATAAAAGGGGCAACGGGCCTTCTATCCGCCGCGACATGGCCGGTGTAACCGGATGATCTTCGGGATGTCCGCCAATGTTCATCCTTGTCGATCTTCCCTGCGAGTCCGGCTCGCTAGCATCCCAAAGGTGGAGCAGGAGCTCAGGGCCGACGAGGGCTCGTACATCACGGCCGCACGGGTCCTTGAGGACTCGGCCGAGCTGTTCGGCGGGCACACCGACGCCCTGCTCACCGCGATCTCCGGCGGCGGGCGCTCGCCGTGGGGAGCCGGCCTCATCGGCATGGCCATCGGCCCGAGGGGCCTGGGCTCGGTGCAGCTGTATGTGGACGGCAGGGGCGGCTGGAGGCGATGGACCGAGGTCGAGCGGCAGCGGGGCGCCGCCTTCGACTACGTGATCGGCAATCTGGACCGGGGGAACAACTTCCTGACCGACCGGAATGAAGCGCTGAGGTTCTACGACCACGCCCTCAGCAGCCCGACCTCCTCCGAATCCGCCATCCGATCCCCGTTCGTGACCAATTATCTGGACAGGCCGCTCGACCCCGGCGTGCTCGCCGATCTGCGCGGGCTCGATCTGGAGGCCGAGGCCCGCCGCCTGCGCGCGTCGGGCCTCGGGATGGTGGAGATCGGCGGCCGGATCGAGCGCCTCAGGGAACTGCGGGAGCTGGGCATGATCACGGGCAGGAGCTGGCGCGGCCGGATCATCTCCGGCGTGGGCTCCTAGCCGGAGACGGGGCGACGCCCGATGACCGCGGTCATCGGGCGTCGCGCGAGGGAGTCCGGGCGGGTGCTCAGGGGCTGACGTAGGCGGAAGGTTGGCGGGGGAGTTCAGGGGCTGACGTAGGCCGGGAGGTTGGCCTTCACCACGTGCTGGCGGAAGGTGAACACCTGGGGGTCCTCCGGGTCGATCACGGCGCTCACCCAGTGGCTCTGGCCGCTGCCGAAGGTCTGCACCCGCGTGACGTTCTGGATGGTCTGGTCCTTGGCGTCGTTGAGCGGCTTGTCGACCCGAAGTACGTGGCTGTCGCCGTTGACCAGCAGCACCTGGCCGGGGAACCCGATGGACAGCTGGGCCAGCTTGCGCTTGGTGTCGGCGAAGTGCGCGGTCGGCTCGGTGCTCCACATGTCGGCCTGCAGGACGATGACGATCGCCGCGGAGCGGGCGGCGCGGGCGGCGGCGAAGCCCTGATCCAGCCACTGCAGGTTGGCCGCGTTGCGCGCGGTGTACTCGGCGAGGTCGCCGTCGATCTGCTTGCCGGTGGCGTCGAACTGCGGCGCGTTGTTGTCGCTGCCGGGGACGTTGAGGCCGAGGTAGGTCACGCTGCCGTACTTCCAGCGGACGTTCTCGGGGTAGGCGGCGGACTGGCGCTGGAGCGCGAGCGTCTGCCGGCCGAAGGACCTCGGGGTCGCGGCGAACATGCGGCGCACCAGGGCCAGCCGCTCGTTCGGGTCGTAGCCGCCGGCGCTGGGCCGGTCGCAGTCGGTCCACTCGTTGTCACCGGGCACGTACACCAGCGGGTCGCGGAAGGTCGCGAAGCTCTTCGCCGACAGGTCGTACAGCGGCTGGTCGCACCGCTCGCTGCCGTTCTTGATGTCCCCGTCGAAGATGGTGAAGGCGATGCGCTTGTCGGCGTTGATCTCGTCGATGACGCGCGGGTACTGGGTGCGTCCCAGGTCGCCGTACGGCATGTCGCCAATGAGCGCGATCTCGTACTTCTTGCCACCGTCCCCGTGGCCGTCATGGTCGGAACCGCCACCCGCGTACGCGGCCACGGTCCCGCCGAATATCACCAGCGCGCTGGCGGCCGCCGTCAACAAGGTCCTGCGCATGATCGCTCTCCGAACGCCGAGCTGTAAGGTCAATGAATCCCAGACCCTTCGCATGACGCTCCGGCGACCTGTCACGGTACCCGGCATGAAACGCTGAAGAACCTCACTGATCGCCGGTTCACCTGTGACGCGACCGATCGCGGACAGTGCGCGCCACCTGCGTCATGAGCGCCTCGGCTCCTGGCCGGCTCGGGTGAAGATCGTTGCCGGGACCGTTCGGCCCAGCACGCTAGAAGTTTCGTCCCACCGTTTGCTCTTATATCCTTGATCTAAGCCGAGAGGCGCTGCGACGGGCCGAGGTCCGCCACGCTCGGCCAGCACAGTTCCCAAGGGCGCCTTCCATAACGGAAGGCGGTCCGGTGAGCAGCTTCGTGAACCACGGCGACGACCATGGGCGTGACACTGTCCGGCGGGCACCCGACGCCGGAGCAGGCGGCGGGGCTCAAGCTCTGCGGAGGCTTCTGGACCAGCGGGTCGCGGTGCTCGACGGGGCCTGGGGGACGATGCTGCAAGGCGCGGGTCTGACTCCGGCCGACTATCGCGGGGAGCGCTTCCAGGACCATCCGCGTGACGTGACCGGCAACCCGGACCTGCTGAACCTGACACGGCCGGATGTCATCCTCGACGTGCACCGGCAGTACCTGGCGGCGGGCGCGGACATCACCACGACCAACACCTTCACGGCGACGAGCATCGGCCAGTCGGACTACCTGCTGCAGCCGCTGGTGCGTGAGATGAACCTGCGGGGCGCCCAACTGGCGCGGCAGGCCGCGGACGAAGCGGGCGGGCGTTTCGTCGCCGGCTCGATCGGGCCGCTGAACGTCACGCTCTCGCTGTCGCCGCGTGTGGAGGACCCCGCGTACCGGGCGGTGTCATTCGACGAGGTCCGCGCCGCGTACGCCGAGCAGGTCCAGGCGCTGGCCGACGGCGGGGTCGACCTGCTGCTGATCGAGACGATCTTCGACACGCTCAACGCGAAGGCGGCGATCGCCGCCGCACGCGACGTGGCTCCGCACCTGCCGCTGTGGATTTCGGTGACGATCGTCGACCTGAGCGGGCGCACGCTGTCGGGGCAGACCGTCGAGGCGTTCTGGAACGCGATCGAACACGCCGAGCCCCTGGTGGTGGGCGTGAACTGTTCGCTGGGCGCCGAGGAGATGCGCCCGCACGTGGCCGAGTTGTCGCGGCTCGCCGGCGTCTACACGGCGTGTCATCCCAACGCCGGGCTGCCGAACGCGTTCGGCGGCTACGACCAGACGGCGCACGAGACCGCACAACTGCTCGGCGAGTTCGCCGCGGCAGGCATGGTCAACATCGTCGGCGGGTGCTGCGGCACGACACCGGGGCATATCACGCAGATCGCGGCCACCGTGTCCGATCTCCGGCCGCGCCCGGTCCCGGCGCCTCCGGCGCGCACCCGGTTCAGCGGTCTGGAGCCCTTCGCGATCGGCCCGGACACGGGATTCGTCATGATCGGGGAGCGGACCAACGTCACGGGGTCGGCGCGGTTCCGGCGCCTGGTCGAAGCGGACGATTACCAGGCCGCCGTCGACGTCGCGCTGGAGCAGGTGCGCGGCGGGGCCAACCTGCTCGACGTCAACATGGACGCCGACCTGCTCGACAGCGAGCGGGCCATGACCACGTTCCTGAATCTGGTCGCGACCGAGCCGGAGGTCGCCCGCATCCCGATCATGGTCGACAGTTCGCGGTGGAGCGTGCTGGAGGCCGGGCTCAAGTGCGTGCAGGGCAAGGGCGTGGTCAACTCGATCAGCCTCAAGGAGGGTGAGGGCCCGTTCCTGGAGCAGGCCGCACGCATCCGGGACTACGGCGCCGGTGTGGTCGTCATGGCCTTCGACGAGCAGGGGCAGGCCGACACCGCCGAGCGCAAGGTGTCGATCTGCGCCCGCGCCTACGACCTGCTCACCCAGCGGGCCGGGTTCGCCCCTGAGGACATCGTGTTCGACCCCAACGTGCTCGCGGTCGCCACAGGCATCGCCGAGCACAACGGCTACGCGAAGGCGTTCATCGACGCGCTGCCGCTGATCAAGCAGCGCTGCCCCGGAGCACGGACCAGCGGCGGCATCTCCAACCTGTCGTTCTCCTTCCGCGGCAATGACATCGTGCGCGAGGCGATGCACTCGGCGTTCCTCTTCCACGCCGTACGAGCCGGGCTGGACATGGGCATCGTCAACGCGGGACAGCTCGCGGTCTACCAGGACATCCCCGCGGACCTGCTCGAACTCGTCGAGGACGTCCTGTTCGACCGTCGCGCCGACGCCACCGACCGGCTCGTCGCCTTCGCCGAGACGGTCAGCGGGACGGGCACCCGCCGTACGGTGGACCTGTCGTGGCGCGAGGCGCCGGTCGAGCAGCGCCTGGCGTACGCGCTGGTCCACGGCATCGTGGACTTCATCGAGGCCGACACCGAAGAAGCCCGGGGGCGGGCGGCGCGCCCACTCCAGGTGATCGAGGGGCCGCTCATGGACGGCATGAAGACCGTGGGCGACCTGTTCGGCTCCGGGAAGATGTTCCTGCCCCAGGTGGTCAAGAGCGCGCGGGTGATGAAGCGCGCGGTCGCCTATCTGGAGCCGTACATGGAAGCCGAGAAGGAGCAGGCGCGGCTGGAGGGCAGAGCCGAGGTCAGCCGCGGCAACGGGAAGGTGGTGCTCGCCACCGTCAAGGGCGACGTGCACGACATCGGCAAGAACATCGTGGGCGTCGTGCTCGGCTGCAACAACTACGAGGTCATCGACCTGGGTGTCATGGCCCCCGCCGCCGTCATCCTCGACACCGCGGTCGCCGAAGGCGCCGACGCCGTGGGCCTGTCAGGCCTGATCACCCCGTCGCTGGACGAGATGGTCACCGTCGCTGCCGAGATGAAGCGCCGCGGGCTGAAGCTGCCCCTGCTGATCGGCGGTGCCACGACGTCGCGCCAGCACACCGCCGTCCGCATCGCCCCGGCCTATGACGGCACGACGGTCCACGTGCTCGACGCCTCCCGCGTCGTCGGCGTGGTCTCGGACCTGCTCGATCCCGGACGGGCCGAGGAACTGGCCGTGAGCAACCACGCCGAGCAGGAGCGCCTGCGCGAGCAGCACGCGACCAGGGAGCGGAGTCCCCTGCTGACCCTCGCGCGGGCCCGCGCGAACCGTGAGCGGGTACCGTTCGACGACCTGGCCGTTCCCGCCTTCACCGGCACCCGCTTCGTCCAGCCGGATCTCGCCACCCTCCGCGCGATGATCGACTGGCAGTTCTTCTTCGTCGCCTGGCAACTGAAGGGCAAGTACCCGGCGATCCTCGAACAGCCGGCGGCCCGCGAGCTCTACGACGATGCGAACGCCCTGCTCGACCAGATCATCGCGGACGGATCATTCCAGGCCCGGGGCGTCTATGGCTTCTGGCCCGCGCACTCCGAGGGCGACGACATCCTGATCACCACGGGCCGGTCGGGTGCGGGTGACCGCGTTCTCCGGCTGCCGATGCTGCGCCAGCAGACGGCCAAGCCCGCGGGCCGGCCCAACCGGTGCCTCGCGGACTACGTGGCCCCGGCGGGGGATCACCTCGGCGGCTTCGCCGTGGCCGTCCACGGCGCCGAGGAACTCGCTCGTACCTTCGAGGAGCGCCACGACGACTACCGGGCGATCATGGTGAAAGCCCTGGCCGACCGCTTCGCCGAGGCATTCGCCGAGCACATCCACCTCCAGGCGCGGCGCGCCTGGTTCGAGCCGGACGCCGACCCCTCACTCGAGGACCTGCACGCTGAGCGCTTCCGCGGCATTCGTCCCGCATCCGGCTACCCGGCGAGCCCGGACCACAGCCAGAAACAGGAGCTGTTCGACCTGCTTGACGCCGAACGACTCGGCATGGGCCTGACGGAATCCTTCGCGATGACCCCCGCGGCCAGCGTCAGCGGTCTGATCTTCGCTCACCCCTCGTCGCGGTACTTCAGTGTGGGACGTATCGGCAAAGACCAGGCCGAGGACTACGCCCTGCGGCGAGGCGTCGACCTTTCAGAAGTCGAGCACTGGCTGCGCCCCAACCTCGCCTACGACCCCCGGTGACCGCACTTCGGCACCGTACGGCCGGCGGGGCTGCCGGCCTCAGCGGGTGAGGAGGTCCCGGAGGGACTCGGCGATGTCGGCCGGGGCCTCTTCGGCCATGAAGTGGCCGAAGCCGACGGTGGAGTGCCGCAGGTCCGGTGCCCAGGCGCTCCACAGGGCCGCCGCGTCGAAGCCCAGGGCGGCGCCCCAGTCCTGCTGGAGCACGGTGACCGGCATCCGCAGCCGGTTGCCGGCGTCCAGGTCGGCCTGGTCGTGTTCGACGTCGACTCCGGCGGAGGCGCGGTAGTCGGCCACGATCGAGGGCACCGCCTGGCGGCAGGCCTCCAGGTAGGCGGCGCGGACCTCGGCGGGGATCGCCTGCGGGTCGTTGGCCCAGAGGTCCAGGAAGTGCCCGAAGAAGGCGTCCGGGCTCGCGGCGATCAGCTGCTCTGGCAGGCCCGGGGGCTGGGCCATCAGGTACAGGTGGAAGCCGACCGAGGCGCCGACACCGTGCATCGCCGCCCACATGTCCCGCGTGGGCAGCACGTCCAGGCAGGCCAGGTGGGTGACCGTGCCGGGGTGGTCCAGGCCGGCGCGGAAGGCGACCAGGGCGCCGCGGTCGTGCCCGGCCAGCGCGAACCGCTCATGCCCCAGCGCCCGGGCCAGGGCGACGATGTCGGCGGCCATGGTGCGCTTGGCGTAGACGGTGGGATCGGTTTCGGCGGGTTTGCCGCTTGCGCCGTAGCCGCGCAGGTCGGGGCAGATCACGGTGTGGTCGGCCGCCAGGCGGGCGGCGACGTGCCGCCACATCAGGTGGGTCTGCGGGAAGCCGTGCAGCAGCACGATCGGACTGCCCGACCCCCCGACGGCCGCGTTCAGGGACACCCCGTCGGCGACAGGGACTTGGTGGTAGGTGAAACCGGCGATGACGGGCGCCATGGTCTGGCCCTTCTTGGTAGGTGACTGGATGCCCTGAAGCCTGCCGGGCTCGAATGAGCATCCGATGAGCGCCCTACCGGGCAGTGCGGCACGAGAACTTCCGGATCAAGCTGAGCCAGAAGCCGGACCCCCGGGATCCGTCGTACACCCTGTTCGCCAGTGCTCCAGCGTGAAGTGGAGGGCGTCGAGGGCCCGGCCCCAGGACGCCTGCACGTCGCGGGAGTGGCCGAACCCGCCGTTGGCCTCGAGGGTGATGTAACCGTGGAAGGCGCTGCGCAGCAGGCGGCCCGCGTCGGTCAGGTCCGGCTCGGCGAAGTCGTACGCGCGCAGCATCGCGTGGGTGAGCTCGATGTTGCGCGCGTAGGCGGTGGACTCGGCGAGGACGGCGGGGTCGAGCTGGACCTGGGTCGCCGCGTAACGGCCGGGGTGCGCCAGCGCGTACTCCCGGTAGGCGTTGGCGAAGGCGGCCATGGCGTCCCGCCCGGACCGGCCCGCGACCGCCGCGGCGATGTGGTCGGCGAGCTCGCCCGCGGCCAGCAAAGCGACCCGCTCGCGCAGATCCTTGAGGTTCCTGACGTGCGAGTACAGGCTCGCGTCCTTGACCCCGAAGCTCCGTGCCAGCGCGGACACGGTCATGTTCTCGAACCCGACGGTGTCCGCCAGGTCCGCGGCGGCCTCCGTCACACGCTGTGCCGTCAGTCCCGCACGAGCCATTCGCACCCCACATTTTTCCTACAGTCTAAAAACATTTGCCTAGTGCATCTAGGAACTGTAGCGTTCCGCGCCATGCAAGCAGTGAGTGAGCGGGAGATCCGCGCGTCGTTCGTCAACTGCTCCAAGGGGGAGGCCACGCGGATGGCGCTCCCTCGGGGCCTGGCCGAGCAGCCCTGGGACGATCTGGACTTCCTGGGCTGGTGCGACCCCGGAGCGCCGGATCGCGGCTATCTCGTCACAGAACGCGGCGGCGAGGTCGTCGGCGTGGCGCTCCGCCTGTCCGCCCAGCATCGCGGCGGGCTCCACCGCGGCATGTGCTCCCTGTGCTTGACCACGCACCCCGGCAGCGGCGTCTCGCTGATGACCGCCCGGCGAGCGGGTCAGGCCGGCCGGGACGGCAACTCGGTCGGCCTGTACGTGTGCACCGACCTCGCCTGTTCGCTGTACGTGCGAGGCAAGAAGATCCCGGACCTCGGAGGGCGTCTCGAGGAGTCCCTGACGGTCGAGGAGCAGATCGACCGCACCAGGACCAAGCTGTCCGCGTTCCTGAACAAGGTCATGGCGTGACGCGTCAGGAGAGGAAGAGACATGGTCAAGCACGGCGGATGGGCGGACGAACGGTTCGGAGCGGTCGCGGACGCCTTCTCCAGGAACTTCGCCGACTTCGATGAGCTAGGCGCGGCCGTCACCGTGTTCGCCGGCGGGCGCGAGGTCGTGGACCTGTGGGGCGGCGTCGCGGACGAGCGCAGTGGCCGGCCGTGGGAGCAGGACACCATCGTCCCGGTCTTCTCGTGCGCCAAGGGCGTCGTCAGCATATGTGCCCACCTGCTCGCGCAGCGGGGACGGCTGGACCTCGACGCGCCGGTGGCCCGCTACTGGCCGGAGTTCGCGCGGGGCGGCAAGGAGGCGATCACGACGCGCATGGTGCTCGGCCACCGCGCCGGGCTCCCCGTCCTGGACCGCGTGCTCAGCTTCGAGGAGATCGTCCAGTGGACTCCGGTGATCCGGGCGATCGAGGAGCAGGAGCCGCTGTGGGAGCCGGGCACCGCCCACGAGTACCACGGGCACGTCTTCGGCTTTCTCGTCGGCGAGGTCATCCGGCGGATCACCGGGCTCACCCCGGGCGCGTACTTCCGCAAGGCCATCGCCGACGACCTGGGGCTTAGCACCTGGATCGGCCTGCCGCAGGACGAAGCCGGCCGCCTGGCCCGGCTCGCCGAGGCCGAGGGGCGCCCGCCGATGCCCGGCCCCGAGTCCCTGCCCGTGCGCATCGTCACGATGAACGGCGCGTTCGTCTTCCCCGGCCTTTCGGAGCCGCACGGCTGGAACGACCTCGCCCTGCTCGGCGCCGAGATCCCCGGGGCGGGCGCGGTCTCCTCGGCGAGCGGCCTGGCCGGGTTGTACGCCGCCGCCGTGACCGGAGTCGACGGCTCGGCGCGGCTGCTCACGCCGGACACCGTCACCGACGCCGTGCGCGAACTGTCCTCCGGGGCGTCGTGGTCGGGCTTCCCCGACCTGGGCGCCCGATGGGGGTCGGGTTTCCTTCTCGACGGGCCCCGCTTCCGGCCCATGCTCGGGGCGCGCAGCTTCGGCAACGATGGCGCGGGCGGCCAGTTCGCCTTCGGGGACGACGAGTTCGGGGTGGGCTTCGCCTATGTCGCCAACCGGATGATCGGCCATGGTGACGCCCGCGCCAACCGGCTCATCGCGGCGCTACGGGAGTGCCTGACCGCCGTCTGAGCCCCCGGGGGCGTACGGCGGAGCGGTCCGCTCCTTCGGGGACCACCGCGGCGAGGTCGCGACGCCCCGTGATCTCGGCGGCGGGGAAGGCCGCTCAGGGGTTCGAGGCGGCCTGGATCTTCGCCAGGAGGACGGACAGCCGGCGTTGCCCGGCGGGAGTGAACGCCTTCTTCGCGCGCGTGGTGTCCAAGCGGTTCCCCGAGCGCCGGCTGCGAGTCCCTACCGGATGCTCTGACGTGCGCTTGGCTCATTGGATCGGGGGCGGCGTGCCGGTTGCGGCGCTGGCGTAGCGGCGGGCCAGGCGCGCGAAGGCGTCCTTGAGCTCGGCCGGGCCGACGACCTCGATGTCGGCGTCGAACCTGCCGATGGTGGCGGCCAGGCCAGGCCATGACCACGAGCCCAGGACGAGCCGGCAGCGGTTCGGGCCGAGTTCCTCGACGACTCCGTCGCGGGTGTAGCGGGACACGGCGGCGGCGGGCAGGTCGAGGATCACCTCGCCGCGGCAGGGCCAGTCCCAGTCGCCAGAGCCGTCGGAGCCCCGGAACCTGCTGGCCACGAAGGCGGCCACCTCACCTCCGGGCAGCTCGCGCGGGGTGAAGCGGGGCCCTGGAGGGGTGCGCGGGGTGATCCGATCGGCACGGAAGGTGCGCCAGTCCTCGCGGTCGAGGTCCCAGGCGACGAGGTACCAGCGCCCGCCCCAGGTGACGAGGTGATGGGGCTGCACCCGGCGCGGCGGGGTCTGCACGCCGTTGTCGTCTACCCCTGGTGGGGATGCGGGGGTGTAGTCGAAGCGCAGCACCTCGCGGGCGTGGACGGCGGCGCTGAGTGCCATGAGCACACTGCTGTCGACCTGTGGGTCCGGCCGGATCGCGGGCCGCTCGACGGCGGTGACCTGGAGGGTGTCGATCCGGCGGCGCAGCCGTGCGGGCATGACCTGCCGGACGGTGTTCAGCGCGCGCGCCGCGGCTTCCTCGATGCCGGCACCAGTGGTGGTGGCGATCTGGAGTGCGATGGCCAGAGCGACGGCCTGCTCGTCGTCGAACAGCAACGGGGGCAGCTCCGTGCCGGCGTCGAGCCGGTACCCACCGTCGGGCCCCTTGAAGGCCACGATGGGATAGCCGAGCTCGCGCAGGCGGTCGACATCACGGCGCACGGTGCGCGGGCTGATGTCCAGCCGCTCGGCCAGCAGCGCCCCCGGCCAGTCCCGGCGCACCTGGAGCAGCGAGAGCAACGACAGCAGTCGCGCTGAAGTCTTCGGCATGATTCCCATATTGCCCTGAGGGAGGGCGGCCGGAGTGCGCCGGAAAGGGGCCGCGAGGCTGAGGTGATCGTTAGGGCGGGAGGCGTCTTGTTGGCCGCGTCTGCGGGGATTGGCTGTGACCTCGGTCGATCGGACGGCGTATCCACGGTTTGGCCGCGTGGTGTCCGGTGCGATCCTGAAAAAGGACTCCCCGGCCATCGCCGAGGCCGTACGCGAGGTCGCCGCCCTCGACCCGCGGGGGGCGCTGAAGACCTGACCAGCGGACTGACGATCAGCCAGGCAGCGGCCTTCGCCGGTGTCACGGTGAAGACCGTGCGGCATCACCACCGGCTCGGCCTGGCCGCCAAGCTCGACCCGCACCGGCAAGGGTGGACCTTGCACCAGCTTCGCCATTCGGCGCTCCAGCATCTCGCCCAAGCCGGACAGCGCCCGAACTGCAGGCCAAGAGCCGCCACCAGCACCTGGCCGGCCTCGGCCGCTACGTGCGACTCGGCGAACAGACCTCCGCGCGCATCACCGCCGAAACCGACCCCGCCCAACGTCGCCGCGCCCGCTGACCCTGAACCACTGGGGATAATCACGTCTACCACCGCACCCGCTGAGCTGCGACTACAGCAGCCCGCGGCCCCTTTCTGGGGTATTCAGTGCCGCCCCCGCTGAGAAGCGGCCACTCCCTGGCCGCTTCTCCTGCGACTGTTGTCGCGTGCCAGTCAACGACAACAATCCGAAGGGCCCGCACGCCGTGACCGCTACCACCACGCCTCCCTCAACCCTCGACGCCGAGCGGGGCGACCTGCTCGCCGCGCTCGCGAGCGCGCGATCCGCCCTGACCAGCACCATCCGCGGGCTCAGCGACGAGCGACTCGGCGAGCGCCCGACGGTCAGCGAGCTGTGCCTGGGCGGGCTGATCAAGCACGTCGCGTCCATTGAGGAAGGGTGGATGCGCTTCGTGGTCGAGGGCCCGTCGGCGATGCGCTACGACCTGCCCGACGGTGTCACCTGGGCCGACCTCGCGGCCGGTACCGCACGCGAGATCCCGCGGTGGGCGATCGACCACCAGAACGACTTCCGGATGCTGCCCGGCGAGACGCTGGCCGGGATCCTCGCGCGTTACGAGCGGGTCGCCGCCCGCAGCGAGGAGATCGTCGCCGCCGTCCCCGACCTGTCGGCGACGCACCCGATGCCGGAGGCACCCTGGCACGAGCCGGGAGCGGTGCGCAGCGTGCGCCGGGTGCTGATGCACGTCATCGCCGAGACCGCCCAGCACGCCGGGCACGCCGACATCCTGCGCGAGACGCTCGACGGGCAGAAATCAACCTGAGCGGTGAGGGGGCCCTGCCGGATCGGGCATCGTCCCGACCGGTGTCACCCACCGGACCCAGTGGATCCCGGGCCGTAGATTCACCACCCACTCGGGTCCTGCATGAAAATCGAAGGGAACTGCGGCACCGTGAAGAGGCGCGAGCTGGGGCGGACCGGTATTGAGGTCAGCCCCTACTGCCTAGGCACCATGATGTTCGGTGGCCAGCACCGACCAGGACGACCGCGTCCGGATCATCCTCCGGGCACCGGACTCGGGGATCAACTTCTTCCGCACTCCGCCGGCCATCACGCGAGCGGCACCACGCCCGCGAGCGGCCGACGAGCGCTCTGCGGGATGAGCCGATGACCGTTCTCGACACCCAGGCGCTCAACCGCGCGACGCTCGCCCGGCAGTTGCTGCTCGATCACGCCGACGTGCCGGTCCTCGACGCCGTCGCGCACCTGTGCGGCCTGCAGGCGCAGGAACCGCAGGAACCGTTCGTCGGGCTCTGGTCGCGGCTGCGCGCGTTCGACCCGGCGGTGCTCTCGGACCTGCTGATCCGGCGGAGCGTGGTGCGGACCCACCTCATGCGCCGCACCGTCCACCTCCTCACCGCCGACGACACCCTGGCCTGGCGGGCCCGCCACGACATCATGCTGCGCCAACGGGTACTCGGGAACTACCGCCGCGAGCTCGCCGGGGTAGACCTCGACGAGCTCGCGACGGCAGGCCGGGCGGTGATGTCCGACGACGAGCCCCGCTCGATGACCGAGCTCGCGCGGGCGCTGGCCGAGCGCTGGCCGGCGCCGGAACCGCGGGCGCTGGGCGAGATGCTGATCGCCGCCCTCGTCCCGGTGGCGCAGCTGCCGCCGCGCGGGCTGTGGCGCACGAAGGCGGGGGTGCGCAACGTCCTGCTCTCCTCCTGGCTGGGGCGCGAGATCGACCCGCCGGCCCCGAAGGGCTCCGATCCGGTCGGCGAAGCGCTGGTACGGCGCTATCTAGCCGCGTTCGGCCCCGCCGCCGCGGCGGACCTGCGCGCCTGGTGCGGCCTCGCCGGACTGCCGGCCGCGGTGGCCGCGATACGCGAGGAGCTGGTCACCTTCCGCGACGAGCGAGGCCGGGAACTGCTGGACCTCCCCGACGCGCCGCGCCCCGACCCCGACACACCCGCCCCGGTGCGGTTCCTGCCGGCGTTCGACAACGCGCTCCTCGGTTACCACGACCGCAGCCGGATCATCGACGACGTCCACCGCGGCCTGTCGGTCGCCGGCGCTCGCGTTGTCCTGGTCGACGGCCGGGTCGCCGCGACCTGGAGCGTCAAGGCCGCCACCGTGATCGTCACCCCGCTGCGCCGCTTCTCTCGAGCCGACCGCACCACCGTAGCCGAGCAGGGGCGGGCGCTGGCGTCGTTCCTCTCCGGCAACGACAGCCACCGCGTACGGATCGCCGCGTCTCCCCGCTGAGCGACACACCCGCGAGCTGCTTCCCCTGAGCACGGGATCGGGTGGCGCGCTCCGGTTCACGCTGTCGAAGAACCTGCATGGTCAGGCGCCTGTCCACGGTGGCAGGGGACCACCGCAACGTCGAAGAGTGTGATGACCTGATCCGCCGGCGGGAAAGATGGTTCTGCCCAGGATCACCGATTCTCGAACTGAGGAGACCACGGCATGAGCCGGTTACCCACGGGCCAGCTGTTCCGCACCAGCGCCGGAAGCGATCTCATCTTGTACCGGACGTTCCACGCGCCCGCCGAGGACGTGTGGGCCGGCCTGACCGAGTCCGATCGCACGGCCCTGTGGTTCGGGCCGTGAACAGGCGACGCCGCCCCCGGGAAGACCATCGAGGTCCAGATGGTGTTCGACGGTTCCCCCAAGCCGGATTTCGACTCCTACTATCCGGCGATGAAGGCGTATTTCGACGGGTTGACGACTATCTGAAGACCCGGGGCCGTGGTCAGCCGATGCGGAGGGGGAGCGTGCGGGGGCCGCGCACCTGGCCCGCGGCCCAGGTCACCTCCGCCGGGTCCGCCAGGCTGAAGTCCGGGATCCGCTCCAGCCAGACGTCGAGCGCGACCCGCAGTTCCATGCGCGCCAGGTGCGAGCCGACGCAGCGGTGGATGCCGAGGCCGAACGCGGCGTGCCGGTTGACCTCGCGGTCGATGACGACCTCGTCCGCCCGGTCGAACTGCTCGGGGTCGCGGTTCGCCGCCGGGAACGACAGCAGGATCCAGTCGTCGGCCTTCATGTCGACGCCGTTCCAGTGCATGTCCTCCTTGACCAGCCGGGCCATCGTGACCGGCGCATAGGCCCGGAGGAACTCCTCCATCGCGGTCGGCAGCAGCTCGGGCTCGGCGACCAGGCGCTCCCGGTCGCCCGGGGTCCTGGCCAGATGCCACAGTGACGCGCCGATCGCGCTCCAGGTGGTGTCGATGCCGGCGATGAGCAACAGCGCCATCGTGCCTGCCAGGTGGGCCGGATCGAGTTTGCGGCCGTACAGCTCGGCGTTGATGAGGTACGTCGTGAGGTCCTCGCGCGGGTTGTCGAGGTGGTCGCGGATCTGCGCGAGCAGGTAGTCGAACAGCTGCCCCATGCGCGCGATGCGCTCCTCCGTCGGCAGGTTGACGCCTTCGAGCGCGTTCTCGATGAACTCACCGAACCGCGGGCCGTCCTCAGGCGGGAACCCGAGCATGTCGGCGATGACCCGCATGGGGATGTACTGGGCGTAGTCGCGGGCGGCGTCGACGACATTCCGGCCCTCGAACGCGTCGATGAGGCTGTGGCACAACGCTCTGGTCGCGGCCTCTCGCTTGGCGACCGCGGCCTTGGTGAACGCGGGCAGCAGCAGCTTGCGCGCGTCGTGGTGGAACGGCGGATCGGAGGAGATCGGCGGCGTGCCGCCCACCGGCGCCAGCTCGCGGGGCGGCCGGAAGTTGCTCATGATGACCGACCGCGAGGAGAAGCGCTCGGTGTCGTAGGCGATCGCCGCGACGTCCCCGTAGCGGGTCGGGAGCCAGCCACCGCCGAAGCGGTCGGTGTGCGCGATGGGGCAGCGCTGCCGCAGGTCGTCCTGGATGGGGTACGGGTCGGCCGCCCATTCGGGTTCGAGGTGGGAGAAGCCGGTCGCCCAGTCGGAGACCGGACCGGTGATGACCTCATTGCGCGTGCCGAGAGGCGCGTCCGCGCGTGTCTCCCGGAAGTCCTGGGTGAAGCGGTCGTCGACGGTCATCTCACGCCTCCTCGCTGATGTCGATCGCTCGTTCCGGGCAGTTGGACACGGCAAGGCGTGCCGCCCGCTCCTCACCCGGCGGCACGACGCCGTCGCCGATGACCTGCCCGTAGCCCTCGTCGTCCTCCTTGAACAGGCCGGGGGCCAGGTCGTAGCAGCGGCCGTGTCCCTGGCAGCGCTCAGGACCGATTCGTACTTTCACTGCGGGATGCTCCGCTCTTTGTGCGGGGATGTCGTCGGTGGGGCGAGGGCGCCCACGACACGGGTGAGCAACGCCGACCACTCCACATCGTCGACGGCGTGCAGGTCGGGCGTGATCAGCGCGCTGCCCATCGCCAGCAGCAGGCAGAAGTGGGCCAGCGCGTCCGGCGACAGCGCGGGATCCAGCTCGCCGCCGCCCTGGGCCGCGCGTACCAGCTCGGCGATCCAGTCGGACCGCTCGCCGACGTAGTCGCGCATCGGACGGGCGACGTCCTCGTCGCGGCGGGCCGCGACGAGCGCCTCGACGATGAGGTAGCCGGGAGCGTCGCGACGGCGCGGCAGCCAGCGGCCGATGACGAGGAGCAGCTCCGTGATCGACCGGTTGGGATCGGCGGCGAACAGGGTGGCCAGCAGCTGCCGCCCGTGCGCCCGCAGCGCGGTCACGATCAGCTCGGCCTTCGAGCCGAAGTGCGCGTACAGCGCGCCGTTGCTCACTCCCGCGGCTGCGGCGATGTCGGCCACGCGCGTGCCGTCGTACCCGCGCTCGGCGAACACGTCGGCGGCCGCCCGCAGCAACCGCTCGCGCGTCTCAGCGGCGGTGACGCCGGCGATACGCCCCATGGGTGAATTAAAAGACCGTTCATTTGATTCGTCAAACGGCCTGCCGAGCCGGGGACTGTACAAACAACGGCCTCGTGCGGCACGAAGGTCAAGACCCACCGCGGTGCGCCGATGTGGCATGTACCGGACCTGGGCAAACTGAAGACACCGGAGAATCTGCGCGCGCTGCGTGCCGGGGTCGCGGCCCGCCGGGGCGTCATCGACCTGCTGGACTTCCTCAAGGAGTCCGACTTCGTCACCCAGTTCACCGATGACTTCTCCACCGTCGACACCCGGGAGAACACCCCTCGGGAGGTGATCCGCGAACGCCTGCTGCGATCGGCCCTGGTGTTCGTCAACACCGTGTTGGTTCAGTCGCTTCTGAAAGATCCCGCCTGGGCAGATCGGCTCACCGACGCCGACCGGCGCGCGCTCAGTCCTCTATTCTGGTCGCACGCCGATCTGTACGGCACCATCCAGATCGAAGTAGCTCTGTGTGACGACGGTGACGGTGTGTGATTCGCAGAAATGGCTACGGTAGCGTGAACGAGCTCAAGGCGTTCGTCGATGCCACTAACGAGGATTTCACGCACTGGGGCGGGCTGACCGATTACGGGGACAACGCGTTCCTCAAGGGGACAGCATCGACCCGGTGGCCGTGCCGGCAGGCGCCTGCCGGCACTTCGCCACCCACGTGCAGCTGCTTGCCGACCAGCTCAGCCAGGTACCCCTCAGCCACAACGACGCTGTGATCATAGACGATGCCGGTTCGAGCACCCCGGCGCTCACGTGGCGCACGTGCGGATCCTGGGCGGCGACCAGCACTTCTGGCTCCGCTGGCAGGACCGTACCCGGGAGCCGGTGGAGTTGCCGTCCTGCCCGGTCACCACCAACGACGACCCCGTGCCCGGGATCGAGGAAGACCCCGACGACCCCGATTACTGTCTGCCCTTCGAGCACCACCCCGGACCCCATCGCTTCTAGCGGTCACCGCGAGGAGCAGGCCGGCTGGCAATCTTGGAGCCGCCCGCGGCACAACACGACGAGGAGCGACCCATCACCGCCCCATCCAGCTTCGCGGAGCTGCTGCGCCTGCATCGGCACGCGGCACGTCTGACGCTGGAACGACTCGCTGAGGCATCCGGGGTCAGTGCCCGGACCTTGTCGGACATGGAGCGTGGGCGCAGCAGCGGACCCCAGCACCGTACCGTCGCCGCGCTGGCGCAGGCGCTCTCGTTGGGGGAGGACGACCGTCAGCAGCTGATCGACCTGGCTCGAGAGGGCCGGTTGCGGGATCACTGGACGCGTGCTTCTGGTCTGCGCGAGCTGCCTCGATCGGTGGACGACTTCACTGGCCGCGCCGCCGAGCTGGCCTGGGCGGACGACTTCGTGCACGCCGGGGATGCGCCGGGAGCCGCCGGCGTCGTGCTCATCACCGGCGCGGCCGGTCTGGGCAAGACCACCTTCGCCGTTCGCGCCGCCCATGTGCTGCGGCCGAGTTTTCCGGACGGGGTGTTCTTCGTCGATCTGGCCGGCATGTCCGTCCAGCCGCTCACCGTCGACGACGTCCTGACGCAACTGCTGCGCGCGCTCGGCACCGCCGAGCGGCACATGCCCCACGACACGTTGGAGCGCGACTCGTTGTATCGGTCGCTGCTGCGGGATCGGCGCGTTCTCGTGGTGCTCGACAACGCCGGGTCGGAGGAGCAGATACGCCCGCTCCTCCCAGGTGGCGGCCCCAGCAGAGCGCTCGTGACAAGCCGTCGGCTGCTGGCCGGTTTGGAGGGCGTGCACCGGCTGAGCCTCGGCCCCCTGCCACCGGTGGAAGCGGCCGAGCTGCTGACCGGGATCTTGGGAAGGCGTGGGTCGGCCGACGGCGGAGCGGCGATCAGCAAGCTTGCCCAGTTCTGTGGGGGCCTGCCGCTGGCCTTGCGGATCGTGGGGAACCGGCTGGTCAGCAGGCCCGGCTGGCCAGCCGCCGAGTTCGTCAGCCGGTTGGCGGACGAGGAGCGGCGCCTGGAGCAGCTCAGAGCCCGCGACCTCAAGATCGCGACCGCGTTCGGGATGTCCTACGACCAACTGGCGGCATCCGCACGGCGGGTCTTCCGCCGGCTGGCCCTGGTGCCCAGCCGGGACTTCGACGCCGCCCTCGCCGCGGTGCTCGGCGGGATCTCGGTCGGGGACGCCTGGGACGCCCTCGATGAGCTCGTCGATCTCGGTTTGCTGGAAGACAGCACGTCGGGCCGTTACCGTTTCCACGACCTTGTGCGGCTGTTCGCCCGCGACCGGCTTCACGCAGAGGAAGTCGCGGCCGATCGTGACGCGCTCACCGGCAGGATGACGTCGTGGCTACTGCGGATGGCCACGACCGCCGGGCGGTGGTTCGAACCCGCCCACGGCCGTCCCGACCGGCCTGACGCCGACCTCGCCGGCCTGTCCTCCCCGGAGGAGGCCGACCACTGGCTCCGCGTGAATGCGGACAACTGGCTGGGCGCACTGCGGTATGCGGCGAGCAGCGGCCAGCACTCCGTCGTCCTCGACTGCGCCGAGTCGATGCACTGGTTCTCCGACCGGTGGATGCACGCGCCGCACTGGCACGAGGTCTTCACCCTCGGTGCCGAGGCCGCCGCCGCCCTGGGCGATCCGGCCCGGCAGGCCACGCAGCTGAACTTGCTGGCCTGGGTCCATCTGGTGCCGCGAGACGACCCGGAGACCACACTGCGGTACACAGCCCAGGCGATGGACCTCGCCACCCGCAGTGGCGCCACGGCGCAGATTGCCTGGGCCCACCACAACGCGGGAGGCGCGCTTCGAAGGCTCGGACGGCTCGATGAGGCCACTGCGTCGGAAACCCAGGCGGCGGAGATGTTCAAGGCCAACGACGACATCGATGCGTACTGCCAGTGTCTCGGCGCCCTCGGCACCTGCCTTCGCGACGCCGGACACTACGCCGAGGCACTGGAGCAGTACCTCGACTTGTGGGGCCTGCTGAACGACGACCGGTCGGGGATTACGCCGAGCATCGCGGCGTTCACCCGCCCAATCGCGCTTGCCCGCGTCGGCGAATGTCTGGGATCGCTCGGCCACCGGACCGAAGCGATCATCAAGCTCACCGAGGCGATCAGCCTCATGGAGCAGGCTCAGTTGCCCGTCCCGCAGGCCCGCTCCCTGGAGACGCTGGCGGCCTTGCTGGCCGACGAGGGCCGGACCGGCGAGAGCCGCCATTCCTATGCGCGGGCGGCCGAGGTGTACGAGGCCATCGGCGACGCCGAGGCGAGCGGCCGCTGCCACGACCTGGCGACCGCTGCCCGCTGACGATACGAAGACCCGCCGGTCGCGGAACTTCTGCGGGCAGCCACGCCGTCTACGTCTCACAGCCCGCCGCGGTCGCCGACCTCATCCGGACCGGTGCCGGTCCGCCGGCGAGCCGGATGTTGTGGCGGAAGAGGCTGCCCATGCCGATCGGCGCGTCCTCGTACTGCGGGACGCCGACGCGGCTGATGACGCCGCCTGCACGGACGACTCCGACTGCCTGCTCGTAGGCGGGCATGTGGCCGACGGCCTCGATGACCACGTGCGAGCCGCGACCGCCCGTGAGGTCACGGACCTGGGCGATGCCTTCGTCGCCGCGGGCGGAGACGACGTGGCGCCGAACTTCCGGCCGAGTCGGTGCGGTCCCGGTGGCGTCCCATGAGGATGCACAAACACCTCGGGGTGCATGGCGCCTACAACTTCCTGCTGCCCGACCTGGCCCCAGGCGCCATCCGCGACCTGCGAGACCCCGACGCCTCAGACGATGACGAAGACGACACCTGAGATCGATATGAACACGTCGGCGGGCCGGCCGACCTCAACACGCCACCCAGGCAACCTCCGGCACGGCCTGCTGGCCTTCGGAGTGAGACTCGCCCTCACCCCAGCCCGGCCCTGACCTCGAACCCGGTCTCAACCGAACTCCGGCCCCCTCTCATCGGGCGTTAGGGGAGGGTCAGGATGACCGGTCCGTCGTCGGTGACGGCCACTGAGTGCTCGACGTGGACCGTGCGGCTGCCGTCTCCGCTGCACAGGGACCAGCCGTCCTCGGCCATCGCGTAGTCGTCCCCGCCTCCGGCCATCAGGCTGGGCTCGATGGCGATGACCATGCCGGGGCGGAGCCTCAGGCCGTGCCCTCGACGGCCCTCGTTGGGTACCCACGGGTCCTCGTGCATGGCCCGCCCGATGCCGTGGCCGGCGAAGTCGTTCTGGATGCCGTAACCGGCCGCGCGGCCGATGGGGGACATGGCCTGGCCGATATCGCCCAGCCGCGCGCCCGGCACGGCCTGCTTGATGCCGGCGGCCAGCATGCGCTCGGCCGTCGCGATCAGGTCGCCGTCGCCCTGGCGAGCCCGGCCGACGCAGAAGCTGACCGCGGCGTCGGCATGCCAGCCGTCGATGTGGGCGCCGCAGTCGATGCTCAGCAGGTCGCCGTCACGGAGCCGGTAGCCGGTGGGCAGGCCGTGCAGCATGACCTCGTTCACCGAGGTGCAGATCACGCCAGGGTAGGGAGTGGCACCGAACGCCGGGTGGTAGCCGAGAAAGGACGATCCGGCCCCGGCCTCGTGCATGATCTGGCGGGCCAGCTCGTCGAGCTCGCGCAGAGACACCCCGACGGTCGCGTGCGAGCGGACCTGCGTGTGTACCGCCGCGACGACCCGGCCGGCCTCACGCATCATCTCGATCTCGCCAGCGGTCTTGAGCTCGATCAACTCCTGCCTCCTTCTAGATTCCGATAACTATACCGGTATTAGTATTGGGCTCATGGTACGCGAACCGTTGTCGATCGCCGACCGCCTGCGCGGGGAACGGCTGGGCGACCTGCTGCGCGAGGCCAGGGGTTCACGCAGCATCACCGACGTGGCACTCCGGGCCGGGATCTCCCCCGAGACGCTGCGGAAGATCGAGAGGGGCCGTATCCCTACACCGGCCTTCTTCACGGTCGTCGCCGTCGCCGGGGGTTCTGGAACTGTCACTCGACGGACTGCTGGCTCAGGTCAGCCTGTCCGAAACGGCCGCCGAAGCCACGGGCGAAGCCGTCGCGAACACTCCGGCCGACGGCGCGCACAGAGCCGCAGGATGATGGTCCGGCGGGATGACCAGTTATCTTGGGTGACTCTTGGTAGTCAGGCATGTAAGACAGCAAGCCCTCGCCGAGCCGATCAACCAGTGCGCGCAGGAGGAAACCGACCCCGAGCGGCAGCTGACAGCCTGAAAAATGCCTGAAACCCTGGGCCTCCTGACCTAAGGACATCGCTGCTCAAGCATCCTGGAAGAAGATCAACAGCTAGCTGGATCCGCGTCGACCTGACCAAGGCAGAACACGGCACAGCCCTTTTCTGCCTTGGCCGAGCGTCGCACCGGACACCTGGACCTACTGAACCGACCACACCAGGACGAATGAGAAATCCAGTTTCGTCCTGCGGTTCAGCGGGATATCGATCTTGACTCTGTGAGCGATCTCATTGCGGCTGATGCCTAATCCATGAGCGATGAGCCGTTCGGGACGGACTGGCACGGGATCGTCGAAGGTGACCGTGATCTGGAGGGGCCACGGATCCTCGGGAACGGGAGGTGCGTGGAGTTCCCAGCACCCGTCCCAATCGAGCGCGAACCGGTTGCGCCGGGCGATCAGCGGGTCGAGAAGGGTATCCACGACAAGGGACGGCGAGTTGGCCGAGTAACCGTCCAGGAGATCAGCGGGCAGTGAGCGGACCGGGACGCGATCGTGGACGGTGAGCTTGCTGGTCCGGTCACAGGAAACGCAGTTGACCAGGAGCCAGACGTCGAGAAGTTTGCCGTTGGCGTTGACGCGGAACCTGCCGTTGCCGATGGTGGCGCGGCCGGAAGGGGAGGCCACGCACTGGAGGGCGAGCAGAGGCAGGCGGGTGCGCCGCACCGCCCAGGGCAGCACGATATGAGGATGTGAAGACATGATCTCTCTGAAGACCTGACGAAGAGCACGGGAAACAGCGCCGACGGCGTCGTCGGCGGACCGATGCGCAGGGAAGTGTCAGGTCTAAAGAGCAGGCGGCGTCATGCGCGCGAAGTCCTCATGTTGGGGTCGTTTGCCGATGCGGGCCGATGCTCAGCTCAGGCGGGCTCGCAGGAGGCAGAATTCGTTGTCTTCGGGGTCGGCCAGGACGTGCCAGGGCTCCTCGCCGGTCTGACCGACGTCAGCCGGGCGCGCCCCGAGCTTCAGGAGGCGTTCGAGTTCGGCGTCCTGGTCGCGGTCGGTGGCGTTGACGTCGAAGTGCAGCCGCAGCTTGCCCGCCTTGGGCTCGGTAGTGGGGCTGAAGATCAGAGTCGGCTGCAATCCGCCGAACCCTTCCCGTGGTCCGATCTCCACCGCGCCTTCGTCCTCGGTGTCGAGCACGATGAAGCCCAGCACCTCGCACCAGAACGCCGCCAGCCGTTGCGGATCTCGGCAAGGGATTATCAGTTCAGAAATGCGACAAGCCATGATCGGCACCCTACTGGGCATCAACCGCACGCAGCCAATCCTTAAACGGCCCAGGGCCGCGACGCAGTGGGCACCAGGGAGCGGCAGCGGCCCCGTCCGCGCCCGCGAGTAGGACCGGTAAGCCCTCGCCGAGTTGATCAACCAGTGCGCGCAGGAGGAAACCGACCCCGAGCGGCAGCTGACAGCCTGGGAAACGCCCGAAACCCTGGGCCTCCTGGCCTGAGGGCATCAATGCACACCAAGACCCCGCCCCGGCACGTTCGGCGGGGTCCTTTCACGCGGCTGATGGGCCTTGATCAGCGCCGCCTCGTACTGCGCGAGCTCCTGCACGGAGATCTCAGCGTCATCGGCGCAGGCAAGCAGGAACGGCACCCCCTCGCCCCCACCCTCAACGACGAACCCGCCATGACCCTGGCCGAACTCCCGCCGCCCCGCCTTGTGCAGTGCCTTCCGGACGGCCTCGGTGTCCCGGTCACGCACCGTCCACAACGGCCGTCTGCCCTCGCCGTACCCGAACTCCGGCTTGCCCTGGCTCATCACCACACCGTAAGCGATCTCACACCCCAAGCGACAGGCCGCTCGAATCGTTGCAGGTCAAAGCTATATCCGTTGGATTCTTCGACAGGACTACTGGGACCCTTCAGGCTGGCGGCGAGGTCGGGCAGGTCGGATGGATCGGTTTGTCCCCGGTAGTGGTCGACCAAGCGGGTGCTCAGATCGGCAGCCCATCCGGCCAGCGCGTAACTGGTGCGGGGAAGTTCACCGGACCATCGCACCAGGTCGGCCGGGGTGGTGGTGCGGTCATCGAGCAAGTGCTGCAGTACGGCCAGCAGCGGGCCGGGAGCCTCAACCTGGGTGACCACCTGGATCGCCGGCTCGGCGGTGACCCGTGGATGGCGCGCGCACAGGCCGGTCAGCGCCTCGTCCAGGCGGTGCTCGAAGACCGGGTGGGCGGCGGCTCGCTCGGACAGGCCCGGCACGCGAGCCAGCAGCGCGTCAGCCTGCCGGCGATCGGCGGCCGTTCCGCACGATGGGTTGACGCCGCCCAGATTTCATGTCCATCATTGTGGACATGAAAGAGGAGGGCGCCCGCCCGTACCGGATGGTCGCGCGGGCCGAGGCGGCGGCCGAGACCGGTCAGCGGATCATGGCGGCGGCCCTTGCCCTGTACTTGGAGTACTGGCTGGACGAGATCACCCTGGAGCGGGTGGCGGAGCGGGCGGGGGTGTCGGTCAAGACATTGATGCGTCGCTACGGCAACCGGGATGGCTTGCTGCGCGCGGCCGGCGAGACGATCTCCGCCAGCATCGCCGAACAGCGGTTTGAGGCCCCGGTCGGCGATATCGACGCCGCCGTGCGGAACCTGATGGCGCACTACGAGCGGTGGGGGCAGATGGCGTTGCGCAACCTGGTCCAGGCGCAGCGTTCGCCGTGGATCGCCGCGGGCGTGGAGATGGCCAGGGACGAGCACCGCCGCTGGGTGGAGCAGACCTTCGCGCCGTTTCTGGCCCAGCGCCGTGGCACCGGCCGTGAACTGCTGCTCGCGCAACTGTTCACGGTTACCGACCTGGCGGTGTGGCAGGTCCTGCGTAACGACCTTGGCCTGTCCTCGCCGCGGACCGGGCAGGCCATCCGCGGCCTTGTAGAAGGCGTGCTAGCAAGGGAGAACCAGCAGTGACCAGTTTCCTGTTTTACCTCACGCCTCAGACGGGGCACGTGTTCCCGCTGGTCCCCACCTGGCAAGAGCTGATCGGGCGAGGGCATCGGGTGGCGGTGCGGTGCCAGCCGCAGCACGTCGAGTTGCTGGCCGGTCTCGGCGTGGCCGCCGGCCCGGTCGCCCCTGCGATTGTCGCCCGGGAGCAGGACGACTGGAAGGCGCGCAACCCGATCGCGGCCGGCCGCCTCTCGATGCGCACGTTCCTTGACCGGGCCGTACTGGAGGTCGCCGACCTGCGTGAGGCGCTGACCGCTGAATCCCCGGACGTGGTCGTCGTGGACGCGTTGTCCTGGGGTGCCGGCGCCGCCGCGGAGGCCTCCGGCCTGCCGTGGGCGTGGGTGGCGCCCTGGCCGGTCGGCATCGCGTCGCGGGATCTGCCACCACCGGGACTAGGGCTGGCCCCCCAAGCCGGCCTACTGGGCACGCTCCGCGACGCCGCGGTCGGCCTGGTCTCGCAGCGGTTCTGGCGACCCGTACTGGCCGAGCTCAACGGGCTGCGCGGCAGCCTCGGCCTGCCCGCGGTCGCCAGCATGACCGAGTTGTGGTCCGCCCGTGCACCGCTGACCGTCGTCTACACCGCCGAACCGTTGGAGTACCCGCGCTCGGACTGGCCCGCGACCGTGGCGCTGGTCGGCCCCGGCGTATGGTCGCCGCCCGCATCGCCACCCGACTGGCTGGCCGAGGTCACCGCGCCGCTGATCCTCGTGAGCTGCTCCACCGAACGACAGGCCGACCACGTGCTGGCCACGACCGCTCTCCAGGTGTTCGCCGACCAGGACGTCTACGTCGTGGTGACCACCGCCGGGGCCGACACGGTACCGGGGGATGTTCCCCACAACGCGCGAGTGGAGCGCTTCATCCCGCACGGGACGTTGCTGCCCCGGGCAGCCTGTGTGGTCTGTCCTGGTGGGATGGGCACCGTGCATGCCGCGCTGCTGGCCGGTGTGCCTGTGTGCACCGTGCCGTTTGGTCGGGACCAACCCGAAGTGGCCCGCCGGGTACAGATCGCCGGCGTCGGCACCAGACTGCCTGCCAACCGGCTGAACCCGCACCGGTTACGCCACGCCGTCCACGCGGCGATGGGCATGCGGGAGCGGGCCGCCCAGGTGGGGCGACAACTAGGCGCTGCCGCAGACGCCGCCATCGCCGCCGATGCGTTCGAAAAACTGCACGTCAAAGATAGGAGACGATAACGCAGGATTATCCATCGATCACCATCAGACGCGAAAGCAAGATCGAGCTACTCGCGCGGTCGGAAAACCTGCGGAATGCACACGGCTCACCCCACTCGGCGGCGAACTAAACACAGCGGCCGCATTCGCGGCCCAACACGAAGCTCCGGTGCTCTGCCGTAATCGCGATGGCGTGGCGGCATCCCCGTGATCCCCGCCCCTCGAACTGCCCCACCCCCGCCCTTCCCTACCCGTGTAAAGAAGGAACTCCTGATGATGACGACCCCCCACGCCTTCACCCGACTGGCTCCTGGCGCCATCTTCTGCCAGCTCGCCCGGCATCCATACCGGCCGTATCGACGGCCGCCTTACGCGTGAGGGGAGGTTCATCCATGAAACGAGCCGTGCCTGCGCGATTCATGCTCAAGGGATTGCGGGTCGCGATAATGTTCCTTCCCGTCCTGGGGTTCCCGCCGCGGCGGCGGCCTCCCCAGGAGATGCCGGCATCTGCGCGGACTTCACGGACGGGGAGCTCCGCTACACCGCGGAGCCCGGAGTCGCCAATGTAGTCACCCTCGAGCAGGTCGCGCCTACTTTTTACCGCCTGCACGATGCGGCCGCCGCGGCAACGGCGGCGACGACACCCTGCGCGGCGATGCGGGCGACGACGATCTGCGCGGCGATGCCGGCGCCGACGAACTCACCGGCGGAAAGGGAACCGATGAGCTGCGCGGCGGCACCGGGTCCGACGAGCTGAACGGCGGTGCCGGCGACGACGAGCTGCGCGGGGACGCGGAGGATGACGAACTGAACGGCGGGAACGGCCGCGACCAACTGGACGGCGGTGCCGGCACCGACTCCTGCAACGGCGGCCCTGACACCGACACCACGACCCGCTGCGAATAGCGACCGGCGTAAAAGCCAGATCGAGCGCACCGAGAACTGGAAGGCGTGGAAGGCGACCTTCAGCAGGCCGGAGTGCGGGACGTCAGGGTGCGGCTGAGCGTCTGTCCTCAGCGCTGTGGGGAACACTCGAAACTCACGCGTCGCCTCTCAATCCCTCCCCGGCGGCGAACCCCTCGGTGGCTTGGAGCCGCACTTGCTCCCGGCGGATCCGCTCCTGAGCAGTCAACCCGCCGCCATCGATATACCTCATACCTCCGACATATCCGACCGTCCGTCACCGCCAGGAAACAAAAGAACGGCGCCCCCACACCCTTAGCCCTCTAGCGCTCACACCCATAACACGGGGACACCGAGCGGCCACGAGCACAGACAAAAGCAGGATCCGCGTGGGCCTGAGCGATCAAGGGTTCGGCGGCGATCGCGAACCGCCGGCCTGCGGAGGTCACGGCGAGCACACCCGCAGGGCCCCGCTCGACGACGGCGACCCCGAGTTGTCCTTCCAGACGTTGGATGCGCTTGGTCAACGCCGATGAGGTCATGTGCAACCGCACGGCCGCACGCCCATAGTGCCGCTCCTGCACCAGCACCAAGAAGTCAGTGACCAAACCGAGATCCAGATCCATACGCACCCCTGCGTGGTGGATGAGCCGGGCGACCGATCCAAGACGCCGAGTCAGGGACATCAATCAGTGGTCGCTGCTTTAAGTCTCCGGCAGTTGTCAAGACCTGATTCCTCATTGGAACGAGGAGGGGGTCGCGCTCCGCCGATGCGCGTAGAACAAAGTCACCCGTTAAGGAAGGCCATGATCGGCTTGGCCACCTCACTAGCATCCGGACTTCGTCAGGATCCTCCCGTATTTCGATCCCCTCGCATGTCCGCTCGGCGCCTGACAATCAACGGTAAGCAGAAGGAGAGTCAGTGAAATCAATCATGAGAGGTCGCCTCGTAGGCGCCCTCACGGCGGCGACGTTCCTGCTCGGGACCGGAGCCACAGCGGCGAACGCCGCGACCACTGAAGCGGCGGTTAGCCCCGCCTGGGCGGCGGCACCATCTGTGGCGATGACGTCAACGGCCCCGGCCCCTATCAGAATCGAAAACCGGCGCAGCGGCAAGTGTCTCGAAGTCGGCAGGTACAACTGGGGCCCTCCTGTTGCCCAGGGGGCGAAGGTCCAGCAGTGGGATTGCCAAAGCGGCAAGGACCAGCAGTGGCAAGCAAACAACCTGAACAAGAGCGGCGCCCAACGGTGGACATTATGGGCCGAGGAGTTGGACGGGAACGGCAATCTCCGATACGTCTCATTCAGGGTAGTACTCAGTGGGCAATGCCTGGAGGTCAACCAGGCGGATGGGTCTCGCGGCCTCGGGAACGGTGCCGGGGTCCTGCAGTTGCCCTGCCACCACGGCGCCCAGCAACAGTGGAAGCAGATCTATAAGGGCGGCGGCTTCTTCCAGTTCCAGAACAGGCGCAGCGGCAAGTGCCTCGAGATCCACCAGGCGGAAGGGTCTCGCGGCCTCGGGAACGGTGCCGAGGCCCTGCAGTGGTCCTGCCACAACGGCGCCTGGCAACAGTGGAAAGCGCGGCCGTAGTAAATGCGTACACCTCACCTCGGCGGCCGGAACGGGTCTCCGCAGCTGGCGTTGATCACGGTAAAGGCTCGGCTGCAGTAAATCCGGCATTTACTGCGACAGGGCAATCGCTAGCTGGGTGCGCGGATGCGACGACACTCTGGTCCGCTTGACACCCGGGATCAACTGCCGGCCGGCGGCGGGCCCCCACTCGATGCGGGCAGGGCGGGGATGGCTAGGCCAGGGTGCCCCCGGTGTTCATCGACGAGGTCGGATTTGCTCGTCATGCTTGCAAAGAGGCGTTTGGCGATATCCGGGGGGATCGGCACGCACGCGCGAGGATGCTCGTTGACAATCCAGGGAGGAGCGGACTGGATGGCGATGCGGGGGGACTATTCGGACACGGAACTCGTGGAGTTGGCCAAATCCACGAGAACACGGCGAGAGGCGCACGAGCGCATTTACGCGCGATACGGAAAACGCGTGCTGGGAGTATGTCTCGCCTATCTCGATCCGGAGCGGGCCCAGGACGCGGCGCAGGAGTCGTTCCTGGTCATGATAGACGCCGTGGGGCGCGGCGGCGGGCCGGAATCGGGCAAGCTCGGGCCGTGGCTCTACGGGGTGGCGCGCAACAAGGTGCGGGAGTCCTACCGCGACCAGCGACTGACGCCGATTGACCTGCCCAAGGAGGCGCACGCGTCCCCCGAATGGATCGGCGCGGCCCACGACCAGGCCGACGAGGCGCGCCGGCGCGCGGAGGTGCTGCGCTTGCTGGACATCGTGGCGTCTGGTCTCACCGAACGGCAGCGGCGGATCTACCAGTTGACGGTACGAGAGGAATTGCGCGGCCAGGCGCTCGCGACCGCCCTGGAGACCAGCCCCGCCGAAGCCAGCCGGTTGAGCAACGAGGTCAGGAAGGTCATGACCGATGGGTTCGGCAGTTTCCTGCTCGCGGACCACACCCAGTTCCAGTGGCGGGCCGGCCGGGGCGCCGAGGTCTGCCGGAGTCTCTTAAAGATCATCCGGGAGTGGAACCAGGAGCACGGCCTGTGGACCGCGAAGACATTTCCCGTCACGCTGCGGCACCAGGTCTCCCAGCACGTGCGCAACTGCGCCGACTGTTCGGGCGAGCGCCGACGCAGGATCCGGCCGTACCTGCCCGGTCTCATTCCGGTGCTGCTCCTCCCGGCGTTGTCCGAACGCATGTGGGAGAAGTTCGCGCGGGTCTCGGCCGAGGAGGAGCTTGGGTACGCCGATCAGCGCGTACCGGCGAGAACCCTGCCCCGCCTTGAGAAGGACGTCACGGCGCCGGCGGCCTCTCCCGCACCGGGCCGGCGCGCACCCCGGCCGCGACGGTCGCACCGGATGCTCGGCAACGGCTTGGCCGCGGCTCTCACCCTGGCCCTGCTGGCCGGCGGCGTGTACGCGTGGGCAGGGTCAGGATCTCCCAACAGCGCGGCCCCGGCCGAGACACGCCCCGCCGAGCCGGCCCCCACCGACCCGACCTCCACCGACCCGTCCTCCACCGACCCGACTGTGCCCAGCAGTGGCACGGAAACGAAGTCCGCCCAGCCCACTCGCCCGACGGCGCCGAAGCAAGGCGAGCTGACGATCACGCCGAATCGACTCAGCCGGGGCCAGGCCTACGCCATCACGCTGACCGGGTTCGATCCCGGGGAGAAGATTTTCATCAAGGGCGACCCGTACCGCTTCACCGCCGACGACGTGACAGCCGACCAGACAGGCCGGGTTGTCGTCCGCCTCACCGTCGGATCAGACGTCGACGCCAAGGAGTACAAGGTCACCGCCACCGGGCGGAGTTCGCGCATCACCGCGACGAACACCGTTGTCGTCGTGCCTTCCGCCGCGATCCCGGGCAGCCCCACCCCGACGCCGACGCCGACGCCGACGCCAACCCCGACGCCAACCCCGACGCCGACTCCGACGCCGCCTGCGGGCACGATGACGTTCTCCAAACTGACACTCGTCCCGGGCCAGGAGTACGACGTCACCTTGACGGGGTTCAGGCCGGATGAGGACATCGAGATCCAAGGCGACCCCTTCCCCCGCACGAGGCCGGTGCGGGCGAACCCGGACGGAAGCAGAACCGTGTATCTGGCCGTGGGGCGGTTGGTCACCAAAGGCGAGTACCCCATCACCGCCACCGGGAAGACGTCGGGCACGATCGCGATGGGGGTCGTCTCCGTCGGACCGGTCCTGAGGACTTCGCCCAGAGAGGGCGCTGCTGGGGAAAGCGTCGCGATCACCGGCTTGGGCTTCCCGGCGAATACGCCGATCACGCTCACGTTCACTCCATACGCCGAGCCACGGTACCCCGGCACCGGCTGCTGCTCCGGGGACTTCACGGTGAACTCGCCCCCGCTCACCACCTCGGGCACCTACACGATCACGGCCAAGGGGCCAGGTGTCTTCGTGGAGACGCAGGTCACGGTACGTGCCCCGCCTGGCCCACGCTGACCATGATCGGCCGCCCTGTTCGGGAGCGGCCGATCGGCAGGCGCGACAATGCCCTCAGGTCCGGCATTTCGCGGAGGTGAACCTGAGGAATTCCGAGTTCCCGGGACCGGGAAGGCCGACAGAGATCCGCACACAGGCGTTCTGCCGGGCAGCCGACTTCAGCGTTGCGATGAAATCGCTGATTTCTTTCTCCACCAGCTTCTTGCAGCCAAACCTGGCAATCGCCGAGATCCTGGCCGCGCCACACACCCCGTCTGCGAGCAGGTTGATGGACATGTCCACAGCGAGACCGGGATGGTCCGCCAGCCAGATCCCCACCTCATGGGTGGCACCTTGGGGCACGGAGAAATCGCAGACGTTGTCCGCGCAGTGCGGCGGGCCCAGGTCCAGCCCGGCGGGAATCGCGGGCGTGGCGCCGCGGGTCAACGCCGCAAGGGTCTGCTTACCGGCCACGCCGTCCGGCCGCAGCCCGGCGGCCTTCTGGAAGGCCACTACGTTCGCCTTGGTAAGCGGCCCGAACTTGCCGTCCACCTGCTGGCCCGGATAGCCGCTGTCGCGCAGTTTCTGCTGGAGCATACGCACGCAGTCCTTCCCGTCGATCGGGTCGGCCTGGCCTGCCCGCAAGGGCGGGCAGTCGCTCAGCCCAGCGATCGGCGGCCCGGGAATGAGCCCCGAGCCCATGAGTAAAACGCTTAGCAGCGCGATTCCCGCTATCCACTTGAACACCACGAACACCCGCATGGCGAGGCCTCCGACTCGACCACGGCGCCGTTTCTGGCACCACTCGCCTATAGGTGCGGGATGACCCCCGAATCTCCCCCTCTGAACAGAGAAATCTTGAAAAGAATTCGCGGGGTTGAGTAGGGGAGTGCTCTGGGCGCACAGGGGTGATCAGGCTTAGCTTGATGGCCATGGCAGGCACGCAACGAACGGTCCCGTTCATGGACGGCATGGCCCTCGGACTAGGGCTGAACGATCTCACCGGCGCGATCGAGTACGTGCATTGGGCCACCGGCACCGCCCGGCTCCTGCCCCACCTGCTGCGCGGACGCAGCTCAGGTCCGGTGTTCCTCGCCGGCCAGCGCGCTCCCGTCTCCGGGCCACGCGCCCCCGCAGCGGCCGACGTCTGTTCGGCCACCGGACGTGGCCGGTTGTCCTATCCGCGCGCCGAGTACCTGTTCAAGCAGGCCTCCGCCGCGCTCGACCCGCACGGGGCCGGCTGGTCGCTGCACCAGCTGCATCGACGAGCTCGGTCCAGACGATGGCGTCCATGAGCTGCACAGCATGGATGACACTTTCGGCCTGACCGAGCAGCTGGATCACCCCGGCACCCAGTCGGTCATCATCGTAGGAACGGGTTACATCGGGTTGGAGATGGCCGAGGCTCTGTCGACCAGAGACCTGGACGTGTGCGTACTGGAGCGGTACGAGCAGGTGATGGCGCGTTCGATCGACGCGCAGATGGCCGCCCACCTGGCCGCCGAACTCCAACGGCACGGAGTCGAACTGCGTTGCGGGGTCACGGTCACCTCGGTGGTGCGCGAGAACGGCAAACTGATGGTGACCAGCACCGACGGGCAGACACGCAGAGCCGACGCCGTCTTGGTGGTGACCGGCGTGGCTCCTGCTGTGGAACTCGCCACCATGGCCGGAGCCCAGATCGGGGCAGCAGGCGCGATCGCGTCGGATGCGGACCGATCTGCCCGACGTCTACGCTGCCGGGGACTGCGTGGAGACCTACCACCGGTTACTCGGCCGTAACAGCTACCTTCCCCTGGGAACCACGGCACACAAGCAGGGACGTGTCGCGGGTGAGAACGCTGTCGGGGGTGAGCGGCTGTTCGCGGGTGTGGTCGGGACTCAGGTGGTCAAGGTCTTCGACATGATCGCGGCCGCGACCGGGCTGAAGGAACGGGAAGCGGCCCAGGAGGGATTCACCCCGCTGACCGTGGAGACGGTCGCTGACGACCACAAGGCCTACTATCCCGGCGCGAGTCACATTCGCATGCGCCTGACAGGCGACCGGCACACCGGGCGCCTGCTCGGAGCGCAACTACTCGGACACCTCGGGGCCGAGATCGCCAAACGCGTCGACATCCTGGCCACGGGCATCCACCACGGCATCACCGTCAACGACGTCACCGACCTGGACCTGGCCTACACACCCCCGCTCGGCAGCCCCTGGGACGCCCTGCAACAAGCAGCACGGCGGTGGCACACCGCCCAACGCAAGGCAGATGCGACCGGCTCATGACAGATCGGAGGCCGGCCAGCCCCACGAGCGCCGGGCGTGGTCAACGTCCACAGGTAACCCCCAGGCCTATCCGCGCCAGGCGTCGACGGCGCTGGCCCCAGGTCGCCAAGCATTTCGACGGTGGCAGGCATGCCGAATGCCGAGCCGCATAAGTCACTCAGAGCCAGGGCGACCACTGCGGCGTGCTGCGCCCTCTGCAGCGCACCGACAAGCCGGCTGGCACTAGGGCACGGTTTGGGCGCGGTCGGTGTAGAGCTGTGCCATGACCTCGGTGACAGCGTCGCGGGCAGTACGAGCGGCGCCGATCAGGGTGGCTGAGGCCGGTCCGGTCCAGTCACCGTAGCCGAGCAGGTGAAGGCGCGGCTCGGCGGTGGCGCGGGTGCCGCGGGTGGGGATGATGCCGTCAGTGCCGCGTAGCCGCAGCGGGGCCAGGTGGCCAAGGGCGGGCCGGAAACCGGTGCACCACACGATGACGTCGCACCGGAGAGCGGTGCCATCGCTCCAGGTGACGCCTTCGGGGGTGATCCGGCTGAACATGGGCTCGGCCTTGAGCGCATCGCGATCGCGGGCCTCGCGGACCGCGGGCACCGCGACGATGTCACCCAGGTCGCCGATGCCGGGGGCCGGCTCGCCAGCCAGGACCGCTCGGTGGCGGCGGGTGGCCAAGTCGAACAGTGCCTTGCCGTCCACCTCGTCGGGTAGCAAGCGCGGTGGACGCCGCGTCACCCAGGTCGTCTCAGCGACGGTGGACAGTTCGGCGAGGATCTGGGCGGCAGAGTTGCCGCCGCCGACGACGACCACCTTGCGACCACGGAAGGACCCGGGACCGTCATAGCCGGCGGTGTGGAGTTGGCGTCCGTTGAAGTGACCGATGCCGGGATAGTACGGCACATAGGGACGCCACCACGTGCCAGTCGCACTGATCACCACCCGAGGGCGCCACACGCCCGCGTCGGTCTCCACCTGGAGCCGCGCGCCGCTGCGCCGTACGGCGTGCACCTTCGCCGGCCGGATCACCGGTAAGGCGTAGCGCTGCGCGTAGTCGGTGAGGTAGCCGACGGTGTCGGCTGCGCTGGGGTAACCGCCACCGGCAGGGCGTGGCATCATGCGGCCGGGCAGCGAGCTGTACTGGGCCGGGGAGAACAGGCGCAGCGACGGCCACGCGTGCCGCCAGGCACCGCCGGGGCGGTCCTGGGCGTCGAGAATGACGAAGTCCGCCTTGGCTCGGCGCAGGTAGTAGCCGGCCGCCAGGCCTGCCTGCCCTGCGCCGATGACCAGCACGTCGGCCTGTCTCGGCGTCACCGGTGTCAAAGAGCTGCCGGCTCGGCCAGCGGGGTGAACAGCGCACCCAGCCTGGCAACGGTGGCCGGGACGATCCAGTAGTAGACCCATGTGCCACGGCGCTGGCAGTCGATCAGCCCCGCCGTACGCAGCACCTTCAGATGGTGGGAAATCGTGGGAGCGGTCAGGTCGAAAGCGTCGGTCAGATCACACACGCAGGCCTCTCCGCCCGCATGCGAGCCGATCAGCGACAGCAGGCGCAGCCGGACCGGGTCGGCGACCGCCTTGAGCAGCACCGCCAGATCGGCCGCGTCTGGCCCCGACAGCGGTTCGCGGGTGATCGGCGCGCAGCACTCAGCACCGGCGGTCATGACACCACTCCCTGATTCGACATATATCGAAATGATACGCGATGGCGGGGAAGTGAAGCCAACCCGACGAGCACCTAGTCGCCCGCGAAGCCCACCATCCTGAGCCGCACCCCGCCCCGACCCGGCCGTACCTCGACGGGAGGTGCAGCACGGGTGGTGCTCTGCACTCCGAAGGCGAACTCCATGAGATCGGCGACCGGGCCGACACGCTCATCGCCGAACTCGGCCGGGTGGTTCCAGCGGGGGTAGGTCTGTCAACTTAGGACGGCCGAGCGGATCGCGCTGCTGAGGAGCGCTCGGCCGGGGCGCTGGCCAGCAGCCAGACGGTGGCGGTGAGCAGGTGGGCCGCGGCGACCAGGGTGCCCGGCTCGACGCGGTCGGCGGTTTCGGCGCGGGTCTGGTAGCCCGGCATGCCCATGCCGACGCCGATCGCGGCCGGCCCGGCGGCGGCGTAGCGGCGGTTGTCGGGGGCCATCGCACCGGCGCGCAGCGGCACCCCGGTCAGCCGCCCGGCTTGATCCAACGCGGCAAGCAGGGCATGGGCCGGGCCGCGGGCCTCGACGGAGGCGGCCTGGTGCAGCTGCGCCGCCCCATCCAGGTTGATCACCTGCGTACCTGGCGGCACGGTGGGGGCATGGTGGGCCGATCCCCGTGCGCCGGCTTCCTCGGCGTCCAGGAAGGACACCGCCAGGTTCACTGGTGCGGCCAGGGCGCTGCGCAGGACGCGAGCGGCCTCAAGCACGGCGGCGACTCCGGAGGCGTTGTCGGCGGCGGCGGCGGGCAATCGGCGGCCCGGGTCATCGCCCACCCCGTCGAAGTGCGCGGTCAGCAGCACCCGCGGGCTGCCCGCCAGTCCCTGTTCCAGCCCGATCGGCAGGTGAGCGTGGACATTGACCCCGCCGGCGGTGACCGTCCGCAGCGGCCTCGACGCGGTCACGCTCACCTCCCCTGCGGTGAGGGCATACGCCAGCCCTGGCTGAAACGCCGCCGGCCGCCGCTCCCGTCGGTGGGAGCGGCGGGGAGTCCACTCTGGGCGGTCACGCTCACCCGGCTGCCCCCGGGCAGGCGATCAGCTCGCGGCCGCCCGCCGTCGTCCGCCACACCCCATCGGCGGCCTCGGCGATGAACCCTTGAGCCTGTAGCCGCCAGGCCAGCATGTCGGCCTGGCGGGCAACGGCCGACCCGTAGCCGGGGTTGGTGCTGGGCCGCCGGGCGGCGAGAAGTTCGGCGGCCAAACGGCCGGCGGGCATCGGCTCGTGGGCGCAGATCAGGCGCAGGGCCTCCCGCTGCGCCGCGGTGGGGTGTCCCTCAGACATGTCGGCCTCTCTCGATGCGTTGTCCCGGCGGTCAGCCGCAGCAGCTCCCCTCGCCATCGGAGGCGGAGACACCTGCCAGCGGCAGCGGCGTGGACAGCAGGCCGCCGCTGATACCGGTGGCCAGGCCGACCCCCTGCTCCTGCGCCTCGGCCAGGTTCGAGGAACACACGCCGGTCTCCGGCAGCTCCAGGTGCACCTCGCGGGCCGCCTGCCAGTCACCGGCCAGCGCCGCCACCACCGACCGGGCCTGCTCATATCCGGTGGCCATCAGGAAGGTCGGCGCACGACCGTAGCTCTTGACGCCGATCGCGTAGTAGCCGGGCTCAGGGTGGGCCAGCTCGTCGACGCCGTGCGCGGGGACGGTGCCGCACGAATGCGCGTTGGGGTCGATCAGCGGGGCCAGCGCCGGGGTGGAGCCGAGAATCGCATCAAGGTCCAGGCGCAGCTCGGCGGCGATGGAGTGGTCGGGCCGGTAGCCCGTCGCGGCGACGATCCTCTCCGCCAGCACCCTGTGCTCGGCGCCGGAGGGATCGCGGCTGATCACGCGCACCTGGTCGCCATCCCGCTCGACAGCGTGGGTGAAGAACCCGGTCACCAGCTGGATGCGGCCGGAGGTGACCAGGTCGTGCAGGCGGGTACCGAGAGCACCGCGGGCCGGCAGCGCGTCGGCATCGCCGCCGCCGTAGGTACGGCTCGCGTTGCCCGCACGGATCGCCCAGGTGATCGGGGTGTTCTCCAGCTGGGCCAGCGCCAGCAAAGTGGTGGCGGCCGAGTGGCCCGCGCCCACCACCAGCACCCGGCGGCCCTCGTAGCGTTCCCGATCGGCGCCGAGCACGTCAGGCAGGGCGTGGTCGATCAGCTCTGCCACGCTCTGTTCCCCGTGCGCGGGCAGGCCGCTGGCGCCGAGTACGTTGGCGCTGGTGTAGGTGCCGGAGGCGTCGATCACCGCGCGAGCGTGCAGCTCGCTGCCGTCCGCGAGCCGGATCAGGAACGGCGCCTGCTCACGGCCTGCTGTGCGGACCCGATCGTAGCCGAGCCGGCTGACCGCGCTGACCTTCGCGCCGGTGCGCAACCGCGTCCCCATCAGCGTGGCCAGCGGAGCCAGATAGTCCTCGATGAGCTCTGCGCCGGTGGGCAGCCAGTCGGCATCCGGCGCGACCCAGCCGGCCGCCTCCAGCAGGCGGCCGGCGGCGGCGTCGATGTTGTACTTCCACGGGCTGAACACCCGCACGTGCCCCCATTGCCCGACCGACGCGCCGGCCCGCTCGCCCGCCTCCAAGATGAGGAAGTCCAGGCCGCGCTCGGCCAAGTGCGCGGCCGCGGCCAGCCCCACCGGACCGGCACCGATCACCACTATGGGCAGCGCACTGGGGTCCTGCTGTGCGGTGAAGGGTTCGATCTCAAGGGCGGCCGGGCCACAGCATCCATCACTCATGATTGCCTCTCCTGGAAGTCATGTGTCGATCGTCAAGGGCTAGCGGGACATCAGGCTGTCGGTGCGGGCGCGGTCCACCAGGCCGTGCCTGCGGCAAGCCGCGTCGCACACCTGCGAGCGGGCCTCGTCGAACGTGACGACGGGAAGCATCGGGCGAACACGGCGGAACAGTGCGCGCATCTCACACCTCAGGTTCGAAGTCTGTCTAAGCAAGTGGCTGTAGCTTGGCCCATTGATTAGATGAGTGTCAAGTTAGGTCACTGTCTAATCAGCCACCACAGGCCTGCCTGCTTCGGCGTCCAGGTCTCAGGGACGCCCGCAGACGGAAGCTTCCCAACTCATGGTTCATCGACTATCGTCGATTGTCAATGAAGCGTGATGCCGTCCCGCTCGAACGGGACTCAGCCGAGGAGTACGCGAGCTGGTTCAAGGCCCTGGCCGACGCCACTCGCATTCAGATCGTGTCGCTGCTTGCCAGGCACCGCGAACCGATGACCGTCGGGCAGATCGTCTCGGCCGTCCAGATCGGCCAGTCGACCGTGTCCCACCACCTGAAGATCTTGTCCGAGGTCCGGTTCGTGCTGGTGGAGCATCGCGGCACCTCCAGCCTGTACCGGATCAACCAGGCCTGCGTCAGCTGCTTCCCCAGCGCCGCCGACGTGGTCATGGGCAACCCCGTTCCGGTGGCACCCACCTGCGACTGAGGAGCCCACCATGGCCCACGAAGCGATCGTCCAGAGATACTCCAGCCTGGCAAGGGCCGCGCTGTCCGGTCAGACGATCATCGACTGCCAAGCGGACGCCTTCGCCCAGGGAAACTTCGGCAGCGCCGGCTACGACCACGCCAGCGAACTACCCGAGGAGGCGTTGCGGGCCAGCCTGGGATGCGGCAACCCGATCGCGGTCGCCGAGTTGCGCGCCGGTGAGACGGTCGTCGACCTCGGCTCGGGCGGAGGCCTCGACGTGCTGCTTTCAGCACGCAGGGTCGGCCCCTACGGCAAGGCCTACGGTGTCGACGCCAGCCCCGACATGCTGCGGCTCGCCCAGGCCAACGCCGCGCGAGCCGGTGCGACCAACGTCGAGTTCCTCCACGGAACCATCGAGGAACTCCCGCTACCGGACGCGTCCGCCGACGTGATCGTCTCCAACTGCGTGGTCAACCTGTCCAGCGACAAACCCGCGGTGTTCGCCGAGGCGTTCCGGGTTCTGAAGCCCGGCGGGCGTCTGGGGATCAGCGACGTGGTCGCTGAAGACGACGCCGATCCCGCGCAGCGCACCGCCGCCGCGCAACGCGTGGGGTGTACGGCCGGCGTCCTGGCCGTCGGCGAGTACCGCGATCTGCTGCTGGACTGCGGGTTCCTCGGCGGCGCTCTCACCCTGGCCGCCGACCACGGGGGCGGTGTGCACTCGGCCATCGTCCAGGCCACCAAACCGGCCTCCTCGCCCGGCATCACCATCCGCCCGATGCGGGCGACGGACGCCACCCAGGTGCTGGCCATCTACCAGGCCGGGCTCGACACCGGGAACGCCAGCTTCGAGACCACCGCCCCCACCTGGGAGAACTTCGACCACGGCAAGCTGCAGCGGCTCCGCTACGTCGCCGTGGACTTCGACACCGGCCGCGTCGTGGGCTGGGTCGCCGCCTCACCGGTATCCAGCAGGCCCGTCTACGCCGGAGTGGTCGAGCACAGCGTCTACGTCGACCCCGCCTGCCAGGGGCGCGGCATCGGCCGCGACCTGCTCAACACCCTGGTAAGCGCCAGCGAGGCAGCCGGGATCTGGACCATCCAGACCGGCATCTTCCCCGAGAACGGCCCCAGCCTGCTCCTGCACCAGGCCTGCGGCTTCCGGGTCGTCGGCACCCGGCAGCACATCGGCCAGCACCACGGCAGATGGCGCGACGTGCTGTTCATGGAACGGCGAAGCGCACGAGTGTGAAGTCAGCGGGCAAAGCTGGGTGGGGAGCGCCCGAATGGTGACCGAACCGTACCGACCTTTGCGGCACGACCGTGTTCATGCCCACGCCTACCGGCTGAGGCTCAGCCGCACCCGGTTGCCGGCGTGCAGTCGTCCGGTGGGCAGCACGCGCGCAGGCTGATCTGCAGATCGGCCAGCGCGCGGCCGATCCGATCCGGATCGGCCCGGTAGTACACGGCCTTCCACTCGCGGCGAGAGGTCAGCACCCCACCGTCGCGAAGCGTCGCAGTCTGTGTCGCGCCCCGCGGCAAGGCTGCGGAGAAACGCGGTCGGCGCCGCGGGCAGCGGTGGCTGCCCGCGGCGCCTGGACCTCACCGATCCGTCTGCGGACCGGAAACCCCGGCCAAGGCGGCTTGACGAGTGGTTACGCGATGAGCAGGAGCGCGCTGATCGCCAGCATCACCACTGCAGTAGCGCCGTGGATGCCGTAGACGGCCGCCTTGGGCCCGTTGCTGCGCAGCACGATCACCGCGTCGCCGACGGGTATAACGCTGGCGGCCAGCAAGAACCAGCCCAGCAGGTGGGTTGTCCCGCCGACCAGCAGGATGAAGATGAACAGCCCTGCGGCGATGTCGCGCACGCCCTTGACCGATAGCCAGGCGTGGAAGCTGGGGTCCTCGGTCGGCGTGTCGGGGATCCCGAAGCCGACCGCGGCCTGCGGTGCCCAGAAGGCGCTGGCGCCCATGAAGATGATGCCCGCGCCGATCAGTCCGGCGAGCACAGTGGCGATGTTGCTGAGCATGAGTTGTCCCCTCAATCCCGGATTGGCCCTCGGCCGGGCGGGATGTTGTGGTTGAGACGGAAGATGTTCTCCGGGTCGTAGACGGCTTTGAGGCCGGTCAGCCGCCGGTAGTCCGTGGCGTTGTAGGCGGAGCGCACCTGCGTGGCGGCGTTCTCGCCGTTCATGAAGTTGAGGAACTGGCCGCCGGTGCTCCATGGCGCGATCGCCTCGAACATGCGCGCGTGCGCCGGCCGGATCTGGGTGATGTCGGCGCGTTCCAGCCGGGACACCACGTTGAACAGGTATCGCGCATCGCGGTTGCCGACGGCATTGTCCACGGCGGGCGGGTGGGCGAGCCTGCCGCCGAGGTGGCGCAGTTCGACGATGTGCGGCACCGGCGCATGGGGGCCTGCCAGGTCGAGGATGGCTTGCACGGCAGTGGCGTCGAGTTCGCCGAGCATGGCCGTGCCCGACTCGACCGCGCCCGGTGCGACGGGGTCGTTGTAGATCGACCCGGCTTCGGCGTAGGCCAGCTCACCGAGGGTGTCGCTCATCGGGCCGATGGCCCGCAGCGGTGCCACCAGGCTCTCGCCGGCTCCGGGATCGCCGGCCGCGCAGGCGATGCGGATATGGACGGTGTGACGGCCGCGCAACGGCTCCGGGATCGCTGGAACGTCCGGCAGGGAGATCAGCGCGACCGAGGAGTTCATCGCCTCCGGCACTGTGGCGGCCCATTGCAGGTAGGTGCCGAACACATCGGCGGCCTTCTCAACGGGAAAGACCAGTGCTCCGCCATACAGCGTGGTGACCGGCATCAGATCGATCTCCATTCCGGTCACCACGCCGAAGTTGTCCCGGCCGCCGCGCAGAGCCCAGAACAGGTCCGGCTCGCAGTCGCGGGTGACGTGCCGCAGGCGGCCGTCCGCCGTGACGACGTCGAGGCTGCGCACGTGGTCGGCGGCGTAACCGAAGCTCCGGGACAGCAGGGCCAGGCCGCCGCCGAGGGTGTAGGAGACCGCGCCCACGTGCGGGGCCGAGCCGGACAGGGGTGCCAGCCCGGCCTGTGCCGCCCTGTGGATCACCTGATCCCAGCGTGTTCCCGCGGCCACCCACGCGGTGCCGGCATCGGCGTCCACCCGGACGGCGCTCATCCGCGCGGTGGTGATCAGCACTCCGCCCTCGGCGGCGACGGCGGCCGAGGCATGCCCGGTGCCCTGCACCGCCACCGGGAGCCCGCGGCCGCTCGCGTGCGTCACCGCCGCCTGCACGTCGGCGGGTCTGGCGGCGCCCACCACCAGGTCGGGACGATGCCGACGGGCGGTCTGCCAACCGGCGCGTTCCTCGTCGTACCCCTCGTCGCGGGGCGCGAGTACCGGCCCCATCACCTGATCGGCCAGCCGGTTCATGATTCCTCCTTCTCGCCGAGCCGGGTGGCCAGAAACCGGCCGGCACGCTCCAGCGCCGCTGCCGCCTCGGCCGATGCGTCGTCCAGCTGGAACACGTGCGGTTGACGCGGAACCACCTCCAACGTCACCGCGACCTCGTCGGCCCCGGCACGTCCGGCCAGCCGTACGGCGTCGTCCAGCAGGAGCTCGCTCGAGCCGACCTGGATCAGCAGGGGCGGCAGCCCGGTGAGATCGGCGAAGACCGGGCTCGCCTCAGGCGCCGCACCGTCACCGCCGGCGAGGTACCGATCGAAGAGCCACTCGAGATCGGCCGGAGCGAAGATCGGGTCCACCCCGTCCTTGGACCGCATGCTCGCGCCGCTGAGGGTCAGATCGACCGCCGGCGAGAACAGAACCGCCGCCGCCGGCATCGGCAGGCCCGCGTCCCGGGCGCGCATCATTGTGACGACAGCCAGAGCGGCACCGGCCGAGTCGCCCGCGACCACCAACCGCTGCGGATCGACACCGGAGTCCAGCAGCTCGCGGTAGGCCGCCAGGCAGTCATCGGGCGCGGCCGGGAACGCATGCTCGGGCGCCAGCCGGTAGTCGAGCGAGACCGCCCGGCCGTCCAGGTGCCGCAGCAGCGCGGCGCAGACGTGGGCGGTGACACGCGCCGACCCGACCACGAACCCACCGCCGTGCAGATACAGCAGCACGTCCTCGCCCGCCGTGCCGGGCGTCGTGGTCCGCAGCTCCAGTGCCGGCCGCCCGCCGAGTGTCGTCGCCGACGAGCCGACATCCGCAGGCAAGGGCCGGGTGAACATCGCCGCGAACTGCTCGCGCCGTTCGGCAATGTTGGGCATTTCATCCTCCAGGAATTAGTCAAGCTCCCTGACAGTCAGGTGACCTTACCATCTCGGCTGATACTGTCAAGCAGCCTGACGAACTCGCCTGGAAGAAGGACCGCACGACGATGACGACCCGTTCAGGAACGCGGGAGCGGCAACACGAGCCGAAACTGCCACTCCCCACCCTGCTCACACAGGTCAGGGACATCGCGCTCGAGGGACTTCACCAGCAGCTGGCCGACGAAGGGTTCGAGGGGATCCGGTACGTCCACGGCTCGGTCTTCCGATACATCGACGCCGAAGGCTCGCGGCTGACCACGCTCGCCGAACGCTCCGGACTCACCAAGCAGTCGATCGGCGAACTTGTCGGCGAACTAGAGGAACACGGCTACCTCGAGCGGGTCGTCGACGAGGCCGACCGCCGCGCGAAGATCATCCGGCTCACCGACCAAGGCAGGATGGCCCAGGCCGCAGCCGCCCGGATCCTCGCGGACGTCGAGCAGCGATGGTCTCGGCTTCTCGGCAGGGACCAGGTCACCATGCTGCGGCGCGCTCTGGAACAGGTCATCGCCCTCGAAGCGGATAGCACTGCGACCGCGTCCCCCCCGCAGTAGGCGTGCCGGAACGGCGCCGGGGTGTACGGGCGGATCGCCGGGGCGGCGTGCCGCCACGACCCCGGCATGGACACAACCCCCAGACATAGAAGGTCGCGCTGCCGGGTGGCAGGTCATGCGGGAGGTCCACTGGCAACCGGTCCGGCCCTGGTAGAGGATGGCGTTAATGATCTCGCGCATCTCGTATTTGCCCTGATGGCCGCTGACGGAGCGGTGCGCGGCCTTCCATGCCGTGATGACCGGCTTGATCAACGCCCAACTGTTCATCGGATAAGTCGCTCGGGTAGGGCTTGCGCTCACTCACCCGGCCATCACAGCCCGGCCAGACCGCATCGACAGGGGGTAACGCTAGGAATCCATCCGATCACACTACGACATTACGGACATCAACCCACGCAACGCCCTCTCAATCGCTTGACTCCGGCTCGAAGCCCTCAGCATGATTGCCGAGGTGATCACGGGGACATCGACAACTAAAAGGCTCGTCATGGGAATTCAGGAAGGCGGGGGCAAGCCGGCCACGTTGAAACTGGTCCCATTATTCCTGCTCGTCACCACATTGTTCGCCGGGCTAGGGATATGCGCCTTCTCCCTGGGCGATGCGGGAGTGCGCCATGCCGTGGAGACCGCTCCGCCGCAGGCCGTCGGCGTCACGGTCGCCGGGGTGATCAACGCAGGAAACTTCGCCACGCATGACCGGGTCGTGCGGGAGCAGACGGCCGTGGCGTTCGGCGGCGTGCCCATCGAAGTGACCACCTTTCTCCGCTCTGACGGCTACGCGATGCCGGGCCAGGAGAAGGTACGGTTCCGGCGGCCGGAGCGGCTCAGGTTCGACAGTTTCGACGGGTTTCAACGGCATGCCAGGCTGATCTCGGGTTCGTGGCCGCGGTCGCGTACCGAGCCGGTCGAGGCAGCGATCTCAGAGGCCGCCGCCTCGTTCAGCAATCTTGAGGTCGGGAAGGTGTTCACCACGATCGGCCGCATCGACGCCAAACCGGTACAGGTCAAGATCACCGGAGTTTTCGCGCCGAACGACCCGCTCGGCCCGCGCTGGGCCGGCGACCTGATGTTCGGTCGGGGCGTCGAGCGGGACGGCTACACGACCTACGGCCCACTCATGGTGGATCAGGCCACCTTCCTCGACCGCTTCGCGACGACGGTCAACGCCACCTGGACCGTCACGCCGGACCTGCGCGGCATGTCGGTCGGGCAGATGCGCGAGGCGGTCGCCCGGCTGGGTGACCTGCGGGAGCGATTCAAGGCGAACGGGTGCCCGCAATGCACGCCTCTCAGCGCCCTGCCCGCCACGCTGGCGCGGCTGGAGGCCGCTTCGTCGGCGGCCCGCTGGACGGTCCTGGGCCTGGCGGCGGTCCTGGCTCTCACGCTGCTGCTCCTGCCTCGGCCCAAGGGGACGGGCTGGTCGCCGGGCACGGTGGCGGTGGTCGCAGGCTGTGCGATCGCGGCACCTTTCGCGGCCCGCCTACTGCTCTCCCTGGCAGACGCGGTTCCGTGGTGGCCGACCTCGGGACTGAGGCCGCCCGCCGCCTTCGACGCGGGGGCGCTCTTGGCGGCGATCTCTATGGCGCTGCTCGCGGCCGTATTGCTACTCGTCGAGGTACCGAGGCCGGGCATCCGGGTGCTCTCCGTGGCGATCGCCGCCGCAGTGGCCGTGACCGCGCTCTGCGGCGCCACTACCTGGCGTACGTCGCGGGCGGATCAGGCCGGCCATCAGGCCGGCGCCGACCTACGGCTGACCGGCCCTCCGGCAGGAGGCACGCCGGACGTCCTCGGCCGCGGCACCGCCTTCGCCGCTCTTCCGGGCGTCACCGCGGCCGTACCCGGCCACCGCGATCGGACCGAGGTCGACCTCCGCTACAGCACCCTGCTCGGCATCGACGCCACCCGCCTCCCCGAGGTGTTCCACCTGCGACCCGACCTGTCGGACCGGACGGTTACGCAGATGGCGGCCGCGATGGCCGCCGGTCGGCCGAAGATCGGTGCCATGCCGCTTCCCGGCGCCCCGCGTACGCTCACCGTCGAGGTGGAGGCCCCCGCGGACCCTCCGCAGCTGCGTGTGGTGATCTCCGACGCCCTCGGCGTCTGGCACGACATGCCGGTCGCACCGCTGCGCCCGGGCGTCACGAAGGTGGATGTGGACCTCGCCGGCCTGGCGGGCCGGGACGGGAAGATCGCCTACCCGCTTTCCATCCGCGGTTTCCTGGGGGGCTCGATCGACGACTCCCCCCATGCACTGACCGTGACCGCGCTGCGCGCCGACGGCCGAGAGGTGACCCTGCCGGTGGATCAGCGCTGGTCGGAACATGCCGAGAGTGGCGTGGGGCTGTTCTCGCTCAAGGTGAAGGCCGCTGCGACCGTCGTGCGGCCCGTACCGGTGGGCACCGCCCCTGACCGGCCGCTGCCCATCGTCCTCACGGCCGAGCTGGCCGCATCCGCGAAGCTCACCACGGGCCGGACCGGCTCCCTCGGGCTGGGCCGTCAGCGGGTCCAGGTCGAACTCGTCGGGATCATCGAGCGCATGCCCGGCATCCCCCTCGACGAGGCCGGCGCCCTCGTGGACCTGCCGTCCTTGCAGGCGTGGAACCTGGCCGCGGCACGCCCGCCGCTTCCCGCCACCGACTGGTGGCTCGCCGCCGACGGGAACCGGGTCCGCGCAGCGGTGGCCGCATCTGGCTGGGATGTCACGCTGATCGACCCGCTCGGCTTGGAGGCTCCGCCGCCTGGCCTGCTGCCCGAAGCGCTCGGCCTGGCACTGGTGACGGCCCTCGGCCTCCTGCTCGCCTCCGCCGCCACGGGCCGTCGGCGGGTCTTGTGGCGCACCGCCGGCGGCATGGTGCTGGGGCTGGGGCTCGGGCTGGGGCTCTGCTACGCCACCGTGCCTTGGGCCGTACGCGCCTGGCAGGGCGGGACCGCCACGCCGGACGTCGTGCTGGAGCTGCCATGGCCCGCGATCGTCGCGCTGCTGGTGCTTTTCGCGGCTGTCACCGCCGTCGTGCGACTGATCGGCGAACGCGACACCGTCAACTCCAGCCCAGCCACCTCAGGAACGGCTCTGGATGATCGGGGCGTTCACGAGTCTTGACCTGCGACCCGGCGTGGGCCCAGAGATCCCCGGCCGAGACGGCCGCGATCGTTTCCCGACAACGCGGCGACGCGGTTACACCCCGTCCCGACCCTGCGGTTGCCGGCTCTCCCGTACGACGCTGTGGCCCCGCGTACGATGCCGTCTCGATCGACCAGGACTTCCAGTTCACATGCTGGTGGCACGGCAGAAGAGCAACTGCGCGCCCTGCTGAGACAGCCGCCGCCTGTCCTGACAGGTCCATAGCCGCAGCGTCAGGCAGACCGCACGGATGCCGGGCAACGGCAGTACGGCCTAGGTACTGGTGGGGTCAGCGGCCGCCGGGCCGGGCGATGGTCCGGTCGATCGCCGAGGCGTAGGCGCGGTGGGTGTTGGCGTTGGCCATCCGGTGGGTCGAGAGGAAGTCATCGGCCGCCGCGGCGAGGGTGACGTCACTGCCGTGCAGCGCGGTGACCTTGCAGCGCGGTAGTGCCGATCAAACGCCTCGGGGTCGGCCGGCCTCTCGTACAGGGCAAGGAAGCGAACCGTCATCGTGTCGCTCTCCCGTACTGCGTCAGGACGGCGGCGCCGGCCTGCTCGGCCGACAGGCATTCCAGGTATGTGGGCGGGCCTCCGGCGGGAAAGAGCCGCTCGCCGGTGCCGAGGATCGTGGGGAAGCTCAGGAGCCGGTACTCATCGATCAGGTCCGCGGCCATCAGCGCGTGCACAACGCTCAGGCTGCCGGTGATGATCACATCGCGCCGCTCCCTTTTGACGGCGTCGACCAGATCGCCGTCGATGACCTGCGAGTTCATCCACGCCGATGCGTCGGTCAGCGTCCGGGAGGCGACCAGCTTGGGCACAGCGTTCATCCGCGCGGAGAACGGGTCATCACGTCCCGGCCACAGCCGTGAGAACAACTGCCAGGTCGTACGCCCCAGCAGCATGACCCCGTCGTCCAGCGTGCTCCCGAGCCGGAACTTGTCCCCAGCGACCGTCTCGGGGCCATGACGAAACGCCCAGCCGCCGGTCGGCGTGGCCGTGGACCCATCCGGGTCGGACACGATCCCGTCCAGGGTGATGAACTCAATGACGATGACGCTCACGATGGGTGTCCCTTCGGTCGATACTCACCCGTACATACCGGCGGCATCGGCCCGACTCATCGCGGCTGGCGAAACTCGTCGAAAGAAATCCGTTGGGGCAGGTCGAAGGCCTCGAACACGCGTGGATCGGCGAACACAACGTTGTGCGTGACCCGGCCGCCGGTGACCGTGAAGACCTGGAGGGTGTGCAGCCGATGGCCGCCGCCGGGCTCCGGAGCGTACGCGGCGAGCGCGGGCTGGCCGTTGGCTGTCAGGCGCCTGGTGACCCAGCCCGTCCCGTGTATCTCGAAAACGCGGCGCATGAACAGGCCGTAGTCGTGGCTGCCCCGGTACCACAGCGGCACCGGCGGCATCTCGAGGACCGCCTCGTCTGTGAGGAGACGCACGAGCGCGGGGACGTCGGCCGCCTCGAACGCCCGCACGTACCGTTGGATCACCGCCCGCACCTGGGGATCGTCCGGCTCGGTGACCTCGCCCACGTCGCCCACGTCCGCGAGGGCGGCGCGGGCCCGCTGCAGAGCGCTGTTGACGGCCGTGACCGTGGTCTCCAACTGCGCGGCGACCTCGGCGGCGCTGAACTCCAGTACCTCGCGGAGCACGAGCACGGCCCGCTGGCGCGGCGGCAGGACCTGTATCGCTGCCACCAGCGCGAGCCGCATGTCGGCCCGCACCCCTGCGTCGAACCGCGCGTCGGGAAACGGCTGGAGCCAGGGGATGTCGAACGCCGGCGTGAGCGGCGCCCCGGGATCATCGCTCGGCGTGCCCAGTCCTGACGGCAATGGCCGCCGCGCACGCCCCTCCAGCGCGGTCAGACACACGTTGGTCGCGATCCGGTACAGCCAGGTCCGTACGGACGCGCGCGTGCGGTCGTACCGGTCGCGGGCCTTCCAGGCGCGCAGCATCGTCTCCTGTACCAGGTCCTCGGCCTCGTGGAATGAGCCCAGCATCCGGTAGCAGTACGTCACCAGCTCACCCCGGTAAGGCTCCAAGTCCACGTCCCCATCATGGTGGATACGGCACCCGGACGGGTCCACGAGGCGTCACCCACCAGGCGAGGTGGCCGGGCTGTGCCTCCGCGGCGTGGCACCCCGCACCTCATCCGCCGCCGGGCGCGACATTGAGATCATTGAGGACTCGGCGGGCCGCGGAGCCTGGGTCGGCGCCGACCTCAACTGGGTGGGCTACGACCGACTGACCCCGCTGGACGCCGCCCGCCGCAGCGGTGCCGAGCAGTTGGCCGACTGGCTGGCCAGCCGGGGGGCCAAGTCGACCGGCGAGCTTGCCTAAAGCCCCTGGCCGTTCCGGGCCGACCGGCCCCGCGCCGGCTCACGGCTCACGGCTCACGGCTCACGGCTCACGGCTCCGAAGCGTTCACCGGTGAGCTTCACCACGGTGACTCACACCCGGTGGCCTGCAGGACCCGCTGAAGCCTGGCCACTGCTAGGGATCGTACGGAGGCGGAGGGGGCGCGGCGCGTTGCGGCAGTTGTACCGAGCCGCGTGAGAGTGGCAGTGGTTCGCGCACGAAGTTGTCCGTCGGGCCCTGTGGGTGCACCGGTGTCCTCGGCTGGGAGGCTGCAGGTGTATCCAGGAAGGGTGAGAGGTCGGCAGGGGCTGGCAGATTGGTACCGGGCGTGGCGGTCGGGGGCTGCGTTGGTGGCGACCCCGCTCGCTTTGATCGTGGCGATCACCATGGCGGAGGTCCTGACTCCGAGCGAGGTCCACCTGAGTCCGTTGCTGGTGGCGGCCCCCGCGATCACCGCCTCGTACGCCGGCCCCAGGCTGACCGCCGTGGTGGGCTCGATCACCGTGATCGACCAGGTGCTGATCGGCCTGCACTTCCACGCGCTGGGCACCGACGTCATCCAGGGGCAGTTGGCGGCTCTGGTGGTGGTCTCGGCGTTCCTCGTGTCGTTCTCCTTCATCCGGGACCGAAACCGGCAGCAACTGGTCCAGGTCCGTTTGGTCTCGAAGGCCACGCAACAGGCTCTGCTACCGCCTCTGCCGGCCGGCCTTGGGCCGCTGAGGCTCGCCTGCATGTACCTGGCTGCCGAACAAGAGGCCCACATCGGCGGCGACCTGTACGCCGCTGTCCATGCCCCTTCAGGGTCCCGCATCCTCATCGGCGACGTCCGTGGCAAGGGCCTGCCCGCGATCTCCGACGCCGCGCTGCTGCTGGGGGCCTTCCGTGAGGCGGCCCGCCGCCGTGCGATCCTGCTGGACGTGGTGACCCACCTGGACGAAAGCGTTCGGGCCGACCTGGAGGAACGCGACTGGGAATCGCCCGAGGCCTGGGAAAGCTTCATCACGGCGGTGGTACTGGAGATCCCTGACGACAAGCCGGTCGTCCACGTGATCAACTGCGGGCACCCGCCGCCCTTGCTGATCCGCGACCACCATGTCACCGCTCTGCAGGTCTCCCAGCCCGCGCCACCCCTGGGTCTGGGCGAGCTTTGCGAACCGGCCTACCACGTCGAGACCTTCGACTTCAGGGCCGGCGAAACCCTGCTGCTCTACACCGACGGCATCGCCAGGGCCCGCTGCCCCTCCGGCGTGTTCTACCCGCTGGCCGAGCGGGTCACCACCTGCCCCGGAGAGGACCCCGACGCGCTGGTCACCCACGTGCACGATGACCTTCTGGCCCACGTCGGCGGGCACCTGGGCGACGATGCCGCCATGGTCGCCATCCACCGCCTGCCCGATTGAGGCGTCCCCCGTTCACGCCGACCCACGAATCGCGGGTTCCCCTGGCCTCACCCATTCGGCAGCCCGCGCTGGTCCGCCAGGTGACCTCAGCGCCGGCCGTCAAAGGCCCAAGGTGTCACCTTGGATGAGCAGGCCGATCGTGATCAGGACTAGGGAAGCAGGGGGGCCCGGGCTTTCGCCCGGGCCCCCCTCTTGTTCGGGTTCGCGCAGTGGTCGTCCTGCTCGTTAGATTCGGCGACCATGGACCAAGTCATGGGCACTATCGCGGCGGCCGCCGGGATGTGGGCCGGAACCAACGTGGATGACATCATCGTGCTCACGGTGTTATTCCTGTCCTTCCGGGCCGGTGGCACTCCCAAGGCGTGGCAGATCTGGGCCGGGCAGTACGCCGGGATCGCCGTTCTGGTGGCCGTGTCGGTGATCGCGGCGCTCGGCTTGACGATCATTCCCGACGACTGGGTCGGCCTGCTCGGCCTGGTCCCATTCGCCCTCGGCGTGCGTGGCCTCATCAAGGCGATCCGCGCCCGCAACGACGGCGAGCAAGCCTCGGTGGCGGTTGCCTCCGGCCTGCTGTCGGTGGCCGGTGTGACCATCGCCAACGGCGCCGACAACATCTCGGTCTACACACCGGTGTTCCGCACCATCGGCACCGGGTCCACCGTGGTGACGATCGCGGTGTTCTTCGTCGCAGTGGCCGTGTGGTGCCTGGCCGGGTCCTTGCTCAGCTCGCACAAGAAGATCATCGACGTTGTCGAACGCTACGGGCACTGGATCGTCCCGGTGGTGTTCATGCTGATCGGCGGACTCATCGTCGCCGAATCCGGCGTCCTGGCCAGAATCTTCTAAGCCTCAGCGCAGGAGGCGAGGCGCGGGCCTGGCTCAGCCCTGCGCCTGACGACCCACTGGCCGAGCAGCCCCAGCACGACTCCGGCCGCCCAACCGGCGATCGCGTCGCTGGGCCAGTGATAGCCCAACGCCACGGTCGCCGTCGCGACCCCCACGGCCAGCGCGTGCACCGCACCGATCACGTACCGCCCGGCGGTGCCTGCCATCAAAGCGGCGATCACCAGCAGGCAGGACGCCCCCAGGGCGGCATGACCAGAAGGAAAAGACTGCCCGGCACCGGCCAGCAGATCTACGCCCGCCCCCGGGGGCGTCCTCCCGATCACCTGCTTCAGCACCCAGACCACCGCGTTGGTCACCACGAGCCATCCGCCGACGGCCGGCACCAGCACCAGATCGCGCCTTCGCCAAGCCGCCACTGCAGCCGCGATCATCACCAGGGAACCGACGAGCCAGAACTGGCCGCCCACCACGACCACCCGCCACACCGCATACGGCCAGCCCGTCACCGCCAGCCCGTGGCCACCCAGCATCAGATGCTGGTCCCACCGCCGCAACGGGCCACCCACCAGCACATCCACCGTGCTCACGACGACGACCACCAGGGCCAAGCAGCCCATCCCCGCCGGCACCCGCCACCCCGATGTGCCCACCACGCCACCCGGCAGACGCTGCCATCTTCGCCTGGATTCCATGAGATTGGATGACATCCTTGTCGTATGCGGGGGCAACGCGAACGGCGGGTTCGGGCCGAGAGGCCACGGGCTGGAACGCCACGCCCGCGGTCTCGTCCGGCACTGACGCAGCGGCCAAGGTGAACGGGCACTTCAAGTGTATGGCCCGGATCAGCGGCATCACCTGTGCCTGAGCGGCAGCCTCACCGCCTCCCTGCGCTGGCCCTCTCAATCAATCAGTTGGTCGCCTGGGAGGCCATGGGGAAGTCTGCGGCGTACCCGTGGCGATACCGCAACGATATAGCCGGGCTCGTAACCTACCACTCCGGTTCTGACCTGTAACGACGACTGATTGTGCAAATTTGAACCTGGGACTTCTTCCTTATCAGCAATACCAAACCGTTCCTCGACCTGTTCAGCCGTAGCTCTGTCGGCGTTGTGGCGCAGTTCGTTACGCAGTAGGCGGCGTCCTTCTTACCGGTCGTCGACCTGGCACGCACCCCTGACTTCCTCGGCAGCCGGCCTAGCGCCGGCGTCTTGCTCTTCTGCGCTTCTTTCGTGGTTGGGCGGTCGGTTGGCGGTTATTTTCAAGTGGGCCGCCGATCCATTCTCGTCGCCAGTTCCAACCGAACGGGCGATCCACCATCTGGGTGAGCCCTGCGACTAAGCACACAATCGCGACCAGGAGCAGGGCGCCCCATGAAAGTAGGCTCTCGCTGCCGGGCCGGGGCACGTACACCTTCTCGTCGGCACCGGCGTCGATTGCGTGGATCCGGCCAAGCAAAGGCTGATCATGTGGATCGATGCCGTCTATCCATACGTCGGAACGCTGGGTCGAACCGTCGTCGGAACGGAACTCGCCGTACCAATGGCACACCGTCAAATGGCGCCCATTGGGGCATGCCGTGTACTGCGGCTCGAAGACCCCCGGCAAGGCCTCTCCGCGGTACGCGCGAAAGTCCGGCCAGATGCCGTTCACGGCAACCGCACCGGCAACGATCGCCAAAATAATCATGAGTAGAGCAAAGCACCAAGCTTTTGGGCCTGTCGCAAGGTAATCGCGCCATCGCGGGGTCTCGGGAGGAATGATCATAGAGACTGATCAGCTTTCGTCGTGGTTCTGCTGTCTTTCGTGATCTGGCGGAACGGCGACGGAACACCCTGATTCTAGATCACACGTCGTAGATCTGATGCCCAGGAAGGGCTGACATGGGCAAAATGCTTCCTTATGCTGCTGAACTGCGCTGATGTAGTAATGGCTATTCACAGGGGACAGTTGCCCCTGACTAGATGTCGGGGGAGGCACAGAGTCAGCTGATGGTGACCTTCCACCGGCCGCGCTGCAGCTGGATCGTCCCGTCCGGGGTGATGCGGACGTTCGCGCCGTACAGCGGCAGCATGCCGTTCTGCAGCCAGTAGTCGCGGGCCTCGTCGAGCACGTCCCACAGCCTGCGGGGTCCGCCATGGTGCACGGCCGGGAGTTCCCGGCCGATCTGCTCGGCACGCGCCCATGACCCGTCTTCGTGAACCATGAGCGCGATCCGGGCGTCGCCGGTCTCGCGGTAGTTGTGCTCGATGCCGGGGGCCATGACCTCCAGCATGGAACGCAGCTCCCAGGCGTTCTCCTCGATGTCGATGACGGGGAACCGGCCGATCGAGAAGTGCTCACCGTCCGCTGTGCGCGCGGTCTCCATCAGGCCGGCCAGGCCCGGCGGGTAGTCGGCGCCGGTCCTGGTCTTCATGAACATCGCCCAGTCCCGCTCGACGACACCGACCGCGCCGCCGTCGTCGGTCTTGACGGCGGACACGATCAGCGAGGTGTTACTGATCGTCGTGGTCAGACGGCCGCCGGGGTTGAGCGCGGTCAACCACGATGCGGGGATGGGCCGTACCGACACCATCGCCACGATCCGGTCGAACGTCCACGGGATCTCCCCGGTGGCGACCATCGGCGCGATTCGCGGGCTGTGGTCGAGTTCGGCCAGTCGCCACGCGGCGACGGAGGTCACGTAGTCGTCCACGTCGATGCTGGTCACCTGCTCATCGCCGAACAGGTGGCACAGCAGAGCGGTGCCGTAGCCGGTGCCGGTGCCGGTGCCGACGTCGAGGATGGTGTGCTTGTCGCCGATCCTGGCGTGCCGGGTACATCTGCAGGACCAGGCCCGGCAGCGTGGAGGAGGAGGTGGGCCGTCCGGTCGGCTCGTCATGCGCCTCGGCTCGTCATGCGCCTTGGCTTGGTCGGCGTGGAGGGTGCCGATCTTGGTGACGAGCGTTCGGTCCCGGTAGGCGGCGTCCAGCCAGGCCGCTTCGTCGGCCGGGCCGTACTGCACCTCCCAGTGGCCGCCGCTCCACTGCCACCAGGCGGGGACGAACTGGTGGCGGGGGGCAGCCAGGCCCTCGTTGGCCACGATACCGAGGGGCCAGCAAGAGGAGCCGTGGCTTTGTTCGTGAGTTGTGAGAGCGCGTGTTGCTCGGCGGGCGTGCGATAGGTTGCCCGCCATGACCGAGCTTGGATCCGTTGCCTGGCCACCTGCCCAGATACGGACCGAGCGGCTCGTGCTCCGTGAGCCCGAGGCCCGGGACCGTGCGGCGATCATCGAGCTGTTCACCTCGCCAGAGGTGGGCACCTACATTGGTGGCCCTCGACCGCGTGATGAGTTCGAGCGTGCGGTGCCTGAGGTGCCCAAGCGGCGCCCCGGCCTTTTCGTGGTCGATCTGGACGGAGCGATGATCGGCATCATCACGCTCGACCGGCGCGACGCGGAGCGTCCGGGTCACGTCCGTCCGGATGGCGGTGAGGCCGAACTCGGCTACATGTTCCTGCCGGAGGCGTGGGGATGCGGGTACGCCACCGAGGCGTGCGCGGCGGCACTCGACTGGTTCGCCGCCACGCTTCCCAGCGAGCCGGTAGTGCTCTGCACCCAGACCGCCAACGACCGCTCGATGCGCCTCGCGGCGAAGCTGGGGTTCACCGAGGTGGAGCGGTTGGAGGAGTACGGCGCCGAGCAGTGGTTCGGCGTGTGGTCCTCGGTCACGCCGTCTGGTTGAGCTCGTGCTCGGAAGGGGTGGTGTGCCTCCTCCAGGCGGTCGGCCATCTGCCGCCACGCCGCGTACAGCCCCCGCGTCGCCGGATCGCTCATCACCAACCAGGTCCGCGCCTACGACCTGATGCGGATGTTTCGGCGAGTTCGCACGGACATCTTTCGCTTGGCGCGCATGACGTCGATGTCGACGGTGATCGGCAGATCACCTCGTTCAGCTCGGCCTGCATCTGCGCCGCCTCGGCGTCGCGAGCATCATTGGGCGGCGCTCCTGCCGCTCTGTGACCCATGCCACATGCAGTTCCTGTCAGCGATCGGGGCGCTGTTCCGCTCAAGTCACCGGGAGCAAGCGAACCGACAGGAGCATCACATGAAGCACCGCATCGTCGTCCTCGGCGCTGGCTATGCCGGGGCCTACGTGGCCGGGAACCTGGCCCGCCGACTGTCCCCGGCGGACACCGAGGTCACCGTGGTCAACGCCGTGCCGGACTTCGTCCAGCGAATGCGGCTGCACCAGTTGGCGGCCGGCCAGGACATCGAGGCTCCGAAGCTCGCCGACGTCTTCGCGGGCCCGGGGATACGGCTGCGCGTGGCCCGCGTCACCGCCGTCGACCCCGAGCGCCAGGTCGTCGCCGTGGCCGATGCCGACGGCGGCGGCGAACTCGGCTACGACACGCTTTTGTACGCGCTCGGCAGCCACGGCGCCGACCGCGCCGTCCCAGGCGCGGCCGAGCACGCCTTCGACGTCGCCGCCCGGCCCTCGGCGCTGCGCCTGCGCGAGCGCCTGGACAGCCTGGGCAGGCGGGGCGAAGGCGGGCGTGTGGTGGTCGTCGGCGACGGGTTGACCGGCATCGAGACCGCCACCGAGATCGCCGAATCCCGGCCCGGCCTGTCGGTGGCGCTGGTCGCCCGCGGCGAGCTGGGCGCTCGGCTCTCCGCCGGGGCCCGCAGCCACCTGCGCCAGGCCTGCGACCGGCTGGGCATCACCGTCCTGGAGCACACCAGCGTCGAAGCCGTCGAAGCGACGCGGGTGCTGTGCGCCGACGGCACCGCCCTGGCGTCCGACGCAACCGTGTGGACGGCCGGGTTCGCGGTCAACCCCATCGCCGCCGCCAGCGGGCTGGAGGTCACCGAGAACGGTCAGATCGTCGTCGATCGCACCATGCGGTCGGTCTCGCACCCGAACGTCTACGCCATCGGTGACAGCGCCTACGCCATCGGCGACAACGGCCGGCCGCTGCCGATGTCCTGCGCTTCGGCCGGCTACACCGGCCGGCAGGCTATCGAGGCGATCGTGGGACGCCTGACCGGCCGCAAGATCGCGAACACCAAGCTGGTCTACACGTACAACCACATCAGCCTCGGGCGGCGGGACGGGATCCTGCAGATGGTCGACGACGAAGGGCAAGCAAAGCCGAAGTACATGGGCGGCCGGAAGCCCGCGCGGATCAAGGCGGGCATCCTCAAGATGTCGCTGTGGGCCACCTCGCACCCGACCTTCGGCATGCCCAAGCGCAAGCACCCCCTGGCCGCTGCGCCGGACGCGACCGCCGAGAAGGCGGTCGCCCGCCGAGAAGGCGGTCGCGTTGCCGCCTAGGGTGGTCCACGTGGACAGCACCACCACGGATCGCTTCGACACCAGCCGGTTCGAGGCCAGCCGGAACCGGCTGGCCTCACTGGCCTACCGGCTGCTGGGCTCCGCCGCCGACGCCGAGGACGCCGTGCAGGATGCGTTCCTGCACTGGCAGGCCGCGGACCGGCAACGGATCAAGGTGCCGGAAGCATGGCTGACCAAGGTCGTCACCAACCTGTGCCTCGACCGGCTCCGCTCGGCGCGAGCCCGCCGCGAACGCACCGCCGGCGCCTGGCTGCCCGAACCGCTCCTCGACGGCGACCCGATGCTCGGCCCGGCCGACTCGTTCGAGCAGCGCGAATCGGTCTCCCTGGCCGTGCTGACGCTCATGGAGCGCCTGTCGCCCCTCGAGCGGGCCGTCTACGTCATGCGCGAAGCGTTCTCCTACAGCCACGCCGAGATCGCAGAGATCCTCGACATCACCGAGTCCGCGAGCCAGCAGCACCTCCACCGGGCCCGGCGCCGCATCACCGCCGCGCGCCGCGGCGGCGGCGAAGTCGACCCGGCAGCCGCCCGCAGGGTCGTCGAGGAATTTCTCGCCGCTGCCTCCTCGGGCCGCACCGAACGGCTGGTGGCGCTGCTCACCGACGACGCGACCGCGATCTCCGACGTCGCCGGCCTGGCCGAGAAGCTGCTGCGGTACGACACTCCGCAGCGCATCGCCGCCGTCGTACGGGCCGGCTTCAAACCCACACCCGCGAAGCGGCGACTTGCCGGCGGCACGCCCGCCATCCACTACGCGCTCGTCAATGGCGCCCCCGCCATCCTCTTCGTGATCGGCGACCAGGTCATCGGCGCCGTGACGTTCGACATCACAGGCGGCAAGATCGCAACCGTGCGCGGCATCGCCGCCCCCACCCGCCTTGTCCGCCTCACCGAAGCCTGGCGGCAGCACGGACCGGACACGCCACTCATCAGCCAGTGGTGACCCGACGCCGACTGCGGCCAGGCGCAGCGCCCGCGTTTCATAGGTGGTCACTCGTGAAACACCGCGCCGCCCGACGATCGTCCAGGTTCTTCGCGCTTCATGGGTTGTTGCAAACGGCTCGACATCTGAAACGGCCCTCGGGGAGGAATGGAACGATCGGTGGCGCCGGCGTGTGTAGTTTCCTGCACACCGTATGGCGGCCGGTGACCTGATCCTTAGCGTGGATCGAGACGAGCTATGTGCAATGTCCACGGTGCCCGCTCAGGCCGCGCGCCGATCACGGCGCGGTCGGCGGGATCGTCCGGAAAATGTCGCCCGGCCCGCGTACCGTAAGAGGCCTTCCCCCCACGCTCCCGGAGTCGCCCCATGGCCACCCACGAGCACCACACCCGCGAGCGCGGCCGCGACGTCGCCGGCGCCTCGGCCCGTGAGCAGTACCGCGCCGAGCTCGCTCTCACCCGACGCTCGCGGCTCATCTGGCGCGCGGTCAAAGCCGCGGCCCCGGCGCTCCTCGTCGGCGTCCTGCTCGACTGGCGCACGGGCCTCATCTTCGGCCTGAGCGTCGCTGCGGGAGACTGGGCCTACTGTTACCGGACGTCGAGCGCGGCGAGTTGGCGCAAAGGCGCCGGCGGTGAACGCCGTACCGGGCGGCTCCTCGCGCCGCTCGCGGCCGAGGGATACACCGTCATGCACGACCGCGCCATCCCCCGATCCCGCGCGAACATCGATCACCTCGTAATCGGGCCCTCCGGCGTCTGGGTCGTCGACAGCAAGGCATGGCATCGCCGTACGAGCATCTCCGGCCACGGCGCAAAGCTCTGGATCGGCGGCTGCCCGGCAACCTCCCTCGTGCGGGCCTGTGAGTTCGAGACCTCTGCTGTTACCGCCGCGCTGGCCCGGGTGACCGGTCGGCCCGTCCGCGTTCAGGCGCTCGTGGCCGTGCACGGCGCCCGGCTGCCACGGTGGGGCGGCCCGCTCGTCGTCGGCGGCGTGATGCTCATGCGGGCCCGCGCGGTCCGCCGCTGGATCCGCAACGCGCCGCAGGTGCTCGACGTGACCGAGGCGGCGGCGCTGGCCGAGCTCCTCGACGTCGCCTTCCCCCGCTACACCAACGCGGGCGGCTGAGCCGCTCCACGCGCCCCTGCTCAGAGGGTGACCGGCCGGCGCGGCGGGCCGCTGCGGGGCGCGGGAGGCGGGGAAAGTCCTGCGCTGGTGGCCGTCGGCCAGGGCGGCCAAGCGAGCCTCCAGCGGGGTGCGCCGGGCCGGGGCCGATGGGCGCGGGTTCCGGGCCGGGGCGGGTGCCGGCGGCCAGGGCGGCCAGGCGGTCGGCGAGTTCGCCGGTCACGGCCCGGCGCGGGGTCGCCCGGCCAGAGAGTGGCGGGGCTGTACTACCGGACATACTGCGCTCAGGAACCGGCTTACCAGGCGGGAAGTTGCTCTGGCGCCGGTGCCCGGTCCAGGCCGGGGAGGTCGAAGAGTTCCATTTGATCGATCGCCGGTTCGAGCTTGTTGAGCTTCGGGCATCGCCTGCAGGTGACCTCGCCGCGGTCGGGGTGAGCGGCGCCCGGATCCCAGCCGCTAACTCCGACCATGCACGCCGGGCCCGGCATAAGTTCTCCACCTAGCCATCGCGTCATCGCGACCTGGTGGACGATGCCCGAGGAGCGGACCCGCAGGTGCGTGCCGTCGTAGGCCGCCCGCGCGGAGGCGGCGATGACGGCCAGGGCCTCATGCACGCCCGTCACCGGAGGCCCGCCTGAGGTCCGTCGCCGGGGTGGCCATGCCGTGCTGGCCCGGGCATCAGCTGCCACCGGCCAGGAGGGCGGCCATCCGGTAGGCGGCGTGGGAGTCAAGTTTGCGGCGTCCGCGGTTGTAGCGCTGGGTGGTGACCGGGGAGGCATGGCCCAGCAGTTCCTGGACGTCGGCGAGCGGCACCCCGGCATCCAGGGCAACGGTGGCGGCGGTGGCCCGGGCGGTGTGCGGGGTGAGCCTTGCGGGGTCGACGCCGGCGGCGGTGGCGGCCCTGCGCAGCGCGGTGGTGGTACGCCACCGGTCGAACGGGCGGCCGTCGTCGCGGACCAGCAGCGGCTCGCCGGGGGAGCGGTCGGCCAGCAGCGACTGCAGCAGAGCGCGCACCCGGGGCGGGACGGGCATCCGGTCGGTCTTGCCGCCCTTGCGGCGAAACACGATGACGGTGTGCCCCGCATCGACGGCCACCGAGCCGACGGTGAGCGCGACCAGCTCGCCGACGCGCACCGCGCACACGCTCAGCAGCGCCACCGCGGCGGCGTCGGCCGGATAGCGCGCGGCGATGGCCTCGGCGCCGTCGATCAGGGCGGTGGCTTCCTCCACGGTGCGGGCCGGGGTGGTGCCGATGGCGGAGACTTCGGGGCGCTCCACGACGTCGGCCGGGTTGGCGGTGATGATCCGGCGGCGCACCGCGTAGCCGTACAGGCTGGACAGGGTGGACAGTCGCCGGGCCACGGTGGCCGGGGCGAGCGGAACCCCGGGGCGGGCAAGGCCGGCGCGCGCGGTCCCGGTGGCCAGGCCGTCGCTGTAGTGCACCAGGTGGTCCTCGCTCACCGCCAGCAACCCGGCACCGGGGGCCTCAGCGGCCAGCCACCGCAGGAAGGCGGCGGTGTCGGCCAGCCGGGCGCGGCGGGTGGTGGCCGACTTGCCCGCCTTCAGCCAGGCGGCGACGGTGCGCCATTCGGCCTCGGGCAGCGCGTCGGCGGTGTCGACGTCGGCGCCGGGCACCTCGCCGCCGTCGCCGCGGGCCCGGCGGGGGCGGGCGGCGTGGGAAGGCATCCGGCGGAGGCGCGGCCGGAATAAGCACGGCTTCTTCTATGAGGCCCTTTGACCTGGCCTGATTCGCGGGCACGAAGTCAAAGAGGGTTTGTGGCCAAAACCGCACAACGGCGGTCTCCTCCGTTCGACATCAGGCACGTCAACCCCACATGCTCGGTGCATCCGGGCTGACACATAGTCCCGAGGCAGGAGTTAGGAGGGCTGCGTGAGCGGTCGGATGAACCTCCGGGCGGCGGAGTATGAGCCGGTCCTGCGCGCCATGGTCACACCCTTGCGTGAACGACTGAAAGCGTCCGGGATGAGCCATGCCCGGTTGGGGATTCTGATCCGGTACGAACGGTCGAGGGTGTCCCGGGCGCTCTCCGGCCGTGAGGTCCCCCCACGTCACCGCATCGAGCAGATAGCCCAGGTACTGGGAGCCGATGTCGACCTGGCGATGCGTCGGTGGAAGGCCGCGGATGCGCTCAGGCGGAAGGGCCGGGTCAGCAAGGCCGGGGGAGGACCTCCGAACGGGATAGCGAGCTACACCGACTTCCTCAGCGCGCTCCGTGACCTGCTCAGCCAGCACGGGATCTCTCAGCGGAAGCTCGCCCACGACTCCAACGGACGACTGCGGCGATCGACGGTCGGCGCCGTCTTACGGGGGGAACGGAGCGCACGACCGGAGATGGTGGCCGCCATCGTGCAGGCCTGCGGTGAGGGTGAGGCGGCCATGGCCGCCTGGGACGCCCTCTGGTGGCGCTACGGGCGGCCGCATCAGGAAGAGCAGCATCGACGTCGGCGAGAGGGCTACGACATGAGGACCTACGCCGGATGGCTGGATGCCCTGTGAAGCACGCCCTCACCGACGCAGTGCCGGCCCGCCTGAAGGAAGGGAGGTGGATGAAGACATTGAACCGGGGTTATCGGAAGCGGCGTCGTAAGCACGGCGACGACCGCACGAACCTGATCATCATCGGAGTGCACTGCGTTGGGCAGGCGATCTCGCTCCTAATTCAGATGATCAAGGAGAACGGCCCCCTTTAGGGGGCCGTTGCGGGGACTCAGCCGAACGCTCTTGCCACGGAGATCGGCTGGGTCTCTCTCCCAGACAATCACCTTACCTAGCGCTAAGGCGCACGACTTCTCATCCTGGGCCAGCGGCCTGGCGGCGGGGCGGCTCGAATTGCGATGACTCCGGATCGCACCCGCGCACCCACCGGTTGAACACCTTCGCCTCGCCGTCGCGGCGGTCCAGCGATTCGCCGGCGACGTACAGCGTGTGGACCTCGCGCTGGCTGCGCTCGTCGTAGCGGACCTCCCGCGCGGCCTCGTACACGCCGTAGCCGCTGATGTCATAGCCGGACATCCGCCCGGCGCGGCCGAACACCAGCGCAGGCTCGATGTGCTCGAAGAACACCCACATCTGCGGGAGCTGGCCGTCCATGCCGACCACGTAGCCGTGCACGACGATGTGGTCTTCGGTGTGCCGCCCGGCACCCCGACGACGACGCCCTCAAGCTCCTCGCCAGTTGGGCCGCCACCCACACCCCAGCCGACGCCCTTCTACCACCCGACCGCACTTGACGGCCCGGCATTCCTATAGCCACGGCGGGCCGCAAGTAGGCAGTGATCCCGCGTTCTACCTGGGGTTTTCTTGGGCTCCGTAGATGGTGCGGTGGATGGTGGAGCGGCCGACGCTGTACTCGGTGGCCAGGTCGGCGAGAGAGACCTCGCCGTCGGCGTAGCGGCGGCGGATCGAGCGCCGCGCCGGTTCGGGGAGTTTGGGCTGCTTGCCCTTGAGCTTGCCGTTCTTCTTCGCCAGGGCCATGCCCTCGCGGGTGCGCTGGTGCCCGATGTTGGCTTCGAATTCCGCGACCATGGCGAGGGTCTGAAGGATGGTCGAGGCGGACAAACGGGCAGGGGGCCGGGCGGCCTACAGTTGGTCGGATGACTGAGCTGGATGAGATCGGGGCGTGGCTGCGCGATCGGCTGCCGGAGTTGTCGGCGGAGAACGGTGTGCCGGGGGTGGCCGTCGCCATCAGCGCAGGTGGGGAGACGGTCGAGGCCGCGGCCGGGGTGCTGAGCACCGCCACGGGGGTGGAGGCGACGGTCGACTCGGTGTTCCAGATCGGGTCGGTCACCAAGGTGCTCACCGCGACCCTGGTCATGCAGCTGGTCGGCGAGGGGCAGGTGGACCTCGACGCGCAGGTGCGGACGTACCTTCCGGGGTTCAGGGAGGCGACCGTTCGCCAGCTGCTGTGCCACACCTCCGGGTTCGAGGGGGATGTCTTCACCGACACCGGCAAAGGCGACGACTGCCTGGAGAAGTACGTGGACCTCCTGGCGGACGTGCCGCAGGTCTTCGAGCCCGGCGAGATGTTCTCCTACAACAACGCGGGCTACTGCGTGCTGGGACGGATCGTCGAGGTCGTGCGGGGCAAGCCGTTCGACGCGTGCATGCGCGATCACCTGTTCACCCCGTTGGGCATGACCCAGGCGGCGAACGACCCGTACGAGGCGATCATCCATCGCGCGGCGGTCGGCCACCTCGGCCGGACTCCGAGCCGGCTCTGGGCGATGGCGCGCTCGAACGCCCCCGCCGGGTCGATGCTCGCCATGACCCCCCGGGATCTGCTGGCCTTCGCCCGGATGCACCTCGCCGACGGCACGTTCAAGAACATGCGGCAGCCGCAGGTCGTCCTGCCGGACATCGGCTGGGGAACGGCCTGGGGCCTGGGCTGGGCGCTGTACGACCTGCCGGGTGGCCTGGTCTTCGGCCACGATGGCAACACCATCGGCCAGTCGGCGGTCCTGCGCGTCGACCCCGGCCGCGATCTGGCCGTGGCGATCTTCACCAACGGCGGGAACCGGAAGCCGCTGATGAAGGAGATCATCGACCGGGTGCTCGAGTCGCCCGAGGAGCCGGTCCCGGATCCGGCGGCGCGCCTGAACGCCCGGCGCTGCGCCGGCACCTATCTGTCGAGCACGAACGAGACCACGGTGAGCGAGGACGGCCAGGGCCGGTTGTGGCTCGACTACGTTCCCCTCGGGATCACGGCGGAGCTCGGCGACGAGCCGTACCAGACGGAGCTGGTCGCCTGGCGCGGTGATGCGCTGCTGCCCGTCGAGCCCGGTCACGGCCCCGTGGCGTTCCTGGGCGACGACGGTACGGGCCGTGCCCGCTACCTGCACACGGGCCGGGTCGACGTTCGTTCTGCCGGACGAATCCCAGCCTGAACATTCGCCGGTCCAGACGAACAGCGTAGGAGGCGGGACCCTCACTATCGTCGAATGGATCTGCGGAAGAATCTAGCGATCCGGGACTTGTCGGCTCGGTACTCCTATAGCTACGGCGAGGGGCAGAGTAGGCAGTGATCCCGCGTTCTACCTGGGGTTTTCTTGGGCTCCGTGGATGATGCGGTGGATGTTGGCTTCGAATTCCGCGAGCATGGCGAGGGTCTGGAGGAACAGCCGGCCGAACGGGTCGCTCCAGTCGTAGACGGATGCGCCGAGGCCGAAGTGGACGCCGCGGCTGGACAGGTCGGTGAGCAGGTCGTTGGCTTCGGCCATGTTGCGGGCGAACCGGTCGAACTTGGTGACGGTGAACATCGACCCGTCCCACACGGCCGCCAGGGTCTGGTCGAGGCCGGCGCGGTTGCGGCGGGTGGTTCCGGAGAAGCCGCGGTCGATGTAGATCCGGTCTTGCGGCACGCCGAGCGCCAGGAGCCCCACTCGGCGTCCTCGTACGGGTGGTAGCCGTAGGCGTCCCGGATCTCCCACGCGTGGTCGTACAGCGTCTGCCGCCGGGTCGGTGTACCGCTTCACCACGAGCGCGCCCACCTCCTGGACCTGGCCCGCACCGCCAGCACCACCCGCCGGCCCGTCCGCCGCCGCGCCTCGCAGCCAATCCGGCCCGGCCGGATGCGAGGACGCTGACTCCGTGTGATGCCGCGTCTCCCGGCGGGGCCACATCCGGCCCGTCAGTTCTCAGTGGCGAGCGCCTTCGGGGCTGCGTCGTAGGCCGGCCATGGCCAGGACCGCGCCCACGATGCACAGTACGCCGGTGAGGAGCACGGCTGAGTGGACACCGTTCATGAACGCGCTGCCGCTGCCCTCGACGACGGCGGCCTTCAACTGCGCGGCCATGCCGTCCGAGACCGGCGAAATGCCCATCGCCACCGCGTCCGCGGCCTTCTCGAAGCCGCCTGCCGCGGAGGCTGGAACCCCGGCGCGGGTCAGTTCACCCGTGAGTGTCGAGCCGACCCGGCTGCTGATCAGGGAGACCAGCACGGACGTGCCGAGCGCCCCGCCGATCTGCAGCGACGTGGCCTGAAGACCGCTCGCCACGCCCCCGTCCCTGACCGGCGCGTTGCCGACGATCGCGTCGGAGGAGGCGGACATCACCATCCCGACGCCAAGACCGAGCGCGATGAACGGTGGCCACATGGCGGCGTACGGGGAATGCGCGTCCCATGTCAGCATCCAGAAGGACGCGACGGCCTGGAGCACCATGCCGGTCGGCATGGACAGGCGAGCGCCGAACCGCTCGGTCAGCGCCGCACCGAGTGGCGACGCGACCACGGTGGCCAGGCTCAGCGGCAGGGTGCGCACGCCCACCTCGACTGGCGTGAAGCCGCGTACGTTCTGCAGATACATCATCAGGAAGAAGATCACACCGAGCAGCACGAAGAAATTGATCGCGGTGACGATCGTGCCGATGGTGAGTGCCGGGCTGCGGAACAGCCGCATTGGCAGCAGCGGATGCCTGACGCGGGTCTCGTACCATCCGAAGACCACCAGGATGACGACGCCCGCGACGAGTACGCCGAGCGTTCTCCCGGAAGTCCAGCCCCACGTCTCACCCTTGATCACGCCGAAGACCAGTGCTACCAGGCCGAGCGCGAGAAGGATCACGCCGGGGATGTCGAAGCGGTGGTGGCCCGTGGAATTCTTGCTCTGCGGCAGCACGAGCGCGCTGATGACGAGGGCGATGATGCCGATAGGGGCGTTGATGGAGAAGACGGATTCCCAGTTGACGTGTTCGACCAGCAGTCCGCCGACGATCGGGCCGAGCGCGGTGGAGCAGGACGCCACCATGGCCCACAGGCCGACCGCCATGCCGAACTTCTTCGGCGGGAAGACCGCGCGCAGCAAGCCGAGCGTGTTCGGGATCAGCAGCGCGGCGAAGAAGCCCTGCGCCGCGCGGAAGGCGATGACGCCCTCGATCGACCCGGCCAGGCCGATCGCGACCGAGGCAAGGGTGAACCCGGCGGTACCGAGCATGTAGTACATACGCCGCCCGAAGCGGTCGCCGAGCTTGCCGCCCAGGATCAAGGCGGCGGCCATCGCGATGAGATAGGAGTTGGTGACCCACTGCAGGTCGGCGGTGGACGCGTTCAGGTCACGGCCGATCTCCGGGTTCGCGATCGACACCACGGACCCGTCGAGATTGACCATGAAGAGACCGATCGCGACGGCGATCAGCGTCAGCCATGGGTTGGAGCGCCTACCCTGCGGGGTGTCCGGCGGAGAGTGTTCGGGCAGGGCGGCGTGTTCCACCGGGGTGGAGGGCATGGAAGTGCCTTGTCTGTGAGATGACTTCAGGTCTTCGTAGAGACGGACCGGTGACTGCGTCGCAGCAGCGGGCGCGCGGCATCGTTCAGCAACGTCGGAAACCGCCATCGGCCGACGGCTCGGTCTGCGTACGCAGCACGCGGACCTGGCTCCTGTACGGAGACAGGGCGTGGAATCAGTCGGCGGTGGGGTGGAGATGCCGGGTCAGGGACGTCAGCGCACCCGTGGCCGCGCCGAGGGCGCCCAGCTCCCCGTCGGTGAGAGCGCAGAGAGCGCGCGCGACGTGGGCTTCCTTGAGCTGCTGGGCCTCGGCGAGTCGCTGCCGGGCCGTGGCCGTCGGGTGCAGATGGGCGACCCGCTTGTCGACGGTGTCCTGCCTGCGTTCCAGCAGCCCCAGCTCGGTGAGCTGGGAGACCAGGGCACTGGCGTTGTTCGGCTTCATCAGAAGCGCGTCAGCAGCCTCGCGGACCGTGATCCCCTCGCGCTCCTCGACGAGCCACAGCAGCGCGAGCTGGCCCTCCGGGAGCCTGGGGTGAGAAAACTCCCGGGCAACCTGCCGCTCAAGAGCCCTGTTCAGTGCGGGCAGGATCGCCACGAGCACGGAGGCTACGCGGTCGGTGTCCTGGAAGGACGCACTAGAGGCGGGCATGCCCACACAATAGATACCTTCAGATACCTATGTCAACATACCTGGTTTCGCGGGTGCCGGCCTCCGGGGGGCGGGGGTTCGGGTACCACCGTCGCCCCCGGTCTGGCCGACCACTCGAACGCATCTCCTCGCCGATCCACGGCTCCACCGCGCGGGCGCTCGTCGCGGTCGTCAACGACGGCAGCCGCGAGGCGATCACCGGGTGGCTGCGCAACACCGCTGGCCGCTGGGACTCGATCCGCCCCTACCTCAACGCCGCCTTCGACGCGGCCGCGGTCGACCCGGAGCTGCGCGGCCGGACCCCGGGCCGCTGGAGTAGCGACCGCGAGCAGGTGGTCGACGTGCCGGCCGAGAGCTGGGCGGGCCTGCTGAGCACGGACACGCCGGAGGACTGACCCCGGCCCCGGGGCCCGGCGGGATCAGGACGCCGCCGCCAAGTCGGCCTCCAGGGCGCGCGCCGCCGCGTTGAGGGCGGCGACCAGCAACGGAAGCCGGCGCGGATCATGCCGCACACCCGGCATGGACACCGACAGGCCCGCCTGCGCGGTGCCGTCCCGGCCGTACACGGGGACACCCACGGCGACGAGCCCGCGCTCGGAGCGCCCCTGGTTCACGGCGAACCCGCTGCGGCCGATCCGCGCCAGTTGGGCGCGCAGCCGGGCGAGGTCGGGGCGGTCCGCCGGGCGGTCTCGGTAGCGCTCGGCGGCGTACACCTCGTCCAGCTCGGATTCGCCGAGCTGGGCGAGGAGCAGCAGGCCGGCGGTGGTGCGGTGGGCGGGGAAGACCATGCCCTCCCGGGAGCCGATGCGCAGCGCCCGGGTGGACTCGACGCTGGCGATGAACCGGGCGGTGTCGCCCGTGCGGATGGTCAGGTTGGCGGTCTCGTTGAGGAGGTCGACCAGCCTGCCCAGGTGGGGAAGCGCGGCGGCCCGCAGCTGGGACACCTCGGACTGGGAATGCGCGGCGAGTTCCAGGACGGGGCCCGCGTGGTAGACCCGACGCTCGTCCTGCACGGCGAAGTCGCGGTAGACGAGCATGGCCAGCAGCCGGTGCGCGGTCGACCGGGCGACGCCCAGCCGTTCGGCGATCTCCGAGACGGTGAGCCCGCCTTCCAGCTGCAGCATGGCGGCCGCCCGGAGGGCGTGGTCGACGCTGGCGATCGCGTACGGCGGCGGCGTCTTGAGCGGCTTGTCCATGGCGGACCTCCTGATTCTGCTGTCCAGAATCTACATGTCTTCCTGGCGGACGGGACGCACACTGAGCGCTGTGACTGAGATCCCCATCGCCCCAGACATCGCCTCGGACTCCCCCATCCGGCTGCAGGCCGTTTCGGCGGAGGGCCAACCGGAGGTCACCCCGGCGCTCGAAGAGCTGTACCGGGAGTTCGAGAAGGAACTGCTCATCCCGCTGTGGACCGAGATCGGCGACCTGATGCCCGCCCGGCCGCACTCCCAAGCTGTGCCGCACCTGTGGCGCTGGGAGCAGCTCCGGGCGCTCGCCGCGCAGGCCGGCGATCTGGTCCCGGTGGGCCGCGGCGGTGAGCGCCGCGCCATCGCGCTGGCCAACCCGGCGCTGAGCGGCCGGCCGTTCGCCACGCCGACGCTGTGGGCCGCCATTCAGTACCTGATGCCGGGGGAGGACGCCCCGGAGCACCGGCACACCCAGCACGCCTTCCGGTTCGTCGTCGAGGGTGAGGGCGTGTGGACGGTCGTCGGCGGCGACCCGGTGGCGATGCGGCGCGGCGACTTCCTGCCACAGGCGGGCTGGAACTGGCACGCCCACCACAACGCCACCGCCGAGCCGATGGCGTGGATCGACGGCCTGGACATCCCATTCCAGTACGTCACCGAGACGCAGTTCTTCGAGTTCGGCCGGGACACGATCAGCGACGCCGAGCGGATCACCCCGGAGCGGTCGCGCGCCGAGCGCCTCTGGGGTCACCCGGGCCTGCGGCCGGTCTCGGCCGGGGCGCTGCCCCCCGGCTCGCCGCTGCTGGCGTACCGCTGGGAGCACACCGACCGCGCCCTCGCCGACCAACTCACCGTTGAGGCGGAGGGGTTCGGCGGCACAGTCGAGCCCGGCCACGCCGCCGTCCGGTTCACCGACCCGGCGACCGGCGCCGACGTGCTGCCCACCATCCGCGCCGAGATGCACCGCATCGTGCGCGGCGCGGAGAGCGCGCCGGTCCGCGAGACGGGGTCGTCGGTCTACCAGGTCTTCGACGGCTCCGGCACGGTCACGGTCGGCGACACGTCCTGGTCCGTGACGCGCGGCGACCTGTTCGTGGTGCCGTCCTGGCAGCCGTTCTCCGTCCGCTCCGAGGCCGGTGCCACCGACTCGGACTCCGGCGCCCTCGATCTGTTCCGCTTCAGCGACTCCCCGGTCTTCGAAGCCCTCAAGCTCAACCGCACCCATGTAGAGGGAACCACCCGATGAAGCTCGCCACCATCCGGACCAACGGCACGACCAGGGCCGTCAAGGTCGACGGCGACGTTCTGGTCGACCTCGGCGCCACCGACGTGGCGCCCTGCTGACAGAGGAGGGCCGGGCCGGCGCGGCGAGGTATACGCCGTGGACGGCGCCGAGTTCGCGCCGGTGGTCCCCAGACCGTCGAAGGTGGTCTGCGCCGGGCTCAACTACCGCACCCACATCCAGGAGATGGGCCGGAACCTGCCGGAGCACCTCACCCTGTTCGCCAAGTTCGCGGACACGCTGATCGGCGCCGGCGTCCCGTCCACTCCTGTCGCCCGGCTCGCACATCACAACCGGCGTCGGTGGCCGTGTCCATGCGAGACTCCTTTCCGGTCGGTCGTCTACCGTTCCGACGAGCGACCGGATCCGGAATCGACGGCCTCGTCGAGGCGGGCGGCGAGAAACTCCCGTTCGGCCTTGTTGTCGGCGAGGTCCAACGCCGCGCGGTAGGCGACGGCGGCCTCGCGGGGGCGGCCGAGCCGGCGCAGCAGGTCGGCCCGGATGGCCGGAAGGTAGTGGTAGGCGGCGAGCCGGTCATCTCGTGCCAGGGCGTCGATCTCATCGAGGGCGGCCTGGAGACCGTACACCATCGAGATCGCCACAGCCCGGTTGAGCGCGACGACCGGAGAGGGCCAAACCTTCAGCAACTCGTCGTAGAGCCACAAGATCTGGCGCCAGTCGGTCGCGGCGTAGCTGGCGGCGGTGGCGTGCAGGCAGGCGATGCCGGCCTGCAACGCGTACCGGCCGGCCCGGCCGGCACGGAACGCGCCCTCGACCAGGCGGCGTCCTTCGCCGATGGCAGCCCGGTCCCAGGCGGAGCGGTCCTGCTCTTCCAGCAGCAGGAGCCGGCCCTGAGTGTCGGTACGGGTGGCCCGGCGGGCATCGGTGAGCAGCAACAGCGCCAGCAGCCCGCGCACCTCCGCCTCATCGGGCATCAGGGCCATGAGCATGCGGGCCAGACCCAGCGCGCGCTCCACCAGATCGGCGCGGACCAGATCGGCGCCCGTGGAGGCGGTGTGCCCGGTGGTGTAGAGCAGGTGGATGACGGTCAGCACCGCGTCCACCCGCTCGGGCAGCTCGCCGGCGTCCGGTACCCGGTATGGGATCGCCGCTACGGAGATCTTCTTCTTGGCCCGGGTGACCCTCGCCGCCATGGTCGGCTCGGAGACCAGGAACGCCTTGGCGATGTCCCCGGTGCCGACCCCGCACACCAGGCGCAGGGTCAGCGCCACCTGGGCCTCCCGGGCCAGCGCGGGATGGCAACAGGTGAAGATGAGCCGCAGCCGGTCATCCGGGATCACCTCGTCGTCAGACTCGTCCATGTCGACCTCGTCCGGTTCTGCCAGCAGCGGCATCTTCGCCCGGAACACCTGGTCCCGGCGCAGCACGTCCAGCGCTTTGCATCTGGCGGTGGTAGTGAGCCAGGCACCGGGCTTGCGGGGCACGCCGTCGCGCGCCCACGCCGCCAGCGCGGCGAGATAGGCGTCCTGGACGCACTCCTCGGCCAGATCGAGATCGCCGGCGACGCGCGCCGTCGCGGCGAGCACGAAGGCCCACTCGCGACGGTGCGCGTCCGCTACGGCGCGTTCGACCGCGGCCCTGCTGTCGTCGCTCACTCCGCCGGCGGGACGAACAGCGGCCGGACCTCCACGCCGCCGCCGTCCAGGTGAACCGGGTTGAGCTTGGCGATCTTCAGAGCGACGTCCAGGTCGGGCGCCTCCAGGATGAAGAACCCGGCGATGACCTCCTTGGCCTCGATGAACGGGCCGTCGGTGACGATGTCGCCGCCGCGCACGGACGTGGCCGTGACGCTGGGCTGCAACGCATACCCCGCGACACCGCGCCCGCCCAGCTCCTCGACCTGCGCCGGGTACCGTTCGAGCGCCGCTTCGTACTCGGGCGAGAGCTTCATCGGGTCGGCCGGCGCCGGCATGTAGATCAGGACTCCGTACTGGGGCATCAGGCCCTCCTCATTCTTGATGGTCATCCTCTCTATCACCCGACGAACGAGAACAGCCGGCTTCGACAGCGGCCCCGGAGAAATTGCTCCGGTGCCGGTAACAGTTCAGGGCGGCGAGGTCGAGGAGGACCACCCAAGACTGACAAGATCGAACGGAATAGAGGGTCGGGAGAGAGTCAGTAGTGTGGCGACGCAGTGGCCCACAACCATTCAGAGCTTCCTCCGAACCGTGTTCGGACCGCACTGTCACTTTGAATGCCGTCCGGCCATATTGCTTGGATGTTTAGCTAAATGACAGTGCCCAGCTCGGTCACAGGTTCCGCTGTCAAGTTCAGTGACGGCCAGACATCAGGACGGAAGTGACGGGGCGGCCGGTGCCGCGGGCCTACCTGGTAGCCGGAATCCATTGGGTAACAGGAACTCGCAGGCCCGCACCGCCGCCCCGTACTTACTGGACAGGACGTCGACGTGCTCGCCGTTGACGTCGAAGTTGACCAGCCCGTCCGTGGAGACCGTGACCTCGGGAAAGTCGGGCAGCCTGTGCGAGCGCATGCAGGCGGTGAATTCCTTGCCGTCGCCGTTGGACCTCGCGGCCGAGACGGCCATCCCGCCCACGCTCACCGCGAGGATCACGGCGACGAGGATGGCGTTCCGCATCGATAAGCCGTACATGATGGTTCCTCCGCTTCTGTCGTGGGACCCAGAAAAGCCGGAAGCCGGTAACAGGGCGGGAACGACGGCGGTTACCCCGCTGTAACCGGGGGCGGGGCATTCTGGGGAGATCATGAGGGTATTGATCGTCGAAGACCACGAGGAGCTGGCCCTGACGGTGGCCGGCGGGCTGCGCCGCGAGGGCATGGCCGTCGACGTGGTGCTGGACGGCCACGCCGCGCTCGACCGCACCTCGGCCAACCACTACGACGTGGTCGTCCTCGATCGGGACCTGCCCGGCCTGCACGGGGACGAGGTGTGCAGGGAGCTGGCCGGCACGGGCTACCCGGCGCGGGTGCTGATGCTCACCGCCGCCGGGACGATCGACGACAAGGTGACCGGGCTGGGCGTCGGCGCCGACGACTACCTTTCCAAGCCGTTCGCCTTCGCCGAGCTGGTCGCCCGGATCCGGGCGCTGGCCAGGCGGTCGCACCGCGCCCTCCCGCCGGTGCTGGTCCACGGCGACCTGCGTCTGGACCCGGCCACCCGCATCGCCACCCGTGACGGGCACCGGCTGCCGCTGAGTCCCAAGGAGTTCGCCGTGCTGGAGCTGTTGCTGGCGGCCGGGGGCGCGGTGGTCTCGGCCGAGCAGCTGCTGGAACGCGGCTGGGACGAGTTCGCCGACCCGTTCACGCAGACCGTGAAGGTGACGATCAGCCGGCTGCGCCGCAAGCTCGGCGATCCGCCGCTGATCGAGACGGTCCCGCAGGCCGGATACCGCATATGAGGCAGACCGTACGGCTGCGCCTGACCCTGCTCTACAGCGGCCTGTTCCTGCTGGCCGGGGTGCTGCTGGTCGCCCTCATCTATGTACTGGTCGAGTACTCGCCCTTCCCCGGGCCACCGGCCGCTCCCATGGCGCCCGGCGGAGCCGGTCCGCCCGTCCAGACCCCTCGGGTGGAGCAGTCGGAGCACCTGCGGCGGCTGCTGGTCAACTCCCTGATCGCGCTGGCGGTCATGGCGTTCGCGGCAATGCTGCTGGGCCTGTTCATGGCCGGGCGCGTGCTGCGGCCGCTGGACGAGATGACGGCCGCCGTCCGGCGTATCACGGCCGACCGGCTCGATCGGCGGCTGGCCGCCTCCGGGCCGGACGACGAGCTCAAGAAACTGGCCGACACCTTCGACGAGCTGCTGGACCGGCTGGAGGCCGCGTTCACCGCGCAGCGGCAGTTCGTCGCCAACGCCTCCCACGAGTTGCGCACCCCGCTGACGCTCCAGCGGGCCATGACCGAGGTCGCGCTCGCCGATCCGGCGGCCGATGCCCGGTCACTGCGGGCCGTACTGGAACGCATGCTGGCCGCGGGGAAGCACCAGGAGCGGCTCATCGAGGCCCTGCTCACGCTGGCCCGCAGTCAGCAGGGGCTGCACCACCGCCAGCCCCTCGACCTGGCCGCGATCACCGGTCAGGCCCTGGACCACCGTGGCGCCCTGGATGTGCGCGTCGAGTCCTCCCTTCGTCCGGCGCCCGCCTCCGGCGACCGGGCCCTGATCGAACGCCTGGTCGCGAACCTGCTGGACAACGCCCTTCGGTACAACGTGCCCGGCGGCCGGATCACCGTGGAAACCGCCGTATGGTCCGGGCGGCCCTCTCTGAGGGTCTCCAACAGCGGCCCGGTGATACCGCCTGACCGGGTCCACCTGCTCCTGCGACCCTTCCAGCGACTGGAGACCGGCAGGAAGGCAAGCGGTGACGGTCTGGGACTCGGCCTGTCGATCGTGGCCGCCATCGTGGAGGCCCACCACGGCACGCTGGAGGCCCGGGCCCTCCCCGAAGGCGGCCTCGAAGTGACCGTCGCCTTCGGCCACCCGGGCACCGGCGGCCGTTGACGGACGCACCGGTCACTGGACGGGCTCGGGCAGGACCATTCGCATCAGGGGGCGTACTGCTGGCCGGCTTGACGCGCTCCCCAGCCTGAAGGCTGTCCGGCGCTCGCTCGCGCAGCAGCCGGACGGTCAAGTCGTAGCGCTCCGCGTCGCTGAACGCCCGGGTCTGCTGGAGCAGGCCGGACAGCACCGGGTTGCCGAAATAGTCAATAGAAACCTCGCGGACCGTGCGGCATCTGTGGCGGCCTGAAATGATCTGTGGGAACTCGTCCGCATACCACCAGCACCCGCTCACCGGTGGCATCCCCGACTCCACGACAAAGAGTGCTCCCATGACAGATGAACCGACATTTGCGCACATCGACACCACCACCCCCCATTCGGCCAGGGTGTGGAACTACTGGCTGGGCGGCAAGGACAACTACGCCATCGACCGGCAGGTCGGCGACCAGGTTCGCGAGGTGTACCCGGGAATCGTGGACGTCGCCCGGCATTCGCGGGTCTTCCTGGGCCGGGCGGTGCGGCACCTTGCCGGTGAGGCCGGGATCACCCAGTTCCTGGACCTGGGCACCGGGCTGCCGACGGTCGACAACACCCACGAGGTCGCCCAGCGTGTCAACCCGGCCTGCAAGATCGTCTACGTGGACAACGACCCGCTGGTACTGGTGCACGCCCGCGCCCTGCTGGCCAGCACGTCCGAGGGCGAGTGCGACTACGTGGACGCCGACGTCCGCGATCCCGAGTACGTCCTCCAGCAGGCGGCCCGCACCTTGGACTTCACCCGGCCGATCGCGTTGATGATGCTCGGCATCCTGGGCAACGTGTGGGACGACGCGCAGGCGACCGATATCCGCGACCACCTGGTGGCCGCGCTGCCGCCGGGCAGCTATCTGGCCCTGGAGGACGGCACCAACGCCGTCGACCCCGAGGCCGCGGCCCAGGCGGAGAAGACCCGCGCCGAAGCGGGCGACCCCTACAAGCTGCGCACTCCCCAGCAGATCGCCGCCTACTTCGACGGCCTGCGGCTACTTGAGCCGGGCGTGGTGCCGGTGTCACGCTGGCGGCCCGAACCCACCCCCTGGGGGCTGCCCGACGAGGTCACGGCGTTCTGCGGCGTCGCCGCCAAGCCGTAAGGCCCGCGGGAAGAAGCTCGACGCGCTGGAAGGCATCGGCGCCCAGGCTTGATGCCCTGGACGACCGTTTCACGAGCACAGGTCGCGTCCCACGTCGGGGATCCGTTCCAGGTGGCGATGATCTTTTGCGGGCCGCGGGTCAGCGGGACGGTGACGCGAGGCCCGCATCGTAGGCGGTGATGACGAGTTGCACCCGGTCACGGGCGTCGAGCTTGGCGAGCAGCCGTGTCACGTACGCCTTGACGGTGGCGACGCTGATGACCAGCTCGGCGGCGATCTCGCTGTTGGACATCCCACGCCCGATGAGGGTCAGCACCTCGCGCTCGCGCGCGGTGACGCCGTCGAGCCCGCGGTGGCGCGGGACGGGGGAGGGCCGTCCCGCGAACTCCTCGATCAGGCGGCGGGTGACGCTCGGCGCGATGAGGGCGTCGCCGGCCGCGACCACGCGGACCGCCGCGAGGATGTCGTCCAGGGCCATGTCCTTGACGAGGAACCCGGACGCGCCGGCGCGCAGCGCGCCGTAGACGTAGTCGTCGTCGTCGAACGTGGTCAGGACGATGACGCGCGCCGTGCCGGGACCCGAGGTGATCAGCCGGGTGGCCTCGATGCCGTCCATGCCCGGCATGCGGATGTCCATCACCACCACGTCGGGGTGGAGCTCCTCGGTCAGCCGCACGGCTTCCGCGCCGGTCCCGGCCTCCCCGGCGAGTTCGAGGTCGGGGGCGTCCGCGATGACCATCCGCAGGGCGGCGCGGACCAGCGGCTGGTCGTCGGCGAGCACGACGCGGACCGTCATCGCACGACCACCGGCACGGGCAGGCGGGCCGCCACTCGGAAGCCGCCGTCCGGACGCGGCCCGGCGGAGAAGGCGCCGTGCAGCAGGGCGACCCGCTCGCGCATCCCGACCAGGCCGTATCCTTCCCCGCCGCCGCGCCCGCGCCCCGGCCCGCCGTCGAGGACCTCGATGGACAGCTCCTCGTCCCGGTAGTCGACGGACACCAGGCAGGACGAGGCGCCGGCGTGACGCACCACGTTGGTGAGCGCCTCCTGGACGATGCGGTAGGCGGACATGTCGATGTCCGGGGGCAGCGGACGCCGCTCGCCCAGCCACCGCACGTCGACGCGGACACCGGCATCCGTCGTGGTCGCGGCCAGCCGGTCGACGTCCGCCAGGCCGGGCTCCGGGTCGAGCGGCGCCGCCTGTGGTGCCCGTCCCGGTTCGGGGGTACGGAGCGCGCCGAGCATGAGGCGCAGCCCTGACAGCGTCTCCCGGCCCACCGTCTCGATCTCGCCCAGCGCGTCGCGCGCCCGTACGGGCTGGGTGTCGATGACCCGCCGTGCCGCGCCGGCCTGCAGGGCGATGACGCCGATGCTGTGCGCGACCATGTCGTGCAGTTCGCGCGCGATGCGCAGCCGTTCGTCGGTGACCACCTGGGCGGCGGCCTGGGCGGCCAGCCTCTCGGCGTGCTCGTGGGCCTGGCGCACCGAGCCGCCGACCAGCCAGGCGATGAGGGCCGTCATCGCGACGGCCAGCTCCGCCGAGGTCCCGACGCTCCACCCGGCCAGCAGCCGGGTGGCCAGGTAACCGGTGAGCACGGCGAGCGCCATGGCGACGGCGACGATCCCGGTGCGGCGCGGCCGGGTGGCCGCGATGAAGTACAGCGCGACATCGACCGCCAGGAACTGAGCCAGGGGGATCTCTCCCACACCCAGGGGGACGCACGCGATGGCCGAGGCGGCGAGCAACAAGGCCAGAGCCGGCAGCGGCCGATGGCGCAGCAGAGCGCTGCCGGCCGGCACCAGGGCAGTGGCCACCGCCAGGAACGCCAAACCGTCCCACCGGTAGAAGAATGGCCCGGAATTCACGGTGGGTTCCCACTCACCGGGCAGCCTGACGCGCACGAGGAAGGTGAACGCCAGGCCCGCACACCAGGCCAGAGCCGTCCAGGCCCCGGGCGGCACACGCTTCAGCAGAGGCAGCGGTGGTGTGACGTGCATGGTCAGAGGGTAACGGCGTGCCCCGTGCCCGGGCATCGGACCACGGGTGTACACCTGCGGTCCACCCGCGCCCGGGCGAATGCCACCGGCGGTCCGATGCGGCGCGGATGCGGCCTGCGGCACCTTCGGCCAGGTGATGGAAGTCAGCGAATCCCCTCCGCGCCGCGCCCTGCTCGCCGCACTCGTCGCCACCTCGGTGGTGGTGCCGGTGGCGGGCGCGGCCCGCCCCTCGGCCGTCCCGGCGCCCGCCCCCGCCGCACTGGCCCCGCTGCGGGCCGCCACTCCCGCGGCTCTGGCCGGACGGTACGCCGCCAGCAGAGAGGACATGCGGGCGGCTGAGCTGATCGCGGCAGGTCATGGTGACCGGTGGCGGGCCGCGATGCTGCGCGCCATGGCCGACCCGGCGCGCACCTTCCTGTCCTTCGACGGACGCGACGGCGGGCGCGCCACCGAGGTGTTCGGCGACCTGTCCCTGGCCGAGCGGATCGCCGTCGTGGTCCCCGGCGCCGACACCGACCTCGACAGGTACGGGCTCCTGCGGGGCGGCGCGATGAGGCTGCGGCAGGAGCTCGGCGACCGGTCCGCCGTCATCGCCTGGCTCGGCTACCGGACACCGAGCACCGTGAGCTTCCAGGCGCTGACGCCCGGCCGCGCCGACGAGGCCGCCCCAGCGCTGCGCCGGTTCGTGCGGGAACTGCGCGCGGTCAGGCCCGCGGCCCGGATCTCCCTCGTGTGTCACTCCTACGGGAGCGTGGTCTGCGGGCGGGCCGCGCCCGGGCTGGAGGTGGCCGACATCATCCTGTGCGCGAGCGCCGGCACCGGTGCCGGCACCGCCGCGCGACTGCGCACCCGGGCCACCGTCTGGGCCGGACGGGCCTCCGGTGACTGGATCGCCGGCGTGCCGCACGCGCGGCTCCGGCTTCCCTTCGCCACCGTCGGGTTCGGCGCCGATCCGGTCTCGCCGGAGTTCGGCGCCCGGGTCTTCGCGGCGGGCGACGGCGGCCACAGCGACTACCTGAGACCCGGCGTGGCCCTTGCGAACATCGCCAGGATCATCTCCGGACGGGCCCCCTCCAGTGCGTGACCTCGTCCGGCGCATCGACGCGGCGACTCCGCCCGACCGCGACCGTGCCGCCGACGCGTTGCGGGCGGTGGCCATCCTGGGAGTGGTGCTCGGTCACTGGCTGGTGACGGCCCTGGTCGCCGACAGCGGCACGGTACGCGTCGGCAGCCCCCTCCGGCAGATGCCCCAGCTCGCGCCCGTCTCGTGGCTGTTGCAGACGATGGCGGTCTTCTTCCTGGTGGGCGGGCAGATGGCGGCGCGCAGCCACATCAACGCCCTCGGCCGTGGCCGGACCTACCGCCGGTGGCTCACTGCCCGCATGGCCCGGCTGTTCCGGCCGGTCATCGTCGTGGCGGCGGTGTGGAGCGTGGTGGCGGGCGCGATGCTCGCGTCGGGGGCCGACCCGAACACCGTGCGCGTCCTGGTCAAGCTGGTGCTGTCGCCGATGTGGTTCCTGCTGGTCTTCGCGGCGCTGACGGCGGCGACCCCGCTGGTCGCCAGGCTGCATCCGCTGTGGCCGCTCGCCGTTGTCGCGCTCGTCGACCTGGTCCGCTACGGCCTCGGCGGGCCCGCCTGGCTGGGCTGGACCAACGTGGCGGCCGGCTGGCTGGTCCCGTACTGCCTGGGCGCGGCCTGGGCCCGCGGCGACCTGCGCGGCCGTACGACGGGGTGGGCGCTGCTGCTCGGCGGCGGCGCGGCCACCGCGGCGCTCGTCCTGTGGGCCGGCTACCCGGCCTCCATGGTCGGCGTGCCCGGCGCCCCCATCTCGAACCAGTCGCCGCCCACGCTGGCGGCGGTCGCCTTCGGCCTCACCCAGTGCGGGGCGGCCCTGCTCCTGCTCGGCCCGCTGCGGCGGGTGCTGACGCGCCACCCCGCCGCGTGGGCCGTCGTGGCGCTGGTCAACCTCTCCGCGATGACGATCTTCCTGTGGCACCAGACCGCCCTGATCGCGGTCACCGCGATCGGCCTGCTCGCCGACGGCCCGCTGCCCGGCCTGCACACCGTCCCTGACGATCCCGGCTGGCTGCTCGCCCGCCTGGCCTGGCTGCCGGTGTTCGCGCTGGCCCTGCTGGTGTGCTGGACCGCGTTCCACGCCTACGAGCGATGCCCTCGGCCGCCAACGGAGCCTCCGGCGTCAAGCGTTTGCCGAACGCGCTCGAGGCGATGATCGACTACCAAGCCCCCGGTGCTGCCAAGGTCCTGAGACGCTCTGATCCGGCAGGCGATGGGCGGGACGCGAAGGCATGATATCGCCATGACCTGGACCGCTCCGCAGATCACCCGTGTCAACCAACCGCTGGCCGCGCTGACAGGCGACGAGCACACGCTCGCGGACGCGTGGCTCGACCTCCACCGGCAGACACTGCTGTGGAAGTGCGCCGGGCTCACCGCCGAGCAGCTCAAGCTGCGCTGCGTAGAGCCGTCGCGGCTGTCGCTGCTCGGCCTCGTCCGCCACATGGCCGAGGTCGAGCGCGACTGGTTCCGCACCCGCTTCGCCGGAGAGCGGGTCGGCTACCTGTACTGCAGCGACGACGACCTCGACGCCGAGTTCGACGTGGAGACCGCCGACGCGCCATCGGACCTCGCCGCCTACACCCGCGAGATCGAGCTCGTCCGCCAGACCACCTCGGGACGCTCACTGGACGAGACCTTCATCGACCCGCGCCGCGAGGCCGAGATGAGCCTGCGCTGGGTCTACTCCGCCATGATCCAGGAATACGCCCGCCACAACGGCCACGCCGACCTCCTACGCGAACGCATCGACGGCGCCACCGGGCACTGAGCCCTCAACGCCAGATACCGCGCCCTCGGCACCCGCGGGCCGGTGGGCGGCGATCACCTGGCCGACCGGGAGGGCCGCGGCTGAACCACTGCCGGCCACACGGCGCAGGCGATCTCCGTTGTCCGGGGTCCTTGCAGGTGTTAGCTTGCGATCGTGGAGCAGCGCGAAGGTGCGGGCGTCGCGGAACACGATCTCGACAGGTGGGCCGGCCTGACCAGCGTCGTCACGGTGGCCGCCGTCACAGCCCTCGGAGCCTTCGCTCTCGCCATGGCCGCCCTGCTGGTGTTCCTGGTCGTCGGCGGCCTGGACTGATCTCCGGTGAAGTGACCCTGCGAAACGGGTATGGAGCCGGCTCTCCCCGCCTTCGCTCCGGCCTGCCATGCTCCTTGGGAGCTCGCGTACGATCTTCTTCAAGGGAGACGGGAGTACGACTTCAACGAGATCCCGCCTCGGCCGGCACCACGGCCCGAGCTGGGACTTCATCCTGCCGGCCGGCCCCGAGCACTCGATCCGGCTCACCGGGGGTGCCGCAGGGCGGTGGCGAGGTCGTCGAGGTGCTCGGAGACCGGGCCCAGGGTGAGCAGGCCGCTGCCCGCCCCGGCCAGCTCCGCCGCCGCGGGGGTGAGCCCGGTGCGGGCGCGCTCCATCGTCTCCCGGTCGCCGACGGCGACCGCCGCCCGCGCGGCGAGGCACCACAGGGCCTCCGACAGCAGGTCGCGGGGCGGGTCCGGGAGCCGGCGCAGCGCGGCCGCGGCCTCGCCGGGGCGGTCCTGCTCCAGCAGCGCCAGCGGGCGGGCCCACGGCTCGTACGGCCCCCAGTCGGTGTCCTCGGCGGCCTGTACGGGCAGCGCGTGCCGCAGGCGCAGGCACAGCAGGGCGAGCGGGAGCAGTCCGCGTTCGAGCCCGGGCATGCCCGCGCCGTCCAGCCGCGCGGCGGCGTCCCGATAGGCCGCCTCCACCACGGCCACCGGTGCCCGCCCCGTAGCCGCGAGCCGCAGCGCCCGGTACCACTGGGTGAAGACGCCCACCAGCGGCAGCTCGTCGCGCTCGGCCAGGCGGTCGGCGGCGGTCGCGTGCCCGTCGGCTCCGGGGAAGTCGCCGAGGGCGCTGCGGGCCTGGAGCCGGATGAGGTGCCCGAGCACCTCGTGGGTGACCAGGCCGTGCCGGGCGGACAGGGCGACCAGCTCGGCTCCGATCTCGTCCCGGCGCGGGGCCAGCCCCGTCCGGTCGAAGGTCTGCATGAACACGCCGTTGAGGGCGAACGCCAGCAGCGCGGGATCGTCCAGGCGGCGGGCGATCTCCTCCGCCTGCCTGGCCACCTGTGGCCCACGGGGTGAGCGGGTGCCGCGCGACTCCAGGGCGATCGTGACCAGCAGGCGGGCCCGCGCCGCCGGGTGCGCGCCAGGCGGCCGCAGGGCCAAGGCGCGCTCGGCCGCCGCCACGACACGCGCGGCCTGCGGCGGATCGTCCACGCGGGTCCAGATCGCCGGGACGTCGTAGGCGCCGATCACGCGGGCCGTCAGCTCGGTGTCCTCCAGCTCCTCCGCCGCCGTGATGGCCGCCACGCGGTGTTCGCGGGCCGCCTGAAGGCCGCCGCCTCCGGTCACCGCGAGATTGCGCAGCAGGCCCACCGTCGACTCCAGCCGGGCCCGGGCGCCGGATGCCACGGTGCGGTCGTAGGCGGCGGCCGCCCGCGCCCACACCCGTCCCGCCGCGCCGGCCGCACCGGACGCGGGGTCGAGGTGGCGGGCCTGGTCGAGGATGTCGGCCTCCAGGCGGCGCAGCGGCGGGCCGGGATCCACCCCGAGCTGCTCGACCATGAGAGTTCGCGCACGGCGCAGCACCGCGAGCGCGTCGCCCTGGCGGCCGGCGCGGTACAGCGCTAGGGCCAGCAGCCGCCAGGCGTCCTCGCGCCAGGGATGCTCGGCCACGTGCGCGTCCAGGTCGGGCACCGCCTCGGCGGCGAGGCCGAGGGCCAGCCGGGCCTCGGCCTGCCGCTCGACGGCGTGCAGCCGCAACTCGCCCACGCGGGAGCGCTCCGCGCGGGCCCAGGGCTCCTCGGTGAACTCGGCGTAGGCGGGGCCGCGCCACCATCCGAGCGCCTCCTCCAGCCGGGCGAGGGCGTCCTTGGGCGGCAGCGTCGCGGCGGCGGCCACCGCCTGCTCGAAACGCCAGGCGTCCACCGCGTCCGGCTCGGCGCGCAGCGCGTATCCGGGGCCCTGGGTGACCAGCAGCCGGGCCGGAGTGCGGGGTGGGCGCCGGGGTTCCAGCGCGCGGCGCAGCGCGGCGACGAAGGTGCGCACCGCGCTGACCGCCCCCGGCGGCGGATCGTCCCACAGGTCCTCGACGAGGTGGCCGACCGGTACGACGCGGCGGCGGGCGACGATCAGCCGGGCCAGCACCGCGCGGTGCCTCGGCCCTTTGAGCGCGATCGGGTCTCCGGCGTGGTCCCAGGCCTCTACCGGTCCCAGCACCCCGAACTCGACCCGCACCCTTGACCGCCCTTTCCGAGGGTATCGCCCCTGGTCACGGTAGCGCGCTCGTCGGATGCCCATCGCCTACGGGCCGCGATGATTGACATGTGACTATTTGGTCACCTATCTTCGAGGCGTGAACGACGACGACCGCGTCTTCAAGGCGCTGGCCGACCCGACCCGCAGGCGGCTGCTCGACAGGCTGTTCACGCGCGACGGCCGGACACTGTCCGACCTCGAGTCCGACGTGGACATGACGAGGTTCGGCGTGATGAAGCACCTCCGGCTGCTGGAGGACGCCGGTCTCGTCATCACGCGCAGGTCGGGCCGGGAGAAGCTGCACTTCCTGAACGTGGTGCCCATCCGGCTCATCCACGACCGCTGGATCGACAAGTACACCGAGCTCCAGGTGTCGGCGCTCGCCCATCTGAAGACCGAGTTGGAGAACACCATGATCACCACCGAGACCGGCACGACCGTCCAGGTGCACCGCGTCTACATCAAGGCGACCCCGCAGGCGATCTGGACCGCGATCGTCGACCCGGAGTGGACGCGGCGGTACGGCTACCGCAGCCCGGTCGACTACGACCTGCGTCCCGGCGGCGGCTTCCGGGCGCTCGCCGGCGACCACATGCCCGGCATGAACCCCACCGACTGCGTCGTGGAGGGCGAGGTCGTCGAGGCCGACCCGCCGCGCCGGCTCGTGCAGACCTGGCGGCCGACCTGGCTCGACGAGGTCCACACGCGGCTCACGTACGAGATCGAAGAGGGCGAGAACGGCGTGTGCTCGCTGACCCTGACCCACGACGTGCACGACGCGCCGCAGACGGGGGCGCAGGTCGCGGGCGCGGTCGAGAACGCCGGCGGCGGCTGGCCGGAGGTGCTCAGCGACCTGAAGACGCTGCTGGAGACCGGCACCGGCCTGTACGCCTGACCCGGCCGACGCTCACCGCACGGGCGCGGCCGCCCCGGCCCGCGGCGGCAGAGGTTGAGCCGGCCGGGCACGTACAGATCGGATACGCCCGCGCCTCGACCGTCCGCCAGTCCCTGGACACCCAGCTCGGGGTGTGACCCAGATACGCGCCAAAGGGGCAATGGGATGATCTTGAACGGCGAGCGTGCCTGGTCAGGCCGCCGCGCGAGCGTCCGAGTCACCCGGTGATCGTGAACATCTGCGGCGTCGGCGTCACCAAGGGCCGCATCCACTGGGACGACCTGTCGCTCAAGCAGGGCTACGGCGGCATCAAGGCCATGCTGTAGGGCGGGCGCGCCGCCGACCTCCTGGGCGTCGCGTACGCCGCCGACCACCCGGACGCCCGCACCCGCTACCTGCTGCGCCACCCCGGCTTCACCAACAGCGGCACCGACAGCCTCAAGCAGCCCGCCAAGACCGTCGTCAAGCTGCTGGCCAGGTTCGCCGCCCAGCCGGTCGAAAAGGCCATCGCGCCAATCGTCGAGTGGATGCGAAGCCATAGCGCTCCGCAGTCGTCTGGGATACCGCTCTTCTCGCGAGGCCGATGAACAGCCACGATGCGGTCCGGACTCTCCGTCGGATGATGGGAGCCGATCACTCACAGCTACTACTTTTGCTCTGTCGCTCCAGTGAAGACCTTTCTCGTCATCTGGTGCCGCGTCGACGAAGTCATGCTTCCTCATAGGATCGGGTGCGGAGGATCAGGGCGTGACGGATCCGCGACGGTGGAGGCGGCATGACAGGTGAGGCGGGCGAGCGAACCCCGGCGCGGGCGCACGGACTGTGGCTGTGGATGGTCGCCGTCGGCTTGGCGGTCGTCGCGGCGGACCAGCTGTCAAAGCTGTGGGCCGTGTCGGCGCTCACCGACCGGGCCCCGATCACGGTGATCCCCGGCCTCATCGACTTCCGCCTGCTCTACAACCCCGGCGCCGCGTTCTCCATCGGCCGTGACTCGACCTGGGTGTTCGCCGTGGCCGCCGCGAGCATAGTCACCGGCATCCTCTACTACGGCCGCCGACTCGGCTCGCCCGCCTGGGCCCTCGGCCTGGGTCTCGCGCTCGGCGGCGCCGCCTCCCACCTCCTTGACCGCCTGTTCCGCGACCCGGGCTTCGCCCACGGCCACGTCGTCGACTTCATCGACTACAAGGGCTTCTTCGTCGGTAACGTCGCCGACATCTTCCTCGTCGGCGCCGCGGGCCTCCTGATGGTCCTCAGCGTCCGCGGTGTCCAGTTCGACGGCAGCCGCGAGACCGGCGCCGCCGACCCCAGCTCTCACCCGGGCCCGGCCTGACCCCGTCAGGCCGGGCCCGGGGACGCGCTCGTCGCGCAGCCGGTCGGCCTCAGGGGGTGCTCCAGGTGATCCAGCGGGCACCGGGGGCTGTGTCAGGGCCTTCCAGGCCAGACAGGCCGTTCTTGATGACGTCCTCGTCACAGAACGGTTCGCCGAGCTCATCGCCCGTCGTGACGGTCAGCCCGGCCTGTTCGGCGCGCAGGGCCGTGGTGTACTCCGCGCCGTCGCGGGTGGCGTCGCGCATGCGGCGTAGTTCGGCCTGCTGGCGGGCTGACAGTTTGGGCTGCTTACCGCGCAGCTTGCCTTTGGCCTTGGCGACGGCCATGCCCTCCCGGGTCCTCATCCGCAGGAGGTCGACCTCGAACTCGGCGAACACGCGGCCAGGACCCGCTCCCGGCCACCTGACTCGCGCGAAGGGCCGAAGTCCGGCTCACCCGAGAAGCTCGCGCAGGCGGGCGGCGTAAGCGCGGGGGTGGCTGGTGTTGCCGTTGTGCCCGCCGGGGAACTCGGCGAGCTCCGTGCCCAGCAGTGCGGCCAGTTCCTGGGCGCAGCGGTAATCGAAGACGGTCCGCGGCGTGGTACGGCCGGCCGCGGGCACGATCCGCGTCGGGGAGGAGACCAGTTCGCCGGCCGGGAGCGTGTCCTGAAGGACCGCGGTGAAGTCGTGCTCGATGAAGAAGTCGAAGTTGGCGATCCGCCCCGGCGTCATCGGCTGCGGGGCCAGGCCGGGCTCGGCGTCGGGGTTGGCCGGATCGATGCCGAGCACGGCGGCGACGGCCTTGAGCGCGGGGGCCAGCCCGTCGCGGCGGTAGAGCTCCTGGATCTCGGCCAGCTCCGCCTCGTGGCGGGCACGCTCGCCGGCGGGCAGCAGGCGGGGGGCGACCGGTTCGTGCGCGATGAGCGTGCTGATCTGCCCGGGGTGGCGGACGGCCAGGTGCAGGCCGATGACCGCGCCTAGGCTGCAGCCGAGCATCGCCACCGGCTCGTCGGTCAGCCCTGCCAGCAGGCGGTGCACGTCCTCGGCGTGCTCGGCCATCGCCACGCCCCGGCTCGACGGGCTGCGGGACAGGCCGCGGCGGTCGTAGGTGATGAGGGTGAAGGCGTCGGCGAGCTGGTTGACCAGGTCGACGGTGCGGTCGGCGTCGCCTTCGCCGCTCTGGGAGATCAGGAGCATCGGACCGGTGCCACGCACCTCGTGGTGGAGGGAGTTCATGGCTTCGACCATATTCCATCAATTTTGATACATCAAATCCGATGTATAGTTGAGGCATGAACGGAGTGGATCTCTTCCTGTTGGGGCGCACGCTGATGAAGATCGGCGAGGAGGCGCTGCCCACCGAGGGACTCGGCGACCAGCCGGGCAGCATCCGGGGCGTGCTGATCGTGGTCAGCGACATCCGCGCACATCCCGGCAGTGCGATCAGCGAGATCGTCACCCGCACCGGCTTGCCGCAAAGCGCCGTGTCGGCGGCGGTGGCCCGGCTCCGTGAGGCCGGCGCCGTGGTCACCGAACCCGATACGCGCGACCGCCGCCGTCTGCGTATCCTGCCCTCTCCTGAGATCTCCGGCCGGGTGGAACAGGTCCGCTCGACCTCCATCGACACCGCCCTGGCCAAAGTCCTGGGCGCCGCCGATCCTCACCTGGTCGCCGAGGTCGTTTCCCTGCTGGAGCAGCTCGCGCGACACCTGTCTCCCCAGGCGCTCACTCGTCTGCGCAACCGGCATGCCGAAGACCCGGCAGCCGCAGTCAAGAAATAATCTCTGGGTTCCCGCCGAGGTGCTCGCAGTTGTCGACGACCAGGAGGGCCGTGCGGCCGGCGAGCGCGGCGACCAGCCGGTCGGCGGGCCCGGGGGAGCCCTGCGCCGGCGGCAGCAACGCGCGGGCCGAGCGCGGCGACAAAGGCCTGCGGCACCTCGGCGCCGTGGTGGAGCGGGGCCAGGTCCCCGCTCAGGGCCGGTGAGCGAGCGCGCCACGGGCGGCGGCGATCCCGCTGTGGAAGGACACCTCGCTGAGCAGGCCGGGCGCCGCGACCATGTCACCGGCGAGGAACACGCCGTCACCGCGTTCCACGGCCGGCCGGTCACGCCAGGTACGGCCGGGCAGGTCCAGCGCGCCGGTGCGGCGGTTGGCGATGCTGTGGCGCCGCCAGGTGACCCGCTCCTGCCAGCCGGGGAGCGCCTGGCCGACCAGGCCTTCCAGCCGGGCCAGCGCGCCGGCCCTGCCCTCACCCTCCCGCAGGGGTAGCTGTGCCTGGATCAGCGATTCGCCGGGCGGCGCGAGGCTCGGGTCGGGAAGGGTGTAGCGCTCCAGCCAGCCGGCGGCGTCCAGGTCCGACACGACGAAGGCGTCACGGCGGTCGGCGCGTACGGCCAGGTCCAGCAGCAGCGTCCGGCCGCTGTGCACTCCGGGCAGCGCCGTGCCGAGCAGGCGTCCGGCGGCGTCCAGCGAGGTGGCCACGATGACCGGCGAAGCGGGCAAGCCGGTCACACGGGCACCGGTCTCGATGACGACGCCGAGGGCACGGGCGCGGCCCGCGAGCCGGTCGACGAGACCCGTCCAGCCGCCCGTGAGGTAGCGGGCGGGCGGGTTCGGCGCGAACACCCGCAGCAGCCGCTCCCAGACGAACGCGGCCGAGAGCCGGCCCGGATCGGCGTCGAAGGTGGCGACACCCATGAGGTTCGACGCGGCAGACGCGGCCCGCTCACCGTGGTGGCCGCGGATCCAGGTATGGAAGTCGACGTCGGCCGGTGCGCGTCGACGGCGCCGCGCGAGCACCCGCAGCAGGGCCGCCGGTGGGGTGCGCCGCATCCGGCCGTCGTGGCGGAACCGGAACCCGGCCAGGCCGCGTAGCGGCACCCCGGAGAACGGGCCCAGCAGATCGCGTTCGGCGAGCCAACGCCACCAGGGCCCGTCGCAGTAGAGCACATGCGGGCCGTCGTGGGCCACGTACGGCGGTGCGGTGGCGCGGGCTCGCCCGCCGAGAGAGTGGTGCGCCTCCAGGAGCCGGACCCGCGCTCCGGCCTCGGCGCAGGTTATGGCGGCGACCAGTCCGGCGAGCCCGCCGCCGGCAACGGTGATGATCCTCTGCATGACCGGGTGACGACGTAGGCCACAATCGTGTGACATGGACGACTGGAGCAAGCACCGCCGGTACCTGTTCGCGGTCGCCTACCGCCTGCTGGGCAGCGCCACGGACGCCGAGGATGCCGTCCAGGAGGCGTTCGTACGGCTGCGCACCTCCGCGCCCGTCGACCTGGAACACCCGCGGGCATGGCTCACAACGGTGACGTCTCGCATCTGCCTCGACATGCTCGGCTCGGCCCGCGCCCGCCGCGAGACCTACATCGGCACCTGGCTGCCCGAACCGCTGGCGGGGTACGACGATTCGGATCTGGGCGAGGCCACCGCGTTACGGGAGTCGGTGCGCACCGCAGTGCTCTTGGTGCTGGAGAGCCTGACACCCGCCGAACGGGTCGCGTTCGTGCTGCACGACGTGTTCGGCATGGACTTCGACCGGCTCGCGACCGTGGTCGGCCGTACCCCCCAGGCATGCCGGCAGCTCGCGTCACGGGCGCGCCGGCGGGTACGCGGCGAGGCGCCGCCACGCGTACCGGTCTCCGCCGAGGAGCATCGGCACATCACCGCCATATTCCTCAAGGCCGCTGCGGACGGTGATCTGGCGGAGCTGCTCCCCCTGCTGGATCCCCAGGTCGTGCTGCGTTCCGACGGCGGGGGAGAGGTTCTCGCGGCGCGCGTGCCGGTGCACGGCCCGGAACGGGTCGCGACCCTGCTGGCCGGGCTCGTTCGCCGCTACGCCGGTGTGGAGGTACGGCCGGTGCGGCTGGCCGGCGGCGAGGGGTACCTGCTGAGCCTGGACACCAAGGTGATCGGCGTGGTCGGCATCGAGATGTCCGCCGGCCAGATCACCGAGATGAACCTGGTGGTCAACCCGGCGAAGCTTCAACGGGTAGGCCTGATCGACCGGCCCTGGGATCCCGGTCCGCACAGCTGGGAGGGCTAGGCTCGCTCCATGATCGCTGCTTGGGAGCCCACGATGGCGGGCGTGCTGCGGTTGCCCTCGGGCCGGCTCGTCCGCGGCCGCGGGCTCCGCCGCCCCCTGCCGTCAGGGCCGCAGCCCGCCTTCGCGCTGTATCTGCTGGGCCGCGAACCACCCCCGGTCCCGTGGGAGTCTCGCTGGCTTCGCTGGCCGGACTTCTGGCTGCCGTCCGACCGCACCGCCACCGGGGACGCGCTGCGCGAGGCATGGGCACGCGCCGCGACCGAACGCGTCGAGATCGCCTGCGCCGGGGGATCGGGACGGACCGGCACGGCGCTGGCCTGCCTCGCCGTACTGGACGGGGTGCCCAACCGCGAGGCGGTCGCCTACGTCAGGAGGCATTACTCCTCGCACGCGGTGGAGACACCCTGGCAACGCCGTTTCGTCGCGCGCTTCCGGTAGGGCCCGCCTCGTCGGCGGCCGATCGCGCCGCCCCGGACGGCCTGCCGGGTCACGACACTAGGCTCGGCGTCATGATGCCTCGCCATCTGACCATTGACTGCGCCGATCCTTTCGAGCTCGCGACTTTCTGGAGTGCCGTAACCGGGTGGCCGGTGTCCGGAGAGGACGCGCCGGGCGACCCCGAGGTCCTCGTCGAGGCTCCCTCGCCCGTGCCCGGCTTGCTGTTCATCCAGGTGCCCGAGGGCAAGACGGTGAAGAACCGGATGCACCTCGACTGGGTGCCCACCGAGCGCACCCGCGACGAGGAGGTGGAGCGCGCCATCGCCCTCGGCGCCAAGCTGTACGAGGACCACCGCACCGCGGAGGGGCCCGGCTGGGTCACGTTGCTCGACCCTGAGGGCAACGAGTTCTGCATCGAGCGCAGCCAGGCCGAGCGCGGCGTCTAGCACCGGCGGCGCCGGGTTTCTCACGGATGCTGGCGGTCCGGGCAGGTGTCGAGCATGCGGTCGAGCGCGGTCTTCTCCTTCGCGGTGACGGTCAGCCTGTAGTGGTGCTTCACGTGCGTCCACGCCCTGGCGTACACGCACCAGTACGAACGCCGCGGACGCCACTGGGCCGGGCTCTGGTCGCCCTTGGCCCGGTTGGAGGCACTGGACACGGCGATGAGCTGCGGGTGCACCAGGTCGTTGGCGAACTCCTGCCGCCGGGTCATCGACCAGGCGTCCGCTCCGGAGCGCCACGCGTCGGCCAGGGGCACCATGTGCCCGACGTCCACCCGCCCTGCGGACCTCAGCGTCGTGCCGTCGTAGGGCGAGTGCCAGATTCCCGACACCACCCGGCAGTGGCGGCCCTCCCTGACGTTCTCGCCGTCGCGGTCGAGGACGACCTCCCGGGTGTCGCAGTTCCCGCCCTGCTCGACCCAGTGCGGGAACTGCGCGGGGGAGTACCCCTTCAGGGAGCCCGGCCGGCGGACCACCAGCTCGGCGAGCTCGGCCCGCGCGACCGAGGCCGGCGACGGCTCGGGCAGCGGCGCCGGGGCCGCCGCCGGACCGGCGGCGGGCGCCAGCAACAGTGCCGGCAGGCAGGCGGCGGCGAGACCTTGCGGGAATGCGACAGGCATACGCTACGGATATCGCCGGACGATCACCCACCGGGCCCGCTTTAACCACTCTTGAAGTGCGGTTTTCCCTCCGAGGTGAACAGACCGAGCGGAGGCCACCCCGATCCGGGCCTGATATCGACGGGTCTGTTTTCAGGTGTCGTGACTGAATTGCCCTATTGACACGGCCGAAACGGCCCGCGAAACTCACCGGAAACCTCTTAACCCAAGACGTGTCGGGCCGGAGCGTGACTGTAAACGTTTACAGCACTCCGGCCCTCAGACTGGGGACCCCCTCCGGCCCCGGTGAAGGAGTGGCCAGATGGTCGTTTCGCGATGGCGGGTGCTCGGCGTTCTGGCAGCCCTGGTGCTCGCGGTGTGCACGGCGTACACGGTGATGCCCACCGAGGCGCGGGGAGGGAAGGCGAAGACCGGCACGATCACCGCCTCCTCGGCGTACTCCGCCGCACTCGGCGAGCCCGTCGCCTACAACGTGTACCTGCCCGACGGTTACGCGCGGGGCGGCCAGCGCTATCCGGTGCTGTACCTGCTGCACGGCAGAGGCGACTCGCTGCAGTCCTGGACCCAGGCCAAGGACACCCTGGACGAGATGATCCAGGACAAGCGGATCCCCCCGCTCATCGCGGTGATGCCCGACGCCCCCTGGAGCGAGCGCGGCAACTGGTACGTGGACTCGCGGTACACCGGGGGCGACATTCCCGGCAGGCCGGTGGAGACCGCGCTCACCCGCGACCTGGTGAACCACGTCGACGCCACCTACCGCACCGCGGCGACCCGCACGGCGCGGATCGTCGGCGGCTACTCCATGGGCGGCGCGGGCGCGCTGCGGTACACGCTGGCCCACCAGGACCTGTTCGGCGGCGCCCTGGTGCTGAGCCCGGCCGTCTACACCCCGCTGCCGCCGGGCGACTCCTCGGCCCGCGACTACGGCGCGTTCGGGCTCGGCGGCGAGAAGTTCGACGACGAGGTGTACCAGCGGCTCAACTACCCGCGGCTGCTGACCGAGGTCGACCCCGACCTGCCCGTGCGGCTGTTCATCGCGGTGGGCGACGACGAGTACGCCAACCCCGACCCCGCCGACGCCCGGCACGATCTCGACTTCGAGTCCGAGGCCCTCTACAACGCCGCGCGCCGGGTGCCCGGCGTCTCGGCCCAGATGCGCATCCTCGACGGGGGCCACGACTGGAGTGTCTGGGGACCGGCGTTCGAGCAGGGCATGGCCGATCTCGGCCCCGCGCTGAGCGTCGTCCCCCCGGCGGGGCTGCCCGCTCCGCTGCACGGGACCCCCGGCACCGACTGGGCGGGCGGCGCCGCCTCCCACGCCGACGGCTCGACGACCCTCGGGTACGCGGCGAGCGGCGCGGTGAACGGCCAGAGCCACGCGGGCGGGCTGGACGTCGTGCTGTCCCGCCTCGGCCCCGACGGGGCGGCCCGATGGACCCGGCAGTTCGGCACGGCCGCCGACGAGCGCCTGTACGGCGTGGCCGCGCTGCCCGACGGCGGCGTCCTCGCCGCCGGGTACACAAAGGGCGACCTGGACGGTCACCACCCGGGCAACACCACCGACGACGCCTTCGCGGTGCGCCTGGACGCGGACGGCAAGGTGCGGTGGCTGACCCAGTTCGGCGCGGCCGGCGCCGCGGACCGGGTCTACGGGCTGACGGCCGCCTCCGACGGAGGGGCGTACCTCGCCGGGTACACCAAGGGCGCGCTGTCCGGCGCGAACAGCGGCGACAAGGACGCCATCCTCGCCCGCGTCACGCCCGGCGGGCAGGTCGCCTGGGTACGCCAGCTCGGCGGCCCCGGCGAGGACAAGGCGTACGGCGTGGCGGCCGACGCCACCGGCGCGTACGTGGTCGGCGGCGGACCGGCGGGGCTGCCGGGCACCACGGCGCTCGGCGGCCAGGACGGCTGGATCGCGAGGTATGACGCCGACGGGACCAAGCGCTGGGTGACCACGGCGGGCGGCGCCGGCGACGACCGCCTGAACGCCGTGACGGTCACGACCGGCGGGCTCGTGGTCGCGACCGGCGCCGTCGGCGGCGACCTGCTCGCCGTCGCCTACACCACCGCAGGCAAGCAGAAGTGGACCACCACCGTCGCGACCCCGGCCACGGACGCGGGAGCGGCCGTCGTGCCGCTGCCCGGCGGCGAGGCCGAGGTCATCGGGTACACCCGCGGCCGGGTCGGTGTGATGGCGGGGCAGGCCGACGTCCTGACCGTGCGCCTGTCCGGAAAGGGCAAGCAGGCGGCGGCGGCGCAGTTCGGGTCGGCGCGCGACGACGGCGTGGACCCGTTCGCCGAGCCAGACCTGTTCGCCGCCCCCGGGCCGAACGGCAGGGTGCTCGTCACCGGCCTCACCTACGGGACACCGGCCGGCGCCACCGCACCGGGCAACGGCGACGTGTTCACCGCCCTGGTGGACCCGGCGACCGGCCTGCCCGCCTCTTGACCGTGCGAGTATTCAACGACGCCACCGCGCGACATTCTCCGGCACCACGTGCTGCTTTTGAGCGAATGCTGAACCATTGATCAGGCGGAATGCCCCGTCACTCATGCATGGTTTCCTTCCGTGGCCATGCCGTTTCCTGTGGTGGACGTGACTCGGCCTCAGGGTTCGCGGGCGCAGAGGTACGCGTCCAGGTGGGCGGCGCCCTTGAGCATGGCGCGGCCCCGGGCGGACAGGCGGGCCTGCCAGTCGCGCAGGGTCGACTCCAGCGGGGCGACGCCTCCGGCGGAGCGGACCTGAGCGATCAGCGGGGCGATCTGCTCCAGCAGGTAGCCGCCCCGCCTGAGCTGGTGGGCCAGCCGGACGTCCCGTACGTCGGCCGCGCTGTAGATCCGGTAGCCCGTCTGCGGGTCGCGGCGCGGCCGGACCAGCCCGGCGTTCTCCCATTTGCGCAGGGTGGCAGGGCGGATGCCGAGCCTCCTGGCCAGCGGGCCGATGAACGTGTCGCCGCGCTCCTGCGGCACGGGCGCCAGATCGCGGAGCGCGGCTTCGACGGCCTGGAGGGTGCGGCGGTCGTCGAGGAGTTGGCCGTGGCTCTCGTCGATGAGCCGCAGCGCGTCCTCGGTGGCACCCCGGTTGACCGCCTGCATGATCGACGTGGCCGTCTGGTGACCGTGCCCGGGCACGAGGGCGAGGAACGCGCGCAGGGCCTGCGCGTGCAGCGGCGTATAGGTGCGATAGCCGTGGACGGTGCGTTGGGCGGCGGGCAGGATGCCGGCGTCCTCGTAGTTCCTGATCGCCTGGGTGGACAGGCCGTGCTCGCGCGCCAGGTCCACTGGCCTCATGGATGCATCACCGATTGAAGGTCCGTCGCGACGAGAGCGGGCATTTTCCGGGAAAAGTTTACACCGAGTGTTCAGAGATACCGTTGAAGGTATGGATATCAAGGACACGGCCCGGCCGCTCGATGGCGCGGGCGTCTCGGCGTTCCTCCGGTCGCTTCCCGCCAAGCCCCTGCTGCTCGGCCTGGGCGAGGCCAGGCACTTCGTGGGGGAGCTGGGCGAGTTGCGCAACGAGATCTTCCGGAATCTGGTCGAGCACGAGGGCTACCGGTCCTTCGCCATCGAGAGCGACTGCCTCAGGGGCCTCGTGGTGGACGACTACATCACGACGGGCGCGGGCACGCTCGATGACGTCATGGAGCGCGGCTTCAGCCACGGCTTCGGCGCGTCCCCGGCCAACCGCGAGCTCGTGAGCTGGATGCGCGCGTACAACGAGGAGCATGACGAAAAGCTCCGGTTCTTCGGCTTCGACGGCCCGCTGGAGTATTGGGCCGAGAGCCCGCGCCAGGCGCTCACCGCCCTCTACGCCCTCCTCGACGGCCCGCTCCCGTGCACGATGGAAACTCTCGACGCGCTGCTGGGCCCGGACGACCGGTGGTCGAACGAGGCCACGGCCATGGATCCGTCCCAGTCGATCGGCCAGTCCGCCGACGCCCAGCGGCTGCGGCTGCTCGCCGACGATCTGGTGGCGCTGCTCGACACTCAGGTGCCGCGGCTGAGCGCGAAGGACAGGGAGCGGGCGGCGCTGTACGGGCGCACCGCCGTCGGCCTGCTCCGCTACCACTACTGGCTGGCCGACGCCTCCCCGGAACGGTGGACCCGGCTGTCGGCCCTGCGGGACGCGATGATGGCCGCCAACCTGCGTGCCGTCGCCGAGCAAGGCCCGGCCCTGGTCTTCGCCAGCAACCTTCACCTGCAGCGGAACAAGAGCCTCATGCCGTTCGGTGACCAGACGCTGGAGTGGTGGAGCGCGGGGGCGATCGCCGAAGCGCACCTGGGCGACCGGTACGCCTTCCTGGCCTCGGCCCTCGGCACGGTCGGCGACGACATTCCGTCCCCGGACACCGTCGAGGGCATCCTGTCCACGCTCCCGTGGGACCACTCTCTCATCGACGCCCGCCGCCTGGCCGAGGCCATCACGAAGCCCGCCCGGCGTACCTCCCACGATTTCGCCTATTTCCCGCTGGACCCGGCCCAGCTCGACATGATCGACGGCATCGTCTTCCTCAAGCAGGCTGTCAGGCTGAAAAAGCTGGGTTGACAGGCGCGGCTCGCCGTCGGTCCGGCATCGGGATCCTTGGCCGCCGCCGCGGGGCAACGCCTGGCGGGGCCCACGCGTATTAGAGGTCATGAAATTGGACGAACAGACGTGAGCGGCGGCGAGGACGACGGGTTCGCCGCGTTCGTCGCCGCACGTGGCACGAGCCTGCTGCGGGTGGCCTACCTCGCGTGCGGCGACGAGAGGGAGGCGGAGGACCTGCTGCAGACGGCGCTGGAGCGCACGTACCAGAACTGGGACCGGGTGCGGTACGACAACCCCGAGCCCTACATCCGCCGCATCATCGTCAACGGCGCCATCAGCCGTGCCAGGCGCCGGGCGATCCTGCGGATCATCCCGATGCACACCCCTCCCGAACGGTCGGCGCAGGAGACCGATGTCGACCTGCGCCACATGCTCATGGACACCCTGCGCGCACTGCCTCCCCGGCAGCGTGCGGTGATCGTCCTGCGGTACTGGGAGGACCTCAGCGAGACACAGACCGCGGAGGTCCTCGGCTGCTCTGCGGGCACGGTGAAAAGCCAGGCGTCGAAGGCGCTCGCCAAGCTCCGCCTGGCGATCGGCGAGGAATCAGCGGAAGGAGTGATCAGGAATGTCCATGCTTAGTGAGGACGACCTTCGCCAGATGATGGCGGACGAGACCGCGCGGCTGCACGCCGCCCCCGACCTGGTGGACCGGGTCATGCGGTCCTCGCGTCGTAACAGGACCAAGCGGATCAGGCTCACCGCCGTGGCCACCGCGGTCGCCGTCGTCGGAACGGTGGCCCCCGCCTACCTGGTCCTCGCCCCAGGCTCGGCGGCCGTACCGCAGGTTCTCGCGGGCGGGCCGGTGGCGGCCTCCGAGACCCCGCGGCCGGACCTCACCAGCCAGGCCGTGCCGGAACCGCCCGCCATCGACGACCCCGCGACGCCCATCCCGTCCGAGCCTCCCAACCTCGGGGACCTTGGCGACGGAAAGGCGTTCGGGCGCGTCAAGGTGGGTTACCTGCCCGACGGCCTGCAGTGGTCCCACTGGTCGGTGGACTTCGGTGACAGGTACACGACCTCGTGGAACTACGACGGTGACGCGGAGGGCTTCTACTGCGTCCAGATCTACGTCTACGAAGGCGAGGCCGTCCAGGAGGTCGACGACCGCGTACGTTCCTACAGCGCCGAGGGAAAGGGCAAGGAGGTGCCCGTCGGCGACGCCACCGGTTTCCTGATCAGGCAGTGGGTCGGCGAGGACGGCATGAAGGGCACCCCGACCATCATCGTCGACGTCGGCGAGGGACGGCGGGCGGAGGTGATGTTCAGCCCCGTCTACGCCAAGAAGCTCCACAGTGCCAAGGCCATCGACCGCGAGCTGAAGAAGATCGCCAAGAGCCTCACCGCCACCGGCTGACCTAGGAGCCAGACCAAGTAAGCCCCTCCGAACGCACAGCCGGAGATCACTGGCGGGCCATGGTATCCGGGCCGGTCAGCGGGGGTATGTCGGGTACTGAAGGGGGCCTGGACCGGCCGGGAACGACCGGTCGGAAAGGCGCCGGGCGAACGTGGCCAAGGGCGTCATGAGCGTGGCGGCCGCCACAGGTCGACGGGACGTGGGAGGTGTCGATAAGGGGGACCCGCTCGGTTCGGATCACGAGTTATCGACGACATGGTGGTGTTGAGGTCGGTGGCGACCTACTCGTTCAAGTTGTACGTGGTCGGACAGACACCGCGGTCGCTGACCGCGGTGTCGAATCTGCGAGTCCTGTGCGAGACCTATCTGCCCGGCTGCCATGAGATCGAGGTCATCGATGCCGCCGCAAGGCCGGATCTCGCGGAGAAGGAACGGGTGCTGGCCACCCCCACCGTGATCAGGATCACGCCGCTCCCGAGGTTCCGGGTCATCGGGGATCTGTCCGACCAAGACAAGGTCGCCGCTTTCCTCGACCTGCCCGACGTGGACAGATCGTCCCCCCAAGAGGGGGCACCATGACGGGCGGCGCCGCGATCGAGAGGACACCTACCGGTATCAGCGGCTTCGACGAGGTCGCCATCGGCGGGCTTCCCGCCGGCCGGTCCACGCTCGTGACCGGCACGACCGGCAGCGGGAAAACGCTGTTCGCCCTGGAGTTCCTCGCCCGGGGCATCATGCGCTTCGGCGAACCAGGGGTATTCCTCGCCTTCGACGAGACGCCCGCCGACATCCGCCGCAACGCCGGCTCCCTGGGCTTTGACATCGCGCGCTGGGAGGCCGAGGGAAAGTGGATGTTCGTCGACGCCTCGGCGGACACCGGTGAGGAGACGCTCACCGTCGGAACGTACGACCTCGGCGCGCTGATGGCCCGCGTCGATCGCGCCGTGCGCGAGGTCGGCGCCAAACGGCTCTCCTTGGATTCGCTCGGCGCGGTCTTCGTCCGCTTCCACGACCGCGAGCTCATTCGCCACGAGTTGCATCGGCTCGCCCGGGTCCTGGATTCGCTCGACGTCACCTCGGTCCTGACCACCGAACGCGACGACGAGTACGACCACGTTTCCCGGTATGGCGTCGAGGAGTTCGTCATGGACAATGTCTTGATCATGCGGAACGTCATGCGGAGTGAAAGACGGCGCCGGACGATCGAGATCGTCAAGTTCCGCGGCACCACGCACCGTACCGGGGAGTGGCTGTTCACCATCGACCCGAAAGACGGATTGGTCATCATTCCCCTCGCGTTCCTCGCCCCACGCGAGCATGCGTCGCGGGAGCGGGTCTCCACCGGCAACCTCGAACTGGACGCCATGGTGGGCGGCGGCATCTTCCGGGACGCGGTCGTCCTGCTCACCGGGCCGCTCGGCGCCGGAAAGACGCTGTCGGCCCTCCAGTTCGCGGATGCAGCGTTCCGGGCGGGCGAACGCTGCCTGTTCCACATCTTCGACGAGACTCGCGAGCAACTCAGCCGTGACGCCGCCGGCTGGGGTCTGGACCTGGACGTCATGGAGGCCTCGGGACTGCTCCAGGTCGCCGCCGGGTATCCGGAAGTGGCCTCGGTGGAGGAGTATTTCCTCCGGATAAGCAGCGGCATCACGGACTTCGCGCCCGCCCGCCTCGTCGTCGACGGTCTCTCCGCCCTCGAGCGGAGGGCGACGCCACGCACGCTGCTCGATTTCGTGATCGCACTGGGCGGGGTCGTGCGGCAGCACGAGATCACGACCCTGTTCACCTGCGCACCGACCGGCATGGGAATGTCGATGTTCACGGCGCCGATCACGGAGATCGCCAGCCTCACCGACGTGACGATCGTGCTGCGCTACATCGAGGGGGCGGCTGCGGTCCAGCGTGCCATCACCGTCCTGCAGACGCGGGGGTCGGCACATGACCACGCCATCCGCCAGGTCAGCATCGATAGCGCCGGCATGCACATCGGCGGCCCCTGCCCCGATGTCTTCCGCGTGCTCTCCGACACCGCCGTGCCGCCCCCCGACCCACGGGGGCCGATCGACCCAGACCGCGGAACGGCCGAGGACTGGACGGAACCACCCGGATGAGGCCTGATGGGTGAGCCTCACGACGGCGGACGGAGGCCGGACACCGAACCGACACGACCCGCGAATTTCGAGCGCGACGCCGGGCAGATGGTCATGTCGGCGTCGGCGGACGGGATCCTCGCGGTCGACGATCGCGGTGTGATCCGGATCTGCAACCCCGCCGCCGAGGAGCTGCTCGGCCGGCCAACGGGCGAACTCCTCGGCACCCCGTTCGGATACCCGATCGTCGCCGGCGAGTCGACCGAGATCGACCTGGTGCTGCCCGACGGCCGGACGCGGGTGGTCGAGATGCGAGCCACCACCACGACGGTGGCAGGAGAACGCTTGCACGTCGCCGCGCTGCGCGACGTCACCCTCCGGCGGCAGGCCGAACAACAGCTCGAAGCCGAACTCGAACGCCAGGGCTCGGTGATCGCCGTGGCGGCTCATGAGGTCCGCAACCCGCTGACGGGGATCGGCCAGCTGGTGGACATGCTGCGTGACCCCCGGGAGACGTTCACCGAGGAGGAGCGAGCCGACGTCCTCGGCCGCATCGCGAATCGCACGGCCCGTCTCCAGTCCCTGGTCAAGAAGCTCCTCACCGTGGCGAAGATCGACGCGAAGGTCTCGCGCGCCTATGTGGAGCCGGTGCCGGTGCTGGAGATGATCCTCGAGCGACTGGCCGAGTTCGCTGACCGGCCCCGAGACGTGTACGTATCGTGCGATCCCGAAGTCCGGGTCCTGGCAGATCGCGGCGAGTTGTCGGAGATGATGGTCAACTACCTGGAGAACGCCTTCTCCTACGGAGCCCCGCCGATCGAGATACATGTGGCCGAGCAGCCCGGTGGTGTGGAGATCAAGGTGTGCGACCACGGGCCCGGCGTGCCCGAGGAGTTCGTGCCGAGCCTGTTCGGGCGCTTCAGCCGTAGCCCGCATCGCGTACGAGAGACCGATGGCTCGGGGCTGGGGCTGTGGATCGTCCGCAGCCTCTCTCGGGCCAACGGCGGAGACGCCTACTTCGAACCGGGCGAGGAAGCAGGTGCTTGCTTTTGCCTCCGCCTACCCCAGGCATCACCGGCCTGAGCGTTCACCCGCCTGGATCAAGGCTGGTCCCCTGCACCCGCTGCGGTGAACGTCAGGGACGCATTGTGGCCGCCGAAGCCGAAGGAGTTGGCCACCGCCGCCGCCCACCGGCCCTGGCGGGGCCGCCCGGTGACGATGTCGAGCTTCACCTCGGGATCGAGGTCGTCCAGGTTCAAGGTGGCGGGGATGACCCCGTCGCGGACGGCGAGGATCGTGGCGATGGCGCCCAACGCCCCGGCGGCGCCGCACAGGTGGCCGGTCATCGACTTGACGGCGGTGACCGTGGGATGGGTCCCCAGCGCCTCGGTGATCGAACGGGCCTCCGTCAGGTCGCCGGTCGGGGTCGAGGTGGCATGGGCGTTCACGTGCCCGACGTCCAGCGGGTCCAGCCCCGCCGAGGTCAGGGCGAGCCGCATCGCGCGCACCTGCCCGCCCGCGTCGGCCGCGGTGATGTGGTGGGCGTCGGAGGTGGTGCCCGCACCGGCCAGCGTGGCGTGCGCCCGGGCTCCACGCGCCGCGGCGAATCCCGCCCGTTCCAGGACGACCAGGGCGGCCCCCTCGCCGAGCACGAAGCCGTCGCGCCCGGCGTCGAAGGGCCGTGAGGCCTCCTGCGGGGCGTCGTTGCGGGTGGACAGGGCTCTGGCCTGCGCGAACCCGGCCATGGTGAGCGGGTGCACGCACGCCTCGGCCCCGCCGGCGATCACCACGTCGGCGCGGCCGAGGCGGATGAGGTCCAGCCCCATGGCGATCGCCTCGGACCCGGAGGCGCAGGCGCTCACCGGCGTGTGGGCGCCGCCCCGCGCGCCGAGCTCGATGCTGACCACGGCCGCGGGCCCGTTGGGCATCAGCATGGGCACCGTGTACGGCGAGACCCTCCGCGCCCCGGACGCCTCGAGCACGTCGTCCTGGGCGAGCGTGGTCAGCACCCCGCCGACTCCCGTGCCGATGACCACCGCCAGGCGCTCGGGGTCGACCTCGGGGGCCCCGGCGTCGGCCCATGCCTCGCGCGCGGCGATCAGGGCGGCCTGCTGGCAGCGGTCCAGCCGCCGGGCCTTCACCCGGCCCAGCACCTCGGCGGGGTCCACCCGCATCCGTCCGGCGATCCGTACCGGCAGGTCCTCCGCCCATTCCTCCTCTATGACGGTGATGCCGGACCGCCCTTCCAGCATCCCGACCCATGTGGACGCCACGTCCCCGCCCAGTGGCGTCGTGGCCCCGAGCCCCGTCACCGAGGCGCCCACCTTCATCCCGTCCGCCATAACGACCCCCTTCGTCCCCTGGAAAGCCCTCAGACCACCACCCAACGCTCCCAGCACACACACAACCCGAACACCTGGCCCACCCAACGAAAATCTCGCCGGAGATTTGTCGGTGCCGCCTCGATCGCTCCGTCCGGTAGGCGATATCGGCCCAGGACGGCCCGTGATGGGGCCTCTACGGCGTCGATCGTGTCTGCAGCGAGGCGACAGGGTCGGCCACGGCCTGAGCCTTTCAAGTGCTGTTGGGCCGCCGGATGTCGTGGAGGAGTTCGGCGGTGGCATCCCACAGCGCGCGTTGGATTGTTTCGCTGCGGCCGATCTCCGGGCACTCCAATGGCCTGGCGGTCTTGGCGGCGAAGTAGCCTCCCGTGATGCCGGCGAAGGCGGGGTCGGTCGCGAGCTTCACGATGATGTCGGCGCCGTGCTGGGGGTTGCCGATGTTCAGCCGGGTGAGGACCTTCTCCAGGGTCTCGGCGAGGGGGAGTTCACGCCCGAGCCCGGTGGCATTGAAGCCCGGGCACAGGCAGGTGACCGCGACGCCCGTTCCCTCAAGCCGTCGGCCGAGTTCCTGGGTGAACATGATGTCCATCAGCTTGGTCCGGCCGTACAGCAGACTCGACTCGCGGCGGGTGAAGTCCGCCGTGTCGGTCAGGTCTTTGAGCGGGTCGATGATGCCGGCCCGGAGTGAGGCCCGGGAGGCGACCGTGACGATCCGGGCGGGTGCCGAGGCCGTGATCTTGTCGCGCAGAGCGTTGGTGAGCGCCCACGGCGCGAGGTAGTTCACCGCGGTCATCTCGGCGAATCCCTCGGAGGTGACCCGCTGGGAGAAGGCATGCAGACCCGCGTTGTTGATCAGTACGTCGATCCGCGGGTAGTGCGCATCGATCTGCTCTGCGGACCGTCGGACATCGGTGAGCAGGGACAGGTCGGCGAAGAAGACATCGACCGGGGTCTCGGGGGCGACCTGTTCGATCTCCTGCCGCAGCGTGTCAGCCTTGTGCCGACTGCGGGCGACGATGCCGAGGCGGGCCCCGGTGCGGGCCAGGTCGAGAGCGGCCAGGCGGCCCAAGCCGTTCGTTGCGCCGGTCATGACGATGACGGGCCGAGTGTCCATGAGTTCCCCCTGGAGGCTAATGTTGAGGTACCTCATTAACGTAACACTCGATGAGGTACCTCACCAGTTGGGCGGAGGCAAGGAGTGATGACCATGGGTGATCGGATGGCGACGCCCGTAGAGATCGGACTGCGGTACCTGTCGCTCGGATACCGCCTGCGCAGAGTCGTCGACGACGGCATGACAGCCGGAGGGCTGTCGCTGGCCCGTACGAAGGTCTTGCAGGTGCTCGATCGACGCGGTGCCATGCGGCAGTCGTCACTGGCGGAAGAACTCGGTCACGCCCCTCGGTCGGTCACCCAGTCCGTCGAGGCGCTGGAGCGCGAGGGGCTGGTCCACCGGACGGCAGATCCGGAGGACGGGCGCTCCAAGCTCGTCAGCCTCACTACGGAGGGCGCCAAGGCGCTGGCCGCCGGTACGGCAGCGGGCGAGCGCGTCCTGCGCGAGGTGTTCGGAATGCTGGAGCGGGAACAACTGATGGACCTGGGCAAACTCCTCGACGCCATCGACGCGGGCCTGGGCGTTTGACACGCAAGGGAACGACCGTCTGCCGGGCCCGTGATCACTACCCGCAGGACCAAAGAAGACCGCGGTCACGAAGTCCCGGCCGCCACTTCGCTGGGTCAGAGGTAGGAGTCCGGGGCCATATCGCGCCACCGAGCGACAGGATGGACGCGGGAGAAACCACCCCAAAGCCACTCTGGCTTGATCGCCGCAGGGGTGCATAGTGTGACCTTGTGGCCCAAGATTTCACGGTTTTCCAGGCTTCCGCGGGCGACGGGGAAGCGCTCGGTGAGATCCACGCTGAGTCCTGGAAGGCGGCCTACGCCGGCTTCTTCGCCCCCGAGTTCTTCGCCGAGGCGGTGGGACACCGGCGCGTCAAGTGGCACGACGTGCTCGCCAAGGGGGAGGACGTCGTCATGCTGGCCGCGCTGGACGGGTGGCCGCTGGCCCTCTCCTTCTTCGGTTCCTCGCCGGCTCGCCCCGGTTCGGCGCAGATCTTCAGCTTCTTCGGCCACCCGCGCGGCTGGGGCACCGGCGTCGCGGGCGCCCTGATGGCCGCCACCCTGCGCAGGCTGCGCGAGGACGGCTTCGCCCAGGTGCACCTGTGGACACTGCGCGACACGCCCCAGTCGCGCCGGTTCTACGCCAAAAGCGGCTTCACCCAGTCGGGCGCGGCTCGCGGCTACGACTTCGGAGACGGCAACCTGATCGCCCAGGTCGAGTACGAGCTGTCCTTGAATCCTCGGTGAGTCGGGGTCTGAGGAACATCGGAAGCGGATCGTGAGCTAAGCGTTTGTCGTGGTGAGCATCGGTTTGACCGCTAATGATCGCTACCGGAAGCCTTCAAGGGTCTTGTCGTAACCCCAAGTCCTTCGGCAGGGGCCGCGGCGCGACCTTGCTGAACGACCAGGCGTCCGGCATGATCGGCATGGTCGTGGCCGGTACCCCGCGCGACTCGCTGTACGTCCTGGAGAGCCGGCCTACCGGCGCGAGTTCTCACCGACAGGCCCTCTTCGGCTCGGGCTCGAGAAACAATTTGTTACTGGCGCCGCTCCCTGGGAGGGTTACGTCCCCATGAGCCGCCCCGCCATCTCCGAGATCCCGACCGGCCCCGTGACCGTTCCCGACGTCGTCACGGCGCTCGCCGGCGGCGACATCGTCACTCCGGTGTGGCGCAACGAGCTCGGCGGCCTGACGTTCCGCCTCCAGGACGGGCGCGGCGGCACCAGGTACGTCAAATGGGTCGCCGCCGGCACCCCGGAGATCGACCTTCCCGGCGAGGCGGAGCGCCTGGCCTGGGCGCGGCGATGGGTGACCGTCCCGCGGGTCATCGAGCACGGCGCGGACGCCGACGGCGCGTGGCTGGTCACGGCAGCGGTCCCCGGCCTCTCGGCGGTGGACCCTCGGTGGATCGCCGACCCGGCGACCGCGACGGCCGCGATCGGCCGAGGGCTGCGCCTGCTCCACGACACCCTGCCCGTGGAGCGGTGCCCGTACGACTGGAGCATCGATCGACGGCTCGCACGCGCCGACGAGCGCATCACCGGCGGCGAGGGACCGGCTGACTGGTTCCCAGAGCACCGGCATCTGAAGCTTGAGGAGGCCCGGGCGCGCATCGGCGAGCCGCCCGCGATCGACCGCCTCGTCGTCTGTCACGGCGACGCGTGCGTTCCTAACACCTTGCTGCACGACGACGGCACGTTCGCCGCGCACGTCGACCTCGGTTCGCTCGGGGTGGCCGACCGGTGGGCCGACCTCGCGGTCGCGGCGTGGAGCACAGACTGGAATTACGGCCCCGGATACGACGGCGTCCTGTACAACGCGTACGGGATCGCCCCGGACCCGGAGCGCATCGCCTACTACCGCCTGCTCTGGGACATGGCGTAACCGGTCCGGGAGCCGTCAGGCCTGAGGTCGCCGGTCGCCGACGACGGACAGGGGGTGGGACCGGAATACGCCAGAACCCTGCCGCGAAGGCCGGTAGCCGCTGGTCAACGGCACTGACACCGTCTCCGGTGATCGTGCGGGTATGGTGATCACGTCCTATGGGGTGATCTTCCGGGGTTCTGGGTGGCGTCGATTGATCGGACCGCGTATCCGCGGTTCAAGAGGGTGGTGTCGGCACGGGAGCTGGCGGAGGCGTTCACGCCCACCTCGGACGAGGCCGAGTGGGCTCGTCCGAAGACCACGACGGAGCAGCACTTCTTGGCGCTGATGGTGCTGCTGAAGTGCTACCAGCGTTTGGGGTACTTCCCGAAGCTGGCCGAGGTGCCGGCGGTGGTGGTCGAGCACGTGCGCGGCAGGTTGGAGCTGGCCGAAGCCGTGGAGGCGGCGCACGAGTCGAACCGGACGCTGTGGCGGCACCGGGACTTCGTGCGCACGCGGCTGGGCGTGAAGTACACGCCGGCCAAGGTTCGGAAGGTGGCCGAGGCGGCGATCCGCAAGGCGGTGCAGTCCAAGGACAACCCCGCGGACCTGATCAACGTGGCGTTGGACGAGCTGGTGCGGCAGAGCTGCGAGTTACCCGGCTACACCACGCTGGACGCGATGACCGCCTCGATCCGCACCGAGGTCAACGGCGGCATGTTCGCTGCGGTGGTGGCCCGGCCGGACCGGATGCAGCGGGCACGGCTGGAGCGGCTGCTGTGGGTTGACCCGGCGACCCGGCGCAGCGAGTTCGATCGGCTGAAGCAGTCGGCGCAGGCCGCGACGCTGGGCAAGTTCAAGGATCGTCTGGCGCACCTGGCCGCATTGGACGCGCTGGGGCCGACCGAGGCGTGGTTGGAGCGCATCCCGCCGGGCAAGATCGCGCATTTCGCCGGCGAGGCGCGGGTGACCGACGCGGCGGACATGCGCAAGGTGCTCAACAACGACAAGCGGCTGACGCTGCTGATCACCCTCGTGCACGAGTGCCGGACCACGGCGCGCGACGAGGTGGTGACCATGTTCTGCAAGCGCATGGCCGCCCTGCACAAGAAGGGCCGGGATCGGCTGGAGGAGATCCAGGCGGCCAACCGCGCCGAGACCGAGCGGTTGATCGGCGTGCTCGGCGAGGTGTTGGCCGCCGCGCGCGAGGCCACCACGCCTACCGATCCGACCGCCGGAACGCCGGCCAACGCCGAGGATGGGCGGGGTCCGGGCACCGAGGGCGTGGAAGAACGAACGGGCCGGCTGGTGCTCAAGGCATTGGAGGACGCCGGCGGCATCGACGACCTGGCCACTGCAGCCGAATCCGTGTCGGCCTACCACGGCAACAACTACCTGCCGCTGCTGGAGCGGTTCTATCGCTCGCACCGACCGGTGCTGTTCACCCTGGTCGACGCCATCAAACTGGAGGCGACCAGCGCGGATGCGTCGGTGCTGGACGCGGTGGAGTTCATCCGCGCCAACCGGGACCGGCGCAGCGACTGGATACCGGAGACCACCCCGATCGAGGTGGACGGCCAGAACACCACGGTCAGCGTGAACGTCGACGGCTTCGCCAGCGACGCCTGGCGCAAGGTGCTGCGTGACCGGCAGCGGCCGGGGATGCTGGCCCGTCGGCACCTGGAGGTCTGCGTGTTCTCCTACCTGGCCGCCGAGCTGCGGTCCGGGGACATCGCGGTCGCCGGCTCGGACTCCTACGCCAACCTGCACGCCCAGCTCATGACCTGGGACGAGTGCCGGCCGCTCGCCGTGGACTTCTGTGCCCAGGCCAGCATCCCGACCGACGCGGCCGAGTTGGTGGCGCACTACCGGCACGAGCTGACCCGCACCGCCGTCGAGGTGGACACCGGGTATCCGGCCAACACCGACCTGGTTCTGGACGGCGACCGACCGGTGCTCAAGCGCCGCAAGGGCGCTGATCGGCAGCCCTCGGCGATCGCGTTGGAAGCCGCGATCCACCAGCGGATGCCCGAGCGCAGCCTGCTGGACATCCTCACCCGCACCGCGTATCTGACCGGCTGGCACCGCTACTTCGGCCCGGCGTCCGGGTCGGACCCGAAGATCCGCGACACCCTGGGGCGCTACGTCACCACGACCTACGCCTACGGCACCAACCTCGGCCCGGCCGAGGTCGCCCGGCACATGCGCGGCAAGGTGTCCGCGCACGAGATCTACACCGCGGGCAACAAGCACTCCGACCCCGGCAAGGTCTACCGCGGCTCCACCGACGTGATCAACGAGTTCGCCAAGCTGGACGTGGCCGGGGTCTGGGGCGACGGCCAGGTGGTCGCGGTCGACGGATCGCAGGTGGACACCTGGGAGAACAACCTGCTCGCCGAGTCGCACATCCGCTACGGCGGCTACGGCGGCATCGCCATGCGGCACGTCGCCGACTCCTACATCGCGCTGTTCTCCCACTTCATCCCCTGTGGGGTGTGGGAGGCCGTCTACATCATCGAAGGGTTACTACGCAACGAGTCCGACATCCAGCCGGCTACCATCCACGCCGATACCCAGGGTCAGTCGCTGCCGGTGTTTGGCCTGGCCACGTTGCTGGGTTTCGAGCTTCTCCCGCGCATCCGCAATTGGCACGACCTGATCTTCTACCGTCCCGACGCCCGCACCCGCTACCAGCACATTGACGCGCTGTTCGGCGACAATGCCATCGACTGGGGCCTGATCGAGAAGCACTGGACGGACCTGCTGCGCACTGCGATCTCCATCCGCGAGGGCCGGGTGTCGTCGGTGACGCTGCTGCGCCGCCTGGGGAACCACTCGCGCAAGAACCGCCTGTACCGGGCGTTCCGTGAGCTGGGCCGCGTCATCCGCACGATCACGCTATTGCGGTACTTGTCCGAACCCGAACTCAGGGAGCAGATCACCGCGATCACCAACAAGGCCGAGGCGTTCCACGGCTACTCGGAATGGCTGATGGTCGGTGGGAAGCTGATCGGCCACAACGACCCCGAGCACCAGGAGCTGGTGGTGAAGTTCAACGAGCTGATGGCCAACTGCGCCATCTACTCCACCGCGCTGGACATCACCGACGCGGCGAACGCGCTGGCCGCCGAGGGGCACCCGGTCGACCACGACGACCTGGCCACCATCTCCCCGTACATCACGCATACCATTCGTCGGCTCGGCGACCTCGTGCTCGACCTGGACCCACCCGACGCGGTGCCGGCCACTCGGCTGGACCTCGAACCGCGCGCCCTGTTCCCCGGCGGACCCTCCGCCTGACGGGCCGAGCGGCCACTCTCAAACCAAGGTTCCGCGACAGCCGTGCACACGACTGAGGACATCGACACGAATCTTGCGCACTCGGGCGGCCGCGCGGAGTGTCCCGTATGCCGTTCCTTTGTGAGCCATCATCTCGGGCGACGTCCGTTGGCGCCTTGGGACATGGCCGCCGGCCTGGCAGCTACGGGGAGTTGGTGGCAGCGAGGTAGGCCGCGTTCAGGCGCTCGCGAATACTCGGTGATCGCGCTGGGAGTTTGGAGCCAGGGTGCTCGCGGCGAAGCTCGTCATGAACTCTTGCCAGAGCGGGGGGCCGCCTTGTTCAAGCATCACGGCGCGAGCGTTCAGCGCGTTGCTCGTGGGTCGGTGGCGAAGTCCCCAGCTGCCCAGCTGCGCGAACACGGGTACGAGTTGGATCGCGGCCTCGATGGTGAGCGGATTGACCGGAAAGGCGTAGTTCAATGCGCCGAGTGCGCGCAACGCCCCGTGCAGCGGGTGCCAGGGCAGAGATTGGACCAAGACCTGCGCCATCTCGGGCAGGCTGAGGGGGTAGACGTCGTGACGGCCCACCGGTAGCCACAGTCCCGCCAACTCCTCGACGCCTGCGGGGCTCGGGTGGGTCGCGTAGTGCGCCGCGTTGAGCGCCCCGACCGACGCGCCGACGACGAGATCGGCCCGGATCCCATTCTCGGTCAGCGCTCGCAACATCCCCACCTGAGCGGCGCCGAGGCTGCCCGCGCCCCACAAGACGAACGCTTTCATCACCTCACCTCCGGGAGATCCGGCCTCGGCTGGAAGCCGGGCTGCCAGGTCCGGCTTCCAGCCGAGAAAGGGGCGTCGTCCCGCGAGTCACCGGGCCCGGCTTCCCCCAAGGAACATCGCGCCCAGCCCGAGCAGCACGGCCACCGCGCCGGTCACCACGTTGTTCCAGATCGTTGCCGTGGAGGCGACGTCGCCGCTGACGACCCAGGGAGCGATGATCGTCCAGACGCCGATCAGCGGTGCGACCCAGGTGATGCCGTGAGTCCGGCCGTAGGCCGAGGCGAACCCGAGGGCCAGCATCGCCAAGGCGATCCCGACGATCAGGTTGTTCCCGGTCAAGGTCGCGAATCGATTGAACCCGACCACGAAGGGAGAGATCGCCAGGTAGAGCCCGGTCAGGAACGTGAGGCCGGCGACCGCCTTGGCGGCCGGTGCCTCCGCGGCGAGCTCGTACTTCGCCCGCAACTCCTCGATGTCGGGGTGCAGCTTCATGGCTTGACCCGCCATGTCTTCCACCACCTTCTCGAACGCAGTATGTGCGTGTGGCTTCGAGCAAGACGGCCGCTTCCAGGGGCGCGGTGAAGCGCGGTCCCGCAGTTCGCCTTACTCATATATCGTATTATGATAATATCACTTCAGGAGGTGTAGGCCCATGGTGCCACCGTTCAAAGGCCTCGACGACCGGGAGTATGCGAGGTTGCTCGCGGTCCGGGTGGGCGTACGCCGTTTCCTGCGGTGGAGCGAGGAGCGGGCGGCCGAAGTGGGGTTGACGGGCACCCAGCACCAGCTGCTGCTGGCGATCCGCGGCCACGACGACTCGCGTGGGCCCACCATCGGAGAACTCGCCGACTACCTGTGCACCCGGCATCACAGCACTGTGCAGCTGATCGATCGCGTCGAGCAGCTCGGTCTCGTCGCCCGCAACCGCGGGGAAGGCAAGGATCGCCGCGTCGTGCGCCTGAAGCTCACCAGAGCCGGCGAGGGCAAGCTGGCCCTGCTCGGCGCCACCCACCTGCAAGAGCTCCGGCGGCTGGCTCCTCTGGTCAACGCGCTGATCGAGCCGGAGGCCGCCGTACCGCAGGCTCCGTGAGGGCGTGTCGTACAGCTCTCCGTCCACCGTAGTATCCGGCCTGGGCAGCAGCCGGAGCCGGTGATCTTCGCCGCAAGGCGGTGGAGCCGCGATGAGCGGGATGTCATCCAGGTCTGCCGGCCCGGCGTCCACTTAGCGTCGAGGGCCGGGGGCACTTGCCAGTGCCCCCGCGTGTTCATCACAGGTGCTTCTTCGGCAGTCGGCGCGGCGACCGCCCGAGCGATGGGCGCACGCGTGGAACTCCGGGGACGGCCCGACGGCGTTTCCAGTGGGCGGTGCGGTGGCTGCGCGAGCACGACGTGCTGCTGCCCGGGGTCACCACGCTGACCCGGCTGGTGGCCCGCGAGCGGGATGCGGCGACGCAGCGGCTGTATGAGAGGTCGGCGGAGCTGCCGACCCCTGAGTAGGTGGAGCGGCTGGAAGCACTGCTGGAGGTGCCGGTGGGGAGGCGGAAGTCGGAGCTGGAGCGGGGGCGGACCCGGCCCGTCGAAGGCCTCGGGGCCGGGGATGGTGAAGGCGCTGGGCCTGGTGGAGGAGATCCTCACCTCGGTCTGGGCCGGGTGGCTCTGGATCCGGCGGTTCCAGCGCGGCGGCTGGTGGATCTGGCCCGCTACGGACCCGTCACCGCCGTTCAACCCGATGCCGGCCGGTGACGACCACGATGACCATGGAATCACCGATGTGCCAGCAGAACACGACCACGGCCCGGACGGGCCGACATGGCAAGGGAAGGTCGTAGCTGATGAACAGGATGAAAGTAAGAGCGCTGATCACACTCCTGCCGTCCGAGAAGGGCGGCCTACCCCACGCTCTGCCGCACCGTACGCAGTCACTGACCGTCTGCGCACATCATCAGGAGGAAGGCGTGATCCGCAGCCGGCCCTTCGCCGCGGCGATCACAGCCGACGACTGGAAGCCGTTGACCCCGGGGGACAAAGACCACATCGTGACCATAGTCGTCACCGACGACAAAGCCGCCGAATACCTCCGCCCAGGCGAGCATTTCGACCTCTGGTGCGGACACGATATCGGCAGCGGCATCGTGTCACGGCGCGTCGTCATCTAGCGAGGATCCCGTGGCCCCGCGTCACATCATGAAGACGGCGACGGGGTGAGCTGCACGCCTGCACCGCTGAGGGACAGCCACCGATCACTTGTGTGAGCTGCGGCTCAGGGTGTGAGTGCGTCGGGCCGGGTGGCGGGCTGGAAGATCTCGACCAGGTTGCCGGCCTGAGCTTGGTGCAGAAAGGCCGCGCGCAGGCGGCCCTCGAACTGCTGCGCCGCCGCCTGGCCGTGACCGCCCGGGTCTACCGTGGTGGCGCCTGGCAGCCGATCGGCCCCGCACCGCTGGCTCGCGGGGCTCGCCGGCGGCATCGCATGACGGAGGTGCGATCACCGGGCCCCTGGGTTTTGGTCTATTTGGGCTGACTCCCACGGCCGACAGCCGCACGCTGTGCTTGTGTGGCCGGCCGCCTTCCTGCCGTCTCCGCCACAACGCCGGGCGGCGTTCCTTCGCGCTGGTGTCGCTCTGCTCCTGGCCCTCGCTCCCGCGGCCGTCCGATCTCACCCGGCATGCCTCCATCCGGAGCCGACGTCCCCGCCCGGCGGCGCAACATCTCCCCTCCGAAGGTAGGAGGGCAGCTCATCCGAGCGGGAGACCCCGAAAGGGATCAGACGCCGGATGACATATTTTGCTGGCGCAATCCCTGCGGGTTCAGCGCCAATGAACATGCGCACGGGGAACCCACGGACTTTTGTCGATGTCGCGAGCGAGATCGTGTCGCCCAGGTCCTGGGGCTATAGAGGCCGAAGAGGCTCCAAGGAACTCACGGGATATTTCTTAAGAGCGGCGACATCGGCCAGTAGGTCATTCTCGGCTGAACCCGCCGTCCCCGGCCACACCCGAACGCGGACTCCACCCGTCTGAGCGCACCTTCACCCGCGCGTGACCTGCCTGAACGCGGTTCGACTTGAGCGTGGTCGGGTGTGGTCTACGATCAGGGCAGTCGTACAGGGCGATCGCCCTAGTTGGGAGTGAATGATGGTCTCCCCAGCGGCCGAGCGTGGGCGCGCCGTTCGGGAACGGCTGCTGAACGCGGCGGCGGAGCTCATCCCCGAACGCGGCTGGGCGGCGGTGAGCACCCGGATCCTCGCCGAGCGCGCCGGGGTGACGCCGAGCGTGGTGCACTACCATTTCCCTTCGCTGTCGAGTCTGCTGAACGAGGCCGCGACCAGCCGGATGCGGGAGTTGCTGGCCGGGCTGAACGATCTGCTGGAAAACACCCGGTCGCCTGCCGACGCGATCGAGACGATGCTCGCGTCGGTCGAGGAGTGCACCGGCGCCGACGCCACCTCGCTGCTGTTCATCGAGGCGTATCTGGCGAGCACCCGCGACGACGAGCTGCGCGAGCGGATCGCCGGGCTGGTCGCTGATTCGGGCAGCGGTTCGGCGGGTGGCTGGAGCGGCACGGGGTGCCCGCCCCCTTCGCGACCGCCGCCGTGTTGGCGGCCTCCTTGGACGGCGTTCTGCTGCACCGCGGCCTTGGCCTGAAGGCGAACGACCCCTCGGCGGTGCTGCGCAGGCTCGTTTCCATGTCCCCCAGGGAGGAATGACAGTGCGAACAGTGATCTGCGGGGCCGGGATCAGCGGCCTGGCCCTGGCGCACCGGCTCGCCGCCCATGGCGGCGAGGTCGTGGTGGTCGAGCGGGCCCCCGGGCCCCGCCCCCAGGGATACATGATCGACTTCTTCGGCCCCGGGCTGGAGGCGGTCGAGGCTATGGGGCTGCTGCCCGCGTTCGAACGGGCGGCCTACCACTATGACGAGGGGCACCTGGTCGACCGGAACGGTCGCCGCCGCGCCACCCTCCGGACCAAGAGCTTCTCGCGCGGCCCGCTGCTGAGCCTCATGCGCCCCGACATCGAGGCCGTGCTGCGGGAGAACCTGCCGGCCGAGGTCGAGCTGCGCTACGACACGGCGCTGACCGAGGTGGCCAACCGCACCGACGGCGTGGCGGTGACGCTGGAGGACGGCACCGTATTGGACGCCGATCTGCTCGTGGGCGCCGACGGGATCCATTCGACCGTCCGCCGGCTGGTGTTCGGGCCGGAGGATCGCTACCTGCGCTACCTGGGTCTGCACACGGCGGCGTTCACCTTCGACGCGCCGGACGTGCACGCCGCCACCAAGCGCGCGTTCTGCCTCACCGACTCCGTCAACCGGCAGCTGGGCTTCTACGCTCTCCGCGACGGCCGCGTCGCCACGTTCGCGGTCCACCGCAGCGCCGACCCCACGATTCCGGACGACCCGCGGGAGGCGATCCAGCGGGCCTACACCGGCCTGGGCTGGGTGACGCCGCGCGCGCTGGAGCAGTGCCCCCCGGCCGAGGAAATCTACTACGACCAGGTCGCGCAGATCGAGCTTCCGGAGTGGAACACCGGCCGGGTTGTCCTGCTCGGAGACGCCGCCTACGCCGTGTCGCTGCTCGCCGGGCAGGGCGCCTCGCTCGGCATCTCCGGCGCTTTCCTGCTCGCGGACCGGCTCGCGCACGCCCCGGCCGTCGAGCAGGCCACCGCCGGGTTCGAGCGCCTGTGGCGGCCCGTGGTCGAGGAGAAGCAGCGCAACGCCCGGTCGATGGCCCGCTGGTTCCTGCCCTCCTCGCCGACCGATCTACGGGTCCGGCGCGTGATGCTCGGGCTGACCCGGGTGCCCTTCGTCAAGGGTTACGTGAGCTCCATCCTCGCGGGCAAGAACACCAGGCTCGCCGACGTCATGCGCCAGGCCTCCGGCACCGCGACCGAACCGGCGGTCCCGTAGCGCCACCGCTCCGGTTCACGGTCAGTCTTCCTCCTCGGCCTGGGCCGCTGCCGGGTGAGTGCAGCGGCCGTAGCCCCTGGCTGGGGCCCGACGGGGTGATCGCATAGCGGCCCAGGCAGTTGAGGTGAGCGTGACCGAGCGGGGACAGGCGCGCCACGTCCTGGTCGGTCACGCCAGCGCCCCCGGTGGATTTCCAGCCCTGGGCCCGCAGGTGGTCGACTATCGCCGACAGGTACGTCGAATTCCACAACACGACGGCGTTCACGACCAGGCCGAGGACGGCGAGCTGCTCCTCCTGCCCCTTGCTAGGCCTGGCGGATCTCGACCGGCAGTTCCAGGCCGGCGAGTTCGCCGGCAACGCTCTTCGTCATGAATGCCCTCCCCGCCGTCCGGTCCCCGCCCGGCGGCCTGCGACCGCTGACGTCTGCCCGCACACCGGCCGCGCCCGCCTCGGCTACGATCGCGCCCGTATCCGTCCCTCTGCTCAGCTCGGCCGGCGGGTGAGCATCTCCTCCGACCTGAGAATCGCGGGCGGGCCGAGGGAACACCGGCGTCGTTCGCCACACCGCGTCTCGGGGCGCCACGCGAGTTGATCTATGTCTGGTCTTCTCGTACGGGCTGGAAGGGGACCTGGGCCGTCAGGGCGTAACCGCCCTCGGTCGTGGGGCCTGATTCGAGCCGGCCTCCGGCGAGGGTGATCCGCTCCCACAGGCCGGCCAGCCCGAAGCCCGACTCCAGCACCGGGCAGTCCCGGACGGTCTCCGTCCGGCCCTCCCCTGTGTTCACCACCGAGACGTTGACCACGTCACCGTTGGCCTCGCAGACGACCCGCACCTGCGATCCGGGCGCGTGCTTGCGGACGTTGTTGAGCCCTTCCTGGACCACCCGGAAGCACTCGTGGCCCAGCTGCCGGGACAGGGCGCCCTGCGGGACGTCGAGGTGGAGGTCGATCCGCAGGCCGATGTCCCTCGCCTCCTCCACCAGCTGGGGGATCGCCTCCATCCCTTGCAACGACTGGTAGACCTCCTCGCGCCGGAGCACCGTGAGCAGGCCGCGCAGCTCGGTGAGCGCCTGCACGCCCTTGTCCTCGATGGTGGTGGCCAGCTTGCGGACCTCGGCGTGGTCCTCGGTGTCCTGGATGATCCCCGCATTGAGCACCATGGTGGTGACCGCGTGGGTCACGGTGTCGTGCAGCTCAGCCGCGATCCACCGCCGCTCCTGGGAGGCGGCGTGCTCCTCACGCAGCCTGACCCCGGTACGCAGCTCGGCGTTCATGCTGCGGTATTCATGCACCCACGTGCCGACCAGCGCGGGCAGGTACACCAGCGTCAGCGCCCGCACGGTGGTCAGGTAAAGGAACTGGTCGGTGTGGGGGTTCACGTAGTCGACGACGATGTAGACGCCCGTCATGGCCATGGCGACCCACCGCCAGCGGCGCACCTTGGCCTCCGCCGTCATCGAGTAGGCGGCGAGGGCCAGCGGCACGGTCGCCCCGGCGAGCACGGCGCAGGCGACCGCGCCGACGATCATCGGCCAGGCCGTACGACGACGCAGCAGCATGGTCACGGCCGTGACGGCGCCGACGAGGATCAGCAGCCACTGCGGCGCGCGACCCACCAGCGAGAAGGACTCGCCCATGAGCGTCGTCGGGATCGTGAACGCCAGGACGGCAGCAGCCAGCAGCACGTCCCCGATCTCGCCACGGTGGTGTGCGGTGAACCCAGCCCACTTCCCCCGCATACCACTCATCATGCAGTCTTTACCAGCGTAAACACGACTCAGGGTCGGCGGCACCGCCTCAGTCGCGATCTTTTCGGCACCGGCGTCGCCCGATGCTCGCTCCGGACACCCCAGTCCGGCCTATCCAGCTACACCATGTCTTCGGTCACCGGCTCGCGGGCGGGGCTGCTCGGCTCGGCGCCGAGGGCCTGAGGTACCTGTCCTCCTTTCACTACTACATCGGCGGCGAGCCGCTGAAGAACGGCATGCGGTGGGCCGACGCGGGCGCCATGCTCGGCATCTCGGCGGTCCTGATCACAGCCGGACTGATCTGGTTCAACCGCCGCGACATCAACTCCTGACACCCACCCTGCGGATTACGAGCCTCGCGCATGCCCAAACGCCCGACCGAGGAGGAACTGCGCCGCGAGATCCACGAAGGGTTGAATGTGGTGGAGAACTGGAACTCGGCCAACAGGGACATCTTCGGCAAGGACGGCGACCTCACCGGCGACGACCGCGAACACGTCGAAGCCTCCGCCCTGGCCCTCCACTTGGTCCAGTCCGCAATCGTCTACCTGAACACCAGGATGGTGCAGATCGTTCTGGCCGAGCCGAAGTGGCGAAAGCAGGCTCACCGACGCTGACCGGCGCGGCTTGCCGGCTCTGTTCTGGACGCATCTGAACCTGTACGGACGCTTCGAACTCGACATGACCAATCACCTCGACCTCGGCCTGGCCGGCCAGAGCGATGCAACCGCCGTCACGTTCGCGGACCCTGAGACGGACAGAGCCTGATCGCCCCTTTCCTGAACACATAGCCGCAGATCAGCGTGGCGGCTGTGCCTCGGGTGGAATGCTCGCCTATATGGGCGAGGAAAACAGTAACCCCGGCGTGCAACAACCCGGGCTCGGGTACGTGGACGCCCTGATCCACCGGTACCTCGGGCAGGCTGGGGCGACGAGGCGGACCTCGGCGCAGATCAGCCGCCCAGAGGCGAGGAACCAGAGCCGCCGACTGGTGCAGGAGGCGGTAGATGCCTGGCGTGTCTGCGGGCACCTGCCGGGCAAGGCGCAGGCGCGCCCCGAGCCGGACATCCCCGGGCCGGTCGGCCATCTTGAGCGGTGAACAGCCCGTATTCGCCGCGACCAAGGCGGAGCGGGAACTCGCTTCGTCGCTTTGGGCGTGGGCGAAAAGCCATCCTGCCGTGCGCGGCCGCCGGTACGGGTCCGCGTACGCCATCGTCCTGGATTTGGGACAGTGGTGCCGGCCCGCCGCGTTCCCCAGCAGCCTCCATCGGTGGCGAGGGCCGGACCAGGCGTGTTACCACAACGCGCGCCGGTTGGCCGCCGCCGTGCCTGGCCTGCGCTATGTGGAGGGTTCGCGGTCCCTGACCTGGACGGGCAGCCGGCCTTCGAGCACGCCTGGTGCATCGATGCCGACGCCACCGTCATACACCCCACCTGGCACGACGGCATCGGCCGCGCCTACCTGGGAATCCCCTCACCTTGACCTACCGCGACCAGGTGCTGCACAGCCGCCCCCGCCGGCTGAAGTCCGACGCCGTGCTCAACACCCACTCCCTCCGAACCTGCTGACCGACGGCATCCCCGCCGATGTGATCGCCGAGCATTAATCCTCCGCTGGACAGTCCCCTCCTCGGCGTCGAACTCGGCGTCGTCTGCGTATGGGCCGAACGACCATGCTCGACACCACAAAGCTTCCATCACCTCCATCGCCAAGCTGCTCGGCGTCTCCGCTGGCACCCTCTACAAACACATCCCTGATCTGCGGGAGCGCGGCATCGTGGGGTTAGTCGACGCGAAAGCGCTCGGCGGCGGTGTCGTCGAAGGTGAGGCCGTTGCCCGGGGCGTCCAGGTTCGGCTGGGCAGCGCCACCGCGGGCCGTGGATACTCCGTGGAACAGTATCGTCTCGATGCGTACGTGGTCGTGGAACCACTCCAGGTGGCGAAGGTTGGGGATCGCCGCCGCCACGGCGAGGTGCTGGTGTGGTGCGCAGTGGCCGGAGACCTCAAGGCCGTTCGCGGCGGCCACGGCGGAGGCCCTCATGAACTCGGTCATCCCGCCGCATCGGGTGACGTCGATCTGCTGGCAGTCGACGTACGGCGCCATCCGGGCGAAGTAGGTGAGGTCGTAGCCGTATTCGCCCGCGGCCACGTCGGCGCGAACGGCGTCCCTGACGATGCCCAGGCCCTGGAGGTCGTCGGAGGAGACGGGCTCCTCGAACCAGCGCACGTCCAGGTCATCTGCCTGGTGCATGAGCCGGATGGCCTGTTTGCGGGTGTAGGCGCCGTTGGCGTCGACGAACAGCTCCGCGTCGTCCCCGATCGTCTGGCGGGCCGCTGTCATCCTGTCCAGATCCCGGTCCATGCGCCGGCCCCAGGATTCCCCTATCTTGATCTTGACCCGTGGGATGCCCTCTTCGCGGGTCCACCGGTCGAGCTGCCGGTGCTGCCGCTCGGCGGTGTAGGTGGTGAAGCCGCCGCTGCCGTAGACGGGCACGGTGGTTCGCGCGGTTCCCAGCAGCCGGGCCAGTGGGAGGTCGTGGCGGCGGGCCTTGAGGTCCCACAGGGCGCAGTCCGCGGCCGACAGGGCCATGCCGGCGATGCCGGGCCGCCCGGCGTTGCGCAGCCGCCTCTGCATCGCGAGCCAGGCGCCGGGGACGTCGTCGGGGTCCAGGTCCCGTACGGCCGGTGCGAGAAGTTCACGCACGACGGCGGCCGTGGCGGCGGGGCCATAGGTCCATCCCAGTCCTGTGGTGTCGTCGCAGGTGGCGTGTACGACGACGAGCGTGGTGCTGGACCAGCTCAGCGTGCCGTCGGCCTCCGGCTCGTCGGTGGGGACCTCGTAGGCGCGTGCGGCCAGCAGCACTGTCGTCATGTGATCGCCTCGTACGACGCCACACTCACCTGGACGGTTCGCGCCTGCGTCGTAGCGTGGCGACCACGGCGGCGCACAGGCCGAACACGGCCGCCCCGGCCGCGACCCGGGCGGCGATCGAGGGGGACACCGGCCGGCACGCGTACTCGCGCTCGGGAAGCGGGGATCGTCCCGTGTCACCGTGCAGCCCGGCGCGCAGCAGCTCCGCCAGGTGCATGGCGGTACGGCCGTGGGAGTCGCTCTGCTCGACCTGGATGCGGCAGCTGAACCCGTCGGCGAGGATGGCGGTGGAGTCGCCGGCGTCACGTACGGCGGGCAGCAGCACCCGCTCGGCGCACGCGTCGGAGACCTCGTAGTGACCCTGTTCGAAGCCGAAGTCGCCGGCCAGCCCGCAGCAGCCCGAGTCGAGCACGTCAGCGTCCACGCCCGCGTCGCGAAGCAGCGCCCGGTCGGTGTCGTATCCAAGGATGGCGTGCTGGTGGCAGTGGGTCTGGACCAGCGCGGCCCGGGGCACCCGCGGGGGTCGCCAGCCTGGTGTGTGCTGGTGGAGCAGCTCGGCGAGGGTGAGCGTCTGCCGGCTGAGCCGCCGGACGTCCATGTCGTCGGGGAGCAGCTCCACCGCGTCGCTCCGGAACACCGCGGTGCAGCTGGGTTCCAGTCCGACGATCCAGGTGCCGGCCCGGATGTGGGGCCGCATCTCGTCAACGGTGCGGCGCAGCGATCTCTTGGCCATACCGAGCTGACCGGTGGAGATCCACGTCAGCCCGCAGCAGACCGCTCGGTGTGGCACCCGCACCCGCCATCCCGCCGCCTCCATGACCTCGACGGCGGCCTGGGCGACTCCGGTGTGGAAGTGGTTGGTGAAGGTGTCCGGCCACAGCACCACCTCACCGAGGGAGCCGTCGCCCGTGGGGCGGCGCCGGCCGAACCACTCCTGGAACGTCCCCGCCGCGAACAGCGGCAGCTCCCGCCGCGGGTCGACGCCCGCCGCCTTCTTGGCGAGCCGGTCCAGCCCGGGTGTGCGGGACAGAACGTTCACCGTTCGAGGGGCGTGGGAGGCGATCGCCGCCCACAGCGGCAGCCAGCCCATCGAGTAGTGGGCGCGTGGGTGTAGCCGCCCCTGGTAGTGGTGGGAGAGGAACTCCGCCTTGTACGTCGCCATGTCGACGTTGACCGGGCAGTCGGACTTGCAGCCCTTGCAGGCCAGGCAAAGGTCCAGCGCGTCACGGACCGCGGGTGAGCGCCAGCCGCCGCTCACCGCGCCGCCGCGTGAGGTGCCGTCGAGCATCTCGAACAGCAGCCGGGCCCGGCCGCGGGTGGAGTGCTCCTCCTCGCGGGTGACCATGTAGGACGGGCACATGACTCCGCCGTCGTCGCTCTCGTGGCGGCGGCAGAGACCGACTCCGACACAGCGCGACACCGCCCGGCCGAAGCTGCCGTCGTCATCGGGGTAACGGAAATGGGTGGCCACGTCGCCGTGGTTGTAGTCGGCGCCGAGCCGCAGGAACCCGTCGAGAGGGTAGGGGTCGCTTACCTTGCCGGGATTCATGCGGTTGCCCGGGTCGAAGATGGCCTTGAACTGCCCGAAGGCACGGATCAGTTCGGGGCCGAACATCTTGGGCAGCAGTTCGGCGCGGGCCTGCCCGTCGCCGTGCTCGCCCGACAGCGAGCCCCCGTAGGAGACGACCAGGTCGGCGGCGCGTTCCATGAACGACCGGAACCTGCTGATCCCGCCGGCGGTCTGGAGGTCGAAGGGGATACGGGTGTGCACGCACCCTTGCCCGAAATGCCCGTACAGGGAGGCCTGCTGGTAGCCGTACTCCTCGAACAGCTTCTTCAGGTCGCGCAGGTAGTCCCCCAGCCGGTCGGGGGCGACGGCGGAGTCCTCCCATCCGGGCCAGGTGTCGGGCAGTCCCGGCACCCGGGCCGTGGCGCCGAGCCCGGACTCCCGTATCGCCCACATCTGTTTCTCGCGCTCGGGGTCGTCGAAGAAGCCCACACCGTGCTCTCCACGTCTCTTGCCCAGGGAGCGCAGCATGTCCTCGGCCGCCCGTTCGGCGCCGGACCGGTCCTCGCCGCCCATCTGCACGAGCAGCCACGCACCGCCGGGGGGAAGCTCGGGGAGCGCCTCCGGGTTCAGATGCTTCTTCCGTTCGAAGCCGATCAGCTTGTCGTCGATGCCTTCGAGCGCCACCGGCCGATGCGGCAGGATCGAGGAGACGGCGTCGGCGGCGGTGGCGATGTCGGGGTAGGAGATGTAGACCAGGGTGCTCGCCTTGACCACCGGCAGCAGCTTGAGCCGGGCCCGCAACACCACGACCAGCGTGCCTTCCGAGCCGACCAGCGCCTGCGCGACGTGGAAGTCCTTCTCCGGGAGCAGGCTGTCCAGGTTGTACCCCGAGACCCGTCTCGGGATCTTGGGATAGCGGGTGCGCAGCGGCGAAAGGTAGGCGTCGCGCAGCGCGCGGAGCTGCTCGTAGATCTCGGCCCGGCGACCGCCCTCCCGCTGGATCTCGGCGTACTCCTCCTCGGTGGTGCGGCCCACCCACATCCGGGTGCCGTCGTAGAGCAGCACCTCCATCTCGACGATGTTGTCGACGACCTTGCCCGCGCGCTGCGCGGTCGCCCCGCAGGAGTTGTTGCCGATCATGCCGCCCAGAGTGCAGTGGTTGTGCGTGGCGGGCCTTGGGCCGTACTCCAGGCCGGTGGCGCGCAGCCGCTCGTTGAGCACGTCCAGGACGATGCCGGGCTCGACGAGGCAGGTCCGGTCGCCGGGGTCGACCTCCAGCAACCGGTCGCAGTACTTGGTCCAGTCGATCACCACGGCGGTGTTGGTGCACTGCCCGGCCAGGCTGGTGCCGCCGCCCCGGGAGAGCAACGGCACATCGTGGCGCCGGCAGACGGCGACCGCGGCGACGCCCGCCTCCACGGTGCGGGGGACCACGACGCCGAGCGGCACCTGCCGGTAGTTGGAGGCGTCGGTGGAGTACGCGCCGCGCGTCCCGTCGTCGAAGCGGACCTCGCCGTCGACGGCGGCGGCCAGGTCGCGCTCCAGGCGGGCGAGATCAACCTCGCGAACCGGCTCACGAGCCCGGGTGACCGGGTGCGCGAGATCCCGGATCGCCATCATGACAGCAGCTCGTTGATCTTGTCGCGTACGACGGTGGCCAGGATCGTCGCCTTGTGCGGCTGCCCCCGCAGGAAGGCCTCGGTGAACGCCTTGGCCTGGTCGTAGCTGACCTTTCCCGGCATCGGCGGCTCGTTGGGGTTGACGTCGCAGTCGACCAGGGCGGGCCCGTCGTGGGCGAGCGCCCCGCGGACGGCCTCCGGGAGTTCCCCCGGCTCGGTCACCTTGGCCCCGTACGCGCCGCAGGCCCTGGACCAGGCGGAGAAATCGGCCTCGGGAGGTTGGTGACGCACGGAGTACTCAGGGAAACCGAGCACGATCTGCTCCCACAGGATCTGCCCGTAGGCGTTGTTGTTGTTGACGACGACCTTGATGGGCAACCCATACCGTACGGCGGTGAGGAAATCGGCCATCAGCATGGCGAAGCCGCCGTCCCCGACGAACGCGATCACCTGACGGCCGGGATAGGCGTGCTGCATGCCGATCGCGTAGGGCAGGCCGGGCGCCATGGTGGCGAGGTTGCCCGACAGGTAGAACTCACGGTCGCCACGTATCATCCAGTGCCGGGCCGCCCAGGTGGCGATCGTGCCGGAGTCACAGGTCATGATGGCGTCGTCCGCGGCGGCCTGGTCGACACAGCTGATGAGGTACTGCGGGGCGATCGGATGCCGCGAGGGGTCCTCCAGCGCTTTCATGTCGGCGCGCCACGCTTCGGTCTTGCGCTGGTACCGGCGCAGCAGCGACCGATCCGGATTCGCTTTGAGAAGCGGGAGCAGTCGCTGGAGGGCGAGCTTCGCGTCGGCCGCCACGGGCGCCTCGACGGGCAACCGCAGGCCGATCAAGCTGGGGTCGCTGTCGATCTGCACGACCCGGACACGGCCCGGTTCCGGCAGGTACTTCCCGTAGGGAAACGAGGTGCCGACCATGAGCAGCGTGTCGCACTCCTCCATGAGCTCCTCGCTCGGCCGGGTGCCGAGCAGCCCCAGCCCACCGGTGGTCAGGGGATGGTCATCGGGAACGACGGCCTTGCCCGGGAGGGTCTTCACGATCGGGCTTCCGAGCCTGTCGGCGATGGCGAGCACTTCCTGCCGGGCATGCCGTGCGCCGGCACCCACGAGCATGGCCACCTTGCCGCCCCCGTCGAGCACCTCGGCCGCCCTGTCCAGGTCCTCCTCCGCCGGGCGCAGGGGCGGCTTGGAGTAGGTCGGGACGCTGCTCGGTGGAGTTCCCGGGCTGACGTGCCGGTACGGATCCTCGGCGGCGGGCGCCACCTGGATGTCGTTGGGAAAGGTCAGGTGGGCGACGGTCCGTTTCGACAGCGCCGCGCGCACGGCCAGGTCGACCACCCCGGGCACCTGCTGCGGATTGGTCACCATCAGGTTGTAGGCGGCCAGATCCTGGTACAGCCGATCGAGATGGACCTCCTGCTGGTAGTACGTGCCGAGCACCGAGGTCTCCTGCATGCCGGTCAGCGCCAGCACAGGGACGTGGTCGAGCTTGGCGTCGTACAGCCCGTTGAGCAGGTGGATCGCCCCCGGCCCCGAGGTCGCCGCGCACACGCCGAGCCGCCCGGTCGCCTTGGCGTACCCGGTCGCCATGAACGCCGCCGCCTCCTCGTGGTGGACCAGCACGAACCGCAGCCTCGCCCGCTCCCGCCGGAAACCCTCCATCAGGCCGTTGATCCCGTCGCCCGGAAGACCGAAGATCGTGTCGACTCCCCACTCCACCAGCCTTCTGGCAACGCTCGCGCCTACGATCTCCGTCATCGGTGCCCTCCGATCCGCGAACTGCGAGCACAGGCTCGGCCAGCGGCATGTGGCGCCGGCCGGGCGCGGCGGCGTCCGACTAGGTAGCCCGCCAGCAGTCCCGCACCGAGCATGAGGCCCTTGGTCCAGGACAGTTCAGATCTCAGCCGGGCCAACCCCTGCCTGGGATCGGCCACGAAACCCGCGAGACTGCCCAGCGCTGAGGTCAAACGCTCGCGCGGCCCGTCGCCACTCAGCAAATGATCTGTCATCTCGTCCCTGTTCTCGCCAGCGCTTCGGCCGTTACAGGGGGGTGCGGGGGCTCGGGTGCGGCTGACCGGCGCGCACCTGGCGTGCTCTGGAACCTGTTCCCGCGTCGCCCTTCCCTGCGGAGGAGCGGCCAAACCAGGGGGCGACCGCAGCGTACGCAGCCCTTGTGCGGTCCTTGCCGAGGATTGACGAGGTCACGTGGTACGGGCGCACCGGTCGCGGCGGGAGGCATGAGGCGGTCGTCAAGGTCCGGCCGTGCCGTCGAGGATCAGACGTCGGCCTGCCCGCCGGCCGGGCCGTCCGGCTCCGCCGGGCTGGGCCCACCGCGAGCCGCCTGGTGCCTTGTCCGGGTGACGACGGAAATCGAGCCCCCGGGCTCGAAAACCGCCAGGTGGACGTTCGCGAGGTCGGTGACGCCGTGCCGACGGAGCACGCCGTCCAGATCCGGGCCGGTGATGCGGCAGCGGCGCAGTTCCAGCCGCTGCACCACGCCGTCATGGACCAGTACCCGCGGCGGTGGGTCCACGAGATGGGCGACCCCGGGAAAGAGACGCAGACGGACGACCACACGGTGCGCGAGCAACAACGTGACCAGGGCTGCCACCCCGGTCATGGCCGAGGCGTCGGTGGCGGTGGCGGTACGCCCGATGATCGCCCCCACCGAGATGGCGGTGACGAAATCAACCGGGGAGAACTCGGCCAGCGAGCGACGGCCGCTGAGCCGGAACACCACCACCGCGGTGAGGAACAACGCCAGTATCTTGACGGCGGCATGCAGGGCGCGCTGGGGATCCCCAACCAGCGCGTCAAGGATCGCGTTCACGCCGTGGTCGTCCGGGCCCGGGCCCCACGCCGCCTCCCCACCGGCCCCCCGCGTCTGTCCCCGCCTCAACGAAGAGCGACACGACGGGCGAGGTGAGAGCAGCCACGAGTCTTCCCACTTGTGAGAAGAGGCGCCCAGCCGGCACCTCAGTCGCATGGGTCTACCCTGTCGGCGTTCTGTGAAATTCAAATGGTCTGGACGCAGTCGCGGCCTCGGGGCATGACGAGCATCGGAACGAAAAGTCCCGTTAGCAGCCGCTCCAGCTAACTATTCGATCTTCTGCTCGCCTTGGTTGCTGGGAGTGCCCTACTTTTCGGCGGCTATGCCAGTCGAGTTTTTGAGTGATGATGAGGCGGCCGCGTACGGCCGGTTCTCCGGGGCTCCGTCGCAGGCGGAGCTGGAGCGGTTCTTTTTCCTGGACGACGCGGATCGGGCGCTGGTCACCGAGAGGCGCGGGGCGCACCACCGCCTTGGTTTCGCTCTCCAGCTGACCACCGCTCGGTTCATCGGGCGTTTTCTGACCGATCCGCTGGACGTGCCCGACGAGGTGCTGAACTACCTCGGCGATCAGCTCGGGATCGAGGAGATCTCGCAGATCAGCCGATATACCGAGCGGCGCAACACGCCGTTCGAGCACCAGGAGGTGATCCGGGACGCTTACGTGTTGAAGGAGTTCTCCCAGGCGGAAGCCGAATTCGTCGCCTGGGCTGACGCGCGGGCGTGGAACACCGGCGACGGCAAGAAGACGATCTTCTACGACGGGGTGACGTGGCTGCGCACCAACAAGGTCTTGCTGCCGGGGGTGACCACGCTGGCCCGGTTGGTCGCGCGGGTGCGTGATGAGGCCACCGACCGGCTCTACGACACCCTGCACGAGGTGTTGTCGCCGCAGCAGCGGGTGATCTTGGAGGTGCTGCTGGAGGTACCCGAAAGTCGGCGGGCCTCAGACCTGGAACGCTGGCGCAAGAGCCCGGCGGTGCCCTCGGGCAGGAACCTGGAGAAGGCGCTGGAGCGCGCCGCAGAGATCCTCGGGGTCAGGCTGGGGGCGATGGTGCTGCCACCGCAGGTGCCACACCGGCGGATGGTGGACCTGGCCCGCTACGGCATGCAGGCCACCGCGACCACCCTGCGCCGCCACGGCCCTTCCCGCCAGCTCGCCACGCTGCTGGCCACGGTGATCTACCTGGAGAGCAAGGCGGTCGACGACTGCCTGGAGATGCTGGACCTGCTGGTCAGCACCGAGCTGCTCGGTAAGGCCGAGAGCGCGGCAGGCAAGGAGCGGGCCCGCCAGCATCCGAAGCTGGCCAAGCACTCGGCCACGCTCGCCGCGGCGGTGGAGATGCTGCTGGAGGTCACCGAGTACGGTGAGGAGCTTCGGCTGGATCAGGTGTGGGAAGCCATCGACGCCATCGTGCCCAGGAGGGAGCTGCGCGAGGCGGTCGCGGCGGTGACCGAGATGGTGCCGCCGCCCGACGCCGACTCCGATGGCGAGATGCGGGCACTGCTGGCCTCCCGGATCGCGACCGTGTCGGGGTTCCTCAAGACGCTGACCGCGGTGATCGAGTTCGGCACCAACGCCGAAGGCGCGCGGGCGCTGGCGGCGATGAAACAGCTGCCCCGGCTGCTGGACGGTCGTAAGAAGAAGGTCACCGATGCCGACATCGATCCCGCGCTGGTGACCGGGTCCTGGAAGCGGTTGGTGTTCAAGCGCCTGCCGAACGGCAGCACCGTGGACAAGAACGCCTACGCCATGTGCGTGCTCACCCAGTTCCACCGCCACCTCAAGCGCCGTGACCTCTACGCCGAGGCCTCGGCGCGCTGGCGTGATCCGCGCGGGCAGTTGCTGGACGGTGCGCGATGGGAGGCGGCCAAGGGGCCTGCGCTGGTGGATCTGCAGCTGCCTGAGAACCCTGGGCAATTGCTCGCCGAGCACGCGCTGGTACTGCATCTGGCGCTGAACGATGTCGCGGGCCGGGCAGGGCGCGACGGGGTGGACGTGAGCGTGGATGCGGAGGGACGGCTGCACGTGGCCAAGCTGGGCGCCCTGCCGGAGCCGCCGTCCCTGATTGACCTGCGCAAGCGTGTTCTGGCGATGCTGCCGCGGGTCGACCTGCCCGAGCTGCTGCTGGAGGTGATGGGCCGGGTTCCGGCGTTCGAGGCCGCGTTCATCTCGGTCGCCGGCGGGGTGAGCAAGCTGGCCGACTTCCCCGTCTCAGTTGCGGCCTGCTTGACGGCCCAGGCGCTGAACATCGGGTACGCGCCGGTGGTGAAAGCCGGGACGCCGCGCTGGAGCGTGGCCGGCTGTCGCACGTGGCGCAGAACTACCTGTCGGCCGAAACCTACACCCTGGCCAACGGCCCGCTCATCGACGAGCAGGACCGGATCGGGTTCGCCCACACGCTCGGCGGCGGGCTGGTCGCGGCGATCGACGGGATGCGGTTCGTGGTCCCGGTGCCCTCGATCTATACCCGCCCGAACAAGAAGTACTTCGGCCGCTCGCACGGAGTGACCTGGCTCAACATGATCAATGACCGTGGAGTGGGGCTCGGGGCGAAAGTCGTCACCGGCACCGTGCGCGACTCCCTGCACATGATCGACGTGGCGTTCCGGCCTGATGGTGGGCCGCGCCCGGAGGTCTTGGTGACTGATACCGGCTCCTACAGCGACGTCGTCTTCGGCCTGGTCCACCTGCTGGGCATGCAGTACCGGCCCGCGCTGGCCGATATCCCCGACCAGAAGGGCTGGCGCATCCAGGACGCCGACTACGGCAGCCTGTCCCGCTTCGCTCGCGGGAAGATCGATCTGGACAAGATCAGGCGGCACTGGGGTGACATCCTGCGCGGCGTGGTGTCGATCTACACCGGCGAGATCCGCGCCTACGACCTGATGCGCATGATCCAACGGGACGGCAATCCCACCCCGCTCGGAGAGGCGATCGCCCACTACGGACGCATCTTCAAGACCCTCCACATTCTCACTTACGCGGTCGAGGAGCCTTACCGGCGCGACATCAAGGGTGTGCGCAACCTGCAGGAATCCCGCCACGCCTTGGCCGGGAAGATCTTCCACGGCAAGAAGGGCGAACTCTACCAGCGCTATCACAAGGGTATGGAGGACCAGCTCGGCGCGCTCGGCCTGGTGCTCAACTGCGTCACGCTGTGGAACACCTTCTACATGGACCGGGCCCTTGACCAGCTCAAAGCCGAGGACTACCCCCTGGCCGAGGAAGACGTCGCGCGCCTGTCGCCCTTCGTCCGCCAGCACATCAACGTGATCGGCACCTACTCCTTCGCCCAACCTGACCTTGGTCCCACCGGCGTCCGGCAGCTCCGCAACCCCGATGAGCCGGATTGGGAAGAGGACAACTTGTAGATCATGGTCGCAGTCACCCGGGCGCCCGAAGAGTGAAGTCAAGACCAGGCGGGGGCGGAAATGGTCGATTTCGCCCCCATGCTCGGAGCCAATCAGGACACGTTCGTCACCTGCGGAAACGGCAGGCCGATCCAATGGGATCTGATCCAGATTTACGCCTCCCCTTTTCGCCCCCTAGGTTAGGACGCAGAGACTCACCGGACGCCACCTGGCCCATCTTGAAGGGGGACACCATGGCCCTGCTGAAGCAGACCGACTGGAACGACCACGAGATCCCCCACACTGCGGCGGACGTCACCCGCCACGAGCAGCGAGTCGCCCGGGATCGCGTGGAGGTCGGCGAGATCCGCGCCGCTGCACGCGTGATGCGCGCAGAGGGCGGCGCGTTCCTTGAGGAGGTCGCCGCCTTCCTCGACCGCGAGGCCCTGCAACTCGACCGGGCCAACGAGGCCGACGGTTCGGTCGAACTGGACCCGCGGAACGACACCCGCGAGCAGAGCGGCTACGCCCCGACCGGCGCGCGCCGAGCCCTGCTCATCGCTCGCGCCTTCACCCGCACCCGCTCCGGAGATGTCGGGCATGGCTGACCGCATCTACCTGCGGCACTCCACCGACAAGCAGACCGACGCCCGTCAGCGGCACGTCCTGGCCGCCCGGCTGGCCGCGGGCGCCTTCGTCTACGAGGACCCGGCGACCTCCAGCCGTCAGTTCTCCCTCGACCGCGCGGGATTCACCACGCTGCTGCACCAGGCCGCCGTGGGCGACACCATCCGCATCGCCGACGCCGCCCGCCTGTTCCGCTCCGTCGCCGACATCCTCGCCCTGCGCCCGGTGCTCATCCGCCGGGGCCTGCACCTGCGCGTGGAGTCCGGGCTACTGTCCGGCATCGACCTGGCCAGCGACGACCCCGGCACCAAGATGATGGTCTCCGTCCTGGCCGCCGTGCTGGAATTCCAGCGCGACATGATCAGCGAGAATACCCGCGAGGGCGTCGCCGCCGCCGAAGCCGCCGGCAAGACCCTCGGCCGCCCCGCGGCCCTCGACCAGGACAAGGCGGCCTCCGTCGTACAGGCCTACGGGCAGGGCAGCGCCGTCAAGGCCCTGGCTCGCCAGCACCGGGTCGCCCCTAAGACCATCCGCCGTGTCCTGGACGCCGTCGGCGCTCGCGCCCTGCCCGACCACCTCGCCATGGCTCCGGCCGACACCGGCGAGCCTGCACCCGACCCGGACGTGATCCTCGACCTGCCCGGCCTGCTGGTCGACCACCTGCGCACCATCGGCGACGAAGCCGTCCGCCAGGCCCTCGCGTCCGGGCAGATCATCCGCCGCGGCCACGGTTATTCGGTTCGCCTCGCGGCCCCGCTTGCGCTCCACCGCGCCGTGCTGGAGCAAAGCGCCGCCCTTGCCGACGGCGCCGGACCGGCCGAGCGCAAAGCGCACCGAGCCTACGCCGCCCGCGTCACCGCCGAAGCCGACCCCGGCCAGCGGCGCAGTCCGCGCTGAGCGCTCTGCCGCAGCGCGGGCCGGCATGTTCCCGCCAGAAGAGTTCCGCAGTTGCTCAGATCGTGGCGAGGAAGTCCCTGATCCTCTGAGCGATCGCGGGGTAGTCGGGGGCGAACCAGATCATGTGGCCATCGGCCCGGCTTTCCACCAGCTCGGCCCGGGGGATGGTCGCGGCGAGGGATTCGGCGTGGGTGAAGGGGACCGAGCGGTCGGTGCGGCTGGCGATGACCAGAGCCGGTTGGGTGACCTGATCAGCACAGTACGGTACGGCCAGCATGTCGTTGACGAAACCCGCACCTGAGCGCATCAGGGTGAACAACGCGATCAGCTCGGCCCGGTCGTGCTCGTTCAGGGCGGCCATGACGTGGCGGACGGGCCGGGTGGACAGGTCGCGCAACAGCAACCGCAACCCCGCCTGCGGTGCGACGCGCATCAGCAGCCTCACCGCCGCCCAGGTCGCGGCCTCGGCGCTCGCGTTGAACACCAGGCGGCCCCCCAGGCGGGTGCGTCGGTCCGGCCAGGGCAGGAAGGCGACCGCGCTTTGCAGGATCACCCGATCCACCAGGTGCGGATGACGCGCCGCCATGGCCAGCGCGGTGCGCCCGCCCGCCGAGATGCCCACCACCGCGGCGAGCCTGCCGATGCCCAGGGTGTGGCACAGGTCGGCGGTGACGTCGGCGAAGGCGGCCGGGGTGATGCCGGTGGCCAGGGGCGTTCGGCCGTAACCGGGGCGGGAGGGGATGAGTACCCGATGCCCCGAGGTGGTGAAGACCTCCTCACCTAGGGTCAGTCCGGCCCGCATGTGGCCCCCGTGGAACACGAGGACCACCTGCTGTCCTTCGCCGTCCAGCCGGTACTCCACCACACCTGCCGCCAGGCGGGCAGTGATCGTGTTTTGCTCCGAGGCCGCCATGAATCGTCATGCTCGCATACCCGCTCAGGTCGGCATGACCATGCCAGGACGCGGAGGGGGTCTGATCAGCCGAGCTGTTGCTGTTGCCAGCGGTGCAGCAGGGTGGGGATCTCACCGAGCATGAACTGGTAGAAGTCGCGCATCTGGATCAGTCGCCGGTGGGCGGGGTCCTGCGGCGCGGTGGTCTTGATCCCGGTTTCGGCGGCGTGGAGCATGGTCTGGGTGAGGGTGTTCTGGGTGGAGAACAAGGTGGCCCAGGCGTCGTCGCGCATCCGGTAGTGCTCGCGGCGGCTGCCGGGGGCCGGCAGCCGCTCAAGCAGGCCGACCGATAGCAGTGACTTGAGGGCACCGGAGACCGAGCCGGCGCTGACGCCGAGCTGGTCGGCGATCTCGCCCATGGTGACCGTCTCCTGGTCGGTGAACAGGAACACCGCCAGCGTCCGCGCGGCCATGCGCTGCAATCCGCCCTCGGTCAGGGCCAGGGCCAGCCGTTCCGCGGCCTGCCACTGCTCTTTCCTGTCGTCCACGTGCCACCTCCTGTGGATCACAGGGTAGCGGAGAAACATTAGTGTTCAGAAATTTCCGAAAGTTCGCTATGTTGCTCACTGCCGGGCTTCGTGAGGAAGACCAGTGGTGTGCCGGGAAGCCTGGTCGGCGATGGAGATACAACCGCCTCGACCAGGAGATGACCCCGATGACCAGCCCGGCGGCCCGCACCACATACGGCGTCAACGGCGCTGGAGCGCCTCCCACCGCTCGGCCACTCGCACGCCGCTTCGGATACGGCAACCGGATCAGGCCGCAGATCTCCAGCGGTGCCGGCCTTCGCCTCGGCCCCGCTCCGTGAACGCGAGCCGCTGGCGACCATGTGAGCGCCGTGTTCATCGCGCCACGAAACCTTCCCCGGCCACGCTCGCCTCTCGGCGCTGTGGCTTCCCATCTCTCTGGAGTGTCATGAAACTACTCGTCCTCGGCGGTACCCATCACGTGGGACGCGCCGTCGTGGAAACCGCGCTCGGCCGTGGCGATGAGGTGACCGTGCTCAACCGGGGCATCAGCCGCCCACCGGCCCCCGGCATCCGAGCCCTGGTCGCCGATCGCACCGACACCGAAGCCGTCCGCACGGTGCTGGGGCAACAAGACTGGGACGCCGTCATCGACACCTGGGCGTGGGCGCCGCGCGTGGTCCAAGACAGCGCGCACCTGCTGGCCGACCGGGCCGGACACTACGGGTACGTCTCCAGCCGCGGAGTCCACCGCTGGCCCTGGCCACCGGCCGCGGACGAACACGCTCCGCTGGTCGACGGCGACCCGGCCAGCGAAGACAACAGCGACTACGCCGCCGACAAGCGCGGCGGGGAGTTGGCCGCCATCGAGGCGTTCGCCGAGCGCGCCCTGCTGGCCCGGGCCGGAATGATCCTGGGACCGTACGAGGACGTCGGCCGCGTCCCGTGGTGGCTGCGCCGCCTGGAAAGAGGCGGCCGGGTGCTGGCCCCGGGCCCGGCCGACACGCCGTTGCAGTACATCGACGCCCGCGACATGGCCGCCTGGATGCTCACCGCCGCCGAGCGCGGCATCGGGGGCGCCTTCACCGTGACCGGCCACCCGGGTGCCGTCACGATCGGAGACCTGCTGGAGACGGCGCTGGAGGTGACCGGGTCCGACGCCGAACTGGTGTGGGCGCCCGCAGAACTGCTGCAGGCGGAGGGCCTGGCACTGGGTATGGAGTTCGGGCTCCGATTCCCGCATGACCCCGCGCCGACCGGCCTGCACGACGCCGACGTCAGCGCCGCCTTCGCCGCAGGACTGACCTGCCGCCCGCTGCGGGACACGATCACCGACACCTGGGCCTGGCTGCAGGCCGAAGGAGATCCCACACCGCGCCCCGACGCACCCTCACCGGATACCTGGCTCGATCCCGTCAAAGAACAGCACGTTCTCAACCGGCTCTGACGCCACCCCAGATCGCCACCCGGATAAACAGCTAAGGAGCCTCATGCGCGTCATCATCATCGGAGCAGGCATCGCCGGCCTGGCCGCCGCTCTGCGACTGCGCCAGATCGGCTGGGAAAGCCTCGTCATCGAGCGTGCGCCCCAGCGCCGCGGCGGCGGTTACGGGGTTTCCTTCGGCGGCATCGGCTACGACGCCGCCGAGCGGATGGGCATCCTGCCCGCGCTCAAGGACAAGGCCTTCATCACCAAAGAGCTCGTCTACCACAAGGCCAACGGGGATCGCAGCTTCTCCCTGACCCGCGAAACCATCGCGGCCACCATGGGCAACCGGTCGATGAACATTCTGCGCGGAGACGTGGAGACCGTCTTGTACGAGGCGGTCCGCGACACGACCGAGATCCGCTTCGCCACCACCATCGATGCCGTCGACCAGGACGAGCAGGCGGTGCATGTCACCCTCAGCGACGGCACGATCGAACACGCCGATCTGCTCATCGGCGCCGACGGCCTGCATTCGGCCACCCGCGCGCTGGCCTTCGGCCCCGAAGAGAACTATCGCCTCGACCTTGACCACATGGTCGCCGTCTACATGCTCAAAAAGCGGCCGGCAGCCATCGCGCAGGGAACCACCGGCACCCTTTCCGCAGGTGGCCGCACCGTTGCCGTCATCAGCGTCGCGGACGGCAGGAACGTCGCCTTCTTCGGATACCGCACCGATCGCAGCGCCGGCACACCGGCCGACGACCCGCACAAGGCGCTGCCCCGCCTCTACGGCGACATGGGCTGGGTGGTGCCCGAGGTTCTGGCGGGCCTGCAGACGGCTGATTCCATCTACTTCGACACGATCAGCCAGATGGTCCTCGACACGTGGAGCCGTGGCCGGGTGGTCCTGCTCGGCGACGCCGCCTGGTGCGTCACACTGTTCGCCGGATACGGCTCCTCCCTCGCCGTCGGCGGCGCCGACCTGCTGGGCACCGCACTGGAGAGCAACCCGGGCGACATCCACGCGGCCCTGGCCCAATGGGAGGCCGGGCTCCGCCCGGAAGTGGAGAGGAAACAGAAGCTGGGCCGCCGGGTCAAGGGCGTCTACGCCCCCGCCAACCCCTTCGTCCTGTGGCTGAGCCAGGTACCCCTGCGCCTGGCATCCCTGGGCCCGGTGCGCCGCTACATGGCACGCCGCTACATCAAGGGCTGAACACCAACCCGGGCTCACCGTTCCGTTCCTACCAGACCCCACAGTCCAGGGTCGGTGAGGTCGCCGCGTGCCGCGTGGATCCACTCCGCCCAAGCCGCACATCACAACGCCACCAGCCTACTCGCGAGCGCTGAACTGCGAAAACGCTCTTATGAGGCGCATCGGAGCGGAAAGTCACGGTAAGCCGCTTAATTCAGCTCTGCTAACGGGACTTTTCGTTCCGATGCTCGTCATGCCCCGCCTCAGGAGCGCATCACCTCCTAAGGGGCTCCCTTTCGCGCGTCAGCGGAGTTGACCCCGCCCTGCCAGAAGATTGCGGCGTTTGTAATGGTCGCCGGTCTGTGCTGGGTAAGGGTCATGCGTGGGTGCCATGTGCCGCGCCTCACGCGGCCACACCCGAGCGTACGCGAGGCCGCCGCGCCGTCATCGGGCCGGTTCCGCCGTGTGGATCCATCACGGTGCCCGGCCCCAGGCAGGACGGAAGATCGAGTTGTGACGACAGCAGATGGACGCCGCGTCGTGGTGATCACCGGAGCCAGTGCGGGCATCGGCCGGGCCGCAGCGCGCCGTTTCGCGGAACGGGGAGACGCCGTGGCACTGCTGGCCCGTGGTGCCGACGGTCTGGAAGGCGCGGTACACGACGTGCGGCAGGCGGGCGGGGAGGCGCTGGCCATCGAGGTCGACACCGCCGATCATGAGCAGGTGGACGCCGCGGCCGGCCGGGTCGAGAACGAGCTCGGCCCGATCGACGTGTGGGTGAACGTCGCCTTCGCCTCGGTTTTCGCGCCCTTCATGAAGATCACACCGGACGAGTTCCGCCGCGCGACCGAGGTGACCTACCTCGGTTACGTGAACGGCACGCGCGCCGCGCTGGACAGGATGATCCCCCGCGACCATGGCGTGGTGGTGCAGGTCGGCTCGGCACTGGCCTACCGGGGAATCCCCCTGCAGAGCGCCTACTGCGGAGCCAAGCACGCCATCCAGGGGTTCAACGAGTCCGTGCGCTGCGAACTGCTCCACGACAAGAGCAAGGTGCGGGTCACCATGGTGCAGATGCCGGCGGTCAACACCCCGCAGTTCGACTGGGTGCTGTCGCGCCTGCCCGGCCATCCTCAGCCTGTTCCCCCGATCTACCAGCCCGAGATCCCCGCCGACGCGGTCGTCTACGCGGCGGACCACCCGCGGCGGCGTGAGTACTGGGTGGGCGGCTCGACCGCGGCGACACTCCTTGCCAACGCGGTGGCCCCCGGCGTCCTCGACCGGTATCTGGCCTGGATGGGATACCGCTCTCAGCAGACCAAGGATGTGACGCATCGGGACCCTCCCAACCTGTGGCGGCCAGCCGACGCCGAGCCGGGTACCGACGAGGGAGCTCACGGCTCCTTCGACGACAAGGCCAAGTCCCGCAGCGTCCAGCTCTGGGCCTCCCAGCACCACGGACTGCTCACCGCGGTGACGGCGGCCCTCGCGACGGGGCTGGGCGCCCTTGCCTGGGCCCACCGGCCCAAGGCGACCAAGGCGACCAGGACGACCAGGACGACGTGGCATGGGCCATCCGCTGGTCGTCCTCGCGAGGAAACCCAGGCGGTGCGGGCGATCGAGGCCGGTCGCGCGGCGTGGGGGCTGGCGTTGCTCACCATGCCCTCGCGGGTGGTCCGTGTGCTCGGAGGCAGACGGGATCGCACCACGGAGATCGTCGCCCGCCTGCTGGGAGCCCGGCAGTTGGGCCAGGCGGCCGTGTCAGGGCTCCGTCCCAGCAGACCCCTGCTGGCCGGTGGCGCCGTGATCGACCTCGTACACGCGGGCACCGCTCTGGCGCTCGGGCTAGTGGACGATCGGTGGCGGCACGTCGCCTTGGCCGACGCGGGTGTCGCCCTCGGCTGGAGCCTGACCGGATTGCGCGACAGCGCCAAGGCAGACGACAGCGCCAAGGCAGATGGCACCCGCGCCGTCTCAGTCCGGCGCTGACAGGGTCATGGCCGACTCCAGCAGCAGCGCGTGGACGAACGCCTGGGGCAGGTTGCCCCGCAACTGCCGTTGATCGACGTCGTACTCCTCGGCGTACAGGCCCGGCGAGCCGCAGGCGGCCCGGTTACGCTCGAACAGGCGCACCGCCCCCACCTGGTCGCCACTCTGGCGGGCGGCGAGCGCGGCGACCAGCCCGCACAGCACGAAGGCTCCCTCCGCGTCGCCCAAAGGTCGCTGGTCCTGGCGGAAGCGATAGAGGTACCCGTCGGACTCGAGCTCGGCGTGTACGGCCGCGCGGGTGGCGACGGTACGCGAATCGTCCGCCGGCAGGGCGCCCCGCACAGCGGGGATGAGCAATGCCGCGTCCACCCGCGGATCTTCGAAGCCGCGCTGCCACCGCCCCGAAGCGTGGAGTCCGTGGCGTGCGGTGTGGGCGAGGATGGTGTCGCCCAGCGCCCCCCAACGACCCGCCTGCGCCGCGGGTGCCACGGCGGCGGCCGCCTTCAGCCCGGCGACGCAAGTCAGCTTGGAGTGCACCCACTGCCGCGCGGGCAGCTCCCAGATTCCCGAGTCCGGTTCCCGCCACCGCCCGGCGATGGCCTCGGCCGCGATCTCCAAAGCGCGCCAGTGGTCGATGTCCAGCCGGTCCCGGCGCGCGGCGGCGGCCAGGAGCAGCAGCGTCTCGCCGAACGCGTCCAACTGCAACTGCCCGGTCACCCAGTTGCCGATCTTGGGTGGCGCCCCGGGATAGCCGGGCAGGAACGGCAGTTCGCGCTCTTCTGGCACCCGGCCGCCGGTGGTGGTGTAGGCGGGTGCCAGATGGGGGCCGTCGGCCAGCAGTCGCGAGGTGATGAACGCGACGGCGGCGTCCAGCAGGGCGTCGCTGCCGGCGGCCGCCGCGGCGTGGCCGGCGAAACACTGGTCGCGGATCCAGGCATAACGGTAGTCGTAATTACGGCCCTCCTCGGCCCGCTCCGGCAGCGAAGTGGTGGCCGCGGCCACCATGCCGCCGCCTGGCGCGGTGAGACCGCGCAACACCGCGTGGGCCTGCACGACGTCGCGGTGGGCGAGGCATCCGCGCAGGTGGGGCGTTCCACTGGACCACGACCATTCCGTGGCGCGCCATGCGTCCACCGGATCGGTGGGCGGCTTCTCGAACGACCGGCGGGACAGTTCAAGGACGAGGTCGTGGTGGCCTCCCTGGGGCACGCGCAGGGTGGCGCGCAGCTCACCCTCCGCCCCCTGACGGGCATGTTCGGCGCCCGTCCAGCGCATGTGGAGGTCGCCGGTACGCCCGCTCCACACCCCTGACCCACGATGTGGCCCGCACAGGTCCTGCCTGCCGAAGTCCGCCCGAGGGTCGAGGACCACCACGACCTCCGCCGGGCCCTCCACAGCCCGTACGCGGCGCAGCAGCACGGCACAGTCCGGATCGCCGGGAAACGCCAAAGCCTCGCGGCACTCGACGACTCCCGACGAGGTCACCCAGCGGCTGTTCCAGATCAGCGAGCCGCTGTCGTAGTACCCTCCCCACACGAAACGCGTGTCCGCCGGGGTGACGGCGTACACGCCCCGTCCGCCCAGCAGGCTGCTGAACACGGCGCCGGAATCCCACCCCGGCACGCACAGCCACGCGATGTCTCCCCTCGGCCCGATCAAAGCCCCGCGATACCCGTCACCGAGGAAGGCATACAGCCGCAGCACCTGCGGAGCGAAGCCGGGACCGCCCCTGATCACCATCGAGTCCGCCTCCCTTCCGCATACCCCCAGGTCATACCCCGCCCCGAGTCCCAGCTCCTACACGGAAGTCCCGTCCTTCGGCTGCCCTGCCCGGACCAACTGGCGGAGTGATAACCCGTCCGATCGGGACTGTACGGTTTTCGGCTCTGCGCGAATCCGGTGGTGACGCTCTGTTGTCCACCAAGATGATCATGGTACGACTCTGACGTCGCGAAGGGGTGCGCGGCAGTGCAATGAAAGATGGCGGTCGCAGAGCGCGGGACCTGGGCCAAGTACCAGGAGGCCACGTTTCGTGCCAGCGCGGTGCTCGCGCTGAACCTCGAGGACCTGGACCTGCCCAACAAGCAGGCCCGGATCGTCGCCAAGAGCGGCGACATCATGTGGATCACCTGGGGCACCGACATGCGCATCTGCTGCCCCGGCTGATCTCCGGCCGGGAACGCGGCCCGCTGTTCCTGTCCGAGTACCGGCCCGGCCCGCACCGCCTGGCCACCACCGACCCCGGCGACATCTGTCCGGAGACCGGCCGGGTCCGGCTGGGCTACGACCGCGCCCGCATCCTGCTCGCCCACTACGCCGACGGGCTCCGGCTGCACCAACTCCGATACAGCTCAGCCACGCACCTCGGCGAGGCCAACACCTCCGCCAACGTCATCATGGCCAAGACCGGGCACAAGTCACTGCGCAGCGTGCAGCGCTACGTCAAACCCGGCCAGGCCGCCGTGCACCAGGCCACCGAAACGCTGTCCAGCCCACGCCGACGCGGCTGACCAGCAGCTACCGGCGGCCGCGGCAGGTTTCTGGCGTATTCCGGTCCCACCCCGACAGGAGCCGGAGCTTCTCGTGGCTCCGCTCCAGCAGCGCGTCGGCGACCTGGCCGGCGCGAGAGCCTGCTCCATGGCGCGAGTAGGCATCGCGCAGCGAGGAGGTGAACCGCACCCCAGCCTGGATAACGCCGGGAACCGGATGAAGGCCTCACCTATCCAGGGACCGGTGGCCCCCCGTTGCCCGCGTCCGGCCGCCTGGTAGCCTGCGACCAGGAGCCAATTGAACACGTTCAATCGGAGGCGCCGTGACCCCCCTGGTCGATGTCATCGTCATGATCGGCATGCTGGTCGTGGTGCCGGCCGGGCTGAGGCTGATCTACACGCCGCGACTGGTGAGGCTGGTGTGGGTCGTGGGCGCGGTGCCGGGCGCGCTCTCGCTGTGGCTTCCCCGGGGTACGGCCGCGGCGGCGCTCGCCGTCGCCTACGCGGTGGCCACCGCGGTGCTCGCCTTCCACGCGGCCGTACGGGCGTGGCGGCACCGGTCTGTCGCCCCGCGCGAGGTGGCGGTGCTCACGGCACTGGTGACACCGGCGGTCGCGGGCCTGGCCCTGGTGTGGGAGCGCGCCGGTCACGCCCTGCTCGGCTTCAAGCCCGCCATCCTCGCCCTCACCGTGGCGCACTTCCACTTCGCCGGATTCGCCGCCGCGCTGGTCGCCGGTCTGGTGTGCCGCGCCACCGGGGAGCGCGCCCTCTCCAGGGCCGCCGCGCTCACCGTGCCCTGCGGCACGGCGCTGGTGTTGCTCGGTTACTTCGCCGGCGACTGGGCAGAGCTGGCGGGTGCGGTGGTGCTCACAGCGGGAATGTGGCTCGTCGGGTGGCTGACGTGGACCCAGGTCCGGCGGGGCGTCGCCGACCGGCTGACCCGTGTCCTGTTGTGCGTCTCCGCCGCGACCCTCGCGGCGACCATGGTGCTGGCGCTGAGCTGGGCGCTGGGCGAGGCGACCGGGCTGCCCCACCCCACGGTGGAGTGGATGGCCGCCACCCACGGGGTCGGCAACGCCGCCGGGTTCGCGCTGTGCGGGGTGGCCGCCTGGCGCAGGCTGCGGCCACGGCCCCTGTGATCCGACGACTCATCAGGCAAGGAGCACGATGGACGTGAAACGGTACGACAAGGCGGAGCTCACCTACCCCGAGGCGGGGGCGACCCGCGCGGGCGAGCTGCCGCAGGGGTACCGGCACCTCAGGCGCCGCTATCCCATGGGCGACGGCGCCTCCCTCGGCCGCGCGGCCGACGCCCTGCTGACCTGGCGCATGCACGCCGCTCTCGGGCTGTCGCCGCAGGCCACAGCGCCGAGGGCCGCGCCGGGCGTCGTGGTGGTCTCCCGCCTCGGTTTCGGCCCGCTCGCGATCGTCGCGCCCTGCCGCGTCGTGTGGACCGTCGAGGAGGACCGCCGCGCGGGGTTCGCGTACGGCACGCTTCCCGGCCACCCGGAGTCCGGCGAGGAGTCCTTCCTCCTGGAGGTGGCGGGCGACGGGTCGATGTCGTTCACGGTCACCTCCTTCACCCGGCCCGGCCGCTGGTACACGCGCCTCGCCTGGCCGATGGCCGCCCTGGCGCAGCGGTTCTTCGTCGACCGCTACGCCTCTGTGCTCCGCCGCTACACCCGCTGACCCTGGCCATGGCGGTGTGCCGCCTTTCCGCAGGAGCACTTGCCAGTAGATCGGGCGGCGGCCTGAACAGCAGGCCGGTGACCTCAGCGATCGCCGGCACCGTGGTCTTGCTGATGTGATCCAAGCGGTGACCGCCTGCTTGCCGAGGTCGCCGATGCCGAGGTTGCGGATGCGCTCACCGAACTGTGGGGCAAGTGCGCGCCGGCTTCCTGGAACCGCAACCGGGCGGCGATCGGCTCCTGGCTGACCTGGTGTTCAGATCAAGAAACGCTGGCCCGCCTGTTCCGTACCGACGGATTGTGAGCGCCGGAACCGGCGACGGTGGAGGTCGGCCTGGCCGCGAAAATACCCAATCCATGCTCTTCCTCGTTTATCGCCGAGAAGGAGCGCGGGTAAGGGGGTGTCAGATCGGCCTGTCGGCGTATCCCGGGCCCAGATCGGCGGGGGGGGTGGCTGTGAGAGTTGTCGTTGATCTCACGCGCTGTCAGGGCTACGGGCAGTGCGCCTTCCTGGCGCCGGACGTCTTCACGATGCACGGCCAGGAAGCGCTCATGTACGACACCGACCCTGACGAGGCCCAGCGCGAGCACGTCCTGCAAGCCGCCGCGGCCTGTCCTGTCCAAGCGCTCCACGTCGACAGGATGGTCACCCAGCACAGGACCGTGGACCCCGAGCTGTCCCACCCGACCAGTGACGGCGAGGGGGAGTTCAAGCGCAACGGCCACATCGTCATCGTCGGCGCCTCCCTCGCCGGTGGCCGGGCCGCCGGCGTCCTGCGCAGGGACGGCTTCAAGGGCACGATCACTCTCATCGGGGACGAGAAGCATCAGCCGTACGACCGGCCGCCGCTGTCCAAGCAGGTGCTGACAGGCATGGTCGACGCCGAGCACACCATGCTTCCCCACCTGCGCGAGATCGACGTCGAATGGCTGGCGGGAACGCCCGCGACAGGGCTGGACATCGCCGCCAAGCAGGTGAGCCTCGCCGACGGCCGGCGGATCGGGTTCGACAAGGTGCTGATCGCCACCGGCGCGCGCGCCAGGCCGTGGCCGAAGGAGGCGGAGGCGGAGCTCGACGGCGTGTACGTGCTGCGCACGCTCGACCAGGCGGACCGGATGCGCAAGCGGCTTGCCGCCGGCGTCAACAGGGTGCTGGTCGTCGGGGCGGGATTCACCGGCTCGGAGGTGGCGTCGGTCTGCCGCGGCCTGGGCCTGGAGGTGACCGTCGTTGAGGCAGGGCCCGCCCCGCTGGTCGGCGCGCTCGGTAAGGTGATCGGCGACATCGCCGCGACCATGCAGCGCGCCGCGGGCGTGGACCTGCGCTGCGGGGTCACGGTCACCGCGCTGGAAGGAGACGCGCAAGGGCGGCTGTCCGGCGCGCGGCTGTCCGACGGCAGCACGGTCGAGGCCGACATGGCCGTGGTCGCGCTCGGCGCGATCCGCAACGTCGAATGGCTGGAAGGCTCGGGCCTCGCGGCAGGCCCCTGGGGGGTGGCCACCGACGCGGGCTGCCGCGCCTTCGACGTCAACGGCCTGGTCACCGACGACATCTTCGTGGCGGGCGACGTGGCACGCTTCCCGCATCCGGTCTACCACTACCAGTTCATGTCGCTGGAACACTGGGGCAACGCCGTCGCCCAGGCCGAGATCGCCGCCCACAACATGCTCAGCGACCAGGCACACCGCTGGCCGCACCTGTCGCTGCCGGTCTTCTGGTCCAACCAGTTCAACACCAACATCAAGTCGGTCGGCGTGCCCGGCATCGCCGACGAGGTCGTGATCGCGCAAGGCTCGGTGAAGGAGCGCCGGTTCGTCGCCGTCTATGGCTACCAGGGAAGGATCACCGCCGCCGTCACCTTCGACCAGGCGATGTGGCTGGACTTCTACCGGGACCTCGTCGAGCGGGCCACACCGTTCCCGCCCGACTACCGCATGGTCGGCAGGCCCGACGAACTGCGGCCCGTCCCCGCCGAAGTCCCGCAGCGCATGGCTCCCGCCTCGGGCGCCACCGTGGTGGTGACCGGTCATGACCCGGCCGAACGCCGCGTCTCCCTCCTACGGCATCGGCAGTAGGACCCTCGAACGACCAGACAGGGGAGGCACCTTCGTGGAGCCGGCAAGCATCTACGAGCAGATCCACCAGTTCGCCAACCGGGCGGACCCGTACCCGCTGTACGCCGAGCTCCGCAAGACCCCCGTGGTGCGGCTGGAGGACGGCAGCTACGTCGTCAGCACCTACGAGGAGATCGTCGCGCTGCTGCACGACCCGCGCGTCAGCTCTGACAAGCGGAAGCTGGCCCACCCGCCGCCCGCCGAACCGCTGCCACCCCCCTTCATCGGCATCGACCCGCCCGAGCACGACCAGCTCAGGCGGCTGACGATGCGGCACTTCGGGCCGCCCCACTCCCCGCGTGTGGTGGAGAGCATGCGCGGACAACTGCACGAGATCGTCAAAGACCTGATCGACGGCATCGCCGGCAGGACGCAGGCCGACATCGTCGAGGACATCGCCTACCCGTTCCCCGTCACGGTCATCTGCCACCTGCTCGGCGTGCCGCGCGAGGACGAGCCCAAGTTCCACACGTGGGCCGAGGAGATCGCCGAGACCCTCGGCCCCGGCGAGGGCGACCAGGACGAGCGAGCCCGGCGCCGCACGGCCGCCGTGCTCTCTCTGGCGACCTACCTGGGGGAGCTCGTCCAGGCCCGCCGCCAGAACCCGGGCCACGACGTGCTGTCACAACTGGTGACCTACGAAGGCCCCGACGGAGCGCTGTCGGAGGCGGAGGTGGTCACCACCGCCAGGATGCTGCTGGTCGCCGGGCACGAGACCACGGTCAACCTCATCACGAACGGCATGCTCACCCTCCTGCGCAACCCCGGGCTGATCGAACGGATCCGCAACGAGCCTGACCTGATCATCCATACCATCGAGGAGCTGCTGCGTTTCGAGCCGCCGGTGCACTTCCTGCCGCAGCGCGTCGCCCTCGACGACATCACGATCGCGGGCGTCACCATTCCCAAGGGGTCGAACATCATCGTGGCACTCGCGTCGGGCAGCCGCGACCCCGCGCATGTCCACGATCCCGATCGGTTCGACCCCGACCGTCCCTACATCCAGCACCTCGGGTTCGGCGGGGGGATCCACCACTGCTTCGGCGCGCCGCTGGCCCGCTTGGAGGCCCAGATCGCACTCCGCGAGCTGGCGAAGCGGCTGGTGAACCCGCGCCTGGTCACCGACCCGCCGCCCTACCGCCCGGGCTCGACGCTGCGCGGACCGCGCCACCTCCTGGTCGAGTACGACCAGGTCCTGCCGTACCAACCCTGAGCGCGACCCGGTCAGGAGCCGGCGGCGATGCGGCCCGCGCCCTAACTACGTTGCCCGGTATCGCCTTGATCAGCGATAAGACCGAGCTCTGGTCCTCGTCCAGGTCATCGTCGCGGTCTTCCTCCTCGGTCTCCTGGGCCTGGTCGGCGGCCACCAGGGCGAGGATGCGGGCGATCGTCTCGGCGTCCAGCCGTGCCGCGAGCCGGGCGAACCAGGTCCGCTCGGCGTTGTGCAGCGCCGAGCGGACCATCCTGCTGATCTGGCCGGGCGAGGGCGGCTCGATCCGCTCGGACCGGCACTGCTTGAGCAACTCCTCACGTACCCGATCCGGCTGCCGCTCGGCGTGCGCAACGTTGACCGCCAGCCAGTCGGTCAGCTTGTCGGCATCGGCGACCGAGCATTCCCGATGGTTAGATCGCTTGTACCGGACGACCACATCACGGGAGCCCGATGGCGTCCTTTAATAGCGGGATCCCAGCTCAGGCGTGCTTTGGCGGCTGATCGCACGTTTCTTAACGGCACCCACCGTACGGCGGCCTGGCGTATCCAGTGCCGGGGCAGATGCCGCGCGGGCCGACGAACTTGCCCCGGCCCGGTCAGGCGCCGGTGACGCCGTCGACGCGCTCGCGCACCATGTCGGCGTGCCCGTTGTGGCGCGCGTACTCGCCGATCATGTGCAGGTAGACCATGCGCAGCGAGTAGACCTCGTCGCGGAAGGTGAAGGTGTCGTCCAGGGACGCGCCCGCCGCGGCGTCGTCGGCCAGCCGCATCTCCTCGACCAGCAACGCGTACTCCTCGGCGGCGCGCGCGGGGTCCAGGTCGTCGAAGTCGGCGTCCCTCCTTTCGGCGTGCAGCGGCTCCACCGGCTCGCCTGCGAACCGCTGACGGAACCAGGTGCGCTCGACCTTGGCCAGGTGGCGGATGAGCCCGAGCAGCGACAGGCCGGACGGCGGCGCGGCCCGCAGGGCGAGCTGCTCCGCGGTCAGGCCCGCGCACTTGAGCAGGAAGGTGCTGCGATGCCAGGCGAGATAGCCTTCGAGCATCTCGCGCTCACCGGCGACGAGAGAGCCGCCGGTGCGGGTGATTTCCGGTGCTGTCCAGGTCATCAGGGCATCATTTCGCGCCGCCCCGCCATCGCGCGAACCGCATGCCCGGCAGGCGGCCCGGTCACGCCGCCGGAGCGGGTTCCGGCCGGTTCCTCGCGACGCGGTTCTCGTGCACCCGCAGGTGCATGGCCGCCACGTCCAGCAGGGGGACAGTGACGCCGAGCCGTCGCGCCCGGGATACCAGGTCGCCGACGATGTGCTCGCCCTCGGTGGCCTTGCCGGCCACCAGGTCGCGGTACAGGGAGGAGACGAAGGGGGATCCCGGTGTGCTCACCGTCTCGCGCGTGAACGCCAGCGCCCTCTCCGGCACGGCGTGACCGGCCGCCGCCGCGACCGCCGCGCACTCGGCGACCACCGCCTCGGCGAACACGGCGCCGCCGGGCACGGCCTCGACCTCGCCGACCGTCCCGCGCATCAGGCACGTCACCGCGCCGGTCGCGGCGATGAGCACCCACTTGGCCCACATCTCGCCGGTGATGTCGCCGGACAGGTCCGTGTCGAACCCCGCGCCGTCGAGCACGCGTCCCACCTCGGCCAGAGGCTCGGGGGCGTACGCGCCGCGGGCGCCGTAGGTGAGGGTCTGCAGGTCGGCGAGGCGGACGATGTCGCCGTCGGCGTCGACGGTGGTGACCACCTTGACCGCGCCGCCCAGCACCGTGCGGTCGCCGAACCGCTCGGCCAGGGCGTCGATGTGCCGCATGCCGTTCAGGACGGGCAGGATCAGGGTGCCGGGACCGACCGCGGGCGCGAGGTCCACGATCGCCTGCCCGAGCCCGGTGGCCTTCACCGTCAGCAGCACCAGGTCGAAGGCCGAGCCGATCTCCCCGGCCACGACCAGGGGCGGGGTGAGCACGGTCTTCTCGCCCAGGCCCACGATGCGCAGCCCGCGCTCGCGCAGCAGGCGCGCCCGCCCGGGCCGTACCAGGAACGTCACGTCCCGGCCGGCCTGGACCAGGCGGCCACCGAAGTAGCCGCCGGTCGCGCCGGCGCCCACGACCAGGATTCTCACGCCACCACTCCTCGGATGCGGGAACCGCCGGCGCTTCCGATCACCGGCACGCCATGCGGATCCTCTCTTGTCCACTCGAAGAAGACAGGTACCACACCACCACGACCGCCGCTGCCGACCCCCCAGCTTGTTGACACGCCATGGGATTTACAACCCTTGGGTCAGGGTTCCGCGTGCCGGTCGAGGCCGAGCGTGGCGATGAGGTCTTCGTGGAGCTCGAACCAGACACGATGGCAGGAGTCGACGTCGGTGCGGTCGACCCAGGCGCCCTCCCCGGCCCGGGCGCGCGCTAGGGCTGTGGTGAATCGTGTGTCGTATCCGCGGAACCGTGTGAGGACGCTCCCGAGCCGGTCTGCGAATGGCGTGAGTGCGCGGTCGATGCCGGCGAGCTCGTGGAGGACTCCGGCATCCCAGGCGGGATCGGAGTGGTCGTTGACGGCGAGCCGATCGCCGGCGGTGGGCCGGAGTTGCCAGTCGGTGCAGGCTCGTAACAGGAGGGCGTTCAGCGGGAGGAACTCGCGGTAGACGTCACGGACCTCGTCGGCACCGCCGACGCGTGCGAGCTCGGCCGCGAGCTGGCGCTCGTTCTCGGCCCGGCCCGGTTCGGTCAACGACCAACCTCCGGTGCCGGCGAAGGCGGTGTGCTCAACCCAGCCACGTGCCTCGGCGTCGCGCAGCATCCCTTTCGTCTTGGCCGCATCGAGCCCGTACCGATGAGCGATCACCGGTGTGTCTGCGAACCCGGTGATGCGCACGGCGTGCAGGACCAGCAGGTCGGGCTGAGAGTCCCGCGTCACGAGCCGGCGTCCTGTCGTGCGGCCAGGCGGGTGTACCGCTGCTGGCACGCCTGCGGGGAGTTGAACCCCATCGCGTGCGCCATCTGTGCCCAGGTCAGTCCTGCGCTTCGGGCCGTGAACAGCAGGGCGGCTTCGAGTCCTTCGACCTCGGCGCGTGCGGCGGGCAGGAGGGCGAGCGCGCTCAGGATGTCCTCCGGGCCCAGGTCGGCCCAGCGCCAGACGGCGAACTGCGCGAGGTCGACCGCCGACAGCGGGGCGGGCGAGGGTCGCCACGGGCGGGCGTCGAGCGCATCTGCGCCCAGGCTCAGGAGACGCTCACGCGCGTCCTGCTCACGGTGGGCCTGGTCGTGGTCAGTGTGCACGGTGTGAGCGATGTCGTGCTTGCGTTGCATGCAACTCACGATGCATAATCAACAAAATATTGTCAATCATCTGTTGAAGGGTTCGGATGGGTGATCGTACCCCTCATGGAGGCTGTCGCCGATACCTGCGGGGGCAAGGCTGGCGCACTCGGCGCGTTGCTCCGCGCGGGTCTGCCGGTTCCTGACGGCTACGTCGTCTCGTTCGCCGCTTACCTCGCCGCTGTCCGCGACCTGGACCTCGGGCGGTTCGCTGGCGAGTCGGACGATCTTGACGCCACGCGGCAGGTGATCGAGGCCCGCCCGGTCCACGCCACCGTGATCGATGCGCTGGGACGCGCACTCGACGAGCTCGGCGATCCGCCCGTGGCGGTAAGATCATCGGCAGCAAATGAAGACACCGGTCAGGCATCGGCGGCCGGTCAGCACGAGAGCTTCCTCGCTGTACACGGAGTCAGCGAGGTCGCCGATGCCGTACGTGCCTGCTGGGCCTCGCTGTTTTCTCCACGTGCCATCGACTACCGGCGTGCCTCCAGCCGCGACGACCAGCCGTCCGACGATCTTGTGATGGCCGTCATCGTCCAACGCCACCTGGACGCCGAGGTATCCGGGGTCATGTTCACACCCGCAGACCCAAACGACGCCACCCAGATCGAGGCGTCCTGGGGCCTCGGCCCCAGCATCGTCGGGGGCAAGGTCACGCCTGACGCCTACCGCGTCGCCGACGACGGGTCGGTCACACGCACCATCGCCGACAAACGAACCCGCCTCGACCGGCGCGGCACGCAGCTCGTCATTCGCGACGTGCCCGCCCGTACCCGGAACCAACCGACGCTCGACGACGCGACCGCCACACAGCTGGCCAGGTTGGGCAAGGAGATTGCTGCTCTACTGGGTGGACCGCAGGACATCGAGTGGGCGATCGTCGACGGCCGCACCTGGATTCTGCAAGCACGGCCGGTCACCGCCGCACCCCCGCCACCAACATCGCCTTCCGGCACCTCGGATACCCCAGCCGCCACACTCACCGGAACACCAGGCAGCCACGGGACTGTGACCGGCACCGCGAGAATCGTCCGCGGTCCCGGCGACTTCGCACGCGTGCACCCGGGCGACATCCTCGTCTGCCCCTTCACCGACCCCGCTTGGACGCCACTGCTGCGCATCGCCGCCGGCGTCATCACCGAAACCGGAGGCGTGCTCTCCCATGCCGCGATCGTCGCTCGCGAGCACGCCATCCCCGCCGTCCTCGGCATCCCGAACGCGACCAGCAGGCTCCACGACGACACCATCATCACCATCGACGGCACCACCGGCACCGTCACGGCGACAAACGCGTGACTGATCACTTCCGTCCCTGGCCGGGAGTCATCGCCAGAAGTCGCACGCCGCCGACGTGGCAAGAGTGTCAGCAGTCGCAACGGCACGGACCCCGCCCCGTTCGCTGACGATGATGCGCCGCCCGGCCGCGCACGGCCTCCTCGGTGTCTGCCAGATCAAGAGCCGACCCCACCCAAGCATCCCGCCGCCGAACCCACAGCCACGGATCGAAAGGAGATGGGAAGCGGGCCCGCACGGACACCGCGCCCCCAACTACTAATGACAACGCGACACCTCTACCTAGCACGCCACGGCGCGGCCGACGCGTTCGGGGAGCTCATCGGCATTGGGCGCCGGCAGGCTGGCCTGCTGGGCGAACGGCTCGCCAGCGTACCGGTCGACGCCGTGTGGCACTCTCCGCTACCACGCGCGGTAGCAAGCGCGCACGAACTCGCCCGGCATCTACCGAACGTGCCCGTGGCTGAGGCCGCCGAACTCGTTGACCACGTGCCCTACGTTCCCGGTGCGGCCGAAACACCCCCGTCCTGGGCCGGCTTCTTCGACGGCTACGACGACACCGAGGCAGCCTCGGGCCAGAGGCTCGCCGAGGCCCTGGTTGCCCGGTTCGCGAAGGCCCCCGACGCGACCGCGAAAGGGACGCAACCCAACACACACGAGGTCCTGGTGACGCACGCGTACCAGATCGCGTGGCTGGTGCGGCACGCACTGGACGCGCCGCCATCCCGGTGGCTCGGACTGAACAGCGCCAACACCGCACTGACGGTCATCGAGTACCGCAACGGCCTGCCGCCTACGATCGTGATGTTCAACGACATGAGCCACCTCCCGCCCGACCTGCGCTGGACCGGGTTCCCCGAAGGCATGAGGCCGTGACGTGGCTCCTTGGACGGCAGCTCACTCGCCGCCGCGACGATGTGCGGGCAGTACTGGCCAGCTCATCGGCGGGCAGCCTGGCCGGGATGTACGTCAGCCCGTGCCGGGGGACAGGTCGCGTTGCATGAGGAGCGTGTCGACCCAGCGTCCGTGCTTGTGGCCCACCTGCCTGAGCAGCCCGGCGTCGGTGAAGCCGAAGCGCCGGTGCAGGGCCGCCGAGGCGGTCTCCCCGGTGTCGGCGATGACCGCGATCACCTGCCGGGCACCGGCCTCGGCGCACCCGGCCAGCAGGGCGGCAAGCAGCGCGCGGCCGAGCCCCCTGCCGGTCGAGCCGGGGGCGAGGTAGATCGAGTCCTCCACCGTGTGCCGGTAGGCCGGTTTGGGGCGGAACGGGCCCGCGTAGGCGTACCCGGCCACCTGGCCGGCCACGTCGGCGACCAGGAACGGCAGCCGCCGCCCGGCCAGGTCCGCCAGCCTGCGCTCCCAGTCGGGCACGGTGGGCGGGACCTCCTCGAAGGTGGCGAGGCTGCCGGTCACGTAGTGGGAGTAGATCGCCGCGACAGCCTCCAGGTCGGCGGGCACGGCCGGGCGGATGAGGGGTTCGTCGTTCGGCACCTGTCGTCTCCGCGGTCGGTTCAGCCGTCCCCGGCGCCGGGATCCCCGGGCGCCGGCCGGGCGGCCATGGTCTCCAGGTAACGCCGCTCGGGAATGCTGGTGGTGCCGCGCGCCGCGGCCCTGTATCGGTCGCGGGCCGCGTCGTGCTCACCGGCCATCTCCAGCAGGTGCGCGCGGACCGCGTCCAGACGGTGGTGCCCGGCGAGCCGCTCGTCGCCGTCGAGCGCGGCCAGCAGGTCCAGCCCGGCCTCCGGCCCCTTGACCATGGCCAGCGCGACGGAGTGGTTGAGCGTCACCATGGGGTTGGGCGCGACGCGGCCCAGCAGCTCGTACAGCGCCAGCACCTGCGCCCAGTCGGTGTCCTCGGCCCGTGGCGCCTCGGCGTGCACCGCGGCGATGGCCGCCTGCAGCTGGTAGGGGCCGAGCGCCCTGTGCGACAGCGCGCCGGTGATCAGCGCGATGCCGCTCTCGATCTGCTCGCGGTTCCACCGGCCGCGGTCCTGCTCGGCCAGCGGGACCAGCGTGCCGTCGGGTTCGGTGCGCGCCATGCGCCGCGCGTCGGTGAGCAGCATGAGCGCCAGCAGCCCGGCCACCTCGCCGTCGCCGGGAAGCAGCCGGTGGACGGCCCGGGTCAGCCGCATCGCCTCCCCGGTCAGGTCGGCGCGGTGCAGGTCCGGGCCCGAGCTGGTGGTGTACCCCTCGTTGAAGATCAGGTACAGCACGTGCAGGACCACGCGCAGCCGTTCGGCCCGCTCGGGCTCTGGGGGCATGCGAAAGGGGATGCCGGTGGCCTTGATGCGCTGCTTGGCCCGGCTGATGCGCTGGGCCATGGTCGCCTCTGGCACCAGGAACGCGCGGGCGATCTGCGCGGTGGTCAGGCCGCCGACGGCGCGCAGGGTGAGCGCGAGCTGGGAGGCCGGCGACAGCGCGGGATGGCAGCACAGAAACAGCAGCGTCAGGGTGTCGTCCTGATCCGGCGGAGCGTCCTCTCCCGGGCCCGGTGTCGCGGCGTCGGCGTCCGGGACCATGGCCGCGACCGCGACCTCCCTGGCCCGGCGCGCGTGGTCGCTGCGCCACAGATCGGTCAGCCGGCGCGAGGCCACGGTGACCAGCCACGCCTTGGGGCTGTCGGGGATGCCCTGCTCCGGCCACTGCACCGCGGCCGCCAGCAGGGCCTCCTGCACGGCGTCCTCGGCGGTGTCGAAGTGCCCGTGCCGCCGTACCAGGACGCCGACGACCTGCGGCGCCAGCTCGCGCAGCAGGTTCTCGACCTGGGTGTCCGTACTCACATCTCCGTCCCGCGTGCTCGGTGGGCCTCGGTGGCCTGGTCGTGGCCGGCCCGGTCGTGCGTCGTCCGGTCGACCAAGTCCTCGCGGTCAACCAGCCGGTCCTCGCAGTCAACCAGGTGAGGGCCGCGGACGGTTCCCCATCCTCTCCCATGCGAGAGGGTGTCGAATTCCGCCCGCCCGCTCCGACCCAATAGCGTGAGGCGCCCGCACGGGGCGCCTCGCCGTCTCTCGAAACAGGAGCGGTCTTTCCATGGATACCAATACCGCGACCACGGCGGATCCGCGCGTCACCGGCTCTCGGGCCGGGCGGCGGGAGTGGGTGGGGCTCGGCGTGCTGGCACTGGCGGCCCTGCTGGTCTCGATCGATGTGTTCGTGCTGCTGCTGGCGCTGCCCCGGCTGAGCGAGGACCTCGGCGCGAGCGCCACCCAGCAACTGTGGATCATGGACGTGTACGGGTTCATGCTGGCGGGGCTGCTCATCACGATGGGCACCCTGGGCGACCGCATCGGGCGCCGCCGCCTGCTGCTGATCGGCGCCGCCGCGTTCGGGGCCGCCTCGGTGCTGGCGGCGTACTCCACCGGCCCGGGGATGCTGATCGCGGCCCGGGCGCTGCTGGGGGTCGCCGGGGCGACAATGACCCCCTCCACGATGGCGCTGATCGGCAACATGTTCCGCGACCCCCGGCAGCGGGCCGTGGCCATCAGCGTGTGGATGGTGTGCTTCATGTCAGGCGCCGCCGTCGGCCCACTGGTGGGCGGGGCACTGCTTGAGCACTTCTGGTGGGGGTCGGTGTTCCTGCTGGGCGTGCCGGCGATGGGCCTGCTGCTGGTCTTCGGGCCGGTGCTGCTGCCCGAGTACCGCGACACCGCCGCGGGCCGGCTCGACCTGACCAGCGTGGCGCTGTCCCTGGCCGCGATCCTGCCGGCCATCTACGGCCTCAAGGAGCTGGCCAGAGACGGCCTGCAGGTCCTGCCCGTCGCGGCGGTGCTGGCCGGCGCGGCCTTCGGGGTGGCGTTCGCCCGCAGGCAGCGACGGCTGGCCGATCCGCTGCTGGACCTGAGGCTGTTCGGCAACCGGTCCTTCACCGCCGCCATGGGCGGCATGATGGCGGGCACCCTGCTGATGGGCGCGATCATGCTGTTCATCACCCAGTACTTCCAGCTGGTCGCCGGGCTGTCGCCGCTGCGGGCCGGGCTCGCCATGCTGCCGGCGGTGGCCACCTCGATCGCCGGCGCCCTGCTGTCCCCGATCCTCGCCCGCCGCGTCCGCCCGGCCTACCTCATCAGCGGCGGCATGGCCGTCGGCGTGGCAGGCCTGCTGGCGATCACCCAGGCCGGGCCACAGCACGGCCTGGTGGCGGTGGCGCTCGGGTTCGCCCTGACCAACCTCGGCGGCGGGCCGATGGTGGTGCTCAGCCTCGACCTGGTCATCGGCTCGGTCCCGCCCGCCAAGGCCGGCCTCGCCGCCGGGATGAACGAGACCGGCTCGGAGTTCGGCTACGCCCTGGGCATCGCCACGCTCGGCAGCCTCGGCACCGCCGTCTACCGTGCCCACATCGCCGGAGCCGTCCCCGAGGGTGTGCCCGCCCAGGCGGCCACCGCCGCCCGCGACACCCTCGCGGGCGCCCTCACCGCCGCCTCTGACCTCGCCGGCCCGCTGGACGCCCGGCTGCTCGCCGCCGCGCGCGAGGCCTTCACCGCGGGGATGCACGTGGCCGCCTGGGGCAGCGCCGTGCTGCTGCTCGGCACCGCCGTCCTCACCCTGGCCCTGCTCCGGCACGTACCCCCAAGCGGCCGGGAGTCGCACGCGCGTACGCCCGGGTGAGCGCCGGAGGTCAGCGCCAGCCGGAGGTGTCCACGCCCCCGGGGACCGGCGCCGCCGGGTCGTACGGCTCGCGGGTGAACACGAAGGTGTTGAGGTCGAGGTGGCCGGGGGAGCCGTCGGGCCGGCGCACCAGGCGCAGGGTCTCCCCGGCGTAGTAGCCGTCGAGGCCGAGCCAGGTGCCGTCGGCCTGCGCGGCGAACCGGGAGGCCCGGCCTGGGCCGCCCACGGGGGTGAGCGACACGTCACGCCCGGGCAGCAGGCGCAGCAGGTAGGCGGCGGGCCCCCAGTACCAGGGGCCGGTGATCTCCAGCAGGTCGGCGTCGGCGGGGGAGGGCGCCCACTCGCGCGGCATGGGCGGCTCGTGGGTGTCCAGGATGTCGAGCAGGTCGGTGGCCACCGAGGCGCGCAGCCCCGAGGTGGCGTTGGCCATCGCCAGCACGCTGACCCGGTCGGCCGGGTCCGCCCAGACCACGGCGAGGAACCCCGGCATCGACCCGCCGTGCCCGACCAGGCGCCGCCCCCGGTGGCGCAGCAGCTGGACGCCAAGGCCGTGGCCGACGCTCCAGGTGTCGGCGTCCTCCACGGCGGCGGGCTCGCGCATCTCGGCGAGCGTGGCGCCGCGCAGGACCCTGTCGTCGCCGCCGGACAGGAACGCCGCCCACCTGGCGAGGTCCGCGGGGGTGGACCACAGCTGCCCCGCCGGGGCCATGGCGCCCGCGTCGTGCTCGGGCTCGGGCAGCAGCACGTCGGCCCACGGGTGCACGGCGTACCCCCGGGCGTGCGGCTCGCGGGGGCGGGTCGTGGTGTCGCGCATGCCCAGCGGCTCGAGGATCTCGGCCCGCACCGCCTCGGCCCAGCCGGCCCGGCGGTGCCGCGCGACCAGCTCGCCCAGCAGGGCGAAGCCGAGGTTGGAGTAGTGGAACCGGCGGCCGGGACGGTGGCGGGCGGTCTGGACGTCCAGGGCCCCGGCCAGGGCGTCCATCTCGACGCCGGGAGTGCGCTCCCACCACCCGCCGGGCGGCTCGGCGGTGAGCCCTCCGGTGTGCGAGAGCAACTGGGCGATGGTGACGTCGCCGACCGGGGTCGCGGCGACGTGCTTGGACAGCGGATCGTTGAGGTCGAGCAGGCCCTCGTCGCGCAGCCGCATCACCAGCACGGCGACCATGGTCTTGGTGATCGAGCCGATGCGGTACTGGGTGGCGGGGGTGGGGGCGGCGCCCTCGGCTTTGCCCCGGGCGCCGAACCAGACCGGCTCGCCGTCGCGCAGCACCATGGCGGCCAGCGAGGGCATCCGCGTCTCGGCCTGCTCGATGGCCACGCGGCGCAGCAGCGCGCGAGCCGTACCCTCCAGAACCGCCGGCATCCGGCCGCCCTCCCCGAATCGGTAAGCCGCTTGGAAACAGCTGACACATTACCGGGGATCAACCAGGGCCTGCCCTCGCCCGGGTACGCGCGGGCTGCGGGAGAATACCGGCCATGACCACCCAGGAGGCAGGCCGTCCCCCCGGCGTCGAGCTGTCCGCCGTCCTCGAGCGCATCACCTACGCCAACGAGGAGACCGGGTACACCATCGCGCGGGTGGCCGTCGAGCGGGGCGGCGCCGACCTGGTGACCGCGGTGGGGCCGCTGCTCGGCGCGCAGGTGGGCGAGAGCCTGCGCCTGACCGGCCGGTGGGGTTCCCATCCCAAGTACGGCAGGCAGTTCGAGGTGTGGTCCTACACCACGGTCCTGCCGGCCACCGTGCAGGGCATCCAGCGGTACCTCGGGTCCGGGCTGGTCAAGGGCATCGGCCCCAAGATGGCCGAGCGCATCGTCGGCCATTTCGGGGTCCAGACGCTGGAGGTCATCGAGACCGCGCCCGGGCGGCTGGTGGAGGTGCCCGGGCTCGGCCCCAAGCGCACCAAGATGATCGCCGCCGCCTGGGAGGAACAGAAGATCATCAAAGAGGTGATGATCTTCCTGCAGGGCGTCGGGGTGTCCACCTCGATCGCGGTGCGCATCTTCAAGCAGTACGGCGACGGCTCCATCGCGGTGGTGCGGAACGAGCCGTACCGTCTGGCCGACGACGTGTGGGGCATCGGCTTCAAGACCGCCGACACCATCGCCCAGGCGGTCGGCATCCCGCACGACAGCCCCGAGCGGGTCAAGGCCGGCCTGCGGTACACCCTGTCGCAGGCGGCGGACGGGGGCCACTGCTACCTTCCCGCGCCCAACCTCGCCGGCGACGCGGTGAAGATCCTCGAGGTCCCGCCGGAGCTGGTGACGAGCTGCCTTGAGGAGCTGGTCGCCGCCGAGGGCGTGGTCCGCGAGGACGTCCCGGCGGGCGACGGCGTGGTGCCCGCGGTCTACCTGGTGCCGTTCCACCGCGCCGAGCTGTCGCTGGCGGGCGGCCTGCGTCGCCTGCTGGACTCCGGTCACGACCGGCTCGCCGCCTTCCACGGGGTCGACTGGCCGGCCGCGCTGGACTGGCTGCGCACCCGCACCGGCGCCGACCTGGCCCCCGAGCAGTCCGAGGCGGTACGGCTGGCGCTCACCTCCAAGGTGGCCGTGCTGACCGGCGGGCCCGGCTGCGGCAAGAGCTTCACCGTGCGCTCCATCGTGACCCTGGCCCGCGCGAAGAAGGCCAAGGTCATCCTGGCCGCCCCGACCGGCAGGGCCGCCAAGCGGCTCGCCGAGCTGACCGGCCACGAGGCCACCACCGTGCACCGGCTGCTGCAGCTGCGTCCCGGCGGCGAGGCCACCTTCGACCGCGACAACCCGCTGGACGCCGACCTGCTGGTGGTCGACGAGGCGTCCATGCTCGACCTGCTGCTCGCCAACAAGCTGGTCAAGGCGGTCGCGGCCGGAGCCCACCTGCTGTTCGTGGGCGACGTCGACCAGCTGCCCTCGGTCGGCGCGGGCGAGGTGCTGCGCGACCTGCTCGCCGCCGGCACCCTCCCCCGGGTACGGCTGACGCAGATCTTCCGCCAGGCCCAGCAGTCGGGGGTGGTGGTCAACGCCCACCGCATCAACAGCGGCCTGCATCCGGCCCTTTCGGGCATGGGCGACTTCTTCCTGTTCCCCTGCGAGGAGCCTGAGGAGATCGCCGCGCTCACCGTCGACGTGGTGGCCCGGCGCATCCCGCGCAAGTTCGGCCTCAACCCCCGCCGCGACGTGCAGGTGCTCGCCCCGATGCACCGCGGCGCGGCCGGTGCGGGCAACCTCAACAACGCGCTCCAGGAGGCGCTGACCCCCTCCCGGGAGGGCATGCCCGAACGCCGCTACGGCGGCCGGGTGTTCAGGATCGGCGACAAGGTCACCCAGCTGCGGAACAACTACGACAAGGGCGTCGCCGGGGTGTTCAACGGCACCGTCGGCGTCGTCACCGACCTGCGTCCTGAGGAAAGCAAACTCACCGTGCTCACCGACGAGGACGAGAGCGTCGAATACGCCTTCGACGAACTGGACGAGCTGGCGCACGCCTACGCCGTCTCCATCCATCGTTCGCAGGGCAGCGAATATCCCGCCGTGGTGATCCCCCTGGCGACCAGCGCGTGGATGATGTTGCAGCGCAATCTTCTCTACACCGCGGTCACCCGCGCCAGGAAACTCGTGGTGCTCGTCGGCTCGCGCCGCGCGCTGGCCCAGGCCGTACGGACGCGCGGGGCGGGGCGCCGGCACACCAGCCTCACCCACCGGCTCAGCCAGGGCTGACCGGGAGCGGGGTCTCCCACACCGGCCCGGTGGCGGGTCCGTGCCCGGCCGCCGGCCGGTTCACGAGACGGGGCGGTTTCACGCGTGAACACCATCCGCGCACGCGCGTGTGCACCCTTTGACCGGCTCATACCCTGACAATCCCATTGGATCTTCTTGACGGCCTCGGATGGCTTTCCTGGTCCGCATTCCCAGTTCAAGGTGACCGAAATGTGATCTATCTCGCCCAAAAGATGTACGTTCGGGTGGCAATCCCTATTAGGGTTTTTTCATTGCACTTTGCCGCCGTGGGGGAGAGGTCTGTGCGGGACTTTCGTCATCGTCTGAGGACTCCGATCGCCGGGCTGGCCGTGGTCACCGCCGGCCTGCTGATGGTGTCGTGCTCCAGCGGCGCGGGGCCGTCCTCGTCGGGCCCCGGCGGGGGCGGCACGAGCGCGCCGGCGAAGCCCGCCCCCCTGATCAAGATCAGCCCGGCGAAGGGCGCCGACAAGGTCCGTCCCGACAAGAGCGTCGTGGTCACCGCCAGCAACGGGGAACTGGAGGAGGTCACCGTCCAGGCCGGCGGCAAGACCCTCAAGGGCGAGTTCGACGCCGCGCGCACCAAGTGGGTCTCCAAGGGCCCGCTGAAGCTCTCCAGCGACTACACCGTCTCGGCCAAGGCCAGCGGCGACGGCGGCCCGGCCGAGGTGACCAGCACCTTCACCACGCTCAAGCCCGCCCAGGAACTGCGGATCGCCGACATCACCCCGAACCTCAAGGGCGAGACCGTCGGCGTCGGCATGCCGATCATGGTGAGGTTCAGCCGGCCGGTCGGCGACAAGAAGGCCGTAGAGGAGTCACTGGAGGTCACCGCCGAGAAGCCGGTCGACGGCGCCTGGCGCTGGATCGACGACTCGCTGGCCATCTACCGGCCCGCCAAGTACTGGCCCGCCCACCAGAAGGTGCGGTTCGCCGCCCGGCTCGAGGGCGTGCGCGCAGGCAAGGACATGTACGGCGTCAAGAACTACGCCACCACGATGAAGGTCGGCGCGGCGTGGATCAGCAGCGTCGACGTCCGCAGCCACTCGATGGTCGTCCGCAAGGACGGCAAGGTCGTCCAGAAGATGGCGATCAGCGCGGGCAAGGCCACCTCCCGCGAGTACACCACCACCAACGGCGTCCACCTCACCATGGAACGCGGCAACCCGGTCACCATGATCTCCCCCGGGAAGAAGGAAGGCGACCCCGGCTACTACAAGGAGATCGTCGACCACGCCGTGCGCATCTCCAACAGCGGCGAGTACGTCCACAGCGCCCCGTGGTCGGTCGGCTCGCAGGGCCGCGCCAACGTCAGCCACGGCTGCGTCAACGCCCGCCCCGACCAGGCCAAGTGGTTCTACGACAACTTCCACCGCGGCGACGTCGTCAACATCGTCGGCACGAACCGCGCGCTGGAGTGGAACAACGGCTGGGGCTACTGGCAGCTTCCGTTCAAGCAGTGGAAGAAGGGCAGCGCGCTCGACGCCTGAGGCCATCCGCGACCAGCTCATGCGACGGCCCGCCGGCTCACCGCCGGCGGGCCGTCGTGGTCTGCGGGCCGGGCACACCTAGGCGGCGGGGCGGAGCCCCCGCCTGGCGGCCAGTTCCAGGGGCGAGTACGCGCCGTCGGGCCGGTCGAGCCGCAGCGGCTCCTTCAGCAGCAGCGGGCCCTGCGACATGAACCGCGGCACCGTACCGAGGTGGGCCTGGGCGGCGTGCACCAGGAACGGGTGGCACAGGAAGGCGTCTCCGGCGGAGCCGGTCACCAGGGCCAGCGGGCGCGCGGCGCTCGCGTCCACCAGCGCGGGGTACAGACCGGCGAAGTCCGGCCCCGCCGCGCCGTACGGCTCCAGCACCCCGGGCACGTCCAGATGCGACCCGACCCGGATGCGGGTGGGCGCGTCATCGGGGCCGACGTCGGAGAACAGCAGCAGCAGGAGCATGGTGTGGGGGTACAGCGCGACCCCCCACGAGCCGTCGGCCCGGGGGACGCAGGAGTCCACATGCCAGCCGGTGTCGTCGGCCGGCGGCAGGCCGGGGAAGCGGATGGGGAAGTTGCCCACGGAGCCCCGGGGCAGCCAGCGGCCCGGCCCGGCGAGCTCGTCGTAGGCGGCGCGCAGCCGGGGCGAGTCGATCGCCGGCCTGAACGGGCCCTCGCCGGTCTCGTCGGCCGCCCACATCACTGGTTGCGTCCACCCCGACCGGTCGTCGGGGCTCAGGCCGATCTTGTCCCAGAGGATCGCCCGCGCCTGGTCGGCGATCTCCCGCGGGAAGGCCTCGCGCAGCGGCAGGAACCCCTCCTCGATGAAACGCTCGATGTCGGCGTCGTCGAAAACCCGCACGCGGCCTCCCGGTCAGTGCCCTCGTCTACGGCGCCCGACGCTACCCGCCCTGCCGATGCCCGCTCCACCGAATTATCCGGCCGCATCCGGCGCGCCGCCCTCGGCTCGACGAAGAGGCGCGCGGCGCCGAACCGGACGGCCTCATGCCGCGCCGCCTGGAGACCGGTTGAGCGGTCCCCGCCGGGAACGGATGAGGTCCGCGAGCGAGGGGCCGCCACGGAGGCACCACAGGGCGATGACCGGGTCGCAGATGGCGCAGCCGAGGGACGAGTCATGGGCGAAAGGGATGATCGGGTTGCCCTTGAGGTGGTGCAGGACGTCCCATGCGGTGTGCAGCAGCCAGCCGATGCCGATGAACGTCCACGACTCCAGCCCCCGGTAGGCGCAGTAGGTGACGGCGGCGGTGAAGGCGAACTCCCAACCGCCCAGGCCGCCGCCGCTGAGGTAGGCGGCTCCCGCCCCGGCCACCATGACGGCGTTGAAGCGGCGCCGGTGCGGTTCGCGGATCAGCGACGTCACCACGGCGTAGAGCAGGCCGATCAGCACCGGCGGGACGACATTCATGATCATCTGATGGCCCCCGTGCGCCGGAAGCCGATGCGTACCTGGACCGGGCCGGTGCCGGGGGAGACGAACGGGCGCATGTTCCTTCTCTCGTCGATGTTGGAAAGCGCCACTGACGCTAACCGGCCGCCGACTCATCTCCCAGTGGCATTTCTGACACCTATCACCGGGATACCGCCATACGGCTGACCAGCAGACTCCTCCGTAGCAGCAGATCCAGAGCCTTGGCGGGATATACGCGGACGGGTAGCGTTCCGCCATGCACACTGTGGCCGTCCTCGCGCTCGACCAGGTGATTCCCTTCGATCTGTCCACCCCGATCGAGGTCTTCACCCGTACGCGATTGCCGGACGGCCGTCCCGGCTACCAGGTGCGCGTCTGCGCCGAGCGTCCGGAGGTGGACGCCGGCGCGTTCACCCTGCGCGCCCCCTGGGGGCTGGACGGGCTGGAGGGCGCCGACACGATCATCGTCCCCGGCACCGCGAGCCCGATGGGACTGCTGTCACCGGCCGTCCACCACGCCCTCACGGCCGCCGCCGCCCACGGCACCCGCATCGCTTCCATCTGTTCGGGCACCTTCCCTCTGGCCGCCACCGGACTGCTCGGCGGCCTGCGTGCCACCACCCACTGGGCCGCGGCCGACCTGCTGGCCGCCGCATACCCGGACATCGAGGTAGACCCCGGCGTCCTCTACGTCGACAACGGGCAGATCCTCACCTCCGCGGGTGCCGCGGCCGGGCTGGACCTGTGCCTGCACCTGATCCGCCGTGACTACGGGTCCGCCGTGGCGGCCGACGCCGCCCGGCTGTCGGTCATGCCGCTGGAGCGGGAGGGCGGGCAGGCCCAGTTCATCGTCCAGCCGCTCCCGTCCAGGACCCGAGGTTCCGCGCTCGAGCCCCTGCTCACCTGGCTGCAGGCTTCGCTGGCCCGCGACCTGACGGTGGCCGACATCGCCGCCCACGCCGGCATGAGCACCCGTACGCTGATGCGCCGCTTCCGGGAGCAGACCGGCACGACCCCGCTCCAATGGCTGCACCGCGCCCGCGTCCGCCAAGCCCAGCACCTGCTGGAGACCACCGGCCACACCGTCGAACGCATTGGCACTCAGGTCGGCTTCGCCTCCTCCACCGCTTTCCGTGACCGCTTCAAGCGCGTCACAGGCGTCAGCCCCCACACCTACCGGCGCACGTTCCGCTGAGCTCGCGTCATCGCGGTGGGCCGGGCCCACGCCGCGAAGATGGTCAGGGCCGGCAGGGGGAAGGCGACCGCGACCGCGCATCGAGCCTGCTTCGTGTCACCGTCGAAGTGCGGCGAAGCGCGCCGCTGCTCCGTTCGCACCTGCCTGGTCAGGCGCGGGCGGCCGACGGCTTTTGGTCGTTCTCCACAACTGGAGCAGCGTAGCCTGCACTGTCTGCGACATGCCGCTGCGAGCCGTTACAGGGAAAGGTGAACACTGCAGGAGGCCGCCGTGTCGCGGCGCGCACATTGCTGGTCTACAGGAGGGCTCGGTCGGGTGTTCAAACGTGTCGCCATCGTCAACCGTGGTGAGGCCGCCATGCGGCTCATCCACGCCGTACGGGAAATCGCCGCGGAGACCGGGACACGGATCGAGACCGTCGCCCTGCACACCGACATCGACCGCACGGCCACCTTCGTCCGCGAAGCGGACCTGTCCTACGATCTCGGTCCCGCGTCCGCGCGCCCGTACCTCGACCTGAAGGTGCTGGAGCGCGCGCTGGTGGAGACCGGGGCCGACGCCGCGTGGGTCGGCTGGGGCTTCGTCGCAGAGGACCCGGCGTTCGCGGAGCTGTGCGAGAAGGTCGGAGTCACCTTCGTCGGACCGAGCGCGGAGGCCATGCGCAAGCTCGGCGACAAGATCGGCTCGAAGCTGATCGCCGAGGAGGTCGGCGTGCCGGTCGCACCGTGGAGCCGCGGTGCGGTCGAGACCCTGGACGCCGCCCTGGCGGCGGCGGCCGAGATCGGCTACCCGCTGATGCTGAAGGCCACCGCGGGCGGCGGCGGGCGCGGCATCCGCGTGATCACCAACGAGGCCGAGCTCGCCGACGCCTACGAGCGCACCGGCCAGGAGGCCGCGCGGGCGTTCGGCAGCGGCATCCTGTTCCTGGAGCGCCTGGTCACCGGTGCCCGGCACGTCGAGGTCCAGGTGATCGCCGACGGCGAGGGCACCGCGTGGGCGCTCGGCGTCCGCGACTGCTCGGTGCAGCGGCGCAACCAGAAGGTCATCGAGGAGTCGGCGTCGCCGGTGCTCAGTCCTGCGCAGACAGCCGAGCTCAAGGCGTCGGCCGAACGGCTGGCCATCGCGGTCGGTTACCGCGGCGCGGCGACCGTCGAGTTCCTCTACCACCCCGGCGACAAGCTGTTCGCGTTCCTCGAGGTCAACACCCGCCTGCAGGTCGAGCACCCGATCACCGAGTCCACCACCGGGTTCGACCTGGTCAAGGCGCAGTTGCGGGTGGCATCCGGCGGCAGGCTCGAAGGCGAGCCACCGGTGGAGCGCGGGCACGCCATCGAGGCCCGGCTGAACGCCGAAGACCCCGACCGCGACTTCGCGCCCTCCCCGGGCCGCATCGTGCGGCTGGACCTGCCCGCCGGGCCGGGCATCCGCGTGGACACCGGCGTCAGCGAGGGCGACATCATCCCCGCCGACTTCGACTCGATGATCGCGAAGATCATCGCCTATGGCCGGGACCGCGACGAGGCGCTCGGCAGGCTGCGCCGGGCGATGGCGCAGACCACGGTGATCATCGAGGGCGGCGCGACGAACAAGAGCTTCGTGCTCGAGCTGCTCGACCAGCCCGAGGTGATCGACGCCAGCGCGGACACCGGCTGGATCGACCGCGTCCGCGGCGAGGGCAGGCTCGTCTCGCACCGGCACTCCGCCGTCGCGCTGACGGCCGCCGCCATCGAGGCGTACGAGGAGGAGGAGCGCGTCGAGCGGCAGCGGCTGCTGTCGACGGCGTTCGGCGGACGCCCGCAGGTGCAGCACGAGAGCGGCCGACCGCTGGACCTCAAGCTGCGTGGCGTCGGCTACCGTGTGCGCGTCGCGCGGGTCGGCGCGCATCGGTTCCGCGTCGGCGTCGAAGCGGGTGACGTCGTCCGCACCGCCGAAGTCGAACTCGACCGCTTCGACCGGCACACCGGGCAGATCGTCGTCAACGGCACCCGGTACCGCCTGCTCACCGGCACGCACGGGCCGATCCACCTGGCCGAGGTGGACGGCGTGACGCACCGGGTCACCCGCGACGAGGGCGGCGTCGTCCGCTCGCCCGCGCCCGCGCTGGTCGTCGCCACGCCGCTGAAGGTCGGCGCCGAGGTCGAGGCGGGCGCACCGGTGCTGGTGCTGGAGAGCATGAAGATGGAGACGGTGCTGCGGGCGCCGTTCAAGGCGCGGCTGAAGGAATGCGTCGTGTCCGTGGGCAGCCAGGTGGAGACCGGTTCGCCGCTGATGCGGCTGGAGCCGCTCGCCGACGACGACGCCGAAGCCGAGGACACCTCGGCCGCCGAGTCCGTCGAACTGGACCTGCCCGCCGCGCCCGGGAAGATCCCGGCGCGGGAGCGCAGCACGCGCGGCCAGGAGGACCTGCGCAGCCTGCTGCTGGGCTTCGACGTCGACCCGCACGACGAACGCCGGGTGCTCGACGACTACCTCGCCGCGCGCCGGGCGGCCACCGAGGACGGCCACCGGCCGCTGGCCGAGGAGCTCGAACTCATCGACGTGTTCGCCGACCTCGCCGAGCTGAGCCGCAACCGGCCGGCGGGCGAGGACGGAGGCGGTGACGGCCACCTGCACAGCGCCCGCGAGTACTTCCACACCTACCTGCAGAGCCTCGACGTCGAGCGCGCCGGGCTGCCGGAGGCGTTCCAGGCCAAGCTCGCCAAGGCGCTCGGGCACTACGGTGTCACCGAGCTGGAGCCCTCCGCCGAGCTCGAAGCCGCGGTGTTCCGGATCTTCCTCGCCCAGCAACGCGCGTCCGCCGACGCCACGGTCGTCACGACGTTGCTGGGCGCGTGGCTGCGGGAGCCGCCGCCGGACGAGACGCTGCGCGAGCCCGCCGGTCTCGCGCTGGAGCGGCTGGTGGCCGCGACGCAGGTCCGCTTCCCCGTGGTCTCCGACCTCGCGCGCGGCGTGGTGTTCGCCTGGTTCGGTCAGCCGTTGCTGCGCCGCAACCGCGCCCGCGTCTACGCCGACGTCCGCAAGCACCTGCGCCACCTGGACGCGCACCCGGACGCGCCGGACCGCGCCGAGCGCATCGCCGAGATGGTGCGCAGCACCGAGCCGCTGGTGCGGCTGCTCGGCCAGCGGCTTGTCCGCGACGACCTGGACAACGCGATCATGCTGGAAGTGCTGACCCGGCGGTACTACGGCAACAAGGGTCTCACCGGCGTCCGCACCAGCGAGGTCGCGGGCTGCACGTTCGTGGTCGCCGAGCGCGCGGGCTCGTGCGTGGTCTCCTCCGCGGTGAGCTTCGAAGCGCTGGGCAGCGCGCTTCGCGGGCTCGCGGAGCTGGCGAGCGGCGAGGAGGCCATCGACGCCGACATCTATCTCGCCTGGGAGATGCAGCCGGAGGACTCCGACGCGATGGCGGCCGCGTTGCACGAGGTCGTCAGCGCGCACCCGCTGCCGAACCAGGTCCGCAGACTCACCGCCACCGTCGCGGGCAGCGGCGGCGCGGTGATGCACCACCACTTCACGTTCCGCCCGTCGACCACCGGGATGACCGAGGAGCGGCTGATCCGCGGCCTGCACCCGTACATCGCGCAGCGGATGCAGCTGGAGCGGCTGAGCGAGTTCGACCTCACCCGGCTGCCGTCGTCGGACGAGGAGGTCTACCTCTTCCAGTGCGTGGCGCGGGAGAACCCGTCGGACGACCGCCTCGTCGCGTTCGCACAGGTGCGCGACCTGACCGAGCTGCGCGAGCACGACGGCAGGCTGGTCGCGCTGCCGACGGCCGAGGACACCATCGCCACCTGCCTCGACTCGATCCGCCGCGCGCGGTCGCGGCGGCCGTCGAAGAAACACTTCAACACCAACCGGATCGTGATCTACGTCTGGCCGCCGAGCGGCATCACCCGCGCGGAGCTGGAGATGATCGCCGGGCGCGTGCTACCGACGACCGCGGGCGCCGGGCTGGAGGAGATCCTGCTCATCGGGCGGCAGCGCGACCGGAGGACCGGCGAGCTGACCAAGATCGCCGTGCGCGTCTCCTTCGACGCCGCCGGCGGCACCGAGCTGACCGTCGGCGAGCCGTCGGACGAGCCGGTCGAGCCGCTCGACGACTACCGGCAGAAGGTGCTGCGCGCGAGCAGCCGCAACACGGTGTACCCGTACGAGCTGACCGGCCTGCTCGGCGACTTCGTCGAGCACGACCTCGACGACGGCCACGCGCTGGTGCCGGTCGACCGGCCGAAGGGGCGCAACACCGCGGCGATCGTCGCGGGCGTGGTCACCACGCCGACCCGGCGGCACCCACAGGGCGTCACCAGGGTCGTGCTGCTCGGCGACCCGACGAAGTCGCTCGGCGCGCTGTCGGAGCCGGAGTGCCGCCGCGTGATCGCCGCGCTGGACCTGGCCGAGCGGATGCGGGTGCCGCTGGAGTGGTACGCGCTGTCCGCAGGCGCCCGGATCTCCATGGAGTCGGGCACGGAGAACATGGACTGGGTGGCCGCGGCGCTCAAGCGAATCGTCGAGTTCACCCAGGACGGCGGCGAGATCAACATCGTGGTCGCGGGCATCAACGTCGGCGCGCAGCCGTACTGGAACGCCGAGGCGACGATGCTCATGCACACCAAGGGCATCCTGGTGATGACGCCGGACTCGGCGATGGTGCTCACCGGCAAGCAGTCGCTCGACTTCTCCGGTGGCGTGTCGGCCGAGGACAACTTCGGCATCGGCGGCTACGACCGGGTGATGGGACCGAACGGGCAGGCGCAGTACTGGGCGCCGAACCTGACCGCCGCGCGGGGCGTGCTGATGTCGTACTACGACCACACGTACATCGCACCCGGCGAGGAGGCGCCGAGGCGGGCGAAGACCACCGACCCCGTCGACCGCGACATCTCCGACTTCCCGCATGCCGTGGTGGGCAGTGACTTCACCACCGTCGGCGAGATCTTCTCCGCCGAGGCCAACCCGGACCGCAAGAAGCCCTTCGACATCCGGACTGTGATGCGGGCGCTCTCCGACCAGGACCACCCGGTGCTGGAACGCTGGGCGGGCATGGCCGACGCGGAGACCGCAGTCGTGCAGGACGTGCATCTCGGTGGCATGCCGGTGTGCCTGCTCGGCATCGAGTCACGGGCGGTGCCGCGGCGCGGCTTCCCGCCCACCGACGGCCCGGACACCTACACCGCGGGCACGCTGTTCCCGCGGTCGTCGAAGAAGGCCGCGCGAGCGATCAACGCGGCCAGCGGCAACCGGCCGCTGGTGGTGCTGGCGAACCTGTCGGGCTTCGACGGCTCGCCGGAGTCGATGCGGAAGCTGCAGCTGGAGTACGGCGCCGAGATCGGCCGCGCGATCGTGAACTTCCGCGGGCCCATTGTGTTCTGCGTGATCTCGCGGTACCACGGCGGCGCGTTCGTGGTGTTCTCGAAGGCGCTGAACCCGAACATGACCGTGCTCGCGCTGGAAGGCTCGTTCGCCTCGGTGCTCGGCGGCGCCCCCGCCGCCGCGGTGGTGTTCTCCGGCGACGTCAACGCCCGCACCGCGGCCGACCCGCGCGTGCGGGAACTGGAGGCCCGCGTGGCGGCAGCCTCCGGTGCCGTCCGCGCCGCGTTGGCCGCGGAGCTCGACGAGCTCCGCTCGTCGGTCCGCGCGGAGAAGCTCAGCGAGGTGGCCACGGAGTTCGACCGCGTGCACAACATCCAGCGCGCGGTCGAGGTCGGCTCCGTCGACGCCGTCATCCGCACCGCGGAACTGCGCCCACGGATCATCGAGGCCATCGAGTCCCGCCTGCGCTGACCCCACCCCGGCGCCGCACCCCTAGGGGTGGGCTCGCACGGCCGGGGCGGTCACAGCAGGGCGAGCTGGCGGTCGGCCGAACGGCGCGCTCGCCACGGCGCGCGCCGGGCCCCGATGCCGTACAGGCGGGCCAGCTCGGCCACCCGCCCGACCACCCGCCGGCGGTAGTCCTCGGCGGCCAGCGGCTCGCGCCCGTACAGCTCCTCGTAGCGCGGCACCAGACGTGGATGCTCCTCGGCCAGCCACCGCAGGTACCACTCGCGGGCCCCGGCGGGCAGTTGCAGCACCATCGGCGTCAGGCTCACGGCGCCGGCCTCGGCGACGCGCCGCACCACCGCCCGCAGCTGGTCCTCGGAATCGGTCAGGCACGGCAGGATGGGGCCCATCAGCACCCCGCACGGCACCCCGCGCTCGCCGAGCTCGGCGCACAGCTCCAGGCGCTTCTGCGCGCTCGGCGCCCCTGGCTCCACCGCGCGGCGCAGCCGGTCGTCGACGAAGCCGATCGAGACCCGGGCCTCGACCTCGGCCACCTCGGCCGCCTCGGCGAGCAGCTCGGCGTCACGAAGGATCAGCGCGCTCTTGGTCATCACCCGGAAGGGGTTGCCGGCGTCGCGCAGCGCGGCCACGATGTCGGGCATCAGCCGGTAGGTCCGCTCGGCCTCCTGGTAGCAGTCGCCGCTCAGCCCGATGCCCACCGCCTCGCCCGCCCAGCGGGGAGAGGCCAGCTCGATCCGCAGCCGCCTGGCGGCGTCGGTCTTGACCACGATGGCCGAGCCGAAGTCGCGCTCGCCGTCCAGCCCGAGGTAGCGGTGGGAGCGGCGGGCCGCGCAGTAGAGGCAGGCGTGGGCGCATCCCCGGTAGGGACTGACCGCCCAGGGGACGCCGAGCCCGATGGCCGCGGGCACCCGGTCGATGATCGTGCGCGCCCGCACCTCGTAGAAGGTCGTGTCACCAGATGCCCGGCGGACCGCCTGCCGCTCTATCTTCGGCCGCGCCGCGGGGGTGTTCTCGACAAGGGGAAGGGCGTCGAAACGCATGACCAACAGTGGAACACGCATTCGATACCCGTGGCAAGCGATCTCGCCACGCTCGGACGGGAAGCCAGCCGATCCGCGGGCGGCTAAAGTGGTACGTGTGTACCGGTCTGTGCCGCCGGTCGTGATGATAGGGGGCCCGTTCATGCCGTGGTTGCTGCTTGTCGGCGCGATCGCTTCCGAGGTGCTCGCGACCTCGGCGCTCAAGCTGAGTGACGGCTTCGCCAACAAGGGCTGGACGGTCGTGGTGATGATCGGCTACCTCGCCTCGTTCGTCCTGCTGGCCCGCGCCCTGAAGCTCCAGATGGAGGTCGGCGTCGCGTACGCCGTGTGGGCCGGGGTCGGGACCGCGGCCATCGCCGTGATCGGGGCGCTGTTCCTCGGCGAGGCGATGAGCCTGGTCAAGGTCGCCGGGATCCTGCTGATCATCGGCGGTGTCGTGCTGCTCAACCTGGCGGGCACGCATTGACCTCCCCCAGGACCGCTTCCGAGTCCCCGCAGGCGACCCGGCCGGCGCAGGAACGCGGACGGCGGCGTCGCGCCGCGCTGCTGGCGGCGGCGACGGGCCTGCTGGAGCAGGGCGGTTTCACCGCCGTCACCCACCGGGCGGTCGCCGCGCGGGCCGGTCTCCCGCTGGCCGCGACGACCTACTACTTCACCTCCCGCGACGAGCTGGTGGCCGAGGCCTTCGCCATGCTGGTCGCCGGCGAGCTGGACGGCATGCGCGCCCGTGCCGAGGCCGCCACGGCCGCGGGCCGGCCCACTCCTGAGGACCTGGCCGCCACGCTGGCGGCGGCGATGGGACCGCAGGCCGGCCCGGAAGGCGACCGGCTGCGCCAGCTCGGCCTGTGGGAGCTGTACCTGCAGGCCGGCCGCGACCCGGCGTTGCAGGCGATCGCCCGCGACTGGACCGACGGCTGCGACACGGTCGTCGCCGAGACGCTGCGCCGCGCGGGGTACCCGTCCGGGCGGCACGCGGCCCGGACGGTCGGCGTACTGCTGGCCGGGCTGTGGATGGAGTACCTCGTCGAGGGCCGCCCCGAGGCCACCCACGAAGCCCACGCGCTCCTCGCCCGCACCCTGCGCGCCCTCCCCGGCGCGGAGTAACCGGTACGGCCGCTCTCGCCCAAGGCGCTACCCGATTCGTCCGCAGTGCTCCGGCCTTCAGGTCGGGGGTGAAGCGGTCGAAGGCGCCTGGGTCAGTCGTCCACTGTCCTGATCGCGGATCGTGCCGGAAACGTCGCCCTCTGACCCAAATGCGTTGGCGTCGCAGTCCTCGAGCGGGCTAGCGTTGGCCTCCGTCATGCGCAGGAGGACGTGCCCTGTCTGCGCCTGTGAGTCAATAGATTGGAGGTGCGGGATGACTTCTCAGCTCGTCGCGCTCTGCTTCGATGCGAACGACCCGCTCCGTCTCGCGCGCTTCTGGGCTGGAGTCCTGGACTGGGAGATGGTCAACGACCCCCGCGATGGCATCACGCTCCTGCCGGGCGATGACACCGGGTTCCGGATCCGATGTCTTCCGTCCCAGGAGAAGAAGACCGGCCCGAACCAGATGCACTTCGATCTGACGAGCACGTCCCTCGAGGACCAGTGGCAGACGGTGGCGAGGTCGCTCGAACTCGGTGCGCGGCACATCGACATCGGGCAACGCCCGGAGGAGGGTCATGTGGTGCTCGCCGACCCCGAAGGCAACGAGTTCTGCGTCATCGGGCCGGACAACAAATTCCTCGCTGACTGCGGATTCATCGGCGCGCTCGCGTCCGACGGTTCGCAGGAGGTCGGGTACTTCTGGAGCGAAGCGCTGGGCTGGCCGTTGGTCTGGGACCAGGACCAAGAGACCGCGATCCGCTCGCCGCACGGCGGTCCGAAGATCACGTGGGGCGGTCCGCCAGTGGCGCCGAAGACCGGGAAGAACAGATTGCACCTCGACCTCGCCCCACCTGCGCACGGTGATCAGCAAGCGGAGGTCGACCGTCTCATCTCCCTCGGAGCGACTCGAATCGACATCGGCCAGGGCGAGGTCAGTCAGGTGGTGATGGCCGATCCCGATGGCAATGAGTTCTGTGTGTTGACCCCCCGATAGCGTGACCAGACCCGGAGTGACGCGCCTCCACCCGGCCACGCTGCGCGACGCGCTCGGCCAGCGTCACCACACCCCAGCCCGCCGCGCTGTCGTCCAGCTTGTACCGCCTGGGGGGAGCTTCGTCCCTGGCCTCAGCGAACCGCACCAGCGAGTACGGCACCATCCGGCGCAGGGCGGGCAGCCAGGGCGGCCGCACCGTGACGCCCGAACCGTCGATCTGCAGGCGGGTGCGCGCCCGCGCCGCCTCGAAGACCGTCAGCACGGCGAGCCACGCCGGGATGGCACACGAAGCCGTTGTGCCGGGGGCCCGGGGCTGATCTACGCTGGGGACGGTGACGATTCTTCATCTGGCGCTGGCCGGCGACTGGGCCGAGGCCGCGCGGGCCGGCGAGTACCGCGTGTCCACCTTGGGACGCACCCTCGCGGAAGAGGGGTTCATCCACGCGTGCGCCGACCTCGACCAGCTGCGCGGGGTCGCCGAGCGGTACTACACCGGGGTCACCGAGCCGCTGGTCGTGCTGACCGTCGACCAGGGCCGTCTGGGCTGCCCGGTGCTCTTGGAGGTTCCGCCGGGCGCCGAGGAGGCGTTCCCGCACATCTACGGCCCGCTGCCGGTGGAGGCGGTCGTCTCGGTGTCCCCCTTCGCCCGCTGACCCGCGACCGGCCGGGCGCCGCCGTCCAAGGGACGGGCCCGGCCGCCCGCTCGTGAGCTTGACACCTCAAGCGCTGCTTCGAGGTCAGGTCACCCGCTGCGGCTGAGGTCACATCACACGCACAGCACCCGCTGCAGCCGCCGCGCGGCGAACAGCAGGCCGCCGGCGACCATCGCCAGAAGGTAGGCGGCGTGCACGAGCAGGCCCCAGCCGGGGTCGCCGATGGCCAGGCCGCGCACCAGCTCGACCGCCTGGTAGAGCGGGGTGACCTGGATGAGGACCTGCATCGCCACCGGGTAGTCGCCGACCGGTGAGAAGGTGCCGGAGAACAGGAACAGCGCGAACTGGCCGGTGGACATCAGGTCGAAGTCCTGCCAGCCGCGCATCAGCGTGCTGACCGCCATGCCGAGGGACCCGAACGCCAGCCCGACCAGCATCGTGGCGGGGAACGCCGCCAGCGCCCACAGCGGCGCGGCCAGGCCGAGGACGACCATGACGATCACGAAGACCCCGGTGTACAGGGAGCCGCGCAACATGGCCCAGCCCAGCTCGCCGAGCGCGATCTCGAACGGCCGCACCGGCGTGGCCAGGATCGCGTCGAACGTCTTCATGTACTTCATCTTGAAGAAGAAGTTGTAGGTGGTCTCGGCCAGGGCGCCGGACATCGCGGCCACCGCCAGCATCGCCGGGGCCACGAACGTGGCGTACGGCAGGGTGCGCCCGCCGACCTGCAGGTCGCCGACCAGGGCGCCCACCCCGACGCCGATGGACAGCAGGTACAGCAGCGGCTCGAGCAGGCCCGACACCAGCACCAGCCAGTAGGACGGGCCCGAGCGCAGCGCCCCCACGTTGCGGCTGATCACCGCGCCGACCCGGCGGGGGGAGATCCGGGTGGCGAGCATCGTGGTCACCATGTGTCAGTCCTGAAGTCGCTTGCGGAATGCGCGGACGGCCAAGGCCGCCCCGGCGGCGGCGAACACCACCAGGTAGGCCAGGTGCGCGGCGATCGGCCACGGGGGAGCGGTGCCCAGTGTCGCGGCCCGGTCGAGCTCGACCCCGTGCCACAGCGGCGACAGGTAGGCCAGCGGCCGGACGGCCACGGGGAGCTGCTCGACCGGGAAGAACACCCCGGCGAACAGGGTGGAGGGGATCAGGACGAACCGGAACAGCAGCGCGAAGTAGCTGTCGTGCTGGATGGTGGCGGCGAAGGCCATCGTCGGCGCCGCCGCGGCGAGCGCCACCAGCCCGCAGACCAGCGGCGTGACCAGGGCCCAGGGCGAGTGCAGCGCGCCGAACAGGGCGGTGATCCCAAGGAACACCACCACGGAGATCTCGACGCGGAGCAGGATGTACAGCAGCCAGCCGGACACCATGTCGCCGGGCTCGACGGGGGTGGCGCGCATGGCGTGGTAGGCCCGCACCCACTTGAAGTCGCCGAGCACCGGATAGGTGCACTCGCCGACCGCCATCTGGAACGCCGTGGAGGCCATCACGCCCGGGACGATCCACGACAGGTAGTCGACCCCGCCGATGAGCCCGACGTGGCTGCCGACCCCGACGCCGATGCTCACCAGGAACAGCACCGGCAGGACGAAGGAGGAGAACGCCGAGGCCCGCCACAGCCGGCGGTACAGCGTGAGGGCACGCTCGAGCACCGCCAGCGTCGAGCGCGCCGAGACCTGGGTGGTGAGGGCGGCCATCAGTCGACCAGGGTGCGGCCGGTGAGGTGCAGGAAGACATCCTCAAGGGTGGAGCGGCGCACGAGCACGCTGGAGGGGGTGAGCCCGCGCCGGTGGACCTCGGCGGTGGCCGCGTCGCCGTCCGCGGCGTACACCAGCAGGCGGTCGGGCAGCGGGTCGATGCGCTCGCCGATGCCGGCGAGCTTGTCCGCCAGCTCGGCGGGGCGCTCGTCGCCGAAGCGCAGCTCGACCACCTCGGGGGTGGAGTAGGTGGCGATGAGCGATCGGGGCGACCCCTCGGCGACGATGCGCCCGCCGTCCATGACCACCAGCCGGTCGCACAGCTGCTCGGCCTCGTCCATGTAGTGGGTGGTGAGCACCAGCGTGGTGCCGCGCCGCTTGAGCTGGAACAGCCGCTCCCACAGCAGGTGGCGGGCCTGCGGGTCGAGGCCGGTGGTGGGCTCGTCGAGCAGGACGATGTCGGGGTCGTTCACCATGGCCCTGGCGATGGTGAGCCGGCGTTTCATGCCCCCCGACAGTGGCTCGACGCTGCTGCCGGCGCGGTCGGCGAGCTGCACGAAGTCGAGCAGCTCGTCGGCCCTGCGGCGGGCCTCGGGCCGGGGGATGCCGAAGTAGCGGGCGTAGGTGGTGAGGTTCTCCCGGACGGTGAGGTCGGGGTCGAGGTTGTCCAGCTGCGGGCAGACGCCGAGCCGCCCGCGGATCTGGACGCCCTGGTGTACGGGGTCCATGCCGAGGATGCGCAGCTCACCGGCCGTGGGCAGCGACACGCAGCTGATCATGCGCATCGTTGAGGACTTGCCGGCGCCGTTGGGGCCGAGGAAGCCGAACGCCTCGCCGGGGGCCACGTCGATGTCGATGCCGTCGACCGCGGTGAAGTCGCCGAAGCGTTTCACCAGGCCACGCGCATGGATCAGAGGTTGCTCAGACACGGAGCAAAACCCTAACGAACCTCACCGACATTCTCGCAACAGGTTTTCGCCCGCCGCGCCGTGCGGGGGAGGCGAGCCCGGTGTCACTCGACGACCAGCTCGACCGGGATGTTGCCCCGGGTGGCGTTGGAGTAGGGGCACACCTGGTGGGCGGCCTCGACCAGCGCCCGGCCCGGCTCGCCCTGCAGCTCGTCGGGCAGCTCGACCCGCAGGGTCACCGCGAGCCCGAAGGCGCCGCCCTCGCCGGGCACCAGGCTCACCTCGGCGGTGACCGAGGCGTTGGACACATCGTGCCTCATCCGGCGGGCGACCAGGCCGAGCGCGCTGGCGAAGCAGGCGGCGTATCCGGCGGCGAACAGCTGCTCGGGATTGGTGCCCTGGCCGCTGCCGCCCAGGGAGGCGGGCGGGGCGAGCGTGACGTCCAGCAGCCCGTCGGAGGAGACCGCGCGGCCCTCCCGGCCCGACGCGGTGGCGATCGCGGTGTACAGCGCGCTCATCAGGGGTCCTTCTCTCGTGGAAGACGACCTATTGATTGTGCACAATTCAATTGTGCGCAGTCAAGTTGTAGGATACGGGTATGGAGGACGAGTCGCTGCGGCTGGACAACCAGGTCTGCTTCGCCCTGCACGCCACCTCGCGCGCCATGGACGGCCTGTACCGCCGCGAGCTGCGCGAGCTCGGCCTCACCTACCCCCAGTACCTGGTGATGCTGGTGCTGTGGGAAAGGCGCCCGGGGGACCCGCCGGCCGTCAAGGAGCTCGGCGCGGCCCTGCGGCTGGACTCCGGCACCCTGTCGCCCCTGCTCAAGCGGCTCGAGGCGGCGGGCCTGGTGCGCCGCGAGCGCGACGGCGGCGACGAACGGTCGGTGCGCGTACGGCTGACCCCGCAGGGGACGGCGCTGCGCCGGCGCGCCGCGCAGGTGCCCGCCCGGGTGTTCGCCGCCACGGGCCTGGACGAGGGTGAGCTGCGCCACCTGCGCCGCGTCCTCGGCCGGGTCACCGCCGCCCTGGACACCGCGGCCGAGGGAGCGTCCCAGCCGAGCTGAGGACCAAGGTCTCTGGCATATCCCCCGCCAGGCGGGAAGCCTCATAGACATGAATGAGCTGGAGCGAATCGACGCCTACTGGCGCGCGGCCAACTACCTGTCGGTCGGCCAGATCTACCTGCTCGGCAACCCGTTGCTGCGGGAGCCGCTACGGCCCGAGCACATCAAACCGCGCCTGCTCGGGCACTGGGGCACCACGCCGGGCCTGAACTTCTGCTTCGCCCACCTCAACCGCGTGATCAAACAGCGCGACCTGGACATGATCTACATCGCCGGGCCCGGGCACGGCGGCCCCGCCACGGTCGCGCACGCCTGGCTCGAGGGCACCTACTCGGAGATCTACCCCTACGTCTCGCGCGACGAGACGGGGATGGCGCACCTGTTCCGCCAGTTCTCCTTCCCGGGCGGCATCCCGAGCCACGCCGCCCCCGAGACCCCGGGGTCGATCAACGAGGGCGGCGAGCTCGGCTACTCGCTGGCCCACGCCTACGGCGCCGCGTTCGACAACCCCGGCCTGGTGGTCTCCTGCGTCATCGGGGACGGCGAGGCGGAGACCGCCGCCCTGGCCACCAGCTGGCACTCCAACAAGTTCCTCAACCCGGCCAGGGACGGCGCGGTCCTGCCCATCCTGCACCTCAACGGGTACAAGATCGCCAACCCGGCGGTGCTGGCGCGGATCCCCGAGCCGGAGCTGCTCAAGCTCATGGAGGGGTACGGCTACCGCCCGCACGTGGTCGCCGGTGACGACCCGGCGCGGACCCACCGGCTGATGGCCGAGACCCTGGACACGGTGTTCGACCAGATCGCCGAGGTCAAGGCCGGGTCCGACGACCGCTGGCCCATGATCATCCTCCGTACGCCCAAGGGGTGGACCGGGCCCAAGGAGGTCGACGGCCACCCGGTGGAGGGCACCTGGCGCGCCCACCAGGTGCCGCTGACCGGGGTGCGCGACGACCCCGACCACCTGGTGGCCCTTGAGGAGTGGATGCGCTCCTACCGGCCCGAGGAGCTCTTCGACCGGCACGGCGCCCCGTCCGGGCAGATCGACGCCCTGGTGCCACAAGGGCCGCGCCGGATGAGCGCCAACCCGCACGCCAACGGCGGCGAGCTGCTCAAGCCGCTGGTGCTGCCCGACTTCCGCGACTACGCGACCGAGGTCAAGGCGCCGGCCACCGCCACCACCGAGCCGACCCGGGTGCTCGGCGGGTTCCTGCGTGACGTCATCGCCGCCAACCCGGTCAACTTCCGGCTGCTCGGCCCCGACGAGACCGACTCCAACCGGCTGTCGGCGGTGTTCGAGGTCACCGACCGGGCGTGGATGGCCGAGCGGCTGCCGACCGACGAGAACCTCGCCCCCGACGGCCGGGTGATGGAGGTGCTCAGCGAGCACCTGTGCCAGGGCTGGCTGGAGGGCTACCTGCTCACCGGGCGCCACGGGCTGTTCAACTCCTACGAGGCGTTCATCCACGTCGTCGACTCGATGTTCAACCAGCACGCCAAGTGGCTGGAGGCCTGCAGGCACATCCCGTGGCGGCGCCCGGTCGCCTCGCTCAACTACCTGCTGAGCTCGCACGTGTGGCGTCAGGACCACAACGGGTTCAGCCACCAGGACCCCGGCTTCCTGGACGTGGTGGTCAACAAGAAGGCCACCGTGGTGCGGGTGTACCTGCCGCCGGACACCAACACGCTGCTGTCGGTGGCCGACCACTGCCTGCGCTCGCGGGACTACGTCAACGTCGTGGTCGCGGGCAAGCAGCCGGTGCTCGACCTGATGACGATGGAGGACGCGGTGGCGCACTGCGCCCGGGGCCTCGGCATCCTGCCGTGGGCCTGCACCGACGAGGGAGGCGAACCCGACGTGGTGCTGGCCTGCGCCGGCGACGTGCCGACCCTGGAGACCCTGGCCGCCGCCGACCTGCTGCGCCGCCACCTGCCCGACCTGAAGGTGCGGGTGGTCAACGTCGTCGACCTCATGCGGCTGCAGCCCTCCACCGAGCACCCCCACGGGCTGCCCGACGCCGCCTATGACGCCCTGTTCACCACCGACAAGCCCGTCATCTTCAACTTCCACGGCTACCCGTGGCTGATCCACCGCCTCACCTACCGGCGCACCGGCCACGACAACCTGCACGTGCGCGGGTACAAGGAGGAGGGCACCACCACCACCCCGTTCGACATGGCGATGATGAACGACATCGACCGGTTCCACCTGGTGATGGACGTCATCGACCGCGTGCCGGGGCTCGGGGAGCGGTGCGCCCACCTGCGGCAGGAGATGACCGACGCCCGGGAGCGCGCCCGCGCCTACACCCGCGAGCACGGCGAGGACGCCCCGGAGATCCGCGACTGGACCTGGCCCCACTAGGGGCGCCGCCGAGCCCTTCCGGCCCCGCCGGGCGGGAAGGGCTCAGGAGCTGCCGCGCCCGCCGATCTGCGACGGGAGCCGGTCCAGCAGGTTGGCCAGGTCGTCGGCGTGGTCCTCCTCGTCGGCCAGCAGTTCCTCGAACACCCGACGCGTGGTGGGGTCGCCGTCGCCGATCCACTGGGCGATCTCGGTGTAGGAGGCGATGGCGACGCGCTCGGCGACCAGGTCCTCTTTGATCATCTCGACGAGGTTGAGGCTCCCGTCGTACTGGGTGTGCGCCCGGCTGCTCAGCCTGGCCGGGTCGAAGTCCGGATCCCCGCCCAGCTGGGAGATGCGGTCGGCCAGCATGTCGGCGTGCCGCTGCTCGTCGGCGGCGTGCTCCAGGAACTCCTTGGCCACCGGCTCCGCGTGGATGCCCGTGGCGGTGTAGTAGTGCCGTTTGTACCGCAGGACGCAGACGATCTCGGTCGCCAGGGCCTCGTTGCACACCTGGATGACCCGTGGCAGGTCGGCGCCGTACGCCGCCGTCACGGGGCCCTTGTCGATCTCCGCCCGCGCGCGATCCCGCAAGGCCTGGATATCCGTCAGAAACTCGGCCATGTGGTCGGTGTACCCACGCCGAACGCCGGAAATGCGGTGCGGCGTCCGATTACCCGGGGACCGGCTTGACCTGGAGCCGACTCCAGCTCCTAGGGTACGAGCCGCCGCCGGGCCCCGGCCGCCCCAGAAAGGCCGGGCCGGGCGGCGCCCGCGACGACCAGCAAGGGAGCATGACCATGCGCTACCGCGTCCTCGGCGGCACCGGCATCGAGGTGAGCGTCCACTGCCTCGGGACCATGATGTTCGGCGCCGTCGGCAACCCCGACCACGACGAGTGCGCCCGCATCATCCACGCCGCCCTCGACCAGGGGATCAACTTCGTCGACACCGCCGACATGTACTCGGCGGGGGAGTCCGAGCAGATCGTGGGCAAGGCGCTCCAGGGCCGCCGCGACGACGTCGTGCTGGCCACCAAGGTGCACTTCCCGATGGGCGAAGGACCCAACCGAGGCGGCAACTCCCGGCGCTGGATCGTCAAGGAGGTCGAGGAGAGCCTGCGGCGCCTGCGCACCGACTGGATCGACCTCTACCAGGTCCACCGCCCCGACCACACCACCGACATCGAGGAGACGCTGTCGGCCCTGGGCGACCTGACGCGCCAGGGGAAGATCCGCGCCTTCGGCTGCTCGACCTTCCCGGCCGAGGAGATCGCCGAGTCCCACCACGTCGCCGAGCGCCGCGGCCTGCCGCGCTTCAGGACCGAGCAGCCCCCCTACTCGCTGCTCGCCCGGGGGGTGGAGTCCTCGGTGCTGCCGGTGTGCCGGCGCTACGGGATGGGGGTGCTGACCTGGAGCCCGCTGGCCTCGGGCTTCCTGACCGGCAAGTACCGCAAGGGCCGGCCCGTCGATCTGTCCACCGGCCGCGCCGCGCTCACCCCGGCCCGCTTCGACCCCTCCATCCCGCGCAACGCCGCCAAGCTGGAGGTGGTCGAGCGGCTGGTGGAGGTGGCCGAGGGCATCGGCCGCTCGCTGCCCGAGCTGGCGGTGGCGTTCGCGGCCGCGCATCCGGCCGTCACCTCGGTGATCGTCGGGCCGCGGACGATGGAGCAGCTGGAGGACCTGCTGAAGGGCGCCTCGCTCACCCTGGACGACGCGACGCTCGACCTGATCGACGAGATCGTGCCGCCCGGCACCGATGTGTACAACCCCGACGGGGCCTGGCGCCCGCCGGCGCTGACCGATCCCGCCCAGCGGCGGCGCCCGGTGCCCGAGCGCGCCGCCGGCTAGGCGGGCGCGCCCCGGTCACCGGGTGCGCAGGGGTCAGGCCCGGCGGGCGACGGCCGTGATGAGCGGCTGCAGCAGCCGGGCCGCGAGCGGCCCGAACGCCGCCAGGATCAGCACGTACCCCGCGGCCAGCGGCCCGAGGTCCGGGTGCGCCCCGGCCGCCACGGCGAGCCCGGCGATGACGATGTTGAACTCGCCACGCGGGATCAGCGCGATGCCGGCCCGGGCCTGCCCGGCCTTGGCGATGCCCGCGCGGCGGGCGGCGTAGACGCCGGTGGTCAGCTTGGTGACCATGCTGATCAGGGCGAGCAGCGCGGCCGTACCGGCCATCGGCCAGATCGCCGCCGGGTCGGTCTGCAGCCCGAAGAACACGAAGAACACCGCGGCGAACAGGTCGCGCAGCGGGATCAGCAGCGCCCGGGCCTCGTGGGCGAGCTCGCCCGACAGGGCGATGCCGACCAGGAACGCGCCGACCGCGGCCGACACCTGCAGCTGCTGGGCCACGCCCGCCACCAGCAGGGCGAGGCCCATCACCTTCAGCAGCAGCACCTCGGAGTTGGGGCTGGCCACGAACGCCTCGATGAACCGGCCGTAGCGCAGCGCGACCAGCAGGACCACGCTGACGGTGGCCAGCGCGATCGCGACGGTGATCGCGCCGCCCATGAGGCTGACGCCGGCCAGGATCGCGGTGAGGATCGGCAGGTACAGCGCCATCGTGAGGTCTTCGAAGACCAGCAGCGACAGCACCACGGGGGTCTCGCGGTTGCCGATCCACCCGAGGTCGGACAGCACCTTGGCGGTGATGCCGGAGGAGGTCGCGTAGGTGACTCCGGCCATGGCCACGGCCGCGACCGGGCCCCAGCCGAGCACCAGGGCGGCGACCGCGCCGGGGGCGGCGTTGAGCACCAGGTCCACCAGGCCGCCGCGGGCGTTGCCGCGCAGGCTGGTGACCAGTTCGTCGGCGTTGTACTCAAGGCCGAGGGTCAGCAGCAGCAGTACGACCCCGAGTTCGGCGCCGACCGCGATGAAGTCCTCGCTGGTCGCCAGGGGCAGGATGCCGCCCTGGCCGAACGCGAGCCCGGCCAGCAGGTACAGAGGGATGGGGGAGATTCCGGCACGCAGCGCCAGCGCTCCGAGCACGCCGAGCGCGAGGACGATACCGCCGAGTTCGATGAAAAGTATTGCCGTGTGCACGCCGGCTTATCCGTGGGACAGGATGTCGGCGACAGCAGAGGTGCTCTCGGGGCTGCCCACCACCACGACCACGTCCCCGCTGGCGAGCGGGAAGTCGGGGTTGGGGCTGGCGTGGACCTGACCGCCCCGCACGACCGCCACGATGGAGGCTCCGGTACGGGTGCGCACGCGCGCGTCCCCCATCGGCCGCCCCGCGTACGGGGAGTCGTCGAGGATCGGCAGCTGGACGCTGACCAGCCCCTCGACCTCGCGGTGCAGGGCGTTGAGCCGCTGGACGATGCGGGGCGCGCCGAGCAGTTCGACCAGCGCGTCGGCCTCCTCGTCGTTCAGCTGGACCGCCTCGCACGCCCGGTCGGGGTCGTGCCGGTCGTATATGACAAGGTCGCGCCGGCCGCCGCGGTGGGACACCACGGCGATCCTGCGGCCGGACTGGGTGGTGAACTCATGTTTGAGCCCTATGCCCGGCAGCGCTGTCTGTTCGATCTCCACCGAGCTCTCGCCCCATTCAGCTGTACGACGGTCATTGCCTTCGCCCGACAACGGATTTGTACCCATATACGGGACGACCAGTGAGATTAGCATGGAGCGAACAGAGGAAACCCCTGCCCGGCCGGCTGGTCACACCACCAGGCTCAGGGCGAGCACCAGCACCAGCCCGACCACCGAGATCACCGTCTCCATCGCCGACCAGGTCTTGAGGTTCTGGCCCACGCTCAGGCCGAAGTACTCCTTCACCAGCCAGAACCCCGCGTCGTTGACGTGGGAGAAGAACAGCGACCCCGCGCCGATGGCCAGCACCAGCAGCGAGGTCTGCCCGGTGTCCAGCGTGGTCACCAGCGGGGCCAGGATCCCCGAGGCGGTGACGGTGGCCACCGTGGCCGACCCGGTGGCCAGGCGGATGAGCACCGCGACCAGCCAGGCCAGCAGCAGCACCGAAAGCCCGCTGCTCTGCACCCAGTCGGCCACCAGCTTGCCGATGCCGGTGTCGACCAGCGTCTGCTTGAACCCGCCGCCCGCCGCAACGATCAGCAGGATGCCCGCGATCGGCGGCAGCGCCCGCTCCAGCGAGGTGGCCAGCGCCTTGCGGTCCATGCCCGCCCCACGCCCCAGCGTGAAGATCGCGACCAGCACCGCGATGAGCAGCGCCACCAGCGGGGTGCCGAGGAAGTCCAGCGCCGAGCGGACCACGGTGCCCTTGGCGGCGAACAGGTCGGCCACCGCCTTGCCCATCATCAGCACCACCGGCAGCAGGACGGTGGCCACGGTGACGCCGAACGAGGGCCGCCGCACGTCGTCCTCATCGCGCCTGGCATCGAACAGCTCCGGCGCCGGGACGTCCACCCACCGGGCCGCGAACCGGGCGAACAGCGGGCCGGCGATCGCCACCGTCGGCACCGCGATCAGCACGCCCAGGCCCAGGGTGATGCCGAGGTCGGCCTTGAGCGCGTCGATGGCCACCAGCGGCCCCGGGTGCGGGGGCACCAGCCCGTGCATGACCGACAGCCCGGCGAGCGCCGGGATGCCGACCCGCACCAGCGACAGCCCCGAGCGGCGCGACACCAGGAAGATCACCGGCATCAGCAGCACGAGCCCGATCTCGAAGAACATCGGCAGGCCGATCAGCGCGCCCACCGCCGCCATCGCCCACGGCAGGGAACGGGGGCTGGAGCGGCCGACGATGGTGTCCACGATCTCGTCGGCCCCGCCGGAGTCGGCCAGCAGCTTGCCGAACATCGCGCCGAGCGCGATCAGCGTGCCCACGCCCGCCGCCGTGCTGCCGAACCCGTTGGTGAAGCTCGTGATCACATCGGCCATCGGCAGGCCCGCGACGGCGCCCACGGCCAGCGAGCCGAGCGTCAGGCTGAGGAAGGGGTGCAGCCTGAACCGGGTGATCAGCAAGACGATCAGCGCGATGCCGATCAGCGCCGCGGGCAGCAGCCGCCCGGTGGGGGCCGCCGCCTCCGGCGCGGCCAGGGCGAACAGCGCGGTGCTCACCTGACTGCTCATCTCACTCTCCTTCGCCCGCGAGGGGACGGGGGCCCGCCGGGGGCGGCGGGGTCTCGGGCAGGGTCTTGGGCGGGGGCGCGGCGGCCAGGTAGTCCTCCACCAGCTCGTCCACGGTGCGGCCGAGGTCCAGCACCACGCCGCGCTCGTCATCCTCCAGGGGCTCCAGCGTCTGGAACTGCGAGGCCACCAGGGAGGCGGGCATGAAGTGGCCGGGACGGCCCGCCACCCGCCGCCGCACGACCTCCTGGTCGCCGTGCAGGTGGACGAAGCCCACCCCCGGCGCCGCCTCGCGCAGCACGTCGCGGTAGGAGCGCTTGAGGGCCGAGCAGCTCACCACACCGCCGCCGGCCACGTGGCCGGCCAGCCAGGCGCCGATCGAGCGCAGCCACGGCAGCCGGTCGGCGTCGTCCAGCGGGACGCCCGCCGACATCTTGTCCACGTTGGCCTGGCTGTGGAAGTCGTCGGCATCGGCGAACGGCACCCGCAGGCGCTGCGCCAGGGCCGCGCCGACGGTGGTCTTGCCGGAGCCGGTCACCCCCATGACGACCAGCAGCGGCGCCGCGAAGGTTTGACGCGGCGCGGCCGGGGGAGTCGGGGGCGGGGGATCGGTGGGGTTCATGGGCGCCTCTCGGGTGGAACTGCCCGACAGGGTGTCACGAATAATCATCCGTAATCAAGAGGTAACGCCCAATTAATCATATCTTTCAGGCCGCAGGGACGACGAAGCCGCGTGCCGTGGGAAGATTGGCGACCGTGGGAGCCAAAGACCAGACCAGTGCGGGCCTGCACGGCAGCGTCCTCGACGAACTCGGCACCCTGATCACCTCCGGCGCGTTCCCACCCGGTCACGTGCTGCGCATCGAGCAGCTCGAAGACCGCTTCGGGGTGTCGCGCTCGGTGATCCGCGAGGCCATCCGCGTCCTTGAGTCCATGGGCCTGGTCGCCAGCCGCCGCCGCGTCGGGGTCACCGTCGCCCCGCGGCCGGAGTGGAACCTCTTCGACCCCCGCATCATCCGCTGGCGGCTGGACGGCGCCGACCGCGACGAGCTGCTGGCCTCACTCGGGCAGCTGCGGCGCGGCGTCGAGCCGGTGGCGGCCGCCCTGGCCGCCCGGCACGCCACCCCCGAGCAGTGCGGCGCGCTCACCGGCGCGGTCATGCAGATGGCCGTGCACGGCCGCTCGGGCGACCTTGACGCCTACCTGGCCGCCGACATCGCCTTCCACCGCACCCTGCTCGCGGCCTCGGGCAACGAGATGCTGGGGGCGCTCACCGACGTGGTCGCCGAGGTACTGGCCGGCCGCACCCACCACGACCTGATGCCCGCCCACCCCGAGCCCGCGGCCATCCGCTGGCACGCCGAGGTGGCGCAGGCGGTGCAGGCGGGCGACGGCGAGGCCGCCGAGCGCGCCATGCGCGACATCGTCGAGGAGGCCAACCGCGCGATGCTCGCCGCCCCGTCCGCCAAGACCCCCTGACCGCCGGTCGGGTCAGATCGGGCGGTCGCCCGGCTCGGGGCCGTCGTCGCCCCGCCGCCACCGCTCGGCCTCCACGATCGTGAACGCCGAAGTGAGCGCGGTCAGCACGCAGCAGGCGAAGAACAGCGGCCAGACCTGGTGCACCGCCCCGTAGACCGCCAGGGTCACGAAGACGAGCACACCGGCGCACGCGGCGATCAGCCGGGCGTTCGGCGGCCGGTGGCGCGTGCCGGTGCCGCCCGGGCCCGGTGAGGGCAGCCGGTCGTCCCGGCGGAGGCGGTCTCGGTGCTGTGGCGGGGCCCCGGGCTCGAGGCCGTGGCCCTCGGAACGATCCATGCTCCGAGCCGTACCCCTGGCCCCGTGACCTGTACCGGGACACGCGGGAGGCCATCGGGAGATTCACCATCCCATGGCAATGAAGATCACGATATGTCGCACTATCGGGCGATCCGTACTCCGGACTGCCGACGATTCAAATGTGCTTGCCAATAAAAACCGTCGGCGGGTGTGACCGCATGTTCCAGACGAGCCGGGACCGCCACGAGCACGGCCCACCCCCGACAGCGACATCCGGGCCGCCTCGGCATCCCCCCGGCCTCAATCCAAAAGACTCGGCTTCAAATGTCGGGCCTCTGGACGCCCCGTCGGTAGGCGGAGCACCTGGTGGTCTCGAACAGCTCGTCGCGGCGGCCCTGGACGCTCATCTCGGCCCGGCGGCCGCATGACCAGAACCCTAAGGCGTCACCTCGCGCTCCTGGTCAGCGTGGCCGGTGCGGTGATCGTCGCGCTGGACGGCACGGCACTGCTCGTGGCGCAGCCCAGCCTGCGACGCGATCTCGGCGCGAGCGTGGTGCAGGTCCAGTGGACCAGCACCAGTTACCTGCTCGCGGTGGCCGGGCCTCTCGTCATCGGCGGGCGGCTTGGTGACCGATACGGCCACCCGCGGCTGATGTTCGTCGGCGTACTCGGCTTCGGGGCCGCCTCGGCCGGCATCGCGCTCGCGCCGCAAGCCGGCTGGGTGATAGTCCTGCGCGCCGTACAGGGCGTGTTCGGCGCACTTCTACAACCGGCGACACTCGCGCTGCTGAGGCTGGCGTACCCGCCGGACCGGCTCGGTACGCCGGTCGCCATCCGTACCAGCGCGATCGGGGTTGCCGCTGCGGCCGGCCCCGTACTCGGGGGAGTTCTCGTCGCGCAGATGGGCTGGCGTGCCGTGTTCTGGATCAACGTCCCGGTAGCGCTCGCGATCGCCGCGTTCACCCTCGCCTTGCGGGTACAGACGCCTCCACGTACCGGATCCCGGCCTCGGGGATCAATCGAACCGTGGTTATCGGTGAGATTGATCTTGGCGCTCGAGGCGACTCCTCATGCGGTTGATCTTCAAGAAACCAACGTTTCTTGAAGACCGCCGGGTGGCCCGCCGGGAGGACCCCTGAGCCTTCAAAAACTCCTTCAGAAACCTGGGCGGTTCAATAACCTCCGCTCGCCGTTTTCTGACAGGATTCCGGGCGTGAGTACGCCGTTTGAAGACGCCCAGTTCGAACTCCTGGTTGCCGAGCCCGCCGTCCGGACTGAGATCCGCATCGGCTACGCCCGGGTGTCCACTGGAGGGCAGAAGCTCGACCGCCAGCTCGACGCCCTCAACGCGGTCGGCTGCCGCCGGATCTTCGCGGACAAGAAATCCGGGAAAAACGACCTGCGGCCCGAGTTGAAGGCGTGCCACGCCTTCCTCGCCGCCGGCGACACCCTGGTGGTACCAGCCCTCGACCGCTACGGCCGCTCCCTGCAGGACCTGATCACCATGGTCGGCGAACTGCGCAGGCGCGAGATCGGCTTCACCTCGCTACACGAGCGGCTCGACACCACCACGCCCGGCGGCCGGCTCGTCTTCCACGTCTTCGCCGCGCTGGCGGAGTTCATCCGGGAGCTGATCGTCTCCGGCACCCGCGAGGGACTGGCCGCCGCCCGCGCCCGCGGCAAGGTCGGAGGTCGGCCCACCGTCGTCAACGCGGACATCATCCGGGCCGCCCGGGACATGCTGCCCAACCCCGAGCACTCGATCACCTCCATCGCCCGCCTGCTCGGCGTCAGCCCGGGGACGCTGTACAACCACATCCCGGACCTGAAGGAGCTGCGGGCCACCCGCGTCCCGGCCCAGGTCGAAGGCAGTACACGGTGATCCCGGGCGAGCACCGGCTCCAGGGAGGGGCCCCTGCAGCTCGGCGCCGCCGAGCCCGGCGTGCCCGGACCGCTCCCCTCCGCAGAGACGAGAGCGCTGTTCACGCTAGAAAGCTCGTGCGTCGTTTTTCTCGCGGTTGGCAAGGACTTGGTCCATGTGGGTCTGTGCCCAGTGTCTGAGCCCGCGTGTCAGGTGGTGGAGTGAGAGGCCGAGGTCGGTCAGCTGGTACGTGACGGTGACGGGCACGGTGGGTGTCACGGTGCGGGTGAGCAAGCCGTCGCGTTCGAGGGCTCGTAGGGTCTGGGTCAGCATTTTCTGGCTGACGCCAGCCAGTAGTCGGGAGAGCTCGGAGTAGCGCATTGCCTTCGGGGCGTGCGATGCGCCGGACTGGTCGGATGCGTCTGGCACGTCACCTCCCAGTGCGCACAGGATCAGGACGACCCACTTGTCCGAGATCCGATCGAGGAGCTGACGGCTGGGGCACACCGCCATGAACGCGTTGTATTCCGCCTTGGCCTGCGCCTTCTCGGCGGCCTTCGTCGTCGCCACTGGCCTCGCCTCTCACCCTTTGGGGTTAGTTACGCACTTCAGGGTGCCTACTTCCCGAAAGGAAGTATGTCTCGAATACTGGTGCAAGAAGCCCGGAGGCACCACCCCTGGCAGGAAGCGAAAGGCACCACGATGATCACGCCCTCCACTCTTCCCGGCGGAACCTGGATGCTGGGTGACTCGACCGTCACCCGATTCGGCTACGGTGCGATGCAGCTGGCCGGCCCGTGGGTCATCGGCCCGCCCGCCGACCGCGACGGCGCCCTGGCCGTCCTGCGCGAGGCGGTCAGCCTCGGGATCACCCATATCGACACCAGCGACGCCTACGGACCGCGCATCACGAACGAGCTGATCCGCGAAGCGCTGCACCCCTACCCGTCGTCGCTGTTCATCGCCACCAAGGTGGGCGCGACCCGCGACGCGCAGGGCGGCTGGCCCGTGGCGCGGCGTCCCGAAGACCTGCGCAAGCAGGTCCACGAGAACCTCGACTCCCTCGGCGTCCAGACCCTCGACCTGGTCAACATGCGCATGGGCGACGCTCAGGGCCCCCAGCCCGGCTCGATCACCGAGGCGTTCGAGACGCTCGTCGACCTCCAGCGAGAGGGTCTGATCCGCCACATCGGGGTCAGTAACGTCACCGCGGAGCAGGTCGTTGAAGCGCGCGGGATCGCCCCGATCGTGTGCGTGCAGAACATGTACAACCTCGCCCACCGCCACGACGACGACCTCGTCGACCAGCTCGCCGCTGACGGCATTGCCTACGTGCCGTTCTTCCCCCTGGGCGGTTTCACGCCCCTCCAGTCGCAAGCCCTCTCGCAGGTCGCGAGTCGGCTGGAGGCGACGCCGATGTCGGTCGCGCTGGCCTGGCTGATGCGGCGCTCGCCGAACATCCTGCTCATCCCCGGCACCTCGTCCACCGCCCACCTGCGCGAGAACACCGCGGGCGCCGGACTGTCCCTCTCCGACGAGGATGTGGCCGAACTGGACAGCATCGGCCACTGAACAAGCACCGGTTTCCGATGTTCCCGGCCGCGGATCAGTCCTCGCTCTCCTCGTCGTCGCCGGCCGCTGGGTCGCGCAGGGGCCGCAGGCCCCCGCCGGCTGGGGTGGAGGCGCGGAAGCTGTAGCGGCCGAGCACGTTGAGGTTGGCGTGCTTGAGCGGGGAGAGGCGGGCGACGTCCTCGTCCAGGACGTCGTGCTCGCGCTGGTCGGCCGGCAGCTCGCGCAGCGCGGCGACGGCGGCGTCCAGGTAGCGGGTGGTCCAGAGCACAGCGGCGTTCAGCACCAGGCCGAGCGAGCCGAGCTGGTCCTCCTGGCCGTCGCGGTACGCCTGCATGATCTGCCCGCGCTTGCCGTGGCAGATGTCGCGGGCGAGCTTGTGGCGGGACTCCTGGACGGTGAGCTGGCGGTTCATCTGCCGCCGGTAGGTGTCGTCCACCGGGTCGACCACCCGCAGCAGGTGCAGGGTCTTGGCGATGCGCCCGTACTCCATGAACGCCTGCCCGAGCTGGGTCGGGCGGCCCTCGCGGCCGAACATCCGCAGCAGGTCGTAGGCGCGGACCTGACCGGTCACCAGGGAGCCGGCCACCCGCAGCATGTCCGGCCACTGCGTGACCACCTTGCCCAGGTTGACCTTGTTGCGGGCCAGCGGCTCCAGCGGCCCGTACCCGCCACTCCCCACCCCGGGCAGCTCGGCCCGCCAGAACCGCTGGTCGGCCAGATCCTTGAAGCGGGGCGAGAAGTTGTAGCCGAGCATGCTGAACAGGCCGAACACCATGTCGGAGTACGAGGCGTTGTCGGTGGCGACCATCTCCGGCTTCACCCCGCTGTCCAGGTTCAGCAGGGTGTCCAGGATGAACAGCGAGTCGCGCGGGGTGCCCGGCACGACCATCTGCCCGATGCCCGCAACCTGGTCATTTACGGCATTTAGCCAAGTAATACCTCTCTTGAAGTGGTAGTACTTCGGCGACGGCCCGGCGTTGATCGTCCGCTGGGTACTACGAACCGCAGCCCGTCGACCGAGGCCAGCAGGCCCTCACCCCAGTGACCGACGATCGGCACCCGCCCCTGGGCCGCGATCAGCCGGGCGTTCGCCGTGGCGATGGTGTCGGCCCGCAGGTAGTACTGGTCGACGTGCACCAGCCGGGCCCGGGTGAGGGCTTCCTCGTCCGCGTCGATGACCGGGGTGTAGCCGATGTTGCACGCCTCGGAGACCAGCAGTGCCACCAGCGACGTCTTCAGGTTCTCCATCCGGGTGCGGCCGTCCCCCAGGTGCACGAAGGCGTCCAGGAATCCGGTCCACCCGTCGACCTCGAACAGAAGGTCCGGCAGGTCGACCTTCGGCAGCATCGCCGCGGTGGTCTTGCGCAGCCACTTCAGGGACTTGCTTTCCCCCAGCGCCCCGAGCCGGTCCACGTTCAGCTTTAGCCGGCCGCCCGGCTGGACCTCGAAGGAGAGCTTCGCGTCCTGCCCGGCCTCCTCCAGCCGCTCGGCCATCAGCTGCCAGGCCGCGTCCAATGCCCGCACCCGGCCGGCCAGGTGCTCGGCCACTGGCTCCTGCAGGCTCAGCCCGTGCAGGACGTCCGCCTGCACCGCCTCCCACTGCGCGCCGTCCAGCAGCCGGGCCCGCGGGTCGGACCAGCGGTTCGACGGGAGGCGAACACGTCCCGGCGCCCGAGCGCCCGGTAGAGCTGTTCCAACACGCACACCGAGTAGGCATCGCGGTCCACCGCGCTAGGCGGCAGCTCGGGATTGGAGTACACCGCCTTCTTCCAGGCCGGCGGCACGAGCTTCTTGTCGATCTCGCGCGGTAGAAGCGGCTTGAGCTTCACCTTGCGCCGCGAGAGCGCGGGCAGCCCCTTCACGGCCTCCAGCACCCGCTGGCCGCCGGAGGCCGCGCCGAGCGCCGAGGATTCCCCGAGCAGGGACAGGAACGGGCGCACGGTGTTGTAGCGGCCGGCCAGCTGGCGGCGCATCTCCGCCTCGCTCTCGTCGTCGCCCGGCGGCAGCAACTCATCCAGCAGCGCGGCGGCGGCCTCCACCTCCTCGCGCGGGCCGACCTCCTCCTCCAGCGCCCGCCACATCGCAGCCGCGTCCAGGTCGGCACCAACCGAGGCGACCTGGGCCAGCTGCCCGCTCCACAGCCGGTACGCGGACCGCACGGTGCGCGACGCCTTCGCCAGCCGCGGCCGGGCGGCCAGCCAGTCCCGGTCCGTGGCCCGCTTCGCCACGCTGATCAGCTTCACCTGCATCAGCAGCGCGAACAGGTCCAGCGCGTCGTCGATCGCCGACGCCTCCAGGTGCCGCACCACCGAGGTCAGCAGCGCGGTGCGGCGCGGCTCCGGGGTCCGCTCCAGGATCGGCGCTTTCGAGCCCAGCCCGACCCGGGCCAGCGTCGCGAGCCGGTTCGGCGGCACCTTGTCGAGCTTCACCCTGCCCAGCTGGAAGGCGGAGATCTCGTCCACCCGCTCCAGGGCCTTCGCCAGGCTCGTGCCCGTCGTCCGCGTCGGCGGCCGGCGCAGGCGCTCCAGCTCCGACACCCGCCGTCCCTCCGGGACCTTTAGCAGAGCTACCAGGTCCGCCGACAGCGACCGGTCCGCCCGCCGCGCGGAGTTGGCCACCGTGGCGTATAGCCGCTTCTCCGCCACCGCCCGCACCGTGGCGACCTGCTTGGCCAGCACCGAGACGCCCGGCAACAGCACCCTGTTGCGCCGCAGCCAGCCGACCGCCTGGTTGAACAGCGCCACCGGCCCCTCAGCGTGCGTCCAGGCCCGCCCATGCAGGAACGCCCGGAACTTTCCGGCCCCACTCGGCGTCCTCGAACAGGTGGTAGCCGTAGGCGTCCCGGATCTCCCAGGCGTGGTCGTACGCCGTCTGCCGACGCTCGGCGTATCGCTTCACGCACGACGGGTCCTCGATCCCCAACTGAGCGGCCAGGTGCTCGATCACCGACCAGGGCACGTCCAGCGGGTCGTCCACCAGGAACCGGCCGACGTACCGGACGGTGCACATCTGCGCCGCGAACCCGAGCTGGTGATGCTGCGTTCGCCGCAGCGCGACCAGGTCCCGGTCCACGTCGTCCAGGAAGAAGAACCGCTCCAGCTCAGGGCGCGTGGGCTCATCCGTGAACTTCCCGTACGCTTCGGCCTGCTCATCAGTTAAGAACTCAACCGGCACGTGGCGAGGCTAGCGGGGCCTCCGCCCGATCAGTGAGCCGTCCTTCGAACCCCTGCGCGGAAGATCCCTTCCGTGATATCGACCCCCGAGGCCGTGATCAATCTCACCGATAACCACGGTTCGATTGATCCCCGAGGCCGGATCCCGGGGCACAGGGTGCGTTCCCGCAGTGGGAGGTCGCGCCGCGATAGCAGCCGTTCAATCTTCGCCTTGCCGACGGCTTTGGTTTCGTCGACGTTCTCGCGGCGTCGTTCGGCGTCGGAGGGCACCGACGGGGCGACCCACCGCTTCTTGGTGCGGCACCAGGTGAGCCAGGAGGAGACCGCGGCCCGATTCCGGTTCCACGTCGCCGCTGTGTACCCGCCCCACAAGGCCAGGAGCGCTTCGCCGATCTCGTGGTCGGAGACCTCGGCCAGCAGTCGGTCGGCGCCGCCGACTTCGGCGATGGTCCGGTCGATCGCGGAGGCGTAGGCGCGGTGACCTTCCGCCCGGACACGGCCGTGGTCATGACGCGTCCGTCGCGCGCGATGCACCGGATAACGTGCCCGAGCCGCGCATCGCTCGGCGGGACAGATTCGCAGCTCAGCCATGAACGGAATGGCTCATGTACGTGCTAATAGGCAATTATCACGTACATGGGCGCGTGGTTGGGATGAGCCGTCGGAACCACGGCGTACGACGCGCACCCGATAGAAGACCCATTAGCGGACGTCCCGGCTAGCCGGCTACGGCTCTTCTTTCCCGTGATCTCACCCAGGCGGTGAAGCCCTCGATCGCGTCGATGACCGCCTCGAAGCGGACCGAGTGGTACAGGTCGAAGGCGTGGTTCCCGCCGCGCAGCTCGGCGTAGACGACGGGGGCGGCCGAGGTCTGGCGTAGGTGCTCGGCGAAGTGCCGGGCGTCTGCCGCGGGCACCTGCGGGTCCAGATCGCCGTGGGCCACGAGGAACGGCGGTGCGTCCGGTGCGATGTGGGCCAGCGGCGAGGACTCGGGGCCCTGGCCGAAGTAGGTGCCGTACCAGCCGTTCAAGTAGATGGCGCCGGTCACGGAGGTGTCGGCGGCCTCGAAGCCCGGCTGGAAGGCGGGGTCGTTCTGGGTGAGCGCGGCCAGCGCCGCCATATGCCCGCCCGCCGAACTGCCCGCGACGAACAGCGTCGACGGGTCCGCGCCGTACTCGTGGGCGTGCCCGCGTACCCAGGCGATGATCTTCTTGAGGTCGATCAGGTGGTCCGGGTGCTGGGCCTCGGGCCGTAGCCGGTAGTTGGCGCTGATGCACACCCATCCCTGGCCGGCGAGGTGGTAGAGCAGGGGAAGTGACTGGCTGTTCTTGTGGCCGCCGGAGTAGGTGCCGCCGTGCATGTGGATCATGACGGGCGCGCCTTCCGGGCGCGAGCGGTGATGGTAGAGGTCAAGCAGGTTGCGGCGACCCGCGTCGCCGTAGGCGAGGTTGGCCACGCGCCGGACGTCCAGGCGGCGCCGGAAGATGGGCAGGAGCAGGATGCGGGCCAACGGGGGACGGCGCCGCAGTCCAACGCTGAGGTCGGCGTCGATGGCGGCGTGCCACCCCGCGCCCAGCCCTTCGTCCATGGCGCGCTCGATCCTGGCCCGCTCGCCCATCGCGCGGTAGGCGATGACCGCGAGCCCGATCGCGGTCACGGCGGCCAGGGCGACGGCCGCCCAGCCGCCCGCCGAGTCGATGTCACCTTCGGCGAACGCCAGCGACGTCGGGAGCAGCAGCATCCAGAAGAAGGCCGCGAACGGCAGTTCGTTGGCGGCCAGGCCGAAGTAGTAGCTCACGCGGCCGAGCGGGCGCGAGAACGGCACCGGCCGTAGCGCGAACAGCGTGCCGATAGCGACGAGCGCCACAGTGAACAGATACCCGAAGGGCACGGAACCTCCAAAGATCGCATCCTCGCGGATGATCCTAGAAGGGTCGCTATATGCTGTCCAAGACTAGTTTTTCCATATATTCATAGCTGTAGAGGCATAATGGATCTGCTGTCGCTGCGCTATTTCCAGGCCGTGGCGCGCCACGAGCACATCAGCAGGGCGGCTGAGGAGCTCCGCGTCGCCCAGCCCTCGCTCAGCCGGACCATCGCGCGGCTGGAGGCCGACGTGGGCGTGCCGCTGTTCGACCGGCACGGCAGGCGGATCCGCCTCAACCAGTTCGGCGCCGCATTCCTGCGCCGGGTGAACAGGGCCCTGGCCGAGCTGGACGACGCCAGACGCGAACTCTCCGACGCCGCCGGCCTCGCCCGCGGCAGCGTCTCGCTCGCCTCGGAGACGCTGCTCACGATCACCGAACCGGTCAAGAGCTTCATCGCCGAGCATCCAGGTGTCGCCGTGCGTCTTTTTCAGGCGACACCGGAGGTCATGGCCGAGCGGCTGAGCGAGGGACAGGTCGACTTCTGCCTGGCCTCCGAGGTGCTTGACGGGCCGGGGCTGGGCCATGACGTGCTGCTCCGCGAGGAAGTCCTGCTCGCCGTGCCGCTCGGGCACCGGCTCGCCGGCCGGCGGGAGGTGACCATGGCCGACCTCGCGGGCGAACCCGTTGTCACCACCCGGCCGGGGATTTGGCAGCGCACGCTGGCTGAGCGGCTGTTTTCCGAGGCCGGGTTGGAGCTGGTGGTCGCCTGTGAGATCGACGAGCCCACCACGGGCATCGAGATGGTCATCGCCGGGCTCGGCGTGGGGTTCGGGCCCGCGTGGTATCTCCACTCGCCGCTGGCGGCATCGCAGCTGCCGTTTTCTCCCGTACGGCTGGCGGCTCCCGGCGCCGAGCGGGTACTGCGGCTGTTCTGGCGGGAGGGGGCCTACGTGTCCGAGGCGGCCCGCCGCTTCCGCGACCACCTGACCGCCTCGCTGATGGCGACTTAAGGCCGAAATCTCGCCATTCAGCCCCTTATATATGACCGGTGAGGCGTTGTCAGCATGCTCGTCGGCAAGATGATCGAGACTCTGGCCAGGCCCGATCACGTCCACCCGGCCGTCGGCGGCGGTCACCGCCACCGCGACCGAGACGGGCTGGGATCTTCGCGGCCCTTACGTGCAGGGCCGTCCGGGAGGCCGGTTCGTCTACCTGTCGTGGGCACGGTGGGCGACCCCGGGACGTTCACGCTGTTCCGGCGAGCGAAACTGTGGTTCGACGGGATCGACCCGGACGTCCTGGCCGCCGCGTTGACGAGTGGCCTGTTGGTGGCACGTCTGGGGCTGACCGACGCCCACGGCCATCCGTTGTGCGCGGCTGTGCGGCCACCGCTGATCCAGTGGTCGGCGCCCGGGCGCTGAGTCCCGCCGTCAGTCGTGGGACGCGACGGTGAGGATGCTGCACACCTGGTCCGCAAAGCAGCCGCCCGGGTCCGTGGCCGAGGCACGGCGTTGCAGGTCGCCCAGGACGGTGCGGGCCTGGGTGAGTTCGGCGAGACGTTGCTCCACCTGGGCCAGGTGCTGGTCGATTAGGTCGGTGACGTGCTGGCAGGGTGCCTGACCGCTGTCGCGGATCACAAGGACGCTCCGGATCTCCGCGAGGGTGAGTCCTGCCGCCTGCGCATCGCGGACGAACGCCAGCCGCGCAACGGCCTCGGCCGGGTAGTCCCGATAGCCGGCCGGAGTCCGGGGAGGGCTGGCCAGCAGCCCGGACTCTTCGTAGAACCGGATGGTCTTGGCGGTGAGACCCGCCTGGGCGGCCAGAACGCCGATACGCATGCTCCCAGCCTACGGTTGACCTTCCAGTGCGCTGGAACCTCTATGGTCGAGGTCGAGATTTCTGGACGAGCCACTGGGGAGGCGATCATGCTGGAGTTGACGGTCCTGACCGTGCCGGATTGCCCGAACGATCCGGTCATGCTGGAACGCCTCGCCGAGGCCCTGGCCGATCACCCGGACGCCCACCTGGTCCGCCATGTGGTCCGGGACGAGGCGGACGCCGCCCGACTTGAGATGCACGGGTCCCCGACCCTGCTCGTCAACGGCGTCGACCCGTTCGCCGCCCCGGGCGCCCTGACCAGCGTGTCCTGCCGGATCTACCGCGACGAGACCGGGAACACCGGGGGCGCTCCCTCGGTGGCGGCCCTGCGTCTCGCACTCAGACAGGCCGCCGAGCCTTCCGGCCCGGTACTCCCGGACGCGGTGGGCCGTGCCGGACTGGGACGACTCGCGCCGGTCGAGGGCGGGCTGCGCGCGGTCCATCAGCGGGTGCTGCGGGCCTTCGCCGAGACCGGAAAGCCACCGTCGACGGCCGAACTGGACGAGGCAGCCGCCTCGTTCGGCACTGACGGCCGAACAGTCCTGGCCCTGCTGCACTCCGCGGACTTCCTGCGCCTGGACTCCGGTGGAGCGATCAGCGCGGCCTACCCCTTCTCCGCCGCGCCCACCCCGCACGTTGTCCGGATCCAGGACGGCCCGACGGTGTTCTCGATGTGCGCGATCGACGCGCTCGGGATCGCTGCGATGCTCGGCACCGCCGTGACGATCTCCTCAGCCGAGCCCGGCACTGGCCAACCGATCACCGTGATCGTCCCCGCAAACGGCGGACGGGCGGTCTGGGAGCCGGCCAGCACCGTCGTCTTCACCGGCCAGCAGGACAGCCGCAGAGCCTGCGGCGAGCCCGATGCCGCGGTGCCGTCGGTCGCCGCGGATGTGTGCTGCGGCTTCATCAACTTCTTCACTAGCGGCACGAGTGCCGCCGCCTGGGCGGAAGACCATGCCGAGGTGACCGGGACGGTCCTCAACCAGGCAGAGGCCTTGGAGCTCGGGCAGCACATCTTCGGGCCCCTGCTGACCGCCACCGGCTGACATCCCGAAGGTCTCCCGGGACGGTGTCGGGGTACGGCTTGGAGTGCAGAGCCAGGTACACGCTGACATAAAAGATCCACATGGCGACGGATCGACGTCGGCCGGATAGAGGACTGCCATCGTCCACCAGGACGGCTGCTTGATCTAACTACGTTCGGTCACCGCAGGACGGAGGGATGCGCGCGAATCGCGGCAGATGAGGATGTTCGGGGATGCGGTGGCTCTAGTTGGGCGCGTCGTGGTCGAGGTTGATCGGGCGTTCGAAGGCGGTCTCCAGGACAACGATGGTGTGGGTACCGGTGACACCGTCGATGTCGAAGATGCGGCGTAACACTGCCTGTAGTCCTTTGGTGGTGCCAGTTCTGATCTTCACAAGCAGGGAGGCGGCGCCTGCGACGATGTGCGCCTCCTCGATCTCGGAAATAGCCGCGAGAGACTCCCGGGTGGTCGCGCCTCCCATCCAGGCGTTGCCATCGAGCATGACGAACGCCAGCACGCCCCGGCCCACAGCGTCCGGGTCTACTTCGACCGTGGTGCGCCGGATGACGCCACGTTCGCGCAGCTTACGGACGCGCTCATGGGCCGATCCGGCGGATAGTCCCACGGCTTGGCCAAGTGCCGCGTACGCCTGGGTGGCATCGCGCTGGAGCTGGGTCAGCAGCGCACGGTCGACCTCATCCACGATCGCCCCACCCTCGGTGATGTCGGCTCGCAATTCTTGCTAGTTGACCATACCTCATATGGTCATGCTAGCGTATTAACGAACGATGTTCGGGGAAGGGTCCTTCATGGTCGATGTCATCAAGACGACGTTCGAGGTGCTCGACGAGCGGTTCCGCCGCTGCAACGGCGACGAGTGGACGCAGCGGTTGTACACCGGCTGCCGCTGGACCGAAGGTCCCGCCTACCTTCCCGCCGGCCGCTATCTCGTCTTCAGCGACATCCCCAACGACCGGATGCTGCGCTTCGACGAAACCACTGGCACGGTCGGCGTGTTCCGGGCGCCGGCCGGATACACCAACGGCCACACCGTGGACAGGCAGGGACGCCTGATCAGCTGCGAGCAGGGCACCCGGCGGGTCACCCGCACCGAGCATGACGGCTCGATCACCGTGCTGGCCGACTGCTACGACGGCAAACGCCTCAACAGCCCAAACGACGTGGTCGAGCGCGCGGACGGCTCAATCTGGTTCACCGACCCCAGCTATGGCATCGACAGCGACTACGAGGGACACAAGGCAGCCAGCGAGATCGGCGCCTGCCACGTCTACCGCATCGCACCGGATACCGGCGAGGTCCGCATCGTCGCCGACGACTTCCTACGCCCCAACGGGCTCGCGTTCTCCCTCGACGAGCGGCGGCTCTACATCGTCGATACCCGCAACAAGCACATCCGCCTCTTCGACGTGACCGAGGACGCCACGCTCTCAGGCGGACAGGTCTTCGCCACCTGCGACGCGGGGACCTTCGACGGGATCCGGCTCGATGACGCCGGCCGCGTCTGGGCCGCCGCCCACGACGGCGTGCACTGCTTCGACCCGGACGGCACCCTGATCGGCAAGCTGCACCTCCCGGAGATCGTCTCCAACCTCACCTTCGGCGGGCCGAAGCGCAACGACCTGTACATCACCGCGTCCAGTTCGCTCTACGCCCTGCGCCTCAACGTCACCGGCGCCCGATACCCGCAGAGCCCGACCACTCATGGATGAGTGCCGCACACTGCCCTACAGCGGTGGCCGACTGGATCGGGCAGTCCGCAACCGCCGCGACGCCAGATGGCTTGGCGACCAGATGGCCAGCCCCACCCGCAGAATGATTCCGCTGTGGCGAGACCGGTGCCTGCTACGCGACCGTGAAGTACTGAATCTGCGCGACCGTGACGTGCTCAGCCTGCCCGACGCCGGCGGCGAGCCGGTCTTTCTCGGCCTAGATGGTGACGCGCCGGTCTTCGCCGTCGACCTGTCTGCCCTCACCGAGGCGGATGCGCTCGCGACGGCCGCTGCCGACACGGCCGTGGACCTGCGTCAACTCGTCGGGCGCCTCGCCAACGCCGAGGCCGCCGTGCTCGGCTACGCCCGCGGATTGTGTCACTGGCACCGCAGCCAGCGGTACTGCGGCGCTTGCGGTGCACCTACCCGACCCAGCGACGGCGGTCACGTGCGGCTGTGCACGGCCTGCCCACGCCAGCACTTCCCTCGCATCGAACCGGCCGTCATCACGCTGGTCGAGGCGCCCGACGATCCAGCCCGCTGCCTGCTCGCCCGCCATGCCGGAGCCGGACCTGACTCGTACGCACTCCTGGCCGGCTTCGTCGAGGTCGGCGAGGACCTAGAGGACGCCGTGCGGCGCGAGGTGGCCGAGGAGGCCGGCGTCATCGTCGATGAGGTGACATACCAGGCCTCCCAGGCGTGGCCATTCCCCGCCGGTCTGATGGTCGGCTTCCGCGCCCGTGCGGCCAGCGACACCACACACGTCGACGGTGTCGAACTCATCGAGGTTCGCTGGTTCACCCGGGCCGAGCTCCGCGAGCGGCGCCGAGCCCGCGGTCACCTCGGCAACCTCGACTCGATCGACAACCTCCTCATCGAATCCTGGCTGGACATGGAGGACTGACAGCACAACGACAGGGCGACCAGGTCGGTATGCCGGCGCGGCGGGCCATCGACCGGCGGACGGACCGTAGCCAGGTCCGGGAAGCGCTTGGCCGCAAATGGTGAATCCTTCGGCGCACTCAATTCGGCAGATGCGGAAGCCGAGCGGCTCGCGGTACTCGGGGACATCTGCCACGTACGGTTACCGACCGGGACCGTCGCCAGAGCTCACAGTCGGCAAGGTGGCCGATCACTGGAGGCAGGCCGACCTGGTGCAGGGTCTGCACTTCGAGCCGTACCTGGCTTTGTACTTGTGCCGGTACGCCGACAGACGGAGCTCAGGAGATCTCGACGGCCGCCGCGTTCGCGCAGCCAGACGACGAGTCGGCTGTGCCGAGCCGGACGTGCGCCAGATTGGGATGGTCGGCCATCAGAGCCGTCAGGGCCGTGAATCCAGCTCGCCACGCGCGCTGCCTCCTTAGGGCAGGGGCTGGCCGGTGCGCCTGTACCAATGCCTTCCGTGCGACGTTGTACGGCTCCCGAACCATTGGCCGGCCGAGGTGACGATTGATGACGTCGATCAGGTAGACCCCCGGCAGTGGGCAGACCTCATCGCGGTGTCCTGGCAGACCCCGGATGCGTCGGGGATGACGGCCATGTCACGCCTGGCGCTGGTCGATCTACTTCAGCGCCCCTGACGTGACGATCCGCGATCTCGAGCCTCGCACGCCCGCCAGTCCGCTGTATCCGACGGCAGCGACCATCTTGTTCCGGGATCCGAACGACCGCCGTACGCTGTCGATGGCGTTCGTCAGGCCATCCGGAACGCTGCGGCCGTATTCCGGGGGATGACAATGAAGGCATCGGCCTCCTTAGCCTTCTGGTTCCAGGCGCGCACGATCGGCTCGGAGTACGTCGGGTCGCTGGCTGGCCGATCGTCGCCCCGTGCTCGGCGAAGATCGGGCCCGGCCAGGCCGCTGGCCAGGAGCCGCACTGTGGTGACGGACTCGATGCACATGCCCATGCGCGGTGCGTCGACGCGACCTGGTTCGCGCGAGCGAGGGGGGCTCGTGGGCAGGGGACGGCTGGGATTGCGTGCCGGGGGCGGGCGGGGTCGACCAGGTCGACCACTGAGGCGGTACGGCGGGTGGTGGCGCGGTCAGGGTTTGCGCGCGAGGCCGCCGGCGCAGGCCACCTCGGGAGCCTCGCCCGAGGGGCCGGGTTCCGGCCGCCATCGCTGCACCGGTACGACGCCGGGGTCCGGCAACGTCAGGCCGTCGAAATAGCGGGTGATCAGCTCTGGGCTGCGGGCGTGTGGGGGACCACGCCGGCGCTCGCGTTGTGGCGTTGCATGGCTTGGAGGTACGCCGGGTCGGTGTCGGTGGCGTCGTAGAGCGCCAGGTAGCTGCCCGAGGGCAGGGCCTGCATCAGCCGGCGTACGATCGACCGCGCTTGTTCGTAGTCGCTGACCAGGCCCAAGATGCCCATCAGCATGAGCGCGGTGGGCTGTGTGAAGTCCAGCGTCTTCGCGGCCTGTTCCAGGATGAGCTCGGGGTCGCGTACGTCCGCTTCGATGTGATCGGTGGCTCCCTCGGGTGCGCTGGTGGGCAGCGCCCGGGCGTGCACCAGCACCAAGGGGTCGTTGTCCACTTAGACGATGCGCGCCTGCGGCGCCACCCGTTGGGCGATCTCATGGGTGTTGTTCACGGTCGGCAGTCCGGTGCCGATGTCCAGGAACTGGCGGATACCGGCCTCGCCGGCCAGGTGACGCACCACGCGAGCGAGCATCTGCCGTGAACACCGGGCGACATCGACCATGCCCGGGAAGACGGCGCACGCCCTGTCACCCGCCTCCCGGGGATCTCCTGCCTTCCGGGTTGTCTCCAGGGAGATTACGCCCGTCCATGATCCCCGGCCGCCCGGCAGCCGAGCTCGGCACCGGGAAACCTTCTCAATCCGAACCAGCGACATGGACGCGGCAGGCAATCCGATTTCGTTGCCCGGCAACACCGTGAAGTTCTCTTTGGGCGATCTGAACAAGCTCTCCGGGGTCCCGTAGCTTCGGCCGAAAATCCAACAGATATGCCTCTGGCCTCCATTGATAGGCAGGGCTCAGGTCTGGCCCACCAGCTCGAAACCTCTGCATAAGCACACGGTCAGAGGCATATCCGTTGAATCCTGCGCCATTTCTACCGGGACCCCTACCCGCGGATCAGTCCCAACGGCCCAAGCAGCCACTTGAGAACTGGCCGATGTGCGCCTGTACCATGCCAAGGCATGCAGCCTTCGACGCGGCAACCCTCGCAATGGCACACCCGGGAGCAGCACCCGCCGCGGAAGCGGCGGAGGAACTCCGGTATGTTGGTCGGTCTGGCGGTGCTCGGTATCGCAATCTTGCTGACCGGCTTCGCCGCTGGCGTCACGGTTGCCAGGAAGGCGGCAGCACCCTCGGCAGCGTCGGCCCAGCCGACCACTGCGACTTCCGCCCTCCTGGAGATCCTCGAACCGAACCTGGAGCAGCGCGCCGCATTCCTCAAGACCCTTGAAGAGATGAACCGGCAGTTCGCCTCGAACCCTGACCGTGCGGTGCGCCTAGGACAGAACTTGTGCCTGGACATCGCCGAGGGCCTGCCCAAACCCAAGGTGGAAGACAACGCGTTGAAGCAGTTATCCAACGGGGTGATCGTGGGCCTGGATCAGGCGCAGGACATCGTGGCCGCGGCGAACAGGTTCATCTGCCCGAAGATCACCATGACGTCCTAGCGAGTCCTTCCAGAGGTCGCGCCTCCGTTGAACCAACTAGAGGGTGTCTGAAAGCTGTCGTTCAGGTAGCTGGTCAAGCCGGTTGTGGCGTGAGGTGCTGGTGCGGGAGGTACCCCCGTGCCTGAGCATCGACGTTCTTACGCGACGGATCTCACCGATCGGGAGTGGGCGCTGCTGGAGCCGTTGATCCCTTTCCCAAAAGTGGTGGCCGCCCTGCGCTGCATCCCCGACGGGAGATCGTGAACGCGATCGCCTACTGGTTGCGCGCCGGCTGTGCCTGGCGGTTGCTGCCGCATGACTTTCCGCCCTGGCAGACGGTGTACCACTACTGGCGCCAATGGCGGAACGAAGGCCGCTGGGAGCAGATCTTGACGGTGCTGCGGGAGCGGGAACGCGTCCGCCAGGGCCGTGATCTCACCCCGAGTGCGGGGGTGGTCGACAGCCAGAGCGTGCGCGGCACCGAGCGGGGCGGTCTGCACGGCTACGACGGGGGCAAGCTGCCACTCGGCCGCGACCGCCTGGCGCGGTGCATCCCACGCGGTGGCGAGCTGATCACGGGCACCCTGCCAGGAGATGCGCGGTGGCAACGAGCAGTCGGTGAGCGATCGAAGCTGAGCCGTTTTCCCAGCTCACGTTACCTTGAGGGCAAGCGGTACAGAGTTGATCTTCGTTTCGGTTCGGTGACGACCCAGCGGCCTCGACTGCGCGACGATAGACGGGTGAGCGGCCGCGCCCCGATGTCCGGGCGTGGCCGGTTCTCGTTTCCGCGTCCTGGAAACGGCCATTTCAGGGACGCCCCTCCCACCGCTCAGTCCAGTAGGCGAGGTTGGACCCGGCGGTCAATGTGTCCGAGTGTTCAGGCCCCAACACCCGCTCCATCAGCGGCAGCAGCGGGGCGTACAGGTCCCGCGCGGCCGCCGCCTGCCCCGCCTTCCCCGTCCACTGGGCGAGGTCGGACCGGGCGATCAACGTCAATGGGTGCTCCGGACCGTACAGCCGCTCACGCACTGGCACCAGCTCCGTGTACAGGTCCCGCGCGACCGCCGCGTCGCCCGTCTCTTCCGCCCGCTGAGCAAGGCGGACGATCAACGTCAATGGGTGCTCCGGACCCCACGTCTGGTCCATCAGCGGCACCAGCTCCGCGAACAGGTCCCGCGCTCCGGCCAAATCCCCCGCGTCCCCCGTCCACATGGCGAGGTTGGACCGGGCGATGAACGTCAATGGGTGCTGTGGGCCCGACGCCCGCTCCATCAGCGGCACCAATTTCGTGAACAGGTCCCGCGCCCTGGCCGCATCGCCCGCCCGGCCCGTGAAGTAGGCGAGGTTGGACCGGGCGATCAACGTGTTCGGGTGCTGTGGGCCAAACACCCGCTCGATCAGCGGCACCAGTTCCGCGAACAGGTCCCGCGCCTCGCCCAAGTCCCCCGATTCGCCTGTGCAGTAGGCGAGGCTGGCCCGGTCGATCAATGTGCCCGGGTGTTCGGGACCAAGAGTGGTGCGCAGGGCGGTGGTGCGGTGCTGCTGCAGGGTTTTGGCGGTGCGATAGTCGCCGCTGGCCTTCAGGTAGTCGATGACGGCGCCCATGCCCGGTGAGCCTGGGGCAGGGCGGCGCGGGCGTGCGGCAGCAGCCGGGCGTAGGTGGGCCAGGAGGAGATGTTCTTCGGGTCCGAAGGGAGAGCGGCGCGCATGAACCGGCAGCTCACCGTCCAGGAGTCCCGCCACCGCCTGGCCCGCGCGATCTGTTCACGGCGGCCGGGGCCAGATCCGGCAGGCATACCGCTACCTGCTGGAGGACTGCGGAGTGCCGGGGCGCCGGTCGTAGGTGAGGAAGGCCGCTCCGCTCTTGAGGATGGTGTGGTCGATGAGCTCCCAGGCGTTGGGCGCGAAGACTGTGGTCCGTCCGAAAAGGGGTATGCCGGAGCCGATGGTGAGCGGGCTGAGTTTGACGATCATGCGGTCGATCTCGCCGTAGAGTACGCCGGCCAGTTCCGCGCCGCCGACGAGCCAGATGTCTTTGCCGCCATCGCGCTTCAGCTCCCGTACCGTCGCCACCGGGTCGTCGGCGACGAGTTCGATTCCGGGGTCCGGGCTTTCGGTCAGTGTCTTGGAGAAGACCAGGTGCTTGAGGTGGGGGTAGGCGTCGGTCACGCCGGCCGCGAGGCCGATCTCATAGCTCTTGCGGCCTTCGACGACGGTGTCGAAGCGGATGCCTTCGGCGGTGACACCGAGCGCGGCCCGGGCCGGCCCTGGCAGGGTCTCGGGGTACTCCTCGATGAGGTGCTGGATGTAGTCCTCGGACGGGGACCAGAAGCCGCTGGGGCCGCTGGGGTCGGAGCCGTCGGGACCGGCGATGAAACCGTCGAGCGTGGAGGCGATGAAGTACACAAGCTTGCGCAAAATGAGTCCTTTGTCGATCGGTCGCAGTGGACGGTGATGGGGTACGCCGCCCGGGGCCGGGCGCCACCGGGTGTCACTTCGTGGCGGTGGAGAACGGAGCGACGATGCGCTCCACTGCCCGCGTGACCAGCTCGTCGCGTTCGGCGTCTGTGAAGACATCCGGCAGTGTGAGTTGCTCGACGACCAGCCAGTTCATGGCCAGGTACATCAGCAGGACGGCGGTTGCGCCGCCGGGCAGGCCTGCGGCCTCGTGCTGGGTGACGTTCTCGTCGATGTCGGCGCGGACCCGTTCGGTGAGCAGCGTACGCAGCTCCGGCCTTCTGGTGGCCTCCAACCGAAGCTCCAGCAGCGCCAGGTACCCGGATTGGAAGGCGGCGACCCTGCCGACGCTCTCCCGCAGCATCGCGCCATACGACGCGGCGTCCCGCGCTTGGTCGAACATCTCGCTGAGCGCGTCCTCTCCGGGCCTGAGCCGCTCGTAGACGCGGGCGCCGGCCTGGACGAGCAGATCGTCGCGGTTGCGGAAGTAGTTGGACGCGGTGCCGATGGGCACCGCCGCCTCCTTGTCAACGGCGCGCTGGGTCAGGCCGCGCGCCCCCTCGCGGGCGAGAACCGCGATGGCGCCGTCGAGCAGCGCGGCCCGACGGTCCGGGTTCTGACGCATCTCGCACTTCCTTCCTTGAAGTACTTCAAGTAAAGCACTGTGTTTGAAGTACGTCAACTGAAGTGCTTACGGGTCGCGCGAATTCGGGCGCATCATCCTTCGCCTCAGAGGCCACCAGGGCGACGCCGGCGGCCGGGAGCACGGCGATGAAGGAGCTGGAGCGGTTCCTGCAGGATCGGGCGATGGAGCACGACTCGCCGACGTTGCCGTTCAACCTGGCCACCGAGTATCTGATGGCGGCCAGGACGATCCGGCCGGGTGTGGCCACGCTGGCCAAGATGGTGGCCACGGCCCGGACATGTGCCACCGCGCTCACCTGGGAGACGGTGGCACATCTGTTCAGCGGGCAGCCGCTGACCGTGCGACCCCTGGTAACTGACTGTGAACGCGAGGAGTCAGACCAACGGAAGGCGGCGTATTCCCGTCATGGTCGGTGCGGGCATGAACTCCACGGGGTCGTCCGGATCGGTGCGCAGGGGGTTGAACCGGTCGAGCAGGATGTTCAGCGCGACGCGTCCCTCCAGCCGGGCCAGGGGTGCGCCGAGGCAGAAGTGGATGCCGTGGCCGAAAGCGAGATGCGGGTTGGGGGCGCGACCGGGATCGAAGGCGACGGGGTCGGGGAACTGCCGAGGATCTCTGTTGGCCGATCCGAGCCAGACCATGACCATTTGATCGGCCGGTATCGTCACGCCGCCGAGTTCGGCTTCGCGGGTGGTGGCGCGGCCGAGGAGGGCGAACGGGGTGAACAGGCGGAGGGATTCCTCGATGACGGCCGGGATCGAGGCGCGGTCGGCCCGTGCCCTGTCCTGCTGCTCGGGGTAGGCGTCCAGGCAGAGTACGGTGTTGCCGAGCAGCATCGTCGTGGTGATGTGTCCGGCGAGCAGGAGGACGATCGCGAAGTTGACCACCTGGTCGTCGGGCAGGCGCTCGCCGTCCACCTCGGCCTCGACCAGCCTGGTGAGCAGGTCGGTGCGCGGCTGCCGTTTGCGTTCCGTGGCGTGGGCGGCGAGATAGCCGGACATTTCCTTCCACGGTCGCAGCGTGGCCTGGATGTCCACCTTCTGTGCGTCGGCGGGCTCGGCGAGTGAGACCTTGGCGTCCCGCTGGAACAGCGCGTCGGCCCACTGTTTGAACAGGGCGCGATCGCTGCTGGGCACCCCCAGCAGTTCGGCGATGACGATGACGGGGAGCGGGTAGGCCAGATCGGTCACGAGTTCCAACCGGCCGCGATCGCGCGCCGCGTCGAGCAGTTCGTGGGTGAGGGCGGCGATCCTCGGCTCGAGATCCGCGACCACCTTGCGGGTGAAGGCGCTGCTGACCAGCTTGCGCAGCTTGCCGTGCCCCGGCGGGTCGATCTGGGTGATGAAGCCGTCCAGCGAGAAGTCCTCGCTGGACGGCTTCATGCTCTTGGGGACCACGCGCATGGTGTCGGAGGAGAACGTCGCGGGGTCGCCGAGGACCTCCTGCAGTTCGGGGTAGCCGTAGACGTTCCACATTCCGGCGCGGGCGTCGTACTCGACCGGCGGGCCCGATCGCGGACCGCGCAGCCAGAAGAGCTGTTCGGGGACGTTGTAGCGCTTGACGATGTCGGTCATCGTCTCTCCTTGGTCGTGGTTTACCGCGGCAGACACGCGCTCAGAACGTGAACCGGTATTCCGTGGCCATGTTCCGCAGCGCCGGCAGGGCATGGATGAGCCGGTAGAGGACGCGGTAGCGCCGTACCGGGATCCTGCGGTAGTGCGTAGAGAAGGGCATGTGTTCCGTGCAGGTGAGGCGGGGATTCCATGTCGTAGTCGATCCGCTCAATGGCCTCGGCCGCGTAGTGGTCGCCGAGAATCGGCGCCGGCAGGCGGCTCTCCCACGCCCGCAGGTAGAGGGTGCCGACAAGCGTCCAGGCCACACCCTCGTCGGCGAGGCCGCGGAAGTCGACCTTTTCCGCGTTCATCCGGCGCTCCGGTTGTCGTCTTCCTTCTTGCGGTACTCCTGCCAGCGCTGGAGGAACTCGTCCGCGTCGCGCTCGGTGAAGGCGAAGAAGTCCCTGGTCTCCTTCAGCCGCGCCCGCTGCCCGGGCCGAGCGTCGCCGATGACCGACATTCCGAAGTCCAACGCCTCCAGGGCCGGTCGCAGGGCGGCCAGCTGGACCCGCATGACGTGCGCCCATCCACCGCTGACCACCCGGTAGCGGTGCTCGCGGTTCGACGTGGGGACGCGCTCGATCATCCCGGCCATCTCCAACTGCCGGGCGACCGTGCTGATCGCGGTCTTGCTCACGCCGAGCTGCGTGGCCAGCTCGGTGAGCGACTGGTGCGGCGGCTCGCAGATCATCAGCCACGCGTACAGACGGCCCATCGTCCGCGTCGCGCCGAGACGATCCATGACCAGGCCCATCCGGTCGACGAACTCGCTCTCCTGGGGATCCATCTCGTCAACTCCGAGCACATCGTAAAGTACGTACTTGACGAAGTATACGGACTTTACCGCCTTGGGCAAAGATCGTTATCGTCCGGATGAGCCGCGAAGGTCAGTCGCGGATGCCCGGGTTGGCCGCCATCACGGCCCCCGCGACCTCCCGCAGGCGCGGCAGGAAACCCAGCACCTCCCGCCCGCGCTCGCGCAGGTCCCGCGGCGAGCCGACGCCCAGGTCGCCGAGCAACCGCAGGAAACCGGGGGAGAACACCTCGACGGCCGCCGGGGCGTCACCGGCCATGATCTTCAGGCACCGGGCATAGGTCACCACGACCCAGAACACCGCCTCGCGGTGCAGACCCGCCTCGATCAGCTCACGGCCGCCGTCCACCGCGATCGGCCTGGCCGCCGCGGTGATGTCGGAGGAGAACGACAACGGCGTCCTTGCCACCGGCACAGTGGCGTCGAACACCCGCGCCATCGCCTCCAAATGGTGCGCCGCCCGCGCGGGCGTCATCTCCGCGCACCCCAGCAGCTCCAGCAACCGCTCGTGAACCTCCAGCAGCCCGTACTCGGCGAGCAGCCCCCGCACCGCCACATACCGCGACCGCACCGTGGGATTGCGCAACCCCGCGCTCAGCAGCACGTGCGTGGTCACCCCGGCGGGGAACACCCAGCCGATCACCTGGTCGTGCAGCGGCGCCGACGCCTCCACCGACCCGATCCCCGCCACGATCCTGCGCTCGGCGTCATCGCACCGCCGCCGGACCCACGCCCGCCGGGCGTACTCCGCGGACACCTGCGCCCGCAACCGGGCCAGCCGGCCGGTGGGGTCGGCGACGACGACCCCACCGCTGTCACCGCCGTCGCCGCGGAAGCTCCCCGCCAGGTGGTAGGACCCCAGCACCACCTCGGCCGACCGGATCTGGTCCCACGGCAGGTAGGTGACCTCCACCACCACCCCCTCGCGGAGGAACTTGCCCAGCTTGACCGGAGCCCGCTCACCCGAGGTCACCACCATGACGTCCACGTCGGAGGTCGCGGGCAGCTCGGCCTGCGCCGGCAACCAGATCGCCGACCCGCTCAGGAACGCGCCCGCGAACCCCGGCGCCGCGGCGGCGTGCTCGGCCACCCACCGGGCCGCCACCCGCCGCGCCTGCCCGACCCTCACCACGGCCCCCGCCCCCTCACGCCGCCTCCTCACCCAGCCCGGCCATCTCGGCCTGGTGGATGCGCCGGTAGGCACGGTCGCGCACCCGGAGCACCACGACGGCGAGCAGCGCCGCCGCCAGGGAACCCGCCAGCACCGCGATCTTCACATGGTCGCCGCGCGCCCCGTCACCGAAGGCCAGCTCCCCGATGAGCAGCGACACCGTGAACCCCATACCCCCGAGCACCGCAAGGCCCAGCACGTCGATCCATCCCAGCCCCTCGTTCAGACTCGCACGGGTGAACCGGGCCACCACCCAGGTGGCGGCCATGATGCCCAGCGGCTTGCCGACGACCAGCCCGGCGACCACGCCCACCGCCACCGGGTCGGTCAGGGCCTCCACCAGCCCGCCCGGCCCGCCCACGGCCACCCCCGCCGACAGGAACGCGAACACCGGCACCGCCACCCCCGCCGAGATCGGCCGCAACCGGTGCTCGAAGCGCTCCGCCGGCCCCTTGTCCCCGGCCCGGCAGCCCGCGACCGGCACCACGAACGCCAGCAGCACACCCGCCACCGTGGCATGCACCCCCGAGGCGTGCACCAGCCCCCAGGTCACAGCGGCCGGCGGCAGCAGCACCCACCACGAACCCACCCCGCGCCGCACCAGCAACGCGAACACCCCCAGCGACACCAGGGCCGCCGCCAGCGCCACCACCGACAGGTGCGCGGTGTAGAACACGGCGATGATCACGATGGCGATCAGGTCGTCCACCACGGCCAAGGTGAGCAGGAACGTCCGCAGCGCCGAAGGCAGGAACCGGCCGGCCACCGCCAGCACCGCCAGCGCGAACGCGATGTCGGTCGCCGTCGGAATCGCCCACCCCCGCGCCGCGCCCCCACCCGCCCCCGCGGCGACCACCAGGTACAGCACGGCGGGAACGACCACCCCGCCGGCCGCGGCGGCCACCGGCACCACGGCCCGGCGCACGTGCCGCAGATCACCTGCCACGAACTCGCGTTTCAACTCCAGGCCGGCCACGAAGAAGAACACCGCCAGCAGCCCGTCGGCCGCCCACGCCGACAGGCTCAGATCAAGATGCAGCGCGGCCGGCCCCACCCTGAACGAGCGCAACGCCTCATAGCCCTGCGACCACGGGGAGTTCGCCCACACCATCGCCAGCACCGCACCGGCCAGAAGCAACGCCCCGCCGACGGTCTCCTCGCGCAGGATGCCGGCGATCCGCCGGGCCTCGGCCCACGACCCCCGGCTGAGCAGGGCGGGCATGCGTCGCGGGGCTTCGGTCATGGGTGCTCCAGTCCATAGGCGGATCCGTTGCCGACCAGACTTCCCGGCGCACCTGGCCCCACCATACCGGCCCCCGCCCGCCCCCTTCGCCCCGCGACGCCACCGGGGGAGGGGACGCAGGTCAACCGGCGTACCGGGCGTGCACGTGACCCTCACGGGGAAACGGGGGACGGGCGGGCAGCACCTCCTCCAAGACGTACCCGCACTTGTGCGCCACCCGGCACGAGGCGAGGTTGTCCACCTGGTGCAGCAACCGCACACACTCCAGCCCGTCATCACCGAACGTCTCAAAAGCCCAGATGGTGACCCTGTCGACGGCCCGCGCCGCCACACCACGCCCCCGCGCCCACGCCGCCGTCCAGTAACCGACCTCAGCGCGCGGCCCGCCCCGGGTGACCCCTTTCAGCACCACGTTGGCGACCAGCCGGAGGGAACCGGCCACGGGCCCCGGCTCAAGGACCGCAAAGCTCAGCCGCCCGCCACCGCTCCACCCCGCCCACTGGGCCTCCACCCACCGCCGCGCGTCCTGCTCATCGGTGACGTGCATCCGGGTCCACCGCAGCATCACCGGATCACGGTAGGCCTCGATCAGCTCGGGGATGTCCCGCTCCTCCCACGGCCGCAACAGCAGCGCAGGACCCCGCTCGCTCGCGGCGGCGCGCAGCACGACGCTCACCCCCGCCCCTCCCGCCCCGCGCCGGCCAGCAACGCGTCCTCCTCCCGCGGCGACAGCCCGACCGCCAGCGGCGGCTCACCCCGCCCACGGTCCCAGGCCAGCACGTCCGCCGCCGTGACCTCCAGCGGCGTCGCCGGCATGCCCGCCGCCCGGGCACGCGCCGCGCTCCGCTGAAAGCTCAGCGCCCACACCGGGTCGGCGCGCACCAGCGGGAACCCGCCCGGCACCGCGCCGGACGGCACCGGCACCACCCGCACGCGGCTGCCCGCCGCCGCCGCGCACGCCTGGATGAGCCCGCCCAGCGTGACCGGCTCGGCAGGCCCCACCGCGTTGAACACCCCCGGCCGGTCACCGGTCACCAGCAGCACCACCAGGCGGGCCAGGTCACGTGAGTCCAGCACCTGCACCGGCTGCCCGGGATCCCCCGGCAGCGCCACCCGCCCGCCGCGCGCGGCCCGCCGCACCCAGTAGGTGAAAAGGTCCTGCTGGTCGTACGGGCCGGCCACGATCCCCGGGCGCACGATCGTCGCCCGCCGCCCGTACCGGGACAGCACCTCCTCCTCGCAGGCCACCTTGAGCGGACCGTAGGTGTCGCGGCCGATCTCCTCGGTGCCCCGCTCGGGCGGCAGCCGCGGCGCGTCCTCATCGGCCCCCGGCCCGCCACCCGGCCGGTACACCGCGTTGCTGGAGATGAACACATAACGCCCGGCCCGCTCACCGAGCGCACCCGCCGCCTGCGCCACGTGGCGCGGCACGTACGCGCTGACGTCGACGACCGCGTCCCAGGCGCCCTCGCGGAGCGAGGCGTAGTCCCCGGTGTCGCGATCGCCGGCCCGCCGCGGCACACCGGGGAACAGCCCGGAACCCGTCCTGCCCCGGCTGAACAGGGTCAGCTCGTGGCCCTCGCGCAGGAAGTCCTCCGCGATCGCCCGGCCGACGAAGGACCCACCACCCAAAACCAGCACCCGCATGACGCCCGATGCTACGGGCCCCCGACGACAAGCCGGAACCCGCGATCCGGCCCTGACCGGGCAGACACCTCGCACCCGCCGCCACCCGCGACATGGGCCGCCCGCAGGAGATCGCCGTCGCCTACCCGGCCGGCCCGCTCGCCGACTACGTTGGCGGCGCCACCATCCGCTCAGCCCGACGACCCACCCCCGGGAGACCCACATGGGCGCCGCCGTCCGCAGCATCACCTTCGACTGCCACGACCCCGCCACCCTGGCCCGCTTCTGGAGCGCCGTCACCGGCGGCCGGCCCGCCGACGGCCCGCAAGGCGAGCAATGGTCGAGCGTACGCCTGCCGGACGACCACCACCCGCGGACCCTCACCTTCATCCGCGTCCCCGAGAGCAGAACGGTCAAGAACCGCGTCCACCTCGACCTTCAGGCCGACACCACCCTCGACGAGGAGATCGCCAGGATCACCCGGCTCGGCGCCACCGTCCTGGACGACATCCGCGGCCCGCTGGGCATCGGATTCGCCGTACTCGCCGACCCCGAAGGCAACGAGTTCTGCGTGGAGTCCAGCCACGCCGAGATCACCGCCGCCCGAAGCCGGCCCACACCGCCACCTGGCGGGTGAACGGCCACTCATCGCGGCCACCCTGCTGTTGTGAGACCACCACAGGACAGAAAGGATCGAACCAGCACAGCACACTGACCTGCCGCGAAAGGCGGACCACATGGCCCACCACCCCAACCTCGACCCCGAACTCGCCGCCGCCCTCGGCCAGGCCGTACTCCCGGCGTTCGACCTGTCCACCCTGTCACCCGAAGACCTGCCCGGCGTACGCGCCCAGATGAACGCCGTACTGGCCGCCGCACCCCCCACCGACCCCCGCGTCACCATCGAAGACCGGCACGTACCCGGCCCCGACGGCGGCCCCGACGTACGGCTGCGCGTCTACCGGCCCGCCGGCGAAACCCGCGACCTGCCCTGCCTGTACTGGATCCACGGCGGCGGCATGATCATCGGAATGCCCGAAGCCGACGACACCAAAATGACCGAGCTCGTCCTGCAGGCCGGATGCGCCGTCGTCTCCGTCGACTACCGCCTCGCCCCCGAACACCCCCACCCCGCCCCCGTCGAAGACTGCTACGCCGGACTGGTGTGGACCGCCAAGAACGCCACCGAACTCGGCATCCACGCCGACCGCATCGCCGTCGGCGGTGCGAGCGCCGGAGGCGGGCTCGCCGCCGCCACCGTGCTACTGGCCCGCGACCGCGGCGGCCCCGCGATCGCCTTCCAGCTGCTGGTCTACCCCATGCTCGACGACCGCAACATCACCCCCTCCAGCCACGAGTTCACCGACGCCGTCATCTGGAACCGCGCGGCCAACCTGTTCGGATGGAAGGCCCTGCTCGGCGACGCCGCCGGCACCGAGGAGGTCTCACCGTACGCCGCACCCGCCCGCGCCACCGACCTGTCAGGACTCCCGCCCGCCTACATCAACGTCGGCGAACTGGAGGTCTTCCGCGACGAATGCATCGACTACGCCCACCGCCTCATCAGGGCCGGGGTGTCCACCGAACTCCACCTGTACCCCGGCGCCTTCCACGGCTTCGACACCCTCGTGCCCCAGGCCACCATCAGCCGCCGCTCCGCCGCCGAGCTCGCGGCCGCCCTGCGCCGGGCACTGGCCCGCTGACCCCACCGGCCCCGGCGGCCTCACCGCCCAGCCGTACCAACGCCAGCGCCAGCTGCGCGCGCAGCCGACCGGCCGAATCCGACAGCGAAAACCCCAAAGCCGCCTCCGCACGCGCGATGCGCGCCGCCATCGAGCTGTGATGCAGATGCACCGCCACCGCCGCCCGCCGCACCGAACCCTCCTCGCACAGGGCCCGCACCGCCTCCAGCACCTCACCACCACGCGGCCGGGCGGCCAGCTCCCGGACCGCCCGCACATCGGCCAGACCCTCGATCGCCTCACCCGGCACATGCGCGGCGAACAACGCCAGCGCACCCAGCTCCGACCACCTCACCAGATGATCACCGGTGCCCTGCGCGGTGAACCGCAACGCCACCCGCGCCCCCGCCCACGACCCCGCGACCTCCGCACCCCCACCCAAGGGGCCCACGCCGGCGCGCAACGCACGCGGCACCGCCTCCACCTCCGGGGTCACGATCACCGCCGCCGTCTCACCCATCACCGCCGACCGCGCATGATGCCCCCCGGCCCGCAGGTGCGCCAGCAACGCCGCACCCTGACCCGCCGGCGCCGCCAGAACCTGCACCCGGGCCGCCGGAGCGAAACCCAGCAACCGCAACGCCCGCGCACGCTCGGCCTCACCGGTCCGCGCCGACAACACCAGCTCCACCAGCGCCGGGTCGTTCACCGCCTGGGCGCCCGCGACCGCCCGCTCCAGCGCCACCTCTGCCGCCGCCGCGAACCGCTCCAGCACGATCTCATCCAGACCGTGGGCCGGCCCCTCCCGCTCCATCCACACCGTGCCCATCGCCGGGCTCAACCCCCGGGCCAAAGCATGCGCGGCCGGCGCGGAAGGATGGTCGACCACCCCGGCCGCCGACACCCGCGTATGCTCCCCGGTCGCCGCGTCCAGCAACCCCACCGGGCACTGCGCCAGCCGCGCCGTCGCCCGCAACAGCACCGGCACACTGCCGTGGTCGCGCACCAGGGAATCGAAGTAGGCGATGACACGCACGGCGCTCGCGGCGTCGGCGTCCAGCGTCGACAGGCGCAGCAGAAGTCCCTGCACCGCTCCAGACTAGGCGGTTCAGAAGCCGAACATCAGTCCCGCGGCTTGCGCCAGATGATGCTGTAACGCAACAGGAGGTGCCGGCGATACTCGGAGCCGGGCAGGATCTCGGCGGCCAACGCTCGCATCTGCGGGTACGTCACCGGCGGCGGCCAGACTGTGGGGGAGGGATGCTCCCAGTGGCCCTTCGTGGCGCGATGGAAGGTACCGGCGACAACGCCGGCCAGGTCGCGCGGCAGGTCGTCGGGCATGGCGCTACGGGCCAAGCCGACGATGGCCAGGACGCCGCCGGGGCACAGCAGGTCGCGCATGCGGGCCAACCCAGCGGCGGCGTCCATGTGGTGCAGGGTGGCCACCGACGCGATGACGTCGAACGAGGCGGACTCGAAGGGGTGGGTGAGGAAATCGCCGAGGATGTAGCCGACGTCGTCCGGGTACTCACGGGCTTGGTCGATGCTGAGCGCGTCAAGATCGATGCCGGTGACATGCGGCACGGCCTGCCGGAGTTCGCGGGCGAGCATGCCCTCGCCGCAGCCGACATCCAGGGCGCGCTGGGCGCCATCGGGGACCGCGCGCAGGATGCGGGGGTGGTAATGGATGTTGTGGTTCCACCGCTTGCCGTTCCTCACAGTCATGTGACCATCCTGCCGAACCCAGGCCCCGCCGCCCGGGCAGTCGGCAAGACTGGCCCCACCAGGCACACCGGATTGCGTTAGTGCTGGTCAGGGCCCAACCGGCAACCCGGCACGGGGCCGAGACCAGCGGCGGTACCTGAACCTGCGCACCCCGGACGCGCCGGAGCCGTGGGTGCGGGCCCCGCCGCGGTTCCCGGCCGGCTACAGCGTGCCGTCTGTGCAGGTCATGGCTGCGATCGCCGGACGGCTCAGCGAAGCTCGTTGATGCGGATCAGGTTGCCCGCGGGATCGCGGAAGGCGCAGTCGCGAATCCCGTACGGCTGCTCGGTCGGCTCCTGTGATGTCCATGGCGGTCAGGCTAGGTGCGGGCCGGTGACCGCGCTTGTCGATTCCTGACCGGTCTGGTCACCTGTTTGGCCACGCACGACGGCAGCCCCGCCGCAGCGCCCGCCGCGCGGCGCCGGTAGGCGCTGGGCGGCATGCCGGCCAGTTCGGTGAAGCGGGTGCTGAAGGTGCCCAGCGACGAGCAGCCGACCGCGAAGCAGACCTCGGTGACGCTGAGCTCGCCACGACGCAGCAGCGCCATCGCCCTCTCGATGCGCCGCGTCATCAGATAGGCGTACGGCGACTCACCGTAGGCGAGCCGGAACTGGCGGCTGAGATGCCCGGCCGACATGTTCACCCCGCGTGCCAGCGCCTCGACGTCCAGCGGCTGCGCGTACTCCCGGTCGATCCGATCGCGGACGCGCCGCAGCCGCGCAAGGTCGTTCAGGCGCTGCGCCGCGGCGGGTCTGCTGGTCACCTGCGAGATCGTGCCACATCGCAAGGACCAGCGCGAGCGCCGGCCCGGAACCACGCAACTGCTTCAACGGAGTCACCCGCCCCTGTTGAACACGCCCCACTCCCGGCCGACCAGATCGACTTCTCCGTACGCACCCACCTGCCGGCCGCCGTCGTCCACGGCGCAGCGGCCGGACCGCACCTGACGGTCACCTTCACCGATGATCCGTACCGACCCTCCCCGAGGCCCATCGCCGGCCTCGCCGGTCGACGCCCGACCGGCCGCCGAGCCGCGCTGAGGGATCCGTCACAGCGGCCGCAGCCCGCGCGTGCGATGCCCGCCGACCATCCGGCCGCCGACCAAGCCCCGGTACGCCGAGCAGCGGGGGAGACCATCCACCTGATCACTCCCACCGGCGATCCGGCAACGAGCATCGTCCGCCGCACCTACCTGATCGAGCCTGCGATCGACCAGGGTCTTCACGGGGGCCGGCTGACAACCCCAGAAGCAACCCCAGGTCAGGACCCTGTTCTCGTAGCGAAATCGTCGGTGCGGCCCGGCATGATGGCGTCATGAGCGATGCGCCCCCGATCACCCTTCTCACCGATCCCACCGCCTACGCCGAAGCCGTCCAGCTCGCCGTGGACGCTTCCGCCGCCTACTATCGCGACGGCACCTCCACGTTGGATGACGATGCCTATGACCGGCTGGTGCGCGGCATCGCCGCCTACGAACAGGCCCACCCCGACCATGTGCTGCCCACCTCGCCGACCGGCAAGGTGGCCGGGGGCGCCGTGATCGGCGACGTCCCGCACACCGTCCCCATGCTCAGTCTGGACAACGTCTTCGGCGCTGAGCAGCTGGACGACTGGGCCGCCGCACTGGAGCGCAGACTCGGCCGCTCGATCACCGTCTGGAGCGTGGAGCCCAAACTGGACGGCCTGGCGATCTCCGCGCGTTACCGTCACGGCCGCCTGGTCCAGCTGGTCACGCGCGGGGACGGCACCGCGGGGGAGGAGGTGAGCCACGCCATCGGCACCATCGTCGGGCTTCCCGGCCGGCTGGCCGACCCGGTCACGGTGGAGCTGCGCGGCGAGGTGATGATGACCACCGCCCAATTCGAGGAAGCCTGCGGCAAGCGTCGCGCACACGACGGCACGACCTTCGCCAACCCCCGCAGCGCGGCCGCCGGGACGCTGCGCGCCCAGGACCGGCCGTATGTGTGCGAGCTGACGTTCTTCGGCTACGGGGCACTCCCGTTCCCATTGGAGGACACCTCCGAGCTCGCGGCAGGGCTGCGCACCTGGCCGCACAGCCAGATCATGAGCTGGGTCGCCGGGCAGGGCGTGCAGACCACCGCCGGCACGCCGGTCGCTGCGATCCTGGCCGGCACGCTGGAGCAGGTGCGGCAGCGCATCGAGCACATCGCCGCGGCCCGCGCGCAGTTGTCATTCGGCATCGACGGCATCGTCGTCAAGGCCGACTCCGCCCTCGACCAGGAGCAGGCGGGGTTCAGCTCACGCGCGCCGCGATGGGCGATCGCCTACAAGCTGCCGCCCACCGAGAAGATCACCAAACTTGTCGCGGTGGAGTGGAACACCGGCCGTACCGGGATCATCGCCCCGCGCGCCGTGCTGGAGCCCGTCGAGCTCGACGGCAGCACCGTCACCTACGCCACCTTGCACAACGTCGCCGACATCACCCGCCGCGGCCTTCTGCTGGGCGACTCGGTCACCGTCTACAAGGCGGGAGATGTGATCCCAAGGGTTCAGGCGCCGGTCGTGCACCTGCGGACCGGAGCCGAGCAGCCGATCGTCTTCCCCGAGGTCTGCCCGTCGTGCGGGGACGCGATCGACACCTCCCAGGAGCGGTGGCGGTGCGTGCGCGGCCGCGGGTGCCGGGCGATCGCGTCCATCAGCTACGCGGCAGGCCGTGGTCAACTCGACATCGAGGGCCTGGCCGACAACCGCATCCAGCAACTGCTGGACGCCGGGCTGATCGCCGACTTCGCCGACCTGTTCTTCCTCACCCGTGACCCCTTGCTGGGTCTGGAGCGGATGGGCGCGGTCAGCACCGACAACCTGCTGAACGCCATCGAGCGCGCCAAGTCCCAGCCGTTGAGCCGGGTGTTCTGCGCGCTCGGTGTGCGCGGCACCGGTCGTTCGATGAGCCGCCGGATCGCCAAGCACTTCGGCAGCATGGCCGAGATCCGCGCCGCCGACGCCGGGGCGATCCAGGCGGTGGACGGCATCGGCCCGGAGAAGGCTCCCGTGGTGGTGGCAGAGCTGGCCGAGCTGGCGGAGCTCATCGACAAGCTGATCATCGCGGGGGTCAACATGACCGAGCCCGGACACACCGGGGGCGCATCGAGTGGTGAACCGGACGGTGCGGCCGAGCAGCCGCTGGCAGGCATGTCCGTCGTGGTCACCGGCGCGATGACCGGGCTGCTGGAGACACTGTCACGTAACCAGATGAACGAGCTGATCGAGCGCGCGGGCGGCAAAGCCTCTTCGAGCATCTCGGCCAAGACCTCCCTGCTGGTCGCGGGAGAGAAGGCCGGTTCCAAGCGAGCCAAGGCCGAGACCCTGGGCGTGCGGATCGCCACGCCACAAGAATTCGCCGAGCTCGTCGCCGCCGTCCTGTAGACGGCCCGACCGGTCGAAGGGTCTAGCGGTAATCGACATTCCAGGGGTGAATGAGCCGAACGCTGAACCATTCCGCGGGTTTCTGTGCGCGCGGCAACTCCAATGGCGACCAAATCGATCCGATTGACAAAAATCGCCGGCCGGAGCCGCGTATCGCCTCACTGAGCATTGGCAAAATCAGTCGCCTGATCAGCGCCGGGGGAGGCCTGAGCCATGGTCAATGACCTCCGCCTGGCCGCGTACACCCGAACGGCGGCTCGGCGTGCTGCCGCGTCCACATTGTGCATCCGGCCGGGGGAGAGAGGGGACGTTGGCTGCGAGCATCACAGTATGGGCCGAAGATCGTGCGTAGCGGCCACGTTGTCGAGGCAGGGACCAGTCCGGCCCCATACGACAGAACGCCCCTAACAGTACATAAGCGCTTGTAACCATACAGAATGGAGCTTCTGAACGGTTAAAGAGGGAGAGTGGTTCAGGGCCTGATAGGGGCGATGGCCGCAGGCGCGGCCCGCGGCGGCCGAGACGAACGGTGAATCGACGCATCAGGACGAAAGGCGGCATCCTTCGTCCTTGGGCGACCTTCCAGGGCGGCGGCACCAAGATCCATGGGGGTACCAAGATCCATGATCTCAGGCTCGCCAAGATCCATTCGACAGAAGATCCACACAAGCCTGTCGCCGGCCACGCATGATCGCCGGGCGAACCCGGGACGCCCAAGCCCGCCGGGCGCCGCGCGGCTGCTGCGGAACGCGGATCGCGGTGATCCATTGCGATACGGAACAGCCGACGCCAGAGGGCCTCTCAAGATCCATCTACCACTGTTTGCTGCATAATCGCACTTATGCAGCAAACATCGAACGCCTCCCCGGCCGCCCGTTGAGCGGCCGGCAACCGGCCGGGTGGCCCGTCTCATCCAATGCGGTCCAACGCCAATTCACCGACCGGATGAGACAGCACACCCGGGCCGGCGAGCGACTGCCCCACACCCCCTGCACATTGCCGTGACCAACGGTGAGGCGCCGGATACCGCTTACGCCTCGGCCCAGACGCCCGGTTCGTTCCGCTCGGATCGGTGAAGCGGAACCGGCGTCACCGCCCGCGTTCTTCACGGTCTGCACAGACCCGTCCAGGTCGGCGGAGTAGAGCAGCACCAACGGGCCGCCCGCCCGCGCCTCCCAGCCTGCGCGGAGACCGCCCACCTCGGGTGCGGCTTCACCCTGCGGGCTCCGGATTGCTGAGTCATGTGCCGCATTATGTGCGGCGGGTGCTGCCGCCTTCTCCCCTGCGGGGCTTGCGGGCAGGGCCGGCCGGATGGGCTTTGAGTGGCGGGGTTCGGCCGCGGCGGCGCGCTTTCAGGTCTTGTTACCGACCGGGTGTCAAAGCTACGATCACGGCAACTCTTAGGAAACTTTCCTAAGAGAAAGCGGGCCCAGGCGCGCGCGACCCATCCCCCCACAGGTTGAGGACCCCCCATGCGCCCCAGACGAAATCCCATCGCCCTGCTCCTCACGCTCTTGCTGTCCGCGGCGGCCGTGCTCCTCACGCCCGCGGCCGCCAGCGCGGCCTCCCCCACCGCGACCTTCGTCAAGACCTCCGAGTGGGGGTCGGCGTTCCAGGGCGCCTACACGATCAACAACGGCGGCGCCACCGCGATCAACGGCTGGTCGGTCGCCTTCGACCTGCCCTCCGGCGCCGCGGTCACCTCCTCCTGGGACGCCGCGATGTCCCGCAACGGCCAGCGGTTCACGTTCACCAACCTGGGCTGGAACGCCACGATCGCGCCGGGCGCCTCGGTCACGTTCGGGTTCATCGCCGCTCCCGGCTCGGCCGTGCCGGCGAACTGCACGCTCAACGGCGCGTCCTGCGGCGGGGTGACCACTCCCACTGGTCCCGGCAAGCCGGGCACGCCCACCGCGACGGCCGCCGCCTCGTCGATCGCGCTGTCCTGGGCGGCCTCCACCGGCACCGTGACCGGCTACCGGGTGTACGAGGGCGCGACCGTCAAAGCCACGGTCACCGGCACCTCCGCGACGGTCGGCTCGCTGGGCACCTGCGAAAGCCACACCTACACCGTCAAGGCGTACAACGCCCAGGGTGAGTCCCCCGCCAGCGACCCGGTGACCGCCACGACCACCGGGTGCACCGGAGGCGGGCCTCTCCCCAAGCATTTCCTCACCGGCTACTGGCACAACTTCGTCAACCCGGCCGTCGAGCTCAAGCTCAGCGCGGTGCCGGCCGAGTACGACCTGATCGCGATCGCGTTCGCCGAGGCGACCTCCACCGCCGGTCAGCTCGCCTTCCACCTGGACCAGGGGCTGTCGACGGCGGTGGGCGGCTACACCGAGGACCAGTTCAAGGCCGACATCCAGGCCCTGCACGCCCGGGGCAAGAAGGTGATCCTGTCGGTGGGCGGTGAGCTGGGCCGGGTGCAGGTGTCCAGCTCGCAGGCCGCGACGTCGTTCGCCGACAGCGCGTACGCCCTGATGCAGAGCTACGGGTTCGACGGGGTGGACATCGACCTGGAGAACGGGCTGAACCCCACCTACATGGCGGACGCGCTGCGCAAGCTGCGGGCCAAGGCCGGGGCCGACCTGATCATCACGATGGCGCCGCAGACCATCGACATGCAGTCGACCGGGATGGGGTACTTCCAGCTCGCGCTGGCCATCAAGGACATCCTCACGGTGGTCCACACCCAGTTCTACAACTCCGGCGCGATGCTGGGCTGTGACCAGGCCCAGGCTTACGGCCAGGGCAGCGTCAACTTCATGACCGCGCTGGCGTGCATCCAGCTGGAGAACGGGCTGCGTCCCGACCAGGTGGCGCTGGGCCTGCCCGCGGGGCCCGGCGCGGCCGGCGGCGGGGTCGTGGCGCCGTCCCTGGTCAACAACGCCCTGGACTGCCTGGCCAAACTGGTGAACTGCGGGACCTTCGTCCCGCCGCGCGCCTACCCGGGGATCCGTGGGGCGATGACCTGGTCGATCAACTGGGACGCGTCCAACAACTGGAACTTCGCCCGCACCGTCAAGCCGCACCTGGCCACCCTGCCGTAGCCCCCCGACCGGGGCACTCGAGGCCGCGCCTGCTGCTGTGCGGGTGCGGCCTCGACACGTACGCGGGAACGCTGACCGCGTGCGGCGCGGTGGCGGCGGGTCAGCCGGCGGCGCGGCGGAGCCGTTCCTGGGCTTTCTCCCGCCGACCGGGCGGCGGCGGGGCCGTTCGGGCCGGGCCGCCGCTTTGCGGTGAAGGCCGGCACCCACAGCCCCGTCGCGGTCCCCGTCGCCTGTACGGCGTGTCAGCGGGCCGGTCTCATGGCTCTCATGCATAATCACAGGCACTTATGACACGTTTTCGAGTTTGCTCCGCACGCCAGGCGCGGAGGGCGTCATGAGGGACCGTGACCCCTTGGTGCTGATGCGCATGCCCGAAGCCGTCACCGAGTTCCTCTCCTCGCTGCGCACCAAGAAGCTCTCCCCCCACACCGTCGCGGGGTACGAGCGCGACCTCCACCTCGTCTCCGGGATCGCCGCCAACCTGACCGGCGTACCCGAAGACGACCTGGAGGTACGCCACCTGAACGGGCGCCTGGTGCGTACCGCGTTCGCCGACTTCGCCGAACCCCGCTCACCTGCCAGCGTCAACCGCGCCTGGAGCGCCTGGAACCAGTTCCTCACCTTCTGCGTCGCCGAAGGAATGCTCGAGGGCAACCCGATGGCCGCGGTCCCCCGCCCCAAGCAGCCCCCCAAAGCCCCCAAACCCCTGCTCGGCGACGGCTCGGCGTCCGCCACCCTCCTGGAACGGATCGCCGAGGGCGCCCGCGAGGCCCGCGACCCCTGGGTAGAACGCGACCTGGTCGTCCTGGCGCTGGCCCTGGTCACCGGGATGCGGTCGGCCGAACTGCTGAGCGTGACCCTCGGCTCGATCGGCGGCGCCCCCGGCGACCGCAGGATCCAGGTCCTCGGCAAGGGCGGCAAAACCCGCTCCCTGCCGATCGAACCGCCCATCGAGCACCTGATCGGCGACTACCTGGAAAGCCGCCTGCGCCGGTTCGGGCTCACCACGCTCCCCCGCTCGGCCGCGCTGCTCGTCGACACCAGGAACGAGCCCCTGCGGCGCGGCGGCCTGCAGTACCTGGTGCGCCAGTGCTACCGGTACGCGGGGATCCACGACCAGGTGCAGAAGGGCACGCTCGTGCACGCGCTGCGGCACGAGTTCGCCACCCGGCTGGCCGAGCGCGGCGCCTCCGCGCACGAGCTGATGGAGCTGCTCGGCCACTCCTCCATCGTCACCGGCCAGGCGTACATCGCCTCGACGGCCCGTGAGGTGCGCAGCGCGGCGCGGGGCAATCCGGCGTACGGCGTGCTGGACCGGCTGCGCCCGCGCGGAGGCGACGACGCGACCGGGCCATGAGCCGCCCGGCCGCGCGCCCGCGGCAGTGGGGATCTTCCCCTGCTCACCGCCTCCGAACTCGGCACGCTCCTGCGGTCGCCCGCACCGGTTATTCCGTGGTCAGGACCACGCGTCCGCGGCCGTGCCCGGATTCGACGTCGCGGTGCGCGTCGGCCGCCTGCGCCAGGGGGTAGGTGCGGCGGATGTGGACGGCGAGCTCGCCGCGCGCCACCAGTTCGGCCAGCTCCGCGCGCCTGGCCGCGGTGTGCCCGGTCCGCACGACGCGGATGCCCAGCTCCTGGGCTCTGCGGTGTTCGGTGAGGGTGAGGATCCGGTCGCGGTCCTGGACGAGGAGCAGGGAGACCTCCAGGGCGTCCCCGCCCGCCCCGTCGAGCGCGGCGTCCACCCCCGCGGGGGCCAGTTCGCGTACGCGGTCCAGCAGGCCGGGGCCGTAGGCGACGGGAAGGGCTCCCAGGGAGCGCAGGTAGTCGTGGTTGTCCTCCCGGGCGGTGCCGATGACGGTGGCTCCGCCTCGCACGCCCAGCTGGACGGCGGCCGACCCCACCCCGCCGGCCGCGGCGTGCACCAGCAGCACCTCTCCGGCGCCGACGGCCAGCTCCCGCAGCGCGGAGTCGGCGGTGTGCGCCGCCGACAGCGCGCCGGCCACCTCCCAGGGCAGGGCGGCGGGCCGGGGGGCGACCTGGCCGGTCTCCACGACCACGTACTCGGCGTGGCCGGAACCCACCGTGAACCCAAGGACGTGCTGCCCTTCGGTGAAACCGGTGACGCCCTCGCCGAGCACGTCGATCACGCCGGCGAACTCGTTGCCGGGGATGCGGGGGAAGCCGGTCGGCGGGCCGGGCGGCGTCCACCCGGCCCGCACCGCGCAGTCGTACGGCTGGACCCCCGCCGCCTTGACCCGTACGCGGACCTGCCCCGGCCCGGGCCGCGGGTCGGGGGGTGAACCTTGGTTGAGGTCAAACCACCGGCCGTACCCGCGGGACCTCAGGGGACGATCGCGGTGGCGGTGATCTCCACCAGCTGCCCGGAGTACCCGAGGAAGGACACGCCGAGCAGCGTCGAGGTGTGCGGGCCGTCCGTCAGCTCCGACGCCTCCACCACCTCCCACACCCGGATCAGATCCTGGTGCTCGGCCGCCGCGACGTACACGGTGCTCGCGACCACGTGCCGCAGGTCGCTCCCGACCGCGCGCAGGGCCGTGGTCAGGTTGGCGAGCACCTGCCGGGCCTGCGCGACAGGATCCCCCGCCCCGACCAGGTTGCCCTCGGCGTCGATGGGCACCGCGCCCGCCATGAACGCGAGCCTCTCCCCCGCCTCGACGACCGCGGCATGGGCGTAGCCGGGGGGCGAGAGCAGATTAGGCACGGTCGTCCGCTGGACCATCGGTCTCCTCCAGGGTGCGAAGCTCCTACGACCGGCCATCATCGAGGGGCCGCTCACCCGGTGTCACCTGGTTTTCCCGCCGCCACGCGGCTCCACCCACACCTGATCCCGCTCACCGGCCACCACCGGCGGCGCGGAAATGTCGGTGGGACCCGGTACGGTCGGCAGGATCATGGCCGAAAGGACTGAGCTGATCGATGCGCCCCGCTGAGCTGAAGCGACTCACCGTCGAGGAGTCCGCCGACCGTTACGTCGAGCTGGTCCGCGCCAAGACCGTAACGGGGGCCCTGTCCCCCGCCACGGCCGAGGTGTACGCGCGCGACGTGGCCACCTTCGTACGGCTGGCCGGCGCCAAGCAGGTGCTCGACGACCTCACCGGTGAGGACGTCGACGCGGTGCTGCTCGCGTTCGCCCGCAAACCCGACGGGCGCCGCTCCTCCCCCGGCGGCGAGTCGCAGAGCCCCTCCTCCCAGTCGCGCTTCCGCAGGTCGGTCTCGGCGTTCTTCAAGTACGCCACCGTGGCGGGCTGGGTCCAGGTCGACCCCATGACGGCCGCCACGGTCACCGCCAAGGAGCGCGGCGGCCTGCGGGCCGAGCGGCGGGCGCTGACCCGCGAGCAGGCCCAGGGGCTCGTCGGGGCCGCCCGGTCGCTCACCGTGGCCGAGCCCGAGGGCGGGCGGCGCGACCAGCGCACCGAGGTGCGTGACGCGCTGATCGTGCTGCTGCTGTCCACGCTCGGCCCCAGGGTGTCCGAGCTGGTGCGGGCCAACGTCGAGGACTTCTACACCAATGACGGCGTGCGCTACTGGCGCATCTTCGGCAAGGGCGGCAAGACCCGCGACGTGCCGCTGCCGAGCGATGTGGCCGAGGTCCTGGACGCCTACCTTTCCGGCAGCCGGCCCGCCACGGCCGAGAAGGCGCTGCTGCTGTCCTGGCGGGGCAGGCGGCTCGCCCGGGGCGACGTGCAGGCGGTGATCGACCGGGTTCAGCGGTGGGTCGATCCCGCGCAGCGGCGTTCGGTGACCCCACACGGGCTGCGGCACACCACCGCCACCCACCTGCTGGCCGACGCGGTCGACATGGACGCCGTGCGCCGGGTGCTCGGGCACAGCGACCTGTCCACTCTGGGCCGCTACCGCGACGAGCTCCCGGGCGAGCTGGAAGTGGCGATGCGCACCCACCCCCTCCTGCGACGCCCCGCCTCCGGCGAGTAGGTGATTGTGCATGATGGGTGGGTGATTTCATCGATTGCGTCTTTCGCGTTGGTTGCCGGGCTGATGACGATCATCCCCGGGCTCGACACCGCCCTGGTGCTGCGGGCGGCGGTCACCGGCGGAAGACGGCAGGCCTTCGCCACCGCTCTCGGGATCAACACCGGCGTGCTCGTCTGGGGCGCCGCGGCGGCAGTGGGGATCTCCGCCCTGCTCACCGCCTCCGAACTCGCCTACACCCTCCTGCGATACGCCGGCGCCGCGTACATGCTCTGGTACGGAGCCGCCATGCTCTGGCGCGCCCGCCACACCGGCCCCGGCTCCGAGCCCACGACCCAGGCGACCACCGAAGGCGGCGCCGCCCGCGCCTGGGCCCGTGGCCTGGCGACCAACCTGCTCAACCCGAAGGTCGGCGTCTTCTACGTCGCCCTGCTCCCCCAGTTCATCCCCGAAGGCGCCCCCCACCTGCTGACAGGCGTCCTGCTCGCGCTGGTGCACAACATCGAGGGCATGGCCTGGTTCACCCTGCTGATCCTCGGCACGGAGCTGGCGCGCGGCCGGCTCGCCGACGCGCGGGTGCGCCGGGCCGTGGACCGGCTCACCGGGGCGGTCCTGATCACCTTCGGCCTGCGCCTGGCCCTGTCCCAGGAGTAGCGCAGGCCGCCGCGCGATCGAGCAGCAACACCCGCTCGCGCTCGTTGCGCGTGAGCGACGCCGCGCGCTCGAACTCCGCGCGGGCCTCCTCCAGCCGCCCCAGCTTGGCCAGAAGATCACCCCGCACGCTCGGCAGCAGGTGGTACCCCTTCAGCGACGGCTCGGAGGTCAGCTCGTCCACCAGCCGCAGCCCCGCCTCCGGCCCGAACGCCATCCCCAGCGCCACCGCGCGGTTCAGCTCCACCACCGGCGAGGGCACCAGCCGGGCCAGCCCCTCGTACAGCACCGCGATGCGCCCCCAGTCGGTCTCCTCCGGAGTGTGCGCCCGCGCGTGGCAGGCGGCGATCGCGGCCTGCACCTCGTACGGCCCGACCGGACCGCCCAGCGCCTGCGCACGCTCCAGCGCCGCCAGCCCCCGGCGGATGAGAAGCCGATCCCAGCGCGTGCGATCCTGGTCGAGCAGCAGCACCGGCTCCCCCGAAGGGTCGACCCGCGCGGCGGACCTCGACGCCTGGATCTCCAGCAGCGCCACCAGCCCGTGCACCTCGGGCTCCTTCGGCATCAGCCCGGCCAGGATTCGCCCCAGGCGCAGCGCCTCCTCACACAGCGCCGGTCGCATCCAGTCGTCGCCGGCGGTCGCGGTGTACCCCTCGTTGAACACCAGGTAGATGACTTCGAGCACCGACGACAGGCGGTCGGGCAGCTCGGCGGCCTGGGGGACCTCGAAGGGGACGCGCGCCTCGGCGAGCGTGCGCTTGGCCCGTACGATCCGCTGCGCGACGGTCGGCTCCCCGACCAGGAACGCCCGCGCGATCTCCTCGGTCTTCAGCCCCCCGAGCAACCTCAGCGTGAGGGCGACCCGCGCCTCGGTGGAGAGCACCGGATGGCACGCGGTGAACACCAGGCGCAGCAGGTCGTCCTCGATGTCGCCGTCCAGGGCGGCGTCCAGGTCGGGCTCGGCGCCCTCCCCCTCGGCCCGCAGCTCGTGGCCCAGCTCTTCGATCTTGCGTTCCAGCCGTTGCTCGCGGCGGATGAGGTCGATGGCGCGGCGCTTGCCGACGGCCATGAGCCAGGCGCCCGGATTGCGTGGGATGCCGGACTCGGGCCACTGCTCCAGCGCGGCGACCAGAGCGTCCTGCGCGAGCTCCTCGGCAAGGCCGACGTCTCGCACGATGCGTGCGAGACCGGCGATCACCCTGGCCGACTCGATCCGCCAGACCGCGTCGATCGCGCTATGTGCATCGGTGGCCGTCACGGCCACCTATCAGAGCATCTCCTCCGGTGAGCTCGCAACACGCTGCCCGCGAGGTGACCCTCGGATGAGCGGTGACAGTTTGGACGTCCCTTCTCCGTACTCGGGTACGGGTGCTCGGCCTCAACTGCAGGCCTGATGACGCTGCCGAGGTTTTGTGCGGTGGGCGGGTGTGGGTTTTCACCCACCCACCGCCTTTACTTTGTAGATTTATAAGTTCGGACGGCCGGAGCCCAGGCGGCGGGGCCGGGTCAGGTGATCGGGGTGGGCATCATCTGGTCGACGAGCGAGGTGGTGTGCTTGGCGTACCGGAACAGCGGGTGGGTCAGCACCTCCTGCAGGAACGCCAGGTCGGTGCAGAGCCCCGCTCCCCTGATGGTGAACTCCTCCAGCGCGCGGTGCGCCCTGGCCAGGGCCTGGTCGCGGGACGGCGCCCAGACCGACACCTTCGCGATCAGCGGGTCGTAGTCCGCCGTGATGCGCAGCCCGGCGGAGGCATGGGTGTCCACGCGCGTGAACGGGCCTCCGGGCGGGACGAACTCCTCGATGAGCCCCGGCGTGGGCAGGAACCCCCGCGCGGGGTCCTCGGCGTTCACCCGGCACTCGATGGCCACGCCCGTGGACACGATGTCGGACTGCCGGTGGGACAGGTGCTGCCCCGCGGCGATGAGCAGCTGCTCGCGCACCAGGTCGATCCCGGTCACCATCTCGGTGATCGGGTGCTCGACCTGCAGCCGGCAGTTGACCTCGATGAAACGGCACGCGCCGCGCTCGTCCAGGACGTACTCGAACGTGCCCGCCCCGACGTACCCCGCCTGAAGGGCCGCGCGCACGGTGATCTCGCCGAGGTGCTCGATGGTCGCCGCGGGAAGGTTGGGAGGAGGCGTCTCCTCGATCAGCTTCTGCCGGCGGCGCTGCACCGAGCAGTCGCGGGCGCCCAGGTGGACGACGTTGCCGTGGCCGTCCGCGAGGACCTGCACCTCGACGTGCCTGGCCGCGTCCAGGTACTTCTCCACGTAGACCCGGGGGTCGCCGAACAGCGCGACCGCCTCGCGGCGGGTGGCGGCGAACGCGCGGGCGAAGTCGCCGGGCTCGTGCACGACGGTCATGGCCCGGCCACCGCCGCCCGCGGAGGCCTTGATCACGACGGGGTAGCCGACGGCGCCGGCAGTCCGGGCGGCCTCGACCGGGCCGCGGGCGGGGCCCGATCCGCCGGGCAGCACGGGCAGCCCGGCCTCGACGGCGAACTCCCGCGCGGAGACCTTGTCGCCGAGCCGGGCGATCACGTGCGCCGGCGGGCCGATCAGGGTGAGCCCGTGGGCCTCGCAGATCTCGGCGAACTCCGCGCTCTCCGACAGGAAGCCGTAGCCGGGGTGGATGGCGTCGGCCCCGGTCTGCAGGGCGGCGGTGACGATCGCGGCCGGGTTGAGGTAGCTGTGCCTGGGTGCCGCCGGTCCGATCTGGATGGACTCGTCGGCCAGGCGCACCGCCGGGGAGTCGCGGTCCACCGTGGAGTGGGCGACGACCGTGCGGATTCCCATCTCGCGGCACGTCCGAAGCACGCGCAGGGCGATCTCGCCCCGGTTGGCGACCAGAACTGTGGTGAACATCGCGCCAGGCTCCAAGCTCCGAGGAAGAAAGGATCAGTGGCCGTCGCAGGGCACGAGCGCCAGCAGCGGCTCCTCGTACTGGACCGGCGAGCCGTCGGTGGCGACGATCTCGCTGACGCGGCCGGGGTGCTCGGCCTGGACGGCGTTCATGAGTTTCATCGCCTCGATGATGCCCACCTGCTGGCCGGCCTCGACGACGTCTCCGATCTCGACGAACGGCGGGGCGCCGGGCTCCTGTGCGCGGTAGAAGGTGCCGACCATGGGCGCGGTGACGAGCACCGTGCCCGCCGTGCCCGGCTCGATGCCGGGCTGGTCGTCGCGCCGCTGGAGCGCGGTGCCGGGCGTGCGGGGCTCCGGGTCGCGGGTCCCTGTGGGCGACCACTCGACCTCGACGGCCAGGGTGGCGGTCGAGACGGTGATCCTGCGCAGGGGCGCGGGGCAGGCCTGGCCGAGCTGGACGGCGTGCCCGGCGACCCAGTCGAGCACCTGCTCGCGCTCGTCGGGGTGTGCGGGTTCGGCTGTCATGCGGTTCCTCCTTCGGCGGCGGCTGTGCCGGGTGCGGTCGTACGAGGTCGCGGGAGCGATGGCGGTGGCGGGCCCGCGAGGGCTAGGCGCGGGTCCCGAAGCGGCGGAAGCGCAGCTTGCGCTCGGCCACCAGTTGAGCGGGTTCGGTCCGCGCGAGCTCGTACAGCGTTCCGGTGACGGCCTGCCTGACCAGGCGGGCGGTGAGCGAGGGATCGCGGTGCGCGCCGCCGTCTGGTTCGGGGATGACGGCGTCGACGATGCCGTGGCGCAGCAGTTCGCGCGCGCCGAGCCGCAGCGCGGCGGCGGCCCGCGGGGCGGCGGTGGCGTCGCGCCACAGGATGGCGGCGCATCCCTCCGGGCTGATCACCGAGTAGACGGCGTCGCCGAGGGCGAGCACCCGGTCGGCCACGCCCAGGGCGAGCGCTCCCCCGCTGCCGCCCTCGCCGGTGACGACGGCGACCACCGGTACGGGGAGGCGGGACATCAGGCGCAGGTTCTCGGCGATGGCGTGGGCCTGGCCGCCCGCCTCGGCCTCGACGCCGGCGTACGCGCCGGGGGTGTCGATGAGGGTGACGATCGGCAGGCCGAGCTTGCCGGCCAGGCGCATGAGCCTGGCGGCCTTGCGGAATCCTGCCGGGGAGCCCATGCCGAAGTCGTGGGCGACGAGTTCGCGGGTGTCGTGACCCTTCTGGTGGCCGATGAGCATGATGGGCACGTCGTCCAGGCGCCCGATGCCGGCCACGATCGCCGGGCAGTCCCCCGAGACGCGGTCGCCGTGCAGTTCGTGGAAGTCCTCCAGCAGGTAGCAGGCGTAGTCCAGGGTGGTGGGGCGTCCGGGGTCGCGGGCCAGGGCGACGGTCTGCCAGGCGTCGCGTTCGGGCAGCTCCTCGGGGCGCAGCACCAGCGGGGGCGCGCTCCCCCGCCAGGCGGCGGGTACGGCCCGGCCGCCGGTGGCCCAGGCGGCGGCCGACAGCAGGTGGGCCAGCAGCGGCCTGAGCTCGGCGCGCCGGCGTACCCCGTCGACCAGGCCTCCGGCGAGCAGGGTCTCGGCGGTCTGGAAGCCTTCGGGCAGTGTCTGCTTGATGGTGCCGGCGATGACCCTGGGCCCGGCGAACCCCATGTGCGCGCCGGGTTCGGCGACGATGACGTCGGCGAGGGTGGCGTAGGAGGCGGCGACGCCCCCGTAGGTGGGGTCGGTGACCAGCGAGACGGTGAGCAGGCCGGCGTCGTCCAGGTCGGCCAGCGCCTGGCTGGTCTTGGCCATCTGCATCAGGGCCAGGGCGCCCTCCTGCATGCGGGCGCCGCCGGAGGCGGTGACGATGGCAAGGGGGGTGCGGGTGGCCAGGGCGTGCTCGGCGGCGGCGGTGACGCGCTCGCCGACGGCGCAGCCGAGGCTGCCGCCCATGAACCCGAAGTCCATGACGGCGGCGACGACCGGGTGGCCGCGGACGGTGGCGGTCCCGCACACGACGGCCTCATCCAGGCCGGTGGCGCGGCGGGTCTGCTCCAGCCGGGTCAGGTAGGGGCGGGTGTCGGTGAACCCGAGCGGGTCGAGCACGGTGGGCGAGGCGCCGAGCGGGCTCATCGAGCCGGGGTCGAGGAGCTGGCGCACCCGTTCTGGGGCGCTGAGCCGGTCGTGGTGCCCGCAGCTGGGGCAGACCCGCAGTTTCCGCTGGTAGTGCTCGCCGTACGTCGGGCCCTCGCAGCCGGGACAGCGGATCCACAGCGAGGAGGAGGGGCCGGCGGTGGTCGCGGTCACGCGACGGCCTTACCGGTGGCCGCGTGGCAGGCGTCTGATCGCATGTGCATTCCTCCTGTGACTCCCGGGGGCGCGCCGGCCGTTGGCGTCGCGCGGCGGGCCTCCTGTCCGGAAACGATCCCTCGGGCCGCTGGTCGATCGGTCGAAGGGCGCTGGAGGCTGTCTGGTCCCGGCGGGGCGGCGGTGGCCGGAGGAGGGGCCGGTGGGGGTGCCCCCCACCACGAACTACCGCCTTTATGCCGAAATTATGTGCTATTTCATATCAAATCGGACGCGGGGTGGGCCGGGTTTAGACGGCCGCACTAGGTAACTCACTATTCGGGAATCCTACGCGAGGTAAAGAATATAGTACTAGACCAGGACTTTTTCGGAGATTTTGTCCTGAGGAGCCATTTTTCCGGAAGTTCCGATAAGCGGGTTCATCTAAATTCGAGAAGTCCACCAGGCGTCGAGGTCACGCCGACGCCGAGCGCCGGTCGGCTTGGACGACGTTGCCGATCATCTGCGGAGATCACATGGAATTCCGGGTTCTGGGTTCGCTGCAAGTCGTCGACGACACCACCGACCTGACACCGAGCGCCGCCAAAGTGCGGGCGGTCCTGGCGATGCTCGTCCTGCGCCACAACCAGATCGTGTCCACCCGCGAGCTGATCGACGAGCTGTGGGGCGAGCGCCCGCCCGCCACCGCGCTGCCCACCTTGCACACCTACGTCTACAAGCTGCGCAAGATGCTCGGCACCACCGGCCCCGCCACGGTCGTCACCAAGCCGTACGGGTACCTGCTGGCCACCTCGCCGGAGACCATCGACGTGTTCCGCTTCGAACGGCTGGTCGCCGACGGCTGGAGCGCGCTGGAGCGCGAGGACCCCGAGCGCGCCACCGAGACCCTCTCCCAGGCCCTGGCCCTGTGGCGGGGGCCCGCCCTGGTCAACCTGGCGGCGGGGGAACTGCTGTCGGCGCAGATCACCCGGCTGGAGGAGAGCCGCCTGCGCGCCCTGCAGCTGCGCCTTACGGCCGACCTGCGGCTGGGCCGCCACCGCGAGCTCATCAGCGAGCTCAAGGAGCTCATCGCCACCTACCCCCTCAACGAGGACTTCTACGCCAAGCTCATGACCGCCCTCTACCAGGTGGGGCGACGTGGCGAGGCACTGGAGGTGTACCAGAACCTGCGCCAGGTGCTCGTCGGGCAGCTCGGCCTGGAGCCCTCCCCCGCCCTGTGCCGCCTGCAGCAGCGCCTGCTGTCGGCCGACCCCGGCCTGGAACAGCCGGGACTGGAGCAGCGCGACCTCGACCCCGGGCCCGAGACCATGCCCCGGCCCGCCGCGCGGGCGGGCGCGGTCAAGCCCGCGCAGCTTCCCGCCGACATCGCCGACTTCGTCGGGCGCGGGGAGGTGGGCGAGCGGATCGCCGCGGTGCTGTCGCGTCCCGCCGAGTCCGGCACCGCCGTAGGGGTGATCTGCGTCAGCGGGATGCCCGGGGTCGGGGAGACGGCCCTGGCCGTCCACGCCGCGCACCGCGCCCGCAGCGGCTTCCCCTCGGGACAGTTCTTCGCCGAGCTGGGCGGCGCGGGCGCCCCTGCCGACCCCGGCGAGGTGCTCGCCGGGTTCCTGCGCGCCGCCGGGGTGCCCCCCGCGGACATCCCCGCGGACCGCGACGAGCGCAGCAAGCTGTTCCGCACCTGGTGCAGCGACCGCCAGGTGCTCATCGTGCTCGACGACGCGAGCAGCGCCGCGCAGATCCAGCCGCTGCTGCCGGGGTCGGCCGGCTGCGCGGTGATCGTCACCAGCAGGTTCGGGCTGCACGGCTTCGCCGGCGCGCAGATGGTGGAGCTGGACCCGCTCAGCCCCGCCGAAGGCCTGGAGCTGCTGGCCAGGATCATCGGCCAGACCCGGCTGGAGAGCGAGCGCGCGGCGGGCGAGCGCATCGTCCGCCTGTGCGGGCGGCTGCCGCTGGCCCTGCGGTGCGCGGGCTCGCGGCTGGCCGCGAGCCAGGGGCTGACGCTGGCGAAGTTCGCCGAGCGGCTGGAGGACCCGCGCACCCGCCTGTCGGACCTGTCGGTCGCGGACCTGGACGTGCGCACGGCCTTCGCCGGCACCTACGACCGGCTGGGCGAGCCGGAGCGGAGCCTGTTCCGGCTGCTCGGCCTGCTGCAGACGCCGTACGTGACGGTGCGGCAGGCGTGCGCGCTGCTGGGGTGCGAGGTCGACCACGCCGAACGGCTGCTCGCCCGGCTCGCCGACTGTTCGCTGCTGAAGGCCCAGGCGGGGTCGCTCGGCGAGCTGCGGTACGCGATCCACGAGCTGGTCAGGCTGTACGCCAGGGAGTGCCTGGACAGGGAGCTGGACACCTACGGCGAGCCCGTGCCGGAACCGCCCGCGCAGGCCCATGTGCCCGCGCCGAGCCTCTCCGGCAACGGGGCCCCGGCGCCGGCCGCGCCCGGCGGCGTCCTGGCAGACCAGGACGCGGAGGAGCGGTCCTTCTCGCTGCTGATGGCGCCCGCCGAGTGCGTCAACGGGAGCGCGGCCCGCGTGCTCGGCCCGTAGGCCCCCTGCGCGGCCCGCCGGGGCTCCGCGGCGGGACCTGGTGGCGCGCTGTGGCGCGGGCTCATCCCGGCACTAGCGCTGCATCAGCGGCAATCCAGACGTTCCGGACACCATGGCGTCTACGGACGAAAGGAGACGTGTGGTGCATCGGACGCTAATCGTGGCGAGGATGGAACCCTCCGAGACGGAGGCGGTTGCCAAGATCTTCGCCGACTCGGACGCGAGCGACCTGCCGCATCTCATCGGGGTGTCGAGGCGCACGCTGTTCCGCTTCCACGACCTGTACTTCCACCTGGTCGAGGCGGACCACGACATCACGCCCAACCTGTACAAGGCGCGCAGCCACCCGCTGTACGGGGAGATCAACCAGCGGCTCAGCGAGCACATCCGGCCCTACGACCCGGGCTGGCGCGAGCCCAAGGACGCCATGGCCGAGCCGTTCTACACCTGGGAGGCGGACGGCCGTGACTGAGAACCGCCTCACCAAGGTCAACGTCGGCGAGGTCGCGCCCAACCGGCGCCGCGGCGGCGACATCCGCGTCCTGCTCAGCCCGAAGACCGTCGGCTCCACCTCCGGCTTCATGGGCGTCGCCTTCCTGCAGCCGGGAGAGCACTTCGTCGAGCACTACCACCCGTACTCCGAGGAGTTCATGTACGTCGTGCGCGGCACGGTCCTCGCGCTCGTCGACGGCGAGCAGGAGATCGTCCTGAACCCCGGCGACGGGCTCATGGTGCCGAAGACCGTCAGGCACCGGATCCAGAACACCGGCGCGGAGGAGGCCTGCATGGTCTTCCACGCCGGCCCCCTGGCCCCGAGGCCCGACCTCGGCCACGTGGACACCGAACCGGCAGCGAACGACGCCGCGGCAGGGAGCCCGCGGTGAACGTCGTGGACACCCGTCCGACCACCCGGCGCCGCACCCGGGCGCGAGGTGGCGCGGGGCGCGTATCGCGCACGCGTCACGACCGCCGGGTCGTCATCACCGGGATCGGCGTCACGGCGCCCGGCGGCATCGGGGTCAAGTCCTTCTGGGACCTGCTCACCGCCGGGCGCACCGCGACGCGCGCCATCACGCTGTTCGACGCCACCGGGTTCCGGTCCCGGATCGCCGCCGAATGCGACTTCGACCCGAGCGCGCACGGGCTGTCCCCGCAGGAGATCCGCCGCATGGACCGCGCCGCCCAGCTCGGCGTGGTCGCCGCGCGCGAGGCGCTGGCCGACAGCGGGCTGACCACGCAGGACGTGCCGCCCGAACGCCTCGGGGTCACCATCGGCAGCGCGGTCGGCTGCACCATGGGCCTGGAGGAGGAGTACGTCGTCCTCAGCGACGGCGGCAGGAACTGGCTCGTCGACCCGGCCTACGGCGTGCCGCAGCTGTACGGGTACATGGTGCCGAGCACCATCGCCACCGAGATCGCCTGGGCCGGCGGGGCCGAGGGCCCGGTGGCGCTCATCTCCACCGGGTGCACCGCCGGGCTGGACTCGGTCGGCCACGGCTACCAGCTCGTCAAAGAGGGCACGGCCCAGGCCGTGGTCGCCGGAGCCGCCGACGCGCCGATCTCACCGATCACCGTCGCCTGCTTCGACGCCATCAAGGCCACCTCGCCCAGCAACGACGAGCCCGAACACGCCTCACGCCCCTTCGACATGAACCGCAACGGCTTCGTGCTCGGCGAGGGCTCCGCGGTGCTGATCCTGGAGGAGCGCGAGGCCGCGCTCCGGCGCGGCGCGCAGGTGTACGCCGAGATCGTCGGGTTCGCCAGCCGCAGCAACGCCTACCACATGACCGGGCTGAAGCCCGACGGCCGCGAGATGGCCGAGGCCATCGGGGCCGCCATGCGCCAGGCGCGGCTGCGTCCCGAGGACGTCGACTACATCAACGCCCACGGGTCGGGCACCCGGCAGAACGACCGCCACGAGACCGCGGCGTTCAAGAGCGCCCTGGGCGAGCGCGCGTACCGGATACCCGTCAGCTCGATCAAATCCATGATCGGGCACTCGCTCGGCGCGATCGGCTCCATCGAGGTCGCCGCCTGCGCGCTGGCCATCAGGAACAACGTCATCCCCCCGACAGCGAACCTGCACACCGCCGACCCCGAATGCGACCTCGACTACGTGCCGCTCACCGCCAGGGAGCGCGACGTGGAGGTGGTCCTCAGCGTGGGCAGCGGGTTCGGCGGGTTCCAGACGGCCATGCTGCTCGCCCGCGACAGGGCCGGGCTCACCGGCCCGGGAGGTGACCGCCATGACTGAGCGGACCGGCGGGCACGGCGCCCGCCCGGTGGTGACCGGCATCGGCGTCGCGGCGCCCAACGGCCTCGGCACGCAGGCCTACTGGTCGGCCACGCTGGACGGCAAGAGCGGCATCGGCCGGATCACCCGCTTCGACTCCGAGCGCTACCCGGTGCGCGTGGCCGGCGAGGTGTCGGAGTTCGACGACACCGAGCACGTGCCGAGCCGCCTTGCCGTGCAGACCGACCACTGGAGCCACCTCGGCCTCACCGCCGCGGACATGGCACTGCGCGACGCGCGGATCGAACCCGGCGAGCTGCCCGAGTACGAGATGGCCGTCGTCACCGCCAGCTCCTCGGGCGGCACCGAGTTCGGCCAGCGCGAGATCGAGAAGCTGTGGAGCCAGGGCCCGGAGTACGTCGGGGTGTACCAGTCCATCGCCTGGTTCTACGCGGCCACCACCGGCCAGATCTCCATCCGGTACGGCATGCGCGGGCCGTGCGGGGTGGTGTGCACCGAGCAGGCCGGCGGGCTGGACGTGGTCGCGCAGGCCAGGCGGCTGCTCCGCCAGGACGCCACCGTGGTGGTGACCGGCGGCACCGACGCCTCGCTGTGCCCGTACGGGCTGGTCGCGCAGATCTCCACCGGCCTGCTCAGCCCGCGCGACGACCCAGAGCGGGCCTACCTGCCCTTCGACGCCGACGCGTGCGGGTATGTGCCGGGCGAGGGCGGGGCCATGCTCATCGTCGAGAGCCACGACGCGGCCCTGGCCCGGGGCGCCCGGCCCTACGGCGCGATCGCCGGGTACGGCGCGACCTTCGACCCCCGCCCCGTGCAGGGCGAGGAGAGCAGGTCCAACCTGCACCGGGCCATCACGCTGGCCCTCAGGGAGGCCGAGGTGACCCCCGACCAGGTGGACGTGGTGTTCGCCGACGCCCTCGGCGTACCCGAGCGCGACCTGGCCGAGGCACGGGCGATCTCCGCGGTCTTCGGCCCCTACGGCGTGCCGGTCACCGCGCCCAAGACCATGACCGGGCGGCTGTACGCCGGCGGCGCGGCGCTCGACGTGGCCACCGCGCTGCTCGCCATCCGCGACGGCGTCATCCCGCCGACCGTGGGAGTACGCGCCGCCGCGCCCGCCTACGAGCTGGACCTGGTCCGCAGCGCGGCCAGGGACGGCCCCGTGCGCAGGGCGCTGGTGCTCGCACGCGGCCACGGAGGGTTCAACGCGGCCCTGCTCGTCACGGACGTCTAGCCCACCCCACCTCGCGATAACGGAGAAACCGACATGACCACATTCACCCTCGACGACATGAGACGCATCATGGGCGGCTGCGCGGGCGTGCCCGACACCGTCGACCTGGCCGACGACATCGGCGAGATGTCGTTCGTCGACCTCGGCTACGACTCGCTCGCGGTGCTGGAGATGGCCGCGCGCATCCAGCAGCAGCTCGGCGTCCGCATCCCCGACGACGCCGTCGACGAGATGAAGACCCCGCAGGCCGCGGTCGACTACGTCAACCGCCGGCTCGCGGCCTGATACCGGAGGAACGTCATGGCAGGACACGCGGACAACGAGATCATCATCGCCAGTCCCATGGACCTTCTGTGGAACATGACCAACGACGTCGAGTCGTGGCCCACGCTGTTCAGCGAGTACTCCGCCTCGGAGATCCTCGAGCAGCGCGGGCCGACCATCAGGTTCCGGCTCACCATGCACCCGGACGCCGACGGCAACGAGTGGAGCTGGGTGTCGGAGCGCACGCCCGACCCGGCCACAAGGACCGTGCGCGCCCACCGGGTCGAACCCGGCTGGTTCAAGTACATGAACCTGTTCTGGGAGTACACGCAGGTGCCCGACGCCGTGCGCATGCGCTGGGTCCAGGACTTCGAGATGAAGCCGGACGCGCCGCTCAGCGACAAGCAGATGACCAAGCGGCTCAACGACAACACCGTGATCCAGATGAACCGGATCCGGCAGCTCGTCGAGGAGGCCGCCGACCAGTCCCCCGTGCGCATGTGACCCCTCGCGACACGACCCCCTTCGACGCAAGAAAGTCCGACGGAAAGAAGAGAGTGGGCATGAACGAGAAGGACAGCGTGTACCGCGTCATGGTCAGGATGCGGATCCACCCGGGCATGGAACGGGACTTCGAGAAGACCTGGCGCGAAGTCGCCGCCACCATCGCCCGCCACCCGGCGAACGTCGGCCAGTCGATGGCCAAGAGCCCAGACGAGGACGGCATCTACTACATCGTCAGCGACTGGGAGAGCGAGGAACGGTTCCACGAGTTCGAGCACAGCGCCGAGCACGCCGCCAACCGCATGCGGCTGGACCCCTACCGCGACTCGGCCGGCACCTCGATGACCCCCATGGTGGTGGCCTCGCGGATGGGACCCCAGCCCGGCCCCGGCCGGGTGCGCGTCGCGCTCTACCTGAACGAGCCGGAGAACGACAGGGGCTCGATCGAGAACGCCTACCACCAGATCAGCACGACCCTGGCGGGCAGGACCGGGCTGCGCGGCAACGAGCTGCTGCGCTCGCTGCGCGACCCGCGCCGGTTCGCCGTGCTGAGCGAGTGGGACGACGTCCCCACCTACCGCGAGTGGGAGCGCAGCCCCGAGCACCTGCCGACCACCTCGCCGCTGGCCAGGTACCACGACAAGGGCCTTGGGATCTTCGGCTCCTACGAGGTCGTGGCCGCCTACTGACCGGCCCGCCCGCCTCCCCGGACGGCGCACGCCGTCCGGGGAGGCCGCTCGCGGCCCGGGGGAGGTCCCGGCCGGCCGCGGGGACTCCTCCCCCGGCCGCGGGAACTCCCCCCGGCCACCCATCCGGTGCGCACGCGCCGGACCGACGACGGAGGTATCCGATGCCCTACGCGATGATCACTTTCCGCATCAAACCCGGACACGAGGAGGAGCTCACCGAGCTGTTCGGCGGCGCCCCGCCGCTGGAGTCGCCGGTCGTCACCGACGAGGACGGCCAGGAGACCGCCCGGCTGCTCGGGACCGGGGTGTTCGTCAAGGACGACGTGCTGGTGCGGCTGGTGCACTACGAGGGCGACTTCGCCGGCATCGCCCGGCACCTCGCCGGCCAGCGGCACGTCCACATCATCGAGGACAAGATCGTGCCGTTCCTGGCCGACGCGCGCGACACCGCCACCTCCGAGGGGTTCGCCGCGTTCTTCCGCAACTCGATGATGCGGTGCGTCACGCAGTCGTCCAGCGAGACCCACCCCACCCGGCTGTGACACCGGCCACGCAAGGCGGACCCGGCGGCGGGCCGGCGCTCGCCGCCGCGCCGGGCCGGGACCCGGGCATGCCACCCGCCGCCCCGGCCCCGCCGCCGCCTGTGAATGGAGTGACCACCATGCCGCACGACGAGAACATCGACGTCCTGGAGGCGGTCGAACGCCAGACCGCCGCCCTGTTCGCGCAGGCCAACCGGCTCGTGGAGTCCCTCGCCGCGCGCGTTGGGCTGGAGGCCGCCCACTTCCGGTGCCTTTCTGTGCTGTGCCGCCAGGGCCCCATGTCGGTGCGCTGCCTGGCCGGGCTGGTGGGGCTCAGCGACGAGGAGGCCGCCGAGGTGGTCGACCACCTGGAGCACGACGGCTACGCCGAGCGCCGCCGCGAGGCCGACGGCCACCGGGTGCTGGTGCACCCCGACCGCGTCGCCCACCGCGCCCGCGTGGAACCCGCGCTCAGAGAGCTGCGTGAGGCCTGGTATCCCCTGGTCAGGCACAGGTGCGACGACCTCGGCCTCCTCGCGGGGTTGATGGCGGAGAGCCGCAGGCTGACCGACCTGTCGATGACGCTTCGCACCCAGCCCGAGGCCTTTACAATGTAGATTAACAACGGCCGGGGGAAGACCGGCCTAAGATCGCACCGTGGACGTGCCCGCCGTACCCGACCCCGGCCTGGGCGCCGTCACGCCCGCCGCCGACCCCTACGTGGTCTACCTCGACGCGCTGGCCAGCGCCGAGTCGCGGCGCACGATGCGCGGCTGCCTCGACCGGGTCGCCCGCGTCATCACCGGCGACCCCGGCGCCACCGGCGCCGGGCAGCCCTGGCACCTGCTGCGCTACGAGCACACGGTGCGCATCCGCACGATCCTCACCGAGCAGGGATGGTCGCCCGCCTATGTCAACAAGCACCTGGTCGCGCTGCGCCGGGTGATGCGCGAGGCCTGGCGGCTCGGCAAGATGAGCGCCGAGGACTACCAGCGCGCCGCCGACCTGCCCACCCTCCAGCACACCCGGCTGCCGACCGGCCATCACGTCCCACCGGAGGTGGTCGGCGCGGCCCTGGCCGTCTGCGACCGCGACGACTCCCCCGCCGGGGTGCGCGACGGCGCGCTGCTGGCCCTGCTGTACTCCACCGGCTGCCGCCGCGCCGAGGTCGCCGGGCTCGCGCTGGCCGACTACGACGTCGCCGCGCGGTCCCTGCGCGTGCGCGGCAAGCGCGACAAGGAACGCCTGGTCTACCTGACGGCGGAGGCGGTGGCCCGCACCGAGGCCTGGCTCGCCGTGCGCGGGCGGGCGGCGGGCGCTCTGTTCGCCCCCATCAGCAGGGCCGGGCGGCTGCGGGCCCCGGGGGGAAGACCCGCCGCGATGACCGGGCAGGCGATCGCCGACATCCTGGCCCGGCGCCTGGCCGCCGCCGGGGCCACCAAGCGGACCCCGCACGACTTCCGGCGTACGTTCATCGGCGAGCTCCTGGACGCGGGAGTCGACCTGGCCACCACCCAGGCGCTGGTCGGCCACGCCTCCCCCGTCACCACCGCGCGCTACGACCGGCGCCCTGAGAGCCGCCGCAGGGAGGCCGTCGACCGGCTGCGGATGCCCGACGCCCGCCCCCTGCGCCCCGGCGGCCCCTGAACCCCACCCGGGCTTCCAGGACCTGAGGCCGCCGCTACGAGCTGACGCCGCCTACGACCCGCGGCGGGCGCGCCAGGCGGCGGCGCTCAGGCGGTACAGCACGTGCGGGCGCAGCGGGCTGCCGGCCGGCGGGCTCGGGTGCTCGAAGTCGTCGCGCGGGTCGCGGGTCATGCCCAGCCGCCGCATGACGGCCTGCGAGCGCACGTTGGCGGGCACCGTCATGGAGACCACCTCCGCCAGCCCCGCCGTCCCGAAACCGTGGTCCAGGGCCGCGGTCGCCGCCTCGGTGGCGTAGCCGTGCCCCCACGCCTCGCGGGCCAGGCGCCAGCCGACCTCCACGGCGGGGGTGAAGTGGGCCTCGAACCGCTGCCACACCAGGCCGGTGAACCCGGCGAACAGCCCGCTCTCGCGCACCTCCACCGCCCACAGCCCGAACCCGTGCTCCTCCAGGCCCGCGGTGATGCGGCCCACCATCGCGTCGCTCTCGCCCCGGCTCAAGGTGGCCGGGAAGTGCTCCATGACCTCGGGGTCGGCGTTCATCTCGGCGAAGGGCGCGAGGTCATCCTCGCGCCAGGGGCGCAGGACGAGCCGCTCGGTCTCCAGCATGGTGCACCATTGTGCCCCCGATGCCCGGTCTCCGCGCGCCGGGAACGGCAGGTCTGGAATAAGAACCTCTGGGAGTGGGTTAGAGTCGAGTAGCCGATGTGATCTGACACTACACATACCGCAGGATGCCCCGCTTCGTTACCGGATGCGGGGCTTTGTCGTATCCGGGCTCTCACAGGCGGTCTCGATTCGATCTCCCCTGCCGAAACTGGTAACCCCAGCCGGTTGGCCGCCCGTCCACCGAGACGACCCGTCCGCCCACCCCTCCGTGGAGCCCCCGTGCGCACCATCGCAGCCTTGGCCACAGCCGCGATCCTGTTATCCGGGTGCGGTAACCCGCCAGATGTCGCCAACCCTCCGCCAGCGCCATCGGAATGGCGTCCGCCCACCCAACCGGCGAGCACTGCGCCACCGGCCTCTCACACCGCGTCCGCGGCAACGCCGTCCGCGACGTCCGATCCCGGGTGCGACATGCCCCAGTTGGCCGACGTCCTGTACGGGGTTGAGCAGGCGTTCAAGCAGGGGGCGTTCGCCCTGAAGGGAACGGCCCAGCTTGACCGAGCAGAGGCTGGCACATGGTGGCTGTTTCTCAGCCGGGTGGAAGACGCGGCGGGGCTCGACATCTACAAGACGACAGTCAAGGCTAGGGACAGTTTGAAGAGCTACCTCGACAGCCCGGCGGGCAGCGCCGAGGCCCGGGTGATGGCATATGCGGTACGGGGCGCGATGGTGACCCTGGCGCGGAGCTGCGGCATTGACGCGGCTTACACCTTCGCCGACGCCTGACCTTACCGGCACGACGAGAGCCCCGGAGCTTCCCCGCACCGGGGCCCTCGCAGGTCAGGGTACCTGCGGCCGGACAGGAGAAAGCCCCGCACCCATCGCCGGGCGCGGGGCTTCGATCGGGTTTACGCCTGTACGCCTTCGAGCCGGGCCACGATGCGGGCGAGCAGATCACGAACCTCGATCTGGCCGGCCTTCAACTCGGCGATGTCGTCGCGCATCAGCGCGGTGTTCCGCTCCAGGGCGGTCAGGGAACGGGTGTGCCCGGCGAGCACCTCGGAATGGGTCACGAGGGTCTCCTTGATCTCCGCGATGTCGTTCTCGACGGTGGACACCCGGTCCTCGATGTAGGGCATGGGGCACAGGATACGGCGCGCGCCCGGCTGGGCGGGGGCACATTGGCCACGCCCTCGACGGTTCGCCCCGCGCCCGGCATGGCGCGCGTCACCGGTTACGACTCACCGAGGGGACGAGTCAGCCAGGCAGGCCGACGACCGGATCAATGGTCAAGTTAGCTCTTCCGGGCCCGTGGAAGACCATAGGAAGACCTTCACAGGCTTTGGTCGATGCCGCACGAACGATTCGCCTGGGACCAGCGGACAAAGGTCTCCGGGAAACTCGTCCTCTTCGTCGATGTACTCCACCCCGTCCTTCCAGTACGGAGGTCGGTAGTGACTTGGCGGGCTATTTGTCGCGGTGGATGCACCTTCCCTCTTGGCGGGCGGCGGCTCGGGCGCACCAGCCAGCGTTTCGGCGAGACCCTGAACCTCGTCGAACTCAAGGCCAACGAAGTACTCCGCCCCGGCTCGAAGGGTCCCCCGGCTGGCGCAGAACGCGAGCAGTTGCCTCTCATAGAGCACAGCCTCGTGCTGGCTACAGGGGGCCGAGCACCATTGCGAGGTGACGCCGATTCCGTGGCGAGCAGCTTCCCGCCGGTGCATCGCCAGGCGAGCCTGGGCATCGGCTGCGCGTCCAACCTTCAGCGTGCCGCTGTCGAAAGCGATCACATAGATCTGACCATGGTTGGACGGGGTGGAGATGGTACGTTCGGGCACGTCAATCCTCCTGCGAAGGGTTGGCCATACCCCGGGACGGTGACCGCCGTCGCCGGGGTACATACGTCAGGCCGTGGGCAGGGCTTGTGTTGCCGAGATGATGAGCCGGCGCGCGGCCTCGCCAGTCACCGCCTCATCCCAGAGCCGGTCAAGCGCCCGGCCATAGGCATCGGCTTCCTCATCCCGATGGAAAGTCTCGCCGATGAACGTCTCCACGGCGACGATCGCTTCCTCCCCGACGTAGATCTGGAAGCTGTTCTGTGGGGTCGTGGCCAGCTCCACCCCCATCGGCACGATTCCGAAGCGGATTCGCTCCAGGCCGATCACCGTCTGCAGGCGATCGAGCTGGGCGCGCATGACGGCGGGAGTGCAGATGAGCCAGCGTAGGACCGACTCGCAGAGCAGGAACTCGAAGCCCTTGGCCGGGTCGTACAGCATCTGCTGGCGCTGCATGCGGGTGGCGACCGCGGCGTCCACGTCGTCTATGGCCAGGTCGTGCAACGTGACCATCTCCGTCAGCACGCGGCGCGCGTAGTCGGGCACCTGGAGTAGGCCGGGAACGTATGCCGTTTCGAAGTGCCTGATCAGGCGGGAGCCCTTGACCAGGTCGTTGTAGCTGCCCTGGACACGGTCCTGGCCTTGGCGCATCCGGCTGCGGAATGTGGCGTGGGCGACGCGAGCCTCATCGCGCAGTCGAAGCAGGTCTTCCACCATGCCGGGCTCCGCCTGACAGGTGGCGACCCATGCGCGTATGTCGTCGGGAGATGGGATCTGGGGGCCGTTTTCGATGCGCGAGATCTTCGACTGGGCCCAGCCGTTCGCGTCGGCGAGTTGCTTGCCAGACAGGCCCGCCTGCGCGCGGAGGGCGCGCAGTCGGGTCCCCAAACCGTCCGGTTGTGTCAGCCATTCCTCGAGGGATTCCACGGTGCGTTCCTTCTTGCTTAGGCGGCCGCGTCCTGGCTTTGGGCCAGGTCGCTGTGGTGGACTGCCAGGTCCCGCCACGTGCACGCCTGAATCACGACCGCGGGGTCAGTGACTAGTTCGTTGTGGATGCGATGGCCTTCGTCGTCGAAGTGCATGACGATCAGCCGGGACGAGTCGAGCAGCCACCAGTCGGTGGTGCCCGCGGCTGGCAGCAGGCCGACCTCGTGCGCCCGCTGCCTGGTCATGTATCTCATCGTCTCGCCGGCGCGCAGGTTCCATCGATCGAGCCACCGTTCGAATCTCTGGTAGTCGGTGGGCGGCTCCTCTTGGACGCGCACCCGTTCGATGCGCTTCCCCTGCTTGACGTGCTGGGCGATCCGGTCGTACCACTCCCGAAGTCCGCCGACCGTAGTCGGCGGCTCGGGGTCTCCGCGCAAGAACGCAGCCAGGAGTCCGGCCTCCTCGGCTTCGAGGTAGCTGGGCTGCAGTTCGAGGCGGAAGGCGGTGTGCTCGAAGTCGTGCAGCACGTTGCCGAACTCGGTTGCAGCGAGGACGCGACCGGTCACGCCAGGCCCTTGAGGCGGTCGAGGACGTTCGCCGGGACAAAGATGGCGTCCTCGTCGATGGCGAGCTGCCGCAGTTGGGCGCGCGTCTCCGCGTCCAGTTTCTTGCCTTGGACGACGTATCCACCTGGTGCTTCGTACATGGCGGGGCATCCGCCGCCGCCTGAGGCGTCGTCCTTCCACATAAAGCTGATCTGCATGGTTCCGCCCTTCATGTTGGGTGCATCACCGCCCCCCATGCTCGCAATTTGCTCGCATAGATGCAACAGAGCCCCGCCCAGCAGATGGCTGGACGGGGCTCATGTGCGGTGATGCGGAACCTGGCGAGACATTACCCTAACCTATGTCTCGCATATCTTCAGCAATGCTTGACTTATGCGAGCCATGGAGACAGCATGAGTCTCTGTCCGCACAGTCCCGTACGGACAGGGTCGGATGTCCGTTTTCGCGCTCGACAAGCAGGAGGTAATGCCCTGTGACCGGCACCCAGTCGGCCGACTCCATGGAGCGGCTTCTCACGCGGTTGGAGGTCGCGGCGGTGTTCAAGGTGGCACCGCGGACGGTCACCTCCTGGGCGCGCGGCGGCCGGCTTCGCTCGACCAGGACCCCCGGAGGTCAGTACCGATTCCGTGAGTCCGACGTGAAAGAGCAGCTCGCTGCCGAAAACCAGAGCGGGCTCGCCCGGTGAACCACCACCAGACGAGCCCTGTGAACCGCCCCACTGCGCAACAGGAGACGTTCATGACCAACAGTACCGCCAGCGGCGAGCCGGAGCCGTTCTTCCTGCCCGGCCCTCCCATCGACGATAACGCCCCCCGCAGCGTGCGGACCATCGTCGTGTCCGGCGACCCCATCGAGGACTTCATCGAGTTCCTCAACGGCCTCGACAGCTTCGAGCAGGAGCAGCGCCTGTACGGGTTCCTCCGCGACCACCTGCCGCTGCTCGCGGTGACGCGGGAGATCGAAGAGGAGCAGGCCGCGTGACCGCCTCCGACTTCCCCGGCTGGACCATCTGGCAGTCCTCCAACGGCCGCTGGTACGCCACCCGCAGCGCCGTCCCCGCCGTTTTCCCCGCCACCCTCGACGCGCTCAGCGAGGACGAGCTCCACAAGAAGCTCACCGCGCAGCAGCGGAAGGAGACCCGCCGTGGCTGACCTGACCCTCACCGCGATGCAGGACGTGCTGTCCGACCTGACCCCCGTGCAGACGCGGACGATGTTCGCCTACATGCAGTTCTTCGAGCCGGAGTGCTTCCGCGCCGCGCTCGACTACGCCGCCAACCACTGACCGCCCACCACCCAGCCAGCAAGGAGAGAACGCCATGGAGACCTACAAGGGCCACACCTACATCGGCCTGGACCACACCCTCGGCGGGCTGCGCGCCGCCCTCAACCAGCTCACCGACCTGCCCGACGACACCCCGATCCGCCGCGCCGACGACGACGCCAACGACCCCGACTCCTACGCCCTGATCGACGAGCTGGAGGTCGCGTTCTGGGACGGCGAGGTCCAGTGCGAGGAGGGCGACGAGGGCGCCCGCAAGGCCCTGTTCATCTGACGGCGCGTCCGGCCGCGCCTCGACGCAGGTGCGGCTCACCCGCCGCCAGACCACCACAGACCTTTGAGACCGGAGTAGACACGATGAGCCACACCGCCCTCCCGCCGCCGGAGCCCCCGCGCGAACCCTCCCCCGAGGAGGTCGCGCAGGGCCTCGCCGAGATCGAAGGCCACCTGGCCGAGCAGGCGCCCCGGTCGGCCCCGCTGCCCGCCGTGCGCGAGGTCGACGGGGAGACCAAGCGCGTCCTTCACCTGCGTAAGGAGGTCGCCGAAGCGCACCTGCTCGCCGACTTGCAGGACGACGAGACGCCGTTCACCCTCGACACCGCGAAGGTGCGCAAGCTGCGTCGGCGCACCTGGGAAGCGGCGAGGCTGCACGAGCTCGCCCAGCACCCGGCGGCGGTCGCCCACCGGGACGCGCAGATCCGGCGGGTCACCACGCGCATGACCATGGCCGCCGCTGGGATCGCGCTCGCCGTGTCGTCCATCGGCGTGCAGGGCAGCGTCGCCAAAGCCCTCGACCTGGACGAGTACAGCGCCGGTTGGTGGTCGGCGTACGGCGTCGAAGCCGTGCTGTCCCTCCCGCTGCTCGCCGCGGTTGGCGTGCAGGCGTACTCGGCGATCCGCGGCAAGGTCGTGGACCGTAAGAGCCCCGAAGGCCGGCGGCTGTTCCGCGTCGAGCTGGTGCTCCTCGGTCTCACGTTGACCCTGAACTGCTGGCCGGCGTTCGCCCTGCCGTTCGACCTCCTGAAGCTGATCGTGCACTCGCTGGGGCCGGTCGCCGCGGTGCTGTCGGTGTGGGTGCTGCCGACCATTTGGAAGATCATTGCGGACCTTCCGGTGCCGTGGCGCGGTACACCCCCCGGTACACCCCCGGTACACGCTCGGTACAGGGAAAACGTGTCCGACCGGTACACCTTCAGTACAGCCCCGGTACAGGTCCTGGCCGACCACGTCCGCGACATGATCGCGGCCGGGGAGTTGACCCCGAACCCGGGCGTTCACAAGATCCGGAAGGCGCTCGGCGTGGGTGCCGACAAGGCCAGCGAGGTCCAGAAGCTGCTCGCCGCCGGAGGTGCCTGATGCGCTACCAGTGCCCGTTCTGCCACGGCATCCACCGCACCGAGGACACGCCCGTCTGCGCCGTCCACGGCCGGGGCCACGCCCGCGGTTGCGACGGGTGCGCGCGCGCCGCCCAGCTCATCCCGTGCAGGAGGACCCCATGACCCGCCCGTGCCCCCGTTGCGGCACCGCCCTCGACGGCGGCCCCGTGCTCTACACCTGCCAGACCGGCCACGGTGTGTTCGCCGCCGACCTGAACACCGAATACCAGCCCACGACCAGGAGGACCGCCTGATGACCTCCACAGTCGCCACGTTCGCCGCCGTGTTCGCAGCGCTGTACGCCGCCCACCAGGTCGGCGACCACTGGGTGCAAAGCCACCAGCAGGCGTGCAGCAAGGGCGCCCCCGGGCGGGCCGGGCGGGCCGCGTGCATCGGCCACGTCATCACCCTGACCGGCACCAAGATGCTCGCCCTTGCCGCGCTCATGACCGTGACCCACCTGCGCCTGGACCCGGTCGCCCTCACCGTCGCCCTCACCGTGGACGCCGTCTCCCACTACTGGGCCGACCGCCGCGTCACCCTCGCCCGCCTCGCCGACGCCGTAGGCAAGGGCGACTTCTACCGGCTCGGCGCACCTCGCCCCGGCACCGGCGACGCCCCGCACCTGGGCACCGGTGCCTACGCCCTGGACCAGTCATGGCACGTCGCGTGGCTGTTCGTCGCCGCGCTCATCATCGCCGGAGGTGCGTGATGACCACCATGCTCACCGTCGTACTCGCCGCCATCGCGTTCACCCTGTGCTCTCTGCGCGAGCCCACCACGGATGCGCGCACCCCCGCCCAGATGCGCGACGCCGCCCGCTCCGCCGGATGGGCCTGCTGCACCGGCCGGGTCCTGCTCCTGGCCGGGGTGCCCGCCCTGTACGTGCTGGCCGCCGCGTGCTGGATGTGCTGGCACACCTGCCGCGCGACCGGCCTGATCTTCCTCGCCCTCGCACAACAGCTCGACGCCTTGACCGCCCGTCCCCGACTGGAGGAATCCCTCGCATGAGCAGGCCATTTCGCGTCATTCACGGCGGCCCGGACACCGGCGAGGGGCGCCCGGAACTACCCGCCACCATCGACGAGCACGACGCCGAAGTCCTCACCGAGCCCCGCGAAGTCGAAACCGACCAGCCGGTCGACCGCCCCGAGGACGACGGGCGGGAGCTGGTCCCGGTGTACGCCACCGTCACCGGGCGCCGTGACCACGAGCTACGGCCGATCCTCCCCGCGTGGGCGCGCTCGCGCCGCGACCTGGAGGCCGCCACCCGCTGGTGGGGCGGCCGGGTCAAGCACGAGGTGCTGTACCACCTGGTGCGCACGCCGGTGTACGCGGGACGGCTGCTCATGTGGGCGCCGATCGGCGCGTGCCGGCTGCTCGCCGCCGGGTGCCGGTGGGTGTTCGACGCCGAGCAGATCAGCCTCGGTGCCCAGCAGGCCAAGGCCGGTGATGTCGGCAGCTACATGCAGGTGAAGGCCAACCACAAGGAGCAGGTCAAGCAGCGCCTGATCGTCGCCGGGGTGGGCGCGGGAGCCGGCGCGTTGGCGGTTCGCATCGCCGTCGATGTCGTGCCCGTGGGCTGGCAGGCCGCCGCCGCCATCACGCTGGTCGCGGCGCTAGCCCGCGTTGGCCGGCCCGCGGACAAGCCGCTCGTGCAGGGCGCGAAGGTGACGACCACCAAGTACCGGCGCCTGACCGCGGAGATCGTGCGGGAGGCGCTGTGCTCGCTGAGTGTCCCTGGGCTGAAGGACCCGGCGCGCATCAAGTTTCCGCAGGACATCCACCGCGACGGCCCCGGTCAGCTCGCCCGGGTCAACCTCCCGCAGGGCGTCGAGGCGTCCGCGGTGGTCGGCGCGCGCGGCAAGCTCAGCTCGGCGCTACGGCTGCCGGTCGACCAGGTGTGGCCCAGTGTCGGCCCCGACCATGACGGCCAACTGGACCTGTGGGTCGGGTATGAGCCGGCCTCGAAGATGAAGCCGCCACGCTGGTCCCTCACCGCCGACGGCGCCCGTACCAGCGTGTTCGAGCCGATGGACTTCGGCGCCGACCAGCGGCAGCGCCCCGTTTCGGCTCCGCTGTTCCAGCGGAACTGGCTCATCGGAGGGGTGCCAGGATCCGGTAAGTCGTTCTTCGCGCGGGCGCTCGCGCTCGGCGGCGCCCTGGACCCGGCCACCGAATACAAGATCGCCGAATTCAAGGGGACCGGCGACTTCACCGACTTCTACGAGGCCGGCCTGTGCTCGGAGTACTACTGCGGCGTCGATGACGAGGCCCTGGAAGGCGGCGCGCGCATCATCTCGTGGGGTCTGGCCGAAGCCGAGCGCCGCGGCAAGCGGATCAAGCGTTTCCGCGAGCAGGGGCTGGCCCCCGAGGGGAAGGTCACCCCCGAGCTCGCCGCGATGCCCAAGTCCGGGCTGCACCCGGTCGTCATCGTGATCGACGAGGCGCACGAGCTACTGCCGAATGCCGAGGTCGCCGACGCGGCCGAGCGGCTCATCCGCCGCGGCCGGGCGCTGAACCTCATCGTGATCCTGGCCACGCAGATCCCCGACGCCAAGAGCGTCCCGCCGAACATCACCCGATGCGTCACCATGCGCGCCTGCCTGGCGGTCCGCGGCTACCAGGAGAACGACATGATCCTGGGCACCGGCGCCTACAAGGCGGGCATCACCGGCACCGCGTTCCGCCCGGAGATCGACGCCGGGTGGGCCATGGTGACCGGACTGCGCGAGCCGATCGCGGTCCGCGCGCAGTACCCCACAGAGGCGGACGCCAAGAAGATCCTGGCCCGCGCCGCGCAACTCCGCGGCGGCGTGGCGTCCTGGGTCGAAGAGGAAGAGGCGCCGCGCCTGGACATCCTCGTGGACGTCGTCCGGGTGTGGCCGGCGGGTCGCGACCGCGCCCAGTGGCAGCACCTGGCCGAGCTGCTCAACGAGTTCCGTCCGGACGCGTACGGCGATCTGACGGCGGAGTCGCTGAGCGCTCTGCTGCGCGGACTGGGCGTCTCACCGATCAACGTCAAGGCGGGCGGTGCGGTGCTGAAGGGGTGCCTGCTGGCCGAGGTGCAGGCGGCAGCGGAGCAGCGGGAGCTGACCCGCGGGTAGCGGCTGCCGGTGGGTCCGAACCCCCTCTGGAGGGGTTCTGGAGGCCGCCTACGGAGGGTGCCGCTACCCGCTACCTTCTCCCGTTTTCGCAGCTAGACCCGGTAGCGGCATCAGGTAGCGGCCCGCTACCTATCTCGAAGCCCGCTACCTCCCAACGAACACCACCGAATGGAGATCAACATGTGTGCACCACCACCGAAAGTCACCGCCGGCGCCATCATCGCGAGCGCTGTGTGCAGCAAGGCCGGGCTCGTCGTCGGCGGGCTTCTTGCCAGCGGGCTCGCCCTGTACGCGGTCGCTGGCACCGCGCTCACCGCCTACGTGTGGATGGTGCTCGTCGGATCCACGTCCATCTCCACGATCCTGCTGCTGCGCCGCCGTGCCGACCCGGTGCGCCAGATCGTGCGCACCCAGTCCCGGCCCGCGCCGCGGCGGGTGCACGCCGAGATCCTCGCGTCCCGCCCCCAGCCCGCGCTGGAAGCTGCCGAGCACCACTACGGCCAGGCGGAGACGCGCGACCGGTCCACCGCCTGGTGACGCGCGGCTGCTGCGGGTGTGCCCTTCGGTCCCGCCGCCGTGGCCACGCCCGGAGCAGCCGCTCCCACCGAAGCGAAGGAGGTGCGAAGTGAAGAAGTGCGACCTGGAGTTCGTCCCCGACGACGGCAGCGACCCGCTCACCTGCGGCCGCGACGGCTGGCACATCGTCCACCAGGAGCCCGCCACCGGGACCAGGCACGTGCGGGTCCCTGGCGGTGCGTACGTCACCCACCCCACCAAGTAGCCCGGAGCAGCCGCTCCACCACCCCCGAGAGAAGAGACAGCAATGGCAAACACGAAACGGTTCCGCACCCAAGGCGGAACCCTCGTCACCTGGACGGAAGACCACGTGCAGCGGAACAGCGGAGGCGGGGGCTACTGGGTTGGCCCCGCGACCTGCGGGGGCTGCGGCTGGTCCACCGGCAACACCCTCTCTCAGGCAGCCAACGACCACTCCAAGAACTGCCGACAGGTCCCCTAACCCCCCACCACAGGAGAAGCCCGACATGAAGGTCCGCGTCAACGTCACCGTCGCCCTGATCACCTGCAAGCGCTGCGGCGCCGACCACAACAACCCGCTCACCCACGCCTGCCTGGTCACCATGGCCGAGCTCGGCAAGCCCGCGTCCATGCGCAAGAAGACCAAGCGCTGACCCCGAACACCCAACACCACCTGAGCAAGAACAACTAGGACGACCGATCGCAAAGGGCGGGCGGAAGGGATGGTTCTGATCCCTTAACCGCCCCCGCCCCACCACCACGAAGGAGATCGACATGGGCAAGGACACCACGTACAGGAACCAGGCCGGCGGCCGGGTCATCTTCACCGAGGACCACGACACCGGCACCGGCACTGGCACCTGGGAGTGCTACGGCTGCCAAGAGTTGGGCGACAGCAAGGCGACAGCCAACGCCCACGCCCGCGACTGCCACGCCCGCTGAACCCCGTCGCCAACCAGCACAACGAGGATGACGACATGGACAAGGTCTCCAAGAGCCAGGCGCAGGACGAGCTGACCCAGGCGTCGCACTACACGCCCGCCCCGCAGGCAGCCAAGAAGCTGCTGGACCGCGCGGCCGACCTGAAGGGCGACGTCACCCGCGAGGAGCTGAACCAGCTCCTCAAGCCCTGGACCTGACCCCCAACCACCGCGCCCCGTCTGCCTCGCATGGGCGGGGCGCCCTCACGAGGAAGAAACACCATGACCACCACCCAGACGGTCACCGACATCACCGCCGCCCTCGACGACCGCGACCTGCAGACCGCCCGGCGCCACTTCGACCACGCCACCCAAGGCCGCCGCGACGCCGTCGAGGGTCTGGTCAAGCAACTCGCCGCCACCGTCGACATCCCCAAGCGCACGATCGTGTGGGGGCACGGCATCGACGTGTGGGGCAACCCGCACCGTTACGACTTCGCCTGGCGGTGCGGCGACTGCCGATGGACCGGCAGCAACTACACCACCGACCGCGGCGCCCGGACTGCGGCCGGCAAGCACGCCGCCGAGCACCGCGCCAAAGGCGAACCGGTGCCGGCGGTCCTGCAGTACGGCGAGGAAGTGCCCGCCAGCGAGGCGTGTTGAGAATCGACCCCCTGTGAGACATGATCGAAAGGACGCCAAGTTGATCACTGCGACGGACGAACCGCGTCTCAGAAACGGTGTAGAAAATCATCGTGTGCAACAAGTCGCGCCGAACCTTTCTGCGACACCTGGTGCGCTGGTCGGCCTCGCGCGGGTCTCCACTGACGAGCAAGACCTCCAGCTTCAGCTCGACGCCCTGGCCCAAGCCGGGTGCATCCGTGTGTTCGAAGAAAAGGTCTCCACCCGGAATCTCGATCGCCCCGGCTTGGCCGCCGCGCTGAACTACCTGCGCCCGGGCGACACGCTCGTGGTGTGGAAGCTGGACCGGCTCGGCCGCTCCGTCAAAGACCTACTGATCATCGCCGACGACCTCCATGAGGCCGGCATCGGCATCCGCATCCTGACCGGACGCCTCGCCGGCGGCTACGCCCCGACGGGAGAGGGCAAGTTCTTCTTCACGATGATGGCCGCCTTCGCCGAGCTCGAGCGGGACATCATCCGCGACCGTACGATCGCGGGAGTGCAGGCAGCGAGGGCGAGGGGTAAGCGGCTCGGACGCCCTCCCGCCATGGATGACGAGATGGTTGCGCAGGCACGGCACATGCTCACCGCGCCGAATGCCACAGTGTCCAGCGTCGCCAAGCTCCTACGGGTGTCCCGGGCGACGCTGTACCGGTACGTGCCCGAACTCAGCCCCACGGCGCACAACGCAATCACCGAGTGAGGAGTGCTCAATGCGTGACCTGGAAGCACACGACCCGATGGCCGCCACGTACATCACTGTGGCCCTACGCGACAAGCTGGGCATCGACCACGAGAAGGCCGCCGCTGCCGCCAGCGCGGCTCTGGAGGAACTCCTGAAGGGCGGCTTCACAGTGAACTACCCGGCGCGCGTTTCCGCCGCCGACGTCGACAGCATGCTGCCTGTCGCGCGTGCAGCGTGGGAGACGGGCGACGGAGACGTCGATGCCGGCCTGCGGGCGGTGATCGGCACGGTCGTCCCGATCGTCGCCTACCACCTGGGGCGCCGCGAGGGTTACCAGGCGGGTCACATGCAGGGCCGTCGGCGGTGACGGTGTCGGCGAGACCCGTCCCCGATCGTGGCGGCCGTGCTCGGGTGAGCCCGGCCGCGAAGCGCTGTGGCGCCAGGGTCACCTCTCGGATCGCCAGCCCTCTTGGTGGCCGAGGTTGAGGCCAAGCGGCGCATCCTCGACATGCACCGCGTGCTCGTCGAGGATTTCGGCCGCCTTGACGAGACGGTGAGCGAGTACACCCGCAGGGAGACGCTAGAAGACGTCATTGAGATGCTGGCCCTACCGTACGCCGACCACCGCGACTATCGGCAGGAGTGGCGGCCGTAGCCCTTCCCCCTCGCCCCGTCACCTCCGGGTGGCGGGGCTTCGTCGTGTTCGAAGGTCAACGTCCCGCCTGCCCGGTGCGTCCCATATGCGGAGGCACCACCATGCACGCTCCCGTTGACCCCGACCTGCGCCTCGCCCTGCTTCTCGTGTGGGCGCTCCACGAGGAAGCCGAACGGATGGCCTGCGAACAAGAAGCCGATCCCCATCCCTAACAACCCTTGTGCTTCCTAATTTAGGAAGCTAGAGTCTGTATCACGAGGTCAGGGGAACAGCCCCAGACCCCACCGGAAGGAACCGGCGATGACCACCACCACCACCTTCGGCACCTGGAACAACCGCGTCCAGGACGGCGAGCTGACCGTCGAGCAGTCCGTCTACGTCGCGCTGGGTGACTACGCCGACGACTACGACCTCGACGCCGTCGCCGCCGACTACCGCGCGGCCATCAACGACGCCCTCCCCTCCAGCGTCTCCCTATGCGGCGACGAGTTCATCGGCCCCTACTACGCCGAGGACCGCGACTTCGACGGCTACCCCACCGACGAGGACGACCGCCTCGACATCAAGGCCATCGTCGAGGGCATCGACTTCTGGGCCATCGCCGCCGAGCACGACACCACCGCCTGATCCCCGCTTAAGGAGCCGATATGGCCTTCAACCACGAGCACTACCGCGATGTTGACCCCGACCCGGAGCCAGAGTGGAGCGGCCCGTCCGCTCGCGCGGGAGAGGCGGCAAGCGGCTTACTGACCGAAGACCAGCGTGACCGCATCAAGGCCGCATACGAGGCGGCGCAGTTGGAGGAGCCACCGGCGGGGGTCTACACCTGCGATGTACTCAAGCACGTGCCTGCGCTACTGCGCGACATCGAGCGACTGCACACCCTGTTCGCCGAGCGCGCGGAGATCGAGAACGCCTGACACCTTCCTCCTGGCCCGTCTCCTAGACGGGCCGCACACCCAGTCGCCCCCGGCAGCGCGCCGGGGGCTTTCCCCTTGGAGGCACCCTTGACCGAGTACACCGACCCGCCGGACATGCCCGAAGACGAGCGGATGACCGACGCCGAGTTCAAGGTGGTACGCGAGTTCCTCGGCCTGACCGGGGACTGGCTCGCAGGCCACCTGGGGGTGTCGCCTCGCACGGTGCGCCACTGGGAGCACGGCAAGTACCCGATCCCCGACGGGGTCCGGCTGGCGCTGGAGGATCTGGAGGACCGAACCGGCGAGTTCATCGGCGGCTGCGTTAAGGCTCTGATGGACGTACCCGATCCCGCCTTGCTGACCTACCGGACCGACGAGGAGTACCACGCCGCACACCCGGAGATCCCGTTCCCCGCTTCATGGCATCGCGCCGTGGTGGCGCGCATCGCGCAGGAGGTACCCGGCCTAGCCATCGCCTACGCCTGACCCCGGACATGCCGAAACGGCCCCACCCTCCCGAAGGAGAGTGGGGCCGTTCGCCCACCGCAGGTGACCCGCAGGCTACCGTGCGGACAGCATCGCGACCAGAGGTCAGGCCGCCAAGCCGTACGCGTTCTTCGGGCGCGATGTCTGCCGGATGAAGATGGCCACGGCGAGGCCGACGAACCCCATGAGGGCGGCGGTCTGCTCGTTGGACACCTGCCAGCCGAACGTCACGGCCAGCGAGATCCCACCCTGCGCGAGGCCGAGGATCGCGGACTTGATGCTGCCGCCGTTGTCGAGCGACCGGGTGGCGAACGCGACGTAGACGCCCGCTGCGGCGATGACCAGAGCGTTGATGACGGCCACCTGGTCGTGGGTGAGCGGCAGGAAGAACGCGGCGAGGAACTGGATGAAGCTGCCGATCAGGGCAGCCCACAGCGCCGGTTCGCCGGTGAGCTCGTTGTTGGACATGCGCAACCTCCGTTGCATGACGCCCCCGTCACGCGGGAGCTCAGGGGGGTGCTCCACTCCCTCGAGGGCGCGGAGCTGACGGCGCAAAGCGGGAAGCTGGGCGCCGGAGATCAGGGGGTCCACTACTTCTCGGTGGCGGGCTTCTTCCACGCCCACGTCATGTCCCAGGTGGGCCTGTCGACCCGGCCGCTGTCGTCCAGGCCGGTCGCGCGCTGGTAGCCCGCGCACACGTTCGTCGACTCCCGCCCGTACAGGCCGTCGACGTCGATGTTCCAGCCCCGCCGCTGGAGCTTGGCCTGCCACGCCTTGACGTCCTCGCCTCGCATGTACGGCCTACCGGGCGTGTACGCGAGCACACGGCCGGGGAAGCGGGGAACATCCCCGTCCCACACGACTGTGATCGGCTTCGCCGCTGCGGGCTCCGGGTCCGGCTTGGGCGCCGGCGCACTTCCCCCGGGGCGGGGAGCTCCACGACGCACCCACGCGTACAGCGGCCCTCCGGGGCAGTCGGTGGAGTACCCGTCGCGGTGACCCTTGATCTCGTTGCCCGCGCCGCCGTGCTCGCGCAGGTAGGCGATGGCGTCGAGGATCCCGTGGAGCATGTCGTCCGGCGGTTCGACCAGGCCGGAGTTGCCGATCAGGCCGAGCACCGAGTAGTGCCCGGTGTTCATCCCGGGCCCGTTCGCGGCGGTCAGGTGCCCGGGGCCGCGGCCGACGAACACCTTGCGGTGCGGGCACGCGACCATGGAGTAGGCCAGGTCGAGCCAACCGTTGCCGTCCATGTGGTAGCTCTGGAAGGACTTCACCATGGCCACGCACTTGGCGTGGTCGTTCGCGATACCCGGGTCGACACGGCCGCCTGTGTAGTGCACCTTGACGCCCTTGGTCCACGTGATCGTGGTGTAGGAGCCGCGGGGCGCCCGTGCACCCCAGTCCTTGCGGGACACCAGGTCAATCGCCATATCGGACCCCTTTCGCTTTCCGTTGACGCAGTTCGTCGCGTTTGCCTTTCACCAGCAACCGCAGCCGGTCGGCCAGCACCACGGCGACCGCGGCGAACCCCACCAGCCGCGCCCACTCCCGACCCCCGGCCGGTTGCGCATCCCACGCCATGCCGCTGGACAGCAGCAACGCCGTCCACAACCCGAGCACGGTTCCGAACACCGCCATGAACGCGAACAGGTGGCGTCCCTCCGGGGATGTCCACCAGCGGAACCAGCCGCCGTAGAACACCGCGCACACCAGCAGTTCGACCGCGGACAGCACTATCAGCGCGCTACCCGCCTGATGGATCACCGTCTTGCCCCCTCAACGCTTGGGCGAACAGCTCCGCGAACCCGTTCCGCGCGCGAGCCCGCCGCAACGACGCAGCAATCTCATCCACCTCGGGTCTGCGATCGCGCACCCTTTCCAACCGCTGCTCGGCTTGTTTGCGCGCAGCCCGCGCCGCGGCGATGCGCTTGCGGGCTTCCGGCGACATCTCCGGTTCGGGGGTCGGCTCCGGTGCGGGCCGGCGCCTACGGGGCCACCACATCGCGGGCCTCTCCGGGAGGGACGGGGGCGATAGACCGCAGGATGGTGATGGTGGTCCGGCTGGACTCCATGAGCTCGCCGATCTGTGCGTCCTGCTCATGCCGTGTCTTCTCACTGGCCAGCCACGCGGCCTTGTATTCGGCGACTTCGGCGGCCCGTTCAGCGGCTTGCTTCTCGGCGGCGGCGACACGTTGTTCGGCGGCCTTGGTGAGTTCGTCCACCGTCGATTTGGGGACGAGCCGCCCGTTGTAGACGAGGCGGAACCCGTAGACCATGGTGCCGGCGAGGGCGGCGATGACGCCTCCGATGATGCCGCCTTGGGCCAGCCATGGCATGGTCGCCAGGTCCACACGGGCCGCCTTTCGGGTTGGGGTGCCGCCCGCCGGAGGCGTACGGGCGGCACGATCAGGTGTCTGGGTGCGGACCGGTGGCTACTTAGAGGTCCACTGGATTTCCCAGCGCGGGTCGTTGAAGGACTCGTTGTCGGTGGTCAGCGTGCCCCCGGAGTCCTGCCAGCCGATGACCTCGACGTAGTCGTTCACCGCGAGAAACACGCGGGCAACCACCACGACCCCCGTGTAGGCCGACACGCTCGGCACCTGACGGACTCGGCTGAACATCGTCGTGCCGTTCTTGCGGAAGGACCCACGCCGGGTTCCGGTGACGGCGCCGGAGGAAGCGAACGTGACGTTCGCGTTGAGCAGGTAGTATCCGGCGGTTTGCGCGGTGTACCTGCTGGTGTTTGTGACGGTGCTGTGCCCGTTGTCGGTGTCCAGGTCTTCGAGCGCCCAGTTCAACACCGTGTCGGCGCCATTGGTCATGTTCTGCAGGGTCGTCGAACGCAGGATCGCCAGCGGCGGCGTCAGCAGAACGTTGAGCCCATCGCGCAGGTCGGTGTTCAACTTGGCGGCGGTCAGAAGTTCACCCACCGCCCACGTCCGGGGCGTTGGAATGGCAACCACTCAGACCTCCAATCCTTGCATCCCCCGACACGTCGGGCACAGATCGCGCCCGTCGGCCAGGCGGGAGCGGCACGGGACGCACGGCCAGTACTGGAGCATCGTCGGCAGCGACTCCAGGTTTACCGTCAGCCTGTCGATGCCGTCCGGCCACACCAGGGCGGAGGTCAGGCCGAATCCGCCGCCGGCGCACTCCGTGCACCACATGCGGGTCTCACCGGCCGGGGCGATGAACGCCGCCCCGCACCCCCACGGGCAGTCGACCAGCCACCGGCCGTCGTCCACCCGGGCGTGGGCCGTCATCGTCGGGTTGTGGCCTGTCGGGCGTGGCACCAGCGCGCCGCCCGCGCGGGCGCGCTGCGAATCGAGGTAGTCCCAGAAGTGTTCCCAGCGACGGATCGGGGCTGGTGCCGGGTATGCGTGTTCAGCGAAACGAAGACGGGCGCGAATCACCGCCATTGCCACCTCCTAGAATCCGAGCGCGTTCTGATCGAGCAGGCCGAGCACGGGATGGTCCAGCGCGAAGAACGACCCGTACTTCGTCGCGCTCTGCAACGCCCATGTGGTGAACCAGGTGGCGCCGGAAGTTTGGTGGGAGATGCCCCGAATGAACACCTCCCGGGTGATCGCCGCCCCGCCGCCGGGAGGACGGCGGACGATCTGGATCCGGTCGCCGATCTCCCGCGCCAGCACCTGCGGGAACAGGTTGGCAGGGTCGGCGTGGGCGTGGATCACGATCGAGTCGAACCGCACCTCGGGGTCCTTGGACACGTACAAGATCCACCCGGCGTAGCTTTGGACCTCGGTGTCGCTGGTCAGCAGCAGGCTCGATGCCTGGAACGTCCGCGTCAGCAACTCGGCTTGGCTCGCCGCGTCGCCCGTCACAAACTCGGCCCCGCCGGTCCGCTGTGCCCGTACCTCGTTGTAGAAGGTGGCGTCGTCGGTGTTCAGCCGGGTCTCGAACGGCGCTGCCGCGGTCGGTGGGTTGCCGAAGGTGGCTTGCACGGTGGTGCTGCGGGAGTCCAACAGCAGGGCCGACCTGCTACGGAACACCACCCGGCCCGCACCGTCGATGTACAGCTCGCCGATCTCCGACTCGGCGGTGGCCTGCAGCTCGCTGAGCGCGTCCCCTTCCAGGGTGGTGGCCTGCAGCGTGCTGCTACCGGTGGCGATGACACGGTCACCGGCGGGCCAGCCCGCCGAGTTCAGGATCCGCGTCACCCGCGCGCCCGAGTCCTCCCCAGCCCCGACCGGGGTGACGGCCGCGCGTTTCTTGTTGCGCAGCACCTTGAACCCGTCGGTGGCCCGGACGGTGACCTCGCTGTAGATATCGGCGACCCAGTCGACATCCCAGATGTCGACGAACCCCCGGAAGATGTCGTAGGTGGTCGACGCCCAGGTGGCGCGGATCCGGATCGGCCGCATCGGGGTGACCTGGCTCTTGCCGCTACCGACGTACGGTCCGGCCAGGTTGGTGGGGTCGAACCTGCGGTCGCTGTTGTTCAGGGTCACCGTGGCGGTGCCCGCCTCGTAGCGGATGATCGGCGACTCCACCCGGGACGAACCCCGCCGGGTCGAGATCCCGTGCTTACCCCACGAGGTGACATCGGTCCAGGAGACACCGTTGAACATCACCTCGATCGTGATGACGGGCAGGCTCATGGTGTGCGCCGCCAGCTCGACCCGGACCGGCTTTCATACGCCTGGATCGCCTTCACCGTCACCGCCCCGGCCGCCGCCAGGTCGCCGCCTGGCGGGACCTGCACGGTGATGTTGTAGGTGTTACCGCCCCGCCCCATGGCCATCGCGGACCCGCCGTCCCCGCCCCCTGCCGGTGCGCCGAGCGGTTTGAGGAACACCCCGCCGAAGTCGCCGGCCACCTGCGACAGCAGACCCTCGGCCCTCGCCCTGTACTGCTGGTCGTAGGGGATGAACGCCTCATCCCCCTTTCCCTCGCCGAACAGCACCGTGGGCCTACCGGCGATCGTCGGCCCCGCCGGGCGGCGCAACCCGCCCATGGCGTACCGCTCGATCCCACCGGCCGCGTACCGGTCGATGCCGCCCGCCTCGCGGTTCTGGACGGCCATGCGCAGCGCCTCACGCGACAGGTCGTCCTGGTACTCGGTCTTCACGAAGATCGTGATCGTGTGGTCTTTGCCGATCCCGGTGATGATGTCCAGGCCGATGCGCTTTGCCGCCTCGAACACACTGGTACGGCCGCCGTCCATGCCCTCGCGCACCTTGTCGGCCACCTCCTGGCCGCGCGTCAGGGCGATGTACCGCAGGATCGGTCCGGCGGTTGCGAGGTTCTCGGCGAAGGTGTCGCCGGCCAGCTTGCCCGAGCGGCCGTGCAACTCGATGAACTTCTTGAGCTCCACATCCGACATCTGGGAGGCCATGGCGACGACCTTGGCCCCGCCGGGGCCGAGCTTGATCAGCTCGTCGAGCATCGCGCCGGGCACCCGCCCGGCCAGCGAGATGAGGTTGTCGGCCCACTTCTCCTGGTCCTTGACCTGCTTCTCCAGTTCGCGCAGGTACTGGTCGGTTGTCACCGCGACGGTGCCGCCCAGATTCACCCAGGAGTCGCGGACGTCCTGATTCGCCTTGACCTCATCACGCGCCGCCGCCTGACGTGCGGCACGGACAGCCTCCTGGGCGTCCTGGACGTCACGCGCCGTTTTCCGATGGGCATCACGGACAGCCTGCTCAGCGTCCTGGACATCACGCGCCGCGTCCCGGGTCGCCTTGGCAGCCGCCTTCTCGGCGTCCACGATGTCCTGCTTGGCCTTGAGCACGTCCTTGGCGCTCGCGGTACGGGACTGGTCCAGTTCGGCTTCGGCCTTGGCCAGGGCGCGCTGGGCTTCCTCCTGCTGCCGCGCGGCGTCGCTGCGGGCATCAGCCAACGCCTGCTCGGCCGCGGCCACCGAACGGGCCCCGTCCTCGCGCGCCTTGGCGAGGGCCGCCTCCGCCTCCTGCTCGGCCTGCTGCGCCTGGGCGATGCGCTCCTTCGCCTTGACGACCTCCGCGCTGCCCTCGACGCCGGCCCTGTTGGCGTCCGCGATCTCCTTGCGGAGGTCGGCGTTGCGCTGCTGGATCTCCTTCAGCCGGTCCTTGGCCCGCCGGTAGGCGAGATCCGCCTCTCGCCGGTCCAGGTCCGTCGCCTTGGAGTCTGGCGCGCCGAGTTCGTCCAGGCGCTGCTGGGCCCGCTCGATCGCGATCTGCGCGCCCTCTTCGTCCAGGGCGCTGGACGCCTCCGACCGGGCGAGGTCCTCCAGCCGCTGCTGGGCGTGCACGCGGGCAGCGGTCAAGTCCTCAACAGCCTGAGCGGTGCGGGCGTGGCTGTCCTGGAGCCGCCGTTCGGCGTCCAACTGGCGTTGAGCCGCCTCGGTCTGCGCGTCGGCGACCCGCTGAGCCGCTGACCCGATTTTGCGGCTGGAGTCCTGGGCCACCTCGGCCACATGCCGCTGCGCGTCCTCCACGCGCTGCAGGGCGGCGGCCCCGCGCTGCGCCGCCTGCTCGATGGCGTCGGCGAGGGACTGCTGGGCGGAGCGGATCCGCTCCTGGGACTGCACCGTCCGATCAGCGGCCTTCTCGTGCGCGTCAGCCAAGTCACGCTGAGCCTTGGTGATCTTCTCGGTGCTGGTGCGATGCGCATCAGCCAGGTCGCGTTGCGCCCGCTTGATCTTCTCGGCGCCGTCGCGCTGCACCTCGGCGAGCCGCTGGACGGCAGCCGCCTGCCGGTCGGCGTTGGAGGTACTCGACTGGGACGCCGAGGACTCGATGTCCTGGATGGCACCGACCAGGTTGCCGAACTGGGAGAACGCCTGCGACCAGGAGTCGATCATCTTCTGGGCGGCCTTGGCCGCGTCGTCACCCACGAGCCCATAGGCGCTGGCCAGCCCCTGCATGAACCCCGACAGGTCGCCGGCCGCGACACCCTGACCGCTCATCTCCGCAGTCATGCCCTGCATCGCCGACTCAAGGTCGGTGACCTTGACGACCTGCTTGTCCTGCACGTCGATCTGCTCTTGGGCCTTGCCCTTGGCCGCGTCGAGCTGCCGCCCGTACTCGCCGAGCGAGAACTTCAGACCGGTGATCGCGTCGGTCTCATCCTTGATCTTCCGGCCTGCTTCGTCCCACGGCCACGCGAACGCCGGCGCCTGGTCCATCTTCTTGGCGAGCATGTCGTCCAACTGCTGGTTCAGCAGGCTGGCCGCGTCCTTGTTGCCGCCGAAGGCCCGTGTGACCAGGTCCAGGTTCAGCCCAAGCTGCTTGGCCTGAGCAATCATGCCGTCGGACACCAGGTTGTTGAGGATCTTCTCCCGGGTGGAATCCGCGATCGCGCCGTGGTCGGCGACGATCGCCTGGGTGAGGTCTTCGACCCGGCCAGCGGTCTCTGCTTGGGCGTCGGCGAACAGCAGCAGCACCCCGGCTGCGGCCCCCAGCGCGAGCCCCCACGGGCCGGTCAGAAAGCTGCCCAGGCTGGACAGCCGTCCGGCCAGGGCTGCGCCGCGCGGCCCCATCTCGGTCAGGGTCTTGGTGAACTCCACCATCTTCGGCACGGCGATCATCGCCGCGCCACCCGCCAGGGCGACGGTCCCGGCCAGGCCACCCACCACGGTCCCGGCGGTCTTCACCGGGGCGGGCAGGTCGCTCAGCATCGCGATCCAGCCCGAGGTGTGCTCGGCGACCTGCCCCAGGATGGGCAGGAAGGTCTGGCCGATCGTGATCGCGAGGTCGGTGACGTTGTTCTGGGCGACCTGCATTTTCGAGGCGGTCGTCTCGTAGCGCTTGGCCGCCTCCTCCACCAGGGCGCTGTTGTCCGCCCAGGCCCGCTCGCCGACCCGCAGGCTGTCGGACAGCAGCGACCCCGCGTTGGCGGTACGAAGAAGGGCATCCCGGACCTCGACCTCGGAGAACCCGAGCTGCTGCAGGGTTTGGAACAGCGAGCCACCGCTGGACTCCACCTTGCCGAGGCCCTCGATGAACGCGGCCAGGGCGCCGCCCGCGTCCTGCTTGAACGCCGTCGAGAACTCCGAGGCGGACATGCCCGCAACCTTGGCGAACTTCTCCACCTGCTGGCCGCCGGCGTCGACCGCCTGCGCAATGGTGATCATCACGCGGGAGATTGACGAGCCGCCCGCCTCGGCGTTGATACCCACCGAGCTCAGCGCGGAGGAGAAACCCAGGACCTGGCCCTCGGTCAGGCCGATGGTCTTGCCGGCGCCGGCGATACGGAGCGCCATGTCGACGATCTCGGACTCCGTCGAGGCGCCCGCGTTGCCCAGGGCGACCAGGGAGGCGCCCAGCTTGCCGATCTCGGCCTGCGGGGTGCCCATGATGTTGGACAGCCGCGCCAGGGCGGTAGCCGCCTGCTCAGCGCTCAGGTTGGTGGTCTGCCCCAGGGCGATCATCGTCCGGGTGAACGAGGTGATGTTCTCCCGCTTGACGCCGAGCTGACCGGCGGCCTCGGCCACCGCGGCGATCTCCTTGTGGCTGGCCGGAAGTTCCCGGGCCAGGCCACGCAGAGCCCCTTCCAGGGCGGCGAGCTGCTGAGGGGTGCCCTCAACCGTTTTGGTCACCCCAGTCCAGGCCGACTCCCAGTCGACGGCGGCCTTCACCGCCATGCCGATCCCAGCGACCGCGGCCACGCCGAACGTGGCCAGGGTCCGGCCCGAGGACTCCATCGCGTCGCGCTGCTTGGCCGCCGCCCGCTCCATCCGCTCCAGCTCACGCTGGGAACGCTTGGCGGCCTCCTCGGTCTTCTTCAGCCCCTCCTCGGCGGCCTTGGAACCCTTCTCGTCGAACCGGCTCTTGATGTCGATGATCAGGTCACGGACGGCCATGCCCGGTCACCTCCTTCCGGTTGCGGATGAGAACGATGCGCGCGCCCCGGCCGCGGTCTTTATCGCTGGCCAGTGCTTCCTCGCCCGCCTGTTTCACCTCGCAGCCGCGGCACCGCTCGGGCTCGGCGATGTAGGCGTTGCGGTCGCCGCCGCGGGTCTCGTCCCACTCCTCCGGGCGGGTGCCGCAGGAGCCGCACGCCTGGCGCTTACGGATGTGCTGCCAGATCGCCTTGTCCCGGTCCTCGGCCGACCAGGACAGGAAGGCCGAGTGCGGGATGAGGTAGTGGTGGCAGACGGCCAGCTCAAGAGCTAGCCCAGGATCTGCGTCCAGTCTTTTGGGAGCGTGGACTCCGGAACCCGCACGTTGACCCGGATGGCCGCCGTGCACAGCTCGCCGCGTTCACCTTGGGACAGGACCTCCTTCCAGACCTGCCCCCACTCGGCCTCGGTCAGGTCGGACTCCACGCACGCCATCAAGCAGGCCTGCGGGAAGGTGTCCAGATTCCATGACGTCTCCTCGGTGCCCTCCCGCGGCTTGTGCAGCGCGATCAGAGCCTCGAAGTCGTCCGGGGGCATCGCCCGCAGGGTGACCGGCTCGTAGCAGGCCGCCAGAGCGGCCTCAGCCTTGGCCAGGTCCGCCTTGGCCGCCTTGACGGCCGACTCGTCGGCCGACTCGCCCTGGAGCTGCAGGAGCCGCAGCAGGGTGCGGGCCTGCTCCATGTCCTTGCGCGCCTGGGTGTCGTCGTCGACCCGCAGCGGGTAGGCGGCCATCGGCCGGGGCCGGTTGAGCAGCCGCTCACGCAGGCTCACGGGATGGTCACGTCCTCAGCGGGCACGGAGCTGATGGCGTACTGGATGGTGATCCGCGCCGCCTCAGCGCCCATGCTGCGCTGCTTGCCGACGCTGAGGATGCGCACCGGGAAGACGTCCATCTTCCGCCCGGCGACATCGCCGCCGTCCAGCCACACGATGTTCCCGGCCGTGTTTCGCGGCATCAGGCTGCGCACGTCCACACCGGTTTCGCCCGCGTAGAACGTGATCGACGACTCGTCGGCGCTGGTCAGGCCAGGGATGTTGGAGACGAACGTGGAGTTGAGGTCCGGGGTGTCGATCTTCTGACCGGACACCATCCACCCGGCGATGTCGGCGATGTCCTTGGACAGGTCGGAGCCTGCGTTCAACTCCGGCCTGCTCGGCGCGTTGATGTTGGAGATGGACACGACCCAGTAGCACTTCGTCGTGCCGGGCCGGAAGAACCGGGACGCGGGAGTGATCGGCGTTGCGGGCATTTACTCGTCCTCCTTGGTGCTCGCGCGCCGACGCCTCGGCGACTCTGGCAAAGCAGAAGCCCCGGCGTCTGCCGGGGCTCCTGAGGTCTGATCTGGGTTTTCGCTGGGCGGGTCTTCGCCTGGGCCGGGGTCCGGCTCCGGGAGTGGCGGCGGGGGCGGCGCGTCGGTTTCCACCCAGCCGGCGCGCTGGTGATGCGGCAGCGCCGAGGCGGGTACCTCGACCTTCCTGTCATCCAGATTGGGGTGTGAGATCCACACGGTCTCCATGCGGGCCTCCTACGCGCTCGCGCCGATGATGACGACGTCGCACTTGGCGGTCGCGCCAGACCCGTTGACCAGGTTGATCAAGTCACCCGTGCCGGGCGTCACGACCACCCCCGCCGCCGAGGGGTCCATCCACACCAGCAGCCCGCCCGGGCGGACGGAGATCGCGCTGCTCACCGCCGAGAACAGAGGGACACCGTTGGTCGCAGGTCTCGCCACGTCAACGTTGGTGGTGTTCGTCGCCGCCGCCGCGACCAGGACTCCCTTGATCCGGGCGAACGTCAGCGTCCCGCCCAGCGGGGAGGTCAGCACTCCGGCCAGGTCCAGGCTGTCGGTGGCCCCGCTGTTGATGGACCGTGTCGCCGACCAGATCTGGTCGGCCGCACCCGCGCCGGTCCCGCTGATCAGACTGATCTGCCTGCCGATGCTCAGCGGCACATCGACTGTGGTCAGGTCCAGCGGGCTGGTCAGGTCGGCCGCCAGTTGTACCAGCAGGCTCGCGCTAAGGGGCATTGCCCCTCCTTTCGGTCATCGGAAGCCCTGCTCCCGCGCTACTCGGTCCACGGTCTGCGCCACCGCGTCCACCACCTCATCGGTCGCGGCGTCCACGGCCGGCGCCACGTACGGCCGCGTCTCCTCGGACACCGTGCGGTCCCGGTGACCATGAACCGGATGCACGAAATGACTGGCCCCCGTGATGCCCTCATACGCCCGCCCGTGCGGTGCCATCGACGCGCGCACCCGGATGGACACCCCCGGGTCGCGCTTGTTCAGGTGCATGGACACGGCGATCGCCCGGGGGATGCGCGCCGACCACGACGCCCTGCCCCGGGCGTCGGTGGCGATCGGCTCGGCGGCCTTCTTCAGCTCGGGTCGCAGCTCCTTACGCAGCTCGGCCGGGATCTTCCCGAGGTCTTTGGCGAGCTTGCGGATCTCCTCGGCCGGGTCCCCGACCGCCATCAGGCGTCCGTGAACGCGTCGACGTGGACGACGAACCGCACGGTGCACACCGGGCCGCTGGGGGTCTGGTCGGCCACCATGTCCAGGGTGGACAGGTGGGCCATCATCACCGTGCCGCCCAGCCGCGGGTCGCGCGCCAGCTCGCGGCGGAACCCGGCCAGTAGTTCGAACGCCCGAAGCCGGGTCGTCTCCGCGTCGGGTTTGCCGTCGGCGTCGTAGGCGTCGCCCCGCCAGGCCGACACCATGCACATGACGTCGTACCGCTCCAGGTCCGGCTGCACGTCCAGCTGGTCGCGGGTCAGGGTGCTGCGCACGTCGGCGTCCGTGGTGCTGCCGCTGTACCCGATCGAGATGACGTCGGCGTTGATGTCGATCGTGGGGCCGCCGTCGAGGACCTGCACGTCCGGCCAGGCTCGTCTGGCGGCTGCGACCAAGGCGGCGAGCGCTGCGGGAATCGTGGACATCAGTCAGGCCCTCCAGGGGGACGAAGCTCATCCGACGAGCGGCTCATCGCGTTCCTGGTCCTTCTTCAAGCCGAGTAACTCCAGCACCCGGTATGGCATCGCGAACGGGCGCACAGACGCCGACAGGGCGTCGCCGTCCCCCAGCGGCGGGCGACCGCCCGCCTGGTTGTGCTGGCTACCGCGCCACAGGTGCGCCACCAGCTCTAGTGCGGCCATCCGGAAGTTCGGCGGCAACGGGTTACGACCCGCCAGGTAGGTGACCCGGACCAGGCTGCTGCCGGACACCGACAGCAGGCCCTCGGGCGACTCCAGGGTCCAGCCTCGCGCGCTGGTCGCCGCGTCGTCCGCCGGGACGACCTCCAGGCCGGGCAGGCGTTGCACGCTGGTGATCGCGATGACCGGGCGGGTGGGCAGCACGACCGTGCCGCGGTGGGCTCGTCGTTCGGCCACCACGACCGTCGGGGACACCACCCCCATCCGATCTGTGATCATCTGGCAGGCGGTGGCCACGTACCAGCGGAGTTGTTCGTCGTCGACGTCTTTACGCAGGTGCTGCCTGGCATCGCCGACCGAGATGAACGCAGCCCCGGCTGCTGGTGCCACGTCGAAGGAGTCGGTGAATGCTGAAGCGTTGAGGCCGGTCGCCAGCCAGCGCACCCCATGCCAGCCGGCCTGCATCGTCGGGTAGTCGTAGTCGTAGGCGCCGGCCCCACTCGACGGGATCGGGCCGTGCGTCTCGCTGGTGCCGTCCGGCAGCGTGATGGTCACGCTGACCGAGGTCGCGTCCTCCGGCTGCCCGGCTGCGTTGCGGATCTGGATCGACAGCGGAACAAGGTCCCCGAGGTCGAACATCGTCAGCCTCCCGCTCTCGCCCGATAGGACATCGCCGCCACGCGCCGAATCCGGGGCGTCATCACCCCTCGGCTCAGCGACGGGTCGCGCGGCTTCCCGCCGCGGCGCACCCGGACCGAACCCGCTGGACCGGTCAGCGTGACCGTCGCCACGGCGACCACCGGCCCGGCCGTCGACCGGGCCCGTACGACCCCGGCGGCACCGGGGACGATCACGGTCACCCCGCCGAGCAGCAGCACCCCGCCACCCGAACGCACCCGCACCGCACCAGCGCCACCGGCCGCCGCGACATGGCCGACAGCCACCGCCAGACCAGCACCCGCCCCGGCCCGGACGGTGCCAGCCACCCCGGCCACAGGGGCGACCCGGACGTCAGCCACCAGCCCAGCGGAGCCCCGAACCTGGATTGCGCCGGCCGCGCCCGGAAGAAGCTGCCGCTGGACCACGAAGAGAGCGCCAGCGCCACCTCGGAGTCGTACACCGCCCGCCGGGCCCGACACGGTGGCCGACGAGCCGCCTGACACCGCAGACACCGCACCCGAACCGGCCCTCAGCACGACCTGGCCGCCCAAACCGGCCACCGTGACGTGCTGAACCGCGGACGCCTGGCCTTGGCCCGCTCGCATTCGGACGCCACCGGCCGAACCCGAGACGGTGGCGCTCACCCCTGAGGTGATCGCACCAGCCCCGGCGTGGACCTGGATGACGCCCCCGGCCCCGGTCGCACCAGCGACCTGAACGGCGACGACCGCCGCAGAACCCGCCCGCGACCGGACCACACCGGACGGCCCCGGAAGCGGAGCCGCCTGCACCACAGCCACAGCACCGGCAGACCCGCGCACCCGCACCGAACCTGCGGCGCCGGCGACCGGAGCAGCCTGGGATGCGGCGACCGCGCCTTGACCGGACCGCAGCCGCACCACACCGGCCCCGCCGGTCACAACAGCGACCTGCACGGCCAGGACAGCGCCGGACCCGGCCCGCAAACGGACCGCAGCCTCACCGCCCGCGGGCAGGATCTCGGTGACCGCCACCGACCCCGCTGAGGCCCGCACCCGCGCCACACCAGCGGGAGATGCCACGGCGATCGACCTGGCGGGTGACACCACGCCGGCTGAAGAGCGGACCCGTATCGCTCCGCCCGCCCCCGACACCGTGACGCTGGTCGGAGAGGCGCCGCCCGCGACCTTGAAGCTGATGATGATCCCGGTGCGCGCCTGTGCTGTGACAGCGCCGTCCCAGGTGATGCCCGTGCTGTACGCGGTGGACCCATTGGCCGTCACAGCGAGGGTGGCCATGCCGACGCTGTCACGCGTGCCGGTCGCGATGGTCGTCCACACGTCCTGAATCTCGGTGAACGAGTTCGTCCACCCGGACATGCCGGAGAACGCACTGTTCAATGCGCCGCCGATGGTGGCGATCACGAACCGGTCACCCGACGTCGGGGTGAGCGCCGGTGTCGCGTACGTCGTCCCCGACGACTGATCGAACGCGCCCGCCGAGACGTCAAAAGGGCTGGATGTGTTGATCCCGGATATCTCGGCGATCGCCCAGCACGACGGCGACGCCGAGCCGATGGTGTAGGTGACCCCGGTTTCGCCGCCTGCCGCGATTTTCCAGATCAGGTAGTGGCCGAGAAACGTCTCCTGCCAGCACCCTGCTGACAGCGTCCACCCTGTGGGCGGGGTCGGGTTACGCGGACTGGTGGGACCAGGAAAGTAGTCGTCGGCACCGATCACGGCGACCAGGAGGTTCCCTGCCGTTGCCGTGCCGCCCAAGGCCGCTGTGGGGGTGGCCGAGCCGGTGTTCTGCGCACCACTGTTGGACCGGACGATGGCGGCGGGCACGGCGACCCCCTAACCGGTGTAGTCCGTGACACGCCTGGTGCCGTCCGGCCACCAGAATTTGCCGTCGTCGGCGGGCGAGCCGTACTGGGCACCCGAGGGAACCCGCCATTTGTTGCGCCGCCACAGGTTGCCGTTCCCGTCGGCCCACCCGTACAACTCGCTGAACCCGGGCTGAATCGCGGTGGTCAACACGTTGTCGGTGAACGTGATGTTGCTGTTGCCGGTGGCGTTGCCGCCGATGTTCACGCTGTAACCCCAGCCGCCGAGCAGGTTCCCGACGACGGCGATGTTGCTGTAGTAGGCGCCGCCCACGGAATCGACCTGCAGGGCGATGCCATTGGTGTTGCCGCCGGACACGATGGTGTTGCGGCGGATCGTTATGTACTGCATCTGGGACCCGCCGTTGTTGCTCAAGATCCCGTCGTGGTGATACGTCGACCCGCTCTGATCCGCGGCGTCATGGAAGTAGGAGTCCTCTACGAGCACCGGGTTGGCCAGGGTGCTGGTGCCCAGCTGGATGCCGTTGCCGAATCCCCAGAAGTTGCACCTGCGCACCGTGAGCGACAAGCCGACATGGTTGATGCCGTACTGGTACGACTGCGCCAGGCTGACCGGCGGCGTCGACACGGCCGACGGGCGGAACGTGCAGTACTCGAACGTGGTCCCGGTGCCGTAGTCCTGCACGTTCCAGTCGTTCGGCGAGGTGATGACGAACTCACAACCCCGGAACGTCACGCCCGTGGGGAAGGACCCAGCCACACCGACGGTGACGCCGCCGCTGAACCGATACCCCTGGTAGGTGGTACCCGAGGCGCTCGACGGGATCGGGTCAGGCCCGCTGTAGGTGGTCAACGACCCGGTGTACCCGGGCCACGCGACGAAGCCGGTGTTCGTCGCATCGGGGAAACCGGCCATCGCACCTTGCCCGCCGCGCACCCGGACACCGCCCGCAGGACCCGGCAGCGACACCGCCGCCACCAGACCGCCCGGGCGGGCCCACCGCGTGACCTCCAGGCGTACCACCCGGTCAGCCGGTGAACATGACCAGGAGGCCCTCGCCGGCGTCCTCCTGCGCGGTGAACGCACCGCCATTCGACGCCGTCTGCGTCCCACCCAGATCCCACATCAGGATCACCGGAGACGTGCTGTCGGTACCGGTGTCTTTGTAGAACACGATGTACGCAGCCGCCAACGTCCCCGGGTTGGATGTGGTCCACGACGGGTCCGCTGACTTCAGTAGCAGCACACCCCGGCCCGCGCACGCCCACGTCACACCACCGTCGGTGACGGTCTGGCCGATCACCGTGGGGTACGTCGGGATCGTGCCGCCCGATGTGCCCGCGTTCGTGGCCTGGTAGACGTACCCGTTACCCGTGGCCGGGCGCACGACATCGCCCGCCGCATACGCCGTCGAGTTCGCGCGGCTGGTGGACCACGAGTTCGCCGCGGTGTAGGAGATCGCCTTGGTGCCGAGCGTCGCACCACGCGCCGTGTACCCGCTGCCGATGGCCTCGGTGGCCGCGGCTAGGACGTCGGACATGTACTGCGCGGTGTCCGGAGTGCTGCCCACGGTGTAGGCGCTGAGCAGCATCGCCTTGATGGTGTCGGAGGCGAAATTGATCTTCGCTTCCCATAGGCTCTGCTGGAGCTTGCCGTAGACGGTGACAGTGACGGCCATGGCAGGCCCCTCCTTGATTGATCACGAACATGCGGAAGGGGCCGTCCCGCTGGGACGACCCCTTCGATTTGGTTCAGCTCTTGCGGGTACGACCGGCCCGTGACCTCGACGCCGCGCGTTCCGGAACCTCCTGCGCCCGCCGCCCGATGGACGGCCCCCTTGCGCTGGTCAGATCACTTATCGGCGGGTCGGCTGCGCGCCTTGTTCGGCGGCGTCGGCCGCGCCTTGTTCGGGGCGGGGGAATCGGCCTTGCCGTCTGCGTCGGGGTCCGCCTCCTGGTCGGATTCGGAGTCGAGCAGGCCGTACCGTTCGGCGTCCTTGCGGGAAATGCGAGCCCCCGGCACGCAGTACAGCCAGCGCGCGTCCGGGTCGGTGTCCTTGACCAGGCGGTCGTCCTCGGTGAGGCACAGCCGCGCGGTGGCGGTGACGTAGTTGGTCTCACCCTCGGGCTCGGTCACGAATTCGAGTGCCATCTCCGGCCCCTACCTGTACATCACGACGACGCGGAACCTGCCGGCGGTCAGCGCCGCGGCGGCGACGGTGACCGCGAGGTTCCGCCGCACGGTGGTCTTCACCGAGGTGCCGACGGTGAACACCGGGGTGATGGCCTTGCGTCCGGTGGTCGACCACGGGGCGCCCGACACCGCAGCCGCGGCCTGCAGGTCGCCTGCCCCTTCGGAATTGACCGCGACGGTTGCGGCGCCACCAGAGGTGACCGCGGTGTCGACCTCGATGTAGCCGCCCATGATGAGCGACCCGGCCGGAATCTCGTTGCCGTTGGAGTCGCCGGGGGCCGAACGCAGGGTGATGGTGGACACCGCGCCGCCGTCCACGGCGAAGTCGTACTCGCCCCGAGCCTCTTTGATGCCCCGGGTGCCTTCCATGACTGGCATTTGTCCTCATCCTTCTACGGGACCTTGGCCCCGGATTGCCGTAGGTAGAGGGCTGCCGATTCGAGCCGCTCGGGGTTGTCCTTGGCCAGCCCGACCATGGTGTTGCAGTTGCTACAGAGCAGCCCTCGAATGCACTTGGTCTAGAGACCGGAGACCACCCCGAATGCCTTGGGCCGGTAGTGGACCGCCGCGACACGGACATCCGCGCGGATCGCGAGCTTGCCCTCGACGAAGAACGTCGAGTGGCTGTTGGACACCTGCACGTCGATGCCACGCCGGACAGCCAGCTCGGCGAAGTTGGCGTAGTCACCCGCGACCGCGCTGGTCGCCGGCGCCGCCACCGTCTCCACGGCCGGGACACCCCAGATGGTCATCGGGCCGGGCATGGACGGGTGGCCCCACACGTAGACGCCGTCCGCGGTCTTCAGCAGCCGGACTTCCTCCCACTTCGCGGGGCGGATGAACAGCGCGCTGGGCTCGGCGAACCCGTCCTCGCGGATCTTCCTGAACAGCTTGTAGATCGCGTCCGGGGTGGTGTCCGCGCCCTTGGCCTGTGTCTGGATACCCGAGACCGAGGCGGTGCCGAGCAGGTTCTGACCGGTGCCGTCGCCCACCAGGACCTGAAGGTCCAGGCGCTGCCGCAGCATGAACGGCAGACGGTTCTCGACGTACATCTGGGCGCGCGGTTCGTCTTCGAACTGCTCGTCGGTGACCGGCAGGAACACCGCCACCTTGCGGACCTGCTGCGCCCGCTCGGTCAGCGCGAGCGTCGCCTCCTGGTAGGTGCCGCCCTCCGCCGTCTCCTGCGCGGCGTTCGTGTAAGTCGTCTCCTCCATGTAGACCACCGACGCCTGCGCGGTGGTGGTCTGCGGGAAGAACTCCACGACATGCGGCGCCGGCCTGGTGGCGAACATCTCGACGCGGCCGGTCCGCATCGACTCCGGTGCCCACCCGGCGCCGGTCGTGAACAGGGTCTTCAGCTCGATGTCGAGCTGCGCCGACGGGCCCATGCCCGACCCGGACTTGTAGCCCTTGCACGCCTGGCTGGCGACGAACAGCTCACCGATGCTCTTGCGCTGCCCATTCTTGGTGCGCGGCTCGTCGGGGACATCCTTGGCGCCGTGCTCGGTCTGCTCGGCCGCCTTGGCCGCCCCCGCGGCGCGGGCGATGACGAGCTTCTCGTCGACGTCCTTCTTCAGGTCCTCCAGCGCGGCGTTCAGCGAGCCGATGTGGGCGACCTTCGCGTGGGTGTCACCCTGGACGGACTTCACCTTGGACATGTCGTACTCGGGCCCGGCCTCCAGCAGGAGGTCCCGCAGCTCCTTACGCTTCGCGTCGAGCTTGCCCTGCGCTTCCTTCAGCGCGGGGAACTCGATGATCCTCTCCGGCGCTTCGACCGTCATGCTCTCTCCTCAGAGTCCGTGATTCCGTGAACGCTGGCGATGGACCGCAGGTAGCTCGACGCGAGCTCCTCGCTGACGTCCTCTTCGCCGACAGGTGCCGAGAGCAGGGCGTTGAGCCGTTTCACGTCGTCGCCGACCCAGCTAAGGAGGTCGACAGCGGCGGGAGTGAGCCCCGTCCTGCCCTTGCGCGCGCGGAGAGCTAGGACTTCCGAAGCGCGATCAAGATATGAGGAGAGCCCGGCTAGGACCGCGTGCCCTTCCTCGTGGAACTTCATGGAGCCGCCCGGCTGAGACTTCAGCTCGGGTGCCTCGATGTCCGCGTCCCGCAGGTGCGAGGCGAGGTGCTTGTACACGCCGTCCCGGTCGGCGTCGGGGATGCCGCCCTTGGATGGGTCGTTCAGGCGGGCGATGCCCATCAGGCACGCCCGCACGTTCGCCGGCCCGCCCACGCCGTGGTGGTGGGCGAACTTGTAGCTGGCCTTGGCCTCGGGGTCGCCGTCGGCGTCCACCCAGGCGTACACGGTGCGCAGCTCGGACGGCCGGGCGTCATCCGCCAGGCCGGCCAGCGTCTTCACCCCGTCCCACGACCTCGAGGTCACCTCACTGTCATGCGGATCCAGCGCACGGCCGCGGCGAGCGGGTGTGCCCGCGCCCGCCGACTTCGCGGCCAGGGTCCGGGTGTTCACCCCGGCGCCCAACAGCACCGGCGAGACCTCGTGCACCTTCAGCTTGTTCAGGAAGCGGACCCTCTGCCCGTCCTGCTCGCCGAAGGAGTAGTCCTCCGGGTCGTAGCCGTAGGACCATTGGCACAGCGGGCCGAGTTCCTTGACCGTGGTGAAGGTGTCCCGGCCGCCGGTGGTGTCCAGGAAGAACTGGCCCTCGAAGATGGCTTCCTTCGCGGTTTGCCGGATCGACCCCTTGCCGACCGGGAGCGCCCCGTCCCAGGAGGTGTGGCCGTAGGAGCTGATCGGCATTTCCTCCCCGTCGGTAAACGCGCCCGGGGGTGTCACATCGCCGTGCGAGTCCACTACGTTGAACGTGGCGAACACCGCCTTGACCAGTCCCTTCGCCTCGTCCTTGATCTCGACGCGGAGGCCCTTCGTATCCATTCACTGCTCCTTTGCCGGATCGGTAGTCGGCGGGGTCTGGCCACCGGCGGGCGGCTGGCCCGTCGGCGTGGTCTGCGTTGTCCCGGGCGGCTGCAACTGCACGGACACCAGCCCGGTGTGCACCAACAGGCCGACGTCCTGCGCCGCCGTGGCGGCCTTCGCCGACTCGTAGGTGAAGCCCTCCCGGACCAGCTGTGAGACCGTGCTCGCCTCGGTATGGAAGATCTCGGCGGCGTCCTTGCGGTCCTCGCGCAGGAAACTGATGTCCCTGTCGTCGTACCAGAGCTCAGAACTCGGTGGCACCGTGACCAGGGACGCGAGCGAGCCTGCCGCGTTGCGCCACAGCGGCCTGAGCGTGCCGTCGGCGAACCTCCGCCGGGCCTGCCCGTAGTTCCCGGCGTTCAGCGAGGAACCGGCGAGGCCCTCGGAGAACCCGACGATCGCCGCGGGCACACCGGCCGCCGCCGCGAGCCTCGTCTCACCGGCGCCCTGGGTGGCTTTGAAGTCCAGTTGCGCCAGGTCCCGGCCGGCGATGGTGACATCCGCCCCGCCGCCCAGGTAGAGCGTCTTGTACGCGTTTTCGACGCCCTGGTGCTGCTCGTTCATGATGGCGATGAACCGTTTGAGCATGTCCGGGGTCACTGACGCGTCCACCGACACGATGGCCTGCGGGGTGGCTCCGTTCTCGAAGAACTTCCTTTTGTGCAGCGTGGCCGCCAGGTCGGAGGAGATCTCACGCAGCACCGGCGTCAGCCACGACATGCCCCGCCAGTTCATCTCGGGGTCTGGGATCGGCGCGAAGTGCGCCACCTGTGATGGCAACAGCAGCGTGTCCGTCGTCGACCCGGGCGCCTGCGGCGAGTAGTAGTAGCCGATCACCTCCGCGTCCAAAGCGGCCCCGAACAGCTCGGGCTCGGACTTGGACGCGGAGACGATGGTCACCCAGTCCGGGCGGAGCCGGCGCAGGCGGCCGTTCAGCTTCGCCACGAACGCGTTCCCGGCCAGGTCGACGTCTTGGATCATCCGGGCCAGCAGATCCCCTGTGGTGGCGTTCGCCCACGGGCGCTCGAGCAGCGCCAGATCCGCGGTACCGAACAACTCGCCTGGTCGGCCGTTCTTCAGCCGGCGGAACTGGAAGCGGGCCTCCGAGAAGATCGCCAGGCGGACCAGCATGAGGGCGAACACCGGGCCGTTGGCCTTGTAGATGCCCTGGACGTAGCCCTCGAAGTTGTGCTCGATCTGTTCGCGGTCGGAGGCCAGCGACGACGACCCCAGGAACGGCCACCGCAGCCGGTCCAGGTCCCAGAAGTCCGGCTCGGACCAGCCCTTCCGGGCAGGCTTGCGCCGGTCACGGTGCGCCGCCGTGACCCGCTCGATCAGGCCCATCAGGTCGGGTCACCGTGCGGCGACTCGTCGCGCCGGAACACGGCCATCTGCTCGACACCGCCGCCAAGCAACAGAACCTCGACGCCCGGGAGTCGCTCCTTGAAGGCCGGCATCAACTGCTCCCGGATCATCTCAAACGCCGCAAGCGAGACGTCGGCTCCGAGCCGCAGGACCAGCACGTCACCAGATCTCACGATGACGGTCTGGTCGACCGCAGGGAGCTCCAGCTCACTCATCTGCGCCGCCCGACTTCGCGCGCGGACGGGCGGCGTCGCGCCAGCCGACCGCGGCCGCCGTACCCAGGATCGTCACGACCGTCACCAGCACCATCCAGACCTTCCGCAGCGCCCAACCCAGGACGTACGGCACGCCCAGCAGGACCGTCAACAGCGCGCGGCCGACCGTGAGCAGTGCCTTGCGCACGTCGACCTTCCGCGCCCGGGCCTCACCCTGGATCTGCTCCACGGGAATGGTCAGCACCACGGCTCCCCCTTATCCGTAGAAGGCGAACGGCTCGACAGGCTGCTCTTCCTCGACATGACCCCGGGTGGCGAACCCCCACGCCGCGCTCGTCACCGCCACCAGCGGGCAGATGTCCACGCTCGCGGCTTTGGAGTCCCACGCCTTCGCGTCCCCCAGGCGGCGAGTCACCGCGCCCGCCACGGCGGCGTCCAGGGCCGGGTGCGGCATGTACCGCAGCGTCGGGTCTCCATGCTCTGGGGCGACCGCGTCCAGGAACTGGCCGAACCCGTGGGCGACCTCCCGGGCGGCAGGCTTCACGACCTCCAGCCCGGCTGCCTCCAGGTCGGCGATCAGGCTGCCCGCCGGCGAACCGGCATCCACGACCACCGCGCACGGGTCCCACCGTTCGACCAGCTGACCGACGCGGTCAGTCACCCAGCCCGTACCGGGGCGGTAGTCGACGACCTCGACGTGCGTCAGCCCGTCAGCACGCCGGCCAGCGGTCCCGATGGCCGCCCACGACCGGTCAGGGGCGACGTGGACGGCGAACGCCACCCGGCCGACCGGTTCGCTGTGCTCGTCGGCCACGGCCCGCCACGCCGCCTCAGAGATGACCGACCACTTGTCGGCCTCCTCGGTCGGCCAGTTGCCCACACCGAGGCGTTCCCGCAGGAACCCCTTGTCCCCCATCGACGCGCGCTCACGGGCCACATGCTCCACCGAGATGCGGATCCCCATCGCCGGGTTCGCCTTCGCCCAACTGGCCGGGTCGTCCGGGTCGTCATGGTTGGTGCATGCGTAAACGCCCAGGTCGTCGCGTGCGCACTGCGGACCGTGCGGGTCGACACTCCACTCGGCGTAGAACAGGCTGGGGTCGTCACCCTTGATACCGCGCCGGCGCACCCGGGCCAGCTGCTCGCAAGGGGCGATCGTCTTGTCCGCCGCGCTGGACCCGTACCAGAGCTGCGGGTTCTCCCTAGCTGACATCGTCGGCATCAGGGCGTCCACCGAAGTCTCGGCCAGGTTGAACGCCTCGTCCATGATGTTCACGTCGCCGGAGAAGCCGCGGCCCGAGCCGGTCGAGCGGGCCACGAACCGAAGGCGCTGCCCCGACAGCAGCTCGATGCCCTCATCGCCGTGCGAGGTCCTGATGCGCCGCACACGCCGCCGGAACGCGTCGTTGTTCTCCACCAGCATCTGCATCCGCAGGAACATCTCCTGCGCAGTCTTGAACTCGTGCGCCGAGTACAAGATCAAGCGTTCGCCGAACAGGAACAGCCCGGCCAGGCACCTGGCCTCGAACACCCCGCCCTTGCCGTTCTGCCTGCTCACGACAATGCCGCACTCGAAAGCGGCCCACCGGCCGTTCGCCCGCTCCCCCAGTCCGTGGTTCAGGCAGTACTCCTGCCAGGGATCCATGGTGAGCCCGGCCGATGCCGCAAGCTCGACAGCCTCGCGGCCGGCGGAGGAGGCATACGGCGGGATCGAGGCGATCCGCGGGGTCTGCACGCCGAGCACCAGCGCGCCGTCGTTCACGCGCCCCTCCGGCGCTTCTCGCGCTGGGCGTTGATCTCATCAACCGGATCGCCGGCCTTCTCTTCCAGCGTGGCCACCTTCGCCAACTCGCCGAGCGTCGCCCGCAGTTGGGCGTGCAGCATGGCGGCGGCGGCAGGGCGGATGTCGTCGACACCCAGCCGCTCGGCCAGGTCCAGCGCGCTGGCGGCCATCGCCGAGTCCGCGGGGATGGACCAGCGGTTCAGGTCGGCGCGGACCGCAGCCACGAGCGACGTTTCGGTGTCATCGGTCATCACTGCCTCCCTCACCCCACAAGTGCCGTCTGCCGTGGACCATCACTTGCGCCCTTGCGTGAGTTACAGCCCCGATGGGCGAGCTGAACGTTGCCGCGCGTGTCATCGCCGCCCCTTGCGAGCGGGACGACGTGGTCGATGGACGGCGACAGCGAATGCGGCGCCTTCACTTGCATGTCGACCTCGCGATGGCACAACTGGCAGCGGTGCCCATCCCGGCCCGCGATCTCCGCGAGCGTGTACGGCTCGGATGCGACGGACCGTAAGGCTGTCCTGCGGGCCCGGTTCTTACGCCGCCACCCCTCAAGCTTCCGGACGTCCGCACAGGGGCTGCACAGCGCCACAGCGCCCGTCGTCGCGACCTGTATGCCGCAGTCCGCACAGGGGCGTGGACGCCGCGATGCCTGGAGTGCCCACAGGGGCGCGACGCCCTTCCTTGACGCATAGGCGCAAGTCAGCGAACAGAACCTCTGCTCGCGCGAGTAGCGCTGTGCCAGCACTCCCCCGCATTCCGCGCACGATGTGGTCCATGCTGCTGCCCGGCGACGTTCGCGACACGGACGACAGACCCGCGACTCTGCGGGAAGCGATGTGCTTGACGACCACAGCAAAGCGCCACAGGCCGAACAGGGGATATCTGGCATGCGTGCCATCTCTCAGCTCCCAGGCATGCGGAAGCCCCGGCACCTGGGGATACCGGGGCTTCCTTCCCGTCGTGATCAGCGGCGGGCGTATTTGACTTTCGGTGACCACATTTCGGTTACCGTGTGCAACGTCCAGGTTGGTAACCGATTGTGACGATCTTGGAGTCGATTACTTTTTGTAGTGGGGAGGGAAAGGGGCGAGTGGGCGGCGGATCACCCGTTGATCATGGTCTCACGTGCTGGAGGTACCCCCCACGCCTCCGACCTGCGGAAACGTCGGCACCACCGAACACCGTTGGCGGCTGCGCTGTGTGAGCAACGTCGTCGTTGTCACGCTGAGTCATCATCGTCGTGTCACTCATCGTCACCATGTGCGTGACGTGGTAGGTGGTGGGGCGTGCAGGGGGTGAGGGGTACCAGGGGGGTGTCCCTGCCAGGGGGTGGCCGTGGTCGCCCCGTGCTGCCCCTTGGCCGCTTGGGAGTACCAGCGCTTGGCCACGGCGCGCGCGGTGCTGGGTCGCTGCTCGGCGATGCGCTGCATGACCACGTCGTGCCCAGGGTCGATGGTGACCAGGTGGGCGCGGTGCTCGGCGTACTTGGCCAGGGCGTCAGCGGGTGGCAGCGTGTGGATGATGTAGACGTCGATGTCGGCAGCGTGGCGTAGTGCTTCGCGGATGGCAGCGGAGCGGGCTCGGAACGCCACGTCGCGCACGGCACCACGGTGGTCGTGGGTGCCGCCACATGCCGGGGTGGGCCCCGAAAGGGCGCCCGCTATCAGGTCGTAGTCCACCACCACGTCACCAGGTTTCGCGTGCTCGCGAACCCACGTCGACTTGCCTGCTGCTGGTGGGCCTGTGACCACGTACAGCACGCCTCACCGCCTACCAGGCCCGGGATGCTTTGGGGGCGGGGGGTAGAAGTTTGGCCCCCTTGGATTGGTTGCACGCCCGCCCGCATGTTGGGCACCCGGTTACACCGTGGGCCCGCCGCAGGTACCGGGGGTCGCAAGGGTCTAGCCCTTCGGCTTCGAGGGTGGTGAGCGGCGGGTGGTGGTCGGCGTCGTTGGCGCCGCCGGCGTGCCCGCAGATCCAGCAGATGTCAGGGGTCTCGGCCATGAGGGTGGCGCGTGCTCGCCGCCACCGCCGGCCGCTACGTCCCAGGCTGCGTGGCATGCGCGGCTAGTCGAAGGGGTTGCCGCCGGCCAGCGCGATGAGCACGACGGCGATGGCCAGGAGCAGCAGTGGCCAGGCCCGGTCGACGGCGGCCCACGCACCGACGACCAGCGCGAGGATGAGGGCTGCAATCAGCATCAGCTCTCCTCGCTCGGCGAGGCATCCGTGATCGGGATGGAGATGCGGTGCTTGGCGATCTCGGCGCGCGGGCCGTCGCCCTCGAAGTACCGGCCGCCCTGCTCGTTCAGCGCGTAGACCACCGCCTCGATGCTGCGCCCCTTGATCTCGAAGCTGACGAGCTCACGCGGGTCGAGGCCGAGGCTCTGCACGAGCTCGATGACGCGGCCGCGGGGGATGCTGTCCGGGACGCCGGGGATGTCCACGCTGTCGCCTTCCGGTCCGTGGGCTGTGGTCTCGTGGTCTGTGGCCACCGCCAGTAGGGCGGGGATGGTGTCCACGTTCACCACCTGCGGGTCTGAGTAGGGGCCCAGTCCTGAGTCGTAGTAGCCGAGGGGCCGGCCGCCGTCGAAACAGTCGAGGCATTCGATCCCGACGCCGCAGTTCTCGTCGCCGATCAGGCGGTAGCGGCCGGTGAGGAGCACCGAGAGCAGTGCGTCAGTTTGGACGTGGACGGTGATGTCGGCGGTGGTGGCCACGCGCGCCTCCCGGTGTGGACTGTCAGGCGGCGAGGTTGCGTTCTACCCGTTTGCCGCTACCCGAGGTGCGGAGAGCGGCCTCGTAGGCCAGCTTCTCGGCGTGCTCTACGTCGGAGCGGGCGTACATCTGGCGGCGTGGCGGGCAGCCGTCCAACGCGGTCAGGTAGCCGTTGCGGACCCAGGTGGTGATGGTGTCGGGGTGGACGCCCATCTGCTCGGCGGCCTGCTTGCGGGTGAGGAACTGTTCGCCGTCCGGGGACAGGTGGGCGGAGACGAGCACGCGGACCCCCAGACATGCGAAATGCCCCCGCGCGGTGTTCTGCTGCGAGGGCACAAGTGTTCCGGGTGCAGAGTAGCCGGAACCGCAGGTCAACGGCAACTAGGCGAGATCAGGTTGTGATGCCGAGCCATTCGGCGACGGTGAGCGTGGCGGCGTCTTCGGGCACGGGGACGGGCAGCGAACCGGGTATCCACCGCAGTTCGCCGTCCGGTCCTCGGAGCACGGTGGGGACGTCGAGAAGTCCAGGGGAGGAAGTCATGGTGTGGTCATTGTGGCAGGCCAGGCAGACAGTTACGGACGTGCGGTTCCTCGCGGATCTCCCGCCACGTGGGTGCGCTGATGTTCGAGATCGACGGGGTGGTCGCATGGCCGGGACCTCATGGCCGCCACTCCTCGCGGTAGTCCGGGTGGTCGGCGTACGGCAGGGCGAGCAGGCGGAGCGTTGGACACGGCAGGTCAGGGCCGCCCATACAGCCGCAGGAGTCCGCCGCCGAGCAGGTGCGGCACGCCCAGGAATAGTCCTCGTGTGGTGCGTGCTCGGAGATGATCCGCCGCTTTGCCTCGACCTCGCGCAGTGCGCGGGCTGGGTCGTACACGACAAGCGCCGACGTGGGGGCGGGCACCTCTGCTCCTGCGGCGATCCATATGCCGTCCGTGGCCGCCGCCGCGACGGTGGTGTAGCGCATCTGGCCGTCATCGTCGCGATAGGTGAGCCACGCAATGCAGGCTTCACCGGCGACACGAGCCGTCTCCTCGTCTTCGCCGAGGCGGGCGCGGAGGAACGCGATCAGATCATCCATCGACAGTCGACTCCAATACGCTGCGAATGCTGTCGAGGGCCCGTGCAAGTCGAGCCGCCCGGGTCTCGGCCTTGTCCGCACGGATGACAGCCTCGGCGTACTTCTGGGTCAGCTCGGTATCAGCGGCGCTCCGGCGAGCATTCAGGACCTCGGCGGCGGCGGTCGCGGAGAGGCCGCAGTACGGGCACGAGGCATCCTCTTCGAATGCGCGCAGCACGCTTGAGCTGTGGGCGCCACATGCTGGACAGGTCATCTTGCTGCTCATGCGCTCATCACTCGGCTCCATCGATCGGCGGAGGGCCACCCATCCCCACGATGCGGAAAGCGACCCGCTGGTCCTTGCTGTCGGCGCCCAGCCGGACGTCGGTGATGAGCACCCGCGCCTGCCGCCCATCTGGCATTCGCAGCACGGCCTCCCCGTGGTCGGGGCGATCCCATTCGCCCACAGGGAGGGAGCCTTCGCCCGCCCAGGACCTGAGCGGCTCCAGACGTCCACCAACGTCGACAGGCTCAGCCCGCACGTCCAGTTCCAGGGTGACGGCGAGCTCACGTCCCGTCGTGCCGACCAGCGTCGCGGGGCCTTCGTAGACCTTCATGCTCATGCGCTCATCCTTCACAGAGCGATCCTCTCGTGTTCTGCGTTCTCCATGGGGATGGGCGAGGAACCGGCCGGGGTGCGCCCCGACAGGTCCCCGCAGTCGGCATGCGGGCGGCGCGGCCGTGCGGCGGCGCGTGCTGTCACCGCGACCCGGGCGGCCGGCGCCACGTGCTCCACCAGCGCCTCGTACTCGGGCAACGTGAGGATCCGCTGGCAGTCCCGGCGGGCGCACGTCACCCGGTCCGACCCTTCCGGCCACTCCAACGACAGGCACCCGCACCTGTCGCAGCGCAACGGCTTGCGGTGCACCCGGATGTCCGACTTCGACCCGCGTGACAAGCGGGTGTGCCAGGCGTGGATCTCCCGGCCGAAGTCGGCTCCCACCGCCTCATGCCCAAGGATCCGGTCAGCGCGGCCCAGCAGCCACGACACGCCCCGGGTGACCGAGTCGGCGATGTGCCCGCGGCGGGCCAGCGTGTCCTCCCCGGTCCAAGCCCCCTGCCACGACCGCAGCCAGGAGTCCAGCTCGTCGACGTCGTCCAGCGTCGGCGACGGCGATCCAGGGGTCGGCGACCCGGACACGCGTGCTTCCCCGTTGGCGCCGCGGTGCCCGTCGGCTTCCGCCACCACCAGGCAGGCAAGGTCGTCCAGTTCGGCGAGCTCTTGCCGGCGTGCGGCGAGGTCGGTGCCGCACCACACCGGGTTGCCGTACCAGGGGGTGACGCGGGGCGGTTCCGCGTTGTTGACGGGCAGGGTGAGCGGGATCCGCCACTCGTCGAGGGCTTGCTGGTAGGCGGCGAGCTGCTCGTCGTAGACGCGGTGCTCACGGCGGGCGCGAGCGTTGCATGCGCCTGGGCAGCTGCGCGGGTCTATGGGCATGCCGGGCTCCTCCGGGTTGGTACCGTTTGCGTTGGAGCCACTGGGGACGGTGGATCTGGTGGGGCGAGGGGTGGGGCGGCTTCCTGGTTGGCGGACCAGGGAGCCGCTTTTCGCTTGTTACTCGCGGGTACAGGTGGCGGTTCCGTCGCAGGTCGCATCCCGGCCACCTGCGGAAACGTCGACCGCATCCTTCCGGCGTAGCCGCTCGGCCACCTTTCGCTGAACGGACGGCTTCTCCGCCTCGGCTACGACCACCAGGAGGAACCCGGCGGGGACCAGGGCGATCACGGCGAGCCCCGCGTACCGCCAGTCGGTGAACCACACCGCGACGGCGAACAGGATCAGTGACGCCCCGGCGATGGCCAGGGCCGCGAGCCGGCACATGCTGATCCGGCGGTCGAGCTTCTGCTGCTCGGCTGGGGTGAGTTGGTAGTCAGTCACGGTGTCGGCTCCTGCGGCTGGTCGAGGGCGGCAGGCGGGCGGGCTGTGGTCATCGAAGCTCCCCGGTGTTCAGGTACTTCAGGGCCAGCTCAGAGGCTCGGCGCAGGCGGCCGTCGAGGTCCCCGAGCTGCTTGGCGCGGCGCTGGAGGGCGACGTGGTCGCGGGTGTACTCGCGCAGCGCCTCGGCGAGTTCCTCGACACCCACACGGTCCAGGTCGTGCCGGGAGCCCCATGAGTCGATCCGACATCCCAACGCCTTCTCCAGGTCGTTGAGGAGATCGAGCGACTGCTTGGTGTTGATGTCCAGCGCCGCCTGACCGCGCGTTCTCCGGTCCTCTTCGATCGCCCGGTAGATGGCGTTCCGCTGGTCCTGCTTGACCTGGTGGATCTCCTGCGCCCGGATGTTGTCGGTGCGTGACACCAGTTCGGTCATGAGCGCTAGCGACAGCTCTGGCGTCCTGGTCTCCGCCTTGACGACGACCTTGAAGCGGCGACCGTTACTCGGCGGCACCATGAGTCCCCAGCCGGGCGGCATCTCACGAGGGTCGATCAGGCCGGGCGGGGCGACGACCCAGAACCGTGAGGAGTGCTTCCACCAGGCGTCGGCCTTGGCCGGGTCGTTCAGCTCGCGCAGCCAGTCCGAGCGGGAGGTCTTCAGTTCGTGGACGTCGATACCGAGGCCGCGTGAGGGCCATAAGCCGACGCGGAGCAGGTCGCAGCGGCGACTGGAGCCGGGGGCGGCCACTTCGGGGAGCAGGACTTCGCCCTCTTGCCTGCTCCCGTCAGGCTTGCCGTAGTGGGCGATCAGGCCGTCCAGCAGGAGCTTCGTCGTCTCAGCCATTGCCGTCTCCGGTCTGCTCGGAGGGCGGGACTTCAACGCCGATGATCGGCATGTCGGGGCGGATCATGCGGATCTCGGTGATCGGGTCGATGCGGGTGTGGTCGTCCGGGTGGAGCTGGGCAACGGGCCGGGTCTCGCCGAAGCGGCGTACCTGCTGGTTCAGCCACGCCAACACCGCGTCCTCGCTGCCGAAATCCTCAGGGACTGTGACCTGCGCGAGGTCGGGATGCTGCTCCAGCAGCGCGGGGGCGCACTCCTTGGACGCCCTGGGGATCTGGTGGGTGAACAGGTTGTCCCCGGTCATCCAGTTGAGGATCTCGTAGAGGGCGCCGATGCCGTTCGGGCTGACGAACCGTTCGGTCGTGATGGACAGGATGTCGCCGAGGTGGAAGACGCGGGTCTCAGCCACGGTCGCCTCCGGTCTGCTCGCCGTCGGCGGGGAGCGAGGCGGAGTCGAAGCGGCGGCGGAGCTTCCAGCGATGGCCGCACCGGGTGTTGTCGCAGACGGCGTACGTGGCCTTCGGTGTGCTGTTGTCAGCCATGACAGGCGGCGGGTGCTCGCACCGCTCCGGGCGCACCACGCCGTCGTCGCCAAGGACGGCGAGCCCCCAGTCGAGCCAGCCTTCGACCGTCTCGCAGATCGCGACTCTGCTGCCGCAGCGAGTGCACTTGAGCGCCTCAGACATCCCGGTCTCCCGACTGCTCGCCGTCGGCGGGGACGTCCAGGACGGCACGCACTGCGTCACGCATGAGCCGCAGCCGCTCCACCAAGGCGTCGTCCCACCCGTGGCGTTCGGCCATCGCGAGCAGGGACAGATCCGCGCCGCACTCCCAGTCGTGGACGTGCAGTTCTTCGCAGACCCAGCCGACGATGACGGCCCACAGGAGTGCGTCCACCGACTGGTCGCCCCAGTCTCGGGAGCTGGTGGCCATGATCCGGCCACAGAAGTCGAGCGCCTCCCGGACCCGGGCGACGGCGGCTTCGGCGCACTGGGCACGGTCGAACACCTTGGACCAGGCGCTGATGGCCGGGCTGTCCCCGGTGGCGGCGCGGGCGGCTGTCAACTGGGCGCGGAGGGCTTCCGCTTCCCGCTCGGCACCCTTCAACGCCATTCGGGCGGCGGTGTGCTGGGTGCGGACAGCACCGAGTTCGGCGTCCAGGCGTGTCACCTCAGCTTCGGCCTGCTCGGCGCGCTGGCGCTGTTCTTCGGCGTAGGCGGCGGCACGGTCGGCGGCTTTGTGCAGGTCACGGCGGCCGATCTCGTGGGCGCGGAGCACGGCCATGACGGCGTCGGTGGCGCCTTGGACGGTGAGCCCGGGGAAGGCGCTGTCGCGGATGGCGTTGGCGATCGGCTCGCGAAGCGCTGTAGTCGTTTCTAAGGACGTCCCATCATCCTTTGACCCAACTCGATCAGGCACAGTCGGCTCCTTCTCGGCTCTCGAAGCGTTCGAGGTAGTCGGCTGCTGATCGCAGGAACTCCGGGTTATCCCGGAAACTGCCAAGGCCGACGTTGCAGCGAGAACAGAGCAGCCCCCGGACCTTCCTGGTCGTGTGGCAGTGGTCGATGGCCAGCTCGAATCGCCAGTAGCGCTCGCCCGGCGATCCGCAGATGGCACACATGCCGCATTGCTCGGCCAGCAGCGCGAAGTACTCCTTCGTCGTGATGCGGTACTTGGCCAGCCGCCTCTTGAGGCTCCACCAGTGCTTCCGGCATTCCGCCGAGCAGACTGCGGTGTTGGCGTTCCCCTTCCTTTCGAAGGGTCGCTGGCAGATGCGGCAGACCGCAGGCTTCTTCTCGACCGGCGTGTACGTGTTCCTGGAGTGAAACCGGCTCAGACATTTGTCGCCACAGAAGCGGGCGCTGAGCACTCGCCAGTCGATGTTCATGCCGCACTGACGACAGGTGCGGCCTGTAGGGCGTTCTAACAAGATCAGTCGTCCTCTCGTCCGATGATCCCAGGAGTGCGTCCGGAGGCCGTCTCCGTGGATTCTGGGGCCGTCTGCACGGTCGTGGCGCCCGACCGCTCCCCCGCCGTGAACGCTTCCCGGGCGACACGGGCGTCCTCCATGTGCGGGCACGGGTCCCGGTGAGGGTCCATCGGGGTGGGGCACGCGGCCTCGATCAGACGGGCGACGTGGGCGGCGGCCAGCGGCAGCACGGCGGCGATGGCGTCGGCGAGGAAGTCGCGTGCGTCGGCGTCGTAGTCGTCCAAGTGGGGGCGGCCGTCGTTGTAGGCGTCGACGGCGGCGGCGAGCACCCAGGCGTCGGGGACGTCGATGGGCGCGGCGGCTTGCGGCGGGATCTCAGGCACGACGCCCCCTGTAGCCCTTGATCGTGATGGTCACGGTGCCGGTCTCGTAGTCCACCTGCGTGTGCTCCAGGTGACACGGCTCGGCGCAGATCAGGGCGTAGTCGCCCGGCTGCACTTCGGCGGTCGCTTCGTCCCCGGTGAGCGGGTCGACGACGCTCACGTTGATCGGCTCAGGCATGGGTGGTCCTTCCGGAGGCGATGGCGTGTACGGCCGAGGTCGGCCACGTGGTCAGATCAGCGGGCGGGGTCATGCGGCTTCCTCCGAAGCAGGGATCAGCGGGGACACAGCCAGCCGGTACACGGCCACCACGTCCTCAACACGGGCCATCACCTGCGCCAGACGGTCACCGCACCCGCCGCACGCCAGAGAGCAGGCCCGGTCCATGCCGCCGCACGCGGTCGGCCGGTCACGGACCAGCAGCTCGGTGGCCGGCGCGGTCTTGCACCACTCGCACACCGGGCGGGCCGGGGCGGCGGGCATCACCGGTGCCCCCCGGTCGGGCTCCACTGCTTGGGCGCCAGGTCGGTGCACCGCCCGTAATGCCCCTGCCAGCCGAGCACCACGGTCCCGGTGGGCCCTTGACGTTGCATCGCCACGATCAGGTCCAACTCGCCGACCCGCTTGGAGTCCGGGTCGTTCATGTCCTCGCGGTGCAACAGCAGCACCACATCCGCGTCTTGCTCGACGGCCCCCGACTCGCGCAGGTCCGACGGCACCGGCCGCCTGTCCTGCCGGTGCTCGCTGCCACGGTTCAGCTGGGCGAGGACCACCACGGGCACTTCGAACTCGCGCGCCATGAGCTTCAGCCCCCTGGACAATTCGGCGACCTGCTGCTGCCGGTTCTCCGCCCGCCCGCCCTTCAGCAGCTGCAGGTAGTCGACCACCACCAGGTCGCAGCCGCCCGTGCGGCGCATCCCCCGCAGCCGGGCCCGGATGTGCGCCAGCCCGCACTCCGGAGAGTCGTCGATGACCAGCTTTGATTCGGCGATCCGGTTGGTCGCCGTGGAAATGCGCGGCCAGTCGTCGGCCGTCAGGACACGCTTCTGCAGTTTGTGCAGGTCCACGCGCCCCTCGGCGGCGATGAGCCGGTGCATCACCTCGGTGCGGGACATCTCCAGCGACATCAGCAACGCGGGCTGTTGCAGCCGCACCCCGACGTGCCGGGCAATGTCCACCCCGACGGTCGATTTCCCCACCTTCGGCCTTGCGCCCACCACGATGAGCTGGCCGGGCCGGAGCCCCGGGAGCATGCTGTCGAGGTCGCGGTACCCCGTTGGCACGCCCGCCAGCTCGGCGTCTGGCGACTCCAGGTCGTCGAGCACCTGCAACACCAGGTCCGCCGCGGACGGCGCCTCCCCGCCGCCGCGGGCGTCGGCGAGCGCGTCGTCGAGCATCTTCCGCGCCGACTCGGGGTCCAACTCGGGGTCGAACCCCGCACCCGAGGCGAGGTGCTGGATCCGCTGCCCGGCCTCGTGCAGCCGCCGGCGGGAGGCGTCCGCGGCGACGATCCGCGCGTGGTAGGTGACCGCGGGGCCGACGACGGCCCACTGCATCAGGGTGTGCAGGTTCGGCCCCCCGCCGACGCGTTGCAGGTCTCCGCTGGCGGCGAGCACGCCCATCACGGCGGCCGGGTCGACGGGGTTGCCGTTCTCGGCCAGGTCGAGGGCGGCGGCGTAAATGACCCGGTGGGCGGGGACGTGGAAGTCCTGGGGGCGGACCACGTCCCCGGCGGTGTCGCACATGCCGCGGGATTGGATGACGGCGCCGACGACGGCCTGCTCGGCGGCGAGGACGTCGGCTCCGGGTGTCCAACCGGGGACGCCGATCGTGTCGGTGCTCATCGGCCCTCCCGCCGCATGTCCGGGCCGTCGAGGGTGACCATGAGCTGGTCGTCGGCCAGGCGGGACGCGATCCGCTCCCCCACCATGGAGCGCACGTCGGCCACGTTGCTGGTCACCACTGTCGGCCGGCGGAACTTCCAGCGTTCGTCCAGCACGCCGAGCAGGTTCTCGGCGTCCCAGTCGCTGATCCGCGTCGCGCCGAGGTCGTCCAGGATGAGCAGGCTCAGCCCGGCGAGCCGGTCAAGGTCCGCGTAATCCAGGGGCGGGGTGACGGCGCGTTTCCACTGCTGGGAGGTCAGCAGTCGCGCCGAGCCCTGCCAGCCGGCGGCGAGCGCTTCGCGGACCAGCCGGTAGCAGTGCCAGGTCTTCGTGGTCCCGGGTTCGCCGACCAGCGTCAGGTTGGTGGCGCGGCCCCGTGTGAGGCCGTCCAGCCATTCGGCGACGTCTGGGTGCACGTGGCCTTCCCGGGCGAACACGGGCGGGGTGTCGGCCGTCCAGCGGGCCAGCCGTTCGGCGGCCAGGCGGTGCTGGCGCTCGGACTCGGCGTCGTCCATGTCGTCGAACATCAGATCCTCGCTTTGGAGTAGTCCTGTTTCGGCAGGAAGGGCCCGGATTCGCCGTGGCCTTTGCTCGGCCCTGACCCGTTGCCGGGTCGGCTGCCGGTCGGTCGCAACTGGTGCACCTGGGCGCCTTCGTGTGGCTGCTGAGCGGGTTCGATCTCGTCGAGCCAGCACCCCTTGTTGAGCCAGGTGGCGGGGTTCTTGATGTAGCCGCGGAGAACGTACGGGTCGTTTTCGCGGTAGTCCTTCGCGGCGGAGAAGAGGATCTCGACGTCATCAACCTTCGCCACGGCCCTGTTGAAGGCGGCGACGGCGGCGGCGCGTTCCTTGCGGAGCGGGTAGGCGGCGTACCACTCGGCGAAGCGGGGGTGCTCCTCGGTCTTCGATCCGGCGCGTTTCCCCCCTGCACCCCCCTTGGTGTTCTTCTCCGTAGGAGAAGAACACGTTGGAGAAGACATTGGATTGAGTCCGGCTCCCGGACTAGTGGTGTCCGCCTCCCGGACTAGTCCAGCTCCCGGACCAGTGCTGAACAGGCCTTCCTGTTCCACTGGTCCGCCTCCCGGACTAGTCCAGCTCCCGGACTGGTCCGCCTCCCGGACTGGTTCGGGGGGCGGCTCGGAAAGCACCCCTGCCGGAACCTGGAGCCGATAAGCGGTGCGCGCCTTCTCGGCGAGTGCCTCTTTCGTGGTCGGCCGAGAGCGGTCAACCCACCCGTCGCTTTCCAAGATGTTCAGGTGGTCGGCGACCGTCGAACGGCTGAGGCCGGTCTCCTTCGCCAACGTGGTCAGGGAGGGCGCGTACTTGGCCGGGATCACCAGCGTTCCGTTGCTCACGTGGGTCAGCAGCGTGTGCATCAGGAGCCGCGACGGAGGGGTCAGGCTTGACGCCTTGATGGCCCGCTCAACAGTCCAGCGATCCAGGGGCACAAGGCGCACCCCGCCGGCCGCTGATGCAGCCGTCTTGGTGGTGTCCTCGAGCGTGTCGTCGTTCACCGGCCGGATCTCCTGGACGTCGTGGTCTCATGCGGGTCAGGGCGAGGGCGGGGCCTGTCTTCGCTCGACCCGCGGGGCGGTCGTGCGCGGCCGATCCGCTTCAAGATCCGCCTTGCACGCCGTCGCGCTCTCGGGGCTGTCAGGCATCGGGCACGTCCATGTCGAACAGGGACTCGGTGAGGGGCGCCGGGGCCCGGCCGCGGGTGGCGGCCGGGGTGGTGGTGTCGGGGCGGTCAGACATCACTGGCCGCCTTCGGCGAGCGCGGCTTGCGGTAGCCGGGCTGCCAGTACTCGGGCCAGGAGTCGGGGTTCTCGATCGCCGAGTCGACGTAGCCGTGCATCGAGGTCAGGGCCTTGTCTTCCTCGGTGCCGTACCACTCGCCCCACGGCTCGCCGTTGACGAAGTGAGCGAGGGTTCCCCACTCGCGACCCTTCTTGACCTTGAGTCGCACGCCCCGATAGGTCTCGGTCTTCACGACGCCATCCCCTCTTCGAGAGAGGGCTGGAGATCGGCAGGTCGGGCGACATTCAGAGCGCTCATCGCTTCCAGCGACTCGGCGCACGTCTTGAGGAAGCGTTCAGCACCGTGCAGCCTGGCGGCCACGCGCTTCTGGTCGTTGGACGTACCGACGTGGATGAGCATGTAGCCGTGGCCGGCCAGCGCCTCGAGGGCGGCTCGGGCGATGGGGCGGGCGTGCTGGTCGACGCCCCCGTTCCAGCGCAGCAGGGCGCTCGCGATGGCGTCTTCGGGAGTGAGGCGGGCGTTAGGCATCAGGTGTCCCCGGTGCGGATCGGCCGAGCGATTCGCGGGTGTGCCAGTGCTTGAGTCCGCAGTTCAACGACCCGTTCCACCGGTCAGGCGTGGTCGTCCATGGCGCCCCAGGGCACGGTGTGGCGTGAATCTCCGCCCACGGCATGTGGAGGGTGCCGTCCGGGCGCACGCGGTCCCAGGCGACCCCGTTGGACTCTTCGGCGGTGCGGGCGGACTGCTCCCACCAAGGCCCGGTGATGGCCGGGATGGTGCGGGTGCTGAGCGCTTCCATCCAGAGGCGGATGCGGCGCGTCGGGTCATCCATGGGCGTGCTCGCTCTCGGCTTCGGAGACGACCTCGTCATCGAGACTGCGCACCAGCTCGCAACCGGGGCACTCGCACTGTCCACCGGGAGCCAGGGGGGCGCGGTCGTTGCCGAACCGTTCGTGCAGGTTCTTGGCCTGGGTCTGGACGATGTCGCGAAGCCGGGTCACCTCGGCCACCAGGCCCGAGGTGTCGTTGTCGTGCTTGCTCAGCTCTTTGCGCAGGTCCGCGGCGGCCCACTTCAGCCGCTCGATCTGGTCTGGCTTGGGCCGCTCGGGCAGCATCTCAATGCGCCCGCAGAGCAGTCCGAACGGCTCCTTGACCTTGCCGACCAGGTAGTAGCTGTAGCTGAAGGCGACCCGATCCCAAGCGGCCCGGCCGGCGGCGCTACGGACGGACCGCTCCCAGGCGCCGCGCTCCTTGAGCAGGAGCATGTACCGGTCGTTGAGGCGGGTCAGCTCGCCGCTCAATCCCTTGATGTCTTCACGGGCCTGGTCGAGCTCGGACAGCTCGCTGGAGCTGAACAGGGAGTCAGTGGCGGGGGCAGTGGTCTTCTTGGCCATGTCGTCTCCTCAGCTCGCCCTCAGCGCCATGACGGCGCACCGACAGGCGGGGGTCTCGGTGTCGCCCTCGAACAGGGCGGGACGTCGGGGGCCGTCCATGCCGATGCGCACGGTCTCGTGGTCGGCGGCAATGGCTGTCAGGGCGTCGATCAGGAAGCCCGCCAGGAAGTCCAGCTCCACTTCCGGGCCGTCGAGCTGCGCGGCGACGGTCTGCGATCCGCGCCCGACGTCCCCGCCGGAGCGGACGGTCACCGCGCCCTGCACGAAGTCCAGCCGGACGGCGGGCGCCTCCTTCTGGGCGAACAGCGCGACCCGCCGGACCGCCTCGAGCAGCGCGGCCGTGTCGACGCGCGCCCAGGAGGCGAACTCCATGTCGAAGAAGCGCCGATAGGCGGGGAAACGGGCATCGACCAGCCGGGCCGTCGTGGTCCGTCCGGCCGCCTCGAAGCTCACGATCCCGTCGCCGAGCCCGATGGTCACCGGCCATGGCCCGACCCCGCGGGCCACGTCGTGGAAGATGTTCGCGAGCAGCAGCGCGGCGTGCTCGGTGCCGGGGCGCGCGGCGTCCCAGTCCATGACGCGCGCGGCGACCCGTGGGGTGTCGGCCCCCGCCACGGCCAGGCCGTCGCCGTAGGTCTCCAGCTTCACGCAGCGCAGCGCGGGCTCGGCACTGTCCCGGTCGGCGGCCGGGACCACCTGTGCGGCGGCGGCCTTGAGCGCGTTGCCGGCGATCGTGCCGATCGCCTCCGGGGTCGCGGGAAGGGTCGGGAAGTTCTCGTGCGGCATGGTGGGCAGCGCGGCCTCGACGGTGCCGCAGGTGATGGTGACCTCGGTCCCCGAGAGCGCGAGCTCGACCGGCTCGCCGGGCAGCGTGGAGGCCACCTTCGCGAGCACGACGCCGGGGAGCAGGACGCGCCCCGGCTCGTCCACCTGGGCGGGGATCTGAGTCCGGCAGGTGACGTCGTAGTCGAAGGTGGCCAGGCTCAGCTCGCCGTCGGCGGCGTCGAGCAGCACGCCGCTCAGGGTGGGCAGGTGCGGCCGGGGGTTGATGGCCCGGACGATCCAGGCAAGGGTGTCGGCGAAGGTCTTGGAGTCGACGGTGGTCTTCATGCGCTGTACTCCCTCAGGATCTCGGTGGCGAGCTTCGGGTCATGCCGCTCCAGGCAGTCCTCGCAGACCGCGCCGGCTCGCGGGTCGAGCCAGCCCGAGCCCTCGCGGGGCTCCACCTCGACGCGGAGGAGTTCCTCGCAGTCGGGGAACAGGTGGCCGAAGATCTGGCCGGTGTGGACGTCGACACCGGCGGGGTACCAGGGGCGGATCCAGTCGGCGATGGCGCTCGCGCTCGGCGCGGTGGCAGTGGTGCTCACGGGGTGTCCTCCGTTCGTGGGTGCGTGTGGGGTGCGGTGGCGGGCATCATGCAGCCGCCTCCCGCTGACGAGCGGTGTGGACCAGCCACGCCTCGATGCGCTGACGGGTCCGCAGCGACGCGGTGCCGCGTCGTAGACAGTCCAGGCTGCTGGGGCTGATCTGCAGCTGGTCGAGTACGTCCCGCCACGGCATGCCGAGCTCTCGCTTCTGGGCGAGCAGCTCGCTGAGTAGCACGTCGGCGGGGCGCGGGTGGGCGACGACGATGTCGACCAGGTGCGCCGGTTCGGGTGCGGCCTCTTCGGCGGGGATGCAGACCCGCCCGTCGGTGCCGATGAGCCAGCCGGGCTGGCGGGCGACCAGTCGGCGGATGCCGTGTGCGGGCCAGCCGGTGAGCCGCTCGACTTGGGCGACGGTGCGCTGGGTTTGGAGCAGTTCCAGGACGGCGCCGGCGGGGGGCAGGGGGTGGCGGGCGGTGGCGTACATCAGGCCACCGCCGTCTCACGCAGTTGCGCCATGGCGGCGAGGCCGACGTACTCGGCGTAGACCGGCGGGATGCACTCGCGCAGCCCGTCGCGGTTGGCCCACGGCATGCCCATGTCGTCGCGGGCTTCCTGAACGCCGGAGAAGTTGCCGACGTAGTGGGCCATCTCCCCCGGCTTGCGCGGGCGCCCCATCTTTGTGAGCGGGGCGGTGTGCACGGGGTGATCCGGCTGGGCGAGCACCAGCCCGCCGCCGGCCTCGAACAGGCGGTGCCGGTAGGTGCGCAGCCCGAACTCGGGCATGGCGCCGCACAACATGATCGGGTTACGCAGTTCGGAGCGGGCTTCCTCGACGTTCTCGATGACGTACGGCAGGCCGACGTCTTCCAGCGCCTCGCGGGTCGGACCGATCAGGTCGGGGTGCTCGCGCTGCTGGATCTTCCAGGCGCGCGTGTAGCGCTGGCAGGGCGGGGACGCTCCGGCCATGGTGAAGGTTTCGCGGATCCAGTCCCGGCGGGTGCGAAGGAAGTCGATCGCGTCCGCCTGGATGAACTGCTCGCCGCAGTAACGCGGCTGGGGGTCGATGTCCACGCCCGTGACGTGGAACCCGGCGAGCTGGTAGCCGCGGGTGGCGCCGCCCTGGCAGCAGTACAGGTCGAGCATCCGGGGCTTCATGCCGCCCTCCCCTGCGCCTGCTCGGCCCGCTGGAGCGCGTACGCCGCCGCGTACCGCTGCACGGTGCGCTCCCCCACCCCCAGCTCCCACGCGATCCGCGCGGGGCTGAGACGCCTGCTGACGAGTTCGGCGTACCGGGCGAGCATCCGTTTGCCGTGCGGCTCCTTGGGCGGTCTCGGGGCGGCTGGGGGTCTGCGCGGGTACCGGTCGAGGGTCCCCTTGGCGCGGTGCCGGTCGTAGCAGGAAGTCCGCAGGCCTCGGGCGTTGTGCTGGCCGGGTTTCCCGCAGCACACGCAGGCGATGGTGGCCGTGCTCCGGCTCATCGGCCCCACCCTCTCGGCGCCCTGAGGTCCAGGCCCTGGCGTTCCATGTACCGGTCCCAGGCGGGCCCGTCACCGGCCAGGGCCACCAGGTTGTTCTCGCGGTGGTACTGGGCGATCTGGGCGTCGCGGGAGCGGCGGGTGCGGGCCCGGTCGGCGCGGTGGTGGGCGACGGCGATCATGGCGAGCACCCCGAACCCGAGCACCGTGAGGAAGCCGATGAGGGCGAACCCGTTGATGACCCACTTCATCGGGGCCTCCGGTTGCGCTTGCGCGGGGTGAGCGCGGCGACGACGTACACGGTGACCCCGAGGATGAGCAGGAGGCCGAGGGTGAGGGCCAGCCCGGCGATGGGGCGGGTGTTGGCCGGGTCGGTGAGGAACGCCAGCGCGGCGAGGAAGTCGGGCATCACGCACCGCCCGTCGGGGTCTCAGCCTGGCCAGCGAGAGGCGCGAGCGGGACGCCTGCAGCCGGGGAGAACGGCACGGCACCGACCACAGGCCAGTCCGCGACCTTCTCGTCGGTCTCGTAGCCGCACGAACCCCACTGGTCGGTGACCATCCACCTGTTCGGGGACGGCGGGGACGGCCACAGCACGGCGAGGACACGGCCGTTGGGCTTACGGCGGACCGTTCCCAGCAGGTTGTCTGCCGGGGATCCGATCGGGGCGTTCATCGGGCGAACACCTCGCCGCCATGCTCCGTTGCGACCTTGCACGGCCACGAGTAGACGACGCCCTCTTCCCAGCACACCGCGCACAGCCACGCGTTCGGCTCGCCATCGCCGTCCCAGACGGGGATGTGGAACCGGGCCGGGAGCTTCCGTCGCTCCTCCAGCGTCTCGGGCAGCTCCTCGTAGTGGGGGTGGTCCGGCGCTTCGAGGAGAATCGCCTTGACCGGCTCGGAGTAGGCGCGGCGGTGCAGCTTGACCACCTCCTGGAAGGCGGCGATGACGGGCTCCTTGGATCCCTCGACCGGCTCGACGAGCACGGGGTGGCCGTCCTCGATTGAGCTGCGGGTGTGCACGCGCAGGTCAATGGCGCAGGCGGTGGTGGGCCGGAAGCGGCCGTCCGGCCATGACATGCGGGCGACCGCAGGCACAGGGCGGGCGTGGTCCTCGTTGCCGCACATGACCTTCTGCTCGGCGCTCATCGGGTTCCTCCGTGCACGACAGGGGCCACCACGGGCCCGGGGCGGGGTGACGGGACCGTGCGGGAGGTGGCACCCGTCACAGCCCCGTAGAGCAGGCACAGGGCGACGGCGACCGCGAGGGCGATGCCGACGGCGTGGACGCCGGGGCCGGGGTGCTTCACAGGGCACCTGCCGTCTCGCGCTCGGCTAGCCGGGGAGCGGTGTCCGCGAACATCAGGCAGGGACGCTCGAACTCGTCGCGAGGGAACAAGCCCTCCTGTCCAGGAGGGTCAGGGATCGGCGTCGGCTCACCAGGACCGCCGTCGTCCTCGTCGCGGAAGTAGATGCACGTGTACTGGTCGCCCATGTGCGCGTGGTCTTTCCTCAGCCACTCGGCCGGGGTCTTGCCGAGCAGCGCGACGAGGATCAGCGGGCACCCGTTGGCCCAGTCGTCCCGCCTGGTCGCCGCGTCGTGGACGCACCGCTCGCAGTTGTTCTCCATCCAGGCGTAGCCCTCGGTGCCGTTGCTGAACGGCGATCCTTCGCGGGCGCTGGCGAGCGCCTGTTCGCAGGTGGGGAGCGTCATGCCGCGCTCCTGGTGTTGGCGGCGACCATGTCCTTGGCCCGGCAGATCGGGCGACGCTGCGCCGGAACCGTGTCCCCCGTCGCGTCGTACGCCTTACGAACGGACTCCGGTTCCATGCCGGGCCCCCACACGCCGGGGTGGCCCTTGTCGGTTCCCGTGCTCATCGCTGGGCCCCGTTCACCTGCGACGACGCGAACTCGCCCGGCACCTGCACGTGGCCGTTCACCTGCGGCAGGTCCGGCATGGTCGACGGGCCGTACGGGTGCTGGCCGCGCGGATCCTGCGCCAGAGCGGCGTGCGCCTCCGCCTCCAACGGGAGCTCCTCGCCGGGGCCGTCGGCCACCTCGACCAGCGGCGGCAGCAACGACACCGCGTGGCCGAGACGCGCTCGGTACCGGGCGGCCACCGCCTGCAGGTCGTCGCGGACCGCGAGCATCGCCGCGATCTCGTTGTCCAGGTCCGCGATGTCGTCCTCGACCCTGTCGAGCCGGTACCGGACGTACTTGGCCGACGCCGTAGTCACCGGGGCGGCCGCGACGTCGATAAGCTGGGTGTTCATTCGGTCTCTCTCCGTTCGGTTGTTGCCGCCCCGCGCCCGGCATGGCGCGGGGCGTCGTGCATCAAGGGGCGTCGTCGTTGGGCTGGTCGTGGTCGTCGTCGGCCGCCGCGATGCAGTCGTGGTCGACCGGGAGTGTCTGGCCCTCCCACGGGCAGAAGCGCATGTCCTCGACGGCGTTCACGCCGCCTCCCGGGTAGCCCAGGCCGCGAGCGCGGCACGGCGGTCAGCGGCGATCTGAGCGGGCGTCCGCGAGTCCCAGGAGTGGATGAGCAGCGACAGCTCATACGCCCAGGCGGGCTCCAGCGTCATCTCGCCGTTGTGGTCCCGGCACACCGGTTCGGTGTTGTCCTCGCGGACGATGGACCCGCCGCGCGCCCGGGTGAGCGGCTCGTGCAGGTCGTCAGCGAAGAGACCGCACCACGGCACGACGCACATCGGCCGGCCGTCCGGGAACCGCTCGTTGGCCATCGCGCGGCGCTCGCGGTTCTCCTGGCGGCGCTTCGCCGACACCTGGCGGATCCGAGTCCTACGCGCTGGCGGCTGGCCGCCCTCGAGGGGCTTGTGCCGCTCCAGGGGCTTGCCGCGGCGGATCGGGGACCTCTTCACGTCGTCCCCATCCCGGCCAGCGCCATCTCCGAGCGCATCAGCGCGTTCAGGGACCGGCCCGTCTCGATCTGCGTCTTCAACGTCCCGATCCGGACCCGCGCGGCGCGCAGCACCGCCTCAGCGGTTTCGGCGGCCAGCTTCTCGGCGGCGGTCGCCAGCACCGCGGTTTGCTTGCGGGCGTCCACCGAGCCGGCCTCCTGGCCAAGGAACGCGCGGGCGAACGCCAGCTCGTAGGCATGGCGTTTGGTGACGGCGTCCCTGTCCAGCCCCTCGAGTTCGCCTGCGAGCTTGTCCAGGTCCCGGGAGAGCCGGGCCAGCCGCAGCGCGATCTCGTTCGGGGTCCACGCCTGCTGTGTCACGACCCACCGCCCGTCGTGCCGTTCGGGGGTCCGGCCGGAGCATTGGCCCAGGGATCGAACAGATCAGCGTCCTTGGTCCGATCGGCGGGGGCGGTTGCCTGTGCTTCCTTGACCAGCTTGTTGTGCTCCCGCATCTGGGCCTTGGTCATCGTCCCGGCCTTGGCCAGTTCCTCATCGGTTGCCTTGGAGCGGGAGATCGAACCGTCCTTGTTGCGCGGCAGCCCGTCCGGGGCTTCCTGGCCGCGACGGTGGATCAGGGTGCTGAGGGTGACGCGATCGCCGTGCTCGTCGACGACGGCGGTAGCGCCGTGCCCCACGCGCATCACCTCGGCGTACAGGCGGCGGAGGTCATCCTTGGTGGCGTTCAGGTTCAGCGCCCGGTCCCGGTAGTCCTCCGGGGTGGCCGGCGCGGACCGCTCGTAGCTGGCGGCGTCCGGGTCGGGCTCATCAGTGGGCAGGCACAGCGCCTGGATCAGCGCCGTGCGGAACGCCACCGACATCGCCTTGGTCATGGCCTTGTCGCCGGAGTCCATGGCCTCGCCCGGCACCCGGCAGTCCAGGGATGTGCCGTCCGGCCCGTAGAACCGGTAGGTGACGGTCACCTGGGCGTGGCCCATGAGGGTGCGCTTGGCCCCGACCTCGACCGTGCCGTACGAGCTTTCCTCGACGATGGGGACGACGATCACGCCGACCTCGCGTAGCTTCGGGCCGACCGCGTTGACCACGGCGTCCACGCCACGGAAGTTGTAGCCGCCGCTGTAGGGCGAGGTGTTCTTGTCTCGCTTGGCGACGCTGCGGACCTTCTTCATGACCTGGGCGAGCGCCTGGTAGATGTTCAACGGCTCGGTCATCGCTGCCCCCCGAGCAGCGCGCGGGCGGCGTCGCCTGCCATCTGGCAGGCGACCTCGTAAGCAGTGGTCGAGGGGTCCCACCCGGTGATCTCCGGGTCCACCTCGCGCCAGTCGACGCGGCCGTCGTTGACGCCGTCGCGGAGTTCGACCAGGGCGGCGTACTCCTCGAACAGGGGCCAGAAGCCGGCGCGACTGTCGTCGTGCACCCAGGCGTGGGCGATGGTGGCGGCCGTGTCCTGGTCGATCTCGCCGCTCTTCCATGCGACGGCGGTGTTCTCCAGCACGACGGCGGCGCAGGCCGGGTCGATGGGGGCGTGGATCGCGTCGGCGATCTCCTGGACGGTCACAGGGCACCGTCCCGGAGGTCGTCGGCCCGGTCGGCGCGGGCCACGGTGTAGGTACCGTCCTGGCGGCGGACGATCGTGTCGCCGAAGAACGCGACCACATGGTTCGGCTTCTGGCCGATTCGCAGACCGACGACGGTCAGCTTGTCGCCGACGTACCGGGTGTAGTTCTTCGTGAACACGCCGTCCCGGTCGAGCGCTCTGACGGTTCTGGCGTAGTTCTCGGTGGTCAGAAGCTCGCCCGTGGCGGCGGCGCGCAGGTCGGCGGTCACTGGGCACCCCCGGCGGGCGGCGCGGGGATGTCCTGGTCGATGGGCACCCCGTGGCGGGCGTGCGCCCGGTAGTCGTCGCGCATGGCCCTGACGGCGTTGCCGGTGGCGATGTTGCCCTTGAGCTCCTCGATCCACGCGGTCAACCAGCGGTCGGTCGCGTCACCGTCCTGCGGGACAGCGGCACCCCGGGCCCGCTCGATCAGGGAGGCGAACACGATCAGCGTCGGCTGGTCCATCACGCTCTCAGCCCACGCGACCATCTCCTGGTCGTACGCACCGAGCGGCAGGCCGCGCAGGGCGTGCCGCCAGACCGCGCGGGCGGAGGCGATGGAGTCAAGGCCGGGCAGGTCGACGTGCGGGGCGACGTCGAGGGGGCTCGTGGGGACCTGGATGTTCTCCGGGGCGGTCATCGGACGTCACCACCGTTGATGACCCGAGCGACCTTCAGCGCATGGAACGTGTGGCCCTCAGCGCTGTTGCCGGGTCGCACCTCGCACATGTGCGCCTCGGCCTCCAACCACAACGCGAGCGGCTCGGCCAGGCCCGGGTGAACGAGCGCGATCCACTCGGCGTCGAACACGCCCGCGTCCTGGACCACGGTCAGGGACTGCTCATCGGTGATCACGTCCCCGGTCCCGGTGGGCACCCACGGAAGGTCGCCGGTCGAAGCGCTCTCGGCGTTCTCGGCCTTCGCGCGCACCTTGGCGGCTGCGGCGCGCAGTTCCTCGACGGTGCTCATCGGACACCTGCCACGGCGTCGTCGTCGGCGTACTCGGCCATCAGCCGAACGGCCTGCGCCTGGGTCAGCAACACGTTGCGGACACCCCCGGCGTCACGGACCCGCTCATCGAACGCGTCGTACCTGGCGAGATCCACGGCCTCGGCGGGCGACACGTTGTGGTGGGCGGCCAGCAGACCGGCGAGCAGGGCGGTGTTCAGGGACAGCCCCAAGTCGGCGGCGGCGGCCAGGGTCTCGAAGACCACGCCGACGGACGGCAGCACGTAGGCGGGTTCGGTGCGGGCGGGCTCCGGGTCGACGTCGATGGTGCGGGGGGTCTGCTGGGTTACCGTGGTCACGGCTCACCAGTCCTTTCGTTGAAACGGATCACTCGGTGGGTCAGCGGGTCGGCCGGGGCAAACGGTCGGCCCGCAGTCATGCGGGGGGTCAGCGGGGCTTGCAGCCGCAGGTGTGGCCGATCAGGTGCGGGCGGCCCTGCTCGCACACGTAGGTGGAGCCGGTCATCGGCGGCAGCCACGGGCGGGGCTTCACGCCGACCTCCGCTGCGCGGCGGCGCCAGGCAGGGGGTGCGCCGCGTGCAGGCGGGCCAGCAGGGCCAACTGCGCCTCCGACGGCGGCGGGGCCGTGGCCAAGGTTTCGGCGATGGCCCGCTGCAGTTCGGCCTGGCGGGCGGCCTGCCGCTGCTCGGGCGTGGGTTTGGTCGACCTGCGGCGGGACGTTCCCCGGGGGTAGGGAGTGCTTACCTGGCCGCCATCCGGGTTGATCTTTCGTGCGTCCATCAGGCAGACTCCTGCCTGTTTTCGTCGAGCGAGTCAAGGTCGTCAAACGGGATGTTGAGAGCGACCGCGAGGATCCTCCGTCGGCGCCGCTTAGGGCGGAACTCGCCCTTCTCGTACCGGCTGAGGGTGACGTGGTTGATGCGCTCTCCGGCCTGCTCGCACCGCTTCATCAGGTCCCGCAAAGTCAGGTCCTGCGCCAGCCGGGCACGTCGCAAGCGTTCGTTGAATGAGATGCAGGGAGGGCTTTCAGTGGCCATGACCGCAACTTACCGCAACAGGAGCAAGACCGCAACAGACCGCAACTCTCTCGTTCCCCCTCCCCCCTTACTTGGCCGCGAGACAGGAAGTACCGTCATCGCTGAGCAGGAATGTTGCGGTATGGTGCGCTCACAAACGCAACACGGCGAGGGACCCACGGAGGGCCAGTCCATGGCGCCAAACACGGACGAGCGCACCCGCCTGGCAGCTGAGATGGAACAGCGGCGTGTCATGCTCGGGGTGCGATGGGAGCACATCGCCGAGAAGGCGCGCATCTCCACCACGCACCTGAGGAAGTTCCGCCGCGGCGACGCCGGCATCAGCTCCCTGGTCGAGGCCGCCCTCGAGGACGCGCTCCAGTGGGAACGCGGCTCCATCGAGGCGGTTCTCCAAGGCGGCGGGCCGACACCCACCGCCGACAGCCCACACCGGGACCCCAACAAGACGCTCGGCGACCTGCTGCTCGAACGCGGCCTGGCCCGGCCGGAGGAACTGACGGCCGCCGACAACATTCTCAACGACCCCGTCGCATGGGAGATCGTCGAGATGGACGAACTGTCCGAGGAGGCGCGGAACCGGTTCCTGCGGGTGTACGCGCACATGCGGCGCGAAATTTTCGAAGCCGCCCGAAACGAAGCAAAAAGGCCGCGGGGGTAAACCCCGCGGCCTCTTTGCGCGTCTAGCTACCCAATTCTTCTGTCGAAGATGGGAAACGGTCCCGTGTTCACGTTTGACGGTGAGTCGGCGCCGTCGATTCGGGCCCGCGCGATCGCCCGGGAGATGAGGTCGCTCATGTTGTTGAACCACGTCTCGTGCTTGGCGACGAGTTCGGCGTGGCGCTGCAGCGCGTGCTCCATGCGTTCGGAGTGCGCCCGTATCGCCGCGAGGACCGGGGTGAGCGCAGCGACCACGCACAAGACCGCGAAGCCTTTTGCGTTGAGAGTGTCCGTTACGCCCTCGACGACGAGTGCCACCCATGCGAGTGCGGTGATAGCGATGAGGAACCGGATTGCATATCGCCCCATGAAGTACGACCTTTCCCGGGCCATGCCGCGGCGTGGCCCCTTGTTCGTGCAGCCCAGTCCCCCCGGGCGATAAGTTCTGGGTACTTTACGCCTCAACTAGTTGTGCCAAAAGTCCAGCATGCGAACAATCTTGCGATGCCATGCCCCAGGTCGAGAGATTTTTGCGCAGCGCGAATCCGTGGTTACGGTTCGTGCAGGTTGACGGCCTATGATGCGTAGGACATCCGCATTGGTGCCATATGTCGGGACCGGTCCAGGTGACAGAAACCTGTCCGTCGAGACAGCCCCTCACCCGTTCGCCGGGAAGCGTGTCACCGAGTGTCCGACTTCACCCGTGACAGCTAGCGTTTGAGCGCCTACGATCCGACTTGTAGCGGTCGCTGCAGGCGAGGGCTGGACGGGCACACGATCACAGCCCATCCCCCCGGGCACCAGATGATCGTGTGTGTCCGAAAGGGAGGCGACCCCGGCAGAGATATTGCCGGGGTCGCCCACCCCGACGGCAGGACCAAGCCGGGACACGTTCCCTCGCCTTCGTCCACGCCGGGCTCATTCGACGACCAGCGCCTTGCGGTCGGCCGGCAACACCACCACCTGACCGCCAGCCCGCTCCACCACCAGGACCGGCACGCCGGGCGTCAGCCCCATGGCGTGCATCTCCTGCTCGGTCGGCATGCGGGCTGCGATACGGGCGCCCTTGGTCACCGGTTCTTCGTCGACCTCATGCTCTTCGCGTACGCGCGTTCCCACGCCCCTGACAGTGACCACCTCGCCGGTTGATCGCAAGAGGGCCAAGGCATCCCTCACCGTGTCCTTGCCGACCTCGTGGATCTGCGCCAAGCGCCCCTCGGAGGGCAGCAGCTCGCCGGGCGGGTACTTCCCGCTCGCGATCGCCTCTCGGATGAGGCGGGCCACCCGGCGGTACACCGGCTCGTACACGGTCACGATCTTGGAAGATAAGGGGCCCTAGGGCCCCCTCCCCCTTCGGCCATATGGCCCTAGGGCCATACGTGCTACTGAGGTGCTACAACGCCGCCTCGTGCCACGTGACCCGCACCGACTCCTGGTCGCTGTAACCCCTGCGCCCGTCCCCCAGCGGCATGATCTCGACCGCCGAGAACAGCCCCCGCAGGAACTCACGCCGCGCCGCGACATCCCAGCCGTCCCACCGTGACCGCGCCCCCTCGACGCTGCCCACCCGCGCCGGCGCCAACACCAACCGGCCGCGCAACCGGCGCGACGCCGCCTCCAATTCCGCGATGTCCGCCAGGATCCGCCGCTCCACCCTCGCCAACCCGGTGGCCGACAACCCACCGGTCGCAGCCTGGTCGTACAGGCCGTCCAACCGGGCCCGCAGTTCACCAATCTGCCCGAGGACCCGCTGATGTTCGCCGTCCCCGCCCGACGCATCCTGGGTGAGCACGGCGACCGGCTCAGGTTGCGCCATCCACGCGATCGCCAACCCCTCGACGTACTCCTCCACCCGGGCCTGCCCGCGCACCGCATGCCGGCCCGCCGTGCGATCCGGGGTTGTCGGCTGGCACACGTACCGGGCGCCGCCGCGGCCGTGCTCGACCAGCACCCGCATCCACCCGCCGCACAGGCCGCATGTCGCCAAACCGCTGAGCAGGTGCTTGACGCTGGAGTCGCGGGCGCCGCGACGCTGCGGGTCGCCCATCCGCGACGTGCACGCGTAGTGAACGTCAGGGGCCAGGATCGGCGGGAACCATACAGGGCTCGGCACGACCTCCCCCTGGTGGCGGCGGTAGCCGATGTAGGCCGGGTTGAGCAGGATCGACCGCAGCTGCGGGGTCCGCCAGATACCGCCTTCCGGCGCCGGGATGCCCCTCCTGTTGAGGTCGACCACCAGGGCGCGCTGGGTGGCGCCGCCGGCGAACCTCGAGGCGACCTCCCGCACCACCCCGGCCCGGGTGTAGACCTCGCCGACGCCCACGACCGGGCGGGCGGTCACGCACGCCGGGATGAGCGCCACGCGCTTACGTTCGTCGGCCTCTTGGCCCACCAGGTCCCCGGTGCGCGGGTTGTACTGGCGCACGTAGCCGTACAGCACCTTGCCGTGCGGCCGCCCCTCGACCGCGTTCCCCCGCAGCCCCCGCCGGATCCTCTCCGAGAGCTTCTCTGTCTCATACGCGTTGTCCACGCCGTCCTCGGCCAGCACCCGCCAATCCCGCGCCACCCGCATGTCGTACGTCCGCCGGTGCGAGGTGACATGGATGAGCACGCCGAGCTCGCGACAGGAGTCCAGGAACGCGATCCACTGGGAGGCCTTACGGTCCCCGCGGGAGGACTCCCACATCACCACCACGTCGAAGCTGCGGGCGTCAAGGTCGGCGAGGAACCGGTCCCAGTCCGGCCGGTCGGTTCTGGCGAACCGTGACGCGCTACGGTGGTTGTCGGTGTAGGTCTCGGCGATCGCCCACCCGTTGTCGGCGCACGCGGCCTGGTTGCCGACGCGCTGCTCGCCGACGGACTTGGCCCGCGCGGAGCGGTCCTTGCTGGCACGGTCGTATATTGCTGCACGTAGAGGGGGCTGGGGGGCAGGGACGGTCATCCGGGTCACCTCGGTAACGTCGGTATGCTTAACTGTAGATAGCCGATGTGGTTTGTGTCCCCCGGGCCGCAATTACCGCCTTCACGGAATACCGTTCGGCTGGAGCCGTGTTGTGCCTCTCGCCGAGGAGGCGACCGCCACATCGGCCTAAACGGAGCGCCCCGCAAGTCCGCTTGCGGGGCGCTTCGTTGTACGACGATGTAACACTTTGTGGGCTGCCGTAACACAAGGTTTCCACTCAGCGCCGTATGGTTGGCATTGGCCGTCCGCACACCGGGAGAGTCCGTGCTGTATCGCATCACGAAGATCATCAGCAGTCCTGTGCTGCGACTGCTGTGGCGCCCCGAGGTGACCGGGGCACGCAACGTTCCAAGGACGGGAGCGGCGATCCTGGCCTCCAACCACCTGTCCATCCTGGACTCGGTGTTCCTGCCGCTGATGCTCCCGAGGCAGGTGACCTTCGTGGCCAAGTCGGAGTACTTCACGGGCAACCGGCTGATGGCCATGTTCATGCGCGGCACCGGCCAGGTCGCGATCGACAGGGAGAGCGCCTCGGCCGCGCAGGAGATGCTCGACTCGGCCCTGCAGGTGCTCAAGGGCGGCGAGCTGTTCGGCATCTACCCCGAGGGCACCCGCTCCCCCGACGGGCGGCTCTACCGCGGCAAGATCGGCGTCGCCTGGCTGGCGCTGACGGCGGGCGTGCCGGTGATCCCGGTCGCGATGGTCAACACCGAGCGCGTGCTGCCGCCCGGCGCCTCGGTCCCGCGCATCGCCAAGATCGGCGTCCGCATCGGCGAGCCGATGAGCTTCACCGGCGACGCCGGCCGGGCCAGGGACCGGCGCGCGGTCACCGACGAGGTGATGCGGGCCATCCAGCGCCTGTCGGGCCAGGAGTACGTCCCGGCGTACGCCTCGAGCCAGAAGGAGCGGGCCAAGGAGGCCGCCTGAGCCGATCGCGCGGCGGCAAAGCGGCGAGCGGCACGGTTTTCCCCGCGCTAGGCTCGTGGCGACGTCGAGACACCCGGGGGTAACGCGTGCCGCGCGGCCGTATCATCGCGATCACGTCTGTCGCGACCGTGCTGGTGGCGGGGGCCGCCGCCGGTGGCGCCTACTACGTCCTGCACACCAGGGGCAGCGCGGCGCAGACCGCGGGCCACTTCGCCGGCGCCTGGAGCCGGGGCGACCTGGCCGCCATGCGGTCCGACCTCGCCTCCCCGGTGGCCGGGTTCGACGCCGCCTACGCCGAGCTGGCCGAGAACCTCGGCGCCCAGAAGACCTCGGTCAAGCTGGGCGCGGTCAGCCCGGCGGGCGACGACCGGGCCAAGGCCGCCTACACCGCCACCCTTACGCTGAAGAACATCGGCCAGTGGACCTACACCGGCTCCTTCGACCTGGTCGTCAAGGACCACTACTGGAAGGTCGCCTGGACTCCGGCGGCGGCCCACCCCTCGCTGAACGGCTCCACCCACCTGGCCCTTAAGGCCACCTGGCCGCAGCGGGCCGCCGTGGAGGACTCCTCGGGTGGCCGCATCGACCAGGGCGACGTGGGCGGGTCGGTGCAGCAGCTCGTCGGGTACCTCGACAAGGCGACCGCCAAGGACGTCGCCAAGCTGGGCTCGTCCTACAAGCCGGGTGACGCCGTCGGCAGGGGCGGGCTGCAGGAGACCTTCCAGAAGGATCTGGCCGGCGTGCCCGCCACCCAGATCATGGTCGTCGACGGCTCCAAGAAGGCCGTCAAGACGTTGAAGACCATCGAGGGGTCCCCCGGCACGGCCGTGCGCACCAGCCTGGACCCCCTGGTGCAGAAGGCCGCGGTCGAAGCGGTGCGCACCCTGGACAAGCCCACCTCCCTGGTGGCGATCCGCCCGGTCACCGGCGAGATCCTCGCCGTGGTCAACAACCGCGGCGGGTTCAACCGCGCGCTGGACGGCCGCTATCCTCCCGGGTCGACGTTCAAGACCGTCACCGCCGCCGGGCTGCTCGCCGAGGGGCTCACCCCCGAGCAGAAGGTCAGCTGCCCCGCCAAGGCCACCATCGGCGGGCTGCCGATCCGCAACTCCGACCACGAGGCGTTCGGCTCGCTGTCGTTCCTTGACTCCTACGCCCACTCCTGCAACACGACCTTCGCGCCGCTGGCCGCCCAGCACCTCAGCGGCGGCAAGCTGTACGACATCGCCTCCAAGCTGGGCTTCAACCAGGCCCTGAACATCGGCGTCCCCGCCACCAAGGGCAGCATGCCGAAGCCCACCAGCGAGGCCGACCTGGCGGCCGAGTCCTTCGGCCAGGGCCGCATCACCGCCAGCCCGCTGGTGATGGCCTCGGTAGCCGCCGCGGTGGCCGACGGCACCTGGCGCCCGCCGACCCTGGTGCCCGCCCTCAAGCAGAAGGCCCAGCCGCAGCAGCTCCCGGAGGAGGTCGCGCGCAACCTCCGCACCATGATGGCCGCCGTGGTCAGCAAGGGCACCGCCAAGGGGGCGGGGCTGCCCAAGGGCACGGCGGGCAAGACGGGCACCGCGGAGTTCGGCACCGGCCCGAAGCTCGACTCACACGCGTGGTTCATCGGCTTCCGCGGCGAGGTGGCGTTCGCCGTGGTCGTGGAGGCCGGAGGCATGGGCGGCGCGGTCGCCGCCCCGGTCGCCGCCGACTTCCTGCGCGCCCTGGGCTGACCGGCCTCCCGGCACGCCGGAATCCACACGCCTGACCATGCTCCGGCCAGGGCGCGTGGCGGTTCGAACGTGACCCGTCCCCGGCCCGGAAGCCCGCACAGCGAAGCCGGACCGTTCACGGGACCGGACGCCGGCACGGCGGGGCCGGGCCGTTCACGAACCCGGACGCCTACACGGCGGGGCCGGGCCGTTCGCGGGGGACCCGCCGCTCAGACGGCGCGGGACTCCGGCGGGGGCACGAGGCCCCGCCTCACATCGGCAGCGCCGCCGCCGCGTCGTGATGGAACACCATGATCAGCAGGGTCGCCACCAAAGTGGCGATCAGCAGCCAGCTCACCAGGATGATGATCGACGACCTGCTCAGACGCCGCCGGCCGCGGGCTTCACGGGCGGCGCGCTTCTGTTCTCCGGTCGCCTTGCGCTGCACGCGCTCGTTGAACGACTCAAGCCGGGCGGCGAGTCGTGGATCGGCATCGGTGAGATAACTCTCGATCTGGGCAAGCATTCGCTCCTCGTCCTGCGACCAAGGCACGCCGCACCTCCCGGCAACGCAAGCGGTGTGCCGACGTTCTGCCCACCCCCAAGATCTTTAGCCATACCATGCCGTCCTTTTTACCGCCAGTTTCGAAGTTGCGATCTTTATCGAACCTCTGTTCTAATCAAGCCATGCGCTGGGACAACCTGCGCCTGACCGACACCGGCCAGGGCACCCGAGCCGTGCCGCTGTTCGCCCGTGGCGCGGTGACCACGACGTTCGACACCCCGGAGTTCCGGGGCATGATCTTCTACGAGATCCACGCCCGCACGATCGTCAACCGCGTTCCGGCGGCCAGCCACGTCCCGTTCCAATGGACGATCAACCCCTACCGGGGGTGCACGCATTCGTGCACATATTGCTTCGCGCGCAAGACCCACGAATACCTCGACCTCGATGCCGGCCACGACTTCGACTCCAAGATCGTCGTCAAGGTCAACGCCCCCGAGCTGGCCCGCAAGGAGCTCGCCGCGCCGCGCTGGGGCGGCCACCACATCGCCATGGGCACCAACGTCGACTGCTACCAGCGGGCCGAGGGCCGCTACCGGCTGATGCGGGGCATCCTGTCCGCTCTCAGAGACGCCAGGAACCCCTTCTCCATCCTCACCAAGGGCTCGCTCATCCTGCGCGACCTCGACCTGCTGACCGAGGCCGCCGAGGTGACCGACGTCGGCACCTCGCTGTCCATCGGCTTCGCCGACGACGAGCTGTGGCGTTCGGTCGAGCCCGGCACCCCGAGGCCCGGCAGGCGGCTGGAGGTCTGCGCCACCCTCACCGGGCACGGGCTGCCGTGCTCGGTGCTGATGGCGCCGATCCTGCCCTACCTCACCGACTCGCCGCGGGCGCTGGCGCGCACGGTCGCGCTGATCGCCGAGGCCGGCGCCACCCACGTGGTCCCCATCGTGCTGCACCTGCGGCCGGGGGCGCGCGAGTGGTTCCTCGGCTGGCTGGGCCGCGAGCATCCCCGCCTGGTCCCGCGCTACCAGGAGCTGTACGGGCGCGGGGCCTACGCGCCGAAGGCCTACCAGGCGCGCGTCACCCGGCAGGTCCAGGAGCTGGCCGCCCGCAGTGGGGTGGGCAGGTCCTCCCCGGCCGCCGCCCGCCGCGTCCGGCCGCCCGTCCCGCCGCCAGGCGCTGGCGGTCCCGAGCAGCTCACGCTGCTGTAACCCCGGAAAGACACATATGGGTGATTGACTCCGCTGTTGGGTATTTAACGCGAGTGATGCGCGGAATATGGCGCATTGTCATCCAATGGTCGGCCCATGAGAACAGGGGGAATCATGGCGGGAACACGAAAGAAATCCACCAAGGCCACAGGAAAGGCCAAGAAAGCAGCCATAAAGGCTACGCGCGAGACCAAGCAGACCAAACGCGAAGACGACGACAAGCGGCCCGTGGAGCGCGAAGAGGCGCGGTGACGCCGGTCATCGCGCGGCGACCCCGGCGACCCGTGCGACCGGGCCCGTACAGCCGTGCGACCGGACCCGTATAGCCCCTGAATGGGGTTTCTGCGGTAAACGCATGATCAGCCACTCTCCCCCCGGCCACCGCCCGGAGCGGGCGGTTCCGGCCCGTCACTCACGACGGCCATGCCCCGTCACCGCCCGGAGCGGGCGGCTCCGGCCCGTCACTCACGACGGCCATGCCCCGTCACCGCCCGCACGACGGCCATGCCCCGCCGCCGCCCGCTCGGCGGTCGCGCTCCGCCGCCGTCCGCACGGCGGTCGTGCCCTGCGGCCGGCTCGGCGGTCGTGCGGCCCTCCCGGCGCCGAAGACGGGGCGTGCACGGTCTCGACGCGGAGGCCCGGGTGCCTGATCATGGAAACCCCCGGCCCGAACGCGAGGATCGATGCCCGCTTATCTCCGCTTCCCCACGATCTTCGGTGAGGTCGTCGTCTTCGCCGCCGAGGACGACCTGTGGATGGTCTCCGCCGGCGGCGGCAGGGCCTTCCGGCTGACCGCCGGGGTCGCGGAGGCCGGGTACCCCCGCTTCTCCCCCGACGGCACCAAGATCGCCTTCGTCGGCCGGGAGGAGGGGCCAGAGGAGGTCTACATCATGCCCGCCGAAGGCGGCGCCGGCACGCGGATGACCTACGACGGCGCCCTGTGCACGGTCACCGGATGGGACCCGGACGGCGCGGTGGTCTACGCCAGCGACGAGGGCCAGCCCTTCGGCCGCCGCAGATGGCTGCACCGCGTCGACGCCGAGGGGATCTCCCAGCGCCTGCCCCACGGGCCGGCCAACTCCATCTCCTACGGTCCCGGCGGGGCGATCGTGCTCGGCCGCAACACCGCAGACCCGGCGCGCTGGAAGCGCTACCGGGGCGGCACCGTCGGCGACCTGTGGGTCGACCGGGAGGGCAGGGGCGAGTTCGCGCGGCTGATCTCCCTGGCGGGGAACCTCGCCTCGCCCTGCTGGGTGGGCGAGCGCATCTACTTCCTGTCCGACCACGAGGGCATCGGCAACGTCTACTCCTGCACGCCCTCCGGCGAGGACCTCCAGCGGCACACCGACCACGACGACTACTACGCCCGCAACCTCGCGAGCGACGGCAGGCGGCTGGTCTACCACGCGGCGGCCGAGCTGTACGTGCTCGACCCGGCCGAGGGCGAGGCGCGCGCGGTCGAGGTGCGCCTGGGAAGCTCGCACACCCAGCGCAACCGCCGGTTCGTCCCGGCCGCGCACTACCTGGACAGCGCCACCCTCACCCCCGACGGCAGCGGCCTGGCGATCACCACGCGCGGCAAGGCGTACTCCTTCGGCAGCTGGGAGGGCCCGGTGCGCCAGCACGGCGAGCCGGACGGCGTGCGCTACCGCCTGCTGACCTGGCTCAAGGACGGCGAGCGGCTGGTGGCGGCGGCCAGCGACGACGGCGACCGAGAGGTCCTGGTCGTGCTGACCGCCGACGGCAGCGCCGCCCCGGTGCGCCTGCCCGGCCTGGACACCGGGCGGGCGATCGCCCTGACGGTCTCACCGGGCGCCGACCGCCTCGCGGTGACCAACCACCGCAACGAACTGCTCATCGTCACCCTGCCCGGCCCGGGCGCCGGGGAAGGCGCCGATGAGGGTGGGGGTGGGGGTGAGGCGACGCTGACGGTGGCCGACAGCAGCAGGTTCGGCCGCGTCGAGGACGCAGTCTGGTCCCCCGGGGGCGACTGGCTCGCCTACACCTTCCCCGACACCGCGCAGACCACGGCCATCAAGCTCCTCGAGGTCGCCACCGGGGAGACCCACCTGGTCACCCGCCCGGTGCTGCGCGACAGCAGGCCCGCCTTCGACCCCGAGGGCAGATACCTGTACTTCATCGGGCAGCGCGTGTTCAACCCGGTCTACGACTCGCTGCAGTTCGACCTGGGGTTCCCGCTCGGCACCCGGCCGTACGCCGTCGCGCTGCGGAACGACGTCGGCTCGCCGTTCGTGCCCGAGCCGAGGCCGCTGTCCGGCGACGACCCCCCGGCCAAGGACTCCCACGGCGGCAACGGCCCCGGCGGCCAGGGCGTCACCAGCGGCACCGGCCCGGGCGCGGCGGACGGCGAGACCCCCACCGCCGGCGGCGCCACACCCGGCGAGCCCGCCACCGGCGAGCACCCCGAGGGCGCGGATGACGAGGCGACCGGCGAGGGCCTGGAGATCCACTTCGAGGGCATCGAGCGCCGCGTCGTCGCTTTCCCGGTGCCCGAGGGCCGCTATGAGCGCGTCGCCGGCATGAGGGACAAGGTGCTGTTCACCTCGTTCCCGGTCGAGGGCAGCCGCGGCGACGAGTTCGCCGAGTCCACCTCCGGCACCCTGCTCGCCTACGACTTCGTCAAGCAGAAGTCCGAGACCCTGGTCTCCGACGTCACCGACTTCCACCTGGGCAGGGACGCCACGACGCTGCTCTACCGCTCCGGGCAGCGGCTGCGGGTGATCAGGGCGGGCGAGCCGCCCTCCGAGGACGACTCCCCCGGCAGGGCCGGGGGGTGGATCGACCTCGACCGGGTGAAGGTGTCGGTGTGCCCGGCGGCCGAGTGGCGGCAGATGTTCCGCGAGGCGTGGCGGCTCCAGCGGGAGAACTTCTGGGTGCAGGACATGGCCGGCATCGACTGGGACGGCGTCTACGAGCGCTACCTGCCCCTGGTCGACCGGGTGGGCACCCGCGGCGAGTTCTCCGACCTGCTGTGGGAGCTGCTGGGCGAGCTCGGCACCTCCCACGCCTACGAGAGCGGCGGCGAGTACCGCACCAGGCCCCACTACCGGCAGGGCAAGCTCGGCGTCGACTGGTCCTACGCCGGCGGCGTCCACACGATCTCGCGCATCGTCGCCGGCGACCCCTGGGACCCGGACGCCACCTCCCCGCTCAACCGCCCGGGGCTCGACGTACGGCCGGGCGACGCGGTGGTGGCGATCAACGGCCAGCCGGCGGGGGCGGTGGCCGGGCCGGCCAGGCTCCTGGTCAACCAGGCGGGCCAGGAGGTCGAGCTGACCGTCAGGCGCGGAGACGGCCCCGCGAGGACGGTGACGGTAAAGGCGCTGTCGGACGAGGAGCCCGGCCGCTACCGCGACTGGGTGGAGGCCAACCGCGCGCGCACCCACGAGCGCACCGGCGGCAGGATCGGCTACATTCACATCCCCGACATGGGCCCGGACGGCTACGCCGAGTTCCACCGGGGGTTCCTCGCCGAGTACGACCGGGAGGGGCTGGTGGTGGACGTCCGCTTCAACGGCGGCGGCCACGTCTCCGGGCTGCTGCTGCAGAAGCTCGCCCGGCGGCGCATCGGCTACGACTTCCCGCGTTGGGGGGTGCCCGAGCCCTACCCCGCCGAGTCGCCGCGCGGCGCGCTGGTGGCGATCACCAACGAGTGGGCCGGTTCCGACGGCGACATCTTCAGCCACACCTTCAAGCTGCTCGGGCTCGGCCCGCTCATCGGCAAGCGCACGTGGGGCGGGGTGATCGGCATCTGGCCGCGCCACCGGCTGGCCGACGGCACGGTGACCACCCAGCCGGAGTTCTCCTTCACCTTCGACGACGTGGGATGGCGGGTGGAGAACTACGGCACCGATCCGGACATCGAAGTCGACATCACCCCGCAGGACTACGCGCGGGGCGTCGACACCCAGCTGGAGCGGGCGATCGACGTGGCGCTGGAGCGGCTGGCGCAGTATCCCGCGCACACGCCGAATCCTGCCGACCGTCCCCGGCTGGGCGCCCCGCTGCTCCCTCCGCGCCGGTGACCGCCCAGGTCAGCCGTCCGGGCGGGCGGGGTCGCGGGCGGCGTACGCGCGCAGCCGCGCCGCCAGGGCCGTGACCTCCTCCCGCAGTTCGCCGGGCTCGATCACGGTGAACGGCCGGCCGAGGCCGGCCAGCAGCGCGGCCATGCCGTCCAGCCGCTCCGTGCGGGCCACCATGAGCACGCCGTCCTCGGTCTCGGTCAGCCGGGCGACCGAGGGCGGCAGCCGGCGCAGGGCCTCGGCGCGGGTGGTCTCCAGCAGCACGCGCACCTCGTACCGGTACGGCACCGAGGACAGCGAGGCCATCACGTGCGCCACCGGGTCGAACTCCCGCGGGCCGGGGAAGCCGTCCGCGAGGGTTTCGGCGGAGGCGACGCGGTCCAGGCGGAAGGTGCGCATCTGCCGCCTGAGCCGGTCCATGCCGGTGACGTACCACCGGCCCGAGTGGAAGACCAGGCCGTAGGGGTCCAGCTCGCGATCGGTCTCCTCGCCCCGCCACGAGCGGTAGCGAAGGCGCACCCGCCTCCTGCGGCGGGCGGCGGCGGCCAGGGTCAGCAGGGTGTCGGCGGCCGGGCGCGGCGTCTCGGCGGCCCGGGAGGTGTGCCCGAGGGTGTCGGTCACGGCCTCGACCCGCTCGCGCAGCTCCGTGGGGAGCACCCGCTGGATCTTGGCCAGGGCGCTCTCGGTGGCGCTCTCCCCCACCGCGAGGCCGGTGCGGCGGCCGGCGAGCAGGCCGAGGACGACGGCGGCGGCCTCGTCCTCGGTGAGCATGAGCGGCGGCAGCTTGTATCCGGGCAGCAGGCGGTAGCCGCCGTGGCGGCCGCGTTCGGCCTGGACCGGCACGCCGAGCTCGGCCAGGCGCAGCGCGTACCGCCGCACGGTGCGCTCGTCGACCTCCAGCCGCCGCGCCAGTTCGGCGCCGGTCAGCCCGGGGCGCGCCTGGAGCAGCTCCAGCAAGGTCAGCACCCGCGTCACCGGATGTGGCATGAAATTTCCCTTTTTATCCGGACTGGTTCTGCCCGGATTCGATCCTACGGTGAGGCCAACGGCAAAGGATCTCCAGGGAGATGAATATGAGCACCTTCGTACTGGTCCCGGGTCACTGGCTCGGCGCGTGGGCCTGGCAGGGCGTCACCGAGCCGCTCCGGGCGGCCGGCCACACGGTCCACCCGCTGACCCTGACCGGGCTCGCCGACCGCGTCCACCTCGGCGGCCCGGGCACCGGGCTGGACACCCACATCGACGACATCGTCAACACGCTGGTGCACGAGGACCTGCGGGAGGTCGTGCTGGTCGCCCACAGCGGCGGCGGTGCCCCGGTCACCGGTGCGGCCGACCGCATCCCCGAGCGGATCGGCAAGATCGTGTACCTGGACAGCGGCCCGCTCGCCGACGGGATGTCGCAGCTCGACCAGTACCCGCCGGAGAGGCTGGAGTCGATCCAGGAGCACCTGACCGGCGGCTGGCGGTACGAGCCCCCGGCGTGGGAGCGGCAGGAGAGGCTCGGGGCGAGCACGGCCGGTCTCGGCGAGGCGGACAAGGCGGAGATCATGGCGCGGATGACGCCCCAGCCGTACGGGACCCTCACCCAGCCCCTTCGGCTCACCGGAGAGGGCGGCGCGGACAAGCTTCCCAAGGCCCTGGTCAGTTGCTCGTTCCCGCTCGCCCAGGTCAGGGAGCTGATCGAACAGGGCCATCCGTACTTCGCCGGGCTGAGCGGCCCCGAGTGGGAGCTGCACGAGCTGCCGACCGGCCACTGGCCGATGTTCTCCCGCCCAGGGGACACCGCGCGGCTGCTGGGTTCGCTGTAGGGAGCGGTTTCGCACGACAGGGGGTGAAGCCGAGCCGCCACCTTTACTTTGTAGATCAGAAGCATGGAGGTGCGCGCCGCCGTCACCGGATACCGGAGGGCCGGGGGCTCACCGCCGAGCTGGAGTCCGCCCGCACCGTGCTCGGCGACGCCGGCGTGACGCTCACCACGCGCACCCCCGTCGTCGAGCTGCCCCCGGAGACCCCCTCGCGTACGGCTGGGCCGTACGCGAGGGGGTCACCAACCTGGTGCGCCACAGCGGCGCGCGCGCCTGCCGGATAGATCGCGGCATCGGGGACGATGGCACGGTGCTGTCGCCGGGGAGCGGGTGATCGACCCGGCGCTGGCGGCGGCCGCGCTTAGCGCCGGGCCGAGCCCGCTGACCGGCCGCGAGCGCTACGTGCTGGCCGCCGCGGCCGACGGCTCGACGATCGCCGACATCTCCGCCCTGCTGCACCTGTCGGAGAGCACCGTGCGCAACTACCTGTCGGCGGCCATCGGCAAGACCGGCACCCGCAACCGCATCGAGGCGGCCACCCTCGCCCGCCACAACGGGTGGCTGTGACCCGCCGCCGTCACTGGTCGGCGGCGAGGGGCTCCGGCACCAGGGGCTGCGGTTCCCAGCGGAAGCCCATCCTGAACGTCACCTTGGCCAGCGCCCGCTGGCCGTCGGCGTTGGGATGGAAGAAATCCCACTTGCTGATGTGGTCGAGGGTGTAGGGGTAGGAGAAGACCGCGCCGCCGTCGGAGCGGCACGCCGGCCCGTACGCCGCGCACGCCTGCGCCATCTCGGCGTTGTAGTCCTGCACGCGCTCCCTGACGCGGTCCCTGCGTGCCTGGTCCTTCTTGGCGTCGGAGGCGGCGTCGGCCAGCATGGTCGGGCAGATGCCGCCGATCGTCCAGAACGACTTGGCCACCACGCTCTCCCTGCCGATGCGCCATAGCCGCTTGAGGTCGGGGATGCTGGCGGCGAAGATCTTCACGCCGGCCGAGGCGAGCACGGCGAAGGCCCGGTCGATGCGCGAGCGGTAGGTCGCGACCGGCGTCATGCGCGACTCGCTGGCGACGCAGGCGTCCTGCGCGCCGATCAGGACCGTGACGTAGGAGGCCTTGGCGGCCACGGCCTTCTCGGCCTGGGCGGCCAGGTCGGCGCTGGTGGACCCCGGCACGGCGAAGTTGAGGTTGTGCCCCTTGACGGCCTGGCCGACGGCCAGCAGGCGGAGGTAGTGGCTGTCGACGTCCGCGGAGTCACCCGCCGACCACGACCGGGAGGTGCAGGAGACGTACCAGCCGCAGGCGTTGAAGCCCGCGCTGATCGAGTCGCCGAGCGCCGCCATCACCGCGGGCACCGGCTCGGCCGCCGCCGCGACGGCCGTGCCTGGCACGCACACCGCCGAGGCCGCGAGAACGAGCGCGATCTTCCTGACCATGGTCACCCCCACCTGGGACGATCGATCCCGGGTTGGAGATCGAGAACCCAAGGTAGAGATCGGGAAGGGTGGGCTCTATTACCTCCGGGCGAGGCGTTGCTACCGTTGACCAAGTTCCTATCGCGGCTTGACAGGGCACGGAGCGTGTGTAAGCGCCCATGACAGCGGATCACCCTGAGCGGGCTGTGTTGTGATAAGGCCACCCGATGTCGAACGCGTTCAGTTTCCGCATAAGGTGGGCAGAGTGAGTGTCGCGCTCGGGATAACCCGCCCCCCGCTGGTTCGCAGCATCCCCGTCCATCACCCAGAAGACCTGATCGCGCGACTGCCGCAGGGCCCGCCCTACGCCTGGGTCCACCAGGGCGAGGGCCTGGTGGCCTGGGGTGAGGCCGCGCGGGTGGCGGTCCCTCCGGGGCCGGGTCGCTTCGAGTGGGCCAGGCGGTGGCTGGCCACCGTGTTCGGCGAGGCTCACATCGACGACGACGTGCACGTGCCGGGCTCGGGCCCGGTGGCGTTCGGCTCGTTCACCTTCGACCCCGACGCGCACGGCTCGGTGCTGGTGGTCCCCCGGGTGCTGCTCGGCCGCAGGAACGGCCGCGCGTGGCTGACCACGGTGGGCGAGGCGCCCATCGAGCTGATGGCGCCCGCCGCCTCCCCCGGCCGCATCGTGTACGGCGACGGCTCGCTGACCGCGCCCGAGTGGCAGCACGCGGTGGCGCGCGCCGTGGGCGAGATCAGGTCGGGGCGGCTGGAGAAGGTCGTGCTCGCACGCGACCTGGTCGCCACGGCCGAGCGCGACATCGACGTGCGGGTCCTGCTCGACCGCCTGGCCCGCGCCTACCCCGACTGCTACACCTTCTCCTGCGCGGGCCTGGTCGGGGCCACGCCCGAGCTGCTGGTGCGCCACACCGGCGCCGCCATCGAGTCGCTGGTGCTGGCAGGCACCACCTACCGGGGGGCGAGCCCGGCCGACGACAAGGCCAAGGCCGCGGCCCTGTTCGCCTCGGCCAAGGACCGCCACGAGCACGCCTGCGCGGTGGCCTCGGTGCGCGAGGCGCTCACGCCGCTGTGCGCCTCGCTCTCGGTGCCCGGCGAGCCCGAGCTGCTGGTGCTGCCGAACGTCCAGCATCTCGCCAGCCGGGTGCGGGGGCGGCTGGCCGACGGCGCGTCGGTGCTCGACGTGGTCGCGGCCATGCATCCCACCGCGGCCGTCGGCGGCACGCCCACCGGGGTCGCGCTCGAGGTGATCCGCGAGCTCGAGGGCATGGACCGCGGCGGCTACGCCGGCCCGGTCGGCTGGATCGACGCGCGGGGCGACGGCGAGTGGGGCATCGCGCTGCGCTGCGCCCACGTCGAGGGGCGGCGGGCCCGGCTGTTCGCCGGGTGCGGCATCATGGGCGGCTCCGACCCGGCGTCCGAGCTGGCAGAGGCCCAGGCGAAGTTCCGCGTCATGAGGTACGCCCTGGAGGGCTGACCCGCCGGTCAGCCCTTCCCGGGCGCGGGCGTCCCCGGCCCGATCCCAGCCGGAGGACCGCTCTCGCGGCCGGCTCCGGCCGGGCCGTCGGCATGCGACTCGGCCGGGATCCCCGTCGGGATCTCCCGGCCGAGCTCGTGGGCCAGTTGGTCGAGCTCCGCGCCGCCGGCCATCAGGGACGTCAGCTCGTCGCGGGTGATGTCGGCCTTGTCGAACTGCCCGAGGCTGGCGCCCCGGTTGAGCAGCAGGAACCGGTCGCCGACCGGGAACGCGTGATGGGGGGTGTGAGTGATGAAGACCACCCCGAGACCCCGGTCGCGCGCCCTTGCGATGTAGCGCAGCACCACGCCCGCCTGCCTGACGCCGAGCGCGGAGGTCGGCTCGTCCAGGATGAGCACCCGGGCGCCGAAGTACACGGCGCGGGCGATGGCCACCGACTGGCGCTCGCCACCCGACAGCGTGCCGACCGGCTGGTCCACGTCGCGGATGTCGATGCCCATGGCGCGCAGCTCCTCGCGCGCGACCCGCTTGGCCCTGGCCACGTCGAAGCGGCGCAGCGGCCCGGTGACCGGCTCCGACCCGAGGAAGAAGTTCCGCCAGACCGACATCAGGGGGATCATCGCGAGGTCCTGGTACACGGTGGCGATCCCCCGGTCGAGGGCCTCGCGCGGGCCGCCGAGCCGCACCGGGACGCCGTCGAGAAGGTACTCGCCGCTGTCCTGGACGTGCACCCCCGCGAGGATCTTGATGAGGGTCGACTTGCCGGCACCGTTGTCGCCGAGCACGCAGGCGACCTCGCCCTCGCGCACGAGCATCGAGACGCCCCGCAGGGCGATCACGCTGCCGAAGACCTTGCCCACGTCGCGGGCTTCCAGAAGCGGCGGGGTCATCGCCGCACCTCCTCGGCGTAGCGGCGGACCAGGCGGTTGGCGAGGGTGGCCAGCAGGAGCATCGCGCCGAGGAAGAACTTGAACCAGTCGGCGTCCCATCCGGCGAACACGATGCCCTTGTCGGCCATCCCGAAGATCACCGCACCGATGGACGCGCCGATGGCCGAGCCGTACCCGCCGGTGAGCAGGCAGCCGCCGATCACGGCGGCGATGATGTAGATGAACTCCTGCCCGATGCCGGAGTTGGCCTGGACCGAGGTGAAGCGCAGCGCCATGATGGAGCCGACCAGCCAGGCGGCGGTGGCCGTGGTCATGAACAGCGCGATCTTCGTACGGGCGGCGGGCACGCCGACCGCGCGTGCCGCCTGCTCGTTCCCGCCGACCGCGAAGATCCAGTTGCCGGCCCTCGACCGCATCAGGACCCAGGTGGCCAGGGCCGTGACCCCGAGCCACCAGAAGATCGCCACGCGGAAGTCCACCCCGCCGGCCGTGACCGAGCCGGCCAGCACCGCCCGCGCGCCCTCGTATCCCTCGGCCCTCCTCAGGCCGCTGACCTGCACGGTGCCGGTCAGCGCCTTGGTGACGCCGAGGTTGAGTCCCTGCAGCATGAGGAACGTGCCGAGGGTGACGATGAAGCTCGGCAGCTTGGTGCGCACCACCAGCAGGCCGTTGGCGAAGCCGATCGCCAGGGCCAGGACGAGCCCGGCGAGCATGGCGGCCCACACGTTCCAGCCGTACTTGGTGGCGAGGGTGACCATCACCAGGCCCGTGGTGCCCGTGAGCACGCCGGCGGACAGGTCGAACTCGCCGCCGATCATGAGCAGGGCGATGGCGACGGCCATGATGCCGAGCGTGGAGGCCGGGTCGAGCCAGTTGGCCACGCCGTCCGCCGACCGGAAGACCTCCGACTGCGAGGAGAAGAACGCGAAGACCGCGACGGCGCCGACCACCGAGCCGAGCTCGGGGCGGATCAGCAGGCGCCGCAGCCACCCGGCGCCCGCGACGCGCTCGTCGGCGGCGACGCTGGTCACCGGGTGCCGCCCTGCGCGAGCTTGGCGACCTGCGCCGCGTTCTCCTTGGTCACGAACCCCGGGCCGGTGTTGACCGGCAGGCCGCCGCCGACGGTGTTGAGGTTGGCCTTGTAAAGGTAGAGGAAGGTGATGGGCAGCCATCCCTGGAGGTACTGCTGCTGGTCGACCGCGAACAGGATCTCCCCCGCCTCGATCGCGTCGACGACGTCGGCCGACAGGTCGAAGGTGGCGAGCTTGGCCTTGGAGCCTCCGTCGGCGATCGCGTCGCGGGCCGCGACGGCGACCGCGGGGTTCAGGGTGAGCACGCCGTTGACCGAGCCGTCCGTCTGGAGCTTCGCCTTGATCTTGGAGGTCGCGTCGGCGAGGTTGCTGACGTCCACCTGCAGCCGTTCCACCGTGCCGCCGAGGGTCGCCGTGGCGCCGCCGCACCGCTGGTCCAGGCCGACGTTGCCCGCCTCGTGGATGACGCAGAGCAGCTTGGTGACGCCCGCGGCCTTGAGCTTCTCCCCCGCGCCGCGCCCGGCCACCTCCTCGGACTGGCCGACGTGGGTGATGGCCCCGAACTCCTTGGACTTGTCGCCGCCGGAGTTGATGGTGACGACCGGGATGCCGGCCGCCGCTGCCTTGGTGACCGACTCCTTCAGCGCGTCGGGATTGGCCATCGAGACGACCACGCCGTCGACCTTCTCGCTGACCGCCTGGTCGATGAGCTGGGCCTGCTTGGCGGGGTCCCCGTCGCCCTGGTAGGTCACCTTGGCGCCGTACCGCTTGCCGGCCGCCTCCGCGCCGTTCTTGACGACGTCCCAGAAGGAGTCCCCCGGCGCGCCGTGCGTGATGACGGCGAAGGTGCCGCCGTCCCGGCCCCCGGCCGCCGGTGCCGCGGACGTGCCCGCCGGGGAGGTCGTGCCGTCTCCACCGGAACATCCGCTCAGCACCAGCGCTGCCAGCACCGTCGCCGTGACCAACCGTGTGACTCGCCTCATGGATACCTCCCGTACCGTCCCGAGGGACGAGATCGGCCGCATGCCAGGTTTGTAACCTCAGGTAACCTCCCTGTCAATTGTTTGTCGTGACATTCTGATGTACAGGCCACTTCACTCCCGGATTTGTCAGGGCACCTTGCAGGCGGCCGGGCAGGCCCTGACCTGCGGCCGCACACCGCGAAAAGCCCGGCAAGAGATCGCTCACCGGGCTCGGGGGGACGTCAGGGACTAGTTCAGCTTGCGCACGATCCGCAGGATCTCGTCCAACGCGACCGTGTGACCGTTCAGGATGCCGGTGTGCTCGTCGAACTTCTTCGAGTGCTCGCCCAGTATCCTCGTATGCTGCTCCAGCGTCGCCGTGTGCCCTTCGACGGTGACCGCAAGATCCCCGAACTTCGTCTCCAGACCATCCAGCTTCGCCGTCTGCCCCTCGACGGTGACCGCAAGATCCCCGAACTTCGTCTCCAGACCATCCAGCTTCGCCGTCTGCCCCTCGACCGTGACCGCAAGATCCCCGAACTTCGTCTCCAGACCATCCAGCTTCGTCGTGAGACCACCCAGGAGTCGGGAATGGTCGCTCAGGATCGTCGTGTGCACGTCCTGCTGCGCGCGGATGCTCTTGAGGTCATCGAGCGCGTACTGGTAGAACCGCTTCCCCGTCTCGGACTCCTTCTTTGCTTCGCCGGCCACGTAGGTCGCCGCGATGGTCTGGTCCCGCAGCACGCCGAGCCGGTTCTCGAGCTCGGTCATACGTCCTTCAACGTCAGTTGTTGGCATCACCATTACCTCCTGGAGAAAGAGTACTGCCCATGGTGACGCTGAGTGCCGCCTTCAATACGATACGTGAAACCGTTTCATCTGGCGGGCGGCGCGCCTCCGCCGCGAGGGCCCGAGGTGGCCGTGCGCTTTGTACGGACATATTAATGTCCGCTACCCTGGGCGCTTAGCGATCAGAACTGAGCCGGGAGAAGGCATTGGGCACTCGACTCGACATCGACCTCGATCGCTCCAGCCCCGTGCCCCTCTACTTCCAGGTGGCCGAGCAGATCTCCGAGGCGATCCGCAGGGGCGACCTCGCGCCCGGCGCCAGGCTGGACAACGAGATCCTGCTCGCCGACCGGCTCGGGCTGTCGCGCCCCACGATCCGCCAGGCCATCCAGTACCTCGTGGACAAGGGCCTGCTGGTGCGCAAGCGCGGCGTCGGCACCCAGGTGGTGCACGGCCAGGTCAAGCGCTCGGTCGAACTGACCAGCCTGTACGACGACCTGCGCCGCGCGGGCCAGGAGCCCACCACCCGGGTGCTGTCCCTGCGGCCCGTGAGCGCCGACGAGGAGATCGCCGCGGTGCTCGGCGTCGCGGCGGGCACGGAGGTGCTGCACGTCGAACGGGTGCGCTACGCCGCCGGCGAGCCCCTGGCCCTCCTGCACAACTGGCTGCCGGCCGGGCTCGGGGCGCTGACGCCGGAGTCCCTCGCGGAGCGCGGCCTGTATGAGCTGCTGAGGGCCGCCGGCGTGCGGATGCGCGTGGCGAACCAGCGCATCGGCGCGAGGTCGGCCACCCCGGCCGAGGCGCGGCTGCTGGACGAGCGCAGGGGCGCGCCGCTGCTCACGATGGTGCGCACGACCTACGACGACCAGGGCAGGGCCGTGGAGCACGGCTCCCATGTCTACCGGGCCTCGCACTACTCGCTGGAGGTCACGCTCATCGAGCGCTGACCCGCCGCCTCACCCGTCTCGGGCTCCTCGATCTTCGAGGCGCGGCTCTTGATCCACAGCGTGGTGCCGATGCCGAACAGCACCGCGGCGGCGAGGCCCACCCAGGAGAACCCCTTGAGCCACTTGTCCGCCACGATGCCGAGGTAGTAGATCACGGCGGTGGTGCCGCCCGCCCAGGCGATGCCGCCGAGCACGTTGGCGACCAGGAACCGCCAGTACGGCATGTGCAGGGCGCCGGCCAGCGGCCCGGCGAGGATGCGCAGCAGGGCGATGAACCGGCCGAAGAAGACGGCCCACATGCCCCATCGGTCGAAGACGTTCTTGGCCTTGGCGATGTGGGCGGGGCCGAAGTGCTTGGGGAAGCGCCTGCCGAGGCGGTCGAACATCGGCTGCCCGCCCTTGCGGCCGATGAGGTAGCCGATCGAGTCGCCGACGATGGCGCCCGCGCTCGCGCAGACCCCCACCCACAGCGGGCTCACCACGTGCTGTGCCGACAGCAGCGCGGCGCTGACAAGGACGACCTCACCCGGAAGCGGGATTCCGAGGCTCTCCAGGCCGATGACCACGCCCACGATCACGCAGATCCAGACAGGGGGGATCGCCTGGAGCCATTCCTCGACATGCATGGCCACACCCTATGTCGTGGCATGGCCTTCGGTTTACGCAAGCCGGGATGCCTCTAGAGAGAGCGGACCGCTTCCTGGGCGGCTTCACGCATGGCCACGTGCACGCGGGCGTTCTCCTCGCGGTCGGTGCGGGCCTCCACGATGCGCACACCCTCGCCCCTGATCGCCTTGGGCAGGTCGTCGATCGAGGACAGCAGGGTGTGCGGAGTGCCCGTGGCGGCGGCGACGTACGAAAGGTCCACCCCGTGCGGGGTGCCGAAGACCCGCTCGAAGGACTCGGGCAGCCCGGCCTGCGGGAGCAGGGAGAAGATGCCGCCGCCGTCGTTGTTGATCACGACCAGGCACAGGTCGGGCCTGGGCTCGCGCGGGCCGAGTATGAGCCCGTTCTGGTCGTGCAGCAGGGTCAGGTCGCCGAGCAGGGCGTAGGAGGGACCGTTGTGGGCGAGCGCGGCGCCGATGGCGGTGGACACCAGCCCGTCGATGCCGGAGGCGCCCCGGTTGGCGAGCAGGCGCAGGCCGCGCCGTGGCCGCATGGCCTGGTCGAGGTCCCTGATGGGCATGGAGGAGCCGCAGAACAACAGGGTGTTGTTGGGCAGGACCTCGGTGAGGTCCCTGGCCAGGCGCGGCTCGCTCATGCCCGAGTCGTCCAGGACGGCGTCGACGGCCTCGCGCGCCGCGGAGTCGGCCGCGCGCCAGGACCGCAGCCAGGTGTCGTCCCCTGCCGCGACGGCGATCTCGACGGCCTCGGCGACCTGGGTGGCCGACCGGGTGGGGTCGGGCCAGCGGGACAGGTCGGGGGTGACGACGATGTGCTCGCCGGCCCGCTTGAGCCACGACAGCAGCGGCCGGGAGAGGCTCGGACGGCCCAGGGTGACCACGACGTCGGGGCGGTGGGCGTCGGCGAACTCGGGGGTGCCGAGCAGGAAGTGGTACGCCGAGACGGCGTGGTCGCCGTACCTGGCGCCGCCGGTGGGCTCGGAGAGAACCGGCCAGCCCGCCATGCCGGCGGCGGCGACGTACCGCCGCACGTTGACCGCGCCGTCGCCGACGACCAGCACACCGCGCCGGGTGGGGGCGACGTGCAGGCCGGCCGAGGGCGGGGCCACCCGGGCCCGCACCCAGGGGCCGCCGGCGTCCCCGTCGAGGGACTCGCACCAGGAGGTGTCGCCGTCGGGGATGAGCGGCTCGCGGAAGGCGAGGTTCAGGTGGACGGGGCCGGGGTCGCCGGGGCCGAGGGCACGCTGGTAGGCGCGGGCGGCGAGCGAGCGCCAGTAGGCGACCTGGCCGGGACGCTCCTCGGGCGTGCCGACCTCGGCGAACCAGCGGACCGACGAGCCGTACAGCTTGATCTGGTCGATGGTCTGGCTGGCCCCTGTGGCGCGCAGCTCGGGCGGCCGGTCGGCGGTCAGGACCAGCAGCGGCACGCCGGACTCGTGGGCCTCGATCACCGCGGGGTGGAAGTTGGCGGCGGCGGTGCCGGAGGTGCACACCAGCGCGACCGGGCGCTCGGACCTGCGTGCGAGGCCGAGCGCGAGGAAGGACGCCGAGCGCTCGTCGACCCGCACGTGCAGGCGGAGCCGCGAGTCGCCGTGGACGGCGATGGCCAGCGGGGCCGAGCGCGAGCCGGGGGCCAGCACCACGTCGGTGAGGCCGCAGCGCACCAACTCGTCCACGAGCACGCCGGAGAGCGCGGTGGCGGGGTTCACCTGCCCTCCCGGGCGCGCGCGCTGGTCTGAACGTGAAGAGGCTTCATCTAGGGGCGGCGGGAGAGGCCGGGGAGGCGCAGCTCTTCGAAGGCCTCGACCGTGAGAGCACTGTCACGGGCGTCGCGCGAATGCGTGGTGGGGCGGGAGCCGCCGCGCCGCCCGGGGCGGTTGATCGTGATCTTCACCATGCCGTCGGCGGTCTCGTAGTCACCCGACCGCTTCCAGTCGAGAGTGCTCACGGTCACACTCACTCCTCACTCACCTGCGCGTCGCCCGGTCGAGGCCACAGGCCGGGGGCGCCTGTCGACGGGACTAACCTTACGACCGTGAGTGAGCGTCCTGTGCACGCGGTGGTTCTACCTCCCGGTCCCGCCCTGTTCGGCATGGTTCGCGAGGCGCTTTCCGGCGACGGTCCCGCGGTGCTTCCCCTCGCGCCCGATCTGCCCGATCCGGTCCTGCGGGCGACGCTGGAGGAGCTGCGCCCGACCCACGTGGTGACCGCCGAGGGCACTCGGCCACGGCCTGGCGGGGTCCCGGCGACCGGCGACACGGCCGTGATCATCGCGACCAGCGGCTCCACGGGCACTCCCAAGGGGGTGGAGCTGGCGGCTTCCGCCCTGCGGGCGTCGGCGTCGGCCTCGCTCCGGCGGCTCTCGGCCCGGCCTGGCGAGCGCTGGCTGTGCTGCCTGCCCCCCTCCCACGTCTCGGGCCTGCAGGTGCTGGTCCGGGCGTTGTTGAGCGGGTCTGCGCCGCTGATCCACGAGCGCTTCTCCCCCGGCGCGGTGGCCGGCAGCGGCGCCGAGCACGTGTCGCTGGTCCCCACCCAGCTCAGGCGCATGATCGACGCCGGCGCCGATCTGTCGCGGTTCCGTACGATCCTGCTCGGCGGCGCCGCCGCGCCGCCCCGCCTGCTGGCCGAGGCCAGGGAGCGCGGGGCGCGGGTCGTCACGACGTACGGCATGAGCGAGACGTGCGGCGGGTGCGTCTACGACGGCGTCCCGCTGGACGGGGTGGAGGTGAAGGTCGGGGCGGACGGGCGGGTCCGCCTGGCGGGGCCGGTGCTGTTCTCCGGTTACCGGCTGCGTCCCGATCTCACCGAGGCGGCCCTGGACGGCGGCTGGTACCTCACCTCCGATGTCGGCGTGCTCGGCGAGGGACGGCTGCGGGTGCTGGGCCGCGCGGACGATGTGATCAACACCGGGGGCGAGAAGGTCGTGGCCGGAGTGGTGGCCGAAATCCTGGCGGGCCATCCCGGTGTCCGCGAGGCGGTGGTCGTCGGCCGGCCCGATCCGGAGTGGGGCGAGGAGGTCGTCGCGGTGGTCGTCGCCGCCGACCCGGCCGCTCCCCCGGCCCTCGACGAGCTGCGCGCCCTGGTGAAGGGCCGGTTGCCGGGCCACGCCGCCCCGCGCGCGCTGGCGCTGCGGACCCGGCTCCCGCTGCTGCCGAACGGCAAGCACGATCTTGTGGCCGTACGCCGTGAAATTTCCGGCTTTGTTGGCATAAGGGATGCTTCTTGACCACAATGTCCCGTCAAGGGAACCGGAAGTCGCGTCCGGCGCGTCTTACAGGCAGCCGGATCTAGGAAGGACGCCTTGATGAACCCAACCCGCAAGATGTGGATCTCCGCCGGAGTGGTGGGCGTGGTCCTCGCCGGGGGTATCTCCGTCGCGGCGGCCGCCGCCTCGGGAGGGGTCGACAAGACCGCCAAGGTCAGCCAGGAGAGCGAAGGCTCCGCGCCCTACGGCCCGGGCGAGGCGCCGGGCCAGATCCCCGGCCCCGATGTCCCCCAGAACGCCGAGCCGACCAGGTCGTCTGAGGAGTTCGTCGTCACCAACGACGACGTCAACCCCGACCCGAAGAAGGTCGCGGAGTTCTGGACCGAAAAGCGCATGGAGAGCGCCGAGCCGCTCCCGATCCCGGTCATCACCCCCGAGAAGAAGCCGAAGTAACGGCGCGGGCTCGTGGAGGAGGCGGGTCGCCGGGAGGCGGCCCGCCTCTCCTCGTGCCGGGCCCCGGTTTCCCCGATCCCGTGTCGAGTCCCCGATCTCGGGCAGAGGGGGGAACTACCAGCGACGACGAGTGCGACGATCAGGAGGCGATCAGCGACGGCCACGCGCCCGGCGGGAACAAACCACGGCGTCTGACGTTATTGATACTGGTGCGCCGATCGCCGGACGCCGCGCCATCCCAGCGACCTAAAAGACGACTCCGTGACGGAGGAGGTGTGCTCATGCCCCGAACTGCCGTGGCGACCTCGACTGAGCGCGAGGCGACCCCGACGAATCTCGCTCAGGTCCTCGACCGTGGGCGAGCGCAAGGTCACCTTTCCCTCGCGGAGCTTCGCGAGGCGTTCTCGACGGCGCGGATCAGCCCCGCCAAGGGCCGCTCGATCCTGCGCGATCTCAGCGAGGCCGGCGTGAGCCTGGCCGCGGAGAACGAGCCCCCCTTGGGGACCGGTAGCCCGGCGAGAAAGACCCGTAAGAGCACCACGATGAAGACTACCGCGAAGAGCGCAATGACAAGCACCACGATCACCACCGAGGAGACCGCCGAATCCCCCGAGGGGACCGTCGAGACCCGCCCCCGGCGCACCGCCCGCCGGACCACGCGCAAGACGGCCGAGGCGGCTCCCGCCGCCACCGTGCCGCAGGCGTCGCCCGCCAAGGACGAGGCCCCCGCCGAGCCCGGGGACGGCTGGAACGAGCCGGACGAGAGCGAGCTCCAGAGCGAGACGTTCGACCTGGACGACCAGTCCTCGGTCATGGGCGACTCGGTGCACACCTACCTGAAGTCGATCGGCCGGCGCACCCTGCTGACCGCGGCGGAGGAGGTCGAGCTGGCCAAGCGCATCGAGGCCGGCCTGTACGCCGAGCACAAGCTGGAGACCGAGACGCTGAGCGCCTCCCGGCGCGCCGACCTCGAGTGGATCGCCGAGGACGGCAGGCGCGCCAAGGACCACATGCTGGAGGCCAACCTCCGGCTGGTCGTCTCGGTGGCGAAGAAGTACACCGACCGCGGCATGGCGCTGCTCGACGTGGTCCAGGAGGGCAACCTCGGGCTGATCCGCGCCGTGGAGAAGTTCGACTACTCCAAGGGCTACAAGTTCTCGACGTACGCCATGTGGTGGATCCGGCAGGCGATCCAGCGGGGCTTCGCCGACTCGGCCCGTACGATCCGGCTTCCCGTGCACGTGCTGGAGCTGCTGTCGAAGCTCTCGCGCATCGAGCGCGACATGCACCAGCGGTTCGGCCGCGAGCCCACCCCTGAGGAGCTGGCGGTGGAGCTCGACAAGACGCCCGACCAGATCGAGGAGCTGCTGCGCACCAGCCGCCAGCCGATCAGCCTCAACGCCACCATCGGCGAGGACGGCGAGACGACCATCGGCGACCTGATCGAGGACGTCGACGCCCCCGAGGCCTCGGAGGTCGTCGACCGGCAGCTGCTCGGCGCGGAGCTGCGGGGCGTGCTGGGCAACCTGACCCCGCGCGAGGCCAAGATCATGGCACTGCGCTTCGGGCTGATCGACGGCAAGCCGCACACGCTCGACGAGATCGGCAAGCACCTCGGGCTGACCCGCGAGCGGATCCGCCAGCTGGAGAAGGAGTCGCTCTCCAAGCTGCGGCACCCGAGCAACACCCGCCCGCTGCTCGACTGGGCCAGCTGAGGGTCACGAACGGCTTCCGCCCTCCCGGGCGGAAGCCGTTTCACTCTCCCCGGCGCGGAGGGTCAGCGCGCGGGCGCGAAGGGGCGCGGCACCCTGGCGATGCCCGTCAGCCGGTTCTCCTCGCGCAGCGTGCGCAGCTTGTTGACCTCGGCGGTCCACCTGGCACCCTCGGGGGTGGCGACGCCCTTGCGCCGCCTGATGCGGTCGTCGTACGCCTTGACTCCGAAGGCCGCCCGCTGAGCCGCCTCCGCCGCCCGCAGGGCGTCGGTCAGCGCGCGGTCGAAGGCCAGCCCCGCCGCCCGCAGCTCCGCGGCGCCGGCCCGGGAGGCCTGCGTGCGGCGAAGCTCGTGCTCCGCCCCGCGGGCCTTCTCCAGCAGCTCGCCGAAGCTCTTCCCGACCTCCTGGTCGGCGTGGTGCCTGACCTCCGCCTCCCGGCTCACACCGGGACGGAAAAACGCCATCGCTCGCCCTTTCTCGGCACATCGCCGGTGATCCGGCGTGGGTTGCTTGCCATAGCGTACGCGGCCCGCGAGACAGGTCGGGCGCCGGTACGGCGTGGCGCCCTTTACAAAGTAAGCCATCATGCGGATCATGCCTCGTATGCCAGCGAAGCGACCTCCCGTCCCCCTGTCCCGCGAGCGCATCATCGACGCCGCCCTCCACATCGCCGACGGCCAGGGCCTGCGGCGGCTGACGATGCGGCGGCTCGGCGACTCCCTGCAGGTGGAGGCGATGGCGATCTACCACCACCTGCCCCGGGGCAAGGAGGCCCTGATGGACGCGCTCGCCGAGCACGTCACCACGGTCACCGTCCCGGACTCCGGCCCCGCCGGCTGGCAGGACATCGCCCGCGCCTGGGCCCGCGCGGCACGGGCCGCGCTGCTGGAACACCCAGGTGTGCTCGCGCTCGCGCTCACCAAGCCGCCGCAGGGCACCGCGCTCATGGCGATCCGGGAGCAGGCCGAGCAGCTGGCCGCCTCGGGCCTCGGCGACTCGGCGCGGGCGGTGCGCACCCTGCGGGCGTACGTGATGGGAAGCGTCGCCGTGGAGATCCAGCGGTCGGGCTGGGCGATCGGCCCGGCCGGCGACGGCGAGGAGCCCGGCGCCCCGCCCGGCCAGGCCTCCCGGCCGGAGTCGGACGAGGAGGCGGTGGCCGCGTTCGAGCGCGGCCTGGACGCCCTGCTCAGGGGCATCGCGCAGACGTAACCCTTCGTTTATCGGTTCGGCGGCGAGTCGTGCTTGGACCGTTATCTTCGGTGGGGCACGCTTGTGTCGCAGGTCACAGCGCCGAACCAGCCCGATGGACCCCCCCGGACCCCCTATTCGAAGGTTCGAAACCGTCCCAACGGGCTATGTCGCCCGCGTGTGACCCGCAGCACACTTACTCTGTAGGTGTGCGGCACCGCACACGTCAACCACACAGCGCTCGTCCCCGTCCAACGGGGGTGGGGGTAACCGTCCGGAGACAGACACCGGCGCGGATTCCCCCGGCCGAGCACCAGATCGAGAGAGAAAACCGGAGGCACGCCGATGTGCCCGCATGAGCCGTCCTGTCCGAGCACCACCGCGCCGGACCGCGAAGCCGCCCGCACGATAGCGGCACACCCCGAGCAGGGGTGGAGCCTGCTGTGCAACGGCATCGTGCTTTTCGAGGACACCGGGGAGCTCCTGCCCGACGGCGCGGTCATCGCCCCGCACCGCCCCACCGACCTCGCCATCAGCGCCGCCTGAGATCAGCAGAACCGGGGGCAGAGCCAGTTCGCCACGACCTCGCCCACCTGGGCGGGGTTTTTGCTGAGGTCGTGTCCCTCACCGGCGAGCACGATCAGGCGTGTCGTATCCGCCTCTTCCGGCACGCCGAAACGGTCGCGGTCACCGCTGACCGCCAGCACGTCGACGCCCGCCTCGCGCAGCTCACCCGCTCGCGAGCGCTCGGGCCTACCCGGCGGGTGCAGGGGGAAGGCCAGCGCGACGACCGCCTCGGCTCCGGCCGCGCGGGCCGTGCGGCAGGCCACCCGCGCCCCGTTGCTCCGCCCGCCCTGCACGAGGGCGAGGCCGGGAAACCGCTCGCGCACCGCGCCAACCAGCGTGGTCCACGCCTCGTCCTGCCTGGCCGGCGACCCCGGCGCCCGGGCGCCCGCGACCCTGAAGGGCTGCAGCACCCGCGCGACCGTGCCTCCGATCGCGGACACCGCGTCGCGCACCGCCAGCAGGTCGGGCGCCTCGACCCCCCCGGCCGACCCGTGCGTGAGCACGAACAGGAACCTCGGGCGGGGCACCTCGTCGACCTCCACGATCGCCGGGCCGGCGGGCGTCACGATGCGCATGGCCGACACGGTACCCGCGGACGACCTCTCTCCTTCTCCGGGGGGATGCCCAGGCGGCGTGTCTGTGCCAGATTAGGAGGGTGCCCGACAACTCACTCCCCCGCGACGAGCTTCGCGCCACGGTCGAGGCCCGTCGTGACCTCGGCCCCGACTACGAGCACGCGCTGATCGAGTCCTTCCTGGAGAAGATCGACTCCACGATCGACGCGCGGGTGCGGGCCGAGGTCGCGGCCCAGAACGGCTACCAGGGCCATCCCGGCCCGCAGGGCTACGCTCCCGGCGCCCCTCCGGGCCAGGCCAAGCAGCACAAGCAGGGGGACGGCACGATCCCCATCGCCCTCGGGTCGCTCGGCATCGGCGTCCCGCTGACGGCGATCGCGGCCACGCAGGCGGGCCCCGCCGGGCTGTTCCTCGCCTGGACCGGCATCATCCTGGTCAACGTCGCCGCGGCGTTCGGCCGCCGCCGCCGCTGAGGCCCCCTCCCCCCGCTGAGCCCGCAGCCGCTCAAGCAGCCCGATGGCGTGGTCGACGCTGGTGGCACGCTCGTACTCCAGCGGTGCCGGAACCTGCATGACGCCGGAGGCCCTGGCCGCCGCGATGGCCAGGATGCTGCCGACCGGCACCTTCCTGTCGCTGCGGCCCGTCTCCCCCGCTCCCGCCTAGTCGCCTTCCTCGCCCTCGGCGGGCTCCTCGTCGCGGTGCAGGCGCAGGCGCACCTGCTCGGCCACCCCCTCGTCGGGGTGCTCCAGGCCGTACGTCCACACCGTCTCGGCGTCCGCGTCGCGCCCGCGCAGCGGGAGGGTGCGGGCGAGGAGCTCGATGGCGAGCGCCGCGCTGTCGGTGTCCTCGCCGCCCTCGGCCGCGGCGGCGAACTCCCCGCAGGCCATGTCGAGGTGGGCGATGCCGAGCAGCACGCGCAGCCGGCCGGAGTCGGCGACGCCCGGCACGTCGAGCGCCTCGATCAGCACGTCGGCGGCCTCCCCCGGCTCCCCCTCGGCGAGGAGGTACTCGGCGAGCCGCTGGGCGGCCAGGGAGCCGGTGGCGGGGTCGCGGGTGGCGAGCGCGGCGCGCAGCGACGCCTCGGCCTCCCGATCGTCCCCCTGGCGCACGGCGATGCGCGCCAGCGCCATGTGCGCCGCGGGCAGGTAGGCCGGGGTGCCCACGCCGATCACGGCCTGCCAGGCGGCACGCGCCTGGTCGGCCATGTCGTCCCTCTCGAACCCGCGTGCCAGGTGGCAGGCCGCCTGGGCGGCGTACTCCGGATGGCCGGTGGCAAGGGCCGTGCGCGCCGCGGCCCTGGCCCCGGCCACGTCGCCGCGCTGCTCCAGCACGACGGCGAGTCCGACGGCCGCCTGGGCGCGGTCGGCCTCCTGCTCGTCGGCGGCCAGCTCGGCGAAGATCTCGGCCGCCGCGTCGAGCTCACCGCTCTCGGCCAGCCGCCGCGCGTCGTCGATACGCCGGCCGGACTGCACCTCGTGCGCCGCCATCGGGACCTCTTCTCCGGATAGGGGGTTCCCCGGGCCTCGCGACGCGGGCGCGCCGTCGCGCGCGACATATTATGCCGATGCGGACGGGCGCCCGAGGCTGGTCGCCTAGTCTTCGTATGCCTCCAGCGGGGGGCAGGAGCACACGAGGTTGCGGTCGCCGTACGCCTGGTCGATGCGGCGCACCGGCGACCAGTACTTCGCCTCGCGGAGGGCCGGCACGGGGTAGGCCGCCTCGGTGCGGGTGTAGGGGTGGGCCCAGTCGTCGGCCACCACGCTGTCGGCCGTGTGCGGGGCGTTGCGCAGCGGGTTGTCGGCCCGGTCGTAGGCCCCGGAGGCGACCTTGGCGATCTCCTCCCTGATCGCGATCATGGCGTCGCAGAACCGGTCGAGCTCGGCGAGGTCCTCGCTCTCGGTCGGCTCGATCATCAGGGTGCCCGCCACGGGGAACGACATGGTGGGCGCGTGGAAGCCGTAGTCGACCAGCCGCTTGGCGACGTCGTCGACGGTGACGCCGGTCTCCTTGGTGATCTGGCGCAGGTCGACGATGCACTCGTGCGCCACCAGGCCCTCACGGCCGGTGTAGAGCACCGGGTAGTGCGGGGCGAGCCGCCGCGCGAGGTAGTTGGCCGACAGGATCGCCTGCTCGGTGGCCGCCTTGAGCCCGTCGGCACCCATCATCCTGACGTAGGCCCACGAGATCGGCAGGATGCCGGCCGACCCGAAGGGGGCGGCCGAGACCGGGCCCACCGGGCCGTCCTCCAGCGGGTGGCCGGGCAGGTAGGGGGCGAGGTGGGAGCGGACCGCCACCGGGCCGACGCCCGGACCGCCGCCGCCGTGCGGGATGCAGAACGTCTTGTGGAGGTTCAGGTGGGAGACGTCCGCGCCGAACGACCCGGGCTTGGCCAGCCCGACCAGGGCGTTGAGGTTGGCGCCGTCGACGTAGACCTGGCCGCCGGCCTGGTGGACCCGCTCGCAGACCTCGGTGATCGTCTCCTCGAACACGCCGTGCGTGGAGGGGTAGGTCACCATGATCGCCGCCAGCCGGTCGCGGTGCTTGTCGATCTTGGCGTTGAGGTCGGGGACGTCGACGTTGCCCTCGTCGTCGCAGGCGACCACGACGACCCGCATGCCCGCCATGACGGCGCTGGCGGCGTTGGTGCCGTGGGCCGACGACGGGATGAGGCAGACGTCGCGCTCGGTGTCGCCGTTGGCCCGGTGGTAGGCGCGGATCGCGAGCAGGCCGGCGAACTCGCCCTGGGAGCCCGCGTTGGGCTGCAGCGAGACGGCGTCGTACCCGGTGACCTCGGCCAGCCAGCCCTCCAGGTCCTTGATGAGGCGCACGTAGCCCTCCACCTGGTCGGCGGGGGCGTAGGGGTGGATGTCGGCGAGCTCGGGCCAGCTGATCGGCTCCATCTCGGTCGTGGCGTTGAGCTTCATCGTGCAGGAGCCCAGCGGGATCATCGACCGGTCGAGCGCGATGTCCTTGTCCTGAAGCTTGCGCAGGTAGCGGAGCATCGCGGTCTCGGAGCGGTGGGAGTGGAACACCGGGTGGGTGAGGAAGTCCGTGGTGCGCAGCAGCCCGGCGGGCAGCGCGTCGGAGGTGGCGGTGTCCAGGTCGTCCAGCACGATGCCGGTGAGGCCGAACGCCTCCCAGACCGCCCGCAGGTCGGCGGCGGTGGTCTTCTCGTCGCAGGAGACGCCCACGTGGTCGGCGTCGGCCAGGCGGAGGTTGACCCCCCTGTCCCTGGCCGCCGCGACGATCTCGGCGGCCCTGCCGGGGACGCGGGCGAGCACGGTGTCGAAGAAGTCGTCGTGCACGACCTCGACGCCCGCGCCGCGCAGACCGGCCGCGAGCACTGCGGCGTGCCGGTGGGTGCGCTGGGCGATGCGCCTGAGCCCCTCGGGGCCGTGGTAGACGGCGTACATGCCGGCGATCACGGCGAGCAGCACCTGCGCCGTGCAGATGTTGCTGGTGGCCTTCTCGCGGCGGATGTGCTGCTCGCGGGTCTGCAGGGCGAGCCGGTACGCCGGGCGGCCGTCGGCGTCCTGCGAGACCCCGACCAGGCGCCCGGGCATCTGCCGCTGGAGCCCCTCGCGCACCGCCATGTAGGCGGCGTGCGGGCCGCCGAACCCGAAGGGGACGCCGAAGCGCTGGGAGGAGCCGACGGCGATGTCGGCGCCCATGGAGCCGGGGGCCTCCATCAGGGTCAGCGCGAGGAGGTCGGCGGCGGCGACCACCAGGGCGCCGCGGGCGTGGGCCTGGTCGGCGACGGCGCGGAAGTCCTTGACCTCTCCGCTGGCGCCCGGGTACTGGACGAGCACGCCGAACAGCTCGCCGTCGGGCAGGCCCCGGCCGAGGTCGGCCTCGACCAGCTCGATGCCGAGCGGCTCCGCGCGGGTGGCCAGCACGGCCTTGGTCTGCGGGAGCGCGTCGGCGTCCACGACGAACACCGGGGACTTCGCGCGGCCGGCGCGGCGGGCCAGCGTCATGGCCTCCGCAGCGGCCGTGGCCTCGTCGAGCAGCGAGGCGCCGGCGACGTCCAGCCCGGCCAGGTCGCTGATCACGGTCTGGAAGTTCAGGAGGGCCTCGAGGCGTCCCTGCGAGATCTCGGGCTGGTAGGGCGTGTAGGCGGTGTACCAGCCGGGGTTCTCCAGCAGGTTGCGCCGGATGACCGCCGGGGTGATCGTGTCGTGGTAGCCGAGCCCGATCATCGAGGTCAGCACCTGGTTGCGGGAGGCGAGCGCCCGCAGCTCGGCGATGGCCTCGGTCTCGCTCGCCGCCTCGGGCAGGTCGAGCGGACCCTCCGCGCGGATCGCCCCGGGGACGGCCAGGGCGATGAGGTCGGCGACGGACTCGTAGCCCACGGCCTCCAGCATGCGCGCCTGGTCGGCGTCCGCCGGGCCGATGTGCCGGGTGGCGAAGGGCGGTGCGGACAGGTCGCGAAGCGGTGACCGATCGGTCATGAGGCCCTCCTGAGGGTGGTGGAGACCGGCGCTGGAGCGCGCGCGTATGCCGGGTCTCCCCCTCTGTCATCGCGACATCCTCATCGCGACCTGAGAGCTTCATCCGCATAAATGCGGATTTGCACCGTCGGTGAGACACGCCTGGCGGGCACGTCTACTTTCCAGAGTCGCCTCACCCGTGCGGTACGTGGGCCTGAGAGATTCCGGGGAGGTTGCTCCTTCGGCGCCCGGGTCACGCACCGGCACCGCGTGGAGCGCGGAACCGGCCCGTGCCAGGGACTCTCCCGCACAGGGTCGTAAGCCTTGCGCCAATCGTACCGTCCCACCCCGAGTTAGGGGCTACCCCTATCGCCCGGGTTTGCCGGACTTTACCCCTGACCTGCGGGTTTGCGAAGATCCAGCCCCGTCCCCACGGGATCTCCGCTCACGCGGGCCACCACCCCGCGCCGCAGCAGGTGACCTGGGTCACCCGGTCTTGCGGGCCTTCCTGCGCCGAGCCAGCTCGTCACCCGGGTGCTCCTCCGTGGAGTCCCGGTCGGCCGGCTCCGCGCGTTCCCCCGGCAGCTCCGCCAGGGATCCCTCGACCTCGCGCCAGACCCCGCCCAAGGCGATGCCGAACACGCCCTGGCCGCCTTCCAGCAGATCGATCACCTCGTCGGCCGAGGTGCACTCGTAGACGCTCACGCCGTCGCTCATCAGGGTGATCTGCGCGAGGTCGTTGACCCCGCGCTCCCGCAGATGCTGCACCGCCGTGCGTATCTGCTGGAGCGACACCCCGGTGTCGAGCAGGCGCTTGACCACCTTGAGAACGAGGATGTCGCGGAAGCTGTAGAGCCGTTGCGACCCCGAGCCCTGCGCCGCCCGTACCGACGGCTCGACCAGCTGGGTTCGCGCCCAGTAGTCGAGCTGGCGGTAGGTGATGCCGGCCGCCGAGCACGCCGTCGGGCCGCGGTATCCCACGTCGGCGGGCAGCGACGCAGGCCGCTCGTCGAACAACAGGCCCTGCTCACCCGCGCGCTCCCGCGCCGACTGGCGCTGGGCCGGATCATGCTGGCCGGCCGTCTTTCCCTCGCCGCTGCTGACCGCCACTGCGGACCTCCGGCTTTCTCTCATCCCACGGTCTGATCTGGGGGTTCGTGAATTACAACCGTGGTTTCCCTTGCACCGTAGGACTGGCGCGATCCTCAGTCAACGATCCCGCCCGGCGCGTCGTGAAGCGTAAATGCCCGATATGGCTAACCCGCACGACCGAAGTCCTCGGGCGTGATCGTGTCCAGGAACTCGCGGAACTTCTCGACCTCGTCCTCCTGATCGTCGGGGATGATGACGCCGGCCTCGCGCACGACATCCTCGCTGGCGAAGATGCTGGCACCGGTGCGAAGAGCCAACGCGATCGAGTCGGATGGGCGTGCGCTCACCTCGACACCGTTGGAGAACACCAGGTCAGCGAAGAAGATCCCGTCGCGCAGCGCCACGATGTTGACCGTCTGCAACCGCACGCCGAGAGCTTCGATGACGTCCTTGAACAAGTCGTGGGTGAGCGGCCGGGGAGGCGGCTCCTCTGCCTGTGCCAGAGCGATGGCCGTGGCCTCGGTCATCCCAATCCAGATCGGCAGATAACGCTCACCCTTCGCCTCCTTGAGCAGGACGATGGGCTGGTTGGAGGGCATCTCGACGCGGACCCCCACGACCTCCATCTGCAACACAGGCTGCTCCGTCTCATTGGGTCGCCGGCCCGCTCCGGGCCTGTTCCCTTGCGGCTCTCGGCTCGCGGCGTGACCATCGCCGCAAAATTCAACGTAACATCCCCGCACCCCGAAATGTCCGGGCGGCTCCGTCAGCGGCCCAGAATGCCCCGTAGACCGCCCCGCACCAGGGCGGCGTGCAGCTCCTGGAGCAGGACGGAGAGCTCGCGGGCGGTCTCCTCGGCCTGGTCGACGGCGCCGGGGGCCCGGCGGCGCAGCAGCGGCGCCACGGCCTGCTCCACGAGCCCCGCCTCGCGCTCCGCGGCGGCCCTGAGCACCCGCAGATGGCGGGGGTGCAGCCCGAACCTTCCGAGCGCCCCCGAGGCCCTGGCGACGGTGAGGGCCTCGGCGTCGTACCACCGGGCGACCGGGGTCAGCAGGCCGTAGTCCTCCAGCTCCACGAGGGTCTCCTCGTCGAGCGCCGCGGCCTCCAGCAGCTCGGCGCGGCTCAGCCGGATCTCCGGCGACTCGGCCCCGACGGCGCGGGGCCGGGTGACGCCGTCGCGCTCGGCGGTGTCCAGATGGTCCTTGATCACGCGCAGCGGAAGGTAGCGGTCACGCTGGGCGGTGAGGATGTAGCGCAGGCGCTCGACGTCGGCGTGGGTGAACTTGCGGTATCCCGAGGGGGAGCGCTGGGGCTCGATGAGCCCCTCGCCCTCGAGAAAGCGGATCTTGGAGACGGTGACGTCGGGGAAGTCGCCCCGCAGGATCTCGAGGACTTCCCCGATGCTCATGAACGCCCTGGCCGCCTGCGCGCCCATCACCGCTCCTCCTCACCCACGCGTGAGGAACACCAGCCGGAACTTGCCGATCTGGACTTCGTCGCCGCCGGAGAGCGGTAGCTCCTCGATGCGCTCCCGGTTGACGTAGGTGCCGTTGAGGCTGCCGACGTCCCTGGCGGTGAAGTAGTCGCCCCGCCGGTAGAACTCCGCGTGCCTGCGCGACACGGTCACGTCGTCCAGGAAGATGTCGCTCTCGGGGTGGCGGCCGGCCGTGGTCAGATCGCTGTCGAGGAGGAACCGGCTCCCGGCGTTGGGCCCGCGCATCACGACCAGCAGGGCCGTGCCGGCCGGCAGCTGCTCGACCGAAGCCCGATCGGGGATGAGCGTCTGTCCCGTCGCGTCGCCGTCCATCGCCTCGATCCCACTGAGTGAGATCGTGGAGGTGGTGTCCCCCGGCGTGTTTTCGACACGACTCAGCGGCGACCCGCACCGTGAGCAGAAACGGGCGTCGTCAGGGTTGGCATGACCGCACTGCGTGCAGTAGACGCTCGGCATCGATCGGCTCGGCCTCCTACCGCGAAGTCGCGGCGACGGTGCTCTGGGCGGCGTGCCTCGGTTCTTCGCTTCTCATAGTTGCTCAGACTGCGAATGCCGCAACTTACGCTGATGAGTCGCAAAGGTCAAGATGAGGGCAGGCTCGCGGGTTCGGACATGCTGCTGGTGGGGCTCGCTCGGTCCTCGCTTACGGGGGCTCGCGTATCTCCTGACGGCGCTCGCCCCTCGTTGCTTCCGACTCGGCTCGCCACGCCGGTCCAAAGCTACCGCCCGCGCCGCCCTCCGGTCCATGCGGCGCGCCGTTCAAATGTGACTGGAAACGGGTGGTTCGGGGCAGAACGTACCCGTTCCAGGGGCGGGTGCTCAGGTGCCCACGGCGTGCTCCACCACCCGGGCCCAGCGCTCCAGGAGGCCCTGGGCGACGTCCAGGTCGTCACCCTCCGCCCAGATATGGGTGACGGCCTCCGAGGGGTCGGGAAGGATCAGGGCCCAGCCTCCGTCCTCCTCGACCACGCGCACGCCGTCGGTGGTGTCCAGGTGGTACCCATCGGCCGCCTCGACGACCGACCGCATGACCGCGCCCTTGGCGGCCCACGGGGTCGGCACGGTGCGTTTGAGCATCTTGGCCTGCGGGATGCGGGCGTCGATCTGGCTGAGCGACAGCCGGGTGCGGGCCACCAGGCCGAGGATGCGCAGGAAGGCGGCCAGCCCGTCGACCGTGGGCGCGAACTCGGGGACGATGAAGCCGCCGCGCCCGTCCGCCGCGAAGATCAGCTCGGGGTCGGCCGCCGCGGAGGTGAGGGCGTCCAGGGCCGTGGAGGTCCACTGCACCTGGGCCCCGTGGAACCGGCACACCTGCTCGGCCACGCGGGTGGTGGTCACGGGCAGGGCGACCCGGCCGCCGCGGCGCTCGGCCGCCACCAGGTCGAGGACGACGAGCTGCGCCCGCTCCTCGCTGATCAGCTGGCCCATCTCGTCGACCAGGGAGACGCGCTCCCCGACCGGGTCGAAACGTACGCCGAAAGCGGCCCTGGAGGACCCCACGAGCTCCGCCAGGCGCTGGAGGTCCCTGCGGCGCTCGGCGAGCGTCTCGGTCGGCGAGGCGTCGTCCAGGCGGTTGTTGACGGTGAGCACGTCCACCCCCACCCGCCCGAGCAGGCTCGGGAGCACCAGGGAGGAGGTGCCGCCCGCGCAGTCGATGACGACCTTCATCTCGGCGTCCCGCACGCCGGACATGTCGACCCAGCGCAGCAGCTCGCGGGTGTAGTCCTCGACGGCACGGGCGGGGAAGCTCAGCTCGGCGATCTCCCCGGGGAAGGCGCGGCGGAACTCCTGCCGGGAGAAGACGCGCTCCAGCTTGCGCTGCGCGCCCTGGGAGAGGTCGGCGCCGTTCTCGTCCATGAAGACGATGTCGACGCTCTGGGGGTCGCCCGGGGTGGTGCGCAGCGCGATGCCGCCCGAGGCGGTCTCGTTGGAGGTGTGGAAGCGCGCGACGGGCAGCGGGGTGGCCTCCAGGTCGAGCACGTTGATCGCGCTCGCGGTGAGCGCGCTGATGACCGCCCGCTTGAGGGCGCGGGCCGCGCGGGAGGAGTCGCGCGAGGTGATGACCGAGGCGCCCTTCTTCAGCGTGGTGGCGTACGCGCTGGCGAGGCGGACGCACAGCTCGGGGGTGATCTCGACGTTGACCAGGCCGGAGACCCCGCGCGGCCCGAACAGGCTGCGCTGGCCGCGCGACTCCCAGATCACGCTGGTGTTGACGACCGCGCCCGCCTCGATCGTCTTGAACGGGTAGATCTTGACCCCGGAGGAGACGTAGGCCTCGGACTCGATCACGCACTCGTCGCCGACGACGGCGTTCTCCTCGATGCGCGCGCCGGTCATCACGTCGGTGTTCTTGCCGACGACGCAGCCGCGCAGGTTGGCGCTCGGCCCGATATAGACGTTGTCGTGGACCACGGCGCGGTGCAGGAAAGCGCCCTCCTTCACCACGACGTTGTCGCCGATGACGGTGTACTCCCGCAGCTCGGCGCCCGCCTCGACCTTGGCGTAGCCGCCGATGTACAGCGGGCCCTTCAAGATGGCGTCGGGGTCGACGGAGGCGCCCTCGGCGACCCACACCCCCGGGGAGAGCTCGAAGCCGTCGGCGTCGAGCCTCACCCGGCCAGACAGGGCGTCGGCCTGCGCCTTGAGGTAGCTCTCGTGGGTGCCGACGTCCTCCCAGTAGCCGCCGGTGATGTAGCCGTACAGCGGGGCGCCCTGGGCCAGCAGCTTGGGGAACACGTCGGCCGACCAGTCGACGGGCACCCCGGGGGCGACCTCGTCGAGGACCTCCGGCTCCATCACGTACACGCCGGTGTTGACGGTGTCGGAGAAGACCTGCCCCCAGGTGGGCTTCTCCAGGAAGCGCTGCACCCTGCCCTGCTCGTCGACGATGATGATGCCGAACTCCAGGGGGTTCGGGACGCGCTTGAGGCCGATGGTGACGAGGGCGCCGTTCTCCTCGTGGAACCGGATCAGGTCGGTCAGGTCGATGTCGGTCAGCGCGTCGCCGGAGATCACCAGGAAGCGCTCGTCGCGCAGCTTGTCGGCGGCGTTCTTCACACTGCCCGCCGTGCCGAGCGGGATCTCCTCCGTGGCGTAGTGGAGGCTCATGCCGAGCTCGTCGCCGTCGCCGAAGTAGTTGCGCACCAGGGCGGCCAGGAACTGGACGGTGACGACGGTCTCGGTGAAGCCGTGCCGCTTCAGCAGGCGGAGCACGTGCTCCATGATCGGCCGATTGACTACGGGAAGTAGGGGTTTGGGCTGGTTCGCGGTCATCGGCCGCAGCCGAGTCCCCTCCCCGCCCGCCATCACGACGGCCTTCACAGATCACCCTCCGTCTGTCTCATCACGGTGGGCACACGGCCACGCTCGCGCGGGCAGTAGCCGCGGGGACTCGCCGGGACGGGCCCCCACGATCGCTCATGCCCGGCTCGCCCCTCCGATGAGCCGGCGCCCCTGAACCACGTACAGCGCCCCCGCCCACCAATACAGACCTGTTCCCCAGATGGCAAAGGCCCATCCCAAGATCCGGGCTATGTCGGCGTACCAACCGTCGTGGGACGCCAGGAAAAGCAGCGGGAAGGCGTAGAGCAGGTTGGCGGTCGCCGCCTTGCCGAGGAAGTGGACCGGCAGCGCCGGGCCGAAACCGTGCCTGCGGAGGACCGGAACGCCGAGGAGCAGCAGGACGTCCCTACCGACGATCACGGCGGTCAGCCACCAGGGGATGACCCCGCGCAACGTCAGCCCGATCAGCGTGGCCAGGATGTAGAGCCGGTCGGCGAGCGGGTCGAGCAGCCTGCCGAGCTTGCTGGTCTGGTTCCAGGCCCGGGCGAGCTTGCCGTCGAGCCAGTCGGAGAACCCCGCCGCCATGAGCAGGATGAGCGCCCACCCGTCGGCCTTGGGCCCCAGCACCAGCCACAGGAACACCGGCACGCCGAGCAACCGCAGCAGACTCAGCATGTTCGGAACCGTCCAGATCCGGTCCTCCGCCGATCTCACCCGTGACTCTCCCCTCGTGAACCTGGTGCCGACCCTAGCCGGTGCGAAGCGCCGGGCGGCGGTGGGGGCGAGTCTCGCCACGGGCCGTATCGTGAAAGGACGAACCTCCGTGCCCGCCCACGCGGCCCATGACTCGAATTCCGCGGCGTAGACGGCATCCTCCTCAAGATGGAGAAGATGTCTTCCAGAGGCGCACGAGATCGGCCGAACGGTGGAAGCGAGCAGACCCTTTTGTTCTTTAAGGTCGGTGCCATGGCCAATGACGCAGCCCTCTTCTTCGGGCAGTTCATGCGCTCGCCCGGCACCACCGGGGCGGTCGCGCCCAGCTCCCAGCGCCTGGCGAGGGTGGTCGCCTCGCCGGTGCCCGAGCGCGGGGACCCCGTCATCGTCGAACTCGGCCCGGGGACGGGCGTGTTCACCAAGGAGATCCAGCGGCGTCTCGGCGGGCGAGGGCACCATCTGGCCATCGAGATCAACCCCCGTCTCGCCGCGGGGCTGGCCGACCGGCACCCCGGCGCCAAGATCATCGTCGGCGACGCCGTGAACCTGCCCCAGCTCCTGGCCCACCATGGGCTCGAGCGGGCCGACGTGGTGGTCAGCGGGCTGCCCTGGGCGGCCTTCCCCGCCGGGCTCCAGGACAGGCTGCTCGGGGCGATCCGCGAGACGCTCACGCCCCAGGGCACCCTCACCACCTTCGCCTACGTGCACGCCCGCACGCTGCCGCCCGCCATGCGCTTCCGCCGCCGCCTGATGGAGGCGTTCGAGGAGGTCGTGCCGAGCAGAACCATCTGGGGCAACGTGCCTCCGGCCTTCGTCTACCACGCCAGGCGCCCGCGTCACTGATCTCGCACGGCCACCGAACTTCGTTCTACCATTGCGCGGCAACGGGAATGGAGTGATCACGGTGGACTTCACGCTTCCGGAGAGCGCCCGCGACGTACAGCGCGGCGTCGCGGACATCTGCTCGCGCTACGACATGGACTACTGGCAGCGGTGCGAGGCGGAGAAGCGCTGGCCCGATGAGGTGTGGGCCGAGCTGGCCAAGGGCGGCTGGCTCGGCCTCGCGGTGCCCGAGGAGTACGGCGGGGGCGGCCAGGGCCTGCTGGAGCTGACCGTGGCGACCGAGACCCTGTCGGCCTCGGGCTCGGCCGGCGGGTCCGCGTTCACGTACGTGCTGACGCCCGGCTTCGGCGCGCTGACCATCGCCCGCCACGGCTCGGCCGAGCAGAAGGCTGCGCTGCTCCCCCGGCTCGCCGCCGGCGAGATCGAGACCTGCTTCGCGCTCACCGAGCCCGACGCCGGGTCCAACTCCCTGGCCATCTCCACCTCCGCCCGCCGCGACGGAGGCGAGTACGTCATCAACGGGCAGAAGATCTGGATCACCGGCGTCCAGCGGGCCACCTGGATGCTGCTGGTCACCCGCACCATCCCGGCGGCCGAGGCCAGGCCGCGCACCAACGGCCTCACCGTCTTCCTGGTGAACGTGCCGGAGGCGGTGGCGGCGGGACGGCTGTCCTACCGGCCGATCCCGAAGATGGGCGCCAACACCACCCCGTCGAACATGGTGTTCTTCGACGACCTGAGGGTGCCCGCCACCAGCGTGCTCGGCGAGGTGGACCAGGGAGCGGCCGTGCTGTGGGACATCCTCAACCCCGAGCGCATCCTGCTGGGCGCCAGCGCCCTCGGCGGCGCGGAGGTGGCGCTGCGGGTCGCGGTCTCCTACGCAAAGGAGCGGGAGGTGTTCGGCCGCCCGATCGGGGCCAACCAGGCCATCGCCTTCCCGCTCGCGCAGGTCAAGGCGAAGATCGAGCTGGCGAGGCTGATGCTCTACAAGGCGGCCTGGCTGTTCGACCGGCGCCTGCCCTGCGGCACGGAGGCCAACATCGCCAAGCTGACCGCCTCGCAGGTGGCCTGGGAGGCGGCCGACCACGCCTTCCAGACGCACGGCGGGATGGCGTACTCGCTGGAGTACCCCGTCGCCCGCCTGCTCGCGGACGCCCGCATCGGCAAGGTGGCGCCCGTCACCGAGGAGCTCCTGCTCAACTACCTGGCGACCCAGGTGCTCGGCCTGCCCCGGAGCTTCTGAGCCGCGGGGCCGCCGCGCCTCACGGCATGGCGGCCTCGACCAGGGCGTCCACCAGGCGGTTGTCCTCGCCGCGCTCGGGGTGCCACTGGACGCCCACGCAGAACCGGTGGCCCTGGAGCTCCACGCCCTCGACGATCTGGTCGTCGGCCCACGCCACGGCGAGCAGGCCCTCGCCGAGCCGCTTGAGCGCCTGGTGGTGGGGCACGGCGACCTCGATGCGGTCGCCGACGGCCTTGCCGACCTTGCTGGAGACGCTCACCTGGATGACGTGCGGCGTGCTTGCGGCGTGCCGCTCATGGTGGACCGCCTCGGGCAGCCACCGGATCAGGGTGCCGCCCAGCGCGACGTTCAGGATGTGCATGCCGCGCGCCACGCCGAGCACGGGTACGCCGGCCTGGACCGCGGCCCTGGCGAGCCCGAGCTCGAACCTGTCGCGCTGCGGCTGGGGCTCCTCGAGCCTCTCGTCCCGCTCCTCGCCGTAGGCGCCGGGGTCGACCTCCACGCCGCCGGCCAGGATGAGCCCCGACAGGCCTCGGATGTAGCCGTCGATCGCTCCCAGGCTCAGCGGGGGGATCAGCACGGGGGAGCCCCCGGCCTTGTCCACCGCCTTCGCGTAGGCGGGCGGCGAGAGCACGGCCTCGCGGACCCACGTGCCCCAGCGGGCGGCGTCGAAGTAGGTGGTGATACCGATCAACGGTCGGGACATACGGTCTCCAGGGGCTCGCGCAAGGTCGTACCGCCATGTCACGGCGGCACCCAGCCCATCAGCAGTGGCAAGCCCATCATGGCGCACAACATTTCGGGTATGTCACGTATCCGGGGTATCAGTCACGTCACTTCCGCAACATCTGTCCCACAAGCCCCCCTCTTCCCGGCGGCGGCGGGTACTCCTCCGGCCCGCCGGGCACCGCGCTGGAACGGTCCGCCACGACAGGGTGGTTACGCAGGTCCGGGTCGCCGCCGGGGCGGCGGTCCCGAATTGCGATTGCGGTAAAAGGCGAATGTGATTCTCTTTCATCTAGATTCCCCGGCATCCCGAGCATCCATTACGGAGAATCACCCACCAATTACTAAGAGTTCGCTTTCCCGGCACCTTGTGGTGAAACGGTTGTGAGGCTCATGCGGGAATGGAAGACTCCAATTCGAGCGATCGGTTGAGCCGGGGCCGCCGGACGCTCGTTACCCGGACCGTCAGGGAGGTGGAACAACAAGATCGGATGTCGAATCCGGTCGATTAGGGTGGCGTCGATATATGTCGTTGAATCCGCGTCTCGTAAAGGAAAGCTTCTCAGCCATCCAGCCCGTCATGGGCAAGGCCGTCGCGTACTTCTACGGGCGGCTGTTCGCTGAGGGCCCACACCTGCGGAGCATGTTCCCCCCCGCCATGGACGTCCAGCGGGACCGTCTCTTCAGCGCGCTGACCCGCATCGTCTGGAGCCTGGACAGCCCCGACAGCCTCGGCTCCTACCTGGGCCAGCTCGGCAGGGACCACCGCAAGTACGGCGTGCTGGCCGAGCACTACACCGCCGTGGGCAACGCGCTGCTCGCGACCATCAAGCGCTTCGCGGGCGACACCTGGACCAGCGAGGTCGAGGCCGCGTGGGTCGCGGCCTACACCGTGGCGGCCAACCTCATGATCGAGTCCGCGGAGGCCGACGCCGGCGTCTCCCCCGCCTGGTGGCTGGCGGAGGTCGTGGACCACGAGATGCGCGCGCCCGGCATCGCCGTCATCACCCTGCGGCCCGGCACCCAGATGGACCACGTCCCCGGGCAGTACGTCAACGTGCAGGTCGCCCGCTGGCCGCGCGTCTGGCGCACGTACTCCATCGCCAACGCGCCCCGGCCCGACAACACCATCAGGCTGCACGTGCGCGCCGTGAGCGGCGGGTGGGTCAGCACGGCCCTGGTCTCGCACACGAGGATCGGCGACACCGTGCTCCTCGGCCCCCCGATCGGCACCCTGGGGCCCCCGGAGGGCGAGCCCATGCGCGACATCATCTGCGTCGCCGGGGGCACCGGCCTCGCCCCGATCAAGGCGATCGTCGAGCACGTCATCGCCTCGGGCCGCCGGCCCAACATCCACCTGCTGTTCGGCGCCCGCACCGCCGGCGAGCTGTACGACCTCGGCGACCTGATCCGCATGGAGGCCGAGTTCCCGTGGCTGCGGGTCCTGCCCGTGGTGTCCGGCCAGCCCGCCTACGACGGCATGCGCGGCTCGCTCCCGGACGTCGTGCAGCGCTTCCACTCCTGGGCCGACCACGACGTGTACGTCTGCGGTCCCCCCGCCATGGTCAACGAGACCGTGCGGCGGCTGCAGAACGACGGCGTGCCCCCCGCGCGCATCCACTGCGACCCGATCCAGGGGGAGCAGTGGCCCGGTTCCCGCGAGCAACCAGATATCCAAGGACTATCCGGGCGAACCGATCACCCAAATCACGCGGAGTCCGGCGGGTGTCCTGGCAACGTGACACGATGATGCCGATCCGCGCGCAGCGGCCGACATGTCGATCGGGCGACCACGCCGAGCCGGGGGGACAGGCGATGCGGCCCCGACACCGCGAAAGGAAGGGCGATCATGCAGGGCACGCTGCTCGCCGCCGGCACGAGGCGATCATCTCCCCCCGTCGCACGGGCCTACGCCGCCGTCCAGGCGGCGCTCTGACTCCCATGGCCAAACCGGTCACGCTCGTGACATTCGTGCTGCCCAGCGCGCTCGGGCACTGGGGCAGCGGGGCCACCGAGGTGCGGGTCTTCGCCGTCGCGGACTCCGACGAGAGCCGCCCCACACTCGGCGCGGCCCTCCACACCCTGCGCCGCACCCACCCCATGCTGGAGAAGCGCCTCTGCGACGAGTACGGCGGGATCCGCCGCCACATCAGCATGTTCGTGTGCGGAGAGAACGCCCGCCGCCTCGGCGGCCTCGCCTGCGCCTTACCCCCGGGCGCGGAGGTCTACGTGCTTCCCGCCCTCTAGAGAGCCCCCGACGACCGCCCGCCGCCGGGGGTGGAAGCCCGGCGGGCGGCCGGCCGCGCCTAGGGGGCGACGCGGCCCGCGGCGTTGAAGGCGGCGTGGGTGAGCGGCATCAGCCCGGCCCAGAACGCCTCCATCTTCTCGGCCACCATCTCGATCTCGCGCTGCGGGAACGACGGCACGCTCGCGCGCTCGTCCTTGGTGCGCAGGGACAGGAAGTGCATCAGCGAGCGGGCGTTGCACGTGGCGTACATCGAGGAGAACAGGCCGACGGGCAGCACCGCGCGGGCGACCTCGCGGGCCACCCCCGCCGCCAGCATCTCCTGGTAGGACTCGTACGACTGCCGGTACGACCGCTCCATGGCGCCGGTCACCAGCTTGTGCTGCTCCTCGTCGCCCTCGACGAACCGGTAGCGCCCCGGCTTCCCCTCCTGCACGAGCTTCCGCTCCCGCCCGGGCACGTAGAAGACCGGCTGAAGCTCGCGATACCTCCCGCTCTCCTCGTTGTACGACCATCCCACTCTGTGGCGATGGAATTCGCGGAAGACCAGGATGGGGGCGTTGATGAAGAAGGTCATCGAGTTGTGCTCGAACGGGCTGCCGTGCCGGTCGCGCATGAGGAAGTTGATCAGGCCCTTGGAGCGCTCGGGATCCTGGTGGACCGCCTCCAGGGACTGCTCCCCGGCGGTGGACACCCGGGCGGCGAACACCACGTCGGAGTCGGCCGCGCTGTGCCTGACCAGCTCCACCGTCACATCACTCAGGAATTCCACGCCTCGGCTCCCCCTCGTCTAGGCCGCCCACATCGTAACGGAGCGGGTTCGCTCAGGTGATGTCGCGGCGGATCGTGGTGGCCGACGCCACGATCGCGAAGGCCGCGGCGTACCCCACGAGCAGCGCGGCGCCCGCCCAGGCCGGCAGGTAGTCGCCGCCGAGCGGCGAGGAGACCCCGTACACCGCCTGGGCCGCCCCGCCGGGCAGCCACTTCCCGACGCTCGGCAGCAACGCGACCAGCAGGCTCTCAAGGACATAGACCCAGGCGACGCCGACGACGATGGCGGCCACCTGATTGCGTAGCAGGGAGCCCAGGGCGAGGCCGAGGATCGTGTAGAGGGCCATCGCGGCCGCCACGCCGGCGCAGACCCGCGCGACGTCGCCCCCGATCAGCGACAGGCTCGCGCCCTTGATCAGAAGCGCCGGGATCCCGACGGCGAATGCCAGGGCGATCCCGGCGAGGCCGAACAGCAGGCCCACGACCGCGCAGGTCATGAGCTTGGCGGCGATCACCCGCTCCCGGCGCGGCGTCACCAGGAAGGTGTAGGTGATCGTCTGGAAGCGGTACTCCCCCGTGATCATGAGGGTGCCGATGACGAAGGCGAAGACCAGCCCGGAGCCCGCCTGGCTGAAGAGGTTCCGCACGCCGTCGGGTTCGGTGAGGGCGGGCGCGCCCGGGCCTCCCGACAGGACGCTCAGCGCGACCAGCCCGATGGCGGTGAAGCACAGCGAGAGGGCGAGCATGCCCCAGACCATGCGGGTGGTGAAGACCTTCAGCAGCTCCGCCCTGACCAGCCGGATCATGACGCGCTCCCCGGGACGGCGTCCACTGCGGCCGGTGACGATGACGAGGGCGATGTCGAGGGCGGGGCGGGCGGCTCCCCGGTGAGTTCGAGGAACACCCGTTCGAGATCGGAGCGCAGCCTGACCAGTTCCGACAGCACCACGTGCTCGTCGAGCGCCGCCTGGCCGACCGCCTCCGGCTGGACGCCGTGAATCAGTAGCACGCCGCTCTCCGGGGACTCGATCACGCCGCCGGCCCCCTCCAGCCGGGGCCGCAACCGCTCGACGCCCGCCCCGGCGACCCGTACGCCCCGGTCGCCGCCCGAGGTCAGCTCGGCCAGCGTGCCCTGCCGGACCATGCGGCCCCTGGCGATGATGACGATGTCGTCGACCGTCTGCTCGACTTCGGCCAGGACGTGGCTGGAGACCAGCACGGCGCAGCCCTGGTCGTCGGCGAGGAACCTCAGGAAGCCGCGCAGCCACTGGATGCCCGCCGGGTCCAGGCCGTTGGCGGGCTCGTCGAGGATGAGGACCGCGGGCCGGCCGAGCAGCGCGGTCGCCAGGGCGAGGCGCTGGCGCATGCCGAGGGAGAAGCCGGCCACCCGCTTGCCCGCGACGTCGGCAAGGCCGACCTGGCCGAGCGCCTCGTCCGCGCGGGCGCCTGGCAGGCCCGCGGCCGCGCACACCACCCTGAGGTGGTCGCGGGCCGTACGGCCGGGGTGGAAGCTCGTGGCCTCCAGCACCGCGCCGACCTGGGACAGCGGGGTGGCCAGACCGGCGTACCGCCGGCCGTTGACGAGGGCCTGCCCGGAGTCGGGCGCGACCAGGCCGAGCAGGCACCGCAGCGTCGTGGTCTTACCGGCCCCGTTCGGGCCGAGATATCCGGTGACGGTGCCCGCCTCGACGGTGAAGGACACGTCGTCCACGGCACGCACCGCCCCGAAGGACTTGGAAAGGTTATGGATCTCGATCGCAGTCATCACCGGCGATTATTGGCCGTTTCGATCGCCGCGCCTAGCGTCCAGGGCGGATGTAGACCATTTAGCGACATAGTGTCCGCCTACAGGCGGTACACGCGGCGGGCGTTGCCTGAGCCGATCATGTGGGCGACCCTGGCCGCGTCGCCGGCGCTCCACTCCCCCTCCTGCATGCGGGCGGCGAGCGCGCGGGCCAGCCCCCGGCGGAAGTACAGCGCGCCGAGGTGGCACATCTCGGCGACGCCGGAGCAGTCGGAGCTGAACATCAGCTTGTGGAAGGGGACCAGCTCCAGCAGCTCGCCGATGATCGTGGCGGAGCCCGCCGCGGTGTAGGTCAGCGCGAGGCCAACGTCGGCGTACACGTGCGGGAACACGCTCGCCAGGTAGGCGGCCTGCCGGTGGAACGGGTAGCAGTGGAGCAGGATAACCGGCACCCCGACCGGCCGCGTCGCCCTGATGAAACCCGTCATCAGGGTGGGGTCGGACCGGTGCAGGTCGATGCCGGGGTCGCCGTACCCGGTGTGGAACTGCAGGGGCAGCCCACGGTCGCGGGCGATGTCGACGGCCGTCCAGAGCAGGTGGCGCAGCAGCACCGGATCGGTCAGCGGCTCCTTGGGCTCGGTGAGCCGCCTGCCCGCGGCGGCGATGACCGTGCCCCGGCTCGGCCGCGCCGGGTCGAAGTGCAGGCCGTGGCGGTAGGCGACGATCGACTTCAGCCCGACGGCGCGGGAGGCCCGGGCGGCGAGCCGCTCGGCGAGGGCGTGCACGTACCCGGCGGCGGTCGGGCCCTCCTGGGCGACCTCCTCCTCGACGTGCTCCAGCCGCACGATGTCGTCGGCGGCGGCGCCGCCGAGGCGTCCCATCTCGGCCGCCGAGAGCAGCTCTCGGCCGCCCCCGCCGCAGTCGACCAGGAACGCCACGACCCCGGCCGCGCGCAGCAGCCGCTTGTTGGCCTCGTCCGGGCCGAGTTCGGCCCTGCGCGCCAGGTAGACCGCGGGGGGCACGTGCGGGCCGAGCCCGAGGACGGGGGCGCACCAGCGCCTGATCGCCGTGCCCACCGGCGTGTCGAAGTGTGTGGTGCCCGGAGGCGCGGGGGTGCCGGCCTCGGTGATCAGCATCTCGAACTGCGAGCGGGTGAGCTCGTCGCGGCGTACCCCGTGGCAGTGGTGGTCGACGAGCGGGGCGAGCAGCGCCGCCCGCACCGGGCCGGGGACCGGGGCCTGCAGTATGTCCTCAAGCTCCATCGGCCACCTCACCCCGCTCGTCTGCCCCGGATCGCGCCCGGCCCGCACGCCGCCGCCCGGCCTGTGGACTCTAAGGGCGCGCCCCGGCTCCGGCCGCTACTTCGTCCCCGCCTTTACCGAACCCCGGCACAGCCTCAACACGTTGGCGACGATCCGGGATCCGGCGCCGCCCTCGGCGGTGAGGATGGACTCGGGGTGGAACTGGACGCCGAAGCGGCGGTTGGCGGTGTCCTCGATGGCCATGACCGCCCCGTCCGGGGTCAGCGCGGTGACCGCGAAGCCCTTCACCCCCTGCCGCTTGGCGTGCAGCGAGTGGTAGCGGGCGGCGGTGAACTCCGCCGGCAGCCCGTCGAGCAGCGCGCTCTCGCCCACCCTGCCGACCTGCCCCCTCTTGCCGTGCTCGGGGTGCGGCAGCAGCGAGAGGGTGCCGCCCGCCTGCTCGACCATCGCCTGCAGGCCGAGGCAGACGCCGAAGACGGGCAGCTCCCTTTCGTAAAGGGCGCCGACGAGGTCTGAGCAGCCGAAGTCGGAGGGCCACCCTGGGCCGGGCGAGAGCACGACCATGTGCGGCGCGACCTCGTCGAGCATGGCGAGCGGGAAGCCGTGGCGCAGGGTGAGGACGTCGGCGCCGTGCTGGCGGAAGTAGTCGGCCAGGGTGTTGACGAAGGAGTCCTCGTGGTCGACGAGCAGGACCTTCACCCCCTCGCCCGGACGCTCGGCCTCCTCTCGCGCCGAAGCCTGCTCGGGCGGGGCGCCCACGGCGGCGAGGGCTCCGAGCAGGGCGCTGGCCTTGAGCTCGGTCTCGCGCTCCTCGGCGGCGGGGTCGGAGTCGAACAGCAGGGTCGCGCCGGCGCGGACGGTCGCCACGCCGTCGCGGATCTGCGCGGTGCGCAGGGTCAGGCCGGTGTTCATGGACCCGTCGAAGCCGAGGTAGCCGACGGCACCGCCGTACCAGCGCCGGGCGGTCGCCTCGTGGTCCTCGATGAACTGCATCGCCCAGGTCTTGGGCGCCCCGGTGACGGTGACGGCCCACATGTGGGTGAGGAAGGCGTCGAGGGCGTCGAACCCGGGGCGCAGGCGGCCCTCGATGTGGTCGACGGTGTGGATGAGGCGGGAGTACATCTCGATCTGGCGGCGGCCGATGACCTGGACGGTGCCGGGGACGCAGATGCGCGACTTGTCGTTGCGGTCGACGTCGGTGCACATGGTCAGCTCGGACTCCTCCTTCACCGAGCTGAGCAGCGTGCGGATGGCCTCGGCGTCCTCCACGGGGTTGGCGCCGCGGGCGATGGTGCCGGAGATCGGGCAGGTCTCGACCCGGTCGCCCTGGACGCGGACGTACATCTCGGGGGAGGCGCCGACCAGGTGCTCGCCCTCGCCGAGGTTGAAGAGGAACTCGTACGGGGCGGGGTTGATCTTGCGCAGGCCCCGGTAGAAGCCGGAGGGGTCGTCGCAGGGGGCGTGGAAGACCTGTCCAGGGACCACCTCGAACAGGTCGCCGCGCCGGAACTTCGCCTTGGCGGCCTCGACGACCTCGGCGTACTCCCCCGGCTCAGGATTTTTCGGGATCTGGGCGGGGGTGGGGGGAAGCGGGACGGACTCGCCGGCACGCGGGAGGCCGCGGGTCGACACGCCGTCGACGGTGAACTCGTAGAGGTACTCCCGGCTGGTCTCGCGCTTGCGGTCGATCACCATGACCCGGTCGGGCAGGTGGAGGACCAGGTCGCGCTGGCCGTCCGCGCGGTCGAGCGCCTGCCTGATCGGCTCGAACTGGAAGGCCAGGTCGTAGCCGAACGCCCCGTACAGCCCGAGGTGCTCGTCGTCGCCGGAGAAGGCGGCGATCACCTCGCGGATCGCGGTGAAGACCGTGGGACGGCGGCTGCGCATCTCCTCGGGCAGGATGTCCTCTGACTCGGCGACGTGGACCTCGACGTGGTCCTGGGTCGGCTCCGTGGTGGTCTTGCCCGCGGCGAGCAGGCAGGAGGTGACGGCGGGCAGCACGACCCTGCCGCGCTCGTTGAGCGCCCGCGCGGAGATCGCGCGGCCGCGGGCCACGATCTCCAGGACGGGGTCGATGTAGGCGAGGTGCCATCGGCTGTATCGGCCGGGGTACTCCATGCCCGAGGACAGCACGCCGCCGCGCCGCTCCCCGAGCGAGGAGACGACCTCCTCGAGCACGGACTCCGGAACGTCGGCGGTCGTCACCTCGACTTCGATGCCGCCCGCGGTGGTATATCCGCTCGTGTCCACCCTTGCCTCGCCCTTCTGGATCTTCGTTTGGCCCCGGGCGGGCATGAAAAAAAGCCGCCTCCCGGGGCGGCCGTCCGAAATGAATGCGAAACACGCGCCGCCTAGGAGCGGCGCCACCACTGAGCAGGTGCAATCGTTCGCATGGCCAAATGGTAGCGGCCCTGCGGGCCCGCCGCCACTTCTTCGGGCAAGAGCCTGGGCTGGGCCGGAGCGGTGGATCAGTGACATACGTCACAGCGCTCGGCGGCCGATAGCACTAGCATGTTACCAGTGAGTAAAGCGCTGCTTACATCAACCGGGGTATGACTCCGCTTACAGCGAGGAGCGCTCATGGCTCGGGTTCAGTACAGGGTCGTCGTCCACAGGGACATGCAGGTCCCCATGCCGGATGGTGTCCTCCTGCTGGCCGACCGCTACATCCCGATCGGCGTGAGCAGCCCCCCCACCATCCTGATCCGCTCGCCGTACGGCAGACGCGGCCTGTTCGGGCTGGCCTATGGCAGGGCCTTCGCGCGGCAGGGCTTCCAGGTGATCCTGCAGAGCTGCCGGGGCGGGTTCGGCTCGGGCGGCGAGCTCACCCCCCTCGACGAGCAGGACGACGGCCTCGCGACGGTCGAGTGGATGCGGGCCCAGCCGTGGTACGGCGGGAGCTTCGCCATGCACGGCCCCAGCTACCTCGGCTACGCGCAGTGGGCGATCGCGCCGTACGCGGGCCCCGACCTGAAGGCCATGGCCACCCAGGTCACCGCGTCGCAGTTCCGTGACGCCGCCTACGTCGGCGGTTCGTTCGCCCTTGAGTCCACGCTGAGCTGGAGCACGCTCACCGCCCTGATGTCCGGGCCGCTCAGCGGGGCGGCGGTGTTCTTCGCCCCGCGCCGCACCCAGCGGGCCGTGCTGTCCGGACGGCCGATAGGCGAGCTGGACGTGCTGGCGGCCGGCCGCCGGCTGCCGTTCTTCCAGGAGGTGCTCACCCACCACGCCGACCCGGCCGTGCCGTTCTGGAAGAAGAGGGACTTCTCCGCGACCGTGGGCGAGGTCGACGCGGCCGTGACCATGACCGGCGGCTGGTACGACGTCTTCCTGCCCTGGCAGCTCAAGGACTACGCGGCCATGCGGGCCGCCGGGCGCCGGCCGTACCTCACGGTCGGGCCCTGGCACCACGCCGACGTGCGGCACGGGCGCCTCGCCAACCTCGACGCGATCGCCTGGTTCCGCGCCCACCTGCTCGGCGACACCTCCGGGCTACGCGCCAGCCCCGTCCGGCTGTACGTCACCGGCGCGGACGAGTGGCGCGACTACGACGACTGGCCCCCGCCGGGCACCAGGGAACGGCGCTGGCACCTGCAGCCGGGGTTCGGCCTGGCGCGGGCCAACCCGGCGGAGTCCTATCCCGACCGGTACCGCTACAACCCGGGGCGGCCGACGCCCGTGTCCGGCGGGCCCACGCTGCTCGGCAACTCCGCGCCCCGCGACAACCGGCGCCTGGAGTCGCGCCCCGACGTGCTCGTCTACACCGGCGAGACGCTCGGCGAGGACCTCGACCTGATCGGCCCGGTCACCGCGGACGTGTTCCTGCGGTCCAGCACCCGGCACACCGACCTGGTCGTCCGGGTGTGCGACGTGCACCCGGACGGCACCTCGCTCAACGTGTGCGAGGGCGTGCGGCGCCTGTCGCCCGGCACGCCGCCGGAGGACGACGAGGGCGTGCGGCGCGTCGAGGTGGAGCTGTGGCCGATCGCCCACCGCTTCAAGCGGGGCCACCGCGTGCGGGTGCACGTGGCGAGCGGCGCCTACCCCCGGCTGGCCCGCAACCTCGGCACCGGCGAGCCCCTCGGCACCGGCCACCTGGCGGTCGCGGCCGACCAGGAGATCTTCCACGATCCGGACCGCCCCTCGGCGATCATCCTGCCCCACGCCGCGTCCTGACGGGGCCGATCCGGGCGGGGCCTCCACCACCGCGTGACCTTTCACGTGCCTTTACGAGACGCGGGCGACGTTGTCAAGGCGCTGCGCCCCGCGTTCGGCGACCGGGCCGATACCGTCGCCGAAGTGCCCGTCCCGGAGGCGCAGGGCACCCGCGACACCACCGATGAGCTGGGCCGACGCCCCCACGCCCGTACGGGTGGCGACGGCGCCGCCGCTCGGCGCGCCAACAGGTCCGTTCGGCGATTGGTGAGGCGCGCGACGCCGTCGCGAAATTACGCTTCCGCACGACCGGATAACTAGCCTCATCAGGCTAGTTACGCCTCTCTTCTCCCTAGGAGAGTGTGTTGACCACGCCATCCAGCGATCAACGCCCGGCCCGAAGCGATCGCAGCCCGTGGAACTGGCTGCTGCTCGTGCCGGTCGTCATCCCCTTGATCCCCGCCCTGTACAACGCCGACGAGCCGCGCCTGTTCGGGTTCCCGCTGTTCTACTGGCTGCAGCTCGCCTTCATCATCCTCGGCGTCGGCGCCACCACCATCGTGTACCAGGTGGGCAAGAAGCGGAGCGGGCGATGAGCGGCCACGTCACCGAGCTGGTCGTCTTCGCGATCCTGTTCGTGCTGGTCAGCGCCATGGGGTTCGTCGCGGCCCGCTGGCGCCGTCCCGACGACCTGGCGACACTGGACGAGTGGGGCCTCGGCGGCCGGAAGTTCGGCTCGTGGATCACGTGGTTCCTCGTGGGCGGCGACCTGTACACCGCCTACACGTTCGTGGCCGTGCCCGCGCTGCTGTTCGGCGCCGGGGCGACCGGCTTCTTCGCGCTGCCGTACACGATCGTGACCTACCCGCTGGTGTTCCTCCTGCTGATCCGGCTCTGGTCGGTCGCCCACGTGCACGGCATGGTCACCCCGGCCGACTTCGTCCGCGCCCGCTTCGGCTCCCCCACCCTGGCCCTGCTGATCGCGATCACCGGCCTGGTGGCCACCATGCCGTACATCGCGCTGCAGCTGGTCGGCATCGAGGCCGTGCTGAAGACCATGGGCGTCACCGGCGACCTGCCGCTCATCATCGCCTTCGCGATCCTCGCGGCCTACACCTACCAGTCGGGGCTGCGCGCGCCGGCGCTGATCGCGTTCGTCAAGGACGGCCTGATCTACCTGGTCATCCTGGTGGCGATCATCTACATCCCGAGCAGGCTCGGCGGCTGGGGGTCGATCTTCGACGCGGCCCGCGCGAAGTTCGACGCCACTCCCGCGCCGGGTGACGGCATCCTGCTCAACCCGAACAACCAGCTGCAGTACGTCACGCTGGCCCTCGGGTCGGCCATGGCGCTGTTCCTGTACCCGCACAGCGTCACCGGCGTCCTGGCGGCGCGCAACCGCGGGGTGATCAAGCGGAACATGTCGGCTCTGCCCGCCTACAGCCTCCTGCTCGGCCTGATCGCGCTGCTGGGGTACATGGCGATCGCCGCCGGGATCAAGCCGATCACCGCGGGCGGCAAGGCGGACGCCAACACGGTGGTGCCGCTGCTGTTCGACAAGATGTTCCCCGACTGGTTCGCCGGGGTGGCCTACGCCGCCGTCGGCATCGGCGCGCTGGTGCCCGCCGCCATCATGTCCATCGCCGCCGCGAACCTGTTCACGCGCAACATCTACAAGGAGTACATCAAGCGGGACGCCACCAGCGCCCAGGAGGCGGCGGTCAGCAAGATCGCCTCGCTGGTGGTGAAGATCGGCGCGGTGCTGGTCATCCTGCTGATCGACCCGCAGTTCTCCATCGACCTGCAGCTCATCGGCGGCGTGATCATCCTGCAGACCCTGCCCTCGGTCGGCCTCGGCCTGTACACGCGCTGGTTCCACCGGGGCGGGCTGATCGCCGGCTGGGTCGCCGGCATGACGTCCGGCATGCTGATGCTCTACAACGTCGCCAACCCCGCGACCGACCACGCCCACTTCGGCGGCTCGGCGTTCCAGCTCTCGAAGCTGGGCCTGGACACCAAGATGACGATCTACGCCGGTTTCCTGGCCCTGGCCGTCAACCTCGTGGTCGCGGTCGCCGGGACGCTGATCGCGCGGGCCGGCAAGCTCGCCGACGGGGACGACGCCACCCGCCCGTCGGACTACGTGGCCGACGAGGGCGACCCCCGCGTCCACGAGATCGAGCTGTCCGGCTCCCGCTGACCGGGCCGCCACGCGTACGCGCCCGGCGAGGCCGCCGGGCGCGTACGACGGGCAGGCTAGAGCCGGAAGCCGTCGGACGCCGAGGCCAGGACGATCTCCTCCGGCGCCCACACCCGCCGGGCCAGCCCCTGCTCGTGGGAGTAGCGCGCGAACCGTTCGAGCACGTGCCGGTTGCGCTCCAGCCCGTAGTCCCAGAAGCCCTCGCCGAGCACGTCGAGGGTCTCGCGCACGTGGTCGTGCAGCCACGGCAGCATGACCTTCAGGGCGTTGCGGTGCAGCAGATCCTCGTAGGCCAGGCGCAGCGACTCCTCGAACGCCTTGCACAGCGACCGGGCGACCCACGGGTGCCGTTCGTGGATCGACCGCCTGATCACGACGGTGTGCATGATGGGAAAGATCCGGGTGCGCAGGAAGTAGTCCCGCTCCACCTGCTTGAAGTCCTCGAACAGGTGCCTGACGTGCGGCTCGCGCCCGAGGCACGAGGGCTGTCCCGCGCTGTAGACCGCGTCCAGCTCACCGGTCGCGAGCATCTCCGACAGGGTTCGTCCCGCGGGGATCGGGCTGACCCGGATGCGTTCGGGGAGGTCGAGCGCGATCTTCTCGGTGCGCCCGCTCTGCTCCATGCCGCCGGTCAGGTAGCTCACGGAGTCGACCGGCACGCCGTACTCCTCGGCGAGGATGCCGCGCTGCCACACCCCGGCGGTCATCTGGTACTCCGGCGTGCCGACCCGCTTGCCCGCGAGGTCGCCGGGCTTCTCGATGCCGCTCCGGGCGTTGACGTAGATCGACTGGTGGCGGAAGGCCCTTGAGGGGAACACCGGCAGCGCGACGAACGGAGGATCGGGCTCGTTGAGCGTGAGCAGGTAGGACGACAGGCTCATCTCGCTGACGTCGAACTCCCGGTAGCGCAGCTGGCGGTAGAAGGTCTCCTCCACCGGGAGGGCGAGGCAGTTGAGGTCGATGCCCTCGGGCCGCACCCGGCCCTCCCTCAGCGCCTTGACGCGGTCGTAGTCCCAGCAGGCGAACGACAGGGGGAGTTCGGACATCAAGGCTCCTCGTTCGAGAGTTCCGCGGATCTTGATTCCACCATCTCCCGGCGGTCAGGAGGGGTGGGCCGCGAAGGTTCCCTCCATCGCGGCGACGACGACCTCGACGAGGCTCTCGACCACCTGCCGCCGGTCGACCTCGTGGTGCTCCAGCCACCAGTCGCCCGTGGTCTGCACCATGCCGACGAAGGCGTGGCCGAGGATCTGCGCGCGCACGGGGTCGGACACGGTGCCGTCGGCGGCGATGACCGCGCCGAGCTCCTCCCCCAGGCTGCGCACGATGCCGGCCATGTGGGAGTGGGTGCGCCTGTCCTCGGCGCCGGCGCGGTGGAACAGGAAGCGGTAGAGGTTGAGGTTGGCCGAGATCATGTCGAGGTAGGTCTCGATGGTGGCCCGGGCACGCGTGCGCAGGTCGGTGCGGGCCCTGGCGAACTCGCGCCGCAGCTGCTTGATCACCGTGCGGATGTGCCTGTCGGCCAGCGCCTGGTAGAGGCCGCTCTTGTCGCCGAAGTGCCGGTAGAGGATGGGCTTGGTGATGCCCGCCTCGGCGGCGATGGCCGCCATGGACGCCTGCGGGCCCTCGCGCCGGATGACCCGGTCGGCCGCGTCGAGCAGCGCCCGGCGCCGGCCAGGATCTCGCCCGCCGTTCTCCCCCACGGTCGCCATGCAGGACAGCATAGGGGTACTTCACGGTCACGTACCGCTGTCGCCGGATCAGGTGGCTTCTTTCCCTGATCACCACCCCATCAACGCGAAAGTGTGATCTATGCCGATATACCGGCGGACCGTTCCGGTAGTGTGCCGCTCGCGTGCCGCGATGGAGGTGGAAGGGTGACCGAGCCTGGAGCGCCGGAGGTGCCGGGCTACGAGGTGCTCGGGATCCTCGGGCAGGGCGGTTTCGGCGTGGTCTACCGCGCCCGGCAGCTCGCCGTGCGCCGCGAGGTCGCCCTCAAGGTCGACAACCGCGTGCTGGTGTCCGAGCGTGACCGGCGGCGGTTCATGCGGGAGGTCACCTCGGCCGGGGCCCTGTCCGGTCATCCCCATGTGGCCGACGTGTACGACGCGGGCGTGCTCGGCGACGGCCGCCCGTACATGGTGCTGGAGCTGTGCCCCGGCGGGTCGCTGGCCGACAGGCTGCGCGAGGAGGGCCCGCTGAGCCCGGGCGAGGTGCGCGACATCGGCGTGCGCGTCGCCGACGCGCTGGCGGCGGCGCACGCGGCGGGCGTGCTGCACCGCGACGTGAAGCCGGCCAACATCCTGGTCAACGGGTACGGCATGGTGGCGCTGTCGGACTTCGGGCTGGCCACCAGCGCGCACGCCGAGGGCGACATGTCGGTCACGCGCGAGTCGCTCACCCCGGCCTTCGGGCCGCCCGAGGCGTTCGAGCTGGCCGAGCCGAGCCCGGCCGGAGATGTGTACTCGCTGTCGGCGACGCTGTACGCCCTGCTCAACGGGCGGCCGCCGCGCTTCCCCGAGAGCGGGGTGGTGAACATCGCGATGATCATGGCGCTGCACCGCCGGCCGATCCCGGAGATCCCCGGGGTGCCCGCGGCGCTGACCGCCGTCCTGCGGGCGGGGATGTCCACCGATCCCCGCGACCGCATCCCCTCGGCCGCCGCCCTGAGGGACGCGCTGTCGTCCCTTCCGGCGTCCGCGCTCCCCGTCCCGCCCTCCGGGGCCGTGCCATCGGTGCCAGGGGCGCACGCCGGGCCGTCCCGCGCCGTGCCCGCCGGGCATTCCGCTCCGTCGCGTCCCGCCTCGCGGCCGTCCGGGCCGTCCAGGCCGTCGCCTCCCAACGGGCCGGGCGGGCGGCTCGACGGGCCGGGAGGGCAGCCGACGCACGGCGGGCGGGCCGCCGCGACCGGCCCGGACGGGCGGGCCCTGCGGGCGGTGTCCGCCACGCGGCCTCCCGAGCCGCCGAGGCCCTCCTCACAGGCGGGGATGTACGTCGTGGTCGCGGGCGTGTTCGCGCTGCTGCTGGTGATCGGCACCGCGATCATGCTCCACGAGGGCCAGGTTCCCGGGACCGTCGCCGTGACGACCGCCCCGAGCGGGAGCGGCCCCGTGCCGTCGACCCCGTCCGACCTCGCCTCGGACGTGGGCGCGGTCAAGACCACCGTGCAGAACTGCCCGGCCGCGTCCATCGCGGGCGCGAACGCCGCGTGCGGGCAGGAGGCCGAGTGCTGGGGCGGCATCGTCGTGACCATGGGGTCGGTGTCGGTCAAGAGGCGCGGCTGCGAGGAGGCCCACTCGTGGGAGACCTTCGCCGTGGCCCCGCTGCCCGTGGACACGATCACCTACGACATGAACGACCTCCAAGGCCATCCGACGGTCAAGAAGCTCTGTTCGATGCCGGTCCTCATCCAGTCGAGGTACGGGGACGCCAAGGCGATCGCTCCGGCCAAGTGGAGGATCTTGGTGCTGCCACCGACCCCGGAGGCCTTCAAGGAGGGCGTCCGGATCTACCGGTGCGTGGGCACCGTGATCGGCGAGGACCGGCCGGGCACGCACTTCAGGCCCCTGAGCTGACGCACGTGCCCGGCCGTCGTGGATCCCGCGAGTCCTGTCAGGGGGTCACGAGCAGGTGAGGTCCGCGCAGTCGAACACCAGCACCAGCCGGTCGCCGGGATAGCGGCCATCCCCCCGGTACTCGCTCGCCAGCCATAGCTCGTGACTGGCCGGCCAGTAGCTTGCGTTCTGGGCGTTGGCGGGCGTGGTGGTCCAGTAGTGGACGTCGAGCGTGCCGTCCACCGCCAGCGTGGTCTTGTGCAGGCACGACTTGGTGTAGCTGTTGCCCGTGGCGGGGTCGGTCGTCGCGCCGTCGGTCGTCGGCGGCATGTAGCTCACGACGGGCGTGCCGTTGGGGCACCGGCCCACGAGCACGCCGTGGCTTCCGGTGAGGACCCCGCCCTGCACGTCCCATGCGGGCGACCGCCAGCCCGCGGTGGGGTGGACCATGCCGTCGGAGCTCTTCTTCAGCAGCGCGGTGCTGGAGTCGAGCGGCCAGCGCAGGACCTTCCCGCCGGAGGCGCCGCTCTTGAACTCGGTGGTCACCATGGCGTCCGTGCCGGACCTGTCCAGGGAGACGCCGTTCATGCACGGCCTCGCGAGGTCCAGCGAGACGCAGACGCCTCCGCCGGAGAAGCGGTAGTAGCCGATCTCGGGCAGGGCGTAGATGTGGTAGGCGGCCGAGCACGATGTGCTCGTGCAGCCGACCGACACCGACGAGGTCGAGGTCATCTTCCAGATGTGGCGCAGGTCGAAGACGCGGACGACCCGGTCACCCCCGCCGGCGGCCGGATCACCGCCGGTCACCATGAACAGCTTGTTGCCGTACCACATGATGCCGTCGGCGTGGCTCTGGATCGCGTGGTATCCGGCGGAGGTGCCGTCCGGCTCGACCAGCAGCACGTGCCGGTAGTTCGCGCCGGCGACCCCGGCGGTGACGTCGACGAAGCTGACGCGGGCGAGCTTGTTCTCGCCGGCCTCGTGGTGGTAGCTGCTGTGCCAGCTCACCGCGACGATCTTCTTCGCCGGGCATCCTGCGCAGGGGCTGTACAGCACCGAGCCGTTCATCCCGTCGCCGCTGCCGGTCAGGCCCTGCGGGTACCAGACGTTGGTGGAGTCGTCGGCGCCCGCCCAGCAGAAGCCCCTGACCGAGGCCGAGACGTGGACGTCGGTGGCGTGGCAGATGCCCTGGGTCTGGTAGCCGCCGGAGACGACGTCTCCGAGGTCGGTGACGGTGAGCGGCCGGGAGGACGCCTCCACGGCGTCCCGGTAGCCGGAGATGGTGGTGAAGCTGCCCTCGTCGGTGAGCGGGCGCACGCCGCCGAGCTCCTGGGCGGTGATGACGCCGCCGGTGGCGGCGCTCGCGGGTGCCTGCCAGGCCAGCACGCTTGCCAGTACGAGCATGACGGCGACGGCGAGGCGGGGTAGTCGTCCTGCGTCCATGTGGGGCTCCTTGGGGAGGATGGCGCGGAGGGGCAGGGATCGGGTGCGGTCAAGGGGTCGGGGAAGGGAGGGTGAGGCGGAAGCGGAGGGCCGCGAGCGCGGACGGGGACATGCCGGCCCGGCGCAGGTAGGTCTCGGCGCCGCCATGCCGCTCCCGGACGTGGGCCAGGGTGGCGAGCATGGTCCGCGGGACGACGCCGGCGAACAGCCTCCTGCCGCGGTCGCGCCGTGCCGGGTCGCCGATCGAGGCGAGGTGGTCCTCGTAGCCGGGGCGGAGCCGCTCGGCGGTCAGGGCGTAGTCGGCGGCGATCTCCCGTGCGGGGACGCCTGCCACGGCCAGGGCCAGCGCGATGACCAGCCCGGTGCGGTCCTTGCCCGAGTGGCAGTGCACGAGCACGCCGCCCTCACCGGGGGCGCGAGCGATTGCCGTGAGCACGGCGGCCAGGCGGGGCCCGCGCCGGTCGAGGATCCGGCGGTAGATCTCCGGGAGGGACTCGCCGATCAGCTCGAGGACCGCGTCGTTCTCGTCGCCTGGGTCAAGGACGGAGAGGTTGCGGTAGATCGGTGTGCCCGCGAACGGGCTGGGCAGCGCGTCGCACTCGGCGGGCAGGCGCAGGTCGGCGATGAGCGACAGCCCCGCCCTCCGGACGGCGGCGACGCCCTGCGGAGTGAGCCTCTGGTGCCCGTCCGAGCGCAGCAGCGCGCCCGGGCGGACGACGCCGCCGCCTTCGAGCGGGAGATGGCCGAGGTCGCGGGCGTTGTCGCAGCCCGGCCACGACAGCTCCCGGGCAAGGATGGGCAGGGGGCTCCCCGTCACGTACGGCCGCCGCGGATGTTGCTGGTCTCGACGGCCATGCGGTCGAGCCAGTGATCGAGGTCCTCCGGACGGCCGGGCACGCCGGGCCGGGTCTGCCAGGGCAGCGGGCCCTCGGCGCGCCGGTACTCGACCCCGATCGCGTCCAGCCGCTCCAGGTGGGCGGAGAGCCGTACCCGGAAGTCCTCGAAGTCCCGCTCGCCACGGCACCACACGGCCTCGGCGAAGGCGGACAGCCGGGGGAAGGCCATGTAGTCGAGCCGGCGGGCCGAGTCGATCAGCTCGGTCCACAGGCAGCAGGACGAGCCGACGACATGGCGGGCCTCGTCGGCGGTGAGCCCCGCCGGCACCGGCTCGAAGCCGTACACCCCGGCGAGCGTGAGCACGGTGCCGAAGGGCACCGGCTCCTCGGGGCTCTCGGACTGCCGGTAGTCGAGGTACACCGAGGTGTTCACGCAGTTGATCACGTCGTGCCCGGCGCGTGCTCCCGAGACCGCGCCGTCGACGTTGCGCCAGGACGCCACCACCGCGCCGGGGGCGAGCCCCCCTTCGAGGATCTCGTCCCAGCCGACCAGGCGCCTGCCCCGCGCCGCGAGGTAGGCGTCGAACCGCCCGATGAACCAGCTCTGCAGCTCGTCCTCGCCGCGCAGCCCGAGCTCGGCGATCCGCCGCTGCGCCGCGGGGCTCGCCCGCCACTGGTCCTTGCGGCACTCGTCGCCGCCGACGCAGATGTACGGGCTCGGGAACAGCTCGAGGACCTCGTCGAACACGTTCTGGAAGAACTCGACGGTGCTCTCCTCGACGTTGAGGACGTTGACGGAGATGCCCCAGGCCGTGGCCACCTCCAGCGGGGTGTCGCGGTTGCCGAGCTCCGGGTGGGCGGCGATGGCGGCCTGCGTGTGGCCGGGGATGTCGATCTCGGGGACCACGGTGACGTGCCGGACGGCCGCGTAGGCCACGATCTCCCTGATGTCCTCCTGCGTGTAGAAGCCTCCGTGGGGGCTGCCGTCCTTCGGCCCGCGCCACCCGGTCTGACTCTCCTCGCGCCAGGCGCCCACCTCGGTCAGGCGGGGGTACCGCTTGATCTCCAGGCGCCAGCCCTGGTCGTCGGTCAGGTGGAGGTGGAGCACGTTGAGCTTGTGCAGGGCCAGCAGGTCGATGAAGCGCAGCACGTCGGCCTTGGGGAGGAAGTGGCGGGCCACGTCGAGCAGGCAGCCGCGCCAGGCGAATCGGGGGCCGTCCTCGATGCGCACGGCGGGCAGGACACGGGGCCCCGCGTGGAGCGGTGCCCTCCGGAAGGTCTCGGCGGGAAGCAGCTGGCGGAGCGTCTGCGCGCCGTAGAACGCGCCCGCCGGTCCCCCCGCCTCGATGAGGACGTTCTCCGCGTCCACGGTGAGCCGGTAGTCCTCCGGCCCGAGATCACCGTGGTCCGGGAGGGCCAGGCCTATCGTTCCGAGGCCCGGGGCGCCCGGCGGGAGGTCGTAGCCGGTGGCCGCGCCCAGCTCGCCGCGTAACCAGGCCGCCACACCCGCCAGCGCAGGATGCGCCGCGATCGCGGTGTCCTCGTCGATGGTGAATGAGCCCGGGTGGGATTCCCGTCGTTCGGGCCTCGGAATGATCATCATGTCCTTTCAGTCGCAGGTGATCTTGGCGTCGGCGAAGTCGGCGTGGTCCCAATAGGCGTTGTCGACGCCGTTGGTGGCCACGAGGCGGACGTAGGCCGCCCCCTTCACCGAGGCGGTGACCTTCTTGGCGGGCTGGTCGCCGGTGACCACGCCGGAGCGGGCGGTGCGCTCGCCGTCCGCCCAGACCTGGAACTCCACCGATCCGTGCTTGGCCGCCGGCTCGTCGACCTCGTCGTCGACGCCGCCCAGGAACTCGACCGCCGAGCACCGGCCGCCGAGGTAGAACTCGATGTCGGCGGGGGCGTGGGCGCCGAGGCCCTTGGCGTACGTGGTGCCCTCGACCGTGAGGGGACGTCCGTCGGCCTCGCCGCCGTCGCCGTTGGCGCGGTCCCGCTCGACGGGGCCCAGATGGTTGGTCATGGCCGTCCACGGCAGGTCGCTCAGGTACGTCGTGCCGGTCCCCGGCGCCCTGGCGAGCCGGACGTCGGCGCCCGAGGTGACCCGCGGTCCGCCGTCCCAGGTGACCCCGCCGCCGATCTCGTAGCCGGTGAGCTCCGCGTCCGCGGGCGGGGTGATGTCCCACGCCGTCTCGAAGGCGTCGCCGGCGGCGAGGGGCCTCGGCGAGGTGGCGGCGGTGGCGGGGACCGCCTTCCAGCCCTGCGGCACGGTCAGGGAGACCGTGGCCCTCCTGAGCTTCTCGGTGCCGCCGGTGTTGGCGACCCTGGTGATGATCCGTCCGGCCTTGCCGGGTTCGAGCACCGTGGGCCGGTTGTTCCCAACGAACGGCGAGGGGTCGACCTCGAACGTCACCGAGGGCGGCGCGCCCGCCCGTCCCGCGCCAACGCGGTACATCACCACGCCGTGCGGGGGTACGGCCGCACCGACGTCCCCCTTGGTGAGGGTGACGTCGCCGGTCCACAGGTCCTCGACCCGGTACGTCGCGGCCTCGGGCAGCCTCAGCCGGGCGGCGGTCGCGGTGATGGTGGCGTGCCGGTTGCTCTCGTTGAACAGCACGACCGCGTGGTCGCCGTTCGCGAGGGGCTTGTCGATGACGTGGTACCAGCCGTTGGTGCTGGTGTAGTGGCCCTGGACGCCGAGCGGGTCCTGGTCGACGGCGATCACCTTGGTGTTGCCGAGGACGTCGCCGCCCAGCCTGGCCACGTCGGCCTGGGCGATGAGCGGCGCGGCCATGACGGCCCACAGGCTGAACTGGGTCTGGTACTCCCTGGGGGTCATGCCGCCCCGGCCGGCCTGGAGCAGGTCGGGGTCGTTCCAGCCGCCCGGCCCGGCGTACTCGCCGCGCAGCATGTTGGTCTCCCAGACGTCGACCATGTGCGCGTAGGCGTCGGTCAGCGGCTTGGTCACGAGGTTCGTACGCCAGGAGGTGGCGACCTGCCGGCCCCACAGCCACGGGACCGTGCTGCCGTCCTCGTTGTTCATGGCGAACGCGACCGAGTCGCCGAGCGCGTCGCGCATCGCCGGGTAGAGCGTCTGGGCGATCTGCTGGACGTTCTTGCCGGGGAAGTCGGCGGCCGGGATCGAGCACCAGTCGTACTTCAGGTAGTCGACGCCCCAGCTCGCGATCTGTACGCCGTCGGCGGACTCGTGCCGGTAGGCGCCCGGGCCGCCGCCCGAGCAGGCGGCGGTGCCGGCCGAGTGGCCCAGGCCCAGCTTGAGGCCCTTGCCGTGGACGTAGTCGGCGAGCGCCTTGATCCCGCCGGGGAAGCGGGTGGCGTCGGCGGCCAGACCGCCCTGCGCGTCCCGCTGCTTGGCGAGCCAGCAGCCGTCGACGATGACGTACTTGTAGCCCGCGGCGGCGAGGCCGTCGCCGGCCAGCGCGTCGGCCGCGGCCCTGACCGCCGCCTCGGAGACGGCGCAGGCGAGGGTGCGGCTGTTCCAGCCCATCGGCGGAGCCGCGATGTGCGGGGGCGCGGTCGCGGTCTGGGCGGCGGAGGCCACCGGGACGGCGAGCGCGCCGAGCAGGACCGCCGTGGCGGCGGCCGTTCTTCGGTACATGGTGGGGGGCTCCCGTCAGACCGGGTTCAGGGTGGGGTGGCCGGGCTCGACGACGAATGAGCCGGAGGTGTACGCGGGGGCGAACGGCTCGGAGACGTAGCCGAGGGAGCGGAAGTCGACCTTCATCTCCCGCTCCGACAGGACGGTCCGCACGTAGCCGCGCCGGCCGTTGAAGAACTTCACATGCGGGTTCTCCGAGAGCAGGATCTGGGTGTTGGGGTACTCGTCCATGCCGTCGCCCTCGGAGGTGACGGAGGTGGAGACCAGCTCGACGGCCACGGACGGCGACTCGGGGTCGGCGTAGTCGCGCTTCACCTCGCCCGCCCAGTGGGAGTGGACGTCGCCGGTGAGCACGACGCCGTTGCGCTTGTTGTCGGCGATGGCGGCGGCCACGCGGTTGCGGCTCGCGACGTAGCCGTCCCAGCCCTCGTTGGAGTACTGGTGCGCGGGCCCGTTGCCCCAGTCCATCTGCATGAGGAACACCTGCTGGCCGAGCAGGTCCCACACGGCCCGCGACGTGCGCAGCCGTCCGGCCAGCCAGGCCTCCTGCTCGGCGCCGAGGATCGTGCGGTTCTCGGCGAACCGGTCGGCGCAGTCGTCTCCGACGTTGCCGGACTTGCCGGTGCAGGCGTACAGGTCGCGGTACTGGCGGGTGTCCAGCATGTGCATGTTGGCCACCGCGCCCCAGCGCAGCGTGTGGTACAGCTTCATCCGCGAGCCGTCCGGCCTCTGCGACCGGCGCAGCGGCATGTTCTCCCAGAACGCCTGGAAGGCCGCCGCCCTGCGCGGCAGGAACGGCGGGTCGGGCTGCTCGGGCACGTCGCCGGCCCAGCCGTTCTCGATGTCGTGGTCGTCGAACACGACGGTCCAGGGTGCTGCGGCGTGGGCGAGCTGCAGGTCGGGGTCGGCCTTGTGCTGGGCGTGCCGGAGCCGGTAGCCGGCCAGGTCGAAGCACTCTCCTCCCGCCTGGTCGCGCACCGGGTACTTGTAGTCGCCGTACTCGTAGATGTAGTCGCCGAGGAAGGCGATGAGGTCGGGGTGCTCCTCCGCCATCCGGCGGTAGGGGGTGAACCACCCCTTCTGGTAGTCCGCGCACGAGGTGAACGACAGGTGGAGGTCCCGCTTGCGGGTGCCGGGCGGCGGGGTGGTGAGCGTGCGGCCGGCGGGAGAAAGCTCGCCGCCGACCCTGAACCGGTAGAAGTACTCGGCGTCCGCGTCCAGGCCGTCCAGCTCGACGTGGACGCTGTGCGCCTCCTCGGGCCGGGCCACCTCGACGCCGTGCCGCACGACCTTCTTGAACCTCTCGTCCTTGGCCACCTGCCACTGGACCGGCACGTGCCGGTCCGGCATGCCGCCGAGGCCGTCGGGGGCGACCGGATCCATCGCCAGGCGCGTCCACAGGACCACGCCGCTCGCGTCCGGCTCGCCGGAGGCCACGCCGAGCTGGAACACATCGGACAGAGGGGTGAGGCGGGCGCGGGCCGGGCCGGCCGCCGCCTGCCCGGGGGAGCCGAGCGCGGCGGCGAGGCCGAGACCCGCACCGCCGGCCATGAGGGAACGTCGGGAGATTCCCTTGGATGCGGACATGGGGGGGCTGTTCTCCTTGCGCAGAGATCACCGGGAGAGCGCACCGCGCCAGGGCGGAGCGGGGGGATGACGAGGGACGCTCCGGCAAACGGCGGAGCGGGGAGGGACGGCGGGCGGGTGCTCCGGCGGCGCGGCGGTCGTCCGCGCCGCCGGAGGGGCGTCACTTGATGGAGGCGTTGCCCTCCTGGACGGCCTGGTCGGCTGCGGCCTTCGGGGTGATCTTGCCGAGGTACATGTCGTTGAAGATCTGGTTCAGCTTCGGCTCGAAGCCGGTGAAGCCGGTCACCACCGGCAGGTTGTAGGTCTGGCCCTGCGCCTCCTCGAGGAAGGGCGACACGTCGAGCTTCTTGGCGTTCTTCCAGTAGTCGACGTAGCCCTGGTCGAGGCTGGAGATGGCCGGGAAGACGTACCCCTCGTCGCCCATGATCTTCTGGGCTTCGGGAGAGGCGAGGAAGGCCGCGAGCTCCTGCGCCTCCTTCGGGTGCTGGGACTTGGAGTAGACGGCCTCGGACAGGCCGTTGATGTTGACCGAACGGCCGGACGGCCCCTCGGGCATGGCGGCGGCCCCCACCTCGAAGTTGGACTCCGGGGTTACGAACGGCAGCAGCGCGTTGTTCGCGGGGAACATCGCGATCTCGCCGCGCTCGAACATCGGGGTGACCTTGCCGGTCGGCGGGTTGGTCTGGGTGGCGGGCGGCGACACGTGGTACTTGTTCACCAGGTCGACGCCCCACTGCAGCGCCTGCACCGAGGCGTCGTCGTTGAAGACGTACTTGCCGAACGGCTTGTCGACCAGCTTGCCGCCGTTGGAGTTCACCCAGTTCATCCACTGGGTCTGGTAGTGGTTCCAGGACGCGAAGCCCCACTGCTTCACCTTGGCGACGTCGAAGCCGCTCTCGTCCGGGTGCTTGCCGTTCGCGTCGACGGTGAGCTTGCGTGCCAGTTCGAGGAAGCTCCCCGAGCCGTCGGGTGCCCAGGTCAGCTTGTCTGGCATCTCCACGCCCGCCTTCTTGAAGGCGTCCTTGTTGTACAGCAGGCCTACGATGCCCCAGTCCTTGGGCACGCCGTACAGCTTGCCCTCGTAGGTGTAGGACTCGACGACGTTCTTGTTGTAGACGCTCGTGTCCAGCTTCAGGGTGCTGAGGTCGGCCAGGATGCCCTTGGTGACGAACTCGGGGAACTGCGAGGCCGTCATCCAGAACACGTCGGGCGCGGTGCCCGCCACGGCGTCGGCCGTCATCTTGGTCCAGTACTGGTCGTACGGCAGCAGTTCGATGGTGACGTCGATGTTCGGATGGCCCTTCTTGAAGGCGGCCGCCACCTTCTCGAAGCCGACCTTCTGCTGGTCGTCCCAGAGCCGGTAGGTCAGCGTGACCTTGTCGCCGGAGCCGGAGGTGCCGGAGTCGCCCGAGCCGCCGCAGGCCGCGGTGGCAGCGAGCAGAAGCGCGCCGAGAGCGGCGCCGGCCCAGCGAATTCGGGGGGATGTCATATTCGCTGACACCTTTCTTTCTTGTCTTGCCTGATCACGGCTCATGGCCGCCGAGGCCGGGAGAAACGCCTCAGGTCATTTGAGGCCGGTGAGAACCACCGACCGCACGATGTAGCGCTGGAAGAAGATGAAGATCGCGACCATGGGGATGAGGGCGATCAGGCTGCCGGCCATCATCAGGGTGTCGTCCACGCCGACGGCTCCCTTCAGCCCGGCGAGCGCGACCGTGATGACCCTGGTGTCGTCACCACTGGTGATGATCATCGGCCACATGAAGTTGTTCCACGAGGAGATCACCGTGATGATCGACAGCGTGCCGAGCGCGGGGCGGCTGAGCGGCAGGATGATCCGCCACAGGGTCGTGAGCGGCCCCGCCCCGTCGATGCGCGCCGCGTCCTCAAGCCCCGCCGGGATGCCCCGGAAGAACTGCCGCATCAGGAAGATCCCGTACGGCGTGCCGAGGACGTACGGAACGAGCAGGCCGTACCAGGTGTTGACCAGGCCGAGCTGGCGCATGATGAGGAACAGCGGGATGACCGTCACCGCGGCCGGCACCATGAGCGTCGCCATGAACAGCCAGAACAGCGTCTCCCTGCCGCGGAACCGCATGCGGGCGAAGGCGTAGGCCGCGAAGGTCGTGAAGATCAGCTGGCCGGCGGTCAGCGCGGCGGTCATCACCAGCGTGTTGCCGAGGAAGTGCGGGAACCCCGTGCCGAGCAGCCGCTCGATGTTGCCGAGCGACGGCGGGAAGGCCGGCAGCCAGGGCTTGGTCACGTTGAGCTGCCCGCGCGACTTGAAGGCGGTGAGGACCACGAGCAGGTACGGGAAGACCGACACGAAGGCTCCGGCGAGGAGGACCGCGTAGATTCCGAACTTCTTGAACACCGGTGCCCCTGTCAGCTCATGTCGTAGGTCGTGCGGCGGTTGAAGTAGCGGACCTGCGCCAGCGTGACCACCAGGATGATCAGGAAGAGGACCATCGCCAGGGCCGAGGCGTAGCCGAAGTCGAACTCCCTGAACGCGGTCGCGAAGATCTTGAAGTTGATGACCTCGGTGCTGTGGCTCGGCCCCCCGTCGGTCATCACGAAGACGGTGTCGAATACCTGGAAGGCTCCGATCATGTTCGTGACCAGCACGAAGAACATCGCGGGGTTCAGCAGCGGCAGGGTGATCGTGAAGAACCGCTGCCAGGACGTGGCGCCGTCCGTCGAGGCCGCGTCGTGCAGCTCCTTCGGGATCCCCTGCAGTCCCGCGAGGAAGAACAGCATGTTGTAGCCGGTGTGCTGCCAGATATTGACGAGCGCGACGGCGGGCAGCGCCCACGCGCCGTCGGAGAGCCAGTCGGGGCCCTGGACCCCGGCCAACGCCAGCGCGCTGTTGATGGCCCCGTTGACCGGGTCGAAGATCCAGTCCCAGATGAGGCCCATCACGATCGGCGTGGCGATCCAGGGCACCACGAACAGGGCGCGGAAGACCTTCAGGCCCTTCACGCGCTGGTTCAGGAGGACCGCGAGGCCGAGCGCCAGCACGGTCTGCAGGGGCACGCAGAGCAGCACGTACAGCACGGTGACGCCGAGCGAGTGGCTCACCGAGGGGTCGGCGATGAGCTTGCGGTAGTTGTCGAGGCCCGTGAACGCCGGGTCGGACAGCAACTGCCAATCGAAGAAGCTGAGCCCCGCCACGATCAGCACGGGGAGCAGCAGGAACGCCACCACGCCGAACAGGCTGGGCGCGACGAACAGGTAGGGGTACCAGCCCGTGAGCCGGCGGCGGCGCGGCGCGGGCGGGGCCGCCGTCCTGCCGGGCGGCGCCTCGTGCCGGGCCGCCTCGACCTGTGCCGCGCTCACGACGTCTCCGGCCCGGCGCCGGGTCCCGTACCCCACGGGGCCGCGAGGCGCGCGGGCCCGGACGGTCCAGGCCGGGTGGCGGTCATCAGCCGCCGGGTGGTCGCGAGGCCCCACTCGTCGAGGGCGGCGATGGGGTCGCTCGCGCCCCGCAGGCCCCCGCTGGACTCGACGTGCGCGGCCCATTCCTCGCGGGTCTCGACCTCGGGCCGCACGATGAGGCAGTCGGGGTCGTTCACCCACCATCGGGCGTGCAGGAACTCGCGGGCCTCGCCGGTGAGCCGGGCGCCCAGCTGGCTGGGCTGACTGATGTCTCCGGCGCGGGGCAGCCGCCTTGGCGCGGTGTCGGGGCTCACCCGCATGATGTCGACGAGCCCGAGGCTCGGCAGCAGGGGCGCCCCGCATCCGTGGATCACGGCCTCGGGGCCGGTCGCCTCCCTGATCAGCTCCAGGCCGCGCCGGTAGGCCGTGATCGGGTCGACGTCGTCGTGCCGGCGGCCGCGCATGGCCCCCGCGTAGCAGTAGTCGAGCTTGAAGTGCGTGATCCCTAGGGCGGTGAGCTCGCGGAAGACGGTGGCCAGGTGCTCGGCGGCGGCCGGGTGGGTGACGTCGAGCACGGCGAGGTCCTGGTCCCACATGTGCCCGGCGCTGACGCCGGGGACCGTCCAGTCCGGATGCTCCTCGAACAGGCGGCTGTTCCTTCCCACGAGGTAGGGGGCCACCCAGATCCCGGTGCGCCTGCCGCTGTCCGCGATGGTGCCCACGGCCCGCTCCAGGGAGCCGAACGTGGGCCGGACGTCGAGCCAGTCGCCGATGCCGGTCTCGTAGCCGTCGTCGATGAGGAAGAGGTCGACGTCGATGCCGTGGCGGTCGGCGAGGGCGAGGTTCTCGGTCACGTCGGCCTCGGTGATTTTGTCCCAGTAGCCGTACCAGGTGCACCAGAGCGGCGGGACGGCCGAGATCGCGGGGGCGAGGGGCCAGGCCATCGTGTCGGCCCATCCGGCGAGCACGGAGTCCAGGGGGCCCTCGACCCGCCAGTGCCGCACGGGGCCGTCGGCCGAGATGACGAGGGTGCCGCCCGCCCGCCGCGCCCTGATGGAGGGCACGGCGAGGTGGCCGGGGGAGGACCAGACGTGCACCGGTCCCCCGTCGCCGGGGTCGACGGCGAGCAGGCCCTCGCCCTGGAACACGCCCTGCGGCACCGGGCTCTCCGGCCGGTAGGCCAGTACCTGGATGTTGGCGTCGGCCGCCCGGGGCGGCGTCTCATCGAGCCGGTAGGTGCCCGACGGGCTCCACGACTGCCATCCGTGCTCGAAGACCAGGGCGTGCCGTGCGTCGCACGCGATCTCGCCGACGTCCGTGAAATCCGCTCGCGACATCAGCTCGTCCTCTCACTTAGGCCTAGTTACGAAGGAGTCCATCATTAGTAGCATCGCGCCACCGGAGGGTCAACGATGGGTTTTTTCGGTAAATCCGGGGTTTTCGCGGTCTTCCACTCCTCGTTACCGCTGGCATAATCGAGACTTATCGAGGAGACCTACATTAGGGACCGTCCATGTCCAACCCTCCGCCGAGCGGCGGCGACCTGTCACGGCTACGGCGGCTCAACTCCCTGGCGGCGATCAGGGCCCTGCGCGGCGCCGAGCCGCTCACGCTGTCGGTGCTCGCCGAGCGGACCGGCCTGTCGCGCCCGTCCACTAAGGACGTCATGGACGAGCTCGTCGGGCTGGGCTGGGTCGAGGAGGTCCACCCGGTCAGCGGGACGATGGGGCGCCCTGCCCGGCGCTACCGCTTCCGGGCCGACGGCGGCCACGTGGTGGGGGTCGACATAGGAGCCCACAAGGTGCTGGCGGCGCTCGCCGACCTCGACGGCAACGTCCTCGCCGAGACCCGCCACACCGTCGACCCCGACACCCCGACAGAGGTGCGGCTCGACGCCATCGACAAGGCCGTCTCCGGCTGCCTGGCCCTCGCCGGCCTGGCCAGGGAGGACCTGTGGGCGCTCACCGCGGGCACCACTGGCCTGGTCGACCCCGAGGGCCGCATCGCGCTGTCGACGGCCATCCGCAACTGGTCCGGGCTCGACCTCGCCGGCCGGCTCGCCGAGATGTTCCCGTGCCGGGTGCTGGTGGAGAACGACAGCAAGCTGGCCGCGCTCGCGGAGTGGCAGCGCGGCGTGGCCCACGGGGCGAGGGATGTGCTGTTCCTGCACGCGGGACGGCGTACGGGCGCGGGGCTGATCGTGGGCGGGAGGCTGCACCGCGGGTTCGCCGGGTCGGCGGGCGAGATCAGCCTGCTCCCCCTCTCGCAGTGGGCAGCGGGCTCTGCGCCCCTCGACGACAGCCCCGTGGTCCCGGCGGGGACGCCGCCGCAGGACGCGGCGAGGTATGTCCTGTCGGCTGCGCGTGACGGGAACGCGGCGGCGATGGAGTCGGTCGAGCGCTACGTCGAGGTGCTCGCGCTCGGTGCGGCCATGATGGTGCTGACCGTCGACCCCGAGCTGGTCATCCTGGGCGGGAGCTTCTCCCGGGCCGCCGACGTGCTGCTGCCGCCGCTGCGCCGCCGCCTGGCGGAGGTGTGCATGCGCACGCCCGAGCTGCGCACCTCCACCCTGGGCGACGAGTGCGTGGTGCTCGGCGGCATCGGTTACGCCATCGACCACCTGGACAGCCAGCTCTTCGGAGCCGAGGGCGGTTCGGCCACCTCGCTCCCCCAGCACGCCGACGCGAAGGTGACCTCGATCGCGTCGCACTGACCCGGGATCGGTGCGACGCGCCGGGTGATCGACTGGAAATCACTGGAACTCAAGGGAACTGTTGGTACGCTCCGGGCGTGAGTGAATCGCTGGACGATCTCGAGGAGCGCATCAACGCGCTGCGCGGTGAGATCCGGCAGGCCATGCGGGCCCGCGAGAGCGCCCTCGCCAGGTCGCTGCGCGCCGAGCTGCGAAGGGCCGAGCGGGCGTGGGACCTTGCGCTCGCCGCCCACGAGCCCGCCCACGATCCCGCGCGCGAGGAGGAGGACGAGCCGCCGCCCGGCTCGCTGCTCCCCGTCCGCGAGCAGGTCCACCAGGCGCTCACCCTGCTCGGCGTGCCCGCCGCCGCCAAGATGATCGTGGCGGTGCACGGCGCCCTGCGCGCGGGCTCGCTCAAGGGCACCCAGCTCACCTCCCTGCGCAGGGACGAGGAGCGGTCCTTCCGCACCTCGCCGTTCGCCCGGCCGTACTACCTGTGCGCCGCGCTGACCGACCGGCTCTCCGCCTCCCGGGGGCTGCTGGCCGTCAGCACCTGGCCGCTGGAGCAGCGGGTCGTCGGGCCGCTGAGCCCCCGCGTCGACTTCCTGACCACCGCGATCCGCGTGGCCGGGCACATCATGCGGCTGGCGGAGACCGGTGAGCCGACCCCGCCGAGCGCGCAGCGGCTGCTGTCGCGGCTGGCGCAGAACGTCCCGGGCGCCGAGCCCGACCCCGCGCTCGTGGTCAAGGCGGCCCGCGCGGAGCTGGAGGTGCACGCCGCCGCCGACGCGGCGGCCCGCGCCGAGATCGCCGGCCGCGCGCGCGACCGGCTGCGCGACGCCGAGCGCCTGTTCGGCGGCACCGTGCTGGCACTGGCCCAGAGAGAGGCGTGAGGTGGACCGACTCGACCGGCTGCGCGGCCCGGTGCCGCCGCGCCCCCACGACGCCCGGGCCATCGCCGCCCTGGCGGCCAACCCCGGGTGCGCCCGCCGCGCCGTGCTGGACGCCGCCGGCATCGACAAGGACGCCACGGCCACCCATCTGGGCTTTCCCGCCCCGTTCGGCCAGTCGCCCTTCGCCATCAGCCGGGGCAACGTCTTCGAGGCGCTGGTCAAGGAGAGCGGCTGCGCCGAGCTGCTGAGGCTGCTGCGCGAGCTCCTCGGCCTGCCGATCCCGCTCGCGGCGTACACCGACCTCGGCGACATCGGCGGCAACCCGTCCGCGCACCTGCGCCACTCCCACACCCGCAGGCTCATCGACGCCGCGGCCCGTGACGGCGACGACGCGGGCACGCTCTACGACCACCCGCTGCTGCGGCTGGACATCGCGGGCCACAGCTCCTACCTGGAGCCGGACGTCGTGACGTTCCGGCTGGGCGGCCGGTTCCACATCGTGGAGATCAAGTCGTTCGCCGTCGTCGACGGGCAGGCCGAGCCGGACAAGGTCGCGGCGGCGGCCCGCCAGGCCGCCGTGTACGTGCTGGCGCTGAGGAACCTCCTCGCGGAGCTCGGCCACGACCCGGAGCGGGTGTCCCACGACGTCGTGCTGGTGTGCCCGGAGAACTTCGCGAACCGCCCGGCCGCCACGCTGGTGGACGTGCGCAGGGAGCTCGCCGTGCTCAGGAGGCAGCTCGCCCGCATGACCCGGGTCGGCGCGATCGTGGACGCGCTGGAGCCCGGGCTGACCTTCGACCTGGCGCGCGACTCCGAGGGAGTGCCGACCCGCCCGGTGGCCGAGCTGCGTGACGCGGTGCGCGGCGTCGACGCCCGGTACGCGCCCGACTGCCTGTCGACCTGCGACCTGTGCTTCTTCTGCAGGGACGAGGCCGCGGCCGGGGGCTCCACCGACCTGCTGGGACGCCAGGTCCGCGACGCGCTCGGCGGGGTGGCGACCGTGACCGAGGCGCTGGGCCTCGCCGACGGCTCGCTCACCCCCGGCGAGGGCCAGGAGGAGATCGCCCGCCTGCTCCGCCTCGCCGACCGCATCTACGCGGAGGTCTCGTGAGCACGCCCGTCCATGAAGATCCGAGACTCACGGGGGTGTCGTGAGCACGCTCGCCGCGCTCGCCCGCCTGCGCGCCGTCCAGACCGGCACGGCGCGTAGGCTCGCGACCGTGCGCCACTGCCACCTGTCCGAGCGGCCCATGGTGTTCATCCCGCTCCGGCTGGCGGGTGAGGCGGCGGCGCCGCTGGCCGCGATGGCGGGCACCGATCCCGCCCATCCCCGGCTGCTCGTGGTGCCCCAGCCGCGCGACCGCGACCTGCGGTTCGCCTTCACCGCCGAGCTGGCCGAGATCCTCCTGCCGTACGTCGAGGGCCTGCAGAAGGCCACGGAGACGGTCGAGCGGCGCGGCGCGGAGCCGTACGAGCGCTGCGTGGACGCCCCGCAGCTGATCGTGCCCAACCGCGGCGCCGTCGCCTTCGTCCACATGCTCGGGCGCTCGACCCGCTTCCGCCGCGCCGAGGGGCCGTACGCCGTGCACCCGTCGGTGCCGGTGCTCGGCCGGTGGCTGACCTTCCTGGCCCAGCGGGCTCAGTACCCCGGCTCGTCCCTGCTGCTCGCGGCCACCGAGGCGCTCTCCCTGCACTGGGCGACCGGGCAGAGCGCGCTGGAGGACGCGAACCTCGCATCCCTGGTGTGCTGGATCGACCCGGCCCCGGGCATGAGCGGCGCGAGCGCCGCCAGGGAGGCGGAGGACCCCCTGCTCTGGCCGCCCGCCGGGCCCGCCACCGACCCCGGCTTCGACACCGAGGTGCTCGCGCCCGCCATCCGGGCGTACGAGGAGACGCGCGGCGAGCGAGCGGCGGCCCGGGTCGGCGAGGCGGTGCGCTCCCAGCTCGAACCCACCTGGCGGCTGATGTGGCGGGCCGTCGAGCTGCTCGGCACGCTGCCCGCCGGGCCGGGCGCCGCGGCGCGGTGGGAGGCGGACCGGGCGTCCTTCACCAACTTCGCCGCCCAACTCGCCGAGGGAGGCCCTCCCCAGCCGAAGCGGGACAGCGCGGTCGGCGCCGCGTCGCGGCTGGCCCGCATGGAACGCGCGCGGGCCTCCTACGACGCCCAGCGGGCCTACGACGATCCCCTGGTCATGGCCGCGTACCGCCTGACCGGCGAGGCCTTCGCCGGCACGGTGCTCGCCACCGATCCCGACCACACCGAGGGCGAGGGCCGGGGGCGCAAGCTCAGGCCGCTGCTCACCGTGCGCACGAGCGATCCGGTACGGCTCGCGCCCGGCGCCCGGCTCGGCACGCCCGAGCGGCGCGGCCAGCAGGCGGAGGTCGTCGAGATCGCCGGCGAGCACGTCACGTTGAAGATCGTCAAGGGGATGGGCCGCGGCAAGGCGGCGGCGCCGGGCGCCGTGCCGGAGGTCGGCGAGCGGGTCTGCTACGCGGCCCTCACCGACGAGTTCCAGCCCCCGCCGAGCCTGCCCGCGCCCGAGGACACCCCGTGGACGCACGGCGGTCCCCCGCCCGAGCACGTACCGGCGGAGGAGCCGGAGGAGGAGTGGTCATGAGATCACGAGGAGCCGGTACGGACGCGCGCGGACCGCGCCGCACCCGGCGGCGCCCATGACGGGCGAGGACGTCTCCCCGGCGGTGGAGGCGGCCACCGTCGTCGACGCCGTGCTCGCCGACCTGCCCAGGCACCGCGGCGTGGTCGTCGACTCGCCTCCGGGCGCGGGCAAGTCCACGCTGGTGGTCAGGGCCGCCGGGCACCTGGCCGCCACCGGCGAGCCCCTGATGATCATCGCCCAGACGAACGAGCAGGTGGACGACCTGATCGTCCGGCTGGCGGCCGAGCATCCCACCCTGCCGATCGGCCGGCTCTCCGCCGCCGACTACGCCGTGCCGCAGAGGGTCGTGGGCAAGGCGAGCGTGGGCACCAAGCTGCCCGATCTCGGCGACCCGGCGGTGGTGGTCGCCACCGCCGACAAGTGGGCATGGATCGGCGACCGCAAGTGGCCGTGGGCGATCGTGGACGAGGCCTACCAGATGCGCTCGGACAAGCTGCTGCGCATCGCGGGGCTGTTCGAGCGGGCGCTGTTCGTCGGCGACCCCGGCCAGCTCGACCCGTTCTCGATCGTGGACGGTGACCGCTGGGCGGGCCTGTCGTGGGATCCGCTGCAGAGCGCGGTGGCCGTGCTCCTGCGGCACAACCCCGACCTTCCCGTGCACCGGCTGCCGGTGTCCTGGAGGCTGCCCGCCTCGGCCGCGCCCGTCGTGTCGGAGGCCTTCTACCCCTACACCGGGTTCAAGGCCGGCACCCGGCCCGGCGAGCGGAGCCTGTCGTTCGCGGTGGGCGGCATGCGCACGGCGTACGACGCCGCGCTGGAGGAGGCGGCGGCGTCCGGCTGGGCGCTGTACGAGCTGCCGAGCCGCCACACGGTGCGCACCGACGCCGAGGCCGTCCAGGCCGTGGCCGTGCTGGCCGCGCGGCTGCTGCAGCGCGCGCCCGTCACGCTCTCCGAGCGGGGCGAGCGGCCGGTCACGCCCGACCGCATCGCGATCGGCGCGGCGCACCGCGACCAGGTGGCCGCGATCCAGGCCGCCGGACTGCCCGCCGGCGTGACCGTGGACACCGCCAACCGCCTCCAGGGCCGGGAGTACGACGTGACGATCGTGCTGCATCCGCTGTCGGGGCGCAGGGACGCGACGGCCTTCCACCTGGAGTCCGGACGGCTGTGCGTGCTCACCTCGCGGCACCGCCACGCGTGCGTCGTGGTGGCCCGCGCGGGCATCCCCGAGCTGCTCGACGCCCATCCGTCGTCCGAGACGGTGCAGCTGAACGTCCCTGTGAAGTTCCCCGACGGCTGGGAGGCCAACCAGGCGGTGCTCGCCCACCTGTCCAAGCACCGCGTGGAGGCGGCACCGCTCCGGTGAATACCCGCTCGGCGGGCAGGGCGCCGGCCGCGAAGCCGGCGCGGGCCTCCAGCAGCGCGTAGGAGCGTCACCACACCCCCGGCTGCCCCCCGCCCCTGACGACCGCCGCACGGCCGTCCCACTGGCCCACCACCGGGCGGCCCTCACGCCGGCCCTGGACGGGACGGGCCGCGGCCTCGCGCTCGCCCGCCGGGCGACCGTCACGCCGGGCCGGGAGAGCTTCCCGCTGGGCCGGAGGGCTCTCGGCCGGGACGCCCCGCACGCGGCCCGCCGCGGCCGCGGGACCTTCTCGCCGGTCGGCGGCCGCTTCTCGCCGGCCCTCGGCGGTCGCCGGGCCTTCCTGCCGGTCGGCCGCGCCGAACTCCGGCTCGGGACTCGTGGTCGAGGCCATCAACGCCAGGCAGATCAGCGTCATCACCGCGATCAGTATGAGGGCGAGTCCCGTGAGCATCAGAACGGCCAGCATGGTGTAGGCCGTGCCGATGAGCGCCATCATCGCCCATCCTCCTCGTGTGTTGTCGCGGTGGGACACGTGCCCTCGATGAGCGCGCTCACACTTCCTTCTACGCAGGTGAAAGAACTGATTCTCCTGCATACGAACGATGCTCGGCACACCCGGCGGGACCGGCGTGGCGACGGTGACGGGGCGCCGTCACGCCCCCGGCATGCCGTCCAGGCGGCGCAGGATCACGCCCTCGCGCAGCGCCCACGGGCAGATCTCCAGCTCGCGTGTGTCGAACAGGTCCATCGTGGCCTCGGCCACGACCGCGCCCGCGAGCAGCTGGGGCGCGCGCCCCGCCGAGACCCCGGGCAGCGCGGCGCGCCGGGCGTTGCTCATCGTGGCGAGGCGCTCGGTCCACCGCGACAGGTCGTCGCGGCCCAGCACCCGCTTGACGTAGGAGCCCTCGCCCGACGGAGCGGCCCCGGCGATGCGGGCGAGCTGCTTGAAGGTCTTGGACGTGGCCACCGCGTGGTCCGCGCGGCCGTACTTCACCACGTCGCCGACGATCCTGCCGATCTCGGCGCGCACCTGCCTGCGCATGCTGCGCACCTCCTCGGGGGGAGGCGGGTCTGCGCTGAACCACCGGCGCGTCATCCGCCCCGCGCCGAGGGGGAGCGAGACCGCCACGTCGGGCGCCTCCTCGATGCCCGAGGCGATCTCCAGGGACCCGCCGCCGATGTCCAGCACCAGCAGCCGCCCGGACGACCAGCCGAACCAGCGCCGCACGGCGAGGAAGGTCAGCCGCGCCTCGTCCTGCCCGGACAGCACCTGGACGTCCACGCCGGTCGCGGACCGCAGGCGGGTCAGGACGTCCTCGCCGTTGATCGCCTCCCGCACGGCCGAGGTGGCGAAGGCCATGATGTCCTCCACGCCCTTGTCCTCGGCGATGCGCAGCGAGTCCTCGACGAAGCGCAGCAGCTCGCGCTCGCCCCCGGGCGACAGCTTGTCCCCCTCGTGGAGGTGCTCGGCGAGCCGCAGCTCGACCTTGTGCGAGTACGCCGGCAGCGGCTGCGCCCCCCTGTGGGCGTCCACCACCAGGAGGTGCACCGTGTTGGAACCAATGTCCAGGACACCAAGTCGCATGAGCAGACGCTACTACCCGCGCGGATTCGCCCAGAAAGATCCCTCCCCCATAGCTTGAGGACTTTGTTGCCCGATTCGGTTCACGCTGCCAACCCGAGATCAGCGCCAAGTCGTGCCAGGTGAGAGGCTCGGGTGCCGCGGATGGGGGTGTCGGTCCACCAGGCGTCCAGGCGGATGAGGTTGAGGGCGGAGGCGGTGAGAACGTGGGCGAGCCGGGTCTTGGTCAGGCCCCGGTAGCGGGTGGTGCGGATCCGTCCGGTGCGGATGGCCTGGGAGATGGTGCCCTCTACTCCGGCGCGGATGTTGTAGCGCTGCTTCCAGGCGTCGGTCTGTTGTTCGGCTCGTTGCTGGTCCAGGGCTTGTTGCGACGGCTGGGACAGCAGGGTCAGGCTGCGTCCGTAGCGATGCCCCCTCGCGCGTGTGCACTGTTCGCGGACCGGGCACGGGCCGCAGTCGCGGGCGTCGAAGTGGACCTGGGTGATCGGGGTGCCGCTGGGTTTGTGCTGGTCGGACCAGCTGATGCTGGTGGCACCGCGCGGGCAGATCGCGATCTTTGCGGTCCAGTCGATGGTGAAGGCGTCCTGGCCCAGCCCGGTGGCAGCCTGCCAACTGGTGTCGGCCCCGACCGGCCCCACCAGGTCGATGCCATCGCGGTCACGGGCGTTGACCAGCAGGGCGATGCTGATATATCCGGCATCGACCACATGCTCACGGGGCCGGAGCCCGCGAGCGTCCAACGCTTGGTGGATCTCTTCGGTCATCTCCGCATCGCCGCTCGCTGCGTCTGTGGTGAGCACGCCAGTGATCAGGTGCGGGGCGTCGGGGTCGCAGGTTTCGCTCAGATGGACCTTGTAGCCGACCCAGCCCGAGCCGCGTTTCTCGCCGTAGCGGGCATCGGTGTCATACGGCGTGGCCAGGCGGATTTTCCCTGGCGGGAGGTCTTTGCCCTCCCGCCAGCGCACCCCCTTCTCGTCGCGGTGATACTGCTGGATCCAGGCCAGGCGCAGGATGTTCACCGCCGGGATACGGCGCAGCCAGACCGGGGCGCCGGCGGCGTGAACCGCCTCCAGCAGGGCGAATCCGTCGGTCCCGACGGTGAGGGCCCAGCGGGTGCGGGCATCGGCGCCTTTGGGGAAGCGGTAGCCATCTATCCGCGCTCCGTAGCGTTCGATCCACTCCGGCGCCACCACCCCCGCCAGCCAGTCCGGCGCAGCGGCGGCCAGCGCCTCCAGCGCAGCTCGCAGGCTCTCCCCGACGAACTCCATCCGGTTCAGCATCCGCGCCGAGGCGATGACGTGGGTGGAATCGGTCCGCTGACGGCCCCCGGCGCTCAGCAGTCCCGCCTCCTGGCAGCGGGCCAGCAGTTCATCCAGCAGGCGCTGCCCTTGCCCATGCTCGATCAGCCGGTCGCGGAACTGCGACAGCACCGAGAAGTCGAAGCCCGGGTCGGTCAACTCCAGAGCCAGAGCGTACTTCCACGAGATCTTGTCCCGCACCGCGTCAGCAGCCTGCCGGTCGGTCAGGTTCTCGGCGAACGCCAGGACCGAGACCAGCGCCAGCATGCCCGGCGACAGCCCGGGTCCACCGCGCACGGAGAACGCCTCGGCGAACTGCGCGTCGTCGAACAGCGAGCCCAGCTCATCACGGACCCGCATCGCCAGGCATCCCTTGGGGAACGCGGCGCGCGCGACCTGGGCGGTTGCCTCGGGTACCGGACGGGCAGGTTGGGGGCGCAGAGACATGGCAGATCTTCCTCCACCTTCTCCGCGGCCCAAGTAACCCCAGACTGCGTCAGCAATCAACGATCATCAACCGAATCGGGCAACAAAGTCCTTGAGTAGGGGACTACTCATGCGCCCGCCGCCGTGGACCGGGAACCTGAACGGGTCCACCCTTCACGCGTTCACCACCGGCGGCGGCCCATGAGCACGATCCACCATCCCGGCACGGCCAAGGCCAGGCAGACGGACGCCGCCACGCGGCGGTACGAGGAGACCACGGGCCCGCGCGAGGCCAACCTGCGGCAGCGGCGGGCGGAGGGCCTCACGATCCTCGACGGGGAGCACCAGCTCGCCGCCCGCGCGCAGCGCCTCCTGCGCCGGGGCGACCTGCCCGTCGCCGCGGTGGCCCGCGTGGTCGCCGAGGGCGTGCCCTCCGGCCCGCGCCTGCTCGAACAGATCATCGGCGAGTCCAGCGAGCTCCAGGCGGTCAACTTCCTGGCCCGCGGCACGCGCGCCGCCGCGACCGTGGCCAGGATCTCGCTGAACGACGGCGGCCGGCTCCTTCCCCAGGGAACGGGCTTCCTGGTGGGCCCGGCGCTGCTGATGACCAACAACCACGTGCTGGCGAACCAGGAGAGCGCGCGTGACCTCGTCGTGGAGTTCGGGGCCGAGGTCAACCTCGACAACGAGCCGGACATCCCGGTGCGGTTCCGGCTCGAACCGGAGGCGTGCTTCCTCACCGACCAGCATCTGGACTTCACGCTGGTCGCGCTGAGACCTGGCGCGGACGGCAGGCGCGCGGGAGAGGTGTTCGGCTGGAACCGCCTCGTCGCCCAGCAGGGGAAGGTGGTCATCGGCGAGCCCGTCAACATCGTCGGGCATCCCAGCGGGCGGCTGAAGGAGATCTCCATCCGGCACAACGAGCTGTCCCTGCAACTGGACGACTTCCTGCACTACACCAACGACACCGAGCCGGGCAGCTCCGGCTCCCCCGTCTTCAACGACCAGTGGGAGGTCGTCGCCCTCCACCATTCCGGCATCCCCCGCCTGGACGAGCAGGGCCGCTGGATCCGCAAGGACGGGCGGCCCTGGGCGCCGGGAGACGGCGACGACGCCGTCGACTGGGTGGCCAACGAGGGCGTGCGGGTCAGCGTGATCCTCGCCCGCCTCGCCCAGCTCCGTCCCCCCGCGCCGGCCCAGGCCCTGCTGGCCGAGATGGGCCCGGCGGCCGGGCTCACCGCGTCCCCCGCCTGGACCGAGGCGCTCGGAGCATCCGCCGGGGCCTCGAAGGTCTCCGGGCTCGCGGGACGCCCCTCCGCGTTCGGCGGCACCGGCCGCCTGGTGTTCGTCCACGGGCGCAGCCAGGAGGGCAGGGACCCCGAGGCCATCCGCAGGGAGTGGACCGCCGGGCTGAACAAGGGCCTCACCCTGGCGGGCGCTCCCCTTGTCGACCCCGGAGACGTGTGGCTCCCGTTCTACGGCGACCGCTTCCTCGACGCGGTGACGGCACTGGAGGCGGCGCCGGTGCTCGCGGGGGCGGTCACCGACAACGTCGCCGCGGCCCTGGCCCCGTCGTCCCCGACGACCCGGCTGCTGTACGAGCAGCTGATCGCCGAGGCCGCCGCCAAGGCGCGCATGCCCGCCGACAGCGTGAGCGAGGGGCTCACCACCCCGCTGCAGCGGATGCTGAGCTGGCTCGCGGCCACCACCAACCTGGACCGCTTCCTCATCGCCAAGATCTTCCGCGACGTCGCGGCCTACCTCGACAACCCCGACATCAGGCGCACGGTGCTGGACGCGGTGTGCGAGACGCTCCCCGCATCCGGTCCGATCGTGCTGGTCACCCACAGCCTCGGCACGGTGGTGGCCATGGACCTGCTCACCCGGCTCCCCTCCACGCTGGAGGTGCCGCTCCTGGTCACCGCGGGCAGCCCGCTCGGCCTCGACACCGTGTACACCCGCCTGCTCTCCGGCGGCCCCCACCGCCCCGCCCAGGTGACCCGCTGGCTCAACGTGTGGAGCCCGGCCGACCCGGTCGCGATCGGGTGCCCGCTGCGCGACGACTGGAGCGGTCCCCTGGAGGAGGCGGCCGTGGACAACCCGCTCGAACGCGCCCACCTGATCGAGGAGTACCTCGCCCACCCCGCGATCGCCCAGGTCATCCGCGAGACCCTCACCTGAGGTGTCACCCTCACAGGGGAAGACGTCCCGCTCCCGAGCGTCGCGGCACCGCTCTCAGAAGGACCGGACGCGGTGGGCCTTCACATGGGCCGGAAAAGGTCGGCGTGGTGGGCGACGTGGTCGCGGTCGGTCAGGTACAGCTCGGCGTGCCCGTCGGCGACATGGCGGGCGAAGGCCTCGACGCCCGCTTCCGCCCGCTCGTACATGTGGTCGACCATCGCCCGCAGCCGCTCTCCCACCATCTCGGGCAGCGCGGCCCTGCCCGCCTGGTCCACACCGTACGCGTCGCACAGCAGCCGCAGCCGCCGCGCCTGCTCGTCCACCGGGAGCATGGCCTCGCCGTTCCCCACGGCGGTCAGCGGGACGAACCGGTACGCGGCGTAGGCGACGTCCCACAGCCGGGGGCCGGGATGGGCGGTGTCGAAGTCGATGAACGCCACCGGCAGGCCGTCGCGGAAAACGCAGTTGTACGGGGCGGCGTCTCCATGGCAGACCACCTCGACCGGCTCGCGTGCCGGGAAGTACCAGACCGCGTCCTGAGGAGAGACGAAACCGGCGCAGGCGTCGTGGTAGCCGCGCAGGAGCGCGGCCACCGCCGCGAGCGAGGCGTCGCTCCACGCGTACGCGGGCAGAGGGTAGTGCGCCACCTCACCGGGAACGAAGTCGAGCACCTCTCGACCCCGCTCGTCGAACCCGTGGACACGCGGCGCTCCGGCGAAGCCCCGGTCCGCCAGGTGGCCGAGCAGCCGATGCACCGCCGGCGTCCAGTCCCCCACAGGCCGCCGAACCGTCCCCCCAACCCGCACCACCTCGTTCACTCCCCCACCGGCCAGCCTCTCCTCGATCACCCGGCGGACACCACCTCTCGAACGCACACTTGGCGCCGTCGATCGCCTGCTGGGCGATCACGCGAGTGCCCGGGGTGGTGGTCGAGTGGGTCTCGTACACGAGCTCGACGGCCACGGCGGCTCCCGGGTGTGGCGGAGGGCGGTCATCCTCCGAAGGCGACCACGGCGATGGACACCAGCAGGAATACCGCACCTGTGCCCGCGAAGACCATTCCTAGGAGGTTTCCGCCCAGGAGGCTGTCGACGCGCATACGGGCCGGGTTGGCGGGGTCGTACAGGACCGCCACCTCGCCGCCGACCGGGGCCACCGGCGGGCTGCTCCCGACGCTGGTCTCGACCTCGACGGGCCGGCCGCTCACCGTCGTGAACCTGATGGTCGGGTAGTAGACGGTCCCCTCGCTGGAGTGGCTGGGGCGCAGCCGTACGACCTGACCGGGCACGCGCTGGGCGATCCGGCGGAAGTCACGCTGGGACATCAGCATCCCGGTGCCGATGCCGCCGAAGATCAGGGCGACGAGGCCGAAGACGAGCACGAGCCAGGCGGTGGTGGACACACGAACTCCTTGTTCCGCAGGGGGGCGCCCCCACGCTAGGAGCCCGGCCTTGCGTGCGACTTGCCATGCCCTTGACGGCCCGACCGCCCCATGGGCGGCGGGTGGGACGAGGACGGCCGTGACCACGGTGGTGGTCACGGCCGTCGGGGTGAGGCGGCGGGAGGGCGTCAGTCGAGGGCGCCCACGGCCGCCGTCTCCTTGGCGGGGTCGTCGCCGGACCCGGAGGCCGGGGCCGCGGCCGCGGGGCCGCCGCGCAGCGGGATCTCCTTGACGAAGGCCGCCAGCAGCGGCACCAGGATCGCGAAGAGGATGGCCCAGAAGAACACGCTGGAAATGGAGGAGGCCAGCGACTCCAGGAAGCCGATCCTCACCTGGGCGGGGAGCTTGGCCAGCGACGCGGGGTCGAGATGGCCGCTGCCGCCCTGCGCCATCTGCGCCGCCTGCGGGCCGAGCTTCTCGGTCAGGTTGGACGTGAGCTGGTTGTTGAAGATCGCTCCGAAGAGCGACACCCCGAACGATCCGCCGATGGAGCGGAAGAAGGTGGAGGCGCTGCTCGCCACGCCCAGGTCCTTCTGCTCGACGCTGTTCTGCGCGATCAGCATCGTGGTCTGCATGAGACCGCCCATGCCGAGGCCGAGGACGGCGATGAACAGGCCGGTCTCCCAGCGGGTGGTGTTGACGTCCTGCAGCGAGAGCAGCCACATGGCGACCGCCATCAGCGCGCCGCCGACGATCGGGAAGATCTTGTACTTGCCGGTCTTCGTGATCGCCTGCCCGACGAAGAGCGAGACCACCATGGCCGCCGCCATCATCGGGAGCAGCAGAAGGCCGGAGTTGGTCGCCGAGGCGCCCTGGACGGTCTGCTGGAACAGGGGCAGGAAGTTGATCGCGCCGAACATCGCGAAGCCGAGCAGGAAGCCGATCAGCGAGATGAGGGTGAAGTTGCGGTTCTTGAACACGTGCAGGGGCATGATCGGCTCGGCGACCCGGCGCTCGACCGGGATGAAGGCCGCCAAGGTGACCACGGCGACGGCCACGAGTCCGAGGATCTGCCAGGAGCCCCAGGCGTACTGGTTGCCGCCCCAGGTGGTGATGAGCACGAGCGCGGTGATGCCCACGCCGAGCAGGCCCGCGCCCAGCCAGTCGATGCGGTGCTCCGTGCGGTACTTCGGCAGGTGCAGCCGGAACACGAGCCAGATGAAGGCCACGGCGCCGATGGGCAGGTTGACGTAGAAGGCCCAGCGCCAGTTCAGGTGGTCGGTGATGAAGCCGCCGACCAGCGGGCCCGCGATCATCGCGAGCGACATCATCGCGGCCATGATGCCCTGGTAGCGGCCACGCTCGCGAGGCGGCACGAGGTCACCGATGATGGCCATGGCGTTGACCATGAGGCCGCCCGCCCCGAGACCCTGGATGGCGCGGAAGCCGATGAGCTCGCCCATGCCGCCGGAGGTGCCCCCGAGCAGGTCGGACCCGGCCATGCCGCACAGCATCGAGCCGACCATGAAGATGGCGATCGACGCCAGGAAGATCGTCTTGCGGCCGTAGAGGTCGCCGATCTTCCCCCAGATCGGCGTCGAGACCGTGGTGCCCAGCACGTACGCCGTGACGACCCAGGAAAGGTGTGCCAGGCCGCCGAGCTCGCCGACGATGCGCGGCATGGCGGTGCCGACGATCATGTTGTCCAGCATGGCGAGGATCATGGCGAGCATGAGCCCCGGCAGGACCACCATGACCTCCCGCCGACGCCCTGGAACGGGTTCGGCCGCGGTCTCCGTCATTCTTTTACGCCCCCTTGAGAGTGCTTACTTACTTGCCGACCGGCTAGTGACTATACTCCAAGGTAGATAACTTACTTGCCGACCGTCAAGTTAATTAGGGGATACAGGGAGCGTCTGAGAGGCCATGAGGGAAACCACCGACACGCGTGCTCGCATCCAGGAGATCGCCCTCAAGCTCTTCACCGAGCAGGGCTACGAGGCGACATCGCTGCGGGAGATAGCGGAGTCCCTCGGGGTGACCAAGGCCGCGCTTTACTACCATTTCCGGACCAAGGATGACATCGTGGCGAGCCTGGCCGAGGACCGGCAGGCCATGGTGGAACGCCTGATCAAGTGGGGGCAGGAGCAGCCCCGCACGATCGAGACGAGGCGGGAGTTCGTCAGGCGCTACGCCGACCAGCTCTACGGCGGCCACCACCACGCGTTCATGAGGTTCATGGAGCGCAACCAGACGGCGCTCCGCGACCACCCCAAGGTCGAGAAGATGCGCAACCTCATGACCAGCCTCGTGGGGATCCTGTGGGACGAGGGCGACTCCACGGCGCAGCGCCTCAGGAGCTCGATGGCGATCTTCACCCTGCACGCCGCCTGGCTCCTGCTGAAGGACGAGGACCTCGCCGACGAGGAGCGCAAGGCCGCGGCCCTGGAGGTCGCCCTGGAGCTCATCGAGCGCTGCCCCGCCGCCGGCCACTGACGGGGCTCGCGCCCGGGTCACTCAGGTGAGATGAGCTCGTACAGGCGGCTCCCGCTCGTTGGCGGCGACGATGGTGCGGCCGAGGACGACGCTCATCGCACGGCTCCGTTGACGAAGACGTCGACGAGCTCGCCCATTCCGGCGGGCGCCGTGCCGGCCGGGAATCGCGGGCGGCTGAACAGCATGCCGAGGAAGATCGCCGCGAGGCGCTCGGGCGGCAGGCGGAGGGACTCCCGCTCGGGCTCGAACAGGTCGGCGAGGGCCTCCACGGTCTGGGTCACCGAGGCCTCCCGGCCGAGCCCTCCCTCCCGTTCGTGGCCACCGCCGCCGCCCGGCGCTGAGCCCTCGCCGCCCGCGCTCGCCTCTTCGACCTCCCCGCCGGGCTCCGCGCCGCGCTGATGGGGGCCGGGCCTGCCGCGCCGCAGGCCCGAGGCGTGGAGCGCGCCGATGACCGACCCCATGCGTTCGAGGTGGGCGCTCAGCGCCTCCGCGGCCTCGGTGAGCCGGGCGGCGAGAGGCTGGTCGAGCGGCACGGCCGCGATCTCCTCCAGCGCGTGAGCGGGGTTGAGCGCTTCCAGCACGCAGGCGTTCAGGAGCTCCTCCTTGTCGGCGAACACGCGGAAGATCGTCGCCTCTCCGATGGCGGCGGCCTTGGCGACCTCGGCGGTGGTCACGGCGGCACCGCGCTCGGCCACCAGAGGTAAGGCCGCCTTGACGATCATGTCGCGCCGCTGTTCCGGGCTCATTCCCGGCGCCCTGCGCTGGACTTTGGTGTCTGTCATACCGCCAACGGTACGGAGTGAGTACTCACTCCGTCAAGCGATTATGGCGTACGCCGGAGGCGGAGCCAGGTCAGAGGGGGTTTGAACGGAGACCTCCGAGGAAGCGGAACAGGGCGGTGCCCACCGTCACCGCTCGCGCGGGAACGTCCGTAGGACGTCCATGTCATCACTGCCGGTCGCGTCAGCGGGTTCGCGACCCGGTAGGTCCCAGAAGGAGGGCCAAAGGTTGAGCATTTCCGGCTACGGCCGAGCGGCGAGGTGGCCTCGCCTGACCACGCGCTCCTGGTTCAGCGGCACCATGGCGATCATGACACTGCTGCTGGCCGTCTCCGCCGGGCTCGGCACCTGGGCGCTCGACCGCACCACCCGGGCCTCCGACGAGCTGATCCAGCGCATGACCCCCGCCCTACTGGCATCCGAGCGGTTGCGAAGCGCCCTGCTCGACCAGGAGGCCGGTGTGCACGGCTACGTCCTCAGCGGGCGCCAGGAGTTCCTCGCCGGCTTCGAGCAGGGCATCGCGCAGGAGCAGGCCGCCGTCGCCACCCTGAGGCGGTCGATCACGGCCGGCTCGCCGCTCGCCGACCTCGGCGAGATCGAGACGCGCGCCGACGCCTGGCGGTCGGGGTACGCGCGACCGGTCCTGGACGCGGTCGGGAGGCAGGGGCCCGGCACGGTCGGGCTCGTCCAGGTGGAGGACGGCAAGGCCTCCTTCGACCTGATCCGCGCCGCCCTGGCCCGCCAGGCGGACAACCTGTCGCGGGCGCGGACGGCGGCGACCGTCGAGATCGGACGGGCGCGCCTGTGGCGGAACACCGTCTTCGCGGCCATCCTGGCGATGTTCGTCCTCACGCTCGTCTCGGTCGCCCTGCTGCTCCGCTACGCCGTGCTCCGTCCCATGGACCGCCTCGGGGCGGCGTCGCGGAAGGTCGCCGACGGTGACTTCGGCCACGCCATCGACATCAGGGGGCCGAGCGACATCACGATGCTCGCCGCCGACGTCGACGCCATCCGGCGGCGCATCTCCGCCGAGCTCGCCATCTCGCGCGACGCCCAGCAGCGCCTGCAGGAGCAGGCCGACCTGCTGAGCGAGCAGGCGGAGGAGCTGCGCAGGTCCAACTCCGAGCTGGAGCAGTTCGCCTACGTCGCCTCCCACGACCTCCAGGAGCCCGTGCGCAAGGTGACGGCCTTCTGCCAGCTGCTGCAGCGCAGGTACGCCGCCCAGCTCGACGAGCGGGCCAACGAGTACATCGGCTTCGCCGTGGACGGCGCCAGGAGGATGCAGTCACTGATCGCCGAGCTGCTGGCGTTCTCCCGGGTGGGGCGCGAGCAGAGCGAGCACGTCCCCCTGCCGCTGGACCAGCCCCTCGACCGCGCCCTCGCCAACCTGGAGACGCTGACGGAGGAGTCCGGGGCCGTCGTCGTACGGCCCGAGCTGCCCGAGGTCCTCGGCGACCCCAACCTGCTCACCATGCTGTGGCAGAACCTCATCGGCAACGCCGTGAAGTTCCGCTCCCCCGACCGCGCACCCGAGGTGCGGATCAGCGTCGCCCGCGCCGGCGACTTCTGGGAGCTGTCGATCGGCGACAACGGCATCGGCGTAGAGCCGCGGTTCGCGGAGAAGATCTTCGTGATCTTCCAGCGGCTGCACAACCGGCAGGACTACGAGGGTACGGGCATCGGCCTCGCCCTCTGCAAGAAGATCGTCGAGTACCACGGCGGGCAGATCCACCTCGACACCGAGCGCGGCGAGGGCACCCGTTTCGTCTTCACGCTGCCCGCCTCCGACGCCGCGCACCGCCCGGGCCTCACCGTGCCGGACGCCAGGGCCCCCGGAGCCGCGTACGCTCCCCCGCGATGACCCGGAGGCGGCGCTCTTAGGTCTGGACGTACACCAGCGGGCCGGGCGCGACGGCGGCCTGGCCGGCCATGGCGCCCGCGACCCAGGCGGTGAACTCCTCCACCCGCGCGACGTCGACCCCGACCTGGACGGCAACGTCCGCGCCGTAGGAGACGTCCCGCACGGCGTGGCCGGACGCGCGCAGGTCGTTCTCCAGCCGCCCGGCCTGGGCGTGCCCGACGCGGACGGTCATGACCCGCGCGGGGACCATGGTGAGGATCTCGGCCCGGTCGAGCGTTTCGGCGACGGCGCCGCCGTACGCCCGGGCCAGGCCGCCCGCGCCGAGCAGGATGCCGCCGAAGTACCGGGTCACCACCGCGATCGTGTCGGCGAGGCCGCGCCGGTTCAGCACCTCCAGCATCGGGATGCCGGCCGTGCCGGAGGGCTCGCCGTCGTCGTCGGCCCGCTGAATGCGCCGGTCGCCCCCGATGACGTACGCCGAGCAGGTGTGCCGCGCGGCGTGGTGGGCCTTCCTGCGCGCGGCCACGAAACCGGCCGCCTGGCCCTCCTCGGTCACCGGCATGAGCGCGCAGATGAACCGGGAGCGCCTGACCTCGATCTCGTGCTCGGTGAACGCGCTGACGGTGAGGTACGGCTCGGCCATGCGCACAGGTTAGCGCCGGTCCGCCCCCCGGCCCCCGGCGCTCCCGGGGTCGAAGAGGTGTTCGCACCGCCCGTAGGATCGGAGGCATGTACCGGGGGAAGATCGACGGCCTCTACCGCTGGCCCGTGAAGTCGCTGCGCGGGGAGCGCGTCGCCTCCGCCCGCCTTGACCACCGCGGGATGGCGGGCGACCGGGCGTACTCCCTGGTCGACGAGCGTCCCGGCCGCGAGGGAAACCTGCTCACGGTGCGGCAGATCCCGCGAATGCTCGCGTGGGAGGCGGCCTACCCCGCCACCTGCGACGGCTCCCCCGAGCCGCCCGGCCCTCCCGTGCTGTACTCCGCGGGCGGCGCGGCGTGGGCCTGGGACGATCCTGACCTTCCGGCCGCGCTGTCGGAGGCATATGACATCCCGCTGTCCCTTTACGCGGCGGACGGGCAGCAGGATCGCGGGCCGACGGTCCTGGTCACCTTCGAGGCCTCGCGTCTCGGCCTGGAGGAGGAGCTGGGGGCGGCGGTCGACCTGCTGCGCTTCCGCCCCAACGTGCACCTGCTCGGCGACGCCCCGGCGTTCGCGGAGGAGTCCTTCGGCGAGGGGGCCACGCTCTCCGTCGGAGACGTGGTCCTGGCCGTGACGGGCGACCATACCGGCCCGGCCATCCGGTGTGTGGTGCCGAGCTGGGACCCTCACGGGCGCGAGCGCCTGCCCGAGCTGCAGAAGCACCTGATCACCGAGCACGGGAACAAGTTCGGCCTGATGACGCGGGTGGTCCAGCCGGGCACGGTCCATGTCGGCGACCAGGCGTCGATCGAGCCCGGCGGCGTCGCCCGGCGGCCGTGAGCGAGCCATAGGCGCGGCCCGCCCTTTCTTGGCGGCCTGCTCAGAGCCCGGCCTTTCTTGGCGGCCTGCTCAGAGGGAGGAGGGCCTGCCGCCCGCTCCGAAGTGGGTCTCGTGTGCCCAGAGGTGGGCGCATCCCGGGCACTGCACGTGCAGGACGCTCCCGGTGGTGCTCAGCAGGTAGCGCCAGTGGTCCCGGCAGTTGCGGCCGGTGCCGCAGTCCGTGCAGTCCCTGTCGTCCAGGCACCGGGGGCAGGAGATCCAGGCTCGACGGGCGATGTCGGCGTGGGGGTCAATCGGAAGCACGGCCCGCCTCTCGTCGCGGGAGCACGCCCTCGGCCACGAGCATGTCGTAGGTCGCGCGCTGCTCCTCGTCGAGATCGGAGTAGAGGAGGTCGTACGCCTCCTCTTCCGCTCGCATGACCGCCACGGGGTCCCAGTCCGGGCCCAGCGCGGCGACCACCTCGGCCCGCCTGCGCGCCTCGTGGAGCGCGAGGTCCATCTCGAAGACGATGTGCGCGCGACCGCTGCCGTGGCTCATGAGACGACTTCCCGTAGAACGATGAACAGAGATGAGGTGATCGGCGGGGCACCTCGCCGCTCAGCCACCGTGGGGACGGGGCGGAGCCGCCTGCCTTTTGATCACCGAGGGCCTCCCTTGGCGCGGAAGGCCCCATACGGACGCTTTCATGTCCGGTTAAATACCATATGTCGCCTATGGGCAGTTTAGGGTTCTACGGGAAGTAAAGTCAGGTGATACTCGTCACGGCGTCCTGCACTTGCCGCTCCGGCAGTTCGCGCCGCGTGCGCACGGGAGACAGGAACACCGGCAGGAAGGCCACCGCGAAGAAGGCGCCACCCACCCACAGGGTGGTGTGCACCGTGACCAGCTCCCCGATCAGCCCGGCCACGGCGGCGCCGACCGCGAGCGCGCCGGTGAGCAGGCAGCGGAAGGTGGCGTTCATGCGGCCGAGGAGCGAGTCCGGCGTCATGCGCTGCCGCAGGCTCACGCCGAGCACGTTGTCCATGCCCGTCTTGAACATGGCGATCAGGTAGCCGGTCGCCGCCACCCACAGCCCGGGGCCGTCGTCGATGAACAGCGGCACGAGCAGTCCCGCGGGCGCCGAGCACAGGCCGACGAGGCCGAGAGCGCGGCCATAGCCGAGCCGCACGGCGACCGGGCGGGCGCAGCGGGCGCCGAGCAGCAGGCCCGCTCCCCCCACGGCCCAGAACAGGCCGAGCGCACCCGCAGGGAGGCCGAGCTCGCGGATGAACAGCACCGGGAGCATGGTGTTGACGATCTGGGAGCCGAGGTTGTTGAGGGCCGCCGTGAGCGCGAGGGCCCGCAGCTCCGGGTTGCCGAAGACGTGACGCACTCCCTCGGCGACCTGTGCTCCCAGCCTGGTGGACCGCCCGGGGAGAGGCGGGGGCGGTGCGGGCGTGCGGCGCATGGCGGTGAGCCTGAGGGCCGAGGCCAGGTGGCTCGCGGCCGTGAACGCCACGGCCACCGGCGCCGTGAGCACCTGGACGAGCCCTCCGCCCGCGCTGCGCCCCGCCACGTTGCCGACGGCTATGAGGCTCATCACGGCGGCGTTCGCCTGGACGAGGCCGTCGCGGCCGACCAGTCGCGGCAGCACGCTCTGCGAGCCGACGTCGAAGAAGACCGTGGCGCAGCCGTTCAGCAGGACCACCGCGTACAGCTGCCCGAGCGTGAGGGTGCCCAGCCACCAGGCCAGGGGGACGGAGGCGAACAGCCCCGCTCGTGCCAGGTCGGCGGCGATGAGCACACGCCGGTGGCGCATCCGGTCGACCCATGCCCCTGCGGGCAGGCCGATGAGGAGGAAGGCGACGGTGCTCAGCGTGGCGAGCGCCCCGACCTGACCGGGGCTCGCGTCGAGCGCGGACACGGCGATGAGCGGGACGGCGACATAGCCGATGTTCGTGCCGAGCTGACTGAGGATGGAAGCGGTGAACAACGTGCGGAAGTCGGCGATCCGCCATGGAGAGATGATCACCCTTCGCCTCCCTGCTCAGCCGGCCGACATGAACGTTGCCGGAGACGACCCGACAGGACAAGTGCAAAGTCATGCACATACTTTTAAGCTGAGCTACATGCTTGACGTGCGAAGGATGCAGGTGCTGCACGCGGTCGTCACCAGCGGGTCGGTGACCGCCGCGGCGGCGAGCCTCGGGTACACCCCCTCCGCCGTCAGCCAGCAGGTGGCGGCGCTGGAGAAGCAGGCGGGCACCGCGCTGCTGGAGCGGGTCGGCCGGGGCGTGCGGCCGACGGAGGCCGGGCGGCTGCTCACCGAGCACGCGGCCGTCATCGGCAGGCAGGTGTCCGAGGCGGAGGCGGCGCTTGCCGACCTGCGGGCCGGGCGCGCGGGACGGCTGGCGGTCCGCTACTTCGCCACGTCGGGCGCCACCCTGATGGCGCCCGCGCTCGGCCGGTTCCGCCGGGCGCACCCGGGCGTGCGGGTCGACCTCAAGATGACCGACCCGCAGGACCCGCTGCCTGAGGTGACGCAGGGACGGGCCGACCTGGCCATCGTGGTCCGGCCCCACGGCCTGGTCCACGAAGGCGTCCACCTCGTCCACCTGCTCGACGACCCCTACCGCGCCGTCCTGCCCAAGGGGCACCGGCTCGCCGCCAAGCGCGTGCTCGACCTCACCGACCTGGCCGATGAGCCGTGGGTCGGCAGCGAGCGGCCCAGCCCCTGCGTCGACGCCCTGCTTGACGGCTGTGCCGCGGCGGGCTTCAGCCCCGGTTTCGTGGTGGAGAGCGAGGACTACGCCACGGCGCAGGGGTTCGTCGCCGCCGGCCTCGGGATCAGCCTGATCCCCGACATGGGTCTGGCCAACCGCCACCCCGCCGTCGTCGTGCGCAGGGTCCGCGAGCCCGAGCCGATCAGGGCGATCCACGCGGCCGTACGGGAGACCTCGCTGGGCCGGCCCGCGCTCCGCGGGCTGCTCGCCGCGCTCAGGGACGCGGCGGCGCGCTGAGCCTCAACGGCCCGGCTCGCAACCGGCCTCGCCCGGCTCCTCATCCGCCGGCGCGCACGGGCCGGTCCTTTCGACGGAGTCGCAGGGCTCCGCGGCGTCGTCCGAGATGCGGGCGAGCACCCGGTGGGCGATCGACGTCAGGGTCTCGATCTCGTCCGGGGTCAGCGCGTCGACGAACAGGCGCCGCACGGTCTCGACGTGGCCGGGGGCGGCGGCCTCGATCGTGCGGCGGCCCTCGGCGGTCAGGCGGATCACGGTGCCGCGCGCGTCTCCCGGGCAGTCCTCACGGGTGATGAGCCCGCGCTGCTCCATGCGGCGGAGTTGGTGGGACAGGCGGCTGCGGTCCCAGCTGATCGACCGGCGCAGCTCGCGGGCACGGATCCTGCCGCCGGGGGCCTCCGACAGCGGGACGAGGAGCTGGTAGTCGGCCATGGACAGGCTCTCGCCGTTGAGGTGCCGCTCCATCGCGCTGTCGAGCCGGCGGCGCATGTTCCCGAAGGCGCGCCACATGCGCTGCTCGCGCTCGTCCAGCCACCGGGTCTCGGTCACATCATCGATCATACCGAATGTTGACGCATCAACATCTTTCGATTAACTTGCTGATGCATCAACATCGCGTGAAAGCGCACGTCAAACGCATCCAACCCCGTTTTCAAGGGAGTCCCCATATGTCGACGAGCACCCTCAGCCCCGAGCTCACCGGCCAGTACCAGTTCGACACCGCGCACAGCCGCCTGGGCTTCGTCGCCCGGCACGCCATGGTCACCAAGGTCTACGGCGCCTTCAACGAGTGGGAGGGCAGCGCCTACCTCGACGCGGCCGACCCGTCGAAGTCGCACGCCAAGGTGACGGTCCAGGTCGCCAGCGTCGACACCCGCAACGAGCAGCGCGACGGCCACCTGCGCACCAACGACTTCTTCGACGCCCCCGCCTTCCCGCTGATCACCTTCACCAGCACCGCCGTCGAGCAGGTCGGCGCGACGGAGTTCCGGGTCACGGGCGACCTGACCATCAAGGACGTCACCCGCTCGATCACCATCGACTTCGAGTACACCGGCTCGGCCAAGGACGCCTTCGGGGCCGAGCGCGCCGGCTTCGAGGGCCGCACCGTGGTCAACCGCAAGGACTACGGCATCAACTTCAACGCGGTGCTGGAGGCCGGCGGCGTCATGGTCTCCGAGAAGATCACCCTGGAGTTCGACATCTCCGCCGTCAAGGTGACCCCCGCCGCCTGATCCCGCCGCCTTCCACCCATCAGGAAACGTCACAGCATCATGAAACTGGCAATCATCACCGGAAGCACCCGCCTGGGACGCAAGAGCGAGGTCGTCGCTCGGTGGGTCCACGAGATCGCGTCCAAGCGCGGTGACGCGGACTACGAGGTCGTGGACATCGCCGACTTCGACCTACCGCACTTCGACGAGGCTCTGCCCCCGGCCGCCGGTCAGTACGGCAAGGCGCACACTGCTGCCTGGGCCGCCAAGATCGGGACCTTCGACGGCTACGTCTTCGTCACCCCCGAGTACAACCACGCGCCGTCCGGCGTGCTGAAGAACGCCATCGACTTCCTGTACGCCGAGTGGAACGACAAGGCGGCGGGGTTCGTCGGCTACGGCGCGTCCGGCGGGACGCGGGCGGTCGAGCACCTGCGTATGATCATGGCCAACCTGAAGATCGCCGACGTCCGCGGCCAGGTCGCGCTGTCGCTGTTCACGGACTTCACCGACATGACGGCGTTCACGCCGGCCCCCCACCAGGAGCAGGCGGTCAACGCCATGCTCGACGAGGTCGTCTCCTGGAGCGGCGCGCTGAAGACGCTTCGCGAGTCCTCGCCGGACAGGGCCGCGGCCTGACCGGAAGTCTCCACGCCTGCCGCTGCGTCCTTCCCGTCCCGCCGTCACCTCTTCGGCGCAGCACGGCGGCAGGAAGCGGCGGCAGGCACCGGCGGGCTCGTCACCCCCGGTGCGCAACGAGACGCCGTTCTGGTCCAGGTGCGTCTACTTACCGCTGGACGGGGCCTGGACGGCGCCGATGCCGAGGGTGCTCTGCGCGGGAAGCATGCCCGACTCCAGCACCGCCGCGAAGACGGGCACGACCAGCTCGGCGAGCCGGTCGGCGGCCCGCGCGCCGAGGGCCCGCCAGGGCGCCGCGGCCAGCTCGTCGGTCAGGCGCTCCACCGCGTCGCGCCCCCGCCGCCCCTCCTCGGTGGCCAGGCCCTCGGAGTTCACCCAGCCCCGGGCGGCGAGCCGGTCGTTGGCCGCCGCCCACTCCTCGGCGGTCCACCCCCGGCCGGCGAAGTTCGCCACCGGAGCGGCGCCGATCGCGGCGAAGGACACCAGTGCCTCACACGGGTCGAGCCCGGCGGCCAGCAGGGCGGCGATGTGCCCGTCGCCGCGGTGCTCGCGCAGCACGGTCGCGGCCTGCCAGAGCACCAGATGGGGCTCGCCGGCCCAGAATAGGTCGCGGTTGGCGGCGGCGAGGGGGCGGCCCGCGACGGTCACGGCCTCCGCGGCCGTACGCGCCAGGCCGGCGGCCTCCCTCAGGCCGTCGTCGGCGAGCCGGTCTCCGAGGATGGCGCGGAAGACGGCGTCCACCGCTCGCAGCCTGGCCGCCAGCACCTCCTCGGGCGCGGCGACCGACCAGACGGCGGGCACGTGCTCGGCGATCACGCGAGGGCTGAAGCTGTAGAAGGTGGCGGTCACCAGGTCGGCGCCCGCGGCGCCGAGCGGGGCCGCGCGCCAGGCGAAGTAGCTCGGCCAGCGGCTCTCCACGTCGTACCCCAGCGCCGCGGCCTCCTTGAAGGCCTCGGGCGCGAAGTACAGCGCCGCGTGCACCGGCTCCAGGTGGTGCCAGACCCTGCGTGCCGTCCCCGTGTACTCGGACATGTCTTCTCCCGTCGGCGAGATCACTTGCCGGCAAACGATAGCCAGCCCACCCCCGGCCGCACCCCGTGCGGGTTCCCATGCGTTACTAGGACGTCCTACAATTTAGTAGGACGTCCTAGTAACTTCCTGAGGAGCGCCGGTGTACGTACCTGCCAATCCCGTGCGAGTCGTCACCGCGGCGGCCCTGTTCGACGGGCACGACGCGGCGATCAACATCATGCGCCGCATCCTGCAGTCCCAGGGCGCGGAGGTGATCCACCTCGGCCACGACCGGTCGGTGGACGAGATCGTCACCGCGGCCGTCCAGGAGGACGCGCAGGGCGTGGCGATCAGCTCCTACCAGGGCGGTCACGTCGAGTTCTTCACCTACCTCGTCGACCTGCTGCGCGAGCGGGGCGCCGGGCACGTCAAGGTCTACGGGGGCGGCGGCGGGGTCATCGTCCCCGACGAGATCGCCGCCCTGGAGGGCCACGGGGTGGCCAAGATCTTCTCCCCCGAGGACGGCCAGCGCCTCGGCCTCGCCGGCATGATCAACCGCGTCATCGAGGCGTGCGACGTCGACCTGACCGAGGGCGCCGACCCGCCCGCCGTGGCCGGCGGCGACCACGGGGCCGTGGCCAGGGCGATCACCTTCGTCGAGGCGGGCAAGGCCGGGCGGCCGTACCTGGACGCGGTGCGCGCCGCCGCCTCGGGACGACACGTCCCGGTGCTCGGCATCACCGGCACCGGCGGGTCGGGCAAGTCCTCGCTCACCGACGAGCTGATCCGCAGGCTGCGCGTCGACTACGAGGACAAGCTCCGCGTCGCGGTGGTCGCGGTGGACCCGACCCGGCGCAGGGGCGGCGGCGCCCTGCTCGGCGACCGGATCCGGATGAACAGCCTCGGCTCGGACGTGTTCTTCCGCTCGCTGGCCACCCGCGGGTCCCACGAGCTGCCCGAGCACCTCGCCGACGTGATCGCCGTGTGCCGGGCCGCCGGGAACGACCTGGTGATCGTGGAGACCCCCGGCATCGGGCAGGGCGACGCCGCGATCGTGCCGTTCAGCGACATCTCGCTGTACGTCATGACCCCCGAGTTCGGCGCGAGCTCCCAGCTTGAGAAGATCGACATGCTCGACTTCGCCGACGTCGTCGCGATCAACAAGTTCGACCGGCGCGGCGCGGAGGACGCCCTGCGCGACGTGCGCCGCCAGATGGTGCGCAACCGCCAGGCCTTCGGCACCGCCCCAGAGGACATGCCGGTGTACGGCACCGTGGCAGCGCGGTTCAACGACGACGGCGTCACCGCGCTCTACCAGCTGCTGCGCGAGCTGCTCGGCGACAAGGGCCTGCCGCCCAGCCCCGGGCTGCTTCCCGGGACGTCGGTCAAGACCTCCAGCCTGGGCGCCGCGATCGTGCCCCCGGCCCGGGTCAGGTACCTCGCCGAGATCGCGGAGACCGTGCGGGACTACCACCGGCAGACCACGCGGCAGGCCGAGGTGGCGCGCCGCCGCCAGCAGCTCGCCGAGGTGCGGGGCCTGCTGGCCGCCGAGGGCGGCGACGCCTCGGCGCTGGACGCGCTGCGCGACCGCGCCGACGCCGAACTGCCCGGCGACGGCCGCGCCCTGCTGGACGGCTGGCCCGAGACGGTCGCCGCCTACTCCGCCGAGGAGCTGGTGGTGACCGTGCGGGGCAAGGAACTGCGCACGCCGCTGTGGCGCACCTCGCTGTCGGGCAGCCGCGTGCCGCGCGTGGCGCTGCCGAGGTTCACCGACCACGGCGAGCTGCTGCGGTTCCTGCGCTCGGAGAACCTGCCCGGGCGGTTCCCCTTCACCGCCGGGGTGTTCCCCTTCAAGCGGGACGACGAGGACCCGATCCGCATGTTCGCCGGCGAGGGCGACCCGTTCCGTACGAACCGGCGGTTCAAGATGCTGTCGGACGGCCAGCCCGCCGTGCGCCTGTCGACGGCGTTCGACTCGGTCACCCTGTACGGCAACGACCCCGCCGAACGGCCCGACGTGTACGGCAAGGTGGGCACCTCGGGGGTGTCGATCGCCACCCTGGACGACATGAAGGCGCTGTACGACGGCTTCGACCTGTCCTCGCCGAACACGTCGGTGTCGATGACCATCAACGGGCCCGCCCCGACCATCCTGGCGTTCTTCCTGCACACCGCGATGGACCAGGCCCTTGCGCGGTTCGAGGCCGGCAACGGGCGCGAGCCGGACGCCGAGGAGGCCGAGGCCCTCAGGAAGGCCACGCTCGCCACGGTGCGCGGCACGGTGCAGGCCGACATCCTGAAGGAGGACCAGGGGCAGAACACCTGCATCTTCTCGACGGACTTCAGCCTGCGGATGATGGCCGACGTGCAGGAGTGGTTCATCGCCAACCAGGTGCGCAACTTCTACTCGGTGTCGATCTCCGGCTACCACATCGCCGAGGCGGGGGCGAACCCGATCACGCAGCTGGCCTTCACGCTGGCCAACGGCTTCACCTACGTCGAGGCGTACCTCGCCAGGGGCATGGCGGTGGACGACTTCGCGCCGAGCCTGTCGTTCTTCTTCTCCAACGGCATGGACCCGGAGTACAGCGTGCTCGGCCGGGTGGCCCGCCGCGTGTGGGCGGTCGCCATGCGCGACAGGTACGGAGCGGGCGAGCGGTCGCAGAAGCTGAAGTACCACATCCAGACCTCGGGCCGGTCGCTGCACGCGCAGGAGATGAACTTCAACGACATCCGCACCACCCTGCAGGCCCTGATCGCCATCTACGACAACTGCAACAGCCTCCACACCAACGCCTTCGACGAGGCGGTGACCACCCCGAGCCCGGAGTCCGTTCGCCGGGCCATGGCGATCCAGATGATCATCAACCGGGAGTGGGGCCTGGCGGTCAACGAGAACCCGTTGCAGGGATCCTTCATCGTTGACGACCTCACCGACCTGGTCGAGGAGGCCGTCCTCTCGGAGTTCGAGCGGCTGTCGGACCGGGGCGGCGTGCTCGGCGCGATGGAGACCGGCTACCAGCGGGGCCGTATCCAGGACGAGTCGATGCTGTACGAGACCCGCAAGCACGACGGGTCACTGCCGATCATCGGGGTCAACACCTTCCGCAACCCCGAGGGGGCGGCCGAGCACGGCACGCTGGAGCTCGCCAGGGGCACCGAGGAGGAGAAGCGCGGCCAGCTCGCCCGGCTGCGGGAGTTCCAGGGGCGGCACGCGGCCGAGGCGCCCGAGGCGCTCCGGCGGCTCAGGGAGGCCGCGATGGCCGACCGGAACGCCTTCGCCGCCCTGATGGACGCCGCCCGCGTCTGCTCGCTGGGCCAGATCACCGAGGCGCTGTTCGAGGCGGGGGGCCAGTACCGGCGCAACGTCTAGGGACGAACGCGAAGACGGACCCGGGCGCTTCGCCGGCCGGGTCCGTCGTGACGTGCGGTGAGAAGGGTGTCAGGTCCTGCGCCAGCGGGACTCGCAGAAGCAGTAGACGGCGAACACGACCAGGCCGAGCGCGACCACGACGAGCAGCCACGGCCCGAGCGGGGTGTCGGCGAACGACCGCAGCGTGGAGTCGATGCCCTTGGCCTCCTTGGGGTCGTAGGTGATCGCCGACTGCATGAGGAAGACGCCCGCCGCCGCCGCGATGACGCCGCGAGCCGAGTACCCGACCATGCCGAGCTTCTCGACGACGCCCCGGGTCTTCGGGGACATCTCGCCGGTACGCAGGTTGTGGCAGAACTTCTTGGTCACGCCCTCGTAGATCCAGTACAGGCCGAGCGCGATGACGCCGAGGCCGACCGCTCCCACGATGAGCCGGCCGCCCGGCCAGTCCATGACGGTGGCGGTGAGGTCCTTGGACTGCTCGTCGGTCGAGCTGCCGGTGGTGCCGTGCAGCAGGAAGCCGAGGATGGTGCCGACGGCCAGGGCGTAGACGACGGTGTGCGCGACGGCCTCGACGCGGTCCTTGGCCTTGAGCCCTCCCATCAGCGCCTCGGAGGCCTGCCACAGCGCGAGGGCGACGAAACCGATGGCGAGCAGCCAGAGAAGGACGGTGCCGAACGGCTGCTCGGCGACCGTGCGCACGGCGCCGGTCTTGTCCGCCTCTTTCCCTCCGCCCCCGAAGGCGATCTGCAGCGCCAGGATGCCGATCAGCGCGTAGAGCACACCCCGGCACGCCATCCCGAACCGCGTCAGCCGTTCGAACGTCCGGCTGTTGGTCGCTTGCCGCGCGGCTCCCCGCGCCTGGTTACCGGCTGAGGTCACGGAGTTCATGGGCCCGCTCCTTTCGATTCGTCCCCCCATCTACACATCTCGGGCGAAGCTAAACGTCCCCGCCGCGCCTGCCGCCACGCCGGAGGGGAGTTCCGAAGCGGTAACCAGGGGATGAAAGCGGCATGAGGGTATTTACAGCCACTCGGCGAAGATCGCGGGACGACGGCCACCGTGCCGTCCATGACGGAGCGGGCGGCGTTCCCGTGGTCCTGATGGTGCCCGCCGCGATCGGGCTCGCGTTCCTGGCGCTCCCGCTCGCCGGGCTGCTCGTACGGGCGCCCTGGGGCACGCTCGGCGCCCGCCTTGGCGATCCCCACGTGCTGGAGGCCCTCCGGCTGTCGCTGGTGACCTCCACGGCCGCCACCGTCGCCTGCCTGCTGGCCGGGGTGCCGCTGGCCTGGATGCTGGCCCGCGTCGCGTTCCGCGGCAGGCGGCTGGTCAGGGCCCTCGTGACGGTGCCGCTGCTCCTGCCTCCGGTGGCCGGCGGCGTCGCCCTGCTGCTGGCGCTCGGCCGGGGCGGCCTGGTGGGCGCGTGGCTGGGCTCCGGCGCCGGGCTCCCCTTCACCACTGCGGCGGTCGTGCTCGCGGAGGCCTTCGTGGCGATGCCGTTCCTCGTCCTCAGCGTGGAGGGCGCGCTCAGGGCCACCGACGCGCGCTTCGAGGAGGCCGCGGCCATCCTCGGCGCCTCGCGATGGACGGTCTTCCGCCGGGTGACTCTGCCCCTGGTCGCTCCGGGAGTCGCCGCAGGAGCCGTGCTGTGCTGGGCCCGCGCCCTCGGCGAGTTCGGCGCGACGGTCACCTTCGCGGGGAGCCTCCCCGGGCGTACGCGGACCATGCCCCTGGCCGTCTACCACGCCCTGGAGAGCGACCCGGAGGCCGCCATCGCGCTCAGCCTGCTGATGCTCCTGGTGTGCGTCGCCGTCCTCGCCTGCCTGCGCGGACGCTGGGTGAACGTCGCATGATGGACGCCCACCTGCTCGTCGAGCGCCCCCGCTTCCGGCTCGACCTCAAGATCCGCCTCGGCCCCGGAGAGGTCGTCGCCCTGCTCGGCCCGGCCGGCGCCGGCAAGACCACCGCCCTCCGGGTCCTGGCCGGCCTCACCCGGCCGTCGGGCGGCCACATCCTGCTGGACGGCGCGGCGGTGCACGCACGCCCGTCCGAGCAGCGCCCGTTCGGCATGGTCTGCCGGGACCCCCTGCTGTTCCCCCACATGAACGCCCTGCGGAACGTCGCCTTCGGGCCCCGGTGCCGCGGGGCGACCAGGGCCGAGGCCCGGCGCGCCGCCACCGCCTGGCTGCGGCACGTCGGGCTCGGCGACCACCTCGGGGACATGCCGGGGGACCTGTCCGCCGGCCAGGCCCAGCGGGTGGCGCTGGCCCGCTCGCTCGCCGTACGGCCGCGCGTGCTGCTCCTGGACGAGCCCTTGGCCGCCCTCGACCCGCACACCTGCCTGCCGGTCCGGGCCCGGCTCCGGGACCATCTGTCCGGCTTCGCCGGCGCCTGCCTGTTGGTCACCCACGACCCGGTGGACGCCATGGCGCTGGCCGACCGGCTCATCGTGATCGAGGACGGCCACCTGGTGCAGGAGGGCACGCCCTCGGAGGTGGCCCGCCACCCGCGCACCGGCCACGTCGCCCGCCTCGTCGGGCTCAACCTCTACCGGGGCGAGGCCCACGGGCACGACGTGGCGATCGACGGGCCCCCGGAGGACCCGGCCACCGGCCGCGCGCTCACGCTGAACGTGACCGAGGACCTGCGCGGCCCGGTGTTCGTCGCCTTCCCGCCCTCGGCGGTCACGCTGTACGCGGCGCGGCCGGAGGGCTCGCCCCGGAACATGTGGCAGGGCAGTGTCGAGGGGATCGAGCGGCACGGCGACCGCATCCGCGTCCACCTCGACGGCCCGATCACCACCACCGCCGACCTCACCGCCGCCGCCGTCGCCGACCTCGGCCTTTCCCTGGGCCAGAAGGTCTGGGCCGCCATCAGGGCCGCCGAGACGCACGCCTATCCCGCGCGGTCGCGGGAGTGACGCCCGGACGGTCCTCCGCGCGCCGCGCGGCGCGGCTCAAGGTAGATCATCGCAAAGTCACGTAGCCTGAAAGGACCGTTTGTGCTTGCCAGGCAGCTGTGTGGGCAGAGGTAGGAGGCTGGGATCGCGACGGACACCCCCCGCGTCCCCTCACGCCCGCGCACTGACCACCACGGAAGGGACCGGTCGCCGATGCCCAGGCAGATCGCCGCATACCAGCCCCCCAGCTCCGTCGAACTGGAGGCCCGGGTCCACAGCCTAGAGCTCCAGGTGGCCCATCTCACCGAGACGGTGCGAACCCTGACAGGGCAGAACGGCGACGCGGGCACCGCCCGCCCCGCCGACTGAGCGCCCCTCTCCCGCCCCCGCCGCGAGGGCCGCCGGCCCGTGTGGTCGACTGGTCTCAGGGGGCGAAACGGTGGGTCTTCGGCACCGGTGGTCGGTCAGGGTTCGCTTCACGCTGTTCGCCGGCGTCGTGGCGGCCCTGCTTTCCATGCTGCTCGCCACCGTCCTCATGGTGGCCGTCAACCGCCTCGCCACCGACTACCTCACGAACGAGATCGCCGCCGCCGCCGGCCGCGTCGCCTCCGTGGTCGACCGGGAGACTCCCCTCAACCCGCTCCCCCACAGCCTGGTCGACAACCTCCAGGTCGTCGACCCCCGGGGCAAGGTGGTCTCCTCCACCCCGCGACTCCAGGGCAAGCCCCCGATGGCGAGCTTCACCCCCTCCAACGGCAGGAGCACCCAGACCTCCGTGGTGTGCGACCGCGTCTTCCCCCCTGACCAGTGCCAGATCGTGGTGGCGCAGCGGGTCTACCGCTCAGGGGAGCCGTGGATCGTCTACAGCGCCGCGCCAGTGGTCCCGTACCTGGTCCATCCCCGGCTGGCGCTGGTGCTGATCGGCGGGGCGGTCTTCCTCACCGGGGCCGTCACCTACGTCAGCTACCGCGTCGTCAGGGGATCACTGACGCCGGTGGACGCCATCAGGTCCGAGCTGGACGAGATCAACGCCACCTGCCTCGGCCGGCGCGTGCCCGTCCCGCCCAGCAAGGACGAGATCCATGACCTGGCCGAGAGCGTGAACCGAACGCTCGACCGGCTGCAGAGCGCGATGGAGCGGCAGCGCCAGTTCGCCTCGGACGCCTCCCACGACCTGCGCAGCCCGATCACGGCCATGCGCGCCGAGGTGGAGGACGCGATGATGGCCCCCGCCCATACCGACGTCACCACGATGGGATCGTCCCTGCTCGGCAGCCTGGACCGGCTGCAGGCCATCGTGGCCGACCTGCTGATGGTGGCGCGGCTGGACGCCGGCGCGCCGGGCGTGCGCGAGCCGCTCGACCTGTCCGAGCTGGTCGGCTCCGAGCTGGACCGCCGCCACCCGGCCAAGATGATCAAGCGTGACGTCGAGCCAGGCGTCCTCGTGATCGGCGACCGCCTGCGGCTGGCCAGGCTGCTCACCAATCTGCTGGACAACGCCGAGCGGCACGCCGATTCGTCGGTATCTGTGATGGTGCGCCGGGAGCCCGGCGGCCCGGGCTCCCTCCCCAGCGCCGCGGTGCTGGAGGTGCTCGACGACGGGGCGGGCATCGATCCCGACAAGCGGGGGTACGTCTTCCAGCGGTTCGCCCGGCTGGACGCGGCGCGCAGCAAGGACTCGGGCGGCACCGGGCTCGGCCTGCCCATCGCCCGGCAGATCGCGGAGACCGGCGGCGGAACCCTCACCATCGAGCCGAGCAAGCGGGGCGCGCGCTTCGTGGTCCGGCTGCCCCTCGCCCCGCCGTCCGCCAGGGACGCCGAAGCCGGCTCCGGCCGCACTCGCCGCTCCGGGGCCTCCGACGTCTGACGGCGGGCGGCCAGGGGTCAGGGCGAGCGGCGCAGCGCCGAGGCCGGCACCGGGATGGCGGGGAACGGGTTGTCAGGGAGCAGGATGAGCCTGCGAGGTTCGCCCGCCGCCCCCGCGGCGTCCAGATGGAGGAGCGCGGAGCCGATGCCCGCCGCGCCGATCATGTAACCGGTGTCGGCCGTCACCTCCCACGGCCTCAGCCGCCGGTAGGCCTGGTACCACCGGTAGCCGGCGTCGTCGTGCCCGGTGGCGCGGCCGATCAGGTTGTCGGCGAGGGTCCTGGCGAAGTCCAGGTAGGACACCTCCCCGGTCGCGGCCCACAGCCCGACGAAGGTCTCCAGCAGGCCCGCCGAGCCGCAGCACTGGCAGGCGACGTTCCAGAACCCGGCGGTCTGGCGGCGCGGGACGCCGCTGCACATGATGCCGGCGGCGAGCCTGCGCACCCAGTCGAGGTCGCCCTGGTCTCCCGTCACCCGGTAGAGCTCGTAGAACATGCGGGCCACCCCCGCCGACCCCGAGCACAGGCCGAGGTAGTGCAGGCCACGCCCCTGGGGGACGTGGTGCGGCACCAGGACGTGCTTGTCGCTCACGGTGCTGACGGTGCGGACGAAGTCGGCCCCCCTGCGCGCCGCGTCGAGGAACCGCCTGTCGCGCGTCACGCCGTACAGCCGGGCGAGCAGGAAGGCCGTGCCGGCCGTGCCGGACAGGAAGCCGGGCGTGACGGCGTCCACCGGGAGGTCGGGGCACCCGTCCTCGCCGAACCTGTGGCCGGGCACCACCTGGTCGGCGACCCGCGCCCCTGCCTCGACGGCGACCTCCTCGTACGCCGAGACGCCGAGGATGCCCGAGGCGTGCAGCAGGCCGAGGATGATGCCGCCGTCGCCGCGCTGCGCGGGATCGCCGGTCCAGCCCACACCGTCGCCGGTCCTGCGCAGGCTCCGGACGACGCGGTCGGCCCCGGCCCTGGCCGCGACCTCGAGGCTCTCGTCCCCGGTCGCCCACCCCGCCTCCGCCAGCGCGAAGACCATGCCGGTGAGGCCGTGGTAGAGGGACAGGCCCGCCTCGTCCCCGAGGGTGGAGGCCAGGTAGCGCGCGCCCTGCCTGGCGTCGTCCAGGTAGGCCTCGTGCCCGGTCGCCGCGGCGAGCTCCAGGAAGAAGAGCACGATGCCGGCGGCCCCGGCGTACAGCGAGCCGGGATGGCCCGACCTGGCCGACTGGCGCCGGGGATCGGGGTTGGCGTGCCAGTGGCGCCCGCGCTCGTCGTCGACCGCCGCCGACCGGATCCAGCGGCCCGCCATGACCGCCGCGGTGAAGGGGCTCTCGGCGCGTGGCCATGACGGGTGGTTCCGGTCCGGGCTCATGTCGCCTCCTCTACACCCCCTAGTATCCCACGAATTTGGTAGGAAAACTATGCAATTGCGGGGCATCCGTTCACGGGCGCACGGCAGACCTCGTCATCCGCCGCACCAGAACAATCTCACAAACTTCGTCCGCCGGTTAAGCGAAGTCTTCCGTCACCCCTATTCGTACGGCTACCCCTAGCGGGACGGCCGTTCGTGCCATCGGACCCCTACTGCCGGAAACCGGGGGAAGGAAGGCCGCCGGGTTGCCCCGCGGCGGCGTGTCGCTGTTCAGTGAGGGGATGAGCGCCGGACGGAGCGCGGCCGCCCGGGCGGAACGCCCTCACGACCCGGCACGGTCCACGCGAAAGGGGATGACCCGGTGAGTGACCTCCGGAACGTACCGGCACTGGCGGACTCGGTGCGGACGACCGGCGACGGGGTGGACATCCTCGACCGCCGCGTCTACCCGTTCGAACGCCGGTGGGTGCACTGCGCCACCATGGAGGACGTCGCGGTGGCCATCGAGCTGATGGTCACGCAGAGCTCCGGGCCGGCCTTCGCCACGACCGCCGGCATGGTTCTCGCCGCCCGGGAGGCGAGGGACGCCGCGCCCGGAGCCGCCGCAGATCGGCTGCGCGCCGCCGGCCGCAGGCTGATCTCCACCCGGCCCACCAACAACCACATCCGCGACGCCGTGCGCGCGATCCTGGCGGGCACCGTGGACGGCCCGCTCGCCGGCGTACACGGGGACGAGCTGGTCGCCGCCGTGGAGAAGGCGGCGGCCGGGTACGACGAGGAGTACCGCGCGGGCACCAGAGCCCTCGGCCGGTACGCCGCGGAGCTGCTTGAGGACGGCGCGCGGGTGCTCACCCACTGCTGGGGCGACGCCTACCTGATCGGCGCCGTCCAGGCGGCCGAGCAGATGGGCAAGCGGCTCGAATTCGTGTGCACCGAGACCCGGCCCTACCTGCAGGGGGCGAGGCTCACCGCCGCCACACTGGTCGAGATGGGCTACCGGCCCACCGTGATCACCGACGGCATGGTGCCGTCCGCGCTGGCGGACGGGCTGGCCGACGTCGCGCTGGTCGCCTCCGACCGCGTGACCATGGACGGCCACGTGGTCAACAAGGTGGGCACGCTCGCGGTGGCGCTGGCCGCCGGCGCGTTCGGCGTGCCGTTCTACGCGCTCTCCCACGCCCCAGACCCGCTCTCGCCCGGCATAGGGGACGTCGAGATCGAGCACCGCGACGGCGAGGAGGTCCTGCACGTGCTCGGCAGGCGCACCGCCGCCAAGGGCACGCGTGGCTACTACCCGGCCTTCGACGCCACGCCGCCCCACCTGGTGACCCGCATCGTGACCGCGCGCGGCGCCTTCGAGCCCGCCCGCGTGTCGGACCACTTCGCCGGGTCAGGACCGGCGGCCGGTGGGGGCGATGGGAAGCGACCCGCGCGATGAGCCACCGCGTGGTCGTCGACACCGACACCGGGATCGACGACGCCCTCGCGCTGCTCTACCTGGCCGGACGCCCTGACGCGGAGATCGTGGCCGTGACCTCGGTGTCCGGCAACTGCGCGGAGCGGGACGCGGTGCGCAACATCGGGTACGTCACCCGGCTGCTCGGGCTCCGCGTGCCGATCGCGCGCGGCGCGGCCGAGCCACTGTCCGGCACCCCGCGCGTCACCCGCGGGGCCCACGGCGAGGACGGCCTCGGTGATCGCGGCTACGACCGCCCGATGCCCCCCGTGACCGACGAGACCGCCGCCGAGTTGCTCGTACGGCTGGCGGGCGAGCGGCCGGGCGAGCTCGATCTGCTGGCGCTCGGCCCGCCGACCAACCTGGCCCTGGCACTGCGCATCGATCCGGGGCTCTTTACAAAGTATCGTTCGGTCGTGCAGATGGGCGGCTCCGGGCCGTACACCATCCCCGGCGACCTGCTCATGACCGACGTCAACACCGCCGGCGACCCCGTGGCGGCCCGCGTGGTCGTCTCCGCCCCGCGCGGCGAGCTGGTCATGGTGGGGGTGAACGTCACCGCCACCACGATCCTGGACGAACCGGCCATCGCGGCCCTGCGCGCGGCCGGCACCCCCGTCGCGCGGTTCGCCACCGAGATCCTGGGCCCCTACCTGGACTTCTACGAGAAGGAGCGGGGCCGGCGGGTCGTCCCGCTGCACGACCCGCTGGCGGCCGGGATCCTGCTCGACCCCGCCCGCGCGACCGCCGCCGTCCTCGGGCCGGTCAACGTCGTCCGCGAGGGGTCGCTCTGGTGCGCCCGGCTGATGCGGACCCCCGAGGGCCTGCCCCCGCCCTTCCCGTACGAGCCGGCGCCCGGCACCCGGGTGGTCACCGCGGTCGACTCCGCCGGGTTCGCCGGCGACTTCGTCCAGACCCTGACCCGGGCCTGAGCCGTGCGCTGCGGACGGCGGCCCGGGGTGCGCGCGGGGGCCTACTCGGCGCCGGCGGTCAGGCGGACGAAGAGGTCGAGCGCGGCCTCGCGGACGTCGGCGGGGGTGACGCCGTCGAGCGCGGCGCGGGCCTCGGAGATGTCCCTGGTGGTGGCGCAGGTGATGGCCACCGACGTGGCCGCGGCGTGGCTCAGGGATCCGGCGGGCACGCTGTCCGCGATCTCCCGGGCGGTGGTGGCGAGATCGAGGTTGTCTGTCCTCGGTGCGGTGCTCAACGGGGTCTCCTCGCGGTAGCTGGATCTGGTGGATGCCGGGACTCGGGCCGTCCCAAGCACCGGGAGTGTGGCGCACCGGGCCGGTGCGGATCAGGTCATCCTGCTCCGCCGGACCCGCTCATGCCACTCGCCGGGCGAAATGTGACGTGCCGTAGAGGATATGCGACCGGTGCCGGGCGGCATGGGGCGTGGCCGCACTCACGAGGGCGGGGCGACCGCGATGGGCGCATCCTTTTCCGGTTGTTTGAGGAATACGCACGGCCCCTTGGGAGGCTGGGCATGGGGCGGGAGCCGATCGGCGAGAGACCGGCGGAGAGGCCGCGGGTCTCAAGATCGAGGAGGCTACCCTGTGAACCGACCAGGAATATCGGCGATCGTTCCGTTCCCCACTACCTGAGGATCGCGTATGGAGCTCGGTGTTGCGCTGCCCACATCGGGGGCGCTCGCGTCACCCGCGAACATTGCCCGTTTCGCCCAGGAGGCCGAGAGGCTGGGCTACGACTCTTTGTGGACCTACGAGCGGCTTCTGCGCCCGTTCGCCGAGCTCCCGCAGCCCGGCGGAGGCCCGCCGCAGCGGATCCCCGAGATCTACAGGCTGACGTACGAGCCGCTCGAAACGCTCAGCTACGTCGCCGCGCTCACCGACCGCATCAAGCTCGGGACCAGCGTGATCGACGCGCTGTTCCATCCCCCGGTCGTGCTGGCGCGCCGGTTCGCCACCCTCGACCAGTTCAGCGGCGGGCGCGTGATCGCGGGTCTCGGGCAGGGATGGATGCCCCAGGAGTTCGAGACGGCCAACGTGCCGATCCGCCGGATGGGCGCCGGCATGGACGAGGTCGTCGCGGCCATGCGGGCGTGCTGGGGTCCCGACCCGGTGGAGTACGAGGGCCGCTTCTACCGGATCGCCTCCTCGGAGGTGAACCCCAAGCCGGTGCAGGCCACGATCCCCATCCTGCTGGGCGCCATGACGCCCGCGGGGATCCGGCGGGCCGGGCGCATCGCCGACGGGCTGAACCCGATCGCCGTCTCCGAGGAGGTGCTGCGGCAGCTCGCCGGCGGCTTCCGGGAGGCGGCGCGCGAGGCCGGGCGCGACCCCTCCGCCCTGACCGTGGTCGCGCGGGCCAACGTGCCGATCACCCGCGAGCCGCTGGGCGGCGAGCGCCCGTTCCTCGGCGGCGCGCCCCGCCAGATCGCCGAGGACCTCAAGCGGCTGGAGGGCGCCGGCGTGGACCACGTGCTCCTCGCCAACATCGCCGGGACCGGCATCGACGAGGAGGTCCGGCTCCTCGAAGAGATCCAGGCCGCCGTCCGGGGCTGACCCAGGGCCCGTGAGAACGCGGCCCCCATGCCCGGCGGTCAGCCGCCGGGCATGGGGATCCCGAGGTGGTCGCGGAGCGTCGTCCCTGTGTAGTCGGCCCGGAACACCCCGCGCTCCTGGAGCAGCGGCACCACGTGGTCGACGAAGTCGTCCAGGCCTCCCGGGGTCAGGTGCGGCACCAGGATGAAGCCGTCGGCGGCGTCCGACTGGACGAACTCGTCGATGCGGGCGGCCACGGAGGCCGGGGTGCCGACGAAGTTCTGGCGGCCCGTCACCTCGATGACCAGCTCGCGGATGCTGAGCTTCTTCTCGTCGGCCAGGGCCCGCCACTTGGCGGCCACCTCGGCCCGGTCGCCCAGCGGCACCCGTCCCGCCGACACCCCGCCCGAGAGGTCGGGGTCGACGTCCGGCAGCGGGCCGTCGGGGTCGTAAGCGGACATGTCCCGTCCCCAGACCTGCTCCAGGAAGGCGATCGCCGTCTGCGGGCCCACCTGGCGCCGCCGGATCTCGGCGGCGTTCTCCGCCGCGTCCTCCTCGGTGTCGCCCAGCGCGAACGTCGTCGCGGGAAGGATCTTCAGCCGGTCCTCCGCGCGGCCGTACCTGGCCATCCGGCCCTTGACGTCCCGGTAGAACGCCTGGCCCTCGTGGAGGGTGCCGTGCCTGCTGAAGATGACGTCCGCGGTGGAGGCGGCGAACTCGCGTCCCTCGCCGGAGTCGCCGGCCTGGATGATCACCGGGTGCCCCTGCGGGCCGCGCGGGACGTTGAACGTCCCGGAGACGTCGAACTGGGCGCCGTCGTGCCGCACCGGGGTGATGCCGTCCGGCCGTACGAACGCTCCGGAGGCGGGGTCGGCGACGACGGCGTCCTGCCGCCAGGAGTCCCACAGCTCGCGGGCGAGCTGGAGGAACTCCGCGGCGCGGCTGTAGCGGTCGGCCCTGTCGAGGAAGCCGCCGCGCCGGAAGTTCTCCCCGGTGAAGGCGTCGGAGGTGGTGACGATGTTCCAGGCGGCGCGGCCGTCGCTCAGGTGGTCGAGGGTGGCCAGGCGCCGCGCCAGCTCGTACGGCTCGTTGAAGGTGGCGTTGACCGTGCCGGCCAGGCCCAGCCGCGTGGTGACGGCGGCGAGCGCGGACAGGACGGTGAGGGACTCCGGGCGGCCGACGACGTCCAGGTCGTGGACGCGGCCCTTGAGCTCGCGCAGCCGCAGCCCCTCCGCCAGGAAGAAGAAGTCGAACTTCCCGCGCTCGGCCGTCGCGGCGAGGTGGCGGAACGAGGCGAAGTCGATCTGGCTCCCGGACCGGGGATCGGCCCAGACGGTGGTGTTGTTGACGCCGGGAAAGTGCGCCGCCAGGTGAACCTGCTTGCGCGGCCTGCTCATCGGGGGATCCTCCTGCTCGGTGTGCCGGCCCGGGACGGGCTCGGCGGGATGGTCACGCGCTCCGCGCGCATCTCCGGCGTCACCCGAGGATGCGGGCGGCGCCGAACCCCGCGGCGAGCTCCGCGCCCGCGGCGAACCTCTGGGGGGCGAAGGCGGCCAGCCGGGGGTCGGCGGGCTCGTCCAGGAGCAGCCGCGCCACGTGGTCGCCCCAGGCGGGGGCGATCTTGAACCCGTGCCCGCTGGTGCCGGCGTCCACGAAGATCCTCTCGCCGACCCGCCCGGTCACGGGCTGCCAGTCGGGGCTGACGTCGTACAGGGACGCCCAGCCGCCCACCAGGGACGCGCGCCGCCTGGCGGGGGTGCGGCGGGCGGCGACGGCGGCGAGCCGCCTGACCTCGAACTCCCTCGTGGCGCTGCCGAAGGCGTCCGGGTCGGCGGGCGAGGCGGGGATGACCCCGCCGACGAGGAACTGCGTGCGGGGCTGCGGCGTGGAGTAGTAGCCGCCGGCGACGTCGATGAGCACGTGCGGCACCAGGCCCTCGGTGTCCGCGGGATCGTGTTCCAGCACCGCGACCACGTGCCGCTCGACCGTCAGGGGCAGGTTGATCCCGAGCCCGGCGAGCAGGCCCGAGGTCCACGGTCCCGCCGCGACCAGCAGGCGGCCGACGTGGTGGGTCTCGCCGTCGCCCGTGGTGACCGCCACCCCGCCCGGCTCCTCGGCCAGGGCCGTCACCGGGTGGCCGAGGTGGAACGCGGCCCCGTGCCGCCGGGCGGCCTCGGCCAGGCCGAGGGTCGTGCTGAACGGGTCGGCGTACCCGGCACCCGCCTCCCAGACGCCGACCGCCACCCCGTCGAGGCTCAGCGCGGGCAGCAGTCCTGGCAGCGCGTCCGCCGGCACCAGCTCGCTCTCGATCCCCGCCGACGCCAGGCGGCTCGCGGTCTCCCGCGCCGCGGCGACGTCGCCGGGCCCGTGCAGGTAGAACGCCCCGGTACGGCGGAAGCCGGACTGGCCGCCGCCCGTGCGCTCGCCGAAGTCCGCGAGGAAGGCGATGCCGTCGCGGGCCGTCTCCGCCAGGAACGGGTCGGTGTAGTACGCCCGGCAGATCCCGCCGGAACGCCCCGTCGGCCCCGAGGCCGGGGTGCGCCGCTCGAATACGGCCGTGGAGACGCCCCTGCGTGCCAGGTGGAAGGCGGCGCTGACCCCGTGGACGCCCGCCCCGATGATGCCGATCTCGTGTGCCATACGCTCACGTCCCCCGTCCCCTCACCCGCGTGCACAAACCTAGTTAAAAGGTAGGAAAAATAGGTTTTGCTGTCAACCATCCCCATCACAGGGCGGGCCCGGCCACCCCGGGAAGCGGATGTACGAAGGCGGCACGCGTCGCCGGGACCGCCTGCCGGCCGGCGGAAGCATCCTCATGGTGGGGCTAGCACTACCGTGCACCGGCATGGTGCCTGGATATCGCGCAACCGGCGATCCCGACAGTCTTGGACGTGCCGCCTCCAACCCACCTCAAACGCTACGCGGTGCTTTTCCCGGGGTTGGCTCGGTTGTCGATACGCCACCACGTGAGGAGACCCGTGACCAGCTCATCCACGATCGAAGCCCCGGAGCGGGAGACGCGCGGCAGCGATTTCGCCCGGCTTTCCCGCCGGATCACCGAGGCAGGGCTGCTGGACAGGCGCCCCGCCTACTACGCGTTGCGGCTGAGCGTCGTCGGAGGCCTGTTCGTGGCCGGCTGGGTCGCGTTCTTCATGGTGGGCGACTCCTGGTACCAGCTTCTGGTCGCGGCGTTCCTCGCGCTGGTCTTCGCCCAGGTGGCGCTGGTCGCCCACGACCTGGCCCACCGGCAGGTCTTCCGGTCCAGGCGTCCCAGCGAGCTCGCGGGCTGGGTGGCGGGCAACCTCGGCGTCGGCATGAGCTACGGCTGGTGGATGGACAAGCACACCCGGCACCACGCCAACCCCAACCACGAGGACCACGACCCCGACGTCTCCCCCAACGTCCTGGTCTGGTCGAAGCGGCAGGCAGCCGACAGCCGGGGCGTGGCCAGGTACATCGGCCGCTGGCAGGCGTTCCTGTTCTTCCCCCTGCTGACCTTGGAAGGCCTGAACCTCCACGTGGCCAGCTTCCGTGCCCTCGGGCGGCCGTCGCTCAAGCACCGGTGGGTCGAGGGCACGCTGCTCGTCGTCCACTTCGTGGCCTACTTCGCGGCCGTCTTCGCGGTCCTGCCATTCGGCAAGGGCCTGCTGTTCATCGCCGCGCACCAGGCGATCTTCGGCATCTACCTGGGCTCCACGTTCGCGCCCAACCACAAGGGCATGCCGATGATGACCGGCGACGAGCGCCCCGACTTCCTGCGCCGCCAGGTGCTCACCTCCCGCGACGTGCGGGGCGGCCGGATCGTGGACATCGCCCTCGGCGGGCTCAACTACCAGATCGAGCACCACCTGTTCCCGAGCATGCCGATGCCGAACCTGCGCCGGGCCCAGCCGATCGTCCGGGCCTACTGCGCCGAGCTGGGTATCCCCTATCTGGAGAGCAGCCTGTACAGCTCATACGCCCAGGCCCTTCGCCACATGCACGAGGCGGGCGCTCCGCTCCGGACGCGGGGGGCGTCCACGAGCGAGGAGTGACGAGTAGCGAATACTGAGGTCAGGACCAGCGACGGGGGCGACGCATGATCACCACAGAGACGGTCGACCGGATCCTCAGGTTCAACGGGGGCGACCTGCCCGTGGTCTCCCTGTACGCCGGGGTGGGGCGGGACGGCCCCACCGCCCTCTCGACCCAGATCAACAGCCTGCTCCACGAGATCCGCCCCCTGGAGCGGGACGGCTCCCTGGGACGCCGGGCGCGCCTGTCGATACGCGGTGACATCGAGCGCATCGAGAACCTCGAAGGCCTCGAACGGGTGGAGACCGGCGCCGTGGCCGTCTTCTCCTGCAGCGAGGGCGACCTGTTCGAGCAGGTCGTCCTGCCGCGCGCCGTGCGCGACCGGATCATGGTGGACGCCACGGCCTGGGTGCGTCCCATGCTCGCCGTGCTGGACGAGTACCACCGCGCCTGCGTCATGGTGGTCGACCGGCGGTCCGCGTCGGCCTGGGAGCTGTACCAGGACGAGCTGCGCGAGCTCGGCGGCGTCCAGGACCCGGCCCTGCGCAAGCCCAACTACGCCGGCTGGTACGGGCTCACCGAGCACCGCGTGCGCAACCGCGCCGACGACCTCACGAAACGGCACTACCGCAACGCCGTGCGGCTGCTGGACGAGCTGTTCCGCGCCGGCGACCACGAGCTGCTGATCATCGGCGGGCACCCGGAGGAGGTGCCGACCTTCCTGGACTTCCTCCCCCAGCACCTGCGGCCGAAGGTCGCGGGGACGTTCACCGTGGACCTCAGGACGGCCACGCCCGCCGACATCCGCCACAGCGCCGAGCGCATCGTCGAACAGTACGAGCGCGACGAGGAGCGCCGGTGGGTCGGCGAGGTGCTGGAGCGGGTGGCGACGCGCCGCCCCGCCGCGCTGGGCCTGGACGACTGCCTGTGGGCGGGCTCGGTGGCCGCCGTGCAGGCCCTGCTGGTCCAGGACGAGGCGACGGCCCCCGGGGTGGTGTGCGACGAGTCGGGCTGGCTCGCGAGATCGGGCGACACGTGCCCGCTGTGCGGGCGGCCGACGCGGCGTACCGAGGACGTCATCGACGAGCTGGCCGACGCGGTGATCGGCGAGGGCGGCTCGGTGGAGCACGTCCTGGCCGACACCGAGCTCAAGGACCACATCGTGGCCGCGTCCCTCCGCTTCCCGCTCCCCCCTCGGCCCACCCCGGAACCGCGTTCCTGAACGACCGGCCCCGGGCGCGAGGAGACGCGGCGCTCACATGAACTCGGCGAACTCCGCGCAGGTGTGCGTGCGGCCTCCCGTCTGCCAGTTGGCCAGCCTGACGGCGCGGATCCCGGAGACGGCGGTGCCCGTGCAGACGATCTGGGCCAGTCCGATGCCCTTGATCACCGGCTGCCCCCAGAGGGACAGGATGTCCCCCTCACGGGTGATCGAGATGGTGGAGCGGCTCACGCGGGAGGTGACGCCGCTCGCCTTCTCCACCTCGGACGGCCCCTCCATCAGCTGCTGGAGGCCGTACTCCGGCACGGTGGGCAACCCCGGCCTCGTAGCCTTCATCAGCTTCCCGTTCTTGACGAAGTAGACGATGTTCGACTGGGACCTGGCCCGCGCTATCGGCGGATCCCCTTCCACGGTGGTACCCGTCGGCTGGATGCCGCAGCCGGCCGCGAGCAGCGTCAGCGCGACCAGGCCGGTCACGGCGGGGCGCCTCACGCGTCCTCCCCCAGCGGCAGCCACACGGTGAACACGGCCCCACCGGAGGACTCGTTCCGCACGTCCAGCGTCCCCCCGTGCAGCTCGACGTTGGCGCGGGCGATCGAGAGCCCGAGCCCGCTGCCCTCGCTGCTCGTACGGGCCCGGTCCTGCTTGACGAACCGGTCGAAGACCAGGGGCAGCAGCCACCGGGGGATGCCAGGCCCATGGTCGGCGACGGTGAGCCTCAGCCCGGGCACGCCATCTCCCGCCTCCTCCCCGAATCGCACCACCACGGGGGGCGCGCCGTGCCTGAACGCGTTTCCCACCAGGTTGGCGAGGATGACGTCGAACCTCCTGGGGTCCAGACGCGCCATCAGGCCGCCGGGACCCTCGACCTCCACACGCCCCGCCCAGCCGCGCGGCGCCAGGCACGCCGCCACCGCGCCGGCGACGTCGATGTCGTCGGGCACCAGAGCGGCCGTCCCGGAGTCGAGCCGGCTGATCTCGATCAGATGCTCCACGAGGGTCCTGAGCCGCCGGACGCCTTCGGTGACCAGCGGACCGGCCGTCTCGCGGTCGGCGGCGGAGACGTCCTTGTCCGCGAGGGTGTCCGCCAGCGCCGTTATCGCGGTGAGCGGCGTGCGGAGCTCGTGGGAGACGTCCGCCACGAACCGGCGGGAGGACGCCTCCATGGCGCGCAGCTCGGCGATGCCGTCCTCCAGCGCCCCGGCCGTCCGGTTGAAGGTCCGGGCGAGGTCGGCGAGCTCGTCGCCGCCCGCCACCTCGACCCTGGTGTCGAGCTTCCCGTCGCCGAGGGCACGGGCGACCCGCCCCAGCCTGCGCACGGGCTCGAGGACCCCCCTCGCGGCGAACAGGGCGAAGACGACTGCGACGGCGAGCGTCACCACGCCGCCGATCGCCAGGACCCGGGTGAGAGTGCGCAGGTCCCCGGCCTCGCGGGCCAGGCTCACGATGACGAAGCCCATGACCGGGGTGGGGCGCCAGGTCCCCCCTTGGAGCGGGGGCGCGTACACCTGCGCCCCCACGAGGAGGAACGGCGTGCCACGGTGGTCGATCCGCCGGTAGACCGTGTTGCTCCTGGCCATCTGCACGAAGTCGGGCGGAAGGTCGACCCCGTAGCGGGTGTCGAGATCGGGGAAGAAGTAGACCCCGTCCTGCTGCACCTGGGCGAGCTTGACGTCGTACCGCCCCTGGACGCTCAGCGCCGACTTGAGCTGCTGGAGGTAGTCGACGCTCGAAAAGTTGTAGTTCGAGAATTCCGGCATGTCGTCGGACACGTTCCTGCCGATGGTGTTCTTGAACTCCCCGATCACGTTGGCCTGGGTCCTGTCCAGCGTGGAGCGCTGTACCAGGTAGTAGGCGATGCAGGACGCGACCAGCGATGACAGCAGCGCCACCACCACGAAACCCGCGATGAGCCGGAGGCGCAGCCCCGCGCTCCGCGCCGCCCTCACGGCGCGACGAATCGGTAGCCGAACCCGCGCACGGTCTCGATGTACCCGGGCCGTGACGGCTCGTCGTCGATCTTCATCCGGATGCGCTGCACGCAGGCGTCCACGATGCGCGAGTCACCCGGGTAGGTGTGCTCCCAGACGTCGGCGAGAAGCTGCTGGCGGGTCAGTGCCAGCCCGGGCCGCCGCGTGAGCGCGAGCAGCAGGCGCAGCTCGGTGGGGGTGAGCCTGACGTCCTTGCCATGCCGGGTCACCTTGAGCGCTCCCCTGTCGACCACCAGGTCTCCGTACGTCGAGACGTCGCCGTGCGTGGTCTCCACCCGCCGCAGCACGGCCCGGATCCTGGCGTCCAGGACGCGCGGCTCGGTCGGCTTGACCACGTAGTCGTCCGCGCCGGCCTCCAGGCCGAGGACCACGTCGAGGTCATCGCCCCGCGCCGTCAGCAGGATCACGGGCAGGGTGTCCATGCGGCGGATCCTGCGGCAGACCTCGATCCCGTCCATCCCCGGCAGCATGACGTCCAGGACGGCGATCTCGGGGCGGCGCGCCCTGATGCACTCCAGCCCCTCTTCGCCGGTCGTCCTGGCCGTGACGCTGTGCCCCTGGCGGGAGAGGGCGAACTCCACCGACGCCCGGATGAGCGGGTCGTCCTCGACGAACACGATGCTGGCCATGACCGCATTATTTCGATCACGAGTGTCAGCTCTTCGTCAATGTCCTGAATCCCAGACATTTCACGGAAGGTTCGGTCGAATCTCCGCCGGAGTGTCTCTGCCATGACGCTCGTCACCCCACACCCGGTCTCCCCCGCCCCGCCCGCCGCGCGGCGGGCCGCCCGTCCCCGCGTCCGATGGATGCTGGCGGCCGGATGGCTCGCCCATCTCCTGCTGCGGGTGTGGCTGGCGCGGTGGCGCACCGGGCCGGTCGCCAACCCCGACGAGGTGGGCTACCTGGCCGCGGCCCGCTGGCTGGCCGGCGGCGCCACGACGGACATGTCGGGCGGCACGCTGTACCAGGGCGGCTATCCCCTCCTGCTGGCGCCGGTCTTCTGGCTCGTCCACGACCCGGCGCTCGCCTACCGCCTGGTCGTCGCCGTCGGCGCGGTCGTGGGAGCGGCGCTGTTCCCCCTCGGCTACCTGGCGCTGCGCCGGCTCCCACCGCACGGGCTCGCCCCGGCCGCGGCCTGCGCGCTCGCGTTCGCGGCGGCGCTGCTGCCGGCGACCCTGATCTTCGGCCAGCTCGCGCTCGCGGACGCGATCCTGCCGACACTGGTGCTCGGCTGGCTCCTGGCCCTGCACGCCTTCGTACGATCCGGGGCGGTCCTGCCCGGCGTGGTCGCGAGCCTCCTCGCCGGGTACGGGTACGCGGTCCACCTGCGCGGCACCGTCCTGCTGCTCGTGCACGCGGTGATCGTCGGCTGCCTCCTGCTCCGCGGTCGGCTGCCCCGCCGGGCCGGTCTCGCGGCCATGGCCTCCGCGCTGGTGGCCGCGGCCGGGGCGCGGGCGCTCAACACGGCGCTGGCGGCGGCCCTCTACCCCTCCGGCACCCGCGACCTCGCAGGGCTGCTGTGGATCCGGCTGACCAGCCTGGACGGGCAGGCCTGGGCGCTTTCCGGGGCGGCCGGGCAGGTGTGGTACCTCATCGCCGGCACCTGGGGCCTGGCCGGGGCCGGCATCGCCGCGACGGCGGTCACCGCGCTGTGCCGCCGCGCCCCGGCGCCGGCCCGGGTCGCGGCCCTGGCGCTGCTGCTGGTCACGGCGGGCACCGCGTACGCCTCCTCGGCCGCGCTGCCCGACGAGCACCGGGTCGGCAACTACGCCTACGGCCGGTATCTGACGTGCGTGGCGGTCGTCCTCGCCCTCGCCGGCCTGGCCGCGCTGACCCGCGGGACCCGGCGCGCCGCCGTGCGGCACACGCTGGCCTCGGCCGCGCTGATGGCCGCCACGGGGACGGTGGCCGCCCTGTACGCGGGCGACCGGCTCCAGCGGTACGCCTTCGTGGCCTTCGACTTCCCGGAGATCTCCTTCCTCACGGGGTCCTACGGGGCGCTGGACATGGTGGCGGCGTCGGTCCGCGCCATGGCCCTGCTGGCCTGCCTGCTGGCCGCCTCCATGCCCGCGCTCCGGCTACCGCTGGCCGGCGCGGCGCTCGTCGCCGTGAACGCGATGTTCGTGACCGGCGGCACCTTCGACGGGCCCGCCCACCGCGCCGCGCCCGGCCCGCTGCCCACCACAGGCGGCGTGGCCGTGGACCGCGGGCTTTCGTGGAAGGTGAGGCTGCCGCTGGCGTACCGGATCTGGTGGACGGAACTGACGCCCTTCGACGCCGCCCACGAGCCTCCACCGCCTGCCGCCTGCACCGTCATCGTGCCCCCGCTCGCCGGGCGCCCTCCGGAGGAGTCCTGGCCCGGGCACCCCGGCGGCTGGCGCGCGGCCTCCGGCCCCGGATGGGTGCGCTGGACCTCCCCCGGCTGCGCCTCGGCGGGTCGCGGGCGGTGACGGCACCGAGCCCCTCCGGCGGTGGTGCCCGGAGGGGCTCGGAGCCGGGACCCTGACTATCCGAGGCCGGGCTTGAGCGTGACCTTGGTCCAGCCGGGCTCGCGCTTGTCGAAGTGCGCGTAGGCGTCCGGCGCATCCTTGAGCGGCAGCTCGTGCGAGAGGATGTACGACGGCTCGACCTTGCCGGTGTGGATCAGGTTGCGCAGGTGCCGGTCGTACCGCTTGACCGGGCACTGCCCGCTGCCGATCGTCTGGCCCTTGTACCAGTGGAGGCCGTACTCCAGCGGCACCCGCCCGTGCTTGGCGAGATCGTCGGAGCCTCCCGGGTCCTCCGGGACGAAGACGCCCACGACGCCGATGCCGCCGGTGTACCGCACCGACTCCACCAGCTTGTTGAGGGTGTCGTCGGGGTGCTCGTGGCCCTGCGGGTCATGGGCCTGGTAGCCCACGCACTCACATCCCCGGTCGGCGCCCTCTCCGTTGGTGAGCTCCAGCACCTGCTCGACCGGGTTGCCCTTGGAGTCGTCGATCGCGATGGCGCCGATCTTCTCCGCCAGGGCCAGGCGGTCGGGATGGCGGTCCACCACCATGATCTTGCTGGCGCTCTTCACCACGGCCGAGAGCGCGGCCATGAGCCCGACGGGGCCGGCGCCCATGATGACGACCGACTCGCCGGGGCGCAGCCCGGCCATCTCGGTGGCGTGGTACCCGGTGGGGAAGATGTCGGAGCACATCACGTAGTCGTTCTGCTTCTCGAGGCCGTCCTCTGGCATCTTGCAGCAGTTGAAGTCCGCCCAGGGCACCCGGAGGAACTCGGCCTGGCCGCCCTCCCAGGGGCCCATGTCGGCGAAGCCGTACGCCCCGCCGCAGAGCCTGGGGTAGTCGGGGTTGGCCCTGATGCAGTAGTTGGTGAGCCCGGCGTTGCAGTTCTTGCACGAACCGCACGCGACGTTGAACGGGATCGAGACGATGTCTCCGACGCTGATGCGCTCCACGGCGTCGCCGACCTCGATGACCTCGCCGAAGTTCTCGTGCCCGAGGACCCTGCCCGGCTCCATGTCGGTGCGGCCCTCGTACATGTGCAGGTCCGACCCGCAGATGTTCGTCGTGATGATCTTGATTATGACGTCGCGCGGCTCCTCGATGCGAGGGTCGGGTACGTCGTCCACGCTGACGTCGCGAGGTCCGTGGTAAACGAGTGCCTTCATTATCGTCCTCCTGAAGTCCGACGCGGGCGAGGTCACCGACCGCGCCGCCCGTCCCCTGACAGCCCGGTCACGACCTCGGTGTCACCCGACTGCCGGACTTCCTGCCCGCCGCCTCCCTTCCTTTCCGACCTTTCCGAGGGCCCGGCTCGTGGCCAGGTGGACGGAACCCCGCGGTCTCGCGTCTCCGTTCGACCATGTCCCGCCCTCCGCCGGGCCACATCCCCCATCCATGTAGAGCGGCCGTTGGACTGGAGGCGACTTTCCCCGGCCGAAATCCGTATGCGCCGCCGGGAATGCGCCGGAGCCCGTATGGGTTACACCTGATGGTCGGTGAGAACGTGTCCCCGGGCCTCACCTATTGCCTTCGTGGAATACCGTCCGGCTGGAGCCACGTTGTGCCACCCGCCGAGAGGCGACCGCTCACCGGCCCTCAGCTTCACCTCGTGCCCCGCACCTCACGGTGCGGGGCACGACGCGTTTCCGGGCCCCGACGCGACCGGCCACACCAGTTTTAGAACTAATCAGGTAGGAATTGCATACTTCACGGCGCGTGGCTATCGTCGATTCAGGTCATGAGACCAGCGACAAGCCCTGGCTTGCTGGTCGGCAACCCGCGTCCGCAGGGTGCTCCAGGTGACGACCAGGCGGGACGGCAGCGTCCCGCAAGCGAACGCCGGTCACGGCCGGCGGTGATCGGCTGGAGGTGGGGGGTGCGAGCGGCCGCATCGCGGTTCGCCGAAGCCCCCGCCGACGCAGCACGAGGAAGAGGCCCCGAATGCCGCCCACTCCCCTCCACATCAGCGCGGCCCTCGACGGTGCCGGCTGGCATCCCGCGGCGTGGCGCGACCCGTCCGCCCGCCCGCGAGAGCTCTTCTCCGCCCGCTACTGGACCGATCTCGCCGCCGAGGCGGAGAGCGGCCTGCTCGACTTCGTGACGATCGAGGACTCCCTCGGTCCGCAGTCCTCCCGGTACGAGGGGCCCGACGACCGCACCGACCAGGTCCGCGGGCGGCTCGACGCCGTGCTCCTCGCGGCCAGGATCGCCCCGGCGACCACCCGCGTCGGGCTGGTGCCCACGGCCACGACCACCCACACCGAGCCCTTCCACGTCGCGACGGGCATCGCCACCCTCGACCACGTCAGCGGCGGGCGCGCCGGGTGGCGCGCGCAGGTCTCCGGCCGCCACACCGAGGCCGCGCACTTCGGCCGCCGCGAGTTCCCGGTTCTACGGCCGGAGGACCACGACGCCCCCGAGCTGTCCCGGCACGTGAACGACCTGTTCGAGGAGGCGGCGGACGCGGTCGAGGTCGCGCGCCGCCTGTGGGACAGCTGGGAGGACGACGCCGTGAATCGCGACGTCGCCACCGGCCGCTTCGTCGACCGCGACAAGCTGCACTACGTCGACTTCCGGGGCCGGTGGTTCGGCGTCAAGGGCCCGGCGATCACCCCTCGCCCTCCGCAGGGCCAGCCGCTCGTCACGGCGCTCGCGCACGCCTCACTGCCGTACCGCTTCGCCGCACGCGGCGCCGACGTGGTCTACGTCACCCCGCACGACAAGGACCAGGCGCGCGCCATCGTCGCGGAGGTGCGCGAGGCGGAGGCGGCCGTGGGCCGGGTGGGCGAGCCCCTGCGTGTCTTCGCCGACCTGCTGGTCTACCTCGACACCGACGCCCGTGCGGCGGCCGGCCGCCGGTCGCGGCTGGACTCGCTTGACGGGGCCGGGCACGTCTCGGACGCGGCGGTGTTCGCCGGCACCCCCGAGGGGCTCGCCGACCGGCTCCTCGACTGGCAGGAGGCGGGCATCGAGGGCTACCGGCTGCGTCCCGGCGTGCTCCCTTCCGACCTGACGGCCATCACCCGGGGCCTGGTGCCCGTGCTCCAAGCCCGTGAGGCCTTCCGCCGCGCGTACGAGGCGCCGACTCTGCGCGGCCTGCTCGGCCTGCCCGTTGCGGCCAACCGCTACGCCTCGGCCGCCGTCTGAACCCCTGCGAACCCGACCTGGACCCGATCCCGCCGCCGAAAAGGAACCCGCATGAAGTTCCTCGCCATCACACTGATCGTCCACGGGCCCAACCCCCTCACCGGCGAGCTCAAGCCGACCACGGCGCGGCTGCGCGAGGTGGTCGACAACGCCGTCCTGGCCGAGGAGCTGGGCTTCGACGGCTTCGGGGTCGGTGAGCGCCACGAGCGTCCCTTCATCTCCTCCTCACCGCCGGTGGTGCTCAGCCACATCGCCGCCAGAACCTCCGAGATCCGGCTGTTCACCGCCGTCACCACGCTGAGCCTGCTGGACCCCGTACGGGCCTTCGAGGACTACTCCACCCTGGACCACCTGTCCGGGGGCCGGCTGGAGCTCATCATCGGCAAGGGAAACGGCGCCGCGCAGGCACAACTGTTCCACGTGACCGGCGAGGACCAGTGGGACCGCAACCGCGAGTCCTACGAGCTGTTCCGCCGCCTGTGGCGCGAGGACAGGGTGACGTGGTCGGGCCGTTTCCGTCCCGAGCTGCGCGACGCCGAGACCTGGCCGCGCCCGCTCCAGCGGCCGATCCGCGTGTGGCACGGCAGCGCCACCAGCAGGGAGTCGGTGGACCTCGCGGCCCGGTACGGCGACCCGCTGTTCTCCGCCAACGTCACCAACCCGATCGAGCCGTACGCCGAGCTGATCCGCTACTACCGCGAGCGCTGGGAGTTCTACGGGCACGATCCCGCCGACGCGCTGGTCGGGGCGGGCACGGCGGGCTACTACGGCGCGAGGACCTCCCAGGAGGCGGTCGAGACCTACCGGCCGATCTTCGACGCGCGGCTGGCGATGTTCCGGAGGCTGGGCCTCGCGCCGGTGTTCCCCACGCTGGAGGACGCGATCGAGCGCAGCTCGATCCTGGTGGGCAGCCCGCAGCAGATCATCGACAAGGTCCACCGCTACCACGAGCGGTTCGGCCACGAGGTCATGCACCTGAGCGCCGACGCGGACGGCCTGACCGACAAGCAGCACCGGGCCACGCTGGAGCTCTTCCAGAGCGAGATCGCGCCCGTGCTGCGCAAGGACATCCCGAGCAGGCCCTTCCCGCGGCCCGCCCCGGCCTGAGCGGCCCGCCCGGCCTGAGCGGCCCGCCCGGCCTGAGCGGCCCGTCCGGTCTCAGCGGCCCGCCCGGTCTCAGCGGCCCGAGCGGCCTGAGCGGCCCGAGCGGCCTGAGCAGGGCGGGAGTCCACCCCGAGGCACCGGTCGAGCGCCGGCCCCGTACATCCGGTCCCAGCAGCGAAAGGCAGACATGTCATCCCATCGGACCCCGCTGTCCATCCTCGACCTCGCCCCCATCGTCTCCGGCGGCACCGCCGCGGACGCCCTGCGGAACACGATCGACCTCGCCAGGCGCGCCGAGGAGTTCGGCTACCACCGGTACTGGCTCGCCGAGCACCACTTCACCCCCGGGGTCGCGAGCTCGGCCCCGGCCGTGCTGATCGCGCTGGTGGCGGCGGCGACGAGCCGCATCCGGGTCGGCTCGGGAGCCGTGCAACTGGGCCACCAGACCGCGGCGGCCGTGGTGGAGCAGTTCGGCACGATCGACGCCCTGTACCCGGGCCGGATCGACCTCGGCCTCGGCCGGTCGGGGCAGCGGCGGGCCGAGGCCCTCAAGGAGCTGAAGGAGGGCGAGCCCCGCCCCGAGGAGGCACGGCCGGAGGATGCGCGGCCCGCCCGCGAGACGCACGGCCTGCTCATCCCGCCGCCGTTCTCGTTCGCGCACCTGCTCACCTCTCCGCGTTTCGCGTTGTACGCGTCGCTGCTGCAGCAGCCGGGGGCCGAGTCCCCCGACTTCGCCGACCAGGTGGACGACATCCTCGCCCTGGTGGCCGGCACCTACCTGTCGTCCGAGGGACTCGACGCGCACGCCGTGCCCGGGGAGGGCGCGGACGTCGAGGTCTGGGTCCTCGGCAGCAGCGGCGGCCAGAGCGCCCAGGTGGCGGCGGAGCGCGGCCTGCCCTTCGCGGCGAACTACCACGTCAGCCCGTCCAGCGTGCTGGAGGCGGTGGACGCCTACCGCGCCGCGTTCAAGCCGTCGGCGAGCCTGGCCGCGCCGTACGTCGTCGTCTCGGCGGACGCGGTGGTCGCCCCCGACGACGCCACCGCCCGCGAGCTGGCCTCGCCGTACGGGCTGTGGGTGCGCAGCATCCGCGCCGGGGAGGGAGCGATCCCCTTCCCGTCACCGCGCGAGGCCGCCGCGCACTCCTGGAGCGAGGAGGAGCGGCGGCTGGTGGCCGACCGGGTGGACACGCAGTTCGTCGGCGCGCCGGAGACCGTGGTGGAGAGACTGCGCGTGCTCAGGGACGCGACCGGGGCCGACGAGCTCCTGGTGACCACGATCGCCCACGACCACGCCGACCGCGTGCGCTCGTACGAGCTGCTCGCCGAGGCCTGGGACCGGGCGGAGGCGGGGCGCGCGGCGTGACCTGGAAACGCTTGGCGTGACCGCCGCTCTCGCCGCGGAGTTGGAAGACTGGGCCATGGTGGCGGCATCATGGCATCCAGCACCGACGACCGAGGAGCGGCACGTGACCAAGCGTCCCCTTGTACTGCTGGACGTGGACGGGGTGCTCAACCCGGCCCGGAGGCACTCGCTGTGGCTGAGGCGCCACGACTGCGTGCTCGACGGGCAGACGTACCGGATCCTGCTGAACCGCAGGCACGGCCGCCAGCTCGCCGAGCTCGCCCGCGACGCGGACGCCGAGCTGGCGTGGGCCACCACCTGGGAGCAGCACGCCAACGACCAGATCGCGCCGCGCATCGGCCTGCCCTCCCTTCCGGTCATCAAGGTCAACAGCGACCCCGGCAGCCGCGCGGGCGAGCACTTCAAGACCCGGCACGTCGCCGAGTACGTCGCGGGCCGCCCGTTCGTCTGGTTCGACGACAGCCTCGGCACCCCCGACTGGCAGTACCTCAAGGACCATCCGGGCGTGGACGAGTTCCTGCTGGTGGAGGTGGACCCCATGACCGGCCTGACGGACCGCCACCTCGCCCGGGCGCGCGAGTGGCTGGCCGGCAGGGCCACGCCCGATCTCGACGGCGCGGGCGCCCCCTCCGTGTGACGGTGCCGGCCGCCCGAGAAGTGGCACGCACACACCTTTGATCGTTAACTGCGTCGCCACCCCGGGTACAGCTCGTGACATTAGCGTGCCCCGCGAGACCAGAGAGTGGGGTGTGTACTGATGTGGAACAAGACGCTGGCCGGTGCGCTGGCCGTCCTCGTGGGAGGGGTGGTGCTCGCCGCCCTCCAGCCCGCGAGCGCGACGGCCGCGAAGGCCGGACACGACGACCGGGGACCGGTCATCATCGGGCACCGCGGTGCCAGTGCCATCCGTCCCGAGCACACGCTCCTGTCGTACGAGGCGGCGGCGCAGCTCGGAGCCGACTACATCGAGCCGGACCTGGTGTCGACGAAGGACCACGTGCTCGTCGCCCGGCACGAGAACGAGATCTCCGGGACGACCGACGTCGCGAACCACCCGGAGTTCGCCGATCGTAAGACCACCAAGACCATCGACGGCGTGCCGATGACCGGATGGTTCACCGAGGACTTCACGCTGGCCGAGCTGCGCACGCTGAGGGCCAAGGAGCGCGTCCCCGACCTGCGGCCCGACAACACCGCCTTCGACGGGCTGGCCCAGATCCCGACGTTCGACGAGGTCATCGAGCTCGCGCAGAAGTACGGCGTGGGCGTCTACCCCGAGACCAAGCACCCGACGTACTTCGACTCGATCGGCCTGTCGCTGGAGGAGCCCCTGCTGGCGGCCCTCAAGCGCCACGGCTGGGACAGCCTGCGGTCCCCGGTCTTCATCCAGTCGTTCGAGACCAAGAACCTCAAGGAGCTGCGCTCGGCCACCCGCCTGCGGCTCATCCAGCTCATCAACGCGAGCGGCGCGCCGTACGACCTGGTGGCGGCCGGCGACCCGCGCACGTACACCGACCTCGTCACGCCCGAGGGCCTGCGGGAGATCTCCCGGTACGCCGACGGCGTGGGCGTGGCCACCACGCGGATCATCCCGACCGGCCCCGACGGCAGGACGCAGGCGCCCACGCCGCTCGTGCGGGACGCTCACCGCGCGCGGCTCCTGGTCCACACCTGGACGGTCCGGCCGGAGAACTCCCAGCTTCCCGTGGACTACCGGCTCGGCAACCCCGACAGCCCGGTCTACCCGCGTGCCACCGGGGACGTGATGCGCTACCTGGACAAGCTGTACTCGCTCAAGGTGGACGGCGTCTTCTCCGACAACCCCGGCATCGCCCGCGCCACGCGCGACCGCCTGCTCTCCGAGGGCTGACCGCCCGCACCTGCTCCGCCGGGAACCTCCGTGGTTCCCGGCGGAGCTTTCGCGTTCCCGAGGGAGTCACCCGACTGGTGCTATGAGGGTAGATCGTATCGTTTGAGGCGAACGTCCCCTTTGGGCTTGATATGGCGTAACGACGGGTACGAGATGCTTAGTCAAACGCCGCAGTGATCGGAACTCGGAGGTCCGCAGGGGGCTCAGCCCATCCCACCGGCCGTTCGATCTCGCCGACGCCGCGACCCCGGCCGGCGATCACTTACCCGCGAGGCATGACCTCGCCGGATGGAAACACTCTCTCGCCTACCCCACTCACCTCTTGCCGGTTTCGCATGCCCTTGCGAGCCGGATCACGCGAACGGGAGGTCTCCCAGAGCTCTGCCGACCGAAACACCTCAGCGTAGGAGGGTCCATGATCGGTACGGAGTACAGCGACGCGCGAGTCCGCGACCTGGCGGACGTGGAAGGGTTCGCGCGACAGTGCTTTCAGGGCACACCAGGCGACGGCATCGGCATCGAGCTGGAGTTCCTCGTCTTCGACCGCGCCGACCCGTCCAGGCAGGTCGCGGTCGAGCGCATCGCCGAGTCCCTTCCCCTCCTATCCGGCGGCAGCGCCGTCACCTTCGAACCCGGAGGCCAGCTGGAGCTCTCCGGCCCGCCGGGAACCCTGGCGCGGGCCGTCTCCGGGGCCGCCGCCGACGTCGAGGCGGTGCACAAGGCGCTGCACGACGAGGGGCTCGTGCTCGCCGGGATGGGCCTGGACCCGGTGCGGCCGCCCCTGCGCCAGATCCGCGAGCCGCGCTACGACGCGATGGCCGAGCTGCTGGGCGTCCCCTACGGGCCGATGATGATGTGCCTGACCGCGTCCATCCAGGTCAACGTGGACTTCGGTGAGCGCCCCGAGACCCGGTGGGAGCGCGCCAACCGCCTCGGCCCCGTGCTCAACGCCGCGTTCGCCAACTCCCCCATGGTCTCCTCCCGGCCGTGCGGATGGATGTCGGGGCGGCAGGCCGTATGGCTGCACCTGGACCCCACACGGACCCGTCCCCTGGTGTGGGACGGCGACCCGGCCTCGGCATGGGCGAGGTACCTGATGGACGCGCGCGTCATGCTGGTCGGCGAGAAGTACGCGCGCCACCACACCCCGCCGAGCCGTGCCACCTTCGGCGACTGGATGGCCACCCCCGGCCTGGTCGGCCGCAAGCCCACCGAGCGCGACCTGGCCTTCCACGCGACCACGGTGTTCCCCCCGGTACGGCCGCGGGGCTGGCTGGAGATCCGCTACCTCGACGCGCTGCACCCGCGCTCCTGGCCCGCCTGCGTGGCGGTGACCTCGGCGCTCCTGCTGGACGACCGCGCCGCCGACGCCGCGCTCGCCTCGGCCGAGCCCTTCGCCGACCGCTGGTGGCAGGCGGCGCAGGTGGGTCTCGGGGACGCGCGCCTCCGGCGGGCCGCCGAGGACTGCTTCCGCGCCGCCATCGGGGCGCTGCCGCGCCTCGGCGCGGGCCCGGGCCTGGTCGCGGACGTGGACGCCTTCGCCGACCGGCACGTGACCACCGGCCGCTCCCCCGCCCTCGACCTGCTGACGCGCGTGCGCGAGCCCGGCCCGCACGGGAGGGCCTGGCTCGGCGAGGAGGTCCCGGCATGACCGGCCTCAAGGAACGCATCGCCGCCGAGCTGGAGCAGGGGCGGAGCCGGTCGCTCGCCTACACCGACACCGACGACGAGGTGCTGGTCCGCCAGCACTCCACCCTGATGTCACCGCTGGTGTGGGACCTTGCCCACATCGGCAACTACGAGGAGCTGTGGGTGCTGCGCGAGGTCGGCGGCGCCACCCCGCTGCGCCCGGAGATCGACGCGATCTACGACGCCTTCGCGCACCCTCGCGCGCGTCGGCCGAGCCTGCCGCTGCTCGGCCCCGCAGAAGCGCGCGCGTACATCGCGGGTGTGCGCGGGCGCGTGCTCGACGTGCTCGACGCCGTCGACCTGCGCGACCCCGAGCCGCTCCGGTCGGACGGCTTCGTGTTCGGGCTCATCCTGCAGCACGAGCACCAGCACGACGAGACGATGCTCGCCACCCTGCAGCTCTCGCGGGAGCCGGGCGTGGTGCGCGACGGCGAGCTGCCCCCGGGACGGGCCGATGGCGCGGGCGAGGTGCTCGTCCCGGCCGGCCCGTTCGTCGCGGGGACCGGCACCCGGCCCTGGGCGTACGACAACGAGCGACCGGCGCACCGGGTGGACCTGCCCGCCTACTGGATCGACCGCCACCCGGTGACCAACGGCGCGTACGCCGAGTTCGTCGAGGACGGCGGGTACGCCGACCCGCGCTGGTGGGACCCGGCGGGCTGGCCCTGGCGCGTGGGCCAGGGCGTGCGGGCCCCGCTGTTCTGGGCGCGCGACGGCGACACGTGGTGGCGTACACGCTTCGGGCGGACCGAGCCGGTGCCCATGGCCGAGCCCGTGCAGCACGTCAGCTGGTACGAGGCGGACGCCTACGCGCGGTGGGCGGGCAGGAGGCTGCCCACCGAGGCCGAATGGGAGAAGGCCTGCGGATGGGACCCCGCGACCGGCCGGGCGCGCGCCTACCCGTGGGGCGACGCCGACCCGCTGCCCGAGCACGCCAACCTCGGGCACCGCGCCTCGCGGCCCGCGCCCGTGGGCGCCTTCCCCGCGGGGGCCAGCGCTTACGGGGCCGAGCAGATGATCGGCGACGTGTGGGAGTGGACCGGTTCGTGGTTCCTGCCCTACCCGGGCTTCCTGACCTTCCCCTACCGCGAGTACAGCGAGGTGTTCTTCGGCGAGACCTACCGGGTGCTGCGCGGCGGATCGTGGGCCACACATCCCACGGCCATCCGCACGACCTTCCGCAACTGGGACTACCCGGCCCGGCGGCAGATCTTCGCCGGGTTCCGGTGCGCGCGGGCGGCGTCTCCGGAGGAGGCCTGACATGTGCCGCCACGCGGCGTGGCTGGGTACTCCCCAGCCGCTCGCGTCGCTGATCCAGGAGCCCGAGCACGGCCTGCTCAGGCAGTCCTACGCGCCGCGCCTGCAGCGGTGCGGCGCCGTCAACGCCGACGGCTTCGGCATGGGCTGGTACGACGCGGCGCGCCGGGAACCGGTGCGCTACCGCCGCTGCGTCCCGATCTGGACGGACGCGAACCTGCCCGGCCTCGCCGCCGCGGCCCGCTCGCGGTGCCTGCTCGCGGCCGTGCGCTCCGCCAGCCCGGGCATGCCGATAGAGGAGTCCGCCACCGCGCCCTTCACCGAGGGCAGGTGGCTGCTCAGCCACAACGGCAGGGTGGCGCGCAAGGCGGTCAGGCCGCTCGCCGACGGCCGCGAGCCCGAGAGCACCTGCGACTCGGCGTGGCTGGCGGCGGCGGTGTTCGCCAGGCTCGGCACGGGCGTCCCGATGGGCGACACGCTGGCCGAGGTGGTGGCCCGCGCGGGTGCGGACGACCCGGGCGCGCGTCTCAACCTGCTGCTCACCGACGGCGACGCCGTGGCCGCGACCGCCTGGAACGAAACCCTGTTCCTGTGCTGGGGCGAAGCCGCCACCTCCCGGTTCACGGGCGAGCCGCTCGGTGAAGGCGTGCTGCTCGCGAGCGAGCCGCTGGACGACCGGCCGGGCTGGGACGCCGTCCCCGACCGCCACCTGGTCGTCGCCGCCGCCGGCGGCGTGCGGATCCTGCCGCTCTGACCCTTCGGCCCATCTCGGACGACCGACCGACTTCCGATCCTCAGGAGCCACCCTTCCACCGTCACACCAGGAGGCCCGCGTGTCCGTCACACAGATCCCGCTGCCGTTCCTGTACACGGTCAACCACCTCGGCCCCGACCACCTCCGCAAGTCCCTCGCCGACGACGTCCGCACCGGGCTGACCTCGGCGCCCAAGTGGCTGCCGCCGAAATGGTTCTACGACGCCACGGGAAGCGAGCTGTTCTCCCAGATCACCACGCTGCCCGAGTACTACCCGACGCGCCGCGAGCTCGCCATCCTGCGCGAGAACGCCGCCGAGATCGCCCGGCTGGCCGGCGCCGAGACGCTGGTCGAGCTCGGCTCGGGCACCAGCGAGAAGACCGTCATACTCCTTTCCGCGCTCACCGCGGCGGGGACGCTCAAGACGTACTCGCCGGTCGACGTGGACGCGACCACGCTGGACGCCGCGGCCCACCGCGTCGCCGACGCCTACCCCGGACTCGCCATCTGGGCGGTCTGCGCCGACTTCGAGCGGCACCTCGCGCGGCTGCCCCGCGTCGGCAGGCGGCTGGTCGCGTTCCTCGGCGGCACCCTCGGCAACCTCGACCACGAGGCCAGGGAGTCCTTCCTCGCCGAGCTGCGGGCCACCCTGTCCCCGGGCGACAGCCTCCTCCTCGGGGTCGACCTCGTGAAGGACACCGGCCGGCTGGTGGCCGCGTACGACGACGCCGCCGGGGTGACGGCCGCGTTCAACCGCAACGTGCTGACCGTGATGAACCGCGAGCTGGGCGCGGACTTCAACCCCCAGGCCTTCGACCACGTGGCCCTCTACGACGGGAGGCTGCACAGGATCGAGATGCGTCTGCGCGCCACCCGTCCCATGCGCGTCCGCTTCCGCGAGCTGGACCTGACCGTCTCGTTCAAGGCCGGCGAGGAGATGCGCACCGAGATCAGCTCCAAGTTCTACCGGTACCGGCTGGAGGGCGAGCTGATGCGCAGCGGGTTCACGCTGGGCCGGTGGTACACCGATCCCGCTCGGGACTTCGCCCTGGTCCTCGCGTACATTCCCGAGCTCCGGCGGCGGGACGGGGAGCAGGCCGGCGGGCCGCGCCGCCCGCGCCGGGGCGCACGGGTCAGGGTGACCGGCGACGCCGGATGACCTGCCCGAGGCGGTCTCCTCGCGACGGGCCCGAGTAGACCGACCGTAGCCGGCACTCACCGTGGGGCCGGATTCCGGTGATGCTGACTCCACCCGGAAGGCTCGCCGGGCGGAGGCCGCGCGGGCGGTGACCGACCCGCCCGCCGGCTGGTCTGCCGACAGCGCGGCGCTGCTGTCCAGCCTCACGTTTCCGCGCCCTCCTCGGCGACCCGTACTGCCCCGCGGGGTGGCGGGGCAGGGCACCATCCCCGCGCGGGACGAGAGCTGGGCGGCGCATGCGCCGGGCGAGCGCACGCCATAGCGCAAAACCGGAAATACGCGGCATTAGCTGAGAAATGCACCTAAAGACGGAAATATCAGGACTCGTACGCTTCCCCACTGGAGAACCGCCGATCATCCCCCCTCACGGACCGGTGGAGAGGACGCCGAGACCCATGTGGATCCGGCAGGACCGTCGTGAGCGGGTGTGGATCCGGCAGCGCCATTATGGGCGGGTGTGTAGCCAGGAACGCCGTTGTGGGCGGTTGCGTAACAGGCAGGCACAGCCATCGCGGCCCAGGCTGGACGGCCCCCGAGCGGCCTGAGCTGAGCACCCCGGAGCGGCCTGAGCTGGGCGGACCGGAGGAGCCTGAGTCGAGCACCCGGAGTGAGCCTGAGGCTGAGCGGCCCCGGGCGGCCCTGCCTGCGGCCCGGCGGGGGCCTCGCCGCCCGGCGACGCCGGGACATGCCAGATCTGCGTGCTTATTACCAAAAAAGCCGTTACATCCAGGGGTTTCGTAGTCCGCTCCCGTTCGCTTTCCGGGCACGGCGAAAGATGAGAACCTCGTTCCGGCCCCTCGTGAACCGGCCCCGCCCCGCACGAGCCCCATGAAGCCCGCTACATGCCCGAGATATATGCTTTGGAGATCAATATGGCTTTTGCCGTTGATATCCCCTCACATGCGTGAACCGCGGCTCTGACGGAGGAGGTTTCCAGGTGTCGGCGCAGGAAAGACGGCTCTCGGCGATCGGAGAGGCCGCGGCAGGGGTCCTTCGCCACACCGACTACCACCTCGTCAGGGCGGAGGACGTCGCCTCGGCCGTGCGGCTCTCGCGGGAGGGCCAGAGCGGGCGCCGCAGCGCCGTCTGGCTCTACAACGAGGTCAAGAGCCGCAGGGTCCTGGTCGCCCTCGCCCTCCACCACGCCTTCGTCGAGTTCGCGGACCGCAACGGTCCGCCCGAGCGGCCGGCGACCCCCGGGAGCCTCGTCGAGGCGCGCGACCTGGTCACCCAGGCGCTGCTCCTGGTCGCCCGCTTCCACCGGACGGAGGCGTTCCTCACCCAGCAGGTCCAGCTCGGCATCGGCGACATCGCGACGTCGGAGAAGCGCCAGTCCGCGCCGCAGGGGCCGCCGAGCTGGCCGGACAGCGCGATGGGGCGGGCCGCCGCCGCGGGCTGGGCGGGCCGCGTCGTCGCCTACGCCGACCACCTCGCCCCGGTGATCTCGGCGGCGGCGCACGCCGTGTGCCTCCCGCCCCCGGGCTGGGCGCGGGCGTGCGCCGAGAAGCTCTCCGACCTCGCCTTCGACGCCCTGACCGACGACCCGGACGGTCCCGTCGACCGGCAGGCGGCGGCCCTGAGCGCCCACTGGTACGAGAGGCACCTCATCCCGCTCGCCGGCACCTGGATCAACGACCTCGACGTGGCCGAACGGGCCCGCGACGTGGCGCGCAGGGGCGGCGACGGCACGTCCGCCGAGGCGGACGCCCAGGCCAACGTCCTGCGCTCGCTCCTCGACACCGGAATCCTGCTGGAACGGGCCGCCCGCGAGGCCGGGGAGCTGTCACGGCTGCTCTCGGGCCCCGAGGCCGGCACGGAGACCGGCCTGCGGTCCCGCTGCGACGTGCGGAGCCGCATGGGGCTCGCGCTGCTCAGATACGGCGACCTGGACGCCGCCCGGGCCGGCTTCGAGTCCTCCCTGGAGATCGCCGAGACCGAGGTGAAGGTCAACGACCCCGAGAGTGCGGCCTCCTACGCCGCCCGGGCCCGTCACAACCTCGGCGAGGTGCTCGTGGAGGAGGGCCGCCCCGTCGAGGGCGCGCGGCTCATCGAGGAGGCCCGCTCGGCGCGCGCGAAGGGCGCGGACGCCGCCACGGGAGTCTCGTCGGCGTGGCGGCGTTTCACCCTGACCGCCCAGGCCGCCGCCCGCGCGGCCACGCGCGCCGGCAGGGTGGCGGACGGCCTCGCCCAGGCCGAGGCCGTGGTCGCCGACCGGCAGGCGCGGCTCGGCGACACCGGCGACATCAACGTGGTCGCGGCGCGGGTGTCCCTCGGCGAGGCCCTGCTGGAGGCCGGTCAGCCGATCGAGGCGCGTCACCTGCTCCAGGAGGCCGGGCGCCAGCGCGCGGACCTGCTCCAGCCGACGGCCTACTGGCCGAACCACGACACGGTGCGGATGGCGCAGGCCGAGCTCGCCCTGCGGGACCCGAGCGCCGTCCTGCGGCTGCTCGAACGCGCGCCGGTGCTCGACGACTGGTTCGCCGCGCGCGTCTCCTTCCGCCTGTGGGCGGAGGCCCGCGTCGCGCACGCGCTCGCGACCGCGCTCGGGGACGACCCCGGCGCCGCGCTGGACGCGCTTTCCGAGCTGGCGGCCCTTCTCGCGGCGGCGCCGTCCGACGCCCTGGTCCTGTCGGTACGGCGCGCCCTGGCGGAGGTCCAGTTCTGGAACGGGGACGCCACGGCGGCCGCCGCGACGCTGAAGAAGGTCCGCGCCGCGGAGACCGACCCCGGAGACCCGCCGGGACGCGCCCGTACGCTGTTGCTGACCGCCCGCTGCGAGGACGCGCGCGGCGACGAGGGCGCCGCGCGACGTCACCGCGCCGCGCTGGCCGGCCTGACCGCGAGCGGGCTGGACGCCGCGCACCCGCTGCTCCTCGAAGGGCGTTACGACGAGGCCGCCCACCGGTTCGAGACCGGCCGGTTCGACGGGCTCGACGACCTCCTCGCCCCCCTGCTCGACCGCGCGCCCCTCTCCCACGGCCGCCCGCCGCTCGGGGACGGGCATCCCCTGTTCCTCAGGGCCGCGACCCTGGCCGACCGCAGCGGGGCCGTACGTCTCCCCCGCCCCCCTCGGCAGGTCCTCTGGGAGGACGCCTGACCGGCGGGACCCCGCCGGAGTGCCTCAGAGGGCCGCACCCACCGTCAGCGACTGAAAGCGTGCGCCGTCAAGGAAGGGGACCGTCCGCCCTTACCGGGCAGGGCCGATGGGACGGTCGCCGCGCAGGGTGATGCGGTGCATGACGCGGTGGGCGGAGCCGTAGTCGCGGTTGGCGTAGTGGGCGGTGCCGCGGTTGTCCCACATGGCCACGTCGCCGGCCCGCCACCGGTGGCGGATCACGTGTTCCGGCTTGGTCAGGTGCGCGTAGAGCAGGTCGAGGATGGCGCGGCTCTCGGCGTCCGACACCCCGACGATGTGGGAGGTGAACCCCGGGTTGACGAAGATCCCCTTGCGCCCGGTCTCCGGGTGCACGCGGATGACGGGGTGCTCCACCGGGTCGAGCCGGGTGACGGTCTCGCCCTCCCAGACGTTGCCCCTGCCGCCGCGTCGCTGGGCCAGGTAGTAGCCGAACTCGCGGGTGCCGTCGTGCATCGCGGTCAGCTGGTCCACCAACTCCCGGACGGGCGCGGCCAGGGAGTCGTACGCGAGCTGGCTGTCCGCCCAGTTGGTGTCCCCGCCCGACACCGGCAGGCTGACGGCGCGCAGGATGGAGCCCATCGGCGGGCGGGGCATGAACGTGACGTCGGTGTGCCACACGTCGGCGAAGCCGTTGTCCGCGCTGTCGATGGCATAGATCTCGGGGTGCGCCTCGTCCACGCCTCCGACGACGGGGTGGGAGACGGTGAGCTCGCCGAGGCGCCGCCCGAGCGCCACCTGGCCGTCCTCGTCGAGGCCCTGCCCCCGGAAGAACAGCACCTTGCGGTCGACGAGCGCGGCCCGCACCGCCGCCAGCTCCTCGTCGGTCGCGGCGGCCAGGTCGAGCCCCAAGACCTCGGCGCCGAAGTGCGGGCCCAGCGGGTCGAGGGTCAGGCCGGTGATCGGCTGCTCGGACGTGTACGTCATCTCGGGTCCTCCGGTCTCGGATGGTGCCGGCCGGCCGGTGGCCGGCCTGCGGGGTTCAGGCGGCGGCGCGCACGGCGTGGCCGATGGTGGCGCGCAGGGACGCGTACTCGGGAAGGGCGCGCAGCTCGTCGGGCTCCATTCCGGTCCTCGGCAGGCCGACCTCGACGTCGAGGGCGACCCGTCCCGGGCGGCGGGTCAGCACGACGACGCGGCTGCCGAGGAACACCGCCTCGTCGACGCTGTGGGTGACGAACACCGAGGTGCGGCCGGTGTCCGCGCTCACCTGGCGCAGGTCCTCCTGCAGCCGCTCCCGGGTGAGGGCGTCCAGCGCGGCGAACGGCTCGTCGAGCAGCAGCAGGGGGTTGTCGGCCGCCAGTGCCCTGGCGATGGCCACGCGCTGTTGCTGGCCTCCGGAGATCTGCCAGATCCTCCGGCCGGCCACATCGTGCAGTCCGACCCGTTCGAGCAGCTCGGGAACCCTGCGCAGGCGTTCCTGGCGGGGCACCCCCGCATAGCGCAGGGCCAGCTCGACGTTGCCGCCGACGCTCTTCCAGGGGAAGAGCCGCGGCTGCTGGAACACCACCCCCGCGCCCCTGCCCGGCACCGGCTCGACGCCGCCGATGCGCACCGATCCGGAGGTGGGCGGCTCGAACCCGGCGATGAGCCGCAGCAGGGTGCTCTTGCCGCATCCCGACGCCCCGACGAGCACCAGGAACGCGCCTCGCGGAACCGTGAGGGACACCGGTCCGAGCGCGGTGACGGCGGCCTGGCCCCGGCCGTACACGTGCTCGACCTCGCGCACGTCCACGGCGGCGGCCTCCGCGGTCCGCGCGGCCGGGTCCGCGATGTCAGGAGAGCGCACTCGGAAGCCCCTTGTTGTAGATCGCCTTCCGCACGGTCGCGAGGTCGGGCACCGCGTCGATCTTCTGCTGCCGCTTGAGGAACTCCGCGGCGCTGACCAGGTTCCGCGCGAGCCCGCCGACCTGGTCCGGCGTGCCCAGCCACTCCGGGCTCGCAAGGTCGGCCGGCGAGAGGAACACGCCCTGGCCGAGCTGGTTCGCGGCGTCCGCCGGGCTGATGTTGAGCTCCGCGCCGACGGCGGTGGCCGCGGCGTCCCTGTCGCTCGCGATCAGCGTGAGCGCCCTGGCCTCGGCCCTGCGCCAGGCGTCGACGGCGTCGGGGTGGGCGTCCGCGAAGGCGGTGGAGACCACGCCGAGGTCCAGGGTGGGCTTGCCCGCCGTGGCGAGCTCGCGGCTGCTTACGAGCACCTTGCCGTTCTTCTTGAGGGTGTCGAGCGCGGGCAGCCAGACGTACGCCGCGTCGATGTCGCCGCGCGTCCAGGCGGCCAGGATGTCCTGCGGCTCCAGGTCGACGACGGTCAGGGCCGACTCGGGGACCTTCGCCCTGTCCAGGGCCGCGAGCAGGCTGTAGTGGGCGGTGGAGGCGAACGGGGTGCCGACCTTCTTGCCGCGCAGGTCCTCGACCGACGAGATGCCCGCGCCGTCGCGGGCGACCAGCGCCTCGTTGTCCCCGGCCACGTCCAGGACGAACGCCACCTGGTAGGGGATGTTCAGCGGCGCCGACAGCCCGCGCGCCACCGGGCTGGAGCCGATGGCGGCGATGTCGACGCTCCTCGCGACGAAGGCGGTGTTGATGCTCGCGCCGGAGTCGAACTTGGTCCACGTGATGCGGTAGCCCGGCAGCGCCTCCTCCAGCCAGCCCTTGTTCTTGACGACGAGGTCGCCGCTCGGGAAGGCCTGGTAGGCGATGCGTATCGTCTTGGCCGCCTCCGCCGTGCCGCCCGGGGCGGCTCCGCCCGAGGCGGCGCCGTCGCCGCACGCGGTCAGGGCGGCCGCGGTCACGGCGGCCACGGCGAGGAGGAGCAGGCGCCTGAGGCGTGGTCGGGCCATGGGACGGGTTTCCCTTTCTGGTTCGGAAGAGCTCTCGGTCGTTCGGGGCGGTTCCGCATCCTGGGCGGCCTTCGCTCAGGCCCGCCCGCGCCAGGGGATGAGCCTGTTCTCCGCGACACGCAGGACGGCGTCGATGAGCAGGCCGGAGATGCCGATGGCGAAGAGCCCGAGCACCACGACGTCGGTCTGCAGGTAGCGCTGCGCGTCGCGGACCATGCCGCCGATGCCGGGCACGCCGTTGATGGTCTCGGCCGCGACGACGGAGGAGTACGCGATGCCCACGGCCAGCCGGATGCCGGTGAAGATCTCCGGGAGGGCGTTGGGCAGCACCACGTCCCTGGTGACGTCCCAGCGGGTCGCGCCGAGTGCCCGTGCCGCCTCCACCAGCCCCGCCGGCGCCGCGTACACCGCCGAGGCCGTGGCCACCGCGACCGGCGGGAGCGCCGCGATGGTCAGCAGCCACAGCTTCGGGGTCTCGTCGATGCCGAACCAGATGATCAGCAGGCTGAAGTACGCCAGGGGCGGCAGCGCGCGGACGAACGTCACCAGCGGCTCGACCACGACGCGGATCCAGGGGACGGTGCCCATGACGACGCCGAGCGCGAGCCCGGCCACGACGCCGAGCACCGAGCCGGCGAGGATGCGGCGGAGGCTGACGCCGAGATGCTCGACCAGCAGGTGGCCGCTGTAGCCGCGGATCCCGTCGTGGACGGTCGAGGTGAGCACGAGCTGGTCCCACACCGCCCGGGGCGCGGGGATGAAGGACGGGTTCCGCGTCACGCTCGCGGCGAGCTGCCACAGCACCAGGAGCACCGCGATCGACAGCAGCCGCAGGCCGAACCTGCGATACCCCGGCGCGCGCTCGCGAGGCGCCGCCGCCTGCGGGACGGGACTCCCCCGCCCCGCCGTGGCGCGCTCGGCGCCCGGATCGGCGGCGGGGTCGGGGTGGAAGGAGACGGGAGAGGTCACGAGGTCGCTCCGGGGGGCACGCCTTCGGTCCGCACCGTTCCGCCGTACCCGGCGTGGTGCGGGAGGGAGAGGAGCGGCCGGCGGCTGGCGCCCTTACCGGCCGGGGGACGCGGTCAGGAGCGGCAGATCGTACCCCTGAGGCGGCACAGGTCGACGTGAAGCCGCCGGACCAGCAACGGACTCGTAAACATACCTATTTCCTACCGTAAATACAGGGATTAAACAACCCCACCTCCCACTCGGCGCCCGTCCCCAGCGCCCTTCGCGGACGCTCAGTGCTCGTCGCAGTGGCCCTCGTGGACGCTGTGGCGGTGGCCGTCGTGCACATAGTCCACGTGGTCGCCGTGCGGCACGGACACGTGCCCGCAGCCGGGTCCGTGCTCGTGCGTGTGCCCCTCGTGCACGACGTGGCCCGCCGGTTCGCACTCGTAGGCCTCCGTCCCCTCGACGCGGTGGATGCACCGGTCGTGGACGTAGTCGACGTGGTCGCCGTGCGGAATCGCCACGTGACCGCACCCGGCCTTGTGGACGTGGTCGTGGTCACTGTGCCGGCGTCGCTCGGTGGACACTTTCACCCTGTCTCCCCCCGTTGAAAGACCGGGGGCACCTTGTGTCCCACCCCCGATCACCTGCACCTATACCCCTGCGACGGAGATCCACCCCGCCCAGCCGCACCGCCAAGGCCCCTCCCCGCAACGGGCGCGCGGCTCCGGCCGAGGGGTGGGTCAGTGGGGGGTGGCCTGGGTGAGGGTGGACCGGAGGCCGCGGACGGCGCAGTCGACGCGTTCGAGGGTGTCGTCGTCCACGAGTCCGGAATGGTCGCCGGCCCGGCGGCCGGTGCGGACGCTCTCGGCGATGTCGTCCAGCGACCTCGCCGCCGCCTGGACCGCCTCGTCGGACGGGGGCGGCGCGCCGTGGTCGGTGCGGGCGACGGTGGCGGCGGTCGTGTCGGCCACGTGCTCCAGCGCCGCCATCGCGGGCATCCAGGTGGTGATGCGCCTGCTGACGACCGGCGGCTCGGTCAGGGCCCGCTGGAAGACCGTGCGCAGGTCGGCCAGGGCGTCGAACGCCTCCCGGTGGAGCAGCGCGCGCCTCGGGTCGTCGCGGTCGAAGGCGTGCCGCAGGTAGCGGGCCGTGGCCGACACCGCGTCGGCGAAGCGCGGGCCCACCGGTGCCTGCCAGTTCGCGGGCCACGGCAGGTAGCCGAGCAGCAGCACGATGGCGCAGCCGATCAGGGTGTCGACCAGCCGGATCTCCGCCAGCTCGGGCCCCGCCCCGGTCAGCAGGTCGACGAGCAGCACGACCAGCGGCACCTGGAACGTCGACATCAGCCCCCAGTTGCGCTGCTGCCCGTACGGCAGGAGCGCCGCGAAGATCGCGATCGGGACCAGGATCGCCGGGCCGTACGGCACCGCGGAGAGCACCAAGGTGCCGATCACCGCGCCGACGACGGTGCCGATGCCCCGTTGCAGGGCCCGCGCGAAGACCGAGCCGAAGTCGGGCTTCAGCACCAGGGCGACGGTGAGCATCGTCCAGTAGGAGCGCTGGATCCAGTGCAACTCGCTGATCGCCGCCGCGACCCCCATGCACAGCGCCAGCCTGATCGTGTAGACGCGGGTAAGGTGCCCGTACCGCATCCGCTCCCAGGCGGACCTGAGCCGGGCGCCGTACCCGACGCGCTCGTACGGCAGCTCCTCGGCCGCCACGTCCGCCCCGGACGCCAGCTCGACGGCCTCCTCCACCGCCGAGCACAGCGCCCGCAGGGCGGGTGAACCAGCCTCGCACCTCGGCATCCGCACGGACCGGGCGCCGCCGGACAGGGCTTCGGTGACGGCCCGGACGACGCCGGCGACCTCCGGCGGCGGCTCGCGGTTCTCCTGGTTCAGCGAGACCAGCGCGTGGCGTATCTGCGAGGCCTGGTTCAGCAGGGCGACCAGCCGCGTGCGCTCCGGGTCTGGCCCCGCGGCCGACGAGCGGGCGCCGAACACCGTGTCGTAGGCGTTCTTCAGGGTGGTGTCGAACGCGGCCAGGGCGACGGCCCGCTCCGGCCCGTGCTCCTCGAAAAGGCGGCTGAGCTCCCGGTACACCTGCGCGACCGCCGCCTCCTCGGCGGCGCGCGGACGCAGGGGCCAGGCGGCGACGGACAGCACCAGCGCCCAGGACGCCCCCAGCAGGTAGGCCAGGGCCCCGGTGAGGGAGGTCTCCGGGTAGGGCACGCTGATGCCGAGCACCGTCATCACCAGCAGCTGGAGCGCGCTCAGCGAGCCGGCCGCCCCGCTCGTGCTGATCAGCGCGGACACTACCGAGACGAGGACCACGACCAGCACCGTCCACCAGCCGAGCCCCCGGGTGGCGTGGCCGATCATGTAGCCCGCCGCGCCGCCGGCCGCGGCCGAGGCCATGCGGATGATCCGGGCCCGGTACGAGCCGCCCCGGTCGGCCAGCGCCGCCGCCATGGCCCCCATGGCCGGCAGCAGGCCCATCGTGATCCGCCCTGCGGCCCAGCCGACCACCAGCGGGGTCGTGACCGAGGCCGCGACCCGCGCCATCGCCCCCCAGCGGGGGCGCACCGGGACCGGCCGCACCGTCTCAAGCAGCCAGCCGGGGGCGGCGTCGGCCAGCCGGTCGGCGGGGCGCCGGAACAGCCCGGTCATGTGCTCCCGCCGCGCTCAGCGCACCAGCTTGTCCAGGCGGATCGGCAGGTCGCGGATCCGGACGCCGGTGGCGTGGTGGACGGCGTTGGCGATGGCCGCGGCGGTGCCGACGATGCCGATCTCGCCGATGCCCTTGGAGCCCATGGGGTTGAGGTGCGGGTCGTCCTCGTCCACCCAGTACGCCTGGATGTCGCGGATGTCGGCGTTGACCGGGATCTGGTACTGGGCGAGGTCGTTGTTGAGGTAGTCGCCGAACTCGCGGTCCATGATGCTCTCCTCCAGAAGGGCCATGGACAGGCCCATGGTCATGCCGCCGACGAGCTGCGAGCGCGCGGTCTTCGGGTTGAGGATCCGGCCCGCGGCGAACACGCCGAGCAGCCGCAGCACCCGGGTCTCGCCGGTGTCGGTGTCCACGCCCACCTCGGCGAACTGCGCGCCGAACGCGTGCCGCGCGAACTTCGCCTGGCCGCGGATCTCCTCCCTGGTGTCGGCGTCGGCCTGGACCCCGCCGGGCGGAACCTCGCCGCCCCCGCGTTCCAGCTCCTCCACCAGCTTCTCGCAGGCCCGGACCACGGCCGTGCCCCACGAGGCGGAGCCCATCGACCCGCCGGCCAGGGACGCCTTGGGCAGCGCGCTGTCGCCGATCTCCACCTCGACCAGCTCGGGGGACGTGTGGAGGGCGTCGGCGGCGATCTGGGTGAGGATGGTCCTGGCGCCGGTGCCGATGTCGGCGGCGGCGATCCGCACGGTGTACCTGCCGCCCGGCGCGGCCCGCACGGACGCCGATGAGGCGGCGCGGTAGGCCGGGTAGGTGGACGCCGCCATCCCGGTGCCGACCAGCATCCTTCCCCTGCGCCGGATCCCCGGCTCGGGGTCGCGACCCTGCCAGCCGAAGCGCAGGGCCCCCTCGCGCAGGCAGGCGACCAGGTTCCTGGAGCTGAACGGCACGCCGGTCTCGGGATCGCTGTCAGGCTCGTTGCGTATCCGCAGCTCCACCGGGTCGACGCCGCACGCGGACGCCAGCTCGTCCATCGCCGACTCCAGCGCGAACATGCCCGGCGCCTCCCCGGGCGCGCGCATCCAGGACGGTGTCGGGACGTCCAGCCGTACGAGCCGGTGGGTGGTGCGCCGGTGCGGCGCGGCGTACATCACGCGCGTGGCGACGGTGCTCTGCTCGGCGAACTCCGTGAGGGTGGAGCTCTGTTCGCAGGCCTCGTGCGTGATCGCGATCAGCCGCCCGTCGGCCTCGGCGCCGAGCCGCACGCGCTGGACGGTCGGCGTGCGGTACCCCGTGACGGCGAACATCTGCCGGCGGGTCACCGCGAGCTTGACCGGGCGGCCGACCTGCTTGGCGGCGAGCGCGGCCAGGACCACGTGGGGATGCGACCGGCCCTTGGACCCGAAGCCGCCCCCGACGTACGGGCAGATGACGCGCACCTGGGCGGGCGGCATGCCGAACAGCGGCGCGACCGTGTTGCGCAGCGATGAGGCGCCCTGGGTGGAGTCGTAGAGCGTCAGCCCGTCGCCGTCCCACACCGCGACCGTGGCGTGCGGCTCCATGGGGTTGTTGTGCTCGGCCGGCGTGGTGTACACCGCGTCGACCGTGACCGGCGCCGCCGCGAGGGCGGCGTCCGGGTCGCCGCGCTGGACGTCGGTCGGGAAGCTCGGGTTGACGTGGTCGGGGCGGTACATCCTCGGGTGGCCGGGGTACAGGTCGACGTCGTGCTCCTCGGCCGCGTACTCCACCTGCATCAGCCCCGCGGCCTCCCTGGCGTCCTCGTAGGTCTCGGCGACCACCACCGCGACGTACTGCCCCCGGTACGCCACCCGACGCGACTGCAGGACGGCCAGCTCGGCGTTGTCGGAGGGCGCGAGCCGGGGGGCGTTGCCCTGCCAGATCGCCGCGATCACCCCGGGCTGCTTGAGCACGGCGTCCACGCCGACGTGGACGATCTCGCCCCGGGCGATGGCCGCCTGGACCGGGTAGGCGTAGACCAGGTCGCGCGGGCGGTTCTCGTAGGCGTACGTGGCCTGGCCGGTGACCTTCTCCCTGGCGTCCACCCGGTCGAGTGCCGTGCCGACGTACCTCGTGCCGGTGGTGGTCATCGCATCTCCACGAGGTCGGCGAGTACACGGATCAGAACATTGCGGGCGAGCGGCACCTTGAACCCGTTGAGCGGCAGGGGCTGTGCCGTGGCCAGCTCGGCGTCGGCCGCGCGGGCGAACTCCGCCTCCGTCGCGGGCGCGCCGCGCAGCGCGGCCTCGGCCGCCTCGGCCCGCCACGGCACGTGGGCTACGGCCCCGAGGGCGATGCGGCAGTCCCTGACCACCCCGTCCGACACCTCCAGCGCCGCCGCCACCGACACCACCGCGAACGAGAACGACGCCCGGTCGCGCACCTTGCGGTAGCGGGACCGGGCCGCGAACGGCAGCGGAGGCAGCTCCACCGCCGTGATCAGGTCGCCGGGTTCCAGCACGGTGTCGCGGTCGGGCTCGTCGCCGGGAAGCCGGTGCAGGCCGGGCATCGGCACGCTCTTCGGGCCTTCATGGCCCTCCACGTGGACCACCGCGCCGAGCGCCGCCAGCGCGACCGCCATGTCGGAGGGATGGGTGGCCACGCAGCTCTCGGAGTGCCCGAGGATCGCCAGGTTGCGGTGGCCCCCCGTGCGGGCGGGGCAGCCCGAGCCGGGGACCCGCTTGTTGCACGGCTTGCCGACGTCCTGGAAGTAGGAGCAGCGGGTGCGCTGGAGCAGGTTGCCGCCCACGGTCGCCATGTTGCGGATCTGCCCAGAGGCCCCCGACAGCACGGCCTGCGCGAGCATCGGGTAGCGCCGCCGTACCAGGGGGTGGGCGGCGAGGTCGCCGTTGCGGACCGCCGCGCCGACGCGCAGGCCGCCGCCGGGCGTCTCCTCCACCGCGTCGGCGGCGATGCGGGTGACGTCGACGAGCGTGCCGGGTGAGACGACACCGAGGCGCATGAGGTCGACCAGGTTGGTGCCCCCGCCGAGGTACACGGCGTCCGCGCCGGCCGCCTCCACCGCCGCCCGCGCGGTGGTGGCCCGCTCGTAGGTGAAGGGCCTCACCCAGCCACCTGCCCGATGGCCGCGACGATGCCGGGATAGGCGCCGCAGCGGCACAGGTTGCCGCTCATCCGCTCGCGGATCTCGTCCTCGTCGAGCTTCACCGGCCCCTGGTCGGCGCCGATGCCGGGGGTCACCGCGCTCGGCCATCCCTCCGCCGCCTCGGTCAGCATGCCGACCGCCGAGCAGAGCTGCCCCGGCGTGCAGTAGCCGCACTGCAGGGCGTCGTACTCGACGAACGCCTCCTGCAGCGGGTGGAGGGCGCCGTCCTCGGCGAGCCCCTCGACGGTGGTGATCTCCCTGTCGTCCACGCTGACCGTGAGCGTCAGGCAGGACTTGACCCGCCTGCCGTCCACCAGCACCGTGCACGTCCCGCACTGGCCGTGGTCGCAGCCCTTCTTCGAGCCGGTCAGGTCAAGGCGCTCCCGCAAAGTGTCGAGGAGCGTCTCGCGGGTGTCCACGGTGACCGGATGCCGCCGGCCGTTGACAGAAAGCCCGAGGTCGGCGGTGATCGGAGCCGATGCGGCCCCACCCTGGGTCGTGTTAGCTTCGCCCTTCACCCGCGCTTCCCTACCCCAGGTTCCACCTGGCCTATCCCACGAAACGTTCATCCCTGCGCCCGCGACCGGCCGCGCGCGGGCGCGCGGGACCACCGCGCCGGAATGGTTGTGGAAAGCGCAGGTTGGCACGGGGGCGCCGCCTGTTGTGAAATATGTTCTGCTGGGCGGGTGAAATCTGTCCTGCTGGACGAAAAAACGCGGCGGAGCCGCTCGATCGAGGAGGGCTTCCGGTGGGCATCTCGGAGCACCAGGGCCGCGACGATCGCGACGACCGCGAGCGCCAGGACGCGGTGGGCGCCCGGATGCGCAGGTTCCGCAAGGAACGCGGCCTGACCCTGCGCGGCCTGTCCACCCGCTCCGGGCTCTCGATCGGCTTCCTCTCGCAGGTCGAGCGCGGCATCTCCTCCATCGGCCTCACCGCGCTGAACGGCGTGGCGGCGGCGCTCGACCGAAGCGTGGCGGAGTTCTTCGACGACGACCAGCAGGCGGACGGCGATCGGGCGACGGTCGCCCGGCTGCCGTCCCACTTCACGCTCACCCGGGCCGCGACGGCGGCCGCCGAGTACGTCTCGGGCCAGCAGACCTATCGCATGCTGTCCGCCCGGGGCCCGAGCCTCGTGCTCGAACCACTGCTCGTGCACATCGCCCCCGGCGGGCGGCGCGAGGACGCCTACGGGCACGCGGGCGAGGAGTTCGCCTTCGTGCTCGACGGCGAGCTGTTGTACGAGGTCGACGGCGTGGAGCACCGGCTGTACCCCGGCGACAGCGTCCACCTGCGTTCCACCGTGCCGCACGCCATGTACAACGACACCGACCGCGTGACCACCGTGGTCTCGGTGGTCACTCCCCGGCTGTTCTGATCCATCCGGGACGACGTTCTGTAACGTGGGACAGAACATCATGAACACCGCCGCGCAGGCGTTTCAGGTGTGAACTCGCACTTTTCCGGCGCGTACCGGGCGCGAGAGCGCGCGCCGCGCGGGACGGGCTCACATCACCGTGCGGGCCGACCACAGCTCGGGGAAGACGTCGCGGCTGAGGCTGCGCTCCAGCCAGCTCAGGCCGCTGGACCCGCCGGAGCCGGGCTTGGCCCCCATCGACCGGCGCACCGCCATCAGGTGCCGGTAGCGCCAGTCGGAGAAGCGCTCGGACAGGTCGGTCAGCGTCTCGCCCAGCGTCCACAGCTCGTCGCCCGGGCCGCGCCCGGCGTAGATCTCGACCCAGGCCGCCTCCACGAGCGGGCTCGCGGCGTACTCGGCCCTGCGGTCCTCCACCGCCGGGATCTCGAACCCCCGCCGGGCGAGCAGCGCCAGCACGCTGTCGTACAGGCTGGGGCGCTCCAGAGCCTCGATGAGCTCCCGGTAGACCTCCGGGCTGCGCCGATGCGGCCGGGTGAGCGGCTCGGACTTGTTCCCCAGCAGGAACTCCAGGTGCCGGTACATGGCCGACTGGAAGCCCGAGGCCTCGCCGAGCGCGTCGCGGAAGGAGTTGAACTGCGCGGGCGTCAGCCAGCTCAGCGCGCCCCAGGCCGCGTTCAGCGCCTCGAAGTACCGCACGCTCCTGGCGAGCACCGCCGTCGCCGCGACCACCTCGTCGGCGTCCAGCATGCGCTGCGCCAGGCGCCACTCCGAGCGGATCAGCCCGAAGTAGAGCTCCATGACCTGAGTCGTCACCAGGAACGCCCGCTCCTCGGGCACATCGGTGATCGGCCGCTGGAGCCCGTGCAGGACCTCCGCGGCCACGTAGTCGTCGTAGGGGGTGCCGGACGCGAAGTCCAGAGTGGGTGACCCGTGGTTGGTCACCACCCGGGAGGCACGCTGCAGCGCGCCCACCGCCCGCACCCGGGCACCGCCGGCCCGCCGCCTGCTCGTCATCGCAACTCCTTAGTTCACCTCCATGTTCACTTAGATAGAATTTTAGTGAAATGATGAGTCGGTGGCGATTCGACCGTTTCACTTTCGGAACGGAAGGTGCAGGACGGTTTCGGTTTGCGGATGACGGAGCGTGACCGTGGACGCGATGGACTGGGCCCTTCTGGGCGAACTGCAGGCGGACGCGAGGCTGTCCTACAGTGAGCTCTCCCGGCGGGTGCACCTGTCGGCGCCGGCCGTGGCCGAGCGCGTGAGGCGGCTGGAGGAGACCGGGGTGATCTCCGGCTACCACGCGCGGGTGGACCCCGCCCGGGCGGGGCGCAAGGTGAGCGCGCTGATCCGCATGTCGTGCTACGGCGTGCGCTGCGTGCTCAGGGACGAGCAGGCGCTGGCCTGGCCCGAGATCGTGGAGGTGCACCGGGTCACCGGCGACACGTGCTGCCTGCTGCGGGTGGCCGCCTCCTCGATGGGCGCCTTCGAGGAGCTGATCGACCGCCTGGCCCCCTACGGCCAGCCCTCCAGCATGATGATGCTCTCCAGCCCCATCCCCTGGCGGCCCCTCACCCCCATCGAGGACTGACCCTCAGCGCCGGGCGCCGAGGATCGCGGCCATCTCGCGCGCGGTGGCCTGCCAGATCGGCGTGGCGGGGTCGATCACGTCGAAGTGGTCGCCGGGGAGTTCCAGGTAGGACGCCTCCTGCCCCGCCGCCCGCGCGTACCTGCGGCTGGAGTCGAGCAGGTCGGGGTCGTCCGAGGCGCCCTGGACGACGAGCTGCGGCATGCCGAGCGGGAGCCGCTCCATCGGGCTGGACGCGGCGTACACCTTCGGGATCTCCGCCGCGGCGCCTCCCAGCGCGCGGGCGACGGCCCCCGCGCCGACCTGGCGCCGGTCCCCCTCCACGAGGTCGAGCACCCCGGCGAGCGACACGGCGAGCGACACCCGCGCCGGGCCTTCCCCGGCCTGCCGGGTGTCGGCGGCGGCGCGGAGCGCGAGCTGGCCGCCCGCCGAGTGGCCGACGACCGCGATGCCGCCGAGGTCCAGGGGGACGTCCAGCGCCGCGAGGGCCGCGATGCCGGCCGCCACGTCGGCGGTGGTGGCGTCCCAGCCGTGCAGGTCTGGGCGGCGGTACTCGAGGTTCCAGGAGGCGTGGCCCCGGTCGGCGAGGTCGATCGCGAGCGCGTCCATCAGGTCGGCCTCCCAGATCGACCTCCAGTAGCCGCCATGGACGAGCACCGCGACCGGCGGCGGCGTGCCGTCCGCCGGGGACGGCAGCCGCAGCTCACCCCACTGGTCGGCGTGGCCGCCGTACGGGATGCGGCGCGCGGGCCGCCGCAGCCGGTGCACCGCGTGGCGGACGGCCCACGTCAGCCCGAAGGCACCGCGTCCCTGCAGGTGCGCGGCGCCTCCCGCCGCCGGAAGCGGGCCCACGCGGGCCAGGTCGAGCCAGACCGTGCGGGGTGAGAAGTCCGCGGGGGTGGCGATGAGCCGCCTGGCGGCCGGGTCGGGGCCGGGCAGGGCGACGACGGCGCAGTCGTCCCGCGTGCCGTCGAGCTCGGCCCGCAGCGCGGGCACGTCGGCCGCCAGCGTGAAGCGGCCCTGGACCCCGAGCGCGGCGGCCTCCTCGGCCGCCAGATCCTTGAGCAGGCCGGGGTCCGCCACCAGGCCGGGACCGGCCACGACCAGCACCCGCATGATCAGACCTCCAGTCCACGCCTCGACCGGCCCGCCGCCCTGGCTCCGCCGTGCGGCCGGGCGTCGTGCGGGCGGCCGGGTGCGGGTGCGGTCGTGCCGCCCGAGCGGTCCAGCATGGGCAGCACGGCGGCGCCGAGCAGCTCGACCCCCCGGTCGTCGTCCAGGCCGTGCGGAGTGCCGAACTCCACCCGCCGCACACCGGCGTCGATCAGCGTCTGCGCCTGCGCGGCCACCTGCTCGGGGGTGCCGGAGAAGGCGAACAGGTCGAGCAGGTCGTCGGGGATCAGCCCTCCGGCGGCCCGGTCCTGACCCGCGTCGACCAGCTCCCTCACCCGCGCGAGCAGGTCGGCGGGGATGTCCACGGTCGGATCCAGCTCGGCCACGACCGCGAGGTACATGGCCACCTCGGTGCGCGCCCTGGCCCGCGCGGCCGGGCCGTCGGTGGCGACGACGGTTACCGCCCCGAGCACGATGCCGACGTCGCCGGGGTCGCGCCCGGCCTCCTCGGCACCGGCGCGGACCCGCTCGCGGATCACCGGCACCATGGCGGGGTTCGCGCTGCCGCCCACCTTGATCTCGTCGGCGACGCGCCCGGCCAGCGCCGCGCCCTTCGGCCCCCACGCGCCGAGCAGCAGCGGCGGGCGCGGGCGCCGGACGTCGTAGCGCAGCCGCGTGCCTGGCTCCAGACGGAACACCTCCCCCTCGTACCCCTCCGCGTCGCCGCCGAGCAGCCGGTAGACGACCTCGGCGGCCTCCGCGAGCGCCGTGAGCGGCCGGGGCTGGGCGATGCCCACGGCGCCGAGCCACGTCCCCCGGGCGAGGCCGAGGTAGGCGCGGCCGTCCGATGCGAGGTCCAGGGCCGCGAGCTGACCGGCGATCTCGTACGGCGCGAGCGAGTAGGGGTTGAGGCAGGCCGGGCCGAGCCGTACGCGCTCGGTCGCGGCGGCCATCTCCAGCAGGGGGAAGATCGGCGGCTGGTACATCAGGTCGCCGAACACGGTCAGCACGTCGAACCCGTGACGTTCGGCCCGGCGCGCGAGCCGGGCGTAGTCGCCGGGCCGCTTGTCGCTCTGCAGGCCGAGCCCGATCTCGGCAACGTTCATCGGGTTCCTCCGGAATCTTCCACGGGGAGCACATCGGCGGCTCCCCAGGTCCAGCCAAATCCAGCCAGGTCTAGGTCAGGTCGGCGGAGTTCATGCGGCGGCGGCGGGTGCGCTCCACCCGCATCACCAGCCGCTCCTCCGGGTCGGGACAGGCGAACAGCGAGTCCTGGGCGAGCCAGTCGCCCGCGGCGAGGTCGCGCTGCTTGGCCGCGAGGAACGGCAGCACCGCGGCCAGCGCGTACACGCAGAAGTGCTTGCCGTCCGGCAGGCGCAGGTGCGCGCTCCGCTCCAGCTCGAAGCGGTCGCCCACCCGCATGCCGCAGACCGACCTGCCCTCGATGCGGTCGACCACGACCCTCAGGTCGTACAACTCCATGTCCCCGGCTCCGCCCGCCTCCGGGACCTCTCCGGGGACGGCCCGCCCGCTGCCCGTCCCGGCTCCGCCCGGCTCCCGCGTGCCTCCGGGGACGGCCTGCCCGCCGCCCGTCCCGGGTTCCGCGGCCGCCCTGTCGTCCCCGGCCTTCGGTCCTGCCACGGTGAACCCCTCCTCCGGATCTTTCCGTACGTGGTCCCGGCCGGCGGTCTCGCGCATCACGAGTCCGGCCGGCCGGTGAGGTCGTCGCGGACGACCTCACCGCCCTTCATCACCCAGCGGACCCCGCGGAAGGCCGAGGTGGCGGCCAGCGGGTCGGCGTCCATCGCGATCAGGTCGGCGTACCGGCCGGCCTGGACGGTGCCGAGGTCGGCCTCGGCGCCGAGCCAGCGCGCCGGGCCGAGCGTCCCCGCGTGAAGGGCACGGGCCGGGCCGAGCCCGGCCTCCGACATGTACTCCAGCTCGCGCACCGTCGCGTTGGTCCCCTCGAACCGCCAGAACGGCGGCATGTCGCTGCCGAGGAGCACCTCGACGCCCGCGGCGAGGGCCATGGCGTAACTTTCCAGGTGCCGGGGGCCCGCGCCGAGCGAGCGGCACTGCATCCACTCGGGTACCCCGAGCTCGTCGAAGAACTCCTTGCACCGCGTCACCAGAAGCGTGGGCACCAGGGCGGTGCCGCGCTCGGCCATCGCCGCCGCGACCTCGGGCGTGAGCTCGTAGCCGTGCTCCACGCAGTCGAGGCCCAGCTCCACGGCCTGGGCGATCACCCCGGCGGGGCCCGCGTGCGCGGTGACCTTCCGCCCCCACGCGTGGGCGGTGGCGAGCACGGCCGCCATCTCGTCGGCGAACAGCTGCGGGGTGTCGATGCGCTCGTGCTCGCCCGCGATGCCGCCGGAGATCATGACCTTGACGAGGTCGGCGCCGGCCTTGATCTGGGCGCGCACCCCCCGCCTGAACTCGTCGGGCCCGTCGCACTCCAGGGTGTCGGTGGCGTCGTGCCCGTGTCCGCCGGTGCAGACCAGGGCCCGGCCTGCCGTGAAGATCCGCGGCCCGGCCGCCCTGCCCGACTCGATCGCCCGCCGAAGCGCGAAGTCAGCGTGGTCCTTCTCGGCCACGCATCTCACCGTCGTGACCCCGCAACGGAGCGTGCGGCGGGCGCCGTCCGCCATGTACAGCGCCAGGTCGTGCGGTCCCATGGCCCTGACGCTCTCCCCGCCCTGGCCGGGCAGCGACAGCGACAGGTGGGTGTGCATGTTGATCAGGCCGGGGGTGAGGTAGGCGCCGCCGAGGTCGATCCGCCTGAGGTCCCCCGCCCGGTCGAGGATCTCCTCGCGGGGCCCGGCGGCGGCGATGCGCTCACCCTGGACGAGCACCGCCGCGTCGCGGACGGGGCCGAGGCCGTCGGCCGCCCTGCCGTCGACCACCGTGCAGTTGACGATGATCATGTCGCCCATCGGCCGGCCTCGATCCATGAGAAAACGCGGAGTTCATGAACAAGAGCGCGGCTTGTTCACCCGTAATATAGCCGTCCACGCAAGATGTCCCACGCCACCCCCACCCCCGGCGTTCGCCTCGTGTTCACGAAATTTCACGACATCGCCACGCATGTCACATACGTACGGCTTTGCGACTCCGCACCGTGACACCGCGCGTACGGCCGAACGCGGGAACCGAAGACCGGAGATGAGGAGAGCGCGGGCGCGACGTTCAGCCGCAGCCCTCGAACTGGGGGACGGTGAAGCTGAGGGCCAGGCCGGACTTGGCGAACCACTTCTGCAGGAGCTTCTTGGCGGTGCCGTCCTGGTACATCTCGGTGATCGCCTTGTTGACCGCCTCGCAGCCGTCGACGTCCCCGGTGCGGATGCCCACGCCGTACCTCTCGTCGCTGAACGGCGCGTTGACGATCTTGGTGCCGGAGGTGGCGAATCCCGCGAGGATCAGGTCGTCGGTCGAGACCGCGTCCACCGTGCCCGCCTTCAGGTCGCGGACGCACTCGCTGTAGGACGCGGACGGTACCAGCGTGACGGGGATCTTCCGCTCCTCCTTCACCCGGCGCCAGGAGTTGGACCCGGTGACCTGGCACAGTTTGCGGTCGCGCAGGTCGCGCACGTTGGTGACCCCACCCTCCCCTCCCCTGACCAGCGTGTCCTGGTGGGCCACGTAGTACGGCCCGCCGAAGGAGACCTTCGTCTTGCGCTCCGGGGTGATCGAGTAGGTCGCGACGACGAGGTCGGCCGAGCCGTTCATGAGCATCTTCTCGCGCTCGGACGAGGGCGCCGCGACGAACCGCACGGGCTTGCCGAGCTTGCCGGCGACGTAGGAGGCGACGTCGATGTCGAACCCGCTGAACTTCCCGTCCGGCGCCTTGACCCCGAGCCCGGGCTGGTCCGGCTTCACGCCGATGACCAGCGAGTCCTTGTCCAGGATCGAGGTGCCGGCGCCGCAGGACGCGGCGAGCGGGATCGCGGCCGCCGCGACCAGCGCCACGGCGGCGGCGCGCCGGAGACGACCTTCCCCGCGCCCCGCGCGGCGCTTCCGAGTGAGCGTGACCATCAAGACGTTCCCTTCAGCGGTACTCGGCGAGCCGGGGCCGGACACCGATGAGGATCAGCAGGATGGCGGCCAGCGCCGCCGCCGGCGGCACCAGGTTCCACCCGCCGAGCGCGCCGTCGCCGTCGCGCACCGCGGAGTCGAACGCCTTGCGGTGCAGGGCGGTGAGCTCCACCAGGGCGTCGTCGTAAGCGCCGAAGGCGGGCCCCATGGCGACCTGGATGGCGTCGCGCCGCATCCCGCCCTCGGCGGCCCGCCGTATCCGCCGGTCGTTCTGCTGGAACTGCTGGTAGAGCTTGAGCACCTTGCCGATGGCCTCGCGCTGCCCCTGCAGGGTGACGTGGGCGGCCTCCGAGCCGTAGAAGCCGAGGAAGTCGGCCTTCCCGGGGTAGGCCGCCACCCCGGCGTCGACGGCGGCGTAGTACTTGTCGAGGTTGCCGCCGGGGACGTACAGCACTGACTGCGACTTGTCGAGGTACACCTGCTCGTAGGTGTCGGCCCGCTGCGGGTCGAGCAGGTATCTGCTCTCGTCGCCGTGCATGGTGTTGCCGATCGCACGGGCTCGCGACAGCGACAGCACGGAGTTGAAGCCGTTCTCCTTGGCGTCGGTGAGCACGCCGCCCTCGTGCTGCAGCACCAGCACTGCGGCGCCGGTGAGGGCGCCGGTGACGACCGTGGCGACCAGCAGCGGCAGGTTGAACGTCCGCCGGAACCCCCGGCTCAGGAAGACCTGCAGCACGATGAGCACCGCGAGCGCGAGCGCGCCGGCGAGGCCGACCCAGAGCCGCCCCATCTGGACCGCGGACAGCTCGGCGAGGTAGGCGTGCCTGACGATGGTGCCGCTGTCGAGGGTCAGGTTGTACGCCTTGGGCAGCAGGTCGAGCCGCATCAGGTCGGTGGCCTGGCGGTACACGTCGAGCACGGCCTGTGGGGGCGGCCCGGCCTGGTGGCCCGACTGCTCGTCGAGGACCAGGGCGCGGGCGGCCAGTTGCTCGTACCTGCCGAGCCCGTCGAGCAGCGCCCGTACGGTCACCTGCTCGGTGGCGTCGTCGCTGGCCAGGTCGGCCGCCTGCAGCACGGCGCGGTCGGCCTGCGAGCGGCGCTCGTCGTAACGGTCGAGCGTGGCCTGCCTGCCCGGCCCGACCCCGGCGGTGCGGCCGGTGAGCAGCAGGTTGGCGACCTGGGCGTCCATGTCGCTCAGCGCGAAGTACAGGTCGGCCGTGGCGACGACCTGCGGGCCCGCGGTGTGGCCGATGACGTTGAGGCCGTCCTTGGCGTGCCCGATAGCGAGGCTCACGGTCGCGAACAGCAGCAGGATCGCGGCCACGGCGAGCGCGGCGAACAGGCGGATCCGCCCGGGGACCGTGCGCACCCTCCTGACCCGGCGCAGGGGCGCGAAGCCCGAGGCGGGCGCGGGAGGCGCGGCGGGATCGGGGGCCGCGACGGGAGCGGCGGCGGCGGGGGACGGGGCGGAAACTGTCATCTCAGGCCTTCCGCACCGTGATGACGGTCCACGCGCCGACGTGCACGCGGTCGCCGTCTTCGAGGGGCACCGGGACGTTGACCTCCACGGCCTTGCCGTTGACCAGCGTGCCGTTGGCGGAGCCGGGGTCGACGAGCTGCCAGGTGCCGCCCGGCTGGGCGAGCAGCACGGCGTGCAGGTGCGATACGCCGGGATCCTCCGGCGGCTCGGACAGGTCGATCTCCGGCACCATCGGCCGCGACTGCCGCCGCCGCCCGATGCGCATCTCGGCACCGCTCAGGTGGACCCGCCGCTCCGGGCAGTAGGGCGGGAACGCCACCCACGCCGCGTCGGGACCGCCCTGGGCGATCATCGAGTCGTAGTAGGCGCGGTCGCCCGCGATCACCGCGACCCAGCCGCCCGCCGGCACCTGCCCCGTCCCGCCGGAGGCCGCCGGGGAGACGGGCGGCGCGGGCTGGACGGGCTGCGCGGGCTGCCACGATCGCGGGGACTCGACGGGCTGGGCCGGCTGCCAGGACTGGGCCGGCCGGCCGGGCTGGACCGGCTGCGCGGGCTGCCACGGCTGGGCGGGCGGCGCGGTCCCGGCGGTGGTCGCGGGCCGCGAGGGCTGGGCGGGCTGGGCGGCGGGCGGGGCCGTACGGCCGCCGCCGCCGAGCACGAAGTCGTAGCCGCACGTCTCGCAGAACCGGCCGCTCGGCGGCGCCCCGCAGTCGGGGCACGCGCCGGGCTGACCGCCGCCTCCCTGGGCGGCGGGACCGGCGGACGCCGCGCCCGCTTCGGGCACGCCCTGGGCAGGGGTGCCCGACATCAGCGCGCCGCAAGTGTCGCAGTATTCCTCGTCGGAGGAGTCGTGCCCTACGGGGCAGGTGGCCATCCTCAGTTCTCCGGGTCCTTGCGCATGCGGACTGTGCGGACAGATCGGGTGTCGAGCGCGATCTCGTCGGCCTTGTCGACGGTGCGCTTGAGACGGGCCGTCCCCGTCTCGGGGTCGACGTCGACGACCTTGTCGAGCAGCTTGGCGGTCTCCTCGTTGCCGGCCCGCTCGGCGATGCCGCGCGCCTTGCCGAGCCGGGCGGTCGCGGTCTCGATGTCGCCGTCGTTGCGTGCCTGCAGGCCCTCCTGGATGAGCGAGGCGAGCTCCTGCTGGCCGGTGTAGTGGGCGACCCTGGGGTTGATGCGGGTCGACTGGACGGGGTCGTCGCTCCACTGGGCGAGGATGTTCCCGCTGGCCAGCACCTCTCCGGTGCCGGGCAGCACCAGCTTGACCAGGCCCGCGCGCATCTCCTGGCCGACGGTTCCCGCGGGCACCCGCACGCTGATGTGGTACTCGCGCGACTCGCCGCCCCAGGATCCCGTCGGGTAGTCGCCGGTCAGGGCGTCCACCTCGGTGCGGCGGCCGGTGAGGTCCTCCAGCGCCGGGGACACCTGCTTGACGAAGTTCAGCGTCGCCGCCCGGGGGGTCCACACGCGCAGCGCGACGTCGGCGACGGTCTTGCCCATCGCCGCCTCGGTCATCGCCCGGAAGTCCTCCTCCAGCTCCTCGGGCCTGCGGACGTCCATCACGCTGCCGAGCAGGGTGGAGCCGATCCTGCGGACCTCGGCGACCACCCAGTCGGTGCCCACCCCGCGGCAGTCGCAGACGAACTTGCCCGAGCAGTAGGCGAGGTTGGCGTCGAACTCGGGGGCGGGCTCGTGCTCGTTCTTGCCGTCGGTCAGCAGGATGGCGTGCCTGATCGCGCCGGGGTGGTTCACCTGGTGGGCGCTGAACAGGTCGGCGGCGCGGCGCAGCCACCGGCCCATGGCGGTGCCGCCCTCGGCCCGCAGGCGGGAGATGGCGTCCTTGGCGGCGTGCCGGCTCTGCGCGTCCACCGGGACGAGCTGCCCGTGGCCCGGGAAGATCACCTCGGCCTGGTGGTTGCCGGAGATCACCGCGAAGTACACGCCGTCGCGGAGCGTGTCGACGGCGGCCTGGGCGGCCTTCCTGGCATCGGCGATCTTGCCGTACGACATGGAGCCCGAGGTGTCGACGATGATCACCTCGGCGGCCTCGGCGACGGGGGCCCGCTCTACCGGGCCGCTCGCCTCGACCGTGATGATCCCGTGGACCTCCTGGCTCCCCGCGGGCAGGTACTTGTTCTGGTCCACGCGAATGGTGAAGTCAGTCACTTCTCTCCTTCGGGAATGCCACCGTGGTCTCGGCCCGCTCCCCCTGTCCGAACGGGATGACCGCGACGGTGATGTTGTCGTGCCCGCCCGCCTCGTTCGCCAGCCGTACGAGCCGCCGCGCCGCCGCGAGAGGGGGTTCGTTCAACGCCGTGGCGGCCAGCGCCTCCGGCTCCGGGTAGTAGTTCCACAGGCCGTCACTGCACAGCAGCACCACGCCCGGCCCGTCGGTGGTGAAGGTGCGGACGTGCGGCACGACCTCGCCCGCGTCGGCGCCCAGCCACGCGGTCAGCATGTGCGTGCCGGGGGTGGCGTCGTCGGTGGTGAGCAGCGCCGACTGCGTGCCGAGCCAGTACGCCCTGCTGTCGCCCACCCAGCCCACCGTGACGTGCCGCCCGCCGACCACCGCGGAGACGTAGGTGCAGGCGGGCGAGTCCTCGCCGGGCCTGGCCGAGGCGGCGACCGCGTCGGCCGCCAGGCGTACGGCCTCACGGGTGGCCGTCTCCGCGTCGTCGCCGTCGGCGAGCCTCTTGGCGATGGTGGCCGCCGCGAGGTCGGCCGCGGCCTGCGAGGCCTCGTCCGGGCGGGGGGAGGTCGACACCCCGTCGCAGACCACCGCGACGACCGACGCCGGCCCGGCGGAGAGCAGCGCCATGGCGTCCTCGTTGCGACTGTGCCGCAGGCCCCGGTCGCTCACGCCGGCCGAGGTCTCCAGCTCGATCTCGACGTGGTCGCGGCCGGTCGGCTGGAGCATGCCGCAGTTCTCGCAGTAGCCGTCCGCTCCCACGCTCGCCGACCCGCACGCGGTGCAGGCGGCGCCGGCGGGCGAGGACAGGTCGTGGCCGCATCCCTCGCAGAACGCCTCACCCGCGAGGACGCGCGTCCCGCACCGGGGACAGGAGCCGCTCACCACAACGTCCTCGGGCGCACGGCGTTGGCCCGGCCGATGAGGGCGTGCCGGTCCTCGGTGGAGCCGGCCGACCTGGCGAGCGCGCGGTAGACCCGCTCCAGCTCGCCGCGCACGCCGTGCTCGTTCAGCGGCGTGCCGAGCAGCGTGCCGCCGCCGGGCGACGACTGGCCGGTGACGAACCTGGCGAGCGCGCTCTCCAGCACCTCGGAGGCGAGCCCGTCGCGGTCGCGGGAGTCCAGCTTGAGGCTCCGCAGCCGCTCCCCGGCGGCCACCAGCTCGGGCTCGGCCGGCGCCTGCCCCCGTACGGCCACCGCCACGGCCGCCACCTGGGCGGCGGTGCGGTGGATGGAGGTCGGGGGCACCTCGTCCAGGGCGCGGGTGGCCCCCACGCGGTCGCCCTCGGCGAGCCGGATGCGCGCGAGGCCGAAGCAGGCGCTGACGAAGGACCTGTCGGTCTGCCAGATGGCCGCGTAGTGGCGGGCGGCCTCGGCGGCGGACCCGGCCGCCTCAAGGGCGAACGCGAGTGCCAGCCGGGGCGCGGTCTCGCCGGGGAACCAGGAGTAGAGCCCGTCGAAGTACCGCACGGCCAGGCCGGCGTCGCCCGAGGCCAGCTCGGCGACCCCCCGGTACCACCACAGCCGCCAGTCTCCCGGCAGCTCGTTGCCCGCCGCCGCGTACAGGGCCTCCGCGACCGGACGGCCGAGCTCGCTCAGCACCCTGATCAGCGCCAGCGAGGTCTCGGGGGTGGGAGGCGCGGACTCCAGCACGGCGATCAGCTCGTCGGGGTTGCCCGAGGTGAGACCCGCGAGGAAGCCTGCCGCCGGGTCGAGCGGGTCGACCAGGGGGACGGGCAGCGCGGAGGCGGCGTCCAGGCGGGCGAGCTCCCCGAAGACCCGGCCGGTGGTCGCGGGGGCCAGGTCGGTGCCCACGGCGGTGCGCTCGGGACCGAACACGCCCGACTGCGCGCCGTGCGGGATGCCCTCCTCGGCGGCCCTGGTCTCCCTGAGCACGCCGACGAGCTGGTCGGACATCTCCCCGGCGTTCTGGAAGCGCCTGCCGGGGTCGGGGTCGGTCGCCCGCTGCAGGAACCGCTGGTAGGACTCGCGTCCTGGCCCCATGTCGGGCAGCGGCGTGGTGGTGCCGCCGCTGGCGGGGCTGAACGGGAAGCTCAGCACGGCGAGCGTGCGGCCCACGGTGTACAGGTCGGAGGCGACGGAGGTGCCGTGGGAGGCGATCTCCGGCGCCTGGTAGCCGACGGTGCCGTAGATCGCGCTGTCGGGGTCGTCCACGCGCCGCACGGCGCCGAGGTCGATGAGCTTGAGCTGCTCCTCCACCTGGATGACGTTCGCGGGCTTGAGGTCGCAGTACAGCATGCCCCGGTCGTGCAGGTAGCCGAAGGCCCGCAGGATCTCCAGCCCGTAGGCGATGACCTGGGACAGCGGGAGCGCCTCGCGGTTGTCGGACTCCCTGAGCCTCTTGCGCAGCAGGTCCTGCAGGGGCTCGCCGCCGACGTACTCCATGACGATGTAGCCGACCATCGTCCCTGTGCCGGGGTCGGGGTGGTTCACGAAGTTGAAGATCTTGACGATGTTCGGGTGGTCCATCGCCGTGAGGTAGCGCCGCTCGGCCTCGGCGGCGGCGAGCGCCTCCAGGTCGCCGGTGTCGAGCAGGCCCTTCATGACCACCCAGCGGCCGTCGAGGTTGCGGTCGGCCGCCAGGTAGATCCAGCCGAGGCCTCCGTGGGCAAGGCAGCCCTTGACCTCGTACTGCCCGGCCACGAAGTCGCCCTCGCGGAGCTTCGGCGTGAACGAGAAGCGCTGGCCGCAGTGCGGGCAGAACCCCTCGGGCCGCCCCGGCTGGCCGTCCCTGCGGCGGCCCACCGGCTTGCCGCAGTCGGGGTTGCCGCAGAAGCGGCGGTCCTCGGGCACCACGGGGTTGGCGAGGACCACCGCCGAAGGGTCCCGGTAGGGCACAGGGGGCACCTCGACGAGCCCCATGCCGAGCATGCCCCTGCGGGCACGGGTGCTCGTGCGCCGGGAGCCGCCGCCGAAGCCGGTGGACGCCGTGCCGGAGGAACTGGTGGCGGCCGTGCCGGGGACGCCGATGGACGGCCTGGTCATCGAGCCCGGCGCCACCGCGCCGGAGACCGGCCCTCCCGCCGAGGGCCACGCGGTGCCGGGGCGGCCGGACGCGGGCCCGCCGGGCGGCGGCGCGCCCGGCCCGCCTGGGGGAGGCGCGACCGCGGCGGACCGCGACGAGGGCCAGGCCGTCACCGGATGGCCCGACGGGCCGATGCCGGGCGGACCCAGCGGCTCGCCCTGGGACCACGGCGCCCCCGGCCCTGCGGGCCCGCTCTGGGGCAGGCCGTTCCCGGGGGCGCCGGCCGGCGCCCCCGAGGGTGCGCGCGCGGGCTCGGGCTGGGGGGCCATGCCGCAGGTGTCGCAGTACCCGTCCACCACCGTCCCGGCGCATCCGGGCTGCGTGCACTTGGTCATCCGGCCGCTCCGATCCGAGTGATGGCCCGCTGGTACTCCGCGACCGCGACGGTGGCCCGCCGCAGGTCGCACGGCGCCGACCACAGAAGGTCGCGCGCCGCTCCGTACAGCCCGGCGAGGGTGACGTCCTCCGCGTGGCCGAGGCGCACGGCCTTGGCCTGGTAGGCGGAGAGCCGGCCGCGAAGCTCGTCGCGGCGGCCGATGAGGCCGGCGATCGACTCGGCGACCCTGCCCGCCTGCGCGAGCGCCTCCTCGACGCCGCGTTCCAGACCGGTGAGGCGCTCGACCAGCTCCAGCCAGCGGCCCTCGACCGTGCCGAGCGCGCCGAGCCGGTCGCGCAGCGCGGGCGCCTGGTCGGGCATCTCGGGGAGGGCCGGTGCGGCGATCTTGAGGGTGACCGTGTCGCGGATCCGGCGCGCCTCGTCCTCCGCCTCGGCGACGCGCTCGATGCGCTCGGCCAGCAGGCGCGCCCGCTCGGCGTACTCCTCGCGGACCCGCGCGGCCTGTTCCAGCGCGCCGCGCCGGGCGGCGACGGCGGCGGCCGTCGCGTCCAGCTCGCCACGGAGGCCGGCGGAACCCAGGGGGTCGGTGGTGACCGCGGCGCGCAGGCGCACGGCCTCGGCGTCCAAGCGGTCGAGCGCGGGGTCGGGCGCGCCGAGCGCGGTGGCGAGGTCCCTGGCCGCGCGGCGGCCCGCGTCGGTCTCGTCGAGCCTCGGAAGCAGCGCGTTCCAGGCGGTGTCCACGGCGCCGATCGTCTCGGCGACCTCGCGGTACGCCTGGTCCATGCGGGCGAGGACGACGTCCAGGGTGATCCACTCGCCGACGGCCCTGAGCAGCGAGCGCTTCTCGACGGGCACGTCGTCGGGCTTGAGCTCGACCGAGGGACCGGTGAGCAGTGTGGTCAGCAGGGCGGTGTCGGGCCGGTGACCGGCCCTGATCTCCTGCGCGCGGTCGAGCACCCGGCGGTAGGTGTCGAAGAGCCACCACAGGGTCACGAGCCTGACCTGCGCCTGCTCCCAGCGCCGCCCGGTCTCGCCCGTGGGGGTCAGGCCCTTCAGCAGCGCGTGGCTCGGGTGGCCGTCGAGGTCGAGCAGGTCGCCGGCGATGCGGTCGCGTTCCTCCATGCGGCGGCGCAGGGCGTGGTCGATTTGCTCAAGGCTCATCGACGGGCCGGCTGCCCCACGCATGCCCAACGCTCCGCGCCTCCCCCGGTGTCGGACGGACTAGTCCATCTACATACACATTCTTTCCATAATTTGGAGGCGCGCGTGCGCCCAGAGGGTCACTGAAGGCGGGTATTCGATCACATACCGGTCACATCGCTGTTACGCGAGGGAAGCCGGCGGCGCGCTGAAGGCGTCTCCGCACATCGTGCGGGCACCGCGCGACGGCGGCCGGGGCGGGAGCGCCACCGGGGATCAGCGCGTGACGAGCCAGTTCCAGATGCTCCTGACGACGTCGAAGCCCACGTCCGCGACCACGCCGAGCCGCCGGGTGACGGCCTCCTTGATCAGGTGCTCGATCGCGGCCTCGTCGCGGTACTGGACCGCGTAGTCGAGCCGCGTGAGGTACTCGGCGTCCTCCCTGCGCCTCGCCTCCACCGCCTGGAGGATGTCGTCATCGTCCATCATGGCCGGTCACCCGCGCCGGCGGGACGGTGATACGCGGCGGGCCGCCGGTGGGGGCTCACAGGGGGAACCGCGCCAGGTCGTAGGCGCTGACGCCGCGGACGCCGTCCCAGACCACGAAGTTGCCGTACTCCCGCATCGCGGCGACCGGCACACCCGCGAGCTCGGCGGCGTCGTCCAGCACGCGCTGGAACCGGAAGATCGCGGTGGGCCCGAGCTTGTTGACCACGCTCACCATCAGCCGTGCGAGGTTGAAGCGGAACAGCGCCGAGCACGGCAGGACCCGATGGTTGTCGCGCAGCCGCGAGAAGACCGCGGCGTGCTCGGGGTGGGCGGCGGAGTACCTCTCGCGCGCCTGCTCGGAGAAGTGGCCCCGGTAGTGGACGGCGTGCCTGTCGAAGCTCAGTCTCTCGTCAGAAACCGCGAACTCCCCGGTGTTGTACGTGCCAGCGCGCAGCAGCTCGCACCAGGGCTCGAGGACCGTCCTCTCGACGTGGCCGGCCCTGCGCTCCAGCCGGGCGGCCAGGGCCGGGCTGGGGACGAACGAGCCCTGGCGTCCTCGCATGTCGAAGATCCATGGCGGCGGGGTCAGCATGTCGGCCTTGGTGAGGACGAACGTCAGCTTGCCGACGACCTCGCGCCGCAGTTGCGGATCGGCGCCCTTGAGGATCCGGTTCAGGTGGCGCGTCTCGTCGGCCGCCGACCGGCTGTCGGCGTGGACGGCCCAGATGACGACGTCGGACTCCGAGAGCCTGTCCAGGTACATCGACGCGTACGCGCGATCGGCGCCCGCCGATTCCCCTATTCCAGGCATATCCCAAAATGTCAGCGTATGACCGGAATTGCCGGGGACGGAGATGGCGTGCGGTTCGCGGGTCACCGGTTTGTCGTCACCCACCGCCAGGCGGGTGCCGAACAGCGCATTGAGCAGTGACGACTTTCCGACACCCGTCTGACCCATTATCGCTACACTTAATGGCCTATTAGCCTCAGCGTCACGTTCGCGACGTACGCTCTGCCTGACCTCTTCGAGCTGGTGCTCGTCGAGCGCGTCAACCGAAATTCGGTCGATCCTTGCCACGCGCTCACCTCACGTCATAGCGTTAACAAGGGTTTACGGCTGTTTTCTGCCACCGGCCCCATCGTGGCCATTGATCCTTGCGATGACCTTGCGGGGAAGGCCGTCAATGGAGAATCGCAAACCGATCCCCGGCGGTGAACGTGGCGATATTCGATATCAGGCTGCTCGGCGAGGTCTCGATCCTCGTGGACGGAGCACCGAGGAAGCTCCTGCCGCAGACGGCCAAGGCCCTCGCCATGCTCGTCTCCGCCAGGAACCCGATCCCGCAGAACAACCTGGCCGCCGCGCTCGGGCAGGGCCCCGACTGGCCGGTGCCCGACGTGGCGCCCCCGCTGTCGCGGCTGCGGCAGGCCCTCGCGGGCAGCGGGCTCGACATCCCTCCCGCCAAGTGGTCCCACGCCTACGAGCTGGTGGAGAGAGAGCAGGGCCACCTCGCGGCGACCCTGGACGCCGCCCGGTTCGAGCGGCGGCTGCGCGAGGGGCGGGAGCTGTACGACCAGGGCGACCTCACCGGGGCCATGGCGGCCCTGCGCGCGGCGGCGGCCGAGTGGCGGGGCGCGCCCTTCGCCTCGCTGGCGGCCGGCTGGAGCCTGCCGTGGGTCTGCGAGACCTACCGCGCCAAGCTCTCGGAACAGCGCGCGGACCTGGTGCGGCTCGTCGCCAGGATCGCGCTCCAGCAAGGCCGGTACGAGGACGCGGGCTTCCTCGCCGAGAGCGTCATCGGCGAGGGGCAGGAGGACACCACGGCGGTGTGGCTGCTGCGCTTCCTCACCACCCTGCGGGAGGACGGCGGAGCCGCGGCCCGGCGCGTCGTCGGGCGGCGCAGGCCGCACTCGCCGGGCGACGAGGCCGTACGCCGCGCCGACGACCTGCTCGCCCTGCACGAGCACGGCTTCGACGTGCGCGCGCCGCTCGGCGCGGGCGGGGAACCCGAGGAGCAGGGCGGTCCCCCGGTGCTGGTCGGCCGCCGTCGGGAGCTCCTGGAGCTGTCGGGGCTGATCGACCGGCTGTCCGGCGGCGACGCCGCGGCCCTCGCCGCGTGCGGCGTGGGCGGCATCGGCAAGACCCGCCTGCTCAGGGAGACGGCGCGCATGGCCGCCCGCACCCGGGTCCGCATGGTGACCGTCATGTGCCAGGAGCTCGACGGCCTGCAACCGTGGCGCGAGCTCGCCGGGGCGCTCTGGGGGCATCTGCGCCGCGACCTGTCGGCCCCCGCCGATCCGATCAGCACCCAGGAGCGGGACACCCTTTCGAAGCTCATGTCGGCGGGCGTGCTCGGCGACTCCGCCGTCCGGCCCGGCCACGAGCGTGACCCGAGGGAGCTGACCTTCCTGCTGACGAGCCTGCTGCGCCGGGCCGCGGGCGACGGCCTGCTGGTCGCCTTCGACAACGCGCACCTGCTCAGCCCGTACGCCGAGGAGCTGCTCCAGCACGTCAGGAGGGGGCTCGGCCCGGCGCCCGTGGGCTTCGTCCTCGCCACCAGGGCCGAGGCCGCGCACTGGAAGGAGGCCATGGACACCGTCACCGTCTCCCCGCTGACCATGGACGAGGTGGGGCAGTGGCTCGGCCAGGTGTGGGGCAGGGAGCCGACACCCGACGAGACCAAGGAGGCCGCGCACGTCACCGACGGCCTGCCGCTGGAGCTGTGCGACCTGTCCGAGCACGGCGAGCCGCGCCCGTCCGGCGCCCGCGCCGGGACCGGCCCCGCATTCCCCTGGCTCGCGGCCGCCGCGATCACCGCGCTCGGCCTGGACATCGACACCGCCCTGGTCGCGCGGATGCTGGACCTCTCCCCCGGCGAGGCCGACCGCAACCAGGCGCTGGCCGCTGCGGGCAACGCCATCCGGGGCCACGACCGGGTGTGCTTCCCGCACGACCGCTCACGCGAGGGCGTGCTGGACGACCTCAAGCGCGATCCCGCCCTGGCGAGAGACCTGCACCGCCGGGCCTTCGAGGCGCTGTCCGAGCGCATGACCACCGCGGGCTGGGGCGACCCCGCCCTGCCGGTGCGCATCGCCCAGCACGCGCGGGCCGCCGGACCCGGCATCCCGCAGGAGCGCGCCGCGGCGGCCTGCCTGGACGCGGCGCGGGCCGAGCAGCGCGGGTTCGGCGTCGAGAGCGCGGTCGCCTGGGCGCACGCCGGGCTCGGGCTCCGATGCGACCCCGCGACCCGCGCCGGGCTGCTGATCACGCTGGGCGACGCGCTCAGCGACGGCGGCGACATGGACGAGGCGGGACGTCGCTACCTGTCCGCCTACGAGACGGCGCGGGGGCTGCCGAGGCTGGCCGCCGCCGCGGCCGTCCGGCTGGCCCGCAGGTGGTCCGCGCCCGGCCAGGTCGACCAGCAGCTCACCCACCTGCTCCAGGACGGCATCGCGGGGCTCGGCGACGACTCCGACGAGGAGGCCGTGGCGCTGCGCCTGCAGCTCCAGGCCCACCTCGCCAAGAAGCGGACGATGGCGGTCGGCCAGAGCGGTCCGGGGCCGGACGGGCCCGCGGCGGCGGTGCGGCTCGCCCGCGCCACGCTGCTGGAGCTTCCTGAGGACGGCGAGGCCCTCGTGCGCTGCGAGGTCCTCGACGAGTGCCGCTGGGCGCTGTTCGACCATGCCCACCCCGGTGAGCTGCTCGACATCGCCGCGCGGCTCCACGACGCGGGGATCCGGGCGGGGTCGGCGTACTTCCAGAGCGAGGCGATGGTGGCCCTGGCCGTCGACCAGCTCAGGCTCGGCATGCTCAGCGAGGCGCTCGGCACCGTCGACAACCACCGCAGGCACGTCGCCCGCAACCCGCGCGTGCTCGGCCCCTGGCTCCAGAGCACCCTGGACACGGTCATGGACCTGTGGGACGGCGAGTTCGAGCGCGCCGAGGAGCGCCTCATGGGCGAGTCCCGGCGCATGGTCGACGAGCTGGCCGCCGGCCAGGCCGTCCCCGTGGAGACCTTGGCACAGACCTGGATGGGGCAGTACTACTGGCTGCTCCACGAGCGGGGAAGGATGGGCGAGCTGTTCGGGTCGGGCCTGGCCCGGCAGATCGAGCAGCACGGGTACTTCCCGATCTGGCGGGCCGCGCACGTGCTGGCCCTGTGCGAGACCGGCCAGCACGACGAGGCCGCCGACCGGCTCGCGGCCATCGTGCGCGAGACGTCCGGCCTCGCGGCGCTGCCGCCCCACGGATGGACGGTGCCGACGCTCGCGGTCCTGGCGGAGGCGTGCGCCCTGATCGGCGAGGCCGGTGTCGAGGGGGCCGGGCTGGACGCCCACGTGCCGCTCCTGCGCGCCCGGCTTTCCGCCTACCCCGAGGAGATCGTGCTCGCCGGGTGGCCGACCGCGCTGCTCGGGCCGACGGCGCGGTTCCGCGGGCTGCTGGCGATGACCGCGGGCGACGCGGCCGGGGCGCTGCGCTGCTACGAGGAGGCGGCGCGCATGGTGTCCGCCGCGCCGCCGCAGATGGCGAGGATCCAGCTCGACCGCGCCAAGGCCCTGCGGCTGCTCGACCCCTCCGACCCCGCGGGCGAGGCGACCCGCCTGCTGCACCGCTCGCTCCGCCTGGCCGACCGCCTGGGCATGGCGCGGGTGGCCGCCGAGGCCCGCTCGATCCTGGCGGAGGGCTGACGGCCGGGGGCTCGGCGTGGCCCATGATGGGCGCATGGCCACGTGATCGCCGTCACGGCTCCCGCCGCGAGCCCGGGTGCACCGCGTACCCGGCGGCGATCAGTGCCACGCACACGGTGACGGCGACCAGCACCCACGGGGGCCCGGTGTGCCGGAGCAGCACGGCTCCGAGGTAGGCGCCGAGCAGCATCGCCAGCACCGAGGCGATCCTGCGCGCCGCCCCGGCGTTGGTGCCACCGGCCAGGCTCGACTCCGATGCGAGGCCGGTGAGGGTGCGGGTCAGGACGGTGGTCGTGATCCCCGGTATCGCGAGGATCCGCACGGTGCCGTTCTGCAGTCCCATGGCCGCGGCGACCATCGCGATCACCGGGTACCGCCCGGCGGGGGCGGAGAGGTCCAGTACGGCCGCGACCACCGCGGCGGCTCCGAGGACGGCCGCCTCCGCGGCCAGCGTGATCAGGACCCTGGCGCGCCGGGGCCGCACGTGGTGGTCGACCCTGCCTGACACGACGGCCCCGGCGAGGAAGGCCAGGAGCGAGACCAGGGACGCGGCCGCGGAGAAGCCGGGGGCGCCCCCGGCGGCGAAGCCCAGGACGACCACGTTGCCGGTCATGTTGGCGGTGAAGACGTGCCCCAGCCCGAGGAAGCTGGCCGCGTCCACCCCGCCGCTCAGCACGGTCAGCACGATGAGCGCCATCGGCAGCGGATCGCGTCCGGCCCGTCGGGTGAGCGGCGTCATGTTGGGTCTTCCTGGTCGTCCACGCGTACTGGGCGTGACGTTAACGCAGGTCAGAGCCCCGGTGGCTGAGGCCGCGGATACGGCGTGTGCCGGCACGCCCGGCACGCCGTGCCGCGGGCCTTCATCCTCAGGTTGGGGGATGACGGATCCCTTGGGACGGCGAAGGATGGGAGACGGCCGTCGAGGCACCCATGCCCGCTCCCCTGCCGGAAGGAGCAGCGATGATCGGCATCGACATCCCCCTCTGGGCCGCGCGGCTGCGGGCGTGGCGCCGGGGCAAGCTGTGGAGCCGCGAGGATCTCGGGCAGCGGCTCACCGGCGCGGCGGACGAGGACACCCGCGACCGCCTGCCGGCCGGGGAGGAGCTCACGCGGACCGTCCGCTCCTGGGAGACCGGCGAGCGGCGGCCTGACGAGCGCGAGGCCGAGCTGCTCTGCCGCGTGTACGGCGCGGGCGAGGGCGACCTGCTCGGCGGGGAGAGCGGAGAGCCCGCCGGCACGGCGCTCTGGCACCACCTCACGGGGGTTCCATTGGTGCCGGGCCGGTTCACGCCCGAGGAGGAGGAGCGGACCGGCCGCGCCGTCGAGAACCCGGCGCGGGCCGACGCCGAGACGGTGGCCTACCTGGAAGCCCTCCTGGACGCCTGCGCCCGGCCCGCCCGGCGGCCTTCCGACCTGGCCGACGTCCTGACGCCGGTCTTCACCCTGATCCAGGGCTTCCACAGCGACGCCAGGCCGTCGGTCCGCCGGGCCCTGATCATGCTCTCGTCGGAGGACGCCGAGACGATCAGCCGCATGCGGTACGAGGCGGGCGACCTCGGGGAGGCCCTCAGGTGGTCCGACCGCGCCCGGCGCGCGGCGGGCCGGTCGGAGGACGAGAGCCTGGTGGCGTACACGATGGCCAGCCGGGCGGGGCTGACCGGCCCGCGCAGCGATCCGGGCGAGGTCGTGGAGATCGCCGTCGCCGCCCGGGAGCGCCCGGCCAGGGAACACGCGGCCCCGTCCCCGCGCCTTGAGGCCCTGACCCGGCTGCGCGAGGCACAGGGCCACGCGATGGCCGGCGAGGAGGACATGTGCCACCGCCGCCTGGAGGAGTCCGCCGAGCCGCCCGGGGCCGAGCCGGAGGAGCGCACGAGGTACACGTTCGGCTACTCCCCCTCCCTGCACGACGTGCTGGCGGCGGAGTGCTTCCTGGACCTCGGCCATCTGGACGACGCGATCGAGATCCTCGAACGGGAGCTGGCCTCCGCGAAGGAGAGCGCCGCGACCGCCTACGACCTGGCCCGGCTCGCCCACGCGTACGCCGACGCGCACGAGAGCGAGCGCTGCGCGCAGGTCGCGCGCCGCGCACTCGATCTGGCCAGGCAGACCGGCGCGGCGCGCGCCCTGCGCGAGCTCCGCCTCGCGCGAAGCGGTCTCGTGCCCGGCCCGCGCCGGCGCCCGCCGTGGAGGCCGGGAACGCCGGGGGCACCGGGGGGACCGCGCTGGGCGACGTGAGCGCTCCTCGCTGCGGAGGCGGTTCGGGCGGTTCGGGGGTGGTGCGGCTTTCGGGGGTTCAGGCGGGCATCGAGGTGCCGAGCTCCAGCGTGGAGGGCAGCTCGGCCCTGCTGGTGATGTCCAGCTTGCGGTAGGTGCGGGTCAGGTGCTGCTCGACGGTGCTGACCGTGACGTACAGCTTGTCGGCGATCTCGCGGTTGGTGTAGCCAGCCGCGGCCAGCACCGCTACCCGCCGCTCGGCGTCGCTCAGGATGGCCGTCACGTCGGCCACCTCGGGGGCGGAGCCGGTCACCGCGGCGGCACCCGCGTCGCCGTCCCGGGTGAGCGACCTGTTCAGCGGGTCCGCGTGGCACTCCTGCGCGACCGCGCGGGCCCGGCCGCCGATCATTCCCGCCCGCCGGTACTCGCCGAGCGCGTGGAAGGCCTCGGTGAGGTCGACGAGCACGCGCGCCAGCTCGTACCGGTCTCCCCCGGACTGCAGGAGGTCACCGGCCTGGCGCAGCAGCATGGGGCGATGGCGCGGCTCGCTGGTGGCCGCCAGCAGGCGCATGGCGATGCCGTGCACCCGCGGCGCGCTGGTCCCGCAGCGCCTGATCTGCTCCTCCACCAGCCTGCGGGCCTGGTCGGGCCTGCCGAGGCGCAGGCACGCCTCCGCCGCCTCGGTGCGCCACGGGATCAGCCACGGCACGTCGAGGTCCCACCGGCCCATGAGCTCCCCGCACCGCTGGAAGTCCCGCAGCGCGAGCTGCGCGTGGTCGGTCGCCAGGCTGTAGCGCCCGCGGGCGTGCAGGTAGTGCAGTCCCCACCGGGTCTGGAACATGGCGTCCGGCACCGGCTGGTCGAGCAGCTCGTTGACGGCGTCGTGGTTGCCCATGGCGGTGGAGGCGATCACGAGGCTGGACAGCGGGCCGCCGACGGCGACTCCCCAGCTGCTCAGCGGGATGATGTCCAGGGCGAGGCGGCCGTGGAACTCGGCGCCGAGCATGTCGCCCTGGCGGAGCGCGATCTCCGCCCTGATCGCCGACAGCCGTGCCCGCCTGCTCGGGGCGTGCCTCGACGATGCCTCGTCGATGAACAGGTCGCACCAGGGCGCCGCCTTGTCGGGACGCCCGCCGTAGGTGAGGGCGAGCAGGGCGCTCTCCACGGTGTCCATCGACATCTCGTCGAGGCGGGAGCTGCGCAGGATCCGCTCGACCACGGCCACGATCTCGTCGCGCGGCCCACGGGTCAGCACGGCGGCGAGCGTGATCGCCGACTCGAGGCGCCGGTAGGCCGTCACCGACAGGATGGCCGCGCGGGACTGCTCGCCGGTCACCTGGGGAAGCTGGGAGAGGAACGGGGTGTAGGAGCAGCGCAGCCAGGGGCGGGTGACGACGAGCTCGGTGACCGTGTCCGCGTCCAGCTTCTCGCCTGACTCGCCGAGACGCTTCAGCACGTCCTGCGCGTCGTCGAACCTGCCGTGCCACAGCAGGGCCTTGGCCAGCACGACCGCGTCGCTGCCGCGCAGCTGTCCCTTGTGGAGCGCGTCGGTCAGCTCGGGGAAGTGGCCGGTGGGCGTGCTCGGGTTGATCCGCCACTCGGCCCGCATGAGCGCGGTGGTGATCCTGACCCGCTGGTGGTCGTCGGTGCTGATCCGGCAGGCCAGGCGCAGGTACTCCACCGCGGGCTCGACGCGGCCGTCACGCAGGGCGTGGCGCGCGGCGTCCTCCAGGACGTCGACCGCCCAGCGGTCCTCGACGCGGCCGGCGTGCAGGAGGTGGTCGGCGATCACCGTCGTGGAGCCGCCGCTGTCGTACGCGAGCTCCGCGGCGCGGCGGTGCAGCGCGCCCCGCTCACCGGCGTCGAGCTCGGCCAGTACGGCCGCGCGGGCGGACTCGTGGCGGAAGCGGCCCATGGTGAGCAGCCCGGCGTTGGCCAGGGCCTGGAGCTCGCGGGAGACGAAGTCCTGGCCGACCCCGAGGAGCTGGTCGAGCGAGCCGGGCTCGCCGAGGATCGCGAGCCCCCACGCGACCTGGAGCATCCTGGGGTCGGCGCGGTGCAGGCAGGACACGACGGCCTGCCCGTAGCCGTCCCCGGGGACGAGCTCGGCGGGAGGCTCTCCGGCGGCCCGCGTGGCCGCCTGGTAGTCCTCGACCAGCCCGGCGGCGAGCAGCGGGTTGCCGCCGCTCAGCGCGTACCACTCGCCGGCGAACCGCTCGGCGCCCTGGGTCCCGAGCTGCTCGGCCACCAGGCTCATTACACCGGCCTGCGACAGCGGGGAGAGCTGGACGCGGCGGCAGTGGGGCTGGCGGAGCAGCTCGGTCGGGAAGGAGGTCTCGGCGTACCGCCCGTGGGTGGAGTGGCTGAACACCGCCACGATCGAGGCGAACCGCACCCGCCGCGACAGGTAGGCCAGGCAGAGCAGCGAGGCCCGGTCGGCGTGGTGCACGTCGTCGACCACGATCATCAGGGGGTAGCGCTCGGACAGTTCGAGCAGCACGGTGCAGAGGGCGTGCACGATCTGCGCGTCCACCTGCTTCAGGGTGTCGGTCTCGGGACCGGACGACATGACGGTGCGGGCGCCTTCCCGCAGGAGGGCCATGGCGCGTTCACGCTCCTCCAGGACCAGCGGGGCGTCCTGGATCAGCTGACCGAGGACGCCGAGCGGCAGGTCCCTCTCGGCCAGCGAGCCCGTCGCCGTGATGGGCAGCGCGCCCAGCTCGGCGGCCTGCTCGGCGAAGGAGTGCAGCAGCTCGCTCTTACCGGTGGCGACGGTACCGCTTACGAGGGCGACTCGGCCCTTTCCCATGATGGCGCTGGCGAGTAGACCCTCCAGGGAGGCCAGTGCCTCCTGTCGTTCGATCAGGCTCATGACGAGCCTCCCTTTTTCCCGACGAATTCCACATGTCGCCGTGGATCAGAAGCGCAGCCTTGAGCAGGAACGGTGTGCCCGGATCCAATGAATCGCGTACAACACCCGGCTTTCCTGCCGAACTCGCCGCATGATCGAGGCGCCTTTCCGATTGTCCGCACTTGTCCGTTTTCGGTGACAATGGCCACGCTAGGCTTCGGCGCCTTCCAGCCCTTATCGCGCGGCTATCGCCGCGAGGCCATCGTCGGACGGGAGGGACGCGGCGCCGGCACGCCGTGGTCGCCGGACCTCCCCGCCCGCACGGGCACGGCGTCCGGCTCGGACGCCGGAAGCACGGCGGGCGCGGACGGCCCGGGGGTCGCGGGGGGCGCGGAAGGCGCGGCGTCCAGGCGGGCACGGGTGACGGCGGAACGCACCGCCGACAGCGAGGCCGCCTCCACGTCGCGGTCGACGCCCGCGCCCCAGAACGTCCTGCCGTCGACCCGGCACTCGGCGTAGACGACCGACTCCGCGCCGGCCTCCCGGCCCGCGCCGGGGGCGGTGCGGTGCACGGCCCGTACGTCCACTCCCCACCGCGCCAGCGCGCCCCGCACGCTGCGGACGGAGTCCGAGCGCGCGCCGCCGACGTCGAACCGCTCGCCGTCGATGTGGAGCTCGGCCGTCACGGGCTCGCCGGTGAAGACGAGCGGGATGGGGAGCAGGGGGTACTCGACGTACTCGCGGTCGAAGAGCCCCTTGACCCGGTCGGGCGTGATCTCCCCGCCCTCGGTGTCCGCCATCTCCTGGACCACGCCGACGAAGTCGACCTGGAGCGGGCGCGGCAGGTTCATCCCGTGCCGGGCGCTCATGACGTACGCCACGCCGCCCTTGCCCGACTGGCTGTTGATGCGGACCACCGCCTCGTACGTGCGGCCGACGTCGCGGGGGTCGAGCGGCAGGTACGGCATCTCCCAGGGGAGGTCTCCCGCCTGGACCCCCGCCTCGCAGGCGGCGTGCTCCATGGCGTCGAAGCCCTTCTTGATCGCGTCCTGGTGCGAGCCGGAGAAGGAGGTGTAGACGAGGTCGCCGCCGTACGGGTGGCGGGGGTGCACCGGGATCTCGTTGCAGTACTCGACCGTGCGGCGGACGCCGTCCAGGTCGGAGAAGTCGATGCCCGGGTCGACGCCGTGGGTCAGCAGGTTGAGCCCGAGCGTGACCAGGCAGACGTTGCCCGCCCGCTCGCCGTTGCCGAACAGGCAGCCCTCGATCCGCTGCGCCCCCGCCAGCAGGGCCATCTCCGACGACGCGACGCCCGTGCCGCGGTCGTTGTGGGGATGGATCGACAGGCAGACGTGCGGCCTCCTGGACAGGTTGCGGTCCAGCCACTCGATCTGGTCGGCGAAGACGTTGGGCAGCGAGCGCTCGACGGTCGTGGGGAAGTTGAGGATGATCTCGCGCCCGGCCTCGGGCCGCCAGACGTCCATCACGGCCTCACAGACCTCCAGGGAGAAGTCCAGCTCGGTGTCGCTGAAGAGCTCGGGCGAGTACTCGAAGCCGAGGTCGCAACCGCTCAGCAGCTTGTCCGCGTACTTCATGACCAGCCGGGTCCCCTGCACCGCGAGGTCCTTGCACTCGTCCTGGTTCATCCCGAACACCACGCGCCGGAACAGCGGCGAGGTGGCGTTGTACAGGTGGATCGTGGCGCGCGGGGCGCCTTCGAGGCTCTCCACCGTGCGCCTGATCAGCTCGTCGCGCGCCTGCACGAGGACGGAGATGCGCACGTCGTCGGGGATCAGGTCGCGCTCGATCAGCCTGCGCACGAACGCGAAGTCGTCCTGGCTCGCCACCGGGAACCCGACCTCGATCTCCCGGTACCCCATGCGCACCAGGAGGTCGAACATCGCCATCTTGCGATCGGGGCTCATGGGGTTGGCCAGCGACTGGTTGCCGTCGCGCAGGTCGGTCGAGACCCAGCGCGGAGCCGAGGTGATGGTCCTGTCCGGCCAGAGGCGGCCGGGAAGGGCCACGGGCGTGAACGGGTGGTAGCGCGCGGCCGGGGTCCTGCCCGCCTTCGTGGCGTGCGCGAGGTGCGCCGGGCTCGTGGTGCGTTGGGTGGTCACTGTCTGGTTCCCTTCTCCGCCTGGACCGCCCCGGGTACCGCGCCTTGCTCGGGACGACGGAGGCCGGGACGGGCCACAGCACGAATACCGTCGATCACGCGATCCTGAAATGCGTTGAATAGGAATACGGGGAGAGCATCACCTGAATCTGGTAGGCGTCGGTCTCGTCCTGCATTCGGAAGGTCACGATTATCTCGGGATAGGCCGCGCTCAGTCCCAGGCCGACGAAATAGTAGTCGCTGTCGAACCTGATGCGATAAAGGCCGCGCTCGAGTTTCTTGTCACGCCATTCGCATATACGCCCTTCGCTGTCGGTCTCCGCGTCGGCGAGGTCCTGCCAGCCTCCGTGGGCGTCCCGTTCGAGGCGCGCACGTACGCCGGCGGCCGAGCGGCCGTAAACGCCGTCCAAGGCTTGCGCAGTGATACTCATGTAAGAACACCTATCTGCCGGCCCGCCTAGACGGACAGCTCCAAGCGCCATCGCGGTGCGCGCCGGTCGCCGGCGCCGTCCGCGTGGCGCGCACGCGAGCGACCCGGCGGAGGGCTCGCGCACCCGGCCCGCCGTGCCCGACCTGGCGTGCACGCATATCCGGGGGCAGGAAGATGCCGGTGGCACCGGCCCGGTCCCGGCCTGCGCGTCAGAGTGCCGCACCCCGCTATCGGTTCACTTTCGCCCGGCTATTCACGGCTATCACTCGCCACCGCCCCGGGGCATCCCGCCGCAGGTCACACCGCTTTCGCATGGCTCCCGCCACCGTGGCGGCACCTCGTCCCGCAATCTCCGCGAAACGCAAGAAAACGCCGATTCACGTCGTGACCTGGACAGATGCCAGCCGAGAAGAGATCCGATAAGGACCGAATGGTGACGCTTTCTACGTTGACCTTGCTCAGCCGATCGGCTGACAAACAACCTCCGCGACACCAAGAAGAGGTCAGCGAAAATGAGCGCTCACAACAGCCGCCACGTCTCCCGATTCGTCTTCGCCGTCAACGCCGGCGCATTCGGCGCCATCCGCGAGGCGGCGCCCGCCCGCACCGGGCTCCCCCCGTTCACGGGGTCCCCAGCAGCCACGAATGCCTCGCTGCCCCCGATGAGGGCCGCCGGCGGCAACACTCCCTGGGGCTGACCGGCCCGAGCGCCGCCGAGGTTCCCGTGTCCGCATCCGGCCGCGCCGGAGTACTCCCCCACGGGCCACCTGGTTTACCAGGTCTCCTGACAAGCTACCCGGAAACTACCATATATCGGGACATATCACAGGTTGGATCCGCGTTCAACGGCCCGAGGTCGTTGCACATACAAATAAGTATGCGGATTCACAAAGTATTCGCAGACTCGCTATAGATCCGAACCTCGTATAGTAGTACGATCCAGACATAAGTGACATCGCATTATGTGACTAGCTCGCGCCCGACAGTATCTGCGCACAGTGTCATGGACCAACCAATGCCGATGTCCACTACGGGGTGGATCTCCTGGACCAACCAGCTGGTACCTCTCGCATCGGAGGGTGAGCGAACTTCCGGAATGGGCCGCGAGCTTTTCATGCGAGGAGATGCAGGTGGAATTCGGGATTCTGGGAGCTCTCGAAGCGTCTGAGGCCGATCGCCGGCTGGATCTCGGGGGAATCAGGCAGCAGATCGTGCTCGCCGTCCTCCTGCTCGATGTCAACCGGGTCGTCACCATCGGCCGCCTCATGGAGGCCATCTACGGCGACGAGCCGCCCACCACGGCCCGCGCCCAGGTGCAGATCTGCATCTCCTCCCTCCGCCGCCTGTTCTCCGCCCACTGCAACCCCGACATCATCTCCACCCAGTCGCTGGGATACGCGATACGGGTCGCCGCCGACCAGATCGACGCCCAGCGCTTCGAGAGCCTGACCCTGCGGGCCCGGCACGCGCGCGAGGCCCGCAACGTCAACGAGGCGATCAAGCACTACCGCGAGGCACTGGCGCTGTGGCGCGGGCCCGCCCTCGACGGCATCGACAGCAGGCTCGTGCAGTCGGCGGCGAGCAGGCTCACCGAGAACCGCGTCACCGCCAACGAGGACTGCATCCAGCTGGAGCTGGATCTCGGCCGGCACCACGAGCTGGTCGGCGAGCTGACCGAGCTCACCGACGAGTACCCCCTCCGTGAACGGCTCCGCGGCCAGCTGATGACGGCGCTGTACCGGTCGGGGCGGCAGGCCGAGGCGTTGCAGGTCTACCGCAACGCCCGCCGCACGATGATCGAGGAGCTGGGCATCGAGCCCAACGAGCGGCTGCAGCAGCTCGAACACGCGATCCTCACCTCCGACGAGAGCCTCGACCCGCCCCCGCCGCCGGTGCCGGAGAAGGTGGAGATCCAGACTCCCCCGAAGGTCCCGAGCATCCCGGGCATGCTGCCGACCGACATCGCCGACTTCACCGGCCGCACCAAGCAGATCGAGGACATCCGGCAACGGCTGATGCTCGCCACCGAGGACCGGTCGCGTTACGCCGTGCCCATCATCGTGATCGTCGGCAAGCCCGGGGTCGGCAAGACCACCGTCGCGGTGCACGCCTCCCACAGCGTCGGAGAGCGCTTCCCCTACGGCCAGCTCTTCGCCGACCTGCACGGCGCGGCGTCCCGTCCCGCCAGCCCCATGCAGGTGCTGGAGCGGTTCCTGCGCGTGCTCGGCGTGTCGGGCACCGCGATACCCGACGGCCTCGAAGAGCGGGCCGAGATGTACCGCGCGATGCTCGCCGACCGCAGGATGCTGATCGTGCTCGACGACGCGGGCAGCGAGAGCCAGGTGCTCCCCCTGCTCCCGGGCAATCCGTCCTCGGCGGTCATCATCACGAGCCGCAGCCGCCTCGCGGGGCTGGCGGGCGCCGTCCACGTCGACGTGGAGACCTTCGACTCCGACCAGTCGGTGAACCTGCTCTCCCGCATCGCCGGGATCGAGCGGGTGCAGTCGGAGATCGAGGCCGCCGAGGCCCTGGCCGAGCTGTGCGGCCACCTGCCGCTCGCGCTGCGCATCGCCGGGGCGCGCCTGTCGGCCCGCCCGCACTGGAGCATCGAGCAGCTCGTCAGCCGCCTTGAGGACGAGACGCGCAGGCTCGACGAGCTCAAGCACGGCGAGATGGGGATCCGCGCCAGCATCTCACTGACCTACGACAGCGTGAGCGAGGACGCCCGCCGCCTGTTCCGCCGCCTGACGATCCTGGACGCCCAGATCTTCTCCGCCTGGGTCAGCGCGGCCCTGCTCGACCAGCCCCTCGGCACCGCGCAGGACCTGCTGGACGACCTGGCGGACGCGCAGCTCATCGAGACCACGGGCGTCGGGTACGGGGTGCACAGCCAGTATCGCTTCCACGACCTGATCCGGGTGTTCGCCCGGGAGCGCCTGGCGGCCGAGGAGTCCGCCGCCGAGCGCAACGCGGCGCTGGCACGCGTGCTCGGCGGGCTGCTGTTCCTCGCCGAGGCGGCGCACCGCCGGGAGTACGGCGGGGACTACGTGCAGATCCACAGCGACGCCCCCCGGTGGCCGCTCCCGGCCAAGCTGGTCGACCAGCTCGTCGCCTCGCCCCTCCAGTGGTACGAGCGAGAGCGCTCGATGCTCGTCTCCGGCATACGGCAGGCCTCGCAGGCCGGTTTCGTCGCCCTGTGCTGGGACCTGGCGATCAGCTCGGTGACGCTCTTCGAGTCGCGCGTCTACCTGGACGACTGGCGGGAGACCCACCAGATCGCGCTGACGGCCACCCGGCAGGCGCAGGACAAGTGCGGCCAGGCGGCGATGCTCTACTCCCGGGGCTCGCTCTACATCACCGAGCAGCGGTTCGGCGACGCGCGCTGCGACTTCGAGGCGGCCGTCCAGCTCTTCGAGGAGATCGGCGACAGCCAGGGGACGGCCCTGGTCATCCGCAACATCGGGTTCCTCGACCGGCTCAGCGGGCGGTTCGCCGACGCCGAGGCCCACTACCGGCGGGCCCTTGAGATCTTCCGGAGCAACGGTGACCAGGTCGCCTCGGCGTACGTGCTGCACAACCTGGCCCAGCTCCGCCTGGAGTTCGACGACCTGCCGGGCGCGCAGCGGCTGCTGTCGGAGGCGCTGGAGCTGAGCCGCCGCAGCGGCAGCAGGCGGGTCGAGGCGCAGGTCCTGCACCGCATCGGCCACACCTACCTCCAGTCGGACCAGCCCGGCCTCGCGGTGGAGGTGTTCGAGGAGGCGCTCAACGTGGTGCGCAACATCGGCGACCCCACCGGAGAGGCGTACGCCCTGCACGGGCTCGGCATCGCCCGGCTCCGGCGCGGGGAGCTCCCAGAGGCGGAGAGCGCGCTGCAACGCTCGCTGATGCTGGCGAGCACCTCCAGCGAGCACCTCGTGGAGGCGCGGGTGCAGCTCGGCCTGGGCGAGCTGGCCAAGGCGCGGGACGATCCGCCTCAGGCGGTCGTCCATCTGGAGCAGGCGCTCACCTTGTTCAGGCAGATGCACATGCCGCTCCAGGAGGCGCGGACGCTGATCAGGCTGGGCGACGCGCAGCAGGCGGCCGGCGACGGCGAGGCGGCGCAGGACTCGCTGACCCAGGCGCTCGCGCTGACCGACAAGATGGACGCCCCGGTGGCCCAGCAGATGCGCGGGCACCTCACCCAGCGGCTCGCCGAGCAGAGCCTCAAGGACTAGCTGGTGGACTTCAGGGGCGCGTGATCACATTGGTCGACAGCGCGACCGAGACGAACTGCCACACGGGTAGGACGAATGCCAGCAGGAGCCACCACGATCGCGCACGCCACCGCAGGATCCATCGGAACGAGGCGATGGCTATGAGGCCGGCCGCCAGGGAAATGAGGAGAGCGGGGATGCTTTCCACCGCCCGCCCCCAGCCTGGCGGGGTGAGAGTCCAGCCAGTCCAGACGGCGAAGACCACGGACCAGTAGCCGAAGAAGATCAGGCTCGCCACTGCGAGAATGCCAGCCAGGATGCGGTTGCGCACTGGGAGATGCTCCTTAGATGGCGGGGGGCGGGCGCCAGTGCCCCCACCCCCCGCAAGCGTAGGGAGTTAACGATCGTCTGCTTGATCGTGCCTAACCCGCGTGCTCATTTGACGTACTGATAGCGCCAGGTCCCACAACCGGGATAGAGCGAGACCAGGCAGTAGGGGTTCTTGGCCTTGTGGGTGAAGATGTTGCGCACGCTGCGGCTGCCGTCGGAGTAGATGTCCTGGCGGTACATCTCATGAGTGGGCATCTTGTCGTGGTTGCCGTAAACCAGTGCTTGCCGTTCTGATAAAGGTCCTGCTGGTTGGCGTAAGTGATGTCGGCCATGGAGCTGCAGAACGGGTTGCCTACGCCGTGTTCGATGACCGTGCGGCCGTAACGGCCGTTGTTGGAGATCGACCGTACGTGAAAACTGCTCGTTAGTTTCGACAGCGCTCGGGGACTGAGTCAGCGCGGAATGTCGGTGAGAAGTAGCAGCACCCAGAGACCAGGAGAACCACCTATAGCGATCAGGCGATTACTGAGAAGGTGCCTCTCGGGGGTCGAGGAACGACGGGACAGCCATTAGCGGTGCGGGCTGTTCGAACAGGTCAGGACGGCGCACGACTAACGGTGTTGAGTCAGCCACTGGAGGATCGGCGCGATCATCGCCGCCGCACTCGTGCTCCTACACGTCGAGCACAACCGGACCACGTGGTTCATGACCGGACCTCCGCTCTGGTGTTCACGCAGACCGGCTGGGTGCGGCGCAGGTAGGACTAGGCCGTGTTGAGCTCGGGTGCGCCACCTTGATTGCATGATGAAAACCTGGGCAAGATTTGCGTGCTCGACGACTCTATCTTCATTTATTTATTCCGCTGAGAATGAGGCGAATTGGCAACCGGGCCAAGATAGCATGTCGGTGATTAGGCCCCCGAGAGCGCCACTGCCGACAATAAGGACCGTCGGTACTGATGGTCTTTCCTTCAAGGTTCACCTCGCATTGCTCTGTGATAGGTCGTGATTTCGCCAGGGCTGGCCACAGTACGCAGGCTCTCGGGACAGCCTCAGCCGGACGTGCGTGGGCGGATCGCGTCGCGCAGGAGGAGTGTGGTGATCACGCTGCTCCCCCCGGTCAGGGCGATCGCGAGGCCGACCGGGAGGAATTCCGCGAACACGCCGAAGACTAGGGGTCCGATCCCCTGGATGGTCATGGTGGTGGTGTTGAGCAGCGCGAAACCCTGTCCGTGGAGGTCGGACGGGACCGCCTCCAGGAAGCGTCGCTGCAGGCCGAGCAGGTAGGCGGATCCCACGCCGGTGATCACGTACACTGCGGCGATCGCCGGATACGGCAGGTCCAGGATGAGCGCGATCGGGGGCGTGCCCATGACCAGCAGCAGTGGCAGGACGAGTCGTTCTCGAGTGGCAGGCGCGAACGCTCGCCCAACCACGACGTCGCCGATGAGCATACCGACTGACGTGGCTGCCAATAGGAGGCCGGTCTCCGCTGGGCTGAACGCACGCTGCGCGGAGTACGGGATGAGCAGGCTTCCTGCTGCGGCCAAGTACGCGGCGGGCAGGCAATGGACCATGATCAGCTTGGTGACCCCGGGGGCGGCGACGAGCGCGGCGTTACCTTGCAAGGTCTTACGCACGATCGACCCGCCCGTGCGGACCACCTCGGTGCGCGACAGGAACAGGCGGCTGGTCACCAACGCGAGCAGGTGCGCCCCTGCGGTGACCAGCATCGTCCGCTCCACGCCCAGCCACGCGATCAGCGCCCCACCAGCGGCCATGCCCACCAACTGCGCCGCAACCGCGACGAGGTAGTTCAGCGAACGCCCAAGCACGTAGGTATCGCCGGTGAGGACCTCCGCCAGGACTCGGCCCGCGGCCCCGGTGGTGACCGGTGTCAGGCAGGCCACGGCCGCGACGAGGAGCAGGCTGACCGCGACCGGGAGGTGTCCGAACGCGAGCAGCAGCCCGACCGCGCACTGGAGAGCGTAGCCCGTGGTGATGAGGGTCCGCGGCGAGAACCGGTCCGCCATCGCGGCGAGAAACAGGCCGCCTGCGGCTTGGGGGAGGAAGCCGATCGTGAACGCCACCGCCGTCAACAACGGAGAGTTGGTCTGGCTGAACACCAGCACCGCCAGCGCGACGGACCGCAGCGTGTCCGACATAACGCCAAGCAGCCGAGCTGCGAATAGGGCACGGAACTGTGTGACCGCGAAGACCTGGCCATAGGTGGCCTTCGTCGTGAACTTATCGGTCATGGACTGGGATACTCCCGAAACTTTCTTGGGCCGAACCGCGTCTACCGGTTGATCGCGGTGATATGGGTTTTGGTTTTGCTCGTGACTGGCAGCAGCGTTTGCTCGTCAGTTTCGACAGCGCTCGGGGACTGAGTCAGCCCGGAATGTCGGTGAGAAGTAGCAGCACCCAGAGACCAGAAGAACCACCTATAGCGATCAGGCGATTACTGAGAAGGTGCCTCTCGACCTCAAGATCATGTTTGTTGAACGTGCAGCCTCACTCACCGCCCCGGCTCTCTTTCAGAGAGCGGTGCGGAAGCCGCCGTTACTGAAGAGGTGTTGGCCGTTGATCCACTGGCCCTGCGGGGAGCAGAGGAAGGCGACGAGCTTGGCCGGCTCCTCGGGGCCGGCGAGGCGCCCCGCGGGCGTCTGCTTGCTCTCGGCAGTACGGATTTCGTCCGTCATCCACCCGGTGTCGATGGGGCCGGGATTGATGATGTTGGCGCGGACGCCAAGATGGGCGAACTCGTGGCGGCGGCGAGGGTGATGCGGTCCAGGGCGCCTTTGCCGGCGCCGTAGGGGAAGTTGCCGACGACGTGGTCGCTGGTGAAGGCGATGATGCGCCCGGGGTCGGCATCGTTGGTCGTCCCTTGAAAGCGCCGCCCGAACTCGCGGATGAGCAGCCACGAGGCCCGGGCGTTGACGGCGAAGTGTCGGTCGAAGCTATCCACGGTCGTGGTCAGGAGGTTCAGGTCGCGCTGTTCGCAGTGGCACATCACCAGAGCCCTGACGGGTCCGAGGTCCCTCTCAACGGAGTCGAAGATGGCCGCTGGGGCGCTCGGGTCTGCGAGGTCTGCTTCCACAGCGGTGTGCCGGGCGCCCAGGCCGCCCAAGTCGTACCGAGCGAGGTGGGCGCATCGGGCTCGGGCTCCCAGGGCTTCTCATCGTCGTAGGGGCGCCAGTAAGTGAACGCGATGTCCCAGCCGGTCTTGGCGAGGCTTCGGGCCACGGCGGCGCCGATGTTGACGGTGCGTCCGCCCGCACTGGTGACGAGAGCGACGGGTCGGGAACTGGAGGGCGTCGTGTCCGGCATGATGGGATCATGGTTCACCCCGGCTGTCGCCTCAACTGCTTTTCAGCCCGGGGATTGGAGGGGATTTGCCTGCGGTAATACCGCCACTTCGCGGCTAACTGCAGAGACCCGAGCGAAGCAGCCGGATGCCTGGTGCTCTTCCTCGACGCTACGACGATCGCCGCTGCTCCTCCCGCATCAAGATCGTTCGGCCTCGGCTTCGCCTGTGGGCGCTGCATCTTGACCCGCTCCTCCCAGCGGCGGGCCAGGCGTTGTCGGGGAAGGGCAGGAGAAGGGGGAGTCAGCCAGCGGCCTTGACCTTGAACCCGGCCATCGCGGCCTCGGTGCCCAGCGCGATGAGCAGATGCGACTTACCCGTCCCCGAATCGCCGATCAGACACAGCTGCAGGTGCTTGCGCACCCAATCACAGGTGGCCAGCGTGTGAATAACGGCCGGATCGACGTCGGGATTGGCGTCAAAATCGAACTCGCGCAGCGACTTTTGCCGGGAAACCCGCCATCTTGATTCGCCTATCCGAGGCCTTGCGGGCGCGGTAATCGCACTCGGCCATTAGTCAAAAGGGCATTGGCAACGGCCGTCGACGGCGGGCTGCCAGCGGCATGTGCGGGCGATGTGCGGGCGATGTCAGAGGGCCGCGGCAGTCTGCATGTCGAGGGCGGAGCCTGCACGGCCCCGATCCGAGACGGAAGGACGGAGACATGAGCGATCTTGTGGTGCACAACGTCGTCATCGTCGGCGCTGGCCCGGTCGGGCTTTTCCTCGCAATCGAGCTCGAGACCGCAGGCGTGAAGCCGCTCGTGCTGGAGCGGCTCGTGGAGCCCGACCGCGGGATCAAGGCGGCCGCAATCGGCGCGGTGGGAGTCGAGGCGCTGGAGCGACGCGGGTTCGCGCGTGCGCTCGACGAGGAACAAGTGACGATGCCGATGACGAAGGCGGCGCGTGCCGGATCCGGACCGGTGAAGAAGCCGGGAGGCCATTTTTCCGCGTTGTTCGTGATTGTCCAGGACCTCCAGCGCGACCCGGAGCGCCACAGCCGTATGGTGCCGCAGGAGGCGCTCGAGAGGATCCTGACCGCGCGCGAGCGAGCTCGGGATCGAGATCCGTCGAGGCGTTGCGGTGGAAGGTTTCGAGCAGGACAACGACGGCGTGACCGTGCAGACGAGCGCGGGCCCGCTGAGTGCGAAGTACCTGGTCGGCTGCGACGGTGGCCGGAGCCGCGTCCGCAAGCTCGCCGGCTTCGAGTTCCCCGGCACGGATCCGACCATCACCGGCTATCAGGCTCTCGTCGAGTTCGATGCGCCTGAGAAGCTCGCGAAGGGTTGGCAGCGAACGCCGCGCGGCCTCATCACGTCGATCCCGGGGCGCGTCTTCACGGCGGAGTTCGACGGCCCGCCGCCGGATCGGGATGCGCCGATCACGCAGGCCGAGGTCGAAGCGTCGATCCAGCGCGTGAGCGGCACCGACGTCAAGATCCTTTCGATGTCGAAGGCGACGCGCTGGACCGATAACGCGCGGCAAGCAAAGACCTACCGCATGGGCCGCGTCCTTCTCGCCGGCGACGCCGCGCACGTCCACTCACCCTTTGGCGGCCAAGGCTTGAACCTCGGCCTCGTCGACGCCGCGAACCTTGGTTGGAAGCTTGCCGCGGCGGTGAAGGGGGGCGATCATCTCCTCGACTCCTACACCGCCGAGCGCCATTCCGTCGGTGCGCGCGTCCTGGAAAACACCCGTGCGCAAGTCGCGCTGGTGCGTCCTGACCCGCTCACGAGCGCGCTCCGCACCATCGTGAGCGACCTGATCAAGCTGCCCGAAGGCAATCGCTACATCGGCGAGATGCTCTCGGGTGTCGGCATTCGTTACGACCTCGGCGAGGACGACCCGCTCGTCGGCACGCTCGCGAAGGACCAGCTCCTCACGCTCGCCAACGGCAGCGAAGAGCGGCTCTACGCGCGGATGGAGAAAGGCGGCGGCCTGTTCGTCTCGCCCTCGGAACGGTCACTCCCGCAAAACGTGCACCATGCACACACCAAGGAAGGCCCGTCGATGCTCGTCCGTCCCGACGGCTGCGTCGCGTGGACAGACGCGTCGTCCAAGTCACTCGACGAGGCGCTCGCGCGCTGGTTCTGAATGAGAGCGACTGCCCGTCGCCGCGCCGCCATCCGGCGGCACCTCGGACACGAGGCGGCCGCAGTGGCATAGGCCGCGGCGCAGGACGGCTCCGAGGGCCTGCGCCGCCCATGCCCCCAGGCGGTATACGGGAATTACGTCGACCGCCGGGCCCGGACGGAAACATCGATCCGCGATATGACCACGAGACTTATTTCAATTCGGAAGGTTGGATCCATGAACGAGCTCCGCGAAAACACGAGGACAAGCCCTACAAGTCAGGGAAACTGGATCGCTACCTGGGGCACGGCGCAGCAGCTGGCACAACCTGCCGAGCCCGGTGGAGGGCCGCAGATGCCGGACGACACTCCTCCGGCCGGTGCGCCGGTCGCCGACGCGTCGGCACAGGATTCCACGCCCCAGCCGGCCGAACCGCCGGCCGCGCCGACGAAGATCAGCGCGCAGACCGTGCGCATGGTGGCGCGTGCCACCGTGGGCGGCACGGCCGTGCGCGTCGCGCTGTCGAACGCCTTCGGTTACGCGCCGGTGCACATCGATGCCGCACAGATCGCGCGGCACGACAGCGGCTCGGCGATCCGCGCGGGCAGCGCGCGCAAACTGACCTTCGGCGGGCGCGATGCGGTGGTGTTGCCGACGGGCGCGCAGATTTACAGCGATCCCATCGAGTACGACGTGCCCGCGCAGACCGATCTGGTCGTTTCGCTGTACATCCCCGACGAGAAGGTCACTCCCACGACGCACGAGCTCGGACTGCGCACAGCGTGGCTCGCACCGGGCAACCAGGCCGCCACGCAGAACCTGCAGGACGCCACCGGGTTTCAGTCCTATGTATGGCTCGCCGGCATCGACGTGCTGGCGCAGCCCACGGCCGCCACCATCGTCGCCATCGGCGATTCCATCACCGATGGCGCCGCCACCACGCCCGATGCGGACACGCCGTGGCCTTCGTTGCTGGCGCGCCGGCTGGCCGCGCAGCAGGACCTGCCGCCGCGTGCGGTGATCAACATGGGTATCGCCGGCAACCGCGTCCTGCGCGAGTCCGACGGCTTCGGCGCCAGCGCGCTGGCGCGCTTCGACCGCGACGTGCTGGCCCGGCCCGGCGTGCGCTGGGTGGTATTGGCCGAGGGAGGCAACGACATCTGCTTCGGCTTCATGCCGGGCATGCCGGAGAGCGAGCGGGCGACGGCGGAGGACATCATCGCCGGCTACCGCATGCTGATCGGCCGCGCGCATCTGCACGGCCTGCGGATCATCGGCTGCACGATGACGCAATTCGGCGGCACGTTCGTCTTCACGGCGGAGAGCGAGCGCATGCGCCAGGACGTGAACCGCTGGATCCGCAGCAGCGGCGAGTTCGACGCGGTGGTCGATCTGGACGCGGCCACCCGTGACCCGGCCGCACCAACGAAGCTGCGCACCGAGTTCGATTCCGGCGACGGTATCCATCCGAACGACGCGGGCAACAAGGCGATCGCCGAGGCCTTCGACCTGGAGCTGTTCCGGGGATAGGGCTTACGCCTGCACCGGGCCGTCCAACTCCCGGCGCAGGCGCGCCGGATCGACCCGGAGCGAGGCCGTCTTCCCGTCCAGCTGCCAGCCGCCCTGGTACGCCGCGGCGAAGACGTCCTCGCCCAGCGCCGTGCGGCCGCGGGCGACCATCGCCTGGATCTGCCGGTCGCTGAGGTCGTGGGTGCCGCGCAGCCGGGCCGCCGCGCCGAGTAGCAGGGCCACGTCCCGGTGCCGCCCCTGCAGCCCGGCCAGCTCGGCCTCGATCACCGCGACCATCGCCATGATCGGCAAGTCCCGGCTCTCCAGGGCCGCCCCGTACGCCCGGGCCAGCGCCACCTCGGCGCCCTCGGCGTCGCCCCGCCGCAGGCACAGCGAGGCCCGCACCGAGCTGACGACCGCCTGGCCGTGATCGCCGCCGGTCGGGGGTCGGCCGGCCATCTCCGCCTCGGCCGCCTCGATGCGGGCCTGCGCGCGGTCCGGGTCGCCGAGCCGCAGCCACGTGCCGGCCTCGAGAGCGGTGACGATGACGACCAGCTCCGGCGACGCCGATCGCTCCGCCCGCTCGCGGACCGCGGCGAGCATCGCTCTCGCCCGGGCGTCCTCGCCCCGCCGCAGGTAGAGGTCGATCCAGCGCACGTCGAGGAAAATCTCGTCGGCCAGGCTCAGCGAACCGAATTCCTGCGCCTGTGCCCGGGCCTCGCGCAGGTCCGCCAACGCGCCGTCGAGGTCCCCGTCGTACTGCCGCAGCAGCGCGCGCATCGGCAGTGCGGTGGCCAGGCCCCAGCGGTCGCCGGCCCGGCCGAAGGCGTCGAGCGCGGCGGCCACATCGGCGCGTACCGGGTCGAGGTTGCCCTCGTTCTCGGCGAACGAGGCCCGGAACATGTGGGCAAGCCCGGACAGCCAGACGTCGGGGCCGTCGACGACATGCTGAACCAAGGCGAGCGACGCCTCGTGCTCCCGCAGGAAGTGGAGCGTGATCGCGGCCAGGACGCCGGCGAATCCGGGCAGCAACGGGTGGGCGAGTAGGCGATCGGCCAGAGTCCGCAGCGCGGATTCGTTCTCCTGCAGGCCCTCGACGGTCAGCGGGGAACGGGCGTTGATGCGGTTGAACAGGAGCACTGCCTCGGCGGAGTCGCGGTCCAGTGTGTGCCCCGCGGCAGGTAGCGCCAGCGCCTCCCCCTGCCAGTACGCCGCGTCGGCATGCCGGCCGAGCATCTGCCAGTACCAGGAGAGATCCATGGCGAGCGTGACGGCCGCGGTGGCGTTGCCGGTGTCGCACAGGTGGCGCAGGGCGGCGAGCGCGTTGTCGTACTCGGTGCGCATCACGCGCAGCGCGGCGAGCTGATCGGGGCCGCGCAGCAGCGGCTCCACGCGGGCGACCAGATCGGCCAGGTAGCGGGCGGCGAGATCCCGAACGGCGTCGAGCGCGCCCCGGTCGGCGAGCCGCTCGATCCCGTACTCGCGCAGGGTCTCGAGCATCCGGTAGCGGCCCGCGTCGGGCGCCAGGTACAGCAGCGACTTGTCGATCAGGGCAGCGAGCAGCTCGGGGACCTCGCCCGGGAGCACTGCGGTGCCGGCGCAGACCGCGGCGGCCGACTCCAGCGTTACGCCACCGGGCAGGACCGAGACCCGCTCTGCCACCGTACGCTCGTTCTCGCCGAGCAAATCCCAGCTCCAAGCGATGACCGCGCGCAGCGTGCGGTGCCGCGGCGACGCGGCCCGGCTGCCCGTGGTGAGCAGCCGGAACCGGTCGGACAGCCCGGCGGCGAGCTCGGCCAGCGACAGGGTCCGCAGCCGGGCCGCGGCCAGCTCCAGCGCCAGCGGCATGCCGTCCAGGCCGCGCACCAGCCGGACCACGTCTGCGCGCGTCTGCTCGTCGATGCCGAAGCCGGGGCGCACCGCCGCGGCCCGTTCGGTGAACAGGCGCACCGCCGCGCTGCGGCGGATGTCCTCGAGGCCGTCGCCGGGGCCCGGCAGCGCCAGCGGGCCGAGCGGGACCAGCGCCTCGCCGTCGATCGCGAGCGGCTCGCGGCTGGTCGCCAGTACTCGCAGCCCGGCGCAGCGCGGCAGCAGCGCGGCGATCAGGCGCGCGACGGCGTCGATCAGGTGCTCGCAGTTGTCCACCACGAGCAGGCTCTCCCGGCCGTTGAGCTGGTCGGCGAGCACGTCCAGCTCGCTGCGCCCGGCTCGTATCCGGCCGGAGGCCTCGAAGAGCGCGGCGCCGCGCAGCCCGATCGCGGCCAGCATCGCCGCGCCGGCCTTGGCCGGCTCGGTGACCGCGGCCAGGTCGACCAGCCAGGTGCCGTCGCGGTACTCGTGGCGGTGGCGGCGGCCCGCCTCGACCGCGAGCCGGGTCTTGCCGGCCCCGCCCGGCCCAACCACCGTGACGAGGCGCCCGCGGGCGAGCAGCGTGTCGATCCGGGCGAGGTCGTCGTCGCGCCCGATGAAGCTGGTCAGGGCGGCGGGCAGATTGCTCGCGGGCGCCTCGCGCTGCGCCTCGGGAGCGGGAGCCGTCGACTGCAGCAGGCGCAGGTGGCGTTCGCGCAGGGCGGCGCCGGGGTCGGCGCCGAGCCGGTCGGCGAGGGTCTCGCGCACCCGCTCGTACAGGTCGAGGGCGTCGGCCTGGCGGCCCTGGGCGGCCAGCGTGTCCATCTGCAGCGCGGCCAGCCGCTCGTCCGCCGGGTGCTCGGCGAGCAGGGCGGTTAGCCGGGTGGCGGCGTCGTCGGCGCGGCCCAGCGCCAGCTCCGCCTCGGCCAGATCCGCGCCCGCCTCGACCGCGGTGCGGGCCAGCCGCGTCGCGACCGCCGGGGCGACCGCGGCGATCACCGACGGTTCGCCGCAGAGCGCGACCGCCTGGCCCAGCAGCCCGGCCGCCGCCCGGGGATCGCCTGCCCGGAGCCGGTCACGGCCGTGCGCGGCCAGTCGCTCGAACCGCAGCGCGTCAACGTCGTCCTCCGTGACGTCAAGGCGGTAGCCGCCCTCGGACCGAGTGACCGCGCCGGCCTCGCCGAGCAGCCAGCGCAGCCGGGAGACCAGCGACTGCAGCGCGTTCGCCGGGTCGGCCGGGAGCTCCTGCGGCCACAGCGCATCGACCAGGACGCCCGGTTCGACCGGTCGGCCGCCGGCCAGCGCCAGCCGCGTGATCAGGCTGCGGAGCCGGGCGCCGGGAACGGCCACCACGGCGTCGCCGCGGCACACCTCAAGGGTGCCGAGCAGCGTCACCCGCAGGCGCGTCTCCTCGTTCCCGTGCACCGCCCGATCCTCCCCCATACAGCCCGCAAGCCCCAACCCGCCCCTCCAGCATGCGCTCAGGCCGTCAGCACCCGCAGCGTGTACCCGGCCCGCCAGGCCGCGACGTCCTCAACGTCCTCGACGTCCTCGACGTCCTCAACGTCCTCAACGTCCTCAACGTCCTCGACGTCCTCGACGTCCTCGACGAGACGATCTTGCGGGCCTCCAACGCCACGGCATCAGCGGTCAGCGCACCCACCTTCAACGTGGCCTCCATCCCGGCCACCACGTGCCGATGCTCCATCCGCCGGTGCAGCAGCACCTCGATCAGCGCCCGCGTCCCGTCGGCGTCCCCGCGCTTGCGGCGGGCCGCGGCCCACCGGGCCACCTCCACGCCCTTGTGGTAAACGACCAGATGGGAGGCGAACAACATGACCCGCACCTGGTGCCCGGCCAGGTGGATCGGCACCGAGTAGCGGTTGGTGCGCACGCTGATCTGCCCGTGCAGGGTCACCCTCGGCGTCAGCAGCCGGCCGATCTCGAACGGCTCGACCGGCAACGGGGCCAGCAGGACACGTTGATCCCGCTCACCTGTAACGAGATCGCCCGCCTGTTCATCGCCCTCGTTGCCCAACGCATCCACGACACGGCCCACCGGCTCGGATGGTCCCACTGGCGTCGCCGCCACCAAGCCCGATCCCGAGCCAGCCACCACTGCCGTCAAGCCGCCTACTCTGCCTGAGCGCACTCGATCACGTGCGCATGAAGTCCCGGGGCGCGACCCCGCGTCACGGCAACGAGCGTGTGAGCCATACCACTTCACCGCTATCGTCCGTGGAAACGTGATCCCGCTCGAACCCGAGCTTCTCAAGGACACGGAACGACGGTGTGTTCCATGTGCCGACGGTCGACCAGAGCCGTTTCCGCCCGGTCGCTATAGCGGCGTCGAGCACCGCGCTGGCCGCCTCGGTGGCGTAGCCACGCCCATGCGCGCGCTGGAACAACTCATACGCGATTTCAGGCTCCTCTAGGGTGGAGCGGCCGATGATCAACCCGCAATAGCCGATGAAGTCGCCTTCGTCACGGCGCTGGATGGGCAGCAGGGCGATCCCCGTTGTCGCCGTTGCGGTGAGCTGCTTCGCGATGAGCGTCCGGGTGTGCTCAACCGTGGGCGTCCCGTTGCCGCGTTCGGAGTGGAGGGCACGGAGCTCAGCGGCGTCCGACTCGGCCCACGGCCGCAGTATCAGCCGCTCGGTCTCAAGGTGGAACGACATCGTCTCGTACGTAGACATGCCCCTACTCTGCCCACGGATCATCACGAACTACAGCTGGAGTATTAGTCCAGAGCCTCAAGGACTGAGGCCCGCCACCGGGGCGCTCAGGCGGCGAGCGCCCGTACCTTGGCCGGCGCGGTGGAGCCGCGGACGACCAGCTCGGGCTCGAAGAGCAGCTCCTCGGCGGTCGCGGGTGCCCCCTCGATCTGGTTGACCAGCAGCGTCACCGCGGCGCGGCCGATCGCCTCGATGGGCTGGCGCACGGTGGTCAGCGGGGGGTTCGTGCAGTTCATGAAGGCGGAGTCGTCGAAGCCGACGATCGAGACGTCCTGCGGCACCGACAGGCCGAGGCGGCGCACCGCGCGGATCGCGCCGAGGGCCAGCGGGTCGCTGGCGCAGATGATGCCGGTGATGCCCTCGCGGACGAGCCGGGTGGCCACGGCCTGGCCGCCTTCGAGGGAGAACAGGCTGCGCTCGACGGCGCCGGGGCCGATCTCCAGGCCCGCGCGCCGCGCCGCGAGGGTGAAGGCCTTGAGCTTGCGCCGCGAGGGGACGTGGTCCTCGGGGCCGAGCACCAGCCCGATGCGCTCGTGCCCGAGCGACATCAGGTGGCTGAACGCCTGCTCCACCGCGACCGCGTCGTCGGTCGACACGCGCGGGAAGTCGAGGCTGGCGGTCGCGGCGTTGACCAGGACGACCGGCAGGCGCAGCCCGAGGAGCCGGTGGTAGTGCTCGTGCGGCGCGTCGGCCTCGGCGTAGTGGCCGCCGGCGAACACCACTCCGGAGACCTGCTGCTCAAGAAGCATCTCGACGTAGTCGGCCTCCGACAGCCCTCCCGCCGTGCGTGTGCAGAGCACGGGGGTGAAGCCGCGCTGCGCGAGGGCGCCGCCGACGACCTCGGCGAGGGCGGGGAAGATGGGGTTGCCGAGATCGGGCAGCACGAGACCGACCAGGCGGGCGCGCTCACCTCTCAGCTGGGTCGGCCGCTCGTATCCGAGCACGTCCAGCGCGGTGAGCACCGCGGCACGCGTGGAGTCGGACACCCCGGGCTTGCTGTTCAGCACACGGCTGACCGTGGCCTCACTGACCCCGACCTTCTTAGCAACTTCCGCAAGTCGACGTGTCACGCCGCAAGCATACTGTAAAAAACGACGCAAGCCGCTGACACCATAGCCATCGGTTATGGGAGTGCCTTGTAAGGGCGGGCGGAGCGGCGTGGTACGGGGTTCTCCCGGCCCCCGGCCCATCACCACAGCTAGGGACCGAACAAAGCTCCGCGGGAACGGAAATCCCGCTGCCGTAGGGGATCCCGATCGATGCCGGGCCAGTCCCGCAGGAGCTACCGGCGACCGGTTAACACTCCGGCAATATTGCGCAATCTCGTCGACTTATTGCGAGAGCGATACATGACATGCGGCTCATTCGCCCGATCGTCCGGGACGCCGGGGCAGCGGGCCCAGGCGGTTGAGGCGCAGGGCGAGCTGGATCTCAAGGGCGCGCTCCGGCGCCTGCCACCCGTCGCCGAGCAGCCTCCCGACCCGGTCGAGGCGCTGGGTCACGGTGTTGACGTGGATGTGCAGGCGCTCGGCCGTGCGCGACAGGCTGGATCCCACGCCGAAATAGGTGTCCAGGGTCTGGACGAGCGCGGTGCCGCGCCGCCGGTCGTAGGCGAGGACCGGCCCGAGCGCCGACTCCATGAACCCCGCGACGTCCCGGTCCTGGCCGATGAGCAGGCCGACGAAGCCCAGCTCGTCGCAGCTCGCGCCCTCCCCCGCGCGCCCCAGCGCGAGCATGGCCTCCGCGCAGCGCCTGGCCTCGCGGTAGGCGTCCGCCACGGCGGCCGGGCCCTGGACCGGGCCCGCGGCGCCCGCCGTGACCGGCGTCCCGAGGGATCCGCCGAGCTCCTTCGCCACGCGCTGCGCCGCGGCCCCGGGGTGGACTCCGGGCAGCAGGAGGATGGTCTCCTCGCCCCGCGCCGCCACCAGCCCGTGGCGCGAGGCGGCGTCGGACGAGGCCCAGAACGCCGTGCGCTGGCGGGGGCCAGGGTCCCCCGCCGGGTGCCTGGCGACGACCAGGATGTGCGGGGCGTCGAGGTCGACCCCGAGCAGCCGCGCCCTGCCGTACATGGCGTCGGAGTGCACGTCCCTGCCGGTGAGGAGGTCGTCGAGGAGCTCTCCGCGCACCCTGCCCTCGGCGGCGGCGGCGGTGCGGCGGAAGAGCAGGAGCAGGGCGGTGACCAGGGCCGCGCGTTCGAGGATCCGCTGGTCGGTGCCCGACACCTCGTCGGGGGTGCGCAGCACCAGCGTGCCGAGGTTCTCGGCGCCCGAGGCGACCGAGGCCACCCACAGGTCGCCGCGCTGGACGGTGCGGCCGAGGCCGCTGGAGGCGGCGGCGGCGCCGGCCACCTCCGCCTCGTCCAGGTCGCCGACGGAGCCGACGGCGGCGAGCCTGCGCCCGTCCGCGTCGAGCACCATGAGCGCGCCGCCGAGGATGTCGGTGACGACGGCCGCGACGTCCTCGACCCCGCCGCCCCGGACGACCAGGCTCGTCATGCGGTCGTGGGCCTGCGCCGCCCGCTCGACGGCCGCGCTGCGCGCCTGGATGAGCTGGTTGGCCGCGCTGAGCTCGCCGAGCGCGGTGCGGGTCTCCTCCAGCAGGCGGGCGTTGTCCAGGGCGACGGCGGCGTGCGCGGCGAGCGAGGCCAGCAGCGCCACCTCCTCCTGGGCGAAGGGGCGGGCACTGCGGTTGGCGGCGAACAGCACGCCGATGATCTGCGCGCCCAGCCGCATCGGCACCCCGAGGATGGCGACCAGCGCCTCCTCCTTGACGGCGACGTCGATATGGGTGCGGTGCCGGAAGCGCTCGTCGGCGAAGTAGTCCGGGCTGGCGTACGGCGTGCCGGTCTGGGCGACCAGGCCGCCCAGCCCGGCGCCCATCGGCAGCCGCAGAGCGCGGAACGCGGCCGACACCGAGCCGTCGGTGACCCGCATGTAGGTGTCGCCGCGGTCGGCGTCGTGCAGCGTCATGTAGGAGATGTCCGCGTGCAGCAGCCTGCGTGCCCTTCGGACGATGGCTTCGAGCACGGCGCCCACGTCCCTGAGCCCCGCCAGGTCGCCCGCGGTCTCGAACAGCGCCGACAGCTCGGCCTCGCGGCGGGCGCGGTGCTCCAGCAGGGCGCGCACGCGCAGCGCGGCGAGCTTGGCGCGGTCGAGCTCGGCGAGGATCTCCGGGGCGGCCCCGGCGGCGCGGGCCTCGACCAGCGGGGCCTCGAACTCGACGGGCGGGGCCTCCCGGGCGAGGAGTTCGAGAAAGACGGTGCAGCTCATGGGGTTCATTGTCCCCTTGATCACGATTTATCCCCCGACCATCGCGGCCGCTCTAGCGTGCGGTCCAGCCGCCGTCGATGGTGAGCGACGCGCCGGTGATCATGGACGCCTGCGGCGAGCAGAGGAAGGCGACGCTCTCGGCGACCTCGTCCGGCTCGATCAGGCGCCGGATCGCGGCAGGGGCCAGCATGATCTGCTCCACGACCTGGCCGGGGTCCAGGTCGTGGACGCGGGCCTGGTCGGCGATCTGCTCCTCGACCAGCGGCGTGCGGACGTAGGCGGGGTTCACGCAGTTGGAGGTGACCCCGTGCGCGGCCCCCTCCAGGGCGATCACCTTGGACAGTCCCTCCAGGGCGTGCTTGGCCGTGACGTAGGCGACCTTGTACGGCGAGGCGCGCAGCCCGTGCACCGAGGAGATGTTGATCACCCGGCCCCAGCCGCGCTCGTACATCCCCGGCAGGGCCTTGCGTGCCAGGCGGAACGGCGCCTCGACCATGATCTTGAGGATCGCGGAGAAGACCTCGGGGGGGAACTCTGTGATCGGCGCGACGTGCTGGAAGCCGGCGTTGTTGACCAGGATGTCCACGCCGCCGAAGTCGAGCGCGTCGACGGCCGCCATGTCGGTGAGGTCGGCGGCCAGGGCCAGCCCGCCGATCTCCTCGGCGGCCTCGCGCGCCACCTCCTCGCGGACGTCGAGGATCACGACCTCCGCCCCCGCCCCGGCCAGCCGCCGGGCGCACGCCCGGCCGATGCCGCTCGCTCCGCCCGTCACCAGGGCACGCCGGCCGGTCAGGTCCACCTCGGCCACCTTCCCGGCGGTCACGCTCGTTGAAACCACAGCAGTTGCTCCTAGAAGTACGGGAATGCGGCGAGCTACCTCGGACACGAATCGCGGATCAGGGCGCTACACCGGCGAGCCGACGCCCTGGGTGGGGGCGGGCGTGCCGTCGGGCGCGTCCCCGGGGCCTCGCTCCCCCGGCCGGCGGCCGCCGGAGCGGGCCTCCAGCAGGTGGCGCGCCGTCCCCCAGATGCCCCGCCGGAACACGAGCACCACGATCACGAAGATCGTGCCCGTGACGATGCCGATGCCCTCGAAGCCGGCGGTCACCAGGTAGTCGTTCAGCTCGACGACCAGGGCCGCGCCGATGACGCCGCCCCACAGCGTGCCGATGCCGCCGAGGACGACCATCATCACGGCCTGCCCGGACGTCGTCCAGTACACGCTCTCCAGCGAGGCGAAGCCGTGGCCGATGGCGAACAGCCCGCCGGCCAGCCCGGACAGCCCGGCCGACAGGACGAAGGCCAGGAGCTTGTAGCGCTGGACCGGATAGCCGAGGGCCTGCGCGCGGGCCGGGTTGTCCCTGATCGAGACCAGCACCCTGCCGAACGGCGAGCGGACGATCCGCCACACCGCGACGAACCCGGCGAGCACCAGGGGCAGCCCGGCGTAGTAGAAGACGAACGAGTCGGACAGGTCGAGGCCGAGCAGCTCGCGCGGGACGCCCTGCAGGCCGTTCTCGCCGCCCGTCAGGTCCCGCCACTGGTTGACCACGAAGTAGACCATCTGCGCGAAGGCCAGGGTGACCATCGCGAAGTAGATGCCGCGCAGCCGTACGGACAGGTAGCCGATGGGGACCGCGAGCACGGCCGCGAACGCCGCGCCGCCGAGCACGGCGACGGGGAACGGCAGCCCGCTGTGCAGCGCGATGAGGCCGGCGGCGTACGCGGAACCGCCCCAGAACGCGGCGTGCCCGAAGGACAGCAGCCCGGTGAATCCGAGCAGCAGGTCGAGCGCGGCGGCGAACAGCGCCCAGCAGGCGATGTCCAGGGCGACGGGAGGGTAGACCATCCAGGGCAGGGCCAGGGCGAGGAACAGCCCGGCGACGAGCAGGATCGGCCTCGCGGCCAGCCGGGAAAGGATCACGACAGCGCCTCCTCGCGTCCGAACAGGCCGGCGGGCCGCCAGAGCAGCACGGCGGCCATCAGGATGAACACCAGCGTCTGGGACAGGGCCGGTACGTAAAGGTTGCCGAGCGCGGAGATCAGCCCGATCGCGAACCCGGCCGCCACCGACCCGAAGATCGACCCCAGCCCGCCGATGACCACGACCGCGAAGACCGTGATGATCAGGTCGCCGCCCATGAGCGGGTTGACCGCGCGCATGGGGGCGGCGAGCACTCCAGCGAGCCCGGCGAGCGCGATGCCGAAGCCGAAGACCGGGGTGACCCAGCGGGCGACGTCGATGCCGAGGGCGCGCGTCAGCTCGGGCCGCTCGGTCGCGGCCCGCACGATCATGCCCACGCGGGTGCGGGTGAGGACCACCCACACCGCCGCGCAGACGACGACGGAGACGGCCAGCACGAACACCTGGTAGGCCGGGTAGCCGAACAGCCCAAGGTCGACCGTGCCCGAGAGCAGGTCGGGGCGGGGGTAGGGCTGCGACTGCACGCCGTACTCCCGCTTGACGAGGTCCTGCAGGATCAGCGCGAGGCCGAAGGTGAACAGGAAGTTGTAGAGCGGGTCCAGCGGCGCGAGCCGCCGGATGAACAGCCGCTCCAGCACGGTGCCCGCCAGGCCGAGCACGATGGGGACCGCGACCAGCGCGACCCAGAAGTTCACGCCGAACGAGTCCAGCAGCACGTAGGAGCCGAACGCGCCGAGCATGTAGAAGGCACCGTGGGCGAAGTTGACGACGCCCAGCATGCCGAAGATGACGGCGAGGCCGAGGGCGAGCAGGGCGTAGAAGGCGCCACCCACCAGGCCGTTGAACGCCTGTTGAAGCACGGTGACCTCCAAGGGGACGGGCGGGGGCGGGCGCCCCCGCCGTGGGGCGTGCGGCCGGGGCGGCCCCGGCCGGGGGGCTCGGAACCCGGGCGCGGGTGGCCGCGCCCGGCGCGGCTCAGAGCTTGCAGGCGGGGTCGGCGGGCTGGAACGCCTGGTCGGCGGGGATGGTGCTGAGGATCTTCTCGTAGTCCCAGGGCTCCTTGACCTCGCTCGACGGCTTCACCTGGGCCAGCGAGACGTCGTGCAGGAGCAGGTGGTCCTGGGCCCGGATCGTGGCGTTCCGCGCGAAGACGTCCTGGAACTTGAAGCCTTCGAGCTGCTTGACCACCGCGTCGGAGTCGTCGGTGCCCGCGCGCTGCACGGCCTCCAGGTACTGCGTGGCGGCGGAGTAGTTCGCGGCGTTGGGGAAGCTCGGCCGCTTGTTCACCTTGGCCTGGAACTTGTCGGCCCAGGCGCGGTTCTCGGGGGTGGCGTTCCAGTACCACGCGTCGGTGAACTTGGTGCCCGCGAGCGCGTCCGGGCCGAGCGAGTGGATGTCGGTGATGAACATCAGCCCGACCGCCAGGCCGATGCCCTTGTCGCGGAGCTTGTACTCGTTGTACTGCTTCACCAGGTTGACCAGGTCACCGCCGGCCTGCATGGTGCCGAGCACCTCGGGCTTCGGGGTAAGGCCCGGGGCCTTCAGCAGGAACGTGGAGAAGTTGTCGTTCGGGAACGGCGCGGGGTCGCTCTGGATGACCGTGCCGCCGGCGCCCTTCACGGCCGCGGTGAAGTTCTTCTGCATGTCCTGCCCGAAGGCGTAGTCCGGGTAGACGATGTACCAGTTCTTCGACCCGTCCTTGGTGACCGTGTCGCCGGTGCCGTGGGCCAGCATGTAGGTGTTGTACCCGTAGTGGAACGTGTACTTGTTGCACTGGGCGCCTTCGAGCTCGGTTGTGGCGGCGCCGATGTCCATGAAGATCTTCTTCTTGGCCTTGGCGACCCCCGCCACCGCCAGCGCGGCGGCCGAGGAGGGCACGTCGAGCACGACGTCGGCGTGCTGCCGGTCGTAGAGTTCCTGCGCCTTGGAGTTGGCGACCTCCGGCTTGTTCTGGTGGTCGGCGGACAGGACCTCGATGTCCTTGACGACCGCCTTGTCGCCGTACTTCGCCTTGTAGTCGGCGACGGCCATGTTGACGGCCTCGACGCTGCTCTTGCCCGACAGGTCGGCGTAGATCGCCGACTGGTCGTTGAGCACGGCGAGCACCACCTTGCCGTCGCTGATCTTGTCCCCGCTCCCCCCGCTGCCGGGTCCGCCTGCGCAACCGGCGATCGTGGCTCCCGCCGCCACCACGGCGGCCGCTCGGCCCAGAGCTTTCATGTACTTCTCCTGTCGGTTCTTCGGGTGGGTTCCGGGGCGGCCGATCCGGGACGTCCGGATCGGATCCGGGGCGGCCGATCCAGTGGGTCCTGGTCAGATGCCGAGGTAGTCGAGGAGCTCGTGCTCCCGGGCCCGCATCTCGTCGTTGTCCAGGGACTCGACGATCCGGCCCTCGGCGAGCAGGTAGTGCCGGTCGGCGACCGTCGCGGCGAAGTGCACGTTCTGCTCGATCAGCAGGACGGTCGTGCCCTGCCGCTTCACCTCGCGGAGGATCTCGCCGATCTGCTGGACGATCAGCGGGGACAGCCCCTCGGTCGGCTCGTCGCAGAGCAGCAGCCGCGCGCCCATCCGCAGCACCCGGGCGAGGGCCAGCATCTGCTGCTCGCCGCCGGACAGCTTGGTGCCGGGGAAGGACCGCCGCTCCCGCAGCCGGGGGAAGGTCTCGTACACCCGGGTCAGCGGCCAGGGGTCCGGGCCGACGGCGGGCGGGAGGGTCAGGTTCTCCTCCACCGTCAGCGTCGAGTAGACCCCGCGGTCGTCGGGGACGTACCCGAGGCCGTGGCGGGCCCGCCGGTGCGCGGGGAGCCGGGTGATGTCCGCCCCGAGAAAGGCGATGTCCCCCGAGTAACGGCCCTGCAGGCCCATCAGGCAGCGCAGCAGCGTCGTCTTGCCGGCGCCGTTGCGGCCGACCAGCGTGACGATCTCGCCCTTCCCCACCTCGATCGACACGTCCCGCAGGACCTGCGCCTCGCCGTACCAGGCGGACAGGCCGCCGACCCGGAGGATCGGGCCGGTGCCTGTTTCGGTGTCAGTGCTCGGCATTGGCGTCTCCCAGGTAGGCGCTGATGACGCGGGGGTCGTGGCGGATCTCGGCGTACGGGCCCTCGACGAGCACGCGGCCGCTCTGCAGGACCGTCACGCGGTCGGCCAGGCTGGAGACGACGCTCATGTTGTGCTCGACCATCACGACCGTCCGGCCGGCGCGCACCTTCCTGACCAGCTCCACGGTGCGGTCGACGTCCTCGACGCCCATGCCGGCCGTCGGCTCGTCCAGCAGCAGCACCTTCGGGTCCAGCGCCAGCGCGAGGGCCAGCTCCAGGGCGCGCTTGTGGCCGTAGGCGAGCGTGCCCGCCGGGATCCCGGCGTGCCCGGCGTGCCCGGCCAGCCCGACCTGGTCCAGCAGCTCCAGCGCCCGGTCGCGGAACCGGTCGAGCAGCCGGTGCGACCGCCAGAACCGCCAGGTGACGCCGGTGGCGCCCGCCAGTGCCAGCTCGACGTGCTCGCGCGGGGTCATCTGCGGGAACAGGCTGGTGATCTGGAAGGACCTCGCGACCCCGAGGCGGGCGACCTGCTCGGGGCGCCTGCCGGTCAGGTCGTGCCCGCCGAGCAGGATGCGGCCGGCGCTCGGCTTCAGGAAGCCGGTCAGCAGGTTGAACAGCGTGGTCTTGCCGGCGCCGTTGGGCCCGACCAGCGCGTGCACGCTGCCGTCCGCGATGTCCAGGTCCACGCCGTCGACGGCGCGGAAGCCCCGGAACTCCTTGGCCAGGCCCTGCGCCCGCAGGACGGGACCGTCCATATGGCCTCCTCGTGGCTCATCCCCGGCGTCGTCCGGTGGGTTTCGTCCAGGTCACCTTGGCGTTAACGGACGAAGTCGTTGTGACGCGGAACACTAAGCGAGCCCGGGGAGGTGTTCCATGTGGCTATGGCACACAATGAGCGGGCAGAAGGCGGGTGCCCCCCACATCCGCCGCAGGTCACAGGGCCGCGACGTCGGCGGATACCTCGTTGTGTGGCCGGGCCACGTAGGCCCGGCCCCCATCCGGGCCGCCGCCGGGAGCGCCGCCGCATCCCTGTGGCGGCCCGCCGGCCGGGCACGTGGGCGCGGGCGACATACCGGGAAGCCGAAATGTGGGGGTCGCGGACGTGGCCCAGCTCACAGTCGATGGCCACCATGGCGGTCACTCGATCGACAGCACGTCGCACGCCATCTGAGGAGTCCCCATGCGATCAACCCGAGTCCGGCGGGGCCGGCTACTGGGCCTGGCAACGGCCGCCGCGATCGGCGCCTCCCTGATCGGCCCGGTGTCCGCCGCCGGCGCCGCCGCCGCTCCCTGCGCGGGGGTCGAGCGCGTCAGGGTGCCGGGCGCGGAGAAGCAGATCTCCGCCTGCCTGGACGACCTGACCACCGCGGGCACGGTCGCGTCCGGGCACTCCATCGCGGCCGAGTGGGCCGGGCTCACCTCGGCGGGCGCCACCAACCCGACCGGCGTGCCGGGCGCCCAGATCGACGGCTACTTCCCCGACACCTCGACGTTCAACACCGACCACGGCTGGAACCACGACAGCCAGTTCGTGATCCGCCTGCCCGAGCGCTGGAACGGCGGACTGGTGGTCGCGGGCACCCCCGGCAACCGCAGGCAGTACGCCAACGACTTCGCGATCTCCGACTGGGTGCTCGCCCAGGGGTACGCGTACGCCGCGACCGACAAGGGCAACAGCGGCGTGACGTTCTACCAGGACGGCGTGAAGCCCGGGGACGCGCTGGTGGAGTGGAACGACCGCGTCACCCAGCTCACCCGCGCCGCCAAGGCGGTCGTGGCGCAGCGGTACGGCCGGGCGCCCCGCCGGACGTACGCGGCCGGAATCTCCAACGGCGGCTACCTGGTGCGCTGGCAGCTGGAGAACCACCCCGAGCTGTACAGCGGCGGCGTCGACTGGGAGGGCACGCTCTGGCGGGAGGACGGCCCCAACCTGATGACCTCCCTGCCCGCCGCGCTCCGCGCCTACCCCGCGTACGCCGCCACCGGCGACGCCGCCGCCCACGACGCGATGATCGCCGCGGGCTTCGCGCCCGGCTCCGAACCGCTCTGGGACTACCACTACAAGGTCTACTGGGACCTCACGCAGCGGCTCTACCGGGAGGAGCTGGACCCGGCCTACGACGGCGCCACCGAGGCGGGCACGCCGTACTGCGCCTCGGGGACGCCGGGGTGCGACACCGACTACGACTACGCCACCCGGCCCCGGGCCGTGAAGAAGGCCGTCGAGCGGATCTCCCTCACCGGGCGCATCGGGCGGCCCCTCATCACCCTGCACGGCACGCTCGACACGCTGCTCCCCATCGGCGAGGACTCCGACGTCTACGAGAAGCTGATCCGCTCGCGGGGACGCGACCCGCTGCACCGGTACTACCGGATCGAGGGCGGCAACCACGTCGACGGGCTCTACGACGCCTATCCCGGCCTGCTGCGCCCGATCCTGCCGTGCTTCCGCAGCGCGTTCGCCGCCCTTGAAAGCTGGACCACGCGCGGCGACGCACCGCCCGCCGACGCCACCCTCCCCCGCCCCGCCTCCGGGGACCTGGCGAACACCTGCTCGCTCACCGCGAGGTGACGTGCGCTCAGGTGGGGCCGAGCCGGCTCGGAACGGTGATCGACAAGCTGTGAGCCCACCCTCGCGTCCGGGCTCGCTGACCCCGCCCGCTCCCGGCCCCGCGAGGGATGCTGAGATCATGCAGCCATGACTGATCGGGTCGTCGTCGCCGGAAGTGGAATCGTTGGAGCGAGCGCCGCCTACCACCTGAGCCTCAGGGGTGTGGCGGTGACCGTGATCGACCGGCCGCTCGCCGGGCAGGCCACCGGCGCGGGAGCCGGCATCGTCTGCCCGTGGGTGGACCATGACGGCGACGACGCCTGGTACCACCTCGCCCTGGAGGGCGCCCGCTACTACCCCCGGCTCGCCGGGCTGCTTGCCGAGGACGGCGAGCCCGGCACCAGCCACGCCGAGGTGGGCGCGCTGCTGGTGGCGGAGGACCCCGCCGAGCTGGTGCAGGTCGAGGCGCTGCTGCGGAGCCGGCGGCCCTCGGCCCCCGAAATGGGCGAGATATCCGAGGTCGACCGGCCCGGCGCGCTGTTCCCGCCGCTGAGTCCCGGGCTGGTCGCCCTGCGCGTCGGGGGCGCGGCGCGGGTGGACGGCCGGGCCGTCCGCGACGCCCTGATGCGCGCCGCCGTACGGCACGGGGCGCGGGTGCTCACGGGCGCGGTCTCCCTGACCGCCTCGGGCGCTCCCCTCCTCGACGGCTCGCCGGTCGAGTCGGACGCCGTCGTGGTGGCCGCGGGAGCCTGGTCGGGCGAGGTCTGCCGTCCCCTCGGCCACATGACACCCGTGCGGCCCCGGCGCGGCCAGATCGTGCACGCCGGGCTTCCCGGGGTGGAGACCGCCGGGTGGCCGATCGTCCTGCCCCGGCTCGGCCCGTACCTGCTGGGGTTCCCCGGGTCGCGCGTGGTCCTCGGCGCGACGGTCGAGGACGCCGGGTTCGACCCCCGCGTGACCGCGGGCGGCCTCGCCGAGGTGCTGGCCGCCGGCGTGCGGCTGGCGCCCGGGCTCGCGGACGCCACGGTCACCGAGACCCGTGCGGGGCTGCGTCCGGTCTCCGCCGACGGGCTTCCCCTGCTCGGGATGCTCCGTGAGGGGGTCGTCGTCGCGACCGGCCTCAGCGCGTACGGCCTGACCGCCGGGCCGTACGCCGGGCTCGTGGCCGCCTGCCTGGCCGTCGGCGAGACCCCGCCCCTGGACGTCGCCCCCTATTCCCCCACGCGGGGCTAGCCTCCGGCCGCGCCGCCCGGTTCGCCGCCCCCCGGTTATACATGAGTACGGTATTCGGTATACACTATTCATAAGACATGTAAGTAGTGGGTTAGGATTGCCTAAAACGCATTGGGTGATCTTGTAACGCCCGATTGACGTGCTAACTTGAGTTTTTCCAGATAGCTCGCGAACGCACCGCCACGACCCGGCCCGCCGCGCACACGGCGAGCATCGGTCGCGGAGCACACCCCCCGGAGACGCCCACAGGGCCCTCTCAGCGCAGGCTCCGGTCGCGGCGCCACGGGCACCATGAGCCACCGGCCGGTCGGCCGATCTCAGCCATCAGAAGGAAGCACATCTGAAGAAAGGTGCGGAAAGCGCTATCCCAGCCGGATGGCGACCCGCGCGGGAGCCCGGTCGCGAAGCCGGCCGAGCACAGTGGATGTCGCCCCCGTTGCCGCCCAGCGAGGCGCACCCGGCGGAGCATCACCAAAGCCACGACACCAGGACTACACCTGGCACCGGTCTCCCTACCGGCGGCGGACAACAACGCCGGCCGCGGCAGACCACGTTGGGGAACACAGGTCGCAGGGAAAGATGATCATGTTGGGTGAGGAACGCGTACGTACCTCATATCGGCTTCCATGGGGAACGCGAGTCCATCCCCGTTCCATCCGTGGGCGAGTCACCGCCCTGGTCAGCCTTCTCGCGATACTTCTCCTCGTACCTTCGGGCGTGCTGGCCGGTGTGGTCGCACACCAGTCCGTGGCCAACACCGTGTGGCTGGAGGCCAGGCAGGAGGCGACGATCGCCGCCGCGGCCGACCGCCTGGGACACCCGAAGGGGCAGATCAGATCCGAGGTACCCGGCATCGACCTGGTGCAGATCGTCGGCCCCGACCATCATGTGATCGCCGCCTCCACCGCCGCCCGGGGGCTGCCTCCGATCAGCACCGCCTGGCCCGAACCGCGCGACCCGCAGGAGGACGTGCAGAACTGCACGCAGAGCAAGGTCGGCTGCGTCCGCCTCTCCGCACTGCGGGAGACCGGCGCGGCCGACTCGCCCGTGGTCTACGCCGGCAGACGCGCTCCTGCCGAGAGCGCCACCGGCCTCATCAACACCATCTTCGTCACCCAGGGCATCGCCCTGATCACGCTCGCCGCCGCGACGACCTGGAAGGTCACCGGCCGGACGCTGCGGCCGGTGGAGGGCATCCGCGCCGAGCTGGCCGCGATCAACGTGAACGACCTGAGCACCCGCGTGCCCGAACCCATGTGCGACGACGAGATCGCCCGGCTGGCCCGGACGATAAACAGCACGCTGGAGCGGCTGGAGCACGCCAAGGGGCGGATGGAGCGGGCGCTGAACCAGCAGCGGCAGTTCGCCGCCGACGCCTCGCACGAGCTGCGAACCCCCGTCGCCGGGCTGCGCGCGCAGCTGGAGGAGGCCCAGCTGCACCCCGGCGAGACCGACCTCGAGGAACTGCTCGCGCATTCCCTGAGGGACGTCGACCGGCTTCAGTCGATCATCACCGACCTCCTGCTGCTGGAGCGGGTCGGGACCGGCGCTGTCAGGAGCAGCGAGAAGGTCGACCTCGCGGCGGTCGTGCGGGCGGAGGTGTCGAGGCGGCCCCACCCCGGCAGGGTGCGCCTGCGGCTCGCGCCCGGCGTGAGCACCGAGGCCAACCACAACCAGATCGTCCGCGTGGTCACCAACCTGCTGGACAACGCCGAACGGCACGCCAGGCACTCGGTGTCCGTCGAGGTACGCCCGAACGGCCGCAACGCCGAGATCGTGGTGGACGACGACGGGGACGGCATCGCCGTGGCCGACCGGGAACGGATCTTCGAGAGGTTCACCCGGCTGGACGCGGCCCGCAGCCGCGACCGGGGAGGCACCGGCCTCGGCCTGGCCATCGCCCGCGACATCGTCCAGGCCCACAGGGGCACCATCGAGGTGGGCACCTCCCCCGTCGGAGGCGCGCGTTTCCTCGTCAGCCTGCCGCTGGCCGAGCCGTGCGTTCCCGACCGGCACACGACCCACAGCCCGGCGTGACCGGGGGGCTCGCGGCCCTCGCGGGGCACGCCCGGCGGCGGGCGCCCGCGCCCGAGGTCGTCGCCCCCGTACTCAAGGAGTTCCTCACCGGCTGACCCCCGCCCGCCCGAGCCCGCGGGCGGTCAGTCGTTCTTGTCGTTCCCGTTGGACTTTCCCTTCTTCGGCTTCTTGCCGTTGTTGGCGCCGTAGTGGTTGCCGTTCGAGCCGTTGCCATTGCTCTGGCCGGAGCCGGAGGGGATCGTGACCGGTGGCCGGGGTGGCGTCGTCCCGGTGGCGGGCTCGCTCGTCCTCCGGCCGCCGGTGGGCACCGGCACCGGCTCCGTCGTGCGGCGCGCCACCGGCCGCGCGGTGATCCGGGGCGTGACGGTCCGGATCAGCGATACGGTCACCGTCGGGGTGCTGACGGCGGAGACGGCCTGCCCGGCATCGGGACCGGACGCCGTCACGTAGGCCACCCCGCCCACCGCCGCCAGGCCCAGGAGCACGACCAGGGTCGCGCTCCCGATCATGATGCCCCGCCGCCCTCGTCCTTGCGGCGCCGGCGGTACGGTCGACCCCCGCGCCGTCTGGAAGGGCTCGGCCGCCTGCCCGCTCGCGACCGCCGACAGCCGCCGCGCCGCCTCGTCGGCGGTCATCCTGGCCTCGGGATCCTTGACCAGCAGTCCCTCGATCACCGGGGCCAGCGCGCCGGCCAGGGTGAACGGCTCCGGCTCCTGGTACATGACGGCGGCGAGCGTCGCCAGTGCGTGACTCCGGTGGAACGGCGACCGGCCCTCCACCGCCAGGAACAGCGTCACACCGAGCGACCACAGATCCGAGACCGGCTCCGCCTGCCCGCCCGCCGCCCGCTCGGGACTGATGAACGCGGGCGTGCCCATGAGCACGCCCGTCCGGGTCATCGGGGAGTCGTCATCGAGGGTCGCGATGCCGAAATCGGTGAGCACGGCGTCGCCGTCGCCGGTGATGAGCACGTTGTCCGGCTTGACGTCCCGGTGGAGCACGCCCGCCGCGTGAGCGGCCCGCAGTGCCGCCAGCACCTGGGCGCCGATCTCGGCGACCCGCCGGGGCTGCAGCGGGCCCTCCTCGGCGAGGATGGACGCCAGCGTCCGGGAGGGCACCAGCTGCATGACGATCCAGGGGTGGCCGCTCTCCTCGAACACGTCGTACACGGCCGCGACGCCGGGGTGACTCAGCCGCCCAGCGGCCCTGGCCTCGCGGAACGTGCGGGTGGTGAACATCTCGCGCTCCGGGCCCGTGAGCCCGTTGATGCAGTGCAGCTCCTTGACGGCGACCTCCCGCCCGAGGAGCTCGTCCACTGCCCGCCAGACGACGCCCATGCCGCCGCGCCCCAGTGGCTCCACCAGCCGGTAGCGCCCCGCGACCAATCGCCCCGACGTCTCCGAATCGGCCATGATCGGGACCGTACCCCGGCATTCCCCTCGCATTCCACCGTGATCAAACGGTTAGCCGCCCCGATGTCACTCGCGGGCGCCGACGGCCTCCGCGGGGCGCTCCCTGAGGGCGAACCGGCCGGGCAGCACGGTCGCCGCCAGGGCCAGGGCGCCCGCCGCGGCGACCACCGCGAGGTAGGTCAGCGGCGGGACATAAGGCTGCGCCGACCCCGTCATGCCGAGGCTGAACGCCGACAGCGTCACGAGGGAGATCAGCGTGCCGAGCACCACGGCGATCAGCGCGGCGGTCAGCGTCTCCAGCCGCAGCATCCGCAGCACCTGGCGCCGCGTCGTGCCGACGAGGCGGAGCAGGGCGAACTCGCGGGAACGGTCCGAGGTGGACATGGCCAGCGTGTTGACCACGGCGATCGCGGTGAACGCCATGATCAGCCCCATGGCCGCGTAGTTCACCTCGGCGTTGGAGGAGCTCACCTCGGCGGCCCGCGCCCGGTCGAGCACCAGGGCGCCGGGGGCGGCCCGCTGGAGAAGCTCGCGCGGCACGGAGGGCGCGGAGACGAGCAGGGTGCCGAGCGGGTCGTCCACATGCCCGGCGACCACGTCGATGGGCAGGGTGAGGTCGCCGAACCCGAGACCCCTCGCGTAGATGGCCGCGACCTTGGCCACGGCTGGGGTGCCGTCGCCGAGCGTGAGGCTCACCTGGCCGCCCACCGACACGCCCAGCCGCTCGGCCGCCGTGTCGCTGACCGCGATCGACTCCGGGCCGAAGCCCCGCAGGGAGCCAGAGGTGACCCCGAGGTCCAGGGTGCGTTCGAGCCCGGCGGGGGTGACGCCCTGCACGCCGTACTTCTCCAGCCCGATCCTGACCGAGCCGCGCAGCACCTCGGTCACCGCGGCCACGCCGGGCACCTTCCGCACGGCCGAGGCCGTGGCGGCGGAGACGCGCGGCCCGAGCGTGTAGTCGGCCCTGGTGCCCGAGGTCGCCTGCCGCTCGGCGGCGTGCTCCATCGTGGTCTGCACGAACAGGATCGTGCAGGTCATCGCGACCATCAGGCTGAGCGGGGTGATCACCGAGGCCAGGCGCCGCGATCCGGCGCGCAGGTTGGCGGCGGCCAGGTACCCGCCCACCCGCGAGGCCCGCAGCGGCACGCCGAGCACCGCGACCGCCGCCCGGGCAACGATCGGGCCGAGCAGGGCCACGGCGACCGTCCACACCAGGGCGGTCAGCATGGTGACCGGGCTGGACGCGGCCTCCGTCGACAGCGCCGACAGCACGAGGGTCAGCGCGACGCCGCCGCCGGTGAACGCCAGCCCGGCGATCAGCCGGCCCCAGGGCAGGCGAGCCGACGGCAGCGCCGCGTCGCCGAGCGCCTCCACGGGACGGATGCGCGCCGTGCGGCGGGCCGACACGCGCGCCGCCGCCCACGCCGCCGCCACGGTCGCCAGCAGGGCCGCGAAGACCGGGAACGGGCTGACGACCAGTGCGAGGTTCTCCGGCATCGCGCCGAGGGCGACGAAGCGGGAGCGCAGCCAGAAGCCAAGGCCGACGCCCGCGGCGGAGCCGACGGCCCCTGCCGCCAGGGCCACCATGAGCGCCTCGCCGCCGAGCAGCTCGCGGATCTGCCGGGGCGTCGCCGCGACTGCCCGCAGCAGGGCGAGCTCGCGCTGGCGCTGCTGGATGGACAGGGCGAAGGTGCCCACCACCACGAGGATCGCGACCAGCAGCGATGTGCCGCCCAGGGCGCCGCCGAGGCTGATCAGCTTGACCCGGGACTTCTCGGCGTCGAGGAACTCCACCTTGCCGCGGTCGTCCCCGCTGTAGGCGACCGCGCCCTGGACCGAGACGTCCACCTTGGGGAAGACGCCGATGGCGCTGACCATCCCGGGCCTTCCTGCCAGCCGCCGGGCCTCCTGCGTCGAGAAGAACAGGCTGCCCAGGGTCTGGCGGGTCACCCCCACCACCTGGTACTGGCGCGGGGCGGCCGTGGAGGAGACCGTGAGGACGGACCCCGGACGGAGGCCGAGGCCCGCCTCTACCACGACCTCGCCGTCGGCCCGGGGCGCGCGCCCCTCGGCCAGCGTGTAGGGCGTGAGCGCCGCCGACTCCCAGCCGTGGCCGGTGAGCGGGCCGTCCTTCGTGTAGGCCGGGAAGGTCACCTCGGTGACGACCTTCTCCACCCCGGGCGCGCGCCTGAGCTCATCGGCGAGGGACGCGCGGATCCAGGCCCGCTCCGACAGCGGCTTGGCCTTCGACTTGCTCTTCTCCGCCGACTTGCGGACGGTCTCGCGGACGAACTGGTCGCCCGCGACGAGCACCGGGGTGCCCGCGTACCTCTGGGGGGCGACGCTTCCGCGCAGCCCGGTCTCCAGCAGCATGCCGCAGGCGCACACCAGGGCGGCGGCGCACAGCAGGGCGAGGAACGCGCCGACGAACCCGGCCTTGCGGTGCCGCAGCGTCTTCAGTGCCAGCCAGACCATCACACCCACGCTCCGAGCCTGGTCATCCGCTCGGCGACCTTGTCCGAGGTCGGGGCGGTCATCGAGTCCACGATCCGGCCGTCGGCCAGGTAGAGAACGGTGTCGGCGTAGGAGGCCGCCACCGGGTCGTGCGTCACCATCACGACCGTCTGGCCCATCCCGTCCACCACTTCGCGCAGCAGGGTCAGCACGTCCCGAGCGGTCATCGTGTCGAGCGCGCCGGTCGGCTCGTCGCCGAACACGACCTCGGGCCTGGTCACCAGCGCCCTGGCGATCGCCACGCGCTGCTGCTGGCCACCGGAGAGCTGGGCGGGACGGTGCCCGGTGCGTCCGTCGAGGCCGACCCGCGACACGATCTCCGCCAGCCACGCCCCGTCCACGGCGGCGCCCGCCAGCCGCAGCGGCAGCGTGATGTTCTCGGCCACCGTCAGCGACGAGACCAGGTTGAACGCCTGGAACACGAACCCGATCCGCTGCCGGCGCAGCTCCGTCAGCCGGGTCTCGTTCATGCCGTCCAGGGCGGTGCCGCCCAGGCGCACCGACCCCGAGGAGGGCAGGTCCAGCCCCGCCGCGCAGTGCAGAAACGTGCTCTTTCCCGAACCCGAAGGGCCCATCACGGCGGTGAAGCTCCCCCTCGGGATGCCCACCGTCACCTCGCGCAGGGCCGCCACCGCGCCCTGGCCCTTCCCGTACACCTTGCTCACCGCGTCCAAGCGCACCACGTCCGTCATGCCGTTCAGTCTGCTGACCTGCCGGATCGCCTACCAGAGAGCCGATCACCGGTCGGGCATGACCTCGTCATGATTCGGACACTGGTAGACATGTCCCCGTGATTCGTGTGCTGCCGGCCGAGGACCGGCGCGCCGGCGCCGGCCGCCGCGCGACCCCACGACTGCTGGACGGCGTACTCGGCATCCGGGCGCGGGGGATCGTCGTCATGGTGCTCGCCGCGTTCATGACCGTCTACGTGCTGGCCGGGCCGTTCGGGTTCATCATGGGGCTGCCGGTGCTGGGGCTGCAGCTCATATGGGTGACGCCCTCCCTGAGGCGGTACCGGGGGGTGCCGCTGCTCGCCGTGCAGGCCTGCGCCGCCTACGCGGCGGTGCTCGGCTACGGCACCTCCGTCGGCATCCTCGGCTTCCTGGCCGGCTCGCTGCCGCTCACCCGCCTGTGGCCGCTGGCGCCCGCGGTGGCGGCCGGCGCGGCGGCGATCCACTTCCTGCGCCAGGGCGACGCGTCCGGCACCGCCGACGCCAACGATCAGCATGGTGCTGACCGCGCTCGTGATCTACGGGCTGACCCGCCTGACCGAACGCGCCGACGAGGCGCACGCGGCCCGGCTGGCGCTGGCGATGGCCGCCGTCGCCGAGGAGCGGCTGCGGATCGCCGCCGAGCTGAACGACGGCCTCGGCGACGGACTGGCCGCGATCGCGAAAGGTGCCCGCCTCGCCCTGGCCGAGCCGTCGCGCACCGCCGAGGTGATCGGTGAGGTCGTCGCCACCGCGCGCGCCGCCCTGGCCGGCGCCCGCACCGCCGCCGCCGGGTACCGCGCGATGTCCCTGGCTCCCGAGATCACGACCGCCCGCGCCATGCTGTCGAGCGCGGGGGTCGTCCCCGAGGTGCGCCTGGGTCACACCGAGCCGCTGGGCCTCGCGGGCGCGCTGCTGGCAACCGTGCTGCGGGAGTCGGTGACCGAGATCGTGCGGCGGGGCACGGCCAGGACGTGCGTGATCGAGACGGAGGAGTCGGACGGCCGGATGAGCCTGCGCGTCACCAACGACGGCGCGCGGACGGCCGCCGACGACGGCCTGGGCGACCTCCCCCAGCGGGTGGCCGAGGCGGGCGGCGCCCTCACCACCGGCCTCACCCCCGGCGGCCGTCACACGGTCACCGTCACCCTTCCCGTCCACGCCGAGACGCGCTCCGTGCCCGTCCCCCCGCCCACCGGCGAGCGGGCCGAAGGGCGTTGGACGGCGCTCGTGCGGGGTGAGCAGGCCGCCTACACCTTGTCCGTCGTCCTGCTGGCCGCCGTCGTCGTGGGGTTCAGCGTCAAGGCCCTGCTGTACGCGCCGGAGAACGTCCTGGCGGCGGTCGCCTGCCTCGCGGTGATCGTCGTGCTGCAGCTTCGGTCGATCAGCGGCCGCCACATGTGGGCGCTGGCGACGATGGCGCTTCTCACCTACCTGCCGATCCTCGCGTTCGGCCGGGCGTGGCTCGGGGTCGCGGGCTTCCTCGCGGGCCCGATCCTGCTCGCCTTCCCCGCGCCGGTCGCGTGGCCGCTGGTCGCGTGCGTGATGGCGGCCACCGCCGCGACGGGTGCCGCCCTCGGCCTGCCGGTGCCCGAGACGGTCAACTTCACGGTGGGGACGCTGGTCACCGGGCTGGTCGTGTACGGCCTGGTCCGCCTGGCCCAGCTCGTCAAGGAGCTGCGGAGCGCCCGGGAGGAGCTGGCCCGCTCGGCGGTGCTGGAGGAACGGCTGCGCGCGGCCCGCGACCTGCACGACCTGCTCGGCCACAGCCTCGCGGCGATCCTGCTCAAGTGCGAGCTGGCCCGGCGCCTCGATCCGGCACGCGCCCGCGCCGAGCTCCTCGACGTGCTCACCATGACGGCGCGTGCCGAGGCCGACCTGCGGGCCGTGTCCGGCGGGAGCCACGAGCTGCTCCTCACCGCCGAGGCCGAGCACGCCCGCTCGGTGCTCGCCGCGGCGGGGGTCGAGGTGTCGATGGCCCTGGACCACGACGTGCTTCCCGCCGAGGCCGAGACCGTGCTGAGCGCCGTGCTCAGGGAGGCGGTGACCAACGTCCTGCGGCACAGCGCCGCCCGCCACTGCGTCGTCGAGACGCTGGCGGACGCGGAGGGCGTACGGCTGCGCGTGCGCAACGACGGGGTGCGCTCGCTGGAGGTCCGGCGCGGCTCGTCCGGCATCGGCAACCTCAGCACGCGGCTGACGTCCCTCGGGGGGCAGGTGACCACCGAGGCCGGGAACGGCTGGTTCGAGCTCGACGCCCGCGTCCCGCTGGACGGCCTCGGCGATCCCGGCGGAACGGCCCGCCGCCCCGCCGTCCGCGCAATGTAGTCCCGGCCCGTCTGGTTCCGGCCCGCTTGGTTCCGGCCCGTCTGGTTCCGGCCCGCCTGGATATGGGTCGGTCTGGCCAGGCCCGCCTGGATACGGGTGGGTCCTAGATCCAGCCCGCTTCGCCGGCGATGCGCACCGCGTCCGTACGGTTGCGGGCGTTGAGCTTGGCGACCACGGCGGTGAGGTAGTTGCGGGCCGTCCCCGCCGTCACGTACATCCTGGCCGCGATCTCGGTCGCGTCCGCCCCCTCGGCCGCGAGACGCAGCACCTCCGCCTCACGGGCCGTCAGCGGGTTGTCGGCCAGGTCCCAGGCGGTGACCGCCAGCGACGGGTCAAGGACCCGCTCCCCCCTGGTCACCTTGCGTATCGCCGCGACCAGGTCCTCGGGTGGCGCGGTCTTCAGCAGGAACCCGTCCACCTGGGCGGCGAGCGCGCGCCGCAGGTGACCCGGCTTGCCGTATCCGGTCAGCATGAGCGTGCGGCAGGCCGGCAGGGCCGAACGCAGCTCGGCCGCGGCGGCGAGCCCGTCGAGCGTGCCCGGCATGTCGATGTCGAGCACCGCCACGTCCGGGAGCTCGGCCAGCGCGGCGGGCACCACGGCGTCGCCGGAGTCGACGGCGGCGACGATCCGCAGGTCCGGTTCGAGACCGAGCAGCGCCACGAGGGCACCTCTGATGACGTGCTGGTCTTCGGCCAGCAGCACACGAATCACGGGGACATGTCTACCAGCGTCCGAATCATGATGATGTATGCCGGACCGGTGATCACCTCTCTGGTGGCCCATTCCGCAGCTCAACAGACTGGAGACCTGACGGACCGATCAGGACCGGTTCCCCGGCTTCGCCGCGTGGGCCGCCGCCCGTGACGGCGAGTACGGCCTCGGGAACGGCCCCGGTCGCGGTCCAGGCGGGAGGCGAGCCGCAGGGCGGCGGCGCGGGGTCAGCAGGTGACCGCGCCGTCGGAGGCGGATCCGACGGTCGCGACGTACTTGGACAGCACCCCGCGCTCGACCGGCCGTTCCGGGCGCCGCCAGGCGGCGCGCCGGGCCGCGAGCTCGGCCTCCTCCACCAGCAGGTCCAGCCGCCCCGCCGCGGAGTCGACGGCCACCAGGTCGCCGTCGGCGACCAGCGCGATCGGGCCGCCGCGATGGGCCTCCGGGGCGACATGGCCGATCACCAGGCCGTGCGAGACGCCGCTGAACCGGCCGTCGGTGACCAGGGCCACCGAGTCGCCGAGCCCCCGGCCGACGAGGGCACCGGTGATGGAGAGCATCTCCCGCATCCCCGGGCCTCCGGCCGGCCCCTCATAGCGCACCACCACGACGTCCCCCGCCGTGATCGCGCCGCGCTGGATGGCCGCGTAGCAGTCCTCCTCGGAGTCGAACACCCGGGCCGGTCCCTCGCGACGGAAGTCGGGCCGGCCGCCGAGCTTGAGCACGCAGCCGTCGGGCGCCAGCGAGCCGCGCAGGATCGCCAGCGCCCCCGGCCCCTTGACGGGCTCGGCGACGGTCGCCACGACCTTCTGCCCCTCGGCCTCCCGCGCCTGCCCGGCCACCTCGGCCAGGGTCCTGCCGTCCACCAGCGTGACGTCCTCGTCCAGCAGCCCGGCCTCCAGCAGCCGCTTCGCGACCAGCGAGGTGCCGCCGGCCCGCCACAGGTCGGCCGCGGTGTGCCGGCCGCTGGGCTTCAGCCCCGCCACGATCGGGACGCGCCGGCAGACATCGCCGATGTCGTCGATCGCCAGCGGGAGCCCGGCCTCGCGGGCGATGGCCAGCAGGTGCAGCACGGAGTTGGTGGAACCGCCCATCGCGGCCACCGACACCAGCGCGTTGCGCATCGCGGCCTCGGTGAGGATCCGCGAGGGCCGCGCGTCGCGCGCCAGGGCGCCCATCGCGATCTCGCCGACCAGCTCGGCCGCCGCGCCCTTGCCCTCGGCCACGGCCGGGATGTCGCCCACGCCGAACGGGGCCAGGCCGAGGAAGTCGGCGATGCCCGCCATGGTGTTGGCGGTGTACTGGGCCGCGCAGGTGCCCGCTCCGGGGCAGGCGTGCCTGGCCAGGTCGTCCACCTCCTCCTGGGAGACGGCGCCGACCGAGCGCTCGCCCAGGGCCTCCCACATGTCCTGGATGGTGACGTCCCTCCCCCGCCAGCGGCCCGGCATCATGCTGCCGCTGTATAGGACGACGGAGGGCACGTCCAGCCGCGCCAGCGCCATGATCGCGGCGGGCACGGTCTTGTCACAGCCCACGACGCACACCAGTGCGTCGAACCCGTGGGCCCTGCCCATCAGCTCGATCGAGTCGGCGATCACCTCGCGGCTGACCAGCGAGGCCCGCATGCCGGGCGTGCCCATGGTCAGGTTGTCCGACACCGCGATCGTGTTGAACTCCAGCGGCGTCCCGCCCGCCCTGCGCACCCCCTCGGCGACGTGGGCGGCCAGCTCGCGGTGGGTGAGGTTGCAGGGCATGGTGCCGGTCCAGGTGGAGGCGATGCCCACCGTCGGGCGTCGCATCGCCTCGTCGTCCAGCCCCATGGCGTACAGGTGGGACCTGGCCGGGGCGCGGTCGGGGTCGCCGGCGATCCCGTGACCGGTGGTGGAGGTCTCGCTCATACCGCATCCTCTCGCACCTCGGCCGACCCGGCACAGGGCCGGGCGGTGCGGGCTTATCGCCACCAGGTCGTTGCCACCGCGAATCGGCCCGCGACCACCACGCCCGGCCCCTGGTGAGGCCGGGGCCGGTCAACGAGGACAGGCCCGGCCGAGCAGATGGACAGCGCGGTCAAGACTCACCACGCGAGTCGGCGAAGCCGGTGAGCAGTGCCTCGAGGGCGAACTCGAAGCGGGCCGTGGGGCCGCGGTCCGCGCTGGCTCGGGCGGCTTCGGCGAGGAGCGGGTAGGTCTCTGCGGGTAGGTCGGCCAGGCGGCTGGTCTGGCCCGGTTCGCCGTGTGGCGGGGGCGCGTCGCCGACGCCGGCGTCGAGCGCGGCGTGCACGAGGATCAGCCCGTTGAGGGCGTACACCATGTCGAGGGCCCGCCGAGGCTGGAAGCCGGCCGTGCGAAGCGATCGGAGAAGTGTCTCCATCATGCGGTGATTGCCCGCGGTGGTCGCCGGCCGGGATAGGACGAGCGGGACCAGATTCGGGTGGCCGGCAAGGGTGTCCAACTGCGCTCGGGCGTAGCCGCGCAGTCCATCTCGCCAGTCGGTGCCGTCGAAGCTTACCGGTGCCGCGGTGGCGAGTTCTTCGACCATTCCGTCGAGCAGGGCGTCCTTGCTGGGGAAATGGTGATACAGGGCCATCGCCTTGACTCCGAGCTCCGTACCGAGCCCGCGCATGGACAGTGCGGCGAGGCCCTCTCGGTCGGCGAGGCAGATGGCGGCTTGAAGGATGGCCCGGCTGTTGAGGCCGGCGTGCTGCCCGCGGCTTCGGCTGGCGGTCATGGTGCCCATCCCATCTCATTTGACATGTTGTACGGCGTAAAACTAGCATGAGCCGCCTAGTTTTACGCCGTATAACTAGGCGCATGACCCCCGGCCCAACCCGGCGGGACACCGGCCTGAACCGGTTTCACCTGAGAGGAACCACCACCCCATGGCGCTTGCGGCCCTCTACCAGGTGGCGATGTACGGCGACGCCGGAGATGTCCCGCTGGAAGAGCGATGACCACCATTGGGCCTGCGCCTCCCTCGCCGCGTGACCACGCTGGAGGGAGTCGCTTTCACCAAGACAGCCAGTACCTCAAGACGGGAGAGTCGAGATGGCAGTAGGAATGACCGCAGCACGTTCAACCAGGCGACGCGGGAGGCTTCTTGCGGCGATGTGGATCGGGCTTGTCCTGACCGTCATCGCCGCTGTCTACCCGTTCGTCGACCGCACCACGACGCATGCCCTGGCCGACCACATTCAGGCGGGCTATCCCTCCTACGGTGCCGGCGAGATCGATACCGCTGTCACCGCCTATCTGGTCATCTTGTCGGTGGTGGGAGGGTTGGGCTTCATCGGATGGCTCGGGACGCTGTGGGCGGCGAAGGCCGGCAAGAAGTGGACGCGTTGGGCGGCGACCGGCGTCTTCGCGGTCGCGCTCTGCATCGCGCTCGCCGGGCTGACCGTGGCAGACACCTCCGGCGACGTCGGGCTCGCGCCCGCGATCGGATGGCTCCAGATGCTTCCCTGCGTGCCGGGACTGCTGGCCGTCGTGATGCTCTGGGAGCGGCGTCAATGACCACGGTCCCGAGAGGTCTGCCGGATGTGGTCGAGCTTGTCCCGGGGTGAGAACCCTGGAGAAGGCGTGGATCCGGCCGTCGCAGAGGACGAGTTGCGGTTGCCCGTCCACGGTCATCCAGACGGCCGGGGCCCCGTCAGCGTCAACGAGGATCGACTCGCCGACGGCGGACTCCACCGGAGCTTGCGAGGGGCGTTCAGTAAGAGGATCATCGGCGGGGCAGGCCTGCACCCGGACCGTGGATGTCAGGAGTCGCGTGGGGCCACCAGGCCGGATTCGTAGGCGAGGACCACGAGTTGGGCGCGGTCACGGGCATGGAGCTTGGCCATGGCCCGGTTGATATGGGTTTTCGCGGTCAGTGAGCTGATCACCATGCGGTCGGCGACCTGGTCGTTGGACAGGCCATGCGCGACCAGGGCGACGGCCTCGCGTTCGCGGTTGGTCAGCTCTTTCAGCCCCGTGCCGGCGCCGGTGCGGAGCGGCTGGGTGACGTACCGGTTGATCAGCTTGCGGGTGATCGACGGTGCGAGCAGGGCGTCGCCGCGCGCGGCGACGCGTACGGAGTGGAGGAAGTCTTCCGGCACGATGTCTTTGACGAGGAACCCGGCAGCACCGGCGCGCAGCGCGTTGAAGACGTATTCGTCCAAGCCGTAGTTGGTCAGGATGACGACGTGCACCCCAGCCAGGGCCGGGTCCTCCGCGATGCGCCGGGTCGCCTCGATGCCGTCGACAACCGGCATCTGGATGTCGATGAGCGCAACGTCGGGCAGATGTTCCTTTGCCAGAGCCAGACCCTCCTTCCCGTCGGCGGCCTCGGCCACCACCTCGATGTCGTCTTCGAGGTCGAGGAGCGCGCGGAATCCGCTGCGAATGAGCGGCTGGTCGTCGACCAGCAGGACACGGATCATGACGTTCGGTCCACGGGAAGTTCGGCTTGGACGGTGAAGCCGCCCTCGCCGCGCGGTGCCGCCCGCAGGTGACCGCCGAGGGCGGTGACTCGTTCGCGCATCCCGAGCAGCCCGACGCCGGGCACCGGGGCGGTGTCCGGCGTGGCCTTGCCGTCGTCATCGATGCGTATCGCGAGGGCGTCGGGACCGTAGTCGATCCGGACCGACGCCGTCGCGGCGGCGGCGTGACGGGCGATGTTGGTGAGGGACTCCTGAACGATCCGGTAGACGGTCCGGTCCACCGCGGCCGGCACGTCATGTCGTTGTCCCTCGATCGTCAGCGTCGCGTCCAGGCCGGTCGTCCGAGCCCGTTCCACCAGTTCCGCAACGTGGTCGAGCCCACGCGGCGGGGTCATGTCGTCGTCGCGCAGCGCCTCCAGGGTCGCTCGCAGCTCCCGGGCCGCCTCACGTCCGGCCTCCTGGATCGCCAGCAGGGCCTCCGGCACCTGTTCACCCCGCTTGCGGGCCACGTGGACGGCGACTTCGGCCTGCACCTTGATGACCGAGATCTGGTGGGTGAGCGAATCATGAAGCTCCCGCGCGATGCGCAGCCGCTCCTCGTCGGCGCGGCGCCGCGCGGTCTCCTCCCGGGTGCGCTCGGCTTCGTCCGCCCGCCGCTCGGCCTGCCGCAGCGCTTCACCCGCGGCGCCGGCCGCGATCAGCCAGGCCAGCTCGAGGGCGCCTCGGGCCTGCGCGAACGCCTCGCCCGTGTCATGCAGGCCCGAGGCCAGGGCCGCGAGGGGAAGAGCGGCCAGCATGGTCATGCTCGCTGCCACCGTGATGGTGCGGTGCCCCGCCCGCACAGCGGCGTACACCGCGAACAGGTACGCGACGGCAGGCACGTCGAAACCGGCCGCCTGGTAACCCACCGCGCACAGCCCGGTGACGGCCAGGACGGGAACCGGAGCCCGGCGGCGCGCGGCCAGCCCCAGGCCGCCAGCCGCCAGCAGCGCGTAGCCGAACAGGTCGAGGTCCGTGGCGGAGTGCTGTCCGGACAGCCCGGTGACCAGCAGCGTCGCCGCCACGCCGACGGCGATCGCCCAGTCTCTGACACCGGACCGGACACCGGACCGTCCTGTACTCATGCGCGCACCCTAGCCGGATGTTCGCGCGGGCGACTCCTGTGCACGGATGATCAGCCGCCTACCGCACACGCAGTACCTTTCGCGGCGCCTGCGGCATCCGCGGCAACCGGGTGCGACATCGGCGGCAGCGCGAATTGCCTGCGTCCGCAGGACGACCGGCGGTGGGTCCACCGGACATGATCAGGCGACGTCCAGTCGTAGGAGGAGAAGGAGCACCCCATGTCCGTCCGTCACCTGCTTGCCGCCGCCGCAGCCGCCCTGCTCGGAGGTTCCGGGCTTGCCACACCGGCGGCCGCGTATGTCCTGGTCCAGCCCGTCGGTGCTTACACCTTGACCGCCGGGCGTCTCTGGTCCTTGGTGGCCGCGCTGCTGGGGCTGGCCGGCGCGGTCATCGGCGGGCTGGCTCTGGCCCGCTCCGCCGGTCGCACCGGCACCGGCACCGGGAGAAGGGGGGCCATCGTGGCCCTGGTGGCGGGGCTGGCCGGCGCGCTCATCGGCGGGCTGGTTGTGGCCGCCGCCGACGGTGGTCCCGGCACCGGCTACGGAATAGTCGGGGGCTTCGTGGCCCTGGTGGTTGGGCTGATCGCCATGGTCCTCGGTGGGCTGGCTCTGGCCCACTCCCGCAGCACCGTCTGACACCGCGCTGGCCGAGGACGGGCTGCCCGCTCTGGTCTGGGGTGTCCTCCGGATTTCGGCGGTGGAAGCGTGAAGGACTCCCCCGCCATCCAAGTTCGGAGGGCACCCCCACGTTTCAGGTGTTCGAATCGGATGTCCGGGCTGAGCCGTCCTGCGCGAGCGGTTCCCGGGAGTCCAGCACTCGAACCTGCAATGACTCCACGTAACGTTCTCGCACGTCGCCGAGTGCGGAACGTGCCGCAGTGGAGAAGAACTCGTTCTCCTGCTGCGGGATGGACTCCACCGAGTCGAACTCCCTGATCCATACGAACTCGTCCGGGTCCTCCACATTGACCCACGCCGCCGGCACCCGGATGCCGACCACGTGGTGCAGGGGGACCAGGGTCTTGTGAAAGAACGGGAGCCAGTCGGCCATCAGGCCTTGTCTGATCCGGTAGATCCTGAGCTGCGCGACGCCGCCGCGGTGGCACGGTCTCGTCCCGGAAACCGTGGACCGGCGTGCGTGCAAGGCCGCCTCGGCCACGGCGGCCGCGGGGCTGGTGAGCACGGGTACGGGAACATCGGCCCCATCGAGGGCGCCAGCCATGGTCGCCTGGGCGAGCACGACGACGTCCACCTCGGCGGAGATATCGGCGACCGCTCGGCGGACGGCCTCGTCGTGCCGGTCGGAACGACCGGCCTGCAGGTGCTCGAACGCCCCGTCACACAGGCGATCGATGACGCGGACGGACCTGCCCTCTTGCGCGGCGGTCTGCTCGATGATGGCACGGCTCGCGGCGCGATTGGACTCCAAGGTGGCGATGACACCGACACGGCGGTAGCGGATCGCCTGGCGGGCCATCGGCCGGTCGATCCGGATCACCGGTACCTCTCGTGTCGCCGAAATAACATCGGTGGCGGGCCCGAGCGTCGAGCAAGTGACGACGATCACGTCGGCGCCGCCTGCCACGGCCGAGTCGACGTGTCGCTGCAGCGCCGTCACCGCCCGGTCGAAGGCCAGACCCGGCTCGGCCGTCGCCGCGCCGAGCAACGCCTCGTCGAGGATATGACGGGTGTTCACGCCGGCGATGCCGGACTGCGCGAGGTCCTCGAACACCGGCGCCAGCGCGGTCACCGTGTGGACGAACGCGATAGTCGGCCCGAGCCGGGCGTTCAGCCCCGTCACCGTCGCGAGCTGGGTGTCTGTCACGGCCGGACCACCACCTTGCCCGGCAGCTGCCGGATCGCGCTCAGCTGGCCGGGCAGCTCGTGCACCTTGACCTCGCCCTCGATGAATGAGGCGAGGTCGACACGGCCAGATAGTACGAGGTCCTGCAACTGCTCCCAACTGGACCAGATGCGGCGTCCATACACGCCCTTCCAGTTGATAACGCGCAGATTGACGTCCCGGGAGATGTTGACACCGATAGGTGAGGAGGAGTGTCCGACGGAGACCAGTGTGGACTCCAAGCCAAGGGCGGCGAAAATCGTCTCGTAGGCGGAGGGAGCGCCGGAGACCTCGAACCCGATCTCCGCGCCGCCCAGCGGGCCGCTACTCCGGCTGTGCTCTACAAGATCGGTGACCTGATCGGCACTGAAGGTGACCGCGCCCAAGGCGGTGGCGCGCTCCCGTCGCGCCGGATTCGGCTCCAGGACGATCACCTCGCCGGCTCCCAGAGCCTTCAGCTCGGCGACGAGGAAGAGTCCCACCGGTCCTGCGCCAGTGATGACGATGGTCCGATCCTGGACATCTCCTGCCCGCTGGATCGCGTGCATCGCGACGCCCGCGGACTCGAACAGGACCGCTTCAGGGCCGATCCGGTCTGCCAGCGGGAAGCACGCGGACACCGGCACCGCGAGCAGGGGGGCGAAGGCGCCGTCGCGACTCACTCCCGGGATCATGATGTTGAGGCAATTGTGCCGCGCGTCCCGCAGGCAGGCTGGACAACTGCCGCACCACACATGCGACTCGCCTGCGATCCGCTGGCCGATTCCGATCGTGTCCACACCCTCGCCGAGCGCGACTACGCGACCGCAGTACTCGTGGCCCATGGTCAACGGAAACGTGCTGCCCCAGGCCGCAGCACCGGTGGTCCAGTCCGCGAGGGTGTAGTCGGTTCCGCAGACCGATGCCGACTCCACCTCGATCAGCACCTCCCCGGGTCCTGGCGTCGGCTCGGGCACATCGGCCACCTCGACGCCCGGGTGCGGGCCGGTCTTGATTACCGCTTCCATCAGATGTTCCTCCGGTTCAGTGGTTCGGTCAGTCGGTCGTGGCCAGAGCGGCCGGTTCCACGGTGCCGCGCTCGCCGGCCCGATGGTTGCTCGCGAAAGGCCGCCACCGGGTCTCCGGCAGTGTTACCAGCGAGACGATGCCGATGGCGTACAAAGCGCCCAGAACTGCGACGATGCTCCATGTAGTGCCGGTGCTCGACAGCAGCAGGGCCGCCACGAACGGCGCGGTCGATCCGGCGATGAGGTTGTTCATCGTGTAGACGGTGGCGTGGCCGGAGTAGCGGACCGCGGTCGGAAACGGCTCGGCGAAGAACGCAGCCATCACGCCGGCGGACATGAACTGCGACCCCTGGCTGACGACCATGGCCAGCAGCATCAGTGGGATGCTCTTGGAGTCCAGCAGAGGGAACAGCGCCACCGATCCGCAAAGCGACGTCGCCATCGTGAAAATCAGCACCCGCTTGCGGCCGTAGCGGTCGGACAGAGCTCCGCCCAGCGGGACCAGCACGAGCCCGCAGACGTTCAGAGCCAGGACGAGCCCGAAGGTGACCGAGCTGGACATGCCCAGGCTGCCGGCGATGTACGCCAGTGAGTACGTGCTGACCACGTAACTCAGGGCGGTGTTGGGCAGCCACACCAGGATGAGCCGCACGACACTGGACCGCTGCGTCCGCAGGACGTCGAGGAGCGGGCGCCGCGTCCGCGCCCCCGTCTGGCTGGCTTCCAGGAAGACCGGCGACTCTTCCACATGGCGGCGGATGAAGTAGCCGATGACGGCGATCACAGCCCCCATCACGAACGGTATGCGCCAGCCCCAGCTGTTGAGGACCGTCTCGCTCAGAGCTGCACCTGCGCCGAGCATGAATACGGCCACGATCACCTGCCCGAGCGGATTGCCGAAGTTCACCATGGCCCCGTAGAAGCCGCGCCGGCTGTCGGGAGCGTACTCAAGGGCCATGACCTGGGCGGAGCTCGCCTCCCCTCCCAGGCAGAAGCCCTGGAGAAAGCGCAGGAGCACCAGGCCGGCCGGCGCCGCCGATCCGATGGTGTCGTACCCGGGGAGCAGAGCGATGGCGAGCGAGACGGCGCCCATCATCGTCAGCGAGACGACCATGGCCCTTTTCCGGCCGGCCCGGTCGGCGATCCGAGCGAAGAACGCGGCACCGAGCGGGCGTGCCAGGAACCCGACGCCGAAGGTGGCGAACGATTGGATGAGGGCCACCGCGGGGGTGGACGTGGGAAAGAAGACGTGCGGGAAGACCACGCCGGCAAGGGCCCCGTACAGGGCGAAGTCGAACCACTCCAGGGTGGTCCCGACCGTGGTGGCGGTCAGAACCCGCCGGTGGGAGGACGAGGTGGGGGGCGGGCCGGCGGGCAGATGCACAGAGGAACTCGACACTGGGTACCTTCGACGTTGCAGGCGGGGATGGGGGGTACGGGAACCGATCGGGCTGTGGCGGCCGCCTGATCGGGTTCGGCAGGAGCGGCCGCGCAGCCGCGGCCAGCGGACTGCCGCGAGCGCTACGCCAAGTGCTCGACGGTGATGAACTCCAAGGTGGTCTCGCCGTCGTTCACCAGGTCGTGCAGCAGGTAGCTCCCGCCCCGGAAGACGAAGTGGCGGGTGTCGCCCTTGCCGTAGACGACGCGGCGGGTAGTGCCGTCGTCGGTGTGCTGGATGGACGCGCCGTCGCGCAAGGCGGTCCAGAAGTAGTCACGCGTGTGGCGGTGCGCGGGCAGTCTGTGACCGGGCGGCACCTCGATGTACCAGACCCTGACCCGGCCGTCCTCCGACAGCACCCTGGAGCCGATGGCCTCGTTGTAGGCGTTGTCCTTGAACTCCTGCTTCAACTGCTCGCTCCAGCCGTCGAATCCGGAGGCGATCAGGTCTCCGGCCAGCGGAAACTCGTTGGCATAGCTAGCCTGTGGGGTCACCGTGCATTTCCTCACTTTCTCGGTGGTCCCACACGTTAGGAGCCGCAAGAAATAGCGAATAGTCCCCATTTCACTAGCACAGCGATAGCTTGGGCCTATCGCTCATAACCTGCGGCCACGCCCCTCAGCTCATCGAGAAATGGCTGGGCAAGGCTCGGCAGCGGAGTCGTGGAGTACGCGTAAAGGTCGCGAAGCAACGGCACCGCCAGCGATCGGGCATAGCGCCGCAGCGGCCGCGGGACGACGTTGTCCGGGACGATGGTCGGCCCGAGCCCGACGGTCGCCAGACGGACGGCCACGTCGGTCTGACTGGTGTAGACGGCACTCTCCGGCGCGATCCCCGCGGCGGCGAACAACTCACCGAGAATGGCGGACAGGCCGTGGTCACGTGAGAACAACACCCATGGCCGGTCGCCAAGAGCGGAGATATCGACGCTCCGCGAGTCCAGGAGGGGATCCGCTTCCGGAAGGACCACGACGAACTCCTCGGTTCCGATGAACTCGATCACCTCGAACGCCGCCGAGGGTCTCGGGCCGACGGCGAAATCGTGCAGCCCTTGCAGGGTCGAGCGCTCCAACTCCGCCGAGCTGCGGTATTCATGCAGGTAGGCGCGAACGTCCGGCCGCCCGGCCCGCCACGCGAGCAGGGCGGCGGGCACCAGCCCCGCCGCGATCGACAGGACCGTGGCGAACCTCAGCTCGCCCTGCTCGCCGCCCAGGGCAAGGCTCGCGAACCGCTTTGCCCGCTCAGCCGCCGCCAGCGTGCTACGCGCCTCACGCAGGAATACCCGGCCCGCCGGCGTCAGGGTCACTCCCCGCGGCTGCCGGTTCAGCAGCACCCCACCGACCTCCCGCTCGAGCGCCGCTATCTGCGTCGACAGCGACGGCTGCGCCACGAACAGGACCGCCGCCGCCTTGCGGATCGATCCATGGTCGGCCACCGCAACGAAGTACTCCAGCTGCCGCAGTCTCATCGCCACTGTCCACCGTGTTCTCGTTGTCACACCCGGCCTCCGCCGGGCGTGCCGGCCTTCACGTCAGCCGTTTCCGTCCGACGGTAGTCGGTGCGGCAGATGCCGAGACCTCCGCGCCGGGGCGGCCACCTGTCCCACGGCCTGCGAAAACACGCTCCGAGCGACGTTCCACTCCGGCGGCCATGTCGAGCTGACCTGGACCCTCCGGCGCTGGTCATCTCGCCAAGACTCCTGGGAAGCCTCCATCACGACCTGGTTGGATGCCGGAGAACAGCTCACAACGCTGGCCGCCGACGTCCGCGCCTACCTGCATCGACAGTCCTGACAGCCGACTTGAACGGCTCCAGCACCCGATCCAAGGATCAGCCCCAGCATCGCCGCGCCCACCACCCACCGTCGGGCGAAGCGAACGGGTCAGGCCAACTGCGCGCGACGTAGAGCTCATCGAGTGGTTCGACCAGATGTCGTAGTTCACGTGCCACTCGCGACGATAGCGCGCGGCGTGGACGCCGGTCCCGGCCGACGGCGGGAACACGGGCCGCCCGCCGTACACTGCCTCCACCGCGCCAATGCGCCGCCACCCACCCTGGGCGCGCCGCCACCGACCTTGCGCGATCTGGTGGACACTGTCATTGATGTATTAGCCGCACAGGCGCCGGCCGTCATGCGCGAACTCGAATCCGAGAACGCCTGAACAGGCCCCGGCCCCGCCGGTGAACTGTCGCTCCCACGCTCAGCAGCGGACGTGGGACGACGCGACCCATTCGTCCATGCGATTGCCGGGCTACTCCAGGCGTCGTAGATCGACCCGGCAGTTGATCCCGGTGTGGTAGCGCAGAAGACGCCCACAGTTGGACGCACCTGCCGAATGACTGGACGACGATGAGGACGACATGAAACCGGTGGTGAATTACCCTCTGCCAGTTTGGGTCATCTAGTTCGAGATCCAGGCCGTCCTCCAGAAGTGACCCGACCCGGACGGGCTGCCGCACACCGGAGCCAAGTCCCCGGCTGTGCGCAGCGACAACCACCGAATGTTCCCATGACCGAGGAGAAGCCACATGTCAACAGCCCAGGCAACAAGCAACAAAGCGACGTTCAGCCGCTTCCATGACGCCATCAACAGCGGCGATGCGGAGGTCATCTCGAAGACCATCGACGAGGTCGTCGAGCCGGACGTGCTGTTCCACGCGCCAGTGCCGATTGATGCGACGGGGGCGCAGGCACTCAAGTACGTGTGGGAGGTGCTCCTTCGCGCGTTCCCCGACATTCAGGTTGCGGTCGAGGATGTGATTGCTGAGGGGGACAAGGTCGTCTGCAGGAACACAGTTACCGGGACGCAGCAGGGCGAGTACAGGGGTCTCCCACCGACCGGCAAATCCGTCACGTACCACGAGATCTTCATCTTCCGCTTCGCCGGCGGCCGAATCGCTGAGATCTGGGGGGTCGTCGACATCGCCTCGCAGATGCGACAACTCGGCGTGATTCCCGGAGGCTTTCATGACCACAGCAACGGAGAGCCTGGTGGCGGCACATCGGAATGACTCTTGGATACCGACATCAATGAGGCTTTGAACAATCCTCGTTGTGTCGTCGTACTGCTGAGCAGGCCGGATCCGTACGATTCCCAAGCTGACAGCGGGGAATTGAGTGGCTGTTTCGGAGCCCATCGCAGAGCGTGCCGACGCGCGGTCAATCCCCGTAGCAGTGCAACATCAGATCGGGCTCTGCACGCCAGCTCGTCAGCAGCTTCCGCAGGGCCACCACCAACTCGCGCTGTGCGTCATCGCCGGCAACTGCCTCCAGGCGATCGATATCAGCCCCAAGCTGGGGTAGGTCGCGGCGATCGAGAACGGTGTCCGACCATGGGTCGAACTGCCCGAGAATCGGTAGCCTGCTGCGCCCGGCGCCGTTCACCAGCGGCAACAGCTCCTCCACCTTCACGCCCAGCAGCCAACCTCGCTGCTCCGCCGTCCCCCACTCCTCGACATTGGCACGGCGGTGATCACGACGCTGCACCCGAGTAGCCCGACGCAGACTCTTCGGACGAGGCTGCGGAGGACGCAACACCAACAGCAGTCCCATATCAGTGACGGTACTGGCCCTGGTGCACGAACTTCACCGGCTGGCATCACATGGGAAGGTTGACGTTCACTGTGGCTGCGGTGGACTGGCGGTATGGGCGAGCGTGAACCTTATCCCAGCGATCTATCCGATGAGCCGACCATGTCACTGGTGCAGATCCTCCGCCTCCGCGACGGCAAGATCGCCCTGCTGCGTGACTACTTCGCGCCGGACGAGACGCACTGAGACACTGCGCGGACCCCGCGTCGATCTGGTCAGGAGGGGTAGGGCGGGCCGAGGTTCCATTCGCGCACCGTCTCGTCCCTGCTTCCGGTGACGGCGACGGACCGGCTTCCGAGCCGTCCGAAGGCGACGGTCCACACGCAGTCGGTGTGCCCGGTGAGGGGCGCCCCGATCTGCTTCCTGGCGGCGAGGTCCCACACCCGTACGGTCCTGTCCTCGCTGCCGGTGCGGTGATAGACCTCATTTCCATAACGGACACTCCGCCCACACTGGCACAACCAGGAACGTCTGTGTAATGTCACCCGCACATCACTGACATTTCAGTTAAATATCAACGTGGGCGGAGCGTAGAGCCGGCTTGTGCGGCGCTGCGCGGTCAGACGAACCAGGGAAGGTGCGGCGTGAACAAGCCGTTCAAGATCGGCAGTGCGGCGGCCGCGGCGGCCGCGCTCTTTGTGCTCGCGGGCTGCGGCGGCCAGGAGACCTCCGCCGCCGGGAAGAGCGGGTCCTCCTTCGGAGAGTGCGAGATCACCGCGAACCCGACCGTCCACAAGCTGACCACCTTGCAGGAGGGCACGCTCACCGTCGCCGCGTCGCTGCCCTACCCGGCGGGCTACCGGGGCAACACGCTGGAGAGCGTGGACGGCGGGTACATGTACTGTCTCGACGCCGAGATCGCCAACCGCGCGGGACTGAAGAAGATCAAGCTGGTCAACGCCTCGTTCGAGGCCCTGGTCACCGCCAAGTCCTCCGACTTCGACTTCGCGGTGTGGGACATCTACGACACCCCGGCGCGTCGCAAGGTGGTCGACTTCTCCGCCCCGTACAACACCTACAACTCGGGGGTGCTGGTCAAGCCGGACTCAGCCCTCACGGCGGCGACCATCAAGGGCTCGACCGTCGGCGTGCTCGCCGGCTCGGTGCAGCTGAAGTTCGTCCAGGAGAACCTCAAGCCCAAGCAGGTGCGGGTGTTCAACTCCAACGACGACCTCTTCAACGCCGTGCTCGCCGGGCAGATCGACGCCGCCCTGAACGACACGGCCACCGTGATGCCGCGGGCCGCGAGCTCCGGCGGCAGGCTCAAGGTGATCGGCCAGTACCCGGTCGGCGGCGACGTCGCCCCGCTCTTCCCCAAGGGTTCGCCGAACGTCCAGGTCGTGGACCAGATCATCGCGGACATGAGGCAGGACGGCACCCTGGACGCGATCATGAACAAGTGGCTCAACCCGATCCTCGGCGGCGACCCCAACGCGCTGCCCGACTGGACGGCGTGACCGTGAGCGTCCGGGGCTCCCACGCGCGGACGTCCGGCGGCGACGTGCCCCGCGGCCAGGCCGTGGCGTACGCCCGCCCGCTGAGCACGCGCGGGTACCTCAACGGAGCCGCGGTCCTGGCCCTGCTCGCCCTCGTGCTCTGCTACCAGCTGGTCGGCGCGACCGTCACCACCGCCCAGCCGCTGCGCGTGGTGCTCGGGCTCGTGCTGCCGGCCGCGATCGTGGGCGGCCCGCTGCTGACGGCGTACCGGCGCGGCAGGCACTCCGAACAGGAGTGGGAGGGCAGGCGGTACGTCGCCGCGCGCGAGGCGGCCGCGCGGTCGAGGAACGCGTCGATCGCCTCACTGGGGCTGACCGGCTTCGTCGTGCTGGTCTCGCTGGTGGGCCTGCTCATCTTCACCAACGACGGCGCGGTGCAGAAGACGTTCTTCAACCCCGGGTTCATGGCCAAGAGCATGGCGGACATGAGCAGGGCGCTGCTCGTCAACGTCGAGATCGCCCTCGGCGCGCAGGTCCTGGCGATGGTGTTCGGGCTCGTGCTCGCCGTCGGCAGGCTGCTCCCGGGCAAGGGGTTCTGGCCGGTCCGCGCGCTGTGCGTCGCCTACATCGACGTCTTCCGCGGCATCCCGTCGGTGGTGCTGATCTACCTGGTGTGCTTCGGGCTCCCGATCACCGAGGTGCCGGTCCTCAGCGAGGGCGGCCCGATCCTCTACGCCATCGTCGCGCTGGCCCTGACCTACAGCGCCTACAACGCCGAGCTCTACCGTTCGGGCATCGAGTCCATCAACAAGGGGCAGACCTCGGCGGCGCTGTCGATGGGACTCTCCCAGCCCGACGTGCTGAGGTTCGTCATCCTGCCGCAGATGTCGCGGAACATCGCGGCACCGATGCTGAGCACGTTCATCGGGCTGCAGAAGGACACCTCGCTGGTCATCGTGGTCGGCATCATCGACGCGTTCAGCCAGGCGAAGATCTACTCGGCGAACGACTTCAACCTGTCCGCGGTGACGGCGGTGTGTTTCCTGTTCGTGCTCATCACGATCCCGCAGACCCGGCTCGTCGACTACATGCTCGCCCGGTCGAGCAGCAAGAAGCAGGGGGGCTGAGCCGGTGCGGACCGCATTCGTCGAGCTCGACCAGGTCACCAAGAAGTACGGCGAGAACACGGTGCTCGACCGCGTCGACCTCGCCGTCGACCGGCATGAGGTGGTCACCCTGATCGGCGCCTCAGGGTCGGGAAAGTCCACGCTGCTGCGATGCGTCAACGGGCTGGAGACGATCCAGGGCGGACTGATCTCACTCGGCGGCGACGTCATCTCCGGCGAGGGCGTCGACCTCGTCAGGCTCCGCCGCCGCGTCGGCATCGTCTTCCAGAGCTTCAACCTCTTCCCGCACATGAGCGTGCTGCGCAACTGCACGCTCACTCCGGTGCGCGCCGGGGTGGCGACCAAGGAGCAGGCCGAGGCGGACGCCCGGGTCATGCTCGAACGCGTGGGACTGAAGGAGAAGGTCGGCGCCTACCCCGACCAGCTGTCCGGCGGGCAGCAGCAGCGCGTGGCCATCGCCCGGGCGATGCTGATGCGCCCGGAGGTGCTGCTGCTGGACGAGATCACCTCGGCCCTGGACCCCGAGCTGGTGATCGAGGTGCTCAACCTGGTACGCGAACTGGCCGGGGACGGCATCACCATGATGATGACCACCCACGAGATGCCCTTCGCCCGCGAGATCTCCTCCAAGATCTGCTTCCTGCACAAGGGCAGGATCCTCGAACAGGGCCCTCCCGAGGAGATCTTCGACGCTCCTCGCGCGCCCGAACTCCGGACGTTCCTCCGGAAGATCCACGAGGCCGGCCGCAACTGACCCCTCCTGGCGGGCCTCTCTACACATCACGACAACGGGAATACCAATCATGAAGCAGAACTACGACGTCAAGGACTTCTTCGCCTACCTCGGCTACCCGAGTGGCGACCAGCCGTACTGGGCCAAGGATCTGCGCACCCTGTCGGTCTACTGCCGGGGCGACCGGGCGAACCTCGAAGCGCTGCTCGAGCCGACCCCGTTCGAGCTCGCCGACGACCGCTTCGTCGTGCAGATCGCGGACTTCGCGAACGCGACCCCGGGTGCCTTCTACGACTCCGGCGTGGTGATCCCCGTCCGTTACCGCGACCACGTGGGCGTCAACTACTACTTCGAGTTCGAGGACCAGCCTTGGAGCGTCGCGTTCGGCCGTGAGGTGTGGGGCTATCCCAAGCAGTACGGCGAGATAGAGCTCACCCAGGATGGGAACGCCATTGCGGGGACGGTCAGAAGAGCCGGTAGCCTGATCTTCGGCATTTCGATGACCTCCGACGACGGCTACTCGAACGAGGCCTGGGCAGACATGACGATGTACCCCCACCTGCAGGTCCACGCTCTCCCCGAGGCCAACGGCCCCGGCTTCACCACCTTCGAGATCATCTCCCGCGACACCTCCAAGGACTTCGCGCTCCGGCACAAGGCGTTCGGGCCCGCCGAGGTCGAGCTGGGCCCGGCGCTGTCGGTCAACGGCGTGGAGCTCAAGGTGGTGGAGGTCCTGGGCGGCGAGTACTCCCTGGGTGACTACGCCTGCACCGTGGAGAACGGCATCTCCACCGTCATCGACGACGTGCTGGCGGCCACTGCGGGCGGTCCCGGCGAGGCCCGCTCCCTCTGATCACCGGTCGCTGAGAGTCGTGCACGCGGTGGCCCGCCCCGACGGGCAACCTCGTGCGGAGAGGTCGCGAAAAGTGAGTTCTGCCCACGTCGACGGCAACGCCGGGACGGGCGCCGGCGAGCAGTCGGCCGGCAGCCTGCTGAGCGAGTCCGCCGGCGCCAGGTTACGGTCGCGGCTGGTACGAGTGGAGATCATGCCTGGTGAGCGGCTCAGCGAGCCCGAGCTGCGGGCCAGCCTCGGGGTCGGCACGTCCCCGGTGCGCGAGGCGATCAGAAGGCTGGAGTTCGAGAAGCTGGTCGTGATCTATCCGCGTAGCGGCACGTTCGCCACGGACATCGCGCTGAAGGACTCCCGGTCCGTCATGGAGCTCCGGCTCCAGCTCGAAGGGCTCTCCGCCGCGCTCGCGTGCACCCGGGGGTCGCGCACGGAGAAGGAGCGGCTCACCGAGATCTCCGAGCGGCAGTTCGAGACCGACGACCTGCAGCAGTGCATCGACCTCGACGCAGCGTTCCACCGCAGCATGTACCGGATGACGCGCAACGACTACCTCGCCGCCACGGCGGAGATCCACTTCAACCTCGCGCTGCGGCAGTGGTACTTCTGCTCCAAGGTGGTGGAGACCCCCGACTGGACCGGTGTCGACCACCGCCCGCTGGCCGCCGCGATCGCCGAGGGAGACCCGGAGTCCGCCAGCGAGCACATCCGCAAGCACGTGCTGCACGACTCTCAGCAGATCGCCGACATCCTCACCAACTACGGGCTGTAAGCCCGTTCACGGCGGTCCCGCAGGCACCTTGAAGGAGAGTTTCACCGAATGCCGGCCACCACCACTTCCACCTCGCACGACCTCTTCTCCCTGGACAGGCTCTTCTCCCTGGACGGCCTGACGGCCCTGGTCACCGGCGCGGCCGGCGGGCTCGGCCGCGCGCAGTGCCGCGCGCTCGGCTCGGCCGGCGCGCGGATCATCGCCTCGGACGTCAGCCTCGACGCCGCCCGGCGGTGCTGCGCGTACCTGGAGGACAACGGCGTCGAATGCCTGCCGCTGGAGATGGACGCCAGTTCGCTTGAAAGCATCGACAACGCCTTCGACGCGCTCGACGCCGCAGACGAGTTCCCCGGCATCGTGGTCAACAACGCGGGCGTCTCCCTGCGCAACGACGCGCTGAGCGCCACGCCGGAGGAGTTCGACACCACGCTGTCCATCAACCTGCGCGGCACGTACTTCGTCGCCCAGCGCGCCGCGCGGCGGATGAGCGAGCGCGGCGGCGGGCGCATCATCAACGTCTCGTCCATCGGCGGCCTCGTGGTGGACGGCGAGCGGTCCTCCGTGTACGACGCCTCCAAGGCCGCCGTCGTCCAGGTCACCAAGAACATGGCCTACGAATGGGGCAAACACGGGATCAGGGTCAACTCCATCGCCCCCGGGTACATGCGCACCGCGATGACCTCGGACCTGCTGCCCACCAAGGACGTCGAGGATTCGCTGGTCAGGACGCACATCCCGCTCGGGCGCGTCGGAGAGCCCGCCGACCTGGCCGGAGCCGTGGTCTTCCTCGCCTCCGACGCGTCCGCCTACGTCACCGGCCACACGCTCGCGGTCGACGGCGGCTGGCTGGTCGCCATGTAGCCGGCTCCCACCAGCCGGCCACGACGTAGACGGCTCACCCAAGCCGCTCACGACGTAGACGACTCACCCAAGCCGCTCCAAACGTAGACGACCCGCCCAAGCCGGTCACGACGTATGGACGGCTAGCACGATCGGGTCGCCCGGGAGCGGGTCTTCCCGGGGCCGCCGTCGTCCGAGCGGGGACCTGCGCTCTACCCCAGGTCGGTATGCGGGAGGTAGCGGTCCAGCCGCACCAGGCCCGGCTCGGTCGACATGAACGTGTCCATGTCGTCGATCTCCCAGCCGGCCTCCAGCAGCTGGGGCAGGAGCGGGTGCACGCCCGGCACCGCCACCTGGACCTCGTCGACCCCCGGATGCGCGGCGACCGCCGCGAACAGCGCGTCGGCGCAGTCCTGCGGGGTGTCACCCCCCACCGGCCCCACCTCCAGGTCCTCGCCGGTCTCCCTCGCGAACGCGTACCCGCCGCCGGTGACGTGCAGCGTCACCCCGGGCAGGCCCGCATACCAGGACAGGGCCCCGGCCCGGTCGCCACCGGAGATCCGGGCGTCCAGCTTCACGACCTCCCGCATGCCGGACGGCTCCCCCGCCTCCGCCCGGGTCCCACCCACCGGCCCCCGCCCGCCCGGCCCGTCCGAGGCCCCCGGCGGAGAGAAGGTCAGGTAGATCAGCGGACACACCGGACGCATCCCCTGCCTTATGTACAGCCCGAGGGCCCTCGGGTCGTCCGACGCGAAGGTGACCCGTGGCGTGTCGGACGGCAGCAGCCGGCTCAGGATCGTCCGGCCTATCCCGGACGACTGGTGCTCGGGCAGGACGAACAGGTCACCCAGGTGGGAGACCTCCCCCCGGCGGAGCACCCCGCCGAACCCCACCACGCGCCCGTCGACCTCCCCGACGAGCAGCGTGCCGAACGCCCGCTCGGCGTCGAGGAAGTCCGGCATGCCCGCCCAGTCGTCCAGAAGCTCGAAGTGAGTGGCCACCTCCCGCACGCCCGGCATGTCCGCGTCCCCCGCGACCCGCACGCTGTACTCCCCCATCGCCACTCCCCACCTGCGATTACCCACGACGCTCCTTACCCTAGAACTCCCCCACCCGCCCTCCTCCACCAGGTGGATCGCCGCGTGTTGAGGGGGTAACGGATCGCGCACCAGGCGAGGGGATAGTGGGCCTTATAGCCGTGCAGGCGAACCGGCTGTTCAGGTAAGCGCGGAACTTCTTGACCTGGATGGCGGTGCCGTACGGGCGCGCGGTTCAGGTTTCAGGAGGCGAGCTGGCTGTTCAGGTAGGCGCGGAACTCCTTGACCTGGATGGTCTCGGCGTACGGCTCAAGGCGGTCGGAGAACTTCCGGATGCGTTCGACGGATCGAACGGACGTGAGTGACCTGGCCATCGGGATCGCCGGCCGGGCCGACTCGACGGCCTGCTCGACCTCGCCCATACCGAGGTAGGCCTCGGCGGCGTTCACCCGGTTGAGCTGGGCCGATCGAGGGCGCTTTGTCGCGAACTCGCGCACCGCGGACTCCGCGCAGCCCGCCGCGCGCCTATGATCACCAAGCAAGTCCCAGCACATACCCATCTGGGCGATGAGCTCTGACTCGTCGATCCAGGCCGCAGCCCAGACCGGATCGCGATCGGTCTTGCCCCTGGCGTGCATCCGCTCCGCTTCAGTGAGCAGCCGCTCCACCCCATGAGTGCTGTGCGTGTCGTGGGTCTTGTCCGGTCGGGACTGCATGGCTGTCGCCCACGCTTCCTTGACCAGAAGCATCGCTAGGACACGTGGCGGAGCCTGCACACGGCGGGCGCTGTCCATCGCGGCCCGAGTCAACCAGACCGCCTGAGCGGGCTGGTTGAGATGTAGCGCTTGATTCGCCATGTTGGCCAGCACCCAGGCACCCGTCAGAGAGTCGTCTCCGCTTTTCGCCAACCTGAGCGCTTGTCCGAAGTACTGCTGAGCCAGCCCATGGTGATCAAGATCGAAAGCGGTCCAACCGGCCATCTGGGTCATCGCAGCCGCTGCCGTCATCAACTCGGCCCCGACCTTGTCGTTGTAGCGGCCACGTAGGAGCGGTGCGACGACGGTGTTCAGGTAGTCGACCACGGCGGGACGGACAAGGCCCGCGCCGAACTGGTGGTCCATCTGCCCGAACGCCTGCCGGGCTTCGACGATCCGCTGGACGTCGGAGAGCCCGACAGCCGGTCCGGACCCCTGACGCGCCGCCGACGCGACCGGAGCGCCGTAGCTCCATGCCGAGAGCCAGCTCGCGAGGGTAGCGGGTACGAACGGCAGCGCGGCCAGCATGTGACGCCGATCCGGATCCACGTCGCACCTCCACAGTCGCCCGGCCGCCTCGACGGTAGCCGCGAGCGACAAGTCACTGAAGTCCGGACACAGCCAGGCTTCCGTATCGACCGGCTCCCCGCCCTCCACCCACCGCTCGACCTCGATCGGGTCGACCCCGAACACCTCGGCCATCCGCGCCCGGTACACCGGCCGGATCTCCTGCCTCCCCCGCTCCCACCGGCTCCACGTCGTCGGCGACACCCACAGCGCCTCCGCGATCGCGTCCTGGCTCATGCCCATCCGCCTGCGCGCCCGCGCCAGCTCCGGACGCCCCTCCCCCTGCCCCTGCATGCCCATGACCACCTCCCAGCACAATGAGTGACTGATCAGCGACCCATTGTCAACAGTCGTAGTGCTGATTCCCCACCCACCGACGGAAACGACCAGAAAACGACCACCCGGCGCGGTGATCCGTACGACCGGCGGCGGGGATCATCCTGGTTCGACGACCGGCGGGGTGAACCGCGACGACTGTGTCAGGACCTCCCCCTCCAGGTACCCGATGGCGTCTCCTGCTCATCACATTCATCGAGAGCGAGGAGCACACGCATGTGCCGCACCCCCCGACGCCCGGCTGACCCGGCCGGTACGCCCTCCGGACGCCTGCCGGTCTCCGGTCGAGGAGCCACCGGCGTCGAAGTTGGTTCTCCGGGAGAGGCGTACGCCGATGTCAGCATGCTGGTCACGCCGCTGCACCCCAGGGTCGGCCGCACGCCGGGCACGTGCGTTCGTACGCGAGGTGCTCCGGGGAGAAGGTGTACCGGGCGACGACATCGCCGACGCCGAGATGATCGCGGCCGAACTGGCCGCCAACGGCGAGAAGCACGGCCGCGCGCCGTACGAGATCCGCGTCTTCAGCCTGAGCGGCGTGCCCACGTGGTGTGAGGTCATCGACAGCGACCCCGACCTGTGCTGGATCCCCGCGGTCCTCGACCGCCCCCGCGTGCAGACCGCCCTGGACCTGTTCTCGGAGAGCAACAGCACCCTCCTATCCGAGGACGGTCGCGGCCTGCTTCTGGTCCGCGAACTCTCTCAGGGACACTGCCGCGCCTACCTCACAACAACCTTCGCCACCGACGCCCCGGCCAAGGCCATCGCCTTCGCCCTCCCAAGCCGCTCGGGCACCCGCCTGACCTGCCCACCCCTCCTACATCTAGGCCGCCACCGAGCCCACCTCCGGCCTTAAGCGGTGTCCACGAACGTTCACGGGGTCGGCCGCCGCACGGCGGCGCCGAGATCGCCGTACCACGCCCCACCGCTTCGGCGCCGAACACAAAGCACCGCTGTGGCGGAGAAAGGGAGGGCGGCGCGACCGGACGCGAAGCACCGCTGTGACGGAGGGCGACGCGACCGGACGCGAAGCACCGCTGTGACGGGGCAAGGGAGGGCGACGCGGCCGCACGCGAAGCACCGCTGTGACGGCGCAAGGGAGGACGTTGCTCGTGGTCAGGGTAGGGGGGACAGGTGCTCGGTGATGGCGGCCGGCAGGGTGGCGCGGCAGGTGGCGGAGTCGTCGGCGGCCCAGCAGGGGTAACCGTCGGGGCGGAACAGCAGGGCGGCGGCGCCGAGGTCCTCGGTGCATTTGGCATGGACCAGGTCGATCCGGCTGGCGAGCCGGATATCGGCCGGGACGATCCCGGCCAGGTCGAGCAGGACGGCCTGCCCGGCACCGAACAGGGCCGACAGCCGAGTGGGCCCGGCGTCGGTGACCAGGTCGGCGTCCGGCACCCGCCGTCCGGCGACCGGGTGCCCGCCGGGCAGGTCGTAGCCGAGCGACAGGCCGGACATCAGGCCCGCGAGGTGACGGTTGGTGTCCGGCAACCGCAGCAGGTCGACGAAGATGTCGCGCAGCGCGGCCACGTCCTCGCTCGGCCGGGGATCGGCCAGGACCCGCTGCGCCGACGTGTGGTGCAGCACCTGGGTGCCCACCGGATGCCGTTCGGTGTCGTAGGTGTCCAACAGGCCGTCCGGCGCGCGGCCCTGGACGGTCGCGGCCAGCTTCCAGCCAAGGTTGATCGCGTCCTGCACGCCGAGGTTCAGGCCCTGGCCGCCGAGCGGCGGGTGGATGTGCGCGGCGTCCCCGGCGAACAGCACGCGGCCCGCGCGGTAGCACTCCAGCTGGCGGGTGGCGTCGGTGAAACGCGAGGAGTTGTCCACCCCGCTCAGCACGGTCTCCTCGCCGTACAGGGCCCGCAGCGCGGCGGCGATCTCCTCCTCGCCGACCGGAGTGTCGCGGGTGAGGTCCGTCTGGTCCTCGCGGCCGAAGGTGAACCTGTAGCGGTCGCCGCCGATCGGGGCCAGCATGCTCCAGTAGCCGTTCGCCTGGCGGGTGAGGCCGCTGATGTGCCCGATCCGCTCCGGCACCAGCGATGACGCGGCGGACAGCCGGATGTCGGTCAGCACCGCCAGATAGGTCCCGGGTCTGCCCGGAAACGGCAGCCCGAGCAGCTTGCGGACCGTGCTGCGGGCCCCGTCGCACCCGACCAGGTAACGCGCCCGTACCCGGAATCCGCCCGCGGTCACGGTGACACCCGCCCCGCCCGAGGTCACGGTGCAGGGCTCCCCCGGCTCGCCCGCATTCATGCCGTCACCGGGCTCGACCGCGGTGACCTCGGTGTCGCGGAGTATCCGCGCGCCACGGGCCACGGCGCGCTCCTCCAGCACCTCCTCGATCACCCACTGCGGGATCACGATGGGGTACGGGTGCCTGGTGCGCCAGGGGGTGCAGTCCAGCGGCACCGGAAGCATCGCGAAATGCCCGCCCACCGGATCGCGCGTCGTGGCCCGGGCCCGCAACGGCTCCACCAGGCCGCGCAGCTCCAGCAGCTCGGCGGTGCGAGGCTGGATCGCGCCGCCTTTCACCTGCTCGATGCGCCGTGGCAGTTTCTCCAGCACCAGGGTGTCGACCCCCGCCAAGGCCAGCTCGAACGCGAGCATCAGCCCGGTCGGGCCGGCGCCCGCGATGGCGACTTCGGTCTCGATCTCCGTCAGCATTCTTTCGCACCCCTCGTCTCGACTGAGTGCAAATGTATACCAGGTGCAGAAAGAGCCCAAGTGCAGTTCGCTGTTACCATGGCCGCCGTGAGCGACGAACCCGGACTGCGCGAGCGCAAGAAGCGGCGGACTCATGCGGCGATCTCCGAGGCGGCGATCGCGCTGTTCCTTGAGCACGGCTTCGACCAGGTCTCGGTGTCCCAGGTGGCCGAGGCGGCCGAGGTGTCGAGGCGCACCCTCTTCGCGTACTTCCCGGCCAAGGAGGACCTCGTGGTCCACCGCCTCGCCGACCACGAGACCGAGGCCGCGCGCGTGGTGCGGGGCCGCCCGGCGGGCATCACGCCGCTGGCCGCGCTGCGCGAGCACTTCCTCGACGGGCTGCGCAGGCGCGACCCGATCACCGGGCTCAACGACCACCCCGCGGTGCGCGCGCTCCTGCGCATGATCCTCAACACCCCCGCCCTGGTCTCCCGCATGGAGCGGTTCAAGGCCACCGCCGAGCGCACCCTCGCCGAGGCGTTGCGCGAGACGGCGGAGGTCCCGCGGCTCACCGCCCGGCTGGCTTCCGCCCAGCTCGTCGCGGTGCAATGGTCGCTGGCGCTCGACAATGCCGAGCGGCTGGCGTCGGGCGAGACCGCCGAGGCGCGTTACCCGGGCGCGGTGAGCGACGCCGAGCACGCGTTCGCCCTCCTGGAGAACGGCCTGGGCCACCTGCCCCCGCACCAGTGAGGCGGCCCATGCGCGTGACACCTCGCCGGCGATCGGCGGACGCGGCGGACGAAGTCGCGGACGTCACCGACGGGCCTGGAGCAGAAAGCGGCCCGGAAGCCACGCCGAGGCAATGGCTTCCGGGCCGGTGTTCACGACGGGCTACGCGGTGATCCCCGCCAGGCGGAGGCAGAGGGACTTCACCTCGGTGGCGGCGTACGACTCCTGGTCGAGCGGCTCACTGCACAGCAGCACCGGGGCGTCGCGGAGGTCGCTGGGCAGGCGCCCGTGGCTGCCGCGTACGGGGGCCGGGTCCAGCGGGACGACCGGCATCGTGTAGCGGAAGCCCAGGGTCTTGCGGGCGAGCGCCATCCCGGCCTTGGCCTTGACGAACGGGTCCTCGGGGTTGAGGAACAGCTCGGCGGGGTCGTAGCCGGGCTTGCGGTGGATGTCGACCAGCCGGGCGAAGTCCGGGGCGAGGTCGTCGTCCAGCCAGTAGTAGTAGGTGAACCACGACTCGGGCGTGGCGACCGCCACCAGCTCACCGGCCCTAGCGTGGTCGAGGCCGTGCGCCGCCTTGCCCGCCTCGTCCAGCACCTCGTCGACGCCCGGCAGCGCGGACAGGATGGACCGCACCTTGGCCACGTCGGCGGGGTCCTTCACGTAGATGTGGGCGAGCTGGTGGTCGGCGACGGCGAACGCGCGCGAGGTCCAGGGGTCGAGGTACTCCATGCCGGCCTGCCGGTAGACCGACAGCAGGCCCTCCTGGCGCAGGACCCGGTTGATGTCGACCGGGCGGGAGACATCGGTGATGCCGTACTCCGACAGCACGACCGTCACCGCCCCCATGGCGTCCGCGTCGTCCAGCAGCGGCTTGAGCGCGGCGTCGATCTCGCGGGCGGCGGCCACGGCCTCCGGCCCCGACGGGCCGAACCGCTGCAGGTCGTAGTCGAGGTGGGGGATGTAGACGAGGGTCAGGTCCGGGTTCTCCCGGGCGAGCATGATCCGGGAGGCGTCCACGATCCACTGGCTGGACGCGATGCCCGCCTTGGGCCCCCAGTACGAGAACAGCGGGAAGCGGCCGAGCTCCCGGGTGAGGTCCACGCGCAGCGACGGCGGGGTGGTGTAGCAGTCGGGGCCCTTGCGGCCGTCGGCGTGGTAGATGGGCCGGGGTGTCACCGTGAAGTCGGTGGCGGCGCCCATGGCGTACCACCAGCAGATGTTGGCGACGCGGTAACCGGGGTGGACCCTGCGGGCGTCGTCCCAGATCTTGGGCCCCTCGACCAGGGCGTTGTGCTGGCGCCACAACAGGACCTCGCCGAGGTCGCGGAAGTACCAGCCGTTGCCGACGATCCCGTGGTCACGCGGCAGGGCACCGGTGAGCAGGGTCGACTGCACCGAGCAGGTCACGGCCGGGAGCACCGTCCCGAGCGGGGCGGGGCGGCCGAGCCGCGACAGGTTGGGCATGGATTCGAGCAGGCGGGGGGTCAGGCCGACCACGTCGATGACCACCAGCGGCCTCACGGCGCCGTTCGTTCCGATCGTCACGGGGTCTCCTCTTTCAGTCCGAGGTCGATGAGGCGGTCGCGCATCCAGGCGAGCTCCAGCGCGATCCCCTCCACCAGGGCCTCGTCGGTCTTGGGTCGTCGGTCTTCTGGCAGCGCCTGCCAGGTGTAGGTCTCCACCTCGACGTGGCGGGTCAGCGCCGAGGGCCCCGCGAGCAGCGTGCGCAGGGTCTCGTCCAGCACGCCCTGCGTCGAGGCGAGCGGCGGGGCCGGGGTGGCGTGCAGCGGGACGTGGAAGTGGACCCGCCAGGGCGCGTCGCCCGGCAGTTCCCCGCCGAGCGCCTCGCCGAGGTCGTCGGCCTGCAGCAGGCCGCCGCCGGGGGCCCCGCCCGGCTCGCGGGTCTGGTGGATGAAGCGCGGCTCGGCGAAGGCCGCGAGCGCCTCCCGGGACTCCGCGTCCGAGGGGTGGTCGACCTGGAGCGCGCACGACGCCTGGAGCTTCACCACCGGCAGGCCCGCCTCGGCCAGCCGCGCCACGGCCTCGCCTGGCTCCTCGAACTGCACGGCGAGATGGCAGGCGTCCAGGCAGACGCCGAGGTAGTCGTGGTCCGCCCCGCCCAGATGGTGCGCCGCCTGCGTCGTGTTCTCCACGACGCAGCCGGGCTCGGGCTCGAAGCCGACCCGGATCGTACGGCCCGTCGTGGCGGCCACCTCGGCGAGTCCCTCGGCGAGCCGGTCGAGCATGCGCGCCGCCGTGCCGGAACGCTCGGGCGTCCAGGGCGTGCGCCAGGCGAGCGGAAGGGTCGAGATGCTGCCCGACCGCACGTCGTCGGGTAGCAGGCCCGCGAGCACGCGGGCCAGGGCCAGCGTGTAGCCGAGCCTCGCCTCCGTGGTCCAGTCGGGGTGGTAGACGCGCAGCTTGGGCGACCCCGGCACGGCCGACCCGGCGTCGCTCTCGCCCTCGTAGTCGTGGAATCCCTGGTAGGGGAACCCGTTGAGGGTGACGACCTCCAGCCCGTGCCCGGCGAGCGCCTCCCGCAGCCGTACGGCCTCACCGGGCTCGGCGGTCAGCGCGTCGCAGACCGGCCGCGACAGCCACAGCCCGAGCCCGAGCCTCGGCACGCCGAGCCTCTCGCGCACCGGCCCCGCGTAGCGGCGGAGCTGGTCGAGCACTCCGGCCACGTCCTCGGCGGGATGGACGTTGGTGCAGTAGGCCACGTGGACCACCGAACCGTCCGGATGCCGGAACCTCATGACGAAGCCCCCCTCGCGTGATCGGCCGCGCGCCTAGTCACGGGGCGCCCCGCGGAGGATGCTGTTGCCCGCGTACTCCTGGCCGGCGGTCACGTCCGTGAGGTCCAGGCGGCCGCTCTGGCCGTAGAAGGCGACGGGGTTGTCCCACAGGAGGGCCTCCGCCTCGGCCTCCGCGAACCCGGCGCCGAGCATGGCGTCGGCCACGGCCCGCGTCTTCAGCGGATCGCTGCGGCCCCAGTCGGCGGCCGAGTTGACCAGCGCCCGCTCCGGCCCGTACTCCTTGAGGATCGCGACCATCCTGGCCTCGTCCATCTTGGTGTCGGGGTAGACGGAGAAGCCCATCCAGCAGCCGCTCTCCTTCACCATGCCGACCGTCATCTCGTTGAGGTGGTCGACCAGCACCCGCTCGGGCGGCAGGCCGGACTCGCGGACGACGTCGAGCGTGCGCCTGGTGCCGGAGGCCTTGTCGCGGTGCGGGGTGTGGACGAGCACCGGGAGGTCGTGCTCGATGGCCAGGGCGAGCTGCCGCGCCAGCGCCTCGTCCTCGGCCGGGGTGATGTCGTCGTAGCCGATCTCGCCGACCGCGACGACGCGGTCCTTGGCGAGGTAGCGCGGGAGCAGGTCGAGCACCGGCCGCAGGCGCGGGTCGTTGGCCTCCTTGGGGTTCAGCGCGATCGTGCAGTGGTGGACGATGCCGAACTGCGCGGCGCGGTAGGGCTCCCAGCCGAGGAGCCCGTCGAAGTAGTCGGCGAACGTGTCGGGCGACGTGCGCGGCTGGCCCAGCCAGAAGGCCGGCTCGACCACGGCGCGCACCCCGGCCGCGTACATGCGCTCGTAGTCGTCGGTCGTGCGTGAGGTCATATGGATGTGCGGGTCGAAAATTCGCATGGTGGTTCCTCTTCGATCAGGCTGAAGCGTGCGGGTGGCCTTCGGCGAGCAGGGCGCGGACCTTGGTCAGCACGGCCGGGTGGCGTTCCACCAGCGGCCACACGTCCGGGGGCACCTCGCGCCCGGCCATCAGGCGCTCCTGCGCGTAGTCGGCCAGCATCCTGGCCAGCTCCTCGTCCGCCCGCCGGTCGAGCCCGGCGACGGCGCTGAGCGGCACCCCGATGAACACGCACTTCAGCACGGCCTGCCTGTAGGAGTGATCGGGCAGGTGCTCCGCCGCGTAGGGGCCGAGGGCGGCCGCCACGAGCCGGGCGTCGTTGGTGCGCAGCGCGTCCCGCACGATCGGCAGCCCCGCGTCGCCGAGCGCCCGCCCGGCGGCGAGCGCGGGCAGCGCCTTGAGCACGGCGAGCCGCTCGGCGGCGTCCCCGTGGGCGTACAGCTCGAACAGGGTGCGTCCGAGCGGTGCCCCTGTCGAGGGCAGCGCGAGCAGCAGCTCGGCCCGCACCGCCTGGTCGACCGTCCAGCCGGGCTCGCCGGGGATCGGGCCCCGGCCGCAGGCCCGCCCGGCCGCGGGGAACAGCGCGGCGAGCGCCGCCTCGTCCTCGCGGACGCGTTCCGTGGACGCCTTCAGCCAGCGGGCGCCCGCCTCACCCAGGTCAGGCCCGGGTACGTATGACGTGGTCATCATGGTCTCCCACCTCTCACGGCTCGGCTTTCCTTCACTGCGCCACTCCCAGGCCGGGTGGCTCCAGCTCGCGCAGAAAGCGCAGGGAATGCGCGGCGACCAGGGGCGCGGCGTGGCTGTGCCGCGGCAGCTCCACGCTCACCAGGCCCCGGTACCCGGTCTCGTCCAGCGCGGCGAGGACCGGCGGAAAGTCGATCTCCCCCTCGCCGAACTCCAGGTGCTCGTGCACGCCGCGCCGCATGTCCTCGATCTGCACGTTGACCAGGTGCGGCCCCGCCCTGCGCACGCAGTCGGGCACCGGGTCGGGCTCAAGGCAGCGGCAGTGGCCGATGTCCAGGGTCAGGCCGAGCCGTTCGGGTCTTCCCGCCAGCTCGTGCAGGCGCTCGAACCCGGCGATGGTGTCGACGAGCATGCCGGGCTCCGGTTCGAAGCCGAGCGTGACGTCGCGGGCGCCCGCCTCGCCCAGCACGGCCGCGACCCCGGCGACCAGGTTGCGCCAGGCCTCCTCCTCGCCCACCTCGGGAGGACGGATCCCGCTCCAGAAGGAGACGGCCTCCGCGCCGAGGTCGGCGCCGATGCGCACGGCGCGCAGCAGCAGGTCGACGCGGGCCGCCGCCGCCTCCGGGGGGTGGAGCAGCGTCGGATGGTGCTTGCGGAGCGGGTCGATGACGTAGCGCCCGCCCGTCTCGATCACCACGGACAGGTCGAGGTCGCGCAGCCGCTTGGCGACCCGGTCCACCTGGTGGCCGATGTCGGCCGCGTAGGGGTCCAGATGCCCGGCGTCCAGGGTCAGCGCGACGCCGTCGTATCCCATGTCGGCCAGCACGACGAGAGCCTCGTCCAGGCGGTGGTTGCTGAAGCCGTTGGTGCCGTAGCCGAATCTCACGTCGGGGAGACCTTTCTCGACAGCTTCCTGGCCAGGGGATGGGCCGCCGCGAGCGCGACGGCCGTGGCGAGCCCCCCGCGTCCGGCGGTGAGCGCGGCCTGCAGGGGCAGCAACCCGAGGATGCTCTGACCCACGGCCGCCCGGGTGCGCCCCGCGTCGGGGTGGCGGGCGGCGTCGAGCTGCGCCCGGCCCACCAGCCCCGCGTACGCCGCCGTGAGCCCGAACCCGGCCAGCTTGCGCAATGCGAGCGCGCCCGGACGCACGGGGGCGACGGCGGATGCGGTGACGGTGGAGACGTGGACGGCCGCGAGGCCGGTGGCGACGGCTGTCGCGGTGAGGGCGGTGGCGGACCTGGCCTTCGATCCTCCCCCGACCTCGCCCCGGCTCAGCGCGGTGACGCCATAGGTGTGCGCGGCCACGGCGCCCGCCGCGAGCATGCGCGCCTTCCCCTCTCCGGGAGAGGCGCCCGACGTGCCTCCGAGGACCACGTCCAGCCCGCGCGCGGCGGCCATCGCCAGCGGGCCGGCGGCCGTGTCCTTCAGGGCGAGGTCGTAGGCCCACACGACGGCGGCCAGGCCGGTGGCGACGCCGAGGGCTCCGCGCCCGCCGGTCCTGGCGGCGGCCACCAGGCCCAGCGCGGTCAGCCCGGCGGCGAGGCCGAGCGCCTGGCCCGGCCGCACGCGCCCCGACGGGATCGGCCGCTCGGGCCGTTCGACGGCGTCCAGGTCGCGGTCGGCGTAGTCGTTCAGCGCCATGCCCGCCCAGTACAGGCAGACCGACGACAGCGCGAGGCCCGGCCTGACCGACCCTCCGGCGGAGACGTCGCCGGGCACGGTGAGCGCGGCGGGGGCCCGGACCAGTTCGGCCAGCGTCGCGAGGTCGACGGTCACGAGAGTGCCCCGGCGAAGGCGCGGAGCAGCTCGTACTGGCTCTGGAGGCGGTGCTCGTCCAGGGCGATGGGGTCCTTGAAGAAGAAGCCCAGCTCCTTGACGGCCCCCGAGCGGCCGCGCTCGTGCGCGCGGGCCATCAGCCTGGCGAGGTCCAGCACCAGGGGCGCGGCGAGCGCCGAATCGCAGCCCTGCCAGGTGAACTGCAGCGTCATCCGCACGCCGAGGAAGCCCTCGAAGGTGATGTGGTCCCAGGCGGTCTTCCAGTCGCCGAGGTGCGGCACGTGGTCGATGTGGGTCTGGCCCTCGACCTGATGGCCGAGTATGCCGGGCAGCGCCCGGTCCTTGGAGATCCGCTTGCTCTCCCCGGCTGCGGGGTCGGCCAGGGTGGCGCCGTCGCCCCCGCCGAGCAGGTTCGTCCCCGACCACGACCGCACGGCGAGAGCGCGGTCGGCGAACATCGGGGCCAGCGCCGTCTTGACCAGGGTCTCCCCCGTCTTGGCGTCACGGCCGGCGTACGGGACGCCCTGCGTGCGGGCCAGCTCGTCCAGCGCGGGGAGTGAAACGCCGGTGGAGGGGGTGAAGTCGACGTACGCGCAACCCGCGCTGAGCGCGGCGAAGGCGTACAGCGAGCTGGGCGGCAGCACGTTCCCCGGGAGTTCCAGGGCGCTGGTCAGCGCCGCGAGGCTCTGGTGCGCCGGGTGCGGCCGGGCGGGCGGCTCGGTGGAGGCGACGTGGATCACGACCACCCGGGCGAGGCCCCGGCGCTCGCGGAAGTCGCTGATGTCGCGGACGAGCCTGCGGGCGATGGCGGCCTGGGTCTCCTCCCCGGCCTCCTCGCCGATCTCCGTGCCCGCCATGGAACCGGGCCGCTCTCCGGCGGCGATGCCGGGCCGGACCTCCGCGTCCGCCGCCTCGAGGTCCTGGCGTACGAGCTCGGCGAGCGGCGGGGGGATGACCCCGGCGCGGCTGAGCTCCTCGGCCCTCTTGGGCAGCGGCGTGCTCGCGATGTCGTGGCCGCCGAAGACCAGCCGGTCCAGCGGCGGCAGTCCCGCTGCCGCGAAGTCGGACCCCTCCGTCACGCATCCGATGGGCGCCGCGAGGCCGGACCGTAACGCCGCCGCCCCGGTGACGACCGTGGTGGCCACCGATCCCCGTGCCCCGACCAGCCAGACTCCGACGTCCATCAGCTTCTCCTTCTTCTCACGAGCCGGCCGCCGACTGGCCGGCCTCTTGCGGTGGAGCAGAGAGGGTCTCCGCCCCGGCTCCCATCGCCGGGACGCCCGTGGGACCCGGACATCCGTATGCCCGGAACACCACCGATGCCCGGAACACCCAAATGAGGGCGTTCCGGGCAGAGATCACCTCTACGTTATTACTTGGTGATCGTGAAGGTGTCCACGTCGAACAGGGATCCCCCGTTACCGGTGAAGACCAGGAACACCGGTCCCGACGCCGAACCGCTCAGCGTCGTGGACACGTTCTGGAAGGTGTCGAAGCTGCCGGTCGACGGAACCGTGACCGTGCCCAGCAGCGTGCCCGTCTGCGAGCCCGAGCGGACCTGGATCGCCCCGCCCGCGCCGCCCGAGGAGATGCGGGCCGTGAACCCGGTCGCCCCGGCCGTGCTCACCGACGCGTACCCGGCCCAGTCGCCGTTGTCGATGTAGCCGACCGTCTTGCCGCCGCTGGCGCCCGCGTGGTTCGCGACCTGCACGCCCGACTGCGAGGTGTACGACTCGCCCTCCACCGGGGTGGGGGCGGTGGTCTTGGTCAGCGAGAAGGTGTCCACGTCGAACAGCGAGCCGGCGCCGCCGGTGAAGGTCAGGAACAGCGACCCCGTCCCCGAACCGTTCAGCGTCGTCGTCACGTTCTGGAAGTTCTCCCAGCCTCCGGTCGAGGGAACGTTCACCGAGCCGAGCACGGGCCCGGTCTGCGAGCCCGAGCGGATCTGGATCGTGCCGCCCGGCCCGCCCGAGGAGATGCGGGCCGTGAACCCGGTCGCCCCGACCGTGCTCACCGACGCGTACCCGGCCCAGTCGCCGTTGTCGATGTAGCCGAGCGTGTTACCGCCGCTCGCGCCCGCGTGGCCCGCCGCCTGCACGCCCGACTGCGACGTGAACGACTCCGCCTCGATCGTGCCGCCCGGAGGGGGGCCGGTCGGCGGGGCGCAGTTGGCCGTGACCATGCCCGCCGTGTACCTGATGCCGCCGAGCAGCAGCGCCCGGTAGGCCGGGTCCGCGTAGGACTCGATCGTGTGCCCGAGACCGGTGTAGAACGACCGGCCGGACGCCTGCGGGTGACACCAGGTGATCGGGTGGTCCCCGCTCATCTCGCCGCCGGTGTAGCTGCCCTCGTCCAGGCTCTGCAGCACGTGGACGGTCGACCGGGGGTTGGTGCGGTAGTTGTACCACTCGTCGGTCCGCGACCACGTGGCCGCGAGGCCCGAGGTGGCGGGGTGCGTGCGGTCCTCGTTCTTGACCGTCGCCTGCTGGATCGCCGGGTGGCTCTTGAACCAGGCGCCGACCAGCTGGCCGTAGTACGGCCAGTCGTACTCGGTGTCGGCGGCGGCGTGGATGCCGACGTAGCCGCCGCCACCGTTGACGTACGAGGTGAAGGCCGTCTGCTGGGCGTCGTTGAGCACGTCGCCGGTCGTGCTGAGGAAGACGACCGTCTTGAACTGCGCGAGGTTGGCCGTGGTGAAGGCCGTGGCGTCCTCGGTGGCGGTGACGGTGAAGTTGTTCGCGGTGCCGAGGTCGCGGATCGTCTGGATGCCGGTGGGGATGGAGTCGTGCCGGAACCCGGCGGTCTTGGAGAAGACCAGCACCTTGTAGGCGGGGTCCGCCGCGTGGGCGGCAGTGGGTGCGAACTGGGTGACGATCAGGGTGGCGGCGATCACTGCCAGACCACCCCGTAGGGCGCGGAGCATGGCTGTCCTTTCGTCTACGGCTCGCCCGGCGCGAGGTGACCCCCGCGCCGGGCTGGCCGATCCGGGCGGCGCGGGCCCCTTCCCGGAGCCCGCGCCGTTCCGGCAGTGCCGCTAGCGGGTGATGGTGAAGGTGTCGATGTCGAACAGCGAGCCGCTGCCGCCGGTGAACGACAGGAACAGCGGTCCGGTCGCCGTGCCGGTCAGCGTGGTCGACACCGTCGTGAAGTTGTCGAAGCTGCCGGTGTTGGCGACGTTGACCGAACCGAGGAGGGTGCCGGTCTGCGAGCCGGAGCGGATCTGGATGGTGCCGCCGGGGCCGCCGGAGGACACCCGGGCCGAGAAGGTCTTCGCGCCCTGGGTGTTCACCTGCGAGTACCCGGCCCAGTCGCCGTTGTCGATGTAGCCGAGCGTCAGGCCGCCGCTGGCGCCCGCGTGGCCGGCCGTCTGCACGCCCGACTGCGAGGTGAAGGCCTCGCCCTCGGTCGTGGTGGAGCCGCCGGTGCCGGTGTTGAGGGTGTAGGCGTCGAGGTCGAACAGGTTGCCCTGGCCGGTCACGCCCTTGAACACCAGGTACAGCGTCGTGGTGCCGGCCGGGACGTTGGTGAGGTTCCCGGTGACGTTCACGAAGGTGTCCCAGCTGCCGGTGTTGGCGACGTTGACCGACCCGAGCAGGGTGCCGGTCGCCGAACCCGCCCGCACCTCCAGCGTGCCGCCGGCGCCGCCGGAGGAGACCCTCGCGGTGATGCTCTGGGCGTTGGAGACGTTGTAGGGCGTGAAGGAGATCCAGTCGCCGTTGTCGGTGAAGCCGACGGTCTTGGCGCCCTCGGCCCCGGCGTGGTCGGCGGTCTGGATGCCGTTCTGCGCGCCGAAGTGCTCGGCCTGGCGGTGCCTCGGCTGGAGCGTGCGGGTGCTGGTCGAGGTCAGGCCGCCCTTGTCGGTGTAGGAGGCGGTGAAGACGCCGAAGATGTTCGCCGCCGCGTCGTGCTCACCGTCGACCGGGACCGCGATGGATCCGCTGCAGCCGGTCTTGGAGGTGATCTGGTGAGCGTGGCTGTCGTGACCGAGGCTGTAGGTGACCGTCACCTTGCTGCAGTCGATCGTGCCGTCCTCCGGGTCGCTGACGCTGACCTGGAAGGGCACGGTGTCGCCGAAGGAGAACAGCTGGCCGTCGACCGGCTGCGTGAGCGTCACGGTGGGGGCGGTGTTGCCGACGCTCACGATGACGCTCGCGGTCCCGGTCAGCCCCTGGGGGTCCTTGACGGTCAGCGTCGCCGTGTAGGTGCCGTTGGTGGTGTAGGTGTACGTGGGGTTGGCCGCGGTGGAGGTGGCGCCGTTGCCGAAGTTCCACGAGTAGGTCAGCGCGCCGCCCTCGGGGTCGGAGCTGCCGGCCGAGGAGAAGGTCACGGCGAGCGGGCTGGGACCCGAGGTCTTGTTGGCGGACGCCTTGGCGATCGGGTTGCGGTTGGTCCCGCCGATGTACTCGATCCGCCAGAGGGCCTGGTTGTTGCTGCCGGTGCCGTAGTCGAGCACGTACAGCGCGCCGTCCGGGCCGAAGGCCATGTCCATGACCTGCGTGCCGGTCCAGGGGAAGGCCCCGATGTCACCGGGGCTGCCGTCCGCGTTGACCTGAATGGCCTTGATCCACCTGCGGCCGTACTCGCCGGCGAAGAACCTGCCGTCCAGGGACTGCGGGAACTTGATGGCGGAGTTCAGCGAGGCGTCGTACCGGTAGACCGGACCGCCCATCGGTGACTCGGAGCCGCCGCCGAACTCCGGCGGGGAGCCGGCCTCGCCGCCGTACCTGATCCAGCTCGGCTTGGCCGCGGGCAGCTTGGCCACGCCGGTGTTGCGGAAGGACGCGTTGGTCGCCCCGCCCGCGCAGTCGAACTTCGCCCCTGAGGGGCCGCTGGGGAAGGTGTACTTGTTGTAGGTCTCGGCGGTGGTGTTCGTGCCGGTGCAGTACGGCCAGCCGAAGTTGCCCGCGCTGGTGATCCGGTTGAACTCCACCTGGCCGCCCGGGCCTCGGTTCGGGTCAGGACCGCCGGCGTCCGGGCCGTAGTCACCCAGGTAGACGATGCCGGTGGCCTTGTCGACCGACATGCGGAACGGGTTGCGGAAACCCATGCCGTAGATCTCGGGCCGCGTCTTGGCCGTCCCCGGCGGGAACAGGTTGCCCGAGGGGATGGTGTAGGTGCCGTTGGCCTCCGGGTGGATGCGCAGGAGCTTGCCGCGCAGGTCGTTGCTGTTGGCGGAGGACCGCTGCGCGTCGAACTGCGGGTTGCGGTCGGTGCGCTCGTCGAGCGGCGAGTACGAGTTGGACTCGAACGGGTTGGTGTCGTCACCCGTGGTGAGGTACAGGTTGCCCGCCGCGTCGAAGTCGATGTCGCCGCCGACGTGGCAGCACTGGCCGCGGTCGTTGGCGACCTGGAGCACGACCTTCTCGCTGGCCATGTTGAGCGTGTCGTCGGCGTTCAGGGTGAAGCGCGACAGGTTCAGGTTGCCCTTCCACGCGTCGAACTGCGCCTGCGTGCCGCTGGTCGGCGCGTCACCGTCCGGCGTGCTCAGCCTGGGCGAGTAGTACAGCCAGACGTAGCGGTTGGTCGCGAAGCCCGGGTCGACCGCGACGCCCTGCAGGCCCTCTTCGTCGTGGGTGTAGACGTTGAGCTTGCCGGCCTGCTTGGTGCTGCCGGCCGAGGTGGTGACCCGCACTGTGCCGTCACGGGCGGTGTGGATCACCGAGCGGTTGGGGAGCACCGCGAGGGACATGGCCTCGCCGAGCGCCGCGCCTCCGGTGGCCAGGTTGACCTGCTGGTAGTCGGAGGCCGGGATCACGGAGGCGTTCGCCGCCGGGCCGGTGGCCGAGACCGTCGCCAGGCCGCCGGAGATTACCAGCGTGACCGAGGCGAGTAGTCGTGTCCACGACCGAGGACGTGGTGACATGGGGGGTCCTTTCCTGACTTGGGGGGTCAGTCAGGCAAGGCGCGCGCCGCCGCGCTTGTTGCCGGGTACTGCGGTTGGGGGGTGCAGTGTGCTGTGCCGCTGTGCCCCTGGAGGGGTGCCGCCTCCAGGTCGTGTACCGCCGGGCCTGCGTTCCGCCCGGCCACGAGAAGTGCTGCAAAAAGCGTATCAAATCATGAAAGAAATCGTCATCTCCCTGCCAGATTTGTTGGGGCCGCGACCGGGGCCAGGCCGATCGCGGCTGGGTCATTGATCACCTGGTCGACCACCATGCTCGCGGCGCCGCGCGAGGCGGCGCCGAAGCCGAGGCCGGACGCCAGGAACCGGCAGCGGGCCGCGGGTCCGGCGATCACCAGGCGCTCCAGCTCCGCCTGGGCGGGCGGGATCAGCCGCTCGGCGAGCTTCGCGAAGTAGCCACCGAGCACGATGACCCTCGGGTTGAAGAGGTTGACCAGGATGGAGCCGCCGAGCCCCAGCCATCGCCCGACCTCCGCCACCGCGGACAGCATGCGCGGGTCGCCCAGGGCCAGGCCACGGGCGATGTCGGCCACCCTCTCCTCGGGGTCGGGCATCGGCGCGGTGCCGAGCTCGTACGCCAGCTCGGGCGTGACCGCCCTCACCAGCGTGGCCAGCCCGACCTTGGTCTCCCAGCAGCCGGTGCGCCCGCAGCCGCAGCGGCTGCCCGTCGGGTCGACGGGCAGGTGCCCGACCTCCCCGGAGAACCCGTCGGCGCCGCGGAGCAGCCGGCCGCCGACGACGATGCCGCCGCCGACCCCGACCTCCCCGGTGAGGTAGACCATGTCGGCCGTGCCCGCGGCGACGCCGCCGGTGTACTCGGCCAGGGCCGCGAGGTTGGCGTCGTTGTCCACCATGACCGGTGCACGCACGTCGCCGATCTCGGAGCGCAGCCGCTCGGCCAGGGGCAGGTCGCGCCAGCCGAGGTTGGGCGCGAAGGCCACGTGACCACGGGCGACGTCGACCAGGCCGGGGACCGCCACCCCGATGCCCGCGGGGGAGGCCCCGGCGCGGACGAGGTCGTCGATGGCGTCCTTGGCCACCCGGCCCAGCTCCTTGAGCGAGCGGTCGGGGCCCATGCCCATGGCGTCGAAGCCGACGCGCCGCTCGACCAGGACCCGGCCGCCGAGGTCGGTGCCGTAGACGGCGACGTAGTCGACGTTGATCTCGGTGCCGAGGATGCCGACGTGGGAGCCGTCCAGCGCCACGGCCCGCCGGGGACGGCCGACGGCGCCCACGTGCTCGATGCCGACCTCGCGGACCAGGCCCCGGTCGAGCAGCTCCGCCATCAGGCTCGATACGGTCGCCCGGTGCAGGCCGGTCGCGTCCGCGATGTCGGAGCGGGAGCAGGATCCCTCGTCGCGCAGGTGGCGCAGCACGAGGGCGAGGTTGGCACGGCGGAGCGAGGCGTGACCCGCCGCCTGCGCGCGGACTCCTGCCGCGCGAGTCGGAGGTTGCCTCTGTGCCACGCCATCACCACGCCCAGTTTGTATGTATCCAAGAACAATTAACCGAGTTCTAACACGAGGAGACCCTGCCGTAAATCCCCACAGGTGGTAACGACTTCGCATCCCCCGGACACCCCGAGGTCGGCGCGACGCGGCGACTCACGTTACAGAAGCGTTACGGAAGGCGAAGCGCTTCGACACTTGCACGTGACCGAAGGGCGCTCTTTAATTCGACAAGTCCTGCAAATAAGTTCCGTAGTCCCGCAAGTTGCTCGTCGATGTGTGAAATTTCACGAAGAGAGTTGCGGTGATCGCCCCCTGAACTCCCGTCCGTCCGGCCGACCAGACCCGTGACGGAGCCGTTCCCGCCGACTTCGGCTTCGCCGCGGTGGTGCCGCTCGAATCGGGCGGATGGACGGGACTCTCTCCGGCCGGCCATGGAAGGCCAGGACCTGCCATGGCCGGCCGGCATCAATGCGGAAGTGAGCGCGGAAGTAGGCGCGGACACGCGGAACGCCCGTCGACGCGGCACCGGCGGCCCCCATCGACGCGAGGAGTCAACACCATGCCCAACTGGCGCAGCGTGACAGCCGCTGCCGTCCTGCTCATGGCGTCCGGTCTGATGTCGGTGCCGGCCCAGCCGGCCCTCGCCTCTGGATCCGCCCCCCAAGCCGCCTCCGGAGCCGCGGCCGCCGCGGCGGCGCACACCAACACCGACGTCCATCTGTTCTACTACCCCTGGTACGGCTCCCCCGCCGTGGCGGGGAGCTACCGGCACTGGCCGCAGGGCGGCCACAACCCGCCCAGCGACATCGGCGCGGACCTCTACCCGAAGCTCGGCGCGTACGACTCCGGCGACCTCGCCGGCGCGGTCAGCCAGCACATGCGGTGGATCCAGCAGTCGGGCGCGGGCGTCATCGTCTTCAGCTGGTGGGGGCAGGGCTCCTACGAGGACCAACTCGCCGCGGGGGTGCTCGCCACGGCCGCGCGGTTCGGGATCAAGGTGGCCTGGCACCTGGAGCCGTACAGCGGGCGCACGGCCGCGTCGACGGTCGCCGACATCAACTACATCAACTCCAAGTACGGGAGCAGCCCGGCGTTCTACCGTGACGGCGCGCACGGCAACCGCGGCGCGTTCTACGTCTTCGAGAGCCTGCGGATCACCGACTGGACCGCGCTGGACCAGGTGAAGTCGAGCAGCATCGTGCTCGCGCAGACCACCGACACCTCCAAGGTCGCGCACTTCGGCGGCATGTACACCTACGACGCCATCGCCGGCGCGACCGCGCCCGGCTGGAAGGGCGCGAGCGACTTCTGCAAGGCGAACGGCCTGGTGTGGGCCCCGTCGGTCGGCCCCGGGTACATCGACGACCGCGCCGTGCCCGGAAACACCACCCCGACGCTCGCGCGGAACAACGGCGCCACCTACGACACCGAGTGGCAGAACGCCCTGGCCGCGGCCAACGGCGGGCCGCCGAGCTGGGTCTCTGTCACCTCGTTCAACGAGTGGCACGAGGGCTCGGTGCTGGAGCCGGCGTCCTCCGCCCCGCCCGCCGGGTTCGGCTACCAGACCTTCAACGGCGCCTACGGCAAGACGGGCGCCGCCGCCGAGACCGCCTATCTGGACCGGACCAGGTACTGGGTGGAGCAGTTCACCGGCACGGCCCCGCCGCCGCCCGCCGAGCCGAACCTCGCCGCGGGCAAGCCGATCACCGCGAGCAGCTCCACACCGGGATTCTGGCAGTACTACGCCAACGACGGCAACGCCCTCTCGTACTGGGAGAGCGCCAACAACGCCTGGCCGCAGACGCTCACCGTCGACCTCGGGTTCCCCACGAGCGTCAGCAAGATCGTGCTCACCCTGCCGCCGCCGGCGACCTGGGGGACCAGGACCCAGACCCTGACGGTGCTGGGCGGCACGAGCGGCCCCCCGTACGGAACGCTGGTGGGGTCACGGGGCTACACCTTCAACCCGGCGACCGGCAACACCGTGACGATCACCTTCCCCGCCACCCCCCTGCGCCAGATCCAGCTCAAGTTCACCGGCAACACCGGCTGGCCCGCCGCGCAGATCTCCGAGTTCCAGGTCTACAGCGTGTAGCGGCCGCCACGCCCTGAAGGCCGCCGATCGAGGCGCGGCCTGACGGGCCGGCCCTCGTGCGCGTCAGATGACCGTCCGGCCTTCCAGCCGGGCGGTCATCCGGCATTTTGCGGTACGGGTGACTTCGCTGGCGCTTGACCCCGATGTGACCTGATCACGTTATACTTTTGCCCGATTTGCACCCTTTTGGGGCTTATGCTATGTTCCTGTTGCCTGGCGAGTCGCCCGTTGGTGCGCAGACCGCGATCGCATGGTCCGCACCCGGAGTCCGGGGCAGTCGTGACCGCCGCCTCCAGGTGTCCCGGCGATGATCCGCCCGACCGCTCCCCCGCACGGCAGTCCCAAAAGCCAAGGCGCGGACCTCCGCACCTGAACCACATCGCCACCGTGGTCAGCTCCGATGATCACGTTATGAGGAGAACTCCGCGTGCATGCCCGATTCCCGTCCTTGTCACCCCCGCTGCGGCGGGCTCTGACGTTGTGGCGGCCCCGGTCCATTCGCGGACGGGTGACCGCCCTGGTGGCCATCCTGGCGATGCTCCTGCTCGTGCCGTCGGGGGTGCTGGCGGGCATCGTCGCGCGCCAGCAACTGTCGAACGCCGGCTGGCTGGACGCCCGGCGCGCGGCCGGTCTGATGGCGGCGGCCGACCGGGCGGGCAAGCTGACCGACCCCGTCATCACCAGCAGCGTCCCAGGCGTCGACCTGCTGCAGCTCGTCGGGCCCGATCACCGGGTCATCGCCTCCTCTCCCGCCGCGCGCGGGCTCGCGCCGTTGAGCACCGCGCGGCCCTCGCCGCAGGACCCGCAGCAGGACGTGGAGACCTGCGCGATCGCGGAGCTCGGCTGCGTCCGCATCTCGGCCCTCCGCGTCGGCCCCGGCCCTGAGTCCAACGTCATCTACGCGGGCGGCCCGGTTCGCGGGGTCGTCTCCGAGGGCGTCTTCGACGCCCTCTTCGCGGTGCAGGTCGCGGCGCTGATCTCCCTCGCGATATGGGCGACCTGGAAGATCACCGGCAGGACGCTGCGGCCCGTCGAGGCCATCCGCACCGAGCTGGCCTCGACCAACGTCAACGACCTCAGCAGCCGCGTCCCCGAGCCGGCGGGCGACGACGAGATCTCCCGCCTCGCCAGGACCGTCAACAGCACGCTTGAGCGCCTGGAGCACGCCAAAGAGCGGATGGACCACGTGCTCGCCGCGCAACGGCAGTTCACCTCGGACGCCTCGCACGAGCTCCGCACGCCCATCGCGGGCCTTCGCGCCCAGCTCGAGGAGGCACGCCTGCATCCGGAGGACACCGACCTCGTCGAGCTGCTCGACCGCGCGCTCGGGGACGTCGACCGGCTCCAGGCCATCATCACCGACCTGCTGCTCCTGGCGAAGGTCGGCGCGGGCGCGCCCAGCGCGCTGACAGAGGTGGACCTGGCGGAGTCGGCCCGCATGGAGGTCTCCCGGCGCGACGACCGGCTGCCCGTACGGCTGCGGCTCACCCCCGGCGTGATGGTCAGCGCCGTCGACACCCAGATCGCGCGCGTCCTGACCAATCTGCTGGACAACGCCCAGCGGCACGCCAAGTGCGTCGTGCTCGTCGAGGTGCGCCGCGACGGGAAGACGGCCGAGCTGGTCGTCGCCGACGACGGGGACGGCGTCGCCGAGGCGGACCGCGAGCGGATCTTCGAGCGTTTCACCAGGCTGGACGCCTCGCGCTGCCGCGACCGGGGAGGCACGGGCCTCGGCCTCGCGATCGTCCGCGACATCGCCCGCGCCCACGGCGGCACGATCGAGGTCGGCGAGTCGGAGGCCGGCGGCGCCCGGTTCGTCCTGCGGCTGCCGATCGTCGAGCACCTTCCGACCCTGGCCCGCGACGCCTCACTGACGCTGGCGGCCTTCTCCGCCCGCTGAGGTCTGGGCCCGCGACAACGGATTCAGTGCCATATCTCGTACCAACGCCACTGAATCGGTAGCATCGGCTGGAAAACGCCGACGGCGTGCGAACCCGTGGCCGGTCCTCGTGCCCGGCCGGGCGCCGACCGGCCCCACCCCAGGGAAAGAGCCGGCATGACCGAGTCCCCACCGCGCCGGAGCCTGCCCCAGACGGACAGGACCCTGCACCGCCGCCTGCGGGAGCAGGGCAGCCTCGACCGGGACGTCCTCGACGCCATCCTCGCGTCCGGCTTCCTCTGCCACCTGGGGGTGACCGTCGAGGGGCAGGTCATGGTCGTCCCGACGGTCTACGGGGCCGACGGCGACACCCTGTACCTCCACGGCTCGGTCGCGAGCCGCAGCCTGGTCTCCTCACCGCTGACGTCCGTCTGCGTCACCGTGACCCACGTCGACGGAGTGGTGCTCGCCCGCTCCGTCTTCGAGCACGGGGTCAACTACCGCAGCGCGATGATCTACGGTGTCCCCCGCGTGGTGACCGACCCGGAGGAGAAGCTCGCCGGGCTCCGCCTCCTCACCGAGCACGCCGCCCCGGGCCAGTGGGAGTACGCGCGCCGCCCCAGCCGCAAGGAGCTCGCCGCCACGACGCTCCTGGCGCTCTCCCTTGAAGAGGCGTCGGTGAAGGTGCGCACGGGCCCGCCGGACGACGGCGACGGGCCCGACGCCGGGCTCGGCATCTGGGCGGGCGTCCTGCCGCTGCGCGCCTTCTGGGGCGAGGCGGAACCCGATCCCCTCCTTCCCGGAGGCCTGACCCCGCCGCCCCATATCGCCGGCCGCGCGCACCGGCGGCTCGGCTAGTACGACGCGCGCCGCGCCGCTCTGGAAATGAGTTTGCGAGCGCATGAGATTTGACCTGGGATGTCTAGGAAATTGTGAGGGACAGGCGGATCTCGGGCGCGCGTCAAGCGCGAGTGGCGACGCTGTCCTGCTCATCACGGAGACCGCGTACCAATCGATAGCACCGTCAATGACGGAAGGTGTGTGGCGTGGCAAGCGTGGATACCACCAGGAACAATCGCCAGTCGGATAAACCAGTCGGGGCCGCGGTCGGCCAGCCGAGCGCCGGAAAGGTGGTGAGCGGCACCAGGAAACCCGAGATGGCCGGGGATCTCAGCAGGGAGTGGGACCAGAGGATGCGGGACATCCTCGAGATGAGCGGCCTGTGGAACCGGGACGCCAAGGCACCGACCTACGACGAGCTCCGCCCGTACGGGCACCGCGAGACGTCCGGATTCCCGGTCTACAAGAACCTGGAGACGCGGCTGCTGAACGCCGTCGATCATCCGGATCCCGAAATCGCGCATCTCATGGCGACGTGCGCGGCCTATTCCTACTCGGACCCCAGAACCCTATCCATGATCATGGCGAGAATGGGCCTGGAGGACAATCAGGTCCGCATGATCCAGACGTCCGTCGACGCGATGCTGATCAGCTCGACGGCCTACCTCATCCAGAGCAGGAACGGCAAAGTCGGCATTCTGTGTTACCGGGGAACCGACCCGCTGAATTTCGTGAACTGGCTCAGCAACATCGACGTGGAGCCCGAGCGGATCGGCTACCAGATCAGCGACCCGTGCGCGACCGTGCACGCCGGGGTCTACCGCAACGTACGCGCGACCCGGTACGAGGTCATGGACGCCCTGCGGCACGCCTGCGAACGCCGGGCGATCCGCGCCATGGGCAACGACGGCGGTTCGCAGCCCAACGGGTCGTCGCAGTCCGAGGGCGGCTACAGCGCCGACCCCTCCCGGCTGGACGGGAACATGGAGGCGCTGTACATCACCGGGCACAGCATGGGCGGGGCCATGGCCGCGCTCATGGGCGTGATGATCAGGCACGAGCGCAAGTACAGGGAAGCGTTCGCTGACCGGCTCAGGGCGGTCTACACCTACGGCCAGCCCATGATCGGCGACCCGAGCTTCGCCGAGGCCTGCGAGACCGACGAGTTCCTCCGCGAGAACGTCATCCGCTACGTCTACGACAGCGACGTCGTTCCGCACCTCCCGTCCACCGCGTCGGGACCGTTCCGGCACTTCGGCCGCGAGTTCCACTACCGGGTGCCGCACCTGCGCAACAGCGTGGTGAACCTGCTGACCTACCCGCGGTGCGCCTCGCAGTCGAGGAAGGGCCACTGGGAGACGAGGAAGCACCCGACGCCGCAGATGGCGGGCCTGCTCGGCATCCCGATGTCGGCCATGGCCTTCATCGCCCGCAAGTTCGAGGCGACCCGCTCGCTGCCCGCCGTCTACTCGGTCGACGACCATCTTCCGCAGCACTACATCTCCGCGCTGACCCCGCCCGGAGTGCAGAACGAGTTCGGCGACTAGGGAGCGCACGGTCCCGAGCGCGCCTCGCGATCGCCGATCCGCCTTCTGGCGGGTCGGCGATTTCGTTTTCGCCGGCAACCCATGTATGCGTTTACCGGCATATAACTCAAGTAGTATGTTCAACTGGGCCATCCGAGAGTGGCCCGTCCGTACGAGCTTGAGGAGCAGCGCATGAACGAGACCCTGAGCACCGCCGAGGGCCGCAGCGTCCTGCGGATGGAGCGGCGGCTGGCGCACCCGCCGGAGAAGGTGTGGCGCGCGCTGACCGAGCCGGCCCAGCTCGCCAGGTGGTTCCCGAGCTCGGTACGGCTGGAGCTCCGGGTGGGCGGCAGGATCGAGTTCGACTTCCCCCCGGACAGCCCCGGCGTCATCACCGCGCTCGACCCGCCGAGGGTCTTCGCCTTCACCTGGGACCGCGACGTCCTCCACTGGGAGATCCGGCCCATCGCCGAGGGCTCGCTGCTGATCCTCACCCAGACCTTCGACGACCGGTACGGCGCGCCGAGCTTCGCCGCCGGATGGCACACCTGCGTCGCGGCGCTGGACGGAGCCCTCTCCGGCGCGGGCCGGCCCACGGAGACCAGCGGCATGGACGAGCTGCTGGAGGACTACACCAAGGCCTTCGAGCTGGACCAGGGCGTCGAGGAGGAGACGGGCGTGCGCTTCGAGCGGCAGCTCAGCCGCCCGATTCCCGTCGTGTGGGCCACACTGGGCGGGGACCCCGCCGGCGAGCGGGTGCCCGAGGGGTTCGCCGTGGCGGAGTTCCCGCCGCTGTCGCCCGCCCACGCCAAGGCGCCCCACCTGCTGGAGTACGGCACGCGGGGCGGGCGGGTCCGCTGGGAGCTGCGCGAGGGCACCGGCCAGGGCGCACGCCTGGTCCTGACCCACACCTGCCCACCGGAGGACCGGGCGACCGCTCTGACCACCTGGCGCGACCACGTCGAACGGCTCGCCCAGCGCCTCCTCCGGACACCGGGCCGCTCCGGCGGAGCCACCTGAGCGGCAGGACGTCCGGAGCGGGAGCCGTGGTGCTTCAGTGAGCTTGTCGTCACTCTCGGTTACGATGATCGAACTGGAGTCCCGCGGTTGAGGAGAGAGCCATGCGACGTGTCCTGTCCACCCTCGGCGCCCTGCTCGCCACCGTGCCGCTGACCCTCACGGCCCCCGGCCAGGCCCTCGCGGCCACCGGAAAGCTGATCATCATGACCGAGGGGGTCGCGCGCAACCAGTTCTTCGACCCGGCGCCCGGCTGCTACGGGCTCCCCTCGTTCCGCCTCCTGAGCCGGGTCCGGGTGATCAACCAGACCAATGCGGACGTCATCCTCTACTCCGGGGAGAACTGCAGGCCGGGCCTCCTGCGCGCCACGACCCGCGTACGGGCGGGCACCGTCGGCGAGCGCACCCTCACCGGCACCCACAGCATCCAGGTCCAGCCCACCTGGCCATGAGCCGCGGCCCGGGCGGCTGATCACCAGGCGGACGCCTGACCGGTCAGGGTGCGTGCCGCCGCCATCCTCGGCCCGAGCGCCTCAGAGCGGTGTCGCGGCCATGGCTGCCAGGGCCGCGCGGATCTCCGCTGCGGGGTCGCCCTCGTGGTAGCGGCGCTCGCTGTCCTCGATGTTGTCGAGGAACTCCTGGTACCTCACGGCGTACGACAGGTGTGAGAGCGGCTCGGCGAGGGCCAGCGCCCGTACCGGGTCTGACCCGGGCACCAGCGCCGACCAGGTGCCGGCCCAGGCATCGGCCGCGCTCGCCCACCTGGTCTCGGGCAGGAAGTCGCGCGGACGCAGGCCGTCCACGGCCGGATGCCCGTAGTGGCCGTCGGCGAAGTCGAGCACCACCGTGCCGCGTCCGCCGGACCTCCAGTTGCCGGGGTGGAAGTCGCCGTGCACGAAGGTGTCCGGCAGCCCGCACTCCTCCAGCGCTGTGATCAGCGCCGGGAGCCGCTCCGCGAGGCGCCACGCCTCCGACAGCTCGCCGGTGGTCAGGCTCCCCGCGGCCTCGCCGTCCAAAAGGTCGTTCACCTGGCGGGCCAGGGCGCGAGGGCGGCGGTCGGGCAGGCCGTGCGGCACCGTACCCCGCCGTGCGATCGCCGCCTGGGCGGTGGCCATACGGCTCACCGCCTCACGGATGACCTCCTCGGAGGCGTTCCAGCAGTCGGCCCCGGGGATGTGCTCCAGCAGCACCCATCCTCGCGCGGGGTCCGCGGCGAGGACGACGGGTACGAGCTCGGGGTCGGCCTGCCCCACCACCTCGATCGCGGTCGCCTCGCAGGTGGCGAACGGCGGGGTGGTCTTCAGCCAGGCCGGGCCGGCCGAGGTGGGCACGCGGAAGAGCCCGGCGAGGTTCCAGGTCTTCACCTGCTCCACGGGCCCCACGGGCTGCCGTCCCGCGTCCCGGAGGGCCGCGGCGGCCCAGCCCAGGGCCTCCCGCACCCCGGCGGCCGTGGCCCACATCGCGCGCCCCGCCACCGGCGCCGTCAGCTCGGCGTACCCCGGCCGGGCCTGGTACGACGCGCCGGGTTCCCACTGCGGGAAGGCACCCGCGCCCGGTCCGGGCGGCGAGGCGCCGTCCGGCTGGGACAGCGGGCCGGGGGGCTGGAGGGCTTCGACGTGGTAGGTGACGTGACCGTCCCGGGCTCCCCCGCCGCCGTCGACCGTGACCAGGCGCAACACCACGACGGGCACGCCGAGCGCCCGGCGCAGGTGCGCGACGACCGGCTCCACGTCGGCCCACCTGGGACCGCGCACGGGGAACGGGCCGACGGTGCCGATCAGCCGGCCGCCCGCGGTCACGAGCGCGCTGACGAGCCGGCCAGGGGGTTGCTCCATGCGGCAAGTGTGCTGTCCATGGACGGCGGCCTGCCATCCATTTTCGTCGCCCGCGACAGGCCCGGCGCGGGGAACGTCCGCGCGGGGCGGTGCCGGGGCGCGAGACCGGACGGGCGTCGGCCTACGCGTTGGCCTGCTCGTGGACGCGTCGCCTGCGGTGGTCCTGCGGGCTGACGCCGTGCACGCGCTTGAAGGCGGTGCTCAGCGCGAAGGAGCTGCCGTACCCCACCTGCCGCGCCACCGCGCCGACGGTGGCGTCGGACTCGCGCAGCATGTCGGCGGCCAGAGCGAGCCGCCAGCCGGTGAGGTAGGCCATGGGCGACTCCCCGACCAGCTCGGTGAAGCGGCGCGCCAGCGCCGCGCGGGACACGCCGGTGCCCTCGGCCAGCATGGCGACCGTCCAGGGATGGTCGGGGTTGTTGTGCAGCATGCGCAGGGCCTTGCCCACCACGGGGTCGCTGTGGGCGCGGTACCAGGCGGGCGCCTCGGCCTCCGGCCGGGAGAACCAGGCGCGCAGCACGGCGATGAGCAGCAGGTCGAGCAGCCGGTCGAGAACGGCCTCCTGCCCCGGCTCGTCCTTCACGATCTCATCGCCGAGCAGGGCGATGAAGGGACAGTCCCAGGCGTCGTCCGGGAGGACCAGCAGCGTGGGCAGCGCCGCGAGCAGCCGCCGGTTGATCTCTCCGCGCATCTGGTAGGTGCCGGTGAGCATCACCGCCGACCCGGACGGGCTGTTGCCCCAGGTGCGGACGCCGAGGTCCATCGCCTGGGCCAGGGGCTCCCCCTCGGGGGACGCGCAGTGCTGGCCCGGGTGGATCACGACCTGGGGCGGCGTGGCGGGGTCGTCGGCCACCGTGTACGGCTCGGGGCCCCGGATGATCGCGACGTCCCCCGCGCCCAGCCGCACCGCCTCCTCGCCGTCGGGCACCACCCATGCCTCGCCCCGCACCATGGCCACCAGGGTCAGCGGCGCCCCATCCTGGATGCGCAGGGACCACGGCGGGGTGAGGATCGAGCGCAGCAGGAAGGCGCCTCGGGCCCTCGGCCCGTCGAGCATGCTGGCGAGAGTGTCCATGCGCCTCACTATAGACGCCTGAACATGGAATCGCGCTTCTCAACCATGGCCCGTCTCATGGTGCGGGCGATTGACTGTCGGCATGGAAGAAAAGAAGACAATCTTGGTCCTGGGCGGCACCGGCAAGACCGGCCGCCGCGTGGCGGAGCGGCTCGCCGCGCGTGGCCTGCCGGTGAGGATCGGCTCGCGCGCCGGCACGCCCCCGTTCGACTGGAACGACCAGGCGACGTGGGCGCCCGTGCTGGAGGACGTGGGGGCGGTGTACGTGGTGTACTACCCCGACCTGGCCTCCCCGGAGGCCGCCCCGTCGGTCCGCGCGTTCGCCGAGCTGGCGGCGGCGAGCGGCACGCGGCGGCTGGTGCTGCTGTCGGGCCGGGGAGAGGAAGAGGCGGAGATCAGCGAGAAGGGCGTCAGGGAGTCCGGCGCCGAGTGGACGATCCTGCGGGCGAGCTGGTTCAGCCAGAACTTCAGCGAGGACTACCTGCTTGAGCCGGTGCTGGGCGGCGAGATCGCCCTGCCCGCCGGAAACGTGGGCGAGCCGTTCGTCGACGCCGACGACATCGCCGACGTCGCGGTGGCGGCGCTGACCGAGCCCGGCCACGCGGGCGAGCTGTACGAGCTGACCGGTCCCCGGCTGCTGACCTTCGCCGACGCCGCGGCGGAGATCGCCAAGGCGGCCGGGCGCGAGGTCCGCTACGAGCCGGTGGCCCCGGGGCAGTACGCCTCCCTGCTCGCCGGGCAGGGCGTTCCGCCCGAGTACGTCATGCTGTTGACCGACCTGTTCACCAGAGTGCTGGACGGGCGCAACGCCCACCTCACCGACGGCGTGCGGCGCGCCCTCGGGCGTGAGCCCCGGGACTTCGCCGACTACGCGCGGGACACCGCCGCCACCGGTGTCTGGAACGGCTAGCCCACCGACGGGGCCTCCGGCGAGATCCGGGGCCTCGCCGGGGGCCCGGCACCCCACGGGCGACGGGGCCACCTGTCGCCCGTGGGGGTGCACCACGCTGACCACACAACCAAGGAGGACGCGATGACGGATCTGGCACGAGGCGCCACCCTGGTCACCGCCACGATCACCACCGGGCTCATCGCGGGCCTGTTCTACGCCTACGCCATCTCGGTCATGCTCGGCCTCAACCGGACGGACGACCGCACGTTCGTCGGCGCCATGCGGTCGATCAACGTGGCCATCCTGAACGGCTGGTTCCTGCTCGCGTTCCTCGGAGCGCCGGTCCTGATCGCGCTCGCCGCGGTGCTCCACCTGCGTGCGGGCGCCGGTGCCGCGCTGTTCTGGATCGTCGCCGCGCTGGTGCTGTACACGGTGGTGCTCCTCGTCACCTTCGCCGTCAACGTGCCGCTGAACGACCAGTTGGAGGCCGCGGGGGGACCCGGCCGCGTGATGGACCTCGCGACCGTGCGCGAGCAGTTCGAGGCACGGTGGGTGCGGTGGAACGTCGTACGCGCTGTGGCCTCCACCGCCGCGTTCGGCTGCCTCACCTGGGCCCTCGTCCTCTTCGGGCAGAGCTCGACCTCGGCTTGACCGGGCGGCGCGCGGTCAGGAGCCGCTCACCCACGGGTGCCGTACGCCGTACGGCACCCGTCCGGCGTCCTCAGACGTTGAAGTAGCTGGCCTCGGGGTGATGCACGATCAGGGCCGAGGTCGCCTGCTCGGGATGCAACTGGAACTCCTCCGACAACGACACCCCGATCCGCTCCGGATCCAGCAACTCGAACAACTGCACCTGATCCTCCAGATTCGGGCACGCCGGATACCCGAACGAATACCGGCACCCGGTCACGTTCACCTTCAGCATGTCCTCCAGCGACTCCCGGCCACCGATCCCCAGCTCCGAGCGCACCCGGGCATGCCAGTACTCCGCCAGCGCCTCGGTCAACTGCACCGACAACCCGTGCAACTCCAGATAATCGCGGTAGGCGTCCTTGGCGAACAACTCCGCCGTCGCCCGCGACACCTTGCTCCCCATCGTGGCCACCTGGAACGCCACCACGTCCACCTCACCCGACTCCCGGGACCGGAAGAAGTCCGACAGGCACAGATGCCGGTCACGCCGCTGCCGCGGGAAGGTGAACCGCGTCCGCTCCTCCCCCGCCTCGTTCAGGATGATCAGGCTGTCGCCGTCGCTGACACACGGGAAATACCCGTACACCACCGCCGCCTCCAGCAACCCCTCGGTCTGCATCCGCTCCAGCCACATCCGCAACCGCGGACGCCCCTCGGTCTCCACCAGCTCCTCATACGAGGGCCCACCACCACCACGGGCCGCCTTCAGCCCCCACTGCCCCATGAACGTCGCCCGCTCGTCAAGGAACGCGGCGTACTCCCCCAGCGAGATCCCCTTCACCACCCGCTCCCCCAAGAACGGCGCCCGGGGGATCGGGTTGCCGGCCGCCACATCCGAACGCGCCGGCAACTCGGCCTCCGGGGTACGCACCAGGGTCGCCCCGGTCTTGACCCGCCGCTCCCGCAACGGCGGCAACGCCGCCCCCGCAACCCCGCGTTTGACCGCCATGAACGCGTCCATCAACCGCAAACCCTCGAACGCGTCCCGCGCATAACGCACCTGACCCTGGAACACATCGGCCAGATCCTGCTCCACATACGCCCGGGTCAACGCCGCCCCGCCCAGCAGCACCGGGAACCGATCAGAGATCCCCCGGACGTTCATCTCCTCCAGGTTCTCCCGCATGATCACCGTGGACTTCACCAGCAACCCCGACATACCGATCACATCGGCCTTGCTGTCCTCCGCCGCCTCCAAAATCGTCGACACCGGCTGCTTGATCCCGAGGTTCACCACCTCATAACCATTGTTGGACAAAATGATGTCCACCAGGTTCTTCCCGATGTCATGCACATCACCCTTGACCGTGGCCAGCACGATCCGCCCCTTGGTCTCCCCCTCCACCCGATCCATATGCGGCTCCAGATACGCCACCGCGGTCTTCATCACCTCAGCCGACTGCAACACAAACGGCAACTGCATCTGACCCGAGCCGAACAACTCACCCACGGTCTTCATACCGTCCAGCAGCACCTCATTGATGATCTCCAAAGCAGGACGCCGCCCCAGACCCTCCTCCAGATCGGCCTCCAGGCCCTTCTTCTCCCCATCCACGATCCGCCGCTTCAACCGCTCCCACAACGGCAGACCCAACAGCTCAGCCGCCCGATCCTGCCGCATCGACGCGGCATCGACCCCCTCGAACAACTCCATGAACCGCTGCAACGGGTCATAACCCTCCCGCCGCCGGTCATACACCATGTCCAACGCCACCTGACGCTGCTCATCAGGAATCCGCGCCACCGGCAAAATCTTCGACGCATGCACGATCGCCGAATCCAACCCAGCGTTCACACACTCATTCAAAAACACCGAATTCAACACAATCCGCGCCGCCGGATTCAGCCCGAACGATACGTTCGACAGGCCCGAGGTCGTCTGGACGGCCGGATAGAGGCGCTTGAGCTCCCGTATCGCCTCGATCGACTCCAACGCGTCGCGGCGGGTCTCCTCCTGCCCGGTCGCGATCGGGAACGTGAGCACGTCGACGAGGATGTCCTCGACCCTCATGCCCCAGTTGACGGTCAGGTCCTCGATCAGCCGTACGGCCACCCGCACCTTCCACTCGGCCGTACGGGCCTGGCCCTCCTCGTCGATCGTCAGGGCCACGACCCCCGCGCCGTGCTCCTTGACCAGCTTCATGATCCGCTGGAAGCGGGAGCCCGGGCCGTCGCCGTCCTCGTAGTTCACCGAGTTCACCACGGCACGGCCGCCGAGCATCTCCAGCCCGGCCTCAAGGACGGCGGGCTCGGTGGAGTCCAGCACGACCGGCAGCGTCGAGGCCGTCGCGAAGCGGAACGCCAGCTCCTTCATGTCGGCCACGCCGTCACGGCCCACGTAGTCCACGCACAGATCGAGCATGTGCGCACCGCCACGGGCCTGGTCGCGCGCCATCTCCACGCACTCGTCCCACTGCTCGGCCAGCATCGCCTCGCGGAACGCCTTCGATCCGTTGGTGTTGCAGCGCTCGCCGATGGCCAGATACGAGGTGTCCTGCCGGAACGGCACGTGCTGGTACAGCGAGGCCGCGCCGGCCTCGGGACGGGGACGGCGCTCTGCCTGCTCACGGCCGCGGACCCGCTCGACCACCCGCCGCAGGTGCTCGGGGGTGGTGCCACAGCAGCCACCGACCAGCGAGAGCCCGTACTCGCGGGTGAAGCCGTCGTGCGCGGCGGCCAGCTCCTCCGGGGCCAGGGGGTAGTAGGCGCCGTCGGCGGTCAGCACCGGCAGGCCCGCGTTGGGCATGCACGACAGCCGCGCGCGGCTGTGCCTGGCAAGGTAGCGGAGGTGCTCGCTCATCTCGGCCGGACCGGTCGCGCAGTTCAGCCCGATCACGTCGACGCCCAGGGGCTCGATCGCGGTCAGCGCGGCGCCGATCTCGGAGCCCAGCAGCATCGCGCCGTTGGTCTCGATCGTCACCTGCGCGATGATCGGCACGTCCCGCCCGGCCGCCTCGATCGCGCGCCGCGCTCCGACGACCGCCGCCTTGACCTGCAGCAGGTCCTGGCACGTCTCGATGATCAGCGCGTCGGCGCCACCCGCGATCAGCCCAGCCGCGTTGTCGCGGTAGGCGTCGCGCAGCGCCTGGTACGGCTTGTGCCCGAGGGTGGGGAGTTTCGTACCGGGACCCATCGAGCCGAGGACGAAACGGGGCCGCTCAGGCGTCGACCAGTGGTCGGCCCGCTCACGGGCCAGCCGGGCGCCCGCCTCGGAAAGCTCGAAGACGCGGCCGGGGATGTCGTACTCCCCCAGAGCGGCGAGGTTCGCGCCGAAGGTGTTGGTCTCCACGCAGTCGACGCCCACCTCGAAGTAGGCGTCGTGCACGCCCCGCACGATGTCGGGGCGGGTCACGTTGAGCACCTCGTTGCAGCCCTCGTGGCCCTCGAAATCGTCGAGGGCCGGGTCGTAGGCCTGCAGCATCGTCCCCATGGCCCCGTCCGCGACCAGGACACGCTGGGCCAGAAGTTCGCGGAAGGTCGTCATGGCGCCTCCTAGAGGGCTTGGCGGAGCGCGTCGGCACGGTCGGTGGACTCCCAGGAGAATCCCTCGCGGCCGAAGTGGCCGTACGCGGCGGTGGCGGAGTAGATCGGGCGGAGCAGGTCGAGGTCGCGGATGATCGCGGCCGGACGGAGGTCGAAGACCTCCAGGATCGCCTGCTGGATCTTGTCCACGTCGACCTTCTCGGTGCCGAAGGTCTCCACGAACACCCCGACCGGCTGCGCCTTGCCGATGGCGTACGCCACCTGCACCTCGGCGCGGTCGGCCAGCCCGGCGGCCACGACGTTCTTGGCCACCCACCGCATGGCGTACGCCGCCGAGCGGTCGACCTTGGAGGGGTCCTTGCCGGAGAACGCGCCGCCGCCGTGACGGGCCATGCCGCCGTAGGTGTCCACGATGATCTTGCGGCCGGTCAGGCCCGCGTCGCCCATCGGGCCGCCGATCTCGAACCGGCCCGTCGGGTTGACCAGCAGGCGGTAGCCCTCGATGTCGAGGTCGAGGCCGGCCAGGATCGGGTCGACCACCTGCTCCTTGATGTCGGGGGCCAGCATGTCGGCCAGGTCGATGCCCGCGGCGTGCTGGGTCGAGAGCACGACGGTGTCGAGGCGGACCGGGCGGTCACCGTCGTACTCGATGGTGACCTGGGTCTTGCCGTCGGGACGCAGGTAGGGAACCGTGCCGTCCTTGCGGACCTCCGACAGCCGGCGGGCCATGCGGTGCGCCAGCGTGATCGGCAGCGGCATCAGCTCAGGGGTCTCGCGGGTCGCGTAGCCGAACATCAGCCCCTGGTCGCCCGCGCCCTGGCGGTCGAGCTCGTCGGCGCCCTCGCCCTCGCGGATCTCGTAGGCGTCGTCGACGCCCTGGGCGATGTCGGGCGACTGCGCGCCGATGGACACCGACACGCCGCACGAGGCGCCGTCGAAGCCCTTGTGCGAGGCGTCGTAACCGATCTCGAGGATCTTCTCCCGGATGAGGCCGGGGATGTCGACGTACGTCTCCGTCGTCACCTCACCGGCGACGTGCACCTGACCGGTGGTGATCATCGTCTCGACGGCCACGCGGCTCTTCGGGTCACCCTTGAGCATGGCGTCGAGGATGGCGTCGCTGATCTGGTCGGCGATCTTGTCGGGGTGGCCCTCGGTGACGGACTCGGACGTGAACAGGCGGCGGGACATCTTCACTCCTCGGAATCATGGGCGCGGGCTCTCGGCCTCGCGTCGTGGGGAGCTTCATCTCGGAAGCGATTGTCGGCGGCCACGCTCAAGAATCGGCCGGCGCGGTTCGGCCGGCCCAGCGCGTACGCGGTGAATCCGCCTGAAGCGCCTGCACCGGAGCGGGGGCGGGCACCCGACTCCGGCCGCCTGAACGAGGTCGCCGCCGCCCGTTTCACGGCGAACGCCGACCTGCTTTCAATAGGTGCCTTCGATCGCGCGGGCGAATCGGGAACCGTGCCCCCGAGCGCCTTTACGACGAACGTGTTCATCGCTGAATTTCCGCCGACGACGCCGTTCCGCACGACACTTCCGGGCCTGGCGGAAGGAAATGCCTCCGCCGATTCGTCGGCCATGTCCCTCCTCTGGTCGGCGCTCGTCGAACTGCTGGTCACGGCCCTTCTCCCCCGGCGGCCGGTGATCGCGCGTGCAAAGCAAGAGCCACCGTGCGAGTGGCGCTCGCGCGATGGCCCTTGCCCGCGTGGGGACTTACTGCGAAGGAAACCACCGACCAGAGACACCACCTCATCATGCGGCTAAAAATCCGTTCCAAGCTCGATTGATTCGATGCTAGACGGGGCCGGAAGCGCGCAGAAACCCCTGCGGAACCCCTACAGCCCGGGGCGGGCGGATAGCCCTGTTATCGCGCCGGAGAGGTGATTGGCGGGCGCCGTCATCGGTGAACTCCGGCCCGAATACCGGTGCCGGGCGCGAGCCGCCGTCGCCGCCGGCTCCCCGTGCCCGGCGGCGGCGCGGGACGGTCCGGCGGAGCCGGCGCGGCACCCTTGGAAGATCGCGGACACCCGTGGCGGGCCGGGCGCGCGACCCCGAGCGGCGGCCGTGGTGGAGTTCGCGCTGGTTAATAGCCCATTGGTGGACATAAGGCGATCTTTTCCCACGACATAACGGGCTTCACATATGGGCTTTTCGGTAGGTAAATACCCGTCTGGTTCCTGTAGCCACTTAGTTGTACGATATGGGCATTAGCGGTAGGGGTTCGAGGAGGGATGATCGGTACCACCTGGCTCCACTGCACGTCTCAGCAGGCGACTTACCCCGGACGGCCACAAAGCCCGGCCCGCCGGGGGTGGCGTACCTGATACTTGTCTCAGGAGGGCTGAGAGCGCGAAGACTTCCGGGGATGGGTCCGCAAGTTTTCTGGCAAGGAGTCAACGGGTGGAGTTCCGGATTCTGGGACCGCTTGAAGTGATCGCAGGCACCGACCGCCTGGACATCGGGGGGTCGCGGCAGCGCATCACCCTCGCCAACCTCCTGCTCGACGCCAACCGGCTGGTCACCGTCGACCGCCTCGCCGAGGCCATCTACGGCGAGGACCTGCCTCCCACGGCACGCGCCCAGGTCCAGATCTGCATCTCCTCGCTGCGGCGGCTGTTCGCCGCGCACGAGGGCGCGGACATCATCTCCACCCACCCCCGGGGCTACATCATCCGCGTCGAGGAAGGCCGCCTCGACGCGCAGCGGTTCGAGGTCCTGACCGTCGAGGCACGCCGTGCGCGCAACGCCGGCGACCTCGACGAGGCCGTGAGGAGCTACCGCGACGCCCTCAAGCTGTGGCAGGGCGAGGAGGCCCTGCAGGGCATCGAGAGCAGGCCGGTGCAGTCGGCGGCGGCCAGGCTCACAGAAGAGCGCATCATGACCAACGAGGACTGCATCCAGCTGGAGCTCGACCTCGGCCGCCACCAGGAGCTGATCGGCGAGCTGACCCGCCTCATCGAGCAGTATCCCCTGCGCGAGCGCATGCGCGGCCAGCTCATGCTGGCGCTCTACCGATCGGGCCGCAGGGCCGAGGCCCTCCAGGTGTACCGCCTCGCCAGGGAGACCATGATCGAGGAGCTGGGCATCGAGCCCAACGAGCAGCTCCAGCGCCTCGAACACGCCATCCTGACCGCCGACGAGAGCCTCGACATGCCGGTCAAGGCGACCATAATCCCCGTCGAGCCCCCGGCCCCCGCACCCGCGGCGCCGGTGCCGTTCCTGCTCCCGAGCGCGATCGCCGACTTCACCGGCCGCACCAAGCAGATCGACGCCATCGAGAGAGAGCTGGCGCTCGCCTCCGAGGACCCCACCCGCTTCGCCGTGCCGATCATCATCGTCGCGGGCAAGGGCGGCATCGGCAAGACCACCGTCGCCGTGCACGCCGCGCACATGGTGGCCGAGCGCTTCCCCGACGGTCAGCTCTTCGCCGACCTGCACGGCGGAGCCTCCCGGCAGGTCAGCCCCATGCACGTGCTCGAACGGTTCCTGCGGGCGCTCGGCGTGCCGGGCAGCGCCATGCCCGACGGGCTCGAAGAGCGCGCCGAGATGTACCGCGCCCTGCTCGCCGACCGCAGGACCCTGGTCGTCCTGGACGACGCGGCCACAGAGAGCCAGGTGCTGCCGCTGCTTCCCGGCACCCGCATGTCCGCCGTGCTCATCACGAGCCGCAGCCGGCTGGCCGGGCTGGCGGGGGCCATCCACGTCGACATGGACATCTTCGACACCGACCAGTCGATGGAGCTGCTCGCGCGCATCGCGGGCACCGCGCGCGTGCGTTCGGAGACCGAGTCGGCCAAGGCGCTGGCCGAGCTGTGCGGGCAGCTCCCGCTGGCACTCCGCATCGCCGGCGCCCGGCTCTCCGCCCGTCCCCACTGGCGCATCGAGCAGCTCGTGAGCCGTCTCGAGGACGAGACGCGCAGGCTCGACGAGCTCAACCACGGCGACATGGGCATCAGGGCCAGCATCTCCTTCACCTACGAGAGCGTCGGCGAGGAGGCCAGGCGGCTGTTCAGGCGGCTGGTCATCCTGGACACCGGCATGTTCTCGGTCTGGATCGGGGCCGCGCTGCTCGACGTCCCCTTCGCCGACGCCGCCGACCTGTTCGACGAGCTGGCCGACGCCCAGCTCATCGAGACCGCCGGCGGGTACGGCGTGCACAGCCTCTACCGCTTCCACGACCTCATCCGCGTGTTCGCCCGCGAGTGCCTGGCGAGCGAGGAGACCCCGGCCGAGCGCAAGGCGGCTCTCGAACGCGTGCTCGGCGCCCTGCTCTTCCTCGCCGAGGCCGCCCACCGCCGGGCGTACGGCGGCGACTACGCCCAGATCCACAGCGACGCCCCGCGCTGGCCGCTCCCCGAGAGGCTGGTCGGCCAGCTCGTCGCCGACCCGCTCTCCTGGTACGAGCGCGAGCGGCCGCTGCTGGTGTCCGGCATCCGCCAGGCGGCGCAGGCCGGGTTCGTCGACCTCTCGTGGGACCTCGCGGTCAGCGCGGTGACGCTGTTCGAGTCGCGCGTCTACCTCGACGACTGGCGCGAGACCCACGAGACCGCGCTGGCGGCCGTCCGCCTCGCCGCCAACGTGCGCGGCCAGGCGGCGATGCTGTACTCGCGGGGCTCCCTCCACATCACAGAGAAGCGCTTCCTTGAGGCGCGGCGCGACTTCGAGGAGGCGATCAGGCTCTTCGCCGACATCGGCGACGACCAGGGCACCGCCCTGGTGCTGCGCAACATCGCCTTCCTCGACAGGATGAGCGGGAGCTACGAGCAGGCCACGGCCCACTACGAGCGCGCCCTCGCGATGTTCGCGGGCACGGGCGACCAGGTGTCCTCCGCGTACGTGCTGCACAACCTGGCACAGCTCAGGCTGGAGACCGGCGACCCCGAGGGGGCCAGCACCCTGCTGTCGGAGGCGCTGGCGCTCAGCCGCGACGGCGGCAGCAGGAGGGTCGAGACCCAGGTGCTCCACCGCATGGGCGACACCTACCTGGCGTGGGACGAGCCGGCCCTCGCGGCCGAGATCTTCGACACGGCGCTCACGATGGTGCGCGACATCGGCGACCCCATCGGAGAGGCGTACATCCTCAACGGCCTCGGCATCGCCCGGCTCCGGCAGGGCGAGACCGCGCCGGCCGAGGAGGCCCTGCGCCACGCCGTCCGGCTGGCCAGGACCACCGGCGACCGGCTGCCCGAGGCGCGTTCCCTGCTCGGGCTCGGAGAGCTGGCCCTGGCGTGCGACGACGCCCAGCACGCCGTCGTCCACTTCGAGCAGGCGCTCAGTCTGTTCCAGTCGATCCAGACGCCGGCCTACGAGGCGCGGGCCCTTGCCATGCTCACCGAGGCGCGGGCCATGCTCGGCTCCGGCGGGCGCATGGGCGAGTCCGGCGAGCTGGTCGGCTGAGCCGGGCGCTCCTCGCCGATACGATAAGCTCTGCGGTGCGCACGGCGGGCTTTACCCGTCGCACAATTTCCCGCTGCGCGGGCCGGGGCTCCCCAATTGTTTCCAGCGGGAGCCATTCACCGCGCCGATTCCTTACGGGCCTTATGCGGCATGGAACACCCGATCGGCCGCCACCGCATCTCGCAAAGAGCCTTCCCCCTTGGAAACGGATTCGCCGGGCCCGCCCGCGCCGTCCGTACGGGAACTTCCGCCCATCGCCACCTGCGCCTATGATGGATCTCGGCGCCCGTGACGCAATTCCCGCCGTCCTCCCCGCGCGCACCCTTACCACCCCGTGCCGTGCCCTAGCCGGGCGTGAACCGGTCCCGAGAAAGATTGGCGTTGATTCCTCGCGGAACAGCGTCGTCGCTACGCTTGGGACGTGACCGCTACGCGAGTGAGCAACAAAAGGCCCCCGGGGGCCGGCGTTCTCGATTTCGCCGTTTCCGTCAGCCGGGAGACGGCCGAGAGCCCGCCCTCCCCGCCTGGGCGCGGGTGCGTACGGAACGCGGGCTCGCCCTGGCAGTCCCTCCCGGGCCGCGAGCGGCCATGATCAAGTCGATACTGCCCGACTGCGTGGTGGCGGCCGACGTCTTCGCCGACGCGCCCGAGCCCGTGCTCTTCCCCGAGGAGGAGCTGGCGATCATCCACGCCGACGACAAACGGCGCAAGGAGTTCAGCACGGCACGGGTGTGCGCCCATGACGCGCTGCGCAAGCTCGGCATGCGCCCGAGCCCCGTGCTTCCCGGCCTGCGCGGGGAGCCCCAGTGGCCGCCGGGCGTCGTCGGCAGCATCACCCACTGCGCCGGCTACCGGGGGGCCGTCCTCGGCATCGCCTCCAAGGTGACCACCATCGGCATCGACGCCGAGCCCAACGAGGCGCTGGTCCCGGGCGTCCTCGACGCCATCTCCCTGCCCGAGGAGCGCGAGAGCCTGCGCAGGCTCGCTGCCCGCCATCCCCGCGTCCACTGGGACCGCCTGCTGTTCAGCGCCAAGGAGTCGGTGTACAAGGCGTGGTTCCCGCTCACCAAGCGCTGGCTCGACTTCGAGGACGTGCTGATCAACATCGATCCGGTGAACGGCAACTTCTCGGCCTGGCTGCGGGTGACGGGGCCGAGGGTGCGCGGGCAGCGGATCACCGCCTTCTCCGGCCGCTGGGTGGTCGAGGCCGGCCTGATCCTCACCGCGATCGTCGTGCCCAGCCCGGGGCGGTCCGGCCCGCCGAGACACGGCGCCCAGCGGCCCGCCGGCCACGGCCGGCTCCCGCAGGCCTCCGTCGCACCCGTCCGCTGACTCGCGCCAAGGCACGTGGCGGGCTCCGAGCGGACGGTCCGGGGGCTCCGAGAATGTCGTACCGGCTCAGTACGCTGGCCTGGCACGGCTGACCTCGGAGAACACACAGGAGGACCCATGTTCGGGAACACGAGGGCGTTCAGCGGATTCGCGGTGGACGATGTGCCGAAGGCCAAGGAGTTCTACGGCGACGTCCTCGGCCTCGATGTGTCCGAGGAGCACGGCATGCTGCGCCTCCACCTCGCCGGCGGCACAGAGGTCCTGGTCTACCCCAAGCCCGGCCACACCCCCGCGTCGTTCACCATCCTCAACTTCCCCGTCGACGACATCGACCAGGCCGTCGACACGCTCACCGAGCGCGGGGTGAGGTTCGAGAGGTACGACGGCATCGAGGCGGACCAGAAGGGCGTCTTCCGCGGCGGCGGTCCTTTCATCGCCTGGTTCACCGACCCCGCCGGCAACGTCCTGTCCGTCCTGCAGGAGAGGCCCTGACCCTTCGGGCTTGAGAACACCCCGGAGCTTGATCGAATGGGTGTTTGAATACCTGCCATATACTGGGCGAATGACCGCCGCGTTCCAGGCATCTCTGCTCGATCTGTGCGAGGAGGCCGGCCCGGGCCCCCTCGGGTCCACGGTCAGGCGCACGACCCTCGGCCACGGGGCCTGGATCGACTTACGGCCCGGCTGGATCGCCGGCGCCGACGCCCTGTTCGAGCGGCTGGCGCGGTCCGTGCCGTGGCAAGCCGAGAGGCGCCACATGTACGACCACATGGTCGACGTGCCCCGGCTGCTGAAGTTCTACGACGAGGGCGAGCCCCTTCCCGACCCCGTCCTCGAACAGGCCAAGGAGGCCCTCGACGCGCACTACGCCGAGGAGCTCGGCGAGCCGTTCCGCACCGCCGGGCTGTGCCTTTACCGCGACGGGCGCGACAGCGTCGCCTGGCACGGTGACCGCATCGGGCGCGGCAGCGCCGAGGACACCATGGTCGCGATCATCTCGGTCGGCACGCCCCGTGGCCTGCTGCTCCGCCCGCGCGGCGGCGGCCCTGCCCTGCGCCACGACCTCGGCCACGGCGACCTCATCGTGATGGGCGGCAGCTGCCAGCGCACCTGGGAGCACGCCATCCCCAAGAGCACCCGGGTCACCGGCCCCCGCATCAGCATCCAGTTCCGCCCGCGCGGCGTCCGCTGAAGCGAATCACCCCCGGAACCGAGCTGGCCCCGGATCACCACCCGACCGCTCGGCGGGCGGGCGAATGATCTAGATCACCCACGCCCGAGGACGCCGCCGCCGCGTCGCCCGCTCCGCTCGCGTGCCGTGCCCCGGAGATGGCCTCCTTGAGCGACGCGCGGTCCACGTCGGCCTTGAGACCGCTGATGCGGATCACATGCCCCTGCTGCACGGTGGCGTACTCATGCCACCGCCCGCTGGTGCGGTACCAGCCCGCCTCGTCGTACTCGCAGGAGTCCGGGGCGACCAGGGGCTCGGCGTCGTGGAGGGGCTTGACCGCGCAGACGGCGTCGCTGAAGGAGCCGCGATCGACCCCGAACCACACCTGCCTGCCCTCGGCCGAGAAGTAGTACGCCTGGAAGCCCTCCTCGTTGTAGACGCTCATGGACTGCTCGGCCAGCTCGTACCCCGGCAGGTCGACCAGGTAGACCATGTCGGGCGCCACCCCCTCGGAGCCGAGATCGTCGAGCTGTGCCCGGCTGAGCGTCACGCCGCCTCCGCAGCCCGACAGGACTCCGAGGAGCGAGAGGGAGATCACTCGTCGCATCACGGGTTCACTGTCTCGCACGACCAGGGCCGTTCCCAGCGTTCGGCCAACCCGTCACTCCAGGTCCAACCCGTCATCCCCAAGTCCGACCCGTCATCCCCAGGTCCCCCGCCGGTCTCACAGAGACTCCGACAGCTCTCACAGGGACTTGTACAGCGCGAGGTACCGGTCGGCGGCGGCGCGCACGACGGGCGAGGGCGAATAGCAGCGCGACTGCGAGCCGTCGCTCAAGCGCCGGCGTGGCGGTCGCGTGCCTCCAGGATGCGGGGCATCTCTCCCTCAAGCCATTCGATCAGGCCGAGCAGGCGCCGCGACGCCTCGCGGCCGAGGGGAGTCAGGCTGTACTCGACCTTGGGCGGGATGGTCGCCTGGGCCTCGCGGTGGACCATGCCGTCGCGCTCAAGTGCCTGCAGGGTCTGGGCGAGCATCTTCTCGCTGACGCCGTCGACGCGGCGGCGAAGAGCGTTGAAGCGGTAGGCGCCCTCGCTGAGGGCTGCCAGGGCGAGGATGCCCCACCGGCTGGTGATGTGCTCCATCGTCTCGCGGGAGGGGCATCCGCGTGCGAACACGTCGAAGATGACCTGCCCGTGCTCGTCGCGGGCGAGGGTGGCCTGGTCTTCCATGCTCCAAGCTTACGTTCTCACCGCACTGCGCGTGCTTTGTGTACTAACTCAGAGTTGGCACTTTCTAGAAGTTAGTACTAACCTGTCGCCGACCCCAAGAGCGAGGAGAAGTGAAGATGATCGTCGTAACCGGTGCCACCGGGCAGCTCGGCCGCCTCGTCGTCGAAGGCCTGCTGGAGACCACCCCGGCCGGCCAGATCGTGGCTGCCGTGCGAAACCCCGAGAAGGCCGCCGACCTGGCCGCGCGCGGAGTGCAGGTGAGGGAGGCCGACTACGACAGGCCCGAGACGCTGAAGCAGGCGTTCGCGGCGGGCGACCGCGTCCTGCTCATCTCCAGTGACACCGTGGGAATCCGCCTCCCCCAGCACAAGGTCGTCGTCGACGCCGCCGCGGAGGCCGGTGTGGCGCTGCTCGCCTACACCGGCGTGCTGCACTCCGACACGACCCCGCTGGCGCTCGCCGCGGAGCACAAGGGCACCGAGGAGCACATCCGCGCCTCGGGCATCCCGTTCTCCTTCCTGCGCAACGGCTGGTACGTCGAGAACTACGTCAGCACGATCACCCAGGCCGCCGAGCAGGGCACGATCGCCGGCGCCTCCGGCGAGGGCCGCGTCTCCACCGCCACCCGTGAGGAGTACGCCCGCGCCGCGGTGGCCGTGCTCACCGGCGAGAACCAGGAGAACACGGTGTACGAGCTGGCGGGCGACGTCGCGTGGACCAAGGCCGAGCTGGCCGCGGAGGTCGCCGCGGTCACGGGCAAGCCGGTCGCCTACCAGGACCTGCCCCGCGACGAGTACGAGCGGGTCCTTGCCGGGGCGGGCCTGCCCGGGCCGGTCGCCGCCATGTTCGCCGACATCGAGCTGGACATCGCCGGGGGAGCCCTCGCCGGCACCACGGGCGATCTCAGCAGGCTCATCGGCCGTCCCACCACTCCCCTGCGGGACACGGTCACCGAGGTCCTGGCTCGCGCCTGACGGGCTCCCCGGCGGGTCAGTCGAGGGCGCCGAGCGTGATGCCCTCGATGATGTGGCGCTGCGCCGCCACCGCGACGACGAGCACGGGGACGATCGTGATGAGCGACGCGGCCATGATCAGGTTGTACTGAGTGGTGAACTGGCTCTGGAACACCGACAGCCCCTGCGACAGGACCGACATCTCGGTGGTGTTCACCACGATCAGCGGGAACAGGAAGTTGTTCCAGTTCTGCAGGAACAGGATGATGGCCAGCGCGGCGACCACCGGGCGCGCCAGCGGGGCGTACACGTTGAGGAACACCCGTAGCTCCGACGCCCCGTCGATGCGCGCGGCCTCCCCGAGCTCCCGCGGCGTGCCGAGGAAGAACTGGCGGAACAGGAAGGCGCCGAGGGCGGAGGCGATGTTCGGCACGATCAGGCCCTGGTAGGTGTTCAGCCAGCCCAGCTCGCCGAGGAGCTGCGACATGGGGACGATGATCGCGCTGAACGGCACCATCAGCCCGCTCAGCGCGACGACGAAGAGCAGCCGTTTGGCCGGGAAGTCGAGCATGGCGAACGCGTAGCCGGCGAGCAGCCCGCTCGCGAGCTGCCCGCCGGTGGCCGCCACGCCGAAGATCGCGGTGTTGAGGTACCACCGGCCGAACGGCGCCTGCGACAGGGCGCGCCCGATGTTGGACCACTGGGGATGCGCCGGCAGCAGGGGCGCCGCCGGGTTGATGATCTCGGCGTCGGTCTTCAGGGCGCTCACCGCCATCCAGCCGAGCGGGAACGCCACGATGACGACGGCCAGGCCGAGCAGCAGGTAGACCACCGAGCGGCGGGCGATCAGGCTAGCGGGCACGGTCCACCCGCCCGAGCAGCCAGATCTGCGTGAGGGTGACCAGCAGGGACAGCAGGAACAGCGCGACGCCCATGGCGTTGGCACGGCCGGTGTCGAACTGGACGAACCCCTCGTTGTAGACGTAGTACAGCGCGGTCTGGGTCGCGCCGTCCGGGCCGCCCTGCGTCAGCACGTAGATCTGGGTGAACGTCTGCAGCCCGGTGAGCGTGGTGACCACCCAGATCAGCAGGGTGTGGCGGCGCATCATCGGCCACTGGACGTGGGCGAACCTGCGCCACGCCCCCGCCCCGTCGACGCTGGCCGCGTCGAGCACGTCGCCGGGAACGGACTTCAGGGCCGCCACGTAGAGGATGACGTTCTGCCCGAAGAACTGCCACGCGCCGAAGGTCAGCACCGCGACCAGGGCGGGCCCCGGGGAGGACAGGAAGTCCGCCTGAGGAAGGTGGAGGGCACCGAGCAGCCTGTTGATCAGCCCGAACCGCGGCGCGAACATGTTGGCCCAGATCAGCGCGGTGGCGACGACGGGCACGACGAGCGGGATGACGAACGGCGCCCGCACCCGGGCGACGCCGGGCGCACCGGAGTTGAGCAGCAGCGCCAGCCCAAGGCCGACGCCCATCGTCAGCAGGATGAATCCGGCGGTGTAGACGCCGGTGACGCCGAGGGCGTGGCCGCCGCCCTCCTGGAGCATCTGCCGGTAGTTGCCGAGGCCGACGAACTCCGGCGAGGTGTCGAACACCCCGCCGCTGTACAGGCTGCGCCACAGGAGCATCGCCAGCGGGATGAGCGAGAAGACCACGGTGAGCACCACCGTCGGTGCCACGAACCCGTAGGCGAGGGCCCAGGTGCGGTGCCGCTGCCTCATCAGCCGAGTTTCTTCAGCGCCGCGTCTCCGTCTCGCGCCGCCTTGGCCAGGGCCTCGGCCGGGGTCTTCCGCCCCTTCAGAGCCGCGTTGATCTCGGTCCAGAGGCTCTGGGAGATCGCGTTGTAGGCGGGGGTGATCGGGCGGACCTTGCCGGTCTTCTCCGCCTCGGCGAAGACGGTGTACGTCGGGTCCCCGGCGATGTGGTCCTTGAGCGCCTGCTGCTCCAGCTGGGCGGGGTCCGAGGGCAGGCCGCCGTTCTTGGCCGCGAGGTAGGCGCCCCGCTCGGGGGTCGTCAGGAACTTCAGGAACGCGAGGCCGGCCTTCTCGGCGCCGGCGCCGGTCTTCAGCAGCGCGGCCACGCCGATGCCCATGCTGGTCGAGGTGCCGGCGGCCCCCTTCGGCATCGGGGCGACGCCGAAGTCCACGCCGGCCTTGCCGAAGGTCGGCACCGCCCACTGGCCGTTCACGATCATCGCGACGGTGCCGCTGGCGAACGCGGGCGCCCCGTCGAAGCTGCCCGCCTGGGCATAGCTGGTGCTCGGCGCCAACCCGGCCTTGACCAGGTCGACCCATGTGGTGAGCGCCTTGACCCCCGCCGGGCTGTTGAAGGCGGTCGCCGTGCCGTCGGCGTTGAGGAAGGACCCCCCTTCGGCGTACAGCATCGGCGTCCAGGCGAAGGTGATCCACTCGGCCTCGCCGAGCGGCACGTAGAAGCCGTACTTGTTCTTGGCGGGGTCGGAGAGTCTCCTGGCGTCCTCGGCCAGCTCGGACCACGTCGCGGGCGGGTTCTTGATGCCCGCGCCGGCGAAGGCCTTCTTGTTGTAGAACAGCACGATGTCGCCCACGCCGGCCAGGGCGATGCCGAGCTGGTGTCCCTTGTAGAACAGCGATTCCTTGATGCCGGGATACAAAGCGTCGGTCTCGGCGGCCAGCTTGCCGTCGAGCGGGACGAGCTTCCCGCTCTGCGCGATCACCGGGAGGTCGGAGGGGTTCTGGGTGAGCAGCACCGTGGGCTGGGTGCCGTTCTTCAGTGCCGAGATCACCTTGGGCAGGAACTGGTCGGAGCTCGCGATGTACTGACCCTTGGCGTGCATTCCGGGATGGGCCTTGTCGAAGGCGGCGTCGATCTCGGCGATCTGGTCGGGCTGCCAGCCGCTCGTCCAGTACGTGAACGTGCCGCCGTCGGAGCCGGACGCGCCGCCGGAAGCGCTCGGATCACCCGGACCGCCGCACGCGGCGACGGCGAGCGCGAGGCCGAGCGCGATCACGCCCTGCTTTCTGATCTTCATGTGTCCTCGCCACTCCCTGCCCCATGGCACACGGAGTGCGCCTGACCGAAAAGTGTCATCCTGCCGGACTCTTCTTGGTCCGGAGAAAATGATAACCCAGCCAAGCGGTAGGGAAATCTTGACTTGCCGCCTCCCGCTGGTGGCGCCCAAGGCTTCTTCAAGCCGGCGGGCAGCCACGGCCAAGTCGGATTCAAGACGCACGCGATTACCTGAAGACGTTCGAAACGACTTCAGGAGCGACAGATGCGCACTCTTGCCCGCCGGGCCGCCACGACCATCGCCGCGATCGCCATCGTCGGCACCACCTTCGCCGCCACCAGCGCCCCGGCCAACGCCATGGCGCCCGAGTGGTACCGCTGCTACATCAGCGGCTACGGCTGGATGTGGTGCATGGACGTGTAGCCTCCCCGGCTACCGAACAGAGCGCCTCGTCTCCCACAGGAGCCGGGGCGCTTTCGTCTTGTGCTGGACATATGGATTCCGGGATGCCGAGACGGGTACGCGAGAGGACTGAGCATGCCCGCAGCCGAGCTGAAAGGAACGTCTCCATGGCCAACCGCCGGCGCGTCGTCATCGCAGGCGCAGGATTCGCGGGCTTCACCGCGGCGCGGCGACTCTCCCGTCTCGCCAAGGGCGCGGTCGAGATCGTCCTGATCAACCCGACCGACTACTTCCTCTACCTCCCCCTGCTGCCCGAGGTGGCGGCGGGCATCCTGGATCCGCGCAAGGTGGCCATACCGCTCTCGGGCAACTGCCCCGGTGTACGCCACCTCCTCGCGAGCGTGGACAAGGTGGACATCGAGGGGCGCCGGGTGGAGTGCACGGACGCCGAAGGCAACCACCGCGACCTCGGCTACGACCGGCTGGTCATCGCGGTCGGCAGCGTCAACAAGCTGTTGCCCATCCCCGGCGTGTCGGAGCACGCGCACGGTTTCCGCAGCATCGCCGAGGCGCTGTACCTGCGCGACCATCTCATCCGGCAGGTCGAGCTCGCCGACGCGGCCGGCGACGCCAAGGACAGGACCGCACGCTGCACGTTCGTCGTCGTGGGCGCGGGCTACACCGGCACCGAGGTGGCGGCCCAGGGCCAGCTGCTCACCCTGGACGCCAAGCGGCACCGGCCCGGCCTGCGCGAGCAGCCCGTCCGCTGGATCCTCGTCGACAAGGCCCCTCACATCCTTCCCGAGCTGGACGAGCGCCTCTCCCGCACCGCCCACCAGACCCTGGCCGAGCGGGGCGTCGAGATCCGCACCGGTACGACCGTGGCCGAGGCCACCGCCGAAGGGGTCAAGCTCTCCGACGGGGAGTTCGTGGCGACCCGCTCGCTGATCTGGTGCGTCGGAGTCGGCCCCGATCCGCTCGTGGAGTCGCTGGGGCTGCCGACCAAGAAGGGCCGCCTCCTCGTCGACGAATACCTGAACGTGCCGGGGCACCCGGAGATCTTCGCCTGCGGCGACGCGGCGGCGGTGCCGGACCTGACGCGCCCGGGCGAGTACACGGCCATGACCGCGCAGCACGCAAGCCGTCAGGGCAAGCGCGTCGCCCACAATGTCGCCGCGTCCTACGGCCGCGCGGAGCGCCGCCCGTACCGGCACAACGACCTGGGCTTCGTGGTCGACCTCGGGGGCGCCAAGGCCGCCGCCAACCCGCTCGGCGTCCCGCTGTCCGGCCTGGTCGCCAAGGCGGTCACGCGCGGCTACCACCTGCTGGCCGTTCCCGCGGGCCGTACGCGCATCGCGGGCAACTGGCTCCTGGACGCCGTGCTGCCCCGCCAGACCGTGCAACTGGACCTCGTGCGCGGAGCGGCGGTGCCCCTCACCTCCGGCGCACCGGAGAGGCCGCACGGCCTCAGCGACTGACTCATCCGGCTGAGCCGCGGCTCCCCCTGCTCGGGCTCTGAGGCTCCCGCGTTCGCCCGCTTGACCGTTCGCCGGGCCGGGCCTTACATTTCTTTGAACAAGTCCAGACAGGTAGGTTCCATGGCCGGTGTACAGGGCGAAGACGCGGGCGAGGCACCCGGGGCCGCGAGCGGGCGACAGCTCAAGGTCGAGGTGCACGGGCTCGCCGTGATCGGTGACGCCGAGCGCAAGGGCCGGCCGAGACAGCTGTTCTGGCCGTGGTTCGGTGCGAACGTCTCGGTGCTCGGGCTGAGCTACGGCTCCTTCGTGCTCGGCTTCGGCATCTCCTTCTGGCAGGCGCTCGCGGCCGGCGTCATCGGGATCCTGCTCTCGTTCCTGCTGTGCGGGTTCGTCGCCCTGGCGGGCAAGCGCGGGTCCGCCCCGACCATGGTCCTGAGCCGGGCGGCCTTCGGCGTGCGCGGCAACCGCCTGCCGTCCGCGATCTCGTGGGTGCTCACGGTCGGCTGGGAGACCGTGCTCACCGCGCTGGCGACCCTGGCGACCGCGACCGTCTTCGACCGGCTCGGCTGGGGAGGCGGCACCTCGACCAAGGTCATCGCCCTGGTCGTCGTGACCCTGCTGATCGTCGCCGGCGGCGTCATGGGCTTCGACCTCATCATGCGCATGCAGACCGTCATCACGGTCGTGACCGGCGTGCTGACCGTGGTCTACATCTTCCTGGTCACCGGCCACATCCACTGGGACACCGTCGCGGCGACTCCGAGCGGCTCGGGTCAGGAGTTCATCGGGGCGCTGGTCTTCATGCTGACGGGGTTCGGCCTCGGCTGGGTGAACGCCGCGGCCGACTACTCGCGTTACCTGCCGCGGAGGTCGTCGAGCGCGGGCGTCGTAGGCTGGACCACCTTCGGCGCGTCGGTGGCGCCGCTGGTGCTGCTCGTGTTCGGCCTGCTGCTGGCCGGTTCCTCCGCCTCGCTCAGCACCGCGATCGCGGGCGACCCGATCGGGGCGCTGACCACCATCCTCCCGACCTGGTTCCTCGTCCCCTTCGCGGCCGTGGCCGTCCTCGGGCTGGTGGGCGGCGCCGTGCTCGACATCTACTCCTCCGGGCTGGCGCTGCTGGCCACCGGGCTGCGGGCGCCCCGCTACCTCGCCGCCCTGATCGACGGCATCCTCATGGTGGCGGGCACCGTCTACATCGTCTTCGTCGCCGACGACTTCCTCGGCCAGTTCAGCGGCTTCCTCACCACGCTCGGCGTCCCGATCGCGGCGTGGTGCGGCATCATGCTGGCCGACGTCGCGCTGCGCCGCCGCGACTACGACGAGGCCGACCTCTACCGTCCGTCCGGGCGTTACGGCGACATCCGGCCGGTGCCCATCGCGGTCATCGTCGCCGGCACGGCCATCGGGTGGGGCCTGGTCACCAACACCGCCGCGAGCTGGCTCGGCTGGCAGGGCTACCTCCTGGAGCCGCTCGGGCTCGGCGGCAGGTCGGGCTCATGGGCGTTCGCCAACCTCGGCGTCCTGGTCGCCCTGGTCCTCGGCTTCGCCGCGACCTGGGCGCTCACCCGCTCCAAGATCCGCACTCAGGAACACCTCGCCCCCACACCCGCCGACGCAACCCCAACCCCCACGGCCAACCCATGACCACCCCACGCACCCCCGAAGCCCAGTCCATCTCGAGGTCCGAGGGTGGGGGGATGCCGTGGCCCCGGCGGAGGGGCGTACTGAAAGGACGACCGCGTGAGCGTGGCGCTCAAGCACCAGCGGATCCTCGTCGAGCTTGAGAGGGAGATCCGGTCCGGCCGGGTGCCCCGCGGGGCCCGGCTTCCGGGGGAGGTCTCGCTCGCCCGGCGGTTCGGGGTCAGCCGCAACACCGTCCGCGCCGCGCTCGCCGAGCTGAACCAGGCCGGCCTGATCGCCACGCGGACGGGCAAGGGGTCCTTCGTCCTGTTCGACGGCCGCCCGCTGGACTCCCGGCTCGGGTGGGCACGCGCGCTGGCCGACCAGGGGGTCGAGACGAGGGTGCGGGTGCTCGGCATCACCGCCACCAGAGACGACCGGCTGGCCGCGCGCCTGAACCTCGACTCACCCGAGGTGATCGCCGTCGAACGCGTGCGGGAGATCGTTCCGGGAGCCGTGATCTCGTACGAGCGCAGCTGCGTCCCGGCGATCGACGAGCTGAAGGAGCTGCCCACCCGGGGGCTGGAAGGCGGGTCGCTGATCGAGACCCTCGTCCGCGCCGGGCTGCACGCCGACCACGGCGAGCAGCGGCTCTGCGGGCGCCGGATCGACGACCGCGAGGCGGCTCTGCTCGAACGCGAGCCGGGCGAGTGGTTCCTCCGCACCGAACGCACGAGCTGGACGGCCGAAGGACGCTTCGCCGAACACGTGAGCAGCCTCCTCGACCCCGAGCACTTCCAGCTCCACCTCACCTTCAGCCAAAGCGACACATGACCGCTCCGGCGCGGAGGTGGTCGACGCGGCCCGTACGGCGAACGCCGCTGCGGCGCTGGCCGTGACGTCGTACGGCCCCGCCACGGCACCGACCTCCGCCGAACTAGCCCGATTCCTCGCGACGCGCCACGTGCGGCCCTGGTCATCGGGTCGGCGGTTCAGGTGTCCAGCGGTCGGGTGGGCGGCAGACGTTCGCCGTGTTGGGCGGGGGTCAGGTTTCTACGGTGCCGCCGCTGCGCCAGTAGATGTTGCTTTCTCTGGAGAGCATGCCCTCCTCGACGAGGTAGCGGCGCAGGGCCGCGAAGTCGTCGTGGAAGGCGCGCAGGGCGACGTTCACGTCCTTCTCCGCGTAGCGGACGCCGGGCTCGAAGACGCGGGCGATGTAGTCGAGCACGGCCAGCCGTTTCTCATGCCGCGTCGGAATCGCCCGCAACCGGCCTTCGACCAGGAACTTCTGCACGACCCTGTCCTCGGCGGAGACCGGGGCGACGGGCTTCGCGGTGGCGTGCAGCAGCTCGCGGAACCTCTCCCGCCGCACCCGCCAGCCGTCCTCGGACTTCTCGGCGAGGCCGCCGCGTTCGAGCCGGTCGAGTGCCCGCCGTACGGCGTCCTGGTCGAGGCCTGCGGCGTCCGTCCCGCCGTTCAGGACGAGAGCCGAGAGAACCCGCAGCGTGTCGTCCTGATAGAGCAGTCCGAGGACGCGCCTGATCTCTTCCTCGCTCATGATCTCCAGCCAATCGACTCAGGCGATGATGTGCCGCACGGCCCGGATCCGCCGGGCGCGACCAGACCTCCACACATATTGACCCCCAGCGGGCTCGCCGATCCTCTCCCCCATCATTGCGGTCCCCCGAGGCTGCGCAGGTCACAACTTGGTCTGGCCTTCACTCGGGCCCTGGCCGTAGAGTCGTTCTTCGCCTTCGACTCAGGGAGGACGTGCCGCCGGACGAGATGACCCCGAATGGCAGTACTACATTTCCGGATTCGGGCGCATGGGGGTGTTCGCCAGCTCGGGCTCAACCGGACGTTCAACTACCGGGCGGGCGACGTCGGGTACGTGCCGTTCGCCTACGGGCACTACATCGAGAACCTCGGCACGGAGCCTCTGGTGTTCCTGGAGATGTTCCGCAACCCGCGCTTCGAGGACATCTCGCTGGCCCAGTGGATGGCCGACACCCCGCCGCAGGTCAGCGCCGACACGCTCAACATCCCGCGTTCCATGGTCGAGGCCCTTCCGAAGAGCAAGCACAGCGTCCTCCGGTAACCGAGGCGCCTGTACGGCGCCGGGCGGCCCGTACGCGTGCCTGGGCCCGGATACCGCTATGTCCTGACCGCGCCCGGGTGCTGTCCGGAATGTTGCGGGGACGCTCTTGCTAAGCGGGCCGTGGGCAATTATTTTCATCCAATCGCCTGTGAGTGAAAGGAATGATTGCGCACGGCTCGCGTACGAGCGCGCCCGCCGGACGTTCGAGCTCAGGGCCGTCGAAGGCCACCGCGTGAAGGGAGCTGAGACGATTGGACATCAGTGCCGCCGCTTACGTCCAGAAGATCGAGAGGCTGGTGCACGACGTCGCGGCGAGCCAGGCGCGGGCCGTGGGCGAGGCCGCGAGCCTGCTCTGCGCCTGCCTGCGCGGTGGCGGGGTGATCCAGGCGTTCGGCTCCGGGCATTCCGAGGCGATCGCGATGGAGATCGCGGGACGCGCCGGCGGGCTCGTCCCGACGAACCGGCTGGCACTGCGTGACCTCGTGCTGTACGGCGGGGAGTCTCCCGACGTGCTCCGCTCCGCCGAGCTGGAGCGGGACCCCTCGATCGCCCACCGCATCTACGACCTCGCGCCCGTACAGCCGCGGGACGCCTTCGTCATGATCTCCAGCTCCGGGGTCAACGGCTCGGTGGTCGAGCTGGCGTCGATCGTCAAGGAACGCGGCCACGGGCTGGTCGCGCTGACCTCGGTACGGCACAGCACCGAGATGAAGTCCCGCCACGCCTCCGGGCTCAAGCTGCTCGACCTCGCCGACGTCGTGCTCGACAACGGCGCTCCGTACGGCGACGCGGTCATGCCGCTTCCGGAGGGCGGCACCTTCGGAGCGGTGTCCACGATCACCTCGGCCCTGCTCGCGCAGATGGTCGTCGCCGAGGTGGTGCGGGAGCTGCTGGAGGCCGGCGAGGTGCCGCCGATCTACCGTTCGGCCAACGTCGTCGGGGGTGACGAGCACAACCGGGCGCTCGAGAGCCGCTACGCCGGGCGCATCCGCCGCGGCGGCTGACCGGTCGCGGCTCTCCCGGAGAGTCGTGGTTCCTCATCCAATGCTTTGACACCAGGTTTGACCAGAGAACCCCCGCACCCGTACGAGGCCCTCCGCCGAACGCGAGGCCGCGGCGGACGCTCCAGCCCCCCAGGAGGACTTATGGCGGACAGCTCCTTTTCCCGGCGTGAACTACTGCGCAGCGCCGCCCTCGCCGGCCTGCTTCTTCCCGCGGCGGGCGCGCTGTCGGCGTGCGCGTCCCCGGCCGGCGGCGGCAATCCCGGCGGGTCGCAGGCCCCCGCCACCGGGGCCAAGACGGCGACCAACCCGCTCGGCATCGCGGAGGACAGGCCGTTCGAGGTAGTGATCTTCGACGGCGGCTTCGGCGACGCCTACGCCAAGGACATCCACGAGCCGCTGTTCAAGAGCAAGCACGCCAAGGTCGAGATCAAGCACACGGCCACCAAGGAGATCGCCAAGACGCTGCAGCCCCGGTTCGCCGGGGGCAACCCTCCGGAGTTCATCAACAACTCCGGCGACAACGCGATGGACTTCGGCGCGCTCGCCCAGGACGGCCAGCTGCAGGACCTCGGCGCGCTGCTGGACGCTCCGAGCTGGGACGACCCGAGCGTGAAGGTGCGGGACACGATCCTGCCGTCGGCCATCGAGCTCGGCACCTACGACGGCACCTTCTCCGTGCTGAACTACGCCAGCACGGTGTGGGGCATCTGGTACTCCAAGAAGCTCTTCGGCGACAACGGCTGGGAGGTGCCCAAGACCTGGGACGAGTTCACCGCGCTGTGCGAGAAGATCAAGAAGTCCGGCAAGGCCGCGCCGTTCACCTACGCGGGAAAGCACCCGTTCTACATCTACGAGACGATCCTCACGCTCTCCGCCAAGATCGGGGGCGCCGATGTCCTGAAGAACATCGACAACCTGGCGGACGGCGCGTGGAAGGCCGAGCCGGTCGCGAAGGCCGCCGGCGCCTTCGCCGAGATCGGCGCGAAGTACCTGCTCCAGGGCACCGAGGGGCTGGACCACATCCAGACCCAGACGGCGCAGAACAAGTACGAGGTGGCCATGCTGCCCTGCGGGTCATGGCTGGAGAACGAGCAGAAGGACACCACCCCGGCGGACTTCGGCTACGCCATGTTCCCGCTCCCCTCGTTCACCGGGTCGGACGCCCTGCCGTACGGCACGCTGCACTCCCGGCCGGGTGAGGAGTACTTCGTGGCCGCCAAGTCGGCCAACCCGCTCGCCGGCGTGGAGTACATGCGGGCGATGCTCTCCAAGGAGGGCGCGGGCAAGTTCACCGAGCTGGTCAGCACGCTGACCGTGGTGAACGGCGCGGCCGACGGGCGCACGCTCAAGCCCGGCCTGGAGAGCGCCGCCTCGGCGCTGAAGGAGGCGGGGACCAACGTCACCTACTTCAGGTTCCGCCAGTGGTACAAGGAACTGCACGACGAGGTGGCCGCGGCCACCGGCCAGCTGATGTCGGGCCGGCTGAAGGTCGCGGAGTGGGCCGACCGCATCCAGAAGAAGTCGGACGAGATCAAGAACGACTCGTCCGTCAAGAAGTTCACCCGCTGACCGGCGGGCACGGCGGTTTCAGGGACCGGCGGGAAAGGCGGTGAGCAGGATGGCCACCACGAGGACGCGCCTGTTCGGCAGGGCCGACTTCACCAGGGCGCGGTTCATCGCGGGCTTCCTGGCGGTCCCGGTGCTGCTCTACCTGGTCTACGTGATCTCCCCGTACGCGCAGGCCTTCTACATCGCGATGACCAACTGGCGTGGCGTGAGCGCGAGCCCGCGGTTCGTCGGGCTGGAGAACTTCCAGCGGCTGCTCGGCGACGGCACCTTCTGGACGGCGGTCGGCCACAACGGCCTGCTGCTGGTGCTGCTGCCCCTGCTCACCATCGTGATCGCCCTGTTCTTCGCCTTCCTGCTCAACGCGGGCGGGACGGGCGGCGGGGTGTCCGGCATCTGGGGTTCGAGGTTCTACCGTGTGGTGTTCTTCTTCCCCCAGGTGCTGGCCGTCGCGATCGTCGCCGTCCTGTTCCAGCAGGTGTTCCGGCCCGACCGGAGCGGCATGCTGAACGCGCCGCTGATGGCCCTCGGGCTGGAGCCGGTCGGGTTCCTGTCCAACCCCGATGTGGCGTTCTGGTCGATCCTGGGGGTTCTCGTCTGGCAGGCCGTGGGGTTCTACGTCGTGCTCTTCTCGGCCGGCATGGCGTCCATCCCGCGCGAGATGTACGAGGCCGCCCAGATCGACGGGGCGGGACGCGTCCAGCTGTTCGCCCGGGTCACGCTGCCCCTGCTCTGGGACACCGTGCAGGTCGGATTGATCTATCTGGGCATCGCCGCGCTCGACGTGTTCGCCATCGTGTGGGTGATGACGGCCGAGCACGGCGGGCCCGACCACTCCACGACGGTGATGGCCGCCGAGATCTACCGCAACGCGTTCCAGTACTTCAAGTTCGGCTACGCCTCGGCCATGGGCGTGGTGCTGTTCTTCTTCACGGTCGCCTTCGCGGTGCTGGCGATGCGCCTGTCGCGTCGCGAGCGGATCGAGTTCTGAGGGGGCCTGACAATGGTTTCGCGGGCGGAGAAGGTGACGCTCAGCAGGAGCGCGGCGCGCGAGCGGCGCAGGATCCGCCTCGGCCCGCTGTCGGGGCTGTCCCACCTCGCGCTGATCGTGTGGACCGTGCTCGTGGTGGTGCCGATCGTGTGGACGTTCCTCGCCTCGGTGAAGAGCGAGGACGAGATCTTCGGCAGCGCGTGGTCGCTTCCCGCGACCATGCGCTGGGACAACTGGGCCCGCGCCTGGGACAACGCCCACGTCGGCCAGTACCTGGTCAACAGCGTCGTCACCGTGGCGTTCGGCACGTTCGGCACCATGCTGTTCGGGTCGATGGCGGCGTACGTGCTCGCGCGCTACCGCTTCCGCGGCAACCGGGCGATATACCTGCTGTTCGTCTCGGGCCTGGCCTTCCCGGTCTACCTGGCGCTCACGCCGCTGTTCTTCGTGGTGCAGAACATGGGGAACATCCCGCTGATCGGCCAGTTCATCGGGCTGGACTCGCGTGGCGGGCTGGTGCTCGTGTACATCGCGTACTCGCTGCCGTTCACGGTGTTCTTCCTGTCGGCGTTCTTCCGCACGCTCCCCCACGCGGTGGCGGAGGCGGCGTTCGTGGACGGGGCGTCGCACAGCCGGGTGTTCTTCCAGATCATGCTGCCCATGGCCCGGCCGGGCATCGTCAGCATCACGATCTTCAACATCCTCGGGCAGTGGAACCAGTACCAGATACCGCTGGTCCTGCTCAGCGGCCAGTCGAGGGACAAGTGGGTGATCACCCAGGGCATCGCGGACATCTCCACGGCGGCGGGCTACGACGCCGACTGGTCGGCGCTGTTCGCCGCGCTCAGCATGGCCATCCTGCCCATGCTGATCGTGTACACGATCTTCCAGCGCCAGATCCAGGCGGGGCTCACCGCCGGGGCGCTCAAGTAGCCCGGCTCCACGAGGCCAGGACGGCGGTCAGCCGTGGAGGCGCTGTTTCATCTCGGCCTCGTAGATGTGCCGCCGGCCCCCCGCCAGCTCGTTCCTGATGCGCTCCTCCAGCTCGACGAAGCAGCGGCGGTAGCCGTCCTCGTACTCCTCGACGATCTGGAAGGTCCACCTGCCGGCGAGCACGTCGCGGCCGAGCAGGTCGGCGCACACCGCGTCGGCTTGGTCGCCGTGCCCCGCCTCGCGAAGCAGGCCCACGGCGTCCTCCAGCATCAGGTGGGCACGCCCGGTGAGCTGGTGGAAGGCGTACAGGTGACCCCGCGCACGCTCGGCGGTCTCCAGGGCCTCCGACAGCTTGCCGAGAGCCTCGACCGTGGTGTCGTCCATCCCGGCGGGCCGCCGGTGGCCCGGATCTGGGAGATCATCGCTCATGAGGTGATCACTACCCCGCGCGGACGCGCCAATTCTGGCTCCGGGCGGCCTTGGCCCTGCGCTCGTCGGGATCGGTGCCTCCCCAGATGCCGTGCTCCTCGCGGCTCGTCACGGCGTAGTCCAGGCAGGGGGTGCGTACGGGGCAGCGGCGGCAGACGGCCTTGGCCCGCTCGTGCTGCATGTGGCCGGGGCCCTTCGCCGATATCGGGAAGAACAGCTCCGGATCCTCGCCGCGGCAGGCGGCACGACGCAGCCACGAAACAGCAGGTATGACGGTGTCCTGGATGACCATGGCTATCCCATACGAGTGAGTGGACGTAACGGGCCGCCGGCTCAGCCCGAGAAGTCGCGTGCCCGCTCCGATGGCGTTGACACCTCTTTTTAGGGATAAATGCACCAAGCCAATTCGGCTGTTTCGGTCCTAACGTCTCCACGCGTTTCTGCCGCCCGTCCCCGGCTCGCCCGTCACACCAGAGCCTCCTGCTCCTCCAGGTCGTCCTCGTCGTCGGTGTAGAGGGTGTCCCCCGGCGAGCCGGCCGGGGAGTGCCGCCGGGGGGTGAACCCGAGAAGCTCCTTTACCAGCTCGTCGTTGCCCGCGTATCCGGCGTCGGCGTCGAAGACCTGGGCCCCGTCCCAGAGCGCCAGGATGGTCGACACGGTGCGCAGCTCGCTGTCGTGCAGCAGGTCGTAGTGCGCGATCATCGGCACGGTGGGGTACGTGCACCACAGGTCGTGGCCGGTCATGAAGAGGTCGAGGTCGAACTGCACGGTGAGCCCGAGAAGCTCGGGTTTGTAGTTGTCGTCGATGCCGGCGAACGCCTCGTCGAGGGCGATCACGCGCGGGCACGACGCCCGTCCTGAGGAGTAGAGCGCGTTGGCGGCGGCGAACAGCGGCAGGTGGATCGAGGCGGACTTCTCGCCGCCCGACATCTGCGAGTGCTTCGCCCGGGTCAGCCTTACCTCGGGCTCGCCTCGCCGCGCCATCAGCAGCTCGAAGGTGTACCAGGAGCGGTAGTCGAGGACGCCGGCGAGCGCCTCCTTGTAGGTCGCGCGGGAGTTCCTCGCGCGGTAGTCCCTGATCATCTGCCGGAGGTGCCCGCGGAGCGTGACGAGCCCCTGGTGCCCGAGCCCCGCCGCATCGCGCACCAGCAGCGCCGCCACGGCACGCTGCCTGTCGTCGATCTTGTCGGACTGGACCCAGCGGATGCCGATCGTGGTCCCGGACGACATGGGCTTGGAACGGGTGTCGGCGTTCATGCCACGCACCAGGTCCTTGGCGGCGGCGACGCGCGTGTGGATCTGCTGTGCCAGGCCGGTCAGCAGCTCGTCCTCCAGGACGGTGCGCTCGCGTTGCTCAAGGAGCACGCCCTGCTCCTCCGCGCGCTCGGCGATAGCGCGGGCGAACGCCGACACCGGGCCCCGCCCGTCGGCGTCGATGACGTGGACGGTCAGCACCGCGCCGGGCTCCCAGTCGAGCCGGTAGTCCTCCTGGCAGTTCTCCAGGGCCGCCTGGAAGTCGCGCAGGGCGTTGGAGACGCGGTCGAGCGTGTTCTTCAGCGTGGCATCGGTGACCGCGCGCCCTCCCTGGGTCGCCGCGTCGTAGGCGTCGATCAGGGTCAGGGCATCGGCAGGCAGGGTCGCGCGGACCGCCTCCAGCGGGTCGGGCGGCTCTGCCAGCATCAGCTCGGCGACGCCCTCGCCCGCCCGCTCGGGGCCCTGCGGATGGCTCTCCAGGGGCCAGGGTGTGGGATCGGCGACCCCGGCGAGCGGGCGGAGGTCGGCCTGGGTGTAGGGGACGAACTCGGCGATCTGCCCGGCCATGCTCTGGAAGGCGCCGGCGAGGGCCTCACGCCCGTGTTCGAGCTCGGCTCCCGCGAGCACCTCGGCCTCCCGCTCGCGGGTCGCCACCAGCTCGTGCTCGCCGCGGGCCGCACGCGCCCGGGCGATCAGGCCCTCGGTCTCGGTGATCTGGCCGAGCACTTCCTTCAGGTCGGCGTCGAACGTGCGTTCGAGCGTTTCGAGCCGTTCGACCAGGACGGCGTGCGCCGCCTCGCGCGTGCCGAGAGCCATCGCCCCCTCGGCCTGTTCCTGGCTCAGCCGCTCGATGGTCTCCTCGCGCTCCGCGAGGTCGCCACGCGCCGTGGCGATCTTCTCCCGCTCCGCGCACAGCGCTTCCGCCGCGCGCATCAGGTCGTCGAGCGCCTGGGCGACGGCGTCGACCTCGCGCGGGTCGCGCGGCATCGCCAGCTCGGCGGCGGCCTGCCTGAGCCGCCTGGTCGCCGCGCCCACCTCGGCGACCGCGCCGTCGACGCGCTTCGCGGCCTCGCCGAGCCGTGCCCGCGCCACCGCCAGGCGGGTGGCCCGATCGGCGACCCCGCCCGCGGCCGTGACGATCGGCCCGGTCTCGGGCAGTTCCTTCCTGGCACGGCTGAAATCGGCCACGAGCCCGTTGAGACGCTCGGACTTCTCGCTCAGGCCCTTCTGGGTCTCGAGGTGCGCCGTGATGAGCCGGTCGTACTCGGCGAGGCGCGACTGGCGGCGGGCCGCCCGGTTGGTGGCCCCGATGTACTCCGCCGACTCCTTGGGCCGCGCCCCAACGTAGGGACCCACCCCAAAGTGACCCCCGCTGCCAACCGCCAAACCCACCCACGAACCAGCCCCATCACCACCACCCGCCGCGAACCAAGCCCCCCCGCCGCCCACCCGGCCCGCCCCCGAACCGTCACCACCATCCGAAGTGAAGCCGCCCCCCGACCTCGACCCGAGGCCATCGCCACCGGCCGACGTGAACCCGACCTCCGGAGCCGAGCCCGGAGCGGGGCCGTCGCCGTCCTCCGACGTGCCGTTGACACCATCTGCCGGGGCTGCTCGCACCAGAGCCTCGTCGAGGGCGATCGAGTGCAGGACGGCTTCGATGACGGCGACGGGCACCATGCTCTGCCGCTCGGCGAGGAGGACGTCGGCGAGGGTCTGCCCCTGGGGCCGCCGCTCCTCGGGCAGGGGGACCAGGTATGCGTCGGCCTCGCCCCCGGCCAGCGCCGCGACGGTGAGCTCCGGATCGGGGTGGATCCAGGCCGTGAGCAGCCCGGCCCCGTACAGAGCGCCCTCGATGCCGGCGGCGGCACGTTCGTCCACTCCCTCGGCGAAGCGCACCAGCCGCCAGAGCGACGCGCCCGGACGCCCGTCACGGGCGGCCGTGCGCAGGTGGTCGGTGGGAGGCGCGTCGTCGCGCTCGGCCGCCACCGCCTCCCGTTCAGACCGCAGGTCTCGCAGGAGCGTCGCGACGCGCGCCTCCTCGGCGGTCACGTGAGCCCTGGCCTCGATCACCGCGGCCCGGCGTTCCTCTGTCAGCTCGCCGAAGACCTCCGGCAGCCGCCGCGCCCCCGCCTCACCGACCGCCTCCAGCGTCTCCTCCAACGCCGCGAGATCACCAACACCGACCACTGAGACATCGCTGTCCGACGCTCCGCCCCCACCCGGCCCAACCCCGCCGACCGCGACCACCGCCGCGTCGAAAGCGTCACCTTCGCCCGGCACGACAGCGTCGACCGCCGGGCCGGGAGCACCACCGGCCAGCCCCACGCCACCGACCGCGACCACCGCCGGATCGAGGGCGCCGCCTCCGGGTGACCCCACGTCGCCGGCCGTGGCTATCGCCGGGTCCGTGACGACGACCCAGCGTTCCGCCCATCGGGTGAGGGCGTCCTTGGCCGTGCGGCGTGAGTGGTCGAGCTTGTCCTGGGCGCTGGCCAGCTCGGTCTCGCCCGAGGTGACGGCCTGGCCGGCCTCTTCCACCGCTGTCTCGGCGCGCCTCCGCTTGGCCTCGGCCTCGGACAGCAGGGCCAGGTGACCACGGATCGTCTCCACGTCACCACGCCGGGCTGTGACCCTCGCCCTGGCCAGCGCGAGGCTCTCGCGCGCAGGCACCTCGGCAACTCCGCCACCCCCCGCCGTGTGACCGCCGCCGGAGGTCCCACCGCCGTTGGTCGTGGGGTCCCCGGCGGTGAGAGCACCAGGGTCGGTGAGGGCACCGGAATCGGTGAGGGTGGCATCCGTGAGGGCGCCGGGCTTTTTGAGTGCGCGGGAGTCCTTGAGGGAGCGAGGGTCGGTGAGGGTGGCGGGATCGGGGACGCCGGCGCGGGCGGCGGCGTCGGCCAGTTCGTTGAGGTGCCGGTCGGCCTTGTCGTGAGCGTCCCTCAGCCGCTCGGCGACCTTGCCGGCCTCGGTGCCCAGCTTGGCGATGTGACCACGCACCTGGTCGAGGCGCCGGCGCTCCCCGGCGATGCCCGCGCCGTCGTCGGCGATCTGGCGGCGCAGCCCGTCGAGCTCTCCCCTGGCCTTGTACGCCTCGTGCTGCTTCAGCACGGCGAGCCTGCCGTCATACCTCGCCAGCTCGGCTTCGGCGGCCTCGCGCCCGGCCGTGGCGGCGGCGCGAGCCGTGCGGGCGCGGCGCAGCTCGGACGCGGCCCGGGCGATGCGGGCGGCGCAGCCCGCCGCCCCGTCGAGCCGCTCGTGAATGCGGTCGAGGTGGTGCCGGACATGGGCCCGCAGGTACGCGGTGTAGTGGCCGAGGAACTCCTTGACGGCCCCGTCGGCGAGGGTGAGATCGTCGAAGAGCCGCTGCACCGCGGCGAGGTTCTCGAAGTCGCGGGCGGCCTGCTCGACCAGAACGGGGTCGACGGGGCTGAGCCCGGCGCTGAGGGTGTCGGAGACCTTCATCGGATCGAGATCCTTGGCGAGCAGCGGGCGGCGCAGCGCCAGGAGAAGGTCGAGGAGCTGGGCGTAGCGCTCCTTGCCGAGCCCGAACAGGCGGGCGTCGACCGCGGCCCGGTAGTCGGTGGCGGTTCTGTGCCTGGCACCGGGCTCAAGGACCGCCTTGAGCTGCTTCTCGGTGAGGGGCCGCGAATCGGCGGACAGCAGCCCGAAGTCCACGCCGACGCGCCTGCCGGTCACGAAGAACGAGGGCGTGACTCCGTCGCGGTGCCGGTGAGCCCGCAGCCCGATGATCAGCGTGACCGCGTCCGCGCCACCCGGCCCGGCCTCAGCTCCCGAGCCTTGGTCGTGCCAGTTGTACGGGTCGTCCTGGTGGCCCCTGCCGTTCCGACGCTCCTGGCTGTGCGAGTCGCCCCGGTCGTGCGAGAGGCCCCCGTCCTCCTGGCCGCCCCGGTCGAGCGAGTCGCCCCCGTCCTCCTGGCCGCCCCGGTCGAGCGGGTCGTCCCCGTCCTCCGGGTCGTGCGAGCTGCGCCGGTCGTTCCTGTCACCCCGGTTGTACGGGTCGTGCCGGTTGTACGGGTCGTGCCGGTCCTCCCGGCCCTCCCGGCCCTCCCGGTCGTGCCGGCCCTCCTGCTCGTCCCGTTCATCCCGATCGTCCTGGTTCTCCCGGTCGTGCGGGTACTCCCGGTGCTCGCGGGCAGAGTGGCTTGAGCCTGTGTGGCTCATCTCAGGTGTGTCGTCGGGGTCTCGGGTGAACTCCATCCAGACGTAGCCGTACTCGGCTTCCTGGCCTCGGTAGAGCAGGTTGGACTTCATGGTGCGGTTCTCGCCGCTGAAGGGGTCGAGGCGTCTGGCGTCGCTCACGCCGTCGAGCACGAACGGGAACAGCACCTCCAGGGCCTTGGTCTTACCCGAGCCGTTGTGCCCGCGCAGCACCAGGCGCCCGTCAGCGAAGACGAACTCCTCGTCGATGTAGTCCCAGATATTGATCACACCTGCGCGGGACGGTTTGAAGCGGCCGGATGCGGGTGTCATGAACGGGATTCCTCCGGAAGAGACGGCGAGAGGTGCAGGCCGAGCTGGCCCTGGTTGTGGCGCCTGTCGGGCAGCGCCAGCGCGATGTTGCGGTAGCGGGCGAACGCGGGCAGCAGCAGCACGCCTCCGGGATGCCGCCTGACCAGCCGCAGCTCGGTGAGGAGCGTGACCGCGGCGTCGAGCAGGCCCTCAGGATCGTGCTGCCACACAATGGAGAACGAGGCGGCGCCCAGCTCTTCGTACAGCTCGCCCACCATCGCGGTGAGCCGTGCCCGCTCGACCAGCGCCACCTCGGCCGAGGGCGGAGTCACGGCGCCCGGCTCAGCGGCGGGGGGCGGGGCCCACGCGAGCTCGCGGACGACACCTGCCCGGGGCAGGGCGGAGTCGATGCGCGCGAGGAGGTCACTCTGGTCGTCGGCGTCGCTCGGCAGGTCGAGGAACTTCACCGAGGAACGCTCACCGGGGTCTTCGAGCAGGTCGGCGATCTTCGCGAGGAGGAGGCCCGCCGCGCGGTTGACCGCCCCGCCCCGCCCGGGGAACGGCTTGTCGGTGAAGCGGCCCCCCGCGTCCGCGAGCATGACGCCCTCGGCCCGGCACTCCACGGCCAGGCCGGTGAGGCGGGCCAGGTCGGCGGCGAGGCCGGGTTCCCGCAGGAAGTCGGCGACCTCGGGCTCGACCTGGGCGAAGTAGACGACCGGGTGCTCGACGAGGAGCCGGCGGGCACGGCGCGCCGTGTCCTCGGGGCGCGCCGGGCCGTGGCCGCCGGAGCCCTCCAGCAGGCCCGCCGCGCTGGTGAGGTGCTGCACCGGGCGCGCGGGCTTGAACAGGATCGCGCAGATGTCGTGGTCGATGTCGAACAGGGCGTCGCCCCGCTCGGTGTCGTGCGCCCAGGCGTCCAGCGACCCGTCCGAGAGCCGCAGGGCGCCGCGCTCGACCAGCCAGTCGAGGCAGTCGACCACCGCGGCCTTGTGCGCGCCGACGGTGGGATCGAACCCGAGCCCCTCGATCGTGTTGGCCGCCGGGGCGAAGGCCCGTACGAGGTCGGCCAGGCTGATCTCGACGCGGGACCGCTGGAACAGCGCCAGCACCAGGCACAGGTAGGCCAGGCGGCGCCGGTCGAACGGCTTGCCCTTCTTGGCGAACAACAGCCGTTGCGTCTCGTCGAACGCGTCGAGCCTGCGCACGACCCGGACCTGCGTGGTCGTCGCGATCACGGTGTAGCCGAAGAGCTCGCGGAGGTCGCGGGTGAGCTGGTCGGCCCAGTGGAGCACCTGCTCCAGGGCGCCGGGGCGCGGACGGGATGCGGTGATCAGGTCGTTGGTCAGGGCGAGACGCACGGCCTGCTGGTAGGAGCCCAGCTCGCTCGGCAGGACCCCGGCCGCCGCGCCGCGCGCCCTCATCGGGACACCCCGGCGCCGGGCCCCTGGAGCTTCCCGACGGCCGATCCAGGAACACATGCCCTCATCGGAGTGCTCCATCGGCCTGCGGGTGCTCTCCCCTATCGCCTGCGAGCGGTGCCCGGGCGGCGGCGGCCCGCGCGCGCTCGCGGAGCGCTCCCGTGGTGTGCGCGGCAGGTTCGAGGTCGAGCCGGAGGCCGGGCAGGTGGAGGACCCCGTGGACGGTGCGAACCGTGCTTCCGCCCGGCTCGGGGACCAGGCGGATCGTCATCGACTCGTTGCCCCCGGAGGCGGATCGCAGGCGGCCGGCGACGACGGTGCGGGCCTCCAGCGCCCGGGTCAGGAGCCGCAGGACCACGCGGGTCTCCGCCTCGTCGAGGACGCGCCCGTGGACTCCGGCCTTCACCAGACCCTCGGCGGCCTCCCGCTCGGCGGCGCGGCCGGAGGCCTGCCGCCGGCGCAGCTCCCCACGGATGCCGGCCCGCCCCCGGACCGGCTGCGGAACGCCGGGAGCCGGGGCCTTGCCCCGGCGGAACAGGGGCACGGAGATCTCCACACCCGGGGCGTCCCACCAGGTGGAACGGACGGAGATGACCTCGGCGTCGTCGTGGGCCCCTCCGAGGTGCCGCGACGTGCGGGAGTTGAACGCCGCCGTCATCAGGGCGTGAGCGGCTCCCTCGTCGGGCACGTTGAAGACCCACTCGGCCAGGTGCCGGAGCTGGGTCGACCGGTTGACGCCGCCCCGCTGGGCCTCGGCGATCTGCCGGAGCAGCGCGATGACGCTCGACACGCCGGTGCGGGTCGCGGCGCGCAGCTCGGCCGCGCGCGAGGACTCGGCTCCGTCGGCGGCGAACCAGGCGCGCAGCACCGCCCAGCGGCGGCGCCAGTCGTCCAGCCGTTCGCCGTAGCCCATGAAGAGCCGCTCGTCGGCCGCGGCGGCCCGGCCGAGCATGGTCTCGACGCCTGTTCGCTCGACGTCGCGGACGGCGCCGTCGAGGCGGGGCAGGTAGCGGTCGAGCTCGGCCATGAAGTCGGTCATGTGGGTCAGCAGGGTGTTCTTGTAGCGGAGGAAGGCCTCGGGGGAGGCGTCGGTGGACCGGGTGATCTCGGCGAGCGTGAGGTGGAAGCGGGCGGAGCGACGTGCCATGTCCTCCATGACCGCGTCGAGACGGGAGAGCCGCCGCCAGACCTGCTCGCCGTGGCCCGAGAGGTTGGCCTCGGCGAGCGCCTTGAGATCTTCCAGGATGTCGGAGAAGACCAGCCGCGACAGGTTGGCGTCCTGCAGCCGGGCGGCGAGGACCTCCTCGACGGCCGCGAACGCCTGGTAGCCCAGCTCGCTGAACTGGTAGACCGACTGGCGGTTGCGATAGCGGACGAGGCTGCCGGCCCTGGAGGCGTCTTCGAGCCGGTGGACGACGCCGTCGTCGGCGAGCGCGTCGAGCCGGGACCGGAGGTTGTCGTCGGCCGGCGGCGCGTCGTCATAGGCGGCGCCCAGCTCGGCGAGCACGCGGGCGACGTCGTCGGGATGGGCCTGGAGCTGGTGGACGGCCCGGAGACGGTCCATGGCGCGGAGCACCCAGAGGTAGACCAGGTGGTCGTCGCGCCGGGTGAAGTTGAACAGGCGGAAGCGGTCGCTCACGGCGAACGCATCCAGGTCGAAGGCGCGCGACGCGCCCGTGACAGCTCTCTCCGTCATCCCCACTCCCCCGGCCGGCCGTGAGGTCGCTCGGAGAAACGACCTCTGGCGGCGAACAGCAATCCTCACCGCGGAGAGAGGACGGCCCTCTCCCCGGCACCTCACCTCGCACGCGGCGAGCCCCCTGTGCGAAGCACAGAGCCGATCACACTCATGGATACACGAAGATCTCACCCCCCGGATCGGCACGGACCGCACCTGTGGACGAACGCGGAGTGCTCCACAGACCGCGCACAATCTTGCTTGTGAACGGCCGTCGTCGCACCTCACCGCCCATTGATAGCGCCCGCCACCGACAATTCCCGGCCCGCGCCCGGCGGGGACCGGCCGCGTGAAAGGCGAACGACGCCGGACGGCCGGGGCCACGCCGGGCGGTCACCGATCCCGCGCCCGCCCCGCACCCAGCGTGACCAGAAACCCTGGGCGATATGTCACGAAATTTCACTACAAACTCTTTAACCACACCCGATAGCCAGAAATGTCGCCTTTGGGTCTTGACGAAAGATCTTTATTTGGCAAAGACTCCTCACCACCTGCGTGCTCAGACCCGGGACGACCCCCTGCCCGGGCCAGCATGCCAACAGGAGGAATCTCTTGAGGAGTTCTTTCACCGGCAGACGAGCCGGCCGCCTAGCGGCCGGGCTCGCCCTGCCCGTCGCCTTGACCTTCACCGCAATCCCCGTTCTCGCCGCCCCCACCCCCTCCCCCACCTCGGTGGCTCCCGACCACCAGTCCAGCACCGTCCAGGACGGCGTCGCCCTGTTGCGCATCGTCGTCCCCGACCAGGCCGGCGTGGACGAGCTCAACGACCTGGGCGTCGACCTGGCCGAATACAAGAAGCCTCTCGACAACGGCATCGAGGTGCACGCCGTACTCAGCCCCGAGGAGGCCGACGACCTCCGCGCCAAGGGGTTCGACGTGCGCGGCGCCATCTCAGACCAGGCGGACGCCGTCGCGAACCTGTCCGAGCGCCAGTCCGCCATCAAGTCGGCGGACGCGGCGGAGGCGACGACCGACAAGCTCACCGCGCTGCGCGCCGAGTGGTTCACCAGCACCGACGACCAGCGCTTCATCTCCGTTGAGGTGAAGTCGAGCGCCACCGACGCGGAGACCGTGCTCACCGCCACCTGGGACAGCGGCCCCAAGACCGCCCCCGACTCCGGCGGCACGGCGACGATGTCGCGGTTCACCGACGCCGGCCAGTACATGTACCACCGGTTCAACTCGCCGCTGCCCATCACGCAGGCGCCGACCAAGGTGACCATCACCAGCAACCGCGGCGGCACCATCACGGTCCCGGTGACCAAGTGGCTCGGTGACAAGCGCAAGGCCCCGAACAAGCACTACGTCCAGGACTTCGTCGACCACTACATGGACCCGACCGAGACCACCGGCCGGTTCACCTCCCTGGCGTCGCAGTTCCCGAAGATCTCGCAGATCATCGACCTGCCGTACAAGACGAACGGCTACCGGCGCGCCGCGCAGGCGCAGTTCGGCACCGTCACGGCGAGCACGCTGTACGTGACCTCCAAGGCCTTCGGGTCCGAAGGCGGCAACGACATCAGCGTCGCGCTGGTGAAGCCGGATACGGCCTCCAGCGCGCTCGGCGTGTCGGTCACCGGCAAGGACGTGGTGGTCAGGCTCGCCACGGACGGATCCAACGCGATCACCAGCACCGCCGCCCAGGTGGTGACCGCGCTCAACGGCGACGCCGCCGCGTCGGCGCTGCTCAGCGCGAGCACCTACCGGGGCAACGCGGGCGCCGGCCTGGTCGCCGCCGCTCCGGCCACCAAGCTGACCGACAACCTCAAGGCTCCGACGACCGTCAAGCGCGAGCCGTTCCAGATGAAGGCCCTGCGCATCGGCAAGAAGCGGGACGGCTCCAAGGTGGGCGTGTTCCTCTACTGCCAGGAGCACGCACGCGAGTGGGTAACCCCGCTGGTCTGCGTGGAGGCCGCCGAGCGCCTGCTGCGGAACTACTCGCTCGACGAGCGCACCAAGAAGCTGGTGGACAACCTCGACATCTTCGTGGTGCCGACCATCAACCCCGACGGCGCGCACTACTCGATGTACGACTACAACATGCAGCGCAAGAACATGACGAACCACTGCACCGACACCGCGTCGGACCCCGCGTCGCGGAACTCCTGGGGCGTGGACCTGAACCGGAACTTCTCGGTCGGTTCGCTCTTCGACGGGTACAGCGGAGCCTCGTCGAGCTGCACCAGCGGGACGTACGCCGGTCCGGCCGAGCTGTCGGAGCCCGAGGCGCGCAACGAGGTATGGCTCACCAACCAGTTCCCGAACATCAAGTTCGCGATGAACACCCACTCCTACGGCGGCTACTTCATGTGGCCTCCCGGCGCGTACAAGAACGAGGGCCGCGAGCTGCTGCCCCGCGTCGACTTCGGCACGGAGAACTTCTTCTGGGACGCCTCCAGCCACATCCTGTCCTCGGTGCAGGGCTGGCGCGGCACGGCGATCTGGCCCGGTCGCACCGGTCCTGTCCCGGACGTCCTGTACTCGGCGGCGGGCAACAGCGCCGACGAGCACTGGTTCAACCGCGGCATCATCGGCTGGGACTTCGAGGTGGGCGCGGACGTCTACAACCCCACCACCAAGCGGTTCGACGCGGTGGGCTTCCAGCCGACCTTCGATGAGGGCCATGAGGAGGCGATGGAGTTCGCCAGCGGCCAGATCGCCATCCTGGAGGTCGCCAGGGCCTTCGCCGACGACAAGCAGAACCCCAGCTCCAAGCTCGACGTGACGGGACGCACCGACACCACGACGACGTTCACCTTCAAGATCGACGAACCGGCGAACGTCTACTACACGCTGGACGGCAGCCGCCCGACGCTGACCTCCCAGAAGCTCACGTCATCCGGCATGCGCGAGGGATCCCAGCAGATCACGGTGGGCAAGACCACCGAGGTGCACTGGTTCGCCGTGGACATCGCCGGCAACGTCGAGAAGAACTACCGCCCCGACGGCAATGGCAACAACTACATGAAGGAAAAGGTCGAGGTCCGCAAGGTCCGGTAGCCGCGGGCCGTGAGACCGCGAGGTCCCACGGCGAGCGGTGACGCCGGGTCGGTGGACTCGACCCAGAATGGCCAGGTGGCCGCCGGTTCCAGAACCGGCGGCCACCGTTCACTTCCCGGGCGCGGAATCAAGGACCGCTCCCTCCCCGGACTCGGACACCGCTCACGCCTCAGGCTCGGGCTCGAACACTCCAGGCCCCGGCTCGAACACGGCCAGGGCGTCCACGGCGAGCACGCCGTCCGGGGCGGCCCGCAACGGGTTCACCTCGCATTCGACGACGTCCGGACGGCCGGCCACCAGCCGGGACACCGCCGCGACCGCCTCGGCGACCGCCTCCAGCGCGACCGGCGGCCGGCCGCGCCACCCCGTCAGCAGGGCGTGGCCACGGAGCCCGCGCAGCATCTCCAGAGCCTGGGCGGGCGTGACGGGGGCGAGCTCCACCGCGACGTCGCGATAGAGCTCCGCCTGGACGCCGCCGAGCCCGGCGAGCACGACCGGCCCGAACGACGGGTCCTGCCGCCCGCCGACGATCAGCTCCACCACCCCCGTCCGCGCGTCCATCTCCTCCAGCACGTACTCCCCCTGGCCCAGCCGTGCCACCAGGGCCGCAAGAGCCTCGGCCGCCGCCCCGGCGTCCGCCAGCCCGAGCACCACTCCGCCGAGGTCGCTCTTGTGCTCCAGCCAGGCCGCCTTGAGGGCGTACGGCGCGCGCAGCCTCCCCGCGGCGGCGGCCACGGACGCCGCGTCGCGTACGGGCAGAGCGCCCGTGAAGGGGACCCCGCAGGCCGCGAGCGCGTCGCGGGCCGCCAGGTAGGCGGAGGCCTGTGGTGGAGGGGCGGCGTGGCCATCGGGGGGCGTGGGCGGCAACGGCCGTACCGGGTGGAGGGCGAGCCCGGCCGCGTACGCCAGGGCACGCGCCGCGGCGTCGATGGTGTGATAGACGGGAACGCCGTGCTCGCGCAGCGTGTCGACCGCCGGGCACTCGCGGGTCATGCCGTGGACGACGACAGGCCGCCCGCCGGTACGTACGGCCTCGCCGAGCCGGGCGACGACCCGCTGCTCCGCGACGGCGAGCGACGGCTCGTCCGCGCCGTAGGAGCCGAAGTAGCCGGTGAGCACCACCGCGTCCACCTCACCGCCGTCCACGAGCCGCCGGGTGAGGCGCGCGTAGACCCCGAGGTCGCGCTCACCCGCGCCGGCGAGGTCCACGGGGTTGCGCACCGCGGCCCCGTCGGGCAGCGCCTCGGCCATCTCGCGCGCGGCGCCGGCCAGCTCGGGCAGGTCGAGCCCGGCGCGCGTGATCACGTCGGCGGCGACGGCTCCCTGGCCGCCGCTGTCGCCGATGACCGCGACCCGCCGCCCCGCCAGGCGCGGCGCCCGGATCAGCAGCTGCGCCAGGTCGACGGCCTGGGCGGGGGTCTCGACCAGGACGGCTCCCGCCGCGCGGCACGCCGCCTCGACGACGTCCCGCCCGGCGGTCAGCGCGCCGGTGTGGGAACGGGCGGCGGCCCGGGAGGCCTCGCTCGCCCCCACGGTGAGCACGATGACGGGCCTGCCGTGCTCGCGGAGGCGGCGGAGCGTCCCGACCAGCTCGCGGCCGTCGGGGAAGGCCTCCAGGTACAGCACGACCGCGGCCGTGGGCTCGTGGCCGGAGAGGTCGGCGAGGATCTCCCGCGCCGAGACGTCGGCCTGGTTGCCCACCGAGACGAACCGTGAGACTCCGATGCCCGCTTCACGCGCGAGCCCCGCCAGCTCCAGCCCGAGCTGCCCGGACTGCGACACGATCCCGAGCGAGCCGGGGACGAAGTTGCCCCAGGCCAGATCGAGCTCCGTCGCGGCGTCGTAGATCCCGAGACAGTTCGGCCCGACCAGACGGGCTCCCGCCGCGCGCACGCGCTCGGCGAGCCCGGCCTCGTCCACCCCGGCGGTGATCGCGAGGAAGCCGCGCACGCCCAGGTCGAGCGCCTCGGCGACGATCCGGCCGGCCGAGTCCGGCGGCACGCTGAGCACCACGAGCTCGGGCACTTCCGGGAGGGCGGCGAGCCCGGGGACGCTGGTCACCCCCTCGACGACGGCTCCTGACCTGCTCACCAGGTGGACCCGGCGGCGGTGAGCGCCGCGCAACGCCCCTCGCGCCAGCCAGTACCCCCACTTGGCCCGATCGGCCGACGCGCCGACGACGGCCACGGAGGCGGGGTCGGAGAACACGCGCAGTGTCATGCGTCCCCCGCCGGGCTCGTCTCCGCGCGGCACCCGATGATCTTCATGCCGTCTCCTGCCGTCCGGCGTTCCCGGCTCACCGGCCGGGCGCGTAAATTGACTGATGGGTCAGTTATTAATCGGACTCTGGCCGGTGCACCTCGCGGCTGTCAATGGGCTCCGCGCGATCGCGGACCGCGCCTAGGCCGAAAGGCCGCGCAGGAACGTCTCGCAGGTCGCGCGCATCCGATCGCCGGTCATGTCGCGCGATCCGAGCAGCACCTGGATGGCGAGGCCGTCGATCATGCCGATGAGCAGGTTCGCCGTGTCCACCGCGTCGCCACCGCGGAACTGTCCCCGCTCCTGGCCGTCACGCAGGATGGCCGCGACCAGCCGCCGCCATTCGCCGTACACGCGCTCGTTGAGCTCCCGCAGGTCGGGCTCGCGCAGCGCCTCGTTCCACAGCTCGATCCAGACCCGCCACGCGAGCACCGTCTCGGGGTCGTCGCCGGGAAGGTAGGAGTCCACGAAGGCGCGCAGGCGCGAAAGGGGATCGCCCGCCGCGTCCAGGATCGGGCGGCGCCGGGCGAGCGAGCGCCGGAAGTTGAAGTCGAAGGCCGAAAGGACCAGCTCGCGCTTGGTGTCGAAGTAGTAGTGCACCGTGCCGTGGCTGGTGCCGGCGCGCCTGGCCACGTCGCCGACGCGCAGGGACCGCAGGCCGACCTCGGCCATCACCTGGCACGCCGCCAGCAGGATCTGCTCCCGGCGCTCCACCTCGACACTCGGACGCGGCATGGCTCCCCTGGTTCCGTCGTGGCCGGCCGGGACAACTATCGCATGCCGGGTCAGAGCCGGGGGTCGATGTGGATCTTGGTGCCGTGACCCCCCTCGTACGCGCCCGCGAGCACGCCGGCCGCCCGGTCGAGCCCGACGGTGTCCGCGACCAGGATGCCGGGCGTCACCCGGCCCTCGGCGTAGTGCTCGATGGCGGGCGCGAGGCCAGGCGATCCCCCCAGGATGCCCACGGCGGTGACGTCCTTCAGCACCAGGTCGCGGGTGTCGATCAGGCTGGGCGTGCTGGACAGGCCGATGTGGACGACGCGTCCGGCCGGCCGTACGAGGTCCAGGGCGGCGGGCGGGGTGCCGGGGTCGTCCGTGCAGTCCACGATCGCGTCGAACGTGACGCCGGGCGGCTCGTCGCGCGTCCAGAAGCTCTCGACGCCGAGCTTCAGCGCGAGGTCCTGGTTCCGGCGGTCGAGCCCGAGCACGTGGACCTCGGCGCCCGCCGCCCGCGCGAACGCGGCCGTCAGCAGGCCGATGGTCCCCGGACCCCAGACCAGCACACGGGAGCCCGGCCCGGCGTTCGCGGCCGTCGCGGCGCGCCAGGCGTTGCCTCCCGGCTCCACCAGGGCGCCGGTCTGGTCGTCCACCGAGTCCGGCAGGCGGTGCAGGCTCGCGGCGGGCACGCGCACCTTCTCCGCCAGCGCGCCCGGCCAGCCGCCGAGGATCCCGACCTCGTACCGGGCGGGGCACACGTACCCGTGCCCGGTACGGCAGCGCGGGCAGTCGCCGCAGCCGAGCATGGTGTCCCCGATGACGCGGGCTCCGAGCCAGCCCTCCTCGACACCGTCCCCCACGGCGGACACGACGCCTGACCACTCGTGGCCGGGGCGCAAGGGGTAGACCGCCTTGCCCTGGGCGTAGTAGGCCATCTTCCCGGTGAAGAGCTCGACGTCGGTGCCGCACACCCCGACGCGGTGCACGTCCACGACGACCTGCCCCGCGCCTGGCACGGGGACCTCGACCTCCTCGACCCCGGCCACGCGGGGGCCGCGCAGTACGAGGGCCCTCATCGCCGGCGCGCCGGGGGCACGACGGAGGCCGAGGGCCGGTCGGATCCGGCCGGGACAACACGCATGGGAACCCCTCCGCCTTGCATGGGCCACGGCCGTCAGGCGATGGCTTTGTTTCACAATGTAGACATACGCCGCAATTCGGAGAACATCCCCCCGCGGGCGGAGTCCCAGAGCCCGGCGATGCGGGCGGCCCGATCGGGCGGCGGTCCCGGGGTGGAGCGGTCATCAGTGAACCACTGACGCCCTCCGGGAAGGGCATCACGACATGACTGACCTCAGAAAATCTTGTCATGCCAGGATTTACTCTTAGGAAACTTTCTTACACAATTGTCCTCACCCCCCACAGAAGGAGCAGGACATGCGAAGAACGATCACTTTCCTCGCGGCCGCGGTTCTCGCCATCGGGGCCTCGGTGTTCGTCGCTTCCCCCGCCCTCGCCCACGGCTACATCTCCTCGCCGGCGAGCCGGCAGGCCATGTGCGCCCAGGGCCGCGTCCCCAACTGCGGTGACATCATCTACGAGCCGCAGAGCGTGGAAGGGCCCAAGGGCCTGCGGAGCTGCAACGGCGGCGTCGCCCGCTTCGCCCAGCTCGCCGACGAAAGCAAGAACTGGCCCGCCACGAACGTCGGGAAGACCGTCACCTTCAACTGGGTGCTGACCGCCCGCCACGCCACCAGCACCTGGGACTACTACATCGGCAGCACCCGGATCGCGCAGTTCAACGACCAGGGACGGCAGCCCGGCGCCACCGTGTCCCACACGGTGAACCTCGGCAACAGGACCGGCCGCCAGAAGGTCCTCGCCGTCTGGAACATCGCCGACACCGCGAACGCCTTCTACTCCTGCGTCGACCTCCAGGTCAGCTAGGAGCCGGCCGGACGCGGAGGCCCGGCCCCGTCCGGGCAGAACCGGACGGGGCCGGCACGGACGGTGCGGGACCGGACAGACGGGAACCGGCTTGCCCCCTCTTCATCCGATTGAACGTGACGCGCTCAAGCGATGCGCCCAGCAATGCCAGAACGCGGGCACGGCTCCAAGGCGAGAGGAAAGCGAGCGCGAGCGGCTCTAGGAAACGCGTCCGACTCCGCAAAGGAAGTACGATTTCACCGTCTCCAGCAGGGGTGCGACAACGGGAACGTCCGGCCGCCATTCGTGCAGGTTGACCATTCCCGGCTCGACCAGTTCGAGTCCCTTGAACAAGGGCGCGATCTCCCCGCTCATCCTCGCGACGAACTGCGCGGAGGCGTTGTTGTAGACGCCCTCCACCCCGGGCGCGACCTGCGGGCGCTCGTCGACCGCGACATGGGAGATCGCCATGTAGCTGCCGGGGGGCAGCGCGTCGCGGATCGTGGCGATGATGCCGGCCGGGTCGTCGGCGTCGGGGATGAAGTGGATTATCGCCAGCAGCAGCACCGCGATCGGCCGGTCGAAGTCGAGGTGGGCGCGCAGTTCAGGGTGGTCGAGGATCTGCGCGGGCCGCCGCACATCCCCTTCCATGACGAGCACCTGCGGGCTGTCCTGCAGCAGGGCACGGGCGTGGGCGAGCACCTGCGGGTCGTTGTCGACGTACACCGTGCGGGCGCCGGGGGCGACCTCGGCGGCCACCTGGTGCACGTTGCGCTGCGTCGGCAGCCCGGCGCCGATGTCGAGGAACTGGCGAATGCCCTGCTCGGCGAGGAAGCGCACGGCGCGGGAGAGGAAGGCGCGGTTCTCCCTGATGCCGATGGGAATCTCAGGGACGAACTGCAGGACCTTCTTGGCCGCTTCCCGGTCCGCGGGCAGGTTGTCCTTGCCGCCTAGGAAATAGTCATACATACGTGCCGCATTTGGGGTATTTGGGTCGAAACCTCCCCCTATCGAGGCCGGATTCATCGCTGTCCTCTACTGGTCGGCACCACATGGCGATCTTAACAAGCAGTATTGAAATATCAGCATCTGGAGGAAAAACTTAATGCAGAATGTCATGATCTTCGCATGTCCGCTTCCCCGACGCGCCGCGTGCTGGGCACCCAGCTAGCCGACGGCATCACCAAAGGCAACATGTGGGCCCTGCTGTCGATGGCGACGGCGGGCACGGCGGTGATCTCGTTCCTCCCCTCCACCCAGCCGCACATCCTCACGACGATCCTCGGCGTCCCCGAGTCCGCCCAGGGCACGACCGTCGGGCTGCTGGGATTCGCCGCGGAGCTCGCGATGATCCTCAGCCTCGCGTGGTACGGCGCGCTCGCCGACCGGTTCGGCCGGCGGCTGATCGTGACCCTCGGGCTGGTGCTGTGCGCGATCGGCACCGCGCTGTTCCCCTTCGCGGGCAGCACCGCCGTCCTCGTGGCCCTTCGCGTGGTGTTCGGGCTGGGGGTGGCCGCGCTCAACGCCATGATGTCCACCATCGCCATCGACTACGTGCGCACCCGGTCGCGCGGCAAGTCGTACGGCCTCATCGGCTTCTTCGGCGGGCTCGGCGCGGTGGTCGCCGTTCTGGTGATGGTCCGGCTGCCGCAGACCCTGGAGGGCCGGGGGCTCGAACCGGTGGCGGCGACCCGGCTGGCCTTCCTGCTGATCGCGGCCGGCATCCTCGTCGTCGCCGTGCTGCTGTGGCTGACGCTTTCCACGGCCCAGGTCAGCGCCACCGCCGACCGCACCACTCTTCCCCGCCTGGCCCGCGAGGGGCTCGTACTCGTACGCGACCCGGGCGTGGCGCTGTCCTACGCCGCGTCCTTCGTCGCGCGCGCCGACCTCGCCGTCGTCGTGGGGTTCATGACCCTGTGGATCGCCGACTTCGCGACCAGCGAGCGCGGCATGTCGAGCGCGGAGGCGCTGGCCAGGGCGGGCGCCGTGGTGGGCGTCTCGCAGACCGTCGCCCTGGTGTGCGCGCCGCTGTTCGGCTGGCTGGGCGACCGCATGCGGCGGGAGAACCTCGTGATCCTCTCCCAGTCGATCGCCGCGGCGGCCTATTTGTCCACGCTGCTCATCTCCGATCCCCTGGGCGGCGGCATGATGATCGTCGCAGTGCTCATCGGCGTGGGAGAGATCGCCGGCATCACGACCGCGGGCCCGCTGCTGGCGCAGCAGGTGCCCGCCGATGTGCGGGGCGCGGCGTTCGGCGTGCACACCCTCTGCGGTGCGGCCGGCATCATGATCGTCTCGGCCGCCGGAGGCGCGCTCTACGACGCGTGGCGGCCCGCCGGGCCGTTCGTGGTCTCCGGCGTCTTCGGCCTGCTGGTCGTCGCCTTCGGCCTCGTCGTCCGGCGGCGCGTGCGGCCCAGGACCGACGCCGATCTCGTACGCGAGGCCATGCCGGCGGGCTGAGGCCTACGGCTCCCTGAAAGCCCCCGAAAATCGGGCCTTCCGGTACGAGCACCCCCACACGCCATTGAGATCCAAACAGATGTTCCAGAAAAAGTGGCGCGTCGGCACTTCCGGTGGCAGTCTCGTGCGGTGAATACTTACGCGCAGTCACCGTGCCACCGGAACGAGAAGAGATCGCGATGACCGTCCTTCTGGCAGTAGGAACCGCGAAGGGGCTGTTCCTGGCCCGCAGTGACGACGACCGCCGGTCGTGGGACATCAGCGGCCCGCACTTCCCGATGACGGGGGTCTACGGCCTGTGCGTCGACAAGCGGCGGGCCACGCCTCGCCTGCTGGCCGGGGTGACCAGCTCGCACTTCGGGCCGAGCGTGGCCTTCAGCGACGACCTCGGCGCCTCCTGGCAGGAGCCCGCCCGGCGGCCGATCGCGTTCCCCGAGGACACCGACACGGCGCTCGAGCGCGTCTGGCAGCTCACGCCCGACCCCGCCGGCCACCCCGACCGCGTCTACGCGGGCACCCAGCCCTCCGCCCTGTTCGTGTCCGACGACGGCGGCGTCACGTTCGAGCTGGTGCGGGCCCTCTGGGATCACCCGCACCGCCCTCGGTGGGACGCCGGGTTCGGCGGCCAGGCCGTGCACACCGTCCTGCCCCACCCTCTCGACCCTGAGGCGCTGCTGGTCGCCATGTCGGCCGGCGGCGTCTACCGCAGCGCCGACGGCGGCGCCTCCTGGACGGCCGGCAACTCCGGCATCCAGGCGACGTTCCTGCCCGAGCGGTTCCCCGAGTTCGGGCAGTGCGTCCACAAGGTCAGCCGGGACGCCGTCGACCCCGACCGGCTGTACGCGCAGAACCACCACGGGGTCTACCGCTCCGACGACGACGGAGCCCACTGGGAGTCGATCGCGGACGGCCTGCCGAGCGACTTCGGCTTCTCCATCGTGGCCCATCCCCGGCGTGCCGATGTGATCTACAACTTCCCGCTCGTGGCCGACTCGATGCGGTTCCCCCCGGAGCTGCGCTGCCGCGTCTACCGTTCGCAGGACGCGGGCAAGACCTGGGAGGCCCTGTCCGAAGGGCTGCCCACCGGGCCGTTCTATCCCGTGGTGCTCCGCGACGCCATGTGCACCGACGACGCCGACCTCGCCGGGGTCTACTTCGGCACCCGGTCGGGCGAGGTCTACGCCAGCCGGGACGAGGGGGACTCATGGGCGCTGGTGGCGGCCCACCTTCCCGACGTGCTGTGCGTACGCGCGGCGGTGGTGTGACGGCCGCGCACGTTTCTTCCAGACGGCCGTGAACACCCGGCGGGCGGCGAAAAGGGATTCACCACACCGGCCAGGGGAAGTCGGTGTGCGCCGGGTGAGGTGGCGGCGGAGCGATTCGAGTGTGTGACCTGCGGCGACACCGCACCTGGCGGCACATCGCGCTGGAACGGACGCACAGCCGTCAGGAAAAGGGAAAAGAATGCCGAACTCCGCCGCCTCCCCGGTGAATCCCGACTTCGTCGCGAAGGCGTCCGCCGCCGCCACGGCATCCGTCGCCTGTGGCCTCGCCATCGGCGGCTCGACCATCCGCACAGCCGCCACGACCTGGGACGCCGGCGCCCGCTGGGCAGCCGGCACCACCTGGGACACGGCGTCCCGCGTCTCGGCCATGTGCACCCCCTGACCGAGTCGGGACGCGGGGGCCATGGGCACCGCCTGGACCGAGTTCGGACGCGGGGCCATGGGTACCGCCTGGACCGAGTTCGGACGCGGGCGCTACCGGTCGAGGTTCACACCCCGGCGCGTACCTCCTGGCCGTGCGGACCCAACGCGAACCCGTACGGTCCGGAGGACGGCGATAGCGGAGGAATTTCCCCTATTCATCGACCCGGACAAAGAGGGCGCGGTCGAACGCCCGGGGCCCGGAGCGTTCGAGATGTCATGCCAAATAGCCAGTCAGCCGGAAATGCAAAATGCGGCCGGAGCGATTTCGCTCCGGCCGCATTCGAGCCCGCCCAGAGGGGGGACGATCAGCCCCAAGGCGTGTTGTCGGTGGTGGGCGGGGTCGGGGTGGGGGTCGGCGACGGGGTGAGCGTGGGGGTGGAATCCGTGGCCGTGGACGCGGTCTCGGCCATCGCCATGGAGCTGACAACCGCGACACCGCCGATGCCGAGAACGGTGCAAACGATGACCCGGGCGGCGATGTTCTTCACGAACTTGCTCATTTCAGCTGACCCCTCGTTTGTGGCGGCGGCTCACGTCCGTGCCGTTTTCCTGCTCGCAATAACGAAGGTATTAGGGGTCACTATCCACTCGTTATCGATACGCTTCTCGCCCACCAAGGCCGGTTTACGAGGGAATTCCGGCGCTCCGGTCACCGCTCCGGCCGAAGGCCGCCCGCTACAGAAGCGCGCGCGGCACGGGGCACTCGGCACGCAGCACGGGCACGCGGTGGGGAGCGCGCGGCAGGGGGCACGCGCAGGGTCGCGCGGGGGAAGGCGCGAACGGAGGCGGGCGTACGGACGTGGGCCGACGGCCGGTGCCCACCGACACCGCACCATGCGGTGGGCACCGGCTCGTCGGGGTTCCACTCCGGCGGCGGGCCGGCGGTGCCGGCCCGCCGGCCAAGCGTGACCGCGATGCGGCGACGCGTTGGGCCGGCAGCTCAGACGTGCGGTAGTTCAGACGCGCGGTAGTTCAGGAGAGCGGTACTTCAGGAGAGCGGTATTTCGGCCGTGCGGTGGATCGGAGGTGCGGTGGATCGGAGGTGCGGTGGTTCAGACGGGCGGGACTTCGGACGTGCGGTAGTGCGGGAGGTTCGTCCCGCACTACAACCCACCGCGGGCGTGGCGGCGGCTCACGGCCACCAGGCCAGGCCCAGGAGGAACGACCGGTTGGAGCCCTGGGAATCGCCGCCGATGTCGTCCTCGCCAGGGAGCCGCCGGTCCTCCGGGCCACCTTCGTCGGTCCGGCCTTCGGCGGCGGGACCACCCTGATCGGTAGCGTGCTCGCCCCGATCGGTGGCGGGTTCGCCGTGGTCGCCGGCAAGGTCGCCCTGGTCGGCGGCCGGGCCGTCACCGGAGTCGTGGTTCTCGGCGGCTCCGGCGCTGCCGTTGGCGCCGTCGGCGCCCCGGCTCTCGGAAGCGCCCCGGCTGTCGGCGGCGCCGTCCTCCCCGGCGGCACCGCCGTGCTCTCCAGAGGCGTTGTCGTCTCCGGACCAGCCCAGGCGGCCGCGCGGCTCGGCCGCCTGGGAGTCGACGTCGAAGGGCTCACCCTCGTCGACACTCTGTGGGTTCGTACTCTCATCCATTGCCATGGTGACCTTCGGTGGCACGTATCTCGGTGGCTCTGGTAGGTCGGCTGAGCGCCGCCCTCGTCGGTGAAGCGGAGGTGGTTCTAGGCGAACAGCTTGGCGAGCCAGTCCTGCCAGGCCAGCTCGGCCTCCTTGGGGTCGGCGTCGTCGGCGAAGAGGTGGTGACCGACCACTACCGTGTCGTGCATTCCCAAGATGAACCGGTACAGCCCGTCACCGGTGCGCACCCCGAGGAAACGGGGGGCCACGTAGTCGGCGACACCCTCGATGGGCTCGAACCCTTCGGGGGTCAGCCGCACCCGGTCGCCCTGCACCACTTCGCCGCTGATCCCGAGACCGCGCTGGAGCACCTGCCAGACCGGTTCGCCGCCGCCCGCCTGGGGACGGGCGCCGAAGACCACGAGCGCGAACTTGCCGGGGAAGTGGGTGAGGTACTGGTCAAGGGTGTGCAGGTACATGTCCCAGCCCTTGTGCAATGCGTCCAACTCGTCCTCCCAGCCGTCGCCGAGGATGCCGCTCTGTACGATCCGCAGCACCGTGCCGCCCTGGTCACGCCCCTCGATCAGATACTCGAACGCCATGAACGTGCCGTGCTCGCCCTCGCCACTGCGAAAGGCGAAGCGACTGTTCGGTTCCCAGGCGGTGATGGTGGCCTCGGCCGGGTAGTCGCCGAAGAACTGCCTGGTCTTGCCGCCCTCGCCGGGCTCGATCTCGTTGCGCCCCATGAACCATGAGTCCAGGCCCGGCCCGGTGGCCACCGCCTCCCACACCTGTTCCGCAGTCGCCCGCAGCTCGATTTCCTTGCGCAACTCGAATGGGTGGGTCATATTACGACTCCTTTATTCCCGCGACCTCGGATATCTCGGATATCTCCGGTCGCACCTGCGGGTGAAGCGCGACGATCACGCGGTGGACGCGGCCACCTTCGGCGGTCTCGTCGTGGTATTCGCCGGCCAGCGCGGTGACGACCTCGGCCAGCTTCTCGGCGAAGGCGGCGCGGTCGGCGGCGGAGGCGAACCGCACCTGGCCGTCGATCGCGAACGTGGCCACCTTCTTGCGGGCCTTGGCGGCGCCGGTGACCAGCTCGCCCACGTCTCGTACGAGCCGGGAGGCGACGGCCAGCATCCAGCGCGCCGACAACTGGTCGGGCGAGCGGGCGGGGTCGGGGGCCACCGCGGCCAGCGCGACCGGCGAGATGACGTACGAGGCCGCGGTGGCGACCATCACCCGCTCGATGGTGTTGCCCTTGCGGCGCTCCTCGACCAGCTCGATGAGGCCGTGCCGTTCCAGCGCCTTGAGGTGGTAGTTCACCTTCTGCCGAGGCATGCCGATCTTGGCGGCCAGCATCGTGGCCGAGGCCGGCCGGGCCAGCTCGGCCAGCAACCGGGACCGCACCGGGTCCAGCGAGGCCTCGGCCGCCGCCGGGTCTTCGATCACCGCCACTTCGAACATGACTCAACGTTCTCACCGACAAGCTGAGTTGTCAAGACTACTCAAGTTGTCGGTGCTATATTCGTCGGCTCCCTCACCGCGCCGACGGGCGGGCCGGTGGGCGACGGCGCTCCGATCGGTACGGCGGACGGGGGCGGCGAAGACGGGGCATACGCGAATTCATGCCAGCGAAATGCCGGTTCCACCCAGACGATGCTCACCGTAAAGTCCGCTCATGGGGCCGATATCGAAGTCGCCTGGTTATGCGGTCGTCGATGTGGAGACAACGGGATTTCGGACCTCGGAGAATGACCGAATCATTGAAATCGGTCTCGTACATCTCGACCCGGCGGGCGAGGTCACGGGCGAGTGGGCCACCCTGGTGAATCCGGAACGTGACCTCGGCCCCGAGCATGTTCACGGCATAACGGTCGCCGAGGCGGAAAAGGCCCCAACTTTCAGGGAGATCGCCGGCACCGTCGCCACGCTGCTGCGCGGGCGCGTCGTGGCGGCGCACAACCTCCCGTTCGACGCCCGGTTCGTCGCCTACGAGTTCGCCCTCCTGGGCGTCGACGTGCCCCTTGACCACCGGCTCGGAGTCTGCACGATGACCTGGGCCGCCCACTTCCTGCCCGGCGATCCCCGCACCCTCGCGAGCTGCTGCGCCGCGGCCGGCGTCCCGCTGAACGGCCGGCACGATGCCCTGGTCGACGCGCGGGCCGCGGCCGGGCTCCTGCGCCACTACCTGAGGCACGCGGGCCCGGTGCCGCCATGGCGGCACCTGTTCGAGGCGGTATCGCCATGGCCGGAGCTGCCGGACCCGGGAACACCCTGGGTGCGGCGAACCACGCCCCCGCCCGGAACCTCCGCCGCCCAACTGGACGGAACGGCGAGTCGCGGATGCGACGGGAAGGGATGACGCCCCAAGACCGGGGCCGATGCGCGAGATGCCGGACGGGTCGCGTCGGGTAGGTGTGGGTGATGCTCATCCTCTTCGGCTTCCGTACCCTGATCCACCGGCTCGGCGTGCTGACGGGCGCCTGCCGCCACTGCGGCAACGTGGCGGCGCAGGTCCTGTCCAAGCGCGTGACCAAGTTCACCCTGTTCTTCATCCCGCTGTTTCCCGTACGGACGAAGTACGAGACGCAGTGCACCTTCTGCGGGGCGTCCTACGACATCTCCAGGGACCAGGCGAACACGATGGCGGCGTCAGCACGTTGAGCCCGGCGCGGCGCGCACTTCCGCCCGCACAGCTTTCATCATGTTCGTACATTTGCCCACACGCAACCGCTTGACTTGACCGATGGGCCGCTATTCAGTAGGGGGCGCCGGTGTTCAATCAAGTGTGAATCTGGTGCTTTATGTGGCACCCGGCCGAGGGTGCCACCGCGCTGAAACAGACCCTTCTGAAGGGACCCCCCATGGCTCAAGGATCCGTTCCTCGCCCGGCCTTCAGGAACCACAGAGCAGGCGGGCTTCGCTCCATGGCGCTCGCCCTGCTCACCATGGTGTCCTTCGTGACCGTCCTCGTCGTCCAGACGCCCGCAAGGGCGGCCACGTCCATCACGATCAACGGCGGCTCCGGCGGCCGTACGCTCGACGGCGTGGGCGCGATCAGCGGCGGCGGAGGCAACAGCCGCCTGCTCATCGACTACCCCGAGCCCCAGCGCGGGCAGATCCTGGACTACATGTTCAAGCCCGGCTACGGCGCGGCCGTGCAGATCCTGAAGGTGGAGATCGGCGGCGACACCAACTCCACCAGCGGCGCGGAGCCGAGCCACCGGCACACCGCCGCGGACCTCGACTGCGGGCGGGGCTACGAGTGGTGGCTGATGGAGCAGGCCAAGGCGCGCAATCCGAACATCAAGCTGGCGGGCCTGTCGTGGGGCGCCCCGGGGTGGATCGGCAACGGGAACTTCTGGTCGCAGGACATGGTGAACTATCTGGTCGACTGGCTGAAGTGCGCGAAGAACAGCCACGGGCTGACCATCGACTACCTGGGCGGCTGGAACGAGCGGGGCCGCGACCTCAACTGGTACATCAACCTGAACACCGCCCTGGACGCCAACGGCTTCGGCAACGTCAAGATCGTGGCCGACGACACCGGGTGGGGCGCGGCCGACGACGCGGTGAACAACACGGCCTTCCGCAACGCCGTGGACATCTTCGGATCGCACTACGTGTGCGGCTACCGCAGCGCCCAGACCAACTGCCCGAGCTCCACCAACGCCGTCAACTCCGGCAAGCAGCTGTGGGCCAGCGAGAACGGCTCCGACGACTACAACGACGGCTCGAAGGCCCTCGCGCGCGGCATCAACCGCGACTACATCGACGGCAAGATGACCGCCTACCTCAACTGGCCGATCGTCGCCGCCATCACCCCGAACATCCCGTGGCCCACGATGGGCGTCGCCATCGCGCCCCAGCCGTGGTCGGGCTACTACGCGGTCGGCAAGAACGCCTGGACGATGGCGCAGACCACGCAGTTCACCGCACCCGGCTGGCGTTACCTGGACTCCTCCAGCGGCTACATCGGCGGGGTCCGCACCAACGGCAGCTACGTCTCGCTGAAGTCCCCCGACAACTCCGGCTACAGCACGATCATCGAGACCGTGGACGCGAGCGCGGCCCAGACGCTGAACTTCACCGTCACCGGCGGCCTGTCCACCGGCACCGTGCACGTGTGGTCCACCGACCTCAACTCCGCCAACCCCGCCGACCATCTGGTACGCGGCAGTGACCTCACACCCTCGGGCGGCGCGTACTCGCTGACCGTCCAGCCCGGCCGCGTGTACACGGTCACGACCACCACGGGCCAGGGCAAGGGCACCGCCACGAGCCCGGCGTCCGGGTCGATGGCGCTGCCGTACTCCGACAACTACGACGGGTACGCGGTCGGCAAGGAGGCCAGGTACCTCATGGACCAGCAGGGGGCCTTCGAGGTGACCGCCTGCGGCGCGGGACGCGCGGGCAGGTGCGTGCGCCAGATGGCCCCGCGCATGCCGATCACGTGGGACGGGGACTACGACCCGTACGCCCTGCTCGGCGACGTGAACTGGAACAACTACACCGTCTCCTCCGACGTCCTGCTGGAGCAGGCGGGCTACGTCAAGCTCATCGGGCGCGGGGGCACGCAGCACTACGGCCCGGCCGGGCAGAACGCCTACTACCTGCGGGTCACCGACGCCGGCGCCTGGTCGATCCAGCGCAACACCGCCGACAACGCCGTCACGACGCTGCGCAGCGGCACCGTGGCCGCCCTCGGCACCAACCGGTGGCACACCCTGTCGCTGGGCTTCTCCGGCTCCACGATCACCGCCAAGATCGACGGCGTGACGGTGGGCACGGTCACCGACGCGATGTGGGGCGCCGGCCAGGCCGGCATCGGCACCGGCGCGACCGAGACGGCGCAGTTCGACAACCTGTCCATCACGCCCGGCCCGGGCAACGGCTCGTCCGGCGTGCTGCGCAGCGCGGCGTCGAGCCGCTGCCTCGACGTCCCCGCCCAGTCGCAGGCCAACGGCACGCAGGTGGCGATCTGGGACTGCAACGGCGGCGCCAACCAGCAGTGGAACCTCACCTCGGGCAAGCAGCTCCAGGTGTACGGGAACAAGTGCCTGGACGCAGAGGCGGGCGGCACCGCTCCCGGCACCAGGGTCATCATCTGGGACTGCGGCAGCGGCGCCAACCAGCAGTGGAACCTCAACGCCGACGGCACGGTCACCGGCGTGCAGTCGGGCCTGTGCCTGGACGTTACCGGTGAGGCGACCGCCAACGGCACGCTCGTGGAGCTGTGGACCTGCACCGGCGGCGCCAACCAGAGGTGGACCCGCACCTGACCGTCGGGCGGGGCCCGGGCGCGCCGGCACGCGCACCCGGGCCCCGCCGGGTTCACCTCTCCACGACCCGGTGTGCCGCCGTGGCCTGGATGTCCCCGAACCTCGAGTTCGCAACGATCGCCGCTCCGCCGATGACCGCCGTCAGGCCGTCCTGGCCGGAATAAGTCACTGCGCCGATACGCTTAGGACGGTTGAAACTTCAACGACATGAGGGATGGATGAGCGCGATGCAGTTCGGGATCTTCACCGTGGGTGACGTCACCACGGACCCCACCACGGGCAAGGCACCGAGTGAGCACGAGCGGATCAAGTCCATGGTCGCCATCGCGCTCAAGGCCGAGGAGGTCGGCCTCGACGTCTTCGCGACCGGCGAGCACCACAACCCGCCGTTCGTGCCGTCGTCGCCCACGACCATGCTGGGCTACATCGCCGCGCGCACCGAGCGGCTCATCCTCTCCACGGCCACGACGCTCATCACCACCAACGACCCGGTGAAGATCGCCGAGGACTTCGCGATGCTGCAGCACCTGGCGGGCGGGCGCGTCGACCTGATGCTCGGCCGGGGCAACACCGGGCCGGTCTACCCGTGGTTCGGGCAGGACATCCGCCAGGGCATCCCGCTGGCCATCGAGAACTACGCCCTGCTGCACCGCCTGTGGCGCGAGGACGTCGTGGACTGGCAGGGCAACTTCCGCACGCCCCTGCAGGGCTTCACCTCAACGCCCCGGCCGCTCGACGGGGTCGCGCCGTTCGTCTGGCACGGGTCGATCCGCAGCCCGGAGATCGCCGAGCAGGCGGCGTACTACGGGGACGGGTTCTTCGCCAACAACATCTTCTGGCCCAAGGAGCACTTCATCCGCCTGATCCGGCTGTACAGGGAGCGTTTCGCCCACTACGGCCACGGCACCCCCGAGCAGGCGTACGTCGGGCTCGGCGGGCAGGTGTTCATGCGCAAGAACTCCCAGGACGCCGTGCGGGAGTTCCGCCCGTACTTCGACAACGCGCCCGTGTACGGCCACGGCCCCTCGCTGGAGGAGTTCACCGACCAGACGCCGCTCACGGTGGGCAGCCCGCAGGAGGTCATCGACAAGACGCTGACCTTCAGGGAGTCCTTCGGCGACTACCAGCGGCAGCTGTTCCTGATGGACCACGCGGGCCTGCCGCTGAAGACCGTGCTGGAGCAGCTCGACATCCTCGGCGAGGAGGTCATCCCCGTGCTGCGCAGGGAGTTCGCCTCAGGGCGACCGGCCCAGGTGCCGGACGGGCCCACCCACGAAGCCCTCGTCGCCCGCCGCGACGCCGAGGCGAGCGAGGAGCCGGTCGCCGCCGGCTCCCCCTCCTGACGCGCCAGCACCCCATGGAGGAGCAGATGACGTCCCTGAAGCTCGTGGCCGTCTCGGCAGGACTCAGCCGGCCCTCCTCGACGCGCCTGCTGGCCGACCGCCTGCTGGAGGGGGCCAGGCGGCGCCTCGCCGAGGAGCACACCGTGGAGGTGCGCGTGGTCGAGCTGCGCGACCTGGCGACCGACATCGCCAACAACCTGGTGACGGGGTTCCCCGGCGCCAGGCTGCGCGAGGCGCTGGAGGCGGTCACGGAGGCCGACGGCCTCATCGCCGTGACCCCGATCTTCACCGCCTCCTACAGCGGGCTGTTCAAGTCGTTCTTCGACGTGATGGACAACACCGCGCTCACCGGGAAGCCCGTGCTCATCGCCGCGACCGGCGGCACGGCCCGCCACTCGCTCGCGCTCGAACACGCGGTGCGCCCCTTGTTCGCCTACCTGCGCGCCATCGTGGTGCCCACCGCGGTGTACGCCTCCTCGGAGGACTGGGGTGCGGGCGCGGGCACCGGCGACGACCTCGCAGGCCGGATCGTCCGAGCCTCTGAGGAGCTGGCCGATCTGGTGCCGCGCCTGCGGGCCACCACGGAGCGGGCCGACGCCGTGGTGCCGTTCGAACGGCAGCTCGCGGCGCTGCGCCCCTGACCACGCCCGGCGGGGTTCCGTCGAGGTCTTCTCCACGGAACCCTGACCCGGCGAACAGACTTCGCCTCGATGCGAATCTCGCTCACCGAACGCCGCGGCTTGACCTCAACCAAAGTTGATGTCAGATGCTGATCGGGACATCACGCGCGGCGTACGAGGAAAGAGGCATCCTGATGATCCTGGTTACCGGGGGCACCGGCAACGTGGGCCGGCACGTAGTGTCCCAGCTGCTGGAGCGGGGCGCCGGCGTACGTGTGCTGAGCCGGGACCCCGCCTCGGCCCGCGTCCCTGCGGGCGCGGAGATCGCGGGCGGCGACCTGGCCGACCCCACGACCCTGGACGCCGCACTGGACGGGGTCGAATCGGTGTTCCTGGTATGGCCCACCCTGTCGGCCGACCACGCCGCGCCCGCGGCCGTCGAGGCGATCGCCAAGCGCGCCGGCCACATCGTCTACCTGTCGGCGAAGGGCGCGTCCGCCGAGGCGGATCCGGACACGATCCCCGGGTCGCACGCGCGCCTCGAGGAGCTGGTCGAGCGGTCAGGGCAGGAGTGGACGTTCCTGCGTCCGGGTGGGTTCGCGACCAACACCCTGATGTGGGCGTCGCAGATCCGCGACACGGGCGTCGTCCGCTGGGTCCACGGAGCGGCCTCCAGGGCGCTGATCCACGAGCGCGACATCGCGGCCGTGGGCGTGAGCGCGCTCACCGGCGAGGGGCACGGCGGAGCCCGATACGTGCTGACGGGTCCCGAGACGCTGACGCAGGTCGAGCAGGTGCGCGCGATCGGCGAGGCGATCGGCCGTCCGGTGCGGTGGGAGGAGATCACGCCGGAGGCGGCACGCCGGGAGATGGTCGCCCAGGGCTGGCCGGCCTCGCTGGCGGAGGGGGTCCTCGGCGCGCACGCCCAGATGGTGGCGTCGCCGCCGGAGCCGGTCACCTCCACCGTCGAGGAGGTCACCGGAGTCCCGGCGACCACCTTCCGCCAGTGGGCCGCCGACCACGCCGGCGACTTCGGCGGCCCCGCCTGACCTCGCGGCGGCCCCGCCTGACCTCGCCGGCACGATCGACTGGCCGGGGGCGGCCTCACATGGCACGGTAAGGGGGTGTCCGACCTCACCACCCTCCCGCGCTCGGTCGCCGAGGCCGTCACCGCCGAGCGGCATGGCACGCGCCTGCGTTACCTCCTCTTCTGGGGCCACCATCCACCGCGTGACGGCGGTGTCGGCGCCGGATGCCTCAGCCAGTGGTGGGAGATCGCCTTCACCGACGACGGGCACGTCTTCAGGTCGGCCGAGCACTACATGATGGCGCACAAGGCCTGGCTGTTCGGCGACGGCGGCACCGCCGCGCGCATCCTCGCCGCCGGGCACCCCGGCGAGGCCAAGAAGCTCGGCCGGGAGGTCCGCGGCTTCGACGAGGCCGTCTGGGAGGAGCACCGCTACCAGATCGTGGTGCGCGGCAACATCGCCAAGTTCGGGCAGCATGCCGAGCTGGGGGACTTCCTGCTGGGCACCGGTGCCCGCGTCCTGGTCGAGGCCAGCCCGGTCGATCGCGTCTGGGGCATCGGGCTCGCCGCCGGCGACGAGCGCGCCGCCTCCCCCGCCACCTGGCAGGGCCTCAACCTGCTCGGCTTCGCCCTCATGGACGCCCGCGACGCGCTGCGCGCCGCGCGCTGACCGGGCCGCGCCGGTTTCGCCCGTACGCGAGGTGGCAGGCTGTCCAGGGTGGACGACATGTGGGACCTGGTGGTAGTCGGCGGCGGCCCCGCCGGGAGCGCGGCCGCCCTCGGCGCGAAACGCCTCCGGCCGGACGCGCGGGTGCTCCTGCTCGACAAGGCGGACTTCCCGCGCGACAAGGCGTGCGGCGACGGCATCGCCGCCCACGGCCGCGACGAGCTCGCCCTGCTCGGGGTACCCGACCTGATAGCCGACTACCGGCCGACGCGGCGCCTCACGGTGATCTCGCCCGGCGGCGCGCGGGTCACCGCCACCGTCGCCCGGCCCAACCACGTCGTCCCCCGCGAGGTCTTCGACGCGCGCCTGGTCGACGCAGCCCGGGCGCTGGGCGTCGAGGTGCGCCGTCACCGCGTACGGGCGCTGGCCCCAGGCGACGGCGGAGACGGTCACGTCGTCCTCGACGGGGTCATCGCCGCGCGGGCCGTCGTCGCCGCCGACGGAGCCAACTCGGCCGTGCGGCGCCTCATCGGCGTCCCCGCCACTCCGGAAAAGCACGTCGCGATCGCCGTCCGAGGCTACGCCGACGTGCCCCCGGACGACGACGTCCAGCTCATCGCCATGCAGAAGGAGGGATGGCCCGCGTACGCGTGGTCGTTCCCGGTCGGCGACGGCACCGCCAACGTCGGCTTCGGGATGCTCCTGCCCCGGCTGCGCGCCACGGGACTGCCCGGCCGGGAGGTGCTGCACGGACGGCTCGCCGAGCTGCTGCCCCACCTGCCCGCCCGCGACCTGCGCGCCCACCACCTGCCCTTGTCGCCCGGCCGCCCGAGGCTCGGTGCCGGCCGCGTGATGCTCGCCGGGGACGCCGCCAGCCTCATCAACCCGCTCACGGGCGAAGGCATCTACTACGCCCTGCTGTCCGGCCGGCTCGCGGGCGAGGCGGCCGTGCTGGCGGCCGGGGACCCGCTGCCCGCGTACCGGCGCGGGGTCAGGAAGGCACTCGGGCGCCACCTGCGCACCACCGACGTGCTCGCCCGCGCCGCCCAGTCACCCGGCTTCATCGACGCCGCAATCGCCACCGCAGCCCGGCGCGGTGAGGTCTTCGACCTGCTCGTCGACGTGGGCCTCGGCGCGGGCACCGTTCCGCTGCCGCTCGCCTACGCCGTCGTCCGCCGGTGGCTGGCCGACGGCGTCCGGCGATGAGCCGGCCGGGCGGTCGCCGGAGCAGTCGAGGAGGCGCCGCGCGCCGGGGCCCTCGCTGGCCAGGACGTCACGGGGGTTGGCGAGGTGGCAGGTGCGCAGAGACAGGCAGCCGCAGCCGATGCAGTCGGTGAGGTTGTCGCGAAGCGCCAGCAGCCGGGCGATGCGGGTGTCGAGCTCGGTCCGCCAGACGGTGGACAGCCGCGCCCAGTCGTCGCGGGTGGGGGTGCGCTCGTGCGGGAGCTCGTCGAGCGCTTCGCGGATCTTGGCCAGAGGGATGCCGACGCGCTGGGAGGCCCGGATGAAGGCGACGCGGCGCAGAGCGTCGCGGGCGTAGCGGCGCTGGTTGCTCGCCGTCCTGGTGCTGGTGATCAGACCGTGGCGCTCGTAGAAGTGCAGCGCGGACACCGCTACGCCGCTGCGGCCCGAGAGCTGGCCGACGGTCAGTTCGTGGAACGTGGTACGTGCACGAGGCATGCCCCGAGCCTAACTTGTCCTCAACATTGGTTAAGGCCAAGAGCTGGCCTCCCTAAGCTGACGGCTCGGGGATCGCGTCAGGGCCCCGGGACAGGGGCGAAGGTCCCTATTCAGGGGGAAGTCCTGCGGGAGGGGGTGAGCCGTATGGCACTGCCTGCCAGGGCGTGGAAACGGTGTGCTTGGGGTGGAAGAAAACAGTGACCCCCGCGCTGAAAGGGCCAGCCATGGCATTCACCGAAGGACGCCACCCCAGTGACGCCGCCCCCCGCACTCCCGTCGTGAACGCCGCCCCTCCGCAGGCGAGGTCGCGCGCCGCCGATCACGTCTGGGCCGTCACCCGTATCGCCATCGGATGGATCTTCCTCTGGGCCTTCCTCGACAAGGCCTTCGGCTGGGGCTTCGCCACCCCTGCCGACCGCGCCTGGATTCACGGGGGCAGCCCGACGACCGGGTTCCTCAAGGGCACCAGCGGCCATGCGCTCGGCGGGTTCTTCGGCGGCCTGGCCGGCCAGGCATGGGTCGACTGGCTGTTCATGATCGGCCTGCTCGGCATCGGCACCGCCCTCGTGCTGGGGGCCGGGATGAGGATCGCCGCGGCGACGGGCGGCGTGCTCCTGGTGTTCATGTGGGCGGCCGAGCTCCCGCTGGCCACCAACCCGTTCCTGGACGAGCATCTGATCTACGCCCTCGTGCTCGCGGGGCTGGCCCTGGTCGGCGCCGGTGACACGCTCGGCATCGGCCGGTGGTGGGGTGACACCCAGATCGTTCGCCGGCACCGCATCCTCAAGTAGGCCCCTGATGGCACCCGGCGGCATCCGTCCCTCACCAAGGACGGTGTCGGCGAATCGGCCCCGCCGCGTTCGTAACGCGGCGGGGCCGAGCGCTGCGAAGTGGGACATGCGGCTGTGCGCCAGAGGTCGGGTCACGCTCCTGTTCGCAGGGTGCCGAGGCATGCCGTCCCCTGTGCCTCAGTCGGCCGTGTCGTTCCTGGGGGCCGGGTGGGTGGACTTCAGGCGGGCCGCGAGGGCGGCGACCTGGGTGCGGCGTTGCATGTTGAGCTTGGCCAGGAGGTTGGACACGTAGTTCTTGACGGTCTTCTCGGCCAGGTAGAGCCGGTCGCCGATCTGGCGGTTGGTCAGGCCCTCGCCGATCAGCTCCAGAATGTGCCGCTCCTGGGCGGTGAGGGCGGCGAGCGGGTCCTTCTGGCCCGCCTGGTCGCGCAGCCGCCGCAGCATGGTCGCGGTGGTCTCCGGATCGAGCAGCGACTGGCCGGCCGCCACCGTCCGTACGGCGCCGACCAGGTCGGAGCCGTGGATCTGCTTGAGCACGTACCCGGCGGCGCCCGCCATCACCGCGTTGAACAGCGCCTCCTCGTCGGCGAACGACGTGAGCATGAGGCAGGCCAGCCCGGGCACGCGTGAGCGGACCTCACGGCAGACGTCCACTCCGCTGCCGTCGGGAAGCCGGACGTCGAGCACCGCGACGTCCGGCCGCAGCGCCGGTATGCGCGCGACCGCGGACTCGGCCGTCCCGGCCTCCCCCACGACCTCGATGTCGTCCTCGATCTCCAGCAGCGCCGCGACGCCACGCCGTACGACTTCATGGTCATCCACCAGGAACACGCGAATCATGCCTTGGACGCTATTCCCCCTGAGTCCTCCAGCGGTAGTGGGCCGGGGAACGGGCGGGGCCGGTCAGCGGTGGATGCGGCGGCCGGTGAGCTGCACGGGGGTGACCCGGATGTACAGCCGCCGCTCGCCGCCGACCCAGGGCTCCACGGCGGAGCCGCTCACGGCGGCCAGTTCCTCCTCCGAGGAGACGCGGTGAGCCGCTCCCCGGACGAGGACGCTCCAGCCCTCGCGGGACGCGGTGTCGATGTGGTCCACCTCGAATGCGATCTTGAACTCGACGCCCTTGACCCCGGTGCTCAGGTCCTCGTCCATCGGCCCGCCGAACGCGGTGCGGAAGAGCACCGCCCCGTCGTGCATCGTGTAGTTGACCGGGAGCACGACGGGCCCGGTGGGCGTGTTGAAGCCGACCCGGCCGACACCGCCCGGGGAGATGAGCCTCAGGCACTCGTCGGCGTCGAGCTCTTCCAGTACGGGAGGGGCCATGCGGTCGTTCATGAGGATCCTCTTTCTGTGGCGTCGCACCTGGCCGGCGGCACGTGGCGAAGTCTCGGGGCGAGATCGCCTCTCGCTCCAAGGCTCCTCCGGCGCGGTGGCGCGGCACAGGGTCCAAGTCCCCTTGTGCGAAGGACCCTCGTCCCTAACCTCAGAGCCGGACGATGCGCACGGCGTCCGCGACGACGTAGCCGGTGCCGGAGGTCCACCTGCTCAGCCCGACGACGTTGTAGTCGCCCGCGTTGAGCGAGAACGTGCCGAGGCTTCGCCAGCCGCCTCCACCCGCGCGCTGGTCGACGTACACCGTCTGGTTGCCGCCGGAGGTGGCGACGATGTACGGCGCGGAGCTGTTGTAACCGGGGTCGGCCGGATACCAGACCTCCACGCGGTAGGCGCCCGAGGCCGGGAGGGCGGCCCGGTACCAGGCCGGGTCGCTCGCCGCCACGGGGGTGGCGTAGCGGTAGTCGGCGCCGTAACGCTGGGCGGAGTAGGTGGAGGTGCCCCAGTTCACGCCGGCGGTGAACTTCCCGGCGGTGGCGTTGTCGACGGTGACCGACCACTCGGTGCCGCCACCCCCGGTGACGTACTGCATGTACTTGGTCCAGTCCCAGTACTGGCCGGGGTCGGTGTGCGTCGCGCCGGGCACCTGGCTGTGCCCGATGATGTGCGAGCGGTCCTTGGGGATGCCGTACTTGTCGCAGATGGCGCGGGTCAGCGCGGCCGAGGAGCGGTACATCGCGTCGGTGAACCACGAGGCGTCGCTGACGTAGCCCTCGTGCTCGATCCCGATGGACCTGGTGTTGTAGTCCCAGTTCCCGGCATGCCAGGCGATGTCCTTGTCGCGCACCATCTGAGTGACGGCGCCGTCGGACGACCGGACGACGTAGTGCGCCGAGACCTGGGCGCTGGGGTTCTGGAACCACGAGATCGTGCCCGCGTACGAGCCCTGGGTCACGTGGACGACGACCCGGTCGATCGCGTAGCTCGACGGGCGGCTGGAGGCGGTGTAGTTGGAGGAGCTCGCGGCCACCCAGCTCGCGGCCGGGTAGTCCGGGCTCGCGGCCTGCGCGTTGAGGTCCAGCGTCTGGGCGTAGGCGCCCCGGTCGGCCGTGACCTCCTGAGGGGCGACCGTCACCCCGGCGGCCCGGACCCCCCGGCCGAGGAGCTCGTAGACGGTGTCGGCGTAGAGCCGGGCGACCTCGGACGTCGTGGCGTTGCCGTACCTGGCCACGGCGGCGTACCACCGGCCCGCGTCCTTCCTCGCGGCGGCGTCCAGCCCGGCCTCGTCGGCGTACGACCGCAGGAGTGCCGCGCCGCCGAGGATGTTCGCGCCGGTGTCGGCGCGCAGGGTGGCCACCGGCAGGCGTGCCAGCTCGGCCGCCCGTTCGATCGTGTGCGTGGTGCGGTTGGCTACCAGGTGCATCACGCCGTAGCCGCCGCTCGCGCTGGGCTTGCCGCCGTGTCCGTCCAGGTGGGTCTCGGAGTAGGCCAGCGCGACGAGCAGGTCGCGGGGCACATCCTGGGCGGCCGCGGCCCGGGCGAAGGCGGCGGCCAGGGGGGCTTCCGGCGCGGCGAGCGCCGGGCCGCCGGCGGCGACCAGGAAAGCTGCCAGGACACAGGTGACGAATATGGCTAATCGGGACGAAGGCGCTGTCATTGGTGCTCCTTGCTTGGGGGGTGCCGACGGCTGCACATTAAGAGCATTTCTGACAAATGTCGATAATTGACATTACTTACCCAGTAGACGAAAATTCTCGCCCGCACCTCAGGACCCTCGGCCGCGATGGCACGGTCCAGGTAATCGGCGCGGGGAAGGGCGGCCATTCGCCGGAAGGAATCGCACTGAAGACTATTGCACTTCCCTTAGAAGGCACTGAAACTTTCCTTCTGTGACCACGTATCGAGCGAGCCATGAGCGGTTCACCACGACAGGTCCCGATCGCGGCATCGCCGGGCGGCTCGCCGCCACCGGCGCCGCGGCGGCGATGACCCTCGCCCTCCTCCTCGCCGGCGCCCTCGCCCCGGCGGCCCCCGCGCGAGCGGCCGGCGGTCCCGCCCCCTCGATGACGGCGCCCGGCGACCCTCCGCCGGGACCGGGCGGCTGCCCCACCGACCCGGCGACCCCGAAGCGGCAGTTCCGCGCCATGTGGGTCTCCAGCGTGGCCAACATCGACTGGCCGAGCCGGCCGGGCCTGGACGTGGCGGCGCAGCAGGCCGAGTTCCGCTCCTGGCTCGACCTCGCGGAGCAGCGGAACATGAACGCCGTCGTGGTCCAGGTCAGGCCGACGGCCGACGCGTTCTGGCCGTCACGGTACGAGCCGTGGTCGCAGTGGCTCACGGGCACCCAGGGCGCGAACCCGGGATACGACCCACTGGCCTTCATGGTCAGGGAGGCCCACGCGCGCGACATCGAGCTGCACGCGTGGTTCAACCCGTATCGCGTCGCCAACAATGCCGACCCGGACCTGCTGGTGCCGGGCCACCCCGCCCGGCGGAACCCCGGCTGGCGTTTCGCCTACGGCGGCAAGCTCTACTACAACCCGGGAATCCCCTCGGTGCGCGCCTTCATCGAGGACGCCATCATGGACGCGGTCACCCGTTATGACATCGACGGCGTGCACCTGGACGATTACTTCTATCCGTATCCGGTCAGCGGCGAGACCATTCCCGACGCGTCGACGTTCGCGGAGTTCGGTGGCGGTTTCACCGACATCGGCGACTGGCGGCGGAACAACGTGAATCTGCTGGTGAGCGAGATGGACCGCCGGATCCACGCCGCCAAGCCCTGGGTGAGGTTCGGCATCAGCCCCTTCGGCATCTGGCGCAACGCCTCCACCGACCCGCTCGGCTCGGCGACCTCCGGGCTGCAGTCCTACGACGCCATCTACGCCGACACCCGGCTCTGGGTGAAGCAGGGCTGGATCGACTACATCACGCCGCAGGTCTACTGGCACATCGGGTTCCCCGTCGCCGACTACAAGGCGCTCACCGCCTGGTGGGCCGGCGTGGTGCGGGACACCGGCGTGCGGTTGTTCGTCGGGCAGGCCGCCTACCGCGCGGGAGTGGCCGGCCAGGACCCGGCGTGGCAGCGGCCCGGCGAGCTCAGCGACCACCTGTACTACAACCGGGGTCTTCCCGAGGTGCTCGGCGACGTCTTCTTCAGCGCCAAGGACGTCCGCGCCGACCGGATCGGCGCCATCGGGCGCATGGCGGCCGACCACTACGCGAGGCCCGCGCTGACACCGGCGTACGGCACCGCGACCGCGCCGCACCCGCCCTCGCTCAAGTCGGTGACCCGCGTCCCCGAAGGGGTCGCGGTGGCGTGGCGGCGGGGAGGCTCGCACGGCGCGGCCTCGTACGCCGTCTACCGGGTCGACGGCTCGCCTCCGGCGGACCCGTGTCTTCTCGCCGACGCGCGGAACCTGCTCGGCACCGCGCGCGGGACCTCCTTCACCGACGCCACCGCCTCGCCCGGCGGCACGTACACCTACTACGTGACGGCCCTGGACCGGACGCGCCACGAGAGCGGGCCGAGCCGCGGCAAGGTGATCGGCTCCGGCGGCGAGGTAGCCGATCTCCGCAGGTTATAGGCCTGTTACCCCTGGGTACGATCATGTCAATAACACTCGCGCGCGTGAGGTGCGACATTCCCGCACCGCGGCCGAAGCCCTACTCCTGTCGCCGGCGCGAGCACCTGAGATGACACCTAACGCCGCGCCCGGCATGGCCGCACCCGAAAACGGCTCGCAGACCAGCCCCCCGGTTTCGGCCAGGGTTCGCCCTTCCCCGCGCGGGACGCTCGATCGAGAGCGGCACACAAGGCGGAGCCCGGCCCGGATGTCCGCCTGCGAACCGGCCCTGTACGACAGAGGGGGACCAGATGGGCGAGAGGCGGAAAAGACACGACCGCAGGCACTCGGACCGTGAACGACGGGAATGGCTGCGGCTGGGGCTCGAGATCACGCTGGTCGCGTGGCGGACGGCGCTCGCCGTCTGGACCAGCCTTCACCAGTGAGGGGCGGCGTCCGGGAGCCGAGCCGGACGCGGACCTCGGCGGCGGCGTCACCAGATGCCGCCGCCGAGTCGTATCACACCGGCTCCGGCCCCACGAGGTCGCAGGAGCCGCGTGCCCGGAGCCGGCGTCGCGTCAAGCCCCGTAGACCTCGAACTCCGACAGCTGGGCCGCGGGCCAGCCGGTGTTGGCGGTGAAGTTCAGCCGCACGTACCGGGCCGAGGTCTGCGCGAACGAGATCGTCACCGAGTTCCCCGACGACGGACTGAAGTTGTACCCGGCGGAGCCCACGATCGTCGTGAACGACGAACCGTTCGAACTGCCCTGCACCGACAACGTCTGCGTACGCGCCTGCCACGCCGAGGACGGCGGAAGCTTCAGCACCACCCGGCCGACCGACGCCGCCGCCCCCAGATCGACCTGCACCCACTGCGGGAACGCGTTGTTGACGCTCTCCCAGTAGCTGTTGGCGTCCCCGTCCACGACGTTGGAGGAGCCGAGGTTCTGCACGTGGCCGCTCTCGGACGTCGCCTTGCCCCGCGCCAGGTTGGTGTTCGGCGCCGCGTCCGTGGTCACGCTCACGGCGTTCGACGCGGCCGAGGTGTTGCCCGCGGCGTCCTGCGCGGCGACCGTGAAGCTGTACGCGGTCGCCGGGTTGAGCCCGGTCACCGTGTACGAGGTGCCCGTGGCGTTGACGACCGTGCCGCTGCGGAGCACCTGGTAGCCGGTCACTCCCACGTTGTCGGTGGAGGCCGTCCACGAGAGCGACACGGTGGTGGCCGTCTTCCCGGTCACCGTGAGGTTGCCCGGCGCGGTCGGCGGCTGCGTGTCACCGCCACCGCCGCCCGTGGTGCCGTAGATCTCGAACTCCGACAGCTGGGCCGCGGGCCAGCCGGTGTTGGCGGTGAAGTTCAGCCGCACGTACCGGGCCGAGGTCTGCGCGAACGAGATCGTCACCGAGTTCCCCGACGACGGACTGAAGTTGTACCCGGCGGAACCCACGATCGTTGTGAACGACGACCCGTTCGAACTGCCCTGCACCGACAAGGTCTGCGTACGCGCCTGCCAGGAGGAGGACGGCGGAAGTTTCAGCACCACCCGGCTTATCGAGGCCGCCGCCCCCAGATCGACCTGCACCCACTGCGGGAACGCGTTGTTCGCGCTCTCCCAGTAGCTGTTCGGGTCACCGTCCACCACGTTGGAGGAGCCGAAGCTCTGCACGTGGCCGCTCTCGGACGTCGCCTTCCCACGGGCCAGGTTGGTGTCGGCTCCGCCGTTCACCGTCGGTTGGGTGGGGCGGGTGGGGGTGAGGGCGATCTGGCCCTTGAGCATCCGGCCGCCGTCGCCGGTGAGGCGCAGGTAGTAGTCCGAGGAGCATGGGGTGCCGTCCTCGTCCAGGGCCAGCATGCCGGAGTTGGTGGGGACCATGGCCAGGGTCTCGGCGCTCTTGGCGATCTGGTTGCCTTCGTTGTATTCGTCGAACATGGAGATGTAGATGCCCTGGGCGCCGACGCGGACCATGTTGTAGAACTGGCGCCACATGAAGTCGCCGTGGGCGCGCTGGCGGCTCTTGACGTCGCCGGGTAGGACGCAGGGCTGGTAGTCGATGCCGTGGGCGTTGCAGTCGGCTTGGTCGGGTGCGTTGATGTTGGTGTAGAACCTGTCGGTGTCGGCGATGTTGCCGATGCGCCCGACCATCCAGGGCGAGATCATGTTGAAGGCGCGGTAGACGTCGCCGAACCCTGGGCGTGAGTCGTTGATGCCTTCGCGCCAGTAGGTGGGGACTCCGCCCATGACGTAGTAGCCCTGGTTTTTGAACCAGTTGAGGACCTCTAGGCAGGGGGCGGGGGCGAAGGGGCGTTGCGGGTCGTTGAAGCCGAAGCCCCAGATGCCGACGACGGGTTTGCCGTTCTGTTTGGCGTAGGCGGGGGAGGCTGTCATGGCCGCCATTTTGTTGGTCCAGTCGGTTTTGATCTCCGGTTGCATGTTGGTCCAGTCGGAGACGTCGTACATGATGTAGAACTTGCGGCCGTTGGCCTCGGCGGCGGAGCGGACTTTGGTCGCCATGGCGTCGCGGGTGGGGCCTTCGCCGCCCATGGGGTTGAAGCGTTGCAGGGCGGCGGTGTCGATGTTGTTCTCGCGCATCCAGCGGAAGTGGGTGTCGACGGTCTGCTGGTCGTAGGAGGAGAACAGGGTGGCCGGTTGCCCGTTGCCGAGGTTGGCGTAGGCGGTGGGGTAGGTGCGCTGGTATTCGCGCGTGTCGGGCCAGGCCACGATCGTGGTGTTGGACGGGGAGGGGGGCTGGCCCATGTTGGCGCTCCAGTGCCACCATCCGTTGATCGGTGCGGTGTCGCCCGGGCAGGCGAACCATCCCTGGTATCCCACGGTGATCTTCCCGACCACATCACCCACCGGGCTGGCCGCGCTGGCGGCGCTGGTCAGCGCGGACGCCAGCTGCGACGACGACACCGCCGCCAGAGCGGACCCGGACACCACGGAAGTCATGAACCTCCGACGCGAGACGGCCACGTGAACTCCTTTTCGTTGCGGTGCGGACATCCGTGCTTCAACGCGCCGTCTGGGTGACGCGACGAGGCGGGAACCGCACGCCAGAAGGCACGCAGCGGCACGAGTCGTCCCCGACGCAACAGCGAACCGCTTGCATCATCCTGGCATTACTCGATACATCATTGCAATAGACGGAAATAGTTCTGAAATAACAAGCAAATGACGTGCAAGAACTTGCGACGACTCAGGCCATCCCGGCGAGTTCGCAGAGCACGAGGGAGCCCGCCACCGCGGCGTACAGGTGGCCGAGACGGCGGGGCGGGCGGCGGCGGCGCGAGGCCCGCGGGTCCTTCGGAGTGCGGACGCGGACGGCGGGCCGGTTGGCGCCTGAAGGCGGCGTCGAAGGGGCGCTTTCAGCGGCGCGCCCGGACCATCGACGGGGTTCGATCCACCTGAACGGCAACGGCCCGCCCTACCGGGCGGGCCGTTCGGCGCTCACTTCACAGCCCGGCGAGCGTCAGCCGGTCGCGAAGCCGATCGCCGAGGTGGTCTCGAAGGTCCTGATCAGCTTCTTGTTGACGAACTCCTGGATTCCCAGGTCGGACAGCTCACGCCCGTACCCCGAGCACTTGATGCCGCCGAAGGGCAGCTCGGGGCACGAGGAGGTCGGGTGGTTGATCCAGACCATGCCCGTGTCGAGCCGCTCGGCCATCCGGTGGGCCCGGTCCAGGTCCCTGCAGAAGATCGCGCCGCCCAGGCCGTACGGGTTGTCGTTGGCCAGCGAGACCGCCACGTCGTCGTCCGCGACCTGGTACACCACGGCGACGGGGCCGAACAGCTCCTCGTGATAGGCCCGCATCCCCGGCCGGACCTCGGTGAGGATGGTCGCCTCCATGAACGCGCCCGGCCGGTCGAGGCGCCCGCCGCCGATCACCAGCTTGGCCCCGTGGGCCACCGTGTCCCGCACCTGGCTGACCAGGTTGTCGACGGCCTCCTCCGAGGAGAGCGGCCCGAGGGTCGTCGCCGGATCCATCGGATCACCGGGGACCAGCCTCGCGAACCGGTCGCGCAGCCGCTCGACGAACTCCTGGTAGAGATCCGCGAGGATGATGAACCGCTTGGCGCTCACGCAGCTCTGCCCCATGTTCGACAGCCGTCCGACCACGGCCGCGTCGACGGTGCGCTCGAAGTCCAGGCCGTCGAGCACGATGAACGGGTCGCTTCCCCCGAGCTCCAGCACGGTCTTGTCGATGTTGCGGCCGGCCCGCTCGGCCGTGCGCGCGCCGGCGCGGTCGCTGCCGGTCAGCGAGACGCCCTGCACCGCCGGGTTGTCGATCACCCGCCCGATCCCGGCGGCGGGTACCAGCAGGTTCGTGTAGACGCCGTGCGGGGCGCCGGCGTCGCGGAACAGGCGTTCCAGCATGATCGCCGACTGCGGGCAGTTGCTGGCGTGCTTGAGCAGGATGGTGTTCCCCGCGACGAGGTTCGGGGCGGCGAAGCGGGCCACCTGGTAGAGCGGATAGTTCCACGGCATGATGCCGAGGAGCGGCCCGAGCGGCCGGTTGGCCACCACGGCCGTGCCCTCCTCCATCGGCAGCGGCCGATCGGCCAGAAGATCCGGGCCGTGCTCCCCGTAGTAGCGCAGGATGTCGGCGACGAGGTCCACCTCCCCGTAGCTCTCGCCGATGCGCTTGCCCATCTCCAGGGTCACGATGCGGGCGAACTCGTCGCGGCGCTCGATGATCAGCTCGCCCGCCATGCGGACGACGGCCGCGCGCTCGGCGGGGGCGAGCCCCCGCCAGGCCTGGAAGGCCTCGTGGGACGCCTCGACGGCCCGGTCGACCGCCTCTTCTGTCATCGCGGAGAACTCGCGAATCACCTGGTCGTTGTACGGGTTGACGCTGGCGATCGATCTCCGCGTGACGGATGGCGTAGCGGTCATGATCACTCCTCCGCTCGTTCCGGACGGCGGCGGCCGGGCGCGACGGCCACGCGGCGGGTTGATCACCGGGCCGGATCGGCGCTCCTGACCGGCAACAGGGCCTCTCCACAGGGGCCTCGCGCCCCCGGCCCGCGGCCGGTCTCAGAAGCGCGGACAGGTCGTATCACGATCGGTCGTTACGTCCGGGCTGCCGGACTACAGACTCGTCTTCACGCTACCAACCGCGCGTCCGGACGTTCGCGCGGGGCGACGTCGCTCGGCGGAGAGCCGTCACCGGCCTGTGACGCCCGCTATGTTGACTCCTGATCGGGTTCGAGCCGAGCCCGTTCGGTAAGTTGGTGCGGGTGTCGATCGCCAGGACCGTGACCACACCCGCCATGACGTCCTCTTCGACCCGTCTCGCCTGGCTTGACGCGCTACGGGGCATCGGGGCGATAGCCGTGCTGGCCGAGCACATGCTGCCCTGGGTCGTCCCGTCGCTGCGCCCCTACTGGTTCAACGCCGGGCTCTACGGCATCCTCGTCTTCTTCCTGGTCAGCGGGTACATCATCCCCGCGTCGCTGGAGCGGCACGGGGACGTCAGGGCCTTCTGGATCAACCGGGTCTTCCGCCTCTACCCGATCTACCTCGTCGTCATCGGCCTGGTCCTCGCCCTGGCCTGGTGGATACCGGTACGCGGGGCCGTGCCGCGCGAGCCGTCCACGGTGGTCGCCCACGCGACGATGCTGCTGGACGTGATCGGCGTCGGCGGCGTCGTGGACACCATGTGGACGCTGTCGTACGAGATGGTGTTCTACCTGCTGGTGACCGCGCTGTTCGTGAGCCGGGTGCACCAGCGCAGCGGTGTGCTCGCCCTGCTGTTCGGCCTGACGGCGCTGGCCACCGCGCTGGTGCTGCCCGGCCCGCCGCTCGCGGGCGGCTGGCTGGCCTGGGCCTCGGGCGCGGTGTTCGCGGTGGGGCTGGCCTGCGTGATCTCCGACCGCCTCCGTACGGCCGCCGCCTGCGTGCTGGGCGTGACGGCACTCGTCCTGCTGCTGCTCAGCAGCAGGGTGCCCTGGTTCGGCGTGGTCATCGTCGCGGTCATGTTCGCCGGCACGGCGATCTACCGGTGGGAGCGCGGCGCGGGCGCCTTCTGGCCGGTGATCGCGACCGTGGTGCTCGTGGCGCTCACGCCGGTGTGGGCGGTCCAGGGTGGCTGGTGGTGGATCCGGCCCGACGTCTGGATCACCACGATCGCGCTGGCGGGCGCGACGTTCGCGGGGGCGATGGCCCTGAGGCACCGGCGGGTCCCCCGATTCCTCACCTGGCTCGGGCTGATCAGCTACTCGCTCTACCTGCTGCACCACCCGCTGCTGAAGTACTACGTCGCGCTGACCGGGGACCTGCGCTGGTCTCCGCTCCCCGTGCAGCTCCTCATGGCCACGCTCTTCGTGGCCGTGGTGCTGCCCGCGAGCTGGCTGACCTACCGCTTCGTCGAGAGGCCGATGCAACGCGCCGGCCACCGCCTGTCCCGCCGCCTCGCCGCGTGATGCGCCGCTTTAGGGCGCGGCCGTGCGGAAGGCGCGCCTGTACGCCGACGGGGACGTGCGCATCGCCCGTACGAAGTGCGACCGGAAGGTCACCGGGCTGGCGAACCCGACCGTGCGGGTGATCTCCTCGATCGGCGCGGAGGTCTTCTCCAGCAGCGGAAGGCTGGCCTGGATCCGCTGGGCGATGAGCCAGCGGATCGGGCTGGTGCCTGCGCGGCGCGCGAAGTGCCGCAGGTAGGTGCGGGCGGACATGTGAGCCCGGCCGGCGAGGGTCTCCACGGTGATCTCCTGCCCCAGGTTGGCGAGGGCCCAGGCCATGCTCCGGGCGATGCGGTCGTCCTCCAGGTCGCGCGGCACCGGCGCCTCGATGAACTGGGCCTGCCCGCCCTCGCGATGCGGCGGGACGACGAGCCGCCGCGCCACCGTGTTCGCCACGGCCGGGCCGTAGTCGAGGCGCACCAGGTGCAGGCACAGGTCGAGGCCCGCGGCGCTGCCCGCGCTGGTGAGCACGTCGCCGTCGTCGACGTACAGGACGTCGGCGTCCACCTTCACCAGGGGGAACCGGCGTCGCAGCAGGTCGGCGTACTGCCAGTGGGTGGTCGCGGGGCGGTGGTCCAGCAGGCCGGCGGCGGCCAGCGCGAACGCCCCCGAGCAGATGGACACGATGCGCGCGCCCCGGTCGTGCGCCAGGCGCAGCGCCGCGACGAGCTCGGGCGAGCACTCACCCCACACGTCGCCGACCCCCGGGACGATCACGGTGCCCGCCGAGGCGAAGACGTCCAGGCCGTGCTCGGTGCCGATGGTCGCGCCGCCGACGATGCGCAGCGGGCCCGGCCGCTCCGCGCACACCTTCAGGTCGTACCAGGGCACGTCCAGCTCGGGACGGGGCAGCCCGAAGACCTCGGTGACGATGCCGGTCTCGAACGGCGACATGCCCTCGTACGCGAGGACGGCGACGGACGGGCCGCGTTCCCGCCGGATCAGCATGGCGGGATCCTATCGATGGTAGCCGTTCATGCCACTGTCGGCCCGGCGCGCGGGCGGGAAGGATCGTCGGCATGTCCGCTGTCCTCTCCACCGCTCCGGCCCGCCCAGACGAGGCCGCCGCCCACTTCGCCGCCCGCCTGAGCTTCGAGGCCGACGTGTCCGACGTGCACGCCGATCTCGAGGCCGGGGTCCCCGGGCTGATCGTGATCGACTCGCGGAGCGCCGAGTCCTGGGAACAGGGCCACCTCCCCGGCGCCGTGCACCTGCCCACCGCCTGGATCCCCGAACGGGCGCCGGCCCTGATCCCCCGGGACGCGGTGGTGGTGACGTACTGCTGGGGCCCGGGATGCAACGGCGCGACCAGGGCCGCCCTGGCACTCGCCCGGCTGGGCCACCGGGTCAAGGAGATGATCGGCGGCTACGAGTACTGGGTGCGCGAGGGCTTCGCCGTCGAGAGCGGGGCCGGGCGGGTGATCCGGCCCGCCGACCCGCTGACCGCGCCCGTCGGCGCGATCGCCTGCGGCTGCTGAGACCAGGAGCGTCCTGGCGTCGGGTGTCGGTCCGAGGTCCCGCCCGGCGTCAGGCCGGGCGGGATTCCTCGCTCGGCTGGACGACCTCGGCGGGCACGTCCGCCCGGTCGCCGGTGAGCGTCCGCCACGCCAGCACGGAGGCGAGGAACAGGATCGCCGCCTGGAGGTCGAGCAGGCCGAGGGTCGGGATGAAGCCGACGAGCACGCCGGCGAGCAGCATGCCGAGGGCCTGCAGGCCGTCGGACAGGGCCAGGAAGCTGCTCATCACCCTGCCGCGCAGGTCGGCGGGCGTGGCGCGCTGCACCACGGACAGCCAGCCCGCCATGATCCACACTCCCGGCGCTCCCGCCAGGATGAACAGCCCGACGTAGACCCACAGCGCGGTGGTCAGCAGCGCGGAGTTCCAGATGACCAGGCTGATCAACGCGAAGATCATCAGGCCGTGGCTGACGAACTGGTTCATGTTCAGCCTGCGGGCGATGACCCCGGCCAGCGCGCCGCCGATCAGCCCGCCGACCGCCTGCACGCCGCGGAGCAGGCCCGCCTCGGACTCGCCCCCGCCCAGCAGGTCGGTGACGAACAGCAGGAAGAGGATGACGAACATTCCCTGGGCGACGGACATGAGGCTGACGACGATGGTGACGGCGCGCAGCCGGCCCGACGCCCAGATCGTCCGCAGGCCGGCCACCGACTCCCGCCAGAACGCGGTGCCGGGGCCGGGCGGGGGGCTGGCGGACCGGGTGCCCGAGATCGTCATCACCAGCGGCACGGTCAGGACGAGCGGCGCCACGACCGCGGCCACCACGCCGTTGATCCCGGCCCAGGTGAGCATCAGCCCGCCGAGCGGGCTGCCGACCAGGCGTCCGAGGTTGGAGTTGAGGCTGATCGTCGCGTTGGCGGTTACGAGCTGGGCCGGCGCGACCACGGTCGGCAGCAGGGCGTTCTTCACCGACTCGAACATCGCGGTGAGCCCCGCCTCGGCCGCCGCGACCAGGTAGAGGATCCACAGGTGCCGCGTGTCCTGCACGAGAAGCAGCGGCAGCAGCAGGACGGCGCGAGTGATCGCGAGCCCGGCCAGGAACCGCGCGGGGTTCCACCGGTCGGCGAAGATGCCTGCCAGGGGCGTGAGCACCAGGCTCGGCAGCAGCCCGAGCATGGCCACGGTGGAGGTGATCAGCGCCGACCCGGTCAGGCTCAGTGCGTACAGCGGCACCGCGATGAGCAGGCCCCACCGGGTGACCTCGGTGAAGAAGCTGGCCGCCCAGAGCCGCAAGAAGGTCGGCTGTCGTAACGGGTGGGTGAGTGCGGGCCCTGCCTGGCTGCTCATCGAATCGGCTCTCCTGTCGCCTCGGCTCCCGGTAAACGCGCACACCGAATTCTGGCCGGGCGTCCCTCCTTCAGGCGCGCGTATTCGGGACGCGCAGGCGACGGAGCGAACCGAGCGGTCGGCGCTCGCACGCGGAGGAAGGGACTACTCCCCCGGCGCTCTCCCGATAAACTTTCCGCACCCGGCGCATCGGGAATCCGTGGAGTACGCACATGACCCTTTCGGTGAGACCGCGCGCCGCGTGAGACCGCGCGCGGCCGGTCTCACCTCGGGGGTCCGGCCGGTTCACCGCCGTTCGGACGTCCGTCCTCCAGGCAGGTGGCGGCCGGCGTGCCGGACGGCCACTGCGACTCTGAGGCGATCTTCTGCTCGGGCCTGGGACATTCCACGCGCGGTCCCGGGCGGGTGAACCACACGACCGCCAGGATCACCGCGACCAGCAGCACTCCGGCGGCGGCCAGGACCGTCCCCCAGCCGGCCCGCGGCCGTACGCGGTCGTCGTAGCCGCTCATCGGCGACACCTGCGCGGGCCGCCGCACGGGCGCGGCGGGGCGCCGGACGACCGGCGACCGCAGCGGGAAGTCCTCGCTGGGCTCCACCGTGAACCCCTCCTCGTCGCCGAGGAACCGGCGGTACGTGCCCAGCGACGCCTGGCGGCACACCCGCAGATCCTCCCGGTCTGGCTCGCCGACCGGCCCGTCCAGGCAGACGAACCCGTAGATCAGCTGCAGCGGGCGGCTGTGCTGGTCGCGCGGCTCCTGCTCGGAGGGCGGGGCGCCCGGCTCCGCGATGTCGGCCGAGGTGACCAGATGGGTGGCGTGCGCGACGGCCAGCCGGCGTCCCGCGCCGGTCACGACCTCGATGACGGTGGCCCGGTCCTGGTGGGGGCTCGGCACCACCGAGTCGTCCAGCACACCGTGGTCCCGCTCGGCGACGAGGAAGCCCGGGGCCAGCAGGGTCCGGTACCCGCGGTGGCGGCCCCGGGCGACCAGGAACGGCCAGCCGCGGGCGGAGGAGCCGTCGCCCATGTCAGATCCCGTCCCGGATGTGGCCGTCCGAGAGCCTGGAGTACGGCAGCCGGCCTTCCATCATGTCCACCTTGCGCCGCATGTCGTACAGGACCCTGCGCCGTGCCAGGCGGAGGGTCTCGACGCGCCGCTCGGCCTCGCTCAGCTCCTGGTCGAGGCGGATCCCGTCGTCCCCGCGCCCGCCCAGCCGGGAGTCCAGGAACAGCCCCAGCATGGACTCGCCGATGACCGCCGCCGAGGGGCCGAAGGCGGCCAGCAGCGCGCGCCCCGCCATCTGCCCGGCGAACAGGCTCGCGGAGGCCAGCGCCTCCAGGGCGCCCTGCCGGCTCCGCCTGCGCACCTCCGCGCTCAGAGCCGCCCGCGCCTCGCTGTTGAGCCGGCTCTCGACCTGGTCGAACATGTCGGGGACCACCGCGGACAGCGGGACATCCACGTTGGCCGGGTGCGCCGGGGCCCGGGAGACCTTGACGATCTCACCCCGCGCGTCGACCTCGGCGAAGCCGGGGCCCACCGCGCTCACCGGGATCAGCCGGACCACCCTTTCTGCGCTGTGCAGGCTCACCAGCGACCGGAACAGGTCGTTGGAGATGAGCAGGTTGTGCACGATGCCGAGCCGAGTGCTCTCATCGGGATGGAGCTCCGTCAGCAGATCCCATTTGGTGATGATGAAGCTGATCGGAGCCGTCGCCTCGATCATCACCGGAAGCAGTGCGTTGAGCGTCCGCTCCAGGTGCAGCGGCCCGGCGGGATGCCCGTCCAGGTGCTGCCTGATCCGGTATCCGTCGATCACGCCGATCAGCGCGTCCGCCGAGTCGATCTGGGCGAACAGCTCCTTCTGCCTGGTGGAGCCCGCGTCCTGGATCTCGGTGAGCAGCTCTCCCGCGTACTCCAGGTACTTCAGACGCAGGATCGTGAGCGCCGTGCCCGCCATGTGGGTCTTCACGGTGAAAGTGAACTGCCGGCTCTCCCCCTTGGCGGTGCCGCGCGGCCAGTCGCCGGAGGCCGCCGTGTCCACCATCTGGGCGTACCACTGGTTGAGCAGCAGCACGTCGTCGTGCGGAGCGGTGAGGAAGTAGCACTGGCCCGCGGGCGCCTTGAGCCGGTGGTACATGCTCGCGAGGAGCAGCGTCTTGCCGGAACCCTGCAGGCCCAGCGTCACCACCTGGAAGGTGGGGGCCTTCTCCTCCACGGTCAGCGGACGCCCGGTCCTCCTCCCGCGCAGCCACCGGCCGAGCAGGACGAGGCCGACGGCCACGAAGACCATCACCAAGAGGACGTTCACCGCACTTCCCCATCCCGGCGACCGCCGACGCGGTCGCCCTCGCATGCCGCCATGCGGGAGCACGCCGGCATGTCGCGGCGTCCTCCCGGTCATCCCGATCTTTCGCCGCGGGCGGGGGCCGGCGCATGAGTAGGCCCCTACTCAAACGCGGCTACGGGAACCGTTCGGGGTCCGCCTCCGGGACGCCGAGGTCGGTGAGGAGGTCCAGGGCGCGCTGCCACAGCTTCCTGGCCTGCTCGTGGCGGCCGAGATCGCGGTGCGCGCACGCCACCGCCTGCAGGGCGTTGCTGTGCAGGGTGCGGGCGTAGGTGTAGTGGGCGCGGGTGCGCAGGTGACGGTCCAGGGTCGCCGACAGGTGCAGGGCGTGGGCGGGCCAGCCGTGCCTGGCGGCGTGGACGACGGTGGCGAGCAGGTTGGTCAGCTCGGCGTCCAGCCATTCCACCGCGCGTGCCTGGTCGTGGAGGGCCTGCGCGGGCCCGGCGGGGGTGCGTACGGGAGGCGGGTGGCCGGGCTCGTGCGGATGGGCCAGGCCCATCGCGGCCGAGGCGGTGTGGATGTAGTGGTCGAACAGCCGGGTGAGCGCGGTGCGCCGGTCGGCGTCGGTGTCCTCGTCGGCCAGCGTGGCGGTCGCGTGCGCGCGTAGCAGGTCGTGGAAGCAGTACCGGCCCGGCACCGGCTCGTGCAGCAGGTGGGCGTCGACGAGGTCGTCCAGGAGCCGGCTCGCGTGCTGGGGGGTGGTGCCGGCCAGGGCCGCCGCGGCGTGGCGCTCGATGTCGGGCCCCGGGTGCAGGCCGAGCAGCCGGTACATGCCCTGCCTGCCGGGGCTGAGGTGGTGGTACGACAGGTCCATGGTGGCCGTGACGCTGAGCCGGCCGACCTCCAGCTCGCCGAGCCGGTGCTGGTGGTCGCGCAGCCGGTCGGCCAGGTGCGCCGGCGTCCAGCCGGGCCGGCCCCGCAGCCGGGCGGCGGCGATGCGGATCGCCAGCGGCAGCCGGCCGCACAGCTCGACGATCTCGGTGAGCAGCTCGGGCGGCTGCCCGGCCACGCGCCGCTCCCCCGCGCTGCTGGTGAACAGAGCGAGCGCGTCGCCACGCGGCAGGACGTCCAGGGACAGCGGCCGCACGTCCTCCAGCCCGGTCAGGCGCCTGCGGCTGGTCACCAGCGTCAGGCAGCCGGGCGCGCCGGGCAGCAGCGGACGCACCTGGGCCTCCTCGGCCGCGTTGTCCAGCAGGATGAGCACGCGCTTGCCGGCCAGCCGGCTCCGGTACAGCGCGGCGCGGGCGTCCAGGTCGTGGGGGATCTGCTCGCCCGGCACGCCCAGGGAACGCAGGAGCTGTTCCAGGGCGTCGGCCGGGTAGACCGGCGACACCCCCTGCGTGAAGCCGTGCAGGTCGACGAACACCTGCCCGTCGGCGAACCCCCCGGCCAGCCGGTGCGCGGCGTGCACCGCGAGGGTGGTCTTGCCGACCCCGGCCATGCCGTCGATGGCGCCGATCACCGGGGCGCCCGGCCGGTCGGCCTGGTGCACGAGCGCGCGCAGGCGGGCCAGCTCCGCCGCCCTGCCGGTGAAGCTCGGGATGTCCCGGGGAAGCTGCCGCGGCACCGGGGGCGGGCCGGGCCGGGCGCCGGCCCCGACCACGGGCGGGGCCAGGTCGGGGTGACCGGTCAGTATTTGGCGGTGCAGCCGCTGCAACGGCGGGCTCGGCTCGACGCCCAGCTCCCGCACCAGCTGCCCGCGCAGGTCGCGGTAGGCGCGCAGGGCCTCTGCCTGGCGGCCGGAGCGGTACAGGGCGAGCATCCACTGGGCCCGCAGCCGCTCCCTGAGCGGCTGCTCCGCCACCAGCTCCCCCAGCTCGGCGAGCAGGTCGCCGTGGTTGCCGAGTGCGAGCTGGGCATCGATCCAGGTCTCCTGCGCGGCGGCCTTGCGCTCCTCCAGCCGGATCAGCTCGGCTCCCAGCCGGGGATCCAGCGCGACGTCCTCGAACGGCCGGCCGCGCCACAGCCCGAGCGCCCGCCGCAGCCGTTCCGCCGCGAGCACCGGCCGCCCGCCGGCCATGGCCTGCTGCCCCTGGGCCACGAGCTCCTCGAAGGTCAGCAGGTCGAGGTCGGCCGGGGAGAGCCGCATCTGATAGCCGCCTGGCACGGTGGACAGAAGCGGGGCATCGGCGGGGTCGGTGAGCCCGAGCACCCGCCTGAGGGCGGACACGTAGGTGCGCAGCGCGACCGCCGCCGTACGAGGTGGCCGCTGCGGCCACAGAGCCTCGACCAGCCGGTCGACGTGCACGGGCCGATTGACGTTCAGCAACAGGACCGCCAGCAGCGCGCGCTGCTTGGCCGCGCCGAGCCGGACCAGCCGATTGCTGCCGGAGCGGGCCTCAAGCGTGCCGAGGACACGAAACCGCATGGCCCGCCACTATCACACAGTCCTCACAAATAGCTGCGGCCGGGGTCGTCCTGTTCTTCGGCGTCATATATTCGCCTCTCCCGCGATTTGGGACCTGGCCTTCCGGCCCCATTACGAATGACGGCGATGGAGGCTCGCGTAACGCGTTCCCCGGTCATCGTCCGGCACTTCGCGATCGGTTCTCAGGTCATCGTTCGCCACATCGCGACCCCTTCCAAGGTCATCGTTCGCCACATCACCCCGCATTTCTCCGTGGTTCCTCGCGTGTCACGTCGGTTGTGAGTGTTTCTCGGATCCTGAGACCCGCGCGCCGCGCCGGCGAGGCCGGCGGGCCTGCGTGGTGGATCGGCAGGTGAAAGGCCCAGTGGAACACGCGGGCGCCGCGATCGACCCGGCCGCGCGCCGCCCGCTCCGTCCACCTGGTGACCGCCCCGTCTCACTGCATGAAATGCGCGCACCCCTCATGTCAAGCCGCGGCCTTACCCCGCCTTGACTGCCGGGCCGCATTGTCAATCCGACTCCGTTCCAGACGTGGTCGATGAGCACCAAGCGTGGGGCCCATTAGGGGTCACGCCGGAGCCGGCCGAGGAGGATCGCCCGTGAACGCGCGACCGCCGAACAGAAAACCCCTTTCAGGTCTGGCCATTTCGCCGCCCGAGTTTCCGGTCCCGTCGAATCTCGTGTCCGACGACACAGAAAGAGAGTGCGCGTGTCCGAATTGATCAGCCTCGACGAATGCGAGCGTTTGACGGCGAAAGACGTTCACGATCTGTACCGGAAACACGTCAGCCGCAGCCAGGTCTCGCTCATGACATCCCTCGGCTTCGGCAGGGAGCTGGTCGAGCGCGCCGAGGGAGCCTGGATCTGGACCCGCGGCGGCCGGCGGATCCTCGACTTCACCGGCGGCGTGGGCGTGCTCAACCACGGCCACAACCACCCGCGCATCCTGGCCGCCCGCAGACGCTTCCAGGAGGAGCGGCGGATGGAGGTGCACAAGACGTACTTCTCGCCGTACGTGGCGGCGCTCGGCCACAACCTCGCCCAGCTGCTGCCCGGCGACCTCACCATGTCGTTCTTCCCCAACTCCGGCGCCGAGGCGGTCGAGGGCGCGGTCAAGCTGGCCTACAAGTACCACGGCGGGCGCAGACAGACGATCCTGCGCGCCGACATCGGCTTCCACGGCAAGCTGCTGGGCTCTGGCACCCTCACCGGCACGCAGGAGCGCTTCCGCTTTCCCGGGATCCCCGGAGTGGTCGCCTTCCCCTACGGCGACCTCGACGCCGTGCGCGCCGCGACGGCCTCGGCGCGTGCGCGCGACGGCGGCTGCGACGTGTACGCGATCATCGTCGAGCCTTTCAGCGCGTCCACCATGCGCTCCTGCTCCGAGGAGTTCCTCCGCGGCCTGCGGGAGCTCTGCGACGCCGACGGCATCGTGCTGATTTTCGACGAGATCTACACGGGGTGGGGCAAGACCGGCAGCCTCTTCTACTTCATGCGCTACCCCGGCCTGATCCCGGACGTCCTCACCACCTCCAAGTCGTTCGGCGGCGGCAAGTCCTCCATCTCCGCGTACGTCGCGCGTGAACGGGTCTTCCGCAAGGCCTACGACAACCTCGCCGACTCCCTCGTGCACAGCACCAGCACGACCTACTACGGGTTCGGCGAGGAGACCGCCACCGCGATCGAGGCGCTCAACATCGTCGTCGAGGACGACTACCCCGGACGCGCACGCGAGATCGAGCGCGTCCTGGCGCCCGGCCTGGAGCGGATCCGCAAGGAGCACCCGGACACGGTGGCCGGCGTACGCGGCTCGGGCGCGCTGTACGGGATCTTCCTGGACGGGGGGCCGAAGATCCTCGACCTGGCCGCCAAGCTCGCCCCCGGAGGCCTCCTCAGGGACCCGCACATCCGCGTCAAGCTGATCACCTGCTCGGTCATCGACGCCCTGTACCGCGACCACGGCGTCTACACCTACTACACGCTGAACGGCGACAACCCGCTGGTGGCCGCGCCGCCGCTGGTCGTCGAGCCCGCGGACGTCGAGTACTTCCTCGACAGCCTGGACAAGACGCTGGCCCAGGGCCTTCCCCGGCTGCTGGCCAGGTTCGTACGGGAGAAGGTGGCGCCGCGATGGCCGTCCGGGTCGTAGTGACAGGCAGCTCGGGCATGCTCGGGGCGAACCTGGTCCAGCGCCTGGCGGGCGCGGGGTACGACGTGCTGGGTGTCGACCTGCGCGCCCGTCCGGGCCAGTGCCCGGCGGCCGGGTACGCGACCGGGGACATCCGGGACACCGCGCTGATGACCGAGCTCGTGACCGGGGCGGACGCCGTGGTGCACTGCGCCGCCGCGCTGCCGAGCTACTCGCCCGACCAGATCCGCGACGTGATCGTCGGGGGCACCCGCAGCGTGCTGCGGGCCGGTCAGCGGGCGGGCGTGCCGCGCGTCGTGCACATCTCTTCCACGGCCGTGTACGGCCTGCCGAAGCTGGTGCCCACGCCGGAGGACCATCCCCGCGAGCCGGTCGATCACTACAGCGCCGCCAAGGCGGCGGCGGAGGAGGTGGCGGAGAAGTTCCGGGCGGAGGGGATGTGCGTGCCGATCCTGCGCCCCAAGACCTTCCTCGGGCCGGGACGCATGGGGCTGTTCGCGATGCTGTTCGAGTGGGCCGAGGAGGGGCGCCACTTCCCCATGCTCGGCCGCGGCGACGTGCGCATCCAGATGCTGGCGATCGACGACCTCGTGGACGCGGTCGTCCGCGCCCTGGAGGCGCCCGCCGAGGTCGCCGGCGACACCTACAACATCGCCGCGGCGGTGTTCGCCACCCTGCGCGAGGACTTCCAGGCGGTGCTCGACGCCGCCGGACACGGTGGGCGGGTGGTGCCGCTCCCGGCCAAACCCACCCTCGCCGTCCTGCGGCTCCTCGGCAGGACGCGGCTGTCGCCGGTGTACGAGCGGCTCCTGTACAAGCTGCTCGCGGACTCCTACGTCAGCATCGACAAGGCCCGCGAGCGGCTGGGCTTCGAGCCGGGGCTCTCCAACCAGGACGCGATCCTGCGCACGTACGCCTGGTGGCGGGAGAACGCGGAGCCGGCGGCGCGCGGCGGGCGTACCAGCCGCGACGCCTGGCGGCAGGGCGCGCTGTCGCTCGCGAAGGTCTTCTTCTGACCCGGGCCGGAGGTCCACATGCGTGTCATCGACCCTCCCGGTCCCCAGGGAATGGCGCAGAGGCCGGAGCCGCCCGCGGGCGAGACGGCGGGCGGCCGGCCGGGGACGCTCGCGAGCCTGGTCACCCTGATCCGGCCGCTGCACGCGGCCAAGAGCCTCCTGCTCGTCCCCATCGCGCTCGCCGACGCGGGCACCTGGACCCTCACGGCGCTCGGCGAGGTCGGATGGGCCGTCGCCGGGTTCGTCCTGGCCGGTGCATGCGTCTATGTCGGCAACGACATCGCGGACCGGGACCGGGACCGCGCCCATCCCACCAAGCGCCACCGTCCGATCGCCGCGGGGCACGTCTCGGTACGGGCCGGCTACCTGTACTGCACCGCCCTGCTCGCCCTGCTCGGCGTGCTGGTCGGGTTCGGGCCGGGCAGGCCGTACTGGCCGCTGCTGGCCTACCTGGTGCTCAACGTGGCCTACAGCCGCTCGCTCAAGCACATCCCCCTCATCGACGTGTGCGCCGTCGCGCTGGGTTTCGCCCTGCGCGTCGTCCAGGGGTCGGTGGCCATCGGGGAACGCGTCTCAGGCTGGCTGCTCGTCACGGTGTTCTCGGTGTCGCTGCTGCTGGTCATCGGCAAGCGGCGCCAGGAACTGCTGGAGACGGGGGCGGCGCACCGGCCGGCGCTGCGCGGCTACTCGGTGGAGCTGGCCAACCAGCTCCTCCAGCTCACCTGCGTGCTCACGGCGGTCGCCGGGCTGATCTACCTGAGCACCGAGGCGCCCCTCGGGCCGTACGGCCAGGCGGCGATGCTGCTGTGCACGCCCTTCGCGCTGTTCGCCCTGTTCCGCTACCTGCAGGTGGTGCTCGTCCAGGGCGGCGGGGGCGACCCGGTGCGGGCGGTGCTGCGCGACCGCGGCCTGGCGGCCACGGGCCTGGCGCTGGCGGTCGTGCTCGGCACGACCCTTGTGCTCGCCCGGCATCCGGCGCTGGCCGAGGCGATCCTCCGATGAACCCCGGCAACGCGAAAGGCGGCAGTCGTGCCCAGGACCTCCCCCCTGGTGTCGGTCATCGTCCCGGCCCACAATTCCGAGAAGACGCTGCGCGCCTGCCTCGCGGCGGCGCTGGCGCAGACCTACCGCGACATCGAGGTGGTCGTGGTCGACGACGCCAGCACGGACCGCTCGCGGGTCATCGCGGGTGAGTTCCCCTGCACGCTCGTCCGGCACCCGTACAACCGGGGGGTGTCGGCGGCCCGCAACGCCGGGGTGGCGTCGAGCAGGGGCGAGATCCTGTTCTTCCTCGACTCCGACGTCGGCCTCGCCCCCGACGCGGTGGCGAACGCGGTGCGGCTGCTGGGCGAGGACCCCGGCTGCGGCTGCGTGTACGGCGTCTACGCCAAGGAGCCGCTCATCGACGACGGCCCCGTGGAGACCTATCGGACGCTGCACCTGCACCACGCGCTCAGCCGGGCGGTGGGCCTGACCTCGACCGCCGTCTTCGCCCTCGCGGCCTTACCGCGCGCGGTGTTCGAGGAGGTGGGGCCGTTCGACGACAACCTGCGCTGCGCCGAGGACGACGAGTACAGCGAGCGCCTGCTGGCGCGCCACCGCATCCGGCTGGCCGCCGAGGTCACCGGCCGCCACGACGAGGCCGACCGGCTGCTGCCCCTGCTCGCCGAGCAGTACCGGCGCGCGCAGTTGCTCCGCTTCTCCGCGCGGAACCGGCTGCGGCGCGACGCCCTGGTGGTCAACCGCGCGGGCGGCGTGCTCGCCGCCGCGCTGACCATGGCCACGCTGCCCCTCGGCCTGGCGTGGCCGCCCGCGCTTCCCCTGCCGGCGGCCTTCCTCGTCCTGTTCGCGGTGTCCGACCCGTCGCTGTCGCGCTTCGTCCTGCGGGAGAGGGGGCCGGGGTTCCTGGCCTACTTCACCGCCGTGCACCTCCTCGCCCACGCGGCGCTGGTCGGCGGGGCCGCCGTGGGATGGGTGCGCGCCGCGCTCGACTCCTCCTTCGGGCCCTCCCATCGCGCCGCCGCACGCCGGCGCGCGGTCGATCCATCGAAAGGCTGGTGAACCATGGCCTCCGCGCCGCTCGTCTCTGTCATCGTCCCCAACTACAACTACGGGAACGTGCTCGCGCAGTGCCTCAAGGCCGTCAAGGCGCAGACGTACTCCCCGCTGGAGATCATCTACGTCGACGACTGCAGCACCGACGACTCCGTGGAGGTGGCCAGGTCGCTCGGGGTGCGGGTGCTCAGCACGCCGCGCAACAGCGGGGTGAGCGTCGCGCGGAACCTCGGCGCGGACCACGCGCGGGGTGAGGTGCTGTTCTTCCTCGACTCCGACGTGGGCCTCGCCCCCGACGCGGTCGCCGAGGCCGTGGCGCTGCTCGGGTCCGACCCCAGGATCGGCGCGGTCTGCGGCAACTACGAGCCCGTCCCGCTCAACCGCGACAGCCTGGTCAAGGAGTACCGGACCCTGTACCGCCACTACTGGTACCGGGTCGCCGAGGGCCCGATCAAGGGGTTCCTGCCGGTCGCCATCATCGCGATACCGGCCGCCGTGTGGGCGGAGGTCGGGCCGTGGAACCCCGAGCTCCTGCAGACCGAGGGCGCCGACGTGGGCGAGCGGCTCACCGGCCGGTACGAGGTGCGGCTCACCTCGGCCGTGCGCGGCCGGCACGACGACGACGCCACGGTGCGCGTCGCGCTGCGGAAGGTCTTCACCCGCACCCGCCTGCACGTGCCGTTCTTCCTGCAACGGCAGTACGCCCCCGGCGTGGTCGGCTCGCCGGAGTCGGCGGCGAGCCTGGCCGCCGCGCTGACGGCCGCGACCCTGCCCGTGCCGCTGCTGACCGGGGCCGCCTGGACCGCGGCGCTGCCGGTGCTGATGTTCGCCGCCTGCCTGGCCATCGATCGGCGGATGTACCGGTTCGTGTTCGCCGGCCGGAAGGCCGGGTTCGGGCTGTTCTTCGTCGGCATGCACTTCCTGGTCAACCTGACCATCGCCGCCGGGGCCGGCGTCGGGATCCTGCAGTGGCTGACGTCGCGGTCGTTCCGGCGCCTGTACGCCAAGGCGCCCGCATGACGGCCGTGCGCCGCACCACCCGGCAGAGGGTGTTCGCCGGGCTGCGCGTGGCCGCCTACCTGCTCGTGCTCGGGTTCCTCGGCTACCAGCTGTGGCGCGTGCGCGACGGGCTCGGCGAGAGCCTGCGGCTGGTGGGCTGGGGGAACGCCCTGCTCGCCGCGGCGCTGGCGGCGGTGGGCGGCGTGCCCGGGTTCTTCGGCTGGCGCATGCTGCTGGCCGGGCTGGGCACCCGCCTGTCCCTGCCGGTCGCGGTCCGCGTCTTCTTCCTGGCCGGGCTCACCCGCTACCTTCCGGGCGGCGTCTGGCCGGCGGTGGCGCACGCGGCGCAGGCCCGGCCGCTCGGCGAGCCCCCGGCCCGGCTGGCCGGGGCGTTCGTGGCCAGCCAGGGCCTCGCGGTGGTCGCGGGGCTCGCGGCCGGGCTCGTCGCCCTGCCCTGGCTCGTGGCGTCCGACCCGATCTGGTGGGCGCTGCTGCCGATGCTGGCCGCCGCGCTCGTACCGCTGGCCGCTCCCCGGCTGCTGGGCACGCTGCTCGGGCTCGCCCAGCGGATCCTGCGCCGGGGCGAGCGGACCCTCGTGCTGCCCCGGCGGCGCACCCTGCTCGCGGTCACCGGGCTCATGGCGGTGGGCTGGCTGGTCAGCGGCCTGCACGTGACGGTGCTCGCGGTCGCGCTCGGCGCGCCGGTCTCCGGGGCCATGACCGTGGGCATCGGCGGCTTCGCGCTGTCCACCGTGGCCGGGATCCTCACCCTGGTCATGCCGTCCGGCCTCGGCGTGCGCGAGGCCGTGCTCGGGCTGACCGTCGCCACCCTGCTCACCGGCCCCGGACTGGTCACGCTCGTGGCCCTCAGCCGGGTGCTGATCACCGTGGGCGACGTCGCGTCCACGGCGGCCGTCCTCGGCCTGCTCGCCTGGGCGGGCCGGCGACGCGCCCGCCCCTCCCCCCTCATCGACCAGCGCGCAGAAGGAGCCTCGCCCTCATGACCTCGCACAGCGGCCCCGTTCCGCTCACCCCGCGCCGCGGGCAGACCCGCCACCTCGTACGGCAGCTCCCCTCGGGGCCAGTGACCGGCGCCGTGCTCAGGATGCTCGCGGCCCTGCCCTTCGCCGACCGGCCACTGGAGTGGCTGGAGCGGCATCCGGCCGTGCACGGCGTGGTGCTGTCCGCCTTCGGCATGCGCCGGCCGATCTTTCTCGACCACCCCGTGCGCCCTGAGCCGAGGTTCGGCTACGGCAGGCCGGACCACCCGGAGATCGCGGCCCTGCTCGACGCGGGCCGCGAGCGCTACGCCGACCGGCTCGCCCGCTTCCTCGCCTTCGGCCCCGACCTCGCCGCGATCCCCCTGCGGGACCGCCCGGACGGCACCACGCCGTACTGGGACAACGGATGGCTGCCGCCGCTGGACGCCCTCGCCCTCTACGGCTTCCTCGCCGAGACCGGCCCTCGGCGGTACGTCGAGATCGGGTCGGGCAACTCGACGAAGTTCGCCCGCCGCGCCATCGAGGACCACGGCCTCCGCACGCACGTCACCTCGATCGACCCGGCGCCGCGCGCGAACATCGACGCGCTGTGCGACACGGTGGTCCGCAGCCCGCTGGAACACGTCGACCCCGAGGTCTTCGCCGGCCTCGACGCCGGCGACGTCGTCTTCCTGGACGGCTCGCACCGGGTGTTCATGGGCTCGGACGTGACGGTGTTCTTCTTCGAGATCCTGCCGCTCCTGCGGCCGGGCGTGCTCGTGCAGCTCCACGACATCCTGCTGCCCAGCGACTATCCGCCCGAGTGGCGCTGGCGCCACTACTCCGAGCAGTACCTGCTCGCGGCCTTCCTGCTGGCGAACCCGGCCCTGTTCGAGGTCGAGCTGCCCAACGCGTTCATCCAGGGGGACGAGCGCCTGCGCGGCCTGGTGGACCCGCTGTGGCACCGGGTGGCGCTCACCGAGACCTACCTTCCCGCGTCGTTCTGGCTGCGCGTCAGGGACCGGGCGACGGCATGAGCGTGCCGCGCCGGGCGGGCCTGGTGGCGCTCGGGATCCTGGCGCTGTGGGCGGCCTTCACCCTGGCCAACTGGCTGACCGGCCGGTTCTGGTGGTGGGGGGGCGCGGCGCCGCTCGTGGTGTTCTTCGCCGCGCCGCTCGCGGTGCTCTGGGCGGTGGCGACGCTCCTGCTCGCCCGCGCGCGGCTGTCCCGCCTCGAACGGGCACTGGTCGGCCTGGCGGCGGCGGAGGCGGCGCTCGTCGTGCTGCACCGGCTGCTCAGCGGCCGTACCTGGGTGTGGGTCATCCCCGACCTGATGGTGCCGCCGCTGCTGTTCGCGCTGCTGCCGGTGGCCCTGCTCGCCGCCGTCGGGGTGCTCGCGCTGAGCCGGGCGCGGGTGGCCGGGCGGGCCCGGTGGTGGACGGCGCTGCTCGCCTCGGCCGCGCTCGTCCTCGGCCTGGACCAGGCGGGGCTGCGGGCGCCGTGGGGCGGTGGCCTGGACGGGCCCGTGCCGCCCGGCGCGCTTCGCGTCGTGTCCTGGGACACCTTCTGCTGGGACACCACCGACGACCCCGCCCGTTTCCTGCGCTATCTGAAGAAGTGGAGTGCCGACGTCTACCTGCTCCAGGAGCACTCCGGATGCGGGCCGGGGGCGCCGACGCCGATCGACGACGGAGAACAGCTACGCCGGGAGTTCCCCTCCCGCTATTTCGCGACCGCCGACGGGCTCCTCACGATCTCGCGATTCCCCATCGTGCGTGACCTGGCGCTGGGGACGGTTCCGAACCCGGTCGCGACGAACTGGAGACGCGCGGCGCTGCGCACCGATCTACGCGTCGGCGGGCGCGTCCTGTCGGTCTACAACGTGCATCTCTACGACATGCTCTATCTGAGCTCCAGCCCGCTGACGGGGGACTTCTACCGGTCGATGAGGCTGCTCGACGCCGCGCGGGCGACCCAGCTCCGCGAGCTCGTCACCGACGTCGACGGCAACGCCAACCCCGTGCTGGCCTCGGGGAACTTCAACCTGCTGCCCGGCATGGGATACACGCGCCGGCTCGGCCACCTGAACGACGCGGCGCGCGCCGGAGGGCCGCTCTATCCGGCGACGCTGACGTTCGCCGGCCTGCGGCTGTGGCGGATGGACTGGACCTTCACCTCCCCCGGCGTCGACGTCCACCGGTACGCCCTGCGCTCCCCCGAGGGCCTGTCGAGCCACCACCTCCAGGACATGGCCGTCTCCCTGGCCGCGAACGAGAACGCCGCCGCGTCAACGCTCCCGAACCCGAAACCGAAGGTGAGGTAAACCGTGGAACCGCGCCCTCCGCTGGTCACCGTGATCGTTCCCAACTACAATCACGCGCGATTCCTGCCACTGTGCCTCAAGGCCGTACAGGAACAGTCCTACGCCCCCCTGGAAATCGTCATGGTGGACGACCACAGCACCGACGAGTCGGTGCGCATCGCGGAGTCCATGGGGGTGACCGTCATACGCACTCCGGTCAACAGCGGTCCCGCCGTCGCCAGGAACACCGGCGCGGGGTGGGCGAGCGGCGAAATACTGTTCTTCGTGGACTCCGACGTCGCGCTGGCGCCCGACGCCGTCGCCACCGGGGTGGCGCTGCTGCGCGCCGATCCCGGCCTCGGCGCGGCGTGCGGCATCGAGGACCCCGAGCCGCTGATCCGCTCCACCAGGGTCGAGGACTACCGCTCGCTCCAGCACCATTACTGGTCGATCGGCTCGGAGGGCGAGGTGTCCTTCCTGTGGTCGGCGATGTTCGCCATCCGGGCGGAGGTGTTCGCCGAGACCGGGCCGTTCAACCCGCTGCTGAAGCACACCGAGGAGGTCGACTACGGCCATCGGCTGAGCCGGCGGCACACCGTGCTCATCACCTCGGCCATCCACGGGCGCATGGGCCACGACCGCGAACTGCCCGCCCTGCTGCGCAAGCTCTTCCACCGCGGCCGCACCCGCGTTCCCCTGTACGCGAGCAGGCGGCGGTTCGCGCGGGGGTACGAGACCGCCTCACGGGCCTGGGCGTCGGTGGCGGCGCTGCTCGCGGTCGCCGCCCTGCCGCTTCCGCTGGTGCTCGGCCCGGTGGCCACGGCCGTACCGGCGCTCCTGCTGGCCGTGTCGCTGGCCTGCGACGCGGGGATGTACAGGTTCGTGTTCTCCAGGCGCTGCCCGCTGTTCGGCCTGTTCTTCGTCGGCGTGCACTTCCTGGTGAACCTGGTGATCATCGGCGGCGTGGCGGCCGGCGCCGTGCAGTGGCTGGTGTCCACGCGGTTCCGCAGGCTGTACGAGACCCCGGCGCCGGCCGCCCTCGGGGCCCGAGGCTGAGCACGGTGGAGCCCGGCGTGGGAGGCGCCCCTCGGTGGCGGGTCCGGCTGGTCATCGGGGTCACCGTGGCGTGGCTGCTGTTCGTCGTGCTGCACCGCGTGCTGTCCGGCCGCTTCTGGCTGTGGCTGCTCCCCGATCTGGTGCCCCCGCTGGTCTATCTCGCCGGCCCGCTCCTGCTGCTGGCCGCCGCGCCGCTGGCGGGCCGGTCGCGGCGGTGGTGGTGCTCCGCTCTGGCCGCCGCCTCCCTCGCCCTCGGCGCCGGCCAGAGCGGGCTCCACCTCGGCCCGCTGGGCCCCGGCGCTCCCGCCGCTCCGGCGGGAGCGGTGCGCGTGATGTCGTGGAACACCGAGTACTGGGATCAGGACGACGATCCTGAGCGGTTCTACGGTTTCCTGAAGGCCCAGCGCGCCGACGTCTACCTTCTCCAGGAGTATTTGCACTGGACGGACGGCACGCCCCGGCAGGTCGACGATCTGGCCCGGCTGCGGCGGGAGTTTCCCGGTTACCACATCGCCGCGGAAGGCGAGCTGGTGACGCTGTCGCGCTTTCCCGTCGCGGCCTCCCCACCGGTCGGACCGGCCGTGGCCCTCGGCCCGGGGGCGGCGTGGAATTCGGCATTCCTGCTGGCCAAGACGCTGCGCACCGACCTGCGAATAGGCACGTCGATAATCTCGGTCTACAACGTGCACATTCCCACTCAGTACATGCTGGACGAGAATCCCCTGACATCGAAGTTCTACTCGGAGTTGCACGGCCGTGACGCCGCCCGCAAGGCGCAGTTCCGCGGTCTCGCGGCCGATGTGGAGGCCAACCGCAACGCGATCCTGGTGTCCGGCGATTTCAACACCACGGGCGCCATGGGAGATATCCAATGGCTGTCCGACCGGCTTTCCCGCGCGGACGACGATCGTCGTCTCTATCCCGCCTCGTGGCCCGCGGCCGGCCCGGCCCTGTGGCGGCTCGACTGGACCTTCACCTCCTCGGCGCGCATCCACGGCTACCGCCTCCTCGACCCGCAGGGGCTTTCCGACCATCGCGCGCAGGCGATGCTGCTGTCCGTCGGCGACGACAGTGACCGCAAGAACCGGATGGCATCGAGCAACTAGCGATGCTCACAGTGAGCCTGCGGAGACGTGATCTCGCAGGCGAGAGCACGTGCCATCCCACACCTCGGGTGTCTCATCCAACCAATCCCGGATGACACTAGCGGACATAGCGCTATATATCCGTCATATACCCCTCAAAACCCCCGGAATCGCCACCCAAGAGGGGGGCTTGACACCAAGCACATCCGATGTAACCATCGCAAAAAATTGCAGCGCTATGAAAATAGATTCGAGTAACTCGAATGCAAGGTGGCCGGAAGTCGTCGAGCGTCGACAAGGCGTTCGAACTCATCCAAGCCGTGTCCGAAACGGGCAGGGCCGGTATCACGCTGGGCGAATTGGCCCGCCACGCGGGCGTCGCCGTCAGCACCGCGCACCGGTACGTCACCTCGCTGCTCGAACTCGGCGTGCTCGACAGGGACGCCGCCGGCTCGTACCACCTCGGCGTCACCCTGGTGACGCTCGCCGGGCAGTACCTGGAGGAGGACGGGCTGCGGGCCGCGGCGCGGCCGTACCTGGTCGCGCTGGTCGAGCTCAGCGGCGAGACGGTCCACCTCGGCATCCTCGCGGGGAACCGGATCGTCTACATCGACAAGGTCGAGAGCGCAAAGTCGGTGCGCCTCGTCTCGCGCATCGGCAGCCGTGTCCCCCTGCACTGCACGGCGATGGGCAAGGCCGTGCTCGCGCTGCTGGACGAGCGGCGCCGGGCGGAGATCACGGCCGGTCCCCTCGACCGCCGCACGCCGCGCACCCTCACCGGCGACGCGCTGCTGGACGAGCTCGACGCCGTACGGGCGCGGGGGTTCGCGATCGACGACGAGGAGAACGAGGAGGGCGTCCGCTGCTTCGGGCTCCCGATCATGAACGCCTCGGGCCAGCCGGTCGCGGCCTTCAGCGTCTCCGCGCCGGCCAACCGCTTCAGCGTCGAGGACTGCCATCGCCTGGCGCCCTCCGCGCTCGCGATGGCCGCCGAGATCAGCCGCCGGATCGGCTACGTGGCGAAGAACGGGAACTCCCCCGCGCGCGGGGAGCCCGCGGCGGGGCGGGCGCCGTACGCCGAGGCCAGGGACCCCTGACCGCCGCCGGTCCCCCGGCAGCCCCCGATCGAGAAGCCGATACACCCGAGGAGTGAAACGGATGTCCGCCGCCATATCGCCAGCCGGTCACGTCATCGTCGTCCGCAACCCCGGCACGGGAGAGCCCCTCGGGGAGGTGGAGGCCATGGACGCCGCGCGCGTGGCATCGGTGGTCGACGCCGCGCGAGAGGGCCAGCGCGCCATGGCCGCCATGCCCGCCCACCAACGCGCCGACCTGCTGCGCCGGGTGGCCGGCCTGATGGAGGACGAGGCCGAGAGCCTGGCCGTGCTTCTCGCCGGGGAGAACGGCAAGCCCCTGCCGCAGACCCGCGGCGAGGTCGAGGCGGCGATCCGCATCTTCCGCGGGTACGCGGGGGAGGCCACGAGGCTCTTCGGCCGGCAGATCCCGCTGGACGCCGTGCCCGGCCTGGAGCGGCACCTCGCCGTCACGACGCGCGAGCCGCTCGGCGTCGTCGCGGCGCTCGTCCCGTTCAACTACCCGGTCGAGCTGTACGCGCACAAGGCCGCCGCCGCACTCGCCGCGGGCAACGCCGTCATCGTGCAGCCGCCGTCGCGCTGCCCGCTCGCCCTGACGCGGGTCGCCGAGCTGGTCGAGCTCGCGGGCGCGCCCAGCCACGCGCACCAGGTCGTCACCGGCGGCGTGGCGGTGTCCAAGGCGCTCGCCGAGTCGCCGGGGATCGCCGCGGTCAGCCTCACCGGGAGCACCGCGGCCGGCCGCGAGATCGCGCGCCTCGGGTCCGCGACCCTGAAGAAGGTCTTCCTGGAGCTCGGCGGGAACGACGCGCTGATCGTGTGCGATGACGCCGACGTCGAGGCCGCCGCCCAGGCCGTGGTGCTCGGGCGGCTGGCGCGCGGCAACGGGCAGATCTGCTGCGCGGTCAAGCGGGTCTACGTGCAGGACGGCGTCCACGACGCGTTCGTGGAGTCCCTGCTCGGCCAGACCGCCAAGCTGAGCGTGGGCGACCAGTTGCTGGAGTCCACCGACGTCGGCCCGCTGATCGCCGAGGAGGCCGCGGAGCGCGTCGAGGCGGCCGTCGGAAGGCTCGTGCGGGACGGCGCCCGGCTGGTCGCCGGGGGCGGCAGGCGCGGGGCGTTCGTCGACCCGGCGGTGCTCGTGGACGTCCCGGTGAGCAGCGAGGCCTTCGCCGAGGAGATCTTCGGCCCGGTGGCGCCGGTCGCCCGCTTCACCGACCCCCTGGAGGCCGTGCGCCTGGCCAACGAGTCCCCGTACGGGCTGCACGCCGCGGTCTTCACGCGGGACGTGTCGCGGGCGTTCACGCTCGCACGGCTGCTGGACGTCGGCGGAGTGGTGATCAACGGCTCCACCGCCCTGCGCGCGGAGAACCTCCCCTTCGGCGGCACCAAGGACACCGGGGGCTACCGCGAGGGCCTGCACGAGACCGTCCTGGACTTCACCCGGCAGAAGACGATGGTGCTGATGGGGGCCTTCGGATGATGCTGGAACTCCGGGGCGTGCGCAAGGACTACGGCGGCGTGCGGGTGCTCCACGGGGTGGACCTCGCGGGCCGCCGCGGCGAGGTGCTCGCCGTGGTGGGCGCGAACGGTGCCGGCAAGTCCACCCTGATCAAGATCCTCGCCGGCGCGCAGCCCATGAGCCAGGGCGAGATGTGGATGGACGGCGAGCGCGTCGAGCTGCGCTCGCCCCACGACGCCCACGCGCGGGGCATACGGACCGTCTACCAGGAGCTGACGCTGGTGCCCCAGCTCTCGGTCACCGAGAACCTGCTGATGGGCAACTTCCCGCGCCGCCGTTCCGGGCTCATCGACTGGCCGGCGGCGCACGCGCGGGCGAAGGAGCTGCTGGAGGGCATCGGCTTCGGCGCGATCGACCCGCGTACGGCCGCGGGCCGGCTGTCGGTGGCACGGCAGCAGATGGTCGAGATCGCCAAGGCGCTGGTGGACGAGCCCCGCGTGCTGGTGCTGGACGAGCCGTCCGCCGTGCTGGCCGGCACCGACCTCGCGGCGCTGTTCGCGCTGATCCGGCGGCTGCGGGAGCGAGGCGTGCTCGTCGTCTACGTCTCCCACCGGCTCGCCGAGGTGCTGGAGCTGGCCACCTCGATCGTGGTCATCAAGGACGGCCTGGTGATCGGCACCACCGAGCCCGCGCGCACCAGCGAGGGCGAGCTGATCGGCATGATGGCCGGCCGCCGCCTGGAGCAGATCTACCCGGGCCGCCGCGCCGGGCCCGGCGAGGCGGCGCTCACCGTGTCGCGGCTCGGCCGGGCCGGGGAGTTCGAGGACATCTCGTTCACGCTGCACAGCGGGGAGATCGTGGGGCTGTTCGGCCTGGTGGGCTCGGGCCGCAGCGAGCTGGCCCGGTGCCTGTTCGGCGCCGAGCCCGCGACCTCCGGCCAGGTGCGCGCCGCGGACGGCTCCGGCGACTTCCGCACGCCGGGCGAGGCCATCGCGGCCGGGCTGGCGCTGGTCACCGAGGACCGCAAGGGCAGCGGCCTGGTGCTCGGCATGAGCGTCTCGGACAACATCATGCTCACGACGCTGCGCGCCACCACGCGCGGCCCGCTGATCGACGTGGCGCTCCGGCGCCGCAAGGTGGCCGAGATGATCGACCGGCTGGACATCCAGCCGCCGAGGTGCGCCTCCATGCCGGCCGTGAACCTCAGCGGCGGCAACCAGCAGAAGGCCGTGCTGGCCAAGTGGCTGCTGGCCGGGCCCCGCGTGCTGATCCTGGACGAGCCGACCCGCGGCGTGGACATGGCCACCAGGGTCGAGATCTACCGCATGATCGACGGCCTCGCCCGCGAGGGCCTCAGCGTCCTGCTCATCTCCTCCGACCTCACCGAGGTCCTGGGCGCCACCGACCGGGTCCTCGTGATGAACCAGGGCCGTATCAGCGGCGAGGCCCGCTCGGACACGGCCACCGAGGACGAGGTCCTCACGTACGCGATCGGAAGGGCCGCATGACCGACCAGCTCGCCGGGCCCGCCCCGGCCGCCGCCACGGGCAGGAGGCTCCCCCGGCTCGTCCTGGGGGGCCGTGACGTCACCGTGCAGGCCGCCTTCGTCGCGCTCATCGTGCTGATGGCCGGGACGGCGGCGCTCACCTCCGACACGTTCCTGACCCCGGCCAACCTCACCAACCTGCTCAAGCAGATGGTCACCACGGGCCTGCTCGCGTTCGGCATGCTCGTGGTCATCCTCACCGGCGGCATCGACCTGTCGGTCGGGTCGGTGGTGGCCTTCTCCGGCATCGTCACCGCGGGCCTGGTCGCCGGGATCCCCATCCCGCTGGCCATGCTGGTGGGCGTGGCGTCCGGCGTGGGCTTCGGGCTGGTCAACGGCACGCTGGTGGCGAGGTTCGGGCTCGCGCCGTTCGTGGTGACGCTGGCCGCGCTGACCACCGTACGGGGCCTGGCGTTCGTGTACTCCGAGGTGCCCATCGCCCCCGAGGATCCGGCGTTCTTCACGCTCGGCTCCGCCATGGCCGGCCCCCTCCCACTGAGCACGCTCATCATGCTCGCGGTGTTCCTGGCCGGAGGGGTCTTCCTCACGCGCACCCCGGCGGGCCGTTCGATCGTCGCCATCGGCGGCAACGCGGAGACCGTGCGGCTCGCCGGCATCAACGTGCGCCGCCACGTGATCCTCGCCTACACCATCAGCGGCGCCTGCGCCGGCCTGGCGGGCGTCATCCTGAGCAGCCGGGTCGGCATCGCCCAGCCGAGCGTGGGGGTGGCGTTCGAGCTCGACGCGATCGCCGCGTGCGTGATCGGCGGCGCGAGCCTGGCGGGCGGGCGCGGCTCCACACGGGCGACCTTCGGCGGGGTGCTGGTCCTCGTGCTGATCAACAACCTGCTCAACCTCTACGGCGTGCAGAGCTTCTGGCAGCAGGTGCTCAAAGGATTGATCATCATCGCCGTGATCCTCGTCCAGCGCACCAATCGGGTGCGTTCCTGACACCTCACACCATCGGAGGTTCCCGCATGTACATGAAGAGGCTGTGCGGCGTGCTGGTCACCGGCGTCCTCGCCGCCGGCCTGGCCGCCTGCTCGTCCGAGCCGGGCAAGCCAGGCACGGCCGCCGGCGACGGGCGTTACACGATCGGCGTCGCCAACTTCCTGCTGAGCGGCCCCTACTTCAGCGGCATGGACAAGGCCATCGCGGCCCAGGCCAAGAAGAAGGGCAACATCGACGTCATCAGCACCGACGCCAACGGCGACGCGGCCAAGCTCGCGTCCAACGTGGAGGACCTGCTGAGCAAGAACGTCGACGCCGTCATCATCTCCGGCGGCCCGCTGGAGTCCGCGCCGGCGGCGCTGAACGCCATCAAGGCGGCCGGCAAGCCGGTGGTCCTGGTCGACCGCAAGTTCCAGACCGGCGAGTACACCAGCTGGATCGGCCCCGACAACGAGGCGATCGGCAGGCAGGACGGCGAGTTCATCGCCGAGAAGCTCCCGAGCGGAGGCAAGGTCGCCATCATCAAGGGCGGCCCCGCCGACAACAGCATCGGCCTGGCCCGTACCAACGGGGTCAAGTCGGTCCTGCAGGGCAAGCCGTCGATCACCCTCGTCGAGGCCCCCGACTTCGGCAACTGGGGATCGGACGGCGGGCTGTCGGTGATGGAGAGCCTGCTGGCGACCAACGCCGACGTCGACGCGGTGTTCTGCGAGAACGACGCGATGTGCCTGGGCGCCCAGCGCGCCATCGCCGACGCCGGGAAGTCCAAGCAGGTCATCATCGCGGGCGTCGACGGGCAGGCCGAGGCGCTCAAGGCCATCCTCGACGGCACCAACTACGCCGTCACGGGCCTCAACGACGCCGACATCATCGGCGGCATGGGGCTGGACCGGGCGGTGGAGATCCTTAGCGGCGCCACCGTGGAGAAGGACACGGTGGTCCCCTCCCCCAGGGTCACCAAGGAGAACGCGGCACAGTACTACGACCCCAACGGCGCCTTCTAGGGAGGTCTCGAACCGACGCCCAGGTCAGGTGGCGGGCGGCGACGCCACCACGACCGCCGCGCGGGACGCCGTTCGCGTCGCGCGCGGGACGACCAGCGCTTCACCCCGTCTACAGAAGGACACCACTCATGCGACAAACCGTCAGACGAGTCGTGCACGGGGCGGCCATCGCCGCGGTCACCTCGAGCCTCGTGATCGCAGGCTCGCTCACCTCGGGCGCGCCCGCCACGGGCGCCACCGCCCCCGGCCCGGCCGTCAAGGGGGTGGCGGCCGACGACCCGACCCGACCCGGCTGGACCCTGCTCTACAACGAGGACTTCTCGACGCCTCTCACCGGAGCGAGCACCCCGTGGGTCAAGGAGACCTACAGCTCTCCCTTCGACACCATCACCGACGACGCGGGCCAGTGGTACAAGAACGACTACGGGCCGCCGTGGACGACCGCCTTCAACTCCTTCGCCACCTACCGCAAGGACTTCAAGGTCGGGAAGGACGGCTGGCTGACGGCCTCGCTGTCGGCGCGTGACTTCAACAAGGACGGCGTCATCGAGTCCCCGCCGTCGATCACCACCCAGGCGCTCGGCAGCGAGCACGTGGCGGTGCTGAACGTGCCGGAGTCCACCGGCGGCGCCATCTTCAGGCCCACCGACAAGCTGCCCGATCAGTACCGCATCGAGTACAAGCTGAAGACCCTGGACTTCGGCGGCAAGCGCAACGGCACGATCGACTACGGCGGGCGGACCAACGGCTACAGCACCGTGGGCTGCAAGACGCAGCACCCGTGGGGAGAGGGCTCGAAGTCACCCGGCTGGAGCGGGGACGCGTCGGTGCCCTACTGCCAGTGGCAGGACGTGCGGCAGGGGCCGTACGGCTACAACGGCTACCACTTCCTGTCGATCGTCGACTTCGCCAACCCGGCGCCGCGCAACAACCACTTCTGGCACTACCACCGCAAGGTGCTGATGGACGCCTTCTCCCAGCACCCCGACCGGGTGGGCACCGGCACGGGCGGCCGGGTGTGCAACTCGGCCACCAACCAGTACTACAACTACCGCGACAGCAGCTTCAACACCGTCAACATGTGGATCAGCGGGATGCCCAACTGGACCCCGGGCCCCGGCGGGCTGCCCGGCAACTCCCAGTGGTTCATGACGAGCTGCTCCGGCGGCGTCGCCGAGCAGCAGCTCTCGTCGGCGGCAGAACTTCAGCCCGAGCTCATGCCGAACCAGTTCTACACCTTCGCGATCGAGCGCGACGCCACCGGCTACACGCTGGAGGCCAGCGGCAACTTCGCCCGCGCGGGCCAGAAGACGCTGCGCTTCCACCGCAACTTCGTGGTGGGCAACGACCCGATCTGGCACTACAACGTCAAGGCCAGTGAGTACGACGGCCGGTTCAACGGGAACCTGGTGCAGAACGACGCCCACGGCAGCACCACCTGGCCGAGCCAGTGGCCCTCGGGCTCGGCCTACCCCGACTACTTCGTCATCGGTGACCTGTACACCAACGTGTACGAGGGCAGCGCGAGCCTCACCGACATCCGCCTCTACGTGCCCGGCCAGACCGGCGGGACCAACCTCGCGCTGAACAAGCCGGCCACCGCCGACAGCCAGTGCGCGGCGAACGAGGCTCCGGCCAAGGCCGTCAACGGCACCGTGTCGGGCGGCCCGGCGGACAAGTGGTGCTCCCTCGGGGCGAGCAAGTGGCTGCGCGTCGACCTGCAGTCGGCCCAGACGCTGCGGCGTTTCGTCGTGCGCCACTCCGGCGCGGGCGGCGAGAAGGCGAGCTGGAACACCCGCGACTTCGACCTCCAGGTGAGCACGGACGGGACGAACTGGACCACGGTGGCGTCGGCGCGCGGCAACACGGCCGACGTCACCACCCACACCTTCTCGCCGGTCACCGCCAGGTACATCCGGTTGAACGTCCTCACCCCGACGAGCGACAGCGACACGGCGGCGAGGATCTACGAACTGGAGGCCTACGCGTCCTGAGCCCGGCGCCGCACCTCTGAGACACGCCCCGTTCCCCGGCGGGATCCGCACGGCCGGGGAACCCGGGTGGCTTTATGCGCGGCGCTCGCGACGCTCGGCTACGACCGGTGGCGGGCCGAGCAGGCCCTGCGCCGGGCGGACCCCGAGGCCGCGCCGCTGGGCATCGGCCTGTGCTGCTACGTGGAGCGCTCCGGCGGCGAGGCCGACGTCCTGCACGAGTTCGGCGGCGTCGAGGCGTGCCCGGACGGCACCGTGATCGCCCGCTGCGGCACCTCTTCCTCCGCGGCGGAGACCGGCCGGGCGGGCGTTCACGAGGCCGGGGAGATCTCCCCCGATCCACGCCGCACGAGCTCCACCGGCACGGTCACCCGGTGGACCGGGCGGGCGGGGTCGGCGATGCGGGCGCGCAGCATGTCGATCGCCGTGCTGCCGATCGCCGTGTCGTCCTGCGCGACCACGGTCAGGTCAGGACGCAGGAGGGTGGCCAGCTCGGAGTCGTCGAAACCGACGATGGCGACCTTCTCGGGGACGGTGGCCAGGCTGCGCAGCACCTCGACGCTGATGGTGGCGTTGCCGGTGATGATCGCGGTCGCCGGCGAGGGGCCTTCGAGCACGGCGGCGACGGCGGAGCGGATGCGGTCCCGCTCGATCCTGCCGGTGTACGCCATGCCGTCGAGCGCCCCGCCGCGCGCCGCGACGCACGCCCGGAACGCCTTCGCGCGCTCCTGGGCGGTGTATATGCGCTCGTCGTCGCCGATGTAGGCGACGCGGCTGTGGCCGAAGGCGGCGAGGTGGGCGTACGCGGCCTCGATGCCCGCGACGTTGTCGGAGATCACCGAGTCGACGTCGAGCCCGAGGACGGGCCGGTCGACCGCGACCAGCGAGAGGCCTGCCGCCAGCTCGGGAAGCAGGTAGCCGTGGTCGACTCCGATCGGTTCCAGGATGATGCCGTCGAACCTGCGGCGGCACATCGACTCGACGACGCGGCGTTCGAGCCGCTCGTCGTCCTCGGTGGAGGCGGCGAGCACCATGAGGCCCGCCTCCCGGGCGGCGCGCTCGACGGCCCGCAGCACCGGGTTGACGTGGGAAAGCTGCCGGACGGCGGCGCCCAGGGTGCCGGTGACGCCGAGGCGCAGGTGGCGGGCGCGCTCGTCGGGCCGGTAGCCGAGGGCCGCGATGGCGGCGTGCACGCGCTCGACGAGCTCGGGCCCGACGGTGGGGTCCTGGTTGACGACGCGCGAGACGGTGCGCAGCGCGACCCCGGCCTCGCGGGCGACGTCCACCATGGTCGGTCTCCGGGGGCGGCGCCCGCTGTTTCCCTCTGCCTGCATGAGGCCATCATGTTGATGATCGCCGCTCTTGGCCATCATCGGGACGACCGGACGCGTGCTGCTGTGACCAACTTGTTGCCGCCCTCGCTCTTTGAAACCTCGTAGTAACACTCTACCTTTCGGGATAACGTTATCTCGACCGGGCTTCGGGGAGCCGGAACTCGTGCAAGGAGGGCTGTGCAGTGCGCAGATCCGTTGTTCTGTGCGTGGCCGCGACGTTCGCGGTGGCCGGATGCGGGGTGGGCGACCGGCCGGCGGAAACCCCTTCTTCGGACGGGAAGGTCACCCTGTCGTTCCTGGTCTTCGAGACCCCCAACCTGGACGCGAAGTTCTGGGACGCCGCGATCGCGAGGGCCTCGGCCAAGGTGCCCGGCGTCACGATCAAGAAGCTGGTGTCGCCCAACGTCGACCGCACGGGCTACGCCAAGCAGCTCGACGCCTCTGGCCACCTTCCCGACATCCTGCAGTCGGTCAACCCGGCGGGGTTCGCGCAGGCGGGCAAGCTCGCGGCGTTCACCGACGCCGAGCTGACGAACTTCATCGCGCCCAAGGCCGGCGCCATCGACGGCAAGGTCTACCAGCTTCCGTACAACACGCAGGTCATCCCGGTGATCTACTACAACAAGGACGCCTTCACCAAGGCGGGGATCGCCTCGACGCCCAAGACCTACCAGGAGCTGCTGGACGCGAGCGCCAAGCTCAGGGCCAAGGGCATCACCCCGTTCGTGGTCGGCGGCGGCGGCGCGGACACCTGGGCCGACATGTACCCGCTGACCGGCACCGTGGCCACCGACGTCTACAGCAAGACCCCCGACTGGCTGACGCAGCGGGCCGCCGGCAAGGTGAAGTTCACCGACCCCGACTTCACCGCGGCCGCGAAGAAGATCGCCGACCTCGCGAAGCGGAAGTACATCGACCCCGCCGGACTGAGCCGTTCCTACGCCGACACCGAGCAGGCGTTCCGCGACGCCAAGGGCGCCATGTACCCCATGGGCTCGTGGTTCGCGACCTCGGCCGACAACACCAAGCCGGACTTCGAGATCGGCGCGTTCCCCTGGCCGTCCGACGACGGCTCCCCCGTCACGCCCACCTTCACCGGCGGCGGCACCCTGGTCAGCTCCTCGGCCCCCAACGTCGGCCTCGCCAAGAAGTGGGCGCTGGCCTTCGACGAGGACAAGGAGAACAACGACGCGTTCGTCAAGGCCGACGGGTCGATCCCCGCGATCAAGGGCTACACCGCGCCGTCCGACATGGGCCCGGTCTACCAGGCCACCGTCGACATCTACCAGCAGGGCATGAAGGACTCCTCCATCGTGAACGCCTTCTCGCAGGAGGCCGGGGACGGCTCGCTGCCGCCCGGCCTCGCCGACAAGGCCGCGCTGGCCGTGCAGGACCTGGTCACCGGCAAGAAGTCGGCCGAGGAGTTCGCGGCCTACCTCGACGACCAGTGGGCCAAGGCCACCCAGTAGGACCGGGCACCGAACACATGACAGACATCGAGCACGCGGCGCGCGGCGGGGCACCCCTCGCGGCGTCCCGTCCATCACCTGGCGGCGGCCCGGCCGGAAGACGGCCGGCCGCCCGGCGGGAGCGTCCCTCAAGGCGCTCCCGCCTCACCCCGCAGCTGGGACGCTTCGGCCTGTTCGCCCTCCCGGGACTGCTGGCCTACGTGCTGTTCGTCCTGGTGCCCATCGGCATGACGGGTTACTACAGCTTCACCAACCGCAACCCGTTCAACCCGCCCACGCTCTGGGTGGGGTTGCGCAACTACACCGACCTGTTCGGCGACCCGGAGTTCCTCCAGGCGCTGCGCAACACGGTGATCATCACCGTGATCGTGACGCTGCTGGCCAATGCCGGCGGACTGCTGATCGCGATGCTGCTCGACCGCCCGACCAAGCTCTACCTCGCCCTGCGCAGCGTGTTCTTCACGCCCGTCGTGCTCAGCTCGGTCGTGATCAGCGTCATCTGGCAGGCCGTCCTCACCGACGACGGCCTGCTGAACTCCGCGCTGCGCGGCCTCGGGGCGGACCACCCGCCCGGCTGGCTGTCCGACCCGGACATCGCGCTGTACTCCATCGCCTGGATCATCACCTGGCAGATGCTCGGCTTCTGCGTCGTGGTCTACCTCGCGGGATTGCAGGGCGTGCCGCGCGAGCTGCGGGAGGCCGCGGCCATCGACGGGTGCGGCCCGATGGCCCGCTTCCGCAACGTCACCTGGCCCATGCTCGCCCCCGCCCTGACGATCAACACGGTGATGCTGCTCATCACGGGGTTCAAGGCCTACGACCAGATCCAGGTCATCACCAACGGCGGCCCCGGCACCGGCACCACCGCCACCATGGCCTTCCAGGTCGTGCAGACCGCCTTCTCCGGCAACCACATCGGCTACTCCTCGGCGATGGCCGCCGTCATGCTCGCCCTGGTCGCGACCGTCTCGGTGATCGTGCTCAGGGTGCTCCAGCGACGCGAGGTGACGCAGTGATCGACGCACGGACGCACGCCTGGCTGCGGCCCCTGGTCGCCCTGTTCGTCGGCGCGGCCTTCTTCCTCCCGCTGTACCTGATGCTGGTCAACGTCTTCAAGCCGGGCGCCGACATCGTGCCCGACCCGGCGGGCCTTCCCCTGCCCCCGACGCTGGACAACATCACCGCCGTCCTGTCGCGGCCCGACCACCTGTTCACCTACGGCCTGATCAACAGCATCGCGGTGACCGCCCTGTCGATCACGATCCTGACGGTGCTGTCCGCCATGCTCGGCCACTACCTGGCCAGGTCGCGGCACGTACTGGCGAAGGTCGTGCTGGTGACGCTGCTGTGCGGGCTGATGATCCCGGCGCCGGTGATCCTCGCTCCGGTGACCACGGTGCTCAAGGCCTTCGACCTGATGTCGACGCTGCAGGGGCTCGTGCTGGTCAACGTCGGCTACTACGTGCCGTTCGGCGTCCTGCTGTTCATGGGGTTCGTCAGGAGCGTCCCGCTGGAGCTGGAGGAGGCCGCCGAGCTCGACGGCGCGAGCAAGGTGCGGGTGTTCTGGCAGGTGGTGTTCCCCCTGCTGCGCCCGGCCTCCGCCAGCGTGCTGATCTTCCTCGGCGTGTGGATCTGGAACGACTTCCTGACCCCGCTGGTGATCCTCGGGCCCGACAGCGGCACCACCGTCACGGTCGGCGTATACCGGGCCATCGGCCAGCACCAGTCGGACTTCGGCGCGGTGTTCGCCTTCATGTTCCTCGCCACGCTGCCGATCCTCGTGTTCTACCTCGCCCTGCAGAAGAACTTCGTGAAGGGCCTGACCGGAGGAGCGGTCAAGGGATAGCCGCCCGCTCGCCCCTCCCGCCCGTCCCCCACCATGCAAAGGGCCGCCATGCTGACGATCGACGCCGTCGAGTCCACCGAGCTGTTCGCCGGGCCCGACGACGCCCCCCGCCAGGTCCTCCGGGTCAGGACCTCCGCGACCTCCTCCGAGCCGATCGACGTGCGGGTGTCCGGCGGCGCCCGGGGGCACCTGCGGGGGGTGGCGGGCTCGGGCGTGCACGAGGTGCCCCTCTCCACCGACGCCCCCGCGGGCACCGTGCTCGACGTCCTGGTCGAGGCCGCCGGCGGCGGGGGGACGGCCACCGCCTCCGGCACCGTCACGGTCGCCGAGCCGGGCTGGACGGTCTTCCTGGTGTCCCACTTCCACTACGACCCGGTGTGGTGGAACACCCAGGCGGGCTACGCCAGCGAGTGGGACGCGCAGCCAGAGGCGCAGGACATCCGGATGAGCTTCCAGTTCACCGCCTTCCAGCTCATCGACGCGCACCTGGAGCTGGCCCGCCGCGACGGCGACTACCGTTTCGTGCTGGCCGAGGTGGACTACCTCAAGCCCTACTGGGACGCCTTCCCGGAGAACCGTGAGATCATCCGCGACCTCGTCGCCCAGGGACGCCTGGAGATCATGGGCGGCACGTACAACGAGCCGAACACCAACCTCACCGGCGCCGAGACCACGATCCGCAACGCGGTGTACGGCATCGGCTTCCAGCGCGACATCCTCGGCGGAGAGCCGGCCACCGCCTGGCAGCTCGACGCCTTCGGGCACGACCCGCAGTTCCCCGGCCTGATGGCCGACGCCGGGCTGACCTCCAGCGCGTGGGCACGCGGCCCCTTCCACCAGTGGGGCCCCGCCCTGGAGATCGGCACCTACGACACCCCGCACGGCGACCTCTCCGGCATGCAGTTCCGCAGCGAGTTCGAGTGGATCTCCCCCAGCGGGCGCGGGCTGCTCACCCATTACATGGCGGCCCACTACAGCGCCGGCTGGTCGATGGACTCCGCGCAGACGCTCGCCGACGCCGAGGAGTCGGTGTACGGGCTGTACCTGCGCATGAAGAAGGTGGCGGCCACGCGCAACGTGCTCGTGCCCGTCGGCACCGACTACAGCCCGCCCAACAAGTGGCTGACCGAGATCCACCGCGACTGGAACGCCCGCTACGCCTGGCCCCGGTTCGTGTGCGCACTGCCCCGCGACTTCTTCGCGGCCGTCTCCGCCGAGCTGGCGGCCACCGGCGCCCGCCTGTCGCCGCAGACCAGGGACATGAACCCGGTCTACACCGGCAAGGACGTCTCCTACATCGACACCAAGCTCGCCCAGCGCGCCGTCGAGAACGAGCTGCTCGACGCGGAGAGGTTCGCCGCGCTGGCCTGCCTGCACGGCGACGCGGGCTACCCCGAGGCGGCGCTGGACAAGGCCTGGCGGCAGCTCATGTACGGGGCGCACCACGACGCGATCACCGGCACCGAGTCCGACCAGGTGTACCTCGACCTGCTGGCCGGCTGGCGCGAGGCGTACGACCTGGCCAGGGAGGTGCACGACGCCGCGCTGCGCCACCTGTCGGCCCGCGTCGACACCCGCGGCGAGGGGGCGTCCGTCACCGTGTTCAACGCCATGGGGTGGCAGCGCACCGACGTGGCACGCGTGACCGTCCCCCTGCCGTTCCACGGCCTCACCGACGAGAGCGGCGCCCCCGTTCCCGTCGTGGTCGAGCACTCCGACGGCGTCCACGCCGAGCTGGCGTTCCTGGCGGCCGGCGTCCCCTCGGCCGGCTACCGCACCTACCACCTGGCGTCCTGTCCGGACGGAGAGCCCGGGCGGTGGCGGCGCCTGGACACGCTCACCATCGCCAACGACCACCACCGGCTGACCGTCGACCCCGGGCGGGGCGGCGCCGTCAGCGGCCTGGTCGACCTCGCCACCGGCCACGAGCTGGTCACCCCGGGCGAGGTGGGCAACGAGATCGTGCTGTACGACGAGTACACCGAGCACCCGGTGTTCCACGAAGGCCCCTGGCACCTGCTGCCCACCGGGACCTCGGTGGGGTCGGCGGCGGCCCCCGCGCGCTCCGTCCTCGCCGAGACCTCGCCCCTCGGCCAGCGCGTCACCGTCACCGGCGCGCTGGGCCCGATCGCCTACACCCAGGTGATCACCCTGTGGCACGGCGTGGCACGGGTGGACTGCGCCACCCACATCGACGGCTTCGACGGCGCCGACGAGCTGCTGCGGCTACGGTGGCCGTGCGCCGTCACCGGTGCCAAGCCGGTCTCGGAGGTCGGGCACGCCGTCGTCGGGCGGTCGTTCGCCCATCCCGACGTCGACGCCGCCCGCCACCCCTGGACGCTGGACAACCCGGCCCACCAGTGGTTCGGCCTGAGCTCGGCCGCGCGGATCGCCCCGCGCTCCCCCGGCGGCGCCGCCCAGGGGCTCCACGCCTTCGGCGTGGCCGAGATCGTCGTCCCCCGCGAGGACGACACCGCCGAGCTCGGCCGCGAGCTGGCCGTACGGCTCGCGCAGGCGGGCGTCACCGCGACCTGCACCCACGCCGGGGGGACCCGCTACGGGCTGCTCTCCTTCGACTCCAACCTGCCGGACATCCGCATCGCCGTCGGCGGCCCCGGCGAGAACGCGTTCACGGCCTCGGTCCTCGACGCCGCGGACCCGTGCTACCGGGAGGAGCTGGCCCGCCTTCTGGCCGCCGACGGGGTGGCGTCCCTGTGGATCCCGCCGGCGCGGAGCGTGGCGAAGACCTTCCACCCGGAGGCCGACCTGCGCGCGCCCGCCGACCTGCCGGTGCTGGTGATCGCCGCCGACGGTGACATCCAGGCGGCGATCGCGCCCGTGCTGGCCGGCCTGGCCGGGCACGTGATCGAGGCCGTGCGGCCGTACGACCCCGCGCGGGGCGAGCACGCCGGTGCGGACGGCGGCGCCGCGCCGTACGAGGACGCCGGGCTGGACCACCGGACCGTCGCCGTGCTCAACCGGGGCATTCCCGGGTTCGCCGTGGACACGGCGGGACGCCTGCACCTGTCGCTCATGCGGTCGTGCACCGGCTGGCCCTCGGGGGTGTGGATCGACCCACCGAGGCGGACCGCCCCCGACGGCAGCGGCTTCCAGCTCCAGCACTGGAGCCACTCCTTCGACTACGCGGTGGCCTCCGGGGCGGGCGACTGGCGCGACGCCGGGATCGTGGCGCGCGCGCAGGACTTCAACCACCCGCTGCGGGCGCTGCTGGAGGAGGCGCACGACGGCCCGCTGCCGCCGTCGGCGTCGCTGCTGACGGTCGAGCCGGCGGGCGCGGCCGTGCTGGCGGCGTTCAAGGCGGCGGGCAACCCCACCGCGCACGGCCGGCGGGAGCCCGCCGACCCGCGCCGCGCCGTCAGCGCCCGCCTGTACGAGCCGCACGGCCGGGAGGCCGGCTTCCGGCTCGGCTCGCTGCTGTCCTTCGCGGGAGCCGTTACCGCCGACGTGCTGGAGGTGGAGAGCGGAGAGGCCAAGATCCGCGACGGCCTGCTGCACGCCCGCCTCGGCCCCGGCGAGATCGCGACGTACGTGCTGCGCACCCGCGACGCCGATTCGACCGATCCCGCCGAGCCCGGCGAGACGCTGGGCCGTACGGCCGAGCCCGCCCAGCCGGTGTTCTCCCGCTTCTGGCTGCACAACAGGGGTTCGGCACCGCTCGGCTACCAGCCGATGAGCGTCCACGCCCGCCTCACGGCGGATCCCGGCGCCCCGGCGCGGCTGCGGGTGACGCTCGCCAGCGACCTCGCCGACGCGCCCGCCGAGGGCGAGGTGCGCGTCGTCCCGCCGCCCGGCTGGGACGCCTCCCTCTCCGACCGCCCGGTGCGGCTGGCCCCCGGGGCCTGGACCTCGTTCGACGTCGCCCTCACCCCGCCATCCGGCGCCGGGCCGGGGCCGTGGCCGGTCGCGGTGCGGCTCGCCCACGGCGGCCAGGTCCAGGAGGACGTCGTCTTCGTGGACGGCCGGGGCCGCCCCGCCGGCGGGGTGGACCCGGGGCTGCTCGCGGTGGAGTTCGCCGAGGACGCCCTGGAGCTGGCTCCGGGGGACAAGGGCCTGTGGACCGTACGGCTGAGGAACACCGCCGGGTTCGACATCAGGGGCGAGGCCCAGGTGATCAGCCCGTGGGGGACGTGGCACCTGGCCGGGCCCGCCGTCCACCCGGTCGACGTGCCTGCCGGATCGGACGGCGAGCTGCGCGTGGCGCTCGACGTCCCGCCCGGGGCGCGGCCGGGGGCGTGGTGGCTCCTGGTCAAGTGCATGTGGTTCGGCCGGGTGTCCTACTCCCCCGCCGTGCCGGTGCGGATCCGGGCCCCCCGGTGATCGCCGCCGTCGTCGGCGAGACGCCGATCACGGTCGAGGAGGTCGACCGGCGCGTCCGCCTGCTGCGCCGGGGGCCGCGCGGCGGCCTGCTGCCCCTGGAGGGGACCACCGAGGGCCGCCAGCTGCGCAGGTGGGTGACCCAGATCCTCGTGGCCGAGCGCGTCGTGGCCGGGGAGGCCGCCGCGCGCGGGCTCACCCCCGGCGCGGGCCCGCCGCTGGAGCTGGACGCCACGGCCAGGCTCGAACTCGGCAGCGTCATGGCGGCCGTACTCTCCGGCGACCGGCTCGCCCAGGCGCTCTACCGCGACCTCACCGCCCGCGTGACCGCCGACGAGGCTGAGGTTCGCCGCTACTACGCCGCCAACCAGGACAGGTACCGGCCGCGGCCGGCGCGCCTGGTGACCCACCGGCACGAGGGCCGCCCGGTCAACGGCGGCCGGTGGTACGCCGTGACGGCCGGCGAGCTCGCCGAGCCGGCCGCCCGCGCGGTCTTCGCCGCCCCCGAGGGCGCCGTCGTGGGGCCTTTCGGCGGCCACACCTTCACCACGGGGCCGTTCCGGTCCCCCGAGGTCCCCTTCGAGCGGGCCGCGCCGGGCATCCGCGCGTTCCTGCTGGACGCGCGGCGGCGGCGCCATTTCGCGCTGTGGGCCGAGGCCCGCTGCGCGCGGGCGATCCTCATGCCCGGCTTCGAACACCCAGGAGACATCCGGCACACCGATCACACCCACCGCCACTGAAAGGACCGCGCATGCGAAGATCACGGCGCATCCTGTTACCCGCAGCGCTCGCCATCGCTCTCGCCACCACGGTGCCGGCCGCCGGACCGGCCCACGCCGCCACCCCGGCGCCGGACCAGCAATGGACCCAGGTACAGCAGATCGTCGGCGCGATCAAGGGCCGCTGGACCACCCAGGCGTACTCCAACTCCGTCAGCCGGACGATGCCCGACACGGCGCTGCTCGGCAACGGCGACGTCGGCGTCACCTCCGGCGGCGGCGACGGCTACAAGACGTTCTACGTGTCCAAGGGGAACTTCTGGACCGGCAACCCCGGCCCGTCCCTGGTCTCGCTCGGCGCGGTGACGATCACGCCCGCCGCAGGGTCGGGCTCGCCGAACCTCGCCCTCGGGGCCACCGCGACCGCCTCCAGCTCCCACCCGAGCTTCCCCCCGAACCGGGCCGTCAGCGGCCAGTGGGGGCCGGGGTACGAAGGGTGGGTCTCGGAGATCGGCAAGCCCCAGACCCTCACCCTGGACCTCGGCACCACCAAGACCTTCACCCGCTACGTCCTGCGCCACGACTCGGCGGCCCGCCCGGCCGAGACGGCCAACAACACCAAGAACTTCACCCTCGCGACCAGCCCCAACGGGTCGACCTGGACGACCGTCGACACGGTGACCAACAACACCGCCGCCGTCACCGACAGGACCATCGCCTCGGTCAGCGCCCGGTACGTCCGCCTGAACATCACCGAGCCCACCCAGGGCACCACCCCGGACTCGGCCGCCAACCCGCGCGCCCGCATCGGCCAGTTCGAGCTGTACTCCGGTCCCGGCTCCCCGCCGCAGTCCGGCCCGTTCACCGAGGAGCAGAACATCCTCAAGGGTGACGTCGACACCTCGATGACCATCGGCGGCACCCCGGTGTCGATGAGGACCTGGACCGCCGCGAACGACAACCTCGTGGTGACGCGCGTCCAGTCCCTCGGCTCCTCCACCGTGCGGCTCCAGGCGCAGACCTCCACGGGCTCCCCGGACCCGCGCTCGGGCTTCACCAGCACCGCCGGCGTCTCGGGCAACACCGTGTGGGCGACGCGCCAGACGGCGACCGGCTCGCGCTGGGTCTCCCGGGCGTCGCTCGCCACCCGCGTCATCGGCGGCACCCTCGCCGGCGCCCCGACGGCGAGCGGGGCGGCGGGCAAGATCCTTTTCGACCTGCCCGCGGGCCAGACCGCGACCATCGTCACCGCCGTCGCCGGAGGCGGGCAGAACCCCGCCGACCCGGCGCCCGCGGCCCGCTCGCTGGCCGACGCCCAGAGCGCGGGCTCGATCGACGGCCTCTACAACGCGCACGTCGACTGGTGGAAGCAGTACTGGCTCAAGTCCTACGTCGACCTCGACGACGACACGCTGGAGAGGTACTACTACGGGGCGCTCTACCTGCTGGGGTCGGCCAGCCGGGCGGGCAAGACCGCGCCCGGGCTCTACGGTCTGTGGGCGACCACCGATTTCCCCTCGTTCAACGGGGACATGCACCTCAACTACAACTGGATGGCCAACTTCTACGGCGCCTATTCCAGCAACCGGCCCGAGCTGGCGCTGCCGTACTACGACCTGGTGGCGGCCTACCTGCCCGAGGCCAGGCGGCGGGCCCAGCAGGACCTCAACCGCGTCAAGCCCGACTACATCGGCAGGCGCTTCCCCAGCGGCGGGGTGCCGAGCGGCGTGCTGTTCCCCGTCGGCATCGCGCCGTTCGGCGCCACCGCCGACGACAACTACCACCAGCAGGTGGGCAACTCGCTGTTCACCGTCACGCAGTACATCTCGTACTACGAGTACACCCAGGACCGTGACTTCCTGTCCGGCAAGGCGTACCCCTTCATGAAGGAGGTGGCCGCGTTCTTCGAGTCCTACCTCGAATGGGACGCCGGGGCGCAGCGGTACAACCTCTACACCGGCCCCCACGAGGGCCTGTGGGGCAGGAACTCCAGCGCCGACGTGGGCATGCTGAAGCACCTGCTCAGCTCGCTGATCAGCGCGAGCACCGAGCTGAACGTGGACTCGGGGCTCCGCTCGACCTGGCAGAACATCCTGCAGCACCTGGCGCCGACCCCGAAGACCACCTACAACGGCCAGACGGTGTACGCGCTCGCCGACCCGGGCACCATCACCGGCGGCGACACCCGTGACATCCACCCGGGCGACAACACCATCAACCTGGAGTTCGTCCACCCCGGCGAGACGCTCGGCGTCAACTCCCCCGCCGCCGACCGGCAGATCGGCATCACCACGCTCGACGTGATGAACTCCTGGGGACAGGACAACAGCTTCCCGAAGGTGTTCACGCAGGCCGCGCGGGTGGGCTACCCGGCCCAGAGCCTCATCGACAAGCTCAAGGCCCAGATCAACGGAAGGATGGCCCCGAACCTGCGCATGACCGACCCCTCCCACGGGCTGGAGAAGTCCGGCGCCGTCGAGGCGCTCAACGACATGCTCCTGCAGAGCGACGGGGGCGTCATGCGGGTCTTCCCCGTCTGGCCCTCGGGCAAGAACGGCTCGTTCGTGAAGCTCCGCGCGAAGGACGGCTTCGTGGTGTCCAGCGCGCGAAGCGGCGGCCAGGCGGCCTACGTCGACATCACCAGCGACGCGGGCCGCACCGTGCGCCTGGCCAACCCGTGGCCCGGCCGCCCGATCGCGGTCACGAGGACGGGCGGCGGCAGCGTCGGCCAGACCGTCTCCAACGACGTGATCACCTTCGCCACGCAGGCGGGAGTGACCTACACCGTCACCCCCGCCTAGCCGGGTGACCTCGGGTTCCCGCTCCCGTCCCCGGGAGCGGGAACCACCGGACCTTCAGGGGCCCGGCCCGAACCCGCGGGATCCGGATTCCGCGCACCCTGGCCGGTGCGGCAGCATGGGGAGGTGACCGAAACTACCGACGCGCTGGCGAGGCTGCTCGCGGCGGGCGATGTCGTGGTGCTCAGCGGGGCGGGCATATCCACCGAGTCGGGCATCCCCGACTACCGGGGGCCGAGCGGGGCCCTCGTCCGGCACACCCCGATGACGTACCAGACGTTCGTCGGCGACCCGGCGGCGAGGCGGCGCTACTGGGCCCGCAGCCACGTCGGGTGGCGGGCCGTGGCGCGGGCCACGCCGAACCAGGGCCACCTCGCCGTCGCCCGCCTCCAGCGGGAGGGCCTGGTGGGCGGCATCGTCACGCAGAACGTCGACGGGCTGCACCAGGCGGGCGGCGCGCGGGCGGTCGTCGAGCTGCACGGCAGCCTGGGCCAGGTGGTCTGCCTGGACTGCGGCGATCTCAGCTCGCGCGAGGAGCTGGACCTCCGCCTGCGGGAGACCAACCCGTGGTTCGACGCCCGGGTGACCGCCGTCAACCCCGACGGCGACGCCGACCTGCGGGAAGACGAGGTCGACGGCTTCCGCACCGTCGGATGCCGGGCGTGCGACGGCATGCTCAAGCCGGACGTCGTCTTCTTCGGCGAGACCGTCCCCGCGGAGCGCGTGCAGGAGTGCTTCGCCCTCGTGGAGAGCGCGCGCCTGCTGCTGGTGCTGGGGTCGTCGCTGACCGTCATGTCGGGCCGCCGCTTCGTGCTGCGCGCGGCCAAGCTCGGCATCCCGGTGGCGATCGTCAACCAGGGCCCGACCCGGGGCGACGGCTACGCCGCGCTCACCCTCGACGCGCCGCTCGGCGTGGTCCTTCCCGAGCTGGCGCGCCTGGCCGGCACGCGGGCCGCGAGCTGAGGCGATCCCGCGCGGCGGCCTTGATATTGGCTCGCCGATAAGGGCATTTTGGCCAATCGGGAGGGACGCCTCCATAAACTGGCGGAATCGGCGGATGGACACCTGACCGCGTTCGCCGGCGCATCGCAGAGCCGATGGGGAGCCCGCCATGAAGCAGCCCATCCCCGAGCCTGGCACGCGGGCCGAGGTCGCGCGCGAACCGGAGCCCGGGGCGCGGGGCCGCGTCCGTCCGGGCTGGAACGGGCGGTTCTTGGTCAAGCCCGTGCCACGCACCGGCGGTCACCGCCCGCGCGGGGAGGGCTGACCGCGGTGGAGGAGGTCCACCCCGCCGCGACGGCCCAGACCGGCTGGAAGCACGCCGGCCGGCCAGAGGACGTGCTGGCGCACGTCCCGCCGGGTGCCGATCTGATCGTGCCGATCGCCAACGGCGAGCCGGTGGTCCTGCTGGACACCCTGGAGGCCCACTACCGGGAGCTGGACGGGGTGCGCGTCCACCGCATGGACCCCTTCCGCGAGCGCGCGTACATCCGCGGCGAGTGCGGGGACCACCTGCGCCACGTCGACTACTACCTCGGCCCGGGATCCAGGCAGGCCTACTGGAACGGCACCTGCGACCTGGTGCCCAACAACTTCTCCGAGATGCCCAAGCTGCTGCGCGAGTCCACCAGGTGCTCGCTGGTGCTGGCGGCCGCCAGCCTGCCGGACCGCCACGGGTACTTCAGCCTGGGCACGAACGCCGACTACACGGCGGCGTTCATCGGCGAGGTGCCGTTCTTCCTGGAGGTCAACGCCCGGATGCCGCACACCTTCGGGCAGAACCAGGTGCACGTCAGCCAGGTCGCCGGGTGGATCCGCGCCGACCGGGAGCTGCAGGAGCTGCCCGTCCACCAGCCCGACGAGGCCGACCGCCGGATCGCCGGCCACATCGCCGAGCGGATCCGCGACGGATCCTGCCTGCAGGTGGGGGTGGGCAGGACGCCCGGCGCGCTGCTGGCCGCCCTCAGGGACCACCGCGACCTCGGCCTGCACACCGAGGCGCTCTCGGACGGGATCATGGAGCTGATCCAGCGGGGAGTGATCACCGGGACGCGCAAGCGCCACTACCGCAACAAGCACGTGACCACGTTCTGCGTCGGCACCAGGCGCCTGTTCGACTTCCTGGACGAGAACGGGTCGGTGGCGCTGCTGCCGGTCGACCAGGTCAACCATCCGATGGTGATCGCCCGCGAGCCGAACTTCGTGTCCATCAACGCCACCACCGAGGTCGACCTGATGGGGCAGTGCGCCTCGGAGACGATCGCCGGCAGGTACTACTCCTCCAGCGGGGGGCAGGCCGACTTCGCGCGGGGCGCGATGTGGTCGCAGGGCGGGCAGGCGTTCATCGTCCTGAAGTCCACCACCAGCAAGGGCCTCGGGCGGATCCGCACCGAGCTGACCCTGGGGTCCGTCGTGACGACGATCAAGAACATGGTCGACAACGTGGTCACCGAGTACGGAGTGGCCGAGCTGCGCGGCAGGTCGATCGCGGAGCGGGCGCGACGGCTGATCGCCATCGCCCACCCCGAGCACCGCGAGAGGCTGGCCTTCGACGCGCGCCGGTCCGGCCTGCTCCACTGATCGCCCCGAGCCCGCGAGGGCGGCACGGGCGGGACCGATTCGGGAACGTTTGACCAGCTCACGTAGGTTGGATATATGGGTTTCTCGCCTCTGAGGCTGCGCCCACGGTCGATCCGCGGACGGATCACGCTGTTGACCATGTTGATCACCGCCCTGGTGCTGGTGCCGATGGCCCTCATCGTCAGCACGGTGATCCAGCAGATGTTCGCCGACTCGGTCTGGCACGACACCAGGGAGGAGGTGAGCGCGGTCGCGGCCGCCATCCACGCCGGGCACCTGTCCAAGGTCCTCGTGCCCGTCGTCCCCGGCATCGACCTGGTGCAGGTCGTGGGGCCGAGCCGGCAGGTCATCGCCGCCTCCCACGCCGCCAAGGGCCAGCCTCCGATGAGCATGGTCTGGCCCGCCCCCGATGACCCGATCAAGGACCTGCAGACCTGCGGCAATCCGCAGCCGGGCTGCCTGCGCCTCACCGCGCTGCGAGTCGGGGCGACGCCCAGCTCCTCCGTCGTCTACGCCGGGCAGCGGGCGGCCAACATCCAGTCCACCGGCTTCATCGCCACCCTTGTTGGCGCCCAGACGGCCGCGTTGATCGCCCTGGCCGGCTGGACCAGCTGGAAGGTCGTCGGCCACACATTGCGGCCCGTCGACAGCATCCGGTCCCAGCTCGCCCAGATCACCTTCAAGAACCTCAGCGGCCGGGTCCCCGAGCCTCCCGGGGACGACGAGGTCGCCGAGCTGGCCCGTACCGCCAACCGCACGCTGGGCAGGCTGGAGCAGGCCGTGCAGGTGCGACGGCAGTTCGTCACCGACGCCTCCCACGAGCTGCGCACCCCGCTCGCCGGGCTGCGCCTGCAGTTGGAGGAGGCGCAGATGCATCCCGAGGACACCCAGTTGGAGGAGCTGCTCGACCGCATGCTCGGCGACGTGGAGCGCCTGCAGCAGATCGTGACCGATCTGCTCTACCTGGCCGGCGTCGACGCCACCGCGGCGGCCCTGCGAAAGCAGATCGATCTCGGCGAGCTGGTCCGCATGGCCCTGGACCAACGCACCGACCGGCTTCCCACCAAGGTCTCGCTCCAGAACGGGGTCATCGTCAACGCCGTGCCGAGCCAGCTCAACCGGGCGCTGGCCAACCTCCTGGACAACGCCCAGCGGCACGGCGAGCACACCGTGGCGGTGGAGGTGTACCAGGACGCGACCACCGCCGTGCTGACGGTCTCCGACGACGGCGCCGGGGTCGCCCACGCCGACCGCGAGAGGATCTTCGAACGGTTCACCCGGCTGGACGCGTCCCGCAGCCGCGACCGCGGCGGCACGGGCCTCGGCCTCGCCATCGCCAGCGATGTGGCCCACGCCCACTCCGGGTCCATCAACGTCGGGCCCTCCGCCGCCGGGGGCGCGCGGTTCGAGCTCCGGCTGCCCCTCGCCGACGTCCTCTAGCTATAGCTAGCTAGGAGACAGGCGCCGGGGCCTGCGGTGCACCCGCCACCACCTGCCGGACGTACGGTCAGGCGCCGCGCGCGCCGACCCGGGCCCGGCGCTTCCTGGCGTCGCCGCGCTCCAGCCACCATTCGACGGCCAGGAGGGTGACCGTCCACCCCAGCCAGCCGGAGAGGGCGGAGACGGTCCAGGCGAGCATCGTCTCGTTGCCCTGGAACGTGGTCTCCAGCGACGGGCTGAGCACCACGGTCGCGATCACGCCCCAGATCCGGTTGGTGATGATGGAGAACGTCAGCGCGAAGCTGCGCAGCATCCAGCGCCGGTGCTCGACGTACCGCCGCTGCCGGGCCATCCGGTAGCCGGTGGCGGTGAACGCGAGCCACAGCAGGGCCAGCATCACGTCGCTGACCGCCAGCACCGGCCCGAAGGGCGTACGCGCCCCGACGATCAGCCCCGTCAGACCCGCGGGAAGCACGCCGGCGAAGACGTAGACCCGGCCGGTGTACCGGTGGACGACGGGATGACGCCGGCGGAACCAGGGCCACACCTGCATGAAGCAGGTGAGCATCGCGATCGAGGCGAACATCACGTGCGCCACGAGCAGCGGGTAGTGCGCCGGGAACCCAGGGGGCTGCGGTACCCGCGACTGGCCGGGATCGCCGGTGAGGTACGGCGGTAACGAGAACGCGAGGAAGACGACCACCAAGAAGCCCAGCGGCGCCATCCATGGCCGCCGCCACCAGGCCTTGCGTCTCGGGGTCCGGACCTGAGGAGCACCGGTGGGGGGCGACGGCGGGTTTTCCGTGGTCGTGGGCATGACGGCTCCGATCGAAGGGCGCTGGATGCGTATTGCGTACGCAGAGCGTATCTCATACGCAGAATGTATGGAATACGCCATGCGTATGAGATACGCAGGACGATAGGATGGGCCCGATGAGCGAGAACACCCGCGGCGAGCTGCCCCACACGCTGCAAGTCCTCTGGGGCCGGTCGCCACGACGCACCAGGGGGCCCGCGCAGGCCCTCAGCCTGGAGCGGATCGTGGCGACGGCCATCGACATCGCCGACGCCGACGGCATGTCGGCCCTGTCCATGGCGCGCATCGCCGAGCGACTCGGCTGCGCCACGATGTCGCTGTACCGGCACGTCGCCAGCAAGGACGAACTGCTGGCGTTCATGATGGACGCCGCCCCCGGACCACCTCCGGTGTTCGACACCGCGCCGTCCGACTGGCGCGCGGCGCTGTCCGGGTGGGCCGTCGAACTGCTCGGCGTCTACCACCGCCACCCGTGGATCCTCCAGGTCACCCACCGCCCGCCGCTGGATCCCGGGCAGCTCGCCTGGATGGACGCCGGCCTGCGCACCTTCGGCGGCACGGCGCTCCGCCCGCACGACAAGATGTCGGTGATGCTGCTGGTGATGCACTATGTGCGGGGCGTGGCGCAGCTCTCGGCGAGCGCCCTCCACGCCGGTCCCGACGCGGGCGGGGAGGACGTCATGAGCGGGTACGGGGAGACCCTCGCCCGCCTGGTCGACGCCGAGCGTTTCCCCGCTCTGGCCGAGATCGTCACCTACGGCGTTCTCGACGATGACGCCGGACAGCAGGAGGCCGATCCGCTGGCCGACTTCAGGTCCGGGCTGGAGCGCATCCTCGACGGCGTGGACGTGCTGGTGCGCGAGCGGGCGGCCCCGGAGAGGGGCTGACGACGCGACCTGCCGTTATGCTGGGGAGGAGGAAGCGATCGAACGCCTGAACGCCTTTGGCCTCGCTGCACTCCTCCTCGTAGAGCGGTGCCCAGACCCGGCCCTGCGCATGGCCGACCGCTTCCTCGCCCCTGCCGGCCCGTCCCGCAGGTCGCTCGTACGCCCGGGTACGTGTAGCGCTGTCACGACGGGCGCGTCGCGGGCGAAGGCGGAAGGAACAGCGCACCACGGGCGCTCTCACCGGCCGTACGCAGGGCGACGGTGAACCAGGCCGCCACCAGGCAGGCGTACAGGATCACGGCCGCGACCCGGAGGACGACCGAGCCGGTGGTCGCCGCGAGAGCGCTGGTGCCGGTCACGCACGTGCCGACGGGAAAGGTGAAGCTCCACCAGGTGAGGGAGAAGGGCAGGTGCTCGCGGACGGTCCGCACGGTGACGGCGGCGACCAGGGCCAGCCACGCCATCGCGAAGCCCCAGGTGGGCAGGCCGTAGAGAAGCCCGAAGGCCCGCGCGGCGGCGGCGTAGGGGTGCGGTAGGGCGCTCACGGCGACGCCACCGAGCAGGTTGGCCGCCGTCACCGACTGGCCGAGCGGTCCGAGGACGATCCACAGCGTGGGCACCATGGCCGCGGGGCCGATCGTGTGGTGGACGAGCCGGGTCCAGATCTGGGTGGTGATGATGAGGCCGGCGAAGAGGCTGATGCCGAACATCGCATAGCAGGCGAGCAGCAGGGTCAACCGCACCTGGCCGGCCGCCGCGTACGGGACGAGCAGGGCTCCGGTGGAGGCGGACACCATCGGAGGCACCACCGGCATCAGCCACCCGCCGAACGCCGCGTCCGCGGCGAACGTGTGGCGCGACATCATCCGGTAGGGAATCCAGACGCTCGTGACGAGGCCGAGAAGGGTTCCCGCCGACCACAGGGCTATGTCCACGGTCAGAGCGGCCGGAAGCCCGATCCAGTCGCGCCCCAGCGTGAGCGTTCCGGCTCCGACCGCCAGCAGGGCCATCGCGGGCGCTCCCCAGAAGTGGGCCATCACCGGATGGGCGGCGTGTGCCCTGGCCTCGGCGCGATGGCGGATCCAGTGCGTGGACCAGGCGGCGGTGAGCGTCACCAGCAGGAGCCCCGAAAGCGCCCAGACCACGGTGGCCGTCGTCCGCATCCCCGCCACGTGCACCGGCAGCGTCGCCGCCGCGTTGGCCACGATGCCGGTGCCCATGACCGAGGCGTACCAGTTGGGACCGAGGTGCCGGAACAGGTCGGCCGGGCGTTCCAGTTCGCGCAGCAGCCCGAAGGGGAGGCGCGCGCCGCGAGCGGGTCCGGCGTGAGGAGGGAACAAGGTCACAGGTGACATGGGTCCAGCCTGGTGGCGGCGTATCGGGCTCGGTAGAGGCCGTTACCGGATGCATCCATAGACTCGGCCTATGACTTTGCCGAGCCGGGTCAGCGATCTCGCCGCCTTCGACCTGCTGCTGTCGGTCGCCCGGCTGGGCAGCGTCGGCGCCGCGGCACGTGCCCACGCCATCTCCCAGCCGACCGCGAGCGCGCGGATCAGCGGCCTGGAGCGGCGCCTCGGAATCGCGTTGATCAAGCGTTCCGCCCGTGGTTCCCGCCTCACCGACGAGGGCGCCCTGGTCGCCGACTGGGCCCGCGCCGCCGTCGAGGCCGCCTGGTCGCTGGACGCCGGGATCACCTCGCTGCGCGGGATCCACGACGACCGGCTTCCGGTGGCGGCCAGCCTCACCGTCGCCGAGTACCTGCTCCCCCGCTGGCTCGCCGCCCTCCACTCGTCCGCCCCGGACACCTCGGTGGCGCTGACGGCGGGCAATTCCGACGATGTCGCCGCGGCCGTGCTGAGTGGCGCGGCGCGCGTCGGCTTCGTCGAGGGCCCGGACGTGCCCGAGGGGCTGCGGACCCGCGTCGTCGGCCACGACACGCTGACCGTCATCGTCGCTCCGGACCATCCGTGGGCCCGGCGCCGCTCCGGGATCACTCCCGACGAACTGGCGGCCACCCCGCTCGTCAGCCGTGAACGCGGCTCGGGGACGCGGCGCCACCTCGAACAGGCGCTGCGGAAGCGCGCCGCGCGTCCTCTGGCGGAGCCTCTGCTGGAGCTGTCGTCCACCACCGCCATCAAGGCCGCCGTCGCCGAACGCGTCGGACCGGCGGTGCTCAGCTCCCTCGCCGTGACGGGCGAGATCGCCGGCAGGAGGATCGTGCCGGTCCCCGTCGTGGACGTCGACCTCGGTCGCACACTGTGGCTCGTGCATCCCTCGGGCCGCGCCCTCACCGGGGTCGCCGCGCGGCTGGCCGACATCTCCGTACGTTCCGCCCGGGAGGCCCAGGCCCGGCCGGGGGACGGGCCTTCGCCTCAGTAGGCGGTGGACCAGGTGACCGCCACCCCTCACACCTAGCTAGCCGCGGCCCTCGGCCGACGAGGTCATCGTGCCGGCCGGGGGCCGGAGATCACCGGTCAGTTCAGCTCGCCGAGCATCTGCCTGACCTGGGCCAGGCGCGACTGGTCGATCCGGTGGGCGAAGCTCTTCACCTGGGCGTTCATCCCCGCGCCGACCTCTGCGCGCGCCATCTCCATGGCGTTGGTCTGGTGGGCGATCATCACGTTGAGGAACCTTCGCTCGAACTCGGCGCCGGTCATCTTCGCGAGCGTGGTGATCTCCTCGGGGCTGGTGGCGTGCAGGCCGCCGTGGGCGTCGTGCGCGCGGGCGTCCGCCGTCAGGGGACGGCCCCAGCCGAGCAGCCACGCGGTCATGGCGCGCACCTCGTCGCCCTGGGTGGTCTCGACCGCCATCGCCAGTGTCCGCACCTCGCCCCGTACGGCACGGGTCCTCGCCAGGTCGGCCATCGCCATTCCCTGGCGGTGATGCGGGATCATCATCTGCAGGAACATCACGTCGGCGTCGTTGACCGGCCCGGTCGCGGCCGGTGCCGGTGCCGGTGCCGAGGTGGCGTCCGCCGGCGGCGATCCGGGCGTGGCGGTGGCGGCCGCGCAGGCGGGAAGCGCCAGCAGGCTCACGGCTGCGGCGAGGGCGAGGGCAGCGCGTCTCATCAGATACCTCCAGCGTGGAGACCCCGTGGAGCACCGGGAGGACCGCGTCTCCCGGTGGGCGCCACGTCTGGGGACGCGGCGCCCGGCAGGACATCAGCGGGTCAGACCTTCTGCCACAGGGCCGGCACGTTCGGCGGCTCCCAGCCCGCGAGCGCGGTGTGGGCCTGGAGGCAGCGGTAGCGCACGCCGTTGTAGGTGACCTGGTCACCCACCGCGTAGGCGGTGCCGGCGGTCCAGGTTCCGCCCGGAGCGGTCGTGGTGGGCGTCGGGGTGGGCGTCCGCGTCGGCGTGGGAGTCGGCGTGGGGGTCGGGGTGGGCGTGGGAGTCGGGTTCCCGCCGCCGCCGATCTGCAGGTCGACGCACGAGTAGAAGGCGTTCACCGTGTCGGCGATGTTCCAGATCGCGAGGACCTTCTGCCTGCCGCTGAAGCCGGCCAGGTTCACGGTGTGCGAGACCGTCGCGCCGGGCTGGCGGCCCTGGTCGTCGAACACCGCGACGCGGGTGCCGCCGATGTAGTACTCCCAGGTGCTGGTCGCGTGCCGGGCGGTGAGCACCCAGTTGAAGGTGACCGTGGTTCCGACGGAGGTGGCGGGCCACGGCTTGCTCTCGTCGCTGAGCTGGGCGAATCGGGCTACACCGCCGTGGCAGTTCCGCTGCCCCTTGGGCCCTTCCACGCTCTGCGGCTCGTAGATGATGTCGCCGCAGTTGGCGACGCGCCCTTGGGCGCACATGGCCTGGCGGCTCGGCGGTGAGGATATGTAACCGTGGGCCAGGGCTGGTGAGGCGGCGAACACCGTGATCCCGGCGGTTAGTAACGCCGTGGCCACCACCATGATCGTTTTTCGCATGCCGACACTCCTTTGCTGGGGGAATGCCAGGAATATAAAGGAAAGTTTCCTAAGAGTAAAGAGCTCAGGACCGCGGCTCGGGGCTTCGCGGCCGCTACCCCTTAGACCCCTGCTTTCCGCGTCGAACTGGCCCCTTACGGGCCGCTGGTTCATCGTAGGAGTCACGAGCCGGTCGAGACGGACGGCGCCGCGTGAGGTGCCACGAGAGTGCGGAGGTCAGCATGGAGGACTACGGCGTCACGGGTATACGGGTGGACCTGGAGACCATCGTCGGCGTCCCGCCGGCGCAGCTCTGGGACCTCGTCACGACCGTGTCTCGCATCGGGGACTGGAGCCCCGAGTGCGAGTACGGGGCCTGGCTCGACGGCGACGACTCAGTGGCGGTGGCGGGCACGCGGTTCGAGGGACGCAACCGCAGAGAGGGCCGCGTGTGGACGGTGACCTGCGTGGTCACCGAGGCCGAGCGCCCCCGCTCGTTCGCCTGGGTGGTGCTGGACGGCGAGCACGGCCCCGAGCTCCCCTCGTCACGCTGGCGCTACGACCTGGAGCCCGCCGACTCGCCGGACAAGACCATCGTCCGCCACAGCTTCGAGCACGGCCCCGGCGGCAGCGGCCTGCGCGACATGATCGCCGCCAACCCCGAGATCGCCTCCCTCATCATCGAGGTGCGCCTGAACGAGCTGCGCAAGCACATGACCGAGACCCTCGACGCGATGACGCGGGCCTGACCCCGCCGATCGGACCTCTCCGCGACCCGTGACGGCCGCCCCCGCCTCCGGGCGGAGGGCCCGCCGTCACCCGAGCACGGCGGTGATCCGGTCTCCTTCTTCTGGCCCGCCACGGGGGATGCCCGGGCGGGCGGTGCTTTATCAACCACGATCACATCGGATATAAAGCATTCGCCCTGTTCGCCCCTTTTGGCATGAGGTTCCATGAAGAAGCTCCTCCGGCTTTTCACCGCCCCCCTCCTCGCCGCAGCCCTCGTCGCGACCGCGTTCTCGGGCCCCGCCCGGGCCGAGACACCCGAGACCGACGCCCAGCTCGCCGCCGAATGGCAGGCCGCGTGGGACTTCTACAAGTTCTACCAGTGCGCGAGCGCCCCCCTCCCGATCACGGGAAGAAGCCAGGTAAAGCGCGATATATCCATTGAAATCGCCGCGCCGATCGAGCACGTGTTCACCGCGTACTCGAACGTCAACAACCATGTCGGCCTGCATTCGTTCCTCAAGCGCGTGGTCACCCACAAGGACCGGGTCCAGGACGACACGCGTTACATCGACTTCACCGCCATCGAGGAGATCCCGGTCGTCGCGGGCCTGCCCATCACCAGCAAGACGCACGCACAGCAGCGCATCCACCACAGCGGTTACTACTACGAGACCGACAGCTGGTCGCTGCCCAACGTCGTCACGCACCAGAAGATCGTCTTCGCGGACCTGGGCGACGGCCGGACGAGGGTCACCGAGCACCTCACCTTCGAGGCGAGCATCCTGCTCATCGACTTCACCGTGACCAACGGCGTCTCCTCCCACCAGGAGACGCAGGCGGGCCTGAAGGAAGCGATCGAGAACGGCGACCTCTGACCGGCCGCCGGGCGGGGCCCGCCCCTCGCGCGGACCCCGCCCGGTCACAGATCATTGCCCGCGTACGACAGGTTGAAGCTCTTGTTCACCAGGGGAAAGTCGGGGACGATCGCGCCGCCGAGCGCCACGGGGAGCGCCGGCCAGTTGAAGAACGACGGATCCACGATCTTGACCCGGCTGAGCGTGCCGCCGGCGGCCAGCTCCACCCGGTGCGTGATCGTCCCCCGCCAGCCTTCGACGATGCCGACACCCGAGCTCGCCCGCCCAGCGCGGGGCGGCCGGCCGCCCGTCTCCCCCGGCGCCGACCCCTCGCACAGCCGGGCGATCAGCTCGACGGAGGTGGCGATCTCCTCCGCGCGGACCTGGAACCGGGCCAGCACGTCCCCGCCGGAACGGGTGGCCGCCGAGAACGGCCCGAGGTCGGTGAAGGGATGGTCCTGGCGGGCGTCCACCGCCAGGCCGCTGGCACGCGCGACATACCCGAGGGCGCCGAGGTCCCCGGCGGCCTCGGCGGTCAGCACGGCCGTGCCCGCGAACCGGTCGGTCACGACGGTGTGACCGAGCGCCAGCCCGGCGATCTCGGCCACTTCCGCGCCGACGGCACGCAGCGTGGCGAGGTCGGGCAGGGCGCGCAGCGCGGCGCCGCCGGGCCTCACCCCGCCGCGCAGCAGCCGGTGGCCGGTCACCTCGGCGTTGAGCCTGAGCAGCCGCTCGCGTACGCGCCCGCAGTGCGCGTTGAGGATGCCGTGGCCCACGTCGTTGCACAGTGCGCCGATGTCGGTGACGTGGTTGTAGAGGCGTTCCAGTTCGAGCAGGACGGCCCGCCCGCGCTGCGCCGCGGCCTCGACGACGCACCCGGTCGCCTCCTCCACCGCGAGGCAGTAGGCGAGGGCGTGCCCGACGGAGGTGTCGCCGCTGACCCGTTCGGCGAGCTCCAGGCCCTCGGCCGGGTCGCGCCCGGTGAACAGCCTCTCGATGCCCCGGTGCACGAACCACAGCCGGGCCTTGAGCTTGAGGATCGTCTCCCCCACCACCGAGAACCGGAAGTGGCCCGGCTCGATCAGCCCCGCGTGAACCGGGCCGACGGGGATCTCGTACACGCCCGGGCCCCCCACCGTGAGGAAGGGGTAGGGGCCCTCGGGGTCGCCGAACTCCGGCGGCGGCCCGGCGTCGGCGCGCATGGGGTACCAGCCCCTCGGCCAGTGGTGGTGGCGGACCAGGCGATGGGGCAGTGGATGGCGCATCGGGACGATGCCGTACAGGTCGCGCATCTCCCGTTCGAACCGGCCCGCCGGGAAGGACAGCCCCGCGAGGCTAGGGATCGCCGGCTCGTACGGGTCGAGGTGCACGTGCAGCTCGGCGCGCCGGTCCGGCGCCCCCGCGGTGTACAGGTACACCACGCGCAGGGCCCCTGGGTCCTCGTGGGCGGCCACCAGAGCCAGGCGGTAGCCGCCGGCGAGCAGCCGTGCCGTCCGGTCGGCCAGCTCGCCGGCCCGCACGTTCACGATGAGACGGCCGGTCACGGGGTCGCTCCGGCCATGGTCGCGGCGGCCTCCAGCAGCGGGCGCAGCGGGCCCGCCACGACGCCGAGCACGGCGCAGGCGAGCAGGCCCGCGACCAGCGGCACGGCGGAGGCGCGGGTCAGCCGTATCGCCGCGCCTCCCGGCGGGGGCGCGCCGAGCAGCATGCGCCGCCCGCCCGACAGGACGCCGGCCCCGATGACCAGCATCAACGCCAGCGCCGTGGCCACCGCCCAGCCGAACCCGGCGGTGAACCCGGCCCGGGCGATGCCGAGCTCGCTGGCGAACAGGCTGAACGGGGGCATGCCGAGCAGGGCGAGCAGTCCGAGGCCGAAGGCGCCCGCGAGGACCGGAGCCCGGGAGGCCAGGCCGCTCACCGCCGCGATCCTGCTGCTCCCGAAGGCCTGCTGGATGTGGCCGGAGCACAGGAACAGCACCGACTTGCCGAGCCCGTGCCCGAGGATGTGCAGCAGCACGGCCACCATGGCGAGCCGGCTGCCGACGGCGGCTCCGAGCGCCACCAGGCCCATGTGCTCGATGCTGGAGTAGGCGATCATGCGTATGTAGTCGCGCTGGGCCAGCAGCAGCGCCGCCGAGACCGACAGGGAGGCCAGGGCCGCGATGATGAGCAGCGTGCGGGTGAACCCCGCGCCGAGGGCGACGTCGGCGATCACCTTCACCCGCAGGATGGCGTAGAACGCCACCGACAGCAGCACCCCTGACATGAGCGCCGACACCGGCGCCGGGGTCTGGCCGTAGGCGTCGGGCAGCCAGGCGTGCATCGGCGCCAGCCCCGCCTTGGTGCCGAACCCCAGCACGAGCAGGACCACGGCGGTGCGCATCACCCCGGGGTCCAGATCGGCCGCGGCGCCCGACAGCACCGCCCAGTCGAGCCCGCCGGCCGACGGCACTCCGGCGTGCAGGGCCGCGTAGTGCGTGAGCACCACGCCGAGCAGGGCCAGCGTGATGCCGACCGAGCAGATCACGACGTACTTCCAGGCGGCCTCCACGGCCTGCCGCGTACGGCGGTGCCCGACCAGGAACGCGGTGAGGATCGTGGTGGCCTCCACCGCGACCCACAGCACCCCGAGGCTCGCGGCCAGCACCGCGACCGCCATGGCCGCGACGAAGGCCTGGGTGAGGACGCCGTACCGGCGGGTGGCACGGGGCCCGGTGCGCCCGGCGGCGAGCTCGGCGGCCAGGTACGCGGGGCCGGCGAGCGCCGCGAGCAGGGCCACCACGCCGATCACGATCAGCATGAAGGCGCTCAGCGCGTCGGCCCGCAGCAACCCCGACAGGGCCGTCCTGGGCTGGGCGGCGGTGGCCACGGCCAGCGCCACCGCGCCGCCCAGCGAACCGGCCGCCGCCCCGGCGCCCAGCCAGGCCGTCGCGCCCCGCCAGCCGAACACGGCGTAGCCGCAGGCCGCCAGCAGCGGGAACAGGATCGGCGTGATCACGAGCAGGCTCACGCGACCTCCCCGCACAGCGGCCGGCGAGACGTACGGCCGGACACCGTCTCTTGCTTGTCCTGAGGGATGTCCATCAGTCGCGCAGCTCCCGTAGCTCGTCCAGGTCGGTGCCGCCGAACGCGGCGCGCATGCGGGTGGTGAGGACCTGCAGCACCAGCACGGCGAGCAGCACGTCCAGCGAGACGCCCAGCTCGACCACGGCCGGCACCCCGCTGGTGGTGAGGAACGCGGTCGCGGTGATGGCGTTGTCCATCAGCAGGAACCCGACCACCTGTGACAGGGCCCTGCGCCTGCTGACCAGGACGAAGAACCCGACCAGCAGCACGGTGAGGGCGACGGGCACCGCCCTGGTGGACGGGGTGGGCGTGAGCCGCACCAGCGGCTGGGAGATGTCGTAGGCCACCATCGCCAGCACGGCCGCCACCAGCAACGAGGTGGCCACGTTGACCAGCGGCCTGCTCTCGCGGTCCTCTCCCCCGGCCACCAGCGCGCGGCGCATGAGGTGCGGCAGCAGCCCGGCGCGCAGCCCGCCCACCGCGACGCCCGCCACGGCGAGCTCGGCGGACCCCTCGTGCGCCGCGAGCACGAGCACCATGGCGGCCAGGGCGACGCCCTGCCAGGCGAACAGCCGGACGATGGCAGCGAGGTCGTGCCGCCCCAGCACCAGCACCCCCGCGAGGAGGAACGCCCCGCAGGCGAGATCCAGTAAGGGCACGTACATCGATTCGTTCATGTCATCTCACGTGAGGAAGCAGGAAGCGGCGACGGCCAGCAGCGCCAGCATGAAAGAACCGGCCAGGAGCTCGGGGATGCGGAACAGGCGCAGCTTGGCCATGAACACCTCGGCGGCGGCGAGCACCGTGCCGAGCACGGCGACCTTGACCACCAGCAGGCCCATGGCCAGGGCCACGGAGCCCGGCCCCGCCCCGGCGGTGGCGATGCCCCAGGGGACGAAGAGGCTGCCCAGCAGCCCGAGCAGCACCGACAGCCGCATCGCCGACGCCCACTCGATCAGCGCCAGGTCGGGCCCCGCGTACTCCAGGATCATCGCCTCGTGGATCATCGTCAGCTCAAGATGCGTCGAGGGGTTGTCCACCGGGATGCGCCCGGTCTCGGCCATGGTGACCACCACCAGGGCGACGGCGGCGAGCAGGCTGACCGGAGAGATCACCGACAGCGGATTCCGCAGGGCCGAGGTGACGATCACGCCGAGGTTCGTGGACCCCGCCCGCACCGACAGCGCGAACACCGACAGCAGGATGGTCGGCTCGACCAGCGCCAGCACGGTGACCTCGCGGCTGGCGCCCATCCCGCCGAACGCCGTGCCGGTGTCCAGCCCGCCGAGGGCCAGCGCCACCGACCCGAGGGCCAGCAGGGCGGCCACGGCGAACAGGTCGGCCACCCCGTCGAACGGCGAGCGGGTGGTCACCAGGGGCATCACCGCGGCCACCACCAGGGCGGTCCCGGCGAGCACCAGGGGCGCCATCCGGAACACCCACCCGGTGCCGTGCGGGGTGATGGCCTGCTTCCTGGACAGCTTGCGCAGGTCACGCCACGCCTGACCCACCCCGGCGCCCGCCCGCCCCTCCAGCCGGGCGCGCACCTGCCGCATCAGCCCGGCCAGCAGCGGGGATCCGACGGCCACGAGCACGACCTGCGCCACCGCGCCCACCAGGCCCACCAGGCCCACCAGGCCGCCCGGGGCGGTCACCAGACCACCGCCAGCACGATGAGCATGCCGGTGAGCGCGTAGAACCCGTAGGCCAGGTAGCGGTGGACGCTGCCGTCCGCGAGCCTGGTGGCACGGCGGCCGATCGAGGCCGCGGCGGCCAGCACCGGGTCGTACAGGCGCCGCTCGACGCGGTCGTGCACGCGGGCGCGGAACTGGACGCTCTCCACGATGTACGCCGACTCCTTCGCCGGGGTGACGTCGAGGTCGCTCTCGGGCGCGAGCACGTTGTCGAAGACCCGCTGCAACGGCTGGGCGAACGAGGTGGCGGTGTACTCCATGCGCGGTGACATGGGCCCCGCCCCGCAGTCCCACAGCCGCGCGGGCCGCCGCGCCCGCCGCCGGGCCAGCGTCCGTACCGTGCCGAGCGCGCCGACCACGGCGATCACGAGCGCGGCGGCCAGCAGCAACGGCGACATCGTCCCCGCGGTGCTGGTGAGCCGCAGCGTCACCTCTCCCCCGACCGCGCCCGATCCGGGAAGCAAGGTGGCGACCGTGCGGGAGAGGGCGGGCAGGACGGCGGTGGGCGCGAGCGCCAGGCCCGCGCAGCACGCCGCCGCGAGCGCCATGCCGCCGAGCATGACGGGCGGGCTCTCGGCCGCGCGCCCGGCCTCGCGGGTGCGCGGACGGGCGAGGAACCCCACACCGAATGCCTTGACGAAGGTGGCGACCCCGAGGCCCGCCGTCAGCGCGATCACCCCCACGGCCGCCGGCATCGTCACCGCCCCCGTCACGCCCGAGCTGGGCAGGGAATGGATGAGGCTCTGCAGCAGCAGCCACTCGCTGACGAACCCGTTGCCGGGCGGCAGCGCCGAGGCCGCCAGGGCGCCCACCGCGAACAGGGCTGTGGTGTACGGCATGCGGCCGCGCAGCCCCCCGAGCGCGTCCAGGTCGCGGGTGCCGGTGGCGCGCAGGACGGAGCCCGCCGAGAGGAACAGCAGCGTCTTGAACGCCGAATGGTTCACGACGTGCAGCAGCGCGGCGGCCAGCGCGAGGCCCGCGAGCACGGGGTTCCCGCAGGCGGCGAGGAACCCGGCCGCGCCCACGCCGATCAGGACCAAGCCCATGTTCTCGGTGGTGGAGTAGCCGAGCAGCCGCTTGAGGTCGGAGGCGACCGTCGCCTGCAGGACGCCGAACAGCGCCGACAGGGCGCCGATCGCGAGCACGAGCAGCCACCACCAGGCCGGGCCGCCGTGCAGCAGGTCCATGCCGACCCGCACGATGCCGTAGACGCCCATGTTGACCATGGCCGCGCTCATCATGGCCGACACCTGGCTCGGCGCCTCCGGATGGGCCCGCGCCAGCCAGACGTGCAGCGGCACGATGCCGGCCTTGGAGGCGAAGCCCACCAGCGTCGCGAGGAACACCACCCCGGACAGGGCGGGAGACGGCTCGGCCGCCCGGAGCCGCACGAACGAGTCACCCCCCGCCCCGGCGGCGAAGGCGGCCAGCCCGGCCAGGATCGCCACGAAGCCGAGGTGGGTCATCACGGCGTACCACAGCGCGGCCTCGCCCACGGCGGCCCGGCGGGCGTGCTCGGCCAGCACGAGCAGCAGCGAGGTGATCGCCATCAGCTCCCAGGCCGCCAGCAGCGTGCCCACGCTGGCCGCCACGGGCACCAGCAGCATGGCCGCCAGGAACAGCGGCGGCGTCGCCTGCGCCACGCGGCCGTCCAGCCCGTGCCGGGTGTAGCCGATGCCGTAGATCGCGGCGCACACGGCCACCGCGCCGGTGACGGCGACGAACGTCCCGGCCAGCGGGTCGAGCGCGAGACGCGCGCCCGCCAGGGGGAGCACGCCGGGGAGCCAGGCCGTCCAGGTCTGCCCGGCGAGCGCCGCGACGCCGGCCGAGGCCCCCGCCGCGCCCGCGCAGGCCATCGTCACGCCCGTCACCAGCGGCCTGGCGCGGCGGGGGGTCACCACCCCGGCCAGCGCCGAGGCCAGGCACAGGGCCAGCGCGGAGGTCAGGAACGTTCCAGCGGCGTTCACCGGCCGGTCAGCCCGCGCAGCGCCTCGACGATGGCTCCGGGCTCCGGCGGGCATCCCGGCACCTCGACGTCCACGGGCAGCACATCCTTGACCGCGCCGACCACTCCGTACGCCCCGGCGAACACCCCGCAGTTCCTGGCGCAGTCGCCTAGCGCGATCACCAGGCGCGGCTCGGGGACGGCCTCGTGGCTGCGCCGCAGGGCGACCTCCATGTTGCGCGTCACCGGACCCGTCACCAGCAGCGCGTCCGCGTGCCGCGGCGAGGCCACCAGGCGTGCCCCGTAGCGGTCGGCGTCGTACACCGGCCCGAACGCCGAGGCGATCTCCACCTCGCACCCGTTGCACGAGCCCGCGTCGACATGCCGTATCTGCACGGAACCGCCGAGCTCGGCCGCCGCCGGCACGGTGTCGCCACCGGCCCGCTCGGGCGACGGCTCGGCCATCCGGCCCGTCTTTCGTATCTTCCGCCACAAACCGATCACGACGACACCTCAGCACTTGGGGAGATGGACGGGGGACGCGAGCACGGCCGACGCCGGCCCGGCGAGCGGTCCGTACGAGCCGCTCCGGTCTCGTTTCGCCCAGCTCCGCCGGGGGGCTTCCCCGGATCATTAGGTAAGAGTCGGGTGCCCGCTTCAGCGGCCCGGTCGGGCCCGCACCGCTGAGCGCGTGCACAACGTCGAGATCTCGCGCGTGCCGAAACGATACCCATGCGTAGCCGAACCGCAACTCACCGTGACGGGTTGGAGCCTCTACTTCGCCGCCCACGGCGGGGTGACGCGCCGGAAGAGGACCGTTGTAGCCCGGTTTCCACACCCGGTTCCGGCCAAGGACCGTACGTCAGGTCACCTCGGCCCAGGCCACAGGGGGATGTTGCCGTAGCGGCCGCCTCCGGCCGGGGCGGCGGACGATCACGCTGCCGAGTCTATCTCGGGCTATGAGAAGAAGTCTTTGCATTGATATCTTCTCATCATGCACGAGATACGACGTCGCGAGCTGTCTGATGTGGAGGCGTTGAAGGCGCTCGCGCATCCGCTGCGGCAGCGGCTGCTCACGCGGCTCCAGCATCGCGGGGCGGCCACCTCGGCCATCCTGGCGGCCGAGTTCGGCGAGGACCGCGGCGCCACGAGCTACCACCTGCGGCAGCTCGCGCGGTACGGCTTCATCGAACAGGACACGGCACGCTCGTCCGGGCGCCGCAAGTACTGGCGCTCCGTTCCCCTTGACCTGCGCCTGCCCCGGGGTTTGCAGGCCGAGGCAGAGGTCGCGGCGCGTGAGGTCGGCCGCCAGTGGCAGCACCGCGCCGAGGCCGAGCTGGCGGCCTTCCGCGCCGGCGAGGACGCCTACGGCGCGTTCGGCGACGCCGCGATGACCTCTCTGGGCGGCACCACACTGACCGCCGAGGAACTGGCCGGTTTCACCGAGGAGTACATCGCTCTGCTCAGTCGCTGGCGCAGGGACCCCGACGAGGCGCCACCGGAAGCCCGGCACATCACCGTCGTCTTCCATGCCTTCCCCACCCCCGACCAGGAAGAGACCACATGACACCCCCCACCGCACGAAGGCAGTCGCTCTGGCGCAACCGGGACTTCATGGCCCTGTGGAGCGGCCAGATCGTGTCCACCCTTGGCACCCGGATCAGCGCGACGGCGGCGCCGCTGCTGGTCCTGGCCATGACAGGCTCCCCGGCGGACGCCGGGCTGGTCGGCGCCGCCGCAACCGTGCCCTACCTGGTCGCGCACCTGCCGGCGGGCACGCTCGTGGACCGCTGGAACCGCCGCCGCATCATGCTGGCCGCCCAGCTGACCGCGTGCGCCGCCATCGCGAGCATCCCGGTCGCCTTCTGGCTGGGGGCGCTGACCCTGACCCATCTGGCGATCGCCGTGTTCGTCCAGGGAACCTGTTTCGTGTTCTTCGGCGTCGCCGAGGAGGCCGCCCTCCCCAAGATCGTGCCGGCGCCGCTGCTGCCCGCCGCGATCGCGCAGAACGAGGCCAAGGGCCGGGGTGCCGCCCTGGCGGGGCCGCCGCTGGGGGGCCTGCTGTTCGGGATCGGCCACGCGCTGCCGTTCGTCGCCCACGCGATCTCCTACCTGGTCGCCTCGGTGGCCCTGCTGTTCGTCCGGCGCGACCTGCAGGACAGGAGGGCGACGCCCCCTGGGTCACTGTGGCGGGACACCACCGCGGGGCTGCGCTGGCTGTGGGGTCACTCGTTGATACGGGCCGCGGTCGTTCTGGTCGCCGCGAGTAACCTGATCTTCGCCGGGCTCAGCCTGGTGCTGGTCGTCCTGGCGCGGGAGCAGGGCGCCTCGTCCACCGAGATCGGCCTGATGCTCGGCATCTACGGCGGCGGCGGGCTGCTCGGGGCGATCGCGGCCGGGTGGCTTCACCACCTGTTCACGCCCAGGTCCGTGGTGATCGGCGTCAACTGGATCTGGGCCGCGCTGCTGCCCCTGCTCGCGGTGGCGCCGAACTGGTGGGCGCTGGGCGCGATCGGCGCCGCCACGTCGTTCATCGGTCCGATGTGGAACGTGGTGATAGGGACCTTCCAGCTGACGCTGGTGCCCAACGAGCTGCTGGGCCGGGTCGGCAGCGCTTCCATGACGGTGAGCTGGGGCGTGATGCCGCTGGGCTCTCTGGGTGCCGGCTACCTGCTCGCCGAGGCCGGCCCCGTCGCCGCCGTGCTGGTGCTCTCCGCCGCCATGCTCGTCACAGCGGTCATGGCGACCTTGAACCCTTCGGTCAGAGCCGCCCCGGCGGCGCCCGCCGCGGGCGGGGACAGTTCCGCACTAGAACCGCTGAAAAGCGATCATTGACCGGCATTTGACAAAAAGTTACATTACGTCGGCAGATCGGGGGTCCCGGTGCTCGAAGGGAGAACCGTCCTAATGATGCGACGAGTCCTGATTTCTACGGCGGCAGCCGTACTCTTCGTCGTTTGGGGTGTTCCACCGGCCGCCTTCGCGGTGGACGGCACCCGAACTCCGTCGTCTCCCTCCTACACGGTCACCCTGACCAGCAACGCCTCCGGCAGCACCTGGACCGGGCACGAGAGCGTCACCTTCTCCAACCCCTCCGCGGACCCGCTGGCCGAGGTCTACCTGCGGTTGTGGGACAACTACCACGGAAGCTGCCCGTCCACGCCGATCACCGTGACCAACGTGACCGGGGGCACACCGTCCCCGCTGTCGGTCTCCTGCACCGCGCTGAAGATCGCGCTGCCCGCGCCGCTCAACCAGAACCAGAGCGCCTCGGTCGGGTTCGACCTGAGCATCGTGGTGCCCGCGGGCGCCGACCGGTTCGGCCGCGACGGCTCCTACAACTTCATCGGCAACGCGCTGCCGGTGCTGGCGGTCCGCGACGGCAGCGGCTGGCACCTCGACCCGTACTCCAACAACGGTGAGTCCTTCTACGGGCTGATCAGCGACTACTCGGTCACGCTCGACCACCCGACCTCGCTGCTGGTGCCGGCCACCGGCACGTCCGTCGACACGCCCGGCACGTCGGGCCGTACGGTCACCACGGCCACCGCCAAGAAGGTGCGCGAGTTCGCCTGGGCGGCCGGGCCGTTCGTCAAGACGACCAGCACCACGACCACGGGCGTGGTGGTGAACGTCTACCGGGTGAGCTCGATCAGCTCCACCAACGCCGGCTCGATGATGACCACCGCGAAGAACTCGCTGGTCGCCCACGCGGGGCGGTTCGGGGCCTACCCGTACGGCGAGGCGGACGTGGTGCTGGACAACAACTTCTGGTTCGGCGGCATGGAGTATCCCGGCTTCGTGCTGGACATCGTCAGCTCCACGGCGCTGGCGCACGAGCTGGCCCACCAGTGGTGGTACGGCATCGTCGGCGACGACGAGTACACCAGCCCGTGGCTCGACGAGTCGTTCACCGACTACGCGACCGACCTGTACAACAACATCTCGGGCACCAACTGCTGGAACAACGTCTCCTGGCAGTCGTCGGCCGAGAAGATCAGCAACTCGATGGCCTACTGGGACGCCCATTCGAGCCGGTACGGAACCGTGGTGTACACCTACGGCAAGTGCGCGCTGCACGACCTGCGGCGCACGATCGGCACCACGGCGATGGAGAACCTGCTGAGGAACTACGCCGCGTCCCACTGGTACGGCGTCTCGACCACCGCCGAGTTCAAGGCCGCCGCCCAGGCCGCGACCTCGGTGAACCTGTCGTCGTTCTGGACCACCCACCGCATCGACGGCTGAACGACGCCGCCGGGTGAGTCCGGCCAGGCCCGGACTCACCCGGCACGGCTCAGATCACGGTCTCCCACCAGCCGTCCACGGCGGGCGACGCGTCGACGTCGACGTGCTCGCCCGGCCGTGGCACCACGATGCGGGCGTCGCGCGCCTTGGCCTCCCGCCACAGCCGGTCGACCGGCTCGGCCCACGGATGCAGGGCGAGCGTGAACGTGGCCCAGTGCACCGGCAGCAGCAGCTCGCCGCCGAGGTCGATGTGGGCGTTGACCGCCTCCTCCGGGTTCATGTGGATGTCGGGCCAGGCCGGGCTGTACGCGCCGATCGGCATCAGCGTCAGGTCGAACGGGCCGTGCTCGGCGCCGATGCGGGCGTAGCCGTCGAAGTAACCGGAGTCTCCGGCGTAGAAGACCCTGCGCCCGGCGCCCGCGACCGCCCAGGATCCCCACAGCGTGTCGTTGCGGGACAGGGTGCGTCCCGAGAAGTGCCTGGCCGCGGTCGCGGTGAACCGCAGGCCCGCGACCTGCGCCTCCTCTTCCCAGTCGAGCTCGATGACGCGCTCGCTCGGCACTCCCCACTTCTCCAGGTGCGCGCCGATGCCCAGCGGCACGAGGAACGGCGCCGACTGGACGCGGGTGAGCGTGCGCACCGTCGCCAGGTCGAGATGGTCGTAGTGGTCGTGCGAGATCACGATCGCGTCCACCTCGGGCAGCGCGCCGAGGCCTGCCGGGACCGGATGCAACCGCTTGGGCCCGACGAGCTGCGAAGGCGAGACCCGCTTGCTCCACACCGGGTCGAGCAGCACGCGGCGTCCCTCGATCTCGACCAGCGTCGACGCGTGACCGAACCACACGACGCCCAGCCCGTCCGGTGAGGGGACCGCCCGCGACGGCGCCACCAGCGGCACGGGGGCGGACGGGCGGCGCTTGTCGCGCCCGGTGAGCATCTCGCGGACGAGGCCGGGAGGAGGCCCGGAGGGCACGCCCGTCTCCCCCGGCATGGGATTGCGGAAGGCGCCGTCCTTGAACTGCGGCGACCGCAGGATGCGGGCGGCCCGCTCCTCCCCGGACCGGAGGGGACGCGCGCCCAGTTCCGCCGGAATGTCGTGCAACGCCCATCCCGCGGCCACGGCGGCACCGCCGGTGAGAACCCGCTTCAGCGTTCGGCTTCCTGCCATCCGCTCACACCCCCAGATCAGCTTCTATCCTGCCGAACCGCTCACGGTGTCGCCGATGTTCCCGCCCCGGGTATTTTCCCCATTCCGCCGTGGACGGACGGACGGACGCGCACGCGTCACCGGGACCCAGGGATCCTGTTGGGATCGCCTCGGCCGTGGCCGAGGATGAAAATAGTTGACACTGAGTTCTACGACTGGATGCGCGAACTGGTCGCCACCCCGCGGGAGGAGTACCCGCAGTTCGGGGTCGCCCTGTCTCTGCTGAGCGTGCTGCCGCCCATGGAGTCGGCCGCGCTGCTGGGCCGGCGCCTTTCGGCGCTGACCGAGCAGGTGCGGCAGACCCGCGCCATCGTCCAGGCCGCCTCGGAGGACGGCGTCGCCTGGGTGTTCCTGGTGGAGGAGGAGTACCGCCTCGCGGTGCTGGACGCCGAGTGCCGCTTCGTCACGGGCCTCATCGAATCGCTCGAGCACCCGGACCACGTCCGGGCCTGGCAGGAGATCTTCGGGAGCGGAACATGACAGCGGTCAGGACAGCACTGGTCATCGGCGGCGGCATCGCCGGCCCGGTCACCGCGATGGCACTGCGGCGGGCCGGCATCGAGCCGGCCCGACGCCACGTACTTCGTCTTCGGCAGGCGGGCGTTCCTCGGGTACTGGAGCCAGCCCGACGGCACCACCGCGTGGTTCGGCAACCTGCCGCACAAGGAGCCGATGACGTCCGCCCAGGCGCGCGAGGTGCCCTCGGCCGAGTGGTTACGCCGGCTGCGCGAGGTCTACGCCGGCGACGTGCCCGGGCGCGACCTGCTGGAGCACACCAGCGCCGACCGGCTGTTCGCGCTCGGTTCGATGGACATCATGCCGAGGCTGCCGCACTGGCACGGCGGCCGGATGGTGCTGGTCGGCGACTCGGCGCACGCGCCGTCCTCCAGCTCGGGGCAGGGCGCGTCGCTGGCCATCGAGAGCGCGGTCCAGCTCGCCCGCTGCCTGCGCGACCTGCCCGACGTGCCGGCCGCCTTCGCCGCGTACGAGCGGCTGCGCCGCCACAGGGTGGAGAAGGTCGCCGCGCGGGCGGCGAAGACCAACAACAGCAAGGCGCTAGGGCCGGGGGCCATCGCGATGATGAGGCTGCTCATGCCCATCGCGATGAAGACCTTCCTCAACCCGGAGAAGACCCTCGGCGCCGAGCAGCGCTACCGGATCGACTGGGACGCCCCGGTCACCGCCGGGGCCTCTCACCCGGCCGCGACGTAAGCGGGGGACGATCGGGACGGGTTCGGCCCCGGCCATGCCGGGCCGGGGCCGAACAGGAGGGATGGTCAGGGAAGCTCGAAGTTCGGCGTGAGGGCGGCGCCGCGGTTCGGGTGGTACAGGTCGTAACCGCGCGGGTCGCACTGGAGCCCGCCGTTGATGCAGTGGGTGACCAGGGCGTTGAGGATGGCCATGTTGTCCCACGCGTTGAAGAAGTCGTAGTGCCACGAGTAACCGCGACCGCTGGCCAGCCGCGCCTGCGACAGGTCACCGCTCGCCGGGAATGCGATCTTGAACTCGAGCATCGGCACCGCCACCGGGTGGGTGGCCGGGCAGTAGCCGTTGACGGGGTACGCCATGTGGCTCTTGTGGTCGGCGCTGTCGAGGTCGACACCGTTCCAGCAGCTCGGCGCCTGGAAGCGGACGTTCACCTGGCTGCCGGCCGGGCAGGACGTGGGGATGTCCCAGACCTTGGAGATGTTCCCGCACTCGAAGCCCTCGACCGCGCCGGGCGAGTCGCGGAACTGCTCCAGCGTGGCGCTGGGGCTTCCGACGACGAAGCGCAGGCCCTGCGGGAAGTTCTGCACCCGCCAGTACTCCAGGATGCCGGACTTGTAGTAGATGACCTGCAGTCCCGTCGGCTGGACCAGCGTGTTGCCGTTGTAGAAGCTCGGGAACCAGTAGGCCGACTTGTCGTGCGGGTTGGTGCACGACGTGCCGCCCGCCAGCAGTGACGTGAGGTTGCTGCTCGCGTTGGTCGTGGTGTTGCCGACGAAGGTGTGCATGTGGGAGGCGCCGGGGAGTCCCGGGAAGACGATCGGGTCGTCGGGCCGGTTCTGCGTGAACGAGCAGTTGGCCTGGAACTCGTGGTGGGTCACCAGGTCGGTGAACGTCGGGCTGGGGATGGGCGTGGAGCCGCTGCCGCCCGTGCCGTAGACCTTGAACTCCCAGAGGGAGTAGCCGTACCCGGTGCCGCGCGCGGTGCCGTACATCCGGACGTAGCGGCCGCTGCCGGACACATTGAGGGTCTGGTTGCCGCCGGTGCCGGTGGTGGTCGAGTAGATGTCGGTCCACGTCGTGCCGTTGGCGGAGGTCTGGATCTTGAAGGCCTTGCCGTACGCGCCTTCCCAGTTCAGCACGACCTGGGAGACCGTCGCCGTGGCGCCGAGGTCGACCTGGAGCCACTGCGGGTCGCTGTACGCGCTGGCCCAGCGGGTGGTGGCGAGGCCGTCGACGGCGGCTCCGGCGGGGGTGCCTCCTGCCTCGACGGAGGACGCCGTCGCGGGCCTGCCCTGCGACAGCAGACTGTCCGCCGCCATGGCAGGGGCGACGATCGCCAGGCCGGCCGCGACGAGCGCGATCAGCGTGGCGGTGACCAGTCCCAGGCGGAACCGGACTGGACTTCGAGACGAATGCACGGCCTCTCCTTCTGATGGGGGGTGTCCTGCCGACGGGCACGGCAGGCGGGAGAGCGCTCTCCAACGAGATTGGCCGCCCATGTCAATGCTTGTCAAGACACCCGGCTCCACCAATCTGAAACGTCCTGTTCACACCCGTGAAACGGCATCGTCCCGCGATCATCCGCCGGGCGGCGACGGCCGGAGGCGACTCAGGGGGTGCCTTGCAGGGGATACGCCTCATCAGGACAAGCCACCCGCGCCTGAGCAGCGGTTTTCGAGCCGGCGAGGAAAGAGTCTTGACATCGTCGATCCCCCCAGGCAGTCTCGGACATGGAGAGCGCTCTCCCAATCTCCCCCTTCGCTCTGCCCGATATCGATCGACGGCGCCGGAAGGCGTCCTGACCATGGGCTTCATCCCGTGCGCGCCCCGGTCTCAGGAGACGCTGTCCCGGCCGGCCATCACCCGGCGCATGTCGCCCATCGCCCGCAACGTCCCTCGTACGGTGCCGGTGACCTTCGAGTGGCCCACCCGGGGCAGATAGTCCACCTCGGCCTCACCGATCCGCCAGCCCGCCGCCGCCGCGCGCAGGACCATCTCCAGCGGGTACCCGAAGCGCCGGTCGGCCACCCCGAGCGCCAGCAGTTCGGCGCGCCGGCACGCCCGCATCGGGCCGAGGTCGTGCAGGGGGGCGCCGGTCGTGCGGCGCAGCCTCCCGGCCAGTACGGCGTTGCCCAGGCGGGCGTGCACCGGCCACGCCGCACCCAGGTGGGGCACGCGGCGGCCGAGGACCAGATCAGCCTCGCCGGCCACGATCGGCGCGGCGACCCTCGGTAGTTGCTCGGGGTCCAGGGTCGCGTCGGCGTCCATGAAGCACACGATGTCCGTGGTCGCGGCGATCAGCCCGGCGTGGCAGGCGGCGCCGAGCCCCCGCCGGGGCTCGTACACCACCCTCGCCCCGTGCTCGGCGGCGATCCGCGCGGACGCGTCGGTCGAGCCGTTGTCCACCACGATCGCGCGGAAGCCGCGCGGCATCCGCGCGAGCACCCACGGCAGGGCCGCCTCCTCGTCCAGGCAGGGCAGCACCACGTCGATCTCCATGCTTCAACGCTAGGGAACCGAAGCTCCCAAGCCTTATCGGATGGTGACTCGTTTCCGAGAAATGACCAGGTCAGGCCGATGGCAAGCCGATGATCGACGATTCGGAGGCCCACGTGTGGCCGGCCGGTTCGCCTGGTCGCGGCGGCCGGTCCCGTGCCGAGCCGCGCAAGGGTGAGCATCTCGCTAACCGAGGGCTGAGCGGGCGCTGTCCTGGCTTTTCCTACCTTGGGGCGCATGAGAGTACGGCACTACGTGCTGGCGATCGCCGTCGCAGGCGTGCTGGGCGGGTGCGGAGGCGGAACGCCGGCCGCCGCCCCCTCGTCGCCGCCGGCCCCCTCGCCTCCGGCCTCGGCCGCACCGACCTCGCACCCCACCGAGTCCAGCCCCCCAGGTGACATCCCCGACGACACGGTCTTCCTCGCCTACCGGCCCCCGGACGGGTCGTACGAGGTCAAGGTGCCGGAAGGGTGGGCGCGCACGGATCTGGCGACCGGGGCGAGCTTCACCGACAAGCTGAACAGCGTCCGCGTCGAGTTCCTCAAGGCGTCTCCGAGCCCGATCGCGAGCGCCGGCGTCCGGAAGACCGAGCAGGTGGCCAGGAAGGGGGGCACGGCCACGAGGATCGTCTACCGGGCCGACAGCGCGCCGGATCCGGTGACCGGCAAGGTCGTCAGGGACGAGGTGGAGCGCTACGAGTTCAGCCGGAACGGCGGCGAAGCCGTGCTCACCCTGTCGGGGCCGGTCGGCGCGGACAACGTCGATCCGTGGCGCACCATATCCGACTCCTTCCGGTGGACGCCGTGATCCTGCGGGCCGAGGAGCTCTACCGCTTCTACCGGGCGGCCGAGGAGGAGACCCGAGCCCTGCGCGGAGTCTCGCTGGAGGTGGCGCCAGGAGAGGTGGTGGCGGTCACCGGCCCGTCCGGATCGGGCAAGTCCACGCTGCTGGCCTGCCTGGCGGGGCTCGACGACCCCGACGGGGGCACGGTGCGGATCGACGGCCACCGGATCAGCCACCGGCCCGAGGCCGAGAGGGCCGCCCTGCGGGCGCGGCTGGTCGGGGTGCTGTTCCAGAGCGGCAACCTGATCGAGCACCTCACCGTGGCCCAGAACGTGGACCTCGCGCAGCGGCTGGCCGGGCGGACCGCCCCCGGCTGGCGTGACGAGCTGCTCGGCGGCCTTGGGCTGTCCGGCAGGGCCCGTAACCGGCCGAGCAGGCTCTCCGGCGGCGAGGCGGCACGCGCCGGGCTGGCCGTCGCACTGGCCAACCGGCCGGCCCTGCTGCTCGCCGACGAACCCACCGGCGAGCTGGATCAGCGCAGCGAGACCCCGGTGCTGAAGCTGATCCGCGAGCGGGCGGCCCAGAACACCGCTGTGGTCATCGCCTCGCACAGCCCCGCCGTACGGCGGCTGGCCGACCGGGTGATCACGCTGAAGGACGGACGGGTGACATGAACGAGCTCGTGCGCTGCGAGGACGTGGCGCGTACGTACGGCAGGGGCACCGGGGCGCTGGTCGCCGTGCACGGCGTGACCTGCGCGCTGCGGCCCGGCGACCGGGTCGCGGTGACCGGCGCCTCCGGTTCCGGCAAGACCACGCTGCTCCACCTGCTCGCCGGGCTCGACCGGCCCACTGCGGGGACGATCCGCTGGCCCGCCCTGGACGACCGCCCGCAGGGGCGGATCGGCGTGGTCTTCCAGGGGCCGAGCCTGCTGCCGCCGCTGGACGCCGTGGAGAACGTGGCGCTGCCGCTGCTCATCGCCGGATACCCGGAGGCCGAGGCGAGGCGCAAGGCTCTGCGCGCCTTGGAGGCCGTCGGTGTTCACGACCTGTCGGGCAAGCTGCCCGAGGAGCTGTCGGGCGGGCAGGCGCAGCGGGTGGCGGTGGCCCGCGTGCTGGCCTCGTCCCCGCGCCTGGTGATCGCCGACGAGCCGACCGGGCAGCTCGACTCCGCCCTCGCTCTCCATGTCATCGACCTGCTCGCCGGCGTCACCGAGGAACTCGGCGCCGCCCTGGTCGTGGCCACCCACGACCCGCTCATCGCCGATCGGCTGCCGCGGCGGTGGGAGATGCGCGCCGGCGTGCTGCGAGGAGACCTCACATGCTCATCCTGATCTGGCTGCGCGGCCTGCTGGCCCGCCGTACGGGCCGGCTCGCCGCCGCCGCTGCGGGCATCGCGATGGCCGTGGCCCTGCCGGCCTCGCTGGGGGTGTTCCTCAGCACGGCCAAGGCCACCATGACCGCCCGCTCCATCCAGCGAGTGCCGGTCGACTGGCAGGTCGAGACCCGGTCAGGGGCGACCCTGCCCGGGCCGCTTCCCGGCACCTCGCGGCGGGTGGACTTCGCCGGGGTCGGCGGGTTCGAGGCCCACCAGGCCGGTCAGACCCTGACCACCGGGGCCGGGCAGGTCCTCGGCCTGCCCGCCGACTACGCCGCCACCTTCCCCGGCGAGCTGCGCCTGCTCACCGGCGCGCCCACCGGCGCGCTGCTCGCCCAGCAGACCGCCGCCAACCTGCACGCCGCCCCGGGGTCCACCGTCATCGTGCGCAGGCCCGGGCTGCCCGACGCGCAGGTGAAGGTCTCGGGCGTCGTGGAACTGCCCGAGGCGGACTCGCTGTTCCAGCGCGTCGGCGCGCCGCCCACCGCCCAGCCGCAGGCGCCGCCCGACAACGTGCTCCTGCTCCCGGCCGCCGACTGGCACCGGCTGTTCGACGCGCTTCCCCCCGGCCACGTCAGGACCCAGTTCCACGTGCGCGTCGACCACCGGCTTCCCGCCGACCCGGCCGAGGCCTACACCCGGGTCACCGGCGCGGCCCGCAACCTTTCGGTCCGCCTGGCCGGCGCGGGGCTGGTCGGCGACAACCTGGGCGCCGCGCTCGGCGCCGCCCGCGAGGACGCGCTGTACTCGCAGGTGCTGTTCCTGTTCCTCGGCGTGCCGGGGGTCGTGCTCGCCATCCTGCTCACCGCGCTGGTCACCCGGTCGGGGGCCGTGCGGCGCGCGGCCGAGCAGGCGCTGCTGCGCACCCGGGGAGCCTCGCGCGCCACGTTCGTACGGCTGGCCCTGGCCGAGGCGCTGGTGATCGGCGTGGCGGGGGCGCTGGCCGGTCTCGCCGTGACCGCGCTGACGGGATGGGCGCTGTACGGGTCGCCCGGCTTCGGCGGAGCCGGTGGGTGGGCTCTGGCGGCGTCCGTGATGGGGCTGCTCGTCGCCTGCGGCACGGTCCTGCTGCCGGCGCTCCGGTCCACCACCGTGGCCGCCGCCCGCCGTCCTGTCGCCCCGGTCACGCGCTCCCCCGCGTGGCTGCGCTACGGGCTCGACCTGTGGCTGATCGCCGCGTCCCTGCTGGTGTTCTGGGCGACCAGCCGGAAGGGCTACCAGCTCGTCCTGGTCCCGGAGGGGCTGCCGCAGATCTCGGTCGACTACTGGGCGTTCGCGGGCCCGGCACTGCTGTGGGCGGGCGCGGGCCTGCTCATCTGGCGCCTCACCCGCCTGCTGCTCGGCCCGGGACGGCCGGTCGTCACGCGCCTGTCCCGGCCCCTGGCGTCGGGCCTCGCGGGCACGGTCTCCGCCACGCTGGCCCGGCAGCGCGGGCCCCTGGCCCGTACCGTGACCCTGGCCGCGCTCGCGGTGGCCTTCGCGGTCTCCACCGCCGTCTTCGGCGCCACCTACCGGCAGCAGGCCCAGGTGGACGCCGAGCTGACCAACGGCGCCGAGGTGACCGTCACCCGGTCGTCGGCGACCGAGCGGCAGCTCGCCGCCGTGCCTGGCGTGTCGCGCGTGGAGCCGCTCCAGCACCGCTTCGCCTACGTCGGGGCGGACCTGCAGGACCTGTACGGCGTGCGCCCGGAGACCATCCTGCCCGCCACCCACCTCCAGGACGCCTACTTCCCCGGCCACACCGCCGCCGAGGTCGTCCGGCGGCTGGCCCTGCGGCCGGACGCCATCCTGGTCAGCCAGGAGACCGTCAACGACTTCCAGCTCCGCCCCGGCGACCTGCTCCGGCTCCGGACCGAGGACGGGCGCGTCGTCCCCTTCCACTACGCCGGGATCGTCACCGAGTTCCCCACCGCTCCCCGTGACAGCTTCCTGGTCGCCAACTCCTCCTACCTGGCGGCGAACGGCGCCTCCGACACGACGTTCCTGGTCAGCACCGACGGCACGGCGCCGCACGTGGTCGCCGACCGGCTCCGCGCGATGCTCGGCCCCACACCGAAGATCTCCGATCTGGAGACCACCCGCCGCGTCATCGGATCGAGCCTCACGGCGGTGGACCTGACCGGCCTCACCGCGATCGAGCTCGGGTACGGCCTGGCGCTGGCCGTCGCGGCCACCGGCCTGCTGCTGATCCTCGGCTTCACCGAACGCCGCCGCACCTTCGCCCTCGCTCGGGTGCTCGGCGCCCGGCCGCGCCAGCTCGGCGCGTTCATCTGGGCCGAGGTCGGCCTCGTGGGCCTGGGAGCGGCGGTCCTCGGCGCCGCGACCGGATGGGCGCTGTCGCAGATGCTCGTCGCCGTCCTCACCGGGGTCTTCGACCCGGCCCCGAGCCACCTCGCCGTGCCGTGGACCTACGTCGGCGGCGTGGCCGGGCTGGGCCTGGCCGCCCTGCTGGCCGCCGGGGCGGGAGCCGTACGGGCCGCGAGCCGCTCCCCGCTGACCGTCCTGCGCGACCTGTGACGCCCGGAGACCACGGTGACCGCCCCCGTCCCGGCGGCCGGGCGGTGATGGGGTGAGCTGCACCGTCGCGATCCTGGAGGACGACGCCCAGCTCCGGGCGCTGGTGGCCAGAGGGCTGGCGGAAGAGGGCTTCCAGGTGGGCACGAGCGTGTCGAGCGGGGCGGAGCTGCTGCGGAACGTGGAGGACGAGCCGCCCGACCTGCTGGTGGTGGACATCGGGTTGCCGGACGCCGACGGGCGCGATGTGGTGATGGCGTTGCGCGCGCGGGGCGTGCGGGCTCCGGTGCTGCTGCTCACCGCCCGGGGCGACCTGCACGACCTGCTCTCGGGCTTCCACGCGGGCGCCGACGACTATCTCGCCAAGCCGTTCGCCTTCGCCGAGCTGGTCGTACGGCTCCGCGCGCTGGCCCGGCGCGGCGCCCCCCGCTCCCCCGCCTCGGGGATGCGCCTGGACCCCGCCCGGCACGCCGTCGCCGAGGGCGACCGCTCGGTACAGCTCACGCCCACCGAGTTCCGCCTGCTGGCCACGCTGGTCGCGCAGCCCGGCGTGGTCGTCCGGCGGCGCGCGCTCACCGCGGCGGCGTGGCCGGACGGGGCGATCGTGCACGACAACACCCTGGACGCCTATCTGACCAGGCTGCGGCGCAAGCTCGACCGGCTCGGCAGGGAGGACGCGATCACCACGGTCCGCGGCGTCGGCTACCGGATCTCATGATGCGCCACCACCTAGCTGGGATTTCGTGATGCGCCGACGCCTCGTCCTCCTCACCACCGCGTCCGTCGCCGTCGCGCTGCTCGTGCTCACGTCCGGGTTCCTGCTGGTCCTGTCGCACGGCCTCGACCGCGACGCCGACCTCGTGCTGCGCTCGCGGGCCGAGGCCGTCCTCGCCACCCTGGAGTTCACCGGCGGCGGCCTCGTCGTCGAGGACCTGCCGCTGGACGAGGTGGTCGACACCAACGCGTGGGTCTTCGACGCCTCGGGCCGGGTCGTGGTCGAGCCGCACGCGGCGCCGGAGGTCGCCGCCGCGGCGGCGGGCCTGCGGGGCACCAAGGCGGCCGTCTTCCGGGACGCGGGCGACGTGCGGCTGCTCGCCCGGCCCGCGCTCGGCCGGGGCACCGTCGTGGTGAGCGTGTCACGCGTGCCGTACGAGCACAGCGAGTGGATCGCCCTGCTGGCCGCCCTCCTGCTGGACGCCGTCGTGCTGCTCATGGTGCTGGTGCTGACCCGGCGGGTGGTCACGGCGGCGCTCAGGGTCGTGGCGGCGATGACCCAGCAGGCACTGGAGTGGAGCGAGCGGGACCTCGACCACCGGTTCGCGCTCGGGCCACCGCACGACGAGCTCACCGAGCTCGCCGCGAACCTGGACGTCCTGCTCGACCGGATGGCCGCGACGCTCCGGCACGAGCGGCGGCTGAGCGCGGAGATCGCCCACGAGCTGCGGACCCCGCTGGCCAGGCTGCGCGCCGAGGCGGAGATCGCGCTGCTTCGGGAGCGCCCGCACGCCGAGCTGCGCACCGCCCTCCAGGCGGTCGTGGCCGACGCCGGTGATCTCACCCGGGTGGTGGACACGCTGCTGGAGTTCTCCCGTACCGAGATCGAGACCGCCGGATGCCAGGTCGGCGACGTGCTCGCGGCGGTGGACGGCCGGGTCCGCGTCGAGGCCCCCGCCGACCCCGCGCTGCGGGTGGGCTGCGAGGAGGAGCTGGTGTCGCGCATGCTCGCCCCGCTCCTGCAGAACGCCGTCGCGTACGGCCGGGCGCACGCCACCCTCTCGGTGACCGGGGACGACGGCGCGGTGGTCTTCACGGTCGCCGACGACGGTCCCGGCGTGCGGGCGGGCGAGGAGGAGACGATTTTCGAGCCCGCCCACCGGGGCAGCGCCGCCCACCTCCGCCAGGGCTCGGGGCTGGGGCTGGCGCTGTCGCGCAGGCTGGCCCGCGCCGCCGGGGGCGACGTCGTCGCCGTCCCCTCCACGGCCGGAGGGCTGTTCCAGGTGCGACTGCCGCGCGCCTGACGGGGCCGGTGACGCAGTCAGGTTGCGTTCAGGTGAGCTGTGCCAGCCTGGCGCCCATGATGACCACCGACAGGCGGCCGGGGGCCAGGTCAGCGGCCCGCCAGACGCTCAACAAGGTTCCCGAGATCACGATCTACTTCTGGATCATCAAGATCCTTTGCACGACCGTGGGCGAGACCGCGGCGGACTTCCTGAACGGGAAGCTGAACCTGGGGCTGACCAGCACGACCTACGTCATGGGCGTTCTTCTGATCATCGCCCTGTTCTTCCAGTTCAGGGCGAGGAAGTACGAGCCGGGGATCTACTGGCTCGCGGTCGTCCTGATCAGTGTCGTGGGCACGCTGATCACCGACAACCTCACCGACAACCTCGGCGTCTCGCTGGAGACGACCACCCTCGCGTTCGCCGTCGCGCTGGCGGCCACCTTCGCGGCCTGGTACGCCAGTGAGCGGACCCTGTCCATCCACACCATCTACACGACCCGGCGGGAGGCCTTCTACTGGCTGGCCATCCTGTTCACCTTCGCCCTCGGCACCGCGGCCGGCGACCTCGTCGCGGAGAGCCTGGACCTGGGGTACGCCCTGTCGGCGGTCGGCTTCGGCGTGCTGATCGCGGTCGTGGCCGTCGCGCGCTTCGGCCTCAAGCTGAACGCCGTGCTCGCCTTCTGGATCGCCTACATCCTCACCCGCCCGCTGGGCGCCTCCATCGGCGACTACCTGTCACAGTCCCGTGACGACGGCGGCCTCGGTCTCGGGACCATCGTGACCAGCGCCCTCTTCCTCGTCACGATCCTGGCCCTCGTCATCTACCTCGCCTTCACCAGAAGGGACGCCACCCCCGCGGCCAGAGAGCACGAAACCGCCGGCGCCCTCCGCTCCTGACGCCGGGCATCGCAGTGGGTGGACAGAAGGGGAGATTCTGTCATTGTCAAATCATGTCGACACCAGCGTGGGAACCTACCCACGGGCAGGAGTACAGGGGGGTCTCCTACCGCCCCCGACGCATACCGGCGACGGAAGGGCTGGCCACGGCCGCCGACCTGCGCCGCCGGATGGACGAGCGCCGGTCGGTCCGCCGTTTCTCGGAGGACCTGGTACCCGAGCAGATCGTCCGCGACGCGATCGCGGTGGCGTCGAGCGCGCCGTCCGGTGCCCACCAGCAGCCCTGGACGTTCGTCCTGGTGAAGGACCCCGGCATACGGCGGCGGATCCGTGCGGCGGCCGAGGAGGAGGAACGCGTCTCCTACGCCGGGCGACTGGGCGAGGAATGGCTCAACGCGTTGCGCCCCCTGGGCACCGACGACCACAAACCGCATCTCACGGACGCCCCGTTCCTCATCGTCGTGTTCCAGCAGCGCTTCTACCTGGCCGCCGACGGGACCACCCGCAAGCATTACTACGTGGACGAATCCGTCGGCATCGCGGTGGGAATGCTGATCAGCGCGCTGCACCTCTCGGGGCTCGCGGCGCTCGTGCACACCCCGAGCCCCATGCGGTTCCTGTGCGAGGTGCTGGGCAGGCCCCGCAACGAGAAGCCCTTCGCGGTGATCCCCGTCGGCTACCCCGCGGACGACTGCGAGGTCCCCGACCTGGTGCGCAAGTCACTCAACCAGGTGCTGGTGGAGATCTGACCGGCCGTCCGCGCCGCCGCTGAAGGCTCTCTCGACCGGCCGCGCTCGCGATCAGTCATGGGGCGGGCCATGGGCGTCGCGTACGTCGGAGAGCCAGGCTCGGGGGGCCGGGGAACGGAACAGGTCGGTGCCGCTGACCAGCCACCCGGCGCCGGTCGCCGCGGCGCGAATGCCGATGTCGCGGGTCACCCCGCCGTCGAGCCCGAGCAGGCGGGGGGCTCCCGAGGCGGCCTCCCGGAGGGCCCGCACGGTGGCGAGGGCCGACTCGTCGAACGTCGCGCCGGCCTCCCCCGGGACGACCGACATGGTGAGGACGGCCAGCTCGCGCGAGGGCACGGACGTCGCGGGGGTGCCAGGGGACAGGGCCAGGGCGGGCCGGGAACCGCGTCGCTCGATGCGGTCGAGCGCCGCCCGCCACCCCTCGGCCTCGGCGTGGACGACGACGAGCTCGCAGAAGCCGGTCCACGCGTCGAGCCGGGCGAGCGGGTCGGTGACCATGAGGTGGGCCTCGGCGCGCAGCCCGGTCTCCGCGGTCATCGCGGCGGCCGCCTCGACCGAGAACCCGCCCTCGCGCGCGAAGACGCCGTCTGTGGTGTCCCAGTGCAGCACCTCCAGGCCGGCCTCGCGTAGCCGGTGCGCCTCACCGGCCCGCGCGGCTGGGGGGACCGACCACATCGAACCCGCGACGCGCATGCGCTCAGCCACCGGCGGGGTGGTCGTAGGGCTCGCGGAGCACGGCCTCGGCGAGGGCGCGGTCGGTCACCAGGGAGGACAGCAGCCCCGAACGGGCCACCGCGAGCACGGCCTGGGCCTTGTCGGCGCCCGCGGCGACCGCGATGACGCGCGGCACCCGCCGGAGCTCCTGGGCGCTGATGGACAGGCACCGCTCGGCGAAGTCCTCTCCGACGAGGCGTCCGTGGCGGTCGATGAGGATGCCGGCGACCTCGGCCTGCACTCCCCTGGTCGCGAGCTCGGCGCGGTCGGCCTCGGACATGACCTCGCGGAGCTGCGAGATCGGCGGGTTCCACGAGCCGACGGCGACCACGGCGACGGTCACCCGGGCGAACAGCCGCATCGCGGCGGCGACGTCGGTCTGCCGCCGCAGGGCCGCGGCGGTCGCCGCGTCCTCCACGACCAGCGGCGCGAAGATGGGGTGCGCCTTGCCGCCCGCGCTCAGCGACGCCTTGCGCACGACCTCGACCGGTGACTCGGCGAGGTCGGAGCCGACGGCCCCGGTGAGCTGGACGACCGAGACCGGCGGCAGGGAGGTGAGGCCCTCGGTCATCGCGGTGAGGGTTCTGCCCCACGCCAGGCCGAGGACGTCGCCGGCGTGGAGGGTCTCGGTGAGCAGGGTCGCGGCGGCGGCACCTACCTGGCCGCGCACCTGCGCGTCGGTGCCGAGGGTCTCGACGACGATCGCCTCGCGGAGCCGCATATGTGCGCTGAGCTGGGCGGACATGACGTCGTCGACATATCCGGCGTCCCTTAGAGTGATGGTCACAATTCCGGTGCTCTTCGCCTGCTCAAGGAGCCGGGCGATCTTGAACCGCGAGAGCCCGAGCTCCTTGGCGATCTCCACCTTCGAGACGTCATCGATGTAGAAGCGTCTCGCGACGGTCGCCATGAGCCTCCTTTCGGCGGGAGTCACCTTGGCAATGGCGCTCATATGAGCGCTTGGATTGCTCATTCGTTACCTCACTGCGACCGCGTGCGCCTTGTTAGCGGACTTTGATAGACCCTATAGTACACAAACGAGCGTCTCTGGCGCTCATATGAGCGAAGCTCGGGAGGGGCAGTTGTGAGATCACGCCGTATGCCGGACGAGGTCGGGATCTTCGGAATCCTGATCCTGGTCGCCCTCGTCATGAGCCTGCTGTCCGGGAACTTCCGGACCGTCGACAACCTGCAGATCCTGCTACTCAACGGCGCGGTCATCGCCTTCCTCGCCCTGGGGCAGACCTTCGTGCTCCTGACGGGAGGCATCGACCTGTCCACGGGGTCGAACGTCGCCATGACGGGGATGCTGGCGGCGGTCGTCATGAAGGCAGGGGCCGGGTGGCCGATCGCCGCGCTGGTGGCCATTCTCGCAGGAATCGCGGTCGGCCTGTTCAACGGCGCGGTGATCCACTACCTGAAGCTCCCGCCGTTCATCGTGACCTTCTCCACCTTCGGCATCGCCGCGAGCATCCCGCAGATCATGACCGGCGCCAAGTCGGTCTCGGTCACCGACCCGATGTTCGCGGTCATCGGCCGGGGCTCCCTGCTGGGCATCCCGATGCCCGTCGTGCTGGTCATCGTCGCCGCCTGCGTCCTCACCTTCTTCCTGCGCAGGACCGCGACGGGCGTGCACATCTACGCCGTCGGCGGCAACACCGAGACCAGCCGCCTCGCCGGCATCGGGATCGGGCGCACCACCATGCTGGTCTACGCGGTCAGCGGCCTGTGCGCGTCGTTCGGCGGCCTGATCACCACCAGCCGGCTCATGGTCGGCTACCCCACCGCCGGCTCGGGCAACGAGCTGTTCTTCTCCATCGCGGCGGCCGTCGTCGGAGGCGTCAGCCTGTTCGGCGGCATCGGCTCCATCCCCGGCGCCTTCCTCGGCGCGGTGCTGATCGCGACCGTGTCCAACGGCATGAACGTCATCGGCGTGGACAGCTTCTGGCAGCCGCTCGTCATCGGCGTCATCATCCTGCTCGGCGTCAGCCTCGACACCTATCGCCGCAAGCTCTCACTCTCAGACTTCTCCCGGCTGTTCAGCCGTTCCGGTCCCCCGGGCCCGACAGCGCATGAACCGCTCGAATCCCTCTCGCCTGGCGAAGGCGCTGTTTCTCTCGAAAACCGGAGGTAATTCCACATGCAGCGACGTTTCTCCCTCGCCGCCGGCGCGGCGCTCGCCGCGCTGACCCTCGCCGGATGCAGCACGGGGGTCGACACCGGCGCCCAGGCCGGCGCCGGCACACCCGAGGGCGGCATCCCCCGGCCCGAGGCGTGCTCCGCCGAGTCCAAGTACGTGGCGGTCGCGCTCCCCAACCTGACCAACCCCTACTACGTGGCCATGAAGAAGGGCTTCGAGACGGCCGGTCAGGCGGCGGGCTTCAAGACCGAGGTCCAGATCGCCAACGACGACGACGCGGCCCAGCTCGCCCAGGTCCAGGCGATGCTCCAGAAGAAGCCGTGCGCGCTCGCGCTCAACCCCGTGAAGTCCGAGCCCGCCGCGGCGATCGTGAAGCTGGCCAACGACGCGGGCGTGCCGGTGTTCACCGTGAACGTCACCGTGGACGACGCCGCGCTCAAGGCCCAGGGCGCGAGCATCGTCCAGTACCTCGGCGCCGACAACGCCGCGGGCGGCAAGCAGGTCGCCGAGCAGGTGCTCAAGGACCTCGGCGCCGACGCCGACCTCAAGGTCGGCTTCATCACCGAGCCCGACGAGGGCCCGGTCGTCGCCCGGGACAAGGGCTTCGAGGACACCATCGCCGCCGACGCCAACGCCAAGGTCGTGGCCAAGGTGGACGGCAACGTCAAGCCCGACGACAGCCTCGCCGCGACCACCGAGCTCCTCCAGGGCAACCCGGACGTGAACGTCCTGTTCACCAGCACGGGACCCGCCTCCTATGGAGCGCTCCAGGCCATCCAGAGCGGCGGCAAGAAGGTCAAGGTCTACGGCTTCTGCGCGGCCGACGAGCCGCTGACCGACCAGTACCCGGCGTGCGTGGCCCAGGAGCCCGAGGACTACGGCAAGCGCGTGATCGAGCAGATCTCCGCCTGGCTGGGCGGCACCAAGCCCGAGGCGCAGATCCTCCGCCCGCTCAAGCTCTACACCAAGGGCCAGACGCCCGCGCCGGGCGAGGTGGGCTGAGTGAACGGGCCGACGGCGACGGCCACCCCGGCCGGAGGAGCGCCCCCCGTACCGGCGGAGGGCCTGCGCGCCGAGGGGATCGTCAAGCGGTACGCCGGCGTCCCCGTGCTCTCCGGCGTGACCGTCACCGTCCGGCCCGGCGAGGTCGTCGGGCTGGTCGGGCACAACGGCGCCGGCAAGTCCACCCTGCTCAGAACTCTCTCCGGGGCGACCAGGCCGGACGAGGGGACGATCAGCGTCAACGGCGGCCGGATAGCGCTCACCGGCCCCGCGGTCGCCCTGAAGGCGGGCATCTCCACCGTCTACCAGGAGCTGTCGCTCCTGCCGAACCTCACGATCACCCAGAACGTGTTCCTCGGCCGCGAGCGGCGGCGCGGCACGCGGACGCTCGACGGCGAGGGCATGCGCCGGGCGGCCCGCGACCTGGTCGGCCGCTTCGGCCTGCGGGTCGACGTGGACCGGCCGCTGGGCCACTACCCGGTGGCCACCCGCCAGCTCCTGGAGATCGCGGTCGCCACCGAGCGCGACACCCGTTTCCTGCTCCTGGACGAGCCGACGACGAGCCTGGAGGGCGAGCAGGTCGACCGCCTGCTCGAACTGATCAAGTCCCTGACCAGGGAGTCGGGGCTCGGCGTGCTGCTCGTCGACCACAAGCTCGACGAGCTGTACGCCGTGGCCGACTCCGTCGTGGCCCTGGTCGACGGCCAGGTCAGGATCGCCGGGCCGGTCGAGGAGGTCGACCGCGCCGACGTCGTCCGCGCGATCGCCGGCGAGGAGGCCGCCGTCCACCTGGCCGAGGCCGGGCAGTACGACCAGCTACCGGCGGAGGAGCTGGTCGACCTGGCCGGAGGGCGCCCCCAGGGACGGCGTCCGGTCTCTCCCCCGCCCGACGGGGCCCGGCCGAGCCTGCGGGTGCGCGGCCTCCGGGGGCCCGGTCTCAGCGACGTCTCCCTGGACGCCTACCCGGGGCGGGTCCTCGGCGTGTACGGCCTGATCGGGTCGGGGCGCACGGAGTTCCTGCGCGCCCTGGTCGGACTGGACGGGATCGACGCCGGGCGGGTGGAGCTGTTCGGCGAGCCGTACCGGCCGCGCAACCCCTCCCACGCGCAGCGGGCCGGCGTCGTCTACCTCACCGAGGAGCGCAAGGTCGACGGGATCGTGCCCGAGCTCGACTCCGCCACCAACGTCGTCCTGCCCGTGCTGCACGGCTTCTCCAGGTACGGCGTGCTGGACCGCCGTGCCATGGCGCGGAGCGCCACCCGGTTCATGGACCAGCTCCACGTGCGCGGCGACCGGGACGCCCCGGTCGTCAGCCTGTCCGGCGGCAACCAGCAGAAGGTCCTGCTGGCGCGCGCCCTGGCGCAGGAGCCCCGGCTGCTGCTCCTGGACGAGCCCACCAAGGGCGTGGACATCGGCGTGAAGACCGAGATCCATCGCCTGCTGCGCCGCCTCGCCTCCGAGCAGGGCATGACCGTCGTGGTCGTGTCGAGCGAGGAGGAGGAGATCCTCGACGTCTCCGACGACGTCGTGACGTTCTCGCACGGGCGGTGCGACGGCGGCACCCAGCTCGCCTCCGAACTCTCGCTGGTCAAACTCCGGCGGGTCGCGTGGGGTGCGGCATGATCCCCCACCCCGGACCCGCCCCCCAGGAAAGGCAACAGAGAACAGTGATGGCCGCCGCTGCGAATGATGTGCTGTCCGAGGGCCGCGAAGCCGTACGGCGGGAAGCGGGCGGCGTGCTGTCGGTCGCCGACCAGCTCGACGACAGCTTCGTGACGGCGGCCCGCCTGCTCTACGACTGCGAGGGCAAGGTGTTCGTCACGGGGGCGGGAACCTCCGGGGCGGTGGCCAGGCGCATGGCCCACCTGCTGTCGGTCTGCGGCACCCCGGCGCTGTTCATCCAGGCCGCCGACGCCCTGCACGGCACGATGGGAGCCGTCACGGCGGGCGACGTCCTGATCGCGATCTCGCGCGGCGGCGGGTCCAAGGAGATCAACGACCTGACCACGCGCGTGCAGGAGCGCGGCGCGCGGGTGATCGCCCTGACCGCGGTCACGGACTCCGAGCTCGGGAACCGCGCCGACCTGGTGGTCAAGCTGGAGAGCCCGCCCGGCGTCGACCCCGGCGAGGTGATCGCCATGGGCTCGACGCTGGTCACCGCCGTGTGGGGCGACGCGCTCGCGTACGTGCTGATGAGGCTGCGCGGCTACGGGTGGGAGCAGGTGCTGCACAGCCATCCGTCGGGGGCGGTGGGGCAGATCGGCGACGCCCCCGACCCGCTGCCCGCGCTGACCTTCGACGCCGGCGCGGCGGTTCCTGGGGACGTTCCGAGGGGCACGGTCTGACCATGCCCGTCGTCGCAGGCGTCGACAGCTCGACGCAGTCCTGCACCGTGGAGCTCCGCGACGCCGACGGCGGCGCGCTGCTCGGGACCGGCCGCGCCCCGCACCCGGTGACGCACCCGCCGCTCAGCGAGCAGGACCCCGCGGCGTGGTGGGGCGCCTTCGCCGCCGCGCTCGACCTGGCCTGCCGGGACGCGGGCGTGCGGCCGGGCTCCATCGACGCCGTGAGCGTGACCGCCCAGTGTCACGGCCTGGTGGCCCTCGACGCCGCCGGCCGGGTCCTGCGGCCCGCCAAGCTGTGGAACGACACCACGTCCGCGCCGCAGGCGTCCGCCCTGGTCGCGCGCTACGGGGCCGGGAACTGGGTGCGCGCGACCGGCCTGACCCCGACCGCCGCGCTGACCGTCACCAAGCTCGCCTGGCTCGCCGAGCACGAGCCCGCCAACCTGCGACGCCTCGCCACCGTGCTGGTGCCGCACGACTGGCTGACGTACCGGCTGACCGGCGAGCGCGTCACGGACCGGTCCGACGCCTCCGGCACCGGCTACTACGCGGCGTTCGAGAACCGATGGCGCACCGACCTGCTCGCCGAGCTGGTGTCGCGGGACGTCGACTGGGACGCGGCGGTGCCCCGGGTGCTGGGCCCCGAAGAACCCGCGGGGCGCGTGCTTCCCGAGGCGGCCGCGGAGCTCGGGCTGCGGCCCGGTGTGCCGGTGGGGCCGGGCGGCGGCGACCAGCATCTCGGCGCCGTCGGTCTCGGCCTCCGGACCGGCGACGTCGCCTACAGCCTCGGCACCTCGGGGGTGGTGCTGTCGGTCAGCGCCGATCCCGTCTTCGACCCCACCGGCTGGGTGGACGGCGTCGCGGACGCGGCGGGGGGCTACCTGCCGCTGGTGTGCACGCTCAACGCCACCAAGGTCACCGACACCTTCGCCCGCCTACTGGGGGTCGACGTCCAGGCGCTGGGCGACCTCGCGCTGGCCGCCGACCCCGGCGGGGCACGGCCCACGCTGGTCGCCTACCTGGACGGCGAGCGCAGCCCCGACCTGCCGAACGCCCAGGGGGTGATGGCGGGCCTGACGACCGCCTCGACGCGTGAGGGCCTGGCGCTCAGCGTGTTCGAGAGCGTGATCTTCGGGCTGGTGCGCGGGCACCGGGCGATCGACGCCGCCGGCGTGCCGACCTCCGGCGAGGTCGTCGCCGCCGGAGGAGGCGCCCGCTCCCTCGCCTACCGGCAGGTGCTCGCGGACGTGCTCGGCCGCCCGGTGATCACCCGGGACGCTCCCGAGGCGAGCGCCCGGGGCGCCTGCGTCCAGGCGGCGGCGGTGCTCTCCGGTTCCGCCATCACGGACGTACGCGACGCGTGGTGCCCGCCTCCGGCCGCGACCGTCGACCCCCGGCCGGGCGGCTCATCCGCGCTGATGGAGCGCTACCTGCGACTCGCCGAACACGTACAGGCCCACAACGCCTGACCCGCCGCCATCCCCGAATCGCGCAGCCGCCACAGAATCGGGCAACCCCCTCCAGAATCGCGCGGCCTCCTCCACAGAATCGCGCACCGACCGTCCGCGGATCCACCGTCAACCCCCGCGCATCCACCCGTCCGATTCGCGCACCAACCGTCCACCGATCCGTGCAAAGGAATGGACCCATGACCCTCTACGTCGACTCCGCGGAGCGCTCGGCCGTCGAGCCCCTGCTGGCCACCGGCCTGTTCGCCGGCGTCACCACCAACCCGGCGCTGCTCGCCCGCGCCGGGCTGACCCAGGCCGACCTTCCCGCCGTCTTCGCCTGGGCGACGGGCGCGGGTGCCAGGCAGGTCTTCATGCAGACGCTGGGCACCACCGCCGGGGAGATCGTCACCGCGGGCAGGCGGATCCGGGGCCTCGGACCGGAGGCGGTCGTGAAGATCCCCGCCACGCGGGAGGGACTGACCGCCGCGCGCGTCCTGGCGGACGAGGACGTGCCCGTACTGGTCACCGCCGTCCACCACGCGACCCAGGCGCTGCTCGCGGACGCCGCCGGCGCGCGCTTCATCGCCCCGTACGTCGGCCGCATGACGGACCAGGGCCACGACGGCGTCGCCGAGACCATCCTGATGCACCGAATCCTGTCGGAACCGCGCACCCGGGAGCTGACCGGGCCGGGGACGCGGGAAGTGCCGGAGCCGGGGACCCTGTCCGGGCCGGGGACGCGGGTGCTCGCGGCGAGCCTGCGCTCCCGGGAGGACGTCGCGGCGCTTGCCGCCGCGGGCGTACCCGACTTCGCGCTGAGCGCCCCGCTGTGCGAGGCACTGCTGGCCGACGAGCCCACCGTCGCCGCCGCCGACCAGTTCGAGGCCATCGCCGCAGGGCAGAACTGACCAAGGACCGACCACCTCGAACAGGGGAACCGGTCTCGATCATCGGCCGTCGAGACCGGTCCCCTACCGCAGTGCTTCCCCGTACGGCCGCGGCGTCCGCACTCCGCAGGGCGTTCACCTCCCATTTGGGTGACCGCCTCCGGCGGCCCATGCTCGGACGAACGCGTCCCTTCCCGGGCCGGGCCGGCCTTCGGCGAGGGCGTCGCCGTCCTTAGCACACAATGGCTGCGGGCACGTCGATTCGGTTCGTCAAGAACAGTTGAGTTCATTTCGTTACCACCTCTTAACGCTTTGACGGTGCCGGGCGCCGGTGGCGCGTCCGCATTCCGGGAGGTACGCATTCTTGGCCGTCGATTGGCGGATCGGCGCCAGGCCGGGCACCCCCTATCAGGTATTCGGCGCCGTGCAGGTCATGGATTTGGGTCGGGCCGAATTCGCGCGTCCGCTCGCCGGACCCCAGCAGGTGGCACGCCGCTCGCCGCCCCACCGCCGAAGGTCCCAGGCGGCCGGGTGGCCGAATTCCCACGGCCCTCACCGGGACCTCGAACTAGAACTTCATTCACGTAATGACAGAATTGATAATTCAGCTATACGATCGCCATTCGTGGTTGAAGTCGATCATTCAGGCCTCCGGCTGGCCAACGACCTGTTCTTTGTTATGCACGACGACATAACCGGTCGAATGCGGCTGGCTCCCCGGCTGACCGGGCTCGGGCTGGCCGCCGCCCTCGTGGGCGAGCTCATGCTCGCCGGACGGGTCACCGTAGGGCTGGCGGCGGGGCAGATACGGCTCGCCCCCCTCGACACGGCGCCCACCGGCGACGCGGTCACCCAGAGCGCCCTGGAGCACATCGTCGCGGAGCCCTCGCATCGATTCCGGACCTGGCTGCAGTTCCTCGCGCGTACGGCGCATGCCGACGTGGAGGCCCGGATGGCCGCCGAAGGGCTGCTGGGCCCGCCGAGGGGGCGGCTGACCCGGAGGCGGGCGCCGGTCGACCCGAACATCGCGGCGTGGCCCGTCGGCCGCCTCAACCTGGCCATCCAGCGCCGCCAGCCGCTCGACGCCCAGGACGGCGTCCTGCTCGGACTGCTCGCCGCGACCGGCGGCGGCCGGCTCGTCCTCTGGGAAGAGGACCCCGCGTACCTGTCCGGCGCGATGTCCGCCCTTCCACTGCCCCTGCGGGAACTCGTCGCCCAGACCGAGGCCGCCGTCGGCGACTCGGTCATCAGCCGGCGGTGAACCACCCCGCTCGTCTCGCGCCGGCCGAGGACACGTCCTGGACTGTCGCAGGCGCGCGCTAGGGTCCTGCGGAGAAGTACCCGCACCTGATCCCGGGGAGCGTACGGTGACCGTGCTCGCGAAGCCGCGCCTGACGGAGGTCGAGGCCTCCGTCGAGCAGCTGGTGTTCGTCCGCGAGGACGAGTACACGGTCGCGCGCATGAGCGCCGAGGGGCTGAGCGGGTTCGTCGCCTCGGGCCGTGCGCTCGCCGGGGTCCAGCCGGGCGAGACGCTGCGCCTGGCCGGCGACTGGGACGAGCACCCGCGCCACGGCACCCGCCTGCTGGTCACCCGGTGCGAGCGGGTGGTCCCCTCCACCGTGCGCGCCATCAGGCTGTACCTCGGCTCGGGCCTGATCCGCGGCATCGGGCCGAGGCTCGCCCACGCCATCGTCAGCCATTTCGGCGACGAGACGCTCACCGTCATCGACACCGAGCCAGAGCGCCTCACGGAGGTCGTCAACATCGGCGCCGCGCGGCAGGCGCAGATCGTCCAGGCATGGGCCGAGCAGAAGGCCGTCGCCTCGCTGATGGTCGTCCTGCAGGGCTTCGGCGTCAGCCCGCTGCTCGCCGCCAAGATCTACCAGGTGTACGGCGACGACGCGAACGACGTCCTGGTCTCCGACCCCTACCGGCTGATCGGCCAGGTCAGGGGCATCGCCTTCCACACCGCCGACCGCATCGCGCTGCGGTCGGGCGTGCCGGAGAACAGCCCGCGGCGCGTCGAGGCGGCGGTCCTCGACCGGCTGGAGGCCGCGGCCGCGCGCGACGGGCACTGCTTCCTGCCGCTGCCCGTTCTCGTCGCCCAGGCGGCGAGCCTGGTCGAGCAGGAGGACGAGCCGGTCCACCGGGCGGTCGACGCGCTGGTGGCCGAGCGGCGGGTCGTCGCCGAGCCCTCTCCGTCCGATCCGGGGCAGGTGGTGGTGTACTCCAAGGAGCAGCACGGCCGCGAGGTCGGGCTGGCGGCCCAGCTGACCAGGCTGTGGCGGGCCCGCTCCACGCTGCCGCTGCGCCCGTTCGCGGAGGACGAGGGGCTGGACGAAGACCAGCGGGTGGCCGTGAACCTCGCCCTGACCAGCACTCTGTGCGTCCTGACGGGCGGTCCGGGCTGCGGCAAGAGCCACACGCTGAAGGTGGTCGCGGCGACGGTGCGGGCGATGGGCGGCACGGTGACGCTGACCGCGCCGACGGGCAAGGCGGCCAAGCGCCTGTCGGAGCTCACCGGCCTGCCGGCGATGACCGTGCACCGGCTGCTCGCCCGGCAGCCGGAGCCCGAGGAGGGCACGCTGTTCCAGCAGTCCCCCGCGGAGGCCGACCTCATCGTGGTGGACGAGGCCTCGATGCTCGACCTGCAGCTGGCCACCCGGCTGACGGCCGCGATCCCGTCGGGCAGCCACCTGCTGCTGGTCGGCGACAGCGACCAGCTTCCCAGCATCGGCCCGGGCAGCGTGCTGGCCGACCTGCTGCGCGTGGAGGAGGTGCCGCGCATCCGGCTGACCCGCGTCTTCCGGCAGGCGGGCGACAGCGGCATCGTCCAGGCCGCCCACCGCATCCGGGCGGGCGAGCTGCCGGCGCTGCCGGGCCGGGGCGGCTTCTGGTTCGAGGAGCTCGACGATCCGGAGCGGGTGGCCGAGCGGGTGGTCCACCTGGCCACGGAGGCGATCCCCCGCAAGCAGAACATCGGCGCCGACCAGGTCCAGGTGCTGTGCCCGATGCGCAAGGGCGCCACGGGCACCGCCGAGCTCGGCCGCAGGCTGCAGGAGCGGCTGAACCCCCCGCGCGAGGGCGCGGCCGAGCACTGGTCGGGCCCGTCGGTCTTCAGGGCGGGCGACCGCGTCATGCCGGTCCGCAACAACTACGACAAGGGCGTGTTCAACGGGGAGACCGCCACGGTCACGGCGGTGAGCGCCCAGGAGCGGCTGGTCGAGATCCGCACCGACGACGGCGAGACCGTCGAGTACTCCTTCGACGAGCTGGACGAGCTGACCCACGCCTACGCGATCAGCGTGCACCGCTCCCAGGGCAGCGAGTATCCCTTCGTGGTGGCGCCGATCGTGGCCGAGGCCAAGGGGGTCATGCTGCGGCGCAGGCTGCTGTACACCCTGGTCACCAGGGCCAGGTCGTGGGTGGTGCTCGTCGGCCGGCGGGAGGCGCTGGAGATGGCGGTGCGGCAGCTCGGCCACCGCAGGAACACCGGCCTGGCCGCCCGCCTCGCCCTGGGCATGGCCGGCTGAGCCCTCCCCTGCCTGAGCCTGATCCGTTTCGACGTCGTCCGGCCAGGTACGGAGAGATCCGATGACTCGCGCGAGCCACCCGAACGGCGACAGACCCTGACCTCACCGTGGACCGATCCATTCCAGGGCCGTGAGCTGTGCATTCCCTCCCGGGACGCCCGAACGCGTTTCCAGCGCATTATTCAAGTATTGCGTTCACATGTCAGATCCTGTCAGGATGCTCGCAAGCGGTCCGATGTTAATTCGGCGATGACATTCACCGCTTCGTGTCTTCTGGTGGCGTTCTGTCGAAGAAGCCCGATCCGCACGGAGAGGGCCGTGGAGCTCTCCCTGCTGACGCGGCACGCGCTCATCGCCGTCCGGCCCGTCCGGCTCCGATCGCGATCAGCGACGACCGCCGATCTGGGCGTCCGGGCTCTCACCGACACCTCCTCCAGCGGGCGCGGCGTGCACGAACAGTCGCTCTTACCCGAAGGAGTTCACGTGGCCGTCTCGCGTCGGAGGTTCATGACTTCCGTGGTGTCCGGGTCCGCTCTGGCGGCGGTGTCGTCGTCGCAGCTGGCGTCCGCGCTGACCAGCGCCGCCAGCGCGGCCAGCCCGGTGGGTGATGTGGTCGGGAAGATCACCGTGGGATACCAGGGATGGTTCGCCTGCCCGGGCGACACCGCACCGATCAACGGATGGTGGCACTGGAGCGCCAACATGGGCCAGCCCCCCTCCCCGTCCAACACCACGATCGTGGCCTGGCCCGACACGCGCGAATACCAGCGCACCTACCCCACCGCCTACGCCAACCTCGGCAACGGGCAACCGGCCACCCTGTTCTCCTCCTACGACCAGCAGACCGTCGACACCCACTTCCGCTGGATGCGCGAGAACAACATCGACACCGCCGCCCTGCAACGCTTCAACCCCATGGGCGGCGAAGGCCCCACCCGCGACGCCATGGCGACCAAAGTCCGCTCCGCCGCCGAGGCCAACGGCCGCAAGTTCTACATCATGTACGACGTCTCCGACTGGACCAACATGCAACCGGAGATCAAAACCGACTGGACCAACAAAATGGCGGCCATGACAGCCTCCCCCGCCTACGCCAAACAGAACGGCAAACCCGTCGTCGGCATCTGGGGCTTCGGCTTCAACGACCCGCAACGCCCCTTCGCCCCCGCCCCCTGCCTAGAGGTCCTCAACTGGTTCAAAAACCAGGGCTACTACGTCATGGGCGGAGTCCCCACCTACTGGCGCGAAGGCATCAACGACTCACGCCCAGGGTTCGGCGACGTCTACCGCGCCTTCAACATGATCTCGCCCTGGATGGTCGGGCGCATCGGCAACATCGCCGACACCGACAGGTTCTACACCAACATCAACGCACCCGACCAAGCCGACTGCAACGCCCACGGCATCGACTACCAGCCCTGCGTCCTACCCGGCGACGTCAAGAGCCGCCAGCGCGCCCACGGCGACTTCATGTGGCGCCAGTTCTACAACATGGTCCGCGTCGGCGCCCAGGGCATCTACATCTCCATGTTCGACGAATACAACGAAGGCAACCAGATCGCCAAGAGCGCCGAGACCCTGGCCATGGTCCCCACCAACTCCGGCATGCTGGCCCTGGACGAGGACGGCACCCAGTGCTCCTCGGACTACTACCTGCGCCTCACCGGGGACGGCGGCCGGATGCTCAAGGGCCAGATCGCCCTCACCCCCACCCGCCCCACCCAACCGACGGTCAGCGGGGACAAGCAGCCGCCGAGCACGCCGGGCAACCTCACGGTGACCGGGAAGACGGCCACCACCGTGTCGCTCTCGTGGACGGCCTCCACCGACAACGTGGGAGTGACCGGCTACCAGGTGCTGCGCGGCGGCACGGTCGTGGCCACCGCCCCCGGCACGCCGTACACGGTGACCGGGCTGACCCCCTCGACGGCGTACAGCTTCACCGTCACCGCTCGTGACGCGGCCGGCAACACCTCCGCCGCGTCGAACGCAGTGAGCGTGACCACCTCCCCGGCCTCCTCGGTGGTCGCCCTGCGCGCGAGGGCCAACAGCCGGTACGTGACCGCCGCCAACGGCTCGGCGCTGATCGCGAACGGGACGTCCGTCGGAGCCGGGCAGCAGTTCGAGCGCGTCGACCTCGGCAACGGCAACGTGGCGCTACGGGCCAAGGTCAACAACATGTACGTGTGCGCCGAGAACGCCGGAGCTCAGCCGCTCATCGCCAACCGCGCCGCGGTCGGCCCGTGGGAGACCTTCCAGCTGGTCACCAACCCGAACGGCTCGATCAGCCTCAGGGCACAGGCCAACGGCCAGTACGTGTGCGCCGAGAACGCCGGAGCTCAGCCGCTGATCGCCAACCGCGCCGCGATCGGCACCTGGGAGCAGTTCGACCTGGTCTGAACAGAAGGCGCCGGGCGGGCACCCGCCCGGCGCCTCCGCCCGCCTGGTGGTCCGCCGTCAAGATCCTCGCGTGCTTTCTGGAGCACGCCCTGTGGCCGTACTTCACCGGATACGCGGGCTGAAACGAGGCCGGCCGGTCATGGCCGCTGCCGATCGGCATGGCGTGCTCCGCGAGGAGGAGCCTCCTCGGCGCCCGATGACGCTTTATATCCGGCTACTTCCTGCCAGCGCCGCGCCCCGCCCGTAGCGCGATCGTCGCGGTAATCTCAATTCGCCGGGCAACGGAATTCGACCGGTGCAATGGTGTGTTCACGCGCCCATCGATTATGCGGTGGATATGCGGGTGAATGAAGCCACCGCGAAAACGGCAATGTATGACGCATGGGTACAGCTAAAGCATTCAGGTGTGGTGGAGGCGGCCGATGTCCCTGAACGAGACCAAGCAGACCCCGGAGTACGTGGCGCCGGTGCCGTCCGATGAGCCGGCCGAGATGCCCGCCGAGGAGCCGGCCCGGCCCCGGCGCCGCATGACGGCGGCCGTGATCGGCGCGGCCGTAGCCGTGCTGGCGCTGGGCGGGCTCGGATACGGCCTCCTCGCCGACCGCACGCCGCCTCCGGACGGCGGGCCCCCGCCGTGGGAGGCGCCCTCGAACCCCAAGCCGCTGGTGCTGGCCGCGGGCCTGAAGTTCGGGCCCATGGGCATGGCCGAGCACTACCACTCCCACCTCGACGTCTACGTCGACGGCAAGCCGGTCCCCGTCGCCGCCGACATCGGCATCGACCCCGGGTCAGAGGAGATGGCGGCCGTCCACACCCACGACACCCGCGGCGTGATCCACATCGAGACCGACGTCAAGGGCACGGCCTACACCCTCGGCCAGATCTTCACGGAGTGGGGCGTCACGCTGAAGGCCGGCCAGATCGGCACGCTGAAGGCCGGCAACGGCAAGACGCTGACCACCTACGTGAACGGCCAGAAGCTCGACGGCGACCCGGCCGCGATCGTGCTGAAGCCGCACCTGCAGATCGCCCTGGTGTACGGCGAGCCGGACCCGTCGTTCGCGCCTCCCGCCACCTACCAGTTCAAGTCCGACGAGTGACCCCGGCCCGCGGGGGTTCACCGACCCGGCCCAGCCTGTCGCGACGCCCTCGGTGTCCCTGAAGAGCCCGCCGCCGCCTATGTCCTCAAGCAGGAAAGGCCGGTAATCAGACCATGAATATAGGAACGCGATACCATCACTTCGCATTCTTGGCGCGGCAACGGCGTGGTCTATCCGCGTTACGGCGTCAAGGACACTGCGTGATGGTGTATCGGAGTCCACGAGAGCTCCGCTTCGAGGTCCGGGCCGGCCGAGGCGCGCAGGTCAGGCGCCTCGGCGCGGGTTTCACCGGCGGGCCGCTCCGGCGCGGCGCTTGGTCCACACGTCGAAGGCGACCGCGGCGAGCAGGACGATGCCCTTGACCAGCATGACCCGCTCGCTGGGCGACCCGATCAGCGACATGCCATTGTTGATCACACCCATGATGAGGCCGCCGGTGATGGCGCCGACCACCTTGCCCACGCCGCCCTGTACAGCCGCGCCGCCGATGAACGCCGCCGCGATCGCGTCCAGCTCGAACGCGTTGCCCGCCGTGGGCCCCGCCTGGTTGAGCCGGCCCGCGAAGATCACGCCGGCCAGGGCCGAGAGCACGCCCATGTTGACGAAGATCCAGAAGACCACCGACTTGACCTTGACGCCGGAAAGTACCGCCGCCTGCAGGTTGCCGCCGATGGCGTAGATACGCCTGCCGAACACCGCGCGGGTGGTGACCAGGGAGTAACCCAGCACCAGCAGCGCCAGCAGCACGAGCACCCATGGCAGGTTCTTGAAGCGGGCGAGCTGCACCACGATGGCGATGACCACCGCACCCGCACCGACGATCTTGAGCAGGAAGAGCGGCAGCGGGTCGACGCCCTGGCCGTAGCGCAGCCGCGCGGCGCGGGTGCGCCACTGGGCCGCCACCATGCCCGCGACCGCGACGACGCCGAGCAGGAGGCTGAACAGGTCGGCACCGCCCAGCGGGCCGAGCCCGATGTTGCCGAGGTAGCCGTCGGTGAACCCGTTGGACAGGGTGCGGACCGGGTCGGGGAAGGGGCCGATGCCCTGGTTGCCCAGCACGGTGAGGGTGAGGGCGCGGAACAGCAGCATGCCGGCCAGGGTGACGATGAACGCCGGAATGCCGTAGTAGGCGATCCAGAAGCCCTGCCAGGCGCCGATGACCCCGCCCGCGACGAGGGTGAGTAGCAGCGCGAGCGGCCAGGGGACGCCGTAGTTGACCATCAGCACCGCCGCGACGGCGCCGGTGACGGCGACCACCGAGCCCACCGACAGGTCGATGTGCCCGGCGATGATGATGAGGATCATGCCGATGGAGAGGATCAGGATGTAGGAGTTCTGGACGATGATGTTGGAGATGTTCTGCGGTTCCAGCAGGGCGCCGTCGGTCAGCACGGAGAACAGCACGACGATCAGCGCGAACGCGATGTAGATGCCGCTCTGCCGCACGTTGAGCGAGATGCCGAGCAGCGACGCGCGGCTCGGCGGCTGCGCGGGACCGGAGTCCCCGCCCGGGACGACCTCGGCGCCGGCGTGGGAGATGCCGCTCATCGGATCTACTCCTGTCCCTTCGTCATGTAGTGCATCAGGCGTTCCTGCGTCGCGTCCTCGCGGCGGACCTCGCCGGTGACGCGGCCGGCCGAGAGCGCGTAGATGCGATCGCACAGGCCCAGCAGCTCCGGCAGTTCCGAGGAGATGACCAGGACCGCCTTACCCTGGTCGGCCAGGCGGTTGATGATCGAGTAGATCTCGTACTTGGCGCCCACGTCGATGCCGCGGGTCGGCTCGTCCAGGATGAGCACGTCGGCGTCCGTGAAGATCCACTTGGACAGGACGACCTTCTGCTGGTTGCCGCCGCTGAGCTTCCCGGTGACGCTGAGCACGCTGGGCGCCTTGATGTTCATGCTCCCGCGGAACTCCTCGGCGACCCGGTACTCCTCGTTCTCGTTGACCCACCCCCGGCGGGCCAGCTTGGACAGCTCGGCCGCCGAGATGTTGCGCTTGATGTCCTCGATCAGGTTCAGCCCGTAGCGCTTGCGGTCCTCGGTGGCGTAGGCGATGCCGTGCCTGATGGCGTCGCGCACCGACCGGATCTGGACCTCGCGCCCGTCCCGGTAGACACGGCCCGTGATGCCGGTGCCGTAGGAGCGGCCGAAGACGCTCATGGCCAGCTCCGTGCGCCCGGCGCCCATCAGGCCCGCGAGCCCGACGATCTCGCCCCGGTGCACGGTCAGGCCGGCCCCCGAGACCACGACCCTGCCGCGCTGGGTGGGGCTGTGGACCGTCCAGTCCTCGATGCGCAGCGCCTCCTCGCCGATGTTCGGCTCGTGCGGCGGGAAGCGGTGCGAAAGGTCACGGCCCACCATGCCCGCGATGATGCGGTCCTCGGTGACCTGGCCGGCCTTCATGTCGAGGGTCTCGATCATGCGGCCGTCGCGCAGGATGCTGATGGAGTCGGCGATGGCCGCGATCTCGTTCAGCTTGTGCGAGATGATCACGCAGGTGATGCCGCCGTCGCGCAGGCCGCGCAGCAGTTCGAGCAGGTGGGCGGAGTCCTCGTCGTTGAGCGCGGCCGTCGGCTCGTCCAGGATCAGCAGCCGCACCTCCTTGGACAGCGCCTTGGCGATCTCCACCAGCTGCTGCCTGCCGACGCCGATGTCGGCCACCGGGGTCACGGGGTTCTCCGGCAGCCCGACCCGCTCCAGCAGTTCGCGCGCCTCGTGGTTGGTGCGGTTCCAGTCGATCAGGCCGCGCGTGGCCCGCTCGTTGCCGAGGAAGATGTTCTCGGCGATCGACAGCTGGGGGCAGAGCGCCAGTTCCTGGTGGATGATGACGATCCCGCGCTGCTCGCTGTCCCTGATGCCGGAGAAGTGGCACGGCTCCCCGTCGAAGGAGATCTCACCGTCGTACGAGCCGTGGGGGTAGACCCCCGACAGCACCTTCATCAGGGTCGACTTGCCCGCGCCGTTCTCACCGCAGATGGCGTGGATCTCCCCTCGGCGCACGGACAGGCTCACGTCCTGAAGTGCCTTGACTCCGGGAAATGTCTTGGTGATTCCACGCATCCGCAGAATGTCGTCGGTCATCTCGCTCACGTCTCTCGTGATGTCACGGCGGGGGTGCGGCGCCGTCGGCGCCGCGCCGCACCCCGGTGGGTCAGCCCAGCTGCGACTGGGTGTAGTAGCCGGTGTCGACGAGGTTCTTCTGGTAGTTGGTCTTGTCGACGATCACCGGCTCCAGCAGGTAGGACGGGACGACCTTGTTGCCGTTGTCGTAGTCCTTGGTGTTGTTCACCTCGGGCTTGCCGCCCTTGAGCACGGTGTCGGCCATCTTCACGGTGACGTCCGCGAGCTGGCGGGTGTCCTTGTAGATGGTGGAGTACTGCTCACCGGCGATGATCGACTTCACCGAGGCCAGCTCGGCGTCCTGGCCGGTCACGATGGGGTAGGGCTGGCCGGAGGTGCCGTAGCCGTTGCTCTTGAGCGCCGACAGGATGCCGATCGACAGCCCGTCGTACGGCGACAGGACGCCGTCGACCTTCGCGCCGCCGCTGTAGGTCTTGGTCAGCAGGTCCTCCATGCGCTTCTGCGCGGTGGCCGGGTCCCAGCGCAGGATGGCGACGGTCTTGAAGTCCGTCTGCCCGCTCTTGACCTTCAGGGTGCCCTTGTCGATGTACGGCCGCAGCACCGACATCGCGCCGTTGAAGAAGAAGGTGGCGTTGTTGTCGTCGGGCGAGCCGGCGAACAGCTCGACGTTGAACGGGCCCTTGGCCGAGCCGTCCGCGCCGTCGGCGGTCTTGAGCTTCAGGCCGACGAGCAGCGACGTGGCCTGCTGGACGCCGACCTTGAAGTTGTCGAAGGTGGCGTAGTAGTCGACGTTCGGGCTGTTGCGGATCAGCCGGTCGTAGGCGATGACCGGGATGTGCTTGTCGGCCGCCTCCTGGAGCTGCGTGGTGATGGCCGTGCCGTCGATCGAGGCGATGACGAGCAGTTTGGCGCCCTTGGTGATCTGGTTCTCCAGCTGGTTGACCTGGGTCGGGATGTCGTTCTCCGCGTACTGCAGGTCGACCTTGTAGCCGAGCTTCTCAAGGCTCGCCTTGACGTTGTCGCCGTCGTGGATCCAGCGCTCCGACGACTTGGTCGGCATGGTGACGCCCACCAGGGCGCCGGCGTTGCCCGCCGTGCCGGACGAGGCCTGGATGTCGGCGGTCTTCTGCGTGGAGCCGCACGCCGTCGTGACCGAGGCCAGCGCGAGGGCGGAGACCACCGTCGCCAGTCTTCCGAATCTCATCGTTCTGCTCCTTGAGGTGGGGTGGCCCGATGCGGGGGTGGAACCGGGCGCCCGGCGGAGACCTCGGGCGCGGCCCGCGCTGGATCGGCCGAGGCAGAGGCGGCCCGCGACCGGGGGCCGGGCCCAGAGCGCGCCCGGCCGGCATGGACGGCGACCTCCCGTATCCCTGTCAGGCGAGCGTTCTGCGCCCTACGCCTGAGCGGTTAGTGTTATCGCTAACAATTTGCCTGTCAATAGCGTCCGATAACTTCGCTGTAACAAGGCGGAAACCCTCGCGGGCCAGGAATTCCTAATAGGCGCCGGTCCGAGTGAGCGTTACCAATGGCAGGTGGGCGTCACCGGCGGCAGGCGGGGCCCGATCACCCGCGCGGCGGCGCGACGCTGTCGCGCACGACGAGCTCCGGCGCGATGGTGCGCCGCTCGCACCCGCGCTCCCCCTCGTCGATCTGCCGCAGCAGCACGCCGAGGCTCGCCGTCGCGACGGCGTTGAAGTCCGGGCGGACGGTGGTCAGCGGCGGGATGAAGTAGCCGGCCTCCGGCACGTCGTCGAAGCCCACCACGCTCACGTCGCCCGGGACTCGACGGCCGCGCTCGCTCAGCGCCCGCAGCAGGCCGAGGGCGATGTGGTCGTTCGCGGTGAAGACCGCCGTGACCTCGTCCATCCGGGCCAGCATCTGCCCGGCCTGGTAACCGGAGGCGGCCGTCCAGTCGGCGGACACCAGCGGCGGCACCTCGGCGCCCGCCTCCTCGAGCGCCCGCCGCCACCCCCTGACCCGCCCGGCGCTGTCGAACCAGTCGGCCGGCCCGGACACGTGCCACACCGTCCGGTGGCCGGCTTCGAGCAGGAACCGGGTCGCGTCGCGGGCGCCGGCCTCCTGGTCGACGGTGACCAGCGGGATCGACCGCTCGGGATCGCCGTCGATGGTGACTAGCGGGACGTCGGCCGGCAGGTCGTCCAGGGCCTCGTTGGCGGCGACCACCGGCGCGATGATCACAATGCCGGCCACCCGCTGGTCCAGGTGCCGCTCGACGGCCTCGGCCACGGAGCGGCGATCGAGGCTGCGGACGCTGCCGACGCTCACGGCGAACCCCGAGGCGCCGGTGGCCTGCTCGAACGCCGACAGCATCGACATCGGCCCGTACAGCGTGGAGCTCTGCGCGATGACGCCGATCACCTGGGACTTCCCGGTGACCAGGATGCGCGCCGCGCGGTTCGGGCGGTAGCCCAGCTCGGCGATCGCGGCGCGCACGCGGAGCCGGGTCTGCTCACGGACGTTCGGGTGACCGTTGAGCACCCGTGACACCGTCTGGTGCGAGACTCCGGCGAGGCGTGCGACGTCCGTCATGGCCGGCTCGCGAACGCTCCTTGTGCTCACTGGCTACCTCACTCGGTCGTTGTACGGGCCGGCCGCGCGCGGCGGCCGTGCGGCCCACGGCGCAGTGCCAGTGTCCCAGGGCCGGTCGAGCCGCGTGACACCCATGCCCCGGCGGGCGGTGACACGGGCGAGGTCGCGCTGTTAGCGCGCACAATCGCGGGGGTTCCGGCGGTCGAGGACGGTTAACGGCACGTTTCGACGTAACCATACCGTGACCCTGAAATCGCTTGACCGGCATTGTTGTTAGCGTTCACAGTCTTGCCCAGATGACGGAAGGGACGACCATCCCGGGACCGGCACCTTCTCTCCGCGCCGACCGTCCGCGACATGACCAGGGCGCCCGGTCCGGACGGCGGACCCGGCGCTCACAGCAGGAAGGACCCCCACAGTGGTGAAGAGAATCACGACGCTGTTACTGTCCGCCGCCCTGGCGGCAGCTCTGGCCGGTTGCGGGAGCGGCGGCGCCACCTCCGGCGGCGACGGCACGATCACCATGGGCTTCGCCCAGGTCGGCGCGGAGAGCGGCTGGCGCACCGCCAACACCAAGTCGGTCCAGGAGTCGGCCAAGGCGGCGGGCGTCGAGCTGAAGTTCTCCGACGCCCAGCAGAAGCAGGAGAACCAGATCAAGGCGATCCGCTCCTACATACAGCAGAAGGTCGACGTCATCGCCTTCTCGCCCGTCGTGGAGTCGGGCTGGGACACCGTGCTGAAGGAGGCCAAGGACGCCAGGATCCCGGTGATCCTCACCGACCGCGCCGTGGACTCCAAGGACACCAGCCTGTACAGGACCTTCCTCGGCTCGGACTTCATCGAGGAGGGGAAGAAGGCCGGCCAGTGGCTGGTCGACCAGTACAAGGACGTCAAGGACCCGGTGAACATCGTCGAGCTGCAGGGCACCACCGGCTCGGCTCCCGCCAACGATCGCAAGGCCGGCTTCGGCCAGGTCATCGCCGCCGACCCCAAATTCAAGATCATCGCTTCGCAGACGGGGGACTTCACCCGGGCCAAGGGCAAGGAGGTCATGGACGCCTTCCTGAAGGCCAACCCCAAGATCGACGTCCTGTTCGCCCACAACGACGACATGGGCCTCGGCGCCATCGAGGCCATCGAGGGCGCCGGCAAGGTGCCCGGCGAGGACATCAAGATCATCACGATTGACGCCGTCCACGACGGCATGCAGGCCCTGGCGGACGGAAAGATCAACTACATCGTCGAGTGCAGCCCGCTGCTCGGCCCGCAGCTCATGGACCTGTCCAAGAAGGTCGTGAAGGGTGAGCAGGTGCCCGCCCGCGTGGTGACCGAGGAGACCGCCTTCACCCAGGAGCAGGCCAAGCAGGCCCTGCCCAGCCGCAAGTACTGATCCCGGGCGGGCCGCCACAGCCGGCCCGTCCCGTACGACGACGAGGAAGAGGAGAGGGCGCCATGGCCACACCGGACCCGATCCTGCGGATGAGCGGGATCGGCAAGCGGTTCCCCGGCGTGACGGCGCTGGACGGCGTCGACTTCCGGCTGCTGCCGGGCGAGGTCCACGCGCTCATGGGAGAGAACGGCGCGGGCAAGTCGACGCTGATCAAGGTGCTGACCGGTGTCCACGACATCGACGCGGGCGAGATCGAGCTGGACGGCCGCCGCGTCGCCTTCGCGAGCCCGCTGGCGGCCCAGCGGGCGGGGATCAGCACGGTCTACCAGGAGGTCAACCTCTGCCCCAACCTCTCGGTCGCGGAGAACGTCTTCATCGGCCGCGAACCACGCCGGCTCGGCCGCATCAGGTGGCGGGAGACGCGCCGCCGGGCCGCCGAGCTGCTGGCGCGCCTGGAGCTCGACCTCGACGTGGCGGCGCCGCTCTCCTCCTACTCGCTCGCCGTCCAGCAGATGGTGGCGATCGCCAGGGCCGTGGACGTCGAGGCCAGGGTGCTGATCCTGGACGAGCCCACGTCCAGCCTCGACGCGGGCGAGGTCGCCCAGCTGTTCAGGGTGATGCGGCGCCTGAAGGACCAGGGCATCGCGATCCTGTTCGTCTCCCACTTCCTCGACCAGGTCTACGAGATCGCCGACCGCATGACGATCCTGCGCAACGGCAGGCTGGTCGGCGAGTACCCGACCGGTGAGCTGCCGCAGGTGGAGCTGGTCGCCAAGATGATCGGCCGCGAGCTGGCCGACCTCGAGAAGCTGGAGGGCAGGCCGCCGGCGCGGGAGGGCCCGCCGCTGGTGGAGGCCAGGGAGCTGGGCAGGGCCGGGGCGATCGAGCCCTTCACCCTCACCATCGGAAAGGGCGAGGTCGTCGGCCTGGCCGGGCTGCTCGGCTCGGGCCGCACCGAGATCGCCAGGCTGCTGTTCGGCGCCGACCACGCGAGCACCGGCTCGGTGCGCGTCGACGGCGAGCAGGCCGCCCTGCGCACCCCGCGGGCCGCCATGGGCCACGGCATCGCCTTCTGCTCGGAGGACCGGCGCGCCGAGGGGCTCATTCCCGACCTGACCGTGGGCGAGAACCTCCTCCTCGCCCTGCAGGCGACGCGTGGCTGGACCAGGCCGATCCCGCGGGGCAGGCAGGAGGAGCTGGTCGGCAGGTACATCGCGGCGCTGAACATCCGCCCGGCCGACCCCGGGCGGCTCGTCAGGAACCTCAGCGGCGGAAACCAGCAGAAGGTGCTGCTCGCGCGCTGGCTGATCCTGCGGCCGCGCCTGCTCATCCTGGACGAGCCCACGCGCGGCATCGACGTCGGCGCGAAGGCGGAGATCCAGCGCCTGGTGGCCGAGCTGTCCGACGGCGGCACGGCCGTCCTGTTCATCTCCGCCGAGCTGGAGGAGGTGCTGCGGCTCAGCCACCGGGTCGGCGTGCTGCGCGACCGCCGGCTGGTGGCGGAGCTTTCCAACGGCGGGAACCTGACCAGCGAGGCGCTGATGGAGACCATCGCGAGCGGAGGCCCCTCATGACGACCCTGCTGCGGCACCGGCTGCTGTGGCCCGTGGTCGTCCTGGTCGCGCTGCTGCTGCTCAACCTGGCCTTCACCGACGGCTTCCTGTCCGTCCAGATCAAGGACGGCCACCTGTACGGCAGCCTGGTGGACATCGCCAGGTTCGGCGCACCCCTGATCCTCGTCGCGCTCGGCATGACCCTCGTCATCGCGACCGGCGGCATCGACCTGTCGGTCGGCTCGGTCGTCGCGATCGCGGGAGCGCTGGCGTGCCTGCGGATCAGCGACCTGCCCGACCAGAACTCCGCGGGCGGCGTGCTGGCCGCCGCCGGGGTCACCCTCGCGCTCTGCTCGCTGCTCGGCGCGTGGAACGGCTTCCTGGTGGCCGGGGCCGGCATGCAGCCGATCATCGCGACGCTGATCCTCATGGTCGCGGGACGCGGCCTGGCGCAGCTCGTCACCGACGGCCAGATCATCACGGTCAACAGCACCACCTACAAGCTCATCGGCGGCGGGTACTGGCTCACGTTGCCGTTCTGCATCATCGTCGTGCTCGCCGTGCTCGCGCTCACCGCCTTCCTCACCCGCCGCCTGGCCCTCGGCCTGCTGATCGAGTCGGTCGGCGGCAACGCCGAGGCCAGCCGCCTGGCCGGCATCCGCTCGCGCGGGGTGATCATCATGGTCTACACCTTCTGCGCGCTGTGCGCGGGCGTCGCCGGGCTGATGGTCAGCTCGAACGTCTCCAGCGCGGACGGCAACAACGCCGGGTTGTGGATCGAGCTGGACGCCATCCTCGCCGTGGTCATCGGCGGCACCTCGCTGGCGGGCGGCCGTTTCTCGCTGTCCGGCACCGTGCTCGGCGCGCTCGTCATCCAGACGCTGACCACCACCATCTACTCGATCGGCGTGCCGCCGGAGACGACACTGCTGTTCAAGGCGCTGGTGGTGACCCTGGTGTGCCTGCTGCAGTCCCCGGCCTTCCGGGAGAAGGCGTTCCGCCGCCGCCGGCGTCCCCCGCGCGCGCCGTCGGCGCCCAAGGAGAAGGTGAGGGTCCCGGCATGACGACCGCCGGCATCCTGGCGGCCGGCCGCGCGCTGCCGCGCAAGTACGTGCCCGTCCTTGTGACCACCGGCCTGCTCGCGGCGATGTTCGCCGCCGGAGGCATCCGGTACAGGGGCTTCGCCGGCGGCCAGGTCGTGCTCAACGTCTTCGTCGACAACGCCTTCCTGCTCGTGGTCGCGGCCGGCATGACGTTCGTGATCCTGACGGGGGGCATCGACCTGTCGGTCGGCTCGATGGTCGCCCTGTCCACCATGATCTCGGCGAGCCTCGTCACGCACCACGGCTGGCCCGCCCCGGCGGTGATCGCGCTGGTGCTGGTGATCGGCGCGGCGCTCGGCCTGGGGATGGGCGCGATCATCCACTACTTCGAGATCCAGCCGTTCATCGTGACGCTCGCCGGGATGTTCCTCGCCCGGGGCCTGTGCTACACGATCAGCACCGAGTCCATCTCCATCACCGACCCGACCTTCACGGCGTTCGCGCAGACCAAGGTGCCCCTGGGCGCCGGCGTCTGGGTCTCCCCCAGCGTGGTGATCGCGGTGGTCACCGTGCTGGTGGGGGCGTACGTGCTGCACTACACCCGGCTCGGCAGGAACGTCTACGCGGTCGGCGGCAGCGAGCAGTCGGCCCTGCTCATGGGGCTCCCCGTGGCCCGGACCAAGATCGCGGTGTACACGATCAGCGGTTTCTGCTCGGCGCTCGGCGGGGTGCTGCTCTCGTTCTACATGCTGTCCGGGTACGGCCTGCACGCTGTCGGCATGGAGCTGGACGCCATCGCCGCCGTGGTCATCGGCGGCACGCTGCTGACCGGCGGCTCGGGCTACCTGCTCGGCACCGTGCTGGGCGTGCTCGTGCTCGGGCTGATCCAGACGATCATCAGCTTCGAGGGCACCCTCAGCTCCTGGTGGACCAAGATCTTCATCGGCCTGCTCCTGTTCGCGTTCATCCTCCTGCAGCGCCTGATCGGCGCCCGCAAGGAGCGGCACTGACCATGACCCCGATCCTGAGAGTCAATGTGAGCGTTAACGAAAATCGCTATGTGATCGGCGTGGACTTCGGCACCCTGTCCGGCCGCGCCGTCGTGGTGCGGGTCGAGGACGGCGCCGAGCTGGGCTCGGCGGTCCACGAGTACGCCCACCGGGTCATGGAGGACACCCTGCCCGGCGGCGGGGTGCGCCTGGGCCCCGACTGGGCGCTGCAGTCGCCGAGGGACTGGATCGACGTGCTCCGCACCGCCGTGCCGGAGGCGCTGGCCGTGGCCGGGGTGCCCGCCTCGCGCGTCATCGGCATCGGCACCGACTTCACCGCGTGCACCGTGCTGCCCGCCACCGCCGACGGCACGCCGCTGTGCGAGCTGCTGCCCGGCCGCCCGCACGCCTGGCCCAAGCTGTGGAAGCACCACGCCGCCCAGCCGCACGCCGACCGGATCAACGCGCTCGCGGCCGAGCGCGGCGAGCCCTGGCTGCCGCGCTACGGCGGGAAGATCTCCTCCGAGTGGGAGTTCGCCAAGGGCCTGCAGGTCTTCCAGGAGGACATCGAGGTCTACCACCTGGCGGAGCGATGGATCGAGGCCGCCGACTGGATCGTCTGGCAGCTCACCGGAGTGGAGACCCGCAACGTCTGCACCGCCGGGTACAAGGGCATCCACCAGGACGGCGGCTACCCCTCCGAGGACTTCCTGGCCGCGCTCGACCCGGGGTTCGCCGGCTTCACCGGCAAGCTCGGCCACGACCTGTCCCCGCTCGGCGGCCTGGCCGGGCGGCTGACCGCCAGGGCGGCGGAGTGGACCGGCCTGCCCGAGGGCGTCGCGGTGGCGGTCGGCAACGTCGACGCGCACGTCACCGCCGCCGCCGCGGACGCCGTGCGGCCGGGCCAGATGGTCGCCATCATGGGCACCTCCACCTGCCACGTCATGTCCTCGGACCGGCTCGCGGAGGTGCCGGGCATGTGCGGGGTGGTGCGCGACGGGATCGTCCCGGGCCTTTGGGGGTACGAGGCGGGCCAGTCGGGCGTCGGGGACATCTTCGCCTGGTTCGCCGAGACCTCGGTGCCCGCCTCCTACACCGAGCGGGCCGAAGGGCTCGGGCTCGGCGTCCACGAGTACCTGACCTCGCTGGCCGCCGCGCAGGCGGTCGGCGCGCACGGGCTGGTCGCGCTCGACTGGCACAACGGCAACCGCTCGGTGCTGGTGGACCACAACCTCTCTGGCGTGGTCGTCGGCCAGACGCTCGCCACCAGGCCGGAGGACCTCTACCGGGCGCTCATCGAGGCCACCGCGTTCGGCGCCCGCGTCATCGTGGAGGCGTTCGAGAGCTCAGGGGTGCCGGTGGAGGAGTTCGTCGTCGCCGGCGGGCTGCTCAGGAACCCCTTCCTCATGCAGCTCTACGCCGACGTGCTGCGCCGCCCGCTGTCGGCCATCGGCTCCGAGCAGGGGCCCGCGCTCGGCTCTGCCATCCACGCCGCCGTCGCGGCCGGGGCGTACGACGACATCACCGGGGCCGCGGCCGCGATGGGCAGGCGCACGACGGCCGCGTACGTGCCGGACGCCGCGCGCGCCGGCGCGTACGACCGGCTGTACGCCGAGTACCGCCGCCTGCACGACCACTTCGCCGGCGGGGAGCTCATGCACCGGCTCCGCGCGGTCAGGGACGAGGCGAGAGCATGATGCTGGAAGAGCTGCGCGAGACGGTCTGCCGGCTGCACGCCGAGCTGGTGCGCTACGGCCTCGTCGCCTGGACCGCGGGCAACGTCTCCGGGCGGCCGCCCGGCGGCGACCTGTTCGTCATCAAGCCGAGCGGGGTCTCCTACGACGACCTGACCCCCGAGTCGATGGTCGTGTGCGACCTGGACGGCCACCTGGTCGAGGGCGGCTTCTCCCCCTCCAGCGACACGGCGGCGCACGCCTACGCCTACCGCCACCTGCCGCAGGTGAACGGCGTGGTGCACACTCACTCCACCTACGCCTCGGCCTGGGCCGCGCGCGGCGAGGCGATCCCCTGCGTGCTCACCGCGATGGCCGACGAGTTCGGCGGCGAGATCCCCGTCGGGCCGTTCGCCCTGATCGGCGGCGACGACATCGGCAAGGGCATCGTGACCACGCTGTCCGGCCACCGCTCCCCCGCCGTGCTCATGCGGAACCACGGCGTGTTCACCATCGGCGACTCGCCGGAGGCCGCCGTCAAGGCGGCCGTGATGTGCGAGGACGTCGCCCGCACCGTGCACGTGGCGCGGCAGCTCGGCGAGCCGCTGCCGATCGCGCCCGCCGACATCGACCGTCTGCACGACCGCTACCAGAACGTCTATGGACAGAGGAGTCACCTGTGAAGCTTTGGTTCCTGACCGGCAGCCAGGGCCTGTACGGCGAGGAGACGTTGCGGCAGGTGGCCGGCCAGTCCCAGGAGATCGCCGCCGCCCTCGGCCGGTCGCTGCCCTTCGAGGTCGTGTGGAAGCCCGTGCTGACCGACGCGGCGGCCATCCGCAGGGTGTGCCTCGAGGCCAACGCCGACGAGGACTGCGGCGGCCTGATCGCGTGGATGCACACCTTCTCACCGGCCAAGATGTGGATCGCCGGGCTGGACGCGCTGCGCAGGCCGCTGCTGCACCTGCACACCCAGGCCAACAGGGAACTGCCGTGGAGCTCCATCGACATGGACTTCATGAACCTCAACCAGGCCGCGCACGGCGACCGCGAGTTCGGCTACATCCAGTCCAGGCTCGGCGTGCCGCGCAAGACCGTGGCGGGGCACGTGAGCGACCCGGCGGTGGTGGCGCGCGTCGGCGCCTGGGCACGGGCCGCGGCGGGACGCGCCGACGTGGGCTCGCTCAGGGTGGCGAGGTTCGGCGACAACATGCGCGACGTCGCGGTCACCGAGGGGGACAAGGTCGAGGCGCAGCTGCGGTTCGGCGTCTCGGTCAACACCTACGGCGTCAACGACCTGGTCGGCGCGGTCGCGGCGGCCTCCGACGCGGAGGTGACCACGCTGGTCAAGGAGTACGAGGACGGCTATCTCGTCGCCCCGGAGCTGCGGGCGGGCGGTGAGCGGCACGAGTCGCTGCGGTACGCGGCGCGCATCGAGCTGGGGCTGCGCCACTTCCTCGCGGACGGCGGCTTCAAGGCGTTCACCACCAACTTCGAGGACCTCGGCGGGCTGCGGCAGCTTCCGGGGCTCGCGGTCCAGCGGCTGATGGCCGACGGCTACGGGTTCGGCGGCGAAGGCGACTGGAAGACCTCGGTGCTGCTGCGCACGATGAAGGTCATGTCGGCGGGGCTCGCGGGCGGCACGTCCTTCATGGAGGACTACACCTACCACCTGACGCCGGGCGAGGAGGTCATCCTCGGGGCGCACATGCTGGAGGTCTGCCCGTCCATCGCCTCGGGAACGCCCTCGTGCGAGATCCACCCGCTGAGCATCGGCGGGCGCGAGGACCCCGTGCGGCTGGTGTTCGACGCCCGGCCCGGGCCCGCGATCGTGGCAGGCCTGGCCGACATGGGGGATCGGTTCCGGCTGGTGGCCAACGAGATCGACGTGGTCGCCCCCGCCGAGCCGCTGCCGAGCCTGCCGGTCGCCCGGGCCGTATGGAGGCCCCGTCCCAGCCTGCGCGTCTCGGCCGAGTCGTGGCTGACCGCCGGGGCTCCGCACCACACCGTGCTCTCCGCGGCGGTCGGGGCCGAGGAGCTGGCCGACTTCGCCGACATGCTCGGCGTCGAGCTGGTCCTGATCGACGCCGCCACCACCTCCCGCGGGTTCGCCCAGGAGCTGCGCTGGAACCAGGCGTACTACCGGCTCGCCCAGGGGTTCTGACGAGGGCCGGTCCGTACGGGCCGGCGGGGGTTCGCGTTAATTTTTATGACAAATCGCATTTCGGCGAGTCAAGTCCTTGAAAAGTCGACATGATCGATTCACGATTCTCCACGTGGGCGGTAAAGATCACGTCGCTCCGCCCACGTCACTTTCCCCGGCGGGAAACCCCCGCCCGGCGTGAAGGAGATCGCGTGTCCATCGCCCCACGACGACTGCGAGCGGTCCTGATCGGGACCCTCACGGCTCTCACCCTCTTGTTACCCCAGGGAGTGGCCCAGGCCGCGCCCGACCCGGACAAGATCGACAAAACCGTCCTCGCGAAGCTGGCGGCGGACGACAAGGCCACCTTCTGGGTCCGCCTGAAGAGCGACGCCGACCTCAGCTCGGCCCGCCGGGCGAAGACCAAGATCGAGAAGGCCGAGCAGGTCTTCCGGGCCAAGACCGAGCTGGCCGCCTCGTCCCAGGCGGGCCTGCGCGCGCTCCTCACCGCCGAGCGCGCCGACTTCACCCCGTTCTGGATCGCCAACGCCGTCCAGGTGACCGGCGGCGCCAAGCTGGCCTCGGAGATCGCGAAGCTGCCCGAGGTGGAGCGCATCGAGCCCACCCGCGTCACCAAGCTGCCCGAGCCGCTGCCCGGCAAGGCGGTCGCGAAGGTCCAGGCGACCGAGTGGAACATCGACCGCGTCAACGCGCCGAAGGTGTGGAACGAGCTCGGCGTGCGCGGCGAGGGCATCGTGGTCGCCAGCATCGACAGCGGCGTGCAGTTCGACCACCCCGCGCTGGCCGCCCAGTATCGCGGCAGGAACACCGACGGGACCCTCGACCACAACTACAACTGGTTCGACCCCGCGGGCGTGTGCCCGAGCGCCGCGCCGTGCGACAACAACGACCACGGCACCCACACCATGGGCACCATGGTGGGAAGCGACGGCGGCGCCAACACCATCGGCGTGGCGCCCGGCGCGAAGTGGATCGCCGCCAAGGGGTGCGAGACCAACAGCTGCACCGACGCCTCCCTGCTCGCCGCCGGCCAGTGGATGCTCGCCCCCACCGACCTGAACGGCCGCAACCCGCGCCCCGACCTGGCACCCGACATCGTCAACAACTCCTGGGGCGGCGCGGGCTTCGACCCCTGGTACAAGGAGATCGTCGAGGCGTGGGTCGCGGCGGGCATCTTCCCCGCCTTCGCCAACGGCAACGTCACCAACGCCGGCTGCAACTCCAGCGGCTCCCCCGGCCAGTACATCTCCAGCTACAGCGCGGGCGCGTTCGACGTCAACAACGCCATAGCCAGCTTCTCCACCCGGGGCTCCGGCGAGAACGGCGAGATCAAGCCCAACCTCGCGGCGCCCGGCGTCGACGTCCGCTCGTCCATTCCCGGCGGTTACGACAGCTTCTCCGGCACGTCGATGGCCAGCCCGCACCTCGCGGCCACGGTGGCGCTGATGTGGTCGGCCTCCCCCGCCCTGCAGGGCGACATCGCCGGCACCAGGGCGCTGCTCGACCGTACCGCCATCGACGTCGACGACACCCGCTGCGGCGGCACGGCCGCCGACAACAACATCTGGGGCGAGGGAAGGCTCGACGCCCTCGCGGCGGTCCAGGCCGCGCCGACCGGGGCGCTCGGCGGCCTGAAGGGAACGGTCACCGCGGCGGGCTCGCCGGTCGCCGGGGCCACCCTCACCGTCACCGGTCCGCTGAGCCGTACGATCACCACCGCGCAGGACGGGACGTACGCGCTGCCCCGCCTGCTGGAGGGCGACTACCGGCTCACCGCCCAGAAGTTCGGGTACGACGACGCCACCGCGACCGTCACCGTCGTGGCCGACCAGACGGCCACCGAGGACGTGACGATGGCGCCGCGGCCCTCGGGCACGGTGTCGGGAACGGTCACGGCCGGGGGCGCGCCCGAGGTGGGCGCCACGGTCGCCGCGGTGGGCACCCCGGTCAGCGCGGTCACCGACGCCGCGGGCCACTACCGGCTCACCCTGCCGGACGGCGCCTACGACCTGAAGACGACGCCGCTGTCCCGGTGCGCGGGCGGCCTCACCGTGCCGATCACGGTGAACGGCGACCTGACCAAGGACATCGAGCTCCCGCGCCGCGCCGACACCTTCGGCTACACCTGCACGTCCGGCTCGGAGACCTACGTCGCGGGCACCGCCAAGCAGGCGCTCACCGGAGACGACGCGGCCCAGCCGATCACGCTGCCGTTCACCTTCCCCTTCTACGGCACCGGCTACACCGGCGGGTGGATCAGCAGCAACGGGTTCCTGAGCTTCACCGCCTCCAGCACCACGGCGAACAACACGTCCCTGCCCTCCACCGCCGCGCCCAACGGGGCGGTCTACCCCTACTGGGACGACCTGGTGCTGGACGACCAGTCCGGCGTCTACACCGCCACCATCGGGACCGCGCCCAAGCGCACCTTCGTCGTCGAATGGCGCGGCGCCCGGTTCTACTCCGACGCGAGCCAGCGCATCTCGTTCTCGGCGCTGCTCGGCGAGGACGGCTCCATCGGGTACCGCTACCGGGGCGTCACCAACGAGCGCGCCTCCGGCACCAGCGCCACGATCGGCGTCGAGAACGCGGGGGGCACCGACGCGCTGCAGTACTCCTACAACAGCGCCGCTCTGACCGACGGCCAGAGCCTGACCTTCGCCGCGAGCCGGCACGGGCTGCTGAGGGGCACGGTCACCGACGCCAACGACGGCAGGCCGGTGCCGGGCGCGACGGTGAAGGTCGGCGACGTGGCGACCTACACCACCGGGGAGGACGGCACGTTCCTCGGGCAGATCCTCGTGGGCGACTACACGGTCCAGGTCTCCAAGGCCGACTACGGGACCTTCAGCCAGGAGGTCACGATCACCGCCGGGGCCGTGACCCGCGTCGACACCGCCCTGGCCACCGGCCGCGTGACGGCCTCGGTCGGCGAGCTGACCCTGGTGATGCCGGCCGGGACCACCAGGACGGGCACGGTCGAGCTGTCCAACCTGGGCACGGCCACGGCCTACACCGTCGTGACCGATCCCGCGCAGAGCTGGCTGGCCGTGACGCCCGCCGGTGGCGATCTGGCCACCGGCAAGTCGGTGACGCTGAAGGTCACCGCCTCCAGCGCGGGCGTGCAGCCGGGCACCGTGCGCACCGGCAGGCTGCTGGTGCGCTCGGCGAGCGGCAGGAACCCGCAGATCGAGGTCCTCGTGACCGTCGTGGTGCCCAAGCACCAGGTGGCCATCGACGTGGGCGCCACCAAGGACCTCCTCGACGCCGCCGGCGACCGCTGGACCGCCGACCGCAAGTACGTCGCGGGCGGGTCGGGCTACGTGGGCACGAGTACGAGCACCAGCACGAGCAGCAAGCCGATCCAGGGCACCACCGAGCAGGAGCTGTTCAAGCGTGCCCGCGAGAAGATGCTGGAGTACCGGTTCGACCAGGTGCCCAACGGCACGTACACCGTCGAGCTGGGCTTCGCCGAGACGCGCAGCATGCGCGAGGGCAAGCGCGTCTTCGACGTCATCGTCGAGGGCCAGCTCGCGATCCCCGCGCTGGACCTGGCCCTGGAGGCCGGCACGTACACCGCCGTCAACCGGCAGTACACGGTGAAGGTCACCGACGGCCAGCTCAACGTGCGGTTCGCCGAGCGGGTCGGCGATCCCATCGTCAACGCCATCCGCATCTCCGAGCGTCCCGACAAGGCCACCCCGTAGTGGCCTGAACCCGCGCCGGCCCGTCCCGCCTCCATGGCGGGGCGGGCCGGCGGCTCGGCTCACCAGGGAAGCGGGCCTCCCTCGCCGAAGCAGCCGCCGGTCGGGCCGTCCGGGCCGAGGGTGGCGAGCCGCACCGCGACCGCGGCTCCCTCGGCGGCGGTGCGGGTGAGGCCGGGGACGCCCCTGGTGAAGGCGGTCGCGCACGGGCCGGGGTCCGCCGCGTTGACCAGGATGCCGTGCTCGCGAAGCGCCTTGGCGTACTGGACGGTCAGCGAGTTGAGCGCGGTCTTGGACGGCACGTAGGCCAGCGAGGGTGGCCGCCGGGCGAAGTGGCCGTCCGGGTCGGACATCAGCGTGAGCGAGCCGAGGCCGCTGGTGACGTTGACGACGCGTCCCGCCGCCGAGCGCAGCAGCAGAGGGATCATCGCGGTCGTCACGCTGATGACACCGAAGACGTTGGTCTCGAACACCTCCCTGACGACGTCCACCTCGGCGCCGCCGGGATCCTGCCCGGGCAGGTCGCCGAGGATCCCCGCGTTGTTGACCAGGACGTCGAGCACGCCGAAGTGATCGCCGACGTGCCGCGCGGCCGCCATGACGGACGCGCGGTCGGTGACGTCGAGCTGGATCGCCCGCACGTCGGCCTTGTCCGATCGCAGCTCCGCCGCCGCCTCCTCACCGCGGCGCGGGTCCCTGGCGGCCAGCAGCACGGTCATGCCCAGCTCCGCGAGCTGCGCGACGATCTCGCGCCCGATGCCCTGGTTCGCACCGGTGACCAGCGCCGTCGCCGGCCTGGCGGTGGTGTCCCCGGTCATGACCGGGTGCCGCCTCTCGTTCATGCCCGGCCCGGCGCCGCTGTGGGGACGCCCGGTTCCTGGCGGCGTTCCGCGCGGACCACCTCCACGACGGCGGCGATGTCGGCCTCGGTCCAGCCGCGCTCCCCCGCCTGCTCGTAGCGCCGCTCGACCACACGGGCGATGGGCAGCGAGAGCCCGTTCGACTCCGCGAGCTCGTTGAGCAGCCGCACGTCCTTGGCGCCGAGCCGGGTGGGGAACCACCCCTTGTGCTCACCGGCGATGACGTCGTCGACGCGGTTGAGGATCGCGGGCGGGATGGTGGGCCACTGGTAGAGCACCTCGCGCAGCAGCTTCATGTCCAGCGCGGCGGCCTCGGCCGCGGCCACGACCTCGGCGAGGGCGGCGACTCCTGACATCAGCAGGAAGTTGTTGAGCAGCTTGAAGGCCGTCGCGCTCCCGGGGTCCTCGCCGCAGTACCAGTGGACGGAGAAGACCCGCGACCAGACGGGCTCCAGCCGGTCCAGGAGCCTGCGGTCGCCGCCGACCAGGCTGGAGGCCATGCTCGCGAAGACGGTCTGCGGCGCGCCGATGATCGGCGCCGCCAGGAAGCGGCGCCCGGGGACCATGTCGCGGAGCCTGCGGGAGGTCTCCGGGGAGACGGTGCTCATGTCGACCACGATCGGCCCGTCGGGATCGGCGTCGAGCCCGGTCAGCCCCTCCATGACGTCGAGGACGGCGCGGTCGTCGGCCAGCGACATCAGCACCGCCTCCGCGCCCCGCGCGGCCTCCGCCGGCGAGGACGCCTCGGCCGCCCCGGCGCCGGTCACCTCGGCGGCCCTGCCGGGCGTACGGTTCCAGACCGCCACGTCGTACCCCTGCGCGAGCAGCCGGCCGGCCACCGCGCGGCCCATGTGACCCATCCCAAGTACAGCTATCCGCATAGGTCATCCCCCCTTGCCGCATTGTCGCGGCCCCCGCCCCCGGCAACGGAGGCTCGCTAGAGATGCTCTCCTCGCCAGGGTGGCGCCACACCTCCCGGGACATGGTTCATTTCGGCCCCTTCCGCGCACCGAGCGATAGGGCATATCCCACCTGATGTACTAAATCGGACACATAGGGGAATACCGGTAGAGGACTCGCACGACGCCGCCCTTAAGGAAGGGGAACCGCTTATAGGTTTACGCACGGACTTCAAACGGGGGCATGGATGGACATTCATCGATGCAAGATGAGAACTATCCGCCTGGCTCTCATCGGCGGGCTCGGGATGGCGCTGATCGGCGCCGCCACGCCACGGGAAGCCACGACGCCGGCCGTGGACGCGGCGGCACCGGCCGTATCAGGGGTGCCGCGGAAGGACCAGACCGACACAGACCGCGCGGCTCTGCGCCGCATCTGGGAGCAGCAGGCGGACGCCTGGGCCCGGGGGGACGCCGGAGCGTACGCCAGGAGTTACACCACCGATGCCGACCTGATCAACATCAGGGGCGAGCACTTCCACACCCGCGACTCGATAGCCACGAGAATCCAGTACTACTTTAATAATCACCTCAAGAACACTCATATCCTCCGAATGGAGGAAGAGGTGCGCTTCGTGTCTCCCACGATGGCGATCATCCTCCGGAAGGACTGCGTGCTTTACGGCGCCGAGAAGGCCTGCCGCCCGGACACGCGATCGATCAACACCAGCCTCGCCGTCAAATATTCGGGCCGCTGGATGGTCACGTCCTTCCACAACACCCTCATGCGGCAGCAGAACGCGCCGCTCCCGTCGTTCAGGAAATTCTCCAGAGACTGACCGCGAGCCGCCACACGGCCCGGGTCACAGGGGAAACGCCTCCCTCACCATCTTCGAACGGGGCACAGATGGGCATTCATCGATACGCGAGGAGAACGATCAGCCTGGCTCTCGCGAGCGGGCTCGGTATGGCGCTGAACGCCGCCGTCACGCCCACCGGGACCACGACGCCGGCGAGCCACGCGCGCTCGGCACCGGCCGGCTCGCGACCGGCGGGTACCTACGACACCGAGCTCGCCGCCCTGGCCCGGCTCTGGCAGCAGCAGGCCGACGCCTGGGCCCGAGGCAACGGCAAGGCGTACGCCGCGACGTACACCGCGGACGCCGACTTCGTGAACGTCACGGGCGATCACCTGCGCACCCGCGACGAGATCGGGACCAAGTTCCAGCGTTACCTCGGCAACCAGCTCAAGAACAGCCGCATCCACACCGTCGAAGAGAAGATCCACCTGCTGAACCCCTCGACGGCCTTCATCATCAGGAAGGGCTGCGTGTTCTTCGGTTCGGAGCGGACCTGCCACCCGAACACCCTCTCGTGGAACACCAGCATCGTCGTCAAGCAGTCGGGCCAGTGGCTCGTCAGGTCCTTCCACAACACCCTCGTCCGCCGCTGACGGGCGGGGCCCGCGTCCGAGTGGCCGAATGCCAGGAAGCGTCCGTCCGAGCCGCGCGGGCGGGTCAGCGGCGGGTGCGGTCGGCGTAGACGTCCAGTCGCGTCGCCGCCTCGGCCAGATCGGCGGAGGCCGTGAGGCAGGCGGCGATGTGGGCGTTCACGGTCTCCCTCAGCCACGCGGGCGCGGCGCCTTCGGCCTCCAGCCGGGCCTCGATGTCGCGCAGACGTTCGGCGCAGTCGGCGAGCACGAGGGCGTCGGACCGCAGGACCCCGGCGTGGACGGCGATCGCTTCTGGAACGGCGGGCATCCGGAATGCTCCTTCGGTCAGGTGGTGCGCACCGGGACACCTGCGCCCCGCAGCGTCTGGTTGGCGAGGGCGGACAGGCACAGCACCGGGCGGGCGCCGTCGAGGCCCAGCGCCCGCAGGTGCCCGGCCATGGGGTGAGCCGCCTGCCCGACGACCAGGCGGCCCCGTGGCGCCGGATGCACCCGGCCCCGGCCCCGGGTCTCGACGCACGACCGCAGCGTGGTGCCCTCGTGGTGCGAATAGCCGACCAGATCGGGGGCCCTCACCGGGATTCCCGGGCCCAGCCGGCCACGGAAGGACAGGAACCCGCCGTCCGGGCCGCCGGCCGCGATGCGGAAGGACCTCGCGGTGAGCTCGATCCGAAGGTCGGCCAGAGCCGGCTCGCACCCCCAGACCTCCGGTGGCACGGCCGACACCGCCTCGGTGTCCACCACGGAGCCGAGCAGCCCACTGCCGGAGCGCCGGCGGCGTGCCCTCCTGAACAGGTCGGGCCACACCCTGAGCGACGTGGCCCGCCACGGGTCGTGCACGACGATGCCGAGGCTCACCTCGCGGTAGGCCCCGATGCTGGTGCGCCGGTTGGACGACGCGTGGACGGCGACCAGGGCGCGCCCCGCGACCTGGACGGCGGGCCCGAGCCCGGTGCCCTCCAGCAGGGCCGCCGCCGCACCGGGATCCACCGCGAAGTACGCCGTGAGGGCGGCTCCGTCCTGGCATCTGATCGGCAGCTCGATCGCCCCGTCCGGCGTGGCGGCCCGGTAGGTGGGCACGGTGAGGAAGGGAAAGCCCTCGGGGTAGGGGACATGGTCGAACAGGAGGTAGGCCTGTGAGCGGGTGACCGGTCCCCGGTAGGGGGTGAGAGCCTGGTCGATGTGGTCGCGGGCCTCGGGCAGGTCGTCGGCGATGTTGGCGGTGTAGTGCTCGATGCTGTGGCAGATCGGGAACAGGTGGGTCGCGTCGGAGTAGTCCACGACGTACCAGCCGGGGTGCAGGTCGAAGCAGCCGCCCGCGCCCTGCCCGTCGAGGGTGGGGATGATGTCGTGCTGGTTGGTGACGCTGGCGACCCAGGTGCGCGGGTCGGCGGGTCTCTTGAAGTCGACCGGCGACCCGATGGCCACGGCGTGGGTGACGGTGTAACGGGCGCAGAACGCAGGGTCCTGCGCGAGGTTCATGATGGCCGCGCCGCCGGCGCTGTGCCCGATCAGGGCGATCTCGGCTCCACTCGGGATGCCGGAGTCGTCGATGGCCTTGACCAGCGCGCGGCTGTAGGGCCCGCTGTCGAGCACGGCGCTGCTGAAGGCGCCGAGAAGATCCTGCGGGGTGTCGTTGTCGAGCCGCCCCGGCCTCATGCCGGGCACCTGGACGACGTGGCGGACCACCCCGTCCGGGCCGGTGACGCTCTGGATCAGCATGCGCCCGGTCGTGCCGACGACGCCGATGTTGCGCAGGAAGCCGAGCAGCGACCCGTGGGAGGTCAGCCGCGCGGCCTCGGAGGCGTCCAGCTCCAGGCGCCGGGCGGCCCCCTCCCCGGTGTCGAGCACCGCTATGGCCCTGTTGCTCATGCCGGTTATGGGATCGGCGGTGGCGTACCCTCCCCCGGTCGCGATCAGCCACGCGGCGGTGTCGTTGAGGGGGTTCTCGTCCAGCAGGGCCCGCAGGGCGAGAACCTCGCCGAAGACCGGGGCGAGCCCGCTGAGGGTGCGCACCGCGCCGCGGTCCTTCAGCAGGGCGCGCAGCGCCCTGAGCGACTGGATGTCGCGGTCGGCGCCGACCGCCTCGATGAGCCTGCCCATCAGAGGGTCGCCGGCCAGCTCGGGGTGGTCCTCGGTGACGGCGGCGATGCGCAGCCGCAGCGAGGTCGCCAGGATGAGCACGGCCAGGCTCTCGGCGCCCACCATGCCGCCCGCCCTGGCCGCGAGCCCGCCCAGCCGGCCGCCCGCGACCGCGTACCCGAGCCCTCGGCGATCGGTCACCGCGCGCAGCAGGGCACGCTGCGCGCGGTAGCCCTCGGCCGGGGCGCGCCAGAGCGCGCCGAGCACGGCGCCGTCTGCGAGCGCCGCCGTGGCGTGGGCGGAGGTCTCCTGGATCGCCGCCCCGATCTCGGCCAGCTCGCGGGCCGCCGTGCGCAGCGGCCTCGCCGCCGGGGCGCCGCGGTCGTTCACCGCTCCTCCCGCCTGGTCAGGCTCACGAAGCGCGGCCGAGGGTCCTCGGGGACGTTGCGGTGGAGCACGTCGGACAGCGTGCGCGTGGTGGCGATGATCTTCATGCCGTACGGGGAGAAGGTCGCGGTGGTGAACACCCGGGAGGCCAGCAGCGGATTGGTCAGCGCCTGCGAGAAGGCGTCGATGGCGATGATCTTCGTGAGGAGCGGCGGCAGCATGGCGTTGGCGTCCCCCGGCTCCTCGGCGAACAGGCCGACGTACAGATCGAGGTCGTCCACCCCTCGGTACAGCTCGCGGAGCGCCTCGCCCACCCGCGCGTCGCCGGAGACCTGCTCGAAGCGGCGCACGCGGGGGAAGCGGCAGTGCTCGCGGTAGCTGTTGTAGGGGGCGAGGTTCAGCGCGCGCGACTCGGCGACGCTGGCGATGTCGACCTCGCGCAGCACGGGGTCGGTGTTGAACAGGCCGATGCGACCGGCCCGTTGCAGGGACGCCTCCTCGAACAGCCGGCCGAGACCGGGACCGGGGATCAGCGCTCCTCCGACCAAGGTGTCCGCCATCGGCAGTTCCCTGCCGCCCACGCACAGGGTGGAGGGGATCAGGCTGTGCCAGCGGTACACCAGGTTGAACTCCGCCGAGGCCCAGTTCTCGCGGTGCCAGGGAGCGCGGGCCAGCATGGTGGACAGCCGAGGGTCGAGGGTGAAGCGGAAGTGGTACGGGGTGATGTGGTTGATGTACTCCTCGACCACCAGCTTGATCAGCAGCACGATGAGGATGTTGCGGGTGGTCTGGAACAGCCGCTCGTCGTCCCAGCGCGGATAGTGGCGGGCCAGGAGGCGCGCCACCCTGTTGTGCTCGCGCAGGAACAGCACGGTGAGCATGGTGAAGCCGATCTGGATGTTGCCCCGGTCGCTGCCGGTGGCGAACAGCGTGTCGCGCCGCGCGACGGTGAGCTCGGCGAAGCGGATCACGCTCAGCGCGGAGAACTCCGGCTTGATGGCGCCGTTCTCGCAGAGGTAGGGAGGGAACTCGGCGCCGTCGAGCGTCTGGCTCTTGAGCAGCCCGCCCTCGAAGGTGCGCAAGGCGGCGGTGGCTCTGGCGTCGAGCCCGTAGAGCTGGTTCAGGTCGATGTGGTGGTTCGAGCTGTTCTTGCGCGGGTCCCTCGGGACGTTGGTGTCGCCGCGCAGGAACCCGTCGGTGAACCACTGGGCGAAGTACGCGAACAGCACGGTCGACCGGGGACACGGGATCATGGTGTCGCCGCGGGTGAACAGGTCGGCGGCGCGCTCCGGCGTGGGGCGCCCGCCGCCGGCCCCCGCGACCGGGGGCATGTGACGCCCGCTGAACGTGCGATCGGTCAGCGAGGCCCACGAGGTGTAGTCGGCCATGGTGCTCAGCGGCTCGGGCCGTGGCGGCATCTCGCGCACCGCGTGGTCGATCAGCGAGGCGTTGAGGCGCCGCCGCACGGGCTGGACGCGCTGCGCGAGATCCCACAACGGGCGTCCGCGCGTCAGGGCCAGGAACCTGAGACGGTTGGCGGCGCCGTCGGTCGCGATGCTTCTGGCCGTGCTGGGCTCCACCGTCACTCCCCCTTCCCCTGCGGGCCGAGCCCGAGGACGAACCGGTCGGGGAAGATGCCGTGGGCGCGGACCACCGCACCGTCCGGCGGCGTGAGCAGGCGCACGCCGGGGCGCCGGAGCAGGCGGCGCACCACCTCGCAGATGACGGCCCTCGCGGGGTGCACTCCGAGGCAGGCGTGGTGGCCGTGGCCGAAGAACAGCCGGACGTGCCCCGGACGGTCGAGGCGGAACTCCTCGGGCTCCTCCACCGCGTCGGCGTCGAACATGGCCGAGGCAGGGGCCGCGAGCACGAACGTGCCCGCGGGGACGACCGTACGGCGCGGGGTGCCGGCGGCGAGCACGTGGTCGCGCTCGCACACGCGGGGAAGCAGCTTGAAGAACGGGCTGAACCGCAGCGCCTCCCAGACATGGCCGTCGAACCGGGCCGGATCGGGGTCGGCGGCGGCCTCCACGGCCTGCGCCAGCACGTGAGGGCGGATCATGATCTGCTCGACCGCCTCCGCCATGGCTCCGGGCCCGCTCTCCAGGAACCCCAGGGGCAGCCCCGCCATGTTGATCAGCATGCGCTCGTCGCCGGCGTCGAGTTCGGCGGGAAGCGTCGTGCGGATGAGGCGCGAGAAGACGTCCTCGGGTGGCGGCACCCGCCCCGCGTCGAGGGCGGCGCGGCGTTCGGCGAGCAGCCCGCGCAGGTAGTCCATCATCTCCTCGCCCGCGAGGACCGACGCGGCCCGGATCTCGGGGTCGCCCTGGTAGTTGGCGAAGCCGTCGGTGACCACGGCCCTGGTCCACCTCGACAGGGTCTCGGGAGTGGGCCCGGGCAGCCCGAAGTACTCGGCGCACACGCGCAGGGCGACGTGCCGGAACAGTTCGCCGACGGCTTCGACGCGCCCTCGCCCCGACGCGGCGTCCAGGGCCTCGTCCGCGAGGCGCCCGGCCAGCCCGCGTAGGCGCGCGGCGTCCTCGGGAGGGAGCATGACCTGCATCAGGCCCTTCTCGCGCCAGTTCATCGGGGTGGCGTCCCTGGCGAGCATGAACGGACCGCCCAGCGCGGCGTCCAGGCGCGGCCCGAACGCCCGTACCGAGAAGACCTCCTCCCGGGAGAGCACCTCGGTGACGTCGGCGAACCGGGTCACGACGGTGAAGGCCGGGGTGACGAAGATGGGCCTCTGCTCGCGCAGCACCGCGAAGAAGGCGCGCCAGTCCGTGCGCATCCACTCCCGTACGAGGGCGAACGCGGACATCGGATCGCGGGCCATGGCCGCGTCGTACCGCTCCAGATGGTCGCCCGCGGTCGCCTGATCGACAGCACCCATGCCGTAGGACCCTCCGTCTCACGTGTGAACCGCCACCGGACCCGCGACCCGGCCGAGACCGCCACTTTGCGTAGTTGTGATGGAACGCCGAGTCACGTCGACCCTAGAATAGCTACAGATTGCGGTCCCTTGCCTGCCGTACGTGATTGATGCGTCACTTCCAGGCAACTCCCGCCGCCCGGCCGCCCGGCCGTTGAATGGGTGGCCGCACCGCGCACCAGACGTGACCCGACGACCACAGGGAGCGAGCATGACCATGTCGGCCTTCCCGCCGGCCCATCCGGAGCGAGGCACGGCCGAGACGGTGACGGTCACGGCCGGGCGCCGCACCGCCTACCTCATCGCCCTGGTCGTCCTGCCGGTGCTGATCCTGGCCATGGCCGTGCCCGCCGCCTGGGGGTGGGGCGTCGGCCCGCGCGACGTGGTCATCGCCGTCGTCATGTACCTGATCAGCATCTTCGGCATCGCGATCGGCTACCACCGGCACTTCACCCACCGGGCGTTCAAGTGCCGCAGGCCGCTGCGCGTCGCGCTCATGCTGGCCGGCGGCATGGCGCTCGAAGGCCCGGTCACGCTGTGGACGGCAGAGCACCGCCGCCACCACAAGTACGCCGACCGGCCTGGCGATCCGCACTCGCCGTGGCGCTACGGCGACAGCGGCCCCGCCCTGCTGCGGGGCATGGCGCACGCCCATGTCGGGTGGTTCTTCACCGCGCGCCGGCGCTCCAGCCGCGAGCACTGGGTGCCCGACCTGATGGCCGATCCGGACGTCCGGCGGTTCGACTCCGCCTACCCGGCCGTCGCGGTGCTGTCCTTCCTGCTACCGGCGGCGGCGGGGGGACTGTGGGCGATGTCGTGGGCGGGCATGTGGACCGCCCTGTTCTGGGGCGGCCTGGTCCGCTACGCCGTGGTGCACCATGTGACCTGGTCGGTGAACTCCGTCGCCCACACCTTCGGCGAGCGGCCCTTCATGACCAGGGACCGCTCGTCCAACGTCCGGTGGGTGGCGTTGCTGACCCTCGGCGAGGGCTGGCACAACTGGCATCACGTCGAGCCGACGTGCGCCCGCCACGGCGTGCTCAGAGGGCAGCTCGACCCGAGCGCCCGGCTGATCCGCTGGTTCGAGCGGGCGGGCTGGGCGTACGCCGTGCGCTGGCCGGACCGCGCGCGCCTGCTCGCCCGCCGGGCTCCGGCCGCCGGCCTCAGCCGACGAAGGCCGGGTTGAGCGCGGCGAGGGCCACCCGCCTGGACGCGCCCGACCCGTCGGCGGGCACCGACCACAGGTCGGCGCCGAAGTCGCCCGCCAGGGCGTACATCACGGTGTGGTCGCCCGCCCAGACCACCTGGTCGTCGACGCTGCGCGGCTCGGCCAGCGGCGTCTCGCGCATGGTGCGCAGCTCCAGCGCGTACAGCCGCCAGGGCTCGTCCGGGCTGAGACCGGGCACCCGTTTCTTGAAGATCAGGCGCGTACCGTCGGGCGAGAGCGACGGGCACTCGACGTTGGGGCGCAGCGTGGTGACCGTGCGGGCGGCGATGTCGCCGCGCACGAGGTAGGTCTCGCCCTTGGTGGCGAGGGTCGCGTAGAAGTGCCCGTCGTCGGCGAAGGTGACACCCCAGAAGTTCACGTCGGAGGCGTGGTACGGCCTGCCGTCCTTGACGATCGCGTAGGCCTCCAGGGTCGGCGTCGGCGTCCAGGTCCGGGTGTCGACGATCGAGGTGCGGGTGGAGAAGTCGCTCCCGGCGTAGGAGTCCCCGCCCACGAACACCGTCCAGGCGACCAGGTGCCCGGACGGCGAGACCCGCGTGCGGGACGGGATGCCCGCGATCGGGTAGTCGCGCAGCGTCCGCAGCCGGACGTCGAGGACCGACGCGAAGTAGGTCTCCTGCATGGGGCCGTCCACCTTGCGCAGGCAGACCCCGGTGCCGGCCGCCGCGTGGAAGCGCAGGCAGCGGATCGGGGCCGAGGTGCGCGCCCCTCCCGGGTCCGCGGCCGCCACGGAGACCAGCTCGTCCCGGTGCGCCCCCCACGCCATGTTGCGGAAGATCATCCGCCCCTCGCCGTCGAGGGTGACGGCGCCGGGGGCGACGCTCGGGCCGCCCGGCCGTGCCCGGTCGCGCTCTCCCGCCCGCCGCGCCGCGTGCCACACCGAAGCGAAGGCGAGGGATGCCAGCAGCGCCACCGCGACCAGCAGCGTGACCAGGCGCGCCCGGGTCGTCATCGGGCCTCGGCCCCGGGGATCGCCCAGGCGGCCCGGCCCGGCTGAGCGGCCCGACCGGCCCGGGGTGGGGGCGCGTCCTCGGACGTGGCGCCGGGGGCCGGGCCGCGTTCAGCCAGGTACAAGCTCAGCTCCAGATTCCGGTGATGTCCGAGGCCGAGGCGGCGTTGCCCGCGTGCGCGGTCAGGCCGGCCATGTCCTCAAGGGTCCGGAGCAGGTTGTAGTGGTTGTAGGTGGTGGCGGACGTGCTGCCCGGGATGACGGGCTGGCCGTAGACGACGGCCGCGATGCGGTTGCCGCTGAGCCTGTCGTCCTCGTCGAAGGTGACCACGAGGAGGCTGTTGTTGGACTTCGCCCAGGTCGCGTACGCGCCGAGCTTGCTCTTCACCCAGCCGTCGCCGGTCGACACCGAGCAGTCGTGCATGTCGTTGCAGAGGTTCGGCACCACGAAGGAGACCGTCGGCAGCTTGGTGTAGTCCGTCGGGAACTGCGCCATCGTGTAGGCCGTGGAGGTGGGCACGTTGCGGAACCCGAACCAGGGGTTGTGCTTCTGCGCGTACTTCCCGCTGCTGCTGGTGCAGGCCGTGGAGCCCTGGCTGGGCAGGCCCTCGTTGTAGCTCGCCCAGGTCTTCCCCGCCGCGATCAGCTCGGAGCCGAGGTTCGCGGCGGAGCTGAAGCCGATCGTGACGCAGCCGTCGCCGGTGATGCCCTGGGTGGCTCCCGAGAACATGGCGTAGTAGTTGGGCTGGCTGGGGTGGGTCTCGGCGTAGAACTGGGTGAGGTTGGCGCCGCCGGTCTTCAGCGAGTTGATGTAGGGGGCGCTGGAGCTGCCGATGACCTGCGAGTAGGCGTGGTTCTCCATGACGACGACGACCACGTGGCTCGGCGACGGCACGGAGGCCGCGGAGCTCGTCCCTGTGCCTGACCACAGGCCCAGGCCGGCGGTGAGGCCGAAGGCGGACGCGATCGAGAGGAGCACCCTGCGGGAGCGTGCCTTGCCGGCGGAAACGGCCATGACTGTCCTTCGTACGGGGGGTGGTAAGCCATGTCAGGCTAAATCGGGAATGACCTACCCCTCCGGTGGAACGGGGTGAATACCAGCCGAACAGTTATGTTGCCATTCCCCCGCCGCGATGGCACCGCGACACCCCGGCCACGCGGAGCACCCCCCGAAGGCGCCGGGCGCACGTCCCCTCGACCCGCCGGGCGCGCGCGTCCCTGTTCCCTGGTCGCCCTGCCGGGGCCGAAGCGCCCCAAGTTTGGGCATTGACGAAATTTAATTACATGTTATTCATGGGACAAGTCAGGAAATTTCATGCCAACTGCACCACCAGATCGGGGAACTCCGGACCTCACCCCCCACCTCACCCCCAAGGAGAACGCGCATGGCGCGCAGCCAGTCCACCGACCCACCCGTCGACTTACTCGGACCCGTCCAAGGAGAGGTCTCCTGGTTCTGCTGCGGCGCGGCCTGGGGCCCGTGCAGCACCACCGGCAAGGGAGCCTGCGGCACCTGCAACTCAGGGAGCCTGCAACACGCCTGGCCCAACACCTCCGACGCCTGCTGGGCCATCACCCGGCCCGACAGCTGCGGCGTCTCGATGTCCCGGAGGACCTGCGGGTTCAGCCACAGGACCACGGCCCTGTGCAGCGGCACCAGCGTCGTCACCACCATCGCCGACTGCGGCCCGCAGACCGACCTGTTCTGCGGCGAGCGCAGCTGCTGCGGCGCGACCTGCGCCAGCAACCGGCTGATCGACCTCACCCCGGCCGCCTACAGCCGGATCGCCAGCCTTTCGACCGGCCTGCGGCCGTGCGAGATCTCGGTCCCCTAGGAGGCGTCCGATGACCAGCAGGAGACAACTGCTCAAGTCCGCCGTGCTCGGCGGCGGGGCCGGCATCGTCGCCGCCACCGCGCTCGGGTCGCTCGGCCCTGAGGCGGCCTTCGCCAACGCGGCGCCCGAGGTCGAGCCCGGCACGCCCGACCCGAACTTCGCCGAGGGCCGGATCCGCTCCATCAAGGACAACACGCTGTTCGTCCTCGGGTCGAACTGGGTGTTCCATCGCATCAGGGTCGTCGACGGCACGAGCCTGTGGAAGCTGGGGCCCGTCGCCTTCGACCAGGCCAAGCCGGGTGACGGCCTCTACGCCCGGGGCGTTCGCATGCCGGACGGCGTGCTCGCCGCCGAGTCGGTGTGGTTCAACATCGTCAACGTCAAGGGCCACATCCAGAACATCACCAGCGAGAAGGTCCACCTCGACCACAACGGGAAGCAGATCCTCTGCCATCTCGTGGCCGGCAAGTCGGTCGCCGTCTACTCCGACGCGCCGCCCTCCGCCGACCTGTCGCAGCTGCGGGTGGGCCAGCATGTGCAGGTCCTGGGCGCCTGGCGGCCGGACACCAACGAAGTCGACATCGCCACCGTCTTCTCCCCCCACTAGGAGCCGCAGATGCACGGGATCGCCGCGCTGCAGCCGTACGTGATCGGCCCCTTCCTGCTCTGGGCCGCCCTGATGAAACTGCTCAGCCGGCGGACGCGGGCGCAGGCGGGGCGGACCGCCCTGGCCCGCCTGGTCGGCTCGGCGCGGGCGGTCCCGGCGCTCCGGCTCGTCGCGGTGCTGGAGCTCGCGGTGGCGGCGGCGTTGCTGCTGCTTCCGCCCTCGCCGCTCGCGGGCCTGGCCGCCACGGGGGTCTCCGCCGGATTCCTCCTCTACCTCACCTACTCCCGCCTGGCCGCGCCCGCGTCGTCATGCGGCTGCCTGGGCGCGCACGCCCGCCCGGTCAACTGGCGCGGCTTCGGCCGGGCCGGGCTGCTGCTCGCCATGAGCGTCGCGGCGATCTGGGCGGGCCCGTACCCGCTGGACGCGCCGCTCGCGGTCGTGGGCCTGGCGGAGGTCGCCGCCCTGCTGGCGCTCTCGGCCGAGCTGGACCGCCACTGGCTGACGCCCCTGCGCCGGCTCCTCGTACGGCTGCGCAGGCCGCTCGCCGTGGTGTCACCGAAGGACGTCCCGCTGGAGGTCACCCTGCGCCTGCTCTACGGCAGTCCCGCGTACTGCTCGGCGTCCGCGCGGCTGACCTCGGACGTCCAGGACGTGTGGGACGAGGACGGCCTGCGGTTCGTGGTCTACGCGGCGCACGGGCGGACCGCGGTCTTCGCGGTGCCCCTCTCCGGCGGCGACCCGTCGGCCGTCCGCGTCGCCCTCATCGAGGAGCCCGCGCTCACCTGACCTGCCTCACTCCACGCCTAGGGGCCGTACACCTCGACCTCGATGATCCGGGTGTAGTCGTTGGCGCCGTTCGACGCGAGCGCGTTGATTCGGACGGCGTCGGCGGTGACGGCCGCGAAGTCGGAGCGGACGACCCCGCCGGTGTTGCCGCGCACCTGGGCGACGGTCTGCCAGGCCCCGCCCACCCTGGCCTGCACGTCCCAGTCGCGCAGGCCGACCGAGGCGGCGGGGTAGCGCTCGGTGTTCAGCGTGTAGAGGTCCACGCGGGACACCGGCCGCGCCCCGCCGAGGTCGACGTCCACGGTGTCGGGCCACTTCTTTGAGGTGGCGTCGTTCCAGCCGTTGCCTCCCGCCCACCCGTTGGAGCCCCGGTCGCCGTCGACGACGCTGCATGCCGGGTAGTTGGCGTTGGTGTGCTGAGACGACGCCGTGACGGGCCGTCTGAGCGCGAGGTTCCCCCCGTTGTCGAGGTCGTCCACCGCCACGACGGAGACCGGCACCTTCAGCTCCCGGCCGCCCGCCTTCAGGCTCAGGCCGTACTGGCCGGCGGGGGTGCCGGGCGGGACCCCGACCAGCACCTTGGCGCCCAGCTCGTACCCCGCGGGCAGGTAGCTGGAGATCATCGGACGGGAGGCGGCGAGCGGCGGGGACGCCTCGACGAACAGGTCGGCGTAGACGGCCTTGCGCGACTCGTTGCGCGCCCCGAGCTCGATCTTCGCGGGACAGGCCGGATCCACCCCCAGCGGAGCGACCAGCGAGGACGCGCCGGAGACGGGCACCAGCCCGCCGCGCCCGTCCGGCTGCCCAGGGCGGACGCGCAGGACGGGCCCCTGGGCGGACGTCCCGAGCGCGGGTTCCGGTGAGCGCACGGCGGGCCCGGGATCGCCCTCCCCCGCCGCGGCGGCGGCGGGCCCGGTGAGCAGGCCCAGCGTGGCGGCCGCCGTCGCGGCGGCGAGACGTGGACGGCGCATGGTCGCTTTTCCCTTCACAGACTTCGCCTTCACGGAGGCCCCTTTCACGGAGTGTTCAGGCCGGGGACGCCGTCGAGGGCGACGAGGCTGCCCCGCGTCGACACCGGGGCGTCCGGCCGGTCCACGTACGGGACCACCTTGAAGTCGGTCCGCCACTGGCCGGGGGTGATGTCGCAGGTGACGTAGCCCCGCTGGTAGCTGGAGAACCTGATGTGCTGGTTGACCGGGTCACGGCCGCCCGCCGGCAGGCCGGTCGCGGCGTTGCCGTTGCCGCCGCTGGTGACCGACGTGCCGACGAACTCCACGCCGAGCGTCGCGGAGGACGGGTCGTTGAAGTCGGCCTTCAGCTCACCGGCGAAGTTGTTGTGAAGGTCGCCCGCGAGCACGACGGGGTTGCTCACCCGCCGCTGGGCGATCCCGGTGAGCACCCGGTCCTTGGCGGCCTTGTAGCCGTCCCACAGATCCATGCTGAGCTTCTGCGCGGGCCCCGGGTCGTAGTCGAGCTGGCACATCGCGATCTGCTGGGCGAGCACGTTCCACCTGGCGCGCGACCTCCCCAGCCCGTCCAGCAGCCACTTCTCCTGCGCGTCGCCGAGCATCGTGCGCGCGGGGTCGAGCCGCGGCAGGCAGTCGACCTGCTGGCCGTCGCCGCAGACCTGGTCGTCGCGGTACTGGCGCGTGTCGAGGACGTTGAACTCGGCGAGCCTGCCGAAGCGGAATCGGCGGTAGATCCGCACGTCCGGACCCTGCGGCGTCTCCGGCAGCCGGATCGGCAGGTTCTCCCAGTAGGCGCGGAAGGCGTTGGCCCTGATGACGAGGAAGTCCTGCTCGGTGACCTCGCCGCCGGGGCCGTAGCGCCCCGCCCAGTTGTCGAGCACCTCGTGGTCGTCCCAGGTGACGATCCACGGAGCGGCCTGGTGGGCCGCCTGCAGGTCCGGGTCGCTCTTGTAGAGGCCGTACTGGATGCGGTAGCGGTCGAGGGTGTCGCACTGCACCCGGAACTGGTCGGGCACCGGGGTGGCCCGGTTGCCGCCCGACTGGACGATGCCGTACTCGTAGATGTAGTCGCCCAGATGGAACACCACGTCGGGGCTCTCGACGGCGAGGTGGCGGTAGGCGGTGTAGAAGCCGTCCTGCCAGGACGCGCACGAGGCGAACGCCATGAGCAGGTGGCCGGGGTTCGCCTCCGCCTCAGGCGCCGTCTTGGTACGGCCGACGGGGCTGACCTCCGTGCCGGAGCGGAAGCGGTAGAAGTACTCCCGGGCGGGCTTGAGGCCGCGCACGTCGACGTGCACCGAGTGCCCGTACTCGGGGGTGGCCCACGTGGAGCCTCGGCGGACGCGGCGGGTGAACGCCTCGTCCTCGGCCAGCTCCCACTCGACCTTCAGCCTGCCGTAGGGCATGCCGCCGAGGGGTTCGAGCGGCCGGGAGGCCAGGCGGGTCCAGAGCATGACTCCGTCGGGCAGCGGGTCGCCCGACGCGACGCCGAGCTGGAAGGGGTAGTCCGCCGACCGGGCGGGCGTGGAGCGAGGCGTCCACGGGTCGGCCAGGCGGGTGGTGAAGGCCAGTGCCAGCGCGGCACCGGTGAAGCCGAAGAAGTCGCGGCGAGACGTGCCGCCGAGCGTGTCGGCGAGCCGCCGATCGTCGTCCATGGGTCTCCCAGAGGGGGGATGGGCGGGAGTCGATCTGCTACAGCTCACACTTTTTATCAAGATCTATGTGTTTTTAACAAGACCTAACTTTAAATTGCGCACGGGCAATCACATGGCGCGGAGCGCGGCGACGTCGTCCAGGTAGCGGTGGTAGCCGTCCTCGCGGTCGTGGCGCGGCTCGTACCATCGGGTGCCCCGCGTCCAGGCGGCCTCGTCCAGCGCGAGGCCGAACCGCCGGGCGGCCACCAGCGCCGCGCCCCGCGCCCCCACTTCCGGGCCCCTGGCCAGCCGCAGCGGCCGGCCGAGCGCGTCGGCGAAGATCTGGAGCCAGGCCTCGGAGGCCGTTCCTCCCCCGCACACGGCGACCTCGCCGGTGAGCCCCGCCGCATCGAAGCAGTGCCTGGCCGCGAAGGCCAGGCCCTCGCACGCGGCCCTGACGACGTCCGCCCTGCTCCTGGCCAGCTCCAGCCCGTCGAGACGCCCGCGCACGCCGGGGTCCACGAACGGCGCCCGCTCGCCTCCCGCGGACAGGAAGGGCAGGAACCGCACGCCGTGCGCCCCCGGCGGGCTTGCCGCGAGCAGCCCGTCCAGCTCGTCGTGGCCCGCCCCGACCAGGCGGAGCACCCAGTCGAGCGCGGCCGTGCCGGTCATCGCGGGCATGGCGCGAAGCCATCCGCCCGGCCCGCCGGACCCGCCGTACAGCAGGGTCTGGCCCGCGGGCTCCCCGCCGAGGTCGAGCCGGTCCACGTGGACCTGGCAGGCCAGCGTGGTGCCGATGATGAGCAGGCCCTCCCCCGGCCCGGCCACACCCGCCCCGGCCGCGCAGGCCGGCAGGTCGTACGGTCCGGCGGAGACCGGCAGGCCCGGCGGCAGGCCGCCGACCGGGGCGAGCAGCTCGCCGACCGGCGGCCCTGGAGCCGCGGGCCCGGAATCGGCTATGGGGGGCAGCAGGCCGGCCCGGTGGCCGAGTCCGCACACCTCCAGCAGCGCGAGATCCCTCCGTCCCGTGCGGGGGTCCGTGAACAGGTTGGAGGCGTCCGACATGTCGGTCACGCGCACCCCGGTGAGCCGCTGCATGACCATGTCCTTACAGCGCGCGACGGTGGCCGTGCGGTCGAGCAGGCCGGGCCTGAACCGGTCGAGCCAGGCCAGCAGCGGCGCGCCCGCCCCCGGGAAGGGCGCGTTGCCGGTGCGGCGGAACAGCGTCTCGAAGGTGCCGTCCGCCATCCACGCGTCCACGAAGCCGGCCGCGCGGCCGTCCATCCAGGAGATGGCGGGCGCGGCGGGCGTCCCGGCGGCGTCCAGCGGCCACAGCCCGTCCCCCTGGCCGGTGATCCCCATCGCCAGCGGCCCCTCGACGGCGAGGTTCGCGAGGACGCCCTCGACCGACCGGAACACCTGCTCGGCGTCCTGCTCGACCTGCCCGGACGCGGGATGGCGGAGGACCGTGGGGCGGGCCGCGACGGCGGTGACCTCGCCGTCGAGCGTGAAGGCGACGGCCTTGGTGACGGAGGTGCCGACGTCGACTCCGACGATCACCTGGTCACCTCGTAGGCGAGGGGCTCGCCGCGGGTCCAGCGGACCACCTCCTGGACGGCCATGCCGATCGCCCGGTCGGCCGTCTGGCGGGTGGCCCCGGCCAGGTGGGGGACGAGCAGGACGTTCGGCAGGCCTCTCAGCGGGTGATCGGCGGGAAGCGGCTCGGGGTCGTACACGTCCAGGCCCGCGCCGCCGAGGTGGCCGGACGCGAGCGCGGAGGTCAGCGCGCCGGTGTCCACCAGCGCGCCGCGCGCGGTGTTGACCAGCACGGCGCCCTCGGGCATCAGGGCCAGCTCGGCCGCGCCGATCATGCCGCGCGTGCCGGGGGCCAGCCTCGCGTGCAGGCTGACCACCCGCGACCGCGACAGCAGCTCACGCAGGCCGACCAGGGCCATGCCCTCGGGCACGGCCGCGGCGAACGGGTCGGCCACGAGCACCTTGGCGCCGAGCGCCTGGAACACGGCGGCGACGCGCCTGCCGATGGCGCCGAACCCGACGACCCCGACCTCGGTGCCGTCCAGCTCGCCGCCGCAGCGGTCGTAGGCGTACAGGTCGGAGCGCCACTGGCCCGCGGCCATGGTGGCGTGCACGTCGTTCAGCCGGCGCAGGACGGCGAGCGTCAGCGCGACGGCGAGCTCGGCCGCCGCCGGGGCGTTGCGCCCGGGAGTGCAGGAGACCGCGACGCCGCGCGCCGCCGCCTGCTCCAGGTTGACGTTGACCGGGCCGCCCCGGGTGACGACGAGCAGCCGCAGGCCGGGGGCGGCGGCCAGGACCCGCTCGGTGAACGGGGCCATCTGGGTGATCGCGATCTCCGCACCGCGCAGCGCGGCGATCAGCTCGTCCTCGTCCCCTGAGGCCTCGGTGACCTCGCCCACCTCGCCGAACGGCTCGATGGGCCAGGGGCCGGCCAGCTCGGTGACCGAGACGCGGTCGCCCAGGGCCGTCTTGAGCGCCTCGGAGACGGCGTGGGGCCGGATGAAGTGGTCGCCGGCCACCAGCACATTAAGTCCTGACATGTCGGGAAACGCTACCGGAGGCCTGTGAAAATTAACAGGCGACCTGTTATATCTCTGCCACCTGGACGTTGAGATGCCGCTCGCGCAGCCGGTCGATGGCCTCGGCGGGCGCCAGGGAGTCGACGACGATCGTGTCGAACAGGTCGAGCGGGGCGACCCTGTGCAACGCCACCCTGCCGAGCTTGCTGTGGTCGATCGCGAGGATGCGCCGGGTGCCGGAGTTGAGCATCGCGCGCTTCACCAGCACGATCTCCTGCTCCTGGTGGAAGGCGTAGCGGTCGGAGACCGCCGAGGTCGACACGATCACCAGGTCGGTGTTCATCGCCTCGACCGCGTCCACGCACGCCACCCCGAGGAAGGAGTCGTGCGTCGGGTGGTACTCGCCGCCGAGGGCCATCAGCCGCACGCCGGGGACCCCGGTGAGCAGCTTGATCGCCTCCAGGAAGTTGGTGACGACCGTGAGCGGGGTGACCTCCCCGAGGTGGCGGGCGACCGCCAGGGCGGTGGTGGAGTCGTCGAGCATGATGGAGTTGCCCGGCTCGACGAGCCCGGCGACGTGCCTGGCGATCGCCTCCTTCTCCGCCTGGTGAGCGGTGAGCCGGTAGACGATGTTGCTCTCGAAGACCGTGGACGCCTGCGCGGTGGCGCCGCCGCGGAACTTGCGGACCATGCCCTGGCGCTCCAGCTCGTCCAGGTCGCGGTGCACCGTCATGACGCTGACGGCGAAGGTCTCCGCCAGCTCGGTGACCGAGGCCGAGCCCTGCCGCATGACGTGCTCGGCCATCGCCTGCCGGCGGGTCGCCCCTGTGGCCGTGTGCTGACGGGAGTTCACCGCTCGCGCTCCAAGACTTCGTGGATCACGCATCTTAACCACTCAAGGGCACGTTGAGACTACGGAGTGCGGCGCCTTCCGCCCCGAAGCCCAGCTCGGTCACCGACCCGTGCTCGATCCGGGGCAGCCGCCTGCGGTAGTCGGCCAGCGGTATGCCCAGCAGCCGGCAGAGCGCGAGCCGCAGGATGGTGTTGTGCGCGACCACCAGGATCCTGCCCGAGCCGCGCCCGGCCAGCTCCGCCAGGCATCCGGTGACCCGTGCCGCGGCGGCGACCGGGTCCTCCCCGCCCGGGAACGGGTGGGCCGCGGGGTCGGCCTCGAAGCGCCCGACCACCTCGGGGTCGAGGTCGGAGCGCCGCCGCCCCTCTGCCTGGCCGAAGTCGACCTCGCGCAGGCGCGGATCGATGCGCGGGCGCACCCCGGCGGCCTGCGCCGCCCCGGAGGCCGTGCTCACCGCGCGCACCAGCGGCGAGGAGACCACCTCCCCCAGCTCGGCCTTCGCCGCCCAGGAGGCGAGCATCCCCGCCTGGCGCAGCCCCTTCTCGTCGAGCTCCACGTCGCTCACGCCCGTGTACAGCCCCGCCACGCTCCAGGCCGTACGGCCGTGCCTGGCCAGGAAGATCGTCGTCATGCCACCGCCTTCTCAGCGAGTTCCGAAGTCAGGTAATCGCGTTCCGCCAGCGCCTCGACGAGGCGCCGGAAGCTCTTGTCGAACCGCTCCGCGCGGTCGGGCCTCGGGCGCATCCGCTCCCCCGGCGGCACCATGCGGCCCGCCGTGCCGCTCAGCGACCCGCCCGCCGAGGCCGCGAGCACGGCCATGCCGACCGACGCCTGCGGGTATCTCGGGATCTCCACGGTCATCCCGAGGACGTCGGCGCGGAGCTGGCACCAGTAGCGGCTGCGCGTGGCGCCGCCGGTGAGCGCCAGCGTGCCGGTGACCGGCGCGCCGAGCAGCGCCAGCGCGGCGAGGCCGAGGCGCTCGCCGTACGCGACGCCCTGGAGCAGCGCGGCGTAGTGCTCCTCCTCGCTCCCCGCGCGCCCCACGGTGACCGGCTCGGCGTCCGGCCGGTAGAACGGGAACCGCTCGCCCCTGGCCGTGAGCGGGTAGACGATCTCGCCCGAGGGCTCGTAGCCGGCCGCGCGGGCGTCGAGCTCCGCCAGGTCGCGCCCGGGGAAGGCGGCCGTGAGCACCCCCGCCCCGATGTTGGACGCCCCGCCGGGGAGCCAGCCGCCGTCGGGGTGCCTGTGGCTGTAGACGGCGCCCTGCGGGTCGTGCAGCAGCCGCTCGCTGACCCCCTTCAGCACCAGCGTCGTGCCGAGCACCGACACCCCCTGCCCGAGCGTGAGCGCCCCCGCCGCGATCTGCCCCGCGCACCCGTCGGTCATGCCCGCGACGATCAGGCACCCGGCCGGCAGGCCGGTGAGCTCCGCGGCCGCCGCCCCGACCTGGCCGATCGGGCTGCCCGGCCGCACCACGGGCCCGAACATGGAGACGGGCAGGCCGAGGCGGCTCAGCACCTCCTCGGGCCAGCGCTCGGCCAGGGAGTCGTAGCCGCTCTTCAGCGCGTGGCTGGAGTCGGTGGCGACGAGCTCACCCGCCAGCCGGGAGACCACGAAGTCGGCGGAGTGCATCAGCCTGGCGCCCGAGGGCAGCCCGTGGTGCTCGGCCAGCCAGAGCAGCTTGGGCAGCGCCCACGACGCCTGGGTGCGCACGCTCAGCTCGTCCCACACCCTCCGCCCCGCCTCGGTCACCCGCTCGACGTGAGGGGCGCCCCGGGCGTCGTCGTACATCAGCGCGGGCGAGACCGGCCGCAGGGCGGTGTCGGCCAGCAGGACCGTGCCGGAGGTGCTGCACACCGCGAGCGCGCGGATCCGGCGCGCGTCGACCGTGGCCGTCGCCTGCGCGCACGCGGCGAGCGTGGCCCGCCACCAGTTCTCCGGGTCCTGCTCGTGGCGGCGCCCCGGTCCGCGCGAGCTGTGCAGCGGGGCCGATCCCGTGGCGAGCGGCACGCCACTGTCGTCCACGATCGTCACCCGCACTCCCTGCGTGCCGATGTCGATCCCGGCCCATGCCGGATCGCCTGCGAAGTTCTCAGAACCCATGTGCGACGGTGGTCCTCTCACGCTCTTGACACTCGCGGGGGCGACTCATAGTCTCCACCCACCGATCACAAAATCACACCATAGTCCGTTAGATTTAACAAAGGTGTAGCGAGGAGCGAGTTGATGCCCGGCGACGTGCCCGCACCGGACGCCCGCGTCCCCGGTGCCCCTGTGCCGGTGCCCGACGTGCCCGGACGGCCGGACAGGCTGACGCCGTACGGGCTCCGCTGCGAGCACCGCACCGAGCCGATGGGCGTGGAGTCCCCCACCCCCCTGCTGTCCTGGCGGCTCGCCTCGCGGCGGGAGGCCGACGACCCCGTGGCGTACCGCGTCGAGGTCACCCACGCGGGGGCGCCCGTCTGGTCCACCGGCCGCGTGGAGGACGCCACGTCCGTGAGCGTCAGGTACGCCGGGCCGCCGCCGCGCCCGCGCACCAAGTACGAATGGCGCGTCACGGTGTGGGCGCGCGACGGCGTGAGCGGCGGCGCGGAGTCGTGGTTCGAGACGGGACACGACATGTGGGTGGCCTCGTGGATCACGCACGACCCCTCCGAGGTGCTGCCCGTCGACCCGCCGACGCGGGGCGAGCAGGCGCTGGACGACCACGGGCTGCTGCCCTGCCCCCGGTTGCGCCGCGCGTTCTCCTCCCGGGTGCCCGCGAGCGCCCGGCTCTACGTCAGCGCCAGGGGCCTGTACGAGGCGCGGCTCAACGGCGAGCGGGTGGGCGACGCGGAGCTCGCCCCAGGATGGACCGACTACCGCAGACGTGTCCACTACCAGGTGTACGACGTGACCGGGCTCGTACGCGACGGGGACAACGTGCTGGCGGCGACCGTCGCCGACGGGTGGTGGAGCGGCTTCGTCGGCTTCGCGCCCCGCCGCGCGGGCCAGCACTACGGCCTCTTCCCCGAGTTCGTCGCCGAGCTCCACCTCCGCTACGAGGACGGGTCGACCCGCGTGGTGCCCACCGACTCCTCGTGGCGCACCACCCGTGGCCCGATCAGGTACGCCGACCTGCTCAAGGGCGAGTGCCACGACGCCCGGCTGGAGACTCCGGGCTGGGACCTGCCGGGCTTCGACGACTCCGGCTGGCGCCCCGCGACGGTCACCGGCGACGACCACGCGACCCTCACGGCCTCCCGGGACGAACCGGTACGCGCCTTCGAGCGGCTCGCCCCGCGCTCGGTCACCCGCGTCGCGCCGGACACCCATCTGGTGGACTTCGGGCAGAACATCGCGGGCCGGGTGCGCCTGGCCGTGCCGCCGCTGCCGAGCGGGCGGCGCGTGGCGATACGTCACGGCGAGACGCTGGACGGCCCGGCGCCACACGGGGACCCGGCGTACGGCGACCGCCTGCACACCGCGAACCTCAGGACGGCCGACGCGACCGACGTCTTCGTCTCCGCGGGGCACGCCGAGGTCTTCGAACCCCGTTTCACCTACCACGGCTTCCGCTACGCGGAGGTGACCGGCCTCACCGAGCTCGGGGACGTCCACGCCGTGGTGCTGCACAGCGACACCCCGTGGACCGGCCACTTCGCGTGCTCCGATCCGGAGGTGAACCGGCTGCACGCCAACATCGGCTGGGGGCAGCGCGGCAACTTCGTGAGCGTGCCCACCGACTGCCCGCAGCGCGACGAGCGGCTGGGCTGGCTCGCCGACGCGCAGGTCTTCCTGCCGACCGCGTGCCTGAACGCCGACGTCGCGGCGTTCTTCGCCAAGTGGCTGGACGACGTGGCCGACGCGCAGTCGCCCGAAGGAGGGTTCCCCAACGTCGCGCCGCTGCTCACCGGGGTCGCCGACGAGGGCGCGCCCGGGTGGGCGGACGCGGGGGTGCTGGTGCCGTGGCACCTCTACCGGGTCTACGGCGACCCGGGCTTCCTGAACGTGGAGGCGATGGCCCGGTGGGTCGACTTCGTCCGGGAGCACAACCCCCGGACCTGATCTGGCGTGACAAGGTCGGGCCGCACTTCGCCGACTGGCTGTCCCCGGGTCCCCCGACCCCCCGGCCGCTGCTCGCCACCGCCTACTTCCACCGCAGCGCCGCGCTCACCGCACGCGCCGCCCGGGTGCTCGGCAGGCTCAGGGAGGCCGACCGGTACCAGGCGCTGGCCGAGGACATCAGGGACGCCTTCATCAAGACGTTCGTGGACTCGCGCGGCCGGGTGGCGGGCGACACGCAGACGGGGTACCTGCTCGCGCTGGCCTTCGACCTGCTGCCGTCGGTGCTGGCCAGGCGGGCGGCGGACCGGCTCGCCGAGCTGGTGGCCGCGGCGGGGCTCGCGACCGGCTTCCTGGGCGTCGGCCTGCTGTGCCCGGTGCTGTCCGCCTGGGGCCGGGAGGACCTGGCGCACGCGCTGCTGCGCCGTACGGGGGCGCCCTCCTGGCTTCACCAGGTCAGAAGCGGCGCGACCACCGTCTGGGAGCGGTGGGACGGGGTCGGGGCCCCGTCCATGAACTCCTTCAACCACTACGCCCTCGGCTCGGTGGGCGAATGGCTGTACACCGGCGTCGCCGGCATCGACCAGGCGCCCTCCTCGACCGCGTACAGCGAGGTGGTGATCCGGCCGAGGCCGGGCGACCTCGACTGGGCCGAGGCGAGCCACGAGTCGGCGCGCGGCACGGTCCGCGTGCGCTGGGAGCGCTCGCCGGAGGCCTTCCACCTGCACGCGAGCATCCCGCCCGGGGCCCGCGCCACGATCCACCTGCCCGGCGGCGACACCCGCGGGGTGCCCTCGGGGGACCACCGTTTCACGCTAGTCCGAGGAGAGAAAGCATGACCCGTGAGACCGACCGGCTGATCCAGGCCAAGATCAGCCGTGCCCAGTTCTTCCGCGTGATGGGCGGCGCGGCGTCGGCCGCGCTGCTGGCCGCGTGCTCCACCAGGCCCTCGAACGGCGGGACGCCGGGCACCGGCGCCGCGGGGGCCACCAGCCTGAAGTTCGTGGGCGTGGCCGACCAGAAGGCCCCCATGGAGGACCTGCTGGCCGCCTACAAGCAGGTCAGGTCCAACGTGTCGATCGCGGCCTCCTACGCCCCGACCGACCAGGTGCAGACCTCGCTGCGCACCCAGCTCGGCGCGGGCAACGCCCCCGACCTGCACGTGGTGTACCCCGGAAGCGGCAGCGCGATGTCGATGTCGCAGATCGCCGCCGCCGGGCTGCTGGCCGACCTGTCCGCCCAGTCGTGGACGAGCACCATCCCCGCCGGGTTCAAACCGGCCTTCCAGCTCCAGGGCAAGACCTACATCTACTCGGCCGGCTCCTCGGTCATCGGGGCCATCTACAACAAGAAGGTCTTCGAGAAGGCCGGGATCGACCGGCTGCCGACCACGTGGAGCGAGTTCCTCCAGGTCTGCGAGAAGCTCAAGAAGTCGGGGGTGGCCCCGATCGCGCTCGGCGCGCAGACCCCCTGGGTGACCCAGCTGATCACCTACGCGCTGGTGCCGTCCACGGTGTACGCCAAGGACCCGGGCTTCGACGACAAGCAGAGCGCCGGGCAGGCCAGTTTCGCGCAGTCGGGATGGCGCCAGGCCATGGAGATGTACCTGGAGCTGCAGCAACGGGGCTTCTTCAACGACAAGCCCAACGGGACGACGTTCGAGCAGCAGACCTCCATGGTGGCGACGGGCAAGGCGGGGATGGCCATCCAGGTCTCGGCCGTGCTCCCCGCCTTCCGCGACGCGGCCAAGACGCCGGACGACCTGTCGATGTTCCCGGTGCCCGGCGCCGACGACCCCGCGCAGGTCTGGATCCCGGCCGGCGTGGTCGTGGGCCTCGGCGCGGGCGCCAAGTCCCAGAACGTCGAGGAGGCCAAGGCGTTCATCGACTTCCTCGGCAGGCAGGACAGCATCAACCGCTGGGCCAAGGCCATCGCGGCGATCCCCCTGACCCAGGACGCCGGCTCCACCATCGACCCGGCGGTGGAGTCGTTCCTGCCCTTCACCAAGGACCGCGCGGTGCCGTTCATGGACCAGCGCTGGCCCAACGCCGAGGTGCAGCCCACCCACTTCGCGGTGGTCCAGGACCTGCTCGCCGGAAAGATCAAGGTCGACGAGGCGCTGAAGAAGATGGACGAGGCCTACGCGAAGTGAGCGGGCGAGCGATCAGGCACGACGGCGGCCCCCAGCCCGGCCCTTGGGCGGCCGGGCCGCCGAGGGAGCGGTAACGATGAGCGTCATCACCAAGCCCACCGGGGCGTCCACCGTCACGGCGGCCAAGCGCGGAAGGCGTCTCGGCGCCCTGTCCCCGCCGTGGCTGTTCGCCGCCCCGGCATTGCTGGTGTACGCGGCGGTGGTGCTCTACCCGAGCATCGCCGGGGTGGTCTACGCCTTCACCGACTGGAGCGGCATCGGCGGGGACATGTCGTTCGTCGGCCTGTCCAACTTCCGCGCCATCCTGGACGACGAGCAGGCGCTCGGCTCGCTCGGCAACACCCTGCTGCTGACCGTCGCGATCGTCGTCGTGCAGAACGGCGTGGGGCTGCTGCTCGCGCTCGGCGTGAACACGAAGATCAGGAGCAGGGCGCTGCTCAGGGTCGTCTTCTTCTCGCCCGTGGTCGTCAGCCCGGTCATGGTGGCCTTCCTGTGGAAGTACATCTACAACCCCGACCCGGGCACCGGGCTCAACGGCCTGCTCGGGCTGCGGGTCGACTGGCTCGGCGACCCGTCGGTCGCGCTGTGGTCGGTCGCCGGCATGGTCGTGTGGCAGTACGCGGGCTACTCCATGGTGATCTTCCTGGCGGGGCTGGAGGGCGTGCCCAAGGAGCTGCACGAGGCCGCGATGATCGACGGCGCGGGGACGTTCCAGCGGTTCAGGTACGTCACCTGGCCGCTGCTGGCCCCGGCCGTGACGATCAACCTGATGCTGTCGACGATCGGCGGGCTGAAGCTGTTCGACCAGGTCTTCGCGGCGACCAACGGCGGTCCCGGGTACGCCACCGAGACGCTGTCGACGGTCCTGTACAAGCAGGCCTTCGTGTACGGCAAGTTCGGCTACAGCACGGCCATCGCGCTGGTGCTCGCGCTGTTCGTGGCCGCGGTGTCGTTCGTCCAGATCTACTACCTGCGCTCCCGGGAGGTGTCCCAGTGAAGGCCAGGACCTTCCTGCTGGAGCTCGTCATGATCGCGGTGGCGGTGGCGTTCCTCTTCCCCGTCTACGCGCTCGTCACGCTGTCGCTGAAGGACCCCGAGCAGATCTCCAGGGCGCCGCTGGCGCCGCCCGCGCCGCCGACCATGGACAACTTCTCCTCCGCGTGGTCGTCGGCGGCGCTCGGCCCCTCGCTGGTCAACAGCACCCTGATCACCGTGGTCAGCCTGGTCGCGCTGATCGCCCTCGGGTCGTTCGCCGCGTACTTCCTGGCGCGCGCCCAGTCGCGCCTGGGCTACGGGCTGTACATCCTGTTCCTGCTCGGCATCGTGCTGCCGTTCCAGCTCGGCATGATCCCGCTCTACCGGCTGGTGACCGACCTCGGCCTGATCGGCACCCACCTCGGCATGATCGTGTTCTACACCGGCGTGCAGCTCCCGTTCACGGTGTTCCTCTACACCGGGTTCATCCGGGCGCTCCCCCGCGACTACGCCAGCGCCGCCCAGATCGACGGCGCCTCGCACCTCACGGCGTTCACCAAGGTCGTCTTCCCGCTGCTGCGGCCCATCACCGGCACCGTCCTGATCCTCAACGCGGTGCTCATCTGGAACGACTTCTTCACGCCGTTGCTGTACCTCGGCGGCTCCGGCTTCGAGACCGTGCCGGTGAGCATCTTCAGCTTCGTCGGGCAGTACGTGTCGGACTACGGGCTGGTGTTCGCGGGCCTGGTGCTCGGCGCCCTGCCGATCGTCGTGGTCTTCCTGGTGCTCCAGCGCTACGTGATCAAGGGCTTCTCCAGCGGGCTCAAGGGATGAACCTCTTCGACGTGCTGCGGCACCCTCCGCGCAGCCACTCCCCCGCCGCCATCTGGTGGTGGAGCGGGGAGCCCCTGCGGCGCGACCGGCTCCGGTGGCAGATGGAGCGGCTGACCGAGGGCGGGGTGCACAACCTGGTCATCCTCAACCTCGCGCCGTCCGGCCCGCTGTTCGGCTCGGACGCCGACGACCCGCCGTTCTTCTCCGAGCCCTGGTGGGAGCTGCTCGACGGCGTGTGCGAGGACGCGGCCGAGCTAGGCGTCCTGCTGTGGTTCTACGACCAGCTCGGCTTCTCCGGCGCCGACCTCCAGGCGCGGCTGGTGCAGGAGAACCCCTCCTTCGCCGGCCAGTGGCTGGCCGCCGACGGCAGCGTGTCCCGCCGGGGCTTCGACTATCTGTCCCGTACGGCGTGCGCCACGCTCATCGACCGGGTGCACGGCGAGTTCGAGCGCCGCCTCGGCCACCGGTTCGGCAGTGTGATCGCAGGGTCCTTCCAGGACGAGCTGCCCTCGGTGCCCACCTGGTCGGAGTCGTTCGCCGGCGAGTTCGCGGCCCGGCGCGGCTACGAGTTCCCGCGCGACCCCTCCGGCCTGAGCGCACACGCGGACGAGCCGGCGCTCTGGCGCGACTACCACCGCACCCGGGCCGAGCTGGCCGAGGAGGCCTTCTTCCGGCCGCTGGCCGAGTGGCACGACAGGCACGGCCTGCTGCACGGCTGCGACCAGCAGGACCCCGCCCGCGCCGGGCACCCCGTCGAAGGCGTCCAGCTCTACGCCGACTACACCCGCACCCACCGCTGGTTCGGCGCCCCGGGCTCAGACCACCACGGCGACGCCCGCCTGCACTCCTCGCTGGCCCACCTGTACGGCAGGCCGCGGACGTGGATCGAGGCGTTCCACTCCAGCGGCTGGGGCGGCACGCTGGAGGAGACCTTCGACTGGCTGCTCCCGTGGCTGCGCGCCGGGGCCAACCTGTACAACCCGCACGCCGTCTACTACACGACCAAGGCGGGATGGTGGGAGTGGGCCCCGCCGTCGACCGACTGGCGTCAGCCGTACTGGCGTCACCACCGCGTCTTCGCCGACGCGGTGGCCAGGCTGTGCGCGGCCCTCTCCCTCGGCCGCCACCTGTGCGACATCGCCGTCCTGTTCCCCACCGCCACCGCGCAGGCGGGCGTGCGGCCGGGTTCGACCGCGGGTTCGACGGAGGAGGCGGCACGGTCGCAGCGGGTGTACCGCGAGCTGGTCGGGGACATGGCATGGTTCCAGACCGTGCCGGGGGCGCTCGACCTGCTGTGCCTGGACGCGGACGTGATCGACGACGAGTCCGTCCAGCGGGCCGAGGTGGACGGCGGCCGGCTGGCCGTCTCCGGCGAGTCCTACGAGGTGATCGTCCTTCCCGCCTGCACGGTCCTGGACGAGCGGACCGCCGGGCGGCTCGACGAGTTCGCGGCGGCCGGTGGCCGCCTGATCGCCGTCGGCGCGCTCCCGGAGATCTCGGTGGGCACGCCGTCCGAGGACACCCTGCCCGTATCCCCTTCGCCGGGGCCGGGCGGACCGGTCGGAGCTGGGCAGGAGCGTCTCGCCGCCGGATCGCCCGTCGCCCGCCTTCGTGAGCGGTTCGCGACCGGCCAGGCCACGTTCGCCGCCTCCCCCGGGGACCTCGGCGCGGCCCTCGCCGGTTTCGTCCCGGGTGTCGCGGCTCCCGTGCCTCCCCTGGTGCGTGAGGTGGACGGCGTCACGGTCGTCTTCCTCACCGCCGCGTCCCCGATGGCCAGCCGGGTCGGCGTCGGCAGGCCGGACGAGCGCGGCGTCGAGCTCGGCTGGCTGGACGCCTCCTACGACTTCGACCCCGGACGGTACCGGCGCGAGATGCGCGTCACGGTGCGGGGCGTCTCGGGAACCCCGCTGCTGGCGAGCCCCTTCGGCGGGCGGACGCGCCCGCTGCCGTACACGGCGAACGGCGACGCCGTCGAGGTGGTCGTGCCGTTCGACGACGGGCCCGCCGCGCTGCTGCTCTTCACCGGCGAGGACGTCCCGGCGGACCCCCCGGACGAGCCGCGCCCGCACGAGCTGGATCTCGGCGACACCTTCGAGATGGAGCTCGTCCCGACGCTCGACGACACCTGGGGTGACTTCGGCCGCGCCGCGGGCCCCTCCGAGCTCGAACGCTGGACGCTTCAGGACGCGGACGGCGAGCCGGTCCACGCGACGTTCGGGCCGCACGGGCTGTGGTGCGCGCTTCCGGCCTCCGCCCCGCCGCCCGGCCCGGGTGCGGGCTGGCGTCCGGCGGTCTACTCCACCGCGCGCGGCATCCACGACGACCCCGTCCACCGGGACACCCTCGGCCCCAAGGGGCACGTGCCGGAGGAGTTCCTGGACTTCGGCACCGTCGCCCCGGGCGAGGTCACCTGGTTCCACGCCCGCGTGGACGTCCCCTCGGAGGCCACGTTGGTGGTCGGCGCACCCGCCGCGAAGGCCGCGTGGGTCGACGGCGACGAGGTCCCGCTGGACGATTCCGGCTATCTCGCCATGAGCCGGGCGCCGCTGGCACCCGGCACCCACCTGCTGCTGCTCAGGCTCGCCCCCGACGAGGACCTCACGCTCCGGGCGCACGTCTCGCTGGTGCGCGATCCGTCCACGGCCCGGCGTCCTGAGTGGATCACCGGTTCCGTCCTGGAGACGGTGGTCGAGGTGGCGGGACCGCCGTACGAGCCGTTGCAGGTCGCCTCGGCGTCCCCCTGCCTGGTGCGGGTCAACGGCGAGGAGGCCGGCAGGCAGGGCGGTTTCGACCCCTACGCGGAGGCCGAGATCCCGAGGGTGCGCCGCTACGACGTCTCCCACCTGCTGCGTCCCGGCCCCAACACCGTCTCGGTGGAGACGGAGGGCGCCGTGCTGGTCGACGGCCTCGCCGTGTCCGGGCCCGGCTGGACCGTCCGGCGGCCCGGCGGCGAGGTCGCCTCCGCCCGGGTGCGGAGGCGGCAGCACGGCGACCCGGCCGCCCTGCACCTGCGCAGGCGCCCGCACCCGCTTCCCGGCGCGGGCTGGATCGAGTCCTGCGCGACGGCCCTGCCCGCGGTCCTCGCCGTGCCGCCCCTCGGCTCCGGGTACGAGGAGGAGCGCGTCGAGCGGTTGTGGGTGGACGTCCCTCCGGGGGCCGTCACCATGGAGATCCCCGCGCACGGCCAGGTCACCGCCTTCGCCGGCGGCGTGCGGCTGGGCGAGGGCCCGGTCGTCGAGCTGGACGGCTCGGCGTCCCGCGTCGAGCTGCGGATCTCCGCCTCCCCGGGATTCGAGGGCGGCGCCGCGCTGACCGGGCCGATCCGCTTCGCCTGCGGCCCGGGGACGATCGGGCTCGGCGACTGGGAAGGGCTCGGCCTCGCGGAGTACAGCGGCGGCGTCCTCTACCGGACCGGCCTCAGCGCCCCGTCCGGCGGCTCGGCCGTGCTGGACCTCGGCCGCGTGCGCGGCACCGCCGAGGTGACCCTGAACGGCGGGCGGGCCGGCATCCGGGTGTGCTCTCCGTACGTGTTCGACCTCGAACTGGCCGAGGGGGAGAACCTGCTGGAGATCCTGGTGCTCGGGACCCTGGCGCCGTACCTCGACGCCGTGAGCCCCACGCACTTCGTCTTCCCCGGCCAGCGCGTGACGGGCCTGTTCGGCCCGGTGCGCCTGCGCTCGTCGCGTCCCTGCCTCAGGCGGCCATGACGGGCCGCGCCTCAGGCGGGACCGCCATGCCTCAGGCGGCGATGACGGCCACGCCGACGCGGCCGCCGTCGACGTCGAGCACCGTGCCGTGCACGAAGGCCGACTCGTCACTGGCGAGGTACACCGCGGCGTGCGCGACGGCGTCCGGCGTGCCCGAGGCGCCGGCAGGAGTGCCCTTCATCATGACGTCGCCCGGGTGCGCGGCGTCCGGTACGGGCGTGTGGACCACCCCGGGCGAGATGGCGTTGACGCGCACGCCGGCGGGGCCGAACTCGGCCGCCCACGCCTTCGTCAGCGTCTCCACCGCGCCCTTGGTGGAGCTGTACAGCGCGCCGACCGGGATGCCGAGGCGGGCGACCCACGAGCCGAGGTTGATGATCGTGCCGCCGCCCGCCTTGACCATGGCGGGTGCGACCGCCGCGGTGAGGAAGAACGGCGCCTTGACGTTGACCGCGTACACCCGGTCGAAGGTCGCCTCGTCGGTGTCCGTGGTGGTCGAGCCGGGGTAGATTCCGGCGTTGTTGACCAGGATGTCGATGCGCCCGCCGAGCACGCGGGTCGCCTCGTCGGCCAGGGCCTCGCTGGTCCTCGCGGTGCCGTCGAGCTCCACCGCGACGAAGTCCGCGCGGCCCCCCGCGGCCCTGATCCGCTCGACCACCTCGGCGCCGCGCTCCTTGCTGCGGCCCGACACGACGACGTGCGCCCCCTCGGCGGCGAACGCGACCGCGATGGCCCGCCCGATGTTGCTGGTGGCTCCCGTGACGAGCGCCGTCTTGTTCGAAAGGCGTGTGCCCATGCCGCTGTCTCCCCTTATCCGCAGGTCATACGTGCCGGCGGCCCACCGAATGGACCGCATAGTCCAGTACGCTAGCACGCATCTGGACCGCACGGTCCAATGCTCCGGCCGCGCCCGAGGGTCCGCGCGCCTTCTATCGTGGTGTCCATGGAGCGAGTGCTGACTTCCAAGGGCGCTGCCACCCGGCAGCGCATCGTCGAGGGCGCGGCCACGCTGATGCGTGAGCGGGGCCTCGCGAACGTGAGCCTGGACGACATCCGGGCGGCGACCTCGACGAGCAAGAGCCAGCTGTTCCACTACTTCCCCGAGGGCAGGGCCGACCTGATGCTGGCCGTGGCCGGTCACGAGGCCGAGCAGGTGCTGGCCGACCAGCAGCCGATGCTCGGCGACCTGACCACCTGGGGCAAGTGGCAGGCCTGGCGCGAGCGGGTGATCGAGAACTACGACGTGCAGCGCCAGAGCTGCCCGCTGTCGGCCCTCACTTCTCAGCTCGGCGAGGGGAACCCCGCGACGCGGGCCATCGTCACCGACCTGCTCGACCGGTGGCACGCCTACCTCGCCACCGGGGTACGGGCCCTGACGGAGGCCGGCGAGATCGACGCGAGCACCGACGCCGACCAGGCCGCCACCGCCATCCTGACCGCCGTCACCGGCGGCGCGGCCATGCTGCAGGCGACCGACCGCATCACCTACCTGGAGGTGTCGCTGACCTCGGCCCTCGACGGCCTGCGCGGCCCCGGCGCCCGCCCGCGACGCGACGCCGGCGCGGCCTGAGCCTCAGGACACCGGCCTCAGGACACCCGCCTCAGGACACCGGCCTCAGGGCACCTGGTCACGAGGAGGCCTGGGCCTCCACCAGGGCGTCGCCCGCGTCCGTCCGGAAGTAGAGCACGGAGCGCCCGGCACGCCGCCGCCGCACCAGGCGGGCGTCGAGCAGCACCTTGAGGTGGCGGCCCACCGACCCGAGCCCCTGGCCGGTCAGCGCCACGAGCTGTGTGGTGCTCTTCGGCGTGCCGAGCAGCACCAGGACGCCCGCACGCGCGGGACCGAGCAACGCACCCAGAGCCTCGGGCACCGGAGCCCGGCCCGCCTCGGCCAGCGCGCCCGAGCACGGGTACACCACGGCGTACCGGTGCGCGTCCCACGAGACCCAGCTCTCGCGTGAGGTGACGGGGACGAACATCAACGGCGCCCCGGCGAGCTCTCGCGGCGGGTTGGCGTGGGTGTTGATCTGCAGCCGGCTCTCCCCGAGCCAGCGCATCCCTGGGCGCATGTCATCCAGGGCCGCGGCCCACCCGCCCTGGCTCAACTGCGCCGTACGCGCGACGACGTCGGCCTCGATGACCCGCCGGCGCCGCGGCCAGTACGGCAGCACGGTCCGCGTCCACACCCACTCCAGCAGGTCGGCCGCGCGTTCCGGCAGGTCGGAGCGGTTCAGCCGGGCGGGAAGCGGGCCGCCCAGCGACACGGTCAGGTCGGCGCGGGCGCTCTCGGGCGCAGTCTCCCGTACGCGCCCCAGCTCCCGCGCGAAGGTGGTCTCACTCTCGCCCGTGGGCGTGGGGGTGAGGAAGTCGGCGTTCCAGGTGGGCGCGAACGCGGCCCGTATGAGCAGCGCGGTGATCGGATCACGGGCCAGCCGCTCCTGGTAGGCGGGCCGGTGGGAGTCGAGCCAGGCACGCTCCCCCGGGTGCGCGGCCGTCCCCCGCTTCAGGGTCTTCAGGCTCGCGATGGCCTCGGCCAGCGGGGAGACGACGAACCGGCTGCCCGCGAGCGTGTCCGCGTTGACCTGCCACCAGCCCAAGTTTCGCCTCCCCGCGAAACAATAACGTCCCCGCGGGGGGATCTCCGAGACTCCGGCCATGCGCACCTATCGAGACCTCTTCCGGACGCCGGAGTTCACGCCGTTCTTCCTCGCGTCCGCCGGGCAGGTGGCGGCCCAGACGGTGAGCGGCCTTGCCCTGGGCACGCTGGTCTACACGGCGACCGGATCGCCGCTGCTGTCCGCCCTCGCCATGTTCGGGCCCTCCCTCATGCAGGTGGTCGGTGCGACGACGCTGCTGTCGGCGGCCGACCGGCTGCCGCCGCGCGCCGCGATGACGGGCCTGGCACTGGTCTTCGGGCTCGCCACCGCCGCTCTGGCCATCCCCGGCCTGCCCGTGTGGGCCGTCTTCACCGTGCTCCTGGGCCAGGGGATGATCGCCTCGCTGGGCGGCGGGGTGCGCTACGGGCTGCTCAACGAGATCCTCGCCAGGGAGGGCTACCTGCTCGGCCGCTCGGTGCTCAACATGTCCGTCGGGACCATGCAGATCTGCGGGTTCGCGACCGGAGGCGTGCTCGTGACCACCCTGTCGCCGCGCGGCACACTGCTCGTCGGCGCCGCCCTGTACCTCGCGGGCGCGGCCGTCTCCCGGTTCGGCCTCAGCGGGCGCCCCCCGCGCGCCGCCGGACGCCCGTCGATCGCCGGGACCTGGCGGAACAACGCCCGGCTGTGGTCCTCGGTCCCCCGCCGCCGCGTCTACCTCGCCCTCTGGGTGCCCAACGGGCTGGTCGTCGGCTGCGAGTCCCTGTACGTCTCCTACGCGCCCCGGCACGCGGGACTGCTGTTCGCCTGCGGCGCGCTCGGCATGCTGGCCGGGGACACCCTGACCGGCCGGTTCGTCCCCACCCGGTGGAGAGAGCGGCTCCCCATCCCGCTGTACCTGCTGCTCGCCGTCCCGTACCTGGTCTTCGTACTGCGCCCGGCGCTGCCCCTCGCCGTCGCGGCCGTCACGCTCGCCGCCGTCGGGTATTCGGCCAGTCTGCTGCTCCAGGAGCGCCTGATGTCGCTGACGCCGGACGAGCTGAGCGGGCACGCGCTCGGCCTGCACTCCGCCGGCATGCTGACAATGCAGGGCGTGGGCGCCGCCCTGGCGGGAAGCCTCGCCCAGTTCACCTCGCCCTCGACGGCGATGACCCTGCTGGCGGCGGCCTCCGTCGCCGTCACGCTCACGCTGGCTCCCGGCCTTCACCGCGGACGGCCGGGCCAGGTGGCCGCGGGCGCGCGCCCGCGGCCACTGGCGGAAGACCGGCGCTGAGGGTCAGGGGGCCGGGCTCGGGGGCACGGTCACGGTCTGGGTCACCGTCGGCTCGGCCGTGGAGGTCTCGGTCGGTGTCTCGGTGGGGGTTCCGGTCGGGGTCTCGGTGGGGGTCTCAGTGGGAGTCGCGGTTGGGGTCTCGGTAGGGGTCTCCGTCGGGGTGGGGGTGGGGGCCGGCGTCTCGGTGGGGCACGGCTTGGGGGCACGCCACTGTAGGTTGCCCGGCTGCCAGTGCTTGGGAGCCCACCAGCCCTTGCCGCGCCAGAAGTTCTTGCTGGGCCGCGTCAGATCGAAGACCCAGGCGGCCGTCGTCGTCTCCCCCTGGGGCGCGGCCGTCGTCGGCTCCACCTGAGGCGCGACCGGCGTCGGCACGCCCTGGGGCGGGACGGCCGTCGGGGAGTCCTGAGGCGGCGCGGTCGTCGGCACGCTCTGGGACGGGACCGGCGTCGGCGCGTCCTCAGGCGGAACCGGCGTCGGCGCGTCCTCTGGCGGGACCGGCGTCGGTGCGTCCTGGGGCGGGACCGGCGTCGAGTCGCCTTGGGCCACGGAGGTCACCGACACCCAGTCGCCCTGCTTGACCTTGGTGTCGCCCCGCCGTCCCGACACGGTCCGGGTGGCGTCGCCGATCGCGTACACCCTCTCGAAGCCGTCCTGGCTCTTCACGGTGATCGCGTCCTCGGCCACGACGGTGGCCTGCCCGGTCTGGGTGAACAGCACCGGGAAGACGCAGCCCTTCGCCGGCACGACGAACTCGCCGTGCGGGGTGCCGATGAAGCGCCAGGCGTCCGCGGCGGACACCGTGACGGTGGGAGCCGGCGTCGGCGTTTCCGTGGGGGTTTCGGTCGGAGTTTCGGTCGGGGTCCCGGTGGGCGTTTCCGTGGGGGTCTCAGTCGGGCTCTCAGTCGGGGTCTCGCTGATCGTCGCCGTGGGAGTCGGCGTCCCCGTCGGGGGGGTGGTAGGCGATGACGCCGACGCCGCGGCCGCTTCGACGCCGCCCGACGCCGCCAGCACGAGAGCTGCGGCGAAGAACAGTGGGCGTGGGATGCGCCAGCGTGGCCCGCCCGGTTCGGTCGACACTTCTTCGTTTGGCTTGTCAGGGGTTGCTGGCGTCACCATGTCCTCCAACTGGCTGATCTGATCGAACTCGCGCCGAAGCGACTGCGGCATGACAGAGTCGTTCGCTTGCCCGTGCGGACGACGATCACCTCCGGCCTCTGAGTCCGGCTGCAATGGCGCGGGAAAGCCTGCCCGCTTTCTCGGCGCCCAAGCGGGCAAATCAGCCGATCACCCTCAGCGGGGGAGGCTTTTAGCAGGTCACCGTAAGGTTACGAAAGTTGAAAAAAATCTGCTTTCGTCCGCGATCGCCGGGGGGACGCCCGCTACCGGTCGAAGGGCCGGGCCATCTCGTCGAAGACCTCGTCCATGATCTCGCCCAGAGTGCGCGACTCGTGCTCGTCGGTCCACATGTGCGTGGCGATGCGCAGCGCGACCAGGAAGGCGGCCGCCATCACGCGGGTCCGCGTGCCGGTGCCGGAGCCGGCGTCGCCGCGCCGGGCGATGGCCTCGGCGAGCTCGCGTTCGAGGTTGGCGTGGTTGGCCAGCTGCCTCGCCAGCAGCGAGGGGTGCCGCTTGGCGAGCGAGGCGCGGACGGCCCACTCCCTTTCGGGTCCGCCCGTTTCGCGGTAGAGATCGTGCACGGCCTCGCTCAACGCCCGCCAGGCCGGCTCCTCGGCGGGGCGGGCGCGGACCCGCTCGACCATGAGGCGGATGCGCTGCTCGTCGCCGTAGAGGAGGGCGTCCTCCTTGCTGGCGAAGTAGTTGGAGAAGGTGCGCCGCGAGACGTTGGCGGCGTCGGCGATCGCCTCGACGGTGACGTGGTCGAGTCCGTGCTCCACGGCCAGCCGCAGCGCGGCCTCGTGAACCGCCTGCCGCGTCTCGGCCTTCTTGCGCTCGCGCAACCCGACTGTGGTCGTCATGACACGGACAGCTTACCGTTGCTTCAAACATGCCTAGTGCGCAAACTTGCCCAATGCGCATGTATGGTGTTCGAGTCCCTTCCTGAATGACCGAATCGGAGGTCGCGCGTGAGCGCACAACCGGTCACCGCGCACGACGCGGAGCCGATGAGCCACCGGCAGATCCTCGAAGCGCTGAGCGGGCTGCTCCTCGTGCTGTTCGTGGCGATGATCAGCGGCACGATCGTGTCGGTGGCGCTGCCGCAGATCATCGGCGCGCTGGACGGCACCCAGTCGCAGTACACCTGGGTGATCACCGCGTCGCTGCTCGCCGCGACCGCGTCCACCCCGATCTGGGGCAAGCTGGCCGACCTGTTCAGCAAGAAGCTGCTCCTCCAGATCTCCATCGTGATCTTCATGGTCAGCTCGCTGGCCTGCGGGTTCGCGCAGAACACCGGCCAGCTCATCGCCTTCCGCGCCCTGCAGGGCCTCGGCATGGGCGCCCTGCAGATCCTGGTCCAGGTCGTCCTGGCCGCGATGATCACCCCCAAGCAGCGGGGACGCTACAACGGCTACCTCGGCGCCGTGATGGCCGTGGCCACCGTGGCAGGGCCGCTGCTCGGCGGCCTCATAGCCGACACCTCGTGGCTGGGCTGGCGCTGGTGCTTCTTCATCGCCGTGCCGTTCACCGCGATCGCCTTCGTCCTGCTGCACAAGACGCTCCACGTCGTCACCGTCCGCCGCCCGGACACCAGCGTCGACTACGCGGGCGCCACGCTGATCGCCGCGGGCGTCAGCATCCTGCTCATCTGGATCACCTTCGTCGGCAACTCCTTCGACTGGATCTCCTGGCAGACCGCGGTCATCGCCGGCGGCGGGGTGCTCGTGCTGGCGGCCGCCACCTGGGTGGAGTCGCGGGTCAAGGAACCGGTGGTGCCGCTGCACATCGTCCGCAGGCGCACCCCCGCCCTGGCGATCCTCGCCAGCCTCGCGGTGGGCATGGCGATGTTCGGCGGAGCGGTGTTCCTGGGCCAGTACTTCCAGATCGGCCGGGGCTACAGCCCCACCGAGGCCGGGCTGCTGACCATCCCGCTGATGCTCGGGGTGCTGCTCTCCTCCACCATCTCCGGGCGGCTCGTATCCAGGAGCGGCCACGTCAAGCCGTACATCGTGACGGGCGCGATCGTGCTCACGCTCGGTTTCCTCGGGCTGTCCACCATCGACCACGAGACCTCGCTGGTGCTCGTGTCGGGCGGGATGCTGCTGGTGGGCATCGGCGTCGGCATGTCCATGCAGAACCTCGTGCTGGCCATCCAGAACACCGTCCCGCTGCGGGAGCTGGGCGCCGCCAGCGGCGCCGTCACGTTCTTCCGCTCACTGGGCGGCACCTTCGGGGTCTCGGTCCTCGGCGCGGTCCTGGCCAACCGGGTGGCCGCCGGCATCGCGGAAGGCTTCGCGAAGGCGGGCATCCAGCCGTCCGGCTCGTCGGGCGGCTCCCTCAACCTCGCCGCGCTGCCCGAGGCCGCGAGGACGGTCGTCCGCGCGGCGTACGGCGACGCCACGGGGCACATCTTCCTCGTCTCCGCCGGGATCAGCGTGGTCGGCGTCGTCGCCACGCTCTTCCTCAAGCCGACCAAGCTGCGCGACAGCCTGGACCTGCCAGACGCCCCCAAGGCCGACGAGCGGGAACTGCGGCCCGCCGGCGAGGCGCTGACCTGACACCTCCCTGACTCTACGGACATGTCGCATTCGCTGCGGTGGCCGCGCTGGTGCTCTGGCTCGTCGTCCGACCCTGAGCCGGGTGGCGTGGGACGCGTCCCGTGCCACCCGGCCGGACGGCTCTAGCGGTACCAGTTGGCGTACACGTGACCGTCGGCGCTCCCCATGAAGACGCGCGGCTGCTGCGGCGCCGTCGGCGACTCCTTGGTTGTGATGAAACCGAGCCCCGCCGTGGCCTGTGCGCTGAGCCCGCCGTGCTGCTCCCACACCCAGGTGCCGCCGGTCCAGCGGTTGGCCCAGACCGACCCCTCGCCGTCGGTGACCAGGACGATGGGGTTCTGCAGACCGCCGGGCTTGTCCTGGACGGTCACGGCGCCGAGGCCGAGCCTGACCGGCCTGCCGTCCGCTGAGCCGTGGTCCCTCCACTGGCGGACGGTGCCGTTGGACCAGTTGGCCCACAGGTGCCCATCGTCCGCGACCACGAACACGTACGGCCTGTTCGGCTGGCCGGCCCAGTCCTGCACGGTCAGCGCGCCCGCCGCGCCGGTGATGGCGTGGCCGGGCACCGCGCCGAGGTCGGTCCACTGCCAGGTCTCCAGGTCGGAGACGCAGCCCCACAGCCGTCCGTCGGTGCCGAGGACGTAGACGTGGAGGAGCTCGTTCGGATTCTGCCCGTCCGACACCGCGAGCACGCCCATCGCCTGGGCGACGTCCACATTGGGCGGGTGACCGAGGTTCGTCCAGCGCCAGACGCTGGAAGCGCTGTTCCACCAGTTCACCCACACGTTGCGGTCGTCGCATCGCACGACCGCGAACGGCTGGGCTCCCGCGCTCGGCGTCCGCGCGAGCGCCACCGCGCCGAGGCCCGCGGTGACGGTGCACCCCGTCGGCGTGCCGTCCTGCCTGGTCCAGACCCACTCCTTGCCGGTCCACCAGTTGATCCAGAGGTTCTCGTCCTTGCCGCGGACGAAGACGTACGGCCTGTCCGCCTGCGGCGTGTCGTGGATGGCGGTGACGCCGACCCCGAACGACAGGTCTCCGCCCTGGTGCCTCCAGTGCCATCCGCGGTCGTCCTGCCAGTTCAGCCAGAGATGGCCGTCGGCACCCTGGACGAACACGTACGGGTGGCCCTCCGATCGGGCGTTCTCCCGTACCGCCACCGCCCCGATGCCCCGCGCCACCGTCGAGGTGAGCGGGGTCCCGAGGTCGGCCCAGTGCCAGCCGGGGCCGGTATCGAGCGCCCGCCGCATCCAGGCCACGAGGAACTGCGAGACGATCGTCACCGCGTCCGACAGGAGCGAGGGAACGACTATGTCCGCCATCTTCTGGTACGCAGGGGTGAACCACACGTACTGGCGGGTCACGGGGTCCTGCACGACCTTGCGGTAGTAGAGCTTCGAGGCCTTCGCCGCCACGACGAGGTACGGTCCGGGCGATGTGCCGAGCCCGCAAGCCTGGTACTTCGCGGGCGTCTTGACCGTGGACTGGATCTCCATGGCGTAGCTCTCGAAGTCGGTGTGGTAGAAGGGGTTCGGCCACGACATGCCCGCGATGAAGTTCCCCGAGTGCATCGGCTGTGTCAGGTCGGTCAGGTAGTGCAGGGCCAGGCCGAGCGCGTAGCCCGCCTCGCCGAGCCGCTCGGCCTGGTACTCGGCGACGGCCTGCTCGAAGTACATCGTCCCTTCGGTCAGCGCCGTCGGGAAGTTGAACCCGAACCAGTTCCGGTCGTTCGCGGGGTCGTAGAAGTGCGACATGTACGTGGCCTGGCCGTACATGGGGTTGTTGTACTGCGGCAGGAAGTCCGCGTCGTTGAGCCCCTGGCACAGGTTGTCGTGAAAGGCGTTGCCGAGCCTCCCCTTGAACGGCTGCACCAGCGCCAGCAGGCGCGCGCCGACCTCGGGCTCCTGACCTGCGAGCGCGGCGCCCCGGTTGACGATCCAGAGGTGGGTGCTCCGCGCCTCGTCGAAGACGGACTCCGCGTCCCAGAAGGCCACGCCCTTGGCCGGCCTGCCGTGAGTCGCCTCCATGGATTCGCCCGAGGCCGCCCGCCGCACAGGCCTGCCCTCCGAGTCGAGCACCCACACGTCGCCCCCGCCGGCCGACACCTGGATCGCCGGGCCGCCCGCCGGGAACCAGGTGCCGAGGTAGAGATGGAGCCCGCCTTCCTTGTCGACGGCGTACGCGGCGCCCTCCGGCATGGCGCTGAGGTCGGTGAAGTACGTTCCCTCCGGAGGCGTGCCGACCTTGGTCCAGTCCCCGTCGTCAGGCTCGTACCGCAGGACCGAACCGCCGCACAGGACCATCACCACGCCGTCGGCGGTGACCGAGACCCTCGTGGCCTTGCCCTCCGGGAGGGCGACGGGTGCCCAGTAGTCCGGCGCGTCCACGAACCGGTACGCCGTACCCGCCGCGTCGACGCCCCAGACGATGCCGTTCCCGGCCGCGGAGATCCAGCTCAGCCTGCCCGGCACCACCGTGTGCCCCCACCCGTCGGCCGAACGCTCCGCCCGGTGGACGCCGCCCGCATCGTCGAGTCCCCACAGGCTCGTACGGTCCACCGCCGCCAGGCGGGCGAGCGGCAGGTCGAGGCCTGCCGTGCTCCACAGGCTGAGGTGCCGCACGTACTGCTGGACACCGTCGTCGCGGCAGACGACCCAGGCGCTGCCGCGGCTGCCGACGGACATCCGCGCGACGCCTTTCGCCGACGGCGCGGGCAGCGCCGTCCAGCGCGTCCCCTTCGGCTCGAACTCGTAGACCGTGCCCGAGTCGCCGAGCACCCAGACCGTGATGTCGTCCCCGCAGGCGATCGACGTGACGGGGTCTTCGCCGGGGGCGGGCACGTTCTCCCACGCGTCCCCGCCGTCGTACTGCATGACCGCGCCGGACGAGCCGATCCCCCACAGCCAGCCGGACGCGCCGGCGCCGAACGACCGCAGCCTCTCGGGCGGCGGGGTGAGCGGTGACCACCCCGACGAATCCAGCCGTGACAGGACCCCGGACGCGTCCAGGGCGAAGACCGACCCGTCGGAGGTGGCGTGCAACTCCTCGACCGGCGCCTTCGCGGGGCCGGGAACGGCGGTCCAGGTCGCTGCGCCGGCGTCGTACCGGTGGACGGCCCCCGAGGTGTCGACGCCCCACACGGTCGCGGCGTCCACGGCCGCGAGGGTGGCGAGCGTCGCGCCGGGGATCGGGCCGAGCCACTGCCAGATGCCGCTGTACACGAGAAGCGCGCCCTTCTCGTCGACCCCGAAGACCGAGCCGTCCGCCGCCGCGCTGACGCGGGCCGGTGAGCCGGGACGCGGCTGCCAGGTCTCGGCGTGCTCGGTGTTCTGGACCAGCGCGCCCGCCGGATCCAGCCCCCAGACCGAACCGTCCCCCGCCACGCTGATGGACCTCAGCGTGGGAACCACCCCGTCACGGTCTCCCGCTCCTGGCTCGCTGAGAAACCGCCGCTCGTCTGATCCCATGGTGACCCCTGTACCTTCCGACGCTGCCTCTCCACCGACAGTGCTCCCGCCGCATTGCCAACCAATCGACAACGGATGTGGGGGGGCGTGACCGCATTGCAGAGCGACGGCTCGCAGGGCCGGGCGGGAATCGGAAGGGGGCGTGAAGACTGTGTTACATCACCGGCGTCCGTATATCTCCCCTGGGTGGCGTTGCGAAAGGGTGGGAACCGTCACCACCCGGGAGGATCCTCGATGCTCAAGCGCACCCCCCTGTTCGGCCGTAAGACCCGCATCACCTTCGCGTTGCCCGCCTACGATCCCTCGGGCGTCGTCAGCGTCGTGGGCGACTTCAACGACTGGTGCCCCGGGCGCCATGAACTGCGGCGCCGCAGCAACAGCACCCGCACCGTCTCGGTGATCCTCCCCCCGGGCGTCCACCGGTTCCGCTACCTCGGCACCGGCGGCCTGTGGTTCGACGACGAGACCGCCGACGGCATCGACCACCTGGGCAGCCTGATCCACCTGTGATCCCCCGGGAGTCGTTCAGGCCGTTCCCGGGCCGCTCCGGATGAGCCAGCGAAGCAGACGAGTGATCTCCACCGGCACGGCCCCCTCCGCCTCCCCCACCCGCCCGGCGAACCGCCCACTGCGCGGTCAGCCGCATCATCGACGCCTCCTCGGCCAGGAAGCGCGGCCCGTACTCGGTACGGCCGAGCCCTACCAGGCCGGTGAGCGCCTCGACGCGTACCCGCGCCGAGGCGCCGTCCAGGAGCGCCACGAGCATCTCGGGACGATCACGCGCGACGGACGCCGACAACCGAGCACGCTCGGGCCGCGTCTTCACTTGCGTCCCATCTGTCCTGACAGGAGTCGACTTGCGCGTCCGCTCTGTTCTTCTCCCCGCCGCCGCCCTCGCCGGTGGCATACTCCTCTCCTTGCACCCGGCCCACGCCGCCGTCCCGGAGGCGCGAGAGGGCTCGCGCGTCGGCACCGACATCGTGGAGTACCGGTGCGCCACCGGCATGGCCGAGACGCAGAACATCAAGGTCAAGGTCGAGCTGACGATGCCGGCCGACGCCAGGACGGGCGAGCAGATGACCATCGGCTGGCGCGGCACCTACATCGAGGGCTCCGAGTTGAAGGCGCCCGCCGGTGGGCTGGCCGGTGACCTCAACCTGTACGCGTACGCGTCCATCAGCGGGATCACCAAGCTGACCTCCGCCACCGGAGTCGGCACGCTCGGCGCGGTCAGCGCGGGCGAGATCATCGCGCTGCCGACAGAGGTGGTCGGCATGAAGACGAAGACTTCCAACGCGGGCGCGGGAACCGTGAGGCCCGCTGCGATCAACTTCGGGCCACGCCCCGATACGCGGTCGATCGAGTGCGAGGTCCTGAACCGGGACGACCTGACGACCTACAACCTCACCGTCACCGCGGACGGCCTGACGAGCAGCCCCACCCCGACGACCACGAGCCCGACACCGACCCGCACCGCCACCGCCACCGCCACCGCCACCGCCACCGCCACCGCCACCGCCACCGAAACGGAGACCGAGGTCGCAAGGGTCGGCAACACCAGGGTGACGAAGACCCCGGCGGGGGCCGCCGAGACCGGGGGCGGCGGCGACGCGGGCCCGGACGGGCGCATATTCGTGCTGGCCGGCCTCCTGCTCCTCCTGGCGGCCACCACCGGCCTCCTCCTACGCCGTCGCACCCCCTCGCGGGGATGAAGGAGCCTTCGCCCCCGGATGCCGCACGTTCGAGCGGGCGACCGGACGCGAGGCGTGGTCTGGGGGGCGGGATGGCGGGTTGAGTAGGGGGGTACTCATGCTGGATCGGTCCAAAGGGCCGGATGGTGGCGGTATGTCTACCGGCCCCCTACGCACGGCCCTCGCCCTCCTTATGATCACCCTGGGCCTGACCGTCGCCACCGCCACACCCGCAAGAGCGGCGAGCACTCAGCCGCTCACCGTGCGCATCCTCCTGGTGAGCTGCGTCGATCCCTGCCGCAACGAAGGACTCGAAAGCGCCGGAGAGAGCGCCCCCGACTTCTACGGAGAGATCACCTTCGCCGGCTTCCCCACGTTCACCACCCCGAGAGCGGCCGAGGACCAGGTGCAGGTCGCGCCGTTCTGGACGCTGACCCAGCAGGTCCCGACCACGGTCGTCGACCAGGAGATCTCCGTCCTGATCAAGGACCACGACTCCACGTCGGGTGACGACTGGGCCGACACCTCCCCCCGGGCAGGCGATCCCTACACCCGGTTCAAGGTCAACATGATCCACGGCACCGTCTCGGGCGACATGACCTCGTCCGTCCAGTGCGTCACCGGCAACGGCGAGCCGGGCGGCGGGATCTTCGGGAGCGACCCGCAGCCCGCCGTGGAGGTGTGCATCGAGATCACCCCGAACAGCGTCACCGACTCCGACGGGGACGGCTACACCGACTACGAGGAGTACCGCGGCGTCGACTTCAACGACGACAACGTCATCGACCTGTCGCTGCCCGACCTCGGCGCCGACCCCACCCGGCGCGACATCTACGCCGAGATCGACTGGATGCGCGGCGAGAAGCCACAGGACGGCGTGCTGTCCAGGGTCGAGCAGGTGTTCTCGAACGCCCTGGTGACCAACCCCCAGACATCTGCCGACGGCCTGGCACTCCATCTGATACCCGATGAGGAGCTGCCGTTCGCCGAGGCGATCGACTTCGGCGACACCCGCGCCCCCGGCACGTACGACGACTTCGACGACCTCAAGCAGGGCAACCCGGCCAAGGCCTGCGGCCCGGACGCCACCGGCAACTTCGGCACCGACGCCGACCGGGCCGGCCCGCTGTGCGACAAGATCATGCTGTACAAGCGGCTGCACTTCCGCTACGGGATCTTCATCAACGGCCTGACGGACAGCGGGACCACCTCGGGCCGGGCGGAGCTGGACGACCGGGGCTCCAACGACTTCGTCGTGTCCCTCGGCCGCTGGACCACGAAGATGTTCGGCGAGGTCGGCGGGCGCGCCGCCGCAGAGCAGGCGACGCTGCTGCACGAGCTCGGCCACACCTTCGGCCTCGGCCACGGCGGCCGGTACGACAACGGGACCGTCGACCTGGTCAACTGCAAGCCGAACTACCAGAGCGTCATGAGCTACTCCTGGCAGTTCGCGGGCATCGACCCCGGCCGCCCCCTCGACTACCAGCGGTTCGGCAAGGCGACCCTGAAGGAGACCGACCTCGACGAGACCAACGACCCGGGCCTCCCGGGCGTCGTCCGCCCGGTCATCTACGGCGTCGGCGGCGTGGTGGCCAAAGGCCCGGCGGACGACCCGATCGACTGGACCGGCGACGGGCCGCCGTTCTCCAGCAGCGCCTCCGCCAACATCAACCGCATCACGGCCCTCGGCCCGGACTGCGACAAGGCCGCCAGTGATGAGACCCTCCTCAGCAACCCCGACTGGGACCGCCTGGTCTACGACTTCACCAGCAGCCGCTACTTCTCCGACGGCGTGCACGGCCCGGCCGTGCCCGAGCTGACCGGGGACGCGGTGCTCCGCGTCAAGGCGGTCGACCTGACCGCGGGCATGACGGTCGACAAGCCCGACGCCGCCGGCGGCGACACGGTGACCGCCACCGTGACGATCGGGAACAAGGGGGCAAGCAGGTCCACCGCGACCTCGGTCACGTTCACGCCACCCGTGGGCGACCCGGTCACCCGGCAGCTGAGCGACCTGGCACACGGCCAGACGGCCACCGAGACGTTCACGTACACGGTGCCCTGTACGGCCATCGACGGCAGCACGCTGACCAGCACCGCCAAGGTCACCGGCAGGAACGCCGAAGGGGAGCCGGAGCTGGACGAGACGCTGGCCGACAACACGGCCACGGCCGCCACCAAGGTGCACGCGCCAGTCATGGCGGTGACCGCCACGGCGACCTCCTCGGTGAACGCGGGCGAGGCGATCACGTACACGGTCGGCCATCGCAACACCGGCAGCGCCCCGGCGACCGGGGCCACGCTGAAGTACACGCTGCCCGCCGGCGTCTACTACAGCCAGGCCCTCGACCAGGGAACAGGGCCGCGTCCGGCCACCGTGACCAGGAACGCCGACGGCACCACGACGCTGACCTGGAACCTCGCCACGGTCGCCGCCGGGGCGTCGGGCACCATCACGTTCACCGCGCGGCCCACCCTGCTGATGGAGGCGGGCGCCACGGTGACCGGGACGGCGAGCCTGTCCTACGGCGGGGCGAACGGCTGCACGTTCCCCCCGGCGACGGGATCGGCGCGGACCTCGATCACCGCGGTCGCGCCCAGCAGGCTGCCGATGCTCTCGGCGCTGTGGGGACTGCGGCAGGACCTGCGGACGCCCGAGGTGCTGGCCCGCACGCAGGCGACCGACACCCGTTTCGACGGGGCCGACGGCTCCGCCGCCGACGGCGCACTGTCCCAGCAGGAGGCCTCGGCCGTCCTGTTCCTCCCGGCGACGCAGCCGCGCACCTTGCGCGCGGAACTGCTGGCCACGACGTTCAACATGGCCTCCCGCCGGATCAACGCGGGCACCGCCGTCCGTACGATCACGACCCAGCGGCTGCACCTGAACACGGTCGGCGACGCCGTCCGCTACGCGCAGACCACCCTGGCCCAGCCGCCGACCCTGTCCAACCTCGTCCGCTACACCGATGCCACCCTGGCCCTCACCGAGATCAACTCAGGCGTGGCGGAACGCTACTAGTCACCACCGCGAACGCCTCCCAGGCCCGCCCTCGTGCGGCCTGGGAGGCTTCGTCATCGACGTACGGTCAGCCGCGCGCCGAACGTCCGAGGCCCGGGATGAGCACCGCGGCGACGACCAGGTGCATGCCTGCAAGCGCCAGCGTGCTCGCGGCGCCGACCGCGCCGAGCGGCCCGAGCAGCGACAGCACGAGCACCGCGACCGCGATGATCGTCCAGATCAGCCCCGGCCGGCTCGTCAACCGTTCCAGCGACGCGAGCAGCGCCCAGGCCGCCAGCCCCGCGACCAGGCTCGCCACCGCGACCGAAGCCGGACCTACGGACTGGACCGCCCCGCCGGCCCGGACGGCCAGATCGATTCCCGCCACCGGATCGGCCAGCGCCCAGACGGCGAGCGCCGCGACCGTCGCACCGGCCACCGTCAGCGGCCGCCGCGCGGCGGTACGGCCGGCGCGACCGGGTGTGGCATGAGCAGGAGTGGTTTCGCCCAACACTGCGCTTCCCCTTTCGACAACGGGCGGGCGGGGCATCCGCTGATGGCGGCCACGGCCGGTCCCGTCTGGTTCACGCCCCCAGCGTCCCCGTCGCGGCCCGGTCGCGGCATCGGGCGTGCGGCGGCGGCGAGTACGACCGCGGTCGGGCCGGGCACCGACTTTGGTAGGTGTCGGCGTCCCGATGCCCGGAGCTACCCTTGGCCGGTGAACGGCGAGAACCACTGCGACGCGGAGGCGGAGTCCGTGCGGCGGCGCGTCCCCCGTGCCGCGGTCGTGGCCGGCGTGATCGCCGGCATGGCCGCCCTGGTCGCGCCGACGATCTGGGGCCTGCTCGACGCGCGCCCGGCGCGGGGGCTGCCGGTCCTCGACATCGTGTCAGGGGTGCTGGGATGCCTCCTGTCCCCCGTCCTGCTGTGGCGGCCGGTCACCGGCGCGCTGGCGCTCACCCTGCTGGCAGCGCTGTCGCCCGCCGCGACCCCGCCGGCCACCCTGGGCGCGCTGCAGGTCGCCCAGCGGCGCGGTTTCCCCGTCGCGGCCGCGACGGCGGCGGCGGGGATCGCGGCGCACGTGGTGCAGGGCCTGTCGCGGCCCAACGGGGGCATCTCGTTCGGCTGGTGGCTGGCCCTGGTCACCGTCGGGTACGGCGCGCTGCTCGGCTGGGGCACGCTGGCCCAGGCGCGCCGCGCGCTGGTCGACTCGCTGCGCGAACGCGCCCGCCGCGCCGAGGCCGAGCAGGGCCGGCGGGTGGCAGAGGCCCGCATGCTGGAACGCACCCGCATCGCCAGGGAGATGCACGACGTGCTGGCCCACCGGCTGTCCCTGCTGGCCACGTACGCGGGTGCGCTGGAGTACCGCCCGGACTCCCCGCCCGAGCAGCTCTCCCGCGCCGCCGGAGTGGTCCGCGCCGGAGCGCACCAGGCCCTCGACGAGCTCCGCGAGGTGATCAGCCTGCTGCGCGACGAGGACCCCGCCGAAGACCACGACCCCGGCGGATGGCCGCAGCCCGCACTGGCCGACCTCCCCCGGCTGGTCGACGAGTCCCGCGACGCCGGAGGGCAGGTGCGGTTGCGCGACGGGGTGGTGGACGCGGCCGCCCTGCCCGCCGCCGCGGGCCGCACCGCCTACCGTGTCGTGCAGGAGGGACTGACCAACGCCAGGAAGCACGCCGCCGGCCAGCCGGTCCAAGTGGTGCTGGAGGGCCGTCCCGGCGACCGGCTCGTGATCGACATCCGCAACCCGCTGCCCGCCGGTGGGGCCGCGGCGCCCATCGCACCCGGCGCGGGCACCGGTCTGGTCGGGCTGACCGAGCGGGTGCAGCTCGCCGGCGGGCGGCTCGACCACGAGGCGACCGCCGCCGAGTTCCGTCTGCGCGCCTGGCTACCATGGCCGGCGTGAGCCGTCCGCTGCGCGTACTCCTGGTCGACGACGACGCCCTCGTCCGCGCGGGGCTGTCCATGATGCTCGACGGCATCCACGGCATCACCGTGGTCGGCGAGGCCGCCGACGGCGACGAGGTGCTCGCGGCCACCGACGCGCACGCCCCCGACGTCGTGCTCATGGACCTGCGGATGCCGCGCGTGGACGGCATCACCGCCACCCGCAGGCTACGAAGCCGGCGGCACCCGCCCGAGGTCATCGTGCTGACCACCTTCGACACCGACGAGAACATCCTGCACGCGCTGCGCGCCGGCGCCAGCGGCTTCCTGATCAAGGACACCCCGCCACCGCTGATCGTCGAGGCGGTCCGCCGGGTCGCCGCCGGAGACCCGATGCTGTCCCCCCGCGTCACCCGCCGGCTCATGGACCGCGCGGCCGTCCAGGCCGGCGCCTACCAGCGGGCGCGCGCCGCGCTGGCCACCCTCAGCCCCCGCGAGAACGACGTGGTCCTCGCCGTGGCGCAGGGCCGGAGCAACGCCGAGATCGCGGCCGAGCTGTTCATGAGCGTGGCCACGGTCAAGGCCCACGTCTCCCACATCCTCACCAAGCTCGCCCTCGACAACCGGACCCAGATCGCCCTCCTGGCCCACGACGCCGGCCTGGCCTGACCCCGGCCCCCTGACCGACGCCGGCGCGCACCGGCCGTACGCGGAGAATCGTGGGCGTCCGGGACGTAGAGCGAGAGGACCGTCACGTACGTCCCGCCGCTCGCGGACGCGCCGGGCTCGTCAGAAGCGGTAGCGGAGGAGGAAGCCGCTGTTCCGCCAGGCCGGCACCGCTCTGACCAGGGCGACCACCATCCGGTAGTACAGCGAGGCGTGCTTGATCAAAGTCGGCTCCGCCAGGCTCCGCTGGTCCACGTAGCGGAGCCGGTCGTCGAGCTTCTCGGCCTCTCGCGGGCCTTCGATGGTCCACCCGAAGGTGACGCCGTGCTTCGCGAAGACCGGCTCAGGCCGGCTCTCATAGCGCTTCTTGACGAGCGCCGCGCCTATGTTGAAGACGAACCGCCCACTCGGGAAGTGGTCGATGATCTGCCGGAAGACCCGCCGCACCTCGTCCTCGCCGAGGAACTGGAAGAGGCCGTCGGCCACCACCATCACGGGCCTGTCGCGCGGTATGCGGGCGAGCCAGTCCTGGTCGATGACGGACGCGCCGACGCTGGTGTGCTCCGCGCGCGGGGGGTACAGCCGGTCCCTGATCGCGATGACGTCCGGGAAGTCCACGTCGTACCAGTGATGCCCCGGGGCCGGATCGACGCGGAAGACCCGGCTGTCGAGTCCGGAGCCGAGGTCCAGCACCACCGCGTCCGGATTGCCCGACAGGTACTCCGCGGTCCACTCGTCCATCACCCGTGACCGGACGCCGACGGCGTAACGGCCGATGTCCAGGGGCGTGAACTGGGAGAAGTCGAAGTCCAGCCGCTGTACGACCCGGTCCGCCCAGGTGTCGCCGAGGATCGGGTGCGGGTCCTCGGCGTCCAGCCACCGGAGGTACAGCTCGACGAGCGCGGTGACCCGCACGCCGGTGAAGTCGATCGGGATCCTGTCCATGCGGTCCTCCTGGAAGATCGCGTCAGCCGACCGGCAGGTACACCGGCGGGAACACTGCGGGGAGCAGGACCCACAGCGGCAGCAGCACGCGGTCACGCCGCAGCGCGAGGCGGACCAGCCCGCCGGTGCCGGTCAGCGTGTTCATCGCGGCACCTCGGCGTTCGCCGCGCCGTCGCGCTCGTAGTCCACCGAGATGGCGTCAGTCATCGGGATGCTCCTCGCGCGCTTCGCGGTCCGCCTGGGTGGCCTTGTCGAGGGCTTCCCGTGCCGAGGCGGCCTCCTCGGGGGTGAGCACGGGGTGGGAGTAGACGTCGATCAGGGCGCGGTAGAGCAATCGCTCGCCCTCAGGGCTCGACACGTCGACGCCCAGCCCCCGGGACACGTGCCGGTGGAGGACGCCGACGCCCAGCGCCATCGCGGCGATCACCGCCGCCCGGGCCCTCGGATCGACGTCGGGCGGGTCGGGGCGGTGCCTGTCCGCGTCCGCGAGCCACCGCGCGCCCATCTCGACCATCTCGTCGAACAGCGGCGCGGCCCATCCCTCGGCCAGGGCGCGCGCCAGATACCGCTGGTAGGGGCCCATCGCCGCGACGGGGTTCATCGTGCCCCCTGCGGCCCGGGCCTCGGCGTTCAGCCGGCGGACCACCTTGACCAGGTGCGCGTCGCAGACCTCGCGCAGCTCCTGCTTGGAGCCGAAATGGTGGCGCACCAGCCCCGAGGACACCCCGGCGGCCTCGGCGATCCCCCGGATCGTCGTGCGCTCGAAGCCCAGCTCGCCGAAGAGGCGCATCGCCGCGTCCCTGATCCGGGCACGACCGGTGAGGTCTTCGGGGTCCCATCGGTTCGTCGCCACCGAGAATCCGTCCTGTATGTGGATACAACCGACTACTCACTCATGAAGAAAACTACACGTGTGTGTAGCCCGCCGTCCAGTGGCGGTCCGATAGCCTCAACCGTCGAACGGCATCTCTGCCGGGCGCGATGGTGCGGGCACGCCTCAGGGACGTACGGCCCGTGAGCCATACGCCCCCGGTAGCGGATCAGTCGTCTTGCTTCTTCTTGCCCATCGCCTGGCGGATCAGGTCGCGAGCCCGGTCCATGATGGCGGCCGGAGTGCCGATCGCGACGTTCTCCGTCGCCGTCTCCACCCCGGGATGCGGGTGCGTCGGAGCGATGGCCTCGGCGGCCCTCACCCCGAGGGCCATGGCCCGCCGCTCGGCCTCGGTCGTCTCCTTGACCAGCTGGGTGAACTCGTAGCGCTCCTCCGCCTCCGCGTGCTCGGTCACCGCGCGGCGCAGTTTATTCAGGTTCGGCCCGAAGGATGGGTCGTCGGTACCGCGCTTCTCCATGAGGGTGAGCAACTGCTTGGCCTCGTTCTCCTCACGGAGCCGGTCGTCGACGATCGCCTCTCCCCCGTCGATCTTGCGCCGGGCGTAGGGATGGACGATCTCCTCCTCGGCCGTCTCGTGCACGGCCAGCAGTCGCACCAGCCGCTCGAACGACTCTGCCCTCGCCCCTCCTGTCGCCTGTTCCACCTCGGCGAACAGGTCGCGGATCATGGCGTGCTGGTGGAGCAACAGCCCGACTACATCGTTCTCGTCGAGGAGCTCCGGTTTTGTTTTGCTCTCAGCCATGGCATTACCTCCCAACGGAGGCCACTCCCCGCACAACCGTCGAGTAGAACCGACCAGGGCTTCCCGACCAGGCAATAACTTCACCAAGCGCCCGGGGGACAGCCCGCTTTCCACGGCGACGACGGCGCCCGCCGCGCGGGTGAGTGGCCTGCCGCCGCAGACCCACATCCAGCTAGACGTCATGCTCGGAGACGCCGGCGAACGTCCTGACCTCACGGGCCCGTCTCGGTGACGTCGTCGGCCGAGGGGGGCGCGGCGGGGCGGCAGTTGCGGTCGCAGCCGCCGAACCTCACCGGATCGACCGGGGTGAACGGCGTCGGATCGACGTTCTTCAGTGCCGCCAGCATCGTCCGCTTCCAGATGGGGCCCGGGATCGTGGCGCCGAAGACCGAGCCGTAGTAACGGCCGCCGATCGTGACGCCGCTCAGCCTGTGGTTCCCCGAGCCTCGCGGGTCGCCGATGCTGACCGCGCCGGCCAGGTCCGGGGTGAACCCGGCGAACCAGGCGGTGGCGTAGCCGTCGGTGGTGCCGGTCTTGCCCGCCGCGTCGCGGCCGATGCCGCCCACGGCCCGCATCGTGCCCTTGGTGAACACCCCGGACAGCACGTCGGCCGCCGCGTCTGCGACCTCGGGGCCGAGCGCCTGCCGGCACTTGGGCCGGTACTTCGTCGTCCTGCCGTACCTGTCGGTGATCTGGCTGATCGCCATCGGCGCGCAGTACTTGCCCCGGGCGCCGATCGCGGCGTACGCGTTGGCCACCGTGACGGGGTCCATCTCGTTGATGCCGAGCGTGAACGTCTCGTACTCCTGGAGCTTGCGCCCGTCGGAGCGGTGGATGCCCAGCGACTTCGCGGTCTCGACCGTGCCGCAGAGCCCGACCTGCTGCTCCAGCATCATGAAGAAGGTGTTCACCGACTCCCAGGTGCCGGTCCGCAGGGTCTTCCAGCCGGGGCCGCCCTCGTCGTTGGTGACGGTGTGGGTCGGGTCGCCGATGTTCTCGCCCTTGCAGTTCTCGAACGCCGAGTAGCCGGAGGCCCGGTAGCCGGCGCCCGCGGAGAAGCCGTCGTCGAGCTTCATGCCCTTCTGCAAGGCGTTGAGCAGCGTGAACGTCTTGAAGGTCGAGCCCGCCTGGAAGCCGACGCCGCCCCCGTGCGCGGCGTCGGCGACGAGGTTGTAGGAGATCTGGTTCTTGGACCCGCGCCTGCCGTACGCCCGGCTGGCCGCCATCGCCTTGATCGCCCCGGTGCCCGGCTGGACCAGGGCCTCGGCCGCGACCGGGTCGTCTGAGGGGCGGACCCACTCCCTGATCGCCTTGTCCGCCGCCGCCTGCATGGCCGGGTCGATCGTGGTCCTGATCGTCAGGCCGCCGCGATTGAGGAACCGCTCGCGGGCCTTGGCCGTCTCGCCGAAGTCGGGGTTGTTCAGGATCTCGCTGCGGACGTAGACGCAGAAGTACGGATAGTCGCTCGCCTCGCAGCCGCCGGGCAGCTTCGTACCCTTGTAGCCGAGCTTGGTGGCCTTCGCCTTGGCCGCCACGGCCGGGGTGATCTTGCCCAGCTCGGCCATCCGGTGCAGCACGACGTCGCGCCGGTTCAGCAGCCGCTCGCGCTGCTTCCTGCCCAGGTTGGGGTCGGTGGCGTTGGGGTCCTGCACCGCGCCCGCCAGCGTCGCCGCCTGCGGCAGGGTGAGTTCGCTCGCCTTGACGCCGAAGAACCGCCGGGCGGCCGCCTCCACCCCGTAGGCGCCGGCACCGAAGTAGGCGATGTTGAGGTACTTCTCCAGGATCTGGTCCTTGGTGTACTTCTTCTCGACCGCCATCGCGTACCGCAGCTCGTTGAGCTTGCGCGCGTAGCTCGTCTCCAGCGCCTTGTTCTTCTCCTTGTCGGTGTCCGCGGAGTTGAGCAGCACCTGCTTGACGTACTGCTGGGTGATGCTCGACCCGCCCTGGCTCACCCCGCCGGACTGCAGGTTCTTGGCCAGCGCGCGGATCGTGCCCTCGATGTCGATCGCGCCGTGCTCGTAGAACCGGTAGTCCTCGATCGAGATGATCGCCGTCTTCATGACCTCGGCGATCTCGTCGAGCGTGACGGCCTGGCGGTACTCCTCGTAGAACCGCGCGATCTCGTTGCCCTTGACGTCCTGCACGATCGTGACCTCGGCCGGTGGAGGCTCGGCGAGCTCCTTCGGTCTGAGGTTCACCTCGTTGGCCGCCTGCATGAGCCCTAAGCCCGCACCCCCCACCGTCGGCAACGCGATCCCCGCGACCAGCACGCCCGCCGCCGTCCCCACGGCGGCAAGACGCACGACCTTCGACACGGCCCCCGGCCGCTCATGGCCCCCCATGTGATGCCGTCCTTGCTCTCGTCCAGCAGAGAGCAGGAGCAAAGCAGACCGAATCAGTTGATGTCTAATATCGATATCTGGATGGGATCCATATCGAATCACACATAACCGCAGGTCAGGCACTACTCAGCATGGTCACGGAGCCAGCTCAAGGCGGCCGGAGCCGAGTGGAGGATCGAGTTGTGCCCGTCGTCCGGGGACGACCGCAGTTCCGCCGATGGGCAGTGGCGCGCCAGCCACTCGCCGTGCGGGCCGGGCACGACCCGGTCCAGGCCGCCGTGCAGCAGCAGGGCCGGCGCGGTCACCCGCGCGGGGTCGAATCCCCAGGGGGCGACGTAGGCGAGGTCGTCGTCGATCAGCCCGCCAGGGCCGGCGGCCACGGCCGGGCCGACGACATCGCCGAACCAGGACCACTCACCGGCGAGCGCGGCGTGATCCGCCGGGGTGAACATCTCCGGGTCGTACTCGGCGCCCGCCTCGTACCTCTCCTTCGCCGCGCGCCCCTCGGCGGCGGCGCGCAGGGACGCCGCGCCTGAGGGCGTCATGCCCGCGAACCAGTCGAGCCCCTCCGCGCCGAACGGGGCGAGGCCGGCCACGCTGACCACGCCGAGCACGCGATCGGGCAGCAGCGCGCCGCACGCGAGGGCATGCGGGCCGCCGCCGGAATGGCCCATGACCGCGAACCGGCCGATGCCGAGTGCGTCGGCGACGCCGGAGGCGCAGGCCGCCGCCGACGCCAGGTCCCGGCCCGGGCGGGGGGTGGAGCCGCCGTATCCGGGCCGGTCGTACGACACCCAGCGAATGCCCAGCTCGGCGGCGGCCGGGAAGAGGGGCTCGGGAGGGGCGCCGATGTTCGGCGTGCCGTGGTGCCAGAACACGGCGAGCCGACCATCACCGCCCGTGTCGTAGACGTGCAGCGTGCGACCGTCGTCCAACTTGAGATCAAGCTCTGTCACCACCCGCCGAGCCTAACTCCGGAGCACGCCGACCGGGCGGGCAGGCGGCCTGGGGCGTGAACGTGCTGCTGCAGTACGCCACCGCGACCGCGGCCGAGCACGCCACCCGAGACGACGGCACCACCGACCGCAAGCAGTTTCGCCTCGCCCCACCAGGTGAGCTGACCCCCCGGCCCTGCCCTGAGATGACGTCGCCCTCGGTCAGGGTCGGCCGGTGCGGTCGAGGGCGGGGTCGTCGAGGCCGAAACTGATGATCCGGCCGGGGTGGATGCGGATGATTGGTCCGTCTCCTCCGGTCGCGGAGTCCAGCGGGCGCGCGATCGCCTCCCCCGAGCCGCGGATCTCCAGGCACCGGACCCGCCACGGGTTCACCGAAGCGATATCGTCGACGACGAACGCGACCCGGCCGTTGGCGGCCACGTTGCGGTACTTCCTGCTGGCCGCCATGTTCCGGCCGGCGATGTCGATCGTCCCGAGGTCGGCGTTGTACGAGAATCCGACCGGGCTGACCTGCAGCGTCCCGTCCGGCTGAACGGTCGCCAGCCGGCCGAGCATCTGCGTGCCCAGGTAACCGACCTCAACCTGTGTCAACGACATCATGGCCCTCCAAGTGGTCACACCGCGGCGATGGGCGCGAGGGACGCGCCACCCACGACAGTCTGAAACCTGAACCATGGTTGAGGTCAAGCACCGTTCCGAGCCTCCGGCCGCGCGCCGGGCGGCGGCCGTCCCGCCCTTCCGCAGGTAGATCGATCTTCCCGAGAATGGACTTATGTTTTTCACAACTAAAGTCCTGAAATTTCGGACTAAAGGCTAGACGGAAGTATCGAAAGAACTTAGAGTCACGGCGGAAGGGCTCCGGAGGATACAGAACCGTAATTCCCCGGAAACAGGACCTCATCACCGCCCCGGCGCGGATAGCCGGTACGCCGACCTCCCCCACCGACTCGGCGCGCGACCTCCAGCGGGCACGCGCCGTGCCGTACGGCCACGTCCAGGCCGCCCCCTGGACGACACCCCCCAGCACCGGAAAGGCTTCCCGTGCACCGCAGGAGAAGACCAACACTGAGGGTGGCCCTGTCCGCCCTCCTGGCGACCGGCGGCGCGGCGTTCGTCCTGGCCGCCGGCGCGCCCGCCGCGAACGCCGTTGCCGTCAACCCGGCCGACTACCAGCAGGTCACCCTGGCCAAGGGCGTCGACGAGGTGGGCGAGCCGATGTCCCTGGCCGTACTGCCTGACCGCTCGGTCGTGCACACCGCGCGCGACGGCACGCTGCGGCGCACCGACGCCGCGGGCACCACCACCGTGGTCGGCAAGCTGGCGGTGTACAACCACGACGAGGAAGGCCTGCAGGGCGTCGGCGTGGACCCCGCCTTCGCGGCCAACCGGCGCGTCTACCTCTACTACGCGCCCCCGCTGTCCACCCCGGCCGGCGACGCCCCCGCCACCGGCTCGGACTGGTCGGCGTGGCAGGGGGTCAACCGGCTGTCCCGGTTCACCCTCACCCCGGACTGGAAGATCCAGGCGGGCAGCGAGGTGAAGATCCTCGACGTGGCGGCCGACCGTGGCATCTGCTGCCACGTCGGCGGTGACATCGACTTCGACGCGGCGGGCAACCTTTACCTGAGCACGGGCGACGACTCCAACCCGTTCGACTCCGACGGCTACGACCCGATCGACGAGCGCGCCAACCGCAACCCCGCCTACGACGCGCAGCGCACCTCGGCCAACACCAACGACCTGCGCGGCAAGGTGCTGCGGATCAAGGTGAACGACAACGGGACCTACTCGATCCCCGCGGGCAACATGTTCCCGCCCGGCACGGCGGCCACCAGGCCCGAGATCTACGCCATGGGCTTCCGCAACCCGTTCAGGATGAGCGTGGACAAGGCCACCGGCGTCGTGTACCTCGGCGACTACGGCCCGGACGCGGGCGCCGCCAACGCCTCCCGGGGCCCGGGGGGGCAGGTGGAGTTCGACCGCATCACCGGCCCGGGCTTCTACGGCTGGCCGTACTGCACCGGCGACAACACCGTCGCGGAGACCTACAACGAGTACGACTTCGCCACCGGAGCCTCCGGCGCCAAGTTCGACTGCGCGGGCGGTGCGACGAACAACTCGTTCCGCAACACCGGTAGGACCACCCTGCCGCCGGCGAAGGCGGCCTGGATCAAGTACGGCGGCGACTCGGGCTCGCCGCCGGAGTTCGGGGGCGGCTCCGAGTCCCCCATGGGCGGCCCGGTCTACCACTACGACGCCGCCCTGAACTCCGCCGTGAAGTTCCCGCAGTCCCTGGACGGGGTGTTCTTCGCGGGTGAGTTCGGCCGCGGCTGGATCAAGGCGATCGAGGTGGGGGCGAACGGCTCGCGTGGCCCCATCTCCAGCTTCCCGTTCACGGGCAAGCAGGTGATGGACACGGCGTTCGGCCCCGACGGCGCGCTGTACGTCCTCGACTACGGCACCGGCTACTTCGGCGGCGACGCCAACTCGGCGCTGTACCGCATCGAGTACATCGCGGGCGGCAACCGGGCGCCGACCGCGAAGGCGACGGCCGACAGGACCTCGGGCCAGCCGCCGCTGACGGTGAACTTCTCCTCCGCCGGCTCCTCCGACCCCGAGGGCGGCCCCCTGACCTACGCGTGGGCATTCGGCGACGGCGGCACCTCGACCGCGGCCAACCCCTCCCACTCCTACACGACCGCCGGCACCCGCACCGCCACGCTGACGGTCACCGACGCCCAGGGCGCGACCGGCACCGCGAGCGTGATCGTCACGGTGGGCAACACCGCCCCGAAGGTCACGTTCACCTCGCCGAAGGACGGGCAGCCGTTCACCTTCGGCGACACGGTCTCCTACGCGGTGACCGTCACCGACCCCGAGGACGGGGCGATCGACTGCTCGAAGGTCACGGTGACCTACCTGCTGGGCCATGACCAGCACGCCCACGCCATGACCTCGAAGACCGGCTGCACGGGCTCGATCACGACCCAGGTGGACGGCGAGCACTCCACCGACGCCAACACCTTCGGCGTCCTCGCCGCCGACTACACCGACGCGGGCGGCCTGAAGGGCACCGCACAGGCGACGCTGCAGCCGAAGCACCGCCAGGCCGAGCACTACGGCACCTCGTCCGGCGTGGACCCGATCACCCACGCGGGCGCCGAGGGCGGCAAGACCGTCGGCAACATCCACAACGGCGACTGGATCGCGTTCCAGCCGTACGTGCTGGAGGGCGCCACCTCGATCACCGCGCGCGTCTCGTCGGCCGGCGTGGGCGGCACGCTGGAGGTACGGGCCGGTTCGAGCACCGGCACGCTGCTCGGCTCGGCGACGGTGCCGGTGACCGGCGGCTGGGAGACCTTCCAGGACGTCACGGGGAACCTCACGAACGCGCCTGCCGGCACCACCACGCTGTACCTGGTGTTCAAGGGCGGCGCCGGGGCGCTGTTCGACCTCGACGCGTTCACCCTGACCACCCCGGCGTCCCGCACCGGTCCGGTGAAGGGGCTCGCGGGCAAGTGCCTGGACGTCGCGGGAGCCGCCACCGCCGACGGCACGCAGATCCAGCTCTACACCTGCAACGGAACCGGCGCGCAGAGCTGGACCGTCACCGGCCAGGTGCTCAGAGCCCTCGGCAAGTGCCTGGACATATCCGGAGCCGGCACCGCCAACGGCACCAAGGTCCAGCTGTGGACCTGCAACAACACCGCCGCGCAGAACTGGGCCGCCCAGAGCGACGGCACCCTGCGCAACCCCAACTCCGGCAGATGCCTCGACGTCACAGGAAACAACCCCGCCGACGCCACCCCCGTCACCATCTGGGACTGCGGCACCGGCCCCAACCAGAAGTGGACCCTGCCCTGATCCCCGGCGCCTCCGGCGCGCGGCCCCGCCCACCGGAGGCGCTCCGGCGTCCATCACCTTCAACAGGGAGCGCACGATGAGAAACCTCCTGCGCCGGGGACTGACCCTGGCCGCGGCGGCCTTAGCGATCATCGCCGGCACCGGGACGGGCCAGGCGACGGCGGCCGACAGCGCCTACAAGGTGCTCGTGTTCTCGAAGACGGCGGGATTCAGGCACGACTCGATCCCCGCCGGCGTCCAGGCCATCCGTGACCTGGGCGCGGCGAACAACTTCACCGTCGACGCGACCGAGGACGGCGGCGCGTTCACCACCGCCAACCTGGCCCAGTACGCGGCCGTCGTCTTCCTCAGCACCACCGGCGACGTGCTCGACGCCGCCCAGCAGAGCGCGTTCCAGTCCTACGTCGGCTCGGGCAAGGGCTTCGTGGGCGTCCACGCGGCGGCCGACACCGAGTACGACTGGCCGTTCTACGGTGAACTCGTCGGCGCGTGGTTCTCCTCGCACCCGGCGATCCAGCAGGCCACCGTCAAGGTCGAGGACCGGGCGCACGCGGCGACCGCGCACCTCGGCCAGAGCTGGACGCGCACCGACGAGTGGTACAACTACCGGACCAACCCCCGCTCCAGCGCGCACGTGCTCGCCACCCTCGACGAGTCGTCCTACTCCGGCGGCACGATGAACGGCGACCACCCCACCACGTGGTGCAAGTCGTACGGCGGCGGGCGGTCGTTCTACACCGGCGGCGGGCACACCGCCGAGTCGTACGGCGAGAGCGCCTTCCGGGCGCAGCTCCTCGGCGGCATCCGGTACGCGGCCGGCAAGACCAGGGCCGACTGCCGCCCGGAGACCGGGTACACCAACCTGTACGACGGCTCGACGACCGGCTGGTCGCAGGCGGGGCCGGGTGGGTTCACCAACGCGGGAGCCACCCTGTCGTCCTTCGGCGGGCTCGGCGTGCTGTGGTACTCGGCCAAGGAGTTCCACGCCTACTCGCTGAAGCTCGACTGGAAGCTGGCCGGCGACGACAACTCGGGCGTGTTCATCGGCTTCCCCGCCAGCGCGGACCCGTGGTCGGCCGTCAACAACGGCTACGAGATCCAGATCGACGCGACCGACACCCCCGACCACACCACCGGATCGGTCTACGGGTTCAAGTCGGCCGACCTCGCCGCCCGCGACGCCGCGCTGAACCCGCCGGGTGAGTGGAACACCTACGAGCTGCTGGTCGAGGGCGAGCGCGTCCAGGTGCTCCTCAACGGCGTCAAGATCAACGACTTCACCAACACCGACCCGGCGCGCAGCCTCCAGCAGGGCTACATCGGCATCCAGAACCACGGGGACGGCGACGACGCCGCGTTCCGCCACATCCGGATCAAGGAGCTCGGCGCGACGGGCGACAGGACCGTCGAGGCGGAGTCCTACAGCGGAGTGAGCGGCGCCACCCCGTTCGACAAGGCCGGCGCGCACGGCGGCAAGACGCTCGGGTTCATCGACCCGGGCGACTGGTCCTCGTACGCGGGCGTCGACCTGACCGGCGTGACCAGGATCAGGGCGAGGGTCGTCTCCGGTGGCCCGGGGGGCGCGATCCAGGTCAGGACCGGCTCGGCCACCGGCCCGGTGCTCGGCACGGTGAACGTGCCGAACACCGGCGGCTGGGAGACCTTCGCCGACGTGCAGGCCGACCTGACGGGCGTGCCCTCGGGCGTCCAGACGCTGTTCCTGACCTACACCGGCACCGGTACCGGCCTGTTCGACCTGGACGACTTCACGCTCGTCAAGGGCAACCCCGCGTCCCGTACCGGTCCGGTGAAGGGGCTCGCGGGCAAGTGCCTGGACGTCGCGGGAGCCGCCACCGCCGACGGCACGCAGATCCAGCTCTACACCTGCAACGGAACCGGCGCGCAGACCTGGACCGTCACCGGCCGGCAACTCAAAGCCCTCGGCAAATGCCTCGACGTCGCGGGAGCCGGCACCGCCAACGGCACCAAGGTCCAGCTGTGGACCTGCAACAACACCACCGCGCAGGACTGGACCCCCCAGAGCGACGGCACCCTGCGCAACCCCAACTCCGGCAGATGCCTCGACGTCACAGGAAACAACCCCGCCGACGCCACCCCCGTCACCATCTGGGACTGCGGCACCGGCCCCAACCAGAAGTGGACCCTGCCCTAGACGGCCCCAGAAGGGGGAGAACACGGCGGGGCCGGGAACACCACCTGGCCCTGCCTCTCACGCGCGGCGGAGCGGCGGCCTTCGGGCGGCCGGGCCGGGCCACGTGAACGGCCCCCGGCCCCCTGGCCTCGGGAACGTGCCAAGTTTTCAGATGAATTTGATGAGTTTGACGGTAAGTGTCACCCTGTGGTCGGCTCTTTCCTTCCGTGTTTCTCGGTGGGCGATCCGGACGACGGGGAGAGCTTGTCATGCCGCTTTTCCAACGGCACTCGCTGGTACGGGTGATCTCCGCGTCCCTGTCCCTGGCCGGTTCCGTGGCCCTGGCTCCCCCTGCGGCCGCCCACGCCGGCGCCTCGTCGCCCAGCGTTCCCGCCGCCACCAGTGCGGGACCGGCCACGGGGGGCAAGCCCAAGATCGAGCCCGTGCCGGCGATCGTGGTCCCGCCGGAGGCCAAGGTGAGCGTGCCGGACGGGCCGTCCCTGGCCGCCCGGCCGGTACAGGCACGGCCCATCGGGCCGGAGCCGCCGCCGGTGACCACTCCGGCCGGGCCCGCACTGGCCGGCAAGGTGGCGGCGAACGCCACCGCGCGCCTGAGGTCCGAGGGCCTGGTCTCGGCCGGTCGCCCCGGTCCCGACGCGAGCAGGCTACTGCCCGCGACCGAGCGGGCCGGGGTCCTGAGCGTGTCCAAACCCCCGGCGAGCGCGATCGGCGCGACTGCCGCGAAGGTCAAGTCCCCGGCCGGCGTGGACCTCGCGGGGCTCTACCGCGCGCTGCCGGAGGGCATCCCGCTGGTCACCTACCGGCTGTGCGCGGAGACGCCCTCCCTGCCGGTGTCGTGCTCGGCGCCGCAGCCGCTGGTCAAGCCCGTGGCGGCCGACGTGACAGGGGACGGCACGCCCGACCTGCTGGCGAGCGTGGTCCCGTCGCTGAGCACCGCCGACGTGGCGAGCAGGGCCAGGGCCCTCGCGAGCACGCAGCGCGAGCTGGACTCCCTGCTCGGCAGGACGACGGGCGGGCTGCTCGGCCCGTCCGGCGCGAAGGACTCCTCCAGCGGGCAGGTCGAGAGCCGGCGTGACCGCCAGCGGGACGACCTGACGGCCCGGCTGGCGGCGGGGCTCGGCCTGGCGACCACGCGGCTGGCGACCAGCGAGACCCACGGCAGGGCTTTGAGGGCACAGGTGTGGGCGCAGTACGACATCCCCGCCTCGAACGGCTCCATGGCCAGGCGGCTGTCGATCGGGTTCGACGGGTTCCACCGCGGGGCGTCGCTGTCCGGCACGGACTGGGGTCTCTACCGCCTCGGCGCGGCGGCAGGGCAGGGCGCGGTCACGGACGTACGGGTGAGCGTGCGACGGTCGCGGCCGGGCGCGTCCGTCGCGACGGTGGCGGGCATCGCGGGGCTGGACGGCAGGGAGTCCGTCGATCCCAAGGTGGTCAGCCTGCGGCAGTCCCCGGTGCCCGAGCGGCTCACCGTTAGCGCGCGGTTCGACGGGGACAGGCGCGAGGGCACGATGAAGATCGCTTCCTCGGGGCCGTCGGCGCTCGACGCGCTGGTGCTGGACGCCGGGCGGTCGGCGAAGCCGTACGAGGAACGGTTCACCCAGGTCGTGCTGGACAAGGTGAGGTCTCAGGTCAGCGTGGAGCTGACCCGGCCGTCCGAGGGCGGCGCGGAGGTTCACTTCGCGGGCACGGCGCCCATGGGCCGGGCCGAGCTGCACGACTTCGTCTACGGCGACGGGCGGCTCAGCAGGGTGATCGAGGGCTCGCTGACCGGCGTCCCCGCCGACTTCCGCGCGCGGTACGAGTCGGTGGACGGCCGGTCCGAGGCCTTCACGGTCGACACCGCTCCCCGGGCCAGGGCGGTGGACGTCGTCTACTTCGACCGGGCGGCGGCCAAGACGGTGTTCCGGATGGCGCTGACCGACCTGCCAGCCCACATGCGGATTTATTACGACATAGCTGGAAACAGGGTTACGCATACCGCCAGCTCGAAGATCGGCGGCGTCGAGCTGGTCCTCCAGCGCGACGGGGGCGCCGTCTCGACGCCGGCCGGGAGCCACCTCACGATGATCAAGAACGGCGGGCAGGTGGGCCTCTCCGGCCGGCTGTCGGCGCTGGCCGGGTTCGACGTGACCTACGGAGCCAGGCCGCACGCCACGCTCAGGCTGGCCTCGGGGAGACAGCCGTTCCTGGCCGCCGCCAGCGTGGACCGCACCCACCTGCTCCGCATGGACATCTCGAACGCGCCGCGCGAGGTCGAGGTCGATCTGGACCCCGCGGCGAAGAAGGCGCGGTACCGCGCGAGCGGAGTGATCGGCAAGCTCCGCGCGTCGTACGCCAACGTGAAGGCCGGGCCGACCATCGACAGCAGCCTGTACGGGGTGCGGTCCAGGGTCGACGGGTCATGGCGGCTCGGCGACCGGTCGTCGGCGGAGGTCACGACGGCGTCGAGCCTGAAGAAGGCCGAGCTGTACGCCAGCCGGGCGTACGTGACGGAGATCGGCCCGACCGGCGGCGAGGACGTCCACGCGACGGTACGTGACGTCCACCGGCACGTCGCGGTGGTGGCCGACCTCGCGGGCAGGCGCCTGGACTGGACCGCCGACAGGCCGGTGGCCTCGGTCCTCGCCTTCGCCCGGGCGGACTACCAGGGCCGCCGCTTCAGCGTCGCGGCCAAGGCGACCGGCGTGCCCGCGCGGTTCGAGGCCGGGTGGGGCGACGGGACGTACCGCTTCCGTGGCGTCTCCGGGCCGGTGGGCTCGGTGACGCTGGCCGTGACCAACCATGACGGCGCGCGGGCTCCGTCCGGGCCTCACCTGGCCGCGCACTATCGCGCGGCCACCGGCGATCTGGACGCCAGCGTCCGGGTGGACGGCCTGACCAGCGTGGAGTTCGGCGGGAGCGACGCCGGGTTCAAGGCGGCCTTCCAGGCGGCCCGGCAGTCCGTCGCGCTCGACGCCGATGTGTACCTGGCCGGTGACCTGCGGTTCGGCGCGCTCGGCACCCTCGGCCCGATCCCCGGCGGCATCGAGGTGTCCGCGGCCGGCGGCGGGCCGGTCACCTACAGCGCCAGTGGCGCGCGGATGGACCTCAAAGCGCAGGTCTGGCTGGGCAAGGTGGCCGCGATCAACGGCATCTCCGGCGTGCCGGGGGTGGCGAGCGGCGTGGCGCTGGCCGACGGCGGCTGCGTCCCCGGCTCGGCGGACTGCGCCGGGGACCAGGGCCCGTTCTGCGCGGGCGCGAGCACTCCCGCGGACAAGGGAACGGGCGCCTCAACGGACGCGGCCAAGGGCGAGGCGGCGGCGCGGGGTTGCTTCGGCGTCCGGGGGTTCGTGAGCCTGGCGGGCCTCCCGTCCAAGGTGACCGTGGACCCCGCCCGCAGGACGTTCTCCTTCTCCGGGTACCGGCCCGCGGTCAGGAAGCTGGAGGTGTACCTGGCCAGCGAGGTCCTCGCGCCGGTGCCGATCAGGGCGCTCGCCACGCTGGACGGGCTGCCGCGCTCCATCACAGGCATGTCGGTCGGCCCGTTCGAGGCCGGCAGGGGCAAGGACGCCGACGGGCGCGACGCCAACGTGATCAAGGTGAACTACCGGGTCGAGCCGGCGGCGACGATCACCTCGCTGAAGGCGCTCGCGGAGGCCGACACGGGTGACCGGTACGGCGTCGTGCGGGGCCGGGTCCTCGTCGACCCGGTCCCCGCGGTGGTGGCGATCGACGGCACGTACGGCAAGAAGACCCATCTCCGCGTCCAGAACTCAGCGGCGGTCAGGCGGCTCACCGCCGAGGTCACGCTCACGCCCCGCGCGGCCAAGCCGGGCACGGGCGTCGCGCGGTTCACCGACGTGCCTGCCGCGTTCACGATCGACGCCGACGGCGCGTCGCGGACCGGCCTGCGGATGCCGGCGCTCGCGTACAAGGCGGACGGCGGGGAGAACACGCTCGACGGGCTCTTCGCGGTCGAGGGGGCGCTGGTGTCACAGGTGTACCGGCCGGAGCGGGGTGAGCTGCTCGACGCCTCGTTCGTCGTCAAGGACCTGGCCTCCGACACCACTGCCAAGATAAATCCCGATTTATCGGTGGACTTGGCTTCACGGCCGGTGGCGACAAGGCTGCTGGAGGTGCACGCGGGCCTGTCCGTGGGTCCGGTGGAGCGGCAGCGGGTGGCGGTGCGGAAGGACATCCCGTACACGACCGGATTCTTCGCCCTGCGGCTGGACGGTGACTTCGCGCTCGGCCAGAGCAGGATCGAGGACGTCTCGCTGGGCGTCCACGGCATGTCGTGGCTGAGGATCCGGCCGGGCAGGATTCCCTTCGGGATGCGGGCGCCGAGCGAGCTCGGGTACATCTCCCCCGGCTTCGAGGGCGCGTACGACCACGTCGACATCCGCGCGGGCGGCATCGACCTCAGGCCGGACGTGAAGCTGGACGTCCGCATCGCGCGCAGCGTCGGCAAGGACGTCTTCAAGGACACGCTGAGGCTCGGCCCGGCGACGTCGCTGGAGTTCCGGCGCTACGACCAGCGCACGCGGCCGATCAGCGCCAGGCAGGCGCTCAAGGTCGGCGCCACCCCGATCGCCTGCCTGTCGATCGACACCAGGCCGGGGTTCGCCGCAGCGAGGCGGGCCGGCTCGATCACGCTGCGCGGCGCGGACGGCCCCCAGATGGTGAGCCTGCTCGACCCCGGAGGCCAGGTTCAGGGGTACGCCCTCGACCTGCTGTCACAGTTCATGTCCCCCTTCGCCGGAGCGGGCTGGAAGGTCTCCGGCCTCACGACGGGCCGCTGCCGGTGACCGTCCGACGAGGCGAGTTCACCCTTCTGCGCGGCCACTTCGGCTGGAGCCGCTGCCCTGCGCGTGCCCCTTGGCCGAATGGACGAACAGCCCGCTCCGCTTAGGTGAAGCGGACGAATTCCGTGACCCTCCCTTGTCATACCGTTGCGGCAAACATCCACCGGAGGGCTGGTCCGTGTTCGTTGATCTTCATCACCGCGCCGTGGTCGCCGACACCCACAACGACCTGCTGATGGCCGTCACGGCCAGGCCACCGCGTCGGTGGGCGTCGTTCTTCCGCGAGCGCTGGCTGCCCCAGCTGCGCGAGGGCGGGGTCAACGTGCAGGTCCTGCCGGTCTTCATCGACGACCAGTACCGCCCCGAGGGCGCGCTCAGGCAGACCCTGCGCATGATCGAGTGCGCGCACACGCTGGCCGAGGGCAACCCCGACGCGGTACGGCTGTGCGTGGACGGCGACCAGATCGACGAGGCGCTCGCGCGGGACAAGATCGCCCTGGTGCTGGCGATGGAGAGCGCCCCCGGCCTGGACGCCGACGTCGAGCTGCTGTCCACCGTGCACCGGCTGGGCGTGCGGGTCGCCTCGATCGCGCACTGGGGCCGTACGGCCCTGGCCGACGGCAGCGGTGAGGACGCCACCGGCAGCAGGCTCACCGCCGCCGGAGTGGAGGCGCTGCGGGAGATGGAACGCCTCGGCATGATCTTCGACGTCTCGCACCTGGGCGCCTCCGGGGTGGCGCACGTGCTGGAGCTGGCCACCAGGCCGGTGATGGCGACCCACTCCTCCGCACGCGCGCTGCGCGACCACCACCGCAACCTCACCGACGACCAGATCCGCGGCGTCGCCGCGACCGGCGGCGTGGTCTGCGTCAACTTCGTCCCCTCCTTCCTGTCGGACGACCCGGCCGAGCACACCGTGGACCGCCTGGCCGACCACATCGAGCACGTCGCGAGGGTCGGCGGGATCGACCACGTGGGCCTCGGCCCCGACTTCGTCCGCGAGGTCATGAGCGAGACCACCCCTCCCTGCTGCGAGGACTTCGGCTACGGCGACATCGACCCCCTGGCCGTCCTGCCGGGGCTCGACGGGCCGCGCGGCCTGCCCCTGGTGACCGAGGCCCTGGCCAAGAGGGGCCTTCCCGAGGACGACATCGTCAAGATCGTGGGCGGCAACGTGCTGCGGCTGTTCCGCGCGGAGCTGGGACGGCCACGGTGAACCTCGGCCTGATGCTCCAGGACCTTGAGGAGCTCGTCGTCTGCGAGTCCTTCTCGGCCGACCACCACGCGGTGGCCCGCAGCGCCGGGGTGGTCGCCGACCAGGGGACCAGAATGCTCGGCGCGCGTCCGGAGACGATCGTGATCGCCGGGGTCAGCCATCTGCGGTGGACCTTCGGCACGCCCCGGGTGCTGCTGGTAGGCCACCACGACACGGTCTGGCCGATCGGGACGCTTCGCGAGCACCCCTGGTCGGTGGCGGACGGGGTCGCCCGGGGGCCGGGCGTGTTCGACATGAAGGCCGGGCTGGTGCAGACCTTCCACGCGCTGGCCGCGCTGCCCTCCCTTTCGGGGGTGTGCGTGCTGATCACCGGGGACGAGGAGCTCGGCTCTCCCACCTCGCGCGCGCTGGTCGAGGACTCCGCGCGCGGGTGCGCGGCCGCGTTCGTGCCGGAGGCCGCCGCGGACGGCGGCGCGCTCAAGACCGCCCGCAAGGGCGTCTCCACCTACGAGATCACCGCGCGCGGGAAGTCCGCGCACGCGGGCCTGGAGCCGCAGGCGGGGGCGAACGCCGGCGTCGAGCTGGCCCACCAGATCATCGCGCTCGCGGCGATGGGCGACGGGGCGACCACGGTCACCCCGACCGTGCTGTCCGGCGGGGCGACGGTCAACACCGTGCCCGAGCTGGCCTCGGTGTCGGTGGACGTGCGGGTCCCGACCGGCGAGGAGCAGAAGCGGGTGGACGAGCTGGTGCGGGCGCTGACCCCGCGGCTCGCCGGAACCCGGCTGCGGGTGAGTGGAGGGCCGAACCGGCCGCCGCTGGAGGAGGCCTCCTCGGCCGGCCTGTTCGAGCTGGCCCGCCGGATCGCCGGGGACCTCGGCATGCCGCCGTTGCGCGGGGTGGCCGTGGGCGGCGGCTCCGACGGCAACCTCACCGCGGGCGTCGGGTGTCCCACCCTGGACGGGCTGGGCGCGGTCGGCGGCGGCGCGCACGCGGCCCACGAGCACACGCTGGTCGCCGAGATGCCCGTGCGCGCGAGGCTGCTCGCCGGACTGGTCGGGGCGGTGCTCGGATGACCGGCGTGGTGCTGCGCGAGCTGCACTTCATCGAGGAGTTCGAAGAGGTCTACCGGCTCTTCGACGGCATCTGGCACCCCGACCCGGGCGGCGCGCCCATCACCGTGGAGCTCATGCGGGCACTGTCGCACGCGGGCAACTACGTGGTCGGAGCCTACGAGGGCGACCGCCTCGCCGGCGCCTCGGTCGCCTTCCTGGCGGCCCCGGCCGGGCAGGTGCTGCACTCGCACATCACCGGCGCCTCGGACGGCCGGGGGATCGGGTTCGCGCTCAAGCTGCACCAGCGCGCCTGGGCGCTCAGCCGGGGTCTGGACCGGATCACCTGGACCTTCGACCCGCTGGTGCGCCGCAACGCCCACTTCAACCTGGCCAAGCTCGGCGCGCGTCCCGAGGAGTACCTGCCGTCGTTCTACGGCGCCATGGAGGACGCGATCAACGCCGGGGACGAGTCGGACCGGATGCTCGCCATCTGGCGGCTGTCCGAGCCGCAGGTGCTGGCCGCCGCCCGGCGGGAGCCGTACGCGCCGCAGGTCCCGCCGGACGCGGTGATCGGGCTGGCCGACCGGGACGGACGGCCGGTCCCCGGCCGTACCGACGCCGCGACGGTGCTCGTGGCGGTGCCCGGCGACATCGAAGGCCTGCGCCGCACCGATCCCGGCGCCGCCAAGGCGTGGCGGCACGCCGTGCGCGACGTGCTGGAAGGCCTGTTGCGCGAGGGCGCCCGGATCACCGGGTTCCATTCCAAGTCCTGCTATGTCGTGGAACGCACTACCTGATCGCCGGGGGCACATCATCATGAAGATCACTGGTATCGAACTGCGGCGGATCGCGATGCCGCTGGTCGGGCCGTTCCGTACCTCGTTCGGCACCGAGACCGAGCGCGACGTGCTGCTCGTGCGGGTCGTCACGCCCGACGCCGAGGGCTGGGGCGAGTGCGTCGCCATGTCGGCGCCGCTCTACTCCTCCGAGTACGCCGACGGCGCCGCCGAGGCGCTGCGCCGCTTCCTCATCCCCGCCCTGCCCGCGGGCGCCGACGCCTACGGCGTGAACCGGGCCATGGCCCCGTTCAAGGGGCACCGGATGGCCAAGGCCGCCCTGGAGACGGCGGTGCTGGACGCCCGGCTCCGCGCCGGCGGCCAGTCGTTCGCGTCCTTCCTCGGCGCGGCGGGCGACCGGGTGCCCTGCGGGGTGTCGGTCGGCATCATGAACTCCGTTCCCGAGCTGCTCGACGCCGTCGAGGGCTACCTGTCCGAGGGCTACATCCGGATCAAGCTGAAGATCGAGCCCGGCTGGGACCTGGCGCCCGTCCGCGCCGTCCGCGAGCGCTTCGGCCCCGACCTGCCGCTCCAGGTGGACGCCAACGCCGCCTACACCCTGGCCGACGCCCCCCACCTGGCCAAGCTCGACGCCTTCGACCTGCTGCTCATCGAGCAGCCCCTGGCGAACGACGACATGGTGCAGCACGCCGCGCTCGCCCGTAAGATCGCCACCCCGATCTGCCTGGACGAGTCGATCGAGTCCGCCGAGCACGCCGCCGCCGCCATCACCCTCGGCGCCTGCTCGATCATCAACGTCAAGCCCGGCCGCATCGGCGGCTACCTCGAGGCCCGCCGGGTCCACGACCTGGCCCGCGCCCACGGCGTCGCCCTGTGGTGCGGCGGCATGCTGGAGACGGGCATCGGCCGCGCCGCGAACGTCGCCCTGGCCGCGCTGCCGGGCTTCACCCTGCCCGGCGACACCTCGGGGTCGAGCCGCTACTTCGCCACCGACATCACCCCGCCGTTCGAGCTGCGCGACGGCCACCTGGACGTCCCGGCGGGGCCCGGCATCGGCGTCGAGCCGGTCCGGGACATCCTCGAAGAGGTCACGACCTCCACCGAGTGGATCACCACCTAGAACCCCCCGGGGGCGGGCTCTCCGCCCCCGTCACCAGGTAGACGCCCCCCCGGGGGGGCTCTCAGCTCCGGCCGAGGCGGGGAACCGCCTCGATGAGCGAGCGGGTGTAGCCGTCCCCGGGCGTGCCCACCACCTGCTCGGTCGGCCCGTACTCGACCAGCCTGCCCTGGTGCATCACCGCGACGACGTCGGAGACGTACCGCACCACGGCGAGGTTGTGCGAGATGAACAGCATCGAGAACCCGAGCTCCTCGCGCAGCGAGCGCACCAGGTTCAGCACCGCGCCCTGGACGGACACGTCCAGGGCGGAGGTGATCTCGTCCGCGATGAGCAGCTCGGGACGGGCGCCAAGCGCGCGGGCGATCGCCACCCGCTGGCGCTGTCCCCCGGACAGCTCGCGCGGGTAGCGTCCCGCCAGCGCGGCGGGGAGCGACACCAGCGACAGCAGCCGCTCCACCTCCGCCCCGCGCGCGGCCCTGGGCAGGCGCAGCCCCTCGGCCACCGACGCGCCCACGGTCATGCGCGGGTCGAGTGAGGCCTGCGGGTCCTGGAAGACCATCTGTATCCGCCGGGGATCGCCGCCGTCGATGCCGCCGGTGTACGGCACGAGGCCGGCCACCGCCCTGGCGAGCGTGGACTTGCCCGACCCCGACTCCCCCACCAGGCCGACGGTCGCCCCGGCGGGGATCTCCAGCGTGACGTCGTCCACGGCGGTGAACGCGCCGAACCGCACGGTCAGGTTCCTGATGATCATCATGCCTCCCAGCAGGCGACGCGGTGCGCCTTGCCGTACTCGGCCAGTGGTGGGCGCTCGGCGCACCTGGCGGTCGCCAGGGCGCAGCGGGCCGCGAAGGCGCAGCCCTCGGTGACGTCGGCGGGCGAGGGCTGGCGGCCGGGAATGCTCGCGAGCGGCAGCGACCTGTCGGTCTCCATGTCGGGCAGCGAGGCGACCAGCGCGCGGGTGTACGGATGCGCGGCGCCGGTGGCCAGCTCCTCGACCGGCAGCTCCTCGACCACGCGCCCGGCGTACATCACCACGACGCGGTGGCACAGCTCTCCGACCACGGCGATGTCGTGGGAGATGAACAGCGTCGCCGCGCCGGTCTCGTCGGTCACCTCGCGCAGCAGCCTGAGGATCTGCCGCTGCACGGTCACATCCAGGGCGGTGGTCGGCTCGTCGGCGATGATCAGCCGGGGCGCGCCCATCAGGCCCATCGCGATCACCACGCGCTGCCGCATGCCGCCGGACAGCTCGTGCGGGTGCTGCCGGGCGCGCTTGCCCGGCTCAGGGATGCGCACGTGTCCGAGCCGGTCCAGTGCCCTGGTCCAGGCCTCGGCGCGGCTCGCGCCCTGGTGGACCGTCGCCACTTCAGCGAGCTGCCCGCCGACCCTCAGCGCCGGGTTGAGCGAGGCCATCGGGTCCTGGAAGACCATCGCGAGCGACGTGCCGAGCAGCTTGCGGCGCTCCGGCGCCGACAGCTCGCCGAGGTCGGCGCCGCACAGCCGCAGCCGTCCCACGCTCACCTCGCCCGGATAGGGCACCAGCCCGCCGATCGCCGAGGCGGTCAGGCTCTTCCCGCTGCCCGACTCCCCCACCAGGCCGACGATCTCGCCGGGCGCGATGGTCAGCGACAGCCCGCGCACCGGGGTCACCCCGCCCGGGAAGGAGACGGTCAGGTCCCGCACCTCAAGGGCCGCGTCCGGGTCGGGTTCGCCGAGGCCGCCGGCATCGGGGACGGGCGGGCGTACGGCCTTCCCGCCCGGCGCGGAACGCCGTGACGCCGCGTTCGCCAGGGTGTCTCCCAGCAGGTTGAAGCCGATGCCCGCGAGCGCGACGGCGACTGCGGGGCCGAGGGCGACCGCCGGGGTGGTGTAAATGCGGCTGAAGCCGTCGAAGAGCAGCCGTCCCCAGTCGAACGACGGCGGCTGCACGCCGAGGCCGAGGAAGGACATCCCGGCCAGCCCGAGAAGCGCGGCACCCAGCGCCTGGGTGACGTTGAGGATCAGCGGCTCCGCGATGTTGGGGATGATGTGCCTGGTCATGACCCGCCACCGGGAGACGCCGAGCATGCGGGCGGCGGACACGTAGTCGGCTCTGGTGACGGAGGCCGCGAGCGTCTGGGTGAGCCGGGCGAAGCCGGGGACGACGGCGGCGCCGATGCCGAGCACGGCCCCTCGCGCGCCGAGCCCCGCGATCACCGCGGTGAACATCGCGAGCAGCAGGCCAGGGAAGGCGACCAGCGCGTTCACCGCGCCGGTGAGCAGGCGGGCGGCGGCGCGGGGCAGCACCGAGGGAAGCGCGCCGAGCACGGTGCCCGCCGCCGCGCCGATGATCGTGGCCAGCAGGGCGAGGGTGAGCGAGAGCCGCCCGGCGACCAGCACCCGGGAGAGGATGTCGCGGCCCAGGTTGTCGGTGCCGAGCGGGTGTGCGGCCGAGGCCCCCTGGAGGATGGCCGAGGAGTCGATGCGCTCGGCTCCGGCGCCCCAGATCGGCGGCCCGGCGATAGCCAGGATCACCATGAGCGCGACCAGGATGGTCCCGGCGAGCCCGGCGGGGGTCCGCAGCAGCTGCCGCATCAAATCTCCTTCAGCGCGGAGGTGGGGTCGACCACACCGAGAAGCAGGTCGACCAGGAGGTTCACCACCAGCACGACCGCGCCGTAGACGAGGATCACGCCCTGGGCGACCGGATAGTCCTTCTGGGTGATGGACTCCACGACCCGCATGCCGAGGCCCGGCCAGGCGAAGACGTACTCGACGAGCACGCTTCCCGCGATCAGGCTGCTGAGCAGCAGCCCGCCCACGGTCAGGGTCGCGGTCAGCGTGTTGGGCAGGACGTGCCGCACGTACAGCCGGGAGGCGGGCAGCCGCTTGGCGCGCGCCAGCCGGATGTAGTCGGTGCCGAGCGCGCGCAGGGTCTCCACCCGGGAGATGCGGGCGATCATCGCGGTGGGCGCGACGGCCAGGGCGACGATCGGCAGCACGTACGACTCGGGCCCCGCCCTGCCCGCGGGCGGGAACCAGCCGAGCCCGATCGCGAACACGGTCACCAGGGCGATCGAGTAGAAGAACTCGGGCACGGCGACGGCCGCGCCGGTCACCGAGGTGAAACTCGCCTCGGTGCCCCTGTTGCGGCCGTTCTCGGTGCGGATCGCGGCCCACATGCCGAGCGGCACCGCGGCGAGCAGCGCCGCGACGGTGGCGCTCAGGGCGAGCGCGAGGGTGCTGGGCAGCCGGGCGGCGATGACGTCGCCGACCTGCTCCCCGGTGAGGAACGACGTGCCGAAATCGCCACCGAGCACGTTGCGGACGTAGGACAGCAGCTGGTCCAGGATCGGCAGGTCCAGCCCGAGCGCCGCACGCCTGGCGGCGATCAGCTCGACCGGCGCGGCCGGGCCGAGCGAGGCGCGCACGGGATCGCCCGGGATGAGGTGGATCATCGCGAAGGACGCGACGAGCAGCACGGCCAGCGAGACGGCGAACCGGACGACGCGCCGCAGCACGAACGCGCCGCGCGCCCGGCCGGCGAGCATCCGGCCGGCCCGCCCGCCGGACGGGCCGGACACGAGGGAGCTTGGGGTTCCGGCCACTCAGCCCGCCTCGGTCATCCGGATGGACGTCGGCGAGAACTGGCCCGCCACCAGCTCGAACTTCGCGTTCTTGGTGGCGACGAGCACGGTGTTCTCCACGACCGGCACCAGGTCGGCGTTCTCGAACAGCGCGGACTCCGACTCCAGCCAGAGCTTGCAGCCCTCCGCACCGGGCTTGAGCACGGCCTCGGACACCAGCTTCTCGTAGCGGGCGTTGGCGATGTGGGCGAAGTTGCCGCCCTTCGGGGCGGCCGGGCCCGACATGAACCCGACGAGCTGCGAGGGGAGCGTGACACCGATCGGCAGCCAGACGACGTCGTAGTCCTGGGTGACGTTGAGCGACTCCGACAGCTTGGTGTCGATGACACCGTTCAGCGTGACGTCGGCACCCGCCTTCTTCCACGCCGCCGCGAGGTATTCGACCGCGGCCTGGACGCCCGCCCCTCGGGTGGTGCCATACAGCAGGCGCAGGGTCAGCTTCTTCCCGTCCTTGGCGCGGACGCCGTCGGGGCCGGCCTTCCAGCCCGCGGCGTCCAGCGCGGCGGCCGCGCCGGCCGCGTCGAAGGCCGGGACGTGACCGGTGACGGTGTCGCCCTGGCAGGGCCGCGGGTCCAGCACCAGCCCGGTGGCCGGACGGCCGGTGCCGCCGGAGGCGATGCCGGCGAGCTCCTTGAGGTCGACCGCCTGGGTGAGCGCCTTGCGCACCGCCGGGTCCTTGGCGGGACGGTCGTCGCCCTGGTGGTACAGGAACTGCCCGTTGCCCGCCGGCAGGACCATCTTGCCCATCCCCGGAAGCGCCTCAAGCCGCGCACGGTCGGCGCCGTACACCACCGCGCCGTTGAGGCCACCGGAGATCAGCAGGTTGGCCGCCGTCTGCTCGTTCGGCACGACCTTCAGCACGATCTTGGCGGGCTGGCCGGACTCCTTGGTGGTGGCGCCACCGGGTCCCCAGGTGTAGTCCTCGCGCACCTCGAACGTGTAGTGGTCGCTCGGCACCGCCTCGGTGAGCTTGTAGGGCCCGGAACCCGAGGTGGCGTGGGCCAGCACCGAACGGTCCTTGACCCCCTTGCCGCAGACGATGAAGACCTGCGGGGTGCTCTCCAGGATGAAGCCGAACGGCTTGGGGGTCGACAGCGTCACCGTCCCGGCCGCGTCGTCCGCCACGGCCTTCATCCCGATGGGGATGAACACGCCGTAGACGGACGACTTGGTGGCGGGGTCGGCGATGTGGTTCACGTTCGCGGCCACGTCGGCGGGGGTGAGCCTGGAGCCGTCGGAGCAGGTGACGTCCTTGCGGAGGGTGAAGGTCACCGAGTCGGGCTTGACGTCCCACTTCTCGGCCAGCCCGGGGAGGACCTTTCCATCGGGCCCGTTGTAGACCAGCGTGTCGTAGGCGAACGACAGCACGGTGTTGGTGACCGAGAGCACGCCCATGGCCGGGTCCAGCACGCCGGGGTCGCTGTTGATCGCGAAGGTGAACGTGCCGCCGCCGGCGGATCCGCCTGATTCGGTGCCCGCGGTGCCACCGCAGGCGGCCGCGAACAGGCTGAGGGCGCCGAGCACGGCCGCCGCTGCTGTGTTTCTCATCGGGGCTCCAGGAAGCTGGGGGTGATGCCCCACATTCGCCGGTTCGGCGCCGTCCTTCTTCGTTCCCATCCACGAAAAGCGGGAGGCTCGTCGTGCTAGCGCCCGAAGATCCGCATCTGGAGCGTCACGGCCAGCCGGGCCTCGGGGTCGGCCATGTCGAGGCCGCTGATCTCGATGAGCCGTTTCAACCGGTAGCGGAAGGTGTTGGCGTGCACGTGCACCTTGGCCGAGGCGGCGTTGACGTCGCCGAAGGCGTCCAGGTAGGCCCGCAGGGTGGCGACCAGCTCGCTGCCTTGCTCGGCGTCGTGGGCCAGGAGCCGCTGGTAGGGCCCGGTGGGGGTCTGCTCCTCGGCCCGCACCAGGTCCGAGAGCTGGAGCAGCAGCGACTCGAAGTGCACGCGGGTGTAGCCCGCGACCGCGCCGGAGGCGTCGCGGGCGCGCAGCACCCGCAGCGCCCGGTCGGCGTCGGCCCGCGACCTGGCCACCTCGGCCAGGTCGCGGGCCATGCGCCCGACTCCGATGTTGGCCGCGTGCCGGGGACCGACGCGGGCCAGGAAGCTCTCGGCGACCCGGACGGCCCGCGCCTCCTCCTCACCGCCCGCGTGCACCGGCAGCACGGCGTAGGCCACCGAGCCGATCATCGCGGCGGCGGCCTTGGGATGGATGGCGCCGACGTGCAGGCCGAGCGCGTCGCAGAACCGCTGCCTGTCGCTCTCCCTGCGCGCGGCGTCGAGGTCGGGGCCGCCGCTGAGCTGGGCGGCGAGCACGCACAGCCGCTCGCTCGCGACGCCGAGCCGGCCGGCGGCCTCGGCGGCGTCCCCGCCGCCCGCCAGCACGGTGGACAGCAGGTCGGCCTGGAGCCGTCGCCGCGTGTCCGCCCCGGCACGCTGCCGCAGCACGTGCAGCGCGACGATCTTGGCGGCGTCGGCGAGTGCCTGCCGGCGCTGACCGCTCAGCGGTTCGCGCACCGCCGCCCAGATGGAGCCGAGGATCTCGTCCCCCGACCGCACGGCCACCGCCGCCCGGTTGATGCTGTCGGCGTCCAGCTCGATGTAGATCGGCTCGCGGCTCTGGTAGAGCTGCCGGAAGAATCCACGCTGCTCCAGCATCCGCCGGTACCGCTCCGGCACCTGGCGGCCGAGCACGGTCTCCACCCTGCCCGGGTCGGCCTCGTCCTGCCGGCCGGAGTACGCCAGCACCCGCGAGGACCGGTCCTCGATGGTGACCGGCGCGTCCAGCAGCGCGCACACGGCGTTGGCCAGCGCGAACAGGTCGTCGAGCGGGGGCTCCCCCTCCCCGGTGAGCTCGCCCTCGGCCAGCAGCGAGCGCAGCAGCGCGGCCACCTGCGCCCAGGAGGCGGCCCTGGTGAGGCCCAGCACCGCCACCCCGGTCTCGAGGACCTTCGCGCGGACGAGGTCGTCGGCGTCCACCGGTTGCTTGACGACGATGCCCGCCGCCGGGCCCGCCGCGTCGAGCAGGGTGCAGATCTGCTCGGCGCGGTCGACTCCGACGGCGAGGAGGATGCCCCCCGCCGGCAGGAGCAGCTCATCGAGGGGGTCGTAGATGTGCACGCCGGTGACCTCGGCGTCGAGCTCGCCGGGGGAGGCCGCCACGTCCAGCACGGTGCTCCCCAGATCCTCCAGGATGCGCCGCAGGCTGGCGCGTGGCTGATCCCTCATTTTCGTACGATAGTGGACATAGACGGACATCATTGGTGAAGGTGTTCAGTCACCGAGCACACGGCGCAGCGCCCGCCCGTTGTGGATGTAGGCCGCGCGGCCGTCCTCCACCACGAAGGTGAGCGTCTCGTGCCTGCCCTCCTCCGGCTCCGCGGCGATGAAGGAGTGCTCGCCGTGGTGGACGAAGCGCGTGGTGGTGCGCGGGGTCCCCGCCTTGGCCATGAACTCGCCGGGGATCATGACCACCTCCAGGCCGCCGTCCGCCTCGGCCACCTCGTAGGCGATCACCGGCCCCTCGTACCTGCCGGTGTAGGGGGTGAGGTCCACGGCCGCAGGCGCTCCGGCCGGCACCGGGAAGCCCGGCACGGCGAGCCCGGTGGCCTCGCGTATCAACGGCAGCACCACGTCGGCGAGCAGCCCCGCGAACCCGGCGCCGTTGACGCTCATCGCGACGACGAAGTCCGCTTCAGGGACGACCCGCCAGAACGTGCTCTGCCCGATCGTCCCGCCGTCGTGACCGAAGACCTCGCCGCCCCAGTCGAACAGCTCGAACCCAAGCCCCCAGCGGTCGGCCAGCAGCCCCGAGACCCCGGGCACGCCGACCTGCCTGGTGCGCATGGCGGCCACCGACTCCTCCGACAGCAGCCGGGTGCCGTCCTCGGCCAGGCCGCCCGCCGTGAACATCCGGCCGAAGCGGACCAGCTCGCGCGGGGCCAGGCACATGGTGGAGCCCGCGGGGGCATTGGAGCGCGGCATCTGCCAGGACGGGTGGACCGTCCCCTCGGGCCCGACGTGCCCGGCCGCCGCCCGGAAGAGCACGGCCTCCTCGGCGAGCAGCGCCCAGTGCGTGGCGCCGAGCGGCTCCAGCAGGCGCTCGCGCATCGCCGTCTCCCACGTGACGCCCCGCAGCCGCGCGACCAGCGCGCCGAGGACGCAGAAGCCGGCGTTGCAGTACGAGAACAGGGCACCGGGCGCGTGCACGTGACCGGCGCCGTGCAGGTAGTCCACGTACTTGTCGAGGCAGTCGTCGCCGCGCCCGGTGTCCTCGAACAGGTCGCCGTCGAAGCCGCCCGTGTGGGTGAGCAGGTGCCTGACCGTGATGACCTTCTCCGCGCCGTCGGCGACGGCGAACTCCGGCAGGTACTCGCGGACCGGCCGGTCCAGCTCGACCAGCCCCTCCTCCACAAGCTGCATGACAAGGGCGGCGGTCCAGACCTTGGTGGTGGAGCCGACCTGGAACACGCTGTTGGGCGTGGTCTCCACGCCGGTGTTCCTGTTCACCACGCCGGTGGCGACCTCGACGAGCTCGCCGCCCTTCCACACCGCGAGGGCGGCGCCCGGCACACCGTGGAGCCGGGCCGCCTCGTCGAAACGCTTTCGCAGGTCCTCGAACATGCCGGGCTCCTCAGGCGATCTTCGGGGTGGCGCGCACGCCGAGGTGGACGTACGGGGAACCGTCGGCGAGCTCGTAGAAGACGGCCGACACCCACTGCGGCTCGCCGTCCGGGCGGCCGACGAAGGTGGTGTCGTCCACCGGGACGAGGTCGAACTCCATCGGAGGCTGCAGCCCCGCCAGGGCGCCGGTCGGCTCGGCGTACAGCGAGAGCCGGCCGTCGCGGGCCGTGAGCGTCATCCGGGCGCCCGCCCGCTCGTACACCCCGGCGTACCGCTGGACGTCGGTCTCGAACGGCTCGGCCGGCGGTCCGAGCACGGGCGGCACGGCCAGGCCGAGCAGGTCGTCGAAGAGCTCGGTGGCCACGGCGTGATGGAAGGCCCCGGTGTGGCCGCCGTTGGCCAGCACGCAGACCACCGTCTCGGTGTCGGGCACCATCCAGAGCATGGCCGCCTGGCCGATGGTGTTGCCGCCGTGGGAGACGACCCGCCGTCCGTCCCACTCGTCCAGGATCCAGCCGATGCCCCACTGCTTGCCGATGGCGTACGGGTTGGGGACGTCCACCTGCGGCTCCCACATCGCCCGGGGGTCCGCGAGCAGGCCGGTGCCGAGGTGCGCGCGGGCGAACGCCACGACGTCGGCGGGCCTGGCGCAGATCAGCCCGGCCGGGCCGCAGGAGCGCATCAGGCCCCAGGCGGGGGCGGGCCGGCCGTCCATGTGGCCCATGGCGGCGCGGTAGCGCAGGACGTCCTCCGGCAGGGTCCAGGTGTGGGTCAGGCCGAGCGGCTCGATGATCTGCTCGCGCAGCGCGGCGTCCCAGACCTTGCCGGTGAGCCGCTCGACGACGCGCCCGGCGATGATGAACCCGGAGTTGCAGTACGAGTGGGTGACGCCGAGAGGGTGGTTCTGGGCGAGGTCGGCGCACGCCTGCACGTAGTTGTCCACGCAGTCGTCGCCGCGTCCCGTGTCGAGGAACAGGTCCCCGTCGATGCCGGAGGTGTGCGTGAGCAGGTGCCTGATCGTGACGGTCTTGCTCACCTCCGGGTCGGCCACCCGGAAGTCCGGCAGCACCTCGGCGACCGGGGTGTCGAGCGTCAGCTCACCCCGCTCGACCAGGAGCATGATCTGCGTGGCGGTCCACACCTTGGTGACCGAGCCGATCTGGAAGAGGGAGTCGGTGGTGACCTCCACCCCGGTGTCGGTGTTCAGCACTCCCGCGGCGAACTCGTGCACCTCCCCCTCGTGCAGGAAGGCCAGGCTCGCGCCGGGGACGTCGTATTCGGCGATCAGCCCTTCGAGACGGGCGTGCCAACGACCGGTATCCACTGCTCCAGCCACTCGACGATCCTTTCGTTGTAGTCCACCCGATGGGACGGGCGGCCGTTGAGGATGAACAGGTGAGAGCCGCCGGGATAGCGGACCAGCCGCACCGGCACGCCCTGCTCGCGCAGTGCGGCGAACCACTGCTCGGCCTGGCCGACGGGGCACCGGTGGTCCTCCTCCCCCTGGAGGATCAGCGTCGGCGTGGTCACCCGGGCGACGTGGGTCAGCGGGGACTGCGCCGCGAGGTCGCCGTGGCACTCGTGCGTCTTGAGGTAATGACCCGCGTCGGAGGTGCCGGCCATGCTGGTCAGGTCGCTGACGCACCCGCCCGGAATGGCCGCCTTGAACCGGCCGGTCTGGGTGGGCAGCCAGCAGGAGATGTAGCCGCCGTAGCTGTAGCCGGTGACCGCGAGCCGCTCGGGGTCGGCGACCCCCTCGGCGACCAGCTCGTCGATCGGGCCGAGGAAGTCACCGGTGTCGGCGATGCCCCAGGCGCCGAGCGCGGCGGTGAAGAACGCCTCGCCGTACCCGTCGCTGCCGCGCGGGTTCAGGGTCAGCACGGTCCAGCCCCGCGCGGCGAGCACCTGGTGGTAGAGGTGGACGCCGTCGAAGACCGGCGCCCAGGCGTTGTGCGGGCCGCCGTGCGCGTCCAGCAGGAGCGGGCCCGGCCCGGTGAGCGTCTCGTCCCGCAGCACGAACCCCTCGACCGGCGTGCCGTCGGGTGCGGTGAAGGTACGGGCCCTGGGGGTGAACAGCTCGACCCCGGTGAGCCCGTGGGCGGTGAGCCGCGTCGTGCCCGCGTCATCCGCCCGGTCGCCAGGGAAGCCTGTGAGGTAGACCTCCCCCGCGCTGTGCGGGGTCGCCGCGACGTAGGCGATCCTGCCGTTCGCCGCGCTGACGCCGGAGACCACCTGGTCCCCGCCGATGATCTTCTCGCCGGGTGCGCGGTAGAGGTGGGTGAAGCCGCCGTCCCTGGCGCAGAAGATCAGGTCGTCCCCCGCGAGCTGGGGCGCGGCACCGGGATAGCCGGGGGCTCCCATCATGATGTTGCGGTCGAGTCCCGTCTCGACCTCCACGAGCCCGTCGGTCCCGAGGTCGTACAGGCGGGTGTGGCCCACCGGGCCACCGCCGAACGCGGCGACCAGCAGCCGTTCGCCCAGCCACCACGCGCCCGCGCAGATCACGTCGGCCTTGGTGAGCCGTTCGGGCTCGCCGCCCGAGACGTCCACCGAGTAGACCGCGCCGCCGACGGCCAGGTCGCGGTCGGCCTCCATGCTCGTGGTGAAGGCGAGCCGCTTGCCGTCCGGCGACCAGGACGGCTCCCCCGCGTGGAAGTCGCCCGAGGTGACCTGCCGGGTCTCACCCGAGTCCACGGTGGTCACGAAGAGGTGCATGGTCAGCCCGCGCAGCAGGCCCATGCCGTCGGCCTTGTACTCCAGGTGGTCGGCCACGACGGGGGCGTGCGGGTTCAGGTCGCCGTGCGGCGCGCTGTACGCGATCATGGTCCCGTCCGGGGACCACACGGCCGCGCCCGCGCCGAGCGGCGCCGAGGTGAGGACGCGAGCATCGCCCCCGTCCATCGGCAGCAGGTGGACCTGCGGCTTTCCGTCCACCGCCCTGAGGAAGGCGACAGAGCGCCCGCCGGGCGACCAGCGCGGGGAGGAGTCGCGCGGGCCGCCCGTCAGGCGCCTCGGCTCGGCGCCGGGGGCGGCGAGCCAGATCTCGGAACGATTCTCGTCAGACTGCTCGTCGGCGGTCGTGACCGTGTAGGCCACGGCGCTCCCGTCCGGGCACAGCCGGGGGTCCCCCGGCATCGCGATGCGGTAGAGGTCGCTGAGGGAGAGGCGAGGCATGCCCGAACACTAGGCACCGCTCGTCGCGGCTACTTCGGTCTCCACGACGAATCCGATCCGATCCCTTGTGCCGTCCTCCAACCCCCGCCGCCCGCGTTCATGTCCGGCGGGGGGCGCCGGGTCGTCAGGGTCGGGTGTCAGCCGTCGTAGCGGTCCTCGAAGGCGGTGAAGGCCGCCTCCTGGTTCCACTCGGCGCCCGCCTTGGGGCTGGCCTTCAGCAGGGCCTTGCACGCGGCCGGGGGCGACGCGCCACCGAGGGGCGTCCCCGCGCACTCCGGCGCGGGAGTGTAGTCGTCGGGCGCGCGCCAGAGGCCGCGGCCCTGGAGGAAACCGTGGTCGAGCGCGGCGCGCGCCATGCTCTTCACATCGGCGTAGCGCAGCCCGTAGGTCGTGATCGCCCGTACGTACTCACTGCTCAGGTCGGTGTGCTCGATGCCCGCGTCGTCGGTCACGAGGGTGACGGGAACCCCCGCCTCGCGGTACGCCGCGAACGGATGCCGGTCGCCGCACACCTGCAGGATCTGGCAGTTGCTGGTGAGGGCGATCTCGACGAGCACGTGCTTGCGCGCCATCTCGGCCAGCAGGCCCGCCGACCCGTCCTCGCCGGCGACGTCGACGCCGTGCCCGATGCGCTCGGCCTTGCCCGTGCGTACGGCCTCTCCGATGTGGAACCGCAGGTCCGCGGCCGGAGCCAGGCCAGAGGCGAGCTCGCCCGCGTGCAGGGAGATGTGGGCCTTCGAGTAGACGCCGCGCAGGTACCCGAGCATGCTCATGTGCAGCCGGTAGTCGCGCAGCGCGACCGGGTCGTCCTCCGGGGCGACCAGGTTGACGCCCACGTAGCGCTGGTCGGCCTCGGCCAGCTCGAACCCGAGCACCATCTGGGCGAAGACGACTTCGGGAGCGCTCGTGCGGGTGACCTGGAGGATGAAGCGCAGCGGCAGCGCACAGCCCGGGTCGGCGCCTTCCTTGCCGCACTGAAGGGCGGCGCGCATCTCCTTCAGGTCCGCGTCCGCGTCCTCGCGCGCCGCCTTGACGATCGCGGCCATCGCGCCGCCGGCCAGCAGCCGCTCGCGCAGCCGCGCCGGATCGGGGTTGAACCCGACCTTCTTGGCGAGTTCCCCGATCTTCCCCGACTGGCGGGACAACATTACCTCCAGGGCGAACTGGTTCTCCGCCGCCGCCTGGGAGGCGTAGGCGGCCAGCATCTCGCCCTTGTGCGCGGACGCGGCGCCGAACTTGCCGAACGCCGCGAAGAAATGGTCGTGTCCCGACTCGCTGCCCGGGGTGAAGCCCTGCATCGACCACGCCCGCACGACGTCGTCGCCGAACGAGAGGTCCGTGGCCGCGTCACGGGCCGGGCGCTGCCCGGCACGGCACGGCGGGGCCGAGGCGACGAAGGAGGTGGTGTCGACGCACAGGCCGTCGCGCATGGCGGAGCCGAGGAGCCCCCGGGTCGGCACGCTGCCCGACAGGTGCGCGTGGACGTCGGCGCCCTTCGGCAGGTCGAAGGCGAACTCACGGAGCCTCCCCGGCTCCGTCCTGATGCCGTTCAGGTACGCCTCGACCCTGGAGACCGCGTCGCCCGCGGCGTGCGCCGGTGCCGGCGATGTGGTCATGGTGGCCGCCGCCACCATCGTGGCCAGGATTCTGCTCAGTCGACTGTGGATCATGCGCGCCAGCCAAGCAGGATGATCGCCGGCACTCCCCGGACCTGGTCACTCCTTTTCCGAGAGCCAGCGCCGATTTGGATCAGCGAGCGCCGGCCATTCACCCACTTTGTGATCAAGGACCCGGCTCCCCTGCCGGCCATGTGCGGCCCCGGGGCGACGCTCGGAGGTCCGAGGGGGCTCAGTTGGTTCCGCTCCCGCGTGGTCGCACACGGGATGGAGGAACTGGCCCTCGCTCGACCTCCGCCTGCAGAGCGTCGATTTGCTTGTCCTGCGGGTCGGCCTTCGGGCGGCCGACCGGCCGGGCCAGTGCTTGCTCGGCACCATGATCCCGCGCAGTCCGCCAGCTGGAGATCAGCTAGGAGTACAGACCTTCGCGACGCATCAGCGCGCCCTTGCCGGCCTTATCGAGCCGGTCGTACTCCTCCAGAATCCGGGCCTTGTAAGCAGCGGTGTAGCGGCGGGCGCCGGCCCGCTCACGCACCTGGGGGTCAGGGATCTGCGGATCCTGTTCACTTACTCCCACGAAGGGATGACTCCTTCCCCACCCTCAGCACAGACTTTTATGCCTGTTTGCTACCTCTATCCATATTGGCAGGGAGGGCGGCGGTCCGGCCCGGCGGCGCGATTCAAAGAACTCCAGGCGTCCCTCCACTCCCGAAGAGCCCAACGGCGTACCTCCCTCCGAAGGGGCGGGTGGTGTACCCGAAGGGGTAAATGGCGTCCCTCCCCCGGAAGGCGGTGGGGGGAGTTCCTCAGGGGAGGTGGCGTTTCAGGAGGAGTCGTTCAGGCTTTTGTACATCTCTTTGCAACTAGTCGTGGTGGTGTCCTTGGGGGCGCACAGTTCGACTATCAGGGAGAAGTCGACGACGCGGCGCTCGCCTGCCGAGGTGTAGGTGAGGCGGACGCCCTCTGCGCGGGCGGTGGCGTCGCTGTCCTTGGTGTACTGCAGACCGAGTTCTGTGGTGGGCCCCCATTGACTAGGGTGCTGGCCGCGTTTGGGGCAGGGGGTGGTGACGGCCGGGCTGCGCGCGGGGAACCCGAGCGAGGTCAGCGGCTTTTTCTCGCTGCCCAGAAATGGGTGATCGCCGTGAAGGCGAGAGGAGAATGCCGCCAGGCGGATGTCGCCTTCCGGGCGTATCAGTTCGGCTTTCTCGATGCTCACGGCCCCGGGTCGGTCCAGGCACATGCTCCAGCCTCCCAGCGAGTAGGGCCGGTGGGCGACGGTGTTGGGCAGGGTGACGCCGATGGTGACGTCGTCCTCGTCATCGTGGTTCACGACGGTCAGCCGTGGGCCCTCACTCGCGCAGCCGGCGGTGGCCACGATCGCGATCATCACAGCCGGTAAGACGGCGCGAGTGACGGCACGCATGGTGAATTACCTCGTTCCCGGAAAGACAGTGATGATCAGTACTTGTGCGCCTCGGTGATGCGCGACATCGCGTCCGCCCAACCTTGGTGCGTGTTCCCACACAGCCAGGACTTCTTCTTCACTGTCCAGGTGATGGTGGAGAGGCGGTCGAAGCCGGACTGCGCGGAGACCTACCCAGGGGAGCCACGGGCAGCCACCTCGGTGGTTCTCCGGGCATAGTGAAGCCCAGCGCCGCCGCCGTCCGCAGGTCCACCCGCCTCACCCGGGCCCGCCGCAGGTAGTGCAGCATCCGGCCGAAGGCCTCGCTGTAGGCGGCGCCGACCTGCCGATTGAGCGCCTCGGCGATCGTGTCGCTCATCCGCGCCGCCGGGATCGACCCTACGACCGTGCCGAGACTAGGCCCGCTGACCTCGTGCGGGCTGGTGTGCGCCTGACCCGACTGCGCCGTCAGTGTGGCCGCCACGGTGAGCGCCGCGGCGAGCGCGTTGTCGTCCCGGGCGCGCCGGGCCACATCGTCCCCGTCGTATGACGGGATCGGCAGACCCGCCTGCTGGGCGGCGGCGTACAGCTTGAAGTCCGAGATGCTGAAGAACTGCATGGTGTGCAAGTCGCCGTGCTGCGGCTGGTGCGCGAGTTGCCGGCTCCACCGGCCGAGCTGCGGCCCGCGATCGGCGAGGTGGTCACACAGCTCGTACAGGGCTGAACTTTCCATATGGGAATCTATCCGATCCCCCGCGTCCCAAGCTGGGCCGACGGCCGGATCGAGGGCTGCCCTGAGCTGGGCATGTCACAGATCGGGAGGCTAGTGGTACTTCCTTGTACCGGCGCCCTGCTTCCCTGACGGGGGCGGCTCTCGAACTGCCAGGACCGGCCGTTGCCGTTCGTCGGCCGTGCTGTTTCGCCATGGACACTTCGTCAAGTGTTACGGCCAATCCACTGACAATTCGGCTGTTGTCCAAAATACGGCGGCGTTGCGAGGGTTGAGGGCACGAAACCGCAGGTTCCGCTGCACATCCGCAGCCTCCCTGCCACCGATCCCCCCGGAGGACCCCCATGGAGACCTCGCCCCGAATCGCCGGAAGTGCCCGTGGACGCCGTGACGTTCTGAAACTGTTCGGCGCCGGGGCCGGGCTACTCGCCGCGGGCGGGCTGCTGTCGGCCTGCTCGGGCGGCTCCACCACCACGACATCCGCCGACGGAACGCTGAAGCTGAACGCCCAGCTCGGGTGGCTGAAACTGGCCCAGTTCGGCGGGTACTTCGCCGCCCAGGAGAAGGGCTACTATGCGGCCGAGAAGATCGAGGCCGCCTTCACCGCGGGCGGTCCCAACATCCTGTCGTGGCAGCAGATCGCCTCGGGCAAGGCGTTCACCGGTGACGACGACAACACCAACGTGCTGGTGGCCGCGGCCAAGGGCCAGCCGCTGGTGATCTACGGCGCGATCTTCCAGACCTCGCCGTTCGCCATCCTCAGCAAGGCCGACGACCCGATCTCTGGCATCCAGGACTTCGCCGGCCGTACGATCGCGGTCACCGAGGCCTCGCGCCAGCAGTTCGAGTCGCTGGTGAAGAAGGCCGGGGTGAAGGGCGTCACTTTCATCCCCGCCGGCACCGATCCGACGCAGCTGACCACCGGCCAGGCGTCCGGGTACTCCGGGTACGCCACCTCCCAGGCGGTGGCGCTGAAGCGGCAGGGCGTGGACGTACATGTGCTGTACCTGGAAGACCTGGGCGTGCACAGCTACGGGAACGTCTTGGTGACCACACGGGACAACCTGGACAAGAACCACGACGACCTGGTCCGCTACCTGCGCGCGACGATCAAGGGCTACGAGTACATGAACGCCAACCCGGAGGAGATCGGGCGGCTCGTGGCCACCAAGTGGAACACCAGCGGTCTGGACGCCGACAACGAGGCCGCCACCGCCGAGTTCCAGAAGGATCTGATCGCCTCGCCCAAGGGGGTGCTTCGGGTCGACCCGGCGAAGATGCGGAACATCATCGACGAGCTGGCGGCGGCCGGCACGATCAGCAGCAAGCCGAACGTCGCCGACGTGGTCACCACCTCCGTCCTGGACGCCGCGTACGGCGGGCGTACCTCGCTGCTGACCTGACGTCCGCACGCGGCACCCGGCATATCCGGTACGGCCGAGCAGTCCCGGCGGCGGCAAGCCCGATCCGCCGACCTCAGATCGGTACCACCACGAGCGGAGAACCCGTGATCATCGACGCCTATAACAACGTGTGGCAGGCCGGGGGGACCTCGGACTACCTGACCGCCGAGTCCTACACCCCCGAGAGCATGATCGCTTCGATGGACGCCGCAGGGGTCGACATGGCTGTGGGCTGCTCCCTCGGCCAGATGATCGACAACGCGTTCATCGCGAAGACGGTCGCCGCGCACCCGGATCGCATCGTCGGCTTCGGTCAGGTGGACCCCCGGCGCCCGGACGCGGTCGAGACCGTGCTGGCCTGCGGGCGCGAGTACGGCCTCAAGGGGCTCAAGCTGCACCCGACGATGCACGGTTACCACTTCGCGGACCACGGGCTGCTCGACCCGATCTTCGCGGCCTGCCGGGAGGCTGGGCTGGTGGTCCTCGTGAACGCGCTGGACGACCCGTTCTGCGCGCCGCTGTCGATCGAGGAGATCTCCAAGGGGTTCCCCGACGTACCGGTGCTGATCGCGCACATGGGCACGATCTGGAACGTCAACGAGGCGATCCTCGTCGCCGAGCGTAACGAGCACATCTACCTGGAGACCTCGGGCACCCAGCTCATCGAGGTGCAGATGGCCTACCGGCGGCTGGGCGCGTCCCGCCTGGTGATGGGCACCGACTGGCCGGGCAGCCACTTCGACCTGGAACGCGCCAAGATCGCGCGTGCCGTTCCGGACGAGGCCGACCGTGCGCTCGTGGAAGGCGCCAACCTGGCGCGGCTGCTCGGCCTGGTACCCGGGACCCGGGCGTGAGGGCCCGGGCAGGCGTACCGGCGCGGCAGGACGACGTGTCAGGCGGCACGGCGCGCGGCGTGGTGAACGCCACGGGCGTCGGGAAGCGGTTCGACGTGGGCGGCACGCCGTTCACCGCGCTGGAGGGCATCTCCCTGACGATCCGTGAGGGCGGCTTCAGCACCCTGATCGGCCCGTCCGGCTGCGGCAAGTCGACGCTGCTGCGCATCCTCGCCGACGTGGTACGCCCGACCTCGGGCTCCGTCGAGGTGTTCGGCCGGTCCCCCGAGGAGGCCAGGCGGGCCGGTGAGTTCGGCTTCGTCTTCCAGGATCCGGTGCTGCTGCCGTGGCGCACCGCGCAGGCCAACGTCGAGCTGCCGCTGCAGGTCGCCGGGGTGGCCAAGGCGGAGCGGCAGGAGCGGGCGCGTGAGCTGCTGCGCCTCGTCGGCCTCAAGGGGTTCGAGAAGGCTCTGCCCGCGAAGCTCTCCGGCGGCATGGCCCGCCGGGTGGCGATCGCCCGCGCGCTGATCCTGCGGCCGAGGTTGCTCTTCCTCGACGAGCCGTTCAACGGCCTGGACGAGATCCGGCGGCGGCAGATGAACGACGAACTGCAGCGCATCTGGCTGGAGACCGGCACCACCGCGATCCTCGTCACCCACAACGTCTCCGAGGCGGTGTTCCTGTCCGACCAGGTGGTGGTCCTGGGGTGCGGGCCCGGCAGGGTCATCGCCGAGTTGCAGATCGACCTGCCCCGCCCGCGCGACGCGGACACCATGCTGCTACCGGAGTTCGTCGCCTACGAGCGCACGCTGACGCGGCTGCTGACCGAGGCGTACGAGGGGACCGGGCCATGAGCCGCGGCGGCGCGCTCGGCGGTGGCCGGATCAGCCGCAGGGCCACGGTCGCGATCGCGGTGGCCGGGTACACGGCGGTGCTCCTGGCCTGGGAGGCGTGCGGACGCGCCTTCTACCGTCCGGGTGGGGTGCTGCCCGCGCCGACCGAGATCCTGGCCACTCTGTGGCGCGGCCGGGACGGCTACCTGACCAACACCGTGACGACCATGGGCGAGGCGGCGGCCGGGTTCGCCGGCGGCGTCGTGCTCGCGCTGGTGCTCGCGCTGCTCATGGACCGGTTCCGGCTGGTCGGCGACGGCCTGTACCGGCTGTCGCTGATGCTGTACAGCATCCCCGTCATCGCGCTCGCCCCGGCGCTCGTCGCCTCGCTCGGCCTGGGCTTCGGCTCGAAGGCCGCGGTGGCGCTGCTGGCCGCGTTCTTCCCCGTGCTGGTCAACCTCACAGGGGCGCTTCGCGCCACGGACACGCGGGTGATCGAGTTGGGCCAGGTGCTCGGCACCGGCCGGCTGCGCACGCTGCGCCACCTGCGCCTGCCGTACGCGCTGCCGGCGTTCGCCGCCTCGCTCAAGATCGCCGCTCCGGCGGCGTTCATCGCGGCGATGATCGCGGAATGGGTCGGCGCGGACCAGGGGCTCGGGCTCGCGCTGCTGTACGCGATGTTCGGCTACAAGATCCCGGAGCTGTGGGCCGCGCTTGTGCTCTCCACCGCGGTGACCGGCCTGCTGGTGGGTGTGTTCGAGCTGGTCGCGCGAGTGGCAGCGCCGTGGCACGCCTCCGTCGACGCGGCGAAGGAGCGCTGAGCATGGCCACCGAGACACTCTCCCGGGCGCGCCGCCGGTCGCCCGGCCTGCCCTCGGGCGCCCGCGGCCTGGCCGGCTCCGCGCTGGTGATCCTTCTGACCTTCGTCGTATGGGAGGTCGTGGTAAGGGCCACCGGCACGCCTTCCTACGTGCTGCCCGCTCCCACCGCGATCGTCTCGACGGCGGACTGGGCTGCGGTGCTCGACGCCGCCCGGGCCACCGCTGTGTCCGTCGTGGCGGGTTTCGCGGCGGGCAACGCGGCCGGTCTTGTGCTGGCGCTGCTCATCTCGGCCTCGCCGGTGCTCGCCGCGCTGCTCTATCCGTTCGCGTTGACCCTGCGGGCGATCCCGATCGTCGCGCTGGCGCCTTTCATCACGCTGGCGTTCGGCCGTGGCACGGCGTCCACGGTGGTCGTGGCCGCGCTCATCGTGTTCTTCCCGACGCTGGTCAACGTGCTGCTCGGGCTGCGCTCGGTCGAGCGGGAGGCGCTGGAGCTGATGCACGTGCTCGACTGCGGCCCGCTGACCGTCTACTGGCGGGTACGGCTGCCGGCGGCGATGCCGGCGTTCTTCGACGCCATGCGGATCGCCGCGCCCGCGGCGGTGCTCGGCGTGATGACCGCCGAATGGGTCATCGGCGGCAACGGCCTCGGCAAGCTCGTGATCAGCTCGGCGCTCGCGCTGGAGTCCGAGAAGATGTGGGCGGCGATCCTCACGTCCACCGTCCTGGCGGGGCTGGTCTTCGCCCTGGTCACGGTGGCGGAGCGGCGGCTGGTGCGATGGGCGGCGCGGTGATGGGCGCCCATCGCGGGCAGCGGCCCCTCCTCCTGCGCTGCCGTGCTCTCCTGGCCCACGCCCGTGCCGTACAGGTAGAGGACGCCGGGGTGCTCGTGGAGGGCGGCACGGTGGTCAGGGTCGCGCCGTTCGCCGACCTGGCCGGCGAGGTGCCGGCGGACCGTACGGTCACCCTGGACGGGACCGTCCTGCCCGCCTTCACCGATGCGCACTCGCACCTGCGCGCACTGCCACTGGCCGAGCAGGGCGTCGCCGACGCGTGCCTGGAGATCTGGGTCGTACGGCTCACCGGGACGACCGCGCTCGATCCCCATAACGACGCGCTGGTGGCGGCAGCGGACCTGGCGGCCACCGGGGTGACGACCGTTCAGGCGATCCACCACACCTTCGCCCCGCCGGACGAGTACGCGGCGGGCGTCGGCGCGGTGGTCTCCGCGCTGGAGAAGGCGGGGCTGCGCGCCGAGTTGGCGCTCGGCCTCACCGACCGGAGCGAGTTCCTGCCCGAACGGGCGCACGCCGCCTGGCGGGGGGCCGAGCGGCTGGCGGCGCCCGGGCGCGGCGTGGCCCCCGCCGACTTCCCCGGTCTGTTCGCCGCCGCCGACCTGCGCGGCACCCGGCGGGTACGGCTCGGCGTCGCGCCGGTCGCGCCCCAGTGGTGCTCGGACGCGGCGCTCGCCGCGCTACGGCGCTGCGCCGCGGGCGGACTCCGCGTCCACACCCACCTGCTGGAGAGCCGCCACCAGCGCGACTGGTCGGCGGAGGGGGACCCGACAGGGATGCTCGACCGTTGTGGCCTGCTCGGCTCGAACCTGTCGGCGGCGCACGGGGTCTGGCTGACCGGTGCGGAGATCGGGCTGCTCGCGCGGCGCGGTACCGCGCTTGTTCACTGTGCCACCTCCAACCGGAGGCTCGGGTCCGGGGACGCGCCGGTACGCGCCTGGTTGGACGCGGGGGTGAACGTGGCGCTCGGCCTGGACAGCCAGCACGAGTCCGCCCCGGACATGTTCGCGGAGATGCGTGCCGCGCTGGCGACCGCGGAACGGGCGGGTGGGCCGCTGACCCCGCGGGAGGTGCTCGCGCTGGCGACCGAGGGCGGCGCCGCGGCGACCGGTCACGGGGCACGGCTGGGCCGGATCGCACCGGGGTACCGTGCCGACCTGATCGCGGTCGCGTCCGGACACGGGCGCGGCGACGTGGTGGACCGGATCGTGTACGACACGGCTCGTACGGACGTGGCCGACGTCTTCAGCGGGGGACGCCGCCTGGTGGAGTCCGGGGTGGCCCGGTGCCATGCCGAGGCGGACGCCGCGCGGGCGCGGCTGCGTGCGACGCTCGCCGCCGACCGGGCCGCACGTGCCGCCCGGCTGACCGCTCTCGCGGCGCACGAGGAGCCGCTGCGCGGCCTGCTCGCCGGGGTGGAGGCATGATGCGCGTGCTTCCGGTTCTGGCCGAGCCCGTCTGCCGGGCCGAGGACCTGCTGGGCGAGGGCCCGGCCTGGGACACGGCGACCGGCACGCTGCTCTGGGTCGACGTGCTGCGCTGCCGGGTCTACCGGCACGTGCCGGACACCGGGGAGACCTCGTTCCGCGAGTTCGGGCACGCGGTCAGCGCGGTCCTGCCCCGCGTGGACGGAGGGCTGGTCGTGGCCGCGCGGTCCGGCCTGACGCTGCTCGACGCGGCGGGCGTGGAAGAGCGGACGGTCGAGGTGCCGGGCGAGCCCGCGGGAAACCGGCTCGGCGACGCGGGAGTGGACCCGGCCGGGCGCCTGTGGTTCGGCACACTCGACGCAGACATGCTTCCCGGCCGCGGCGGGCTGCATCGCATCGCCCCCGGCGGGGCGGCGCCGGAGCGGATCCTGGACCGGACCAGCGTCGCCAACGGCATCGGCTGGTCACCGGACGGCACTCGGATGTACTTCGTGGACAGCGCCACCCGGCGAGTCGACGTGCTGGACTACGACCCGGCCACGGGTACGGCGAGCGGCCGCCGCGCGTGGGTCACCGTGGAGGACGAGGCCGGGGTGCCGGACGGGCTCGCGGTGGACGCCGAGGGCGGGGTCTGGGTCGCGCTGTGGCGCGGCGGGCAGGTGCGCCGCTACCGGCAGGACGGCAGCCACGACGCGACGGTCCCGCTACCGGTCCGCCAGGTGACCAGCTGCGCGTTCGGTGGCACGGAGCTGGACCGGCTGTACATCACCACGGGCCGGGTCGAGATGGACGGGCGGCAGCTCGCAGCCGAGCCGGAGGCCGGAGCGGTGTTCGCCGCCGACGTCGGGGTGCGCGGGATGCCGGTCCCGCCGTACGCGGGCTGATGCGCGGCGTGACGGCCGCGGGCGGGCCGCGGGACGGGACGAGGAAGGACGGACGATGACCATCGCGCAGGGGTTCGAGTGCTCCGACGCCGCCGAGCCGTACGGCGGGGCGGGTGCTGGGGGACGGGACGGAACGCCTCGCAAGGGCGCCGGAATGGGCGGCGGGATCGTGCCCGGTGTCTTCCCCGGAGCGGAGTCGATGCGTCCCACGCTGCTCGGCGAGCGCTGGGCGGTGGTGGCCGGGCACCCGCTGGTCAGCCAGATCGCCGCCGAGGTGCTCGGACGCGGCGGCAACGCGGTGGACGCCGGGGTCGCCGCCGGCCTGGCCTCCAACGTGGTGCAGGTGGACATGGCCAACTTCGGCGGCATCGCGCCGATCCTGGTCCGACCGGCCGGGTCCGGCACCGTACACAGCGTGGCGGGGGTCGGCGTGTGGGGTCGTGAGGCCACCCTGGACGCGCTGCTCGCCCGGTACGGCGGGGCGCTGCCGCTCGGCGGGGCGCCGTCGATCGTGCCCGGCGCGCCGTCCGGCTGGATCACCGCGTTGCGGGAGTTCGGCACGATCGGCTTCGCCGAGGCCGCCGCTCCCGCGATCGCGCTGGCCGAGGAGGGCTTCCCCGTCGACATGCGCACAGCCGCAAGCCTGGCCGTGATGGGCCGTGGATTCGGGGCCTGGGAGTCCAGCCGGTCGGTGTACTGGCCGCGCGGGCGCGCTCCACGAGTGGGCGAGCGGCTGGTCCAGCCCGAGCTCGCCGCGCTGCTGCGCGCGTTGGCCGACGCCGAGAGCGCCGCGCTGCGCGCAGGTGCGGACCGGGCGGGCGGCCTGCGGGCGGCGCATGACGCGTTCTACCGGGGAGAGCCCGCGCGGGCCATCGCCGCGTTCGTCACCGGCGCGGGCGGCTTCCTGGACGCCGAGGACCTCGCGGGATACGCCGCCGAGGTCGCGGCGGCTCCGGCCGTGCGGTTCGCCGGCCGCTCGGTACACGTCACGCCGTCGTGGAGCCAGGGCCTGATCGTCGCGCAGGCGCTCGGCATCCTGGACGGCTACGACCTGGCGGCGGCCGGTCACAACAGCGAGGAGTACCTGCACCTGGTGACCGAGGCGCTCAAGCTGGCCTTCTCCGAGCGTGAGCGGTGTTACGGCGACCCGGCGCACACCGGGCTCGATCCCGCCGAGCTGCTCGCCCCCGCCCACCTGGACGCGCTGCGCGCCAGGATCGGCACGCGTGCGCTGCCGAACCTTCCGACCCTGCCGTCCGGCACGCCCCGGCTGGGCTCCACCACCGCGGTGGTGGTGATGGACGGGGACGGCACCGCGTTCGCGTCCTCGCCCAGCGACACCATCGACGGCGCGCCGATCATCCCCGGGCTGGGCATCCTCTGCTCCCCTCGGGGCGTGCAGAGCCGCCTGGTCGCGGGCCATCCGAACGCGGTCGCGCCCGGCAAGCGGCCGTGCGTCACCCCGGCCGCGTTGATCGCGCTGGGCGACCTCAACGGCGGCGCGGAGTGCACATCGGAAGGCACCGCGGACCCGTCGGTCACCGCGATGGCCTGCCCTGGCGGCGACGTCATCGTCCAGGCGATGCTCCAGGCGTTCCTGAACGGCACGGTCTTCGGCATGACCGCGCAGCAGGCCGTGGAGGCGCCGCGGGTGTTCGGCTCCAGCTACCCGGGCGGCTTTCACCCGCATCCTTCCGGGGAGGGCCTGCTGCTGGTCGAGGACCGCGTCCCCGAGACGGTGCGCGACGGCCTCGCCGCGCGCGGGCACCGGGTACGGCCCTGGCCGGCCTACGAGTTCGACGCCGGGTCCGTGCAGTCCGTGGGCGATCTGATCCCCCCGCGCCACGGCGAGCGGCGCGTCCTCGCCGCGGGCGCCGACCCCCGGCGCAGCGCGTACGCGATCGCCCGATGAGCCACCACCGACCACCACCCCTGGAGGGCAGTCACGTGGACACCGAAGAGGCCGTGGACCTTTTCGTCAACGGAACCCTGATGCGCGGTCTCGCGCTGCACCCCAACCTGGCGGGCGCCGAATTCCTCGGCGAGGCGCGCACCGCGCCGCACTACCGGGTGCACTCGATCGGCGACGTGCATCCCGGCATGTACCGGCTGCCGCCGCACGAGGCCGGACCACGCGGCGTCTCGGTCGCCGGGGAGGTCTACCGGGTTCCGGCCGAGGTGCTGCGCCGGGTCGAGGACGGCGAGCCTCCCGGTCTGTACCGGGGTCCGGTCGAGCTGGCCGACGGCCGCGTGCTCAGCGGCATCCTCTACCCGCGCGAGCTGGCCGAGGGCGTCCACCTGGACATCTCCCCCTACGGAGGCTGGCGGGAGTACACCGCCGCCATGCCCCGGCCGGCCCGCGCGGGCGCCGTGGCCACCTGGACGTGGCACCACAGCGGCGTCGTCGTACCGGACCTGGACGAGGCCGTCGACTTCCACCGGCGGGCGCTGGGCTTCGAGGTGGTCTTCGAGGCACGCGGCATGACCGACCTGATCCGCGCCACGGTCGGGCTGCCCGGCATCCGCTGCGACCTCGCGCAGTGTGTCTCGCCGGTGAGCGGCCAGCGGCTTGAGCTGCTCGCCTTCCACGACGTGCCGGCGGGAGCCGACCCGCGGCTGCCGGTGTGGCCGGGAATCGGCCACACGGCCTACCTGGTGGACGACATCGACCTCGCGCTGGCCGAGCTGACGGCCGCGGGCGGCGAGCTGATCGGCCGGGTCACGGAGTACGCCGAGGGTCGTGCAGCGTACTGCTGGACGCCTTCCCGCACGGTCGTCGAGCTGGAGGAACAACCGTGTCCCAGCCACTAGGGAGGCGGGACGGCGAGGGCACGACGCGCACCCGGAACGAGAGAGAAGGAGCCACGGTCATGGACGGTCCGACGCTGGTGGAGCGATACTTCGCCATGGTGCGAATGCGCCGGTTCGAGGAGGCGTGCCTGGCGGGCGTGCCCACCAGGGAGATCCACGGCGAGCTGCACATCGGGATCGGCCAGGAGGCCGTCGCGGCGGGCATGATCGGTGCGCTGCGCGACGACGACGCCCTGGTCAGCACGCACCGCAACCACCTGCACGCGCTGGCCAAGGGCGTACCGGTCAGGCCGATGCTGGCCGAGATCTACGAGCGGGCGACCGGGCTGTGCGGCGGTTTCGGCGGCCACATGCACCTGTTCGACCTGGAACGCCGGTTCTCCACCACCGGCATCGTGGGGTCCACCCTGCCGGTGGCGCTCGGCCACGCGTACGCGGCGCGGATCGAGGGCCGGGACTCGGTCGCGGTCGGCGTGACCGGCGACGGCGGCGCCAACACCGGGGGCTTCCACGAGAGCCTCAACATGGCCGGCGCCTGGCGGCTGCCGCTGGTCGTGCTGATCGAGAACAACGAGTGGGCCATCTCGGTGCCGTTCGAGGAGTCGACGGCCACGCCCACGCTGGCCGAGCGGGCCGCCGCGTACGGCGCCTGGGGGCGGCGGGTGGACGGGCTCGACGTAGAGGCCGTCGCGGAGGCGTTCGGCGAGGCGGTCGCGCACGCCCGCGCCGGGCACGGCCCGGCCGTTCTCGAGGCCACCTGCTACCGGTTCCGCGGCCACTACGAGGGTGACCTCGACCTGTACCGCCCGGCGGGCGAGAAAGACCGCCGCCGCCAGCAGCAGGACCCGCTGCCTCTGACCCGGGAGCGGATCCTGGCGCGCGGCGCGGCCACCGAGGCCGAGCTGGACGCGGTTGAGGCGGAGGTCACGGCGGCGATCGCCGCCACGCTCGCCGAGGTCCGCGCCGACCCACTGCCCGACCCCGCCACCGCCCGCGACCACGTGTTCGCGGCCGCCCGGAAAGGCCTGATCTGATGAGCACCGGCACCGCCGTACGGAACATCAACGTCTCGCAGAGCATCGCCGAGGCGCTGCGCCTTGAGATGGAGCGTGACAGCCGGGTCCTGGTGCTCGGCGAGGACGTCGGCCTGCAGGGCGGCGTCTTCGGCAGCACCCGCGGCCTGCAGAAGGCGTTCGGCCGGGACCGGGTGCGCGACACCCCGATCTCGGAAATGGCCTTCACCGGCATGGCGGTGGGCCTGGCCATGGAGGGCTACCGGCCGGTCGTCGAGATCATGTTCGTGGACTTCATCGGCGTCTGCCTCGAACAGGTCTACAACGCCGCGGCCAAGATCCGGTACATGACCGGCGGCCGGGTCGCCATGCCCATGGTGATCAAGACGGCGGGCGGCTGCATCGGCTCGGGCGCGCAGCACTCGCAGTGCCTGTGGGGCACCTTCGCGCACCTGCCCGGGCTGAAGGTGGTCGCGCCGTCCTCGCCGTACGACAGCAAGGGGCTGATGGCGGCGGCGGTGGAGAGTGACGACCCGGTGGTGTTCATCGAGCACAAGGGCCTGCTGCTGCAGAAGGCCGGCTCGTTCGCGCATGGCGCCGAGGTGCCCCGCGACCGCTACACCGTGCCGCTCGGCAAGGCCGCCGTCGTGCGGCAGGGCACCGACCTGACCCTCGTCACGCTCAGCGCCACCGTCGGCGAGAGCCTGGCCGCGGCCGGAGAGCTGGCCGCCGAGGGAGTGGACGTCGAGGTGGTGGACCTGCGCAGCGTGGTGCCGCTCGACCTGGACACGGTCGCCGCCTCGGTGGCGCGCACCGGGCGGCTGCTCGTGGTCGACGAGGACTACCTCGGCTTCGGGCTCAGCGGCGAGGTCGTCACCGGCGTGATCGAACGGCTCGGCCCCCAGGCACTGCGCCAGGTCGCGCGGCACGGCACCCCCGACGTGCCGGTGCCCGCCGCGATCAGCCTGGAGCAGGCCGTGGTCCCGCGCCGCGCCTCGATCGCGCAGGCCGTACGCGCGATGGGAGCGGCCTCGTGAGCTCCTCGATCGTCGTTGTGGTCGGCGCTGCCGGTGCGCTGGGCCGCGCCGCGTGCGACGCTCTCGCAGGTCGCGGCCACACCGTGTGGGCGGCCGACGCGGTCGATCCCTCCGCCGCCCTGCCCGGCGGGGACGGTCACCGGTCGAGCCTCGTGGACGTGACCGACCAGGAGTCGGTCGACCGGCTGCTGGCCGACGCCGGCGCGGGCGGACGGCTCGACGGTCTGGTATACGCCGCAGGCGTCAACTACACGGGCCCGGTGGCCACCACCGACTGGGCCGAGTACGACCGGCTGATGGCGGTCAACCTGCGAGGCGCGTTCCACACTGGGCAGGCCGTGGCCCGGGTGCTCGCGGCCGACCCGCACCCCTTCGGCACCGTCTTCCTTGCCTCCACGGCGGGACTGCGCGGCGAGGCCGGCGGTTCGGTCTACTGCGCGTCCAAGTTCGGCCTGATCGGCTTCGTGCAGAGCTTCGCCGCCGAGATCGCCGGACACGGCGGGCGGGCCAACGCGGTATGTCCCGGAAACGTGGACAGCCCGATGCTGCGGCGCCTGGCTGCCCAGGTGGCCGAGCGCGAGGGCGCGACCGAGGCCGAGGTGCTCGCCCGGTTCGCGGACGCCTCCGCGTTCCGCCGCCTGCTCGACCCGGCCGAGGTGGGACGGGTCTGCGCCTGGCTCGTCTCGCCCGAGTCCTCCGGGGTCAGCGGCCAGACCGTGGTCGTCGACGGCCCGCCCCCCTCCGGCTGACCTCATCGACATCCATCCGCCCATCCCGCGGCTCAGCCGTAACCAACCACAGGAACGCAATGATCTCGCTGGACAGCGTCATCGCCGACACCTCCGCCCTGATCGGCATCGACAGCCAGAACCCCGGACCGCTCGAGGGCAAGTGCGCCGAATGGGTCGGCAACCGGCTCACCGACGCGGGCCTCTCCCCTGCGCGCATGCCGGTGGCCGAGGGCCGTGACAACGTCGTCGCGCGGGTGCCCGGCGACCCGGCCGCACCTCGCCTGGTGTTGCTCGGCCACATGGACACCGTCCCGGTCGGCGAGGGCTGGACCCACCCGCCGTTCGGCGCCGCCATCGCCGACGGCCGCCTGTACGGCAGGGGCGCCTGCGACATGAAGGCCGGACTCGCCCTGGCGATCAACCTGCTGGACGCCCTGACCACCGGGGGCCGCCCCCCGCGAGGGGACGTCGTGCTGGTGGCCACGGTGGACGAGGAGGCCCCGGACATGGCAGGCGCGCACCGCCTCGTCGAGAGCGGCTTCCTGCGCCCCGACGACCAGGTGCTTGCGCTGGAGCCCACCGGTATGCGGCTGCGCATCGCGCAGATGGGCCTGCGCTGGCTGACCTTGCGGGTGCACGGCCGCATGGCCCACGCGGGGCGCGCCCATCTCGGCATCGACGCCAACCACCTGACGGCCAAGGTGGTCGACCGGCTCAAAACGGTCTTCGCGGCCCTGCCGTACGAGGACCCGGTGCTGGGGCGGCCGCGCTTCACCTGCGGCGTCTTCAGGGGCGGGGTGGCCACCAACGTGGTGCCCCCCTCCTGCGAGGCGCGTCTGGACGTGCGGATCGTGCCGCCGATGACGCCGAAGCAGGCTCAGGCCCTGGTCGAGCGGGTCGCCGCGGGCGTGGTGGCCGAGCACCCGGGCGCGCGCTACGAGATCGAACCGCTCGGCGCCGAGCGACCGCCGGTCCGCGCGGCCGACGACGCGCCGATCGTGCGCGGCATCCGGACCGCCTACCAGACGCACACCGGACAGCCGGTCCCGGTCGGCGGCGCCGACGGGCACGAGGCGTACACGGACGCCTCGATGGTCGCCGCGCTCACCGGGAGCACCTCGTGCACGGTCTTCGGCCCGGGCGCGACGGACCAGGCGCACACCGCCGACGAGTACGTCCCGCTGGCCGACCTCGACCTCGGAGCCCACATACTCTGGACATTGGTGGAAAATTGGTGATATATCGGTCTTTTCCCGACATTCGGGAGGTCTAGCGGCGTTTCAGGGAGGGACATGACGGGCGACGAGCCTCACTGGGGTTCCGACGCTGTCGAGGCCCTGCCCACGGTCGCCCAGGTGCTGGAATTCCCTTCGCTACAGCAGGGCCGTCCCCAGGTCGTGGCCGGCGCGGCCGGGCTGGACGCGCCCGTGCGCTGGGTACACGTGAGCGAGCTGCCCACCATCGCGCCGATGCTGCGCGGCGGCGAACTGATCCTCACCACCGGCATCGCGCTGGCCTCCGACGACGCCTCCCTGGCCCGGTTCATCGGCGAACTGGCCGGGGTCGGCGCCGCCGGGGTCGTGGTCGGGCTCGGGCCGAGATTCCTCGACTCGGTGCCGCAGGCGATGCGCTCCAGCGCCGAGCGGCACCGGCTGCCGCTCGTGCTGCTGCTGCGCACCACGCCCTTCGTGGGGATCACCGAGAACGTCCACTCGCGCATCCTGGAGAAGCAGATCGAGGAGCTGCGAGCCTCCGAGCGCATCCACGAGGCGTTCAACGAGCTGACGGTCGAGGGCGCCGAGCCCGGCGACGTGCTGCGCCAGGTCGCACGGATGTCCGGACGGCCCGCCGTACTGGAGAACCTCGCCCACCAGGTCCTGGCCTTCGACACCGCGGGGCAGCCGGCCGAGAACGTGCTGGAACAGTGGGAGGCCCGCTCGCGCAGCGTGCAGACCGGTGCCCGCACCTCCTACGACCAGCACACCGGCTGGCTGGTCACCACCGTAGGAGCGCGCGGCGAGGACTGGGGCCGGCTCGCGCTCGTCTCGGTCCCCGGCCCCTCGCACCGGCTGACCATGCTGGTCGAGCGGGCCGCATCCACACTCGCCCTCGGCCGCCTGGTCACCCGCGACCTGGAGACGCTGGCGCTCCAAACGCACCGCACCCTGCTGTCCGGGCTGCTCTCGCCCAAGCAGACCAGCGCGGAGATCGCCCTGGAGGCCCGCGCCGTCGGCGTCCCACTGGACGGCCGCCAGCTGGTCGCCGTCGTGCTACGCACCCGCGAGACCCTGCCCTCCAACGCCTACGACAGGCAGGCCGTACTGCGCGCCGTGGCCGGGGTGGCGACCGGCGCCGTACGCGAGGCGGGCCTGCTCGCCCTGGTCGGCCCGGTCGAGGACGCCGTGATCGGCATGCTGGTCTCGCTCGGCCCGCGCGAGGACGGCCACGCCGCGGTCGAACGCCTCGCCGCCCGGATCCGGCGCGGTTACCCCGACGGCCGGTACGTCATGGCCGTCGGCGACCCCGTGTCCTCGGTCGCCGAGGTACGACGGGTACTTCTCGAGACCATCCAGGTGGCCGACGCGGCGATCCGGATGCCCGAGCGGCGCTCGTACTACCGCCTGCCCGACCTGCGGCTGCGCGGCCTGCTCCAGCTGATGCGCGACGACGCCCGGCTCCAGACCTTCGCCGAGCGCGAGCTGCGCCCGCTGCTGCTCTACGACGAGAAGCACGGCACCTCGCTGATCGCGCTGCTGCGCGCCTACCTGGAGTCCGGCAGGAACAAGACCGCCGCTGCAGAGGCCGCGCACGTCTCGCGGGCCTGGATGTACGAGCGGCTCACCCGGATCAGCCGCATCCTCGGCGCCGATCTGGAGTCCGAGGAGGTTTGCGTCTCCCTGGAGGTCGCCCTGATGGCCCTGGACGCCATCCGCAGCTGACGTTCCCGCGTCCCGCCCGGGTCAGCCGGAGACCTCAGCGGCGGCGGCTGTCGTGCGCGTGGGCGTGAGGAAGCGCGAGGCGAGAAGGACGGCGCCGACGCACGCGAGCTGGAGCAGCGGGGCCACGACCGGCGCGCGCAGGGCAAGCAGCCCGCCAAGGGCCGCACCGCCGATCAGTCCGAGCAGCAGCAGCGCGCTGAGCTGGACGTCCCGCAGCGGCTTACCCGCCGTCAACCGCATCACCAGCGTGGTCAGCGTGCCGGTGAGGTACGTCGTGGAGAGTCCCGGCACCCCGAACCGCTGCACACTGCTGCTCTGGATGCCGAGCGCGCACGCGTTGAGCGCCAGCAGGCCGAGCGCCCCCGTCTCCGACACCTTGCCGCCCGCGACCATCCAGAACGCGGCGTAGACCATGAGCACGGCGAACTCGACGGTGAGCGCCCGGCTGATCTGGGCTGGCCAGACGGGGTCGTCGGAGCGGGCGCTCCCGGCCAGCCGATGGCCCACCGCGCAGCCGATCACGAAGCAGATGATCGCCGCACCGGCGTGCAGGGCGAGCGCTCCGTTCCCTTGAGCGCCCGACACGCCGAGGAGCACCATGTTCCCGGTCATCACGCTGGTGAAGGCGCCGCCCAGGAGAAGCAGGCCGATGGCGTCGGTCGCGCCACTGTTCAGGGAGAGCAGCACGACCAGCAGGTCACGCTTGCGGGAAGCACCAGACAAAGGAGACTCCTAGGGGATTTGAGGCATGAGGTTACCCGCGCCCCAAATGACTAAGGAGGTGTCGATATGTCCGGTATCGCGCGCCTTGCATTGACGATCTGTCACCGCGTGCGCGACGCGGCCCGCGTGCCGGCGTGTTTCATACCGAGCGGATCGGGGCTGTGCGGAGAATGTAAACGGTGGGGGCTCGATCCGCGCCAGTTGGGCACGCATCTCGTCGGCCTTCTTCCCGGACCGGCTGTCCACGTCTAGCCGGCCTAGTTCGTCGGCGAGCACTGCGCGGACCCGTACCGACCGGATCTCCTCGACGTCCCGCACGATGCTCAGCAGGACGTTGGGCGTCCGCCAGGCCTGGTCCATGTCGAAGTCGCTGGCGCAGTTCGCGAGCCGCTTCGGGGAGATGTTGAGCACGCCGGCGAAGCTGAACTCGGGCTGGCTGAGGAGCGTGAAGAACAGCCACTGCTGCTCGCGACCTTCTGCGCGTTGGCGGGGTCCAGGGTGTAGACGTACTGGTACATCGCCGCCGCAGCCGCCACCGCACCCTGCGGGGTGTGCGGAAACCGCACCGGGTACTGGCCTTTGAAGTAGTCCGCAGGCTTGGGCAGGGCAGTTGTACGGTGCACCGCCACCGGGCCGCCCGTCGAGGGCACGCCCACCGACGACTGCGGCGGTGGGCCGAGCGGGGCCGCGCCTAAATCGCCTCGTCGGGTTAGCAACACGATGACCAACACCACCAGCACCGCGATCACCGCGACGGCGATCGCGAGCATCCGGCGCAGCCGCCGCCGTGTCAGCTCACCCAGTTCAGAGGCCGAGGGCATGGACGGCTACTCCCTCAGCCATCGGCCACCCCTTGGGCCATGTCCGCTCCCCCAACGGCCGGATCGCACCATCCGCGTCCTCTGCTCGGGCGCCCACCACGGCGGAACGCCCCCTCAGCAGCACCCGCCGCCGCAGCTGTCCGGCGCCGGTGAACTCCACGGCCGGCGATTCGCGGCAGTGCTTCAGCACCGTGGCCAGCGTGCTGCTGCCCGCCGCTCCATGTTCACCGATCAGCGTCACTCATCGCCCGCGTCGGACTCCACGCCACCCCCGGACCCGCCCCGTTGTGCAGCCAGCTACCGCGCTTTCACTGGACTCCCTGTTTACCACGCAAGATCAACAAGAGTCGAGGGGTGCGTTGCTTGCGTCCCTGAGGTAGTGATGCTCCTTGATCGGCATGCGGAGTCCGGCCGGAGACCGCCGCTTCGGTGGATCAGCGCAGCGTGGTGGATGACCGTCTCCCAAGATCTGAGTGGACTGCGGGGCATGGTGGGCGCGGGGATGGCCGCCTGGAGAACACCGTTTCCATTGGCCAGTCCAGAACGCCGACCCCTGGGATATCGATGTCCTGGCCATGGCCTGAATTGCGGGAAGGCTGGACTCATCCGTGGACCGTCGAACGATGCTCATCCTCGCCGCTGGAATGACCGCCGAAGCCGCGGTCACCCTCAAGGTCACTGCGAAGAAGATCTCGTTCTTGTCCTACTCGTGCAGCTTTAAGACCGTTTAATCCCGTTTTACGCCAGTCTGTCAGAGAAAAGGTGGGTTCGGGTTGTTCGATTCCTGTCGAACCCTACTGACGCGTAGTTGATAAGCCTGTATGCTCCCTGGCGACGATCTTGTTGCGCTCTAAGCGCTTCGCGAAGATTGTCCCTGTGGGTGCCCGGCACCCGTTTCAGGGGATCTTGATACAGCTACCGCTCAAAAGGGGGACCAACCTATGAAGACCACCACCCTCAAGCGCCTGTCCGCAGGGATGGCCACCGTTGTCGCAACCACCACCGTGGCCGTCACTCTGCTGTCGGGCGTGGCCTCCGCCCAGACGATCAGCCGGATTTACTCGTACACCACGAAGGGCGCGACGCAGTGCCACTCTGACGCCAACGCGGCCGGCCCCGGCTACTACTGCACCACGACCACGATCGCCGGCACCAAGTATTGGGCCCTGGCGCATGCATAAGTTGATCCTGTGTTGCTTCTCGTCGGGATGATCGCGGCGTACGCGGGGATCTGACCGATGAAGAGCGGCAGGTACTGGAGCCGATGCTCCCGGATACGGCCGGACGTGCTCGTCCGGCCGTATCGCTGAAACGCCGGCTCGGCCGCTGCCGCCTTGAGCGAGTTATCGAACAGATACAACGTCGCCGATCTGTGTGACCCCAGTAGCCATTCTCCCGGAGCCACCTCACGGAGCAGGGAGTGGAGCCCCGGACGGTTTTTGTTCGTCGGTAGGGATTGCCGAGGTTGGGCGCCCCGCGAGCTTCGGCACAGCTTGGTGGGCACCGGCGGGCACTTCCCCCGACTGGCTCGGCCGGGGCAGGAGAGCGGTGAGCCGATGGATGATCGCCGAACAGGCGCAGGTACCCAAGAGCACCGGCCGTGGCGAGGACCGGCTGGTGGTGATCGGCGACGAGCACGGTATCTGGTGCGCGGCCGTCATCGACGGTGCCACCGACAAGTCAGGACGCATCTACCAAGGACAGAGCGGCGGTGCACTGGTGTAGTCGGTGGAGACGAAGGTGTCCGTCTGCAGCGCCAGTGTCGTCCACGGGTCGATGGTCACCGGGTACTGGACGCTCAGATCGGCCAGGAAGCCCGAATCGGGCCTGAGCACCAACACCGGGCCGGCTTTGCCGTTCTCGATGCTGGTGGCCACAGCGGCGCGACGGCCCGCGTCCGGCGAATCCGCGGCGGCGTCCCACATCTGCGGCTCGGGCGCGCCTGCGACCAGCCGGCCGGAGGTATCAGTGAGCCGGAGGCGTCCGGATGTGTCCTTGGCGAACCGCAACCCGGCCAAGGCCAAGGGCATGCGTACTTCGAGAGGGCCGCTGGGCCGTTTCCTCAGCACCACATCGTGTGTCATTCCTGTGGGCAGAGCAGTGGCGACCAGGTCGCCGTCAGGCACCACATCGCGATAGGTCGCCACGTTCCCCTGCACGACGGGCCTGGGCAGTGGCTTACCCCACCGCACGCCGAACGACTCGCCCCTTGCCCAGCTTCACCAGAGGCGCACTGCCGCCGTTGGAGAACTCGACGTCGGCTTGGGCGACCCGGGGCCGCAGCACTCCGTCCTGTTCCACCAGCGTGGTGTCGATCGGCTTCAGGGAGCCGTCCTGTTCGGCGCGGATCGGGCCGGAAAAGAACTCCGTCCGCAACGACCCGTCGGGATTGGCGTAGGTGGTGCTGCGATCATCGCGCAGCGACCAGATCTCCACGCGCTCTCCTTGACGCTGGGCCGCCTCCAGCGCCGAGTGCCGGTCCGGCATCTCGGTGACGGTGTCCTGCTGGGGTGAGAGCGCTTGGGCCGGCACCGCCAGGAGACCGCCGGCCAGCGCGACCGCCAGCAACCCAACTCCCAGCGATGCTGGTCTAAATGTAGACAAAAACCATATCCTTCTCGAAAGGGCGTAAAACAAACGGGCCCTACCTTGCACGCCCTTTACACGACTCCTGTCCGGAGTCTGACCGGCAATCGGCGGACGGGCGCCGTCCGGTTCCAGAGCGCCACCGCTGCCCGTCACCTCCTTAAACCCTCCCAAGGCCGTAAATAGGACGAAACATGCGAAAGCTCGTTTGTTTGATCGGCATATCGGGAACCGGGCGCGGGGCTGCCCACCGGCAGGCCGTCGGACGCCCTGAGACCCGCGGGTGCCGCCTAAGATCACAAGGGTGGTGAACGCGACTTCTCGGCCGACCGCTCGGATCCTTCTCGCCGATGCGCTCGACCGCCTGCTGCTGTTCCAGGGCAGGGGTGAGGGCGAGCGGCGCAACCAGGAGGCATGGTTCACGCCGGGAGGGGGCGTGAAGGCGGGGGAGTCTCTTCCCGTCGCGGCCTCCCGGGAACTGCGGGAGGAGACCGGGCTGCTCGTCCCTTCCGAGGAGATGGGGCCGGTGGTGGCCGTCACCACCGGTCACTGGCAGGGCGACAAGACCCTGTACCTCGCGACGGACTCGTTCTTCTTCCTCCGCGTGGAAACGTTGGAGGTGGACACCTCGGGGCAGGAGGAGACCGAACTCGCCCTGCTGACGTCACATCGCTGGTGGACGCTGCCTGAGCTGCGCGCCACCCGTGACCGGGTCACGCCGTTCCACCTCGCGGACCTGATGGAGCGCCTGCTCGGCGGTGACATCCCCCGATCGCCGGTCACCCTGCCGTGGCACGGCGAGCGGTACTCCGCACACGACCCCATGGCATGACGCGTCTCGTCGGCGGTTCGCGCGTTCAAGGCTTCCTGTCCGAGGGCGGCTTTGTGCGATTGGGCTGCTCAGTGAGTTCCGCTCCCGCGTGGTCGCACACGGGCTGGAGGAACTGGCCCTGGACCTGCCGGTGACCGCCCTCATCGAGCGGGGTCTGCTCAAGGCGGGCGGCAAGCAGCGCACCGACTCCACCCATGTGATCAGCGCGGATGGAGTCCGAATGACAGACCAAGGTCTCGTGCGCGATCGCTCTTAGCGGGATGGCCGCGCACCGGCAAACGCCCGGCGGGTTCCTCGGACGGTGAGGGAGCAGCAGTACTTTCACCTGGTCCGGCTTGCGTGGAACCTGAACAAGCGGGGTCTACGCGCGGCGGTTGATCTACCGTGCGTGTCGATGTGGTCGATGAGGGTTCGGCCAACAGCATTCCGCAGATCCCGGCGAAGGTTGACCCGCTTAGCGAGAGCGGCCGTGGGCTGTGGCTCGTCCGGGAGCTGTCCTCAGCCTGGGGGTGGGGACAGGACACGACGAGCCGAACGGTCTGGTTTGAGGTGACGCCATGATGAGCATGCCTGGCGTGATCATCTACCTCACGAAGATCCGGTGAAGTCACGATGAGCGCCGGTCATGGCGTGCGGGGAGTGGCGCGGATCCAGGCGTGGTCGCCGGTGAGGAACTCGGCGAAGGCGAGGCCGGCCGAGGCCAGTTCCGCCGCCAGTTCCTCGTTCGTCATCCGGCGCGAGGTGAACGACTGGGTCCAGACCTTGCCGTCCAGCTCGTATCGCGTGGTCCCCGAGAAGACGTCCGGAGCGGGCCGGCTGAGCTCGGCCAGGGTGATGGAGCCCCCCTCGAAGGTACGGCCGCCGCCCACACGCCACGCGTCGTGCGCTTCCGGGGGCTGCCACTGGATGAGTACGGAACCGTCGTCGCGGACGTGGCGACGGCAGGCGGCGAGGAGCTCGCCTCGCAGGGCGTCGTCGGGGAGGTTGACGAAATACGAGGCCAGCAGGACGGCGTCGAAGCGCCGATCGAGCCGCAGGTCCTGGATGGACGAGCAGACCGTCTCGGCGCCGTGGACCCGCGCCAGCATCTCGGGCGACTCGTCGACGGCCACGACGTGGTAGCCGAGGCCGACGAGAGGATGGGTGACCCGGCCGCTGCCGGAGCCGAGTTCCAGGATGGAACCCGACTCGGGGACCACCGCTCGGATGATCTCCGGTTCGTCACCTGCTTCGAGCAACGCGTAGAACTCCACGGGCGAGCCATCGGGGGTGATGACGCCGGGACCGGTGCCCCGGCTTGTCTCTGCGCTCATGCGAACGAGACTACATAGGACTTCACTCCGCGAGGCGGATCAGCTGAGCCGGAGCCCCTCGTACGAACCCATCTACGAAATCGGTTTCCCAAGGAGCCGGTGGTCGCGGAAGGATCATGGGCATGAGGATTCGATACCCCGCCCCGTTACGTCCCGGTGACCGTGTCGGTGTCACCGCCCCTTCCAGCGGAGTCGGTGAGCAGTTGCGCGAACGCCTTCAGGTGGCGATCCGCACGGTGGAGGAGCGCGGGTACGAGGTGGTCGTCGGGGAGTGCATGTACGGCTCCGCGCACGTCAGCGCCCCAGCGGCGAAGCGGGCGCGCGAGCTGATGAAGATGCTCACCGATCCGGGCATCAGGGCCGTCGTGCCGCCGTGGGGCGGGGAGACCGCGATCGACCTGTTGCCGCTGCTCGACTGGGACGCGCTTCGTGCGGCCGACCCGACGTGGGTCGTGGGCTTCTCCGACATGTCGACGATCATCACGCCGTTGACGATGCTGACCGGGGTCGCGACCGTGCACGGCAACAACCTGATGGACACGCCGTACCGCGCGCCCGAAGGGCTGCTCACCTGGCTGGACATCGTGACGATGGAGCCGGGCGCGACGTTCACCCAGACTCCGCCGAATCGCCACCGGGCGCGGGGGTGGGACGATTACCAGACCTCTCCCGAGGTGAGCGAGTTCACGCTCGACACCCCGGGGCGGTGGACGCGGCTGGACGGTGACGGTGACGTGCGGGCCGAGGGGCGGCTGATCGGAGGCTGCGTCGAGACCCTGTGCAACCTCACCGGCACGCCCTACGGCGACATGGCGGCCTTCGCGCGGGCGGCGGCGCCCGAAGGGCTGCTCGTCTACGTCGAGGCCGCCGGCCACGACGCGGCCACCATCTGCGGGAACCTGCACGGGATGCGGCTCGCCGGGTTCTTCACCGGAGCCAACGCGGTGCTCGTCGGGCGTACACAGGCCCCGGGCACCGGTTCCCTCACCCAGCACGAAGCGGTGCTCGACGCCCTCGGCGGCCTCGGCGTGCCGGTCATCGCCGATGTCGACTGCGGTCACGTGCCGCCGTACCTGCCCATCGTCAACGGCGCGCACGGCCGGGTGGTGTACACCGCGAACCGCAATGAGCTCACGCAAACCCTGGGCGGTGCGCCACGTTGACCTGGGTGGTCTGTGGGGAGATGCAGATCATCGCGCATATCGTGCCCTTCACGACCCGGCCGTCACCTTGCGACCTGAGTCCGCACTCTCACCAGCGAATCGGACTCCTGTTACTTGGTTTCGGCTCGGGAACATTCCGGACATTTAGCCGTAACTGATCGTCTATACGGTCACGGGCATTACCAGGTTCCTCAAGGAGCGTGTGGTGCCCAGAATCCGCTTCACCCTCACAACTCTCCTCACCCTCTCGCTCACCCTTACGCTCACACCGGCGGCCGCGATGGCCAAGGACCACCGGCCGCGCGCACTCGACCTGGAGACGCTCACCGGCGCCCAGGCCGAGGCCATGATGGCCAAGGGACAGCTCACCTCCGTCGAGCTCACCCAGGCCTATCTCGACCGCATCGCGGCGCTGAACAAGCGCGGTCCGGGGCTGAACGCCGTGACCCAGATCAACGCGGACGCGCTGAAGCAGGCGGCGCTGGCCGACCGCCAGCGGAAGGCGGGCCAGGTCCTCGGGCCCGCGCACGGGCTGCCGATCCTCCTGAAAGACCTCATCGACGTCACCGGCATGTACACCTCGGCCGGCAACTACTCGCTGCGCAAGTCGTACCCGGCGACGGACGCGGGCATCACCAAGAAGCTGCGCGAGCGCGGGGTCGTGATCCTCGGCAAGCTCGGGCTCTCGGAGTTCGCCAACAGCTTCGGCAACCAGCCGTCCGGTTTCAGCAACCTCACCGGGCAGGTCATCAACGGCATCGACGCCGACCAGAACCCCAGCGGCTCCTCGTCCGGAACCGGCACGGCCATGGCGGCGGCGCTGTCCACGCTCGGGATCGGCACGGAGACGTCGGGGTCGATCATCAGCCCGTCGAGCACGCAGAGCCTCGTCGGGCTGCGGCCGACCGTCGGGCTCGTGCCGGGGTACGGCATCGCGCCCATCAGCGCCTCGCAGGACACCGCGGGGCCGATGGTGCGCAGCGTGTCGGACGCGGCGATGACGCTCGCCTCGATCGCCGGGCCCGACCCGGACAGCGACGCGGAGTACAGCGCGATCTTCGGACCCGACTACCTCGCCACCGGCGTCATCCCCACCCCGCCCGCGAAGCTGCCGGACTACATGGCGGCCCTGGACGTCGGCTTCGTCAAGGGCAAGAAGGTCGGCTACAACGGCACGCTCACCGACGGCAGCCCGCTCAAGATCGCGTACGACGCGCTGACCGCCGCGGGCGCGATCATGGTGCCGCGGCCGGCGGCGACCATCGGGACGCTGCCGAACCTGCCCAGCGGCTACGAGCAGCACAAGACCATCGACGAGTACTACAAGCGCCTCGGCTCGAAGGCGCCGATCCAGTCGCTGGTGCAGGAGGTGGCCGACAACCAGGCCAACGAGCAGCAGGCGCTGAAGTTCGGCAACAACAGCCACCTCAACGCGTCGCTCGCCGACATCACCCCCGGCGGGGCCAACGAGACCGCGTACCGGACGAACCTGCCCATCCGCAAGGCCGCCTGGCACAAGGCCATCGACGACATGATGGGCTACACCAACTCCGACCCGGCCCAGCCCGCCGACCCGGTGATCGCGATCCTCGGCAGCGTCCCGAACGGGCCGCAGGCCGGGTACCCCACGATGACGATCCCCATGGGGTACGCCGCCACGACCCGCCGCGCGGTCAACGTGCAGGTCCACGGCAACGCGTACGACGAGTACAACCTGATCGGCGTCGGGTACGTCATCGAGCAGGCCACCCGCCTGCGCCAGACGGCCGCATCGGTGAACCCGAGCATGTACCGCTGCGCGCACACCGTCCCGGCGCCGCCCTTCGCCAAGCGCGGGCACTGCAACCCCGACTACGACACGATCATGGACCTGCTCGGCCGCGCGCCCCAGCCGCTGCGGGTCTCGCTGGAGACCGAGTCGGCGCAGAGCCTTGGCGCCCGGCTCGCCGCGGGCACGCTCACCTCGGAGGAGCTCGTCAAGGCGTACCTCTACCGGATCGCGCTGACCAACGCCGAGGGACCGGCCACGCAGGCGGTCCGCTCGATCAACACCGACGCCATCAAGGAGGCCCGGGAGCTCGACCGGGAGCGCGACAAGGACAAGAAGGATAAGAAGGGTCACAAGCCGCCACGCGGTCCGCTGTACGGCCTTCCCGTGCTGCTCAACGACGGGTTCGACGTGGACTCGCTGGCCACGACGGGCGGCTCGATCGCCCTGCAGGACCTCCGGCCGGCCGGCGACTCGACGGTGGCGGCCAAGCTCAAGGCCGCCGGGGCGATCATCCTCGGCAAGACGAACGTCTCCGAGCTGAACGGCGTCTTCGACTCGAACATGCCGAAGGGGTACTCCTCGCTCGCCGGTCAGGTGCTCCTGCCGTCCGACACCGACAAGACCCCGGCGGGTTCGTCCGGCGGTTCCGCGGCGGCGACGGCGTCCGGGCTCGCCGCGTTCACCATCGGGATGGAGACGTCGACCGACTCGGCCCAGCTGGTGGCCCCCGCCGACGCGGCGGGCGTCGTCGGCCTGAAGCCGACGGTCGGGCTGGTCAGCCGTACCGGCGTCCTGCCGGTCGCCCGGTCGCAGGACGCGCCCGGGCCGATCACCCGCACGGTGTACGACGCCGCGAGCGCGCTCACGGCGATCGCCGGACCCGACCGGTCCGACCCGGCGACGGCCGACTCGCCGGTCAAGGACTACACCGCGGGGCTGTCCCCGACCGCCCTCAAGGGCAAGAAGATCGCCGTCGTGGCGAGCACGGCCGCGCCGTACCCCGCGATGGTGACGGCCCTGCAGTCGCTCGGGGCCACGACGACCCAGGTGACACCGGGCACGCCGAGCCCCGACCCGGCGAGCGTCGTGCCGCGCGAGTTCAAGCGCGACCTGAACACCTACCTGTCCGGCGTACGGCGCGGCCCCGGAGCCCGGTCACTGCAGGCCATCATCGACTACAACGACGCCAACCCCGTGGAGGGACTGAAGTACCAGCAGGGCCAGCTCCTCGCCGCCCAGGCCGTCGACCTGTCCGACCCCGCCACCGGCGCGGCGTACCAGGCCGACCTGGAGGCGGGCAAGGCGTCCAACCGCGCGCTGATCGACGGCATCCTCACCAACGGGACGCCCGGCGACAAGTCCGACGACTTCGACGCCGTCATGGTGCCGAGCGGCAGCGCGCTCGTCGGTTACGCCGACCGCGCGGGCTACCCGGCGCTGACGCTCCCCGCGGGGTACGGCGCCACCGCCAGCTCCGCGGGCCACAACCCGATCGGCGTCACCTTCGTCGGCACGGCCTTCAGCGAGGCGAACCTCCTGGCCGGCGGCTACGCCCTCGAACAGGCGACGCACGTCCGCCTCGCCCCGAGCTACACCAACCCGAGCATGTGGCGGTGCGTGCCCGGCAGCACGTTCTTCACCGGGGAGCTGTGCAACCCCGGCGACCGCCTCCTCACGACCCGCCCCCACCACTGACCTTCGACCCCGGGGCCCGCGCCGTCACCCGGCGCGGGCCCTCCCGTTGTCGCGCTAACGCGTGCGCGACGCCGGCCACCGGCCGGGGCCCGGGGTGTCCTTGGGCAGGTCCTTTCTGTCGATGACCTCGTCGGCCGGCGGGGCGGTCACGACGACGCGAAGTCCCCAGCCGGTGTAGCGGGTGTCGAGCTGCGTGGTCATGACGCGCCTGCCCAGGGTGTCCTTGGTCATCAGCCGCTTGATCAGGCCTTCGCCGTCGGTCCAGAGCCGCCACCCGATCTTGCGCTTGCCGAACTCGCTGACGGGCAGACCGCGGAACTCCCGGGCGTAGGTGCTCTTGGACGCCTTGTACAGCTCCGCGTACGTCACCGTCCCCTGGTAGAAGAACCCGCCGGAGACGGGCTTGCCCTTCGAGTCCTTCAGCACGGCCCGGAGGACGGCCGGCTGGAACACGTCGAGGGTCTGCTCGGTGACTGCGTCGACCGGGATCTCCTTCAACGCCATGCCCATCCAGGTCTTCCCCTCGGGAAGCAGGCGGTCATAGGAGCCACCGGAGATGTAGAGACGTCCCTTGACGTAGGTCAGGTAGTACGGGTCGAACTGGTCGGAAGACGGGTCGTCGCCCCTGCTTTCCAGTTCGTTCTTGAGTTCCGGGTCGGGAATCTCCTGCCAGGTGGTGTCGAAGGCGACCGGTCCAGAGGGACTCAACTGCAGTCTGCTGTTCTTCCGTGATCTGACCGTGGTCTTGTCGAAGGTCAGACGACTGATCTCGGCGATCTCGACGCCGCGTCCGGCCCGGAGCTGCCGCTTGACCATGAGCGCCGGGTCGGTGGGACCGGCCTGGGCGGCCGCCGGAGCGGCGGCGACGGGCACGAACGCGATCAGCACGACGGCCGGCATGGTGAACCATCGCCTCATAGGCTCTTCGTCCTTTTCAAGGAATATGAGGATATGTAAGCGGTGATCATCCCAGATGACGAATGCGGGGGTAAGCCCCGTCGAATAACCCGTTGCCCGCCGGGTGCGCCGCCTGCTGTACTCGCGATCGACGGACCCGTCACCCGAGGAGGCGAAATGAGGCACGCGTTCATGTCCATCCAGAACGCCACAGTCACCCATACAAAGGACATGACGCTTGTCGACCTCGTTGACCTCGGGGAGTGCGGCCCACGGTAGCCGGGTTCTCCGTTCACTCCTGCCCGGGCCCGGCTCCGCCGTACTCCTGGTTCTCGCCGTCACGGCCGCGACGGCTCTGCCGCTCGCGGCGCCGCAGTTCACCCGCCGGTTCGTCGATGACGCGGTCGGCGGCGCGGGCATCTACCCGCTCGTCCTCATCGCGCTGAGCTATCTCGGCCTGTCGGTCGCCGGGCAGGCCGCCCGGATGGTCACCGCCTGGCTGGGCAGCCGGGTGGCCTGGGACGGGACCAACCGGCTGCGCGAACGGCTGGCCGAGCACGCGCTCAGCCTGGACATGGCGTTCCACGGCAGGCACACACCCGGCGAGATGATCGAACGGGTGGACGGCGACGTGGTCGCCGTCGCCGACTTCGTCGTGGCACTCCTGCTGGACGTGGTGGTCAGCGTTCTGCTGCTGTGCGGGGTGATCGTGGTGGTGTTCACCATCGATCCCGGCATCGGCATGGTGCTGCTGGCCTACTGCGTATTGATCGGCTTGGGGATGATCCGTGCGCAGCGCCTCGCCGTGCCCTCCGCCACGCGTGCGCGGGCGGAGGGCGCCGCCCTGCTCGGCTACCTGGAGGAGCGGCTGGCGGGGGCGGACGATCTGCGCGCCAACGGCGCGGGCGAGCACGCTGTGCGCCGCCTCTATCAGGTCAGCGCCGCGCTGTGGCGGACCGAGCGGCGCAGGGACGCGGTGGGCAGCGGCATCCTGGCCGGGACGAGCGTGGCGTTCGCGACGGGCACGGCGCTCATGCTGGCTCTGTCGGGCACGCTCAGCGTCGGCACCGCGGTGCTGCTGTTCCAGTACACGCTCATGGTTCGCACGCCGTTCGAGCGGCTGCTCGACCAGCTTCGCCAGTACCAGACGGCCCTTGCCGGACTGGGACGCATCGGCGACCTGCTCGCCGAACGGCGCACGCTGCCCGTGCCCGCCACGGTCAAGAGCCTTCCCGAGACCGGAGCGCTGCGCCTGGAGTTCGACGCCGTCGACTTCGCCTACGACGACGAGCCGGTGCTCAAGGGCGTCGCGCTCAGCCTGGCGCCAGGCGAGACGCTCGGCCTGGTGGGCCGCACCGGCAGCGGCAAGACCACCATCGCCCGCCTGGTGGCGCGCCTGTACGACCCGACGGCGGGTGTCGTCCGGGTCGGCGGCCTGGACCTGCGTGAGGTGGACGCCGCGTCGGTCCGCAGGAGGATCGGAGTGGTCACCCAGGACGTGCAGCTGTTCGCCGCCAGCGTCCGGGACAATCTCACCCTGTTCCGGCCTTGTGCCGACGACGAGCGCCTGCGGGCCATCCTTTCCGAAGTCGGGCTCCCCGACTGGGACCTCGACGCCCAGCTCGGCAAGGTCTCGGCAGGGCAGGCGCAGCTACTGGCCTTCGCACGGGCCTTCCTCGCCGACCCCGGGCTCGTGGTGCTCGACGAGGCGTCCAGCCGGCTCGACCCGGCCACCGAAGGCCGCATCGAAGGCAGCATGACGCGGCTGCTGTCCGGCAGGACCGGCGTGCTGATCGCCCACCGGCTCGCGTCGCTGTCCCAGGTGGACCAGATCGCCGTCGTGTCCGGCGGCGAGATCGTCGAGTACGGCAGGCGGCGGGATCTCCTCGCCGACCCGGCCAGCCGGTTCGCGCGCATGCTCTCCGGGGTGGGCCGGTGAAGCCCGTCATGGTGGTGGCAACCGCGCTGGCCCGCTTCGACCTGCGCCGCTACCTCATCGGCGGCCTGCTGTGGCTGCCGGTCAGCGTCCTGCCGCTGGGCAGCGGGCTGATCCTGCGGCAGCTGTTCGACGACCTCACCGTTCGCCGGCTTCCGCTGTTGCTGTGCGCGGCGTTCGTCGGGGTGGAGGTGGTCCGCGGCCTCATGATCACCGTCGCCTGGACCTACGGGGACTACTGGTGGATCGCGGCGGCGACCCTGCTGCGAGCCAACGTGCTGCGCTCGATCCTGACCGGCCGGGGACGGGTGCCGCACTCCTCCGGCGAGGCGCTCGCCCGGCTGCGTGACGACGTGAGCGACGTGGTGGAGTTCGTGGACGAGTCCGTGCCGCTGGCCGGCGCCACGCTCTTCAGCACCGCCGCGCTGGCGATCATGGCGTCCATCGACCCGGTCATCACGCTGGTCCTGGTCGTTCCGACGGTCGCGATCGCGTTGCTGAGCCGTCTGATGAACGGGCTGATCAGGCGGCTGCACCAGCGGGCCCGCGTGCTCGGCGCGGCCGTCACCGGCTACCTGGGCGAGATCTTCGGCGGAGTGCTGGCGATCAAGACCGCCGGTGCCGAGGAGGCGGCGCTGGAGCGTCTGCGTCAGCACAACCGCCTGCGTCGCGAGGCCGCGGTGAAGGACCGGCTGGCGACCGACCTGCTGAGCACCGCGACCGGCGCGACCGTCGAGATCAGTATCGGCCTGGTGCTGCTGCTGGCCGCCCCCGCCATGCGCCGTGGCGACTTCACGGTGGGCGACCTGGTGCTGTTCACCACCTATGTCGGCTGGCTCACCGCGTTGCCGCGCGCCATCGGTGTGATCCTCTCGCGGATGCCCCAGGCGAGCGTCTCCACCGAGCGGCTCACCCAGATGATGGGCGCGGGAGAGGAGCCGTCGCGCGACACCGGTGTCTGGTTCCGCCGGGAGTACCCCGCCGCGGTTCGCCCTGCTCACAGCGACCCGCTGGAGGTGCTGCGGGCGCGGAACCTCACCGTCGGGTACGGCTTGCACGGGGTGGACCTTGAGGTCAGGCGGGGATCGTTCACGGTCGTCACCGGCGCGGTCGGCGCGGGCAAGACGACGCTGGTACGTGCCCTGCTCGGGCTGGAACCGCTGGACGCCGGCACGATCCGCTGGAACGACGGGCCGGTGGCCGATCCCGGCCGCTTCCTGGTGCCCGGCCGGGTCGCCTACGTCGGGCAGGTGCCGAGGCTGTTCTCCGCCACCCTGCGGGAGAACCTGCTGCTCGGCTGGCCTTCCGACCAACTGGACCGGGCGGTGGAGCTGGCGGCGTTCGACCGTGATCTGGGCGGGATGCCCGAGGGCCTGGACACGGAGGTCGGCTCCCGGGGTGTGCGGCTGTCGGGCGGGCAGGCGCAGCGGGTGACCGCCGCGCGGGCCCTGGTCCGCTCGCCGGACCTGCTCGTGGTGGACGACCTGTCCTCGGCGTTGGACGTGGAGACCGAACAGCAGTTGTGGGAGCGGATCACCGGCGTCACCACGCTCCTGGTCGTCTCCCACCGGCCCGCCGTACTGGCGCGGGCCGACCAGATCCTCGTCCTCGACCGGGGCCGGCTGGTCGGCGTGGGGCGGCTGAACGAGCTGCTGGAGTCCTGCCCGGAGATGCGGCGCCTGTGGTCGCTCAGTCCGCTGGACGAGCCGGGACCGGCCCCTGGGATTCCGGCGGGCGCTACCGGGCGGCTTCGAGCGAATCCCGGCTGAGCATCACGGCCGGCTCGACGTCCGGGCGACACACGGAGATGACCCGGCCGGGCCGTACGGCGGGACGGCGACGCCCCGGCATCCGCGCGGGTGGGAGCCGGGGCGTTGTGCTGCGGCTATCGGAGCCTTCAGCGCGTTGCTCGACCTATCCGACGGTCCGCTCCTCCGCGGTCCCGAAGACCGGGCCGAGGTCGTCGAAGGGAGCCGGCGTGATGGACGGGCGGGAGAGCCGCAGGCCGACCGCGGGGGTACCGGCTCCGACCGGGGCGGGCGCGGCGGGACGGTCGGACTGGCAGCGTTGCTTTTCTGACGGGGTCATCGGTCCGGTGCGCTGGTAGACGCGGTCGGACAGTTCGGTGGTGGGGTAGTCCAGGACGGTGTACAGGCGCCATTCGGCGTTGGGGTCGGCCGGAGCCGGGTTCATGGTGAACCAGCCCTCGGTGCGGCGGCGGCCGGCCTGGGTCTCGATCCAGGACGCCTCGGCGGGCTGGACGATCTCGGTGACCGTGCGGGTCGTGGAGGGAGCCCAGTCAGGGGCCCTGCCGGTCCCGGCGGTGAACTGCTGGGCCATGACGCTGACCGTGGTCCCGCTGCCGGGCAGCCCGGCGTTGGCGGGCAGGTCGCCGTAGGAGCGCCCGCTGAAGTCGACCGGGCGGGTGCGGTTCAGGGTGTTGCGCGTGCAGTTGATGTAGGTGTCGCTGTTGAGCTGGGCAGGCTCGTAGTAGGCGTAGGAGTAGGCCTTGTCCGGGGTGAAGAGGCACCTTCCCAGCGCGCCGGCGCAGTAGTTCACCATGTCGGCCACCGGCCTGCGGTCGTTGCCGTAGAAGGCCTCCGACGGCGGCAGGGCGGTCTTGGGAATGGTCTTGTCCACCGGTGGCGGGATCTGGACCGCCCGCACATCAGCGATCAAGGGACCGCAGGCCGCGCCGGCGTTGGCGCCGGTCTGCGGAACCTGGGAGGTGAAGGTGACCAGCGGCTCGTTCTCGGCGGCGGTGAAGGTGTAGGTCTGTCCGAGACGCCAGACGCCCTTGCCGAGGACGCCGGCCTTCTTGTCCGGGTCGGGAGCGGTGGTCCGATCGCCGACCGGGCCGCCGGCACCCTCCACGGTGTAGGGCTGGCCCGTTGCGAGGCTTGCCGGGGTGCAGACGGTGGCGACGCTGGGGCTGTCGTCAAAGGTCACGGTGACCTGCGCGCCGGCGCGCACACCGCGCAGCCGCTGCTTGAAGGCGTAGGCGGGAGCCGGTATACGGAGCATGACGGCCGCCTTCCCCTCCGGATGCCCCGAGGCGGTACCCGAGTAGCGCCCGACGCCGGACGCCGTGCCGGCTCCGTTGGTCGAGCCCACCGACCAGCCCCGGATGGCCGACCAGTTGACGTCGGAGCCGGTGAAGGCGGGAAGGGCGAAGTCGCCGTTGATGACGGCGACCGGCTGGGGGGCGGCCCGTCCGGCATATGAGGGTTGCGCGGCCGCGGACATGACCAGGCACAAGATGGCCGTGGTGCCAGCGGACCGGACCGCACCGGTCCGGTCGCGGGTGTGCGGTGTCTTCACGATGATCTCCACGGGAACAGGTCGGTCAGGAACGCTCGGCGGCGAGCACGGTGCGGTGGGTCAGCCGTGCGCCCGGCGGCAGCGCAGGGACGGCGGTCAGCGGATCGGTGCCACCGGCCAGGCGACTGCCGGTGTCGTCCACGGCGGTCTTGCCTCCGGGGCGCAGCCGCTCGCAGGCGGTGCCGGGCACGGTATAGGTGTCGGCTATGAAGGTGCTGGTGTTGACGCTGGAGGGGCCGTCGACGACGACGTTGCGCACCGACAGTCCCCCACCGACGGTGATCTTCCCCGCCACCCGCTGCATGGCGGAACTGGCACCGAACACCAGGGCGTCACCAGGGCGCACAGTGGTGGTGTAGCTGGTGGACTCGGTCTGCTCGGTGGTCCAGTTGCGCGAGTACTGGAGTTTGAAGGCCCCCTGGAAGGCGCCCTTGACCCCGAGCGAGCCCGTCACCTTGCCGTTGCCGGTGGCGCCGGCCTTGGCCGTGACCGACGCCGAGGGGCCCTGCTGCATGTTGGGCATCGTGAACGTCCCGCCGGCTTCGCCGTTCACTCCGGCGGACACCTCACCTGAGGCGCTGATGTTCCCCTCCGCCGTGATGTTGCCGGTGATCTCCCCGCCGAGGTTGTCGGTACTGCCGGTCTTCAGAGTGATCTGGCGGACAACCTGGATCGCGTCCTTGGTGCAGTTGATCGCCGCGTTGCCCAAGGACTTGACGGTCGTGTGGTACTCCATCGACAGACGCCTGTCGATGTGGAAGCGGCAGTCGCCGGGCTCGGCGGCGCAACGCTCGGTCGCCTGTCGCACCGACGACAGCGGCTTGTCGCCGTCGAACGCCTGCGCGGTGGGCACCTCGGGCTGAGAAGAGGCGAACGCGGCCATCGGCACCAGGGCGAGAAGGGCGGCCGCCGGAAGCAGCGACATCCGGCCGCACCGGGAGTTGAGGGCGATCATGGCTTCATCAGCTCGCAGACACCGGTCAGCTGTGCCAGGCCGCCCGAGGCGGTGAGCACGGAGGGCAGATCCGCGGCGAACGCGGCGCACGTCCCGTCCAGGACCGAGGCGGCGTTGTCCGACGGCGCGGGCTGGAAGTTCTGCAGCGCCTGCTTGACCTCCTCCATGCCCTGACGCTGCTCGGCACCGTCACCGGCGAGCTTCTCCATGCACTGCTTGGACTCCGGGGGGCACTGCTCGGCCTTCTCCTTGGCCGTGGCGATGTCCTTCTTGGCCTCGGCGACTTCCTTGCCGACCTCCTCACGACCGGACTCGACGCTCTCGCGCTCCTTCGCCGGCGCGCCGCACGGCTTGGGCTCACCACCGGGACAGGGCTCCTCCTCCGGAGGAACGGTCGAGGAAGTACTCGGGGTCGGATTCGAAGCCGGGGTCTCGATGCCCTGACTGGCGGAAGCGGCGGGCGTCGCCTCCCCAGGGGCGAACGCGAACGCGGCGGCGATGGCCAATGCTGATGCGAGCATGGCAAATGGCCCGAGCAGGCGGGTGGTGTACATGTCCTTCTTCCAATGTCGAGTGGATTGAAATTCACGCCTCGGCAGAATGCGTACACAAAGTAACCCTGTAAGCACTTATAGCAATGAGTGCCACGCCCGTGATCAGCCCGATTTACGACGCCATGACCGTGCCGCCGGATAGGACAAGCGCGCGGCGCGGTGGCGCTCAGGCGCGTTCGCGCAGGCCGGTCTCGCCGGCGACGACGCCGGCCTGCGGGCCGGCCTCGCCGCAGTCGGGGCCGTTCGGGAAGGCGCCCTTGGGGGTCACCTCGATCTCCCGGTCGAGTACGGACGCGCCCTCGCCGTCGAACAGCGCCACGCCGACCCGCACCGCCTTCTTGGGGAGGCCGGGAAGGTCGTTGAAGGCGACCAGCTCGCCATCGGGCGTAGCGACCGCGCCGCAGGTGTCTTCGGGGCCGGGCCCGCAGGTCTTCCGCGCGGGGACGCTCGTGGTCGAGGGGGTGAGCACGAGCCCGGCATCGCGGCAGGACCCGTCCCAGCAGACCCGCATCGTGGCCCGCTTCACCTTGGCGGCCAGCGGCGCCTCGACGCGCAGGGCCAGCCCGACCGGCATGCCGATCTGGGTGCAGACGTTCGTGGAAGGCACGATGCCGCCGCATCCCGCCAGGCAGGCGACAACGGCGAGGACGGAGATCATGACGCTGCGACGCACGTCCGTATAGACGTATCCCATGCCCGCTCGGTTCTCCTGCCCCGCTCCGTCTCTGGTCAGCCCGCCTTCGGCGTCCAGGCGCCGGGACGTAGGTAGGGGGATACTCATGTGCCTCGCGTTCACCGGCCCTAGCTTCGGGAGTGATCCGGCGCGGGCACCTCCGCCGGCCACCGGCGCGCGCCCCCGACGCCGGCGGGTTCCCGGGGCGGCTTGGAGGAGAGCGCCGTCATGGCCGACGAGTTCGTGGTGAGCGGGAGGATCGGTGACCGCTGGCGGGCGACGGGCGCGGAGAGAGGGCCTCTCGGGCGCGCGACCGGCCCGGAGACGGACGCGGAGGGGCGCGGGCGGCGCCAGACCTTCGAGCACGGTGAGATCTGCTGGTCCGAGCACCAGAAGGCCGTCGTCATGGCGTACCGGTTGTGGAAGGACGCGGTCTTCGACTGGGTGATCGCCGAGCAGTACACCTACGACTACTTCCGGATGGATGTCGCCTTCGACGGGCGGGGCCAGGGTCAGGCGAACTTCGCGATCCACGGGCGGCCGGATCGCGGGAGGCGCAGGATCCGGCTGCAGGGCTACGGGGAGTACGCCTTCACCGTCAAGGGCTGCGACGACTCCGGGCCGGAGGAGAGCATCCAAGGATGGACGGTCCCGGTACGGATCCGGCTCGCCCCGGAGTCGTCCGCCGGTGAGCCCTTCCCCGTCCAAGGGGTGATCGCGGAGCGCTGGAGCGAGCTGGGCGCCGGGGCCGGAGCCCTCGGCCATCCTCTCGCCGAGGAGGAGGTAGGCGGGGGCGACTACCACATCCAGCGCTTCGAGCGCGGCACCGTCGCGGCGTACCCGGAGTTCGGGCCGCACATGACGGTACTGGCCTACCAGCAGGGCCGGACCCTCGTGATCAACTGGGGGTTCATCGAAGGCGCCATCTCGGCGGAGTCCATCGTCGAGGTGTTCTACCTCGACGGGGGCGACCCCCAGCCGGTGTACACCGAGCGGGTGCCCCTGTCGGCCTTCGCGACGCTGGAGTGCGCCCGGCAGAGCGCCAGCTCGGGACAGATCCGCTACACGCCCGGGCAGGCAGGCTCGTACATGGTGCGCGTCACCGACTTCGTCGGCCGCAAGTTCGGTGTCCACGTCAATGTCATCCTGCGGGACCTCCACCTGGAGCCGCTCGAAAGGGGCGGGACGCCCGGGCGGGCCTTCGCGACGCACAAGGCCCGCGTCAACGCGCTGGTGAACTACACGGCCACCTCGCGCACGCTGGTCCCGGGCGACACCAAGGCCGGAGAGGACCTCGCCACGGCCCTGATCGCCCGCTGCCACGCCCTGAGCCTGGACGCCGGCCACCGCACCCCCGGGGAACTGCCCAGCTACGTCCTCGTGAACGAGGTGCTGAAAGACCTGACGCCTGGACAGGTGGGCACCGACGCCACGGAGTTCGTCGGAGTGTGGGTCTGCAAGACGAAGGGTGAGTACGACACCTTCCTGAAGGGTCTCATCACCATCGTCCATCGGTACGGCGACCTGCTCACGCCGGAGGTGGACGAGCACGTGACGCACGAGCTTCTCACGCTCAGCGGGGGCCATGACGTGGGCATCGAGACCAAGGAGGTGTGCTGCGACTTCGAGTCGCTGCTGCCTCCCCCGCTCAGCCTCCTCGAATGCCTCGACCCGCCCGAGTCGGAGAACCACATCCTCCTGATCGAGTCGAGCCGGTACCTCACCAACCAGTTCCTGTTCTCGCGGACACAGGACCCGAGGTACGACAACCAGGCGAACGGGCTGGCGAACTGGCTGCTCGGCTACCTGCACACCATCGCCAAGCACGACTTCCACGAGTACAACGCCCGGCCCTACCAGCGCTACTCACTGAACGCGCTGATCAACCTGTTCGAGTTCTCCTCCGACCCACGGGTGAGGACGGCGGCGCGGATCGTGCTCGACTACACGACGGTGAAGTTCGCCGTGTCGAGCAACAGGCTCCGCCGGATGGGACCGTTCAGGAGACTTGTGTCGGACGTCAACGGTCCCGGTGCCCCGCACAACGACCTCGTGCTCTCCGCCGACCCGCAGTTCGGTTTCTTCCTCGCCTACACCGGCCCGGTCAACCCGGACGGGACCGGAGGCGAGTGGATCCAGTTCCAGTGGTCCACCGAAGGGCTGATCGCCGGCCTGTCGTCCTACCGCCCGCCCGCCGCGGCGTACGTGCACGCCCTGACCAAGACCGAGGCCGTGCAGCACTGGCTCTACCACGGGGAACGACCGGCGGTCCGCGGCTTCGGCGGCACGCCGCTGCTCGCGTCACCGGAACCGCCCGCCGGTGGCATCGAGATCTACTACAGCTCCCCCTCGTTCCTGCTGACGGCCGGCGGCATGTTCGTCAACAGCGGCTACGGACACGACGAGCTGATGTCGTTCAAGAACGTCGGCGCCGTGCAGTCGACCACGCTGCTGCCCACGCGCGCCGACGTGCGGTTCGAGGACGTGATCCGGCTGGACGTCTACCCCGGCAACCGGGGGGCCACCAACTACGGCGTGCATCGCGGCTTCGCCTGCGGCGCCAATCTGCGCGGGCTGGACAAGTGGTGCGAGCTCACCCACACGCCCAAGGACGGCCCCTGGGTGATCCTGAACCTCGACCAGGACCTGCCGGGCTACGGACGGCTGGGTTTCTGGGTGGCCGCGTACCGGACGCCGGCCGCGAACCCCGGTTCACTGGTCACCGCTCCCGAGAACGTCGGGTTCTTCTACGCGATGGAAGCCTCGCCGATGGGCTTCGACGAGTTCGCGAAGCGGACCAGGGACCGCAATTCCACGCTGCCGGCCAGCCTCGCCATCGGCGACCACTACGTGTTCAACTCGGCCGACGACCACAGCTTCACGTACCGCCTCTGGCCCGCGGGGGTGGCGTACCTGCCGATCGTGCACCACATGGACGGGCAGCCCGTCGTGGAGGACTTCCGCGGCCTGCCGCTGGTCGACGGCCCGTACCTGAAGGCGCCGCACGGCCATGACGGGTACGTCGAGATCCGCACCACGGGGTGCGACACCCCGCTGGTGCTGGATTTCCGCGACCCGCTGAACCCCGTGCGCCACGACAACGATGTCCGGTGCCCGCGGCCGCTGCTTGACCGCGCTCAGGCGCTCTACGAGCTCGCCTGGGACCTATGGAACGCGAACCGACACGAGGATGGACTGAAGACCATGCGAGAGAGAGTGCAGATCTTGGACGAGCTGGCCGCCTCGGACCCGGGTGGGTACAAGGCCATGCTGGCCCAGGTGCTGGTCGAGGAGACGATGTTCCGCACGCCGGACCTGCCCGGCGCCCAGCGGGCCGGTGAGCGGGCCGTCGCCATCTACCAGGAGCTCGCCGGGGTCCCCGCCGTGCCAGGCTATCCCGACCTGTCCGGCCTGACCCCGAACGCCTACTGGCCCCAGCTCGCCGGCGCCTTCTACTTCCTCGCCTACGCGTACTGGGATGACGGCAAGCAGATCGAAGGACTCCGCTGCATGCGCAACCGCGTCCGCCTGTACGAGCGACTCGCCGCGGACGGCGGGGCCGGCTCCGCGGCCGACCTGGAGGCGGCCCGCAAGACCCTGCCCCCCTTCGGCGGCTGACACCCGGCGGCGCTCCCCCGAAACCTGGCACCGCCTGAACGGTTATGCGTGGCCGGGCGCTGTTGGGGAGGCGGGGGCGGTGGAGCCGCGTACCACGAGTTCGGTGGCGAGTTCGACGTGGTGGGAGTCGACGCGTTCCCCGGCCGCCAGGCGCAGCGCCGTGCGCACCGCGACGCCGCCCATCTCCCGCAGCGGCTGGCGCACGGTGGTCAGCGGCGGCGAGCCCATCCGGGCGATCTGGGTGTCGTCGAAGCCCACGATGCTGAGGTCCTCGGGCACTCGCAACCCCCGCGCCCTGGCGGCCTCCAGCACGCCGAGCGCGATCTCGTCGCAGCCGGCGAAGATGGCCGTGGGGGCCTCGATCAGGTCGAACAGGGCCGCGCCGCCCGCCACGCCGTCCTGGTAGTGGAAGTGCCTCGTCCGCACGTAACTCGGCGGAACAGGAGCGCCCGCCGCCTCCATGGCGGCGCGGTAGCCGTGCAGCCGGGCCTGGTTGCAGGCGGCGGTGGCCGGGCCGCCGAGGTAGGCGATGCGACGGTGCCCGAGCCCGAGCAGGTGCTGCGTCGCGGCCAGGCCCCCGGCGAAGTTCGTCGAGCCGACGCTGGTCACCTCGGTCTGCGGCAGGTTCAGCGGGTCGATCACGACCAGTGGCAACTGCGCGCGGGACAGGGCGGCGAGCTGCCCGGTGGTCAGCTCGCTGGTGACGGCGATCAGCGCCCGCCGCCCGGTCGCGGCCAGGTCGCGCGCCCACGTTCCGGTGCGGTCGGCGTTGGTCCGGATGCTCACCACGATCGCCACGTCGAGCTCCGCCCCGGCCTCCACCGCGCCCTGGACGATCTCGGTCGAGTACGCGTTGAGATCGGTGTCGAACTCCACCTCGATCGTGTCGAGCACGGCCGTCTCGCCCCGTCGCTGCGGCAGCGCGACGTAGTCGTGCTGCTCCAGCAACGACTGCACGAGCGAGCGGGTCGCCGGGGCGACGTCGCTGCGGCCGTTGAGCACCTTCGACACGGTCGCGACCGACACGCCCGCCGAGGCCGCGACCGTGGCCAGCGTGGCCCGTCTACGACTGGCCGGCATCTGTTCCCCCCTGTAGTGCGGCGCCGGAGCCCGGTGCCGGCTCGACGTCCACGGGCGTGACCAGGCGGCGGCCGCGGCCGACGTGACGCGGTGGGCCGGTCAACCGTACGCGGCCCCGGCAGGGCAGGTCGGAGGCCGACGCGCCCGCGAAGACCTCGATGTCGCCGGGCTCGACGACGCGCCGCAGGTCGCGCCCGGTGAAGGCGGTGCGGTCGGCGCTCACGGTGAAGGTCGCCCGCGCGCTCGCGCCCGGCTCCAGGCGAACCCGGGCGAACCCGGCGAGCTGCAGCACCGGCCGGGTGACCTGGGCGATCACGTCGTGCAGATAGAGCTGGACGACCTCCTCGCCCGCCCGCTCTCCGGTGTTGCGCACGCGCACGGACGCGGTGAACTCGCCGCCGGTGGGCACCTCGGCGTCGCTGATCCGCAGGTCGTCGATCTCGAAGGTGGTGTACGAGGCGCCGTAGCCGAACGGGAACAGCGGGGTGGGGTCGAGGTTGCTGATGCCGTGGCTGTTGGAGCCCAGCGGCGGCTGCAGGTAGGTGCCCGGCTGCCCGCCCGGGCTCCGCGGGATCTGCACCGGCAGCTTCCCGCCGGGCTGCACCCGGCCGGACAGGACGCCCGCGATGGCCGCCCCGCCCTCCTCGCCCGGCATGAACGCCTGGACGAGCGCGGCGGCCGTGCCGGACACCGCACCCAGCGCGTACGGGCGGCCGGACACCACGACCACCACGACCGGCGTGCCGGTGGCGGCCAGCTCGACCAGCAGGTCCTCCTGCACCCCGGGCAGCCGCAGGTCCTCGGCGTCGCAGCCCTCGCCCGAGGTTCCCTGCCCGAACAGCCCGGCCAGGTCGCCGACGACGGCCACGCACAGGTCGGACTCGCGGGCCGCCTGCAGCGCGGCGGCGAAGCCGGACCGATCCTCGCTCCGCACGTCGCAGCCTCGCTCGTGGACCAGCTCGGCGCCCGGCAGTTCGGCGCGCAGCGCGTCGATCAGGCTGGGCGCGTCCACGCCGAGCCCGAGCCCCGGATGACGGGGCAGCACGTGGTTGGGGAAGGCGTAGCAGCCCATGAACGTGCGCGGGTCGTCGGCGCAGGGCCCGACCACGGCGACCCGGCGCGGCTCCGGACGCCCCTCGCCGAGCAGTGGCAGCGCGGTGCCCGCGTCGAGCAGCACGATCGACCGCTCGGCCAGTTCACGGGCCAGAGTGCGGTTGGCCGGCGAGTCCAGGTCCACGGCCTCCGCCCCGGCCACCGACTTCTCCGGCGTCCAGCCGGGGTCCAGCAGCCCGAGCTCCACCTTCTGCGTGAGCAGGCGGCGGGCGGCCCGGTCCACCAGGGACTCCGGCAGCTCGCCCCGCCGCACCCGCTCGGTCAGGTGCTGGCCGTAGCCGAGCGTGTCGGGCAGCTCGACGTCGATGCCCGCGGTCAGCGCCTGCACCCCGGCCTCGTCGGTGTCCGCGGCGACCTGGTGCGTCGTCGCGAGGAACGGGACCGCCCAGTAGTCCGACACGACCGTCCCCGTGAACCCCCACTCGCCCCGCAGCAGGTCGGTCAGCAGCCACGAGTCGGCCGCGGCGGGAACGCCGTCCACGTCGCAGTAGGAGTTCATGACCGAACGCGCGCCGCCCTCGACGATGGCGGTCTCGAACGTCGGCAGGATCATGTCCATCAGCTCGCGCCGGCCCATCGGCACCGGGCCGTGGTTGCGGGCCGCCCGGGCGGCGGAGTATCCGGCGAAGTGCTTGAGCGTGGCGATGATCCCGGCGCTCTCCAGGCCGCGCACGTAGGCCGCGCCGAGCATCGCGACGAGGTACGGGTCCTCGCCCATGGTCTCCTCGACCCGGCCCCAGCGGTAGTCGCGCACCACGTCCAGCACCGGCGACAGCCCCTGGTGGACGCCCACGGCGCGCATGTCCCGCCCGATGGCGGCGGCCATCCGCTCGACCAGGTCCGGGTCGAACGTCGCGCCCCAGGCGATGGCCGCCGGGTAGACCGTCGCGCCGTAGGTGGTGAAACCGGTCAGGCACTCCTCGTGGACCAGTGCCGGGATGCCGAGCCGGGAGCTCTCCACCACCTCGCGCTGCAGCCGCACCACCTCGGCGGCGCCCTCCGCCGCGGTCACCGGAGCGCTGCCGAACACCCGCGTCAGGTGGCCGAGCCCGTGGCGGATCGCCTCCTCGAAGGGCACGGTTCCCGAGGCCGTGAAGACGTCCTGCATCGGGGCCACGTTCAGCGGGCCCGCGGCATCGTCCTCGGGCTCCCCGCCCTGGTCGAGCTGCATGTCGTTGCCGATCCACCGGCTGCCGAGCTGGCCGACCTTCTCCTCCAGGGTCAGCTCCTCGAGGAGGGCGTCGACCCGGTCGGCGACGGGGAGTGACGGGTCCTGCCATGGCCGGAGGATCTGGTCCGCCGCAGAAGCCCGATCTAGCGCCGTCATCTGCTCTCCTCAAGAAAGAACTTGTTCCCGCAACTGTCCGAAACTTTTCGACACTCCGTGACAGCTCCGCCCGAATACGTGGTTCACGGGAGATCACCAGGTGAACACCCGTGCGAGAGTACCTTACACACGCCTCATCGGGCGCTGGCGAGGGTGTGGGATCACCCTTGACAGGCAAGTAGCGGAAATCTAAATTGGCGTGCCACGCGGCCTGTTTCGAAAATGTTTCGACAAGCTGATCAAGGAGGAGCGGACGCGTGGCACCGGAGGTGCTGATCCACGACCGCCGGCCACCGCATCTGATGTTTCGCATGGAGCCGCGCCCCCGCCCAGGCATTCGACGTACGGAGATCAGCGTGGATTCCAGGACAACATCTCGCCGCAACTTCCTCATCCTCTCCATGGGGCTCCCCCTCGGGGCCGCGTTAGCGGCCTGCGGCACCTCCGGCCCGACCGGGGCCGGCGCCGGTGGCGGGGCCAGTAGTGGGGGTGGCGGCGGGAGCAAGGCCACCTACTGGTACCTGTCGGTCCAGCCGCAGGAAGGTGTGCGCACCAGGGCCGTGGAGCAGTTCAACAAGGCCAACCCCAACGGCCAGATCACGGGGACGGTCTTCCAGAACGACGCGTACAAGACGAAGATCAAGACGGCGATCGGCGCGGGCCAGGCGCCCACCATCATCTGGGGCTGGGGCGGCGGGACGCTGCGCACCTATGTGCAGGCCGGCCAGGTGGAGGACCTCACCTCGTTCTTCGACCAGAACGCCGCCGTGAAGGACCGGCTGTTCCCCTCCTCCTTCGGGGCCGCGACGATCGACGGCAAGATCTACGCGATGCCGTGCGAGACCGTGCAGCCCATCGTCCTGTTCTACAACAAGAAGCTCTTCGACAAGATCGGCGCGAAGCCGCCGGAGTCGTGGGGCGACATCATGGACCTGGTCCCCAAGTTCAACGCCGCCGGCATCGCCCCGTTCTCCCTCGGCGGCCAGTCCCGCTGGACGAACATGATGTGGCTGGAGTTCCTCTTCGACCGCATCGGCGGCCCCGAGGTGTTCCAGGCCGTGTTCGACGCCAAGAAGGACGCCTGGTCCCACCCCGCCGCCCTCGAAGCCCTGACCAAGATGCAGGAGCTCATCAAGGCCGACGGGTTCATCAAGGGCTTCTCCTCGATCACGGCCGACTCCAACGCCGACCAGGCGCTGCTGTACACCGGCAAGGCCGCGATGATGCTGCACGGCAGCTGGACGTACGGCAGCATGTCGACCGACGGCGGCGACTTTGTCTCCGGCGGCAACCTCGGCTACATGAACTTCCCTCCGGTCGAGGGGGGCAAGGGCGACCCGAGCAACACCGTCGGCAACCCCGGCCAGTACCTGTCGATCTCCTCCAAGGCCACCGCCGAGCAGAAGGAGATCGCCAAGAAGTTCTTCGCCACCGGCGTGCTCAGCGACCAGGAAGCCAAGGAATGGGTGGGCATCGGCTCCGTGCCGATCGTCAAGGGCGCTGACAGCTCGTTCGCCTCCTCCAAGGACGCCGACTGGCTGAAGTTCGTCTACGGCGTCGCCAGCCAGGCCAAGACGTTCGCCCAGTCCTGGGACCAGGCGCTCAGCCCCACCGCGGCCGAGGTGCTGCTGGACAACATCGCCAAGCTGTTCCAGCTCTCGATCACGCCGCAGCAGTTCGTGTCGAACATGAACGCGGTCATCGGCAGTTGAGCGTGTTCGCCACCCCCGCCCGGAGAGAGACGCCGCCGGCCGCCACGCGAGGGGCCCGCGGCGGCGTCCTCCCGTGGCTGGCCGTGCCGGCCCTCGCGGTCTTCCTCGCCTTCGGGATCATCCCGCTCATCGGGGTCCTGCTGCTCAGCTTCACCTCCTGGGACGGGCTCGGCGAGATACAGATGTCCGGGCTCACGAGCTGGCGGGCCGTGCTCAGTGACCCCGGCCTGCCGCACGCGCTGTGGGTGACGTTCCTGGTGATGGCCGCCTCCTGGGCGGTCCAGACGCCGGCCAGCATCCTGATCGGGGTGTTCCTGGCCGGGCACCAGCGCTACCGCGCGGTGCTGGCGGTGCTGTACTTCATCCCGCTGCTGCTCAGCTCGGCCGCCATCGCCATCACGTACAAGGCGCTGCTGGACCCGAACTTCGGGCTCGGCGCCGGGCTGCACATCGGGCTGCTCACGCAGGACTGGCTCGGCGAGCCCGTCCTCGCCTTCAGCGTCGTGATCTTCGTGGTGTCGTGGCAGTTCATCCCGTTCCACTCGCTGATCTACCAGGGCGGCGTGCGGCAGATCCCGCGCTCCATGTACGAGGCCGCCGAACTGGACGGCGCGGGCCGGATCCGCAAGTTCTTCAGCATCACGCTGCCGCAGCTCAAGTACACGATCCTCACCTCCTCCACCCTCATGGTCGTCGGCTCCCTGACCTTCTTCGACCTGATCTTCGTGCTGACCGCGGGCGGCCCCGGCGACGCCACCCGGGTGCTCGCCCTGGACATGTACAAGCGCGGGTTCCAGGCCAACCTCATGGGACCGGCCAGCGCGATCGCCGTCATCCTCGTCCTCGTGGGCCTCGCCCTGGCGCTGTTCCTGCGCCGGCTCGGCGGCGGCAACGCCAACGCCAGCCAGCTGGAAGGGGCCTGACCATGGGCATGACCCACACGACGGGAGTCGAGCGGGCCACCGCGCCCGGAACGCGCACGCGGCGGCGGCCGGGCACGACCGGCGAGCGCCCCAACTGGCTGGGCGGGGCGGTTGGCTGGCTGTGGCTGGCGGTCGTGATCGTGCCGATCTACTGGATCGTCGTCACCAGCTTCAAGTCGCAGAGCACCTACTACGCGACCAACCCGCTGGCGCCGCCCGGAGAGCCGACCCTGGCCAACTACAAGATGGTCATCGAATCGGACTTCCCGCTGTACTTCCTCAACAGCCTCATCGTCACCATCGGCGCGGTCGTCCCGGCGGTCGCGTTCGCGTTCATGGCGGCGTACGCGATCGTCCGGGGCGGCACCGGTCGCTTCCTGCGCGGGGTGAACTCGCTCTTCCTCATGGGCCTCGCCATCCCGTTGCAGGCGACCATCATCCCGATCTACCTGATCATCATCCGGCTGCGCCTCTACGACTCACTGACGGCGCTGATCCTCCCGTCGATCGCCTTCGCGATCCCGCTGTCGGTGCTGGTCCTCGCCAACTTCATCCGCGACGTGCCCAAGGAGCTGTTCGAGTCGATGCGGCTGGACGGCGCGGGCGAGATCATGACGCTCTGGCGCCTTGCCTTCCCGCTCACCCGGCCGGCCGTGGTGACGGTGACGATCTACAACGCGCTGACGATCTGGAACGGATTCCTGCTGCCGCTGATCCTCACCCAGAGCCCCGACAAGCGCACGCTGCCACTCGCGCTGTGGAGCTTCCAGGGGCAGTACAGCGTGAACGTGCCCGCCGTGCTCGCCTCCGTCGTGCTGACCACGCTCCCCATCCTGATCCTTTACGTGATCGGCCGCCGCCAGCTGCTCAGCGGCCTGACCGCCGGTTTCGGCAAGTGACCGACGGCCGGCCCGCCGGAGCCACTCCCCCGGGCCGGCCGTCGGTCACCTCACCAGGGCGCCTATGCCCGCTCGGGGCGTACGGCGCGGTCGGCCATCCGCATGGAGACCTCCAGCATCAGGCGCACGAGCAGGGACACGCCTGCGGCTTCCGCGACCACGGGCAGCGCGATGAGGGCCAGAGGCCACAGCGCGCGCAGCGCCCGGCCCAGGTCACCGCTCGGTAGCAGTTTGATCGTGATGGTCATGGCGGACCTCCTCCACCTACGCGAGAGGACGCCCCGCAAGGGCACCGTTTCGGCGCGAAGGCGGACGGAAGCCGGGGCTCGGCGCCCTAGAGGCCGCGCCGTCCGCGGTGCCGCCGGTGGCGGGTGCGGGGTGTCATGGAACGGGACCAGTGACTATGGCAATCACCGTCCAACGCGCCCACCTCCTTACCTTCGCCGCCCACGACGCGTGCGCGAGCGCCGTAGCACTCGCCGTCCAAGGGCGGATGGTCACCTCGATCGCCGGCACCCCTCATGTAAGAGCTTTGGCACTGCGCGGCTTGATCCCGAACCCGGGAAGCCACTTGGGGTCACCCCTTAAGCCGGGGAGACCTGTCCTGACCCTGGGCATCTCTCGATGTCGTGGGGTCAGTGGCCTGTGTCCGCGCAGACGCCTCACCGAACGAGGTGCCGTCCCCTCCAGGACACCCCCTGCCGTCCGCCCCGTCAAGCCGGGCTGCCAAAGATCTCCCTGCTCAGCGGGGTAAGGGGGTCCGAGTCGCCGGAAACCGGCAGCAAAAGGCTGAGCGGGCCGCCGCCTGGCGGCCCGCTCAGCCGGTCGGGACCCCTGGTCAGCCGTTCGCCGCGGTGAACGCGGCCGCCCCGCCGACGAGCGGCAGCGTGACCGTGCTCTTCGTCGTGTCGAGGTACAGCGTCGTGCCGGGGGTGGGCCGGATGGTGTACTCGTAGTCGCTCGACAGCACCACGATGCCGACGCGGTGTCCCGCCTGGAACACGTAGTCATGCGGCTGCATGTCGAAGTCGAGGCGGTACGGGCTGCCCGGCTTGACCGGCTCGGTCTCCGAGATCGACTTGCGGTTCTGCGGATCCGCCCAGCCCCGGGTGATGATCTTCGCCTTGCCGTTCTGGTCGTAGTCGACGAGCAGCGCCGTGACGTTCGCGGCCGGCCGTCCGAAGCTCATCCGCAGCGACACCTGCGGCGTGCCGCTGAGCCGTACCGCGCCGGTCAGCGCCCCGGACTTGTAGGCAAGGCGGTTCGGGGAGGTCACGGCGTCGGCGAGGGCCTGCGCCCGCTTGGACGCGTCGTCGACGATCGTCTCGGTCACCGGCTTGCCCTGACGCGTCTTGTCGCCGGTGAGCACACCGGGGGTCCCGTCCGTGCTGGGCGCCAGGTTGAGCTCCGCGGCCGCCGCGGCCGGTTCCGGCCACTCCGGGTACTCCACCAGCGTCCTGTCCTCGCGCTGGATCAGCGCACGCGGGTCGTTCTCCACCCCGTTCTGGTAACCCCAGAGGTAGCGGGTGAACCAGCGGTTGAGCACGTTGACGCTGGGCGAGCCGCCGTGCCCGCCCTGGTGCAGATAGATCTTGTGCGGCACTCCGCGCGCCTTGAGCGCCTCGTACCACTGCGCGGCGTGCTTGGTCTTGACGTTCCAGTCGTTGAGCCCGTGCGCGACCAGCACCGCGGCGTGGACCTTGCCGACGTCGTTCATGTAGTTGCGCTCGTCCCAGAAGGCGTTGTAGTCGCCGGTGACCCGGTCCTGCGCCTTCGCGAGCTCCTCGATGACGCTCCGGCAGACCTGCCTGTCCGCGCGGGTGTAGACGTACTCCGCGAGCACGTCGGTGTCCTCGCCCTGGTAGCCGCCGGGTGCGACCACGGCGCCGTTCGCGCGGTAGTAGTCGTACCAGCTGGAGATCGCCGAGATCGGCACGATGGCCTCCAGGCCGTCGACGCCGGTGCTCGCGACCGCGTTGGGCAGGGTGCCGTTGTAGGAGGTGCCGATCATGCCGACCTTGCCGGTCGTCCAGGGCGCCTTGACCTCCCCGCCGGTGGCGTTGTAAGCCTTCGCGCGGCCGTTCAGCCAGTCCACGACGGACTTCGCGCCGATGGTCTCGTTGCGCCCACCGGTGGTCGGGCAGCCGTCGGACTTGCCGCTGCCCAGCGACTCGGCGTGGACCACCGCGAAACCACGAGGCAGCCAGTTGGACTCGTGGCTGGTGCTGATGGCGGGCTGCGGGCCGGCACCGGCCACGGCCTCGTCGGCGTCGGCCGCGACGGCCAGCCGCTCGTCGGTCGCCGGGTTCCGCACCGAACCACCGCGGTTCTGCCAGCCCTTGCCCGGGCGGACCGCCTCGTTGAGGTCGTGGTCGACGTTGTGGTTCGTGATCGGGTTGCCGCCGGCGTAGTAGGGGCTGACCTCGTACACGACGGGCGACTTCAGGCCGGCCGTCTCGGTCTCCCGAAGGCGGGTGACCTCGGCGTGCACCCGGTCGTTCCGTCCGTCGCCGTCACTGTCGACCGGGGTCTCGATCCACACCTCCTCGCGGATCCAGTCGTTGCGGTTGGCCGAGAACACCGGCTGGGCCATGCCGTCCTGGATGACCGGTCCGACGGAGGCCGCCGCGTCGGCGGTGGCCGAGTTCGTGGCGACCCCCGCGAGGGTCATGGTGGCGGCGAGACCCAGGGCCGCGGCGCCGCGGCGTACTGATCCCGGACTACGGAAAGCGGTTGGGGGCACATGGCCCGTCCCCTGGCGCGGCAAAGACATCGGCAAACCTTCCCGAACGATCACCTTAGGAGCGGAAAAACGCCGCCTAGCAGGTCAATGGACCGGAAAGGCGTTCCCACGAATGATCTACGGTCGCGCAATGTCTTACGATGGCTGTTTTGTCTCGATTTCGTCTCGATCACGGTATTTCCGACAGGCTTTCCGGCGCTCCGCCCGGGTTCATTTCCATCTGGACCCGGTTGCCGATGCGCGGCAGGTCATCCGACGGGTTCGGCGCTACGGAAGCTGTCGCGAGACACTCTTCGGCATGCGTATGACTACACGAGAGCTCAACCGGGCCACGCTCGGCCGGCAGTTGCTCCTGCGCCGGGAGGCACTCAAGGTCGGCGACGCGGTGCGCCGCGTGGTCGCCCTGCAGGCGCAGCAGCCCGCCTCGCCCTACGTCGCGCTCTGGAACCGGCTCACCGACTTCGACCCGGTCGACCTCGACGCCGCCTTCGGCGACCGTACGCTCGTGAAGGCGACCTTGATGCGGATCACCTTGCACGTCGTGCACGCGGACGACCATCCGGCCATGCACACGGCCATGCGGCCGACGCTACGCGGCGCCAGGCTCGGCGACCGTCGCTTCACGGCGAGCGGGCTCTCCGCCGCCGACGCCGACATGCTGGTCCCGCACCTGCTGGAGTTCGCGGGCCGGCCCCGTACGGCGGCCGAGGTGGAGGATTGGCTTCACACGCGGCTCGCGGTCCTCCCGAAGGGCGTGTGGTGGGCGCTGCGGTCGTTCGCGCCGCTGCTGCACGCCCCCACCGGCGCGCCGTGGTCGTTCGGTTCCCGGCCGTCGTACGTCACGGCCGGGACGCCGCCCACGCCTGAAGGCACGCCTGACGAGTGCCTGCGGGCATTGGTTCAGCGCTATCTGGAGGGGTTCGGCCCCGCATCGGTGGCGGACGTCGCGCAGTTCGCCCTGGTTCAGCGTTCCAGAGCACGGGACGCCGTGCATGCCGTCTCCGGCGCGCTGGAGCGGCTGGAAGGGCCCGACGGCACCGAGCTCTTCGACGTCTCCGGCGCACCGCGCCCCCATGAAGACACGCCGGCCCCGCCAAGGCTGCTGGCCATGTGGGACAGCATCCTGCTCGCCTACGCCGACCGGAGCCGGGTCATCCCGCCCGACTACCGAAAGCTGGTCGCCCGGTCGAACGGCGACGTGCTGCCGACGCTGCTCGTCGACGGCTACGTCGCCGGGGTGTGGCGCCCGGTCGAGGGAGGAATCGAGGCCACCGCGTTCCACCGGCTTTCCGGTGAGGCATGGGATGGGCTCGCCGCCGAAGCCAGGTCGCTCGTGGCGCTCCTGACCGACCGCGAACCGCGGGCCTACCGCCGCTACGACCGCTGGTGGGCCACCCTGCCCAGCGCCGAGGTCCGCGTGCTGCCTGGCTAGACGAGGAGCCGAGGGCTGGGACCGGCTGTAGGTCGGCCGCCGCCTGCCTGTTGTGCCGATCGGCTATGGAATAGGGTCGTCCTGTTCGTAAGGAGAACGCGAGTTCGCAGAACGAACAGTCGCGTGGAAGGAGGGGACGCCATGGGTTCGCCCACGTCCTGCGCGAGCGGCGCGAGCGGTGGGGCGTCGCCGCCATCTGCATCGGCGTCGGCCAGGGCCTGGCCGACGTCCTCGAGAACGTGAGCGCGTCATGACCGCCATCGTCGGCGACCCCGACGAGGCCGTCACGGGGATCGAGGACGGCTCCACCGTCCTGATCGGGGGCTTCGGGATGGCCGGCATGCCGGTCACGCTCATCGACGCGCTGATCCGGCAGGGCGCCACGGGCCTGACCGTGGTCAGCAACAACGCGGGCAACGGCGACACCGGCCTGGCGGCGCTGCTCGCCGCCGGGCGCGTACGCAAGATGATCTGCTCGTTCCCGCGCCAGAGCGACTCCTGGGTGTTCGACGGCCTCTACCGGCAGGGGAGGATCGAGCTGGAGGTCGTCCCGCAGGGCACCCTCGCCGAGCGCATGCGCGCGGCCGGGGCGGGGATCGGCGGCTTCTACTGTCCCACGAGCGTCGGCACGCCGCTGGCCGAGGGCAAGGAGACGCGCACCATCGACGGGCGTGACTACGTGCTGGAATACCCCATCAAGGGCGATGTCGCGCTCATCGGCGCCCATGCCGGCGACCGGATGGGCAACCTCGTCTACCGCAAGACCGCCCGCAACTTCGGGCCCGTCATGGCGACCGCCGCGACCGTGACGATCGCGCAGGTGAGCATGGTCGTCGAGACCGGCGAGCTCGACCCCGAGGCCGTGGTCACCCCCTGCGTCTACGTCGACCGGATCCTGGACCTGAGCGCAGCGGAGGCAGCCTCATGACCGGCTTCTCGCACCCCGCCGGCCGTACGGTCGAGCACCTCGACCGCGGCCCGCTCGGCCGTGACGAGCTCGCCGCCCTCGTCGCCCGCGACATCCCGGCCGGCTCGTTCATGAACCTTGGCATCGGCCAGCCGACGATGGTCGCCGACCACCTCCCCTCCGATTCGGGGGTCGTCCTGCACACCGAGAACGGCATGCTCGGCATGGGGCCCGCCGCGCACGGCGACGAGATCGACCCCGACCTCATCAACGCCGGCAAGATCCCGGTCACCGAGCTGCCCGGCGCGTCTTACTTCCACCACGCCGACTCCTTCGCGATGATGCGCGGCGGCCACCTCGACGTCTGCGTGCTCGGCGCCTACCAGGTCTCCGAACGCGGCGACCTCGCCAACTGGCACACCGGCGCCCCGGACGCGATCCCCGCCGTCGGCGGCGCCATGGACCTGGCCACCGGTGCCAAGGACGTGTTCGTCATGATGACGCTGTTCGCCAAGGACGGCACGCCCAAGCTCGTCCCCCGGTGCACCTACCCGCTCACGGGCCTGGCCTGCGTGAGCCGCCTCTACACCGATCAGGCGGTCTTCCACATCGGTGCGGACGGTGTGACCGTGGCCGAGACGTACGGCACGACCGTGAGAGAGCTCGCCTCCCGGCTGGACGTCACCGTGCGCGCCCTCGGCGACCGCTAGATGCCCATGACGGCTTCGATCTCTACGGAGGCTGAATCACATCCCGGGCCGGTTTGCCGGAGCGGCAACGTGATTCGCTACGGCCTCGCCGTCCGCGGCACGATGAGGGCAACGGCCGCTGGACGCCTGGCGGACCGCCGGTGACGTGATCCCGGCACACGAGGATCGCGAGTGGGGAGGATTGATGTCGCAATATCTTACGGCCACGGAGATCACGCATCGTATGGTCTCTTCGCCGGCGGGCCGTATCCATCTGGTGGAGCAGGGATCCGGGCCGCTTGTGCTGCTGGTGCACGGGTTTCCGGAGTTCTGGTACTCCTGGCGTCGCCAGATGCCGGTACTGGCCTCGGCCGGCTACCGGGCCGTGGCCGTCGACGTCCGCGGCTACGGCCGATCCTCCAAGCCTGAGGACACGGCCGCGTACCGGATGCTCGACCTGGTCGAGGACAACGTCGCCGTGGTGGAAGCCCTGGGCGAGCGGACGGCTGTGGTCGTGGGCCACGACTGGGGCGCGACCATCGCCGCCAACTCCGCTCTCGTCAGGCCCGACGTGTTCCGCGCGGTCGGGCTGCTGAGCGTGCCGTACGCCCCGCGCGGCGGGCCGCGGCCCAGCGAGGTGTTCGCGCGGATGGGCGGAGAGGAGGAGTTCTATGTCAGCTACTTCCAGGAGCCCGGCCGGGCCGAAGCCGAGATCGAACCAGACGTCCGCGGCTGGCTCGCCGGCTTCTACGCCGCCCTGTCCGCCGACACCATGCCGGCCGCCGGCGCCCCGGACCCGCACTTCGCCTCCCGAGGCGGGACGCTGCGCGACCGGTTCCCCGCCGGGCGGCTCCCCGCCTGGCTCAGTGAGGACGACCTCGACGTCTACGCCGCGGAGTTCGAGCGGACCGGCATGAGAGGGGCGCTCAACCGCTACCGGAACATGGACCGGGACTGGGAAGACCTCGCCGGCTTCGACGGCTCCCCCATCACCCGGCCGTCCTTGTTCATCGGCGGCACGCTGGACGCCTCGACCACCTGGATGGCCGACGCCATCGAGGCATACCCGGCCACCCTGCCCGGCCTGGTCTCCTCCCACCTGCTCGACGGCTGCGGCCACTGGATTCAGCAGGAGCGCCCCGAGGAGGTCAACGACATCCTGACCGCCTGGCTCGCCTCCTTGCCCATTTGACCTCCTGGCATACGGCTCGGCTGCCTTCCGGATGAGTACACGGCTTCTTCCTCGGTTCGAGGGGGGAGCCGTGGCGTCGTTGGAGAGGAGAGCGCTCTCCATGAGAGTGGTCCGCGCTGTCACGGGTTGTCAAGGGCCGAAGCGCGCCTAATCAGATCCGACGGTCAATGCCTTTGGCGAGGGAGGTTCGCCGACCCCCGCGGCCACCTGGGCGGAAACCTGCGACCCGGACATCATGCGACCGCGGCGCCCGAAGGGGACGAGATTCGGGCGGTCAGGTTTCCGGCGGGTAAGCAGCACGTTTCTTCCGTGTTGAAAGATGAGCCTTGACACCGATCACTCGCCAAGGGCACTCTCATGTCGGAGAGCGCTCTCCCACATTCTTGTCGCCCCGTGCGACAGGCATCCCCTTTCACGAGGAGAGATCGTGTATCCAGGTCGACGTCCGGGCCGGTTCCGATTCGGCGAGCTGGAACGCGGTCCGATCACCGCCATGATGGTCGGCTCGCGGACCGCGGCACCCGCCGCCGGCAGGTCCGCCGCCGACGACCTCGACGGGGATGAGCTCCGCAACGCGTACGAGATCCCGACCTCCACCAACGGCCCCGCCTGGACCAGCGCCCAGGCCACCACGACCGGCGACCGAGGGTCCGACGACCTCGACCTCCCCGAACCCCGGCTCGCACTCACCCCGCGCGGCAACTCCTACGGCCACTCGCTTCACGATTCCGGCATCTAGTGCTAGGTGCCGGACAACCCGCCCTCGCGAGCGGTGCTCGATCCACCGGCCATGGCCGAGCACCGAGCGCATCCGTGGGCGGGAGGCGCCCCCGTACCCCCCCCGTACCTTCGAAAAGTGGAAACGGAATGACATGAGACTGAGACCCATCGGGGCCGCACTCGCGGTCCTGGGCGGCCTGCTCGCCGTACCCGCGGTCGTCGCCCCGGCGCACGCCGCCGAGACCCTGCTCTCGCAGGGGAAAACCGCGACGGCCTCGTCGACGGAGAACGCCGGCACCCCCGCGGCCTACGCGGTGGACGGCAACACCGCCACCCGCTGGTCCAGTGCCGCCAGCGACCCGCAGTGGCTCCAGGTGGACCTGGGCGCCGCGGCCCCCATCAGCAAGGTCGTGCTGAACTGGGAAGCCGCCTACGCCACCGGGTACAAGATCCAGTCCTCGCTGAACGGCACGACCTGGACCGACCTGCAGACGGTCACCGGCGGTGACGGTGGCATCGACACCCTGACGGTGACGGGCAACGGCCGTTACGTCCGGATGCTCGGCAGCACCCGTGCCACCGGCTACGGATACTCCCTGTGGGAGTTCCAGGTGTACGGCGACACCGGCGGCGGCACCACCGGCCCGTGCGACGCCGGCAACGCCGCGCTGAACAAGCCCGCGAGCGCGTCCTCACAACAGGGCGCCGACCTCGCCGCGAAGTACGCCTTCGACGGGAACACCGGCACCCGCTGGTCCAGCCTGTCCAGCGACCCGCAGTGGGTGCAGGTCGACCTCGGCTCGGCTCAGGACATCTGCAAGATCGACCTGAACTGGGAGGCCGCGTACGGCAAGGACTTCGCGATCCAGGCATCCGCCGACGGCACGACCTGGACCGACCTGAAGAAGGTCACCGGCGCCACCGGTGGCGTCGCGTCCTACGACGTGACGGGCTCGGGCCGGTACGTCCGCATCTACGGCACCGCCCGCGGGACCGGCTACGGCTACTCCCTGTGGGAGGTCGCCGTCCACACGACCGGGGGCGGCGGGCCGCAGCTGCCGGGTGGCGGTGACCTCGGCCCGAACGTGAAGGTCTTCGACTCCTCCATGTCGGCCGCCACCATCCAGTCGCAGATCAACCAGATCTTCACCCAGCAGGAGGCGGCGCAGTTCGGCAACGGACGGTACGCGCTGATGTTCAAGCCGGGAAGCTACGACGTCAACGTCAACACCGGCTTCTACACCTCGGTCTACGGCCTCGGGCGCAACCCCGACGACGTCACGGTGAAGGGTGTCAGCGTCGACGCGGGCTGGTTCAACGGCAACGCCACCCAGAACTTCTGGCGGTCGACCGAGAACCTGTCCGTCGCCCCCTACGACGGCACCAACCGATGGGCGGTCGCCCAGGCCGCGCCGTTCCGCCGCATGCACATCAAGGGCGGGCTGAACCTGGCCCCGTCGGGCTACGGCTGGGCCAGCGGCGGCTACATCGCCGACAGCAAGATCGACGGCACCGTCGGGCCGTACTCGCAGCAGCAGTGGTACACCCGCGAGAGCACCATCGGCGGCTGGACCAACGGCGTCTGGAACATGGTCTTCTCCGGCGTCGAGGGCGCTCCGGCCAACGCCTTCCCCGAGCCGCGGTACACGACGCTGAACAACACGCCGGTCAGCCGCGAGAAGCCGTACCTGTACCTGGAGGGCAACACCTACAAGGTGTTCGTCCCCAGCAAGCGCGTCAACGCGCGTGGCACCACCTGGGCGGGCGGCGCGACCCCGGGCACGTCCATCGGGCTCGACCAGTTCTACGTCGCCAAGCCGGGCGTCACCGCCGCGACCCTCAACCAGGCGCTCACCCAGGGGCTGCACCTGCTGTTCACTCCGGGCATCTACCACCTGAGCCAGACGCTCAACGTGAACAGGGCGGACACCATCGTCATGGGTCTGGGACTCGCGACGCTGGTCCCCGACAACGGCGTCACCGCGATCAAGGTCGCCGACGTGGACGGGGTGAAGCTCAACGGCTTCCTGATCGACGCCGGCACGGTCAACTCGCCCACGCTGCTGGAGATCGGGCGGCAGGGCGTCCACACCGACCACTCCGCCAACCCGACGTCGATGCAGGACGTGTTCGTCCGCATCGGCGGGCAGTTCGCCGGCAAGGCGACGACCAGCGTGGCCGTCTACAGCGATGACGTGATCATCGACCACACCTGGCTCTGGCGTGCCGACCACGGCAGCGGCGTCGGCTGGACCGTCAACACCGCCGACTACGGACTGCGGGTGTACGGCGACGACGTGCTCGCCACGGGCCTTTTCGTCGAGCACTACCAGAAGTACAACGTGGAGTGGCTCGGCGAGCGTGGCCGCACCATCTTCTTCCAGAACGAGCTCCCCTACGACCCGCCGAACCAGGCCTCGTACATGAACGGCGGCATCAAGGGCTGGGCCGCCTACAAGGTGGACAACGCGGTCACCACCCACGAGGGCTGGGGCCTGGGCAGCTACTGCAACTTCACCAGCGACCCCGCCATCGAGGCCGACCACGGCTTCGAGGTTCCGGTGAAGCCGAACGTGAAGTTCCACAGCGTGCTCGTCGTCTCCCTCGGCGGCATGGGCAAGTACAACCACGTCATCAACGACACCGGCGCCCCGGCGTCCGGCACCGCCACCGTCCCGTCCACCGTCACCTCCTACCCGTGATCCACACAGCCGCTCCGTCCCAGCGGTGACACACGGCCGGCGCCCCCCGATCGACTCTGACCGGGGGGCGCCGGTGGCGTTGCGGAAACATCGCACACGGCCTCGGCGCATTTCTGATCACGAACGAGCGGCTCACACGGATGAGGTCATCCGCCCGTGGTCACGTGCATGGCGACGGGCCGGTAGACCAGGCCATCGGTCCAGGTCACCGATTCGGGTGACGCGGTCAGGCGGAGGGCGGGCCGCCGGGTGACCAAGGCTCTGATCGCCTCGGTGAGCTCGACCCTGGCGAGGCTGGCAGCCAGGCAGCGATGCGGGCCGTAACCGAATGCCACATGCGGGTTCGGGGGGTGGTGGACGAAGCGGTGGATGTCGAACCGGCCCGGCTCGGGAAACGCCTGCGGATCGTGGTTGGCGGCGTTCAGGTTCGGCATGACGACCGTCCCGGCGCCCAGCGAGCCACTGGGAAGGTCGATGTCTTCGGTGACCCGGCGCATGAAGGCGCTGGCGGGCGGCCCGTCAAAGCGGAGGATCTCCTCGACCGCGGTGGCAGTGAGGGCCGGGTCCGCTACCAGCTCGGCCCACTGGCCGGGGTGGAGGAGCAACCTGAAGACACCGCGGGCGATCATTGAGGCCGTCGTCTCGTGACCGGCCGTGATGAGAGAGAAGACGGTGTTGACCAGCTCACCTTCCGACAGCCGGTCGTCCTCGTCCCTGGCCTGGATGAGCAGGTCGACAAGGTCATCGCCGGGCCTGGCCCGATGCTGGGCGACCAGGTCGGCGGCATAGGCCATGAATTCGGTGTAGCCCTCGTAACGTGCCTGCTCGTTGGCCGTGGAGGTGGTCAGGAACATGTCCGTCCACCGGACGAACTGCTCGTAGTGGTCCATCGGCACGCCGAGCATCTCGCAGATGACATGGCCCGGTAGCCGCAGCGCGTATCCCTGGACCAGGTCGAAGTCGTCGCCCAGCGCGTCGAGGAGTTCTCTGGCGATGTTCGCGATGCGGGGGCGCCACGGTTCGATCTGGCGCGGAGTGAAGGTGCCCTGCATGATCCGGCGGTAGCGGGTGTGCTCAGGCGGGTCCTGATTGATCAGCGCGTCCGGGTCGTCGTCGATGCCTATGCCGCTCACCAGCCGCGGCAGCCCTGGTATGCGCAGGTTGCGGCTGCACGTGGGCGAGGCCAGCAGAGCGCGGACGTCCTCGTACCTGACGGCCAGCGGGACGCGGTCTCCGCTGGGCATGGCCGCCGGCTCCAGCGGCCCCGACTCGCGCCTGTGGGCGAACTCCGGCGGCGGCGTGGCGAGCGGCCCCGGGACGATGTCCGGCCAACTCCCGTTCGGATCCGGCTCGGCGGTCATCGCAACCCCTTCCAGCCTGGGAGACAGGAGACGGCCCCTCGTGGAACGTACGAAACGCCGTGCCACCCGTCAACAGCTTCGGCCCGCCGTCGCATCGGGGCGGAACTGTCGGGGAAGTCTGCCAATGTGGACGCATGGACCTCAGTGACGCCCAAGGGCTGGCCCAGGCTCTGAGCGAGATTCTGAAAGACGCGCATCAACAGCTGGACGCGGCACGGGAGAAGCCCGAGCTGGTGGCGCGGGTGACCGGGCACCTCGGATGCGATCTGAAGAACGTCGTCAACGTGGTCGAGACCTTCCCCGCCTGGGAGCACGTCAACCTGCAGCGCGGCGTGGACGCCTACCTGGCCGCGCACAGCTCCGGGGCCGAGTGGTTCGGGATCGCCGGACACGGGCGCGAGCACAACGACTTCGTCAACATGCTGGCCAGCGCGGACCGCGGCTGGGAGCGGTTCGAGCCCGGCGCGGTCGACTACGCCACAGCCGCGACCGGCCCCGACCAGACCACCGAAGTGATCTCCCTCGGCCTGGTCCTGACCCGCTCTCCCGACGGCACTCCGGTGGTGGTCGGGGTGCGGGCGGGGCACGAGCACATGCCGCACTGTCAGGTGGTCGTGCTGGCCCCGGACCGGCACGGCGCCAAGCGCACCCGCGACGAGATCGAGCGCCTGATGCGCGAGCACGACGTCTACCAGGGTCAGATCCTGTCGTTCGTGTGGAGCGAGCACCGCGGCAACGACCTGGTGACGTTTCTCCCGCGTCCGGAGCTGACCGCCGACCAGGTGATCCTCCCCGACGGCGTACTGGCCACCATCGAGCGGCACATCGTGGGGATCGCCGAGCACGCGGTGCGGCTGCGGGAGCACGGCCAGCACCTCAAGCGCGGCCTGCTGCTGCACGGCCCGCCTGGCACCGGCAAGACCCACAGTGTCCGCTACCTCATGGGCCGGATGCGCGACTGCACGGTGATCGTGATGACCGGCTCGGCGATCCGATACGTCACCCAGGCCGCGGGGCTCGCCCGGCGGCTGCAGCCGGCGATCGTCATCCTGGAGGACGTCGACCTGGTCGCCCGCGACCGCTCCTACACCGAGGACGGCAACCCGCTGCTGTTCGCGCTGCTCGACGCGATGGACGGGGTCGGCGCCGACGCCGACGTCACGTTCGTCCTCACCACCAACCGGGCGGACGTGCTGGAGCGGGCGCTCGCCGACCGTCCCGGCCGGGTCGATCTGGCCGTGGAGATCCCCAAACCGGATGCCGCCGGGCCGCGCTGCTCCGGCTCTATGCCCGCGACCTGCGGCTGGAGGCCGACATCGAGCCGATCGTGGCCAAGACCGAGGGCGCCACGGCGTCGTTCTTCAAGGAGCTGCTGCGCCGCGCGGTGCTCGCAGCGCTGCGGAACGGCGACACCGTGCCGACGCTCACCGACCAGCACCTGGGCGGGGCGCTGCAGGACATGCTCGGCGAGCGCGAGGCGCTGACCAGATCTCTGCTCCGCTCCGGCGAGCAGGTCCATGAGAACGATGAGGAGTACGACGGGCCGCCAGGCTTCGACGAGCCCCGCCACGGCTTCCCCTGAGGCGCCTCCTCCAGCATCTCCTTCTCCGGGTTCGGGGAGTCCTGAGCGCAGGTGCTTACGCTCAGGAAAGCAGACCGGGACGACAAGCAGCAGTGCGGCGACGTAAGCGAATGGGGGGCACCGTACGCTGTTGTCCAACGAGGAACAACAAGAAGGGAGCCGGTGCCATGGGTTCGCTTAGCCCGGTGCATTGGGTGATCGTGGCGTTGGCGTTCGTGGTCCTGTTCGGCGCGAAGAAACTGCCCGACACCGCTCGCGCCCTGGGACAGTCGCTGCGGATCTTCAAGTCGGAGACCGCCAAGATGAACGAGGAGAATCCCGCCGGCCCGGCCCAGGGACCGGCCGGGTCCTCACCGTCGGCCGAGCAGATCACGGCCGCACCAGAACCATCTCTGGAGGAGCAAGCCCGGCTCCTGGAGGAGCGGGCCGCCGCACTGCGCGCGCAGGCGGGCACTCCGCGAGATCTACACAACTAAAAACCCGCTGAGAATCGCAGGCCGAGATCGGCGATGAACCTGGCGAGCCTCATTCGCTTGCGGAAAAGCTCGTCCAGCGCCGGCGTCGGCTCCTGGTCAAGCAGCTCGCCGGGCAGCGCGCTGAAGCCGCAGCGCAGCAGCGAGGTCCCCACATAGCCGAAGGCGACCTCACCGGGGTCGCCACCGGAACCCTCGGTGTACGCCGTCATGATCTCGGCGTGGATCGCGGGCAGGTCGCCGGGTTCTGTGACGCCGGCGAAGGCCAGCCCGGCCAGGAGCTGCGCGAGATCGAAGCCGACCGGGTACGCGCCCGGCCAGCTCCAGTCGATCGCCACGAACTCCGCCGAGCCGTCGGCCGGGATCAACAGGTTCTGCGGGCAGGCGTCACCGTGGACGAGCGTCTGGGGCAGCATGTCCAGTGCGTCGAGGAAGGCGGGGATCCGCTCCGCCAAGGCCAGCAGGTCGTCGCGGAGCGACGCGTCCGCGTGCCTGGCGACCAGCGGGTGCTCCCAGGTCGCCGGGTCCCTCAGCACCGGGAGCAGCTCGTGCGCGACCCTGCCCGCGCAGTAGGGACGCAGTCCCGGGCCGGGTGTGGACGAGGCCCCTGCCGCCGGTCGCATCGCCGCGAGTCTTCCCAGCAGCCGGGCGGCCGTTCGATATCGCGGGAGGCTCCAGTCCTGCGGCCCCATCCGTACGTCCTCCATCCACAGGACCACGCGGTCGTCTCCGAGAGCGTCGGCGTGGAACAGGCGGGGCAACCTGAGGCCGTCGGGAAGCGGCAGGCCACAGGTGTGCGCCTCCAGCTCGGCCCGCCACGGGAAGGACACGATGAAGTCCTCCCGCATCTCTTCCGGCACCACCGTGATCAACGGCCAGTACCGGGGCGAGCCGATGGACTTGACGAACAACGACCAGGTCTCGCCCCATGTCGTCGTGCCCTTAACCCGTGACAGCGACATTGTGCTTGGGGAGGGCGAGTGGTAGTCGACGGCCTCGACATGCCAGTCGCCGAGTTCGGCGTCCGCGCGTCCGACGACCTCCCGCACCACCTGGGTCATGATGGCCGGCTTCACCAGGCCGTCGATTTCCGTCATGGGCCGAGCCTGCTCCGGTGACGCGAGGTCTCGCATGAGTATGGCCTACTCAACTACGCTCGACGCCGTGCGGACCCCTTGGCCCTTCGCCGGCCGTGCGGCGCAGCTCGCCGCGATCAGGCAGGCCGTCGAAGCGGGCGGCGTCGTCATCGCGGGGGCCGCCGGAGTCGGCAAGAGCCGGCTCGCCGCGCAGGCCGTCGGCCACGCCGAGGGTTTCACCCTGGCATCGATCCGCGCCACCGAGGCGGCGGCCGAGCTGCCGTTCGGCGCCTTCGCCCACCTCCTGCCCACCCCGCCGGAACACCAGATCAACCCGCTGCGGTGGGCCGCGAAAGAGCTGCGCGCGGGCCGTCTGCTGCTCGCCGTCGACGACGCCCACCTGCTCGACGCCGCGTCCGCCGCCCTCGTCCACCACCTGGTCCACCACGGCGAGGCGCGGCTGATCGCGACCGTACGCAGCGGCGCGCCCGCACCGGACGCGGTGATCAGCCTGTGGAAGGAAGACCTGGTCCAGCGGCTGGAGCTGGCGCCGCTGTCACCGGAGGAGACCGGGGAGGCGCTGTCAGGGGCGCTCGGCGGGCAGGTCGAGGGCCAGACCGTGCACCGTCTCTGGCAGGTGAGCCAGGGAAACCCCCTGTTCTTGCGCGAGCTGGTTCTCGCGGGGCGGGCCACAGGGGCGCTCGCGGCCGGCGGCGCGTTGTGGAGGTGGACCGGTGAGCTCGCCGTCACGACCCGGCTGCGAGAGCTGGTCGACCGGCGCATCGGCGCGGTCACCGACGCCGAGCGGGAGGTCCTGGAGTTCGTGGCGTACGGCGAGCCGATCGGCGCCGAGCTGGTGGCCCGGCTCGGGCCGGCCGACGTGCTGGAACGGCTGGAGGACCGCCAGCTCGTCACGATCTCGCAGGAGGGCCGCAGGCTGCTGGCGCGCATGGCCCATCCCCTGTACGGGCAGGCCGTGCGGGCCAGGTGCGGCAAGCTCCGCGCGCGGCGGGTGCTGCGGCGGCTCGCGGAGGCCGTGGAGGCGGCCGGGCTGAGACGGCGCGAGGACGCGGTACGTGCGGCGATCTGGCGACTGGACAGCGGCACCACCGCGTCCCCTCGCCTGCTGATGGAGGCCTGCCGCATGGCGCGGCTCGCCCGCGATCTGGCGCTCGCCGAGCGGCTGGCCCGGGCCGCCCTGGCCGCGGGTGGCGGCGCCGAGGCGAACCTCAACCTGTCGCGGATCCTGCACTACCTCGACCGGTACGAGGAGGCCGAGGAGGTGCTGTGGGACGTGACACTCACTGACGCCGGCCAGCGAATCGAGTACACCGCGGCCCGCGCGCTCAACCTCTACTGGGGTCTCGGCCGCGAGCGCGAGGCGCGTGCCTTGCTGCACGAGATGGCCGGGACGGACGAAGTGTCGCGCCAGGCCGGGCATGTCCTCAAGGCCCTGATCGACTCGTTCGCCGGAGATCTCGCCGAGGCCGAGGCCGAGCTCGATCGGGTGATGGCGATGGGCTCCCTCGACGAGCGGACCCTCCAGTCGGTCCAGCCGTTGCTGGCGGGGCTGTACGCCTTCGACGGGCGGGCACGGAAGGCGGTCGCGATCGTCGAGGAAGGCCGTTCGGACACCTTTCCGAGCTATCTCGCCTCCTTGCTCGAATACGGGGTCACCGCCGCCATCGTGATGGGCGACCTGCCGTCGGCCGAGAGGTACGCCATCGAGGGGTACCGGCTGGGAGAGGAGTACGGCGCGTGGACTCGCGCGCTCGTCGGCTTCGGCGCCGACCGGGCCCACGTGTGCCGGCTCAGGGGTGAGCTCGACGAAGCCCTGCGGCTGTGCCGGGAGGCGACGGCGAGGCTGCCACGACGGAGCGTGTACGCGGGCGAGTGCCTCGGGCAGCTGGCCCATGTGCTGGCGTTGCGCGGCGACGCGGCCGCCGCTCATGACGCCTTGCGCGCGGCAGAGGACGCGATCATATCGACCGGCCATCTCGTCATGTACCCGCTCTGGCTCGCCCGCACCTGGGCGCTCGCCGCCGACGGTGACGTGCCTGGAGCGATACAGCAGGCTCAGCGCACCGCCGCCGAGGCGGCCGGGCGACGGCTGCGAGCCTATGAGCTCACCGCCTTGCACGACCTCGTACGCCTTGGCGCCGCTCATCTTGCCGCGCCGCGACTGGCCGAGCTGGCCGGGGAGGTCGACGGCCCTCTCGCCATGCTGTTCTCCCGGCATGCCGCGGCCTGCGTAGTGAAGGACGGCGAAGCCCTTGACGCGGTGTCCGCCGAGTTCGATTCGCTGCACCTGCCGGTGCACGCCGCGGAGGCGGCCGTCCAGGCGGCGGTCCTCCACGACGAGGCGGGCCGTCCCCGCGCCGCCAAGGCCGCGCGGACCCGGGCCTGGCCCCTCGCCGACCGCTGCCAGGGCGTGCGCACCCCCGCCCTGGTGCGCCTGGCCCTTCCCGATCTCACCGAGCGGCAGCGCGAGATCGCTTCGCTGGCCGCCACGGGCATGACCAACCGGCAGATCGCCGAGCGCCTCGTCCTTTCGATCCGCACGGTCGCGAACCACCTCGCGGCGGTCTACGACCGGCTCGGCGTGGGCGACCGCGAGGCCCTCGGCCAAATCCTCGGACGCCTCGACCGGCGCTGACATCTCATGACTCGCTACTGACGTGTGATCAAGAAGGCGTACGAAAGGTCAGGGCGGTGTGCCGACGCGGGTCGTAAGCCTCCGGACCGTTTCGACGTCCTTTACATTGTAGATCAACATTCGCAGGGACCGGGTGATCATTTGGCGTGGAAGACCGGGAACCGCGGACTTTGCGACGATGAACGCGCGGCCGGTGTTGGCGATATGGAAATCGATATCGATTGCTTTCTAAGACCGATATTAGACATCTCCTGATCACATCTGCTTTGCTCCTGCTCTCTGACATACGGCCAGCAAAGGATTTGACATGCGATACTTCCGCGCCCGCCGGCTCGCGGCCGCGCTGCCCGCGACCGCCTTGGCGATCTCCCTCCTGTCCGGTTGCGGCCCCGGCGCGGAAACAGCCTCGGCCGCGCCGGCGGCAGCAACGGCGCCTGCGGCCCCGGCGGCGGCGGCAACGGCGCCGGCGGCGGTTTCGGGAGAGGCCCAGATCAGGAAGGACCTGCGCAAGCTGGAGGTGTCCTTCAAGGGCCGCATCGGCGCGTACGCCATCGACACGGCCACCGGCAAGACGGTGACGTATCGGGCGGGCGAGCGCTTCCCGTTGCTGTCCACCTTCAAGGCGCCCCTCTGCGCGGCCGTGCTGCACAAGGCGCGCACCTCCGAGCCCGGCCTGATGAGCAAGGTCGTCAAGTGGACGGCCGCCGACCTGAAGCCCAACTCGCCGATCACCGAGAAGCACGTCGAGGACGGCCTGAGCGTCGCCCAGTTGTGCGAGGCTGCCGTCACGATGAGCGACGGCACCGCGTCCAACCTGCTGCTCAAGCAGATCGGCGGGCCCGCCGGCCTGACGAAGTACTTCCGTACGCTGAAGGACCCGATCTCCCGTATGGACCGCCGGCACCCCGAACTCAACGACTGGACCCCCAAGGAGAAGCGCGACACCACCACGCCCGCGGCCATCGGCCGCGACCTGCGCGTGCTCACGACCGGGAAGGCGCTGCACACCAAGGACCGGGAGCAGCTCAACGCCTGGCTGATCGCGAACAAGACCGGCGACGAGCGCATCCGCGCCGGCCTGCCCAAGACCTGGACGATCGGCGACAAGACCGGCACCAACTCCTCGGGGTTCGGCGGTGGGAACGACATCGCCGCCATCTGGCCCGAGAAGGGCGCCGCTCCCATCATCATGGCGATCTACACCAACCGCTCCGCGGGCCTCGCCACCGACAACAAGGCCATCGCGAAGACCGCCACCATCCTGGCCCGCGGGCTCGGCAAGCTCTGAGGCCCAGCCGGGGGGACGAAGATCGTACGTCTCGTCGGGCGCCGGTACTCGTGGCCGGGATCGCGATCCCGGCCCGGGGGCCCGGTCGCGGAAGCATCCGCGACCTCGCTGCGGCAAGCCCGATCCAGGCGAAATCGAGAGGATTGTGCAAGCTCCGGCGCGGATCGGTCTACCGCGCACCACGCGGATCGCGCTTGCATGGTGGGGACATTCCGACACACAAGGAGGAGCGTTCATGCCGCTCGATCACTACGTCACCCTCGGCAGGTCGGGGCTGCGGGTCAGCCCGTTCGCGCTCGGAGCCATGACCTTCGGAGAGGATCCGGGGGCCGCCGGGTGCAGCGTCGAGGAGTCAGAGAAGATCTTGGCGACCTACCTCGATCTGGGAGGGAACTTCATCGACACCGCGAACTTCTACACCAACGGCCACTCCGAGAAGATCCTCGGGGACTGGTTCGCCGCCCACCCCGGCCGGCGTGAGCGTGTGGTGCTGGCGTCGAAATTCTTCGGCAACCTCTTCCCCGGTGACCCAAACGGTGGCGGTGCGGGCCGCTCGTCGATCATTGCCCAGCTCGACGAGACCCTGCGCCGGATGCGCACCGATTACTTGGACCTGTATTGGCTGCACAACTGGGACCGGCACACTCCGATCGAGGAAACGTTGCGCACCCTCGACGACCTCGTCCGAGCCGGAAAGATCCGCTACATCGGGTTCTCCAACACCCCGGGCTGGGTCACCGCACAGGCCCAGACGACGGCACTGCTGAAGGGCTGGACGCCGCTGATCGCGCTGCAGGTCGAGTACTCGCTGTTGGCCCGCACCGTCGAGGGCGAACTCGCGCCGCTCGCGCTCGACCAGGGCATGGCGCTGGTTCCCTGGAGCCCGCTGAAGAACGGTTTCCTGTCGGGCAAGTACCGGCGCGGTGCACAGGTCACCGACTCCGCCCGCACGGCCTTCGTCGGCGGCCCCAGCGAGGAGGAGTTCGCGGTCATCGACGCCGTCGCCGCGATCGCCGGCGAACTCGGGACCACGTCCGCGGCGGTGGCGCTGGCCTGGCTGCGCGCCCGTGAAGGCACCGTCGTGCCCATCCTCGGCGCCAGGCGCATGGAACATCTCAAGGACAACCTCACCGCCCTGGAAGTGCCCCTCAGCCCGGAGCACCTCCGGGTACTGGACGAGGTGTCGGCCCCGACCCTGAACTACCCGGCACCGATGCACGGCGCGTCGCGCGCGATGTTGCAGTTCGCCGGAGCCACGGTGGACGGAGACCCGTCGACCGTCTATCCCCCGCTGGCGCAGAGCTCCGTCCGCTACTGAGCGTCCGCGCCGCAGACGGTGCAGCTCTTGTCGGGAGTCGCGGCCTTGCCTCCCCCACGCGGATTTCGAACGATCACCGGATGCGCCAACCAAATGCCAGCTCTGACAGTCTCATCTGTCATGAAGCCTTCCGCGAAGCCCTCGGCGTCTCTCAGCGTTCTCTTCCGGACCACGACGGTCGCCGCCACGGTCGCCGCCACGCTGGTCGCCGGGGCGGTCGCCGCCGACGCCGCCACCATCCCGAAGTTCAAGCAGCCCAAGATATTCGGGACGTCCTTCCAGACCGATCCGCACCACGACTTCACCAGGCGGATCAGCACGCGGCACGACGGCATCCTGCGCGGCTGGGTCACGCACTACAAGGCCGGGGTGGCCGAGTACACGCCGATCAAGTGGGTGAAGGACAAGACCGGCAACACCGAAGGATGGTTCACCGGCCCGCCCGAGGGCGACGTCACCGCCTACGCCTCCCCCGTCTCGGCGAAGCTCGCGTACTACAGCGCCACCGGGTGCAAGGGCACGGAGGTGACCGTGGACCACAAGGGCTTGGGCGACAAGCGCTGTTCGAGCAAGGTGGTCACCTCCCGCCTGAGGTCCGGTCGGCGTCCGGCGCTCATCACCGTGTACAAGGGCAAGATCGTGAAGTTCCAGGAGATCTTCACCCCCTGACGACCGGGCGCCTCGCCGCTGGCCGACCAGCCGGGGCCGTGATCACCGCCGACATCGCTCCCGCGTCGGTGCACGCCCTCACCGCGCGGCTCGTCCGCGCCGGTGTAACGCGGCCGGGACCTGCGGTACGGGGTCGCGTGGGCGCGGTGGCGCGGGTCAGGAGGACAGGCTGGTCACGGCCTCTTCCACGGTGTCGGAGAAAGAGAACAGCCGGTCCAGGCCCATGATGTAGAAGATGTGGGCGATGTCGGGATCGAGCCCGGCCAGGACCAGAGCCATTCCAGAGCCCTCGGCGCGCTGGTGGGCGGCCACCAGCGCGGCGATGCCGGTGGAGTCGCAGAACTTCAGGGCCGACAGGTCGATGACCAGCCCCGGGCCGGGACCGAAAGAGAGCTCGTCCAGGGCGGCACGCAGGCGCGGGGTGGTGTGGTGGTCGAGGTCACCGCCGACGACCACCAAGCGGGGACCGGCGGGATGGCTCTGGAGTGCGACGGTCAAACCGTGATCATGCTGCACCAAGGCTCCTGGAGGAGTACGGCGGTCGACTGGGCGACGCGGATGGGGCGAGGACCGCGGTGTCGTCCGAGACCCTCTCACCGAGGGCGGCGATCAGGTTGTGCACCGTGGTGAGAAGGCCGTCGGCGGTGGCGGGGATGACGGTGAACCCGTCGTCGGGCCGCAGGACACCGGGGACCGCGGTGCGGTGTGGCGCCGGCGCTTCATCGACGGTGTTGACCTCGGGCTCCTTCCGCGCATTGCGCTCCGCACCCCTGAGGGACGGAGCGGTGTCCTGTGAGCGATTTGCCTTATCCTACGAAACCGTTGGAGTGTTCCTCTGCGATCGGCGAGCCGGTGCCCCCGGCCACTCAGAGGGGAAGAACGCGAAGCGATGGGCGGGCAGCGGAACCGATGTCTTCAGAGGGCGGCCGGTCCATGGACCTGATGTTCCCCGGCGCCAGCGAGATGGCCCGGCGGATGCGCGCCTACCCGTGGTCCGGCACCTCCATGGGCGAGCCGGAGACCTGGCCGACGAGCCTGCGCACCGCCTGCCGGATCTGCCTGACCTCGCGGTTCCCCATGATCGTGTGGTGGGGGGAGGAGCTTCGGTTCCTCTACAACGACGCCTACCTGCCGCTGCTGGGTTCCAAGCACCCCGCCCTGGCGAAGCCCGGCGACGAGGTGTGGACGGAGATCTGGCACACCATCGGCCCGATGCTGCGATCGGTGATGGCCTCGGGCGAGGCGACCTGGTCGGAGGACCTGCTGCTGCCGATGAACCGGCACGGCTACTGGGAGGAGACGTACTGGACGTACTCCTACAGCCCGCTGCACGACGACGACGGCACCGTGCGGGGAGTCTTCACGGCGGTCAGCGACACCACCGAACGGGTCATCGGTGAGCGCCGCCTGGCGGTGCTGCAGGACCTTGGCGCCCAGGCAGGCCGAGCCCGCAGCGTCGCCGAGGCGTGCCAGCTGGTGGGCGAGGTCCTGGAGCGAGCGGGACGGGACGTGCCGTTCTCGGCCATCTACCTGCGCCGCCCCGGCAGCGACGACCTGGTACTCACCGCCACGAGCCCGCAAGGTGCGGCCCTCACCCCGCTGGCGGACGGCCCGGGCGGCTGGCCGGCGGAGCAGGTGCTGCGCACCGAGCAGCCGGTGGTGCTGACGGACGTGGTAGAGCGGTTCGGGCACCTGCCCGCGGGGGGCTGGCAGACGCCGCCGACGCAGGCCATGGTGCTGCCGCTGGCCGGCGAGACCGGGGGTCAGACGGTCGGGGTGATCATGCTCGCGGCCTGCGCCGGCCGGGCTCTTGACGAGGCGTACGAGTCGTTCCTCGGGCTGGTGGCCCGCCAGTCCGCCGCGCTGGTCAACGCTGCCGTGGCCTACCAGCTCCAGCAGCGCCGCGCCGAGGAGCTGGCCGAGCTCGACCGGGCGAAGACCGCGTTCTTCTCCAACATCAGCCACGAGTTCCGCACCCCGCTGACTCTGATCATGGGACCGGTGCAGGAACTGCGGGGCGAGCTGGCCGGCGCCGGCCCGAAGGTACGCGAGGACCTGGAGGTCGTCCACCGCAACGGCCTGCGCCTGGGCAAGCTCGTCAACACCCTGCTGGACTTCTCCCGCATCGAGGCCGGGCGGATGCAGGCCCGTTACGAGCCGGCGGACCTGGACTCCGTCACCGCCGAGCTCGCCAGCGTCTTCCGGTCCGCGATCGAGAAGGCCGGGCTCGCCTTCGATGTCGACTGCCCGCCGCTGCCCGAGCCGGTGTACATCGACCGGAGCATGTGGGAGAAGGTCGTACTCAACCTGCTCAGCAACGCGCTGAAGTTCACCTTCGAAGGGTCCATCCGGGTCGCGCTGCGCGCCGAGGATGGGCACGCGGTCGTCACGGTCGCCGACACCGGCATCGGCGTGCCCGAGCACGAGCTGCCGCGGCTGTTCGAGCGTTTCCATCGCATCGAGAGCGCGAGATCGCGCTCCAACGAGGGCAGCGGCATCGGGCTCGCGCTGGTGAGGGAGCTGGTCGGCCTGCACGGCGGCAGCATCACCGCCGGCAGCGCCGAGGGTGAGGGAACCACCTTCACCATCCGCGTGCCCTTCGGCCACGAGCACCTGCCCGCCGACAGCCTGGTCCCAGCCGGCGCGGCGGACGGGGTGTCGGCCACCGCCGATCCGTTCGTCGAAGAGGCCCTGCGCTGGCTGCCCGGCGATGACGACCCGCGGGGGGCGGTGCCGGCCGCCGCCACGGCCTCCGGCGCGGCGCACCCGCACGGGTCCCCCGAGGCTGCCCTGCCCCGGGTGGTGGTCGCCGACGACAACGCCGACATGCGCGACTACCTCACGCGCCTGCTGCGGCCGGCTTACCAGGTCAGCGTGGTCACGGACGGCCGGTCCGCCCTTGAGGCGGTCCGCGCCGACGCTCCCGACCTGCTCATCAGCGACGTGATGATGCCGCGCCTGGACGGCCTTCAACTGGTGGCCGCGTTACGGGCCGACCCGCGCACCGCCGATGTCCCGGTGCTGCTGCTGTCGGCCCGGGCCGGGCAGGAGGCCTCGATCGAGGGCCTTGAGGCGGGCGCGGACGACTACCTGGTCAAACCGTTCTCCTCCGCCGAACTGCTCGCGCGCGTACGGGCGAACGTGGAGCTGGCGCGGATGCGCACCCACCACGCCCGATGGCGCACCGCGATGATCGACTCCCTGCAGGAGGCGTTCTTCGTCACCGACGAGACCGGTGCGGTCATCGAGATCAACGCGGCGTTCACCGACATCCTGGGCTACGGCCCCGAGGGCCTGCCGTACACCCCGCTGCATCCCTGGTGGCCGAGCGAGGCCGACGACCCGCAGGCGCACCGCATGGTCGCCGAGGCGTTCGCCCGGCTGGTGAGCGAAGGCAGGGGCAGTTGCGTGGTGCCCGTCACCCATGGCGAAGGGCACCAGATCTGGGTGACGGCCACCTTCAACGACGTCACGGACCCCGGCACCGGCGGGCGAAGGATCGTGGGCACGCTGCGTGACGTCACCGCCGAGCACTACCTCGTGCAGCGCGAGACGGCCCTGGCCGCCCTCAGCATGCGGATGTCCGAGGCGGGCACCCTTTCCGAGACCCTGGCAGAGGCGCTCGCGTCCCTGCGGGAGGTCTGGCACGCCAGGCAGGTCCTGGCCGCCCTGTGGAGCGGCGCCGGGGAACCCGGGCTGACCTCCACGGACCCAGGGGCCGGGTGGCAGGACGTGCCGGAGGACATCCGCGAGCGGCTCGAGGCACTGCGGGAGTGCCCGCCACTGCGTCCGATCGCGAACCAGGCGGACGGCGCCGGCATCACCCTGGAGCACCCCGGCGGGCTGCTGGTTCTCTGGATCGACCTGGGCCAGAACCGGCCCTTCACCACCGAGGACCAGACCCTGCTGGCGCTGCTGACCGGACACCTCGGGCAGGGGCTGCACCGGGCACACCAGCTTGACCAGCAGCGCGAGGCCGCCGTGGCCCTGCAGCGCGCCATCCTCGGCCCGTCGCGGCTGCCCGCCGGCTTCGCCGTACGCTACGAGCCGGCCACCCGACCCCTTGAGGTCGGCGGCGACTGGTACGACATCGTGCCGCTGTCCGGCGACCGCGTCGGCATCGTGGTCGGCGACTGCGTGGGCCGAGGGCTGGAAGCCGCGGCCGTCATGGGACAGTTGCGCAGCGCCTGCCGCGCCCTGCTACTCCAGGAGGCCGGCCCCGCGCAGGTGCTGACGGCACTCGACCGGTTCGCCGCCCTGGTCCCCGGCGCCAAGTGCACCACCGTCTTCTGCGGCGTCTTGAACACCACGAGCGGCCACCTCGTCTACTCGAGCGCCGGCCATCCTCCCGGCATCCTGGTCCACGCCGACGGGACCACCCGGCTCCTGGACGGGGGGCGCTCCACCCCGCTGGCGGTCAAGCCGGACCCGGCCAGGCCGGACGCCGAGTACACCATGCCGGCCAGGTCCACGCTGCTGCTGTACACCGACGGCCTGGTCGAGCGCCGCCGGCGTCCGCTGACGGCCGGCATCGACGAGGCCGGCGCGGCGGTCCAGGACGGCCGCGCCACTCCGATCGAGGACCTGGCCACCCAGGTCATGAACCGGATGACGCCGGACAACGGCTACAGCGACGACGTCGCTCTACTGCTCTACCGGCAGCCCGCGCCGCTCGAGGTGGCCTTCCCCGCCGAATCCAGCCAGCTTGCCCCCGTACGTATGGCTCTGCGCGACTGGCTGAGCCGTTGCGAGCTCAGCCCCTCGGTCATCCAGAACGTCTTGGTGGCGGTGGGCGAGGCCTGCGCCAACGCGATCGAGCACGGCCACCGCGACGCCGTGGGCCATACGGTTCGCCTGCGGGCGGTCGCCACGTCGGCCGACCTGCATCTCACCGTGTCCGACAGTGGCCGCTGGAAGACCCCGCACCCCGAGGCCAACACCCACCGCGGCCGGGGAATCGCCCTGATGCACGCCCTGATGCAGCAGGTCACCATCCAGCCCGGCACTGCCGGCACCACCGTCCACATGCACGCGAGGATCACCCCATGACCACATCCCTGACTCTGGCCACCTCACGACGCCCGGACGGCACCCCGGTCCTGGTCGTCCGCGGTGAGATCGACATGAGCAACGCCGGCGAATTCGACGCCGCCATCACCCGAGCCGCCAACGGTGACGCTCCGCTCCTCGTCGACCTGAGCGCCGTCGAGTACCTCGACAGCGCCGGTCTGACCGTGCTGTTCGCCCATGCCTCTGGCATCGAACTCGTCGCCAACTCTCTCTTGGCCCCCGTGCTGTCCATCTCCGGGCTCGCGGACGTCACCACGGTCCACGGACTCTGAACCCAGCCCAGATTGAGGCCGGAACCCGGCGCGCCCTCACACCTCATGAACACAGCGAAGCCTGATCGCGGCACGTTTCTGAAAGCGGCGCCGGTCGCATGCGGACATGGTGGACCAGCACTCCGATCGCCCCTTCCCGCCCGCAGAAGGACTGACAGAAGGTGCCGCGAAGCCGGTGCTCAGTAGAGGGCGCGGACGCTGCCGCCGTCGACGCCCCACACCGATCCGGTCACGAACGACGACAGCGGGCTGGCCAGGAACACCATCACGTTGGCCACCTCCTCGGGCGTGCCGAGCCGGTGGAGGGGGAGCTGCCGTAGCCGCATCTCGTGCTCGACGGCCGCCATCGGCTCCAGGCCGTGCAGCTCGGACAGGGTGTCGGCGAAGCCTCCCGGCTTGGTCCAGAACGGCGTCCAGATGGGCCCGGGGGCCACGGCGTTGACGCGGATGTGCGGGCCCTCGGCGCGGGCCAGTCCCTTGGTGACCGCGAGGACTGCGGCCTTGGAAGCGGCGTAGTCGATGGGCTGGGTCTCGGGCTGCCGGGCCAGGTCGGAGGCGTTGTTGATGATCGTCGGGGAGTTCCGCGAGGCGCGCAGGTGCGGCAGCGCGGCCCGGCTGACTCGCACGTAGCTCATGAAGTTGAGGTTCATGGTGTGCAGCCACTCGTCATCGGTGAGCTGGTCGAAGGTCCGGACCGCGCCGGAGCCGACATTGTTGACCAGGATGTCGAGGCCGCCGAGGATGTCGAGCGCGACTCCGACGGCCGTCTCGCAGCCGGTCAGGGTGGACAGGTCGGCATGGGCCGGGCTGAAGGCGCCGCCGAGCGCCTCTGTCTCGCTCGCCAGCTCGGCCAGCAGCTTCTCGTCATGGTCGGCGGCGACCACGTCGGCGCCTTCGGCGAGCATGGCGCGGACGACGGCCGCGCCGATGCCGGAGGCGCCTCCGGTCACGAGGACCTTGCGTCCTTCGAGGTTCACCTGCATTGTCGCTCCATTCGGGTGTTATGGGGTCGTGCGTCACACATCGGCGGCGATGTACTTGGTCTCCAGGAACTCGTGGATGCCGTCGAATCCGCCCTCGCGTCCGAGGCCGCTCTGCTTGTATCCGCCGAACGGGGCGGCCGGGTCGGACAGCACGCCCCGGTTGACGGCGACCATGCCGGATTCGAGCCTGTCGGCGACCTGAAGCCCTCGGCGCAGGTCGCCGGAGTAGACGTAGCTGATGAGCCCGAAGGGGGTGCCGTTGGCGCGGGCCACCGCCTCCTCGTCGTCGTCGAACGTCACGATCGGGGCGACCGGCCCGAAGATCTCGACGTCGAGGATGTCCGCGTCCGGCGCGACGTCCGCGAGGACCGTCGGAGGGTAGAACGCGCCCGGCCCGGCCGGGACCGAGCCGCCGGCCACGGGCCGCGCGCCCGCTCCGGTGGCACGGTCGACCAGCTCGGCGACCTTCCCGCGCTCGGCGGTGGACACCAGCGAGCCGATCTCGCTGGACGGGTCGAGCCCGGGTCCGACCTTCAGCCCCGCCATCGCGTGCGCGAGGGCCGAGGTGAACTCCTTCGCGACGGAACGGTGGACATAGAAGCGGTTGGCCGCCGTGCAGGCCGCGCCGCCGTTGCGCAGCTTGGCCACCATCGCGCCCTGAACGGCGGCGGTGACGTCCGCCCCGGCCAGCACCAGGAACGGCGCGTTGCCGCCGAGCTCCATCGACGTCCGCACGACCTGGTCGGCCGCCTCGTGCAGCAGGACCCTCCCCACCTCGGTCGATCCCGTGAACGACAGGTTGGTGACGCGCGGGTCGTGCAGCATCTCGCGGACGCGCTGGGCGGTCGGGGCGGCGACGACGACGTTGACCACGCCGTCGGGGACCCCCGCGCGCCGCAGGACGTCGGCGATCGCCAACGCGGTGAGGGGGGTCTCGGTGGCGGGCTTGAGCACGACCGAGCATCCGGCCGCGAGCGCCGGCCCGATCTTGCGGGTGGCCATCGCGGCGGGGAAGTTCCACGGGGTGATGAGCAGCGAGACGCCGACCGGCTGGTGGGTGACGATGATGCGCTTGTCGCCTCCCGGCGCGAGGCGGTAGTCGCCCTGGATCCGGACGGCCTCCTCGGCGAACCAGCGGAAGAACTCGGCGGCGTAGGTCACCTCGGCCTTGGCGTCGGCGAGCACCTTGCCGTTCTCGCGGACGATGAGCTCGGCGATCTGACCGGCCTCCGCGGTCATCAGCTCGAAGGCCCGCCGAAGGATCTCGGCTCGTTCCCTCGGGGCACGCGCGGCCCAGGGCCCGAGCGCCGAGGAGGCGGCGTCGACCGCCTGGGCGCACTCCTTCTCGCCCGCGACGGCCACCTCGGCGATGGTCTCGTCGAGCGCCGGGTCTCTCACAGGTATGGTCGAGGTCCCCTCGACCCATTCGCCACCGATGAACAGCTCGGACCTGTACTTCACGACGCCTCCAGCTCTTGTGAATCGATGCGCCGGTGCCCCGGCTTGGCACGCTCGTACTGCACGGGCCACGGCACGGCGGCCCCCACCGCGCTCGCGGCCCGCAAGGCCCAGCGGGGGTCGCGGAGCATGGCCCTGCCGAGCAGGACCGCGTCGGCCTTGGCCGAGCCGATGATCTCCTCCGCCTGTTCCGGCTCGGTGATCCTGCCGACGGCCGCCGTACGCACCCCCGCGCCCTCGCGCACCGCGTGGGCCAGGTCGCTCTGGTACGCCCCGTCGGCGGGGATCTCGGCGTCGGGCACCAGCCCGCCCGAGGAGCAGTCGACGAGGTCGACGCCCAGGCCGGCCAGCCTGCGGGCGAATCCGATCGACGACTCCAGGTCCCACCCGCCCGGCACCCAGTCGGTGACCGAGACGCGGACGAACAGCGGGCGGTCCGCGGGCCATTCCTCGCGCACCGCGGCGGCGACTTCGAGGGGGAACCGCATCCGGTTCTCGTAGGACCCGCCGTACCGGTCCTGCCGCCGGTTGCTCAACGGGGAGAGGAACTCGTGCAGCAGGTATCCGTGGGCGGCGTGCAGCTCCACGACGTCGAACCCCGCGTGCAGGGCCCGTACGGCGGCGGTGGCGAAGGCCCGCCGGGTGGCGTCGATGTCGCCGAGGGTCATGGCCGCCGGCGCGGGCAGGTCGCCGTAGGGAACTGCGGAGGGCGCCAGCGTGGGCCAGCCGCCCTCCGCGGGCGGCACCCACACCTCGCCCGTCCACGGCGTCGAGGTCGACCCCTTGCGCCCGGCGTGGGAGAGCTGGATACCCAGCGGCGTCTTCTGGCTGTGCGCGTACCGCACGACACGCGCCCACGCCTCGGCCTGCTCGTCGGACCACAGTCCGGCGCAGTGGGGGCTGATCCGGCCCGCCGGGGTGACGCCGGTCGACTCCGCGACGATCAGGCCGGCGCCGCCGCTCGCGAGCGATCCCAGGTGCACGAGGTGCCAGTCCCCCACGACGCCGTCCACGGCCGAGTACTGGCACATCGGCGACACCCAGGCACGGTTGCGGAAGGTCGCGCCCCGGACGGTCAGCGGCGTGAACAGGTGCGAGGTGCTCACGGACGCCGCCCGCCGTCCGGGCTGAGCATCACCTTGGCGTGCCCGGCCGAGTCCCGCGCGGCCGAAAGGGCGGCGGCGCAGTCCTCGAACGCGAACACGTCGGACACCAGCGGTTCGAGGTCGAGCCCGGTGCGGTCGAGCAGCCGCAGCGCCGGCTCCCAGATGTGCGGCGGGGCTCCGGTGGACGAGAGCACTCGCAGATTGTGGTTCTGGATCTGGTGCAGGGAGACCTGGGCCGAGCACCGGTGTGACAGGCCCATGAACAGCAGCCGGGCGTCCCGCGCGGTGACGTCGAAGGCCGCGGCCTGCGCCGAGGGCGCGCCCGACGCCTCGACGACCAGGTCCGCGCCCCGCCCGCCGAGGGCCCGCAGGACGCGCGCCGCGGTGTCCTCCCCCTCGGAGACCTGGACACAGTGGTCCGCGCCGAGCGCATCGGCGATCCTGAGCCGCTCGCCGCTGGGATCGACGGCGACGACCCGCGCGCCCAGGCTCCGGACCAGGCCGACCATGGACAGCCCGATCGCGCCGCATCCGAGGACCGCGACGGTGTGCCCGGCGTCGGCTCCCCCGGCGGTGCGCAGCCCCTGCAGGCAGCAGGCGAGCGGTTCGACCAGGGCGGCGCGCAGCGACGAGACCGCGGGTGGCACCGCGAAGCACATCGCCTCTGGCACGGTGAAGGTGTCCGCCATGGCGCCGTCGGTGGACACGCCGAACCAGATGTTGCCGCCGAGCGAGCCGTGGCCGATCACGCGGTCGCCGGGGCGAAACCGGGAGACGCGCGCGCCGGCCTCGACGACCACGCCGGACCACTCGTGGCCGAGCACGTGCGGGAACTCCACCTCGAAGCCCGGGTCCATCACTCCGAAAATCTGTTCCAGGTCCGATCCGCAGATGCCGACATAGTCGGGCCGGACGCGCACGGCGTCGGCGGCCACGGTGGCGTCGGCAGCAGGTCGCAGCTGACCGTGATGCCGCCCGCGCCCTGGTGGACCACCACGGCCCGGCGCGCGGCGCCCGCGTCGTAGGTCGTCGTCATCAGCCCTCCTCAGTGGACGATCAGGCCGCCGTCGACAACGAGTTGCGCCCCGGTGATGAAGGACGCCTCGTCCGAGGCGAGGAACAGCACGGCGTTGGCGACCTCGGCGGCGCTGCCGGCCCGGCCGAGCGGGGTCTGCCGCACCAGCTCCGCCGAGATCTCCGGGTCCTGGGCGTCGGTCATCGGCGTGGTGATCAGGCCAGGGTGCACCGAGTTGACCCGGATGCCGTCGGCCGCGTAGGAGATCGCCGCGTTCTTGGTCATGACCGTCACGGCGCCCTTGGACGCCTGGTACGCCGCGACGCCGGCCGAGCCGATGAGGCCCCACGCGGAGGACATGTTGACGATCGCCCCCGCTCCGGCCCGCCGCATGACGGGGATGACCGAGCGCATGCCGTAGAAGACGCCGGTCTGGTTGGTGGCGACGATGCGGTGCCAGACGTCCAGGGGGATCTCGGTCAGCGAGTCGTAGGAGCCGACGAAGCCGGCGCAGTTGAACAGCACGTCGACGCGCCCGTGCCTGCCGTCGATCTCCTCGACCAGGCCCGCCCAGGCGGGAAGGTCGGAGACGTCGAGCTTCCTGTGGAAGACGCGGTCCTCGTCGCGGGGGCCGGCCGCGATGTCGGCGGCGTAGACCAGGGCCCCCTCCCGCGCGAATCGTTCCGCCGTGGCCCTGCCGATGCCGCTCGCGGCGCCGGTGACGATGCAGATCTTGTCCGCCAGCCGCATTGCCTATTCCTTTCCGTTGGTCTCGCGTGCCGCGTCGGCGGCGTCGAACCGCCCGGCCGCCGTGGCGTACGCCTCGGCGACGGCGGATTCCAGGGGGCGCGTCCGGTAGGTTTCGGAGAGGATCTCGACGCCCCAGGGCCCGGTCCACCCGATGTCGCGCATGACGTTGATGAACTCGGCGACCCGGAAGGAGCCCTGGCCGCACAGCCGCCGCCGCAGGACGGTGTCGGTGTAGCCGTCCCCGACCTGCTGGGCGTCGCCGTCGTCGAGCTCCACGCCCTTGATGAGCGCGAGCGGCACCTGGGCGAGCTCCTCCAGGGTCGCGCCGCCGCGCTCGACGTGCCACAGGTCGACCATCAGGCCGCCCGCCGGGTGGCCGGCGGTCCTCACCAGGTCGAGGCCCCGCGCGAGGGTGTCGATGTTGGAGAACGGCATGAACTCCAGCGCGACGGTGGTCCCGGCCGCCGCGAACGCCTCGCAGACCCGGTGGAATCCCGCCGCCCAGCGGTCGCGCTCGAACGGGCCGCCCGTGATGTCCGGCCCGACCTTGACGTGGTGCGGGGACAGTGCCTCCGAGGCCTCCACCAGGAGTTTCAGCGTGCGGTCGGACTCGTGGCGTTCGGGCTCGTCCTTCCACCAGTCGGTGAGGAACTCCAGCTCGAGCGTCGTGATGCCGTTGTCGTCGAGTACCTTACGCAGCGTCGGCAGGTCCGACGTGCGAAGGAAGGCCTCAAGGTCGACGTGCATCAGCCCGAAGCCGGTGAACCCCGCTCGGGCCGCCTGCTCGACGCGGGCGGGCAGCGGTAGCGGGCTGGCGTCCCGGCCGGGCAGGGGGACGGCGTCGCCGGCCGTCGTCCAGCAGGTGGCCAGCAGGTCATGGTGCGTCATCGGGGTTGGCTCCTCGGGAAGGGTGTGGCGGCCCGGTGTCAGTACGGGTTCGCGACGAACAGTTCCTGCGCGGGGAACAGCGTGATGACCTTGGCCCCCTGCGAGGTCACGACGACCTCCTCCTCGATGCGCGCCGCGGACGCGCCGTCGGAGGCCGGGCAGTAGGTCTCCAGTGCGAAGACCATCCCCTCCTCGATCCTGACCGGGTGCTCGATCGAGTTGAGGCGCGAGATGATCGGCCGCTCGTGCAGGCCGAGCCCGAGCCCGTGGCCGAACTGGAGCCCGAACGCCTCCATCTCGGAGGCGAAGCCGAACTCCTGGGCGGTGGGCCACGCCTTGGCGATCTCGTCGGTCCAGGTGCCCGGCTTGACCAGTTCGATCGCGGCATCGATCCACTCGCGGGCCTTGGTGTACGCGTCGCGCTGCGAGGGGGTCGACGAGCCGACGTTCAGCGTGCGGTAGTAGCAGGTCCGGTAGCCGTTGTAGGACTGGATGATGTCGAAGAAGCAGGTGTCGCCCGGGCGGATGATGCGGTCGGTGAAGTTGTGCGGGTGCGGGTTGCACCGCTCCCCCGACACCGCGTTGATCGCCTCGACGTCGTCGGAGCCCATCTCGTAGAGGTAGGCGTTGGCGAGGGCCACCAGGTCGTTCTCCCGGATGCCCGGCTTGAGCGCGTCCGAGATCCGCTGGTAGACGCCGTCGACCATCGCGGCGGCCTGCGACAGCAGCAGGATCTCGTCCATGCTCTTGATCTGCCGGGCCTCCAGCATCACCTGCTGGCCGTCGGCCACGGTGAGGCCCGCCTGCTGCATGGCCAGCATCATCGGCGGCTCGGCGATGTCGACGCCGACGGGGGCGTCCTGCTGCCCGGCCTCGACGAGCAGGTCACGGATCTCCTGCACGGCCCGGGTGAACAGGCCGACCTCGGGGGCCACCGCGCCGCGCAGGCCCACCATGCCGGCGCGGCAGTTCTCGGGCAGCAGCCACGGAGCGTAGAGCCTGTGGTGCTTGGCGGCCGAGCCGAAGTCCCACAGCACCGGCTCGCGCCCGCGTACCAGCAGCGCGTAGCGGGTCATCTTGTCGCGCGACCACTCGCCGATGACCGAGCCGGTCAGGTAGCGGATGTTGTTCACGTCGAAGACGAGCATGGCGCCGAGGTCGGAGTTCTCCAGGGCGGCGCGGGCGCGTGCGAGGCGGTAGTCGCGCAGCCGGGTGAAGTCGACGCGTGTCTCGAAGTCCACCGACATGTGACCGGGCGCGCCGATGGCACGCGGGTCGATCGTGTGGGGGTTCGTCGTCGTTGTCATGAAGGCTCCTCGATCTGATCGGTCGGACCTGTGGCGGGCCGGCGTCCCTCGGACGGTTCGAGGCCCGCGGCCCGGGCCTGGACGGTGAGCAGCGACAGGAAGTCCAGCTCGCCGTATCCCTGGGCGATGGCTGACAGCAGCAGCGTGCGGACCAGGCCGATGACCGGCATGGGCACCTGCCGGGACGACGCCTCGTGCAGGCCGAGGTCGAGGTCCTTCAGCAGAAGGCGGGAGGTGAACGTCGGCGTCATGTCCAGGCGGCTGATGGCGTCGGTCTTGTAGCGGGTGAAGGTCGAGCCCACGACGCTGTCGTTGATGAACTCCATGAAGACGTCCCGGTCGACGCCGAGGCTCTCGCACAGCACGACGACCTCGGCGAGGCCCTGCGTCGTCACGCCGAGCAGCAGGTTGTGGCAGATCTTCAGCAGCCGCGCCTCGTCCTGCCCGCCGACGTAGGTGGCCTTGCGGCCGATGGTCTCCAGCACGCCCCGCGCCCGTTCGAAGGCCTCGCGGGAGCCGGAGCACACGAACGACGCCGTGCCCGCCTCGACGGCGGAGGGGTTGCCGCTGACGGGGGCGGACAGGAACGGCACGCCGGCCGGCGCCGCCGCCTCCCGTACCCGGCGTGATGCCTCCAGCGAGACCGTGGAGGTGTCGACCAGAAGGGGCGGGCGCGACGGGCCGGCGAGGATCCGCTCGGCGACCTCTTCCAGGTCGGCGGAGGCCGCGAGGCTCGTGATGACCACGTCGCGTCCGGCCAGGTCCCTGGGGTCGGCGGCGACGTCCGCGCCGGCGGCCCGCAGCGGCTCGGCCCGTTCCGGTGTGCGGTTCCAGACCGTCACGTGGTGCCCGGCCTGCAGGAGCCGCCGCACCATGGCGCCGCCCATCCGGCCTGTTCCGATCCATCCGATGCTCATGACGCCGCCGGTTCCTCAGTGGGGGAGGTCGACGCGCGCAGGTCCGACAGGTCGACGACGAGCTTGGGCCGGGGCCGTCCGGGCTCGCGCATGCGGTCGAAGGCGTGCCGCGCTTCCGCGACGGGTAGCACCTGCTCGATGAGCGCCGCCGGGCGTACCGCCCCGGTGGCGATCATGTGCAGCGCCCGGGGCATCAGGTGGACCCCGCCGAGGACGCCGGAGAGCTGGAGTCCCTTGCTGACGAAGGCCGCGAGGTCGACGCCGTCCACCGGCCGGCCGGGGATCCCGACCTGCAGGATGCGGCCGGCGATCCCGGCGATCCGCGTCAGCAGCGGGCCGATGCTCGCCGCGCCGGTCGCCTCGATCACCACCGGATAGGCGTCACCGGGAGCCTGGTCCGGCGTCATGACGGCGCGGGCGCCGAACTCGCGCGCGGCGGCGAGCCCTTCGGGGTCGATGCCGATGACGTCGACCGGGCAGTTCATCGCCGCGCCGACCTGCACCGCGAGCAGGCCGAGGGTGCCCGTGCCGAGCACGGCGACGGCCTCCCCCGGCTGTACGGCGGCCCGCTCGTAGGCGTTGAGCACCGTCACCAGCGGCTCGCCGAGGAGCGCGTGCGCGGTCTCGACCTCCGGCGGGATGACGTGGACGTTCGCCGCGGGGATGCGCAGGAAGTGCGCCGCCGCGCCGGGCACGCCGCCCCGCACGCCGAGCTCGTACCGGTTCGGGCAGAGGTTGTAGTGGCCGCCCCGGCAGGTCAGGCACTGCCCGCACGAGAGGAACGGCTCGCCGACCACCCGCCGGCCGACCAGGTCGGACGGGACGGACGGCCCGGCCGCCACGACCTCGCCGGCCCACTCGTGGCCGAAGCGGATCGGGAAGCTGGTGAGGCCGCCGACCACATACGCGCTGGTGCCGTCGAGCAGGTGGACGTCGGTGCCGCAGATCCCGAGGTACTGGACGCGTACCAGGACCTGCCCCTCGGCCGGGGCCGGCACCGGCACGCCCTCGACCGTGAGGATGCCCGGCGCGCTGAACACCAGGGCCGACATCACGCCGGTCGGCCAGTCGCCGTTCGGGGCCGTGGCGCTCATCCGGCACGCCTCGGGCCGGAGAAGCGGTGCGAGGACAGCCAGCCGATGAGCAGCGCCGCGAGGATGATCGCGCCGTAGGCGGCGTTGATCCAGAACGACGGGACGTTCGACAGCGTGAGGATGTTCTGGATGATGCCGAGCAGGATCACGCCGAGCCCTGCGCCGATCAGGTTGCCCCGGCCGCCGTTGAGGCTGATGCCGCCGATGACCGCCGCGGCGAACACCGTGAAGATCAGGTTGTCGCCCTGGTTGGCCGTGACCGACGCGATGCGGCCGGTCAGCATCAGCCCCGCGACCGCCGCGAGGATGCTGCCGGCCAGCACGACGCCGATCGTCAGCCGGGTGGTGCGGATGCCGGCGGCGCGGGCCGCCTCGTGGTTGCCGCCCATGGCGTACAGGCTGCGGCCGGTCGGGGTGTACTCCATGAACACGAACGCGGCGGCGAAGGCGAGCACGAAGATCCATGCCTGGACGGGAAGGCCGAGGATGACGCCGTCGCCGAGGTAGGTCATGGCCCGGGGAAGCACCGCGTAGGTCTGCCCGCCGGACAGCCCGATGGTCAGGCCCTGCAGCAGGATCAGCATCGCCAGCGTCACGATGAACGCGTTGAGCTTCAGCTTGGCGATCATGAACCCGTTGGCCAGCCCGATCAGCAGCACGGCGGGGATCGCGATGAGGATCGCCACCGCGAACGGCAGGCCGAGGCCGTTGTCGGCGGTGCTGGAGACCAGGACGGCGAGCAGCATCGGCGCGAAGCCCACGGTCGACTGCAGCGACAGGTCGAAGTAGCCGCTGATCAGGATCAGGCTCTCGGCGATGACGAGCACGCCGAGCACGGCGGACGTCGTGATGATGTTGTCGATGATGTTGGTGGTTGTGAGGAACGCGGGGCTCACGACCGTGCCCACGATCATCGCGACGACGATGATGGGGATGAGCGCGAGCACCACCGGGTCGACGGCCCGGCGGGTGCGCCGTGCTGCCGTCCGTGGTCGCTCGGCCGGTTCGGCGCGGACGGGCGCTCTCTCCTGGAGCAGCTTCTTCGGTGCCGGTGTACTCACTGTTGATCTCCTTCTCCGGAGGAGAGACGTCGGTCCGCCTCGGCGGCCGTGCCGCTGCCCTGGACGGCGGCGGCGATCATGCTCTCGTTGAACGGCGGGCGCAGTTCGGCGGACACCTCTCCCTGGAGCATGGCGACGACGCGGTCGCAGACCTCCAGGTCACCGTCGTCGGAGGTCACGATCAGCACGGCCTGTCCCTTGCGCTTCAGCTCGTCGATCGTCGTGTAGATCGACTTCTTGGCGGACACGTCGACGCCCGCCGTGGGGTTGGTGAGGACCAGGACCCTCGGCTCGGCGGCGACCGAACGGGCCAGCACGACCTTCTGCTGGTTGCCGCCGCTGAGCTCCTCGGTGGCCTGCGACGCTCCGTGGGCCTTGATGCTCCACTCGTCCGCGAGCCGGCGGTAGAACGCGTCCCGCCGCTTGGAGCTGATCAGCCGGAAGCGGTTGACGAACCTCGGCATGATCCCGAGCGTCGCGTTCTCGGCCACGCTCATCGCGGGCACGTAGCCGCTGATGTGCCGGTCCTCCGGGGTGAACCCGACCCCGGCGAGGATGCAGCCTCGGATGTCGCCGAGGGGCAGCGGCCTGCCGTCCAGGGTGACGGTGCCGGCGTCGACGCGGCGCTGCCCGGTGAGGACCTCGGCGAGCTGCATGTGGCCGGCCCCGTCGAGCCCGGTGAGCCCCACGCACTCGCCCGGCCGCAGTTCGAGGTCGACCTGCTTGATCTTGGGGGCGACGCTCACGCCGGAGGCGACGAGCACGGGCGGACGGCCGTCGTCCACCGGCCCGGCCTCGTCGCGCCGCACCGCGCCCGGGACGGCGCCGGGGACGGCCGCCTCCCCCACCATCGCCTCGACCAGGTCGGGCATGGTCATCCGGTCGAGCCGCCCGGTGACGACGACCGCGCCGTCCCGCAGGACGGTGACGGAGTCGCAGACCTCGAAGATCTCGTGCAGGTGGTGGGAGACGTAGATGATGGTGACGCCCCGGGCGCGGGCCCTCTCGATGTGGTTGAACAGGCGTTGCGAGGCGCCCCGGTCCAGGCCCGCGGTCGGCTCGTCGAGGAGCAGCACCTTCGGGCCGAGGGACAGGACCCGGCAGATCTCGACGACCTTGCGTTCGAGCGGCTCCAGCTGCTCGACCGGAGTGCCCGCGAGATGCCCGCACTCCCACTCGTCCAGCAGCGCGACGGCCCGCCGCATGACCTCCGGCCAGCGGATGAGCCCGCCCGCCGAGCGCGGGTACCGCATGAGCGCGATGTTCTCCGCCGCCGTCGCCGCGGGGATCAACGTGCTCCGCTGGTACACGCAGCCGATCGTCGAGGCGTCACCGATCGCGTCCCCGGCCAGCACCTTGATCGAACCGGTGTCGGGCTGGGTGAGGCCGGTGAGGATCGACATGAGCGTCGACTTGCCGGCCCCGTTCTTGCCGATCAGGGCGCGGGACTCGCCCTGATCGACGGTGAGGGACACCTGCGACAACGCCTGCGTGGGGCCGAACGCCTTGGAGACGTTGTCGACCACGATGGCCTGTGGCATGGCTTACGCGCCTTCCTTCCGCGGGTTCCAGGGGTTCGCCGGTCGTCCGGCGAAGGCGTGCCACTCCCCGCTGCGGGCACGCCCGTGCCGGGCCGGGATCAGCCGTTGCCCCACAGGGCCGCGTCGTCGGCGTTGTCCTTGGTGACCGTGGGCGAGGGGAGCAGGTCCTGCAGGGAGTCGCCAAGCTGGACGATGGTGCTGTCGTGGTCGGTCGGGCCCGGCTGGAACGTCTTGCCGGCCATGGCGTCCTTGATGTACTGGATGCCGTACTTCGCGTAGAGGTCCAGCGGCTGGGAGATGACGGCGTCGAGCGTGCCGGCCCGAACGGCGTCCAGGGCGGCCTTCGACCCGTCGATGCCCACGCTCACGATGTGGCCGGCGTCGCCGGCCTTGGTGAGCTTGCCCTGGTTCTGCAGCACCTTCTGCACGCCGGCGAGGCAGACCGACTCGCTGCCCATGAACAGGCCGGTGATCTTCTGGGTGCTCAGGACCGTCTGCGCCTGGGTCGCGCACTCGTCGGGCTTCCAGTTCATCGGCTTGGAGACGACCTTGACCTTGGGGTACTGCTCGGCCATGCAGTCGGTGAAGCCCTTGCTGCGGTCCTGGCCGTTCTGGGTGGCGAGGTCGCCCTGGAGGTTCAGCACGCTGCCCTCGCCGCCGAGCTGCTTGCCCATGTACTCGCAGGCGGCCTTGCCCATGTAGACGTTGTCGGCGCGGACGATCATCGTGATCTTGCCGCTGTCCGACCCGAGGTCGACGGAGACGACCGGCACGTTCTTGCTGTTGGCCCGCTGGATCGCCGGCACGATGGCCTTGCTGTCGACGGGAACCACGATGAGCCCCTTGACGCCCCGGCCGAGCAGGGTCGAGATGTCGGCGTTCTGCTTGGCCGCCGCGCCGTCGGCGTTGACGGCCGGGAGCAGGTCGACACCCTGCGCCTTGGCCTGGTCACCGAGCTGCTTGACGAGCTGAACCTGGAACGCGTCGGTCAGGAAGGACTCGGAGTACCCGACCTGCGCCTTGGTGTCCCCGGTCGCGCCCCCCGACGCCGAACCGCTGGAACACGAGGTCACCGTTACGCTGACGGCCGCCGCGAAAAGGGCCAGCACACGACCGGCCTGCTTGCTGTGGTGTGACATTTCATCCTGCTCTGTTGCTCGAAGAGATCATTGTTCGGGTGCCGGTCGCGCGTTGGTTCGCCGCTGCCTGTGCACTGGGGGGACTTGTGATCCTTGCGATCAGTTGTCGCGGACGGACCCGGGCCGAAAGGACGGGGCGGATCCGCCGCCGTTCGCTCGTCCGGGCGGTTCAGACACACCGGTCGTGGGGCCCGGTTCGATGACCGGTACGAGCGCCATGCGGGTACGGCGTATGTGGCCGGCCAGCACCCGCTCGGCGTCGGTGGTGTCGGCACGCCGGATGGCATCGATGAGTAACCGATGCTCGGCGTTGATGACCCAGTCCCGCTGGTGGCCCGCCCGTTCGACATAGGCGCGCCGGTAGGGCTGGGTGATGTTCCACAGCCGCTCCACCATGTCCCGGAGCTCCCGGTACGGATTACCGGAGTAGGACAGAAGGTGCAGCTCACGGTCGAGTTGCAGAAAACGGTCGATGCTTCTGTTCGCCTCGATCTCGTCCTGGATCTCGTCGAGCCGGTCGATCACGGCGGCGGACAGGTGGGGGATGCTCTCGGCCAGGGCGAGCGGTTCAAGACGCTCGCGGATCTTGTAGGTGAGCTCGCACTCCTCCATGTCCATCTGCGAGACCCACGCGCCGCTGTTGGCCTTCAGGGTGACCAGGCCCTGGGAGTGCAGTATCCGCAGCGCCTCGCGTACGGGCAGCCGGCTCGCGCCGAACTCGCGGGCGACCTCCTCCTGCCGGATCCGCGCGCCGGGCCCGAGCGCGCCGGACAGGATGCGCTCGCGCAGGTGCTCGGCGATCCGGTGGCTGGCCACGCCCGCCTCCGCCTCAGGCGCCGGCTCGGTGCCGGGGGACGATGACGCGTCGTCTGTCATCAGGTCACTTCCTCGCCTTCGTGTTCCAGGTACCAGGCCCGGCCGTGCGGATAGGTCACAAGCTCGAACTGGGCGCCCCACGGCGCCAGGAAGTAGACCCAGCGCTGGCCCTTGTGCGGCCCGCTGCTCGCCGTCGGCTCGCCGAGCACGGTCACTCCGCGTGCCCGCAGGTAGGCCACCGCCGCGTCGATGTCGTGGACGTAGAGGGCGAAGTGGTGCCCGCCGACGTCGCTGTTGCGAGGCGGCGTGCGCCTCTGGTCGGGGGCCGTGTACTCGAACACCTCGAAGACCGGCTGGGTGCCGCAGCGGAAGAACCGCAGCTTGCGCACTTCGGCGCGAGCGTCCACGTTCAGGTGAGCGGTCATCCAGTCGGCGTCGTCGGACAGCGGGGCAAGCGAGTAGAGGTACTCGCATCCGAGCACGTCGACGAGGAAAGAGGTGGCCTGGTCGAGGTCGGGCACGGTCAGGCCGACGTGGTCCAGGCCGACGAGCCCCGGAAGTCCCGCGGTACCCGGCTCAGCCATCCCATCCACCTCCACTCTGTTGCGGGCCCGTTTCGTCGAAGTTACGGACCCTGTCGCATCCGAAGCCCTAATCCGTCTTATGGATCCAATCGGCTCCGTTGGATCGGTAGCTTGGTCGCGCAAAGTGGACGAAGTCAATGGTAAGTACCCAATCCTGCGTTACAAACAGATAACGCCCATATGAGATCGGATCCATTTTGTGTCATGGTCTGTAACCAGCCGCAGAAGCGGCGAAGGGCGCGCAGACCGGTCGTCACCCTGGTCCTCGGCCACCCCCCCCTCGCGCTCTCGCAGCCGGAACCGCCCGGCCACGGCCTGTCTACCTAGAGAGACCTCATGACCTCACACCAGGACCTCGCCGCTCCCTCTCCCTGGGTGGAGCTCACCACCACCGAAGCGGACTGGGACGCGGCCGACCCCGGCCTCCTGCGCACGATGCTCGGCCAGCTCGTGCTGATCCGATCCTTCGAGCAGTACGTGCTCGAACTGGCCTCGGCCGGCCTCGTGCACGGCCCGGCGCATTCGAGCATCGGCCAGGAGGCGGGCGCGGTCGGATCGATCGTCTCCCTGACGTCCTCGGACACCATCACCGGCTCGCACCGGGGCCACCACCAGTTCCTCGCCAAGGCGCTCGGGCACGCCGTTCCCGCGGGATGGGATCCACGCGAGGAACTGCCGGCGGGCGTCACGGACGTGCTGACGCGCACCCTGGCCGAGATCTGCGGGCTGTCACGCGGTTTCTGCAGAGGCCGTGGCGGCTCGATGCACCTTCAGTGGCGCGAGGCCGGCGCCATGGGGACCAACGCCATCGTCGGCGGCGGCGTTCCGCAGGCCGCCGGGTTCGCCTGGGCGCACCGCCACGCCCGCACCGACGCCGTGTCGGTCGCCTACTTCGGCGACGGGGCGGCGAACATCGGTTCCGTCCTCGAGACGCTCAACCTGGCCGCCGCCTGGTCGCTCCCGGTGTGCTTCTTCATCGAGAACAACCAGTACGCGGTGTCCACGCACGTCAGCGAGGTGACCGCCGAGCCGCGCCTCTCGGTGCGCGGCCTCGGCTTCGCCATCCCGAGCTGGCGCGTGGACGGCATGGACCCGCTCGCGGTCCACCTGGCCACGCAGGAGGCCCTGGCGCACATGCGCGCCGGCAACGGCCCGACGGTCATCGAGGCCGACCTTTACCGGTACTTCCACCAGAACGGCCCCTTCCCGGGCAGCGCCTTCGGGTACCGCTCCAAGGAGGAGGAGAAGCGGTGGCGGGAGCGCGACCCCATCACGCTGATGACCGAGCGCCTCGCGCGCCGTGGCATCCTGAGCTCCGACGAGGTCGAGCGGGCCACCGAGCGGGCCGACACCGCGATGCGGAGCATCGGCGACGGCCTTCTCGAACCCGACCCCGCCGGCAAGCCCGGGCAGCGCCGCATCAGGCCGGAGGAATGGCCGGAGCCCACCTTCAGCGACGTCGGAGTGCGAGGCGACCTCTCGGAGCTCGGCACCGGCGTCCGCTACGAGGAGGCGGACACCTTCTCCGGGACCATGGCCCAGCGCAGGTTCATCGACGTCGTCTCGGAGGTGATGGCACGGCGCATGTCCACCGACACCTCCATCGTCGTGATGGGTGAGGACGTCCATCGCCTCAGGGGCGGGACCAACGGCGCGACCAAGGGCCTCGCGGACGCCTACCCCGACCGGGTGCTCGGCACGCCGATCAGCGAGAACGCCTTCGCGGGCCTCGCCGGGGGCATGGCGCTCGATCTGCGCTACCGGCCGGTCGTCGAGTTCATGTACGCCGACTTCCTCTGGGTGGCCGCCGACCAGCTCTTCAACCAGATCGGCAAGGCGCGGCACATGTTCGGCGGCGACAACGCGGTGCCTCTCGTGCTGCGCAGCAAGGTCGGCACCGGCACCGGGTACGGCTCCCAGCACTCGATGGACCCCGCCGGGATCTTCGCCACCGCCCCCGGATGGCGCATCGTCGCGCCGAGCACGCCCTTCGACTACGTGGGCCTGCTCAACACCGCCCTGCGGTGCGACGACCCGGTGGTGGTCATCGAGCACGTCGACCTCTACGCGAGCGTCGGCGACGGTCCGGCCGACGACCTCGACTACCACATCCCGGTCGGCAAGGCGGCCGTGCGCAGGCCGGGCTCCGACGTCACCGTGCTGTCCTACCTGTCGATGGTCGCCCACTGCCTGGAGGCGGCCGAGCAGCTCGAAGGGCTCGACCCCGAGATCATCGACCTGCGGTGGCTCGACCGCGCCAGCATCGACTGGGACACGATCGGCGCCAGCGTCAGGAAGACCAACAACGTCCTCATCGTCGAGCAGGGGGCGATCGGCACCTCCTACGGAGGCTGGCTCGCCGACGAGATCCAGCGCCGCTACTTCGACTGGCTCGACCAGCCCGTCCAGCGCGTGACCGGCGGCGAGGCGTCGCCGAGCATCAGCAAGGTCCTCGAACGCGCCGCCATCGCCCGCACCGAGGAAGTAGTCACCAAGCTTCTGGACATGACCGCCGACGGCCCGCTCGCGTCCGAGCGCCGATCCCTGGACCAGGACTGACGAACATGGCCACACTCCTTCGCATGCCAGAGCCGGCGGCCGGCGCCACCAGTGCCACCGTGTCCGAATGGCCGATCGCCGAGCACACCCCCTTCCCCGTCAACGCCGCCATCGCCGTCATCGAGACCGACAAGGCGATCATCGAGATCGAGGCGGAGTCCGAGGGGATCATCCTCAGGGCGCTCGTCCCCGCCGGCACCGAGGTGGACGTCGGCGCCCCGATCGCGCTGCTCGGGTCGCCCGGCGAACAGGCCGGGGACATCGACTCGCTGCTCGCCGAGCTCGGCGCCGCCCCCTCCGGCCCACCCCAGAGCACCCCACCTCAGGACGCGGGCGCCCCGTCCCAGGACACCGGCGCTCCGCCCGGCGCCGTCGAGGCGGACCCACCGCCGAACGGGGACCCGGCCCGGGGACGCGTCTTCGCCAGCCCGCTCGCCCGCCGGCTCGCCCGCGAGGCGGGCCTGACGATCGACCAGATCCCGGGGACAGGGCCTGGAGGCAGGATCGTCAGGCGCGATGTCGAGGCGGCGGCCGAGGCGGCCCTGGCCCGGCGGTCATCCACGTCCACATCCGCCACCCCGCCCTCGCCGGCAGGTCCCCCGGCCGCGCCGGTCGTCGCCGCGCCACCCCCGTACACGGCGCCCGCGCCGTCCCCCTCCGCCACCCACGACGAGATCCCGCACAGCCGTATCCGCAGGGCGATCGCCGCCCGGCTGGTGGAGAGCAAGCAGACCGCCCCCCACTTCTACGTCCGGGGAACCGCCCGCGTGGAGGCGCTGCTGGCCGCGCGGGCGCAGCTCAACCGGGACGGGGCGCCCAAGGTGTCCGTGAACGACATGGTGGTCAAGGCCGTCGCCCGCGCGCACCTGCTCGTGCCCGAAATGAACGTGGTGTGGACGCCGGACGCCGTCCGCCGCCACGCGCACGTGGACGTCTCGGTCGCCATCGCGACCGGCACCGGCCTGCTCACACCGGTGCTGCGCGAGGTCGACACCATGCCGATCGCGGCCGTCGCCGAGACGACGCGGCGGTACGCGGCGGCGGCGCGCGAGGGCAGGCTGCGCCAGAACGAGCTGGAGGGCGGCACCATCACCGTCACCAACCTCGGCATGTTCGGCGTCGAGGAGTTCGCGGCCATCATCAACCCGCCCCAGTCGTCGATCCTCGCGGTCGGTACCGCCAGGGCGGAACCCGTGGTCACCGACGGCGCCGTGGTCGCGGGCACGACCGTCCGCTTCGTGCTGTCGGTCGACCACCGGCCGATCGACGGGACGGTGGCCGCGCGATGGATGTCCGAGTTCGTGGCACTGATCGAGAACCCGGTGCGCATCTTCGCCTAGATCGCGGCCAGGCGGAGGCGGAGGCCGACCTCGGGCCCGCCGCTCCCCCAGGTCAGGCCCAGGAGCTCGACGGACAGACCCGCCGTCAAGAGACATCCCCCCGGCTTTCAGTGGAAAGTTCTGGATACTGAAAGCCGGGCGGGGAGTCCGATAAGTAGCGTTCCTTACCGAACTCGGTCTTGAGGCGGGCCCGCGGTTCAGGGAATCCGCACCAGCGCATCCTGATCGGCGACCGTGTGCTGCGGCAGCGGCCTGGAGCGGTGCTCACGCGAGCCGCCGGCCCTGGCCCGGGTGTCGTCGACGGCCACGAAGCGCAGCTCCGACGTGTAGCGGTTGCCCCGGTCATCGGTCAGCCAGGTCTGTTCGGGAGTGGGCTGCATCTCGCTGATGGTGATCCGGCCCTGCGGGTCATCGCGCAGCAGCCGGCGCACCGCCTTGGCGAAGATGTTCACGTACACAGGGCTGTGGAAGTCCACGTAGAACGGCCGCGGCTCGGTGGGCGACACCACGAACACGAAGCGCGGGAGTTCCCGCGCCGCGCGCCACTGGCCGGCCCGCACGAACCGCTTCGCCTCGTTCTTCTCGTTCGCGAACTCCATCGTCGCCGGATCGAACCGCCAGGTCTCCCGCGCCACCATCATCCGGTCGATCGTCACCCGCGGGAAGTGGTCGGCGTCCTCCGGCACGATCCGGAACATGTCGAGCACCAGCATGGTCAGGGCCTGCGAGAAGATGTCCACGAGGTCGAACTCGCCCCCGTCGGGCAGCACGGCGACGAGCCGGCCGTCGTGGTCCCGCACGAGGACGTCGGCGCTCGGAATCGTGCGCGGGCGGCGCGGATCGGCGCTGGAGTCCGCCAGCGCGACGCAGTAGTCCTGGTCCCGGATGAGCGAGTATCTGGTGCGGGCGGACAGCCGCGCGCGGTGCTCCTTGGGCTGCAGCGGCATCAGGCGTGGCCCAGGATGATCGAGGTCGGTGAGCTCGATCAGCTCCTCGCGGTCGGGATGCTGGTTGACGAAGAGCGACGCGCCCAGCGTGTTGATGGCCAGGTGCAGCTCCCCGAGAGCGAGTTCGAACTCCCCGCGGTTCACCGCGTCCGCGTCGTCCGCCACGACCAGCACATCCGGGCAGGCGTACCGGGCTGTGGCCCACCCCTCGGCGGGCTCGCCGAAGGCCTCGCGGACCCGGTCGGCGATGTCGGCGCGGGTCAGCCGCACGTGTCGCGCGCCGGGCGGCAGACGCAGGATGTCCTCCCAGCACTTCGCGAACTCCCGCTTGAGGTCCGCCGCGTCGGCGACGGCGCCGCTGTGCAGAAGGGGGATGCACGCGAACCAGAAGGTGGCCAGGTCGAGTGGGGCCTCGCCGCGGCCTTTGGTCTGCTCGGCGTGAACCTGGCGGGCGCGGGTCATGACCCGCTGCGCCAGGGTGGAGGTCAGCCAGGCTCCCCCGGACAGCAGCAGGTCCAGCGGGGCCAGGGCGTCGAGCAGCTCGGTGCCGACCCGGACCCGGGCGGCGCGCATGCTGTCGGAGTAGATCAGCGCCCGGCACGGAGCGGCGCCCCCGCCCTTCTGGCGCTGCGCGGCGACCTGGGTCAGATCGGTGAACTCGGTTTCGAGCGCCTCGAGGGCGGCCACGAGCGCCTCGGGATCGCCGGCCGCGTCACGGACCCGGTCCCGGCCGCGTTCGAGGACCCGCAGCTTGGCCAGGGCCCGATCCCGGACGCCGGGGTCGCCGATCTGGCCGAGGAGCTCACGCAGCCGGCGTTCCGGATAGGTGTCCGCGGGCACGTCGAGCCGCCACACGATCCAGCGGCGTCTGACCAGCGTCTCGAGCACGCCGCGCACGTCGACGTGGGCGCCGAGTTCCCGCTGGATGGCGCGGGCCGGCCGGGTGCCGTCGCAGAGCCGGAGCACCTCCCGCTCGACCGGGCCGACCCGCACCGGGGGCAGGCCCGGAACGCTCACCTCGGTGCCGGCCATCCGCACGAACGGCATCCGCCGTGGCGCCAGCCATTCCCGGACGGCCGCGTCCTCGCTGACACAGCGTGCCAGCGCGTCGACCGCCCAGCTTGAGAAGTACACGCCCGACTCGGCGACCAGCCCCACCCCCGGCTCGACCGCCACACCCCGCACCGACCGGTCCCACGTGCCCCAGCCCACCGGGCCGAAGAACCCGATCGTGTCGTTCTTCACGCAGAACCGCTGCCAGTAGTGCGCCACCAGTTCCTCGCGCTGCCGCGCCATGCTCGGCCGCTTGCCCGCCTCCGGCGTCCACCGCAGGAACGGGCCGATCCCCGATGCCAGGACCGTACGGTTCTGCCACGCCACCGCCGACTGGAACAACGGCAGCCCGGCGATCTCCTGCAGCGCCCCCGACACCGACAGCGCCGTGGCCCCGAACCGCTTTTCGAAATCGTCCCACTGGGCCCCCGCCAGTTCCTCCCCCGCGCCGAACTTGTCCGCGGCGGCCGCCAGGCCTTCCGGTGCCAGGCGCAGCACCCCCGATGCCGGGAAGCCCGGTCCCCGCACTGAGAGCTGGGTCCACAACCGCCACTGGCCGACGTGCGGCGCCGATGCGTCCTTCATGTCGGGACTCTCCGTTCAGTTGAGGCCGGCGGCGTCGCCCGCCTGGCCGTCGGCGAGGTCGGCGACGGCGGCGGCGAGGTCGATGGGCGTGGGACAGGCGAACACCAGCGCGACGGGGATCTCGACGTCGAGTGCGGCACGCAGCCGCGCGATGATCTGGAAGGCGGTCATGGAGTCCCCGCCCTCCTCGTAGAAGTCGCTGTCAGGTCCGAGGCCGTCGTGGCGCAGCGTTTCCCGGTACACGGCCACGACCAGCTCGGTCAGGTCGGCGGTGTACGTCCGGTCGTCGTTCGTTGTCGTCATGGGTTTCGCCCTTCCAAGGCCGGCGAGCTGAGACGGGGAGGTGAGCTGGTGGAGCTGGACGTCCTGTTCGGGAGGACGGCCGCGGGTCAGGCGCCCGGGCCGCCGTGGGCCGGGGCGTGCGCCACGAGGGCGGCCCGGTCGGTCTTGCCGCTGTGCGTGGTGGGGATGCTTTCGACGCGGTGGAACCGCCGCGGCATCAGGTGGGGCGGCAGGGTCTCCGCCAGGTACGCGCGCAGCGCGGCGTCCGTGATCTCGGCCGGCGCGCCTGTGACGTGGGCGACGAGGTGAACCCGGCCGCGCTCGTCGGCGGCGGAGGTGACCACCGCCCCGATCACGGCAGGATGGCTGAGCAGGGCGCCTTCGACCTCGGCCGGCTCCACGCGGTAGCCCCGGATCTTGACCTGCCTGTCGTTGCGGCCGAGGAATTCCAGGATGCCGGTGGGTCCGCGCCGAGCCAGGTCACCGGTCCGGTACAAGCGTGCGCCGGGTGGACCGCAGGGATCCGGGACGAACCGGTGGGCGGTCAGGGCCGGTCGGCCGCCGTAGCCGCGTGCCACGCCCGCGCCACCGATGTAGATCTCGCCGACCGCGCCGTCGGGCACGGCGCGCATGCTCTGGTCGAGCAGGCGGACCGTCACACCGTCGATCGGCGTGCCGATCAGGTCGGCCTCGGTGTCCGGTTGATCGGGAACCTCGTAGCAGGTCGAGGTGATCGTGCATTCGGTCGGCCCGTAGTGGTTGACCAGCCGGCCCGCGGCCAGCCGCCTGCCCCCGGCCGTCAGGAAGGGGCGCAGCGACTCGCCACTGCAGAGGATCAGGTCGAGGCCGCGCAGCCGTGCGGCGACATCTTCGTCCTGGGCCAGGGCGGTCAGCAATGTCGGGGTGCTGCTCAAGATGGCGTTGGCGCCGAAGTCCCGCACCGCGTCGGCCAGGGCGGCGGGACGCAGCAGGGTGGATCGGGGCAGCAGGACCAGGCGGCCCCCCGCGGCCAGCGGCGCGAAGACGCCCCGGATCGAGGCGTCATAGCCGAACGGCGCGAGCTGCAGCGCCACGGTGTGCGGGCCCAGCCCGCCGGCGGTGACGATGAAGCGTAGGTAGGCGCCCAGCCCGCCGTACTCGATCATGACGGGGTTGGGGGTGCCCGTCGACCCCGAGGTGTGGCTGATGTAGGCGAGGGAACGCGGCGCGACGTGAGCCGGGAGCGCGTCCCCCGCCACGTCGTTCAGGCGGTCGATCATGATGGTGGGGCCGCCGACGGGCAGAGCGAACCGTCCGGCGAGCGCGGCGGTGGTGATCTGGAAACGGGCGTCCACGCTGCGGACCATCGCGTGCAGGCGCTGGACCGGCTGCCCGGGGTCGAGGGTGAGGAACGCTCCGCCGGCGCGCATCACGGCGGCCATCGCGATCACGGTGTGGACACCGTCCTCGGCGACGACGGCGCAGCGGCTCTCGGCGCCGACTCCGGCGGCGGCCAGCGCCCGGGCCAGGTGCTCGATCCGGTCGGCGAGGTCCCGGTAGCCGATGACGGCCTGCGGCGTCACGATCGCGGGTGCGTGCGGTTCACGGGCGGCGTGACCGCGGATGTCATCGACGATGGTTCCCTGAGTGGCCTGGTGCGCCGAAAGGAGCCTTTTCATGCCGCCGAACGTAAGTCGGCAATGGCGATTAACGCAATCGCCCGATGGCGGGAAATGACGGCCGCCGCATTCCTGTGCGGCGTGTTCATCGAGGTCATCCACGGTCCGGCGCATTCACTGGACAGAAGTGCCCCTGGGCCGGGCGGTTGGAACCGCCCAGGTGGCAGGGGGCGTACGGGCTGACAGGCTGGCGAATGGTCGATATGAAAGCCGCACCCTGTGGAGATGATGGGTAGGGCCCGATGACGAATGTCAAGTACGCGGATGAAGCGCGAATCCTTCGCATCTGGCGAGACGTCTTCGCCATGGATCTGATCGAGGGAGACAGCGAATTCGGCACGCTGGGCGGCGGCGACGAGACCGCCTCGCGGATTACAAAGGCGATCGCCGAGGAGTTCGGCGTCGCCATTTCGCCGGAGGCCATTTATGAGAACCCCACGGCGCGGCTGCTGAGCGCCCATGTGGGTGAGCTGGCCGTGGCACGCGCCCGGCGGACGTCGCCTCCGGCGGCCGGCGGCGCCCGGGGGCCGCTCCGGCAGGTGAACCGCACCGCCGGCGGGCAGGGGCCTCGGCCGCTGCCGCGGGACGGCCGGGTCCCGTTGTCGTCCGCCCAGCGGCGCCTGTGGTTCCTGGACCAGCTGGAGCCCGGCGGCAACGAGTATCTGATCCGGGTCGCCCTGCACCTGACCGGAACGGTCGACGTGCCGGCACTGCAAGAAGCACTGACACAACTGGTCGCCCGGCACGAGGTGCTCCGCACCCGGTTCGCGGCCGACGACACCGGCCGGCCCTACCAGGTCATCGACCCCCCGGCACCGGTCGTGGTGACGGTCACCGACCTCACCGGCCACGACCAGGCCAGCGTCACCACCCACGTCAACACCGCCGCCGCGACCCCCTTCGACCTCGCCGACGGCCCCCTCCTGCGCACCACACTGCTGCACACCGCACCCGACCAAGCCATCCTGGTCATCTGCCTGCACCACATCATCTTCGACGGCTGGTCAGAAGCCATCCTCGCCCGCGAACTACGCGAGCTCTACGCCGCCGCCACCGGTCGCACCTCCACCGCGCTGCCCGCACTGCCCGTCCAGTACGCCGACTACGCCACCTGGCAGCACCAGCAACTCACCACCGACCGCCAGCACACCCAACTCGACTACTGGCGCACCCAACTCGCCGATTTGCAGCCCCTCAACCTGCCCACCGACCGGCCCCGCCGCCCCACCACAAACCGCCACGGCGACGCGGTCACCTTCACCATCCCCGCCGCCACCCTCACCGCCCTGCGCCGCAACGCCGCCCAGGCGCACGCCAGCCTCTTCATGACCCTGCTCGCCGGATTCCAGACCATGCTCTCCCGCTACACCGGCCAAAACGACATCGCCGTCGGCACCCCCACCGCAGGACGCACCCACACCGAAACCGAAAACCTCATCGGCCTGTTCGTCAACAGCCTCGTCCTACGCACCGACCTCACCGGCGACCCCACCTTCACCGAACTCCTCCACCGCGTCAAAAACACCGCCCTCACCGCCTACGACCACCAACACCTCCCCTTCGAACGCATCGTCGAAGAACTCGCCCCCCAACGCGACCTCACCCGCAACCCCCTCTTCCAGACCATGCTCGTCCTGCAAACCACCTCAGGCCGCAAGATCTGGACGCTGCCCGGCATCGAGGTTCGCCACGTCCCGCTCCAGGCCACCGACTCCCAGCTGGACCTCACCTTCGACCTCACCCTGCAGGACGACCACAGCGCCAAAGGCTTCATCTACTTCAGCAGCGATCTGTTCGACAGGACCACCATCGAGCGGATGGCCGGCCACTACACGACCCTGCTACAACGACTCGCCGACCACCCGACGACCCGGTTGTCCCAGATCAGCATGCTCACCGAGGCCGAGCGGCGGCAGATGCTGGTGGAGTGGAACGACACCGCAGGACCGTTACCCGCCGAGCGGACCATCCACGAACTGGTGGCCGAACAAGCCGCCACCCGCCCCGACGACCCCGCCGTCATCCACGGGGACCAGGTACTCACCCACGGGCAACTCAACGCCCGCGCCAACCAACTCGCCCACCACCTGCGCTCACACGGAATCGGCCCCGAAGACCTCATCGCCGTATACCTCGACCGCACCCCCGACCTCATCATCACCCTCCTGGCCATCCTCAAAGCCGGCGCCGCCTACGTCCCCCTCGACCCCGAATACCCCACCGAACGCCTCACCTACATGCTCCACGACACCGCCGCACCCCTGGTCATCACCCAACACAGCCTCGCCCAGCGACTCCCCGGCCACGCCACCCACCTGCTCATCGACACCCACTGGCCCCAAGTGGAAACCCACCCCACCACCGACCCCGAACCACTGGCCGGACCACACAACCTCGCCTACGTCATCTACACCTCCGGCTCCACCGGAAAGCCCAAAGGCGTGATGATCGAACACCAGGGCGTCGTGAGCTACATGGCGGGCATGCAGGACGCGTTCCCGATTCACCCGGGCGAGAGCTTCCTGCAGGCCACGCCGGTGACCTTCGACGTCTCGGCGTACGAGATCCTTTGGCCGCTCTGGCAGGGGGGCACGGTCGTCCTGGTGCCGGGGGCCTCTCGCCTGGACATGGCGCACGTGGGATCGCTCATGCGCCGTCACCGCATCGTCGGACTGCATTTCGTCCCCAGCCTGATGGACATGTTCGTCGCTCAGGCCGACCCGGCGGACTGCACCGGACTGCGGTACGCGTTCTGCAGCGGCGAAGCACTGCCGGAGGTGCTGGTGCGGCGGTTCGCCGACCGGTTCGACGGCGATCTGATCAACCTCTACGGCGCCACCGAGGTGTCGGTGGACACGACCTACTGGCGCGCCTCGCCGGACTCCCCCGTCCTCGCCGGACGCCCGATGATGAACCAGACGGTGTACGTGCTGGACGGTTCGCTGCGGCCGGTGCCCGTCGGCGCGGTGGGGGAGGTCTATCTCGGCGGGCGGTCCGTCGGGCGCGGCTACCTGCGCCGGCCCGGGCTGACCGCCGAACGCTTTCCCGCCGACCCCTTCACCGGCGATCCCGGCGCCCGCATGTACAAGACCGGGGACCTCGGCCGGTTCACCGCCGACGGTGAACTCGACCTCCTGGGTCGCATCGACAGCCAGGTCAAGCTGCGCGGCGTGCGCATCGAGCCGGGTGAGATCGAGGCGGTTCTGCTGTCGCACCGCGATGTCGCGGCCTGTGCCGTCGTGGCGTGGGAGGACGGCACCGGCGACAAGCACCTGGTCGCGTACTGCGTTCCGGCCGCCGGTGAGCCGGACGTCGCCGGACTCCGCGCTCTGTGCCGGGAGGCGCTGCCGCCGGCCATGGTCCCGGCCGTGTTCATGATGCTGCCGGCACTACCCCTGTCCGCCAACAGCAAGGTGGACCGCAAGAGGCTGCCCGCGCCCGACGCCGCGGACCTCGCGCCCAGCGCGGCCCACGTGGCCCCACGAGACGAGATCGAGCAGGCGCTCGCCGAGGTGTGGGCCGATCTGCTGGGCGTGGACCGCGTCGGCGTCCACGACAGCTTCTTCGAGGTCGGCGGCCACTCGCTCCGGGCGGTCCAGCTGGTCAACCAGGTGGAGCGGCTGACCGGCATCCGCATCAGCCTCAGGGGCCTGTTTCTTTCGCCGTCGATCGCCGGCATCAAGTCCCAGTTGCTTGAGCTGATCGACGCCCAAGGTGAGGAATAGTCATGGAAAACAGCTCGACGCAGGCGCGTCTGCTCTCCCGTATCCGGCACCAGCAGGCCCGTCACCTGCCTGTGCGGGATCGTTCGAAGCCGGTGCCGTTGTCGTCCGCGCAGCGGGGACTGTGGTTCCTGGACCAACTGGAACCCGGCCGATCCGACTACGTCGTCCCGATCGCCCTGCACCTCACCGGACCCGTCGACGTGACGGCGCTCGAACAGGCACTGACACAACTGGTGGCCCGGCACGAAGCGCTGCGCACCCGGTTCGCCGCCGACGACACCGGCCAGCCCTACCAGATCATCGACCCCCCCGCACCGGTCGCGGTGACCGTCACCGACCTGACCGGCCACGACCAGAGCACCATCACCGCCCACGTGAACGCCGCCGCCGCCACCCCGTTCGACCTGGCCACCGGCCCGCTGCTGCGCACCACACTGCTGCGCACCGCACTAGACGAGGCCGTTCTGGTGATCTGCCTGCACCACATCATCTTCGACGGCTGGTCCGAAGCCATCCTCGCCCGCGAACTACGCCACCTCTACACCGCCGCCACCACCCACACCCCCGCCAGCCTGCCCGCAACGCCCATCCAGTACGCCGACTACGCGGCTTGGCAACACCAGCAACTCACCACCGACCGGCTTGGCACCCAACTCAACTACTGGCGCACCCACCTGGCCGGCCTCCAACCCCTCCACCTCCCCACCGACCGACCCCGCCGCCCCACCCGCAGCGGTCATGGCGACGCGGTCAAATTCACCATCCCCACCCGAACGGTCACCGCCCTGCGCGGCCTCGCCGCCCAAGCACAGGCCAGCCTCTTCATGGCTCTACTGGCCGGATTCCAGATCATGCTCTCCCGCTACACCGGCCAGAACGACATCGCCGTCGGCACCCCCACCGCAGGACGCACCCACACCGAAACCGAGAACCTCATCGGCCTGTTCGTCAACAGCCTCGTCCTACGCACCGACCTCACCGGCGACCCCACCTTCACCGACCTCCTCCACCAGGTCAAAAACACCGCCCTCGCCGCCTACGACCACCAAGACCTCCCCTTCGAACGCATCGTCGAAGAACTCGCCCCCCAACGCGACCTCACCCGCAACCCACTCTTCCAGACCATGCTCGTCCTGCAGACCACCACAGAAACCCAGACCTGGAACCTCCCCGGCATAGAAGTCCACCCCGCCCCCATCACCGGCGGCCTCGCCAAATTCGACCTCAACCTCACCCTGTATGAGGTCGACGACGGCCTGTCCGGGCACTTCGACTACCCGACCGACCTGTACGACAAGTCCACCATCGAGCGGATGGCCGGCCACTACCAGACCTTGCTCCAGGGACTCGCCGACCACCCGACGACCCCGCTGTCCCAGATCAGCATGCTCACCGAGGCCGAGCAGCGGCGGATGCTGGTCGAGTGGAACGACACCGCAGGCCCGTTCCCCGCCGACCAGACCATCCACCAACTGGTCGCCGCACAGGCCACGGCCCGCCCCGACGAACCCGCCGTCATCCACGGGGACCAGGTACTCACCCACGGGCAACTCAACGCCCGCGCCAACCAACTGGCGCACCACCTGCGCTCACACGGAGTCGGCCCGGAGGTCCTGGTGGGGGTGTTCCTGGAGCGTGGCCCGGACCTGATCGTCGCACTGCTGGCGATTTTGAAGGCCGGTGGCGCCTACCTCCCCCTGGACCCCGAATACCCCACCGAGCGGCTGACCTTCATGCTGGACGACGCCGCCGCGCCGCTGGTCATCACCCAGGACAGCCTCGCCGTGCAGCTCCCCGGCCACGCCGCCCGCCTGCTCATCGACACCCAGTGGCCCCAAGTGGAAGCCTGCCCGGCCACCGACCCCCCGCCGCTGGCAGGGCCGCGGAACCTGGCCTACGTCATCTACACCTCCGGCTCCACCGGCAAGCCCAAAGGCGTGATGATCGAGCACGAGGGCGTGGTCAACTACCTCCACTGGTGCGCCCAGGCCTACCCGCCCACCGGTGAGCTGGGCACACTGCTCTACTCACCCGTCGCCTTCGACCTCACCGTGACCGCCCTGTTCCTCCCCCTCATGCAAGGGCTGCCGATCGCCATACCGGTACCCCAGCCAGGAGAATCAGCGTTCGCCGCCGCGGTGGAGCAGCTGCTGTCGGGAGCGTCGGTCAGCTTCCTGAAGATGACCCCCTCCCATGCCGAGTTGCTGGTCACCTCGGCCCAGGCGGCCGAAGCGAAACTCGCCGTACGCACGATGGTCCTGGGCGGTGAGGAACTCACCACCGACCTGGCCCGGCGAATCCTGGCGGTGTGCGAGCCCGGCACCGTCATCTACAACGAGTACGGCGCCACCGAATGCTCTGTGGCCAACGTGATGTCACTGACCCGCCAGGTCGATGACGACGACACCGCCGGCGCGATCCCGGTCGGCGCACCCATCACCAACACCCAGGCCTACGTGGTGGACCCCGACGGCCGGCCGGTACCGGTCGGAGTGGCCGGAGAATGCCTGCTGGGCGGCATATGCGTGGCGCGAGGCTACCTCAACCGGCCCCAGCTGACCGAGGAGAGGTTCGTCGAGCACCATCTCGGCGGACATCAGCGACGCCTGTACCGCACCGGCGACCTGTGCCGCTGGCTCCCCGACGGACAGCTCGAATTCATCGGCCGCATCGACACCCAGGTCAAACTCCGCGGATACCGGATCGAGCTCGGCGAGATCGAAGCCACCCTGATCAGCCACCCCGCCGTCACCGCCGCCGCGGTCACCGTCCGCGAAGACTCCCCCGGCGTCCAGCGGCTGATCGCCTACCTTGTGCCGGCTCCCGGCGCCACTCCGCCCAGCCCTCACGACCTCAAGGCCCACACCGCCCGCACCCTGCCCCCGTACATGATCCCCACCGGGTTCATGACCCTTTCCGCACTGCCGCTGACCCCCAACGGCAAAACCGACCACAAAGCCCTGCCCGCCCCGGCCACCATGCACGACACCACCCGCGCCCAACCCCGCACAGCCACCGAGCAGCTCATCGCCGGCATCTGGCGCGATGTCCTCGGCACTACCGACCCGGGCGTCCACGACAACTTCTTCGACCTCGGCGGCCACTCGCTGCTCGCCTTCAAGGTCATCGCCCGCCTGCGCCGCGAACTGGACGTGGAAGTCCCCCTACGGGCGCTGTTCCAAGCCCCCACCATCGCCGGGCTGAGTGCCCTGCTGCCGGGCATGCGCGCCGCCGGCCAGGAGGAGTCGCGGCCGGTGCCGCGGGATCGTTCGAAGCCGGTCCCGTTGTCCTCCGCCCAGCGGGGACTGTGGTTCCTGGACCAACTGGAACCCGGCCGAGCCGACTACGTGGTCCCGATCGCCCTGCACCTGACCGGGACGATCGACATGGCGGCACTGCAAGAAGCACTCACACAACTCGTCGCCCGGCACGAAGCGCTCCGCACCCGGTTCGCCGCCGACGACACCGGCCAGCCCTACCAGGTCATCGACCCCCCGGCACCGGTCGTGGTGACGGTCACCAACCTGACCGGCCACGACCAGACCAGCGTCACCACCCAGGTCAACGCCGTCGCCGCCACCCCGTTCGACCTGGCCACCGGCCCGCTGCTGCGCACCACACTGCTCCGCACCGCACTAGACGAGGCCGTTCTGGTGATCTGCCTGCACCACATCATCTTCGACGGCTGGTCCGAAGCCATCCTCGCCCGCGAACTACGCGAGCTCTACACCGCCGCCACCACCCACACCCCCGCCAGCCTGCCCGCAACGCCCATCCAGTACGCCGACTACGCCACCTGGCAACACCACCAACTCACCACCGACCGCCAGCACACCCAACTCGACTACTGGCGCACCCAACTCGCCGACCTCCAACCCCTCAACCTCCCCACCGACCGGCCCCGCCGCCCAACCCGCAGCGGACACGGCGACGCGGTCACTTTCACCATCCCCACCACCACGACCACCGCCCTGCGCCACATCGCCGCCCAAGCACAGGCCAGCCTCTTCATGGCTCTACTGGCCGGATTCCAGACCATGCTCTCCCGCTACACCGGCCAGAACGACATCGCCGTCGGCACCCCCGCCGCCGGCCGCACCCACACCGAAACCGAAAACCTCATCGGCCTGTTCGTCAACAGCCTCGTCCTACGCACCGACCTCACCGGCGACCCCACCTTCACCGAACTCCTCCACCAGGTCAAAAACACCGCCCTCACCGCCTACGACCACCAAGACCTCCCCTTCGAACGCATCGTCGAAGAACTCGCACCCCAACGCGACCTCACCCGCAACCCCCTCTTCCAGACCATGCTCGTCCTGCAAACCACCACAGAAACCCAAACCTGGAACCTCCCCGGCATAGAAGTCCACCCCGCCCCCATCACCGGCGGCCTCGCCAAATTCGACCTCAACCTCACCCTGTATGAGGTCGACGACGGCCTCACCGCACACATCGACTACCCCACCGACCTGTACGACAGAACCACCATCGAGCGGATGGCCGGCCACTACACGACCCTGCTACAACGACTCACCGACCACCCCACAACCCCCCTCTCCCAGATCAGCATGCTCACCGACGCCGAGCACGACGCCCTCGCGGCCTGGGGGGCCACGGCCACGATCCCCCCGGAGGTCCGCGGCGTCCCGGACCCGCCCGCCGTCGTCCGTGTCGTCGACCGGCACGAGCGGCCGGTGCCGGTCGGCGTACCCGGAGAGCTGCTGCTCGGCGGCGAGAACCCGTACCGCACCGGTGACCTGGTGAGCTGGTCGCCGTCGGGCGAGCTGCGGTTCCTGGGCCGCGGCGAAGACCAGGTGACCGTGCGCGGGGACCGCGTCGCGCTGGGCGAGATCGGGACGGCGCTGGCCGCCCACGACGCCGTGGCGGACGCCGCGGCCGCCGTGCGCGACGGGGAACTGGTCGGCTATGTGGTGCCGGCCGGCCCGGCGCCGCCGGAGGCGCGGGAGCTGCGGCAGTTCCTCAGCGAGCGACTGCCGGCCTTCAAGGTGCCGTCGGCCTATGTCGTACTGCCCCGGCTGCCGCGCACGGCGGCGGGCACCGTCGACCGCCAGGCCCTGCCGGCGCCCGACGCGCGACCGGCGCCGGCACCGCACAGCGCGGCCGAGAAGGTCATCGCCGGTATCTGGCGGGAGGTCCTGGGCGTCTCCCACGTCGGCGTGACCGACAACTTCTTCGCGCTCGGCGGAGACTCGATCATCAGCCTGCAGGTGATCGCGCGGGCGAAGAAGTTCGGCATCCAGCTCACGCCGAGGATGTTCTTCCAGCATCAGACGGTCGCGGCCATCGCCGCGAACGCCCGGTCCACCAGCCCCATCCTGGCCGACCAGGCCAAGCTCGTGGGAGAGGTGCCGCTCACGCCGATCCAGCACTGGTTCTTCGGGCTGAAGCTGCCCGACCCGGCCCACTTCAACCAGGCCGAGCTGCTGGAGACCAACGGCCTGGACGGCGCGGTCCTGCGGCGTGCGCTGCTGACCCTCGTCGACCACCACGACGCGCTGCGCCTGCGGATGAGGAAGGACGGCGACCGGTGGCGCCAGTACATCGACGACGACGCCGGCCCCGGCATCCTCGCCTGCCACGACCTGTCGGCGCTGGACGACGACGGGCTGTGGCCGCGGATCGCGCGAATCGCCGACGAGGCGCAGCGCGGGATGGACCTGGACGGCGGGCCGGTGATCCGTGCCGCCCTGATGGAGCTGGGCCCCGGCCGGGGCCAGCGGCTGCTCATCGCGATCCACCACCTGGCGGTCGACGGCGTCTCCTGGCGGATCCTGCTGGAGGATCTCGGCACCGCCTACCGGCAGGCGGCCGAAGGGCGGGACCCACTGCTGCCGGCCAAGACGACGTCCGTGCGGACCTGGGCGGAGAAGCTCGGGACGTACGCGAGGTCGGCCGGCGCGCTCGCCGAACTCGGCTACTGGACGTCGCAGGGCACGCGGCGGACGCTCCCTCGTGACCATGACGGGCCCAACACCACGCGTTCCTCGGCCGCCGTCACGGTCGCGCTGAGCGAGAGCGAGACGGCCTCCCTGCTGCAGGACGTGCCGCGGGCCTTCCACACCCAGATCAACGACGCGCTGCTGAGCGCGGTGGGCGCCGCGGTGCACGCCTGGACCGGGGACGATGCCGCCTGCGTCAGCCTGGAGGGCCACGGACGGGAGGACCTGTTCCCCGACGTGGACACGTCGCGGACGGTGGGATGGTTCACCAGCGTCTTCCCCATCAACCTGCACGGCATGTCGGAGACCGACCCGGCCATCCTCCTCAAGCACGTCAGCGAGCAGCTCGGGGAGATACCCCGCCGGGGCGTCGGCTACGGCATCCTGCGGTACCTGGGCGACGAGCACGCGCGGCGGTCCCTGGCGCACCCCTCTCCGGAGATCAACTTCAACTATCTGGGGCAGTTCGCCGCCGGCGTCACGGGCCTCGGCCGGTACGCCGACCCCCGCGAGCCGAGGGGCCGTTCCATCGGCGCGGCCGGGATGCGCCGTCATCTCCTGGACATCCTGGCGGCCGTGGAGAACGGCCGGCTGAGCATCGAGATCTCCTACTCCACGGCGATCCACGACGTGACCACGGTCGAGCGCTTCGCCGAGAACATCGTCCACAACCTTCGCGCGTTGCTCGGCATCGCCGCCGAGCAGAGCGAAGGAATCGGCGCCGCCCCGGCGCATCTCCCACTGGCGGAACTCAACGAGGATGAGATGGCCGCGATCATGAGGAAGTTCGGCGCATGAGCACCCCCAACGTGGAAGACATCTACGGCCTGTCGCCCATGCAGTTCGGCATGCTGTTCCATTCGGTGCAGGACAGCCACGGCATCAACCCGTACCAGGTGCAGATGATCGAGAAGATCGTCGGGCCGCTCGACGACGAGCGCTTCCTGGACGCCTGGCAGCACGTCGTCGACCGGCACTCCATCCTGCGCAGCGCGTTCGTCTGGCAGGACGTGTCGACGCCCGTGCAGGTCGTGCAGCGTACGGCCGAACTGCCGCGCGAGACGCTCGACTGGCGTGACTGCGATCCGGCCGAGCAGGACGCGCGCCTGAAGCGGCTGGCGGCCGACGACTGGAACCAGGGCTTCGACCTGTCCCGGCCGCCGCTGCTGCGGGTGCGGGTCATCAGGACCGCCGACGAATGCCGCCTGGTCATGTGGTCGTTCCACCACATCCTGCTGGACGGGTGGAGCATCCAGCTCCTCAAGAAGGAGCTGTTCGCGATCTACCGGGCCGCAGTCGAAGGCAGCGAGCCCGGCCTGCCGCCGGCCATCCCCTATGTCCGGTACGCGAAGTGGCTGCACGAACAGCCCTCGTCCCGCGCGCGGGAGTTCTGGCGCGGCTACCTACAGGGCATGAGCGCGCCCACCGAGCTGGTCGCGAGCCGCCCCGGCGCGGGGTCCGGGGTGGCCGAATTCGAGATCTCCCTCAGCGCGGAGCTGTCGGGCGCGGTACGCCGGTTCGCCAGGGAGCAGCGGATCACGGTCAACACCGTGATCCAGGGCGTGTGGTCGGCCCTGCTTTCCCGCTACAGCGGTCACGACGACGTGCTGTTCGGCGCCACGACCTCCGGCCGGTCCGTATCGCTGGCCGGCATCGAGTCGATGGTGGGACTGTTCATCAACACCCTGCCGGTGCGCGCCCGGGTCGACCGCCAGGCCACGGTCGCCGCATGGCTGCGGGAACTGCAGGAGCAGCAGATCGAGCTCCGGCAGTGGGAGCACTGCCACCTCGTGGACGTGCAGGAGTGCAGCGATGTCCCGCGGGGCAAGCCGCTGTTCCAGTCCATCCTCGTGTTCGAGAACTATCCGGATCTGCGCGGCTCCGACAGCCTGCCGGACGGGGTCGATTACCGGCCCGTGCACTGCGTGGAGCGCACCGGCTATCCGCTCACCGTGGTCGTCTCGGCCGACGAGGTCGTGGACGTCAAGTTCGCCTACGACCGTGCCCTGTTCGACACGGAGACGATCGAACGCCTCGCGGGCCACTTCCAGGCCCTGGTGACCGGATTCGTCTCGGCCCCGCAGTCCCCGCTGTCCCAGATCAGCATGCTCACCGACGCCGAGCGGCGGCAGATGCTGGTCGAGTGGAACGACACCGCAGGACCGTTCCCCGCCGAGCGGACCATCCACGAACTGGTGGCCGAACAAGCCGCCACCCGCCCCGACGACCCCGCCGTCATCCACGGGCACCAGGTACTCACCCACAGGCAACTCAACGCCCGCGCCAACCAACTCGCCCACCACCTGCGCTCACACGGAATCGGCCCCGAAGACCTCATCGCCGTATACCTCGACCGCACCCCCGACCTCATCATCACCCTCCTGGCCATCCTCAAAGCCGGCGCCGCCTACGTCCCCCTCGACCCCGAATACCCCACCGAACGCCTCACCTACATGCTCCACGACACCGCCGCACCCCTGGTCATCACCCAACACAGCCTCGCCCAGCGACTCCCCGGCCACGCCACCCACCTGCTCATCGACACCCACTGGCCCCAAGTGGAAACCCACCCCACCACCGACCCCGAACCACTTGCCGGACCACACAACCTCGCCTACGTCATCTACACCTCCGGCTCCACCGGAAAACCCAAAGGCGTGATGATCGAGCACCAGGGCGTGGTCAACTACCTCCACTGGTGCGCCCAGGCCTACCCGCCCACCGGTGAGCTGGGCACACTGCTCTACTCACCCGTCGCCTTCGACCTCACCGTGACCGCCCTGTTCCTCCCCCTCATGCAAGGGCTGCCGATCGCCATACCGGTACCCCAGCCAGGAGAATCAGCGTTCGCCGCCGCAACCGAACAACTCCTGTCCGGCACACCGGTCAGCTTTCTCAAGATGACCCCCTCGCACGCCGAACTCCTGGTCTCCACAGCCGAAGCGGCCGGCGCCGAACTCGCCGTGCGCACCATGGTGCTCGGCGGCGAGGAACTCACCACCGACCTCGCCCGCCGGATACTCGCCGTCTGCCAACCCGGCACCGTCATCTACAACGAATACGGCGCCACAGAATGCTCCGTCGCCAACGTCATGTCCGCCACCCACCACGTCGGCGACGACGCCACCGGACCGGTCTCCGTCGGCACCCCCATCACCAACACCCAGGCCTACGTCGTCGACCCCGACGGCCGGCCCGTACCGATCGGCGTCCCCGGAGAATGCCTCCTCGGCGGCATCTGCGTCGCCCGTGGATATCTCAACCAGCCCGAGCTCACCGACAAGAAATTCACCCATCACCACCTCACCGGACACTCCCAGCGCCTTTACCACACCGGCGACCTGTGCCGCTGGCTCCCCGACGGACAGCTCGAATTCATCGGCCGCATCGACACCCAGGTCAAACTCCGCGGATATCGCATCGAACTCGGCGAAATCGAAACCACTCTCACCGACCACCCCGCCATCACCTCCGCCGCGGTCACCCTCCGCGAGGACACCCCCGGCGTCCAGCGACTCACCGCCTACCTGGTCACCGCTCCCAACGCCACCCCGCCCACACCCCACGAGCTCAAAACCCACACCGCCCGCACGCTCCCCCCCTACATGATCCCCGCCACCTACATCGCCCTGCCCGCGCTCCCCCTCACCCCCAACGGCAAGATCGACCGCAAAGCCCTCCCCGCCCCGGCCACCACCCACCACACCACCCGCACTCCACCCACGACCCCCACCCAGCACCTCATCGCCACCATCTGGCAGGACGTCCTCGGCACCCCCGACCCCGGTATCCACGACAGCTTCTTCGACCTCGGCGGCCACTCGCTCCTCGCCTTCAAGGTCATCACCCGCCTACGCCGCGCCGGCTGTCCGGCGACATTGCAGCAGGTCATGGCGCATCCCACCATCCACGAACTGGCGCAGGCGCTCAGCGAGGCCGTGCCTGTGCAGAGCGGGCTGATCGCCGAGGTGCGGCCGGGACGGCCGGCGGCCACAGAGCGGCCCAATCTCTTCTGCATCCATCCCGGGGGCGGCCAGATCCACTCCTACCAGGCACTGGCCGACGAGCTGCGCGGGGAGTTCCGTGTCCTCGGCGTGCAGGCCGCCGGCCTCGCCGACGGCGAGGCGCCGCTCGATGACATCCGTGCCATGGCCGAGCGCTACTGGAAGGAGATCGCGAACCTGCAGCCCGAGGGCCCCTACCGGCTCCTCGGCTGGTCGGCCGGTGCGGTGATCCTGCATGAGATGGCCGCCATGCGCCCCGATGAGGTCGGCTCGGCTTTCCTGCTGGAGCCCGCCGTCACCGGGCCGAATCGAAGGGAACGGTTCGACGGGCTGGCGGAGATCTTCGGGCGCGCCGAGTCGCTGTGGCGCCGCGGGCAGGCCGAGACCGGCCAGGCGCGGGAGCGGACGCGACAGGCGCTGAAGCTCCTGGCCGGTCCGATGAACATCGACGAGGACGCGGTCGATCTCGACGAATGGCTGCCGTACAACGTCCTTCGCGCGGAATCGCGCGCGCTGGCCGATCATCGCGCCGCCACCTCGCGGGCCAGGGCCACTCTCGTCGTGAGCGACGAGATCCACCGGGCGGGACAGGAACTGATGCAGACCGGGGACCGCGCGCGGTACGTGGCCCACTGGAAGCGGCTCTACCCCCGCGGGCTGCGGATCATTGATCTCGCCGGCGGCCATCACGACATGATCAGCGCCAGGGAATCGGTGTTGGAAATAGCCTCGGCGCTCAGCACCGGCCGGCGGCCGGAAATGCCCGCGAATTCGGGGACATAACTATCCAGTAATGGCCGGATCCGGATCGAGAAATAATCAATGCATCGGTACCCCCGGTCCGGACGGCAATAGCAATTCTCAAGAAAGGCCAGTGGCTGGAATGTCCCCAAGCTGTATCGCCGAGAAGCGACCGAAGCCGTATGCGGTGCTCAGCAGCACTCCATCGGATTCACACACCTGGAATCTGCTGTTCGTCCAGCTGTTGATGGAAGAAATCGGCTGGTCGGTCGCGAACCTCGGTGCCTGTGTGCCCGTCGCGATGCTCCTGGACGAATCGCTGCGCCGCGTACCCGACCTGATCGTGATCAGCACGGTGAACGGTCACGGCGCCCAGGAGGCCCGGCAGGTGATCGCGGCGTTGCGCGCCGAGCCCTCCCTGTCCCGGGTGCCGGTCGCCCTCGGCGGCAAGCTCTGCGTCAGCGAGGACCGGGAACGCGCCGTCGTGGACGAGCTGGCCGCCGCCGGCTACGACGCGGTGCTGGTCGGCGACGCCGCCGTGCCGGCGTTCCGGTCCCTGCTGGCCAAGGCGGCGGCCACGCCGGGACAGCACGCGAGGCGGCGGGCATGACGCGGGCGACGGCGCCCGCCGGGACGTTCCACGAGTTCATGGAGCGCGCCCGGCGGACGGGGACGCTGGTGGTCCAGCCACGCATGGGATTCGGCACCGTCGAGCGGATGCGCGCCGGGCTGATCGCCACGAAGAACGCGGACGCCGCCACCGTGGGGACCGTGACGCTCGACAGCTACACCCGCGTCGGCGACTTCGCAGCGGCCGAGCGCGCGCTGCGCGCGGCTGACGAGCTCAACGGCTATCCGATCGTGACGCTGGGCCCGCAGGCCACCAGTGGCATGCTCGACGGCGTCCGCGACAGCGGTTTCCCGGTACAGGTACGCCACGGCTCCGCGTCGCCCGGCCCGATCTTCAGCGCGCTCATGGCGGCCGGGCTGGACGCCACCGAGGGGGGACCGATCTCGTACTGCCTGCCCTACAGCAGGACGCCCATAAACCGGTCGGTCCAGGCCTGGCGGGAGGCCGCCAGGCGGTTCGCCGCCCTGGCGGAGACAGGCGCCGTGCCGCACCTGGAGAGCTTCGGCGGATGCATGCTCGGGCAGTTGTGCCCGCCCTCGCTGCTGATCGCGATCAGCGTCCTGGAAGGCATGTTCTTCGTCCAGCAGGGCATCCCGAGCGTCTCGTTGAGCTACGCCCAGCAGACGCACCCCGGCCAGGACGAGGAGGCCGTCCGGGCGCTGCACGACATCGCGGCCGACCTGCTGCCCTCGGTCGCCTGGCACGTAGTGATCTACGCCTACATGGGCCGGTACCCGGCCACGCACGACGGAGCGCTGAGTCTGCTGGCGGCCGCCGCACGGCTGGCGAAGCGCAGCGGGGCGGCCCGCCTGATCGTGAAGACCGCCTCGGAGGCCAGCCGGATACCGTCCATCTCCGACAACGTGACGGCCTTGCGGGTCGCCGCGCGGGCCGGGCGGGCGGCCGAGCGAAGCCTTCTCATCCCTGCGACGACCGGCATCGAGGCGGAGGCACGTTCGATCATCGAGCGGGTGCTCGACCTGCACGCCGATCTCGGCAGAGCGCTCACGTCCGCCTTCGCCCTGGGATACCTGGACGTCCCGTACTGCCTGCACCCGGACAACGCCGGACGTACCCGCAGTTACATCACCGACGACGGCCGCCTGCAGTGGGCGGCGACCGGTGCGCTGCCGATCACGAACGCGAGCGGCCGGCCGAAGGTGGGCGGGCTGACATCCGCGGAACTGCTGCACGCCCTGTCCTACGTCAGGGATCGCTACGACACCGGCGCTTTCGCCCACCACTAAGGGAGGTTCAACGATGACCACACAGCAGGACTTTCGCACCATGCCCACGCCCGCGGCGCGCGCCACGGGGCTGACTGCGGATGACGTGCCCGGTCCCCGGGAACATCTGACATCGCCGAAGACCCAGGCGGTGCTCAAGATCCAGCAGGCACTGGTGGCAGGTGCGCGCGAGTTACTGTCATCGGAGGGCGCCGCCGAGCTGTTCCAGCCGCTCATCGGCCCGGTGACCGATCCGGGGGCACGCGGCGCGAAGCAGGTGGACGTGGACTACTACGGCCACCAGTACAAGCTGATGGCCAGCGCCATCCTCTACAAACAGACCTCCCTGGTCGCGTTCGACAAGGTGTTCTTCATCGCGCCGAACGTACGCCTGGAGCCGCTGGAGACCAGCTCCACCCACCGGCACCTGGCGGAGTTCCACCAGATCGACGTCGAGTTCGCCGGCGCGTCACGCGACGACGCGATCGCCCTGGCCGAGAGGGTGGTGCGCCAGGCGGTGCGTAAGGCCCTGGCCACCCAGGAGGACGCGCTGCGGCTGGTCGGCCGCGACACGGCGAAGCTGTCGGCGCTCGTCGAGCAGCCGTTCGAGGTGCTGACCCACGCCGAGGTCCTCGACCGGCTCGGCCACCCGCACGATCCGGGCACGGAGATCGGCTGGGAGGCCGAGGAACTCATCTCCGGCCACGCCGAGGCGCCGTTCTTCATCGTCGACTACCCGAAGGGCTCGCGCGGGTTCTACGACAAGGAGGATCCGGCGCGGCCGTCCACGCTGATGAGTTTCGACCTGATCGCGCCCGAGTACTGCGGGGAGATCTGCAGCGGCGGCGAACGCGAGTCCGAGTACGCCAAGATCGTCACCCGCATGCGGGAGACCGGCGAGAACCCCGCGAAGTACGGCTGGTACCTGGACGTCGTGCGGCAGGGCATCCCGGGCAGCGCCGGCTTCGGCATCGGCCTGGAGCGGCTGACCCGCTGGGTGGCCGGGCTGGACTCGGTCTGGCAGGCGAGCGCCTACCCGAAGCTTCCTGGGGTGGTGTCCCCGTGAGCGCACTGCGAGCGCCGGGATTCCCGGAGCAGGACGTACGGCGGCGGGCGCGCGAGGGCGGCGCGGCGGTGTTCCCGGCCATGGAGCAGTACGGCGTGACGGTCTTCGGCGCGGGCGCCACCGTGCCGCAGGACGAGATCGACGCATACCGCCTGGTACCGCCGGTGTTCATGCCACGGCGGCTGGAGAAGCTGATCGAGCTGGGCAGGGAGCCCTTGTACGCGGACGTGTCGCTGGAGTCGTCGTTCGGCGGGTTCGACGCGCCGCTCCCGCTCTTCCTCACCGCCTTGGGGTCGACGCGGGTGGCGGCCGCCGGGTGCGCCCTGGCCCGGCAGGCCGGCAGGCTCGGCCTGCCGATGGTGATCGGCGAGAACGTGGCCCCGGTGAGCGGATTCCGTTCCGGCGGGAAGCACCGCGCCCTGCTGGAACGGATCAGCGCCTACACCGAGGCGGTGCCCGAGGCCATCGGAGGAGTGGTCGTCCAGCAGAGCACCGAGGACGCCAACGCCGAGGTCTGGAACCACGTCTACACCGACCCCTCGGTGCGGGAGTTGATGGACTCGGGACGGCTGGCCTTCGAGCTGAAGGTCGGCCAGGGCGCCAAGCCGGGGCTGGGCGGCCTGACCATGGTGGACGAGGAGACCTCGCGGCGTCTCAGCGGCCAGTACGCCATGGAGCGGCTCCTGGCCGGCGGGCCGGTGCTGCGCTGCAGCAGCCCGGGCACGTTCACCGACGAGATCCTGCGCCAGCAGATCCATCTGATGCGCAACAACTATCCGCGGGCGCGGTGCTGGGTCAAGCTGCCACCGGCGCGCGACGTGGCCGAAGCCGCGGCCGTGGCGTGGCGGGCGGGCGCGGACGCGGTCACGGTCGACGGCGCCGAAGGGGGCACAGGGTGGGCGCCGGGCGCCTTCCTGGATCACGTCGGCCTGCCGCTGCACGAATGCCTGCGGCGGCTGGGCGCGCCCGCGGGCACGCTGCTCGCCAGCGGCCGCGTGTACGACGGCGCGCGGGCGGTCAAGGTCCTGGCACTGGGCGCCCGGGCGGTCGGTTTCGGCCGGGCGGCGCTGGTCGCCGTCGACGAGGACCCTGAGCACGGGCTGATCCGGTTCATGGAGTCCCTCGCCCTGGAGATGAGGCTGCTGATCAGCGCCCTTGGCAAGTACGCCGCCGGCGAGCCGGGCCCGGAGGACCTGTGGGGCCCGCCGGAGTCCCGCGGCGCGGCGAGCCATGACGCGCCCAGGGGGGCCGGCGAGTCACCGATCCGCCATGACAAGCGAGAGGTCTTCGCGTGATATACGCCAACGCTTATGACGCCGTCATGGATGACGTGTTCGTCGCCCTGCCCTACCTGTCGCGGCGCGCCGACGTCTACCTGAAGATCGAGGGGTTCAACCCGGCCGGCTCGATCAAGCTGAAGACCGCCATCGGGCTGATCGAGGACGCGGAACGCAGCGGCAGCGTGTCCGTGGGCGTCCCGGTGATCGAGTCGTCGTCGGGAAATCTCGGCATCGCGCTGAGCTCCATCTGCGCGGCCAAGGGATACCCGTTCACCTGCGTGGTGGATCCGAACACCTCGGAGTCGGCCATCGCGCACATGCGGGCGCTGGGCGCCGAGGTCGTGACCGTGCGGGAGACCGACGCCAACGGCGGTTACCTGCACTCGCGCATCACCTACGTCCGCGAGCGGCTCCGGCGGCAGCCCGAGATGGTGTGGCTCAACCAGTACGCCAATCCCGCCAACCCGAGGGCGCACTACGAGCGGACGGCCAGGAACCTGCTCGCCGGGCTGCGGCACATCGACTACCTGTTCGTGGGAACCGGCTCGACGGGAACCTTCGTCGGCTGCGCGTGCTACCTGCGCGAGCACTCGCCGCACACCCGGATCATCGCCGTGGACTCGCTGGGATCGGTGACGTTCGGCGCCGAGCCGGGCCGCCGCTGGATCCCCGGGCTCGGTGCAAGCCGACGTCCCGAGCTGTGCCGGCCGGAACTGGCCGACGAGGTCGTCCACGTGCCGGAGGAGGACGCGATCCGGGAGTGCCGCCGGGTCGCGCGCAACACCGGGCTGCTGGTCGGGGGCTCGACCGGATCGGTGCTCGCGGCGATCGCGGGGCGCGAAGAAGGATTCCGCGACCGGCCGCGCGTCGCGGCCATCTCGCCCGACCTCGGTGACCGTTACCTGAAGACCGTGTACGACGACGACTGGGTGAACGACCGGTTCGGCGGCGTCCGCACCGCCGGGACGCTCGGCCTCGTGGGTGCTCCGGAGGCAGGGTGAGGCGGACCGCGCGGAGCCGTGAACCCCTGCCAGGGGTCGACCGGAAACGATCACCACCGGGTTCGAGGTGATCGGTTCCGGGTCACCGCCGGACGGAGGGGCCACGGATCCGGGATGACGCCGGTTCAGAGCTCTGCCGGGTCGATGAGCCTCTTCGCGATGGCCACCGCGCCGAGCTGAAAGCGGCTGCGCGTCCCGAGGCGTTCGGCCAGCCGGTCCGACAGCCGGCGCACGGTGCGCAAGGACACCTCCATCCGGCGGGCGGCCGAGGCATCGGTGTGCCCCTGCGCCCACAACTTCAGGATGTGCACCTCCTGCGACGACAAATTGTCGCCGCGGCGCGGCCGGCAGTCTCCCAGCGGCTCGGCCTCCGCCCACAGCTTCGAGAACAGCGTGACGAACGAGTCGACGACCGCGTCGCACCCGACGGTGAGCGCCCCGGCCATTCCGGTGAGGTTGCTGACCGAGACCACCGCGTGGCGCCGGTCGAATATCCGCACCCTGGCGGGCAACGTCGGCAGGGTGCGCACGTCCGCGCCCGCCCCGATCTCCCATCGCAGGTAGGCCATGGTGGGCTTGTCGTTGCGCACGCTGTCCAGGACGATCGAGCGCGACGGGACGCCACGGGCCAGGATGTCCTCATCGATCGTGCGGGCGCTGTCGAGAGCCCTGGTCGACGGCTGGCCGGCGAGCCGGAACGACAGGTATTCCTCCCGGCAGTCGGCGGCCAGCCGGGCCGTGCGGGCCCGTACCGCGGAGCCGCCGATGACCCACTCGACACCGGCGGCGTCCTGGGCGCTCCGCTGGCCGCACGACGCCAGCAGGCGGGCGACCGTCAGCCGGCTGTCCTCCACCTGCTGCTGATGTCGTGCCAGCTCGGCCTGCTGCCGGGCCAGCAGGGCGGCCAGGCCGACCTCCGGCTCGATCGCCGTCCAGCCGTCGCATCCCGCCACGCGCGTGATCAGCTCCAACCGGGCCAGATGCTCAAGGGCGAACTGGACGGTCACCTCACTGAGCGCCATGAGCTCGGCGAGCTTCTCCGTGCTCACGTTGGGATTCTCCACGACATTCTGGTAGACCGATTCCGCGGTCGTGTCGAGCTCGAACCCCTGTCGCCAATCGGGTGACACTCTGTTGAACGGCTCGGGTCTCGTCCGGCGTACCGACAGTTCAGGCAGCGCGACCATTCTTGGCGCCTTTCTCTGGCTCTGCGTCCGTAAGAGCACTCTCAGCGGAGATATCGATCGCCGGCGCGACCCGGCGCATCTGTGACCACTCGGGCCGCAGCCCGGGCACGACGATGGCGACCAGGTAGCAGCCGCCGACGATCAGCAAAGCGCCGTTCAGCCCCGACACCGCGAGAACGGCCGCCGCGAACGGGCCGCCGAAGGGGATGCCGGCCCACGCAAGCGCGCTGGTGAGCGTCCGGACCCGCCCGAGCAGCCGCGCCGGAATCCGCTCGTAGCTCACGGCGCCGATGATCGGGTTGACGAATCCGGAGCCGAGGCCGCCGACGGCGAAGACCGCGAGCACGCCCCACAGCGGGATGCTCAGGGCCATGGCCAGGAAGCGGGGAACTCCGCCGATCACGAAGCCGACCATGTAGACGACGTGGCGGGGCAGCCGGGCGGCGAGCGTGGCGGCGAGAAGCGCGGCCAGGATGGACGTGCCCGCGAAGACGCTGACCACCAGGCCCACCGTCTCGGCTCCGTACCCCGACTCCAGCGCCCACACCGGGAGCAGGACCGCCATGAAGGCCTGGTCGAGCAGGTTGGTCGCGACCAGCATCCCGACGATGGCGCGCAGCAGGCCGTCCTGGCGGAGGAACGCGGCACCCTGCCGCAGCTGGGCGACGTATCCGCCCGCCTCGGCCGTCGTGGGCGCGGCGGGATCGGGCGCCGGATCGGCGAGCGTGGCGGTGGTGACCACGGCCGCCAGGCCGAACAGGGCCGCCGAGAGCCAGAGCGACTGGGCACCGCCGAACGTCGCCACCAGGACGCCGGCGAGGGCGGGCCCCGCCACCGTGGCGGTGCGTTCCACAGCGGCGATGAGCCCGGTGCCGCGTTCGATGGGCGCGCGGGCCGCCCGGGTGACCGATGGGACGAAGACGGATTTGGCGGCGATGGCGGGGCCGTCCGCGGCGCCCACCACGGCCATGAGCGCCATCAGCGCCCACAGGTTCAGCCCTCCGGCCGCGAACAGCAGGGGAGCGACGATCATGGCGGCCATCGACACCAGGTCGCCGGTGATGGCGACACGCCGGGGCCCGATGCGATCGATGAGCGGGCCGGCGAGCGCCTGCGCTATGACGAACGGGGTGATCTGGCAGAAGGCGACCAGACCGGTCTTGGCGGGGCTCCCGGTCGTGGTGAGCACGAGCCACGGCACCGCGATGGACAGCAGGCGGTTCGCCGAAAGGGCGGCGAAATCCGCGCCGAGCACACCGATGAGGCCGCGCAACGAGCGCGTTCGGGCCACACCGGTCTCCCTGCCGTCGCCATCGTCCATGGGATGTCTCCTCAGATCGTCGGGGTATGGCGATCCGACCATCGCCCGCCGCGGCGGCCGCCCGCCAGGGAAGGAACAGCACCGCTCGACCGCCGCTCCTGTCGCGCGTTCGTCTCTGCCGCCGGACCGCGTGCGGCGGGCACAGTTGCCTGACCGCCGCACACCGGGGCGGCCGGCACAGAAGGGAACCGTCGATGAACGACTCCGTGGATGAGGGCGTCTACCGCGTCGTGCGCAACGACGAGGAGCAGTACTCGGTCTGGCCGGCCGACCAGGAACCACCGCCCGGCTGGCACGCCGAGGGCACCCAGGGCACCCAGCCCGAATGCCTCGACTACATCGGGGTGATCTGGACCGACATGCGGCCGGCCAGCCTGCGCCGGTACATGGACCGCACCATCTGCGACAAGCGATGCTGATCCTCGGCACCGCGGACGTCCGGCACGTACTGGACGGCAAGGATGTCGAGGTGCTCACCGCGGTGCGGCACGCGTATGTGGAACACGCCCGCGGCGAGACGGCCGTGCCCGAATCGGTGTTCCTGCGCTTCCCCCACAGCGCCCGCGACCGCATCATCGCGCTGCCTGCATACCTGGGCGGCGACGAGCCGGTCGCCGGAGTGAAGTGGATAGCGTCGTTCCCGGGGAACGTGGCGGCCGGGATGGACCGCGCCTCGGCCGCGATCATCCTGAACTCGACGAGCACCGGCCACCCGCTGTGCGTGATGGAGGGCTCGGTGATCTCCGCGCGGCGCACCGCCGCGAGCGCCGCCCTCGCGTCGGCGACCTTGCAGGGCGCGGAGCCCGCCGACGGGGTCTCGGTGATCGGGTGCGGCGTCATCAACGCCGAGATCCTGCGGTTCCTCACGGTGGTCCATCCGGAGCTGCGCGAGGTCACCGTGTTCGACCTCGACCCCGGCCGGGCCGAGGCGTTCGCGCGGCGCTGCTCGGCGGAGCTGGACGTGAGGGCGTCCGTGGCCGGCCACCCGGACGAGGCACTCGCCGCGCACCCGCTGGTCAGTCTCGCGACCACGGCCACCGTCCCCCATCTCGATCTTCACGCCTGCCGTCCCGGCTCGCTCGTCCTGCACATCTCGTTGCGGGACGTGACCATCGGCGGGGTGCTGGACGCGGTGAACATCGTCGACGACCGTGACCACGTCCTGCGCGCCGCGACCTCCATGCACCTGGCCGAGCAGCATGTCGGTCACCGCGGGTTCATCCAGGCCACCATCGGGGAACTCCTGCTCAGCGGTGGCGACCACGGTCGCGATCCGCGGCGGGTGACGCTGTTCTCCCCGTTCGGGCTGGGGGTGCTCGACCTCGCGGTCGCGGACATGGTGCTGCGCGCCGCCCGGCGGGACGGGCTCGGCGTCGACCTGCCGGACTTCCTTCCCGGACGCGCGCCGGCCGGCCACACCGGCTAGACCAACCCCCTCCGCACCGCACACGCCACCGCATGCGCCCGGTTGCGCACCTGCAACCGGGCCGTCAGGTCGTAGATGACGTTCTTGACCGTATGCTCCGAGCAGCACAGCACCTGGGCGATGGCGGCGTTCCCCAGCCCGTCCGCCATCAGCGCGAGCACCGCCTTCTGCCGGGCCGTCAGCGACGGCACCGGGCGCGACGGCGGCGGCGCGGGGGCCGGGCCGCCGAGCAGCCGCACCAGCACCTCATGCGGCAGGCGGCCGTCGCCGCGGTGCGCCGAGCGCACCGCCGCGCCCAGCCGTACCGAGGTCGCGTCGGCGGACCGCAGCATGGTGCGCACCCCCGCCCGCACGGCCCGCAGCACGCCGGGCGGGGAGAAGGTGTCGGCGACGAGCAGGAGCGCGTGCTCGCCGGGCAGGTTCGCTCCGGGCCACGCTTCCAACGCCTCGTCCACCGTGGCCGCCACGGCTATCACCACCGTGTCCGCGGACCCGTCGGGTTCCGCGGCCAGCGGGAACCCGCACGGCCCGAGCAGCGAGAGCACCTTGCTGCGCGCCGCCGCGTCGGCGGCGTTGACATGCACGCGGGGACGCTCCAGCGTGCCCGCGGCCGCCCCGGTCACAACAGCCCCGTCCGGAGCGCGTACGCCACCGCATGAGCGCGGTTGCGCAGCCGGAAGCGGTGGGTGATGTCATGCACCACCCCGACGACGGTGCGAGACGAGTAACACAGTTCCCGCGCGATCTCATCGGTCTCGCGGCCATCGGCGATGAGCGTGAGCACGGCCAGCTCCCGCTCGCTCAGGCCCGCGCCTCGCCAGGGCCCGCGAGGTGTCCCGCCCGCGGGGGCGGCGCCCGCCTCGTGATCGAGCAGGCACGTGAGCATGTCCGGCGGGACGGTGCAGTCGCCACAGGCCGCGGCGAGCACCGCGCGCGCCAGGCGGCCCGCGTCGGCCTCGCAGCGGCGCACCAGGCCACGCGCACCCGCCGCGATCGCGTGCAACGCCTGAGAGGGCGCGAAGTCGCCGGCGACGAGCACCACCCCGGGCCGGTCGGCCAGATCTCGCCGCGCGCGCAGCAGGTCGAACACCTGGTCCTGTATTCGGTCGACGACCACCACCGTGACCTCCGCCGCTTCCTGCGGCCGCACCACGGCGACATCGGGACAGCCGAGCAAAGCGCTCGTGGCGCCCGCTTCCAGCATCGGGTCCAACGCGACGACGTTGGCCCGGACCGGGTCACCCATCGGACCTCCTCGGCCAGACATGAGGAATCTCTCGCCCCCAACATCCGCCAGGACCGGCCCCACTCGCATGGGGTCGCGACCCCCAGATTCTCCACGCGACCCCCTGTCCGCCGCGTCACCGTTCATGCCCAGCGTGCGTCGCCGCGCCGCCGCACCACCGTGGCGCCGTGCCGCCGGGCTACGGACCGTCTACGTACCCGGCGCCCCCGGAGCGGGTGGCCGCGGGAGAAACATGGGGGTCTTCTACCCATCACCGGGAGACGGGGCTGTGACAGCTTCGAAGCTATGACGCAACCGGCGACACTAGGCGAGAGCACCGCTGCCGTGCTGCCTGGCACCGACTGGTGGGCCCGGGCGCTGGCGCGGCATGAGCGGCCGGAGACCGCCGTGCCCGGCGACGGCGCCGCCGTCCGCCCGGCCTGGTGCGACTTCGTGGAGCAGGCCGTCGCCACGGCCCTGCCTCCCGGCGAACCGCCGGACACGGACGAGTGGCACGAGGCGTTCGCCGTCCCGTTCCGGCCATTCCTGGCCCTCGTGCGCGACCGGCTGACCGAGGCGGCCGGGCGGCATCTCGCGCCCGGCGAGTCCGACGCCCGCTCCGTCGCGCGGACGTTCACCGACGTCCTGGCCAGGAGGCTGGCGCGCATCGCCCTGTACACCCTGATGGCGGAGCTGGGCACGGCGCACGCCGGTGGCCTGCTGACCGGCGCGGACGACCGGGAACGATTCGCGGACTTCCTGCACCGCCAGTGCACGTCCGCCGGGCTCGCCGCGCTCTTCGCGCGGTACCCGGTGCTGGCCCGGCAACTGGGCACGACCGCCATGTCGGCCGCCGACGCGGGCGCCGAACTGCTGGCCCGCCTCGGCGCCGACCGCGCGGCCCTGGTCGGGCCCCTCCTCGGCGGTGTGGACCCGGGGCCGGTCACGGCGGTCGAGCCCGGGCTCGGCGACCCGCACGAGCAGGGCCGCTCGGTGAGCCTCGTCCGCTTCGCCGACGGCCGCACCGTCGTCTACAAGCCGCGCTGCCTCGCCGCGCACCTGCGGTTCAACGAGGTCGTCGCCTGGCTCGACCGGCGGCTACCTGGCTGCGGTCTGCGCACCGCCCGGGCGGTCGCCCGGCCGGGGTACGGCTGGATGGAATTCGTCCAGGCCCGGCCGCTGAAGCGACCCGAAGACGCGCGGCGGTTCTACCGGCGCGCGGGAGTGCTGCTCGCCGCCCTGCACGCGGTGCACGCGACCGACATGCACTGCGAGAACGTCATCGCGTGCGGTGACCAGCCGGTTCTGATCGACGTGGAGACCATCTTCCACCCTGACCTGCCCATGCCGGACACCATCACCATCGCCGACCCCGCCGCCCACGCGCTGGCCGGCTCGGTGCAGCGCACCGGGCTCCTGCCGTACGTCACCGTCGGCGAGAACGGCCTGCTCGACCAGTCCGGCATGGGCGGCGATCCGGGTGCGACCTGTCCCGAAGGCGTCCTGGACTGGGATCCGCCGGCCGGCGCCGGATCGCGCCTCGTCCGGCGGCCGGTCCCCTACGCCGGCGCCGGCAACCGCCCCCGCTTCGGCGGGCGGACGATCGAGCCGGCCGACCACCAGGCCGACGTACTGGACGGTTTCCGGCTCGGCTACGACGAGGTCGTGCGCTGCCGAGCGGAGTTCACCCGGCTCGTCGAATCCTTCTCCGAGGTCCAGACCCGCGTCGTCGTCCGGCCGAGCCGCGGCTACGCGCACCTGCTGGACGAGTCCACACACCCTGACCTGCTGCGGGACGCGCTCGACCGGGACAGGATCCTGGATCTGCTCGACGAGGCCTCTGCTCGCCATCACCTGTGGCAGCGGCTGGCTCCGTACGAACGCGCCGCGCTATGGGCCGGCGACATCCCGCTGATCACCAGCCGGCCCGCGGCCAGGGACCTGTGGACCTGCGCCGGAGCGCACCTGCCCGGCCTGCTGGAGCGCTCAGGCCTGGAATGCGCCCTGGAGAAGATCGCGGCGATGGGCGAGATCGACCGGGGCGAGCAGGAGTGGGTGATCCGGGCCAGCCTGGCCGCCCGCCGGCCGGCCGAAGGCCACCGCAGCACCCTCCCGGCCATGGCGCGCAGACCCGCGGGCGCCAAACCCGGCAGGCTGCTCGCCGCCGCGGCCGGGCTGGCCGACGAGATCCTCGCGCGCAGCAAGATCATGCGTGACGAGGACGATCGGGGCCGGATCAACTGGCTCGGACTGCAACTGGTCGACGACACGCGCTGGATGGTGCTCCCGATGGGCGCCGGCCTGGCGGACGGCTACCTCGGGGTGGCGCTGTTCCTGGCCCAGCTCGCCCGGTTGACCGGCATCGCCCGCTACGGTCAGGCGGCGCGCCGGGCGGTGGGCCCGATCCCCCAACTGCTGGCCACCCTCGCCGATCGGGCCGACCTGCTCGGCGCGGTCGCCTGCGGCAGCAGCGCGGGACTCGGCGGCATGAGCTACGCGCTGGCCCGGCTGGCCACCCTGCTCGACGACCCCGAACTGCGCGACTGGGCCGAGACGAGCGTGGCGCTGGCGGACCGCGCGGCCGGCCTGGGCGGGCCGCCTGAGCCACCCGGGTGGACGGACGGCACCGCCGGATGCCTGGCCGCGATGAGCGCGGTGCACCGTGAGATCGGTTCCGGGGCGGCCGCGAGGCTGGCCGTCACGTGCGCCGACCGGCTCGCCGACCTCGTGGAGCGGACCACAGGGCGGTGCGTTCCGGACGGGGACGGCATGCCGCCGGGCTTCGCCGCCGGCGCCGCCGGGATCGGCTGGGCACTCACCCGGTTCGCCGTCCACGCACCGGATTCGCGCCATTCCCTCGCGGGCCGGCGCGCGCTGCGGCGGGCAGGCGAGCAGGTCGTCCCGGGTGGGCCTGAGGGGCACGGCTGGTGCCGCGGGACCGCCGGCCTGCTCATGGCACGCGCGTGTCTGGCGGGGGACGCCGCGACGGCCGAAACCGAGGCGGCTCTGCTCTCGCTGGCCGAGCGCCCCGTGCTCGGCGACCTGAGCCTGTGCCACGGCGAACTCGGCATCGCCGACGCGCTCCTCGTGCTGACCGCCATCAGACCGGACCAGGGTGCCGCGCCGGCCCTGCACCACCGCGCCGACCTCGTCCTCGACGCGGTCCACCGGCACGGACCGACCTGCGCCACGCCCGGCGGGATCGCCACGCCCGGGCTGCTGCACGGGCTCGCGGGCATCGGATACGGGCTGCTACGGCTCGGCTTCCCGCGGACGGTCCCTTCGGTACTACTCCTTGAGCCCACCCCCTGACCAGTGCCGCGACCCCGGCCCGAGGCTCCGCGGCACCCGACCGACAGACGACCCACGCGCACGACGAACTCGAGAGGAAGGCTGAGGAAAATGAGGTTCGAGTTGACGAGCACGCGCACCCAACGCACCGACTCCCGCGACGAGGCACGGGAATCCACACCCGCGACAAGCGTCAGCAGACTGGGCCGGCCGGGAGTGCAGTTCGGCCTGCGGGTCGCCGTGCTCGCCGGCGTCATCGCCACGACGGGCGGTACCACGACGGGGCTCGGCAGCCCGATCAACAGCTTGGCCGGCCAGGCGGACACCACCTGCTGCGGCGGCGAGACATCCATCAGCAGAATCGTGTGATATCCCGCCGGCGAAGCGGCACTGCCTGGCAATCTCCGCCGGCCGTCTGACCGCCTGCGGTGAGCGTCACAGCGCGGCATCCGGTTTCTCCGTGACCCCATCCGGGCACGGTTTTCCACCGGGTGCCGCTTTGCCACCTGACAGGCCGCGTAAACCCGCCCAATTTGGCTATTAACCTCGAATGACCCTGTTCCCCGTATCGGCCGTGGTATGCCGCGATGAAGAGCTCCGCACGATCGACCGTGCGTTGGCCAGCGCCCGGTCCGGACGGGGCGGCGCGCTGTTCGTGATCGGCGAAGGCGGGATCGGCAAGTCACGCCTGTCCACGGCGGCAGCCGACCTCGGCCTGGCGGCCGACATGTGCACGCTCCGCGGCAGGGCCAGCCCGATCGGCCCGATGGCCCCGTTCCGGCTGCTGACCGAGGCGCTGATGTCCTTGCAGCGGTCCGGCACCCCCATCGATGTCGCGCGACTGGGCCCGTACCAGCCGGTCCTCGCCAGGCTGGTGCCCGACTGGGGCACCCCGGCGCCCGCGCACGAGGGCGGATCGCTGGTGATCCTCGCCGAGGCGGTGCTGCGGCTGACCGCGCTCGCCGGGCGGGAGCGCGGCTGCCTGATGATCCTCGACGACTTGCAGAACTCCGACGCCGAGAGCCTGGCCGTGGTCGACTACCTCGTCGAGAACCTCGCCGGGCAACCCGCCATGCTGCTCGGCGCGGCCTCCAGCGAGCCGTGCCCCGCCCTCGATCTGGCCCGCTCAGCGGCGCAGCGCGGCTCCGCCGGCCTGCTCGAACTGCGGCGGCTCGACGGCGACGAGGTGCGCCGGCTGGCCGGGGGCTACCTGGAATGCGACGCGCCCGACGTCCCCGACGAGCTGGCCGAGCAGTTGTGGGCCGACAGCGGCGGCGTCCCGCTGATGGTCGAGGAGATGCTCGGCGAGATGCTGCGCAGCGGGCTCGTGGCACGTGAACGCGACGGCGGGCGCTGGCGGGTCACCGGCAGGCTGCACACCAGGGTGACCGGCTCGCTCACCCGCACCATGGCCACGCGGCTCGACAAGCTCGGCCCGCAGGGAAGGGATCTGCTCTCGGTGGCGGCGGTGCTCGGCCCGCGCTTCCCGGTGTCGGTCCTGCAGGCGGCCACCGGCCTCGGATACCGCGAGTTGCTCAGGCAGTTGCACGCCGAGCTGACCGCCGAATTCGTCGCCCCGGACGAGGAGACTCCCGACTGGTACGCCTTCCAGCACCCGCTCGTCGTAGAGGCGCTGCTCACCCTGCTGACCCCGGACGAGCGCGGTGTGCTCGCGCGGCGCGCCGCCGACGCGGTACAGGCCGTGTTCCCCGAACTGCCCGACGAATGGTGCCAGACGTCGGCCACCCTGCGGCTGCAGGCAGGCGAACCCGCCGTCGCCGGCCGGCTGCTCGCGGAGGCGGGCCGCAGGGCGCTGGCCCAAGGCGCGGCGAACACGGCGGTCAGGCTGCTGGAGAAGGCCCTCGACCTGCTCGGGCACGGCACCGACGTGCAGGCGCGGGCCGACGCGCTCGCCGCGCTGCTACTCGCGCTCGCCGAGGCCGGCCTGGTGGAGCGAGCGGTCACCGCGGCCGGCCGGCTCGACGAGTTCACCGGCCTGATCAGCCGCGGGTCCCGCGCCAAATTGCACACCCGCCTGGCCTGGGCCGCCGCGGTAGGCGGCCGGTCCGCCGACGGCCTCGCCCAGGTGGAGATCGCGCGCCGGCTGCTGGGCCCGGACGCCGCCGACCGGGATACCGCGCCGATCGACGTCGTCGCCGCGCATCTCGTGCTCGACCTGCCGGGCCCGGACCAGGTACGACTGGCAGAACAGCTCGCGCGGCGCGCCGCCGAAGTGGCGGAGAGAGCCCGGCTTCCCATGGTCGCCTGCCAGGCGTGGCAGTTACTGGGGGCGCTGAACCGCCCACGCGACCCGCAGGAGGCGACGGCGTGCCTTGAACACGCGCGCAGCCTCGCCGTGCGGTACAACCTGCCGATTGAGGAGATCCACACGCTGATCCGGCTCGGCAACGACGAGGCGCTGCGCGACGGCGGCATCAGCCGGCTGGAGCATGTCCGGCAGGAGGCGTCGCGGGTCGGCGCGGTCACGGCCCGCTTTCAGGCCGAGACCTGCATCTCCTTCCAATCGATCTTACGCGCCGATTTCGGCGTCGCCGGGGAGATCCTCGACCAGGTGCTGGAGTCGGCCTCGCGGCTGCGGCTCCTGGAGGCCGCCCGGTACGCGCTGCTGCAGCGGGCCATCCTCGCCGCCCACCAGGGCCGGCGGCAGGAAATGGAGACCGCGTTCGCCGAACTGCGCCACCAGGTGCCCGAGCACGCGCAGCTCACGCCGCGGGCGCATGGGCTGGCGCGGGCATGGTGCGCGCTCCTTGAGGAGGACCGGGCGCTGGCCATGGCGGAGCAGTCCCGCGCGCTGGCCGCCGAGGACCAGAACCCGACGGTCTACCCGCTGACCGGCCGCTACGGCCTGGATCTCCTCCTGCGGTCGCTGGCCGGTGAGCTGGACTGGCCGGAATACCAGGCGGTGGTCGCGGCGCCGGCCAGCCGGCTGCGCTGGGACCGGCAGTTCGCGCTGTTCGCTAGCGCCGTGCTGCACGGCCGGGCGGGACGCGGCCGCGACGCCGCCGACGCCGTCGACCAGGCGGTACGGGCCGGCGAGTTGTTCGGCACCGGCCGCAATATCGGGCTACGCCTGGTGGCCGAGGCCGCGATCACCGACGGCTGGGGCACCCCGGTCGAGTGGCTGCGCCGCTCCGAGGAGTACTTCCACTCCGGCGGGGTGACCGCGGTCGCCGGCGCCTGCCGGACGCTGATGCGCCGGGCCGGAGTGCGCGTCACCCAGCGTCGCCCCGGCGTCGACAACATCCCCTCTCCGCTGCGCGCCGCCGGCGTCACCGTGCGCGAGTACGAGGTCCTGCGGTTGCTCGCCCGGCGCCTCGGAAACCGGGAGATCGCGACGCGCCTGCACCTGTCGCCGCGCACCGTCGAGAAACACGTCGCGTCCCTCCTCACCAAGACCGGCCTCCCCAACCGGACGGCCCTGAGCGAACTGGCGGAGACGACGCCGGCACCTTGACGAGGTCCGCGGGACGTCTGACCGGAAGCCCGTCGCCACGGATCATGCGGCCGCCGACCTCATCGACCTCCTGGCAGCGGATGAGCGGTGAACATGTCATCCCCTGCGTCAGTACTAGAGCCGGCGGGTGGGGGGACGCAACGCCCAGGAGAGGATCGCCAGCCCCGCGAACGCGGCCGGTGCGATGAGGTCGCCGATGGATCGGTGGTTCATGGCGGCCTGTGAGGCGGCCGCGCCGGTCATGTTGATCACGACGCCGGCGTAGGCCCATTCCTTCAGCCGTGGCAGTCCGGGTACCGACAGCACCACCGCGGCGAGGATCTTCGCGGTTCCCAGGATCGTGTGGTCACGCACCGGACGAGCCCACTCCCGCGGACCTGGACACCTGAGCCCGCTGGGAAAGGTCACCCCGGCCCCCGGGAGTACCGGCTGACGTGTGCCGCTCGGCTCGTCAGGCAGTCACGCCCAAGGCGGCCGGGCACAAGCGGAACGACCGGTAACCTGGCCCCGGTGCCAGAGGTAGCGCCCATTCCTTGCATCGCGTTTCCTCGGAAGCGGGCATGCTAGAGGAAGCGACTGGCGGCAAGAGGATGGAATCGACCATCGGGGAGCTCGTCGTGGAAGCCGACCGCCTGGGCGACCACTCCTCGAGGAGACGTATGTCCAGCACACGCATGCTGCCCGGCGGCCCGGTCGCCGAGAGCGTACTCAACGACGTAGCCGCCCGCGCCGCCGTACTCACCGGAAAGGGCGTCACCCCGTCTTTGGCCACGATCCTCGTCGGCGACGATGACGCGAGCGCCGAGTACATCCGTATCAAGCAGCGTCAGGCCGCCGAGCTCGGCTTCGATTCGCCGCACACGCACCTGCCCGCCGGCGCCACCCAGGCCGACCTGCACGCCGCTATCGCCGCCTACAACGACGACCCGGTGGTGCATGGGCTGCTGGTGCAGTACCCGGTGCCGGGGCACCTCGACTACGACGCCGCGTTGCAGGCCATGGACCCGGACAAGGACGTCGACGGTATGCACCCGCTCAACATGGGCCGCCTGGCCCTCGGCATGCCCGGCCCTCTGCCGTGCACGCCTGCGGGCATCGAGGCCCTGCTCGCGTACTACGACATTCCGGTGTCCGGGCGTGAGGTCGTCATCCTGGGCCGCGGCGCCACCCTCGGAAGGCCCCTCGCCATGCTGCTCAGCCAAAAGCGCCCGACCGCCAACGCCGCGGTCACCGTGGTCCACACCGGTGTGCCCGACTGGGCGCGCTACACCCAGCGAGCCGACATCCTCATAGCCGCAGCGGGCGTGCCTGGCATCATCCAGCCCGGGCACGTCAAGCCCGGCGCGGTCGTAGTCGGTGGCGGGGTCCGCTACGAGGGCCGCCGCCTGCTGCCGGATGTGGACGAGTCGGTCGAGAGCGTGGCGGGCGCGATCACGCCGCGCGTAGGGGGCGTGGGGCCCACCACGGTCGCGATGCTGTTCCGCAACGCCATCACGGCGGCGGAACGAACGGTGGCGGGCGCCTAGCCACAGGCCTCGCGCGCTGGGGCATCCGGTCGGCTACGCGGCCATCGGTAAGGGGGCGTCGACCAGGGCGGTCTGCTCGGCGACGGCGCGCCGGGGTGACGCCGACGGTGGAGACCTCGGGCCGCTCGACAGGGTCTGCGGGGTTTACCGTGATGACGCGGCGGCGCAGCGAGTAGCCGTACAGGCTCTCCCGGGCCTGTCGGCCCTCGGCTCTGGGACGATCGTCTCCATGAGACATCAGGAGGACGGCGTGACGGCGAACTCCCGGACGGAGCCACAGGACCAGGCGCATGCGGACGCGGTCGACGCCTTCATCGCCGCGGCCAACTCCGACGACCCGGCGCGGCGGGCCGATCTGCTCAGCCGCGCGCTCGCGCCAGGCGTGGTGTTCTGGGGCCCGCTCGGCCGCGGCGTCGGCCGCAGTGCAGTGGAGGACTTCATCACCGAAGTGGTGCAGAACTATCGGGCGGGCGGGTGCCGGCTGGTGCGTACTACCTCGGTCGACGCGCCGCACGAGTGGGCCCGGTTCGGCTGGCGCTTCGAGGCGGCCGACGGCGGCACCGTGCTGTCGGGCACCGACATGGTGCACCTCACGGCCGCCGGCGACATCGACGAGATCGTGGTCTTCGCCGGGCCGCTGCAGCCCGGGGATCTTTAGGAGGCGGTGTCTATGAGGGCCTGGAGCAGGCGCTGCGGGTCCTCGGCCCGAGTGCCGGACGGGGCCCCCAAAGCGCGTGAAGCCTGCGCGCTCGACCCATGAGGACGGTCTCTATCCGTGGGAGGAGTGATCAGTGTGAGCCGTAAAGCCACTCGCGCTGCGGCACTTGCGTGCGCCGCGCTGACGCTGGTGTCCGTACTCAGCTCCTGCGCGTCCGGAAACGACGCGGCGCGGTCGAAGACGCCCGTCACCTATCGTGCCGCGTACCCGAGCTATGACAGCCTGGCCGCGCTGTTCAAAAGAGCGGATCTCGTCATCCAGGCGCGATTGGGCGACCAGACGAGAATCCAGACGATAAATCCGGACACTCCCACCGGCGACGACCCTCGTCTCAATCCGTCGGCCGGGGTCACGGCGCCCGCGCAAACCGGGCCGCGGGACAGCTCGATCGTGCTGACCGTTTATCAGGCCAAAGTGCTCAAGGTGTTCAAGGGCACGGCCGGCAAGGGGCAGCTGATCGACGTCGGCCAGCTCGGCGGGGAGTCCGAAGGCGTCGTCTACGCCGAGGCGGGCACGGCCTCCCTCAAGAAGGGAGGAACGCAGCTACTGTTCCTGGAGGTCTACCCCGACGCTCCGGCGTCCCTTCTCAATCCGAACCAGGGGCAGTACGACGTGGACGCGGCGGGCAATCCGATTTCGTTGCCCGGCAACACCCTGAAGTTCTCCCTGGGCGACCTGAACAAGCTCTCCCAGACGGGTGGATGACCCCGTCTCCTACCCGCAGCCCCCGGAACCCGCTGACGATCCGTCGTCAGTGGGTTCCGTTCGCCCGCGGGCGATCGTCCTACGTTGTCAGTGCGGGTGATGCCGGCCTCGGGGAACGGTGGAACAGTGGTTAGCGGTAGCGATGGATTCGGTTCCCCTACAGATGACCAGTTGAGAGAACCCTCCACCCGCCGTATCCCGCTCGCGTTCTGCCAGGTCGTCCGTCGCAGAAGTCCTCTCAGAGACGATCATCCGAACGAAGAGTCGCGTCATCGGGATCCAGTTACTGAGGGAGCTGGTCCGTCCAGCCGGTGGTCACCCATGTATCCATCGCTCCACGCCCCGCCTCCGTTGTCGCTGGGGAGATAGTTGGCGCGAGTCACCCGAGCGGTCTCGGGATCGACGACCAGTTTGATCTCCGGCCCGCCGTCAGGATCAGGGATCAGCAGTTCCTGCCCGCCTTCGACCGCGCCTCTGCTCACGACTCCCGGCGTCGTGGCGAGTGCCCGGAACGCCGCGGAACGGACCTCCGAAGGCGTCGGCAGCTCACGCGTTGAAGGCTTCGGCCAGGGCGTCGTCCAGGCGTGTCCCGGTCCTACAGCCGCCGTCGGCGCGGCGCGGATCAGGGGGCGGTGCGGGCCGGGACCGCGGTGAGCGCGGCGGCGAGGGCTACGGCGCCGATGACGGCCAAGGCGGCCCGGGCCCCGGTGGTCGTCGGCCCTCCTGCGAAGTAGAGGGCGAGGGTGACCACGGCGATGCCCAGCGCGGTCCCGATGCCGCGCGACATGTTGATCAGCGCTCCGGCGGTCGCCGACATCCGCGTCGGCAGGGCGGCCATGACAGTGGTGTTGTTGGCTGGGACGAACATCCCAAGACCCAGGCCGAGCAGCGTAAGGAAGCACGCGAGCAGGACCGGCGCGGTGGGGGCGATCGCCAGCAGCGCGGTCGCCGCGGCCGCGGTCAGGGCGCCGCTCACGCAGCGCGGCCGGTTGCCCCAGCGGCGGGGCAGCACATGGTCGCCGGTGAGCGCGGCCAGGGCGAATCCGGCGGGCAGCGCGCTGAGCACCAGACCGGCGTGCAGTTCACTCAGGCCGGCCGCGATGAGCACCTGCGGGATCAGCACCAGCGGGCCGAACAGGACGAGATAGCCGCACAACGCCCCGGTGAGCCCGGCCGCCACCACGGTGCCCCGCACCACGATGGGATCGATGAGTGGCGATGGGGATCGTCGTTCCCGAGCCCGCAAACCGGCCGCCGACGCCAGGGCCATGGCCAGCAGGGCCGCGATCGACCAGGACGGCCATCCCAGGCCGGACGCCGCTGAGATGGCCAGCAGCAGGCCCGTCGTGGCCGCGGCGAACAGCACCAGCCCTGCCCCGTCGAAGGAGCCGCCCCGGCTGCGTTCGCGGGTGCGGGGCAGCAGATACCGTCCGGCGGCGACGGCCACCAGCCCGACCGGCACGTTGATCCAGAACACCCACCGCCAGCCGACCGAGCCGACCAGCAGCCCGCCCACCGTGGGACCTACGGCCAATCCCAGCGACTGAGCGGCGGCCTGCATCCCCAGCGCGGTCCGCATCCGCGACCGGCGGACGCTGGTCACCGCCAGGGCCACGCTGTTGGACTGCAGCATCGCCGCGCCCGCCGCCTGCACCACCCTGCACGCCACCAGGACCTGCAGCGACGATGCGAACCCGCAGGCCGCCGACGCCGCGGTGAACACGATGAACCCGTACAGGTAGACGAGCTTGCGGCCCGCGACATCGGCCAGACGTCCCGCACCGATCAGCAGAGCGACCAACGTGAGCAGATACGCCAGGGCCACCCACTGCACCGCCGCCAGCCGGGCATGGAAGCTGTGCTGAAGCGCCGGGAATATCAGCGTGACGATGCTGGCGTCCAACTGCCCCATGAACGCGCCGATGCACACCGAGCCCACCGCGAACCAGGGCGCGTACCGATGCTCACGCACCCCCGGCGGACGGGCTCGTTCCCTCAGCAGCCAAGACACCGATCAACGTCCTCGACACTCCGCGTGAGAGCGTTCACCCCCAGCGGCACCCGCCGGCAAGCCGGAGACGTGCTCAGCCGCCTTGCCGCGATTCGGCACCGACAGCTCGCTCAGCCCCGCGATCGCTCTGACGGGGCCGGCGCGTCGGCGCGGCCAGGACACGGGCCACCGGGAGCGCGATCTGCGATGAAACCCACATATCCGGCCTCCCCTGAACGGGCCTGACACGAAGTCATGAACCATCAGCCGGGTGGCGGATCGGGCAGCGCTCACAACGTGCGGTGAGCCGGCCCCGGGCGGGATCCATCGCCCTACCAGCCAGTCTACGTGCACCACTCGAAGGACCACCAAGGCAGCACAGGGCATCGGCGGGCCGACCGGGGACGGACCCTGCGGACCGGGCGGCGGGCACTCGGCTCGCGAGCGGCCGTCCGCTGAACTGATCGCCGGCCGGGGAGCGGCGCCATCGACGTCGAAGCCGAGCTCGCCAAGCTGGTGGCAGGCTGGCGTCCCCTACGACCTGCTCATACCCCCTCGGGCTCAGACGCCGCGAGGACCGCTCGACGGTGACGGCGGCGAACATGCCCGGTAGGCGCGTTGCTGTGGTCTCTCAGGCTTGATGAGGCCGCGCTGGTGTCGGCTCTCTGGCACGACTAACGTCTCGGCTGTCCTGAAATTGGGAGAACCGGTGGTGTCCCTTGCGCAGCCGCTCGTTCGTCGTACAGGTGAGAGCCCACTGCCCCGGAGGTTTGCGATGCAGTACGCCCTGATGATCTACGCCGAGCCCGGCCATGACGAGGCGCTGTCGGACGCGGAGCATGAGGCGGCGTATGCCGAGTATTCGGCGTTGGCCGATGACGCGCGGTGCGTCGGGGCTGCGCAGTTGCAGCCCGCCGAGACGGCGACCAGTGTGCGGGTGGTCGGTGGCCGGACGCTGATGACCGACGGCCCGTTCGCGGACACCAAGGAGGTGCTCGGCGGCTTCTGCCTGGTCGAGGCGGCCAACCTGGACGAGGCGATCGAGCTGGCGGCGCGCATCCCGGCCGCCCGGCTCGGCGGCGCGGTGGAGGTCAGGCCGGTGGTGCAGCGCTGACCGTGCTTGAGGAGGTCTTCCGGGACGAGTGGGGCCGGGTGCTGGCCTCGCTGGTCGGGTTCCTCGGCGACTTCGACAAGGCCGAGGAAGCGGCGCAGGAGGCGTTCGCGATCGCGGCGGAGCGCTGGCCCGCCTCGGGCGTGCCGGCCAACCCGGGTGCGTGGCTGGTGACGACGGCCCGCAACCGGGCGATCGACCGGATCCGCCGGGAGCGCACCCTGGCCGAGAAGATCCACTTGCTGCCGGTGCCGGAGGCCGTCATGGACGAATTGGACGACACCGTGATCAAGGACGAACGGCTCGAGCTGATCTTCACTTGCTGCCACCCGGCGCTGCCGCTGGAGGGACAGGTGGCGCTCACGCTGCGGGCCTTCGGCGGCCTGGAGACCGCCGATATCGCCCGGGCGTTCCTGGTCTCCGAGGAGACCATGAAGCGGCGCCTGTCCCGCGCCAAGGCCAAGATCAAGGCGACCGGGATCCCGTTCGCGGTTCCCGGCGCGTCCCTGCTTGCTGACCGCCTCGACGCGGTGCTGGCCGTCATCTACCTGATCTACAACGAGGGTTACAGCGGCCGGGTCGACCTCGGCGCCGAAGCCATCCGCTTGGGGCGAGTGCTCACCGCGCTCATGCCGGACGAGCCGGAGGCGCACGGGCTGCTGGCGCTGATGATGATCCACCACGCCCGGCGGCGGGCCCGGTTCTCCGGCGAGGATCTCGTGCTGCTCGACGATCAGGACCGGTCGCTGTGGGACACGCGCCAGATCGCGGCGGGACGGGCGGTGCTCGACCGGGCGATCGCGCTGGGCGGGCGCGGCGCCTACGTCGTCCAGGCCGCGATCGCGTCGCTGCAGACGCGGGAGCGGATCGACTGGCCGCAGGTCGCCGAGATGTACCGGCGGCTGGTCGAACTCACCGGCTCGCCGGTGGTCGAGCTCAACCGCGCCGTGGCGGTCGCCCAAGCCGGCGACCCCGCCGCGGCGCTGCGCGCCGTCGACCGCCTTGACCTGGACGGCTACCTCTACTTCCACTCGACCCGCGGCGAGCTGCTGCGGCGTCTCGGCCGCGACGCCGAGGCCCGAGCGGCGTACGGTCGGGCGCTCGACCTGGCCACCTCGACCCCTGAGCGGCGGTTCCTGACCCAGCGGGTCGAACAGCTCTGACCCGGGCTGTCCCCCGGGCGGGTGCTCGTTCGTCGCCTGGGTGTGAGCGACGACCTTTCCTGCCTTCCGCGCGAGCCGCACAGCCGCGCCCGTACGCCTACGCCGCCCGCCGCGGCGTCCCCACCACCGCCCGCGCCGCTCAGCCGCGGCACCACATCCATGGAGGAAGCCATGAACGCCACCTCCGCGACCGTCGCGATCCCGGGCTATCTGGTCGGCACCTGGAAGGCCGACCCGGTGCACTGCGAGATCGCCTTCTCTGTCCGGCACCTCATGCTCAGCAAGGCGCGTGGCCGGTTCACCAGCTACGACGTCACGATCGTCACGAGCGAGGACCCACTGGGCTCGTCGGTTGCCGCGACGATCGACCTCGCGTCCATCGACACCGGCAACGAACCACGTGACAACCACCTCCGCTCCGCCGACTACTTGGAGGTGGAGAAGTACCCGACGATGAGCTACCGCTCCACCGGCATTCGCCGGGCCGACGACGGCTGGGTCATCGACGGTGAGCTGACGTTGCACGGCGTCACCGGGCAGGTGCCGCTGGCCGTCGAGGTGAACGGGTTCGGCCCGGACCCGTTCGGCGGGCAGCGGGCCGGCTTCTCCGCGACCGCGCAGATCAACCGGCGCGACTTCGGCATCGACAGCACCATCCTGATGGACGGCGGTGGCGTCGTGGTCGGCGACAAGGTGTCGATCAGCCTCGAGATCGAGGCCGTCCTCCAGAAGTGACCCGACCCGGACGGGCTGCCGCGCACCGGGAGCCAAGTCCCCGCTGTGAGCAGCGATGACCACCCGAATGTTCATTTCGACCCGAGGAGAAGCCACATGTCAGCAGCTCAGGCGACAAGCAACAAAGCGACGTTCAGCCGCTTCCATGACGCCACGAACACCGGCGATGCGGAGGTCATCTCGAAGACGATCGACGAGGTCGTCGAGCCGAACGTGCTGTTCCACGCGCCAGTGCCGACTGGCGCGACGGGGGCGCAGGCACTCAAGCAAGTGTGGGCGGTGCTCCTTCGCGCGTTCCCCGACATTCACGTCACGGTCGAGGATGTGATCGAGGAGGGGGACAAGATCGTCAGCAGGAACACGGTTACCGGGACTCACCAGGGCGAGTACAGGGGCCTCCCACCGACCGGCAAATCCATCACGTACAACGAGATCTTCATCGTCCGCTTCGCCGGCGGCCGAATCGCTGAGATCTGGGGGGTCGTCGACGTCTTTTCACAGATGCGACAACTCGGCGCCATTCCGGCCTAGCGAAGCCGTACTCCGGCTCCAGCAGAGCGATCAACTCGTTCTCGGTGAGCAAAGACATGATCGCGCGCCCGCACGCCGTACGTCTCGCGCTCGCGGGGGACACCAGACGTACGGCTACTCACGCAGCCGAGGGGACACCACGAATCCGTGACGGGAGTATGTCCAAACGGCTCGGATGCTCGAGAAGACCAAGAACGGCATGACTGCGTGATCGTCCAGCCATATGCTCCGCCTGGACAGGTTGATGCACTCCTGCCCCCATTTCCGGTGCTCGAGGTGATCATGGTTTTTTTTGTGTTGCTGAGCATCTGCGCAGCGTGGGTGTGCGGTTCCGTATTGTTGGCAACGCACACATCCCCTCGCGGCCGATACGACCACATGCGTGGACATGACCTGATCTTGGGGGCGAGTCTGTCAACGGCCGGCATCGTGGTCATGGCGCTCACCGCGTGGTCCACGCATGAAGACCAGCACTATGACGACTTCGGGTCAGCAATGACCGCCCTGGCAGGCATGATTGGCGGAGGACTGCTGATCCTCGGGTTAGGCCCCTTCACCCCATGGCTGCTCGGAGTGCTCGGGCGAAACGCCGTACGACTGCCGCCGGCATTTCGACTGGCAGCCCGTCACATGGCCGACAAACCTGCCCGAACTGCTCCTGGAGTAGCGACAACGATGATCACGACCGCCGTCGCAATCGCGGTGACGATCATCGCGGTTGCCGTAACGGCGCAGGCCAGGGTCACCTATCAACCCGAGGCCCGGCTAGGCGCGCTCGTCGTGGATGGGTTCTCCGCAGACCGGGCGGCCACCGTGCGGGCGTCCGTCCAGCACGCGTTATCCGGCGCACCCATCGCACAGAACAATCGTCAGCGCGAGTTCGGCTACTTCAGTGTGGAGACGTCCGACTCTTACTGGCTGGATGTGACCCACATCGGTGACCAGGCCCTGCTCCGCTACCTCACCGGAGATCCATCAACTCCCTACGACGAGGGCACAGCCGTCGTGGTCACGGCAGGCGACGAAGTAGCCGACTCAACGCGAATCCAGTTCATCTTCTCCGCGATCGACCGGTCACCATCCATCAAAACCATCCCGGCGATCACCGTCAGACCTGCCGATCCCCGAGTGGAGGGGATCTTCATCCCCGCGAAGGTTGCGCAAGATCTCGGTTTCCACCTGGAGCCGGAGCAACTGATCATTGATCCTTCCCTTCATCGAACCTCGGCGATCGAGCAGGAGCGGCTCGAACGGCGACTGGACAAGATTGCAGTCACCTACCTTGAACGAGGATTCCAGGCTCCGACCAATTGGCTGTACATCGTCGCGCTGGTGGCCCTCATCGCCCTCGCCAGCGCGCTGACCGCGGCCGGCTCGGCCGACTCCATGCGCATCCTGCAACGGGTCAGCGGCGGCTCAGCCCTGACCCTACGGTTCTTCGTCGCCTGCCGAGCGGCCTTCAGCGCGGCCTGCGGGACGGCGATGGGTGCGTCCGCCGGGTTCGTCATCGGCCTGCTCCTGGTGTGGCCCATGACCACCCCGATCGACTGGGATCCGCCCCCACGGGCACCCTTCGAGACTCCATGGACGCCGATCGCCGTTCTGGTCGTCGGACTTCCCGTGCTCGCCGGAGTGATCGCGGCCCTCGCCTCGCCCAGATGGCTCACCCGATCTGACCTCACATCGAGGCCGACTCCCCCGACCTCTCCTGGGCCGCGGTTGACTTCTCCCACCTCAGAGCCTTAGAGAAACCTTATGGGGCAGGTCAGCCAGAACCGGGCGGGGACGCCGACCGGTCGGGCGTGATGCGGAAGACCGGGTACTGCACGGCGATCTGCTCGAAGTCCTCCAGCGGTGCCTGCGGGCCCACCGGGATGTGGGTGCGGCCTCCCTGCGAGCAGGCCAGGTAGCGGCGCAGGATGGGCGCACGGGCACCGGGGTCGACTTCGTCCAGGCGCACCGCCTCGCTGCGGCCGTGCCGCAGAACCGCCCGCCCCTCGGCCGCGCGGACGTTGTGCACCCAGTTGGTGCCCTGGCCGAGCATCGCCACCAGGTAGCGCTCGCCCTGGTAGTCCGCGACGACCAGCGGGAAGGAGATGACGCGGCCGGTACGCCGGCCCGGCACCCGCAGGGTCACCATCCGGTCCGGCCATAGGACCCCGGTCGCGAACACGGTGGCCCAGGCTCGGTTGATCGCCCGCGCCAGGCGGTTGGGCCGGCCGCCGCGGTACAGCCAGCGGTCCAAGCGGTGCAGGCGCGTGGATCCATCCGTCCCGTTGTGTCTCATGTCTGACGCCTCCTTGAAATCTTGTCTGTTGGGATGACCGCAACGCGCCTCCCGAGGGCAACGGTCGCCCGTTCGGCGACTGACCTCCCCTGTACATCGTTCATGAACAATGTACATGTACGTTGCTTAGGAGATCCTGTACCGCGTATGGTTGTCAAGTGACTCCGGAGAAACTGACCCGCCAGGCCGTCATTGAACGGGCGTTGAGGCTTGCTGACACCGACGGGCTCCAAGCGGTCACCATCCGCCGGCTCGCCGCCGAGCTCGGCGTCACGCCCACGGCGTTGTACTGGCATGTCAAGAACAAGGACGAGCTGCTCTCCGCGCTCGCCGACCATCTGCTCGCGGCGCTCGTCGCCGACGTGGACCCGAACCTGCCCTGGAACCAGCGTCTCCGCGCGATGGTCACCGCGCTGTTGGCGCAGATGCGCGCGCACCCGTACCTGTCCACCCTGCTGCCGATGATCGACAAGAGTGCGGCCGAGGAATACCGCCGGGCCACCGACACCGCGATCGGGCTGCTCACCGAGGCCGGGTTCACGCTCCAGAAAGCCGACCAGGTGGCCACCTACCTGCTCCTGGGGGCTGCGGTGATGGTGTCCTGCCAGCCCGGCGGCGTGGGAAACGACGAAGTGGAGGCCGCGGAGCTCAGACGGCAACATCGCCTCGACCTGGAACGCCTGCCTCCCGGTCGTTACCCCCACCTGGCCGCCTTCGCCGCCACCCTCTCCACCCCACCCGACCTCGACGCCTACTACTCCTTCGGCATCGACCTCCTGCTGTCCGCGGTGGAGACCACGGCCCCGAACGGATGAGAAGTTGTCGAGCAGCACCGCCCCTGACCGAGGCCGAGGCCGCGCACCCACGCGGCCTCGGCCTGCTCCCGCTACGCCGTCTCGGCCAAGTTGCCCTCGAAGAACTCGGTCAGCTTCGCGACCGCCGGGCCGAGGTACTCCTCCTTGTCGTACAGGTCGACATGGCTGGCGCTCTCGATCCAGTGCAGTTCCTTGGGACCACGGGCGTTCTGGAACGCCTCCACGCCCATCCACGAGGTCACCGCCTCCCGTCCGACGATCACCAGCAGCGGCCGGGGCGCGATCAGGTCGACGAACCGGAAGGCGTCGAAGAACTCCATCCGGTCGATGCTGGACCAGGTAAGGGTCTTCGCCGAGCGGGGGTGCTGGGCGTGGTCGGTGCAGTAGTACTCGAAGCCCTCGAGGCCGTGCCGGCCGCCCAGGGCGAGAGCCTGCTCGGCGGTGTCCGGGAAGACCGGGAAGCTCCTGGTACCGTCGCCGCGAGCCTCGGCGGTCCGCGCCGCGGCGGCCGCGTCGAGCATGCCCTGGATGACCGCGGGGTCCTGCGCGCCGTCGGCGCCCAGGCGGAACATCCGGGCGACGTCGACGCCGCTGACCGTGCCGACGGCCTTGATGCGGTGGTCGGTCGCGGCGGCGGCCAGCACGTACCCGCCGGAGGCGCAGATGCCCAGCGTGCCGATGTGGTCGGCGTCGACGTCCTCGCGCGTGGTGAGGAACGAGACCGCGGACTTGATGTCCTCGACCCGCTGGGACGGGTCCTCCAGGCCGCGCGGCTCGCCTTCGCTCTCGCCCTGGTAGGCGGTGTCGAACGCGAGCGTGACGAAGCCCTGCTCGGCCAGCCGCCGCGCGTAGAGGCCCGCGGTCTGCTCCTTCACGCCGCTGGCGGGGTGGCTGACGACGATCGCCGGGTGCGGGCCCGCGGCGTCCGGGGTGTAGAGGTGGCCGGCGATCTTCAGGCCGGCGCTGAGAAAGGTGACGTCCGTCTTCACGGTGATGATCTCCCGTCGCAGGAAGGGGTTCTCGGTGACCGTCCGAAGTGGCCACATCCGCAGAATCGCGGCGCCCGGCGCGGGGTACCAGGGAGAGCCCTGCCTATGCAGACCGGTACCAGGCGCGCGGCGCGGATCTTGCCGATACTGGAGTCATGGCACACGCTGACACCACCTCCGGCGGCAACGAGCTGGGCGACTTCCTGCGCTCCCGCCGCGCGGCGCTCGACCCGCAGCAGGCGGGCATGCCGGACGACGGCAGGCTGCGCCGCGTGCCGGGCCTGCGCCGGGAGGAGCTGGCCCAGCTCGCGCACATCAGCGTCGACTACATCGTCCGGCTGGAGCAGGGGCGCACCCGGCGGGTCTCCCGCCCGGTCCTCGACGGGCTCGCCGACGCACTGCGGCTCGCGCCGGACGAACGGGACTACCTGTTCACGGTGGCCGAAGTCGCCCCCGCCGCTCCCCCGCGGCAGCCCGGCCGGCCAGGTGTCGCCCCGCAACTGCGGCAGCTGCTGGACACGATGCACGACGTCCCCGCCATGGTGCTGCGCCGCGCCATGGACGTGCTGGCCTGGAACCGGGGGGCCGCCGCCCTGCTGACCGACTTCGGCGCGCTGCCCCCGGCCGAGCGCAACCTGATCCGGCTGACCTTCCTCGACGAGGACTTCCGCGCCCTGTACGCGGACTGGCCGCGCGCCGCGCGCGAATGCATCGCGGTCCTGCGGATGGAGGCGGGCCGGAACCCGCACGACCAGGCGCTGAGCGCGCTGTCAATCGACTCCAACAACCACCGGCGTGAGACACCTCGCCCGCTACCCGAGCACCGGGAGCAACGACGGGCGAGCCCGGCGAGCATCACGTTCACGCTGTGGTCGTCGGCACCTGCTGAGAACAGTCTCGGTGTGAATCACAGCGGTATTTGGCGCTTTCATTGCAATGGATATGAACCGCCCGACTCATCCGATGCCGAGCCAGATCAGGGTGCCCTGCCCGGCGAGATCGAGCCGAACACCGTTGGTCGTGTTCCATGCGGCCGCCTTCGCCGCCCCGTAGGCGCCGTTGCCGGGAGATGCGAACCACGACAGCGCGGACAGCACGTTCACGATGGCGCCGCCGCCGTTCGCTGCGAGCACCGGTGCGAACGCGCGGATCATAGTGCGTTCCCCCGCTCGGCGACTTCCAGGCGTGCCGTCGGCATCGCGCCGCGGCACGCCCGCGACCACATCCACCTGGTGGCCACGCTCGCCCGTCAGGACGGCAGACGACCGAACCTGCGCGACAACTGATACCTGATGCGCGGGGCGAAGAGGTGCCTTGCGACTGTCCTTTGCCCGGTGTCGCCGTCACGAGGGGACCGGCCGTAATACGAGCGAAAGGGGCAATGAGCCCGTGAAGCCGCTGGTCATCGGTCGGAAGTCTGCACCACGTACCCGCCCACCAAGTTGATCACTCAATCAGCCACAGAGCCGAACTTTTGACAGAGCCCAACCGAAGCCACGACCCACCGTTGCGGTATCAGGCCGACATGGTGATGAGCTCGTCGGTGACCCACCGTGCGACGTTGGCGGGGTAGGGCGCCGGCAGTCCGAGGACGATGTGCTGGAAACCGGCGTCGGTCGCTTTGCCGATCGCGTCCTTGGTGATGCTGGGCTGGTCGTAGGAGACCGACAGGTGGATCGAGCGGGTGACCGAGGCGGGGTCGCGACCGATCTCGGCGCAGTAGCGGTCCAGCAGTGCGCTGCGGCGGACGGCGTCGTCGATGTCGCCGCCGGGGATGTTCCACAGGTCGGCGTGCTCGGCGACCACGCGTAGCAGGGGGGCCGAGCGTCCGCCGATAAGGATCGGCGGGTGGGGGCGCTGGATGGGTTTGGGGTTGCAGAACGCTCCGGTGAGGTGGACGTAGGTGCCATGGACGTCGAACGGTTCGGCCTCGGTCCACAACCGCCGGATAACCGTGCACGCTTCGGCGAGGCTTTCCACGGCGTGGGCGGAGTCGTGAAAGGGCAGTCCGTGTGCTTCATACTCGCGCCGGGCCAGAGGGTGGCCGGGTCGTGAGCCTGCGCCGATACCGAAGTCGAGCCGTCCGCCGGAGACGATGTCGACGGTCACGGCGATCTTGGCCAACATCGCGGGCGGTCGGAAGCGGTTGCTGGTCACGAGCAGGCCGAGGCGCAGTCGTTGGGTCTGTGCGGCGAGGGCCGAGAGCAGTGTCCAGCCTTCGTAGGTCGGTCCGCTCGGGTCGCCGCCGATCGGCATGAGGTGATCGAACAGCCACGCGTGCTCGATCTCCGGGATTGTGTCCGCCTCGCGCCAGACCCGCAGGACGTCGTGGTAGTCGACCTGTGATGGGGCGGTCATGATCCCGAAACGGGGCCGGGGTGTTCGCGGCATGGGTCCGTTCGTCCTTTCAACACGTGGTGGGATACGCGTCCGTTCAGAAGCGGAGAGCTTGTCCGGTACTCGACCGAGATCATCTACCGCGAGGGCCTTTGAGCGACGCGCCAGGCGGCAGGGGTGCGCAAGCTGCTGCCCGCCTGCCGCCTGGTGGCTGACGTGACGAGCGATCAGCGACGTCGCAGCGCCGCGTCCAGCAGGGCGGGCGGCGTGTCGTACTTCTCGTGTGCGGCGAGGTCGACGCCGGGAGCGACGATCGCGTCGATCGCGTCGAGCACGTCGGCGGAGAGCACGGTGTCTGCGGCGGCGAGCTGAGAGTGCAAGTGGTACATAGTGCGGGGGCCGATGATCGCGCTGGTCACGGCGGGGTGCGCGGTGACGAATCCGAGCGCGAGCTGGATCATCGTCAGACCGGCCTCGTCGGCGACTTCGGCCAGCCGCTCGACGGCATCGAGCCTGGCCCGGTTGGCGGGGATGGCGGTGTCGAAGCGTTGCGGCATGGACGTCGAGCGGCTGGTGGTGATTTCCCGGCCCTCGCGGATCGCGCCCGACAGCCAGCCCGAGGCCAACGGGCTCCACACCAGCACGCCGAGTCCGTACTGCTCGGTCACGGGCAGGACGTGGGTCTCGATCCCGCGCTGCAGGATCGAGTAGCTGGGCTGTTCGGTGACGTATCGGCTCAGGTGGTTCTCCCGGGCGGCCCACTCGGCCTGCACGATGCGGTACGCGGGGAACGTCGAGGAGCCGAAGTAGCGAATCTTTCCCGCGCGCTGCAGGTCGGTCAGAGCCGACAGCGTCTCCTCGTCGCTGGTGCCCGGGTCCCACCGATGGATCTGGTAGAGATCGACATGGTCGACGCCTAGACGGCGCAGGCTGTTGTCCAACTCGGTGACCAACCAGCGGCGCGAACTGCCTTGATGGTTGCGCTCGTCGCCCATCGGCATGCTCGCCTTCGTGGCCAGCACGATGTCGTCGCGGCGGCCGGCGATGGCCTTGCCGACCATCTCCTCCGACTCGCCCTGGCTGTACCTGTCGGCGGTGTCGATGAGATTGATCCCGCCCTCCAGGGCGGCGTCGACCATGGCGGTGACCTCGTCCTGGGTGGTATGTCCCAAACCGCCGAAGTTCATCGCGCCGAGCACGAGGGTGCTGACCTGCACACCGGTGCGGCCCAAGGTGCGGTACTGCATGACTGTTCCTCCTTGAGAGGTGCAGCGAGTCTGCGATGCGTGGCTTGGTGTTGGCTCGCCTGTTCTGGCATCCTGAACAAGCGGAGCCTTGTTCCGCTAACCAACATACGGAACACGGTTCCGTTTGCCAAGTGGGGCGACGGAGGTAGCGGCGCAGTGGTCGACATCGACAGCGGATCAGGGTCGTCAGCCCCGCGAAAGCGGGCCGACGCCCGGCGTAACGAGAAGACACTGCTGGACGCGGCCGCCGCGGCTTTCATCACTTCCGGCGTCGATGTGCCCGTGCGCGACATCGCCGCCAAGGCCGGCGTTGGCGTTGGCACGATCTACCGCCACTTCCCGACGCGAGCCGATCTCATCGTCGCCGTCTACCGGCACCAGGTCGAGGCATGCGCTGAGGCCGGTCCGACACTGCTGGCGAACAGCAGCACACCGCACGCCGCCCTGGCGCGTTGGATCAACCTCTTCGTCGACTTCCTGGTCACCAAGCACGGCCTCGCCGAGGCGTTGCAGTCCGACGATGCCGCCTTCGAGACTCTGCACGCCTATTTCCTCGACCGCCTCGTCCCCGTGTGCGCCCAGCTGCTCGACGCTGCTGCCACGGCGGGCGAGATTCTCCCCGACATGGATGCCTACGAACTGCTGCGTGGCGTCGGCAATCTCTGTATCGGCGCGGGCAACAACCCCCGCTACGACGCGCGTCGCATGGTCGAACTCGTCATCGCAGGACTGCGCCTCCACTAGGGCGAGTCAGCCGCGAGTTCCTCACGCGGCGGCGTGCGGCAGCGGTGAGTTCGCCGGAAGGGCGGCGGCCGCTCCGGACACGATGCGGGGGCGCAAGATCCGTCTCACCCCATCGATGCTCATCGCGTCGCCGGTCTTCCGCAGGTGGCCGGGAGGAGCGTCCGGTGGCTTCATGCGGATCTCCATATCCGGACATGAGTCGTTTCGAGGAGAGGGCCGCGTCCGCTAGGGCACACCGTCGGCGGCACCAGGCCGCCCGGCCGTACTCACGGGACTTCCGGCAGGGTGGACGCCGGAGGTGGGCCGGCGGCGGGTCCAGTCGCCCCGGCTGCGGACCGCTCCGGCGCACCGGCAGACGAGATAGATCAGAAACGAGATGGTGGTGACGTATGGGCTGATGGGGACGCTGCTGCCGAGCGCCAGCAGGGTGCCGCCGAGCATGGAGACGGTGGCGAAGAGCACGCTGAGCAGGGGAACCCGCACCGGCGAGGCGGTGACCCGCATCGCGGCGGCGGCCGGCGTGCACAGCAGGGCGAGCACGAGCAGAGCACCCACGATCTGGATGGAGATCGCGACGGCCAGGCCGAGCACGATGGTGAAGATCGGTGCCAGCGCACGGACCGGCACGCCCCGTGCGGCGGCGACCTCGGGGTCGACGCTGGCGAAGGTGAGCGGCCGCCACAGGACGGCGAGCGCGATGAGAACGACGGCCGAGGTAGCGGCCAGCCATGACAGTTGAGGCGTGTCCACAGCGATGATCTGCCCGGTGAGCAGGCCGAATTTGTTGGCCGACCGTCCTTTGTAGAGAGCAAGGAAGAGCACGCCGAGTCCGAGCCCGAACGGCATCAGCACCCCGATGATGGAGTTGCGGTCCCGTGCTCGCATGCCGAGGGCGCCGATGACGGAGGCGGCCACCAAAGAGCCGACAAGGGACCCGGCGACCACGTTGGCGCCGATCAGCAATGCCGCGGACGCGCCGGCGAAGGAGAGCTCGCTGATGCCGTGCACGGCGAACGGCAGGTCTCGCATCATCACGAAGACGCCGACCACGCCGCCGACGACACCGAGGATCGCGCCTGCGACCAGCGAGTTCTTCACCAGGACCAGCAGGGCTCCGTAGTCGGTGAAGTTGAAGATCTGGTTCCACAGGTCGTTCACCGTCCGAACTCCTCTGTGGTGCCGTTGGAGTGATGGTGGCTCGAGGTGTCCAGGCCGCCGGCCATCACGATCCGGCCACCGGTCCTGATCACCTCGACAGGGGTCCCATACAGCTCCGACAAGGTCCGCGAGGTCATGACCTCGCGCACCGTGCCGACGCGGAACCGGCCACCGACGAAATAGAGCACCCGGTCCACCATCGGCAGGACGGGATTGATCTCATGCGTGACGAACACCACCGCGGAGTCGTGCCGGCGCCGGCGCCGGTCGATCAACTCCGTGACCGCCCGCTGGTGGTGCGGGTCCAGCGACAGCAGTGGTTCGTCGCACAGCAGGATGCGCGGATCGGTCGCCAGCGCCTGGGCGATCCTCACACGCTGCTGCTCGCCGCCCGACAGCGTCCCGATCGGGACGTCGGCATACGATTCCGCACCCACCTCGGCGAGCAACTCGTCGACGCGTGTGCGGACCGCCCGCCCGGCCCGGCCCATGCCCCAGCGATGCCCGTCGATGCCGAGCCGCACCAGGTCGCGTGAGCGCAATGGCATGGCCGGGGCCATCGTCTTCTGCTGGGGGATGTAGCCGATCAGCGGGCTGCCGCGCCGCGGCGGCTGCCCGCCGACCGTCAGTGTCCCCGCCGACAGCGGGACTTCACCGAGCAGCGCCCGCAGCAGGCTCGTCTTACCGGAGCCGTTGGGACCGAGTACGACCAGGAACTCCCCTGGTTCGATGTCGAGGGTGAGATCCCGCCACAGCAGGCGCTCTCCGTAGGACAGCCCGGCTTCCCGCAAGCTGATCATGATGACCGGACCTATCGGGATACGGCGGCGCGGACCGCGGCGATGTTGTCGGTCATCCAGCCGATGTAGTCCTTGCCCGAAGGCAGGGTCTCGGTGACCGGCACGACCGCCACGTCGCTCTGTTCCGCGGCCTGCTTCACCTTCTCGGTCTCTGGCCCGGCGGTCTGCTCGTTGTAGACCAGGGCCGCGACACGCTTGCCCGTCAGCAGGGTAAGCGTCTCCTGCAGTACACGCGGAGGGATGTCGTCGCCCGCTTCGATCGCCTCGCTGAACTTCGCAGGGGTACGGTTGACCAGCCCGCAGGCGTCGAGCAGATAGAGCGGGACCGGCTCGGTGATCGCGACTCCCTCGCCCTTGGCGGTCGCCGCCACCTCCGCCTCTTCCTTCTCCAGAACCTGGAGCTTGGTCTTGAACGCCGACGCGTTGGCGGTGAACTGCGAGGCACCAGCCGCGTCGGCCTTGCTCAACGCGGCCGCCAACTGGTCGGCAAGCTTGCCGACGCTCGGGATGTCGTACCAGATGTGCTCGTTGAGCTCCGCGCCCGGCTCCGCGGTCTTACCGGAGACGGTGACGGCGTTGAGCACCTGAGCGCCGGGGTTCCCCGACGCCTTGAGCATCGTGTCGACGAAATCGTCGTAACCACCACCGTTCTCGACGATGACCTTGGCGGTGGACAGGCGCAGTTGGGTCTGCGCGTTCGCCTCGAAGGAATGAGGATCCTGCGAGGGGTCGCTGATGATCGACACCACGTCGACCCTGTCACCGCCGATCTGGCTGACGATGTCGCCGTACACGTTGGTGGACGCCACCACCGATACGCGTGCCGACGACGAGGCAGGCGAGGGGGCGGCGGTGGACGGTGCGGCCCCGGAGGGACCGTCTTGGGAGGAAGCGCAGGAGGTCAGGACAACGATGGCCAGACCGGCCGCCAGACTTGCGAGCGGTACGCGACGGAGGGTACGCACACCAGGCCTTTCGTAAATGATAACGATTTTCAGTTCCAACCGTAGCAGTCACTCCTACTACAGGTCGAGTCAGGACATGAGGCATCTACGGCGGCCCGGCAGGTAGATCCGCCGCCTTCCCGTCCCTACGTCGACGTCAGGTTGCGTCCACGGAGGTGGTGTACGAGTTTCCGCTGGTAGTCAGCGTGGCGTCGTGAAATGAGGACGGCCATCGCGTGATCCTTCGAGTGCGTAGTTCAAGATCGAAGGAGAGAGCGATGGCCGTGAACGACAGTGTGGACCCTGCGAGCTGGCTGGCCAAGCAGTTGGAGACCCAGGATCCGGATCTGTTGCGATCCATGGTGCAGACCATGGCCGAGACGTTGATGTCGGCCGAGGCCGACGGCCTGTGCGGTGCCGGATACGGCCGGCGGACCAGCGAGCGGACCAACCGGCGCAACGGCTACCGCACCCGCGAGTGGGACACCCGCGCCGGGACTGTGGAGCTGGCGATCCCGAAACTACGGACCGGTTCCTACTTCCCCGACTGGCTGCTGGAGCGTCGACGGCGGGCCGAGCAGGCCCTGATCAGCGTGGTCGCGACCAGCTACTTGCTGGGTGTGTCCACCCGGCGGGTGGACAAGCTGGTGGAGCAGCTGGGCATCAAGCACATCTCCAAGAGCCAGGTCTCGGAGATGGCCAAGGTGCTGGACGGTCAGGTGGAGGCGTTCCGTACCCGTGCCTTGGACGCCGGGCCGTATGCGTTCGTGTGGCTGGACGCCCTCACCCAGAAGGTCCGCGAGGGCGGGCGGATCATCAACGTGCACGTGCTGGTCGCCACCGCGGTCAACAACAACGGCAACCGGGAGATCTTGGGCCTGGAGGTCACCTCGGCCGAGGACGGCGCGGGCTGGCTGACCTTCCTGCGCGGTCTGGTGGCCCGCGGGTTGAACGGGGTGCAGCTGGTGATCTCCGATGCCCACACCGGCTTGGTGGCCGCGGTCGCCGCCGCGCTGCCGGGCGCGTGCTGGCAAAGGTGCCGAACCCACTACCTGCGCAATCTGCTGACCTGCGTGCCCAAGTCCGCTCAGCCGTGGGTGGCCACCCTGGTGCGTACCATCTTCGACCAGCCCACCGCCGAGCAGGTCCGCACCCAGCACGCCTGGGTCATCGAAGCCCTGTCGGCCAAATACCCGGCCGCCTGCGACCACCTGGACGCCGCCCGCGAGGAACTACTCGCCTTCGCCGCCTTCCCCCGCGAGATCTGGAAACAGATCTGGTCCAACAATCCCCAGGAACGGCTGAACAAGGAGATCCGCCGGCGAACCGACGTCGTCGGCATCTTCCCCGACCGCACCTCGATCATCCGCCTGGTCGGCGCGGTACTGGCCGAGCAGACCGACGAGTGGACCGAAGCCCGCCGTTACATGGGGCTGGATGTGCTGGCCAAAACCCGGCTACGCGTCATCCCCGGCGACACACCCCATCAGAACCCGCTCCCACAGACACTTACCGCTTAACCTGCAGAAACGGGATCACGCAGAGATCAACTCATACACCACTTCGCTGGACGTGACCCGACGTCACCGGCGGGACGCCAGTCAGGTCGCCATCGCCGGCATGCGGGAGGCGGAAGCGAAGCGGGACGTTCAGCAGATCAGCGAGCTGCCCGCAAGCCCTGGTGAACGGGGGCGTCGACCGTCCGGCCGGACAAGGTCATCCTTGGCACCAAGTTGCCGGGCAACTTGCTGCCTGGTCAGACCACTTTCACGATGCGGCGGCGAACACAAGAGTAGGGCTGTGCGACACAGGGAGACCCTGGATTCGGAGACGAACAGACCACCGCCTGCATGCGAATTGGCTTCTCCAGCGAATTCCGGATGAAGCAAAGAATTCAGCGGACCACGGGCATCGCAAATTTTTCGACTTCTCACGATGGCATACGTCGGGAAGCCGCGGCGGCTGCCACATATGCGCAGGAATTCCATTGCGACAGGAGAGGCTGCATGGTGGCGCAGGAGAGCATATCGCCAGAAGATCACAGAGGTTTCACGCGGCGCGGTGTCCTGCGCGGCGCGATACTCGCGAGTGCCGGTACCGCCGCAGCGGGCGTCCCCGGCCTCGTTCCTCCGGCGGGTCAGGCCGCCTTCGCCGCCGCTTCGCCAATGGGCGATACAGCTGGGTCCACCATGCCGGACTTCACCGTGGGATCGGCCGCACTGACTCCTGATCGTGTGGTTCAGAGTGCCTGCCAGTTCTGCAACAGCAACTGCCGGATCCAGGTGTCCCTCAAATTGGGGCGGGTCCTCGAAATCCGGGGTGAGGAAAAAGGTCCCGTGCAGGACGGGAACCTGTGCGTCAAGGCGCCCATGATGACCGAGCTGGTCTACAACCCCCTGCGTCTGAAGACGCCGCTGCGCCGGATCTCCGGCCGCAAGGGCGACCCGGACAGCCGCTTCGAGCCCATCTCGTGGGACGACGCGCTGGACGTCATCGCCCGCCGCTGGCTTGCCCTCCGCGACGCCGGAGAGGCCAGGGCCATCGCCAACCGGACCACCGGCCGTCTCCCCCGTGGCACCGGCTCGCTCGTCGGACGCGTCTTCGCGCTGCTGGGCAGCCCCAACGACACCGACGTCGGCCCCGTGTGCAACGACGCCGGAGGCAACGCGCTCGCCACGACCTTCGGACTGGGCAACTTCACCAACGGCTACGGCGTCGATGGAGCGACCGGCAAGGAAGACCTCGGGTCGGCTGAGTTCTTCCTCTTCCTTGGCACCAACCAAGGGGAGACCCACCCGGTCACCTTCGCCCACCTGCTGCGAAACCGGGAGCGCACCGGTGCGCGGCTCGTGGTGGTCGATCCGCGAAGCACCCCCACCACCAGGCAGGCGGACCGGTGGGTGGCGCCCAAGCCGCATACCGACTTCGCACTCGCCCTCGGCATGCTGCACCACATCATCACCACCGACCGCCACGACAAGGCCTTCGTCGACCGCTGGGTGCTCGGCTTCGACGAGTTGCGCAGCCATCTCGTGGCCAAGGGCTACACCCCTGAGTGGGCCGCCGGCGTCACCGGCGTGCCTGCCGCGACCATCAAGCAGCTGGCCGTCGACTACGCGACCACTCGACCTGCCGCCATCTTCTGTAATGCCGGCATCTCCCACCAGCTCGGAGCGTTCGACACTTACCGGACGCTCGCGATGCTCGCCGCGGTCACCGGCAACATCGGCGTTCCCGGTGGCGGATGCAACTTCATGCACAACACCTGGCCTGGTGGCCTGAACCTTCCGCCGCTGAAGGTGACGACTCCCACCCGCGGCCCGGCTCTGCCCGTCGGGCCCGACACCTTCGCCGAGTCGATCCTCACCGGCCGGCCGTATCGCCTCAAGGCGGTCATGACCGAGGGGAATCCCCTCATCAGCTCCGCCAATACCAGCCGGGTACGGGAGGCATTCTCCAAGCTGGACTTCTACGTCTACACCGGCCTGTTCATGGAGGAGGCCGCCTACTACGCCGACATCATCCTGCCGGTCTGCAGCGGCCTGGAGTTCGAGGGCGTCTACATGCGTCGCGACGATCGAGCCATACGCTGGCAGGATGCCGCCGTGGCCCGGGTCGGCGAGGCCCGTTCCGACACAGAGATCTGGATCGGCCTGGCCCACGCCCTCGGACGGAACGACCGCCGCCATGCCGGCTCATACTGGACGGACGCCTTCCCCGTCGAGTGGAAGGACTACTCCAAGCTGTGGGACACGTTCGTGGCCAACACTCCGGGTATGGCCGGCATGACGCGCCGGCGCCTGCGTGCGCGCGCTGAACCTCTACGCTGGCCGTGTCCCAGTACGGACCATCCGGGGGTCAGCACCCTCTATCTCGACCACCCGAGCTGGTACAAGGCCGCCGAATCGCTCGACCCGGCGAACCGTGGCAAGCGGTTCCTGACGCCCAGCGGAAAGATCGAGATCTCCACCCCCGAGCTGGAGCGCCGGCTCGCCCCCAGCGGGCATCACGCGTTGCCGACCTTCTACACCCACCCCGAGGTGACGGGCGCACATCCGACCCTCGCCTACGAGGACCGGTACATCACCAACCCGATCAACCCTCAGGCGCTCACGCATCCCGTACGCCTCGGAGTTCCCGGCTCCGACGCCGTCCACAAGAAGTATCCGCTCATGGGCATGACCGGCCGGCCCAGCGTGGTGCACTTCGCTTCCGTCACCCACTGGACTCCCACCGGGGAACGGCTCAACGGGATCCGCCTGGTGCAGATCCACCCGAGTACCGCGCGGGCGCTCGGTATCGCCGACGGCGACTCCGTCATCGTCGAAAGCCCACGCGGCGCGGTGACCGGAACCGCGTCGCTGGACCACGACATCCGCACGGACACCATCTACCTTCCGAACACCTTCGGCCCCGCTCAGCGAGTCGGTGATGATTACGGCGACCCTCGTTACGAGGCGGCGAACACCTTGATCGATGACCGGCTCTACGACAATCTCTCCGGCCAGCAGGCCTACAAATGCTTCGCGTGTAGCGTCCGGAAGAAATGACCTGCCAGAGGCCTCATTGACGTCCCCATTCGCTCAACAATAATTGAGCGAATGGAGGACAAAACCGAGCTTTCCATAACTGGCCACTGACGTGCATGACCGGCGGGCCCGGAGGGCTTAAGGCGAAACCAGGACGTCCCAACCGGCTCCGGCGGGGACGGGGAGCGGCTCCAGAGCGTCCCAGCCGGCGCCTCGTTCCGGAGCGGCGGTGTACTCCGGGCCATCCGACCAGGCAATGGAGACGGTAGCGGGCTGGATGGTAGCCGTAAGCGTGTTGGAGTTCGTAGAAGTAAGCAGGTCGCGCATGGTTCTTCCCGTTCTGACGGATTATCGGGGGTTTTCGAGCGACAGGGCGTCCAGGTGGTGCAGCCGCACGCTGGTCAGGTAGGCAGGGCTGTAAGGACGCAGATCGAGCTGATCGGCTGAGCTGAACATCTCCAGCCGCAGGGCCGATCCACGTTGGGGCCGGCCGTCGGCTCCCTCGGCGTAGGCGAGTACGAAGGACGGGTCGGTGAGAGCGCTGAGACCGACGATGCGATCGGCTTGGTCGGACCCGGAGCCGGGATCCACGAAGTGCGAAGGCACGGCGACGAAACCGAGTCGGCTCTTGAATCCGAACAGTCCCGGTTTGACGATGTGGCCGTACAGGTTGGGGTCACTGCCGAGACTCACCCAGCCGAACCCCCGCCGGCGAGCCTCCTCGACGACCTCCAGATATAGCAGGCGCGGCAGACCGGCCTCACGATGATCAGGAACCACGGCGGAGAACCGCGCCCGTACCTCGTCCTTGTCACGGGACTGGAGATTGAGACACGCGCCCGCCAGGTCGTCGCCGTCCCACACGCAGACGGCGAAATACTGGTCGGCCGAGTCCAGGATCCGTGCGCGATGCTCGGTGGCGACAGCCCAACCGTGCCGCATCCTGGCGACCTGGCTCTCGTACAGCGGAAGAAACGCGTCAAGCAACGCCGGGGACACCGGAAGGACCTCGAACCGCAGTCCGCCGGCGACGACACGGCGGCGTGCCGCGAAGACGTTCCGCCTGTCCTTGCTGGGAAGGCCGTCGAGGAACTCCTTCTCACTGCCCGCCGTGGCGGCGCGCCAGACGACCACCTGAGGTTTCGGGAAGAATCCCGCGGACACCAGCTCCGGCCACCGTTCGACGGGCGGATTCGGCACCCGGACGATGTCCACCTCGTGCCGGTGCGCTTCCCAGTCGCCGTCGAGCGCCTCGTCGACGCTGACCACGGCTATCGGGACGCCGAAGGCCTTCTTCCGTATCATCGGTCCTCGCCGTTCATCTCGGCCGGAGCCGTCATCGACAACGCCGCGGGGGTCTCCAGCGACTGCGACAGGCCGTTCAACGCCTGGGACACGACGCTGTAGTAGATCCAGGTCCCCCGTCGCTCCGCGGCGATGAGACCGGCCCCACGCAGCACCTTCAGGTGGTACGAGATCGTGGGCGATGACAGGTCGAAGTCCCCGGACATGTCGCAGACGCACACCTCGCGCGTGGGGTGCGAGGCGATCACCGAGAGCAGCCGCAAACGCACCGGATCGCCGAGCGCCTTGAACACCTTGGCCAGGTCCTCCGCCTGGGAGATGGCCAGCGGCTCACGCGTCAATGGCGTGCACCCATCGAAAGCCGCCGAATTCATGTAGAGCTCCTGGCTCGGAGATATCGCCCGTCCACGGCGTGACCACTGCGACGGATCCCAGCTAGCTGTCCCCGCTCGCCGTGACCACCTGGAGTTCCCGATCCGGCTTCGGCTCACCGGGAGACACCGCCGCCACGGTCCCGCCCGGCGCCGGTGTCGCCGCGGAGGCCCGGAACCGGCGCAGTCGCAGGCTGTTGGTGAGCACGAACAGGCTCGACGCCGCCATCGCGGCCCCGGCGATCATCGGGTTCAGCAGGCCGAGCACGGCCAGGGGAACGGCGGCGACGTTGTAGGCGAAGGCCCAGAAGAGGTTGCCCTTGATCGTTCCGAGCGTACGCCGGGAGAGCCGGACCGCATCCGCCGCCGCGCGCAGGTCCCCGCGTATGAGGGTGATGTCCCCGGCCTCGATGGCGGCGTCCGTGCCCGTGCCCATGGCGATTCCCAGGTCGGCCTGAGCGAGGGCCGCGGCGTCGTTCACTCCGTCCCCGACCATCGCGACCACCCGCCCGTCCCGCTGAAGCCGCTTGATCACGGCGACCTTGTCGGCCGGCAGCACTTCGGATTCCACGTCGGCGATCCCGACCTGCCCGGCCACCGTCCGCGCTGCCCGCTTGTTGTCACCGGTCAGCAGGATCGGCTTGAGCCCGAGCCGCCGCAGCTGTTCCACGGCTTCCGCGCTGGTCGGTTTGACGGTGTCGGCGACGACGAGCATGCCTCGCACCCGCCCGTCCCAGCTGACGAGGACAGGTGTGAGACCGAGACTCTCCGCGTCGTCGTGACCTCGTCTCAACTCCGGCGGCGCCGGCATCTCGGCCTCCAGCCAGTGCGCCCGGCCGACGAGTACGGCCTTCCCGTCCACTTCACCTCGGACGCCCAGCCCGGCGCTGCCTTCGAAGCCGGCGATGGCGGGCAGCGCTCCGAAGCGATCCCAGGCGCCTGCTGCGATGGCCTTCGCTATCGGATGCTCCGAGGCGTTCTCCAGCGCACCGGCGAGCCGGAGCACCTCGTCGGCGTCCTCGCCGGGTCCCGCGACGACGTCCGACAGTCGCATGGAACCGGTGGTGACCGTTCCCGTCTTGTCGAGGACGATGGTGTCGATCCGCCTGGTCGACTCCAGGATCTCCGGGCCGCGGATGAGAATGCCCAGCTGGGCTCCGCGACCGGTACCCACCAGCAGCGCGGTCGGCGTCGCCAGTCCGAGCGCGCACGGGCAGGCGACGACCAGGACCGACACGGCGGCGGTCAGCGCGCCGGCGACGTCGAGGCCGTTGCCGAGCCAGAACCCGAAGGCGGCCATGGCCACCGCCACCACGATGGGGACGAACACCGCGGCCACCCGGTCGGCAAGTCGCTGGACGGGCGCCTTGCCGGCCTGTGCCTCGGTGACCAGCCGGGTTATCTGCGCGAGCTGGGTGTCGGCACCGACTCGGGCCGCCCGGACGATCAAACGTCCGCTGGTGTTCACGGTGGCGCCCACGACCGGGTCCTCCGGAGCCACCTCGACCGGCACGCTCTCACCGGTCAGCATGGAGGCGTCCACGGCGGAGGTGCCTTCGACGACGATCCCGTCGGTGGCGATCTTCTCGCCCGGCCGGACGATGAAGAGCTCTCCGACCGCGAGGCGCTCGACGGGCACGCGTACCTCGCGGCCGTTCCTGAACACCGCGACGTCCTTGGCGCCGAGCTCCAGCAGGGCACGCAGCGCCGCTCCTGCCTGACGCTTGGATCGGTGCTCGGCGTAACGCCCCGCGAGGATGAAGACGGTGAGGCTGGTGGCGACCTCGAGGTAGATGTGATGCAGCCCTTCACCTGCTGAGGGCCGCATCACGAACGGCATTCGCATGCCGGGAAGCCCCGCGTAGCCGAAGAACAGCGCGTAGACCGACCAGCCGAACGACGCGATCACGCCGAGCGATATGAGGGTGTCCATCGTGGCGGACCCGTACCGCAGGTTCTTCCAGGCCGCGACGTGGAACGGCCACGCGCCCCAGACCGCCACGGGTGCGGCCAGCGTCAACGAGAGCCACTGCCAGTAGTTGAACTGAAGCGGTGTGATCATCGCCATCGCGATGATCGGCACGGTGAGCGCCGCCGATATCACGAGCCGCCGGCGCTTGACGGCAAGCGCCTCCTCGTCGGAGCGCTCCTCGGGCACCGTGCTCTCCTCGGCCACGGGCTCGGGGTCGGGGAGAGCGGCGGTGTAGCCGAGGCGTTCCACCACGGCGATCAATTCGTCCACCGACACGCTGTCGTCGTACTCGACGTGCGCCTGCTCGATGGCCAGGTTCACCTCGGCCCGCACGCCGTCCATGCGGTTGAGCTTGCGTTCGATACGGGCCGAACACGAACCGCAGGTCATGCCGCCGATCAACAGCGTCACCTCTGACCGCGCCGCGAGCGTCGGAGCTGATCCGGACACAGGCTTGTCTCCTCTCGACCGCGCCTACAGCTCCACGGGAGGCACGAGGGTTCCCAGTAAGTAAGCGAGCACGAAGACCACGGCCAGCAGCGCCAGGAATCCCGCGACCTTGACGCTGCTCCTCACGACAGGACTCCGGCGAACCGGTATCCGCTCTTCTCCACTGCCGCCTGGATGGCCTCCTCGGAGACCGGGACATCGGTGGTGATCTGTACCCGGCCGGCCTTGGGGTCGATGTCGATGCCGTCGAGTCCCGGGATTGCGTCGTCGAGCGCGGTTCGCACGCGCTTGGCGCATCCGCCGCACGTCATGCCTTCGACCGCGTAAGTGGTGACGAGGCTCATAGCGTTGTTCCTTTCCAGCCGGGGCGCCCGGCGGGATCGCGATGTTGAGCGGGTTTACCGGCCGCCTGTGGTGACCGTGTTCTCAGGAGCGGCCGTCAGGAAGTTCTGGATGCGACTCAATGCCTCTCCCAGTACGCCGGGGGCGGCGACGTAGGAGATCCGGATGTGGTGAGGGGCGCCGAAGTCGGCGCCGGGCACGACCGCGACCCGAGCGGTTCGTAGGAGCTGATCCGCGAAGGTGGCGGCGCTGCTGATCGTCTCGCCGTGCGCGTCCAGCCCGTACGTGCCGGTCACGTCGACAAAGGCGAAGAACGCCCCCTTGGGCTCGACGGCGAGTCGCAACCCCGGGAGTTCGGACAGGCCTTCGCAGAGCAGACGCCGGCGCTCGTCCAGCGCGGACCTCCGCCGCTGGAGCTCTGCCACAGGCTCGTCGCGCAGCACCGCGAGGGCGGCATGCTGGGAGATCGACGACGCGGCTGAGGTCGTGTGCCCCTGCAGCGCGGCCATCGCGGAGACCACGGGTTCGGGTCCGGCGGCGAACCCCACCCGCCATCCCGTCATCGCGAAGGTCTTCGACAGGCCGCCGACCGTGACGGTCTGGGCCCGGACATCGTGGCCGAGCGAAGCGACGCTGGTGAACTGTGCGTCCTCGTAGACCAGATCCCCGTAGATCTCGTCGCTGACGATGGTGAGGCCGGCGCGTAGGGCCACCTCGGCCAGTGCCTCCAACTCCGCTCGCTCGTACACCACGCCCGTTGGATTCGACGGGCTGTTGACGAGCAGCACCTTGGTGCGCGGCGTGATCCGCTCGGCGACCGCCTGTGGCGTCATCTTGAAGCCGGTGTCAGGCCCGGTCGGGATGATCACGGGAGTGCCGCCGGCGAGCGTGACCATGTGCGGGAAGCTGACCCAGTGGGGCGCCTGGATGAGGACTTCGTCGCCCGGGTCGAGAAGTGTCATGAACGCGTTCGCGAGGGCCTGCTTGGCGCCGTTGGTGATGACGACTTCCTCGCCGAGGTGGGGAGCATTCCACGCCTGGGTCAGCCGTGCGGCGACGGCCTGGCGGAGTGGCGAGATACCGGCTACGGCCGTATATCTGGTGAAACCACTCGTTATCGCGTTGATGCCGCCATCGCATGCCTGGTCCGGCGTCGGGAAGTCGACCTCACCACTGGTGAGGTTGATGACGTCGACCCCGTCCTCGGCGAGCTGCTTGGCATGCGCGTCCAGTGCCGCTGTGCTTGATGGCGGCAACCGCGCCGCACGACGACTGAGCATGGTGTCCCCCTACTTGGCCTTGACGTCGAACCGCACGGCGGCCGGTGCGCCCGACCCTCGGCTGACCTGGACGTTCACCACCCAGACTCCTGACATGCCGAGCACGAGCCTGGACTCGTACGCGTCGCCGTTGCGGGTGGCCGACTGTTCCCCGCCGTGCATGTTCATGCTCGGCATGTCGTAGTTGACCTTCACAGCGGCGTCCTGGACGAGGGCACCCGCGGAGTCCTTGATGGTGACCTGTGCAGTGGTGGCCGTCCCTCCCTGGGCGGGGCACGGACTCGTGGTGAACTGCACCGTGAGACCGGCGCTCTGCTTCTGGGTCAGGCACGCGGCGGGTGACGTGGTGTCGTCAGCCCTGCTCTGTGCGCAGCCCGCCACGGTCGCGGCCAGGACGATCGTGGCCGCCACAGCGTGAAGTGAGCGCCTGCTCATCGGTTCCCTCCTCGTCCATTGGCGCGGTGCTATCCGCAGCATGAGCTCTTAGCGACGGGGGCGGATTCGGCGTCCTTGGCGGCGTCCTCGGCGGGCTTGGGTCCGCAACAGGAGCTCTTCGCGGCCGGGGCGGCCTTGGTCTCGGCGGCGGGCTTGGGGCCACAGCACGAGCTCTTCGCCTCCGCCTTGGCGGTGGGCAGCGGCTCGCTCTGGGCGGCCGACCAGAACAGCTGACCGAGGCTCTGTTCGGTGACAGACATGGGGTTACTTCCTTCCAGCGGGTTGTACGACGGTTTCTCCGGTTTGGACTTTGCACAGCTCGGCGAGCCTGCTGTCACCCGTGAGAAGCTCCACGGGTCTGCCGGACTCGACGATCCGGCCCTCCTCGACGACGAACACGCGGTCGAGGTCTTCGACGAGAGAGAGCCAGTGCGCGACGACCACGGCGGTGCGGCCTTCCAGCAGCCGCCGGATCGCCGCGAGCACGATTCGCTGACGGGCCGGGTCGACGCTGGACACGGCCTCGTCGAGGATGATCACTCTGGGGTCCGCGAGCATGGCCCGCGCGAGGGCGACGAGCTGCCGTTCGCCGACGGACAGCCGCGCTCCGCGCTCTCCTACCTTGGTCTGGTAGCCGTCACCCAGCTCGTCGATCACCTCGTCCGCGCCCACCGCCCGAGCGGCCTCGATGACCTGCTCATCGGTGGCATCCGGCCGGCCGAACCTGATGTTCTCCGCCACGGTCCCGTCGAAGAGCTGGGCCTCCTGGGTGACCAGCAGAACCTGGGTACGTACGGACGACTTGGTCGCCTGCGACAGGTCGTGGCCGTCGACGCGTATCGCGCCTGAGGTCGGCGTGTAGAACCTGACCAGGAGCTGCATGAGCGTGCTCTTGCCCGCGCCGCTGGCGCCGACGACTCCGATGTGCTCCCCGGCGTGAGCCTCCAGCGACACGTCGTGCAGGACCTCGGTCCCGTCGCCGTAGGCGAAGCTCACCTGGTCGATCTCCAGGTGACCCTGGACCTCGGGCAGCGGCTCGCCGGTGTCCTCCTCTTCTGGCAGGTCCAGCACTTCGAGGATGCGCTGTGCCGACACGGCCATGTCCGAGGCCTGGCCCAGCTGGTTCGCGACGTCCCTCACCGGGTTGAGCATCCGCTTGGAGAACAGCGCGAACGCGGCCAGCGTGCCGGCGGCCAGCGCCGCGCCCTGGGCCATGCCCATCGAGGCCATCATCGTGTTGGTGCCCAGCAGCATCCAGGTCATCGGCATCATGCCGGCGGCCATGTCGAAGAAGAAGCCCGACCCGAGCTGATGGCCGTTGATGATCTGGAGTCCGCCGAAGAAGATCAGCAGTGCCAGGGCGATGTGGACGGTGAAGCCGAGGTACGACGTGAGCCACAGCCGCTTCGTCGACAGCCTGTTGTGGACGACGGTGTACTCGGCGGACCGCCGCTCCAGGTCGGCCATGACGCTGTCTTCCTGGCCGAAGGCGCGGACGTCGGCGAGCCCGTCGATGCGCTGGTTCAGGTAGCCGACCATGCTGTCCCACCCCTCGCGCTGGCGCTGGGTGTCGGACTTGAGATACCGGGTCCAGCGCAGGGCGACGAACACCATGATCGGGATGACGACGAGCGTCGGCAGGGCCACGCCGGGACTGAGCGCGAGCAGGAACACCGCGAAGGCGATGAACCAAAAGATGCTCTGCACGAGCTCCATGCCGGTCTTGGTGAGGAATCCGCGGAACCGCTCGGCCTCGAACAGGACCCGGGTGACCCAGGTCCCGCTGGCCTGGGAGACATGACGCGACAGCTGGACGTTGTGCAGCCGCGCGACGAGGTCGTTCCGGAGGGTCACGGTGATCCGCTCGTTGACGCGGATCATCGCGATGTTGTAGGTGATGCGGATGATGTTGTCCAGCACGGCGAGGACGATCAGGTTGATCGCCGTTCCCGCGACGGCCTGCATGTTGCCGGTGACGATATGACCCACACCGATCATGACGGTGTACATCTGCGCGATCGTCAGAACGGAGCTGAGGATGGTGACCAGGGTCGCCACCGCGAGCCAGCCCACGTGGGGGCGCAGGTAGGGGAGGAACCGCCGGACCGCCCGGCGTAGCGTCTGGTTGACCTCGCCCGGCTCAAGGACCGTCTCAACCGAAGCCGGCTCAGCCATTGCCCTGGCCCCCTTCCGGCATGCCGGCGGGCGCGAGCGGCCGTACGGCCGGATCAGCGTCACCGGCCGTCTCTTCCGGCGACAGGGTCTCCGGAGCCACGAGCAGGCCGTTTTTGAGCGCGATGACGCGGTCGACGTATCGGGCGACCGCGAGTTGCTGGGTCGCGATGATGAGGGTTCTGCCTCGCTGGACCCGCACGATGGTGTCGAGCAGCTCCGCCTCGGTTTCGGCGTCGAGGTTCGCGGTGGGGTTGTCCAGGAACAGGACCGCCGGGTCGACGAGCAGCACCCGCGCGAGGCCGACGCGCTGTCGCTCCCCCGCGGAGAGGTCCACGGCGTTGGCGGCCAGCTCGCGTGAGAGGGGGAACTCCCCCAGGCCTGCGGCAGTCGCCGCTTCGGCGACCTCTTCGGCGGTGGCGTCGGGCCGGGCGAAGCGGATGTTGTCCTCGAGCGTTCCCTCGAAGATCCACTGCCGTTGCGGCAGGCACACCACCTGCCGCCGGACCGACTCCAGGTCGTACTCCCGGATGTCGGTGCCGTCGTAGGCGACGACTCCCGAATGGGCGTCGCGCAGGCGGGAGAGGGCGTGCAGCAGGGTCGTCTTGCCGCCACCGGTGGGTCCGACCAGGGCGATCGCCTCACCGGCCTTCACGACCAGGCTCACGTCGTTGACGACCAGCCGTTCACCGATCTGGACGACGAGGTTGGTGGCGGACAGCGCCCCGGTGGGAGCCGGCATGGGACGGGTGCCGGGTCGTAGCGTCAGCACGGAGGGCGCGTCGACGATCCGCAGCAGTCGCTGAGCGATCACCACCGAGCGAAAGATCCCGTTCGCGTGCATGGTCACCATGTGCATGCTCATCTGGACCATCATGATCAGTGCGGTCAGGGCCACCAGGCTGCCCACGGTGAGCCGGCCATCCACGACCGCGCTTCCGCCCAGCCACAGGGCGATCGGCGTCGGCAGGGCGCCGACGACGTTGAGGGCCGCCTCCCACCGGCTGTAGGTGGTCTTCATGCTGCCCCTGCGGGCGGAGAGCTCTTCGTTGATCTTGTGGAGCCGGTCGGAGGCGGCGTCCTCGCGGCCGAACGACTTCACCACGCCGATGTTCGACAGGGACTCCCCGACTCCGGACAGCAGGTTCGTGAACTGGCCTTTGACGTCGACGAACACCTTCTGAAGGCGTCCCTGCACGGTCAGGTTGCCGAGAATCACGATCACCAGGGGAAGCGAGGCCACGATCGTGGTGCGGACGTCGATGAACAGCGCCACCACGTACATCACCGAGGTGACCAGGAGCTGGTTGAACAGCTCCAGCAGGCCACCGTTCGTCAGCCCGCGGACGAAGACCGCGTCGGAGACCAGACGGGTCAGCGCCCGGCCTCCGGACGCCTCCGCCGTGTCGGCGGGACCCAGTTGGAGGAGCTTACGGAACAGATCGTGGCGCAGATCATTGACGGCCCTGCTGGCGACGTTGAAGCGAAGCTGCTTGCCGAGGTGGAGCAGGGCCGCGGAGGCCGCGCCGACGGCGAGGACACCAAGAGCGATCATGAGCAGCAGGCCGGGGTCACCACCGAGGACACCGGTGTCGATCGCCACACGGATGATCAGGGGTACGGCGATGCTGCTCAGCAGCCCGGCCAGCATGGTGGCCGTGGCCAGGATCATCGCACCGCGGTAGCGAAGCGGATATCCGTAGATGAAACGGAGCGCGTGAAGTGACTCTTTCACTTCCCTCTTCCTTCCGGCCTACCCCTGACGTGCGGCACGGTCGCGCCCATCAGGACGCGGACCGCGCCTGGTTACACGTACTGGCCCTGGCTAGTCGCAGCAGGCACACGCGCAGCTGCATTCGGCGCCGTCTTCGGCGGCGTCCTCGATACCGCTGGTCTCGCAGCAGCCCGAGCCGATCATGTCTTCCGCCATGACACCCTCCTCGCTGATTTGGTAATTCCAAGATTATCGAATCAGATCGGCTGACCTCAGTCAAGAGGTCGTGCGGACGCGGTCACGCCCTGAAGTCTCAGCAGCAGGAGGTGTGCGGTTTCGCTACCTCGTCCTCGGCGTTCTCCAGCGGTTCCACGCGTAGGTCCAGCCGCTCCATGATCCGCTCGTAGTCGCGGGAGACCTCTTCCTGGCTGCCGCCCACCACGACGACGCGGCCGAACGCCCCGCCCCGTGGGTGGTTGATCGCCAGGACGGCCTCTCCCGGTCTCACGTCGATCTCGACCAGAGGCGCCACCGGCGACTCCAGCCCGGTGACGTCATGGAGCGCCTGCTCCCGGTACCACAGCCTCCCTTCCTCCTCGAAGACGACGCTGCGGTACAGGCCGATCGCGGCACTCGGCTCGTCCGGCTCCATCTGCCGGCCGAGAGCGGCCTCCACCGCCACCAGCGTCGGCTCGTACCCGGTGGTCGCCGCGATCAGCGCGACACCCTGCCCTCCGGCCACACGCGGGTTGATCTCGACGATCCTGGGTCCGGACTCGGTGAGGATGAACTGCAGCAACGCCACCCAGTCGTCCAGGCCAACGGCGGCCAGAGTCAGCTTCGTCAGCTCGTCGAGCTGCGAGAGCTCGCTCTGGTCCAGGACACTGGGGAACCACCCTCCCAGCTTGACGAACTTCGGGGGCGGGCCGACCTCGCCGTCGAAGACGAACAGAACCTTCGTCTCACCGGCCGTGCGGCTGGCGAACACGCCGATCTCGCGGCCGATCAGGTACTCCTCGACCAGCGCGCTGTCACGGCCGCCGTCGATGATGTCCGCGACGGCCTGCGAGACCTCGTCGGTGGTGGCGCAGTGCATCAGTCCCGCGGCGCTTGAGGCGTCCCTGGGCTTGACGATGACGGGCAGGCCGATCTCCTTCGCGGCCGTGATCCCCTGCTCGGGGCTGTAGACGATCAGGTGCCGCGTGACCGCGATGCCGGCCTCGGCCAGCCGGATGTGCGTGGCCGCCTTGTCGTTACAGTTCCGGGCGGCTTCGGCCGTGATGCCGGTGGTCAGTCCCAGCCGCTCGCGGAGCACGCCTGCCAGCGGGACGAGGCGGTCGACCTGGGTGACCACCGCGTCGAACGGCCGGATCGCGTGCACCCGCCGGACCTGGTCCACCACCGCGTCCCAGTCGTCGAAGTCGACCTCGATCGGGATGTCCGCCGCCGCCATGAGCTCGAACGGCATGGACTCGTCGGCGAACCCCACCTCGTAGTCGGTCCGTTCCTTGAGCATCCTGACGGTGCGCTGTCCGCCCAGGACGAGCACGCGCGTCCGCTCTGCCCTCTCGTGCGATACCGCGTTGTCTGACACGTGTAGGTCACCATCCTCATGTGGGCACCACGTGCCCTATGCGCTGGTCTGGTCGACGCGCAGCCGCAGTGCGTCGGCGACACGCTGGTACGCGGGCGCCAACTCGGCCTCCGAGTCGGCATAGATCACGATCCGGCCGTACACTCCGCCGTCGAGATGATCGACGGGAAGCACCTCTTCCCCCGGCTCGACGTCCATCGAGACGACGGGGGATACGGTGCCCTCACCGGCCTCCGCGAGCGCCCGGGCGTCGTAGCCGACGGCGCCGGCCACGTCGAAGGTCACGCAGCGGTACCTCGCATAGCCGGCCACCGGCGCCCGCCGGGTCACGGGCCGGCCGAGTACCACCTCGACCGCGGCCCGTACCATGTCCACGCCGGAGACGGCTTCGGTGACCGCGCACAGCAGTCCACCGGGCGGGCGTGCGCTGACATTGATCACGATTGGGCCCGATCGGCCGAACCGGACCTGCGTGTGCGCGATGCCGCTGTCGAAACCGAGCACCCGCAGGGCCTCTCCCACGAACCGGCCCAAGGCCTCTTCGCCCTGATCGCCCAGCCCGCTTGGGAAGTCGTAGCCGGTCTCGACCGGTCGCGCCCCGGTCGCCGAGTGCTGCGCGAGTATGCTGATCACTTCGGTGACTCCGGCGCTCGTGACCGTCTGTACGGCGTACTCCGGGCCGTCGACGAACTCCTCGACCAGCAGGTTCGGGTTCGCCTCCCCGTGCAACGCGGTGACCGCTCCCGCGACCTCCCCTGGGGTCCGGCACAGCAGGGTGCCGCGGCCTCCGGCGGCGGTGATCTTCTTCACCAGGACGGGGTATCCCAGCCGCCGTGCTGCGGCCTCCGCCTCGTCCGGGTCCCCGACGACGGCGTACGCCGGCCCGGCGATGCCGCCTCCTTCGAGGGTCAGCCGCATCCGGAGCTTGTTGTCGCAGTTCAGTGCCGCCGGCAACGCGAGTCCTGCCACATCGAGGCGAGCGGCGAGATAGCTGGCCAGGGGAAGGTAGGGATCGTAGACGCTGAGCACCGCGTCGAGAGGCCGCGCGTCGTGGAGCCACCGGACCGCCGCCTCGGTTCCCGGCCAGTCGTCGAGGTCGAGGTCCATCGGCACGTCTACCGCACAGGCGAGGTCGATCGGCGTCGGATCCCCGAGGAGGACCGTACGGACGTCCATCGCCGCCATCACGTCCACGACCCTGCGGCCCGATACGCACACGACGCTCGGCCGGCCGTCACTGATCGGTTCGGGCATCAGCAGCACCTGCTCACTACTTCGAGCCCGTCCGGCGAACCCTGGCCGCGGACCTCCAGTACCCGGCACCACGCGTGCAGCAGCGCGTCGTGGCGCCGGTCCGCCGCCTTCACCACCAGGAACAGCGGTGTGCCCACGGTGCCGTACCGGCGTTTGATCGGCGCATTGCCCCGGCCGAGGTTGAGCACGCGGGTGTCGGACCTGATCGCGGCTTCGATGGTGTGCGCCAGCATCGAGTGGTAGGGCTCGAACGAGGAGTAGCGCGCGGTCTGGAGCCCGGCGATCCACAACGACCACTCCGAACCGAACTGCCATCCGGCGAACATGGCCAGGACCTCACCCGTCTCGTCGGCGGCGACAATGGTCCTCTCGTAAGCCCGAAGATGCCGGCGAAGGGCACGGAGATAGCCTTCGGGGAACACGTCGACCGGCGTGCCATGCTCGTGGAGCAGGGCATGCGTGAGCCGCACCATCGTGTCGGCGTCCGGTGGGCTCTCGGCGATGACCAGGCCCTCCGCGCGCTGACGCTGCTCACGCCACAGCTTGCGCCGACGGCGGCCCGGCAACGTGTTCCAGTACTCCCCCGGGGTCGAGAAGGTCGTGTCGAGCTGGTAGGCCGTGGTCATGTGCGCCGCCGCGTATCCCTGGCCCAGCAGCCATCCGGCCAGGCCGTCGGCGGGGGCGTTCGCGATTCCCCAGGCCCACGCGTCCAGTGCGGACGCGGCACGTTCGAGACCGGCGACCAGCGCCCGCGCGGCGTTCCGATGGCCAGGTAGCGCCAGGGGCCCGCCGCGCAGTCCCGCGAGGCTGTGCGCGAGCAGGACAGGGCCGGTCCCCCGCAGGGCGGCAGGTGCTCCGAGGGACATCGCGTAGTCCAGGCGCGGGCACTCGTGCACCAGGTAGGCCGGGCATACGCCCACCAGCTCATCACCCGAGTACGCCAGCAGATGCGCGGGTTCGAACACCCCCGGGGGCGCCTCCTCGAATGCGGCGAGCCATTCCCAGGCGTGGAAGACGGCACCGTCACCGCGGCGAACCACGTCGTTCCAGAGATCCCGGTCGATCTCGGCTACCCCGCGGGCCAGCTCCACGCGATATTCGCCGGCCGGTTCGCCGAGTACCCGGGGGCCCATCAGTGTGGTCGTACGACTTGTCATGGTCACCTCAGCAGCACGACTTGAATTCACGGCTGTCCGATCCCGACCAGCTGAGGTCATCAAGGCGGTTCACCTGGAGCCCGAGCGCCTCCCGGATCCGGTGGACCCCGTCGGCGACCTCTCCCGACGAGTGTCCGAAGACGACGATCCGGCCGTACACCCCGCCTTCCGGATGGTCCATCGGCAGCACGGGCTCACCCGGCGAGACCTCGATCTCGACGATCGGCGGCGGTGTGCCCCGGAAACCGGAGACGTCGATTCCCGTCCGGTACGTCACGAACCCCGGCTCGTCGAAGACGACGCTGCTGTACAGGGCGTGGGTGGCCCGCGGCTGCTCGACGGTGACCGGCAGCCCGAGCGCGAGCTGCGAGACCGCCCTGGTCATGTCGACCCCGGACACCGCCGTGGTCATCTCCACCAGCCGGCCGCCCGGACGTCGCGCGTTGACCTCGACGATCCGGAATCCAGCCGGGCCCAGGCGCACCTGGGTGTGGCTGATCCAGTCGGTGACCCCGAGTGCCGCCAGTGCTGACGTGACGACTTCGGACAGCGCCGTACGGTCGCTGTCGCCGAGGCCGCTCGGATGCTCGTAACCGATCTCTACGAAGATCGGCGGCTCGGTCATGTGCTGCCGGAAGACGCTCAGCACGCGCGTCCGCCCATTCTGCGTCAGAGTCTGCACGGCGTACTCGGGCCCGTCTATGTACTCCTCGATCAGTACGCCTACCTGCGTTCCCGGCCCGGGATCCTCCAGGATGGCGTCCGCCGCCCGCCGGACCTCGTCCAGGGTGAGACAGCGCCGCACGCCGAAGGCACCGGCCCCGTCCCTCGGCTTGACCACCACTGGCAGCCCGACCTCGGAGGCGACCCGGACCGCGCTGTCCACATCGCCGGCGAGCCCGAATCCTGGTACGGGAAGTCCTGCCTCACGTAGCCGGTTCCGGGTGCGCCACTTGTCACGGCAGTTCCACGCCGCTTCCACGGTCAGCCCTCTCGGGTCGGGCAGCAGTTGCCCGGAGAGGTGAGCCATCAACGGGATCCGGGGCTCCACATGTGTCAGGACGGCGGCAGGTGGAGCCCCGTCGAGTTGGCCCCTGATCACTTTGGACACGAGGTCCCAGTCGTCGACGTCCACGTCGATCGGCACATCGGCCCAGGGCATGCAGTGCAGCGGCACGCGCCGGTCCAGGTGGAGGATCCGGTAGCCGAGCTCGCGCAGCAGGGCGAACTCCCGTTCGGCACGGCCGCCGATGAGGACGACGGTGTCCGCCGGGGTCTTGCCGTCGCCTGTCATCGGCGCTCCGTTCCTTGGCGATGGTGCGGACGGCCTCTAGCAGCAGGTGTTCGCCTTCTTGGCGGGTGCGGCCGCGGCGGTCTGAGCGGGGCGCTGGAGCGCGTCGAGCTTCAGTACCTCGACGATGCCGGCGACCTGGCCGATCTCCTCGTTCCCCAGGCCTATCTGCTTGGCCGCCGCGAGGAACGAACGCACCGTCTCCTCCCTGCCCAGCAACAAGGCGGCGGCCAGCGCCACCGCGGCTCGGGCCTTGGGGTCCAGGGCTCCGCCGTCGAAGACCGAGTTGAAGAAGCTCTGGTAGCTGGCGGAGAAGTCGGCGTGGCTGTCCCGCACCTCGGGGGCGAGCTGGATGAGCTGGGTGGAAATGTTCGGCGCTGCGGTCGCCATCGTTACTCCTTATGCGATGTTGGCGTTGTGTTGTGAGCCCGGATGGCCCAGGTTCTTCTGGTGGCCGGTCTCCCGCGTGGCATCGGTGGCCAGGCGGGCGACGGTGACCAGCAGCAGGCGACCTGCCATGCGCAGAGCGCTCGGCTCGATGCGGTCAGGGGTGTCCAGCGGGGAGTGGTAATGGGCCGCTCCCAGGCCGAGCCCGACCGCGGGCAGTCCGGCCGACGCGTACTGCCGGTTGTCGGACGCCACCGGTCCGGCGGCCAGCGGGATCCCCAGCATGCGTCCCGCCTGGTCCAGGACGTCCCTGATCGTGCTCGTCTCCGGCCCGAGGTCGGCGGCCACCGCGCCGTTGAACTTCCCCGCCATGTCCAGGTTGACGACATCGGGCCTATAACCGGCGGCGACGAGGCTTCTCGCGTGGTGCCGGGAACCTCGGGCACCGACCTCTTCCGCGTCGAGCGCGGCGAAGACGATGGGACGTGCGGCCCTGAATCGCTGGGCGACCAGCGTCCGGGCGGCCTCCAGCAGCACGGCCGTCCCGCTGGCGTTGTCACCGGCGCAGGGAAAGTGCCGCTCGGGATCGGCGCCGACACCGTCGTAGTGTGCGGTGACCAGGACCGGCCGGTTGGAAAGAGCCGGCTCGCTGCCTGGCAGGACGACGATGACGTTGGTTCCCGTCACGGCTCCGCGCCGCAGGGGGACGAGCGCCCTCAGCGTGCTTCCGTCCATTTCTGCCAGGTGGTCGGACCGGACGGCGATGACAGGCAACTCCACCGGCGCGTCACCGATCACCCGCTTGGTCAGGAAACCGGACGCGTCGGGTGTCTGCGGCGTCAGCAGGCCGAGCCCACCGGCGACGTGCAGCGAGGCGGCGAGCCTGGCGAAGGCGTCACCCTGGGGAACACGGTCGATGCTGGTCCAGGTCCCGGTCCGGGGGGTTCCGTCCCACCGTGCGACCGGACCCTCCACGGCGGCGTACATGGGAGCCGAGCGAGGATGTTCGGCGTAGTCGCGCCGGTGTTCGAGCGAGCCCGACAGCCGCGGGCCTTTGACGGTGAACACGGGCGGAGAGTCCAGTCTGAACACCCCGGCCACCGGGAACGTCTGCCGGCTCGGCTCCAGTCCGAGAGCGCGCAGCTCGGTGAGGACCAGCTCGGTGGCCAGGTCGTGGCCCGGCGTACCGACCCCACGGCCGGAAAGCGTCTCCGCGCAGAGCGCCCGCAGGACCGCCATCGCCCGTGACTCGTCGAACGCGTCGGCCAGTGCCCTGAGCCGCTCGTCCATCTCGGGCTGGGCGGTCTTGGTCATGGGGTTCGGGCCTTCCTCGCGCTGTCGTGGCCGGTGCACCGGGCTGTGGGTTCGCCGCTCGCCTAGCCGCAGCAGCTACTGCCGGTCTCGGCGGGCTCACCGCAGCAGCCGCTGCCGCTGTCCTCCTCCTCGGCCAGCTTGAGCAGGACCAGCTCGGCCGGGGCGGCGGCCGGTCCGGAGGCCGGTTCGCCACAGCACCCGGTGGCGACCGCGGCCGCGTCCTGCGCGGTGCCGGAAATGAATCCACCCGTGCTCTGTCGCTCACCCATGGCTTCTGCCCCTCCGTGGTGGATGTTGATTTGATAAATCCTTATTTAGGAGATCATCGAATCATGACGGCTGTCAATGGGGTGAAAGCAAGAGGTTGCACTCGGAAGGCCGCCGGAGTCCTCCGGCGGCCCAGGCATCAGGTGAGCAGCAGATACGCGCCCGCTGCGACGGCGGCACCGACGGGTGGCGTGCAGAGCCAGGCGATCAGGAGATCGCGGACCGTCTTCTTGTTGAGGCGGGACAGGTCGTTGGCCGCGATGCCGGAAATGGCGCCCGCCGACACCTGCGTAGTGGACATGGGCAGACCCAGGGTCGCGCCCAACCCGACCAGAGCCGCCGTGGTGAGGTTCGCGGTGAACCCTTCCACGTGTGGAATCTTGATCACCGAGTAGGCGAGCCGATCGGCGATGCGGGACCCGGCGACGAGGCCGCCGATCGCCATGGCGGCGGTGACGGCGAAGAGCAGAGTGGTCGGCGTCATGCCGCCCACCAGGGCGAAGGAGCCGATCGCCACGATCTTCGGCGCGTCGTTGAGCCCGCGGGCGAAGCTGGCGAGGCCGCTGGTGGTCCAGTGAGCTACGCCGATCGCCTTCTGCGCCGTGGTCACCTCGCTCGGCGCCGTGAGCGTCGCGGCTCCCCCTTCCCCGTACTCGCCGACGTGGGCCTTCCTGGCGGCCGACATCGCCACGACCTTGCGTGTGATCATGCCGAGTACCGCCGAGATCGCGTACGCCACGAGAATGCTGAGAAGCAGCGGTACCACGACCTTCATGACCAGCCCGTTCCACTGGACGGCACTGCTCGCGAACAGGCTGCCCGCTCCAAGGAGCGCCCCGACCAGCGCGTGGGTGGTGGACACCGGGAGTTTGAGTATGGTCGCGACGACGACCCAGAACACCGTGCCGGTGAGCACCGCGACCGCGAAGGCCGGAGTCGGGCTGGCGGAGACGATGCCCTTGGAGAACAGGGCGGTCATCTTCGAGGCGAGCGTCAGTGACACCAGACAGCCGAGCGCGGTGGCGATGGTTCCCCACACGATGGCCGTACGGACCTTGGTGACGCCCGCGCCGGCGAGCGTGGCGACGCCCTTGGGCACGTCGTTCGCGCCGTTGGCCGCGGCGAGCGCCACGACGAGGATCAGGACGAGGACTTCCATGTGGCAGCAGCCTCCAGCGTTGTCGGGGGGTTGGGGGCGGTGGTCTCGCCGTGCCGGGTCGCGGCGGCGACGAAGGCCTCGATGAGGGGGTGAACCGAATCGGGCGTCGAGGAGAGCTCCGGCTGGAACAGGGTGCCGATGAAGAAGGGATGATCGGCGAGTTCGATCGCTCGGGGCGCCTTCTCGGCGTCCCAGCCGCTGATCACCAGAGAGCTCTGCTCGATGAGGTCGACATAGTCGGGATTGAGGCCGTACTTGCAGTGGAAGGTCTCGACCGTCTGTTCCGCGTGCGCGTAGACGGACGCGAGCCGGCTACCGTCCCCGAGGTGAAGCGACGACCGCTCCCCCGCCAGCGAACAACACAGGGCCGTGATCAGTGGGGTTTCGGCGTCGGGGTCGTACTGCACGTCGTCGGCGTGGGCCAGGCCCAGCACGTTACGCGCGTACTCGATCAAGGCGTGCTGGAAGCCGCCGCACGTACCCAGATACGGGATGCCGGTCTCTCGGGCGAGCCGGACGGCCAGCAGTACACCGTCCTTGGAGGCGTATGGCGAGCCGGGAATCACCCAGAGCCCCGAGTACCCGGCGAGGGTCTCCGAGCCGCTGATGCTTTCGCTGGGAACCCAGTCGACCTGGGCGTCCAGATGGGGAATGAGAGCTTCCAGACGGGGATGGGCCGGCACCTTGGAGCTACGATCTCCGATCAGCGCGATGCGGGGCCGCTCGGTCATTGGGCGTTCTCCTCCTGAATGCTGGCTCCAGGCGCGGAGCCTCGTGGTCACACAAGGGGTCTGCCTGTCATGACGTCGCCGGGGGGATGCCCGAGCAAGGCCAGGACGGTGGGTGCGACGTCGGCGAGGGTGCCGTCGGCGGGTAGCCGGTCCGTTCTCCCCTGGGGAGCCACCAGGAGAAGCGGTACGGGATTGGTGGTGTGGCCGCCGTAGGGCCGTGGACCGCCGTCGGAGCCGGGCCGCAGCATCTGCTCGGCGTTCCCGTGGTCACCGACCAGAAGAACCCAGCGGCCGGTGTCGCGGGCGACGGCGCAGATCCGCCCCACCGCGTCATCGGTGTGCTCGACGGCCAGCACGGTGGCCCTGTTGTCGCCGGTGTGCCCGACCACGTCGATGTTGGCGAGGTTGGCTACGACCAGGGCCACATCGGTGCGGCGGGCGGCGTCCGCCACGGCGTCCACGACGCGGGGCAGATTCATCTCCGGGCGGGACTGGTAGTCCGGTGGAGCGTCACCGGCGATCCTCACGTGCTCCTCCACGGCGCGGACCCGTTCGTCGCGGCCGTTGAGGTAGTAGGTGACGTGCTCGAACTTCTCGCTTTCCGCGATACGGACCGACCGCAGTCCATGCCGCTCAAGCTCGTCCGCGAGGCCTCCCGACGCGTCCGCGCGGTCCACGAGCGGCGGGATGGTCGCCCGGGTGTCGTACCGGGCGAGGCTCAGTACGGTGACCCCGCGCGGTTCCAGGTGTGTCACCAGGAAGTCGGCGAGCTGCTGGATGCGATCGCTGCGGAAGTTGGTGAACAGCACCGCGTCGCCATCGCGCACGGTGCCGAGTGGCAGGTCGCCGGCATCGGTCACGACGCTCGGACGGGTCCAGACATCGCTCTGCTCGGGCCCGTCGAGGGCGTCACGCGCGTGCGCCACTCTGATGCCTGCACCGTCGGCCATCGCCAGCGCGGCCGCCCGGGTCAGCTCCAGGTCCCCGCTCTTGTCCAGCGCATAGCCGCGCCCGACCACGCTGGCTATGCGGCCGACGCCCGCCTCCGCCGCGAACTTCTCCACCCGATCCAGGCCGGCGGCGGCGGTCCCGTCCGCGACGTCACGGCCATCGGTGATCGCGTGTACCCATACGTCGCGCACACCGCCCGCGGCCGCCACCCTCAGCAACTCGCGCAGGTGGTCGACATGGGCGTGGATCTGGCCGTCCGAGCAGAGCCCGATGAGGTGGAGCGCTCGCCCGCTCACGGCGAGCTCGGCGCACACGCCCGTCAGCAACGGGTTGGCCGCAAGGGCGCCGCTGTCGATCGCCTGCCGCACCAGCAGGCTGTCGTACGGCAGCGGGCGGCCGGCGCCGATCACCATGTGGCCTATCTCGGAGTTGCCGACCGTTCCGGGCAGCAGTCCGACGGCTTCGCCGGACGCCTGCACCAGGGTCGCGGGGTACTCGGCGGCCAGCGCGTCGAGGTGGGGTGTCACCGCCTGGCTGAGCGCGTTGCCCGGCGCGGGCGGCGCGTGCCCCCACCCGTCCAGCACCAGCAGGATCCCACGTGTGGCCGTGCTCATCGGGTCGACATCCCATCGGGGTAGAGCGTGTCGAGGGTCTGCCAGAAGGTCGGGAACGACTTGGCGACGCACCCGGGATCCCGGATCACCACGCCTTCGGTCCGGAGTCCCGCGATCGCGAAGCACATCGCGATGCGGTGGTCGTCGTAGGTGTCGATGACCGCGCCGGTCGGCGTGCCGCCGGTGATGGTCATCGCGTCCGGGTGCTCCTCGACGGCGATGCCCATCTTGCGGAGCTCGGTGGTGACGGCCGCGATGCGGTCGCATTCCTTGACCCGCAGGCTCGCGATGTTGCTGATGTGCGTCGTACCTCGGGCGAAGGCCGCGACCACCGCCAGGGTCGGCACCACGTCGGGCATGCTCTCCATGTCGATCTCGATGCCGCGCAGCTCGCCGCCCCTGAGAGTGATCGCGTTGTCGCCGAAGGACGCCGTGCATCCCATGCGCACCAGCGCGTCGACCAGGCCGACGTCGCCCTGATGGGAATCCGCGCCGATGCCCGGGATCGTGACCCGGCCACCGAGTACGGCCGCCGCCGCCAGGAGGTAGGACATACCGGAGGCGTCCGGCTCGACGGTGACCGCGCCGCCGCGGAAGCTCTGCCCGGAGGGGACGGTGAAGCGGGTGTACCCGTCCCGCTTGATCTGCACGCCCATCTCGGCCAGCGCGGCGATGGTCATCTCGACGTACGGCTTGGAGATGAGGTCGTCGACGATGGTGATCTCCACGTCGCCGGCGGCACGCACGGAGTTGATCAGCAGGCTGGAGGTGAACTGGCTGCTCACCGCACCACTGATCTGCGTCGCGCCGCCGCGGAACGAGCCACCCGTGACCGCGATCGGAGGTGATCCGTTACCCCGGACGCTGACCGCCTGGACCCCGAGGGCGGGCAGCGCCACCAGCAGGTCGCCCATCGGGCGCTCCTGCATCCGCTTGTTGCCGGTGATCGTGGTCACGCCGGAGGCGTGGCCGGCCATGGAGATCAGGAAGCGGAGCGGGGTCCCCGCCCCGCCCATGAAGATCTCTTGCGACGGAGCCCGCATGGGTTCGCCCGTCGGCGTGACGTGGATGACCTCCCCCACCTCATCGATGTCCACGCGCACGTGCCCCAGGGCCTCGATCCCCCGGGAGAAGTACACGGTGTCGTCGGAGACGAGCGCGTTCTCCAGCGTCGTCTCCTGCCCGGACAGTGACGCGATCGCGAGATACCGGTTCGTGTAGCTCTTGGAGCCGAGGACCTTCACGTCGGCGTCGACGGCGGGCAATGGCCGCACGGTGAGTTCGGCTGCCTTACGACGGGGGTCAGGGGTGGCTGAAGCCATTGTGCTCTCCTCGGGAAATGTCCTTCTGGCGCTGAGCAGGAGATTGGATTGCCGCGCTACGGGTGCTTGCACAGCACCCAGCCACGAAGGGCCGGTGAGTTGTCCAGGGCCCGCCGACAGAGGCGGACGGCCGCGGCGTTGGCCTGGGCCGGGCCCGGACTCCGGTGAAAGAACGTGAGGTCGACTCGATCCGGGCTCGCCTCGGAATGGAGATGTTCCAGATAGTCGGCCGGAACGGCCGTGGCCCACAGAATGTCGGTCACAAGCTCGGCTTCGAGCCAACGCCGGGCGGCCGTCTCGGTCGCGGTCAGCGTTAGCGTGGCCATATACATCAGATCTTCTTCGGCGTCCTCAGGTCGAGTCGCGGCCGAAAGCGGACGCCGAATTGGGGGAAAATTCTTCGTCGGTGGTCCGGAAATCGCGGCAGATTCGACGCCCGCCGTAGACCATTGCCATTGGAATTCCCGTTCAGGAACCGATGCCGTCGCACGGCACTACTCTTATGTTTACCGCCGTCTCATGAAAGTGGTCGGACCAGGCAGCAAGTTGCCCGGCAACTTGGTGCCAGGCGAGGGGTTGCCGTCGGCTCTTCTCTTGGCGACCGATCTCGCTGCGGGCAGCGAGATCGACGCCGGCCAGGCATCAGGCCGCATGACAGCGACGCAGGTGCACGGCCGATCGGCAACCTGACGGCGAGATGGGCGAGCCCACGGCGTTGAGCTTCGGCCAGAAAGTCAAGTAGTCCTATCGCCATATCTACGGACCAAGGTGAATCATCGGTGAACGGCGGCCAGGGTCGCGTGGACGGAAACACAATCGGTGACAATCGGTCACTCGCTGAGTTCTGGTCGCAGATGCCGGGCTGCCGGGCGAGCGCAAGTCCATACCCCTCCCGCATAGGACGTGGCTCTAACGCCTCAAGCGGAGGGGCATCGACCGTCCAAGTGATATGACATAGACAGTCGTAGTTCCGTGCTATTTAATGATCCTCGTCGTGCATTGGGTGCTATGGGGGATAGTGTGCTTCAGCAATGGGGCTTGGATGTCCATGCCGATGCCATCTACCGCTTGGTGCTGACCCAGAAGGAGTGGGGCATCACAGAGATCGCCACACAGCTGGGCATCTCCGAGACGTATGTCCGGAGCACCATCGACAGGCTGGTGGAGCTCTCGCTGTTACGTCGATCCTCCGGCACGTTGCGTCCCGGCAGTCCGAGCGTCGCGTTCCACTCTCTGCTGCAGCGTCAGCGGGCGGACCTGATGCGCCGCCAGGAGGAGTTCGTCGCGGCGGAGCATGCGGTCAATCGCCTGATCAGTGAGTACAGCGAGTTGTGCGCGGTCGGCGCGCGCCACGAGTGCGACTCACTCCAGAGCGTGGAGGCGGTTCGGGCCCGTATCGAGACCCTGGCCCACTGGGCGGGTTCCGAGTGCCTGTCGTTCATGCCAGGCGGCGCGCAGTCACCCGAGAGCCTGGAAGCGAGCCGGCCTCTGGACGACGCGCTCCTGGAACGTGGGCTCCGCGTGCGCACGGTGTATCTGGACAGCGCCTGCAACGACGCTCCAACGCTCACCTACGCACGCTGGTTGAGCGAGCGGGGAGGCGAGGTGCGCACGATACCGACCCTTCCCCTGCGTATCGTCATCTTCGATCGTGAAGTGGCGCTGATCCCCCTCGACCCCGAGTCCAGCAAGAAAGGGGCCGTCGAGGTCTGCGGCGAGGGGATCATCACGGCGCTCGTCGCCCTGTTCGAGCACATCTGGGACTCGGCAGCGCCGTTCGGCACGGACCAGCGCCGATGCGAGAACAGTGTGACGATGCAGGAGCGGGAATTGCTCCGGCTCCTCGGTCAGGGCTTCACCGACGAGGCCGCGAGCAAGAAGCTGGGAATCGGGCTCCGCACCCACCGCCGCATGGTGGCCGACCTGATGGATCGGCTGGGCGCGAGAAGCCGGTTCGAGGCCGGCGTGAAGGCCGTGGAAAAGGGATGGCTTACAGTATGAACTGCCCAGACGTGTCCACATATCGCCATTGCCGCCCGTCTAGAAGACTGTCAAGATAGGCGCGTGTCTAAGCAGGGTTGCTCAGGAGCGGAGATCTGTTGTCCGCCGCTCGCGGCAGCGCCGGTGGACGTGGACCAGGCGGCGGAAGTCGCGGCGGCGTTCAAGGCACTGTCCGATCCGGTACGGGTGCGGCTGTTGTCGCTGATCGCCTCACACCCCGGCGGCGAAGCGTACGTGAACACCCTCACCTCGGCGTTCGACCTCACCGGCCCGACGATCTCACACCATCTCAGAGTGCTGCGGAAAGCCGGGCTCATCGACTGCCAGCGACGGGGCACATGGGTGTTCTACTGGGTGGTGCCCACGGCTCTGGAGCGATTGAGTGAAGTGCTGACCGTGCCCGCCAGGAGAACCTGAGCGGATATCCCGACCGGTCGCTATCTGGCGGCTCCCGCCAGGTCGGATGCGGCCAGCAGCGCGGAGAGCTGGCGAAGGCGTTCACGGATCGGCCGGTAGTACACCCAGGTCCCGCGGCGGTCATGATCCACCAGGCCGGCCTCACGCAGCAGCTTCAAGTGATAGGAGACGGTGGGGGCCGCGACGTCGAACAGATCAGTCAGATCGCATACGCAGACCTCCCCGTCAGGATGAGCCGCGATCAAAGACAGCAGCCGCAGCCGGACCGGATCACCCAGGGCCTTGAACACCTTGGCCATGTCGACCGCGTGAGCGGGGTCCAGCGGAACGGACTCGATCGGAGCACAGCAACCCTTGGATGGCGAGACACCTGCGGGTTCCGGTGTCACTCCCGTCTTTGACATAGCTCTATATTGACACCTGTCTAACTATTGGGCAACCTGACCTGCGCCGGTTTTGCCGCAAGGCGCCCCGAAGGCGAACCGGCCGCCCTCACTCGCGGTCATTGACACTGTCGAATAATTCGATGATCATATAAATAGGGTGTTTTCGAATCAAGAGGCTACGTGCACATCTCACAAGACGCCGGCCCTGAAGGGATCACACTGTGACGACCGAGGCATACGTCGACCTGCACGCCAAGATCTACGACGAGTTCTGGAGCTTCTATCCGACGCGGATCGCGAGGGCGCTTCTGCGACTGCACCTCACGGTGATGCCCGACGCCCCGCGCCGAGTCCTTGATGTCGGTTGTGGCACCGGTATCGTCGCTGGACGTTTCCGCAAGGAGGGCTATCAGATCATCGGTTTGGACATCTCGAAGGCGATGCTGGCGCGGGCGCGGGCGCGCTTCCACGGCGCCGGAGACCAGGTCACGCTGATCCATGCCGACGCCACCGACTTCACCTTGCCGGAACAGGTCCCGTTCGCCTTCTCCACGTACGACATTCCGAACCACCTCAGGAACCTCGACCAGGTCGCGTCCTATTTAAGAGCCGTCTACCGCGCGGTGGAGCCCGGCGGCATGTTCGCCTTCGACCTGACCACCGCCAAGGGACTCGACGCCATGAACCGGATCTGGATCAAGGATGAGAAGTCCGCGATGTTCCTTTTCCGTGGCGCCATGAACCAAGAGGAGGGCCGCGGGTTCTTCCGGATCTCGGGAGTGGTACGTGCGGACGACGGCCGCTACGACCGTTTCGAGTCCACGATCGTCAACACCGCCCATGCCGTCGCGGACGTGGCGAAGCTGGTTGAGGATGCCGGCTGGACCGGCTTCCACATCGGAACGCCCGACCACCCGCTCACCTCGGTCGAACACCCCGAGGACGAGGATCGCGTCCTTTTCGTAGCCCATAAGGCCAGTGCCTGAGCGGACAGGGACCGCCGGATCAGCCCGAGGATGTCGCCGGCATCGGTCCGCACGGCCAAACCCGTCTCGGTCCGGCGTACGGCCGGCACCTTAGTTCGAGGGACCTCCAACTTTATGGGCACCACGTTGATATGCCACCAGGAAGGCGCCCGCGAGGAGACAGCACACCGCCGACGCGATCATGACGGGTGTGTAGCCGGCCTTGGTGGCGATGGCCGCGGCCCCAAGGGGCGCCGCCGCTTTCGCCACCGTCGCCGGGAGGGCGACGTTCCCGGCCAGCGTCGCGTAAACCTCGGTGCCGTACCGATCGGCCAGCAGGGCGGGGCGGGCGATGGTTCCCACACCGAAGCCGAGACCGAACAGCAGCACACAACCCACCGCGCCCGTCACGCTGCCACCGAGCAACGGAAGCGACACCACCGCGACTCCCTGCAGGACGAACACCCCTGCGGTGATGAGGGCCGTGGGGCCGCGGCGCCGCAGTGCCGAGGTGATCAGCCGCCCGGTCACCGACAGCACGCCGAGCAGCCCCGCCACCGTCGCGGCGAAGGCAGGTGCGTGTCCAAGCCGCACGAGGTAGGCGACCAGGTGGACGGCGATCACGGCGACCACCCCGCTGTTCGCGGTGAAGGCTGTCGCGAGCAGCCAGAAGCTCGGCTCACGTCGCGCCGCCCGCACGACCCCGGCCTGGTCGACCTGCCGGGGAACCTCATGGGCACGAACACGACGGCGCAGTACCAGGCCGTGCAGCGGCACCGCCGCGATGCCGTAGACGAGGGCGAGAACGACCAAGGCGCCGCGCCAGCCGTACCGCTCCACGAGGAGGCCGGTCAGCGGCAAGAAGATCGAGGAGGCGAAGCCGGCCACGATGGTGAGCGCGAGCAGTGCTGTGTCGCGTCGACGGGACCCGAACCAGGCCACCACGACCGCGAAGGCGGGTTCGTAGAGCACCATCGCCGACGCCAGCCCGATGGCGACGAAGACCGCGTACAGCTGGGGCAGGGTTTCGGCACGTGACCACGCCAGCACCGCCAGCGTGCCGAGGACCGAACCGGTGGTCATCACCCCGCGCCCGCCGTGGCGGTCCAGCCGCCGGCCGACCCACGGCGCCGCCAAGGCGGTCACCAGCACGGCGATGGTGAGCGCCGCGGCGATCTCCGTGCCGCCGGCGTGGAGATCGTGTTGCATCGGCGTGAGGAACACCGAGAACGCGTAGTACAGCACGCCGTAGCCGATGGTCTGAGTGACGGCCAAGGCTCCCACCATGCGCCACCCGTACCACCGTGAAGGGTCGCCGCCCCCGGACGCGGGAGTGGCGACCCTCTCGGGCGCGGTCATCAACCGCAGCAGCCGCCGCCGGTGCCGGTGGACACGAGAGGCAGGGACGTGGCGAGCAGGCCGCCGCGTATCCCGGTGTCGAGTCCGGCCTTGGCGTCCTGGGCCTCGGCGAGGTCGGAGGAGCAGACCCCGGTCTCCGGCAGGTCGAGCTGGACGTCACGAGCGGCGTCCCAGTCGCCGGCGAGGGCGGCCACCACGGAACGGACCTGCTCGTAGCCCGTGGCCATCAGGAACGTCGGCGCGCGGCCGTAGCTCTTGACGCCGACTGCGTAGTAGCCCGTCTCGGGATGGGAGAGCTCGTCCACCCCGTGCGGAGGCACGGTGCCACAGGAGTGATGGTTGGGGTCGATCAGCGGGGCGAGCCGCCGCGTCGAGCCGACGATCGGGTCCAGGTCCAGCCGCAGCTCGGCGGCGATGGAGTGGTCGGGCCGGTAGCCGGTCGCGGCGATGATCCGGTCGGCGACGACGCGCTGTTCCGCACCGGAAGGGTCACGGCTGGTCACCTCGACGCCGCCCGCCGTCGCCTTGACGGTGTGCGTGTAGAAGCCGGTGAGCAGGCGGACGCTGCCCGCTTCGACGAGAGCGCGGACGCGAGTGCCGAGTGAGCCGCGAGCGGGCAGGGCGTCGGCGGCGCCACCGCCGTAGGTGCGGCTCGGGTTCCCGGCTCGGACCGCCCAGGTGATCTGTGTGCCTGGGACATCCTGGGCGAGCCGCGCGAGACCGAGCAGGGTGGTCGCCGCCGAGTGGCCGGCGCCGACGACCAGCGTGTGCCTGCCTGCGTACAGCTCGCGCTCGGCGCCGAGCACGTCGGGGAGCGCGTGGTCGATCAGCTCGCCGGCGGCGTGCTCACCATGCGCGGGCAGGCCGCTGGCACCCAGCACATTGGGGGCGGCGTAGGTGCCGGAGGCATCGATGACCGCCTTCGCCAGGAGTTCCCCTCCGTCGGCGAGGCGGATGAGGAACGGCACGTTCTCGCGGCCCGCCGTACGAAGCCGGTCGTACCCCAGCCGGCTGATCCCGGTCACTCGCGCGCCCAGCCGCAGCCGGGAAGCGATGGCGGGATGATTCGCCAGCGGCGCGAGGTACTGATCGACCAGCTCGGCGCCGGTCGGCAGCCACTCAGGATCCGGCGGGACCCAGCCTTCGGCTTCGAGCAGGCGGCGGGCGGCGGAGTCGATGTTGTAGCGCCATGGGCTGAAGACCCGCACGTGACCCCATTGCGCCACCGAGGCGCCGGCCTGCGGTCCGGCCTCCACAAGCAGGAAGTCGAGGCCCTGCTCGGCAAGGTGCGCCGCCGCGGCCATGCCGACCGGGCCCGCGCCGATCACCACGACCGGAGGCTCGGTCGCGCTCACAGGTGATACCGCCTGCGCCGGCTCGACGGCCGACGGGCCGCAACATCCACCGCTCATGCCTCTTCTCCTATACGTGGATCCCTTGGATAAACAGTCGTCTAAACAGCCATCAGTCTGGGGCATGACTTAGATGGTTGTCAAATTAGACATACGTCTAATCCTGGTCACGTCCGGCACAAGAGGTGGATGCCGCGTCGTACCGTTCAAATGTTCATTGGCTCGCGGGGGCCGGGGGTCGGTCCGCACGACGGCCGGCGGCGGCGCTGACGGCGGACAGGGGTTTCCGAGCTCCGTCGACGCCACCGCACAGCGTCCAGATCACGATGGCCGCCACCCCGAGACCCCAGAACGCCACGATGAGGAGGTAGCTGGGAGTGGGACCGATCTGGCTGGCCAGGCTGGGAAGATAGAGGGTTCCGTACGCGGCGCCCAACCGGCCCACAGCGACACTGGTGCCGATCCCCGCGGCCCGCAGATGCGTGGGAAACAGCTCTGTGAACGTGGGATACGCCGCCGTCCAAGCCCCCGTCGCGAAGGCGTTCGACACCATGAAGGCGAGCAGCACCCAGGTCTTGCTCCCCGACGCGGTGGCCGCCGCGAGCCCGCCCACGCTGGCACCGGCCAGAGCGTAATAGGCTCCGACGGTCCAGCGGCGCCCGATGCGGTCGAACGCCAACGTCATACAGATGCCGCCGATCACCGCGCCGACGTTGCCGAGGATGAAGAAGAACGGGATCTCCGCGTCGGTGTAGTCGACCTGCTTCAGCACGACTATCGACAGCACGGCGAAGATACCGTAGTAGCCGAACGCCTCGGACAGGTCGAGCGTGCAGCCGAGCGCGAGGCGTGCCGGGTAGCGACGGACCAGTTCGACCAGGGCATAACGGAACGGCGGCGCGCGGAGCTCGTGCTCGTCGCTCCCCTCAGGGGCGTGCGGGTCGATTCCCGCTTTCTCTTCCAGACGGCGAAGAACGGCGTCAGCCTCCTGCAGGCGGCCCTGAGCGGCGAGCCAGCGCGGCGACTCAGGAAGACGGCGGCGGAACACCAGAACTATCAAGGCGAGGATCCCGCCGAGCGCGAAGCCGTATCGCCAGGACACCGCGTTGGCCAGCGCGAACGTGTTCAGCATCAGGTAGGCGATCAGCCCGCTGGCGATGGCGCCCACCGGCCAGAAGTTCATCACCGCCGCGGCCGCCCTGCCGCGGACCCGGGCCGGCATGAACTCCATGATGGCCGCATTGATGATCGCGTACTCTGCCCCCACTCCCAGAGCAGTGAGGAATCGAAGTACATAGAGCACGTCCAAGGAGGGGCTCGCCGCCGTGAGGACGGTGAACCCGCAGTACCACAGGAGCGTGGCGACGAAGAGCCGGCGCCTGCCGAACCTGTCGGCGAGCTGACCGCCCGCCATCGCACCGAACAGGATTCCCAGCAGCCATACCCAATAGATTCGCGAGGACTGGTCCGTGGTGGCGTGGAAGTGCTCGCTCAGCGGGTTGATGACGCTGCCCACCAGGTTGACTTCCAGCGAGTCGAACAGCCAGCCGGCACCGAGCGCCATCAAGATGGTCACATGCGTGCCGCTCCAGCGGAGCCGATCCAGCCGCGAACCAATCGAGTCGGTGGTGAGGGCTTCGGGTGTGCTGGTCATCTGCTCCCCTTGCACTGGCCCTGACCGCACGGCGGCGATTCACCGTGCGGTCAGGGCAAGGTCGAATCTGATCTGCTCAGGCGGCGCAGTAACGGGCCGGCGCCAGGAGGCGACTTGATTGCAGTTCTTCCAGGAGCCGTCTCGCCACCGCGATCCTGGCGGCGTCCACGAACGCCTTCGCCATTGGCAGTTCCGGGGGATGGGGCAGCACAGGTTGTTCGCCCACGCCGCGTCGGTCGCGTACTTTATGTAGCCGGGCTCGGCGTTTTCGGCTCGATATCCGAGCTCCTTGAGCTGGGCGTGCGGGAGCGCCTCCACGTCTTCGACCTTGACATGCGCGTGCACCGAGTCGGTGAACCTCAGCGCGTCGGCGTACGGGAACTCAGGGGTGAGGACCGACTGGATCTCGGCTCGTTCCACTTCGCTGATGAGACCGAGTGCTCCCGCTTCGGCCAGAACGTTGTCGACGGCTGCGCGATCGAACTCCATCACGATCTCCTAATAAGATGACGGCGACATTTGATGACCGTGAGAGAGCCCTCACGGCCTATTCTGGAGTCATTGACATTCGACTCGACATAAGATCAACAAGCCGGTGGGCGATCACATGTGCCCGGCTGCTGTCGCACGCTTTTCACTCTCATATTCCCGGCGGTCTCACGAAAGTAGGTAGCCAAGGCAGCAACTTGCCTCGGCAACTTGCTGCCAGAGACCGGCGTGTCATATCACCGGCAGCCCTTCGCCCTCGCTGTGGACGAGGACGGCCACTGCCGCAGGTCATCAGTGGCCGCCCTCGTCCACCCCACCGCCCGGCCGAGTCATCGCCGGTCCCAGGAATTGCCACTTTGATGGAACGAATCTGCGAGGTCGATTGAAATCGACTTTGAGGGAAGATGTTCTGAATGGCCGACTGGAATCGCCACGACCCAAAGAATGTCGATCACAATCTGAGGGTGGCCCCGATGCCGAGCGGCTTCCCGGTGACAACAATGGTCAGCATCGCGCTGTACATGAGATCGGCCGCCTCGACCCGGCCGGCGAAACTTGGCGAAGCAGGGTATTCACCTCGCCCTCGTACCGGTCGCGGCCCTTGGCGCGCTCGCCAAGCTTGCGTGACAGATGGCCGGCGACCAGCGGGATGCCAAGGAAGATCAGCACGCTGCGTCCGAGAGCACGAGGTCAGACCCGTCCGTCCGAAGACGGCGGGAGCAACGTCCTTGATCGGGCTTCTCGCAGGGCCCTCCGGCTGACAGTATGTCGGGTGTGTCCGCCAAGGAGCCGGCCCTGCGCCTGGCACGAGCCGCCATCTTCGCGATGGTGTGCCTCGTCGTCTCGGCGGCCGGCCACGGCTTCGCGGGCGGTGGGCAGGTGGGGCCGACGGCGTTCGCTGTAGGGGCCTTGGGCGCCTTCGTCCTGGCCTTCGCGCTCAACGGACGCGAGCGGGCGGCGGAGGTCGTCCTCGCGACGACGACCGTGGCGCAGCTCCTGCTGCACGAGTTGTTCGCCCGGAGCGCGCCGGGCATGGTCGCGCAGCTGGGGCAGCATCATGGTCACCTCACCTTCGGCATGACTCTTGTCCACCTCGTGGTCGCGATGCTGACCGGGTGGTGGATGTACCGCGGTGAGAGCGCGGTGTGGCTCATGCTGCGGCTGTACGCCATGGCCCCGCTCCCGGTGCTGCGCCGGCTGTTCGCCGTCGTGACCGGAACCTTCACGCCGGTACGCCAGGCTGTGCCGGCGCCCGAGCCCGTGCCGCACGTCGTCTGGGAAATCGCGGCGGCGATTCACCGGCGTGGCCCGCCCGCGCCGACCGTCGCCGGCTGAGGGTTCCTCGGAATCCGAAGGCCGGCATACCCGGTGACAAGGCGCTCCACATTGCCGTGGAAGCGTCGTTCCGGTCCTGCCCGGCGACGGTCCGGGGTTTCCCAACGGAGTCCGCGTTGGCTTCTTCGCCACGGTTCATTCTCAACACCTTTGTGGCGGCGCTCGGCTGTGGATTGTTCCGCACGCTCGCCGGTCCCGCCGCGTTCGCCCATGACAGTCGCAAAAGCAGCTCGCCCGCTGCGAATGCCCATGTCTCCGGCCTGGAAGAGATCCGGCTGGAATACAGCGCACGGGTCGGTTTCCCCGTAGCCGTCCCGCACGACGGGCCGGGCAGGGCCATCGGGGTGGGCAAGCCCCGCCTCGACGGTCCGAAGGTCATGGCCGATGTCTCCGAGCCGCTGACGGCGGGTGGCTACACGATCGCCTGGACATGATGGCCGCCGGGCTGACGTTCCGCCTTGCCCGCGCCGCGGCCTTCGCCGTGGTGTGCCTGGTGCTGGGCGTCGTCGCGCACGTAGCCGGCGGGGGTACGGTCTCCGGCCGCGCCGCGGTCTTCGGGCTGGTGGTGGCTTCGCTGGTTGTGCTGCCCGCTACGGGCCGCGAGCGCGGGATGAGCGTGATCCTTCCGCTGCTGGCGGGTGTGCAGGTGGCGCTGCATCTGCTCTTCTCCACCGCGCCCGTCCTCGAGCCGCTGGTCGAGGTGGGCGGTCACGTGCATACGGGGCTGGTCCCCGGTGTCGGCATGCTGGTGACGCACGGGTGGGCTGTAGGGCTGACAGCGCTGTGGCTGTCACGCGGTGAGGCCGCCCTGTGGGCGGTGCTGCGCCGCCTCGCCGTTCGTCTTCGCCTGCTGGTGATCTTCGTCAGTGGCAGGTACGGCTCGCCTCGTACCGGTCACGCCGGTTCGTCCGCTCCCGCGATCCTCCGGCCGGCGCTCCTGCGGCATGCGGTGAGCGGTCGCGCTCCCCCACCCGCGCCCGTTTCCGCCTGACCTTTCACGGCAGGCCGTTTCCTTCATCCCGCTCTACCGGACGGAGTACCTCCGCCCGGCTGCCGTCGTACGCCCATCCCCCAGGCCGGGAGTATCACCATGCCCGAACCAGCCCCCCCGTCACGCGCCGCGGCGCTACGGCTGTCGGAGGTGACCTGCCGGCACGGCAGGCTCCTCGCGGTCGACAGGGTGGATCTCGATCTGTCGCCCGGCGAGCACCTGGCCGTCACCGGCACCAACGGCTCGGGCAAGAGCACGCTGCTGCGTGCCATCCTCGGCCTGCACCGCGACACCAGCGGCCTGATCGAGGTCGCGGGCACCCGGGCCCGCGGCACCGCCGACTGGACCCGGCGCCGCTCGGAGGTGGCCTGGATCCCCCAGCGGCAGGCGGCCGGACGCTTCCCGCTGCTGGTAGGCGAACTGCTGGCCAGCAGCGGCCACACCGCGCAGGCTGTGCGGGCCGCTGGAGATCTCGGCATCGGCGGCCTCCTGGACCGCCCGCTGGACACCCTTTCGGGGGGCCAGCTCCAACGGGCCTACCTCGCAAGGGCCCTTGGCCAGGTGGCGGCGGGGTCGGGGCTGGTGCTGGCCGACGAGCCGACGGCGGCGCTGGACTTCGCCGGGCAGGAGCAGGTCGCGGCCGTACTGGCCGGACTGCCCGTGAGCGTGGTGGTGGTCACCCACGACCGGGTGGTCGCCGAGGCCTGCGGGCGGGTGGCCGAGATGGCCGCCGGGCGGCTGCGGGAGGTCCGGTGAACTCGATCGGCGCGCTCATGGAGCTGCCTTCGGTGCGGCTCGCCGTTCTGGCGCTGCTCCTCGGAGCGGTGGCGCTCCCGATCGTCGGGGTGTTCATCGTGGGGCTGGACATCATGCCGGTCCGCTTCGCGATGATGCACGTCGCGTTGCTGGGCATCGCGATCGGCCTGCTGACCGGCCTGGACCCGCTGTTGTGCGCGCTGGTCCTGTGCGCGCTGACCGGAGGCGCGCTCACCCCGATGGCCCGCAGCAGCGCGGGCCTGTCCGGTGCGATGGGGCTGCTCATGACGCTGGCCATCGCCGCCGCGCTGCTGGTGCTGTCGATCTCGGGGGTGAACGCCAACGGGGCGTTCGAGCTGCTGTGGGGATCGATCCTGGCCACCCGCACCCAGGATGTGGTCTCCCTGGCCGTGCTGGCGGTGATCGTCCCGCTGCTGTACGGCCTGCGCCGTCGTGATCTGGCGCTGCTGTTGCACGACCGCGAGCTCGCGCTGTGCTCGGGCGTCGCGGTGGAGCGGCTGACCCTGATCCTGCTGATGGTGATCGCCGTGGCGATCGCCTCGGCGATCAGGCTCACCGGTGCCCTGCTGGTGGACGCGCTCACCTTGCTGCCCGCGCTGGCGGCACGCCGGGCCGGCCGGTCGCTGTCTGCCATGGTCCGTTGGGCGGTGATCTTCGGGCTCCTGTTCAACGTGGGCGGCTTCTTCCTCGCCCTGCTCTTCGATCTTCCGCCGGGTCCGACGCTCGTGCTCGTCGGAGGGGTCTGCACCCTCCTCCTCCATGCCATCCCCTCCTCCTCGTTCCACTCCAGAAAGGGTTTTCACTAGATGAACGCGCTCAACCGCCGCCTGCGCATGGCCGCCGTCACTGTCCTGGCCGCCCTGGCCGTGACCGCCTGTGGAAGCACGCAGAACGCCACCTCCTCGGGCCCCGCGTCGACGGCCAAGGGCCCGAAGGTGGTCGCCGCCTCCAGCTGGGAGGCCGGATTCGCCAAGGCCGCGGGCGCCACCGACATCACGGTGATCGTGCCGCCGGGAGTGCGGCACGCGCCCGACTACGATCCCAAGCCGTCCGACCTGGCCAAGGTGGCCGAGGCGGACATCGTCCTCTACGCCGCTTTCGAGGGGTTCGCCGGCAAGATCAAAGAGGCTGCAGGGTCAACGGCCAAGCTGATCGAGGTGTCCCTGGACAACGCCCCTGACAAGGTCAAGGCCGAGGTGCTGAGGCTGGGCGGCGAGTTCGGCACCGCCGGCGCGGCCAAGGCGTGGACCGCGAGCTTCGACACCGAGTACGCCTCACTCAAGCAGAAGGTCACCGGCGCGGCCAAGGGCGCCCGGCCGGTGATCGTGGCACAGGCGTTCGTGGCCTGGGCGGCCGACCTCGCAGGCGTCCAGCCCGCCGGCGTGTACGGCCCCCAGCCGCCCACCGCGGGCCAGATCTCCGAGCTGGCCGCCAAGAAGCCACAGCTGATCCTGGACAACTCGGCGATGCCCGGTGGCGACGCGCTGTCCAACGTGAACGCCAAGCGCGTAGTGATCAACAACTTCCCCGGCCAGGCATTCGACCTGAAGGCGGTGTACACGGCCAACGCCGACGCCATCGTCACCGCCCTGGGCTGACCACTCGCGGGGCGGTCTTCGGGCCGCCCCTCTGTCGGAGGATCTCAATGGACTTTCCCGTACTGATCGTCGGCGGTGGGCCTGTCGGCCTGTGCGCGTCGATCGCGCCGTCACGTTTCGGCGTGGCCTCTGGTCGAGCGTCTCAGCAGGCGAAGGGAGCGATGGCCCCGGTGAGTATCGCAAGGCCCACCGCCAGGAAGAAATCACCCCACACCAGCTCGTGGCGAGTGGCGACTCCATGGTCCAGGTCATAGCAGCCGTCGAGCAGCCGGCCGTCTCGCAGATGCGCAGCCACGAGTTCGCCGAGCACATCGGCGGCTCGGTCGCGCAGGGCTCCGGACGTCCGCCGTCCGGCGAGCGCGGACAGCTTCAGCGCCGCGACCGCCTCGATCGCGGCGGCGGAGGTGTCCGGCGGACCACCAGGTCTGAGCGCCGACGCGGGAGGGATCGCAGGCGAGCCGGGAGCGAGCCTCTCCTCGAGAGCCGGGTGATCGGTGGGCCGGAAGGGCGGTCCGCCTGCCCGTGGCGCCTGGCCGGCGTGGGCGGAGTCGGCGATCGCGAGCGCCAGCCAGGCCACCGTACGACTCCAGCCCATCGGCGGTTCGGGATGGGGCACCCAGGTTCCGTCGGGCAGGGCCGCCCACGCCGGGTGCGGCTCACCGCCCCCGGCGCTCAGCTTCAGCTGCAGGTCCAGCTGGGCCTGGGCCGCGTTCCTGCCGTACGGGCCGGCGTAGGCGAGCAGCCGTACCAGGCCGGGAAGGGCGTCGACCCTGGCCAGCTCGCGGGGGCCTCCGAACGCGGCGCCCCAGGGCACCAGGCCGAGACGGGGATCGTAGGCGTCCAGGCATGCGCGCGCCGCGCGGTCGCGAAGGGTGGCCGCGCCGGCGCCGCACTCGGCCAGGGCCGTGCCGTACCAGAAGATCAGCCCCCGGGTCGCGGTGTCGGCGCCGACCCACGGAGCGAGGGACATGGTGCGGATGCGCGCCGCGGCCCGATCGGCGAGTTCCCCGCTCAGGATCGCCCGCAGCCAGAGCAGGCCGGCCCAGAAACCACCGGTCCATGAGCCGCGCGCGGTGGTCGTCCAGCGACCGGAGAGGGGGTCCGCGTGCAGCGGCCACCGCTCGCCCACCATGGACTCCGTCTCCGCCGCCCGGCTCAGGACCTCGCCCAGGGCCCGCTCCGCCCAGCTCACCCGCGTGTCCTCGTCCGGAACCTGAGCGACGTCGCCACCGAGGCGGCGACGGCGAACTCGGCGGCGACCAGCAGCCAGCCGGGCCCGTAGCCCGCGGCGTCGACCAGGAACCCGAACAATGGAGGGCCGACGGCGAAACCGGCGAAGAACCCGGACGAGACGAGCGCGGAGTCGCGTCCGGCGGTGCGCGGGTCGGCCCGTTTGATCACGGTGACCATCGTGACGGCGTTGGCCGCGACGGCGAAGGCCCCGACGGCCGCCGCTGCCGCCCAGATCAGGATCGGCGCCCAGAAGGCGGCCCCGAACAGCAGGGCCGCTCCGCACGCCCCCGCCGCGAGCGGCGCGAGAAGCGCCTCCGCCTGCCCGAGCCGGCCCGCCCGCCGAGACCAGCCGACCCGGCCGGCCACCCCGGTGAGTCCCAGAACGGCCACCAGCCACGCCGCCACGACCGGGCTCAACCCCAGGCTTTGGGTGCCGAAGAGCGCCAGGTAGGTGTTGACGGCGGCGATCCCGCAGCCGAGCAGGAAGGAGAAGAGCGCCAGCCGTCCCACCCGGGCCCGCGGCAGGCCGGCCGGCGGCCCGCCGTCAGCGGTGAGGGGGTCGGACGGCAGCGCACGGGCGGCCCAGGCGGCGATGAGCAGGGCGATCACCGCCGCTGTCCATACCGCGCCACGCCACCCGGTCCATACGGCGAGCGTCGCCAGGGGAAGACCGGCCGCGAAGGCACCGAGTTGGACGCCCGACTGCTTCCAGCCGGTGACCGCGCCCCGGCGTGCCGGTTCGACCACGGCCAGGATGACCTTGTTGGTGGCGGGGTTGGCCAGCGCCTGCGGGAGGCCGCCGAGCGCCACCGCCGCCAGCAGCATCGGCGCGCCCGAGGCGGAACCGATCAGCGCCAGGGCCGTCGCGGCGAGCAGCAGCAGGGTGACCAGGCAGCGGCGGGCGCCCAGCCGATCCACCCACCGGCCGGCGCTCAGCGACAGGAGCGCGGCGACACCGAATCCGGCGGTCGTGGTCAGGCCGAGCACGGACCGGGAGATGCCCGCCTCCTCGACCAGGCGGGGGCCGAGAGCTCCGATCAGGAAGAGCTGCGCCATCGAGACGCCCATGACGGCGACGAGCAGCACCGTGACCCCTTGTCGCCGGGTCGTCCCGCTCGCCGGGCCCCCTGGCCGATCCAGCCGCATCGCCGTCTCCTTCCGTCCGCGGGGTCCATGCGACGACCGCGAACCAGACAGTCGCTCGCGAGCCTGGCCGGGTTCCCACCGGAGCCGGTGGAGTGCGGCGGCCTGTGCCTGTGGCCCGCGCCACGATCCATGCCCTCTCCCGCCGAAGACCGTGCGGCACCTCAGACCGCGCACCCGTTCTGTCCTGCGACCGCAAGGAACGATCACCATGAGTTCTGTCATCAGCGACCCCCGGACGACCGACGACCAGTGGCTGACGGTGCTCGCCCTGGCCGCACGCGATGGAGCGCCCGCGGACGTCGAGGCCTTCACCCGTGCGGTGTACACGGACGTGCGGCGGTTCGTCGCCTATCTGAGCGATCAGCAGTCCGCGGAGGACCTCACCCAGGAGACGTTCGTACGGGTCCTCGGCAGCCTGCCGAGGTTCGCCGGTCGGTCCTCGGCCCGCACGTGGCTGCTGTCCATCGCCCGCCGGGTCGTCGTCGACCGGTTCCGCGCGGCGGCCGCACGCCCGGTCATCGCCGAACTGGCCGACTGGCAGGCCGCTGCCGAACGATGCCAGCCGCGCGGCCTGCCGGGCTCGGAGGATGGGGTCGCCCTGGCCGAGTTGCTGGCCAGGGTGCCGCGTGAACGACGTAGGGCCTTCGTGCTCACCCAGCTGGTGGGCCTGCCGTATGCCGAGGCGGCCGAGCTGATCGGATGCCCGGTGGGCACGGTGCGCTCTCGCGTGGCGCGGGCTCGTGACCAGCTCAGGGCGTCGGTACTCGAGGCCGAACGGGTCGCCTGAGCAGGGGGGCCGGAGGTCGTCTCCGGCCCCCGGGTCTCAGGCCGATGCCGAACGTGGTCGCAGCAGCAGGTCACGCAGGGCGTCGCGGTCCGGCTTGCCCGCCGGGGTGAGGGGCAGCGCCTCCAGCAGCAGCAGGTGTTCCGGATGCTTGGCCCGGTCCACCCCTTGCCCGAACAGGTGGGAGCAGAGGTCCGCCAGTTCGAGCGCCCGGCCGGGACGTGGCACGACACAGGCCGCCAGCCGCTCGCCCATCACCTGGTCGGGTACGCCCAGGCAGACCACCTCCCGAACGCCGGGATGGGTGGCCAGCCCGTGCTCGACCTCGGCCAGGCTGATGTTGACGCCGCCGCGGATGACGACCTGCTTGAGCCTGCCCACCAGGCGCAGCCTCCCGTTCTCATCGATCACGCCAAGGTCGCCGGTACGCACCCAGCCCTCGGCGGTGCGGTAGCGCTGGTTCAGTTCCGGTGCTCCGACGTAACACATCGGGGTCATCGGGCCGCGAGCGATGATCTCCCCGAACTCCTCCTCGCCGGCCGTCGGGGCGATACGGATCTCCGCCACCCGGGGATCCGGCATACCCACCACGACACCGGGCCCTGGATCGCTCGCCGGTCTCTGCCCGAGACCGCTGTGGCAGTTCACCCCGTCAGCCGACCCGTACAGGTTGACCACCGGACAGCCGAACACCTGGCCCGCCTCGGCGGCCGTGGCGGCGTCCAGCTCGGCGCCGCCGAGCACCAGCGCGGTCATCGGCGGCATGGGGCCGCCTCCCGGCTGGTCGAGCATCATGCGGATCATGGTGGGCACGGCCAGCACATGTGTGGGCCTGTGCTCACGGATCGCGGCGAGCGCGGCCTCGGGAGCGAAGCGGTCGAGCAGCACCAGGCAGCCGCCATGCCTGGCCAGGGTGACGGCGGTGCCGTTGCTGCCGAAGGCCGAGGCCAAGGGGACCAGGAACAGGCAGCGAGGCGGACCGTCGCCGGTGATCAGCGTGGCCATGAAGTTGCCACGGCCGCCCGCGAGCGCGTTGTGGGAGTAGGCGACCATCTTGGGTTCGGTCTCCGACCCCGAGGAGACCAGGATGCGGGCGGCGCTGTCGGGATCCGCTCTGACCGGGACGAACGCGCGGCCGTCCGCGGCGAGCACGTCGTCCCACGGCACGCTGCCGGCCGGAAACTCCGCCGGGCCGGCGGCGATCACCACCCGCAGCCCCGGCAACTGGTCCGCGGCAGCCACCAGGTCTGCGGCGTGCGCCGTCCCCCGGTGGTCGACGGCCGCGATGACGGCCCGGGCGCCGGAGCGGCCCAGCAGCGAAATCGCCTCGGTCACGCCCCTGCCCACGGGGAACGGCAGCGCCACCGCGCCGAGGGCCGCCAGGGCCAGGTCGGCGATGACCGCGTCGCGGCCGTTGGGCAACTGGACGCCGACGACATCGCCCTCGCACACGCCGAGCCGCCGGAGCCCCGCCGCCGCGGCGCGAGCCAGCAGGTCGAGGTCGGCGTAGGTCAGCGCACCGGCGGCGTCCAAGACGGCGACCCGGCCGGGGTTGGTGAGGCGGTGCGAGCGGAACAGCGCGTACAGGTCGAGGTCGGGGCAGGTGCCGTCGGCCGCCCACTCACGGCGGAGCGCGGCGGGTACCAGATCGTCCAGGCGGGGGGTCATCTGAACCTCCAGGGGGCAGGTACGGCCAAGGCTCCGTGCTCGTCACGGGTGAGTGCGGCGGCGAAGCGGGGATCGACGGGCAGGGCGTCGAGGGCGGTCGTCACGGCGGTGGCCCGCAGTCCGTCTCGGCGGAGCGCGGCGAGGGCCGCGGCCGTGGTCATGCCACTCAGCTGAGCGGCATGGGTCACGGGGCTGTCGTCGGCGACGGCCACCCAGCCGTCCGCTGTGGGCAACGGGCGCCGGAAGCCCTTCGGGGCGCGAGGGTCCGCGCCGGCGGCGGCTCTGCGCAGAGCGGGCTCGGTGAGCGACTCGGCCGCGCCCAGTAGCGAGGAGTCCACCCGCACGCCATGCCCTTCGCGCTCGCGCAGCAGCAGCCCGGCGAGCACCGCCTCGGCCCCGAGCAGGCCGCCGAGGACGTCCAGCAAGGTCATCAGCGACGGTACCGGGGGCTCGCCCGCGGGACGTACCGCCTCCCCGACACCGGTACGGGCCTGGACCATGAAGTCGGTGCCCAACGGGGCGCCGGGCAGCCGGCCGGCCCAGCCGCTGGTGTAGGCGTAGACCAGGCCAGGGCTGACCGGCGACAGGTCCCGGTCATCCAGGCCAAGACGCTCGGCCGTGCCCGGAGCCCAGTTGTGCACGAACACGTCGGCGTCGGCGACCAGGTCCCGCAACTCGTCGCGTCCCGCGGCGGATTTGATGTCGATCTCCACCGCGCGCTTGCCCCGGTTGAGCGCCAGCCAGCGGGCGGACAGGTCTCCACAGGTGGGCGGCATGCCCCGTAGCGGATCGCCGCCGGGGGGCTCGACGCGGATCACGTCCGCTCCGAGCAGGCCAAGGATGTAGGCGGTCAGCGGCGCCTGGATCCGTCGCCCGGCTTCCAGGACCGTGAACCCGGCCAGCGGGCGGGCGGCCTCGGCCGGTCCGGGCCGGGCCGAATCGAGAGAACGCGCCTGGCGGGGCGTCAGCTCCCAGGGCGCCTGTGCACGTGGCTCTCCCAGGCGGTCGGCGAGGGAACGCAGAGCACAGAGCGAGGCGCCGGAGTCCTCCGCCGCCCGCCGTACGGCGGGCCAGCCGGCGGCTTGGGCCCGTACGTGCAGCTCTCCGGGCAGCGGGGAGCACGCGGTGGCGTACCGGAACTGGAAGGATCGCCACGCGGACGCCGCGACCCGGTCCGGCACGCCGAGCGACCGCCAGAAGGCCACCCACACGCCAGGGTCAAGCGTCTCCACCTCGAAGCACACGCCGTCGGCCGTGGTGAACGGCGGGCCGCCGGGAGCGAACGGCACCGCCTCGTCCTCCTGCGCGGTCGCGGCGGCGAGGTACTGCCCGACCGCCAGCAGTCCGGCCAGGTCGACGCCCGTCAGGACGGTCTCGACCGCCGCGCCGCGAGCACGTCCGATCAGCCCCGCCAGCAGTCCCTGAACGGTCAGGACCGCGCAGGCCGTGGCCAGGTAGTCGACGGCCAGGCCCTGCGGATCACCGCCGCGACGGCCGTGAACATGGGCGACCCCGGTGGCGGCCTGGGCGGTGGCCTCGTCGCTCACCTCCTCCGGCGAGGCGACCCGGGCCCAGGCGACTTCGGCGGTCAGGGGACGCCCGCCCTCCGGTGTGAGCGCCACGATCCCGGGACCGCCGGACGTCGTGGTTCCGAGGTCGGCGGCGCCCAGGAGCGTGAGGTGGCGGGCCGCGACGGCGGTGAGGGCGGTTGGCCCGGCCGTCCGCAACCCGATGGTGTCGAGCGGGCGTACCGCCCGGACCGTGACGGGGTGTGCCATGGCTCTCCTCTCCCGCGGCGGTGACCGCGAGTCGTGCCCAACGCGAATGGGAACTCGGCCGCGTGGTCGCACGACCTGTTCCACAGCAGGGGAGTCGGACGGAAATTTCATTCAGTTCCCGGCATGTCTGGAGTTGGAATGTCACAGCAGGTCGATGGCGAGCGATCCGCATGGGGCGCGCCCCCCTGCCCAGCCCATGTGGCCGAGTTGCGGGACCGGGTCGCCGGATTCGTCAGCGAGCGGGTGATGCCGCATGAAGCCGCGCTCGACGCGGGCGGCGCGACCGCGCGGGCGCTCGTCGAACGGCTCAGGCACCAGGCCCGCGCCGAGAGACTCTGGGGTCTTGCGCTCCCGGCCGAACTGGGCGGCGCGGGCCTGTCGCTCACCGAGTACGCGCACATCGCGGAGGCCGAAGGCGCGAGCGACCACGCTCCCGCCATCCTGGGGTCCACCGTGCTGCTGGACGTGAAGACCCTCGCCGGACGGGACGCCCACCTGCGCGAGGTCACGGCCGGGCGGATGACCATGTGCAACGCGATCACCGAACCGGAGACGCCGGGGTCCGACCCCGCTCTGACCGCCACCCGGGCGGCGCGCGAACCCGACGGGTCCTGGACGATCCACGGCCGCAAATGGTTCGTCAGCGGCGCCGGCACCGCCGACCTGGCCGCCGTACTCGCCCGCACCTCGGGCGCACCGCCCGACAAGGCCGGCCTCTCCCTGCTGCTCGTCCCCACCTCGACACCCGGATTCCGGGTGGTGCGCGAGCTGACGGTCCTCGGCGCCGGCGGCCAGTGGGAGATCTCCCTGGAAGGGGTCACGGTCCCGTCCGACCACCTCATCGGCGAGGAAGGCGGAGGACTACGCCTGGTCGCGGAGCGGGTACGACTCGGCCGCCTGCTGCGCTGCCTGCGCTGGCTGGGTCAGGCCGAGCGTGCCTTCACCCTGATGCGAGAGCGAGCCCGCGAGCGCTCGACGTCCGCCGGGCGGCTGGCCGACCTGCAACTCGTCCAAGGTCTCGTCTTCGACGCACTGCTGGCGATCAGGACCACCCGGCCGCTGGTCTTCGAGGCCGTCGCCCTGGCCGAGGCCGGGCTGGACGCCCGAGTCGAGACGGGCCTGGCGAAAGTGGCCGCGGCACGCATGTTGCAGCAGGTCACCGATGCGGCAATCCAGATCCACGGCGCCGCGGGCCTCGGCCCCGACACCGCGCTTCCGGCACTGTTCCGCGTCGGCCGGATGGCTCGCCTCCTCGACGGACCCGACGAACTGCACATCACCACCGTGGCCCGCCGGGTGCTCCGGTGAGAAGGCGTGGTAGGAGGCGGCCCGGCGGGCGCATGGGGACGCGACCGGCACCCGCGCCCTGATCGAGGTGCTGTTGCTGCACCGGCACATGACCCATGAGCAGGTCGTCGCCGGAATCGCCGCCGCACTGCGGGCCGGGGCGCTTACCTCCGACGCGGTGGCCTTGGAGGCGCGCCGGGCAGCCGAAACCCGGCCACCAGCCGGTCACCATGACCTGCCTTCCGCCGATGAGGGCAGGCACTCCCCGGTGATCTCGCTGACCCATCGGCGTCTGGCCGCGCTGCCTGCCGATAACCGGCCGCTGCCTTCGATGGCCGCCTACGACCAGCTGTTGCGCCACCTCCGGCCGCCGGCCGAGGGCTCCGCCACCTAAGGAGTCCAGCCATGCCTGGTCGCTGGCTGCCCGGTGCCGATCCCGGCGGTGTCTTGCGGATCGGGAGAGCCGATCCGGGTGGGCACGGCGGGGTGTCGCCTACGACGCGGCGCGGTCGTAGGCGGTGCGTGCGTCGGCGATTGCGGCACGGTGCCGCTCCGCCCATGAGGTGAGCGACGTCAGGGTTTCGTAGAGTTCCAGGGCGATCTCGGTGGCGGTGTACTCGACCTTGGGCGGCACCGTCGGATAGACGGTCCTGACGAGGAGGCCGTCGCGCTCCAGATTGCGCAGGGTGAGCGTCAGCATGCGTCGGCTGATGCCTTTGACCGCCCGCTCCAGCTCCGTGAAGCGCACCGGACCGTGGGCGGCCGCAAGCAAGATCCCGATAGCCCACTTGCCGCTGACCCGTTCCAGGACCTGCAGCATTGTACAGGCCGTCGAGTCGTGGACCTGCGCTGATACATCGGTGTTCCCCTGGACCATGAATGTGCCTTCTTCCGCTAGGCCTCCATGGTCACAAATGATGACCCCGGTAACAAGTCATCACTTAGGAAGGAAAAGTGACTCATGGGGGACACCGCCCTCCGTACCGGCCGTACGCGCTGGCCGGCGCTGTACGTGCTCTGCGCGGGGACACTGATGATCGTCCTCGACGGGAGCGTCGTCACCGTGGCGCTGCCTACCGTCGGCGCGGACCTGCACTTTCACAGACGAGTCTTGCTTGGCTCGTCAACGCCTACATGATCGCGTTCGGTGGCCTGCTGCTCCTTTCTGGACGGCTCGGCGACCTTATCGGCCGCAAGCGCATGCTCCTGAGCGGCCTGACGGTGTTCACCGCGGCCTCGCTACTCTGCGGCCTGGCGGGAAACCAGGAACTGCTGATTGCCGGGCGGTTCCTCCAGGGCATCGGCGGTGCCATGGCCAGCGCCGTGACCCTGGGCATGATCGTGACGTTGTTCACCGAGCCGCGCGAACAGGCCAAGGCGATCGGCATCTTCAGCTTCGTGGCCGCAGCGGGAGGCTCGATCGGCGTCATCGCCGGCGGTGTGCTCACCCAGACCGCCGGCTGGCATTCGATCTTCTTCATCAACGTCCCCATCGGGATCGTCATCGTGGCCCTGGCCATACGCCTCTTCACGCCCGACCGCGGGCTCGGGCTCGGCGTGGGAGCCGACCTGGTAGGCGCGTTCCTGGTCACCTCAGGCCTGATGCTGCTCGTCTACACCATCAACAAGGCCGAGGAACGCGGCTGGGGCTCCGCCCACACACTCGGCTTCGGCGCCCTGTCCATCGTCCTGCTCGCCGGGTTCGTCCTGCGCCAGGCGAAAGCGAACAGTCCGCTACTGCCACTGCGCATCTTCCGGTCGCGTTACCTCTGGGGAGCCAACCTCATCCAGATCCTCTTCGTGGCCGGCCTGTTCGGTTTCCAGTTCCTCCTCGCCCTGTACCTGCAATCGGTCAACGGATACAGCGCCGTCGAGACCGGTCTCGCCTACCTGCCCGGCCCCATCGTGATCGCGGTGATCTCGCTCGGTTTCTCCGCACGGCTGATGACACGCTTCGGCGGACGCACCGTCCTCCTGGCGGGCCTGGCGTTCACCGTGGCCGCGCTCGTGCTGCTCGCCCGCCTTCCCGTAAGCGCGACCTATGTCGTGGACGTCCTTCCGGCCGTGGTGCTACTCGGAGTCGGCGCGGGCCTGGCGCTCCCGGCGGTCATCGGACTGGCCATGTCGGGTGCCACACCCAGCGATTCGGGCCTAGCCTCCGGCCTGCTCAACACCACCCAGCAGATCGGGGGTGCCCTCGGCGTCGCGGTACTGGCCGCCCTGGCGAGTTCACGTGCACAAAGCCTGCTCACCGACAGAAACAGCACCGCCGCAGCTCTCACCGGCGGCTACCACCTGTCGTTCGGCGTCGCGGCCGGACTCCTTGTCGCCGGCTTCCTCCTCGCGGCCACCGTACTGCGGTCACCGAAGGCCCCCGCACAGCCAGACCCCAGAGGCACCGGCAAATCGTCAGATGCCGATGGTTCTCCAGCTTCGGCACTGCATTAAGGCCCAGCGATCACATCACACGGATAAACGGTGAGAACCCGTTGGATCAGACCGATCGGACGGGTTCTCGTAAACCGCTCTAGAGCTAGCTCAAGAACGGCCCCGCCAGGGTGGGGCCAATCAACTCGTTCACAGCAGGCCCCGCCGATCGCTAACTGGGGCCAGAAGACTCGTTCCTTTGGGGCCAGGAGAGTCGTTCGAAGCCACTCGACATCACTCGTCCGGCCGGGAACCGCAGGTGCCGTTCATGCGACCTCTGTTGAAGACGCTCACGCGGCACACACGGTCCGGCTGCAGGAACTACATGGCGGCCACGTCCGACTAGTGAGGCGAAGGTCCCGGAGGAAGGAAGAAGACCATGACACGGAACGTGGAGCCCGTTCCCACGTTCTCCCTGCCACCCGTCATCCCAGCCACGGCGTCGAGAAGCGGGCCGAGACTCTCGTCGCCGACCTGCGCGGACGCGTCGACAAGCTCAAGCGGTCCCATCCGGCCGGAGCCGAACCACCGGGCGTGTTCGTCTACGACTCCGGCACCGACCAGCCCTACACCTCCGGGAAGTACGCGTCACCCAGCGCCATCATCGAGGCGGCCGGCGGGCGTAACGTCATGGACACCGTGAAGAAGGGCTGGACGACGGTGGACTGGGAGTCAGTGGTCGCCGCCGAACCCGAAATGATCATCATCGTGGACTACGGCGACCAACCTCTCGCGGACAAACGGGCCCTTCTGGAATCCAATCCCGCATTGCGATCGGTGCCGGCCGTACGGAACGACCGCTACTTCGTGCTGGACTACGGGGCGGTGGTCAGCGGCCCGCGCAATGTCACGGCGGCAGAGCAGTTCGGCGCCTACCTGCGTTCGATCGGCAGGTAAGTTGCCACCAAAGTGGTCGAGCACCTCGGCACGACCGGATATTCGCGGCTTGTGAGACGATGCGTGGCGTCATGCATGCCAACCTGCCTTTGAGACTTGCGCGGTCGGCGGTCTTCGCGGTCGTGTGCCTGACGCTTGCCGTGGTGGCGCACCGGTTCGCGGGCGGGGCCGGGCCCACGGCTCAGGCGCTGGTGTGCGGCGGGCTGGTCGTCATGACGGTCACGGCCGCGCCGGCCGGGCGGGAACGCTCGCCGGCGACCGTGACCGGGCTGCTTCTCCTCGCCCAGGCGTTCCTGCACGAGTTGCTCGGCACGGCCGACACCCCGGCAGGCCCGCCGTCCCATGGACACGGCCCGGGCGGCCTGCCGCTGGGCCATGGCCTGGGCGTGAGCGCGGGCATGCTCCTCGCCCACCTCACCGCCGCGCTGCTCACCGGCTGGTGGGTTTCTCGTGGCGACGCGGCGCTGTGGTCGGTCCTGCGAAGGGCCGGAACCTACGCGACGCGGCGCCTGGTGGCGCTTCTCCACCTCCTGCGGCAGGACGTCACCCCCGTACGTCCTCGCGCGCCGTTCGGGCGCGCCGAACGCGCCATCCGTCCCGCGCGCGACCGCGTTCTGCGGCACGTGGTCGTCAGGCGCGGCCCCCCGGTTCTCTCTGTCCTCTGAGTCCCCCGCGCGCGCAGGTACGCAGCTCGTACCGCTCGCGCCTCTTCGGCATTCACGCAGACAATCGGAGAATCCCCCATGGCACTGACCGCCATCTGCCGTCGCGCCGTCACCGTCACCGCCGGTGCGCTCGCCCTCACCCTCGGCCTGGCCCTGCCCGCGCTCGCCCACGTCACGATCAACCCCGGCACCGCCGAGAAGGGCGCCTGGACCAAGATCGCCTTCCGCGTTCCGAACGAGCGGGACAAGGCCCAGACGACCAAGCTGGAAGTCCAGTTCCCCACCGATCACCCGCTTCCCTTCGTCTCGGTCAGGCCGGTTCCCGGCTGGGACGTGAAGCTGACCAAGGGAAAGCTGCCCAAGCCCGTGGTCTCCGACGACGGCGACAAGGTCACCGAGTCCGTACTGAAGATCACCTGGACGGGCGGGAAGATCGAGCCGGGGCAGTTCCAGGAGTTCGAGGTCTCCGTCGGCCCGCTGCCCAAGGACGCGGACGAGCTGACCTTCCCCACCAGCCAGACCTACTCGGGCGGTGAGGTCGTCAAGTGGGCCGACGCGCCCAAGGCCGACGGGTCCGAGCCCGAGCACCCGGCGCCGGTTCTCAAGCTGGTGGACGCCGCCACAGACGGCGGGGACAGCGGGCACTCCGACATGGCGAGCACCACACCGGCGGCTACTCCGTCGGTCGCCGCGGTGAAGAACACCTCGCCGACCGCAGCCGGTGATTCCGACGGCACGGCCAGGCTCTTGGCGGCTCTGGGAATCATCGTGGGTCTGCTCGGGGCCGGCATCGGCGTCGCCGGGTTCCGGCGCTCACGCGGCTAGCCGTTCCAGTAGGCCAGAGGGGGCATGTGCTGTGGGTCCGCGCGTGCCCCTTCCGACCCATATCCGTAGATGGCTCAGCGCCCGCATTCATTGATCATCCACGACTCATGATTGGCCTCCAGGCGAGAGAGAATGCTGATCGGCGACGCCGCGCACCAGGCCGCTGGTGGGCCTCCCCCGTGCCCGAGGCGCTGGTACGCCCGTCGCCGAACACGCCGCATGGCGCGATTAAGTCAGCCGACTCAAATCGGTGCCGACGGACCTGCCGCTCCCTCGCCTGGCACTACCGGTGGAGATTCATTTCTGCCCGGGGCCGTCCACCACCTTGGTCTCCAGCCGGGCCGTCAGTGTGAGCGGCGTACCCGCCTTGATCGGGGGGTCGCTGTACTCTCTGGTCTGGACGCCGTACGTGCCGAGGAAGCGGAAGTCGACGGGGTCCAGGATGAGGTCGTAGCGGGCCGACCAGCCGGCGTGGCTGAACGCGACCCCCCGCCTGCCCTCGGCGTCCGCGACGTCCTCGGTGAAACTCACGCCGGGAATCGTGGCCAGGCCGCGAAACAGCGCCGCCCGCACCTCCGGCGGAAGCACCTGGGTGCCCATAAGCTGGTAGACAGCCTGGAAGAGCTGCTCATCCATCGAGGGAGGCGGCTCGGCTCCCCCCCAAACCATGTGCATGTCCTCCAGCTTCTGGCGGATCTTCGCGAGCACCCCCTCCGGGGTGACCGGCTGCTGGGCCAGATCGGCCGCGCCGAGCCCCGGATGGTTGCCCTGCACGAGCAGCTTTCCGTTGGGGTACAGGGCCGCCACCTGCTTGCCGTCCACGCTGGTCCACTGCTCCCAGACGACGCGACCGGACACGTCCACACCGTAGGACCCGTCCTTGGACTGCGGCGCCTGGAGCTCCCTGATGTACAGCCACTGACCGGGGTTCGGCACCTGCCCGCGGTCGTCGTAGGCGGCCTGCGCGGCCCGCTCGCCCAGCTCCCGCACACTCGCCACCGGGACCACGCGGGGCTGGTCGCGTGCCACGCCCACACCGGCGCCGACGGCCACCGCCAATGCGGCCGCGACCGCGATCCGCCAGCCGAACCGCGGCCCGCGGCGGGGCTCGCGGCGCGGCGCGGGCTCCCGCGCCGCCGCCAGCAGCCGCGCCCGGGCGGCGCTCTCCACCTGCGCCGTCATCGGCGGGGTGTCCCGCCGGAAGTCCTTGATCGTGCTCATCACAGCTCCTCCTCGTCTGCCAGCGCGGCCCGCGCCTTCTTCCTGGCCCGGTGCAGCCTCGACCGCACGGTCCCCATCGGAATGCCGAGCGCCTGCGCGACCTCCTCGTAGCTGAGGTCCTCCCACGCCACCAGCAGCAGCACGTCACGGTCGCCGCGTGACAGTGACGCCAGCGCCGCCGCCAGCTCGCGCTCCTTGTCCCGCGCCGCGACCCTGCTGACCACGGTGTCGGCCACCGGCTCCGGCAGCGGATCCACGCCGGTACGGCCGAGCGCCCGCAGCATCCGCTCCTCCTGGCGCCGGTGCCGGGCGATGAGCGTGGTGGCGATGCCGTACAGCCAGGGGCGCGCCAGCGGGAACGACGGGTCGTACGAGCCGCGCCGCCGGAACGCGGCCAGGAATGTCTCGGCCACAATGTCGTCGGCGGCCTGCGTGCCGATCCGCCGCGCGGCGTACAGGTGGATCTGCCGGGCGTAGCGGTCGAACAGCGCGGCGAACTGCTCCGGGTCGTCGGCGGATCGCCTGATCAGCTCAGCGTCGTCGAGTTCGGCCGTCTCAATGGTCAACGGCCCTCCTTAGTGAGGTCGGTCGGTCACCCTGCTGTCTCCCGCAAGCTGCGGCCAGGTTCTCGATCCAACGGAGATGTGATGTACGCCACAGGCCCGGGGTCCTCCTACAGGCGACGCAGGGCACGGGTGTCACGATGCGCGCGCGGATCGCGTACTCGGGCAGGGGGCCTCGACGGCGACCTGGGCGGGAAACCGACGGTGTGCCCAGGCATATGGGTGCTCGATACGGGGCGGGCGATGCGGCGAAACCGCACCGTCAGGGACTCCGCTACGCGGACGCGGGTGAGACCCCGACAAGCTTGGTGAGGAAGCCTCGGCCAGCACGGTGAGGGCGGTGGGCGCGGCCGATAGGCGCCAGGCCGAGACGTTGCGGGATGACGGGCGGCCCCGTGCCCTGCCCGCTCCACAGGAGCGGCGCCCGTTTCGCGGCAGGTGGCGGGCGCCGGTGAGGACCTCGATCATCTGGGTACCGGTATGGTTGGGAGCATCACGAGGGTGCCGCTGCTCCCGGCCAAGGAGCGCCGCGCCGGAGCAGATACCCGGCCGAAAGACACTTTTCGTTTAAGGTAAGTCACACAAACGAAGAATGCGCCACCGGAGTAGACGTTGCCGGTAAAGAAGATGCGAGCCCGTACGTTCACGCAAGGGTGAGCGCGGGGCGCCCTCAGGTAGAAGGGCCCGCTCGCATTCCACCTGCTGAAACAAGATGAACTCCACGCCACAACGGAGTTCACGACGGCGCCGACGAGGTACTTGAGAGTGTCCGGATCCGCAGCGCGGCAGGCGCGGATGTGGAGGGCCCCATGCCCACGGCGTTCGATGCTGGGCAAGGTACTCCTTGCGGATTCTGGCGAAAGGAGCCGACCGTGCCTGACAACGTCGTACTGATCATCCGATTTCACCCGGTGGGCGGTGAAGACGTCTCCGTGATAAGCAGGGATTTCGAGGGGGAGCCCGAGGCGGTGGAGGCGATCGCTCATGCTCTGGACGAGCGGCACAGCCTGGTGCTGACCCGGGCGAGATATGCCCGTGAGACCGAAGTGAACGGCGTGGTCATCAACCTGGCCAACGTGGTGTCGGTGCGGGTGTCGAAGACAGACAGCCCCGAGGCGGGCCAGTACCTGTAATGGCGGGCTGCGCGGGAAGACGCCGGGACCTTCGTCGGCGTCCCGCCCGGGTCGGCGCTGGGCGGTGCCCCGGCATCTCGCCGCTTCGCGTCAGCCCGAATTTCATGCCACAGCGGAGGTCTGTCCAAGAGCGCAGCGTTGTCGGGTACGACCGTGGAGACGAACCGCCGTGCCCGACCCCCGGCCGTCGCCGAAGAAACTCAGAGTGCCGGATCGATCACGGAACGGTTCTGAGCGAATAGGGCCACTCGAGATCTCAGCATGGTGTGGGTGCCGGAAACCGTGTCACCTCATGCGACCTGGGTGTATTCGTGGATGAGTCCACCGAGTCGATCTCGCCGTAGGACGCGAACGTTGCCGGGTGGAGCCGGATCAACTCTGCCGTCTGACCCGGACACCCACCGAAGCGAACACCGCATCGAACACCGCCGTGAACCTGGCATCCCGATCCCGGATGAGAAACCTCAGCTGCTGTACGCGCCGGCCTAGATCGAGGAGCGGGTTTCGGGCCTGCTGTGCGGCCCATTCGCCCGTCGGATGCTCGGTAACGCCAGCCAGATGCACGTGACGGGTGCCGTGTTCGATGAAGAACAGTACATAGAGCCGGCGCAGGAACAGGCGTCTCCATCTGGAAGAAATCCACTGCCAGAATCGAAGTCAAGAACTCGCGCCAGCTCGGACCGGACCGCGACGGCGCTGGGTCCACACCGGCACCCCAAGTACGGCCAGGCCCGGCCCTGGCTGGCCTGGGCGGACCGTTCCCGTCAACGTCTTCCCGCTCGGGCTAGCGCTTCCTCAGCCTGCACGGCCAGGGTGGTGACAAGATCGGCTGCGGATGGCAGGTCGTTGATGAGGTCGATGGCCTCGCTGGCCCACACCGGCAGCGGAGGCACATCGCCTCCTGCCACGGCATCGCGATAGGCCTGCTTGGCCTGGGGGTCGGCGGCGAGTTCGGCTTCCCGGCCCCGCCATTGGTCAAGGTAGGGGTGGCCGAGAGTGCGGGCGGTGTATTTCGACGGCCAACGGGAGCCTCGGGCGATATCCAGCACGCTGCTGCGCTCGGTGTCCTCCCCGCCTCCCTCGATGATCGTCTTGGTGATCGAGGGGTCGGCAAGAGCCTCGGTCGTGACTCGGAAGCGGGTGCCGATGAGTGCCCCAGCGGCGCCAAGAGCCAGGGCCGCGGCCACGCCGCGACCATCGGCGATCCCGCCGGCCGCCAACACCGGCACCGGTGCCGCCAGATCCACCACGACGGGCACGAACGGCAAGGTGGATCGCCCGTGCCGGGCCCCATGCCCACCGCTTTCTGTGCCTTGCGCCACGATGACATCGGCGCCCAGGTCCACTGCGTGCCTGGCCTCGTCCAGGTCGGTGACCTGAATGATCAGCGCCGCACCGGCTTCGCGTATGCGGCCGGCGAACGGGCTCGGATCACCAAAAGACAACATCACCGCCCTAGGGTTGTGCTCCAGCGCACGCTCGACCGCGCCGACATCTATTGCCCAGGTCAGGAAACCGACACCCCACGGCTTCCCGGTACCCTCCGCGACGATCGGCAACTCGCGGGCCAGCCAGTCACGATCCCCGTTCCCTGCGCCCAGCAACCCGAGCCCTCCGCCACGAGAGACGGCCGCCGCCAGCGCACCACCGGCCGACCCGCCCATCGGCGCCAGCGCAATCGGGTGCTGCACACCGAACAACTCCGTGAACGCCGTCGACAACGCCATAACCGCCATCATCACCCCTTGCCGGCCTTCAGGGGCATCAGAGGGGTGGACTGGCCGCCGACGCCCTGACTTTCCGCAGCGGCTGACGCCTGCCGAGCCGGCCGTAACCAGCACAGCGCACCCCTCCCGGTCGCGACCAAAGAGCCCACAACGACCCCACAGGCCTGGAAATGACTGTGGGCACCCATCGCCAGCCCGCGGGACATCGCCGAACGCATCCGTGCCAGCCTGATCGGCAAGGACACCAACGCCGACCTGTACGCCCCGGACGTGACCGAGCCATCGACGACCACGAAGCCGGCCAACGGGCCACGACCACGGCGGCTGGACAGAGCGACTGACCGAAGCGGATCGGACCGGGAAGCCATGCCCCGGCCCGCTTCCTACCGCGACCACGCGGGCTGGTCGCCGCACTCGCCGCCTGTCACAGCGGAGAGCAGGTGCGGGCGCTGCGCTGGTTCGAGCGCAACCGGGCCACATGCGGCTCGCCCGGTTTGTACGCCGAGGATGGCGCGTCGCCGCCTGGCTTGGCGCTGTCGCGCAATCCGGTCAGGCTCCAGCCGAGGGCGACACCCGCGTCGGCCAGGGCGACGTGCCGCCACCGGTCGTCCACGACCCCGAGCGCCAGGGCGGTGCCCGCGTGCACCAGGTCGATCACGGCGCCGCCGGCGAGCACTGGCCTGCTGGGACGAAGGCCTGACCAGGCCGCCTGGCCCAACTGCCGGGCTCCCAGCAGGCGGGCGACGACCTCCGTGGTGCGGTCCCGCCTTCCCCCGAGGACACGGACCACCCGCGAGGGCATCGTGAGCAGTGCCAGCCCCCACGCCGCGCGACCGGCCTCGATCGCCCGCACCGCCTGGGTCCGCCCGCGAGAATGATCAGCAGCTGGCCGATGCCGCGTCGTCCTGGTCGCCTTGAGCCGATGGGCCCAGGCAAGGGCGCCCAGTCCCGTCGCGAGGGTCGTCGACACCGCGGTGAGCAGTCCGTGGTGCTGGGAGGCCCAGAGCTGGATGCTTCGGGACTTGGCTCTGTCATCGAAGGAGCCGTGAGCTCCCTCGTCGGTACCCGGCTCGGCGTCGGCCGGCCGCCACAGGTTGGGAGGGTCTCGATGCGTCACATCCTTGGTCTGCTGAGAGCGGTATCCGGTCCAGGCCAGATACCGGTCGAGGATGCCGGGCGCCACCGCGTTGGCAAGGAGTGTCGCCGCGGTCGAGCCGCCCACCCAGTACTCACGCCGCCGCGGGTGGTCCGCCGCGTAGACGACCGCGTCGGCGGGGATCTCGGGCTGGTAGATCGGAGGAACAGGCTGAGGATGGCCGGGCAGACGCGACAACACCCAGTCGAACTGCGGGGTGTTGACCGCCGGCATCTGCACCATGGTGACCCGCACCTTGCTCTTGTCGTGGAGCAGCTCGCAGCGCACGGACTCGTTGAACCCCTGGATGGCGTGCTTGGCTCCGCAGTAGGCGCTCTGCAGGGGGATCCCCCGGTAGGCCAGTGCCGAGCCGACCTGCACCACGACGCCGTGATCGCGAGGAATCATCCTGCTCAGCGCGGCTCGCGTGCCGTTCACGAAGCCGAGGTAGGTCACCTCGGTCGCGCGGCGGAACTCGTCCGGTGTGATCTTCATGAAGGGCGCGAAAACCGAGGCGAAGGCGACGTTCACCCACACGTCGATCGGGCCGAGCTCGTTCTCGACCCGGCCGGCCGCGGCGTCCACCTGCTCATGATCGGCGGTGTCGACCTCGATGGCCAGCGCCTCCCCACCCGCCTGGCGTACATCGCGTACCGCGCCTTCCAGACCGTCGGCACCACGGGCCAGCAAGGCCACGGCGTCCCCCAGTCCCGCGAAACGGCGTGCGGCGGCCCGGCCGATGCCCGCGCTGGCTCCGGTGATCACCACGACACGACGTCCATCTTGGGTTGCCACGTGTCGGCTCCCTTCAGCCTCGGGTGCGCAGAGAGGCACGCAGAACGATCGTCGTTCGCCTGGCCGCCCGATTCCGGAAATTCCTATTTCCGGCATACCCGCCAGATCTATCAAGTCGCTCTGAGTTCCGTAATCTTCTGACGGTGGTATGGGCGGGATATACGACCTGGACATGAGAACCGACGAAGGTGGAAAGTAAGCCGACTATGAAAAGCGCTATATCCGGCAGAGAGTGCGGGGGGAGCGCCGCTGCCGTGGGGGCCGGTGTCTTCCGCGGAAGCGGATGGTCGCACGTCAAGGGGCTCGGCACCTCATGAGACTTTCCGGTGCGAGCGTGTTGATCACGGGTGCTTCTTCGGGCGTGGGCGCGGCGACCGCGCGGACCGTGGCCAGAACCGGTGCGCGGCTGGTTCTGACGGGACGCGACCGGACGCGCTTGGAGCGTGTCGCCGCCGAGACCGGCGGAGTCGCCGTCGCATGCGACCTGGTGACGGATGCCCATCTGCTCGCCGAGCGTGCGGGACCCGTGGATGTATTGATCAACAACGCCGGGGTCGGCTGGGCCGGGCCCTTCGCGCGGATGCCGCACGACGCGCTCGACCGGCTGGTGGGAGTAAACCTGACGGCCCCGATCCGGCTCACCGGTCTGCTTGTTCCCGGCATGGTCGAGTCGGGCCGGGGACACATCGTCTTCGTGGCCTCGATCGCCGGCGCGGTCGGGGTGGCGCACGAGGCGGTGTACTCGGCGACCAAGGCGGGACTTCTCGTCTTCGCCGAGGCGCTCCGCCACGAGCTCCGCGGTTCTCCCGGGATCGGCGTGTCGGTGGTGCTGCCGGGTGTGGTGGACACGCCCTTCTTCGATCGGCGCGGCGCCCCCTACGGTCGTCGCCGGCCCGCGCCCATCCCACCGGAGCGAGTGGCGCGCGCGATCGTCGCTGCGATCCGGCACGAGCGGGCCGAGTCGTACGTGCCGGGGTGGCTGCGCGTGCCCGCCCGGCTGCGTGGTGCCGCGCCGGGGCCCTTCCGCCGCCTCGTCCGGCGTTTCGGATGAGCTGCCTGCCCGCCTCCGTGAGGGTCAGCCGTCGCGTATCGCTCGTAAGGACTCTTTGAGGGAGCCGAGAGTGGCGAAGATGGCGGTGGGCTCGTATCCGCAGTGCGCCATACAGTTGGCGCACCGTGGATCGCGCCCGCGACCATAGGAGTCCCACTCGGTCTCCTCGACCAGTTCCTTGTACGTCCGGGCGTATCCGTCGGCCATCAGGTAGCACGGCCGTTGCCATCCGAGCATCGAGTACGACGGGATCGCCCAGGCCGTGCACGGGAAGTCGATCCGTCCTTCGAGGAAGTCGAGGAAGAGGGGAGAGTGGTTGAACCGCCACCTGCGGCGGTTCCCACCGGCGAAGGCTTGGCGGAACAACTCGCGTATCTCTCGCACCCCGAGGAAATGCTCCTGATCCGGGGCCTTCTCGTAGGCATACGCGGGAGAGATCATCATCTGGTCCACGGCCAGGTCGTCGTTGAGGTAGTTGAGCACGTCGATGACCGTCTGCGGGCTGTCGGTGCTGAAGAAGGTGGTGTTGGTGGTGACGCGGAAGCCACGCCGCCGGCATTCGCGGACGGCGGCGACCGCCTCGTCGAACACGCCTTCCTTGCACACGGATGCGTCATGGCGCTCGCGCAACCCGTCGATGTGCACCGTCCACGCGAAGTACCGTGATGGCGTGAATTCGTCGATCTTCTTGGGGATCAGCAAGGCGTTGGTGCAGAGGTAGACGTACTTCTTGCGGGCGACGAGCTCCCGGACGATCTCCGCGATCTGCGGGTGCATGAGCGGCTCGCCGCCCGCGATCGACACCATGGGGGCGCCGCTCTCCTCGATGGCGGCCACGGCCTGGTCCACGGGCATGCGCTGCCTCAGGACGTCGGCGGGGTGCTGGATCTTGCCGCAGCCGGCGCACTTGAGGTTGCAGGCGAACAGCGGTTCGAGCTCGACCAGCAGTGGGAACTTCGCCCGTCGCCGTAGCCTCTGGTAGAGGACGTAGCCGCCGACGCGCAGGCTCTGGCGAACCGGAATCGTCATAACAGCACTTCCTTCCCGTCCGAGAACCGGATCCCCCGCACCATGCGGGGATCGATGCCTGCGGCCCAGCGCGTGAGGACCGGGCCGATGCGCCCAAGCGCGCGGCGGGCCGAAGTGCCGCCACGTAGGGTGGCCAGGCTCAGCAGCGGCGCGTCGGGGGTGTCGACGATGACGCGTACCGCCGCCAGCGGGCGACCGGCGGAGGCGGCCGCCAGCGGCCCGGTCTCCATGTCCACGGCATGCGCGCCACCGGCGGCGAGGCGGGCGCGCTCGACCCCGGTGACCACGTGGTCGCAGGTCAGCAGCCGCCCGGTTCGAACGGGCAGGCCGGCGCGCGCCAGTTCCTCGGCCAGTGGCGGCGCCGACGCACAGGCGAACACGCGGTCCCCGAAGCGCACCTCGCTCGCCACCAGCACGTCCCCCGGGCGCAGACTCGGGTCGAGCGCGCCTCCGAACCCCACCACGGCCAGGGCGCCGTACACCGGCAGATCGGCCGCCGCGCGGGCGGCCCGGCGCGGTCCGGGACCGGTACGCATCACCTGGACCTCCTTGCACGCGGCGGCGAGGCCGCGCTGGACGGCCCGCGCCTCGATTCCCAGCGCGGTGCAGATCAGCAGGCCGGTCACGACGGCACCTGCGGTGCCCCGGCCGCGTCGCCGGCGCGGGCACGCACGTAACGGCCGAGGGCGCTGATCGGGAAGACGAGGCGATAGAGGTGGTAGTTGATGTAGAAGTCGCCGGGAAATCCGGTTCCGGTGTAATAGGGCTCGTCCCAGCTGCCGTCCGGGCGCTGGTGCTCGACCAGCCACCCGACGCCCCTGTCCACGGCGGCCGAGCGGTCCCCGGCGGCGAGCAGGGCCAGCAGTGCCCATGAGGTTTGCGACGGCGTGGACTCCCCGCGTCCGATCCAGGCGGGGTCGGTGTAGGAACGCAGGTCCTCGCCCCAGCCGCCGTCGTCGTTCTGCTGGTCGCGCAGCCAGGCGACGGCCCGCCGTACGCAGGCCGCCTCCGGTCGTACACCGGCCGCGACCAGGGCGGGAACCACCGCCCCTGTGCCGTAGACATGGTTGGCGCCCCAGCGGCCGAACCACGATCCGTTCGCCTCCTGCGCCTTGAGCAGCCAGACGACGGCGCGCCGCAGGGTCTTCGATCCGGCCGGTCGTTCGTGGGCGAGCGCCTCGACGACATGGGCGGTGACGTCGGCCGACGGCGGGTCGATGACCGCGCCGAAATCGCAGAACGGCAGCTTGGCGCACAGTGCGCGGGTGTTGTCGGCGTCGAAGGCGGCGAAACCGCCGTCGCGCGAGGCCATTGCGGTCATCCAGCGCACAGCGCGGTCGATCGCCGGCCGCGCGCCGGGGCGGTGCGCCCGGCGAAGCGCGAGGATCACCTCGGCGGTGTCGTCGGTGTCGGGGTAGCCGTCGTTGTCGAACTCGAACGCCCAGCCACCCGGCGGCAGCGAGGGCCGCCGCACGGCCCAGTCGCCCGGCCCCCTGACCTCCTGGCCGAGCAGCCAGTCGGCGGCCTCGGCGACGGCCGGGTGATCGGGGGCGATGCCCGCGTCGAGAAGCGCGTTGACCGCCAGCGCGGTGTCCCACACCGGTGACTGGCAGGCCTCCAGCCTGCGGCCTCCGTCGTCCCGGATCGTGAACCGGTCCAGCCCCTGGATTCCCCTGCGCATGACGGGATGGTCGACATGGTACCCGGACAGGTTGAGCGCTATCAGGGAGTAGACCCATGGCGGCTGGATGCCGCCCCAGGAGCCGTCGGCCTCCTGCCGCGCCACGATCCACTCGGCGGCGCGCCTGAGCGCCGCGTCTCGCGGGACTTTCACCGGGTTGCGCTCGTAGCGGTGCAGAAGCCGGTCCAGGGCGCGGAACGCTCCGTCCCACCCAAGGCTTGCACGCGGGCGTATGGTTCGTCCGGTGCGCAGCTCGGCGAGGTCGAATGGGAGCGGGCGCACGGGCCGGTGGGCGCTGACCACGGTGAGCGGGACGATCGTCTGGCGGGCCCAGCAGGCCCAGTCGTAGACGTTGAGTGGGAACCACGATGGCAGGAACATCATCTCCGGGGGGAGGACGGGAAGTTCGTCCCACGGCCACTGACCGAACATGGCCAGCCAGATCCGGGTGAAGACCCGTGCCGCCTCGAGGCCGCCGGCCTGCCGGACGAACGCTGCGGCGGCGCGCATGTGCGGGGCATCGGCCGGGTCGCCGGCGAGCCGCAGCGCGGTATAGGCCTCGACGGTGGTGGACAGGTCGGGTGGGCCGCCGTGGAAGTTGGCCCAGGTCCCGTCCGCGTGTTGCTCGGATCGGATCCAGCGGGCCGCCTCGGCGGTGTCCTGCCGGCCCCGGATGCCGAGGAACTCGCGCAGGAGCAGGTCCTCGGCGTCCATCGTCACGTTCGTCTGCAGTTCTCCCTTCCACCATCCCTGCGGAGAGCGCAGGCCGATCAGGTGGTCACACGCCGCGCCGAGGGCCAGATCGGCGCCGGACGCCGACTTGGGCCTGGAGGCGTCGAGTGTGGTCATGTCAGCTGTCCCGGCATGGCCTCCGGCGCGGCCGGCGCCGGCTCGGTCGTCCGCGCGGCCTCCTGCCGCAGGTGCCGCCCGGCCAGGCGGGCCGCGTGGAGTCCGCTGCGCACGGCCCCCTCCATGGTGTCGGGCCAGCCCGTGTCGGTCCACGCGCCGGCAAGGTACAGGCAGGGCCACCGGGTGGCCGCCGCGGGGCGAAGCGCGCCGCTTCCGGGGCCCTGGCGGAAGGTGGCGCGACGCTCCCTGGTGACGAAGAAGTCGGTGAGCCGTGCCCGGGAGGGAAACAGCCGCTGGAGCTCGGGGACGAACTCGGCCTGGATCTTCTCGGCCGGCATGTCGATCCATCGGCCCGCGGCCGACACCGAGACGGCGAGGTACTGACCCCGGCCCAGCCCCGCGACGCGGGTCTTGTCGAAGACCCACTGCACAGGCGAGTCCACGACGGCCGCGAACGGCACATCGGTGACCGGCCGGTCGTACACGGCGTGCACGTTGACGATCGGACTCGCATCAAGACCGCTCCAGCGGTCCCGGTCGGGCGCGGCGTCCAGGGGGACGAGCCTCGCGGCCCGCTCGTGGGGTATCGCCACGATGACGGCGGAGGCCGCGATCCGGATGCCGTCCACGACGACCGCCGGGCCCGGCTCGATGGCGGTGACCTTCGCCGACAAGCGCACCTCACCGCCGCATCGCCGGATGGCGGCCTGGGCGGCGGTCCCGTGCAGGTCGCCCAGAGGCGCGGCGGGAATGCCGATGTCGCCGGCATCGGCCCGGCCGAGCAGGGCGGTTCTGAACACCTTCACCGCCGGTCCGAGGGCCGCCTCGTCGATGCCGACGTTGAGGGCCGCCACCGCGAACAACTCCCACAGGGCCCGCCGGGCGGAGTCACGCTGCCCGTGTGCGGCCAGCCAGCTCCCGAGATCGGTCCGGTCGAGCGCGGGGTCTCCGGGGTCCAGCCTGGCCAGTGCGAGGGAGGCGCGGACCGCGCGTAGCCGATCGGCCGGTCGAAGCAGGGAGTAGGTCGCGAGAGCGGGCATCAGGTGGAACGGCCCGGGCAGCGCGGACCGGCGCAGGCGTCCCGACCGTCCCGCCGGGGTGAGGACCCGCATGTCGAACCGGTCCTGGAGGCACACCCGCCCGGCGCCGCCGATCCTGTCGAGCAAACCCCGGTAAGCAGTGCAGCATCGCAGGAAGACGTGCTGGCCGTTGTCCACGACCAGCCCGTCGCGCTCGAACGAGTAGGTCGCGCCGCCCAGCCGGGGACGAGCCTCGTACAGCGTCGTGGCGTACCCGGCCTCTCCAAGGGCGACGGCGGCGGCGATGCCCGCGAGCCCGCCGCCCACGATCGCGACCGGCGCCGCCGGGGAGCCGCTCAGCTTCCGGCTCCCGCCAGCGCGCGCGCCGCCACCATGGCCTTCTCCCACGCGGGCAGCGACGATCTGACACTGAGCGCCTGGACGGGGCGGGCGGCGATGCGGTCGAGCAGGGACCGGTAGATGCCGGCCATCGCCGCGGTGCACGCCGCGCTGCGCCGGTCGAGCATGGGCAGCAGCTCCGCCCCCCGCTCGTACCATTCACGCGCCCGGTCGGCCTCGAACCGGACGAGCCTGACGAGACGGTGCGGTGGATCGGTGAACCTGCCGCTGGAGTCGACGTCCAGTGTGCATCCGAACCGTTCCAGGTCCTCCGACGGCAGGTAGACGCGTCCGGCCAGCCGGTCCTCGCGCACGTCGCGAAGGATGTTCGTGATCTGTAGCGCCACTCCCAGGGCGTCGGCCAGCGGCGCCGCGGTCCTACGGTCCTGGGCTCCGAAGACGCCGAGTGAAAGGCGCCCGACCGATCCGGCGACGCACCGGCAGTAGGCCAGCAGGTCGTCGAAGCTCTCGTACGTCGCACCGCGCACGTCCGCGACGCACCCGTCGATCAGCTCCTCGAAGGCGAGGAGCGGGATCGGATAGCGCCGCGCCGCGTCGATGAGGGCGACCATGACGAGATCGTCGTGATCGGGATGTCCCGCGCGAAGCGCGGCACGCGCGTCGGACAGGCGGGCCAGCCGCTGGTCGGCGGACCCGTCCATGTCGCCGATGTCGTCGATCCGGCGGGCGAAGGCGTACACGGCGCTGAGCGCCCGGCGCTTGGGGGCGGGCAGCAGCCGGATGCCATAGGAGAAGTTGCGCGCCCGTACACGGACGATCTGCTCGCAGCGCCGGTACGCGTGGGACGCGGTCACCGGGTCACCTGCCTTGCGGTGAGAACCTGGAGCCAGGCGGCCAGCCATCGGCCACGGCGGGGGCGGACGATGCGCCCGAGCACGTCATGAGCGGACCGCTCCAGCGCGGTCACGGTGGCGTGGCCTCCCGCGATGTAGCCCGCGACCGCCATGCGGGCGTACCCGGTCAGCGAGGCGACGAGCGGACGGCCGTCGTCCAGCAGCCGCGCGGCTCGCGAGACCTGCAGGGCCACCACGCGGCGCAGCCCCGCCGAGGTGACGCGACCGGCCAGGTCGCCCTCCTCGCAGCCGAATTCGCGCAGGTCCTTCCCCGGTAGGTAGACACGGCCCCGCCGGTAGTCCTCACCGACGTCCTGGCAGTGCTCGATGATCTGCAACGCAGAGCACACCCGGTCCGACAGCACGAGCCGCTGGGGAACCGCCACGCCGAAGACGTGCAGCACGATGTGCCCGACGGGGTTCGCCGAGAGCTCGCAGTAGCCGAGCAGGTCGTCGAAGGTGTCGTAACGGGTGACCGTCTGGTCGCGCCGGTTGGCCTCCACCAGCCGGTGGAACGGCTCGGCCGGGATCGCGCACGCCTCGACGGTCCGCGCGAGCGCCCCGACGGCCGGCAGGCGCGGAGCCGACCCGGCGTACAGGCGAAGCAGATCGGATTCGACGGCGTCGAGCAGCCGCGGCCGGTCTTCCGGCTCTGCCTCGTCGCCGATGTCGTCCACGAATCGCGCGAACCCGTACGCCGCCCAAAGGTGCTCGCGGTGCCGGCGCGGCAGCAGCCGTAGGGCCACCGGGAAATTCTCGCGGCCAGCCTTCGATATGACGTCGTTCCCGAAATCCTGCCGCGATGACATTCCTATGCGATTTCCATCGGCCCATGTCGCAAACAAGAAAGGCGCCGTCCGACGGCATTCATTGCACCGTGTTGGCGGGGAATTTATAGCGTCCGGAGCCTTCTACGTCACCCGCGACGACCGGCCCACGTCTTCGTGTCCATGAGGCCGAACGGCGGTTTGACGGCACGGGCCGGCGGAGATGGTGATTTCGAGCCGTATCAAGGAGGAGCGCCGTGGTCAGCCTGTCGCAGCGTTCCCGGGTCACGACGGCCCCTGGCGGCCGTCCCTGTGACGCCATGATCACGCAACGGCCCGACGCGCAGTCCCATGGAACGGCATCGGTCCACCAGCGCGGGCAGGGCGCCGAGCCCCGATCGCCAGGAGCCGGGGGCCGAGGTGTGGTCGGAGTCGTGGAGCAGCAGGGTCGCGCCGCCGCGCAGTCCGGGCGCCATGGCCGCCAGCACCGAGGCCGGGCTCGCGGTGGCGGTCCAGTCCTTGCCCCACGCGGTCCACAGCACCGGGCGCAGTCCTCGCGCGGGGGCGGCGACCAGCGTCTCGGCGCTCAGCACGCCGTACGGCGGCCGGTACCACGCCGGGGGCGCGCCGGTGACCGCGCGCACGAGGGCGGACGCCCGGCCGATCTCGTTGGTGACACGGCCCGGGCACATCACCAGGGCGTTGACGTGCCGCCAGCCGTGCACGGCCATCTCGTGCCCGTCCGCGACGATGCGATGCCCAAGCTCGGGGTGGCGTTCGAGCATCTCACCGAGAACGAAGAACGTGGCCCGGCACCCGAGCCGTTCGAGCTCGTCGAGGAAGCGCGGGGTGGAACGGGGGTCGGGTCCGTCGTCGAAGGTCAGCGCCACGTGATCGGCGCTTCCCACGCCCGCCAGGCCGGGCAGCCGGCGCCGTACGGCGGGCAGCCAGGTCCCCGCAGGGGCGGCATGCAGCAGTGCCAGCCCCACCAGGGCCGTCGGCAGCGCGGCGGGTCGCATCGTCTCAGGCCCGACGGAGACCGATGGTGACGGCGGGCCGGCGCGTGCTGATCCTGAGCGCGGGCATGGGCGCCGGCCATGACGGGGTCGCCGCCGAGCTGGCCCGGCGGCTGGTCGCCGATGGTGCCGAGGCCGAGATCATCGATGTCCTCCAGTTGCTCCCGCTCCGGCTCGGCCCGATGCTGCGCTCGGGGTACCAATGGGTGATCAGGCACGCGCCGTGGCTCTATGAGGCCACCTACCAGCTCTTCTTCGTCGCCAAACGGGCGCCGTCGACATCGCCGCTGACGCTCCTGGCGGCGGCTCCCCTTGGCCGTCTGGCCGGCCGCCACCGGCCCGACGAGGTCGTCTCGACCTTCCACCTCGCCGCCCAGGTGACCGGGTGGCTCAGACGGCGCGGCCGAATCCGGGCGCGGAGCACGGTGCTGGTGACCGACTTCGCTGTGCACCGCCTGTGGCTGCATCCGGGCAATGATCGCTACCTCTGCCCGAACCCCGCCATGACCGGGCACATCACCGCCATGACCGGACGGCCGGCCTTGTGCACGGCCCCCGTCGTACGACCGAGGTTCCGGCCACGTGTCGCCGAGTGCGCGAGGACACGGGCCCGGATCGGCGCCGACCCCGGTGACCTGCTGGTCCTGGTGTCCGCGGGTTCGTGGGGAGTGGGAGCCGTGACCGAGACCGCGCGCATCCTGGCGAGTTCCGGCCGCTACAGGCCGGTCGTCCTGTGCGGGCACAATGCCCGGCTCCGGAACCGTCTGGGCGGTGGTGGGACGGTGCTGGCGCTCGGCTGGCGGGACGACGTGCCGGAGCTCATGTCGGCGGCTCACGCGCTGGTAGACAACGCCGCGGGGCTGACCTGCGTGGAGGCTTTCGCGGCGGGGCTGCCCGTCGTCTCCTACCGGCCCATCCCAGGTCACGGTCGCGACGGCGCGCTGGCGATGGCACGGGCGGGGTTCAGCGTTCACGCCCCCGACGCCGCGGCTCTGCTCGACGCTCTGGACCGGCTGCGGGACGAACGGCAACGCGACCTCCAGATCGCCCGGGCGTCGGCTCTGTTCACCTCGATGCCGGCCGTGGCCGCTCTCATGTCCGCTCCGGCGGACCTTCCACCTGCGCGGACTGGGCGAGCAGGAAGCTGCCATAGATGATCAGACCGATGCCCGTCGCCTCGGGGAGGACCCACGGGCCGGATGGTCGCGATGGCAGCCATCACCCACTCAGAGTCAGGATGAGCGCGGGCCGGAACCCCAGCCGCACAGGCACCGACCGTGCCGCGCGACGTTGCGGCACCGAGGCGACGGCGTTGCTCGCCGCGGCGAGCAACGCCAGTACCACGGCGATCACGTGCCGTCCCCATCCGGGTGCCGCACGACGTCCCGCTCCGACTTGGCCAAGAACGGGGACCGCCCCAGGATGACGATGCCCGTCACCATCGCGACCAGGCCGGCCGCCTCCGCCGCGAGCGCCCCCGGGGTGACCCGCAGGTGCTCGGCGAAGATCGCGACGCCCAGCGCGATCCCGGTGATCGGTTCCGCGGCGGTGGTGGCCGGCAGCGAGATCCGAAGCGGTGCGGCGTCGAACGCGCTCTGGTTGAGGAACAGCCCCACCACGGCGACACAGGGCAGGACGTACGGTTGCCAGGTCGCGACGACGGCGTGCAGTCCCTCGCGCATCGTGAGCAGTGAACTGCGGGTGAGCACATCCTGAAGTCCGTACAAAACTCCGGCGGCGGACGCCAGCGACATCGCCTTGCTCTGGAGAGAACGCCGGAGTCCGAACAGGACGAACCCGGCGGCGACCACGACCGCCACAAGCACCGCGAGCCACCGCATGGAACTCGGATGAGGCAGATGCCCTCCGTATGGTTGCCCGGAGAACAGGAAGAGCGCCACTCCTCCGCTCACCAGCACCGCGCCCAGACATTCCATGAGACCGAAACGTTCCTGGTAGATCACGTGCGCGGCGGTCAAGGCGAACAGCAGGTTCGTCGCGAGAAGGGGCTCCACCTGTGCCAGCCCCTCTACCCGCAGCGCGACCGCGCCGAGGATCTGACCGCACAGCATCAGGCCGATCCCGGCCAGCCACAGTGGCGTGCGAACGAGGTCCAGCAGCAGGCGCGGGCGCAGCATCTCCCCAAGCGGCTCGCGATACGCCGCGTGCTGCTGGGCGACGTAGCCCAGACCGAGAAGGCACGCCGCGCCCAGGGATACCGCGATGACCACTGGTTGCGCCCCTCTCCGGCTCCCGGTCCAGGAACGGCGCTGGAACAGCAGGGCTTCCCATCATCGGCACCCGGGGCTCGAGTGGCTTCCTCCGGCAAGCTTCCGCTGAACAGCACCCAGTCAACTCCTACCCGAACGCCGAGCGGGTTGGTCGCTGACCTTCTGTGTCCCCGCGCGCGCTTTCGCACAGGTCGTCTTCGCTCCCCAGCCCAACGAGACGGGGTCCTGCCCCTTGCCGGCAGGATCCCGTCGAGTTCGGTCGGCCTTGACCCGGTGGACTTCCGTGGCCGTCCCCTCGCCCTGCGTTTCCGATTCGCCGGTCGGTTCCTCGACGGCCGGTCTCACCTCCCTTCCGTTGTGCTCGTGGTGGCTGGTGGGTCGTTGCCGCGTCTTTCACTGGGAGGAACCGGAGATGGCTTCCACCAACTCGAGCAGCTGCGTTGCGAGATCGGCCTGGCTGATGATGCCGACCAGTTCCTTGTTCTCCAGCACAGGCAAGCGACGGATCTTGTGCTCGGCCATCTGGTGCAGTACCTCGTCGATGTCCGCGTCGACATCGATACACCACACATGGGCTTGTTCGATGAGGTCGCCGGCCTTGACTTCGGCTGGGTTCTTGCCCTTGGCGATGCACTTCACCACGATGTCGCGGTCGGTGATGATCCCCTTGAGCCGGTTGTCCTCACCGCAGATCGGTAAGGCACCGACCTTCAGTTCGGCCATCCGCCGGGACGCGTCGGTGAGGTTCTCGTTGATCCCCAAGCACTCACAGCCCGGGTGCATGAAATCACGTGCTGTAGTCATGGTAAATATTCATCCTTAGGCCCGTTCGCCGGTTCCCCTGCTCTGTCCGCAAGGATTGAAACTCGTTCGAGGCATCCTTGACCTGGATATTTCGAGCACCGCGTGGCGGGATCCGACCGTCCCCATTCATCACATCAGCACCCTCCGTCACTTACATCAGACGAAGGTTGCGGGCGCCCTCGGGTGAGGTGGTTCAGTCGTTCAGATGCCGGGCGAGCGGATGATCACGGCCGAGCTGTTCGACGATCACCGGATCCACGTCGCCGCTCCCATTCGCCGAGTTGCCAGATGACCAGGAATCGAACGGTTCGCGCCGGACGGCTCCGGCCCAGCTCGCGTCGACCTCTCAAGGCAGAGCGGGCGGTTCCCAGGATCGCTACTTCTCGTGAGGTCCCTGACCTTTCTTACACGGCCAGGCCATGTCTCGGTGCCGCACGGACGTGCGCGCGTTCGCCTTGTTTCCCGATGAGACTCAGGTACTCGACGGGACCAGCGCTGGTGGCCCCGAACCAGTGCGGGGTGCGCGTGTCGAACTCCGCGGCCTCCCCGGGCTTGAGGATGAGGTCGTGTTCCCCGAGTACAAGGCGGAGCGTTCCGTTGAGGACATAGACCCAGTCGTAGCCCTCGTGGGTGCGCAGGTCGGGTTCGGCGTCGTCGCTTCCGGTCGGGAGGACGAACTTGTAGGCCTGGATTCCTCCGGGCCTACGGGTCAGCGGCAGGATGACCGAGCCGTCGCCGCAGGGGATGGGACGCAGATTGATGCGGGGGTCGCCGGTCGGCGGCGCATCGACGAGCTCGTCGAGTGTGACCCCGTGGGCGCGAGCAAGCGGAAGCAGCTGCTCGAGCGTGGGACGTCGCAGGCCCGCCTCGAGCCGGGACAAGGTGCTGGTGGAGATGCCGGTCTCCTCCGCGAGGTCGGCGAGCGTGACGTCTCGATGCAGCCGAAGGCGTTTCAACCTCGGTCCGACAGCGTCAAGAGTGCGGTCAATGGCTTCATCCATCCCGCCATTTTGCCATTCGGCAACAACGTTTGCACATCCGCCTTCTTTATCAGCACCATGAAGAACGAACCGAGGAACGCACCCGCATAGGGGGGTGCACGATCTGCCGGCGCGGGTGAGCCCGGCGGAGCTGTTGGCACGTGGCCGCGACGAGGTCACCGGCTACGGCGGAGCGATCATCGCGAACGAGGAGGACGACCTATGACGCACGGATTCGACAAGGACTTCTGGGAGCGGCACTGGCAACAGGGACGAGCTGGGGGCCCCGGATCCATGGGCGGCAACCCGCCGAACCCGTACCTCGCTCGTGAGACCAGCGGCCTGACACCGGGCACGGCACTGGATGCGGGGTGCGGCGGCGGTGCCGAGGCGATCTGGCTTGCCTCCCACGGCTGGCACGTCACCGCAGCCGACATCTCGTCCGAGGCCCTCGCTCGCGCTGCCGAGCGCGCGGCGACGAGCGGGGCCCCCGAGCGCTTGCAGTGGGTTGAGGCGGATCTGAGCGTCTGGAGCCCGGGCGCGCAGTTCGACCTGGTCATGACCCACTACGCCCACCCGGCGATGCCCCAGCTGGAGTTCTACGACCGCATCGCCGGATGGGTGGCTCCCGGCGGCACGCTGCTCATCGTGGGGCACCTGCACACCCCGGGCTCTACCGGCCACGGGCACCACCCTCCTGCCGAAGCGTCGGCCACCTCCGCGGCCATCACCGCGCGCTTGGACGGCATGGAGTGGGAGATCGTCACCGCCGAAGAGCACCTCCGCACGCTCACCGGCCACGGGGGCCGAGCGGCCCCCCTCCACGATGTCGTCGTGCGCGCCACCCGACGCCGGTAATCACACCATCCGACAGCGCCAGGGCCCGCTGCTCCGGCGCCGATTCCCCTTGCCTTCTTGAAAGGAATCCCATGAGTACGAACCGGTCCCCAGACGCGGGAGCCCCCGACCCGACCATCCAAGACCCACGACAACGACGTACGATCTTGGTCGGGGTCTGCATCGCGCTCATGGCGGTCATCGCTTCGGTGTCCGGGCTGAACGTCGCCCAGCCGGAGCTCACCGTCGCGTTCGACGCCTCGCAAACCGAGGTCTTGTGGTTCATCAACATCTACACCATCAGTCTGGCCGCGTTGCTCCTGCCGCTCGGCGCGATGGGCGACCGGTGGGGCCGCAGGCCGGTGCTGCTCGCAGGCCTGCTCGTCTTCGGAATGGCGAGTGCGGCGGCCGGCCTTGCCACGTCGTCCGAGATCATGCTCGCCGCGCGTTTCCTGAGCGGCGTAGGCGCAGCGATGATCATGCCGGTCACCCTCGCCGTCATCACCTCGACCTTCCCGGACGAGGAGCGCTCCAAGGCGATCGGCGTGTGGACCGGCGTCGCCGGCGGTGGAGGCATCTTGGGGATGTACCTGTCGGCCGTCCTGGTCGACCTGGCGAGCTGGCGGTGGCTCTTCGTCCTGCCGGTCGTGCTCGTCGTCGTCGCCATCGTCATGGCGCTGCGATCCATCCCGAGCTCGCGCGAGGCGTCAGGGCACGGGTTCGACGCCGTCGGTTCGCTGTCGTCCGTGGTCGCGGTGGTCGGGCTCGTCTTCTTCCTCCACGAGGGCCCCGAACGAGGCTGGACCGCGCCCGCGACGCTACTGAGCCTCCTCGTCGGCGTCATCGCCGCTGTCGGCTTCGTGGCATGGGAGCTGCGCCGACAGGCTCCACTCCTCGACGTCCGCCTGTTCCGCGAGCGAGGTCTCGCGAGCGGTTCCGTGTCGCTCTTGACGGTCTTCGGCGTGCAGGCAGGGATCTTCGTGGTCCTCTTCCCGTACTTCCAGGCGGTGCTCGGCTGGTCCGGCCTTCGCTCCACCCTGGCGCTCATGCCGATGGCGCTGCTGATGATGTTCGCCTCCGGCCTCGCCCCGCAGGTGGCCGCGCGCATCGGCAGCCGCTCGACGATGGCCTCAGGGATCTTCCTGGGCGGCGCGGGGCTGGTCCTCATGGCCACCTTCGTCTCCGTCGACGGCGGCTACCTCTCAATCCTCCCCGGCATGCTCGCCATGGGACTCGGTATGGGTTTGACGATGACGCCCTCCACCGAGGCCATCACCACCGCCTTGCCGCGTGAGCGTCAAGGTGTCGCGTCCGCGCTCAACGACGTCACCCGGGAGTTCGGCACCGCGCTCGGTGTCGCGCTGCTCGGAGCGGTCCTGACCGCCGGCTACCGCGGCGCCATCGACTCCCGGCTCGACGGAGTGCCGGACGACGCCGCCGACGCCGCCCGCGAGGGCGTCGCCAACGCCCTCGCGGCCGCCGACGGGGTCGGCCCCCAGGCGCAGGCGCTGACCCGAGCCGCCCAAGAGTCCTTCGTCGACGGCTGGCAGCAGGCCATGTGGGCAGGCGCAGTGGTCATGGCGGTCCTGTTCGTCTACGTTCTCGCGCGAGGTCCGCGGCAACGGACCCAGGGTTCCGGTAGCGACAGCCGTGAATCCAACGAAACCGGCGGACGCGCCGATGATGCGGCCGCCCTCCCCGTCTCACCACCTCATGGGTGAGAGAAGGTGTCTTCGAACTCCATGGATCCGGACTTGATCATGGATACGCAGGCGAGCCCGTCGGGCCCGCGCGACCTTTAGGCTTCAGCCCGTGAAGACGGACGACCTACTCGGGCGCACCGTCGCCGCCGTCGCAGTGCTGATGATGAACTTGGCCCTGCTGATGGCCACGGGGTTCGCCATCAACTGGGCACGCAACCGCGGCGTGCTGTGCGACGGCGCCACCGTGCTCTGCTCGGGCGGAGACCCCACTCCCGCGCAGTGGCAGGCGGAGATGACCTTCCGCTCCACCGTCGCGTACGGCTCCTACGCGGTCATGGCCTTAGTCCTGATCGTCAGTGCGGTCGTTGCCTGGCGGCGCCGACGCATTGGCATCGTGGTCATGCAGCTCACGGCCCTCACGGCCGTGGCGGCGCTCGCTGCCCTGTGGGAGCCGTACGTTCCGCTGCACTGATAGATCTTTGCTCTGCGCCTGGCGTTGGTTCTGCTCGTGAGAGTTGACTGCTCGCCGGGTGTGACCGCGGTCCTGTTCCGGTGAAGTCGTTGTTCATGAGTTTTGACCGCACAGTGTGGCTTACGGTGAGACGCTGGATGCGCTTCGTGATGAAGGAGCGTCCCCATGCCCCCTTCGAAGGTCGAGCTCTACGCCGCGATCCGCCGGGATGCCCGCGCGGGGATGTCGGGCCGTGCGATCGAGAAGAAGTACCGGGTCGGACGGCGGACGATCGTCAAGGCCCTGTCATCTGCGTGGCCTGAGCCGCGGAAGCAGCTGCCGCCGCGGGCGTCGAAGCTGGATCCGTTCAAGCCTGCGATCGACGAGATGTTGAAGGCGGACCTGGACGCGCCGCGCAAGCAGCGGCACACCGTCACGCGGATCTGGCACCGGCTGATGGACGAGCACGGGATGGCGGATGTGTCCTATCCCGTGGTCCGGGCCTACGTCGCCGAGCGGAAGCCGCAGGTCAGGGCGGAGGCCGGGCGAGCAGGCCGCCGACGCCGCCGTCGACCAGGCCTGCCGGAGGCTGCGCCTGCCCACCATCCGCGCCCAGTTCCCCGAGCTGGCCGAGGCCGCCGCCCGCGAGCGGATGTCCTACCGTGGCTTCCTCGCCGAACTGCTCATGGCCGAGTGCGACGACCGCGCTCGCCGCCGCTCCGAGCGGCGCATCAAGGCCGCCGGGTTCCCCCGGGAGAAATCGCTGCGCTCCTTCGACTTCGACGCCAACCCGAGCATCGACCCCGCCGTCATCAACACCCTCGCCACCTGCGACTGGGTCAAAAAGGGCCTGCCGCTCTGCCTGATCGGCGACTCCGGCACCGGCAAGTCCCACCTGCTCATCGCGCTCGGCACCGAGGCCGCGATGTCCGGCTACCGCGTCCGCTACACCCTGGCGACCAAGCTCGTCAACGAGCTCGTCGAGGCCGCCGACGACAAACAGCTGACCAAGACAATCGCCCGCTACGGCCGCGTCGACCTGCTCTGCGTCGACGAGCTCGGCTACATGGAACTCGACCGCCGCGGCGCCGAGCTGCTGTTCCAGGTCCTCACCGAAAGGGAAGAAAAGGCGCCATCAGCCTCGACACCGCCGACCGGCTCGCCGCAGACCCCGCCAGGCTGTCGCCATCGCTCCTGGCCCACGTCGGCCACCCCGCCTACGGGGCCACCCGTAGCTTCCAGCGAAAAAACAACGCTAAGGCCCATCGACCGGTGTGCGCGTCGCGTAACAGCACCGCGACGTCGCCACCGGCGCCAAGCCCTGCGAGTGGCGCGCCCCGGATCCCGAACTGGAGAAGAGGTACCACCCGTCATGAACGGGGACGTGCATCTGCTGGATCCGCTGGCCCCGACTTTACGTCGTGATCGAAGGCGTCCGGTACGAGGTCGAACCGGCCCTAGCCGACAGTCCGGTCAGCGCGCTGTCCCGCGCCTGGTGCGCTGGCTGTGGGGGCCGAATACACGTACCCCTTCCGGCGCGTCACGGTGCAGAACCGTGCTGTAGGACGTGCGGGGTTCGCTGGCTGTGTGAGATATCCCTCTCCCGTCGTCGTGGCGCTGGTGGTCTGGGGAGGTGACCATGTAGTGATGACCTCCTCTCCCCGCCCGCCGCACGTCGGTGGCCGACCGGATCCGATAGGCGGGACTACCGCGCTCGGTGGAGAGCCCGCTCCCGCCCGCGGGTACCTGCTGGACAACGCGCGCGCCGAGGCGGGCGAGCGATTCGTTTGGCTGGCCGAGCTGTTCGACGGTGTGACGCGGGGGCACTTCAATCGACTGGGGGTCAGGGTTGGCTCGCGCTGCTGGGAGGTGGGGGCCGGTGGCCGCAGTATCCCGGAGGCGCTCGCGGCGGCCGTCGGTCCGACCGGGCACGTGCTGGCCACGGACATCGACCCGTCGTGGCTGAAGGCAGGCGGCGGGTACGAGGTGCGCCGGCACGACGTCGCCGCTGATCCGCCCCCGGAGCCGGGGACGTTCGATCTGGTGCACGCCCGGCTCGTGCTGGTCCATGTACCCGACCGGGCTCGGGCGTTGGCCACGATGGCGGCGGCGCTGCGGCCCGGCGGCTGGCTGCTGGTCGAGGACGCCGATACCGCTCTGCAGCCACTGGCATGCCTGGACGACAGCGGCCCGGCGCAGCGGCGGGCCAACCGGCTGCGCGACGCGGTCCGGGAGCTGCTGACGCGCCGCGGCGCGGACCTGCGCTACGGCCGGACACTGCCGCGGGCATTGCGTGAGGCCGGCTTGGTAGATGTCGCCGCGGCGGGCTCTTTCCCGGTCGGCGGGCTGGCCTGCGACCGGCTGGAGGCGGCGACCATCCGGCACGTGCGCGGCGAGCTGCTCGCGGCCGGCCTGGCCGACGACGCCGAGATCGACGCGCACTTGGCCGCCATCCACGCGGGCAAACTCGACCTGACACTCGCGCCGCTGATCTCGGCCTGGGGACGCCGTCCAGCCGAGCACCCGCCGGCACTCGGTTAGGTGCGGATCCAGGCGTTGTCCGACCTGCCTACAGCGCTGTTCGTCGAGGAGATTTTCGGGCCGCAGGAGTAGCCCCTTACGGGGGCGGTCGTCATGCCGAGCATCGTCTCGGAAACGTCCCGCAACCCCGGTGCCGACACACCGGTCGGATACGCCCGGGTATCCACCCGCGGCCAAGACCACCAGTCCCAGCTCGACGCCCTCGCCGGAGCGCACTGCCGCGAGGTGGTGGTGGAGACGGCGAGCACCCGCGGCGAGCAGCCGAAGCTGCGCGCCGCCCTGGACCGGCTGCAGCCCGGCGACACGTTGGTGATCTACAAACCGGATCGGGTGGCCCGATCGATGAAGGAGCTGCTGGTCTTCGTCGAGGACGAGCTGCACGCCCGCGGCATCGTGCTGGAGATCCTAACCGGGGTGTGCGCCGGCGTGCACCGCCCCGACGGCGCTGGGCTGGCCGACCGGCTGCTGTTCGCCCGCCAGCCAAAGTGCGGTCACTTCTCGCGAACATCGATCATGCTTACGGCGACCAAGCGCGGTCAAAACTCACGAGCAAGTGCGGTCAGTTCCCACGAACAAAATCATGGCGTCGAGCCTCCGAGATGGAGAGCATGTTTCCCGGTCATGCGGCTTGCGGCGACACCTTTCGCGCATGACCCCATGGCCGTGCACCTTGCCGTGGCTGGGGTTCGTGCCGGATTAGGTTCGCGATTCCCCTGTCCGTATGCCGGCCGTGATTTGCCGCACCATCTAGGCCGCTCAGCGTCCGATGTGCGAGCACATCGGACGCTGCTGGACGTCGTACGCGACGTCGGCATCCCATTTCCTCGAACGCGATCAAAGATCAGCGGGGAAGCACCTGGATCGTGTCCCCCACGGGACGCTCGCCCGCCGCGTCGGACGGGCGGTTGACCAGCGCGCCGCCCACGACCATTGCCGAGGAGCCGCCGCCGTCGAGGTTCAGCGCCCGCACCGCGCCGAGCGACCGCATGAAAGCCGCGCCCTCGGCGAGCGTGAAGCCCTCGCTGCCGCCGCTGAGCCGGCCGTCCACGGTCACCAGCAGGAGCCGTCCCTGACGGTCGATGCCGGCCATCGTCCGGGGCTGGCGGTTGTTCGCCCACGCGTACCCGAAGGACAGGTCCGCCGGGTCGACGGTGCCCTCGGTGGCGGCGTCGATGTGGATCCGCCCGTCCTCCACCAGCGTCGGCGCGGCGCTGACGATGCTGTCGCCGCGGCCGAGCCTGACCTGGCGGCCGTCGGCGTCGCGGACCTCCTCCTTCACGGACACCCGCTCACCCACGACGGCGTGGGCGGTGAGCCAGCCGGCCGCCGCGCCGGTGCCCTGGAGCACGGTACGGCCAGGTGGGACGGATCCGCCCCGGTCGCCGACCGACTCGACGCGGCCCTTGGCGTCCAGCACCACTTGGACGCCCGCGCCGGACGGCAGGGCGTGGACGTACTCGCCGGTGAACTTGACCAGGTCGTCGGCGAGGGTGCAGGTGAGGTCCTGGCGCGGCTCGGCGGTGGGAAGCGCGCCGGGACGGCCGCAGTTCCGTACCCGCCCCGGTGTCCGGTTGATCCCCTGGACGGCGTAGGACGAGCGACCGGCGCGGGCGGTGGCGGTGATGGCCAGGTCGGCGATCCGGCTGCGACGGCCGCCGTCCTGCAGGATCAGCGCCGCGCGTGAGCCCGCCGCCATCGAGGCCAGCTCGCCGTCGTGGACGCTGACGCCCGCAGAGGTGCCCTGGACGCCGTCGGCGTCGGAGGTGAGGAAGAAGCCGCCGTTGACGCCCACCAGCGAACCCAGCTTGGCGGCCACCGAGGACGTCGTCTGGCGCTGGGCGACGTTGCCGTTGTGCGTGGCCGTGACCGAGCCGCGGAACCGGTGCGGGTCGATCACCGCGATGTTGATGTTCTCGACGTCGGCGGGCTGGTCGGCGTCGTAGCCGGTCCACTCGACGGCGGTGCGGAACCCGGCCGCGGTCACCCGCGCGGCCACGTCGTTCGCGGCCGCCTGGACCGGGTAGGAGCCGACGCGGACCCGCACGCCCATCAGGCCGCGCGGCGTGTCGGCGTAGTCCGGCCACGGCACCCGGGTCACGGCCGGCTCGAAGCCGGCGGCGCGCAGACGGTCCGCGGTCTCGGTGGCCCACGCCTCCGTCCCGACCGTGGCGAAGGCCTGGGCGCCGGTGAAGCGGGCCTTGACGGGGGCCTGCACGGTGACGGTCCAGCTCGGCGCGGCGGCGGGGTTCCTGAGCGTGCCGGTGCGCACCTCCACGCCGGGCGCGACGGTCCGCGTCGTCCAGTCCGCTGTGACGCGGTCGGACGAGAGGGCGGGGGGCGCGTCGGCCGCGGCGACTCCGGAGATCGACAGCGGGCCGGCGACCGCCAGGGCGGCAGCCACGCTGAGCGCGAGCCGTGCACGGGGGCCGCGACCGCGGGCTGGGCGGTGGTCCATGGCACATCCTTCAGAAGCGACGGGAAGCCCGACGTGTCCTATAAATCGGGTTTCCGGGGGAAATGACCAAGTCGGAAGTTCAGCGCACCGAGACGAACGCCAGGGCGGACGCACGAATACGCCCGTGGCCGGGCGGATGAATGCTCGGTTGCGCGCCCCGCCACGAGACGCGCATTTAGCTGTCTGAACTGGAAACGTTGTTCGGGGGCTGACTGGGCCGTCGAGGGCTGCCGTTCGATCACTACGTTAGGGCTCTGACGTGCGGAAACGTCACTGTACGGGCAAGCCCGTGACCGCTCGGCCGATCAGCAACCGCTGGATTTCGCTGGTGCCCTCGAAGATGGTGTAGATCTTGGCGTCGCGGTGGAAGCGTTCGACGGGGTGTTCGCGGGTGTAGCCGGCGCCGCCGAGGATCTGGATGGCCTGCTCGGTCACCCACACCGCCGTCTCCCCCGCCACCAGCTTCGACATCGAGCCCTCGGCCTGTTCGAACGGGCGCCCCTTGCGCGCCATCCACGCCGCCCGCCAGGTCATCAGCCGGGCGATGTCGACCCTGGTCGCCATGTCGGCCAGCAGGAAGGCGATGGCCTGGTTCTCGCCGATCCTGCGGCCGAACTGTTCCCGCTCGCGGGCGTAGTCGCGGGCGTACTCGTAGGCCGCGCGGGCGATGCCCACCGCCATCGCGGCGACGGTCGGCCGCGTGGTCTCGAACGTGCGCATGGCGGCCTGCTCGCCGCTCTTGCCGCCTTCGCGTACCCGGGCGAGGCGGGCGTCCAGCTTCTCCTTGCCACCGAGCAGGCAGCGGCCCGGCACCCTCACGTCGTCGAGGACGACCTCGGCGGTGTGGGAGGCGCGGATGCCGTGCTTCCTGAACTTCTGGCCCTGCGAGAGCCCCGGCGTGCCCGGCGGGACGACGAACGACGCCTGGCCGCGTGCGCGCAGCGCGGGGTCGACCGAGGCGACGATGACGTGCACGTTGGCGATGCCTCCGTTGGTGGCCCACGTCTTGACGCCGTTGAGCACCCACTCGTCCTTCACCGCGTCGTACTCGGCCCTGGTGCGGATGGAGCCGATGTCGGAGCCCGCGTCGGGCTCGGAGGCGCAGAAGGCGCCGAGCTTGACGTCGTCGACGGTGCCGAACATCTCCGGGAGCCACTCCCCCATCTGCTCGGGCGTGCCGTTGGACGACAGGGCGGCGGCGGCGAGGCCGGTTCCGACGATGGACAGGCCGATGCCGGCGTCACCCCAGAAGATCTCCTCGAACGCCACCGGGATGCCGAGTCCGCTCTCCTCGAACCACTGCTGGGCGAAGAAGTCGAGCGAGTACAGCCCGACCTTGGCGGCCTCCTGGATGACGGGCCAGGGGGTCTCCTCGCGTTCGTCCCATTCGGCGCCGGCGGGGCGGATCACCGTCGCGGCGAACTCGTGCACCCAGTCGCGTACCTCGCGGACGTCGTCGCCCATCTCCGGACAGAAGCCGCCAGAGCTCTCCGCCATCTCGATCACTCCTCAAAGGGGTCCGGAGCCGGTACGCGGGAAAGTCCACGCCAGCGAGGCGTTACCAACGGTAACACCGAGCCGCATGAAACCTTACCGGGAAGCAGGCATGCTCGCGCAACGGCCGCCGGCAACGTTTACGCGGCGGAAACACCGGCCCGGTGACGTCGCCCGGCCGGGCAGAGGCCGCGCACCCCGGAGAACGGCGGACGGCCGGGGCGGTGGGAGAAGGCCGCCCCGGCCGTCGATTCGGCAGCGGCAGGGGGACGCACCCCCGCCTCGGGCCGCTGTCAGTCCTCGTCGCTCCAGACCCAGTCGCCGTGGCCGCGGTCGCGGTACGAACCCTGGGTCTGCGTGTTCAGACGGTCGACCTGGACGCCGTTCGCCGAGTTCGTACGCCTGTCGTTGATCTTGATGACGTCGAAGCCCCTGTTGAAGTCGCTCGCGTAGATGTAGCCGTTGTAGTAGTAGGCGGACCAGAAGCCGCCGGAGCCCTCGGCCGCCGGGCCGCGCTCGAAGTAGCCGATCTCCTCGGGGTGGGCCGAGTCGGTGAAGTCCCAGACCGACGCCCCACCCTGGTACCAGGCCTGGACCATGATGTCGCGGCCCTTCACCGGGATCAGCGAGCCGTTGTGGGCGACGCAGTTCTCCGAGTCCGCCTGGTAGCGGGGGATCTTGTAGTAGTTCTTGAACACCAGCTGGCCGTTCACGATGTCGTAGATCGCGTCCGCGCCGCGGTTGGGCCCGGTGGCCTCGTTGCACGTGGCCGCGCCGCCGCCGCCGAGCTCGTCGGTGAAGACGACCTTCGTGCCCGCGTTGTTGAACGTGGCCGAGTGCCAGAAGGCGAAGTTCGGGTCGGTGATCCTGGCCGTCACCTTCGGGTCCTCGGGGTTCCTGATGTCGAACAGCACGCCGTCACCCATGCAGGCGCCGGCCGCGATGCCCTTCTCCACGTACGCGGTGATGTCGTGACAGCCGCTGGTCGGGAGGGCGAGGCCCGGCTGGCTCTCGTTGCCGCCGTCGGGGAAGACGACGGGAGTGGCCACCACCGAGGCCGAGGTCGGGTTGCCGAGCGGCACCTTGACGATCGAGATCTTGTCGTGCGGCGGCAGGCAGTCGGGGAAGCTCGCCGACGGGTTGTACGAGGAGACGTACAGGTAGACGTTGCCGTGCTTCTTGTCAGGGACCAGGGTGTGGGTATGGGAGCCGCAGTTGGTCTCGACCGACTTGATGTACTTGGGGTTCTTCTTGTCCTTCACGTCGAAGATGCGGATGCCCTCCCAGGACTCCTTCACCGACGCGGACTGCGACGTGCTGCCGCAGGAGTCGTCCGACCGGGACGAGTCAACGGACGCGAACAGCAGGTCACCGTAGACGGACAGGTCCATCTGCGAACCAGGACAGACCACCGAGCTCACTACGGAGGTCTTCTTCGGATTCTTGATGTCATAGATGGAGAAGCCACCATAGTTACCGACATAGGCGTAGTTGCCCTGGAAGGCGATGTCGGTGTTGATGGTGGCCGCGATGCTCGCGGGCTTCGGCACGTTCGTCACGTGCTGGACGTTCGGGCTCATCACGATCTGGTCGGTGCCCGGGATGTCCGCTGCCTGAGCGGGTATCGCCGACAGCGCCATGGCCACCGCCGTACCCACGAAGACGAGGAACCGGCCGGCCAGGCCGCCTCTGCGGGGGATGGACAACACTCAGGGACCCTCCTTGGTACTTAATGCCACAGGAGAACATAGATGGGCAGATTTTCTCCCAGACAGGACGAGTTAGCCATAGTGCAACTTGTCAGCAAAACCTTCCGACATGATCCCTTTACCGACATATCACGTCCGAGTTAGGGTGCACGCGCACGCCAAGTGATCCTCAGGGAGGTCGGGTGCGCCTCGCGCTCCTCATCGTCATCGGTACGGCCGCGCTCGCCCTGGCGGGCTGCGCGAGTGCCCCAGCCACCCCGTCGGCGAGTTCCACCGCCCCGGTCATCGCCCCGGGCCGGCCCGGCGAGGCGGCGAAGACACTCGGCCCCACCGAGGCGGCGACCGCGGTGCCCTCCCCCTCGGCCAACGCGGCGGACGTGGTGTTCATGCAGGACATGGTCGTCCACCACCGTCAGGCGCTCGACATGAGCGCCGGCGCCGCGACCCGCGCCGCCTCCGACGACGTGAAGCGCATGGCCTCGCGCATCGCCGACACCCAGGGACCCGAGATCAACGCGATGATCCGGTGGCTGCGCCAGCAGGGGCAGCGCGTTCCCGAGCACCACGCCGGGCACCACGCCATGCCCGGCATGGCGACCCCGGAGCAGATGGCGGCCCTGCGGGCGGCCGACGGTGCCGGCTTCGACCGCCTCTACCTCCAGCTCATGATCGCCCACCACCTGGGCGCCATCACCATGGCCGCCGACGAGCTGGAGAAGGGCTCCCACATCATGGTGCAGGAGCTGGCGCAGGACGTGTCGGTCACGCAGACGGCCGAGGTGAACCGCATGCGCCGCATGCGGGCGGGTGGCTGAAGGGTCAGGACATGCGGAAGACCGGGCCGTGCGCGCGGAACGGCAGGTGGGCGCCCTCGGGAATCAGGAAGGCGTGCTCGCGCCGGACGCGCACCGCATCGCACCAGCCGTCGGTGATGACCAGGATCGGGCCCTCCCGGGGGAAGTCGTCCGCGCGCTCCAGCAGGTCGACGCCCGGCTGGAGCATCGTGCCGCCCCGGCCGCGCACACGCACCCGGCGGGCGATCTCCTCTACCGGGACGTAGCCCGCGTCGTACGGCACGGCGTCGCAGAACACCACCCGCGCGCGCGGCACGTCGCGGGCCATCGCGTACGCCGCTATCGCCCCGAGTGCCTTGCCCAGCAGCCTGGTGTCCATCGATCCGGAGGTGTCGAGAACGACCCCGAAGGTGGCGCGCCGTACGAGCTCCTCCGGGCGGATCCACCCGGGACGCGGGATCCCGGGCGTGGCGGCCTGGCGGCGCGACGCGCGGGCGTACGACCGGCGCCTGTCCACCGAGGGGACGTGCTCCTCGAACCACCGGGCCAGGGCGGCGTCCCACGGCAGGGGCGGCTGGTCCAGCGCCCTGATCTCCTCCTCCAGCCCGGCCGGGAGGAACCCCCTGCCCGCGGCCCGGTGATAGGCGAGCCCGGTGCAGAGCGCCCGCCGGTAGTACTCGTCCAGGTCGAGGTAGCGGCCTGGCCCGCCCGAGTGGGGCAGCGGCCGGTCGAGCACGTCGCCGAGCCCGCGTCCGCGCAGGGTGGCCAGCTTGCGCAACCGCCGCAGGTCGACCGCGATGCGGTCGTAGACCCCCTCTGCCGACGACCCTGCCAGCGCCTGGTCGAACAGCAGGCCTTCGGGCATGTCGCCGACGCCCATCTCCATCAGCCAGCCGTTGATCACGTAGTCGGCGGCGACGTTCCAGATGTACGGGTCCCGGCCGCCGGCCCGCTCTCCGTGCCGGAGCGCGGCGTGCAGCATCTCGTGGGCCAGGACGAACCGCCACTCCTCGGCCTTCAGGGAGACCAGCGGGTTCACGTAGATCTCGGCGGCCTCCGCGTTGACGGCGGCGATCGAGATGTGCCATGCCCGCGCCACGTCCACGTCGGCCACGATCTTCATTCCCGAGGCCAGCGCGCCGAGCAGCGGGTACGACGAGACGAACCAGGCCAGGGCCGCGTCCCACGGGCCGGGGGCCTGGTCCCTGACGGTGCCGCGCGGCCCGCCCGCCGCCTCCAGCCCCGCGGTGGCGGCCCGGGCGATGCCGGCGGCGAACAGGCGCGGGAAGTCCTCCCGCTTCGCCTCCTCCTCCTCGCCGATCCAGAAGTCCGGCGATCCCGCGGGGGCCAGCTCGGCGGGCAGGCCGAACATGCGCCAGCGGTCGGCCAGCGCGCGCTCGTCCTCTCGCGGCAGCTCCTCCGGCAGCGGCGCGGGACACCGCCCGACCTTCAGAGTGCGGAGGAAGCGGTCGACGGTCAGGCAGCAGGCCGCTCGGTAGTCGTGCTGCGGTGAGCGCCACGTGTTCCACCGGTCGCCGGCGTTCGCGCCGATGTCCCGCGGCACGGCCGAGCGAGGGTCCGCGTGGCCGAATCCCAGGTGGAGCATGCAGTGAGCGAACACCCACGCCCACTCCTCGGGCTCGGCGCGCCGCGTGGGGTGGTGCCGCACGCGGCCGTCCGGGGTCGCCAGCGCCCAGTCCCGCGGGCCGAACTCCGCGCGCTCTCCCGTCCGGAGGCAGGCGCCGAGGTGGTGGAACATCGGGTGCGCCGACGCCAGCCGCCATCCCCGCTCCACGGCCTCCCGCCACGGGTCCTGCCTCTTCTTGGGCGCGGCCATCTCAGCTCCGTGCGGCGACGAGGCGGGGCAGGTCGCGGCCCACCTCGACCAGGAACCAGGTCGGGAGCACCGGTGAGCCGTCCAGGCCGGTGGCGATGACGAGCTGCGCGCACTCCAGGGAGATCTCGGCCAGCTCTACGAGCAGCGTCTTCGCCCGGAAGGCCAGTTCGCGGCCCCGGGTGGAAACGCCCCGCCTGTCGGCGGGCAGCTCCTTGATCAGGCGGGCGCGGAACGTCTCGGACAGGAAGTACAGCAGGTCGCGGTCCTCGGGCCGGCGCGGCCATGAGGCGTCGCCCTTCAGCACCGCGTCGAGGTCGTAGGCGTGCCGTACGGTCTTCACGTACCCGCGGAACGCCGAGGCGTGCGCGCCGGTCAGGGTGCCGAAGGCCAGCATGGCGAGGGTCTCGTCGCCGATCGCCTCACCATAGGAGTGCATGACGTCGGACAGCATGTGCCAGGCGCGCGGGGTCGAGAACGGCTCCTCGGTCTTGGGCGGCGCGCTCCACAGGTGGTCGGGGCGCTGCACGAGGTAGTCGACGATCCACGGGTGGATGCCGTTGGCCGCCGCCCAGACGAGCCAGTCGGTCGAGGAGGCGCGCAGGTGCACGTGGACGAGCCGGTTGACCAGCGCGGACGCCATCGGGCGGGCGAGCGCGTTGTCGGTGGCGCGGTTGCCCGCGCCGATCACGACCGAGCCCTCGGGCAGCTCGTACGTCCCGAGGCGGCGGTCGAGGATGAGCGAGTAGAACGCCTTCTGCACCTCGGGCGCGGAGGCGTTGAGCTCGTCGAGTAACAGGCAGTACGGCTCCGTGCGCGCGATCGCCTCCGGTGGGGCGAAGCGGCTCCGCCCGCCGACCAGCTCGGGAACGCCGATCAGGTCCTCGGGGGCGAGTTGGGTGCCGAGCAGCGTCACGCAGTCGAGGCCGAGCGAGTCGGCGAAATCGCGTACGAGCGAGCTCTTGCCAATGCCGGGCGCACCCCAGAGGAACACGGGACGCACGACCGCGACGTGCAACAGCACGTCGGGAAGCTGCGCCGGAGTAATGGTGAGGGTGGCCTGCATAGGTTGAACGATGACGGAATTCCCTGCTATTTCGCATCACATTTTTGGAGAACCGTGAATATGGAAATGCGGGTGGCAGGCCCGCACGGGAGCCGAGCCGGCGGTCGTTAGGGTGGGGTGATGGAGTTCCCGGTGTTGCGCCACCCGATCGTCCAGGCGCCGATGGCCGGTGGCCCGTCGACTCCTGAGCTGGCCGCGGCGGTGTCCGCCGCGGGCGGGCTGGGGTTCGTGGCCGCCGGTTACGACTCGGCCGAGACCCTGCGCGCCGGCATCCGCGCCGTACGGGCGCGCACCGACGCGCCGTTCGGCGTGAACATCTTCGTGCCCTCCGCCGAGAAGGCCGACCAGGCCGCCGTGGACGCGTACGCGGCGCGGCTGCGCGGGGAGGCCGAGCGGTACGGCGTGCCGCTGGGCGTGCCCGTGGACGACGACGGCGAGTGGCGGCACCGGCTGGCCGTCGTGGCCGAGGAGCGGGTGCCGGTGGTGTCGTTCACCTTCGGGCTCCCCTCGCGGGAGGTGATCGAGGAGGCGCGCCGGGCCGGGGCGTACGTCATCGTGACGGTCACCACCCCGGACGAGGCGGTGGCCGCGCACGAGGCCGGGGCCGACGCGCTGGTGGCCCAGGGCATCGAGGCGGGCGGCCACCGGGGCGGGTTCACCGACGATGCGGGCGATTTCGGGCTGCTGGTCGTGCTCCGGCTGGCGCTGCGGCTCACGCCGCTGCCCGTGGTGGCCGCGGGTGGCATCACCGACGGGGCGGGCGTCGCGGCGGTGCTGGCGGCCGGAGCCGTCGCCGCCCAGCTCGGCACCGCCTTCCTGCTCGCGCCCGAGGCCGGTACGAGCGTCGCGCACCGCGAGGCGCTGAGGTCGTACGACCGTACGGCGGTCACCCGGGCGTTCACCGGCCGGCGGGCGAGGGGGCTGGTCAACCGCTTCCTCGAAGAGCACACCGGCGAGGCTCCCTCGGCGTACCCGCAGGTGCACCACCTGACCGCCCCGCTGCGGGCGGCGGCCAGGAAGGCGGGCGACGCCGGCGCGATCAACCTGTGGGCGGGTCAGGGGTTCCGGCTCGCCGAGGAGGTGCCCGCGGGCGAGCTGGTGCGCCGGCTCGGCGCCGAGGCCGAGGAGGCCCTGACCCGAGCCGCACACCGCCTCGGCCACCTCGGCCGATGAGGCTGTTCACACCGGAAAGCTCGGGCTGAAGCGGTTCGAGCGATTCCTTTTCTGGGCGCGCGTCGTCATAGGTCCGTCAGGTGCGTCCAGCGGGGCGCCCCATGAGGGCGGAGGGTGAATGGTGGAGAAGGTCGAGGACGGGCAAGGCCGGGTCGAGGCCGCCGAGGTGGTGGCCGCGGCGCGGGCCGGTGACGAGGCGGCGTTCGGCGTGCTCACCGACGGCTACCGGCGGGAGCTGCAGATCCACTGTTACCGCATGCTCGGCTCGTTCGAGGACGCCGAGGACCTGGTCCAGGAGACGTTCCTGCGTGCCTGGCGCAGGCGGGAGACCTTCGAGGGGCGCTCGACGTTCCGGGCATGGCTGTACCGCATCGCGACCAACGCGTGCCTGGACTTCCTCGACCGCAACCCGCGCAGCCCGCGGGCCCGGCAGGAGCCGGTCCTGGCGGATCCCGGCGCGCCGGCGCCGGCCCCCACCGAGGTCATGTGGCTCCAGCCGTACCCGGACCGGCTGCTGGAGCCCGTCGCGGGCAGAGACGCCGAGCCGGACGCCACCGTCGTCGCCAAGGAGACGATCGAGCTGGCGTTCCTGGCCGCGATCCAGCACCTGCCGGCCCGGCAGCGGGCGGTGCTGATCCTTCGCGACGTGCTCGGCTGGCCCGCCAAGGAGACCGCCGAGCTCCTTTCGACCAGCGTCACCGCGGTGAAGAGCGCGCTGCAGCGGGCACGCCCGGCGCTGAAGGAGCATCTGCCGCCGCGGCGGTCGGAGTGGACGCCGTCCAAGGATCCGACGCGCGAGGAGCGTGCGGTGCTGCAGCGCTACATCGACGCCGTGGAGCAGGCCGACCCCGCCATCCTGGCCGGGGTGCTGCGCGACGACGCGTGGCAGACGATGCCGCCGCAGCCGATCTGGATCAGGGGCGGCAAGGCCATCGTCGAGGCGTGGACGCCCGCCATGGTCGGTCCAGAGGCGTGGGGCGACTGGCGGGTGCTGCCCACGTGGGCGAACCGGCAGCCGGTGGCCGCGGCGTACCTCCGCAAGGCGGGCGACAGCGCGTACCGGCCCTCCTGGCTCGGCGTCCTGCGGGTGGAGGACGGCCTGATCGCCGAGATCACGACGTTCGGGGACCAGTACTTCCCGCTGTTCGGCCTGCCGCCGGCTCTGTGATGGACGACGCCCCCCGCCTGCCGTCCTTCCTCGGCAGGCGGCTCCCGCCTGCCTTCGCCCTCCGTACGGTCGTGGTCTCCCCCGGCCGCGCGCGGGTCTACGACGAGGCCGAGTGGCGGGACGCCATCGTCGTGGTCGAGCGCGGGCGCATCGAGCTGCTCTGCTCAGACGGTCGCTGCCGTGGTTTCGGACGCGGCGAGATCCTCTGGCTCCACGGCCTGCCCGTCCACGTGCTCTACAACCCCGGGGCGGAGCCCGCCGTGCTGGTCGCGGTCTCGCGGCGCGGCGTCGCCTCCGGGCGCTGACGGCTCGCCGCGATTCCTTCCGGGCGCTCCCGCCGTCTCAACAACCAGAAATGCCGCAACCAAGAAAGAGGAACCGATCATGAGTGACGCGCAGAAGCAGGTTCAGGTCGCGATCGACCAGCTCGTCGAGTCCGGCGCCGAGACGGGCGTGCAGGTGGCCGTGTACCGGGAAGGCGAGCTGGTGGTGGACGCCGTGGCGGGCGCCGCCGACGCGGCGACCGGACGCCCGGTCATCTCCAGCACCCCGTTCTACGCCACCTCGACGGGCAAGGGGGTGACCGCCACCGTGGTGCACGTGCTCGCCGAGCGCGGCGTACTCACGTACGACACCCCCATCGTGGAGCTGTGGCCGGAGTTCGGCGCCCACGGCAAGCAGGCCGCGACCGTACGTCACGCGCTGACCCACTCGACGGGCGTGCCCGGCCTGCCCGCCGCCACCACCCCTGAGGACCTGTGCGACTGGGAGAAGATGTGCGCGGCGGTCGCGGACGCCGAGCCGTGGTGGGAGCCGGGCACCAAGACGGGGTACCACGCCCAGTCGTTCGGCTACATCGTCGGTGAGATCGTCCGCCGCGCCACCGGGCTGCCGATCTCGCAGGTCCTGCGGGAGCAGGTCGCGGGTCCGCTGGGGGTCGCCGACGAGCTGTTCTTCGGCGTGCCGAAGTCCCAGCTCGGCACGCTGGCCCGGCTGGACGAGCCGTCGGGCGGGCCCGAGATGACCGCGGACCTGCTCGAGGGCATCCCGTTCTTCAGGGTCGTGCACGGTTACACGGCGGCGCCGATGGCGGCGCTTCCCGACGCCGCCTTCGGCAACCGCGCCGACGTGCTGACGTCCGACATCCCCGCTGGGGGCACCATGTCCGCCCGCGCCGTGGCGCGCATGTACGCCGCGCTGCTCGGCGAGGTGGACGGGGTGCGGCTGGTCTCGCCCGAGCGGCTGCGCGAGATCACCTCGGTGGCGATGAGCGGCGTGGACGAGGTCGTCGGGTTCCCGAGCACGCGAGCGCTGGGGTACAACATCGGCTTCCCCTCGCTGAACGCGTCCCCGGCCCCGACGGTGTTCGGGATGGCGGGCAGTGGCGGGACGGCCGCGTACGCCGACACCGCCACGGGAGTGGCCTTCGCCCTGACCAAGAACCGGGTCTCCGCCGGGGACTACACGACGGTCGAGCGGGTCGGCGAGATCGTCAAGAACTCCCTCACCGGCTGACGCACGGCGAACACCTCACGGGCGGGAATGGGCTGTTAACAGGGGCCCCATTCCCGCCCGCGACCTTTCCGCTTCCGCAGCGACGGGGACCCCCGGAGTCAACCGGGCTTGGATGTCCCGAACCGCTGACGCGGGCCAAGTGATTGCTCTGCCATGAATGATTGCAATTTGGTCATTTCCCCAAAAAACCTCGACGCAGGTGCCACCTTCAACGGAGAAATTCGGACCCGGGAGGGCATGTGCGCTTGCGTCGACCGTTCTCGATCTTGACCCTGATGGCCTCGGTGATCGCGGGCTCGCCCGCGCTCGCCGCGTCCGCGTCAGCCACACTCGCCCCGACCACATCCACCCCGACCGGGTCCCCGCCTGCCCCCGGGTGCGATCCGATGGCCGGAGCCGACTGCCTGCTGCCTTTCCCCAACAACTGGTTCACGACGAGCGCCCGCACGCCTACGGGGCTCCGGCTCAACCTGACCAGCGCGATGACTCCCGCGAACGCCGCAGGCAAGGCCATCGATCCGGCGGCATGGAACCTGTCCGACGGATTCTCACCTGGCTCGATGCTGCTCGCCCACGTTCCGGGCGTCGACCTCGCCGCGACCGCGGCCGCTCCGGTGACCGACGTCGGCCGGTCTCTGAAGCGGGACGCCCCGATCGTCATCGTGGACACCCGCACCGGCGAGCGCTGGCCGTACTGGGCGGAGCTGGACGCGAACGCCACCGACCCCGCGCGGCAGGCACTGATCATCCGCCCAGCGAGGAACTTCCTGGAAGGCCATCGCTACGCCGTCGCGCTCCGGAACCTCAAGGATGCCTCCGGATCCCTGATCGCCGCGCCTGAGACGTTCACCCGCCTCGCTGGAGCCACGCTTCCCGGCGACGACCCGCTGGCCGGGCGGCAGCCCGCGCTCCGCCGTACGCTCCAGGACCTCACCCGGGCCGGGGTGAGTAGCGAGAACCTCTATCTGGCGTGGGACTTCACCATCGCGAGCGAGCAAGGCCTTGCCGGACCTGTGCTGTGGATGCGCGACCAGGCACTCGGCCGGTTGCGCGGCAGGTCGCCGCAGTTCACGGTCACGACGGTCACCGATTTCACCCCCGAGCAGGACGCGAACATCGCGCGAGAGGTCAAGGGCGAGTTCCTGGTGCCCAACTACCTCAACCAGGCGGGCGCCCCGCCCGGCGCGGTGCTGAACCGCGACGCGTACGGCAGGCCGAAGCAGCTCGGTGACGACGTGCACGCCCAGTTCCAGTGCGAGATCCCGCGTGCCGCGTTCACCAAGCCCGCGCGCCCGTCCCTGTACGGGCACGGCCTGCTCGGCAGGATCACCGAGGTCCGGGCCTCGAACGTCAGGGCCATGGCGGGCGAGCACGACTTCCTGTTCTGCGCCACCAAGTGGATAGGCATGGCGGACGAGGACATCCCGAACGTCGGCGGGGTGTTCGCCGACTTCTCCCGCTTCGACAGCGTGACCGACCGGCTTCAGCAGAGCCTGCTGAACTTCGTGTTCCTCGGCCGCACCATGATCACTAGGGATGGGCTGGCAAGCGACAAGGCGTTCCAGGACGGCAAGGGGCGCTCGCTGATCGACTGGCACACGGACCTGGCCTACGACGGCAACAGCCAGGGCTCCATCGCGGGCGGCGCGCTGGTCGCCGTGTCACCCGATGTGCGCAGGGGCGTGCTCGGGGTGCCGGGGATGAACTACAGCACGCTGCTCAACCGGAGCGTCGACTTTCAGCCCTTCCACCAGGTCATGAACGGGTACTACCCCGACAAGCTGGACCAGCAGCTGTGCTTCGCGCTGATCCAGATCCTGTGGGATCGGGCAGAGACCAACGGGTATGCCCAGCACCTGGGTCACGACCCGCTTCCCGGCTCGCCGCGCCACCACATCCTGATGCAGGTGGCGTTCGGTGATCACCAGGTGTCGACGGTCGCCGCCGAGGTCGAGGCGCGGACGATCGGCGCCCGCGTCCACCAGCCCGCGATCGCGGCGGGACGCAACCCCGACGTGGTCGCTTACTGGGGCATCCCGGCGCTGCCGCGCCGGCCCTATCCGGGTTCGGCCATGGTGGTCTGGGACAGCGGCACACCCGCTCCCCCGGTCACCAACACGCCTCCGCTGGGCCCGCAGTACGGCACCGACTCCCACGAGGACCCGCGGGCCGACGCGACGGCACGTCGGCAGAAGGCGTACTTCCTGAAATATGGCGTGGTGGTCGACGTCTGCGACGGCCGGCCCTGTACGGCGTCGCACGCCGGGTGAAAGACGAGTAGGCGACGCTGGGCCACGTTCCTTAGGCAGATTGAGGGGCAGGCCGGTCGAACGCGTCAGCCTGCCCGGCACGTGAGGAGTCCGATCACGGAATTAAACCGGCCCTCTCCCGCAAGTCAGGGACAATCCCTCGCTTTCCTATGCAGACTTTGCATGTCAGCGGAGTGCGGATAGGAGAAAGGACCACTGGATGGTTGTCGTGGCGGTGCCGGCCGGCGAGGGAACGCGCCCGATCCAGATCGAACTGGAGGAGGCGCCCCGTACGGACCTCTCCGACATCTACGACGAGGAGGCCACCCGCAGCGTGCGGGAGAAGGTCATGAAGCTGGCGGAGCCCCTGTTCTCCGAGGCCGTCGACCTCGTACGGTCGTGCGCGGCGGAGGTCAAGCGGAAGCTCGACGAGATGCCCGAGGACACACGGCCCGACGAGCTGGAGCTGCAATTCGCGGTGAAGCTGGACGCCAAGGTCGGCGCCGCGATCGTCGAGTCGACCAGCGGGGCCCAGTTGCAGATCTCCATGCGCTGGAACGGCCGGAAGAATGCCTGAGGCCGCGACATTTCCGCTGCTGCCGTACAGCTACGTGGTCGGGCAGGACGCTCTGCGACGTGCTCTCGAGATCTCGTACGTGATGCCGCCCGTGGGCGGGGTGCTGATCAGCGGGGAGCGTGGCACAGCCAAGTCGACGATCGTACGGGCGTTCGCCCGCATGATGTACGGCGAGCTGCCGGTGACGCTGCCGATGAACGTGACCGACGACAGGGTCATCGGGGGCTGGAGGATCGACGCCCTGATGGCCGGGAAGACCGAGCCCCAACCCGGACTGCTCGAACAAGCGGGTGGACAGGGCATGCTCTACATCGACGAGGTCAACCTGCTGGACGACCACATCGTCAACCTCATCCTCGACGTGGTCTCCACCGGCCTGCTGGCCGTACAGCGCGAGGGCCTGGACCAGCCGGAGATCGCGCTGTCCTTCACCCTGGTCGGCACCATGAACCCCGAGGAAGGCACGCTGCGCCCCCAGCTCCTCGACCGGTTCGGCCTGCTGGTCCCGGTGAGCGCGGAACTCGACCCGCTGGTGCGTCGCGAGATCCTGAGGACGGTCCTGCGCTTCGAGGAGGAGCGCGTCAGGCCGGCCTCCGCGTGGCTGGACCGGGGCGCCGCTCTCGACCGCGAGCGCCGAGACACGCTGAAGGCCGCACGCGAGGCGGTCGCCGATGTGCGGCTCAGCGATGACGCCCTGTCGCTGTGCTCCCGGATCGCCGCGGAGTTCCAGGTCGCGGGGCACCGCGGCGAGATCGTCATGGCCCAGGCGGCCCGCGCGACGGCGGCCCTCGCGGGGCGTTCGGAGCTGACGCCGCAGGACGTCCGGGCCGTCGCACCGCAGGCGATCGCACACCGCCGTCGCGAGGCCGCGTACGGGGAAGGGCTCGAGTGGACCGCCAAGGACGAGGAGCGCCTCGCCGGGCTTCTCGCGGCGGAGGCGGGAGAGATCCTCACGGCGGACGCGGGAGACTAGCGATGGACGTCCGCGAGCGGGTCGCCACGGCGCTGGCCTGTGCCGCGCTCGACCGGAGCCTCGCCGGGATCCTTCTGTTCGACCTGGACGCGGACCTCATCGTGCCGGTGGTGCGGTGGTTCGCCGGCCTGGTCGGGGGCTCGCCCGCGATCAGCATGCTGGGGGCCACGGCCACCGACGACGATCTGTGGACGCGGATCCGCCCTCGGCCGGGTGAGACGAACGGCTTCCGGCTGGAGCACGGGCCGCTGGTGGGCGCCGACCGGCCGCCCGGCGTGGTCGTGGTGCCCGACCTCGCCCTGCTCGGCCTGGCGGGCGCCCGCGCGGCGGTCGCCACGATCGGGGCGGACGTGGTGCATCTGGAGCGAGCCGGAATGCGGATGCGCTGGCGGCCTGCGGACTACTGGATCGCCTGTTGCCGTCGCGCCGAGGTGGGCCGGGTCTCCCAGCATCTGCTCGACCGCTTCGCGGTTCGCATCGACGCCGCGGGACTGCGGAAGGACGTTCCCGCCCGCTCGGCCGCGGAGGCCGAGGGACTCCGGGCGGCCGGGGATCGGACGGCGGTTCTGGGCGAGCCGGATCCTCAGTGGCGACGGGCCATAGGGGCGGGGCGGCTTCCCGGACTCTCGATGGCCGCGGCCGAAGGCGTCGTGGAACTGGTGCCGCCCGCCGCGGCCGGGACCCGCCGCGACCTGGCGCTGGCCAGGATCGCCCGCGCGCTGGCGGCACTGGATGACGAGTCCGTCGTCGAGCGGGAGCACGTCGATGCCGCCGCACGCCTGATCGGGCTCTCCCCCACGACGCGACCGGACGATCCGTCAGGACCGGAACGGCTCATCGAACCGGGCGCACCCTGGGTACCCGTCGAAGGTGGAGCGGACCACGAGGCAGGCCATCTCGACGTGCCCGCGGGGGAAGGCACGCCGCTTCCGAGCGGGCCGCTGCCGGACGCCGAGACCTCCGGCGATCCCTACCCCGAAGACCACGCCGACCCCGAGCACGACGAGTACCCGCTGCGCGTCCCCTGGCACCGGCGGGCCGGCGGCGGACCGCCTCGCGGACATCCGATCGGCACCGGGCCCGCGCGTGAGGTGCGCGACATCGCGATGGCCGCGACCCTGCTGGAGTCGGCGAAGTTCCAGACGCTGCGGTGCGGCCCGGACCACTTCCAGGCGGGCCACCGGTTGCACGTCGAAGCGGTGGACCTGCGCGGTCACCGGCGGGCGCCGCGACCGAGCCGCCTGCTCGTGCTGCTGCTCGACCACACCTGCCACCATGGGTGGGACTGGTACGGCCCGCTGGCGCCGTATCTGCGATGGGCGTACGCGGCCCGGGCGCCGGTCGACGTCGTGGAGGTGGGCGCGGCCGACGCCTCCGACGAACTGTGCGCGCAGCGGTTCGCGGCACGCGGCCTTCTTGATCCCCGCGTCGCGACGGCCCTGGAACGCCGGCCCGGCCGGGCCACACCGCTCGCGCACGGTCTCAGCCTGGCCGCACGACTGCTGCGCCGCGAGACCCAGCAGGGGGACGCGGCCGTCGTCGAGGCGGTGCTGGTCGTGGTCACCGACGGGCGCGCCAACGTTCCTCTTGCCGCGAGCCGGGCGAAGTCCCTGCCTGAGCGGGTTGCCAGGGAGGGGGTCGACGACGCGCTCGGCGTGGCGGGCGAGATCAGCGCGTTGCACCGCGTGCGCAGCGTCGTCGTCGATCCCGGGCCACGTCCCGGCTCCCACCTCACGGCACTTCTCGCCACCGCCCTGGGCGGCTTGATCGTCCCGGGCGGCTTCCACACGCTGGACCGTTCGAATGTCCTGGATGATATGGAGGACATGTCCGGCGATGCGGGGGGCTCCGGATGACCATGGAGAATCGTCGCCGGTTCTTCAGTGCCGTCTTCGGGGGGTCGCGGCGCGATGCGGGCGGCAAGGGTGGCTCCGGCATTCCCGGCGCCGAACGCCTGATGCCGCCGGCCGTGAGCCAACGTCCCGCCGTGACGCAGGCGAGCGTGACGGCCGGCCCGGCGACGATGACCGCCGGCAAGCCCGGTGCCGCCGGTGACCCCATGGTCTTCGACGTCGTCGAGGCCGATCTCGGCGCTGGGCTGCCGGAGGGAATGGCCCTTCTCACGGTCGTCCCGTTCCGGCGGAAGGAGGAGACGCCTGGCTTCCGGCTGCGCGGCGTCTGCTGCTGCGGCGAGGCGACCGAATTCGCGGAGGTGTACGGAAAGCCCGATCTGGACCTGGGGTCGCTCGTGTCCTCCGGTGGTGAGCTGCCCGCCGACGTCCTGAGCTTCATGCAGATCTGGTCGCGCCCGAAAACGGAGCTGACCCGGTGGCTCGACCGGCGCCTTGCCGTGCACGGGGACCGCTTCCAGCTCGTGATCTGGGACGACACGGGATATCGGATCCCGTGGGAGCTGTTCTGGCTGGAGTACGACTCCGGTCGTGCCGAAGGCTGGCTGGGCGGGGTCGTGACCATCACCCGATGGCTGTCCATCCGCACCGCCTGGCCGGAGACGGTGCGCGACTACCGCTCGTCCCACGAATGCACCGGCTCGGTCGCCGCCTACATCGACCCCGAGATGAACCGCGACCACTCACTGCTCACCGGCTACCGGGTCGAGCCCAGCAGCACCATGTACGACCTGACCAAGGCGCTCAAGCTCGACGGCGACGCCCTGGCCCTGGTGTACGTCGCCTGCCACGGGAAGTTCGGCGAGCAGCTCTCCGAGTGCGCGCTCGGCACGCTGCCGCTCCTGCACGTCGACCCGATGAAGTTCCCCCGGCTACGCCCCGCGGCGACCTTCGTCTTCCTCAACGCCTGCCATTCGGGCTCGCTCGGCTACGACACCAAGCGGTTCAACGACCGGGTGCTGCGCGGGTTCTCGGAGGTCTTCCTGCGATCGGGCGCCGCCGGGGTGCTCGCGACCAACGGCGCGGTCGGCGACGGCCCGGCCCATGAGATGGCCCGCGAGCTGCTCCAGCACCTACGCGACAATCCGGGACGATCGGTGGCCGAGGCGGTGCGTGACCTGCGCGCCAAGGCCGCCGGCCTGACACCGGCCGACCTCGCGGCCGTCGCGGGACCAGGAGCCAACAGGGAACTGCTTCCACTGCTCTACAGATTCATGTACGTCTGTTACGGGAGCCCGCGCACGCTGGTCTCCCCCGACGCTGCCAAGGGGGCGCCATGACTCCCGCCACCGACGCCCAGCTGCGACTGGAGCCCGTGGTGAGCTGGCCGCGTTCCATGACAGCGGGGCGCCCGCATCTGGTCGCGGTCGATCTCCGCCTCGCGGGTCCCATCCAGGACTGGCCGTACGAGGAGGAGGAGTTCGCCTTCACCTGCGTGCTGGACGGGTCGACCGGCTTCTCCGTCGGGGCCGTGCACGACGCCAGCGTCATCGTGCACCGCTTCGGCGGGTCGTACGGCCCGGCCGAGTTCGTCGTCACCCCCGACGAGACGCTCGGCGACCGCTCCCTGTGGCTCACCATCGTCACCCCGCGCGGCGTCGTGATACGTACGATCGAGCTACCGGCCGGCGTCAGCGCCGACGCGGCCGGCGACATCCCCACCGTGCCGCGTCACCTGATCGCCAAGGTCCCCGTCGCCCGTACCGGCGGCTACGCGGTCGCCGCCGAGGTCGATGATTCACTTCCCGAAGACCACCTCGACCAGAAGGCGAGCGACCCGGTCGAGGAGGCCCCTCGCTTCGAGCGGCGCCTGTGCGTCGCGGTCGATGTCTTCGCCCATAGCAGCCTGAACCACCAGCGACAGGTCGAGACGCGGCACCGGTTGCGGGTCGCCGTCACCGACGCGTGCCGATTGGCCGGCGTGGATCCCGATGACTTCCTCATAGAGGAATCCGGTGACGGCCTGCTCTTGCTCCTTCCGGGCGGCGTCGACGTCAGCCGGGTCCTACCGGAGTTCCTCACCGGCATGCGAGACGCCGTCTCCCTGCTGAACCGTGCGGTCGGAAGAGAGGCTCGGCTCCGGCTTCGCATCGCGCTCGGCCATGGCATGGTCAACCTCGCGGCGACCGGCCCGTCCGCGCAACCGCTGGTAGAAGTCTTCCGCGTACTCGATTCGACGGAGCTAAGGCTCGCGCTGACCCGGAGCGAGAATGGCGACATCGCGGTGGGCATGACCGACGAGCTCTACCGCGAGACCGACTCTGACGAGGCCATCCGGCGGCTTCTCCCGGATTTGAGACGTACCAAGGTGCGGATCAAGAACTTCTCCGTACTCGCGTGGATCTCTGTGCTGCCGGCTGAGGACACTCCCAGCGAAAGCGGCGACGGGGAGTCTCCTGAGCAAACCCTGTATCCGGTCGTCATCCTGTCCGGCAGATATGACCCGTACGACTTGACGCACCTGCTACGTGCCAGATTCGACCCCAAGGCCACGCTCCTGTACGGCACCGCCGAGCAGTGCGCCGTGCTCATCACCGACCCGGGCGAGCAGTCGGACGACGCCCTGAGCAGGATCCGCGCGATCGTGGGCGAGGGAAATCCCGGCGCGCGCGTCGAATTCCGTCGCTATCCCTTCCGCCCCTCCACCCTGAGCACGCTGCGCGTGCAGGGGCCCGACGGACGGGAGTTCACGTTCCGGGACGTGCCGACGACGACTCACTTGGCCGACATCTCGCAGACTGTGCTAGCGAACTACCTCCATGAGGGTGTTGACGATCGTCTTCCCGAAACCGTGCTCGACCGGATCGGCCGCGATGGAACTCGCCGCCGCCTGGACCCGGCTCAGATGCTGCATGACGCGGGGCTCGGCGACGGCGACGAGCTGCGCGTCAACGTGGCGGTGAGCACGGCGGGCCGACCCGGCGAGTCCGATGATCCGCTCGATCTGCTGCTGGAGTCACCGGATGTCCACCTCATCGTCGACGGGGACAACGTCGCCGCGAACGCGTATCGCGACCTGCCGCTCGCCGACCGGCGGTCGCGGTTGCTCGCCGGCCTCGCCGGCCTGGCCTCCAGCTCGCGGAAAGAGATCACGTGTGTGTTCGACCTGGGGCCGCCGCCCATTTCGACCACCGTCAGCTCGCCTCGCGGGGTGCGCGTGCTGCTCGGTCCGGGGTCGGCTGTCGATGATCTGATAGTTCGGCTCGTACGAGAGGAGGACGCCGGGCGGACCGTCGTGCTGGTCTCCGCTGACCTCATGATCGCCGAGATGGCCCGCCGGGCCGGTGCCCAGACTGTGACGCCCAGCGTGTTGATGCGCAGCATCGCCCGGCTGACCAGCAGGAACGTGTATCTCTTCTGCCTGCTCGACTGCTCGGCCTCGATGGCCGCCGGGGGCAAGATCGAGGCTTTGAACGTCGTGGTCCGGGGAACGGTCGCGAAGCTACGACGCACCGCGGCCGGCGAGCCGGCGACACGGCTGACCATGGGCGTGATCACTTTCTCAAGTGACGCGCGGTGGCACCTTCAGCAACCAGCGCCGATCGAGGACTTCCAGTGGCGGGACGTCACCGCGGGCGGCCGTACGAACTTCGCCGCGCCTCTCAGCTTGCTGACAAGTCAACTTGACACGCTTTCCGCCATGGCCGACACGTTGACGTCCGTGATAGTCCTGGCCACCGACGGTCATCCCACCGACAGCAGTGAACACTGGCAGGCGGCCCTCGACGAGCTCGACCGCACCCCGGTGGGACGACGCGCGCTTCGAATGGCCATCGCCATCGGGGGAGACGCGGACACGACGATGTTGAGGGAGTACCTTGCCCGACCGGATCTTCAGCCTCTTACGGCGAAAGACCCGGAGGAACTACACGCCGCCTTTCAAACGGTTTCCGAGGCGGTGGCGAGGGCGATACGGACCCCAGAACTCCTCACGGCAACGTACCCGGCGCCACGACCGCTCCAGCGCCCTGACAACTCGCCCGGCATCTGGTGACCGAACCCCCGGGGTCACGGCAACCGCCGCCTCCGGCACCTCGCGGATCCAGGCTTGGAGACGGCGCCGTCGGCGGCTCTGGACTACTCCGGGGCGGGTGGGTCACAGACTTCGAGAAGCAGAGTGGTGAAGCGGAAGCCTATTCCCATCCCGATAACCAGAATCTTCTCTCCCCCTTGGAGTTGTCCACCGCGGAGAAGGTGATCGATACCGAGGAGCGCGTCACAGGGGCCGACATGGCCGATCTCTCGTAAAAACGGCCAGGTGGTACGACTCTGCGCGATGCCCAGGGGTTCCAGGATGAGAGCGGAGAGCTGAGCGAGGCCGACTCCGGTCACTGCGACCTTCGCCACCTTCGACAACTCGACTCCCGACTCCTCCAGCACCTGCCTCACTGTTCTTATGCCGGCATCTCGGATGATCGGAAGGTAGGGCCCGAGGCCGGTCTGCTGGGCCAGCATGATATTCCCGTTCTCCAGATCTTCCCGCACCGCGACGAGCGACTCGAGCTCGGACGCGGAGGTGTGAGAACTGGCTATCAGCCGGGCATATCCGCCGTCGCGCGACAGAACCGCCGCGGCGGAACCATCCGAAAGGAAAATGCCCAGCGATTCCTGCCATCGCCGCAACCTACCCGCCTGGTAGCGGCCGGCCGCGGTGACCATCGTGGCGTTGGCGGAAGGGTCGGATCTCAGCAAGCTCGCCGCGACGACGAGGCCCGTCGCTCCCCCGTTGCTCGCCGCTCCCAGTTCGAATGCCAGCGCCTCGGACGCGCCGAGGACCCGTTGCACGTGACAGGCGGGCGCGAAATGGTCCTGATCATCCAAACAGGCGTAGACGAGCGACGCGATGTCATCGGCGTCGCGTCCCGAATTCTTCATCGCGTCGACTGCCGCCATCCCCGCCATCTCCGCCGCCGAGTAGTCCCGCGAAATGGTGAGGGACGCCCAGTCGGACAGCTTGAGGCTGGTCGGATTGGCACTGACGGCGCTGCCGCTCAGCACGTCCTCGACGTTCACCCGGGGTGGCAGGAACCTCCCTGTGCCGCAGATGAAGACGCTATCCCAAAGCAATGTTCCGCCCCGTTTCATTGGCTGTGCCCCGCGCCAGATCCATCAGCCAGTTACTCACGGTCAGGCCGATGAGCGCGGAGTGTTCTTCGAGTACGTCGGTCCCGGCGGGAACGGTCACCACCTTCGGGGCTTCCGTGGACGCGATCGGGCACCGCAGGGGAGGGCGTGCGTGGCCTGGCTGAACAAGGAGGATCGGGGTTTCGATCTCCGCGGATTCCCAGCGGCGGAAGAGTTCGCTGTACCAGGCGGTCGCGGTGAGTCGCTCGTCGGAGGGGACGTCGGGCCCCTCCTTGCCTGCCAATCTCCGCAGAAGGAGGGAAAGTTCGTCGTCGCGTCCGTTCGCCGCGTTCCCAGGGGGATCGATCAGCACGACACCCGCGAGTGGCGAGTCCAGCTGTTCCAGTGCCAGTGCTGTCGCGCACACCGGAAGACACGTCAGCGAGGCGCCGACCAGTACGACCGGCTTCCCGTGAAGGGACTCCGGAAGCGCCTTGATCACGCTCTCGGCCATGACCGACACGTTCGCGGGAAGTGGGCTGCTGGAGAACCCGGGCAGGATGATCGCGGAGACGTCCCGAATTCCTTCGAGCGCTCTCGCGAATTTGCGATATTCGAACTCACCCGACGAGAGGCACACCAGCGCCGGCCGCACAGGACCCTGGGAGAGCGAAGCTGAAGGCAGCGGTCGCGCCTCAGCGGAGAGGCCGTCGAATGACGGGCGGAGCCGCGACGCGGTCAGCAGTAGATCAGCCCCTTGCTCAGGCTTGCCGAGTGATATCGCCTGCCTGAGAAGCGAGAGGATCGGGCCGGCGTCCTTGCCGCTCTCGTCCGGGCAGAGCTCCCGGTGAACGTAGGCGGCGAGGGCCTGCGAGGTCGGATAGTCGTAAATCAGGGTGGCCGGAAGCTCCAGGCCGGTGACCTGCTTGAGGTGCTTACGAAGTTCGAGAGCGGTCAGCGAGTCCAGGCCGAGATCCTTGAAGGAGTGTTCGAGCGGTATTCCGTCGGAGTCACTGTGGCCGAGCACGGTGGCGACGGTGGTTTGAACGAGGCGCAGGAGGTGGTGGCGCTGTCGTTCCGGGGACAGTTCCGCCAGTCGCACCGCCAACGCGTCGCCGGATCCGGCTCCGGCTCCGGAGGAGACGGCAGGATTTTGGCGGAGTCGCGCGACTTCCGGGATCTCATCGAACAGGGAGCACGGACGATAGGCGGTGTAGAGCGGATAGAAGTTACCCCAATCGAAGCTGGCGATGACAGCGGCCGGCCGGTCCTCGGTCAGCACCTCCTCAAGCGCGGCCAGAGCCTGCTGCGTCCGCATTCTTCTCAGGCCGTGATGCGGGAAGGTGTGGTCCCTGCCCTCCCAGATCCCCCATGCGATCGAGTGGGCGGGAAGACCCTGAGCACGACGATGATGTGCGAGGGAATCCAGGAAGGCGTTCGCCGCCGCGTAACTCGCGAACCCCTTTCCGCCCAGGATGACGGCCGTTGACGAGAACAGGATGAACTCTGAGAGGTCACGGGATTTCGTCAGCTCATGGAGGTTCAGCGCACCATCGACCTTTGCCCGCAGAGCGTTCTCCAGTCGTTCTTCTGTGAGGTCGGACAGCGTGGCGTCGTCGAACGTACCGGCCATGTGAATGACCGTCCGCAGCGGCTGACCGGGGTGAATGTCGGCGAGCACCCCCGCCAGAGCGGAACGATCGGCGATGTCGCAGGCGACGATCCGGATCTCGGCCCCCAGAGCACGCACTTCGTCGACCAGCCGTGAGGCGCCCGGCGCTTCCGGCCCACTGCGGCTCAGCAGAAGCAGGTGTCTGGCGCCGTTGTGCGCAATCCGCTTGGCGAGAGATTTTCCTACTTCTCCGGTACCACCCGTGATGAGCACCGTGCCGTCGGAAGGCCATGCGTAGGAGGAGGATCGGGACACAGCACTACGACTGAGCCGGCGACGCAGCAGTCCTCTCGGCCGGACAGCGAATTGGTCGTCGACGCCACCGCCAAGGGCCTGGCAGATGTGTGTGCCGACGTCATCGCCGACGTGCTCGGCCAGGTCGATCAGCCCTCCCCAGCCGTGCGGATTCTCCTGGCGTGCCACAAGGTGCAGGCCCCAGGAGAGGGCGTGGATCGGATCGTCCAGCGGTTCGTCAGGATCGGTGACCACCGCGTTCTGAGTCAGGACCCACAGGGGAACGTCGATCCCCTCCAGGGCCTGGGCGAGTTTGAGATTGCCGATCACACCTGCCGGCAGATGGGGGAACGCCGGATGAGAGCGCCGGTCCACGGCCAGCCAGGAGACGACTCCCGCCAGGGCGGATGAACGGCCGTTGGCGCCTGAATCCGCAGTCGACAGAGCGGGCGATCTGACTGTGTCGTGAACGTGTCGAGTCAGGTCCTCCCGGGAGACGGTGTCGGCGACCACGAGGGTGACGACCTTCGCCCCCTGCTCGGTCATTGCCCTGGAAGTCGCCGATACTCGGCCCATATCGGCTTGTTCGGGCGTTGTGACGACCAGCCAGGTGCCGGACAGCCGCGGCACTTCTCGATCCAGCCGTCGCCACGTGAGCTGGTAGTGCCAATCCCCCGTGGCCGCACGATCCTTGCTCCCGAGACGCCAGTCCGCGAGGTCCTTGAGCAGGGGCCTCAGGGAGGCGATCCGCTCGTCGTCAACGATGTTCAACAGGGAGGCCACCTCTCCCGGATCGTCGTTCTCTACGGCGCGCCAGAATTCGAGATCGTGCGACGGGACGTCGGTTGTTCTCTCCGTCGGGGTGAGCCAGTACCGCTGGTGCTGGAAGGGGTAGGTCGGTAGTTCGGGTCGCCTGGTGATCGGCGGGGCGGGATACAGTGCGTTCCAGTCGGGGCTGAGACCGTGAACGTGCAACGTGGCCAGTGCGGTGGCCAGCGCTGTGGCTTCCGGACGGTCCTTGCGCAGGCTTCCCACGGCCACCGCGGGCAGATCATGCGCTTCGATCCTGGCCTGGAACGCTGGGACCAAAATGGGGTGCGGGCTGACCTCGACGAACACGCGGTGGTCCTGGTCGAGCAGGCATGCCACCGTCTCATCGAACCGCACGCTGTTACGCAGATTCCGGTACCAGTAGCCGGCATCCAGCCCGGTGGTGTCCAACGGCCGCCCGGCCGCCTCACCCTCCACAGTGGAAAAGAACGGCACCTCAGCGGACTGCGGGCGGATCCCCGCCAACGCCTCCAGGATCGTCTCCCGCAACCCCTCCACCAACGGAGAATGCGAGGCGTAATCCACATCCACCGCCTGCGCGCGCACCCCCTCGGCCGCGCATACCGCGAGGAATTCCTTCACCGCCTCAGTGGTGCCCGAGACGGTCGTACTCTGCGGACCGTTCACCGTCGCCACCCACAACCGGCCCTCCCACCGGCCCAACCAGCCAGCCACGGTGACCGCATCAGCCCAAACCGAGGCCATCGCCCCCGAACCCGCCAACCCCGCCAGTGACCTGCTCCGCAACGCCACCACCACCGCGGCATCCTGCAACGACAACGCACCAGCCACATGCGCCGCCGCGATCTCCCCCTGCGAATGCCCGACCACCGCATCAGGAACAATTCCCCACGACCGCCACAACCGGGCCAACGACACCATCACCGCGAACAACACCGGCTGCACCACACCGGCACCCCTCATACCCGGGACACCGACCTCCCCCCGCAACACCTCCACCACCGACCAACCGGTATACGACCGCAACGCCTCATCACACTCATCCAAAGCCCCGCGAAACACCCCGAAGGCCTCATACAACTGCAACCCCATACCCGCCTGCTGCGACCCCTGACCAGGAAAGACCAACACCGTCCTGCCCGGCCCCTGCGAAGACACCCGGCCACACACCACACCCGGATGAGACCACCCCCCGGCAACAGCCCCAAGCCCCCCACCAACATCGGACTCACCCACCGCCGGACCCACGATCACAGCCCGATGCGCAAAATGCGTCCGCCCCGCCGCCAGACCATGAGCCACAGCCACCGCATCCACATCCCGACGACCGGCCAGATACCCGCCCAACCGCCCCGCCTGCGCCCGCAACGCCTCCTCACTCCGCCCCGAAAGCGGCCACACCACCAACGCCGACCCACCACCATCACCACTGCTCTGGTCCCCGACGGCCGGCGGCTCCTCCAGGATGAGATGAGCGTTCGTACCGCTGATACCGAACGACGACACACCCGCACGCCTCAGCCGCCCGTACGGGTGCCACGGCCGCGACTCCGCCAGCAGCGACACCGCCCCACCAGACCAATCCACATGCGGACTCGGCTCATCCACATGCAACGACCTCGGCAACACCCCCCGCTCCATCGCCGCGACCATCTTGATCACCCCAGCGATACCGGCCGCCGCCTGCGTATGACCGATGTTCGACTTCACCGACCCCAGCCACAACGGCCGATCAGCCGGCCGCTCCTGCCCATAGGTAGCGATGATCGCCTGCGCCTCGATCGGATCACCCAACGCCGTACCGGTGCCATGAGCCTCGACCACATCCACATCAGCCGCAGCAAGCCCCGCATTGGCCAGAGCAGCACGAATCACACGCTGCTGCGAAGGACCATGCGGAGCCGTCAGACCGTTGGAAGCCCCGTCCTGATTGATGGCCGACCCACGAATCACCGCCAGCACCCGGTGACCCAGACGACGGGCATCGGACACCCGCTCCAGCAGCAGCATCCCGGCGCCCTCGCTCGCCACCATGCCATCGGCACCGGCACCGAACGCCTTGGTCCGGCCATCCGCCGCCAGCACACGCTGCCGGGCGAAGTCCACGAACAGGCCGGTGGAGGCCATGACCGTGACAGCACCGGCCAGCGCCAGCGAGCACTCGCCCCGGCGCAACGCCTGAGCGGCCAGATGAATCGCCACCAGCGAGGAGGAACACGCGGTGTCCACCGTGATCGCCGGCCCCTCCAAGCCCAGCAAGTAAGAGATCCGCCCGGATGCGACGCTGGCCGCTACCCCGGTCAGCCGATGGCCTTCAACGGCCTCGGAACCCCCCGCACCATACTCATGGGACCACATCCCCGCGAAGACCCCGGTCGGAGTCCCGGCCAGGCTGCGCGGATCAATGCCCGCCCGCTCCACCGCCTCCCACGCGACCTCCAGCAACACCCGCTGCTGCGGATCCATCCCCAGCGCCTCACGCGGCGAAATCCCGAAGAACTCCGCGTCAAACCCGGCAGCGTCCTCCAAGAACCCACCACGCCGGACATACGTCGTACCCGACTCATCCGGATCAGAGCTGAACAACCCGTCCAGATCCCAGCCACGATCCACCGGGAACTCACCGATCACCTCCCGCCCCGCCACCACCACATCCCACAGATCCCCCGCGGATCTGACCCCACCAGGGAAACGGCAACCGATCCCCACCACCGCGATCGGCTCGTCAGTCTCCAAACCGACCGGTGTCGGAACGGCGGCGGATGCGACACCGGCTACCTGCTCGTAGAGATGAGTTGCCAGAGCCCGTGGCGTGGGGTGGTCGAAGACGACGGTTGGCGGAAGGTGGCAGCCGGTGGTCTGGCCGAGCTGCTTGCGAAGCTCGAGCGCGTTGAGGGAGGTGAAGCCGAGAGCTTTGAACGGCTGCCCTGGGTCGAGGGTGCTGGAGCTGACATGCCCGAGAACGGTCGCCACGTGGGCCTGGACGATCCGCAGGACTCGGTCGTGTTGTTGACCCGGAGTGAGGCCGGTCAGTCCGGCGGCGAAGGAATGCGCGGTGTCGGCATTGCCGGCACGGCGACGGACGGTCCCGGTCCGGCGGCTCCTCGACCTGGAGGGAGCGTGCCCCTCCGAGAGCGGGCTGCTGGAGCGGAGGGTGAGGGTGTCGACGCTGATGACGGGTGCGTCTGCGGGGTCTGTGGCGATGAGGCGGATGGTGTCGGGGCTGATGATGGTGATGTGTACTCGGAGCTTGGTGGCGTGGGTGGCGTGGAGTGTGATCCCTGACAAGGCGAACGGCATCCGCACGCTGTCGCTGTGGGTGTCGGTGGTGGTGGTGAGTAGAAGGGGGTGAAGTGCTGCGTCGAGGAGGGCGGGATGGATGGTGTGGCCGCGGGGGTCCAGGTTTTCGGGAAGCTGGATTTCGGCGTAGAGGTTTTCGCCTTGGCGCCAGATGGCGCTCAGGGCCTGGAAGGCGGGACCGTAGTGGTAGCCGCGGGCGGCCAGACGCTCATACAGACTTTCGACCTGAACAGTGTGTGCGCCTGGCGGCGGCCACGAATCCCAGTCCGCTGTCGCGGGCGAAGCAGCCGAGTGGGGCGAAGCGCCCGAGTCGGGCAAGGCATCGGAGTCGGGGGATAGGTATCCGCTGGCGTGTAGCGTCCAGGTGTTCTGCTCGTCCCGGTCGGTGCGGTGAGGGCGGGAGTGAACGCTGAAGGCGCACCGGTTGTTCTGTGGTGGTTCGACGACGAGCTGAAGGTCCACCGGTGTATCGGCGTTCAGCGGTAGCGGCGTCTGTAATACCAGTTCATCTATGATGTGGTGGCCGGCGTGATCGGCAGCCTGCAGCACCAGATCGACAAAGGCGGTGGCGGGGAGCAGCGTCCTGCCGGTCAGAGTGTGATCGGCGAGCCAGGGGTGTTCCCGTAGCGAAAGCCGCCCTGTCAATACGACTTGGCCCTGCTCGGCCAGTTGGGTCACCGCACCCACCAATGGGTGATCGGAAACTTCCAGACCCGCCGCTGACACACTGCCGCCTGCTCCCACCGTCGGGGTGAGCCAGTACCGCTGGTGCTGGAAGGGGTAGGTCGGTAGTTCGGGTCGGCTGGTGATCGGCGGGGCGGGATACAGTGCGTTCCAGTCGGGGCTGAGACCGTGAACGTGCAACGTGGCCAGCGCGGTGGCCAGCGCTGTGGCTTCCGGACGGTCCTTGCGCAGGCTTCCCACGGCCACCGCGGGCAGATCATGCGCTTCGATCCTGGCCTGGAACGCTGGGACCAAAATGGGGTGCGGGCTGACCTCGACGAACACGCGGTGGTCCTGGTCGAGCAGGCATGCCACCGTCTCATCGAACCGCACGCTGTTACGCAGGTTCCGGTACCAGTAGCCGGCATCCAGCCCGGTGGTGTCCAACGGCCGCCCGGCCGCCTCACCCTCCACAGTGGAAAAGAACGGCACCTCAGCGGACTGCGGGTCGATTCCTGCCAGGGCCTGCAGAATCGTTTCCCGCAAGCCCTCCACCAACGGAGAATGCGAGGCGTAATCCACATCCACCGCCTGGGCGCGCACCCCCTCGGCCGCGCATACCGCGAGGAATTCCTGCACCGCCTCAGTGGTGCCCGAGACGGTCGTACTCTGCGGACCGTTCACCGTCGCCACCCACAACCGGCCCTCCCACCGGCCCAACCACCCCGACACGGTGACCGCATCAGCCCAAACCGAGGCCATCGCCCCCGAACCCGCCAACCCCGCCAGCGCCCTGCTCCGCAACGCCACCACCACCGCGGCATCCTGCAACGACAACGCACCAGCCACATGCGCCGCCGCGATCTCCCCCTGCGAATGCCCGACCACCGCATCAGGAACAATTCCCCACGACCGCCACAACCGGGCCAACGACACCATCACCGCGAACAACACCGGCTGCACCACACCGGCACCCCTCATACCCGGGACACCGGCCTCCCCCCGCAACACCTCCACCACCGACCAACCGGTATACGACCGCAACGCCTCATCACACTCATCCAAAGCCCCGCGAAACACCCCGAAGGCCTCATACAACTGCAACCCCATACCCGCCTGCTGCGACCCCTGACCAGGAAAGACCAACACCGTCCTGCCCGGCCCCTGCGAAGACACCCGGCCACACACCACACCCGGATGAGACCACCCCCCGGCAACAGCCCCAAGCCCCCCACCAACATCGGACTCACCCACCGCCGGACCCACGATCACAGCCCGATGCGCGAAATGCGTCCGCCCCGCCGCCAGACCATGAGCCACAGCCACCGCATCCACATCCCGACGACCGGCCAGATACCCGCCCAAACGCCCCGCCTGCGCCCGCAACGCCTCCTCACTCCGCCCCGAAAGCGGCCACACCACCAACGGCGACCCAGCAGACACCCCACCGGCACCAGCGTCAGCATCGGCATCGGCATCGGCATCGGCACCATCACGGTCACCATCACCGTCGACGACCGGCGGCTCCTCCAAGATCAGATGAGCGTTCGTACCGCTGATACCGAACGACGACACACCCGCACGCCTCAGCCGCCCGTACGGGTGCCACGGCCGCGACTCCGCCAGCAGCGACACCGCCCCACCAGACCAATCCACATGCGGACTCGGCTCATCCACATGCAACGACCTCGGCAACACCCCCCGCTCCATCGCCGCGACCATCTTGATCACCCCAGCGATACCGGCCGCCGCCTGCGTATGACCGATGTTCGACTTCACCGACCCCAGCCACAACGGCCGATCAGCCGGCCGCTCCTGCCCATAGGTGGCCAGCAGAGCACCGGCTTCGATCGGATCCCCCAAGGCCGTCCCAGTGCCATGAGCCTCCACCACATCGACATCAGCCGCAGTAAGCCCCGCATTGGCCAGAGCAGCACGGATCACACGCTGCTGCGAAGGACCATGCGGAGCCGTCAGACCATTGGAAGCCCCGTCCTGATTGATGGCCGACCCACGAATCACCGCCAGAATCGGATGCTTGTTGGCCCGCGCGTCCGACAACTTTTCGAGCAGTACGATCCCGGCGCCCTCGCTGACCACCATGCCGTCGGCACCGGCACCGAACGCCTTGGTCCGGCCATCCGCCGCCAGCGCACGCTGCCGGGCGAAGTCCACGAGAAGGTCGGTGGAGGCCATGACCGTGACGCCACCGGCGAGGGCGAGGTCGCACTCACCTGATCGCAGTGATTGACAGGCCTGATGCACGGCCACCAACGAGGAGGAACACGCGGTGTCCACCGTGATCGCCGGCCCCTCCAGGCCCAGCAAGTAAGAGATCCGCCCGGATGCGACGCTGGCCGCTACCCCGGTCAGCCGATGGCCTTCAACGGCCTCGGAACCCCCCGCACCATACTCATGGGACCACATCCCCGCGAAGACCCCGGTCGGAGTCCCGGCCAGGCTGCGCGGATCAATGCCCGCCCGCTCCACCGCCTCCCACGCGACCTCCAGCATCACCCGCTGCTGCGGATCCATCCCCAACGCCTCACGCGGCGAAATCCCGAAGAACTCCGCGTCAAACCCACCGGCGTCCTCCAAGAACCCACCACGCCGGACATACGTCGTCCCCGACTCATCCGGATCAGAGCTGAACAACCCGTCCAGATCCCAGCCACGATCCACCGGGAACTCACCGATCACCTCCCGCCCCGCCGCCACCACATCCCACAGATCCCCCGCGGATCTGACCCCACCAGGGAAACGGCAACCCATCCCCACCACCGCGATCGGCTCGCGTGCCTGACTTTCCAGTTCACGAAGCCGCTGCTTGGTCTCGTACAGCTCGACCGTCGCCATTTTCAGATACTGTACGAGCTTTTCCTGGTCGTTCACCGGGCCCACTTCCGCATAATCGTCTCGCCTGACATCAGGAAATAGTCTTGTCAATGAGGTCGAATATCTCGTCGGTCGAAGCCGACATTATGTGTTCGACCATGGCATCCGACTGCCGCCGCGATCTGCCCAGGCCTTCGAGCAAGCCGTTCAGCTTGGCTTCGATCGCAGATTTGGCGTCCTCGTCAAGGACGGCCGAGGCGAGGGCGGCTTCGAATCTGCCGAGCTCGGAAAGAGGGTCGGAGGACTCCTTTGGTATGACGGAGGAAAACCTGCTGTCGAGGTACGCGCAAAGCGCGCGCGGACTGGGATGGTCGAAGATGAGGGTCGGCGGGAGTTTGAGACCGGTGTGGTGACTCAGATGGTTTCGGAGTTCGAGGGCTGTGAGGGAGTCGAAGCCCAGGGCTTTGAAGGGCCGCTCCGGGTCGAGTGCGGTGGAGGTGCCATGTCCCAGAACCGTGGCGCCTTGGTCCTGGACGAGCCGCAGGAGGCGCTCGTGCCGATCAGCAGAACTGAGGCCGGCCATTTCGGCCGCGAAAGAGTGTGCGGTGCCGGCGTCACCGGCACGGCGACGAGCGGCAGTCGCCGACAGGCCGGTGAGAATCTTGGGGAGTGTTCCGGTCCGGGACTGTGCGGTGAGGGCGCGAAGGTCGAGCGGAGCCGGCGCCAGGGCAGGCAGGCCCGTGGCCAGTGCCGCGTCGTAGAGCTTCATTCCGTGCTCGGTGGTGATGGGTGTGAAGCCGAAACGAGCGAGACGTGATCTGTCACTGCCGCCGAGATGGGAGGTCATCCCGGTAGCCGGCTGCCAATAGCCCCATGCCAAGCTGGCGACCGGAAGACCAAGGTGACGCCGGTGCTGGGCCAGGGCATCAAGGAACGCGTTGGCGGCCGCGTAGTTGCCCTGTCCAGGGGAGCCGATGGTGCCGCTCAGAGACGAGAACAGCACGAATCCGGCCAGGTTGAGGTGGCGGGTTTGCCGGTGCAGATTCCAGGCGGCGTCGACCTTGGGGCGCAGTACCCGGCGCAGATGATGAGGGGTGAGCGCTGGAACGGTCGCGTCGGCCAGCACTCCGGCGGCATGCACGACAACGGTCAATGGGTGCCGCTGAGGGATGGAGTCGAGAAGAGCGGCGAGTGCGGCCGGGTCCGCGATGTCACAGGCGGCGACCGTGACCCTCGCACCGAGCTCGGTCAGTTCTTCGGCCAGTCCGACGGCGCCGTCGCTGTTCGGACCCCGGCGAGAGACCAGGAGGAGATTTCTCATCCCGTGCTTGGTCACCAGGTGACGGGCGAGCAGGCCACCAAGGGTGCCCGTTCCCCCTGTGATCAGCACGGTTCCGTCGCCGTCAGGCGCGTTCGGGAGGGCGAACACTATCTTGCCCACGTGGCGGGCCTGACTCATATCCCGGAATGCCTGGCGTGCCTGCCGGATGTCGTACGCGCTGACAGGAAGGGCGGGCAAGGTGCCGTCTTCGAACAACGGAGCAAGTCGGGTGAACAGCCGGTGAATGACTCGGGGGTCGCCGAGGGCGCGGTCGACGGCCTGGTAGACGACGCCGGGATACATGGCGGCGACCTGACCCGCGTCTCGTACATCGGTCTTGCCGATCTCGATGAAACTCCCCCCGTTGGGCAGCAGTTCCAATGAGGCGTCGACGAATTCGCCCTTCAGGCAGTCCATTACGACATGCATTCCCTGGCCGCCGGTCACCCGCAGGAACTTGGCCCTGAACTCCAGGCTGCGGGACGAGGCGATATGGTCGTCGTCAAGGCCCATCTCCCGCAGGATCGGCCACTTGGCCGGGCTCGCGGTCGCGAACACCTCCGCCCCCGCGTGCCGGGCAAGCCGGATAGCCGCCATACCGACCCCGCCGGCGCCCGCGTGAATCAGCACTCGCTGTCCGGCCTGGACTTCGGCCAGTTCAGACAGGGCGTGGTAGGCCGTCAGATAAGCCACCGGGGCAGAAGCCGCGTCAGTAAAGGACCAGCGGCGAGGCACAGTAGTCACCATGCGCTGGTCCGTGACTCCAGCGGGGGCGAACGAATCAGGTATGAACCCCATGACCCTGTCGCCGACGGCCAGCCCGTCCACGTTGGGACCGACCTCGGTGACGACTCCTGCTCCTTCCAGGCCTAAACCGCCGTCTCCGACGAGGCCGAGAGCGACCATCACGTCGCGGAAGTTCAGTCCACTGGCGCAGATGCGCATGCGAATGTGACCGTCGGCCAGAGCCGGCTCAGGACGTGGGCCCGCGATGTCCGCCGTGGTAGCGAGGTGCGCCGCTTCCGCCGGATCAGGGTCGGCGCTGAGCACGAGATTGGCGAGGGTGCCCTCACCCACGGTCTCCAGCCGCCAGGAGGCGGCAGCCGGCAGAAAGAGAATGTCGTCCGATCGGACACGGGTGAGACGGGATGTGTGGACGACACCCTGGCGAAGGGCCGACTGGCCTTCCTCGTCCTCCAGGAGGTGACGGGTGAGCAGGTGCCGAATCTGCCGGTAGGAGGCTTCGTGGTAGTCGGTGTCCAGTAGCGCGAAACGATTGGGATATTCGTTCTGGGCGGTGCGAACCAGCCCCCACACAGCGGCCTGAGCAAGGTCGGGCGATCCGTCCAGAGGGCTGGTGGTGACGGCGTGGTGAGTGAGGATGATCAGGCGAGTGTCAGTCAGCCGAGGATCGTTCGTCCACGCTTGCAGCAGCTTCAGAGCTTGCTCGGTGACGGCGTGAACAGCCGCAGGAACGTCGACGCCGCCGGCGTCGATGAGAGGGGGAAGCCAGACGACCAGCTCTGGATCCTCTGTGCCGATTGAGGTCGGTTCGCCGATCAGCGCGGTCAGGTCCCGATATACGGGGACGTCGCCGATCGCTGTGGCGACTTCGATCGCTCGCTCCGGGTTCTGCTCTGCCAGCACAGCGCAGCGGGGCTGCCGTCGCGCCGCGACATTCGCCGGCACGGGCCTGGCGTCCGCTGTCCAGGAGAGGTGTGACAGGTTCGAGCCGACGTCGGAGACCACGGCAGGAGGACTGTTCAGCGTGTCCGCGTCGCTGGAGCGGAGGGTGAGGGTGTCGATGGTGATGACGGGTGCGTCCGCGGGGTCTGTGGCGGTGACGCTGAAGGTGTCGGTGTCGATGGTGGTGATGCGTACCCGCAGCTTGGTGGCGTCGGTGGCGTGCAGGGTGATCCCCGACAACGCGAACGGCATCCGCACGCTACCGCTGCCAGTGCCAGTGGTGGTGGTGAGGAGGAGGGGGTGGAAGGCCGCGTCCAGGAGGGCGGGGTGGATGTCGTGACCGCGGGCGTCCAGGGTTTCGGGAAGCCGGACCTCGGCGTAGAGGTCATCACCCTGACGCCAAATGGCGCTCACGCCCTGGAAGGCGGGACCGTACTGGTAACCACCAGCGGCCAGGCGCTCATACAGATCTTCCACCCCGACAGGGTGCGCGCCCGGCGGCGGCCACGAACCCCAACCCGCCGCGGCGGGGGAATCGCCTGACACGCCGGACAGATATCCGCTGGCGTGCAACGTCCAAGGGTCCTGCCCGCCCCCGCCCGCACGGTGCGGACGTGAATGAACACCGAACGCGCGCCGGCCCTCCCCCGGCGCCCCGACGATGACCTGAAGCTCCACCGCCGCATCGGCGTCCAGCGGCAATGGCGCTTGTAACACCAGCTCATCAATCACCTGATAACCGGCATGATCACCAGCCCGCAGCACCAGATCCGCAAACGCGGTACCCGGCAGCAGCACCCTGCCGGCCACAACGTGATCGGCAAGCCACGCGTGCCCTCGCAGCGAAACCCGCCCGGTCAACACCACCTGGCTCCGCTCGGCCAGCTCGGCCACCGCACCCACCAACGGATGATCCGAAACCCCAAGACCCGCCGCCGACACGTCCCCACCCGCACCCACCCCCGGGGACAGCCAGTACCGCTGATGCTGGAAGGGGTAGGTCGGCAGCTCCGGCCGCCCGGTGACCGGCGGCGCCGGATACAACGCCTCCCAGTCCGGGCTCAGACCATGAACATGCAACTGCGCCAACGCCATGCCCAGCGCCGCCACCTCCGAGCGGTCCCTGCGCAGACTCCCCACCGCCACCGCCGGCGCATCATGCGCCTCAACCCTGGCCTGGAACGCTGGGACCAAAATGGGGTGCGGGCTGACCTCGACGAAAACCCGATGATCCTCACCGAGCAGGCACCCCACCGTCTCATCGAACCGCACACCATTACGCAGGTTCCGATACCAATAACCCGCATCCAGCCCGGTGGTGTCCAACGGCCGCCCGGCCGCCTCACCCTCCACAGTGGAAAAGAACGGCACCTCAGCGGACTGCGGGCGGATCCCCGCCAACGCCTCCAGGATCGTCTCCCGCAACCCCTCCACCAACGGAGAATGCGAGGCGTAATCCACATCCACCGCCTGCGCGCGCACCCCCTCGGCCGCACACATCGCCAAAAACTCCTCCACCGCCCCGGCCTCACCGGAAACAGTCGTACTCTGCGGACCGTTCACCGTCGCCACCCACAACCGGCCCTCCCACCGGCCCAACCAGCCAGCCACGGTGACCCCATCAGCCCAAACCGAAGCCATCGCCCCCGAACCCGCCAACCCCGCCAGCGCCCTGCTCCGCAACGCCACCACCACCGCGGCATCCTGCAACGACAACGCACCAGCCACATGCGCCGCCGCGATCTCCCCCTGCGAATGCCCGACCACCGCATCAGGAACAATTCCCCACGACCGCCACAACCGGGCCAACGACACCATCACCGCGAACAACACCGGCTGCACCACACCGGCACCCCTCATACCCGGGACACCGGCCTCCCCCCGCAACACCTCCACCACCGACCAACCGGTGAGCGACCGCAACGCCTCATCACACTCATCCAAAGCCCCGCGAAACACCCCGAAGGCCTCATACAACTGCAACCCCATACCCGCCTGCTGCGACCCCTGACCAGGAAAGACCAACACCGTCCTGCCCGGCCCCTGCGAAGACACCCGGCCACACACCACACCCGGATGAGACCACCCCCCGGCAACAGCCCCAAGCCCCCCACCCAGCACCACACCGGCCTCGCCGACCCCACCGGTCTGAGCGGTCTCAACGGCCTCCTCCACACCCCTGGCCGCCGGACCCACGATCACAGCCCGATGCGCGAAATGCGTCCGCCCCGCCGCCAAACCATGAGCCACAGCCACCGCATCCACATCCCGACGACCGGCCAGATACCCACCCAACCGCCCCGCCTGCGCCCGCAACGCCTCCTCACTCCGCCCCGAAAGCGGCCACACCACCAACGGCGACCCACCACCAACAGCACCACCATCACCACTGCTCTGGTCCCCGACGGCCGGCGGCTCCTCCAAGATCAGATGGGCGTTCGTACCGCTGATCCCGAAGGACGACACGGCCGCCCGCCTCGGCCGCCCGTACGGGTGCCACGGCCGCGACTCCGCCAGCAGCGACACCGCCCCACCAGACCAATCCACATGCGGACTCGGCTCATCCACATGCAACGACCTCGGCAACACCCCCCGCTCCATCGCCGCGACCATCTTGATCACACCGCCCACTCCGGCGGCGGCCATGGTGTGGCCGATGTTGGACTTCAGCGACCCCAGCCACAACGGCCGATCAGCCGGCCGGTCCTGCCCATAGGTGTCGATGATCGCCTGCGCCTCGATCGGATCACCCAACGTGGTCCCGGTCCCGTGCGCCTCCACCACGTCCACCTCCGCGGCGGTCAACCCCGCCTCCGCCAGCGCCTGCCGGATGACACGCCGCTGCGAAGGACCGTGCGGAGCCGTCAGACCGTTGGAAGCCCCGTCCTGATTGATGGCCGACCCACGAATCACCGCCAGCACCCGGTGACCCAGACGACGGGCGTCGGACACCCGCTCCAGCAGCAGCATCCCGGCGCCCTCGCCCCAGCCGGTCCCATCGGCCGCCGCGGCGAACGCCTTACACCGCCCATCGGGCGCCAGCCCCCGCTGCCGCGCGAACTCCACGTACATCCCCGGGGTCGCCATGACCGTGACACCACCGGCCAGCGCCAGCGAGCACTCGCCCCGGCGCAACGCCTGAGCGGCCAGATGAATCGCCACCAGCGAGGAGGAACACGCGGTGTCCACCGTGATCGCCGGCCCCTCCAAGCCCAGCACATAAGAGATCCGGCCGGACGCCACGCTGAGGGTGCTCCCGGTCAGCAGGTAGCCGTCGTAGCCCGCGGCCGGCTCGTACAGGCGGGGGCCGTACTCGGAGGTCAGAGCTCCGACGAACACCCCCGTCGCGGTGCCGCGCAAGCCGGCCGGGTCGACGCCCGCGTGTTCGAGCGTCTCCCAGGCGACCTCCAGCATCACCCGCTGCTGCGGATCCATCCCCAGCGCCTCACGCGGCGAGATCCCGAAGAACTCCGCGTCGAACCCATCCGCGTCGTGCAGGAACCCTCCCTCCCGCGCGTACGTGGTTCCGGCGTGATCAGGATCCGGATGGAACAACTCGTCAAGGTCCCACCCTCGGTTGGCGGGAAACGCCCCGATCGCGTCCACCCCGTCCGCGACCAGCCGCCACAGATCCCGCGCCGAGCGCACCCCGCCCGGATATCGACAACCGATGCCCACGATGGCGATCGGTTCGCGTGCCCGGTCGGCCGAACGCTGATTGGCCTGCTTCAGCCGCTGGATCTCTTTCAGAGAGCGACGCAGCGCCTTGACGAGCTCTTCGTCGGATGTCTTCATCTCAACTCTCCGATCCACTCGGCCGCGAGGAGTAGTCGCGGGCCAGCTCCAGAAGGCCGTGGGGGTCCATGGTGTCGATGTCGTCGGTACTCGGAATCCACGCGGTGTCGTGTTCCGGTGAACCGTTGGCGAGGGCCAGCAACCGCTCCAGCAGTCCGGTCTCACGTAGCTTCCGCAGCGGAATGGCGGCGAGCGTGGCGCGTACGGCGCTCTCCTCCCGGTCGGCCTCGGCGGCGGGCCCGGCGGCCGTGGCGTGCAGGTGGAGCGCGACCGCTTCCGGAGTCGGGTGGTCGAAGATGAGGCTGGAAGGGAGGCGCAGGCCGGTGACGGTGTTGAGGCGGTTGCGAAGTTCGACCGCGGACAGGGAGTCGAAGCCGATCTCCTTGAACGCGCGGCGGACGTCGACGCCGGCGGGGTCGGCGTGCCCGAGGATGGCGGCCACGGCACCGCGGACCAGGTCCAGCAGCAGGCCGTGCTGGGCGCCTTCGGTCAGCCCGGCGAGCCGTTCGGCGAGCGAGGCGGTGCCTGATGCGGCGGCGGCACCGGCGGCGCGCCGGGCCGGAGTGCGGACCAGCCCCCGCAGCAGTGGCGGCACGGCCCCTTCACGGGCCGCGGCGGCCAGCGCCGCCCCGTCGAACTCCGTGAGCAGCAGGAACGGATCGCCGGTCGACAACGCCCTGTCGAACAAGGCGAGCCCGAACTCGGTGGTGAGGGGTTTGAGGCCCGAGCGGGTCATCCGCCCCAGGTCGGTGGTGGTGAGGCGCTCTGTCATGCCACTGCCCTGTTCCCACAGTCCCCAGGCGAGGGAGAGGGCGGGCAGGCCCCGGGCATGGCGGTGATGGGCCAGGGCGTCGAGGTAGGCGTTGGCGGCGGCGTAGTTGGCCTGCCCGGGACCGCCCAGCGTACCGAGGACGGAGGAGAACATGACGAACGCGGTCAGGTCCTGATCGCGGGTGAGCTCGTGCAGGGTCCAGGCCGCCTGGGCCTTCGGGCGCCACACCTCCTGGAACCGCTCCGGTGTCAGGGAGCCGATGACGCCGTCGCGCAACACGCCCGCGGCGTGAACCACCATGGTCAGCTCGCGTCCGGCGAGCAGGTCGGCCAGAGCGTCGCGGTCGCCGGTGTCACATGCGGCGATCTCCACCCGCGCGCCGAGTTCGGCGAGTTCCGCCGCCAGTTCCAGGGCCCCTTCGGCGTACGGTCCGCGCCGGCTGGTCAGCAGGAGCCTGCGGGCGCCGTGCCGGCGGACGAGGTGCCGGGCCACGAACGAGCCCAGCGTCCCGGTTCCACCTGTGATCAGAACCGTGCCGTCCGGGTCGAACGGCACGGGCACCGTGAGCACGATCTTCCCGACATGGCGGGCCTCACTCATGAACCGGAAGGCCCGCGGAGCCTGCCGGATATCCCAGCAGGTCACCGGCAACGGCTGGAGCACTCCCCGCTCGAACAGCCGCCCCAGCTCCACGAGCATCCGCTGAACACGATCGGGCTCCAGCCGCAACAGGTCGAACGCCTGGTAGGTGACGCCTGGATGGGTCTTGGCGATCTCGTCGGGGTCGCGTAGGTCGGTCTTGCCCATCTCGATGAAACGGCCCCCTCGGGGCAGCAGGTCCAGGGAGGCGTCGACGAACTCCCTGGCCAGTGAGTTCAGCACCACATCCACGCCGCGCCCCCCGGTGGCCCGCAGGAAACGCCGGGTGAAGGCCAGGTCCCGGGTGGAGGCGATCCGCCCGTCGTCCACCCCGAGGCCGCGCAGAGTGTCCCACTTGCCTTCGCTCGCGGTCGCGTAGACCTCCGCGCCCAGATGCCGGGCCAGCTGGATCGCCGCCATGCCCACACCACCGGCCCCCGCGTGAACCAGGAGCGATTCCCCCGGCCTCAGTCCGGCCAGGTCCACGAGCCCGTGGAACGCGGTCAGGAAGACCACCGGCACCCCGGCCGCCTGCGCGAACGACCAGCCTCCCGGTATCCGGGCGACCAGGCGCTGATCCGTCACCGTCACCGGCCCGGCGCCGTCCGGGAACAACCCCATCACCCGGTCCCCCGGCCGCACTCCCGCGACCTCCGCGCCGACCTCGACGATGACTCCGGCGCCCTCCCGGAGCACCCTGCGGTCGGCCAGCATGCCCAGCGCGATGAGCACGTCCCGGAAGTTCAGCCCGGCCGCCCGCAGCGCGACGCGGACCTGCCCGGGCTCCAGCCCACCGACCAGCTCCGGGCAGTCGACCAACGCCAGCGCGTCCAGACGGCCCTGCTCGGTCACCTCCAGCCGCCAGCCGCTCCGCCCCGGCGGCACCAGCGCACCCTTCTGAGCCGGATACGGGACCACTCGTGCCGCGAGCAGCCGCCCCTCGCGAACCGCGAGCTGAGACTCACCTCCCGTCAACGCGGTCCCGATCGCACCCGGCAGCGCATCGTCCGACGTCTGACGGCCGTCCGCGTCGATGAGCACCAGCCGCCGCGGGTTCTCGGTCTGCGCGGTACGGACCAGCCCCCACACCGCGGCCGCCACGTCGCTGACACTCTCGCCGTCGAGCGCCGCGACCGCACCGCGTGTCACCACCACCAGCCGCGACCTGTCGAACCGCTCGTCAGCGAGCCAGCTCCGCACCAGGCTCAGCACGTCCTCGGTACGGCTTGCGACCGCGGAGGCGCTCTCCCAGTTCTCGCCCGCGTCCACCACGGCGACGACCACGGCCGGCCCGGCGGAGACCGGGTGATCGTCGAGCCACGCGCGCAGCCGATCCAGATCGGCGAACCACCGACCGGACGGAAGGCCGGCAAGCGACTCCGTCCCCGGGCGGTCCTGCCCGTCGGCGCCGAGCCGTACGACCGCCCAGGTCGAGGCGGTGTCCGAGGCGGTGTCCATCGGCGTCTCGACCGCGTCGATCGGCGTCCAGGCGAGCAGGTGCGTCCCCTCGTCACGACCCTCGCCGGCAACGGGACGGTCGAGGAGGCCCAACCGCTCCGCACTCACCGGCCGGAGCGTGAGCTCCTCCACCAGCGCGACCGGCGCCCCGCCCGAGTCGGCGCAGACCAGGCGGACGGCGTCGGCGGACGTAGGGGTCACCTGGACGCGCAGGGTCCGCGCCCCTGTGGCGAACAGGCGCACCCCACTCCAGGAGAACGGCAACCGTACGGCGCCGGCACCCGCCCCGGCCACGAGGATCGCGTGCAGGGCCGCGTCCAGCACCGCCGGGTGAATTCCGTAACCGTCGCTGACCACCGGCTCGGGCAGCCGCACCTCGGCGAAGACTTCCTCGCCCCGCCGCCAGAGCGCGTGCACCCCCCGAAATGCCGGCCCATACCCATGTCCCCGCTCGGCCAGCCGCTCGTACACCCCGTCGAGCGCCATCGCCGCCGCACCCTCGGGCGGCCACACCGCCAGGTGCTCCTCCTCGCCGGCGATCAGGGGCGCCAGCACGCCGGAGGCGTTCCGCGTCCACCGGTCCCCGTCCGCCGCGGCCCCGCCCCGGCGAGAATGGATCGTGAACGAGCGCCGCCCCTCGTCGCCGGGTCCGGCGATGACGAGCTGGACCGACACCTGCCCGCCCTCATCGGGCACCGCCAGCGGAGCCTCCAGTGTCAGCTCCTCGATCCCGCCACAGTTCAGACGGTCCGCCGCGTGCAGCGCCAGTTCCGCGAACGCGGCGCCCGGCAGCAACACCCGGCCCAGCACCGCGTGATCGGCCAGCCACGGGTGCGCGCTTCGCGACAACGAACCCGTGAAGATGACACCGGCGCCGTCGGCCACCTCCACCGCCGCGCCCAGCATCGGATGATCCGCCGCATCCATCCCTGCCCGCGTCACGTCGCCCGCGCCGAGGTCGGAGTTCAGCCAGTAGGACCGGCGCTGGAACGCGTACGTCGGCAGATCACGACGGCGTCCGGATCCGAGGACCGGCATCCAGTCGACCGGCGCGCCGCTGACCCAGGCGTCGGCGAGCGAGGCGCGAAACCGCGCCGGCCCGCCCTCCTGGCGGCGCAGCGACTCGATGACCGCGACCGTGGCGCCCGCGTCGGCCGCCGTGTCCTCGATCGCACCGGTCAGCACCGGATGCGGGCCGACCTCGACGAAACGGTCGTGTCCCTCCCGGATCAGGGTGCGGATCGTACGTTCGAACTCCACACCATGGCGCAGGTTGCGGTACCAGTAGCCCGCGTCCAGTTCCGCGGTGTCCAGCGCCTCACCTGTGACCGTGGAGTAGAACGGGATCCGCCCCGCCCGTGGCGCTGTCGCGGCGAGCGCTTCGAGCATCGGCTCACGAAGAGCCTCCACGTGCGGGCAGTGAGAGGCGTAATCCACCGCGACCCTCCGGGCCTGCGCCCCCCTGGCCCGGTATACGGCCATGATCTCCTCGACCGCGTCCGCGTCCCCCGACACCACGGTGGCGGCCGGACCGTTGACCGCGGCCACCGACAGACGCCCCCGCCAACCGGCCAGTTCCTCGCGGACACGATCAGCCGGCACACCCAGGAACGCCATGCCGCCGGTACCGGCGAGAGCGGTCAGGGCCCGGCCGCGCAGAGCGACGACACGCGCGGCGTCCGCCAAGGACAGGGCTCCCGCGACACACGCCGCGGCGATCTCACCCTGAGAATGACCGACGACAGCGTCCGGGCGAACGCCATGGGCCTCCCAGTTCCGGGCCAAGGACACCATGACGGCGAACAGAGCGGGCTGCACGACGTCCACACGGGCCAGAGCGCCGCCGTCGTGAAGCACCTCGTGCAGGTCCCACGGAACGTACGGGGCCAGGGCATCCGCGCACTCGGCGAGCGCCTCGGCGAAGGCCGGTGAGTGTTCGGCCAGCTCGACGGCCATGCCCGCCCACTGAGAGCCCTGCCCGGGAAAGACGAACACCGTCTTGCCGTGCGCGGGCACGCCCTGGGAGACGTCCGGGGCCGCGACTCCCTCGGCCAGCGCGGTCAGGCCGGGGAGGAAGTCCGCGTGTTCGCTTCCCATCACCGCCGCGCGATGCTCGAACACGGCGCGGGCGGTGGCCAGGCTGTAGGCCACGTCGACCGGCCGCGGCTCCGGGTCGGCCCGGACGAACTCCGCCAATCGAGCGGCCTGCGCACGCAGCGCGCCCTCGGACTTCCCCGACAGGAGCCACGGCACCGCATGACGCTCTCCCGTGCCCGTGGAGCCGGCCGCCGTGGGTTCGGCGACCGGCGGAGCCTCCTCCAGGATGAGGTGCGCGTTCGTGCCGCTGATCCCGAAGGACGACACGGCCGCCCGCCTCGGCCGCCCGTACGGGTGCCACGGCCGCGATTCTGTGAGCAGCGACACCGCCCCACCGGCCCAGTCGACATGCGGGCTGGGCTCGTCGACGTGCAGGGTCTTGGGCAGGACGCGATGCCGCATCGCCATGACCATCTTGATCACACCGCCGACGCCGGCCGCGGCCTGGGTGTGGCCGATGTTGGACTTCACCGACCCAAGCCACAGCGGCTGAGCGACCGGCCGGTCCTGCCCATAGGTGGCGATGATGGCCTGGGCCTCGATCGGGTCGCCCACGGTGGTACCGGTGCCGTGGGCCTCCACCGCGTCCACGTCGCCTTCTGTGAGCCCGGCGGCCGTCAGCGCCTGCTTGATCACACGCTGCTGTGACAGCCCGTTCGGCGCGGTCAGGCCGTTGCTCGCGCCGTCCTGGTTCACCGCCGAACCCCGGATCACCGCGAGCACCTGGTGACCCAGACGCCGGGCATCGGACAGGCGCTCCATGAGTACGAGAGCGACGCCCTCCCCCCAGGCGGTGCCGTCGGCCTGGGCGGCGAAGGGCTTGCACCGGCCGTCGTGGGACAGCCCCCGCTGCATGCTGAACTCGACGAACAATCCGGGGCTGGACAGGACGGCGGCACCACCGGCCAGTGCCATCGCGCATTCGCCCTGACGCAGGGCCTGGCAGGCGAGGTGCATGGCGACCAGGGAGGAGGAGCAGGCGGTGTCGACCGTGATGCTCGGGCCTTCGAAGGCGAAGGTGTGCGCGATCCGCCCGGACGCGACGCTGGGCGAGTTCCCGGTCAGCAGGTAACCGTTGTGGCCGTCCGCCGGTTCGTACAGGCGCGGGCCGTACTCCTGGGCTCCGGCGCCGACGAACACCCCGACGGGTTCGCCACGCAGCGTGGCCGGATCGATGCCGGGCCGTTCGAACGCCTCCCAGGCGACCTCCAGCAGCAGCCGCTGCTGGGGATCCATCGCGGCGGCCTCGCGAGGGCCGATCCCGAAAAAGCCGGCGTCGAAGGCGGCGGCGTCGAGGAAACCGCCTCGCCGGACATAGGTCCGGCCCGGCACTCCCGGCCTCGGGTCGTACAGCCGGCCCAGGTCCCACCCTCGGTCGCGCGGGAACGGCCCCGTCGCGTCGACCTCGTCCGCCACCAGCCGCCACAGATCCTCCGGTGAACCGACACCGCCTGGATAACGGCAGGCCATTCCGATGATCGCGATCGGTTCGCCGGCCCTGGACTCCGCGTCCTCGTCTCGCGGTGCTCCGGTGCGGCCGTCGCCTCGCACCGCCTCACCGAGGTGGCGGGCGAGCGCCTCGGGGGTGGGATGGGCGTAGACGAGCGTGGCATCGCGCCGCAGCCCGGCCGCGTCGGTCAGCCGGTTGCCGAGCTCGACCGACATGAGCGAGTCGAACCCCAGGTCCTTGAACGTCTGCCCGGGCGCGACGGCGTCCGGGCCGGCATGACCCATGACCGCCGCGGCGTGTGCGCGCACGAACTCCAGCAGGACCCTCGGCCGCTCCTCCGCGTCCGCCGCGGTCAGCCGACGGGAGAGCGGCGAGGCCTCAGTACCGGGAACGTCCGGCGTCCGGCCGGCCTGCCGGAGCTCGCCGGCTCCGTCCCCCGCGGCCACGGCGCGGGCGGGCCGCGCCGCCGCGCCGGGCCAGTACGACCGGCGCTGGAAGGCGTAGGTCGGCAGGCAGACCCGCCGGCCGGCGGCGAGCGTGGTGGTCCAGTCGACCGGTGCGCCGCTGACGTGAGCGTGGGCGAGTGAGGTCTGGAAGCGGGCGGAGCCGCCGTCGTCACGACGGAGTGAGTCGATGACGGCGACGGGGGAGTCCGCGTCAGCGGCCGTGTGCATGATCGCGATGGTCAGTACGGGGTGCGGGCTGACCTCGATGAAGCGGTGGTATCCCGCGGCCAGCAGACCGCGGACCGCGTGTTCGAACCCGACCGGCCGGCGAAGGTTCCGATACCAGTAGCCGGCGTCGAGCCCGGCGGTGTCCATGATCTCGCCGGTGATGGTCGACCAGAAAGGGACCCGGCCGGGAGCCGGCTGGATCGAACCGAGCCCGTCGAGGATCGGCTCCCGTAGCGCCTCCACATGCGCGCAGTGGGAGGCGTAGTCGACCGCGATGACCCGCGCGTGGACTCCCCTGGCTCGCAGGTCTGCCACTATCTCGGCGACGGCGCCGGCGTCTCCGGACACGACGGTAGCGGCGGGGCCGTTGACAGCGGCGACGGCCAGACGCCCGCGCCGACCGGCCAGCTCGCCGCGGACGTCGTCGGCCGGGAGCCCGAGGAAGGCCATCCCGCCCGTACCGGCCAGGCGGGTGAGGGCCCGGCCGCGCAGGGCCACCACCCGGGCGGCGTCCGCCAGGCTCAGCGCACCGGCGACGCAGGCCGCGGCGATCTCACCCTGGGAATGCCCGACCACAGCCTCGGGGCGCACCCCGTGCGCCTCCCAGTGCCGGGCGAGGGAGACCATCACCGCGAACAGAGCCGGCTGCACGACCTCGACGGACTGGAGAGCAGCGGGGTCACGGAGCACCTCGCCGAGGTTCCAGCGAACATGCGGAGCCAGGGCCTCGGCGCACTCATCGAGCGCCCCGGCGAACACAGCGGAGGCTTCGGAGAGCTCGACGGCCATGCCGGCCCACTGGGACCCCTGGCCGGGGAAGACGAACACGGTCCTGCCGGGCACGGGCGTGCCCCGCACGAGGTCAGGCGTCGTGGCGTCCCCGGCCAGCGCGGTCAGGCCCCGGAGGAGGTCGCCGCGCTCGCTGCCCAGTACCACCGCCCGATGCTCGAAGGCGGTACGCGTGGTCGCGAGGCTGTAGCCCAGATCCACGGGACGCAGCCCGGGATCGGTCTCGACGCACTCCAGCAACCGGGCGGCCTGCGCGGCCAACGCGGCCTCCGACCGGCCAGAAACCACCCAGGGCACCAGTCCAGGACCGCCACGGTCCGCCACGAGGGCGGCCGGCGGAGGCTCGGCGACCGGCGGCGCCTCCTCCATGATCACATGAGCGTTGGTGCCGCCCATCCCGAACGAGCTGACGCCGGCGATCAGGGGCCGATCCGGACAAGGCCAGGGACCCGAAGCCGTCCGCACGCGCAGGTTCAGCTCGTCGAGCGGGATGGCCGGGGAAGGCGATTCGAAGTTCAGACTCGCCGGCAACGTCCGCGCCTCGATGCTGAGGGCGACTTTGAGCAGGCCGACGATGCCGGCGGCCGCCTCCAGATGGCCGACATTGGTCTTGACGGACCCGACGACGAGCGGGCTGTCCACCGGGCGAAAGGCTCCCACCGCCGAACCGAGGGCGGCGGCCTCGATCGGATCGCCGCGCCTGGTCCCGGTGCCGTGCAACTCCACGTACTGCACCTGTACGGGCGAGACACCGGCCCGCGCGCACGCTCGCCGCACCACGTCCGCCTGGGCGTCGGCGTCGGGCACGGTCAGCCCGTCGGTGGCACCGTCGTTGTTCACCGCGCTGCCCCGGATCACGCAGTAGATCCGGTCCTCGTCCGCCAACGCGCGGGCCAGCGGCTTGAGCACGACGACGACCCCGCCCTCGCCGCGTACGAACCCGTTCGCGCGGGCATCGAAGGTGAAACAACGGCCATCCGCGGACAGACCTCCGAACCTTGCCGCGGCCAGGGCCCCCTCCGGCAGGATGTCGAGGTTCACCCCGCCCGCCAGCGCGAGAGCCGACTCCCCGCTCCGCAGGCTCTCGACCGCCAGGTGCACGGCGACCAGGGACGAAGCCTGCGCGGCGTCCACCGTCAGGCTGGGCCCCCGCAACCCAAGGGTGTACGACACGCGATTGGCGATGAGGCCTCGGTTCAGACCCGTCAGGGTGTGCTGGGCGATGGCGGCGGTTCCCTGCCGATCCAGCAACCGGGCGTACTCATCCCCCACCGCCCCGACGAACACCGCCGTCCGGCTGCCGGCCAGGGATGCGGGGAGGATGCCCCCGTCTTCGAGCGCCTCCCACGCCAGTTCCAGCATCAACCGCTGCTGGGGATCCATGGCGACGGCCTCACGGGGTGAGATCCCGAAAAAGCCGGCGTCGAAGTCGGCGACCCCGTCGAGGAATCCACCGTGGCGGACACCCTCATGATCCGCGGAGGCATCGTCGCACGGCTCGATGTTCCACCGGCCCTCGGGCACGGGCGTCAGCGCGTCCATGCCATCCCGGAGTAACCGCCAGAACGCCTCAGGATTCGGCGCCTTGGGAAGTCGGCAGGACACTCCGACGATCGCGATCCGCTCATCGGAATTGCTCGCTGGATTGTGTGCCGTCTCGTCGGCGCGCACAGGAGATGATCCTTCCGCTTGGTAGGCAGACGTATCGACCCGAGACGCGTCACATGCTCAGCCGTCACAGGAAACGTCATTCAGGGGCCGCGCGCCCGGAGTCCGGCCACGTGAAGGGCCGGAAACAGCGGCGTCTTCGTTGTAGATAGGAACGCCGCCACAGGAGTACGGAAGTCGCCCGGCGTCCGTCCCGCCGTGTCAGCAGGAAGGAGCGGACCGACGACCGCCGGTGGAAGCGGTCGCGGGGAGGCCGGCCGCCCGGCAGAGGGGCGGTACGGGATCCCGTCCGTCGCGGCCTCCGCGAGGGGGGAGCTGGTCACCGGCGTGCTGCGAGGCGATCAGGGTGTCCATCGCGCTGTTCCACGGCGCGTCGGTCCAGTGATTCGTGATGTACGCCAGGGACGCTTCCCGCACGTCGCGCCGGATCAGCCAGGAAGCCGGAATGCCTGCCGGCGGCCCGGGCGACAGGTGGCTTTCGTCGTCGGACGGCACTCGGTCGCGACCGTCAGGCTCTTCTAGCGCATTCGTCATCGTAAAGCGTCCATCTGATCACCCGCATATCGTTTGCACCGCAACTCCAGACCTCGCGTGACAGGCGATCGGCCGTCGCCGGCACGCCCAAGACGGCCGCCCTTTCGATGTCCGGACAACCGCTGCCGGATTCGGACGTTCGTCATCATAGACAGGCACCATGTGACACTGTCAAGATGGGCTTCCCGACACCCCGGATTCCCATCATCCGGAGACGGCCGGCTTCGTCGGGGAACGCGTAATCCTTTTCCGGTGGGCGGTGGCGACAGCGATCCGGTCCCCGAATCTCCTCACGGCGACGCACCTGACGTCACGACCGGTCCGGCCCCGTGGCAGCCCACCCGGCATCTGGTGAACGGGTGAGGTAAGTCCGTCACTCCAGCCTTCACACGTCGACCTAGAGGTCGAACTCCTCGGCTCGGACACCGGCACCGGGGTGCGCTCCATCGGAGCTTTAAGCCGATGCCAAGCGCAGATAAGTCAATTCTAAGAGTGCCGTCCCACCATGGACCCGGCGAAGAAGGACCGCTTTCCCGGCGCAGGCATAGTCGCGCGGAGTCCGGCGTCTCCCTTTCCCGGAAAAGAGTCATCGAAAGAAGCGAGAGGTAGCTGACGCCACCCGGTAGCCGTCACGAACAGAAACACAGAGGATCAATTGAGTGCCTATGAGTTCGACATGCTTTGCCGCGCCGTGGAAGACATGGACGCGGGCCGCGCCGGCACCGCCCGGCGCTGGCTGGACAAGCTACGCGGCCTGATCGACCCCGAGAGGATGGGCGACGACTTCCTCTACCTGCTCTACCACGACGCCTTGGCCCGCCGGCTCGGAACATGCCACGATCAGCGCGACAATCTGTACCTACGCCGTTTCGAGCGACCGCAGATCGAGTTGTTCGACCTGATGGCCGGACACCTGCCGGTGCTCACTCTGGCCGGTCGCATCGGCGGCGCGCTGCTCGCCGATCACCTCGCCGGACGGGACACGGCCACCCTGCTGTCGGTGGGCATCGGCTCGGGAGGCCAGGAGGCGGCGGTGCTCACCGCGCTCGCGAAGCGCGGCCGGGCACCCGGGCGGCTGACGGTGATCGGGGTGGACCCCGCGGTGGGCAGCCTCCACCAGGCCGAGCGAGCCATCCGCGACACCGGTGTCACGCTGGACTTCCATCACGTGCCCCGCTTCGCCGAGCGCATGACCGACCAGGACTGGGACCTGGTGCGCCGAGCACCGCGCCCGCTGGTCATGAACGCCGCATTCGCGCTGCACCACCTGCGGGACACCGCGTCCGGCGCCGACGAGAGGAACACTTTCTTATCGAAGCTGCGCGACGCGGAGCCGGACGTCGTAGTGCTGTGCGAGCCGGACTCCGATCACCATCGGGTGGCGCTGCCCGAGCGGTTCCACAACTCGTGGCGGCACTTCCACGCCGTCTTCCGGCTGATAGACGTGCTGGACGTCTCGGCCGCCGACCGTAATGCGATGAAACTGTTCTTCCGGCGCGAGGTGGTCGACATCGTCGGCACGGCGGACGACGAGGACCGCTACGAACGTCACGAGCCGGCCGAGACATGGCTTGCCCGGCTGCGCGAGGCCGGTTTCCGGCCGATGCCCGCGCCCGCGGAGTCAGTGTCGGAACCGATGCCTCCCGCCTTCGTTCGCCACGATCCGGACAGCGTGCGCATCGGGTTCGACGGCGAGTCGATCCTGGCCGTCATCCACGCGGTGCCGGCGCACGCGTAGGTGATCGCCGGCAGGCGCCGGGCGACGGGACCACGACCGTGCCCGTGGCGGTGACCGCGGTGATCGGTTCGGCGAGGACCTCGGCGGCCGAGGGTGAGACGGATGGCGTGGCCCGGCACACCACCCGGGCCTCGAAGGACAGGGTCCGGCTGCGGCGGCCGACGCGAGTCACCGTGGCCGAGACCTCGATGACGTCCCCGGCGCGGATCGGCGCCAGGAACTGCACGTCCCCGTACGAGGCGAACAGACCCTCGTCACCGTCGGTACGGATGCACATCTCGGTCGCGACGTCGCCGAACAGGCCGAGCGCGTACGCCCCGTCGACCAGGTTGCCGCCGTAGTGGGCGTGCGAGTAGGGGACGTATCGGCGGTGGGTGACGGTGAGCCCGAGTAGGTCTCGTGGCGCGGTGCCGGCCGGGTCACTCATCTGGCTGCCACTCGGGGACCAGGGCGTGGACGATGAAGCTCGCCACCTCGGCGGGGGTGGTGCCCCTGCCGAAGATGCGGTCGACGCCGAGGTCCGAGGGGCTCACGGTGTCGAAGCGCGGGCCGCCGACGACCAGCAACGGACGTCCCAGTCCCCCGCCGACGGCCGTCGGGTACGCGTCGGTGAACGCTCCGGCCATCTGCTTGGTGTTGTGGACGTGGGCGCCCTTCTGGGTGACGACCTGGGAGACCAGCACGGCGTCCGCGTTCACCGCCTTGGCGTGGGCGACCAGAGTGTCCACCTCTACCTGGGCTCCGAGGTTGTGCACCTCGATCTCCCGGTAGTACTCCAGGCCCTTCTCCCCGGCGAAGCCCTTGACGTTCAGGATGGCGTCGATGCCCACGGTGTGGGCGTCCGTACCGATGCAGGCGCCGACGACCACGAGCCGGCGCTGGAGGACGGTCCTGATGGCGAGGTTGGCCTGGCTCGGCGTCAGCAGGGGGTATTCGCGGCCTTCGGGGACGTCGATGCCCGCGTAGTCGATTAGGTGGCCGACTCGCCCGTAGACGATGAAGAAGGTGAAGTCGGGGCCCATCGCCTTGGCGTGCACGACGCTGGCCGGGTCGAGTCCCATTCCGCCGGCGAGCTGCAACGCCGCCGCCTCGGCACGAGGACCGTGCGGCACGGGGAGAGTGAAGGACACCTGAACCATGCCGTCACCCGTGGTGTCCCCATACGGCCGGATGACCTGTTTGATCGTGTCCAGGTCCGTCGTCACGCGTCCTCCTCAAGGATCTCGGTGGCCGGGTTGTAGTAGGCGTCGCCCTGACGTATGACGCCTTCCAGTCCTCGGCCTCGGTCTGGGGGGCGGCGGGTTACGCCGAAGGTGCCTTGGGCTATGGCGGTGAGGAGGGAGCTGTCGCAGACGCGGTCGAGAAGGTCGACGGTTTCGGAGAGGACCTGGCGGGCGCGTTCGACGGTGAATCCGCCCGGGGCCGGGACGAAGTCCTCGTGCAGGGCGCCGACGGCCCGGCGCACGTACCGGACGTTCTCCAGGGCCAGGTCGCGGTCCGACAGCCACGGGGTGTGGATGCCCTCGGTCATCATGCCGATGAGCAGGATGGACTGGCCGGTCAGGACCCCGGCGAGGTTGAAGAAGGCGTCCAGCAGGTAGCCGGCGAAGATGTTGCCGGTCATGTGCTTGGTCGGCGGCATGTACTTCAGCGGCGCGTCGGGGAACAGCTCCCGTACGAGCAGCGCGTGCGCCACCTCCAACCTAAACGAATCCGGAATTTCGGGATTTATCTCGAAAGCATGCCCCAGCCCGAGCTGCCAGTCCGCCAGCCCCGCCTCGTGCCCGAAGCGCTCGTTGAGGAGCTGTGACGCGACGACCGTGTGCGCGGCGTCCACCGCGTCGGCCGTGGTTAGGTAGTTGTCCTCGCCCGTGTTGATCACGATGCCCGCGCGGGCGTGGACCTGCCGGGAGAACCGCTGGTCCACGAAGGTGCGGATCGGGTTGATGTCGCGGAAGACGATCCCGTACATGCAGTCGTTGAGCATCATGTCGAGCCGTTCGAGCCCGGCCAGCGTGGCGATCTCCGGCATGCACAGGCCGCTCGCGTAGTTCGTCAGCCGCACGTACCGGCCGAGCTCGGCCGACACGTCGTCCAGCGCGGCGCGCATCAGGCGGAAGTTCTCCTGGGTCGCGTACGTGCCCGCGTACCCCTGCCTGGTCGCGCCCTCGGGCACGTAGTCCAGCAGCGACTGGCCGGTGGATCTGATCACCGCGATGACGTCGGCGCCCTCGCGCGCCGCCGCCTGCGCCTGCGGGATGTCCTCGTAGATGTCGCCGGTCGCGACGATCAGGTAGATCCAGGGCATGTCGGGGTCGCCGTGCTTGGCGAGGAGCCGCTGCCGCTCGGCCCGGTTGTGGTCGATCGTGGCGATCCCGCGCGCGACCGCCGCCCGTGCCCGCGTGCGCGCCCGTACGGCGCCCGCCCCACCGGGGACGGTGAACCTCGTTTCGAGCAGGGGCAGCGGGTCGTCGAGCGCGAGCCCGTGCTCGTTGAGCGCGTGGAAGACGGGCAGGGCGACGCCGTGGTCCAGCCCCGCCTGCTCGCGCACGGCGTCGCTGATCCGGTTGACCCAGGGGGTGCCGTCGGCGTCGGCGCCGGTGACCCCGGCCAGGCGGAGCACCGCGCGCTCGACCGAGACCGTGGTATGGGTGCGCGCCAGCTCGATGACCGGCTCGGCCGCCCGGGCCGCGAGCGCCCTGGCCTTCGCGACGACGGCGGGGTCGAGTCCGAGCTTCACGCTTCCTCCAGCCGGTGTTCGAACAGCCGCCTGACACCGGGTTCGGCACGCAGGATGTCGAGGGCCAGGGCGGCGTGGCCGGGGACATAGCCGTTGCCCACGAGCATGGTCACGTCGGCCGCCAGCCCTTCCGCCCCGAGGGCGGCGGCGCTGAAGGACGTGGCCATGGAGAAGAAGATCACGGTTCCGCCGTCCCGGGTGGCGAGGATGGCCCCGCCCTCGCATCCGGGCACGTCCACGCAGACGACCGTCACGTCCGCCGGTCCCCCGGCCCGCCGTACGGCCTCGGACAGCGCGACGGGATCGCGGGCGTCGGCGATCACCACCGCGTCCGCCAGCCCGGACTCCTCCAGCAGCGCGGCCTCGCCCGCGTGGGGGACGATCCCGACCAGCCGGGCCGCTCCCGCCCTGCGGGCCGCCGCGAGGGACAGCGAACCGCTCTTCCCGGCCGCGCCGATGACCGCGACCACCGGGTCGAGACCGCTTTCGGTTCCGCTGTGGGAGCCATGCCCGCTGCCGGTTCGCAGGACAGAGCGTGAGGCGTACTGGCGCACCACGCGTTCGGTGAGGGCCGGCGCTCCGCACACGTCCATGACCGCGAGCGCGAGCGGAACCGGCAGGTCGCCGGGGAGCACCGCGGCGATCGAGCGGGCGAACAGGATCGCGTGGCCCGAGGCGGGCACCTGCTCGGACAGGCCGTCCCAGCCCGAAAGCCGGTCGGTGACCGCGAGCGGGGTGAGCGTGAGGGAGACCAGGGTGGCGACCCGGTCCCCTGGCTTCAGGCCGAGCGGGGACTCGGGGGTGACCTCGTCCACGACGCCGACCAGCATGCCCCCAGACCCGGTCACCGGGTTGTGCATCTTGCCCCGGTCGCCGATGATCTTCAGGACCTCGGCCCGGACGGCGTCGCCGTCGCCGCCGTGCTTGGTGGAGAGCTGCCGGTAGGAGGCGGCGTCGAGGTTCAGCCGTTCGACGCGGACGCGGATCTCGCCGGGGTGCAGGTCAGGGGAGGCGTCGAGGCGCAGGGCGGCCTGGGGCAGCACGCCTCGCGGCTCCAGCACGCGATGCAGGCCGACGGGGGAGACATCGGTCATGGAGCTTGGGAGGCGCTGAGGCCAGTGGAAGGAGCGCGTCCGGCGGCGAACGCGGGCGCGGTCCAGCCGCCCTCTTCACGGAAAGACAACTCTCGCATCGTTCACCGTCCCCACAATCTCGTTCCTGACTGGTCACTCAGGCGAACATCTTGTATCAAGCACCCCCGTCCAGGCAATATCTCGGCCATGACAACCTCGACGCTCATCACGGTCGCCCCCACGGGAGCCGAGACCGGCAAGGACGCGGCGCCCGAGCTCCCGGTGACGCTGGACGAGCTGGTGGCGGCCGCGAAGCGGTGCGAGGACGCCGGGGCGGCCGTGGTCCACGTGCACATCCGCGACGACGAGGCCCGGCCGACCCTCGACCTGGCCAGGCTGAAGGAGACCGTGGCCGAGCTGCGGGCCGCGACCTCGCTGGTGGTCCAGCTCTCCACCGGCGGCGCGGTGTCCGACTCGTACGCCGACCGGCTGAGAGTGCTGGACGCCGGCCCGGACGCGTGCTCGCTGACCTGCGGCACCGTCAACTTCGGCGACGACGTCTTCATGAACCCGTGGCCGTTCATGGCCGAGCTGTACCAGGCGACGCAGAGCCTCGGCATCGTCCCGGAGTTCGAGCTGTTCGACCTCGGCCACATCGCCTCGCTGCACCGCCTGCTCGGCCGGTACGGCCCGCCCCACGGCGGTCGCGTGCACTGTGACCTGGTCATGGGGGTTCCTGGCGGGTTCGGCGGCGACCTCGCGACGATGGCCGCGGCCGTACGGGCGCTACCGGAGGGGGCCACCTGGTCGGCGACCGGCGTCGGCCGCGCCTCGCTGCCGGTGCTGTTCGGCGCGCTCGCCGGGGGCGGCCACCTGCGCGTCGGCATGGAGGACACGCTGACCTACGCCAAGGGCCGCCCGGTGCGGGACAACGCCGAGCTGGTCGAACGGGCCGCGCGCGCGGCCGAGCTCGCCCAGCGTCCCCCGATGGCCGTCGCCGAGGCGCGCGCGTTCCTCGGCATCGCCTGAGCCCGCTGACCTGTCACCCCTTGCCGAAGGAGTCCAGGATGAAGGCGAAGATCTCGGCCTCGTAGGCGAGGTGGGCGTAGCGGCCGGCAGGACCGCTGTGGGCGCCCTCGTCGACCTCGACACGGAGCAGCACGGGCGAGTCGCCGGTGGCGCGCAGCTTGGCGACCCACTTGGCCGGCTCGTGGACCAGCACACGCGGGTCGTGGACGGCTCCGGTGGCCAGCAACGGCGGACGCCTCCCCTCCGGGACGTTGTCGTACGGCGAGTAGGCCAGCAGCCAGTCGAAGTCCGCCCGGCGGCGCGGGTCGCCCCATTCCTCCCATTCGTTCACGGTCAGCGGGATCGAGTCGTCCAGCATGGTCGTGACGACGTCCACGAAGGGCACCTCGGCGACCACCGCCGCCCACCGGTCGGGGCGCATCGTGTACACGGCCGCCTGGAGGAGGCCGCCGGCCGACCTTCCCCGCGTGGCGATCTGGGAGACCCGGCCGTCGGCGAGCCGGTCGGCGACGTCGATGTAGTCCTGGAAGCTGTTGATCTTGTTGCCGTAGCGGCCCTGGAGCCACCAGCCGCGGCCCATCTGCCCGCCGCCGCGGATGTGCGCCTCGGCGAACACCACGCCCTGGTCGAGCAGCACGGAAAGACCCGTCTCGAAGGCAGGATCGTCGGTCGCCTCGTAGGCGCCGTACCCGTGGAGCAGGCACGGGGCCGAGCCGTCCAGCGGCACGTCCGTCCGCCGGGCGATCGTCACCGGGATCGGCACGCCGTCGCGGGCCGGGACCCAGTGCAGCTCGCTGACGTACGCCGACGGGTCGTAGCCGGGCACCTCGGCGGTCTTGACCGGCGTGCGCCCGCCGGTGTCCAGGTCGAGTGAGAACCAGCGCGTCGGCTCGGTGTACGAGCCGGTCTCGACGGTGATCGACCGGGTGTCGTAGACCTCGTTGCGCACGTGCGCGATGCGGCCGGTGGGCAGCTCGGAGCGCACCTCGTACGGCTCGCCGCCGTCGAGCGGGATGACCCGCAGCAGCGGCTCGCCGCCCCTGCGCAGGCTGAGCACGATGTGGCGGGCGAAGCAGTCGGCCGCGTGGACGCGCTCGGCCGGGTCGGGCTCGCCCAGGGCGGTCCACTCGCCGATCTCTCCGGGCGTGGCGAGGGACGCGGTGACCGTACGGAACTCGGGGTGCCCGTCGTCGGTGACGATGACCAGGCGGCCGCAGGTGGCGTCGTGGTCGACGCGGTACTCGCGGCCGGGACGGCGGCCGGCGACCGAGCGCGGCCCGGTGTCCTCCACCAGCCAGACCTCGGTGGTGTCGCGGCTCGCGGCCGTGACGGTGATGAGCCCGCCGGACCGGGCGGCCCGCACGGTCAGCTCGAAGCGCCGGTCGTCCTCACGGATCACCGGCGCGTCAGCGGCATCCCCGCCGATGATGTGGCGGCGCACCTCGTACGGACGGTAGACCGCGTCCACGACCGTGTAGAGGAACTCACGGGAGTCGGCCGACCAGGCGCCGGTGTAGTAGGTGCCGGGCACCCGGTCGGGGAGGTCCTCGCCGGTGGTCAGGTCACGGAAGCGCAGCTCGTAGACCTCGTCGCCGGTGGTGTCGACCGAGTAGGCGAGGTAGCGGTCACACGGGCTGACCTCGCAGACCCCCAGCTCGACGTAGCCGGTGGCCGCCGCGAGAGCGTCGAGGTCAAGTACGGATATCGCAGCTTCGCCTGATTTATCATCCTTTTTACGGCAGAGCTCGCCGAATTCTCTTCCGGAAACCGTGCGGGTGTAGTAGACAAAAGCCCCACGGCGCCAACTGACTGAAGACTCAGTCTCGGGCGTCCGTACAGCCATTTTGCTGACGAGCTCCTGTCGGAGGTGGGCGGTATGTGCCATCTGGGCGTCATAGTGCCGCCGCTCTGCGACCAGGTGCCCGCGCACCGCCTCCGCGTCCCGCATCCATTCGTAGTCGTCGGTCCGTTCGACCCCGTGCAAGGAGTGGATCGAGGGCTTGCGGGGAGCGTTGGGAGGCGCGGTCATGGCTGGACGCTAACACTCCGACTGAGCAGTCGGTCAAGAGTGCCCTGAGCCCCGGCCAGACCTTCCCGCCACCCCGGCCACACCTTCACCGCCGTCACGACATCGACCGCACCGCCCCCGAGTACCCGACCTCACACCCCCGAATATCGCGCCCCCCGGAGGACGATATGCCGATATTTCCCCGCGCACGCGTGCCCCGGGTGGTCCTCGCCCTCGTCACCGGGCTGGTCACCGGAAGCAGCCTGGCCGCACCCGCGCTCGCGGCGCCCGCGCACGCCGCTCCCCCGAGCCCCGCCGCGTCGCAGGGCAAGAAGGTCTTCACCGTAGGGATCCTGTCCGACGTCGACTCGGTGAACCCCTTCACCGGCATCGTCGTCGAGGCCTACGAGGTGTGGGGGCTGATGTACGACCCCCTCATCGGCTACAGCCCGAAGGACTTCACCCCGACCCCGGTGCTCGCCGAGTCGTGGACCGAGGCGCCGGACCAGAAGAGCTGGACGTACAAGATCCGCTCGGGGGTGAAGTGGACCGACGGCCGGCCCCTCACCGCGAGGGACGCCGCCTACACCTTCAACCGCATCATCGACGGCGACTACGAGAAGACGAACTACGGCAACTACGTCGCCAACATCACCAAGGCCGAGGCCACCGACGACACCACGCTGGTGCTGCACGTCAAGAAGCCCACGCCGATCATGACCCGCCTCGCCGTGCCGATCCTGCCCGAGCACATCTGGAAGGACATCGACGGCAAGAAGGTGAAGTCCTACAGCAACGAGCCATCGGGCGCCCCCATCGTCGGCTCGGGACCGTTCACGCTGGTGGAGCGCAAGAAGGGCCAGTACATCAGGATGGCCGCCAACCCCGGCTACTGGCGCGGCGCACCGAAGATCGACGAGGTCGTCTACCGGGTCTTCACCAACGCCGACGCCGAGGCGCAGGCGCTCACCCGCGGCGAGATCGACTACGCCTTCGACCTGGAGGCCAACGTCTTCAAGTCGCTCAAGGACAGGCCGGGCATCACCACCCGCGCCTCGAAGTACAGCGGCTTCAACGAGATCGCGTTCAACACCGGCGCGGCGCTGGCCGACGGCACGCCCATCGGCAACGGCAACGCCGCGCTGAAGGACAAGAACGTCCGCCTGGCCATCTCGTACGCGCTCGACCGCAAGACGCTGGTCAACCGGGTGCTCGACGGCAACGGCGAGCCCGCCACCTCGGTGGTCCCCCCGATCTACGCGAACCTGCACTACGACCCGCCCGCCAAGCAGGACTTCGACCCGGCGAAGGCCGGCCGGCTCCTCGACGACGCCGGGTACGCCAAGGGATCCGACGGCATCCGGGAGAAGGACGGCAAGAAGCTGTCGCTGCGCCTGTTCACCCGGCAGGAGTCGCAGGAGTCGCAGAACACCGGAGAGTTCGTCAAGGGCTGGCTCAAGGACGTCGGCATCGACGTCCAGGTCAAGGTGGTGTCGGAGGACGCGCTCACCGAGATCATCGGCCGTGGCGAGTTCGACATGTTCGAGTGGGGATGGGTGGTCGAGCCGGACCCCGACTACCAGCTCTCGGTGTTCACCTGCGGCAAGCGGAGCTACAAGGACGGCACCGCGGTCTACGCCGACCTGTCCGACTCCTTCTACTGCGACCCGGCGTACGACAAGCTGTACGACGCGCAGTCCGGTGAGACCGACCCGGCCAAGCGGGCCGAGCTGGTCAAGCGGATGCAGCAGATGGTCTACGACGACGCCGCCTACGCGGTGACCTACTACTACGACGACAACATCGCCTACCGCAGCGACCGCTGGACCGGTTTCGTGCCCCAGCCCGACCCTGATGGCTCGATCCTGTTCCAGTACGGCACCTACTCCTACCTCAACATCCAGCCGGTGACCGCGGCCGCCCAGAAGAGCGGAACGTCGTCCGGTGGGTCGGGCACCGGCCTGCTCGTCGGCATCGGGGCCGCGGTCGTCCTGCTCGGCGGCGGCACCGCGCTCCTGGTCTCCCGCAGGCGCCGGGCCGCCGGCGCGGACGAGCGGGAGTAGGGCATGGCGGTCACGGCCGTCCCGGGCACGGCCACGCGTGCCCGGGCCCGTCTCCTCACCGGTACGAGCGGCTACGTCATCCGCAAGGTGAGCTGGTCGCTCGGGACGCTGTTCTTCGTCCTGGTGTTCAACTTCTTCCTGTTCCGGCTGCTGCCCGGCGACCCGGTCGGCCTGTACAACCGAGGCCGCAACATGCCCGCGGGCCAGATGGCCAAGCTGCGGGCGCAGTTGAACCAGCCGATCGGCACGCAGTTCCTGGACTACCTCGCCAACCCCTTCGCCGGCACCATCAACTCGACCCGGTTCAACCGCCCGGTCTGGGAGGTCGTCGGCGAGCGGGTCTGGCCCACGGTGCTGCTGGTGGGCACCGCCATCCTGATCGCGTCGGTGGCCGGCGTCTGGATCGGGATCCGCAGCGGGTGGCGCAGGGGAAGCGGCTTCGACCGGGGCGCCACCTCGATCACGCTGGTCCTGTACGCCATGCCGGAGTTCTGGCTCGGCATGATGTTCCTGATCGCGTTCCCGTTCTTCCCGAGCGGCGGCATCGCGACCCCGGAGGACGGCGGGGTGCTGGACGTCGCCCGGCACATGGTGCTGCCGGTGGCCTCGCTGACGCTGGTCTACCTGGCCGAGTACGCCACGATCATGCGGGCGTCGCTCCTGGACGAGCTCGGCCAGGACTACCTCCAGCTCGCCAGGGCCAAGGGGCTGAGGGACGACCTCGTGCGACGGCGCCACGCGGTGCCGAACGCGCTGCTACCGACCATGACGCTCATCCTGATGAACCTGGGCTTCGTGATCGGCGGCGCCATCACCGTCGAGACGGTCTTCTCCTGGCCCGGCCTCGGCCTGCTGTCGTACGAGGCGCTCCGCGGCCCGGACATCCCCCTGCTCCAGGCCGTCTTCCTGCTCTTCTCGATCGGGGTGGTCGTCTTCATGCTCATCGCCGACCTGCTGTACGCCATCATCGACCCGCGGGTGAGCAACTCATGACCTCCGCCGCCGCCATCGTCAGGGCGCGCCGCAGGGCGACCCTCGTCCGCTTCTGGCGCGACTACCGCTCCCACAGGACGGGCATCGCGGGCCTGGCGATCCTCGGCGTCTTCGCCCTGGTCGCGATCTTCGCGCCGCTGCTGGCCGATCCGTCCGGGCTCGACATCACCAAGGCGACGGCCCCCGGGCACATGGCGCCGTCGCTCGGCTACCCGCTGGGGACCGACGAGAACGGCCGCTCGGTCCTGACCCTGCTGATCCACGGCACCCGCATGTCGCTGCTCGTGGGCCTGGCGGCCACCGTGATCGCGATGGTCATCGGCACCGCGATCGGCGTCATGGCCGGGTTCTACTCGGGATGGCTGCGGTCGATCCTGAACGCGGTGTCCGACTGGTTCCTGGTCATCCCGTTCCTGCCGCTCGCCATCGTGATGGCCACCGTCCTCGGCGCGTCCCTGCTCAACATCATCATCGTGATCGGGGTGACGTCCTGGCCGGGCACGGCCCGGCTGGTCTCCGCGCAGACGCTGTCGGTACGCGAGCGGCCGTACATGGAAAGGGCCAAGGCGCTCGGGGCGAGCGACTGGCACCAGATGACCCGGCACGTGCTGCCGAACGTCATGCCGCTGGTCATGGCGCACGTCGTGCTGACGGTCTCGATCGCGATCCTGTCGGAGACCACGCTGTCCTTCCTCGGGCTCGGCGACCCGACCCGGCCGTCCTGGGGCTACATCCTCGACCACGCCTTCTCCACCGGGGCCATGACCAACAACGAGTGGTGGTTCGTCATGCCGCCGGGCATCTGCGTCGTGCTGGTGGTGCTGGCCTTCACCCTCATCGGCCGCACGCTGGAGGCCGTGCTCAACCCCCGTCTCAAGGAGACGAGATGACTCTGCTGGAGCTCAGGGACCTGAACGTCACCTACGCGGGGGACGTTCCGGCCGTACGGGGCGTGGACCTGTCGGTCGCGCCGGGAGAGGTGCTCGGCATCGCGGGCGAGTCGGGCTGCGGCAAGTCGACGATCACGAACGCCGTGCTGCGGCTGCTCCCCCGGTCGGCCAAGGTCGGCGGGCAGGTGCTGCTCGACGGCGAGGACGTGTACGGCATGTCGTTCGGGCGGCTCCGGGCCGTCAGGTGGGCGGAGGCCTCGATCGTCTTCCAGGGCGCCCTGCACTCGCTCAACGCGGTGCAGCGCATCGGCAGGCAGATCGCCGAGCCGATCCTGCTGCACTCCAAGGCGACGAGGAAGGAGGCCGACCGGCGGGTCGGCGAGCTGCTGGAGCAGGTGGGGCTGCCCGCCAGGCGGGCCAGGGACTACCCGCACCAGCTGTCGGGCGGGCAGCGGCAGCGGGTGATGGTGGCGCTCGCCCTGGCCTGCGGGCCGCGCCTGCTCATCGCCGACGAGCCGACCACGGCGCTCGACGTGATGGTCCAGGCCCAGGTGCTCGCGCTGCTGTCGTCGCTGGTCAAGGACCTAGGCCTGTCGATGGTCCTGATATCTCACGACCTGTCGGTGCTCGGGGCGGCCTGCGACCGGGTGGCCGTGATGTACGCGGGGCGCGTGGTCGAGCAGGGCCCGGCCACGGCCGTGTTCGACGACCCCCGCCATCCCTACAGCGCCGCGCTCGCCGGGGCGTTCCCGAGGATCGGCGACGAGCGGTTCCGGTTCAGCCCGCGCGGGCTGCCCGGCGACCCGCCCTTTCCCGGCGACCTGCCGGGCGGGTGCGAGTTCCACCCGAGGTGCCCGGTCGCGCTCGACACGTGCGCGACCACGGAGGTCGCCCTCTCCGAGCCGGGCGACGGCCGTACGTCCGCGTGCCTGCGCGCCACCGAACCCGACCTGGACCTGCGAGGAGCGCGATGAGCGACACCCTTACTCTCCGGCTTCCCCGAGGAGCGCGATGAGCGGCGCCCTTTCTCCGCGGCTCCCCGGAGGTGCCCGATGAGCGAGACCCCGCAGGAGGCCGGCGTCGCGCTCGCCGCCCACGGGCTCCACGTCCGCTTCGGCACGGCCCGCGCCGTGGACGGCGTCGAGCTGGAGATCGGCTCCGGCGAGATCGTCGCCCTGGTCGGCGAGTCCGGCTGCGGCAAGACCACGCTCGCCCGTAGCCTGCTCGGCCTGGTCCGCCCCGCCGAGGGATCCGTGCGGCACGGCGCCCGCCCGCTGAGCTACGCCAGGGGCGCGCTGAAGGAGTTCAGGCGGCACGTCCAGCTCGTCCTGCAGGACCCGACGGGGTCGCTGAACCCCCGGCACACGGTGTACGAGGCCGTGGCCGAGGGCCTGCGCATCCACGGGATCTCCGGCGACGAGGAGACCCGGGTCGCGGAGGCGCTGTCGAAGGCCGGGCTCCGCCCGCCGGAGCGGTTCTTCCTGCGCTATCCCCACGAGCTGTCCGGCGGGCAGCGCCAGCGCGTGGTGATCGCAGGTGCCCTGGTGCTGGAGCCGGACGTGCTGGTCGCCGACGAGCCGGTGTCCTCCCTCGACGCCTCGGTGCGCGGCGAGATCCTCGCGCTGCTGCTCAGGCTGCGCGCGGAGCTCGGGCTGTCCGTGCTGGTCGTCACGCACGACCTCGGCCTGGCCTGGAACATCGCCGACCGCGTCGCGGTGATGTACCTCGGCAGGATCGTGGAGACCGGCCCGGCCGCCGAAGTGCTGCTCGCGCCCCGGCATCCGTACACCAGGGCGCTGCTGTCGGTGGTGCCCGAGATCAACAAGCTGGAACCGGTGGTCCTGGTGGGCGAGACGCCCGATCCGTCCCGCATCCCGGCGGGCTGCCGCTTCCGTCCCCGCTGCCCGGCCTACGCCGCCGGGCTTCCCGCGGAGGTGGCCGCGCGCTGCGAGAGCGAGCCGCCGGCCGTACTCCCCGCCGACCGCGGCCACCACGCCGCCTGCCACCTCACGGAGGCCTGATTGACCACCCCGGCCACCTCCGCGCCCGGAGTCGGGCGGATCCTGTCCGACCTGATCCGGCTGGACACCACCAACGAGGGCGACAACCGGGGGCGAGGCGAGCGCGGAGCGGCCGAGTACGTCGCCGGGCTCCTCGCCGCCGCCGGCATCGAGGCGCGGATCCTGGAGCCGGCGCCCGGCAGGGCCAACGTCGTCGCCCGAGTCCCCGGCGCGGACCCCTCGCTCGACCCGTTCCTCGTCCACGGCCACCTCGACGTCGTGCCCGCGAACGCCGCGGACTGGGCCGTCCACCCCTTCTCCGGCGAGATCATCGACGGCGTCGTCTGGGGCAGGGGCGCGGTGGACATGAAGGGCACCTGCTCCATGACGCTGGCGCTGGTCCGTTCGTGGACCGACGCCGGGGTCAGGCCCGACCGGGACATCGTGCTGGCGTTCACGGCCGACGAGGAGGCCACCGGCGAGTACGGCTCGTACTTCCTGGCCAGGAAGCACGCCGCGCTGTTCGAGGGCTGCCGGGAGGCGATCAGCGAGGACGGCGGCTACACCGTGCACCACCAGGGCCGGCGGATCTACCCGGTGGCCGTCGGCGAGCAGGGCATGGCCTGGATGCGGCTGACCGCGCGCGGCGTCGCCGGGCACGGGTCGATGCCGCCGGCCGACAACGCGGTGGCCGAGCTGTGCCACGCCATGTCGCGCCTGGCGTCCTACCGCTGGCCGGTGCGGCTCACACCCGGCGTGCGGGGCATGCTCGACGCCCTGGCCTCGGCGCTCGGCGAGAGCATCGACCACGACCGGCTGGACGCCGAGGCCGAACGGCTCGGCGCGGTGGGCGACCTGTTCAGGCCGGTGCTGCGCAACTCCGCCAACCCGACCATGCTGAACGCGGGTTACAAGGTCAACGTGATCCCCGGGTCCGCCGAGGCGCAGGTGGACGGCCGGTTCCTGCCCGGCTTCCGGGAGGAGTTCCTGGAGACCGTCGACCGCCTGCTCGGTCCCAAGGTCACCAGGGAGTTCGTCTGCTTCGAGGACGCCCCGGCGGCCGACCCCGGCGGCCCGACGTTCGACGCGCTGTGCTCCTCGCTGGTCGCCGAGGACCCCGGCGCAGTCCCCGTGCCGTACGTCATGAGCGGTGGGACCGACGCCAAGGCCTTCCACGAGCTCGGCGTCGTCTCCTACGGCTTCGCGCCGCTGGCGTTGCCGCCCGACCTGGACTACTACGGCATGTTCCACGGCATCGACGAGCGCGTGCCCGTCTCGGCCCTGGAGTTCGGCGTCCGCGTCCTCGACCGCTTCTTCAGGGCGGCCGGGCCGATCGGGGAGGGCGCCGCGTGATCGCGGTCAGGCCGCCGGGAGCGGTGACGTGATCACCGCCGTCTGGTCGCCGGCCTGCCTGGAGCACGTGCCGGGCGCCGAGATCTGGATCGGGATGCGGACTCCGGGCACCGAGGTGCCCGAGCGCGCCACCGCGATCGGCGACGCCCTGGCGGAGGCCGGGGCCGAGCTGGTGGAGGCGGTGCCCCACGACGACACGGCGCTCCGGGCCGTCCACGATCCCGGGATGCTCGACCACCTGCGCGACGTCTGGGAACAGTGGAACGAGGCCGGGTACCCGCGGGACCCCGGGCAGGATCGCGTGGTGCCGTACGTCTTCCCGACCTCGGCCATGCTGTCCGGGATGCCCTCCCGTACGCCCACGGCCGTGCACGCCCGCGCCGGGCTCTGGTGCTACGACACCATGACCCTCGTCGGCCCCGGCACGTGGGCCGCCGCGCGGGCCGCGGTGGACGCGGCGCTCACCGCGGCCGGCCTGGTCGCCGCCGGGTCGTCCCGTGCGGTGTACGCGCTGTGCCGCCCGCCGGGGCATCACGCCGCGCCGGCCGGGTACGGCGGCTCGTGCTACCTGAACAACGCGGCCGTGGCGGCCGAGGCGCTGCGCGGCCACGGGTTCGCGCGGGTCGCGGTCGTCGACGTGGACGCGCACCACGGCAACGGCACCCAGGCCGTGTTCTGGGAACGGCCCGACGTGTTCTACGGGTCGGTCCACGTCGATCCGGGGGCGGGGTGGTTCCCGCACTACCTCGGGTTCGCGGACGAGACCGGCGCGGGAGCGGGCCGGGGCTCCACGGTGAACGTCCCGCTGGCACCCGGGTCGGGCGACGAGGCCTGGCTCGCCGGGGTCGAACGGCTGTGCGCGGCGGTCGCGGCGTACGGCGCGGAGGCGGTCGTGGTCTCGCTCGGCGTGGACGCGGCGGCCGGCGACCCTGAGAGCCCGCTCCGGGTCAGCGCGGACGGCTACCAGCGGACGGGGTACCTGATCAACCGGCTCGGCCTTCCCGTGGTGGCCGTCCAGGAGGGCGGCTACCACCTCCCCACCCTCGGCCCCCTCGTCGTCCGCACCCTCACCGGCCTCACCGCCCCTTGACCCGAGGCCCCGTTCGTCTCCCACCCGTGGCGCTATCTCCGCAGACGGCGGCTCGGCAAGCACGACAGGGCCACCTGCGGTTCGACGCCGGCTATCGGCTGCTCGTGGCGGAGCTACCGCCCACGACGTGCTCCGCGTGATCACGACGACGGGTACGCGGGGCGGTCACCGGTCGTGCCGGTCGACGACGTTCGCAGGGGCCTCTCGACCGGTGCGGAACGAGTTGGCCGGGTGTTCGGTGTCGGCGTAGCCGAAGGAGACACCGCAGACGATCACGCGGTCGTCGGGGATCTGGAAGTGCGCGCGCACGGTGTCGGACCGCATCGCGATGGCGGCCTGCGGGATCGCCGCGATGCCCAGACTCTCCGCTGCCTGCAGGAGTGTGGACACGTATGCGCCACAGTCGATGTAACCGTAGGGGCCGAGCGACCGGTCCGAGGTGATCACGGCGACGTGGGGTGCGCCGAAGAAGCGGAAGTTCTCCAGCATCTGGCGGCTTCTCGCCTCGAAGTCCTTCCGGTCGATCCCCAGGCTGCCGTAGAGGCCGTAGCCCGCCTCCCGCCGCCGCGCCTGGTAGACACCGTGGTACTCCTCCGGTTCGGGGATGTCCGAGCGCGCCGGTCGGGTCGAGGCCGCGGCGTACAGCTCGGCGCGGAACCGTTCGGTCGCCTCGCCGCTGGTCAGGATCACCTGCCAGGCCTGCGAGTTGCACCAGGACGCGGTGTGCTGTGCGAGAGCGAACATCCGCTCGATCAGCTCCGCCGGCACCTGCTCGGAGAGGAAGGCGCGGCAGCTGTGCCGCCCCACCAGGATCCGCTCCAGCGCGACGTCGAGCCGGGTGGGCTCATCAGTGATCACCGACGCATCCTGGCCGGCTCCGTTGACGGTCACGTTCGGTACTGCTCCCATCGCATCTCCTCGTGGCACCTCACACACGTTCCATCACCGCGGCCCGGCGCCGGCCGGCGAACTCCAGACCGTCCGCCCAGGAGGCGCCTCGCATGATCAGCCCGCGGTACTTCATGATCTGGGCCTGGCCGTTCAGCGTGAGCGCGCCGGCCAGGCGGTCGCCTTCGCGGTAGAGGGCGACGAAGCGATCCCCACCGGGATCACCGTCGACCACGCGGACCTCGTCGGTCGCGGGGACCCCGACGAACTGGATGCGGGAGCCGTACCAGTCCGACCAGAAGTACGGGACCGTGGAGTACGGCTTGGCGGCCGCCGGGTCGAGCGCGTTGCGCGCCGCCACGGAGCCCTGCTCGGCCGCGGTGGTCCAGTGCTCCAGCCTCATGTGGCGGCCGAACAGCGGGTTGTGCCAGCGGGCGACGTCTCCGGCGGCGTACACCCCCGGAGCCCCGGTGAACAGGGTCTCGTCGCAGACGACGCCGTCGTCGAGGATCAGCCCCGAGCCGGCCAGCCAGCCGGTGGCGGGCACCGCCCCGATGCCGGCCACCACGAGGTCGGCCGCGAGCACGGTCCCGTCGGTGAGCCTGACCCGCTCGACCCTCCCGTCGCCCTCCACCGCGGCCACGCCGGCCCCGCATCTCAGGTCCGTGCCGTTCCGCGCGTGCAGGGCGGCGCACGCCCCGCCCATGGTCTCGCCGACGGCGCGCACGAGCGGGGTCGGCAGCGCCTCGACGATCGTCACGTCCAGGCCCCGCTTGCGGGCGGCCGAGGCGACCTCGGAGCCGATGAAACCGGCTCCGACGACGACCGTGCGGGCGCCCGCGTCCAGCGCCCCGCGTACGGCCAGCGCGTCCTCGCGGGTACGCAGGGTGTGGACGCCGCGCAGGCCGTCGGTCCCCGGCAGGGTGCGGGCCCCCGCTCCGGTCGCGAGCACCAGGGCGTCGTAGGGGAACTCCCGCTCTCCCGCCCGCACGGTCCTGGCCGTGGTGTCGAGCGCGGTCGCCGTGGTGCCGAGCACGAGATGGGCACCCAGCTCGTCACGGAGCACCTCCTCGCCACGGAAGGCGGGCAGGTCGGCTCCGTCGAGAAATTCCTTGGACAGCGGCGGCCGGTCGTAGGGGAGGTGGGGTTCGGCGCCGATGAGGGTGATCGGGCCGTCGAAGCCGCTTCTGCGGGCCGCCTCGACCGCCCGCAGGCCCGCCAGGGACGCTCCGACGACGACGAGATGCCGCTCGTTCATGGCGCCAGCCGCAGCGCCTCGGTCGGGCAGCCCTCGATCGCCTGCCGGACCCCTTCAAGGTGGGCGCCGGACACCGTATCGGCCAGCAGGACCAGATCACCGGCATCGTCGACCTCGAAGAAGCCGGGTGCCAGTGACTCGCAGATACCAAGGCCGGTGCACCTGGCGCGGTCAACGATGATCTTCATTGTTCCTCCTTGGGGTGACGCGCCGGCTCAGCGGCCGGCTCCGACGGGGTGACGTCCGGCGATCTGCTCGACGACGAGCTTGGCCGTCTCGGCGCAGGCGGTGGTGCCGCCGTTGGCGTACTCCTTGACTCCGTCCCCGACGTTCCACAGGTTCGGGATCGGCGTCGTGGGGGCGAGGTCGAATCCGGCGACGGCGCGCTGCGGCGGCCAGCCGTCGCGCGTCACCGCGATGGACAGCACGCGTGCCCGGTCGAAGCCGGGCACCTGCTCGCGCAGGTCCTCCATGATCAGCTCGGTCTCGGCCCGCTCGTCGAAGTCACCGACCGCCGGCTTGGGCACTCCGGAGGCGGAGTACAGGTGCCATCCCTCCGGGGCCATCTCCGGGCAGAGGTCGGTGAAGTTGGCGATGTAGCACAGGCGCCGGGTCTTGCCGAAGCTCAGCATGCCCGGAGACTCGATGAGGCGCTCCTTGCTGGCGATGTTCACAGTGATCATCGAGCAGGGGCGGTCGCGCCGCCGTACTTCGTCGCGGTAGCCGGCGGGAAGGTTGTCCTCGCCGACCAACTCGACGGTGGCCGCCGGTCCCGCGTCGCTGACCGCGACCCGGCAGCCCACCTTGACGGTCTCACCGCCACGGGAGATCACGGCGCCGGTGACCACGCCGTCGGCGAGGGTCAGCGAGCGCACCTCGCTGTCCAGCCAGACCTCGCCGCCATTCTTGGTCACCACCTCGGCCAGCGCCCGCCAGGCGCCGATGGTGCCCTCCGGGTGGAAGCCGAACTTCTTGAAGGCGCTCTTGCGGGTGAAATAGGTGAGGAAGACCCGGGCGGGCAGTTCCTCGGAGCCGACCGCGAAGATGGAACCGCACATGTTGCGGAACATCCCGTGCACGTTCTCGTTCTCGGTGTACTTCGACACCCAGTCCGCGGTGCTGAGCTCGGCCTCCGGCAGCCCGCTGTCCTCCCGGGCCGCGCCCAGCCCCTTGACCAGCTTGGCGCCCTGCCGGGTGAGCTTGCCGAGCAGGAACCCCCAGCCGCCTCCGGTCACGTCGATGTCCTTGCCGCCGATGCGGTAGAGCAGCGGGGGCTTGGGCATGCGGACGTCGTACGGCGCACCGACGGTCGCGAAGGTCTCCTCGGTCACGCCGCCCAGCTCCAGCACGATGGCCCCGTTGTTGACCTTGAAGCCGTCGATGTCGTAGGTGGACGCCCGCCCGCCGACCCGGTCGAGCCGCTCCACCACCAGGGTGCGGTAGCCGAGGTGGGAGAGCCGGGCGGCGGCGCACAGGCCACCCGCCCCCGCCCCGATCACCAGGGCGTCGAAGTCATGGCCTGCACCTGCCATCGGTGAACCTCTTTCGTTGTCTGTCGGAAGCGGGGCTAGTAGGAGGCGGGGCTAGTAGGAGGCGGGCAGCCGCAGGCTGTGCTGGGCGATGAAGTTGAGCACCATCTCCCGGCTGACCGGGGCGGTGCGCAGCAACCGGGCCGCGAACCACAGGTCGGCCAGGCCGTACTCCCGGGACAGTCCGTTGCCGCCGTGCGTCTGGATGGACTGGTCGAGCGCCTTCAGCGAGGCGTCGGCGGCGGCGAACTTGGCGATGTTGGCCGCCTCGGCGGCGTCCCGGCCGGAGTCGTACAGCTCGGCGGCGCGGGCGGTGGCCAGCCTGGCCAGCTCCACCCCGATGTACGCCTCCGCGAGCGGGTGCGACACCCCCTGGTGGGAGCCGATCGGGGCGGACCACACCTGCCGCTCGCGGGCATAGCGGGTGGCCTTGTCCAAGGCGTATCGGCCGATGCCGTTGCTGAGCGAGGCGGCCAGGATGCGCTCGGGGTTGAGGCCGGCGAACACCTGGCGCAGGCCCCGCCCGGCCTCGCCGATCAGCGCGTCGGGCCCGATCCGCACGTCGTCGAAGAAGACCGTGAACTGCTTCTCCGGTACGACGAGCTCGGTGACGATCTGCTGCATGCGCAGGCCGGGGGCGTCGGTGGGCACCACGAACAGCGACAGCGGGGCGCGCCCGGACGGCCCGGGCTCGCCGTCACGCGCCACCACCAGGAGCGCGTCCGACTCGTCGACGCCGGAGATGTAGTACTTCGTGCCGGTCAACCGCCAGCCGTCGCCGTCGCGGTGCGCGGTGGTGGAGACCTGGTGGCTGTTGGACCCGGCGTCCGGCTCGGTGAGCCCGAACGCCATCTTCTTGGTCCCGGCGGCCATGCCGGGCAGCCACTCGCGCTTTATCTCCTCGGATCCGTGCCGCCAGACGATCGAGCCGGTGATGGCCGGTGAGATGACGCCCATCAGCAGCGGGATACCGTGCGCCGCCAGTTCCTCCAGCACCACCCCGAACTCCGAAAGGCCGCCTCCGCCGCCGCCGTACTCCTCGGGCAGGTGCACGCCGAGGAAGCCGCCCTCGCCCAGCTCGGCCCAGAGCTCGTCGACCCGGCCGCCTGCGCGCGCCCGGTCGGCGAAGTACGCGTGGCCGTACCGCTCCGCGATCTTGCCGACGCTCTGCCGGAGCAGCGCGTGCTCCTCGCTGTCGACGATGAATCCCGTCATATCGTCACCGTCCTTGGAAATGGGGTTGGCGTTTGCCGGCGAACGCGGCGATGCCCTCGCCCGCGTCGGCCGTGGCCGCGGTGCGGAACATGGCCCGCTCCTCCGCGGCGAGGTGGTCGGTCAGGCTCAGGTTCCCTGAGCCCCTCAGCAGGTGGCGCATCTCGGCGTAGGCGCGGGTCGGGCCGGCGGCCAGCCGCCGGGCGACCGCGAGCGCCTCCTGCTGAATCGTCTCGGCCGGGACGACGCGGGACACCAGACCCCACTCCTCGGCCTCGCGGGCGGTCAGCACGCGCTGCTCGAAGTAGAGCTCGGCCGCCCGTCGCGGCCCGACCAGCCGTGGCAGGAACCAGGAGGTACCGCCGTCGCTGGACAGCCCGATCCCCCCGTAGCCCAGGGCGAACCTGGCGTCCTCGGCCGCGAGCACCAGGTCGGCGCAGTAGAGCAGGCCCAGCCCGCCACCGGCCGCCACGCCGTGCACGGCGCAGACGATGGGCGCGTCCAGGACGAGAAACCGCCGGAGGGCCTCGTGGTAGAGGGCCGCCATGCCGCGCAGCAGGCCCGCCCGCTCGTGGTCGGCCGCCTCGGCGAACACGCCGATGTCGCCCCCCACCGAGAAGGCCGGACCGGCGCCGCTGATCAGGACCGCCCGGAGCCCGTCCGCCTCGGCGCAGCGCGTGGCCGCGTCGCGCAGGCCCGCGGCCATGGGGGAGTCGATGGCGTTGCGGGCTGCTGGCCGGTTGAGCCGGACGTGGGCCAGACCCTCGGTGAGCTCGAAGCCGACCACCGGGAGATCCCCTGGGTGAGGTCCGGTGCCCGGACGCGGGCCCTCGGAAGGCGTCGCGTCCGGCGGCTCGGCGTTCGCTGCCATATGACCTCCAAACGGGATTAATTTAAAATAGAATAAATAATGTGGTCAGGTCAAACGCCTATTGGCCGGCTTGGGCGGGTCAGCCCGGCTCCCTGCCGACCAGCGAGACGAAGGAGACGCAGGCGCCCGGTCGCCCGCCCAGGTTGTGGGTGAGAGCGAGCCTGGGGTCGCTCAGCTGCCGCTGCCCGGCCTCGCCGCGGAACTGCAGCCAGCACTCGTAGAGCATGCGGAGCCCGCTCGCGCCGACCGGATGGCCGAACGACTTCAGGCCGCCGTCCGGATTGACCGGCAAACGTCCGCCGAGCTCGAAGGCGCCGTCGAGCATGTCCCGCCACGCCTGGCCCCGCTCGGCGAAGCCCAGGTCCTCCATCAGCACCAGCTCGGTGGGCGTGAAGCAGTCGTGCACCTCGGCCAGCGAGATCTCGGTGCGCGGATCGGTGATCCCGGCCTGCCGGTAGGCGTCCTGCGCGCTGCGCACCACCTCGGGGAAGGTCGTGTAGTCGTAGTCCTGATCCATCGCCGCGCGTCCCGGCCCTGCCGTCAGCGACAGCGCCTTCACCAGCACCGGGCGGTCGGTGTACAGGTGGGCGTCCTCGGCGCGGACGATCAGCGCGCAGGCGGCCCCGTCGGAGACCCCCGAGCAGTCGAACACCCCGAGCCGCCCGGCCACCAGCGGCGCCGCGGCGATCTTCTCCTTGGACACCGCCGAGCGGAACTGCGCCTTGGGGTTGAGCGCCCCGTTGGCGTGGTTCTTCCAGGCCACGTGGGTCATGGCGTCCCGCATGTCCGCGGGGTCGACGCCGTACCTCGCGCAGTAGGCCGGGTCCAGCAGCGAGAACGCGGCCGGCGCGGTGAGCGTGTTCTCCGGAGCTGTGCCGTCTCCGGGGGGGTCCATCCGGGTCAGCCCGGAGAAGCCGGAGTCCTTGAGCTTCTCCACCCCCACCGCCATGACCCGGTCGTACGCGCCTGACGCCACCGCGTAGCAGGCGTTGCGGAACGCCTCCGAGCCGGTCGCGCAGTAGTTCTCGACCCGGGTGACCGGCCGGTAGTCCAGGGCGAGCGGGCGGCTGAGGGTGAGGCCGGACTGGCCGGAGCCGAGCGTGCCGAGCCAGAACGCCTCCACGTCCGCCAGGTCCGTGCCGGGCACGGCGGCCAGGCAGTCCCGCACGGCGTCGATCAGCAGATCGTCGGCGGAGGCGGACCAGTGCTCGCCGAACCGGGTGCAGCCCATCGCGACGATCGCGACCCGGTCCTTGATTCCCTTGGCGCTCATCTCTCGTCCTCCACGGGCCGTGCCTTCCAGAAGTAGTTGTGCACTCCCCCGGCCGTGTGGAGCCTGCGGAACGTCGTCTCGACGCGCATCCCGATCGCCACCTCGTCCGGCGAGGCGTCCGCCAGCTCGATCGTGTATCGCCCGCCGCCGTCGAAGTCGACCACCACGTCGATCAGCGGCGGCGAGGGAGAGTACGCCAGCCGGTCGGCGGTGAAGGTGACGACCGTGCCCCGCACGCCGGACAGCGGGCGCGGCTCCATGTCGTCCACGGCCCCGCAGCCCTTGCAGACCCGCGCCGGGGGCAGGTGGACGAAGCCACAGCCTCGGCACCGCGACCCGGTGAGCGCGAACTTCCACGCCTGCGACCGGGCCGAGGGCGGTCCCGCGGGCAGCTCCGGCTCGGGCCGCCGGGGCGGCTCGCGGTCCAGCAGGCCACGCCAGGTGAGGTACGTGGCGTACGGGACGTCACGCCCGGCGGCGAGCTGCGCGGAGAGCGGGTGGGCCTGACGTCCGTGCTCGATGCGGTCGGTGACGCGCAGCACCAGCGCGTCGCAGCCGTCCACGGCCGCGAGCACGAGGACGGTCTCGCCCGGCGCCGCCCGGTCCAGGACCTCCGCCAGGCCGAGGCCGATGTCCGCCGCGCCCGCGTGGCCCGGCGCCTTTCCTGACGGGATCCGCGCGGGGAACAGCGCGGCCCCCCGCCTGACCACCAGCGGGTTCGGCGAGGAGAGCACGACATGGTCGGGCGCCGCGACGCCGGCCTCCTTCAGCGCCCGCTGCCCCGCCTCGGTCACCAGCGGCAGGTAGCCGTCCAGCCCGAAACGCTCCTCCCACCGGCGAGCGGCCGGCTCGCCCGGAGCGCGCCAGCGGTCGAGGAACTCGGCCGTCACCGACGCGCGGGCGACGATCTCGGCGATCGCCTGATCGGGGTCGCCGAACAGGAACGCCGCCGCCCCGTCGGCCCCGTCCCGCTCATCGGCCGAGCCCGGAAGGCCGGTCCGCACGTCGGCGAGCACGGCGAGGCCCCCGGTCGCGGCGGCGGCCAGCAGCGCGCCGGCGCCGGACCGCGCCGACCCGGCCAGGTCGACCGCGAAGCCGTCGGTACCGAGGCCGAGGGCCGCGTGCACGGCGGCGGCGTTGGTCTTGTCGAGGTAGGCGGGCGAGGTGGTGGCGAAGAAGATCGCCTCAGGCCGTTCCCCCGCCACCCGCCGGGCGGCCTCGACCCCGAGGGTGGTGCTGTCCTCGTCGAACGAGGCGGCCACGCGCGATCCGGGACCGTCCTTGCCGCCGAGCACTGCGGCCAGGTCCGAGTGCCGCAGCCGGTGCCGTGGCAGGTAGGCGGCGTACGCCACGATCCCCTTCGGCGTGGCTCCGGGCGCGCGTGCCGCCCGCTCGCTCCGCGGCGTGTTCATGAGACTCCTTCGAACAGGGCGGCCATGCCCTGGCCGCCGCCGACGCACATCGTCTCCAGGCCGTACCGGCCGCCCCGCCGGCGCAGCTCGTGCAGCATCGTGGTGAGCATGCGCACCCCGGTCGCGGCGATCGGGTGCCCGAGCGAGATGCCCGACCCGTTGACGTTCAGCCGATCGCTCAGTTCTGCCGGGTCCGCGAACCCCCAGCCCTTGAGCACGCCGAGCACCTGGCAGGCGAACGCCTCGTTCAGCTCCACCAGGTCGATGTCGTCGAAATTCACACCGGTGGCGGCGAACAGCCTGGCCACGGCCGGCACCGGGCCGAGTCCCATGGTGGCCGGCTCGCAGCCGGCCGCCGCCCAGCCGACCAGGAATCCCAGCGGCTCCAAGCCGAGCTCGTCCAGCTTGTCCTCGGCCACCACCAGGCAGGCCGCGGCGGCGTCGTTCTGCTGGCTGGAATTGCCGGCGGTCACGGTGCCGCCCGGCACCAGCGTGCGCAGCCTCGCCAGCGTCTCGATGTCGCTGCCGGGGCGGATGCCCTCGTCGCGTTCGAACATCACCGGGTCGCCGCGCCGCACCGGCACCTGGACCGGGACGACCTCGTCGTCGAAGGCTCCCGCCTCCCAGGCGGCGGCGGCCCGGCGGTGGCTGCGTACGGCATACTCGTCGGCCTGCTCGCGGGTGATCCCGTACTCGCGGGCCACGTTCTCGGCCGTCTCGATCATCCCGGAGATGCGGCCGAAGCGCCCCTCGGGCTGGGACCGCTCACGGCCCCGGTCCAGCCGGTCGTACAGCTGCACACCGCCGGAACGGCTGCCCCAGCGGATCTGGGTGGAGTAGTGCTCGATGTTGCTCATGCTCTCCACGCCGCCGGCCACCACCACGTCGGCGGCGCCGGTCTGCACCATCATCGCGGCGGTGACCACGGCCTGCAGGCCGCCGCCGCACCGCCTGTCGATCTGGAAGCCGGGGACGGCGACCGGCAGGCCCGCGTGCAGTGCGGCCCAGCGGCCCACGCACGGCGTCTCGGAGTTGGCATAGGACTGCGCCATCGCCACGTCCTCGATCCGCTCGGGGTCGATGCCCGAGCGCTCGACCACGGCCTTGATGACGGTGGCCGCCAGATCCTCCACGGGAACCGGGCGCAGCGTTCCTCCGAAGGTGCCGACCGGTGTGCGGACCGGGGCGACGATCGCGGCTCTTCTCATTGGTGGCACTCCTTCTCAAGCGCGGGGCGATGGTCGGGGTGGGCGATGGCGAGCATCCGGGCGCGCCGCTCGTCCAGGGACCGCCCGCGCAGGTCGGCGACGCCGTACTCGGTCACGATGATCCCGGCGTCGGCGCGGGGCGTGCTGACCGGCCCGCTCAGGTTCGCCACGATCCGGCTCGCGGCCTCCCCGGTCGACAGCAGCGCGGTGGAGGTCAGCGCCACGATGGGCAGGCCTCCGCGGGAGCGGGCGGCCGCGCGCAGGAAGTCGATCGCGCCGCCGACGGCACCGGCATACACACCACGCACGACCTCGGCGTTGATCTGACCGGTCAGGTCGACCTCGATCGCCGAGTTGATCGCGACGAAGCGCTCCTGGGCCGCCAGCACCTCGGGGTCGTGGGTGTGACGGGTGTCCCGCAGCTCGATCGCCGGGTTGCGGTGGGCGTAGCGGAACAACCGCGAGGTGCCCATCAGCGCTCCGGTGACCGTACGGCCCCGGTCGAGCGTCTTGCGAGCGCCGGTGATCACTCCGGCCTCCATCAGGTCGGCGACGGCGTCACCGATCAGGCCGGAGTGGACGCCGAGGTCGCGGTGGCCGGCCAGCCGGGCGACGATCGCCTCGGGCAGGGCGCCGAGCCCGAGCTGAAGGGTCGCGCCGTCCTCGATCAGGCCGGCGACGTGGCCGGCGACGCGCTGCTCGGCGTCGCCGGGCTCGCTCCTCACGATCTCGGCGGGCGGCCGGGAGGTGTACACGATCACGTCCAGGTCGGCGGTGGTGAGCGTGCGCGTCCCGTGCGTCCAGGGCACCTGGTCGTTCACCTCGGCGATGACCACGCGGGCCCGGTCGATCGCGGCGGACAGGTACTCGTCGGCCAGACCGAGGCTGTGGCGACCGGCCGCGTCCGCGGGCGGAAGCTGGACCAGGGCGACGTCGACGGGAAGGGCCCCGCTCTCGATGAGGTCCGGCAGTGCCGAATAGTGGCACGGCAGGATGTCCAGGACGCCTGCCCGGTACAGCGCCCGGTTGCCGCCACTGCCGCAGTAGGACAGGAACGACACGTGGTCGGCATGCTCCGGGCGGATCGTGCCCGATGCGGGGGCGCCGAGGAAGCACCGGAAGCCGCCGATCGCGGCGCGCTGCTCGATGAGCCGCTCGGTCAGGGTGAGCGGCTCGGCGCAGGCCTGTCCCCAGATGACCGTGTCGCCGGGCCGGACGTGGGCCGAGAGGTCCAGCCGCTCGATCCGGTCGAGGATCTCAGCCATCGCCGGGCCTGTCGCTCCAGCGGCCGGCCGACGGGTCGAGCAGCTCCCGCACCCGCTCGTCGGGCAGCCAGACGACGGACTCCAGCTCCAGTGCGTCCAGGTAGCGCACCCGGCCGCCGCGCAGGTCCTCGAGCCGCAGCCGTGGCCCGTTGGCGCCGGTGTCGAGGCTCACTGCCACCTCGGCGAACTCGCTGGCGATGATCCACTGATCCACTGCCGGACTCCTTCAGATGAGGAACGCCAGGGTGGAGAGCGCCTCCGCGCTGTTCACCAGGACGACCTTCTTGTAGGCCAGCCGGATGCCGTCCTCGGCACGGCGCAGCCGGTAGGTGGTGCGGCCCGCCCACAGGGTGGTCCCGCGCTCGCGGGACTCGACGAGCACGAAGTTCGCCTCGGCCACGATGTCGGCCCCCTCGGCCTCGACCACCTCGACATTGGAGATCAGCCGCCGCATGTTGGAGGGCGGCGACTGGGAGTACCGCTTACCCGTCTTGAGCTGGCTGATCCGGGTCCTGATGCGGCTGCGGTTGTCGTAGATCACCGACATATGCCGCTCGGGATCGGCGTCGGGGCCTCCGGCGGGCACCCAGTAAAGCGCGTCGTCGGTCCACAGGGCCTCCCATCCGTCGTAGTCGTGCTCGTCGGCGAGCCGCGCCTCGCGGTAGAGGAAACGCTCGATCTCGCGAAGGTCCGGGCCGGTGTGTTCGGCCAGGCTGCTCACTGGGCGTCCTCCCGCTCCATCAGGCTCCGGTAGTGCGACCAGAAGCCGCGCATCCCGGTCTCGTCGTTGGCGGAACCGATGCGGAACCCGTTCTCGTCGGTCCGCTCGCGGCCGACGCCGCGGCGGATGTCGAGCCACTCGGGCCGCCGGGCGGCCACGCCACGCTGGTTGCGCTCGTACATCTCCGAGTCGTCGGCCAGCAGCATGCCCGCGGGCCCGACCGACCCGACGCACTGCGACAGCAGCCTGCGGTTCATCTCCGGCGCGCCCTTGAGCTGCACCGCGGTGACGTTCTGCACGGTCTCGTCCACCGCCGTCGGCTGGATCATGAAGACGCTGATCTCGGCGATGAACAGGTTGGGGAAGACCATGACGTGCGGGGCGCCCTCGATGAGGATCTCCTCGGCCTGCTCGCCGTGGAGCGCGCGCATCTTCGCCACGTAGTCGGGGACCTTGGCCTCGGAGGTGCCGAACCAGCCCATGGGGCGGCCGACCCGGCGGAACTCCGGGCGCAGGTCGTTCTCGCTGTGACCGCCGCCGAGGTCACGGGTGACGGCGGTCGACTTGTCGCTGTAGAGGGCCCCGATGGGGCTCCCTGTGACGCTGAAGACGGAGCCGTGCACGAACTGCGGGTGGTAGCCGTCGGTCTCGTTCTCGACCAGCAGCTTCCAGTTCGCCTTGGCGCGGTGCTTGAGCCAGCCGGCGGTCAGCTCGACCTCCCCCTCGGGGGAGAGCCTGGCCAGCCGGTCCAGCTCGCCCGCCGCGCCGCCGAGGTGCTCCCTCAGGTTCGGCCCGTCGGCGGCGAAGCTGGCGAACACGAAGCCCTGGTAGGTGTCCACCCGCGGCACCCGGCCAAGGCCGAGGGCGATCTTTCCCTTACCGCCGTATCCCTGGTTGTAGGGGTAGCCGAGCAGCTCACCGGTGTTGCGGTAGGTCCAGCCGTGGTAGGGGCAGCGGAAGGAGCTGGAGTTGCCCCGCTGATCCTCGCAGACCAGGTTGCCGCGGTGCGCGCACCGGTTGAGCAGCAGGCTGACCTCTCCGTCCGCGCTCCTGGTCATGATGACGTCCTGGGCGGCGACCTTCTTGCGGACGTAGTCGCCGGGCTGCGCCACCTCGCTCACGTGCCCGACGCACACCCAGGTGCGGTACCAGATCCGTTCGAGCTCTTCGGCGAAGATGTCCGGATCGGTGTACAGCGAGCCGTGCACCCTCTCGGGCTGGATCAGCTCCGAGTATTGGACGGTCACGACTTCCCTCCTTCGATTCGTGTCCTGGCCTGCTGGACAAGCCGAAATTTCTGGATCTTTCCGGTCGGCGTAGTTGGCAGCTCGGACGGCTCCGCGAACAGCACGTGCTTGGGCACCTTGAAACGGGCCAGTTTCTCCCTGCAGATCGCGAAGATCTCGTCCGCGTCGAGCTTCGCGCCGGGTTCGGGAACGACCCAGACACAGCCGGTCTCGCCCCATCTGTCGTCGGGCACTCCGATCGCATAGGCCTGGCTGACACCCGGATGCGCGGTGAGCAGATCCTCGATCTCCTTGGGCATCACCAGCTCGCCGCCGCTCTTGTAGAGCTCCTTGCTGCGGCCCGTGATCTGCAGGTAGCCGTCGTCGCGGATGCGGCCGAGGTCACCGGAGTGCACCCAGCCGTCCCGCAGGGCGAGCGCGGTCTCCTCAGGCTTGTTCCAGAAACCCAGCATGTGCGTCGGCCCGGTGGAGACGATCTCGCCCTCGGCGCCCGGCGGCAGGAACTCCCCCGTCACCGGGTCGACCGTCTTGTAGACGCAGATGTCGCCGGGCAGCCCGGCGACGCCCGCGAGCTTGGGCCGGCCGACGGTGTCCGAGGCGCGCTCCAGCGGGTCCTCCGGCAGGGACATCGTCATCGCCCCGCCGCACTCGGTCATGCCGTAGCCGGTGGTCACCTCGGTGACCCCGAGCTCGGCGCGGACCTGCTCCCAAAGCCAGACCGGGGAGGGCGCGGCGCCGGACAGGATGGCGAACAGCGAGGACAGGTCCCTCGTGACGCGGTCGGGGTGCTCCAGCAGCGCCACCGTCATGGTCGGCACGCAAAGGATCTCGGTGGCCCGGTGGCGCTCGATCCCCTCGAAGTAGGAGGCCGGGCTGAACTTGGCCTGCGGGATGATCGCTCCGCCCACCATCATGGCCGCCAGCAGGCCCTCCACGTAGCCGAACATGTGGTAGCAGGGCAGCGAGAACAGGATGCGGCGGCCATCCTCGAATGCCCGGGTCAGCGCGGTGGCGTAGGCCGTGCGCTGCACGGCGTCGTGGGTGACCATCACGCCCTTGGGCGAGCCGGTGGTGCCGGAGGTGTAGAGGATGTCGCCGAGGTCGTCGGGCGACCGCGTCCCGGGCACGGCCGCGCCGGGGTTGCGCGCGCCCAGCTCGCCGAGGCCGTCCACGGTGATGGCCCCCTCACGGGTCCGCCCGTCCGTGGACAGCAGCACGACCTGCCGCAGCTGCGGCAGCGCCTGGCTTCCGCCGTGCTCCCAGCCGGGGGCGACGGTGTCGAGCATGTCGAGGTAGTCCAGCCCGGCGAAGCCGGTCATGGTGATCAGCGCGTTGCACTCGGACTGGGCCAGGACGTAGGCGAGCTCCTCCTGCCGGTACAGGTAGTTGAACGGGATGGCGACCGCGCCGGCCCGGGCGATCGCGAACTTCAGCGGGATGAACTCCAGGTAGTTGGCCATCAGCAGGCCGACCCGGTCACCCGGCCGGACTCCGAGCGCCACCAGCCCGTCGGCCAGCCGCGCCGACCACTCCGCGGCTTCGGCATAGCTGAGGGTCCGCTCGTCGGTCAGGACGAACGGCCGCTCGCCGAACTCCGCCGCGCAGTGGTCCAGCCGCGCGTCGAGGGTGAGCGGCGTCCACTCCGGAAACCGCGCGCTCAGCCGCTCGCGGCGCTCGCCGACGCTCGGAACCATGGCTTACCTCCTGAATTATTTAATCTTAATTAGAATAACTTGTCAAAGCGTCGCGGGGCCGGGAGGAGGCGTGTGGTGGGGCCGCCGGCGAGCGGCCCGTGGTCGGTGGTCACGGGCCCTCGCCTCCGAGGCGCGAGGTCGCTCTCACGGGACGGGCACCCGGCGACGAGCGGCCGTACCACGCGGGCGCCTCAGGCTACATAATCCAGATTAAAAAAGTAAGACCCTTCGACGAGGGGATCCGCACGGCGGACGAGCCAGGGCCGGCCGCGAGGCGCTCCCGCCTGAGGCACCCGCCAGGAGGGCGGGATCGAGTTACCTGCCGCGGAAGACCGGAGGCCGGCGTTCGTGGAACGCCGCCACGCCCTCGGCGAAGTCGTCGGTGTCGAACAGGCGGACCTGGTTGTCGACCTCGCGCGCCAGCACATCGTAGGGATCGGACGGCCCTTCGACGAGCATCGCCTTGATGGCGGCGAGAGCCAGTGGCGGCCCCGCGGCGAGCCTCTCGCCGTCGGCCAGCGCCGTCTCGAGGGCGGCGCCCGGTGCGGTCAGCACATCGGCCAGGCCGATCTCCAGCGCCTCCGCCCCGCGAACCTCCCGGGGCAGCATGAGCAGCCGGCGCGCCGCGGCGAGCCCCGCGCGACGCCGCAACGACCAGAATATGCCCAGATCACCGGCGAGCCCCACCCTGGTGAAGGTCGCGTTGAAGGTGGCGTCGGAGGCGGCGACCACCTGGTCGCAGGCAAGGGCCAGCGCCGCCCCCGCCCCGAAGGCGAAGCCCTCGACCGCGGCCAGGACGGGCTTGGGCCCGGACCAGATCGCGCGGACGATGCGCTGCGCCGCCTCCGCCCGGGGCCGGGTCTGCTCGGGCGACTGGCGGCTCATGGTGGAGATGTCACCGCCGGAGCAGAACGTGCCGCCCGCACCGGTCAGGACGACCACCCGCACGGCGGCGTCGGCCATCGCCTCCTCGATCCGCTCGGCGAGCACGACCCGCAGAGCCAGATCGATGGCGTTGCGGCGGCGCGGCCGGTTCAGGGTCAGCACCCGCACGGCACCGTGGTCCAGCACGCGGACACAGTCACCCTCGGTGGCCTGCTGCGACATGTAATCCTCACCCCACGTTTTTGAATTTAATTTCAAATAATACAGTAGGGGCGACCAGCACCTCAGACAAGCGACCGGCGGCGAAGGGGCATATATGACGATCGCAGAACAGCCCGAGGATTGGACCGAGCCGGGCGTCCATCTGGTGCGCCCGGGAGTCCATCGGGTGCCGCTGCCACTCCCCTCCAACGGCCTGCGAGCGGTGAACTCCTACGTGATCGAGAGCCCGGAGGGGCCGATCGTCGTCGACTCCGGATGGGCGATGCCGGACACCGAGAAGGCACTGGCCGAAGCGCTGAGAACGCTCGGACACCGGCTGGCGGACGTCGCCTGTGTCCTGGTGACCCACGCCCACTGGGACCACTACTCCCAGGCCCTGGCGCTCCACCGCGCCTTCGGCACCCGGGTGCGGATCGGCCGTGGTGAGCGGCCCTCCATCGAGGGGTTCAACCAGGCCGAGGGGCTCTACCCCCGCCAGGTCGAACTGCTCCGCCGCTGCGGAGCACCGGAGATCGCCGACCGCGTCGCCACCGAGGAGATCGCCGAGCACGAGCGCGACATGCCGTGGAGTCTCCCCGACGGGTGGCTGGACGACGGCGAGCGGGTATCCCTCGGCCCCGTCGAGCTCGACGTGTTCGCCACTCCGGGGCACACCAGCGGGCACGTGGTGCTGCGCGACGCCGCCGCCGGGCTGCTGTTCGCCGGTGACCACGTGCTCCCGCACATCACTCCGTCGATCGGGCTGGAGGTCGTCCCCGAGCCCAAGCCGCTCCACAGCTACCTCGACTCCCTGCGGCTGGTCCGCGGGATGCCCGACACCCTGCTGCTTCCCGCCCACGGTCCGGTGACCCCCAGCGTCCACACCCGGGTCGAGGAGTTGCTGGTCCATCACGAGGAGCGGCTCGACGCCTCCGCGCGCGAGGTCAGGGCCGGGGCGCGGACGGCGTACGAGGTGGCCCGGGCGATCAGGTGGACCCGCCGCCGCCACAAGCTGGACGACCTCGACGTGTTCAGCCAGATGCTCGCCGTACTGGAGATCGACGCCCATCTGGACCTGCTGGCCGACCAGGGCGTGCTCGTCGCCGCCGACCTGGACGGCGTCCGGGCCTACGCACCGTCCTGAGACGGATCAGCGACCGGTGAAGACCGGGCTTCGGCGCTCGATGACGGCGGCCAGGCCCTCCCGCGCGTCCGCCATGCCGGACAGCTCGGCGACCGTGCGGGCCTCCTCCGGCAGTCTGGCCTCCACGTTCGCCCCGAGGCCGTCCCACAGCAGCCGCTTGGTGGCGGCCAGCGCCCGGGGGGCGCCGGCGGCGAGCGTACGCGCCAGCGCGAGACCCTCGTCGAGCAGGGCGTCGTCGGCGACCACCCGCGTGATCAGGCCGATGTCGAGGGCCTCGGCGGCGGTGAGGACGGGGTTGGTCAGCACGATCTCCATCGCCTTGCGCAGCCCGACCAGCCGGGGGAGGGTGACCGAGACGCCCGCGTCGGGCGCCATGCCCACCCGGGTGGCTCCGGCCAGGAACCTCGCGGACTCGGCGGCGATCACCAGGTCGGCGGCGCACACCAGGCCGAACCCGCCGCCGCCCGCGGCGAAGCCGTGCACGGCGGCCACCACCGGCGCCTGCAGCCGCATCAGCGCCGAGGTCGAGATCTGCAGCCAGGAGGTGGCCTCCCGCAGATAGTCGGGCAGGTTCTCCCCCTTGGTCGCGAACGTCTTGACGTCACCGCCGGCGCAGAAGTTCCGGCCCTCTCCGGTGAGCAGCACGGCGCGCACGCCCGGCTCGCCGTGGCAACGCATGACCGCCGTGTAGAGCCCCTGCAGGAACGGCACGTCCATCCCGTTGGAGGCCTCGGGCCGGTTCAGCCGCAGGCGGGCCACCCCGTCCGCGTCGAGGTCCAGCAGCACCGGGCCGGAGCCGATCAGTTCACGTATCATCTCAAGCTCCCTTGAAAGCGACGATGCCCGCCGCGGCGGATTCCCCGGCGAGGTGGTCGAGTACGGTCTCCAGTTCCAGCGCGAGCCCTTCCGCCGGCGGCAGGTCCAGCCCGGCGTGGACCAGGCGCTTGATCCGGGTCAGGGCGTCGCGATCGCGGCCGGCCAGCTCCGCGGCGAACGCGTTCACCGCCTCGTCGAAGCCGTCCGCGGGCAGCGACCGGTAGGCCAGCCCCCAGGAGACCGCCTCGGCCGCCGTCAGCCTCTCGCCGGACAGGATGTGGCCGAGCGCGCGCTGCCGCCCGACCAGCCGGGGCAGCCGTTGGGTGCTGCCCCCACCGGGCACCTGCCCGAACCTGGCATGGTTGTCGGCGATCTTCGCGTTCTCGTGCACCAGCACGATGTCGCAGGCCTGCATCAGCTCGAAGCCGCCCGCCATCGCGTACCCCTCGACGGCGGCGACCACCGGGACCGGCAGGTGGGCGATAGCGGCGCAGGCCCTGCCGAAGTTCACGAACAGCGGGCGCATCGCCTCCCTTCCACCGGCGCGCAGCCGTTCGAGCTCGTGGAAGTCGCCGCCGGCCGAGAAGTTCCCGCCGGCCCCTCGCACCAGGATGACGTTCACCTCATCCGCGAGGCGGACCAGCGCCTGCTCCAGCTCGCCGCCGAGCTCGACGGTGATCGCGTTCATGGCCTCCGGCCGGTTGAGGACGACGTGCCCCACCGCACCGTCCACCCGGCTCAGCACGACGCCGCTGCTGTGCTTGCCGGTTCGTTCGCTTCGCTCGCTCACATCAGCCTCCCGCCGCCGACCTCGAGCACCGCGCCGGTCATGTAGCTCGCCAGGTCGGAGGCGAGGAACAGGACCGCCCCCGCGACCTCGCGCGGCTCGCCGGCCCGCTTCATCGGGATGTCGGCCTCGCGGGCGGCGAAGACGTCGGGCGGCATGGCCTCGGTCATCGCGGTCCGGATGAGGCCCGGCTGCACGGCGTTGACCCGGACGCCCCGGTGAGCCAGTTCCTTGGCCGCGGCCTTGGTGAGGCCGACGATGCCGGCCTTGGCCGCGCTGTAGTTGGTCTGGCCGAAGTTGCCCGACTTCCCCGACAGGGAGGAGATGTTGATGATCGAGCCCGAGCCGGCCTCACGCATCACCACCGCGGCGGCGCGCACGCCCAGCCAGGTGCCGCGCAGATGAACCGTGATCACCGCGTCGAAGTCCTGCACGGTCATCTTCTTCAGCGAGGCGTCCCTGGTGATGCCGGCGTTGTTGACGAAGATGTCCAGCGATCCGAACCGCTCGACCGTGCCCGCGACGAGAGCGCCGACCTGGGCCTCGTCGGTGACGTCGCAGCCGTACGACCAGACGGCCTGCTCGTCCCCGAGCCCGGCCGCCGCCGTGGCCGCCTCCTCGGCGTCCCGGTCGGCCAGGACGACCCGGGCGCCCTGTTCGCGCAGCAGTCGGGCGATCTCCAGCCCGATGCCGCGCGCCGCGCCCGTCACGATCGCGGTGCGGCCCGCCACCAGCCCCGCCCCGAGTCCCGTCCCCGTCATGCGAAGTACCTCAGGACCGACTCGGCCACGCACACCGGCTTGTCGACGCCCTCGGCCTCGATCGTCGTGGACACCACCGCCTGAGCCGCGCCGTCCATCGGGGTGACCTCCGCGAGCCGCGCGGTCGCCCGCAGCTTCGAGCCCACCGGGACCAGCGCCGGGAAGCGCACCTTGTTCAGGCCGTAGTTGACCGCCATCCTCAGTCCGTCGACCCGGTAGATCTGCTGGAAGAACGCCGGGAGCAGCGACAGCGTGAGGTAGCCGTGCGCGATCGGCCCTCCGAAGGGGCCGTCCTTGGCCCGCTCCACATCGACATGGATCCACTGATGGTCGTCGGTGGCATCGGCGAACCCGTCGACCCGCTCCTGCTCGACGGTGAGCCAGTCGCTGGTGCCCAGAACCTCGCCACGCGCCCTGACGAATTCGTCGAGGCCATTGAAGATCCTCATGTTCCTCCTCGGATGGGGGTGCCGCGCTTGCCTTGTTCTAATCTAGATTAGATAAGAATCTGATCCCAAGCCCGGGGTCCCGCCCGATCCCGCGGTGGCCCCTGTCCGGTCCGGGAACATCCGGGCCTCAGCGCAAGGAAACGCAGCGATATGAATCTTGGTCTCACCGACGCCCGGGTCCTGGTGACCGGCGGCGCCTCCAACATCGGACGGGGCATCGTGCACGGATTCGCCGCAGAAGGCGCGCGGATCGCCATCTGCGACCTCGACGGAGACCAGGCCGACCGGGTCCGCGGCGAGGCCCTGGATCGCGGAGCCGCCGCCGCCGAGGTGGTACGGGCCGACCTGGCCGAGGCGGGAGCGGCCACCCGCGCCGCCGGCCGGGTGCTCGACGCCTGGGGCGGCATCGACGTGATGGTGAACAACGCGGGCATCAGCATCCCGGGGTTCGTCGCCGAACACACCGACAGGACGCAGTGGCAGCGCACCTTCGAGGTCAACCTCTTCGCGGCGATCGAGTGCACCCAGGCCGTGCTCCCGCCGATGCGCGAGGCCGGCGCCGGGTCCCTGGTGTACATCGCCAGCGACGCCGCGTTCGGCGAGATCCGGCAGGCCGTTTACGGGGCGTCCAAGGCGGGGATCGTCGCGCTGGCCCGGACGACCGCCAAGGAGCACGGCCGGCATGGCATCCGCTCCAACGTCGTCTGCCCCGGCCTGGTCATCCCGGAGGGCCCGGAGGCCGTCGGGGCCACCAGCCTGTGGGCGGGCGGCCAGGACGCGATCTTCAACGACCGGCAGGTCGACCACATGCTCAAGGCGACCCCCCTGCGCCGGCTGACCACGGCGGAGGACATCGCCGGCACCGTACTCTGGCTCGCCTCCCCGGCGGCGGCCCGCCAGGTCACCGGGCAGGTGATCTCGGTCAGCGGAGGCTACGCGATGCCCTGAGCCACACGCCGCACAACGCGGCCCGGCATCGGCGGCCACCCTCGCGCAACAGCGTAGTCGGCAGTATTCTAATCTATATTAAGTTAAACCTAAGGAGAGCCGCCGCGGGCGACTCTCCCAGACGCGGCTGGAGAGCGAAGTGGCAGAACTGTCCGAGGAGGAGAAGGCGGTCGTGGCGACCGTGCGGGAGTTCGTCGACCGCGAGGTCCGGCCCGTCGCGCGCGACCTCGAACACGCCGACGAGTACCCGGAGAGGCTGATCGAGCAGATGAAACAGCTCGGCATCTTCGGGCTCGCCGTTCCCGAGCCCTACGGCGAGGTTCTGGTCTCCACCGCCTGCTACGCCATGGTCACCGAGGAACTCGCCCGTGGCTGGATGAGCCTGGCCGGCGCCATGGGCGGGCACACCGTGGTCGCGAAGCTCATCTCGATCTTCGGCACCGAGGAGCAGAAGCAGCACTACCTCCCGCGCATGGCCACCGGTGAGATCCGCGCCACGATGGCGCTCACCGAGCCCGGCGGCGGCTCCGACCTGCAGGCCATGTCCACCGTCGCCCGGCATGAGGGCGACGGCTACGTGGTCAACGGCGCCAAGACCTGGATCACCAACTCCCGCCGCTCCCAGCTCATCGCCCTGCTCTGCAAGACCGACCCCGCCGCGAAACCGGCGCACAGCGGCATGAGCATCCTGCTCGTCGAGCACGGGCCCGGCCTTACCGTCTCCCGTGACCTGCCCAAGCTCGGCTACAAAGGCGTGGAGAGCTGCGAGCTGTCCTTCGACGGCTACCACGCCCCCGCCTCCGCGCTGCTGGGCGGCGTCGAAGGCCACGGGTTCGCGCAGATGATGAAGGGACTGGAGACCGGCCGCATCCAGGTCGCCTCGCGCGCCCTCGGCGTGGGCCGGGCCGCGTTCGAGGACGCCCTGCGCTACGCCCAGGAGCGCGAGAGCTTCGGCAAGCCGATCTGGAAGCACCAGTCCATCGGCAACTACCTCGCGGACATGGCCACCAAGCTCACCGCCGCACGCCAGCTGGTGCTGTACGCCGCCGAGCGCGCCGACTCCGGCCGGCGCTGTGATCTGGAAGCCGGGATGGCCAAGCTCTTCGCCTCCGAGACCGCGATGGAGATCGCGCTCAACGCCGTGCGCATCCACGGCGGATACGGCTACTCCACCGAGTTCGACGTCGAACGCTACTTCCGCGACGCCCCGCTGATGATCGTCGGCGAGGGCACCAACGAGATCCAGCGCAACGTCATCGCGGCGCAGCTGGTGAACAGGGGAGGTCTGGATCTTTGACCCCAGAGCGCCCCTCGCCTCGCGGGGACCGCGGACGAGCGGCCACCGCAGGCGACCGAACCCCCCAGTATGATCGGCCGGTGCCCAGTAAAGCCAGGACCAGGTCGGCCTCAAAAGACGGCACCGGCCCGAAGTCCAGCCGTACCCGCGAGCGCATCCTCGACGCGGCGGCGCACGTCCTCAGCCGCAAGGGCTACTCCGGGACGCGGCTCGGGGACATCGCCGACCAGGCGCAGCTTCAGGCGCCGGCGATCTACTACTACTTCGGATCCCGCGAAGAGCTGATCGAAGAGGTGATGTGGACCGGCGCCCGGCGCGTGCGCGAGCACGTCAGCGGGATCCTCGCCGAGCTGCCCCCCGAGACCGGGCCGATGGACCGCATCTGCGCGGCCATCGAGGCCCATCTCCACGTCGAGCTGGAGTTGTCCGACTTCGCCACCGCCCTGATCCGCAACTCCGGCCAGATTCCTGAGGAGCTGCGCACCCGGCAGCTCGCCGAGGAGGCCGAGTACGGCAAGCTGTGGCGTGACCTCTTCCGCGACCTCGACGAGGCCGGCGAGCTCCGGCCGGACCTCGACCTGCGAGTGGCCCATCTGCTGGTTGTCGGCGCCCTGAACTGGGCGGCCGAGTGGTGGAACCCCAAGCGCGGCACCTTCGAGTCCGTCGTCCGCACGGCGCAGTCACTCGTGCGTCACGGCCTCAGCAGCCGGTCACAGCTGATCGAGCCGGCCAAGGAGGCCGTCCCCCGCCCCCGGCGCAAACCGGCTCGCCGTACTCCCTGATCGGCCGGCCGGGCCGTACGCTCTGATTATCTAATATAGATTAGAATCAGAAGTTCGTTATGCCTGATCGAACGGGAGCGAAGATGAGCGGCGGGCCACTGTCCGGGGTCAAGGTTCTGGAGCTCGCCGGGATCGGACCGGCCCCGTTCGCCGGTATGACGCTGGCCGACCTGGGTGCCGAGGTCGTGCGCGTCGACCGGCCGGGAGGCAGCGGGTTCTTCCCCGGAGCCGAGCATCTCGATCTGCTGAACCGGGGTAAGAGATCCATTCTCCTCGACCTCAAGAAGCCGGAGGCGGTGGAAACCGTCCTGGCCATGACCGCCGAGGCCGACGTGCTGATCGAGGGATACCGTCCAGGGGTCGCCGAGCGGCTGGGGCTGGGCCCCGACGCATGTCACGCGCGCAATCCCCGGCTGGTGTACGGCCGCATGACCGGCTGGGGACAGGACGGCCCGCTGGCACAGACGGCGGGCCACGACATCGGCTACATCGCGCTGACCGGCGCCCTGCACGCCATCGGAGAAGCCGGTGGCGGGCCGCAGATCCCGCTCAACCTGCTCGGAGACTTCGGCGGAGGCGGGAACTATCTCGTGATCGGGGTGCTCGCCGCGTTGCGCGAAGCCGATCGCACCGGGCGCGGCCAGGTCGTCGACGCCGCGATCGTCGACGGCACCGCGCACCTCCTGGCCGGAACGCACATGATGCTGGCCACCGGCACCTGGGTGGACGAACGCGGCGTCAACCTGCTCGACGGCGGGGCGCCGTTCTACTCGGTGTACGAGACCGCCGACGGCCGTTACATGGCCGTCGGCGCTCTTGAACCCAGGTTCTACGCCGAACTGCTCGCGAAGCTCGAACTCGACGAGGATCCGGGCAAGCAGCATGACCGAACTCTCTGGCCCGCGCTACGCGCCCGCATCGCGGCCGCCTTCTCCGCCAGGAGCCAGGCGGAGTGGTCGGCGCTCTTCGCCGAGTCCGATGCCTGCGTGGCCCCCGTGGTGAGCCTGCGCGAGGCCGCGCACCATCCGCACATCAAGGCGCGCGGCTCCATCGTGGAGCACGACGGACTGCTGCAACCCGCGCCCGCGCCCCGGTTCTCCCTGACTCCCACCACCATAGGTACGCCCCCTCCGGCGCCGGGCCGGCACACCATCGAGGTGCTCGGCGACTGGGGCATCGACGACGCCGCCGCCCTGATCGACTCCGGAGCGGCGGTGCAGGTTCCCGCCGGCGACGCGAAGGACCGGCGCCGCGAATGAGTTCCGCGGGGTCGGCCACCTCTACGCCAGGACCGCGACGAACCGCCAGTCGAGGACGTCCCGTGGCTCGCCGCCGCCCGTCGCCCTGACGAGCGAGCGGAGATGGACCAGCCCGCCCTCGCCGGGAAGCGCCTGACGGCGCTCGACCACCACCTCGCTGGACAGGGTGTCGCCCTCGTGGACCGGGCCGACATGGTCGCAGCCGTGCCAGGCCACGACCGTGACCAGGTTGGGCAGGGCCCGGGCGACCTGGGACAGGGCGAGACCGATGGTGTGCCCCCCGTACACCAGACGTCGCGAGCCCTCCGCGGCCCGCACATCGTGATGCACCTGCGCCACGTTGAGGGTGAGCCTGGCCAGCTCCGGCGCGCTGGACACCACGTCTCCCCCGCCCACCAGCCACCTCTCGCCCTCGGCGACATCGGAGAAGTGCCGGCCCGCGGTCCGGTCCCTGAACCGGTCGAGCCGCCAGCCCTCCAGCACCCCGCCCACCGCCTCGACGAGGTCCGCGTCGGCGGCGGCCACACCCACCGAGTCGAGATCGGCGTCATGACCGGTCAGCGCTTCGGGATCGCGCAGCGGCATCATCGCGCAGCGCCAGAAGTCGAGCACGGGGAGCCCGGCCTGGTCGACAGTGGTGATCCGTAGCACTGCCAGCCCGGTCGGCCGGCGGCCCGGCTTCGCCCGGTTCTGGCGCAGCGCCACCACCTCCGTGGAGGTGCGCAGGGTGTCGCCGATCACGGGCATCCGGCGGAAGGCGAGGCCGCGGTAGAACAGGTTCGCCTTGACATGGTGGGTGACGAGGGTGGACTGACCGATCGCCACGTCCCAGACGAGCGCCGGATGAGCCAACGGCCCCACTCCCGTGACGTCCCGGCAGAGGTCCGCGTCGAGGGGCAGCCGGAGACGGTCGCCGACGATCGCCTGGTGGGTCGCGGCGTGCCCGGCTGTGAGGGTGACTCCGGGCGCACCGTCGAATACCTGCCCGACCGCAAGCTCGTCGAAGTACGGCCCTTCCATGGTCACCGTCATCGGTTCGCTCCTTCCGCTCGCGCCAGGATCCGTCTGGCCGCCACCGCGACCGCTTCGTCGATCATCTTTCCCTCCAGCTCCACGGCACCCGCGTCGCTCCCGCGCAAAGCGTCGAGCACGGCGCGTGCGTGGGCGACCTCGTCCGCGCCCGGGGTGAACACGGTGTTGACCGTGCCGATCTGGCGGGGATGGATCACCCATTTCCCGTCGAAGCCGAGTTCCCTCGCGCGCAGCACGCATCGGTGGAACGCCTCGTCGTCGGCGAGACCGAGGTAGGGGCCGTCGATGGCCGAAAGACCGGCGCTTCGCGCGGCGACCAGCACCGCGTCCTGGGCGAAGGACCAGCTGTCCGCCGACCGCCCGAGAGACGCCCCGAGGTCGGCGTAGCCGAGAACGAGCGTGCGCAACCGGGGCGAGGCCGTCACGATCTCCCGGAGGTTGGCCAGGCCCTTCGCGGTCTCGATCAGTGCCTGGACGCCGAGCGGTCGTGTCCGCCCGGAGGCCGCCTCGGCCCCGTCCAGCAGCCTGTCGACGAACTCCAGATCTCCCGCGCTCTCCACCTTGGGCAGCACGATGGACTCGGGCAGCCCATCCGGCCCGGCGGAGGCGATGACGTCCAGATGACACCATGCGGTGCGAGCGGCGTTCACCCGGATCGCGACCCGCGCGCCGGCCGTACGGCCGGGCAAGGCGGTCACGGTCGTGCGGGCCTCCGCCTTGCGCGACGCCCGCACGGCGTCCTCGAGATCGAGCACGATCTCGTCGGCATCCGAGTCCCACGCTTTGCGGATCTTCCTGTCGTCCACACCGGGGACCGACAGGCACGAACGAGGTGCGACGGTATGCGTCATGGCTCTCCATCGAGATCTGGGTTTAATTTATATTAGGTTAAATAATAGACGCTGGAGGAGGGCGGCCTGGGGAGGGTTTGGGGCTTGACAGCCGGACCCGGCCGAAAGCGGCGGACCGCGTATGATCGCTTCGTGTCCAGGAAAGCGGCCGACCCGGCCCCGGAAGAGAGCTCCAAATCCGCTCGAACCCGCGAGCGCATCCTCGACGCGACGGCGCACGTCCTCAGCCGCAAAGGCTACTCGGGGACCCGGCTCGGCGACATCGCCGACCAGGCGCAGCTCCAGACACCGGCGATCTACTACTACTTCGGATCCCGCGAAGAGCTGATCGAAGAGGTGATGTGGACCGGCGGCCACCGACTGCGCGAGCATGTGAGGGCGATCCTCGACGAGCTGCCCCCCGAGACCGGCCCGATGGACCGCATCTGCGCCGCGGTCGAAGCCCATCTCCACATCGAGCTGGAGCTCTCCGACTACGCCACCGCCGTCATCCGGAACTCAGGCCAGGTTCCCGAGCATCTTCAGACCCGCCAGCTGGCCGAGGAGGCGGAGTACGGCAGACTGTGGCGTGACCTCTTCCGCGACCTCGGCAACGAAGGCGAGCTCCGCTCGGACCTCGACCCGCGGCTCGCGCACCTCCTGGTGATCGGCGCGCTGAACTGGTCGGCCGAGTGGTGGAACCCCCGGCGTGACACCTTCGAGGCCGTCGTCCGCGTGGCCCAGTCGCTCGTCCGCCACGGTCTCAGCAGCCGGTCGCACCTGGTCGAACCGGACGAGGAGGTCAGGCCGCGCCCGCCGCGCAAGCGAACCCGCCGTTCCCCCTGACGCATCTCCTTCGACCTCGGACTCGCCCTCCAGGTCGTTCTCACGTGTCGAACCCGTAAGGGGCATCGGCGCTCCGGCGCGACTTCACCTGCCGACCTCGACGCGGCGCGCCCAGCGGCGGGTCATGATCTGGATGCCGTCCTGTGTGGCGGTGAGATCTACGGTGATCGCCAGCTCGCCGCCCTCCGCGACCACCTCCACCCGGCTCCGCGTGGTCACCACGGGCCCACCCCGCCAGGCGATCGTGAAGTCGCTGTCCGCCAGGGCCGTCTGGCGGCGGGTCCGGTGGTCCAGGGTGACTTCGCCTTCGTAGCGGTCGGCGTACGACCCTCCGCCCATGAGCTCGGCCGTCGACCCGTAGCCCGACCGGCACCGGGTGACCCGCTGGAGCACGTCCCGCTCAATGGTCCAGACCACGTCCGACGAGTCGGGGACGGGTGCTTCGGTGTAGCGCAGCCCAGCGGCCGGCTCGCCGAAAGACTCCTCGGCGAGCGGCAGCAGCAGGGTGCTGCCGTCGAGGTCGAGCTCCACCCTGACGGCCTCCGGCGAGGCCATCACGTTCGGCCATTCGGCGGTGGCGAGCGCGAGCCTGAGCCGATGGCCGGGGATCACGCGATGCGCCACGACGTCCAGCTCCACCTCGGCCACCACCTCGCCGGTTTCTCCCTCCAGCGGTTCCCCACGCGTTCCGGCGGCCGTCCCCGGGGCGCAGGGCAGGCCGAGCACCCCGCGGCTGACCAGCTCGGAGGTGCCGTCGGGGGCCACGTCGCAGAGTCGTACGGCCAGGGTGCCTCCCGCGCCCGTACGGACGCTCGCGCGCAGGCGGGGATGGCCGACGATGGTCAGCCCCTCGGCGGGGCTCTCCCATTCCACGGTCACGGAGCGGGCGTCGTCGGAGCTCTGGTCCAGCGCCTGGCCCCACGGGAGGGAGCCCGCGCAGTTGTTCCATACGGCGATGCCGATGTCCGGAGCGACCGGAAGGTCCGTCCATCCGGAGCCTTCCCGGGAGTTCGAGACCGCGAGGGGCCCGGAGCCTTCCCGGGGCGTGAGAGGCCGGGGTTGGTCGGGGAGGGCCGGCCATCCTGGCAGGTCGCGGAACTCGCCGTTCACCATGGCGCGGTCGGGGGCGGGCGGGGTGGACGAGCGGACGAAGACGACGGCCGAGCGGTCGGGCACCGCGTCGCGGTCCCCGCGCAGCCAGCGGTCCCACCAGCGGACCATCTCGGGAAGCAGCTCGATGCCCGGCCCGGGGAGCGCGTGGTCCGGTGACGCGTGCGACCACGGCCCGGCGATCACCCGGTACGGCACCCCGTCGCGTTCAAGCGCCGCGCTGAGGCGCGGCACCACGTTCGCGTAGCCGTCCGCCCATCCGGCGACCAGCATGGCCGGCACGGCGATCCGGTCGTGGCCCTGCCTGAGCGAGCCCTGCCGGAGCGAGCCCTGCCGCCAGTACGCGCCGTCGTGCCGTTCCTCCATCCAGCGCGGCAGCCACGGCTCGGTGGCGTCCAGCCGTCGTAGCCATTCCTCCCGCCAGCCCTCGCCGTACACCTCGGGGACGGGGGGCAGCGCGTTCATGGCCGCCATGTAGGCGGGGTAGTCCACGATGTCCAGCCAGCGGTGGATGCCGCCCGCGTAGTGGACGTCGTCGGTGTAGCGGTCGTCGGAGGCGTAGATCGAGCAGATCGCCCTGAGCGCGGGCGGCCGGGCGGCTGCCACGCACAGGGCGTTGAAGCCGCTGTAGGAGGTGCCGTACATGCCGACGCCGCCGTCGCACCACTCCTGCGCCGCCAGCCAGGCGATCACCTCGCACAGGTCGGCCACCTCGGTCGCCGGGTACTCGTCCTCGGGCACCCCCTGGCTCGAACCCGTGCCGCGCACGTCCACCCGGCACACCGCGTACCCGTGCTCGGCCGCCAGCGTCTCGTACTCGGTGCGGTAGCCGTAGGTCACGTCGTCCTTGCGGTACGGCAGCGCCTCCAGCAGGCAGGGCGCGGGCAGCCGTTCGGGAACGTACAGGGTGGCCGCGAGCCTGGTGCCGTCCGCGAGCCCGATCGACGTCAGCACTGCTTCGCCTCCAAGATGTGAGCCGGACGCGGTGCCCCCGGTCATCGCGTGCTCCCCGCGGCGCCCGTCACCGTGTCCTGCCGTTCGGGCCCCGTCATCGCGTGCTCCCCCGCGCCCACCGTCGTCGCGTCCTGCCGTTCGGACGCCGTCATCGTGTGCTGCCCTGGGGGGACGGTACGCGGCCGCTGAGTTCGTAGGCGACCTCTCGCGGGGTCCTCCCGGTACGCGCGGCCTCGTCCAGCACCTCGCCCACGACCCGCCGCATCCACGACCGGATCTTGCCGAAGGCTCCCCCGGCCTGCGCGGGGATGTCCCCGAACAGGGTCCACCACCACCAGGAGTTGGTCGCCGAGTTGGCCACGACATCGGGGACCACCATCACCCCGCGCCCGCGCAGCAGTTCCTCCGCCTCGGCGGTGACCGGGCAGTTGGCGGCCTCGACGATCAGCCGGGCGCGCACGTGGGCGGCCTCGGGAACGCCGACGCAGTACGAGACGGCGGCGGGGACCAGCACGTCGCAGGCGACGTCTAGCCAGCGCTCGCCGGGCAGCTCGCGGTCGTCGTCCCGCAGGCGCGTGCGGTCCATGCGCCCGTGCGCGTCCCGGCTGAGCAGCAGCGTCTCCACGTCCAGCCCGGCCGGGTTGACGACCAGGCCCTCGGTGTCGCTGATGCCGACGATCCGCACCCCGGCCCTGGACAGGAACCTGGCCGTGGCCCCGCCCATCGAGCCGAACCCCTGGACGACGGCCGTGGCGTCCCGAAGCCCCAGGTGCTCGATGGCGGTCAGCGCCGCCTCGGCGACGCCGCACCCGCCCGCGAGGTCGCCGAGCCCGATGCCGTCCACGTCCACGGCGAACGCGGCGTCGAGCCTGGCCAGGGCCGCGTCGGCGTCGTCGAGCAGCGGCAGCACCGCGTCGATGGAGGTGCGCAGCCCGGCCTCGCGACAGGCCGCGTCGATGGCGTCCTGGCGCAGGCCGAGGTCCTCGCCGGTCGCCCAGTACGTCTGGAGGAGGGGCTTCATCGCGGCGATGTAGCGCCGCAGGAGCCCGTCCGCCCGCGGGTCGAGCGGATCACAGTCGATGCCGCCCTTGGCCCCGCCGAGCGGCTGGTACAGGTTGCCGGGTTCGTATGCGAGCGCCTCCTTGTGGCTCATCCCGCGCGCGAGGTCGGCGACCTCGGCCAGGGTGACGCCCTCGCGCATGCGCAGGCCGCCGCTGCCGACCCCGCGTCCCAGCCTGTCGATCACCACGTAGCCGTGGCGTCCTGTGACGTCGTCCGTCCACACGACCTGGAGGAACGGCTGAGGCATGGTGGTCACTGGCTCTCCTTGACGACGATGACGGTGGGGACGGGGGCGCGCACCGCTTCTCGTACGGCCTCACGCAGCTCGCCGGGGGTGCCGGCGGCGAGGCCCCGCGCCCCGTAGGCGCGGGCGAGCAGCACGAAGTCGGGCGCGTGCAGGTCCACGGCGACCGGTGGCATGCCGCGTTCGGCCATCTCGGCGCGGATCTCCCCGTAGCCGCCGTTCACCGACACCACGATCGGAAGCGAGAGGCCGAGCTCGACGGCGGTGGCCAGCTCCTGCAGGCTGAACTGGAACGCCCCGTCCCCGGCGAGCACCGCCACGGGCGTGCCCGGACGCGCGACGGCGGCGCCGATCCCGGCGGGCAGCGCGAACCCGAGCGTGCCGTAGCCGGTGGGGAACAGGAACCTGCCCGGCGGGTCCGTCGGCAGGCCGCCGAGGGCGCCGTAGTAGCACATCATCGAGTTGTCTGCGGCGACGATCGTCTCGGCCGGCAGCGCGTCGCGCAGGGCCGCGAGGTGGCCCGCCCACCTGCGCGTGAGCGCCTCCAGCTCGGCGTCGCGCGCGTGCCACAGCCCGGGCCCGGGCTTCGACGCCGCGACGTGGGCGGGTGCCAGGCGTTCGAGCAGGCCGCGCAGCGCCTCGCCCGCGTCGCCCACGACGGGCACGTCCGCGACATGGTCCCCGTGCATCTGGCCGGGGTCGACATCGACCCTGATGAGCGTGCCGCCCAGCCGGAAGTCGTCCACCCAGAGGTCGGACGGCGCCAGCTCGGTCCCGGCCGCCAGGACCACGTCGCACCCGGCCAGCCACTCGCGCACGGCCGCGAGGTGCAAGGTGGCGCCGAGGGACAGCGGGTGGCTCTCGGGGACGGCGCCCTTCCCGTTCGCCGTCGTGACGATCGGCGCCCCGAGCAGCTCCGCCAGCTCCACCGCCAGCTCGCCGGGCGATCGCGTACGGGCGGCGGGGTGCGGGCCGTCCGTACGCGCGGCCGTCCGCGGGCCGTCCGTACGGGCGCTCGGGTGGCCGTCCGTACGGGCGTGTTCCGGTGGCCGGGGGTGGTCGGGTGCGGGCGGGTGGCAGCCGCCGCCGAGGACGACGGCGGGGCGGCGGGCCGTGCCGAGCGCGGTGGCCGCCGCGTCGAGGGCGGCGGGGTCCGGCGCGCGGCGGAGCAGCCGGAGCGGGGGGCCGAGCCCGGCGGGGCCCTCGGCGTCGAGCAGGTCGACCGGGATCTCGATGTGGACGGGCCGGGGACGTCCCTCGCGGAAGAGGGCGAACGCGCGCGCGACCGCCGCCGGGATCTCCGCGACCGAGGTGACCCGGTGGCTCCAGGCGCACAGCGCGTCGAGGGCGCGGGACTGGTCCTTGCTCTCGTGCAGGTATCCGCGGCCCTGGCGGGGGTGCGAGGACGGGACGCCGGGCGAGACCAGCAGCACGGGCACCGAGTCGGAGTAGGCCTGGGCGAGCGCGGTGGCGGCGTTGACGGCCGCCGGCCCCGTCGTGGTGACGGCCACGCCGGGACGGCCGCACGCGCGGGCGTACCCGTCTGCGGCGTAGCCGGCTCCCTGCTCGTGCCGCGGCGTCACGCAGCGGATCCCGGCCTTGCCGAGCTCCTGGTAGAGGGCCAGGTTGTGGGTGCCGGGGATGCCGAAGACGGTGTCCACCCCGTATGAGGCGAGCGCGGCCACCAGCGCGCCCGCGCCCGTGAGCCCGTGGCCGAGGCCGGTGGGGCCGGGGTCGCGCGGGGGCGTGGGGGCGGGGTCGCGCGGGGCGGTCACGCGTTCCTCGCCAGGGAGCGGGAGATGATCAGTCGCTGGATGTCGGAGGTGCCTTCCTCGATCTCCTCCAGCTTGGCGTCGCGCATCCACTTCTCCACCAGGTACTCGCGGGAGTAGCCCCAGCCGCCGTGGGTCTGGACCGCGGCCCAGGTGCACCACATGGCGTTCTCCGAGGCGGTCAGCTTGGCGATCGCCGACTCCTCCGCGACCGGCTCCCCCGCGTCGTAAAGCGCGGCGGCCCGCATGGTGACAAGGTGCGAAATATCGGCTTTTGCGGCCATGTCGGCGAGCCTGAACGCCACCGCCTGATGTTCGATGATCTTCACCCCGAACTGCTCGCGGTCCCGCGCGTACGCGAGCGAGGCGTCCAGCGCGGCGCGCGACAGCCCCGTGCAGGCGGCGCCGATCAGGATCCGGGAGGCGTCGAAGGTGCGCATCAGCCCGTGGAACCCCTGCCCCTCCTCGCCGAGCCGGTTGTCCACGGGCACCCGCACGCGGTCCAGGAACAGCTCGGCGCAGGCGATGCCGCGCTGGCCCATCTTCGGCATCGGGTTGCCGACCGTGAAGCCCTCCATGCCCCGCTCGACCACGAACGCCGTGATGCCGCGCGACCGCGTGCCGGGCGAGACCGTCGCGAACACCACGAACAGGTCCGCGTACGGGCCGTTGGAGATCCACGCCTTGGAGCCGGTGAGGAGGTAGGAGTCGCCGTCGCGCACGGCCCGGGTCGTCAGCGAGGCCGCGTCGGACCCCACGCCGGGCTCGGTCACCGCCAGCGCGGTCAGCGGCGGGACGCCCTCGCAGAGCGGGGTGAGGAAGCGGCACCGCTGCTCCTCGCTGCCGAGCTCCAGCACCGGGGCCGCGAAGAAGCCGCTGGAGGTGACCAGGTTCCCGATCGACACGTCACCGTGGCACAGCTCCTCCTGGATCAGGCACTGGGTCGCCAGGTCGCCCACGCCCCCGCCGCCGTACTCCTCGGGCAGCATGTAGGAGGTCAGCCCCGCCCTCGCGGCGCTCTCCCAGATGTCACGGGGCAGCTCGTGGTCGGCCTCGTCCACCTCGCGGGCACGCGGCCTGATCTCCGCGGCGGCGAACTCGCGCGCCAGCCGTACGAAGTCCCGCTGCTCCTCGGTCAGGGCCGAGCCGCTGCGTATGGGACGAGTCATGGCGTTTCTCCTCCGGGGACGGGGGTGAGGGGGCGAAGGGGAGGCGCCGGGGCGGCGCGTGCGGGCACGGCGACGAGGACCATCGCCACGAGCAGGCATCCGCCGCCCACCAGCAGCGACCATCCGGCCGCCTCGCCGTACAGCAGCACCGCGAAGGCGGTCGCCCACAGCGGCTCGACCGACATGACGACGGCGGCGGTGGTCGCGGGCACGTGGGCCTGCGACCAGGTCTGCGCCAGGAAGGACAGCGCCCCTGCGACGGTCGCCAGGTACACCACGCCGAGCCAGTCCCCCGGCGACCCCGGCACCGCGATGCCGCCGGGCGCGGCCACCGCCGTCATCACGCAGGCCAGCGTGCCGATCTGGACCACCGTCAGCGCGTAGGCCTCCTCGGGACGGCTCCACCTGCCGAGCGCGACGATGTGGACCGCGTAGAGCGCCGCCGACACCAGCGTGAGCGTCAGCCCGGCGGCCGGGATCGGCCCCCCGCCTCCCCCGGCCATCAGCATGAACGCGGCGAGCCCGGCCACGGTCAGCCCCACGGCCGTCCAGGCGCGCCGGGTGATCCTCGTACGGAACCACAGGAGCCCGAGCAGCGGTGTCATGACGACGTAGGAGCCGGTGACGAATCCGGAGACGTAGGACGGCAGCGTCGTGAGCCCGTAGGTCTGGGTGGCCAGGGCCGCGCTGTACACCACCCCGAGCCCGACGCCGGCCCACCACGCCCGGGGGCGAAGCCCGCGCAGCGCCGTGGGGCGTATCGCGACCAGCAGGGCGGCCGACATCAGGTAGCGCACGGCGAGCAGGTCGATCACGGGCAGCCGGGTGACCATGTCCTTGACCAGGGGGAAGGTGGTGCCCCACACGGCCGTCACGCCCAGCAGCGCCGCGACGCCCGCGAGGTGCCGCGCGGCACGCGGCTCCAGAAGGCCTTCGAGGGGCTTCACCGCAGGTCGTTCTTGAGGATGTCGCCGTTCTTCATGACGAAGGCGACGTCGGTGAAGGCATCGACGTCGAAGGGGCCCCGGACGGCTACCAGGTCGGCGTACTTGCCCGGCGCGACCGAGCCGACGCGGTCGTCCCAGCCCATGCACTCGGCGCCGGTCAGCGTGGCGGCGCGCAGGGCGCCGAGCGGGGTCATGCCGTACTCGACCATGGTGCGCAGCTGCCGTGCCTGCATGCCGTGCGGGAAGCCGCCCGCGTCCGTGCCGAAGCCGATCCTGACCCCGGCGCTCACCGCTCTGGCGAACGCCTCGCGCTGCGCCTCGGCCGTCTCGTCGTTCTTGCGCAGCCCTTCGGCGTCGAAGCCGTTGGTCGCGGCGGTCTCGCGGATCCAGTCGGCCCACCAGATGTCGGCCGACAGGTAGGTGCCGTGCTCCAGCATGAGCTCGATGCCCTCGTCGTCCAGGTAGCAGGCGTGCTCGATCGAGCGCACCCCGGCTCTGACGGCCATCTTGATGCCCTCGGCGCCGTGGGCGTGCGCCGCGACGTGCGCGCCGTACCAGGAGGCCTCCTGGACGGCGGCGCGCATCTGCTCCTCGGTCAGCTCGGGAGCGCCCGGCACGGTGCCGGCGGCCATCACCGCGCCCGTCGCGATGAGCTTGATGAGGTCGGCCCCGCCGTGCAGGATCTCGCGGACCCGCTCGCGCACGTCATCCACGGTCCGTACGGACCCGAAGCGCAGGTCGCGGGGAAGCTCGATGTCGTGCGCCAGGCCGGTGATCATGCCTCCGCCGGAGGAGACCGTGACGTAGGCCCCGGCCACGGCCATCCGGGGGCCGATGACCGTGCCGTCGTCGATGGCGTCACGCAGCGCCGTGTCGACGAAGGCGCGAAATGTCCCGACGTCCCGCACCGTCGTGAAGCCCGCCAGCACGGTGTCGCGGGCGTTGCGCACGCCGGCGAGGGCCTGCCTCGCGGCGCTGAGCTTCAGCTCCTGGACGTAGTCGGCGCAGGCCGCGACCCCGACCAGATGCGTGTGCAGGTCGATGAGGCCGGGCGCGAGGGTCGCGTCGCCGAGGTCGACGACCCGCACGCCGGAGGGCACGGGGCTCGTCCCTGGCAGGATCTCGGCGATCCGTTCGCCCTCCACCAGCACCGTCCGGTCGTCCAGCACGTGACCGGCCTCGACATCCACCAGCCGCGCGCATCGCACCGCGATCGCCATCAGAGATCCCTTCCAGGCGTTTCCTGAGTCGCAACTCAAACACATCGGCCTTGAGCATGACAATGGGTGATTTGACTAAGTCGCGCCTCAGCCTTCGCGGCGCAATTCACGCTCACGGCGCGCCAGGCGCGCTAGGGTTCCCCTGTGGCACGAGGATTCGGCCGGATACGTCGCGAAGATCTGCTCAGGACGGCCTGTGAAGTGATCACCGCGCAGGGCTTCGGGCACACGCGCACCCTCGACATCGCCCAGGCGGCGGGGGTCAGCCAGGGGCTGCTCTTCTACCACTTCGAGACCAAGGACAACCTGTTCGCGCAGGCCTTCGCGTACGCCGCGCAGCGCGACCTCGACGCGCTCGCCAAGCTGGAGCAGACCGGCGGCCCGCCGCTCGAACGGCTGCGCGACCTGCTCAAGCTCTACTCCCCCAGCGGCAAATCCAAGTCGTGGGCGCTGTGGATCGACGCCTGGTCCGAGTCGCTGCGCGGCACCGCGCTCGAAGAGGTGTCCCGCACCATCGACCTGCGCTGGAAGCAGGCGTTGCGCACGATCCTCGACGACGGCATCGCCGAGGGCGTCTTCCTGTGCCCCGACCCCGACGCCTCCACGTGGCGCATCGTCTCGCTCATCGACGGGCTCGCCGTGCAGACCACCGTGCACAAGCGCGTGCTCACCCGGGCGCGGCTCGCCGAGCTGGTGCGCACGGCCACCGCCACCGAGCTCGGCATATCACCCGAAGCCCTGTCCTGACGTTCCCGTCCAGCGGCGGGATGGCAGGAAGCGGTCACCGGCTCGCAACTTGCTGCCTTTCGATTCTCTGTCCCATGGCGTGCGGAAAGCGCAGAGTTGTTTCTGCGAGAACAAAATCCACCGCCGCAGGAAAAGAGCAGGAGAAATGAAGAAGCCGACCGCCGCCCCGGCCCGGCCCAGGGCCGGCACCACCTGGGACGCAGCCGCCCCCGCAGACGGATCCCCCTGGAACTGAGGGGCGGTGCGCAGCGATGTTGGTGGTCCTGACGATGCGCCGCATCAAGGGAAAGCCGTCGGGCGAACCGCCCCTCGACGGAGAGAGAATGCTCGCCCTATTGCCCAGGCAATGGCGTAAGAATTACCGGGAGGGCGCCGGATACATCGCCATCAGAATTCAGGCCGACGAGAACACGACCGCCACGCAGATACGCGAACAGGTGGTCGCCATCCTGACCAATCCGGAGATCACCCGCTGGCGCCTGGTCTCCTGCGAACCCCTGACACACCCCCCGACCCCAAGGAGAGGCAACCCTGCCACCATCACCCACCACACAACCCAGCACGCCCAGTGGAACTGAAGCGGGCCGCCCATGGGTCGACCTGAAGCCCGAGTGCGGAGGAGCGGGTCCGGGGACCCACAGCCTCAAAAGATCATGGCTGCAGACCACGATCTCCTGTACCCGATTCAACATGCACGTGTAACTGATCGATTTAATCGTCTCGTGCCGGCCGACTGAGAAGGCGTTCGAGGTTCTTCAGCAGGTCACGGAGGTGGCCGGCTTCAGGGTGGTCGGCACCGGGGACGGCAATCACATCGTTGAGCAGAGATCGGAGCACGGCCCACGCCTGCTGGGGATCACCGAGCTGAGTGAGGATCCGGGCCAACTCCCGCCTCAGCTCAAGCGCTAGCGGATGCCTTTCACCCAGAACAGGTGTCATCTCGCCGAGCAAGGAGGTCATCTGCGAGACGCGCCTTCCAGCAGTTCGATGGCCTGGCTGAGCCGCCCGCCGAGCGCTAGTTCCTCCGCACGATGGTTGGCCGCAACCAGCTCCGCCTCCGACAGCGTGGGCAGGGCTGATGCGGGCTCGGACACCGGAACATGCGGACGCGCGAGAGCCGTCTCGGCGATCCGCTCTACGACGGCCGCGTACATGCGCATCGGATCCGGGGACGGAGCCGCGGTGACGGTTCCCGGCAGCGGCGGCAGTGCGTCCACGAATGGAAGCAGCCGTTCGTAAACCTCTGCCGCCCCGCTGGGCCGGTCGGACGGCTTCTTGGCCAGCAGGTCCAACACCAGGCGCTCCATCTCGGCAGGCACGTCGGCACGTACGGACCGGAGTGGTGCGGGCGGTTCGGACAGATGGCGGCCCACCTCGGCCGCGGTGTGCTCTGACTCGAAGACTCGCGAACCGGCCAGCAGCTCGTGGAGCACGCACCCGAGCGCGTAAAGGTCGCTCTGCGGGCTCGCAGTACCCATGAGGCTCATCTCGGGCGACATGTAGAACGGCGTGCCCAGCCCCTCACCCGCCCGGGTTATCTGGGTGATGTCCCCCGAGCCCAGCACGGCCACGATGCCGAAGTCGAGCACCTTGACCGTGCCGTCGGGGCACAGGAACAGGTTCGACGGCTTCAGGTCCCGGTGAATCAGCGACTCCGCGTGCGCGACCGTGAGCACCGCGCAGATCTGGGCACCGATCGCCGCCGCCCACGCCACGGGTAGCCGCCTGTGATGCTCGATCAAGTGATCGACGCGGTATCCCTGGACGAGCTGCATCATCAGGTACAGATCGCCCTTGTGCGTGCCGATGTCGTGGATGATCGGCACCCCGGGATGCTGGATCCTCGCGGTGACCCGGGCCTCGCGGCGGAAGCGCTGCTCGGCCTCCTCGCGAAGCTCCGGCGTCGGGAACCTGTCCGAACGGATGAACTTCGCTGCTACATGCCGGTCCAGGGACTGGTCGAATCCCTTCCAGACCTCACCGTAACCACCACGGCCGAGATATTCGACCAGTTCGCCGGCGATGGTCAGCGCGTCCTTGTAGATCTCGGTGAGGCTAGCGATCTGGTCGTCCGGGATGAGCTTGCGCTTGTCGCCGAGGGACTTGCGCATCTTCGACCAGCACTCGCGACCGTCGAGCAAGATCACCTTGTCCTTCAACGCCGGAGCCTTGCGGTTGGAGAGGATCCAGAAGTACGTGGAGATGCCGGTGTTGTAGAAGAGCTGTTCGGGCAGGGCGACGATGGCCTCCAGCCAGTCGTTCTCCAGGATCCAGCGGCGGATGTTCGACTCCCCCGACTCGGCGGCCCCGGTGAACAGCGGGGAGCCGTTGAAGACGATGGCGATTCGGGAGCCGCCCTGCTCGACCGGCTTCATCTTGGAGATCATGTGCTGCAGGAAGAGCAGCGAGCCGTCGTTGATGCGTGGCGTGCCGGCTCCGAAGCGCCGCCCAGACCCGCCGCGGTCCGAACCGTACGCCGACTCCAACTCCCCTCGTGGACCGCAGGGGCGCGGCGGTGATGAGCCGTTGCCGCGCCGCGACCTGGTCCTGACCATGATCCGTCGGGGGCGCCACTCAGCGTGGCCGACATCGCCGAGCGACTCGGCGTCCATGCCAACACGGCGCGCTTCCACCTCGACGCCCTAGTCGCCGCGGGAGCCGTCGAGCGTACCCGCGGCCTGCGCACCGGGCCGGGCCGCCCTCCCGTGGTATACGCGCCGCGCCCCGGGATGGATCCGACCGGCCCCATGAACTACCGACTGCTGGCGGAGATCCTCACCGGTCACCTTGCCGCCACGGCCGCCGACCCGGCCGAGACGACCACCGACGCCGGACGCACCTGGGGGGCGTCCCTGGCGCCGTCACCTCCACCGTTTCGCGAGGTGACCGAGTGCGACGCCGTGGGTCGGCTGATCGATTTGCTCGACGGCCTCGGCTTCGCGCCCGAACCACAACCCGTTGAGCGAGCGACCCGGATCGGCCTGCGCCACTGCCCCTTCCTGGAACTATGCGGCCATCATCGCTGCGGAACGCGGTACCCCGGACCGTAACGCCGTCTTCTTGCCGACCATCTGGTCTCCCTATACAACACTTCACAAGGCCGTGGAGCACGATCACGACCTGCACCGGGATTGGGGTAACACTGTCCCGCGTCCACGTGCCGGGCGCGTCCATCCGACGGTTGAGGAGCGACGTGAACCTGCGTCGCAACATAGGTAACCCAGCGTCCCAACCCCGGGCACCGCAGCATTCGCCGTGAACCCGCGAATATCCGATCCGGTCCTCGCGAAGGCCGCCTTGAAGGCGAAAGATCACTCGCGTGTCAATAACGAAACAGAGCCGATGCGCTGACCCTCCTCCCTGTGCGAAGGAGGAACGTCTAGCGTTTGCGGAAGGCTCGCCGATTCGGGTGAGCTGCTGTTTCTTGATATGGGAAGTGGGCGGGAATGGCGAAGTGGACGAGGCGTTTGTCAGCCGTTGCGGCGGCGGGGATCATGCTTGCGGCACTGCTCCCCGCGCAGACAGCATTCGCGGTTCCCCTGCCTTCGGTGGAGGGGAAGGCACCGGGAAGGGCCGTCAATCTCAAGCTCACGGAGAAGATCCGGCACAAGCTCGCCGACGCGTTCTGGAATCAGGACTACGGGAAATACCATCCAGACGCCTCCCGAAACAAGGTGGACGGGCCGAAAGGCGTCTACTACGGGAAGATAAAGGGGGCGACGGCGGCGAAGGACATCTACTGGGCCGTGGGTTCCATCGGAATCAAGGGCGATCCGATCAGCTATCAGGACGGCCCGCATGTCTGGCGTAAGCGGTACCACGGCGCGTGGGCGTATCTCGGTGACACGGGCGGGTGCCTGGCCAAGGTGCCGAAAACGCTACTGAAGATATGGCACCTGCCCCCGTGTGATTGAGCCCGGCCGTAGCAAGCCACCGCTCATCCCGCGGCGGCCCCGGTACCTCCAGACAGCACCGCACCATGGACAGACCTGCTCTCCGCGCCACGTTGGTGGGCGTGTGCCCGCTTAGCCCTATCGCCATTCGCCGGCGAAGAGGGGTTCGACCGGGCGGCCGTCGCGGCGGAGGCGCAGGTCTTCGAAGATGGTGCTCCGGGCGGCCCGTTCGACCTCGGCGTCCAAGTCGAGGCTCAGCTCCTCCGGGCGGCTCGCCACCTTGAACACGAACCACCAGGAACTTCGTGGTCGGTGACCTTGGGCAGGCGCTTGCGCCCCGCGATCAGCAGCCGGAGACGCCGCCCCGGCCATGAGTGCAGCGCCACGAACAGGCGCTGCACCTCGTCGAACGACTCCACTTCCTCCTCATCCACCTTTGGCCGGTACAGGAGGGAGATGTCGCCGTCTTCAAGGATCTCCCCCATCTGATGGGCCTACCCTCGGCCCGCTCATACGAGACTTCGGCTCAGGCTGCTAGAGTCGTGAACACTCGTTCATGAACGTATGTTCACAACGTTGCGTGGGAGGGCTTGATGCGTTCGATCGTCAACACTCAGCAGGCTGAGGCGTGGAACGGGTACGAGGGGAACCACTGGGCCGACAACCGCGATCGGTACGACGCGGTGAACAGCGGGTTCAACGGCTACCTGCTCGACGCCGCGTCCATCGGGGAGCATGACCGGGTCCTCGACGTCGGCTGCGGTAACGGGCAGGTGACCAGGCTGGCGGCGCGACGGGCGCGTCAGGGGCATGCCACGGGGGTCGACCTGTCGGTGCCGATGCTGCGGCAGGCGCGTGCCACCACGACGGAGGAGGGCCTCGCCAACGTCACCTTCGAGGAGGGGGACGCCCAGGTCCACCCGTTCCCGGCGGGCGGGTTCGACGTGGCCGTGAGCCGGTTCGCGATCATGTTCTTCGCCGATCCGGTCGCCGCGTTCGCCAACATCGGCCGGGCCCTGCGCCCGGGGGGCCGGGTGGCCTTCCTGAGCCTGCGGAGCATGGACCAGAACGACCTGGGGTCGGTCTTCGCGGCGATGGCGAAGTATCTCACCACCAGCGAGAAAGCCGAGGAGGCCGAGGAGGCCGACGCTCCGGGGCCGGAGTCGCTGGCCGATCCGGCGCGCGTCCACGAGGTGCTCACCGGCGCCGGCTTCGCCGACGTGGTCACGACGCCCGTCGACGCACCGCAGGTATGGGGCAGGGACGCGGCGGACGCGGCCGGGTTCCTCGGCGCGTGGGGGCCCGTCCAGCACAGGCTCCGCCAGGTCGACCAGGCTGCGGCGGCCCGGGCCCTCGACGCGCTCGCGGAGGCACTGCGTCCCTTCGAGGAACCGGACGCCGTACGCCTGCGCGGCGCCGCCTGGCTGATCACCGCCACCCGCCCGGGAACACCTGGATCGCGGTGACCCGGGCACTGGCAGGACGGCCCCCGTGACGCCTCCCCACCCAGGCGAAGAGCCTGGTCACTACCATGTGGCGTGATGTCTCCCAGAAGAGCGGCCGTGCTGCGCGAGGGCGGTGGCGACCAGAGCCTGCGCGAGCACCTGATCGCCACCGCCGAACGCCTCATCGCCGAGCGCGGCACGGCCGGGCTGACCGTGCGCGCGATCGCCCGCGAGGCCCAGGTCGCCGACGGGGTGCTCTACAACCACTTCGCGGACAAGGAAGAGCTCCTCGCGCTGGCCCTGCACGCGCACGTACGCACCGTCGAGCGGAGGCTGGGCGAGCCGCCCCGGCGCGCGGGCGAGGGCACCGTCGAGGCGAACCTCCGCGCCTACGTCGCCTACGGGCTCGCCGTGCACATCGCGATCCTGCCCGCCTTCGCGGGGCTGGTGCACCAGCCCGGGGTGTTCATCCGGTTCAACGAGCTGCCGAACCCGATGGCCGAGGGGCGCGGGCTCCGGGCCGACCTGGCCGGTTACCTGCGCGCCGAGCGGGAGCTGGGCCGGCTGGCACCCGGGGCGAGCGCCGAGGCCGCCGCCACGATGATCATCGGCGCCTGCCACGAGCTGGTCCTGCCTGGCGTGTTCAGCGGCTCACCGATCACCCTGGAGCAGATCCCCGACGGCTTCATCGACGAGCTGGTCACCACCATCACCTGTGGCATCCGCGCGGCTCACGGCTCCTGAGCGAGACCCGTCCCGGCCGTCCCGGCGAGCCTGCCGCTCGTGGCGGCGGGTCCGGCCCGAGGTGAGGGATCAGACGCCCGCGTGGCGTTCGAGGAACGTGTAGACGTCGGCCTCGTCGACGCCGGGGAACGAGCCGGGGGGCAGAGCGGCGAGCACGTGCGAGTTCGCCCGCGCCGAGGGCCAGGCGTAGCCCTCCCAGCGCTGGGTCAGCTCGGCGGGCGGGCGGCGGCAGCAGTCCCCCGTCGGGCAGTTCGACTTCGACCTGTTGGTGGTCTCCCTGCCACGGAACCAGCGGGACTCCTTGTACGGCACCCCGAGCGTGATCGCGAAGTCGCGCTCGCGGGAGGGATCGACGTGGGCGCTGCAGAAGTACGTGCCGGTGGGCGAGTCGGAGTACTGGTGGTAGACCGAGAAGCGGTCAGGGGAGAGGAACACCTGCCGCCCCGACCACTGCAGGCACATGCGCTGCCCCTCGATGGCCCCCTGCTCGTCGGCGGGGAACACGATGCCGTCGTTCTCGTACGCCTTGTAGATGATGCCGCCGGCGTTGTTGCGCACGAAGTGGCAGACCAGGTCGAGGTGGTGGGTGGCCAGGTTGGTGAAGCGGTGCGCGGCCATCTCGTACGAGACCGCGAACACGTCCCGCAGATCCTCGACCGACAGGACCCGGTCCTGCTTGGCCTCCTTGAGGTACGGCACGGCGGCGGTCTCGGGCACCAGTACGGCGGCGGCGAAGTAGTTGGCCTCGGTGCGCTGCCGCAGGAAGTCGGCGAAGTCGCGGGGCTTGTGGTGGCCGAGCGCGAGGTGGCCGAGGGTCTGCAGGAGGATCGTGCGCGGGGTGTGCATGCCGAGCTGCTCGTGCTTGACGTAGATGCGGCGGTTGCGGAGATCGGTGATCGACCGCACCGATCTGGGCAGGTCCTGCGCGGTCTGCACGGTGTAGCCGAAATGGGTGACGAGCGCCTGGACGGTGCCCGCCGACAGCGCGCCCGTACGGTAGCCCACGGCGGCGAGCGCCTCGGCGGCGGCGGCCTCGATCTCGGCGAAGTAGTTGCCCTGCTCGCGTTGCTTGCGCCGGAGCTCGGCGTTGGCGGCCCTGGCCTCCTCCGGCGTCGCCGTGCCCTTGGCCTGGCGCGAGCGCAGCTCCTCGTACAGCCCGAGGATGTGCTCCAGCACGTCGTTGGGGACGCGGGCGGAGACCTTCAGCCGGGACAGGCCGAGGGAGGCGTAGATCGGGTCGCGCTGCGCCTCCTCCAGGGCGATCTCCAGCTGGGCGCGGCGGTTGGGTGCCTGCCGGCGTAGCAGCTCCTCCACCGGCACGGTCAGCGCGGCGGCGAGCGACTTCAGCAGCGACAGCTTGGGCTCGCGCTTGCCGTTCTCCAGCAAGGAGAGCTGGCTCGGCGCGCGTCCGACGCGCTCGCCCAGCTCGGACAGGGTGAGGCCGCGCTGCTTGCGCAGGTGCCTCAGACGCTGGCCGAACGCCAGGAGGTCGAGCTCCTGCGTCAAAGACAGCGGTTCTTCACCCACCAAAGACGCCATAGCACGATCCTAGGCGCAATTTCTACATATCTTCCACTCCGCCGCACCACATCCCCCGTACGGCCACTCCGGGCAGGGGTCCGGCTCGGGTCATGACGCCGTTGGCACACCGGCGAAGATCAAAACCAGTCCGAAACATCCTGATATGTCGGCATAAATCGTGATACGACGGCCCACTGCCTAGTGATCCGCGTCACAGGAATTGGTCTAGTCCATAACGAAAACTTTGCATTTCTTGCCAGCAAAATACTGCCGAGTATTCACTTTTCACGAAACATCAGGCATATTTCTCTCGATCAACCTTGCCGCTACCCCCCACACCGTCGCAGACTCGAAGCAAGCGCCCAGAGGACGCCAAAGGAGTCAAAATGAAAGATCGCCTCAAGGGAGCTGCAGACGAGCTGCGGCGAGAGTGGGAGAGCAACCCGCGCTGGAAGAACGTCGAGAGGACCTATACGGCCGAAGACGTCGTTCGACTGCGCGGTTCCGTCCAGGAAGAGCACACTCTCGCGCGGCTTGGCGCCGAGCGGCTGTGGTCCCTGCTGCAGACCGAGGAGTACGTGCACGCGCTGGGCGCCCTCACGGGCAACCAGGCCGTGCAGCAGGTCAAGGCGGGGCTGAAGGCCATCTACCTGTCCGGGTGGCAGGTGGCCGCGGACGCCAACCTCGGCGGCCAGACCTACCCCGACCAGAGCCTCTACCCGGCGAACTCGGTCCCGGCCGTCGTGCGCCGCATCAACAACGCCCTGCTCCGGGCCGACCAGATCACCTGGTCGGAGGGCGACGCCAAGGCCCCGCACTGGCTCGCGCCCATCGTGGCCGACGCCGAGGCCGGCTTCGGAGGCGTCCTCAACGCCTTCGAGCTGATGAAGGGCATGATCGCCGCGGGTGCCGCGGGGGTGCACTGGGAGGACCAGCTCGCCTCGGAGAAGAAGTGCGGCCACCTCGGCGGCAAGGTGCTGATCCCCACCGGCCAGCACATCAAGACCCTCAACGCGGCCCGCCTCGCGGCCGACGTCTGCGACGTCCCCACCCTGATCATCGCGCGGACCGACGCCCAGGCCGCGACGCTCCTGACCAGCGACGTCGACCCCCGTGACCAGGCCTTCGCCACCGGCGACCGTACGGCTGAGGGGTTCTACCGGGTGCGCAACGGCGTGGACGCCTGCATCGCGCGCGGCCTCGCCTACACGCCGTACTCCGACCTGCTGTGGATGGAGACCTCCACGCCCGACCTGGACGTGGCGCGGCGGTTCGCCGAGGCGATCAAGGCGGAGTATCCCGACCAGATGCTCGCCTACAACTGCTCACCGTCGTTCAACTGGAAGCAGCACCTGGACGACTCCACCATCGCCAAGTTCCAGCGAGAGCTCGGCCATATGGGTTACAGCTTCCAGTTCATCACCCTGGCGGGCTTCCACTCGCTGAACCACTCGATGTTCAACCTGGCGCGCGGCTACGCCGAGGAGGGCATGACGGCGTACGTCGAGCTGCAGGAGGCGGAGTTCGGCGCCGAGGCGCAGGGCTACACGGCCACCCGCCACCAGCGGGAGGTCGGCACCGGCTACTTCGACCTGATCAGCACGGCCGTCGCGCCGGACTCCTCGACGGTGGCGCTCAAGGGCTCCACCGAGGCCGAGCAGTTCGCGCACTGAGACACCCATCGCGGGAGGCCGCCTCACGGCGCTCCCCCGCACGCGATCGCGGGCGACCCACGGCACGCCCGCGACCGCGAACCCTTGGAACCCGCGGGTTCGTCCGGTAAAGATCCGCTTTGGGCAGCGGCCCCCTCCGGACGAACCCGCGCACCATGCTCGCTCACGATCCAGAGGCCGGCAGGGCACAGGAGCATCTGGTCGCCCTCGGGTCAGCCGTACCTCCACCGGCTCCTCGAAGGGCTTTCCGGCCGCGATCAGGGATAATCCCACCGTGATCGCCCCCAGTGTGACGATGCGGCTGTCCGGGCCGCATGACGAGGACGTGGAGCTGCGACGGCAGGGATCGCGGGTCAGCGAGCGTCGCGGGAGCCGGGTCGAGGTGCTGATCGACCAGGTGGATGAGGACGTCGCCGCCGTGCACTTCGAGCTGGCCGCGGACCGCTACGCCGCCGGCGGATACTCCCAACGCCCGCAGACGGCGTCGCCTTGCGTGCTGGGCACTCCGGCGGACGACGCCGGCTACGCGTTCGCGTTCGCGGCGATGATCGGCGGTGCGACGGGCGCGCTGATCCAGGCACAGGCGCTGCGCCTGTGGGAGGACGATCAGGCCGCGCGGGACGCGGAGCGGGAGGCGATCGAGCGGGCCGACTCCCAGGTGAACTTCTACGGTCTGCTGGACGACCAACTGCTCCTGGTCCCGGACGGACCGGCGGTCCACGCGTACATCGACGGCATCGACGTGGTCTCGATCATCGACGGCCTGGCCACCGCCAAGGGCATGACACCGGGCCTTCTGGGCTTCGACCCGAGGCGTGAGCCGTGGCGGGTCGATCTCATGGCCCGGCACCGGCTCCGGAGCCTGCTCGCGAGCGCGGACATGAGCCGGCTTCGATCCCTTCGAATCCGCTCCTGGGGCGGCACCGCCCACCTCGACCCGGTCCTGCGCTTCTTCTCCGCCACCGACCGCCTCACCCACCTGTGTCTGTGGACCCAGCGAGAAGACCTTGTCGAAGCGCCGGTGGCCGAGCGATACCCCGGCCTGCGGGCACTGGAGTGTCACGCCGGGCAGGTCGCGCAGCTACTGCGGGACGGAGCGCCCCGGTTGCACACGCTCGTGGCGTACGGCGGCGACGGTGACGCCGGGGCTCTGGCCGACATGCTGAGCGGCCTTTCCCTGCCCGCACTCCGCCATCTCGCCCTGTGGGAGACCCATGTGGACATCGCGACGCTGAGCCGCTCTCCGGTCGTCGCCCGGCTGGCCACCCTCGACCTGTGGAAGGTCAACCACGCAGCCCGGTTCGACTTTCCCGTCCTCCTGGGGCATCGGCGGCACCTGGCGCATCTGGAGCGGATCGTCGTCCCTGGACATGGCATTCCCCCCGGCACCGTCAGCCGGTTCGGCGACTGGCCACAGGTGACCTTCGCCGGCCACAACCGCCACGAACTCCTCGCCCTCGACCTCGACACCCGCGGCTACCCGCTCCACATGTAGTGAGCAGGCACAGGTCCCACGCCGGCCTTCCTACTGGAAGTCGAACTCGTCTGCCCGTACTCCGGCCAGGAACGCGTCCCACTCGCCCCGGGTGTAAATGATCGTCGGCCCATCAGGGTGACGACTATGCCGCACCGCGATCCGCCCACTCCCATCCAGCAACGGCCCAGCCTCAACACAGTTCGACCCCGCGTCCGGGCTGAAACTGCTGATGTGCCACGCCGCAAGCGGATCCCGATCGGGTGTTGACATCGCTCACGCCTCCTCAGCGTCGAGAAGCCCGTTCAAAGCGGCACTCGCAGGCCCGGTGGCGCCTTCCTACTGGAAGTCGAACTCGTCGGCGCGAACGCCGGCCAGGAACGCGTCCCACTCGGCCCGGGTGTAGATGATCGTCGGCCCCTCAGGGTGACGACTGTGCCGCACCGCGATCCGTCCACTCCCATCAAGCAGCGGACCCGCCTCAACACAGTTGGCACCGCCATTGGGACTGAAGCTACTGATGTGCCATGCCGCAAGCGGATCCCGATCGGGAGTTAACATCGCTCACGCCTCCTGGGGGTCGAGAAGCCTATCCGCAGCCGCTTGGATCAGCTTGATCGACTCAACCGAATCAAGGGCAAGCTGACGAATGCGGTCAAATTTCAATTTAAGCCGCTGGACTTCGTCTGCTTCAACATAGATTCCACCCGCCGGGCTGTCCATGAAGGCGACTTCCGGATACGGATCCGGCATCTCGAAGATCATGAAGGCGCCTTCGGGCGTGACGTGAGCGCCGGACGCGTACGGCGAGACATGGATGCGGATATTGGGGAGCTCGGCGAGTCGCACCAGGTGTTCTAGCTGCTCCCTCAGAACCTCCGGTCCTCCAGTAGCTCGGTACAAGAGACTCTCGTCAAGAACGGTCTCGATGATCAGTGGTTCCGGACCTTCGAGGATCTTCTGGCGCTCGATGCGAAATCTCACTCCAGAGGCCACCTGTTCTGCGGTGAGATCCGTGTCGGCCCTCTTGATCACCGCCTCGATGTAACCACCCGTCTGGAGCAAGCCCGGGATGACGAGCACATCGAAAGAGCGAATTCGACAGGCACGCGACTCGACCCAAGCGTAGTCGACGATCTTCTTGGACAAGTTCTCGGAGTAGCTGTCCCACCAGCCGGTCTGCCAGACCTCAGCGGCAAGCCGCAGCAACCCATCCCGACGTTGAGCGTCTGAAACTCCATAAAGATCTAGCAAGGCTCCGACATCAGGAGTTCGCGCCGGATACAGCCCGGTCTCCAGACGACTGATGGTGCCGCCGTCGCGCTGGATGAAGTTACCGGCGTCCGTAAGCGTGAGATCCGTAGCCTCGCGGAGTTCTCGAAGCTGGCGCCCCAACCACTGAGCCCGCAAGGTCATGCCTCGTTTGCCACCCATAGTGATCACCCCTTTCCCTCAGGAACAACTGGAGATTACTGCACGGAGTGATGCCGTCACGCTTGGTTGAAGAAGTTCCCCTGAAGGCTGTGCAGTCTTGCGGATCTCATGTCATCCTACGTGAGGGCTTGAATACTCATCGTGTTGTACATTGCGAAAGCCCGTGCGATTGGCCCTGACCACAAAGGCGATGCACAGGGAGGTCGGTCACATGCCGCCACAGGCCGATCCCGCGAACCGGAAGGCTTCGAGCGGCCCGGCGGGGGCCGTTCGTGCTCTCAGCCAGCGGTTCTCCGGGTGGACCATTTGGTACGGCGCGGCTACCGGGCGATGGTGGGGGCTTGCGCCGCAGTGGGGTCATGGCCTGGTCGGCCTACTCGAAGCGGGCACACCTGAGGAACTCGTTCTGCTGATGAACCAGATCGAACTGTCCCTTCCCCACGCCTCCGGCTCGTCCGCCGGACTTCCGACGACAGGGGCACCGCCCTGAACGCGATCGGCATCTCGAACTACTAGAACGCTCCAACCCACATGGAAAGGAAAGTGGATAGATGATCGCGATGCGTCCTGGCGCTCTGGCTTCGGCACTGGGCGGCGTCACCGCGTTCCTCCGCCGGAGCCCGGCTCCGAAGGACACGTCGGCTCAGGCGGATGCCACACAGGCACGGACGCTCCCCGGTCCGGTCTCGCTCGCGAGCCTTCCGATGCTCTCCCATCGGTTCGCTCCCTCGGCCTCACAGGTGAAGCCGGCCCGCGCGTTCGTCGCCGGTCTCCTCGGTGACGAACACCCCTGCCTGGACGACGCGATGCTCCTCACCAGCGAACTCGCGGCCAACGTCGTACGGCATGCCGTCGAGCGCGAGTTCCTCGTCTCGGTGGCCTTCCCGGGCACCGCGGTGATGGTCACGGTCGAGGACGGCGGATCGTCCAAGATCCCCCACCTCAGGAGGCCCGCCGACGACGAGACCGACGGCCGTGGCCTCGGGCTCGTCGACACCCTCGCGTCCCGCTGGGGCTTCGAACGCCGCCCGACCGGCACCCTCGTCTGGTTCGAACTCGCCCGGCCCACCCCCGACCGGCCGCACTGACCCGGCTGCTCTCTGGCACGTCGCGCGGGCGCGGAAGGAAGGAGACCAGGCATGGGGCGACCTGCCTCGCGGCCCCCTTCTCGGCCAGGCGGGTCCTGGTCCTTTACACGATGGCGCCGTTTCCCCGCGGCCACAGCGGCCGCAGCGGTCGCTCGATAGAGTTGGCACGGATCTGGCTCCACCGCGAAAGGCTCAAGATCACCCGTGGCTGATTCATTCGTTCACCTGCATGTTCACACTGAGTACTCGATGCTCGACGGGGCGGCCAAGATCAATAAGCTGGCCGCGCGAGCGGCCGAGCTCGGCATGCCGGCGATCGCGATGAGTGATCACGGCAACATGTTCGGCGCCTACGAGTTCCAGGCGAAGATGAAGGCCGCCGGGGTGAAACCGATCATCGGGATCGAGGGCTACGTCAGCCCCGAATCCCGCCATTACAAGAAGCCGGTCTTCTGGGGAGAGCCTCACCAGCGCAAGTCCGACGAGCGCACCGGCCTGGGCGGAGACGTCTCGGCCACCGGCACCTACCTGCACAAGACGATGTGGGCCGTCAACGCCCAGGGCCTGCGCAACCTGTTCCGCATCTCTTCCCTGGCCTCGCTCGAGGGCCACATGAAGAAGTACCCGCGCATGGACGACGAGCTCTTCGAGCAGTACCACGAAGGGATCATCGCCACCACCGGCTGCCCGTCGGGCGCCGTCCAGACCCGCCTCCGGCTCGGGCAGTACGACAAGGCGCTGGAGCACGCCGCCAAGTACCAGGAGATCTTCGGGCGCGACAACTACTTCCTGGAGATCATGGATCACGGTGGGATCCCGATCGAGACGGGGGTCCGCAAGGAGCTGCTGCGGATCGGCGAGACCCTCGGCATCCCGCCGCTGGTCACCAACGACTCCCACTACGTCACCGAAGACCAGTCCACCGCGCACGACGCGCTGCTCTGCGTCGGCACCAACTCCCAGATCAGCGACCCGACCAGGTTCCGGTTCTCCGGCAATGGCTACTACGTGCGCTCCGCCGAGGAGATGTGGGCGCTCGACCCCAGCTCCGAGATCTGGGCCCAGGGCTGCAAGAACACCCTTCTGATCGCCGAGCGCGTCGAGCCCTACGACGAGGTGTTCGCCCATCGGGACCTCGCCGCCAAGTTCCCGGTCCCCGAAGGGGAGACCGAGATGAGCTGGCTGCGCAAGGAGGCCCACCGCGGCGCGGTCCGCCGGTACGGCGACCCCGTGCCGGCCGATGTCCAAGAGCGCATCGAGTACGAGCTCGGCGTCATCGAGAACATGGGGTTCCCCGGCTACTTCCTCGTCGTCGCCGACATCTGCCAGTACGCCCGCGACAACGGCATCTGGATCGGCCCGGGCCGAGGATCCGCCACCGGCTCCATGGTGGCCTACGTCACCGGCATCACCGAGCTCGACCCCATCGAGCACTCCCTGCTGTTCGAGCGGTTCCTGAACCCCGAACGCATCTCCATGCCCGACGTCGACCTGGACTTCGACGAGCGCAGGCGCGGCGACATGATCCGGTACGTCACCGAGCGCTACGGCGAGGACAACGTCTCGCTGATCATCACCTACATGACGATCAAGTCGAAGGCGGCCGTCAAGGACGCGGCCCGCGTCCTCGGCTACCCCTTTCCGGTCGGGGAGAAGATCACCAAGGCGTTCCCGCCGGCCGTCATGGGCAAGGAGATCCCGCTCACCGGCATCTTCGACGAGAAGCACCCCCGGTACGCCGAGGCGACCGAGCTGCGCAAGCTGTACGAAGAGGACCAGGACGTCAAGCAGGTCATCGACACCGCGCTCGGCCTGGAGGGACTGACCCGGGGCACCGGCGTCCACGCCGCGGGCGTCATCCTGTCCTCCCAGCCCCTGCTCGACGTCATGCCGATCTTCATGCGGCCGGACGACGGCGCGCGCATCACCGGCTTCGACGGGCCCAGCAGCGAGAACATGGGCGCGCTGAAGATGGACTTCCTCGGCCTGCGCAACCTCACCGTCATCGGTGACGCCGTCCAGAACGTCAAGGACAACCGCGGTGTCGACCTCGACATGCTCACGCTGGCCCTGGACGACAAGAAGACCTACGAACTGCTGGCGCGCGGCGACACGCTCGGCGTGTTCCAGCTCGACAGCTCGATGATGCGCGACCTCACCAAGCTGATCGCCCCGGCCCGGTTCGAAGACATCTCGTCGGTCCTGGCGCTGGGCCGCCCCGGTCCGATGGGGGCCAACGCCCACGTCAACTACGCGCTTCGCAAGGCCGGGCAGCAGGACATCACGCCGATCCACCCCGCGCTCAAGGAGGCCCTGGAGCCGATCCTCGGCACGACCTACCACCTGGTGGTCTACCAGGAGCAGGTCATGGCCATCGCCCAGCAACTGGCCGGGTACACCCTGGGCGGCGCCGACATCCTCCGCCGCGCGATGGGCAAGAAGAAGAAGGAGGAGATGGACAAGCAGTGGGCCACCTTCTCCTCCGGCATGGTCGGCAAGGGGTACACCGAGGAGGCCGCCAAGGCCGTCTGGGACGTCCTGGAGCCGTTCAGCTCCTACGGGTTCAACAAGTCCCACACCGCCGGCTACGGGCTCGTGTCCTACTGGACCGCCTACCTCAAGGCCAACTACCCGGCCGAGTACATGGCCGCCCTGCTCACCTCGGTCGGCACGAACAAGGACCGCATGGCGCTCTACCTCGCGGAGTGCCGGCGCATGAAGGTGAAGGTCCTGCCGCCCGACGTCAACGAGTCCGGGCTGCGGTTCAGCGCCGTCGGCGAGGACGTCCGGTTCGGGCTCGGCGCGGTGCAGAACGTCGGGGAGAACGCCATCAACGGCATCATCACCTCCCGCACGAAGAAGGGCGCCTTCAGCGACTTCAACGACTTCCTGACCAAGGTCCCGCAGGTCGTGTGCAACAAGAGGACCATCGAGTCGCTGATCAAGGCCGGCGCGTTCGACGGTCTCGGCCACACCCGCCGTGGCCTGGTCCAGATCCACGACCAGGCCGTCGACTCGGTCATCGACGTCAAGCGCAAGGAGGCCCTTGGCCAGGACTCCCTGTTCGGCGCGTTCGACGACGACGACGGCTCGAGCAGCGTCTTCCGCGTCGTGGTCCCCGACGGCGAGTGGGACAAGAAGACCAAACTGTCCTTCGAGCGCGAGATGCTCGGCCTGTATGTCTCCGATCATCCGCTGAACGGCGCCGAGCGCGTGCTGGAGCGCAACCGCGACCTGACCATCGCCCAGGTCCTGGAGGGCCAGGCGGGGTTCGGCAACGTCCGCATCGCCGGAATCATCTCCGGCGTCGACAAGAAGGTCACCAAGAAGGGTGACGTATGGGCCATCCTCAAGATCGAGGACCACGACGCGTCCATCGAGGTGCCCTGCTTCCCCCAGACCTACCAGTTGTACGGGAGCAACCTCGCGCCCGACCTGGTCGTCTCCGTCACGGGTCGTATTCGTTCACGTGGCGACGGTGAGGAGGCCACCGTCTCGTTCAACGCCACCGACATCGCGTTCCTCGACATCTCCGGTATTCAGGCAGACGGCCGCGAACCCGTGGTCATCGCTCTTCGCGAGGAACGCGTGACCAAAGATCTCGTCAGTGAACTCAAACGAATCTTGATGGTGCATTCTGGGGAAACCCCCGTCCATCTCCGTATGGAGCGCCTCAACCGGAGGATCAGCGTCGTTGAGCTGCCCGACTACAGGGTGAACGTCAACGGAGGAGCCTTCGCGGGGGACATCAAGGTTCTCCTCGGTCCGAACGCACTGGTCGCACCTTGACGGACGATCCGATGGGGCCGGTGACCGAGCGTAGGGCCATGCGGGAGAGGTGGTCGGCGGCGCGGGTGGTCTCGGGGAGGCGGTAGCGCGGCGCGAGGTCGAGGGTGACCGCGCAGGCCGTGTCGAGGTCCACCCGGTGCCCCGGGGAGACGAAGACCGGCCGCAGCCCATCCTGAGTGCGCACCACCCGGCCGACCACCTCGCCGTCCAGGCGCAGATCGGCCCAGCATCCACGCTCGGCCCCCGGCTCGTCGTACGTGCCGACGAAGGCGGTCTTCCCCACCCCGATCGCCGGCAGCCCGGTGAGCACGCCGAGATGGCAGGCCAGGCCGAACCTGCGAGGGTGCGCCACGCCGAACCCGTCGCAGACGATCAGGTCGGGGGTCGTGGCCAGCCGTTCCAGCGCCTCGATCAGCGTGGGCAGCTCGCGGAACGCCAGCAGCCCCGGCACGTAGTCGAAGGCGACCCGCCCCGGCACGGCCACCTGCTCGATCACCTCGTGGCTCGCACCGTCGAGCACGACCACCGCCGCCGCGAGCCGGTCGCCCGCGTACGCGACGTCCACGCCCGCCACCGTGGCCGGATGGCGTGGCCCGGGACCGGCGAGGTCGAGCCGCGCCCGCAGCGCGTCCTGGATCGCCACGGCCTCCTCGGCCCCGGCCGGCCACCCGTGCGGCATGGAGATCAGCATGCCTCCATGGTCGCGCATCCGCAACGACAAGGCAGCGGCCCCGTCCAGCCGAGCCCATGAACTCGGCGCATCGCAAAGGATGGGCAGAGCCTTCAGCCGCCGCGATTGCCGCCCTTGCCTGGTGGGTATCGGCTCTCAACATGTACAGCCTGCACGTGAAGTCAGGCGTACGGCCGCGAGTACGCAGGGTCGCCGAGGCCACGCTGCTCCAGGTGGAGAAGATCTGCGACCGCCTCAACGAGATCAACAACGGCGACGTGGAGGGGTGTATCGAGCCTGGCTCGGGCCCTGCGAACATCGACCGGCTTGTCCACCGCATCAACCGCGCCCTCGACCGGGGCCGGAAGGCCTGCCGTTTCGCGTCCGACGTCTCACACGAGTTGCGAAGCCCGCTCGCCGGCCTCCGCGCGCGGATCGAGGAGGTGCGGCTTCACGGTGACCCGCAGATCGACCTGGAAGAGCTGCTCCACCGCGAGTTGCGCGACATCGACCGCCTCGAAGCGATCATCGACGACCTCCTGACGCTGTCCCGCCTGCAACAGGACGGACCGTCGAGACATCGCCCCTTCGACTTGGCGGCACTGGTGAAGGACGACGTCGCCCGGCGGGACGACCGCGTCCCGGTCCAGGTCCGGCTCGAACCCGGCGTCTTCGTCGGCGGAGTGGCCACCCAGATCTCCCGGATCCTCACGAATCTGCTGGACAACGGGCAGCGGCACGTCAAGACCTGGATCGTGGTCACCGTCCGGCGCGACGGCGACATGGCCGAGATGGCCGTCGAAGACGACGGCGACGGCGTCCCGCCCGGTGACCGGGAGCGCATCTTCAAGCGCTTCGCCCGGTCGGAGAAGTCTCTCCGCGTCGACCCGCAGGGCGCCGGTCTCGGCCTGGCGATCACTCGCGAGATCGCCCGAGCACACGGCGGCACCATCCATGTCGAGGACTCCCCCACCGGCGGCGGCGCCCGTTTCGTACTCCGCATCCCGGCCATCGACCCGCCGGAATGAGCTCGGGGTGCGTAGCTCCAGGCCGAAAGGTGAGTCTCAGCCCGCCGTCCGCGCCGCGCGGACGTACCAGCGGCCGTCCGCGCGGGCGAGGGCGAGACGGCGGCCGAAGCACTCTGAGAGGTTCTCCCCGGTGAGCACCTCGTCCACCGGGCCGGCCGCGAGGACGCGCGCGTCGCGGACGAGCAGCGCGTGGGTGGTGGTCGAGGGCACCTCCTCCAGGTGGTGGGTGACCAGCACCGTCGTCAGCGCCGGGCGGCTCACGGCCAGGTCCTCGATCGCGGTGATCAGGTCCTCCCTGCCGGGGAGGTCGAGACCCGCGAACGGCTCGTCGAGCAGCAGGATCGCCGGGTCGGCCATGAGCGCCCGCGCGATGCGGACCCGGCCGCGCTCTCCCTGGGAGCACACCCTGAACGGACGGTCGGCGAGGTCCTTGCAGCCGAGGTCGGCCAGCAGCGCGTCGGCCCGGTCGCGTTCCCTCGGCCCGTAGCGGTCCCACAGCGGGGCGCTGCTCCCTGTGTAACCGGTCAGCACGACCGTCTGGGTGGTGAGGCCCTCCTCCTCCATCAGCTCCTCGTCGACGAGCCGCTGGCTCGCGGCGACCAGGCCGATGTGGCGGCGCAGCTCGCGAAGGTCGACCCGGCCCAGCCGATGGCCCAGCACCGTGGCCGTGCCCGAGCTCGGGTGGCGTACGGCCGCCGCGACCGACAGCAGCGTGGTCTTCCCCGCCCCGTTCGGCCCGAGGACGACCCAGTGCTCGCCGTACTCCACCCGCCAGTCGATGCCGGCCAGCAGCGTGCGGCCGACGACCTTCACGGTCACGCCGGCCACCTCCAGTGCGGCTCCGGCGGTGCGGTCATGGCTGATCTCCGGACTCATCGGCCCCCCTTTCCCGCGCCAGCATAGGAGAAACGCCCGGGGAGACGACGACTCCCTGAGCTTTCCGGGCCTCATGTCCGGCGCCCAGTCGCTGCTCAGCTACACGATCAAGGGCGAGATGACGGTGATCGACCTCTCGGCCATCGAGTAGGGCCCACGCCGGTCAGGCGGACGGGGTGTCGCTGAGCGTCGGGGTCGGCGGGGGTGGCGTCGGGGCGGGCGACTCGCCGTCGCCCCACTCGGGGACCTGGCTGATGCTGACCGTCGGCTTCGGGGGGCTCTTGGTGGGCGAGGGCTCCTGCGTCGGGCTCTTGGTCGGCTTGCAGGGCTTCTCCTTGCCCCGCTTGTTCGTGCACGTCTCGGGGTCGCCGGGGGGCGGCGGCGGCTGCTGAGTGGTGCGCACGGGCGTGGGCGAGGGCATGCGGGTCTGCCACGGGGCGTCCGGCACGGGCGTGCCGCCGCTGGGCTCGCCCTGCCGTGACATCGCCAGGGTGGGCGTGGGAGTGAACCCCGGCAGCCGCCCCGGGCCGGTGCTGGGGGGCACGCTGGCCACGGCCCCGGGCCCCGAGGTCTCGAGCACCTCGACCGGAACGCGGGAGCCCTCGATCGGCACCACCACCGGGATGCGGCCGGGGCTGTTCACCGCCGGGTCGACGTCGGTGCCCCCGGTGCCCGCCGCAACCACGGTCACCGCGGCGATCGACACCGTGGCCAGGGCCGCGAACCCCGCGTGGGAGGCGTGACCGCGCCGCGCCGCCGAGCGGCGTGCCGACCGCGCGCCCGTCGTGGCCGAGCCGTCCGGGGCCGCGCTGTCTCCGGTGGGCCCGGCGAGCTTCAGGTGCCCCGCGCCCGCGGGGTACGGGACGGGGACCCAGATCTCCTCCAGCACGGCCGAGACGGCCTCCCGCTGGTCCCAGGAGCGGTCCACTCCCCCGGCGTCCAGCAGCCAGCCCAGCAACGCGGCGGCGTCGGGGCGCTCGCCCGGCTCCTTGGCCAGCGCGGCCGAGACGGGGTCCCACAGGAGCTTGGGCACCGAGGCGAGGCGCGGCTGCTCGACCAGGATGCGGCGGGTCAGCACGTCGGCCTCTCCGGTGCCGAACGGGTGGTGACCGGTCGCGGCGTAGGCGACCAGGCATCCCCACGCGAAGACGTCGGAGGCGGGGATGGCGGGCCCGCCGGTGAGGCGCTCGGGCGCGACCCAGCCGGGGCTGCCCATGATCTGGCCGGCCTGGGTGTGCGCGACGGCGGCGTCGAGGTCCCTGGCGATGCCGAAGTCGATGATGCGGGGGCCCTTGGGGGACAGCAGCACGTTGCCGGGCTTCAGGTCGCGGTGGACGAAGCCCGCCTCGTGGATCGCGACCAGCGCCGCCGCCGACCCGAGCGCCACGCCGTACGCGAGGTCGGGGGTGAGCGGGCCCCGCGAGGTGACGACCTGGGAGAGGGACGGGCCGGGGATGTGCTCGGTGACGAGGTAGGGCCGGTCGCGGTCGGTGCCGTCCTCGAGGACGGGGGCGGTGCAGAACGGCACCACGCGCCGGGAGAAGGCGACCTCCTCGGTGAACCGCGCGCGGAGCGTCGGGTCGCTGAGATGGACGGCGTGTGGCGTCTTGAGCGCGACCAGACCGCCCTCAGGGCGCTCGGCGAGATAGACCACGCCCATCCCGCCGGTGCCGAGACGGCCGAGCAGAAGGTAGCGCCCGATGATCACCGGGTCGCCCACCGTCAGCGGCCGAACGCCTGGAGGCATCCCGCTGGGGACGCCTGCTCCGCCACGTGCCATCCGGAGGTGACCTCTCTTCGAGAAGTGCAGCACAGGCAACTGTGTCGCTCCCGAAGGTCATTCGGCGGTAACTAGTTCGAAGCGGCATGAGAGGTAAGGCGAATCATCCCTCAAGGTAAGGAACCGCAGGGTCTTATGTGACTGGATGGGCGCTTGTGACCGGCGTGCCGGACCCGCGCCCGTACCCTCAGGCGGCGACCGAGTCGGATCCGCGCGCCGGCAGTTCAGGCGGCGGCCGAGTCCGATCCCGGGCCGGCCGGGGACGCCTGCCGCCCTGCCGAGTCCGATCCCGGGCCGGCCAGGGACGCCTGCCGCCCGGGCGAGTCCGCCGCCGGGACCGGCGAGGACTCCTGTGACGGGGACGCCGCGGAGGAGCCGGCGACGGCGTCCAGGAAGCGCTGGATGTGGCGGAAGACCAGACGGGCCTCGGGCATGACGTCCGCCAGGATGGCGAACACGTGCGGCATGCGGTGCCACTCCTCGTAGGTCACCTTCACCCCCGCGCCGCGTGCCCGCAGGGCGACGCGGCGGCCCTCGTCGCGCAGCACCTCGGTGGACCCGGTGACGACCATGAGCGGCGGCAGGCCCGTGTAGTCGCCGAACACCGGCGAGACCAGCGGGTCGCGGCAGTCGAGCCCGGCGGTCCACCGGCGCGCGAGCCAGTCGACCCGGCTCGCCGGCAGCATCGGGTCGACCCACCGGTTGACCGTGCGGCGGCTGTCGGACAGGTCGGCCCACGGCGACAGGCAGATCGCGGCCGAGGGCAGCGGCAGGCCGCGGTCACGCAGGGCCAGCAGCGTCGCCAGCGTCAGGTGCCCGCCCGCCGAGTCGCCGGCGAGCAGGATGTCGGAGGGCTGGTACCCCTGGTCGAGCAGGCCCTGGTAGGCGTCGAGGGCGTCGGCCAGCGACTCGCTCAGCGAGTGGACCGGGCCCTGGCGGTAGTCGAGCGCGAGCACGGGGCGCCTCGCGGCGGCCGACAGGCGCCAGGTGATCGGCCGGTGCGTCGCGGGGGAGCAGAAGAAGTACGCTCCGCCGTGGAAATAGAGCACCACCTTGCTCTCGTCCAGGTCGTCGCCCGCGCGCACCCACTCGGAGCCGTAGGGGTCGGCGTCCTCCTTGACGATGGACACGTGTGCGGGAGCGGGAAGCGGGAGCCGCTCTCCGAGGGCCATCAGCCGGGAGACGAGCCCCATGCCGATCTCGTGTCTGAGCAGCAGGGCCGAGATGGGCTTCGTGGTGCCGCGCAGCAGGCCGTTGAGCGCGCTCGCCCGCCAGCTGATCGGGTACACCGGGTGAATGTCCACATCGATGTCCTGCTGCATGCGCCCCTCCATGAGCAGCCTTACCGAATCTTGTTCTATCTACCTGACCGTATACCCCGGTTTACATGGTCGTTACATACTTTGTCGAGGGGTAGCCGGAACATTTGACCTGGTAGGGGTGCATAAGGGCCCGCCTTGATCAGCTGACGTTGCGGCGGATCTCGCCGAGAAATCTCACCAATTGCTCGCGCTCATCGGCGTCGAGGGTGCACAGGGCGCGCTCGCCGAGGCTGAGCATCTCCTCGGCGATCACGCTCTCCAACTCGTCGTCTCACCAGCCCGGGCGGACGGCGCGCGGGGCCCTCCGGCCTGTCGGATACGTGCAATGGCACGAACCCGACAGGCCTGATCCTGTTCTCGGCGATCAACTCTCCGATAGGACATAAGGGGCATATACGACGCCCATCAGCACAGCCTGCCAAGGAGGCAGCCTTGAAGAAGGCGTTCACCATCGGGCTCGCGACCGCGCTCGCGGTCCTGTCAGCCGCCGCGCCCGCCGTCGCCGACGGCGAGATAGGCGGCGCCGGCGCCTGGGGCCCGCCGAGGTGCGGGACGGTCACCGGCGACGGGTCGGTGACGTTCACGCGGAACGAGGGCAAGACCATCGCGCCGACCAGCCAGGCGCTGCGCCCGGTCGTCTACACCTCAGGGCTCGTGGCCCTGGAACGACGCGACGCGCTACTCGCCATGTCGAACAACGTACTGCTGAGCTCGGCCGACGCCGGCTGCACCTGGACGCAGGTGAGCAAGGTGGAAGGCTGGTACATCTCGCTGACCGCGGCCCGCGGCGACAAGGCCTACGCCTGGGACCGCGAGGGCAACCTCTCGCTCGCCACACCGGCCGGCGTCACCTCGCTCACGTCGCCGGCCGCCGAGGTGAGCGGGCTCGGCACCGACCGGCGCGACGGCGACCATGTGCGGGTGTCCGACGGCGACGGGCGGCTGTACGACTCGCGCGACGGCGGGCGCAGCTGGAAGCCCGTCGGGGTGCCCACCGGGCCGCTGGCCGCCTTCTACACCGCGGCGTTCGATCCGTCCGACCTGGATCACGTGGTGGCGGGCGGCATGGGGACCGGCGCCCACGTCACCTTCGACGGCGGGCACACGTGGATCGCGTCCACGGGGCTGAGCGGGAAGGGCGGCAAGATCAGCGCGTTCAGCGTCGCGATCTCCCCGGCCGCGCCGAACGTCGTGTACGCGATGGGCCTGAACAGCGAGGAGCTGGACGCGGGCGCGCCGTCCGGCGGCCGGCACATCTACCGCTCGGTCGACGGCGGCCGGCACTTCACCCCCGTCGTGGACCAGAGCGACGAGGTCACGCTGGTCAACGGGCCCGTGCTGGCCCCCCACCCGGACGACCCCGGCGTCCTCTACTTCGTGTTCGGGACCTCGTTCCAGGGGTACGGCACCGACATCCACCGGTACGACGCGGGCCGCAGGCGGGTCACCACGGCCCACAACTCCTACGACAGGGTCACCTCCATCGCGTTCCACCCCAAAATGTCCCAGTTGATGTACCTGGGAGTGGCCGAGGAGAGGTAGTCCCCAGGGCGGCGTGAACGGCGGCGGCGTCCCCGGCGCGAGGGCACCCGGTAAAACGGGAGGTGACCGGCGGGCGCCCCTGGTTACAATGCCAGTCACCGCCCACCCTGGAGGTGCCCGACCTTCGCGCTCTATCTGACGATCTTCAGGTACGGCTTCCGCCGTCACGCCACCTACCGGGCCGCCGCCCTCGCCGGGGCGTTCACCAACACGATCTTCGGCATCCTCCGCGCGTACGTCCTGATCGCGCTGTGGGAGGCCCGGCCCGGCCTCGCCGGATACGACGTCACCGACGCGGTCACCTTCTGCTTCCTCACCCAGGCGTTCATCGGGCCCATGGAGGTGTTCGGAGGCGGTCTGCAGCTGGCCCAGCGGGTGCGCACCGGCGACATCGCCCTCGACCTGGTGCGCCCGGCCTCGCTCCAGCTGTGGACCCTGGCCGACGATCTCGGCAGGGCCGCGTTCCTGTTCTTCGTCAGGAGCATCCCGCCCGCGGTGGTCGGCGCCCTCGTGTTCGGCATCCACGTTCCCGCGAGCCCGGTCACCTGGGCGGCGTTCCTCGTCTCGATGGTCCTCGGCGTCACGGTCAGCTTCGGCCTGCGCTACCTGGTGGCGCTGTCGAGCTGCTGGGTCGTCGACGACCGGGGCCTGCAGTCGCTGTCGCTGGTCATGACGACCTTCTTCAGCGGCATGGTCCTGCCCCTGATCCTGTTCCCCGGCTGGCTCGGCACGCTGGCGCAGGCGCTGCCCTGGGCGGCCATGGTGCAGGTCCCCGCCGACGTCTACCTGGGCAAGCGCGACATTCTCGGCGCGCTCGCCTTCCAGGCCATGTGGGCGGCCGTGGTGCTCGGCGCCGGCGCGCTCGCCACCCGGTCCGCCCGCCACAAGGTGGTGATCCAGGGTGGCTGACGTCTCCCCGGCCCCCGAGGGGGTGCCCCGATGATCGAGATGGCGAGAGGCTACGTGTTCCTCGCGGCCACCTGGATCCGCGCCGCCGCGCAGTACCCGGCGTCGATGGCGCTGCTCACGGTCGGCTCGTTCCTCGTCACCGGCCTCGACATCGCGGCGATCGCGGTGATCTTCACCCACACCGGCTCCCTCGGCGGCTTCACCCTGCCCGAGGTGATGTTCCTGTACGGCACGTCCGGCATCTCGTTCGCGCTCGCCGACCTGCTCTTCGGGAACGTCGACAAGCTCGGCCAGCACGTCAGGGCCGGCACCTTCGACGCGATGCTGGTCCGGCCGGTGAGCCCGTTCGTGCAGATAGCGGTCGAGCGGTTCACCTTCCAGCGCCTCGGCCGCACGGCCCAGGCGGCGACGGTGCTCGCCATCGCCCTCACCCGGCTGCACGTGCCGTGGCAGCGCGCGTGGATGATCCCGCTCATGGTGCTCTGCGGCATCGTCCTGTTCACCGCGGTGTGGACCCTCAGCGGGGCGCTGCAGTTCCTGCTGACCGACGCGGCGGAGGTGGGCCACGCGTTCACGTACGGCGGCGGCCAGCTCACGCAGTACCCGCTGAGCGTCTACGGGAGCGACCTCGTGCGCGCGGTGACGTTCATCGTGCCACTGGCCTTCGTCAACTGGCAGCCGGGCCTGTTCGTCCTCGGCCACCCCGACCCGATCGGCCTGCCGTACGCGCTGCGCTTCCTCGGCCCGGTCGCCGCGCTCGTCCTGTCCTGCGTGGCCGCGCTCGCGTGGCGCGCCGGGCTCCGCCGCTACCGTTCGACGGGGAGTTGACGCACATGATCGAGCTCGACGGGGTCGGCCGTTCGTTCACGGTACGCGGCAGGTCAGGGCGCCTGCGCCGGAGCACGCGGGTCGTGCACGCCGTGCGCGACCTGTCGTTCGAGGTGGCCGCCGGGGAGTTCGTCGGCTACCTCGGGCCGAACGGCGCGGGCAAGTCCACGACGATCAAGATGCTGACCGGCATCCTCACGCCCACCACCGGGCGCATCCGGGTCGCGGGGCTCGACCCGTCCCGGCGCCGCACGACGCTCGCGCGGCGCATCGGCGTGGTCTTCGGCCAGCGGACGATGCTGTGGTGGGACCTGCCGCTCAAGGACAGCTTCACCCTGATCCGGCACCTTTACAAAGTAGATCGGGTGGAGCACCGCAAGCGGCTCGCCGAGCTGGCCGAGGTGCTCGACCTCGGCGGCTTCCTGGACAAGCCCGTACGGCAGCTCAGCCTCGGGCAGCGCATGCGGGGCGACATCGCGGCGGCGCTGCTGCACGACCCCCCGGTGCTGGTGCTCGACGAGCCCACCATCGGGCTCGACGTGGTGAGCAAGGCGGCGGTGCGCGACTTCCTTCGCGGGCTCAACGCCGAGCGGGGCACCACCGTGCTGCTCACGACGCATGACCTCGGGGACATCGAACGGCTCTGCCGCCGCGTCATGCTGATCGACCACGGCAGCCTGGCCTTCGACGGCACCGTCGCCGAGCTCAGGGCCACCGCCCCGGAGGGCGCGTCGATCGAGGAGGTCGTCACCCGCCTCTACACGCGGGCGGTCCGGTCGTAGCCGGGACGTCCCGCTCAGTAGTAGCCGCCGCCCGCGGGCTCGGAGGTCTCCTCCTCGTAGTCCTCCTCGTCCCGCTCGCGGCCGGCCCATCGCGAGGGCATCAGCACCGGGACGAAGAGGGCGATGCCCAGCATCGCGTAGACGCCCGTGCCCAGCAGGTCCTGCATGCCCTTGCCGGCCTGGACGATCATGGGGTTCATCGAGGGGTCGTCCGGCGCCAGGCTGAGCGCGCGGTTCACGTCCAGCACGTAGATCACCGTCCACGCCAGCAGCACCATGGACGGCACGAACGTCGCGAGGGGCGAGACCCTGCCCGCCACCACCAGGCCGAAGACCAGACCGGCCGCCAGCATCGCACCGAGGCCGATCAGCGCCTTGGTGTCCCTGATCGGGTCGACGGCGCCCGTGGCGGCGTTCGCGACGCCGGCCATCCCGCGTAACGCGTCCTGCGAGGCCCACCCGGTGCCCACCAGAAGCACCGCCGTCACCACAACGCCGAGCAGCAACCCGAAGAAATGCCGCATGGTGACCACCTCGTTCTGCACAGAACCAGCGAACGCGGGCAACAGTAGCGACAAAACCCCTGAAGCGGCAGACGTCACACCGAGACGGTCGAAATGTCGATGGGCCGCGGAGACAGGCGGTCCCCCGGCGTGGCACGATGTGGGGCGTCATGCGTGCCCGCCTCCCCCTGCGCCTCGCGCGGTCGGCCGCCTTCACGGTCGTCTGCGTGACTCTCGCCGTGCTCGGCCACCGGGCGGCGGGCGGCTCGGGGCCCTCGTCGTGGGCGGTGGCCGCCGGTGGCGTCGCGGTGACCGCCGCGACCGTCCTCCTCGCCGGGCGCGAGCGCTCGCCCCAGACGATCATCGGCTTCCTGGTCGGCGCGCAGCTGTTCCTGCACCAGATCTTCGGCCTCTCGGGGGACATCGGTTCCCCCCTGAGCGTCCACCTCTCCCACGGGCAGGGGCTCGGCGCCGACATCGGCATGGTGGTCGCCCACCTCACCGCCACGCTGATCACCGGCTGGTGGCTGGCCAGGGGCGAGTCCGCCCTGTGGTCGGTGCTCCGCAGGCTGGGCACGCTCGCCGTCCGCCGGCTGCGCCACCTGCTGGCCCTGCTCGACGAGGGCACGGCAGGCCCCGTACGGCCCGCCGCCCGCGCCCCCCGGCGCCTCGATCCCGTCCCGGCCGGGCGGGAGCTCCGCCATACCGTCACCAGGCGCGGTCCTCCGCTTCCCGCCGCCTCCTGACACCTCGCGAGCCGCCGCCACCCGGCGGCGCGTCCTCTGACGCCCGCCCGGCCTCCCCGGCGACGCGGCTCGCGCCTCCTGCCTTCCCCCCTGTACGAAGTGGAGATTTCCCGATGTCGTTGAGCTCTGCCGGCCGCCGCCTGGCCGCCGTCACCGCCGGTGCCCTCGCTCTCACCGTCGGCCTCGCCCTGCCCGCCCTCGCCCACGTCACCATCAACCCGGGAACGGCGGAGAAGGGCGGTTTCACCAAGGTCGCCTTCCGCGTCCCCAACGAGCGGGACAAGGACTCGACGACCAAGCTGGTGATCGACCTCCCGATCGACCACCCGCTGCCGTTCGTCTCGGTGCGCCCGGTTCCCGGGTGGAAGGTCCAGGTCACCGAGAGCAAGCTGCCCAAGGCCGTCCCGTCCAAGTACGGCGACATCACCGAGGCCGTCACGAAGATCACCTGGACCGGCGGGAAGATCGAGCCGGGCCAGTTCCAGGAGTTCGAGGTGTCGATGGGATTCATGCCCGAGGACACCGACCAGCTGCTCTTCCCCGCCACCCAGACCTACTCCAGCGGCGAGGTCGTGAAGTGGGCGGACGAGCCGAAGGCCGACGGCACCGAGGCCGAGCACCCCGTCCCGACCCTCAAGCTCGTCGCGCCGGCGGCCGGGGGTGACGAGCACGGGTCGGCCGCCGCGTCCGCGACCCCCGCCGCCTCGGCGGCGCCCACGCTGGCCGTCAAGGCGCAGAGCGACTCGCACGACGACGCGAGCGCCGGCGCGGACTCCGACGGGACGGCGCGGCTGCTGGCCGGCATCGGCATCGCCGTCGGAGTCGCGGGCGTCGCGACCGGTGTGGCGGGCCTGCGCCGCGGGCGGCGTACCCCGCAGGAGTGACACCCGGCCGGGTCCGGGTGCGCGAGCGCCCGGACCCGGCTCAGCTCGTGATGTCGCGGCCGGAGAAGCGGCCCCAGGCGATGGAGCCGAACACCACCGCGTAGGCGGCGAAGACGAGCAGCCCCTGGCCCATCACGTCGGTCGCGATCGGATCGCGCAGCGCCCCGTCGAAAGAACCCCACCAGGAGGTCAGAAGGTACGGCTGGGCCGGGGCGAGCTGCGGGATCACGCCGAGGACCTGCGAGAACACAACGGTCACCACGGTCGCCGCGACGGCCCCGATGGGCACCTCGGTCAGCGTGGAGACCGCGAGGCCGACGGCCCCGAGCGCGGCCATCCCCGCGGCGCTGTAGCCGGTGACGATGAGGACGCGCAGCAGCCCGTCCGCGAGCGGGATGGTCGTCCCCGACAGCAGCGTGACCGGCCCCACGGGGAACAGGACGAAGCCCGTGACCAGCGAGGCGACCGCGACGACCGCGCAGGCGGCGAGCCCGAAGACGGCCACGTTGGCGAACTTGACGGCCAGCAGCCGGGTGCGGCCCGCGGGGGCGGTGAGCAGGTAGCGCAGGGTGCCGCCGTTCGCCTCGCCCGCGACCGCGTCCCCGGCGACGACCGCGACGGCCAGCGGCAGGAGCAGCTGGACCAGCAGCGACAGCGCCACGAAGGTCAGCATCAGCCCGTTCCCCGCGACCTGCGTGATGAGCGACGGCGCGTCTCCGTCTCCGCCCACCACCCGGAGCACGATGCCGATCAGCACAGGGACGAGGGCGAGCACGATGAGCATGGCGATGTTGCGCGGCCTGCGGAAGGTGAGCCCCAGCTCCGAGCCCAGCAGCCGCAGCGCCGCGCGCGCCGCCCCGGGGCTCGCGTACACGGCCGGGACCGGTCCGGCGGACGGCCCGGCGGTCGGCCCGGCGGTCCGCTCTGTGGCCGGCTCTGTGGCCGGGCGGGCGGGCGCGGCCGCCGGTGATGTGGTTCCGGCCGATCTAACCGTCGACATCGAATCCCTCTCCTGTCAGGCCGACGAACAGCTCTTCGAGACTGGGCCGCAGGACGGCGAAGCCGCGTACGGCAACCCCGTCCCCGACCAGCTCGGCGACGACGCGCTCCGGCGCGACCGCGCCGAGCTCGGCCGTGACCTCGTCCAGTCCGGTGCGCACGTCGGCGAGCCCGAGGTGGTTCAGCACCGACGCCGCCTGGGCGGCGTGCGGGCTCTCCACGCGCACGCGCGGGGCGTGCCCCTCGCGCAGCGAGGCGATCGGTCCCTGGGCCACCAGGCGGCCAGTGCGCATCACGCCGACGTGGGTGCACATCTGCTCGACCTCGGCCAGCAGGTGGGAGGAGACGAAGACGGTGGTGCCGTCGGCCGCGATCTCCTTGATGAGCGACCGCACCTCCCTTGTGCCCTGCGGGTCGAGCCCGTTGGTCGGCTCGTCCAGCACGAGCAGCTCGCGCGGGCCGAGCAGCGCGGCGGCGATGGCCAGGCGCTGGCGCATGCCGAGGGAGTACGCCCGGTAGCGCTTGCCGGCCGCCGCCCCGAGCCCGACGCGGTCGAGCGCGACCCCGACGCGGGCCCGCACGGTGCGGGGGTCGGCCGTGGGGTCGGCGGCGTCGTACCGGCGCAGGTTCGCCTCGCCCGACAGGTACGGGTAGAAGGCCGGGCCCTCGACCACCGCGCCGACCTTGGGCAGGGCGGCGCCGAGCCCGGCGGGCATCGGCCGGCCGAGCACCTCGCACCCGCCGCTGGTCGGGCTCATCAGGCCGAGCAGCATGCGGATCGTCGTGGTCTTGCCGGACCCGTTGGGACCGAGGAAGCCGAAGACCGAGCCGCGCGGCACGGCGAGGCCGAGGTCGTCGACGGCGACCTGCCCGCCGCGGAAGCGCTTGGTGAGCCCGCGCGACACGATCGAGCAGTCGTCGGTGGATATCGCTTCTGAGGCCGGGCGCGGGACCCCGGGAAGGGGCGCCGCCTCGTGCGCCCCCTCCCCCGTCATCGTCGTCGTCACTTCTGGCCGGCCGCCTCGGCCAGCGCCTCGGGAGTGACGGCTCCCACCAGCAGCCTGCCGTCATCGGTGACCAGCGCCGACACGAGCTTGCTCTGGATCACCCTGCCGCTCCCCCAGGGCCCGGAGACCTGCTTGGCCGACTTGAGCAGCGAGTCGACGACCGCGGTGGGATCGCCGTTCCCCCACTTCCCGTGCTCGCCCGTGGCGGGCGGCCGCTGGAGGTCGGCGAGCGAGAACGGCACCTCGGCCACGGTGGCCCAGCCCTTGCCGATGGTGCGGATCTTCCCGGCGTCCTTGCCCAGGGCGTGCCCATCGGGCTCGGCCGGCTTGTCGCCGCTCGGCGCGCCCTCGGCGCCGAGCGTCTTGTCCTCGACCTTGGCGCCGGCGGGCGGGGTGAACGCGAAGTTCTCGGGAGCGGGCGCCGAGAAGCTCACCTGGGTGAAGCCGACCTCGAACGCGGGCTCCGAGGCCCCCTTGGCGAAGACCTGCACGCGCAGCGGGATGTAGTTCTCCCCATCGAGGGCGAGCTTGACCTGCTTGACCAGGGACGAGGTGTCCTTGGGCGTGAGGACGAGCTGGTAGGCGGCGCGGCCGGCGACGTGCTGGCCGTTCTCCACGGTGACCGCGGTGCTCTCGTCCGCGGCCTTGAGCACCTCGGCGGCCATGTCGGCCGGGGTCGTGGCGGTGGGCAGCGCGGTGTGCGCGGCCTTCGCGCCGTCGGCCCCGGTGCCCTGCGGCAGCTTGTAGCGCGTGGCGGTGTTCTGGTCGCTCTGCCACAGCCAGGCCTCGCCGGTGCCCGTGGAGATGACGTCGGTCTCGCTCATCGGGCCCGGCAGGGCGAGCCGCACCCGGCCGTCGCCGCCGTACCAGACCTTGATGGTGTGGGACCCGGACAGCAGGGACATCGGCGAGCTGCTCGACCCCCCGGGCAGTGGCAGGGCCGGCAGGCCCAGGGAGGCGGTCTCCACGACGGTGCCCGACATGGCGGGCGGCGCCTGGTGCCGCGCGGTCTTGGCGACCTCCGCGAGCAGCTGCGCGGCGGTGCGGTCGGGGAGGGACGGGTCGCCCTGGACGGCGGCGATGACCGGCCCCGCGCCGACCGCGGCTCCCACCACGGCGACGGCGACGACCGGGACTCCCCACCTCACGGCACGTACTCTTCTGGACTGGGACGGCATGTCACTCCTCAACGGTATGTCTTCGCGATCCGATACTCCGCAGACTGCCGCGCGGCCCCTGTGCCGAAGCTGAGACAAGCTGAGAGGGCTCTCAGGCCGGAGGGCTTTCCGCAGCTCGCGGGGCCGGCCGCCGGGTCTCCGTTCTCAGCCGGGTCTCAGCCGGCACAGGCCAAGATGGGGTGACACACAATTTTGGGGGGAGTCCGGATGCGCGTGCTCGTCGTCGAGGACGAGAGGCGGATGGCCGCCGCGCTGCGGCGCGGGCTGCAGGCGGAGGGGTTCGCGGTCGACCTGGCCCACGACGGCGAGGACGGCCTGCACCTGGCCCGCGAGGGCGACTACGACGTGGTCGTGCTCGACATCATGCTGCCGAGGCTCTCCGGCTACAACGTCTGCAAGCGGCTGCGGGCCGAGGAGAACTGGGTGCCGATCCTGATGCTGTCGGCCAAGGACGGTGAGTACGACCTGGCGGACGGCCTGGACCTCGGCGCCGACGACTACTTGACCAAGCCCTTCTCCTACGTCGTGCTCGTGGCCAGGCTGCGGGCCCTCATGCGGCGCGGCGCCCGGCGCCGTCCGGCGGTGCTCAGGTCGGGGGATCTCACCCTGGACCCGGCCGGCCGGGCGGTCGCGCGCGGCGGCACCCCGATCGAGCTGACGCCGCGCGAGTTCGGCCTGCTGGAGTTCCTGCTGCGCCGTCCGGGCGAGGTGGTGTCCAAGACCGAGATCCTGGAGCACGTCTGGGACACCTACGACACCGATCCGAACGTGGTCGAGGTGTACGTGGGCTACCTGCGCAGGAAGATCGACGTCCCGTTCGGGCGCAACGCCCTGCAGACCGTGCGCGGGGCGGGCTACCGGCTGGTGGGCGATGGCGGCTGACCGGTCGCCTTTGGCCTGGTGGCGGCGGAAGAGCCTGCGCTTCCGGCTGACCGCCACGGCCTCGGCCGTCCTGGCGCTGGCGCTCGCGGCGGCGTCCGCGCTGCTGGTCAGCGTGCTGGGCCGGGCGCTGATCGCCTCCACGGACGAGGTCGCCTACCAGCGGGCCAGGGAGGTGGTCGCCCTGGCGGACGACGGGCGGCTGTCCGACCCCGTCGCCGTCCCGGACGGCACGATCATCCAGGTGCTGGACGACCGGGGCCGCATCACCCACGTCACGCTCGGCGCCGACCGCCTGGTCCCGCTGGTGAGCGCCCGCGCGCGGGAGGAGGATCCGCCGGACGGCCGGGGCCGGTTCGTGGACGGCGGCCCGTACGGCATCCCGGCCCCGCTGCGCGTGGTCGTCCTGCACGCCGACCACGGCAGGACGGTGATCGCCGCGCGGTCCTTCAAGGACGTCGCGGACAGCCTCGCGGCGACCGTCCACATGCTGGTGGTCGGCACGCCCGTGCTCCTGGTGCTGCTCGGCGCCGCGAGCTGGCTGATCATCGGCCGCACGCTGCGGCCGATCACGGCGCTGCGCCGGGGCGCGGCGGAGATCAGCGGCACCGCCAGGGCGCGCCGGCTCCCGGTGCCCGAGGCGCGCGACGAGGTGCACGAGCTGGCGACCACGCTCAACGACATGCTGGCCCGGCTGGAGGCGGCCGAGGCCTCCCAGCGGGCCCTGATCTCGGACGCGGCCCACGAGCTGCGCAGCCCGCTGGCCAGCATCCGCCTGCAGCTGGAGGTCGCGCTCGGCCACCCGGAAGGGCAGGAGTGGCCCGAGACCGCGGAGGGCGTGCTGGAGGACACCCTGCGCCTCAGCCGGCTGGCAGAGGGTCTGCTCACCCTGGCACGCCTGGACGAGCGGCGGCGCCCGGCCCGGTGGCAGCCCGTGGACCTCGGGGAGCTGGTCGAGGCGACGGCGGACCGCTACGACGACACCGTGGTCAAGATAGTGGCGGCGGGACCCGCGGTGGTCGACGGCGACGCGATGGACCTGGGGCGGGTGCTGGTCAACCTGCTGGACAACGCCGTACGGCACGCGGCCGGCCACGTCGGCGTGGAGCTGCGCGCGACCCGGGCGGAAGCGGTGATCACGGTCACGGACGACGGGCCGGGGATCCCCGAGGCCGACCGGGAGCGGGTGTTCAACCGGTTCACCCGACTCGACAGCTCCCGCAGCCGCGACGACGGCGGGGCGGGGCTCGGCCTCGCCATCGTCCGCGAGACCGTCCGGGCCCACGGGGGCTCGGTCCACCTGGAGGACGCCTCCCCCGGGCTGCGCGCCGTCGTGCGGCTGCCGCTGTCGCGTTCGTGAGGTGTGACGATCTTGTGCCCGTTATGTAGGGGCTGGCGTGGTAATGTCCCTCGCCGATCGAGTGGTGTCACCCCTAGGAGCGGCGCCGCCTGAGCCACCCTCGTGCCCCAAGGGAGAATCACGTGCTTCCCGAGAACGGCCGTACCGCCGAAGAGCTCCTCGCGGAGATCGCCCGGCTCAGGCGCGACGACCTGCCGGTGCGCGGCGGCAAGGTCACCGCGTACGTCTACGACACCGGCCGCCCCGAGGTGCACGAGGCCGCCGCGCGGGCCTACTTCGAGATGCTCGAAGTGAACACGCTGGACCCGACGGCGTTCCCGAGCATCGTCGCGATGGAGAAGCAGGTCGTCGGGGCGGTGGCGGAGCTCCTCGGCGGCGGGCCGCACACCCCGGGCATCTTCACCAGCGGCGGCACCGAGTCGATCATGCTGGCCGTGAAGGCCGCCAGGGACGCGCGTCCCGTCGCGGGACGGCCGCGCATGGTGCTGCCGGTGACCGCGCACCCGGCGTTCCACAAGGCGGCGCACTACCTCGGCGTCGAGGTGGCGCCGGTGGCCGTCGACCCCGGCACCTTCCGCGCCGATCCGGCGGCCGTGGCCGCCGCGATCACGCCCGACACCGTGCTGGTCGTCGCGTCCGCCCCCTCCTACCCCCAGGGCGTGGTCGACCCCGTCGCGGAGATCGCCGCGCTGGCGGCCTCGCGCGGGGTGCTGTGCCACGTGGACGCCTGCGTCGGCGGCTGGCTGCTGCCCTGGCTGGCGCGGGCCGGGGCGGTGGTCCCGCCCTTCGACCTGTCGGTGCCCGGCGTGACGTCCATCTCCTGTGACCTGCACAAGTTCGGCTACGCGCCCAAGGGCGCCTCGGTCGTGCTCTTCGCCGACCCCGCGCTGCGCCGGGCCGCGTACTTCGCCTCTGCCGCGTGGCCGGGGTACACGGTGATCAACACCACCGTGCAGAGCTCGAAGTCGGCGGGCCCGCTCGGCGGCGCGTGGGCGACGCTCAACGCGCTCGGCCGCGCCGGCTACCTCGACCTCGCCCGCAGCACCCTGGAGGCCACCCGCAGGCTCGTCGCGGGCATCGGCGCGATCCCCGGCCTGCGGGTGCTGGGCGAGCCGGAGTCCTCGCTGGTGGCGTTCGCGGGCGAGGACGGCGTGGACGTGTTCGTGCTGTCCGACGAGGCGCGCAAGCTCGGGTGGTTCCTGCAGCCGCAGCTCTCGTACGCCGGCATCCCCGCGAACCTGCACGTCACGGTCACCGGGGTCACCCTCGCCGGGGTGGACGCCATGCTGGAGGTGATCGCCGCCGCGGCGGCGGCCGCCAGGGAGAGGGGCCCCGCGCGGATCCCCGACGGGCTGACCGGCGTCCTGGCCTCGCTCGACCTCGACGCGCTGGACGACGCGACGTTCACGGAGCTCGCGGCGTCGGTCGGCGTGGAGCTGGGCGGTGACGGCCAGCCGGAGATGGCGGTGGTCAACACCGTGCTCGACGCCCTGCCGGCCGGCACCCGTGAGGCGATCCTGATCAGGTTCCTCTCGGTGATCTACGGCTGAGCCCGGCCGCTCCTGAGCCGCTCGACGGTCGCGAGGGCGGCCCTGGCCGAGGCGGCGTCGTGGACGCGGAAGACCCGCGCGCCCTGCCAGGCCGAGACGGCCAGCGTGGCGAGGGTGCCCGCGTGGCGCTCCCCGACCGGGAGCCCGCCCAGCGCCTCTCCCACGAAGTCCTTGTTGGAGACGGCGACGAGCACCGGCCACCCGGTGGCCACCATCTCCGAGAGCCTGCGGCTGACCTCCAGCGAGTGCCAGGTGTTCTTCCCGAAGTCGTGCGCCGGGTCGATGAGGATCGCGTCCTCGCGCACGCCGGCCCGTACGGCCCGCCGGGCGAGGTCGGCGGTGTGCGCGACGACGTCGGCCACCACGTCGTCGTAGGCGATGCGGTGCGGCCGGGTCCTCGGGGTGACGCCTCCGGCGTGGGCGCACACCAGCCCGATGCCGTGCTTGGCGGCGACCTCGGCCAGACCGGGATCGGGACCGCCCCAGGTGTCGTTCAGCAGGTCGGCTCCGGCCTGGGCGACCACCTCGCCGACCTCGGCCCTCCAGGTGTCCACACTGATCACCAGGTCGGGATGGGCGGCGCGCACGGCGGCGACCAGGTCGGCGACCCTGCGGATCTCCTCGGCGGCGTCCACGGTCTCGCCCGGGCCCGCCTTCACCCCGCCGATGTCGACGATGTCGGCCCCGGCCCGGACCGCCTCGGCGACGGCGGCCAGCGCGGCGTCGAAGCCGAAGGTCCTGCCCTGGTCGTAGAAGGAGTCGGGGGTGCGGTTCACCACGGCCATCACGGCGAACTCGCCTGGCCGGAACTCGCGGTCACGCAGGCGCAGAGTATGCATCGCCGCAAGCGTACGCCAGCATCGCCGCACAGGGCTCCGGCGCCGCCGGACGGCGTCCCGAAGTCATGGGAACGCTCCAAAACGGCTCAGATCGCCGAGCCGCTCTCGGCGACGGTGAGGAAATCCTGTGCCATGCCCGGCAGGCGCTTGCGCGCGTGCACGAGGGCGATGATCCGGCGCAGCGGCGGGTCGAGGGAGCGGACCACCAGCCCCGCCCGCACGGCCTGCTCCGACATCCCCCGGTACCCGAGCAGGGAGGCGGAGGCGGCCCTGATCGTGGCCAGCCAGCCGCCGCGCTCGTCGGTCTCGGCGGCCACGACCGGCCGCACGCCGTAGGTGGCGAAGAGCTGGTCGAACTCCCTGCGGCGGGCGCTGCCCGGCAGCGGCAGCACGAGCCGCATGCCGTTCATGCGGATCATGGGGATCGACTCGGGGAGGTCAAGGCCGGGAGGCGAGATCAGCACGATCTCCTGCCGTTCGAGCGGGTGGCTGACCAGGTCGGCCGGCACGGGCAGATCGGTCAGCCCGAGGTCGGCACGCTGCTCCCGGATGGCGTTCACGACGCCGTCACGGCCGTCACACCGAACGATTTGCACCCGTACCCCCGGATGCTCCGAGACGTAGGAGGGAAGGAGGCGGCCCGCCAGGCCGGGCTCCAGGCTCGGAGGCGAGGCGATGCGCAGCTCGCTCGTGCCGGAGTGCGTGTGCGTGGCGAGCGCCTCGATCTCGTGGACGGCGTCGAGCGCCTCCTTGGCGAGCTTGACGACGCGGCGGCCCTGTGCCGTCACGACGACTCCCCGCCCCGAGCGAGCGAAAAGGGTCATGCCGAGTTCACGTTCCAGGTCGCGGATCGCGCGTGAAAGCGCGGGCTGCGCGATGTAGAGCGATCTGGCCGCGTCGGTCATGGTGCGGTGCTCCGCAGTGGCGACCACATAACGGAGCTGCTGCAGATTCATGGAATCGAAGCTAGGGCAGAGGGGCTCGGCGAATCCGGAACATCGCAGAGATCACCTTGGATGATTTCAGAATGTAACCAGATACCGCTACTTCCGTGACTACTGGGAATTCAGTGCAGTTATGCCCAAAATGCTCCAGAATGTGGATCTTGTGACTGGGGAGAGCGGCTCGGCCTTCTGAGGCCGGGAAGGGGGCGCACGGAATGGGTACCAACGGACAGCATCCTCCACCGCCCCCGCCGGGGGGACGCCATCCCTATCCGCCCCCTCAGGATCCACGCCAGGGCGGCGGCCCGGTGCCGCGGGATCCGGGCTGGAGCGGCGGCCCCGTACCGCAGGCAGGCGGCCCGGTGCCGCAGGACGTCCCGCCGCCGTACCCGCCCAGTGGACCGCGCCAACCGCCCCAGGGTTACCCGCCACAGGGGCGGCCCTCGTACCCGGGACCCGGCCAGGGCCCCGGGCGGCAGCCCTACCCGGGACAGGGGCCCGCCCAGCCGTACCCCGGACAGGGCCCGGCGCAGCCCTATCCGGGGCCGCAACCCGCGCAGCCGTACCCGCCGCGGCCGGGGGGTCAGCCCTACCGGCGGCCGTACCCGCCCGCGCAGGCCCCCGGGCAGCAGCCCGGGCCCCCGTACCAGGCTCCTCCCCCGCCTCCGGGCGGCCAGGCACCCGCGCCGTTCCCGCCGCCTCCACCGGGGTGGAACGGCCCGCCAGGTCCGCCCAGAGGTCCGTACGGCCCGCCGGGGCACCTGCCCCCGAACCGGCGCCCACCGAAGCGCAAATCGAGCGCGGGCGCGGTCGTCGGCGGCCTTCTCGGGGTGGTCGCCGCCGTGTTCGTCCTGCTGGTGATCGGTTCCGCGGCCCTGAAGAGCGCCAGGCACCCGGACCCGATCTCTCCCGTGGCGCTCCCGACCTACGCCCCTTACACGCCGATCCCGTACCCCACCCGCTCCTCGCCCCACGGCACGACCCGGACGCCCACATCGGTGACGCCCCCGCGCGACACGTCGAGCTCCCAGGTGGACACGAACACCCAGACGAGCCGGCCCTCGCTGAACACCACGCTGACCGGGAACACGGTCTACCGGGTCGGCGCGCTGCCCCGTGTCCCCTGCCACGCCGCCGCCACCAACATCTTCAACGACGCCCAGCTCAAGTCGCTGATCCTCAAGACGGGACAGTGCATGAGCCGGACCTGGTCTCCCGCGCTGCGGAAGACCGGCATCGCCTTCGCCCCCCCGAGGTACGCCATCACGGCGCGCGGCGGCCGGGGCGCGTGCGGCGACTTCCCCCAGCGGGGCAGCATCGTGCCCTACTACTGCCCGCGCAACACGACCATCTACGCCTCGACCACGGCGCTCGCGCGCGGCCGGGGCGACCAGCGCGGGTACGGCTCGCTGTCCAGCTGGCACGGCGCGATCATCGGCATGATGGCCCACGAGTACGGCCACCACGTCCAGCAGTTGTCGGGGCTCGCCAACTCCTGGTGGGGCAAGACCCTGGACGCGCGGTCGCAGAGCGCCAAGCTCGCCCTGAGCCGCAAGTACGAGCTGCAGGCCAACTGCTTCAGCGGCATGTGGATGAGGTCTGTGGCCACGAGCTACCCGATCCCCCCGGCCCGCCGCGCCAACCTGTTCTACTTCTTCTCCAACGTCGGGGACTGGCCCGGATACCCGCGGGACCACGGCACGCCCGCCAACAGCGGCCGCTGGTTCCGGCAGGGATACGAGCGCGACAAGGCCTACCAGTGCAACACCTGGCTCGCCCCCGCCTCCAGCACTTCGTAGAGGCGGGCGCGCTTGACAGCGGCTGTCAGGTGAGATGACGAGTTAAGACAGTTGTTACCGTCCGATTCCTCAAAATTGGCTTTGCGTCAGTGATGTCCAGGTATGGGGGTTAGAATCCTGGAATTCCGTGAACCTGCGGGGGGTCAACCATGGGTTTCTCCTGGTTGGCGGCCGGATTCGACAGTCATGAGGGAGCGCTTGTGACCACGCCTGTGGGCGGCACCGCGGGGGAGGCGGCCGGGGACGGCCCGGAGGAACCCGCCCCGAAGCGGCCGACCGCCACACCTCCCCGCTACGCCAAGACCCCCACCACCGCCTCCGTCATCGGATGGACGGGGCTGTCCGCGCTGGTCCCCGGCGCGGCCCACCTCCGTGCGGGGCAGCGGCGCACCGGTTTCGCGCTTCTCGGGGCCTTCGCCCTCCTCCTCGTCGCCGGCCTCGTGTTCGCGCTCGTCGTCCGGGCGAACGTGGGCCTGGCCGTCAAGGACGGCATCCTGGTGACGGTGATCGCCGCGGCGGCCGTCGGCGCGCTGGCGTGGTTCGCCCTCATCATCACCTCCTACATCGCCCTCGGCCCCAACCGGCTCCCCCAGACGGGCCAGGTGGTCTCCGGCATCGTGGTCGGAGTCCTTTGCGTGAGCGTCATGGCGCCCTTCGCGCTGACGGCGAGCAGCATGATGACCGTACGCCAGACCGCGGCGGCCATCTTCCCGACCGTGCAGGTGCCGGGCGAGACCATCGCGCCCGTCAAGCAGGAGGACCCGTGGAACGGCAGGCGCCGGGTCAACTTCCTGCTCATCGGCGGTGACGCCGCCGGCGACAGGACCGGCGTGCGGACCGACAGCATGACCGTGGCCAGCGTCGAGGTGAAGACCGGCAACACGGTCATGTTCAGCCTCCCCCGCAACCTGCAGTACGTCCGATTCCCCAAGGGCGACCCGCTCGCCGCGAGGTTCCCCAACGGCTTCACGGGCGACTCGGGGCAGGGCCTGCTGAACGAGGTCTGGCAGTACGCCGAGGACCACCTCGGCAAGGGCAGGGGCCCCCACGAGCTCAAGAGCGCCATCGGCTACACCCTGGGCCTCAAGGTCGACTACTACGCGATCGTCGACATGTACGGCTTCGCCGCGCTGATCGACGCGATCGGCGGGCTCAAGATCCGCGTGGAGACCGACATCAAGTGGGGCGGGCACTTCGGCACGGCCGGCACCATCAAGGCGGGCTACCAGAAGCTCGACGGCGAGCACGTGCTCTGGTACGGCCGTTCCCGCGTCGACAGCGACGACTTCTCGCGCATGTCGCGGCAGCGCTGCGTGATGGGCGCGCTCCTCGACCAGGCCACCCCCAGCGTGGTGCTCGCGAACTTCGGCAAGATCGCGACCGCCACCCGGCACATGTTCCGCACCGACATCCCGCGCGACCTGCTGGAACACCTGGTGCCGCTGGCCCTGAAGGTCAAGGACGCCAAGACGACCAGCCTGCAGTTCGTACCGCCGACCGTCTGGCCGGGCGCGGCGGACTGGGTGAAGATCCGCCGCCTCACCACTCAGGCGATCAAGGACTCCGAGCGCTCCGCCCGGGGCCTCCTGGCCGCGGGCGTCACCGCCAGCCCCACCACGACGACCGGGGCGGCCACCGCCTCCCCGTCCGGGTCCCAGAACCCCTCGGCGACCCCGACCCCCAGCGGCTCCTCCGCCAACCCCACCCCGGCCCGCACCCCGAGGGCCTCCACTCCCCTCGACACCCCGACCCCCAACCATCAGAACAAGGCGGCCAAGACCCTCTCAGAAGCCTGCGGCTTCTGAACCCCCCGGCCGGCTACCGGACCAGGCGCGACGCGCATTACCCCGCGGCCTTCTTGAAGATCTCGACCAGACTGGCGAAGCTGTCGGCGGCGTGGCCGCCGTCCCTGGTGGCGTGGACGATGTGGTCGACGCCGGCCACACCCGTGGCGAGCTTGTCCACGTCGCCGGTGTGCCTGCCCGCGTCGATCCGCGGCGCGTAAAACCCGAGGAAGCCCGGAATCGAGGACATCATGGACGTGGCGTACGGCAGGAACTCCTCCGCCGATATGCCGTGCGCGTCGGCCACCGCGAGAGCGCGCAGGTAGCTGCCTGCTTGCTCACGAGGATCTCCCTCACTGCTCGGTCTACCACTTCTTCCCGGGTGGGAAGCAGGAGCTGGGCGCGGAGGCGATCCGCCAGGGCGAGCAGGAGTTCACCGGCATCCTGCGCGAGGGGCTCGAAAGCGCAGAGGATCCGGCCGAGGCGGTCATCGCCTGCACCCGGATTCTCGCCAAGGAGCTCCGCGACTCCGACTGGATGGACGGCTGCCCGGTCACGACCACCGCGCTGGAGACCGTCGGCCGCGCTCCCGACATCCAGCAGGCCGTCGCCCAGGCCTTCGAGCACTGGCGGGGCCTCGTGTCCGACAGGCTCCGCCGCGCCGGCATCGCCGAAGACGACGCCCGCGACCTCGCCTGCACGGTGATCAACACCCTCGAGGGCGCCGAACTGGCCGCCCAATTCTCCAGAACCGAGAAGCCACTAGAGATAGCGGGCACCCACCTGGCCCGCCTGATCAACTCCTACAGGTGACGTCTGGCGGCAAGGGGAGGTGTCACAGGGCTCTCGCGGGGCGGGGGAGGAGGGCGAAGGCGCCTAGGTAGAGGAGGCCGGCTACTACCAGGAGGCCTTCGTAGCCGATGACGAGGGACAGGTATTCGAGGCAGCCGCGCCCTGCCGTTCTCACGGCACCGGCAGGACGAGCGGACAGTTCGGGGTCGGGCGCGCCCAACGGCAGCCGGGCAAGGCTCCCGCGCATCGACGTCAGCAACCGACCGCCCAGCCAGCTAGGGCTCTCGCGTCACGGGGAACGACCCATCGGCGGGAGCAGCGATGCGCACTGGTCGACGAGTCGATGAGAACGTCACCTTGGCGCCTTCGCCTTAGGCTCAGACCAGCGACTCCGGTCGTAGGACTTCCTCCCGAAGGATACGGCTGAGGTCCTTGGCTTCGGCATTGTGGCCCGTCTGACGCCGGACCTCCTTGCGCACCGCGTCGAGGACCACGTCGGACAGCATCACCTGAGCAAGCGACTTGGGGGACGTCGCCGCTCGCGCCTTCCAGAGATCGTCGATGAGCCGGCGCTTGAACGCGTCCTTGCTGAGGTAGAACAAGGCGTCGGTCTTGGCCGTCAACCCTGTCCCGCCGAGGAGATCGACCCGGCGATCACAGTCGCGGTCCTCCTCCATTGGGGACTATCGGTTTAGTCGCGGTCCTCCTCCATTGGGGACTATCGGTTTAGGAGAAATCAGGGGAGGTCACAGGTCATGCGGCAGAGTGCGGCCGTCGCGACGCAGGAAGGCGGTGATCTGCTTTCCGTCTGCGGCAACGGGAGAAACGGTCCATGACGAGGCCACGGCCGAGACGATCCGCAGGCCGCGCCCGTCTTCCTGGTCGTCAAGAGCGACCCGGGGCGCGGGTACTACTGGGGAACTGTCCTGGAGGCGGACTCCCACTGCGTCCGGCCACAGTTCCAGGATCAGCGTGATCTTCTCGATGTCCCTACGCGCGGCATCGGCGAGTTCCTCCAACCGCCGATGTCCGTGACGGAAAGCGTTGGTGGCGAGTTCGCTGACGACGAGCGTGGCATCCTCGACGAGATTGTGCTCTCCCCACGTGCGCAGAGTCTCGGCTGTGAAGTCACGCGCCTTCTTCGGCGCAAGCGGATCAGTGGCCATCTCCAGCTGAGCGCGAGCGGTGAGAGCCGGAGACGCCGCGCTGACGGTGACGCTTCTGGCTGCGTCCTCAGTCAGCCCGCCCTGGCTACGCCGCCCTGCCTGCGGTTCTTCCCGCAACAAGAGCGCTGCGGGCGGAAGGGGTCGGGAGGTGCCGTCGAAGGCCATGAGGGCGATTCCTTCCTGAGGCAGGTGGCTTGGCACTGTGAGTCAGCAGCCATCACCGTTCGAAGCGGTTGGGTGCCGTCCCAAGGAAACCGCCCGGCTGGGCGACGCGGAAGGACGCATGGCGGGTGTTCGCGAGCACGCCGGGGTGTACGACGGTGGTATGAAGCGCTGGAGCAGCCATTTCCAGCCGATCCATCCGCGGAATTCCCGTGATTACGCACTCACCAGGAGTCACCCAACAAGATCGTTAGAATGTACACACAGAGAGGAGCACGTCGTGAATGACGATCGCGCCGACCCGAATCGCAGGGGTGGTTTCGGGCTGACCGGACGACGTGTTGTCGTCACTGGCGGATCTCGTGGGCTGGGCGAACAGGTCGTGCGGCGTTTGGTGGCTGAAGGCTGTTTGGTGGCGACGTGCGCTCGCAACGAGGAACGCCTCCGTCAGCTGGCGAACTCCCTGGGTAATCAGGGTAGAAGCGCGCTCTACACCAAGGCACTCGATGTAACCGCGTCCGACATGCTGGAGGAGTTCGTCATCGAGGCGGCGGTCCACTTCGGCGGATTGGACGGTGTCGTTGCGTGCGCCGGCGGGGCGAAGGGCGGGGCGCTCGGCTCAGCGACAGCTGAGGACTGGGCGACGACGTGGGAGCTGAATGTCGGGCACGCGGCGCGGCTCATCTCGGCCGCCGCTTCCCATCTCCGCGCGGCGGGCGGCGGAGCCGTCGTGATCGTCTCATCGATCTCGGGCTGGAAACCCGGACCTCAGGCCCAGTACGGAACGGCCAAAGCCGCACAGATCCACCTGGCCACCTCCCTGGCGAGGGAGCTTGGAGCCGACGGGATCCGGGTCAACGCCGTCTCTCCAGGCTCCATGCTCATCCCGGGCAAGCGGTGGGATCGGATGCGGAGCGAAGACCCTGAAGGATTCGCCGCATTCACACGAGAGTTCCCCTTCGGACAGTTGGTGGATCCCGCGGAGGTCGCGGCAGTGATCGCCTTCCTGCTCTCCGATTCGGCGAATGGCATTTCTGGGGCGAACATTCCCGTGGATCGGGCACAGAACGCGCCGACCCCGGACGGGTACTGACCTCAGGCCGCGCCCAGCACGGGCTGGGCCTGCCGCTCGAATCGACGTACCAGCGGTTCCGCGCCGTGCGGCTCCAGCCGCATGCGGAAGTCACGCAGTGCCTGCACGGAGCGTTCGGACTTGACGGTGCCAAGCAAGTTCAAGGCGGTGGTGGCCGCGTCGATGGCCTCCTCCAGGCGCCGCTGTTGCAGATGCGCGGTGGCCAGGACGGATTGGCTGATGGCCTGGCGTCGCCTCCGGTCAGCGTTGGCGCGTACCGAATCGTCGGCTAGGTGTTCGGCGCGGCGGGCGTCGCCCAGGTCACGGAAGCAGTGGGCGGCTTCGGCATCGAGATAGTGGTGGTCAAGATAGCGGACCCAGGGCGACTCATTCTCGGGTCCGCTGCTCGCATCGAGGGCAGCCTCGGCGGCCTTCAACGAGGCGGCGGCCTTCAACGAGTGGTTGAGCGCGGCGTGCCCGCGGGCGGCCATGATGTGCAGCCGCATCAGGCCCAGAGGGCTTCCAGCGTTCTTGGCGGTGACCAGCCCGCTGCGAGCGAGGGCGATTCCCTCGTCGGGACGGCCAAGACCGGTGGCCAAATGGGACAGACCAGCCAGAATCTGTCCACCTAGCACACGGTCCCCGCCTTCCGCGCAGAGCCGTAGCGCTTGGACCATGTATCGCTCGGCCAGCCCGTACTCCGCCGAGTCGTACGAACTCCAGCCGGCCATGGCGGCCAGCTTCGCTGCCGCGGTGAACAACTGACCACGCTGACGCCCAGGTGTTCCTGACCGCTGCAGCATCGGGACGACCTCGGTGCTGAGGTAGTGCACGACACTGCTGCGCACGTGTCCGCCACCGAAGCGATTGTCCATCTCGTCGAACATTGCGATCATCGCGTAGACCCGCTCAGCGGGCCCACCGCTCGTGACGGCGGCCAGGTGGGTGGCCTGCTCATCCTCAAGCAGCCAAAGCAGCCAGCGGCGCTGAGGGTCCATCAAGGCGGTGGCGACGAAGGGCACGCTACCGAGGAGCGCGCGACGAGAAACATCGGTGGAGCCGAGTTCAGCGAGCATGTGCAGTGTTTCACCCACCTCTTCAACATAAGCCAGCGAGCGGGCCACCACAGGACGCTGAGGCTCTGCCAGGAATCCGATGTCTGAGGGGCTGAGCGCCCGCCCGAGCCGTTCGGCCAGCGCAGCGGCGATAAATTCCGGGGCGTGCCCCCGGGGGTGCATACCTTGTAGCCAACGGGTGACAGATGCCTTGTCATAGCGCGTGATCACGCCTTGACGGCTCGCCAGCTCGTTCACCCGACGCGCGAGTGCGCCATGGGAACACCCTGCCTCGGAGAGGATCGCAGCCAGCGTTGCGTTGCCCCCGAGAAGCACCCTGTCACCGCCCATGAGTTGATGATGCCTGCCTAAGTGGCGTTCACCCAGTATTCAGGCCCGGGGCAGGGCCAATACAACCCCTCGTACAACCGGACACCCACTTCTAAAACAGTCGGCAATGCTGATCAAGGACGGGCCGCCGTGCTCGGCGCGGGTATGTCCTGCCCCGCAGAATCACTCGTCTTACGAAGACCTCCTCGGCCCTCACTGCATGTGCCGCAGATGCTTGACGCCCAGCTTCTCCCGGCCGAGCCGGTCGGCGGCATCCCAGGTATCCAGCTCCATCCGGACCCGCCGCAGCACCAGCGTCGTCCCGCCGCGCAACCACGCGGGGCCGGAGCTCCCTCTTCGGCTCGCCCGCGCAGGCGGCGCCCGACCCCGGAGCGGTCGACGCGGCGGTCGCCTCGATCACGGCCCGCTACACGACCCCAGTGGTGACCTCCACCGCGACCACCGTCAACGTCGAGTTCGACGACCACGCCGGCAACCACTACGCCTAGCACGTCGTGCATCCTCGGCGCCGCCATCGAGGGCGCCTGGGCCTCCTCGGCGAACGCCTACTACAACCGTGGGAACTGCATCTACATCAATGAGCCGTACCAGACCGTGGGCGAGCACCACGAACACGGCTGCTGACCCGACGGTTCGCTGAACGCACGCCGGCGAAAGCCACGGGCTTCCTCGAGGCACGCTCCGATTTCTCAAACGGGCACCCTTTCCTACAGGGCTCTCGCGGGGCGGGGGAGGAGGGCGAAGGCGCCCAGGTAGAGGAGGCCGGCTACCACCAGGAGGCCCTCGTAGCCGATGACGAGGGAGAGGTATTCGAGGCAGCCGCCGAGGATGGCGCCGAGGAGGTTGGCGCCGAAGGCGACGGTCGCGTCGGCGGTGTCGGCGAAGCGCTTGGCGAAGACCACGTTGGCCGCGAAGATCGGCATGAACGCGACCACCACCGCGACCAGGGCCCGCAGCGGCAGGGGCAGGCCGAGCAGCCAGGAGTTGGGCACCAGGGCGGCGACCACCAGGCCGCCGAGCAGGATGGCGTACATGACCGGCAGCGGCGGCGTGCGGAAGCGCCGGGTCACCTCCACCGCGGCCAGCACCGCCACGAGCACCCCGGCGAACACGATGGCGTTGACCACCCACGTCGTGCCGAACAGCAGCGCGAACCCGGTGACGTTCTTGGTCTCCAGCAGCAGGAACGATACGCCGAGCAGGAACAGGTCGGCGTAGGGGCGCATGCGGCGGAACGGCCCGGCGACCGCGCGGACCGCGACCACGCTGACCAGCAGGATCAGCCCGAGCGCGATGAGGTAGATGGACGGGATGTCGCGCCCGTGGAGGTAGAGGAACGGGCGGTCGTCCACCGCCGGGGGCGGGGTGTCGGCCTTGGCGCCCGCCCACTCGCTGACGCAGCGCTGCGCGTCGGGGGTGACCCCCGCGGTGATCACGGCCTGCTGCCCGGAGCCGACCTCGTCCACGCACGGCTTGTGGCCGAAGGCGGCCTGCGCGGTGGAGGCGAGCCGGTCGACCAGCCACTGCTCGCGGTAGTAGTTGTACATGGAGAACGCGCCGCCCGGCTTGAGGTGGTCGCGGGCGGCGCGCATGGCCTCCTGGGTGAACAGGTAGCTCTCCAGGCGGAGCGAGCTGGCCCCGGAGACCAGGGTGAGCGAGTCGGGCAGGGCGAACAGGATGAGGTCGTACTTGTTCCCGGTGCGCTCCAGGAAGGCCCGGCCGTCGGTGATGTGGGTGGTGACGCGCGGGTCGCTGTAGGGCTGGTCGGGGTGGTAGGTGCCGCCGAGCTCCCTGAGCTTGGGGTCGATCTCCACCGCGTCCACGTGCTTGGCGCCCTTGGACAGCGCGATGGCGACGTCGGTGCCGCTGCCGGCGCCCACGATCAGCACGTCGTCGAGGCTCGCCGCCGCCGCCCGCTCGTACGGCAGGGCGTACTGGCGCTCCCACTCCAGGCGGTTGGCCGCGGGGATCGCCTGCTGGTGCGGGATGCCGTTGACCGCGATGTTCATGATGGGAACACCGCTGAAGTCGGTGCGCTCGTAGGTCACCTTGTAGTACGGGGACCACAGCGTGCCCGGGGTGAGCGTCTCAACGGTGAGGGCGCCGACGATCACCAGCGAGGGCACGACGACCAGCCCGGCGTAGCGGGCCAGGGAGCGGGGCTGGAGCAGCGCCCCGTACGCGATGGCCGCGATCAGGCCCCAGGCGACGGGCGGCGCGCCCGCGAACGACAGCAGCGAGAACATCGCGATGCCGGTGAGGCTGCCGACGAGGTCGTAGCGGTAGGCCTCCAGCCGGGGAAGCTGGGGGAAGCACCTGCCGACCAGCTCCGCGGGGCCCATCAGCACCAGCGCCGCCGCCGCGAACACGACCGGCAGGATCGCCCAGGCGGGCGGCCCGCTCGTGGACAGGCTGGTGAAGTAGAGGATGCCCTCGGTCTCGCGGTTCACCGTCACAGGGAAGAACAGGACGATCAGCACCAGCCCGGCGAGGACGACCGGCGAGTAGTACGGCTGCCTGGTGGTGCGCCCGACCCGGAGGAACCCCAGCCCGATGCCCAGGAAGGACCCCAGCAGCACGAAGTTCGTGAAGTAGCTGAGGTGCACGATGTTGGAGCCGGTCCAGCGAATCAGCGCCAGCTCCAGGAAGAGCATGAACGCACTGGCGAGCACCAGCCTCGGCCGCACCGCGAGCCAGTGGTCTCCTCCCGTACCGGATTCGGGACGAGACGGCATGTCTACCTCGGCGATCATGCGTCTCAACGTAGCCAACCGCCGCGCCCGGCGGAAGCCTTACGCGCGACCACATCGAGGCGAGGGAGGCCCGGAAATTTCCCACGATGCTTCGCAGGCCTTCGTGGTGTATTGCACGATGGCACGACATTTCTGCTGGTAGACGCGGTGCGGCCGGATGCTGGAACGTTGTGGCGTCCGGTTTTCGCGATCTCAGGGTGGTGTCCTCATGCGGGTCCTGATCCAGCTCCGTCCCTCCCCCGACATCGTCGCCGCCGTCGCCGCCCCCCACCTCGTCGCGACGACCGCCGACGTCACCGACGGCCTTCCCGGGGTCGCGCTCGACCACTCGTTCACCCCGGTCGCGCTCCCCCGTGCCCAGCCCGCCACCCTCGGGGGCGACCCGCTGTCGCTGCACCAGCCGCTGGTCTTCTCCATGGCGCCCGGGGAGGCCTCGGTCCTGGTGAGGGGCGAGATCTCCGACGACGTGAGCTCCGCGCGCCTGGCCCTGCTGCCCGGCCGCCATCGGGACGTGGTGGGCATCTACGCCGACCCCGTCATCGAGACCAGCCTCACCTGCGGCGGCGCCCCTCCCGTCGGCACCTGGCAGGACGTCGCCCGCCTGCTCGACGTGACGCGGCTCCGCGCCGAGGGGTACGACGGCACGGGCGTGGCGCTCGCGGTGTGCGACACCGGCATCAACGCCGACCACGTCACCCGCCAGCTGGGCAGGGAGATCACGATCGACGCCGACCGTAGCTGGAACCCCGGCGGCGTCACCGGCAAGGCCGGGTCGTTCGCCGTCGACCACGGCACGATGTGCGCCTTCGACACGCAGATCGCCGCACCGGGGGCGTCTCTCATCGATATCCCGGTCCTGCTGTCCAGGCGGCAGGGGGGCACGGCCATCGACGGCCTGCTCTCCGACGCGGTGGCGGCGTTCGCCCACCTGCGCACCGTCCTCGAGGCGCAGCCCGCCGCGAGCAGGGCGCTGGTCATCAGCAACAGCTGGGGGTCGTTCTCTCCCGAGTGGGACCTCGCCCCCGGGCAGCCGGGGAACTACTCCGACAACGCGGCCCATCCCTTCAACATCATCGTCGGCAGCCTGGAGCAGGCCGGGGCCGACATCCTGTTCGCGGCCGGCAACTGCGGGTCCGAGTGCAAGGACCGCCGGTGCGGCTACTCGGGCCGTCCCATCGTGGGCGCCAACTCCCACCCGCAGGCCCTGTCCATCGGCGGGGTCGACACCAACGGCGAGCGGGTGGGCTACTCCTCGCAGGGGCCGGGGCGGCTGAGCGACCGCAAGCCCGACATCTGCGCCTACACGCACTTCTCCGGGTCGAAGGCCTTCGGCGACGACCAGCCGGACTCCGGCACCTCGGCGGCCTGCCCGGTGGCGGCCGGGCTCATAGCCGCGATCCGCACCCGCTGGCCCGCCTCCCAGCTTCCGCCCGCCCAGCTCCGCACGCTGCTCCACCGCACGGCCGACGACCGCAGCGATGTGGGCTTCGACTACGACTACGGGTACGGCATCGCCGACACCCGGGCGATCCTCAGGGTGCTCGAACGACGGGCCATGAGAATTCCGCTGTGAGAAGGCCCGCGCGCACGGGAGGCGTGGGGGGCGCGTAGCGTGGGGGGCATGGTGCTGGTCACGGTACAGCTCCCGCGGGACGCGACTCTGGAACAGGCCATGCGTCAGCTGGGCCTGAGCGAGGACGAGGTGGACACCGCCTACGGCCTGGTGCCGCTCGTCCCCGAGCAGGGCCTCTACGCGGTGCGCGTCACCGAGGCCGCCGGCGACCGCGTCACCCCGGCGGCGGGCGGCCCCTTCTCCGACCCCCCGATCGAACCCTACGGGCCGTCCAACTGACTTTGACCTAGCGCTTGCTAGGGGCTAGCCTTGGCCGGGCCGACGAGGGCCGGAGCCGGACACGAGGTCGCCATGGTGCAGCAGCAGCCGTCCAGCGGCGGGGTCGTCCGCCGCGTCAGCGTCGCGCTCCGCCCGTTCTTCCAGTGGCTCGCGACCACCCGGGGCTTCTCGCTGGTGGGACCCAAGATCGTGCCGCCCGTCGACCGGTTCCTCAACCGGGTCAGCGGCGGCCGCGTCCTCATGGGCGACCAGATGGTCCCCCACCTGCTGCTGACCACGACCGGCAGCAAGAGCGGCGAGCCCCGCCGGTCCCCGCTCGCCTGCCTGCCCGAGGACGACGGCGCGTTCCTGGTGGCCGGGAGCAACTTCGGCAAGGAGCGCCACCCCGCCTGGAGCGGCAACCTCATCAAGAACCCTCGGGCCACGGTGACCTTCCGCGGGCGCGTGATCCCGGTGACCGGCCACCTGCTCGCCGGGGCCGGCCGCGAGCGGGCGTGGCAGGACCTCACCCGCCATTGGCCGGTGTACGACGGCTACACCGAGCGCTCCGGCCGCGAGCTCCGCGTCTTCCGCCTCTCACCGCGCACGGGCACGCCCTAGGGACGTACGCGGGGACGCGCGGGCGGCCTGCGACACACCCGTACAGACTCTAGGATCTTGCGCATTCCGATCTTCCGATTCAGGAGTGCTCATCCCCATGCGTGATCGTGTTCGGCAGGCCCTCGAATCGCAGTGGTTCCAGCGCGCGATCGTCGCCGTCATCGTGGTCAACGCGGCCACCCTGGGCGTGGAGACCTCGCCCTCGGCGCTCGCGTCGTACGGCACCGTGCTCCACGTGGTCGACCGCGCCGCGCTTTACGTGTTCGTCGCGGAGCTGCTGGCGAAGATGTACGTCTACCGGGCGCGCTTCGTGCGGGACCCGTGGAACCTCTTCGACACCGTCATCGTGGCCGTCTCGCTCATGCCGACGGCGGGCGGGCTGTCGGTGCTGCGGGCCCTGCGCATCCTGCGGGCGCTGCGGCTGATCTCGGTCGTGCCCAGCCTGCGCCGGGTGGTGTCGGCGCTGCTCACGGCGGTTCCCGGCATGGCCTCGATCGCCCTGCTGCTGGCCCTCGTGCTCTACGTGGCCTCGGTGATGGCCACCAAGCTGTACGGGGCGGCCTCCCCCGACTACTTCGGCGACCTGCCGACCTCGCTGTTCACGCTGTTCCAGACGATGACCGGCGACGGCTGGTCGGACATCAACAGGGACGTCATGGAGCACCACCCGTCGGCGTGGGTGTTCTTCGTGATATTCGTGCTGATCTGCACGTTCGTCGTGCTGAACCTGTTCATCGCCGTCGTCGTGAGCGCGATGGAGGAGGAGCACCAGCGGGAACGCGTGCCCGGCGACTCCGGCGACTCCGGCGGCTCCGTCGCCGCCGAGCTGGCCGCGCTGCGCGCCGAGATCGCGGCGCTGCGCGCGGCCATGCCGGCGCCCGAGGGCGCCTCCTCCATGCGCTGACGCGGCCGGCTCAGCGGGAGTAGTGCTCGACGACGAGCTGCTCGTCCACCAGGACGGGCACCTGCTGGCGCTCGGGCGTGCTGAGCAGCGTGAAGGTCAGCTCGCCGAGGTCCACGTCCAGGTAGGGCGCGGTGATCTCGTCGGCGTAGGTGCCCTCGGCCGCCGCCACGAACGGCTGCATCGACCGCGACTTGGGCCGCACGGCGACGGTCTGGCCGGGCCGTACGAGGTAGCTGGGGATGTCGACCTTGCGCCCGTCCACGGTGATGTGGCCGTGGTTGACGTACTGACGGGCGGCATAGATGGACGAGGCGAGCCCGGAGCGGAGCACCAGCGAGGCGAGGCGGCTCTCCAGCAGCGAGACCAGCTCGGCGCCCGAGCGTCCGGGCCGGCGCAGCGCGAGGCCCCAGTACCTCCTCATCTGCTTCTCCGAGACGTCGTAGTACCAGCGCAGCTTCTGCTTCTCCATCCGCCGCAGGCTGTAGTCGCCCGCCGCGCGGCGGTTGGTCTTGCGGCCGTGTTCGCCCGGCGGGTAGGGCCGCTGCTCGAAGTAGCGCACGGCCTTTCTGGTGAGTGGAAGGCCTGCCCGCCTGGACAGGCGCACCTTGGGTCCGGTGTAGCGCACGATGACCTCGCTGTGATTAGGTATGCCTAAGTAAGGGAAGCCTAACCTTAAATTGCCGTGCGACGCGAACCAGCAAGGAGCCCACGCCATGCACGTGACGGTCCCCCCCATCTCCGAACGTATCCGGAGCCTCGCCACGGCCTCCGCACCGACCCATGTCTCGCTGGACGGCTCGGCGCACGCCGCCAGGGGTGGGGTCGACGCCGCCGGCCGGCCGCTCCTGCTGGTCAAGCCGGGCGAGCCGCTCCACGCGATCCCCGCCGCAGACGACGTGGTGGTCACCGTGGACCTCGCGGCCACCCGCGTCCTTGGCGGGGTGGAGCACCCTCGCGGCCTGCTCAAGGTGCACGGGTGGGCGCAGGCCGTGCCCCCGGAGGAGGCCCGGGACGCGGCGGTGACCGTGGCGGGACGGTGCCCGGACGAGGCGCTGTTCGCCGCCGTCGAAGGAGACCCCGACGGCCCGCGCCTGTTCCGCGTCGACGTCGGCTACGTGATCTACCTGACGGGCCAGGAGTCCGGGATGCTGGACGCCGAGGACTACCTCGGCGCCGGGCCCGACCCGTTCCTCGACGCGGCCGAGCGCGTCCTGCGCCACGTGAACGAGTCCCACCGCGACCAGCTCCAGCGGGCCGTCCACCGCATGCTCGGCGAGCCCGCGCCCGAGGCCTGGCTGTGGGAGCTCGACCGCTACGGGGTGACCGTGCGCTCGGGCATCGAGGACCCGACGCTCATCCGGGTGCCCTGGCCCTCACCCGTCGACGGCCCCGAGGCCCTGGAGCAGGCCCTGAGCTGCCTGATCTGCGCCCACTGACCCGGCCGCTACCCGCCCGAGCCCACCGCGTGGGACGGCCGCGGGTGCTGCGCGGCCTCGAACGGCCCCGTGCCGTCGATGGCGGCGTCGACCATCTCGGGGGCCAGGATGTGGTCGATCACCATGACCGCGCAGCCGGTGATGCCCGCGCCGGCCCCGAGCCGGCTGCGCTCGATGCGCAGGCTCCGGGTGGACAGCGCCGTGGAGCGCCGGTAGACGACCTCGCGCACGCTGGAGACCAGCGGCTGGAAGTTCTCGGCGACGTCGCCGCCCAGGACCACCACGGCGGGGTTGAGCAGGTTGACCGCGCTCGCGATCACCTCCCCGAGCAGCCGCCCGGCCCTGCGCACGACGGTCATGGTCTCGGCGTCGCCCGCGCGCACCAGCGTGACCACGTCCGACAGCGAGAAGACCTCCCGGCCCCTGGCCCGCAGGTCGCGCAGGATCGCGGTGCCGCTCGCCACCGAGTCGACGCAGTCGATGTTGCCGCACCGGCACAGCACTCCCCCGCCGTCGCGCACGGGGATGTGGCCGATCTCCCCGGCCGCGCCGAGCGCCCCGCGCAGGATCTCGCCCCCCGCGATCACCCCCGCGCCGATGCGGGTCGACACCTTCACGAACAGCAGGTCGGCGACCTCCCGCGCGTACGCCTCGTGGTACTCGCCCATGGCGATGACGTTCACGTCGTTGTCCACGAAGACGGGCACCGGGTAGCGCGCCGAGATGAGCGGCGGGATCACCACGCCGGTCCAGCTCGCCATCACGCGGGCGCTCTCGGTGCGCCCCGCCGCGAACTCGACGGTCGCGGGCACGCCGAGGCCGGCGCCCCGCACGACCGACATCGGCCGGTCGCCGAGCAGGTCGGCCCAGACGTCCATCAGCAGCGGCAGCACCACGTCCGGGCCGCGCTCGACGTCGATCTCCAGGTCGGTGCGGGCCAGCTCGGAGCCCGCGAGGTCGCAGAGGGCGATCTGCGTGCGGCTGGCGCCCAGCGAGGCGACGAGGACCACGCCGCCGGCCGCGTTGAAGGCGAGCCTGGCGGGGGGACGGCCGCCGGTGGAGGGGCCCTCGGTGTCCTCCACGACCAGGCCGCGTTCGAGGAGCCCGGCCACGCGCAGCGCGACGGCGGGACGCGAGAGCCCGGTGACCCTGCCGATGTCCGCCCGCGTGACCGCCTCACCGGTGCGTATGAGGTGGAGCACCTCGCCGCTGCTGGCGAGCGCGGAGGCTGATCGTCGACCCATCGGCTAAGTCAACCACACCTCTTTTGTAATCTGAAGTTCCTAAGTTCCTCATCTCAAATGCCAAAACTGCGGTTGTGTGCGACCAAAGATCGGGCTAGTGTCCGATCTGTCCTCAGTTGGTAGATCTACGGAGCTTTCCCCCGTGCCTGAGCCCGCGCCCACGACCTCGTTCGAGCCGTCGACCGTGCCCTCGACCGTGTCCGCGTCTTCCGCCCCTCCCGTGCCCTCCACCCCGGACGCGACCCCCGAGGTGTCCGGCCGCCCCACGGCGCACGTGGCCGACCTGATCGTGTTCGGCGGCACCGGCGACCTCTCGATGCGGAAGCTGCTCCCCGCGCTGTATCACAGCGACCGCGACGGACGGCTCGCGCCGGAGACCCGCATCATCGCCATGTCGCGCGGCGGGCTGACCGACGCCGACTTCCGCGGCAAGGTCGAGGCCGAGGTACGGCCCGGCCTGCACGCCGACGACGCCGGGGGATGGGACCGGTTCCTCCGGCGGCTGCACCACGTGTCCGTCGACGTGGGCGGCCCCGACCACGCCGGCTGGCGCGCGCTGACCCACCTGCTCGCCGGCCGGGAGAACACCGCGCGGATCTTCTACCTGGCCAGCCCGCCGATGACGTTCGGCCCGTTCTGCAGGGGCGTGCACGAGGCGGGCCTGGTGACGCCGCGCTCCCGGGTGGTGCTGGAGAAGCCGCTCGGCCGCGACCTGGCGGGCGCGCGGCGCATCAACGACGAGGTCGGCGCCATCTTCGAAGAGCACCAGATCTTCCGCATCGACCACTACCTGGGCAAGGAGACCGTCCAGAACCTGCTCGTGCTGCGCTTCGCCAACGCGTTCCTCGAGCCGATCTGGAACTCCCTGTGGATCGACCACGTCCAGATCACCGCGGCGGAGTCCGTCGGCACGCCGGGGCGGCGGGGGTACTACGACCACGCGGGCGCGCTGCGCGACATGGTGCAGAACCACCTGCTCCAGTTGCTGTGCCTGGTCGCGATGGAGCCGCCGTCACGCAACGACCGCGAGTCCATCCGCGACGAGAAGGTCAAGGTCCTTCAGTCGCTGCGGCCGATCGCCGGCACCGAGGCCGACCGGTTCACCGTGCGCGGGCAGTACGTCGCCGGGCAGTCGCGCGGGCAGGCCGTCCCGGGGTACCTCGACGAGCCCGACCAGACCGCGCCCACCGACGCCTCGCGCCGCGTGGAGACGTTCACCGCGATCCGCGCCGAGGTGAAGAACTGGCGCTGGGCGGGCGTGCCCTTCTACCTGCGCACCGGCAAGCGGATGCCGTACCGCCGCTCGGAGATCGTCGTCCAGTTCAAGGACGTGCCGCACTCGATCTTCCCTGGAGGCGGGCCCAACCGGCTGGTGCTGCGGCTCCAGCCGAGCGAGGGCATCCACCTGCACATCATGGCCAAGGAGCCGGGCGCGGGCGAGGTCGTCCCCCGGCCCGTGCCGCTCAGCCTGAGCTTCGCCGACACCTTCCGCACCCGCGTGCCCGAGGCGTACGAGCGCCTCCTCATGGACGTGCTGTCGGGCAACCCGACTCTGTTCATGCGGCGTGACGAGGTCGAGGCGGCCTGGAGCTGGATCGACCCGATCATCGCTACCTGGGAGTCGTCGGCGGCGCTCCCCGAGACCTACCCTGCCGGTACGAGCGGCCCGGCCGCAGCCCACGAACTGCTCGGCCGCAGCGGCCGCGCCTGGCACGAGGAGGACCTGCCGTGAACCGCACCGTACAGGAGGTCACCGAGCGCCTCACCGAGCGCAGCCTGCGCAGCCGGACGGCGTACCTCGAGCGCGTCGGCGCCGCCGCCCGTGAGGCCAGGGAGCGCGGGCCCGCCCGGGCGAGCCTCGGCTGCGCCAACCTCGCCCACGGCTTCGCCGCCTGCTCCCCCGGCGACAAGCTGGCCCTGCGCGGGAACGAGAGGCCCGGCGTCGCGATCGTGTCGGCGTACAACGACATGCTGTCGGCGCACCAGCCGTACGAGACCTACCCCGCGATCCTGAAGGACGCCGTGCGCGAGGCGGGCGGCGTCGCGCAGTTCGCGGGCGGCGTCCCGGCGATGTGCGACGGCATCACCCAGGGCCGCGCGGGCATGGAGCTGTCGCTCTACAGCCGCGAGGTCATCGCGATGGCCACGGCGATCGCGCTCTCACACGACATGTTCGACGGCTCGCTGCTGCTCGGCGTCTGCGACAAGATCGTGCCGGGGCTGCTGATCGGCGCGCTGCACTTCGGGCACCTGCCGGCCATCTTCGTGCCCGCCGGGCCCATGCCCTCGGGGCTGCCCAACAAGGTGAAGGCGCGCACCCGCCAGCTCTTCGCCGAGGGCAAGATCAGCCGGGGCACGATGCTGGACGCGGAGGCCGAGTCCTACCACTCCCCCGGCACCTGCACCTTCTACGGCACCGCGAACTCCAACCAGGTGCTCATGGAGGTCATGGGCCTGCACCTGCCGGGCGCGACGTTCGTCAACCCCGGTACCGACCTGCGCGACGGCCTCACCCGCGCCGCGGCGAGGCGCGTGGTCGAGATCACCGCGCACGGGGAGGAGTACACCCCCGTGGCCGAGGTCGTCGACGAGAAGGCCCTGGTCAACGCGGCCGTGGCGCTGCTGGCCACCGGCGGCTCCACCAACCACACCATGCACCTGGTCGCCATCGCGGCCGCCGCCGGCATCGAGCTGCTCTGGGACGACCTGGCCGCGCTGTCGGCGGTCGTCCCGCTGCTGACCCGCATGTACCCGAACGGCCAGGCGGACGTGAACCACTTCCAGGCGGCGGGCGGCATGCAGGTGATGATGGGCGACCTGCTCGACGCCGGGCTCCTCCACGAGGACGTGCTGACGGTCGCCGGGCGCGGCCTCGGCCTCTACCGCGGCGGGCCGGAGCTGAAGGACGACCAGATCGTCTGGGAGGAGCGGGCGACGGTGAGCGCCGACCTCGACGTGCTGCGCCCGGTCGCCGAGCCGTTCTCCGCCGACGGCGGCATCCACATGCTCAGCGGGAACCTCGGCCGCGCGGTCAGCAAGGTGTCGGCGGTCAAGCCCGAGCACCAGGTGATCGAGGCGCCCGCCAAGGTCTTCGACGACCAGGCCGAGCTGCTCGCGGCGTTCGCGGCGGGCGAGCTGGACGGCCAGGACTTCGTCGCGGTGATCCGCTACCAGGGCCCGAGCGCCAACGGCATGCCCGAGCTGCACAAGCTGACCCCGCCGCTCGCCGTGCTGCTGGACCGGGGGCAGCGGGTCGCGCTCGTCACCGACGGCCGCATGTCCGGGGCGTCGGGCAAGGTGCCCGCTGCCATCCACCTGTCCCCCGAGGCAGCGGACGGCGGCCCGATCTCGCTGGTCAGGAACGGCGACCCGATCAGGCTCGACTCCACGACCGGCACGCTGGACATCCTGGTCCCCGAGGCCGAGCTGGCCGCCCGCACGCCCGAGGGCAGGCCGCTGCGCGACGACGAGTGGGTGGGCACCGGGCGCGAGCTGTTCGCCGCCTTCCGCCGCGCGGCGGGCCCGGCGGAGCGCGGCGCCGGCATCTTCGCCCTCAACGGCGCGGAGGGCCGTACGGAAGGCTTCGCCCTCGACGGCGCCGAGGAGCGAACGGGCGCTCTCGCCCTCAACGGCGCGGAGGGGCGCGCGTGAGCCCGATCCCCCTGCCGTCCCCGGAGAGTCCCTGGCTGGTCGCCGACGTCGGCGGGACCAACGCGCGATTCGGGCTGGTCACCGCGCCCGGCGGGCATCCGGGGACGGTCGCCGTGCTGGCCGGGGCGGAGTTCGACGGGCTGGCGGACGCGGTGCACTCCTATCTCGCGGACCACGCCGGCGGGGTGCGGGCGGCCGCCGCGTGCCTCGCCATCGCCGGCCCGGTGAACGCCGACCGCTACCGGCTGACCAACACCGGCTGGTCCGGCTCGGTCGGCGAGCTGGGGATCCCGCACGTCGAACTGCTCAACGACTTCGAGGCGCTGGCGCTGGCCCTGCCGCACCTGGGGGCCGGCGACCTGGCCTCGCTCGGCGGCCCGCTCCCGGCCCCTGACATGGTGAAGACGGTGCTCGGCCCCGGCACCGGGCTGGGCGTCGCCGCGCTGGTCCCCGTGCGGGAGGGCTGGGTGCCCGTGCCCGGCGAGGGCGGCCACGTTTCGGTGCCCGCCGTGACCGGCCTGGAGATCGAGGTGGTACGGGCGCTGCGTGCCGACGGCATGTCGTTCGTGGACGCCGAGCATCTGCTGTCCGGCCCGGGGCTCGTACGGCTGCGCCACGGGCTCGCGCTGGTGGAGGGCACCCCCGTGGCCCCGCTCGCCGCCCCGGAGATCGTCGCGCGGGTGGACGATTCGCTGTGCGCGCGTACGGTTGAAGTGTTCTGTGGGCTTCTGGGGAGCTTTGCCGCTAATGTCGCTCTGACGTTGGGCGCGCGCGGCGGGGTGTATCTCGGGGGTGGGATCGTGCCGAGGATCGTCAGGCGCATGCGGGAGAGCGACTTCCGGCGGCGCTTCGAGGCCAACCTCGTGCTGTCCGACTACCTGAGCGAGATCGCGACCACGGTGATCGTCGCCGAGCAGCCGGCGCTGACCGGCGCCGCGGCCTGGCTCGCCCAGCGTGTGGCCGGGCGCGAGGCCGGCGTCCCCTCCTCGCGACCCCCGCACCCATTCCCCGAAGCCGACCCGTCGGTTACCCCTGCAACAAGGAGCGCGGCCCCGTGACCATCCTCGATCTCGCCCCTGTCGTCCCGGTCGTCGTGATCGACGAGGTGGAGACGGCGGTCCCGCTCGCCCGGGCGCTCGTGGCGGGCGGCCTCCCCGTCATCGAGGTGACGCTCCGCACGCCGTGCGCCCTGGACGCCATCGCCCGGATCGCCGCCGAGGTCCCGGACGCCGTGATCGGCGCGGGCACGGTCAGGACCCCGGCCGACGTCGTGGCGTCCACCGGCGCGGGCGCGCGGTTCCTGGTCAGCCCGGGCAGCACGCCCGTCCTCCTGGACTCGATGCTGGACAGCGGCGTGCCGTTCCTGCCGGGCGCGGCCACCGCCTCGGAGGTGCTGGCGCTCGCCGAGCGCGGGCTGACCGAGCTGAAGTTCTTCCCCGCCGGACCGGCGGGCGGCGTCGCCTACCTCAAGGCGCTCGCCGGGCCGATCCCCGAGGTGCGGTTCTGCCCGACGGGCGGCATCCGGCTGGAGACGGCTCCTGAGTACCTGGCGCTGCCGAACGTCGGCTGCGTCGGCGGCACCTGGCTGACCCCGGCCGACGCGCTCGCCTCCGGCGACTACCCCCGGATCGAGAAGCTCGCCGCGGAGGCCGCCGCCCTGCGGAGCTGACCAGGGCCCGCGTCAGCCCTCGCCCGCGTCCACCCCTCCCTCGGGCCGCGGGCGACCGGCCATGGAAACCGCCGCGACCCGGCGCGACGTTCATGGGACCAGGCTCGCGGGCGCCTCACCCGGCGCCCGCGAGCCCACCCCCGGATCAGGGGACGGGTACGGATGTCGTGGGCGTGTTGTAGCCGCGCAGGCGCAGGTAGGGGGCCTGCCCGCCGAGGTCGGCCGTCTGGTAGACGGCGGTGACGGTGGTGGACTCGCCCGGCCACAGGGACAGGTAGTTGCCGGTGTAGGTGACGGGCGTGACCTCGTTCCCGCCGTTGCCCGCGGTGATCTCGGGACGGACGAAGAACGCGAGGTTGGTCGCGCTGTTGTTGGTGAGGGTGATCGCGACGCTCTCCTGGCCGCCGGACGAGGTCCTCGACACGGCGGCGTTGAGATCGGGATTGGCGGGCAGCCTGTTCAGGCCGGTGAGGTCGGCGTAGTTCTTGGGCGTCGTCCGGTACCAGTTGCTCTTGTTGCCGAGGGTGTCGGCCGTCGTGGAGTACCAGTACAGGTTGTCGCTCACCGTCGCCCCTCCCGCGTCCTTCACCCGCAGCCGGATGAAGTAGCTCGTCGACAGGCCGGTGACGGCGGGGATGGTCAGCACCTGGGTCGCGGAGTTGGCCGCGGCGGTAAAGGGCACGGAGGTCGTGTACTTCTGGGCCAGGTCCGGGATGTTGTACAGGGTCGCCGTCGCGGTCAGGCCACCGCGGGCCGCGAGGGTGGAGTTGACCACGAACACCTTCCTGGTGGCGTAGTCGTAGGCGATGTGCACCGGCTCGTTGGCCTTCTTGCTGCCGAAGTAGCCGCCGCCGGGCTTGAAGTAGTAGTCGTACAGGTTCCAGTGGACCGAGGGCCAGGCGCTGTTGAGCATCCAGAAGACGGTGCCGAACGACTGGGTGTACTCATGGGCGTTCCACGCCTCGAAGAACGCCCGGGTGTTCTCGTAGTTCTGCAGCTCGGCCTTGCGCGAGTAGTCGGCGGCCCCGGTGGCCGTGCCGTACCGGCTGTTGAGCCCCGTCGTGAACGGGGTGGTGTTGTCGAAGACGCTGCCCGCCTTGCCCGCGTGGTAGTTCCAGGCGGCGCCGATCGGCCACTGGTCGGCCGGGGCCAGGAAGCGCTGGAGGCTCTCCAGCGGCGGCGGGGACTCGGTGCCCTCCTCGCCCGTGGTGCCGAAGGCGCTGCCCGCCTTGGTGGTGTCCCACCACAGCACGGGCGGCTCCCACACGTACGGGCCGTCCATCTTCATCCCGGCGTTCGCGTTGGACCAGGTGGCGACGTTGTCCAGGGTGGGGTTCTGCCAGTGCAGGGCGGCGGCGGCGTTCTTGTACGCGGTCAGGTGGGCGGCGGTCGGCGGCTGGTCGCTGCCGTAGGTCCACAGGAAGGTGCTCGCGTGCGCGCGGGAGGCGCGCATCTGGGTGTCGAGGGACGCGACGGCGACCTGGGCCTGCTCCGCCGACCAGCCGCTGTCGTTCTCCCAGGCGCTGCAGCAGACGAATCCGGGCATCACCATGACGCCGGCCTTGTCGGCCAGGTCGTAGAGCTCCTCGTTGCCGAGGGTGCCCTCCAGGCGGATGGTGTTGAGACCCATGTCCTTGACGTACTTGACGTGGGCGGCGTTGGTCCTTGAGTCCCAGCGCTGCAGCATGTCCCACATGTAGCCGCCGCCGCGGAACAGGATGTTCTGGCCGTTGACCTTGTAGCCGGCGAACGAGGTGCCGTTGACGGTGGTGCGGTAGTCGGTGAACTGGCGGATGCCGAAGTCGATCGCCTTGGTGTCGGAGGTCGCCCCGCCCGCCGTCGCCGTCACGCCGAGCTGGTAGAGCTCGGGCGAGCCGAACTGGTAGGGCCACCACAGGACGGGGTTGGTGACGTGGACCGGCGCGAAGGCCACCTCGCGCCGCTCCCTCGCATTGAGGGTGATGGTCTGGCTGAGCGGGATGCTCGGCTGGCCCGCCTTGCTGATGGTGGCGCTGACGGTCGTGGTCACCGGGGCCGTGGTGGCGTTCACCGCGTCGACGTAGACGGTCAGGTCGGCGGCGTCGGTGGCCGGCAACGGCAGGACGGTCTTGACGTAGGGGTCGCGCAGCGCGACCGGGCCGGTGGTGTCCAGCAACGTCTTGCCCCACAGGCCGGCGTTCATGTCGGGGGCCTCGGGGTTCCAGTCGACGGTGCAGAACGACAGGTCCTTGCAGTCGTGGGCGGGCGGCGTCACCCGGATGGCCAGGGCGTTCGCCGCGCCCGGATGGATCACGCCGGTCACGTCGTACTCATGGGCGACCATGGTGCCCACGGCGTTCGCGTCGAGCTGGACGCCGTTCAGCCAGATCTGGGCGCGGTAGCTGATCCCCTTGAATCGCAGCCAGTAGACCTGGCCGGGCGAGGTGGCCGAGGCGGTGAACTCCCCCCTGAACCACCAGTCCTGCCCGGTCAGGTCGGGGACGTTCTTGAGGTTCTGGCCGAAGAAGATGTTCTGGTAGACGTTGTTCGCCACCAGCCCCGCCAGCACCGTCGAGGGCAGCGACACCGGGTTCCAGCCCGAGGTGGAGTAGCCGGTCCGGGAGATGGCCGCGCCGGTGTCGGCCAGCCCGGTGGCCGACCGCAGCGCCCAGCCCGAGGTGAGCTCGGTGGAGGCGACGGTGGCCGCGCGGGCGTCGACGACGCCGATGGCGAGGACCAGTGTGAGGGTCGAGACAACGATCGCGAGGAGTCGACGCATCAGGAACCGCCCGGCCAGGAGATCTGCGTGGAGTGGTAGTAGTTGACGCCCATGACCTTCCAGCGCGGACCCTGGGCGCCGAGCCGCTGCTTGAAGGCCGTCCAGTTGTGCGTGCTGTACGGCGACCAGCCGAGTTCCGCGATCGCGGGGAGCCGGGGGAAGGCCATGTAGTCGATGTCGGCGCTCGTGGTGAGGGTCTCGGTCCACAGCGGGGCCTCGACGCCGAGCACCGAGGAGGCGGCGACGCCGGTCAGGTAGGCGCCGGGATCCCAGCCGTAGGCGGTCTTGACGTCGATGTACCCGGCCCAGTTCTGGCCGAGGGTGGTGCGGGAGTTGTACTTCATGTCGATGTAGGCCCGGTTGGCCGGGGACATGATGAGCTTGGTCCCGTTCTGCGCGGCCGTCTTCACCGAGGCGTCGTTCGTCGTGGTGCCCCAGTACTGTGCGACCGTCGAGGGCAGCGGGGTGGCCTTGGTCACGTCGTGCCAGCCGGCGACGGTCTTGCCGTGCGCCGCGACGATCCGCTGGACCCTGTTGACGAAGGCCGCGTAGTCGGCGGGCGCGGTGGAGGCGGCCTCGTCCCCGCCGATGTGCAGGTACGGGCCGGGGGTCAGGGCGGCGAGCTCCCCGACGACCTGGTCGATGAAGGTGTAGGTGAGCTCCTTGGCGGTGCACAGCGAGCTGAACCCCACGTCGGTGCCGGTGTAGAGCGGCGGTGCCACGCCGTCGCAGTTCAGGCTCGCGTACGAGGCCAAGGCGGCGTTGGTGTGGCTCGGCATGTCGATCTCCGGGACGACCGTGACGGAGCGGGCGGCCGCGTAGGAGACGATCTGCTGGTAGTCCGCCTTGGTGTAGTAGCCGCCGGGGCCGCCGCCGACGGCGGTGCTGCCGCCGTAGGTCGCGAGGTTCGGCCAGGAGTCGATCGCGATGCGCCAGCCCTGGTCGTCGGACAGGTGCAGGTGCAGGTAGTTGACCTTGTAGAGGGCGAGCTGGTCGATGTAGCGCTCGACCGCGGCCACCGTGAAGAAGTGCCTGGCCACGTCGAGCATGGCGCCCCGGTAGCCGAACCTGGGGTAGTCCACGATGTGGCCGCCGGGCACCGGCCACGGGCCCGGCTGCACCGTGGCGCTGTCGGCGGCGACGGGCAGGAGCTGGTGCAGCGTCTGCACCCCGTTCCAGAGCCCGGCGGGCCGGTTGGCGCGGATGACGATCGAGGTGGCGGTCACGTCGAGCTGGTAGCCCTCGGCCCCCACCGTGGCGGGAGCGCCCGACAGCAGCAGGGAGATGCCACCGGCGCCCGGGGCGGGTGAGACCGGTAGCGGGTACCCGGTCGACCGGCGGAGCGGCGCGGCGAGCCGCTCGCCGACGCCCTCGGCGCCCGGGTCGGCGTAGACGGCGGTGGAGACGGTGATGCCGTAGGTCACCCCGGCGGCGGCGGTCGAGGTGACCGGGGCGGGGACGACCGAGCCGAACGCGACGACGGTCGCCGCCGTCGACGGTGGGGCGGTCGGGATGATGAGGAGGAGGAGGGAAACCGGCAGTAGCGCGAGGAGCCGACGGACGTTCAAGAACGCCTCCGCAGGGGTCCGATGCTGCGTGGTCACGGCTGCCCCCCGGCCAGCTGTGACCCCACGATAAGCAGACTCCGATCTGTTAGTAAATAACCTTTTTAATAATCACCGTGTGAGTCTTCTCTGAGCCGACAGGGGCGGCGCGAGGTCCTCCAGCGGCCTGCGCTCGGCGTCCACCGCCAGCACGAGCGCGACCAGCCCGGCGAAGACCATCATGGCGGCGGCGAACAGGTAGCCGTAGAAGAGCCTGGCCGGGTCGGGGTGGGTGCGGTCGCCGATGAGCGCGCCGAAGATCGTCGGGCCGAGCGCGCCGAACGTCTGGGCCACCGCGAAGAACATCGCGATCGCCAGCGCCCTGATCTCCAGCGGGAACAGCTCGCTGACGGTGAGGTAGCCGGAGCTGGCCGCGGCCGAGGCGATGAAGAAGATCACCGACCACAGCAGCGTCTGCGTGGCCGCCGTGAGCAGCCCCTCCTTGAACAGCCACCCGGTCGCGGCGAGCAGCACTCCTGACACGATGTACGTGCTGGAGATCATCACCCTGCGCCCGAGCGTGTCGAACAGGCGCCCGAGGACGAGAGGCCCGGCGAGGTTGCCGGCCGCGAACGCGAAGAGGTACTTCGACGCGTCGTGCGGGGTGATGCCGTAGAAATTGCTCAATACCAGCACGTAGGTGAAGAAGATGGCGTTGTAGAGGAACGACTGGCTGATCATCAGGGTCGCGCCGAGGAACGTGCGCCTCGGGTACTCCATCAGGAGCACCCGGGCGATCTCGCGGTACGACGGGGCGCCGTGCGGGCGGAACTCCATGGCCTTGCTCTCGTCCACCGGCGGCAGCGGCCGTCCGCCCCGCTCGACCGCGGCCTCGACACCCGCGGTGGTCCGCTCGGCCTCCTCCTGCCTGCCGTGCATGAGCAGCCACCGGGGACTCTCGGGAAGGTGGCGGCGGAGCACCCAGATGGCCGCTCCGAGCAGCGGCCCGATCAGCAGCCCGAGCCGCCACCCCACGTTGACCGGAAGGACGGCTGGGTTGAGCAGTACGTACGTGCTCGCCGTGCCGATCATCGCACCCAGCCAGTACGTGCCGCTCACCGCGAGGTCGACCCTCCCCCGGTAGTGCGAGGGGATCAGCTCGTCGATCGCCGAGTGGATCGCGGAGTACTCCCCGCCGATGCCCGCCCCGGCGAAGAAGCGGAACACCAGCAGGAAGGCGAGGTTCGGCGAGAAGGCGGTGATCCCGTTGGCGACCAGGTAGAGCCCGAGCGTCAGGACGAACAGCCTGCGCCTGCCGAACCGGTCGGACAGCCGCCCGAACACCAGCGCCCCGGCCACCTCGCCGATCAGGTAGACGGTCGCGGTGAACCCCACCTCGACCGGTGACAGGCCGAGAGTGCGGCTGTCCTGCAGGACGGACCCGATCGCGCCGGCGATCGTGATCTCCATCCCGTCGAGCACCCACGCGACCCCGAGCGCGGCCACGAACCGCGTGTGGAACCGCGACCACGGCAACCGGTCGAGCCTCGCCGGCACCAGACTCCGGGCAACCGCATCCATGGTCACTCAGAGTAGCTACCCGGTCGCGGCGGCGCCCGCCTTCGCGTCCCGCATCGACAGTGAGGGGGCGAGATCCTCCAGGGACCGCCGCTCGGCGTTCACCGCGCAGAACAGCGCGACCACGCCCGCCGCCACCATCAGCGCCGAGGCGAGCAGGTAGCCGTAGAACAGCCGGGACGGGTCGGGGTGGGCCTGGTCGCCGATGAGCGCGCCGAACAGGACGGGGCCGAGGGCGCCGATCCCCTGGGCGATCGAGAAGAACAGCGCGATCGCCAGCGCCCTGATCTCCAGCGGGAACAGCTCGCTGACCGTCAGGTAACCGGCGCTGGCCGCCGCCGAGGCGATGAAGAAGATCACCGACCACAGCAGCGCCTGGGTGGTCGCTGTGAGCAGCCCCTCCTTGAACAGCCACCCGGTCACGGCGAGCAGCGCTCCCGAGGCGACGTACGTGCTGGAGATCATCGGTTTGCGCCCGATGGTGTCGAACAGCGGCCCCAGCAGGAACGGCCCCGCGAGGTTGCCGACCGCGAAGATCAGCAGGTACTTGGAGGCGTCGTTCGGGGACACGCCGTAGAAGGTGTTGAGCACCAGGACGTAGGTGAAGAAGATCGCGTTGTACAGGAACGACTGGCTGACCATCATCGACACGCCGAGGAACGTGCGCTTGGGGTACTCGCGGACGACCACCCGCAGGATCTCGCCGTAGGACGGGGCGCCGTGCGGGCGCAGGTCCATGGCCTTGTCCTCGTCCACGGGCGGCAGCTCGCGCCCGCTCTCGGCGACCGCCGTCTCGACCGCCCGGGTGGCCTCCTCGGCCTCGTCGTGCCTGCCGTGCATGAGCAGCCATCGCGGGCTCTCGGGAAGGTGACGGCGCAGCACCCAGATCATGGCACCGAGCACCGGACCGATCAGCAGCCCGATGCGCCAGCCGAGATCCAGCGGCAGGATGTCCGGGTTGAGCAGCACGTACGTGCTCGCCGTGCCGATGATCGCGCCGAGCCAGTACGTGCCGCTGACCGCCAGGTCGACGCGGCCACGGTAGCGGGAGGGGATGAGCTCGTCGATGGCCGAGTGGATCGCCGCGTACTCCCCGCCGATGCCCGCCCCGGCGAAGAAGCGGAAGACCAGCAGGAACGCCAGGTTGGGCGAGAAGGCGGTGATCCCGTTGGCGACCAGGTAGAGCCCGAGCGTCAGGACGAACAGCCTGCGCCTGCCGAACCGGTCGGACAGCCGCCCGAACACCAGCGCGCCCGCCACCTGGCCGATCAGGTAGATGGTCGCGGTGAATCCCACCTGGACGGCCGACAGGCCGAGCGTCTGCCTGTCCTGCAGGACCGACCCGATCGCGCTGGCGATCGTGATCTCCATCCCGTCCAGGACCCACGCGACCCCGAGCGCGACGACCAGCCGCGTGTGGAACCGCGACCACGGCAACCGGTCCAGCCGCGCCGGCACCAGGGTGCGTACAGCGTTCTCCATGATGACCTGCCTAGCGCTCGACTCCCGCGAGGTCTGCCCGGACGCCGCGCGGAGGCCGGCGAGTCCCAGCAGATGTTCTTGGCGACCGCCCCTTCCCATGCGACGCGCGGACTAACGAGCGGAACGTCACGACTGTGAGCCTCGCCGGTGTTCCGGGGACGGCGGCGGCCTTCACCGGGGCCGTGAAGGGCATTTCCGAATACCAACAATTGACTTCCGCGAAACACGGGCCACCGGGGCGCGCATGGGGCTGGACGCTAATCTTCCTGTTCTCGGCACCGCCCGGCCGGTGAATTCACGGATCGGTCCGGAAGCCGGTCGGCATGACGCTCCGGCGTGAATGCGGCGGACGACGGAAAGGACGACGATGACCGTTCCGAGCATCCGGATGAAAGGTCGCACGGCCGGGCAGGGCCCTCGCTGGGCACGGCGCGGCAACCGGTGGCGGCGGTCGCGCACCGGAACGGGGCTGCTGAGCGCGCTGGCCGCGCTGGCCACGGTGACGGCCGCGCCCGCCGACGCGACCGCGGGAAGCAACGGCAGCTTCGAGACCCCCGTGGTCAGGGCCAACGCGTTCCAGACCTTCTCCTCCGGCCAGCCCATGGGGGCGTGGAGCGTGACCGCCGGCACCGTCGACCTGGTGGGCCAGGGGTTCTGGCAGGCGGCCGACGGCGTCCAGTCGCTCGACCTGAACGGCTATGGCGCGGGCACCATCTCCCAGACCTTCAGCACGCTCCCACGGGTCAAGTACGAGCTCGGCTACCGGCTCGCGGGAAATCCCGCGACGGGGCCGGCGGTGAAGACCGGTGAAATTCAGGTCAACGATGAAGTGGTGGGAAAGTTCTCGTTCGACACCACGGGCAAGACTTTCCCCGAGATGGAGTACACCCGGCAGAAGGTGTCTTTCGTCGCGTCCGGCCTGTCCACCACCGTGCGATTCGCCAGCACCGTCCCGGGCGCCTCGGGACCCGTCATCGACGACGTCACCCTCAAAAGCTGCCTGGTCGTCATCTGCCACCTCTGACAGCGGAATGCGCCTTTCCGGGAATCTCGATTCCCGGACCTTCACGTTGTAGATCAGGGGTCGTCCTCCGGCTCACGGGCCTAGACCGCTCTTCCCAGGGCAAAGGGCTGTGACCGGCCCGTACGTCACGGGCGGGCCGCGCGACGCGCGGCCGGGCGACGACCTAGGGAGAGGGCCCGCAGATGGCGCAGCGAGCCGAGCGGCGCACGGGGCAGCGCGCTGACGATCAGCGTTCGGAGCAGGACGACGACGCCCCTCCTCCGGGGCGGCGGGCCGAGCACGAGGGGCATCCCGGCGAGCCCCGGCTGCCCGCGGCGTGCGCGGTGGTGGTCGCCATCACGCTGTACGCGGCGCTGCCGAGCCACCTCATCCTCGGGCCGAGGTTCGTCGTGCCCGCGCTGGAGCTGCTGCTGTTCGTCCCGCTGGTCGCGGTGAACCCCTGGCGGATGCGCCGGGAGAACCGCCTGCTGCGACGCCTGTCCATCATGCTGGTGCTCCTCATCGCGGTCACCAACGCGGTGGCGCTGGTGCTGCTCGTGGAGCAGCTCGTCGCCGGGAGCACCGAGAACGGCAGGCAACTGCTGCTCGCGGCCGGGCAGGTGTGGCTGACCAACATCATCATCTTCGCGATGGCGTACTGGGAGCTCGACCGCGGCGGGCCCGTCCAGCGCACGCAGGCGCGGGGCCGCGATCTGCCGCTCGCCGACTTCCGGTTCCCCCAGGACGAGGACCACGACGCCGTCAGGGAGGTGGCCGCGCGCTCCTCGGTGAAGGCGGGCTGGACCCCCGGGTTCGTCGACTACTTCTACGTGTCGGTGACGAACTCCTCGGCGTTCAGCCCCACCGACACGATGCCCCTGTCGGCACGGGCCAAGCTGCTCATGGCGGCGGAGTCGGTGTCGGCCCTCCTGCTGTCCGTGCTGGTCATCGCCCGTGGAGTCGGCCTGCTGAAGTGACCCCGCTCAGGCCGGAGGCAGGCGCTTGAGCAGGGTCTCCTCGTCGATGGGGCTCTCGTGGGTGCCCTCGGCGCTGCAGGCGTGGGCCCCGGCGACGGCACCGAGCCGCACGCACTCCCCCGGCGGCAGGCCGCGCAGGCGGCCGTAGAGGAACCCCGAGACGAACGCGTCGCCCGCGCCGTTGCTGTCGACCACCGGGCCGGGAAGCGGCGCGGCCGGGAAGTGCTCCACCTCGCCGGACGCGTCGCCGAGGAGGTACGCCCCGGACGCGCCGGCCGTGCAGACGACCAGGGAGGCGCGGCCACGCGACAGGATGTCGCGCATCACCGGAGCCGGGCCGGGGAGCTTGGCCGCCGACAGGAAGACCACGTCGGAGGAGTACGCGAAGTCCGCGTGGTAGCCGTTCACACCGTCCCAGTCGTGCAGGTCGGTCGAGACCGGGACCCCCAGCTCCAGCAGCTCGGGGTACAGGTGGCGGGAGAAGTCGGTGATGGACACATGGACGTGCCGCGCCCGGCTGATCGCGGGGAGGTAGAGGTCGCGAGGCAGGCGCTGCCCGGCCGCGGCGCGCGGGTCGTACAGCGAGAGCCGCCGCCCGTCGGGGCCGACCAGCAGCACACTGCGCCGGGTGCCCTCGGGCACGATCTCCCACCCGAAGTCGGCGCCGCGCGCGGCCAGGTGGGCGCGGATGAGCGCGCCCTGCGGGTCGTCTCCGATCAGGTCGATCAGCCTGGCCCGCAGGCCGAGGGCGTGGCAGCCGAGGAGCACCCCGCTTCCGGTGTTGCCGATGCGGTCGACCACGGGCGGCACGCCGTAGGTGTCGGCGTACGGCAGCGGCAGCTCCGGCACGTACACCGTCGTGTCGACCCCGGCGCCCCCGACCACGACGACGTCGTACGGCACAGTGCCGGCTGAACTCATCGCCCCTCCACAACCTCAGATGAGATCCCGAAACACATTCAACCCACCCAGCACACGTATTCCGCGCGAAACAACTTACCCGCGGCGACCGCGGCGAGGTTCGCACGAAAGCGGCTCCACAGGCTTCCCTCCTCCCGCCGGCCCGGTTCAGCGCCCGGACTCCATCTGAACGAGCATGCGCTTGAGCAGGGCGATGAGCGCGTCCTGCTCGGCGTGGTCCAGAGGCCTCACCATCGCGTCCTCGGCCGTGCCGCGGAGCTCCATGGCGGCGAACCAGCGGGCGTACCCCAGCTCGGTGAGCTCCACGTCGACGCGCCGCCGGTCCTCGGCGCCCCGGAGCCTGCGGACCAGGCCCGCGTTCTCAAGGGTTTCGAGCCGGCCGGTGATCCCGGCCGGCGAGACCATCAGCTCGGTGGCCAGCTCGGACGGCGTGGCCCGCCAGGGCCTTCCGCGCGAGGCAAGGCGGTGCAGCGTCTCGAACTCGAATCCCTGCAGGCCGACCTCGGCCAGGGCCCGGTCCTTAGCGTGGCCAACGTGCCTGGCCAGGAGCTGGATACGGGTGATGATCGCCTCGACTCGCTCGTCGAAGGGCGCCTTGTCGCGCCAGCGGGCGAGGTGCCGATCGACGGAGTCCTCCATCACCTCAGTATGCTACGCCAGCAAGTATTTCGTTGACAAAAGATTCGTCAGCGAAATACTTTTCAGCCGTGAACTCCTCCACCTCCCGGCTGCTGGCCGGCCGGACCATCGCGGCACTGGCCACCGCGCTGATCCCCACGACGTTGACACTCGCGGTCATCCAGGCCACCGACTCGGCGGCGGATCTCGGCCTGATCCTGTCCTGTGAGCTGCTGCCATTGCTGGTCCTGCTACCCGTGGCGGGTGTGGTCGCCGACCGCTTCCCGCCGCAACGGGTCGTCCTGGCCGCCGACCTCGTACGCTGCGCCGCCCAACTCGGGATCGCGGCCGAACTGCTCGCCGGCCTGGTGCGAATCCCGGATCTGGCGGCACTGTCGGCGATCACCGGCGCCGGGGTGGCCTTCGGGACACCGGCGGTGCGGACGCTGGTCACGGCGGTGGTGCCGGGCCCCGGGCGCCTGCGGATCAACACGCGGCTGGGTGTGGCCGCCGGGCTCGCCCAGATGGCCGGCCCCGCCATGGCCGGATCACTGATACTGGCGGTGGGTGCCGGCTGGTCCTCGCTCCTGACAGGCGCGCTGTTCGCGGTCTCCGCGCTCACGCTCGGCGGCCTGCGCCCGCACCGCGCCCCCCGGCGGAACCGGCGCGGAGCCTTCCTCGGGGAACTGCGCGGAGGATGGACGGAGACCCGCCGCCACCCGTGGTTCCTGGCCAACGTGCTGGGCCACGGGGTATGGCATCTGGCCGCCGGATTCCTGCTCACCCTGGGCCCGCTCATCGCGGTGCGCCACATGGGCGGCGCGACCTCCTGGGTGATCATCGCCCAGCTCGGCACCGTGGGCATGCTGGCCGGCATCTATGCCGCGCCCCGGCTCCCCGTCCGCCGTCCGCTGGTGGCCGTCGCGTTCGGGGCCGCCGCGTACGCGCTGCCGATGGCGGCTTTCGCGGTACGGATGCCGATGGCGGTCGTCACGGTCGCCTACTGCGCGGCCATGTTCGGCCTCGGCGTGCTCAGCCCGCTGTGGGAGACGACCATGCAGGAGCGCATCCCCGAGGAGGCGCTGGGACGGGTGGGGTCCTTCGACGCGCTCATCTCCTTCGCCGCCCGGCCACTGGGCCTGGCCGTCGCCGCCCCCGTGGCCGCGCTGACCGGCACCATGGCCCCGCTGCTCATCGGCGCGGCACTGGTCGCCGCGGCCAATCTCGCCGTGCTCCTGGTACCCGACGTGCGGCGGTCCCCTGCGGGGGACACCGCTCGGCCCGAAGCCTCGCCCCAGAAGGCCTGACCAGATCCCGGACAAGACGATCTCACCGGACCCCCTACCCGTCCCGAACGTCACCCCGGCCGCGAGCGTTGACCATAGGCGAGCGTCCCATGTGCCCCAGCCGCCTCGTCCTCCCAACGGCGCCGGTTCACCTGCGCAGGCCCGGCGCGGTCATCGCGAACAGCCATGATGGTGGGAGATCGGAGGAGCCGGAGCTCGGCCCTGATGGTCTGCCCGCCTTCTTCGGTGCGTTCCGTGCGGGCCGGAGCGACGCATCCGAACGAGTGGAAGAGATCCTCGCCGAAGGGTACGGGCGCGAAGCGTGATCGTCGTCGACACCGGCCCGATCGTGGCAGCGGCCTTCCAGGACGACAAGAATCACGAGGGCTGCATACAGGAGTTCATGCGGCTCCGCAAGGCCAACCGACCGTTGCTCGTCCCCAGCTTCGTCGCCGGTGAGAGCTGCTACATGATCGGCAAGCTCGGTGGCCCCAAGGCAGAGGCGGCGTTCATCCGGCTACTTTGAGTCCGGCTGGTTTCGGCTCGTCGATCTCACTGAGTCCGACCTCTCAAGAATCGCAGTCCTCGTCGAGCGCTACCACGATCTTCCCCTGGGTGCCGCCGACGCCTCAGTGGTCACCGTGGCGGAGCGGATGCGCGTCACCGAAGTGATGACCATCGATGTCCGTGACTTCTCCGTGGTCCGCCCTGTCCACGTCCCCGCCTTCACCCTGCTCCCCGGGTAGGCCCACACATCGGTGCGGCACGCACGATCGAGCTCTTGCGTTTCCAGGCTCCAGCGAGGTTGAGAGCGGGTGGGTGGTTCGGGGTTTCCTGTGCGGGGTCCTGCGATGTGCCGTTGTGCGCTTACTCAGTCCACGTGCGACTGGCAGGAGTTCGTCAAACGCGGGGGACACGAGAGCCCGAACTGTCGACGTGGGTTCGATCGAGGAGTTCCGCTGACCGAAATCCGCGAAGGTCGTTCAGGTCTACTCGCCGCTTGGTCGGCGTTATGGCGGTAAGAATTGGGGCCAGCTGGTTGGGGCCGTCGCGCCACGATTGCGTCAGAAGGCTACTCGGACCTTGTCCCGGTCAGCGTTCTGGGCTGATTGACCTTGTTGACGGTGGTGTCATCGGGGTCGAGCCGTCGCCCATCTGCGGAGCGGACCTCTAGTACGCGCAGGGGCCGCCCGCGCTGGCGGTCGATCATCTCCGAATGCGGTTCATCGGGCTCGAAGAAGTGTCCTTCGCCCCACTGCCGCAGCGCCACGATGACGGGGAAGAGGTCTTTGCCCTTCGGCGTCAGAACGTACTCGTGGTAGGAACTGCCGTCGGAGGCCGGGATGACGTCCAGGATGCCGCCGGCGACCAAGACGCGCAGACGCGTGGTGAGGATGTTCTTGGCGACGCCGAGGCTGCGTTGGAACTCTCCGAAGCGGCGGCTGCCGTCAAACGCGTCCCGCACGATCAACAAGGACCACCAGTCGCCGATCGCGTCGACTGATCGCGCGACGGGACAGTCGCTGTCATTGAAACGCGTCCGCCTGACCATGACACCCTCCACATTCACATCGGTTGCAACATGCTACCAGAACGACTAGCGTTCCATCTGGTAGCAAGATGAAACCAATTTCCGAAGGGCGCCGAGTGGCCAGTAACGACGAGACCACGACACCGAGGACCGCGGGCACGAACGAGGGGACTCCCAGCTTCGCGCTACCCCGAGGCGTCACCCTGCTCTTCGCCATCGCCTGTGGGACTGCGGTGGCCAACGTCTACTTCGCGCAGCCCCTCCTGGTGACACTGGGCCGTGACTTCGCGATCAGCCCGGCGACACTCGGTGCCGTCGTCACCCTCACACAACTTGGTTACGGGCTGGGACTGTTCTTCATCGTGCCGCTGGGCGACCTGGTCGACCGCAGGCGCCTCATCGTGATGCAGCTGCTCCTGCTGGCGGCGGCGCTGATGGTGGTCGGCACCGCCACCATCGCGGCGCTCCTGCTTGCGGGTATGGCCGCTGTGGGACTCCTCGCGGTGGTGACTCAGACGTTGGTGGCCTTCGCTGCTTCGCTCGCCCCACCGGCGCAACGCGGACGCGTCGTCGGCCTCGTGACCAGCGGTGTGGTCACCGGCATCCTGCTTGCCCGCACCGTATCCGGCCTCCTGGCCGACCTCGCCGGCTGGCGCTCCGTCTACCTCACCTCGGCGGCCCTCACCTGCGTGCTCGTCCTGGCACTGCACCATGCCCTGCCACCCCGTGACACCGCTGCACCGTCCATGCACTACGGACAGCTCTTGCGCTCCACGCTCTCCTTGTTCGCACAGGAGCGCCTCCTTCGGCTCCGTGCCCTGCTCGCCCTGCTCATCTTCGCCGCCTTCAGCACCCTGTGGAGCTGCATCGCGCTACCGCTGAGCGCGCCTCCGCTGTCTCTGTCCCACACGGCAATCGGCGCGTTCGGACTGGTGGGAGCCGCAGGCGCCCTGGCTGCGACCGCAGCCGGCCGCCTAAACGATCGCGGGCTCTCCCAGCGGACCACCGGATTCGGCCTGGCCCTGCTCGTCGCCTCGTGGCTACCCCTGACCTTCGCCCGACAGTCACTATGGGCACTGGTGGTCGGCGTGATCGTCCTCGACCTCGCCGTGCAGGCGGTCCACGTCACCAACCAGAGCCTGATCTACACACTTCGCCCGGACGCGGGCAGCCGACTGATCGGCGGCTACATGGTCTTCTACTCGCTCGGCAGCGCCTTCGGAGCCATCGCCTCGACCGCTCTCTATGCGGCGGCTGGCTGGGGTGCCGTGTGCGCACTGGGGACCGCGATCAGCTGCCTCGCGCTCCTGCTATGGGCGGGCACCCGGCCCTGTACCCCGACCCCGGGCCGGCCCACGGGGTGGATGTCCTCCTCCGTGTCTACGCCAAGTGCGTCGACGACAGAAGAAGATCGCGAACAAGCGGATCGAGGACGTGCTTGCGGCCTGAGACTCGCCATGTGTGGCATGGAAGATCCCGGATGATCTCCGGGACCTTTCGGCGTTTCCAGGGCGTGGACCATTCCGTGGATGTCCCGGATCATGGTGTCTTACCTGGTCAAACGGCCCGTGATCCATTCCGCGTACATTCTGGGAGCACTGACATACGGCCGCTTCTGGCTGCCCTGACTGCACGATCCCGGAAAGCAGAAGAGGCCCAGGAGGGCCTCTGAGCTGCTGTTTCTGCTGGTGGCAGGTCCAGGGTTCGAACCTGTGTAGGCTGAGCCGACGGTTTTACAGACCCATCACAATGCGACTCTAACCAGCGGAAACATCGCATAGGTGCGCTCGATGGGCATCCAATGGGCACAGCGAGCCTCCATACAACCGCAGACGCTAAGCCCGAACGGCGGCAGTGACTGTGTAGAAGCCGGCCCCATCCTTGACGGCACCGATCGCATCGCCGTTCGGCACAGCCATCATCCCGATGGGCCGGTCATCATCTACACCCGAGCCGAGTGGAATGCCTTCCTCGCCGGCGTCCGCGCGAACGTGTTCGACTTCTGAGCTCCTGCTCGAGGGCACCATCCAGGTGCCCTCAGCTCCACGTGGTCAGCGCGGTCCTCGCGAATGGTCATCGAGCCATTGGATCGAGGTCCGAGCGTGCTGATAACGGAATCAGCCCGCACAGTCGGCTTCCTCAACTCCCATCGTCAGCGGTTGACGAGCGGGCCGGAGCCGGTGGAGCCTCGGACGACGAGCTCGGGCTGGAAGACCAGCTCGATGTTCTTGGGCGCCGCACCGTTGATCTCCTCCAGCAGCGTCTGGACCGCCGCGGAGGCCATCGCGCCGATCGGCTTGCGCACGGTGGTGAGCGGCGGGTCGGTGAAGGCGATCAGCGGGGAGTCGTCGAAGCCGACGACCGAGACGTCACCCGGCACCGACAGGCCCCGCTCGCGCGCGGCCCTGATCGCGCCGAGCGCCATCAGGTCGCTCGCGCAGACGATGCCCGTGCAGCCGCGCTCGATCAGCGCGCCCGCCGCGGCCTGGCCGCCTTCCACGGAGAACAGCGAGTGCTGGATCAGCTCGTCGCAGGCCGAGACCCCGAGCAGCTGCGACATCGCCTGCGTGAAGCCCTCGATCTTGCGGATGACCGGCACGAAGCGCCGCTGGCCGAGCGCGAGGCCGATGCGCTCGTGCCCGAGGTCGACCAGGTGCTGCACGGCCAGGCGCGAGGCGAGCCGGTCGTCCGGCGAGATGAACGGCGCCTCGATGTGCTCGCTGTAGCCGTCGACGAGCACGATCGGCAGGCCCCGGTCGGTCAGCCTGGTGTAACGATCCATGCGGGCGGTGGTGTCGGCGTGCAGGCCGGAGACGAAGATGATGCCGCTGACGTCGCGCTCCAGCAGCAGCTCTGTGAACTCGTCCTCGGGTGCGCCGCCCGGGCTCTGCGTGCAGAGCACGGGCGTGTAGCCGTGCTGGGTCAGCGACTTCTCGATGGACTGGGCGAACGCCGGGAAGATCGGGTTGTCCAGCTCGGGGGTGACCAGCCCGATCAGCCCGTTGCTGCGCTGGCGAAGCCGCTGAGGGCGCTCGTACCCCATGAGGTCGAGCGCCGTCAGGACGAGCTGGCGCGTACTGGCCGACACGCCGGACTTGCCGTTCAGCACGCGGCTGACCGTGGCCTCGCTCACGCCCGCCTGGGCTGCGATGTCGGACAGCCGGGCGTTACCGTTCATGGCCGCTACTTTACGCATCACCGAGCGCCCACCATGCGGCGGAATCCGGCGCCAGCCGTACGACGTCGCCCTCTCCTGCCACGGGGGCGCTGGCGATGAGGAGCCGGCCCGGCCTCGGCAGCTCGACCGGCTCGCCCGAGGTGTTCACCGTGCACACGAACGTGCCGCCCCGGGCGAAGACCAGGGTCTCGGCCGGGGACTCCAGCCACTCCAGGGAGCCGTCGCCGAGCGCCGGGTGCTCGCGCCGCAGCCGAAGGGCGCCCCGGTAGAGCGACAGCGTGGAGCCGGGGTCGCCGAGCTGGGACTCCACGCTGAGCGGGCCCCAGGTGGCCGGGACCGGCAGCCAGGTCTCCTCGATCCCCGGCGGGCTGAACCCGAAGGGCGGCTCCGAGTGGGCCCACGGGATCGGGACGCGGCAGCCGTCGCGGCCGTCCTCGGGGGCCCGCAGGCGCTGCGGGTCCTGGCAGACCTCGTCCGGCAGGTCGAGCACCTCGGGCAGGCCGAGCTCCTCGCCCTGGTAGACGTAGGTGGAGCCGGGCAGGGCGAACATCATCAGGGCCGCCGCCCTGGCACGGCGCAGGCCGAGTTCGCCGTCGCCGTACCTGGTGACGTGCCGCTTGACGTCGTGGTTGGACAGCACCCACGTCGTCGGCGCGCCGACGGGCCCGACGGTGGCGAGCGACTCGTCGATCACCCCGCGCAGCATCCCGGCGTCCCACGGGGTCTTCAGGAAGTGGAAGTTGAAGGCCTGATGCAGCTCGTCAGGCCGCACGTACCGGGCGAGGCGCTCCTGGGACGGCGCCCAGGCCTCGGCGACGCCGATGCGCTCCCCGTCGTAGGAGTCGAGCAGGCGGCGCCAGCCCCGGTGGATCTCGTGGACGCCGTCCTGGTCGAAGTACGGCAGCACCGCGGTGCCGAGCATCTCGATCTGGCCGCGCGACCCGATGTCGGGAAGCCCCTCCGCCTTGACCATGCCGTGGGCGACGTCGATGCGGAAGCCGTCCACGCCGAGGTCGAGCCAGAAGCGCAGGATCGCCTCGAACTCCGCGTGGACCTCGGGGTTCTCCCAGTTCAGGTCGGGCTGCTCGGGGGCGAACAGGTGGAGGTACCACTCACCGTCGGGCAGCCGCGTCCACGCCGGCCCGCCGAACACCGACTCCCAGTCGTTGGGCGGCAGCTCCCCTGCCTCACCCCGTCCCGCGCGGAAGATGTACCGCTCGCGCTCGGGGCTGCCGGGGCCGGCCTGCACGGCCTCCACGAACCAGGCGTGCCGGTCGGAGGTATGGTTCGGCACCACGTCCGTAATGATCTTCATGCCGTGCCGGTGCGCGTCCTCGATCAGCGCCCTGGCGTCCGCCAGCGTGCCGAAGATCGGGTCGACGTCCCGGTAGTCGGCGACGTCGTACCCGAAGTCGGCCATCGGCGAGGTGTAGAACGGCGTCAGCCAGATGGCGTCCACGCCCAGCCCGGCCAGGTAGTCGAGCCGGCTGCGTACCCCGAGCAGGTCACCGACGCCGTCGCCGTTGCCGTCGGCGAAGCTGCGCACGTAGACCTGGTAGATCACCGCGTCCCGCCACCAGCGGGTGCCGGTCTCGACGGGACGGGCTGCACGGACCACGTCGGTCATTGGGATCCCCCGATTCTCCGAAATATCAGGTTCTGATACCACGGTGGTGTTACGACTTCGTGGCACCGGCCGTCAGGCCGGTTACGAGGTTTCGCTGGACGAGCAGGAAGACCACGGCCGCGGGCACCGCGATCAGCACAGAGGACGCGGTGAGCAGGCCCCACTCGGCCTTGTGCTGGCCGACGAACTGCCCGATGCCCACGGCCAGCGTGTACTTGTCGTCGCCCGTCATGAACGCGGTCGCGTACGCGACCTCCGCCCAGGCCGTGATGAAGGAGTAGAACGCCGCCACGGCGAGCCCCGGCTTGGACAGCGGCAGGATCAGCCGCCAGAAGGTGCCGAAGGGGGTGAGCCCGTCGACGCGCCCGGCCTCGTCGATCTCGACGGGCACGGTGTCGAAGTAGCCCTTCATCATCCAGGCGCAGAAGGGGATCGTCGAGGTCAGGTAGGCGATCACCAGGCCGGGGAACTGGTTGATGAGCCCGAGCCCGGCCATCAGGTTGTAGATCGGCACGATCAGGATCGCCACCGGGAACATCTGCGTGATCAGCAGCATCCACATGATCGACCGGAATCCCGGGAAGCGGAAGCGGCTGACCGCGTAGCCGGTGGTCGCCGAGAGCACCACGCCGAGCACGGTCGTCATGGCGGCGACGAGCAGCGAGTTGAACAGCCAGCGCGGGAACGCCGTCTGGCCGAGCACCTGGGTGTAGTTGTCCAGGCTCGGGTGGTTGAACAGCTCGACCTTGGTGGACTGCCAGGCGTCCCTCGGCTTGAGGGAGGTCAGGACCAGCCAGGCGACCGGGAAGACCGCGATCAGGCTGGCCAGGACCAACGTGACGTGCAGGGCGGCGGACGCCCCGGCTCCTCGTGAGCCGCGCCCCCTGACCCGCGGCGCCGCGGCGTGACCTGCGGTGCTCACCATGCCTCCCCCTGCCTGCGCAGCGCGCGGCGGTAGACGACGGCCATGACGACGAGCAGCGCGAGGATGAGCACACCCCACGCGGCCGATCCCGAGTAGTTCCTGATGCCTTCGAAGGCCTGCCGGTAGGCGTAGGTCACGAGGATCTCGCTGGAGCCGCCGGGGCCGCCCCGCGTGACCAGGTAGATGACGGGGAACTGGTTGAAGGTCCAGATGGTGCCGAGCAGGACCACCGTGCTGGACACCGGCCGGAGGCCCGGCAGGGTGATGTTCCTGAAGCGCTGCCACGGCGTGGCGCCGTCGACCTCGGCCGCCTCGTACAGCTCGCGCGGGATGGCCTGCAGGCCGCCGAGCAGCGCGAGCATCATGAACGGCACGCCGAGCCAGACGTTCACGGTGATCACCGAGACCTTGGCCCAGAACGGGTCGTCCAGCCAGTCCAGGCCGCCGAAGCCCGCGGCGCGCAGCATCGCGTTGACGACGCCGAACTCGCCGTTCAGCAGGTACCGCCAGATGAACGCCGAGACGAACGCCGGCACGGCCCACGGGAGCACGAGCATCATGCGGTAGAGCGACCGGAACCGCAGCGGCCGGTTGAGCAGCAGCGCGAGGCCGAGGCCGATGCCGTAGTGCAGGCCGACGCAGACGACGGTCCAGATCACCGTCCAGAGGAGCCGGGACAGGAACTCGCTGGAGCCGACGATGTCGACGTAGTTGGAGAGCCCGACGAACTCGTACGTGGACGGGATGGTGTTCATCCCGATCGTGCGGCCCATGTTGGCCTCGGTCGCGTCGGTGAGCGACAGGTAGACGCCACGCACCAGCGGGTACCCGATCAGCACGAGCGTGACGATGACGACCGGGGCGCACATGGCCCAGGCGTACCAGTGCCTGGAGAGGAACCTGCCGGTCCTCCCGCCCGGCCCCGGGCGGCGGGCACGGCCGCGGGCGCGAGCGCCCGCGGCCGTCCCGTCAACGACCTGAGTCGTCATCGGTCACAGGCTCCAGCCCTTGAGCAGGCCCTGGTAGGCCTTGGCCACGTCCTGGGCCATCTGCTCGCTGGTGGTGCCGCCGGTGGCGAGCTTCTGGTAGCCCTCCACGAGCGGCTGGAACAGCTGACCGGCCTCGGGGATCCACGGGCGCTCGACGGCGGCGGTCATGGGCTCCTTCCAGCGGCCGATCATCTCGTTGCCCTGCGCGTCGGGCATGCTGTAGGCCGACTGGCGGGTCGGCAGCAGGCCGAGCTTGCCGGCGATCTTGGCCTGGCTCTCGGCGGAGTCCATGAACTTCACGAACAGGTACGACGCGTCGAGGCTCTTGGAGCCCGCGTAGACGGTGTAGTCGTGGCCGCCGGTCGGGGCGCCCGCCTTGACCGAGCCGGCCGGGACCGGGGCGATGCCGAAGTTGTCGGGCTTGTCCTTGAAGACCTTGCCGCCGAGGTTGTCGGTGTTCGACCACGGGCCGTTGAAGATCATCGCGGCCTTGCCCTCCTTGAAGGCGGTCTCCGCGTTGGTGTAGCTGTCCTGGATCGCGGGCTTGGACGCGGCGCCGGACTTGATCAGGTCCTCGACCACCTTGAGGCCCGCCACCGACTGCGGGGAGGCGACGGTGATCTTCTTGGTGTCGACGTCGAGCAGGTCGCCGCCCTCGCCGTAGATGAACGGCAGCAGGAAGTAGGCGTCGACGTTCAGCGCCAGGCCCTCGGCCCCCGCCTTGGACTTGACGTCCAGCGCGAACTGCTTGAGCTCCTCGAAGGTCTTCGGCGGGGCGTCGTGGCCGGCCTTCTTCAGCAGCTCCTTGTTGTACAGCAGGCCCAGCGTGTCGGTGACCTGCGGGACGCCGTACGTCTTGCCGTCGTACTTGCCGCTGCCCGCCGGGCTCGGGAGGAAGTCCTCGGGCTGGTCGAGGGCCGGGGTGCCGTCGAGCGGGGCGAGGTAGCCGAGGGAGGCGAACTCGGCCACCCAGCCGACGTCGGCGCGGAGCACGTCCGGCGCGCCGGCGCCGCTCTGCGCGGCCGTCTTGAACTTGTTCTGCGCGTCGGCGAAGGGGACGTTGACGTAGTTGACCTTGATCTTCGGGTACTTCGCCTGGAAGTCGGCGATCACCTCTTTGAACACGGGACCCTCGTTGGTGGCGTCAGAGGTGTCCCACCATGTCACCTCGCCGGAGACGTCAGCGGCGCCGGCGGTCGTGGCCGGAGCGGCCGACTGATTGGTGGTGTCCTCGCCGCCACAGGCGGAGACCGCCAGCGCGAGCGCCGCGGCTGTCGCCGCGACCGAGATGCCTCGCCGCATTTTGTGCACTCCTTGCTCAGCTTCATTGCCCAGAGGATCGGCCGACCCCGTCCGCGTCCCCGAGGGCAGACGGGATCACCGGGGTACGCGGAACGTAACAGCCATGTGAACAGACATGAAAGACCTTTCGGAAACTTTCTGCAAATTGTGACACGTCTGTCATTACGTCCGCATTACCCGCGCGGACCAGCGCGCCGGCCCGCGTCCGGGCACCCCGGGGGTGCCTGAGCCGCCACCCCCGGCGGCGCCGTCTTTCCTGTCTGTCCTGACCTCTACAGACAGGCAACGGTCAAGTAACCAGCAGATGAGCGATTTCTCACCTCATGTATGGACACAGTGGCCCACGACGCGATGTACTACCTCATCAATCACAATGACGGCTGGGATCCGGGTTTTGATGCCCGGGAGGAACGAGTGACGATGAGTACCGTCGTTCTCGACAGCGTGACAAAGGTGTACCCCGGGGGGCATCTCGCGGTCGATCGCATGAGCCTGCGCGCGGAAGAGGGCGAACTGCTCGTCCTGCTCGGCCCATCCGGCTGCGGAAAGTCCACGCTGCTGCGGATGATCGCGGGTCTCGAGGAGATCACTTCCGGGGATCTCTACCTTGACGGGCGGATCGCCAATGACCTGGCGCCCCGTGACCGGGATGTCGCGATGGTCTTCCAGAACGGCGCCCTCTACCCCCACCGCACGGTCCGGGGGAACATCTCCTTCCCGCTGGAGATCGCCAAGGCCGATCCCGCCATGGTGAGGGAACGCGTCACCGAGCTGTCCCGGGCGCTCCACATCGACGAGACGCTGGATCGCCGTCCTGGAACGCTCTCGGGCGGCCAGCGGCAGCGTGTCGCGATGGGACGCGCCATCGTCAGGCAGCCGTCGCTGTTCCTCATGGACGAGCCGCTGTCGAACCTCGACGCGGGCATGCGCACCGAGTTACGCATGGAGATCTCGTCGCTGGTGCGGGCGCTCGGCGTGACGACCATCTACGTCACGCACGACCAGGTGGAGGCACTCACCCTGGCCGACCGCATCGCCATCATGAACCGCGGCGTCCTGCAGGACGTCGGCACCCCCGGGCAGATCTACAACGACCCCGCGACGGCGTTCGTGGCGGCCTTCCTCAGCTCGCAGCAGCTCAACCTGCTGTCGGCGACGGTCAAGACCCCGCAGAACCAGTACATCATGCTGGACTTCGGGCTCCACCAGATCACGATGCCCTGGACCGACCCCCGGGCCTACGCGGTCTCGCAGCACACCGGCAGCCAGATCATCGTCGGCATCCGCCCCGACGGGCTGACCCCCATCCCCGAAGGCGTCGACGGCCCGCACTTCAGCGGCAGGGTACGGACGCTGGAGTACCACGGGCACGAATGGCTCGCCTACCTGGAGGTCGGCATCCCCGTGGTGCCCGCTCCCGAGCCCGCGCCGAGGGCCGCCGCCAACGGGCACGCCAACGCCGCGGGCGGCGCCACGGGCAAGGTGCGGTCGATGATGCGGCGCCTGATGTCCGGCGATGAGGAGCAGGCACCCGAGCACGTCGCCCCCGCGGCGGCCGGCAGCGGCACCCACCGCCGGGCCGACCTCGTCGTGCGCCTGGGCTCGCGCCCGGTGTGGCGCGCCGGGGAGCACGGCCGCGTGGCCGTGGACCTCAGCAGGCTCATGCTGTTCACCCCGGAGGGCAACAGGATCGACCCGCCCCGCCGCTAGACCACCGTGCGGTCGGCCGCCGAGCCCGCGAGCTGGGAGACGATCTCCACCACCCGCACGACCTTGTCCAGCTCCACCTGGTGGAAGGCCGGGCCTTCCGTGCGCGCCACGACGAGGTGCAGGCCCGCGCTCTTCACCGGCAGGCTCAGCAGGTGCAGCGGCCCCTCGCTGAACGCCGCGGGGCGCAGGGGCGTGAGGTCGGGCATCTCGTCCACGCCGGGCGCCTGCCAGCTCCCGTGCACGACGGCGCCGGTGTCGGAGTCCACGGCGACCGCCCACTCGGCGCCCACCAGGTCGGGGGCCGCGTCGACCAGGGTCACGAAGGCCCGCTCGGAGTCGGAGACCACATGGCCGAGCAGGTCGTAGTCGGGGCTCGTGCCCGGCGACTCCCTGGTGGGCCACACGCCCTCGATGCGCACCCCCGGCACCACCGACAGGCGCTCGCGCAGTTCGTCGGCCGCGAACCCGCCCGGCCACGACAGGGTGAAGTCGTCCACCGCCCGGCCGCCCTCCCGCTCCAGGACCGTCACCTGGAGGATGTCCGCGCCGAGGACCCCGAACGACCGGGCCACCTGTCCAAGCACCCCCGGGCGGTCGGGAAGCGAAACCCGGATCCGTAGCACCGTCACCACCACCTCTGTATATGCAGCCGAGCCACGTATACGGGCCGACCTCCTGTTTCTTTCATCTACTGCACCACGCCACACAGCGTCCTGGATCGAGGTTTCGGCGATGTTCCGAAGATATGTCCGAAATAAATCCAATTCAGTATTGATAGGCGCCCGCGTCTGGGTTCTTCGAGTGGGGCATGACCCGTCCCGCCGCGTCGTGCGCCAGCCCCGCGCCGCCGTACCACGAGGGCCCGAGCGGCACCCCCTGGCCGATGGCGGGCGCCCCGGGACGTAGCCGCAGGTCATGGCGGCTGCGGAAGCCGGGATCCTCGTGGATCGACCGGTGGCCGAGCTTGAGGCCCAGGGTCCTGCCGTCGTAGACGCCGCCCGCGTCGTCGATCCCCGAGCCGTCCTCGAATCCAAGCGCGCCGCCGACCTTGATGGCGTTGTTGCGCAGCACGAGGATCTTCGGGGAGCAGCCGTCGGCGCAGGAGACGCCGATGGTCCTGCGCGCCGGGAGGTACACCGAGTTGTTGACCGCCACCGTGCCCGTGACCGGCCCGACGGCGTGCCCGGCGCCGCGGGTGATCAGGAACGAGCCCCGCTTCCGCTCCGAGGTCACCACGTTGTTGGCGAAGAGGTTCCCCGTGGCCGTCCCGCCGGGGCTGTGGCCGAGCTCGGTGAAGGTCTCGTTGTCACGGGCGACGTTGTGCGCGACGACGTTGCGGTCGCCGTCGTACACCTCGACGGCCGCGCCGTCGGAGATGTAGTCCTGGCTCGCGGCGTAGCTGCCCACGATCAGGTTGCCCACGACGCGGTTGTCGTCGCCGTTCAGCAGCACTCCGAACGCGCCTGAGTCGTTGTCCGGCTCCGGGTCGTCGACGCTCATCCGGTCGTTGCCGATCATCTGGCTGTTGCGGATGACGTTGTGGGCGCCCCGTTCCGTCACCCAGACGCCCGCCACGTTGCGGTCGGCGTACACGTCCCACAGGTCGTTGTGGCGGCCGTCGATCCGGAAGCCGCCCCACCCGCAGTCGCTCGCCCGCAGGTCGGAGATCCGCCAGTAGGACCCCTCGACCACCACGCAGTCCCCGTCCCTGCCGCTGATCCTCGGCCGGGCGCCCTTGCCGTACGAGCCCACCGTGATGTGCCGCGCGTCCGTTCCCTTGCCCCTGAGCGTCAGCGTGCCCTTCCACCGGCCGTCCCGCCGCAGGAGCAGCGTGTCGCCCGGCCGCAGGCGGGCGGAGCCGGCCCGGTCGAGCGAGCGCCAGGCCTTGCCGGGCGAGGTGCCCGGCGCGTCGTCGTCGCCCTTCCTGGAGTCCACGTAGTACACCCTGGCCGCCGCGGCCCCGGAACGTTCCAGCAGCGGGCGCGCGTCCCGCTGCCCCGGCGCCGCGCGTACGGCGTCCGCCACCCCCGGCACTGCGGCGAGCAGCAGAAAGGTCAACGGCAACGACAGACCCGCTCGCCAGAGGTTCGGCGCCATAACACCACACTTAGGGTTAAAAGATCGCTATCGCTCAAGGTAGCGGTCCCAGGCCGCGACCGGGAGACCCACAACCAGGCCGGCGACCGGATCGGATGACCCGGCACGCCGGACGCTAGGCTCCCCCGGTGTCTCGCCCGGCCCCGCGCCCGGCGGCTTTGCCATCCCTTGAGCACCTCTTTCCCGCCTCGCGGATCTTGAAGGAGATCCCCGCCAGTAGCCTTTGCCAATGTCCCTCCCACGGGCCGCCCCATGGCCTCGATCTATCCGGGGGCAGGTCACCCTTCTCGCCCTCGTGCTGGCGGGCCTCTTCCTGGTCCCCCTCGGCCTCGCGGCCGACATGGTCATCAGGGGCGCGGTCGCCACGTCCATCTGGCGTGAGACCAGGGAGGCCGCCTCCCAGATCGTCGTGGCGTACCGGAACACGACCTTGCGCAACCCCATCGCGCCCGGTCCCGGCGGCGTGGACGTCATCCAGGTGGTCGGTCCCGGCGGCCACCTGCTGGCCGCGACGGCCGAGGCCGGCGGAGTGCCGCCGCTCAGCGAGGTGCGGCCCGACCTCCCCGACCGGTTCGTGGACTTCACGACGTGCCCACGGAGCTTCGGGGAGTGCTTCCACGTGACCGCGACCCTGGCGGGCGCGAGGCCCGGCTCACCGGTCGTGTACGCCGCGAAGCACACCCCCGCCGTGCTGTCCACCCGCGTCCTGGACGTGGCCGTCGGCCTCCAGATAATGGCCCTCACCGGACTGATCGGCTGGATCGCCTGGAAGGGGGCCGACCGCGGTCTCCGCACGGTCGACAACATCCAGGCGGAGCTCGCCCACATCACCGTCAGCGACCTGTCGCGCCGGGTCCAGGAGCCGCCGGGCGAGGACGAGATCTCCAACCTGGCGAGGACCGTCAACAGCACGCTGGCGCGCCTGGAGCACTCGGTCGAGCAGCAGCGGCGGTTCGCCGCCGACGCCTCCCACGAGCTGCGCACCCCGATCGCCGGGCTCCGCGCGCAACTGGAGGAGGCACGGCTGCATCCCGATGACACCGACCTGGTGAGCCTGGTGGACGGCGCCCTGCGCGACACCGACCGGGTGGAGGCCATCATCACCGACCTGCTGTTCATGGCGAGGCTCGGATCCAGCGGCCCGGCCGTGCAGGAGTGCGTCGACCTCGGGCACCTGGCGGCCGAGGAGATCGCCCGCCGGCCGGCGCAGGTGCCGGTCATCACGGACTTCCAGGAGGACGTGGTCGTGCTCGGCGTGCGGACCCAGCTGTTCAGGGTGATCGGCAACCTGCTCGACAACGCGCGGCGCCACGCCGCCGGCATGATCAAGGTGGAGGTGAGCGGCTCGCACCGCACGGCCGTCCTCGCGGTCACCAACGACGGCGACCGCATCGCCGAGAAGGACCGGGAACGCGTCTTCCACCGTTTCGCCCGGCTCGACGAGTCGCGGAGCAGGGACCGGGGCGGCACCGGCCTCGGGCTCGCCATCGCCCGCGACGTCGCCATCGCGCACGGCGGGACGCTGCACGTGGAGGACGTCCCGGAGGGCACGAGGTTCGTCCTGCGGCTGCCGATGATCGAATAACGGCTCGCCAAGAGTTAACAGGAGCGACGCTGGGCGTTCAGCTCAGGCTCCCCTTGCGGGACTGAACCGGTGGTTAGCGTGCGTGACACCCTACGAGCGTGTCGCCGCGACGACCGCTCGTTACACCGCATATCAGGGAGTCACCTTGCGAGTCCTGGCCGTCGTCCCCGCCCGTGGAGGTTCTGCGGGCGTCCCGCTCAAGAACCTGGCCAAGGTGGGCGGCACGCCCCTGGTCGCCCGCGCGGTGGCTTCCTGCGCGGGGGCCGAGCTGATCGACGAAGTCGTGGTCAGCACCGACCACGAGGGGATCGCCGCCGCCGCCAAGGCCGCGGGCGCCCGCGTGATCGAGCGCCCCGCCGAGCTGAGCGGCGCCACCGCCTCCAGCGAGTCGGCCCTGCTCCACGCGCTCGACCAGCTCGACGCGGACCCCGAGGTCGTCGTGCTCGTCCAGTGCACGAGCGCCTTCATCGACGCCGCCGACCTGGACGCCGCGGTCGCGAAGGTCCTCGACGGGACCGCCGACGTCGTCTTCTCGGGTCTCGCGACCCACGAGTTCGTGTGGGCCGCCCGCGACGGCGGCGTGAGCGGGGTCAACCACGACCCGGCCCACCGCCCGCGCCGCCAGGACCGCGAGGCGGAGTACCGCGAGACCGGCGCCTTCTACGCCATCCGCACCGCCGGCCTGCGGGAGCACGGCCACCGGTTCTTCGGCACCGTCGCCGTCCAGCCCGTGCCGCCGCGCCACGCCGTCGAGGTCGACACCCCCGAGGACCTGGAGATGGTACGGGCGCTCGCGCCGTTCGTGGACCGGCCCGGGCCGGTCGACGTGGACGCGGTGATCACCGACTTCGACGGCGTGCACACCGACGACCTGGTCTACGTCGACCAGGACGGCCGCGAGGCGGTCGCCGTCAGCCGCTCCGACGGCCTCGGGATCTCCCTGCTCAAGCGGTCGGGCGTGAAGCTGCTGATCCTGTCGACCGAGCGCAACCCGGTCGTCGCCGCCCGCGCGCGCAAGCTCGGCGTGCCGGTCCTGCAGGGCCTCGCCTCCAAGCACACCGCGCTGCGCGACTGGCTGAGCATCGAGGGCCTGGACCCCGCCCGCGTGGCCTACGTGGGCAACGACGTCAACGACCTCGGCTGCATGGACCTGGTCGGCTGGCCGGTCACCGTGCCGAACGCCCACCCCCGCGTACGGGCCGCCGCCCGCATCGTGCTCGACCACCAGGGCGGCGCGGGCGCCGTGCGCGAGCTGTGCGACCGCGTGCTCGCCTCGCGGCCCGCCGACGCCGAGCCCACGGCCGCGGGCCCGCGCGCCACGCTGCGGGTGAAGGGCGCCCCGGTGCGGATCGGCGAGTCGCTGGTCGGCCCCGGGCAGCCGGTGTACGTCATCGGCGAGATCGGCATCAACCACAACGGCGACCTGGACATCGCGCGCCGGCTCATCGACGTCGCCGCCGACGCCGGCTGCCAGGCCGTGAAGTTCCAGAAGCGCACGCCCGAGATCTGCGTTCCGCTCGAGCAGCGAAACCAGATCCGGCAGACTCCGTGGGGCGAGATGACCTACATGGAGTACAAGATCCGCACCGAGTTCGGCCGCGACGAGTACACCCAGATCGCGAAGTACTGCGCCGAGCGGGGCCTCGACTGGTTCGCCTCCCCGTGGGACATCCCCTCGGTCGACTTCCTGGAGGAGATGAACGTCGTCACGCACAAGGTCGCCTCGGCCAGCGTGACCGACCACGAGCTGCTCCGCCGCCTCGCCGCCACGGGCAAGCCGATCATCCTGTCGACCGGCATGTCCACTCTCGAGGAGATCGACGAGGCCGTCGAGATCCTCGGCACCTCCAAGCTCGTGATGATGCACGCCACCTCCACCTACCCGCTGCCGCCGGAGGAGGCCAACCTCCGCACGATCATGACCCTCCAGGACCGCTACGGCGTCCCGGTCGGCTACTCCGGGCACGAGCGGGGCCTGCAGATCTCGCTGGCCGCCGTCACGCTCGGCGCGGTCACCGTGGAGCGGCACATCACGCTGGACCGCACGATGTGGGGCTCCGACCACGCCGCCTCCCTGGAGCCGAGCGGGCTGGAGCACCTGGTGCGGGACATCCGGATCATCGAGTCCGCCCTCGGCGACGGCGTCAAGCGGGTGTTCCCCGGCGAGGAGGCCCCCAAGGCCCGCCTGCGCCGCGTCACCGTCTGACGCCCGTCCAGGCACGACCCGCGCCACCGTCCGAAGGGGCCCTCAGACCACGGTCTGCGGGCCCCGAAGCGCTAGGGCATCCGCACCACCCGCACCGCCCGTACCATCCGCTCGTTCGCACCACCCGTCCATCCGTTCCGCCGTCCGTCCGAGGGCCCGCGCCGTGCCTTGAGGACCAGAGGAGAATCACCAAGTGACGCACGCTGGGGGCCACCGGTGATCACGCTGTCCGTCGTGGTGCCGGTCAGGGACGCCGAGCCGTACATCGCCGACGCGCTCACCTCGCTGCGGCGCAACGCCCGGCACGACTTCGAGTTCGTCGTCGTCGACGACGGCTCGGCCGACGCGACCCCGAGGATCATCGAGGACTTCCGCGACGACCTCCCGGGCCTGACCGTGCTGCGCAACGCGTCGCCCGTGGGGCTGGCGGACGCGCGCAACGCCGGCCTGTCGCTGGCGTCCGGCAGGTACGTCACCTTCATGGACGGCGACGACTGGCTCGCGCCGGGGTACCTCCCCCGGCTCGTGGCCGCGATCGAGGGCCTCGGCTGCGACTTCGTCAGGGTCGACCACGTCCAGGTGGAGGGGCGCAAGCGGACCGTCCACCGGGCGCCGGAGGCCAGGCGGGGAGTGGTGCTCAGGCCGAGGGACGGCATCCTCCCGGCGGGCGCCAAGACGATGGTGGACTACCCGTACGCCTGGGCCGGCATCTACCGGCGCGACCTCGGCGACCTGCTCGCCTTCCCCGGCCACCTGCACACCGCCGAGGACCGCCCCTGGATCTGGCGCCTGCACCGCGAGGCGCGCTCGTTCGCGGTGGCCTCCCTCGCCGGCGTCTTCTACCGGCGCATGGTGCCCTCGTCGCTGACCCAGATCGGCGACGAGCGGCAGCTGCACTTCTTCGACGCGTTCGAGCTGGTGTTCAAGCAGGTGGAGAACGAGCGCGACCTGCTGTCCAAGGCCGTGCGCACCTTCTGCGCCCTGCTCGCGCACCACCTGGAGCTGGGCGACCGCTTCTCCCCCGCGCTCCGCGCCCGGTTCGAGGCCCGGGCGCAGGACGTCCTCGCCGGCCTGCCGCCGAGCCTGGTGACGGGCGCGGGACTGGAGCCCGAGCGCGCCGCCCTGCTGCGCCCGCTGCTCCCCCGGCACCACCGAGAGTCCGAGGAGAGCCGCACGTGACCCAGGTCTTCTACAGCTCGACGTTCTTCGGGGCGATGACGCTCGCCGCCACGATCGACGCCGGCAGGTTCGGCCCGCACACGGGGCGCAGGATCCTGCTGGTGTCGAACAACGCCGCGATCCCGGAGGTCACCCCGTCCCTGGACGAGGCGCCGGGCTTCGCCGCGCTGCGCGGGCGCTTCGACGAGGTCTGGTCCTGGAACGACATCCTGGCGCCCCTGCACCCCTCCGACTGGAAGGCCCGCGTCATCGAGGTGCCCATGCTCGGGCGCCTGCTGCGGTCCCACCTGTCGCTGGACGACGGCCCGGACGAGCTGGTCCTGGAGTCCGTCGCGGTCCCCCCGTCGAGGACGGTGGCGGCGCTGATCCGCGACTGCCCCATCACGGTGTACTCCGACGGCCTGATGAGCTACGGGCCCACCCGCGACCCGCTGCCGCAGGAGATCTACGGAAGGATCACCCGGCTGCTCCACCTCGACCTGGTGCCCGGCCTCGTCCCGCTGCTGCTAAGGGAGGTGGGCGTCGCCCCCGACCCGCTGCCCGACGCGGCCTTCCGCGGGGTCCTGGACGCGATGCCCGCGCCGGACGGCCTCAAGGGCGACGCGGTCATCCTCGGCCAGTACCTCTCGGCCCTGGAGATCGTCACCCCCGAGGAGGAGGCGGAGCTGCACGCCGCCATGCTGCGCGCCCTCGCCGCGCGGGGCCACCGCGAGGTCCTGTTCAAGCCGCACCCCGCGGCGGGGCGCCGCCACGCCCAGCAGCTCCGCGCGGTCGCGGGCGAGCTCGGCGTGGAGCTGAGCGTGGCCGGTGAGACCGTCCCGGCGGAGGTGTGCTTCCAGGCCCTGCGGCCCGAACTGGTGGTGGGCTGCTTCTCCACCGCCCTGATGACCGCGCACCGGCTGTTCGGCATCCCCATCGCCACGATGGGCTGCGACACCGTGCTCGAACGGCTCGCGCCCTACGAGAACAGCAACCGGATCCCGGTCACGATCGTCGACGCCACCGTGCCCCGCCTCGCCCCGGACGGATCGATCGGCGACCCGCCGGACGCCGACCTCGCCGGGCTGGTCGACGCGGTGGGCTTCTGCATGCAGAGCGAGTCGTACCCGGAGCTGCGCGAGCCCGCCGCCCGCTACATCGAGACCCACGGCGCCGAGGCGCGCTATTTCAAGAACCGCCGCCTGGCCTCCGTCGGCCTGATCCCCGCCCCGGAACCCCCCGCCAAGGCCAGGGGCCTCACCACCCGCCTCCGCCGCGCCCTCACCCGCTGAGGCGTTTACATTAGTTTCTGATACAGCGCGCGGCGCCGCGATCGTGGACGGGCGGCGGGCCGAGCGAATGGCACACCTGGCGGAGCTCACCGGCCGGCTCACCCCGGACGAGCGGACGGCCATCGCGGCGGCCCTGCCTGCCCTGGCCCGCATAGTCGATCTCAACCGGCGGCGAACCGGTGAGCACGACGCGCGGCACGAAACGTGAACAGGAGACAGAACCATGTCCGATCCCCGGCCGTTCCCCCTTGCGCCGGCGCCGATCCACGTGCCCGACGACGTGCTCGCCGACCTCCGGCAGCGCCTTGACCTCACCCGCTGGCCGGTCGACGCGGGCAACCAGGACTGGTACTACGGCGTCGACCGCGCCTACCTGCGCGAGCTCGTCGACTACTGGCGCACCGGCTACGACTGGCGGAAGGCCGAAGCCGCGATCAACGCCTACGAGCACTACCAGGTCGACGTCGAGGGCGTGCCGGTCCACTTCATGCGCAGGCCCGGAGCCGGCGACGACCCGACGCCGCTGATCCTCACGCACGGCTGGCCGTGGACGTTCTGGCACTGGTCCAAGGTCGTCGACCCGCTGGCCGACCCCGGCGCGCACGGCGGCGACCCGGCCGAGGCGTTCGACGTGATCGTCCCGTCGTTCCCCGGCTTCGGGTTCTCCACTCCGCTGCCGGACAACCCGGACATGAACTTCTGGAAGGTCGCCGACCTCTGGCACAGCCTCATGACCAAGACCCTCGGCCACGACAAGTACGCCGCCGCGGGGTGCGACGTCGGAGCGCTGGTCACCGGCCAGCTCGGGCACAAGTACGCCGACGAGCTGTACGCCATCCACATCGGGTCAGGGCAGAAGCTCACCCTGTTCGAGGGCGACCGGGCCTGGGACCTCAGCGGTGGCCGGCCCATCCCCGAAGGCCTGCCCGCCGGCGTCCACGCCCGCGTCGTCGAGCTGGAGAAGCGGTTCGCCGTCCACCTCGCCGCGCACGTGCTCGGCCCGAGCACGCTCGCCTACGGGCTGACCGACTCCCCCGCGGGGATGCTCGCCTGGATACTCGAACGCTGGGTGAAGTGGAGCGACAACGGCGGTGACGTCGAGACCGTCTTCTCCAAGGACGACCTGCTCACCCACGCCATGATCTTCTGGGTCACCAACTCGATCGGCACCTCGATCCGCACCTACGCCAACAACAACCGCTACCCCTGGACCCCGTCCCACGACCGGCGGCCGGTGATCGAGGCGCCCACCGGCATCACCTTCGTCGGCCACGAGAACCCGCCCGGCGTCACCACCGACCGGCGCGTCCAGAGCTTCCTCGACAGCGACCGCGCCGGCTGGTACAACCACGTCAACCTCACGGCCCACGAGAGCGGCGGCCACTTCATCCCCTGGGAGATCCCCGGCCACTGGGTCGACGACCTTCGCCGCACCTTCCGCGGCCGCCGCTAGCTGTTCTGTCCTGACAGGTTGGTGACGCGGCCGGCGGGTGGCCGGCCTTACTCGGTGTCCGCCGGGGGGTCCTGGCCGGCTGAGGGTGACTAGCCGAGGGCCTTCAGGTAGCGGCGGACGCGGCGGCCGGCACGGTAGCCGACGCGCAGCACGTCCGGAGGGACCTCGACGCGGAGCCGGGCGCGTCGGCGGGCCGCCGCGTGTCCCGGCCCGTCGAGCAGCGGCCGCACCGGGCCGAGGCCGCCCGTGCGCGCCTGGTCCACCAGGGCGGCGAGCTTGACCACCCAGTCGCTCACGGCCGGGTCGTGGAAGTAGTTGGCGTCGCGCCACGCGGCGGCGGGCTGCCGGAAGTCGCCGCGCGCGAGCTCCTCCAGGGTGCCGAGACACTCGCTGTCCTCGAACACCAGGTTGATCATCTCGGCGCTCACCCCGAAGTCGGAGAGCACGAGCAGCGGGACCTTACCCGCGATGGCCTCCAGGGCCGCCGTGGAGCTGACGGTCACGAACGCCGCGGCCTCGGCGAGGTGCTCGCGCATCGCGCCCGCCGCGAACCGCACAGCGCCGTCGCGCACCGCGCCCGTCTCGACGAGCTGCCGCCACAGCCGCTCGTAGTGGTACCGCTCGTTGTGGGTCTGGCGCTCGGTCTCAAGGGCCCGGAGCTTGACCACGACGTCCAGGTCGGGACGGGCGGCGGCGAGCCCCGCGAGGGCCAGCAGGATGCTCTCGCGCTCCTCGCGCCGCTTCGGCACCTTCGCCTGGGTCGCGAACACCACCCGGTTCGGCGGGGCCGTCGTGGAGGAGAAGACGAGCTGGTCGGCGGCGGCGGGGCGCGCGACGGCCTGGTCGAGGTAGGGCAGGCGGGCGAGCGCCACCGAGCCCTCGGCGCCCAGCTCCTTGCCGATGCGGGCGAACTCCTCGACCTCCCTGCCGCTGTGCACGACGAAGAGGTCGCATCCGCCCCGGTACAGCCAGGCCTTCTCCGTGGCGGGGATCGAGATGCCGGGAAGGCCCGACACGAACACCGGGCGAGGGCTCAGCCCGTCGAACACGTCGCTCACCAGCACGTCCACGACGGGCCCCGTGCAGGCGACCAGCACGACGTCCGGCCTGATGCGCTCCGCGAGGCGGCGCAGGCCGCGCGCGTGCACCACAGAAGGCGGCTGGTCGGTGTCGAAGCGCGTCCCGTTGACGGCGGCGGCGATCTGGCCCTGCGACGGCACGATCGGCGTGCGCACCACGGCCAGCGTCGACGTCCACCCGGCGGGCAGCTGGTCGAGGAGACCCGCCGCCCACTTCAGGTAGGAGTCCGAATCGGCCACAGCGAGAACCCGGCTCAAGGAGAAGCCCTTTCGTGCGCGAACATCTGGAGGTGTGAACGGAGCGAGACCGTCGCGGAGGGCGTCCACCAGTCGTCGGGGACCTCCACGGTCTCGACGGGGACGCCGCGCGCGGAGAGCAGGACGCGCAGCGAGGTGACGGCCGTGGAGGGCAGGCTGAGCACGCGCTGCCCCGGCCGCAGGTCCCGCAGCGTCATCTCGACGGGGACCCCGCCGTCGTAGACGGTGACGCCGGGGTGGCCCCGGACCGCCGCGAGGTCGCCGGGGTCCTCCCGCCTGTGCGGGTAGTAGGCCAGCGGCCCCTGAAGCCCGAAGAGCCAGGCGAGGTAGCGGTCGCGGTGGATCAGCCCGTTGCGCACCAGCGACGTGCCGAGGACGACCGTGCTCTCGGGGGGACGTGGGTGCGCGACGGCGGGCTGGGAGCGCAGCCAGGCGAAGTCGTGGGTCACCAGCTCGGCCCCGAGCCCCTGTACGGCCTTGGCCAGCTCGGCGGGCACGGGCAGGGCGGTGAACACCGTGAGCCGTCCGGCCCGGGCGGCGGCGCGCAGCCGGACCGCGGCGGCGGCCCCGAGGACGCGCCGCGTCGGGCCGGACTTGGCGCGTGCGCGCAGGAGCGGGGTGCCGAGCCTGGCGGTGAGCAGCTCCAGCAGGCGGATCGTGGCGAGGCCGTCGTCCACCAGGACCATCCGCGCGGGGGCGGCGGTGAGCGAGGTGAGCTGCATCCTCCCGGAGAAGGCGTCTCCGAGGACCCACGCGGCGTCCCGGCCGGGGCGGGGCATCGCGCCGTCGGCGGTCTCGATCTCCAGCCCGGCGGGCAGGTCGAGGGCGGCCAGCTCGGCGCGGGTGACGCGGAGCCCCGGCAGCTTCGCGCGGGTCACCACGCGCGTGCCCGGCCCGACGACCCCGGCATACCGTGCCTCGACCGCGCACAGCAACTGGAGAGGCGACTCCACCCAGGCGACGGCCGACCCCTGCTCCCGCACGTGGCTTCGACCGTTCCTCTCCACGCCGGGCATTGACACTTTCACGACGCAAGCAACGTAACGGGATGACCCGACGCGGGGGGTAACAACCGGTGAACGGAGAACAACGGTGGATCAGCCAGGTCTAGTTGTTCTCGTTGGAGTGTGGACCGGGGTGTGCCGGAGCGCCTCCCGGCGGTGCCGGTGGTGGTTCCGGCGGTGCCCGGTGGGAGGGCGGAGGAGCCTCACCCAGCCGGCGTGCGTGGTCACCTCTGCCGGTACGGCCGTGGCGCACCTCGGTGCGCCGGCGCTCGCCACGGGAAGCGTGATGACGGTGGCCGCCCTCGGGCCCCCTCCAGAGATGAGGCCGGAGGGGGCGGCGACCACAGCGAGGGATGCCAGGGCCGCCAACGGCACGACGATCCCCGGACCGCGCATGTTCTCCACCCTTTCCAGCCAATACCAACAGGCCCCGCTATTTCCGGTCACCGCGGCCGTTCCAATGGCGTGAAATACCTGCAGCCGCTGATTTCGGGGCGCATTCGACGGGCTGTCCGTGGACGGCGCCGAAGGAATTCGCGCGCCGGTACGCGGCCTCGCCGTACAGGTCCAGGGTGAGGTCAGCGCCCGTCGCCGCCCTGGTCGTGGCCCTGGTCCGCGGGCGCGAGCACGGCCGGGGTGGCTCATGGGGGATATTTCACCATCCATCCCTCCGATCGCCATGGGCACCGGATGCCTTTCGTGCCCGGTTCACGAGCCGCGCGTTCCGCCGTACACGGAAAGGACGTCCGTACCGGGCCGGATGGAGTACGTCATCGTGATCTCGTTCGGGTAACGCAAACCGGAAATCCCGGCATTTACCGTTAACGGTATTCGCCGCTCATGAATAGCAAAGGAGGGCTTTCGGCGGCCATGCCACGACGGCCGGCCACGTCATCACACGTACCAGCCGTGGGCTCACGTCACTTCAGTCCCCCTTGACACGGCAGCGCGAACCTGCGCAACTATCACTTTCGCCCGGCCCGGCGCGATGGCCGCTCCGGTGCCGCCGGTCACGTGCCCGGCGGGCGGAGGGTTCCTCCGCACCCAGGTCAAGGCAGGTGAACCGCCACCCCAAGCCCCTGCGCCCCGGCGTGGTCAAGGCGGGTTTGCCGTCCAGGCCCCCCATCCAGCCCGGACTTTTGTCCTGTTTGCATGTGTTTGTCCGATGTATTACTCTGAGTGGACTCCTGGTACAGGTACTGCCTGTTTGAGTACCCCGCTCGTGCCGTGGAGATTGCACAGCGCGGCTCGGTCCTCTGCGGAGATCCCTCTCCCGCCGATACGCGCTACGCCGAGTCCGCGTCGCGCGGAGCCGGGGACCCACCTCCTCTGGGGTGAATCGGGGCCGTCACTTCCCACGGACGCTCCCGTAGGGCGACTTCCACGCCCGAACCCGTCAGCTAACCCGGTAGGCGGCTTGGAAGAAGGAGTATCCCCTTGTCAATGTCGATACATCGGCTTCTGGACGCCCCAAAGAACCATCTCAAAGCCTTCGCCTTCGGCGGCCTGGTCGTCGCCCAGGCCGTGGCGGGCACGACTCTCGCGGCCCACGCCGCCTCCGCCGACGACACGGGCCGCAACCTCGCGGCCGCCGAGGCCCCGAACACCGTGAAGGCTCCGGAAACCGTGCGGCAGGTCTCCGCCGAGCAGCTCCTGAAGCTGGCGGAGCGACAGGTCGGCATCTCCGAGAACAGCGCTGGTGGCGGCACCAAGTTCCACTCCTGGTACATGAGCTCCCCGAGGGCCAAGGAGACCGTGGCCCGCGACAGCGGCTCCATCGCCGGGTACGCCGACGCCGCCTGGTGCGACATGTTCGTCTCCTGGGTCGGCAGCCAGCTCGGCATGCAGGACACCGTGGGCGTCGACGCCTACACCGTCGCGCACGCCAAGTGGTTCGCCTCGCAGGACCGCTGGGGCAGCACTCCCAAGCCCGGCGCGGTCGTCTTCTTCGACTGGGGCCGCAGCAAGAACCTCGACAACATCGACCACGTCGGCTTCGTCATCAAGGACAACGGCGACGGGACGATCAAGACCGTCGAGGGCAACACCGGCAACGGCAAGGTCGAGATCCGTACCCGCCCGGCCTCCCAGGTCGTCGGCTACGGCTACCCGAGCTACGCCGCCTGACATTACCTCCCGGGCGCTCTCCTTCTCGCGGGGCGCCCGCCCTCCCGACCATCGAAGGCGCCCCTCCCCCTCCCGCGGAGGACGCCCGTTCCCCTCGGTGCCGTACGGCCGGCGACCCACTCCGCCGGCCGTACGGCACCGTGCTTTCTCCAGGTCCGGGAGCCGGGCGATCCCGTGGCGCATGGATGATTTGCGCCCGACTGTGCCGGTTAACGGTGGGAGCGCTCCCAATACCGCCAATGGTCCTTATCGCGCACAACGTCTGATTTCAAGCTCCTAACAGCCCCAGGAGTAACAGTTAGGTTTCAGCATATTGACGCCAGCATTGCCTATCGGGGACTCTTCGTGGGAGCGCTCCCAAACTTCGCTCGCGAGGCAGCCCCTCGCGGGATCACGACTGAGGGATCCAGCACATCGCGGGGCCCGACTGTCGGGGCCGGCCCTCGATGCCACCTCCCAACGATCGGGCAACCACCTGAGAGGGGTCCGGAATGAAGAACAACATGCGCCGCGGCAGAATGCTCGCGGTCGCATCGGTGATGACCGCCGCGCTCGGAATCACCACCGCGTGCTCGTCCAGCGACACCGGTAGCACCACCGGCGGCTCGTCGTCAGCCGCGCCGGCGGAGAAGATCACCCTCACGCTGCAGACCTTCGGCGGCGGCACCAACTTCGGTTACAAGGCCGCCGTTGAGAAGTGGAACGCCGAGCACCCGAATGTGCAGGTCAAGTACAACAACCTGACCGACAGCTTCGAGAACGTCTATTGGCCCCAGATGCTGCAGTGGCTCCAGTCCGGCACGGGTGCCGGTGACGTCGTTGGCATCGACGAGGGCGGCATGGGCCTGGCCAAGGCCCGGCCCCAGTTCTTCACCGATCTCGGTCAGTACGGCCTGCAGAGCCGTCAGGCCGACTTCCCCGCGTGGAAGTGGGAGAACGGGCTCAACTCGGAGGGCAAGCTGTTCGCCCTCGGCACCGACGTCGGCGGAATGAGCATCTGCTACCGCACCGACCTGTTCAAGAAGGCCGGACTGCCCACCGACCGGGACGAGGTCTCGAAGCTGTGGAGCGGCGGCTGGGACGACTTCGTCAAGGCCGGCCAGGACTTCCAGGCCAAGGTCAAGGACGCCAAGTTCGTGGACAGCGTCAACACCATCTACAACGTGGTGCTGTCGCAGGAGTCCGCCAAGAACGGCAACGTCACCTACTTCGACAAGAACCAGCAGCTGATCGTGGACAAGAACCCGGCCGTCAAGACCGCGTTCGACTTCACCACGAAGATCAGCCAGGCCGGTCTGACCGCCAAGCTGCAGAACTTCACCGACCCGTGGAACACGGGCTTCGTGAAGTCGCAGTTCGCGACCCTCGGCTGCCCGGGCTGGATGCTCGGCGTGGTGTCCGGCACCGCCGGTGACAAGTTCAAGGGCAAGTGGGACGTCTCGACGGTTCCCGGTGGCGGCGGCAACTGGGGCGGCTCCTGGCTCGCGGTGCCCAAGCAGTCCAAGCACCCGAAGGAGGCCGCCGAGCTGGCCAGCTACCTGACCAGCCCGGAAGCGCAGCTGCTGGCGTTCAAGGAGGGCGGCAACCTGCCCAGCACCATCCCGGCGCAGGACAACCCCGAGCTCCAGAGCGCGACCAACGAGTACTTCGACAACGCGCCCATCGGCAAGATCTTCGGGCCGTCCATCAAGTCGCTCCAGCCGACCTTCCTCGGTGAGAAGCACGCCCAGGTGAAGGCCGCGGTGGAGCAGATCATCATCGGCATGGACCAGGGCGCCGTGCCCTACGGCGAGGCATGGCAGAAGTTCGTCGAGGCGGGCCAGAAGGCGGCGGGCTGATCGTCCCCGAACGTCACCGGCCCTCCGCGGCAACCCTCCGGCGGGCCGGTGACCTCCCCTCCTGAGCGGCAGGCGGCAGCGGAACCACGCTGCCGCCCTTCGCTCCGAGCGCCGAAAGGTAAACCGTTGACCTCCTCCCGACGGACAGACCCTGTGGAGTCCGCCCCACATGGGCTGAAAGTTCGCGGCTCATCGACCGGAGGACTCCCCATGCCGCCGCCAGGGCGGCCCCTGCCTCCGTGGCACTCCCGCCGAGCGTGCTCATCGCCCGGCGGCGGGCACACCACACATCGCTTTCGACGAAAGAAGGAGAATGGGGCACTCTCCCCACGGCTGAAGGCCAGGGGACCCGCCCCGGAATTCCGATGAGCGTCAACGTCCGCATCCACCGTGCGGATCCCGCGCCTCCCCCACACCGGCCGGGGCGCCACCAATCGGGATCCTCACGCCGCTTCCTGTCCCAGCTCGACCTGAAGGCCACGCCCTACTTCCTCATCTCGCCGTACTTCATCCTCTTCGCGATCTTCGGCCTGTTCCCGCTCATCTTCACCCTGTGGGTCTCGCTCCACGACTACGAGCTGGCCGGCGGCGACGCCAAGTTCACGGGCCTCGCGAACTACGCCAACCTGCTGACGGACGCCGACTTCTGGAACGCGGTGATCAACACCGTCGGCATCTTCGCCCTGGCGACGGTGCCGCAGCTGGTCCTCGCGCTCATGCTGGCCAACGCCCTCAACAAGCGGATCCGGGGGCGGCTGTTCTTCCGCCTGGGGGTGCTCCTGCCCCTCGTCACCTCGGTCGTAGCGGTCGCCATCGTCTTCACCCAGCTCTTCGGCCGTGACTTCGGCCTGATCAACTACGTGCTCGGGTCCCTCGGCGTGGACAACATCAACTGGCAGAACGCCAAGTGGTCGTCCTGGAGCGCGATCGCCACCATGGTCGACTGGCGCTGGACCGGCTACAACGCGATCATCTACCTCGCGGGCATGCAGACGATCCCCCGCGACCTCTACGAGGCGGCGTCGATCGACGGGGCGTCCTCCCGCCGGCAGTTCTGGAGCATCACGCTGCCGATGATCCGCCCGACCATCATCTTCACGGTCTTCGTCTCCACGATCGGCGGGCTGACGCTCTTCGCCGAGCCGGTCATGTTCGGCAGCAACCGGATGGAGGGTGGCAGTACCGGTCAGTTCCAGACGATCGCGATGTACATCGTCAAACAGGGGTTCAGGGACTTCGACTACGGCTACGCGGCGGCGGCCGCCTGGCTGCTGTTCATCCTGATCCTCCTCGGCGTCGCGATCAACTACGCGTTCGTCCGCCGGATCGGGGGCAGCAAGTGACCGCCATCACGCAGGTCAGGCCCGGCCGGGCCGCCGCCAGGAGCAAGCGGGACCCCTTCCGCGCCACGCCGCTCACCAAGATCTCCCTGCTGTTCACCATCATCCTGTCGATCTTCCCGATCTACTGGATGGTCATCATCGCTTCGCGGACCAACTCCGACGCCGTCGAGGTGCCGCCGCCCCTGATCCCCGGAGGCAACCTCGGCGAGAACATCCAGCGGGTGCTCAACACCGAGGACGCGCACTTCCTCACCGGCCTGATGAACTCGCTGATCGTCACCTCCACCGTGACGATCTCCGTCGTGATCATCTCGACGTTCGCGGGCTTCGCCTTCGCCCGGCTCCACTTCCGCGGGCGCAACCTGCTGCTCGGCTCCATCCTGATCACGATGATGGTGCCGCTGCAGCAGATGGGCATCGTCCCGCTCTACCAGCTCATGGTGAGCCTCGGCTGGGTCGGGACGCTCAAGGCCGTCATCCTGCCGTACCTGCTCAACGGCTTCGGCGTGTTCATGATGACGCAGTACACCCACCAGGCCGTTCCCGAGGAACTGGTCGAGGCGGCCAGGGTGGACGGCGCGTCCACGATGCGCATCTGGTGGAACGTGATCCTGCCCGCCGTACGGCCCGGCATGGCGGTCCTGGCGCTGCAGACCTTCATGTTGAACTGGAACGAGTTCATGTGGCCCCTGATCGTCCTCACCCCGGAGAACCCCACGGTGCAGGTCTCGATCAGCTTCCTCACCGCGGCCCACACCACGGACTACGTGCTGATCTTCACGGGCACGGCCCTTTCCGTACTACCCCTCATTGTTGTTTTCGTCGCGTTCGGCCGGCAGATCGTCGGCGGACTCATGGAAGGTGCGGTCAAAGCGTGACCACGCAGGAGACTCAACCCGAGACCGACGCCCCTACCCTGGTGTTCCCGACGGGCTTCGTCTGGGGCGCCGCCACCTCGGCGTACCAGATCGAAGGCTCGATCAGCGCCGACGGGCGCGGAACCTCCATCTGGGACACGTTCGTCCGGCAGCCGGGCCGCGTACTCAACGGCGAGAACGCCGAGGTCGCGATCGACCACTATCGCCGCTACCGCGACGACGTGGCGGTCATGGCCGACCTGGGCCTGACCGCCTATCGCTTCTCGGTCTCCTGGCCACGGATCCAGCCGGACGGGGCGGGCGAGGTCAACGAGGCGGGCCTGGACTTCTACCGCCGCCTGGTGGACGAGCTGCTCGGCCACGGCATCGAGCCCTGGCTGACCCTGTACCACTGGGACCTGCCCCAGGCGCTGGAGGATCTCGGCGGCTGGCCGGTACGCGACACGTCGAAGCGCTTCGCCGACTTCGCGGCGTGCGTCCACCAGGCCCTCGGCGACCGGGTGCGCAACTGGAGCACCGTGAACGAGCCCTGGTGCGCGGCCTTCCTCGGCTACGCCTCCGGCGAGCACGCTCCGGGACGGCGCGAGCCCGCCGCCTCCATCAGGGCCGCCCACCACCTCAACCTCGCCCACGGGCTGTCGGTACAGGCGCTGCGCGCCCAGGGCGCCGGGGTCAACATCGGCGGGTCGGTCAACCTGTACGCGATCAGCCCGGCCTCGCAGGACGAGGCCGACCTGGACGCCGCCCGGCGCATCGACGGCCTGCAGAACCGGTTCTTCCTCGACGCCCTGCTGAAGGGCTCCTACCCCGAGGACGTCCTCGAGGACCTGAGCGGCGTCACCGAGATCGACTTCATCCAGGACGGCGACCTGGAGACGATCTCCACGCCGTTCGACACGCTGATGGTGAACTACTACAGCCGCTTCACGGTGTCGGGCAAGCCGGGCGGTGCCGCCTCCGCCGCCGCCGCGCCGACCGGCGCCGGCTCGCCGTGGCCGGGCAGCGAGCACATCTCCTTCGTGAACGGCGGGCGCCCGGTCACCTCGATGGGCTGGGAGATCGACGACATCGGCCTGTACGAGGTGCTCCAGCGGGTCGCCCGCGACTACCCGAGCATCCCCCTGGTCATCTCGGAGAACGGCGCGGCCTTCGAGGACGTCGTGGACGGCGAGACGGTGGACGACCAGGACCGCCTGGCCTACATCGAGGCGCACCTGCGCACCTGCCACGCCGCCATCGAGGCGGGGATACCCCTGAAGGGATACTTCGCCTGGTCCTTGATGGACAATTTCGAGTGGGCATGGGGATACGGCAAGCGGTTCGGGCTCGTCTACGTCGACTATCCCACTCAGCGCAGAACCCCCAAGGCCAGCGCGTACTGGTACGCGGACACTATTCGCCGAGGCGGTCTCCGCGGTCCGGCAGAATAAGGCCTAACTCTAGGAGGGGGCACTTCTCATGAACGGGGACCGCCGCTCGGGAGCGCGACCGACCCTCGAGGCCGTCGCCGCTCGCGCCGGGGTCGGCCGCGGCACGGTCTCACGCGTCATCAACGGCTCGCCGAAGGTCAGCGAGAAGGCGCGCGAGGCCGTCCAGCAGGCCATCGACGAACTCGGCTACGTGCCCAACCGGGCGGCGCGCACCCTGGTCACCAGGCGCACGGACACGATCGCGCTGGTCGTGTCCGAGTCCGAGCAGCGCATCTTCGACGAGCCGTTCTTCGCGGGCATCATCCGCGGCATCGGCTCGTCGCTGTCGGAGACCGGGCTCCAGCTGATCCTGACCATGGCGCAGTCCAGCGACGAGCACGAGCGCCTTGAGCTCTACCTCACCGGTCAGCACGTCGATGGGGTCCTGCTGATCTCGCTGCACGGCGCCGACCCGCTGCCCGGCCGGCTGGAGGAGATGGGCGTGCCCACCGTCCTCGGCGGCCGGCCGGTCGGGTTCACGCCCTTCAGCTACGTCGACATGGACAACCGCGCCGGCGCCAGGCAGGCCGTCAAGTACCTGCTCGCCAGGGGCCGGCGGCAGATCGCCACCATCGCCGGCACGCAGGACATGGGCGTGGGTGTCGACCGTCTCGCCGGATACCGCGACGCGCTGCTGGCCACCGGCATGCCCGAACTCGTCGCGTATGGCGACTTCAGCGAGGGCAGTGCCGTCGACGCGATGGAGCGGCTGCTCGGCGAGCATCCCACCCTCGACGCGGTGTTCGCCGCCTCCGACGCGATGGCCATCGGTGCGATGCGCGTGCTCAAGGAGCACGGCAGGGCCATACCCGGCGACGTGGCGGTGATCGGCTTCGAGGACTCCGCCATCGCCGCCCAGACCGTGCCGCCGCTCACCAGCGTCCACCAGCCGACCGAGGCCATGGGCCGCCAGATGGCGCAGCTCCTGGTCTCCCGCATCAACGGCGAGCGCCTGCAGCAGCCCGTCGTGATACTGGACACGCATCTGGTCGAGCGCGGCTCGGCCTGACACCACGCGTCCGGGAGGGCCCCCGCCGCCGTACGGGCCGGGGCCTGGGCCACCGCATGCCGTGATCCCACCGCATGCCCCCCTCCCCCGAAGGAGAAGACCGTGCCCGAGCAGCGTTTCCCCGAGGAGTTCGTCTGGGGGGCGGCGACCTCCGCCTACCAGATCGAGGGCGCCGCCGAGGAGGACGGGCGAGGGGTGTCCGTCTGGGACACCTTCGCGGCGGCCCCGGGCAACGTCAAGGACGGCGACACCGGGGCCGTGGCCGCCGACCACTACCACCGGCTCGGCGAGGACCTCGACCTGATGGCCTCGCTCGGCCTGCGCGGCTACCGGTTCTCCATCGCCTGGCCGCGCGTCCAGCCGGACGGCGCCGGCCGGCCCGACCAGCGCGGCCTCGACTTCTACCGCCGCCTGGCCGACGGGCTCCGCGAGCGCGGCGTCCATCCCATGGCCACGCTGTTCCACTGGGACCTCCCCCAGGCGTTGCAGGACGCGGGCGGCTGGGAGAACAGGGACACCGCCGAGCGGTTCGCGGACTACGCCGAGATCATGTTCGACGCCCTGGACATCCGCGACTGGCTGACGATCAACGAGCCAAAGACCGTGGTCGAGTGCGGGTACCGCTGGGGGATCCACGCGCCAGGCGTCCAGGACGACGGGCGGGCGTTCGTGGCCCTGCACCACCTGCTGCTCGCCCACGGGCGGGCGTCGCGTGTCCTGCACGACCGGCACCCGGGCCGCCGCATCGGCCCCGCGCTCAACCTGCACCCCACCTACGCCGCCGACGACGCCCCCGAGACGGCGAAGGCGGTGTGGCACAAGGACGGCCTGGAGAACCGGCTGTACCTGGACCCGATCTTCACGGGCTCCTATCCCGAGGACACGCTGGCCTGGATCGCCGAGCGCAGCCCCATGGCCGACCACATCCTCGACGGGGACCTCGCCGTGATCAGCGAGCCGATCGACGTGCTCGGCGTGCAGTACTACAACCCGAACTTCCTCGACGCCGAGGGCAACCGCGTCGTCAAGCACCCCACCGCGCAGCTCGACTGGCTGGAGATCTACCCGAGGGGCCTGTACGACACCCTGACCCGGCTGAGGGCCGACTACCCCGAGGTGCCGATCGTGGTCACCGAGAACGGCGTGCCCGCCCCCGACGTGGTGGACCCGGACGGCGGGGTCCACGACGCCGGGCGCGTCGCCTTCCTGCGCGACCACCTCGCGGCCGTACGCGACGCCGTGGCCGAGGGGGTGCCGGTGGAGGGGTACTTCGTGTGGTCGCTGCTGGACAACTTCGAGTGGGCCGAGGGCTACAGCGCGCGCTTCGGCATCGTCCACGTCGACTTCGCCACCCAGCGGCGCACCCTGAAGGACAGCGCCCTGTGGTACCGCGACGTGATCGCCACCGGCCGCCTGACCTGACGCCCGCTCCCACCACCCACCGAAGCGGGCCATGACCTCATGGCGCTCACGGGGTTTTCCGTTCTCCGGTCGGAGCGTACCGTTCGCGCATCCGATCATCCACCGTTCCGGCACCGCGTATTCGGAGGTCAGGAGTCCTTTCCTGGCACGGGCCGTTCCGGCACCGCGTAGCCGGGGACGGAGGGCCAGCGGACGGTGAGGACCACCGACCGCTCCTCGGCGCGCCAGGAGTGGTCGACGCCGTGGCCCCACACGACGTAGTCGCCCGGCTTGGCCAGCAGCACACTGCGGCCGGGCAGCTCCACCCGGAAGCGCCCGCTGATCAGGATGAGCAGGGCGGTGCGCTTCTCGCCGGTGACCCACTCGGCACGCTCGTCGCCAGGGGGGTGCACGCCCCACTTGATCTCGACGTCCTCGCTGTGCCGCACGTCGCCGAGCGGCTTGAAGTGCCCGAGCAGCCACCCCTTGTCGGCCGCCGCGTCGACGTCCGCGCTTCCCACGTACACGTTCTCACTCACGACCGGCGACGCTAGCAGCCCGAAGCCCGAGGCCGCCGCTGTCTGAACTCGGTGTGGATGGCGTACGGCGACGTTCCTGTCACTGATGTGCCACTCAACCTCCGGCGCCCGGGTGAAAGGCTAGAGATCACTGTGCCTAGGTGGCTCGTATGGTTCCGGTGGAATGATCGCTGGCAAGCTCGACCGCTCCACATGATCAGCATGCTGCTTTTCCAGACGTGGTCACGTTCCGGCGAGTTCACGAACGGTAGCCATGTCGCTGAAGGGGAGCAACTTCTCGCCGACGATCTGGTGTGGCTCGCTACCCTTTCCGGCGACCAGGACGACGTCGTCCGGTCCTGCGGCGGACAGGGCGAAGGCGATCGCCTGGCGACGGTCGACGAAGCGTTTGAACGGTGTACCGGTGGTCGCGAGGCCCGGGGTGATCTGATCCAGGATCGCCTCGGGGTTTTCGTTGCGCGGGTTGTCGGAGGTGAGGACGCACAGATCGGAGTAGGTTCCGACAATCTTCCCCATCTCGGCTCGTTTGGTGGTGTCACGGTCTCCACCGCACCCGAAGACGGTGATGACCTGGCCGGAGGCAAAGCTTCGGATGGTCGTCAGAACCTGCTCCAGAGAGTCCGGGGAGTGGGCGTAGTCGACGATCACGCACGTGCCGCGCGGGGTCTCGAAGCGTTCGAACCGGCCGGGGATCGGCGGCATCCGCTCGAGCGCGGCGATCAGACCGTTCAGGTCGTGTCCCAAGGTGTGGCAGGCAGCCACGGTGGCCAGGGCGTTGGCCACCGAGTACCGGCCCGGTACGGGGATCGCCGCCGGGTACTTGCGGCCGTCGTGGTGCAGGGTGAAACGCGTGCCATGCGCGTCCACAGTTAAGTCGGTGGCCCGATAGTCCGCCCCGGTGTCGAGAGCGTACGTGGTCACCGCGCCCGGCATGAGCGCCTGGATGCGGGCGCTCACCGGGTCGTCGGCGTTGACCACCGCGCGGCGGCACAGTCCCTGGAACAAGCGCAGCTTGGCGTCCCGGTAGTTCTCCATCGTCCCGTGGTCGTCCAGATGGTCCTGGGACAGATTGGTGAAGACCCCGACGTCGATGAAGGAGCAGTCCACCCGGTGCGTCAGCAGAGCCATCGACGTGGCCTCCAGCACCACGCTTGCGACCCCGCTGTCGCGCATGCGTCCCAGCAGGTACTGAAGGTCCGGTGACTCTGGCGTGGTCAGCACCGATTCCGGCATCGGGATCAACTCGTCGCCGATCCGGCTGCCGGACGTCCCGATGACCCCCACCCTCGCGCCCTCGGAGATCCGGAGCACCGACTCGACCGTGTACGACACCGAGGTCTTCCCGTTGGTGCCGGTGACCGCGATCATGTCCATTCGTCGCCCCGGCTCACCGTAGTACCGGGAGGTCAGGATCGCGGCCGTCGTACGGGTGTCCAGCACCTGGACGACACATACACCCGCGTCCGATGCCAGAAGCGCCGGCGCCTCACCGTCGACGATCACCGCGACCGCACCGCGTGCAAGGGCCGGTCCGATGGACTCGGGACCGCCTTCACGGTGGCCGGGTGCCGCGATGAACAGCGAACCCGGCGTCACCCGATTGACGTCGAAGAATAGGCCGGCGGTGATCGGCGTCTCCGGGTCGCCCTGGAGCACCTGGTGGTCGTGCCCGGCCAGTAGTTCGCTCAGCCTCACGGCGATTCCTTCGAAGACGGGTTTGGCCCGGTCGCGTGGCCGTCAGCGCTGACGGCTTGCCGGAAACTGGGGAGATTACGGGGAGTGGGGACTCCGATGCGAGCTAAATGTGACGGCTCGGCTTGGTAGGCGGAGTCCTACTTGGTTCTCGAAGAGGAGCGCGCCGGGGACAGACCCCGGTGGGAGCCGTGGAAGATCGCTAGCCGCGGCCGTGCAACACGCGGTGACCAGCTTCCGGTGCCTCCGCGTCGGCTGCGGTCGCCGGGCCGACACCTGTCGGACCCGTAATGGTCGAGCACAGCGCGAAGACCGCCTGCCGCAGGCACTGTCTCATGACGCTTGTACGACCCATGGACATCAGTGTACGGCCGGTCGGGCGGTCGGACCCATATCCGGCGCGCCCGCCAGGACGGTGATCCCGGCTCCTGCGGTAGCCCTGGTCGGCCCATAGGTGCCGCAGCCGGGGGAACCGAGGGATTAGAAGGAGACCTGGCCGTATATAAAAGGCAGGCCGCCGAGCGCGGCGCGTGGATCTGCTTCGTCGACGAATCGACCCAGCGGCATGAGGGCGAGCATCCCCCTCAAGGTCGAAGAGCCGTGCCGGACGCCCTCGCGCTGAGGGGGCGCATGTCGGTCCAGACCTCCTCGATGTGGGCGAGGCACTCCTCCCGGGTGCCCTCGAACCCGTCGGGGCGCCACCCGGCCGGGATCTCGCGGTCCGACGGCCAGAGGGAGTACTGCTCCTCGCCGTTGAGGACGACGCGGTGCGGGGCTTCGGTCACGGGGACTCCTTGAGAGCTGGTCGTCGATCGATGAGGTTCTCGTGGTCGGGCGCCGGGGTACGGGCGCGCAGGGCCTCGACGCCGACCAGGTCGTCGGGCAGTGCGTCAGGGACGACGTCGTCGAAGCGGGCGAGCGCCTTGACGCGCATCGCCACCAGCGCCGTCACCGCCATGGCGAGGGCGAAGCAGATGTACATGAAGCCGATGCCGCGCCCGGGGCCCGTCCCGATCAGCGTGCCGACGGTGCCGGCCAGCGGGCCGTCGTGGGCCAGCAGCGGCTCGAACACCGCCGTGCCGTACGGGGCCACGAGGCCGAAGCCGATCGGGAGGGTGGACCAGGCGACGAGCGTGTTCAGCGCGATCACCCGGCCGTGGAACCGCTGGGGCACCTTGACCTGGATGATCGTGGCGTAGACCCCGTTGAGGAGCGTGAGCCAGAGCGACATCCCGAAGGCGCCGGCGCCGATAAGGACCAGATGGTCGCGCAGGCCGGTGACCAGGCAGAAGACCGCCAGGGCCAGGGTCGAGAGCAGGACGCCGCGAAGGCGCTTCCTGCGCGGTCCGCCCCACACCGTCATGGCCAGGCCGCCGAGGAACGCGCCGAGCCCGCCCGCGAAGGCGACCCGCCCGACGTCGGCCAGCGTGCCGGACGACAGCACCAGGGGCGAGATCATCAGGAAGAGCGGCGACAGGAAGATGTTGAGCACGGCGAAGAACACCAGCATGGAGCGGAACGACCGGTTCCCCCATGAGTAGCGGAAGCCGTTCACCATCTCGGTCACCACGGACTCACGCCGCTTCCACGCCATCGAGGACGGGAACCGGATGAGCGCCACGCTCAGGATGGCCACGGCGTAGCTGACCACGTCGATGACCAGGATGCCGGACAGGCCGATCGTGGCCATCAGCCCGGCGGCGACCAGGGGCACGATGAGCTGCGAGGTGCCGATGACCATCTGCACCACGCCGTTGGCGTGGCCGAGGTAGCGCTTGGGCACCAGCTGCGGGATCGCGGAGCCGTACGCCAGCCGCTGGAAGGTCAGCGCGATCGACAGGCACACCAGCAGCGGGTAGATGTGCCAGGTCTGCAGGTTGCCGGTCCACAGCAGCACGCCGAGGATCACCTGCGTGGAGCCCGCGCCGATGTCGCCCGCGAGCATGACCCGGCGGCGGTCGGACCGGTCGACGATGGCGCCGGCGAGCGGTGACACCAGCATGCCGGGCACCAGGCCGAGCACGGCGAACAGCGCGAAGCTGACCAGCGAGCCGGTGGTCAGGTAGATCCAGATGGGGATCGCGAACTCGGTCAGCGCCGATCCGGTGATCGAGACGAGCTGGCCCGCGGCCACGACCGCGAACCTCCGCATGCTCGGCCTCGGCCCCGCCGAGGACATCCCCGAGCCGGGGTACGCCGGAGCCGGCCCGCCCCCGCCGCCTCCGGGAGACGCCGAGCGCTCGTCGTTCGCGCCGGCCTCCAGGGAAGCCCGGGGTTCGGCGTTCGCGCCGGTCTCCAGGGAAGCCCGGGGTCCGGCGTTCGCGGCGGTCTCCAGGGGATCGCCGCCCGCGGTGGTCTCCAGGGAGCCCAGAGGCTCGCCGTTCGCGGGGGTGGCTGTTTCAGCGGCGCCGGGGGTGGCGGTGGAGACGTCGTGGAGCCACCAGGTGGAGTCGTCGCGGCGGAGGTACGGCTCGGTACGGCCGGCGGCGACGGCCGGGTGGATCCCGGTGACGATCGCCGCCAGCTCCTCCGCCCGATATTTCATGAAAAAGTGTCCGGCTTCGTCGAGCACGACCAGGGCGGTCGAGTCCGAGACACAGTGCCACTCGCGGAAACGTTCCTGGTAGAACTCGGTGGCCGGGTCGCGCTCGCCCACGACGGCGACGACGGGCGCCTCGAATGGCGGCGTCCGCTCCTCGAACAGCCGGCCGAAGTACCGCTCCGCCGCGCGCGTGCCCTGCCGCCGGTTGCGGATGATGAGCTTCAGCTGCTCCGGATCGACCTCCTCGATGTCCATCCCCGCCGCGGTGAGCGCGTTGGCCATCGCCTGGTCGCTGCGGATGAGCTCCATCCAGTCCGACACCCGCGACATGAGCCCCTTCGGGCGGGCGAACGGGAAGATGCCGCCCAGGTAGACCGCGTCGACCTTCCGCCCCGCGGCCTCCAGGCGGCGCACGATCTCCGCCGCCAGCATCACCCCGAGCCCGCAGTGCCCGTACAGGACCAGGGGGCCCTCGACCGTGGCGAGGATCTCCTCGACGCACTCGCTCGCCACCTCGGGGATCGGCCGTGACTCCTCCCCCAGCTCGTGCCCGGGGACCGCGATCGAGTACAGCGCCCAGTCGCCCGGCAGGGCATCGGCCAGGTGCTTGTAGATCACCGCGCTGCCCCCGCCGTACGGGGCGCAGACCAACGTCGCGGTCGCGCGGCGGGCGGAGGTGAGCCGGTGCAGCAGCTTGCGGGGACCGTCGTCGCCCGCATGCATGAGGCGCGCGAGCGAGCGCACCGTCGCGTGCTTGAACAGGTCCATGATCGTCACCGGGTGCCCGGCCAGCGAGCGCAGCCGCGCGATGACCTGCATGGCGAGCAGGGAGTGCCCGCCGAGGTCGAAGAAGTCGTCCAGCGCCCCGACGCGGTCCAGCCCGAGCACCTTCGCCCAGACCTCGGCGACGGCCTCCTCCAGCGGGTTCTCCGGCGGCACGTATCCCGCGCCCTGGCCGGGCCGCTCGTCGTCCGGCTCCGGCAGTGCCGCCCTGTCGACCTTGCCGTGGGACTTGAAGGGCAGCGCGTCCAGCCAGACGTACTTGACGGGGACCATGTAGTCGGGCAGCCGCTCGCGGATCCAGTTGCGCAGCTCGCCCGCGCCCGGCACCGCCTCCTCGCCCGCGGCGACGAGGTACGCCACCAGTCCACGCTCGCGCAGGTCGACGACGGCCTGGGCGACGGCGGGGTGCTCCTGGAGCAGGGTCTCGATCTCCCCGAGCTCGACGCGGTAGCCGCGTACCTTGACCTGGAGGTCGCGGCGGCCGAGGAACTGCAGGTCGCCCTCCGGAAGCCACCGGCCGAGGTCCCCGGTGCGGTACATGCGCGCGCCCGGCTCGCCGTAGGGGTCGGGCAGGAAGCGGCCGGCGGTCAGCGCGGGCCTGCCGAGGTAGCCGCGTGCCAGCCGTTCCCCGCCGAGATAGATCTCCCCCGGCACGCCGACCGGCGCCGGGCGCAGATGCTCGTCCAGCACGTACGCGCGGGCGCCCGGCAGCGGCCGCCCGATCGGGAGCGTGGCCGCCACGTCGGGGACGGCGGGGTCGGCGCGCAGGGTGGTGACGCCGACCGTGGCCTCGGTGGGCCCGTAGTGGTTGACCACCGCGCACTTCCCGAGCGCGGCCAGCTCCTTCGCCCAGGCCCACGGCGAGGCCTCGCCGCCGAGGACGAGCAGGCGCCGGGGCAGCAGGTCGCGGGGGCTCGCCTCCGCCAGCAGCGCGGCGAGGTGCGAAGGGGTGATCTTCAGGTGGTCGATCGGGGTCCTTCTGAAGTACGCGACGAGATCGGGGGCGGCCGTGCGTGACGGGATCAGGTGCAGCGTGCCGCCGGTCATCAGCGACAGGTAGAACACGGTGACGCCGAAGTCGAAGGCCAGCGACTGCAGGAGCGCGAACGACCCTCCGGGCTCGAACCCGGTGCCGCCCGCGACGCCGTCCCCGCCGGAACCGGCCGCCGCGGCGTCGCGCATCGCGGCGGCGAACCGCTCGCGCACGCCGGACAGGTAGAGCAGCACCTCGCGATGCTGGACGGCGACGCCCTTGGGCCTGCCGGTGGTGCCCGAGGTGTAGATGACGTAGGCCAGGTCGCGGCCGGTGACGCCGGTCTCCACGGGTCCGGGCTCCACGCCGTCGAGGACGCCGGTGTCCAGGCACACGGCCGACAGCTCGCCTGGCGCCCCGCCGGGCTCGGAGGACTGGGTGGCGCGGGGCAGGCGGGAGCGCAGCGCGGTGGTGGTGACCGCGACGGTCACGCCCGCGTCCTCCAGCGCGTGCGCCAGCCGCTCCTCGGGATGCTCGGGATCGAGCGGGACGTAGGCGCCGCCCGCCTTGAGCACGCCGACGACGGCGACGGCCAGCTCGGCCGACTGCTCCAGGCAGATGGCCACCCGCCGGTCCGGGCCCACGCCGAGGCCCACCAGGTGGCGGGCCAGCCGGTCGGACCGCTCGTCCAGCTCGGCGTAGGTGAGGGCGGTGCCGCCGTACACCACGGCCGTCGCGGCGGGGGTGCGCGCCGCCTGCGCGGTGACGAGCCGGTGCAGCAGCTCGTGCCCGGGCGGCTCGGGGGCCGGCGAGGCGGCGAACTCCAGCGCCCGGCCGTACGGAAGCTCGATCTCGGAGATCCGGGTGCCGGGGGCGGCGACGACCGAGCGGAGCAGGCTCTCGAAATGGCCGGCCATTCGCTCGACCGTCCCCGGTAGGAACAATGAGGTATTAAAGGTGAAATTTCCCCATAAACCGCCGTCTGGGGTTTCGGTCAAATAGAGCGCCAGGTCGAATCTGGTGATACTCGTGTCGAACGGGAAACCGGTCATGGAGAAGCCCGGCGGCTCCGGCGCCCTCCCGTCCTTCCCCCGGTAGTTCTGCAGCGCGAAAAGCACCTGGAAGACCGGCGAGCGGCTGACGTCGCGCTCTACGGCCAGCTCGTTCACCAGCTGGTCGAAAGGGAGTTCCTGGTGCGAATACGCGTCCAGGGCGGTTTCCCGGCAGCGGCCGAGCAGCTCGGTGAAAGCGGGGTCCCCGGAAAGGTCGGCGCGCATCGGGAGGGTGTTCACGAACACCCCGACGAGCGCCTCCAGCTCCGGCAGCCCGCGCCCGCTGATCGGCGACCCGACCGCGAAGTCCGCCGACCCCGAGTAGCGCGCGAGCAGCGCCTGGAAGGCCGCCAGCAGCGTCATGTACGGCGTGGCCCCGTACGCGTCGCCGAGCCGGGCGACCGCCGAGGCCAGCTCCGCGTCGAGGCGGAAGCCGTGCTGGGCCCCGTCGAAGCCCTGCGTCGCCGGCCGTGGCAGGTCGGCGGGCAGTTCGAGCGGCGACAGCCCGGCGAGCCTGCGCTTCCAGTAGGCGACGTCCCGGTCGTAGTCGGGGGAGCCCATGCGGCCGCGCTGCCAGATCGCGTAGTCGCCGTACTGCACGGGCAGCGGTGGTAGCGAGGGCGTCCGGCCGGAGCGGTGGTCGTCGTGCAGCGTCAGGATCTCGCGGATCAGGATGTCGCAGGACCGGCCGTCGGTCACGGCGTGGTGCATCGTGAGGAGCAGAACGTGGTCGCGCGGGCCGAGCCGTATGAGCAGCGCCCGGAGCAGGGGCCCGGCCTCCAGGTCGAACGGGCGGACGATCTCCTCGTTGACCAGCTCGCGGGCCCGGTCCTCGCCGTCCGCCTCGGCGACGCGGAAGCCCGTGCGAGGCTCGGCGTCCACGACCACCTCGGGCCGCCCGTCGCCGGTGGTGACGAACCGGGTGCGCAGGCTCTCGTGGCGGGCGGCGACGCCGGTCAGCGCGCGGCGCAGGCACTCCTCGTCCAGCTCCCCGGTCAGCCGCACCGAGAAGGGCACGACATACGCGGCGGTGCCTGGCACGTACTGCTCCAGGAACCAGAACCGCTCCTGGGCGTGCGAGAGCGGCGGGACCGTTCCCTCCGGGCGGGCGGCGATCGTCGTCGCGGCCGCGCGCCGCCGCAGGCGCTGGGCCAGCAACGCCTGCTTGGCCGCCGACAGGTCCGTGGTCACGGGCTCTCCTGGGTGTCGTTCGTGGTTTCGAGCAGGTCGAGTGCCTCCTCGTCGGAGAGGCCGGTCAGCTCCTCCAGCAGGAGCTCCTCCAGCGCGGCGGCCAGCTCGGCGACCGTGCGGCGGGCGAAGATCGTGCGGATCGGCATGTCCAGCTCGACGTTGGCCCGGATCCGGGCCGTCACCTGTACGGCGAGCAGCGAGTGGCCGCCGAGATGGAAGAAGTCGTCAAGCGCGCCGACCCGGTCGAGTTCGAGCACCTCGGCCCAGATCTCGGCGACCAGCTGCTCGGCGTCGGTGCGCGGCGGCACGAAGCGCGTCTCCCGCTCGGGCTCGACCTCGGGCAGCGCCGCGCGGTCGACCTTCCCGCTGGTCGTCAGCGGCAGCCGGTCGAGCCGCGCCCACAGGCCCGGCACCATGTACGGCGGCAGCGTCTCCGCCGCGTGCCGCCGCAGGGCCTCGAACGGCGCGGAGCCGGTGACGTAGGCCACCAGCGTGTCGTCGCGGACCGCCACGGCGGCCTCGCCGACGTCCGGATGGGCCAGCAGCCTGGCCTCCACCTCGCCGGGCTCGATGCGGTAGCCGCGCACCTTGACCTGGTCGTCCAGGCGTCCGAGGAATTCGAGCTGCCCGTCGTTCCGCAGCCGGGCCCGGTCGCCCGTACGGTAGAGCCGGGAGCCGGGGGGCCCGAACGGGTCGGGCACGAACCGCGCGGCGGTCAGCGCGGGCCGTCCGAGGTAGCCCCGCGCGACGCCCGCGCCGCCGACGCACAGCTCGCCGGGCACGCCGGGCGGTACGAGATCGCCCCGGGCGTCCATGACGTACGCGCCGGTCCCGGCGATCGGCCGGCCGAGCGGCGGGCGAGCGCCGCGCTCGTCACCGAGGTCGGCGGCGGTGGCGATGACGGTGGTCTCGGTCGGGCCGTAGGTGTTGACCAGCCGTACCCGGTCGCCGAACCGGGCGCGCCAGCGGGCCACGGCGCCCGCGTGGACCTGCTCGCCGCCGAGGATCACCAGCCGCAGCGACGCCGGCCACCGGATCTCGTCGATCAGGTCGACGAGGCGGTGCCAGTACGCCGTCGGCAGGTCGAGCACCGTGACACCGGCCGAGGTCGCCAGGTGGTCGGGCAGGGACGCGCCGCCGTCCGGGAGCATGACCACGGTCGCCCCGGCGGCGAGGGCGGGGTACATCTCCTCTGCGTGGGTGTCGAAGCTCAGGGACGCGAACTGCACCACCCGGTCACCCGGCCCGAGCCCGTAGTCGGCCGTCATCCACCGGACGCGCTCCGCGAGGCCCGCGTGCTCCACCAGCACCCCCTTGGGCGCCCCGGTCGACCCCGACGTGTAGATCACGTAGGCCCCGGCTCCCGGCCAGGGCACGTCCGCGCCCTCGGCGACCGGGACCGCCACCGGCGCGACGGCCCGGCCTGCGGTGTCGACCACCACCCTGCTCGGAAACGGCGGCCCGTGCCCCTCCCCGGTGACGACCAGCGAGACGCCCGCGTCGCGGATCAGCCCGGCGAGCCGCTCGGCCGGATACTCCGGGTCGAGGGGAAGGTAGGCGGCGCCCGCGTGCCAGACGGCCAGCAGGGTCACGACCGTACCGGCCGACCGTCCGAGGCACACGCCGACGACGTCGTGGCCGCGCAGGAGCGGGGCGAGCCGGCGGGCGCGTTCGTCCAGCTCGGCGTAGGTGGTGGTCTCGCCCCCGCACTCCACCGCGACCGCCCCGGGAGCGCGGCGGACCGACTCCGCGACCAGCTCCGGCACGGTTCGCGCCCCGCCCGGCTCACCGGTTCCCGCGCCGGACACCAGGTGGCGCAGCGCGGTGGCGTCGGAGTCCGTGTGCATCGGAAGCGCTGAGACGGGCAGGCCGGAGCCGGTCACCACGCCCCGGAGCAGGACGGCCATGCGCGCGGCCAGGTTCTCGGCGGTCACGGCGTCGAACAGGCCGGCGTCGTAGCCGAACAGAAGTGTCAGGTCGTCCTCACCGCGCCAGGCCTCCAGCATCACGTCGAACTTCGCGTGGTCGTTGCCCGCGTCGAACGGCTCGGACGGCAGGCCGTCGAACGGCTCGGGCGCGAGGCTCTCCTGGCTGTGCAGGATCAGCATGGTCTGGAAGAGCGGCGTCCTGCCGGTGTCGCGGTCCACGCCGAGATCCGCCAGTAGCCGCTCGAAGGGGATCTCCTGATGGGTGTGGGCGTCCAGCACGGCCTCCCGCACCCGTCCGAGCAACTCCCCGAAGGGCGGGTCGCCGGCGAGGCCCGCGCGCAGCACCAGCGTGTTGGTGAGGTAGCCGACGACCCGCTCCAGCTCGGTGCGGTCACGTCCCGCCGTGGGCGATCCGACGGCGAAGTCCTCCTGCCCGCTGTGCCGGGAAAGGAGCACCTGGTAGGCGGCCAGCAGCACCATGAACAGCGTGGCGCCGTGCTCCCTGCCGGTCCTCTCCAGCGCGGCGGCGAGGTCGCCTGGCAGCACCAGGCGATGGGTGCCCCTCCGATGGGCCGAGGTCGCCGGGCGCGGCCGGTCGGTGGGCAGGTCGAGAGCGGGCACCGCGTCCAAGCGCTGCCGCCAGTACGCGAGCGCGGCTTCGTGACCGTCGTGACCGTCGCGCAGGCGCTGCCGGTAGGCGACGTCGCCCGGCTGGAGGGGTTGCGGCGCGAGGTCCGGGGGCAGGCCGCGCCGCGCCGCGCCGTACAGGCGGGCCAGGTCGTCGAGCAGGATGGTGAGCGACCAGCCGTCGGCGGCGATGTGGTGCGACACGACGCAGACGACGTGGTCCACCGGCGACAGCCGGATCAGCGTGGCGCGGAACGGCGGCGCGGCGGCGAGGTCGAACGGCGCGTTCACCCGCGCGCCCACCAGCCGCCTGGCCGCCTCCTCATCGGTGGCGTCTGCCCGTTCGAACCGCAGCGGCACCGCCGGCTCGACCACGGCGAGCGGCCTGCCGTCGTCGTGCGGGTAGCGGGTCCGCAGGCCCTCGTGGCGGGCCGTGAGCCCGGTGAGCGCCGTGTCGAGCAGCCCGGCGTCGAGCGGCCCCGCGATCCTCCGCACCAGGTAGACGTTGTAGGAGGCGTCGCCGGGGTCGAAGCGGTGGAGGAACCACAGCCGTTCCTGGGCGGCCGACAGGGGCACCGGCGCCCCCTCGGGCCTCGGCTCGTACGGCGCCGCGCTCGCGTCGGACCGCCCGGCGACGGCGGCGAGCCCGGCCACCGTCGGGTGGGCGAACAGCTCGCGCACGGGGATGCGCACGCCGAGCGCGTCGGCGAGCCGCGCCACCACCTTGGTCGCCAGCAGGGAGTGCCCCCCGAGCGCGAAGAAGTCGTCCTCCGCCCCGACGCGCCCGGCGCCGCCGAGCCCGAGGACCTCGGCGAAGATCGTGGCGACGCGGTGCTCGGCCGGGGTCTTCGGCGGGCGTCCCCGGCCTGGGGCGGGGCCGCCGGGCTCCGGCAGGGCCTTCCTGTCGAGCTTGCCGTTGGGGGTGAGCGGGAACTCGGTCATCGGGACGAAGATCGTGGGGATCATGTAGGCGGGCAGCCGGCCGGCCAGCGCGGCCCTGTCGGGTTCGCCGATGACGTAGGCGACGAGGGTCTCCCGGTGGAGGGCGACCACGGCCTGGCGCACGCCGGGCTGGGAGGCCAGCGCCGCCTCGATCTCGCCCGGCTCGATGCGGTGCCCGCGCAGCTTGACCTGCGTGTCCGAGCGTCCGAGGAACGCGAGCGTGCCGTCGTGGCGCCTGCGGACGGTGTCGCCGGTCCGGTACAGCCGCCCGCCCGCCGGGCCGTACGGATCGGGGACGAACCGCTCGGCGGTCAGGCCGGGCCTGCCGAGGTAGCCGTCGGCCACCCCGAGCCCGCCGATGACCAGCTCGCCGGGGACGCCGTCCGGCACCGGTTCGAGGTCCCGGTCCACGACGTACACCCGGGTGTTGGCGATCGGGCCGCCGATACTCACGCTCCCGGGCCGTTCGGGGACCTGCCAGGCGGTGGACCAGATGGTGGTCTCGGTGGGCCCGTACATGTTCCACAGCCGCCCGGCCCGCGAGCGCAGCTCGGCGGCGAGCGGCGGCGGCAGGGCCTCCCCGCCCACCAGCGCGGTCACCTCCGGGCCGTCGAACCCGGCGTCCAGCAGGACGCGCCATCCTGAGGGGGTGAGCTGCGCGTGGGTGACCCCGGACCGCTCGATCAGGCCGGCCAGCGCCTCCCCGTCGCGGGCGACGCCGGGGCCGGCGACGACCAGCCGGCCGCCGGTCACCAGCGGCAGGTACATCTCCAGGCCGGAGATGTCGAAGGACGGCGAGGTCACCGCCAGCCACCGGTCCAGTGGCCCCGCGCCGAGCGACTCGCGCATCGCGACCAGGAAGTTCGTCAGCGCCCTGTGCGGCACCACCACACCCTTGGGCCGGCCGGTCGAACCCGAGGTGTACAGCACGTAGGCCGGGTCACCGGGCCCCGCGAGGCTCGCGAGCAGGGTCCCCGCGCGGCGTTCCCCATCGGGCCGCTCCGCCCCCGCGCCCTGGTCATCGCCGGATCCGGGAAGGGGATCGAGCACCACGAGGGTCGCCTGGTGCGCGGGGAGCCGGTCGAGCAGATCGCGCTGGGCCAGCACCACCTCCGCGCCCGAGTCCCGCAGCACCATCGCGATCCGCTCGGGGGGATAGTCCGGATCCAGCGGCAGATAGGCCGCCCCCGCCGCCATCACCCCCAGGAACCCCGCCACCGTCTGGGCCGAACGCTCGGCGAACACCGCCACCAATGACCCCCGGCCGGCCCCCGCACCCCGCAACCGCCCCGCCACCGAACCCGCGGCCACCTCCAGCTCCGCGTACGACAGCTCCACACCCCCCTGGACCACCGCCACCGCGTCAGGACTCCCGGCCGCGCGAGCCGAGAACATCGCGACCACCGTGGGCAGGCCGGGAATCGCCAGCGCCGGCCCTTCGCCCGCCTCCAGCGACCGCCGCCGCTCGGCCTCCCGCACGCCGAGCGACCGCGACAGCCGCGCGCCCGGATCGGCGACGACGCGCGAGAGCAGGGACAGGAAGGCCGAGGCGTACCCGGCGATCGTGCCGGGCTCGAACAGGCCGGTGTTGTAGGTGAGCACCAGCCGCCGGTCGTCGCCCTCGCCGAACACGTCGGCGACCAGGTCGTGGTGGACCTGGTGGTACCCGGCGTCGAGCACCTCCGCCCGGACGCCGGGCAGGTCGAGCCGCGTCTCCCCCATGTCGTGCAGGACGAGCATCGTCTGGAACAGCGGGGCGCGGCTCAGGTCACGCTCGACGCCCAGCTCGTTCAGCAGCAGCTCGAACGGCACGGTCTGGTGGCGGTAGGCGCCGACCGCGGCGGCGCGGGTGCGCTGGAGGAGCTCGCCGAAGGACGGGTCGCCGGACAGGTCGCCCCGCAGCACCAGGGTGCCGGCGAAGAACCCGACGAGGGAGGCGTACTCCAGCCGGTCACGCCCTCCGATGGCCGAGCCCACGCACAGGTCGTCCTGACCGCTGTAGCGGGCGAGAAGTGCCTGGTAGGCGGCCATGAGCACCATGAAGCTCGTGCACCGCTCGGCGGTGGCGAGCCGCTGCACGCAGTCCATCAGCCCGGCGGGCAGCGGGACGACCAGGCTCGCGCCGTTGGTGGTCGCGACCGCGGGCCGCGGCCGGTCGGCGGGCAGTTCGAGGGGCGGCACTCCCGCGAGCCGCGCCTTCCAGTACTCCAGCGACTCCCTCGGCACGCCCGCCCCGTGGGCCGGCTCGGGCGAACGCTGCGCGCGGGCGAAGTCCGCGAAGCGCGCGGGCAGGGGTGGCAGCGGCGACGGCTTGCCCTCGCGGAACGCCGCGTACAGCCGCGCGACCTCGTCGAGGAGCAGCTTCAGCGACCAGCCGTCGCAGACGATGTGGTGCACCACCAGGCACAGGACGTGCTCGGCGGGTCCCAGGCGTGCCACGCTCGCGCGGATCAGCGGCCCGGCGGCCAGATCGAACGGGCGGTTCGTCCGCTCGGCGAGGTACGCGGGCACCTCGCCGGCGGTCAGCTCGGCGTACTCCAGGGGGAACGGCGCGGGGGCGTCGATCACCTGAACCGGCCCGCCGTCCCTCGCGGGGAAGCGCGCGCGGAGGGGCTCGTGCCGCGCCACCACCTCGGTCAGCGCCCTTCCGAGCACCCCCACGTCAAGCGGGCCGTTCAGCCGTAACGTAGTGAAGAGGTGATGCGATGAGTCCCCGGGGCTCAGCTGGTCCAGGAACCACAACCGTTCCTGGCCGAACGAGAGGGGGATCATTTCCGTGGGCTCGCGCATTGCGTCAGTACCTCTGCCGGACCGCGGCGGTGAAAAGGGCTCTTGTCCTTCAGACAAGCGCGCGTCCAAAGCGAAATCACATAAGACGTGGTGCAAACGCTCCCAAGGCCGACAGGTTAGGGACGGCGCTTTGGTGGCGTCAAGGTGTCATACGCGTTTCGTCCGGAATGGCCTTATTACCACCAAATTTAATGACAAGGCCGTGTCGAGATCCTCACAAATGCCGTGTCATTGTTGACACTTGTTCGGCCGGGTACCTAGGGTGTGGGAGCGCTCCCACCAGACCAAACCCCCCACGAAACCCCGTGCTGGAGGTTCAGTGACGCATTCGCTCCTGCCGGGCAGGTCCGAGACCCCCCGAAACACCGCGTGGAGGGCAGCGTGACAGCCACGGAGACCGCGGTGGCCGCGATGTGGGCCGAGCTGCTCGGCGTCACGCCGGGCTCGGTCGACGACGACTTCTTCGAGCTGGGCGGCCAGTCGCTGACCATGGTGAGGTTCCTCGCGCGCGTGCAGGAGACCTACGGGATCGAGCTGCCCGTCGACCTGCTGTTCACCGGCGACTTCACCGTCGCGGAGGCGGCCAGGGCCATCGACCGGGGCCGGCTCGAAGCCGCCGGCGACACCGAGATCGCGGCGCTTCTCACGGAGCTGGAGAGCCTGTCCGACGAGGACGTGCTCGCCCTCCTCGCCGAGGAGGACTGACCCCGCACATGGCCACCATGCTGCTGGTGACCCATGGCACCGACGGCGACGTGCTGCCGTTCGTGCGGCTCGGACGACAGCTCCGCGCCGGCGGCCACGAGGTCACGCTCCTCACCCACGCCCACTACGGCGGGCACGCCGCCCGCGCCGGCCTGGACTTCGTCGCCGTCGACACCCAGCTGGAGTTCGAGCGGACGCTGGCCGACACGCCCGAGCTGCTGCACGGCCTCGGCTGGCCGGAGTTCTACGAGCGCAACGGGCTGTACGAGCAGATGGTCCTGGAGTTCAGGGCCATCGCCGAGCGGCACCGCCCGGGCGAGACGGTGCTCGTCGGGCGGCACACCTCGGCGCTGTCGGTGCTCTTCGCGGCCGAGGCGCTCGGCGCCCCCGCGGCGTGGGTGGCCGTGGCGCCGATCCAGCTCATGGCCGCGCGGGCCGCGCTGCACGCCTACCGGCACCTGCTCGCGGACGGGCTCGGCCGGGTGCGGCGGGAGCTCGGGCTCGGCCAGGTCGCCGACTGGAACGCCTGGTTCGCCTCGGCCCGGCTCGAACTGGGCCTGTGGCCGCGCTGGTTCGACCGGGCGGGCGCGCGCTCCCCCGCGCGCGTCCGGCTGACCGGCTTTCCCCTCCCCGACGACGACCAGGACGACGCCCTGCCTCCCGAGCTCGCCGGCCTGCCGGACGGGCCACGGCCGGTGCTGGTGACCGGCGGCACCGGGCGCATGCTGCACCGGGAGTTCTACACGGCCGCCGTCGAGGGCGGCGGGCTCGCGGGACGTCCCGTGCTGCTCGTCGTACGGCACCGCGACCTGGTGCCCGACCCGCTGCCTCCCGGCGTGAGCTGGTACCCCAGCCTGCCCTTCCGCGCCGTCATGCCCCGCGTCGCCGCGATCGTGCACCACGGCGGCATCGGCACCCTGAGCCGCGCGTTGCGCGCCGGGACCCCGCAGGTGATCCTCGCCCACGGGGTCGACCGGCCGGACAACGCCGAACGCCTCGAACGCCACGGCCTGGCCTCCTGGCTGCCCGCACCCCGCTGGACGCCGCGGGAGGTGTCCGCCCTCCTCGCCAAGGAGGCCGGGCGGGGCAGAGTCGTCCCTCCCCCGGGTGAGGACGCCGCGCACGAGGCGCCGGCCGAGGCGGCCGGCCTGATCGCCGCGCTGCTGGAGCCCCCCGTCGCCGACTCGCCCGCCGACGGGATACGCCGGCGGCTCGACCACCTGTCCGCCGAGCAGCGGCGGCTCGTCGCCGACCGCCTGCGCGGGCGGCTCGCCGAGCGGGGTGCGTGATGCGGATACTGCTCGCCCAGAACATGTTCCACCTGCCGACCCACGGCGGCGCCAACAAGTCGAACCGCATCCTGATGGAGCAGCTCGCCGCCCGGGGCCACGAGTGCCACGTCGTCGCCCCCCTGTCCGGCGCGCTCCGCCCCACCTCCCTCGACCGGCACCTGTCCTACCTGGAAGGCCTCGGGGCCCGCGTCCACTCGGTGACCGGCGAGTCGGTGACCTACGAGTACCGGGGAGTCGTGGCCCACGCCGTCGTCAACCCCTCGCGCCTGGCCCGGGAGGTCGGCGCCGTGGCCGGGACCCTGGACCCGTCCTGGACGCTGGTGCCCTCCGACGACCCCGGCCTGATCATGCTGGGCGCCGCCTCGCGCGCGACGCCTGGCCGGGTCGTCTACCTGGCGCACACCTTGCAGCAGCTTCCCTTCGGCCCGGGGGCGTTCTACCCGAGCGCGGCCGGGACGCGCCTGGTCAAGGCCGCCGCGGGGGTCGTCGCCGTCAGCCGCGCGGCACGTGACCACCTGCTGAAGCAGGGGCCGATCGAGTCGGAGCTGATCTACCCGCAGGTGTACGGCGCCCCCCTCACCGGCCGCGACCCCGATGACGAGGGGGCGGTGACCATGGTCAACCCCTGCGCGTACAAGGGACTGCCCCTTTTCCTGGCCCTGGCGGACGCCCGCCCGGACACGCCCTTCCTCGCCGTGCCCACCTGGGGCGCCACCGGCGCCGACCTCGACGCGCTTCACAGCAGGCCCAACATCAGGCTGGTCGAGCCCGCCGACGACATCGACGCGATCCTCGCCATGACCAAGATCCTCGTGATGCCGTCGCTGTGGGACGAGACGTTCGGCTACACCGCCGTGGAGGCCATGCTGCGCGGCATCCCGGTGCTCGCCTCCGACGTCGGCGGGCTGTCGGAGGCCAAGCTCGGCGTGCCGTACCTGCTGCCAGTGCGGCGCATCACCGCGTACGAGGCCGGAGCGCACGCGCGGCCCGTGCCGGTCGTCCCCGTGCAGGACGCGCGGCCGTGGCTGGAGGCGCTCGACCGGCTGCTCTCCGACCCCGCCCACCGTCGTGAGCTGGGCGGGCGGTCGCGGGAGGCCGCCAAGTCCTTCGTCGCCTCGCTGGACGAGGGGGCGTTCGAGCGCTACCTGAGCGAGCTGACGCCCGCGCCCGCCGCCCCCGCCGCCGACCGGCCGAGGGCCAAGGCGCTCACCCCCGAACGGCGGGCGGCGCTGGCCGCCCTGCTGGCGGTGCACGCCGCTCCCCCGCCCACCACCGCCCCCGAGCAAGGAGACCATTCATCGTGATCGGCACCGAGCAGTCGTACAGGCTGCCTGTGGCCAAGGTCGGCGACGAGGACCTCGAACGGCTCCTGCTCATCCGCCACTTCGAGCTGACCCTGCTGGAGCTGTTCGAGCGGGGCGCCCTCAACGGAACCACCCACACCTGCCTCGGCCAGGAGCACATCCCCGTGGCGCTGAGCCCGCTGCTGGGCGAGAACGACTTCGTCTTCAGCAACCACCGGGGCCACGGTCACTTCCTGGCCCGCTACGACGACCCGTACGGGCTGCTCGCGGAGATCATGGGCCGCGAGGGCGCGCTGTGCGGCGGGGTGGGCGGCAGCCAGCACATCTTCCACGAGCGGTTCCTGTCCACCGGGGTGCAGGGCGAGAGCCTTCCCGTCGCCGTCGGCGTGGCGCTGCGGCTCAAGCGCACCACCCACGGCGGGCTCGCCTGCGCGTACATCGGGGACGGCACCTTCGGCGAGGGCTCTGTGTACGAGGCGCTGAACATGGCGCAGCTGTGGCGGGCGCCGCTGCTCGTCGTCGTGGAGAACAACGGCATCGCCCAGTCCACGCCGACGGCCGCGCAGATGTCCGGCACGGTCGCCGCGCGGGCGGAGGCGTTCGGCATCCGCCACCACCGGTTCGCCACCGTCGACCTCGCGCACATCCGCGACGAGCTCGGGCCGCTGGTCTCCGCCGTCAGGCAGACCTCGCGGCCGCTGGTCGTGGAGTTCGTCACCCAGCGGATCGGCCCGCACAGCAAGGGCGACGACACCCGCCCCGAGCGGGAACGGCTCGACGCCGAGCGGTCGGGCTGGCACCAGGTGTACGCCGAGGCGTTCCCCGAGCGGTTCGCCCTGATCGACGCCCGCCAGCGCGAGCTGGTCGCCCGCGTGGCCGCCGAGGTCGCCGCCCGTCCCCCCGTCGCCCGTCCACCCGTCGCCCGGGCCGCCACCGCCGGGGAACGCCCGTGAGCCGGGCGGAGCGGATCGTCGACAACCTGAACCGGGCGCTGCACCAGGTGATGGCCGACGACCCGAGCGTCCACGTGCTCGGCGAGGACATCGTCGACCCGTACGGCGGGGCCTTCAAGGTCACCAAGGGGCTGTCCACCCGGTACGGCTCCCGCGTGATGGCCACCCCGCTCAGCGAGGGCGGCATCGTCGGGGTCGGCGCGGGGCTCGCACTGGCCGGCGACAAGGCCATCGTCGAGATCATGTTCGCGGACTTCGCCGGGCTGGCGTTCGACCAACTGCTGAACTTCGCGAGCAAGTCGACCATGATGTACGGCAGGCGCGTCGAGATCCCCCTGGTGGTGCGCTGCCCGACCGGGGGCGGCCGGGGGTACGGCCCGACGCACAGCCAGAGCCTGCAGAAGCACTTCATCGGCATCCCCGGGCTGTCGGTGTTCGAGATGAGCCCCTTCCACGACGCCCGCGAGCTGCTCCCCCACCTGCTGTCCCTGGGCGAGCCCTGCCTGCTGTTCGAGGACAAGGTGCTGTACACGCGCCGGGCGTACCAGCGGGGCGAGGTGGACGAGCTGTTCACGTACGACCTGGTCGGGCCGCCGCCGTACGTCGCCCGCGTCAGGCTCGACGACGGGCCGCCGCCGGACTGCACGCTGATCGCGCCCGGCGGGGTCGCGCACCGGGCCATCTCGGCCATGCGGGCCCTGCTGCTGAACGACGAGATCACCTGCCAGCTCCTGGTGCCCTCCCGGCTCTACCCGTTCGACCCCGGGCCGCTGCTCCCGCTGCTCGAAGGAACGCGGCACGTCTGCGTGGCCGAGGAGAGCGCCGCCGGGGGCACCTGGGGCAGCGAGGTGGCCCACCGGCTGCACCGCCACCTGTGGGGCTCCCTCCCCCAGCCGGTGAGCGTGGTCCACTCGGCGCCGGACGTGGTGCCCACCGCCCTTCACCTGGAGCGCGACGTCCTGATCCAGGACACCACCATCCGCGAGGCCGTCCTGGAGGCCCTGGCATGACCGACGTACGCGTGCCCAAGCTCAACAACAACGACGCCCAGTACGTGCTGGTGGAGTGGGTCGCCAAGGAGGGCCAGAGGGTGCGGGCCGGCGAGCCGCTGGCGGTGCTGGAGACCTCCAAGGCCGCCGAGGAGATCGTCGCGGAGGCCGAGGGCGTCCTCGGCCACCACCTGCCGGAGGGCGCCGACTGCGAGCCCGGCCAGGTCATCGCCCGGCTGTCCGCCGCCGGGGAGGAACGCCGCCCGCCGGGCGGAGAACCCGGTGGCGCCCCTGACGAACACCGTGGCGAGCACGGCCGCGATGCCCCGGCGGCCGGGCCGGACGCCCCCGGTGGCCAGGGCGGACCGGTCGTCACCGCTCCCGCCCAGGCCCTGATGGACGAGCTGGGCATCGGCCCGGAGCGGGTGCGCGGCCTCGGGAAGAAGCTCATCCGCCGCTCGGACGTCGAGGCGCTCGCCTCGGCCTCCCGCCCCGGCACCACGGCCGTTCCCGCCTCAGCCTCCGGCCCAACCGGCACGGCCGTACTCGCCCCTGGGCCCGCCATCACGGCCGTACCGGAAGCGACGGAGACGGCGGTCCCCGAGGTGAGCGGGGAAGCGGGGCAGTCCACCGACGTGCCGCTGTCGCGCGCGCAACAGCGCGCCGCGGCGGTCGTGGAGCTGTCGCACCGGACCATCCCGCCCGCGTACACCGTCATGAAGGCCGACGTCGGCGCGGCGCTCTCGACCGGCCGCGCGCTCACCAGGAGCCTGCGCACGCTGGTCGGCCTCCCCGAGCTGCTGGTCACGGCAGTGGGGTCGCTCCACGGGCAATTCCCGATGTTCTTCGCCTCCCCCGTCGACGCGCGCACCGTACGGCTGCCGGCGGCGGCGCACGTGGGGGTCACCTTCGATGTCGGCAAGGGACTGGTCATCCCCGTCGTCAGGGACGCCTCGACGCGCGGCCTGGCGGACATATCCCGCGACCTCATGACGTTCCGGATGAGCGCGATGCGCGGTGACCTGCGCGAGAGCGATCTCCAGGGCGCCAACATCGTCGTGACGCTGCACAACGAGCCGGGTGTGGTGCTGGCGGTGCCCATCATCTTCCCCGGGCACGCCTGCGCGCTGTCGCTCGCCGCGCCGCAGCAGGAGGTCGTCCCGGACGGCGCGGGCGGCTTCGCCGTGCGGGAGGTGGTGTACCTGGGCGTGGCGTTCGACCACCGGATCGTGAACGGCCGCGACGCCGTCCTGTTCCTGGACGCCCTGCGCACGGCCCTGGCCGCACCGGAAGCCCTGGCCGCACCGGCCGCCGCTCCCGCGTCACCGGCCTCGTCGGCGACTCCCGCGACTCCCGCGGCTCCGGTGACTCCGGCCTCTCCGGCTTTTCCGGCCGGGGAAGGTGTGACGGCGTGAGCGACGAGGAGCTGCGCGGGCGGGTCGCCGGGCTCCCCTCACACCGCCAGGAGCTGGTCGCCCGGCTGCTCGCGGCCCGCAGGCGACCGGCCGGCGACGCCATCCCCGCCGTCCCCCGCGACTCGGGCCTGCTCGAATGCTCCCCGGAGCAACGGCGGCTCTGGCTGGCCGCCCAGACCGACCGCCAGGTCGCCGCGCCGAACGTCACCCTCGGAGTCGGCCTGTCAGGGCCGCTCGACCTCGGCGCGCTGGCCAAGGCGCTCACGGGCCTGACCGAGCGGCACGAGGCGCTGCGCACGGTCTTCGTGAACTCCGGCGGCGAGCCCCGCCAGATGATCCTCGGCTCGGCCGACGCGCCGCTCACCGTGGTCGACCTCACCGGCGACCCCGCCGCCGAGGAGACGGCGCGAAGGCTGGCCGTGGCCGCCGGCGGGGAGCGGTTCGACCTCGCGTCCGGCCCGCTGCTGCGCCTGACCGTCTACCGGACGGGCCCGGAGGAGCACCGGCTGCTGTTCGTCTGCGACCACCTCGTGTGCGACGGCGGTTCGCTGGGCGTCGTCGCCCGCGACCTCGCCGGCCTCTACAGCGGCAGGGCGCTCCCCGCGCCGCCGGCCGTGACGTACGCCGACTACGCCGCGTGGGCTCGGGCTCGGGCGCGGGCTCACGCGGGCGAGCGGCTGGACCACTGGCGCGAGCGCCTCGCCGACCCGCCGCCCCTGCTCGGCGGCGAGCAGGGCGCCGCGTCGCCCCGGCGGCCGGGCGGGCGGCTGAGCGCCACCACGACCATCCAGGTCGAAGGCGGCCTGATGGACGCGCTGCGAGGCGGTTCCGCGACGCCGTTCGTGACCGTGCTGGCGGCCTTCTCGGTGCTGCTGCACCGCGTCACGGGCTCGTCCGGCCTCACGGTGGGCACGGTGTCCGGCACGCGGGCGCGCCGGGAGCTGGAGCATCTGGTGGGCTGCTTCATCAACATGGTGCCGATCCCCCTGCGGGTCGACGGCACCGAGGGCTTCCGCACCGTGGTGGCGAGGACGCGGGACGAGGTCGGCACGGCGCTCGCCAACGAGGTGCCGTTCGACACGCTGGTGTCGGGCCTCGGGGGACGGCGGCGGCCGGGCGTGCACCCGATCTTCCAGGTGGCGCTGATCCAGCAGGACGCCCCCGCGCCGCCGGGAGGGTGGGACGGGCTCCGGGCCTTCGAGTGGAGCGAGGAGGTCGACGGGTCGGCCTACGACCTCACGCTCACGATGATCCCGCGCGGGACGGGGTACGAGCTGGTCCTCACCCACCGGGTCGACCGGGTGCCGCAGGAGGTGGCCGATGCCCTGGGCCCGGCCTTCGAGGCGCTGCTCGACGCGCTGTCGATCTCGCCGGACGTGCCGGTCGGCGAGCTGGCGGTGCCGTCCCTGGAGTCGTTCCCCCGCCGCCCGGCCGCCTCGCCCGCGGCCGCACCGGCCGCACCGGAGCCGCCGGGCGGCGACCCCGTGGACGAGAGGCTCGCGGCGGAGGTCAGCCGCATCTGGTCAGAAGTCCTGAAAAAGCCGGACATCGAGGAGGACGCGGATCTGTTCGACCTCGGCGGCGACTCGCTGGCGATCACCCACATCGCGGCACGCGTCCAGGAGAGCCTCGGCGTCGAGGTTCCGGCGTGGATGTTCTTCGAGGCTCCCACGGTCGGCGGATTCGTCCGCGCCCTGACCGCTCTCGGAAAGAGACCTGACTTCGGCGACTGACCCCCACGGGTTGTCAAACCGCACGCCGGCGACCCGTGGGGACGGGGTGGGGAGGCGTGGCGCCGGGGCTCGGTACGCCCTGCCCTCAGCCATGCCGACCTGCGATTTCACCCGCACGGCCACACCTCGGCCCAGCCCCGGGAAGTAGGGCGGCGCTTACCGAATTAGTTGACTCCCCGGCCGAAAGCCCTTACCTTCTGACGCTATGGGAGCGCTCCCACCATCCGCGAGGCCGACGGTCAAATTTTGATCACCGGGCGGCAACGGGGATGATGGGGCGTGCCCGCCAAGGTGTCGCCCGGATTCTTTGCGTTCGCGCGTCGATGAGAGGATTCCCCCGTGCCTCAGTACGTTCTCCACGGTGGTGACTACCGCGCCGAGATAACCCGGCTGGGCGCGGCCCTGCGGGTGCTCAGGCACGGCGACCGCGATCTCGTGGCGAGCTGGCCGGAAGAGGGGCCCATCCCGCACTACAGCGGCACCCTCCTCGCCCCGTGGCCCAACCGCCTCGCCGGCGGCGCGTACACCTTCCAAGGCGAGCGGTTCGAGGCGCCGGTGAACGAGCCCGAGCGCGGCCACGCGCTGCACGGCCTGGTGGCGTTCGCCGACTGGGAGGCCGTCGAGCTGCTCGCCGTCGAGGACGACCACGGGTTCGTCCGGCTGGCGCACACGATCGAGCCGTCGCCCGCCTACCCCTTCCGCCTGGCGCTGCAGGTGCGCTACGCCCTCGGTCCCGACGGCCTGACCACCACGCTCACCGCCGAGAACGTCGGCGACCGCCCCGCGCCGTACGGCTGCGGGCCGCATCCGTGGCTGATCGCCGACGACGGCGCGAAGGAGGGCTGGGAGCTGGAGCTGCCGGCCGAGCGCGTGCTGCGCACCGACGAGACGCTCCTGCCGACCACGCTGGAGCCGGTCGCCGGCACCGATTTCGACTTCCGGGCTCCCCGCCGGCTCGGTGGCACCGTGCTCGACGAGGCGTTCACCGGGCTCGCCGCGGACCCCGGCGGCACGGCGCACGTACGGCTGCGGGGCGCGCGGGGCGGGGTGCGCATCTCCTGGGACGCCGCGACGATGCCGTGGGTTCAGGTCTGCACGGGCACGGGGTTCGGCCACCGGGGCATCGCCGTCGAGCCGATGACCTGCCCGGCCGACGCCTTCAACTCGGGCACCGACCTGGTGGTGCTCGACCCAGGCGGCAAGCACGAGGCGAGCTGGACGATCTCCGTCGTCTGACCGCCCGCACCCCCCGACGACCGGCCACCGGCCCGTCTCGACAGAATCCGACCCTCCCGAGCCAGAACGTCTCGACGAGCCGAAGTGATGTGACCGATGGAGAGCAGGACCAAGCGCCGGCTGTCGGCCGCCCAGCTGGACGCGCTGATCCTTGGAGCGCTGGGAACGGGCGTGGCGTCGGCCGAGGAGCTCACCGACGGCTTCGCCAACGCGGTGTGGCGGCTCAGCCTCGGCGACGGCCGGCAGGTCGTCCTGAAGGTCGCCCCGCCGCCCGATCTCGAGCTGCTGCGCTACGAGCGCGACCTGCTGCGCACCGAGGCGCTGGTGTACCACCTGGCCACGCCCACGGGGCTCCCGCTCCCCCGGCTGCTGCACTCGGGCTTCGACGACCCCGAGCTGGGCGGCGACTACCTGATCATGTCGGCGCTCGACGGGGTGCCGTGGAACCAAGCCACCTCCCTCGGCGACGCCGACGAGCGGGTGCTGCGGCACGAGCTCGGGCGTCACCTGGCCACGCTGCACGCCATCCCCGGCCAGGGCCTCTACGGCTACCCGTACGCCGGGCTCACCGGCCCCACCTGGCGTGACGCGTTCATCGCCATGATGGGCGCCCTCATGGACGACGCCGTGCGCTACGCCACCCTGCTTCCCTGCTCGCTGGTGGACATCGCGGGCGGCATCTACTCAAGCGTGCACGTGCTGGACGAGGTGACCGCCCCCGCGCTGGTCCACTTCGACGTCTGGCCGGGCAACGTCTTCCTCTCGCTGCCCCCGGAGGGCACGCCCGGCATCCAGGCGCTGATCGACCACGAGCGGGCGTTCTGGGGCGATCCGCTGGCCGAATTCATCACCCCGACGATCTTCGGCGAGCTCAGGGACGACGATCCGATCCTTGCGGGCTACCGTGAGGCGGGCGGGAAGCTCGACCTCACCCCGGAGGCCCGCAGGCGCGAGGCGCTCTACCGCGTGTACCTCTACCTGATCCTGCTGGTCGAGAGCGGCCCCAGGCAGTACCCGGAGGAGTCCTACGCCCGCATCCGCGACCTGGCGACCACGGGCCTGACGAACAGCCTGGCGTTCCTCAGGCAGCGGTGACCCATACGGCGACGGGGCCGCGCGTGCCGCACGCAACGGTGGCCCACCGGCCTCGAAAGGCGGCGGCGGGCGGGTAGAGCCGCCCAGGGACCCGGTCCCCGGGCGGCCGGCCGCTTCCGGCTCGCCTCCGCCGGCACGTCAGGCGCCGGTGTCACGGGGCGAACGGTTGCCGGCGACCAGCTGGTCGGCGGGGTAGGGGTCCTTCACGACGCGCACCGGCTGCGTGCCGGCTCCGACCCGCTCGTCGGTGCTCTCGGCGCGGTCGTCGACGCCGTCGCCGTCACGGTCGGACACGTGGGCGTGCCGTCCCGCGGGCGTGGTCTCGACGGGAACGGCGACCGGGACGGCGGCCGGGGTGGCCGTCGCCGGCGTGGCGGACGCCTCCGACTCCAGCTTGCGCTCAAGCCGGCGCTTCTCCTCCTCCAGCCGGGCGACGCGGTCGCGCGTCTCGACCCGGGCCTCGCGCAGCTTCCTGCGCTTGGCGCCGGTCCGGCGCATGCCACCGGTGAGCATCATCAGGCCGATCAGGAAGACGGCCGCGGTGGCCGCTCCGGCCAGGAAGAGCTCCAGCTTGCTCAGCTGGAGCGTCCGGTCCAGGACCGTGATCGACGCCGTGACGCCGCCGGTCGCGTCGTTCGCCACCGCGACCAGGGCCGCGCCGGCGAGAAGGATGAACAGTAGGCCCAGCACGATCATGTGACCTCAACTCCAAGTCGCCTCGGTGCCAAGCCCCTTTGGGGGGCCGACAACCGACTGCCCCGCAGCCGCCGGGTTATTCCTCGGCCGCATGTCGCGCCCGGGAGGATCCGCCGGGCCGTCCCCTGGGCAGGGTTTGCCGGGAGGGCGATGTGTGCAATGATTTCAACGGGTGATGAATATGCTGACCACATGCGTGATCGCCGGAGGGGGCCCCGCCGGGGCCGTGCTGGCTCTGCTCCTCGCCCGCGCGGGCGTGGAGGTGACGCTCCTGGAGAAGCACGCCGACTTCCTGCGCGACTTCCGGGGGGACACGATCCATCCCTCGACCCTCCAGGTGCTCGACGAGCTGGGCCTGTCCGAGGAATTCCACTCCCTGGCGCACCGCAAGGCGTACGACCTGTCGATCTGGACCGATGACCGCGTCGTCGAGCTGGCCTCCCTGAGAGGGCTCAGGACCAAGTTCCCCTACATCGCCTTCGTGCCGCAGTGGGATTTCCTCAACCTGGTCGTCGCGGCGGCCCGGCGCTACCCGTCCTTCCGGCTGATCATGGAGGCCGAGGTCGTCGGGGTCATCCGCGAGGGCGGCGCGGTACGCGGCGTCCGCTACCGGGACGCCGAGGGCGAGCACGAGCTTCGCGCCATCCTGACCGTGGGCGCCGACGGACGGCACTCCGACGTGCGGCGGGCGGCGGGCCTGGTGCCGGTGGAGCGCGGCGCCCCCATGGACGTCGCCTGGTTCCGGCTGCCCCGCGAGCAGGGCGATCCGGAGGAGACCTTCCTGCGCGTCTCCTCTGGCCACATGATGGTCGCGATCAACCGGGAGACGTACTGGCAGCTCGCCTACCTCATCCCCAAGGGGGGCTACAAGCTGCTCCAGGCCGAGGGCATCGAGGCGATGCGCGCGTCCATCAGCGCGCTGCTGCCCTTCCTCGCCGGCCGCACCGAGAAGCTCAAGGGCTTCGAGGACGTGAGCGTGCTGGTGGTCCTGCTCAACCGCCTGCGGCGGTGGCACAGGCCCGGCCTGCTCCTCATCGGGGACGCCGCCCACGCGATGTCGCCGGTGTTCGGCGTCGGCATCAACCTGGCCGTCCAGGACGCGGTGGCGGCGGCCAACCTGCTCACCGGCCCCCTGCTCGCCGGTGAGGTGCCCGAGTCGCTGCTGCGCAGGCTACAGCGCCGGCGCACGTTCCCCACGGTGGTCACGCAGGCCGCGCAGCGGCTGGTGCAGAACCGGCTGATCCGCCCCGCGCTCAAGGGCTCGGCGAAGCCGCTGCGGCTGCCCGTGGACCCGTCCCGGCTGCCGGTGATCGGCGCCCTGGCACGCCGTTTCATCGGCTTCGGCGTCCTGCCCGAGCACGTGCGGTCGCCCTCGGCCGGGGAGTGACGCGGCTCGCCGTTCATACCGCCGCTCGGGACTCGCTTCTCACGGAGTGGACAGTGGGTCGGTTAAGAGGGGATGGTGCAATAGCCTTTCAGGGTGAGCGCCGAACCGATCAACCTGGATTCCTGGCGGGAGCTACCCGCCGCCCAGCAGCCCGACTGGCCCGACCCCTCCGCGCTGGAGCGGGTCGTCACCGAGCTGCAGGGCCTGCCTCCGCTGGTGTTCGCCGGAGAGTGCGACGAGCTCAAGGACCGCCTCGCCGCCGTCGCCCGTGGCGAGGCCTTCGTCCTGCAGGGCGGAGACTGTGCCGAGACCTTCGCCGGGGCCACCGCCGACAACGTCCGCGACAAGCTCAGGACGCTGCTGCAGATGGCCATCGTGCTCACCTATGCCGGCCGCGTCCCGGTCGTCAAGATCGGCCGCGTGGCGGGGCAGTTCGCCAAGCCGCGCTCCAAGCCGACCGAGATCCGCGGCGGCGTCGAGCTCCCGGCCTACCGGGGCGACATGGTCAACGGCTTCGACTTCACCCCCGAGTCCCGCACCCCCGACCCGGCGCGGCTGCTGCGGGCCTACCACTCCTCGGCCGTCACGCTGAACCTCGCCCGGGCCTTCACCAAGGGCGGGTACGCCGACCTGCGCCAGGTGCACGCCTGGAACCAGGACTTCGTGGCCGAGTCCCCGGCGGGCCGGCGCTACGAGCAGCTCGCGCGCGAGATCGACCAGGCGCTGGCGTTCATGCACGCCTGCCGGGCCGATCCCGAGGAGTTCCACACGGTCGAGTTCTACTCCTCGCACGAGGCGCTGATCCTCGACTACGACCGCGCGCTGACCCGCGTCGACTCCCGCACCGGCCTGCCTTACGACGTGTCGGCGCACATGGTCTGGATCGGCGAGCGCACCCGCCAGCTCGACGGCGCCCACGTGGAGTTCTTCAGCCGCATCCGCAACCCGATCGGGGTCAAGCTGGGGCCGGCCACCTCCCCCGAGGACGCGCTGGCGCTCATCGACAAGCTCAACCCGGCCAACGAGCCCGGGCGGCTGACCTTCATCGCCCGCATGGGCGCCTCCCGCGTCCGCGACGCGCTGCCCACGCTGGTCGAGAAGGTCCAGGCGAGCGGCGCCCAGGTCGCCTGGATCTGCGACCCGATGCACGGCAACACCTTCGAGGCGCCGAGCGGCCACAAGACCCGCAGGCTCGACGACGTGCTCGACGAGGTGGCGGGCTTCTTCGAGGTCCACCGGGCGCTCGGCACCCATCCTGGGGGCATCCACATCGAGTTCACCGGCGACGACGTCACCGAGTGCGTCGGCGGCGGCCACGCGATCGTCGAGGAGGACCTCGCGCTGCGCTATGAGACGGCCTGCGACCCCCGTCTCAACCGCGGCCAGTCCCTCGACCTGGCCTTCCGGGTGGCCGAGCTCTACCGCTCCAGCTGAGCCCACCCCGAAACGCGAACCGGGGCCCTCCCAGCTGGGAGGGCCCCGGTTTCCGGCTGTCCCGGCCGCGTGACCGGACGGCGGTGGGCATGCCCGGTCAGGGCCGTTCCCGAGTGCGGCCGTTCAGGGACGGCGGCCGTCTTCCGGGCCCTCGGCCCCGGCGTCGATGTCGGCCGCGATCTCCTTGCGGATCGCCTCCATGTCGAGCGCCCGCACCTGCCTGATCAGGTCCTCCAGGGCGGGCTCGGGGAGCGCGCCCGGCTGGGCGAAGACCACGATGCCGTCGCGGATCGCCATGACGGTGGGGATCGAGGTGATGTCGAAACCCTCCGCGAGACCGCGCTCGGCCTCGGTGTCGATCTTCCCGAAGGTGATGTCCTCGTGCTTCTGGGAGGCCTTCTCGAAGATCGGCCCAAAGGTCCGGCAGGGCCCGCACCAGGCGGCCCAGAAGTCAAGGAGGACGATGCCCTCGTCGGCGATCTCGTTGAAGTTGGTCTCGTTCACCGCGATGGTCGCCACAGGTGGTTCCTCGTCTCGTGTCTCGTCGATTTCGATCGGCATAACCATCTACCCTGTGCGCGAATTCCTCTACCCCGCCCCGCCGCCCGCCATCAGGCACGAACGAAGAACACGAGCCTTCCGGTCAGCGGAGGCGCGAAGACGACAGGATCGAGCCGCCGGCTCGGTACCACCTGGGTCCCGCCGGTCAGGAGACCACGTCCAGGACGGGGTTCGTACCGGCCATCATCGTCTCGACGGCGGCTCGGTCGGGAAGCGACGGGCTGGCCCCGGCACGGGTGGTGGCGAGCGCGCCAGCGGCCATGGCGCGCCGGATCGCGGTGCCGTCGTCCAGCCCGGCGGCGAGGGCGGCACCGAGGAACCCGGTGAAGGCGTCGCCCGCGGCCGTCGTGTCGACGGGTGTCACCGGGTAGGCGGGGAAATGGCGGGTACGCGCGGCGGTGACCGAAAGGGCACCGCCCGAACCGAGGGTGATGAGGGCGTGCCCGACGCCGCGGTCGAGAAACCAGGACGCCGCTCGCCCGGCGGACTCCAGGTCGGTCACCGCGACCCCGGTCAGCGCCCCGGCCTCACTCTCGTTCGGCGTCACGACGTCGACGTGTCGCCACACGTCCTCCGGAAGCTCCTGCGCGGGGGCCGGGTCGAGCACCACCGTCAGCCCCGCGGCCGCCCCCGCCTTCGCCGCGTGGCAGGTGACCTGCGTGGGGATCTCCAGTTGGAGCAGGAGCACGCTGACCACGTCTTGGACGGCCCGGATGCCGTCGTCGGCCATCTCCGTGTCGAGGGAGGCGTTGGCCAGCGGGGTGATGACGATGTCGTTCTCGCCGGAGGCGTCCACCCGGATGTGCGCGACGCCGGTGCGGCCTTCGACCGTGCGGATCTGCGTCAGCGCGACTCCGTGAGACCGCAGGCCGGACATGACGATCTCGCGGAACGGATCCCGTCCCACGCAACCGGCGAGCCACGTGGGAGACCCGGCGCGAGCGGCGGCGACGGCCTGGTTGGCACCCTTGCCTCCGAGGACGAGGGTGCAGTCGTCGCCGAGCACGGTCTCACCGCGGCCTGGGAGCCGCCGGCTGAACGCCGTGACATCAGCGGTGATGCTCCCCACGACGAGCACGCCATTCGGTTTCATGCGATCCTCTCCATCCGCCGGAGATCAGACTCCGGTGGGGTGCCAGACGGTCTTGGTCTCCAGGAAGGCGGTCATCCGGCCGGTGCCGGGGTCGGCGAGCCAGTCGGTCTTCCCGGACGGGCGCAGTACGCGCTTGAGGTTCTCGGCGCCCGCCCGCTCGCAGGCGACGGCGAGTTCCCCGGACGCGCCGGCCAGGTCGAGGGCGTTGACGTCCATGTGAGCGGCGAGCCAGGGGGCCAGCTCGGAACGGCTGCCGGTGAGGATGTTGACGACGCCGCCGGGAAGGTCGGAGGTGGCCAGCACCTCGGCCAGGGTGATGGACGGCAGCGGCGCCTCATCGGATGCCACGACCACGCAGGTATTGCCGGTGACGATCACCGGGGCGATCACCGAGACGAGGCCGAGGAGCGGGCTCGACGGTGCGATCACCGCGACGACGCCGGTCGGCTCGGGCGTGGACAGGTTGAAGTACGGCCCGGCGACCGGGTTGGCCGAACCGGAGACCGAGGCGATCTTGTCTGCCCAGCCCGCGTACCAGACCCAGAGGTCGATCGTGGCGTCCAGCTCGGCCGTGGCCGTGCCGCTGGGCATTCCCGCCGCCCTGAGTTCCGCGACGAACTGCTGCCGCCGGCCCTCCAGCATTTCCGCGATCCGATACATGATCTGGCCTCTGCCGTAGGCCGTGGACCCGGACCAGCCCGGGAAGGCCTTGCGCGCGGCGGACACCGCGTCGCGGGCGTCCTTGCGGGAGGCGCGGGCGGCGTTGGCGAGGAAGTCGCCCTTCGGGCCGGTCACCACGTACGACCTGCCGGACTCGGAACGCGGAAAGGCGCCCCCGATGAACAGCTTGTAGGTCTTGCGCACGGTCAGTCGCCGATCAGACATCGAGATACGCCTCCAGTCCATGCCGGCCGCCCTCACGGCCGTATCCGGACTCCTTGTAGCCGCCGAACGGCGACGTGGGGTCGAAGCGGTTGAAGGTGTTGGCCCAGACGACCCCGGCGCGGAGCTTGTCGGCCATCCACAAGATCCTGGACCCCTTCTCCGTCCACACCCCCGCCGACAGACCGAACGGGCTGTTGTTGGCCTTCTCCACCGCCTCGGCCGGAGTGCGGAACGTCAGAACCGACAACACCGGGCCGAAAATCTCCTCACGGGCGATCCGGTGCGACTGCGCCACCCCGGTGAACACCGTCGGCGGGAACCAGAAACCCTTGTCCGGGATCGGACACGAAGGAGACCAACGCTCAGCACCCTCCCGCTCCCCCGCCTCGCTCAACGACCTGATCTTCGCCAGCTGCGCAGCCGAGTTGATCGCCCCGATGTCGGTGTTCTTATCCAGCGGGTCACCCAACCGCAGCGACGACAGACGCCGCTTGAGCGCCTCCAGCAACTCAGCCTCGATCGACTCCTGCACCAGCAACCGCGAACCCGCGCAGCAGACGTGGCCCTGATTGAAGAAGATGCCCGTGACGATGCCCTCCACCGCCTGGTCGAGCGCGGCGTCGTCGAACACGATGTTCGCGGCCTTGCCACCCAGCTCCAGCGTCAGCTTCTTGCCCGACCCGGCCACCGAACGGGCGATCAGCCGCCCGACCTCGGTGGACCCGGTGAAGGCCACCTTGTTGACATCCGGGTGGCTGACCAGCGCCTGACCGGTGGCCCCCGCGCCCGTCACGATGTTCACCACACCCGGCGGCAGGTCGGCCTGCCGGCAGATCTCAGCGAACGCCAGCGCGGTCAGCGGCGTGGTCTCGGCCGGCTTGAGCACCACGGTGTTCCCACACGCCAAAGCAGGAGCGATCTTCCAGGCCAGCATCAGCAACGGGAAGTTCCACGGGATGACCTGGGCGGCCACGCCGAGCGGCCGGGGATCGGCCCCGAGGCCGGCGTGGCCGAGCTTGTCGGCCCACCCGGCGTAGTAGAAGAAGTGCGCCGCGACCAGGGGAAGGTCGACGTCGCGGGACTCGCGGATCGGCTTGCCGTTGTCCAGGGACTCCAGCACCGCCAGCTCACGCGACCGCTCCTGGATGATCCGGGCGATCCGGAACAGGTACTTGGCGCGCTCGCGGCCCGGGAGTTGGCTCCACACCGACTCATACGCCTTGCGCGCCGCCGACACAGCCCTGTCGACGTCTCCCTCGCTCGCGAGGGAGAACTCCGAGAGCACTTCTTCGCTCGCCGGGTTGATGGTCTTCTCGCGCTCATCGCCCAGGGAGTCGACCCACTCGCCGTTGACGAACAGCCCATACGAGGGCCGGATGTCGACAACGTCGCGTGACTCGGGCGCCGGTGCGTATTCGAACATGGGGCCCGCCTCAGTCAAGGGTGAAGTAGTCAGGACCGGCATAACGCCCGGTGGCCATCTTCTGACGCTGCATCAGCAGATCGTTCAGCACGCTGGAGGCGCCCAGCCTGAACCAGTCGGGGTCCAGCCAGTCAGGCCCGGCGGTCTCATTCACCAGCACGAGGTACTTGATGGCGTCCTTGGTGGTGCGGATGCCGCCGGCGGGCTTGACGCCCACCATGCGCCCGGTCTGGGCGCGGAAGTCCCGCACGGCCTCCAGCATCACCAGCGTCACCGGGAGGGTGGCCGCCGGGGCGACCTTGCCGGTGGAGGTCTTGATGAAGTCGGCCCCGGCCAGCATCGCCAGCCAGGACGCCCGCCGCACGTTGTCGTACGTCGCCAGCTCACCGGTCTCCAAAATCACCTTCAGATGCGCGTCGCCCTTACCCGCGGCGCTGTCGCCGCGGGCGCAGGCGGCCTTGATGGCGACGATCTCCTCGAAGATCTTCCGGTAGTCACCCGACAGGAAGGCGCCGCGGTCGATCACCATGTCGATCTCGTCGGCGCCCGCCTCGACCGCGAGTGCCGTGTCCTCCACCTTGACCGCGAGGGAGGATCTGCCGCTGGGGAACGCGGTCGCGACGCTCGCCACCCGCACCCCCGAGCGCCCGAGCGCCCGCACCGCCTCGGCGACCAGATCGGGATACACGCACACGGCCGCCACCCTCGGAACCGAAGGATCACCCGGGTCGGGCCGGACCGCCTTGGCGCACATCGCCCGCACCTTGCCCGGGGTGTCCGCGCCTTCCAGGGTGGTGAGGTCGACCATGGAGATGGCCAGGTCAATGGCCTGCGCCTTGGCGGTCGTCTTGATGGAACGGGTGCCCAGCATCGCGGCGCGCTGGTCGGCACCCACCCGATCGACACCCGGCAGACCATGCAGAAATGCCCGCAACGTGCCGGAGGACGACGTGATGCCGCCGGTGTCGAGATGGCCGGTGCCGATGTGGTCGACGCCCGTGGTGGCGTGGCTCATCTGGATCGTGTCTTTCCTGCTCGTGGAGGGGTGGCGGCTCCGCCACCGGGCTTCAGGGGCTGCGCCGTCGAGGCCCGATCGATGAGCTTGGTACCGAGGACGATGCGACGAGGGATGTCCTTGACATACTGCGGGTCCAACCGGCGAAGGAGCAGGCGCATCGCGAGGACTCCTTGCTCCACCATCGGCCGGTCGATCACGGTGAGCGGCGGCCGGAGCAGCGGGCCGGTGTCCAGGTCGTCGAAACCGATCAGGCTCACCTGGCCGGGAACGTCGACCCGCATGTCGTGGAGCGCCTTGAGAGCGCCGAGGGTCATGAGGTTGTTCGCGGTGAAGACGGCGGTGGGGGGCTCCGGCAGCGACAACAGGGACAAGGTGAGCTGGTAGCCGCTCTGCTCGCGGAAGTCGCCGACGAGGTCGTGCTCGGGGGCGATGTCGGCGCCCCCGGCCGCGAGCGCTTCCAGGAAACCCTCCCGGCGGCGGCGGCCGGGCGTCGTGTCCGGCGGGCCGCTGATCGCGGCGATTCGGGTGTGGCCGAGCTTCAGCAGGTGCTCGGCCGCCTGCCGGCCTCCGCCGGCGTTGTCGACCAGAACCGAGTCGAAGCGCTCGCCGCCCGCCAGATCGCGGTCGATGAACACCAGCGGCACGTCGGCGTCCCTGAGGTTCAGCGGGGTCCAGTCCTGTTCCGTGGCGGGCGCGAGGATGAGGCCGTCCACCCGGCGCACCATGTCGGCGAGCACGTCGTCCTCCCGCTCGCTGCTCTCGTCGCTGTTGGCGAGCAGGATGCGGTACGACTCCGCCCGGGTGACGGACTCCATCCCTTTGACGACCTTGGCGAAGTAGGGGTTGGTGATGTCCGGGACGACGACTCCGATGGTGTGGGTGCGCCCGGATTTCAGGGACTGCGCCGCGGCACTCGGCCAGTAGCCCAGCTCATCCACGGCCGCCTGGATGGCCTCGGACGAGCGCACCCGCCGGCCACGCAGGAAACGCGAGACGGTCGCGGCGGATACACCGGCGTGTGCCGCTACGTCATGGATGGTGATCAAGTGCGCTCCTGGTGAAACCGTTGTCACATAATGGTTGCACCCCAGCCTGCGACCACGTCAACAGCGAGCGCCCGTCCTGTTGCCGACTTGTTATTCGGATAGATTTCCCGGGACTCCACCCCGACAGGAGGACGCAAGTGCTACCAGCCGGCCCGCAGGTCCACCGATCATGGGCTCAGCATGTGAAACCGTTGTCACTACCCGCGTGGCCAGCGGCTTCCGCCCTCGGCGCCTCGCGCCGACCACGGACCGACATGTCACGAATTTGTGTCGTTGTGTTACTTCCACTGCCACCCACTTGACAGCGGATCGGCATCGGGCAATCGTCCTACCTGCAACTATGCCGAAGTACCGCCGCATTTCGGGCGGGCATATCTTGCCAAAGGAGTGTCGGGTGATCGGTCCTGAAGGACGACACGGACGTTGGCGATTGTCCAACGCCCGAGGGAAACCGTTGTCAGTTTGACCTCGTCACGCGCTGAGACGGTCCCTTCGCGCGCTCCCCTGCCCGTGCCGTAACGAGTCCCGGTTCGTCGTGCCGGCCTGCCGTACCCAGCACGGCTCCCCCGCCTTCCGGCCCGGCCGGTGGGCCCTGCCGGCCGGCACGGGATTCGCGTTCCCGTCGCCAGGCCGTCTGCTCAACCCCCCAGAAAGGCTCCTGTCATGTCCTCGTTCTTTTCTCGTCGTGCCTTCCTGTCCGGTGTGGGCGGCGTGTCCCTCCTCGCCGCCGGGACCGCGCTGAGCGCCTGCTCGTCCTCCTCCTCCACCACCTCCTCGGCCTCCGGCCCCGCCAAAGTGAACTTCCAGCTCGGATGGCTCGCCAACGTCGAGAACATGGGCCTGTTCATGGCCGACCACGCCGGCTACTTCAGGGACGAGCAGCTCGACGTCACGCTGACGCCAGGCGGCCCCTCGGTGGTCGTCGAACCGCTCGTGATCAGCGGCAAGGCCCTGGTCGGCCTCGACTCCGTCGACACCATCGCCAAGGCGCGCAACGAGGGCGCGGCGCTGAAGATCGTCGCCGCGACCATGCAGGTCAACCCGACCGCCATCATGTCCCTCTCCTCGGCTCCTGTGAACACGCTGAAGGACCTCGTCGGCAAGCGGCTGGGCGTCCAGCAGAGCGGTGTGGAGATCATGAACACCGTGTTCAAGGCGAACGGCATCGACCCGGCCGACGTGACCTTCGTACCGGTCCAGTTCGACCCGTCGCCCCTGGTGGCCGGGGACTGCGACGCGTTCATGTCGATGCTGGCGAACCAGCCGATTCAGCTGGAACTCCAGGGCGTGCAGACGAAGGCGTTCACGCTGGACCAGTACGGCTACAACGTGTGGGCCGACGTGCTGCTCGTAAGCGAGCAGACGCTCGCCGACAAGGCCAAGCGCGAGCAGGTCGTCAAGATCGTCCGCGCCACCGCGCGCGGCTGGCAGGACGCGCTCAAGGACACCGACGCCGCGGCCAAGCTGGTCGTCGAGAAGTACGGCAAGAGCCTCAATCTCGATCTGAAGGCGCAGCAGAAGACCGCCGCGGCGTTCCGATCGGTCATCGAGACCAAGGATGCCAAGGCGAACGGCCTGCTCACCATGAGCGCCGAGGGCATCGCGGCCAACATCGCCACCCTGACCTCGCTGGGCGTCAAGGCCACCGCCGAGGAGCTGTTCGACACGAGCATCCTCAGCGAGGTCTACGCCGGCAAGAACCGCCTCTGAAGTCCCCTCCTGCCCACCGTCCATTCCGAAGAGGAGCGCATCGCAGTGCCCGTCTCCCACACCGAAGATCCCTGGACTCGTGTCACCAGCGTGCGCGGATTCCCCGCCGACGAGCTGATCTCAGCCCTGCAGAAGTCCGTGCGCCGCGGCTTGATGGAGAACGCGCTGCTCATCGCGCGTGAGATGTACGAGAGCAGTGCCGAGCTGGAGGAGGTGATGTGGTCACGCCTCCTCGTGATGTCGTGCGAGGACGCCGGCACCGGCACCTTCGCCGAGCCCGTCGTCGTCGACACCCTGTACCGCATGCACCAGCGCATGGCTCGGGATGCCGGCGACAGGTGGCTGTTCGCGGTGCACGCCGTACGGTTCCTGGTCAGCAGTACGAAGGACCGCACGACCGACGAGCTCGGGCTGTGGGCCGTCCACATGCTGCGCAGCGGGGAACGGCTCCCCGAGATCCCTGAATACGCCCTCGACATGCACACCCGCCGTGGGCAGGAGATGGGCCGCGACTTCACGCACTTCCTGCGGGAAGGCTCGAAGGTGGACAACGAGATCCCCGGCCGTGACACCTCCTACCGCGAGTTGCTCCTCGACATCGTGGCGGAGGGAAAGTGGGACGGGTGACGCCCGCCGCGCACGCCGCGACGCCGCCTCCCGCGGACCCGCCGAGCGCGGAGGGCCTGTCCGCGGAGGCCGTCAGCAGAACCTTCAACGTCGGGGCGACCGAGGTTCCCGCGCTCCGGGACATCGATCTGCACACCCGGCACGGTGAGTTCACCGCCCTGCTCGGCCCGTCGGGATGCGGCAAGTCCACGCTGCTGCGCATATTCGCCGGTCTGGAGCGCCCGTCCTCCGGCACGGCGTACGTGCACGGCCGTTCCCCCGACGACCTGCGGCGCGAGCATCGCATCGGCGTCGCCTTCCAGGACGCCGCCCTGCTGCCCTGGCGCAGCGTCGAGGCCAACATCGCGCTGCCCTTCGAGGTCGCGGGCCGGCCGGTGAGCCGGACGGCCGTGGCCGACCTGGTGCGCCTGGTCGGGCTCACCGGCTTCGAGAAGGCCCGTCCCGCCCAGCTGTCCGGCGGCATGCGCCAGCGAGTGGCGCTCGCGCGCACCCTCGCCGGGGAGCCGGAGGTCATGCTGATGGACGAGCCGTTCGGCGCGCTGGACGAGATGACCCGCCAGCGGCTCAACCTGGAGACGCAGCGGATCTGGCTGGAACGCAGGACCACGACCCTCCTGGTCACCCACTCGATCAGCGAGGCGGTGTTCCTGGCCGACACCGTGGTGGTGATGGGCGCACGCCCGGGACGGATCATCGACACGGTACGGATCGACCTGCCCCGGCCGCGAGGCGTCGAGCTGACACGCTCGGCGGAGTTCCACGCGCTCTGCGACCACCTCAGCGAGCGGCTCTTCGGCCAGGGTGACCATGGCGAGGCGGACTCCGGCCCGCACGGGGACCTCACGTGAACCCTCTCGTGGCGACCGGGCGCGCCGCGGTCGCCGCCGGCGCGCGCACCGGCGGCCGGCGCTGGGCGGGCCCGGTGCTCGGCATGGCCGGGCTGCTCCTGGTCTGGGTGGTCCTCGCCCGGGTCTTCACCGGCCTGCGGGTCATTCCCGCACCGTGGGCGGTCCTCCAGGCCATCTGGGACGACCGCGCCATCTACTCCGGCAACATCGCCACCACGCTGTCCGAGGCGGCCATCGGCTTCCTGTGGGGCAACCTGCTGGCCGTCGCGCTCGCCGCCGTCTTCGTCCAGGTCCCCGCCGTGGAGAGGTTGCTGCTGCGCATCGCCGTCGCGAGCTACTGCGTACCGCTCGTCGCCATCGCGCCCATCCTGGTCATCGTGCTGCCCGGCGACGTCCCCAAGCAGGCGCTGGCCGGGCTGTCGGTCTTCTTCACCACCTTGACGGCCGCCGTACTGGGACTGCGGTCCGCCGACCGCAGCGCGATCGAGCTCATCCGCTCCCTCGGTGGCGGCTCGTTCATGGTGCTGCGCAAGCTTCGCCTGCTGGCCGCGTTGCCCAGTCTGTTCGCGGGACTCAAGATCGCGGCGCCCTCGGCCCTGCTCGGCGCGATCATCGGCGAGTACCTGGGCTCCAGCAGCGGGCTCGGCGTGATGCTGGTGCAGGCGCAGTCGTCGTTCCAGGTGGCGCGCACCTGGGGGGTGGCGCTCGTCATCTCGGCCCTGGCGGGGATCGGCTACGCGGTGGTCGCGATCATCGCCCGCCGGTTCACCCCGTGGGCGGCCCGGGACGTGAGCGTGGGCGTGGGAGCCGTGGCGCCGCGGGCGTCCGGCGGCCGCCTGCGGTCCCTCCTCGCCGGGGCTGCCGGGCTGGCCGGCTCGATCCTCCTCGTCGTGGCCGCCTGGTACGCGGTCATCCGGGGTTTCGCCCTCGATCCGTACTTCGCCAAGACCCCGGCGGACGTCGCGGCCCATCTCTTCGCCGGTGACGACGCCGCCGAGCATCGGCGACGCCTGCTGGCGGCGCTGGGCACGACGCTGCTCGACGCGGGCGTCGGCTACGTCGTCGGCATGATCGCCGCGTCGCTGGTCGCCGGCGCCCTGGTGGCGTTCCGCGGCGCCGAACAGGTCGTGCTGCCGATCGCGATCGTGTTGCGGTCCATCCCCCTGGTCGCCCTGACGCCGCTGCTCGCCCTCATCTTCGGGCGTGGGCTGCTCGGCGTCACGGTCGTCGTCGCCGTGGTCACCTTCTTCGCCACCCTCGTGACGGTGAGCCAGGGACTTCGCGCGGCCCCCGTGCTCGCCTGTGAGGTCATCACCTCGCTCGGCGGCGGGCAGGTCATGGTCACCAGGAAGGTACGGCTGCTGTACGCGCTTCCCTCGCTGTTCGCGTCGGCACGCATCGCGATCCCCGGTGCGATCGCCGGCGCCACCCTCGCGGAGTGGCTCGCCAGCGGCAGCGGGCTGGGCAGCCTGCTCGTCGCGGACTACACCGCCTCCCGCTTCGCGGCGCTCTGGTCGGGCTCCGTGATCATCGTCCTGGTCTCCGTGGCCCTGTACGCCCTCGTCGCCGCACTGGAGCGACCGGTGGTCGCGCGTTACGCGCCGCAGCGGGTGGATTGACGGCCAAGAGTCTCTCATCTACGACAAAGAGCCCCCGGCCCTGGCCGGGGGCTCTTCCATGTTCTGTCTCAGCGGGGCCGGTGGCCCCGCGTGGAAATCGAGATCAGTTCTTCAGGTCGATGCCGAAGAGGAGGGGGTCGTGGTCGGAGGAGCGGAAGGCGGCGGGTGAGTACAGGGAGGGCGGGTTGAACTCGGTGTTGTAGTCCATGAACCTGCCCTCGTCCGCGTTGATGTGCCAGATCGTCGCGCCGGTCACCATCTTGAGCAGCTGCTTGCCGACCAGCACGTGGTCCAGCTCGCCCGACAGGCTGTCGAAGAGGTAGCTGTAGCGGTCCTTCTTGTCGATGAACTTCTTGCTCACGCTCGCCAGCTTGCCCGCCTCCAGCGTGTGGATCGGGTCCTCCTCGCCGTAGGCGTTGAGGTCGCCGAGCACGACCGGGTTGGTCAGGTTGAGCGTGTCGATCAGACCGAGCACGGCGTTGGCCTGCCGGATCCGCTCGGCGTTGAAGCAGCTCTGGCCGTCACCCTGGTCCAGGTCCGCTCCGGTCGCGCCGTCGCAGCCCTTCGACTTGAAGTGGTTGACGATCATGGTGAACGGGATGGGGTCGCCCTTGGCCCGCTTGAACTCCTGGATCAGCGGCGGCCTGCGGAACACCGGGTCGGTCGAGGACTGCGGCGAGCCCACCGGCTTGACGACCGCGGGCTTGTAGATGACCGCGACCTGGATGGCGTCCGTGCCCGGGACCGGGGAGACGATCCCCTTGTACGTGCCCGCGCCGACCTCGGCGTTGAGGGCGTCGATCAGCGTGTTCAGCGCCGTGGTGCCGTTGTTCTCGACCTCCATGAGGCCGGCCACGTCGGGGTCGAGGCCCTTCAGGGTCGAGACCAGCTTGGCGAGCTGGCGCTGCTTCTCCTCCACGGTGTTGGCGCCGCGCGAGTTCAGCGTGGTGAACCAGTTCAGCGTGTTGAGGCTGGCCACCTTGACGTTGCCGCCCACCTTTGCGGGCTTGGACGGGCGCGGGTTCTCGGCCGTGAAGACGACCGGCTGGGTCGGCTCGAGCCGGTAGAGGTTGAAGCCGTACGTCAGGATGCCGGTCAGGCCGGTGGTGACGTCACCCACGCGCACGGTGTTGGAGCCGTTGGTGTGGTACGGCAGGACCGCGGGGTTCTGCGCGTTGGAGCCGTCGTCGAGCAGGATCCGCCGCCGCTGGTTCAGGGCGGAGTCGATGTTCGGGCGGTCGGTGGGCTGGAACAGGCGGCCGTTCGAGGAGAGCGTCATCTCGCCGAAGCGGCCGAGGTTGTACACCTCGGAGACGGTGAGCTCACCCGGGAACGTGGTCAGCATGCCCTCCAGCGGCTCCAGGCTCGCGCCCTCGGCCAGCGGCAGCTTCACCTTGGTCGGCTTGATCGTGCCGGTGCCGCAGATGTCCACGTAGGACACCGAGGTCAGCTCGGTGAGGCCGTTGAACTCGACGGCGGTACCGGTGACCAGCACCCGGTCGCCCACGGCGGCGGGCTTGGTGGTGAACACGAACACCGCGTCGGAGGTGGCGGGGTCGTTGTCCGGCGTCGGGTCCTGGATGTAGAAGCCGCCGAGCTGGCCGGTGCCCTGGAAGCCACCGGTCACGATGCCCTCGACGCGTACCTCCTGGCCGGCGAGCGGGGTGGTGTCACCGCTTCCCTGCACCTGGGCGATCTGGTGGGTGGCCGGGATCTGGCACGGCTGGCCCGTACGGGTCGGCGTCGGGGTCGGCGTGGGGGTGGGGGTCGGCGTCGCGGTCGGGGTGTCGGTGGGGGTCGCCGTGGGCGTGTCCGTCGGCCCAGGGCTGTCGGTCGGGCTCGGGGCGCACGGGGCGAGCGCGGTCGCCGAGTTGCGAGGCGCGGGCGCCCCGGTGGTGAAGTCCGCCGCGTTGGCGTCGGTGTCGACGCAGCCGTTGCCGGCGCGCAGCGCCGCGGTGGAGTTGGTCAGGGCCGGGGCTGGCGAGCCCTCGGAGAAGTTGGCGGTGCCGTATCCCACCAGGTCGGCGATGAGAGCGAGCTGCTCGGAGGTGCAGACGGTGGAGCCGCCGTTGCAGGCGAGGCCGTCGGCCGAGTGGACCAGGGCCACCTTGCCGGCCGTACCGCTCAGGTTGAGGCCGCCCGTGGTGTCGGGCGCGGGCAGCGCGCCGCTCGGGGTGGTGCCGGCGGCGAGCTGGATCAGGTGGTACTGACCCGGCGCGAGAGAGCCGGACAGGTCCACCTTGTTGGAGGAGAAGTTACCGGTGCCGGTGGCACTGGTGTACTGCAGCGACCAGCCGCTGAGGGAGACGTCCGATCCGCTGCGGTTGAACAGCTCCACGAAGTCGTTGGTGAGCGGGGCGCCGGAGTTGCCGCCCCCTCCGTATACCTGGCTGATCACTACGGTCCCCGGCTCCGCGGAGGCCGGGGACAAGGAAACGATGGCGATACCGGCGACCGAGATGCCGGTGGCCACTAGGGCGGCGAACGCCCGGGACAGTGCACGCATGGTCGGGAGCGTAAGGCCGCAAAACCCTGTGATCTCGTACTACACCTAGATAGAAGATGAAATAAGGGAAATTTGACACTTCATGTCGAGTAGCAGTCGTCAGACTTGGCGTCCTTGTATCTAGCGAAACCCCGTCGCCCTGGACACACTGTGTCAGCTTTCCATCACGCTTTAGCGACCTGTTACCCGACATTGGGTATGACTTTGACATGACGCCCCTGTTAAAGATCCTGTCGCTCGACGTCGGCTGGAAGACGTGCGACGTCTCCCCCGAGTGCGTCGGCACCGCGTGCAGGCCGTTCGGCCGCTGCATGGCGCACCTGACGCCGGCCGAGCTGGACGAGGCGCTTCGCGAGCTGGCCCCCGGCCAGGGCGTGGACCTGCGCGGCACCACCATCGACGAGGAGCTGCTCACCCGCATCCTGGACGCCACCGAGCGCCACCTCGGCAGGGCCAGATTCGACCACGCGAGCTTCACCGGACCCGCGCGGTTCGGCGAGGTCGTCTTCGCGGGCGACGCGACCTTCGACCACGCGCGGTTCGACCGGCTCGCCTCGTTCTTCGGCACGCGCTTCACCAGGAACGCGTCCTTTCGCGAGACCCGCTTCTCCCGCGAGTTCTCCATGCACGGGGCCCGCGTACGCGGGCACGGGGCCTTCGACCACGTCCGCATCGGCAGGGACGCGCTCTTCGGCGACGCCAGGTTCGGGAAGGACGCGTCCTTCCTCGGAGCGGAGTTCCACGGCTTCGCGGCGTTCGACGGGGCCATGTTCGACGGCGAGGCGATCTTCCGCGGCGCCCGCTTCCACCGCGCCGTCTCCTACCGCAAGGCGGTCTTCGCGGGCACGGCGGGGTTCGAGGGGGCCCGCTTCCACAACTCCGCCTTCCTCACCCAGGTGCACGTCGGCCGCAGATTATCCCTCTCGGGCATCCACGCCTCGGCGCCGCTGGAGCTCGACACCGACGGCTGCGCGGTCGACCTGCGGTCGGCGAGGATCGCAGGGAGGTTCACCGCCCGGCTGTCGGACGCCGACATCGACCTGCGGGAGGCCGTCCTCACCGGGCCCTCGGCCGTCACCCGGCGCGCGGGCCGGCTGCGTGTGGTGTCACTCGACCGCCTGGACGCGGGGGCGCTCACGCTGGCAGGGGCGGACCTCAGCGGTTGCCGGCTGGCCCAGCTCCGGCGGCCTGAGGCCCTGCGGCTGTCGGACTGCGTCTTCGCCGCCACGCCCCGCGGCGTGCGCTTAGGCCTGCGCTGGCCGCCCGTCCTGTGGTGGACCAACCGCCACGTGCTCGCCGACGAGCACGCCTGGCGCGGCTGGTCCACGAGGGCGGAGCAGCCCCTGGACCCCGGGCGCCTCGCGGGCCTGTACGAGCGGCTGCGGCGCGTCGTCGACGACAAGAGGACCTCGGCGGACTTCGCCTTCGGCGCCATGGAGATGCGCCGCCTGGCGAGCAGCCGCGGACGGGCCAGGCTCGCGCTGTCGGCCTACTGGCTGGCCTGCGGGTACGGCCTGCGCATGGGCCGCGCCGCCGGCTGGGTCGCGCTCGTGGCCGCCGTAGCGGCCGTGGCGGTGTTCTGGTCGGCGGGCGCCCACCCGGCCAGGCGCCCGGTCGGCCACCGCTCCCCCAGCCCGGTCCCGAGCGCGCACGTCTCCGCCATCCGCGCGGGGTGATCCCCTCGGGAGGTCGTGCGGGCGCCGTGTTCAGGGGAGGTCGGCGAGCACCGCGTCCAGGTTGCGGAACAGCTGGGACTTCCAGCCGCCGCCCATGATCCTCCGGGAGAGGCGCTGCGAGGGGTCGCGGGGGTCGAAGCCCTCGTGGTCGAGGAACAGCCGGGTGCCCCTGCCCTCCGGCTCCAGCCGCCAGGTGACGGTGGAGTCCAGGCCGCTGCCGTTCTCCCTGCCGGCGTCCGCCCAGCTGATCCTGAGCATCCTGCCCTCCTCGAACTCCAGCACCTCGCAGGCGACCACGCCGCTGAACCGCACGGCGGGCATCGGCATGGTGTGCATGGTGTAGCGGTGCCCGATCTCCAGCTTGAAGTCGTTGGGCATCAGCCATCGGGCGATCAGGTCGGGCTCGGTGAGCGCCCGCCAGACCTTCGCAGGGGGGTGGGGCAGGAACTCGTCCACGTGGACCGCCGTGAGGTCGTCCGCCGGGCCGTCCTCGGGAAACCTCGGGTTGTGGGTCATTCGTCCTCGATCTTGTTGAGAATGTCGCGCAGGCCGGTCAGTCGCTCGCGCCAGAAGCGCTCGTACGGCGTGAGCCAGTCCCTGACCTCGACGAGCGGAGCGGTCTCCAGGCTGTAGAGGCGTTCACGCCCGTTCCTGCGCTCGGTGACCAGCCCGGCCCGCTTCAGCACCTTCAGGTGCTCGGAGACGCTGGGCCTCGCCATCGCGAAGCGGTCGGCGAGCCGCCGCACCGGCTGGGCGCCCTCGTCGCGGAGGAGGCGCAGCAGCTCACGCCTGGCCGGGCTGGCCAGGGCGGCGAACACGTCGGTCATCCCGCGACCGGGCCCTCGGGCGCCGGCAGGTGGTCGATGTGGTGAATACGCATGTCAGGCATGATACGTAGGAAGCCGCCTACCTATTCGCACCGGGTACGCCCGCACGGCCTCACCCCAGGGGCAGGTCAGGGATTCCCCGGATTCCGACCCTCCCCCGCCGGACGACACAATGGGGGACTGAATGCACATCACGGGCGGGACATGAGGAGAACATGGCGAGCGCCGGCGTCATCGACGACTACGTGACCACGCTCGGCCGCAGCCTGCGCGGCCCGCGCCGGGTCAGGCGCGACCTGGTCGCCGAGGCGCGGGACGGCCTGGCCGACACCGCCGAGGCCTACCTCGCCCAGGGGATGGACCAGGACGAGGCCGAGCGGACGGCGGTCGCCGAGTTCGGGACGGTGACGGAGGTCGCGCCCGGCTACCAGGAAGAGCTCACCGCGCACCAGGGCCGCAGGACCGCCGCAGTGCTGTTCATCACGGTGCCGCTGATGACGCTCATGTGGAGCGGCATCTGGAGGATCTTCCCTGAGGACGCGTCGGCAGCCTCGGCCCTCAAGCCCGCGTGGTTCGGCCCGCTCGCGCGTTTCCTCGACCTGTTCCAGTTCGGCATGGGCATCCTCGGCGGCCTGGCCCTGGTCATCCTCGCCGGTCGGCTTCGCCGGGTCAGGCGTCCCGACCTCGTCACCAGGGCTCTGGGCATCCTGCTGTGGATCCAGGTGCCGGCGATCGTCCTGATATCCGCCGCCCTGACGGCCGGCGGCGAGTCCGGCCTGGCGGGCTTCGACGACTACTTTCCGGGCATGGTGGCCTCGGTCATCAGCTACCTGATAGCGGGCTGGCTCCTGTGCACCGCCACCCGCTGCCTGATCGTCTCCCGGGCCACCCCGCTCCCGGCGCGGGCCCGCGAGACCGGAATCCTCCACTGACGGTCAACGGGTGGTGACGTCCGGCGCGGCGTCGGAGCGGGGGGTCAGGACGCTGCCGATGGCGCTGGTGAAGGCCTGCCACGCCGATCGCTCGCCCGCCAGGGCCGTGCGGCCGGAGTTGGTGAGCCGGTAGGTGCGGCGCTTGCGGCCGCCGACCGTCGCCCACTCGCTCGTCAGGTATCCCACCCGCTCCAGCCTGCGCAGCGCGGGATAGACCGTGCCGGTCGGCACGCTGAGCGCGCCTCCGCTGCGCTCCTGCAACGCCTCGATGATCGCGTAACCGTGAAGCGGCTCGTGCTCCAGGACGGAGAGCAGGAGTGCGTCCATGTGGCCGCGGAGCGCGTCGGTGTTCACCGGTAAAGCCTATCCAGATGTCTCACGTAGACAGTCTACATGTAGGCTGCCTATAGGTAGACAGACACACCAAACGGAAGAGGAGCCATGGACGTGCTCGACCTGGCCCGGCTGCAGTTCGCGGTGACGGGAAGCCTGCACTTCCTGTTCGTCGTGCTGACGCTGGGCCTGGCCCCCCTCGTCGCGATCATGCAGACCCGCCACGTCATCAGCGGCAAGCCGGTCTTCGAGCGGATGACCCGGTTCTGGGGCCAGATCTACGTGACCAACTACGCCCTCGGCGTGTTCACCGGCCTGGTGATGGAGTTCCAGTTCGGGCTGAGCTGGAGTGGCCTGTCGGACTTCGCCGGCGCCGTGTTCGGGGCGCCTCTGGCGATCGAGACGCTGGTGGCGTTCTTCCTGGAGTCCACCTTCCTCGGGCTGTGGATCTTCGGCTGGAACCGCCTGCCCAAGAAGCTGCACCTGGCGTGCATCTGGCTGGTGACGCTGACCGCCTACGCGAGCGCGTTCTGGATCATGGTCGCCAACTCGTTCCTCCAGCACCCCGTGGGCACCGTCCAGCAGGGCGACCACCTGGTGCTGACCGACTTCGGGGCGCTGCTCACCAACCCGAGCCTCGTCATGGCGTTCCCGCACGTCATCGGCGCCGGGCTCTTCGCCGGCAGCTTCTTGATCATCGGAGGCAGCGCCTACCAGCTGTTCAGGCGGACCCCCGAGCAGGAGTTCTTCCGCAGGTCACTGCGCACCGGCGTGGTGTGGGCGTTCATCGGCACCACCTTGGCGGTCGGCTTCGGCTACGCCCAGTTCGGCTTCGTCCGCGACGTCCAGCCGGGCAAGTTCGACGGCGCGGTGCCAGGGTCGGCGCTCGCCACCATGATCACCATCGGGCAGCTCACGCAGTTCGCCGTGATGCTCGTCCTGCTGCCCCTGCTGTTCAGGAACCTCCTCGCCCGCTTCCGGTGGGTGCACCCCGTACTGATGATCATGACCCCGCTGCCGTTCATCGCGGCGATCATGGGCTGGCTCGCGCGCGAGGTCGGTCGCCAGCCGTGGCTCGTGTACGGCGAGCTCAGCGTGGGCGACGCCATGTCACCCGGTCTCACCAAGGGCATGGTCACCCTCTCGCTCGTCGCCTTCGCCGGCGTGCTCGGCCTGCTCGCCGTCGTCGACTACCTGCTGATCGCGCGGACCGTGCGGCGCGGCCCCGCCCGGGCCGACCTCGGCGCGGCCGAGCCCGCCGAGCCCAGTCCCACGCCCGCCCTGGTTCTGTGACCCCCGACAACCCCCTGAGGAGCTCCCCCCATGGAGATCATCTGGCTGGCGGTCTTCGCCGTGCTGCTGATCGGTTACTTCGCCCTGGAAGGGTTCGACATCGGCGTCGGCATGATGCTTCCCGTGCTCAGCCGGGCCGGCGAGCGCGCCGGGGAGCCGGGCACCCGCCAGGCGCACCGTGACCGCCTGGTCGCCGCGATGGCCCCGTTCCTGCTGGCCAACGAGATCTGGCTGGTCGCCGTCGCCGGGACGCTGTTCGGGGTGTTCCCCGCCCTCGAAGGCACGGTGCTCAACGGGCTCTACCCCCTCGTGGTGGCCCTGCTGGTGTGCTGGGTGCTGCGCGACGCGGGCCTGTGGTTCCGGCGACGGCTGGACGGGCGCGCCTGGCGGGCGTTCTGGGACCTGGTGCTCTGCGCCGCCTCGTGGGGCCTCGCCCTGACCTGGGGAATCGCCCTGGCCTCCATCGCGCGTGGGCTGCCGGACCAGCCGTTCGACCCGCTGGGCCTGCTGTACGGAGCCGTGGTCGCGGCCGCGTTCGCCTTCCACGGCCGGACGTTCGTCGCGTGGCGCCTGTCGGCCTCCAGCGAGGTGCGGCACACCGGACGGCGCCTGCTGCTCTCGGCCGCCGTGGCGGCCCTGCCCGTGGCGGTGCCACTGGCCGCGCTCATCCCGTCACTGCTCGACCACGTGGCGCCGTCGGCGACACTGAATGTGCTCAGTCTCATGGTCCTTCCGTTCACACCCATCGTGGTCGGGGCGCAAGTATGGGTATGGCGCACCTTCGGCCCGACCAGGTCCACCGGCGCCGCCGCCCGCATACCGTCGTTCTTCTAGGGAACCGATGCACAAGGATCTCGTACTGCTGGCGCGCACGGAGCGGACGGTCCGCCGTCACCTGCTGACGTGCGTGGTGGCGGCCGTGCTCGCGGGGCTGCTGGTCCTCGCGCAGGCCGAGCTGCTGTCCGGCGTGCTGTCGGGCGGCCTGACCGCCCTGGCGCTGCTCCCGCTGGCCGGCGTGGTGGTGGCGCGGGCGCTGCTCGGCCGGCTCAACGGGGTCGCGGGCGGCCGTACGGCCACGGCGCTGAAGTCCGTGCTGCGGGCGCGGCTGCTCTCCCGGCTGCGCGACCTCGGGCCCGCGCGGCTCACGGCGCACCGTTCGGGCGAGCTGGTCACGCTGGCGGGGCGCGGCCTGGACGCGCTGGACCCCTACATCACCGGCTACCTGCCCGCCGTCGCCGTGGCCGGCGTGGTGCCCGTCGCCGTGCTGGTCCGGCTGTTCGCGGCCGATCTCGGCACCGCGGTGATCGTCCTGCTGACGCTTCCGCTGATCCCGGTGTTCGGGGCGCTGGTCGGGTGGCAGACCAAGGCGGTCACCGAGCGGCAGTGGCGGGCCCTGTCGCGGCTCGGCGGCCACTTCCTCGACGTCGTCAGGGGCCTGCCGACGCTGCGCGCGTTCGGGCGGGCTCGCTACCAGGCGACGGTGATCCGGCAGGTGGCCGACGCCCACCGGGCGGCCACCATGCGCACCCTGCGGGTCGCGTTCCTGTCCTCGCTGGTCCTGGAGCTGGTCGCGTCGCTGTCTCTGGCGCTCGTCGCCGTGCCGGTCGGGCTGCGGCTGCTGTCGGGCTCGCTCGACCTGCGAACGGCCCTGCTGGTCCTGCTGCTCGCCCCCGAGGCGTACATCCCGCTGCGCGCGGTCGGCACGAAGTTCCACGCCGCGATGGAGGGCGTCGCCGCCGCCGACCAGGCCTTCGCCGTACTCGAGGAGCCCATCCCCGGCACCGGCGGCACCGCCGCACCGGCCCCGGGCGTGCCGGAGATCCGGCTGGAGAACGTCACGGTCCGCTACCCGGGCCGCGAGGACGCCGCGCTCGACGGCGTGTCGCTGGTCGTGCCGCCGGGCGAGCGCGTGGCGCTGGTGGGCGAGAGCGGCGCGGGCAAGAGCACCCTGCTGCACCTGCTGCTGGGCTTCGTGACCCCGTCCGAGGGCAGGGTCCTCATCGGCGGGGTCGACCTGACGACGCTCGACCTGGACGCCTGGCGCGGGAGGCTGGCGTTCGTGCCGCAGCGCCCCCACCTGTTCGCGAGCTCCGTGGCCGACAACATCCGGCTCGGCTCGCCCGCCTCCGATGAGGACGTCCGCACGGCCGCCGCCGCGGCGCGGGCCGCAGAGTTCGTGGAGGCACTTCCCGAGGGGTACGCGACGGTCGTCGGCGAGCGCGGGGCGAACCTCTCGGCGGGCCAGCGGCAGCGCGTCGCGCTGGCCAGGGCGTTCTGCCGCCCGGGCGCCGAGATGCTGCTGCTCGACGAGCCGACCGCGCGCCTGGACGGCAGGAGCGAGGCCGCGATCGTCGAGGCGACCAGGACCCTCGCCGAGGGACGCACCGCCGTCATCGTCGCGCACCGCCCCGCCATGATCGATCTGGCCGACCGGGTGGTCCGCGTCGACGCGGGGAGGATCGTCTCAGACCGGCTGGTCACCCGCGCGGGACCGGCCCCGGGCACCGAAGCGCCGGACCACGACGCATGGGCGGAGCGAGTGCGATGAACACGCGAGGGATGACCGGGAGATCGCTGACCGCCGCGGCGGCCGGCGCCGCCGCCGAGCTGGCCGCGCTCGGGCTGATCGCGGCGGCGGCCTGGCTGATCACCCGGGCCGCCGAGCAACCGCCGCTCGCCGCCCTCAGCGTGGCGATCGTCGCCGTCCGCGCCTTCGCGACCAGCCGCGGCCTGTTCCGGTACGGCGAGCGCCTCGCCGGGCACGACGTCGCGCTGCGCGCCCAGGCGACCACGCGCGAGAGGCTGTACGAGGCCCTCATCCCGACCGGGCCGCTCAGCCACCGGGGCCCCGACCTGCTGAGCCGGATGGTCGACGACACCGACGCCGTGCAGGACCTGCTGGTGCGCTGCCTGCTGCCCGCCGCGGCCGCCGCGGTCACCGCCGTCGCCGCGGTGACGCTGGGAGCCTTCCTGCTGCCCGCCGCCGCGCTCGTCCTGCTCGCGGGGCTGCTGGTGGCCGGGCTGCTGCTACCCGCGGGCACGGCCGCCGCGGCGCGGCGCTGGTCCGCCCGGCTCGCTCCCGCGCGGGCCGACCTCGCGGCGCGGGTGGCCGACCTGGTGCACGGAAGCGCCGACCTTGCCGCCTACGGGGCCGGCGAGCACGCCCTCGCGGCCTCGGCCGAGGCGGACGCGAAGCTGGCGGCGCTCGAACGGCGGCAGTCCAGGGCGAACGCCTCCGCCCTCGCGCTCGGCACGCTGGTCCAGGGCCTCACGGTGGCGGCGATCGTGCTCGTCGCCCAGCGCGCCGGGGCCGGCCAGGTGACCACCGCCGTGCTGGCCCTGACGGCGCTGGTGGCGTTCGAGCCCATCCTGCCACTGGCCGCCGCGGGCGAGCGGTTCGCCGGGGTCACCGCGGCGCTGCGCAGGCTGAGGGAGATCAGGTCCACCCCGCCCGCCGTCCCCGAGCCGGCCGCCCCCGCTCCCCCGCCGCAGGGCCCGCTGACCGTCCAGGTGGAGAGCCTCGTGGTGCGGCACGCCCCCGGCCGGGCGCCCGCGCTCGACGGCGTCTCGCTCACCCTCACCCCCGGCAGGCGCGTGGCCGTGGTGGGGCCCAGCGGAGCGGGCAAGAGCACGCTGCTGTCCGCGCTGATGCGCACCGCGGACTTCGAAGCGGGGGACATCCGGATCAACGGCGCCGGTGTCCGCGACCTGTCCCCCGACGACGTGCGGGCCGTGATCACCGGCCTGACGCAGGACCCGTACGTCTTCCGTGCCACCGTCCGCGACAACCTCAGGCTCGCGGGCCCGGAGGCCGGCGAGGAGGAGCTGGCCCTCGCCGTGCGCAGGGCCCGCCTGGACGCGTGGGTCGAGCGCACCGGCTGGGACACGACCCTGGGCGAGGACGGGCGCACGGTGTCGGGCGGCCAGCTCCAGCGGCTCGCCCTGGCCCGCGCGCTGCTCCACGACCCCGAGGTGCTGCTGCTGGACGAGCCCGCCGAGGCCCTGGACGGTGCCACGGCCGACGCGCTCATGGCCGACCTCCTCGACGCCACCCACGGCCGTACGACCCTGCTGGTCACCCACCGCCTGCACGGCCTCGAAGGCGTCGACGAGATCATCGTCCTCGAGGGCGGCCGGGTGACGCAGCGCGGCCACCACGACGAGCTCGTGGCCGTGCCCGGTTACTACCGGGACCTGTGGCGGTCGGAGGCCCTGACCGCCACCCCCGGCTGACCTCCACCCCCGGCTGACGTCCGCACCGGCTCACCTCCGTTGCGCCGGTCCTCTAGTTGGAAACGCAATCTGGTTTACATTTCAAACCTGTGTGGTTTATAGTTCAAACCAGTTTGCAGCACCGACGAGGAGACTTCCATGCGGTCCGACGACGAGGACGAGAGGGCGCTCAGCCCGGAGGAGACACTCCGGCTCATCGAGAGCCAGCGGGCCGAGACCGAGCGGCACCTCGGCGGCGACCCGCTGCTGTTCTACGGCTCGTGGGGGCTGGCCTGGCTGATCGGGTTCGGCGCGTTCTTCCTGCGCTTCGGCCTGTCCGGCCACCAGTACCTGCCCATCTCCGCGGGCCTGGCGATGACGATCCTGTTCGTCTCGCTGTCGCTGGCCCTGGTGGTCACCTCGTACGCCGGGTGGAAGCAGAGCAGCCAGGTACGGGGAGTCTCGCAGGCCCGGGGCACGATGTACGGCCTGTCGTGGTTCTTCGGGTTCTTCGCGCTCGGGCTGATCGGCGGCCACTTCGGGAAGCTCCTCCCGGAGGCGGAGGCGAGCCTGCTCTGGTCGTGCCTGTCGGTGTTCGTGGTCAGCATCCTGTTCATGGCCGGGGCCGCGGTCTGGAACGAGCCGCCGATGTTCTTCGTCGGCGTCTGGGTCGCCGCCGTCAACATGGTCGGCGTGGCGGCGGGGCCGGGGTGGCACGCGCTGCTCGTGTCGGTGCTGGTGGGCGGGGGCTTCATCGTCTTCGGCACGGTCCTGCGCTTCCGGCTGGGGAAGGCATGAGCCCCACCGGCGGGCTCCCCGAGCTCGACCCGGTGATCCACGCCCAGGCGCGCCTGCGGGTCGTCACCGCGCTGTCGACACTGCCCGAGGGCGACCGGCTCGGCTTCCCCGCGCTCAAGGACATCCTCGGCATGACGGCGGGCAACCTGTCGGTCCACCTCAGCAAGCTGGAGACCGCCGGATACGTCGAGATCAGCAAGACCCACCGGGGCCGCACCCCGGTGACCTACGTGGCGCTCACCCGGCGGGGGCGGCTGGCCTTCGACGACTACACGACCGCACTGCGGGCCCTGCTCGACAGCGCGGGCTCAGGACCCGCCGCCTCCCCGTCGGGCGGCCATACGAACGATCCCCCACCGAAGTCCGGTACGAGACCGGAAGAAACAAGGCAGATCCCATGACCGAGACACTCGTCCAAGCCATCGAGGTCACCCGCCGGTACGGCGACGTGGTGGCCCTGGACACCACCTCCCTGGACATCCGCGCCGGGGAGCTGATCGGCCTGCTGGGCCCGAACGGCGCGGGCAAGTCCACCCTGGTCAACCTGCTCTGCGGCCTGCGGCGGCCCACCTCCGGCTCGATCAGCCTGTTCGGAGGGTCCCCCGGCGACCCGGCCAACCGGCGCTCGCTGGGCATGACCCCGCAGGAGACCGGGCTGCCCCCCACGCTGCGGGTGCGCGAGTGCGTCGACTTCGTCGCCGCCCACTTCCCCTCGCCGGTGGACCGGGACGAGCTGCTCGGCCGGTTCGGGCTCTCGGACCTGCGCGACCGGCAGATCGGCGGCCTGTCGGGCGGGCAGAAGAGGCGGATCGCGGTCGCCCTGGCGTTCGCCGGCGACCCGAAGCTCGTGCTGCTCGACGAGCCGACGACCGGCCTGGACGTCGAGGCCCGCCGCGCCCTGTGGGACTGCGTCCGCGACTTCCACGCGCGCGGCGGCACGGTGCTGCTGACCAGCCACTACCTGGAGGAGATCGAGGCGCTCGCCGAACGCGTGGTCGTGCTCGGCGGGGGCCGCGTGCTCGCGGACGACACCATGGAGTCGGTGCGCGGCATGGTCGGGGTCCGCCGCGTCACGCTGACCGCCGGACACCTGCCGGAGCTGCCGGGGGTGGTCGGCGTCGAGACCGACGGGGAGCGCACTCACCTGCTCACCACGGACGCGGACCGGCTGGTCCGCGAGCTGGTCAGGGCCGACGTCCCGTTCTCGGGCCTGGAGGTCCGGCCGACCACCCTGGAAGAGGCGTTCATCGCCATCACCGGGGAGGACCTCAGGCCCACGGCGGCGGTCTGAGGTCCTCCCTTCCCCCACCACCACGGATCCGGCCGAGGGCACGTCGCGCGTGCCCGCCGGGTCGCGTTCCCCCAGCCCACGACGAAGCCCGCAGGAGCGCCGATGTCCCTCGTTCTCACGCACGTGAAGTTCCAGTTCCTGGAGACGATCCGCATCCCCGTCGCGGTGGTCGGCAACGCCTTCTTCCCCGCCGCCGCGATGCTGTTCTTCGTGGTCCCGTTCGCCGGTGACGACCCGGTGGCCGCGACGTTCGCGACCGGCTCGATGGCGACCTTCGCGGTGATGTCGAGCTGCCTGTTCACCTACGGCGTCGGCGTCTCGGAGGACCGGGCGCAACCCTGGGACCCCTACCTCCGCACGCTGCCCGCGGGACCCTGGCCGAGGTTCGCCGGCCGGATGCTCACGGGCCTGGCGTTCATGGGCATGGCCCTGGTGCCGGTCGTCCTGATCGCGGCGCTGCTGACCGAGGCGACCGTCAGCCCCCTCGGCCTGCTGCTCGGCCTCGGCGCGCTGGTCGTGGCCGCGCTCCCGTTCACCTTCCTCGGCCTGCTCATCGGGTACGCCCTGCCCTCGAAGGCCGCGCTCGCCGTCGCGCAGATCTTGTTCTTCCCGCTCGCGTTCGGCGGTGGGCTGCTGACCGCTCCCGGGCAGGCTCCGGGCTTCATCGAGGCGATCGCGCCGTTCCTGCCCACCCGCGGCTCGGTCGAGCTGGTCTGGGCGGCCACGGGCGGCTTCACGCCGCGGGTGACCTCGCTGGTCAGCCTGGCCGTGTGGACGGCCGTGGCCGGCGTGCTCGCCGCCTGGGCCTACCGCAGGGACGAGGGCCGCAGGTTCTCCTGAACGCCTTCCCGGGTCCCCGGCCCGCCGGGGACCCGGGCATGAATCCGCCGCCGGGCCCGCAGCGTTCCCGGCGGCGAATCCAGCTCCGATGCTCAGCTCGTGACCGTCTTCTCCGTGAGGGTGACGGTGACCGTGGAGGTCGAGCCGTTGCGGACGTACGTGAGGGCGACCTTGGTGCCCGGCTGGTAGCCGCGCACGGCGCCCACCACGGTGTCCGCCCCTGCCACGGGCTTGCCGTCGATCTTGGTGATCAGGTCGCCCGCCTTGAGCCCCGCCTGCTCGGCCGGGCTGCCGGTCTGCACCGAGCCGATGACCGCGCCCTGGGCGTCGCCGGTGGCGTCGGCGAGGTTGACCCCGAGGAAGGCGTGCGTGGCCTTGCCCGACTTGATGAGCTGGTCGGCCACCTGGTGGGCGGTGTTGATGGGGATCGCGAAGCCGACGCCGATGTTGCCGTCGCCGCCGTTGGTCGCGATGGCGCTGTTGATGCCGACCACCTGGCCGGACGCGTCGACGAGCGCGCCGCCGGAGTTGCCGGGGTTGATCGCCGCGTCGGTCTGGATCGCGCCGCCGATCGTGGTGCCCCCACTCTGCTGCTGCGGCTCCGGCTGCCCGAGGCCGCCCCGGCCCCAGCCCGGCGGCAGCTGCTGTTGCTGCTGGGACTGGTCACCGACGGTCAGCGTGCGGTCGAGCGCGCTCACGATGCCGGCGGTCACCGAGCCTTCGAGCCCGAGCGGGCTGCCGATGGCGAGGACGGCGTCGCCGACCCTGAGCTTGTCGCTGTCGCCGAGCGTCGCCTTGGTCAGCCCGGAGACGTTCTCCGCCCGCACGACCGCGAGGTCGGTGGCGGGGTCGGTGCCGACGATGGTCGCCGTCGCGCTCTTGCCGTCGCTGAACTTCACCTGGACCTTGGCGTCCTGCCCGACGCCGGCGACCACGTGGTTGTTGGTGAGGATCAGGCCGTCCGCCGACAGCACCACGCCGGAGCCCTCGGCCTGACCGGCCTGGCTGCTCACCGTGATGGAGACCACCGACGGCTGTACGGCCCTGGCCACGTCGGCCACCGTGGTCACGCTGGCGTCGGACGCGGGCCTGACGATCGGGCTGGAGATCACGGTCTGGTTCCCGACGGCCGCGGTCGCGACGAAGGCCCCCGCGACCCCGCCTCCCACGGCCACGGCCGCGAGGGCGAGCCCGGCGACGGCCTTGCGGCCGGTCGTCCACCACGGGGCCGCCGTGCCGGCGGCCTGGGAGGGCAAGATCTCGGTGTCTCCGGCGAACCTCTCAGGGCCACCCCAGCGGGGCTGGTAGGCGCCTGCCTCCGGCGGGGTCTGACCGAACTGGGTCCATCCACGCGAACCCGGCGCCTCGGCCGGAGTGGTGTCACTGGTCTGCTCACGCGGGTCTTCGGTGCTCATCTCTTCCCCCAGGGTCATCCGCACTCGCCGCCATTTGGCGGCGGCCGGCTTAGGACCGGTAAATCAATGATGACAAACGGGCGATAAGAACTGCCTAAGCCCTAACTGGACGTCAGCTGAACGTCCGGCAGGCGGCGGGCCCCGCCCTCGGCGCGCGCTCCCGGGGGCCGCCGGAGACCTGCCCGGCATGACAGGAGGCCGCCCCTAGCACTGAATACCTAAAGTACGAATAAAGCGGAGATTCTCGGAATTCTCGGACCGAGCACGAGTATGCACACAAGATATCGGCAGCAAACCCGCGCCATTCCTGGAGTGCCAGGTTTGCCGCCGGGGTACTTTTCACCGATGACTGGCCGTAAATGATACTTCCGGGAGTCCTAATATGAGACATATCGCGGTATTGGCGGTCACGCTCGTCGCGCTGGCGATGGGGGTGTCACCGGCCGCCGCCGAAGAGGACCCGTTCGATACGCTATGGGAGCAGCAGACGGGACGTCCGTCCTTTTCAATTACCACTCCGGACATAACCGGGCAGCCACACACGATCGAGTACGTCGACATCGACGGGCACGCCGTGACGGAGGGTGACATCGTCATCGGAACATCCCTCGACGCGGCCTCGGGGAAGATCGAGATGCCCGGCATATTTCCCAAGGTCACCTCTAGCACTGCGCCCCGCCTCGAAACGCCGACCCTGGACCCTCCGGCACGCCCGGGAGACTGCCGGGTGCCGGAAGGCGCCGCCACGACGCAGGCCCGCGCCCTGTGGCCGGACGGCAAGGTGCCCTACGTCCTCGACCCCGAGCTCTCCACGACCGCCCGTGAGGCGATCGGCCAGGCGATGCGGGACTTCCACGACAGCACCTGCGTGCGTTTCATCCCCCGTACCGATGAGGCCGGGTTTCTCAACATATTTCCGGGCAACGGCTGTTACTCGTATGTGGGACGGATCGGCCCCGAGGAACAGGACGTCTCAATCGGAAAGGGGTGCGAGCGGAAGGGCGTCGCCATTCACGAGTTGCTGCACGCGATAGGTTTCTTCCACGAGCACTCCCGTTCCGACCGCGACTCCGCGCTCACCGTTCACCTGGAGAACGTCGCGAAGGGGTACGAGTCCCAGTTCCAGAAACTCGCCCCTCCGCAGAACCGCCTTTTCAGCCCGCTCGACTACGGCTCGGTCATGCTCTACGGGAGGAATTTCTTCAGCAGCAACGGCAAGGACACCCTGGTGCCCTCGGTGCCCGTCAAGATAGGCCAGCGAATCGGTTTCAGCCCGGCCGACCTGGACGCCGTCCGGGCCCTTTACGGCTGCCCGTGAACCGCCGCCTCACGACCCGGCGGGCCAGTACTCGTCCTTCAGCAGGCGCTTGTAGAGCTTCCCCGTGGGATGCCGGGGCAGCTCGTCCCGGAAGTCCACCGATCTCGGGCACTTGTACGCGGCGAGCCGCGCCCGGCAGTACTCGATCAGCTCGGCCGCGAGCGCGGGGCCCGCGTCCGCGGGGTCGGCGGGCTGCACCACCGCCTTGACCGCCTCGCCCATCTCCTCGTCCGGCACCCCGAAGACCGCCACGTCCGCGACCTTCGGATGCACCGACAGGACGTTCTCCGCCTCCTGCGGGTAGATGTTCACCCCACCTGAGATGATCATGTGCGAGCGGCGGTCGGTGAGGTACAGGAAACCGTCCTGGTCCAGGTAGCCGATGTCCCCGAGCGTGGTCCAGCCCCTGCCGAGGGGATCCTGGGACGCGCGGGTCTTCTCGGGGTCGCCGTGGTACTCGAACCTCGGGCCGTCGGAGAAGTAGACCGTGCCGTGCTCGCCGGGCGGGAGCTCTTCGCCGTTCTCGTCGCACACGTGTGTGACGCCGAGCAGCGGACGGCCGACGGTGCCCTTGTGGGCCAGCCACTCCTCCGAGCCGACGTACAGGAAGCAGTTGCCCTCGGTGCCGGCGTAGTACTCGTGGATGATCGGGCCCCACCAGGCGATCATCCGCTCCTTGACCGGCACCGGGCAAGGCGCGGCGGCGTGGATCGCGCAGGCCAGCGAGGACAGGTCGTACTTGCTCCGCACGGCCTCGGGAAGCCTGAGCATCTTGATGAACATCGTCGGCACCCACTGCGAGTGCGTCACGCCGTACTTCTCGACCAGCGCGAGCGCCTGCTCGGGGTCGAACCGCTCCATCACCACGATCGTCGCGCCGACGCGCTGGAAGGTCATGCAGTAGCGCAGCGGCGCGGCGTGGTACAGCGGGGCCGGTGAGAGGTACACCGAGTCCGCCGACGGCGCGAACAGGAACCGCACGAGTTGCAGCAGCGCGCCCGGCGTCTCCAGCGGCGCCCCGCTCAGCCGGGGCTTGACCCCCTTCGGCCGCCCGGTGGTGCCGGAGGAGTAGAGCATGTCGGCCCCCTGGCATTCGTCCTCGACGGGGGTCGCGGGCCGCGCGGCCACCGCCGCCTCGTAGGGCTCGAAGCCCGGCGCGACGCCGTCCATCATGAGCCTGAGCCGCACCTTCGGGGTGTGCGCCGTGACCGAGGTCGCCACCTCGGCGAGCGCCGCCGAGGAGATGAAGACCTTCGCCTCGCAGTTGTCGACGATGTAGGCGAGCTCGTCGGACCGCAGGCGGGAGCTGATCGCCGTGTAGTACAGCCCTGAGCGGTGTGCCGCCCAGGCGACCACCAGGAACAGCGGGTGGTTCTCCAGCATGAAGGCGACGTGGTCCCCCGGCCGCAGTCCCGCGGAGCGGAAGACCCGGGCGAGGCGGTTGGACTCCTCGTCCAGCTCACGATAGGTGATCACGCGCCCGGAGCCCGCCATGATGACGGCGGGTTTGTCGGGCGTCTGCGCTGCGACCGCTCCGGGATGCATAAAACCGAACGCTACTCGGTTAGCCGTCCGGTGGAAAGGATCCCGCCAGGCCCGTCAGGGCGTACGGCCGGAACCCGGCCGGTAGGGGTCGCGGAGCGGCTCGACGCGCGCGGCGAACTCCCCCTTCACCCGCTCCATCTTCGGGCCGGGGGCGTAGAACCGGCCCTTGGTCTCGCCGTACGGGGTGAGCCAGTCGCGTGCGGCCAGCTCACGCAGGTCGCGGGCCGCCTGGCCCTGGCTCAGCGACTCGTCCGCCTGGTAGGTGCCGCGCCGCAGCCGCCTGCTCACGAAGACCTGGTAGAGCGCGGAGACGCACCGGGGGTGGAGCCGCTCCTTGTCGACCTGCTCCTCCAGCAGGAGCCACACCTCCCCCGCCTCGGCGAGGCGACGGCGCACCCGCTGCGCCTGCATGTGATGCGCCCGCAGGCAGAACCGCACCCAAGGCAGCGTCTCGTCATGCGGGCTCCACCGCTTGCGACCGATCTCACCCAGCACGTCGTAGTAGTCGTACGTCGTGCGGCCCTCGCCCAGCCATTCCTCGATTGACGAGAACTCCGGCAGGGTGATCTGGTCGCGGCCGAGCACCAAAGTCTGCAGTGCACGGGACATCCGGCCGTTCCCGTCTCGCCAAGGATGGATCTTCACCAGGTTGAGATGGGCCATGGCCGCCCGGACGTAGCCCGGTACGTCCAGATCTCCGCCATTGAGCCACTCCGTCAGCTCATCCAGCAGCGCCGGGACGGCCTCCGCGTCGGGCCCCTCGTAGACGACCTCCCCGGTCGCCGAGTTGCGGACGTAGATGCCGCCCGGGCGCGGCGTCCCCGGGGTCTTGTCGTGGTGATGGCCGATCATCATGAAGTTCAGCGCGTGCAACATGCCAGTGTCGAAGCGGAACGACCGGGCCAGGGAGAGGTGCCGGATGTAGGTGAGCGCCTGCTGGTAGCCGGCGATCTCGCCGGCCACCGCCGGGGTGGTCTCCAGCGGATCCTCGCCGAGCATGATCGACTCGATGTCCTCCACGCTCGCGCGGTATCCCTCGATGGTGTTGGAGCCCTGGATCGCCCGCGCCTGGAGCTGGCGCCTGAGCTGGCCGTCCCACCGGTGGGACTCCGCGAGGCGGTACTTCAGATCGCGGCGCATGTCCTCGATCTCGCCGAGAACGGCCTTGTCGGCAGGGTCCAGCTCAGGTGTCCCGTACAGCATGCCGTCATGACAGCATGGACGAATCATCATGTCAAGCGACAGGATGATTCGTCCATATTTGTCGGCGCGGGCCTTGCGGCGCCGGGCCGTGTCAGGCGGCGGCGGTCTCCGCCACCATCGCCGGGGTCAGCGCGATGGCGAGCACCTCGCGCACATCGCTCACCGCGTGGACGGTGAGCTCCCGGCGCACGGCCTCGGGCACGTCGTCGAGGTCGGGCTCGTTGCGCGCCGGGATGAGCACCGTGGTGATGCCCGCCCGGTGGGCGGCGAGCAGCTTCTGCTTGACCCCGCCGATCGGCAGGACCCGCCCGGTGAGCGAGACCTCGCCGGTCATCGCCACGTCGGACCGCACCGGGCGGCCGGACAGCAGCGAGGCCAGGGCGGTGGTCATCGTGACGCCTGCCGAGGGGCCGTCCTTCGGGATGGCGCCCGCCGGGACGTGGATGTGCACGGAGCGGTCCTTGAGGGACCCGACCGGCAGCTCCAGCTCGGCCCCGCGCGAGCGCAGGTAGGAGAGCGCGATCTGCGCCGACTCCTTCATCACCTCGCCGAGCTGCCCGGTGAGCGTGACGGCGGTGGAACCGGTCTCCGGGTCGGCCAGCGACGCCTCGACGTACAGGACGTCACCCCCCGCGCCGGTGACCGCGAGCCCGGTGGCCACGCCCGCCACCGCAGTGCGCTGCGCCGACTCGGGCAGCGAGGACTCGGGGACGTTCCTCGGCCTGCCGAGGTAGCCCACCAGGTCGCCCGCCCCGACGTGCACGGGGAGCGCGGCCTGGTCGAGGGCGGCCTGCGCGGTGACCTTGCGGAGCACCCGCGCGATCGACCGCTCCAGCGAGCGCACTCCCGCCTCGCGGGTGTACTCGCCGGCGAGCCTGCGCAGCGCCTCCTCCTCCACCGTGACGTCGGAGGAGGTCAGGCCGGCCTTGTCGAGCTGGCGGGGCAGCAGGTGGTCACGGGCGATCGCGACCTTCTCGTCCTCGGTGTAGCCGTCGAGCGTCACGATCTCCATGCGGTCGAGCAGCGGGCCGGGGACGGCCTCCAGGACGTTGGCGGTCGCCAGGAAGAGCACGTCCGACAGGTCGAGCTCCACCTCCAGGTAGTGGTCGCGGAAGGTGTGGTTCTGCGCGGGGTCGAGGACCTCCAGCAGCGCCGCCGTCGGGTCGCCGCGGTAGTCGGCGCCCACCTTGTCGACCTCGTCCAGCAGGACGACGGGGTTCATGCTGCCGGCCTCGCGGATGGCGCGCACGATGCGGCCGGGGAGCGCGCCGACGTAGGTGCGCCGGTGGCCGCGGATCTCGGCCTCGTCGCGGACGCCCCCGAGGGCGACCCGGACGAACTTCCTGCCCATGGCGCGGGCGACCGACTCGCCGAGCGAGGTCTTGCCGACCCCGGGAGGCCCGGCCAGCGCGAGGACGGCGCCGCTGCGGCGCCCGCCCACCACGCCGAGCCCCTGGTCGGCGCGGCGCTTGCGCACCGCCAGGTACTCCACGATGCGGTCCTTGACATCGTCCAGGCCGGTGTGGTCGGCGTCGAGCACGGCCCGGGCGGCGGCGATGTCGTAGGAGTCCTCGGTGCGCTCGTTCCACGGGATGTCGAGCACCGTGTCGAGCCAGGTGCGGATCCAGCCGCTCTCGGGCGACTGGTCGGAGGTGCGCTCGAGCTTGTCGACCTCCTTGAGCGCCGCCTCCCTGACCTTCTCCGGCAGGTCGGCGGCCTCGACGCGGGCGCGGTAGTCCTCCTCCTCGGAAGCGGCCTCGCCGTTCAGCTCGGCCAGCTCCTTGCGTACGGCCGCGAGCTGCTGGCGGAGCAGGAACTCGCGCTGCTGCTTCTCCATGCCCTCCTGGACGTCCTTGCGGATCGTCTCCGCGACGTCCAGCTCGGCCAGGTGCTCGCGGGCCCAGTCGACCAGCAGGGCGAGGCGCTCGGCGGGGTCGGGGTTCTCCAGGAGCTCGAACTTCTGGGCCGTGGTCAGCCACGGCGCGTAGCCGGAGCTGTCGGCGAGCACCGAGGCGTCCTCGATCTGGTTGATGGCGTCGACGATCTGCCAGGCGCCGCGCTTCTGCATCACCGTGGTCGCCAGGGCCTTGTACTGCTTGGCCAGCTCCTCGGCGCGCTCGTCGGCGGGGATGACCTCCATCGTGGCCGCCTCGACCCACAGGGCCGCGCCGGGGCCGGTGGTGCCGGAGCCGATGCGCACCCGCTCGACACCGCGCAGGACGGCGGCGGGCTCGCCTCCGGGAAGCCTTCCGACCTGCTCGACGACGGCGGCGACGCCCACCGCGCCGTACTTGCCGTCGATGCGTGGAACAAGCAGCACCCGGGGCTTGCTCTGCTTCGAGGAGGCCCTGGCGGCGTCGATGGCGGCGCGCACCTCGGTGTCCGACAGGTCGAGAGGAACGACCATGCCGGGGAGGACGACCTCGTCGTCGAGCGGCAGCACCGGGAGGATCAAGCTCTGACTCATGCGAACTCCAAAGGTTGAGTTACATGCACTCAATTAATGAGAGCCCACGATTGTTCCCATGTCTGCGCTTGTTCGCTGCCAGCGATCGTAATTCTGTAATCTCACTCTGAGGTGTGACCCCCGGAGATCCCTCACCGGTGGGACGCGGCCCAGGTCAAGGGACCGTAATCTGGGCAGGTGATCCCCCGTGCCTGGGCCGGCCTTCTGCGGCCGGCGCGCCCGCTGATCGCGGCGGTGGTGACCGGCACGGCGCGCCCGCTGATCGCGGCCGTGGTGACCGGCACGGCGTACCCGCCTCGCCCCAGGTCAGGGGTCCTGCGGTTCCGCGTGCCCAGGGTGCTCCGCCTGCTGCTCTTCCGCACCGTCGACCTGGTCGTGGTGGCCGACCTGCTGCTGGCATACATCCTGTTCGCCACCACCATGTCCTTCTTCATAGGCGTAGGCGTGATCTCCGGGATGCGCGAGGGCCCGGAGATGTACCTCTTCGCCGCCGCCTACTCCCTGCCGGTGGCGCTGCGCGACCGGTGGCCGGTCGCCGCCTGGCGGGTCGCCGCGCTGTCGGCGGCCTTCGGGGCCGGCTTCAACCTGCGCGTACTCGGCGTGTCCATGGCCGAGCGGTCCGCCGGCACGGTGCTTCCCTACGTCGCGGCCGAGGCGATCACCTACCTGCTCTGCGCCTACTCCGTGTCCGTGCGCTCCAGTAGGGAGATCACGATCGGCGTGTGGATCGTCTCGGTGCTGGGCGCGTGGATCATCAATCCGAACTCGATGTTCGTGGTCGTCATCCTGGTGACGGTGGCCGTCCTGTTCGGGTACAACGTCCAGGCTCGGCGGAGGGTGACCGGCCGCCTGGCCGAAGAGAAGCGCCGAGCCGATGAGCAGCGGTCCGCGCGGGCCGTACTGGAGGAACGGGCTCGCATCGCCCGCGAGCTGCACGACGTCGTCGCCCACCACATGTCGGTGATCGCGATCCAGGCCGAGGCCACCCCGATCCAGGCGGCGGGCGACCGCGAGAAGCTGGAGACGGGGCTCGCGGAGATCCGTGTCCTGTCGCTCACCGCGCTCACAGAGATGCGCCAGGTCCTCGGGGCCCTACGAGGCGAGGACGGCGGCCCCGGCACCGCTCCCCAGCCGGGTCTCGGCCGGCTCGACGACCTGACCGGCAACGCCCGCGCCGCCGGGCTCGCCGTCCGGGTCGAGGTCGCGGGCTCGCTGGAGCTGCCGACGGCGATCGGGCTGTCCGCCTACCGGATCCTCCAGGAGTCGCTGAGCAACGCCATGCGGCACGCCCCGGGCTCGTCCGTGTCCATCGAGATCTCCCGTACGGCCGCGGAGCTGCGGCTGCGGGTGGCGAACGGCCCCGGCCGCCCGGCGCTGAGGCCCGTCACGGGAGGCCGGAGACCGGGCGCGCGGCCTTCTCCGGGAGGGGGGCAGGGGATCATCGGCATGCGCGAACGGGCTACCTTGCTGGGCGGCACCCTCGACACCGCGCCCATCCGGGACGGCGGCTTCACGGTGACGGCGACCCTGCCCATCCTGGAGGAACCATGATCCGTGTCCTGATCGCCGACGACCAGGGCATGGTGCGCACGGGCTTCACCGCCTTCCTGAGCACGCAGCCCGACATCGAGGTCGTCGGAGAGGCCGTCAACGGTGCGGAGGCCGTCGCCCAGGCGGCCCGGCTCAAGCCCGACGTGGTGCTGATGGACGTCCGCATGCCCGTGATGGACGGGCTGGAGGCGACCCGCCGCATCCTCCCCGGCATCCCCACCAAGATTCTCATCCTGACCACCTTCGACCTCGACGACTACGTCTACGAGGCGCTGCGGGCCGGGGCGAGCGGCTTCCTGCTCAAGGACGCCTCCGCCCAGCAGCTCGTCGAGGCCGTCAGGGTCGTCGCGGCCGGGGAGGCCCTGCTCGCTCCTTCGGTCACCAAGCGGCTCATCTCCGAGTTCGCCCGCCTCGGCGGGCCGCGCGCCCCGACCGTCAAGCGTCTCTCCGACCTGACCGAACGCGAGACCGAGGTGCTCGCCCTGATCGCCCAAGGCCTGTCCAACGGCGAGATCGCCGGGCAGCTCGTCGTCTCGGAGCAGACGGTGAAGACCCACGTCGGCCGCATCCTGATGAAGCTCGGCCTGCGCGACCGCGCCCAGGCCATCGTCTTCGCCTACGAGACCGGCCTGGTCCGCCCCAGCGAGTAACCCCCTCCCGGGAGCCCCCTCGCAAGAACCCCCGACATCACCCATCGCGACCACCCTCACCACCCCGGACACCACAACACCCGACCGGGTCATACCGAGGAGTGATCCTCAGGAACCACCCTACGAGGGGACGTCCGTTACAGATCTTGATTCATAGCTTTCGTCTGGCCCGCGGCACCTCGCGGCTACCAGACAGGAGGCTCCATCATGGCCCGGACCGTTCTGGCGGCGCTCTCGCTCGCCGGCGTCGCCGGCGGCGGGCTGGCGCTGCTCGCTCCCGGCTCCGGCTACCGGATGACCGAGGTCTTCGGCGACCTAGCCACGGCCGATCGCGTCGCCGTCATCGTCCCCGGCTCGGACGTCACACGGGCCACATTCGACGGCGGCAGGCGCAAGCCGTACAGCACGCCGGCGGGGGCGGCCCGGGCGCTGACGGCCGAGGCCCGGGCGATCGACCCGAAGAGCAGGACGGCGGTGGTCGCGTGGCTCGGGTACGACAGCCCGCCCCCTATCAGCCTGGCGGTGGCCACGGACGATGCCGCCACCGACGGCGCCGAGGCGTTACGCCGTACCGTCGCGGAGATCAGGACGCGTACCCGCGCCTCCGTGACCCTCCTGTGCCACAGCTACGGGTCGGTCGTCTGCGCCAAGGCCATGCCCGGCCTGCCGGTGGACGACGTGGTGGTCTTCGGCAGCCCCGGCCTCGGGGTCTCCGACGCGAGCGCCCTCGGCTCCACCGCGCGTCTGTGGGCGGGGCGGGGTGCGAAAGACTGGATGAGGTTCGTCCCGTCCGTGAAACTCGGGCCCCTCGGCTTCGGCGCCGATCCCGTGCACCCGTCGTTCGGCGCCCGCGTCTTCGCGGCCGGGCCGGGCGGGCACAGCGACTACTTCCAGCCGGGAAGCCTCTCACTGCGCAACCTGACCCTGATCACGCTGGGCCGTACCTCCGAAGTGGAGGTCGCGAAATGAACGACCGCACCCACCGGCAGCCAAACCGTCCCACCAGCACCACCGGCACTGGCAGCACCGCTCACACCAGCGGGACCATAGCCACCACCGGCGCCATCCGCACCATCGACGCCCCGCACGTCACCAGCACTACCGGCGTTACCGACTCCACCGACACCACCGACACCACCGACACCACCGACACCACCGACACGAGCGATACGAGCGACAGCACCGGCACCCGCGACACCACCGGCGATTCCCCTGACACGGGCGCCCGCCCGCGCCGGCCCGCCGGCTCCGGAGCACCCGGGATCTGGAGGGTATGGACGGGGTTCGCGGACCGGACCGAGGCCGCGACCCCGGAGACGCGCGACCGCGGCGCGGACGCCCTGCGCGCCCTCGCCATCCTCGGGGTCATCATCGGGCACTGGCTGGTCACCGCGTGGGTGATCGACGGAGGGGGGAACATCCGCGTCAGCAGCCCGCTCGCCTACATGCCGGGCTTCACGCCGGTCTCGTGGCTGCTCCAGACGCTCGCCGTCTTCTTCTTCGTGGGCGGCTACGCGGCCGGCGGCAGCCTCGCCCGAACGCGGGACGTCCGAGCGTGGCTACGGCGACGGATGGTCCGTCTGCTGGCGCCGGTCAGGCCGCTGCTCCTGGTCTGGGCCGCCCTGCTCGCCCTGCTGGCCGTCACCGGAGTCCCGGTGGGCTCGCTGCGCTCGATCGCCATGCCCGCACTGGGGCCGCTGTGGTTCCTCGGCGTGTTCGGCCTGCTCACGGCCGCCACACCCCTGCTGGTCAGGATGCGGTACGGCGTGCTGGTCTGCACGTTGGTGGCAGTGGTGCTGGTGGTCGACGTGGTCCGCTTCGGGCTCGGCGGCCCCGGATGGCTCGGGTGGGCCAACGTGGTCGCCGGGTGGATGGTGCCGTACGTCCTCGGCCTCGCCTGGGCACGCGGGACGCTGTCCGGCAAGCAGGCCGCCTCCGCCACGCCACCCGACAAGCAGGCCGCCTCCGCCACGCCGCCCGGCAAGCAGGCCACCTTCGCCATGCCGCCCGGCAAGCGGGTCGCGTTCGCCATGCTGGCCGTTGGAGCGGCGGGAACCGCGGTGCTGGTCACCGCCTTCGGATACCCCGCGAGCATGATCGGCGTCACCGGCGCGCGGGTCTCCAACCTCAGCCCGCCGACCCTCGCCGCCGTCTGCTTCTCCGTCGCCCAAGTGGGACTGGCCCTGCTGCTGCACCGGCCGCTCACCGCGCTGATGCGGCGCCCCCGCCTGTGGGCCGGGGTCGTCCTGGCGAACCTCTCGGCGATGACGATCTTCCTGTGGCACCAGACGGCGCTCACAGTGGTGATGCTCGCCACCCTGCCCTTCGGCACCGCCGCCCCGGGCCTGCTGGCACCGCCCGACTCGGCCACCTGGCTGCTCCAGCGGATGTCCTGGCTGCCGGTCCCAGCAGCACTGGTCGTCCTGACATGCATACTCCTCGCCCGCCTCTCACGCGGTACCCGAGCGGCGCCGGGACCACTCACCTCCCGCCGCAACCGAGCGGCATAGGGACCACTCGCCACCCACCACAACCGAGCGGCATAGGACGGCTCCCCACCCGCCGGAACCGACCGCCGTAGGTCTGCTCGTCGCCTGCCGGGACCGAGCACCGTGGGTACTACTCGTCTCGCGCCGGAACCGAAAGGCGTAGGGGCTCGGGACCGAGCGGCGTTGGGACTACTCGCCACCCCCCGCGACGGAGCGCCGTAGAACTGCTCGTCTCGCGCCGGAACCGGCCGGCGTCAGGGCGGCGCGTCACCCGCCGGGACCTGGGCGGCGCCTCACCTGCCGGGGCCTGAAGGGACGGCCGGGAATTGTCGGTGGCCGCCGATATTTTCTTGGTCAGCCCCCGAGGAGAGGACCGTCGTGTATCGCCAGGGAGACATCCTGATCATGCCTGTGGCCGAGGAGTCCGTGCCCGCCGCCGTGCGGCGCGCGCCCTCGGCGCCTCGTGACGCGCGCGGGCGGCTGGTGCTGGCCCTCGGGGAGGCGACCGGTCATGCCCACGCCGTCGTCGGCCCCGGCACGCTGGTGCGCGGCTCCGGGCAGATGGACCCCGACTATCTGCACCTGCCCTCCGGAGGACGGGTCGTCCACGAGGAACACGCCGCCATCTCGCTGCCCAAGGGCTGGCACCGCGTGCAGCGCCAACGCGAATACATGCCCGGTGCCTACCGTGTCGTCGCCGACTGACGTGACTGATCAGGAGTCCTCCGAATGACAATCACCACGAGCCCGCCGGCCTTGCCCGCCTCCGCCGAGGAGGCTCTGGCCACCGCCGCCGGGCTATGGCAGGAGCTCGCGTTCCTCACCGGGCCACCCGACCGCGCCGCAGCCGAGGAAGGGGTGCGGCAGGCCTACTACGCGGCAGGCCTCGCCGAGCCCGAGCGTGTCGTCTGGCTCCCCTCCCCCGCGCGCGGAGCCGTCGCCGCCGCCGTGCTCGGCGGGCACGCGACCGCCCTACGGGCCACCGGGCTAGCGGCACTCGCCGAGGAGGTCATGGCCGAGGTGGGCACCGGCGCCGGGCAGCCCGTCCGCGAGGCCGTTCGCACCGTCCCCTGGGAACGGGCGCGCGCCGACGTGCAGGCGACGCTCGGCCCCGCAGGCTGGCCGCTCGCCTGGGCTCGCACCGGGGGGCGGCTGTGGACCCCGGTGAACTCCCTGGTCGCCCGCATCCGCCGAGGCATCGGCGAGCTGCCCGACACCGCAACGGACACCACGCACGACACCGTGCGCGGCGCCGCGCACGACACCACGCACGCGCACGACACCACGCACGCGCACGACACCACGCACGCGCACAACACTGCGCACGCCACCGAGCGCGGCGCCACGGACGACACCGAGCGCGGCGCCGCCGAGATCCTGTTGCGGGGCGTCACGCTCGACGCGGTGCTCGGCCAGCACGATGCCCCCTGGCTGTCGCTGTTCGAGGCCCTCGGCCGGCCGGAGACCGGCGGGCTGGCCCGCGTGGCCCGCCATGCCGGCTGGTGGTGGCCGTTCGAACGGGTCGCCATCCTTTGCGAGCGCCCATCCGAGCTGCACCGCGACGAGATCGGCCGCCTGCACCGGGGCGAGGGGCCCGCCATGTCGTGGCCGGACGGCTTCGCGCTGCACGCCTGGCACGGCATGCCGGTTCCCGAAGGCTTCGGCCGGGCACTAGGGCAGCTCACCGTCGAACGAGTGCGCACCGAGGAGAACGCCGAACTGCGCCGGGTCATGCTGGAGCACTTCGGCTACGAGCGTTACCTCGCCGAGTCGGGCGCCACGCCGGTCCACAGCGACGAGACCGGCATGCTCTGGCGCATCGATCTGCCCGACGACGAGCCGATCGTCACGGTCGAGGTGATCAATTCCACACCGGAGCCCGACGGCAGCCGTCGCAGATACTGGCTGCGCGTCCCGCCATACGTCCGGACGGCCCGCCAGGGCGTCGCCTGGACCTTCGGCATGAGCGAAGACGACTACCACCCCGAACGCGAAACCTGACCAGACCGACCGAAGACGACCACCGACCCGAACCCGAGACCTGTCCAGACCCGCCCACCCGTAACAGAATGCCCCGGACCTCCCCACCAGCGAAAAGGACCAGCAACCCGAAGCGAAACCTGAACAGGCCCCGCCGGCTCCTCACAGGGTCGACTGGACCTCCCCCACCAGCGTGGACAACCACCGGCCCTAACGGGAAACCTGAACAGGCCCCGCCGGCTCCTCACAGGGTCGGCTGGATGTTTCGCAGGAGCGGGGGCGGCCGTCGGGTGGAGCGCGTGATCTGGTCAGGCGGGATGTTCGGCCAGGTGTGCGGTACGCGCTCCAGGACCCCGCCGGCGTAGACGTCGTAGAGGCCTAGCGGTTCCAGGTGCACGTATCCGATGTGGCAGTCGCACATCGCCAGCGGGCATGTCCTGGGCCGCAACGCCTCGCGGAACGAACCGTCGTAGAGGTTGCCGATCACCGACGGCACGAAGTGGCACCGCCGTACGGTGCCGTCCCCCGCCACCGAGATCACGCTCTCGCCCGTACGGCAGGGCAGTCCGGCGCTGGGGTGCGGGTCGCGGCTGTAGGCGAACAACGGGTCGATCGCCTCCCAGTCAGCCGCCTCGCCGTCGCTGTAGAGGTGACCTTCGGCGGCGTTGACCCACAGGTAGGTCCCCGCGGGAAGATCGGCGCGGAGCCGGCGCGCGTGGTCGAGGTGCTCTGGAAGGCCGACGATGCCCACGCTGTGCCGCACGCCTCGTTCGGCCAGGTCGCGACACCTGCCGAGGAACCGGTCGTAGGTCACCTGGCCCGGGTGGAAAGTCGCCCAGAGGCCCAGCCGGTCACGATCGGCCTCTTCCAGCCAGTCGAGCCGGCAGCTCAGGTTGGTCTGGATAGCGACGCGGCGCACGTGTGACAGGTGACTGAGCCGCACCATGGCGTGCCGGTACCAGGAGCGGACCAGACCTTCTCCCCACGGCGTGAACAGGACCGACACCGGGTGATCCTGAGCCTCGACCCACTCGGTGAACCGCTCCAGCGCTGCCCGGTCCTCTCTGAGCCGCGCCGGTGAGTCACGCCGCTTGGCGAAGGGGCAGTACGGGCAGTCGTAGTCGCAGCTCGCCAGCGGCCCTCGGTAGAGGATCGACAGGTGCCCGGCCTCCTCCGCCGGTTCGTCGCTCCAGACGGTCTTCACTCGATCAGCGCTCCTCACATCGGTCCATCATCGCCGTATACCGGGCACCGGGCACGCTCGCCGCCCTCGTCGCACGGTCAGCACGATCGCCACCGTCGCCACGGGACGGCATGGACGCCATGGGCTGCACGGTCGGCATGGGGGGCGTGGTCAGTGGTTCTCGTAGTGGGTCATCAGGTCGCGGACTCGACGGGAGAAAAGGGACGGGCCGATCGCGTCCGAGTGTGCGAGTCCCTCGGCGCTGAGCCGCAGAGCGCCGGCGTCGGGCCCGGCGCCTTGGGCCAGCCGGCTGCCGCCCGCGAGCCCGGTGCCGCCCGGGAGCCCGGTGCCGCCCGGGAGCCCGGTGCCGCCCGCGAGCCGGCCGCGGTCCGCCAGCCAGCCGCGGTCCGCCAGGTCGCCGAGGTCGGGGGCGAAGTCGGCCAGCACGTCGGTGCCGAACCTACGGCGGTACTCCTCACGGTCGAGCCCGCCGGCCTGGAGCAGCGACTGGATCAGGTGCCGGCGCCGGCGCTCGTCGTCATCGAGCCGGAAACCCACGTTGGCGAGCGTGAAGGCCTCGCGCGGGAGCCGTACGTACTCCTCGATGATCGCCCGCACGTTACCGGCACCGACCGCGTACTCGAAGGAGTAGTGCAGCCGGCCGGTGTACGAGCGGGCACCGCAGCCGAGCCCGACCATGCCGTCGGACTGGCAGCAGTACTCCGCCGCCCCGCCCACCGGCTCGCCGGACCCCGGCACGCGGAACATGCGCATCGACACCTGCTCGTAGCCGGCCGCCAGCAGGTGGTCGCGCCCCTCGCGGTAGAGGGTCAGCCGGTGGTCGTCCCAGTCGCGGGCCCGGCGGCCGAGGCCGGTGAGCGGCCGCACGTACAGCGGGTACAGGTAGATCTCCTCCGGCCGCCAGGCCAGGGCGGCGTCGAGAGAGTAGCGCCACGACCGTGCCGTCTGGCCGTCGATACCGTAGATCAGGTCGATGTTCAGCGCCGGGAAGCCCACCTCGCGGATCCGGCCGAGCGCCGCCTCGACCTCCGAGCGTTTCTGCGGGCGTACGGCGGCGCGGGCCTCGGCGTCGACGAAACTCTGCACGCCGATCGACAACCGGGTGGCCCCCCGCTCGGCCAGCACCTCCAGCCGGTCGGACGTGGCGGTGGCCGGCGAGGTCTCGACCGACAGCGGGACCGAGCGCAGATCAGCGCCCATCGTGCGCTCGGCGATGTCGAACAGCCGGGTCAGCTCGCCCGCCGTGAGGTAGGTAGGGGTGCCGCCGCCGATCGCCGCGACGGCGAAGGCCGGCTCGGTGAGGGCTTCCCGTACGGCTGGCGCCTGGCGTTCGAGGGCGTCGAGATAGGCGGCGACGAGCTCCTCGGGCGCCCCCGTGCGGGTGAACAGGTTGCAGAAGCCGCAGCGCATCTCGCAGAAGGGGATGTGCAGGTAGAGGAAGAGGTGGTCCGTGCGCTCCCCCGCCCACACCTCACGCAATGACGGGCGCGGATCCAGCGGCCGGTACGCCGTCTTGTGGGGATAGGCGTAGACGTACCCCTGGTACGGGCTCTCGGTGGCCTCGCGGGAACTCCGTGGCTCGGCCGTCGTGCCTGGCCACGGCTCCACGTCAGGCAGGTCGACTGTCACGGCCACTCCCCCGCTTCCATGACGAACTCCCCGTAGGGGATGGTCCATACGACGTCGTGACCGATCCTGTGCCCGACATATCCGTCTTCTCCGTAGGCGGTGCCGTGGTCGGAACAGACGATGGCGAAACACGGCCGCCGCTCGGTCATCAGGGCGAACAGCCGCCCGATGTGCCGGTCGACGTACTCCAGCGCGGCGGCGTGGCTCTCGCGGCCGTCGCCGTGCTCCCGGGTGCCGCGCGGCAGGAAGAACCAGTTGGGCTGGTGCAGGGCGGACACGTTGACGAACAGGAACACCGGCCGGCCGCCGCCCCCGGCCACGCCCTCGGACCGGATGGCCTGCTCGGCCCAGGTGATCTGTTCCTCGAACGACGTCGGCGAGGTGACGCCGAACGCGGGCTCCCAATGGCTCTCGGCGAACATGCCGGGAAACGTCGAGCCGAGCGGGGTCAGCTTGGTGAAGAAGCCGACGCCGCCGACGCAGATGGTGCGGTAGCCCGCCATCGCCAGCCCGCCCGGCAGGTCGGGGGCGTCGAACACCCACGTGCCGCCCGCCGTCGTCTCGCTGCCGGGGAACCTCGCCGCGAACGGCCGGGGGTGCCGGCCCGGCTCGGCCGGGGTAGGCAGGAAGCCCGCGAGGATGGCGGCGTGCGCGGCGTAGGTGAAGCTTCCCGGGCTGTGCCGGCGCTCCCACCGGCCGCCGGGCAGCGCCCTGGCGAGGTTCGGCAGCCGCCCCGCCTCAAGGAGCTCGGCGGCCACGTCGTACCGGAGCGTGTCGAGCGTGACGAGCAGGATGTCGTGCCCGCCCACGATCGCGTTCATGTCGTGCACGCCGCACTCCGCCTGCCGGCGAGCACCGCCTCGATCTGGGCCTCGTAGGTGGAAAGGCCTTCGGCGCCGCTGCCCGGCAGGCCGGTCAGCCGGGGCAGCAGGTCGCCGAAGGCGTTCACCTCGGCGACCGCGAACGTGCTCCGGCCGACGCCGATCAGCAGGTCGACGCCGACCGCCAGGCTGCCGGGGAAGCAGGCCGCCGCCTGGGCGCACACGTCGAGCGCCCGCTGCCACCCGCGCGGGCCGAGCGCCTCACGCACCGCCTCCAGATCGCCGCGCACCCCGCCGAGGTGGAGGTTCGTCATCGGCGTGCGGCTGGCGCGCACCACGGCGTGTGTCGGCGTGCCGGCCACGACGACGACCCTGAGATCGATCACCCGCCCGCCGATCGACGCCTTGGGGAACCACCGCTCCACGTGCAGGCCGTCCGGTGCGAGCGCGTCGACGATCGCGGCGACGTCCCTCTCGCCTTCGTAGGTGCGGACGCGGAGCGAGTTGCGCAGCGCGGACTCGGCGCCGCGCGGCCCGGCCTGGACGGTGCGGCCGTCTGTGACCGCCTGGACGGTGTGACCGTCTGTGACCGCCGGGGCGCCGGGGGCCGGGGAATCGCGGGGGAAAGCCGGAACGGCCGACGTCGTGGCCCTGGCGCGTGTTCCAGTCGCGTGCAGCGCCACCACGCCCGACGCCGACGAGCCGTGCGCCGGCTTGACGAAGACCCGGGCCCAGCCGGCCTCCGCCATGCGTTCGCGGAGCTCGGCGTAGGAGCGAACCGGGCCCGGCAGGGCCTGCGGCACGGCCACCCCCGCCGCGGACAGCAGCGCGTGGCAGCGGCGCTTGTCGAACATCACCGCGATCTCGCCGACGTCGCCGATCAGCTCGGCTCCCGGCGCGCGCCAGGCCGCCTGGTGGACGCGGTCGAGCCCACGGACGAACGAGGCGTACCAGGCGGCGCCGCCACCCGCCCTGGCCGGATCGCCGGAGCCGCGAAGCAGGGCGTCGGCCTCGGCGTCCTCGCCCGGCGAGTCGACGCGTACCAGCGTGCCGGGCTCCAGCCGGATCTCACCGCCGGAGAGCACGGCCGTCCAGGGCAGGACGGCCGGATCGGGCAGCCCGCGTCGTCGCGCGGCCTCGGCGAACATCGTCACCCGCCTGTCACCCGGCGTGCCCACCACGGTGAAGGCGATGGTCATTCGGCGACCGCGATATAGCGCCAGTCGTCGTCCGGCTTCTCCTGCTCGGACAGGTCGACCTCGACTCCCGGCAGGGCCTTCACGACCCGACCGATCATGTCGTCGCCGAGATAGTGGTGGTGCAGGTCGAGCCTGCGCAGGTGGGTGAGCGGCTGACCGCTGAGCAGGGCCTCGGCTCCCGCGTCGGTGAAGACTCCCATGGCCAGGCTGAGCGAGGACAGCCGGGCGACGACGGGCGCGGAGGCCACCGCCTCGGCCACCTGGTCCTGGATCTCGGAATCCTGCAGGCCGAGATGGCCGAGGGAGGGCAGCCGCTCGCCGGACAGGATGGAGGCCATGTCGGCCACGGTGGCGTCGCCGCCGTAGTCACTGGTGCCGAGCCAGATCTCGAGGTATTCGAGGGCGGGGAGATCGCTGTCGCCCACGGCGCGGACGACGCTCGCGGGCAGGCCGCCGGACTCGAAGCGCAGGACCTTCAGCGCTTCGTGGCGCACCGGGCTGAGCTCGAGCCCGTCGCCGCCGCGCACCTCCAGCCGCTCGAGCCGGGGGAAGGCGCGCAGGAGCGGGGTGATGTCGCCCTGCTTGATCCACGAGATCTCGCACTCCTCCGACGTGATCGCGCCGAGGAAGATCGAGCGCAGCGCCGGAAACCGGCCGGCGTTGGCGGCCAGCAGGCGGATCGGCAGCTCGGCGCCGACCTCCCACGGGCTGTCCCAGCATCCGATCACGATCGCCTTGACCTCGGTGGAGTCCACGACGCTCATGAACCGGGCGAACTGCCGCTCGAACGTCTCGTCGGAGTCGTAGTGCTCGTTCGTCCAGAGCCGCCACGCCACCTCCCCCGCGCCCGGCAGCGCGTCGCCGTCGTCATCGTCGTCGTCGGGCGCCGGGGCGATGGGCAGGCCGGCGTACACACCGTCGCTGAGGTCGCTGACCTCGTCGGTGAACTCGGCGTAGTCCATGCGGGTCTCCAGTAGGAAGGGGGGGCGGAAACGGCGAGATCTTCCTATCAGAGAGCACCGACAGACCGGGACCGTACGTTCTGAGCATGTCGCGTATCCAGCATTATGGGCAGCATGGACAAAGGCGGCATCCGTGTGAACTCCCCCAGCGGCCGGTGGATCTTGTTCACCACCGTGCTCGGCTCGGGGATGGCCTTCCTGGACAGCACGGTCGTCAACGTGGCGCTCCCCAAGCTGGGTGAGGACCTCGGCGCCTCGATGTCCGGGCTCCAGTGGACGGTGAACGCCTACACCCTCACGCTGGCCGGCCTGATCCTGCTCGGCGGGTCCCTCGGCGACCGGTACGGCAGGCGAAGGATCTTCGTCATCGGCGTCGCGTGGTTCGCCGTCGCCTCGGCCCTGTGCGGGCTCGCCCCCAACATCGAGACGCTCGTCCTCGCCCGCGCGCTGCAGGGCATCGGCGGAGCGCTCCTCACACCGGGCTCCCTCGCGATCATCCAGTCGTCCTTCGTCCGGGAGGACCGTCCCCGGGCCGTCGGCGCCTGGTCGGGCCTCGGCGGTGTGGCCGGCGCGATCGGCCCCCTGCTCGGCGGCTGGCTCGTGGAGACGGCGGGCTGGCGCTGGGTCTTCCTGATCAACCTGCCCATCGCGGCCCTGGTGATCGCGACGGCCGTGCGGCACGTGCCCGAGACCCGCGACGAGACGACCACCGGCCGGTTCGACGTGCTGGGCGCGGCGCTCGCCGCTCTCGCGCTGGCCGGGGTGACGTACGGGCTCATCGAGCGCGGCTCACCGGTCCCGGTGGTCGCCGCGGTGGCCGGCGTGGCGCTCGGAGCGGCGTTCGTGGTGCTGGAGGCGCGCCGCTCGCGCGGCGGGCCGGTGTCCCCGCTGGTCCCCGTGCGCGTGTTCGCCTCGCGGGAGTTCACCGCCGTCAACGTCGTGACGCTGATCATGTACGCGGCGATGGGCGTGGTGTTCTTCCTGCTCGTCGTGGAGCTCCAGGTCGCCGCGGGCTTCTCGCCCGTCGCGGCGGGGTGCTCGATGCTCCCTGTCATGCTGCTGATGCTGCTGCTGTCGCCCCGCGCGGGCGACCTCGGGCGGCGCATCGGGCCGCGCCTGCCGATGACCTTCGGTATCCTGGTCTGCGCGGGCGGCCTGCTGCTGATGAGCAGGGTCGGGCCCGGCTCGTCGTACCTGCTGGACGTGCTCCCGGCCGTGACGCTCTTCGGCCTCGGGCTCTCCGCCGCCGTCGCCCCGCTGACCGCGACCGTGCTGGCCACCGCCGAGGAGCGCTACGCGGGGGTCGCCAGCGGCGTCAACAACGCGGTCGCGCGGACGGGGAGCCTGCTCGCCGTCGCCGCGATCCCCCCGCTCGTCGGCCTGACCGGCGCCGCCTACACCTCGCCGGTCGCGTTCACCTCGGGCTTCCGCGCGGCCATGCTGGTCAGCGCCGCCATGATGGTCTGCGCCGCGGCCCTGACGTTCGCCACGATCAGGACGAACGCGCTCCGCGAGCCCGAGCGCAAGGCGGCCTGCGAGCTGGGCGCCCCGCCGCTGCAGCCCTGCGAGCCGGGCGAGGAGACCGGCTCGGGGACGCCGGAGGGCCACCCCACCTCAAGACCGAGCTAGCGACCTCAGGGGCCGACGCCGGCCAGCAGGTTGGCCACCAGGGCCTCGGCGAACTCGTCGGTCAGCGGCAGGTCGGGGATCAGCAGCCTGTGGTAGCAGGCGCCCCAGAGCTGGTCGACGACGACCTCGCAGTCGACGTCCCCCCTGAGCTGGCCACGGTGCCTGGCCCGCTCCAGGGCCTCCACGGCCATTCTCCTGCGCGGCCCCGAGTTGCGCTCGCGGTAGGCGGCCATCAACTCGGGATCGGTCTGGGCCTGGCCGAGGAGCTCCAGCAGTACGCGCCCGGCGCGCGTGCCATCCATCAGCCGGATCCAGGCCTTGAGCTGCGTGGTGAGGTCGGTGGCGATGTCGCCGGTGTCGGGGAAGGCCGGGATGGGGGCCACCACGCTGAAGTAGCCGTCGAGCGCCAGCGCCCCCTTGGACGGCCACCACTTGTGCAGCGTCACCCTGCTCGCGCCCGAGAGCGCCGCGACCTTCTCGATGGTGAACGCGGCCATCCCCTCGTCGAGCAGGAGCTTCCCCGCCGCCCGCAGGACCTCGCGGCGCACCTCGTCGGCCGGGCGGCGTCCGCGCCCCCTGCGCACGGGTTCGGCGGGCCGGGTCATGGCTACCTCCAGAGATATATGGCCACTGTGTTCATTTCCATGATATAAACACAGTGTACACATAATCCGGAACGCCGGCCCATGCCTCCGGCGCGAGACGATCATCCAGGAAGTGGACATCCATGCGTGCTGCCATCGCGACCGCCGTCGACGCGCCGCTCTCCCTCACCGAGCGCGAGGTGCCCGAGCCCGGCCCGGGCGAGGTCCTCGTCAAGATCACCGCCTGCGGGGTGTGCTTCTCGGACCTCAACCTGCTGCGCGGCCACTACCCCTTCGCCCGGTTCCCCGTGGTCCCCGGCCACGAGATCACCGGCACCGTAACCGCCGTGGGGCCGGGCGTCACCTGGCCCGAGGTGGGCACCCGGGTCGGCGCGCAGTTCCTGTACGACTCCTGCGGCCACTGCGACCACTGCGCACGCGGCGAGCAGATCCTGTGCCCCCGCAAGCGCATCACCGGCGTCGTCGCCGACGGGGGCTACGAGGAGTACGCCGTGTTCAAGGCGGGCTTCGTCACCCCGCTGCCCGCCGGGCTCGACCCGGTCACCGCCGCGCCGCTGATGTGCGCGGGCATCACCGCCTTCAACGGGCTGCGCCAGGGCGGCGCGACGGCCGGTTCGCGGGTCGCGGTCATCGGCGCCGGCGGCATCGGCGCCCTGGCGATCCGCTACGCGGTGGCCATGGGCGCGCGCGTCGCGGTGGTCGGCCGCTCCGGCGACGGCGAGGAGCGCGCGAAGGAGCTCGGCGCCGAGCTGTTCGTGGCCGGCGGCGAGACCGACCCCGCCGCCGCGCTCAAGGCGTGGGACGGCGGCGCGAACCTCGTGCTGAACGCCGCCCCCTCCAGCGCCGCCGCGGCGGCGACGCTCGGCGGCCTGGCACCCGACGGCACCCTGGTGCTGTGCGGCTACGGCCAGGACCCGCTGGTCCTGCCCACCCAGCCCATGGTGCTCAACCGGCTACGCGTGATGGCCTCGCCGTCCGGCTCACCGCACGACCTGCGCGACACGCTCGCCTTCTCCGCCGTCCACGGCATCCTGCCCGAGGTCACCCCGATCTCCCTCGACCAGGCCCCGGCCGCCTTGGACGCCATGGCCGCGGGCCACGGCGGCGGGCGCTCCGTCATCACGTTCGGCTGACCCCGCTCGCCCACCAAGACGACCCGCCTCACCCACCGAGAAGGAGCCCCCATGTCCGTCATCCTCGTCACCGGCGCGTCCAGCGGTTTCGGCGCCCTGAGCGCCCGCGCGCTCGCGGACGCCGGCCACACCGTGTACGCCAGCATGCGCGACACCGCCGGCCGTAACGCCCCCGGCGTCGCCGAGGCCGCCGAGTACGCCCGCCGGCACGCGGTCGACCTGCGCACCGTGGAGCTCGACGTGCTCTCGCAGGAGTCGGCCGACACCGCGGTGGCCACGGTCCTGGGCGAGAACAAGACCCTCGGCGTCGTGGTCCACAACGCCGGGCACATGGTCACCGGCCCGGCCGAGGCGTTCACCCCCGAGGAGCTCGCCCGCGTGTACGACACCAACGTGCTCGGCACCCAGCGGGTCAACCGCGCCGCTCTGCCCCACCTGCGGGCCCAGGGCGGGGGCCTGCTGCTGTGGATCGGCTCCACCAGCACCCGCGGCGGCACCCCGCCCTACCTCGCTCCGTACTTCGCCGCCAAGGCCGCCATGGACTCGCTCGCCGTCAGCTACGCCGCCGAGGTGGCCAGGTTCGGCATCGAGACGACGATCATCGTCCCCGGCTCGTTCACCCACGGCACCAACCACTTCGCCCGCAGCGGGCGTCCCGCCGACACCGCCACGGTCGAGGCGTACGAGGAGCGATACGCCGGCCTCATGGAGCAGGTCTCGGAGCGGCTGGCGGCCCTCGCGCCCGCCGACGCCGACGTATCCTCGGTCGCCGAGGCCGTCGTCCGCGTGGTCGGCGCCCCCCACGGCACCCGTCCGTTCCGGGTCCACATCGACCCGGCGGGTGACGGCGCGGAGGAGGTCAGCGAGGTGGCCGACCGCATCCGCGCCGAGTTCCTGAACCGCATCAGCCTCGAAGACCTCCTGGCCCCCCGCACTCCGGCCGCCTGACCACAAAGGGTCACGCGGCAGCGGGCTCGGCCTCGGAGAAGCTCATCGCCGGGGGCCTGCGCGTGAACATGCGGGTCAGGCCGAGGAGGTAGACAAAGCCGACGGCCATCCAGATGAGCCCCACGGTGAACGTCACGCCCGACAGGCTGGTCCACAGCCAGACCGTCAGGCCGAAGCCCACCAGCGGCAGCGCCCCGTACAGCAGCAGGTCGCCCGCCGACCGCCTGCGCCCGTCCACCAGGTAGTGCTTGACCACGGTCAGGTTCACCATCGAGAAGGCGATCAGCGCGCCGAAGTTGATCATCACCACCGCGTTGCCGAGGCTGATGAACAGCGCGACGAGCGAGACCGCCGACACCGCGGCGACGGCGAAGACGGGCGTCTTGAACCGCGAGCTCAGCGCGCCGAACACGCGCCTGGGCAGCACGCCGTCGCGCCCCATCGAGTACAGGATGCGCGAGACGCTCGCCTGGGTGGTCATCGCCGAGCCGAAGGCGCCGATCACGTAGATCGCCACGAAGATGGTCTGGAACGCGGCGCCGCCCAGCGCCGCCATGATGTCCACGCCCGCGGTGTCGGGGTTGGCGAAGTCGTCGTAGCCGGGGTGCACCAGGCCACCCATCCAGGCGACGAGGATGAACAGCAGGCCCCCGATGAGCGTGGTCAGCACGATCGCCCGCGGGATGGTGCGGCGCGGGTCCTTCGCCTCCTCCGACAGGGTGGAGACCGCGTCGAACCCGAGGAAGCTCAGCGCCAGGATCGCCGCGCCCGCGAACACGCCCGTACCGGGGGTGAACGCGGCGAACGGCGAGGGAGAGGGGTGGCCCGCCAGGTGCTTCAGCGCCAGCGCGACGAAGACGACGATCAGCACCACGGAGACCCCGACGACCAGGGCGTTCACCCGGCTCATCACGGTGATGCCGAGGATGTTCAGCGCGAACACCAGCAGCAGGGCGGCAAGGGTGAAGACCCACTGGGGCACGCCGGGAAACTGGCTGTTCAGGTAGATCCCGATGAGCAGGAAGTTGATCATCGGCAGGAACAGGTAGTCGAGCATCAGCGTCCAGCCGGTCATGAAGCCGACATGCCGCCCGAAGGTCTGCTGGGTGTAGGTGTAGGCCGATCCGGCGGTGGGGAACGCCTTGGCCATCCGTCCGTAGCTGAACGCCGTGAACAGCATGACCACCAGTGCGACCACGTAGGCCGCCGGGAGGTGCCCTCCGGTGACCTGCGCGACGGCGCCGTAGGTGGTGAAGACGGCCACGGGGGCGAGGTAGGTCAGCCCGAACAACGTCAGTCCCGGTACTCCGAGGACCCGCTTCAGTCCTGGGCCGGGGGCGGACTCGCTCATATGTCATGACTCCTGTCGGGAGGGGGGAAGGTTCTCGTTCCGGCCATCCACGTCCCGAGGACGGCCGAGCGGCGTGCGATGTCGTGGGGGTCCATGGCGCGGATGTCGCCATCCAGCCAGACCAGGTCGGCGGCCATCCCGGGCGCGAGGACACCGCGCTCCCGCTCGGCGAAGGCCTGGTAGGCCACCGCCGCCGTGTACGCGGACAGGGCGGCGTCCAGCGTGATGCGTTCCCCGGGCAGCCAGCCGCCGGCCGGTTCGCGCTCGGCGTTCTCGCGCGTCACCGCGACCGGCAGCCCGGACAGGGGGCGGTGGTCGGTCACCGGCCAGTCGCTCCCGAAGGCCACGCGGACCCCGGCGGCGAGCAGCGAGCCGATGAGGTACTGCCGCCCGGCGCGCTCGGGCCCGATACGGGGAATGGTCAGCTCGGTCATGGCCGCGTCGGTGCGCGCCCACAGCGGCTGGAGGTTCGCGACCACGCCGAGCTCGGCGAAGCGCGGCAGGTCCCGTTCCTGGAGCACCTGCACGTGGGCGATGACCGGCCGCCGGTCGCGGGGGCCGTTGACCCTGGTGACGTGCTCGACGGCGTCCAGCGCGGTGCGCACCCCGGCGTCGCCGATGGCGTGCAGGTGCGCCTGCAGCCCCATCGCGTCCACGGCCGCGAAGGCCGCGAGCAGCTCCTCGTACGGCCAGATCGGCATGCCGCGCGTGCACGGATCGTCGCTGTAGGGGGCGAGCAGCGACGCCGTGCGGTTCTCCAGGATGCCGTCCACGAAGAACTTCACCGTGTTGGCCGTCAGCCGGTCGTCGCCCAGCGCCCGCACCGCCTCCCTGTCGGCGGCGAACTCGGTGAGCTGGTCGCGCCAGCGAGCGGGATCGGCGCGCAGGCCGAGGTTCACCCGCGTGGCGAGCAGGCCGCGCCTGGCCGCCTCCAGGTATCCCTCGACGGAACGGTGCTCCACCCAGGCGTCCTGGATCCAGGTGACCCCGGCCTGTGCGTAGGCCTCGGTGGCGAGGCGCAGCGCCCGTACGAGGTCCTCGGTGGTGCGGGCGGGGGCGGCGCCGAGCACCGCGTCCACCGCGTCCCACTCGAACATCATCCCGAGCGGCTCGCCGTCCGCGCGGCGGGCGAAGGTGCCGCGCGGCGGGTCGGGGGTCGCGGCGTCCACGCCCGCGCGCCTCATGGCCTCGGTGTTGCACCACACCGTGTGGTAGTCCCAGGCACGCAGGACGACGGGCCTGTCGGGTACGGCCGCGTCCAGCCAGCGTGCGTCGAACATGCCGCCGGGCGCCAGGGTCGCGTCGTAGCTCGCCCCGATGATCCAGTCCGCCTCGGGATGCTCGGCGGCGTACCGGCGGACCTCCTCGACGATCTCCTCCACGCTGCCACAGCCCCTGATCAGCGGGCCCGCCGCCTCGAACCCCGCGTGGTCGGGATGGCAGTGCCCGTCGCCGAAGGCCGGCATCAGGAGGCCGCCCCGGAGATCGACGATCTCGTCGGCGGGGGTTGCCAGGGCCTGCGCCCCGATGGCCTCGATCCGGCCGTCCCGCGTGGTGAGGGCGGCGGCGGTGGTGCCGGTGCCGGTCCAGACGGTGCCGTTGCGGAAGAGCGTGCGTGTCATCGGCGTCCAAAAAGAATGTCGTTCGTTTTGTGCGGAAGGATAAGTTGTCCAGAGGCAAAGCGGAAGAGGTGGGGAAGCAAAGTGAAGAGGCGCGTGGGCCGGCCCGCCGCGCCGGTGCTGAGCAGGGAGGTCATCGCACGCGCCGCACTCGGGCTCATCGACGACGCCGGGGCCGAGGGGTTCTCCCTCTCCGCGCTGGCCCAGCGGCTCGGCGTCCGGCCTTCCTCGCTCTACAACCACGTCGCCGGCAGGGACGACATCCTGGCGGCGGTCCGCGAGCTCGTCTCCGACTCGATCGACGCCTCGATGTTCGCCGAGCTGCCGTGGGACGAGGCCATGACGCTGTGGGCCCACGGCTATCGTGCGGCCTTCGCCGCCCACCCGCCCGCCATCTCGCTGCTGGCGACGCTGCCGGTCTTCGGCGCGCTGCGGACGCTGCGCATGTACGAGCAGGTCGTGACCGGGCTGGAGCGTGGCGGCTGGCCGCGCGAGACGGTCATCCCGGTCATGGTCGCGGTCGAGTCGTTCATCCTCGGGTCCGCCCTCGACGTGGTCGCCCCGCCCGACATGTTCGACTCGGGCCCGCTCGCGGCGGAGGTGCCCGCCTTCGCGGCGACCGTACGGGCCCGCGACACCACCGCCGCCTCACTCGGGCGCCCACCCGCCGACCTCTCCTTCGAGGTCGGCCTGCGAGCGATGATCGAGGGCTTACGTCACACCCTGAGCGCCCTGGCGGGATGACGGCCCTCCGGCCGCACGTGCGGCGCCTTGATCGCTACCCGATGCTCGGTTCGGGGAGAACGGGGGCCTCGTACCGGCCGGCCGCCAGCTCGTCGGGCGTGATCACTTCGTCGGCGGGCGGAGGCGTGATGACGATCCTGGCGCCCCAGCCGGTCAGGCGGGCGTCCACGACGTACACCTTGGAGTTGTCGCTCTTGTAGTACGGCTCCCTCCACGTGCCCCAGACCCTGCGCACCAGCCGGTCCTCACCGAGCGATCCATCGCTTCATCCGGGGACATCCCCCCGCTCCGCCCCCCACACGGCGAAGGGGCTACAGCGTGCTGTTCGCACTCGAGATCTCGCCCCAGTCGCAGCACGCGGGCGGCCCGGTGTCGGTCGCCTGGCGTAGCTTGAGGAGGATGAAGCGGTTGAAGTGCTCGTTTTCCCTGAAAGGGGATGAAAGTGCCCGCTCTTCCCCCGGCGCGCGTCAGCCTGCTCACCGTCAGCGCGATCAAGGGCCTCGGGGTCGTCCATCCTCGCGAGATCGAGTTGACGCCCACGGGCGCGAGCGGTGACCGCGCCTTCTTCCTGGTGGACGAGAACGACGCGCTCATCTCGGTCACGCGTACCGGGGCGTGGCTCGGGCTCACCGCCGAGTACGACCGGGCAGCCGGAAGGCTCACGGTCGGCTCCCCCGGCGGCACGCTGCTGTCGGAGGAGGTGAAGCCCAGCGAGCCCGTGCTGGCCGACTTCTACGGCTACCGCTCCGCGTCGGGACGGGTTGTCGAGGGGCCGTGGTCGGACTTGTTTTCCACCCTGGCGAACCGGGCGGTCCGACTGGTACTCGCCGACGGGGAGAACGGCGGGGTCGACGTCCGGCCGGCGACGCTGCTGGGTGACGAGTCGGTCGCCGAGCTGGCCCGGCGGGCGGGTGTGGACGTCGACCCCCGGCGGTTCCGGATGCTCATCGGGTTCTCCGGCGGCGCGCCGCACACGGAGGACACGTGGGAGGGCCGCTCGCTGGGCGTCGGCGAGGCGCTGGTGCGCGTCGAGGGACCGGTGAAGCGCTGCGGGACCGTCACACGCAACCCCTCGGGCGGCGCGGCGGACCTCAGGGTGCTGCGACTGATCAAGGATTACCGGGGTCTCGGCGAGAGCGTGTTCGGCCGAGGCGTCAACTTCGGCGTCTACGCGGACGTGATCCGGCCGGGCCGCGTCCGCGTGGGCGACGAGCTGGAACTCGACGCGACCTGACGCCCCGTCACGGCGGTCGGCTCCGATCGCGGCGGGCGATGGATCGAAGGCCGCGAGGCTCATCTATCCATGGATCTGAGGTTTTGGTGTACTTTTGCATTAGATTCCGTCATGTGGACGGAAGTACGCAATGCTTTCTGAGGTAGTGGCGATGATCGACCGTACTCATCTGGCCGGCCTGCTCGACCGCGAGCGCCGCGCGTTCCGTGACCGCAACCCCCGCTCGGCCGCCGCGTACGAGCAGGCACGAGCTCACCTGTTCGGCGGCGTGCCGATGACGTGGATGAACAAGACCGCCGCCGGGTTCCCCCTCTACTTGGCCGAAGCCCGGGGCGCCCGGGTCACCGACGTGGACGGCCACGAGTACGTCGACCTCTGCCTGGGCGACACCGGCGCCATGGCGGGGCACTCGCCGCAGGCCACCGCCGACGCGGTCGCCGAGCGCTTCGCCGTGCGGGGCGGCGCGACCGTGATGATGCCCACCGAGGACGCGTCCTGGGTCGGGGCCGAGCTGGCCCGGCGCTTCGGCGTGCCGTTGTGGAGCTTCTCGCTCACCGCCACCGACGCCAACCGCTGGGCCATCCGCCTGGCGCGGGCGCTGACCGGGCGTCCGAAGATCCTGGTCAACAGCTACTGCTACCACGGCAGCGTGGACGAGGTGCTCCTCGTGGTCGGCCCGGACGGCGAGCAGGTGTCCCGCGAGGGCAACGTCGGCGCCCCCGTCGACCCCACCGTCACCTCCCGGGTCGTGGAGTTCAACGACCTGCCGTCCCTGGAGCGCGAGCTGGCGCACGGCGACGTCGCCGCCGTCCTGATGGAGCCGGCCCTCACCAACATCGGCATCGTCCTGCCCGAGCCCGGCTACCTCGACGGGGTGCGCGAGCTGACCCGGCGGTACGGCACGCTGCTCATCAACGACGAGACGCACACGTTCTCCGCGGGCCCGGGCGGCTGCACTCAGGCATGGGGCCTCGAACCCGACATCGTGACGATCGGCAAGGCCATCGGCGGCGGCATCCCGAGCGGCGGGTACGGCCTGTCCGCCGAGGTGGCGGCGCGCCTTGAGGCGATGAGCGGTCTCGACCTGGTGGACATGGGCGGCGTCGGCGGCACGCTCGCCGGCAACGCGCTCTCGGTCGCGGCCATGCGCGCCACGCTCGAACACGTGCTGACCGACGACGCGTTCACCGGCATGACCGAGCTGGCGACCCGCTTCACCAAGGGCGTCCAGGCGGTCATCGACGAGCACGGGCTGCCCTGGTCGGTCACCCAGCTCGGGGCGCGGGCGGAGTACCGTTTCACCAACCCGGCGCCGCGCGACGGCGGGGAGTCCAACGCCGCGGGCGACCCCGACCTGGACGACTACCTGCACGTCTACCTGGCCAACCGCGGCGTGCTGCTCACCCCGTTCCACAACATGGCGCTGATGTGCCCGGCCACCACCGAGGCCGACGTGGACCGCCACCACGAGGTCTTCGCGGCGGCCGTCGCCGAGCTGGCAGGATGAGCCGAGCGGCCGACGGCCACGGAAGGCACATCGCACCCGGGGGCCTCGGGCGCGAACGGCCGGACGCCGGGCCGGTGAGCCTCGACGAGATCGACCGGATCCTGCTGCACGAGCTGCAGCGGGACGGCCGGATCTCCTACGCCGCGCTGGCCGAGGTCACCGGGCTCTCGGCCCCCGCCGTACGGCAGCGGGTGCAGCGGCTGCGGGACGAGAACGTCGTCCAGATCGTCGGGGTCACCGACCCGATGGCGCTCGGCCTGCCCGTCATGGCGCTGATCGGTGTGCGCGTCGACAGCGACGTGCACACCGTCGCCGACCGCATCAGCGAGCTGCCCGGCGTGATCTACGTCGTGCTCACCTCGGGCGCGTTCGACCTGTTCGTCGAGGTCGTGTGCAAGGAGCCCGCCGAGCTGCTCGCCATCCTCAACGATCACATCAGGCGCGTCCCCGGCGTCACCCGCGCCGAGTCCTTCACCTACTTCGGCATCCACACCCACCGCTTCGCCTGGCCCGGCACCTGAGCCGCCTAATGCACGTAATGCACGAGATTCTCTTGAGGCTTCATGTGCGGGGGTGTGGGCGGGGCTGCTGGCTGGGGTGGCGTCCGATGTAGGTGTAGGTCCAGCGGTCTTTTCCGGTGCGGTGGCGTTGGTAGCGGTCGGGGTGGCGGTAGCGGTCGCGGTTGTGGAACTGGCAGGCCGGTCCGAGGTTGGCGAGGTCGGTCGGCCCGCCATCCGCCCAGCCGTCGGCGTGGTCGATCTGGCACATGGTGGCCGGCAGCGGGCAGCCGTCCACCCAGCAGGTCGCATACCGGGCGATCACCGCCCGCCGCTGCGCGGGAGTGGCCAGGCGTACTTTGCGACCCATGTCCAGCACCTGCCCGTCGGCGTCCATCACGATCCGTACCAGGGCGGACGTACGGGCCATCCGGTGGATGTCACCCACCGGCAGCAACTGCCCGGTGGCCGGCAGCATGGCGGGAAGCCCGCGCTCGGCCCGCTGCCCACACCTTCCGCACACCTCATCAGCCGCCCCGGCAACCCCTGGAGCAGCTCCTTCAGGCTCTGCACACCCACCACGTTCCCCAGACCCGCCACACCCAGCAGATTCCGCGGACCCGACACCTCCAGCACACTCAGCACGTTCCCTTAACCCCTGACCTCCAGCACGCCCAGTACGCCCAGCAGGTTTCGCAGACCCGCCACGTCCAGCGTGCTCAACGGGTTCGACAGATCCGGCACGCCTGGCGGGTTCGGCCGACCCGGCCGACCCGGCCGACCCGGCTGATCCCGGTGGTTTGGTTTCGGTGGGCCGGTTGTCGCTGTCTGCGGGGGCGTTGTGGCCGGTGGATGCGGCGCCGGGGTGATCGTCGGGCAGGGATCCGGCGTTGACCAGCACCAGCAATTCGGTGGTGATCTTCTGATCGAGAAATGCGATGAACGCATCAGCGTTCCGCACCCGCAACGGGCGATCATCACCCTCCGCCCGCGGCCTGGCGTAGGCATCCAAAAGGGTCTTCAACCGGGCACCGGCCTCACGCGGCAACCGGAACTCCCCCTCAACCCCACCACCCGCGCTCGGACGCACCAGCAAAAACCGCGCCGCGTAGTCCGCCTCTGCCTCGCCGGCGGTTCCATCGGGGATGAGCACCTCACGCAGGTAACGACCCGCCTTGGCGACCTCCGCCGGGGACGCCGCCTCAGCCAACCCGACCAAGATCGGCTCGACCGACCCCGCCTGCTCATCGGTCAGATGCGCGGTGGCCGCACAAATCGCCGACACCATCCCCTCGGCCAACGTTCCCGACTCGAACCGGGCTCGCACCACCGGCAACCGCGCCAACCCCACCGCCAACCCCACCAGATGCCCCGCCGCGGGCATGCTCATCCCACACCTCGACCGCAGCCACGTCTTCGTCGATGCATGCCCCAGACTCCTGGCTTCACCCACCGCATGCACCCGGCCAACCCTCGCCGCGATCGCCGAGACCAGCCGATCTCGCGCGAACACCAAATCCTCCACCTCAGCAGCGCAGACCGCCGCCGACTCCGGCACCGGCGCGCCCGCCAACGCCACAGCGGCCTCCCGCACCCGCCCCACCAACACCCACGAGGCCCGACCACCGCCCCGCCCATCCGCCCGGTCACCCGCATCCCGCTGGCCACCGGTACGGGTAGAGCCGCCATCACCACCTTCGGCCCCCGCACCGGCAGCACCACGCCAGGCCCGATCACCCAGGCCCCGATGATCCAAGCCTTGGTGAAGCGAGCTCAGGTCGTCCGGGTCCTGGTCGTCCGCGCTCAGGTCATCCGGGTCCCGGTGGTCCGGGTCGCTCAGCGAGTCGACGTGCTGCGCGGCGGAACCATCGCACGACCAGCGCGAGGAGCGCGCCACCACCTCCGCCCACCACCCAGGGCCAAGCACACCCCCACCCCCCGAGCCCGAGCCCGAGCCCGAGCCCGGGTGCGATCGGCTGAGCCTGGAGAAATCCGCCACCCCGATCACCCCCCATGAATTCGAAAGCCTGTACGAATGTTTTCACACTCCAGAGCCACTCGCAACCCGATTCCCGCCAACGATTAAATACGCGAGATGAGACAAAAATCCACGATCTATACGAAAGAAACAATTGCCCCAATTGGTGGCATCTGGCTGGGTCGCCTCCGGCCGACCAGGGCCATGACCGCACTGAACAAGGCAACCACCCGGCGTCACAACCGCGCACGGCACCGCCCTCCACAGCTTTCGGACACCGCGCCACCTGGACCCCCTCGGCAGCAGATCTACCAGCGAAGACATGGCCTACGGCAGCACCGGTCGCCCGCCGAAATCGCCTGACCCGAACAAGTCGCCGTCCTATGTCCGCCTCGTCACCGGGGAATCGGGAACGGCACCTATTCATGTTCGCGGCCTCGCCGACACCAGGCACGACACTCAACCTGTTCCGGCAGATCCCGCGCCATGAACGCATTCCACGATCTGACAATCGGAGCCCTATGGCAGACCGGATATGCCGCCACAGCCACGACAGCCACCGCACCCTTGCCCCATCTCCGATCGCATTACTGGGTAGACGGTTGCCGGGGCCCTGGCCGAATCCCCGGCATGTTTCGTTGCGGGCGAAAATGGCGAAAGTATTTATCATTCCTGTTTTGCGCACCAATATAGGAATTATGTTCAGAGTGCCCTTGGCTCGAAGGTCATCTCTGGTGAACTCACTAGGGATGACTCACCGATACGGGAGACCGGACTCAGTGAGGTCGCCCGTCCCGAACCAGATAATCCGCCGTGCCAGCAGTCCCGTACGTACGTGCGCTCGCGCCGCCGCCCTGCCCAGTAGGTCGAACGGGCTCAGTAGGGTCGCCGGCCTCAGTGGGCTGTCTCCAGATGCGGTCCCCCGTGTCACCTGCAGGCGCTCGCACCCACTGGCCCTCGGCCCGGCCTCACGTGAGGAACCACGTGCTCTTGCGCGCCGACGCCATTATCCGGGCGGATCGGATCAGGCGGCTTCATCAGCAGATCCGCCCATAACCTGGATCAGTGAACGAGCGCTTCCGCGATCCGCGTGGCACCTGGATGAGCTTCCTGGACGAGGAGATCCTCGTCCGGTGCCCGGACTGCCAGGGCTGCGCCGTGGTGGCCGTCCACCCCAGGTACGACACCCAGACCGCCGAACCGTCGTACCTCGGTGCCTTCGCGCCCCGGCGCCTGGTCTGCTCCGCCTGCTTGCTGGCCCGCGACTGGCCGGGAAAGACGATCATCCGCCACTCCGACGCCCGTGACCCGTACTTCGGCCTCCCCCTGTGGCTCCAGACCCGCTGCGGAGGGAACCTCCTCTGGGCGTACGGCCGGCGCCACCTGGACCTGCTGGAGGACTACGTCACCGCACGGCATCGCGAGCGGGGCGCGCGCCCCGGCTCGATGAGCATGGTGGAACGCCTCCCAACCTGGCTGAAGTCCGCCCGCAACCGAAGCGAGGTACTGAAAGCCATACGCCGGATCAGGCGGGGAACTCCCCCTTCGAGACACCGTCCAGAAGGCAGCCCCACTCGTGCGGAAGCAGGACGCTGGGGCACCTAACCTGACGGCACACACGGAGGGCCGTCTGGTTCCAGCTCACCTTCCGTGAATAGCGTGAGTAGAAGGTGGCGGCCCCCGGCACATCGGAGAATGAACGCGGGGCGCTGGGCTGGTACCGTGGCTGACGGTAGTGGCAGGAACGGAGCATGACATGGCAGGCGACGACGACATCTCCGGGTGATCCCGGATCCCATGGCCATCGGTGACGCGCCCATCGCGTGACCGCCGGTTGGCGATGTCCTCGTACCCTGACCATTTCGCCGGGCGGCCCTCGCCGTGCCGGCCGAACGCGGAAGCGATTCGATGTCCGACGCCCTCATCGTGGTCTCCGACCTGTCCTTTTCCTGGCCCGACGACACCCCGGTGTTCGAGAACCTCTCGTTCACCGTCCCAGCCGGGCACACCGGCCTGGTGGCGCCCAACGGCGCCGGCAAGAGCACGCTGCTCAGGCTGATCGCCGGGGAGCTCCGCCCGTCCGCCGGCTCGGTCCTCACGCAGGGGGTGGCGGGCTACCTGCCCCAGACGTTGCCGCTGGCCGGCGACCTGACCGTGGCCGAGGTCCTGGGGATCGCCCCGGTGATCAGGGCACTGGACGCCATCGAGTCCGGAGACGCGAGCGAGAAGCACTTCACCACCATCGGCAACGACTGGGACATCGAGGAGCGCACCCGTGCCCAGCTCGACCGGCTCGGTCTCGAAGACCTCTCCCTCACCCGGCGTCTGCGCACCCTCAGCGGCGGCCAGGTCGTCTCCCTCGGCCTGGCGGCACAGCTGCTGAAGCGGCCCGACGTGCTGCTGCTCGACGAACCGACCAACAACCTCGACCTCGACGCGCGTCACAAGCTCTACGGCGTGCTCGAGGACTGGAACGGCTGCCTGCTGCTGGTCAGCCACGACCGGGCACTGCTCGACCGCATGGACCGCATCGCCGAGCTCGACCGGGGTGAGGTCCGCTCGTACGGCGGGAACTTCACCGAGTACGAGGAGGCCGTGCGCGCCGCGCGGGAGGTCGCCGAGAAGAACGTCCGCAACGCCGAGCAGGAGGTCAGGCGGGAGAAGCGGGAGATGCAGCAGGCCCGCGAGCGCGCCGCGCGCCGGGCCGGCAACGCCGCCCGCAACCTCAAGGACGCCGGCCTGCCGAAGATCGTCGCCGGAGGGCTGAAGCGGCGCGCCCAGGAGTCGGCGGGGAAGGCGAACGAGACGCACGCGGCGCGGCTCGGCGACGCGAAGGCACGGCTGGACGAGGCGGGCCGCGCCCTGCGCGACGAGCAGAAGATCACGCTGGAACTGCCCGCGACCAACGTCCCGGCCGGGCGCACGGTCTTTCTCGGCGAGCGGATGCAGGTCCGCTACGGCGAGCGGGCCCTGTTCGCCGGGGAGGGCGCCGACCTGGCGATCAGGGGGCCCGAGCGGATCGCTCTGACCGGCCCCAACGGCACCGGCAAGTCCACCCTGCTCCGGGTGGTCAGCGGCGACCTCGAACCCTCGGGCGGCGAGATCAGGCGGGCCGACGGGCGGGTCGCCTACCTGTCCCAGCGGCTCGACCTGCTGGACCTCGACCGCACCGTGGCGGAGAACCTCGCCGCGTCCGCCCCTGGGATGCCGGAGGCGCAGCGAATGCACCTGCTCGCCCGCTTCCTGTTCCGGGGCTCGCGCATCCACCTCCCGGCCGGGGTGCTGTCCGGCGGCGAGCGGCTGCGCGCCACCCTGGCCTGCGTCCTGTACGCCGAGCCGGCACCGCGGCTGCTGCTGCTCGACGAGCCGACCAACAACCTCGACCTGGTCAGCGTCGCCCAACTGGAAGGCGCCCTGCAGTCGTACGAGGGCGCGTTCGTGGTGGTCAGCCACGACGAGCGGTTCCTCGCCGAGATCGGCGTCGACCGCTGGCTGCGGCTGTCGGAGGGACGCCTGCTGGAAACGAGCGCCCCCGGTGCGTGAACTGGCCCGGTTACCGGCCGGACAGGCAGACGGTGCCGGCCGGTGGAGGCTTCGGAGCTCGTGTACCGCGAGAACCGACTCGCGTTTCTCAGTCGAGGTCCTCGTGACGGGTCAGGAGTTCGTCGATCACACGGCGCTGGGTGGCGGCCTCCTCCTCGTTCCCGTCGATCTCCCTGGCCAGGACGATCAGCGCCTTCCACAACGCCCAGCCTCGGGCCCGCGCCCATGTGGCGGGATCCTGACCGACGGCACTGCGGAACGTCGCCCGGCTGTCGCCGGAGAACATCGTCCACGCGATCACCAGGTCGCACGCGGGATCGCCGACACCCGACGTTCCGAAGTCGATGACGGCGGCCAGCCTTCCCTCCCTGACCAGCAGGTTGCCGCTCGCGATGTCGCCGTGGAACCACGCGGGCGGCCCGGACCAGGCGGTCTCGAGGGCGGCGTCCCAGACAGCCGATGCCCGGCCGGTGTCGATGTGGCCGTCCAGCGCGGCGAGGGCGCGGCGCGTCTCGTCGTCGTAGTGCGCCGGCGGCGCACCCCGGTAGGCGCTGTGCGGACCCGCCCTCGGCCCGTCCGCCGCGTCTATGCGCTGAAGGGAGAGGAGGAAGCCGGCCACCGAGGCCGCGAAAGCGGAAAGGTCGTCGATGCGGTCAGGGGTGGCGGTCTCGCCCTCCAGCCACCGGCGGATCGACCAGTTGAACGGATATCCCTCCCCTGGAGCCCCCTTCGCCAGGGCTCGGGAACGGCGACCGGTAACGACGGCGCGAGGATCGGCAGCCATCGATGTTCCTTGTCCACCGCCGGCGCGTAGCCGGCGGCGGTCGGGAGACGCACCGTCATGTCCTCACCGAGGCGGTAGGTGCGGTTGTCCCATCCATCGACCTCGACCGGCGTCACGGGCAGGTGGCTCCATTGCGGGAACTGGTCCGCGATCAGTCGTCTCACCAGCGACGCGTCGATTCCAGCACGTCCGTCCGGGCGCAGGCTTTCAACCACCCCGAGAGTGTGGCCGCCGTTCCCACCGCCGCGCAAAGGGTTTATCCGGTGTCGATTTCGCGTGCTGGGGCCAGTGGTTCCGGTACGTGACCGGCGCCGTCGAGCTCGCCGCTGCCGGTCGGCTGGGCGTGGTGTTCGCGCTGATCGCCTGGGACCGCCGGGAGCAGACCCGGGACCTGGTCCTGTCCCTGCGACGCTGACCCCGGCGCCCGTACCGGACCGCCCCACCCGACCGGGTGGCCGTGTGGAATGCCCGGATCGTGCCAGGTGGACTGTGGAGTCGTTCGCCCGGTGGGGCATATCGTCGTGTCGTCGGGTGTGGGTCGGCAGGGTCTGGGAGGGTCTGTGGGTTACGACGTGGCGGCTGTGCGGGCTCGGTTCCCCGCGCTGGACAAGGGCGCGGCGCACTTCGACGGGCCGGGCGGGTCGCAGGTCCCCGACGTGGTGGCGGACGCCGTGGCGGGCACCCTCCGCTCCGCGATCGCCAACCGCGGCGTACGCACCGCGGCCGAGCGCCGGGCCGACGCGATCGTGGTCGAGGCGCGCCAGGCGATGGCCGACCTGCTCGGCGGCACGCCGTCCGGCATCGTGCTGGGCCGGAGCATGACCCAGCTCACCTACGACATGGCGCGCGCCCTCGCGAAGCAGTGGAACCCCGGAGACGAGGTCGTCGTCAGCAGGCTCGACCACGACGCGAACATCCGTCCCTGGGTGCACGCCGCCGAGTCGCGCGGGGTCACGGTGCGCTGGGCCGAGTTCGACCCCGAGACCGGCGAGCTGGACACCGCCGCGGTCGCCGGCCTGCTCACCGGACGCACCAGGCTCGTGGCCGTCACCGCCGCGTCGAACCTGCTGGGCACCCGGCCTGACATCCCGGCGATCGCCGAGGCGGTGCACGCGGCCGGGGCGCTGCTGTACGTCGACGGCGTCCATCTCACACCGCACACCCTGGTGGACGTCGGGCAACTGGGCGCCGACTTCTTCGCCTGCTCGCCGTACAAGTTCCTCGGCCCGCACCTGGGCGTCCTCGCCGCCGACCCGGGGCTGCTCGAAACCGTGCACCCCGACAAGCTGCTCCCCGCCACCGACGTGGTGCCGGAGCGGTTCGAGCTGGGCACGCTCCCGTACGAGGTGCTCGCGGGGACGACGGCGGCGGTCGGCTTCCTCGCCGGCCTCGTCCCGGGCGAGGGAACCCGGCGCGAACGCCTGGCCGGGTCGATGGCCGCGCTGGAGCGCCACGAGGAGCTCATGCTCGAACGCCTCGACTCCGGGCTCGCCGAGATCGCCGGGGTCACCCTGCACGGCTCGCCCCGGCGCAGGCGCACCCCGACCACGCTGTTCTCCGTCGGCCGCGTCCCGCCGGCCGAGGTGTACGAGTTCCTGGCGGCGCGCGGCGTCAACGCTCCGGCCGGCAACTTCTACGCGCTGGAGTGCAGCCACCGGCTGGGACTCGGCGACGCGGGGGCCGTGCGCGCCGGGATGGCGCCCTACACCGACGAGTCCGACGTGGACAGGCTGCTGAAGGGCGTACGCGAACTGGCCGGGTGAGCAGGCGAAGCACAGTGGCCAGGCGAAGCAGAGCGGCCGGGGGGAAGCAGGGTGAGCAGGGTGAGCAGGTGAAAATTTCAGCTCGCGGCACCCGCTGACCAGCGCTTCCCCCTCCGTCCGGAGGCGCGGCCCTGGACCACGCCTCCTTCGGGGCAGCACGATCGCCCCGAAGGAGGCGCCACGCCATGCCACGAACTCGCACCTGGGCCGCCCTGCTCGCCACGGCCCTGCTGGTCACGACCGGCGCAGCCACCGGTACCGCACGAGCCGCCGAGCTGAGCCTTTCGGTCGACCTCACAGCACCGACGCACCCGATCAGCCCGTACGTGTACGGGATGAACTTCGCCGACGAGGCGCTGGCGAAGGAACTGCGCCTGCCGGTACGCCGGTGGGGCGGCAACGCCACCACCCGGTACGACTACCGGACGGACACCACGAACCGGGCGAGCGACTGGTACTTCGAGAACATCCCGGGCGACAACCCCGACCCCGGCGAGCTCCCTGACGGCTCGGAGACCGACCGGTTCACCGACCAGGACATGCGCACCGGCACCGACACGATCCTGACCGTGCCCCTGATCGGCTGGGCGCCCAAGGAGCGGGCGAAGGCCTGCGGGTTCAGCGTGGCGAAGTACGGGCCGCAGCAGTCGACCGACCCCTGGGCCCCGGACTGCGGCAACGGCGTCAGGCCCGACGGCAGCCAGATCACCGGGAACGACCCGCACGACACGAGCGTGGAGATCGGCCCCGAGTACGTCACCGGCTGGCTGGACCACCTCCGCGCGCGGTACGGCGACGCGGCCCACGGCGGCGTGCGGTTCTACAACCTGGACAACGAGCCGGACATCTGGTTCTCCACCCATCGCGACGTCCACCCCGCCGGGCCCACCTACGACGAGATGCGCGACAGCACCTACGGCGTCGCCGCCGCGGTCAAGGCGGCCGACCCGGGCGCCGCCACCCTCGGGCCGGCCGGCTGGGGCTGGTCCTCACTGACCCTTTCCGGCTCTGACCAGCAGAGATGCGCCATCGAGGGCTGCTGGGGCAACCCGCCGGACCAGGCCGCGCACGGCGGCGTGCCGTTCGGCGAGTGGTACCTGGCGCAGATGAGGGCGTACGAGCAGAGCCACGGCGTGCGCATCCTGGACTACTACGACAACCACTGGTACCCGCAGGGCGGCGGTGTGTTCTCCGGCGACCCCGGTGACGCGGCCACGCAGGCGCTGCGGCTGCGGCAGACCCGCACGCTGTGGGACCGCACCTACACCGACGAGAGCTGGATCAACCAGCCGGTGTACCTCATCCCCCGGATGAAGGACATGGTCGCCCGGAACTACCCGGGAACCAAGGTCGCCCTCACGGAGTACAGCTTCGGCGCGATCGGGTCGCTCAACGGCGCGCTCGCCGAGGCGGACGCACTCGGCATCTTCGGGCGTGAGGGCGCGGACCTGGCCACCCTGTGGAGCCCGCCCGCGCCCGCCGACCCCGGCGCGTACGCCTTCAGGATGTACCTGAACTACGACGGCAAGGGGGGCCGGTTCGGCGACACGTCGGTCGCCTCCACCAGCACCGACCAGTCCCGGCTCGCCGTGTACGGCGCGACGCGGCGAAGCGACGGCGCGCTCACGCTGATGGTCGTCAACAAGACCGGCTCCGACCTGACCAGCCCGCTCACCGTCACCGGCAGGGCGCCGGGCGGCACCGCCCAGGTCTACCGCTACAGCGGCGCGGACCTGGCCGCCATCGTCCGCGACACGGACCTGCCGCTGCGGCCCGTCCCCGCCGCGTCGTCGCACGGCACGTCCGCGACGGTGGTGTCCGCCACGTACCCGGCGAACTCGATCACCGAGCTGGTCGTCGCCGACACGGTGCCGCCCCGCGCGCCCGCCGGCCTGACCGCCGGCCGCCCGGCCCCGCACTCCGTCACGCTGACCTGGCCGCCCGCCACCGACAACGTCGCCGTCACGGGGTACGAGGTCGGGCAGCAGAGCTCGGCGGGGACCACCAAGATCTCGACCACCGCCACCACGCTCACCGTCGACGGGCTGTCACCCGGCAGGCGGTACACGTTCTGGGTACGGGCGCGGGACGGCGCGGGCAACCTCAGCCCGAAGTCCCGCACCGTCTCGGTCACCACGCCCCGCCACTAGCCGCGTCTCACCGCCTGATCAGCAGCGCGATCTGGTAGGAGCCGATACCGACGCCGAACATGACCAGGTACGCGTGTCGACGAGGTCCGCCACGGTGTCGAGGGTCACCGCGGCGGACGCAACGGTGAGGTTGCCGTAACGGGCCAGCGTGTCGTGGTAGCGAGCGGGATGAAGGCGCTCCTTCCAGTGGTCGATCAGGACGTCGGAGGCCTGGTGGCCGATCACCGTGACGTCCGCCGCGGCGATCCCGTTGCGGTCGAGGAGCCTCGCGATCAGCTCGGGCGGCCCGTCCATCCCGGAGGACCGGAAGGCGTCCACGCCCGGGCCGGGCTCGATCCGGTAGGTGGGCCGGGTGGTGCCGCCGGGCTCCGGGCGGCTCGCCATGGTCATCGCGCCGTACTCGGCGCTGTGCGTGTCGGAGATCCAGTCGGCGAGCACCATGCGCGGGGACGGGCCGAGGACGGCCGCGCCCGCGCCGTCGCCTATCGTCCCCGCGTGCGGGTTCCGCCCGTCCACGTGGCGGCTCCAGTTCGACCCCACGGCCACGAGCGCCCTGGTGAGACGTCCGGCGCGCACGGCCTCCCAGGCGAGGGCGAGCCCGAGGACGAAGGTGCCGAACTCGCAGTTGAGCGGCACCACGAGCGCGTGGCGTCCGAGACCGAGGTCGCGGTGCACGCGGAACAGCCCGTTGGGGCTGACGAACTCGGGGACGGTGACGTACCCGTACAGGGCGTCGACCTCGCCTGCGGGCACGCCCGCGCTCTCCAGGGCCCTGCGGCACGCCGACACCGTCAGGTCCTCGATCGCCTCCCCCGGCGCGAGGACCCGGCGCGTGCGGGCCCCGCTGAACAGCTCGCTCTCGGCCGAGGGCACGGCCGCCGTGGACCCGGCCGCCACGGCCGCCTCCGGCAGGGCCGATCCGAGCCCGGCGACGCCGATGCCGGCATGGGGCTTCCGTGTCATCGCGCGTCCCCCGCGACCATGGCGAACCTCTCCCCGTAGGGAGGGCTCACCCGGTGGTCGGTTTTGACGACGACGACCTGCGGGCGTGACCGCGCGGCCGAGGCGGCCCTGGCCTCGCGCATCGCCGCGCGGAACCCCACGACGTCCTCGACGGGGAAGGCGTCCGCGCCGAGCGCGCGGGAGAACCGCGCGAGTCGACCGGCCCGAGGCCGTAGTAGTCGTCGTCCAGCGGGACGGCCCCGCCGCTCTGCGCGTGCTCGCCGTGGTTCACCATCCCGAGGTAGCCGTCGTCGAGGACGACGAAGACGGCGCCGACCCGGTTCTTCGCCGCGGTCCGCACCTCGTTGCCGTTCATCAGGAACGAGCCGTCGCCGAGCAGGGCCACCGCCGTACGGCCCGGGTCGCCGACCCGGCCGCCGACGACCGCGCCGCACGACCAGCCCATGGAGGACAGGCCGCACGGGTAGAAGATGCGGGCAGGAGGGTCTATCACCAGGTAGTGCGTGGCCCACGCGGTGCAGTTGCCCATGTCGACGTAGAGGTCGTCCTCGGCGGTGAGCAGGTCGTTGAGGGCGAGCATCACCGCCGCGGGCGACACGCCGGGCCCGCCGGCCATGGGGACCGGCCCGGGCGCCCGCCGGGGCGGCGGTATGGAGGGCACCGTCACCGGGGCCGAGCCGGGCAGCTCCCGGTACAGGGCGCGCAGGAACGTCTCCGCGTCGGCGAGGATATGGTCGCCGCCCTTGAGGAACCGGCCGAACGCCGCGGGGTCGAGGTCGACGTGGAAGTACGTCTCGGGGCGAGCGCGGCCTTCACGTCGCCGACCGGCATCCGCGCGAGGTCGGCGGGGACGGCGAGGTACGTGGCGCAGGGGCGCGGGCCGGTGGCGACGTTGATCGCCCGGGCGAGGACGCGCGGGAACGAGCCGGGGTCGCTCAGGCCGGTGGAGAGTCCGGTCACGTGCGAGTACATCGCGGCCGTGTCGACGCCCAGATCGCTGCTGTCCTGGATGGCCCCGAGGCCGAACCGGTCGGTCCCGACCTGGCCGCCCACCAGGAGCAGCGGGACCTGGTCGCGGTGCGCGGAGGCGACTCCGGTGAGCGCGTTGAGGGCGCCGGGCCCCGCGGTCACGAGACAGACGCCCAGCCTCCCCGTCGCCCGCGCGTATCCGTCCGCCATGAAGGCCGCTCCGCCTTCATGGGAGGCGATGATGAACCTGATCCTCGGGTGATTCCGTAAAGCCTGGATGAAAGCGGAAATGTTGCCCCCGGGAATGCCGAAAACCGCGTCGACCCCCATGGCGTCCAGCTGTTCCAGAAGGAACTCCGCCACGGTCGCCCCACCCTCGGCCCCTGCTCTTGTGTTCCGCACGAACGTGCCTCCTGCCGAACGGACCTGCGTGTCATTCGATGACAGGGCCATTGCATGCCCGGCGGGAGGCATCGGTCGTCATCCGCCAGGCTGACGGCGAATCAGCCTGGGAGCGGAGACCGAAACCCGGCGGCGAAGGGCACGGAATCGGGATATATACGGCCGATGTCGGTCGTGTTTACGCCGCGTATGAACCGTGTTTACAAAACATATCGGAGCCGCCCCTTTTCGGGAGGGTAATCCCTCCCGGCACATATCGGAGCCGGTCCCTTCCAGGAGGGTGATCCCTCGCGCGGTTTCATCCGGCGGGCCCCGTACGGGCGGGCGGCGGCGTTAGGCGAACATGGCGCGAAGGCCGGTCGCGAGGCGTTCGTAGTCTTCCTCGCGGTTGTAGACCTGGGCCGAGAGGCGCAGGAGGCCGGTGCCCGGCCACGCCCGCACGGCCGCCCGGCAGCCCGTCCTGCGGAAGATCTCGGCGGACAGCGCCTCGGCCCGCGCGTGGGTCTCCCCCATGCCGCCGGGCAGCCGCAGGATGCGCATGGACAGCTCGGGATCGGCCCGCCAGGGCGCCAGCCCCGTCACCTCCGCGACGATCTCCTGCCCGCGCGCGACGAGCGCGGCGTTGCGAGCCCGTACGGCGTGCGCGCCGAGGTCGCCGAGCAGGCGCGGCCCGTACGGCGCGGCGAGCCAGGCGGTGTAGTCACGGGTGCCCTGGAACTCGACGCTCCTCGGGAAGCCGTCCCCCTGGTAGAACGAGGCGATCAGCGGCTCGACCCGCTCGCGCCACGCCGGGGCCACGGCCAGCACGCCGGACGGCCTCGGCGCGAACGCCCACTTGTGCAGGTTCCCGGTCCAGAAGTCGGCGCCCAGCTCGCCCAGGTCGACCTCCAGCATGCCCGGCGCGTGCGCCCCGTCCACGATCGTGACCACGCCGAGCGCGCGGAACCCCTCCACCAGGCGGGCCACCGGCAGCAGGCGCGCGGTGGCCGAGGTGACGTGGTCGAAGACGGCCACCTTCGTGCGCGGCGTGACCGCGCCGAGGAAGGCCTCAGCGGCCTGCTCGCCCGACCACTCCCCGTCCTCCCGCCCGGGCAGGGCCAGCTTGACCACCTGCGCCCCGGCACGCTCCGCGCCGCGCCGCACGGCGATCTCGACGGCGCCGTAGACGTGGTCGCCGATCAGGATCTCGTCACCGGGTGCGAGCGGCACGCTGTTCAGCGCGACCGCGACGCCCTCGGTCACGTTCGAGACGAACGCCATGCCGTCGGGCTCGCACCCGAGGAACGCCGCCACCTCGTTCCTGGCCTTGGCGATGCGGTCCAGGACCGTGGCGAAGAAGACATCGGGGTTGAGCTCCACTTCCCGGCGGAGCTCGTCCTGCCGTTCTCTCACCTGATGCGGCACCGCCCCGAAGGACCCGTGGTTCAGGTGCGTGATCGACGGGTCCAGGCTGAAGTCGTCAATATCCACAACCCGGACATTAACCGGTCAGCCACCGCCGCAGGCCTCCCGCCCGCCTTCCCCAGGGGAGCGCTTCTAGAAGGTGAAGGCCTGGGTGCGGACGCTGTTGTCGAAGTTGGAGAGCAGCAGCTCGGGCTCGCCGACGGCGCGGATGCCGGGGAGGCGGGTGAACAGCTCGCGGTACATGATCTTGATCTCCTGGCGGGCGAGGTTGGCGCCCAGGCAGAAGTGCGGCCCGGGGCCGCCGAAGCCGACATGGGGATTCGGTCTGCGGGTGATGTCGTAGCGGTCGGGGTCGTCGAAGACGTCCTCGTCGCGGTTGGCCGAACCGTAGAACAGCACCACCTTGTCGCCCGGCGCGAGCCGCACCCCGCGCATCTCGTACTCCTCGGTGACGGTGCGCCGGAACTGCATGATCGGCGAGACGAAGCGGACGGTCTCCTCGATCGCGCCGCCGATGTGGCCCTCGAAGTCGCCGGCCAGCCGCTCGCGCTGGCCGGGGTTGTCGGTGAGCAGCTTGAGCCCGTGGGCCATCGTGTTGCGGGCGGTCTCGTTGCCCGCGACCAGCAGCAGGGTGAAGAACGAGCCGAGCTCCCTCGGGGTCAGCCGCTCGCCGTCGACGTTGGCGTTGACCAGTGCGGAGACCAGGTCGTCCGAGGGGTTCTTCTCGCGCTCGCGGCCCAGCTTGATGACCAGGCGTTGCAGGGCGAGCAGCGCCGCCATGTTGCGGCCCGCCATCGCCACCGTGCGCGGGAGGCTCATGCGCACCCCGGTGTACGCGGTGGAGACGTCGACATGCTGGTGCACCTTTGCCCGGATGTCGTCGGGAACGCCCACCATGTCGCAGATGACGTGGATGGGCAGCCGGGCGGCTACCTGCGCGACGAAGTCACGCGGCCCCTCCTTGACCACGTCGTCGACGATGCGCCCGGCGGCCCGCACGATGTCGTCGTCGAGCTTGCCGAGCATTTTCGGCGAGAACGCACGGGACACGATGCGGCGGAGGCGGGCGTGGCGCGGGTCGTCGAGGTTGACCATCGAGTCGCCGAACACGTGCTTCACCCAGCCGGGCGGCTCGGGGTTGGTCACGGCGGGCTCGCTGGAGAAGACCTTGGCGTTGCGGCTGGCCTCCACCACGTCGGCGTGCCGCACCAGGGCGTGAAACCCCTTGCCCGAGCGGAGCAGGGGCACCCGGCGCTCCGCGAAGAACACCGGGTGGTCCAGCTTCCTGAGCCGCGCGAAGTCGTGGTCGCGCTCGTGGGGCGGCCTGCGCCAGAACGCCAGATCCGCCAGGTCGATGCCCGTCTCGATGGCCGTCGTCACGGTCTCATCCTGGCACGGCCCTCACCGCCCCCGCCCGGGCCTTGGCCGAGCCCGTCTCAGCGGTACGGTTGCCACCGGGTGCTGAGGTCGCGGGCTCTGAAGGTTCGCATGCGGTGCTCCCACTGCGGGCGGATGCCGGGGTTGCTGCGCAGGATGGGCAGCACGCTGGTGACCAGCTTCAGCTCCCGCAGGCGGCGCAGCACCGGGAACCCGTCCCACTCGGTGACGTCCACGCCGTAATGCTTGGTCAGCATCGCGTGGTCATCGGTCGCGTAGTCGAGCCGGAGCCGCCCGACCGCGACGGGGGCGAGGTCCCACTCGCGCGGCCCGATGGTCGTGCCGTCGAAGTCGCACAGCACCGGGCCGCGAGGCCCCGCGATGAGGTTGCCGATGAACGCGTCCCCGTGGATCACCCCCTGCGGAAGCACGAAGCGGAGCCCCGCGAGCTGCTCCTCGACCTCGTCGCACTCCCCCAGCAGGAACGCGTGGTCGCCGGCGTCGAGGTCCTCTGGCTCTGCCAGGCGCTGTCGGACCTCGTCCATCGGATGCCAGCTCGGCAGGTCGGCGGGCGGGCCGGGGAGCCTGTGCAGGCGCTTGAGCAGGATGGCCAGGTCGGCGCCGTCCGGCCGGAGGCCCGTCTCGGGGATGTGCTCCCACAGGGTGATCACCTGCCCGTGCAGCCGGATGGGCTGCTCCACGCCCGGCAGGAGCCGCACCGCCGGGAAGCCGTGGCCCGCCAGCCACCGGGCGACCCGCACCACGGTCTCCGCCCGCTCGCGGGCGGCGGTGGATCCGGCGATGCGCACGACCACCGGAGAGGCGCGCAGCCGGAACACGGCGTTGTTGGTGAATTTGATCAGCTCGGCCCGGGTGGGATCCAGGCCTGTCTCGGCGCACACCGCGGCGAGAAGTGAGCGGAGGTTCTCGCGGGTGAGCCCGCCCGAGGTGTCTACGGTCGCGATGCTCATACGATCTGCAAGTCCTTGATCCGCCGGCATAGCTCCCGCGCGCCCGAGTCCTGCGGCCGCTCGGCCGCCGCGTCCATCAGCGGGTCCAGACGGTCGATCGTCCTCACCGACCTGATCTGGGCCACCAGCCTCACTGCCTCGTGCCCGTTCTCCAGTCCCTCCTCGACCTCGCCCAGCCGGAGCTGCACGGTCGCCAGTCCTATCAACTCGAACACCTTGCTTCGTGCCATGTTCTGATCTCGGTTCCGTACGCTGTTGGAAAGAAGTTCGGCCGCCTTCGAGAGGTGGCCCGGATGTGTTCTGGCGAGGCTCGCGTGCGTCATGCCGCGCGCGGCCTCTATGTCGGCGTCCCCGAAGAACCGCACCCAGGCCGGTGCCGCGTCGCGGTCGGCCCGGGCGTACTCGTCGCGAGCCCGGCTGATGGACTTCAGGGCGAGCCGCTCGTCTCCCAGCAGGGCGTACGCCCAGGCCTCGTTCGCGCACAGCATGGCGACGGTGAGCTCGCAGCTCGCGTCCTGCGCGCAGATCTGGCCGAGCTGGAAGAACCGCAACGCGTCCTCCACCCGGTTCAGGTGCAGGTGCACACGCCCCATCCGGTAGAGGATGTTGGCCGCCAGCGACGGGTCCTTGGCGTGTTTCGCCTGTTCCAGCGCGCGGGCGAGATGCCTGCGCGCCGCGCCGTAGAGGCCGACGTCGAAGGACGTCCACCCCGCCAGGTTGTGCTGGTCGGCGAGCGCGCGGTGGAGGCGAAGCCCGACCTGCTCGGTGCACGTCGCCCGCAGGAGGCGCTGGGACCAGGCGAGCTGGGCCACCACCGCGTCCCGGCAGACGCCGCCGCCGTAGCGGTAGTCGAGCGCTCGGAGCGACTGGGTGACGGTCTCGACCTGCTCGACCTCCGCGTCGCCGATGTTGGCGGGAACGGGCGTGTCGACGCGCGCGAGCGGCTGGCGCCACTCGTCGACCGTCGCCACCGCGGCGCCGATGGTGACCTGCGCCGCGTGGGCCAGCAACCGGCGTACCTGCTCGTCCTCGTCGGCGTCGTCCTGATAGCCGGCGGCCGGGCCCCCGAGGCCCTGCGACACGTCGTCGTAGGCGAGCCCCATGTACCCGCGCGGGACGCCGAGGCCGTCGGCGATGCGCACGAGCACGTCGTACGCCATGACCTGGCGCCCGTTGAGGATCTCGGAGATCTCGGACTGTGACTGCCCGGTGAGCGCCGCGATCCTTCGCTGGGACACCCCGACGCGCTGGAGGAGCATGTAGACCGTGGCGATGTCGCGCACGGCGAGAGCCTGGCGCATCTGGGGTCGCTCCCAGATGGCGAAGCTGATCGCCTGCTCGCTCACATGCGTGACGTTCATGCTGACCTTCCGACCGTCAAGTCCGCTGACCTCTCAATTAACCCAGGTCCCAGAGGGTCCCCGAGGGGATAACGGTCGCACCTATCACCCGGGCAGATCGGTTTGGCAGATCGCCGGTAGACCGGGGATGGGTATCGGTGGCACGTCTTACCACCCGGCGCAAAGTTCCCTCACCCTGGAATCCACATCCCGGGGGGATCACCGCGCGCTTCCTCCGATTGTTCGTCGGTCGAGAAGCACAAGGAGTGATCAGCTCATGCGCGCCGAGCAACCCGTCCCTAAGGAGGCTCTCCACCACACCGGGGTCCTCGCCGAAGACCGTCCACCGGCCGGCCGGCCGCGGATCCCCTGCCAGGACACCTTCCGCGTGCTCGTCACGAGGCTGCGCGCGGGGTCCGCCTCGCGCGGCGCCCGCGCGGCCGTACGCGGAGCGCTGGCGAGGGCGGGGGTCGCCGCGGACGGGATCGGCGACGCCGAGATCATCGTGGCGGAGCTGGCCGCCAACGCCGAGAAGCACGCGTGCGGGCCGTACGAGCTGCGCATCCACTGCCTCAGCGGCATCCCGATGTGGTGCGAGATGGTGGACGGCGGGCAGGACCTGGGCGAGATCCCCGCCATGCTCGCCTACCTGCACACGGCCGAGGAGGTCGACCTCGGCCCGTTCGCCGAGAGCGGGCGCGGGCTGTTCCTGGCCCACGCGCTGTCCGGGGGCCACTGCTACGCGTACCCGACCACGATGTCGGTGGGCGGCACGGCGGGAAAGGCCGTCGCCTTCGCCCTGCCGACTGCTTCGTGCGGGGGGAAGTGAGGCTCACCCCGAGGCGGTCACGGTGACGGTCGCCGAGGCCGACCGGTCGCCCGAGGAGACGGTGAGCGTGGCCTGCCCAGGGCGCACACCCGTCAGCGTGCCGGCGGCGAGGTCGAGCACCGCGACCACGCCGTGCCGCCGCGACGCCGCCTTCGCCTCCCCCGCCGTCGCGGCGACGGCGAGTGCCCGGTCACCGCGAAAGGTGACGCTCGCGGGGTACCGCAGGGGGAACGTCAGCCCGAACGCCGTCGTGGTTCCCGTGGCGGAGACCGCCTCGGCCCCTCCCACGGCGAGCGTCCCGGGCGCCGACAGCGAGAGCTTGTCGAACAGCGGGTTCACGCGCGCGGTCAGCCAGTCGCGGGTGCCCGGGCTCGGCACGCCCGCCTCCACCCTGCCGGGAGCCGGGTCCACGCCGACGAGCATCCATCCGAAGAACCCGCCCTTGTCCGGCGAGCTGTAGGGGGTCTTGCCCACCGCCGGGGTGGTGACCTCAAGGACGCCGTCCGCCCTGCCCGCGTACGCGGTGTGGGCGTGGCCGGTGAACAGCGCGACCGGCTTGCCCGCGCTCTCGCGGAAGCCGGACAGCCACTTCTCGACCAGGCCGGCTTCGAGCTGGTCGGCGAACTGCGAGCTGCCCGCGCCCGACGGGTCGCGCAGCGGGTGGTGGAAGGCCACCACCACCGACCTCACCGAACGGTCGCCGGCCGCCTTGGCCAGCTCCCTCTGGAGCTCGGGGACCTGCGACCAGTCGGAGGCCCGCAGGCCGCCCAGAGTGGTGTTCATCAGGATGAACCGCGTGCCCCTGTGGTCGAAGACCTGGTGGGCCGGCCGCCCGGTGGCGAGGAAGGCGTCCAGGGTCCCGGTCGCGGTGGCCCCGGACTCGTGGTTGCCCGGCGTCCAATGGACGGGGATGCCCGGGGGAACGTTCTCCTTCAGGATCTGCTCGGCTAGCGCGAAGTCGGCCGGCGCCGAGTTATCCACAAAATCGCCATTTATCACGATGAAGTCGGGCTTGGCGGCGACCGCCTGCCTCAGCGCGGACGCAGCCTGCAGCGCCGCGAACGAGGACGGCCCCGCGGCCCCGCTCACGTGCAGGTCGGACATGACCGCGAAGCGCCAGCGACCCGGCGCGAGGCTCTCCTGGGCGAGGACGAACGGGTCGGGGGCGACCTCCGTCTCGACCGGCACCTCCTGCCCGACCAGCGCGGTCAGCGCGTCGAACCTCAGCTCGCCCGCGTCCTTGGCGAGGTTGGAGGTCTCGACGACGTAGAGGTTGGTCAGCGTGATCGGCTCGGAGAATCCGGCGGGCAGTGTGCCCTCGACCCACTTCCACCCCGTCCAGTCGACGACGTCGGCGAAGGTGAACGGCACGTTCGTCGTCCCCTGCGAGCGCAGGGTGGCCCGCAGCCAGTGCTTGCGGCCGTCTCCGTGCACCCACGCGCCGAGCCGCCTGGTGCCGTGCGGCAGGACGAGCGGCGCGGGCTTCGCCACGGCGTACGCGGCGGAGGTGCCCGAGGTGCCGCCGAAGTCGTAGGTGAGCGCGAGCGCCTGGTTGCCCGCCGGGGCGCCGGGCCGGTCGGCCCCGCTCACGGACGCGACCGACGCGGTGGCCTTGGCGGTGGACACGCCCCAGCTCTCGGACGCCTCGAACTCCGCGAGCGACCGGCGCGCCAGGCCGACGGCGACGGGCAGGCGCGCGACCTTGCCCTGGACCGTCGCGGTGACCACGGTGCCGGCTCCGCTCGCCGCCTCCAGCCCGGTGACCGTGAGCGCCCCGTCGGGCCGCTCCTCGACCTTCACCACGGCGGGGTCGTACGACAGGCGGACGTCGCGCGCGGCGACCGGCGCGCCGAACCCGTCGGCGTCGTACCCGGTGACGCGGACCACGGCGGAGTCGCCGGCCTCCAGGGTCAGGCTCGCCGCGCCGAACCGCGCGGTGGCGAGGGCGCCCAGCACGCGCAGGCCCGCCGCGCCGCTTGCCCGCCCCGCCCGGGCGGTCAGCTCGCCCTTCCCGGATCGCGAGGCGCGCAGGACGCCGTCGCGCACCTCGCCGAGCCGGCCCGCGTCCCACCGCACCCGGCTCCCGCCGAGGTCCACCGGCGCGTACGTCTCGTCGTACCCGGCGGCGGAGACGCCCAGAGTGAGGCCGGGGAACACCCGGTCCGCCCCCGTGCGCACCGCGAAGCCCTTCAGCGTGCCGGACCCCTTGGCCGCGAACAGGCCGACGCCGCTCGGGATCGGCCGCTCGCCGCCGTCGGATGGGGTGTTGACCACGCTGACCCGGCCGTCGCCGGGGAGGCGGGCCACCAGGTCGGACGAGCCGCCGCCGTCCAGCATGAACGCCTCGCGCGCGCCGAGCCGCACGAGCAGCCTGGCCGTCTCGTCGAAGCTCAGCCCGGCCGAGAAGTTCGCCGACCCGTCGACCGTGACGAGCAGGAGCCGCCTGCCACCCTCGCCCCAGCCGATCGCGGTGCGGGGCTTCAGCGCGTCGTTGCCGGTCGACGGGGGGAAGTCGACGGGCTCGCCGTCCCGGACGAGCACCTCGCCGCTGCCGAGCGCCGTCCGCAGCTTCGCCGGTGAGTCCGTGCGCAGGCCGACGTCCAGCGTGACCGGGTCGCCGGGCCTGGCGGCGGCCAGGACGGAGGCGGCGCTCCCCTGGGCCACGACCACCAGGCCGCCGTCGGGCACCGGGGCCGTCGTGACCGTGCCGTTCACGGCGCTGACCGTGCCTCCCGTCACCACCAGCTCGGTGAGAGGCCCTGAGTGCGGGATCAGGACACGCGAGCCGGGGCCCCACTGGTCGGTGAAGACGGCGATCGCGTTCGCGGGAAGGGACGCGGAGTTCAGCGCCGCCACCGGGTGGGCGGTGCCGGCGACCGTGACCGTGCCCTCCAGCAGGGCGCTCGCGAGCCGCGCGACCTTGTCCTCGCCGACGGCGGCGACCGTGCGCGGGTCGGTGGTCGCCTTGCGCAGCTCGCCCTCCCTGACCTCGGGCCCGACGACGGCGTTGGTGTCGTTGATGTCGTAGTAGTCGCCGTTGACGGCCGCCACGGCGGCCCGCGCGTCCGCCGACCGCGAGAGCGGCCGGGTCTCCGTCAGCTTGCCGCCCACCAGGCCGACGTCCACCGCGGAGTTCGACAGGTCGGCGTTGAGCACGTGGGCCCGGGTCCACCCCTCACGCCCGAAGGTGTCGAAGCTCGTCAGCACGACGCCCGGGGCGATCGTCCGGTCGGCGCGGTCGGCCTCGACCGACAGGCCGGGGACCGCCGTCTGGTAGCCGGGCCACCCGGTGGCATGCGCGGAACCCTCCGGGCCTGGCGCGTGCTCCGCCCGTGCCGTCCCCTGGGCGACCCCGGGGACCGCGACGACGAGCGCCACGGCCAACGCGCGCGCGAACCTGCGCATCGCACCTCCAACGACGAAACGTCCGAACGACCCGATCTTGGCGCCCCGCCATGACGTGCCGATGACATCGCGGGGAACATCGCGATGATCATTCTCGACGGTTTGCTCCGTCCTGACAACGCCGGTGAACGCCTTCGCGACCTGGGACGTCACCCGCGAGGTCCGTTCAGGTCGCCGACGCGGGAACTTCACGCTGCTGTGGGCCGGATGTCCGGATCGAGAGGGACGATCCGGAGTATGAGTGCCTCGCGCGCGTCCAGCCTGCTCGCCACCGCGACCCTGGTGATCGTCTCCGCCGTCCACGCCTCGCCCACCCACGCCTCGCCCGCCTATGCCGCCGCCACCCCGCCGGCCCGCGCCCTCGCGTGCGGCACGCCCGGCCTGGCGGTCGCCGCGCCGTACGACACCGTGGACGGCCAGACGCGCGCGGGGACGGTCACGCTGTTCCAGGGGACGTCGAAGAAGACCGTGCTCTCCCAGGGCACCGCGGGCGTCACGGACACGCCCGAGCGCGGCGACTCGTTCGGGTCCGCGGTGGTCTGGGGCGACTTCAACGGGGACGGCTGCGCCGACCTCGCGATCGGGGCGTCCGAGGAGTTCGCGGGAACGCCGGTGCCGGACGGCGCCGACGGCAACGGCATCGTCCACCTGCTGTACGGCACCGCCCACGGGCTGGAGTCCGCGGGGACGCTCGACGTGACCCGGCTCGGCAGGGACAGGGACACCGACCGGTTCGGCGCGGCGCTGGCCGCCGGGGACCTCGACGGCGACGGGGACGACGAGCTGGTGGTGGGCATCCCCGGCATGGCCGAGGGCGGCGGAGCCGGGATCTTCGGCCTGAAGGGGCGCAAGCCGTACGGCAAGGGGACGCTCATCACGCAGGCGACGTCATGGGTGGCGCAGGACCACGCCGAGACCGACCAGTTCGGGGCCGCCGTCGCGGTCGGCGACTTCGACGGCGACGGGAAGGCCGAGCTGGCGGTGGGAGCGCCCGGCGACACCGTCGGCACCACCGCGGGCGGCGGCTCGGTGACGATCGTCGACCTCCAGGCCAGGCAGGCGGGCGTCTACACGCAGAACAGCCCCGGCGTGGCGGGCGAGGCCGAGAAGTACGACGCCTTCGGGTCGACGCTCGCGGCCGGGGACTTCAACCACGACGGCCGGGACGACCTGGCCATCGGCGTCCCCGGGGAGGGCCTGGACGCCTTCCAGGACGGGCCGATGTACGGCAACGGCGGCGTGCACGTCATGTACGGGACGGGCCGCGGGCTCACCGCCGTCGGCAGCGAGTTCTGGTCGCTCAGGACCAAGGGCATCGGGGGCAGGAGCCTCAGCACCGACCGGCTCGGCTCGGCGCTCGCCGCCGGGGACCTCAACGGGGACGGCGACGCGGAGCTGGCCATCGGCCTCCCCGGCGCGGGCATGGTGCTCGAGCTGGCCGGCACCCGCACGGGCGGGCTGACGGCGCGGCACCACGTGATCCTCAAGGGGAGGAAGGGCCACCCCGGCGACCTGTACGGCTCGTCGGTCGCGATCACCGGCTCCGGGCTCGTCGTCGGGGCCCCCGGCGCGGGGCGCGTCACGCTGATCCCCTCCGGTGCGCGGAAGGGGTCCTACACCGGACTGCGCCCGGGGAGCGCCCGCCTGCTGACGGGAGAGCCCGGCGGCCTCTTCGGCTTCGCCGTGTCTTCGTGAGCTTCGCGCGGGCGTGACCGGTCAGGTCAGGACGCGCTCGCCCGCGGGGACGGTGAAGGTGGCGGCGGTCTTCGCCGGGGCGCCCCTGCGGCTGATGTAGTCCAGCGTCCTGAAGTCCGCCTTCAGCTCCTGCGGGGTGGCCGTGCACATGATGTAGCCCCGGCGCTCGTTGACGAACCTCAGCTGCGGGTTCTCGGCGAGCAGCGCCGCGTCCCTGGCCGGGTCGTGGTAGCCGTCCCCGTCGCTGGAGATGGACGTGCTCACCAGTTCGACCCCGACCCGTTCGGCGTCGGGGTCGTCGAAGTCGGTCACGAGGTCGGCGGCGGAGGCCACGTGGGCGTCGCCCGTCAGCACGACCGGGTTGCCCGCGCCCGAGGAGGAGAGCGCGGCGAGCAGCCGGTCGCGCTCGGCCGGGTACCCGTCCCAGGCGTCGACGTTCAGCTCCCTGCCGGGGCCGAGGTGGTAGTCGCGCTGGCCCACGATGATCTGCTGGGCGATGAGGTCCCAGGTGCCGGACGAGGAGCGCAGCCCCCCGGCCAGCCACTTGAGCTGGTCATCCCCGAGCATGACCCGCTCCTGGCCGAGACGCTCGTCGCAGCCCGACCGCATCCCGTCGTCACAGGGCTGGTCGTCGCGGAACTGCCGGGTGTCGAGCATGTGGAAGGTCGCCAGCGACCCCCACTCGATCCTACGGTTGATCTTGATGTGCAGGCCTCGCGCGACGGCGGACCTGCGCAGCGGCATGTTCTCGTAGTACGCCTGGAACCCGGCCGCCTTGCGGACCGCGAAGTCCGGGACGAGCGTGCCGGGGTTGTCCCCGGCCCAGTTGTTCTCGACCTCGTGGTCGTCGAAGATGACCACCCACGGGCTCTGCCTGTGGGCGAACCGCAGGTCGGGGTCGGTCTTGTACTGCGCGTGCCGCACCCGGTAGTCCGCCAGCGTCTGGAGCTTGCCGCCCGCGTGGCGCCGCACGTTGCCGTCCGCCGCCGTGTAGACGCCGCCGGAGTACTCGTAGATGTAGTCGCCCAGGTGGACGACCAGGTCGGGGTGCTGCTCCGCCATCCGGCGGTAGGCCGTGTAGTAGCCGTGCTCGTACTGGGCGCACGACACGGCCGCGAAGCTGAGGGAGCTCGCCGTGGTGGGGGCGGTAAGGGTGCGTCCCACCTCGGAGAGATGGCCGTTGGCCCGGAAGCGGTAGAAGTACTCCCGCCCCGGCTGGAGGCCCTCGACCTCCACGTGGACCGAGTGCGCGGACCCGGGGCGGGCGGTCGCCGTGCCCGTGCGCACCACCTGGCGGAACCGCTCGTCGGCCGCGATCTGCCAGCCCACCTCGACGTCCCGGGCGGGCACGCCGCCGTGGCCGTCCTCGGCGAGGGGGTCGGGCGCGAGGCGGGTCCACAGCACGAACCCGTCCGCCGCCGGGTCGCCGGAGGCGATTCCCAGCGTGAACGGATCCGGCGCGGCGCGGCCCGCGCGCGCGGAGGTGGTCCACGGGGCAGGGGTGGACGCCCCGGCGGAAGCGGGCAGGATCAGGCTCCCGGCTCCCGCGGCGGCGGCGATCATGAACACTCTGCGTGAGGGGTTCTGCTCCACGGTTCAAGTGCAGGCGACCTGCCTGACCTGCGGGCGAGGGCGTGATGTCGCCCGTGTGAACAGCTGCGGGACAGGCAGGCGGACTACCCACCGTGGTTGAACACCCGCCGACGCCGAGGCGACCTCTTGCGGCATGCCAGGCGAAGTTCGCGGGCGGGGGGGATGTCTCCGGCGGTTCAGCCCACTCTTCGCTTGCCGTACAGGGAGGAGGCGAGCAGGACGCCGATGATGGCGAGGACGATCTGGATGATGAGCTCGATCCAGTCGATGCCCCTGGTGTTGGCGACCCCGAGACCGCCGGCGATCGCCGTGCCGATGAGGGCGGCGATGATACCGATCACGATGGTCAGCCAGATCGGGATGTTCTGCCGCCCGGGGATGAGGAGGCGCGCGAGCACGCCGATCACCAGACCGACGATGATCGCGCTGATAATGCCGGTGACTTGCATCTTCACCCTCCGTTATTCGGTTGTCATCCGTATTCCCACGAGAGAGGCGATCGATACGTCGGCGCAGGTCAGACGCATGAAATTTCGTATATGAGGCTTTCGCTAGTGCCCTTGATGTGCCGGTTCGTCAGGACCCGGCCAGTGCCGTCTTCAGGTCGGCGCGCAGCGTCTCCGCGTCGCGGAAGTGAACGGCGGACATTCCGGCCGACTCGGCGCCGTTGACGTTCACCAGGCGGTCGTCGACGAACACGAAGTCCCCTGGCCGGGCGCCGAGCCCCGCGGCGACCCTCAGGTAGATCTCCGCGTCCGGCTTCACCAGGCCCAGGTGGCCGCTGTAGAAACGGGCGTTCATGGTCTGGATCCAGGGCAGCCGCTCGATGCCGTCGGCCACGCAGACCGGGGCGTTGGACAGCAGCGCCACCGGGCAGCCGGAGGCTCTGAGCTCCGAGAGGATCGCGACGGTGCCCTCGTTGGCGTGGGTCCAGCTCTCGACGTCGAGGGTGACCAGGCGCTCGACCTCGGCCCCGCTCGCCCGCCTGCCGAGCACCTCCGACCAGTACGCCCCGGGCGTCAGCGTGCCGCGGTCGAAATCGAGCCGGTGCTGCCAGTAGCCCTGCCAGAAGCCGCCGGAGTCGATGCCGGCGGCCTCCACCAGGCGGACGCGGTCGACCTCCGGCTGGGCGTGGGAGAGCACTTCCCCGTAGTCGAACAGCACCCATTTCATGATCGCGATATTACCCGACGTCATGCCTTGAGGAACGGCTCGACATGCTCGTTCACGGCCCCGCAGCCCAGATAGTTGCGCACCGTGTGGAAGTCGGCCCAGTCGATGTTGACCTTCTCGTCCAGGGTCACCCCGTCGAAGCGGCTCTTCAGCGCCCCGGGGATGGCGGCGATGTCGTCCTTGTCGGCGATGTTCACCCAGCGGCCCACCCCGTGGGGGCACCTGCCGCGCCCCGACCGCGGCAGTGGCTGCAGCCGCTCGAAGACGACCCCGCCCATCGCCAGCGGGCTGCCGAGCGTGATGAGCAGCTCGACCGACAGGTCGGGATGCGCCCACAGTGCCTCGTACGCCACCACGCTGCCCAGCGAGTGGGCGATGACCACCTTGGGGCGGTTGCGGCGGATGGCGTCGGCGACCGCGTCCCGCGACCGCACCCTCGCCGCGGCGTCGGCACTGGCGAAGTAGGCCGCCACCTCAGGGCAGAAGTCCTCGGCGAAGCTCTTGGCGCGCGGCCCGAGCCTCAGCAGCAGCCATTCGGCGAGGCGGTGGATCAGGCCCGTCAGTGTCTCGCCCGCGAAGTTCCCCGCGCCGCCCATCTGCTTCATCCAGTCGGCCAGGACGAGCTGCGAGGCGGAGTCCATCTTCCGCAGGTCGCGTCTGGTCGCCGGGGGCGTCTCCTTACGGAGCAGGTGGGCGTAGTACGCCACCTCGCTGACGTAGGACTGGCCGGTGTAGGGCGCGCCGCCGGTCAGCCCGGCGTGCAGGTAGCGGTCCCACTTGGCCCGCATGGCGTCCGCCGCCCCCTCGGCCGAGCCCGCGGCCTGGAAGTAGCGGTACTTGCCGATGCCGTGAACCCCCACGATCCTCGCCACCGCACGGCCTCCCAGGGTTGCTCTCGAACGCGAGAACGGTCGAGAGCGGTTGAGCACTCGAGGACATGGACACTTTGCCCGAGCCCGACGATCACCACAAGGACGCGCACGAGCAGGGCACAAGACAGTCGCCTGTCAGCAAGGAACCCGTTCACAAGCCCGCGAGACCACCTGAGCCGAACAAATAGGTTGATCGGTGGCGGGACCTTGCGGATACCCTGGGGGAATGCCTGGTCCGCTTCACGTCCGCGGCTCGGTCGCCATTCCGGAGGCCGAGCTCAGCTGGCGTTTCTCGCGTTCCTCCGGGCCGGGCGGCCAGGGCGTGAACACCACCGACAGCCGCGTCGAGCTGAGCTTCGACCTGCTTGCCACCACCGCTCTGCCGCAGCCGCTGAAGGACCGCGCGCTGGAGCGGCTGGGCTCCCGGCTCGTCGACGGGGTGATCACCATCACCGCCTCGGAGTACCGCTCCCAGCTCCGCAACCGCGAGGCCGCCAAGGCCCGGCTGACGCACCTGATCGACCAGGCGATCGCTCCCCCGCCGAAGAAGCGGCGGGCCACCAAGCCCTCCCGCCGGGCGGTCGAGAGACGCCTCACGGCCAAGAAGCACCGCTCCGACGTCAAGCGCCTGCGCCGAGGCGACGAGAGCTGAGCGCCGCCGTCAGACGCGGCGGTCCTCCATCTCCCAGATGTGGTCGATCACGTGCCAGGCGATGCGCCGCGCGGCGTACCGGGCGGGCCACCCGCCGGGCACGAGCGGCGAGCCGTCGGAGGGCTTGCTCAGCACCGCGGCGATGTCGTCGCGCATCTCGGCCCGGGCCCCGTGGTCGCCGAGGGGGAACCGCCGGTGCCGCACCCCGATCTTGCGCGCGTACGCCCGCTCGGCCTCCACCACGTGCGCGACCATCTTGTCGCGGTCCCTGCCGCCGCCGCGCGGGCCCTTGCGCAGTTCCTCGGGCGAGACGGCCGCCACCTCGTCGAACACCTCCCAGGCGGCCCGCACCAGCGCGGTGTCGCGCTCGGCGACCGCCGCGTCCACCGCCTGCGCGTCGACGGCGGGGATCGCCGAGGGGGCGCCGAAGTCGGTGGTCGAGTCACCGGGCGCCCGCTCCACCACGGTGAACGCGTCCGGCTCGAAGGGCAGGCCGGCCCGCTCGGCGATCACGCGGTAGCGGGGCACGTACTCCGAGAGTGCCTCCATCGCGCCCTCCTCCCCTTTGGCGACGCGGCACCACCCCGGCCAGTCGTACGCGCAGGCGAAGATCCTCTTGGGCCCGATTTCCAGATATATGTCGGTCATATCGGCATACTCCCCAATAAACCTGACAGAACGCGGCAGCTATTCGATGAGATCGATGAGATCCGCCACGGACTGCACCACGCTGGAGGGCCGGAAGGGGTAACGGTCGATCTGGTCCTTGGTGGTGACCCCGGTGAGCACGAGGATCGTGTGCAGGCCGGCCTCCATACCGGACACGATGTCGGTGTCCATCCGGTCCCCGATCATCGCGGTGCTCTCGCTGTGGCCGTCGATGGCGTTCAGCGCGCTGCGCATCATCATCGGGTTCGGCTTGCCCACGAAGTACGGCTCGACGCCCGTGGCCTTGGTGATCATCGCGGCGACCGCCCCGCAGGCGGGCAGGGAGCCCTCGTTGGACGGGCCCACCGCGTCGGGGTTGGTCGCGATGAAACGGCTCCCGGCGTCGATGAGCCGGATCGCGCGCGTGATCGCCGTGAAGCTGTAGGTACGGGTCTCGCCCAGCACGACGTAGTCGGGGCTGGTGTCGGTCAGGATGTATCCCGACTCGTGCAGGGCCGTGGTCAGCCCGGCCTCGCCGATGACGTACGCCGAGCCACCCGGCCGCTGGTCGTCGAGGAACCTGGCCGTGGCCAGCGCCGAGGTCCAGATCGCCTCGGGGGGCACCTCGAGCCCGGCGCCGCGCAGCCGCACGGACAGGTCGCGGGGCGTGTAGATGGAGTTGTTGGTCAGCACGAGGAACCGCTTGCCCGTGTCACGAAGCCTGCGGATGAACTCGTCGGCTCCGGGCACGGGGCTTCCCTCGTGGACGAGGACACCGTCCATGTCGGACAGCCAGCACTCGATCGGCTTGCGCTCGTTCACCGTTCCCCCGCGTTCGACTCCTTGGCTTACGAAACCAGGATGACAGGTATGCGGCTGACATTTCACACGCCGCCACCCCGCCACCGCCGGCTCCGTCAGATCTCAGGGCGACGGCTCGGTGGCCCCGCTCACCTCATCGTGCGCCAGGTCTGCTCCTCGACCAGCTCCCTGCTCCGCCAGCCGGAGGGCGTGCGGACCATGCGGTGGTGGTACCAGCCGCCGCCCTGGATCACGCCGGAGGTGTCGGCGGCGACGGCCTCGCGCGAGGGCGAGAGCGTGTCGGCGAAGGACGCCGCCACGACGGCCTCGTCACCGCCCTCGAACCGGATCGACATGGCGCCGATGAGGTGCAGGCGTCCGGGCCAGTGGCGCAGCACGTCCGCGAGCCACGCCTTGGCCTCCTCCCTCGGCCCCCTGACGCCTCCGGCCGACGTGTAGTCGATCAGCGCGTCCTCGGTGAACACGCTGTCGAGCCGGTCCCAGTCACCGCTGTCCACCGCGTACGCGTAACGGGCGAGCACGTCGGCGATCTCCAGCCGATCGGCGATTTCCGTCATGGAGGTCATGCCGTCATCCAACCAAACGCTTGCTAGATTATCGAGCCCGACGTTCTCCCGATGCCGCGCGGGATCACCATGATGCTGGTCGAGCGAGGGCCGGCCGAGACGGGGGTGGCCACCCACCGCCTGGGACCTGATCTGATCGCCTACTCCCCGGGCGCCAGCGCGTCCAGCGCCTCCTCCGCGCGGCGCAGGGACGCGGCGGGGTCGGCGTCCGGGGAGCTGATGTCCGGGTCGAAGTTGAGGTCGTGGAACACCTCGGTCACCCCCGCGGCCGCCAGCGCCTCGACGTCCGACCTGATCTCCTCCGGGGACCCGGTCAGCGGCCGCCGGTCGGGCAGGCCGGCCTCGCGCAGCCTGGTGACCCCCCGGACGATGAACCGCAGCGCGCCGGGATCGCGCCCGGCCGCGCGGGCGGCGTCCTTTACAATGTAGATCTGGTCGCGGATGCTCGTCAGGTCCGCCCGGCTGGAGCTGATCCAGCCGTCGGCGAGCTGCCCGGCGCGCCGCAGCGCCACCTCGGCGGTGCCCCCGAGCAGCACGGGCGGCGGCGCGGGCCGGGGCTTCGGGTCCTGGTAGGACGGCGGGATCTCGTAGAACTCCCCCTTGTGGGAGATGATCTCCTCGGTCCAGAGCCGCCGCAGCACCTGGAGGTACTCCACCGCCCGGCGCCCCCTGCCCTCCATGGGCACGCCCGAGGCGACGAACTCCTCCGGAAGCCAGCCGAGGCCGAGGCCCGCGTCCAGCCGCCCGCCGGAGACGTCCTGCAGGGAGGCGAGCTGCTTGGCCAGCAGGGCCGGGGAGTAGAACGGCATGTTGACCACGGCGAGCCCGAGCCTGACCCTGCTGGTCACGCCCGCGAGGAACGACAGCGTCACGATGGGGTCCTGCACGCTGCGGTAGACCGGCCCCATCGGGTTGCCCACGGGGTACAGCAGGCGCTGGAAGGTCCAGAGCGAGTCGTAGCCGAGCTCCTCCGCGCGCCGCGCGACCAGGAGCATGTTCGCGGGCGTCGCCCACGAACCCGAGACGGGCACCCCGAAGCCAATCTTCATGACGTCCACCCTATGACCACGGCCGTAGATTGGACCGGTGACCGTTCGGTGCGGAGAAGTGTCGGCGATCCCCCTGAGCGAGCGGCTGGCCGAGATCGCGCGCGCCTCGGCGCGCGGCGGGGCCCGGGCGGCCGGAGCCGGGGATTCGAGAATGCTGAAGGACACCCGCGTGACGGTGGTCCGCGCCGGCGACGTCGTGGTGAAGGCCCATCCCCCGGGCACCGACGAGGCGGCCCTGGCGGCCCGCCTCCGCGTGGCCGCCGCGCTTCCGGGGGTGCTGCTGCCGCCGCTGGACGAGCGGGTGCGGCGCGTGGGAGACCGCCTGGTGACGGTGTGGCCGGCGGGCGAGCCGGTGGACCCCGCCGACCCTGACGCCGCCCCCTGGGAGGCCGCCGCCGGGCTGCTCGCCCGGCTGCACGCCGTGCCGGCCGACGGCCTCGCCCTGCCGCCCGCCGGTGGACCGGCCAGGCTGCTGGAGGCCGTCACCCGCCTCGGCGACCTCCTGGACGGCACGGCCCCCTCCGGCGAGCCCGCCAGGTACGCGGCGGCGGCGGGCGTCATCCGGGAGGCGTTCCTGTCCCTGCCCTCCGGCGTGACGGACACCGGGCCCGGCGCCGGGATGCCGACGCACGGCGACTGGCATCTCGGCCAGATCATCCGTTATCAGGGCGAGTGGCTCCTCATCGACGTCGACGACCTGGGCGCCGGCACACCGTCGTGGGATCTAGCCCGTCCCGCCGCCTGGTTCGCGACGGGATTCCTGTCCCCCGATCTGTGGCGGCGGTTCCTGTCCGCCTACCTCGGCGCGGGAGGATCCGCCGTGCCACACGGGGATCCGTGGCGGGAACTCGATGTGCCGGCCCGCGCGTTGACGGTCCAGTTGGCGGCCACCGCGGTGGCGGCGGCGCGCACCGAGGGCCGTCCTCTGGACGATGTGGAGCACGACCTCGTCTCCTCCTGCGGGAGGATAATCCGCGCCGCCGCGCCGCAGTAAGGTCACCTCAGGCCACTCGAAGGAGACCGACTCGATGCGTTGCCCGAAGTGCCAGGGTTCCATGCGGACCTACGACCGCAACGGTGTCCACATTGAGCAGTGCGACAACTGCCGCGGCATCTTCCTGGACTACGGAGAGCTCGAGACCCTGTCCCGGGTCGAGAGCCAGTGGGCCCAGCAGCAGTACTCCGCTCCTCCGCCGCCCCCGCAGCACGGCGGGCCGGCCTGGGGCGCGCCGCACCACGGCGGCCACCGAGGCCACCAACAGCGCAGCTGGGTCGGCATGCTCTTCTCCAGCTAGGCCTCCAGCCTCAGCGCGAAGTCCCCGATCGGGGTCGGGGTGACCGGTCTTCCCCGACCGGTCACCCACCAAGCTCGTTCACGATGTGGTGCGCCTGGTATGCGGTTAATCAGGCCATTTGTCCACGGCGCTGCGGTTCCGGTCGCCTTGACACCGTCGCGGGTCTCCTCGATCATCGACCAGATGAGCGCCCCCCGGTGGTTACCAGCAGCGCTTGCCATGACCTTCGTCCTCGCCGCGTGCAGCCCCGGTGGCGATTCCTCGCGACCGTCGCCGGGCGCCTCCACGGGCGGAGATTCGGCCGAGGGTACGCCGTCGGCCTCGGCCGGCACGTCCCCCGAGGAGTACCGCGCGGCGCTCGCGGCCGCGGCCGGGCCGGTCGGGTCCTCCCTTGGCGGGCTGGCCAAGTCCCGCTCCCTGAAGTCGCTGAACCAACGGCTCCAACGCGCCGAGAGCGCGGTCGCCGACGCGGTGGAGCGGCTCGGCACGGTGACGCCACCCTCAGAGATCGCGGCCGAGCACGCGGACTACGTCGCCGCGCTACGCGGGCTGGAGGGCGACCTCGGCGGCCTGCGCGACTCGGTCGGCGGCCGGAAGCTGTGCACGTCATCGGCCGTCCTCGCCCGGCTCGGCAAGGCCGAGGGGTTCGGCGCCACCAAGTCGGCGGGTGGCGACCTGGCGGCCAAGGGCGACTACCCCGCGGACGTCGTGAAGCTGAAGACACCCAAGGAGCTCAACCGCCGCCCCGCCAACGGCTCGTTCCTCCGTGCGGGCAGCCGCAACGGGAACGGCCGCCTGACCGTGGACAACGGCGGCAAGTCCGACGCCGTCCTCACCCTGGTGCGCGGCAAGACCAGGCTGACGAGCTTCTACGTCCGCAAGGGCCGCAAGGCCACCGTCACCGGCGTGCCCGACGGTGCGTACAAGGTGTTCTTCACCGGGGGCGCCGACTGGGACAGGGCGACGCGGTCGTTCACGCGCAACTGCTCGTTCGAGCGGTTCGAGGACACGCTGAAGTTCCGGACGATACGCAGCGCCACCGTGATCCAGTACAGCACCTGGACGATCACGCTGCAGCCGGTCGTGGGCGGCAAGGCCAAGACCAGCGAGGTCGACCCCGACAGCTTCCCCGCCTGATCCCACTGTCCGGTGGAGCTGGCTACTCGACCGGCTATTCGACCGGCTATTCGACCGGGCGGAAGACGAGCAGGGATCGGGGGCGTTTGCGCAGGACCACCGCTCCCGGGGCGGTGAAGGTCTCGCCGTCCCTGGCCAGCCGCACCTCCGCCTCCGCGCCCGGCGGGGAGGCGACCCGCACGGTGTCCGCGCGCCACTGCAGGTAGTGGCGCGACAGCCCCACCCCGCCGAGGATCGTGCTCGCCATGGCCCGCAGGCGGGGCAGCCGCGAGGCCGCCGTCAGCAGCCGGATGTCCAGCACGCCGTCCTCCAGCCTGTCCCTGCGGGTCGGCGCCACGCCACGCGACTCGTACGCGCAGTTGCCCGCGAACAGCAGCCAGACCTTGCGGCGCACGCCGTCGACGACCAGCTCTCCGGGACGGCGGTTGTGCATGAGCACGTCGGCCATCGCCAGCACCAGGGCGGGCCACTTGCCGACCTTGCCCTCCCAGTCCTCGCGGCGGTCGACGACCAGGGGGTAGATGCCGAGGCTCGCGGTGTTGAGGAAGACCCGCCCCGCGACCTCGCCGACGTCCACCGCGACCACGTGCCCCGAGCGGTACGCGGCGGCGGCCTCCTGGATGGTCTCCAGACCGAGCGTGCGGGCGAAGTGGTCGAGCGTGCCGGCGGGGATGGGCAGCAGCGGCACCCCGTGCTCCAGCGCCGCCTGTGCCCCGCAGTTCATCGTCCCGTCGCCGCCCGCGACGGCGAGCACCTTGGCGCGCCCCGCGGCGTCCTGGAGCGCCTTCATCAGGTCGTCGCCCGGCTCGGCCTCGACGACCTCGGCCTTGGGCAGCGCCTTGCGCACGGCGGCGGCCGTGCTGGGGTCGCGTCCCGCCGCGTTGTTGACCACGGCCACCACGCCCTCGCCGTCGGGGTCGAGGTCGCCCAGCGGCGCGGTCGTGGCGACGCGCGCCTCCCCGATGACGGTCTGGCCCGGCCAGAGGCGCTTGGTCACCAGCGCCGCCGTCACACCGAGCGCCATCCCTGCGAGCACGTCCCCGGGGTAGTGGACGCCGGTGTAGACGCGGGAGAAGCAGACGGCCCCCGCGGTCACGGCGACGGGCACGGCCACCCTGACCGGAGCTTCCATCGCCACGGCGGTGGCGAACGCCGCCGCGGACGCGGAGTGACCCGACGGGAACGAATGGGAGGACGGGATCCTGCCGAGGCGCGCCAGCGGGAAGTCCACGATGGACGGCCGCGCCCGGGCGAACGCCTGCTTGCCGAGCAGGTTGACCACGGGGCTCGCCAGGCTGATCGCGAGGAGCCCGCGCGTGGCGGCGCGGCGCATCTGCCTGCGGCCGGTGAACGCGAGGCCACCCGCGAGGGCGGCCCAGAGCAGGGAGTTGTCGGCGGCCCGCGACAGGCGGGGTATCACGTGGTCGAACCCGGGCAGGTGCGCGGCGGCCACCGACCTGAACAGGCGCCGGTCGAGCTCGCCGAGCCGCTTCTTGATCCTCATGATGTCGTCAGTGGCGTTCCGCATGCCTTCGTTAGTGCCCAGGGAAATCGCGGACAGTCACCGCCCGTAGAGATCGGCCGGGCACGTTCGCGCATGTCGCCGGGGGTCGGGCCCGTCATCCGCCGTACGTACGGATCGTCCGCGCGTCAGGGGAGAGGGCGGCGGCCGGGGAAGCCGAGATCGCTCCGGTGGTACCAGCCGAGCCCGGTCTCGCCCTCGATCCAGCACAGGCGGACCGACACTCCGCCGAGGAAGGAGGGGAAGTCCACGAGCACCGGCGCGATGCCCTTGATCTCGATGCCCTGCTCCTCGAACCAGCTCAGGAGGTCGGCGACGCGCGCCTCGAAGCCCTTGGCCTCGGGGATGCCGCCGAGCGCGGAGTGCCCGGAGCTTCGCAGGTCGTGGCTGAGCTCGGCCAGATCGGCGCGGATGGCGACGACCTCCCCGACCTTTTCCCGTACGAGCGGCATGAGGCTCCGCGCCTCGTCCACCGTGAAGGTCCTGTCCACAACCGGAACGCTATCCCCCGCCGGGGCCGGGCGCGTCACCGCCGAGGGCGTCGCGGAGCACCTCGTCGACGTCGAGCTCCAGCACCCACGCGTCCAGCCCCCCGTAGGCGTGCGGCCGTCGTGCCGGGGCGCCCGCCCGCTCGGCCCGCACCTGGCTGAACGCGGCGCCGAAGAACCTCTCCTCCCCCACAAGGCGGCATAGCCCAATCACCTTGGCGTACAGAAGCGGAGCCTCCCCCGAACCCGAACCCGAACCCGAACCCGAACCCGCGCCCGGCACCGGGTCGTGCTCGGCCGGTGGCGTGGAGTGCTCCCCGAGCGCTCGGGCCACGGTCTCAGAAAGCACCGGATCACTGCTCACGCCCACCTCCCGTAACCGAGTGTGTCGCCATGGTGACATCGATGGGCCTGCCCGGAGGCCGTAAGCCTCCGGGAGGGAGAGATTTCTTCTACCGCGGATCATGCCCGTACGCAGAGGAGTAAGTCGTCAGCTCGCAGGCCCCGGGACGCCCAGGCCCGGCGCCGCAGGGCTTTCGGCGGCCGATCGCGATATGGCCGGCGAGGGACTCCTCAGTGTGACGGGCGGGGGGCGGAGTCAGGTGGGCAGGCGGGTCCGGTGGACGCGCCTGGCCTCGTCGATCAGGCGCAGGTGGTCGTCGAGCTGTTCCTTGGTGTCGAGCCGCGCCCGGTCCCTGATCAGCCGTTCCAGCAGTTCGAGCCATTCGAGGCACCAGTGGATGTCCTCGGCGCGGGCGACCCGCCGGCCGCGCACGTCCACGTACACCGGGCTGGTGTGCGCGAACACCCCGGTGAACAGCGACCGCGGGTGGGGGCCGCCCTCGGCGAGGGCGACGACGTAGGTCGGCGCGCCGACGGCGAGTTCCGCCGTGAGCTCGCCGGGCGGCCCCTCGGCCAGCACGCCGTCCGCCGTGCGGATCGACAGCCGCTCCACCTCAGGGCCGATGACCCGCACCATGACCCGCACCCGGTCGCCGGGGGCGCGGTCGATGGTGTCCCCCGGCCCGTGGCCGTCCACGGTGAGCTCGACGAACGGCCCCGTGGTCGCGAACGTGCGCCCGCGCCGCACCGCCTCGGCGTAGGAGGCGGCGGTCAGCGGCCCCTCGACCCTGGCGTACGTGCGCTCCCAGCCGGGCGGGCTCGCGACCATCTCCATCCGCTGGCGGGTGAACGACAGCATCGAGTCGGTGCCCGCGACGGCGGCCAGGCGGTTGCCCGCGCCGAGCAGCCGCCGGTACACCGCGGACGACCCCTCGGCCGAGGAGAAGTGCAGCACCTCCATGGTGTCGACGAGGCCGAGCGCGGCGTCGACCACCGCCGTCCGCGCCGTGCACGCCGGCCGGCCGGTGCCGATGACGTCTTCGGGGGTCTCGACGGGCGAGTGGAAGGCGTGGGCGTAGCCGACGATCGCGCCGAGGCCCCGGAGCTCCTCGCACGCCGCGCTCGTGGGCGGCCAGTCGGGCGTGCCGGCGAACCCGCTGTGGTAGCGGCCGGGCGGGGCGGTCAGCCCGAAGGCGTGCAGGTGCCCGAGCAGGTCGTTGCGGTACTCGACGCCCATGCGGGCGACGTGGGTGGCGTCCGACCACGGCAGGTCCTCGCCCGCCCAGTGTTCCAGCGCCTCCCGGTCGAAGACGCGCGGGCCTGACACGTTGGCGGCGAGCAGGTTGAGCACGTGCAGGTCCTCGCCGTACTGCATGGCCGCCGCCGTCGCCGGGGCGGCCACGACGTCCCCGGCGAAGTTCAGGTGCACGTGCAGGTCCCCGCCGTACCATCCCTTGGCCGCCGCGTCGTACAGCCGCGCCGGGGCGGACTCGACCAGAGTCTCGCCGCGGGGGGTGACGGCCGTCTCGGCGAAGCCGTACTCCATCCCCCGCGCCACCCGGACGGTGAGCGGCTCGGCGGGCACGTCGAGCACGAGGTCGTCACCGTGGAAGTACGGCAGGCCGTGGTAGTCGCGTCTCGGGGGCGCGCCGTCGGGGTACCAGCCCTGGCCGTCGGCGCTCCACACGCTCCACCGGCACGGGAACCCCGCGCGCACCCGGAGCCGCGCCCTCGGGGCGAGGCGGATCCGCCCGCACAGGCCGACCCGCTCGCCTCCGGCGGTCACCTCGGTCGCGCTGTCCAGCTCGACCAGCCGCGCCCCGCCGGGGGCGACGCGGTACGCCCGCCCGCCCGCGCGGACCTCCGCCTCCGTCTCGCGGCCGTTGTCGATCAGCAGCGCCACCGGCACCGGCGGCCCGCCGTGCCCGGCGGGCGTCCGGGCGTCTTGCCCGGAGGCGGACGTCCGGCCGTCCGGTTCGAGTACGGTGCGCGGGCGGACGTCCAGCCGGTGCCCGCCGGGCGTGAGCCGCAGCACCGCGAGGCCCTCGGGCGGATCCCCGGCGGGCCCCTCGGCGAGCGCGTCCCTCAGCACGATGTCGAAGTCCAGCTCGCGCACCCGCTCCTCGTGCTCGGCGGCGGTGGCGTCCGGATGCTCTGCGCGTACCCGCTCGGAGGCGGCGCGGAAGAACGTCTCCTCGTCGACGAACCGCGACGGGCTCATCGACCTGACGTACGCGATCGGGGGCTCGCCCCAGCTCATCCCGTGCTCGGCCAGCGCCTCGCGGTACTCCCCCAGCGCCCTGGCCACGACGTCGGGCAGCATCGGATCGTCGGTCATTGTGGTCCTCCCGTATCGCCCCGTTGTGCGGCAATGGTCACACCGGCGGGAGAGTCCGGCGCGTGGCGGCGTGGAGCCGGGTGAGGTTTCTTCCCACCCTGGATCGCCTCTGTACATAGCCGGATGAAGCACCTGGCAGGGTCTCCAGGGACGAGGGCTCCTCGGCGTCGCCGCACTGTCCGCCGCATCGAGCCCCCGGCGCGCCCCGCGGCGCGCCCGAGCGGGGAACGCGAGGACCGATAGCCGCCAGCGCCCTCGCGCGCGCACGGGCAGGGTGGTCACATGACCACCACCACGACCACCGGGTTCCGTATTCACGTCATCTCATCTGAAGTGCTGGAGAAGGTTCGGGCGGGGGCGGGCGACGCTTCGGGCCGCCCGGCCGAGCGCCTCCCGGCCGAGGGCGGGGAGCCGCTGCGCTGCTGCCTGCGCGACGCGCGGCCGGGCGAGGAGCTGGTGCTCTTCGGCTACGAGCCGGAGATCCCGCCCAGCCCGTACCGCGAGATCGGCGCGGTGCTCGCGCACGCGCGCGCCTGCGCGGGCCCGGCGACCGCCGAGAGCTACCCCGGGGACTGGTACGGCCGCCCGCAGGTGCTGCGGGCCTACGACGACCGGGGCTGGATCCACGACGCGACCCGGGTCCACGACGGCCGGAACCCGGAGGCGGTGATCGCCGAGATGCTCGCCGAGCCCGGCGTCGCGCGCATCCACAGCCGCAACGTCTCCTACGGCTGCTACATGTTCGAGATCACCCGGCCGGACTGACCCCGGCCCGCGCGCGCGGGCGGGCGGCTACCGGCCGTCGCGGCCGAAGGCGGCGAGCAGGCGGTCGGCGGCGAGGGCGGGGGTGAGGGTGCCCTCCAGCACCTCGCGCTCGACCTCGGCCGTGATCGCCGCCACCTCGGGGTTCTCCTTGAGCCTGGCGAGCAACCGGTCGCGCACGAGGGTCCAGGTCCACCCGACCTGCTGACGGCGGCGCTTGGCGGCCAGCTCGCCGGAGGACTCCAGAAGGTCCTGGTGGCGGACGATGTGCCGCCACAGCTCGGAGAGGCCGGTGCCCTCCTGCCCGCTGCAGGTCAGCACGGGGGTGTTCCACGTGCCGCCGCCCGCCCGCAGCAGCCGCAGCGCGCCCGCGAGCTCCCTCGCGGCCTTGCGCGCGTCCATCTCGTGGGAGCCGTCGGCCTTGTTGACCGCGATCACGTCGGCCAACTCCAGCACGCCCTTCTTGATGCCCTGAAGCTGGTCGCCGGTCCTGGCCAGGGTGAGGAGCAGGAAGGTGTCCACCATCTCGGCCACTGCGGTCTCGGACTGCCCGACTCCCACGGTCTCGACCAGGACGGTGTCGAACCCCGCCGCCTCGACGACCACCATGGCCTCGCGGGTGGCCTTGGTGACCCCGCCCAGGGTGCCGGAGGTGGGCGAGGGGCGGATGTAGGCGTTCGGGTCGGCCGAGAGCCTTCCCATGCGGGTCTTGTCCCCGAGGATGCTGCCGCCGGTGCGGGTCGAGGACGGGTCGACGGCCAGCACGGCGACCCGGTGCCCCTCGCCGGTCAGGTGGACGCCGAGCGCGTCGATGAACGTCGACTTGCCGACCCCCGGCACGCCGGTGACGCCGACCCTCCTGGCCTTGCCCGACAGGGGGGTCAGCTCGACGAGCAGCCGCTGGGCCAGCTCGCGGTGGTCGGCCCGCGAGGACTCCACCAGCGTGATCGCCCGAGCGATCCACCCGACGGAGCCCTCCCTGACGCCCTGGACGTAGTCCTCAAGCCGTGGCATGGCCCAACCGGCCGGACAGGTCGCGCAGCAGGTCGAGGGCGGCGTCGGCGATGACCGTGCCGGGCGGGAAGATCGCGGCGGCGCCGGCCTCGCGCAGCGCGTCGAAGTCGCCCGGAGGGATCACCCCGCCCACGACGATCATGATGTCGTCGCGGCCGAGCGCGGCGAGCCGGTCGCGCAACTCGGGCACGAGCGCGAGGTGGCCGGCCGCCAGCGAGGAGACGCCGACCACGTGCACGTCGGCCTCGACGGCCTGGCGCGCCACCTCGGCCGGGGTCTGGAACAGCGGGCCCACGTCCACGTCGAAGCCGAGGTCGGCGAAGGCGGTGGCGATGACCTTCTGGCCACGGTCGTGCCCGTCCTGGCCGATCTTGGCGACCAGGATGCGCGGCCTGCGGCCCTCCTCGCGCTCGAACGCGGCGCAGGTGCCCCTGACCTTCTCGATGCCGGCGGCGTCGCCCGCCTCCTCGCGGTACACCCCGGAAATGGTACGGATCTGGCCGGCGTGCCGCCCGAAGACCTCCTCCAGCGCGTCGGAGATCTCGCCGACCGTGGCCTTGGCACGGGCGGCGTCGACGGCCAGGGCCAGGAGGTTGCCGTCGCCCGCCGCGCCGCGGGTGAGGGCCGCGAGGGCGTCCCGGCAGGCCTGGTCGTCGCGCTCCTCCCTGAGGCGGCGGAGCTTCTCGATCTGCTGGGCGCGCACCGAGGTGTTGTCGACCTTGAGCACCTCGATGTCCTCGTCGGACCCGGCGCGGTACTTGTTGACGCCGATCACCGGCTGCCTGCCGGAGTCGATGCGCGCCTGGGTGCGGGCGGCGGCCTCCTCGATGCGCAGCTTGGGCAGGCCCGCGTCGATGGCCTTGGCCATGCCGCCCGCCTGTTCGACCTCCTGGATGTGCCCCCACGCCTGCCGCGCCAGCTCGTAGGTGAGCCGCTCGACGTACGCGCTGCCGCCCCACGGGTCGATCACCCGGCAGGTGCCCGACTCCTGCTGGAGCAGGAGCTGGGTGTTGCGGGCGATGCGGGCGGAGAAGTCGGTGGGCAGCGCCAGCGCCTCGTCCAGGGCGTTGGTGTGCAGGGACTGTGTGTGCCCCTGCGTCGCCGCCATCGCCTCCACGCAGGTGCGCACGACGTTGTTGAAGACGTCCTGCGCGGTCAGCGACCATCCGGAGGTCTGGCAGTGGGTGCGCAGCGACAGCGACTTGGGGTTCTCCGCGCCGAAGCCCTTGACGAGCTTGGCCCACAGCAGCCGGGCGGCCCTGAGCTTGGCGACCTCCATGAAGAAGTTCATGCCGATGCACCAGAAGAACGACAGGCGTGGCGCGAACGCGTCGACGCCGAGCCCGGCCCCGACCCCCGCCCGGAGGTACTCGACCCCGTCGGCCAGCGTGTAGGCCAGCTCCAGGTCGCACGTGGCCCCGGCCTCCTGGATGTGGTAGCCGGAGATCGAGATGGAGTTGAACTTCGGCATCCGCTCGGAGGTGTACGAGAAGATGTCCGAGATGATCCGCATGGACGGCTCAGGCGGGTAGATGTAGGTGTTGCGGACCATGAACTCCTTGAGGATGTCGTTCTGGATGGTCCCCGCGAGCTGCTCGGGCGCCACCCCCTGCTCCTCGGCGGCCACGATGTAGAGCGCCAGCACCGGGAGCACCGCGCCGTTCATGGTCATCGACACGCTCATGCGGTCGAGCGGGATGCCGTCGAAGAGCTGCCGCATGTCGTAGATCGAGTCGATCGCCACGCCCGCCATGCCGACGTCGCCCGCCACGCGCGGGTGGTCGGAGTCGTAGCCCCGGTGGGTGGCGAGGTCGAAGGCGACGGAAAGGCCCTTCTGCCCGGCGGCCAGGTTGCGCCGGTAGAAGGCGTTCGACTGCTCGGCGGTGGAGAACCCGGCGTACTGCCGGATCGTCCACGGCTGGTTGACGTACATCGTCGGGTACGGGCCGCGCAGGAACGGCGCGATGCCCGGATAGGTCGACAGGAAGTCCAGCCCGTCGAGGTCCTCGGCGGTGTAGAGCGTTTTGACGCCGATGCCCTCGGGGGTGTCCCACGTCAGGTCGGACGGACTCTTGCCGACCTGCTCCTGCACGGCCCGCGCCCAGCGGTCGAGGCCGGGGTCTCCGTCTGGAGTCCCCTGGTTCAGGGGGATCCCTGAGAAGTCGGGAATCATGGGGTCACTCCCAGATCGTCGAACGTGGTGCGGAGCACTTCGAGCACGTCGCAGCCGGCGTGGAGTACGGCGTCCACGCCCTCGTGGTCGCCCTTCCCCGCCAGCCAGATCCTTCTCGCGCCCGCCCGCCTCAGCTCGGCCGCGACCGCCGCCGCGTGCTCGGCGTACAGCGCGTCGCTGGAGCACAGGCACGCGACCGTCGCGCCGCTGCGCCGGAAGGCCCCGGCGATCTCGGCGGGGTCAGTGCCCGTGCCGCTCAGGACGGTGGCGATGCCGCCGGCCTGGAAGAGGTTCGCCGCGAACGAGGCCCGCGCGGTGTGCGCGGCCACCGGGCCGATCGTCGCCAGGAAGACCTCGGGCCTGGCCTCGGCCCGGTCGGCGGCGTCGCGCAGCTCCTCGAAGCCCTGCGCGTAGTGCACCCGGGGCAGGCCGCCGCCCGGGGGCTCCGGAGCGGGCTGCCGGGAGGGGCGCCGCTCGGCGAGGTCCGGGAACTCGCTGACGCCGGTGATCGGGTCGCGGCGGCGGGCGATGCCCGCGGAGCGGCGCGCCCAGGTGGCGGCGAGCCGCTCGGGGATCAGCCGGTCGAGGGCCGCCTCCGCGCCGCCCGCGCGCTCGATCTCCTGGAACCACTCCCAGGCCCTGCCCGCGAGGTCGGCGGTGAGCCGCTCGGCGTACCAGGAGCCGCCGGCCGGGTCGACGACCCTGGCGACGTTGGCCTCCTCGACCAGCAGCGACTGGGTGTTGCGCGCGATGCGGCGGGCGAAGGCGTCGGGCAGGCCGAGGCGGACGTCGAAGGGCTGCACGGTGACGGCGCCGGCGCCGCCGATGCCGGCGCCGAAGCAGGCGAGCGTGGTGCGGAGCATGTTCACCCACGGGTCGCGGCCGGTCATCATCGCCGAGGAGGTGACCGCGTGCTGCGCCTGGCCGCCGTGCGCGGGGACGCCACAGGCCTCGGCGACGCGCGACCAGAGGGTGCGCGCGGCCCGGAACTTCGCGATCGTGAGGAACTGGTCGGCCGTGGCGGCGTACCGGAACTCGATCTGCCCGAACGCCTCCTCCACCGGCAGGCCGGCGCCGGTCAGCGCGCGCAGGTAGGCGACCCCGGTGGCGATCGAGCAGCCGAGCTCCTCGGCGTCGGACCCGCCCGCGTCGTGGTACGGGGTGGCGTCGACGGTGATCGCCCGCAGGGAGGGCACCTCGCGGGCGCGCCGGGCGAGCTCGACGGCCACGGCCATGTCGGCGGGCGCGCCCGTCCTGGCCCGCAGGCCGAGGGGGTCGGCGCCGAGGTTGCCGCCCGCGGGGGCGATGCCGCGCTCGGCCGCGAGCCGCAGGAAGATCTCGGCGGCCTCGCCCGTGCGGGCTCCCGCGTCGAGCACGACGGGGGCGAGGTCGAGGTAGACGCCGTCCAGGACGCGGGGCAGCGCGGCCGGGTCGAGCCCGCCGTCGCCGAGCACCAGCCAGACCGAGGTGACGCCGTTCTCCAGGTCGGTCAGCACGGCCTCGCGGGCGACCGCCGGGTCGGGGTGGGCGTGGCGCTGGCGCACGTCCCAGCCGGACACCGCTCCGCCGGCCGGGCGGGTGCCCCGCGTGTAGGGGGCGAAGCCCGGCACTCCGGAGTCGCCGGGCAGGTCGGCCGCGTCGTACAGAGGCTGGAGGGTCACGCCGTCGTAGGTCGTGAACGCCAGCGCCTCCTCGGGGGAGCCGGCCTCGGCACCGGACCTGCGCAGCACGCCCAGGGCGAGTCGCCGCCAGTCCTCCCGCGTGCCCGGCGGGAACCCTGCGGCCGGATGGAGTTCCTCAGGCTGCACCGTCATGTCACGGATCGTAGGCGCTGACGATCCGTGACCACACTTCGGGGACCCCTCTGGCGGATCTCAGGCGATCGGGGCCTCCCAGGCGGCGTCCCAGGTGTCCTTGCCGACCACGCCGTCGACGTCCAGGTGCTGCTCCCGCTGGAACCGGCGGCACAGGTCCCGGGACGCCAGCCCGTACGCGCCGTCCACGTCGAGGGTGAAGCCGCGCTTCTCCATCTGGGCCTGCCAGGTGCGCACGTCCTCACCGCGCATGACCGGCGGGTACTTCAGCAGCCTGCCGGGGAACTTCGGGTGCTCGGCGGGGCCCGGGTCGGTGGGGCCGGTCGAGCCGCCGGGGCGCGGGGCGCCCTTCTTGACCCACGCGTACAGCGCCGTGCCGGGGCAGTCGGTGGAGTAGCCGTCGCGGTGGCCCTTGATCTCCTTGCCCGCGCCGCCCTTCTCGCGCAGGTAGTCGATGGCGTCGAGGATGCCGTGGAGCATGCCGTCGGGCGGCTGCGTGAGGCCGGAGTTGCCGACGAGGCCGAGGACGGCGTAGTGGCCGGTGTTCAGGCCGGGCCCGTTGGCGGCCGGCAGGTGCCCGGGGCCCCGGCCGACGAAGACCTTGCGGTGCGGGCAGGCGACCATGCTGTAGCCGATGTCGAGCCAGCCGTTCCCGTCCATGTGAAAGCTCTGGATGGATTTCACCATGGCGACGCACTTGGCGTGGTCGTCCACGATCGAGGGTTCGACGCGGCCACCGGTGTAGTGGACCTTGACGCCCTTTGTGGAGGTCAGCGTCGTATAGGAGCCACGCGGGGCGCGGGCCCCCCAGTCTTTACGCGTCACGAGGTCGATGGCCACGAACTTCTCCCAGGGGGAACGACATTCAGGACTGATGGACCACTGTCCTCCCACAGGGCGGCCAAACCAGCCCTTTGCGGCTCGCAGTGGACCGATCCGCGCGACCAACCCTAACCATGGACACATGACCACATGACGGGTTTGCCGATGTCTCTTTAGCACATCACATTGATTTAACGGGCTTCCCGGGAAATACGTGGACTCCACACGCCATGGGCCTGAATCATGAATATATGTCCGTTGTGGAGGAGGTTCGTTTCCCCGCCGCCGAAGCCCTGCCCATGAAGGTGTGGCTCGACGACGGCGACTCGCCGATCGATGTCATCGACGCCCTCGCGCTGTCCCCGTTCGCCACCGGGAACCAGCCCTGGGCACGTTCCACCAACCTGGAGCGGGTGCGTCCCGACGCCCCGCTGATGCCGGCGCGTGCCCGGCTGACCCGCGCCGCGAGGGAGGACGACGGCCGCGACTCGCGCCTGGCGTGCGGGGACGGCTGGACCCTCAGGGTGGTGCGGTTCCGCAACCGCTCGGCCGTGCTCACCGTGACGGCGGTGAGCGACGAGCTCGCGCGCTCGGTGCTGGAGGAGTCCGTCAAGGACGCGGTCGAGCCGCCTCCCCAGGAGGCCGACCACGTCGACATGGGTTTCTGGTGGACGGGCGCCCACGGGCCCCGCCGTACCCAGCGGCCGATCACCGCGCCGCGCTGGCCGGCGATCAGGGCGAACTACTCCCGGGTCGCGGGCGAGGCGCTCCAGAGCCTCATGGCGGTGACCCCCTCCGACGTCAACGGGCGGCTGATCCTGCTGCACGGTCCTCCGGGAACCGGGAAGACCACGGCCCTGCGCGCCCTGGCCAGGGAGTGGGCCGAATGGTGCCAGGTCGACTGCGTGCTCGACCCCGAGCGGCTGTTCTCCGACCCGGGCTACCTGATGGAGGTCGCCGTCGGGTACGACTCCGACGACGAGAAACACCGCTGGCGGCTGCTGGTGCTGGAGGACTGCGACGAGCTGATCCGCGCCGAGGCCAAGGACGCCACGGGCCAGGGGCTGTCCCGCCTGCTCAACCTGACCGACGGCCTGCTCGGCCAGGGCAGGGACGTCCTGGTGGCCGTGACCACCAACGAGGACCTCGCCCGGCTGCACCCTGCCGTCGTGCGACCGGGACGCTGCCTGTCGCAGATCGAGGCGGGCCGCCTCTCCGCCCAGGAGGCCGCCGCGTGGCTGGGGTCCTCCGAGGGCGCCGGCCCGTCGGGGGCGACGCTGGCGGAGCTGTTCGCCCTGCGCTCCGGGCGGGCGCCCGCGGGCCCGGCCGCGCCCGCCGAGGCCACCGGCCTGTACCTCTGACCGGGCGGTCGCCACCGGGCGCCTTCCCCCGGCCTCTGTCCGGGCGGTCGTGACACAGTGCCTCCCTCCGGCCCGCCGGGGGGAGGTCAACCGTTCCCCCAGAACGGGCCGGCCAGGCCGAGCTCGTGGAAGAGCGCGCGGGCCTCGTCGGGGGTGCGCCTTCGGTACTCCCTGGTGAGCCGCCCGGCGTACCACCGGGTGGCGAGCAGCCACAGCGTCCGCATGTCGAGGATCACGCCCCGGGGGTTGCGGGTCTGGCGCAGCCATCGCCCCACGTGCTCCTCCGAGCAGAACAGCGACTGGTGCCCGCAGGCGAACATCACGTCGTCCCACATGCGCGGGATGGGCACCAGGAAGTGCGCCACCAGCTCGGCCGTCGGCGGCTCGTCCGGGCACACGTCGAGCGCCAGCGCCCTGCCGCAGCCGGGACAGTGGGTCGCGACCATGCAGTCCTCGCCGACCAGCGCGGGGATCGCGAACGAGTCCCAGGCGCAGCCGCCCCACCACTTCACCTTGTCGCTGGCGACCACGAACCCGAGCGGCACGGCCGACCACGGGTGGGCCATGAGGATCAAGCGCCTGTCGTCGTCGAGCACGAGAAGGTGGGCGTCGTGCAGCGCCCTGAGCGCCGCCAGCGCGCCGGAGGGCTCGATCCCGAACTCGGCCGCCACATCCTCCGGGCGCGGCGGATCGCCCCGCTCGGCGAACCGCCGGTAGACGAACGTCCGCACGTCTGCGAGATCGTGCATGAGACTGACGATACCCAGCGTGACCTGGGTCGATGCCGAGACGGCCCCATGGCGGCGGTCCCGGCGCGGCGCGGCCTGATTACGGATACGTAAACCATCCGATGTGCCGCGCAAGGCCCAAAACCACAATCGGCCAGGTGGTCAATCCGTCGCCCGCCGATCAGAGCCGTGTCGTCCTCCACCGCTGGACCGCCGTGGTCCCCACCGAGAGCGGCGTGACCGGCTACCTCGATCCCTTCGGCGGCGAGACCACAGCCTGGCCCTACACCCGCTGGACCTCAGAAGAGCGCGAGATCGGCTTCCCCGCCACCGAGCTGGTCCCCTCCTGGACCGCCGGCGCCCCCAAGGGGTCCTGGATCCGGGTGGAGCTGCGGGCGCGCACCGTCACGGGCGGCGCGACCAGATGGACCAAGTGGTACGACATGGGCCGCTGGGCGGAGGGCGGCGGCGACATCCACCGCACCTCGCTGCCCGGCCAGGGCGACGAGGACGGCGACGTCGCGGTCGACACCTTCGTCGCCACCCGGCCGGTCTCGGCGTACCGGCTGCGGGTCACGCTCCACGGCGCCGAGGCGGTGGTGCGCACGGTCGGGGTGATGGCCTCGGCGGTGCCCACGCGCGCCACCGTGCCGGTCAGCCCGGCGAACGACGGTCCCCTGGTCGAGCTGGCCGTCCCGCCGCGCTCGCAGAAGACCCACGCGGGCCACCACCCCGAATGGGGCGGCGGCGGCGACTCCTGGTGCAGCCCTGCCTCGATGACGATGGTCCTGCAGTACTGGGGGCGCGGTCCCGCGCCGGGCGACCTCACCTTCGTCGACCCCGCCGACCCGTGCCCCGCCGTGGACCACGCGGCCCGCGACATGTACGACCACAGCTACCAGGGCACGGGCAACTGGCCGTTCGGGGTCGCCTACGCCGGGCGGTACGGGCTGAACGGATTCGTCACCCGCATGCGCTCGCTGGCCGAGGTGGAACGGTTCATCCGCGCCGGCATCCCGGTGATCACCTCGCAGTCGTTCAAGGAGCACGAGCTTCCCGGCTCGGGCTACTCCACGCGCGGCCACCTCATGGTCGTCACGGGGTTCACCGCGAGCGGTGACGTCATCGCCAACGATCCGGCGGCGCCGTCCGACGAGACGGTCAAAAGAACCTATCCCAGGGCCGCATTCGAGAACGTCTGGTTACGCACCACCAGCAGCGGGGGAATCGTCCATGTCATCCACCCGCACGACATCCCACTCCCACCTTCAGAGGGCAACTGGTGATCGACTCTCCTATCACTGCCGTCGACGTCGCACGCGTGGATGACCGCCCGTTCTGGGTGGAGATCGTGCCCGCTCCCGCCGGCGAGGAGGTGTGGTGGGACGAGCCGCGCCCGGCCGAGGGCGGGCGGCGCTGTGTCGTGCGGCGGGCGCCCGGCGGAAGCGTGCGGGACGTCCTGCCCCCGGGGTGGAACGCCCGCAGCCGGGTGATCGAGTACGGCGGCCGCTCCTGGCGTCCGCTGCCGGACGGCGGGCTGGTGTTCACCAACTGGGAGGACCAGCGGCTGTACCGGTGCGCGCCGGGAGGCGACCCGGTGCCGCTCACCCCGCCGGGATCGTCCCGCTACGCCGACCTGGTGATCCACGGCGACGAGGTCTGGTGCGTACGCGAGACCGACGACGAGCGCGACCTGGTCGCGGTGCCGCTCGGCGGTGGGCCCCTCCGCGTGGTCGTCAAGGCTCAGCACTTCATCATGAACCCCCGGGTCTCCCCCGGCGGCGGCCACGTCGCCTGGATCGGCTACGACCACCCCGCCATGCCCTGGGACGGCACCTCGCTCTGCGTGGCCCCGCTGCGGGACGACGGCACCGCCGGGCCGTACCGCGTCGTGGCGGGCGGGCCGCAGGAGGCGGTGGCCCAGGCCGAGTGGCGCGACGACGGCGCGCTGTACGCCGTGACCGACCCGACCGGCTGGTGGAACATCCACCTGGTCCCGCTGGACGGCGGCCCCCCGCGCAACCTCACCCCCTCGCCGCAGGAGTTCGGCGACGCCGCATGGAAGCTCGGCTACCAGTGGTTCGCGCTCGCGGGCGACCGCCTCGTGACGATGTACGGCACCGCCGACGGCAAGCGGCTGGGCGTGCTCGACCCCGCCACCGGTGAGATCACCGACGTCGGCGGGTCGTACACCTACTGGGCGCCCACCGTCTCCGCCTCGCCCGACGGGTCGAGCGTGGTCGGCGTGGGCGGCTCGCCGCACAAGCCCTTCGAGGTCGTGCGCGTCGACCTCGCGACCGGCGCGCAGGAGGTGCTCTCTCCGGCCAAGGAACTCCCCGACCCGGCGGTGCTGCCGGTGCCCGAGGCGATGCTCTTCGACGGCGTGCACGCCCACGTGTACCCGCCCAAGGGCGCCGAGGCGGGCACCCCCGCGCCGTACGTGATGTTCGTGCACGGGGGGCCGACCGGCTCCAGCCCGATGGTCTTCGACCTGGAGATCGCCTACTTCACCAGCAGGGGCATCGGCGTCGCCGAGGTCAACTACGGGGGCTCGACCGGATACGGCAGGGCCTACCGCGAGCGGCTCCGCCACAACTGGGGCGTCGTCGACGTGCGCGACAGCGAGACCGTCGCGCGCGGGCTGGCGGCGGCCGGGCTCGCCGACCCCGAGCGCATAGCCATCCGGGGCGGGAGCGCGGGCGGCTGGACGTCGGTGGCGGCGCTCGTGCACAGCGACGTCTTCCGCGGCGCGGTCGCCCACTACGCGATCACCGACCCGGAGGGCTGGGCCAGGGAGACCCACGACTTCGAGTCCAGGTACCTCGACGGCCTCATCGGCCCGCTCCCCGAGACCAGGCAGCGCTACCTGGACCGCTCCCCGACCCTGCACGCGGCGCGGGCGTCCGGGCCCGCCCTGCTCATGCACGGCCTGGAGGACGCCATCGTCGACCCCGGCCAGGCCGAGCGTTTCGTCGCCGCGCTGGACGAGCACGGCGGCCGGTGGGCCTACCTCACCTTTCCCGGGGAACAGCATGGCTGGAGAAGAGAGGAAACGATCGTCGCGGCACTAGAGGCCGAGCTCGCGTTCTACGGGCTCATCTTCGGCTTCCCCACTCCCGAAGTGCCGCCGCTGACGCTGAAAGGAAGAACGTGACAGAGGTCGCAAGCATCTGCTCGGACCTGCTCAAGATCGACACTACCAACGACGGCACACCGGACGGCTCGGGAGAGCGTCTGGCCGCCGAGTACGTCGCGGGGCTGCTCTCCGGCATGGGCATCGAGCCCACGGTGTTCGAGTCCGCGCCCCGCCGCACGAGCGTGGTGGCCCGCATCCCGGGGGACAGCCCCGAAGCCCTGCTGATCCACGGCCACCTGGACGTCGTCCCCGCCGACCCGGCGGAGTGGAAGCTCCACCCCTTCTCCGGCGAGATCGCCGACGGGTGCGTGAACGGGCGCGGCGCGGTGGACATGAAGGGCACGCTGTCCATGACGCTGGCGCTCGTCGGCGAGTGGGCCCGCAAGGGCCTGCGTCCCAAGCGCGACATCGTGCTGGCGTTCCTCGCCGACGAGGAGGCCACCGGGGAGTACGGTGCGGGCTACGCCGTCACCCGGCACCGCGACCTGTTCGAGGGCTGCACCGAGGCCATCAGCGAGTCGGGCGGGTTCAGCGTGACCGTCCCTCGCGGCGTGACCGGCCCTCGGGACGGCCTCGCCACCGATGACCTGCGCGTCTATCCGGTGGCCGTGGGCGAGCGCGGCACGGCGTGGATGAAGGTCACCGCGCACGGCGTGGCCGGGCACGGGTCCAAGCCGCCGGTGGACAACCCGGTGGCGGAGCTCTGCCGGGCCCTGGCGCGCCTGGCCGACCACCGGTGGCCCGTACGGCTCACGCCCGCCGTGGCCACCCTCATCGACGGCCTCGGCAGGGCCCTCGGGACGACCATCGACCTCGACCGGCTCGACGAGGAGGTCGAGCGCCTGGGCAAGGTCGGCACGCTGTTCAAGGGCGTGATCCGCAACTCCGCCAACCCGACCATGCTCGACGCGGGCTACAAGGTCAACGTCATCCCGGGCACGGCCGAGGCGCACGTGGACGGCAGGTTCCTGCCCGGGTTCCGCGAGGAGTTCCTGGAGACGATCGACAAGCTGCTCGGGCCGAAGATCAGCCGGGAGTTCGTCAGCTTCGGCGACGGCGTGGCCTCTCCCACCGAGGGGCTCTTCGACGATCTGTGCTCGGCGCTGGTGGCCGAGGACCCCGCGGGGCGCCCCGTGCCGTACGTCATGACCGGCGGCACCGACGCCAAGTCGTTCGCCACGCTCGGCATCAGGGGGTACGGCTTCGCGCCGCTGATGCTCGACCCGGGGCTGGACTACTTCGGGATGTTCCACGGCGTGGACGAGCGGGTGCCGGTCGCCGGCCTGGAGTTCGGCGTCCGCGTCCTGGACCGCCTGCTGACGTCCCGCGCGACCTGAGGCCGGGGACAGGGTGCGCCTCCGGCTGTGCGCGGTCACCGCGCCGGCGGCGGCCGTACAGGCGGGGGCCGTGCCGGCCGGGGCGAGCGGCGCGTACACCGCTCGCCCCGGCCGTCGCGCGCGGGCGATCCGCCGGGGCGGGCTCAGCCCCCGGGCTTGAGGACGGAGTCGATGATGTAGACGGTGGCGTTGCTGGTCTGCAGGTTGCCGCAGACCACCTCGGCGTTGCCCACCTTGAAGGTGTCACCGGACCGGCTGGTGGTGAGCTTGCCGCCCTCCAGGGTGGTGAACTGCCCCTTCTCCAGGTCGGCGGGGGTCTTGCGTCCCTGGACGACGTGGTAGGTGAGCAGCTTGGTGAGCTCGTTCTTGCTGCCCGTCAGCCTGTCGAGGTCCGCCTTCGGGATCTTCTTGAAGGCGTCGTTGTTCGGTGCGAAGACGGTGATGTCCGAGGCGGAGTTCAGCGTGTCCACCAGGCCCGCCTTCTTCACGATGTCGGCAAAGGTCGACAGTTCGGGGATGTGCTCGGCGGCGGTCGCCACCGGCTCTTTGGACATCTCCGACGGGCTGCCGGGCCCGGAGCTCGGCAGGGACTTGCAGCCCCGGCCGACCGGAGATGCCGTGGGTGAACCCGAGGGGGAGCCTGACGGTGAGGCCGTGGGTGTCGACGTGCTGGCGGTCCTTGGCGTCCCGGTGAAGGCGCTCCTCCCGCTGTCGTGAGTGGTGGCGCCTGCCGTGGTGCCGTAGGCGGCCGTGAGCGACAGGGCCGCCACGACCGGAAGGGCGAGAAGACGAGTGTTCATGTGCCTGTCCCCTTTTGTGCTTTTGAAGGGCGGTCACCTTGCTGTCCGACTGGTCGCTGGAAGGGTCCCCGGGCCTCCATGCCCGTGACGGGCGGCGGGCGCCGCCCGGCCCGTCCGTCCGCGGGACCCTCGGTCAACCGCGAACCCACGCGACAGCGGCCCTTGCGAGAAGGCCGGTGCACAGCGGCCCCCGCTCGTTCAAGCCGGCCATGCCCAGGGGCGTTCACGCACGTCCCCGCACACGACGACCCTCCCATTATCGCCGAGCGCCTGCGGCCGCCACCCATGCGCAGGATGGCATGCGACAAAACGTCCACCATGTGAACCGTTCACCTCGGACGAAACCGCCACCCCGTCAGGAGTGGGCCAAGGTTCGGGCGAGCCGTGGTCACCGGCACGGGCGGCCGGACGCTGTCCGGCCCCTGACGGAATCCGACCGATAGTGACTGGACAACCCTCCTCCGCACCGGCCCGGCAGCCGAGTCAGACGGTCGCGCCGGGACGTACGGACGGGCTGGCCAGGCATGCCACCCCGCACGGGCCCACCGATCGCATCCAGTCAGGAAATTAGCTATTTTCGCCCGCACTTGGGCGATGTATGGTCGATTGACGATCGAAACTAATCAAGTTCGGTCTTCTTCGGTCTCGGGGGATCCCTTCGTTCCGCCAAGGAGTGAGATGGTCAGACCCTCCGGCTGGGCCCGCCGGGTGATCGCGGTGCTCGTGCTCTCCGCCGCCACCCTGACTGGGCAGGCTCAGCTCTCACCCCCCGCCGCGCAGGCGGCACCACCGCTCACCACGCCCTGGACCGCCCAGGTGGGCCCGGGCAACGCCCTGCCGGAGTACCCCAGGCCGCAGATGGTCCGCTCCGAGTGGCAGAACCTCAACGGCCTGTGGCAGTTCGCCGGCACCGGGTCGATCGACAGCCCGCCCGTCGGCCAGAACCTCGCCGAGCAGGTCCTGGTCCCCTATCCCATCGAGTCCGGGCTCTCGCGCGTCCAGCGCCACGAGGACCGCATGTGGTACCGCCGCACGTTCACCGTCCCCTCCACCTGGTCGGGGCGGCACGTACGGCTCAACTTCGGCGCGGTGAACTGGGAGGCGCGGGTCTGGGTCAACGGCACCGCCGTCGCGACCCACACCGGCGGCTACGACCCGTTCGGCGCCGACATCACCTCGGCCCTGCGCGCCGGGTCCAACGAGGTCATCATCGGGGTGTGGTCGCCGGTCGACGCCGCCGGCATCCCCATCGGCAAGCAGCGGCGCTCGCCGGGAGGCATCTTCTACACCGCGCACTCCGGCATCTGGCAGACCGTCTGGCTGGAGCCGGTCAACGCCGCCGCCGTCACCCGGCTGGACACCACTCCGGACGTCGCTGCCGGGGTACTCGACCTGGTCGTCCAGGGAGCGGGCATCTCGGGGCAGGGCGTGCGGGCCGAGGCGCTCACCGGCGGGCAGGTGGTCGGCAGCGTCACCGGCGCGGTCGGCGCGCACCTGCGGGTCCCGGTCCCGAACGCCCGGCTGTGGTCGCCGGACGACCCGTTCCTGTACGACCTGCGGGTGACCCTCACTGGAACCGGCGGCGGGGACGCCGTGACCGGCTACTTCGGGATGCGGTCGGTCGGCAAGGCGATGGTCGGCGGCGTGCTGCGGCCGACCCTCAACGGCAGGTTCCTGTTCCAGATGGGCACCCTCGACCAGGGCTACTGGCCGGACGGCATCTCCACCGCGCCCACCGACGAGGCACTGCGCTTCGACCTCGAACAGCAGAAGGCGCTCGGCTTCAACCTCGTCCGCAAGCACGTGAAGGTCGAGCCGGCCCGCTGGTACTACTGGGCGGACCGGCTGGGACTGCTGGTATGGCAGGACATGCCCGCCATGCGCACCGGGGTCTCCCCCGCCACGAGCGACCGCGCGAACTTCGAGAGCGAGCTGCGCCGCGTGGTCGACAGCCTGCGCGGCACCACCTCGATCGTGCAGTGGATCCCGTTCAACGAGGGATGGGGCGAGTACGACCCGGCCCGCATCGCCGACCTGGTCAAGAGCTGGGACCCCACCCGGCTGGTCACCAACAACTCCGGCTCCAACTGCTGCGGCTTCGACGGCGGCAACGGGGACGTCATCGACGACCACATCTACGTCGGACCCGGCGCCCCGCACCGGCCCACCGCCGACCGGGTGGCCGTCCTCGGCGAGTTCGGCGGCCTCGGCCTGCGCAGCCCCGGCCACGAGTGGCCGGGCACGGGCTTCGCGTACGAGATGACGCCGGACGCCACCACGCTCACCAACCGGTACGTGCAGATCAACGAGCAGCTCAAGCCACTGATCACCGGCGGAGGGCTGTCGGCCTCCATCTACACCCAGCCCACCGACGTGGAGAACGAGGTCAACGGCATCTGGACCTACGACCGCAAGGTGCGCAAGATGGACGCCGACCGGGTCCGCGCGGTCAACCGCTCGGTGATCGAGTCGGCCGGCGGGCTGCTCCTCGACGGGCTGGTCTCGCTGCGGGTGACCACCCCCGGCTACACCGACCGCTACCTGCGCCACAGCGCGTCGCTGGCCCGCACCGACGTGGTCACCTCCGCCAGCCCTGACACCCTCAAGCAGGACGCCACCTTCTACGTGCGCCGGGGCCTCGCCGACGCGAGCTGCTACTCCTTCGAGTCGCGCAACTTCGCCGGCCACTACCTGCGGCACCAGGACTTCCGGGTGCGCAAGGACCCGAGGGACGGCACCACGCTGTTCGACCAGGACGCCACCTTCTGCCTGCGCGACGGCCGCACGGGCAACGGCACGACGTTCGAGTCCCTCAACCTGCCGGGTTACTTCCTGCGCCACTACGCCGAGGCCGTCTACATCGCGCGCAGCGGGGGCCCGAACCCCTGGGACGGATCCGCGTCCTTCGCCGACGACGCGACCTGGCAGGTCAGCGCCCCCTGGTGGCGCAGCGGCGCCTCCCTGACCGTCGGCTCGGCCCTGTCGCTGCGCGTGGCGACCCCGGGCTTCACCGACCGCTACCTGCGCCACAGCGCGTCGCTGGCCCGCACCGACGTGGTCACCTCCGCCAGCCCTGACACCCTCAAGCAGGACGCCACCTTCTACGTGCGCCGGGGCCTCGCCGACGGGAGCTGCTACTCCTTCGAGTCGCGCAACTTCGCCGGCCACTACCTGCGGCACCAGGACTTCCGGGTGCGCAAGGACCCGAGGGACGGCACCACGCTGTTCGACCAGGACGCGACCTTCTGCGCCCAGCCGCCCCGTTTCGGCGCCTCCGGGGTCGGCCTCGCCGCGTCCAACATCACCGGGAACGTCCGGCACTACGCGGAGGAGGTCTACGTGGCCTCCTCCGGCGGTTCCCACGCCTTCGACGCCTCGTCCCACTACGACGAGGACACGACCTGGGTCATCGCCCCTCCCTGGGCTCCCTGACCTCCCGGGCGGCGGCACCCGGGCCTCCGGCGTGCCGCCGCTCCGGCCGTTCCTCCCGCAGGTGGCCCCGGTAGGAGATCAGCACGCCGACCACCGGCACGGTGACCCTGACCGCGACGTGGAAGCGCGGCGGCCTGCGGTCGCGGTCGCCGGCCTCCACCCACGCGTGCGCGAAGACGCGGGGCGCGAGCGGCTCGGGCAGCGGGATCTCCCGCCCGCCCATGCGCAGCACGGCGCCGACCTGCACGACGTCCACCTCGCCCGGAGAGGCCACCGTGCGCGTGCGGATCTCCAGCGGCCCGTGCCGCTCCCATCCGCGCTCGCCCTCGCGGCTCTGGACGCTGACCAGCCTGCGCGCCCCGATCGTGCGCTCCCACCTCTCGACGACCCGGCCCTGCCCCTCGCCTGGAGAACGGCGGACGGTGACCCGGGCGGGAACCGCCGTGCACGTACGGGGAAACCCGAGCACGGCGCACGCCAGCCTGCCGAGCGGCCCCGGGCCGCGCAGGACCTCCAGCACCCCGATGCCGCTGACCGTCTCGTCGCCCAGATGGAACCGGCACATCCACGCGTACGCCTCATCGCTCACGCCCCTGGTCATACCCGGCCTATCCGCCCCGGGTTAATACCGGCGCACATTCTCTTTGCCGCAATATGGATATTTACCTATTTCTATATGTTTATCGCTCTATAGCCTTTTCGGTTTTCTTGCCCTAGCATTGGCGTCGTGGTCACGATACGTGAGCGACGCCGCGGCGTTCGCAAGCGCCGGAATGAACGAGAACTCCCGCACCAGATGAAGACCGGGCGGCCTCCTGTACGGGTGAGCGTGATGTCGGAATCGACTTTCACCGTACGAGGTCACGGCGTGCACAGCGTATTCGAGGAGAGCGTCCGGGCGATAAAGCAAATGCCCGATTTCGAGCGCGTAACCGGAATGCGTGCGTACGGAAAACGCGTGGTCCTCCACGTGCACACGATGGGCCCGTTCGCGGTCATGCGGATGCTGGCCCACCGCGGCCCGAGGCTGATCAGCGCCCACGTCACCCCCGAGACGCTCGTCGGCAGCATCCGGGGCACCTACCTGACCATCGGCTTCGTCCGCTGGTACATGAGGAAGGTCTTCGACCTCGCCACCCTCATATTGTCGGTCAGCGAGGCGACGACGCTGGAGCTCAAGGAGCTCGGCGTGCGCGGCACGATCATCCCGACGAGCAACGCGATCGACGAGCAGCGCATCAGGCCGCTTTCCGGCCGGCGCGACGAGCTGCGCCGCGAGTTCGAATGGGACGACCGGCCGGTCGTTCTCGGGGTGGGTCAGGTGCAGCCGAGAAAAGGCGTCGAGGAATTCGTCTCCTGCGCCAGGAGCCTGCCCCATCTGAGATTCGTCTGGGTGGGCGGAATTCAGTTCGGCATGCTGTCCGACGCGCGCCACGACCTGACGCGCCTGCGCGCGAGCGCGCCCCCGAACGTGACGTTCACCGGCCTGGTCCCTCGCGACAAGGTATTCGAATACTGTGCGGCGGCGGACGTGTTCTTCCTGCCGTCCAAGCACGAGACCTTCGGGCTCGCCACGCTGGAGGCCGCCACCGCCGGGCTGCCCCTGGTCCTCACCGATCTTCCCTGCTACCGGGAATGGCTGAAGGACGCCTACCTGCACGGCGAGACGGTCGCGGAGTTCGTCGCGCTGATCCGGTGCCTGGAGGACGAGGACGTGCGCGCGAAGTGGGCGGAACGAGCTTCGGACACCGCTGTGGGCTACGACTCCCGCATGCTGGTCAACGGGCTCCGCGAGGCGTATCTCCTCGCGGCGGCCGGGATCTGAGGCTCCCGGCCGCTCCATGATCAATTCATGACCGTCCATGTGACTACGCAGAGTGACGGCCGGGGATGAGGCAGGAGATGCGGGCTCCGGCGGGCGGAGGCCGCCGCCTACCGAGAGAGAAGGGTTTCATCCCCATGCCTTCCATGACGCGACGTTCCGCGCTGACGCTCACCTCGGCCGTGACGGCCGCCGCCGTCCTCGGGGTGTGCGCGCCGGGCTCGTACGCCGACACGGCCGCCCCCGAGGAACGCCAGCTCATCAACCGGATGGACGGCAGCCGCCTCGCCCTGCTGTCCGACGGCACGGGCGAGGGCGCCCAGGCGATCACGCTGCGGGCGCCGAGCTGGCAGTACAAGACGGTGAAGTGGACCAACACCTACAACCCCGACGGCAGCATGGTCATCAGGAACGTCGCCGCCGGCAAGTGCCTCCAGCCGGCCACGGCCGCCCCGAAGGCCGGAGACGGCCTGGTGGTCAGGACGTGCGACGGCTCGGCCGCGCAGAACTGGACCTACCGGTGGGAGCAGACCGACGGCAACACCGGCGTCACCGCCTGGTTCAGCCTCCGCCCCAAGGCGAGCCCGGCGCTGGCGATCACGCTCCAGACCTACCAGGGCTCCGGTAGCTGGGACACTCTCTACCTCGACCGCGACCAGAACAGCACCGACCGCCTCTGGCGCTTCCTCCGCGACGGCGCCACCTGGTAGACCGACCCAGGCCGTGACACACCGGAGGCCCCTTGGAGGTCGCGGTCGTCAGAAGCGGTAGTGGAGGATGCGGCCGATCTTTCTGAGGAAGTAGAAGCGGTTCATGACGGCGAGGGCGGCGCGGTAGCCGGTGGGGAAGCGGGCCACTTCGGGGACATCGGAGAAGAACAGCTCGGAGGCGAGGTGCAGGGCGGGGTTGCCGGCGGTCGGCTCGGCTGGGTCGTCAAGGCCCCAGCGGAGGGTGGCGCCGGTGGCCCTGATCTGCGGCTGGAAGCGGCTGAGCTTGACGGCCAGGCTGCTCAGCGCGTCGAACAGGATGTCCCCGGCGGGGAAGCGCCCGGTGATGCCGCGCAGGAGGGTGTGGACCTCCTCGGTGGTGAGGTACATCATCAGGCCCTCGGCGACGACGAGCACCGGGCGGTCGGCCGGCACCTGCTCCAGCCATCCGGGGTCGGTGGCGGGCAGCCCGATCATCGTGTAGCCGGGGCGGGGCGGGAAGAGGCGCTCACGCAGCGCGATAATGTCCGGGTAGTCGACGTCGAACCAGCGGACGGTCTCGGGCGGGTCGAGGCGGTAGACGCGGGTGTCGAGGCCGCAGGCCAGGTGGATCACCGTCGTGTCCGGCGCGCGGGCGAGGTGGTCGGCGGTGAGGGTGTCGAAGGTCTTGACGCGGATGGCCACGCCGAGCGCGTCGGTGGAGCTCATCTTGAGCCGGTGGAAGTCGTAGTCGATGCGCTCGACGGCCTGCTCGGCGAGCGGGTCGCGAAGGACGGGATTCTCGGTACGGCTGTGCACGGCCCTGCCGTACAGGGTGGCGAGGAGGGTCTCCTTCTCCCTGGTCAGGTGGACTTTCTCGCTCCCCATCCCTCCAATGTAGACCTGGCGGCTCCTGGGGTCAGCGGAGTTTGGGGTCGAGTGCGTCGCGGACGACGTCGCCGAGGAGGAGGAAGCTCAGGACCGTGGCGGTGAGGAACATCGCGGGGAAGACGAGCAGGTGCGGGTGCTCCGCGAAGAACACCTGGGCCACGTTGAGCTGGAGACCCCACGACACGTCCGGGTACTGCAGGCCGACGCCGAGGTAGTCGAGGGTGGCCTCCCCCGAGATGACGTTGCCGACGTTCAGCATGGCGACCACGAAGACCGGGGCGATGGCGTTCGGCAGGATGTGCTTGATCATGATCCGCCGGTCGCTCGCGCCGAGCGCCCTGGCGGCCTGCACGTAGTCGGTGTCCCTGATGGCGATCACCTGGCCGCGCATCAGGCGCGTCATGGTCGTCCATCCGAGCAGGACCAGGACGATCGTCATGGCCCAGATGCCGTGCCCGGGGAAGGCGACCAGCACGACCGTGGCCCCGAGGACGAACGGGATGCCGAAGAACACGTCCGTCACCCGGGAGATGATCGCGTCCAGCACGCCGCCGTAGTAGCCGCCGAGCAGGCCGAGCAGGATGGCGATGAGCAGCGCGAAGACCGTCACCGCGATGCCGATGAGCACGGAGGCGCGGGTGCCGTGCACGATCTGTGACCAGTAGTCGCAGCCCTGGAGGTCGTACCCGAAGATCGCGCCGCCGCCCGGCCCCTTCTTGGACATCCGCAGGTTGCACTGCTCGTTCGGCCCGAGCCTGGCGAACAGCGAGGGGAAGGCGGCCATCGCGCAGGCGACGGCGAGGATGACCACCGAGAGCCAGAAGACGACCCGTCCGCGCAGTTCGAGCCACGCGTCGTACCAGAGCGAGCCCCTGATGTCGCGCTCGGGCTTTCGGCCTGGCGCGGCCGCCTCGGCGGAGGCCTTCAGATCAACCACGGCGGATCCTCGGGTCGAGCACGCCGTACAGCAGGTCGACGAGCAGGTTGGCCACGATGAAGATCATCACCAGCAGGGTGGTGACGCCGACGACGACCGGGCCCTCCTGGAGCTGGATCGACTGGAAGACCTGCTGGCCGATGCCGGGCAGGTTGAAGATGCCCTCGGTCACCACGGCGCCCGCCATGAGGTTGCCGAAGTCGACCCCGAGGTAGGTGACGACGGGGATGAGCGAGTTGCGAAGGGTGTGCCTGCCGATGATCCTGGACCGCCGCAGGCCCTTCGCCGCGGCCGTGCGGACGTAGTCGGCCCGGAGGTTCTCCACCACGCTCGTGCGGGTCAGCCGGGCGACGTACGCCAGGCCGAACGAGCCGAGGACCATGCCCGGCAGGAGGTAGCTCGTCGGCCACCCGTCGTCGGTGCCCGCGGTCGGGAACAGGCCGAGGTTGAGCCCGAGCACGATCTGGGCGGTGTACCCGACGACGAAGACCGGGACGGCGATCACGAACGTCGTACCCGCCAGCACCGCCGTGTCGGCGAGCTTTCCCCGGCGCAGCCCCGCGATCACGCCGAGGCCGATGCCGACGACCAGCTCGAAGATCCACGCGGTGAGCGCGAGCTGCGCCGTCACCGCCCAGCGGTCCTGGAGCAGCTCGCTGACCGGCTGCCCGGTGAAGGTCTCCCCCAGGTCGCCGCGCAGGAAGACCCCCGCCATGTAGAGGCCGTACTGCACGATCAGCGGGTCGTTCAGGTGGTAGTGCTCGCGCAGCGTCTGGAGCACGGCCTCCGGAAGCGGTTTGTCGCCGGCGAGCGCCAGAATCGGATCGCCGGGCAGGGAGAACACCATGGCGTAGATCAGGAAGGTGGTCGCCACGAAGACCGGGACGGCCTGGAGCAGGCGGTGGACTGCGTACCTCACGGCCGTGCGCCCGCCTCACCGCCGCGGCGGCCCCGCGACCCCGAGCGGCCGATGGTGGCACGGGGGGACCCCGGCTGGCCGGGGGCCGTGCGCGGAGTCCCCATCGCGTGCATCCTTACTTGACCGTGATGGTGTCGAGGTTCGGGCTGTACGGGTCGATCTGAACGCCGGTGATCTTGTTGGAGTAGCCCGCCTGATCCTGCCAGTTCCACAGCGGGATCATCGGCATTTCGGCGAGTGCCACGTCCTCGGCCTGCTGGTAGAGCGGGATGCTCGCGTCCATGGTGGACGCCGAGTTGGCCTTGGCGATCAGGTCGTTGAACTGCTTGTTGTCCCAGCCCATCCGGTTGCCCGCGCCCCACATCGACTCGAGGTAGTTCTGGGGGCTCGGGTAGTCCATGACCCAGTTGTTGCGGAACGGACCGTCCTCCTTCTTCTCGCGCAGCGTCGAGAGGTAGTCGGCGGCGGGGATCTTGCGGAACTGGATGTCCGCGATGCCGAGGTTCTGCTTGAGCTGGTTGGCGACGGCCTGCATCCACTGCTCGTAGCTCGGGTCGGCGTTGGAGAAGTAGAGGTTCAGCGTGCCCGAGAACCCTCCGGCCTTGTCGAACAGCGCCTTGGCCTTCGCCGGGTCGTACGCGCACGACTCGCCGCAGGCGTTCTCGCGGTAGCCCGGCACGAGCGGCGCCACCAGCGAGGCCATCGGCTTGAAGGTGCCGTTGTAGACCGCGTCGACGATGCCCTGCCTGTCGATCGCCATCGAGATCGCCTTGCGCAGGTCGGCGCTCTGGAACCTCTTGTCGAACGCCGGGAAGCCGAGGTAGTCCATGGTGCCGCTGGCCGTCGGCACGAACCGGTCGCCGAGCAGCTTCTTGGCCTCGGTCGCGCTCGCCGGGGGGATGGTCTGCAGCAGGTCGACCTTGTTGGCCCGCAGGTCGGTGTACGCGGTGTCGCGGCTGGCGTAGATCTTGACGAGGACGGAGTCGGACTTGGCCGGCCGCGCACCCGCGTACCCGCCGAACTTCTTCAGCTTGATCTGCTTGTTGTGCTCCCAGGCACCGTCGAGGGCGAACGGGCCGTTGCCGATCGGCGCCTGGTCGTAGGCCTTGAGGTCGGTGAAGGCCGCCTTCGGCATGGGTGCGAAGCCCGTGTAGGCCAGCGTGATCGGGAACTGGCTGAACGGCGCCGTGAGGGTCACCTCAAGGGTGTTCGGGTCGACGACCTTGAGCCCGCTCAGCTTGTCCGTGTCGGGCTTGGCGCCCTCGGCCTCGGGGTTGAGCTTGTCGTAGCCCTCGATGTTGGCGAAGTAGTAGTTGTTGGTCCACGCGTTCGGGCCATAGGCGGCGGCGTTCCACGCGTCGGCGAAGCTCTCGGCGGTGACGGGCTCGTCGTTGTGGAACTTCTGACCCGGCTTGATCTTGATGGTCCAGGTCTTCTGGTCGTCGCTCGTCACCGACTCGGCGGCGCGCATCTGCGTCTGGCCCTTGGAGTCGATCACGACCAGCGTGTCGAACAGCGCCTGCAGCACCGTGATCGAGTAGCTGCTCGAGGTGTTGCCAGGCGTCAGGTGATCGGGCTCGTTGAGCGCGACGGAGAACTGGCCGGCCCCCTGTTTGCCCTGGTCACCGCTGGATTCCCCGCTGGAACCCCCACAGGCGCTCAACGTGAGCGCCGCCGCGAGGAGGACGGCGGCACCTCGCGCCTTCTTCAGGACCGTCACTATTCCTCTGCCTCTCCGTCGCACCGGCGTGATGCCGGAGAGGCTAAATAGCGTGGCAAGTGTCTGCATCGGCAAATTTACGTATTCCCTGGAAAGATCTGTCTCGGGCAAGCTGAGAGTGGAGGACCGATGGATCAGATCACCCTGAGCGCACGCCACCTCCACGCGTTCACGGAAGTAGGATTCCAGGTGGCAGGCGGTTCCGGGGCCCACGGCGCGATGACGGCGCTGCGGAAGATCATCCCGGTGGAGGCGTACGAGTTCGTCGCGTTCGACCCGGCGACGGGGTGTCACCGCAGCCTGGTGTCGTCCGGATACGCCAGGGTCGACGCCGACGCCGCCGAGGAGTACGCCCGCCTCGACCCCTACCGGCGCGCCATGGCCACCCGCGTGCCGCTGCCCATGGGCTCCCCCGGCACCGAGCTCTACTACCGCAGGCACCTTGAGCCGTACGGCTGGCGCTCGGGGCTGACCGCGCCGCTGTTCGTGACCGAGGGACGGTACACCGGCCTGCTGCACGTCAACTCCCGCGAGGCGCTCCCGCCCGAGACCACCACGGTGATCAGCGCGGTCTCCAGCGCCCTGGCCCACGTCACCGACCTGACCCGGTGCGTGATCGACCCGCTCGGCCTGCCTCCCGGCTTCCACGCGGTGGCCTTCGAGCGCGGCGGGCGGCGCCGCGCGGTGGCCGGATGGCCCACCTCGGAGGCCATCGAGCGGGAGCCGATCATGGCCGAGCTGGCCAGGGACTTCATCGACTCGCGCGAGCTGTCGCGGCGCGGGCTGTGGCTCGACTCCTCCGGCCAGTGGCGCGAGGTGCGCGTCCATCGCGCCGGGGTGGGCTTCCACGGCGCCATCCAGGGCGCGGTGATCGCCGAGCGGCCCTGCGCCCTGCCGTACGACCTGACGGCCAGGGAGATCGAGGTGCTCACCAGGGTGGCCCTGGGCGACTCCAACCCGCAGATCGCGGCGGTGCTGGTGCTGAGCGTCCGCACGGTGACCACCCACCTGGAGCACATCTTCGCCAAGCTCGGCTGCGACAGCCGCACGCGCCTGACCACCAAGGTCCTTGCCGAGGGCCTCTGCCGCCTCGACCTGCCGTGATCCCCCCGGGGGCTCAGCGGGCGACCCGCAGGGCTCCCTGGGGGGTGACGGGTGAGGGGTTCAGCAGGTCGACGTGCATCTCGAACCACACGTTGTTGGTCCCGGCCTCGCGGATGAAGCCCCAGCGGTGGGCGAGCGCCTCCAGCAGGAGCAGGCCCCGCCCCCCCGGTGTCCAGCGGGGAGGAGGGGCGCCATCCGAAAGGGGGGTCGAGGGAGCCGGCGTCCTGGCACGCTATGCGCACCCAGTCGGCCGCGTAGGACACGCTGAGCGTGAAGGTGCCGCCGTCCCCCGAGTCGGAGTGCACCACCGCGTTGGTGGCGATCTCGCTCGTCAGAAGGACGCAGTCGTCGTGGAGCGGATGCCCGGTCCCGAGCGCGGAGGACACCAGCCGCCTGGCCCGTGCCACCGCGTCGGGATCACCGGCGAGGTGCAGAACGCGATCACTGTCCGAATCCGCCCTGCCGTACCCTGATGAAGTCATGCGACCCCCCGGTTGGTGATCTGCTCGCACCCTGTTAAGGACGCCGGGGTCATCTTTAGAGATGTCGCCAAAAGGTAGGAACTTGGTCCCTACCGGGTGGGTCTATATGGCCTGCGTGGAGGGCTCCCCGGCTCCGGCCCGGTCCGGGCGGCCGTCGCCGGACGCGGCGGAGTCCGACGGCGGGGCCGTGTGGTCCTCGTCCACGATGTCCGCGGCCGACCGCACGATCTGCGGATCCGGGGAGCCCACGACGCCGTGGTCCTTGTTGGTGTACTCGAACTGGCTGAGCACGTGGCGCATGGCCTCGATGCGTCCGCGCTTCTTGTCGTTGCTCTTGATGACGGTCCAGGGGGCGTCCTCGGTGTCGGTGTTGAGGAACATGTCCTCCTTCGCCCTGGTGTATTCGTTCCACTTGTCCAAGGAGGCGAGGTCCATCGGCGACAGCTTCCACTGACGCACCGGGTCGACCTGGCGGATGATGAACCGGGTGCGCTGCTCGCGGTGGGACACCGAGAACCACAGCTTGATCAGATGGATGCCGTCGCGCACCAGCATCCTCTCGAAGAGCGGCGCCTGGATCATGAACTCCTGGTACTCCTCCGGCGTGCAGAACCCCATGACCCACTCGACCCCGGCGCGGTTGTACCAGGACCGGTCGAACAGGGCGATCTCCCCGGCGGCGGGAAGGTACGCGACGTACCGCTGGAAGTACCACTGGGTGCGCTCGCGCTCGCTGGGCTTCTCCAGGGCGACCACGGTCGCGCCACGGGGGTTGAGATGCTCCATGAAGCGCTTGATCGTACCGCCCTTGCCCGCGGCGTCGCGGCCCTCGAAAAGGATCACCAGGCGCCCCCCGGTGTCCTTGATCCAGTACTGCAGCTTGAGCAGCTCGATCTGGAGCAGCCGCTTGGTCTGCTCGTACTCGGAGCGTGACATCCGTTCGCTGTAGGGGTAGTGCTCTCGCCAGGTGTCGACCACGCGCCCGTCGGCGTACAGCAGGACCGGGTCGTCGTCGTCACTGGAATCGACCCAGAGTCCGGGGGTGCGGTCGAGCAGTTCGCTCGATTCGGCGGCCTGAGGATAGAGAACTTCCGAGGGCTCCATATCGCCATTTTTTCATACAAATGTGCCGGTCAGCTGCTCAGTGACACCGGGCGGTGCCGGAGTCGAGCGCCTCCCCCTTGGTGTCGACGAACCGCCAGTCGTAGCCGCCTCGGTGGAGCACCAGCCGCAGCACGCCGAAGTCGGTGTTGTCGCGGAACGCGCTCCCCGGGACGGGCGGGCCGAAGGCGTAGTGGCTCGCCCCGCCGCTGCCGACCACGAAGGCCCGGATGCCGTCCCCGGCGGGCTCGCCGTCCGGCCTCAGCGGCGCGAACCGCTCGTAGTTGTGCTCGTGCCCGGCGAGCACGACGTCCGCCCTGGCCTTGTACAGGGCCTTCCAGAACGGGGCCACGCTCGGGTCGCCCCCGTGGGCCTTGCCGGAGGAGAATCTCGGGTGGTGCCAGAAGGCCAGCACGCACGGCCGGCGGTTCGCCGCGAGGTCGGCCGTCAGCCAGGCGACCTGCGCGGAGCCGGGTCCGTGGCCGGCCATGGAGTCGAGCGAGACGAGGTGCCACTCGCCGAGGTCGAAGCTGTAGTAGCTCTTCCCCTCGGGCCGGGCTGCGGCGCCGAAGTAACGGAAGTACCCCTCTGCGCCCGGGGTGATGTACTCGTGGTTGCCCGGCGCGGGCTTGGTCCTGTCCTTGAACCGGCCCCACGTGGCGTCGTAGTAGGAGCGGAAGTCCGAGAGCGCCCCCGCAGGGTACTGCAGGTCGCCGAGCGCCAGGACGGCCGTCGGGTGAAGGCGGAGCACCAGGTCGGACGTGGCCCGCGCCCCGCACCCGTCCGTCTTGCAGCGGGCCGAGATGTCCCCTGCCGCGACGACCACCGGATCGGCCGCCCCGCGCGGGGCCGGCTCGGAAGTGGCCCGCCCCGGCGGCGTCCCGTTAGCCGTCACCCGGCCGGACGCGCCAGAGGACGGGCCGTCGGAGGGGCCCTGGGACGGGCCGTCGGCCGCCGTGCCGCCGCACGCGGCGGTCAGGGCACAAGCGGCCACGGCGGCGAGAACGCTGGACAGCCCGCTGCGGGAACGACGTCGCATGGTGCCCATCCTGCTGCCCCCCGCGGACCCGGCGGGCCGTTTCGGACCCGCGTCAACGAAGTAGTGGCGGCGGGAGGTCTCGATCGAAGTACATAGCAAGCGAAAATAGCCCTAGCCTGATGGCGCGGTGCGAGCATTGGACCGCAATGATCACGCGAGTTGACGCCTCCGTCTTCGACGCTCGGCAGAGGGAGCGGCCGGATGGGTCTGAAACTGGCGATCAGCAGTCATCGTGACCCTGATTGCACGCTGGTGGGGATCATCGGCGACCTGGACGCGACCACGGGCTCGACCGCCAGGGAACAGCTGGGCGGGCTCCTCGCCGAGGGGCGCCACCGGATCATCGTGGACGTCACCGAGCTCGGGTTCTGCGACTCCGGCGGCCTCTGGACCCTGCTGGACGTCCACCGCCGGGCGGAGCGGGCCGGCGGGTGGGTGCGGCTCGCCGGGGTGAACGGCTTCCTGCGGCGCCTGTTCACGCTCACCCACCTGGACGCGGCCTTCACCATCGACGCGGACGTGGCCGCGTCGCTGGCCGCCGTGGCCCGGATGGACGACCCGGGCGCGGACCGCTAGGGCCTCTCGGCGACCGCCTTGATCCTCCGCAGGGTGGTGCGCATCCCCTCCACCATGAGGGCCTCGCGGTCTCTGCCGAGGAAGCCGAGGGCGAGCAGCGCGCGCACCGGCGCGACCGGTGAGCCGATGTGCTCGCGCCACTCGCAGAGAAGCGTGCCCTCGCCGTCGGGGGTCAGGCGGTAGCCCCAGCGCATCCGCGACAGCTCCACCTCGAAGGTGAACCGGCGGGGCCGCTCCCACTCGACCACCGTGCACGTCGTTGCCCAGCGGAACGGGCCGCGGCGGTTGCGCCCGCGGAAGGAGGCGCCCAGCCGCCCGCCCACGCCCGCGAGCCAGTGCCCACCTGCGCTCTCAGGGCTCCACTCGCCGTAGCGGGTGACGTCGGTGACCAGGTCCCATACCTTTCTGGGGGGTGCGTCGATCTTCAGGCACACCTCGTCCATGCGGACTCCTCTCACCTCGATCGGGTCCAGGCGTGGTGCCTTCTCAAACGAACCTATGTCCCATTCCACACGCCGGCCCGGGTGTTCCGCACCTTTTCACGGGCCACGCCGCCGAGGGGTTCACGCCGCCCCGGCGAGAAGCCGCTGAGCCGCAGGACCGCCCCCGTCCCCGCCGTGCTCGCGAGGATCGAGCCGACCACGTCGGAGGGATAGTGGACCCCAAGGTACATGCGCGCCAGCGCCTGCGCGGCGACGACGAGGACGCCCACGACGACGGCCGGGCGGAAGTAGCGGGTGCCGTAGGCGAGGAAGGCCACGGCGACCGCGACCGACATGGTCAGCGCCACGTGGCCGCTGGGGAAGCTGTCGTGGCCGGGTTCGGGGATGAGCTGGTACGCGGCCGGGGGCCTCGGACGGGCGATGAGCACCTTGTACACCGAGCTGACCGTCCAGCCCACGGCGATCAGCAGGGTCGTGACCGTCGCCGCGCGCGTGCGCCCGGCCAGCAGGAGCCCGGCCGCGAGCAGCGCGACGATCGCCAGCCCCGCGGGCGGCCCGAAGCCGACGTTCAGCACCTGCGCGACCGCCGTGAGCCAGCCCGTGCGCGCGCCCCGCACCGCTTCGTCCAGGCGGAGGTCGGCGCTCGTCCAGCCACCTGTCCTGGCGGCGAGGCCGAGGGCGCCCGCGAGCAGGAAGAGCAGGATGGGAAGGCCGAGCGCGTCGAGGGTTCTTCTGATCACGGGCGAGGTTCCGATCTGGTTTCCGTGGATTCTCACCGGAACACCTTGGGATGGGGCGGGCCGGCTCCTACCACGGTAGAGGCGGCCCGGTCAGGGGACGCTTAGCGCGAGGTCAGCCCGGCGCTTACCTTCCGGCGTCGGTCACTGTGCCGTGGTGAGCAGGCGTACGGCCTCGAGCGCGAGGGCCAGCTCGACGATGTCGCGGGGCCGGGACACGGAGCGCCCGGTGAGCTGCTCGACGCGCCGGATGCGGTTGAAGACCGTGTTGCGGTGGCAGTAAAGCTGCCCGGCGGCGCGCGCGGCCGAACCCTCGCATCGCAGCCACGCCGAGAGGGTGGCCAGCAGCACGTCCCGATCGGCCGGGTCGAGGGCGAGCAGCGTCCCGAGGACCTCGGTGGTCAGGCGGCCGGACAGCTCGGGCTCGCAGACCACCAGGGCGGCCGGCAGCCGGCGGTCGAGCCGGGCGATCTCCGGACCGCACCCCGAGCACGTGCGCATGGCGATCTCGGCGAGCCTGCGGGCGGTGGCCAGCTCGTCCAGTCCCCCGACGACCGGGCTGACGCCCGCAGGGCCGTACACGACCGGGGTCATCCCCTCGGCCAGCTCCTCCAGCGTGCCGTCCCCGAGGGCGACGACGGCCACCTCGTACTGGGTGCGCATGCGCCACAGCAGCCGCATCGCGCCGAGCGCCGCGGGATGGGCGTCCACGCCGGGCCCGGGCCCGCCGGGCCCGTTGAGCGCATGGCCGGGTCTGGCGGGGGCGGGGGCCTGGCAGGCCTGGCCGGCGCGGTGGCCGTAGTGATCTTGGCGCGGCGGGAGCCTGATTGTGACCACCGCATAACGTCCGCGCTCCGGCAGGTCAAGCGCCGCGGCGGCGGATCGCGCCACGGCCGCGTCGCCCGTGCCTTCCAGCAGGTCGTCGAGCAGCGCGTTCACCCGCTCGTTGCTGCGCCCGAGCAGTTCCTTCTCGCGCCGCCTGTAGGTGTCGGCCGCCATGAGGGCCTGCCTGTCGATCGCGTGCCAGACGTGCGTCGCCGTACGCACCAGGGCGCCGAGCAGCTCGGGACGCTCGCGCTCGATCAGCTCGACGAACCCTGCCCAGGTCACCTGCGCGGCCAGCCGGTACATGCGCATCAGCGAGTCCATGGGCAGGCCCTGGTCCGCGCGGCGCCCCGCCATCCGCCTGGCGAACTCGAGGTCACGGCGCTCCTCCGGCCTCTGCAGGATCGCCTCGATGCCGATCCTCAGGCCCTCCTCCGTGCTCCGCCAGTGCTCTTCGAGGGAGACCAGCCTGCGGTACGCCTCGTCGCCCTCGCGCACCCGGGTCACCAGCTCGCCGGTCAGCTCCGGCAGGCGTTCGAGCAGCCGCGCGGCGGCGATGCGCAGCACGTCCCGGACCTTCTCGTCGACGTGCTCGCTTCGCTTGGCGGCCATCCTTCAGAGCCTGCCATCCGCTCCCATACGGAACAAGGTTCGGTTTCGTTTCGTGACGTGCCGTTGTGCGGGCGCACAACGGCCTTCCCGCGGAGGTGGGCACCGGTCCCGACTTCACCGCCGGATCTGGACGACGATGCGCGTACGGCGTTTCGTGTGCCTGACCGACTGTCAGGAGGAGCACATGGAGGCCACGGCGCCCCCGCCCGGTGACGCAGGGCTGGCGGTCAGCGAACTGGTGGTGAACTACGGCCCGGTGCGCGCGCTTCGCGGGGTGTCACTCCGGGTGCCTTCCGGATCGATCGTGGCCGTCCTCGGCGCCAACGGCGCGGGGAAGACCACCCTGCTCCGGGCGATCTCGGGCACGCTGCGGTTCCACCGGGGAGCCGTCGGCGGCGGGACGATCACCTGGGCGGGCGCGCGGCTGTCCGGGGTGCCCGCGCCGGCCGTCGTCGCCCGGGGCGTGACGCAGGTTCCCGAGGGGCGGCGCGTGTTCGCGCGGATGACCGTCGAGGAGAACCTCCGCGCCGGCGCGCTCGGCGCCCGCGGCGGGAAGGCCGCCGCGCGGACGCGGGAGGAGGTCCTCGGCCTGTTCCCCGTGCTGGCCGAGCGCGCCCGCCAGCGGGCCGGGCTGCTCTCCGGGGGCGAGCAGCAGATGCTGGCGATCGGCAGGGCCCTGATGGCCCGCCCCGCCCTGCTGCTCCTGGACGAGCCCACCCTGGGCCTGGCCCCGCTGGTCGCGGCCCGCATCGCCGAGACCGTGAAGGAGATCAACGCCCGTGGCACCTCGGTGCTGCTCATCGAGCAGAACGTCGCGCTGGCCCTGTCGCTGGCCTCGCACGCCTACGTCCTCGCGGTCGGCGAGGTGGTGCTCGACGGCCCGACCGCCGAGCTGGCGGCCGGGGACGAGGTGAGGCGCCGGTACCTCGGCGTCGCGGGCCCGCCGGGCGAGGTCCCGGCCGAAGCGACCGCGCGAGGGCGCAGGACGCTCACGAGGTGGTCCTCGTGACCCTGTCATACCAACCGGACGGTATGCCGTCACTTGAGGTCAGGGACGTGACCGTGCGCTTCGCCGGGCTGACGGCCCTGGACGGCGTGAGCTTCACCGTGGCGCCGGGCACCGTGCACGCGGTCATCGGGCCGAACGGCGCCGGCAAGTCGACCTTCTTCAACGTGCTGTCCGGGGTGTACCGGGCGACCTCCGGCAGCGTCCGGTTCGGCGACGCCGAGCTGACGGCGCTGCCGCCCCACCGGGTCGCCGCCCTGGGGGTCGCCCGGACCTTCCAGAACATCGCGCTCTCCCGCCACCTGCCGGTGCTCGACAACCTCATGCTCGGACGTCACCGGCTGACCAGGGCCGGATTCGTCTCCTCCGGCCTGCGCCTGCCGCGCGCCCGCCGCGAGTGGGCGCGGCACCGGGACCGCGCGGGTGAGATCGCCGCCTTCGTGGGGCTCGGCGACCGCCTCGGCACGCCCGTGGGACTGCTGCCGTACGGCGTGCAGAAGCGGGTGGAGCTGGCCCGGGCCCTGTGCATGGAGCCGAGGCTGCTGCTGCTCGACGAGCCCGTGGCCGGGATGAACGGCGGCGAGCGGCTGGACATGGCCGAGCTGATCGTCGCGGTCAGGGAGAGCCTCGGCATCTCGGTGCTGCTCGTCGAGCACGACATGGGCATGGTGATGCGCCTCGCCGACCGGGTGACCGTCCTGGACTTCGGGCGCCGCATCGCCGACGGCACCCCAGAAGAGGTGCAGGACGATCCCCAGGTCATCCACGCCTACCTCGGCACGGGCTCCGAGCGGGAGGACATGTGATCACGTTCCTGGAGCTGCTCGTCAACGGGATCTCCATCGGGGCCGTCTACGCGCTGATCGCCCTCGGCTTCGTCGTCATCTTCAAGGCCACCGAGGTGGTCAACTTCGCCCACGCGTCGCTGCTGCTGGCCGGGGGGTACCTCGTCGCCAGGCTGCAGCCGGTGACCGGGTTCTGGGCCGCGCTGCTGATCGGCGTCGCCTCGGCCGCGGTCATCGGGGCGCTGGTCGAGTTCCTCGTCATCCGGCGGGCCGACGTGGCCTCGCACGGCGTGCTGGCGATCGTCACCATCGGCGTCGACATCGTGCTCACCACCGAGCTGACCCGGCAGATCGGCACCGAGATCCTCGCGCTCGGCGACCCCTGGGGCGACTCGGTGGTCCACCTCGGGCCGGTGACGGTCGCCGAGACGCGCGTCGTGGCGCTGGTCACGGCCGCGGCGCTGATCACGCTGTTCCTGCTGGCGTTCAAGTACACCGGCTGGGGCATCGCGATGCGGGCCACCGCCGAGGACGCCGAGACGGCCTCGCTGATGGGCATCCGGCTCGGGCGCGTCTCGCTGAGCGCGTGGGCGGTGGCGGGGGCGCTGGCGGCGGTCGCCGCGGTGTTCCTGTGCGTGTTCCCGACGCCGGGCCTGGACCGAGGCACCTCGTTCGCGGCGATCAAGGCCTTCCCGGCGGCGATACTCGGCGGGCTCGACTCCACGACCGGAGCCCTGGTCGGAGGGCTGGTCGTCGGGGTCACCGAGGCGCTCATGACCGGCTACCAGAACCAGCTGGCCTTCCTCGGGCGCGGCATCGGGGACGTCGCGCCGTTCCTGGTCATGGTCGTCATCCTGCTCCTGCGCCCGGCGGGCCTGTTCGGAACGAGGGAGACCGCCCGTGTCTGACCCCCGCGACACCCCGGGAGGACCACCGCCCGTGACCGGCCCCAGGGAGACGCCCGCCCGAGGGCCGGGCGCGACGTCCGCCGTGCGGCCCGGGCTCGCCAGGCTCGTGGCCTGGGTGGCGGCGGCGGCCGTCGCGACGGCCATACCCTTCTACCTGGACGGGTTCTGGCTGCAGACCGGGCTGTTCGCGATGTCGGCGGCCGTCGGCGCCATCGGGATCAACCTGCTCACCGGCTCCACCGGGCAGCTGTCCATGGGCCACGCGTTCTTCCTCGCGGTCGGCGCCTACGCCTACGTGTACTTCGCCGCGGAGCCCGAGCAGGGCGCCCGGCACGCGCTCGGAGGTCTCGGCCTGCCGACCCCGCTCGCGGCGGTGCTGGCCGTGCTGGCCGCGGGCCTCGCGGGCGGCCTGTTCAGCCCCATCGCGGGCCGCCTCAAGGGTGCCTACCTCGGCATCGCCACCCTCGCGCTGATCTTCCTCGGGCAGCACCTGCTCTTCAACGCCGAGCCCATCACGGGCGGCTACAACGGCCGGGCCGTACCGCCGCTGGAGCTGTTCGGGCTCGCCTTCGCCGACTCCCCCACGCTGGTCGTCTTCGACGTGCCGTTCGGCGCGCTGGAGCGGCTGTGGTTCCTCGGGCTGCTCGCGGTGCTCGGAGCCGCCGCGTTCGCGCGCGGGGTGCTGCGCGGCCGTCCGGGGCGGGCCATGAACACCATCCGCGACCACGAGATCGCCGCGGGCGTCATGGGCGTCCCCGTGGCCCGCTACCGGGCCGGGGTCTTCGTCCTGTCCTCGATGTACGGGGGGCTCGCCGGGGTGATGCTCGCCCTGGTCTTCCAGCGGACCGTGCCGGACCACTTCGGCATGCTGCTGTCGCTGGACTACCTCGCCATGATCGTCATCGGCGGGCTGGGGTCGGTCGGTGGCGCGGTCGCCGGGGCGGTCTTCGTCTCGGTGCTGCCCCAGCTCCTCACCCGCTACAGCGACGCGCTGCCGCTCATCGCCGAGCCAGGCTCCGGCGGGGTGTCCCCCGCCGAGGCGGCCCGCATCCTGTACGGCGCGGCCGTGGTCACGGTGGTGCTGTTCCTGCCCGGCGGCCTGGCGGGGCTCCTCGGCAGGCTGCGCGCGGCCGTCGCCGGCCGGACGTCCCTCGACCGCGCCCGGGAGATCCGGCTCTCTTCCTCACCATCTCCGTCCCCCTCTCCCGACACCAGGAGCTGACATGGGCAAGTTCGGCATCCGTACCGGAGCCGCCACGATGGCGGCGCTCGCGCTGGCGGTCAGCGCCTGCGCGAGCGGCAAGGCCACGGGCGGCGAGCCCGCCACCGGGGGCGACGGGGTGAGGACCGGCCCCGGCGTGACCGCGGACACCATCTCGGTCGGCCTGCTCACCGACCTGACCGGACCCTACGCGTCGCTCGGCAAGAGCATCACCCAGGCGCAGCAGCTCTACTTCGAGCAGGTCAACGCGGGCGGCGGGGTCTGCGGGCGCAAGATCGCGGGCATCGTGCGCGACCATGGCTACGACGCCCAGAAGGCCGTGGCCGCCTACACCGAGGTGGCGCCGAAGTCGGCGGCGATCACCCAGTTCATCGGCTCGCCGATGGTCACGGCGCTCAAGCAGCGCATCGAGGCCGACAAGCTGCTGACGATCCCCATGGCGTGGGCCACGAGCCTGCTCGGCGGCCAGGCGATCCAGGTCACCGGCACCACGTACGACCTCGACATGATCAACGGGGTGGAGTTCCTCGCCGGGGAGAAGGGCATCAAGGCGGGCGACAAGATCGGTCACCTGTACTTCGAGGGCGACTACGGCGAGAGCGCGCTCAACGGGTCGAAGTACGCGGCGGGCAAGCTCGGTCTCACGGTCGTCGAGCAGAAGATCAAGGCCACCGACCAGGACATGAGCGCCCAGGTGTCGGCGTTCAAGGACGCGGGCGTCAAGGCGGTCCTCGTGTCGGTCGGCCCCAGGCAGGCGGCGTCCCTGGTCGGCGTGGCGGCGGCGAGGGGAATGGACATCCCGTTCGTCGCCAGCAACTCGGCCTACAGCCCCCAGTTGCTCGGGACGCCCGCCGCCCCGGCGCTGCTGAAGAACTACTTCATCATGACCGCCGGCGCCCCGATGAGCGCGCCGCTGCCCGCCATCCAGAAGCTGGTCGCCGACTACCAGGCCAAGTACGCGGGCCAGCCGGTCGACAGCGGCGTCGGCGCCGGGTACTCGGCGGCGGTGATCGTCGGGGACGCGCTGAAGAAGGCCTGCGAGGCCAAGGACCTCAGCCGGGAGGGCATCGTCAGGGCGCACCGTTCCCAGCCGTCCTGGGAGGGGGGCTTCGGGACGCCGATGGACTTCTCGCACGTCGACCAGCCGGCCTCGCGCGCCTCGTACGTGGTCAAGCCGGACAGGTCGGCGGTGGGCGGCGCGGTGATCCTCAAGGAGGCCTCCGTCTCCGGCCTGGCCAAGGACTACCAGGTGCCGGTCGGCTGACCCGCCGCCGCCTGGAACGGCCCGCCCGGGAATGGGCTCCCCCGGGCGGGCGGCGGCTCCCCCGGTCTCACCGGGAGCGCCGCGCCGCCTTCGCCCGGGTCGCGCGTGGCCGGCTCACCGGAACACACCGGTGTGGCCGAGGGAGTGAAGTCCGGGCTGCGGGTAGACGGCCAGGCCGTGCGGCCCCGCGTCCACCGGGATCTTCCGCACGAGGTGCCCGTCGTGGGTGTCGAACACGTACACGACGCTGTTGTAGCGTCCGGCGAGCCACAGGCGGCGGCCGTCGGCCGAGACGCCGCCCATGTCGGGGGAGCCGCCCCCGGGGATGTGCCACGTGGCGATCGGCCTGTGCTCGGCGAACGACACCACCGACACCGACCCCGCGCCGCGGTTCGAGACGTAGAGGTTCTTGGAGTCCCGGCTGACGTACAGCCCGTGGGCGCCGGCGCCGGTCCGCACGAAGCGCCGCACCTTGAAGCGCTCGGCGTCGACCAGCCAGACGCCGCCCTTGGCCATGTCGGCGACGTAGAACGTCGTGCCGTCCGGAGAGAGCTTCACGTCCTGGGGCATGCTGTGATGCGCCGGCAGGTTGACGACCTCGCTGACCTTGCGCCGGGCCAGGTCCACGGCCACCAGGTGGCCGGAGAACTCGCAGCTGGCCAGGAAGGTCGAGCCGTCGACGGTGAAGTCCGCGTGGTTGATGCCGCGGCAGGGCATGTCCATCGACTCGCGCAGCTTGAAGGTCTTGGGGTCCCTGAAGTCGAGCCTGTTCAGCCGTTCCGCCATGACCAGCGCGGTGGTGCCGTCCGGGGTGAAGTACAGGTTGTAGGGGTCCTCGACCTGGATGGCCTTGCCCGGCTTCCCGGTCGCGGGGTCGATCGGCGTGAGCGTGTTGCCGTCGTTGTTGTTGACCCACAGCGTCTTCAGATCCCACGAGGGCACGACGTGCTGCGGGCGGCTGCCGACCCTGAAGTGCCGGATGACCTGGTAGGTCTTGGGGTCGATCACGCTGACCGTGCCGCTCTCGCTGTTGGGCACGTAGACCAGCGAGGGGAACCCCGCGACGACGGGGCTGAGCATGCCGGGCCGGTTGTTGGCGTAGACGTCCGCGACCTCGGCCTTCTTGGCGCCGGCCTGCGGCACCGGCGCGGCGACGGCCGGGCCCTCCGGCGGCATGGACGGCAGCTCGGCGTCCCTCGGCTCGACGCCCCCGGAACAGGCGGACACGAGCAGCGCCAGCACGGCCCCTGCGGCGAGGAGCCCGACGGCCCCCCGGGTGGTCCTTGTCATCCGCTCAGGGCCTGCCCCTCTGTCATCCCCCCGGCGCGTACCGGCTACGGCCACGCTAGGAGGGGGACGGTCAGGGAACACTCAAACCCGCGTCTGGGGTGCGCTTACCTTTGCCCTGCGGGGGCCCGGCCCCGGGGACACAACGCCCGGGACGGGCGATGCCCGGACAAGACCGTAATCAGGTGCTCACATGTCGTGCGTGTACCGTCGAGGCGTCACGCTCGTGCGATTCAGGCCACCCACGGCGGCTATCCCCATCATCGTCAGGCTTCGGGTCATCTCTTCCCTGAAGATGCCGAGTACGTCGGTGACCCCCTGTGTGCCTCCGCCGGCGAGCCCGTAGACCAGCGGACGACCGATCAGACAGGCATCCGCTCCCAGAGCAAGGGCCACGATGACATCCGATCCGGACCTTATGCCACCGTCCAGGATCACCTCAGCTCGGTCACCGATCCGTTCGGCGATCGCCGGCAGCGCTCGGAGAGTGGGCGGCACGGCGTTCAGCTGACGGCCGCCGTGGTTGGAGACGACGACACCGTCCGCGCCGAGATCCACGACCCGCTCGGCGTCATCAGGATCCATTACCCCTTTGACGTAGACCGGCCCCGTCCAGCGCGAACGGATCCATTCCAGATCGTCCCAGCCGATGTCCGCGGTGAGGTTCTCCGACTGGACCTCGAGGGACTCGAAGCCGTCGAGGTGTCCGCCGACCGGCACCAGGTTCTTCAGCGTGGTGCGCCGGTGGCGCAGGTAGCCGTAGCACCAGCGTGGTCGGGTGGCGGCGTTCAGCATTCGCGAGGGGGTCAGGGTCGGCGGGACCCTCATCCCGGTCCGCTGCTCACGGAGCCGGTTGCCGTACACGGGCACGTCGACGGTGACGAACAGCGCGGTGAAGCCGTTGTCACTGGCACGGCTCATCAACGACGCCATCAGGGCGCGGTCACGCCATGGGTACAGCTGGAACCAGTGGTTCTCGGCCGTCCCCCGCGCCACCTCCTCGATGGAGTACGTCGACGCGCTGCTGAGCACCAGCCGGGTGCCGCTGTTCTCCGCCGCTCGTGCCGCGCCGAGGTCACCGTGCCAGTGCGCCGCACCGGCCAACCCGGTGGGCGCGAGGATGACCGGCATCTCGAGCGAGGTGCCCGCGATGGTCACACCGAGATCCACCTTGGCCGTCCGGGTGAGTACCCGCTGGTTGAGGTACCAGTCCTGATAGGCCGCCAGGTTGTCCCGCAGGGTCCGCTCGTCGTCCGAGCCGTTCTCGATGTAGGCCCAGACCATGTCAGGGACACGCCGGCGTGCGCGCTCCCGCCAGTCCTGGACGCTCAGTGGTGCGGTGCGGCCGGTAGGCCGTAGGCGAAAGCCCTTGATCAGCGCTCCCGTCATCAGGACACCTGCCAGATGAGGAGACGCCGCTCAGTCGCGGTGAACAGCCAGTTCACGAGGACGGCGATGAACATCAGCTCCACGAGGATCGCGAAGACGGTGTTGATCTGGTACGACGACGAGTACAGGACGATGTCCTGGCCGAGGCCGCCCGTGGCGGCGACCATCTCCGAGGCCACGACGCCGAGCAGCGCATAGGTGAATGTCAGCCGGAGTCCCGCGAACATCGTCGGCACGGCAGAGGGCAGCACCACCTTCAGCAGCAGCGAGGACCGCTTCAGCCCGACCACGCGCGCCATCGTCATCAGATCAGCGTCCACGGACCGCACCGCCGACCGGGCGTTCTCGGCGAGGATGAAGAAGACGATGCTCACGGCCAGAACCACCTTGGCGGTCATGGTGAGCCCGAACCAGGTGATGAACAGGGGCGCCAGCGCGATGCGCGGCACACTGTTGATAGGGGCCAGGAACGGGCCGATGATCGCGTTCAGCGTCGGGCTCAGCCCGAGCACGAGTCCGGCGATCGTGCCGGACACCGAACCGACCACGAACGAGATCCCGACCGCGCTGCCCGTGTCCTTCAGCGAGACGAGGCTGCGCTCCGACGGCAGGTACTCCAGCATCGCCGTCCATACACCGCTGGGACGTCCGAAGAGCGTCTCGTCGACCCAGCCCTTACGGGAGGCGATCTCCCACAGGGTGAGGAACCCGACGCAGAGCAGCACACGGGCGGTGTAGATGAATGCCTTGGACTGCACCAGACGGCGATGCTTGGCGGTCTTCTTCTCCGCCACGTCCGCGTACGCCGTAGTGAGCCTGCCGGTGGTCATGGTCATGGTCTCCGACCCCTCAGCTCGCGACCCGGGGTGCCCGGTCGCCGATGGCGCCCTCGAGCAGCTCGAACAGGTCGTGGGTGACGCGCTTGAACTCGTCGGTGAACTGGATCTCGCCCAGGTGCTCGGCGCGCGGGCGCGGCAGCTCGATGACCCGGTCCTCGGCCACGCGACCCGGGTTGGGCAACATCACGATCACGCGGTCGGCCAGCAGCACGGCCTCCTGCAGGTCATGGGTGACGAAGATGACCGTCTTGCGGCTGTCGCCGCCCTGACGCCGCTCCCAGATCCGCAGGAACTCCGCCTGCAGGGTGAGCTTGGTGCGGGCGTCCAGCGCGGCGAACGGCTCGTCCATGAGCAGGATCGAGGGGTCGGCGGCCAGCGTCCGCGCCAGCGCCACCCGCTGACGCATGCCCTGCGACAGCTGCAGCCGGTACTGGGACTCGCGGCCCTTGAGCCCGACCAGGTCGAGCATCTCGCGGGCCCGCTCCTGGCGCTCCTTGCGCGTCCAGCCACGGGTCTCGAGCGGCAGCTCGACGTTCTTGCGGGCGCTGCGCCACGGAAGCAGCGCGTCCCGGGCGAACATGTAGCCGATGTCGAGGTTCGGCAGCTCGGGAGCCTTGCCGGCCAGCCTGACCTCGCCCTGAGTGGGGTGGACCAGGCCGGCGAGCATGTTCAGGATCGTCGTCTTACCGCAACCGCTCGCACCGACGAGCGCGACGAACTGGCCGGCCTGGATCTCGACGTTGACGCCTTTGAGGGCCACGACCTCCTTGGACGTGGAGGCGGCGCCGTCCCCGGCCCGCTGTCCCTGGAGCCGGAACACCTGATTCACGTCCTTGAACGAGATCAGCGGGGATGCTCCGGATTCGACGGTGGGTTCGACCGTCATGGTCGGCCTCCCTTCAGTCTTGGCTGCCAACGTCACCAAGTCCCTCTCAACTTTCGGAGTCGGCTGATGCACATGGGGGAAACACCGCAAATTGCTCTTCAGTGGTCTTCGAAGTGGCCGGGGTCACGTGTGACAAAATCTCACGTTAAACGCTAGATGGCAAGCATCATCCCGGATTCTACGGTCAACGCCGCAGTTCAGGACCATGCCGCCGTACGGATGACCACGGGGATCCCGGCCACTTCCTTGCTCGTGGTGGTGCGGTCCGGGTCCGGGGCGACGCGGTGGCCGCCCTGGGCCCGGCCTGCCGGATGCCGGTCCCGGTCAGGCTTTGGGAATGACCACCAGGGAGTCCCAGGACGGCTTCGGCTCGGCCTTCAGGATGCCGAGGGAGACGTACGCGTCGAACGTCGCGGTGAGCGTGTCCTTGTCGAGCTCGGTGGAGTAGTCGCTGTAGACCTGGTCGACGACGAGCCCGGCGACCTCCGGGCTGACCCCGGTGTCCTTCGCCAGTACCGACGTGCTGATCTCCCGGTTCGCCGGATCCTGGATGAACTTCACGGCTTCGCCCATGATCTCGCAGAACGCTTTGGCCGTCTCGGGCCGCTCCTCCAGGAACTTCGTGGGCGCCACCCAGCCACTGCCGTAGTAGTCCTTGTAGGTCTTGGGGCCCTTCGACATGTACAGCAGCGGCTTGCCCGACTTCGCGTTCATGATGAACTGCGTGCCGGTGGGGTTGACCTGCGCCGCGTCGACGCTGCCGTTGCCGAGCGCCGCGATGGCGGCGCTGCTGCCTCCACCGAGGTTCACATAGGTGACGTCCTTGACCCCGGCCTCCGCCAGGGCGGCCGCGAACATCAGCTGGAGACCCGACCCGACCGGCGTCTGGATGCCGATCTTCTTACCCTCCAGGGCCTTCAGCACCTCCTGCCAGCCGGCGCCTTCATCCGCCGACGGGAGCTTGCTGTCCTTCGGAGCCATCATCGTGGTCTGGAGTACGTTGATGCCACCGCAGAAGAACGCGCCCTTGGTACCGGCCTGCCAGCCCTGACCAAGCGTGCCGACGGTCACCTGCCCGATATCGGACTTCGTCGCCACCAGCCCCTGCATGCCCTGCATGCTGGCAGGCTGCTCGGTGATCTCGAGCTTGATTCCCCGGGCCTTGAAGAACCCCTGCTGTTCCGCGATCATCACCGGCAGCCGGTAGGACTGGGCCGGATACATCATCACGCGAATGGTCTCCGTCTTGTCCGCACCCGCGGACGGGGCTTCCGACTTGTCACCGCCGCAGGCGACGAGCCCGATGGCCGCGAGCAGGCCGACCGAGGCGAGAGCGAAGCGGGATTGCATTCTTGTACGCACTGGAACCTCCACTGGTCACACCCCCATGTGACGACCGTCTAGGCGATTGAGCATTTCACGTTCAACGGTAGGTAACAACGTTTAACGCCGCGAAATTCGACACGAAATGGACACGAGGTAGTGCGGCCGGCGAGCGCCTGTGCGACAGCGCCCGCCGGTGGCTAGGCGCCCAGCTCCTGGGCGACGGTGTAGGCGAGGGTGAGACCCCGGCTCAGCGCGAACCCGCTGTTGTACCCGCTGCCCGCGGCGGTCAGCGCGGCGCACGATCCCACCGCGTGCAGCCCGGGGATGGCCTTCCCTTGCTCGTCGAGCACGTGGCCGACCTCGTCGATGTGCACTCCGCTGGACCCGATACCGGTCCCCAAGAACCTCAGTCGCAGCCCGTGGAAGGGCGGCTTCGCCACACTTCCCAGTACCGGATTGGGGCGATGCGCGGCGTCGCCGTAGAAGCGGAGGACGTAGTCCAGGGTCCCCCGGTCGAAGTCCGGGTCCTCGCCGCGTTCGGCGTGCTCGTTGAACGAGGCCGCGGTGTTCTCCAGCTGGACACCGTCGATCCCCAGGGCCTCCCCGAGCTCGCGCAGCGTGGGCGCGGAGGTGACCGTCCCTTCTGGATAGTCGCCGCCGGGCCGCACGGCGCCCAGACCGTACTTGCGATGGTGCTGCTCGTCCCAGATCAGAAAGAACGGCAGGTGCGGGTCGTCCGGGTCGAGCGCCTTGGCCACGATGTCGACCCAGTAGGAGTCGTTGCAGAAGCGGCGGCCCATCCGGTCCACGATGATCGCATGGGGCTTCGCGAACTCCGGACCATAGGCGAAACCGGCACCCGGTGCCGACTCCCACCCGGGCAGCATCGGGACACTGGTCGGCGGGATCTTCGCCACCGCACCGCCGACGGCGCGGGCGAGGGTGATCCCGTCTCCCCGCAGGCTCTGCGGGGCGATGCTCCCGAAGTCCTCAGGACCGAGCCCGAGCAGTTCACTGACCAGGCCGGGGTTCCAGTCGTAACTGCTCGTGGCCAGCACCACATGGCCGTAGTACTCGACCGGCCCCTGCTCCCCTTGCGCGCGCACGCCGATGACACCACCCTCGCCGTCCCGCAGCAACTCGGCCACAGGATGGGAGGTCAGGATCTCGATGGCCTTCTCCTGGAGCGCCCGGGCCAGGAAGCTCGCCACCACTCCGGTGCCGAAGGTCAGGGGGTCGGGCGTGTCCTCGGCCCGACCCGACGACTTCGGCGCCTCACGGGTGAGGCCGAAGCCCTGGGCGCCCTCGTGACGCGCGCCGTCACCGTCGCCGCTGTCGTCGCCGCTCACCCTGCGGCCCTCGACGAACATCTCCGCGTACGTGGTCCCCACCGGGAAGTACGGGCTCACCCGTAGCCGTTCCCGCCAGCCGCCCAGGATCCGGCCGTCGATGACCTCGTTGGTCAGATACCGCCCGGCGCCGAGCGCGCCATCGGCCTCGGCGTGGTAGTCGGCCAGGCCCGGGATCACCGTCCAGCGGATGGCGCCGATGTCCTCCCAGTAGCGCATCGCCTCCGGCGCCACCGTCAACCAGTGCTCCATCGCCCGCGGATCGAGCGCTTCCGGCGCCGCATGCGCGATGTCGCGCACATACCGCTCGGTCAGGCCCAGGGAGTCGTCCTCGATCCCCTCCCGCCGGGCCACGTGGTTGTCGCCGACCCAGACCTGGCCACCGGAGTAGGCCGCCGCACCGCCCACCAGGTCAGCCGCTTCCAGGATTGTGACCGAGCACCCGCGCAACGCCGATCCGATGGCCGTCGCGATACCGGACAGTCCCGCTCCCACGACTATGACGTGTCCGCCGTCAGGGGATCCAGCCATATCGAGTCTCCTTCTCCTGTGCTCGTCCGATGCATGCGTCCCGTTCCACGCGCCCGCGCCGGAGCCACGAGCGGCCGGCGTACCGCGGACAAGCACCTCAGTGCAGGCTCCACCCGCCGTCGACCGGCAGGGTGATGCCCGTGATGTAAGAGCCCGCGTCCGACGCGAGCAGCAGCAGCGCGCCGTACAGCTCGTGGGTCTCCCCGACACGGCCCATGGGCGTACGGGCGAGCACCTTGGCCGTACCGACCTCGGACGCCAGGAGCGGGTCGGTCAGCTCCGAGGAGAAGAAGCTCGGAGCCAGCGAGTTGACCCGGATACCGCGCCGGCCCGACCACTGCATGGCCAGATCGCGGGTCATCCCGTTCATGCCGGCCTTCGACGAGGAGTAGGCCACCTGGGGGATGTCGCCACCACTGATGCCCAGCGCCGACGACACGTTGATGATCGAGCCGCCGTGCTTCGCCGCGATGCAGTGGCGGCCGAAGGCCTGGGCCATGTAGTAGGCGCCGGTCAGGTTGATGCCGATGACCCGGGTGAAGTCCTCCGGGTCCTCCTTGTGCGCCGGGGCGGCGTGGCCGACACCGGCGTTGTTCACCAGGATGTGCACATCACCGAGCTGCTCGACCGCCGCGTTGACCAGGGCGTTGCAGTCCTCGACCTTGGAGACGTCGGTCGGGACGGCGACGCAGCGGCGCCCGATCGCGTCGATCTTGCCTTTGACCTCCTGGAGGCGGTCGACGCGACGGGCGCCGAGCACCACGTCGGCACCGGCGTCAGCCAGGGCCTGGGCGAAACCGACACCGAGGCCGGAGGAGGCGCCGGTGACGATGGCGACCTTCCCGTCAAGCCTGAACTGATCCAACACACTCATGGAAGCTCGAATCCTCTCGAATGGGGGCGATAACCGGTCGTTCGCGGATCACTCGCCGCGGAACACCGGCGCGCGGCGCTCCTCGAACGCCTTGCGGCCCTCGGCGACATCGGCCGACGCGAAGATCGCCGGCATCAGGTTCTCGCCCTCGCGGTAGTGGCCGCCCGCGGCCTTGTTCAGCGTCCACTTGGTGGCCGCGACCGCCAGCGGGGCGCGCTTGGCCAGACGTGTGGCCAGCGCGGTGTACTCCTCGAGGAGGGACTCGTGCGGGACGACCTTGTTGACGAAGCCGAGTTCCCGCGCCTCCTCGGCGCTGATGTCGTCAGAGGTGTAGGCCATCCACGCGACGCGTCGGCGCCCGATCATGTCCACACCACGGGTGATCGTGACGGCCGGGACCAGGCCGTGGTTCATCTCTCGCAGGCCGAAGCGCGCCTTGTCGGAGGCGATGGCCAGGTCACAGGCGAGCGCGATCTCGGTGCCGAAGCCGAAGGCGTAGCCGTTGACCGCGGCGATGACGATCTTGCCGAGGCGCTCGATCGCCTCGAAGGGCGCGTGCGCCAGCCGGATGAAGTGGCGGCAGGTGCCCATGTTGTCGAAGGTCATCCCGCCGAGGTCGGCACCGGCCGAGAACGCCTTGCCGTTGCCGCCGGTCAGGACGACCGCGCGCACCTCGTCGTCGTCCTCGAAGGACTGGATCGTCTCGGCCAGCTCGCGGAAGAGCGTCGGACTGCCCGCGTTGAGCACCTCGGGACGGTGCAGCGTGACCACCGCGTAGCGGTCCGCCGGGTACTTCTCGACGTAGACCGTCTCCTTGTCGACGCGTTCCATGTCAGCCATCTGAGATCGCTCCTCGGTGATAGGATTTGATTTTTTACGTTAAACGTTAATATGTCAACAGACGATCGCCCGGCTCCCAGGCGGGAGAGGAATCAGGTCAGAGTGCTTCGATGATCGTGGCGTTGGCCATACCGCCGCCCTCGCACATCGTCTGCAGGCCGTAGCGTCCGCCCGTACGACGGAGGTTGTGCACGAGCGTGGCCATCAGCCGCGCACCGGTCGCGCCGAGTGGGTGACCGAGGGCGATCGCCCCACCGAGCGGGTTGGTCTTGGCCGGGTCGATGCCGAGCTCCTGAGCCCAGGCGAGCACGACGGGCGCGAACGCCTCGTTGATCTCGTACTGGTCGATGTCGTCGCTCGAGAGTCCGGCCTTCTTGAGCACCTGCTGGGTGGCCGGGATCGGTGCGCTCAGCATGAGGATCGGATCGGCACCGGTCACGGTCATCGTGTGCACCCGGGCCAGCGGGGACAGGTTGTAGCGCCTGACCGCGTCCTCGGAGGCGATGACGAGCGCGGCCGCGCCGTCGGAGATCTGGCTGGCGACGGCGGCGGTGATCCGTCCGCCCTCGGTCAGGGTCTTCAGGCCGGCCATCTTCTCCAGCGTGGTGTCCGCGCGCGGACCCTCGTCGGCGGTCAGGTCACCGAACCGGACGATCTCGTCGTCGAACGCGCCGGCCGCCTGCGCCGCGAGCGCGCGATGGTGGCTGCTGAGCGCGAACTCCTCCATCGCCTCACGGGTGATGCCCCACCGTTCGGCGATCAGCTCGGCGCCGCGGAACTGCGAGACCTCCTGGGGACCGTAGCGGTCGATCCAGCCGGGACCGTCGTAGGGCGCGCCGAGACCCTGCTGCTCGCCTACGATCGCCGGGCTGGAGATCGGGACCAGGCTCATCACCTCGACACCACCGGCGAGGACGAGGTCCTGGGTGCCGGACATGACGCCCTGGGCCGCGAAGTGGACCGCCTGCTGCGACGAGCCGCACTGGCGGTCGATCGTGGTGCCCGGAACGTGCTCCGGGAGGCCGGCCGACAGCCACGCGGTACGGGCGACGTTGGTGGACTGGGCGCCGAGCTGGTCGACGCAGCCCAGGATGACGTCCTCGATGTCACCGGCGTCGACACCGGCGCGCTCGACGGCGGCCTTGATGGCGTGCCCGGCGAGGTCGGCGGGGTGGACTTGACTCAGGCTGCCCTTCCGTCGCCCCACGGGGGTACGGACGGCACCGACGATGTAGGCCTCGGCCATTTCTCGCTCTCAGGGAGTGGGTGTCATGGTGACGACCGTGCGGCCGATGGACCGCCGGTCGGCGAGGAACTCGTGTGCGGCGGCGATCTCCGACGCGGGGAAGATCCGCGCGATCACCGGGGCGACGCGGCGGTTCTCGAAGAGGTCGAGGACCCGGGTCACGGAGGGACGGACCAGTTCGGGGTTGTCCAGCAGCCACTTGCCAAGCGTGAAGCCCGACACCGAGATGCCGAGCTCGAACAGCGTGTGCAGACGGAACCGGTCGCTGCTGCGGCCACTGCTCGCGCCGACGCTGACCAGGCGGCCGCCGGGCGACACGCACTCGAAGCTGCGGCCGAGGACGTCACCTCCGACCGACTCGAGCACCAGCGGTACCCCGCGACCGCCGGTGACGTCGCGGACCACCTCGACGAAGTCGTCGTCGGTGTAGTTGACGACGACGTCCGCTCCCCACTCCTTGATCCGCTCGACCTTCGCGTCCGACCCGGCGGTGGCGATGACGCGACCGGCCCCGTATGCCTTGCAGATCTGCACGCAGGCGGAGCCGTAGGCGCCGGCCGCGGCGTGGATCAGGACGTCCTCGCCCTTCTCCAGCCGGCCGAGGGTCACGATCGCCGCGTCCGCGGTGAGGTAGGGGCCGGCGGCACCGGCGGCCTGGGCGTCGTCGAGAGCATCGGGCACCGGGTAGACCTGGTCGGCCGGCGCGGTCATGAACTGCGCGGCGGCGCCGCCCCGCGGGATCACCCCGAAGACGCGGGCGCCGATCGCGGGACCGTTCGTGCCCGGTCCTGTGCCGGCCACCACGCCGGTGAGGTCGTGCCCGGTGACGTAGGGCGGCTCCGGGGCACCGGGATACCTCCCGGCGCGCTCGAGCAGGTCCGCCCAGTTGATCGCGAAGGCGCGCACCTCGATGAGCAGCTCGCCGGGGCCCGGAACCGGGACCGGGATGTCATCCCAGCTCAGAACCTCGGGACCGCCGTGCTCCGCGAAGCGCAGCCCCTTCATGGTCCGGCTCATACCTCGTTCATCCCCGCGGGGATGCCGTCGTTCATGCGGTCGTGGTACTCGGAGATGCCGTAGCCGGTCCGGCCCTGGTAGTCGAGCTTCACCAGGACCTCGGCCAGGCGTGCCACCTCGCCGTCGCGACGGTTGCGCAGCGGGACGTTGTGGTAGACGGTGCCGCTCGCCTCGACCGTCTCCCCCGATTCGGTGCACATGGAGACGCGCATCGAGGTCGGATAGTAGGGCGCGTCGCCGTACTCGCTCTTCACGGTGACCTTGTCGACCAGCTCGACGACGCCGTCACGCAGGACCATGCCATTGCCCGGTGCCTGGGTGTCACCGATCTTCTGGCTCCAGGCCACGAAGCCGTTCTTCTTGTCGACCATGCAGGAGATCCAGCGCCAGTAGTGCGGGCCCTGCCACTTGCGCGGGCCCCAGGAGTGGTCGCGGAAGCCGAGGCCGTTGATCTCGCGGCGCTCGCCGTCGACCTCGACCCAGCCCTGGACGCTGCAAGGGCCCTGGTAGTGACCGACCGCGATGCTGTCCTCGGCGCCCTGGATGCCCGAGCCCCCGCCGAGCCCGTAGACCGGGACGACGTTCTCGTAGTGCAGCTCGAGCTTGACCGGGACGATCGGGCTCTCGGTGAACGCCTTCTTCGGGTTCTCGAGGTCGGTGCCCCTGCCCAGCAGGTACGAAGTGCCGTCAAAGGTGACCTTGATCTTCCGCAGCGGCTCGACGACCTCGAACTTGAGACCCGCCGCCTCGAACCTGTCGTTGGCGCTGATCTTCGCCCTGTCGAAGCGGATCGCGGCCTTGCCGCCAGGCAGATAGAGCAGGACGGTGACTTCCGCGTGTCCCTCGTTGACGCGGTTGCCCATCCTGATGAGGACCGCGAAGCCGGACTCACCGTCCACGAAGTTGTAGTAGGCCGACTCATTGAACTGCGGGTGATCGGTCGGCTCGTGCATGTACTCGTCTTCGGCGAGGATCGGTGTGATGGCCATGCCCCATTTCACCCTTCACGTTAGATGTTATGCAATACTTTAACGGAGATTTTTGACGTTGAACGTCACATCTTAGGAGTTGGAGACTCTATGGACCCGAGACCCCCGAAGGACGCGGCCGTGCCCGGCCAGGAAGTGCGGGTCGGCTTGATGCTGGCCGGCGGTGGCGGGATGACCGTGCCCGACATGGCCGAGCTCGCCGCACGTGCCGAAGGAGCGGGGTTCGACGGGGTCTACGTGGCCGAGGCCTGGCGATCCGGCTTCGTTCCGCTGGCCGCGATGGCCGCGCGGACCGAGCGGGTCACGCTCGGGCCGTACGTACTCAACGCACACGCCCGGACACCGATGATCGCCGGCATGAGCGCCGTCGACCTCGACGAGGTGTCCCAAGGCCGCCTGGTGCTCGGCGTGGGCAGTGGCAACAAGGTCACCAACGAGAGCTACCAGGGCGTCCCCGTCAGGCGGCCACTGCCGAAGATGCGGGAGTACGTCGAGCTCATGCGGCTCGTCACCCGCGCGCGGCGGGGTGAGCAGGTCGACTACGACGGCGAGATCCACCGGATGACGGGCTGGCGCTCGCAGGCCGACCCGTTCCGCGCGTCAATCCCGATTCACCTCGCGGCCACAGCGCCTCGGATGACCCGTCTGGCGGCGACCATCGCCGACGGCATCGCGCTCGGCACCCTGCAGTCGGCCGAGTTCGTCGCCGAGATCGCGGCCTCCTGCCGGCAGATCTCCGGCCGCGACGACTTCGGGGTCATGATGGCGACGCTGGTCGCCGTCGACGAGGACCCCGAACGGGCCCGCGACGCGGCCCGCGCGGCCGTGGTCAACCTGTATGCCGGCAAGCCTCACCCCCACTACGACTCCCTGCTGCGCCAGCAGGGCCACGAGCGCGTCGCCGACGAGGTGGATCGGCTCGTCCGCGACGGCGACCTTGACGCGGCACGCCGCGCCGTCACCGACGAGGTGGTCGACCAGCTGGTCGTGGCGGGGACGCCCGGGGACTGTATCGCCCGGATCCACGAGTACAGCCGCAGTGTCGACGAGGTGCTGTTCGTCAACGTGAGCGGTATGCGCTACGAGGCGGGAAGCGTTGCCGATGCCCGGCGGGCCTTGCTCGACTCCTACCAGCCGCTGCTCGAGCTCGGCACCCTCGCCGCGACGGGTGCCTGAAACGCCGCACGGAGACGGAGACGGGCAGGCGCGGGGGAACGGTCGCGCGGTCCCGGCTCAGCGACGGTCGTGGTCCATATTTGACCATTGACGTTAGCCGTCATACAAGAGGTTCTTGCGTTTGCTTAACGCTTCACGTTAGGTTCGCCCGTACTGTACTGCCCCGGATCCGAAGAGGTGCCTATGCGACCGTCACCGGATGAACTGCTGGCCAGCCTCCGCCTCTCCTTGAACGAGACCCTTCTCCCCAAGATCGAGGACCGCTGGGCACGCTACACCGGCACCGCGATGGACCTGGTCCTCCAGCACCTCCAGCTCCGCCTCGCCGGTGAGACGGACGCGCTGGACGCCGACAGCGCGGACATGATCGCCATCCTCGCGGCGATCGGGGGCCGGGCCGCCGCCCTGGGCGCGGAGTCCGGCGCGGACGGCCCCCGGTGGGGAGAGCTGGCCGAACTGGCGCTCTCACCCGCCCCCGATCGGGCCACCCGCGATCTCGGCGAGGCGACCGCGCGCAATGAGGAGCTGCGCGGCAGCGTCGTCGCGGTGATGCGCTGGCTGGACGAGACCGACGCGCGAGACGAGATCCCCGCCGTGCGGGAAGTGAGGGACGAGGTGCACCGACTGGTACGACGCCAGGTCGACCGGACCAAACCGATGGTCGAGCCGCTGTTCATGTCGTTCGGGCCGGTGGCGTCATGACCGCCGCGCAGAGCCCGGTCGCCGGGCTCGACACCGGCCTCGTCCGCGCCTACCTCCGCGACCGGCTCGAGGCCGAGTCGCTCGACATCACCTCGCTCAAGCGCAACGTCGGCGGCATGTCCCGGGAGACCTGGTTCGCCGGTGTCACCGGAGTCCGCGACGGCGCGCCGTTCACCGACGCGCTGACCTTCCGCGTGGACCACCCGGAGGGCTCCGTCGTCCCGGTCGGCCTGGAGCGGGAGTACCGCACCTTCGCCGCGCTGACCCCGACGCAGGTCCCGGTCGCCGAGGCGCTGTGGTACGAGACCGACGCCTCGCTGATCGGCCGGGCCCCGTTCTACGTACGCCGCACCGTCGCCGGATCGGCGTCGGCCGGGAAGCTGTTCGCCCCGGGCAACGAGGAGATGCGCCGCCGGATCGGCGCAGGTCTCGCCGAGAAGCTCGCCGCCGTGCACACCCTCGACTGGGACGGCGCCGGGCTCGGTGAGTTCATGGCCGTGCCGCAGCGCCCCGAGGACTGCGCCCTGCTGGAACTGGCCCACTACGAGGAGGCCTACCGCGCCGCGGACCCCGAGCCGATGCCCGTGGTCGAGGCGCTGTTCTCGTGGCTGAAGCGCAACGTGCCGGCCGAGGTCCAGCGCACCTCCCTGGTGTGGGGCGACGTCGGCATCGGCAACTTCATCTACCGGGGCGACCAGGTGGTGGCGCTCACCGACTGGGAGCAGGCCCACCTCGGCGACCCGATGAAGGACTGGGCTTCGGCCCTGTGGCGGGGCGCGGACGCGCTGCTGCCGCGCGACGAGATGTTCGAGGTCTACGAAAAGGCCAGCGGCCTGCGGATCGACGAGGACCGGATCAAGTACTACTCGGTCTTCATCGACGCGGAGTACGTCTGCACATCGTTCCCGCTGCTCAACCAGTTCGGCCCGGACGAGACGCGCGACGCCACGTTCGCCCGCCTCGGCATGGGCGTCCCCTACATGTGCATGGACCACGGCCTGCGCACCATCGGCTACTGAGCCGCCCGTCCCGAAGGAGCTCTCCTTGTCACCGGAACAGAACTCAGCCTTGGTGACCTCGCTCACCGACCGGGTGGGAACGATCGAGCTGAACCGGCCGGAGCAGCGGAACGCCCTCACGGTCGAGCTGGTGGAATCCCTCGGGGCGGCGGCGGCGTCCCTCGTCGAGCGGGGGGCTCGTGCCCTCGTACTCGCCGGGCGGGGCGCCACGTTCTGCGCCGGCGCGGACCTGTCCCTGGTCGGCCGGGCCCTTGCCGGGGACCCGGCGCCCGTCCTCACGCCCCTGGTCGCGGGGTTGCACGGCTCCATCAAGCGGCTGCGCGGCCTGCCGGTCCCTCTGATCGCGGCGGTCGAGGGCCCCGCGGTCGGGGCCGGTATGGGCCTCGCCCTCGCCACCGACCTTCGCGTGGTCGGCAAGGGCGCCCGGCTGATCCCCGGCTACATGGGCATCGGGGCGTCCCCGGACGGGGGTGTCTCGTACTTCCTGACCCGGATGCTCGGCTCGTCCCGGGCGGTCTCGCTGCTGCTGCGCAACCAGCCGGTCGGCTCCGACGAGGCGGTGACGCTCGGCCTGGCCGAGTCCGTCGTCCCCGACGGCTCGGCACTGGAGGAGGCCCAGCGGCTCGCCGGGACGCTGACCGCGGCGCCCCCGCTGGCCCTGCTGCGGGTGCGCGAGCTGGTCGACCGGGCGACGGTGCTGGGGCTCGCGGAGCAGCTCGACCTGGAGCAGGAGCGGGTCACCGAGCTGTGGGAGACCCACGACTTCACCGAAGGCGTGCGGTCCTTCCTGGAGCGGCGCCCACCTCGGTTCCGCGGCGACTGACCCCCACCGGCGCGGGTGCGGGCCACCCGGAACGCACGTCCGCCCGTGGCCACCCCCGGTCACGGGCGGACGTGTCCGTCCCGGCCGCTCCGGTCACTCCGGCTCCGGCCGCTCCGTCCGCGCCGACAGCTCCGACAGCTCCGTGCGCAGCTGGTGCTTGAGCACCTTGCCGGTGACGTTGCGCGGCAGCCCGTCCACCCTCACCCACCGGCGCGGGACCTTGTAGCCGGCCATCCGCTCCCTGGCCCAGGTGCCCAGCTCGTCGTCCGGAGGGGCGTCACCGACCACGACGGCGGTGACCACCTGGCCCCACTTGGGGTCCGGCACGCCGACCACCGCCAGTTCGGTGATGTCCGGGTGCTCCACCAGCACCGCCTCCACCTCGCGCGGGTACACGTTCTCCCCGCCGGTGATGATCATGTCGTTGCGCCGGTCGGTGATGTGCAGGTAGCCGCGGCCGTCGCGGTAGCCCATGTCACCGGTGTGCATCCAGCCGCCGCGCAGCGCCTCCGCGGTGGCCTCGGGCCGGTTCCAGTAGCGCAGCATCACCGAGGGGCCGCGGCAGACGATCTCGCCGACCTCGCCCCGGGCGACCGGTACGTCCTCGTCGTCGACGACCATGACCTCGAGCGACGCCGCCTCCGTACCCGCCGACGCCAGGCGCTCGATGTCGGCCGAGTCGTGGTCGGCGGGGCGCAGGATGGTCTGCCCGCCTGTCTCGGTCATGCCGTACTGCTGGTGGAAGCCGCAGCCGAAGCGTTCCAGAGCCCGGCGCAGCGGCCCGGGCTCGATCGACGAGCCGCCGTAGATGATCAGGCGCAGGGCGGACAGGTCGATCCCGTCGATGGCCGGGTTGTCGAGCAGCATGGCGATGATCGTGGGGACCAGGACCGTGGTGGTGACCCGCTCGCGCTCCATGGTGCGCAGCGCGAGAGCGGGCTCGAACTCCGGCAGCATCACCACCGTGGCACCGGCGAGGGTGTGCGCGTAGGCGAGGAACGCGGCGATGTGGAACATCGGCAGGCTGGCCTGGTGCACGTCGTCGGACCGCACCTCCAGTTCGACCGCGTTGACCATCACGCGGGCGGTGAACCCGAGCCGGTCGATGACGGCACCCTTGGGCGAGCCGGTGGTGCCCGAGGTGTACAGGATCGTGGCGGGCAGCTCGGGATCGTCCGGATCGGCGGCAGGCCCGGCGCTCGCGGCATCCAGCGCGGCGTCGTACGAGGGGATCTCCCGCGGGCCGCCGAGCCCGAGCACGTTCGCGATCCCGGCCTCACGGGCCAGCGCGGCTCCCCGCCTCTCCTCGCGACGGCCCACGACCAGCAGGGACGGGGTGCAGTCGGTGAGAATGAAGTGCAGCTCGCGCTGGGCCAGCCTGACGTTCAGCGGAACCAGGGCGAAGCCGGAGCGCAGGCACGCGGCCTGGATCTCCAGGTACTCCGGTTCGTTGGCGGCGAGCAGCGCCACCCTGTCACCCGGCCGCAGGCCGGCGTCCCGGAGGACGGCCCCCAGCCGCCCCACCTGATCGTCCAGCTCGGCGAAGGAGATCCGCCGGTCATCGCCCACCACCGCCGTCTTGTCCCCGAACCGGGTCGCCGCCGCGCGGACAAGATCGAGATAACGCATGTCACCACCCGCCTCACACAAAAAATGAATCAACACATTACGTTCAGCGTTAGATTAAGTTACAGTGACCGCATCGAGAGCACCAGGGGGGCGGACCCGGCTCCCTGAACGCGAGGAGTAGCTGGATGCTGGTCAGCGACATCGTTCGCCGCAACGCCATGTTCTTCGGAAACGAGCCGGCCGTCGTGGTGCCGGGGGGCGCCACCAGGTCCTGGGCGGACCTGGATGTCCGCACCGACCGGTTCGCGGGCGCCCTGACCGCCCTCGGACTCGCCAAGGGCGACCGGCTCGCGATCTTCGCCCCGAACTGCGGAGAGTACATCGAGTTCTTCTTCGCCACGGCGAAGTCGGGCGTCATCGGCGCGGCCACCAACATCCGTCAAGCGGCGTACGAGATCTCCTCGTACCTGTCCTACGTCGAACCGGTCGCCGTCCTGGTCCACGCCGACCTCGCCGAGACCGCCCGCGCCTGGCTGCCCGACGTGCCCTCGGTCAAGCACGTCATCGGCTTCGGCGGCGACCACGGCTTTGACCTGGACCTGGAGCGGCTGATCGGCGAGGCCCCGGCCGGCCCGCCGGCCGTCACCGTCGACGAGGACGACATCTACCAGCTCGGCGCCACCAGCGGCACGACCGGAGTCCCCAAAGGCGCCATCCTCACCCATCGCAACGCGATCGCCGCCATGCTCAACTGGCTCGCGGAGCTGCCGATCCCCGAGCGCGGCACCGCGCTGCAGTGCATCCCCCTCTTCTTCAACCCCGGCGGCCCGGCCGGGCTGCACCCGGTGATGATGAAGGGCGGCCGCACCGTGGTCCCCCCGGCGTTCGACCCGGCCGAGTTCCCCCGCCTGGTCCAGGAGTACGGGGTCACCAATACGATCATCGTTCCGACGATGGTGCAGATGGTGGTCTCCGCACCGGGCATCGAGAACTACGACCTGTCCTCCCTGCGCGGCATCATCTCCGGCGGCTCACCGTTCTCCGTCGAAACGCTCAAGCGGGCCCGCGAAGTCGTCGGCGACGTCTTCTTCCCCTTGTACGGCATGGCCGAGAGCTACTCGTGCGGCGCGGTCCTGCGCCCCGAGAACCAGTTCACCTCGGGCAGCGAGGAGCAGGTACGCAGACTGTCCTCGGTCGGCAAGCCCTACGTCCTGATCAAGCTCCGCGTCGTCGACCTGGAGGGTCACGACGTGCCGCACGACGGCAGCACCTCGGGCGAGATCTGGCTGAGCGGTGACTCGATCTCCCCCGGCTACTACCGGATGGAGGAAGAGACCGCCAAGTGCCACGAAGGCGAGTGGTTCAAGACCGGCGATCTCGCGGTCGTCGACGCCGAGGGCTTCATCACGATCGTGGACCGGCTCAAGGACATGATCATCACCGGGGGCATCAACGTGTTCAGCATCGAGGTCGAGCGCGTCCTCCAGGACCACCCCGAGGTGGAGCACGTGGCCGTCATCGGCATCCCGCACGAGACCTGGGGCGAGGCGATCCACGCGATCGTGCGCCTCCGCAAGGGGTCGGCCCTGACCGAGGACGAGCTGATCGCTTTCGCCGCCGGGCGCCTGTCGGGCTACAAGAAGCCGCGCTCGGTCGAGTTCGTCGACGCGCTGCCCATCAGCGCCACCGGAAAGATCCTCAAGAAGGAACTGCGCCGGGCCCGGGTGAAACCCGGCCGCCCCTGACCCCAGCACAAGTACGCGGTAGCACGCCAGGAGGCGGCATGGATTTCAGCATCAGCGCGGAGCACCAGCAACTGCGGCAGACCCTGCGGGCGTTCTTCGAGGAGGCCGCGCCCATCGACGAGGTCGCGCGCTTCGACCGCGACGAGGAGTTCAACTCCGAGCTGTATCGCAGAGCGGCCGAGCTGGGCCTGTGCGGGCTGGCGTTCGGAGAGGAGTACGGCGGGTCGGACGCGGATCAGATCTCCATCTGCATCGCCGTGGAGGAGGTCGCCCGCGCCAGCGCCGCCCTCGCCTACGCCTGGCTCCCCACGGCCACGTTCTGCGCCAAGGGCATCGCCAGGTTCGGGACCGACGAACAGAAGAAGGAGATCCTTCCGCAGGTCGCGGCCGGGACCGTCCGTATCGCCATGGGCCTGTCCGAGCCGGAGGCCGGCTCCGACCTCACCCACCTGTCCACCCGCGCGGTGCGCGACGGCGGCGACTACGTCATCAGCGGGCAGAAGGTCTTCACCACCGGCGCCGACACCGCCGACTACATCTTCGCCTTCGTCAGGACCGATCCCGGCGCGACGTCCTCCAAGGGCCTGTCCGTCCTGCTCGTCCCCAAGGGCGCCGAGGGCGTCACGGTCCGGCCGCTGCGCAAGCTCGCGGGCCAGTCCACCCACACGTGCGAGGTATTCCTCAACGACGTCCGGGTGCCCGCCGGCAACCTCGTCGGCGAGCCCGGCCAGGGCACCAGGATCATCTTCGACCTCCTCGACGCCGAGCGGATCTACGTCGGCGCCGAGGGCACGGGCCTTGGCCAGGGCGCGCTGGACATGGCGCTGAAGTACGCCAAGGAGCGTGTCCAGTTCGGCAAGCCGATCATCGAGCACCAGGCGGTCGGGCACATGCTCGCCGACATGGCGATGGACGTGCAGACCGCGCGGCTGATCACCTGGCAGGCCGCCTGGCGGCTCGACCAGGGCCTCGACTGCACGCTGGAGGCCTCGATGGCCAAGGTGCACGGCTCCGAGGCCGGCACCAGGTGCGCCGCCCGCGGCATGCAGATCCTCGGCGGCTACAGCTACATGGTCGAGTACGGGATGGAGCGCTACTGGCGCGAGACCAAGCTGTACGAGATCGCCGGCGGGACGAACCAGATCATGCGCAACATGATCGCCAAGCAGCTCGGGCGGCGGGGGCTGTGACTCCCGCGCTTCCGCGGCGCCCGAGGCTCCCGCGGCTCCCGGGGCTCCCGCTGGACGCCGCGTTCGACCACGCGGCCGTGGCCGCCCACCGGATCCGGGACCTGCTGCCGCTGTACCGGGACATGCTGGGCGGTGAGTTCTACCTCGGCGGCGACAACGTCCGGGTCGGCTACCGGGGACTGCAGCTGCGGTTCCGGGGCGGCGGCAAGGTCGAACTCCTCGAACCGCTCGAAGGGTCGGCGTTCCTCGACAGCTTCTTCGAGCGCAGCTCCCTCGGCGGGCTGCACCACGTCACCTTCACGGTGCGGAACATGACGGAGACGATCACCGCCCTCGAAGGGCTCGGCTACCGGGTACACGGAGCGTCCGTGGCCGATCCCGACTGGCACGAGGTCTTCCTGCACCCGCGCGAGGCGTACGGCACGCTGCTCCAGATCGCGCGTCCCGGCCCCGACCACGGCCCGGCCACCGGCTACACGCTCGACGACGTCCTGGCCGGCAATGCCCCCAACGGGTGCGGCATCCCCAGTCCCTGACCGGCCCGGTGCCCGACGGAGCCCGGCCCGACCGGTGCCGGCCGGCCGTGCCCACCTCCTGTCCGACCCCTGACCTGACCCCATCCGAGGAGTGCCCGTGGTCTCCGACCATGTCATCAGCCAGATCGAGATCCGCGACCTCACCGCGCGCTTCACCGACGCCGTCAACCGGCGCGCGCCCGAGGAGCTGGCCGGCCTGTTCACGAAGGACGGGGAGTGGCACGTTCCCGGCGTCCCCACGGCGACGGGCCGCGAGGCGATCAGCGGTGTGCTGGCCGGCCTGCTCAAGAACTTCCAGCGCCTGATCCAGCTCACCCACAGCGGGCACGTGGACGTCGACGGCGACAACGCCACCGCGACCTGGTACGTCTCCGAGACCGCCGCCGACGGCGCCGGCAACGCCTTCGCGTTCACCGGCGTCTACACCGACAGCCTGGTCAGGACCGAGGAGGGCTGGCGTTTCGCCCAGCGCTCGTTCGCCTTCCTGTACCGCGGCAAGGCGGCCGAGGCCGCCGCGGGCCGCTGGTACCCGCACCCGCGGGCCGCGACGGACTGAGCGGCACGAACGCGAATGAGCGGGGCTCCCGGGTCGAACCCGGGAGCCCCGCTCATTTCGCTTCGCCGCTCCTGTCGCGCGGCGCCGCGTGCCCCGCCTACCGGCCGGGCAGCTCGTCGATGAACTCGTAGAGCCCCTTCGACAGGTGGTGCCCGCCGTCGATGGTGAGCACCTCCCCGACCACGTAGGACGCGTCGTCGGACAGCAGGTACGCCGCGGCGCGGGCGGTCTCCTCCGCCTTCAGCAGGCGGCCTGCCGGGATCGCGTCGATCAGCCGCTGACGGACCGCCGGATCCCCCGCGAGGAAGTCCGTGCCGCCCACGGGCATCCACCCCGGCGCGATCGCGTTCACCCGGACGCCCCGGCCCGACCACTCCGCGCCGAGCGTACGGGTCATGGCGAGGACGCCGCCCTTGGCCGACGCGTTGTGCACAATGCCCGGCGCCCCCATCCAGGCGTAGGGCGTGAGCACGTTGACCACCGCTCCCTCGCGGCCTGCCTCCAGCCAGCGCCGGCCGACCTCGGAGGTGCAGTGCCAGGTCCCGTTGAGCACGATCTTGATGACCGAGTCGAACCCGTTCGAGGTCAGCTTCTCCGCCTTGACCGGGAAGAGTCCCGAGGCGTTGTTGACGAGCCCGTCGACCGCGCCGAGCAGCTCGGTGGCCTCGTCGGCCATCGCCGCCACGGAGGCGGGGTCGCGCACGTCCACGGTGACCGCGAACGCCTTGCCCGGGCCGAGCTCCGCCTCGATCGCCTGGACGGTCTCGTTCAGGGTGTCCTTGGTCCGCCCGCAGACGACCACCCGGGCACCGAGCCGGCAGAACTCGGCGGCCATGGCCGACCCGAGCCCACCGCCACCACCGGTGACGACGATTCCCTTGCCGTCCACTCCCGACAGCGTTGCCACAATGATCCCCTCAACCGATGACGATTCGCGATACGTACACGCCGGACTCCGGACTAGGCCAGGGTGGCCGTTCCGACGTTCTCCCGGATGTACTCGGCGACCACACCGCCCGGAAGCCCCGGCGGGAAGCTGCGGTGGACGCCCAGGTCCTGCAGCGGCTCGAAGTCCACCTCCGGGATGATGCCGCCCATGATGACCAGGACCTGGTCCATACCGCGCTCCTTCAGCGCCGGGATCAGGGCACGGGCGATCTGCGTCTGCCCGCTGGTCATGATGCTGACGGCCACCACGTCGACGTCCTCCTGGAGCGCCGCTTCGGCGATCTCCTCCGGGACCCCGAACCGGAAGTAGACGACCTCCATGCCCGCGTCGCGCAGTTCACGCGCGATCAGCTTCGAACCGCGCCCATGGACGTCGATCTTCTTCTTGGCCAGCAGGACCTTGATGTGCTCTTTGGACACGGCTTACTCCTTGCCTGACGTGCCAGTCGCTCTGCGGTGTGCAGGCTCACTCGCTGACGTACCAGCCGAACGCTTCGCGCATCGGCACCATCATTTCGCCGTTGGTCACGCCCTTGCGTGCCGCCTCGACCAGCGCGGGCATCAGCGGCCCCGTGCCGTCCTTGAGCGCCTGGCAGGCGGTCCTGACGTCCTCCAGCGCGGCGTCGACCGCGGCCTGGTCCCGCTTCGCCCGGTAGGCGTCGAGGCGGGCCTTGGCCTTGTCCTCGATGGACTCGTCGATACGGAACGGCTCGTAGTTCTCCGTCTCGTCCGAGACGTACCGGTTCACCCCGACGACCGGGAGCTCACCGCTGTTGATCAGCTTTTTCATCTCGTACGACGCGTTGTCGATGTTCCGCTTGACCTCGCCGGTCTCGATGCCCTCGCGGTACCCGCCGGAGGCCTCGAGATCCTCGTAGATCTTCCAGGCCTCGGCCTCCATGTCGTCGGTCAGCTTCTCGACGAACCAGGAGCCACCGAGGGGGTCGGCGACGTCGCGCACGCCGCTCTCCCACATGAGGATCTGCTGAGTGCGCAGCGCGGTGCGGTGCGACTCCTCGGTCGGCACACCGACGGCCTCATCGTAGGAGCAGGTGTGGATGGACTGGACACCGCCGAGCACCGCGGCCAGGGTCTGCAGCGTGATGCGGGCGTTGTTGTTCATCAGCTGCTGCTGGGTGAGGACGTACCCGCTGGTGTGCACATGGACGCGGGCGTGCATGTTCGACGGCTTCGTGACACCGGCGTCCTTGCACAGCTTCGCCCACATGCGGCGGTGCGCGCGGAACTTGGCGACCTCTTCGAAGACGTTGACCGTGCAGCCGATCTGGAAGGACAGACGGCCGATGAACTCGTCGGGCGCGAGGCCCGCGGCCAGACCCGCGTCGATGATCGACTTGCCCCAGGAGAGCCCGTAGGCCAGCTCCTGCACGGGCGTGGCGCCCGCCTCGGACAGGCCGTACATGAAGATGTTGACCGGGTTCCAGTCGGGAGCGTTGTCCTTGGCCCACTTGATCAGGTCGATCATCAGGGCGTAGCCCCACTTGGGCTCCCAGGACGGGACGTCCTGGACGGCGATACGCGGGTACCAGTTCATCGAGTTGCCGTGCATCAGCGCCGTCGGCTCGCCGCGGCGCTCCACGGCGGCGGCCAGCAGCGCGAGCGCGGGCAGGCAGTTGTCGCCGGTGATCATCGAGAAGTTGGTGGACTTCAGGTCCCAGTCGCGGACCAGCTCGTCGTAGTCGTCACCGGTGCTCATGTGCACCCCGCACTGGCCGATGTTGCCTGCGGCCTCGGGGTGGTCGGCGTCGATGCCGTACATGGCGGGAATGTCGTAGACGGTGTTGAAGACCTTGTGGCCGAAGTATCCCTCCATCCCTTCGGCGACCATCTTCTCCATCTTCTCGCGGGTCTCCTCGATGGTCCCGTAGCCGAAGACCATCTGCTGCATCCACGGCGTCAGGGCGTAGCCGTCCGGGTGCAGACCGCGGGTGAAGGGGTAGACGCCCGGCATCTCCTCAAGGTTGGAGCCGGCCGTGTCCTCGTGGGTGTAGACGGTCTTCACGGGGAGTCCCGAGATCGTCTTGGCCGGTCGCAGTCTGTCGGCGTAGCGGGCGCGGCGCGCGGCCCACGCCTCCTTCGCAGCCTCGAACTTGCTGCTCAGCAGAGATGTCACTTCGTCTCCGTTCCTGGGGCGGCCTCGGCGCGAGGCTGGGTCGTGAGCCAGTGGTGGGCTTGGAGCAGTTCCTGGACGTAACGCTCGGCCGCCCCGTAGGGATCGGCCAGGTGCCGGTCGCCGAGGGCCGATCCCGCGGCCCCGAGCAGCTCTTCGCGGAGCCGGTCGCCGACGAAGGCGATGAACTGCGCGTGCCGGCGGGCACGTTCGCCCACGACCCTCCACTGCGTCTCGCCAGTGGCCGCGTAGTGTTCGTCGACCGCCGCGACGAGCTCGGCGACGCCCTCGTGACGCAGTGCGGAGACCTTGACGACGGGGACGCTCCAGGGCTTGCCACCGCTGGGGTCGGTCCGCTCGAAGCCCTGCGCGGACAGGTCCTTGACGGTCTGGTCCGCGCCGGGCGAGTCGCCCTTGTTGACGGCCACCACGTCGGCGATCTCGGTGATGCCGGCCTTCATGGCCTGCAGTGCGTCGCCGTATCCAGGAACGAGCACCAGGATCACGGTGTGCGCGATCTTGGCGATCTCGAACTCGCCCTGGCCGACGCCCACGGTCTCGACGATGACGACGTCCTTGCCCATCGCGTCCATCACGTCGACCGCGTCGTTGACGGCGGCGGCGAGCCCGCCCGAGGCGCCGCGCGAGGCGAGGGAACGGATGAAGACCCCCCGGTCCCCGCTGGACGCTTCGAGCATCCGGTCGCGGTCGCCGAGCAGGGCCCCGCCGCTGAACGGGCTTGACGGATCGACGGCGATCACTCCGATCGTCCGGCCCCGGCCCCTCAACTCGCGGATGAGCGACGCCACGAGCGTGCTCTTGCCCGCGCCGGGTGGCCCGGTGACGCCGATGAGCTGCGCCCTGCCGCGGTGCTCCGCCAGCTCGCGCAGGGCGACGCGGGCGACGGCGTGCCCGTTCTCGATCCCGGTGATCAGCCGGCCCGCGTGCAGCACGCTCCCGGCGGCCACCTGGCTCGCCGGGCTGGTCGCGGCGTCCACGGCTCCCCCAACAGACAAACTTGATTGTTTACGTTCAACGTCAGTCTTACATACATCGCGCCCGAACGCCAGAGCGTTCACGCCCCGGCACGACCGGTGTGTATTTGCTTACGTTATACGTTACATAGCATATTCTTGCCGCATCTCGGCGCTCCCGCGGCCGAGGCCACCACAGGCACCTAGGAGACGGACATGACGACCGAAGGTCTGGAGACCCTGACGCTCGCGGATTCGGGAACCCGCCTCGACATCACGCTGGACCGGCCCGACGAGCGGAACGCCCTCACCTTCGCCGCCTGGGACGAGCTCGACCAGGTCATGGCCGATGTCGAGACGCGCGACGACCTGCGTGTGGTCACCCTCACCGGCAACGGGCCCGCCTTCTGCGCGGGTGTCGACTTCGGGGCGATCGGCGCCTCGCTGGAGGTCGAGAAGGGCAGCTATCCCTCGTTCATCCGCCGCTGGGCCAACATCGTGGACCGCTTCGAGCGTGTCCCCCAGCCGAGCGTCGTGGCGATCAACGGCCCCGTCATCGGCGCCGGCCTGGAGCTGGCGCTCGCCTGTGACATCCGGATCGCCGGCGACCGCGCCGTCTTCGCCATGCCGCAGATGCGCATGGGCATCGTCCCCGACGTCGGCGGCACCAGCAGGCTCGCCCGCGCGACCGGGGAGGCGTTCGCCAAGGACATGATCCTCACTTCCCGCGTGATCGACGCCGAGGAGGCGCTGCGCGCCGGGATCGTGAGCCGGGTCGTCGAGCATGACAGCCTCCAGGAGGAACTCGACAAGATCGCCTCGTCCATCGAGCAACTCCCCTGGCCCTCCGCGTACTTCGCATGCGTCGCCATCGACTGCGGCCCCCGCCTCGACCCCCGGCGCGCCGCCGACATCGAGGCCATCGCCGACCAGGTCATGCTCCGCCAGGACGAGGTGTGGACCAGCATCTCCGACTTCATGGAAGCGAAGGGCCTGCGCGGACTGAACCGGTGAGGCGACCCTCCCGGCCGCTTTACGCATCTGACGTTTAACGATAGATTGCGGATCGCAACCCGCCGAGGAGGAACCGTGTCCGACCAGAGAACTGTGGTGGAGCCATGAGCGAAAGCAAGATGCCCGACAAGGTCGTGCCCCTGGAGTCACTCGGGGACCTCGTCCGGGACGGCGACTCCGTGGCCTTCGGCGGCGGCTGGTTCGCCAACCACCCCATGGCCGCGGTCCGCGAGCTGATCCGCGCCGGACGCAAGGACATCCACGCGATCACGGTCGTCGGCTCGGCCGACATGGACCTGATGGCCGCCGCCGGGACGCTCGGCCACCTGTCCTTCGCCATGGTCACCCTGGAGGCCTTCGGCCTCGCCCCGAACGTGCGCAAGGCCGTGGAGTCCGGGAAGCTGCCGTTCACCGAGTACACCGGCCTCGGCCTGCTGATCGGCCTGGAGGCGCAGGGACGCGGAGTCCCCTTCCTCCCCTACCGCGGCCCCTTCGGCTCCGACATCCCGGCCCGCTACCCGGACATCTACGCGACGACCACCTGCCCGTTCACGGGCGAGGAGCTCACCGCGGTCCGCGCCATCCAGCCCGATGTCGCGATCGTGCATGCCCTGCGCGCCGACGCCGAGGGCAACGCGCAGTGGGACAACACCTCCGGCCCCGACGTGGAGATGGCGAAGGCCGCGAAGAAGGTCATCGTCACCTGCGAGGAGGTCGTCGACCGCAGCGTGATCGTGGCAAACGCGCACATGACCAAGCTCCCCGGCTTCTATGTCAATGCGGTCATCGAGGCACCGTTCGGGGCACACCCCACCTCGCACGTCCCGCGCTACGCCATGGACGCCTGGGAGATCATGGACTACGCGGCGGCCGCGGCGGGCCCCTCGTTCTCCGGCTACATCGACCAGATCCGCGGCGAGAGCGAGGAGAACTACCGGACCCGGGTCCTCAAGGGACGCGACCACGTGCTCGCCGCGCTCGTGGACGTCGCCGAGGTCATCGAAGGAGCACAGGTATGACCGACTACGAGATCCACGAGCTCATGACCTGCCGCGTCGCGGCGGAGGTCGACGAGCAGGGCGTCACCGTCATGGGATCCTTCACCCCCCTCGCCTACGCCTCGTACATGCTGGCCAAGCTCACCCACGCCAAGGGCGCCTACATGGCCGGCTTCGACGCGGTGGGCATGGCCCCCATCCAGCTCTCGTTCACCGGTGCCGAGGCCGCGGCGTACAAGGGCGCGGCCTGCCGCTGGGGCATGCTGACCGAGGTCAACTCGATCCACCTGGCCAACCATGGCGGCGTCGAGGCCGTGTCCTCGGCCCAGTTCGACGGCGACGGCGCGATCAACCTCTCCACGATCGGCCCGTTCGACTCGCCGAAGGTCCGCCTACCCGGCGGCGCGGGCGCGGCCGAGGTGATCAAGATGTACCGCAAGATGATCGCCTACTTCGGCAACCACAACACGCGCACGCTGGTCGAGAAGGTCGAGTTCGTCACCGGGACCCGGTGGAAGGTCGGCGCCGAGGCGCGCGAGGCGGCCGGCCTGCAGCCGGGCCCGATCGTCGTCGTCACCAACCTCGCCGTCCTGGTCAAGGACGAGGACGACCGGCCGTTCCGCATCGAGAGCGTGCACCCGGGCGTCGACGTCAAGACCGTCGTCGAGAGCACCGGCTTCGAGCTGGAGGTTCCGAAGGACGTGCCGACCACGGCCGTGCCGACGCGGGAGCAGCTCGACCTGCTGCGCACCAAGATCGACCCGTTCGGTACCGTGAAGTTCGACTTCGTCTCCGGCAAGGACCGCCTGGCCTACCTCAAGGGCATCCTGGACGCCGAGTGGGAGCGCGCGAGCGCGAAGGCGGCCGCCTCATGAGCGTCTTCGACCGGTTCAGCCTGGAGGGCAAGGTCGCGATCGTGACCGGCGCCTCGTCGGGGCTCGGCGTCACGTTCGCCCTGGCCCTGGCCGAGGCCGGCGCCGACATCGCGCTCGGCGCCCGCCGCGTGGAGCTCCTTCAGGACACCAAGCGCAAGGTCGAGTCCCTCGGCCGCCGCTGCGTCGCCGTCCCCACCGACGTGGCCGACCCCGCGGACTGCGCGGGGCTGGTCGCCGCGGCGCGCGAGCAGCTCGGCGACGTGGACATCCTGGTGAACAACGCCGGGATCAGCCGGGTCGTACCCACGCACAAGGACGACCCCGCCGAGTTCGCCCGCGTCCTGCAGGTCAACCTGACCGGCGCCTACCAGATGGCGCAGGCCTTCGGCCGGGCGTGCATCGACGCGAAGCACGGCGGCTCCATCATCAACGTCTCGTCGGTCCTCGGCCTGGTCTCCACCGACGCCCCGCAGCCGGCGTACAGCGCGTCCAAGGCCGGACTGCTCGGCATCACCCGCGACCTCGCCATGCAGTGGACGCTGCGGCGCGGCATCCGCGTCAACGCGCTGGTCCCCGGGCTGATCGTGTCCGACATGACGGCGGCGATCAGGGAGAACGAGGCGGCCGCGGCCGCCGCGCACGCCAGCATCCCGATGCGCCGCCTCGGCGAGGCCGACGAGCTGGTCGGAGCCCTGCTGCTGCTCGCGTCCGACGCGGGCAGCTACATCACGGGATCCAGCCTGATCGTCGACGGCGGCTGGACGGCGCAGTAGTGGCCGTCGACCTCACCCCCGATCCGGAGACCCTGGAGCTGCGGGACCGCGTCCGGGCGTTCGTACGCGACGAGGTCATCCCGGCCGAGCGGGAACTGGCCGCCTCCGGGACGTCCCCGACGGAGGAGTCGCGCCGCCGGCTGCAGGAGGCGGCGTCCGCCGCGGGTCTCCTGTCCCCCACCGCGCCGAAGCGGTGGGGCGGGCTCGGTCTCGACACCACCGCCCAGTCGGTGATCCTGCGCGAGGCCGGGTACAGCCTCCTCGGCCCGCTCGCGCTCAACTGCGCGGCGCCCGACGAGGGCAACATGCACCTGCTGCACAAGGTCGCCACGCCCGCGCAGCAGGAGAAGTACCTCGCTCCCTTGGTGAGCGGCGCGGTCCGCTCCTGCTTCGCGATGACCGAGCCGAGCCCCGGAGCGGGTTCCGACCCCTCCATGCTGCGCACGACGGCCCGCTGGGACGGTGACGCCTGGGTGGTCAACGGGAAGAAGTGGTTCATCACCGGGGCCGACGGCGCGGCCTGGGCGATCTGCATGGCCCTCACGCCCGAGCACCAAGGGCAGCCCGCCGGGGCGACGATGTTCCTCGTCGACGCGGGCAACCCCGGGATGCGGGTCGTCCGGCACGTCGGCAGCCTCGACATCGGCTTCACCGGAGGCCACGGCGAGGTGGAGTTCGACGAGTGCCGGGTCGCCCCCGACGCCGTGCTCGGCGAGGTCGGCCGAGGGTTCGCCTACGCGCAGGTCCGCCTCGCGCCCGCCCGGCTGACCCACTGCATGCGCTGGCTCGGCCTCGCCCAGCGGTCCCAGGACATGGCTCTGGACCGCGCCGCCGAGCGCGAGGCGTTCGGCGGCAAGCTCGCCCAGCTCGGCATGACCCAGCAGATGCTCGCGGACAGCGAGATCGACCTGGCCGCCTCCCGGAGCCTGATCACCCACGCCGCGTGGCTGCTCGACCAGGGGGAGCGCGCCTCCGCCGAGACGTCGATCGCCAAGACGTTCGTCGCGGAGGCGGTGGGGCGCATCGTCGACCGGGCCGTCCAGATCCACGGTGCCCTCGGCATCTCGCACGACCTGCCGCTCTCGCTGTTCCTCCGCGAGGTCCGCCCGTTCCGCATCTACGACGGCGCCTCCGAGGTGCATCGCATGTCCATCGCCCAGCGTGCCGTACGCCGCCGCTCGGCGGCCCGCGACCAGGGATGACCGGCCGGACACGTCCGGCGCCTGCCCCTTCGCAGCGCTTTACCCGCTTGACCACCTGACCACCTGACCACCTGACCACGTTGAAGGAAACCATCGTGCCCAATCTTGCAGTCGTCGGCGCCGGCCTGATGGGCTCCGGTATCGCCCAGGTCGCCGCGCTCGGCGGTTACGACGTCATCCTTCAGGACCTGAACCAGGGCCAGCTCGACCGCGGGCGCCGCGAGATCGAGACGTCCTTGAAGCGGCTCGCGAAGAAGGAGAAGGTCACCGCCGAGCAGGCGGAGGCCGCCCTGCTGCGGATCATCACCACCACCGACCTCGAAGCCGCCGGGAACGCCGATGTCGCCGTCGAGGCGATCTTCGAGAACCTCGACGTCAAGCAGAAGGTGTTCCGCGAGCTCGACCGGATCTGTCCGCCCGAGGCGATCCTGGCGAGCAACACCAGCGCCCTGCCGATCACCCAGATCGCCTCGGTGACGAGCCGGCCCGAGCAGGTCATCGGCACCCACTTCTTCTCCCCCGTCCCGATGATGCGCCTGTGCGAGGTGGTCCGCGGCTTCAAGACCAGCGACGAGACCCTGGCCAAGGCGACGTCGTTCGCCGAGGACCTCGGGAAGACCTGCGTGGTCGTCAACCGCGACATCGCCGGATTCGTCACCACCCGCCTGATCGTCGCGCTCACCGTCGAGGCCGTGAAGCTCGTGGAGAGCGGCGTGGCCACCGCGGAGGACGTCGACACCGCCTGCAGGCTCGGCTTCGGCCATGCCATGGGCCCGCTGGAGACGATGGACCTCACCGGCGTCGACGTGTTCGTCAACGCCTCCCGCAACATCTTCGCCGACACCGTCGACCCCAAGTTCTACCCGCCGGAGCTCTCTGTGCGGATGGCGGGCGCCGGCGACCACGGCCGCAAGACCGGCAAGGGCTGGTACGACCATGGGTGACCGGACCAGGGTCGCGCTCGACATCACCGACCGGCTCGCGACGATCACCCTCACCCAGGCGCCCGTCAACGCGCTCGACCAGCCGCTGGTCCGGGAACTCATCGAGATCATCGGGAAGGTGCGCGCCTCCGAGGACGCCCGCGCGGTCATCGTCACCGGTGGCCCCAAGGTCTTCGCGGCAGGCGGCGACGTCAAGGAGATGCTGGACTGGGACTACCGCAGGGCGGTCCGCGACTCCAGCGCGCTCGGCGACGCGTGCACCGCGCTGGCCCGGCTGCCCATGCCGGTCGTCGCCGCGATCAACGGCTTCGCCCTGGGCGGCGGCTGCGAGCTCGCCCTGGCCGCCGACCTGCGGGTCTGCGCGACCGACTCCCGGCTGGGCTTCCCGGAGATCCTGCTCGGAGTGATCCCCGGCGCGGGAGGCACCCAGCGGCTGCCCCGCCTCATAGGCCCTGGCCGGGCCAAGGACCTGATCTTCTCTGGCCGGATGCTCCGCGCGCCGCAGGCCCTGGAAATCGGCCTGGTCGACCACGTGGTCGAGCCGGAGGAGGTGCTGGACAAGGCGAAGGAACTGGTGGCTCCGTACCTGCGCGGCCCCGCCATGGCGCTGCGCGCCGCCAAGGAGGCGATCGACCGGGGTCTTGAGGTCTCCCTGGACTCGGGCCTGGAGATCGAACGCGGTCTGTTCGCCGGGCTGTTCGCGACCGAGGACAGGTCGATCGGCATGACCAGCTTCGTGGAGAACGGGGTCGGTAAGGCGGAGTTCCGTGGCCGCTGAACCGGCCCCCGCGGCGGCCGGCCCGCTCGTCGGCGTCGACCTGGAGCGCCTCACGCCGTACCTGGACGCCGCCGTCGGCCTGGCCGGGCCGCTCACGGCGACCCTGATCCAGGGCGGCCGCTCCAACCTCACCTATCGCCTCACCGACGGCCGCGCGGACTGGGTGCTCCGCCGGCCGCCGGTCGGCCACGTGCTGCCGACCGCCCATGACATGGCCCGCGAGTACAAGGTCATGGACGCGCTGCACGGCACCGCTGTCCCGGTACCCGGGCCGGTCCTGCTCTGCCAGGACCACGACGTGCTCGGGGCGGACTTCTACGTCATGGAGCGGGTGGACGGGCCGGTGCTGCGGAGCGCCGACGACACCAGGGGCCTCGCCCCCGAGGTCGCCGCCCGGTGCGCGCGGGACCTGGTCGACGTGCTCGTCACCCTCCACACGACCGATCCGGCGGTGCTGGAGGGCTTCGGCCGTCCGGACGGTTTCGTGGCGCGGCAGGTCTCCCGGTGGGCCCGGCAGTGGTCCCTGTCGGCGACGCGTGAGCTGCCGGGGATCGACGAACTGGTCCGCCGCCTGGAGCGGGCGGTGCCGCCCGCGCAGCGCGCCGTCGTCGTCCACGGCGACTACCGGCTCGACAACGTCATCTTCGTGCCGGACCACCAGGGTGAACCGGGCGGCGGGATCGCCGCGGTCATCGACTGGGAGATGTCCACTCTGGGCGACCCGCTCACCGATCTCGGCCTGATGCTCGTGTACTGGGACGAGATCACGGAGAACGTGACCGGCACCCGCCACGCGGTGGCCGCGAACCCCGGATTCCCCGACCGCGCGGCCCTGGCCGAGGCCTATGCCTCCGCCTCGGGGCTCGACCTGTCCGCGCTGCACTTCTACGTGGCGTTCGGCTACTTCAAGCTGGCGGTGATCGCCGAGGGCATCCACTCCCGGTATCTGGCCGGGCAGACGGTCGGCGAGAACTTCGAGAAGGCCGGCCCGGCCGTCCCGGACCTCGTCCAGTCCGGACTCACAGCACTGCGTACCGGCCTGGACTGACCCTCACTCTGCGCCAGCCCTCCCACGACACAACCGGCACCCGTCCCGGGTACGGGTGCCGGCCTTGTCATTGCGTGGGTCGAGCCGTAACCGTCACGACCTCGGTTCCGCCGAACTCGCGTCCTCGTCTCCCGCGAGCTCGGCGGAGCGCGCGGACAGCACGGCCGGGTTACCCTGCGTCCACACCCGGCTCAGCTGCCGGTGGCGGATCCGCCAGCCGTCCGGCGTGCGGACGAACCGGTCGATGTACGTCCCGGCGACCGTGAAGGCGTCGCCTCCGGGAGTGCCGGACGCGATGTGCTGGGCGATCAGATAGGTGCGCCCTGCCACGCCCTCCGCATCGGTCTCCACCAGCGAGGTCCCGATGAAGTGCTGGGAGGCGTCCAGGGGTTCCAGTGCGGCGCGCACCGTGCCGGTGATGGCGTCCAAGCCCTGGCTGACACCCCTGCTCGCGTAGTCGGCGACCGCGTCCTCGGTGAACACCCACGCCAGCCGGCCCCAGTCCCGGTCGTCCAGCGCGAGGCAGTACGTGGCCAGCACGTCCGCGATATCCATGCGGTCCTGGACGGACAACGGCTCCGTCTGCTCCATCGAGTCATCTCCCTGTGCCACGCCGCCGGGCAGGATGTCCTAGAACGCTTGCATTCGCCCATATTAGCGAACCCTTGACGTTCGACGTCAACAGTGTATCTTCGGCGTTCAAGAATCCCTATCGCCTCGCAACGGCCGCGCATGTTCTAGGCAAGGAACCGGCATGAGAGTCGAGTACATCAACGACGAGATCGTCGGGCGCGTTTTCGGCAATGCGCTCCAACTGGACATGGAACATGATTACTGGGAGCGCCAGGGCTGCATGATGGCGCTTCTGCTGTGGGACCACCCGCAGGGCGTGCCGACCGTCCGGCGGTGGCTCGACCGGGCCATCGCCACCCAGACCTCGGACGGAAGGCTGTGTTACGGGGGCACCACGAATCTGAATTTCGGTGCCTTCCGGGTCATGGACGTCGCGATCATGCGGCAGTTCACCGCCACCGCGAGCGTCAGCGCGTATTTCACTTATCCGCTCGCCATGCTGCATGAGCGAACCCAGGATTCCGGCTATCTCGAAGCCGCGGAGCGGCAGATGGAGGCGGTCCTTCGCGGTCCGAGGACGAGCGAGGGATTTCTGCTGATGAACGGCGCCGCACCGGAGGTGTGGATCGACGAGGTCTACCCCGTGTGCGGCGCCCTGGCCCGGCTCGGGCGCGTCCTGAACCGGCCCGAACTGGTCGACGAGGCGTACCACCAGATCCTGCTGGCCGGACGGCGGCTCATCGACCCCGCTGACAAACTGTCCCGCCACGTGTGGCGCGAGCGGCCGAACTCGTTCACCGAATCCACCTTCTGGTCCCGGGGGAACGGCTGGCTGATCTGCGCCGCCGCGGAGGTGCTCTCCGAGGCGTCAGACCATTCGAGCGCGGCGGCCACCCGCGAGATCCTCTCGACTCTGCTGGAGTCGATGGCCGCCCTCCAGGACCGGAGCGGCTTCTTCCACGACTTCCTCGACGATCCGGCGACGGCGCTCGAGGCATCCGGCACCGTGATGTTCAGCTATGCCGCCGCGCTCGCGATCGAGCTCGGCGTCGTCTCCGACCAGCTCGTCGAACCCGCCGTGCGCGCCCTGGACGCGGTCGCGGGGATCGTGGAACCGGACGGAAGCATCGGGCGGATCGTCCTTCCGCCCGGCGGCCCGGGAGTCCCGCTCGGGAAGATGGCGCTCGGCCAGAGCTTCTTCCTCCTCTCGGCGTACTACCTCCGCCACCAGTTGAAGTTGAACGGTCCGCTCTCCGGAGCGTGATCGGTCACCGTCCGGACCGTTCGTACGACAGGCCTCAAGGAGCGGCGCGTCCTGCGGCACGTCAGAGTCGCGGGGGAACGCTAAGAGCCGGCGGGCGCGGTGCCTCCGGGGAGCCGCCGCGCGCGGCGGTTCACCCGGGCTGCGGCGTGGAGTGCCAGCAGACGAACCGCCACTGACCATCCAGTTTCGCCCATACCGCGCTGTAGCGGGCCTGCAGCCGGAAGTCGGTCCCGCCGCCCCGTGCGTCGATCACGGCACGACCGGTGACCACCGCGGTACCGCCGAAGATCCGTACCTGCACGTCTGAGGGGTCGACCGCGACGTAGGAGACCGTGCCGTCCTCTATCGCGTTGATGTAGCTGTGCTTGGTGTCCACGAGCGCGTTCGAGTGGGTGTAGGACATCCGGTCCGCGAAGAGTTCTCGAAGCGTACTCGTGTCCGCGGCGACCAGGGCGGCCCAACGGCGCCCCTCCAGTTCCTGCACCTCTACGACAGCGGCTTCTGACATGCGGATGTCTCCCTACGGTTAAATGCAAGTTAATCGTTGACGTTCTACGTAAAGAAGACTACTTTTCAGCCACCCGAACCACAACGGTCGAAGGCAGGACACCCAGATGTCTGTGATGCAGTTCGCGCTTCTGGGGCTCGGACTCGGCGGCGCCTACGCGCTGCTGGCGCTGGGCCTCGTGGCGATCTACCGGGGGACCGGAGTCCTCAACTTCAGCCACGGTGCCGTCGCGATGATCAGCGCCTACGTCTTCTTCGCGCTGCGCGACGACCTCGGCTGGTCCGTCCTGCCGTCGTCGCTCGTCACCCTCGTGTTCGCCGGGGTACTCGGGCTCGCCTTCTATCTCGCCGTCATGCGGCAGTTGCGCAACTCCCCCGTGCTCGCCCGGATCATCGCCACACTGGCGCTACTCCTGCTGCTCCAGGGCCTGGCCACCGTGCTCTTCGACGTACAGACCAAGACGCCGATCTCCGTGGTCTCCTCGACCCCGATCGTCGTCCTGGGCGTGAACCTGCCGATGGACCGCCTGATCCTCGCCGCGATCGCCGTCGTCCTAGCGGCCGTCCTCGCGGTCGTCTCACGCCGTACCCGCATCGGCCTGGCCGTCCGCGCCATCTCCGACAGCGAGAAGGGCGCCTCGCTGAGTGGTCTGTCGCCCGTGCTCATCGGTGCGCTCACCTGGGCTGTCGGCTTCGTTCTGGCCGCGATCGCCGGCGTTATGCTGAGCCCGATCGCCGGCCTGGACGCCAAAGCCCTGACCCTGCTCGTCGTGCCGGTCTTCGCTGCCGCGCTGCTCGCACGGTTCACCTCTTTCGGCATCGCGGTCGCCGCCGGCCTCGGCCTCGGCATGGTCGAGTCGGCGCTCCAGGTGGTCACGGGAGCCGAGGGCTCCTGGTACACCTGGCTGTGGACCGGTCCCGGCCGATCCCAGGCCCTCCCCGCGCTCGTCGTCATTCTCGCGATGATCTTCTCAGGACGATTGCTGCCCGCCCGTGGTGAGGTCGTGCGCGGCCGGCTCCCGATCAGCCTGCCGCCGCGCTACCGGGTGATCGGCCCGATCATCGCGCTGGCGATCGGCCTGGTGTTCATCTACTCCGCCCGCCCCTCGTGGCTCTCTGCGGGTGTCGTGTCCCTGGCCGGCATCCTCATCGCCCTGTCGGTCGTCATGGTCACCGGCTTCGTCGGCCAGATCTCGCTCGCACAGGTCGCCTTCGCCGGAATCGGCGGCATGATGACCGCGATCCTTTCCAGCGCCGGGGTGCCGTTCCTGCTGGTCATCCTCCTCAGCGGAGTGATCGCACTGCTGGTCGGCCTGCTGGTGGGGCTGCCGTCGCTCCGGGTCCGCGGCCCGAGCCTCGCACTGGTCACGCTCAGCGCGGCCTTCGTCTGCCAGGTCGCCGTCTTCTCCGACGGCCGCCTGCTGGGCGGCAAGGGCTACAACCGCGTGGCTCCCGCCGGCATCTTCGGCTACGAGCTCAGCGACACCGGGTTCGCCGTTTTCGTCCTCGTGGTCGTCATCGCCGCCGCCGCCCTGCTCTCCGCCCTGCGGGTCTCGACTCCGGGTCGAAGGGCCCTGGCGGTGCGAGAGAACGAGGCGGCCACCGTAGCGGCGGGCATCAACATCAAGCACTACAAGCTCGCCGCGTTCGCGCTCTCGGCGTTCATCGCGGGTGTGGGTGGCTCTCTGCTCGGCTACCAGGCGAACGTCTTCTCCTACGAGCGATTCACCGTCTTCGAATCGCTGAACGTGATCGTGATGGCCTATATCGGCGGTATCGGCATGGTCAGCGGCGCGATCATCGCCGGCCTCGGCGCCGGCGGCGGTCTCTTCTCACAGCTGCTCGCCGTCGGAGGTCTCGACGACTACCACCTGATCATCGCCGGCGGCGCGCTGCTGATCTCCGTTCAGCTCCACCCCGACGGCATGGCCTCGCTGGCGCACACCTTCCGGGGACGCCGGGCCCGCGGCACCTCCCAGGCCGGACCCGCACGGGCCGAACCGGCGTCCAAGGCCGGACCGGCATCCGAAGCCGGGATCGCCGGCACCCCGCCGAAGCGCTGACGCCTCCCCCACACGGAACAGAAAGAGGAAGCGATGAGCCTGCTCGAACTCGACGGCCTGACCGTCCGCTACGGCGGCGTCACCGCCGTGGACTCGGTCAGCTTCGCGATTGAGCCCGGAACCCTGGTCGGGCTGATCGGCCCCAACGGTGCCGGCAAGACCACGATGATCGATGCGATCACCGGCATGGTCCGCTACGGGGGCGACATCCGGCTGGACGGTGAGAGCGTCACCTCCTGGCCGGCGCACCGCCGGAGCCGCGCAGGCATCATCCGCACCTTCCAGTCGCTGGAACTCTTCATGGAGCTCACCGTCCGGGAGAACCTCCAGACGTACGCGCGCGTACACGCGGGTGGTCCCTTGGCGGACCCCGTGGCGTACGCGCTCGAACGGCTCGACGTCGCCTGGGCCGCGGACAGGTACCCGTCCGAGCTGTCCCACGGAACGGCCCGGCTGGTCTCCGTCGCCCGGGCGCTGGCAGCCGGTCCGCGCCTGCTGCTCCTGGACGAGCCTGCCGCCGGTCTCGACGCGCAGGAGTCGCAGCTGCTCGGCGCCAAGCTCAGGAACCTGGTCGCCGCCGGTGAGACGACCGTCCTGCTCGTCGACCACGACGTCGACCTGATCATGAACGTCTGCGACGACATCCAGGTCCTCGACTTCGGCAAGCGGATCGCCTGCGGGCCCCCCTCCGTCATCCGCGAGGACCCGGAAGTGGCCCGTGCCTACCTCGGCACGGACGTGACCACCACCGAGCCCGTCACCGGAGGAATGTCATGACCAGCACGTTGCCCGAGAACGCTCCGGTCCCCGCGGGGAGCAGAGCGACCATCCTCGACATCACGGGTGTGAACGCGGGCTACGGGCGCATCCAGGTACTGCACGCCGTGAGCCTGTCGGTCCGCGCCGGAGAGATCGTCAGCCTGCTCGGCCCCAACGGGGCGGGCAAGACCACGACGCTGCTGGCGTGCTCGGGCATGGTGAAGGTATCCGCGGGCGACATCAGGCTCGCGGACGAGACGCTGCTCAAGCACAGCCCGCACGTCATCGCCCGCAAGCGTCTGGCGCACATCCCCGAGGACCGGTCGCTCTTTCCCTCGCTGACGGTCGACGACCACCTTCGGCTGAGCGCCAAACCCGGCGGCCTCGACGTGCTCGAACTCTTCCCCGAGTTGAAGAAGCGGCACAACAAGCGGGCCGGGGTGCTGTCCGGCGGCGAGCAGCAGATGCTCGCCCTGGGGCGGGCACTGGTGGCCAACCCGCGGGTGCTGCTCGTCGACGAGATGTCGATGGGACTCGCCCCGGTGATCGTGGAGCGGCTGTTCGCCGCGCTGCGGGACATCGCCGTGTCCAAGGGGCTCGCCGTGCTCATGGTGGAGCAGCACATCCATCTCGCCCTGAAGTACGCCCAGCGCGGCTACGTGCTGTCGGGGGGCCGGATCAGAACCCAGGGCACCGCCGCGGAACTGGTGGAGCGCTGGTCGGAGATCGAGTCCTCCTACCTGGGCCGTTAGCCGCCGGTATTCACCCCCTGATGACCGACCTCCACCAAGTCATGACCGATACCAAGGAGCAGCGAACAGCATGAAATCACGTTCACGGAGTCTTCGAACGGGTGCGGCCGCCATCGCGGTCGCGGCCCTCGCGCTGGCGGGCTGCTCGGCGGAGGAGCCCAAAGACGCCGGGGCCGGCACCGGCGGTCTCAAGGGCGACCCGATCAAGCTCGGTTCCATCCTGACCATCACCAATCCCGCCTGGTCCAACGCCTCGGTGAAGACGGTCAACGAGGCATGGGCGTCCCATATCAACACCGACCTCGGCGGGATCGGCGGTCGTCCCGTCGTCGTGGAGAGCTGCGACGACCACGGCGACCCGGCCAAGACCTCCCAGTGCCTGAACAACCTGATCGACTCGGGTGTGGTCTCTCTGGTCAACGACTCCTCGCTCGCGTTCGGCGCCAACGCGCTCCCCGCGGCGGAGAAGGCCGGCCTGGCCAACATCGGCGGGTGGCCGGTCAGCCCCGACGAGTACACCAGCAAGGTCAACTTCCCCACCACCCCCGGAGCCGTCGGCTCCTACCCCGCGATCGCGGTGCACTTCGCGGCGACCGGGAGCAAGAAGCTCGCCGTCGCCTATACCAACACCCCCTCAGGACAGCAGGTCGGTGAGGCCCTGAAGAAGCTGTGGACCGAGCTCGGCGGCGCCGCTTACTTCATGACCGAGTTCGACCCCACGGCCACGGACTTCACCCCCACCCTGACGAAGATCGCCGCGGAGAAGCCGGACGCGGTCATCCTGGCCGTCGGTGAGGGCCCCGCACCCCGGATGCTCCAGGCGGCGAAGATCGCCGGCCTTACCGCCAAGATCGGCGTCTCGGCCACTCCGGCCACCAAGAAGGTCTTCGACGCCGCCGGAGAGGCCGCCAACGGCCTCTACATCGCGTTCGCCTCGGTCCCGTCCGACTACGACAGCGCGGACGCGAAGACCTACCGCGACGTGCTCGCCAAGAGCTCACCCGGCCTGGAACTGACCAACCAGACCGCGGTCGCGGCCTCCTCGATGCAGTACGCCTACGACATCCTCAGCTCGATCAAGGGCGACATCACCAAGGAGTCCGTGCTGAAGAAGCTCCAGGAGAACACTCCCTGGAAGGGCTTCCTGACCCACCCGACCGACCCGGCCCACGCGCCGGAGAGCATGCCGCAGATCTCCAACCCCTACAACCTGGTCTCCCAGTACAAGGACGGCAGGTTCACCCCGGCGCCCATCGACGATCCGGGCAACCTGGCCGACCACATCGACGTCGTCGGTGAGCTGACCTGGATCGCCGGCACCCCGCCGAAGCGCTGACGCCCGCCCTCCGCCTACCTGGGCCGTCAGCCGCCGAAACCGAAACGACGGTGCCCCCGCCCGATCCGGGCGGGGGCACCGTCGTGTCCACGGCGGCCGGCGCGGTCAGCCGGCGAGGTCCCGGGTGGCGTGCAGGCCGGCCAGGTAGGCGAAGACCATGGCAGGACCGAGCGTGCCGCCCGCGCCGCCGTAGGTCATGCCGAACGGGGAGGCCATCACGTTCCCCGCGGCGTAGAGACCCTCGATCGGCTCGCCGTCGATGTCGAGCACCCGGGCGTCGGGGTCGACCCGCGGGCCGCCCTTCGTGCCGAGCGCGCCGCTCTTGATGGGGATCGCGTAGTACGGCGCCTCGTCCAGGCGGCCGAGGGTGCCGCGGACGTCACGCTTGTACGCCGGGTCGCCCCACCAGCGGTCGTGGGCGCTCTCGCCGCGGTGGAAGTCGGGGTCGGCGCCCTTGTCCACGTGCTCGTTCCAGCGCCGCACCGTGGCGTTCAGCTCCTCCGCAGGGACACCCAGGTGCAGGGCGAGCGCGTCCAGGGTCTCGAAGCCCTCCAGCCACGCCGGGGGCTCCTCGCCTGCCGGGTGGGGACCGACGGTGCCGTAGGCGCGCAGGTATCCCTGGTCGAAGATCAGCCAGCAGGGAAGGTTGGCGTACTCGAAGGACGCGACGTCCTCGACGTGGAAGGCGCCTCCGAAGGCGTTGTAGTTGGCCGCCTCGTTGGTGAAGCGGCGGCCCTTCCTGTTGACCATGATCGAGCGCGGGCGGGTGCGCTCGGCGCTGATCATCGCGCGGTTCATGTCGTTGATGCCCTCGGGCAGATCGGCGGCCGGGATCCACCACGCCTCGCGCATGTTCCCGAGCATCGCGCCGGCCTTCATGGCCATTCGCAGGCCGTCCCCGGTGTTGGTTCTCATCGACACCGGGTGGGTGAGGGGGCCCCGCAGGAAGGCCCGCTTGAGCTCCTCGTTCCACTCGAAGCCACCGGTTGCGAGGACGACCCCCCAGGTGGCGCGGGCCTCGCGCGGGCCCTCGGGGGTGTCGAAGCGGACGCCGGCCACCCGGCCGTCCTCGACGACCAGCTCACGGGCCCGGTGCGAGACCCTCGGCTCGATCCCGGCGGCGAGGCAGGCCTTGAGCAGCCGTCCGATCAGTGCCTGCCCGCGGCCGCGCTCGTCGCGGACCGCGCGGCGCGCGAACTCCTCCTCGGACGGCAGCTGAGGCACGACGGCGCCGAGCGAGGTCTCGCTCATGGTCAGGTGCTGGTTGGGGTAGTACGGGCTGCGGGTGACCCTGTCCTGCCACTCCCCCAGCTCGTCGAACGGGAAGAGCGGGCACTCGATCGTGCGGCCGCCACCGGGCTTTCCTCCCGGGTGCTCCGGGTGGTAATCGGGGAAGTCCGCGACGGCATGGAACTCGGTACCCGCCGATCGGTCGAGGAAGCCGACCATCTCGGGGCCCGCCTTGAGGTAGGCGCGGATCAGGGACTCCTCGATCATGTCGCGAGAGAGCGACATGATGTACTCGAAGGCCTCCTCCTCGCTGTCCTGGACCCCGATCACGGCCTGGTGCGGGTTGTTGGGGATCCACACGTGACCACCGGACCACGCGGCCGTGCCCCCGACCTCGTGTGCCTTCTCGAACAGACCTACTCGCGCGCCACCGCCGGCGGCGGTGACGGCCGCCGTCAGCCCGGCGGCGCCCGTGCCCAGCACGATGACATCGAACCGTTCGGCCATCTCCCGCACCTGCTCTTTCCTACTCGTCGTACCGGCCAAACTTACGCGATCTATCTATTGACGTGCAAGGGCAGATTTGCCAGAGTGCCAGCAGACCGAATTAGGGAGCTCAGATGCAGTTCCATGAAGCCATTGCGCGCGCGCTTGCCGACCAAGGCGTGGAGACCATCTTCGGAGTCCTCGGGGACGCCAACCTGTACATGATGGACAGCTTCGAGCGCGTGACCGGGGGCAAGTACTACTCCTGCTCCAACGAGGCCGGCGCCGTTCTCGCCGCCAACGGGTTCGCCCGTACGTCGGGCAGGCTCGGTGTCGCCACGGTGACCCACGGCCCCGCGCTGACCAACACCGTGACCGCCCTCGTCGAGAGCGTGAAGGACCACACGCCCGTCCTCCTCATCGCCGGTGACACGGCCGTGGTGGACCGCGAGAACTTCCAGAACATCCCGCAGCGGGATGTCGTGCTGCCGACCGGCGCCGGCTTCGAGCAGGTCCGCTCGCCACAGACCGTGCTCGATGACCTGGCCGTGGCGATCCGGCGGGCCCACCTGGAGAAGCGGCCGATCGTGCTCAACGTCCCGGTCGAGTTCCAGTGGGAGGACGTCCAGTATCGGAAGGTCGAGCCGAAGTTCGTCGGCTCCCAGGCGGTCGCGCCGGACCCGGCCGCGCTCGACGCCGCGGTCGGCATCGTCGCCAGTGCCGACCGTCCGATCGTGCTCGCCGGTCGCGGTGCCGCCACGCCGGAGGGCAAGGCGGCCCTGCTGCGGCTGGCCGAGCGCATCGGCGCCCCGGTCGCCACGACGCTGCGCGGCAAGGACCTGTTCCGTGGGGAGCGCCACGACCTCGGTATCTGCGGCACCCTGTCGCACGAGGTCGCGCTCGACACGATCGCACAGAGCGACTGCATCATCGCCTTCGGCGCCGGTCTCAACAAGTGGACCACCGCCGAGGGCTCGGTGCTGGAGAAGAAGCAGGTCATCCACGTCGACCTTGAGCGCGAGAGCATCAACCGGTTCTCGCCCAGCGACGTCGGCATCGTCGGCGACGCCGCGACCGTGGCGGACACGATCGTCGGCTGGCTGGACGAGGCCGAGGTCAAGCCCACCGGCTTCGCCTCCGACGAGCTCGCCGAGCGTCTCGCGGCGTACTCCGACGCGAAGTTCACCGACCTCAGCACCGAGGAGACGGTGGACATCCGCACCGCCCTGCTCAAGGTCGAGGAGGCGTTCCCTGACGACCGCACGCTGGTTTTCGACGGCGGCCGGTTCATCTTCAACGCGTTCACCATGCTGCACTGCCCGGAGCCCAGGGCGTACGTGCACACCGTCAACTACGGCTCGATCGGCCTCGGCATGGGCAACGCGGTCGGCGCGTCCTTCGGCGCCCCCGGACGGCCCACCCTGCTGATCACCGGTGACGGCGGCTTCATGCTCGGCGGCCTCGCCGAGTTCAACACCGCCGTGCGGCACAAGGTGGACCTGGTCGTCGTCGTGTTCAACGACTCGGCCTACGGCGCCGAGCACATCCAGTTCCGCAACAAGGACATGGATCCGGCCATCTCCACCTTCGAGTGGCCCGACTTCGGCCCGATCGCCACGGCGCTCGGTGGTCAGGGCTTCACGGTCCGCAACCTGGCCGAGCTCGACGAGGCACTCGCCGCGATCGAGACCAGGGACCGGCCCATCCTGATCGACATCAAGATCGACCCGGACAAGGTGTCGATGGCAGGTCACTGAGTCACGGGATCACGGAAGGGCGCCGGCTACGGCCGGCGTCCCTTCCGCGTGTTCGGAAGGAAACCCGCCACGATGCCGGCGAGAACGCCGGTACCGCAGGCGACGTAGAAGGTGAGGTCGAACGAGCCGGTCGCGTCGGCCAGCCAGCCGCCGATGGGCGGGGCGATCAACTGGGCCGATCCGAGGCTTATCGTCGCGCTCCCGAACGCGGCACCGATCTCGCTGGGGCCGAGCACGTCGCTGAGGTAGGCGACCAGCACCGTGCCGATCGCCGTCATCAGCATCCCGTACGCGATCGCGGACACGTACATGCCGTCGCTCCAGCGCAGCGGGATGACCAGGGCCACCATGCCGATCGCGACCATGAACGCCGCGAGGACGAAGCGGCGCCCGAACATGTCCGAGGTCCGCCCGCCCACGACGCCCCCGAAGATGCTGGCGATGCCGAGGAACGAGAAGATCTGGGTGGCCGACGCGAGCTCGAAGCCCATGTCGTCCTGCAGCGCGGCGACGAGGTAGTTCGTGAAGAGCGCGTAGCTGATGCCGTACAGGAACTGGGCCGGCAGCAGCGTGCTCGCCCCCGGCAGCCTGCTGCGCAGGGACCCGCGCCGCGACGGGCCGGCCGTATGGGTGCCGATCGGCTTCAGGAACAGCAGCTGCAGGACCAGGATCACCACCGACAGGACGACCTCCGCGGCCCACACCTGACGCCACTCGCCGTCGCCGAACAGCCGCTGGACGAGCGTCACGAGGGGGCCGGTGAGCGCGACGGCGATGCCGATCCCGGCGGTGGCGAGCCCGAACCCGATCCCCCGATGGCGCTGTGGCGCGTACGCCGCGATGATCGAGGGAATCGGGATCCAGACCGCCGCGCTGCAGAGGCCGGCCATCCCCATGCCGGCGAAGAGCAGTGGCGTCCACGGGGCGACCGCGACGATGAGCAGGCCGAGCACGGTCAGCGCCAGGCCGGCCTTGAGCAGCCGGGTACTCTCGAAGCGGCCGGCGAGAGAGGTCATCGCGATGACGCCGATCAGGTATCCGCCGAGGTTGGCGGCACCGAGCAGGCCGGCCACGCTGTAGGACCCGAGCACGTCCTCGGTCATGTCGGGGAGGATGAACGCGAAGGTGAAGCGGGCGAAGCCCTGGGACACCCCTCCCGCACACATGATCAACAGGACCGGCCGGATCCAGGTCAGAACCGATGCCGGCGCGCTCGCTTCTGCGGTCACCGGATCGGCGGTCTCTGGTGGTTGAGCGGCCATCTCGGTGATCCTCTCGACGACGTCTTCGCCAAGAATCTAACCCTACACGTAAGACGTTTAGTGAGATAGGCTCTTGCCCTCGCCCTGAGGAGGTGCCTTCGTGGACGGATACGACGTGGTGGTGCTCGGCACCGGAGCGTCCGGGCTGACCGCGGCGCTGGCGGCAGCCGGCGACGGAGCCTCGGTAGGACTGTTCGAGAAGGCCGACCGGATCGGAGGGACCACAGCGCTCTCCGGTGGCGTCATCTGGCTCCCGGACAACAGATACGCCGCCGAGGCGGGTGTCACCGACAGCCGCGAGCAGTCGCTGGCCTACTTGCACTCGCTCTCCAACGGCAGCATGCGGCCGGAGATGGTCGAGGCCTTCGTCGACAATGTCGCCGCCACGCTCAACTGGCTCGAACGCGAGACCCCGCTCCAGCTCAAGCTGGTCCCCGGATACCCTGACTACCACCCCGAACACCCCGGCGGCCTGCCCGGCGGAGGTCGTTCGCTTGAGCCCGAACTGGTCAGCACGTACGAGCTGGGCGCCTGGCGGGACCGGCTCGTCGGTGGTCCCCGGCGCCTCTACATCAGCGAGATCCCCAGTGGGGGCGGGACGGGCGTCATCGCGCCGGAGCTCTTGCGGCAGCGGACGTCCGCCTCGCAGGAGGGCCTGGGCCGTGGTCTGGTCGCCGCACTGCTGCGGGGCTGCCTGGACCGGGGGATCGAGCCCCGCACCGGCATGCGAGCCGCCGAACTGCTGGTCGAGGACGACCGCGTCGCCGGCGTCCGCTTCGAGTCCGCGTCCGGGTCCCATGAGGTCCGCGCGACGAAGGCGGTCATCATCGCCACCGGCGGGTTCGAGCACGACCCGGAGCTGGTGCGGGACTTCCTCCGCGGACCGATCACCCACCCACCCGGTGTGCCGAGCAACACCGGGGACGGGTTACGTCTGGCGATGCGGATCGGCGTCCGGCTCAGCGGCATGCGCGAGGCCTGGTGGGTGCCCGTCGTTCTCGTGCCGGCCGCGGACGGGTCGACCACTTCGACCCTCCTGCTACGCGAGCGGACCCTGCCCGGGACGCTCATGGTGAACGCGCGGGGACAGCGGTTCACGAACGAGGCCGCCAGTTACAACGCGCTCGGTGCCGCCTTCCACGCCTTCGACGTCAGCGCGTTCGCCTACGCGAACCTTCCGGCCTGGCTCGTCTTCGACGACGCGTGCGTGAAGAAGTACGGCGTCTTCGGGACGGCCCCGGGCTCTGGCGCCCCAAGCTGGCCGGCCCGCGCCGACACCCTCGACGGCCTCGCGGAGCGGATCGGCGTCCCGGCGGCCGAGCTGGCGGCGACGGTGGCGCGTTTCAACGACCACGTCCGGGCCGGGCACGATCCCGACTTCCGCCGCGGCGAGAGCGTGTACGACGGCTGGTGCGGCGACCAGACCCATTACCGCACTCCGCAGGCGACGCTCGGGACCCTCACCACCGGCCCGTTCTACGCCGTGCCGGTCCACCCCAGCGCGCTGGGCACAAAGGGCGGTCCACGGACGACGACCACCGGTCAGGTGCTCAGGGTCGACGACACTCCGGTCGAGGGACTGTACGCCGTGGGCAACGCCATGGCCGCCGCCACCGGGATGGCCTATGGCGGAGCCGGAGGGACGCTCGGCCCGGCCATGGTCTTCGCCTACCTCGCCGGCCGGCGCGCAGCGAAGAATTAGGGGAAACGATATGTCGCACCAGGTCCAAGGCAGCCTCCTGTTCCAGCCGATTCGCATCGGCACCATGGAGCTGCGCAATCGGATCATGCTGCCGCCGCACGGCCGCCTGACCGGTGACCTGTTCGGTAGCGAACGGCAGGCGCAGGCCAACATCGCCTACTGGCGTCAGCGCGCCGAGAGCGGTGCCGCCTGGATCTGCGGCATCAACGGATTCGTCGGCAACGTGGCCATCCCCGGCTTCGAGCCGACCGGGCTCGGCGCGACCATGCGCGGCGTCTTCCGGCTGCCGCGGTTCCGTGAGCGGGCCGCGCGGTACGCCGAGGCGATCCACGCCGCCGGCGCGTACGCAGCGGCACAGCTGATCATGCAGGGCGGCATGCCGCACTCGCCGTCGGGCCTGCTGGCCAACTACACCAACAACCAGGTCCCGCACGTGCTGACGCCCGACGAGATCGCCTTGTTCGTCGACGAGTACGCCTTCTCCGCCGGTGAGGTCAAGGCCGCCGGCCTTGACGGTGTCGAGCTGCACGCCAACCACGAGGATCTGCTCCAGCTGTTCCTCTCCCCCGCTACCAACCACCGCGAGGACGAGTACGGCGGGGACCACTCCGGCCGCATGCGCCTGCTCCTCGACGTGCTGCGCCGGATCCGCCAGGAGGTCGGCCCGGACTTCACCGTCGGGGTACGGCTGAACATGGACGAGCTGTTCGAGGGCGGCTACGACCTGGACGAGGGGCTGGCCATCGCGACCTCGCTGCAGGCCGGCGGGACCATCGACTACCTGCACTGCGTGGTCGGAAACAACTGGGGCGCCCCCAGCTACATCCAGCCGCACAACTACGCCGTCGCCCAGTGGTCGGACCTCGCGCGCCGGTTCAGGGAAACGCTCGACCTCCCGGTCGTCTACACCGGCCGGGTCGCGACGGCCGCCGCGGCGGCCCGCATCGTCGACGAGGGGCATGCCGATGTCGTCGGTATGGCCCGGGCCATGTTCGCCGACGGTGACCTCATCGCGAAGGCCCGTGACGGCCGGGCCTCGGAGATCCGGCCCTGTATCGGCACGAACGACTGTCTGCACCGGGTCGTCGTGGAGGGAATGCGTTTCGGCTGCTCGGTGAACCCGCGTACCGGGCGCGAGAGTGAGCCGCCGCTGCCGCGGGCCGAGTCTCCCAAGCGGGTACTCGTCGCCGGCGCGGGGCCGGCCGGCCTCGAGCTGGCGGGCCTGCTGGCCGAGCGCGGCCACCAGGTGGCTCTCTGGGAGCGTGAGCGTGAGGTCGGCGGGCAGATGCGCGTCGCGGCGAAGGCGGCCGAGAACGCGGCATACGCGGACTTCCTGTCCTTCCAGGAGCGGCGTCTCGCCGGCCTCGGCGTCGACGTCCGACTCGATCGCGCGGCGACGGCCGATGCCGTGGTGGACGCCGGGTTCGCCGTCGTCGCGGTGGCCACCGGCGCCCGAGCCCGCCGCCCCGCGATCCCCGGCGCGGACCAGCCGTTCGTGGTCGAGGGGCGCGAGGTCATGCTCGGCTGGGCACAGGCCGGTCAGAAGGTGCTCGTGGTCGCGATGGAGGACCACATGCAGCCGCTCACGATCGCGGGCTACCTGACCGATCTCGGCAAGGACGTGACCGTGCTCTACCCGACGCCCTCGATCGCACCCCTGGTGGGGAAGTACTCGATCGGCGCGGCCCTTGCCAAGCTCACGGCGGCGGGCGCCCGGATCGAGGTGATGCAACGGGTGGCCGGTATCGAGCCGGGCCGCGTCGTCTCCCGCAACGTCTTCTCCGGGACTTCACACGAGCACATCGGCTACGACTCGGTGGTGCTGGCGTGCGGAGGAGAGGCGGAGTCCTCGCTGTACACCGCGTTGCGGGACCGGGTGCCGGAGCTGCACATCCTCGGTGACGCCTACGCGCCGCGCCGGATCTCGTTCGCGACCCGGCAGGCGTACGAGCTCGCGCACCGTATCTGACTCCCACAGGCCTACGAGCCCCATGGCCCAGCCCGCTGTCAGAAGCCGAGGTCGCGGCCGATGATCTCTTTCATGATCTCGGTGGTGCCGCCGAAGATCGTGTGGATCCTGGCATCGCGCCAGGCCCGCGAGATCGGATACTCGTCCATGTAGCCGTACCCGCCGTGCAGCTGCAGGCAGGTGTCGGTGGTGCGCTTCATCAGCTCGGTGGTCCACCACTTGGTCTTCGCGGCGTCGACCGGGCTGAGCGTTCCGGCGTTGAGCTCGAGGATCGCGCGGTCGAGGTAGACCTGGGCCATGTCGATCTCGGTCGCCATCTCCGCGAGCCTGAACCGGCTGTTCTGGAAGCTGCCGATCTCCTGGCCGAACGCCTTGCGCTCGTGGCAGTACCGCACGGTCCACTCAAGGGCGGCCTGCGCGACGGCGACGGCGACGACGGAGATCGAGACGCGCTCCTGAGGCAGGTTGTTCATCAGGTAGGAGAAGCCCTTGCCCTCCTCGCCGAGGAGATTCGCGGTGGGCACCCGCACGTTCTCGAAGATCATCTCGGCCGTGTCCTGGGAGTGCATGCCCGCCTTGGCCAGCTTGCGGCCACGGAGGAAGCCGGGCATGCCGCGTTCGACGACGAGCAGGCTGATACCGCGCGCACCGGCCGAGGGGTCGGTCTTCGCCACTACGATCACGATGTCGGAGTGGATGCCGTTGGTGATGAACGTCTTCGTGCCGTTGAGGAGGTAGGAGTCGCCTTCACGGATCGCGGTGGTGCGCACCGCCTTGAGGTCGCTGCCGGTACCGGGCTCGGTCATGGCGATCGCGGTGACGATGTCGCCCGAGCAGAAGCCGGGCAGCCAGCGCTGCTTCTGCTCCTCGGTGCCCAGCTCGAGGAGGTACGGCGCGACCACGTCGTTGTGCAGTCCGAAGCCCGAGCTGAGCGATGCCGCGCCGCTGCGCGCGAACTCCTCCACGAGGATCGCGTTGTAGCGGAAGTCCGGCTCACCCCCACCGCCGTGCTTGTCGGGGACGGCCATGCCGAGGAAGCCGGACTCCCCGGCCAAATTCCACAGCTTCCGGTCGACCAGGCCCTCGGCCTCCCAACGGTCGTACTCCGAGGCGACGTGCCGCTTGATGAACTGGCGTACGGCGTCCCGGAAGTCATTGTGGTCGGACTCGAAGAGTGTGCGTTCCATCGACGGCTCCGGTGGGGTTGATGGTTTCTGTGTGGTCAGCTCGCCTCGAGGTCCGCGTCGCCGTTCTCCTCGCTGACCCAGCGCAGCAGGGTCGGCGCCGGGGAACCGGCGGTCTTGCGAGACTTGGCGGCTTCGTCGACGAGGTCGTGCAGGCGGTTGAGCACCCGAATCCTGTGGTTGAGCTCAGAGAGCTTCTCCTGGAGGATCGCCTGCGTCCGCTTGGACGCGGAGGCGCCGGTCAGCGCGAACCGGCCCAGCTCGGCGATCTCGTCGAGACCGAAGCCGAGCTGCTTCAGGATGCGAGCACCCTCTACGTAGAAGATGTATTCGCGTGGGTAGCGGCGCGTCCCGCCTGTGGTTCTCTCGGGGGGTGGAAGAATCCCGAGTTCCTCGTAGTAGCGGATCGTGCGGGTGGACACGTTGGTCTGTTCGGCGAGCTCACCGATGCTGAGCGCGTCGCTCTCCGTGCCCTTGGACTTGCCGCCCGGCTCGGCCGGATCAGAGGTCGGGCGACTGCCGCGCTTGGGCGCGGTTTCCGCTGATCCTGTGCGAGTCGATGGCGCATGACGAGCTGCCATGGCGTTCCTCTTCGTCGTTGCGTCGTCAACCAACTGTTAGTTGACGGAATCCGTTAAGGGTATCAATTCCCATACCGTCAGCCTCGCGAAAGAGCTTAAGAATGGCGGGTTGGCAAAACAGCCGGCGCGCCCCCGGGAGGAGTCTCCGGCCGGCCACGCCAGCGGGGCGTTCACCACTGGCTGCCGCGATCACGGAGCGAGCCGCGTGATCTCCGGACTCCGTGCCCGCGTCACTTCGCGAGCGCGACCTCAGGGCCCTTACGCGCGGCTTCCGAGTCATCGGCGGGCCGGGAGCCGACCCAGATGTTGATCAGCGCCGAGATGATGACCTCGCCGCGCTGGTTGAGGATGTCCTCCTTGATGGTCACCACGCCTCCGGGCGCCTTGTCCTTCTTCTCGAGGATCTCCATGACCGGGTGGATGGTGTCTCCGATGAAGCACGGGGCGAGAAACTTGACCTTTTCCATACCCAGGAACGCGACGACGCGGCCGGGCAGGAGGGGGATGAGCCCGGCGCCACAGGAGAGCACGAGCAGCCCATGTGCGATGCGTTGCTTGAACGGCGTGGTCTTGGCGTACTCGGCGTCCATGTGCAGACCGAAGTGGTCACCGGTCACGCCGGCGAAGTTCACCACGTGGGTCTCGGTGATGGTGATACCGGTGAACTCGCGCTTGTCGCCGACGTTGAGCTCGTCGTAGTACCGGTCGAACACGTGGACTCCTCGCCGGGGTCTTCGCGGCCGCCGGAGCGACCCTCGAGAAACTTCCTGTTGACGTTGAACGTTATATCTCACAATAATACTGGAGTGCAATCACTCGCGACGTCAGAGATCCGCGCGAAAGTCCTGCGCAGGATCAAGACGGACTACGCCGAGGCTGCGAGAAGAGATCGGCAGGAGTCACCGCCGAAGCCCGTGCGGAGGGCTTCGGCGCAGCACAGGCAGCGCGTCACCTGCCGGCCATCGCTTCGATCGATGTCCGGCGCGCCGCACTCGCCCACGATACGGAGAGGTCGGAAACGACGACTATGACTGGTGAAACGGTCACTGCGCCAGCGAACAGGTACCGGCTCGCTGGGGAGTGGCGGGAAGCGAACGACGCCCAGACCCTGCCGGTGGTCTCACCGGTCGACGGGTCCGTCATCGGCAGCGTCCACGAGTACACGCACGACGAGATCGATTCGGCCTTCGCGGCCGCGCACCGAGCCCAGCCGCGCTGGGCCGCCCGGCCCCTGATCGAGCGCGCCGGCCTGCTGCACAAGTTCGCCGGCCTGCTCGCGGAGAACGCGACGGTGATCGGCGACGTGCTGATGATGGAAGTCGCCAAAGCGCGCAAGGACGCCAGGGACGAGGTCATCCGGTCCGCTGACTACATACGGCACACCGCTGAGGACGCCAAGCGGATCATCGGTGAGTCGCAGTTCTCCGACTCCTTCCCCGGGCAGGCCCGCAACAAGCTGGCCATCGTCCACCGGGTGCCGCTCGGCACGGTCCTGGCGATCCCCCCGTTCAACTACCCGGTGAACCTGGCGGTCTCCAAGATCGCGCCCGGTCTGGTGACCGGTAACGCGGTCGTGCTCAAGCCTCCGTCGCAGGGCGCCCTGAGCGGGCTGATGATGTGCGAGCTCGCCTACGAGGCGGGCATCCCTCCGGAGATCCTCCAGGTGGTCACGGGCCGCGGCTCCCGTATCGGTGACTACCTGGTCCAGCACCCGGGCGTCGACCTGATCACGTTCACCGGATCATCGGAGACCGGCGCCGATCTGGCCCGTAAGGCCGGGATGATCCCGCTGCTCCTCGAACTGGGTGGCAAGGACCCGGCGATCGTGCTCGCCGACGCCGACATCGAGGCGGCCGCCGCCGACATCGTCGCCGGCGCCTTCTCCTACAGCGGCCAGCGCTGCACGGCGGTCAAGCGGGTCCTGGTGATCGACAGCGTGGCGGACCGGCTGGTCGCCAAGATCGCGGAGCGGACGGCGAAGCTCACCGTTGGTGACCCGCGGGACAACGCCCAGATCACCCCGCTGGTCGACCCGCAGTCGGCGGTCGACGCGGAGAGGATGACCAATGACGCGGTCGCCGGCGGTGCCGTGCTGATCCACGGAGGCACCCGCGAGGGCGGCCTCATGCAGCCCACCGTCGTCGATCACGTCACCGCGGAGATGGAACTGGCCTGGGTGGAACCCTTTGCTCCGGTGCTCCCGATCATTCGGGTCAGCAGCGCATCCGAGGCGATCCGAATCAGCAACCGGTCGGAGTACGGACTCCAGGCGGCCATCTTCACCAGTGACATCGACACCGCGATTCAAATCGCGGCACGACTCGACGTGGGAACCGTCCAGGTGAACGGCCGCACGGCCCGCGGACCGGACCACTTCCCGTTCCTCGGCACCAAGGCCTCGGGCATGGGCACGCAGGGCGTGAAGCCGTCCATCGAGGCGATGACACGGGTGAAGTCACTGGTGGTGAACCTCCGTGAGAGGGACCTCGCTGCGGAGGCCTGATCCTCGACCAGGAAGATGGCAGGTCACAGGGGTGGGGCGGGAACTTTCGCCTCACCCCGATGGCGCCGCAGGGAAAGTGGGATCTTCGTAATGCTCGTCAGCGATATCGTGCGCCGCAACGCACAGTTCTTCGGGGACCAGGACGCGGTCGTCGTGCCCGGTGGCCCGACCCGGACCTGGTCGGAGCTCGATGCCCGGACCAACGCCTTCGCCAACGCGCTGCTCGGTCTCGGCCTGCGGAAGGGCGACCGGCTCGCCATCTTCGCCCCGAACTGCGGGGAGTACATCGAGTTCTTCTTCGCGTGTGCGAAATCCGGTGTCGTCGGAGCCGCCACGAACATCCGCCTGGCGGCCCAGGAGATCGCTTCGTACCTCGCCTACGTGGAGCCGGCCGCGGTGCTGGTGCATGCCGACCTCGCGGACCAGGCACGCGCATGGCTCCCCGAGGTCCCGACCGCCCGCCACGTCATCGGCATCGGGAAGGGCCACGGTTTCGACCTGGACCTCGAGCGGCTCATCGGTTCCGCGTCCAGGGACGAGCCACCGGTCACGGTCGAGGAGACCGACGTCTACCAGCTCGGCGCGACGAGCGGCACCACCGGGATCCCCAAAGGCGCGATGATGACGCACCGCAACGCGGTCGCGGCGATGCTGAACTGGCTGGCCGAGATGCCGGTCCCGGAAAGCGGTACGGCGCTGCAGTGCATTCCTTTCTTCTTCAATCCCGGCGGCCCCGCAGGTCTGCATCCGGTGATGATGAAGGGCGGCCGGACCGTGATCCACCCCGGGTTCGCCCCCGGCACGTTCCTGCGTGCTGTCGCCGAGCACCGGGTGACCAACACCGTGCTGGTGCCCACCATGCTGCAGATGATCCTCGCCGAGCCTGATCGCGAGCGGTTCGACCTCTCCAGCCTCACCGGCATCAACACGGGCGGCTCGCCCCTGTCCGCGGCGCTCCTGCGGAGCGGGCGAGAGCTGGTCGGAGACATCTTCTACCCGCTGTACGGGATGGCCGAGAGCTACTCCTGCGCGGCCGTGCTGCGCCCCGAGGACCAGTTCACCGATGGCTCCGAGCAGCAGGTCCGGCAGCTGGCCTCGGTCGGCAAGCCGATGACGCTCACCCTGCTGCGGGTGGTCGACCCCAACGGCGACGACGTCCCCCACGACGGGACCACAGGCGGGGAGATCTGGCTCGCCGGCGACACCGTCTCCCGCGAGTACTTCCGGATGCCCGACGAGACCGCGCACAGCCGTTCGGGAGAGTGGTTCAAGACCGGAGACGTCGCGGTGGTCGACGAGGAGGGATTCGTCACCATCGTCGACCGGCTCAAGGACATGATCATCACCGGCGGCATCAACGTCTTCTGCATCGAGGTGGAGAGGACCCTGATGCTGCACCCGGGAGTGGAACAGGCCGCGGTCATCGGGATGCCTCACCCCACCTGGGGTGAGGCGATCCACGCCGTCGTACGCCGCGCCGTGGGGAGCGAGGTCTCGGAGGAGGAGCTGATCGAGTTCGCCGCCGCCCGGCTCGCGCATTACAAGAAGCCCCGGTCGGTGGAGTTCGTCGACGCGCTTCCGATCAGCGGCACCGGAAAGGTCCTCAAGCGCGAGCTGAGAGATGCGAGAAGGACGTCCTGACGGGGCATCCTCGCATCACCACGGGGGTCTGGAAGCGCACGCGTTATGCGGCCAGTGATGCCGTCCTACTGGCACGACTCTCCGTTCATGTAGAGGGGCGACACCCCGGCGTCCTCGTGCGGCCGGGTCAGCCGGCGGGGATGCGGGTGAAGCGGCCGGCCACGTGCAGGTCGTCCTCGATGCGCGCCGCCGCCTCCCGCAGCGGCGGGAGCACGTTCTCGCGGGCCTGCCCGGTGGTGCCCCTGCCGGCGTGCATCGAGACGCTGACCGCCGCGACGACCTCACCGCCGCGGTCGCGCACCGGGACGGCGACGGAGCGCAGCCCCTCTTCCAGCTCCTGGTCGACCAGGGCGTAGCCGTCCCGCGCGACCTGGTCCACGAGCGTGGCGAGCCGTTCGGCCGAGGTGACCGTGTGGCGCGTCAGCCGCCTCAGGTCCGCGCGGGCCAGGGACGCGGCGCGCCCGGCCGGGGGCAGGCCCGCCAGCAGGACCCGTCCCATTGACGTCGCGTACGCGGGGAACCTCGTGCCCGGCGTGATGTCGACGCTCATGATGCGCACGGCGGGCACGGCGGGGACGCGGGCGACGTACTGGATGTCGTCCCCGGCGAGGACGGCCATCGACGCCGAGTCGTGCACGCGCTCCACCAGCCAGGACAGGTGCGGCCGGGCGATCTGCGGCAGCGTCAGCCTGGAGAGACAGGCGAACCCCAGATCCAGGACCCGAGGAGCCGGCCGGAACAGCGAGCCCTCCACGGCCACGTATCCGAGGTGGACGAGGGTGAGCAGCGAGCGCCGGACGGTCGCCCTGGCCAGCCCGGTCGCCTCGGCCAGCCCGCTGAGCGGCACCCCGGCCTCCTCGAAGGCCGCGAGGACGCGGAGGCCCCGGGCGAGCGACTCCACGAACTCCGACCCGAGCTCCCGCTTCGACGTACGCGCCCGGTCGGACACCGAAGCGACGGCGGCCGGACGGACGGCGGCCGGCCGCCCAGAAGCCGTACCGGCCGATTCCGGCGCGCCCGCAGGCGACCCGGAGGACGTGCCGGGGGAGGCCAGCGTGCCTTCCATCGCGGCGACCGTCGCCCGCAGCCGGGGCAGCACCGCCTCCAGGAGCGAGCCGACGTCGTGCCTGCTGGTGTGGCTGACCACGCTCACGACGCACACCTGGTGTCCCGCCCCGTCGCGAACCGGCACGGCCACGGCGACCAGCCCGGGCTCGATGAGCTGGTCGTCCAGCGACCACCCGTCCCGCCGCGCGCGGGTGATGCGTTCCTCGAACGACGCGGCGGCGCGCTCGGCGCCGCGCGGCACGACGGGGAAGGCGGCGTTGCCAGGGTCGGCCTCCCGGCGGCGCCGCCAGAGCCGCCAGTCGTCCACGGACCAGTCGGCCGCGAACAGCGCCCCGACCGCCCCGCACTCGGCGGGCAGGCGATCGCCGATGCGGAAGGCCACCGACATCGCGCGCCTGCGGGTCGCCTGGTGCACGAACCGCACGCCGTCGCGGTCGGGGACGGCGAGCGAGACCGACTCGTCCAGCTCTTCGGCGAGCCGGTCGGCGAGCGGGCCGAGCGGGCCGGCGAGCCCGGACGCGGCCAGGTAGGCGTTGCCGAGCTCCATCAGCGCGGGGGTGAGCACCGCGTCCCGGCCGTCGAGCCGCGCGTAACCGACGCGGGCGAGCGTGCTCAGGATGCGGTCGACCGTGGAGCGCGCGAGACCGGTGTCGCGCACGAGGTCGCCCACGCTCCTGCGCCCGCCGGCCACGGAGAGCCGGTCGACGACCGCCAGGCCCCTGATCAGCGGGCCAACCGCCTCGGGTGGCGGGACCGTCTCGCCGGTCATGCTCTTTCCACGTCTTGCGACCTCCGCCGGGAACGGTGCCATGCCCGGCGATTGACAGGACCGCCGCCGAAGGCACAAACTCGATCCTACGATAATGAACTAAAGTTCACCAGGCGAACACACATCGCCCCCGCCGGTCGCCCACCAGCTCGCCGCCGGCTCAGGCACCGGTGTGGCGGCCCTCCGCATCGGCGTCGGGCAGGGCCTCGCCCTCGTCCTCGAAAGGTGACAGGCAGACCATGACCACCACTCCTCCGGCGCCCCCCGCGCAAGAGGTCATCAGCGCCGAGATCGCCCAGGCGCACCAGGCGTACGCCAAGGCCGTCGAGGGCGGCGCGCCGCGCCTCACCCACCCCGAGCGCGCGTACCCGCCCTACCGCAGCACCGTGCTGCGCCATCCCACGCGGCCGCTGATCCCCCTGCGCGACCCCGACGCGGTCGAGCTGAGCGGGCCGGTCTTCGGCGTCACCGACGTCACCGAGCTGGACGCGGACCTCACCCGGCGGCACACCGGGGAGCCCCTGGGCGAGCGCATCCGGGTCACCGGGCGGGTGCTCGACCGCGACGGGCGTCCCGTACCCGGCCAGCTGGTCGAGATCTGGCAGGCCAACGCCTCCGGCCGGTACGCCCACCAGCGCGACCAGCACCCGGCCCCGCTCGACCCGAACTTCACCGGCGTCGGCCGCTGCCTGACCGACGACCAGGGCGCGTACGCGTTCACCACGATCAAGCCGGGCGCCTACCCCTGGCGCAACCACGACAACGCCTGGCGGCCCGCGCACATCCACTTCTCGCTCTTCGGCACGGCCTTCACCCAGCGGCTGGTCACGCAGATGTACTTCCCCGGCGACCCGCTGTTCGCGTTCGACCCCATCATGCAGTCGGTGACCGACGACGCCGCCCGCGGCCGGCTCGTGGCGGCCTACGACCACGACCTGTCGACCCCCGAGTGGTCACTCGGCTACCGCTGGGACATCGTCCTCTCCGGCCCGGCCGCCACCTGGACCGAGGAGACCCGATGACTCCCCCGCCCCCGCACCCGAGCCAGGACGACACGCGGCCGCCCACCCCGTCGCAGACCGTGGGCCCCTTCTACGGGTACGCCCTGCCCTTCGCCGGGGGCGGCGACATCGCCCCCGCCGGGCACCCCGGCGCCCTCACCGTCCACGGCCGGGTCTACGACGGGGCCGGGCAGCCCATCCCGGACGCCATGCTGGAGTTCTGGCAGCCCTCCCCCGGCGGGTCGCGGGCCGGCGCCCCCGGCTCACTGCGCCGCGACCAGTTCAACGGCGCGATCATCGGCCGCACCGGGCTGGACTTCACGGGCTTCGGCCGTGTCGCCACCGACGCCGACGGCCACTACGCGGTGCGCACCCTGCCGCCGGGCGGCGCGCCGTACGTCTCGGTTTGCGTGTTCGCCCGCGGCCTGCTGCACCACCTGTACACCCGTGTCTACCTGCCCGAGCTCACCGACCCCGCCACCGAGCCGCTCCTGGCGTCGCTGCCGCCCGAGCGCCGGGCCACCCTTCTCGCCACCCAAGAGCGCGACGGGGTCCACCGTTTCGACATCCGCCTCCAGCACGACGGCCGCCATGAGGAAACGGTCTTCCTGGCCTTCGACTGAACACCTCGTGATCATTTGTCACCCAGAATGAGACCATGAACGCTCCCGCGACCGGTGTGCGCCTGCCGTGGCACGCCGTGCCCCAAGAGATCCGCCAGGCCGTCGAAACCCATTTGGGCGCGCCGGTGGCCGAGGCCGTGACCCAGACCGGCGGATTCTCACCGGGCGCCGCCGTCCGGCTGACGCTGGCGAACGGGAAGCGGGCGTTCGCCAAGGCCGTCGGGCCCGAGCCGAACCCCGAGTCCGCCGGCATCTACCGGGCAGAGGCCCGGATCGCCGCCGCGCTCCCCGCGGAGGTGCCCGCGCCGGAGCTGCTGGCCTCGTTCGACTCCGGCGGCTGGGTGGCGCTGCTCTTCGAGGACGTGGACGGCCGTCCGCCCGCCGATCCGTGGCGGTCCGACGAGCTCGAACGGGTCCTTTCCGCGCTCGACCGGCTGGCCGTCGCGCTCACCCCCTCCCCGGTCGACGCCCCACCCGCGGAGGAGCGGCTCGGCGAGCAGTTCCAGGGCTGACGACGGCTGGCCGCGGCGCGTGACGCGGGAGAGGACGACCTGGCCGGTCTCGCCCCATGGGCCGCGCGCCACCTGGACGCGCTGGCGGACCTGGAGGAGGGCTGGCCCGCGGCGGCCAAGGGCGAGAGCCTGGTCCACGGCGACATCCGGGGCGACAATCTCCTGCTCACCGCCGACGAGGTGATGGTCGTCGACTGGCCGTGGGCGTTCGTCGGCGCTCCGTGGTACGACCTGCTGCAGATGCTGCCGAGCGTGCGGATGCAGGGCGGCCCGCCGCCCGAGACCGTCTTCGCCGCCCACCCGGCCGGCCGGGACGCCGACCCTGCGGCGGTGACCACGGTGCTGGCCGCGCTCGCCGGGTTCTTCGTCCGCCAGTCGCGCCAGCCTGCCCCGCCGGGCCTGCCCACCCTCCGCGCCTTCCAGGCCGCCCAGGGCGAAGCGGCCCTCGCGTGGCTGCGCGAACGCACGGCCTGGCCCGCCTGACGCGCGCTTGGCAGTGGAACACGTACCGGCCCGCGGGCGGCGGACCGGGCGGGGCGTCCGGAGAACGAGCCCCGCCCGGCCGCGGATCAGAGCTCGCCGCGCTCGATGGCCGCCTTGAGCCCCACCTGCGTCTGCTGGTGGGAGGCGGTGCCGTTGGTGACGACGAAATCGATCAGCGAAGTGTCCGCGTCGAAGGTGAGGCGCTCGGTGACCTCGGTCTTCCCGCCGGTCAGCTTCCTGAAGACGATCTTCTGGTGGGTGACGACGTTGGGCAGCGACCAGGTGTCCGTCTCGTAATAGAGATCATCCTGGTGAATCCGCTGCTGCGCGTGGGTCTCGCTGGTGACGATCGCGCCCTCGTAGGGGATGTCCTCGATGGCGGTGAAGTTGATGTAACGCGTGTCGTGCCGGCACGTGTCCTTGTGGGTGACGACGCGCTTCAGGAACGCGGCCCTGCCGATGTGGTTGTTGATATTCGAGTACTTATCGAACACTTGCCGCACGGGAGCGTTGATCACGACCGAGATCTGGGTCGTGTCCCTGCTCCGCCCCGACCCCGGAACGGGAGGCGCGGTGTCGTAGAACCTGTAGGTGTCCCACGCGGTCTGCCAATGGAGCGCGAGTTCGGCATCGCTCACAGGGGCATCCGCGCGGACGGGGCCGGTGAAGCCGGTGAGAACGAAGCCCGCGGCGAGCAACGGGACGACAAGGGCCCGAAGGAGTTTCTTCACGTACACCTCAAAAGAGACAGTAGGTAGAACGATCTTCTACCTCAAACCTCCTATTGAGAACACCCCCCGCCAAAAGAGACGAGGAAACCGCACAGAACGCCGCATCCCAACCTGATCGAGGCCGGGATCCTCACCGAGCGGTGGGTGGCGATGTTCTGCGCGCGTTCCGCGGGCGACGGAGGGGTCAGCACCATGCTCTCCGCCGGTGACGTCGTACGCGACCTGCCCGACGGGCTCGGCGTCCCGCGTCACCCCCTCTGGTGGGACTGGCCGCGGGCGTTCACGGTCGCTCTGACCCGTTGTCACATCCGGCGTCGGGCCTGTCCAGAAAGCTGTTTTCCACCCGTTGACGTGACTGTAGCGCCTATGTAACCTTTGGCCAACGCTACGCAAGAATCTTGCAAAGCAATGTTCGTTTTCTCGCCGTTCCTCGCAACTTCAGGGATGCACTGCGTCCGTGCACCTGCCCCCCCATCCGTGTGCGGTGAAGGCGCATGCCTTCAAGCCCCGACCCTGTCGAGCATGACGAGAGATAGAAGAACGCGAATGAGAATGCTGCGCCTACCGTTACGGCTGGTGGCGACCATGGTCGCCGCCGGCCTGCTCGCCGTGGGGCCGGTCGTCCCGGCCTCCGCCGCGGGCGGACCCAATCTGTCGCCGGGCAAGGCGACCCAAGCCAGCAGTTCCACGGCCGGATACGCGGTGTCGGCCGTGAACGACGGCGACCAGTCCACCTACTGGGAGAGCGCGAACAACAGCTTCCCGCAGTGGGCGCGGGTCGACCTCGGCACCGCCACCAGCGTCGACCAGGTCGTCCTGAAGGTGCCCGCGCCGTCCACCTGGCAGACCCGCACCCAGACACTCTCGATCCAGGGCAGCGCCGACGGCTCCGGCTTCACCACGGTCGTCGCCTCGGCGAACTACACGTTCAACCCGGCGACCGGCAACACGGTCACGATCAACTTCGGCGCCGCCACCTACCGGTACTGGCGCGTCAACATCACCGCCAACACCGGCTGGCCCGCCGCGCAGATCTCCGAGTTCGAGCTGTACGGCGCGAGCACCGGCGGCGACAACCAGGCCCCGACCGCGCCCGCGAACCTGGCCTACACCCAGCCGTCGGGCACCCAGATCCAGCTGACCTGGACCGCCTCGACCGACAACGTGGGCGTCACCGGCTACGACATCTACGCCAACAACCAGCTGCGGGCGAGCGTCGGCAAGGTCACCACCTACACCGACACCCAGCCGGCCACGGCGACCGTGAGCTACTACGTCAAGGCGAAGGACGCGGCGGGCAACCAGTCGCCCAGCAGCAACTCGGTGACCCGCAACGGCACCGGCGACCCCGGGACCAACCTGGCGATCGGCAAGCAGATGGTCGAGTCCGGCCACGTGCACACGTTCGTCGCCGCGAACGCGAACGACAACAACGTGGCCACCTACTGGGAGGCCAACTCCGGCGCGTTCCCGAACACGCTGACCGTCAAGCTCGGCGCCAACGCCAGCGTCAGCTCGGTCGTGCTGAAGCTCAACCCCGACGCCTCGTGGGGCACCCGCACGCAGAACATCCAGGTGCTGGGCCGTGAGCAGAGCGCCACGACGTACCAGAACCTGGTGTCGGCGGCCAACTACACCTTCAACCCGGCCTCCGGCGGCAACTCGGTGAAGATCGACTTCGCCGCGACCGTCGCCGACGTCCAGCTGAAGTTCGCCGGCAACACCGGCGCACCCGGCGGGCAGGTCGCCGAGTTCCAGGTCATCGGCGTCCCGGCGCCGAACCCCGACCTCACGGTCACGAACCTCTCGTGGACCCCGACCTCCCCGATCGAGACCAACGCGATCACGGTGTCGGCCACGGTCAAGAACGCGGGCACCGCGGCATCCGGCGCGGACAGCGTCAACCTCTACGTCGGCGGCACGCTGGTCGGCACCGTCGCGATACCCGCCCTGCCCGTCAACGGCACCGCGACGGTGACCCAGAACATCGGCACCCGCCCCGCGGGCAGCTACCCGGTCAGCGCCACGGTGGACGCGGACAACACGGTCTTCGAGCAGAACGAGGACAACAACTCCCTCACCGCGGCGTCGCCGCTGGTGGTCGCGGAGGCGCCGGGTCCCGACCTGCAGGTCCTCAGCATCAGCTCCAACCCGTCGAACCCGGCCGTCGGAGCGGCGGTCACGTTCAACGTGGCGGTGAAGAACCGCGGGAACACCGCGGTGAGCGTGACCACGGTCACCCGCCTGGTGGTGGGCGGCACCACGCTCAACACCAACACCGCGCCGATCGCCGCGGGCGCGACGGCCAACGTGGCCGTCACGGGAAGCTGGACCGCCACCAGCGGTGGCGCCACCATCACCGCCACGGCCGACGCCACCAACGTCGTCGCGGAGACGAACGAGAACAACAACACGTTCTCGCAGGCCATCGTGGTCGGGCGCGGGGCCGCGGTCCCGTGGGTCGAGTACGAGGCCGAAGCCGCCAGCTACCAGGGCACCCTGCTGGAGGCCGACCCGCTGCGCACCTTCGGGCACACCAACTTCGCGACCGAGTCCTCCGGCCGCAAGTCGGTGCGGCTGAACAGCACGGGGCAGTTCGTCGAGTTCACCTCGACCAACCCCTCCAACTCGATCGTGGTGCGCAACTCCATCCCCGACGCGCCGAACGGCGGGGGCATCGACGCCACCCTCAGCCTCTACATCAACGGCACCTTCGCCCAGAAGCTGACCCTCTCGTCGCGCCACAGCTGGCTGTACGGGAACACCGATGGGCCGGAAGCGCTGACCAACACCCCCCAGGCCGACGCCCGGCGGTTGTTCGACGAGTCGCACGCGCTGCTCGCGCAGTCCTACCCGGCCGGCACCAAGTTCAAGTTGCAGCGCGACGCGACGGACACGGCGTCCTTCTACATCGTCGACTTCATCGACCTGGAGCAGGTGGCGCCCCCGACCAGCCAGCCGGCCGGTTGCACCTCGATCACGCAGTACGGTGCGGTGCCCAACGACGGGCTCGACGACACGGCCGCCATCCAGCGGGCGGTGACCGACAACCAGAACGGCGTCATCAGCTGCGTCTGGATCCCCGCGGGGCAGTGGCGGCAGGAGCAGAAGATCCTCACCGACGACCCGCTGAACCGGGGGCAGTACAACCAGGTGGGCATCAGCAACGTCACGATCCGCGGCGCGGGCATGTGGCACTCCCAGCTCTACACGCTGACCGAGCCGCAGGACGTGGTGGGCGGCATCAACCACCCGCACGAGGGCAACTTCGGCTTCGACATCGACAGCAACACCCAGATCTCCGACATCGCCATCTTCGGCTCCGGCCGTATTCGCGGCGGAGACGGCAACGACGAGGGCGGAGTGGGCCTGAACGGCCGGTTCGGCCTGAACACCAAGATCACCAATGTGTGGATCGAGCACGCCAACGTGGGTGTCTGGGTCGGCCGTGACTACGACAACATCCCGGCCCTGTGGGGCCCTGCCGATGGACTGCAGTTCAGCGGCATGCGGATCCGCGACACCTACGCCGACGGCATCAACTTCACCAACGGCACGCGGAACTCGCGGGTGTTCAACTCCTCGTTCCGCACCACCGGCGACGACGCCCTGGCCGTCTGGGCCAACCAGGCCGTGAAGGACCAGGTCGTCGACAACACGCACGACAACCACTTCGTCAACAACACCATCCAGTTGCCCTGGCGAGCGAACGGCATCGCGATCTACGGCGGCTACGACAACTCGATCGAGAACAACCTGATCTACGACACCATGAACTACCCGGGCATCATGCTGGCCACCGACCACAGTCCCCTGCCCTTCTCGGGGACCACGTTGATCGCCAACAACGCGATCTACCGGGGTGGCGGTGTCTTCTGGAACGAGGACCAGGAGTTCGGAGCCATCACGTTGTTCCCGTCGAGCAGGGACATCACCGGTGTCACCATCCGCGACACCGACATCTATGACTCGACCTACGACGGCATCCAGTTCAAGACGGGCGGCGGCAACATGCCGAACGTCGCCATCACCAATGTGCGGATCGACAAGTCCAACAACGGTGCCGGCATCCTGGCCATGAGCGGGGCTCGCGGCAACGCGACGCTGACGAACGTGACCATCACCAACTCGGCCACCGGCAACATCGTCAGGCAGCCGGGGACGACCTTCGTGATCAACGGCGGCTAGCCCTTCGAGGTCGCCGGGCGCATGAGCGGCCGGCCGTGTGGCGTGGTCCCGGTTGGAAACACCGGGAGCACGCTCACGGCCGGCCGCTCGTCGTGGAGGGGGTCATTTCCTCTGCCGGCCTTCGATAACGTCGTGTCCATGCGGCTTCATGTGGGATGCGCGATGTGGACTCACGCGCCATGGCAGGGGCGGTTCCTCCCCCATCCGCTCCCCCCAGGCGAGCGCCTGCGGTCCTACGCGACCTGGTGCAACGCGGTGGAGGGCAACACGACGTTCTACGCCACCCCGGCGAGGAGCACGGTGGAGTCGTGGTCGCGGCAGACCGCTCCCGACTTCCGCTTCGTGGTCAAGCTCCCGAAGCCGCTCACGCACGAGCGCCGCCTCATCGGCGTCGACGAGGAGCTCCGGTCGTTCCTCGCGGCGATCGAGCCACTCGGGCCGCGGGCCCATGCCCTCTGGATCCAGCTGCCGGGATCGTTCGCCCCGGCCGACCTCGGCACCCTGGCGGGCTTCCTCCGCGCTCTTCCCCGCTCGCACAGGTACGCCGTCGAGGTCCGCCACCGCGCGTTCTTCGACGACGGGCGATCCGCAAGGCTCCTCGAAGGGGTGCTCGCCGGCGCCGGGGCCGAGTGGGTCCCGTTCGACACCACGGCCCTGTTCGAGAGCCCTCCGACCACCGACGCCGAGCGGGACGCGTGGACGAAGAAGCCGCGCATGCCACGCCGGTCGCGCGCCCTCACCGACCGTCCGATCATCCGCTACCTCGGCAGGAACGCCACGGCGCCCGCCACCGAGGGCTGGCGGCAGTGGGTCGGCACGGTCACCGGCTGGCTGCGCGAAGGCCGCTCACCGACCATGTTCATCCACACCCCCGACAACGCCGACGCGCTGACGCTCACCCGCCGCTTCCACGACGACGTACGCGCCCGCCTGCCCGAGCTCGAGCCGCTCCCCGAGCCGATCCCCGTCGAGCCGCTGACCCTCTTCTGAACGGAGGTACGCCCCGGCGTGCCGTCACGGCCGCTTGGGCTGCTGCTGACGATCAACGACGGCTCGAGTCGCTTCATTCGAGGTAGCCCTTGAGGTAGGTCCACGACGCGGTGATGTCCTCGCCCGTGCCATGCGGCCGGCGAAGCTCGTCCACAAAGATGGCGATGTCGGCGAGGTCCCACCACAGCCGGTAGAGGGCGAGGCCGGCGGGATGAACGGGCCGCCCGGTGGCACGGGTGTAGGCCGCCGGCACTCCGCCGGAATCGCCCGCGACCATCCACAGATCCCGTTCCGGCGGGGCGACCTGCACGGTGTCCCAGTCCACCAGCCTCAGACCGGCCGCGCCCCGGATCAGGTTGCCGGGGTGCGGTTCACCGTGGGTGACGACCCAGTCCGCGGCCGTGCCTCGAACCTGCTCGACGAGCCGGTCGAAGTCGCCGAGCGACCGCTCGACGTAGTCGGCGCGGGCGGCCAGCAGCCGCCGGGCGGGTTCGGAGAACGGCCCGCCCGCCCATTCCCCGTCAAGATCGCGCAACGCGTCCTGGAGCCGGTCCCTGCCGGGCAGCGCCAGGTCGGCGCGGGGAGCGCCGGCCGCGACGGCCGGAGTGGCCTGGTGCAGCTCGGCGAGCAGTTCGACCACCTCGGCGAGGTCCTGCGGCCGGTGCGCGCCGAACTGCCCGGCCTCGCCGTCCACCATCGGAAACACCGAAACGGCGTAGCGCGAATCGAGCCGCCACACCGTCGACCCGGTACGGGCCGGGATCGGCGCGACCACGAATCCGAGCCCGGCGTCCCGTCGAAGGGCCAGCGCGGTGTCGTAAGCCCGTCCGAGCGCGCCGAAGGCGGCCTCCCGCGAACCGTCCTCGAAGCCGAGGTCGTCGACCGTCACGAACCGCTGCCGCCCGCCGCCGTCGGCCACGGCCCAGTGGTAGCTCCCGGCTCCCACCGGGAGGTACGTCGCCGAGCGGGCCTCGACCCCCCACCCGTCGGCCAGCGCCGAGACCAGCGCGGCCTCCTCCACACCCTCCGGCCTGTCCCTCATAGACCGTGATTATGCTCGCCGGACGGCCTGGTGAGCGATCTCACCCAGAGCAGAGCTGGGAGCTCAGGGTGTCGTGCGACCAGCGCTCCCACCGGTCGGGCGACCAGCCGCGGTCGCGGACGAACGCCAGGTAGAGCTCCGGGCTGAGCAGGCCGAACAGCAGGTCGGCGGCGTGCTCGGCCGTCACCCCGTGACGGATCCCCGGTTTGCCCACCAGCGACCGGGCGGCCGTCGCGTGGACGGTGAACCTCGGGTCGGTGTCCTGGTCCCAGAGCTCGGCGATCCCCGGATCGGCCAGCGCGGCGGCGCGCAGCATCTCGGTGATCGGAGCCACGCGCTCCAGGATCCCTCGCGTGCCCTGGACGTGGAGCCGCAACTGCGCGCCGGCGGTCTCGGCGGCGAGGGCCTCGTGGAACCACGGCCGATCCATCGTCGCGATCGGCTCCTGGTCGCCCGCGATCGACACGTCGGCCAGCTCCTTGAGCAGCGCGCGCTTGTTGCCGAACGTGAAGTAGATCGTCTGCACGGCGACGCCGGCCCGGTCGGCGATCTGCTGAAGCGCCGTCGCGCCGTACCCCTGCTGGACGAACAGCTCGCACGCGGCATCCAGCATGCGCCGCCGCGTCTCCTTGGCCTTACGAGCCCGCTTGTCCTCGCCCTTGACCTGACTCATGGCTATAGCTTATATCTAGAGTTCGACTCTAGAGTTCAACTCTAGTCATCGACTCACAGGAGGAAAGCCATGCAGGCCATCGCCAACACCCACCACGCCGAAGCGTGGAACGGCTGGGAAGGCGTCAACTGGGCGAACAACGCCGCCCGCTACAACGCGACAGTCACCGGCTTCGACGACGACTTCTTCCGCGTCGCCGCGATCGAGGAGGGCGACCGCGTCCTCGACATCGGCTGCGGTACGGGCCAGCCCACGCTGCTCGCCGCGCGCAAGGCGTCCCGAGGGCACGTCGTCGGCGTCGACATCTCGGCGCCGATGCTGGAGCGCGCCCGAGCCGACGCGGCGGAGCAGGGCATCGCCAACGTCAGGTTCGAGCAGGGGGACGCCCAGGTCCATCCGTTCCCCGACGGCGCCTTCGACGTCGCGATCAGCCGCGGCGGAGTGATGTTCTTCACCGACCACGTCGCCGCGTTCGCCAACATCCGGCGTGCGCTGCGGCCGGGCGGGCGGCTCGCGTTCATGGGCCCGCAGGGCGGCACCCCCGACAGTGACTACGCCCGCGCCACCGTGGCGCTCAAGCCGCTGATGCGCGGGCCGTCGCCCGCCGCGCGCGGGATGGGATCCCTGGTCGACGCGGCCCGCATCCGCGAAGTGCTCGACGAGGCCGGATTCACCGGCGTGAGCCTTACCCCGGTGAAGGCGCTGATGGACTACGGCCGCGACGCCGCCGACGCGGCGGACTTCATCCTCGGCCAGGGACCGGTCCGCTTCAACCTCCGAGACGTCGACCAGGCCGTCGTCGAGCGGACACGGGAGGAACTGCGGGCGGGGCTGGTGGCGTACGAGACCTCGGAGGGGGTCCGCATCCCCGGCGCGGTCTGGCTGGTGAGCGCCACCCGCCCCTAGCCTTCGGCAGGTCCGGCAGCTCGCGGACGCGGTCCTCGCCACTTCGCGCGCGAGTGATCAGACCCGGCGGAGCCTCCGGATCGGCGGGATGAGCAGCAGCGCCGCGCACACCGCGGCGCTGACGCCCGTCGAGAGGAACAGCAGGTCACGGGGTTCGACCAGGGAGGACACCGGGCCCACCAGGGCCTGGCCCACCGCCACGCCGGAGACCGAGCCGGCCACCTCGTACGCGGTGACGCGGTTGAGCACGTCCGGGGCCACCTGCGTCTGGACGCTGGTGGACCACATCACCGACCAGAACGCCCAGGAGGCGCCGCCGAGCAGGTGACCGGCCATCAGCGCGGGAAGCGGAAGCCCCAGGGCGACCGACAGGGGGATGCAGGCGAAGCCGATCAGTGCCACGGCACCGGCGGCCAGGGGGCGAAGAGGACGGAAGCGGATCGCGACGAGCCCGCCGATCACGGTGCCGGTGCCGAGGCCCGCCATCGCCCAGCCGTAGGCGGCGTCGCCGAGGCGGTCGCCGATCAGCCGGGAGCCCAGCGGGATGTAGGGACCGAAGACCAGCATGCCGAAGAACACCCAGACCAGGATCACCGACCACATCCAGCTGCGGGAGCGGAACTCCACCCAGCCGCGCCGCAGGTCGAGCAGGACCGTCGAGGGCTGCCTGACCCCGGCGGCGGGGGCGAACCTGATCAGCGCCAGGCAGAGGCCGCTCAGCAGGAAGGTGCCCGCGTCGAAGGCGTAGACCACGCCCGCGCCGGTCAGCGCCATCAGCAGCCCCGCCAGTACCGGGCCGCCGAGCTGCGTGGCCGCGTCAGCGATCTTGAGGGTGCCGTTGGCGCGCTGGGGGTCCTTCGCCACAAGCGGGATCATGCCGTTCACGCCCGGCTGGAACATGGCGGCGGCCGTGCCGGACAGCGCGGAGGCGACCAGCAGCAGCCACAGCGGCGGGGCTCCGGCGAAGAAGGCGACGGCGAGCACGCCCTGGGTGAAGATCCGGACCAGGTCCGCGCCGACCATCATGGCGCGCGCGCCGATCCGGTCGGCGAAGACCCCGCCGAACAGAACGAACAGCACGAAGGGCGCCGTCCAGACGGCAAGAACGTACCCCACGCCCGAAACCCCGTAAATGGCCCCGACCGCCAGCGCCGCCGCGACCGGCATCATCGCGTCGCCCAGCAGCGACACCACCCGGGCGGCGAAGTAGAGCGAGAAATTCCTGGTCCAGAGCGGTTCCGGGACGCCCGGGACCGCTTCGCGATCAAGGATCGCGGTCATCCGACGAACTCCATGACCACTCATTCTGAACATGCGGCCATCCCCGCACAGACGTCCGGAATGACATCATTGGGTACATTCGTGCCATGAAGAACCGTGTGGTCGCGCTGGTAGGGCCGCCGCAGGAGATGTACCCGGTGACCTGCGCGTCCGCCGTGTTCGGCTACCACGGCCCCGACATTCCCCAGCTCTACGACTTCCGGCTCTGCGCAGAGCGGCCCGGCCCGATCGCGACCACGATGGGCGCCGACATCGTCGTCACCGACGGACTGGAGGCCCTGGCGGAGGCCGACACGATCCTCATCGCGGGCTGGTGCCCCGGGCCGGACATCTCCGCCGAGCTCGGCGACGCCGTCCTGGCCGCCCACGCCCGCGGCGCCCGCATCGTCGGGATCTGCTCGGGCATCCACATCCCCGCGAGCCTTGGCCTGCTGGACGGCCGCAGCGCCGCGGCCCACTGGGAGCTCACCGGCGAGCTGGGCCGGCGCTACCCGAGGGTCCGCGCCGACGCCACCGTGCTGTACGTCGACCACGGCGACGTCGCGACCGCGGGCGCCTCGGCCACCACCGTCGACCTGTGCCTCAACCAGGTCAGGCGCGACCACGGCGCCGCCCTGGCGATGCGGATCGGCCGTCAGCTGTCGGCCGCCCCGCACCGGGAGGGCGGCCAGCGCCAGTACCCCGCACTGCCGACGACGGGCCCGGTCCCCGGCTCCCTCGCCCCGCTGCTCGACTGGATCACCGCCAACCTCGACCGCCCGCTGACCCTGCGGGACATGGCCACCCGGTCGGGGATGTCACCGCGCACCCTCAGCCGCCACTTCTCCGAGCAGCTCGGCGTCTCCCCCGGCCGCTGGCTCCTCGACCGGCGCATCGCCAGCACCCGCGCCCTCCTGGAGGAGACCGACCTCCCGGTCGAGACGATCGCCCAGCGCGTCGGTCTGTCGTCCGCGGTGAACCTGCGCCGCCGCTTCCACAACGCCCTCGACACCACCCCGGCCGCCTACCGCCGCACTTTCCGCTGACCGCTCTTCCTGCCCCCACGCACGCGGCCGGCTCACCTCACGAACTCCCGCCTGAAAGCCCCCTTCTCCACCGCGGCATGCGCATCGTCCCGCTCGAGGAACGTCGCGGTCGTCGCCACGAGCCGGTCGGCGTCATCGAGCCACGGAAAGTGGCCCGCCCCTGGTTGAACGACGAACTCGGCGTCCGGGAACAGCCCGGCGAACTCGGCCACGACGCTCGGGATCGAGTTCAGATCGACCTCTCCGGCGACAAGCAGCGTCGGCGCGTCGAACGCGGCGAGCGCCGCGCGAGTGGCATCAGGGTCGTACGCGCCCTCGGCGCCGAAGGCGGCTGCGGCTTCGGCGTTCTGATGGCCGTCCTGGGCCGCCAGGTGAGCTTGTGCCGCCGCATCCCATCGCCCGTAGAAGAAGGGGTCGATGGCCTTCCAGCTGCCGGCGGTGGCATTGCCGGCGACGATCGCTTCAAGAGCCGCGAAGGCCGCCTCGAACCAGGGCTCGTCCTTGCGGAGCCGGGCGAGCTCCAGCCGGGCCTGCCCTGTGGCCGCGACGCCGACGGCGAAGGTGCTGGGGGTGATCAGCACGAGCTTGCTGACGCGGTCGGGGTGGCGAGCCACGTAGAGGGCCGCGAGGTTCGCGCCGGCGCAGTGTGCGAGGAGGTCCATGCGGTCGAGACCGAGGTGGACGCGCAAGGCCTCGATGTCGTCGACGAGCCGGTCGCAGCGGTAGGAGGTGGCGTCCTGGGGTGTCGCGGACCGGCCGGTGCCCCGAGGATCCACCATGATCAACTGCCGGTGCGCCGACAGTCCGCCGAGTTCACCGAGGTAAACGGAGTCCTGCATCGGGCCGCCCGGCAGGCAGATCACCGGGCTGCCCTCGCCGAACGCGTGGTAGGCGAGCTCGGTTCCATCGGGTGCGGAGAAGGTAGGCATGGCGAAGACCATCTCAGGGCATCCCGACCAAGGCAATCGATCACCTTGAATTCCTGCCGGCAAGATCATAACTTCGGCCGGCGTGCTGGCCGGCATCGACATGGCGCTCTACCTCGCGTCCTTGCTGGCGGGCGAGGACATGGCCATGGCGATCCAGCTCGGCTTGGAGTACGCGCCGCGGCCGCCGTTCAACGCCGGGACGCCGAAGACCGCTCCCGCGGAGATCACTGAGCTGGTGCGCTCCTTCCTGAGGGACGCCTGACCTCACAGGGGTGGTGGTCTGCCGTTCGGTCGATCCCCTCGCGCGGGTTCAGGGGCGGCGAGCCGCCCAGGCAGGATCAGTTCCCAGGCCGAGGATCAGTTCCCAGGCCGAGGATCAGTTCCCAGGCCGAGGGCGGCCGTCATGAGAGATCACCAGCACCTGCTCCGGATGGGCATGGACGTTCGCATACCTCAAGAGCGAATCCAGAGCACCTGCGCCGGAGCTTTCAGCTTCGGATGCGGTGGAAAGCGGGATCTCCTCCTGAAAGCGATGGAAAAGATCCTGGTCACCCAGATTCTGGCGGGCATAGTTCCGCCAACCAGGGACGGGATCGCCTTCCCTGGCCTGCAGTCCGATGACCGAATACCCCAACGGAGCAAAAACGCGGTGCAATCCCGCGACAGTGGCGCCCGTACCGAATCCGCACACCAAATAGCGAATTTCCGGCCAATTCTCGCGGACTTCCCGCAAAAGATGCGATCCCCATAGCTCCACGCACCTCACCAAGGCCACATTGGTGAACTGCTTCGGCCAGAACCAGCCTGCCTGCTCGTACTGAAGGCAAAGCTCGCGAGCTTCCTCGAGGCTCGTGATCGTCCGCGCCTCGCCACGGAAGCCGCGGCTCATGAGATGATCGCGGCCGGAGGCATCCGTGAGGGCGACGGTCGGCAGCCCTCTTTTTCTCCCGAACACATCGAGGGCGAGCGCGGTCGACGAACCGGAGATCTCGACGAATCCCCGGGCATCGTCCGGAACCGCGTCAAGGCAGAGCTCGTACGTCAGGTATTTGAGGCTTCCCGACTCGCACGTCCCGCCCCAGAGCACGGCCGGGCCGTTCTCGTCAGGTCGCGTGAGGGTGAAAAGCGCGTCCATGGCGTTCACGCGGGGACGACCGAGCCTCGGACATAGTGGTGGTCAAAGAAATCCACATACAGGTATTCGGGGTATGACACCATCTGGTCCCGCCCCAGGAGGATGGCTCGCATGATCTCGCTCACCATCATCCCGGCCGCGGTGGTGGCTCCGATCACGCACGTGGGAGCGTGTCCACGCCCGGCGAAGCAGGCGTCCCAATGCTCCTGCACGATATAGCTGCCGAGCCGGGGGATGATCTTGGGTAGATCGATACGCCCATCCGGAAGCATGTAGAGATCCTCATAGAGAGGCGCTTCGGGCTGGAAGACGTGCAAGGCGGCCCCGAATCCCAGCATCAGGCCGGTCATGATGACGATGCCCCGCTCCCGGCATGCTTCGTGCAGCCACTCTTTCGCCCTGAAGCCGGCGATGTCGATGACCTCCACGACGTAGTCCACCGGCTTTCCGCCGAACCCCGAAAGCAGGGAATCGATGTTGCTTTCGGTCACGCCCTCCGTCGCTTCGCGAATCAGCAGCTCGGGGTTGATGTCCTGGCACATCTTCCCGACGACCTCGGTCTTGAGCCTGCCGACAGTGCTGTCGAAGCTGCCGACCTGACGATTGGAATTGTGCACTTCGTAGACGTCGAAATCCGCGAGCGTCACCCGGCCGAAGCCGAGGCGGGCCAGGTCCACCGCGCACTGCCCGCCCGCACCGCCCACTCCGGCCACGAGAACATGGGTGTCCGCGACCCGCTTCATCGATTCTTCGTCCAGAATCCCCAGGTTACGCCGGAACCTGGGATTGATCTCGGAGTTCTCCACGGGACACCTCACTTCATTTCTGCATGCAAACGTAGTAGTTCTCACCGAAGTAGTCGTCGCCGTCCGCGACCAGAGAACGCGAGAAACCCAGGCGCCGCAGGGTGTCCACCAGCTCGTCCACTTCGAAGAACGTCACCATCTCGTCGGGGTCGGTGGTCAGTTTCCGGGCGCAGGTCGAATGATGGGCCAGCGCGGCTTGGAGGTCCTCGGTGAAACGCTCTTCCGCCTGCCACTCCGCGATGGAGTGTTCAAGCACCTTCTGCAGGTCGGGCCGGCGTTTCGGGCCGGTGGCGATCATCACGCCCCCCGGCTTCAGGTGAGAGAAGACCTCAAGCAGCGCCGATTCGACGTCCCGGACGTAGAAAAGGACGTTATTGAGCACGACCGCGTCCGCGTCGGAAACGGCCTGGGACGGAAACCGCTCCACGCTTCCGTCCATGACCGTCCATCGGTCGCGAGCCTCGCCCGGCGCCTCCGCCTTCTTGTCATGAGCCCGTTGAAGCATGGCGGGGTTGTTGTCGAAACCGAGGACTTCGTGACCGCGGTCGATCAGCGCCTGGCTGACCAGGCCGGTTCCGCACCCGGCGTCGATCACGGTCCGGCGGCCCTCCGTGTCCCGGAGGATCTTTCCGAGCATCCGCTGATAGCAGTTCAGCTCGGGGATCATTTGGTCATAGCTCTTGGCGAAGTCGGTCCAGATGTTCTCGCTCACAGCGCTTTCAACTCCCTCGAATCTCGGCCAGGCCGGCGCGCCGGTCTCCGTCACCCCGCACCAACGGCTACTTCTTGACGTCCGCCGTCAAGCCCTGCTGCGGGCCGTCCACGACGATGACCGCGCGGTACCGGGCGAGGGCCTGGGTCGTGTCGGCGTAGTAGATGCGCCACGCGCACTCCCGCTCCTGCCAGATCTCGCCCGTGCACCTCACCTTGGCCTGCACGTCGCCGGCCGAGATCGTCCCCTTGGCGATGACCTTGCTGTTGGCACTGGTCAGCTCGAAGACCGGGCCGCCGCTGTCGCCGTGACCCGCGGCGCTGGTGTGGTTGACCTGCTCGGCCCTGACCAGCGGATAGGCGGTACCGACCTCGAGGTTGTTGGCCTTGACCTGGATGCCGCACAGGACCCCGGAGGAGGCGCCCGACGTGCACAGCCAGTTGCCGACGTTGCTGAACGACGCTCCGGCGATGGGCTTGGTGTACGTCGAGTTCTGCCAGCCGCCGTCCCACATGCGGCCGGCCCCCCGCGCGTCGATGATCATGGTGTCCTGGCGCTGGCTGTCGTTGATGACCGGGCCCATGCGGTCGCCGCCGCCGTCGAAGATGACCTGGTTCAGGTCGGCGCAGTGCGCGGCGCTCAGCAGACGGGTGGCGGCCTGGTAGTGCATGGGCCACCCGACCGTGCAGTTCATCGTCCTGGCCCCCGCGTAGTAGGCAGGGGCGTCGTCCTCACGGCACCACGAGGCGCCGTCCGCGCATTTTCCCGCGAAGGGGGTCGTTTCCACCTCGCCCGCGGCCGTGTCCACGCGCACGTCCACCGTCGCCGTGGCCAGGAGGTTCTCGGCGGCCAGGCCCTGGGCCCGCGACCGCCCCTTCGCCCACCGCACGTCGAGGCCGCTGCCGTCCGCGCGAGGGGCGACCTCCCCGACGGCGTCGTTCTCGCCGAGCCGACGCACCTCCGCGAGGAGCTGCTCCTGGTTGTAGCGCGCCGGCAGCACCCGGACGGGAACGGACCTGTTCTGCTCCCCGATGACGCGCTGGACGGCGGCGGGCACCTCGCCCTGCCAGTACACGAGGAGCTCCCGGTTCTCCGGCGCGGCGATGACGCTCGCGTAACCGCTCCGCCCGCTCGCCGCGGCCGCCTGCCGGATCTTCTCCGCGGCCGTGTTGAGCTTGTTCTGCATGCCCATCAGGTCGCTCCAGGTGGCGAAGCCACCGGGCACGGGGGCGGTCGCCAGCGCGGCCGCGACGGTGCCGTCCCCGCTGTTCCCTCCCGGGGCCTGCGCCTGTGCGGCCGGACCCCCCATGCTGACGAGCAGCAGGGAGACCCCCACCGCGAGCCCGGCACGCCGTACGGCTGATCCACTGTTCACCAGATCTCCTTCGGAACCACGAGTTCTGCGACGCCCATCCACGAGCGCGCGACCCCATGGTCGGCTGCCTCCTGCGGGCCGGTTGCCATTGGCAAGATCCCACGTCGCGGACCATCTTGTCAATGACAAGATTGGCGTTCTCCATCACGCGACGCGAGGATCACCTCGACGGGCCCCGGCAGCACGGTGATCTCCACGAAACCGGTGTCGCCGAGAAGCCGCGTGTAGTGCTCGATGTCGTACAGCCGGCTGTGGCAGGCGTCGACGCCCATGAGGAAGTACGACCAGAAGAACTGCCCGGCGAGACGTTCGGGAGTGCGGAACTCCTCACAGATCATGACCCGCCCGCCGGGCTCCAGCGCCTCGTGTGCTTTCCGGAGCAGTGTGCGAGCGGTTGGGACCGGCCAGTCATGCAGCACCCGGACGAACGACATCCCGTCGTAGCCACGTGGCAGAGGGCCGTTGAGGAAGTCGCCGCCGACGAAGCCCAACCGGTCCCCCTTCCAGGCAGTCCAGCATCTTGTACAGGCGGCCCTGGACCAGTCCCAGCCTTGTGCTCATCTCGGCCACGGTGACCTCTGCGTGCTCCAGCGCGTCGAGCACTCCGAGCTCCAGAGCGGCCTCCACGCCGTCCATCGCCTTGGCGCCGTTGGCCAGACGGCCGATTGCAGCGAGAGCAGATCCTGAGTCCGGAGGTACAGCTCGTAGTCGAGCTTCCCCACCCCTACCGACGTCTTCAGGATGGAGTTCCAGACCGGCTCCGACATCGTCCGGTGCAGATCTGTCACGTCTGCCCTCCGGCTCTCTCGGCCGGCCGGCCCGCGGGGGTGATCGGACAAGGGAGCGACCTGATGAGCGGCGGATGACTCGACGGCCGGACCAGTCCACGACGCGGATGTTTCGTCGGCGTTAATCGGATCTCCTATAGAGATGACCAGCGGGGATGACATTCGCGCCTCACGTTTTCCCGTCCGAGCCTCTCGCTCTCCCGGACGGCCGTGCACCGTGACCGCGCGAACGCGACGACGCAGCCTCACCCGGTCCCCTTGTGAATCACCTGGCACGTTTCGCGACGCGCCTTAAAGGGCCTGAAAAAGAGTAAAAACCAGGAGCCCTGAGGCCACCTGCCGCAGGCGCGCGGTGTACGGGCGGACAAGTCGCCGCCGGTCCACGCCGATTAAGGCCCCACTAGTGATTCAAAAGAATCGCCCCCTCGGAGTTCGATTATTGACAGGCGCGACTCGAAGGGCTGATCCTGGGTCCGCCGGTTCAGTCCCCGAGGGCCGTCTTCTCGCTCGCCGTGCGCGCAATGGCCTATTCGTCGACCGGCCTCTTTGCCACCGCAAATGCGGGGCCTCGTTCTCTGCTGCCGAAGAAGGACGACTCATGCCAGAATCATCAGTTGCCGCCCCGTTCACGGAGCCGTACTTCCAGAATCCATATCCCACGTATGAATGGCTCAGGGACAACCACCCCGTCCACCCGGTGACGGTTCCGGGAACCGATGTGCGGGTGTGGCTGGTCAGCCGTTACGACGACGTGCGCGCGGCCTTCACGGACGAGCGGATCAGCAATGACGCCACCTGGGCGACAAAGGAGTTCCGGGAGGCCGGGCTCGTCCTGGGCGCCGGTGGGGACATAGACCGTTCGATGTCCACGGTGGACCCGCCCGCGCACACCCGGTACCGGAGGTTGGTGGCGAGCACCTTCACCGCGGCACGGGTCCAGCACTGGGAGCGCACCGTCAAGGAGATCGTCGACAGGCTGCTCGACGACTTGCGGCCAGGAGGTGTGGTCGACCTCCTGGACCGGTTCGCGACGCCCATGGCGGTATCGGTCATATGCGAGGTGATGGGCATTCCGTCCGCCGACCGCAAGAGCCTGCGCGAGTGGGGGGACGTCATCTTCACCGCCGACCCGGCGCGACGGGGCGAAGCGGTGGACGCGGCCGCGGCGCTGGCCGGCTACATCCGCGAGCTGATCGCGGTCAAGAGGAACGACCTGTCCGACGACCTGATGTCCGCCCTGATCCTGGCGCACGACGGCGAGGGGCTGACCGAGACGGAGCTGGTGGCCTCGTGCGCCGGGCTCGTCATCGCGGGTTACGAGACCACCATCGGCCTGACAGGTACGGCGGTGCTGACCATTCTCGACAATCCCCAGGCGATGCGGGAGCTGCGTGATGATCCGTCCCTGATGAGCGCCATGGTGGAGGAGGTCCTGCGTTACGACGGCGCCGCCACCACGTCCCTGTGGCGCTTCGCGAAGGAGGACATCGAAATCGGCGGTACGAGAATCCCGGCCCACGATGCGCTGTTCCTTCTCATCGGGTCGGCGAACAGGGATCCTCGCCAGTTCGCCGACCCGGACACCTTCGATCTGCATCGGGTCACCAAGCAAAGCCTCGCGTTCGGCCACGGGATCCACCGATGCGTCGGGGCGGCCCTGGGGCGTCTGGAGCTCCGGGTGAGCGTCGCCGCCGTTCTGGAGCGGTTCTCCGGCATCGAGCTCGCGGTGGACAGGAACGAAATCCGTTACAAGCCCCTGGTGGGAATACGAGGACCCATGTCGCTCCCCCTGATCCTCAGGCCATAGGGCCAGGCGGTCAAGCGATAGCACGGCCGGCGGATCAGCGCCTCTCGCGGCCATGCCCCTGAGCAGCGATCCCAGCGAGCCACAAGTGAGCCACAAGGCCATCTTGTCACTGTCAAGACAGTCGTCCCGATCAACCGTCGGGCCGAGCCCCCCGATTCCACAAGGAGACCTCATGTCCCTCCACCACAACGAGACCGTCATCGAGCCCGGCCTCTCCACCAACCACAACGAGACCGTCCTCGCCTGAACACTCTGACGAGCTCCGGCGAGTAGCCGGATGGGGAGCGGGCCGGCCCCAGGGCGCTCGTGTCAGCGGACGCAAGAACAGGCGGAGCAGATGCCGTTCAAGGATTTGGTTCCACGTCTTCCCGGGAACGCGTGGCTCATCCTCTGTGGCGACGCCGTGTCCGCGGTCGGAGCCGGTCTCACTCTCCCCTTCCTCCTCGTCTACCTGCATGACGTGCGGGGAATCGAGCTCGGTTCGGCCGGGCTCGTCCTCTCGACGATCGCGATCGCCGGACTGGTGGGAACCCCCGTCGGCGGGCTGCTCTCCGACCTCTTCGGTCCACGGCGGCCCGCCGCGGCGGGCCTTGTCCTCGCCGCCGCCGGAACCGCCGGAATGGTCGGTGTACGGAGCGCATGGCAGGCCGCCCTTTGGGCCGCGGTCTACGGGTGCGGTGTCGCGGTCACCGAGCCGTCGTTCCAGGCGCTGCTGAGCACCTCGGTCTCCCCGGAGCGCCGTTCACAGATTTTCGCGGTACGGCATGCCCTGCTCAATGTCGGGCTCAGCGCCGGTAGCCTGCTCGCCGCCTTCTTGGTGGACTTCTCCGCACCGCAGACCTTCGTCACGATTTACCTGGTCGACGCGGGCACCTTCCTCACGTTCGCCGTGCTGGTCGCCAGGGCGCCAGGTCGCGGTCACCCTGTCCCCGGATACCAGGTCCGGAGTCCCGGCGCCCGCGGTGGGTACCGCGAGATACTCGCCGACCGGGTGCTGCTGCGGATCTGCGTCTCCGTCGCCGTGGTGTTCACCTGCGGCTACGCCCAGTACTACAGCGCCTACCCGATCTTCTCCATCCAGACCGGCGGCCTCGACGCCGCCACGTTGCAGCTGACCTTCCTGGCCAACACCTGCACGGTCGTTCTCGCTCAGCTACTCGTCCTGCGTCTCGTGACCGGTCGTCGCCGTGCCCTCGCGTTCGCCTTGTCGGCCGCGCTCATGGCCGTCGCCTGGCTCACCGTGGTGGGCGCCGCGCATCTCGGCGGCGGCCCGGCCGCCGTCGCGGCGTTCATGACCGCGATGGTCCTGTTCGCCATCGGTGAGACGCTCATGGCCCCAAGTGTTCCTGTCATCGTGAACGACCTGGCGTCCGACGTCGGCCGTGGCAGGTACAACGGGGCCTACGGCTTCTCGCAGACGCTGGGGTACATCATCGGACCGGCGGTGGCCGGCGCGGCGCTCGGCTCCGGGCACGGATCCCTGCTCTTCGTGGGCCTGGCTGTGGCACTCGGCCTCGTCGCCCTGCATGCGACCAGGATCGATCGCCTCCTCACCCCCACAGCGAACCGCATGGGTGCCGGCCATGCGCGATGACGACGCGCTGGACGCTCTGCTGGCGGCGGCGGAGAGGTGCCGGCGGCTCGGACGACTGGACGAGGCCGAACGGACGCTGGAGCGGGCCGTCCAGATCACCCGTGACGCCGGAGCACCTCAGGATGCCCGACTGGACGCCCTCGCCGACCTGCTCCGTATCAGGGGAAGGTACCGGCGGGCGGACGAGATACTGCGGAGCGCGCTCACGCTCGCCGAGGAGGCGCCGGGACCCGGCTCCCTCACGGTCGCACGGATCTGCAACAGCCTGGGTGTGCTCCACAAGTACACGGGACGGTTCGAGGAGTCCGAGTCCTTCTATCGCCGGGCTCTCGCGATCGTCGAAGCGGAACTGGGCGATGCCCACCCTTTCATGGCCACCCTGTACCACAATCTCGGTGGGCTGAACCACGCGCGCGGGACGCACGCGCAGGGGGAGCCCTTCGCCCGCCGCTCGGTAGAGATCCGGCGGCGCACCCACGGCCCCGCGGACCCGGCGCTAGCCGCCGACAAAGCGGCGTTGGCGGCGATCGTCCACGCGCTCGGCGACCTCGACAAGGCGAAGCGCCTGCTGGTGGAGGCGCTCGCCGTCTTCGAGACGCGGTTGGGCCCAGAAGACTACGAAGTCGCCTCCTGCCTGAACAACCTCGCCTCGATCCACTATTCGAAGGGCCATCTCGCGGCGGCCGAGGAGGGCTACCGCAAGGTCCTGACGATCAAGGAAAAGCTCTTGGGCCCGGCTCATCCGGAACTCGCGGTCGCGCTCAACAATCTCGCGATGACCCTCTGGAAGCGTGGCCGGCCCGAGGTCGCCGCGCGGGCGTTCGAGCGTGCGATCTCCTTGCTGAGTGCCGAGGTCGACCAGGGGCAGCCCGTCCTGCTGGCCTGCCTCCGCAACCTCGAAACGTGCCGTCGGTCGATGCGACCGGAGTCACGTGAGTGACGCCGGCCGCCGTCCCGCCCGCCGCCGGCGATTTCCGCCCGGAAACGGCCTTCTCGATACGCCCCATGCCCGGCATCTCACCCGTCTGGAGGATCCGGCGACTCTTAAGGAGTTCTTGTGTTGAAGCGCTCCCCACGGATGGATCCGGGGGATTCCAGCCGTCCCAACCGTGCGGCTCTATCTCCAAGTCGGCGACAGGAGACTTCTCCACGTCTGATCTCGCTGCGAGGGGGAGGCTTACATGACGCGTTCTCTCTGTCACAGATCCACGACAAATGTTGCGGAAGCCCGATAATGGATATTTCATCCCCGAAAAGGATCCTGAACCAGCCGGCGTATCTCCTGGGCGACAAGGTGGGGGGCATGGATTTCCGCGTCCTGGGTCCCTTTGAAGTACGTGACGGCGAGGTTGCCGTCGGCCTCGGTGGCCCACGGCAGCGAGCCGTCCTGGCCCGGCTGGCGATCAACCCGGGGGCGGTCGTCTCCACCGACACGCTGATCGACGATCTCTACCAGGGCACTCCTCCCGCGACCGCCCTGGCCTCGCTTCACGTCTACGTGTCGAACCTGCGCCGGGCGATCGAGCCGGCGCGGGCGCCGCGCACGCCCCCGCGGCTCCTCGTCGCGCGACGGCCCGGCTATCTTCTGGACACGGCCGATGTCGACGCGCTGCGGTTCGCCACCCTCGTCGCCGACGCCGAACACCGCCCGTCCGAGCAGGCGCTCGCCCGCTTGGACGAGGCTCTGGAGCTCTGGCGCGGCACGCCGTACAACGAGTTCGCCGGGGAGCTCTGGGCGGTTACCGAGGTGAACCGCCTGTGCGAGCTACGCCTGGTGGCGATCGAGCGCCGCGCCGAGGCGCAGCTGGATCTCGGCCGGCCCCAGGCGGTGATCCACGACCTGGAGGCCGAGACCGGCAGGCAACCGCTGCGGGAGCGGCTGTGGTGGCTGCTGGCCCTTGCTCTCTACCGCTCCGGACGGCAGGCCGACGCCCTCGCGACACTGCGCCGGGCCAGGAGACTGATCGTCGATCATCTCGGTCTGGATCCCGGTCACGAGCTGCAGATACTGGAAGACGACATCCTCAAGCACGCCGAAGCCATCACCTTCTCCCCGAAGCGCGCCACCTTGACTCCTGCCGGCCCCTCTGCCGTCCTTACCGGCGCGCCCTCGCCATCGCCCGGGCTCGGCCGCGACCAGCAGCTCGCGGAAATGGAGACGCTGCTTCACCGCGGCGACGTGAGCACCGTCGCGGTGAGCGGCGAGACCGGCATCGGCAAGACATGGCTGCTCGAGGCCTTCGGCGGGCGAAGCTCCCAGCTCGGCCATCTGGCTCTTTGGGGCGGCTGCCAGGAGATCGAAGGAGCTCCGCCGCTCTGGCCCTGGATCCAGGTTCTCAGGTCGCTCGCACAGATCCACCCGCCTCTGGACCGGCAGGCCCTCACCGGTCTCCTCGACGACGAGGTACCGACGGGTTCGGCCGTCGGAGCGAAGATGCAGCGCCACCGCGCCATCGCCGATTGGCTCGTCGGCATCGCACGGATCCAGCCCTTGGTGATCATCTTCGATGATCTCCACTGGGCCGATCTCGCGACGCTCGAGTTGCTCGGCGACGTGACGGCGCTCATCAAGGACTCGCGGGGGTACGTGCCCCTCACGCTGGTCATGGCGTTCCGGGACAGCGGGGACCTGTCCGCCATCGAGTACGTCCTCGGCCGGCTCGCCCGCTACGACCTCCTCCGGCTTCGACTGCCGGGCCTCGACGCCGGCGCCGTACAGGCGATCGCCGCCACGATGGGCACCCAGATCGACGAGCAGACCGCGCACCGGGTGACCCTGCGCACCGGCGGCAATCCGTTCTTCGTTCGCGAGACGCTACGGATGCTCGCCAACGGCCACCCGCTGGACACACTGCCGGACGCGGTCGCCAGTCTCGTTCACCAGCGGCTGACAGCGGCCGGCCCGGAGGTGGGCGACGTGCTGAAGGTCGCCGCGTTGATCGGCAGGGAATTCGACCCCGACGTCGTCGCCCAGGTCTGCCAGGCGGGGGCCTACGACCTGCTCGACCAGGCGGTCAAGGCCAGGCTGATCGTGTCGACGGCGAACCGGATGGCTTTCACGCACGACCTGGTGAGGGAGGCTCTCATCCAGGAGATCCCTCCGTTGCGAAAGGCGACGATACATCGCGAGGTGATGAACGCGCTCGCCACCCGCCCGGCGGTGGACGTGGCCGTCATCGCCCATCACGCGATCGAGGCAGGGCCCACGGCGTACGCGGAGGCGGCCCACTGGGCGCGGGCGATGGCCGAGCAGGCGACCCTTCGCCTGGCCTATGAGGAGGCGGCCACGTGGTGGTCCCACGCGGTGAACGTCCACGGCGCGTCCGCCGGCGATCCGGCCGATCATGTGGAGCTGCTGCTCCGGCAGGCGAAGGCGCTGCTCGAAGCGGGGGACGCTCTCGGTGCCAGGAATGTGCGCGCGCAGGCGATCCGGGTCGCCGACCGTGCCGGCGACCGGGGCGGCCCCCTCCTGATCGCTCGCGCGCTGACCGCGCTGGACGCTCCGTCGATCTGGAACCTGCGCAACCCCTACGGGGAGGTAGAGCTCCAGCTGGTGCACCGGTTCGAGCTCGCGTTGCGCTCTCTGCCGGAAGACGACAGCCCAGAGCGGGCCCGCCTGCTCGCCGGGCTCGCGCAGGAGTTGCACGACGGCAGCGGTGATCCGCGCTCCGGCCTCTACTCCATGGAAGCCGTCGAGATGGCCCGGCGGCTCGATGATCCGCAGCTGTTGATGCGGATACTCAACGCACGCTATCTGTCGCTCCCGAGCAGCATCTACACCCAGCAGTCCATGGAGATCGCCGAGGAGATCGGAGAGCTGGCGCGACGCACGCAGACTCCCGAATTCGAGCTGCTCTCGGAGATGATGCGCAGCTATCGCCGTCTGGAGCTGTTCGACCTGACGGGAGCGAACGAGGCGGCCGCGCGCTGCGAGGGCATACTCAACCGGATGCCCTTGCCATGGCCGCGCTTCCAGCACACTCTGTGGCGCGCGGGGCTTCTCGCCATCTCTGGACGGTTCGACGATGCCGAGAGCATGTACGCGGACGCGGAGCGGCAGGCCGAGCGCATCGGCATGTGGTACGCCAGCTCGATAGTGACCGTGGGTCGCGTCCTTCTCCATTACCAGCGCGGGACGATCGCCGACGCGGGTCCGCTGATCGACGCGATCGCCGGCGTCCACCCGAGCATGGACCAACTGCTGCAGGTGCTCATGTCGTGCGCGCAGGGCAGGCTGGAGGAGGCGCGGAACCTCGCGGCGGAGGGATGGCTGCCGCCGCCACTCGACTGGTCCTGGCTCACCGTGACCTGCCTGCAGGGAGCGGCACAGGCGGCGGTCGGAGACATCGATGCCTGTGCGGCCACCTATTCCCTCCTCGCGCCCTACAGCGGCCGGATATCGGTGGGAGCCGCCATCGCCTTCCTGGGTCCTGTGGACTGGTTCCTGGCATTGGTCGCCTCGACCGTGGGCGATCAGAAGGCGGAGACGCGGCATCTGTTCAAGCTCGCGCGGCTGGCGGGCCAGGCGGGCCTGGGTATGTGGAGGAATCGCGTGATGGCGGTCGCCGGTCTGAAGATGTCGCCCCTGCGGTGGGACGCCGCCGTCGCCAAGGCCGGCTGACCTCGCCGTGACAGATGGCGCCGGCATTTCAGGACCGCGTAATACGCGGCGGCCACGAAAGACAGTGAATTCTCCTTGACCTTCCCCCGTAAGCGCTCGCTAGTAATTCACAAGGAGCAGCGTCCCGGCCCGCGGAGGCGGGTCCGCGCGGGCGTTCAGGGACGAGCCGGCACCGCGACGAAGGGGGCGTCCGGTGCGAGGTGCACGACGTCCCCCGCTCTGACCACCATGGCGACGTTCCATGCGAGCATCGCCTCGCGCAGGGTCCGTCCGCTCAGGACGACGAAGCTCTTGCCCGTCCCGATCTCAGGCAGGCCGAGCCGGTCCGCGACGGCGGGCGACGGGCAGGCCATGCGCAGGACCTCGCGCTCCCCGAGTCCCGCCTCCAGCAGCAGCCGGATCTCGTGCGCCGTACTCGCACCCGGCCCGACGCCCGTTCCATTAGCGCTGTCGGTGCCGAGCGCGACGGCGACGCCGGCCTGGTTCATGACCTTCACCAATTCCAGCATCGCGGCCATCCCGGCGTCGAGGACGTGCCGGTCCACCGAGCGCTGGCGGCTGAAGATCCCGACGAGCCCGGTTCCCGCCTCCTCGGCGGTCATCAGGGCGAACGGCGTGAGCGTGGGGACGAGCACGGCTCCTCGCCGCAGGAACACGTCGATCAACCGACGCGCGCCGTCCCCGTCCACGTCGATCCGGGACCAGGCGGTGAAGACGCGTCCGAAAGCCGCTCCGACGGTCTCGATGGTGTCGCGCAGGAACGAGTCGAGCAGGTCCGGTGGCACCAGGTCGGCCGTGAGGGAGTGGACGTGCTCGATCGAGTCGACGCCGGCCTCGATGGCCCTGCCCGTGCGGATCCGGGAGAACCCGGGAAGGGTACCGGTGCCCAGATGGCAGGCGACCCGCAATCCGGCCTCGTGGGCGGCGCGTACTGCCGGTTCGACGAGTTCGGGGGGAAACCCGTAGTAGAGCTTCATGCCCGCCGCCCCGCCGGCGGCCAGGTCGCGGAGATGCTCGGCGATCTCCCCGAAGTGCCGGATCCCCGTCGCCCCGAGCGCGGGCGACAGGTGCGGGTGCAAAGGCGCCTGGTCGAGCTGGCCGCCGAACGACACGACGTGCGGCCCCTCGGCGCCGCCCCAGGCCCGGGTGTGCGCGACCTCGCCCCCGAGGTCCCGCACCCTGAGCACGCCTGCCGCCGTGAAGCCGGCGGCCGCTTCACGCGGCATTCCGGTGACGTGCACGTGCGCGTCGGCCAGATCGGGGATCACCCAGTGCGCGACCTCCTCACCCGGCGTCCACGGCCCGGGCGTCAGGGTCACGGTCCCGCCGCCGGCGACGCCGACGGTGACCGGACGGTCCTGGCCGCCGTGCGGATCGAGCTGGACGGCGGGCACGGTTCGCGTCCCGGGCAGCGGCTCGGTCATGTGCTCGAGACCTCGCCTGCCGCCTGCGCCGCCGGGGCACCGCCGCGCAGGAACCAGGGGACGGCCCACCACTCCTCACCCGCGAAGTGCTTGCGCTGCCAGCCGGAGTAGTCCTCCGGGCGCGGGTAGTACTTGCCGAATTCCGCCCGTGGACGCTCCAGGACCACAAGGCGGACCATGGGATGCATGCCGTAGACCCCGTCATGCGTCCACCCGGCCCGGGGCATCCGCGCCCAGCCCAGGTCGGTGATCCGGTCCGCGCCCGCGGCGGCCCACTCGGTCCCGTATTCCCGTGACAGCTCGTGCGGGAAGACGCTCAGAGTCTGGGAGCGCGCGTCGAGTCGCCGCGTGACCTCCTCCCACCGCCGCACCGGATGGAGAATGAGCGTGCGGGTCAACGGGTGCGCGGAGGGTTCCTCGCCGTCCGCGACGATGACCGCCCAGTCGTGCCCGGACCGCGTCGCCAGACCGAGGTAGCCGGCCTCCAGTGTGGTGGCCGATCGATGGGCGAGCGCGTCGCGGTTGGCTCCCACCAGCGGAAACCGGGTGGAGAAGCGCTCCAGGTGCACGGCGAGCCGGTCGACGAACTCCGTCACGTCGCCGCGCACGTAGACACGCTGGGTGTTGAAGCACGCCTCCTGGTCGTAGAAGCAGGCGTCCTCGACCAGCCGGTAGGCCGCCTCGTCGGGATCGCAGGCGGTGAGGTCGATCGCCGCCGCGCTCCACTTGGGCCCGAACTCGGCCACCGGCACGCCCTCGCGCACGTGGCGTTTGACGTACTCCACCGCCGGCGCGCCTCCCCAGACGCAGGCCGAGTCGGCCTCCTTCAGGGCGAGGTCACCGATCGGATCGTCCTGGGGCCAGTAGAACAGGGACAGCGACTGGCTGATCGGATGGCCGGGGTCCACTTCGAGCATCGTCCTGACGAGCCCGTACGCGCTCACGGGGTCGCGCGACGGCAGCTTGGCCAGCGTCAGGTTGCGGGTGATGACCCCGCGCAGCAGGCTGTAGAGGGAGGAGAGCGGCAGGTTGCCGACGAGGTACTGGACGACCAGCCCCCGGGGGAAGGCCCTGATGTGGCACAGCTGGTGCGGCACCCACTCGTCGAGGATCCATTCGTTGCCGAACTCCGCGGCGATCTGATCGTAGGTGTGGAACCTCTCGTTCATGAAGTGGCCGATGGTCGTGTAGTCCTCGGTCATCATGCCGGGCGCGTATCCGGTGACCCGGTGGCCGTACTCCTCGGCGAAACGTCGTCCCTCCGACTGCCCGGACAGCCATTCGTCGCTCACGGCGCCGAGGAAGAAGGTGATCTCGTCGGTGCTCAGGGCGGCCAGGCGGCGGCCTACGGTCCGCCGGGCGCCCGCGACCCGGGCGACGTGCTCGGGTGTCGGACGAGGAGTCCGTACCCGTACACCCGACTCGTAGGTCAGCACCCGCACCTCGTCCGCCTGATCCGGGTGGATCAGTTCCCCATTGAGGATCATGGGGATGTCCAGCGTCTCGTAGTTCATCGCGGTGACTCGCCTCCGGTCTTCAGGCCACGGACCCGGCGCGTTCGGGAGCGCCGCCGCCGGCCGGCGCGTCCGATGTCCGCGCCGCGCGCCGCGTTCTCTCGAGCGTGCTGACGATCTCGTTGAAGGGGGGGACGGCCACAGGAGGCGCGTCCGGGGCGATGACGCCGAGCAGGTACCCGGCCGCTCGCTCGAAGAACCGCATCGCCAGGACCGGGTTGCGATAGAGCAGGTGGCCTGCCGCCGGAATCTCGGCGACGTCGACGCCGGCGGAGGCCGCCACGGCGCGGACCTCGGCGATGTCCACCCAAGGATCACGATCGCCGGCGACGAAGGAGACCCTCGCGGACACGTCGGCGAGGTCGCGACGGGTGTCGTCAGGAGTCTCGAATCCGTGCCGCCGGCCGTCGCGCACCAGGTCGACGTCGATCGTGTGCCCGAGCACCTGCACGGTCTCCGTCTCGGCGTCCCATTCGGCGCGGTCGTACCAGTCCTCCTCGCACACTTCCCGCACGGTCGCACGCACATGGACCACCGGTACGACGAAGCTGGCGGCGCGCACGCCGCCGCGGCCGCGCAGGGCCCTGACGGCGGCGGGCACCGACAGGCTCATCGCGAACAGCGCGTCGGGCGCGAAGCGGTCCACGGCCTCCCCGACGTCGCGAGACATGCGGGACAGCCGCAGTCCCCGCACCGCCCCCGCCGTGCCGTCGGGCGCGTTGCGAGGATCCACACGCAGCACCCGGAGCCCGTTGTGGGCCATTACGTAAGCGGGGGCGAAGAGGGAGCCGGAGTTCATCCCGAAGGGGGCGAGCATCATCACCGTGCCGCGTTCTGGCCCGGCGGGAGCGTCGACCGTTATCGTGACCGGGCTCCCCTCGACCTCGAAGACCTGCGTCTCGTCGTTCACGAGCTTCGTCCTTCCACATCGAGCTTGAGCGCGCATCCACGGCTTTCGACCCGGTTGACCCTGCGTTCGATCGTCACCGTGTCGCCGGCCATCCCGCAGGCGCAGTGCGCGTCGTACCTCACGGAGCCGAAGTCGTCGGTGAGGATGAAGCACGGATAGCTGACGGCGGTCGGGTCGAGGAACGACAGCAGGCCACCGGCCCCGGACGGCAGGACGGCGAGCGTCCGCGGGTCCCGGGCCATCGCCGCCAGCCAGGGCGGCACGTGAAGGGCGTGGTGCGCGCACTCGAACAGCACCGAGTTCAGCTCCACCATGTTGTAGGTGTCGCGCACCTGGTCGTCGCGCTCCAGTCCGAACGCGTCGGCCATCAGGCTCCGGAAGGCCGCTTTCTCCACCATCTCCCCGCCGCGCCGTTTCCAGCCGCCGATCGTCAGCACCTGGGAACCGGGCCCGAGCCGCAGGCGGGTGTCCTGCGCGGCCACCCGGGCCAGATCGAGCAGGAGCGGCGGCGGGCCCACCAGCAGGACGTTGCGGTCCCTGCCGTCCCGCTGCAGGTCGCGCGCGAGCTCCTCGGCCAGCAAGCGCTCTTCGTCCAGATAGGAACGGCTTGGCATGATGACGCCGACGCCGGCCATCACCATGGCGATCCAGAGGTTCGGAGCGTCGTGGATCGTCGGACCCACGTTGAACACCGCCCGGTCGAACGTCTCGGAGCCGAGGATCTCGCGGTCGCCGATGGCCACCGTCCCGAAGAACCGCATCAGCGTGGCGTCGCACCGCGGGACGGTGGAGACCGTGCCGAGAGTGCCGCTGCTGGTCGTGTCGGTCAGCGGCGGAGTCCCTCCCTTCGAGAGCACGAGGGCGGGATCGCGCTTGAACAGGACCGTGGGCAACAGGGGCACGCGATCGAGAGGGAGCTCCGGATCATCCTGGTCGGGCAGGCCCTGGCGTACGCAGTAACGGTCGTAGGCGTCGTTCGTCTCGCGATGCGACCGCACCGCCCGCCAGACCAGCTCGGCACGGCTGAGCGGCATCTCCTCCGCGCAGGACCGGTAGATCCCGTCGCGCCCCAGCACGACGTCGATGGGATCGGCGGGCGGGGCGACTTCCGTTCCGCCGGTGCTCACGACTCGCCCCACTCGGGCACCGCGCGCCTGGGGTCCCGCTTCAGGACCGCCGTACCGCACAGCTCGCAGTCCGGATTCCTGGCGACCTCCACGAACCTGTGGCCTCCGTAGTCCGACACGTCGAAGGTGGCGAACCCGTCGAGGGTGCGCGCACGGTCCATGCCGCTGAGGAATCGCGTGGCCTCCCAGACCACGACGCCGGCGGAGATGGCCTGACGCGGCGCCAGCGCCGCGAGGAATCCCTTGCCCGCCCAGAGCGGGTTGGACACGGAGTTCTCCTCGCCGATGCGGTAGTCGGAAAGCAGCACCGGCCACGCGCAGCGGATGCACGCCGTCTCCCCCGGCACCGTGAGCGGCCCGATGCCGTGCGTGATGGGCATGTTCAGGGCCGGGACGCCGGCGGCGAGGGCCGCTTCGGCCGCGGCTCCGGGCGCGTTGCCGAACGAGGGCAGGTACGGGAACGCGTTGATGACGAGATCCACACCGTCGAGGAACGGAATGAGATCGTCGGGCTCGTTGATCCACAGGTCCAGCCCCGTGTACCGGATATCGGGATCGGCCGCCCGCAGCGCGGACTCCGCCGCCTCGACCTTGAGACGCCCCACGTCAGAGCGTCCGTACAGCGCCTGCCGGTGAAGGTTGCTGAGTTCGATGCGGTCGGGATCCACTCCGACGATGCGCCGCACGCCCAGCCTGGCCAGCAGAAGCGCTATCCAGCCGCCGAGCCCGCCCATGCCCAGCACCATCACGCAGGCGTCCTGGAGCCTGCGGTTCATCGCGATGCCGGAGACCGCGTCGGTTTCGAAGTAGCTCATGAACCGGATCTGCCGGTCGTAGAGGTCCTTTCCGGACAGAGCCATGACGTCGTCGCCGGGCACCCGCCGCACGACCGCGCCCAGCTCCTCCAGCCTCCTAAGCAGCGCCGACGCGATCGGTCCGTCCGCGCCGGCGAAGGACTCGCCTGCCTCACGCCCGTCCGGAACGCCCACGCCCTCACTCAGCCGGCGCAGGACGAGCCGGGCCGACCGGTCCGCGTCCCGGACGCGCAGCCGCTTCGGGTGGAGGGGGGACGACACCACTACGTCGTCCCCCTCCTCTTTCCATGTCCAGCCGGCCTGCAGCCGGACGGTGGTCTCAGTCATCCTTGTCTCCGGAGAGGTGGGCCGGCCCCATGGTCAGCGTGTAGACGGGGGTCTGGCGGACGGGGTCGAGGCGGAGGAGGTCGCAGGTGTCCTGGTCGCGGGTCGCGGGAGTGGGCAGCGATCCGAGGCCGAAGCCGAAGCCGACCAGGATGAGGCGCTGCGCGATCCGCCCCGCCGCCATGTAGATGTGACGGAGCGCTCTCTCGTGGCGGTACCGCCACTGGTACTGCTGGAAGTCCGCGACCATCACCAAGGTCCACGCGGCCGTCTCCGGGCCGCGCATCCCTACGAGGACCTTCACCATGTCCGCCCGGTGGTCGCCATGCGCGACGGCGGTGAGGACGTGCTCGTCCAGCGAGTAGTGATAGATGCCGGGATCCAGCCCCTCGGCGGCGTAGTTGACGACATAGAAGTCGAACGGAGATCCGTGTGACCGCAGCCAGTTCAGCGGGTCGTCCTTCGGCAGTTCCCGGAGTGCGCGGATGTCGTCGAGCCCGTGATGCAGGACACCGCTCAGCTTGTCGATGCCCACCGGGTCCGGTGTATAGCCCCGCACCGTACGGCGGGCCATGAGCAGCCGCCCGAACGTGCGGTCCGCGGGCGGCGCCGGCGGTGCGGGCAGCGGGACGCGGGCCCCTTCCGGCTTCACCCGGGGCCGGGGTTCCCCGCGCCGCAGGTACTCGCTCAACGCCGAACGCCGGGCGGCTCCCCGCGGATCATCGGAGTCCCTGAAGTTGTGATGCCGGGACCACAGGTAGTAGCTCAGCGACGGGTGCCATCCCCGCTCCCACCAGCGCCGCATCATGGCGAGCCGGTCCGGTCCGAGCTCACCGGCCGGCAGCCAGCCACGCCGTTCGAACTCGGTGGTGAGCCTCTCGGCGCGATCCACGTCTTCGGGCCGACCGGCGGAGGGAAGCAAGGCGTTGACCAGGCTCTCGACGTCGACAGCGGCCCGCCGGTGATTGATCGGGTCGCTGATGACGGCGAGTCCGCGATCGTGGCCCGGCCGAATGGCGACAAGCGGGAGCCAGTGCTCCTGCCCGTCGGGTGTCACCACAGACGTCTCGGTCACTCGTGGCCTCCTTCGGCCGGCTCGCTCCTGCTCCGGACGAGGAGGTCCCTGCGCTCGTTCCTGGCCTGCGGGCTGACGCCGGGAGTCGTCAGGGAGACCGTCAGCATGAATCCCTCAGAGAATCCGTCGAGCCCGAGAAACCGTTCGATCTCGGTGTCGTTCCCCACGTACTCCACATAGGAGCGGACGCCGATGGACGTCGCGATCATGGCGGCGGTGCCCGCGAGGTGGCCCGCGTCATTGTGAACGGTGCGGAACGTTCTCGGCTCTCGATATCGATACATGTTCCGGGAGAAGACACAGGAGAGCACGATGACGGCGGAGATGGCGTGCTCGAGCCGGTGGAACTCCACGGGGAACATCGCGGCGAACTCCTCCGGGCTCGGGACGTCCGCGCGCACGGTCTCCAGCCGCGGTCCCTCCGGCAGAACGTGGTAGGTCCCCGCTTCGACTCCTGGGACGTCGAACACGATGACGTACCCCTCACACGGATGCCGCGCGCCTCCCGAGGGACTTGTCCTGCGCATCATGGGGACGCGCTGCCAGCGTCCGTTCTGGATCTTTCCTATCTCCCCGAAGGTGAGCGAGAGGATCGCGAACAGGGCGTCTTTGTCTGGTTTGCGATGGGGAACCGGCATCAGGGCGTCGGCGAGAGAGCCGGGAGCCAGTTCGGGCGATGGGGCGGGAAGATCCAGGCGAGGCGCGCCGTCGTAGTATTTGTACCGGATATCGTCCGGCTCTTGCTCGACATATTGCCGCATTCGCGCCGTGTCGATTATCCGGCCCCCTTCGGCGTAGTCCAGAAAGGGGTAGTCATAGGTGCCGGCGTGATATTCCGCGGCCTCGACCCAGCCGAACTCGCTCCATTGGCGCTGCACCTCGCCGAAGCGTTCCTGTCGCTCAGCGGCGGGAACGGCGGCGTCCTTGATCAGGCCGATGTCCAGCAATGTCTCGATCAGCCTGTCGGCCTCTGGCCGGGTTATTCCGGTCTTCGACGCGACATCACCGGCCAGCGTCTCACGGTCCCGGCCCGCCGCGAAACACATCAGAAGACAGGCGGCGGCCGGAAGTTCGATGCGCCAGCGTTTGGGTTCGGCCGCATCCTCCGCGTACCAGCGGCCGGCCGTGAGGTCCGATGGCGGTAGCAACCTCAGTGATGGAGAAACCGTCAGTTCCATATGCTCTTCTCCCGGGGGCGGATGCACGCCCGCATGGCGCGTCCGAAGGAGGGCGGGGCCCCGGACCGCCATCCGACGGCAGGGCCCCGCGGTTCGACCAGAAAGCGTCAGCAGTCCTGGAGAAGGGCCGGAACGAACTCCGCCTCCTCGACGACCATGCTCTCCTGGACCGCGACGATGGTCTCGCGCTGCGTGTCCATTGCCATCGCCTCCTTTCGGTGTTCATCGGACGGTTCGGTCCCGCCCTGTCAACGATGCACAGCCTCGTTTTCCGCGCCCTGGACGCCAATGGGGAATGCCCTATACCCGCTGAGGGATATCCCGACGATCCGCCCGGGAGACCCATTCGCCGCCCCCGGGTCACGCCCGGCGGTGGAAGCGGCGCCCGGCCGGGACGAGCCTCGTCTTAAGTGAGCGACTAGACGGCGTGTGGAGACTCCGTCGCATGACAGCCCGATCCGGAGCGGCCCCGATGCTCGGCACACGGCCTTCTGTCAACCAGCGGCCACCCTGCGATGGGACCGGGCCACGGTGCCGATGACACGACGGGGACGGCTCGCACCGCCGGCCCTCTATCAGGGGCTCACAAGGATCGCACGGCACCTACCGGCGCTCCTCACCGGGCACCGGCCGACGCGACGGGGCCTTCTGGCCGCCTCGCTCCACGACCCGCGGCTCCGCCGCCGGCGAGCTTTGGACGCGGCGACGGCGTTCCTGCGGCTGACCCTTGAAAACGCACGCCTGCACGAGGAGCTGCACAAGACGCGGGACGAAGTCCGGGTCTCACATGGCCGGCTCGTCGCCGCGGTCGACGCCGAGCGCCGCCGCATCCAGCGGGATCTCCATGACGGGGTGCAGCACAGACTTCTGGCGATCTCCATGATGGTCCAGCGATCGGTGGACAGGCCGCCGGGAGATCGGCCCGACCCGCGGCTCGCCGACGCGGCCGCGCAGCTCTCCGAAGTCATCAGGGAACTGCGCGAGACCGCCTGGGGGATATATCCCGCGGCCCTTGCCGAGCAGACGCTGTGCGTGGCCGTGGAGGAGCTGGCCGAGCGCGCGCCCATCCCGGTGACCGTAAGCGTCCCTGCGGTGCGCTGGGCGGAACATGTCCAACAGCCCGCCTATTTCATCATCGCCGAGGCGCTGAGCAACACCTACAAGCACGCGAACGCCACGCGGGCGGGGGTCAAAGTCGAGCAGCGCGACCGGCGCCTGCTGATCGAGGTCACCGACGACGGCGCCGGCGGCGCCGACGCCACCAAGGGCTCGGGCCTGCGTGGACTCGACGAGCGGGTCAAAGCGCTGTCCGGCGTTCTTCGGCTGGAAAGCCCCCTCGCCAGGGGAACGCGAGTAGTAGTGGAGCTGCCATGCGCATAATGATCGCCGAGGACTCCGGCCTGTTCCGCCAGTTGCTCAGCGAGGTGCTCAGCGAGAACGGGCTCACCGTCACGGGCCAGGCCGCCACCGTGGACGAGCTGATGCGTCTGGTCGACGCCGCTCCCCCTGACCTCGTCATCCTCGACATCCGCCTCCCACCCGGACAGCGGGACGAAGGTCTGTGCGCGGCCGAAGTCCTCCGGGCCCGGTATCCCCGCACAGGGCTGCTGGTCCTGTCCCACTACGGGGAGACCGCATATGCCATGCGCCTGCTGTCGACCGCCCACCATGCCGTCGGGTACCTGATCAAAGACCGGGTCCCGGACGCGCGTGCTCTCCTCGATGCGATCGACCGCATCGCCCAGGGCCATGTCGTCATCGATCCGGAAGTCGTCGGACGGCTGGTGAAGCGCCGTCGCACGGTCGATCCCCTGCACCGCCTCACTCCCGGCGAGCGCGAGGTCCTGTCGCTGGTGGCGGAGGGTTACTCGAACGTCGCCATCGCCGGACGCCTGGCCTACAGCGTGAAGACCGTCGAGAAGCGGATCACAGCCATCTCCCACAAGCTCGGACTCGCCGACAACGAAGGGCGCGCGGACGTCAATGTCCGCGTCCTCGCCGTTCTCACCTACCTTCGCAGCGGGCTGGGCCGGGAGAGCGGTGTGCACCTGGCGAGCTGAGGGGCGTCGACGCGGCACGCACAAGAGTCCCGCGCCACTTCATCCCGCCGGCCGCATGAAGCTGAACATCCGCGACTCCGCCTGCGAATCTCCGCCACGAGGATCGGCCTCGATAAGGGGTCACTAGTGATTCACAAGGACGGCGTGAGTTCCTGGGCGAACAGCGGACACGGCTCAGCCGGCGTCCGAGTGCTCAGATTTTGTCCACTATACCGGGATCCCCACCTGTTTCGCGCTCCCGCATTTGAAGAGGCCCACGCGGCACAAGGAGTTCGGAGGTTGAAATCATGCTCGATGAGATCCTGGAGATAGGCCGTAGGTCGGTGGCCGTCGCCTCGGCGCTGAACGAGTTTCTCAGGGAATCCGAAGGCTGGTTCAGCCGGCAGCGGCTGACGCTGGGGTACGACGAAGACATCTCAGGCTGGGTCCGTCATATGCGGACAGCAGTGCAAGCCGATGGCATAAATCCTACTTTCGATCCAGAGCGCAGTCCCATTTCTCCATGTAACAGCTACTGGTTGGATGTCAAGGACTGCGGCGGACGAACCGTTGCGTGCATCGCGGTGCGGATGGTCCACACTGACGACTTCGTCCGGCACATAAGCTCCATGAGGCTGTGGTTCGATCCGCTCCCCGCGGGAATGGGCGGGCCGCTGGATCTCGTTCTGCCTCCGGATACGCCGGTCATCTCCGGCGCGGTGGCACACTACGGTGGACACTGGGTCCACCCGAGCTGGCGGGGAAAAGGATTACCGGGCGTCTTGCTCCCCCTGGCCAAGATACTGACGATCGAGCTGTTCAGAAGCGACTGGGACACCGGAATCGTGTTCTTGAAGAACGCCCGCAAGCAGGACCTTTTAGCCGCGTACGGTTTCGCGAGGACAGAGCTTTGCTATTCCGGTTCATTTCCTCCGGCGAATCGCGACGACACCCTTTTCCTCACCTATAGCAGCCGGGAACAGACGTTGAGCGCCTTGCCAAGTGCGATCACGAGGCTGCGCAGGGAGCCGCTTCCGTCCTGAAATCTCGTCCTTGACGCCCCCGCCCGCCCCGATCACGATCGCGGCAGCATCAAGATCCTCAAGTCGTACGGCGTGAAGTACTGGGAGATCGGCAACGAGAACTACGGCAACGGCCACTACGGCTCCGCCTGGGAGGCGTCTCCTGGGCCTCCCCTCCGCTGACCTTCACCACGGCTGAGGCGGATCAGCAAGGGAGCGAGCAAGACCATGGTGAAAAGCCGGAAGCTCTGCACGCCCGAGATGAGCGAGACGTCGGCGTGGGTGGCGACGGCCGTGGCGAGAACGGCGTTGATGCCGCCGGGAGTGGTGGCGAGGTAGGCGTCGGCGAGAGGGATGTGCTCCATGGTGGCGAGCAGCCACGCCAGTATGGCGCAGGCGGCGCTGACCGTGATCGTGCAGGCCACGGCCAGGGGCAGCAGACGGCCTACACGTGCCAGGGCGGGACGGGTGAAGCGCAGGCCGATGTCCAGGCCGATGACGGTGAACAGGACGGTGCGCAGGAAGCCGGTGGGAGCGAAGCCCTCGACCGTGCCGCTGAGGGTGAGAGCGGCGGTGAGCAGCATAGGACCGAGGAGTGCGGGGCTCGGCAGGCGTACGGCGCGGCCGATCAGGGTGCCGGCGAGCGCGACGGAGGCCAGCAGGATCAGCCCGACGCTTTGGTGAGCGCCGGTGACGACCGGTCCCAGTTCGCCGTCGGTGTCGAGCAGGGGACTCGCGGCCGAGTGGGAGGCGAGCAGCCAGCTCACCAGGAGCGGGGCGGTCGCGGCGACCATCGCGACGCGCAGGTACTGCAGGAAGGCCACCAGGCGGCCGTCGGCGTTCAGGTCACCGGCGATGGAGACGACAGCGGCCGAGCCCCCGGCCACCATCCCGAGCGTGGCGCTGGGCCAGTCGACATGCCCCATGCGTGCCATGACGGCGGCGGCGCCCAGGCTGAGCAGGATGGTGGCCGCGGTGACGACGGACAGAGGGAGCATGGCCGCGGCGGCCTGGTGCAAGCCGGCCGGATTGAGATAGCTGCCCATCAGGACTCCGAGCGCGGCTTGGCAAGCGCGGTTGAGCCCGCCGGGAACCTGGTGGGCGATGAGCCCGAGCACCGCGAGGGCCAGACCTGCCAGCAGCGGGGTGAGCAGATGAGGAGCGGGCAGCACCGGTTCGGCGATCTCACCGGCGGCGAACGCCGCCAAGATCAGCCCCAGCCAGCACACCCAGCGCCGGTAACCAGCGGAGGCGGACAGAGGCGACACGCGCCTGGAGTTCACACCTCGGAAGGTTCCGCCCACACTGCCACGCTATGAAGACCTATGGATGGCACTCGACGCCGCGTCTGGCCCTTCGCCAAATCTTGGCCAGATAATGGATCTCAGGCGGTGCAAGCGGCCGCCTGGCTCCGGGACGGTGGCCCTGGCGGGCTGCTTGCCGAGCTTCTCCTGGCCCGAGTCGCCGAGGTGGGCGCACGCGACGAGGCGGCGCGCACCTGGCGTGCGACGACTGAAGGTCGAACCGGACGTGCTCTACGTCGATGAGGGATCGGTGCTGACCTCGGCGGGCAAGGGGGCCGCCCTCGACCTGTCCCTGCACATCGTGAGGAACGACTACGGCGCGGCGGTCGCCAACGAGCTGGCGCGCCGCCTCGTCGTGGTGCCGCATCGCGCGGGCGGCCAGGCCCAGTTCGCCGGCGCTCCGCTGTCACGCGGGGACGGTGTGGGCAACACGCTCGCCGCTCTGCATGAATGGGCGCTCGACCGGCTGCATGAGCCGCTGACCGTCCAGGGCGCGGTCGCGCGGATCAAGCGAGCCGCCGACGAGGATGGCGACTGCACCGGCGCATGATGTTCCCTCTGGACAGCACAAGAAGACCGGCGCCGGCAATGAGCGCTCTGCCCCTTTCGGTACATCGAGGCGAGCAGCGTTCATCAGCGCGATGAGCTACGGTGACCGGCCATGCGAATCCTCATCGTCGGTGCTAGCGGCCTGCTCGGCAGCGAACTCGTACGGCAGTCCGTGTCAGCCGGGTATGAGGTGACCGCAACCTATCTGACCCGCCCAAGAGAGGTACCCGGGGTCGACTGGTTGCCGCTCGATGTTCGTCGCCGTGAGGATGCCGTCCGCCTGATCGGCACACTCCAGCCGGACCTGATCGTCAACGCCGCCTACCGGAACAAGGATTGGACGACGACAGCGGATGGCGCCGCGCATGTCGCCATTGCCGCGTCCATGGCCGGTGGCCGCTTGGTCCATGTTTCCAGCGATGCGGTCTTCTCCGGTACGGCGATGGACTATGACGAGGAGTGCGTCCCTGATCCGGTGAGCCCTTATGGTGCGGCGAAGGCGGCCGCCGAGGTGGCGGTGAAGGCAGTGGCACCGGGCGCGGTGATCACTCGCACATCTTTGATCATCGGTGCTGGTGGCTCTGCGCACGAGGAACTGGTGCATTCCCTGGCCACCGGCCATGGGCGTGGAGTGCTGTTCACCGACGATGTTCGCTGCCCCGTCCACGTCAGCGATCTGGCCGCGGCGCTCCTGGAGCTCGGGCGTTCCCAGCATCACGGGATTCACCACGTCGCCGGAGCCGATGCGGTCAGCCGATACGAACTCGGCCGGCTCATCGCCCGTCGTGATGGCCTGGACGTGGGCCGTTTGCCTTACGGCCGCCGCGCTGACACCGATCTCCCTGGACCCCTCGATGTGCGGCTGAACTGCGCCATGACACAGCGACGCCTTGGGACGAGGCTGCGTGGCGCACGGGAGTTCCTGACGTAACGATTGACCATGGCAAAAGGCCCGTCCGGGAGTGTGATCACCGCGCGGGTTGGACTGGCTGCTGTTGTTCAGCTCGAGTGCGGGCACCGCGGAATCGCGGATCGCGCCGGAGGCCACACCTATGGCAGAGGACACCAGAAGGGTCCGGTGCGAGGGTAGCGCCATGTCGATGTGGACTCCGGCTATCTGAGCCGGCTGCCATGCTTGCTTCAATGATCGTTACTCGGCGGCCTTCAGGCGCCGGTTTTGCTGTGATGACGATGGACGGGGGAGCATCAGCAGTGCGGATGAGATTGCGTGATCGCCTGCGGTACTGGTTCGACGGCACGATGGACCGCGGAACACCCGCCCTCATCGGCTGGCTGGGTTTGGCATCGATCGTGCTCATCGCGCTGGTCACCGCCCTGGTGGTCAATTTCACCCACGTGGACACCCGCAACAACGGCGGCTGGCTGGGCGTCACGTGGATGACCCTGATGCGGGCCATCGACCCCGGCACCATGGGCGGCGACACCGGCAGCCCGGTGTTCCTGGCCCTGATGCTCACCGTCACCATCGGCGGCATCTTCATCGTCAGCTCGCTGATCGGTGTGCTCACCACCGGCCTGGAGAACCGCATCGCCCAGCTCCGCAAGGGCAGGTCCCGCCTCATCGAGCACGGCCACACGATCCTGCTCGGCTGGTCGGAGCAGGTGTTCACCGTCATCGAGGAGCTCGTCAAGGCCAACCAGGGCCAGCGGCGTTCCCGCGTGGTCATCCTCGCCGACCGCGACAAGGCCGACATGGACCACGAGATCAGATCCCGCCTGGGCGAGACGGGCCGCACGCGGGTGATCTGCCGCTCCGGCAGCCCGCTCAAACGAGCTGATCTGGAGCTGGTGAGCCCGGACACGGCCAAGGCGATCATGGTGTTGCCACCCTCTGGCGAGGACGCCGACATCGACGTGATCAAGGCACTGCTGCTGCTGAGCAATCGGCCCTGGCGCGGGGTCCGCCCGCACGTGGTCGCCGCTGTGCAGGACTCGGAGAACTTCGCCGCCGCCCGCCTGGCCGGCGGCGAGGCGGCCCTGGTGATCGACGCCGACGACATCGCCGTGCGCCTCGTCGTGCAGTCACACCGCCAGTCGGGCCTGTCCACGGTCTGCACCGACCTGCTCGACTTCGCCGGGAACGAGATCTACATCCGGCCCGAGCCCGCGTTGGTCGGGTCGACCTACGGCCAGGCGCTCAACGCCTACGACCTCGGCGTCCCGATCGGGCTGCGCAAGATCGATGGACGAGTAGTCCTCAACCCTCCGATGGACACCTCCATCGACCCCAAGGATCACATGATCGTGCTCGCAGAGGACGACCTGCTCATCCAGTTGGCCGACTCCCCTCCCCCGATCGAGGAAGAGGCGATCACCTCGGTCCCCGACCAGCCGCCGGTGCCCGACCGCACCCTGCTGATCGGCTGGAACTCCCGGGCCACGAAGATCATCGACCTGCTGGAGCGTCTCGTCGAGTGCGACTCGGTGGTGGACATCGCCGCCCCGCGCAGACCCGACCACGTCCTGGAAACCGGACGACAGCGCCTGACCGTCGGCTACAAGCACTGCCAACCCACCAGCAGAAGATCGCTGGAGGCGCTCGACCTGGGCGGCTACAAGCACGTCATCGTGCTGTCGGACGACAGCGTCGATCCAGACCATGCCGACGACCGCACGCTGGTGACGCTGCTCCACCTGCGCGACATCGAGGTACGGCTCGGCGACCCGTACTCCATCGTGACCGAGATCAACGATGACAACAACCGCGAGGTCTTCCAGGTCACCAAGGCCGACGACTTCATCGTGAGCACCAAGATGATCAGCCTGCTGCTGACCCAGCTCGCCGAGAACCGCCACCTCCACGGGGTCTTCACCCAGCTCTTCGACCCGTCCGGATCGGAGATCTACCTCAGGCCCGCGTCCGACTACGTCACCCCCGGCATGGACACCAACTTCGCCACCGTCATCGAGGCGGCCAAACGGCGGGGACAGACCGCCATCGGCTACCGGCTCAAGCGCCACGGCGACCAGCCGCCCTCCTACGGAGTGAGCCTGAATCCGCCCAAGACAACGCCCCTGAGCCTCGGAGCGGATGACAACGTCATCGTGCTGGCCGAAGAGTGACGATGCAAGGCGCTAATTTCCTACTTTTCCTATAGGTATTGACTTAAATATTACCGGCTGCCTACCATGAGCGCGGCGAGAGGTCAGGCCCGGCCGGGCCTGCCCCGGCGGCACGATGTGGTGCGCCGACGCGAGCTGACGGGCCGTACAGTGCGGCCGACGAGGAGGCGAACATTGCTGCCCACGCAGGTGTACGTCGTCGCGCCCGAGGCCGCTTCGAGCCGTTCCCTGCTGAGCTTCTCCCGCCGCCACATCGACCTGCAGCGGATCACGAGTTCCCTCTGTCGCGGCTGAGCGACCGCTGAACCGCATGCCCGGGCGACAGCACGCCCCGGCCAGCCCAGCACGGGGGCGACCTCGGCGCCTCTCTCGATTCGAGTGGAGTACACGTGCAACGAGCCCCACAGTCCACCGTGGTCCGCCGGCGGCTGATCACGACGCTCGCCGTGGCCGGGTCGATCCTGCTGACCGCCGCCTGCGGCTCGGGCGGCGGAACCGCCAGCGCCGACGGCAACGCCGCCAAGGCCGGCGGAACGCTGACCTTGGCGGTCGGGTCGTACGCCGGCTGCGTCGACCCGCAGCAGGTCGGCAGCAACGACACCATCTACGCCCTGCGGCAGATCGTCGACTCGCTGACCGACCAGGATCCGGCCACGGGCAAGATCGTTCCCTGGCTCGCGGAGCGCTGGGAAGTGAGCCCGGACGCGCGGACCTTCACCTTCCACCTCCGTCCGGGCGCCACGTTCAGCGACCGGACGCCCGTCAACGCCCAGGCGGTCAAGGACACCTTCGACACCGCGCCCAAGCTCGGCGCCAAGGCTAGCCTCGCGATCGGCTACCTCAGCGGGTACACCGGCACCAGGGTCGTCGACGAGCTCACCGCGGAGGTCTCGTTCAAGCAGCCCAACGCCCAGTTCCTGCAGGCGACGTCGACCTTCTCGCTCGGCCTGGTCTCGTCGGCGAGCGCCCGGAAGACGGCGGACCAGCGCTGCACCGAGGGGATCGCCGGGTCGGGCCCGTTCACGCTGGAGGGATACCGGGCGAACCAGTCGATCACCCTGGCCAGGCGCACCGGCTACAACTGGGGGTCGTCACTGTGGGGCAAGCCCGGCGAGGCCTACCTGGACAAGGTGGTGTTCACCATCGTTCCGGAGGCCGGGGTCCGCACCGGCGGCCTCCAGTCCGGACAGGTCGACGCCATCGGCAGCGTCGGCCTCGCCGACGAGAGCACGTTGCAGGGCAGCGGCAACGTCACCCTGCAGGCGCGGGCCAACCCGGGTGTGGTGTTCAACCTGGGGCTCAACAACTCCCGGCCGCTGTCGCGCGACCCCGCGGTGCGCCAGGCGATCCAGGCGGCGATCAACCGGCAGCAGATCGTCGACACGATCTTCCCGACCGGCAGCAAGCCTGCGACCAGCATCCTGGCCCACACCACCCCGTTCTACACGGACCTCAGCGCGCAGCTCGCGGCCGATCCCGGCAAGGCCGCGTCGCTGCTGGACGCGGCCGGCTGGCGGCCCGGTGCCGACGGCATCCGGACCAAGGACGGCGTCCGGCTGAGCCTGACGGTCAACTGGTTCGCCAACGCCGCGACGAACCGGCCGACCCTCGAACTGATCCAGCAGCAGCTCAAGGCGGTCGGCGTCGAGATCCAGCTGCGGGAGCAGCCGATCGCCCAGATCACCCAGATACAGCAGTCCGGCGACTTCGACGCGCTGTGGGGGAACATCACCCGGGCCGACCCGGACATCCTGCGCAGCAGCTACTCGACCGCACTGGCCAACGTGTACCGGCTCCACGCCGGCGAGCTGGACACCGTGCTGGCCGAACAGGCCGCCACCACCGACACCACGAAGCGCCAAGCCCTGGTCAGCCAGGCCCAGCGGCTGATCGTCGAGAACGCGTACATCATCCCGGTGGTGGAGCTGACCACCGAGCTCGGCGTCTCCAAGCGGGTCCACGACCTGGACTTCGAGGCGTCCAGCCGGATCCAGCTGCACGACACCTGGAAGAGCTAGGGGGCCGGGGGCGGGCGGGAGGAGCAACCGAGCATGCGTCGATATCTAGCCAGTCGCCTCGGGCAGGCGGTGGTGGTGCTGTGGGCGGCCTACACGGTCTCCTTCCTGGTACTCGACTTCCTGCCCGGCGATCCGGTCTCGGCGATGGCCGCCGGCGGGCTCGACCAGGCCGCCATCGACCCGGCGCAGCTCGAGGCGCTGCGCCGGGAGTACGGCTTCGACCGGCCGATCCTTGTCCAGTACCTGGGCTACCTGGGCCGGGCGGTGCGCGGCGACTTCGGCAACTCGGTGGCGACCGGGCGGCCGGTGACCTCGACGCTGGCCGACGCGCTGCCCTACACGCTGCAACTGACGGCCGCCGCCCTGGTGCTGGCCGTCCTCGTCGGCGGTGCGCTGGCCCTGTACGCGACCTACACCGCCCACAGCTGGCTGCGTCAGCTGCTGGTGTCGCTGCCGGCGTTGGGCGTGTCGCTGCCCACCTTCTGGATCGGCCTGATGCTCGTCCAGCTCCTGTCGTTCCGGCTCCGGCTGCTGCCCGCGTTCGGCGACGAGGGCGCGGCCAGCCTGATCCTGCCGGCGGTCACCCTCGCCGTACCGACCGGCGCGATGCTCACACAGTTGCTCGCCAAGAGCCTGCTGACCACGCTCGACGAGCCGTACGTGCAGACCGCCCGGGCCAAGGGCGCGGGCCGGATCCGGGTCCACCTGCGCCACGCGTTGCGCAACGCCGCCCTGCCGGCGCTCACCATGGTCGGCATCCTGGTCGGCAACCTGATGGCAGGCTCGGTCGTCGTCGAGACGGTCTTCTCCCGCAACGGCGTCGGCCGGGAGACCGTCAGCGCCGTGACGGTGCAGGACATTCCGGTGGTCCAGGGCGTCGTGGTCTTCGGCGCATTGACCTTCGTGCTGGCCAACCTCGCCGTCGACCTGATCTACCCGCTCTTCGATCCGCGAATCGTCGTCGCCGCCGCCCGGCCAAGGAGTACCGGATGAGTCAATCGCTGGCCGGCGAAGTGCTGCCGGGGACCGGGCCGGACCCGGACCGACCGCACCACCCGGAACCGGTCGAGCCGGGCGTCATCCGCGGCGCCGAGGTGCGGCGGATGATCCGGTTCTTGCTGCGGCGTCCCGGGCTGGTGCTCTCCACCCTGGTGGTCGCCCTCGTTGTGCTGGCGGCCTTCTGGCCGACGCTGTTCACCTCGCGCGACCCCCTGCTCGGGGTACCCGTCGACCGGTTCCAGGGCCCCGGTGCCCAGCACTGGTTCGGCACCGACGAGCTCGGGCGGGACCTCTACTCACGGGTCGTGCACGGCGCGGCGCTCTCCCTCAAGGCGACGTTGATCGCGGTCGGGGTCGCCTTCGTCGTCGGCGGCACGATGGGGCTGGTCGCCGGCTTCGTCGGCCGGTGGGGCGAGGACGTGCTGATGCGGATCGTCGACGTGCTGCTGGCCATACCCGCGCTGTTCCTCTCCCTCGCCCTGGTCACCGCGCTCGGCTTCGGCACCGTCAAGGTCGCCGTCGCAGTCGGTCTCGCCAGCGTCGCGAGCTTCGCCCGGGTGATGCGGGCGGAGGTGCTGCGGGTACGCCAGGCCGTCTACGTCGAGGCCGCCCGCTCCACCGGGGCCCGCTGGTACTCGGTCCTGCTCCGGCACGTGCTGCCGAACGCCATGGGCCCGGTGCTCGTCCTGGCCACCCTCGAATTCGGCATCGCGGTCCTGGCCGTGTCGTCGCTGAGCTTCCTCGGGTACGGCGCCCCACCGCCCGCCCCGGAGTGGGGGACCCTGATCTCCACCGGCCGGAACTACCTGGCGAACGCGTGGTGGCTCTCGACGCTGCCCGGCCTGATGGTCGCGGCCACCGTCCTGGCCACCAACCGGATCGCCCGCGCCCTCGACGGAGAGTTGACGACCCAGCGATGAGCACGCCGAACGGTCCGGCCGTGATGCCGGAGGACCTCCTCGAAATCAGCGACCTCGCGGTCTCCTACCGGTCGCGGTCGGGGGTGGTCCACGCCGTCGACGGCGTGGACCTGACGGTCCGCGCCGGTGAGATCGTCGCGGTCGTCGGCGAGTCGGGCTCCGGCAAGAGCACGACGGCACACGCGGTCATCGGCCTGCTGCCCGGCACCGGCCGGATCGACGCCGGCCGGATCCGGTTCGGCGGGCGGGACCTCGCCGGCCTGCCCGAGCGGGAGCTGCGGCTGGTCCGGGGGGCTCAGATCGGGCTCATCCCACAGGACCCGACCGTGTCGCTCAACCCGGTGCAGCGCATCGGTGACCAGGTGGCGGAGGTGCTGCGGCTGCACGGCCTGGCGGACCGCCGCTCCGCGCCGCTGGACGCCGTCGATCTGCTGGAGCGGGCAGGTCTGCCCGACCCGGCCGTCCGGGCCCGGCAGTACCCGCATGAGCTCTCCGGCGGGATGCGACAGCGGGTACTGATCGCCATGGCGATCGCCGCCAAGCCGAAGCTGATCATCGCCGACGAGCCGACCAGCGCGCTCGACGTCACCGTCCAGCGGCTGATCCTCGACCATATCCAGAGCCTGACCGAGGCGCTCGGCACGGCCGTCCTGCTGGTGACCCACGACCTCGGCATCGCCGCCGACCGGGCGCGACGGATCGTGGTGATGTCGCGCGGCCGGGTGGTCGAGGCCGGACCGACCCGGCAGATCCTCGATCAGCCGAGCCACCCGTACACCCGGCAGTTGCTGCGCAGCGCCCCGAGCCTGGCGGTCGCCCGCCCGGCCGCGCCGCCGCGGCCCGCTCCGGGCCGGGCGGCGGCCGACCGGCCCCTGGTGACGGTCGAGAACTTGGCCAAGGAGTTCCCGCTCCCCCGGGTGGCCGGCGGCGCCACGCGGTCGGTGCGCGCGGTGCACGACGTGAGTTTCTCGATCAACCGGGGCGAGACCTTCGCCCTCGTCGGCGAGTCCGGCTCCGGCAAGTCGACGACGGCCCGCCTGGTCCTGCGCCTGGTGGAGCCGAGCGCCGGGAGGATCTCCTTCGACGGCATGGAGATCACCCGGGCCCGGGGGAGGCGTTGCGCCGGTTGCGCCGGCGTGCCCAGCTCATCTACCAGAATCCGTACGCGTCGCTCGACCCGCGCTTCCCGATCAGCGAGGTGATCACCGAACCGTTGCGCGTGTTCCGCGTCGGCGACCGGGCCTCCCGGCGGGCGCGCGCCCGCGAGCTCGTCGACCGGGTCGCGCTGCCGGCCTCGGTCCTGGACCGCAGGCCCGCGGAACTGTCCGGTGGGCAACGCCAGCGGGTCGCCATCGCCCGGGCACTGGCGCTCTCCCCGGACCTCGTGGTCTGCGACGAGCCGGTCTCCGCGCTGGACGTCTCGGTGCAGGCCCAGGTCCTCGAGTTGCTCGCCGAACTGCAGGCGGCCACCGGCGTCGCGTACCTGTTCATCTCCCACGACCTCGCCGTGGTGCGGCAGATCGCCCACCGGGTGGCCGTCATGCGGGCCGGCCGGATCGTCGAGATCGGCACGACCGGCGAACTCTTCGACCGCCCGACCCACGCCTACACCCGCGAGCTGCTCGCGGCCATCCCCGGCGGGCGGTATGCCTGACCCCTGCGCACCCGGCCCGCCGGCGGGCCCGGTCGAGCGGACCCGCCGGACCACCCACCCTCGACTCGCAGAGGACGGCACCTGTGACGACGAACCAACCCCGCACGCTCCGGACGGTCACCGGTGCGGGCGGCCACCCGGGTACGTACGAGCTGGCGCTCGACCCGGACCGCTCGACCCTGGACACAGCCGTACGGGTCGCGAAGCTCGCCGAGGCGGCCAGGATCGACGCCCTCTTCGCCCCGGACCTGCTCACCTTCGGCGCGCAGGGGACCATCGGGTCCCAGGAAGCACTGATCTACGTCGCCGCGCTCAGCCAGGTCACCACCCACGTGGGCCTGATCGCCACCGTCTCGACCACCTTCCACCACCCGTACAACCTCGCCCGGATGTTCGGCACGCTCGACCACGTCAGCAACGGCCGGGCCGCCTGGAACCTGGTCACCTCCTCGATCGGGGAGGAGAACTTCGGCCCCGGCGACCTGCCCAGCCCGGAGGAGCGGTACGCGCGCGCGGCCGAGTCGCTCGAGGTGGTCAACGCGCTCTGGGACAGCTGGCGCCCCGAAGCCCTCCGGACAGGCCCGGACGGCCGGGCGATCCTGGACCCCGCCAAGGTCCGGCCGATCGACCACGCCGGCCAGTACTTCACCGTGGCTGGACCGCTGAACATCCCCCCGCTGCCGCAGGGGCGCCCGGTGCAGATCCAGGCCGGGCAATCGGAGGCAGGGATCGCGCTCGGCGCCCGGTACGCCGAGATCGTCTTCACCGCCCTCCCCACCATGGCGATCGCCCGGGACTACACCGACAAGGTCCGAGGCCTCGCCGCGCAGCTCGGGCGCCGCCCCGGGCTTCCGCTCATCTTCAGCTCGTTCCACGCCACCTACGGCGCCGAGGCCGAGGCGCGACGCCTGGTCCTGGAGAGGCACGAGTCGATCGACTTCGAGCTCGGCCGCAAACAGCTCGCGGACATGTTCGGTGGCGGCATCGACCTGTCCGAGGCCAAGCTGGACGAGAAGCTCCCCGAGAGCCTGCTACCGGCGCTCTCCTCGGTGAACCGCCGGCGCGGACGGGTCGAGATCTTCAGCGAGTACGTCCGCAGCGGCTACACGCTCCGGGAGCTGATCATCGCCGCGCAGGACACCGGCCACTGGTCCGTCGCCGGCACGCCGGAACAACTCGCGGACGCCATCGAGGAGCGGTTCCGCGCCGGCGTCCTGGATGTCATCGCCCTGCAGGGCCTGGCCGATCCCGTCCAGCACGACTTCGTCGTGAACGGATTGCTGCACGAGCTGCGCAAGCGAAAGATTGTGAAGCCGGATTACACCGGGACGACCTTCCGCGAGAATCTCGGCCTCGAACCGCCGGCCGATTTCCCCGCGTCCAGGCGGGCACCCGGAGGCTGGACCTAAAACCTACATTCCAAGTAGGATTTGGAGGGGTTCCAGTGCTCCGGTTTTCGGAGGTATCCCATGTCAAGACTGTCTCAGTTCAGGCTGGCCAGCCCCGTCGACACCACGACCTACGGGGAGTACCACGTCACCCGCCGGGCCGACGACCCCCGCCCGCTCTACCGATTCACCGGCCGGATCACCGAGGACGGCCCGACCGGCTTCACGCCGCGCGCCGGCCGGTACCACCTGTACGCGGGCTGGTTCTGCCCGTGGTCGCAGCGGGTGACGATCGCCCGGGCCCTCGCCGGCCTCGACGACGTCGTCAGCGTCTCGTACGTGGACAACGTACGGGACGGGCGGGGCTGGGCGTTCCGCGAGCTGTATGGGCCGGACCCGGTCAACGGCTTCACCCTGCTGCGGGAAGCCTACGAGGCGACGGAGGAGGGCTTCGACGGCCACATCTCGGTGCCGACGCTGTGGGACCGGGCCACCGCGACCGTGGTCAGCAACGACTTCAAGGGCATCGGGATCGACGTCGGCACCCGATTCCGGCACCTCGCCGAGCCGCTCGTGGTCACCTACCCCGAGCGGCACCGCGACGAGATCGAGGAGCTCGACGCCTGGCTCGGCCCGGCGGTCAACTACGGCGCTGCCGCGGCCGGCCGGCCCGGCCCGGACGGCGCACGGGCCCGCGCCGCGCTGCTGGACGCGTTCGCCACGCTCGACGAGCGGTTGGCGACCCGGCGATACCTGGTCGGGTCGACGGTGACCGAGGCCGACATCCGGCTCTGGGTGACCCTGGTCCGCTACGACGTCGGACCCAACGCCCACCGCGCCATCAACCCGGGCCTGCGTGAGTACCCGCACCTGTGGGCGTACGCCCGGGATCTCTACACCGTGCCGGCCTTCCGGGATACCACCGACTTCGAGTCCTTCACGGTGCCCGGCGCCGAGGTACCCGACTGGCACGCGCCGGCCGCCCGGCCGCCGGCCTGACCGCCGCACCCCGGGGCTCCGCGGCCACACCGGGCCCGGGCCAGCACCGGATGGATCCGGCCGCGCACGTCGTCCGGCCGCGCACGTCGTCCGGCCGCGCACGTCGTCCGGCCACGCGTCGGCGCCAGGGAGCCGGGCGATGACGTTGCCCCGGCGGGGTACGTCCGCGACCGCCGCCTCGACGCTGACGTTCGCGGACGTCCACTCAGCCGACGGCGACATCATCGGGGACCCGGGCGGCCTGGAACGTCACAGTGCGGCGCAGCCGGAATCCGAGCGACTCGTAGAGGCGGATGGCGTTGGTGTTGACGGCGGCGGCGTGCAGGAACGGGGCTTCACCGCGGGCCCGGATGCAGGCGGCGACCGCGCGCACGAGCCGCGTCGCCAGGCTCTGCCCGCGGTAGGCGGCGTCGGTGCAGACGGCGCTGATCTCGGTCCAGCCGGGCGGGTGAAGCCGTTCACCGGCCATCGCGACCAGCTCGCCGTGGCGGCGGATGCCCAGGTAGGTACCCAGCTCGATGGTGCGCGGCAGGAACGGACCGGGCTTGGTGCGCTCGATCAGGGCGAGCATCTCCGGCACGTCGGCCACCGTGAGCCGGATCGCCTCGTCGTCCGGACCTGCGGCGACGCCGTCGTCGACCATCTGCACGCCGGCAACGCGCATCACGACCTCCCATCCGGCCGGGGGCGGGACGGCGACGCCGGCGAGCGGGACGAGCCCGCCCGGGCCGGCCAGCGCGGCGATGTCGGCCCAGTCCTGCGCGGTCGGGACCTCGGGGAGAGCCACGAACGGCGACACGTCGGCCGGGTAGCGCAGAACATTGCCGCGCCGCTCGGCGAAGTGCGCGTGCGGCCCGGTCAGCGAGGAGCGGGCCGGGTTGTCGAGCGGGTGCGGCCGACTGGTCTCGACCGCGTCTACTTGAGCACCGGTGGCCGCGACGCCGTCCGGCTCGGTGTCACGGTCGCTGACGATGGATGCGCTCACGGGCCCTCCTCCGTCGGGCACGTGAGCGAAACGCCGCTGTGCCCATTTGGTTCGCTCGCTCACGGGGCGATCTCAATGACGATCTTGCCGCGGGCGTGGCCGGCTTCGACCGCACGCAGCGCCCGCGGAGCCTGCGCCAAGGGGTAGGCGGCGGTGACGAACGGTCGCAGCACCCCCGCCGAGGCCAGCTCGGCGACCGTGTCGAGGACGGCGCGAGTCCGGGCACGCGCGACCGGAAACCGCGGTTCGGGCGCGCCGGGTGGCAGGAATCCCGCGCGGCGCTTCCAATCGACCGGGTTGACTCCCGCGGCGCGGACGGCGACCAGCACCTGTCCCGGCCCGGGTGTGGGCCGAGGCAGGTCGGCGAAGGTCTCGACCTCCGGTCCGCCGTGTGCGGTGAACACGTAGGCAGTGGGCATCGGAGACGGCTCCTGTTCAGTGTGCGGATGTTCAGCGTGCGGAGGGTTGCGGTGCGCTGGATCCGGCGGGGTTCATAATACCTATTATTTCAATAGGTATTACATGGAATCGGCAAAGATCGCGCCCGAGCCCTTCCGGTGCCTGGCCACGACCTCGCGGGCGTGTACAGCATCCGCGAGATCGCCGGTCTCGACGTGCTCAAGGGCGAACTCCGCGAGGTCGAGAAGGCCGTCATCGTCGGCGGCGGGTACGTCGGCCTTGAAGCCGGGCGAAGCGCTTGGGGGTAACCCATTTGCTCGCGGCGCAAGACTCACACCATGATCAGGTATGACGGTGACACGGGAACTGCTCGCCTACTACGAGCAGGACAGGGAACACGGCCGGCTTCGTGAAGGGCGTGGCCGGCTGGAGTTCTGGCGGACACAGGACGTGCTGCGCCGGATGTTGCCCCCGGCGCCTCAACGAACCGACCCCGTCGGTGACCATCGACCTGGCCCCCATCTTCACCAGCGAACCAGCCCAGTTCGCCGCCGCGGAGGACGCCGTCAACGCTCTCGGCCTGCTGGCCATGACCCGCGCCTTCACGGCGTCACAACGGCTGCTCGTGCTCGACTGGCAACACCCCTGCTGGTGGTTCTGGCCTCACCGCCAGGCCCTCGACGACGATCCGCGCTGGCCCGTCGAGATCTTTCCCAACGGGGACTACTACGTCTTCCTGTCCGAGGACATGACGACCGGCACTTTCGGCCACCCCTGGGAACAGACCTTGTGCATCTTCGGCGATCCGCTGATCAGCACCTTGAGCCCACTCCTGACGTCCTGGCCGCCGGTTAAGCGTGCCCGCTCCTTTTAGACGCGCCAGGGCATGTGCTGGAGAGTCCAGGTGTTGCCGTCCGGGTCGGCGAAGTGGGCGTAGTAGACACCGCCCAGGTCCTCGACCGGACCCACGTCCGCACCGCGCTCGAGGAGTGCCTCGCGAGCCTCCTCGATGTCACTCACTACCAGGTGCAGGCCACGCAACGTGCCGACCGGCATGTCGAGGGATGAGATGCCCTCGGTCAGGGCGATCGAGCAGGCCGAGCCCGGTGGGGTGAGCTGGACGATTCGAACCCCGTCCGAGGGCCGCACGTCGACGTCCACGCGGAAGCCGAGGCGGTCAGCGTAGAAGGCCTTGGCCCGGTCGATGTCCGTGACGGGCACCGGGACGAGCTCCAGGAGAAGCATGCCGGGACGGACGGGCGGTGCGGTGAGGTCGGCCGGGATATCGGCGATGTCGGTCGGGATTTCGGCTTGCGTGGGCTGGGTGTCGTTCATCGCAGCTCGCCTTTCAAGGTCGTCTCGTTGAGCATCTCGGCGAGACGCTGGTACGCCTCGTCCGCGCCGCGTCTCATGGGGGTACGGAGCGCGCTGTCGCGGATCTCCCGCGAGGGGTAGCGCACCGTGGTGGTCATCGCGGTCCGGTCGTCCTGCTCGTCGAAGACGGTGGTGACGAGGGCCTCACCTGCGTCCCAGCCGTCGTAGACCTCGCTCTGAACCAGCCGGCCGGGCGCGTCGACCTCGCGGAACACCCCGCCGTGGCCCAACTCGGCACCGCCCGGCCCGCGCGACACGAAGCGCCAGACACCGCCCGGACGCAGGTCGATCTCACAGACGACAAGGTGCCAGCCGCGCGCGCCGTGCCACCGCCGGAGCAGCTCGGGCCGGGTGAACGCGTCGAAGACGAGCCGGCGGGGTGCGGCGAACGTCCTGGTCAGCACAAGGTCGGTGTCGGACAGTGCCCGTACCGTCAGACCTTCCGTCTTCTCCTGCCGCGACATCACGGGCTCTCCCGTTCAACGGCGTTCGGTCCGCCGTGCTTGAGTTCGCCGAGCAGGTCGTCCAGCCTCTGATAGCTCTCCTCCCAGTAGGAGCGGTAGCTCGCCAGCCAATCAATGGCGTCCTTGAGCGGGCCGGCCTCCAGCCGGCAGGGCCTGCGCTGCGCGTCGCGTCCGCGAGAGATCAGTCCGGCGCGCTCCAGCACCCGCAGGTGCTTGGAGATGCCCGGTTGGCTCATCGCAAACGGCGCGGCCAATTCGGTCACCGTGGCCTCGCCTTCCATCAGCCGGGCCAGAATCGCTCGCCGGGTCGGATCGGCCAGTGCGGCGAACGTTGCGTCGAGAACGTCGGCAGCCATGTTAATTACCTTCCGGTTCTATAACCAGATGGTTTATATCGCGCTGGGTTCGGCCCTGTCAAGGACTGCGGACTTGACGCCGGCACTGTCGCAGGGGGCTCTGCCCCCGCACCCCCACGTCAGCACGCAGCGACAGAGCCGGTCTACCGTCACGAGATCAGGCCCGCGCTCACCAAGGCCAGATCGTCACCGAGATCAACGCGGATGAGCTCCGGTGGCTGGGCCGGCGAAAATCGGTCGCCCCTTCCGCCCACCCTGCGTCAACATGGCCATAGCCGTGGGTATTCAGAGGGGTGGATGGCCGTGCTGGAATTACTTGATTCCCCCGGAGACAAACCGTCCGCCCGAAGGTCGGCCGTTCTGCTGGCGCTGCGGTATTACAACGGGGAGTTGCTGAACCAGTGGCGGGTCGCCGTGCCTGCGCTGATCTCGCCGGCGTTGGGGAACATATGCCTGTTCTATCTGGCGCCGCTGGCGGTAGGCGGGATCGTGGGGCGTCTGTCCGAGGGCGGGGACAGCACCATTGCCGTGCTCATGCCGTACGTGCTCAGCTTCGGTGCGTTCCTGATCGCGGGCGAGGCGCTGTGGCGGGTGGGTCTGCACTTCCTGTTCCGTACGGGGGCAAGGGGTATCGAGCGGCTCGGTGTGGTGGGCATGGAGAAGCTGCTGGCCAAGGACGCCGCGTTCTTCCACGACAACTTCGCCGGCTCGCTGACCAAACGGGTGCTGAGTTTCTCCAGCGGGTTCGAGGGTTTCACGGACACGCTCACGTTTTCGATCATCGCCAAGGTGGTGCCGCTGGCGTTCGCCTCGGTGGTGCTGTGGCGGTATCACCCGCTACTGGTCTTCGTCCTCGTGGGCCTCATCATCGTGACCGGCTTCCTCGTCGCCCCGCTCATCCGCCGTCGCCAGAGGCTGGTGGACCAGCGCGAGGCCGCCAAGGTGCGGGTGTCCGGGCACGTCGCCGACGTGCTGGCCAACATGGACACGGTCCGCGCGTTCGCCGCCGAGGACCGCGAGGCCCTGGAGCACCGGGCCCGGCTCGCCGAGCAGCGCGGGCTGACGCTCCGTTCCTGGGACTACGGCAACCTCCGGGTGGACACCGTCGTCGCACCGCTGTCGGTGCTCACCAGCACCATCGGCCTGCTCCTCGCCGTCTCCCTCCGCGGTGGCCTAGGCGTCGAGGTCATCGTGGTGACGTTCACCTACTACGCGAACGCGATCAACCTCATGTTCGAGTTCAACCAGATCTACCGTCGCATGGAGAGCGTGCTCACCGAGGCCGCCCAGTTCACCGAGCTTCTCCTCACACCGCCGGGCGTGGTCGACCCGGACAACCCGCAACCGCTGCGCCCGGCCGACGCCGGCGTCCACTTCGAGCAGGTGACGTTCGCGCACGCCGGCAATCCGCTCCTGTTCGACGGCCTGGACCTGGACATCACCACCGGCACCAAGATCGGCCTGGTCGGCCGGTCCGGCGGTGGCAAGACCACCCTCACCCGGCTGCTGCTCCGCCTCATGGACATCGACGGCGGCCGGATCCTGATCGGCGGACAGGACATCACGCGGCTCAACCAAGCCGACCTGCGCAGCCTGATCGCGTACGTCCCCCAGGAGCCCGCCCTGTTCCACCGGTCGTTGCGCGACAACATCGCCTTCGCCCGGCCGGGCGCCACCGACTCCGAGATCTACCGGGCCGCGCAGGCGGCGCACGTCACGGAGTTCGCCGAGGCTCTGCCGAGCGGCTTCGACACGCTGGTCGGGGAGCACGGCGTCAAACTCTCCGGCGGCCAGCGGCAGCGCGTCGCCCTCGCCCGCGCCATCCTGCGCGACGCGCCGATCCTGTTGCTCGACGAGGCCACGAGCGCGCTGGACTCCGAGAGCGAGATCCTCGTCCAGGAAGCCTTGTGGGGCCTGATGCGTGACCGTACCGCCCTCGTAGTGGCGCACCGGCTGAGCACAGTCGTCCGCATGGACCGCTTGGTCGTAATCGACCAGGGCCGCATCGTGGAACAGGGCAATCACCGCGAACTCCTCCAGGCCCAGGGGCCGTACGCCCGGCTGTGGCACCACCAATCCGGCGGCTTCCTGGTCGAAAAGGGCACCTCAGACGCCGCCCACCGCTGACGCACGCGGGTGTCTCAGTCCTCGCCCAGGCGATCCCGTAGAACCAGTGGATGGACGCCATGATCTGTACGACGGTGACGCGGACGCCCTTTGCCAACCGAGACGCGCTCACGGCCCGCGATCCTGACCGGCTGTCGCAGCCCGTCCGATTTGTTCGATCTTGTGGAACGAAACCGCCGACGAGCCGCAACTTTCGCCTCTTACATGAAAGTTTCAGCGGCGCGGCATCGTCCTCCCAGATTGTCAGGGCGAACCGATCGCGGTGTTTGAGGTCCCGCGGCCCGCGTGCCTACGGTGCCGACATCCGCACAGTGATCCGGTCAAGGAGTCCATCATGCGCGCCCGCGTCGTCCCTGCCCTGATTCTGGCTCTGCTCGCGCTGGTCGTCACCGCTCCCGAGGCGCGCGCCCAGGTGGTGGGCGGCTTCGACTTCTCCCGAGCGCAGGTCTCCGTCACGGGCCTTCAGGTGCCCTGGGGCCTGGCGTTCCTGCCGGACGGCAGCGCGCTGGTATCCGAACGCAACACCGGACGCATCCTGCAGGTGCGGCCGGGCCAGACGCCCACGGCGGTCGCCACCATCAGTGGGGTGAGCGCCTCGGGTGAGAGCGGCCTGCTCGGCATCGCCGTGTCGCCCAACTACGCCCAGGACGGCTGGGTGTACGCCTACTTCACGAGCACCGCCGGGGACAACCGCCTGGTCAGGCTGCAACTGACCGCGCCTCAGACGCAGACGGTGCTCTTCTCCGGGGTCCCGAGCAACACCTTCCACGACGGCGGCCGCATCGCCTTCGGGCCGGACGGCATGCTCTACGTGGCGACCGGCGACGCCGGCGACTCCGCCAACGCTCAGAACGTCAACAGCCCCGCAGGGAAGATCCTGCGTATGACGCCCACCGGCGGTGTGCCCGCGGACAATCCGATCGCGGGCTCCCGCGTCTGGACCTACGGCCACCGCAACGTCCAGGGCCTGACCTGGGACTCCCAGGGCAGAATGTACGCCGCCGAGTTGGGGCAGAACACCTGGGACGAGGTCAACCAGATCGTCGCGGGCTCCAACTACGGCTGGCCGACGTGCGAGGGCACATGCACCAACCCCTCCTTCCGCAACCCGATCGTCACGTGGACGACCGCCGAGGCGTCGCCGAGCGGGCTGGCCTGGGCCAACAACACGCTCTTCGTCGCCGCGCTGCGCGGCCAGCGGCTCTGGACGGTGCCGCTGACCGGCGCCGGTACGCCCGGCACCCCGCTGGCCGAGTTCCAGTCCGCCTACGGGCGGCTCCGCACGGTCGCGGTCGGGCCGGACGGCTGGCTCTGGGTGACGACCAGCAACAGGGACGGCCGCGGCACCCCGGTGGCGCAGGACGACCGCATCGTCCGCGTCCCCCCGGCCACCACCGGGGGCGACACCACCCCGCCGACCGCGCCGACCGGCCTCGCCGTGTCGGGGACGACCTCCACCGGCACCACCCTGACCTGGACCGCCTCCACCGACAACGTGGGCGTGACCGGCTATGACGTCCTGCGCGCGCCGGGCGCGTCCGGCGGCGCCTTCACGCAGGTGGGGACCTCGGCCACTACCTCGTTCGCCGACACCGGGCTCACCGCGAACACCACGTACCGTTACCAGGTTCGGGCCCGCGATGCGGCGGGCAACCTCTCGCCGGTGTCGAACTCGGCGACCGTCACCACCACCCCGGGCAGCGGGGGCACCGGCGGATGCTCGGTGACGGTGACCGTCCAGTCGCAGTGGGGGAACGGGTACGTGATCCAGCCGGTCACGGTCACCAACACCGGCACGTCCGCGATCAACGGCTGGACGGTGACCTTCACGCTGCCGAGCGGCCACGCCGTCACCGGCTCGTGGAATACCACGCTGACCGTCAGCGGGCAGACCGTCACGGCGAGGAGCGCCGGGCACAACGGCGCGCTCGGCCCCGGCCAGAGCACCACCTTCGGCTTCCAGGCGGGCCGGCCGAACGGCGACACCCAGACGCCGTCCGGCTACCGGTGCACGAGCCCCTGAGTCACAGCCACGCCTGAGAGAATCGGCGCGCCACCCGGCATCGGCGGGGGTCAATCCCCCGGCGACCGCCGGGTGGCGCGCCGGCCCGTCCATGACCAGGCAGGCATCGCGTTCAGTAGGCCGACCGCGATGACCGGCCGCTTCTTTCTGATCAAGTCGAGGGTCTCGGCCTGCCGCCGGTGCTCGCGCACTGGTCGACCCCCACTGTCGGGACGAACTTTCTGGTCTGTGTCGCACCGCAGGCGCTCGCCGTGCTGGCGGCGCAACTCGCACGAGGAACCGGTCAGCGCTGGGAGATGTACGCGGCGGCGGCCGCTTTCGTGCTCGGTCTGGTGCTGTACGGCGTGGTGGTGTGCCGTTTCGACTTCCGGCAGGTGGTGCTGGGTGAGGGCGACCAGTGGGTGCTGGGAGGTGCGCTGGCGATCAGCGCACTCGCCTGCTCGGCGCTGCTGGATGCCTCGGCCCGGCTCGGCGCACCGGAGGCGACGCGAACCGCCCTGCACATCTGCATGTCGTGGCTGGGATGGGCGGCTGCCGCAGCCTACATTCCGCTTACTGTTGCGGAAGCGATTCGACCACGTCTGCGATTCGACGTGCGGCGCTGGACACGGGCGGCCAACTCTACCGTGCTGGAGTCGCCAGCCCCAGATCATGGGCGACGCGCGTACCAAGATCGGCGTCTATCTTCGTCAAATAGTTGTTGACCGCGCGTTCCTGGATGAAGCGTTCCACTCCCTGGCTTAGGTGGGAGACGATGTTTCCGGCCAGGTGGTCCCGATCGGTCGGCGTCATCACCTGGCGGTAGAGCGTGCCGGGCTGGATGAAGTCGTCGTCGTCCTTGTGCGCCTCGTAGGCCGTGCGCATGATCTCGGCGGCCTCCACAAACCAGCTCGGGTCGTGGTAGCGCTGTGGGTCGGCTCGCGGGCCGCCGTAGCTGTTGGGTGCGTAGACGGGCTGGGCGTCGCTGTGGTGGTAGCGCATCGGGCCGTCTTTGTTGTAGTTGTGCACCTCGTTGATCGGCCGGTTCACCGGCAGCTGCGCATAGTTCGGGCCGGTGCGATAGCGGCTGGAGTCGGCGTAGGCGAACATCCGCCCCAGCACCATCCGGTCTGGGCTGGGTCCGATACCCGGGACGAAGTTCGCTACGTCGAACCCGGCCTGCTCGATCTGGGCGAAGAAGTTCTCGGGGTTGCGATCGAGCACCATCCGGCCGATGGGGATCGTCGGGTAGTCCTTGTGCGGCCAGACCTTGGTCACGTCGAAGGGGTTGAAGCGGTAGTCGGCCGCTTCCTCATACGGCATGATCTGCATCCCAAGGCGCCAGGACGGGTAGTCCTCGCGGGTGATCGCCTCCCACAGGTCACGCCGGTGGTAGTCGAGGTCCTCGGCGCGCATAGCCTTGGCCTCAGCGTCGGTCATGTTCTCGATGCCCTGCTCCGTCTCGAAGTGGTACTTGACCCAGAACTTCTCGCCTGCGGCGTTCTCCCACATGTACGTGTCGCTGCTGTAGCCGTTCATGTTGCGCAAAGTGCGTGGCGTACCCCGGTCGCTCATCAGGATCGTCACCTGGTGGGCCGACTCGGGCGAGAGCGTCCAAAAGTCCCATTGCATGTTGTTGCTGCGCATGTTGGTGTCGGGCAGGCGCTGCTGGGAGTGGATGAAGTCCGGGAACTTCATGGGGTCACGTATGAAGAAGACCGGCGTGTTGTTGCCGACGAGGTCGTAGTTGCCCTCTTCGGTGTAGAACTTGAGCGCAAAGCCGCGCACGTCGCGGTCGGTGTCTGGGTAGCCCTCTTCGCCGGCCACCAGCGACAAGCGCGCGAGCATCGGTGTGCGCTTGCCGATTTGGTTGAGGAAGGCGGCCTTGGTCCATTGGCTGACGTCGGCGGTCACCTCAAAGTAGCCGAAGGCGCCGCTGGCCTTGACGTGGTACACGCGATTGGGGACACGCTCGCGGACGAAGTGGGCCAGCTTCTCGATCAGGTAGGCATCCTGCAGCAGCACAGGGCCGGCGGGGCCGGCCGTGAGTGAGTACTCATCGCTGGGCACGGGGATACCGGAATCCGTAGTCGTGTTCGGTGGTTGATCACTCATTCCCTTCGGCCCTACCCCTCTCGAAGACATGGTTCATTCGCTCTGATACGAAGCGGACCCTTATACAGGCCTCTCATCACGCAGCACGCTGGCCTGGACGGTAAGCCAGATCCATCGAGCTCAGTTCCGCGAGGGCCGCCGCTGGCCGAGGTCGCGGTCAGACACGAGATTGCCGCCGAATTCCCGCCGCGTGTCGCGTATCCGTCTTCGCCATACCCTCGCGCTAGAACACCACACCGACGAACACACGGCGGCCAGCGAATCCTTCGCAGCGGTGCTCGAAGTCGACCAACCGATAATGAATGCCGCATCGGGCCTGACTGGGAGCCGATTAAAGCTTCCGTCATCATACTTACCGGTGATCCCCTGAGGATGGGGTCGCGTACCGATAAGAAGGTAGGGATGATGACGGCTATATCGGAACAAACGCAGAGCGCGTAGGATCCCAACGAGCTGAAAGATCAGGTGCACGATTATTCGCCGCCAGAAGAAGATGCCCATCACCTGGTCGTTGACCACGTTCAGACCGCCGGCCGACAGCATCCGGATCAGGTCGTAGGCGCGCACGCTGCCGGTGGTGAGCGACCCGGCCACCCGCACCATGTCGCCCCAGCGGGCCCGGGTCCGGTCCAGGCGGATGGTGTGGCGGGACATGTGCTCCAGCGGCCCGTACACCGCACGGGTGTTGGTGCGCCAAAGCCGGGTGTCGGCCAGGTCGGCGATGCGCGGGGAGAACTGGTAGCCGCAGATCGCGAACAGCCCGAACACGATGTCGGAGTAGGAGCCGGTGTCGCTGATCACCGTCTCCGGTTTCGGGCCACCGTCCAGGTTGAAGATCGCGTCCAGGATGAACAGCGAGTTTGCGCAGCGTGCCGGGACCGCACCACCGGCCTGGGCGAGGCCTTCGCCCACTACGGGCGCATCTTCAAGACGTTGCACCTGCTGCAGTTCCTGAACGACGGCGGGCTACCGCAGGATGATCGGCACCCAGCTGAACGCGCAAGACTGCCTCAGAATCAATGGGACGCAACAACCACCACCGAGGCCGCTACCTGCCTGGTCTGCTCGGCGCCGATCGCCCAGGCCCGTACCGGCCGAATACCGTGTGAGCGAGGTCCAGACGCCCGCGCCTTTCACGAGCCGGCTCCCCCTCCAGCAACCGGAACGGGCGGCCGCCATCCGGCTACTGTTGCTCCGCATGACCCACACCGAGATCGAGATCAGCGCGGAGCTGGTGCGAGATCTGCTGCGCGACCAGCACCCCGACCTGGCCGATTACCCGTTGCGGCTCGGCGCGCGCGGCTGGGACAACCAGCTATGGCGGCTCGGCGACGACCTCGCCGTCCGGTTGCCCTGGGCGACGCAGTCTGCGGACGCGCTGCTGCGCAAGGAGCACACCTGGCTGCCCGTCCTCGCCCCTCGCCTTCCGCTGCCGGTTCCCGTCCCGCAGCGCCTCGGCAAGCCCTCCGCGCGGTTTCCGCGACCCTGGATCGTCACCACCTGGGTGCCGGGCGAGCCTGCCGACCGCGCCCCCGTCACGCGCGCCACGGAGGCTGCCGACGTCCTGGCCGCCTTCCTGACGGCACTTCACCAACCTGCCCCCGATGAGGCGCCCACCGGCCGGGACCGCGGGGGTCCGCTGGCCGACCACTCCGAGGGTTTCGCCAAGCAGCTCGCCTCGGCCACCGAGCTGGGGCTCATCCCCGACCCGGACGCCGTCCGCGCGGTCTGGGAAGACGCCGCCGCCGCGCCCGACTGGGCCGGCCCGGCGCTATGGCTCCACGGCGACCTGCATCCGGCCAATGTCCTCACCGCGGACGGCACCTTCTGCGGCGTGATCGACTTCGGCGACCTCTTCGCGGGCGATCCGGCCTGCGACCTCGCCGCCGCGTGGGCTCTGCTGCCGGACGGCACCGCCGACCGCTTCCATCGCGCCTACCAGCCGGCCCCGGACGCCGCGACCCTGCGCCGCGCCCGCGGATGGGCGGTGGGACGCGCCCTCACCGGCATCCTCATCGGAGACGCCGGCGTCCACGGCCGCCCAGGCGGCAAGCCCACATGGGCCCCACCCGCCCACGCCGCACTGCGACGCCTCATCGCAACGGCCCACCGCTGATCAATCGCTTCCCCACGCGCTCGAATACCTTCGCGCCCGGCCCATGCTCGGCATGCCGGGATCTACTTGCCCAACGTGGCTTAACGACCTTCATGCGGCTGACCAGCAAGTTCGCTTGGCAACCCAGATAACGATGGAGAAAGAGGGCCAGGACGACGAACTCGTGGAAGACGCCGTGGTGATCCTGCCACCGCCGCACAACGGCGACCCCGCCGGCAGGCAGGTCGAACGTCTTAATGACGACATCAGGGTCACCCGGGTCGGTCGCGTTGACGCCGAGCGGCCAGACCAACCCGCCGGCCCGGCCGACGGCGCCCCCGCACTACCAGGCAGCTCGAAGGCGCTGACGGCTGGATCACCACAGGGAACAGTGGCTACATGGACCTGGACATTCTGGCCAAAGCCCGCATCCGCATCATCAGGGGCGACACACCGGCCCAGGACCCCATCCCGCAGGCACTTTCCGCTTAACCTGCAGAAACAGGATCACGCGAAGGTCAACTCATACACCACTCGCGTGGACGTGACCTCATCCGGACCGGGCGCTCGAAGGACAGACAACTGGGGGAATCATGCCTGTATACGACCGCACCACGATTCCGGAGTCCGTCGGGCGGGGAACCCTCGATCCGGAGCTCGCCGCCTGGTTGCCGAACGGCCCCACGCTCGGCGCGGACGTACCGATCGCCCAGGGCCGGCGGGATCACACCGTGCTGGGCAAGGGACCATGGCCGGACATCGGCTCGGTCGAGCACCTGGTGCTGCCCGGTCCGCACGGGTCGCTGACCGTGCGCCGACACACGCCGACGGCGCCGACGAGCGACCCAATCGGGGCCCTGGTCTACATCCACGGCGGCGGCTTCACCTACGGCACCCTGGATGAGTTCGAGACCGCGATGCGGGTCATCGCCCAGCGCGCCGGGATCGCCACCTACGTCGTGGACTACCAGCTCGCGCCGGAGGCGAAGTACCCGGTGCAGATCGAGGAGATCGAGTACGCCGTCCGCTGGCTCTTCGACCACGCCGCCGAGCAGGGGGTGGATCCTGAGAAGATCGCGCTCGGCGGCGACTCGGCGGGCGGCAACATGACGTGTGTCCTCGCGCTGAAGCTGCGCGACGAGGGCGGCCCGCGGCTGGCGCTGCAGGTCCCGTTGTTCCCCGAGGCCGCCTTCCCCGCCGACACGCCCGCCGGCAGTGAGAACCGCACCGGCCTGTACCTGGAGACCAACGGCATCTACGAGATGGTCCGCAACCTGCTCAAGAACACCGACGACAGCCGCGACCCGTACATCACCCCGATGAACGCGGCCTCGCACGCGGACCTGCCGCCTGCGATCCTGGTCACCAACGGCTTCGACCCGCTGCGCGACGTCGGCCACGCCTACGCCCGCAAGCTCGCGGCGGCCGACAACGGCCTGACCTACGTCCACAACCCCGATCTGACGCACGGGTTCCCGCAGTTCACCCGCTACTCCAAGGCATGCCTGCAGGCGACCGAGGAGCTGGCCGACCTCATCAAGGCCCGGATCGGCTGACCCGGCGACGGTTACATCGCCCCTGCCTCAAGCAGGTCATTCCATGCCGTCCCCGCAGCGCCGTCGCGTATTTGATCACCTGGTCGTCCGCGCACGATCCGTCGCTTGAGCTGGGCAGGGCACCGGCAGTACATCCTCGCCGACGTCTGGACCATTCCGCCGGCCCCACTGCCGATCTTGCTCTGGCAATGGGTCCGAAGGATGGCAGTAGTCGGCCATCAGGTCGGTGGCACGCCGACGCCTCCGCCTGAAGCGGTGCTGACATCCCGGTCGTCTGCCGGTAGGCGGCCGGTCCCGTCGGGACCCCCTGCGGCGCGGACGGCGCGGGCGCCCGCCGCACGCAGGTACGCCAGCAGCTCCGGCGGCTCGTGCACCTGGAACTCGCAGCCGAGCATGAGCAGCCGCGAGGCCAGCCACTCCAGGGTGTCGGCGCGCCCGTGCAGGCGGCAGCTGTGCTCGTCGATCGGCTGGACGTCGCCCGGGACGGTGCCGAGCCGCTGCGCCACCTGGCCGGCCGGAAGACGCAGGGTCGCCAGCACCTCGTAGGTGGGTGCCGACGAGTACAGCCTGTCGGTGATGAAGGCGGCCGCGTCCTGCTCGGGCGACTCGCGGGGCGGGACCCGCACGCCGGTCGGCCGCGGATCACTGATTCGGTCGACGCGGAAGGTCCGCCAATCGTCGCGATCGTTGTCGTAGGCCAGGAGGTACCAGCGGCGTGCGGCCGCCACTAGACGGTACGGCTCGACCAGGCGTCTGGTCTCGCTCCCGTCACCCGTCTGATAGGCGAACCGCAGGCGTTCGCGGTTGGCGGCGGCGCCGGCGAGCACCGTCAGGTTCTGCGGATCAACGCTCGGCCCGTTCCCGGTCAGCATCGGGACCAGGGCTGCGGCCAGCGCGACGACCCGGTGCCGCAGCCGGGACGGCAGCACCTGCTCCAGCTTGGCCAGGGCCCGCACGGACGCCTCCTCCATGCCGTCCACCGGAGTCCCGGCCGCCATGCGCAGGCCGACCGCGATGGCCACCGCCTCCTCATCGTCCAGCAGCAACGGTGGCATGGCCTTACCCGCGGCGAACCGGTAGCCGCCCACCGCCCCCATCGTCGCCCGCACCGGATAACCCAGCTCACGCAGGCGATCGACATCCCGGCGGATCGTACGGGGGCTGACCCCCAGGCGCCCGGCCAGCTCGCTGCCGGGCCATTCGCGCGGGGTCTGCAACAGGGACAGCAGTTTGAGCAGTCGTGCGGGGGTGTCGCTCATGGGGTCCATCATGCCCGGCCATATGGGACAGGAACTGACCTACATGCTTCCTACTCTCGCTCATGTCACCGCGACGCACCACCCGGGCCTGCCGGGAACGGCGTGGCGGGATCCCGCCCGCCGCGCGGCGGGCGTACCCACTGAGGAGAGTCATGAGCACCGAGGTCCGCCCCTTCCGCATCGATATCCCCCAGGCAGACCTGGACGAGCTGCGCCACCGGCTGGCCCGCACCCGGTGGCCCCGGCAGTTGCCCGGCGAGGAGTGGAGCCGGGGCGTCCCCGCCGGCTATCTCAAGGACCTGGCCGAATACTGGCGCAGCGGATACGACTGGCGGCGGCACGAGGCGCGGCTGAACGAGTTTCCGCAGTTCATGACCGAGATCGACGGCCAGGACATCCACTTCCTGCACGTGCGTTCCCCCGAGCCCGACGCCCTGCCGCTCATCCTCACCCACGGCTGGCCGAACTCGTTCGTGGAGTTCACCGACCTCATCGGCCCCCTCACCGATCCTCGCGCGCACGGCGGCGACCCGTCTCAGGCGTTCCACGTCGTCGTGCCGTCGGTGCCCGGGTTCGGGTTCTCCGCGCCGCCGCGCGAGACCGGCTGGAACGCCACGCGCGTGGCGCGGATCTGGGCGGAGCTGATGCACCGCCTCGGATACGACCGCTACGGCACCCAGGGCGGGGACTTCGGCGCGTACGTCGCCCCGGAAGTCGCCAAGGTCGCCCCGGATCACGTGATCGGCGTCTATGTCATCAGCGGGCTCGGCTTCCCCACCGAAGACGACGTTCCCGAGATGACCGACGACGAGCGGGCGGCCTACGCGCAGCTTCAGAAGCAGGACTGGATGAGCGGCGTGGACCATCATGGGCTGCTGCGCGCGGCGCCCCAGACCTTCGCCTACGGATGGCACGACTCCCCGGTCGCCGCGCTGGCCTGGATGACGCAGAAGTTCAAGGAGTTCACCACCGCCGCGAAACCGCCGGAGCAGGTGATCGATCGCGACCTGATCCTCACCAACGTGAGCCTCTACTGGCTCACCGGGACGTTGGGAACCTCATCCTGGCCCTACTACGACAGCACGGGCTTCGGCTGGCCGGAGGGTCAGACGGCGGCGCCGACCGGCGTGTACAGCGGACCGCCCGGAATCCGCCGGCTCGCCGAACGACACAACACCATCGTTCACTGGCCGGAAGACAATCCAGGCGGCCACCACTTCGTCGCCATGGAGCAGCCCGATCACGTCGCCGCCGACATCCGCGAGTTCTTCGGCAAGGTCCGCTGACCTTCGCCCGCGGCCGCGTCTCTCACGCCCGGTGACCCGGCCGCGCTGCCCCCTTTCGTTTCTGTGATCAACCCGGATGCCGGGCCCAAGCCCGAGGTCGTCACGACCGACCAGGCCAGTGACAGCGACATGGTGTTCGGGATCTTCTCCATGCTCGGCTACCGGTTCGCGCCGCGCTTCGCCGACCTGGGCGACCAGCGGTTCTTGGCGCTCCGAGCTGCCCGACGGCTCCACCGGCGACTACGGGGTGCTGGAGGCGATCGCCCGGAACAAGGTGAACACCAGGAAGGTGATCACGCTGTGGCCGGACATGCTCCGGGTCGCTGGTGACCAACCAAGTCCGCGCCTACGACCTGCTGCGCATGTTCGCCCGCCAGGGCCCAAGGCATCCAGCGTGGGCTCGCGCCGGAATCCAATTGCACCTGACTCCTCCCCGGCTGACCGATGTCTCCCGGGCCATGGAACTGCTGCTGAGCGGCCGGATCTTCAGCGGCACCGAGGCCGTCGAGATGGGCCTGGTCTCCGCCGGCACGCGAACGAACTCGTCGCTCGCCTGCGCGCATCACTGTGGGAAAACAGGCGACCGCCCGTCACTTCCCCGCGGCAAGGTCGCGATCCACGATCACCGCCACCTTGCCCGGTACGCCACCGCCCGCCTTCAGCGAATGCAGTCCCGCATTGATCGCCTCGACGGTGCTGTCGATGGTCTGGCTGACGTGCGGGACCACAAGTCCCTGCGTCGCCCACTCCATCGCCAGAGCCATCCCGCGCTGGAGAAAGGCATGCGCCTCGCTGTCGAGCGTGGCGGGTTCGGAGAAGTAGCGCAGCAGATTGACGTTGACATGCTTGGCGCCCCGCTCGGCCAGGATGGCATCCACCGGGCTGTGCGTTTCCATCAAGCGTGTCGTCTTGCCGGGGCCGACGCCGAGCACGATCCAGCTGCCGCCCCGCCGGACGGTCTTCGCGGTCTCGACAAAGCCCTGCTCGCTGTAGGTGGCGTCGAAGACGAGGTCAACGCCCCGCCTACTGATCAGCTTCGCGATTTCGGCGGCGATGTCGTCGCTCTTATAATTGAAAATGTGATGGGAGCCGGACTGCCGGGCCAGCGCCATCGATTGCGGCGTGCTGCCGCTGCTGATGACTAGTCCGGCCCCCAGGGCACGCGCCGCCATCTGCACGGCGAGATGCCCGACGCCGCCCCCACCGCCCGGGATATAGACCGTGTCACCGGCCTGGACGGCCCGGTAAAGACCCACGAAAGCGGACAGGAAGCACATCGGAAGCGCCGCCGCATCGCGGAAGCTCAGGGATGGCGGCTTGGGGACGGTGAGGAATTGGCGTGCGACGGCATAGCCGCCTTCCCCTCCGCTCCCGCCCGTTGCGACCCAACCGCCATCACCGTTCAAATCGGCCATGGCGGCCACCGCGTCGCCGACGGCTATGCCACTCACACCATTGCCCACGGCGACCACGACGCCCGCGAGGTCAAGACCGAGAACGACGGGGGGCGTCCGTCCCATGAAATTGAGGTCGGCCAGCTTGTACTCCAGCGGGTTGAGCGACGAGGCGGCGACGCGGATCAGAACCTGGTCGGCCGCCGGCTGCGGGACGGGAACACGCACCGCCTCAAGCGGCAGCCCAGCTCGGTCTCTTGTGTAACCGACGCCGAGAAACGTCTCCGGAATCGTCTGAGTCTGCTTCATGTTTCGCTCCCATCTGATGACCTGCCGGCCCACGACGGCCGACAGGACGGGCGCGATTTCGCGTTAGATCTCACTATCCACGATCACCCACGAGGTCGAGCCATCGTGCGGCGATATCGCCCGCTGAGCGCAGGAGCCGTAGTGCCCGGGCTCTGGCCGAGTCGTCGCTGTCGGAGCTGATCCCCAGTTCGACAGCAGGTCTAGGTCGGACCGGAACTGTCAGCGAAGTGCGGCAGAACCATCTCGACCAGTGCGGCGACGTCGGCGTTGACCATCGGCTCGCCGGTCATGCCCATCCGGTGGAGCAAGGTTCCGACGACGACGTCAATGAAGAGTAGGACCCGGTCCTCCGGCTCGCCGAGCGCGTCCTGGAGCGCGAGCCGGTACGGGTCCTGGAACTGCGCGGACAGGACCTCGCGCAGGGCCGGATCGCTGACGGCGTCACTGAACACGCCTGCGAACGCGTCGCCCACCCCGGGCTCGCTGATCTTCGCCGCGGTCCAGCGGATGGTCGAGGACATGAGCTCGGCTCGACTGGCGCCCTCCAGCGGCACCGGGCCGAACGCGTCAAGGAGGCAGTCCACGATCAGCGCGCCCTTCGACGGCCAGCGACGGTAGATCGTCGTCTTCGCAACGCCGGCCGCGGCGGCGATGCGGTCGACGGTGGCACGCGCGTAGCCGAGCTCGTGGACCGTGCGCAGCGTTGCGGCGAAGACGACGGCGTTGACGCCGGAGCGCGGGCGACCGGGTGGTCTGGCGGATGTGCTCGCTCGGGTCATGCCCACACGATAACCTCTTGCGCTACTATCGGTATCGCTACTTGAAGTAGCGAAACTATTGGACTGAGGAGGAGACATGAGCGAGGTCACCGGTACGGAGCGGCCGCCGCTGGGCATCCGGTTGCTGCATGCCCTGGGAAGGGAGCCGGACTGGTTGGCGATGACGGCCGAGGAACTGGTCGCCTTGCGCGACGCGGTGAACCGCAAGCGCGCGTCCCGTCTGGCGCGGCTGATCAGCGGGTTTCCAGACCGCGGCGCCACGATCCAGTGGCGGGAGGTGGCGCTGCCCGGCCGCGGGCTCCGGGTCCGGGTGTACCGGCCCTCGCCCGGGCGCGGCGGCGAAGGCGCCGACCGGGCCGGCCTGCCACTCGTGCTCCACGTGCACGGAGGCGGGTTCGTGGGCACGGCGGTGCAGAGCGACTGGGTGAACAGCCACCTCGCCGCGCGACTGCCCGCGGTCGTCGTCTCGGTCGAGCACCGCCTCATCGACCCGGAGACTCCGCTGTCGGCGGCCGTCGACGACGGTTGGGACGTACTCCGGCACGTGGTGCAGCACGCCGCGCAGTGGGGAGTCGACCCGGCACGGACCGCCGTCTTCGGTGAGAGCACCGGCTCGATGGTCACTGCCCTGGCCGCGATCCGGGCCAGAGAGTCCGGCCTGCTCCTGCGGGCGCAGGTGCTGGTCAACCCCGCTGTCGACCTGACCTCGACGGGGTTCGACCACGCCTCGATGAGCCAGCACGCCCACAGCCCGACCCTCACCATGACGCAGATGCGGCTGTTCCAGCGGCTCGCGGTTCCGCCGGGAAAGGATCCTCGTGCGGTGTCGCCGCTGTATGCCGACGACCTGAGCGGGCTGGCCCCAGCGCTCGTGGTGGTGCCGACCCTTGATCCGGTGGCCGATCACGGCCGCTGTTACGCCGAACGACTGCGGGCGGCCGGGACGCCCGCGCGGCTCACCGAGTATCGCGGAGCGACGCACGCGTTCCTCAGCATGCCGGGCGTGGTGCGGCAAGCGAAGGCGGCGCGGGCGGAGATCGTCGAGTTCCTCCGGGGCGCCCTCGCTGGGTGACGGGTCCCGGCCTGCCGGTTTCTGTTCCACATCATCGTCGCCATGGACGAGGTGACAGTCGGTGGGCCCACCCGGGCATACGACTCTCGGCTCGACCACGGACTTGGCCGCAACGAGATTGATTGAAGACGGGGAAGAGATGACCACCACCGGCCTTGCCAAGGCGAGGGAACTGTCCACGCCATCACCGGATACCGACTCCGCGGCAGAACAGAGCCTGGCGGGGCTGCTGCGTCGTCCTTATCTCTGGAGTTTCTCCGCCGTTGTCCTCCTGCAGGTGATCGGCGCTGTCGCGGGTCTGGCACCGCTGCTGGCGGTCGTCGAATTGGGTCGTGCTCTGTTGTCGCCCGGCCCGATCGATCACGGTCATGTGTGGTTCGTGGTGATCGCGGGTGCGGTCGGCTTGTTCGTCCGGCTGCTGTTCACGGCCGCGTCGTCCGGAATCGGGCATCTTGTCGACGGCCAGGTGCAACTGTCGTTTCGCCGGCAACTGGCCGCGCGGCTGGGACGCGTACCGATCGGCTGGTTCTCCCGGCGCCGGACCGGCGAGCTGGCCAAGGTGGTGGGTGAGGACGTGAGTGCCGTGCATCCGTTCATCGCCCACACCCCCGGCGAGCTCGTCTCCGCATTCGTGGTGCCGCTGGTGTCGCTGATCTACTTGTTCACCATCGACTGGCGGCTCACGCTGATCACGCTGATCCCGGTGGTGCTTGCCATGGCGCTGGTCCCCTTGATGATGACCCCGAGCCGACTGCGCGAGCAGAAGGAATTCGATGCGGCCATGGGACGTATTGCGAGTTCCGTCGTCGAGTTCGTCCAGGGGATCTCGGTGGTCAAGGCGTTCGGCGGATCCGAGCGCGCCCACCGCAGATTCCTCACGGCCGCGGACGATTTCGTCAGCATCTTCTTCCGGTGGGTGCGCGGCATGTCCGTGATCGCCGCCGGGATGCAGCTGGCGCTGTCGCCGCCGTTCGTGCTGCTGGTCGTGCTGATCGGCGGTACGGTTCTGATCACGTCCGGTGGCCTGGCCCCGGCGGACCTGCTGCCCTTCCTGCTGCTGGGACTGGGCCTGACCGCTCCGGTGGCGGCCCTCGGCCACGGTTTCGACGAGATGCAGGCCGCCGGCCGCGCGGTCGGCCGGATCCGGGACGTGCTTGCGGTGCGGTCGCTGGCGGAGCCTGCGCACCCGGTCGCACCACAGGGTCACCGGGTGGAATTGCGTGAGGTTCGATTCGCCTACGAAGGCGATCACGAGGTGCTGCGCGGGATCGACCTGGTGCTCGAGCCGGGGACGATCACCGCGATCGTGGGGCCGTCGGGAAGCGGGAAGTCCACGCTGGTTCAGCTGTTGCCGCGGTTCTTCGACCCGAGTCACGGTTCGGTCGTCCTGGGTGGTGTCGATCTGCGCGAGATCGGCAGCCGGGAGCTCTACCGGCTGGTCTCCTTCGTCTTCCAGGATGTTCGACTGCTGCGCGCGTCGGTCGCGGACAATATCGCGCTGGCGGTACCGCATGCCGACCGCGATGACGTGGTTCGCGCCGCCCGGCTGGCGAACATTCATGATCGAATTCTTGAGCTGCCGCGCGGATACGAGTCGGTGATCGGTGAAGACACCGGACTGTCGGGTGGCGAGGCACAGCGGATCTCGCTCGCACGCGCACTGCTCGCCGCCACGCCCGTCCTGGTGCTCGACGAGGCGACCGCATTCGCCGACCCGCAGACCGAACAGGCGGTGCGCCGGGCCCTGGCGACGATGGCGGGCGATCGCACGATCCTGGTCATCGCCCACCGGCTGGAGACGGTCGCCGACGCCGACACCGTCGTGGTGCTGGAGAACGGGTCGATCGTCGAGCGCGGCAGCCCCGCCGAGCTGCTGGCACGAGGCGGAAAGTTCGCCGCGTTCTGGCAATCCCACCGATCGGCGATCGCCGACGAGACCGAGACCCCTGGTGGCGTACTGCGAGGAGACGAGCCCCGATGATTCGAATGCTGTTGCGCGTGCTGGGACACGAGTACGCCCAGCCGGTGCGTCGCACCGTGGCCCTGATGACGACGACCGCGATAGCCGAGGGCTTGGCCTACGCACTGCTGGTTCCCGTGCTGCGAGCACTGTTCGGGAGCGCACCCGGAGACGCCTGGCCCTCGCTGATCGCATTCGGGGCCGCGGCCGCGGCCTACGCGGCGCTGCGCTATCGCAGCGATTCATCCGGTTTCCGCGTCGGGACCACGATGTTGCGTGGCATGTATCACCGGCTCGGCGAGCATCTGGCCCGCTTGCCCATCGGCTGGTACAGCGCCGGCCGCGTCGGGGAGGTGTCCGTCATGGCCAGCCGCGGCCTCCTGCAGGCGATGAGCGTGATCGCGCATCTGCTGGCACCGTTCATCTCCGCCTGCGTGACTCCCCTGACGATCGTGGTCGTGATGCTCGCCTTCAACTGGCAGATGGGGCTGGCCGCGTTGGTCGCCGCACCCGTCGTGGCGGCGATCCAGATCTGGACGGCACGCTCGAGTGCCGCCACCGACGCCGAGCGCCACGAACGTGACAAGGAGGCCACCGGGCGCGTCATCGAATATCTCCAGGCCCAGCCGGTGCTGCGAGCCGGCGGCCGGACCGACGAACGCTTCCGGTTGCTCGACGACTCGCTGCGGGAAGTCCAGCGCGCGTCCCGCCGTTCCACGCTGTCGGCGCTGTCCGGTGCGGTGGGCTTGACGCTCACAGTGCAGGCGATGTTCACCGTGTTGCTGATCCTGGGCGCCTACCTCGCGCTCGGCGGGAGCATCGGGGCGGCAGAGGTTTTGACGATCCTGGTGCTCGCCGCCCGCTGCGCCGATCCGCTGCTGTCGCTGTCGGATATCGGTGGCAAGGTGCGCGGCGCGCGTTCCGAGCTGGTCAGACTCGACACGGTATTGCGCACCGAGCCGCTGCCGGAGCCTCGCGAACCGATCCAGCCGGAACGCCATGACCTGGAGTTCGACGTCGTCACCTTCCGGCAGGGCGGCCGCACGGTGATCGACGACCTGTCGTTGTCCGTGCCGCAGGGACAACGGCTCGCCGTCGTCGGGCCGTCGGGAGCGGGCAAGAGCACCTTGCTGCAGTTGCTCGCGCGGTTCTACGACGTGGACGCGGGCGCGGTGCGCGTGGGGGGCGTGGACGTGCGCGCGATCAGCACTGAAGTGTTGATGGCGAAGATCGCCATCGTCTTCCAGGAGGTCTATCTCTTCGACGGTACGATCGAGGAGAACGTGCGTCTGGGCCGTCCCGACGCCGACCAAGCCGAGATGCGGGCGGCAGCGACCGCGGCGCGGTTGGACGAGGTGATCGAGCGACTGCCCGACGGGTGGGCGACGAACGTCGGCGAGGGCGGCGCACTGCTGTCGGGTGGTGAGCGCCAGCGCGTCTCAATCGCGCGAGCGCTGCTGAAGAACGCCCCCATCGTGCTGCTGGACGAGGTGACCTCCGCCCTGGACCCGGTGAACGAGGCGGCCGTCCACGACGGTATCGAGCGCCTGATGGCGGGCCGGACGGTGGTGATGGTCGCGCACCGGCTACGGACCGTCCAACACGCCGACCGCATCGTCTTCCTGGACGGCGGCCAGATCGCGGAAGAAGGCGACCACGACGAGCTAATGCGCCACGGCGACCGCTACGCCGACTACTGGAATATTTCCATGACACCGGCGACCAGTGGTTGGGTCCTACCTGGACCAGCGCGGTGACCAAGTCTGCGGGGTCGGCCATCTCGCCGAGTCCTTCGCGTGTCTGGCCCATCGTCAGTGCTCCTGGTCGTCGCTGCTGGGCTGGGTCGGCATGCTCCCCTGCCTGGCAGAAATCCTTGCGGTCATCCTCGTGTGGAGAAAGCAGCCGCAAGGGGCCGAACGCATGAGTCCCCTCACGGCCGACTCCGATGGGCTGCGGTGAGTCGAGTGCCACCATCCATCCTCGGCGGCATCGCTGCGGTGAAGCGCGCGCTCTACCGCGGACGCACGGGCCGGCCGACAGCTCTCATGAGAGCGGTGAATCGCGTCGACGCGCTGCTGTATGCGTCGGGAGTTCTCACACCCCGGCAGACCGCGACGCTGGAAGTGACCGGAAGACGTTCAGGACGGCAGATCTCGTTGCCCATCACCGTCACCGAGCTCGACGGGCAGCGGTATCTGGTGGCGATGCTCGGCCCGAATGCGAACTGGGTGCGCAACGTCCGCGCCGCGGGCGGTCGTGCCGTCCTGCGCCGACGGGGCCGCGAACAGATCACGCTCGACGAGGTCCCCGTCACCGAACGCGGCCGGCCGCCACAGGTTGGGAGGGTCTCGCATGGCACCCACGCACGACCCTTACCCAGCACAAACCGGCAAACCACCACAAAAGCCGCAATCTTCTTGCAGGGTGGAGTCAACCCCACTGACGTGCGAAAAGGGAGCCACTACGAGGTGATGCGCTCCTCCCAATGCTAGAACCCCGTACAGAGCTTCTGATCGTTTTCACAGAACGCCGACAGGGTAAACCCATGCAATTGAGGTGCCGGCTGGGCGCCTATTTTCACAAGTGGGAAGACTGGTGGCTGCTCTTACCTCGCCCGTCGTGTCGCTCTTCGTTGAGGCGGGGACAGACGCGGGCCGGCCGGTGGGAAGCCGGCGCGAGGCCCGGGCCCGGACAACCACGGCGTGAACGCGATCCTCGATGCGCTGGTTGGTGATCCCCAGCGTGCCCTGCATGCTGCCGTCAAGATATTGGCGTTGTTCATCACCGCTGTGGTGGCGTTCCGGCTCAGCGGCCGCCGCTCGCTGGCCGAGCTCTCCCCGGTTGATTTCGTCACCGCCATCTCGGTAGGGGCGATCATCGGGCGTACCGCCACCGCCACCGACGCCTCGGGCATGACCGGGGCGGCAGCCCTGGTCACGTTGTTGCTCGCGCATCTGGTGGTCGTCCGCCTGCGCCTTTTTCCCGGGGTTGCCCATCTCGTGGATCCACCGCTGCGGGTACTGGTCCATGACGGTGTGGTGCAGCGGTTGGAACTGCGCCGCTGCTGCATGACCAGCCGGGATCTGGACAGCGTGCTACGTCAGCACGGCGTCACCGACCTTGCGAACGTGCACCTGGCGGTGTTCGAGCCCAGGGGCTCGATTTCCGTCATCACCCGGGACAAGGCACCAGGCGGCTCGCCGTGAGCACAGCCCGGCAGAGCCGAATGGCCCGGCCGATGGGGAAGAGATGAAGTCCGATCCTTGACAGCACGGCCGAACCTTGACGACCGCCTCATGCCTCCCGTCGCAATCGGTACGGATGGCAGGCCGGTGCGCCCGTACCACGTGACCTCGTCAATCGGCGGCAAGGACCGCACAAAGGGCCGCGTATGCCGCCTCGATCCGTGGTTTTGCCTGATTCGCCGCCGGGAAGGGCGACGCGGGTAACAGGTTCCAGAGCACGCCAGGTGCGCGCCGGTAAGCCGCACCCGGGCCCACGCACCCCCCTGTAACGGCCGACGCCGGTGGGCTGTACGACGCCAAGCTCGACCACGTCCCTGTGCTCGCGCTGACCGGCATGCAGGAGACCTCGGTGCTCGGGCAGTTGAACGGCATGACCTCGCCTTTGGGTCGTAGACCAGCGGGGAGTCGAGGTTGGCGCCGCCGTTCAACGGAATACCGGTGATCTTGTGCCGACCGAAGATCTTTTGCTGCAGGGCGACCGGTACCCGATTCCATTCGTCCAGATGGAATCTGGACGATGCGGATCACCTGGTAGGTGCCGGCGGCGGTCCAGGCCGGTTCGGGAGAGGGCGGATGCGCCCAGATGAACTTGTCGATCCGGCCCTTGACGTCGGTCAGGAAGTGGTTGGCGACGTCGTCGTGGAATCCGAGCAGGTCACGGGGGGTTCCACTCGGGCGTTGCGGGCTGCGGAACCCGTCGATGCGCCAGCGCTGCCGCATCAGCCCACCGGTGCGCGTATGAATCTCGATCAGCGCGTTCACCAACGCGTCGGCGTGGTTGGCGCACAACTGCAACAGCAGGTCTCCGTGGCATTCAGCGGGTCAAGGTCATCATGGTGTGATGGCCTGCTGCGGGTCCATCCCGCCCTGCACCGCGTCCACCACCGGGTCGAGCATCGCCATCTTGGTGGTCGCGGTGGCCGGCGCGCCCTCCAGCAGCCGGGCGTCCATCGTCGCGAGCATCTCGACGTGACCGATCTCCTCGGTCACGATCATCCGCTCATCGCCCTGCGAGACCGAGATGTGTCACGTATGGCATGGGCTGCGTTGATCAGGCCGATGTGGCTGAGAGCCTGCGGATAGTTGCCGATCGGCTCTCCGGTGGCCGAGTCGACCTCCTCGGCGAGCAGGCCGACGTCGTTGGCGTACGAGGCGGCGGTCTCGAACACCCTTCTGGCCGCGGGTTGCTCGCCGGTGAGGGCCAGGGCGTGCGCGAGCCAGAAGGTGCACAGCAGGAACGTGCCCTCCTGTCCGGCGAGCCCGTCGGCGGCGTGGTAGCGGTGGACGAGGCCGCGGGCGTCGCTCAGGCGGGTGGCGATGGCGCGCACGGTGGACCGGACCCGTGGATCGTCTGGGGCGAGGAATCCGACCAGCGGCACCACCAGGAGCGCGGCGTCCAGGGCGGTGCCGCCGAAGGTCTGCGTGAAGGCGCCGATGCGCTCGTTCCACGCCTGGCTCAGGATCGCGGCGCGGATCTCGTCCCGTATGTGCGTCCAGTCACCGACGCGTCCGCTCGCTCCCAGCAGGGGGGCAAGCCGGATGGCCCGGTCCAGCCCGACCCAGCACATCAGCTTGGAATGTGTGAAGTGCCGGCTGGGTCCGCGGACCTCCCAGATGCCCTGGTCCGGCTCCCTCCAGCGACGGGCGGCGGCCTCGGCCACCCCGACCAGCATCGCGCGGGTGAACGGGTCGAACGGGCCGGTATCGCAGTAGGTCTGGTGGGCGGCGTCCAGCAACTCCCCGTAGACGTCGAGCTGGGCCTGGTGCCAGGCGTCGTTGCCTACCCGTACCGGAGAGCTGCCGCGCCAGCCGCGCAGGTGCGGCAGGCGTCGTTCGCTCAGGTCGCGTTCGCCGCCGACGCCGTACATGATCTGCAGATCGGCGCCGCGATCGAGCTGTGTGGCCGAGGCGCGGGCCAGGAAGCCGAAGAAGGCGGTCTCCTCGATCTCGCAGGCGGCGGTGGACAGGGCCTGCAGGGTGAAGCTGGCGTCCCGGACCCAGGTGTAGCGGTAGTCCCAGTTGCGCTCCCCGCCGATGCACTCGGGCAGGGATGTGGTGACCGCGGCGACGACGGCCCCTGTGGGGGCGTACGTCATCGCCTTCAGCACTCTGCCGCTGTGCTCGACCAGATCGCGCCAGGGGCCTTCGTAGTTCGCGTGCAGCCGTGACCACGAACGCCAGCCCCGGACAGTGTCCTTGACCCTGCGCCGTACCTCGCGAGAGGTGCGGCACGGCGGATCAGGGTCCCATGCCCAGCCGGCCTGAAACGCGAAGCCGAGGCTCTGCCCGGCGCGCAAGGTGACGGCGGCGTCCGCGACGGAGCCGCTCACCCGCAACTCCACCGGGCTGGACAGGGTCAGCGCGGTCGCACCGCCACGCGCGATCAGACCGCCGCGGACGGGCTGCATCAGCGGGTGGACGAGGCCGAACTCCGGACGCGGCGCGTAGGCCACGTCCACGGCCACACTGCCCTCGACGCAGGTCACCTGCCGCAGCACCATCCCGGCGGAGGACGCTCCCAGATCGTGCCCACGCTCCCCGGCGCCCAGGGCGAGAGCGTCCGTCAGGACCAGCGTGCCCTCACGGGTACGGAATGTGGTCTCCAGCACCAGGGTGCCGGGGACGTAGCGGCGGGTGACCTCGGCCGGGCAGGCCGGGCCGATCGTCCAGTGGCCGGCATCGTCATCGAGCAGCCGGGCGAAGATCGCGGGGCTGTCGAAGCGAGGCAGGCACAGCCAGTCCACCGAGCCGTCGCGGCTCACCAGGGCGGCCGACCGGCAGTCCGACAACATCGCGTAGTCGCCGATCGGCCGGGTGCTCACCAGTGCGCCTTGCCGGCCCGGCGGCCGCCGGCCGCGCGCCGCACACCGTAGACGAGTGCGGACCCGGCGAAGAGCGCCAGGGTGACCAGCAGCCATCGGCCGAGGTACGGGTCGGTGCTCAGGGCCGTCGCCTTCCGGTAGTTGTACTCGGACGCGCGCAAAATGAGGGGGAACCAGATAAGCAGCAGCAGCCCCGACAGCCCCGCCGGTACCCGCAGGTAGGCGACCGACGGCCCCGGTCGCCTATCGCCCACCGCTGGGAGGCGCTGTAGGCAACGGTCCGCCGCGGAGTAGAGAGGAAGGACGACGAGATCGTGCAGGATCACGGCTCCGAGGAACCACAGCAGGAATCCCAGCAGGATGCCGGCGGCGATGACGCGGGTGAGGGCGTAGGCGGCCACCCCGAAGCAGGCGAACAGCGCGAACAGGTGCCACAGACCGGCGCCATAGCGTTCTCGCGCCCGCCGGCGCGCCGCGCCGATCCTGCCCCTCATGGCACTGATCCCGCCCCTCATGGCGGGGCCCGGAAGTCGAGCTCGCGCACCCACTTGGTGTTGTGCACGCCGGGGGCGTTGGGCACCATGATCCGGGCGGGGAACCCGTGGTCCAGCGACAGGTCGGCGCCGTTGACCCGCAGCGCCAGCAGGGAACGGGGATCGGTCGCCTGCCCCGGGCTCAGCGACACGTGGCTGAACACGCCGCCCCGCTGCAGCGAGCGGACGTAGACGCCCGCGCCGCCGTCCGCCCCGCTCAAACGTGCCAAGTCGGTGAGCCGGACGCCGGTCCACGTCTGTTCGGTGGACCATCCCTCCACGCACGCGATCGGCAACCGGTAGGTGTACAGCGGCATGGCCAGCAGCTCCTCACGCGACAGCCGCACCTGACGGGCGCCATGCACCGTCAGCCGCCACCCGGGCCCGGTTTCGGCCGCGACGACGCCCACGCTCGCCGCCGTCTTGTTCACCTGGAAGTCGTTCGGCCCGGACCCGTAGTACCGCCCGTGCGGGGCGAGCAGCGCCGTACGCCGCAGCGGGCCGTCCATCGTCTGCCCGGCCGACAGGCCGAGTACGGCCAGGGAGCCGCCGCCGACGAAGGCCAGCAGGCCCCGGCGTGAGATGGTCGGCGGCGCGGGAGCGGCGGCGACCAGGCCGTCGGGGTCAGGTGGTTCCGGGCGCGTGTCGCGCAGAGATGTGCGCAGTTCCTGATGGAAGCTGCGGGATCGCAGGGATGTGAGCAGCCGGGGCAGCTTGATGGCGATGTGCACCGCCAGCGCGGCCAGGAAGATCCATGCGCCGTACAGGTGCGCCGGGTAGAAGGAGAAGGGGAAGACGTAGAAGAGCTGGATGTTGAGGATGCCGGTGACGAACTCGAAGACCGCGCCGCCGACCAGGAGCAGCAGGCTGGCCCGTTCGAGCGTCTGCGCCGGGCTGCCGGTCGGCGGCCAGGCGAACAGCTTGGGGATCACCGACCACAGCTTGGCCAGCAGGATCGGCACCAGCGTCAGGCCGAGGATTACGTGCACGCCCTGGGTGACGCGGTAGAGCCAGACCGGGCTGGTCGGCCAGTCGAAGAGATAGAAGCCGAACAGCCCTCTTTCCGGCGTGATGTCGTTGCCCGGTAGCCGGGGATCATAGGCGGCGTACGAGATCAGGCCCGTGATGGCCACCAGCGGAAGCCCGACCAGCAGCACCAGCCCGAACACGGAGGTGAGCCACGGGCCACGCAGCGGACTGCGCCAGAACTCCGGCCGGAACGGGCCCGGCGGACGCTCCTGCCCCCGCAGGTACCCCCTCAGCCGCGCGCCGGGCCTGCTTGCCGCAGACCGGCCCTGATGGTGGCGGCGCCCGTCCGACGCATCCGACATGATCCCCCCGAAGCCGGTGCAGGCAGAAGCCGGCCACCGACCTACCGCCAGTCCTCACCGCGAACACCGTCGGCCAAAGTCGGACGACGCCCTGTTTTCCGTCATACTCCCTCTCCGGGGGAATGGCTTTCCCCAAGCGGGAGCAGCGGGAAGACCGCGTACCTCAGGTGGCCTGGGACGCGATGTGGGCGAGCGTCGTGTCCAGGGCGGCCTCCAGGGCCGTGGTGTCGCGGCGGATCTGGGCGAGGAGCAGCCCGCCCTGCAGGGCCGACAGGAGGGCCAGGGCCAGCCGGTCGGTAGGGGTCCGCCTCGCGGAGCAGCGAGAGCCGCCCCCGGCCCAACCCGTACCGCGGGCGTCCTGGTCGAATGGGGCGAGAGCATCGAGGAGATCGCCAAGGGACTGCCCATGGGCCGCACCGCCCGCCCGGCGGAGATCGCCGAGGCCATCCTGTTCCTCGCCTCGCCACGGTCGAGCTACGTCACCGGCGCGACCCTGGCAGCGCAAGGAGACCGCTTACGGGGCGCTGCCGTCGGCCGGGATGGTGTGGCAACCCCATAGTTCAGTGCCTGGGATCCGGGAAAGGCAGCCGCCGGTGCCGGCCAAGAATTCTTACGGCCTTCGAACGCTCCTGGGCCGTTCCGCCAGGACCGGTGGGATGGGGCCTACCGTCGGCCGGGTGAGGATACTCGTGACCGGTTCGGCCGGGTTCATCGGAAGTCATGTCGTCGAGGCGCTGGAGGAGGCCGGGCACGACGTGACGGGTGTCGATCTTCGGAACGGGGAGGACGTGCGCGACGCCGCCGTCCTGGACCGCGTGCTCCCCGGCATGGAGGCGGTGGTGCACCAGGCCGCCAAGGTCGGGCTCGGCGTGGACGTCGCCGACCTGCCGGAGTACACGTCGGTCAACGCCTATGGCACCGCCGTCCTGCTCGCGGCGATGGCCGGGCATGGCATCGGGCGGCTGGTGCTGGCGTCCTCGATGGTCGTCTACGGAGAGGGGGCCTACGAATGCCCCGGGCACGGGCGGGTGCGGCCGGGTCCACGTGCCGCCGCGGACCTGGCACAGGGGTGGTTCGAACCGCGCTGCCCCTGGTGCGGCTCGCCCGTGGCGCCCGTCACGATCAGCGAGGACGCGCCCGCCGACCCGCGCAACGCCTACGCCAGCACCAAGCTCGCCCAGGAGCACCTGTCCGCCAACTGGGCGCGGGAGACCGGCGGCACGGCGGTCGCGTTGCGCTACCACAACGTGTACGGGCCGAGGATGCCCAGGGACACGCCGTACTCCGGGGTGGCGGCGATCTTCCGGTCCGCGCTGGAGGCGGGCCGCGCGCCGAGGGTGTTCGAGGACGGCCGGCAACGGCGCGACTTCGTGCACGTCCGCGATGTCGCCCGGGCGAACCTCGCCGCCCTGTCCGGCGGCACGCCGGGAGCCCTGGCCGCGTACAACATCGCCAGCGGCGAGCCGCACACGGTCGGCGAGATGGCCGCCGCGCTCGCCGCCGAGCGGGGCGGCCCGGACCCCATCCTCACCGGCGAGTACCGGCTCGGCGACGTCCGGCACATCGTGGCCTCACCCGGCCGGGCCGCCGAGGAACTCGGCTTCCGGGCGCGCACCACCTTCGCCGAGGGCATGAAGGAGTTCGCCGGCGCTCCTCTTGCCTGACTCGCCCATGTGAGGTCCGGGTCACGGACCGTGTCGGCGACGCGAGAGGGATGGCCACCGGTCACCAGGGGGAGGCGACCAGCCCCTGCAGCAGCAGGCCGGTGACCACCTGCGCGGCGAGCATGCGGCGGCCGGGAGCGTACGCCGCCGACAGGCCGATCCACACGGCGAAGGGCACCCAGATGCGCTCCACCTCCCCCCGCGTCACCCCGCTGACGTCCAGCGCCAGCACCGCTACCAGCGCCGCGGCCACCACGGCGGCGATCCCGTGGCGGCGTGCCAGGTTCATCACGGCGGCCGCGATCCCGGACATGGGGATGTGGGCACGAGGATTCCCGCCGACCGCGGTGACGGCCGGGCAGTGGGTGAGGTGGTGCCCCGCGTGGACGAGGCCCGCAGTCGTGGCCGGTCCGGTGATCAGAGCGAGGACGGCCAGGTTCGCCACCAGGAAGTACAGGTAGGGGCGGGCCGCGCCCGGGTCGGCCGCCCACTCCGCGTGGGTGGCCGCCACCCCGGCGAGCCACGAAAAACCCGCCGCCGCGAACACGCCCGTCACGGCCGCCGCACCCGCCAGGGCCGCGAGCACCGCCGGGCGCGGCAGCCGGACCAGCACGGCGACGGCCAGCGGGATCACCAGATAAGGGACCAGCCCGTAGCTCAGGTACGGCAGAGCGCCCAGCAGCACCCCCGCCCCGCCCGCGAACCACGTCCTGGCCGCGGTACTCCGGCCGAGCACCAGGAGCGCGACGCCCCACGCGCCGGCACCGGCGAAGAAGGCGTCCATCGTGGTGGCGATCCAGACCGAGGCCGGGGTGAGGGCGAGGTACGGCAACGCCCGCCGGGCCGCCTCCTCCCCCGCCAGGCGGCGCACGGTCAGCCCGATCGCCACCATGGCCGAACAGCCGACGAGGATCACCAGGATCGCCGCCCACAACGGCCCGCCCAGACCCACAGCAGCGAGCGCCCACACCACGAGCACCGGCAGCGGCGGATGCCCCCGCACGTGCGTCGGATACTCCGGCAGCCGCTGCGTGAAGCCGGCCAGCCAGCCGAGCGGGTCGTGACCCACGGCGGGCAGCACAGCTAGGTACTCCTCACGGTGGGTGAACGGTGCGGCCAGTCCGTCGGCCGATATGGCCAACAAGATCGTCCAGGCCAGCGCGCACCCGTAGGCGACGAGCAGGGCTCGTCCGAACCCGCCCTGCCTGACCCATCCCGGCAGTTTCCGTACGGCGACCACCGCGAAGGCGACCACCGGCAGCAGCGTGACCGTGAGCACCCGGAAGTGCGCGTGCAGCGGCGGCAGGTGATCGATCCGCAGCACGCCCAGCGCGTGCAGGACCGCCCCCACAGCGAAGCAGCCAGCGATCAGCACCGCCCACCCGGCGAGCGCCCCGCGCGTCCGGCGGCCGCTCCCGCCGCCCGCCTCGTACATGCGGACGGCAGGAGCGGCCGTTCCCCGATCCGATCTTTCCGCCACACCGTAACAGTAGGTCTGAGCTGGGCTTATTTTGAAGACGGCGTCACCACACCGTAAGAATCTTCAGGCCTGCCCTGCCTTAGCGTCGGACCCATGGAGATCGACGTGGTACTGCCGTGCCTGGACGAGGAGGCCGCGCTTCCCTGGGTCCTGGAGCGCATGCCGTCCGGCTACCGGCCCATCGTGGTGGACAACGGGTCGGCGGACGACTCGGTGAAGATCGCCACCGACCTCGGGGCCCGGGTGCTCGTGGAGCCGCGGCGCGGGTTCGGCGCCGCCTGCCACGCCGGGCTGCTGGCCGCGACCTCGGACATCGTCGCCTTCATGGACGCCGACGCCTCCCTCGACCCGCGGCAACTGCCCAGGGTGACCGGGCCCGTAGGAGCCGGAGACGCCGACCTGATGCTCGGCCGGCGGATCGCCCGGTCGCCCGGCGCCTGGCCGCCGCACGCGCGCGCCGCCAACGCCCTGCTGGCCCACCGGCTGCGCCGCCGCACCGGGGCCGCGTTGCACGACCTCGGCCCGATGCGCGCGGCCCGCCGCACCGGGCTCCTCGCCCTGGCCCTGCGTGACCGCAGGTTCGGCTACCCGCTGGAGATGGTGCTGCGCGCCGCCGCGGACGGCTGGCGGATCGCCGAGGCCGAGGTGGACTACCTTCCGCGCGCGGGCCCCTCCAAGGTCACCGGCACGGTACGCGGCACCGTGCGCGCCATCGGCGACATGCGGCGGGTCATCAGGGAGACCGCGTGACGCAGATCCTGGTCATCGCCAAGGAGCCGGTACCCGGCCAGGTCAAGACCCGGCTCTGCCCGCCCTGCACCGAGGAACAGGCCGCCCGGCTCGCGGCCGCCGCCCTGGAGGACACCCTGCACACGGTGGCCGCGACGTGCGCGCCGCACCAGGTCCTCGCCCTCCAAGGGCTGCCAGGTCCCTGGCTGCCTCCCGGTTTCACGGTGATCCCGCAACGCGGGCGTGGCTTGGACGAGCGGCTCGCGGCCGCCTTCACCGACGCCCACGGGCTGCACCCCGTGCCGACCGTGCTCGTCGGCATGGACACCCCTCAGCTCACCCCGCCCCTGCTCGAAGCCGCCGCCGACGCGCTGACCGGGCATGACGCGGTGTACGGCCCCGCCGCGGACGGCGGCTTCTGGCTCCTCGGCCTGCGCCGCCCCGACCCCGCACTGCTGCTCGGAGTGCCCATGTCACAACCGGGCACCGGAGCGGCCCAGCTCCGGCGCCTGCGCCAAGCCGGACTGAGCACGGCCCTCATGCCCGAACTGCGCGACGTCGACACCTTCGCCGACGCCCTCCACGTCGCCGCGCAGGCCCCCGGCACCCGGTTCGCCGCGACGCTGGACGCCGTGCGCCTGAGCATGGCCGCGCACTGACCGCATCGGGCAGGTCAGCCCGCGATCAGCACGGTGTGGCCGCCGGCCAGTCTCGCCACTGCGGGCAGCAGTCCCTCCAGGCTCTGCGGATCCCTCGGGTCCCTCAGATTCTGCGGGTTCTTCAGGTCAGGGTGGCGAACCATCGTCCCGCCTCATTCCACTGATCCGCGAAAGGGAAGCCACAGCTGCGGGCGAGCGGTCCGATGTCGTCGGCGGAGACCGTCGCCCAGGGAAACCAGTCGGCCACCTGCCCGCCGCGACGCAGCCGCACCCACTCCACCCCGCTCGGCGACCCGGGCGGCGCCAGCTCGGCGATCACCGCGCCGCCGGGCCGTACCAGCTCGCGGAGCCGGCGCAGCAGGGCGTCCGGGTCGCCGCCGATGCCGATGTTCCCGTCGGCCAGCAGCGCCACGGCCCAGCGGCCGGTGCCGGGCAGCCGCTCGAAGACGCTTCTGCGCAGCGCCGGCGCACCGGCGCACCGCGTCAGCGTCACCGCCAGCGGGGTGATGTCGATGCCGAGGACCGGCACGCCCATCCGGGCCAGGGCCGCGGTCAGCCGGCCGGGTCCGGAACCGACGTCGAGCGTCGGCCCGCCGCACCTGGCCAGCAGTTCCCCGTCACCCTCGATCGGCCGCAGCCACCGCTCGGCGGCCAGGGGCCGGACCCGTCCGTCGGAGTACTCGACGTCCACGTCCCCTCCCATCAAGGCGTCCTCATAGAAGGCACCGATCACGCGGCGTCCCCCCGTTCGTCGGATCCCGTAGCAGGAAAGCCGGGACCGCCGCGATTGTCGTGAACCGGCCCGCATTCCGCGGGCGAACGCGGCGGACGACCGCTCATGGCGAAATGATCGATCACAGTCCGACGCTACAGCGGAATGCATTCGTTGACTCTTACGAGTCTGTGACGTGATGCCGGGGCCGCTGACCGCAGTGAAGGTGTCCTGACCAGGTAGGACGCATCACCACAGGCGTGGGCACGAACCTTTGGCACATTTGCATTGAATAGCGGATCGGCACACCAAATGCATCGCCTAAAATCCATTAAACCGATGTATATACGTCCCATAGGGACCATTTCTTCGCCGGGTCGCGCAGCGGACATCGCCCTGCGATCCGGCCGGCCCCGGATGAACGTTCGTCGAGCCCGGGAACCCTGTCAGCGAACCATTACGGCTGGGCGGCCTCCGTGGCAGGCGTGGGGCTCCCGCAGGTAGCGGATCAAGCCGATCACATCGGCGGGAACGAGTCGGCCGATGGCGCCGCTGGAGTAGACGCTGACGACGACCCGGCCGTCGGGAGAGCGGGTGCAGGTTCGTAATCGAGTTCACGGCTCCGCACCGAGGGTGTCGGGCCGTGCCCTCCCGGGCGGTTTTGGTGTTGCGCCAGCCTGGCGGAGGGCAACCCGGCTCTCGCTGCGCTCGTTCCTGCCGAGACAGAGATCTTTTCCTCCGGACGACATGATCCCGGTCGTGATCGAAACGCCCCGCGGCCCGCTGGTGGCATGCCTGCGCGCCTCTGGCCGCCCGGTGTTCGCCATCAACCCGATCAGGCCTCGCGCTACCGGGAACGGCACGCGGTCTCCCGCAAGAAGTCCGACAGCCAGGACGCGATCGTGCTGGTGAACATCTTGCGCACCGACATGGCCATGCACCGACCGTTGCCGGCCGACACCCACCAGGCCGAGGCCCTGGCGGTGCCGGCCCGCGCTCAGCAGGACGCCGTCTGGCGGATGCACCGCAACGGCAACGAGCTGCGCTGGTACTACCCCTGGAGCTGTTCGCCGGGCAAGACGGCGCTGCTCCCACGGCCGAGTCATGATCCGCCACGTTACTTCCGTTGGCTGAAGGTCACTACCGCAAGATCACGCTGCGTTCCCTCGGAACCCTCTGGTGACTCCGTTTGCCCCTGCGGCATTCGAGAATCTTGAGGCCCTGGACCACATTGAGTGAGACGACCTGAGCATTCCGTTGAGATGGACCAGATTGGATGAGACGACCTCGGGAGAACACGACGAATGGAACTTGTTCGATGAGGCAGCGCTCCACGTAGGCGTCTCAGTCAACCTGGTCCTGATTTCAGGAGCATGAAGTGGACCCACTTTCGCGCGAGCGCTGGCCCCACTCCGGTGAAGCGCATTCATGTTCGCGTGAGACTTGGCCCTACCCGCTCGGGTCCTGGGCGTTCTGGCCCTTCCTCGTCGCTGCCAACCCGCAGTCGCCGGGCCGCGGATCAACGTGGAGCGCCCGGAGCGAAGCGCCGACGGTTTGCGTCCGCGGGACGGGAGTGGCGTATGGCCCACTGGCTGGTTCATAATGCCCATCTACCTGGGCATATGATCGGCGGCATGGCGCTGCGACTTATTCAGGTGAATTTCAAGGCTCGGGATGACTCGGCGCTCGGCCGGTTCTGGGCGGAGGCGCTCGGCTGGGGTGTTTCCAGCGAGGGACCCGGCGTGACCAACCTCGAACCCGAGGGCTTCGCCTGGCCGGACCCCGACGCCTTCTACGTCGATCTCGTCACCGTCCCGGACCCCGAAACGGTGAAGTATCGCGTGCACCTCGACCTCGCCACCACCTCTGCCGCCCATCAGGCGGAGTTGGTCGCGCGCCTGAAGGAGCTCGGTGCGACGCCCGCCGACGTGGGCCAGGGCGACGTCCCGTGGACAGTCCTGGCCGACCCGGAGGGCAACATGTTCTGCGTGCTGGAGCCTCGATCGATCTACCGGGACACCGGGCCGATCGCCGCGGTGGTGGTCGACTGCGCCGATCCGCGGGCCATGGCCCGGTTCTGGGACGAGGCGATGGACTGGACCCTGCACGAGGTCACCGACGATCATGCGCTGCTGCGCTCCGCCAAGGGTGTCGGCCCGTATCTGAAGTTCCTTCGCACGCCCGGCGTGAAGACCGTGTGGAACCGCGTCCATCTCGACCTGCTGCCGTACCCCGTTGAGGATCAAGAGGCGGAGGTAGCCCGGCTACGGGCTCTGGGCGCCACCGCCGCCGACGTCGGCCAGGGCGATGTTCCGTGGAAGGTCCTGGCCGACCCGGAGGGCAACGAGTTCTGCGTCCTCGGACGGGGCTGACGCAAAGCTTCTTCACCTGCGGCTCGTACAACGGCTCCTCGGCGGCGTCGTCGGCATCTTCCCGTACAGCGAGGCCATCGCCGTCTGGCCTGCGCTGCCCTGACGTTGACCTGCGGCTAGCGGCGGCCATCCTCGGCAGCGAAGTGAGGCCAATTCTCACTGGTGACCACGGAGCGCTACTCAGCCGTCCGCGAAGATGAGGTCGTTCGGTCTGCCGTCGTACGACCTCGCCATCATGGACGGCCCCGCTGTTCATAGAAATGGGTGACGACCTATGACGCGGCCGGCCGGGGTCCGTTGGCCGTCCGGCTCGCGGCCGTCCGCGGATAGCGCAGGCCCAGCGGCGCGGCCGGTGGATCGTTGAGGTAGTCGCCGTCATGCTCGGCACCCTTCGTGTCGGTGAATCAGCGCGGGGCCTCCACCTGGGTCCTGGCTACGTCGCGGTCGCTCCCGCCACACCAGGGGCTCCCTCTCCCGGGCTGTCCGTTCGGGTGCTGGGTGGGTGAGGTGCCGGGTCTCGACGGCCATCGGCTCACCAGGTCACCCGCAGTGTGTGCACGCCGTACACGATGCTGAAGACGCGGAAGTCCACCTGCTCGTACGGATCGGCCAGGGCGAGGCCGGGGAAGCGCCGCAGCAGTGCCGGGAAGGCGATGCGCATCTCCATCCGCGCCAGCGGCGCCCCGAGGCAGTGGTGCACACCGTGGCCGAAGGCGACGTGGCCGGCTGCTCCCCGGGTGATGTCGAGTGTCTCGGGATCGTCGACGAAGGCAGGGTCGCGGTTGGCGGCAGGAAGGGAGAAGATCACGAGCGAGCCCGCGGGGATGGCGTGCCCGGCGATCTCCACATCCGTCGTGGTCGTGCGCGGCGGCAGCGACTGCACGACGGACAGCCAGCGCAACAGCTCCTCGACGGCGGGCTCGACCTGGGCCGGATCCTCGCGGATCATCGCCGGCTGGTCCGGGTGTCGGAGCAGGGCCAGGGTGCCCAGGCCGAGCATGTTCGAGGTCGTCTCATGCCCGGCCAGCAGCAGCAGTCCCGCGATGCCGATCAGCTCATCGGTACTGAGATCGTGGCCGTGCTCGCGCACCAGCATGCCCAGCATGTCCTCGCCCGGATCCGCCTGGGCTCGGGCCACCAGGCCGGCCATGTAGACGCGGTCCTCCCGCTGCGCCGCGACGCGCTGCTCCATCGGCAAGGAGGTGTCCAGCAGGCGCACGGCACGCTCGTGGAACTCGGCGCGGTCGGCATGCGGCACGCCCAGCAGCTCGCAGATCACCAGCGACGGCACTGGCAGCGCGAAGTGCTCCACCAGATCAGCCGGCTTGCCGGCCCGCTCCAGATCGTCCAGAGCCGCCTGGACGATCTCGGTGATCCGCGGCTCGAGCCTGCGCATCCGCCGTACCGTGAACTCCGGAGTTAGCATCCGGCGCAACCGCGTGTGCTCGGGCGGGTCGAATCCGATCAGTTGCCCGGCCTGCATCTTGGCCAGCTCGTCGGCGTTCATCTGCCCGGATCCCGGGAACGGCGTCAGGGCGCTGCTGAACCGGGCCGGATCCGCCAGCACCTGGCGAACGTCCTCATGGCGGCAGACCAGGTACGCGGGCAGGCCGAACGGCGTCTCCACCCGCACCACACCCTCGCTGTCGCGAGCCCGGGCCAGTTCCTCGACCGGGTTGAGCCCGTTCCGCCGCATCTGCAGCGACAATTCCAGAGCTTTCGTCATTTCTGTCCATCCATCCTGTGATTGTGTGAACTTCTTGCGCCACCAGATGATTGAAAGGCGGCTGACATTTAGGACACGTTTGGGGTTCCGTCCTGTGGTCAGCTCGTTGAGCTGTGTGGTTTCGTCGTCGTGGGGCGGGGATTTGCGCGCTAATCCGGGGTTGGCGTGGGGCGCAGGGCGGGCCGGTGGCGTAAGTGCGCACCGGCAAGACTGGCCGGGCCGAGCCACGTCGTGAGGGCGGTCCGGAGAGCGTCCAGGTCTGGCCGCTCGCCGGCGCGGGTGACCCAGGCGACATGTCCGTCGGGACGGATGAATACGGCGTCCGCGACGAGGTCGGAGCCCTCGGCAGGACGGGCGCGGACGAGATCGACTCGGTCCGCCCAGCCAGTCACGACGGCGTCGAGCGGCGGGAGACCACCAAGATCCAGCAGAACCGCACGGGCGCAGTGCAGAAGCTCGTAGACGCGGCCATGTCCGATGTCGAGATCCGGCATCCGCCGGCCGAGGAGGTCGTCCGTCCCCTCCATCGGATATCTGATGTCGGTCGCCGTGATCACACCGGCCAGGCGCAGCCGTACCTCATCGATGCCGATGAGATCGCGCAGCACCTCGCGCAGAGCGGAGGTGTGATCGTCCACCCGCCAGAGTGCGGTCTGGGCGCGGGTGTTCTGCAGCACGCGGGCGGCGACCGGGTGGCGTTCGGTCTGGTAGGTGTCGAGCAACAGGTCCGGGGCCTGGCCGCGGACGACGGCGGCGAGCTTCCAGCCGAGGTTGACCGCATCCTGCACGCCGGTGTTCAGGCCCTGACCGCCCGCCGGGAAGTGGATGTGCGCGGCGTCGCCAGCGAGGAGAACCCGGCCCTCGCGGTAGCGGTCGGCCTGGCGTGCCGCGTCGCCATGCCGGGAGAGCCAGCGCGGCGAGTGCATTCCGTAATCCGTCCCAGCGATCTTGAGCAAGGCCTTGCGGAGGGTCTCCAGGGTCACCGGTTCGTCCCGGTCGGCGACGTGATCGAACTCGTTGGTCAGCACCCGGTACCAGTCCGAGCCGAACGACAGCACCGAGAAGCTGCCGTGCTCGCGCCGCTCCTGGAAGATGTCGTCCGCGGGTGGCTCGGCGAGCTCGACGTCGCCGAGCAGAGCGGTCATCGTGGCCGGGGTGCCAGGGAACTCGATGCCTGCGAGCTTGCGCACGGTGCTGCGGCCGCCGTCGCAGCCGACGAGGTGGTCGGCCCGGACGCGTGACCCGTCCGCGAGCTCCACCGTGACACCCGTTTCGTCCTGGGTGAACCCCGCCACTTCGGCGCCGCGTCGTAGCCGTACCCCGGCCTCCGCCGCGCGCTCCTCCAGCAGCCGTTCCACCTGGGACTGCAAGATGACGAGAACGTACGGATGCCGCGCCGTCACATCGGATACGTCGAGCCGGAGGGCGGAGAAGTGCACGCCCTGCCTCCGCCGTCCGCGCTTGAGAAACCGGTCGAGGAGGCCCCGCTGATCGAGTGTCTCCATCGTGCGGATGTGTAGACCACCGGCCCGCGATTCCACCGTTCGAGGCTCCGGGAGACGCTCAAGCACGAGCACATCGACCCCGGCGAGCCGCAGCTCGCACGCGAGCATCAGCCCCGTCGGCCCCGCCCCAGCGATCACTACCTGCGTGTCGGTCATGGTCAACTCCTTGGTCATCGTGAAAGGCGACTGACATTTAGCGTCTTGTGCCACCGGCCTGCGGCGATAACTGTCCATTGCGGGTCGGGGACCGGCGATAACCCCTTTGACCTCGAGCAAAGCGCATTCGAAACCATGGGACGCCTTGATGAGGTGTTTCGTTCGCGCGCGGTTATTCGCCGTTGTGCCAAGTGAAGGGGTACTGTCTTGCGGACAAGACGGGGGTCGCTGGGGCCGACCCGTTTGTGACAGACATGCGCGATTGCGACCTCGTCCGCTGCGGCTTGCTGGCTCCTCCTACCGGCTGATCTGACGCGGAGCCGCCACCGCGAGAAGTTTGTCTGGGTTGCGGATGGCGTAGAAGTTGGTGATCTTCCCATCGGCGATCTCGATCAGGAAAACGCCCTTTGGGCGCTCGCCGCTGAGTACTATCGCGGGCGTGTGGTTGCAGTTGACCATCTCGATCCGCAGGTCCGCCAGCCGCTCCAGGCGGAACAGCCTCATGAGGACCAGGGCCACCTTCTGCGCGCCCACCACCGGCCGGCGTGACGCGGCGGTCTTGCCGCCGCTGTCGGCGGTCCAGGTGACGTCCGGTGCGAGCAGCGAGAGCAGCGCTTCCAGGTCACCGGTGGCCGCCGCGGTCATGAACTGCTCGGTGATCTGTGCGGTCGTCGCGGCGTCGGCGGGCTCGAAGCGCTTACGCCGCGCCTGTACGTGCTCGCGGGCGCGGTGCGCCACCTGACGCACCGTCGCCACGGATTTGCCCACCGCCGTGGCGATGTCGTGGTAGCCGAAGCCGAACACCTCGCGCAGCACGAACACCGCACGCTCATCGGGGGTGAGCGTTTCGAGCAGCACGAGCATCGCCATCGACACCGACTCGGCGAGCACCACATCGGCCGAGGCGTCGTTGTTCTCGAGCAGCAGCGGCTCGGGCAGCCACGAGCCGATGTAGTCCTCGCGACGGCGCGCGCTCGCCCGCAACGCGTTGAGAGCCTGACGGGTCACCAGCCGTGCCAGATACGACTTGGTGTCCCGCACCGTCGCCAGGTCCACGTCGGCCCACCGCAGATAGCTGTCCTGCAGCACGTCGTCGGATTCGGTTACCGAGCCGAGTATCTCGTAGACGATCGTGAACAGCAGCGGCCGCAACAGGGTGAACCGCTCGGCATGCTCATCGGTGCTCACGGGGCGGTGACCACCCGCGCAGCGGAGTCCGGCTGCCCGGGACGCGGGCCGCCCTTGAGCCAGCCCATCGAACCCGGCTCGCGCGCCTCACGGCGGATTCTATTGTCCACCACGAAGTTACAGGTCTTCTCCTTGATCACCGCGCCCATGCGGCCGCCGATGTAGACGTTCATCGCGGTGTCGTCCTTGCGGGCGAGCTGTCGTATGCCGGCGCGTCGGCCTAGGCTGACGCACGCCCCCGACATAGCCACGTCGATCACCGCCGGTTTGGTCCCCGCAATGCGGCTCAGCACGGTGTTGGCGGCCTGTGCCCCGAGCGGCCCGGCGACGTACGTGCTCATCCGCAGCGGCCGGCCCGATGGTGCGGCGGCGTCCCCGGCCGCGACAATGCGGTCGTCGTCGACACTGGTCAGCGTCTCGTCAGTGAGCAGCCGGCCGAGCGCATCGGTGCGCAGCCCACTCGCCGCCGCCAGCTCCGGCACACCGAAACCACCCGTCCAGATGGTCAGCGCGCTCGTACGCACTCCACCGTCGGCGACGACGACCGCGTCCGGCCGCACCTCGCTCACCACGGAGGCCTCGAGCACCACGACACCGTGCCGGGACAGCCACTTGGCGATGTATCGGCGACCAGGTGCGCTGAATGTCGGCGCCAGGGTCCGGCCACACACCAGCGTGACCCTGCGCCCTTGCTCGGCCAACTCGGCGGCCGTCTCGATGCCGGTCAATCCGCCGCCGACCACGGTGACCGGAGCATCGAGGGGCAAGTCCTCCAGCCTGGCGCGCAGCCGCTGCGCGTACTCGAATTCAGCGATGTCGAACGCGAATTCGGCCGCGCCAGGCACCGATGACGGTACGGCCCTGGTGCTGCCGACCGCGTAGATGACGTAGTCGTAGTCCAGGGTACGGCCCGACGCCAGTCGCACGGTGCGGGCGGCGGTGTCGATACGCGTGGCGCTGTCGACGACCAGTTGGATGCCCTCGCCGAGCAGCGTGCCGTAGTCAATCGTGGCGTCGCCGGTGCCGGCCACGAACTGGTGCAGCCGGATGCGTTCGACGAACTCCGGGCGCGGATTGACCAGAGTGATGTCGACGTCGTCGCGCATCCGCAGACGGTTAGCCGCGAGCGTTCCGGCGTAACCGCCACCGATGACCACGACCTTGCGGGGTGTGTTGTGTTCGCTCATGCCCTCAGGACACCGCGGATCGCTGAGACGTGACATGACGCGAAGTGACACGCGTCACTCCACTCAAGAGCGCGGGAACACGTGTTCGCGGCCGAAGCCATCGGGCCCATCCCACCTGTGACACAGAACTTCAATTCCCTATCACTAGGGTCGCGTCCGAGTTGCGGTGTAAATAGCTCACGAGCGTAGGTTCGGCGTGTTGAACCGCCAAGTTCGCACGAAAGAGGTCCACGCTCGTGACCCGTCGTGTATCGCCCATCCAGGCCATCCGTGCCAAGATCGACGCCCTGTTCGCCTCCGATCGTGACCTGGTCGAGGTCATCGAGGACGTCGCCCGGCTCGGCGCCCGCCTGATCAACCAGACCGCCGAGTACGACGCCTGGTGCCGCCGCGATCTGTCGAACGTCGAGCTGGACTACCTGTTCCTGGACGCCTCCCACTTCAAGATGCACGACAGCAGTAGCCGGGCCGAGCCGATCCTGGCCGCCTGGGGCATCACCTGCGACGGCAAGCCGGTCTTCGCCGGCCTGGCCGCCGCCGCAGCCGAGTCCACCGACGCCTGGCACGACTTCCTCACCGACCTCGTCGCCCGCGGCCTCAAGCCGCCGCTGCTGATCGTCTCCGACGGTGCCCCCGGTCTGATCAGCGCCGCCGAACAGGTCTTCCCCGCGTCGCCGCGCCAAAGATGTCTCGTTCACCGCGCCCGCAATATGACTTCGAAGGTCTCGGCCGGCGACCAGGCCGAGGTGAAGGCGGACTACTGGAAGATCTTCGACACCAGCGAGCTGAGTGACGACCTCACGGTCGGCCAGCCGCTGGTCGACCTCGTCCAGCGGCGCATCGACGCCTTCGCCGACACGTGGGGCGGCCGCTATCCGGCGGCGGTCAAGTGCCTGCTGACCGACCGCCAGAGGCTCTATAAGGGGGCACATAGACCCTGGTGACCCTAACAAGCGGAGTCCGGTGATCTAACTCGCACAGCGCTCACCGAAGGCGGAAAGTGTGTATGAATACACATTTTCCGCCTTCGGCTGCAGAGACGCAAATCGTTAGGAGTGAATGTTGGCGGAAGATAGTCAGAGCCAGGACGGATTCATCCGTCGTATAGACAAGGCATTAGGTGGCGACCATCCGCCAACGCGTCGGCAGCGAGCGGCGGCCGAAAGGCCCTTCGTGTGGGGAATGGGATGGGGGATCGCCGGAGGCCTCGCGTTGTTCCTTCTCTTTTCTGCAACTTCATGGCACAATGGCGAGCGCCCAATTCCCTGGTTGCTGACAGCTCTCATCGGCCTCGGAACAGGCCTTTCTTGCGGGCTCGTCTTATCTCTTACAGCACTGGTTGAACGTCGAAGGCTGCGGGCGCGCGGAAACCATCGCCCGCGTCATGGTTCCCGCTAACTCGACCTTCGCCATCTACCACTCGGTCCGTCGGGCACGAGCAGAAAGCCTGCCCGTGAACCTGAGCCGACGTTCTGTTCCCTCTGGTGGCTTTAATCCGCAGGTTATGGGTTCGGAATCCCGAAGCGCTTCCTTGGTGGCCGGCACTTTGAGATAGCCAGCTCGCCGGACAGCATGGTCGGCGACGTCACGGGATATACGCGACGCCGCGCGCACCAGTTACATCGCTCCTGGCCTCTCTGTTCTCGACGGCAGCGGCTTAGGTTCGCGTGAGCCACCTTGAGCTTCCTCGTCCCAAGTGAATCGGCGGATCAGGGTGAAGCTTGCTTGGCTGAGCCGATGCTCAATCTCCTCCGGCCGACTTGTGCCTTCCACCCGAACCAGCGTGAGAACATCAGGATGATCCGGCTCGGCGAGCTCATCCATCTCCGCGTTGCGCTGCACGGACACCTCCTCACCCCCAGGCCCGCCCGTGGAGTGCAGGTAGCTACCCCCGCGATACCAACTCTCGCGCCGCTTGAAGGACACCTCCAGCACCCTCGAAACTTCAGCCGCGTCCGACTGCAAGTCGCCATTGCTACCAAAGACCAGGTCGGTGAAGGTGGCCACCCCGCTATCGTGCCAGGCCCCGCCCGGTTCCAAGTGCGGGTCAACCCTGCCTCCGGCGGGGGCTCCGGTTCCGAGATGATCGCGGCTCCAACGCTGAGGCCCATAAGTGGTGCGGTGCCTGATCATCCCGCCACCATCGCCCAGGACAAGCCGAGCAGACCAGGGGCAGGGGCTGCGGGAGTTCGCTACCCGCCTTTACTCCACGTAGGAACCGTCTGAGCGAATGATCGCTTCGCGAGTCAGAGGGGCAACAGCCGAGCGGAGCCTACGGTGGTTCACAGCAACCACCATCCGAAGTGCTCCGTCCGCGCCGGGAAGCGCGTAGAAAAGGACCTTGTACTCTTGGCCGTCCTCACCGATGACGTTCTCGTAATCCTTGTCACCGTTCTGCTCCATGAGCGCAAGCTCGTCGTAGAGGGCCACGCGCCGCCACCGAGCCAAGTACTCCTCCGCAATCCCTCCTGCGACCTGCTTGTTCAGCTCCATCGAACCGCCCTACGTTCGTGCCATTAGCGTGCCATTAACCAGGGTGACGAGAGGTCAACCACGGTCACTCAGGACGGGCCTGTGGCCCAGGTCAGCGGTCCTACGTGATGTGATCGATGTACTTCCCAAGCTGACAGCGCACGTTCGATTCCCGTCACCCGCTCCACGAACGAAGGCCCGGGCCAGGGAGCGTTTCCCGGCCCGGGCCCTACTTCTTTCTGACACCCAATCGATCTTCCGTGCAATTAGGTAGTCGGTCGGCATCGGGCTGCCAACGCCTGTTCGGGACACTCGTGCCGATAGCGACCATACAGCCGGACTTGGCGGACCGATTCAACGCGCTCGACAGCGCGAGCCGGACCCGGTCATGCGGCGTGCGCTGAACAGCAAACCGGCGGCTCTGGGCCACGTCGGGGAAAGCGGGTTCACGCTGGTCCGCTACCGCCCACAGCGGCGACCCGAGCGCAAGGCTGCTCACGCGCTGGTGGAGGCCGCCCGTCATGCAGGATGACGGTCACCGCCCGTCCGTACCGCTTCGGAGGCCTCAGCTCAGGCCGTGCACCCGCTTGTACTCAAGCGTGTAGGCCAGCTTGCCGGGCTTGGCGTCGGAGTACGGCTTGCTCAGCTTGTCGAACTCGCCCTTGTCGGCGGCCTTGCCGTCGTTCCACTTGGCCAGCGCGCCGAGCTCGGCGGCGGTGAAGCCGTTGTCGACGACGGTGTTCTTGGGCAACGCGGTGATCGCCTCGGTCAGTGCCTTGACGGTGGCCAGGTAGCTGGCGTGGTCCTTCTGGTCCCACGTGGCCAGGTTGATCGGCTTGGCGTCGCGGACCCAGCTGCCCCAGTAGAACTCCTGGAACGGCAGCCCGTTCTGGGCGTAGCCGATGTCACGACCGAAGTAGAGCAGGCTGCGGTACTTGTCGTTGGTGAAGTTGGCCAGCCCCACGCTGGTCGGCAGCTTGTTCACGGTGACCGTGTTGCCGTTGGGTCCGCGCAGCCACACCCACTTGTGCGCCCGCATCTCGTTCCAGAAGCGCTGACGGGTGAGGGTGCTCAGGTTGGCCTGCACTCGCAGCCGGACGTGCAGGTCGGCGCCGCCGTCGGGGGTCTCGAAGAAGGATGTGAGCGTGTGGTGCCCGTCGGTGAGGAACGGCTCGCCACCGGGACCGATGACGACGGTCTTCATGGCGGCGATGCCGTCCGCCGTCTCCGCGCCGACCGCGAGCTGGCACGTGAACGAGGACGGCTTGTCCAGGCGCGCGCCGGGCGACACCGACGCCGCCGCTACCCGACCGTCGGCCTCGCACCAGTCGTCGAACTTCTTGTTGATCGCGTCCTTGCCGAGGGTGTAGCGGCCGAGCTTGTAGTAAACCTCGTCATAACCCAGCGACGGCTGGGTCGGGTGCACATCACCGATGCGAACGTCGAGCAGATCACCAGGCTTGGCACACAGGTACTTCGCGAACGGCGTGCTGCGATTGTCGTGCTGGCAGAACGACGGCCGTGTACCCGGCGAGCCGGGGGCCGCGAGCGCGGCCGGCGCCGAGACGGCGACACCGGTCCCGGCGACGACGGCGAGGGCCGTCCCAAGCACCGAGGCCCGGCGGTACGAAGATCTGAAGGGCATAACACGTGCTCCTCGTCGTCAATGCGTATGTCGACGGCGAGAGTGCCGGTAATCAACCAACACACGAGATCATGTCCCTGACGTCCAGGGAAACCGGAGGCGAACATCGTTCTTCTCCGGGGGCCCCGGGTTGGTCAGGAGGGGCCACCTCCAAGCTGTCCGTAGGCCGCCGCTCCGCACGAAGGGGCACCGGCCGCGGCCACATGATGCCGCAGCCCGCCGAAGGCCAGGGCGTAGGCGGTGATTGCCCACTGGCGGTTGGCGTCGGAGATCCCCAGGTCGGTGTACTGGACTCGGATGGTGGCCTGGTCTCCTGTCACCTCAGTCACCAGGGGCGCCTCGGGCACGGTCGGCAAGAGCTTGGCCATGTGCTCACCCCCTCGACGGCCGCAGGAGCACAGCCTGTGAGAGCGAGAGCAGGTCTGATCAGGTTCACCTGAGCGCCATCAGAACTAGACCACTCCAAGTCATACGCACCCGAGGAAGACAACAGACGATGGGCAGACGTTACTTCTGGGCTTCAGCCTGGAGCGGAGGGCAGGGTGGGCTCGTGGGGTGGACCGGGCTCCCTCGCCAAGAAGCTTCCCGGAACGCCGAGTTCCTTCCTGATCTTCTGGTGGGCGGAGTTCAACGCCTTGACCAGCGACTGGTTGCAGGCCTCCCGCATGTCCTCGTCGGGGTTCAACAGCCCGCGCGCAATCCATTCGAGCCGCCAGACCTCCCTGTTCAGCTCCCTGATCGCCGCGACAGTAGTCGCATCGCCGAGCAGTGCGACCTTCTCGCCGCAAGCCTGATGGACATCTGCACGACGATCATCGGTTCATTATTGAAGGACTGGAACGCGAATGCACCCACCTGGTAAAGCGCCCAGACAACCAAAAGCACTATGGGACTATCAGTCGGCCTACTACCTCCCCGACCCCGACAGCCCCACAGGGGGAGGCACGGTCAGGCCGTGCGTTGCACGGCAATCACTTTGATCGGCGCCGACCGAGGCCTCGCAGCATGAGCCACCAGATGAGCATGGCTTGGACGAGCCCGGCCAACACGAGTGTCACGAGGAAGCCGTGCGCCCCAACGTTGACCACAGGCCGCACACCCCACATGATCGCCGCGAAGACGAAGCTGAAAGGCGCAGCCACGAGGAGGTTGAGCAGGAACTCCAGTCCTCCCCCCGTGCCGGCCTTCGGCCAGGTATCAACAGCGAACTTGATAATGAGCAGCACATAGGGCCCGACTATCAGGAGCGGGAACATATCATCGCTCTTTATGCGGGGTGACATCCTTAACTCCTTGTCGCCGTGCAGCAAATATGCGTTCTCGGCGGGCGGCTCCTACATCGACCATCCACCACCGAACTTTACGCCCAAGTAGTATGTCCGAGCCCAACTAAGGCACGACGGGACAAGATCAAGATTGCCGACCTATCGTCTCGGCCATAAATGGACTCTCTCCTCCACTGCTCGTCCTTGACATCGGAAAATTAAGCTCTTACGACGAGGCGGGGCTTAGCGCTGTTATCGCTGCGGTGAAGCGACTGAACCGTCACGAGGGGCGCCTATTAATAGCTGCGGCACCGTCCGATATCATGCGCTCTTTTGATCGGCTCCGGGGCGCTTGCCGACCTCTTCGATCAGTTCTGCCTTGTTCATGTATCGACCGTAATGCCGCACAGGACCCGGAAATGACGCGTCGGACGCGTCCGATACGTCATTGACGGCTCGATCACGGCCAACGCGCTGCTCGCGCGACGCCCGCCTGATCCGGTCACGGCCGCGAAGCCACATGACCCGAGGCAGGAGGAGTCGGAGGCAATGCCGCAGATCAAGCATTTACCCACGTGTCGGCGTGGGGCCCAGCGGGACGGGGGACCTCTCCCGTGCACACGCGGGTGCGTGCGGTGAAACCTGAGAACCGGGCAAAACGGAGATATTGTGGAAGATCATCACTCGTCGGCGGTGAGCCGCCGTGACCTGCTAAGCCTGTCCACCGTCGCCCTGGCCGGCGCGGTGCCCCTCGCCGTCTATCCCGGATCCGACACCCCGGCTCTCGCGGCGGCGTCCCCTTCGCAGGTCCACGGGCATGGGCACAAGCCGGGGGTGACTCCTCCGGAGGACCTCATGCGGGAGCACGGGGTGCTGAAGAGCATCCTGCTGGTGTACCGGGAGGGGATCCGGCGGATCCAGCGCGGCGAGCAGGTGCCCGTCCAGCCGTTGCACGCCGCGGCCCGCATCATCCGCGACTTCATCGAGCGCTACCACGAGTACCTGGAAGAGAAGTACGTCTTCCCGCGCCTGCGCGAGGCCGGCAGACTCCGTCACACGGTCTCGGTCCTGGAACTGCAGCACAAGCGGGGACGCGAGGTGACCGCCCGCATCCTTGCCGCCACCCACCATTCCAAGGCCTCGGCCCACCAGCGCCACGCCTTGGTCTCCGACATGGCCGCCTTCATCCGCATGTACGAGCCCCACGAGGCCCGGGAGGACACCGTGGTGTTCCCCGTCTTCCGCAAGGTGACGCCCGCCAGGGAGTTCGCCCGCCTGGGTGAGGTCTTCGAGGCCGAGGAGCACCGCCGTTTCGGCCAACGCGGCTTCACCGCCGTGGTCCATCGGGTCGCCGACATAGAAAAGGCCCTGCACATCCACGACCTGTCCCAGTTCACCCCCCGAAAGTCATCCCCCCGCCACCGACACGGCCGAACCTCAGCCCGCTGACCTCTTGCGTTCTCTCCCCCTCGACACCGACTCTCCCAACCGACGCCAGCCCGGCGGGACGTTGTGTCTTACGGCACCCCGGCCAGGCCCGCGCCATGCAATTGGCCGGCCAAGCAACCGGCGACCTGCCTAGCTGAAGCTGCCGTACTGGGGTGCCTGTCCGACCCGCAACAGCTCGCTCAGATCAACAACACCAGCATCTGCCACGGCTGGGCCGGCCTGTTCTGTACTGCTTGGCGTATCGCCGCCGACGCTCCAGGCGACGGCCACTCTCTGTGACAGACATCAGGTTCAGACTCATCGAATAGGCGACACCTGATTACGCGAGGTCGCCAGTTTGGCACGCGACCAAATTCACCCTGTTCTTCGTCCCCCTGTTTCCGGTTCGGACGAAGTATGGAATACAGTGCGCCTTCTGCGGGGCGTCGTACGACATCTCCAAAGACGAGGCGAGCCGGTCGGTGGCCCGTTGAGCGTCCGTCCGTCACCGGCGATCCCCGCGCATCTCCCCCGCTCCGCGTACGCCCTGAGGAGGGCGCACCGTACGAATTCCGGTGTCCGCGGGGCGTAGAAATCGATTCGCGGGAGAGAATTCGACCACCGGCGGTTACGCTATACAAAACAGAAAACCCCCCATTCGCCGGAGCTGATGAATCCGTGCCCGGACTACAGCTTCAGCTCGACGGGCTCACCTGGGAACATGGCGGTGACCTTCGGGCACTGAAGCCCGACCCGCTGGTCGTGGAGGCCGGAGAGACCGCGGTCGTGCTGGCGGGCGACGCCGCCGACGCGGAGGCCTTCACCGACGTGCTGCTCGCACAGGCGTGGCCGCTCAGGGGCAGGATACGGATCGCCGGACGCGAGATCATCTCGCTGCCCGCCGATGCGCGCGGCATCGCCCTGGTTCCCGCGGGCGGCGGCCTGATCCCCCACCTGACGGTCGAGCAGAACATCGCGTTCGGGCTGCGCGGCCCCCGCGGCGGCGGCTTCCACAAAGGGCAGGTGAACTACGTGGCCGGGCGGCTCAACCTCCAGGGGTTCCTCGCATGGCGGCCCCACGAGCTCTCCCCCGACGAAAGGCTCCGGGTGGCGCTCGCCCGCGCGATGTGTCACTGGCAGGCGGCGCGGGCCGTGGTGATCGAGGACCGCGCCGGATACACCCCTTGTCACGCGGCGGTGAGCGAGAGCCTGAAGGCCTATCCCGACCTGCCGGTCCTGGTGGTGAGCGATGACAGGCACCGGGTGGAGACGCTCCGCACGCCCACCGGCTCCTGGGAGGTCGTCGATGCCGATGGATCGTAGGCGGGCGCTCGCCGTGCTGTCGGGCCTGGCGGCCGCGGGGCTCGCCGGGTGCGGCGGCGAGGCCCCGCTGCGGATCGCGGTGGTGTGGAGCGGCTGGGAGCTGAGCCGCTTCCGCGAGGTCCTGGACGAGCCCAACACCATCGTGTACTCGGCGGGGGACAACATCGCCGCCCTGCTCAGAAACCCGGTGGCCCCGGCGGCCACGCCCGACGTCGCGATAGTGTCCCGGCCGGGGCTGGTGCAGGACAAAGCCATCCGCGATCGCTTGCAGACGATTTCCTCCCCGGACGACCTTTCCTTCTGGCCTCGCCTCCTGTGGAACGAGAACGACGGGTCGGTCAAGGGTGCGTGGTTCAAGGTCGCGCACAAGTCACTGGTGTGGTACCGGCAGGGGCCCCCTACGCAGCCGCCCGCCAACTGGGACGCGTGGGTGCGAACGTGCGAGGCGCGGGCCAAGTGCGGGCATCCGCCACTCGCCATCGGGGCCGCCGACGGCTGGGTGCTCAGCGACTGGTTCGAGAACGTCCTCGTCGGCATCGACCGCGACACGTACAGAAGACTGAACGACCAGCCCACGCTCTGGTCCAGCGCATCCGTGAGACATGCGCTCTGCTGCCTGGCCAGGCTGTGGTCCATCAAGAATCTTCTCCCTGGAGGAGGCAGGCGGGCCCTGGCCACCCAGTTCCACGAGTCGGTGCTCGACGTCTTCCGGTACGGCCGCGCGGACATGGTCGCCGCGGGCGACTTCGCCTGGCCGGTCATCGACCGCTACACGCCCCGCCCACAGGGGGAGCCGCCTCCGGCGAAGCACTTCCTCTTCCCCGGGCACGGCGGCCCGCAACCGCCCGTGCTGGTCGGGGGCGACGCCGTGGTGGCGCTGAAGTCCAGCGGAGAGCGCGGCAGGCAGCTGCTCGAGAGGCTGACCGGAAACGAGGCCACCCGGCTCGGCAAGTGGGCCGGCGCCGGGGGCTTCCTGTCGCTCAACCCGCGGTACGACCAGGACTACCCGGATCAGCTCAAGGAGCTTGCGCAGCAGGTGCGCGGCAACGTCGAGTTCGACCTCTCCGATCAGCTCACCGGCCCACTGGCGGGCGGCGACGGCCAGGGCCTGTGGCGGGTGCTGACCGAGTTGTTCGCCTCGGTCACCGTCGGCGATGAAAAGCCCGACACGGCCGTGGGCCGCGCGATGAACGCGTTGACCGCGCTGAGCGAGGCGGGGGGTTCGTAGTGGCGGCCGGTGATTCCTTCCTGTTCGAGGTGGCGCCGCGTCACGACACGCGCGCACCGGCCAGGTGGCACGGACCGAGCCGGTGGACGGCATGGGGATATCTGCTGCCCGCGGTCCTGCTCACGGCCGCCGTGCTGCTCGCGCCCCTGGCCGCCACCCTCGTGACGAGCGTGACCCGTGCTCCTGTCGGAGCCGACTACCAGCAGGTCCTGACCGATCGGGACGTCTGGGTGGCCCTGCTCCACAACGCCGTCTGGCTCGCGCTCGCGCTGGTGGTCTGCGGCGTCGGTCTCGGGCTGGCATGGCTCGCCAGAGACGCCGGGCCGCGCACACGACGCCTGCTCCTGGTCGTGCTGGGCCTGCCCACCGTCACCTCGCCGCTGACAGCCGGTGTGGCCTTCCGCCTGATCTTCGACGCCGATCCCGCCCGAGGTGTGGCGAGCGCCCTGCTGCCCGGTGGCCCGATCATGCTCGGCACCCGCTGGATCTGGCTGGTCCTCGGCCTTGCGTTCGTGTGGCAGTGGACGGGGCTGGCGTTCCTGGTGTTCCACGTCGGCCTGGCCAACGTGCCGGCGGACCTGCTGCGCATGGCCCGCGTCCTCGGCGCCGGGATGCTCCGCCGGCTGCGCACGGTGGTGCTCCCCGCCCTGTTCCCGACCGCGGCGCTCGTGATGCTGGTCGTGCTCACGGCGGCGGCCCGCGTGTTCGACCTGGTCCTGATCGGCGCGCCCGGCTCGGTTCAGGCCGAGGTCGACGTCGTGGGGCTCTTCTGGTGGCGTCACCGCGACGATCTCGGCGACGGGCGGGCGTCGGCGCTCGCGATCCTGTTGACGGCGCTGGCGGTCGCGGTGGTGACGCTCGTGCTGTGGCGGCTGCGCCGTGACTGGCCGGAGGCGGTACGCCCCCAGGAGGGCGGGCGGGCCCCGGCGCCGGGGCGGCCGAGATGGGCCGTACGGCTCATCTCAGCGGTGGTGACCGTGGTGTGGGCGTTCCCCTTCGTCACGCTCCTTCTCACCTCGTGGCGATCTCCTGACGCGGCGGCCACCTCGGGCTGGTGGACCGGAGGCTACGGTCCCGGGTCGTACGGCGAGGCGTTCGCGGACGGCGCCTTCGCCGACGCGCTCGGGGCGTCGGCGCAGCGGGCGTTGCTGGTCTCCGTTCTGGTGGTGCTGCTCGCCGTGCCGGCCGCGTACGCGCTGACGCCCGGCCAGCTGCCCCGGCGCACGCGGCGAGGCGTCGCTGCGGTGGCGGTCGTGCTCGCGGTACTGCCGCCGCAGGTGCTGGCCGTGCCGCTCGGGACGGCGCTGGGCACGTGGCTGGGCAGCACCGTGATCCTCAGCTTGGTCCACGCCGCGCTGGTGCTCCCGCTGGGCGTGCTGCTGCTGCGCACCGCCTTCATGTCGGTGCCCCGCCCGGTGGTCCTGCGTCCGCTCGCCCAGGGGCGTTCCGCGATGTTCCAGATGACGGCCGAGAGCGGGCCCGCCGTGGTCACGGTGGCGGTGCTCGCGTTCGTGCTCGCGTGGAACGACCTGGTGATGGGCCTGCTGCTGAGCTGGCCCGCGGCCGACCAGGCTCCGTTGGTCCTGCTCCAGCAGGCGCGGCAGTTCGCGACGTCCGCGGGCGCGCTCGCCGCGCAGGGGGTCGTACTGACCGCGGTGCCGGTGCTGCTGCTCGCGGCGACCGGGCGATGGCTGGTCAAGGGACTGACACAGGGAGTGCGCCGATGAGCTCACCCGCGACCGCGCCCCCCGAAGGGCCGCCCCGGAAGTCCAAGCCGTGGGTGGCCGCGCTGCGCTCGGCACTACCGAAGAACCGCAACGAGCTCCTGGTTCTGGCCATCGCCTTCGGCTCCTCGGTCGGCGGGGCCGCGCTCATGGACCTGGCACTCGCCTTCTTCAGGCCGCTGATCCCGGTCTGGCTCCTCATCGGCGGGGCCCTGTTCCTGCTTGCCATCAAATGGCTCCGCTCACGCGAGAAGGTGCCGCCGCCGCCGAGCTCCCCTCAGGGGCTTCCCTCACGCGTCGAGCCGCTGATCGGAAGGGACGCCGAGCTCGGCGAAGTGATCGACCGCGCCGTCGACCGGGGGTTTGTCGTGGTGCGGGGCGTGGCGGGCATAGGCACCTCCGCGCTGGCCGTCAACGCCGCGTGGAGGCTGGCGCCCGAGACCGACCGGCAGTACTACGCCGACCTTCGCGGGCAGGACCGCGACGAGCCCGAGGACACCACGAGCGTGATCGAGCGGGTCCTGCGCACGCTCGGCCACCCACTGGGGTCGATCGACGACCCCGAGGAGGCCGGGCAGGAGGTCTTCGCCGCACTCCGGGACGCCGGCGGCGTGCTCGTGCTGGACAACGTCGAACGGTGGAGTCAGGTGGAGTGGCTTCCCCGCCGCGTGCCGGGAAGCTGGGTGATCATCGCGGGCGATCCGAAGGCCGGCGCGGACGACCCGGTCCCGACGGGCGTCGCCGTCGTGCAGGTCGGCCTCCTGGACCCCCGCGACGGCGTGGCGCTGCTGCGCTCCCAGATCGCCACGGACCGCGTCGAGGCCGATCCCTCGGCCACCGGCAGGCTCGCGGGCCTGTTCCTGCGCAGGCCCGCCATCGCGGTCGGAATCGGCCGCTGGCTGGCGAAGAATCCGCACGTCACGATAGCCACACTCGTGGCCGACCTGGAACAGGGCGCGCACGACCGCACCCTCCAGGTGCTGCTCGACATGCAGGTGCGGCGGGTGAGGCCGGCGGCGCACCGTCTGCTGGCGTTGCTGGCGCGCGCGCCGATCGCCGAGCTCGGCGGCGACGCGGCCGCCGCGCTCGCGGGCGTGTCCATGCGCGAGGTGGAGCAGGCGATGGAGGAGCTGAGCCACCACGGCCTGGTGGAGAAGGTCCGTGAGTCCCGGATCCGGGTGGTGGAGGCCGCCCGCGCGATCGTGACCGCGCCGGACGACGAGTGGAAGGCGGCGTGGCAGCGCCTGGTGGAGCGCTTCGCCGACCGGGCGGACTCCTTCGCCGAGTTACTCCCGAGGCAGGAGGCCCGCGACTGGTTCGAGGTCGAGGACAAGGCGCTGCTGCAGATACTGCGGACACGCCGGCCTGCCGCCTGGGCCGCGGGTCCGCTGTGGCGGATCGCGGACGCCCTGGAGGTGTGGTTCCTGCTGGAACAGCGCCACAAGGAGCGCCGCGAGGCCGCCCGCGCCCTGGCGTCCGCGGCCAAGGCGCTGGGCGACGCCGACGTACGGGCGACCGCCGAGCTGCGCCTGTGCCTGATCGCGTTGGTGCTCGGCGAGCCGGGCGCGGCGCAGGAGCACCTCGACAGCGCCGCGGGGCTACGCGAGGGCGTCGAGTCCTGGCCGGCGCAGATCCACCTGGCCCGCGCGGCGACGCTGCTCGCGACCGGCGACGAGTTCGCCGCCGTCGAAGCCTCCCTGGTCCGGTACGGCCAGGCCCTACCGGGGGGCGACGCCGCGGGGCAGGCCACCCGATGGATCAACCTGGCGGTCCTGCAGATACGCCGGGGGCAGGTGAGCGCCTCGCAGGGCCGGACGGACGAGGCGAACCGCCTGTACACCGACGCGCTGGGCACGCTGGTGCATGCGCTCCACATCGCGCGGCACGCGGGCGACGTAAACGCCGAGGCCCACGCCCGCGAGCTGCTCGCGCTCGTCAACTGGTACCTCGACCGGGCGCACGACGCCACGGCGGGCTGGAAGAAGGCGGTCCAGCTGTACGCGCGGTCAGGTGACACCATCGGCCAGGCACGCTGCCAGGTACACCAGGCGGCCACGCTGCCGGAGACCAGACGCAAGGAGGCCGCGAGGCTTCTCCGGTCGGCGCTGCGGCGGCTCCCGGCGACCGGGGTGACCACCGCGCTGGCGCGGCTGCGCCTGGCGACGGCGGAGCCGCGGAACGCCAGGGCGCAGCGCGACAAGGGGCTGGACGCGCTCTCCCCGTGGGACGGGATCGCCGAGCCGCTCCAGGTCACCGAGATACGGCGCCGCCTGCTTGAGCTGGACGGGCTCCCCTCCGGGCCGTAGCCCACCGGAAGTGGCCCCGCGACCGACCCCGGCCGGTTTGCGCACGACGCCTCGCAAGGCTCGCGCGCCGGCCGGGGGTGTCTGCGCACGGCGCCTCGCACGCGTGACACCGCTGGAGCCCCGAGCGGCGGAGAGCCGGGGTGTGCTCGCGGTCGCTTTGGCGGGGATAGTGGGTTCATGACCAGCAACGTTGTCAGTCCGGACGCCATGCTGAGCGTGGCGCTCGAAGAGGCCAGAGCGGGGTACGCCGAGGGCGGCATCCCGATCGGCGCCGCGCTGTTCGCGGCGGACGGCCGGCTGCTCGGCCGGGGCCGCAACCGTCGCGTCCAGGACGGCGACCCGTCGGTCCACGGCGAGACGGCCGCCTTCCGCGCCGCCGGCCGCCAGCGGACCTACCGGGGAACCACGATGGTGACGACGCTGTCGCCCTGCTGGTACTGCAGCGGGCTGATCCGCCAGTTCGGCATCACCGGCCTGGTCGTCGGCGAGAGCCGTACCTTCACCGGGCAGCACGAATGGCTCGCCGGGAGCGGCGTGGACGTGCTCGTCCTCGACTCCGAGGAGTGCGTCACGCTCATGACCGAGTTCATTGCCGCCAACGCGGACCTGTGGAACGAGGACATCGGACAGGACGCGTGAGACCGGTCCGCTCCACATGTGAGTGGTGGAAGCAGGGGCCGGCCAGGCGCGCATCCGGCAGCCCACTGGGCACAGCAGCGCGGGGTCGGCCTGGGTCGAAGGGGATCGCGCGGGCGGGGTCCAGGCGCGGGAAGCGGCCACACCCGGTTCGTCGTCGGTATCCCCCGGCCACCAGAAGATCCCGTCGCAGCCGCGCGAGCCAGCCGTCGAGATGTTGGACGCCGGCCCCGCGCCGCTGGCCGCCTCGCAAGTCGCCGACCTGTAGATCCGGCGGTGGCCCAGGGCGCCTGCCCCGGGCCGCCGCCGGAGGCGGATTCTAGGAGAACATGAAGTTCGCCGTGTGGGTGGTGCCGTCGGTCAACGTGACCTCCAGGCGCCCACACGTCTTCGCCAGGGACTTCTCCGTCTTCCAGACGTACTGGTACTGCTTGGCAACCGGGTCGTACGTCAGGGAGCTCGAACCCGCGGTGACCGTCTGCTCGGCCACCTCCCGCGGAGCCGAGGTGTCGCACGCCGTCGCGCGCAGCGCGGGGAAGCCCGCCGCGAAGATGGCGAGCCCTTGGTCGCCACCGAGGCCGAACTTGATCGGAACGGCGCTGCCGGCCTTCACGACGTTGACCTTGTCGACGCTGACCGGCGCCCCGAAGTTCCGCCAGTCGAAGACCACCTGGTAGGTGACGCTGACCTGGGCGGCCCGGTTGCCGGCACGGTCCCGACCGCCGGAGCAGGTGGCGGTGAAGTAGTTCACCGTGGGTCCACCGATGACGGACAGCGTGGCGGGCTGAGCCACGCCGCTGTCATCGTCGGTCGTCGAGCAGGCAGGAGCCACCGGCTTACCAAGGACGATCTGCTCGCCCTGGCTGACTCCGGTAACCGTGACGGTGGGCGGTGTCACGTCCTCGGCCTCGGTGACCGCCTTGTAGGCGTTGACGAGGCCGTACCCGAAGAAACCGTTGACTGCGGGGTGCGCCGGGTCAACCTTGCACCGACCCTGGATGAAATCGGTGCCGGAGGTGGGACAGGCGAGCGGAATGGCCTGCTTGCGTAGCAGTTCGGCGACGTAGTCGGGGGTAGCTCCGGGATGCTTCGACACCAGCAGCGCGGCGACGCCCGCCACGTGCGGCGAGGCCATCGAGGTGCCGGACAGCGTCCGGTAACTGCTCACCCCGCTCGAGGGCGAGGTGGAATAGATGCTCGATCCGGGGGCGGCCACGTCCACGATCCCGAGCCCGAAGCTGGAGAACGACGATCGGGCCGGCTGCGCGGTCAGGCCCGGGTACCACGGCCCGACGGCGGAGGCAGGGGCGGTGGGCTGGGTGGCGGACGACACCGTCACCACGCCGGGCAGTTCGCCCGGCAGGTCGATGCAGCTGGGGTCGAGGGTGCGCCGCACCGGGGTGGTGTCGTCCGGGCTGGTGGTGTCGACCGTCTTGATGGCGAGGTCCTGGTTCTCGTTGCCCGCCGCCGCCACGTTCAGGATGCCGTGCCCGGTGGTGTAGTTCACCGCGCGCCGGACCGCCTCGACGACCGGTGCCTGGTCGGCCTGGCTCTCGCACCAGTACAGCCACGGGTCGATGTAGTAACTGTTGTTCGTCACCTGGATGTCGTGCTCGGCTGCCCAGATGAAGCCGCAGATCGCGTACTCCGGGTAGATGAAGCCACTAGAGTTGACGACCTTGATGGAGGCGAGCTTGACGCCGGGCGCGACACCGACGATGCCGACGCCGTTCTTCGCCGAGGCGATGGTCCCGGCCACGTGCGTTCCGTGGTAATCGGCGGTGACGCTGGTAGGCCGCCACGCGCCCGGCGTGGTGTCCGGGGCGCCGGTCCCCACGCAGTTCACCGACTTCGACTGGTCCACCACCGGGGCGAGGTCCTGGTGATTGGCGTCGATTCCGTCGTCCAGAACGCCGACGGTGACCGTGGGGCTACCCAGGTCGACCCCGTGGGCCGCGCGCGCGCCGATGAGAATCATGTCGCTCTGGCGGGTCGCGTTCTCCAGAGCGTCCGGCACGTACTCGTCGAGTTCTTCGGTGTTCTCGGCCATGGCGGGCAGGGCCGCGGTCCGGGTCGCTCCCGCGGAGAGGACGGCGTCGCCGTGCGCGACGGTCTTCACGTTCTGGGCGAACGAGGGGTCGGTGGAGCGCGCGATGACCACGCCGATCTGCGCGTACGAGATCATGACCTGCCCGCCGGCCTCGGTCGCCGCGGCGGCGGCACCCGCCGTGTGTCCCTTGTCGACGGCGTTGACGACGTAGCTGAGGTTAGGGCCGACCGTGTCCGCCACCGCCGCGGTCGGTGTGAGGACCGCACCGATCGCGGCGATGACGGCGGTTGCTGCTGTGATGGCGAGGGCATGTCTGCCCGACCTAGAGTTCATTCCAGGCCTTTCGGAAAAGTGTGGGGGTGGCCACAAGATCTTGAGTGCCCTCCATGTGGACCCCGAGAGGGCGTTGATCATGTTTACGAGATTTTTCGCTTTTGTCATAGCTCGGTGGAAATTTGCGACCAACGTGTGACATGTCCGTATCTGTCGGGGAATCGGACGTATCACCGTGCGGGTACGGCGCGGCGGACGTTGGTCAACTATTAGGGCGTCCTAGTGCGGCTCCGCAGAGATCCTGCGGGGCTCTGTTCGATCACTGATGGTGATCAGGCCGCCTGCGCGTGGGTGGTCTGTGCGCCTGCCGAATACCTCATCCATGCAGTTCAAGCGGCATGGTGGCCTGCGCCGGCGGCCTCGCGCGCAAACCCTGACCGCGCCACCACCCGCCGTACCGCCTCAGTGGTCGACCTGGTCGACCTGGTCGACCCCGCCCGCGATCCCGGCCGGTGTCCATGTGCTGTTGTGTGTCGTCGTTGTCGTCATGGCTGTCGTCAGACGCCCGGTGTGGCGGGTACGGCCTGCGCACCAATTTGGCCCAACTCGGCTGGTACATCGCGCGCAAGCGGGCAAAGGTCTGGTGGAGACGGGGGCGTGGGCTCCCCGCCAGCGGCCCTGCGCCCCGCGGGTGGGTACGAGAAGTAGTGACACCGATCAGGCCGGACGGTCATCGGTCAGTTCGTGCCGCCCACGGTGTCTCAACCCACTATCAACCGCGGTAGCCCGGGGGAGGAACCATGATCAGTGACAAGACCGGTACACGCGAACAGTGGCTCGCTGCGCGCAACCGGCTTTTCGCTAAGGAGAACTGATCCGCCGGGGCGTACGACAGCTGGTGACGCATGCGGAAGACGGCGCGGGGAGAAGACGCAATGGCCGATGAGCGCTACGACGCGATCGTGATAGGGACCAGCCAGGGCGGCCGGTTCCTGCCCGTCGAGCTGGCGAAGGCGGGCCAGAAGGTGGCGCTGGCCGAGCGCGACCAGCTCGGCGGCGTCTGCGTCAACACGGGGTGCACCCCGACCAAGACGATGGTCGCCAGCGCGCGCCTCGCCTACCAAGCGCGCCGCGGCACGGAGTACGGCGTGCGTATTGGTTCGGTATCGGTGGACCTGGCCGCGGTGCGCGAGCGTAAACGGGCCATGGTCGCCGGTGCGCGACAGAACTACGTGAGCCGTCTGGCGCAGGACGGGCTTGACGTGATCGAAGGCGAGGCCCATTTCACGGGGCCGAGGACGGTCGAGATCGCTTTGACGGACGGCGGGACGCGGCAGATCAGCGCGCCGGTGGTCGTCATCGACACGGGTGCCCGGCCCAAGCCGCTGGCGATCAGCGGCGCGGGCGACGTCCCCGTGCTCGATTCAACATCGATCATGGAGTTGGACGAACTCCCGGAGCACCTGATCATCCTCGGTGGCGGCTACATCGGGCTTGAGTTCGGGCAGATGTTCCGCCGGTTCGGCAGCGAGGTGACCATCATCCAAAGCGCGGCGCGTCTGATGATGCTCGAGGACGAGGACGTCTCGGACGAGGTCGCCGCTATCTTGCGCGATGACGGGATCACGGTCCTGATCTCGTCGACGCCGGTCCGGGTTGAGTCGGTCGACGGCGGCCTGCGCCTCACCGTTCGCACGGAGGACGGTGAGCGACAGTTCGAAGGCTCGCATCTGCTGTCGGCCATCGGCCGCATCCCGAATACCGAGGCGCTCACCCTCGAGGCGGCCGGCATCCGTGTCAACGATCACGGCTTCATCGAGGTCGACGAGTACCTGGAAACCAGTATCCCCAGCGTCTACGCGATGGGGGATGTCAAGGGCGGCCCGGCCTTCACCCACCTTTCCTACGACGATTACCGCATCCTGCACGCCAACCTCATCAGGGGCGAGAAGGCGAGCACGCGGGACCGGATCGTCCCGTACACGGTGTTCATCGACCCGCAGCTTGGCCGCGCCGGCATGACCGAGCGTGAGGCCAAGGCGCAAGGACGCGCGATCCGGGTGGCGAAGCTCCCGATGAGCGCCGTCATTCGGGCCATCGAGACCGGGGAGACGCGCGGCTTCATGAAGGCCGTCGTCGACGCGGACAGCGGGCGGATCCTGGGTTGCGCGGTCCTCGGCAGTGAAGGCGGCGAGATATTGACCATGATCCAGGTCGCCATGCTGGGCAAGCTCACTTACACCGCCTTGGCGGACGCGATCTTCACGCACCCGCTCCTGGCGGAAGGCCTCAACACCCTCTTCGCGATGTTCGACGCCTAAGACGGCGCGTTGTCTTGCCCACGTCCGGGACCCGGTGCTGCGCCACACCCACCACACCTTCGCCGCGCTCCAGGCGGAGCGGCGGCATGCAGTACTGCCGCCGCCAGTGTGGCCAGCAACGCGATGTTGGTGGCCAGCGGTAGGCGTTCGGTGATGCCGCTGTACTGCCGTGCGCCAAGCAGCCACATAGGGTCATTGGTCGGGATGAATGTGGCAACGAACGCGGCGATGCCGAGGAGGCTCGCCGTGGAGAGCAGTCGGACGAGGGCTACCGTCGATCGCCAGTGGGGATCGGTTCGGAATCGACGGGCCAGCCGGAGCCCGGCCACCGGCAGGCAGACGAACCCGACAAGTGCTGTGTAACGGTGCAATGCGTCAGACCAGGTCGGCAGCGCTCCCACCGGCGACATTGGGAAGATCGCGGCCAGCACCAGAGCGCCGGTCCAGCCGGCGATCAGCACCCAGGCGAGGCGGTCGGCCGGCGCTTGCAGGTCGATCAGCGCGAAAGCGATGCAGATCGATGCGGAGGCGAGCGCGACCATACTGATGCCAACCAGGCGCGCGCCGAGGTCGGTGAAGATCAGCTCGCTGAAGGTGGGGCGGATCAGGTCGATGCCGCCCGGCCGGCCCAGTTCGCTGGCGAGCGCGGTCGCGAGCGCGCAAGCGATCCACAGTGACCCGAAGCCGGCAAGCATCCGAGCGAGGCGGCGCGGGGAGGGATCGGCGATGGCGGTTGCGTTTGACCGGGCGGGCGAGGATGTCAGCTCTGCGGTACCCATGCGGCAAGGCTGGGAGTTGCGGGGACTCATCAGCGTCGGTCTGCTGATTGATCTTCCGCCTCATCCCCGTCGCCGCCTGCGCGGCCGATATGCGACCTGATGGTGATGGTGAGGATCGCCCCACGGAGCGATGCGGACGGGTCTTCCGCTGGTTAGCCTGGCCGGTGTGGACAGCACGGTAGGCGGGGCTGGTCTCGGCGGGTTTGCCGGCCGGGCAGGGTACGCGGTGCGATACGTGCTGATCACCGGGAGGGACCGGGACCTGGCGCCGTCCGCCTGGGGCACCGGCCGGAGACGGTATGCCCAGCGGGTGCTGCTCGTGGTAGCGGTGGCAGCGCTGTTCGCGGGCGAGGTCAGCAACGGGTATCTCCCCGATTACGGGGGCGCGGTGGTGCCGGTCGTCGTCCTGCTTCACATGATTCCGGTTTTGATCATGCGGCGCCGCCCGCTGATGGCCTGGCGGCTTACCGTCGTGGGCACCGTGCTGACACTGGCCGTTGCGGCGGTGCTCGCCCACGGGGGTGGCGGGCGCGACCTTGGGTCACCCTGGACACCCGGAATGCTGCTGTATCTCCCGGTCCTGATGATGACGATCGCGCGCTGTCCGTTGCCCTGCGACCTGGCCGTCGCCGGGGTCAGCCTCCTGCTGGTCGTCCCAGCAGGGGTGGCGGTCGGCACCGGGCCGCTGTCCGGAGCCGTGATATCGGGAATTCTGGCGGTAGGCGCCGCCACGCTGGCCGGCCTGGGCGTCGGCCGGCAGGACCGGATCGAACAGCAACTTGACATGGTGAATCGGTCGGTGGCCGAGGAGCAGACCCGGCGGGCCGTGCTGGAGGAGCGGGCCCGCATCGTCGGTGAGCTGCATGACATCATCGCGCACCATTTGTCCCTTATCGCGGTGCGGACGGAGACCGCGCCATACCGGTTGGCCGGCCTGCGGTCGGCGCCGGATGATGATCCGGTGCGCGCTGAGTTCGCCGCGGTGGGCGACGCCACCCGGCAGGCGCTCAACGAGACCCGCCAGCTCCTTGGCGTCCTGCGCCGCGACGATGACGAAGTGGACCTCACACCGCAGCCCGGCCTGGGTGACATCGAAGCCCTGGTGGCCGAGGCTCACTCCTCCAGCGTGCCGGCGACGCTGACGGTGCACGGGAACCCCCACCCGGTGCCGCCCACCGTTGGCCTCGTCCTGTATCGAGTGGTACAGGAGGCCCTGAGCAACGCGCGGCGGCACGCCCCGGGAGCGCCGGTGCGGGTCGAGCTGCGGCACGCGGCGGACCAGGTGCGGATCAGGGTGGACAACGAACCGCCGCCCCGGCCCACCCGGCTGGCACCAGCGGGGTCCGGGCACGGTCTCGCGGGGATGCGTGAACGGATAGCGATCGTGCGTGGCGAGTTGGCCGCTGAGACACGACCGGACGGCGGGTTCACTGTCAGCGCCGCAGTGCCGGTCACCACCGACCACTGTGGCGCACTGTGGTGACGCGGGTGTTCATCGTCGACGACCAGGCCATGGTGCGGGAAGGATTCACGTTCCTGCTGGACGCGCAGCCGGATCTTTCAGTGGTGGGGACCGCCGGGGACGGTGTGGAGGCGCTGGCGACGATCGCGGAGCTGAGCCGGCGGGGTGAGCGACCGGATGTGGTGATGATGGACATCCGGATGCCGAAGCTGGACGGGCTGGAGGCGACCCGCCGGTTGCTCGAGCGGTCCACGCACGACGAACCGGCGTTGGACTTCTCGGCGGGTCTCGAGCCGCCGGCCAACCAGCCGCTCAAGGTGCTGGTGTTGACCACCTTTCACCTCGACGAGTACGTCTACCAGGCGCTCCGCGCGGGCGCCAGCGGATTCCTCCTCAAAGACGCCACCGCGACCGAACTGGTCACAGCCGTGCGGGTCGTCGCCGCGGGCGATTCTCTGCTGGCCCCAGCCGTGACCAAGCGGCTCATCGCCGACTTCATCCGAGCTGACCGGTCGACACCGCCGGTGCGCCCGGAGCGGCTGGCCGACCTGACCCCACGAGAGACGGAGGTCCTCACCCTTGTCGCCAAAGGCCTTACCAACGCGGATATCGCGGCCGAACTCGTCGTGTCCGAGCATACGATCAAGACCCACGTTGGGCACATCTTAGGCAAGCTCCACCTGCGGGATCGGGTTCAGGCCGTGGTGCTGGCCTACGAGACCGGCCTCGTCACACCGGTCGGAGCGAAAGATGCTCCACGCTCACCCGCGTGACGCATCCAATGCCCCCGACAAGCGCGTAGGTCGAACATCGAGTCAGCGGAGCGGCCGACGACATGAGCCGTCCGTTGCTCGCGCCGGATTTCGACCAGGCTCCGGCCTTCCACGCCACCACGTTCTGCGATCGGCCGCATGACCGGCTCAAGACAGTCGCTGCCGAGGCCGACGCCGGATATCCCACCAACGAGAGCCTGTTCGTCGACGAGGAAGGCATCCCGCATCTCAACCGTGTCCGCAGGGGATGACCGCATCCGAGCGTCAGGGGCGCGAGCGGGCCGTGACCCGTCGGTAGGAAAACAGGCATAAGGGTCAAATCATCACCGAGGCGGAAACGCCCTGCTCGGCAGGCCGCGTCGCTTTGTCGGGCGTGAGCAGTTCCTCGCCTTCGCCCGCGCCGGCCGGGCCGCCCTGCCGGTACGCCTGGAGGTGGGGAAGGTCGTGGTATATGAGACCACCGACCCCGACGTGATCATCACCGAATACGAGCTGTCCGGGACCGATCCGGCCACCGGGCAGCGCGCCTCGGCTCCCTTCATCGGCGTACTCAAGGTCCGCGACGGCCAGATCGCGCACTGGCGCGCGTACCAGGACATGCTGGCAATGGCTGCAGCGACCAGCCAGTTGCCCGATCTGCTGGCCGGTTCGCAATCCGCAGCCGCCGCAGAACCGGGGTGAACCGAGATTGCACGTTGGACGCCTTCGTCAGAGCTGCGAGCGACGTCAGGACTTGGCGCCTTATTCGCCGGATTGCGCGAGGTCCGGCACACCATCATCCGCCTGATCACCGCCTACCTGCGCGAGAACGCCGCGGTGTCCTGGCAGGGTCACGACCTGGACTTCACCAGCGTGGTCTTCGACAGCGGCGATGCTCCGGCCCGCGCAACGATCCGGAACGTCTACCCCGCCTTGTCGGAACCAGTGTGCTTCATCCGCTCGATCGCGCTTCAGCTCATAGTCACCCAGATGCCCTCTGTCAACAGCCCAGTCGTAGACCGGAACGTCGAGCGGGTACTCGGTGAGCATCCCTGTCAGTCGGCGGGCGCTGATCCACTCCGCCGCCCGGTCCCGGGAACTGAACATCGCAGAAGGCCAACGCCCAAATCAACTGCATTTCGTCGTCCATCGCCAAGCCTCCCATCCACAAAACATACGGACACACCTGTACCAGGCAAACTTTGCAGATTCCCTTCCGACGTGTACGGCGCCTACCGGATCGGCTGCCGCTGTCGCTGACGAACCCCACGAATCCGGGCTTCACCTCGCTCCGGATCATCGATGCCCTGTCTGATCCGGATCCGGAGGGTGCTCTGGACGGTAGCCCCGGTCACTATCCGGACCGCTGGATCAGGCGTCAAAGTGCTCTCAGACAACGAGGCGGAATACGCCATCGCAGCATGACCGTTTGGATGGTTTTGTAACCTCCGAAACGGACGACATCTTTGGAGTTCCTACTCGTCACCTCGCGTGCCCTATACCCTTCGCAAAGTCACGTTTTCAGAGGAGTGTCCAGAGGGAGCCGGTGTGCCATTGTCGTGGGGCGATCTCCCGGTCGGGAGGGTGCTCCGCCTTGCCGGAGTCGATTCCAACATTGACGCCAATGTGATGGAATTGTTATTGAATCCCTTACCTGAGACCGGCCCCGCCGTCATCACCTACGCCGCAGCTGAAGGTGATTCGGTCTCAGAGGTGGTGGACTCCATCCTCTGCGATCTGGAAATACTGGCCATTGGGCTTTTCCCGGCCTGGTTACCCGGAGGGGAGGGGCTCTCCGGCCCCGGCGGTGGCGGAATGGCGGCGGCGAGGATCCTCGCGATGCGCCTCGCATCAAGCACCCGTCATTTCGGACCGTTCCTGGCCGACCTCGCCGCCCGGGCCATCCAGCACCGCGGCCCATTGGTTCCCGGGCGGCGCGGTCCAAAGGGACGATCGTTCCCTACGGAGTCGCGGGCGGCTGGTCTGGCCCGGGTCATCGCCTCCACGTTCGGCCGCGAATCGGCGGCGCTGGTCATCTATGTGCCGGAGAAGCTGACCTCCCATGGAGAGACGCTCCTGGTTTCCGGATGCGAATGGCTGGCGCACCGGAGCGGCATGGGGATCTGGCTCGTCGGCCCCGAACTACGCCGCGTCGAAACCCTCTACCTGGAGGTACCCGCAGCGGTCAGGAGACTGGCCGAAGAGATGACGGCACCGCCGCTCACCGCGACGATGGGAGTGCCGCCGATCGCCGGAAGGCCGCACGCGGGGAGCACGGTGGAGCAGGCGCTGGAGGCGGCCCTGGCGGAATGCGACTGGGCTCAAGGCCGGACCTGGAATCAGACGTATCAGTCTAAGGACCCGTTGTTCGTCATGATTCGCACGGATCTGATATGGGTCCGGGAGAAGTGCGTCGTGGAACTCGACGGACCGGAACACGCGACGTCCGCCCAAATGGAGCGTGACCAGATTCGTGACCGGCACCTGGAACGTGACGGGTTCACGGTGTTGCGATTCACCAACCAGCAGGTGATGGGCGACCTACGGGGGGTTTTGCGCCACATCGACGAATTTCTCCGGGCGCGACGCCTCGGAATGAGCGAAGGAGCAGGCTGATGTCCGAAGAAAGACTCACGTACCGGCAGGTCGCAGCTCTGCTCGTGCTAAGGGAGCTCGGAACCACGTTGCCCCACAGGAATCTGAAGGATGAATGGGGCTTGGAGCTCGATGCCAAGAACCGTGCGGGTCTCATCGACGCCAAGTTGATCGAGTCGGAAACCAAAGCCAATCGCGCTCTGTGGTACGCGATCACACCGGCTGGTGAAGATCGCGCGATCGAGGAGGTACGCAAGGGAGTCCCAGTGTCCTCCCGGTCGGGCAAGGCGCTGGCTCTTCTGTATCTGCGGTCCCTCTTGGCGCCCAAAGCAGCGATCTCAATCGTCGAGGAACCCGTTCAGACACCGGTGACGACAGTGTCGCCGGAGGAAGTGGAAGGCCGGATTCGCGAGGCCTATGCGAAGATCACGCCCGGTGCTGGGCGGTGGGCCGCGATGACCAAGCTGCGAGCCCTCCTGGCCGACATCGATCGGGATCTCCAGGACGACGTTCTGCGCACCATGATGCTGGCAGGGCGTGCGGACATCGAGCCCGTTGCGATCGTGGGTGACCTGAGGCCCGAAGACCACGCTGCCGCGATCATCATTGGCAGCACACCCAACCATCAGTTCCGCGTCGGAGCGTGACGATGGTTACCGAATGGTATGCGCTGGATAGTCTCAAGATCTTCTCGACCGTCAACGCCAGTGAGGATGTCTGGCAGCCGGTACCGTTCCACGTGCCCGAGATGCACCCGGCGGCTTCCTACGCTCTTCGCTCGGGACTGGATGCCGCCGCCGACTCTCCCGTGACCAGCCCGATCGGGGTGGTCCTTGAGGGTGGCGCCGGAAGCGGAAAGACGCACCTGATGAGCTGGCTGCGTGAGCAGGCCATCCAGCGCGATGGCTACTTCTTCCTCATGGGCATTCTCGACGCCCGCAACTTCTGGGAAAGCGCCGTCGTGTCCATCCAGGACGGGCTGGCTCGGGTGGGCACAGATGAGGAGACCCAGCTCAAGCGGTTTCTTCGCAATCTGACAGGCCTGATGCAGCTCCCGCGAAAGACCCATCAGACGATTATCGGTAACCAGATGGTCACCCGCGAAGATCTCGATCAGTTCATCGAATCCCTCTGCAGAATCGATCGCCGGGTTGGCAGAGAGGCACAAGACGTCGCTCGGGCTCTTGTGCTCCTAGGGGCTAATGACGATGCCCTGGCGGACATCGGCGAGTCCTACATCTGCTCAATCGAGGATGGAGAGAGCTACCGGCTGGGGTGGGGATTCCGGCAGGTCCGCAAATCTCCACAGGAGATCGTCCGTGACATCTCGCGGCTGCTGGCGTTGACTGGCCCGAGCGTCATGGCCTTCGACCAACTCGACGCGTTCATCGCGCAGAGCAGCCTCTTTGCCGAGGGCAGCTCCAACAGTCCGGCGACCTCGGCGGTTCTTCAGTTCGCTCATGGGCTGACCAACCTCCGTGAGGTGTCCAGCCGAACCTTGACGGTTCTCTCCTGCCTGCCGGAGACGTGGACGATTCTTGAGGAGCTGGCTGTCAAAAGTTTCAAGGACCGCTTTCGGAAGGCCACGTTCCTTCGGCGCATTCCGACTCCTGAGGTTGGGGCGGAGCTCGTCACCGTGCGACTCGCGGAGCACTTCAAGGACATTGGCTTCGACCGGCCATATCCAACGTGGCCGATCAAGCCGGAGGCCTTCGCGCGGGCTCCGTTCTACACTCCGCGTGAGGTCCTGGAATGTCTATACAAGCACATCCAGAAGTGTCTGCTCCAGGGCGGCGAGATCACTGAGCTGGACAGCCTCGACACGCCCTCAAACGTGGACGATCGTTTTATGAAGCATGATCCCGAGGAGGAAGTGCTTCGGGCGATCGACATCAAGTTCGCGATGCTGGCCGATTCGGCCGACGTCAGTGGAGCGCTGGATGCCGAACTGGAGGACACGGTTCTTCCTGGCCTGATTTCGGCGGGCCTCCGGGCCTGGATCGTGGAGCAGCGCGGGACGTTCGCGCGCTACCGGGTCGACCCGCCGATGGGCCGGAAGACCTCTCTTCACGCCGGTCTCAAGCAAGTCCTGAACGAGGCGACTGAAGATGAGATCCATTGGGCGTTCCGCGGCATCGCCGCCACGCACCATCTCGCGGCGTTGACTCGGCTCCGAAAGGCGGCGCTCAAAGCCGGTCTCGCGGAGGAGAGTCCCAAGCGTCGGTTGATCATCATCCGGAACATTCCGTGGAACTCCGGGCCGGTCACCCAGGAAGCAGTTGCCGGCTTCCACGCCAGGGGCGGTCGGGTGATCGCGGCCGACGAAGAGGATCTCACTGTGCTGTGCGCCCTGCGGGATCTCTTCGCGGAGAGCGTCCCGCACCTCGACCAGTGGATCGCCAGCAGGAAACCCACCGCCGACCTCAAGCTCCTCAAGGACGCCTTGAGTGATTGGCCGGATCCAACTGCTTCGCAGGAGCCTCGAGCCCCAAAAGCCCCTGAGGGGCCGCCCGCGCAGGCGAAGCCTCTGCCGACTCACGAGACCGGTACCTCGGACGACTCTCCGGAAAGCCGGCCGGTCGGGGTGCCGTCGCTGACCGTGGGGCGCTCAGACGATGGCGGGCATCCGGTCTCCGTCGAGTTGGAGGCGCTCCGTAAGCACATTGCGATCTTCGCGGGATCCGGCTCGGGGAAGACCGTTCTGATCAGGCGAATCATCGAAGAGTGCGCCCTTCAGGGCGTGTCCTCGATCGTGCTCGACCCGAACAATGACCTCGCCCGTCTCGGCGACGCATGGCCGGAGGAGCCTTCCGCCTGGGGCCCGGGTGATAGGGGCCGGGCGGCTCGTTACATCGCGGACACCGATGTCGTGGTCTGGACACCACGCAGGGAGAAGGGCCGTCCGCTGGCCTTCCAGCCGTTGCCCGACTTCTCCAGCGTCCGGGACGACGTCGACGAGTTCAACGAAGCCGTTCACGCCGCCATGGCGGCGCTCACCCCACGAGCGAAGGCGGAAGGCGGCAGCAGCAAGTCCCAGGTCGCTCGGGCGGTGCTCATGGAGGCGGTTGTCCACTTCGGAAAGTACAAGAATGGCGGCCTCGACGGGCTGATCAATCTGCTCGCGGACTTCCCCGAGGACGTCAGTCAGATCAGCGGAGCGGCGAAGATCGCGGATGGGCTTGCCCAGGTTCTCCGGGCTGCTGTCGTGACCGATCCACTGTTCGGAGGAGAAGGTGAGCCAGTCGATCCAGGGCGACTTCTCACTCCGGCCGCAGGAAAGCGGGCCCGGGTTTCGGTCATCAGCTTCGTGGGGCTACAGAGTGACTCCGAGCGGCAGTCCTTCGTGAACCAGTTGCAGATGGCGCTGTTCGCCTGGATCAAGAAGAACCCCGCCGGTGACCTGCCCCTCGGTGGGCTCTTCGTCATGGACGAAGCGCAGACCTTCGCCCCCTCGGGCGCTACGACCGCGTGCACGCAGAGCACACTCGCGTTGGCTTCCCAGGCCCGGAAATACGGGCTCGGGCTGGTGTTCGCGACCCAGGCACCTAAGGGCCTGCACAACCGGATCCCGGGCAACGCCGCGACACAGTTCTACGGCCTGCTCAATGCGGATGTACAGATCGAGGCCGCGAAGGCGATGGCCCGCGTCAAAGGCGGCAGGGCCGATGACATCGGTTCGCTTCGCAGCGGCCAGTTCTACGTCGCACCTGAGGGCGCGAGGTTCACGAAGGTGCGTACACCTCTGTGTCTGACCCATCACCCCAGGGCGCCGCTGACGACCGAGGAGGTCATCGCCCGAGCGAGCCGATGACCTTGCAGGTCAGCCGTACTCGTCCGGAGCTTGGTCACCTCGCGGGGAGGATTGTGCGTGCCGCCGAGACGTTCGTGTGGGCGCTCTTGTGACGGCGATGCCGGCCTGCGGGTGCGTGCCGCAGGGATGGGCGTACGGGTCGGCTTCGAGGAGCAGGGCGGCGATGTCGGTGAGCTTGAGGGCATACCGTTTCCGGGGAAAACCAAGGGGTTGTCCGCCGGGTGGTGTGTGCGTCCGGGCGCGTAGTCACTCATCAACGAGGAAGGGTGTCACGTGATCTCGTGACACCCTTGCCGACCTGGTGTTACCCGGTCGGGACGACAGTATCCTGGTTCAGGACATAGGAAATCTCGGCGGTCGACAGTCGGGCCGCGTCGAAGGCCAAACTTGTGATCACTGCGGTTGTCGTCGAGGGTCGCTCGCAGGCAGAGGTCGCCCGCGCCTCCGGGGTGTCCAGGGGCTGGGTGTCCAAGCTGATCGCCCGCTACCGCGCCGAGGGCGAGGCGGCGTTCCAGCCTCGCTCCAAGCGGCCGAAGACCTCACAGAACGCGATCGCCGCCACGACGGTCGAGCTGATCACCCAACTTCGCAAGGCGTTATCCGACCAGGGCCTGGACGCCGGTCACCTGAAGGTCGCCGCCGATCGGCTGGACGCCCTGCTCGGATAAGCGGATGTGAGTGATTGTGAGACGGGCAGCAGAAAGGCCCTGTCTCACCGAAGTGAGACAAGGCCCTGACCTGCTGCGACCAGCTAAGAACTGGTCGGGACGACAGGATTTGAACCTGCGACCCCTTGACCCCCAGCCACGAGTTGGGTGTCTGGGAAGATCTGAGGGCGTCGGACGGGGAGCCTTCTACCTGGGAAAACTTCCGGTCAGGTCGGAAGCGGTCGGAACCAGTTTGAAAGCGTTGGCTCCCCAGATTGGCTCCCCGCTCAAAGGCGTGAAACAGGCCTCGTACAGTTTGAAGGCGGCTCTTGGCGTATGCAGGGCGTCCACCTCGACATTCTGAGACAGCAGGAAGAGCACACCTCGCAGTGCCGGGCTGCGATCGTCACCGAGGTCAACGCGGAGGAGCCCCTTCAGCACCACCAAAGTTGGCGACCAAGCCGTTCCCGACCGACGGCAGAAACACCTAAGGTGGGCCGGGCTTCCCCGACCCACCTCCCGATAGGCGTTCTTCGACCTGCTTCCGCGCCGACCCTGTGCAATTCAGGCCGGTCTCTACAGCGACGCGGCTTTACTCGATTCCAGCAAACGGTTCGCCTTCAAAGATCCATTCAGCTGCGAAGCGGGCCGACCTCTAGAATCCGCCGCGCCACACGATCGAGACTGGCTTACGAGGTGGCTGAGACGCCGGGCGGGGCCGGGGGCGCCGAGGAGGCACTGTTGCCTTGACCCGTCGGCTCGGTGTCGAGCGCCAGATGCCGCGCCGAACACGCTTGCACTGCATGAAATTCATAGGTTCTCCTATTTTGGGCGTTGCGCCCCCCGGCGTCCGGGTTTGCGCCATAAAGCCGTATTTGGGTTCCCATAGCTATGTTTAGGCACGTGCCCAGGTCATCCGGCAAGCCGCCGGAACAGTGGGGTGGGATGACGACAGCGTGGCAGATGGGTTAGGGAACTGCCAAACCACAAGCGTTAGCCGAACGTTAATGGGTGCGTGGAGCCCCGTGGCATGCTTTCTAGTGCCGGCCGATCGCGGCGCGCCGCCGCTGGAATGGGGCTGATAATTATGGAATTTCGCGTACTAGGGCCAGTGGCTGCCCTTCAAGCGGGGCAACCGGTCGAGATGAAGTCCGGGAAGGCTCTCGAACTCCTCGCTGTCCTGTTGCTGGCACCCGGTCACCGCGCGTCACACGCTAGCGTCACACGCTGCCTGTGGCCGGGCGAGGATTCAAACGCCAACCGAATTCGTCAATGCTTTCATCACCTGCGACAATCCCTGCCAGGGGTCACCCAGCGTAACGAACGTGGGTTCTGTCAGATCCGGGCCGATCCACAATGCATCGACTATGCCCGCTTTAAGGAATTCCGGCGCGCCGCAGACGCCGCGGAGAACGCAACAGCGCGACTCAAGGCGCTCCGATCGGCGCTCGGCGAGTGGCGTGGAACGCCTCTGGAGGACCTATCCGGCGAGGGATTCAAACAGAAACGAATCAAACTCACCGAGGAGTTGCGCGAGGCCACGGCCGCCTGCGTCCTCGCCGAACTGGAATGTAAGAAGGCGTTGCCTGCGCTCGCCCGGGTCGACTCGGCGCTGGAACACTGGCCGGACAGCGGAACGTTGCTAGAACTCAAGGTTCACGCTCTACGTGCCCTCGGCCGACAAGACCAGATCGAGCAGTTGCTTGCTTCCTGGGAGCACCGATTCGGGCGAACCACTGTCCACCTGCTGCTCAACGACGAGGCAGGGGATCCAGACCGTCCCACAGCCGCCGTCTCACCCGTAATGGTCCGCCCGAAGCCCCGTCAACTTCCATTGCATCCCGTCGAGCGGGTCGGCCGTCAGCCCGAACTCGACCGGCTCGCGGCAACGCTCCTGGGCCGAACGCCCGGCCGGAGTCGAGTCGCCGCGCTCGTCGGCATGCCAGGTGTCGGGAAGACCTTTCTCGCTATTCAGGCAGCGACTCTCGTCGAGCAGGATTTTCCCGACGGAATCCTCTACGCCGACCTCGGCGGATTCTCCCCAGGGGAGCCAGAACGGCACGGCCCCATCCTCGCCAGATTCCTGAACGACCTCGGAGCGCGACCCAAAACTCCAACGATGGACGGCATGGTCTCCGCCTACCGGACCGCGCTCGCGGATCGCGCGGTCCTGTTGATCCTGGACAACGCACGCGACGAGAACCATGTTCGCCCGCTGCTGCCCGGGTTAGGGGCCAGCGCAACGGTCGTCACCAGCCGTCACCAAATGCACGGGTTGGCAATCAGAGAAGGCGCTGAACTCATCGATCTCGCTCCGCTGGACCGGCAGGATGCCACCGAACTGCTGCGGACCCGGCTGGGTGAGGACCAGATGCGCACGGTCGTCCCGTTCGTCGACGACCTGGTCGAACACTGCGCCGGCGTACCCCTGGCACTGGGGATCATGGCTGCGCGAATCGCACGGCGCCCAGCGCAGGCACTTGCACGCATGGTCCGCGAACTACGGCAGGAAAGCACCAGGTTGCGTTCCCTCGATCTGGGCTCAGAGAACCTGAGCGTGCGCTTGTCACTGGAGGCTTCCCACAAGCTGCTGTCAGTGCCAGCGGCAAAGCTCTTCTGGCAACTGGCGCTTCACCCCGGGCCGACGATCAGCTGGGCGGCGCTTCGAGCGCTCCCACCGGACGACGCTGTCGGCGCCAACGACGCGATCGACGATCTGATGCGGATGAGCCTGGTGACCGAGCCAATTTTCGAACGTTACGCCCTGCATGACTTGGTCCGCGTCTACGCTGCCGAACTGGCGGACTTGCAGGACGAAGCCGAGCAGGCCCGGGTAGTACAACAGGTGCTGTACTTCCTGCTGCACAACGCCTGGGTCTGCGACTGCAGGTTGGACCCAGGCCGTCGACTACCGATCGGCGAGCCCCAGGGCGTCAAGGTCGTCGCTCCGGCTCACGCGGCGGACGCGATGTCCTGGTTTGAGGCTGAGTACTCGACACTGACGGCTGCGGTCAGGCTGGCCATGAAGCGCGGACTCGACCGCTACACGTGGTTACTGTCAATGACCCTCGTGACGTTCCAGTGGCGCTCCGGTCGCAATCTGGACGCTCTTGAGTACCTGACCAGCGCCCTCGCAGCCGCTGAGAGAGTGGCGCGGCCAGCAGACGTGGCCATGGTTCACCGAATGCGCGCCGGAACCCATCGTGGTCTTGGAAACCTTGCGCAGGCGACGCGAGAACTACGCAGCGCCGTACGAGTAAGTGAGGAAAACAGAGACGTCCCAGGCGCCGCCATGGGCCGCCACATCCTTGGCGTCGTGCTCCGTGAGAGCGGTGTACCGAGCGAGGCACTGGAGCACTTCACTGTTGCTCTATCCGCGTTCGCGGAGCTCGGCGACCTCCTCAACCAAGGAGCCGCACTGAACGGAATCGCAAGCGTCCGATATGACCTGGGCCAATACGATGAGAGCTTGAAGTACTGCCGCCAGTCACTGAGCTTGTTGGAAGGCACAGACGATTTCAACGGTTGGGCGCATGCGCTGTTCAGCCTAGGTCGGATCCAAGTGGCTCTGAGAGAGCACGAGGCCGCCGTCGCGAACTTCGAGCGTGCTCGCAATCTGTACCAGTCGCTGACTTACTGGAGCAGGGAAGCCAGAACGCTGGTCTGGCTCGCGGACGCGCACCGCGGTGCTGGCCGCCCCCGTAAGGCGGAGGAGATGATCGAACGAGCTCAGTTCCTGTTGCGTGAACACGGTGAGATCGACACCGACGCAGCCGTAGAGCGGTTACGGCGCCTACCGTGACGGCGAACCGGTGGTGTGTCTCCCGCGAGCGAATCACGGCGCTGACGACCCGAGGCGGTAGTAGGCCGTCGGATCGGGGCGAGTGGCCTTTGGCGCGGCTGGGGAGCCAGGTGCCGGCAGCATTGGCTGCAGGAGGCGCAACACCTTGCCCATGCCATTCGGCCGTTCGCGCGGGTCGACCGAGACCATGGCAAGCCCCAGGTCTCGCAGCTCGTCGGTCATCTGAGCCCGGAAGTCCTTCGGAAAGGCCGCGGCAATGCCGTCAAGCGGGACTCCCAGGCCGCTGTACGGCAGCTCTGAGACAATCATCGCGAAAAGCATCACGCCGAGGGCGAAGACATCGACCTGTGGAGTCAGCACCGCCGCCCGATCGTACTGTTCCGGTGCGGCATAGCCGGGGCTGCCGCTGGGAAAATCGTTGAGCTCCCCAGCTCTGACGGAAATGCCGACATCCAGTAGCCAAACCCGACCGTTGGGCTGCACCATCGTGTTGTTCGGCGTGACGTCGCAGTGGACGTATCCCTTGGCATGGAGATCGGCAAGGGTCTCGCAGAGCTGTGCGAGAACCGCTACGGCCGGGGCGGTCGGCACTGGCTGGTGCGCTGCGATCCAGGATTTGACCGTGACGCCAGCGACGAGCTCCATAACGAGGTACTGGCGACCACGGCCTCCGTCGAGATGGCCTTGGTCGAGAACCCGGGGGATTCCTCGAACGTCCAAGAGGTCTGCGAGTCGCTCGCGCTCCCGCTCGATCCGTTTGCCGTTGTACACATAAGTCTCCGTGGACTCGAAGGCCCGGGGAAGTTGGAATTTAACCGCTACGTTCCGCCGAAGCTGTTCGTCCCGTGCGACGAAGATTTCGGCCTCACCGCCCTCGCCCAGCTTTTTCAGCACTCGGTAGCGGTCTTTGAGGAGAGTCCCAGTAAGCAACGCATCCGCTCCATACGGAAAAGGAAATCCCCGGGCGGCTCGGCCATACCCGGGGTGCAGAGAAGTGAGGACATTATGACAGGGAGTTGGCCACCCGACGGTCTCGTCGGAAATCCCACCGTTGTCGACATACGCCTCGGCATGTTCGGTCCGGAGCAGTACCGGTGTCCGGCGGCCGACGCACTCAAGGCTCGCGGACTGCGGGCGCGCGAGCGGGCCGCCTGGAAACCTGAGACGCTCGAGTCGTTCCCCAACGGCCCATTCATGACCGCGGCCGACGAACTCGAACGGCCACTGGGAAAACTACAACCGAGCGCACCACGCGCCGCTCGGCGGCGTCCGCTGCACGATGGCTTAGAGCAGTGGACCCAACACGCAGTGCAAATGTACCGAGAGGCGTTCCCGGCAGACCCGGCTCTCCGCCCCGCCCCCAGCCCATGGGTCTACCGGTACCGCCGCCCGATCGGCGACGGCTCGAACACCGTGGAGTACCGAATCACCGCTTGGGGCCGCTGCTTCGAGTCGGGCGACGGCCGACTGCGCGAACTTCGCCTGCCAGTCAACCGCCTCCGTACGCGCAGTGCGGCGGAACGTGCAGTGGCCGCTCTGATTGCGGCGGAGGGAAACCCGGATCCCCGGCTCGAACGGGTCAGGGTCGTCCAGTTCGCCCTGTCAGACGGCCGCACAGATCTGGTCTTCAGCGGAACCCGGGACGAGGCGTTGGCCGTGTACCGGGCCGAAGGAGCACCCGCCGTCCGCGCACTGCTCGACAGTCGGGAATACCGACCCGGCACTGCTTGTGTCTCGTGCGCCGTCGCGCCGGTCTGCCCGGCGCTTCCAAGAGCCGCGGGGCTGCTCGGGATAGCTGATCGGAGCCGGCCCCGTCGCAGCTGGTCCTCGACCACCAGCAGGGGGTACCGGAGTTGTCCGGCCCGTAGTTATCTGCGCGGCCTGCGGCTCCCGGTCGACGACATCGCGGAGCGAGGCGCAGCCGTTGAGCGCGGGCGGGCCGTCCATGCCTTCCTCGCCGCGCAACACGGCCGACAGCCGCGCACGCTGTGCAGCCCCGAGATTCCAGCGGACTGGGTACCCGAGGGCTACCAACTCCCCAGCGAGGAGCGGCAACTGGGCGCCGAGTTGCTGCGCCACCACGCCGAGGTATGCCCGCTGCGCACGGCCGGACCGCAGGCGGAGATCCGGACTGAACCCCGGCTGGCGTTCGACGACACTGCAGCTGACCTGCTCGTCCTGGCGGAGCCTGACTTGCTGTACCAGGATGGGAACTCCTGGGTTTGGCGAGAGACCAAGACCTCCGGCAGCGACCGCTCCTGCCGCAACGTGATGACCACCTACCCCCAACTGGCTCTCGCCGTCCGGATCATCGGCGGTGGCGTGCTGCCCGGCCCGCAGGCCAGAGGACGGGTCGAACTTGAAGTGCTGCGCCCCAACGGCGTCGACCTGCGCACCCTCGACCCGTTCGCCCTCACGATCCAGACGACCGCCGAGGCGGTGTTGCGCGAGCAGGTGTCGGGCTGGCACTCCGAGACCCTTTTCGAGGCCGTTCCCGGCCGCGACTGTGCGACCTGCGAGATGGCCAGGTGGTGCTCGGCGCGGCAGATGCAGTCGGCAGGACCGGACGCGGGCCGATGACTAAGCACGAACAGACGGACATCGACCTACTGGTCGCGGTCGCCTGCGGCGTGATCGAATTGACCTCAATAGCCCGGTCGTCGGCATTCCAGCTGCCCTACCCGCCTAGCCTCCAGCTGGCCTTGGATCGCATGGTGTTGGCAGGACTGATCCAGAGCCTGCCAATGCCTGCTGGAGTGCCCGAGTTGTTGCGGTGGTGCCGGGAGCGCAGGCCGACGGAATGGCCGTTGGCACTGCCCAGCGGTTTTCTGACCTCCAACGCCCGCCTGATCCACCCGGCGGCGGGTGAGCCGACCCGGACCTGTGCCGAATTGGCCTCCCTGGGGCCGCACGGCGGCTTGGAACAGAAGGCCGAGACCCTGTTGTCCGAACTGGCCGCCGCCTGCGGCACTGCGGAACGCTTCGCAGCGTGCCGCGACTTCCTGATCCGCCGGGCGGTCATCCTCCGCTTCGACCCAGTGGAGATGCTCCAGCCAGCTGTGGCCCTGACCTGGAGGTTGGTAAAGCAACTCTACGGTTCCGTACCCGACTGTTTCTCAGCCGATGGGCTGGTGCACCGCTGTACCGACTGCGGACTGCTCGCCAAGTCCATGGCGGATGGTCTCTGGTGCGAGGGGGGTTGCCCACAGGGTGACGGCAAGCTCGAAACATCCCATCAGCCCCGACAAGCTCTGGCCTTGCCACTCGCGTTGCGGCTATTCCTAGCGCTCCCCGGCCGCACCGAACTGACCGTTCGCAAGCGGCTCGCGGAGCAACCCCGGCTGCTCCCGCTTGGCTTGGGCGTCCACTACGTCACCGATCGGGATAGAACGCTCCGCGCTTTTCAGGTCCACGATCGAGAACAACCGGCGCCAGCCGCCCTGCAGACGGCGAAGATCGCTGCCCAACTCGGCGAACCGCTGGATGTCGTGGTGCCGGACGACCTGGCGGTGCACCCCTGGTACCGACAGGGTTTCGACCGCGCACTGCCGGTCGATGCACGGGTGCGCCTGCTGTCCGCGAGCGAGTTCACTGCACCGCAGCCGACCAATCGAATGAGGAGAAACAATGCGTAGCACCGTCCAGTCCCTAGGCGAAGTGATCGACCGCCTTTCGGACGCCGCCCCGCAGCTGAAGACCGCTCGGCTGGTCTCATTGTGCGAGATCGAGTTCGGGCTCCTCCTACAGGAGAGGTTCTCCGCCGGCGCGCCGGCGGCGGACGCCTGGACGTTGTTCAGTGGATACCCGTTCGCGCGGGCCCGGGGAGCCGTCGACTTGGTTGAGCAGCAGACCCTCCGCACGGCCCGGCACACGCTGTGGACCTGGGGCCGTCGACTGGCCTGGACCGAGGCACTCCAGGAGTACCAGCGGCTTGACCGCCAGCTGCGAGGTTACGAGGTTGCGGACCCGGACCGGCCGGCCAGCCGGCGCCTATCGCTGTCGGTGGCGCCGGACCGCTGGGAGACCTACGAGCGGCTGCTGCGCGAGGCACCGGCGTTCGCCGGACGGCCCCTTAGGTTCGCGGAGGCTGGCCGACACGCCTTCCCGATCGGCCGACGCCTCACCACCGTCCAGCTGCCCAAGCATGTAACGCCGCCGCCGGTCAGCCACGACCTCGAGGCCCTGCCAGCGAACAGAGGAGAGCCGCTGACCTTCCACCGGGACGAACTGCTGGAGACTGCGGCATTCATGGACTCGATAGAATCCGCAAACTGGGTCGGTCGGCTGAAAGCAATCCATCTTTTTACTCGCCAGGACGATGAGTTTCAATTCGACGACAGGTTCGAGGTGGCGCGGATCCAGCACATGCTGGGCATCGTCGGCGCTGGCAAGAGCACCCTGCGGGACATACTGGCAGTACACCTGGCCCGTCGGGAGCTCCGGGTAACCATCGTCGTCGGAGACGTCGCCGAACAGCTCAAGCTGGTCCAGCTGTACAACATGTACGTTCCCGGGTCGGCCGCTCCAGTGCTCGGTGCATCAGGCCGCCAGGAACACGCGGAGCGGCTGCATCGCCGATTGGTCGGCCGTGGCAAGCGCAACCTGCTTATCCACGACGACCCCGGGTTCGCGTACCTGAGCACGTCCTGCGCCCTGAACGCGCTGCGGCACGCGGACGACCAACTCACCGACGACCTCCTAGGTTTTGGCGAGGCGCCATGCGCCAGGCTGCATCCGCCCAGCCGTCGCGGCGATTACGCGGACGACCCGTGGATGCGGCGCCGGGTAGCCTGTCCGTTCTGGTCCGGCTGTCCCCGCCACCACGGCGCTCGCGAGCTGGTCGGCGCGGCCATCTGGGTCGCCACGTCGGCCAGCCTTGTCGACTCGGCGGTGCCGCACCCGCAGAACCACGAGCGCATCCGCTACCTCGAACTCGCCTGTCGGCGCAGTGACCTGGTGATCGTCGACGAGGCGGACCGGGTCCAGATGCAGTTCGACCGGATGTTTGCGCCTGCCATTCCGCTGATCGGCGGCGGCCCCGACACCCGATCCTTCCTCGACGACGTCAACCAGCACCGCATCCGCGAACTGGCCGGCGCCGGCCGGATCCAGCTGTCCGACCGAGAGGTGGAGAACTGGTCGGCCGCCGTCAACACCACGCAGACCGCAGCCGACCGACTGGTCGCCATGCTGGTGCGCGACGTCGACCTGCGCAGCTGGGTCAGGACCGGGTACTTCAGCGCGTGGACACTCCAACTCCGCTTGCTGGAGGAGCGGTACCCGCTGCCGGAAGACCGCGACGACACGTCGACCAAGGCAGCGGAACCCGACGCCGACCACCCCTACCGGGAGGCGCGACGTCGACTGACCGAGATCCTCGACGCCTTCCGAGAGAACCCGTTCGGTGACCGGCGGCAGCCCACCGAGGACGGCCTCAAGCTCACCGGCCTGCTCGGCGAACTCCTCCATACCAACTACCGAGAGCGTACTCGGAGGCGGCTGGAGGAGGTGCTCTACGACCTGTTCGACCTCGGCCCGCTGCTGGAGCAGACTAACGAGGGCCGGCGACGCTACCAGGAGCTGCGTACCTGCGCCAATGGCGAGCGAACTCAGGCAGCAGGGCGGGACCGGACGAGACACAAGCCGACCAAGCGCCGAAGGAAGGACCGCCTGCCCGAAAGTCCTGACAAATGGCTTGACCTGCTGATGGCCCACTTCGAGTTCACCCTGCTGCTCAGTGCACTGGAGCCCAAACTCGCCCTGATCAACGCCATGTGGCCACGCGTCGCCAAGGCACTCAACCTGGGCTTCAACGAGATGTACCGCAGGCCACTCGACTATGGACCGATGGTGCCCGAAGCGCCCATGGGTAACGTGATCGGTTTCCAATTCCTGATGGACGGTCCGGACCGTGGCGGCATACGCAGCGGAGAGCTGCGCTTCTTCCGGTGCAGCGGAGTCGGCCGGGAACTGCTTAGGGCGATGCCCGACCTCCCCACGATAGACGGCCGCCCCGGCACCAATGTCCTACTGATGTCGGGCAGCAGCTGGGCCGGGCGCTCCAGCCGTTACCACATCTCAGTGCCAATCGGCGTGATCATCGAACCAGCCCCGGAGGAACTGGACCGGATCGCCGAACAGAGCGAGTTTCGCTTCGAGTTCGTCCGCGACGACTGTGAGTGCCGCGCGGGTTGCTCGTGTTATGAGCCTAACGAGGCGCAGCGGCTCTCAGGTGAGCCACTCGACCGGCGAGCGGACATCCTGCGCCGGATGGCCATCGCCCTCGGCAAGGACGACGCTGGAATCAGCCGTCTGCAGGAGGAGTTGAGGCTCCTCCCAGAGAATCGCCGCCACATCCTGCTGCTTGTCGGCAGTTACGAGGAGGCCAAGGTCGTGGCGGACACCCTCCACACCCTCAACACGCGCTGGAAGGGCAGCGTCCGTCGGCTGGTGTCCGACGACGACTCCGACGCCGGTATCTGGTCGGACGATGATGAGCGTCACGCGCCCGTGCTGCGCCGTGGCGACGTCGAGACGCTGTCCACCACCAGTGCCGACGTCCTGGTGGCCCCCCTATTGGCGGTGGAGCGCGGACATAACATCCTCGACCTCGATCGCCGACACGCCGCGATCGGGTCGATCTACTTCCTCGCCCGGCCCAACCCACGTCCCGATGACCTCGGCCTCGCCGTGCACGCGATCAACGACTGGATCGTACGGGCCATCGACGGCGGGGAGTTCGACAGGTGGGTCCAGGGTGAACCCACCTTGGGCCTTGGTGCCCGCAAAGTCAGAGACCTGGCCCGTTCCCAGTGGTACCAAGTACTTGCCAGGAGCATGGCGTGGAGCCGGCTGGGTGATGATCGGGAACAGGTCACCTGGGACCTGCTCGTGCTGATCTGGCAGGTGATAGGCCGCTCCGTGCGCGGTGCCGTGCCCACCCGAGTCGCCTTCGTCGACGCCGCGTTCGCGCCTAACCTGGCCGTCGGCCAGCTGGACACGCCGCAGACCAGCCTCCTGCACAGCATCCATGCCGTACTGGAGCCCTACTTCACCCCGGGCACCTCCAAGGCTGCGGCCGACCGCCACATCGTTCAGGCGCTCTACCGGCCGATGTGGACAGCACTCGACCGCTGCCTCACACAGTCCATCGATGAGAGGAGCACCGCATGTACCACCTGATCAGTATGACCGCATATGAACCGGACCCGGAGGCCATGCCTTGGACTGAGCAGTACCGGGTCATCAGCTTCCCCGAGGAGTTGCGAGCCGGATTCATGGACCTTTACCGCCGACGGTGGCGCCGCCGGGAACAACCGATGGGCTTGCCGATCAGCAAGCTCAACGACCTGCTGCGGGCCACCGCCCCGGGGCTGGTGGCCACCGGCCGCGGAGTCGGCGGCAGTGCCGAGGTGCCCTGGTTCTACGCGTCCGAGGAGATGCCCGCCGAGTTGGTCGCCCCACTGCTGGCCTCCTGGGTGATGACTCTGCCGCCCAGTACCGAATCCGACGCTGAGCGTGTGGCCGATCACCGAGATGCCCTGGACCGGGCGCTGGCGCTGATCGATCAGTGCACCCCGCAGTGGCGGCGTGAGTCTGTAGACCTCACTGCAGCGGAGCTCTCGCCGGGTGGCACAGCCCAGCCCGACCGTAGGCTCTACCATCTGCTGCCCGAGCGGATCGGCGCCATGCTCGCCGCCCGCCCCCTCCATCTCAACGGCGTCGACCTCTCTTTCCGCTTGGTCACCCGCGGCCAAGGGGTCGAGCTTGTCAGCTGGCCACCGCGGATGTACACCCAGGGAAAGCGCACTTGGTACTACTCGGGAGTGGTGACCGTCACCGTCCAGACAGTGCCATTCGCCGCACGGATTCGAGTGCACGTCTCGTACGGGATCCGCCGCTGGGCCACTCGGTCGCCTGTCCAGTTGCCGGAGGGCCGCGGCGCAACCGTTCTGCTCGATACGCCGCTACCGTGGCCAGGCGCCAACGGTTCGCGCCGACGGCTCACCGCCAATTCCTTGGCCTTCGACCGCCGTCTCGGCATGCTCGCTTGGAGCCGGCAGAGCCTCGTCGACCTTCTGCCCAACCTGGATGTGCTGCGCGTCTACCCCGAGCCAGCCGAGCTGATCGCCGAATCGGTCGACTGGCTTGAGGGCCGGGACGGGGTTGCGGCGGGCATCCTGCACAGCACCGCGATGGGCCCGCACGGTGTCGGTACCGGACTCATGCCGCTCGAACGATCACTGCTTGACCGCTGGGTCGAAGATGGCCTTCGACCTCTCTTACGCCGGGTGTCCAACCTCGAACGCGCGCACCGGAAGTCCAAGCCTGCCCTGCTACCCACTGCACAGACGAAGGATTCAGAGAAGCAGGAGACGCGCTCCCGGCAGCGCGTGCAGGCTCGACGCGACGCAGTGCGAGCCGCACTCGATGGACAGCCGCTTCTGGTGGACGTGCTCTGGCAGACCGAAGAGACTCGGGACGAGGTGGTAGCAGCACTCCGTGAGTGGCTGGGCCTCCCACCTGTTCTCGCCAGAGTGGATGGCGACCACGAGTGGCGGGTCGGTGACCTGCGCGTCGCGCTCCGGGCTCGGCCACTCGAGGTTCTGGGCGCACCGCTGGAGATCGACAGGGGATCCGGTCGGTCACGAGCCCAGGCACTGGCCGAAGCCGTGCAGAAACGCGCCACACAACTGGCCTCCCAGCTCAGTCCCCGAACGGCACCGGTGGCGCTGGCGATCGTGGAGACGCTGGGCCCCGAGCGGTTCTTGGCGCAGGACTCCGATCCTAAAAGCGCACTGCGGCACGGTTGCGCCGCAGCAGGCCGGGTCAGCCAGTTCATCGTCGTACCGGAAGACGCCGAGGGGCCCGTCTCCTTGCGCGCCCGCTCCGCGCTAGCTGACGGCATGCGCCAGCTCGGCGCTGTAGTGCCACCCGATCAGCAGCTGGACGAGGAGTTGGCGGACGACCTTCAGTACCTCGCACTCTGGCACGTCCGGCGGCAGGCTAACGGGCCGACCCGCCAGGCCGGACAGCAGTTGGTCGCCCTCCTTATACGCCCACACGATCTGACGCACCCCGTGCGCGGCTGGGACGACGCCCGTAAAGAGTGGGTGCCTTACGCCCAACTGCTGCTCACCCTCGCCACCGGCGGCGCCGCAGCACATACCCGATCAGGTCGGGCCACTGCGACCACAGATGCGCGACGCGACGAGGTCGAGCGCCAGATCAGGTCATTGCTCTACCAGGTGCGCAACCGACCAACCCTACTCCTGGTGAACAGCGGGAACCTACGTGAGGCTTGGCCCGGTCTGAACAACGGGCAGCTGGCCAGGGACATGGTCACTTTCCAGGGGGAGCCGCCCACCCGGCTCGCGCTCTACGGGACGGACCTGCGGATGGTGCTGCTCCGGGACGCCAACAACCGTGGTGAGACGTCCCAGTGGTACGCACCCGGTGAGACCAAGGAGGAGACGCCGGGGTTCTCCGCAGGTCTGTGGGCGGCACAGGACGCAGGCCCGGACCACCGGGTGTTCGTCAGCACCGTCGGCAAGCCGCCGACTGCGGGCACTGTACGGCGAGATCTCCGCAAGTTGGTTTCCGATGATAAGTGGCCACACGGCCCGGCGGCCACGGCCTGGAACCCTCAAGCGCTGGAACTCACCGTGCTGTGCTGCCTGTCCGAGGCAGCTCTAGCGGCCGCTGGGCGCACTGACACGACTCCGGACCGGCCCGCCGTGGTCGCGGCGGCCGTCCACCAGTTGCGTTTCCACGACGAGTACTACCCCCTCTCCCGGCCGCTCCCGCTGCACCTGGCGAAGCTGGCCGAGGAGTATGTCCTGCCGCTCGCCCCGTCCGCGGCTCCGGCGGCCGATCACAACTCCGTGTAGGTAGCGCGGCACCACTACCCCACCTTGTCCAGGCCGTAAATTACGACCGAATGGACGAACACTCCAGCACTCACCCCCCAGCGGCGCCAAGACGATCAGAGGTCGTGCCGGCAGCACAGCATTGGCAGATCCTCATCGAAGAGCCCGACGAGGATCCCGAATTCCGCACCTACACGCAGTTCTACGCCGCCGAGACACGACCGTGGAGGCCCGGCATCCTCGACACCGTACTTCGAGCGGTCGCAGACGACGAGATCAGCAACGTGCTCCTCGGCCCCGCTGGCTGTACCACCCTACGAGGGCGGCGCCGACGTGATCCTGCCCACGCCAGCCGAACGTGGCACCCTCAAGGACCGACACCGCACCTAGCTGTCCATATACCCGTTAGGTCTCTGAAGGACGGAGTGAACCGCGAACAACCAGCGCCGTCGATGCTTGCCACCGGTCACAGGCCAAGGGGCCGGGGAGAGCCGACGAAGTCGAGCGAGGAGCCTGCCACCTGCGTAACACCCTGAGCGCACTTGACTCCAGTTGGCTCCCGAAGATCGGAAAAAGGGCTCCGGAGAAACTCCGAAACCCTTGCCGACCAGCTAAAACCTGGTCGGGACGACAGGATTTGAACCTGCGACCCCTTGACCCCCAGTCAAGTGCGCTACCAAGCTGCGCTACGTCCCGTTGCTCACCTAGGCGAGCGAGAACAACCTTAGCGCAGATCGAGGGGTCGTGCGTACGCCTCCCCCGGCCGTGGTGGCTGGTTCGCCGTACGAGAGTGCCGACCGGGCCGGGGAATGGGTGCCTCAGGGGGTACGCCATGCGATCTCACGGGACTACGCCATGGGATGACGGATGATCAGGGGGCCGGGAACATAGGGCTGTGTCACTGGTGGGGCGATCGAGAGTGGGATGGGCTCATGGGGCGGAAGGCTCATATCGACCGGGAAGAGCTGCGGCGGCTCGTCGCCGCGGGACGGTCCAACGCGGAGCTGGCCGAGCACTTCGGGGTGACCGAGTCGGGGGTCCTGCAGGCCAAGCGGAACGCGGGCCTGGCCAAGCCGATGCTCGACCACAGCAAGGCCATCCCATGGAAGCTGAACCGCGTCCACAACCAGACCGGGCCCGCGACCAACCTCCGGAACCTCTCCGCAATCGCCCAGGGCGGTGACGTGCCGCAGACAAAGATCAACACGGCTCTGCGCTGGGCACAGCGGCTGGTCGACGGTGACCTGGACATCGCCTACGGCCAGGACGAGGGCTTCTACGAGGTGCCCGCCGCCGGCGACTCCCACATCCGGTCCGTCCTGGACGAGGCGCTGGAGAGGCTCTCCCAGCGACGAGACGTCCCTGCGAAAGGAGTGGAAGGAGCGGAAGGGGACGAGGGGTAGCGGCGTACCGTCCGGGGTCGTGACGAACGAGGTGTCGGACCCTTTCGGCAGGGCCGTGAGCGAGCACAGCGTGGACTCGTCCTCGGGGGGTGCCGGGTGGACGGCGGGGTGGTGGGTTCGGGGGTGCCAGGCGGGCGGCCGTGGCGGGTTCGGGGGGTGGTGGGTTCGGAGGGGTGCCTGGCGGGTGGCCGTGGTGGTTTCGGGGGGTGTTGCTTGACCAAACGCATGCGTTGACTCTGTTTTGCGGTCTCCATCTCGGGCAGTCGGGGGGTTACAAAGGCACACATAACCGGAGGCAGACATGACCATCACCTGGGTGGCCGTCGTTGTAGCCGCGGTGGTGGCGATCTTGGCCGTCGGCTACCTCGTGACGCAGCAACAGCGCAGGCGCCGGCTCCAAGAGCGCTTCGGCCCCGAGTACGAGCGGACGCTGAGCGAACGCGACAACCGCCGCGAGGCGGAGCAGGAACTGCTCGAAAGGGAGCAGCGTCACGCGAAGCTGAACATCAGGCCGCTTGCCCCCGAGACCCGATCGACCTATTCGAAGAAGTGGACCGAGGTGCAGGAGCGGTTCGTCGACGCTCCCGGCTTCGCCGTCACCGAGGCGGACCACCTCGTGACCGCCGTCATGGCCGACCGCGGCTACCCCACCGAGGGATTCGAGCAGCAGGTGTCCGACCTGTCGGTGGCCCACGGCCCGACCCTCGACCACTACCGCAAGGCCCACGAGATCAGCAGCCGCGCGGCCAGGCAGGAGGCGTCGACCGAGGAGCTGCGGCAGGCCATGGTGCACTACCGCGCCCTGTTCGAGGAGCTTCTGGAGGACACCGTCGCCTCGAACCACGCCGAGCGGGAGACCGTGGACCCCGGCCACAACGGGATCGTGGACCGCGACGGCCGCGAGGCTCTGGACTCCGGCCACACCGCGACTGTGGACCCTGACCGCCGTGCGGCTCTGGACCCGGACCAGCGGGCGGCGGTCGCCCCCGACCGGGGAACCGTGGACCCTGACGGCCGTGAAGCCGTGGCATCCGATCACAGGGCGGCCGTGAGTCCCGATCAGCGGGGCTCCGTGGACGACAGGCGACTGGCCGAGGACCGTACCGCTCACCGCAACACCCAGGGAGGCTGACCAGCGATGGAATCCTATCGCCGAGACACCACGGACGAACCGCTCCGCGACCCGGAGACCGGCCAGGTTCTGGACCCCGCCGGCACGGCGGACGACCGTACGGACCCGAACGACCTCGACGACCGGAATGACCTCCGTGACCGGAATGACCTCACCGGACCGAACGACCTCCCCGATCGGAACGATCTTCCGGGGCTAGGCGAGGATGAGAGCGACGGCCCGCGGGTGAAGCAGGACGAGCAGGCCGATCTGATCGTGTATCCGGATGAGGCCGACTACCCGACCCGGTCCGACGAAGACGACAGCCTGACGGCCGGCGTACCCGACCTGGAGCCGGAGCCCGTCCTCGCGGCGAGCGAAGGCGTCAACGACAACGACGTGCACGGCACGGCGGGCGCGGGTACTGGATCCATCGACTTCCAGCAGCGCTGGCGCGAGGTCCAGGCCGGCTTCGTCGACGACCCCAGGGACGCCGTCGAGCGGGCCGACCAGCTCGTCGAGGAGGCCGTCACGGCCCTCACCTCGCGCAGGCAGGGGCTCGTCGACCGCTGGAAGAACAGCGACCAGGGTGACACCGAGCAGCTCCGGCTGGCACTGCGCGACTACCGCTCCCTGCTCGAAGAGCTCGTCGGACCGTCCTACTCCACCGCCGGGCACGGAAGCTCCCCGGCTTCACGAGAAGCGAGGTAATCGATGCTTGCCATCGTCGCGGCGATCGTCTTCGGTATCGCCTTCCTCTTCAGCCTCATCGGCACCAGCATCGGCATCTCCACCACGGCGCTGATCGCGCTCGGGCTGTGCCTGCTGGCCCTTCACCAGGCCGGCATCGGCACCTCGACCGTCGGCGGCACCTGGCGCGGGCGTGCCCGCCGCTGACCCAGAGAGCAAGCCGCTGACCCAGAGAGCAAGCCGCCGGCCCACGGACAACCGGTCGCCGGCCCACAGAGAGCAAGCAGAGATGGGGTGTCCAGGATGAACCAGAAGGTACGGGACGTCATGACGCACCGGCCGATCTGCCTGCCCGCCGACGCGTCGGTCTCCAAGGCCGCTCGCCTCATGCGGGACCAGGCCATCGGGGACGTGCTCGTGACCAAGGACGACCGGCTGTGCGGGGTCGTCACCGATCGCGACATCGTCGTACGCGCCGTCGCCGAGGCCCGGGACGCCGAATCGACCCCCCTGGGCGCGCTGTGCAGCTCCGAGCTGGTCACCGTACGGCCCGACCAGAACGCCGACGAGGTCATCCGGCTGATGCGCGAGAAGGCCGTCCGGCGGGTCCCGGTCGTGGACCACGGCCGTCCCGTCGGCATCGTCTCCCTCGGGGACATGGCGCTGGAGCGTGAGCCCTCGTCGCCGCTCTCCGAGATCAGCGGCGCTCCCCCGAACGGCTGAGCCTGCGACGCGCCGGAGCCGCCCCACGGGGCAGTCAGGGCGCGACGCACCGAGAACGCCGTGCCGACCCAACCGGGCCTCGGGTCGCACGGTCTGAGAGGAAGGGCGCCGTCCCACCGGGGCGGCGCCCTTTCGCCTGCCCGCCCGAACCGCCACCTCCCGAAGCATGCCGGACGCACCCGCGGCATCCCGAAGCACGCCGGACCCACCCGCCGCATCCCGAAGCACGCCGGACCTGAAGAGCTAGCCGCCGAACCTGCCCGCTCCCGAGTGGGCCGGAGCGCGTTCGCGGGACGCACGGAAGCCGGAGCGGGCGGCGAGCTCGAACTCCTGGCGGGGGTCCTGCATGGCGCCCAGCGAGACGATCTCGCGCTTGAAGAAGAACCCGAGCGTCCAGTCCACCAGGATGCGGGTCTTCTTGTTGAACGTCGGGATCTTCGACAGGTGGTACGCCCGGTGCAGCAGCCAGGCGGGGAACCCGCGGACCTGGTGCCCGTAGACGTTCGCGACGCCCCGGTAGAGTCCGAGGCTCGCGACCGAGCCGACGCTCTTGTGCACGTACGGCTTGCGCCTCTCGCCGCGCAGGGTGGCGATGAGGTTGTCGGCCAGCCGCCCGGCCTGCCGTACGGCGTGCTGGGCGTTGGGCGCGGTGGTCTCCCCCGGCCTGGTCAGGTCGGGAACCGCGGCGCAGTCACCGGCCGCGAAGGCGAAGGTGGTGCCCTCGACGACGAGGCACGGGTCGACCTTGACCCGATCATGGGAGTCGAGCGGCAGGTCGCCGGATCTGACCAGCGGGTTCGGCTTGACGCCGGCCGTCCACACCAGGGTGTCGGCGTCGAACTCGTCGCCGTCGCTCAGCACGATGTGGTGGTTCTCCGCCGATCTGAGCAGGGTCTCGGTCCGCACCTCGATGCCGCGCCCGCGGAGCTGCTCGGCGGTCCACCGCCCCATCTCCGGGCCGACCTCCGGGAGGATCTTGTCGGTGGCCTCGACGAGCATCCACCGCATGTCCCACGGCTTGATCGCGGGGAAGTAGCGGCACGCCTCGGCGGCCATGTCCTCCAGCTCGGCGAGGGCCTCCACGCCCGCGAAGCCGGCACCCACGAAGACGAACGCCAGCGCCCGCCGCCGTACCCGGTCGTCGGTGGTCGAGGCCACCAGGTCGAGCTGGGCGAGCACGTGGTTGCGCAGGTGGATGGCCTCTTCCAGGGTCTTGAAGCCGATGCCGCACTCGGCGAGGCCGGGGATCGGGAGCGTCCGGGAGACCGAACCGGGCGCGAACACGAGATAGTCGTACTCGAGCCGGCGCCCCGGCCCCCCGTAGGGCTCGAAGTCGGCCGTGCGCGAGGCGAGGTCGACCCTGGTCACCCTGCCGCTGAGGATCTCGCATCTCGGCAGGACGCGGCGCAGGAAGACGACGACGTGCCTCGGCTCCACGCTCCCGGCCGCCGCCTCCGGCAGGAAGGGCTGGTAGGTCATGTAGGAGTCCAGGTCGACCACGGTCACGCGGGCCTCGTCGCGGCGGAGCTTCCTCTGCAGGCGGAGGGCCGTGAACATCCCGACGTAGCCGCCTCCCACGACGAGCACGCGAGGGATTCGCTGAGTCATACCCCGGGACGTACCCCACTGGAGACCGACATACAGAGGTTTGTCAGATCTTGAAGCGCATCACGACATTTGTCCCGTTTGCGCCGGTTCTCAGGATGAGCTTCTTCGCCAGCCGCCTGGCCACCCACAGGCCCATCCCGCTGGTCGAGTAGTCGTGCGGAGCGACCATGCCCGGCGGCTCGCCGGGGATCCAGTGGCCGTCGTCGTGGATGTCGATCAGGAGGTCGCCGCCCTCGCACCACACGCGCACCCGCGCCTTGGCGGCTCCGTGCGTCACGGCGTTCGTGGCGACCTCGTTGACGGCGACCAGGTAGTCGCCGACGTCCCCCTCGACCATGCCCGCCCTGCGGGCTTGGAGGGCGGCGAAGTCTCGAACGTCCGGGAGGTCTCCCACGCAGAACGTCATTTCCCTGACCGCCGCGCCGGACGGGAGCGGCGAAGGGCCGCTCCCGTCCGTGAGGAAGCGGGGAGGAGGGACTTCGTCCTCGTTCACCCGATAACCGCCTCCAAGAGCGATCAGCTTAGGAAAGGTCGCCCTGCACCCTGGGGCCGCCGATTTACACCGACGAAGATACCCCGGGTTGCCGGTCCGTGAGGGAAGTGCCCCCTCCGCGTAACTTCTGTTCGGCGGTTGAGTGCCCAGGGAGGGGCGGATTAATCAGCAAGTGGCGACGAGCTGCGACCGGAGCTGGTCGAGAACCTTGCGCAGGATGCGGGACACGTGCATCTGGGAGATGCCGAACTCGGCGGCGATCTCGGCCTGGGTCATGTTGCCGTAGTAGCGCAGGAGCAGGATGTTGCGCTCCCGCTCCGGCAGCTGGTCGATCAGGGGCTTGATGGCCTCGCGGTCCACGAGCGTGGCCAGCTCGTCGTCCTCGTCCGGGATGAGGTCCCCGAGCGCGGCGGCGTCGTCGTCGGCGCCCATCGGGGCGTCCAGCGACAGGGTGCTGTACGCGGCGGAGGCGTCCATCGTGAGGAGCATGTCCTCCTCGGAGATGCCCATGCGCTTGGCCAGCTCGGCGACGGTGGGGAACCTGCCGAGCTCCTGCGTGAAGTCGGCGACGAGCCGGTTGAGCTCGGAGCGCCGCTCCTGGTAAAGACGCGGGACCCGGACGGCCCAGGTCCTGTCCCGGAAGTGCCGCTTCACTTCGCCGGTCATGGTCACCATGGCATAGCCTCTGAAGCTGTGCCCAAGCTCGGCGTCGAACCCGTTGATCGCCTTCATCAGGCCCACGTACGCGGCCTGGAGCAGGTCTTCCATGGGCTCGCCCCGGTGGAGGTACCGGCGGGAGATCTCCCTCGCCATGGGGAGGTGCATCTCTACGATCATCTCGCGCAGCCGCGCTCGCCTTGCCTCGGTGATGCCCGGCTCCACGAGCTCGCGCAGGAGGTCTTCGGCGGTGACGTCGGTCTGGGGGAAAGTGCGGTCCTCGGCAGCCATTGCTGCTCCCTCGTATGCCTTGCAAGCGAGGCGCAACCGGCAATGCCCATGCAGAGCCGCCATCGCCTCGCGTACTACTGTCGAGACGAGGCCCTCTGCTGGACCTCGGCTCCAGTATTCCCTAAAAATCAAGAGTATTGCTACCCCCCGGGCAACAGTAATGTTGCGATTGACCCCCCGAGGGGGTTGGCGCCATGCGCCAGGGAAGCGGCGAGGAGGCGCGTGGTGACCGTTCCAGATAGGGCAGATTCGGCCCTGACCCTTACTTCGGCGGTCGCCGAGGGGGTGCCCGTCGTGAAGGTGACCGGCATCCTCGACGCGACCACCCGTGACCAGTTCACCGACCGGCTCGCCGAGATCGCCGACGACTACGGCCCCGACCTGGTGCTCGACCTGGCCGGCGTCACGTTCATGGACTCCCGCGCGCTCGGGCTGATCGTGCACCACTGGCAGCGCACGATGGCGGCGCAGGGCCACTTCGCCCTGGTCGGAGTGCAGTACTCCAACTCCAAGGTGATGTGGGTGACCGGCCTCGCGCAGCGCCTGCCCCTGTACGACACCCTCGACGAGGCGCTGGAGGCCTTCAAGGCCTGATCCACCCCGGCGCGTGGCGCTGGAGTCCCGCGAATCATGAGGAGCGACGGCCCCGGGTCAGGACGGCACGGCCCCGCCGTGCTTGCTCTGGTGCTCGGTCACCAGCAGGCGGGCGAGGTCGGCGACCTTAACCTGGTGGTGCTGCGACAGGCGGCGCAGCTCGTCGAAGGCCGCCTCCGCCGAGCAGCCGCTGGCGTGCATGATGATGCCCTTGGCCTGGTCGATCACCGCGCGTCCCGCGAGCGCCTCCTGGAGCTGCGCGGCGTCGGTGAGCACGTCGTCGTAGTCCGAGATGTTGGCGAGGGCCACGGTGAGCTGCTCGGTCAGCAGGGTGGCGAGCGACTCCGCGGAGCCGCCCGCGAACGCGCCCGGCCGCACGGCGTACAGGCCGAGGACGAGCGTCGCGCCGTCGACGGCGATCGGCAGCACGAGGATCGAGCGCACTCCGTGCTTGACGGCCGTCGCGGCGTACCGGGGCCAGCGGGTGTCGAGCAGCACGTCGGTGACCACGACGTTCCTGCCGGTGGCGAGCGCCTCCGCGGACGGGCCCTCGCCGAGCGCCTGCTCCCGGTCGACCAGGGCGATCAGGTCGCTGTGGGACGCTGAGAGCATGAGCCGCTCCTCGCGCCGCAGCTCGACCGTGCCGCCCGCGCAACCGGGCACGCCCACCGCCACGGCGCCGGTGATCCCCCGGAGCACGCTCTCCATGGAGGTGCCCTCGTGTACGCGGCCGAGGGCCGCGAGGTCACGCGCGAGGGTGGGGCTGAACATCCTCATGGTCTCCATACAAGGCTCCCGCTTCCCTTGAATGCCAGGTTAATTCCAACCGCGAGGTGCTCATCGATGGGGAGCCCCTTCTTGACGTACGGTCTAGCAGGGGAACCCACGCTCCCCTCGGCCATACGAAGGACCACAATTGACCGACCCTACTGATGTTCCCGCGCTCGAACAGGCGCTGAGCGGCCTCACGGCCCGCATATCCTCCCTCCGCGACACGCGCTCGGCCTACCCGGGCGACCCGGGTCCGACCTTGGACGCCGCGCTCGTGGAGCTGGAGACCGCCCGCGACCTCCTGCGGGCCTCGATCGGCGAGCTCGGCAAGTCGCGTCGCAGGCCGGGCGGCAAGGAGAGCGGTTCCAACCGCGAGCTCAAGCTGCTGCGGACGATCTACCGCACGATGCCGGTGCCGGTGATCGTGCTCGACAACGCGGGCACGGTGCGCCGCGTGAACGCCGAGGCGTCCCGCCTGCTCGGCAGCCCGGACGGCTACCTGACCGGCCGGGCCTTCCCGCTGCTGGTGGACGTCTCGCGCCGGGCGGCCTTCCGCTCCCACCTGACCTCCGTGCTCCACACCGGGGAGACCGCGGCCTTCCCGACGCGGCTGGCCCACCAGGGCCGCGCCCACAACGTACGGCTCGTCCTGACCCAGCTCCGCATGCCCGGGGAGCCCCAGGAGATGATCGCCGCGGTGGCGCTTCCCGTCGAGGTGCGGATGCCGGAGCCGGGCCAGGAGGCCGAGCCGGAGCCGGCGCCCGAAGAGTCGATCGTCATGGGCACGGCCCGGCGCCAGGAGCTGATGTCGCAGCTCACCCGGCTGCTCCTGGACGAGGAGAGCCTGAGCGAGCCGGTCGCGCTCATCAGGGCGGGCCGGCTGCTCGCCTCCCACGCCGCCGACTGGGTGTTCGCCGACGTCGTGCGCAACGGCGCGGCGCAGCGGTCGCTGGTCATCGGGCCCACCAACCAGCCGGTGGCCCGCCTCGTGCAGACCCTGGAGCGCATGGACCCCTCGGCGGCCCCGCTCGTCGCCCATGTGCTCGCGAGCGAGGGCGGTGTGGTGCAGGAGATGGTCGAGGACGACTCGCTGCTCGGCGTGCTGCCCGACGGCACCCCGGTCCTGCACACGACGCGGGCCGGGTCGGTGCTGAGCGTCCCCATCCGGGCCGGTGGGGAGACCCACGGCGTCGTCACGCTGCTGCGGCTGCGCGAGCGGCCCCCGTTCGGCCTCGCCGACCTCGCGCTGATGGAGGACGCCGGCGCCCACATCGGGCTGGCGCTGCGCGCCCAGCGCCTCTTCCAGGGCAGGTCCCAGGCGGCGGAGACCCTCCAGACCGGGGTGCTCCCCCGCAACCTGCCGGACGTCCCCGGCTACGACACGGCGGCGGCGTACCACACGGGCGCCGGGCCGAGAGCGATCGGCGGGGAGTTCTACGACGTCTTCCGCGTCAAGGACGGCTGGGGCTTCGCCGTCGGCGGCGTGGTCGGCCAGGGAGATGAGGCGGCGTCGGTCACCGCGATGGTGCGCGGCGGCCTGCGCACGCTCAGCGTGTGGGAGGACGACCCGGGAGCGGTGGTGGCCAAGCTCAACGACGCCCTGGTGATGCAGGACACCGGCATGTTCGTCATGGTCGCCGCCGGGTTCGTCACCCCGGGCAGGCGCGGCGGCCGCGTCCGGCTGGCGTCGGCGGGCAACCACCCTCCCGCGGTGCTGAAGGGCGACGGCGGGGTGCGCTTCACCTTGGGAGGCGGCATGCCGCTCGGCATCGAGACCGGCGCGGAGATCCCCGTGGAGGAGATCAGCGTCGCCCTCGGCGAGACCCTGGTGCTGTATTCCGACGGGCTCGCCGGCTCGCGCGGCAGGTCCGGCCAGGCCGAGCTCGCGTACGGCGAGGGGCGCCTCACCGAGGTGCTCACGCGCTGCACGGGGCAGTCGGCGGGCGCGGTCGTCAAGGCCGTGGAGGAGGACCACCAGGCCTTCTGCGGCGGTCAGGTGCTCGACGAGACCACCATCCTCGCCCTGCGCCGCACCCGCTGAGGGGGCCCTGCCCTGCGCCCGTCCAGGAAGCGGGTCGACCTGGCGGGGCTCCGCGTGCTCGCCGAGGCGGCCTCGGGCCTCCCCGGCGGCCGGGTGCTCGTGCTGAGCCCGCTCGCGGGCCACGTCGGGCACCTCATCCGGCTCATCGGCTGGGACGGCCTGCCGGGTCTGCGGCTCCCCGGGGAGGAGGCTTGATGACCGTGCGTGCCGTCCGGTTTGTGAGTGCTCGCCGGAAAGTTCGCAGGTCAGCGGCCGAAGATGTACCGGAGCACGACCTTTCTTGAGATTTTTTTACCTTGAGGGGTTTCCCTGGTTCCGGACGTCGGTACACTGAGTCACAGATTCAGTGCCTAAGACGCAGGCACAACTCAGTACGTCTGTGGGTCGACACGACCCGGCTCTCCTGAGGTGTGCCATGAACATCGCCATCGTCTCCGTGCACGATCTTCCCGCCGACATCCCGGCCATCGCCCGTGAGCTGAGCGGTGCCCACCGCGTGACCGTCTACACCCGCCGCAACGCCGCCGACCGCAAGCCGCGGGTGAAGGTGGCGACCGGCGTGACCATCGAGTACCTCACGGCGGGCCCCGCGGAGCCGCTCCCGGAGAACGCGCTCATGCCGTACATCTCCGACTTCAGCGCGCAGCTCATGCAGCGGTGGAGCAAGGACCGCCCGGACGTCGTCCACGCCCACTCCTGGACGGGCGGGCTCGCCGCCATCGCCGGTTCCGAGGGCCTCGACGTACCCATCACCCAGACCTTCCACCAGCTCGGATCGTCCCGCATCCGGCCCGGCGCCGACCGCGGCCAGGCGGCACGGGTGCGGCTGGAGCGCGCGATCGGCCGCCGGGCCAACGCGGTCATCGCCTCCTGCGACGACGAGGCCGCCGAGCTGATCCGGATGGGCGTGCCGCGCAAGAACATCGCGGTCGTCCCGCACGGCGTCGACATCGAGCGCTTCCGCCGCCAGGGCCCCGCCCTCACCCGGAGCGACCGCCCCCGCCTCGTGCACGTCGGCCACATCACCCCCGGCGGCGGCGCGTACACCGCGATCAGGGCGCTCGACGGCATCCCCGGCGCCGAACTGCTGATCGCCGGCGGCCCCGTGGCCGGCGCCCCCGACACCGAGCACGACCTGGAGCGCCTGCGCCTGCTGGCCAAGGAGGTGGGCGTCGAGGACCGCGTCACCCTGCTCGGCCACGTTCCCCACAACGGCGTCGCCAAGCTGATGCGCAGCGCCGACGTGGTGCTCTCGCTGCCGATCGCGGTTCCCAACGGCAAGGTGGCCCTTGAGGCCATGGCCTGCGGTGTCCCCGTCATCGCCTCCGCCGCCGGCGCCCACCTCGACTCGGTGGTCGACGGCGTGACCGGCATGCTGATCCGCCCCGACAACCCCGCCGTACTGGCCCGCCGCACCCGCCGGCTCCTCGGCGACCTCACCCGCCGCACCGCCCTCGGCTTCGCCGGCGCCGACCGCGCAGGCTCGCGCTACTCGATGGAGCGCATCAGCCGCGAGCTGGTCCGCGTCTACGACAACGTGACCGGCCGCCACCAGGTCGAGGTGGAGGTCGAGGAGGCCGAGGCCGCCTGAGCGGTCATCCGCTCCCCCCGCGCGATCCGAGCCCGTGCCACCCTCCGGTGGCGCGGGCTCACGCGTGTGCGGTACTCGCGCTCACTCGGCGAAGCGGGCCATCCGCCGGATCTTGTTCATGGCGTCCAGAGCCGCGACCTTGTACGACTCGGCGAGGGTCGGGTAGTTGAACACCGCGTCCACCAGGTAGTCCACCGTGCCGCCGCAGCCCATGACCGCCTGGCCGATGTGGAGCAGCTCGGTGGCCCCTGTGCCGAAGACGTGCACCCCGAGCAGGGCCCGGTCGTCCGGCGACACCAGCAGCTTGAGCATGCCGTACGTGTCGCCGATGATCTGCCCGCGCGCGAGTTCCCGGTAGTGGGAGATGCCCACCTCGAAGGGGATGAGGGACTTGGTGAGCTCGTCCTCGGTCTTCCCGATGAAGCTGATCTCGGGAATGGTGTAGATGCCGATCGGCTGGAGGTGTGACATCGCCCTCAGCGGCTCGCCGCAGGCGTGGTGGGCGGCGATGCGGCCCTGCTCCATGGACGTGGCGGCCAGCGAAGGGAAGCCGATGACGTCGCCCACCGCGTAGACATGCGGCACGGTCGTGCGGTAGTGCTCGTCGACCGAGATGCGGCCCCGGTCGTCCGCGCCCAGGCCCGCGGCTTCGAGGTCGAGCCCGTCGGTGACGCCGTGGCGGCCCGCCGAGTACATCACGGTCTCGGCGGGGATCTTCTTGCCGCTCTCCAGCACCGTGACGCAGCCGCGCGCCCTGCGCTCGACGGCGGCGACCGTCTCGCCGAACCTGAAGGTGACCGCGAGGTCCCGCAGGTGGTACTTCAGCGCCTCGACCACCTCCAGGTCGCAGAAGTCGAGCATGCGCTCGCGCCGCTCGACCACGGTGACCTTGGTGCCGAGGGCGGCGAACATGGAGGCGTACTCGATGCCGATCACCCCGGCGCCGACCACCACCATCGAGTCCGGCACCCGCTCCAGCCGGATCATGCCGTCGGAGTCGATCACCGTGCGGTCGTCGAACTCGACGCTCTCGGGGCGGGCCGGCCGGGTGCCGGTGGCGATGATGATCTTGTCGGCGGTGACCTTGCTTCCCTTGCCGTACTCGTCGACCACCTCGATGGTGTGCGGGTCGACGAACCTGCCGGAGCCGACGAGCGTGGTGACGTGGTTGCGCGAGAGCTGACTGCGGATCACGTCCACTTCACGCCCCACCACGTGGGAGGTGCGCATGGTGAGGTCGGCGACCGTGACGTCTTCCTTGAGCCGGTAACTCTGGCCGTACATCTCGCGCTGGTTGAGGCCGGTGAGGTAGAGCACCGCCTCGCGCATGGTCTTGGACGGGATCGTGCCGGTGTTGATGCACACCCCGCCGATCATGTTGCGACGCTCGACGATCGCGACGCGGCGCTCCAGCTTGGCCGCGGCGATGGCCGCTTTCTGCCCGCCGGGCCCGGAACCTAGAACAAGAACCTCGAAATCCGACACAACGCTAAGTGTGGGGCTAACCACCGGATCCGTGAAGCTGTGCGAGCCCGCCGGGAACGCCAAATGGCTATAACACTGTGATCAGGGGAAGATGCTTGCTTTCATGGGCGCATGTCGATTCGTAGCGCATACATGATCGTAGCGGCGACGACGTTGAGCCTCTGTCCCAGCCCGGGCGGCGACGGCCCGTACGGCGGCCACTCCCAGGGCCGGACGCGCCCGCCGGCCGCGCACGGCACGGCCTCTCCCCCGGCCGCGGCGCAGAGCCACCCTCCGCACGCCGGCCCGGTCGCGAGCCGCCCGCCCTACGGGAGCCGCCCCTCCGGAGCGGGCCCCGGTGAGGGCGACGCCCCCGGCTATCCCCCGCCCCCGGTCTACGACCACCGGTACGGGCGGCCCGGTTCCCCGCCCGCCTCGGGCGACGGCCCGTACGGGGGGCCGGACGCTCCTCCGCCGCCGGGCGGCCTCTCGTCCAGGCCCCCCAGCGCCCCTCCCCCGGCCGCCGACCGCACCCCGGGGCAGCCCGGCGCCACCCCCTCCGCCGGCGAGCGGGTGCAGGCGCGGCCGGACGCCAGGTGGGGCGGCCCGGTGTTCGTGGAGAACTTCGACGGCACGCAGATCGACAGGAACAAGTGGGAGGTGTACGACTCCCCCGACGCCCAGGTGAACCCCCGCACGGCCCGCGCGACGGCGGTCCACGACGGCATGCTCCAGATGACCGGCGGCTTCTACGACGGCAAGGACCTCTCGGGCGGCGTCGCGAGCCACCTGTCCCAGACCTACGGCCGGTGGGAGGTGCGCTTCCGCGGCGAGGCCGGCGCCGGCTACTCCCTGGTCACGTTGCTGTGGCCGAGCAGCCAGGGCGGCGAGTACTCCGAGATCGACTTCGCCGAGGTGATCGACCCCACCCGGCGCACCGGCGGCATCTACATCCACAGGGGCGAGGCCGAGCAGGCACAGAGCCAGATGCGCGCCGACTTCACCCAGTGGCACACGGTGGCCGTCGACTGGCTGCCGGGACGCCTGACCTTCTGGCTCGACGGGAAGCAGACCTGGGACTACACCGGGCCGCGCGTTCCCGAGGGGCGGCCGATGCACCTGACGCTGCAGAACGACGTGGTCTGCAACCAGTGGTCGCCGTGCCGCGACTCCTCGACACCGAAGACGGTGTCGATGTTCGTCGACTGGGTCAAGATCTACCGCGCTCCGTGACGCGAGGGGCTGCCAGGGCCCCTGAGGAGCTCGGCCGCCTTGAGGCCGAGGTGGAGCAGGAGACGGCTCTCGCCGTCGGCGAGGTCGAGCCCGGTGACGCGCTCGGCCTTCGCCAGCCGGTAGTAAAGGGTCTGGCGGTGCACGCCGAGCCGCGCGGCGGTCTCGCGCGCCTGCCCGCCCCGGTCGAGGTAGGTCTCCACCGTGCGCGCGAGCTCGCCGTCCAGCGCTCCGGCCTCGGCCGCGAGGTCCGCCAGCTCGGCCCCCGACAGCCGCACCAGCACGCGGTGGACGCCGAGGTCGGCCCAGGCGGCGACGGGGGCGAACCTCGGCACCCGCTGGGCGGCGCGCAGGGCCAGCGTCGCCTCCCGCCAGCTCCGCCACGCCTCCGCCTGGTCGTCGCGGGCGCCCCCGACGCCGGCGGCCGTGCCGTACATCCCCCGCACCCTGGCCGCGACGGCCCGGGCCTGCGCGGCGGGGGCGAGGACGGCGGTGAGGGGGTCGCCCGCGTCGGCGAGCACCCCGCGCGGCAGCGTCCACAGCGGCGCCACCCGTCCCGACGCGGCCTGTACGGCTATCGCCGCGACGGGGCCGGTGATGTCCAGGCCCGCGGAGGCGCGGACCTCCGGGTCGGGTGAAAGCAGGTCGCGCAGGCGGGCGCCGAGGTCCTGGCGGCTGCGGGCCTCCTGGGCGAGGACGGCGGCGGCCCGGCCGACCAGGGGCGACACGCTCGCCAGGCGCAGGTCGCTCAGCATGCCGGAGTCGAGCAGCCACAGATACCCGTAGGTCACCTCACGGTGGCGCAGCGGGACGCAGACCCTGGCGAGCACGCCGAGCCCCTCGTCGGCGGGGATGCGCACCGGGCCGGCCGCCGAGGCGATGCCGAAGCCCTCGAAGTAGGCGCGCACCTCGTCCGACGCGCGGCGGCGCAGGATCGACTCGCTCCTCACCGTGTCGATGTCGCCGCTCTGGGCCGCGTACGCGAGCAACTGGAAGGTGCGGTCCTCCAGCGTCGCCGAGGCGTCCAGGATGCGAGCGATGTCGTCCACGATTTCCTGCAGGTCCACCTGCCCATTGTCATACATCTGTATGAAGGGGGTAGTCGTGGCCCGTGGCGGATGTCCATGGAAGGCTTTGAGCTGCGGATTTATGGTGGTGAACATGCTCGGTTCCGTACTTCTCGCGGTATCGCGAAGCCCGCTCGCGCGCCGCGCCGTCTCAGGCTTCCCGGTGACCCGGCACGTGGTCGACCGGTTCGTCGCCGGCGAGGACGCCGGGGACGCGCTGTCCGCCGTCCAGCGCCTCACCGACGCCCGCCTGTCGGTCACCCTCGACCACCTCGGCGAGGAGACCAGGGACGCCAAGGCCGCCGCGGAGACCGTCAAGGCCTACGTCACGGTGCTCGACGCGCTGCGCCCGCTCGGGCTGGGTGGCCGCGCCGAGGTCTCGGTCAAGCTGTCGGCCGTCGGCCAGGTGCTCGGCCACGGCATGGCGCTCGATCACGCCAGGGAGATCTGCGCCGCCGCGCGCGACGCCGGTACGACCGTGACCCTCGACATGGAGGACCACACCACGGTCGACTCCACGCTGTCGATCCTTCGCGCGCTGCGCGAGGACTTCCCCGCGACCGGCGTCGCCGTCCAGGCCTACCTGTTCCGCAGCGAGGCCGACCTGCGCGAGCTGGCGTACGAGGGGTCCCGGGTCCGCCTGGTCAAGGGCGCGTACGCCGAGCCGGCCTCCGTGGCCCACCAGAGCAAGGGGGAGGTGGACAAGGCGTACGTGCGGTGCCTGCGTATCCTCATGGAGGGGAAGGGCTACCCCATGGTGGCCACGCACGACGACCGGCTCATCTCCATCACCGAGCTGCTGGCCGACCGCGTGGGACGTGAACGCGACACCTTCGAGTACCAGATGCTCTACGGCATCAGGACCGACAAGCAGGAGGCGCTCGCCCGCGCCGGGTCCTCGGTCCGCGTCTACGTCCCCTACGGCGACGACTGGTACGGGTACTTCATGCGCCGCCTCGCCGAGCGTCCCGCCAACGTCGCCTTCTTCCTGCGTTCACTCCGCTCCAAGTGAGGTCTTCCATGGATGCCGTCAGCAACGTCCCCGTCCCGGTCAACGAGCCGATCTACGGCTACGCCCCCGGCAGCGCCGAGCGTTCCGCGCTGGAGAGCCGCGTCAAGGAGCTCTCCGGCTCCGCGATCGACCTGACGATGACCATCGACGGCGAGCAGCGCATGGGCGCGGGCGCCACGATCGAGGTCGTGCAGCCGCACAACCACGCCCACGTGCTCGGCCGTACGGCGGACGCCTCGGCCGCCGACGTGCGCGCCGCCATCGACGCGGCCCTGAAGGCCGCCCCGGCCTGGCGGGCGCTGTCGTTCGACGAGCGCGCCGCGATCTTCCTCAAGGCGGCGGACCTGCTCGCCGGGCCGCGCCGCGCCACGCTGAACGCGGCCACGATCCTCGGCCAGTCGAAGTCGGCGCAGCAGGCGGAGATCGACGCCGCGTGCGAGCTGATCGACTTCCTGCGCTTCAACGTGTCGTTCGCCCGCCAGCTCCTCACCGAGCAGCCGATCTCGTCGCCGGGCGTGTGGAACCGCATGGAGTACCGGCCGCTGGAAGGCTTCGTGCTCGCGATCACGCCGTTCAACTTCACCGCCATCGCCGGAAATTTGCCGACGTCCGTGGCGTTGATGGGAAATGTCGTCGTCTGGAAGCCTTCGCCGACGCAGCAGTTCGCGGCCCACTTCACGATGCGGCTGCTGGAGGAGGCCGGGCTCCCGCCGGGCGTCATCAACCTGGTGACCGGCAACGGCGCGGCCGTCTCGGAGGTCGCGCTGACCGACCCGCACCTGGCCGGCATTCACTTCACCGGCTCCACCGCGACCTTCCAGCACCTGTGGGGAACGGTCGGCGCCAACATCGCCTCCTACCGGGGCTACCCGCGCCTGGTCGGTGAGACCGGCGGCAAGGACTTCGTGCTCGCCCACCCCTCCGCCGACCCCGGCGTGCTGTCCACGGCGCTGATCCGCGGCGCGTTCGAGTACCAGGGCCAGAAGTGCTCGGCGGCCTCGCGGGCGTACATCCCGCGCTCGATCTGGTCGGCGATCCGCGACGACCTCGTGGCCACCGCCGAGTCGCTGACGGTGGGCGACGTGGCCACCGACCTGTCGACGTTCATGGGCGCCGTCATCGACTCCCGGTCCTTCGCCAAGAACAAGGCCGCCATCGACCGGGCGCGCGCCACCGGCTCGATCGACGTGCTCACCGGCTCGTACGACGACTCGACCGGCTACTTCGTCAGGCCGACCATCCTCGAAGGCTCCGACCCCGAGGACGAGATCTTCGTCAAGGAGTACTTCGGCCCGATCCTGGCCGTCCACGTGTACGACGACAGCCGCTTCGACACCGTGCTCGACCAGATGGAGAGCGTGTCGCCGTACGCGCTGACCGGGTCGATCATCGCGCAGGACCGGTACGCCATCGCCTCGGCCACCGAGCGCCTGCGCTTCGCGGCCGGCAACTTCTACATCAACGACAAGCCCACCGGTGCGGTCGTCGGCCAGCAACCCTTCGGCGGCGCCCGCGCCTCCGGCACCGACGACAAGGCCGGGTCGATCTTCAACCTGATCCGCTGGGTCAACGCCCGCGCCATCAAGGAGACCTTCAACCCACCCCTCGACCACCGCTACCCCCACATGGGCTGACCCCCGGCCCGATGAACGCTCCGGGGCGCCAGGAGCGCCCGGCGATCTATACCAACGGCGGCGGATAGCGGTGGATCTCCGCTCGGTGCCCCGCCGAGCCGGCGAACTTGGCGTCATCGGTGAGCAGCGGCACGCCCAGTGATTCAGCGAGCGCTACGTACATGCCGTCATAGGCGGTGAGGTTGTTCCGAAGCTCCAGCACTCGCGGCTGCAGAGGGAGCATCGAGTGCCGGACGATCTTCAGCTGCGCGTAGCGCTCCAGCATGACCCGGGCACGGGCCTCAGTGATCCGCACCTCCGGCTTACTGGTGATCACGTGCCCACGCACCACCGAGGCGATCTCGACGTCGATCAAGGCCGGGGCGTGCAGCTTGCGGGCCAACCGCTGGCGGAGAAGATCGTCGCCTTTCACGTTGGCCAGCAGGCGGAAGACGATCGAGGCGTCCACGACCAGGCTCACCGGTGACCCTCTCGCATCGTCTCGCGGACGAAGTCAGGGTCATAAGGCACCGGCTCATCAGAAGCGATCTTGGCCATCACCTCGTCCAGAGTGGGGGTGGCGGCCTCCTCGTTCAGAAGATCGCGCACGTAGGCCGTCAGTGACTTGCCTTCGCGCTCGGCCCGTGCCTTCAGTGTCCGCTCGGTCGCATCGGAGACATCGCGAATCTGAATCGTTCCCATGCCACCAATTTAGCATGCAGATTGCATGCATACACAGCCTGGCTGCTCGCCCACGACGTCCCCTGGACCATCGAGGCAGAGGTGCCGGGCAGCGGAAGCCGTCACGTCCAGCCGGCTCGGAGGCCAGCGGGGGGTGCGATCCCGCAGATGAGAGTAGACCGGTTCAGGCGGCGATGTCGCGTACGGCGATGACCTTGCCGATGCGGATGCGCACCACGACCTCCCCCGGCACGCCGTTGCGCCTGCCGAACTCCTCGGCGCGGTCCTCGCCCATGTAGCGCCCGCCGAGCACGGTGGCCCACTTGGTCAGCTCGCCGAGGTCGTCGGACATCGCCGCCGTGCCCTCGATCATGACGAACGCGTACGGCGGCCGCTCCTCGTCCACGCACACGGCGGCCCTCGGGTCGCGGCGCAGGCTCTTGGCCTTCTGGCCGGTGCCGCTGGTGGTGAACACCAGGTCGTCGCCGTCCAGGACGAACCACACGGGCGTCACGTGCGGGCGGCCGTCGGCCCGGGTGACCCCGATCTTCGCGGTGCGCGTCCCTTCGAGCACGAACTCGCGCCACTCTCTGTCACTCATTCGCTGCATAAGGTCACGTTACGGCACGGCCTGCGGTGGCCCGTGGTCAGCCCCGGCGGCGCGCCCGCTGCTCGGCGGCGTCCAGGGCGGCGGCCTCCTCGGGGGTCGGAGCGGTGCCGCCCAGGTGGGCGGGCTGCCACCACACGCCCTGCGGGATCTCGGGATAGCTCCGCTGCACCCGGTCGAGCTGCTCGGACATCCGGGTGCGCAGGCCGTCCGCGAGCTCCGCGATGTCCTGCCCCGGCTTGGGGAACAACGGCTCCCCGACGTCGACCGTGATGGGCACGTGCCGCTGGGTGAGGGCCTTCGGGCGGCCCTTGGTCCACATGCGCTGCGTCCCCCAGACCGTGACCGGGATCAGCGGGACCTCGGCCTCGGACGCCATGCGCATGGCGCCGTTCTTGATGTCCTTGATCGTGAAGGACCGGCTGATCGTCGCCTCGGCGAACACGCCGACCACCTCGCCCGCGCGCAGGGCGGCCACGGCGCTGCCGTACGCGCCCGCACCCGCCGACCGATCGACCGGGATGTGGCGCATGCCGCGCATCAGCGGCCCGGAGATCCGGTTGGAGAAGACCTCCTTCTTGGCCATGAACCGCACGAGCCGGCGGGAGGGGTAGGCGCCGTATCCGACGAAGATGAAGTCCAGGTAGCTCACGTGGTTGCTGACCAGCACGGCGCCGCCGCTCCTCGGCACCCGCTCGGCGCCGTTCACCTCGATCTTGAGGTCGAGCGCCTTGAACAGCCCTCGCGCTGTCCCGATCACCAGGGGGTACAGGATGTCGGCCATGCCTGCACCGTAACCTACGCGTGAGTAACTTGGCGTCTCAGTGGCCCCGGAAGGCCTCCTCCAGCCACCAGGAGCCGTGGCTCGCCGTCACCTTGGCCTGGATCAGGAGCGGCCGGTCGCGCGGACCGTCCAGCCAGCCGGACACCGCCGCGAGGTCGGCGCGCTCGCGCACGGTCACCGCCGCGCACCCGAACCCCCGGGCGATCGCCGCGATGTCGGCCGGCGGGAACCGCACCTGGTCCAGCGGATACCCGTCCGGGCCGAAATGGTGCACCTCGGCGCCGTACGCCTCGTCGTCGTACACCACGATCACCATGTGCAGGCCGAGGCGTACGACGGTCTCCAGCTCGGCGATGCCCATGAGCGCGCCGCCGTCCCCGAGGGCCGCGACGGGCAGGCGGTCGGGCCGGGCCAGGGCGGCGCCGACGGCGGTGGCGAGGCCGAGGCCCACGGACTGGAAGCCCTGGGTGAAGCAGAAGCCGTACTCGTCGGGCACCGACAGGAACATTGACGGGTAACCCATGAAGTTCCCCGAGTCGACGCTGACGACGCGCTCCTCGGGTAGCAGGTCGTCCAGGGCGATCGACAGCGTGCGGGGGTCGATGCGGCCGTCACCAGACTCGTCGGCGTACGGCACGTCCCGCCAGGCGACCTCGCGAGCGATCCTCTCGGCGATGGCGGGCGTGCGACGGCCGTACCCCTCCGCGGCCGGCTCCTGAGGCTCCGCCGCGGCCGGTGAGCCGCGTTCGGCGAGCAGGGCCGTCACCGCCCGCGCGGTGGCCGCCACGTCGCCGAGCACGCCCAGCCCGATGGGACGGTGGGCGCCGAGGGCGTCCAGGTCGAGGTCGACCTGGACGACGGTGGTGGCGGGCCCGATCAGCGCGCCGTGCCGCATCGTCCACATGTTGAGCGCGCAGCCCCATCCGACGATGACGTCGGCCTCGCGGATCAGCTCGGCGGCCAGCGGGGAGGCGAACCCGCCGCTGACGTCGAGACTCCACGGAGAGCCCTTGAACAGGCCCCGGGCGACGGCCGAGGTGGCGAGCAGCGCACCCGTACGGGCGGCCAGCTCCTCAAGCTCGCTCCGCGCGTGCCGGGCCCCGCGCCCGGCGACGAAGACGGGACGCCGCGCCCCGGCCAGCACCTTCGCCAGCTCCGCCGCCGCCTCGGGTGAGGGACTCGGGGCGCTCTGACCGGCGGCGGGGAGCGGCTCAAGGCCGCCCTCGACCGGCTGTCCCTGCACGCCGAGGGGGAGGTTCAGCAGGACGGCCCGGCGGTCGTGCGCCGCCAGCCGGAAGGCCCGCACGGTGTCGGCGACGGCGGTGGCGGGCGACTCCACGCGTACGGGCACCGCGCCCACCGCCTCGGCCAGCGCGCTCTGGTCGATGTGGAAGTTCGACCGGGGCTCCAGCGCCTCGCCGGCGAGGACGAGCAGCGGCGTGCGGCTCTTGGCGGCCTCGGTGATGCCGGTCATCGCGTTGGTCAGACCGGGACCCTGGTGCACGCTGAGGACGCCGACCGAGCCGCTCATGCGGGCGTACGCGTCGGCCATGGTGGCCGCGCCGCCTTCGTGACGGGCGGCGACGAACCGGACGCCGTGCTCCACGAGGGCGTTGGTGACGTGGAAGTTGCCGCTGCCGACCACGCCGAAGGCGGTGTCCACCCCCAGCTCCGCCAGCACCCCGCCGACGGCCCTTGCGACGATCATCGCTCGACGAGCGCCAGCACTCGCACCGGGCTGCCGGAGCCGCCCACGATGGGCAGCGGCGGAGCGATGACCACCGAGCCTGTGACGGGCAGCCGATCGAGGTTGCGGAGCTGCGTCAGACCGTACTTGCCGGCGCCGAGCAGGAACGAGTGGCAGGGGAAGGCCGGGTCGAAGGAGTGCGCGGCCCCGGCGTCGGTGCCGACCGTCTCCACGCCGAGCCCGCCGATCGGGGCCTCCTCGGCGAGCCACCTGGCGCACTCGACCGAGATGCCCGGAGTGTGGGGCCCGGTCTCGTCGGCGTTGAGGAAGCTCGCCTGGTCGCCCGACCGCGAATCCCACCCGGTGCGGTAGAGCAGCCAGCCGCCGTCGGGCAGCGGGCCGTTGGCCTTCTCCCACTCCTTGACGTGCTCGATCTCCAGCAGGAAGTCGGGGTCCGCGGCCGCGCGGGCGGCGAAGTCGAGCACCACCGCCGGGGCGATCAGGCGCGCGAGCGGCACCTGGGAGACGTCCTCGCCGTCACGCCCGGTCACCCAGTGGACCGGCGCGTCGAAGTGGGTGCCGGTGTGCTCGCCGGTGGTGATGTCATTCCAGTACCAGGCGGGGCCCCGGTCGTCGTACCGGCTGATCTCGGTGAGCCGGAACGGCACGGTGTTCCCGAAGGGCTCGGGAAGCATGAGGGTGGGCGTCTCCGAACTCAGCGGGGCCGTGAGGTCGACCACCTCGATCGCACCACTCCGGATGCTCTCGACGAGACTGCTCAACATTCGTCAGACATCTTTCTGTAGGAGCCATCATCCCCGGGAGACCTCCCGGTGACTTCCCTTCGCTCCTCGACCCGCGCGAAGCGCGCGCCGACGACGAGCACCACTGAATCCTAGGAGCCCGGCGACGACCTGGCCATGGGTCATCGGTGGCCACGTGAGCGGCGGCCCGGTGGAAGCCAGGGCCCACCGGATCGCCGACCCACCATGAAAGCCTCACCGCTCGAAGGACCGACCTTATCCGCCATAACGGAACAGGCATATCCCTTGCGGGCCCTCCACCGAAAGGATTAGTGTTCGGTACGCGGCTGGAACGCGGCCCGGCCGCAGAGTGGCGAGGGCCAGGCCGCGCGGCCGGACCGTCCCGCGTTTCCCAGGCGCCCGGCCGTGCGGTCCCCGCATCACGAACGAGCGGGACCACCTTCGCGCGCTCGCGCCCGCAGGCAGGTTGACGTCCTGACCTGGGGTTATGGCTCAGACTGGCATGTCCCGGGTGGCGGTGGCAGGAAGCGGTCACAGCGGTGCAGCTTGCTGCCGCCGGTTCGTCTGGTTTGTGGGTTGCGATTCCCGCAGAGTTGGTTGTGCGAGAACAAATACACAGCCCCCAAGAAAAGAGCCGAAGAAATGACGAACTCCACCGCCTCCGCCCGCACCGCCGGAACCACCTGGGACTCCTACACCCGCACCGCCGGAACGACCTGGGACAGCTACTCCCGCACTCCCGGCACCACCTGGGACTAAGAAAGTCACAGTTCTATCATTACGACCGAAAATATTTCCGCTCGACAGTACGTCAGAAAGTTTCTGGACAGGCTCTGCTCAACCGGGACTAAGACCACCGTGATTACGAACCGGTGGCATCGGTGAGCATCGAAGCCTCAGTCATCCAAATGGCGCAGGTGTGACGCCGGGACATTCTCGTCCCAGACCCACCGGCCAGATCTCCCTTCAAGGGCCTCTGCCATATCCAGGCCCGCCGGAGTGCCCCCGCGACGCGGGCCCCAGGTCCGCGCGGGGCACGCTCCAGGACGTGCCGGCGTGACCGCGTACCAGCCGGTTCCGCGACGTCGTGGCCTGCGTCACTTGTGGACGAGCGGTCCGACCTGCGGCTACGTCGCGCGTGCGGGTTCTCGGGCGGATGTCTGGCCCGGGGGTGGCAGGAAGCGGTCACGGCGGTGCAGCTTGCTGCCGCCCGTTCATCTGGTTTGCGGGTCGCGATTCCCGCAGAGTTGGTTGTGCGAGAACAAATACACAGCCCACACGAAAAGAGACAGAGAAATGACCAACTCCATCTTCTCCTCGGTCACCTCCACCCGCTCCGCCGGCACCACCTGGGACTCCCGCTCCCGCACCGCCGGCACCACCTGGGACAGCTACTCGCGCACCGCTGGCACCACCTGGGACTAAGAAAGAACAGCCCGCCAAAGCCCAATACGAGAATCCACATCGACAGCCCCGCGACCCACTCCCTTGAAATCACTGAAGTAGTCCCGCTCGACAGCGCATAAAAGCACCCGGAAAGACCAGGCCGCGCCGACTCAGACCATCGCATTCCGGATCCGAACCGATGGCATCGGCAGACATCAAACGGCCACACATCGACCAGGCCAGGGCAGCGCAGAGACCTCCCTCTCCAGGCCCGCCCAAATCGCCCCCAGCGACCCCCGCCAAGTCCGGCCCCCGTCACACTAATGGCACGGCGCTTACTTTCAGCGAGTTCCGAATGGCGCCGGTTCGTGGTCGTACGGACAGATCCTGCTGTCCGGGAAGTACTTCGTCACTGCCCGCCGGGGTCACTTGAGGCCGGAGAAGCTCATGGTGGCGACGAAGTGGCGCTGGGCCAGGATGAAGGCGGCTACCAGGGGGAGGGTGGCGACGAGGTTGCCGGCCATGAGGGCGGACCATTCGGTGTGGCGGGCGCCGGCGAAGGTGGCGAGGCCCATCTGGAGGGTGTAGGTGTCCTCCGAGCTGATGGCGATCAGCGGCCAGATCAGGTCGTTCCACGCGCCCAGCAGCGTGAACACCGTCAGCGTCGCGAGGGCCGGCCGGGCGAGCGGGAGCACGATCCGGAAGAACACCCCGAGGCGGGAGCAGCCGTCGATCGTCGCGGCCTCCTCCAGTTCGCGCGGCAGTGAGAGGAAGAACTGCCGCATGAGGAAGACGCCGAAGGCCGAGGCGAGCCAGGGGACGAAGGCCGCGCCGAGCGTGTCGATCAGCCCGAGGTTACGGAACATCAGGAACGTCGGGATCATCAGCACCTGGGCCGGGACCATGACGGTCGCCATGACGAGGGCGAAGGTCAGCGTCCTGCCCCGGAACCGCAGGCGGGCGAAGCCGTACCCGGCGAGGGAGCAGAGCACCAGGTGCCCGGCCACGGCGACGGCCGAGACGAGGACGGTGTTCATCAGCCAGCGCGGATAGTCGTCCTCGGTGAAGATCCGGGCGAATCCGGCGAGCGTGAAGTGCGACGGCCAGACGCGGGGCGGGTAGCGGTTGATGTCGGTGTCCGGCATGAACGCCGTCAGCGCCATCCACACCAGCGGGGCGGCGAAGACCAGCGCGGTGGGCATCAGGATGAGATGGGCCAGCCACGGCCGCCCGCTCTTCCCTCCCGGCATGCCGCCGCCGGTCGCGCCCCGGCTCCCAGGGTTCTCAGTGCCGACCACGCCGACCACGCCGACAGGGCCGGCAGAGCCGGCAGGACTGACAGGGCCGGTCGCGGTGGTCATGCGTGGGCCTCCCCTCGGCGCGAGTACCACAGGGCGACGGAGGAGACCGCGAGCGTGAGCACGAACAGCCCGTACGCCACCGCCGCGCCGTACCCGGAGTGGAACAGCTGGAACGCCTGCTGGTACAGGTAGAGAACGATCACTGTGGTGGAGTCGAGCGGCTGGCCCTTGGTGGTGGTGTAGACGAGGTCGAAGAGCTGGAGCGCGTCGATCGTCTGCCAGATCACCAGGAAGACCGTGGCCGGGCGGAGCTGCGGCACGATGACGTACCGGAACACGTGCCGCCCCGAGGCCCCGTCCACCCGCGCCGCCTCGGTCAGCTCGCGCGGGATGTCCTGCAACGCGGCGAGGTAGACCACGGCGGGGAGCCCGATGCCGCCCCACAGCGAGATGACGACGAGCACGATCATCGCCTGGCCGGGGTCCTGGAGGAACCCGAGCGGCGGCAGTCCCACCGCCCGCAGCACCGTGTTGGCGATGCCGAACTCCGGGTCGAAGACGAAGTTGGCGAGGATCCCGGTGGCGGCGGCTGACACGACGTACGGGACGAAGATGCACGTACGGTAGAACCCGATGAGCCGGATGGGCCGGTTGAGCATGAGCGCCAGGGGCAGCCCGAGGATCACCGAGCCGGGGACGAACAGCACGGTGTACAGCAGGGTGTGCCCGGTGGCGGCGAGCAGGTCCGGGTCGTCCAGCATGTCCCGGTAGTTCTGCAGGCCCACGTACGCGCCGCCGGAGATCAGGTCGCCGTCGCGGAGGGAGAGCAGCAGCGCCCACGCGGCCGGGAAGAGCGACAGGCCGACGATCACCAGGGTGGCCGGGAGTACGAAGCCCCAGCCGGTGAGGTCGGGAAGCAGGCGGCGGGCGCCGGCGCGGACGGGCACCCGCCTGACGCCCACCGTCACGCTCACCGCGACTTCGCGAGCACGCGGCCCGCGTCCTTGGCCGCCTGGTCCAGCGCCTGCTGTACGGGCGTGCCGCCGATCAGCGCCTGCCCGATCGCGTCGCCGACCTTCTCGGAGAACTCCGGATAGCTCTCCAGCGCCGGACGGGCCTGCTTGGCGTTGTCGAGGTTGGCGGTGAAGACGTCCACGTCGGGGAAGTCCTTGACGAACTGCTTGTACGCCGGGAGCTCCATCGTGGCCTTGCGGACGGGCAGGTTGCCGAGGCCGAGCGTCCAGCGGGCGTCCTGCTCCGGCCGGGTGATCCAGGTCAGGAAGTCGGTGGCGGCCTTGGTCCGCTTCGAGCCGTTGTCGAACACGACCCAGTTGTCCGGACCCGCGATGGTCTCGTGGTTGCCGCCGTAGCCGGGCAGCACCTGGACGCCGTACGAGATCTTGTGGTCGATGAAGTCGAGGAGTGCCCACGGCCCGGCGATGACCATGCCCACCTTCCCGCTCTGGAACAGCGGGAGGAACTTCTCCCCGTTTTGGTCCAGATATACGGACTTATCCTGACGCGCCATCGACTGCCAGAGCGTCAACGCCTGAACGGCCTGCGGCGTGTCGAACGCCGCCGTCTTGCCGTCCGGGGACACGATCGACCCGCCCTGCTGCCAGAGCATGGGCCAGAACCGCCATACCGTGTCCTCGCTCCCGGTGACCGGATATGCCGTGCCATATACGCCTTTTTCGGGAGAAGTCAGTTTCGCGGCGGCGGCGCGGAAGTCCTCCCAGGTCCAGTCCTTGGACGGGTACGGCACGCCCGCCGCGTCGAACAGCTTCTTGTTGTAGACCACCGCGAGGTTGTCCACGATCGCGGGGACGCCGATGACCTTCCCGTTCACCTCGGCCGCCGCCCGCTCCGACGGCCAGAAGTCGTCCCACCCGAAGGCCGGGTCCTTCACGAGCTTGGTCAGGTCGTACACCTTGGGGCTCTTGGCCAGGTGGGCCGACCAGGATCCGTACATGTACGCGATGTCGGGCGCGTCGCCGCCGGCGAGCGCGGCCTGCACCTTCTGCAGCATGTCGTCCACATTGGTCGTGCCGACGGCGGGGACGACCTGGACGCCCGGATGGGTGCGGTTGTAGTCGGCGGCGAGATCCTGGATCACCTTCGCCTGGGTCTCCACCTGGCCGTGCCACCAGACCACCTTCACCGGGCCCGCGGCCTCCTCGGCCGGGGCGCCGCAGGCCGCGAGCCCCACGACCGCGGCGAGCCCGGCCGCGACGGCCGCCAGCGTGCCGCTCCGCCAGGCCCGGCTCACCGGGGCCTCCTTACGGGAATGGTCTTCACCGGTTCCTCCTCGGTCGTTCCGCGCGCCGGCGATCCGCTCACACGGCACCTCTCAGTGACTCAGGGAGCAGGTCGCCGTGCGCCCGTACCATGTCGTCGCACAGGGCCCAGATCTGCTCGACCGTCAGCGTGGCGGAGGCGTTGGGGTCCGCCATCACCGCGTGCCGAATGTGGTCCGGCCGCCCCTCCAGGGCCGCGCGCACGGTCAGCTCGTTGACGGCGACGTACGCGCGGTTGAGCGCCGCGCACTGCGGCGGCAGGTCGGGCACCGCCATCGGCCGCACGCCGAGCGCGTCCACCACGCACGGCACCTCGACGACGCACCCGGGCGGGAGGTTGCCGATCAGGCCGCGGTTGACGACGTTGCCGTAGACCACGCGCCGGGCGCCGGTCACGACGCTGTGGATGATCTGCGGCGCGTACTCCATGGTGGCCTCGACCGTGATGGGCCTCCCGGCGCCGAGCGCGTCGCGGGTGGCCTCGTACCGCCGCACGTTCTCCTCGCTGATGCCGATGTAGTCGCCCACCGGGATGCGCAGCCGCTCGATCTCCTCGTCGCTGTGCAGGTACCACGGCACGTACTCCGAGGAGTGCTCGCTGCTCTCGGTCGGGAAGACGCCGAGCCGCCGGTACATGTCGACGCGCACCCTGCGCAGCAGGCCGGGGTCGCGCTCGATGGCCTCGTCCAGGCGAGGGTAGAGGCTCTGCCCCGCGCGCTCGAACCGCAGCACCCACGCCTGGTGGTTGACCCCGGCGGCGAGGAAGGACACCTCGTCCATGGGCACGCCCACCAGCTCGGACAGGTCGTGGATGGTCCAGTGCACCGAGTGGCAGAGCCCGACGACGTTCTGCACCGGGGTGGCCGCGTTGAGGTACCACACGTTCATGGCCATCGGGTTGGTGTAGTTGAGCAGCCAGGCGCCGGGGCAGAGCTCCGCGATGTCGCGGCCGATGCCCTCCAGCACCGGGAAGGTGCGGAGCGCCCGGAAGATCCCGCCGACGCCGAGCGTGTCGCCGATCGTCTGGCGCAGCCCGTACCGGGCGGGGATCTCGAAGTCGGTGCGGGTCGCGCCGATCATGCCGACCTGGATCATGTTGATCACGAAGTCGGCCCCTTCGAGGGCGGGCCGCCGCTCCAGGTGCGCGGTGATCTTCACCGGGAGCGGAGCCGAGACTCCCGCTGCCGCGATGTAGTGCGCGGCGGCCTCGGCGGTCCGCAGGCGCTCGGGGTCGATGTCGTGGAGAGCGATCTCCAGGTCGTCCCGCTCGCGCAGCTCGGGAAAGCCGAACAGGTCGGCCAGTAGCCCTTGGGTGAACTCGACGCTCCCGGCGCCGAGAAATACGATCTTCACTGGTTGTGCACCTCGTCCCAGGTGGGCTGGGCGGCGGTTCCGCCTGCCGCACGGGTTGACAGCGATCCGCAGGCCACGGCGACGCGGAGGCTCCCGGGAAGGTCCAGGCCGCGCAGCCGGGCCGCGATGAATCCGGCGTTGAAGGAGTCGCCCGCGCCGACGGTGTCGGCGATCTCGGCCTCCGGCACGTACGGCGCGGGCACCCGTACGGCGGCCCCGTCGGCCCACGCCAGCGCACCGTCGCGGCCGTCCTTGACGACCGGCAGCACGCCGCGCCGGGCGAGGGCCTCGGCGGCCTTCTCGACGGCGGGCTCGCCGGTGATCGCGAGCGCCTCGGCGGCGTTGGGCAGCAGCACGCCGGCCGTCTTGAGCACCTCGTCCAGCCCCCGCCACTCCCCCGCGGGGTCGTCGTTGGTGTCCAGGCTGGTCGTGCCGCGCGCCTGCCCGAACAGCGCGGGGAGCCCGGCGGCGAGGCCCGGCTGGAGGAAGTACGACGAAACGTGCACATGTGCGGCGGCCCTGAGCAGGTGCCCCGGCACGTCGTCCGCGGTGAGGTACGGCAGGCACCCCGGCGCGGTGAGGATCGCCCGCCCGCCCGCGCCCTCCCGCGCCAGGACCACGGTGAGCGCGGTCGGGCGCTCGTCGACGACGCAGTGACGGGTGTCCACCCCGCGCTCGGCGAGCATCCCGAGGACCAGGCGCCCCGCGGCGTCGGCGCCGACGCGGCCGACGAAGGCCGTCCGCAGCCCGAGCCGCGCGGCGCCGCACGCCGTGATCGCGCCGGACCCGCCGAGCACCAGCTCGCCCCGCTCCACCAGCTCCTCGCGCTGACCGTACGCCGGCCGACGTGGCGCTCCGGTGAGCACCACGTCGGGGTTGGCGTCGCCGACGACCAGCAGGTCGTACTCAGGCACCACGGCACGGAACGCGGTAGGCGTCCAGGTTCAGGTGTTTCTTCAACGAGTTGAAGTTCGCCTTGTTGGCCTTGGTGCAGAACTTCGAGGTGGCGAGGCTGTACTCCACCTCGAACACGGCCTTGCCCGCGTTGACGAACTGGTCGTATCCGTAGGAGCCGTTGTCGGCGGTGGTGCACTCGGAGTACTGGAAGCACTGCTCGTTGAGCGCGAAGTCGAAGTACGGCAGGAGCTGCGGGATCTGCTCGTTGTCGTTCTTCAGCGCCACGGACAGGCCGCGCCTGTGCGCCTCGTTGGCCAGCCAGGAGTTGTACGCGAGCTGGTCGGACGCCTTCAGCGGGAAGCCGGTGTCGTTGGTGTAGCCGTCGACGTTGTCCGGCTCGACCGCGTCGAACCCGGCGGCCTTGCACCTGTCCAGGCGGGCCTTCATGATCGTGCCGAGCGTGCCGGCGTACTGCCGGATGTCGAGCCAGCGCTCGCCCGCCCATCCGTCGAGAGCCTTTCCGAGCACGGAGGCGGGGAACTGCGCGGCGTCAGGACGCCAGTCTTCGTACGATCCGGCGCTGATGTAGCAGACGACCCCGCGGCCCGGCTTGGTGTCGTGCAGCGACTTGACCAGCGCGCTGCCCGCCTCGAAGCCGTCGATGTCGTACATCTGCACATCGGCGAAGGGGGTGGTCGGCAGGGACGAGAGCTGCCACTGCCAGCTTGTCTGCAGGGCGGGCTGCCAGCAGCCGGAGCAGGCGACGGGAGCGGGTAGCGCGGCCGCCTGAGCCTGGGCTTGGACGCCGGTCAGGCAGAGAACGGCGAAGGCGACGACGGATAACGTACGGAAGATACGGGGACTCCGTGGAAGACGCATGGACACTCCTCGCGAACGATTATGTTCGGGACAAAGTGGCGAAATGCGCGCTGTTCCCCACTCTCCGGACCGGCCTCGCCATGGACGGCGGAGTGGCGCGGCCCACACTCCGATTCGCCAGGGCTCACGCCAGCACGCGGATGAGGTCTCCTTCCTGGACCACCTCGAACGCGCCTTCAGGCTTGCGCGTTCATGCGCGAAATTCAAGCTTTTCGCGCATCAAGAGTCGATTACATCCGCAGACGGGAGCGGGCGGCGCTTGCCAGGACCCGCGAACGGGGAGAGTCTGGCCGGGGAACCACCGATCGCAGCCGAGGACCGCCTCATGAAGAAGCTCATCAACAGCGCGGACTCCGTCGTCGCCGACGCGCTCGCCGGAATCGCCGAGGCCCACCCCGGCCTCCGCGTGGACCTGGAGAACAAGATCGTGTACCGCCGGTCCGCGCCCACGCGGGGCAAGGTCGGGCTGGTGTCGGGGGGCGGCTCCGGTCACGAACCGCTGCACGGGGGCTTCGTCGGGCACGGCATGCTCGACGCGGCCTGTCCGGGAGAGATCTTCACCTCACCGGTCCCCGACCAGGTCATCGAGGCCACCAAGGGCGTCGACGGCGGCGCCGGGGTGCTGCACATCGTCAAGAACTACACCGGCGACGTGCTGAACTTCGAGATGGCGGCGGAGCTGTGCGCCGAGGAGGGCATCGAGGTCGCCGTCGTGCTCGTCAACGACGACGTGGCCGTCAAGGACTCCCTCTACACCGCCGGCCGCCGCGGCACCGGCGCGACGGTCTTCGTGGAGAAGATCGCCGGAGCCCTGGCCGAGGAGGGCGCGTCCCTCGCCGAGGTGGCCAAGGTGGGCGAGGAGGTCAACGCGCGCAGCCGCTCGTTCGGCGTGGCCCTGTCCCCCTGCACCGTCCCAGCGGCCGGGAAGCCGACCTTCGAGCTGGCCGGCGACGAGATCGAGCTGGGCATCGGCATCCACGGCGAGCCCGGCCGCACCCGCGCGCCCATCGCCCCGGCCCGCGAGCTGGCCCGCGTCGCCATGGACGCCGTCAACGCCGACATGCCGCTCTCCGGCGACACGCTGGTGCTGGTCAACGGCATGGGCGGCACCCCGCTCATCGAGCTGTACGTCGTCTTCGCCGAGGTCGCCGCCTACCTGCGCGACAAGGGCGCCGAGCCCGCCCGCGCCCTGGTGGGCAACTACGTCACCAGCCTCGACATGCAGGGCTTCTCGGTGAGCGTGTGCAGGCTGACCGACGAGCTCACCCGCCTCTGGGACGCCCCCGTGGAGACCCCCGGCCTCCGCTGGGGCCGGTGACAGCACCACCCGCACCCGCTTCGAGGAGTCGCGAGCCCCATGGACGCCCAGTTCTTCACCGCCTGGATCGAGGAGGTCGCGCGGGCCGTCGGCGCGAACCGCGACCACCTGACGCGGCTCGACGCCGCCATCGGTGACGCCGACCACGGCTCCAACCTGGACCGCGGCTTCACCGCCGTCCGGGAGGCCCTGGCCGCCGCGCCGGGCGGCACCCCGGGAGCCGTCCTCAGCCTCACCGGCACGACGCTGATCCGCAAGGTCGGCGGCGCCTCGGGACCCCTTTACGGGACGGCCTTCCGCGAGCTGGGCAAGGCCCTCGGCTCCGGCGCCGACGTCACGCTCGCCGAGCTGGCGTCCGGCTTCGAGGCGGCCCTCGCGGGCGTGCGGAGGCTCGGCGGCGCGGCCGAGGGCGACAAGACCATGGTGGACGCCCTCGCCCCCGCGTCACGCGCCCTCTCCGCGGCCGTACAGAACGGGACGAAGGCCGAGGAGGCTCTCGACGCCGCCCGCGCGGCGGCGGAGGAGGGCGCCCAGGCGACGATCCCCCTCCAGGCCCGCAAGGGACGCGCCAGCTACCTGGGCGAGCGCAGCATCGGCCACCAGGACCCGGGCGCGGCCTCCACCGCCCTGGTCCTCGCCGCCCTGCACGCGGTGGCCGCCGGATGACCACCCGGGACGGTCTCGTGGGCATCGTCCTCGTCTCGCACAGCGACGCGCTGGCGAGGGAGGCGGTCGCGCTCGCCGTGGGGATCGCCGGACCCGACGTACGGGTGGCGCCCGCGGGGGGCACCGACGACGGCGGGCTCGGCACCAGCCCGGACAAGGTGGCGGCGGCCATCGAGGAGGTCGGCCGGGGAGCCGGGGTCGTGCTCATCCCCGACCTCGGCAGCTCGGTGCTGACGGCCCTCCTTTTCGAGCAACCCGGTCAGGTGGTGATCGCCGACGTCCCCTTCGTCGAGGGCGCCATAGCGGCGGCCGTGGCGGCCGGTATCGGGGCCTCCCTGGAAGGAGTACTGGACGCCGCCGAGGATGCCAGGACATACCGCAAACTATGACGACTAATACCGCAAAAGGGATGGAATTGACGGCTGTGCCGGAAACGCGGCGCAGGTCCGCGTACTGATCCACGGGAAGGCGCACCGGTGCGGAGGCGGCATATGTAAAGATCACCCCATGAAGCGATTAAGTCGTAGGTTGCTGCCCTTTTTCTGCCTACTCGCCCTGGCCGCGGGCGGTGGGGTCGGCGCCGCCGCCGCCGACACGGCAACGGCCGCGAGGACACTGGACGTCCCCACACAGCTCACCGCGATGCGGAAGCTCGACTTCATGGTCGGCCGGTGGGCCGGAGCCGGCTGGACCATCACCAGTTCTGGTGAGCGGCAGGAGTTCACCCAGACCGAGCACGTCCGGCGCCAGGTGAGCGGTCTCGCGCTCTCCGTGGAGGGCGAGGGACGCGACAAGGCGCAGCCGCGGCGGGTCGTGGACACCGCGCTCGCCGTGATCAACTACAACGACCTCACCGGGCAGTACCGCTGGGAGGCGTTCTCCGGGGGCCACGTCACCGAGGTCGTGCCGGTCGTCGGCGACAACCTGTTCCAGTGGAACCTCCAGACGCCCAGCGTGACCATCCGGTACACGCTGAAGTTCACCCGGAGGACCTGGCACGAGGTCGGCGAGTTCAGCCCCGACGGCGGGAAGACCTGGCGGCAGAATTTCCAGATGGACCTGCGCCGCGTGTCCTGAGTTTCCCGGCCCGGCGCTCACCCTCCGCGCACGGAGGAAAGGGTCTGCCGCGCGGTCGCCGCGCCGTAATGCCCTCTCCTCAAAGCACTGATTACTTTCAGGCGTGAGCGCCGGCCGGAGTTACGTATTGCGCATCGCCGGCCGGGCCGATACGTATGCCTCCGGCTGAGTAATACGTATGTTCCGACCTATTCTCGGTTTTGGTCTGGACCGGCTTTGACCCATGGCCGATGATGCATTTGGCCTCCATCCAGTTCAAAAGGAGCACATCATGGGCTTGAACCTCCGAGTGGTCGTCCCCCTGGTCTACGCGGTCGCCGTCATCGTGGCCCTGTTGATCAACAAGACGGCCGGTGGGGTGGTCGCCGTGGCAGGCGCCATCCTGGTCGCCCTGTTCTTCGTGAGCTACGGCCGCAGGGCCAACCGTTCATAGCGGAGTCAGCGCGAACAGCGCGCCCCACGGGTCCTGAAGGATCGTCGCCGGGCCGTGCCGTGCGGCGATCGTGGCGCCGAGGCGCTCGGCCGCGGTGAGCGCGGCCGGGCAGTCGTCCGCCCCGAAGAACGTCACCCACTGCGGCGCGAGCCCGTTACCCGGCCCCTCGGCGGCCGGCGCGGGCCCGCGCGTGCCGAACACGCCGCCGTAGAAGGCGTCGGCCGCGGCCACGTCGCCGGCCCACAGCTCGTGGCGGCACCACGTCCCCGGCTCGCCCACCACCACGATGCCGGCCTCCCGCCGGCCCTCCCAGAACCCCACGGCCGCCCCCGAGGGGTCCACCGCGAACAGCAGCCGCCCGTTGGGGCCCGCGTCGATCGGGCCGAAGACGACCGTGCCGCCGAGCCCCCTGACCCGGCCCGCGACGGCGTCGGCGTCCTTCGTGGCCAGATAGGTGTTCCACGACGCGGGCAGCGCCCGCCCGGGCGGCACCCGGCCGAACCCGCCGACGACGTTCCCGCCCAGGCGGATGAACTCGTACCCGCCCTCGGTGTCGAACCCCCACCCGAACAGCTCGCCGTAGAAGGCCCGGGCGCCCTCGGGATCGAGCGCCGCGTAGTCCACCCAGCACGGCGCGCCCGGCTCATAGTGCTCGTGAATCGGCATGTGCCTCCTCCATCGCGGCCAGCCGCAGGTGGGTGCCGATGTGCGGCGCCACCGTCTCGGGCCGTTCGATCATGCACAGGTGACCGGCCGCGGGGACGGTGACCGTACGGCACCGGGGGACGGTCGCGCGCAGCAGCTCGGCGCTCGCCCTGAAGGTCGCCATGTCCTCGTCGCCGGCCACGACCAGGGTCGCCGCGTGGATGCCGCTGAGGTCCTCGGCGGTGTGCACGTGCCGGCTGAGGCCGTACATCGCGCCGTCGCGCAACTCCCGCCAGGTGTGCCTGGCCACGATGGCGCGCAGCCCGGCCCGCAGGGCGGGGTGCCGCTCGGTGCCGCGGAAGATGTCGGGCGGCGACGTCATCCACAGGTCGGCGAGCTCCTCGCCGGTCGCGCCCCGGCGCGCGAGCATGGCAAGGGCGCGGTAGTGGTCGCCCGTCCCCGGCTCGGGGGGCGCGCCCGCGATGGTGGGCGAGCCGATGATCAGCCCTCGTACGGTGCGCGGATCGTCGATGGCCATCTGCAGGGCGACCATCGAGCCGATGGACTCCGCCACGACCATGCTCGCCGACTCGGCCCTCGCCAGCTCGGTCAGCTCGGCCGCCAGCATCGTCAGGGACGTCCCGGGGGCGAGCGGCCCGGAGCGGCCGTGGCCGGGCAGGTCGACGCCGATGTGCCGCCAGCCGGGCAGCAGCGCCCACAGCCGTTCCCACACCGACGAGTCCATGGTGTAGCCGTGGATCCACAGGACGGCGAGACCGTCGCCGTGCGTGCGCAGATGCAGGGTCATGACAACGCTCCGAAACTCGCGCAGAACTGGCGGAAGGCGATCACAGGGGCGTCCCCGGCGTCGAGCCGCTGAGGAGCGTCGACGTCCAGGTGGTCCCAGACCACCCGGTCCTGGTCGAAGGCGTAGCGGGCGCCGTGGATCAGGGCGGGCAGCGCGTCGGCCTGGTCGGGCCGCACCCCGATGGCGACCCGGCCCACGCTGCCCTTCTCGCGCGGGATCGCCCCGGTGATGATCGTGTACGGCGCCTGCTCACCGCCCAGCTCGGTGACCACCAGATGCGGGCTGAACGCGCGGGCCACGAACCGGGACGCGAAGTCCAGCCGCCGTTCCTTCTCCCAGGGCGGCGCCTTGGTGCGGAACTCGCCCTCGATGACCAGCTCGCCGTGCTCGCCGAGCGTGGCCCGCATGCCCCGCACCGCGGGCACCAGGTGGACCGAGCGGAAGTGCTCGGCGTCGAAGGCGTTCTCGACGACGTACTCGGCGGGCACGGCCACGGGCTGGATCACCGCACCGACGACCGTCAGATCGGCGGCCACCTGCTTGATCGCCTGCTGGAAGCCCCGGTCGTCGCCCGGGCCGTCGGAGAGCTTGACGAACAGGGCCGCGCCCGCGCGCTCGGTCCGCAGCTCGCCGACAGACCAGCGCCGCGTGCTCTCGCCGAGCGAGATCCGCTTCCCGTGGAACGGGCAGATCACGCAGCCGCCGTCCAGCTTGCCGCCGTATCCGAGATGGGCGCCCCTGTGCGGGCAGGCGCCGTCGAAGACGCGGATCCGCTCGCCCTCGCGGACGGCGATCAGGCTGCGGTTCCCGAGCCGGAGCGGCGTGAGCTCCTCGGTCAGCTCCTCCTCCAGTGCCAGCAGGAACCATCCCCCATGCGGTGTCATCGGCGTCATCGGCATCCCTTCAGCGCCTCGATCACTTCTCTGGCCGCGCGTTCGCCGCTGGCCATGGCCATGTGCACCATGGGCGGGCCTGAGCGGCCCACGGTGGCCTCCCCGGCGAAGAAGAGCGTGCCGCCCATCGGCTCGGCCCAGACCTCGGGCGCCCAGAGCGCCCCCACGCAGGGATAGGTGTAGGCGCCGCCCGCCCACTCGTCGGCGCCCCAGTCGGCGACGTCGACCGCCTCGGGCCGCAGCCCCCGGGTCCAGGGCATCGCCTCGCCCAGCGGCGCGGCAAGCCCGGCGGACGAGCGCGCGACCGCGCGGGCCGCCCTGGCCGCGCGTTCCTTGGCCACGACGAGCACCTCTGGACGGCCCGCCGTGGCGCTGAGGAACCCGAGCCGCCCGCCCGCGTCGAATACGACACGCGACTCGGGGGCGGGGACGGGGTAGGTGACCACGGCGCACCACGCGTCGCCGAGCCGCAGTTCGTACGCGGCGGCCTGCTTGCGCACCGGGAGGTCGTTGACGGCGAGCCTGCCGTCGGCGACCAGAGGGGGCGGGACGGTGATGACGGCCGCGCCCGCGGTGGTGGCGCCTTCGGCGGTCACCACGTCCACGTGGCCGGGAGACCAGGCGACGCGCAGCACCGGGCTGCCCGTCCGCACGTCGAGACCGGTGGCGAACCGCGCGGGCAGCCGGTCGAGACCTCCGGGGATCGCGAACTCGCCCCGGCCCACGCGGTCCGCGCGGCGGCCGGCGGCGATGCCGAGCGCGCTGAGCATGTCCGGGTCGGCCGCCCAGCCCTGCCGGAACCATTCGGCCGTGGCCTCGGCCCCCGAGGAGGCAGCGGGGGCTTCGCGCTTGAGCCACTCGGTGACCGGCACGTCCTCGGTCGCGCCGTCGAGCAGGCGCTCCTCCAGCACCGGCGGAGGCGGCCCGGCCTCGGACAGCACGGCCATGGGCCGCACCTCGTCGCCGAGGAGGACGAAGGCCGTACGCCGGGGCAGGGGTGGCGGGCGTCGCAGGCCGGGCAGCGACCAGATGGGATTGCGGTCCCCGTGCACCACCTGCGCGCCGAGTTCCAGCAGGGAGGGCCGATGGGTCTGGATCCGGCCCCCGATCCGGTCCCTGGCCTCCAGCACGGCGACCGACAGGCCCTCGTCGCGCAGGCGCCGGGCCGCGGTCAGACCGCTGATCCCGGCTCCGATCACGACGACGTCGAGCTGCACCACCGTTCACCCCCTTGTAGTAGTTTGTCCATCGGCATGATCAGGAGGACACGTGATGGCGGCTCCCCGCACCCTGCCAGGCGATCTTGCCCACCCGTTCTCGCCGCGTGGACGGATCGATCCGTACCCGGCGTACCGGTGGCTGCTGGCCAACGACCCGGTCCACTTCGACGCGACCTCGCGCATGTGGCTGCTGACCGGCCACGCCGACTGCTCGCTCGTCCTTCGCGACCCGAGGTTCTCCGCGGCGATGGGCCAGCGGGAGCGGGTCAGGGAGGACGCCCTGCCGCCGTCGATGCTGACCACCGATCCGCCCGAGCACCAGCGGCTCCGCTCGCCGGGGGCGCTGCTGATGGGCCCCGCGGCGGTCCGCGGCGTCGCAGACGGCATCGCGCGCGAGGTGGACGAGCTCCTGGCGGGGCTGGCGGGCCGCACCCGCGTCGAGGCGACGGCGGAGATCGGCGAGCCGCTCGCCACCGGCGTGCTGGCCCTGCTCTTCGGCCTGCCGCCCGCCGACCGCGCGGCCTTCGCCGACCTGGCGCGCCGCGTCTCGGCCAACCTGGACCCCCTCGCCGGCCCGCAGGCGGCGGCGGAGGGGCGGACCGCGATGGGTGACCTCACGCGGTTCCTCGACGCGCGCGCCGGCGGCACCGAGGACTCGCCGTGGGGCAGGCTCGCGGCCGACGACCGGCTCACCCGGCCGGAGAAGCTCGGCATCGCCTCGCTGGCCGTCGTCGGAGGCTGGAAGCCGCTGGCCGAGATGGTGGGCAACGCGCTGTACTGGCTGCTCCCCCGTCCAGAGGTGGTCGAGCAGCTCCTCGGCGGAGGCGACGATTCGGCGGTGACGGCCGTGGACGAGCTGCTCCGCCTGGAGTCGCCGATCCCGTTCACCGCGCGCGTGACGACCGAGGCCGTGGCGCTGGCGGGCGGGACGATCCCCGCGGGTGCCCGGGTGCTCGCGCTGGTCGCGGCGGCGAACCGGGACCCGGCCGTCTTCGACCGGCCGGATGACCTGGTGGTGACCCGCTCGCCCAATCCACACCTCGCCTTCGGCACCGGCACCCATTTCTGCCTGGGTGCTCCTCTGGTCAGGCACGCCGGGGCGCTGCTGCTGCGCGAGCTGCTGCGCCGCTATCCCGGGTTGCGCGCCTCGGGGGCCGCGCCCGTCTGGGCTCCTTCGCTCCTGCCCCGGCGGCTCGACGGCTACTACCTCGCCATCTGAGGGGCGAGCCGCTACTTGACGTTCGCGCCGCGCCAGCGGAAGGTCAGCAGGCTCAGCAGCAGCGAGGCCACGCACCAGGCCGCGAGCACCGCCGCGACCCTGCCCAGCTCCCACGTGCCCGCCGGCTCCACCCTGGCGAAGTCGGCCGGCAGGAACACCGAGCGCAGGCCCTGCGTCATCCACTTGAGCGGGAAGAACGCGGCGATCGTCTGCATCCACGCGGGCAGCTGGCTGTAGGGGAAGAAGACGCCCGAGATGAACTGCAGGATCAGGAACGGCAGCGTGACGATCGCGGGGGCCGACCTGGCGTTCGGGATGGCCGTGCTGAACGCGACGGCGAGCAGCGCGCACGCCATGGCGCCGAGCAGCAGCACCCACAGGAAGGTGATCCAGTGGGCGGCGTTCGACGGCATCGGCAGGTGGAACAGCGCGAGGCCGACCGCCAGCAGGACGACCGACTCCAGCAGCCCGGTCACCACCACGCGGACGATCTTGCCGATGAAGTACGCGGACTTCGGCATCGGCGAGGACGCGAGCCTGCGGATCATGCCGGTGTCCCGCTCGATCGCGATGCTGATCGCCAGGCCGTTGAAGCTGACGCTCATGATGCCGCAGGCGATGATCCCCGCGACGAACATCTGCTTGAAGTCCGTGTGCGTGCCGGGCACGGTGCCCGAGAAGATCGAGCCCAGCACCAGCATCAGCACGATCGGCAGCAGCAGCGTGAAGAACAGCGACTGCCTGTTGCGGAAGAACGACTTCAGCTCCACCGATGACCGGGCCACCGAGGCCCGCCACAGGTTGGAGCTGTGCCCGGCGGTCCGCGCCGCCGGGCCCTGTTCGACCACCGCCATGCCAGGAGTGATCATGGTGTGACCCCCTGATTCTCTCGGATGAGCGTGAGATAGACGTCCTCGAGGGTGGGGCGCTGGATACGCAGGCCCGGCAGCTCGTGGACGCCCGCCTCCGCGGCCCACGGGAGGATCGCCGCGAGCGCCTGCGTCGGATTGTGGGTGTGGAGCGTGACGACCTCGTCGTCCGGCGGATCGACCAGCGCGTCGGCGGGCAACTGCGGAAGGGCCCTGCCCACCAGGCCGCCGACGCGGGTGAAGCCGAGCATGGCCGGGGTGTCGAGGCGCCCGCCCAGCTCGGCGACCGGGCCGACCTCCACGACCTTGCCCGCGACGATGACGGCCGCCCGCTGGGCCAGCGCCTCGACCTCGTCGAGGTAGTGCGTGGTCAGCACGGTGGTCTTGCCGCGCTCGGCGAAGTACCGCACGAGGTCCCACGCTTCGAGGCGGGCGGCGGGGTCGAGGCCGGTGGTGGGCTCATCGAGGAAGATCAGGTCCGGGTCCCCGACGATGCCCACCGCCACGTCCAGGCGGCGCAGCTGGCCGCCCGAGAGCGACTGCGCCTGCTTGTTCTCCTGCTTGCCGAGCCCCACCATCCCGATGGCCTGCGTGACGGGGAGCGGCGCCGGGTAGAACGCCGCGAAGTGCTCGACGACCTCGCGGACCGTCAGGTCGGCGTAGGCGCCCGTGGACTGCGGGACGATGCCGAGCCGGGCGCGCCACTCCGGGGAGTCCTCGGCGGGGTCTCGGCCGAGGACGCGCACGTCACCACCGGTCCGCCGGCGAACCCCTTCGAGGATCTCGACCGTGGTCGTCTTACCCGCGCCGTTCGGCCCCAGCAGGGCGAAGACCTCGCCGGAGTAGACGTCCAGGTCGACGTCCTGGACCGCGCATGCGCTTCCGTACGACTTCTTCAGCCCACGCACGTGAATAGGGTTCGCCTGGTCAACGACCCTGGCCATGACCTGTTCCTCCTCTCGGGGGACCGCCTCGGCGGCGGTCCCCTGCGACGGCCGCGCGGCGCGCGCGGCCGGTGTGCCGGGCGGCTTCTCGTCAGGTGCAGCAGCAGCAAGGGCAGCAGCAGCAGTTGATGTCGATGGCGCTGTCGGGGCTCACGCCGGCCGAGATGGAGTCGAGGTCGCCCTCGCTCAGCTCGGCCATGTCGATCTGCGGCGTCTCCGGGACGTGGAACTCGAAGACCCCGGTCTCGAGGCCCCGCTCCCACAGGCCGACCTGGACGTCGAGGTTGGTGTCGTGGTGCCCCTCGGGCACGGTGCGGACGAGGGTGATCTGGGCGCCCGCGGGCAGCTCCAGCCCGGCTTCGGCGAGCGCCTCGCGGGGGTTGCTGTCGAGCTTGGCCGAGAACTCCTCGCTCGACCAGGCGGTGATGAGGACGCGGGTGTAGGAGTTGACGAATTCGGTGCGCTCTGCGGGATTCAGGGCCATTGAGTCCTCCTGGAACCATTTACCTCTTCGGCGCGGTGCGCCGTCCTGAATGGAGTCTTACATGTCGAATTCAAGCTGCCCAGACTTAATTTCCGAGCGCCGAAGATAAGTATTGAGAGGCCTTGCCCGCTGGGGTACGCTCCAAATGGATCAGCATGAATAATACGACTCCTATCGTACGTATTAAGCATTCGGTAATACGTATTCGGAATCGCATTTCACGTAAGTGATTCGGAGCGCAGATGTCCGGTACGTACGTATCCCCCCGACTACCTCCTGGACCCGGCGGCACCCAGAGCCTGCGCGCGATGCGCGAGGCGCCGCTCGAGTTCGTCACCGCGATGGCGGCCTACGGCGACGTCACGAGGCACGACGCGGACGGCGAGCTGGTGTACATGCTCAACCGCCCCGATCTGGCCAGGTACGTGCTGAAGGAGAACGGGTCCAACTACACCAAGGACCACACGCCGGACGACGACATGCTCCGCCCGCTCCTCGGCAACGGGCTGCTGACCAGCAGCGGCGAGGAGTGGGCAGCGCAGCGGCGCATGTGCGCGCCGGCCTTCCGGCCCGGCGAGGTCGAGAAGTTCGACCAGACCATCACCGACGCGGCCGTCCAGATGCTGCACCGCTGGACCGACGGCCGGCAGGGCCAGGCCGTACGCGTCGACCACGACCTCACGTCGCTCACGCTGACGGTCATCGTGAAGGCCATGCTCGGCACCGACATCGGCGGCGCCGGGGACGGGTTCGGCCGCGCGGTGGACGCGGTCAACCGCTTCATCGGCCACTACGTACCCGGCGACGCGATCGACCCCGCGGATACGGCCGTACGATACGCAGGCTTCCACCAGGCGCGTGCGTTCCTCGACCGGGTGACCCGCGTCATCATCGCGGCCCGGCGTACGGGCGGGGGCGGCGGGCACGACCTGCTCACCTCGATGCTCGCCTCCGGGCACGCGATGTCGGACACCGACCTGCGCGACCAGGTGCTGACGATCATCATGGCCGGGCACGAGACCACGGCCAAGTCGCTGACCTGGACGCTGTACCTGCTCGACCGCCATCCGGACGTGGCCGAGGCGGTGTACGCCGAGATCGACGAGGTGCTGGGCGAGCGGCTGCCGACCGCCGAGGACCTGCCGAGGCTGGACGCGTGCCGCCGGGCCATCCAGGAGGCCATGCGCCTCTACCCGCCCGTGTGGCTCATCTCGCGCCGATCGGTCGAGGCCGACGTCATCGGCGGCTACGACGTGCCCGCCGGCACCCTGGTCTGCGTCAGCCCGTGGGTGCTGCACCGCGACCCAAGGTACTGGGACGATCCCGAGGCGTACCGGCCGGAGCGGTTCGCCGCCGGGCGGGCCGCGGGGCATCTCAGCCACCAGTACCTGCCCTTCGGCGGAGGCCCGCGCATCTGCGTAGGGCAGCATTTCGCGCTGGTGGAGGCGACCCTCGTGCTCGCCGTGATCCTGCGTACGGTGCGCCTTGAGCTGGTCGAGGGCTTCCCCGTGGAACCCGAGGCCCTGGTCACCCTGCGGCCCCGGCACGGCATGATGATGATCCCGAGGCAGAGATGACGGCGCCGGAGGCCTCGGTACGCAGGGCGGGTTCCTACGACGCGGCCAACACGACGTGGGGCGGGCTCGACGGTGAGCTGGCCCGGCTGGAGACCCAGGCGGCCCTCTCCTTCGACGAGGAGCTGCGCATCATGCGCGACCTCGGGCTCGCGGGGGCGGGTCCGCTGCTGGAGCTGGGCGCCGGGTCAGGAGCCGTCACCCGCAGGCTGCGCGCCGCCGAGCCCGATCTGCCCATCGTGGCCGCCGACATCGACGAGAAGGTGCTGGCGCACGCCGCCGGCGCGGGAGCGCCGCTGCTCCTGGGCGACGCCGCCCGGCTGCCCCTGCGTACGGGAAGCGTCGGCGGCGTCCTGCTGAGATACGTACTGCAGCACGTGGCCGACCCCGCGCCGGTGGTCGCCGAGGCGCTGCGCGTGCTGCGCCCCGGCGGCCTGCTGGTCGTCGTCGAGGTCGACAGCATGCTGTGGGGGCTGGCCGACCCCATGTACCCCGAGCTGGCCTCGGTGCACGGCACGATGGCGGCCGCCCAGCGCGGCGCCGGAGGGGACCGCCAGATCGGCAGGAAGCTCACCCGGCTGCTGCGCGGGGCGGGCTTCGGCGACGTCGTGCTGAGACCGTTCGCCACAACCAACGACGACCACCCGACGGAGGCCTTCGCGCCGCACCTCGGGCCGGAGCGGCTGGTGCCGCTGGTGGCGTCGGGCGCGCTGTCGATGGCCCAGCTCGCCCTGGCGACCGACCGGTGGAACCGGTTCCGCGCCGACCCGGACGCCTGGGTCATGCTGCTCGGCTTCGTCGTCGCCGGAACCGCACCGGGCGGCCCGGCCGGATCACCTTGGAGGAACAGATGAGCCCGTTCTGGAAGATCTTCATCGCGATCTTCTGCTACATCAGCGCGATCGTGGGCCTTGGGCTGGCGATCGCCAACGCCAGCCAGAGACCGCCGTCCACGACGACGGCCGTGATCTACGGAGTCGCCGGCATCGTCTTCCTGGCCGGAGGCATCGTGCTCAGCCGCAGGCCTCGCTACTAGGAGACCGTCAGGTGGTGGCCGGTCGCCCGCGTTCGACGCGGACGCACCGGCCTTTCCTGGTGCGGAAGGGAGCGGCGCTCACGTGGGGTCGATGGGCCGGACCTCCACGATGTCGCCCGGCGCGTAGGGCATCTTCCGCGCCCACATCTCGGCCTCCTCGGCGGAGTCGACCTGGATGATCCAGAGCCCGCCGATCTGCTCGCGCCCGACGGCGTACGGACCGGGAACGGCGGGCCCGTCCGGTCTGACCAGCTTGGCCGTGCGGGATCTGGTCAGGCCGGCGCCGTACTTGACGATGACGCCCGACTCGACCATCGCGCGGCCGAACTCACGGTGCCCCTGAGCCATGCGCTCACGCTCGGCCTCGCTGAACGCGTCCCACAGCATCTCGTCGCCGTGGATCAGCAGGAGAAAATCCATCTCGCGTTGTCCTCCCTCTCGGGTCTGCCCGCGGACGCATATCCGCGAGCCGGACCTCGAGGCGCGGGGGCGGGCCGCTGAGGCCGTCGTTCCACTGTCATCTTCCACGGTGGCGGCGACGCAACTCAACCGAGTTGCCCAGGCTCAAGAGGAAGTAGTGAACGGTTATCGAGCCGTTATGTCACATCTGCCGTCTGGCCAGACGGGCGAACAGCCCCTCGGTGTCGGCGACCAGCTCGTCGTACTGACCCTGCTGGACGATCCGGCCGCCGTCGAGCACCACGATCTTGTCGGCGTCCTTGATGGTGGACAGCCGGTGGGCGATCACGACGCGGGTGGCGTTGAGCTGGCGGGTGCTCTCGGCGACGACGTTCTGCGTGGGGTTGTCCAGGGCGCTGGTGGCCTCGTCGAAGAAGACGATACGGGGCCGGGAGACCAGCGCCCGGGCGATCATGATCCGCTGGCGCTGGCCGCCCGACAGGGTGTTGGTCCCCTCCGACAGCACCGTGTGCATGCCCATCGGCATGGCCGTGATGTCGTCGGAGACGCCGGCCATGGTCGCCGCCTCCCACGCGTCGTCGACCGTGTGGTTGGTGCTGCCGATGATGTTCTGCCGGATGTCCCCGGCGAGCAGGGCGCCGTTCTGCAGGACGACGCCGCACTGCCGCCGGACCGCGCCGATGTCGAGCTCCCCGAGGTCCTGGCCGTCGTAGAGCACGGTGCCCGCGACCGGCTGCTCGAAGCCGAGCAGGAGCCGCAGGATGGTGGACTTGCCGCTGCCCGTGGGGCCCACGATCGCGACGAACTCGCCGGGGTCCACCGACAGGTCGACGTCGCTCAGCACGAGCGGGCCGTCCTCGCCGTACCTGAAGGACACCCGGGAGAAGGCGATGCGGCCGGACAGGTCGCCGGGGTCGGCCTTGCCGGTGAGCTCCTCGGGCTCGGTGGCGAGGATCGGGCGCAGCTTCTCCAGCATCGGGACGACGCTCATCGCGGTGATCACGGCGCCGGTGAACTGCAGCACCGAGGCGATGAGCAGGTTGAACGCGGCGAAGAACGCCAGGAAGACGGTGATCGGCAGCTCGCCGTGCAGCGGCCCCGCCACCACGGCGAAGATGAGGACCGAGCAGACCAGCGGGAACCCGGCGCTGAACGTCGTCACCAGGTTCTGCAGCCGCCGCGCCGACGCGGACGTGCTGCGGGTCTGCAGGAAGTCGCGGTTCCACACGCTGAACGCCTGGTCCTCGGCCGCCGCCACCCGCAGTTTCGGCACGGCGGTGAGGAGCTGGAACACCCGCGAGGAGAGCCGCTGCTCCTGCTCGTACAGGCGGCGTTGCAGGCGCACCTCGAAGTATCCGGCGACCGCGCACACAAGGACGCTGACCAGCACGAGCAGGGTGGCGATCACGGCCATCCTGCCGTCGTAGAAGAACACGAGCACGAGGTTGGCGAGCCCCCCGAAGAGCCCGAGCGTCGCGGTGGTCACGACGCCGGAGAGCATCTCCTGCGCCGCGCTCACCCCGAGCACGGTCGTGCCGAGCTGACCGGTGGAGTACTGGGCGAAGAACGTGGCGGGAAGCGACAGCAACCTGGTCCAGGCCCCGGCCTGCAACCGGGCCGACGAACGTCCCTCGATGCGCAGCGCCGCGATGTTCTGCACGATGGTGAGCGCGCCGGCCACGAACGCGCCCCCGATGACCAGCAGCGACCCCTGCACGATGAGGTCGCGGTCGGCCCGCGCGACGAACGTGCCGAGGACGAGCCCGGTCATGGAGGGCACCAGCAGGCCGATGATCGCCACGAGCGTCCCGAGGGAAGCCAGCACCCAGAAGTCGCGGCGGTTGCGCGCCAGCCCGAACCGCAGCAGCCCGGCCACCGTGTGGACCTCGCGCGGCAGCGGCTGGTAGAGCACCTCGGCGCGGTTGGACAGCGTCGCGGCCACCGCGGGGGTGACGGGGGTGACCCGGCTCTGGCCCGGCTGCGCGAGCACGTAGTGCGAGCCGATCGGCAGCAGCGCCACGGGCGTCTCGTCGCCCTTGTGGAAGCCGACCATCGGGCCGAGGTCCTGCTTCCACCACCCCTCCTCCAGCCGTACGGACCGGGTGCGCACGCCGGAGGCGAGCGCGATGGTCTGCAGCGGGTCGATCTGCCTGCCGTGGGAGCCGCCCGGCGGGGGCGCGGTGACGCGGAACCCCCCGTGGGAGGCGACGAGCCTGGCCGCGGCCAGCGCGGGCGAGTCGGTGGTGACGTCGGCCAGGCGCACCCTGGCCTCGGTGTCGCGCACCAGCGTGTCGAAGCCCCGCCGGGCCGTGCGCAGGACGTCCTTCTCCCGCTCGTTCCTGCGGGCGAGCATCTCCAGCTCTCGCGCGCCCTGCCGTTCGACCCGGCGGTCCACGGTGTACAGAAAGCGGGTCGCGTACTCCACCCACCTGGCCCAGATCGTCTCGTCGGCCAGCAGCTCCCACGTCGACCTGGCGCGCAGCCTGGCGGGTCCCATGGCGACCAGCCAGTCCCGCTCGGTCACGCAGATGTGCGCGCCCGCGGTGAGCCGGCCGGCGACGCCCTCGGGCATCTCCACCACGCCGTCCTCGACGCCGACCCAGCACAGGCCGTCGACCGACCGGGTCGCCGCGCCGTCGGCGAGGTCGGTGGGCTCGCCCGGCGCCAGCGCGACGAACTCGCGCGGGGGCAGGCTGCTGCGCATGGCCTGGGCCAGCGAGACGATGCCCGCCTCCAGGCCCCTGACGAACTGCTTGACGGCCACCTCGTGCTCGGCGGGAGGCAGGGGGCCGGATGCCGCCGGGCCGGTGGCGGACAGCCCCCGCAGCCGGCCCAGCGGCATCCGGGACACCCGGGTGCCCGGCACGGGACGGCCCACGATGCTGTGCTTGGGGCCCTTGGGAGCGCCGAGCAGCAGCGAGCCCTCGCTGATCCTGCACAGGAAGTTCCACCGGCCCACGGGCCGGCCGTCCTCCAGCCGCACCGCGAACAGGTCGACGGCCCCCTCCTCGACCAGGAGCACCTCGCGCAGGTCGGACACCACGAGCAGGCGGTCGGCCGAGTAGTCCACGGGCGTCGCGGCCTCGGCGAAGAACGGCGCGAATCCGGTCATGGTCAACCCCTGTCGCCGTTGCTGTGTGCGTTCTCGATGAGCCTGGCGTAGTGGCCGCCGGCGGCGAGCAGCTCCTCGTGGCGGCCACGCTCGACCACCTCGCCCTTGTCGAGCACGAGGATCTCGTCCGCGTCCCTGATGGTGGACAGGCGGTGCGCGATGATGAGGCAGCCGCAGCCTCGGCGGCGCAGGTTGTCGGCGATGATCCGCTCGGTCTCCGGGTCCAGCGCGCTGGTCGCCTCGTCCAGCACCAGCAGGGTCGGCTGGATCGACAGGGCCCTCGCCAGTTCCAGCCGCTGGCGCTGGCCGCCGCTGAAGTTGCGCCCGCCCTCGCGGACGCCGCTGTTCAGACCGCCGGGCCGGGCGGCGATCACGTCGAAGATGGCCGCGTCGCGCAGCGCCGCGATCGCCACCTCGTCGCTGATGTCGTCGCTCCACAGCGTCAGGTTGTCGCGCACGGTCCCCTCGAACAGCGAGATGTCCTGGTCGACGTAGGCGATGGACGACGCCAGGGCCAGGCGGGAGAGCTCCGACCTCGGGCGGCCGTCCAGCAGCACCTGGCCGGCCGCGGGCACGTACAGGCCGGCGGCCAGCTTGCCGACGGTCGACTTGCCGCTGCCCGAATGGCCGACGATCGCCACCCGGCGGCCCGGCACGATCGAGAACGACAGGTCCTTGACCACCGGGGGGGCGATCGGGTTGTAGCCGAAGGACACGTGCGAGAACTCCATGCAGCCGTCCAGGCGGCCGTCCATGGCCTGGCCGGGTCTCGGCTCGAAGCACTGCGCGACCGGATAGCGCTCGACGTCGTACAGGCGGTTGATGTCCGCGGAGATGTTCTGGAGCTGCCCGCCCAGGTTGGTGAGCTGTGTCACCGGCCGGGACAGGGAGTTGAGCAGCGTCTGGAAGGCCACCAGCATGCCGACGCTGATCACCCCGTCGACCACGCGCAGCCCGCCGATGAGCAGGATGAGCCCGCTGTTGATCCCGGCCAGCAGCGGAGGCACCACGGTGAGCGTGGCGGTCGCCACGCCGAGCCGCTGCTTGGCGGTGACGGCCTTGGCGAGGAACCCCGACCAGCGCTGGAAGGCGTTCGGCTCGGCGCCGGTGGCCTTGACGGTCTCGATGAGCTGCAGGGTGTTGAAGGTCGTGGACGTCAGGTTGCCGATGTCCGCGCGCAGCGCCGCCACCGCGTCCGTACGGGCCCTTGAGACCCGCCGGAGCACGAGGATGTTCAGCATCGCCATGGCGACCCCGAGCAGGCCCAGGGTCAGGTCGTACCTGATCAGGATCACCGCGTAGAACAGCACGAGCACCAGGTTGATGACGGTGATCGCCAGGTCGCGGGAGAGGACCTCGGCGACCATGTCGTTGGCCTGCACCCGCTTGGCCACCTCGGCCGGGCGGCGCTGCAGGTAGAACTCCACCGGCAGCCGCAGCAGATGCCGGAAGAAGCGGGCCGAGCTGACCAGCCCGAACCTGATCTCCAGCCGCAGCAGGTAGTGCCGCTGCACGGAGGTCAGCACGAACACCGAGACCGCGGTCACCGCCATCCCGAGCAGCAGGGGGTACAGGAAGTCGGGGTCGCGCCCGGACAGGATCCGGTCGATGAACAGACGGCTGAAGGCCGGCCCGACGATGCCGGGGACCACCAGGATCAGGCTGGCCAGCAGGATCAGCGGCAGCGCCCGGCCGGACGGCATCCGCCGCGACAGCAGGGCCTGGCCCACCCGGGTGGGACGCCCGCCGGGCTCGAAGTCGGGGCCGGGCTCGAACGACAGCACCACGCCGGTGAAGCCGGAGTCGAAGTCCTCCCAGTCGATCAGGCGGGGGCCGCTGGCCGGGTCGTTGACCGCGACGACCTTCTTGCCGAACCTGGTGCGCACCCCCTCCACGACCATGAAGTGCTGGAACGCCCAGAAGATGATCACCGGCTTGGCGGTGGCGGCCAGGTCCGCGGCCTCCATCTGGAAGCCCCTGGCGATCAGGCCGTAGCGCCGCGCCGCTGCGATGACGCTGGAGGCCTTGGCGCCGTCACGGGAGACGCCGCAGGCCGACCGCAGCTCCTCCAGCGGGACGAACTTCCCGTAGTAGCCGAGGATCATCGACAGGGAGGCGGCGCCGCACTCGACCGCCTCCATCTGGATCACCGTCGGAGTGCTGCTCCGCCACCTCCCCCAGCCCCCCTTGGACTCCTTGGGCTTCTTGGAATCCTTGGCGGCGGCCGGGCGCCGGGGCCCACCCCCCTCCGGGGCGAGGGGTGGGCTCGCGGTGGCTTGGCTCATTCGTCTCTTCTCCTTGCGCCGTGACGGGTGCCGCTCAGCGGCCGAGGAGCAGGTCGAACAGCGTCTGACCGCCCAGGTTGATCGAGCCCGTGACGTTGACCTGCGACTGGAGCCGCATCGGCGGTCCCGACTTGGTGGACCAGGCGTATCCCGAGGTCGTGACCGGGTCCCGCTCCAGGTCGACGATCACCAGGCGGGGCGGGGCGCCCGTGAGGTAGCCGCGCGCGGCCGCCTCGCCGCCGACCAGGTCGGCCACCCCCTCAAGCATCAGCGGGTACGTGCTCACCGACGCGACCCGGCCGCGCAGCAGCCCGAAGGCCCCCGGCGGGGCCGAGGAGACCGCGAGGTCGACCTCCCTGCCCGGGACGACGCCCAGCGTGCGGTCGGCCGGCACGAACAGCATCGCCACCAGCCGGTCGTTGGGCGCGTCTGTGCGCTCGATGGTCATGAGGTCCTCGCCCGGCGTGACCATGTGCCCGTCGTCGGCCGTGGCGGCCACCACGTGCCCGGTGAACGGGCTCTTGATCAGGCGCGAGGTGTCGTCGAGCTGGACGACCTCCGCGACCGCCTGGCCGCGCTGCACCGTGTCGTCCGGGTGGACGAACATCGACCGGACCATCCCCGCGTACGGGCTCTGCAGCTGCGCAGTCCCGCCGGGGTGGGTGAGCAGGCCGGTGGCGGACACCGTGATCGGCATCCGGCCGACGAAGGCCCACGCGGTCACCGCGGCGACGATGATGAGCACGACGAACGTGGCGATCCATCCGCGCGGAGAGGCCAGCAGGGTCGGGGAGTCGAGCTCGTCGGGCTCCCGCATCCGCTGGAGCGCCTTGTACCGGAATTTCATCGTCCATCACCGCTTGCTGCCGAGGACCAGCTCGCCCACGCTGCCCTCGGTGAGGTAGTCGAGCCCGCTGGCGGCGGCGAAGTCGCCCGCGTCCCCGCCGCCGAGGCCGCACACCGCCAGGTTCATGGCGGTGCCCACGAGGTAGAGCGTCTGGTACAGCACGCCGACGTGCTTGAGCACCAGGGAGTAGGCGATCGTCTCGTACTTCCACATCACCCGGCCGAAGCGGGCGGTGACCACGAGCAGCACCTGCGGGTCGGCCTCCAGCAGGGCGGACGCCCTGGCCCGCCGCACCAGGACCTGGGTGGCCGGGCCGGGCTCCGCGACCCGCTCCAGGGCGTGCCCGGCCGTGTCGTAGTGCCACAGGCCGGGCTCGATCCCCTGGCACGACACCACCAGCGGGTAGACCTCCAGCTCGTGGATGGAACCGCCGGAGGGGTAGGGCCGGTCGACGAGCTCCTGCCCGTCGGGCGCCGTGAACCCGTCGCGCCGCCGCATCGACCGGTACAGCAGCTCCCCGAGCTGGGCGACCGTGATCGGGGACGCGGGGTCGTGCTCGCGCACCGAGCGTCGCCGTTCGAGGGTTTCCGTCAGGGTCGGATCGGACTTGGCCGCGAGCTCCATGTCGGGCGGCACGAGCTGGATCCGCGGGCCGTCGAACGCCGCGGGAGCGGCGGGCAGCGGGCCGAAGTCCGGCCCGAGCGGGTACGTCCCGCCGTACCGGCCGGTGACGCGGGGTCCCCGGCTGTGGGCGTGCTGCCAGAGGTCGCGCGGGGTCCACTGCGCGTGCGACTGGTCCTCGTCCTCGGAGGTGCGGGTCAGCAGCCCGGCGGCGTCGAAGTACCGCAGCAGCTGATCGACCGGCAGGCCGGGCAGGGCCTCGGCCAGCTCGGCCGGGGTGGTCCAGCCGGCGAGCGCGCCGAGGATCCCGGCCGTCGCGGGAGCCAGCTCGACGACGCTCGCGTGGCGCGGGGAGCGCACCACAAGCGCGCCGCCCTCGGCGGTCGCGACGGCGAACCTCGACAGCTTCACCCTGGTGTCCGGGGCCGGCGCGGCGGCGGGCTCCAGCGGCCCGGAGCCGACCGGCCGCAGCCTGGCGCCGTCCACGCTGTACTCCAGCAGCCCGCCCCTGGCCAGGCGGCGCAGCAGCATGTTCCAGCGGAGCAGCCCTGCCTCCCCGTCGCCCTCGACCACCGCCGCGGTGAGGCCGGCCTCGGTCATGTCCCCGGCGGCGAGCGCGCCGAGGGCCGCCACCGTGCCGGGAGGAAGGTCGCGCAGCCCGAAGGCGCCCACGGGCGCGGACACCCGCAGGGAGCCGTCGGACTCCGCCAGTTCCGCGTCGCGGCGGAGCCGTACCTTTGTCTGGGTCACAACTGCTCCTCCGGGTTCAGAAGAAGACGCTCGTGGGATTGAGCTGGTCTTCGGTGCTCGCCTGTGGCACCCAGCCGAGCTCGGCCGGCACGTCGTACAGGCGTCCGGAGCCGAGCCGCCGCCAGAAGTGCCGCATGCCGGGCGCGATCATCCGCACGACGTTGAGGTCCAGGTCGGGGCGGGTCTGGTCGACCACGATGACCTCGATGCCGCACGCCTTCGCGCGCGCCACGCACGTCTCGACGTCCCTGGCGAGGTCCTCGCCGTCGACCCTGGCGTAGTCGGCCGGCGTGCGCGGGCGCTGCGACGGGTCGGGCACCAGCCACGGCTCGTTCGCCAGCTTGGTCTCCTTCCACCAGGCCAGGGTGGCGATGTCGTTGTCCAGGTACAGGGTGTTGCCCTGCTCGTCGCGCCGTTCGACCGAGGGGAGGAACTGGTTGACCTCGGTCAGCGTCCTGATCGCCGCGATCCGCGGGTCGAGGTGGGCGCCGAAGCCGACGATGACGTCCTCGACCGGGTGGCCGATCCGGTGGGAGACCCCGACGAAGGCGGGGATGCCCAGGTCGGTGGTGATGTCGAGGAGCCAGATGCTGCGGCCCATCCGCTCGTAGAACTCGCGCAGCGTGTCGACGTAGGGGTCGCGCAGCGAGTCGAGGTCGAAGGCGGGGCGCCGTGCCCGGTTGTACCACCACAGGGCCACCGCGTCGCGCTCGACGAGCTCGCAGAACCCCTGGAGGATCGCCTCCTCCATCGAGTTGCCCGACGCGTTGCCGTTGGAGTCGCCCACGCAGTAGAAGTGGCGTTCCAGGTCGGGGTGGCCGTACCACGCGTACCCGGAGGGGATGAGCCGCTCGCGCTCGTCGGTGAGCGACCACGCGGGCGACCAGTCGATCGGCAGCTCGGTGCGGAACTTCTCCGGCACCAGATGCAGCCGGTGGCTCGGGTCCTTGTTCCATTCGTCGCGCCCGGCGTACTGCGACGGGGAGAAGTGCAGCAGGGACTCCACGTGGACGGCGACGGCCGGGTCGAGGTCGGCGTAGGCGGCCTTGCGTACGGGCTCCTCGCCACGCCACACGCCCGAGTACCGCTCGATGGCCTCGCACAGGGCACTGACCTTGGCCTGGATCTCGGTGCGGCCCTTGCCGCCGCTCTGCCCGCGAAGGTTGCGGCGGAGCAGGTCCATGTTGTCGCCGACCATGGCGAAGTTGTGGCCGGCGGTGAAGCTGTAGGTGACGCCGTTGTCGTACTCGGCGAAGGTGTGCAGCCGGGTGACGGCCCCGATGAGCGGGCTGATGTGCCGCTGCAGCCGCTCGTACGTCGCCGCGGGCGGTTCGATGCGGTATCCGCCGTCGGTGATGTGGCGCGCGTCGCGCGACGACAGCACCACCTTCGGGCTGCGCTCGGTGACCAGCGTCGGGTCGCCGCAGGCGGGGCACTGCGGCAGCCGGACCACGGTGTGCTCGGTGGCGGCCAGCGTGCGCAGGTCGATCGTGGTCATCTTGCCTTCGAGCCGCGACGGCGCGCCCGTGGCGGCGATGCGGGCGAGCTCCACCGCGAGCAGCCCGCCGACCAGGGACGATCCCGCCGGGATCGCCTCCAGCGCGGGGTGGTACGGAGTGCCGTTGCCGTGCTTGCCGGCCAGGTAACGCTCCACCTGGCGGTTGCCGGTGATCCGCTGGGACAGGCACGCCCAGCAGCCGGTGCGTCCCGGCTGGATCACGGGCCCGGCCCACAGCGTCAGCCCGGTCGGCTTCACCAGCGCCCACGGGTGCTCGGCGGCGAGGTAGGCGGCGTTGAGCCGTTCGAGCGCCGGGTCGAGGTAGTCGTTGACGACGATCAGGGACAGGGCTCCGCCGGGCGCCTCGGCCTCCTCGTCGACCTGCGCGAGGCGGACGCGCAGCCCGTGCTCGCGCAGTTGCGCGATCACCGCGTCCGGGTCGGCGCCGTCGCCCGCCACCACCGTGAATTCGGTGTCCGCGAGGGCCTTCTGGACGGTCTTGGGGTCGATTCCCTGCGCGTCCCAATACGCGAGCGTGCTGTCCGGCCAATCGGGCCGCCCGTCCGCCAGGTGCCCCAAAGCGTCGAATTTACGGATGGCGATGATGACTTGGGTAAGTGATAATTCTGTGCCCAGTGCCGCCGCGATATCGGCTATCGTGTGGCGTCCGTCGAGGTAGGGGAGCACCTTGACGCACTCGGCTCCCTTGATGAGGTAGTGCTGACCTTCGGCCAGAAGGAACACCTTCGATCCCTCGACCACCTGGGCCGCGAAGTGTGCTTTGAGGCGTGGGCGATCCATGGCGCTCCCCGTATGGGCTCAATTCCATTTGATCGCAGAGTCGCATCGGGCCAGGACCGATGTAAAGACGTAATTCCGGCATACGTATTCGGACGTCCCTATAAGCGCGACGTACGGATGCGTATCAGTCAAATGCGTACGACGCCCTCCGTCGCGGGTTCGCCTACGCGTCCGGGTAAGCGCCGCCCGGGTGGCCCAGGACGGCACCCAGCGTGTTGCGTATCCCGACAAACGGGTTAATTTAAGGCGATAGGTCACTTTGGTGGCACATTAGGTATTGACAAGGGAGTAGTCATACGCGGCATGATCCTGGGTGTACACGTAAGCACCCGGGCTCTGGGGGGATGGATGTTGTCAGGGCAGCAGGTGCTGCACCGCGACATCGAGTTACGTGTGATACAGGAGGCGCTTTCCGCGGCGTACGCGGGAAAGCCCTCCGTTCTGGTCATCCTCGGCCCCAGGGGCATCGGAAAGACCACCCTGCTCCACGCGGCACTGGCCGAGATGTCACACGCCGGGGCCGTCCTGACGGCGCGCGGCCACCCCGCCGAGCACGACTTCCCCTTCGGGGTGGTCCGCCAGCTCTTCGACCCCCTCCCTGGCCCGCCCCCCGCGGAGCCCTCCCCCGGACCGCTCGGGCACATGTACGAGGGCCAGGGCGCCCTCGTCGCCCCCGACCTGCTGCAGAGCCTGTACCGGGCGACCCGCTCCATCACCGGCACCCAGCCGCTGATCATCGCCATCGACGACGCCGACCATGCCGACGCCCAATCGGCCCAGTGGTGCTCGTACATCGCCAGGCGGCTCGACTCGCTGCCCATCGTGATGATCCTCACCGCCGACTCGCAGTCCCGCCGGGGCCACGACATCATCCGCGACATCACGGCCCTGCCGTACGCGCGGCTGCTCCGGCCCGCGCCGCTCTGCCACAACTGCACCGGTGATCTGCTGAAGTCGGCCATGAGCGCAGCGGTCGACACCGAGGTGGCGGAGGCCGCCCACCAGCTCACCCAGGGAAACCCGCTGCTCCTGCACCAGCTCGCCGGCCAGCTGATCTCGGCCAGGGTGAGCCCGGAGAAGACCGAGCTGTCGCGGGTGCTCGAAATGGGCGCGGCCTCCCTGACGGAAACCGCGCTCGGATGGCTTCTGGCCCATGACCCCGCCAGCGTGGACCTGCTGCGGAGCCTCGCGATCCTCGCCCCAGACGACGGGCTGGAGACCGCGGCCATGCTCTCGGGGTTCGGCCAGCTCGCGGCCAAGGAGGCCGGCGAGACGCTGCGCAGGGCGGGGCTCCTCGTCGGCTCACCTCCCGACCGGTTCGTCCACGAGCACATCCAGCAGACCATCCTGGCCGGGATGGACCCCGCGGTCCGCGACGACCTCCACCGCAGGGCCGCGTCACTGCTGTACCGCTTCGGCGCCCCGGTCAACCGCTCCGCCGGCCACCTTATGTCCACCGGTCCCACCGGGGACCCGTGGACCGTAACAATCCTGCGCGAGGCGGCGCGGGACGCCGTGGCCGAGCACGCCTGGGAGCCCGCCGCCCGCTACCTGCACCGCGCGCTCGCCGAGTCCGACCAGCCGGCCGTCGACCTGGAGATCACCGCCGAGCTGGGCGCCGTCGAGATGCAGCGCGACCTGCCCGCGTGCCTGCGCCACCTGCGCACCGTCTTCGGGCGCGTCCGGACGGCCCCGCAGAAGATCTCGGCGCTCGCGCCCTTCGCCAACATCCTCGTCACCGCGAACTCGGCCGAGGCGGGCGGCGTCTTCGCCGAGGCCCTCCAGGTCGCCGCCGAGACGCCGCCGGCGTTCGGGACCGACCTGATGTTCATCCTCAGCGCGCAGGCCATGCTCTGGGGACGGTCGACCGGCGTGCTGCGCAAGCTCGCCCGGTCGATGCACCTGATGGCCACCCCCCAGGCGAGGGAGTTCCTGAGCGCGCTCGCCCTGGTCACGGGCGTGAAGGGACGCAACCTGACCAGGACGCTCGCCCTGACCAGGCGCTGCTTCGACGGCAAGGGCGTCGTCCCGCTGGGGGCGGTGCTCCCCCTCATCTGGGGCGACCGCATCGACGAGGCCTCGTACTGGTCGGAACGCGTGGTCACCGAGGCGCGCGGCGTCGCCTCCGACACCCGGCTGGTCATGTCGCTGGTCGTCCGCTCCGAGGTGCGCTACCAGCTCGGCAGCCTGGAGGCCTCGCTGCGCGACGCCACAGAGGCGTCCCGTCTCTCGGAGCTCTCGCACACCGAGGGGTTCTCCATGGCGGCCACCGCCAACGCGGCCCGGGCGCTCGTCGAGCTGGGCGCGCTGGACGTCGCCGAGTCCCTGCTCCGGTCCGTCGACCCCTACGGGGACTGCCATCCCCTGATCTCCGGCCACATCATGGACGCGCTCGGGCGCCTGTACATCGCCCAGGGCAGGCCACAGGACGGCCTGCGGATCCTGCTGGACTGCGGGCGGCGCCTGACCTCCTCCGGCATCACCAACCCGGCCTGCGTCCCCTGGGGGACCAACGCGATCCTCGCGTACATGCTGTTCGGCGAGCGGGCGGCGGCGCGGGCGGCCGCGGAGAGGGAGCTTGAGCTGGCCCGCGCCTGGGGCGCGCCGACGACCATCGGCCGCGCCCTCAGCGCCGGGAGCGTAGCGTACGAGGGCACCGCCCGGCTCGACATGCTGCACGAGGCGGTGGACCTGCTACGCAACAGGGGCGCCAGGCTGGAGTACACCCGGGCCCTGATCCGCCTGGGCATCGCGTTGCGCCAGTCCGGCGACGACCACAGGGCGCGCGAGACCCTGACCGCCGGGCTGGACCTCGCCGTCGACTGCGGCGCGGTCCGGCTCGCCTCGCTGGCCGACAAGCACCTGGCCGGCACCGCCACCCGCCCCTCGATCGTCCGGCGGGAGAACGCCCATCCGTTGACGACGGGCGAGCGCCGCGTCACCGACCTGGTCCTTCAGGGCATGAGCAACCTCGAGGTGGCGACCATCCTGTCGATCAGCAAGCGGACGGTGGACACCCACCTCGCCCGGATCTACCGCAAGCTCGGCATCCACACCCGCGCGGAACTCGTCGCCATCCTCACCAGCCTGCCCACCGACACCCCGCCGGACCCGGAGCCCAAAAAGCCCTCCCCCTCGGCCTTCGAGGACCACATGGAATACCGCACGGTCCTGTAACCCGTGCTCGCCAAGCCGCGCTTGACGGCTTTTTCATCGGCAAAGCCGGGGCGGCATATCGAGGCGCCGTTCATGATGCCGGTCGAGTCTTGGCCCGGGTGAACGGGCGGCCTTCCCGTTGATCCCCTGACTCTCGGGAACGGGAACGGCGAAATCATTTTCCCGTGATTCCACGCGCGGTATCGCCCCGTTCTGGCCGACCGTTACCCGGGGCTCCGGCCCGCATCACGGACCCGGCCGTAGCCGATAAGAGACGAGGTTGAATCCCCAATTCTTTATGATTTCGCACAGATCTGTTCGGCACCAATCGCCGACGGTTTCACCCCGGCATGATCAACGGATTTCGGTACGGCCGATGGCGCCGCCGCGAAGATTGGACGGTGAGCCCCGGATTCCATCGTCATCGGACGACACCACCGGCGGCATTGAATGACAAAGAAGCCGCGCATGAGGCCGAGGATCAGGCACTGACGCCCTGGGGGAGAACGCGGCCGGCCCGAGGATCGCCCGCCTGTCGCCAACGTGCACGACCGCCGCTGTGGCACTGGCCGCCGGCTACCGCCTGTCGTCCACTGTCACGGCCGGGCTCACGGTTGTGCGCTCGCAGAACACCCTCGTGGATCGATTTCTGCTGCCATCTTCCGCACCAACGCCCCTCCTCGCGGAAATTTCACGGCCAACCGGATTTGTAACGCGATATTTACATATGCCGGGATCGGGGGCCGGGCACCTGCCGGTCGGCCCGCCGTGGGCGGCGCCAGGGCATTTCCGGGCAGGCCGGATCGCGGGGTCACGGTGCCGGGGAGCAGCCCCTCCGTTGGCTTCGGGGTCACCCGTAGCCAGTCGTCACATGCGACAAACGTGACACTTTAGACACTTCGTGACGTCTTGACCCGTTTATTACCTCTTTATACCATCCTGATCATCTTTATCCGGCGCCACAGTGGCGTCGCTCTTCCAAGGACGGCCCTGCTCCCGCCCCGCGGGGGTGGATCGTCCCTTGCCCCCTGAGGAGTCGTCATGCTGCCAAGCACCGCCAGGTGCAGACCTGTGTACGGGAAGGTGGCGGGTGTCGCGGTCCTGGCTTTGACCACGCTCATGCTGCCGTTGAGCCCGTCCGCGAACGCGGACCGGGACACCCATTCACACGGGAAGCCCACGCAATGTAGCTCCGACCCGAATGCCCACATCGGCTCCGTGCCGAGCCCCGAGTCCTTCCTCGGCTTCCCCCTGGGCAAGGGCCAGTCCCGTTTGGTCACCACTGAAGAGATCCAGAAGTACGTCCAGGCGGTCGGGAGCGCGTCCGGCCGGGTGGTCACCGGCACGATGGCGCGGAGCGTCACCGGCCAGGACCTGCCCTACGCCATCGTGTCCAGCGAGAAGCACATGGTCAAGGGCCAGCTGGACAAGATCGCCAAGCAGATCCAGGAACTGCGCGACCCGCGCTCGCTCCGTCCTGACAAGGCCGCGCGCATCGCCGCGGACACCCCTGCCATCGTCTGGGTCGCCGGCAACGTCCACGGCGGCGAGAAGAGCGGCGCCGACGCGGCGCTCAAGACGCTGTACGAGCTGGCCAGCGGGCTGTCCTGTGACGTGGCGAAGCGCAACGAGAACACCGTCACCATCATCGTGCCGACCCAGAACCCGGACGGCCGCGACGCGAACCGCCGTCAGAACGAGTTCGGCTTCGACCTGAACCGCGACTGGTTCGCCCGCAGCCAGCCGGAGACCGACGGCAAGATCGCGATGCTGCGCGAGTACCCGCCGCAGGTCTTCGTCGACGCCCACGAGATGGGCGGGCGCCAGTACTTCTTCCCGCCGAACGCCGACCCGATCCACCACGAGATCGCCGACCAGCCCGTGGACTGGATCAACCGCATCGGCGCGGCCAACGCGGCGGGCTTCGGCTACAACGGCGCCTGTGGCGGCGCGGTCACCGTGGAGTGCTACTTCAACTACGCCACGTACGACATGTTCTACATGGGGTACGGCGACACGGTGCCCGCCACCGGTTTCGGCGCCGCGGGGATGACCTTCGAGAAGGGCAGCTCCTCGGCGATCGAGGACCGCGTGCAGCAGCAGTTCAACACGCAGTGGGCCACCACCGGCTGGGCGACGGCCAACAAGAACGAGATCCTGAACGGCTACTACAAGATCTGGCAGACGGCGCTCGCCGAGGGCGAGTCCGGCGCGCTCGAGCCCAACCAGGTCGTGCAGCCGACCAACACCGTCCAGTTCCCGGTGCCCGACATCAAGATCCGGTCGTACTTCCTGATGCCCGACCGTCAGCTCGGCGACGTGCGCCGTCTGGTCGAGCGGCTGCGGGACATGGACGTCGAGGTCTACGAGGTCGAAAAAGCGATCACCGTGCCCAACGCCCGGATCTTCGGCGGCCGGTCCGCCAAGAACCTCAAGGTTCCGGCCGGGGCGTACTGGATCCCGATGAACCAGCCGCAGAAGCACTGGATCCAGGCGCTGATCGGTGAGGACCCCTACGTTCCCTTCCCCTACTTCTACGACGTCTCCTCCTGGAGCAACCCGCTGCTGATGGGTGTCGACACCGTCTACACCGGGGACGCGCTGTCGCCGAAGGCCGAGCGGGTGAAGCGCCTCGAAGGCGGCATCGACTCCTCGGCGTCGGGGAACGGCTCGTACTCCTACGCGCTGGACTCCGCCGCCGCGTCGGAGCTCACGTTCAAGCTCCTCGGCTCGGGCGTGGCCCTCACCCGTGACCTCAAGACGGGTGTGGTCAGCCTGTCTGCCCGCGCGATGTCCAAGGACGCGCTGGACAAGCTGGCGCGCTCGCTCGGCGTGACCGTCAACGGCACCTCCAAGCCGGCCTCCGGCACCGCGCTGCGCCTGCCCGACGCCGGCCTGTTCGCCGGCACCGGCATCTCGACGACCTCCGGGTCGTACGGCGAGGCTCGGTACGTGCTGGGCAGCCGCTGGGGCCTCAACCTCAAGCCGGTGACCACCGCGGACATCAACGACAACACCGCGGCGTTCACCGGGCGCACCGCGCTGGTGGTCCCGGACGGCAGCAACTCGACCGGCGGCCTGACCGCGCAGGGCCTCGCGAACCTCAAGGCGTGGGTGGCCGGGGGCGGCACGTACCTCGGTCTGCGCAACGAGGGCACCAGGGTCGCGCGCGCCGCGGGCCTGACCTCCACCACGGAGAAGGCGAAGCCGACCGGCTACCAGGTCATCGGCTCGCACTTCCGGGTGGACGTGGCCAACACCAGCGCAGTGGCGCTCGGCCGCCCGGCGGAGGACTTCCAGTTCAACAACGGCGACCCGATCCTGACCCCGAGCCAGACGGGCGTCAACGTCCTCACCTACCCGGCCGGCGACACGTTCTGGTCCAACGGCTACACCGTGAAGGCCGACACCCTCAAGGGCACGGCCGCGCTGGTCGACGAGCCGACCGGCAACGGCCACGCCGTGCTCTTCGCCTACAACCCGCTGTTCCGCGCCTACAACGAGAACGGCATCCACCTGGTCGCGAACGCTCTGCTCGCTCCCGCGGCGTCCGCGTCCCCGCAGCCGCAGCAGCGGCTGGCGACGCCGCAGAGCAGCGCGGACGCCCTTCGCGCGCAGGCGGAGAACACCGAGGAGCCGGCCAACATCGGCGGCGAGTGGCGTCCCATCACCATCCAGGTCGCCGAGGCCGACCTGGCGCGGACCGAGTCCGTGGTCGCGAAGTACACCGGCACGGGCAGCTCGGCGGTGGCCGACGGCTCGGGCTACATCACGATCCCGAACCCGGAGGGTCTCGCGGCCGACGAACACCCGTTCCTCCGCGACCTGGTCCACGACCTGAACACCGCAGGCATCCCACTCCGCTCCGTCGTGGGCTGACCCTGTTCCCTCCTATGAGATGAGCCAAGTCCCGGCCGGGCCCACCCCCGGCCGGGACCACACGGCGGACCAGAACCCGAACGTCACGCCGGGAAGCCCTCCCCAACCCTGAGACGTTGCGACCCCTCCCAGCGGTGATGAGCACGCTCTCACTGTCCAGGCTGAAGACCAGTCGGGTGGGTTGCGACCCCTCGTAGGGGCAATGAGGACACCCTGGCGTTCACTCGGGTACCGACCTGTAGCACCACGAATTGAGCCCCGTCTTCCTTCGGGAGGGCGGGCTCTTTTCGCATTCACGTACCAAGCCGTCAAGGCGACGCAGCAGGTAAGCGCCGCGATGTGGACACAAACTTGCCCTGCACGCCGATGGACTGGGCGCTGGTACCCCACGAGGAGACCAGCCGCCCCTACAAGGCTGAGCTAACTCTGCGGGAACACCCTGACGTTCGCTGCGCACTTGTTTGAGGCCCTTCTCCGGGCTGAACTATCCACTGGCCCGCGAACCCGGCCCGCACGCCATCACGGTCAACGCCGTGGTCCCTGGCCCCATCCAGGTGGAGCGGGAGACACGGCTCCCCACGCACCACCGCACCGCACCAGATCGACAGATCGCGCGTCAGTGTCTTGCCCGGCGCGGCCAACCGGAAGATGCGGCCGGCGCGGTAGCGTTTCTAGCAGGGCCATCGGCGTCCTTCATCACCGGCCAGTCCTTGCACGTCGATGGCGGCCGGCTCCTGCACTGACCGACTCCTGCACTGACCGGAAGGACCCTCCCATGGAGGAACGTGTACGGGCCATCCTCATCACTCCGGGCGGGAACCTACTGACGATCAAGCGGGTGCGGCCGGGCATGGCACCGTACTGGGTGCTGCCCGGCGGCGGTGTCGAGCCGGCCGACACCAGCCTTGAGGCCGCGCTACTGCGCGAGGTCGACGAAGAACTCGGCGGGCATGCCGAGATCCATTCGCTGGTGCACGTGCACGTCCAGGACGGCGAGCGACAGTACTTCTTCCTCGCGCGCACCGACCAATGGGATCCGGCGCGGCGAAGTGGACCGGAATTCGACGACCCCTCGCGGGGCGAGTACATCGTCGAGGAAGTGCCCTTGAGCCCCGCAGGCGTGGCGGCGATCGCCCTGAAGCCCGAGCCGGTCGCGGACTTACTCGGCGAGCACGCCGGACGGCTGTTCGAGCTCACCGACCTAGGGCGGCAGTACTCGCGCTCCGTCTGATCCCACGCAGCACGAAGCGCCCCCGCCCTCCGTCGCTCTAGGGCTCCGCGTGTTCGATACACACCGGCAGCACCAGCCGCAGTATCGCGCCGCTTTGACACGGCACGGCTTCTGCCGTTCCGCCATGAGCTTCGGCGACCTGTCGGACGATGGCCAGGCCTAGTCCGGAGCCAGGGTGCGCGCGGGCTTCGGGTGAGCGGTAAAAGCGGTCGAAGACGAATTCGAGGTCGCTGTCGGGGATCCCTGGGCCGGCGTCCGCGACGTCGAGGGTGCCCTCCTTGACGCTGATCCGGACCTGGCCGCCGGACGGGCTCCATTTCACGGCGTTGTCGACAAGGTTCGCGACGGCGCGTTCCAGGGCGTCGGGGTCTCCGTGGACGAGAGTGGGCGCGCAGGTCAGCTCGAATCCGATCTTTGGTGCCCGACGCGCCGCGCGGGCTGCGACGCGCTCGGCGACGAGGTCGAGGCGGACGTCTTCGGTGTGGAACGCGGGCTGGCCGTAGCGGGCCAGGTCGACCAGGTCGTTGACCAGTGTTTTGAGTTCGCCGGCCTGGCCGAGCGCTTCGGCGGCGAGGAGTGGGGCCTGCGCGTCGGCCAGGTTTTCCGCCAGCAGTTCGAGGTTCACGGTCAGGCTCGTTAGTGGTGTTCGGAGTTCGTGCGAGGCATCAGCCACCAGGCGGCGTTGGGCGCCGACCGACTCGTCCAGGGCAGCGGTCATCGCGGCGAACGCGGAGCCGAGCCGGCCGATCTCATCCCGGCTGTCGGCGGGGATCGGGATGGTCAGGTCGCCCGTCGTGCGGATCAGTTCGACCGTCTCGGTGAGCCGGCCTACCGGGCGTAGGACGCGGCGTGCTGTCAGGCGTGAGGCCAGTGCCGCCAGGAGTCCGGCGGCCACCGTCGAGCCGGCGAGCAGCCAGGCGAGTTGGCGTAGGGTGGGTACGGGATCGGATTCCGGGATGGCTGTGCGCACGAGCGCCCCGTCTGCTCCAAATCGGGCGGTGTAGACGCGGTAGCCGACGCCGTTGTACACCGCGTCATGGAAGTAGGCGGTGGCGGTGCCGTTCGCGACTGCGACGTCGCGGGCGGTGAGGTCGATGAACTGCGTCGACGGCCCGATCAGGACCGGGCCTGGCACGATCTGGAGCTGGGTGTTCCCGATCCCGAGCGGAACAGCCGGGAAGTCCGGCTGCGTGATGGACATGCTGTACTTGGCCTTGATGGCCATGGCCACGGCCGGTGCCTGGCCGACCGCCACGACCAGTGAGCTGTCGATCTGGCCGCGGAGGTTGGCCTCCACAGCCGGATACAGGACCGCCGACACGAGCACCAGCGCGCCCGCGACCACTGAACCGCCGGCGATGGCCAACCGGGTGCGCAGGTTCATGGCTCCTCGCGCAGGACATAACCCAGGCCGCGTACCGTCTGGATCAGTCTGGTGCCGCCGTCCGCCTCGAGCTTGCTCCGCAGGTAGCTGATGTAGACCCACAGCGCGTTCGACTCCGGGCCGAAGTCGTAGCCCCAGACGGACTCGAAGATCTGGGTCCGGCTCAGTACCCGGCCGGGATTGCGCAGGAACAGCTCCAGCAGCGACAGCTCCGTCTTGGTCAGCTCCAGGCGCCGACCGGCACGCTCGGCCCTGCAGCCGCTCAAGTCCAGGTCGACGTCGGTGAAGCGCAGCACCTCGGCCCTGGCGCCGCTGCGCCGGAGCAGGGCTCTGAGTCGGGCCCGCAGCTCGTCCAAGGCGAAGGGCTTGACCAGGTAGTCGTCGGCCCCCGCGTCGAGCCCGGCGACCCGGTCGGTGACCAGGTCCCGGGCCGTGAGCATCAGGATCGGCGTGTTGAGCCCGCCCGAACGCAGCGTCCGGCACACCTCCAGCCCGTTCGGTTCGGGCATGAGGACGTCGAGCACCACCGCGTCCGGGCGGAATTCGCCGTGCTCGGCGAGGGCGGACGCCCCATCAGCGGCGAACGACACGTCGTAGCCGTCCCGGCGCAACGCATGCTCCAAGGACCGCCGCACAGCCGGGTCGTCGTCCACCACAAGTATCCGCATGGTCGCCCATCCTCATCGTCGATCCTGAAGCTGTGCTGTGAGATGCGGCGGCTGTCAGCCGTAGGCCAGCGACCGCTTCAGATCCGCCAACGCGCCGGTGAGCCGGTCGGAGCTGACCCCGAGCGAGGCGGCGATGTCGCCGAAGGCCTTGGACGTCGGATCGACTCCGCCGGAAGCCGATCCCAACGCCACCACAGCGGTCAGAGCGGCCTTGGCCTTGGCTTGATCGACGCCGAGCGCCGCGGCCACAGACGCCGCCGCGGCGTCTGTGGTGAACGGTGAGTCTTGCGGGCCGTCCACGCCCTTCTTGTCCTTGCTGTCCTGCTTGCCGTGGTCGTCACCCGGCGCGGGCTTGGCGACCAGCGGCCCCACAGCGTCCTGGACCTGCGAGACCGGCAGCCCCAGGTTGGTCGCGACCGCCGCGACGAAGGCATCCGGTGTAACACCGGTCGAGGTGGCCAGCGACGTCTTGGCCGCGACCAGCGCGGCATCGAGCCGGTCGATCGTCACCCCGAGCTTCGCCGCGAGCGCGGCGAAGTCGGCATCCGCGGCCGCCTTGGACTTCCCGTCTAGCGAGTTCTGCGGGCCGTCCACGCCCTTCTTGTCCTTGCTGTCCTGCTCGCCGTGGTCATCACCCGGCGCGGGCTTGGCGACCAGCGGCCCCACAGCGTCCTGGACCTGCGAGACCGGCAGCCCCAGGTTGGTCGCGACCGCCGCGACGAAGGCATCCGGTGTAACACCGGTCGAGGTGGCCAGCGACGTCTTGGCCGCGACCAGCGCGGCATCGAGCCGGTCGATCGTCACCCCGAGTTTCGCCGCGAGTGAGGCGAAGTCGGCATCCGCGGCCGCCTTGGACGTCCCTTCCGGATTGACCGTCGCGGAACCGGACTGCGCGGCCCCGGGTGTCGGGGCCGAATCGGATGCCGCCGCCGATGCCGTACCGGCCGCGGCCAGCGCGGTGAGCGTTGCCGCGGCCACCACCAGACGTGTGCGTTTCATCATCGTGATGCCTTTCTTCCACTGAGCGCACCGGACGAGAACCGGCGCCGTGGCGACAACACAAACATCGCGGCCTCAAGTGTAGTTTTGGCCAGCTTTAGAGGTTCCTTAGAACAACGCCCTGGTGCCGAGAGCCTGGCTCGTGTCCCTGCGAGGGGTCGCGACGCGATGGGGTGCTTTCTGCGTCTGAAGGCAGAGAGGTACTCGTCACCCCGCGGGTGAGGTGAGAGTGGCGGGGACCGGGACGTGTAGGTATTCGAGGAGGGAGGCTAGTTCCCGGTCTAGTTCCTTGCTGACCTCGGTGATAGCCGGGTCGCCGAAGCTGGAGAACTGGGTGGTGGGTTGTTCCACCGTGAACCAGGTCTCGCCGTCGGCGTCCTCGTAGATGGCCGTGCGCAGGGGGGCGTACAGCAGGATTGCGGGGTTGTGGTGGTACATGCGCTGGGCGATCACATGGTTGCCCATCAGGTACTCCACTGAGCGCCACCTGTCCCCCGCGAGCCGCATGATGTGGGTGAAGTCCCCGCTCCAGTAGAGGATGAAGTTGTGCGGGGCGTTCTCGGCCGTCGCCTGGAGGATCGCGTCCCAGTCGACGTCGTTCTCGGCGAGCCGCTCGAAGCGTTCGGCCTCGAATTTCGGGACGGCCCGCTCGTAGCGGGCGCGGAATTCGTCGAACGGCATGCCGACCCCGATGGACAGGCGGTTCACCTGGTGCGGCACGACTTCGATCCTGTGGCGTACCTGCCGGCCCATGATCCCTCCCGATGTGTCATCCACCCCGGACGGGGCGGTCATCACCGATTGCCGGGGGGACACACCTGCCTTTGGGGAGTCTTCAGCGCGGGATGCCGTGCTCTTTGCACGCGGGGTGCGCAGGTCAGGCGGCGAAGAGGAGGAGCAGGCCTACGACCGTGTAGACGACCATGAGGAGGAGCAGGGGGATCTGGCCGAGGACGGCGGTGCGGCGGGGGAAGAGGGCGAGGGCGCGGTCGTGGGCGAGGACGGTGCCGAGTACGTGGCCGATGATGATGACCGTCACCTGGAGCATCGCGATTCCGGCGGGGGTGGTGCCGGCCGCGCTGATCGTCCAGTCGGCGGTGCCGAGCCAGTTCGCCCCGGTGTCGAGCGGGTCCGAGAGCAGGGCGATGGTGCGCTGCCCCTCAAGGAGGAAGAGCGTGTAGTAGTGGGCGACCACGTACCCGACGGCGATCGGCACGATGGCGTGGGCCAGCTCGCCCGCCGTCGCGCCCGGCTTCGCGTCACCCCAGCGGCCGGCCAGCGCAGTCGTACCGAGGTAGGCCGCGAGCACCAGCCCGATGACGGCGACCAGCCCGGCGGTTCCCATGACCGGCGCCGGCAGCGCGCTCTCCTGTACGAACCGCACCCAGACCGGCGCGTTGGAGAGGCTGTCGTACATGGTGGAGCCGAGGAGCACCACCACCAGCACCGTCAGCCCTGGGGCGGGTCGTAGCCCGGCCATCCCGTCGAGGGAGTTGCGCCAGGCCACGACCCCGTCGCGACGCCTCACCACCGGGGCGAGGCTGCCCACCAGAGTGCTGTACGCCTCGAACGCGTCCCCCCGGTCGAACCAGTCCGCCCCGAAGACCACCGCCCCCGCGAGCATGAGCACCGTGTACGCCGCGAGCCAGATCGTGATGACGGGAAGGGTGGCGCGCTCGGGGGCGACCAGCTCCAGCCACACGAAGGCGAAGATGCCGGCCGCCGCGGGCCAGTAGCCGAGACCGGGCGGGAGCTGTCGCAGCCCGGCCCGGGGGTCGCGTCCGAGCACCTGACAGGCCAGCAGGTGCAAGGTGCGCAGCGGGTTGAGGTTGCGCCATACCGGGCCGAACAGCAGCGACAGCGGCACCAGGCCCACCCAGAACAGGACGTAGAACACCCCTGCGGTGGGGTTCTCGACCCGGTCGGGGCCGAAGAGCAGGCCTACGCAGAAGTACGCGGCGGCGGCGAGCCCCGCGAGCCGCCAGACCCATGGCCAGGCCGTGGAGGACACCGCCCGCTGGAACAGGGCGGACAGCGGCCGGGCGCGCGCGAGGACGCCGCCCAGCCTCGGCTCGGTCCACAGCGCGCCGAGTGCCGCGAACGACACCAGCAGCGCGAGGATCGCGCCGGTCATCGCCGCCGAGAACGGGATCGGCAGGTCCTGGCGGCCGCCGATGCCGTGAGCCAGGAGCACCCCGCCGCCTAGCGCACCAGGAGCTGGCACAGCTGCAGCCCCGTCCCGTGGGTCTCGACCTCGAACAGCCCGCTCTGGTCCGCGACGAACTCGATCTTCGCGGGGGTGCCGGGCTGGAGGTTCGCCGCCTTGTCGAAGCCGTGCACGTGCGCGACGTCGGCCACGTCGCTGGTCACCGTGATCCGTACCGTCTGGCCCTTGGTGACGTCGACCCGTCCGGGCGGCGGCGTCACCTTACGGCCGGCGATGGTCACCGCGATCTCCTTGACCGCCGAGGCGCCGGGCGCGGCGGCACTCGAGGCGCCGCACGCCGAGGTGGCCATCAGCAACGCGATGGCGAACACCAGGACGGCGAGCAACGGACGGCGGCGGGCGATGGTGGACGTCATCGGCGGTTCTCCTGAGGGGCGGTGAAGGGTGGAGCGATTGCAGCGGCGCTTGGTGGCCTTCGCGTGGGGCCTCTCGCGGTTCAGCGGCGCTTGGCCTTCGCGGGGGGTTTCTTGCCTGGTTTGGCCGCGCGCTGGGCCGACGGCTTGCTCGCCTTGGGGCCGGAGGGAGGCCTGCGGGACGCGGCGTCGCCGGATGGCGGCCGCCCGGCCGAGGCGCCGGCCGGTGCCGGTCGGCGTGCCGCGCGGACGACCATGACGCCCGCTCCGACAACGAGGACGGCGGGCACCAGCCAGACCATCACGCCGCTGCCGGAGTCGGTCTCGGATCCGGCCCTGGGCACGGCGCTCGTCCCCCCGGTCTCGGGACCGGCGGTGGGCCCGGCGGTGGGCCCGGCCTGCGGCGCGGTGGTGGCCGTGCCGGGGACGGGGCCGACCTGCGGGACGGTCGTCGCGCCCGTCTCGGGGACCGTCCCGGTCTGGGGCACGGTGGTCTGGGTGCCGGTCTGGGGCACGGTGCTCTCGCCGCCGGCTGCGGCGAGCAGGGCGGGTTCGGGCTGGTCTGTGGGGGTCTTCCAGCCCTTGGGCGGTGCCGACATCTTGCCCTTGTACGTGAACCGGACCTCCCCCTTGACCTCCTCCCCGTCCGAGGCCACCGTCAGGTAGCGGGCGACGTACGTGCCCTGCTCCGGCCAGTACGCCACCGGCACCTTCGCCGCGTACCCGGTGTGGAACAGGCGTGGCTCCCACGTGCCGTCGACGAGCTGGTACTCCTGGACCGGCTCGTCGAGGCGCTTGGACTCCCCGTACGTCCAGTGCCGGTCGACCCGGACACCGCTCGGGGCCGTCACCGTGAAGTACGCGTTCGCGGTGGGCTGCTCGGTGAAGTAGAGCTCCAGCGCCTCCATCGGCTCGGAGACCGTGCTGTCCTTCGCGGGGTTCGACAGCGCGAGCTGCCCGTGGGCGGACGCGGGCGGCGCCAGGCCGGCCATCGCGATGCCGCCGACGACGGCGAGGAGGAGCAACCGGCCTGCCCACCGTGCCACCCTCCCGAGATGCGCAGGGGTGACCCGCCAGAGCCGTGTGCGGCGTGAAGAGCGCAGCGTCGATCCTTCCGGGTACCGTACGCGTGCGCCGACCACGTCGTATTGGGGATGAGCCGTCGCGCTCGCCGGTGTGCCGACCGGTGTCACGCACGGATACTGGGCCACATTGTCGCCACGAAGCCGCATAAACGTCAATATCCGTAAGTGGGTGAAATAGCCCGATCTTGACCTATTTGTCGCCCCTTTGTACGATCCGCTTCAGCTTCCACGGCTTGAACCGCTGAAAGGGATCGCATGAGATTTCGCCGTCTGGGCGGTACGGCCGTCACCGCCGCCGCGCTGAGCCTCCTGGTCAGCGTCCCGCTGGCACACCCCGCACTCGCCGCCCCAGGGGAGCCCGGCAAGCCGCGCTACTCGGCCGGCGCGCCGAGCATCGGCGACTCGTACTTCCCCGGCCAGGGCAACGGCGGCTTCGATGTCCAGCACTACGACATCACCTTCTCCTACGAGACGGCCGGCCGCCGCATCGACGCCGTGACGACGATCACCGCGGTCGCGACCGAGGACCTGGACCAGTTCGACCTCGACTTCCGCGGCCCCGAGATCACCTCCCTGACGGTGAACGGGCACCAGGCGGACTTCCGGCGGGACGGGCAGGAGCTCGTCGTGACGCCGCGCCCCAAGCTCAAGGAGGGCAAGCCCTTCACGGTCGTCGTGAAGTACGCGGGGACGCCGCCGGTCATCACCGACCCGGACGAGTCCATCGAGGGCTGGGTCCCCACCGATGACGGCGTGTTCGTGCCGGGCGAGCCGCAGGGCTCCACGGCGTGGTACCCCGGCAGCGACCACCCCACGGACAAGGCGACGTTCACCTTCCACGTGACCGTGCCCGAGGGGATCACCGCGGTCGGCAACGGCCAGCTGCTCTCGCAGACGACCAAGAACGGCCGGACGACGTTCGTCTGGGACTCGACCGAGCCGATGGCGACCTATCTCGCGACGATGACGATCGGGAACTTCCAGGTGACCCGGTCGGCGACGCCGAGCGGCATCCCCATCTACACCGCCGTGGACCCCCAGCTGGCCACCCAGTCGGCGGCCACCGTCGCCAGGATCCCGGACATCATCGAGTACTTCAGCACGATCTTCGGGCCGTACCCGTTCGCCTCGGCGGGGGCGATCGTCGATCGCGCGCCCAACGTCGGCTACGCCCTGGAGAGCCAGACCAAGCCCATCTTCTCCAGCTCCCCGAGCCTCGGCACGATGGCCCACGAGATCGCCCACCAGTGGTACGGCGACAGCGTGTCGCTCAGCCGGTGGTCCGACATCTGGCTCAACGAGGGCTTCGCGACGTACGCCCAGTGGCTCTGGACCGAGCACAACGGCGGCGCCACCGCGCAGCAGACGTTCAGCTCGTCGAGCAACTACGGGCGCGCCGCGACCTCGTCGTTCTGGCAGACCGTCACGACCGACCCCGGCCCGGTGGACATGTTCGGCAACGTGCCCTACAACCGGGGCGCCATGACCCTGCACGCGCTGCGCGGCAAGATCGGCGACACGGCGTTCTTCCGCCTGCTCAAGGACTGGGCCACCGAGCACCGGTACGGCAACGCGAGCACCGCCGACTTCGTCCGTCAGGCGCAAGAGGTGTCGGGCATGAATCTGACGAACTTCTTCGACGTGTGGCTCAACCAGAAGGGAAAGCCTTCGGCCTGGTAGGCGCGGAAGTTCGGTCCACTCATGTACGGTTCGCGCTGTGATGTACCGAATTCGTGTCTGCATCGGTTCGCTGATCTCCCTGGTCTGCCTGGGGTTCGCGTTCTACGCGCTGTATCAGCTGATCCGTGGCGGTAGCTGCGCGTCGGGCGGCAACTACGTCTCCGCGCGCGAATGCCCGCCGGGCACGGAGAAGTGGGCCTGGATCCTCCCCGGCGCCATCATCGGCGGCCTGCTGAGCTTCTTCCTGGGCACCTTCAAGGGCTTCGGGCCCGCCCCGATCGACCGTATTAATGACGCGTTGGACCCGGCCACCCGCATGGGCGGCCGGGTCATCGTGACGAGGGGCCAGGTGTTCACCCGTGGCGAGACGCCCGATTCCTGGCAGATGTTCACCCCCGGGCAGGTTCCTCCCCCAGCAGGGGCAACCGGCGGGCCCACGGACGCCCAGGATCCGATCGTCCGGCTCCAGAAACTCCGCGAGCTGCTCGACGCGGGCACCCTGTCCCCCGCCGAGTTCGAGCAGGCGAAAGCGAAGATCCTCTCCGAAATGTGACCTCCACCGTCACGCCCCCTGATCCACGGCACGGCGATCCCGCCGCGAAGCCCCGGCCGAGCCGGGAACGCCTAGTACGCCGCCGGGTCCGACTCGCGGACGTCGCGGAGGTACGGCGGGGCGAGGGCCCGGGTCAGGTCCCTGTGCCGCAGGAAGTAGTCGTTCGCCGCGTCGACCAGCGGGCGTACCGGGCAGAGCACCGACCGCGCGTTCCCCACGGCCCCCGTACGGCCCGCGCCCCGCGAGCCGATGTACTCCCCGGCCCGGTCGAAGTCGCCCTCGTACATGACGAGCTGCCGCGTCTCACGCCAGGTGGTCAGGCCGTCCGCCCGGCCGGCGGGGACGGCCACCCGATGCGTCCTACGCCCCCTGAATGGCGTCAGATGCTCGCTGAGGTGCAGCATCGTGCACTTGTCCCAGCCGACCCCGAGGAGCAGCGCCTTGGCCCCGAGGTCGTACAGCCGCCCGAGGGGACCGGCGGCGCCCAGGCCGTACGACAGCGGGTGGCCGGCGACGACGCGTTCGGCGTGCGGGCCGTCGGCGACGAAGGAGTACAGCGGGTGCGACGACCTTCGCGCGCCCCCGGCCGTTCTGACGATCTCGGGGAACCGGCCGAGGCCCGGCTGGGCGGGGTGCAGGTGCGGGTCGAACGGCGGGAGCGTCGCGCGCACGGTCTCCCACCACCGCGGCGGGACGGGCCGGTTCACCCACGTGCCGGGGTCGCTCAGGTACGTGGTGAACGAGGGGACGACCAGCGTGCCCTCCTCCCCCACGGCGTCCCGCAGGGCCTGCTGGAGCCCGACGCCGCCGCCGACGACCCATCCGATCGCCCTGATGGAGGCGTGGACGACGACGACGTCACCGCGCGTGAGCCCGAGCGCGCCCAGGTCCCCGGCCAGGCCCTCCCGCGTGAACGGCCCGGGCACGCTCTCGTCGGCGGCGCTATGCAGCATCTCCGCCCACCCCGGCGAGCTCCCTGGGCGCGGGATCCAGGTGCGCCACCTTCCCCGCCACCCGCCGGTAGAGGGCCGCGGCGGCGAGCAGCGCCGCCGTGAAGACCAGCCACGCCGCCCCGTCCCCTCCGGCGAACACCGCGCCGATCACCAGCGGGCCGAGGACCCCTTCGATGATCTGCGTGAGGTGGAACGCCGAGGCGTACTCGCCCCGGCGGTCGTCGGGGCCGAGGTTCAGGCCCAGATAGAACGCCGCGCCGTTCTGCAGCAGCTCGGTGACGGTCAGCAGCCCGAAGCCCGCGACGAGGATGACGGCGGCCACAGCCGTGGAGCCCGGCCACAGCGACACCGCCATGACCGCGCAGCCGGCCGCGCCCACGACTCCCGCCACGCGCGACCCCCGCACCGCCGTGGGGAAGGACACCCCGGAACGCTCGGCGGCCGCGACCTGGAAGGCCACGACGAGCACGGTGTTCAGGCCGATCAGCACCGGGATGCTCCATGGCGGGACGACCCCGGTGACCGAGATCCACAGGGGGATCCCGACCGCGAGCAGCGAGGAGTGCAGGCCCAGCACGGACGTCGTGACGATCATCGACGGCATGCCGCGCTCGAAGGCGGCGTGCCAGCCGGAGGTCCTCGGCGCGGCGTCCGGCCGGCGCTTGACCGCTCCGCCGCGCAGGCGCGCCACCATCAGCCCGGCGAGCAGGAAGCTGCCCGCGTTGACGAACGGCGAGGCGGCCAGGAAGGAGCCGGGTGCGGCGGCGAGCAGGATCGCCGACGCCCCGGCGCCGAGGGCCATGCCGGCGTTGCCGAACGACCGGATCATGGCACGGCCCCGCGCGCGGTCCTGCGCCCCGAACGCGTCTCCGATCAGCGATATGAACGGGGCTCCGCACGAGAAGTGGAGCAGCGAGTAGACGGTGGCGAACAGGATGAACGCTCCCAGGCTCCGCACCAGCGGCAGCAGGCAGAAGACCGCGCCGAGGCCGATGAGCAGTCCGGCGAGCAGGCGCCGCCCTCCCCACCTGTCCGACAGCCGCCCGGCGACGAGGTTGGACACCAGGCCGAACGCGCCGCCGACGGCCAGCCCGAGCCCGATGTGCCAGACGCTCAGCCCCGACTGCCGGTTCAGGTAGAGGACCAGGGTGGAGAACTGCACGCCGTTGCCCACGCAGTCGACGACGTGCACGGCGACCAGCCTGCGCGCGTCGGTGTGTCCCCGCGTGGCCCGCCAGGCGCGGGCGAGGCTCAGTGTGGAATCAGCCATTGGGCCCGCCTTCTCGATCGGCCGGGGTGTCCGGCGCCGTCAGGTCGAACTCGTCTCGCAGGACGGAGAACAGAAGCTGGTCGTGCCAGCGCCCGCCGCGCCACTGCGCGCGGCGTACGGTGCCTTCGAGCCGGAACCCGACCTTCTCCAGGCACCTGACCTCGGCGCGGTTCTCCGGGTCGGTGGTGGCCTGCACGCGCTCGACCCGGGTGTGGGTGAACAGGTAGCGCACCAGCTCGCGCTGTGCCCGGGTGCCGATGCCCCGCCCGCGCCGGCCCGGCAGCAGGCCGATGGCGATCTCCCAGCACAGCGAGGTGTCCCTGCGCCCCCAGCGCCGCTCCAGCCACTCGACCCGGCCGGCCAGCTCGCCGTCCACGATGACGGAGAGCATGTTGTCCGGCCCCCCGAGCAGCCGCCGCGCGCGCAGCGCCTCGTACTGGCCGACGGTCGGGGTGAATCCGAACCACTGGTACGTGCTCGCGCCCTCCTCGCTCTGGAAGGCCGCGTCGAAGGCGTGGAGGTCGGCCTCCACGACGGGCCGAAGCTCCAGGGTTCCCGGCATATCAATCGCTCCCCATGTCGACGGAACTGAACCTGTCCTGGCCCGGAGTCGTCGCGGCGGCCTCCAGACACGCTCGCGCGGTCCAGCGGTACCAGTCGGCGACGACTCCGGGCTGCCGGAGAGCATGGCCCTCGTCGCGGAACAGCACAAGCTCGCTGTCGACGCCCTCGCGCACCAGGATCCGGTGGGCGCGCACCGACTCGGTGTACGGGACGAGGTGGTCGGCCATCCCGTGCGACAGCAGGACGCGCGTCCCCGGCCGCACCAGCCGGGGGCTGACCGACTCCTCGTCGTAGAGGCGGGCCTCGTCCAGGGGGTGGCCGTACTCGCGCACCCACGACCACAGGACCGCGGAGCCGTAGGCCACGGACGACAGGCCCGCCGGGCTCGCGTGCGCGACGGCGAGGCGGACGTCCAGCTCGCAGGCGGCGTGCAGGGCGAGGTAGCCGCCGAAGCTGCCTCCCATCGCGATGAGGGGGACGCCGTCGAGGCCGTGCCGCGTCCTGACCTCCTCGACCAGCGCGACCGCGCCGGCCCCGATGCCCGACCGCCAGGCGCGCCAGCCCGCGGCCATGTTGGCGGTGCCGTAGCCGCTGGACATGGGCGGCTCCAGCAGGGCCACCGCGAAGCCGAGCCGCGTGAAGGGCCAGGGGTTCCACCTCCACGACCAGTCGCACCAGCTCATGGTGGGGCCGCCGTGGAACATCGCGACCAGCCCCCGCACCGGTACGCCCGGCGGGGGAAGGCACAGCGCGTACCCCATGGGAACCTCGTCCAGCACGACCCGGTGCCGCTCCAGGGGGCCGGTCAGCCCGGTCACGGGCGCGGAGGACTCCACGCGCTCCTCGTACGGCCCGTCCAGGTCGCCGGCCGTGAGATACGGAGGGGTGTCGATCCCCGAGTGGATCGCGACGATGCGGTCCTCCCCGGCCGCCGACACCGAAAGCACGGAGGTCCCGGTGTCCCTCTCCGACCAGGTGCCGCCGGACAGGTCGCAGACCTGGAGCGTCCGCGCGCTGTCTCGCTCGGCGGTCGCCAGGAGCCTGCTCTCCGAGAGCCAGCACTGCGGGACCGCCCAGACCTCGCGGTCGGTGGGAACGGGCCGGAGGCTCAGGTTCGCGGCGTCGAGGACGTACGGGTGGTGCTCCAGGTGGTCGGGGCCGAAGCCGCCGCTGGAGGCGACCAGCGCCACCGAGCGCCCGCCGGGCGAGGTGAGCGGACCGGACAGGTCGCACCCTTCCAGCCACACCTCTTCGACCGGCCCCTCCCCCGGCCCCCAGACGGCGAGCCCGTATCTCTGGACGCCGCCGCGCTCCTCGCGGGCGATGCCCCCGGCCATCCGGCCGCCCTCGGCCCAGGTGATCTCGCCCGTGAGCGCCGGCGGGCACCGCTCCTCGCGCAGCGAGCCGTCGAGGGAGAGCGTGGCGACCCGCCACGGCTCCCCGGTGTCCGCGAGCGAGAAGTTGGCCTTCGTGGTGCGCAGCGCGCCGGGCATCTCGGTGGAAGTGCCGGCGGGCGGCTGGAAGGTCAGCAGCAGCGCCTCCTCGTCCGGCCGCCACAGCAGCGAGCCGACGCGGCCGGGCACGCGGCGGATCTCGGTCTCGGGCATGTCCGGCCGGGCCAGGTCCAGGTACGAGATGCTCTGAGCCCGGCCCGCCGCTCTGGCGAACACGATCTCGGACTTCCGGACGGGGACCACACGGCCGGCGCCCCGGATCACCCGCTGGGGAGCCCACCCGGTGAGCCCGCGTTCATAGACGATGGCGTTGGTGACGGCCCGGCGGCCCTCGGGCACCTCCACGATAAGGGCGAAATAGGCACCCCCTACCGCCACCACGCTCCTCATACGGGGCTCGCTGCCGAGATATTCGATCCAATTGGCGAGGTCGACCGGTTCCACCGCTTCTACATCCCTGTTTCCTAGCGCTGGTGCGCCTTTCTCATTTTGATTGTCGATTCCAGCGTTCTGATCGGGTCGGCGGTGGAGAGATGGGCCCCGAGCAGTTCACGGAGAAGGTCCACCTTCGCATTGGGGCTCAGCCGGTGGTGGTCGATCATCAAATTGTCGAACAGCGGCTCGCTCATGAACTGCGCGAGATACACGTCGGCCAGGTCACCGGTCGTCGGCTCCTCGATGGTGATAGCGATGTGAATCGAGTTGCCGACGCGGGCCGTGGCGTAGTGCGGGGCGCCGTGCGGCATGTAGAGAACGTCTCCCGGCGTGAGGGTGACGTCGATGCGCCTGTCCTTCGGGATATCGGGCTGGTGATACCGGTCCGATCCGCTGATCGAGGTCTCGTCGAGCAGCCCGACATGCCAGTCCTTGACACCGGCGACCTGAAGCACCAGCACGTGCGAGCCGTCCATGTGCGCCTGGATCGCGGTCTTGCCGGGAGGGCTCAGGAAGACGTACGCCTCCAGCTCGGCGCGGAACTCCGGCTCCAGGCTCTCTACCAGCGCGCGGATGCGGGGATGCCAGTGCTCCGGCTGGTTGAACTTGAACGTCCCCCCGGCCGCGAAGTCCTTCAGGATCTGTTCCTTGTTGATGTAACCGGGAACCTCGTGGCCGACGATGCTCCGCTTCTTCGTCATGTCCGTGAGCGCCGACCGCACCCCCTCGTTGAAGGCGGTGAAGTAGGGCCGGATCAGCAGTCCGCAGTCGACCTCGTCCCAGATCTCCTGCTCGGAGATGAGGCCCGACAGGTCCGCGGAGGCGCGGAAGACCGTGGGCTGGTTCCCCCAGTGATTTCCGAAGAAGTCGTCGACGTCGCCCACCAGGTGTTCCAGCCGGGTCGGCAGGACGGTCTCTTCGCGTTGTTCCACCGCCAGGTCGCTCATCCTGTCTTCCTCCTCATCGTCGAAAGCGCGAGCCGTGTCCAGGTCTCGGCGTCGAGCTCGTCCAGCCCTCGGACGAGCGCCGCCTGCACGTCGGAGGAGCGCTGCTCCAGGGTCCGCGCGTGGAACCGCCCGACCAGGTCGGGGTTGGCGTCCTCGATGTGCTGCCGGAGGGCCTCCAGCAGGTCCTCCGGGGTCGGCTCCGTGAGCGTGAACGTCAGGTGCATCGACGGCCCGCCGTGCGCCACGGCGTCGTGCGGCCAGCCGTGGGGCAGGTACAGGACGTCCCCCGGCTCCAGCACGAACCTGTGGCTCGGCTCGGCGTTGTCCACGTCGAGCCCCGCGTCCGACCTGACCTGGCCCCTCTGCGCGTAGAGGTGCCACTCCTTGCGGCCTTCGAGCTGGACCACCACCACGTGGGAGGCGTCACGGTGGGGAAGCATCCCCCGCTTCTCCTCCGGCGTCCAGAAGACGTAGGTGGACACGCTCACGGGGGCCGTTTCCTCGATCGCCCGGACGATCTCCCGTGTCGGCCGGTGCCAGTCCGAGAGCTGGTTGAGCTTCAGCGTCGCGCCGGCGTCCATGAGGCGGCGGATCTTCGCCAGGTCGGCGAACCCGTCGCGGGGGTGGCCGATGACGTTCCGCGTGCGCGTGAAGGTGCCGACCTGCGGCACCTGGCCGTCACGGAGCACCGAGAAGTACGGCCAGCGGAGAAGGCTCGCCTCCAGCTTCTCCGTGATGAGGCCCGTCGAAATGTAGTCGGCCGGGTTCGCCGCGCCGCGAACGACTCTGTGGTCCTTCGCCCACAGGTCGCCGAAGATTCCCTCGGCGCGAAGGAGCTCGACAAGTTTATGACCCAATTGAATCATTCCCTTTGAGAAAGGGGATCCGGGAGGCCGCGCCTCCCGGACCCCGAACCACCATGAGGCTTAGGCCTCGTGGATCTGGTTCATGATCATCATGGGGGCGTCGAAAGCGTCCTCAGCCTCACCGACATTACGCTCGGCGGCACCGTCCTCCTGGCCGGCGAGGGACTTCACGGTGTCACGAAGTGCCATAATGGTTCTCCTTCTCTAGGCCGACCTACTTTGTGTAGATCGCGTTACCAATTGAAGGTTACCCAGACCCCCTTAAAGGCTGTCAACCGCTATTTATTCGATATTGCGCTCATTATTTAAATCGTCTGCGGGGGTCGTCGCGGTGGTAGTCTTTCCGCTCCCGCGCCCACCGGACGGCATCTCGGTGAGGAGGACCCCTTTGCCTGACGGGCGGCACGTCAGCATGCTCGAAGGCGATTGGCGCAGCGCGATGCGATCGCGCGCGGACGCGGCACGGGGTTGTCAGAAGAGCCGAAAGTGCGCACGGGAGAAGGCGATTCGAGTAGGGGTGCGGCCGTTCAGAAGTGGTTCAGGACCGATTCAGCGCGCGGCCGTCAGGAACCTCAGGACCGATTCAGCGCACGCCCGTCAGGAGCCTCAGGACCGATTCAGCGCACGCCCGTCAGGAACGTCAGGATTTGGCGCGCGCCCGTCAGGAGCCGTAGAGGCGGGTGGCGTACTCCGGGCCGTAGTAGCGCTCGAGCTGCTCCAGGGTCTCCTCGGTCGGCTGGACGCTCTTGACTATGCGCGCGTGCGTCGGCAGCGCCTCGGGGTTCCACGTCTCGGGCTTCCACAGCGAGGACCGCAGGAACGACTTGCCGCAGTGGAAGAAGATCTGCTCGACCTCCACGACGAGGGCCAGCGAGGGCCGGTGCCCCTTGACGATCATCTGGTCGAAGAACGGCGCCTCGCGCACCAGCCGCGCCCTGCCGTTGACGCGCAGCGTCTCGGTGCGCCCGGGAACGACGTAGACCAGGCCGACGTGGGGGTTCTCCAGGACGTTGACGAAGCCGTCCACCCGGCGGTTGCCCGGGCGATCGGGGATCGCGATCGTGACGTCGTCGATGACGTGGGTGAATCCGGGCGGATCGCCCTTGGGCGAGACGTCGCAGGTGCCGTCCGCGCCGGCCGTCGCGATCAGGCAGAACGGGGAGGCCGCGAGCCACTCCCTGTCGCGCTCGTGCAGCGCCACGCGCTCCTTGGCGACGGCCCTCGGCATCGGCTCGCCGAGCAGCTCACGCAGCTCGGTCTTGGAGGTGATCTCCACGAAGTCGGCGTTCCCCGTCACCGCGTCTCCTCACGCCGTCAAAGATCATGACCACCGCCAGCATACTTGACGCGTTCTTGACCGCGGGCGACGCCCCACCGGCCTACTTCCAGCGGAAGTACACGAACAGGCGGCCGTGGTTCTTGGCGTCCTTGTCGATGCGGTGGTAGAGGGCCTTGATTTCCTTCTGGTCGAGGAAGCGCAGCACCTTCTTCTTGAGCTGGCCAGAGCCCTTGCCAGGGATGATCTCGACCTCGGTGGCCTTCTTCTGCACCGCCTCCTGGATGATCCCGCGCAGCGCCCGGTCGATCTCGCCGCCCCTGTTGTAGATGTCGTGGAGATCCAGTTTCAGCTTCACGCCGATGATTGTACGTCCCTGTGCTTTGGAACGTTCTGCTAACTGCGTCTATCACACCAATTAACCGGATCGTGTCCATATTTGGTCAGATATTGCTGCACATCTGTAGCTGGCGTGATCTAGGCGTGAATGTAGTCCGCATCTAGACTCCGTCTGTGTTTGGTCACCCGGAGACGGGCGGCCGACCACTTGTCGCCCAACGGGGAGGGTGGGGTCCTTCCCGTGCTCTCTCACGGGCGACGCGGCTCCTCCATGCCCGCTGGGCGGCGGTCCCAGTGGTTCTCCAGGAGGTGTCGTGCTCAGCAAGCCCCTGCCCACCCTCTTATCCCGTGCGCGCCGCATCGCGGCCGTCGGCGCGAGTCTCGCGATCGTCGGCGTGATGTGCCCGGCCGGCCCGGCGTCAGCGGAACCGACCCCCTCTCCCGCGACAGGTTCGACCAGCAAGTGGAAGGCGACCCCGCTCACCGCGGCCGACCGCGTCCAGGGGGCGAAGTCTCCGAGCGGCAAGCTGGCGAAGAGTGACACGTCCCTGTTCAAGGCGACGACGAGCAATCCGGTCAGCGTGGTCGTCAAGCTCGACTACGACTCGCTGGCGGCGTACAAGGGCGGCCTGAAGGGGCTCCCGGGCACCAGCCCGCAGGTCACCGGCAAGAGCCTCGACATCAAGAGCGCACCCGCCAAGCAGTACGAGCAGCACATCGAGGGCATCGAGGCCAGCTTCCTCGGCGAGCTGAGCAAGCGGATCCCCGGCGCCAAGCCCGGGCAGAGGCTCCGCACGGTCTACGGAGGCATCGCGCTGACCGTGCCCGCCAACAAGGCGGCCGAGCTGCTGAAGCTGCCCGGCGTGGCGGCCGTGCAGGAGGACAAGCTCCAGCAGCCCCTCACGGATTCCAGCTCCGACTTCATCGGCGCGCCCACGATCTACAACAAGCTGGGCGGCAGCTCCTCCTCCGGCAAGGGCGTCGTCTACGGCAGCCTCGACTCCGGCGTCTGGCCCGAGCACCCGTCCTTCGCGGACCCGGGCAACCTGCCCCCCGCCCCGCCGACCAAGGACGGCACGCCCCGGGTCTGCAACTTCGGGGACAACCCGCTGACCCCCGCGAACGACCCGTTCGTCTGCAACCACAAGCTGATCGGCGGCCAGCCGTTCCTGGCCACCTACAACGCCGTCTTCGGCGGCGAGGTGTACCCGAACAGCGCCCGCGACTCCAACGGGCACGGCACCCACACCGCCACCACCTCGGCCGGCGGTCCCGTGGCGGACGCCAACCCGCTCGGCATCAGCCGCGGCCCCATCCACGGCATCGCCCCGGCCGCGGCCGTGTCGGTCTACAAGGTCTGCGGCGCCGAGGGCTGTTTCCCCTCCGACTCCGCCGCCGCCGTCGGCCGCGCGATCCTCGACGGCGTCCGCGCCATCAACTTCTCGATCTCGGGCGGCAGCGACCCGTACAGCGACCCGGTCGAGCTTGCGTTCCTGGACGCGTACGCGGCGGGCGTCTTCGTGTCCGCCTCTGCGGGTAACTCCGGCCCCGGCGCGAACACCACCGACCACCGCAGCCCGTGGGTGACGACCGTCGCCGCGTCCACGCAGACCCGTACCTTCCGGTCGACCGTGACGCTCACCGGGACGGGCGGGGCCACGGCCACCGTGTCCGGCGCCTCGATCACGGCGGGGGTCTCCTCGCCGCTCCCGATCGTCTCGGCCGCCGCTCCGCCGTACTCCAACGCGCTGTGCGAGAACACGCCCCCGCCGGGCCTGTTCGCCGGCAAGATCGTCGCCTGCCAGCGTGGCCCCAACCGCGTGCTCAAGGGCTTCAACGTCAAGCAGGGCGGCGCGGCGGGCATGATCCTGTACAACGCCACCCCGCTCGACGTGATGACCGACAACCACTGGCTGCCGACCGTCCACATCGACCAGCCGGACAGCACGACGCTGCTGAACTTCCTCACCGCCAACCCAGGCGCGAAGGCGCAGTTCACCCAGGGCACCAAGACGACCTGGCAGGGCGACGCCATGACCACGTTCTCCTCGCGGGGACCGGGCGGCGACTTCCTCAAGCCGGACGTCACCGCGCCCGGCCTGCACATCCTCGCCGGGCAGACCCCGACGCCCGAGTCGCCCCTTGAGGGCCCCCCGGGCAACCTCTACCAGGTGATCGCCGGTACGTCGATGTCCTCCCCGCACGTGGCCGGGGCCGGCGCCCTGCTGTTCGCGCTGCACCCGGACTGGACGCCCGGCCAGGTCAAGTCCGCCCTTGAGACCACGGCCAAGACCGCGGTCACCAAGCAGGACCGGGTCACCCCCGCCGACCCGTTCGACTACGGCGGCGGCCGCATCGACCTCACCAAGGCCGGCGACCCGGGCCTGACGCTCGACGAGACCGCGGCGAACTACGCGGCCTCGGCGGCCGACCCGCTCAACCGGATCGACCTGAACGTGCCGTCGGTGAACGCGCCGGTCATGCCGGGCATCATCACCGCCAAGCGCAAGGTCACCAACGTCACCGACAAGACGCTCGTCTACACCGCCTCGGGCACCGCTCCGAGCGGAGCGAGCGTGACGGTGCTGCCGCCGCTGTTCACCGTCAAGCCGGGCAAGAGCGTCAACCTCACCATCATCATCACCGCTCCGGACCTGCCCGACGGCCAGTACTTCGGCCAGGTCAACCTGAAGCAGACCGGCGGCACCCGTAACCTGCACCTGCCGGTGGCGTTCTACCGCCAGGAGGGCGCCGTACCGATCGACCAGACCTGCGCGCCGAGCACCATCGCCAAGAACACCGGCGAGTCCACCTGCACGGTCACGGTCGAGAACACCACCATGAAGGACGCCGAGGTCACCGCGCTCAGCACGCTGGACGCCAAGCTGCGGCTCAACAGCGTGACCGGGGCCACCAAGGTGGGCACCCAGATCGCGACGACCAAGACCACGCTGGCCGCGCGCCAGCCGGACAAGCCGTCCATCGCCCCGGGCACCGGCCCCGCGGGCTACCTCCCGCTGGACGCGTTCGGCATCGCGCCGACCCCGATCGGCGACGAGGAGTCCGTCAACTTCAACGTCCCCGCCTTCACCTACGCGGGCAAGAGCTACACCCGCATCGGGATCGTCTCCGACGGCTACAGCGTCGTGGGCGGTACGTCCGGGACGGCGGACGTCTCGTTCCTGCCGCAGAACCTGCCCAACCCGACACCGCCCAACAACGTGCTCGCCAGCTACTGGACCGACCTGGACGGCACGGGCGCGCCCGGCATCTACGCGGGCACGCTCACCGACGGCGTCTCCACCTGGCTCGTCCTCGAGTGGCGCGTCCACCTGTGGGGCGAGACCGGGCTGAAGGTGTTCCAGCAGTGGATCGGCCTCAACGGCACCGAGGACATCACCTACGCCTACGACCCGTCCAACCTGCCCGGTGACCCCGGAGCCTCGTTCGGGCTGACCGTGGGAGCGGAGAACTCCGAAGGCACGGCCGGCGGCCAGATCTCCGGGCCTCCGACCGAGGACTACCGCATCAGCAGCACGCCCGGCGCGCCCGGCGGCAAGCTGACCTACACCATGAAGGTGAAGGGCGTCAGCTCCGGAGTCGGCTCGATCACCACGGCCACCTCGACCCCTGAGGTGAAGGGCATCACCATCGAAGTAGACAAGATCACCGTCCAGTAACCCAACAGGCGGGGCCGGCAACCACCGGCCCCGCCCACCTCTTCCTTTGCCTTGCCGCGCACGTCAAGGCACTACTACGCCCCTGACAGCGGCCAGGGGCCGCTCCAGGCAGCCTGGGCCGGGGCACGCGGACCTCCAACAGGGGTGCGGATCAGGGCGACAGCGTCGGGACGGTGCGTCCGTGCCGGATGAGGGGAAGACCCCCACGCAGACGCGCGCGCAGCGGTCCGGAGCGAATGCCGATCTCGGTGAAATCGTCCGGCTGGGGATCGTCGCCCACGAGGACCTCCGGGACCATGAGGTCGGCGAGCGGGGTGTCGGGGGCAGGGTCCTCCAACCGGCCGATGTCCAGGTCGGCGAAGTCCAGGTAGCGGGGGGCGAGTGCCCTGCCGCGGAGGCCGCCGGCGATCAGATCGGGGCAAAACCCGTTCCAGAAGATCGTCACCGCCGCGCGCAGATCACCATGGATCATCACGAGTTTGTCGGTCCAGTTGCCCATGAAGGCCTCGACCTCGACGTCGCCTTGCACTAGGAGCTTGGCGTCCCCCTCCAAGCTGATGTTGGCGGCGCGCAGATTCCCCAGGACGACCAGCGCGGCGGCTCCGTCGTCGTCATTGACGATGTTGCCGTCGACGGTCAGGTCACCGTCCACGATGTAGCCCGTCGCCATCTCCGGTGTGCCGTCGCGCCACGGAGAGCGCGGGTCGCCGTTGAGGGAGAGCTCCCCAGTGATCGAGGCGCTACCGGGGTACAGGATGTACTCCTCTTCGTACAGGTTCCTGTAGGTCTCTCTGGGAAGGCCGCGCCGCTCGAACAGCTCCACTGCAGCGGCCCAGGATAGATAGCTGCTTCGCATGGTGGGGACCCTAGTGACCTCCACCGACAGACCACAAAGCACACTGTTCGCCTGCCCGCCCGGCTGCTCCGCCTGCTGTCATTGCCGCAGAACCGGCGCGCGTCCATCACAGCCCGCTACCAGGACAGGAAGTTCGTGAACATCGCCCCGTCCTTCCGCCGTGCTCCGCGGCCACGGAACGTGAAACCGAGGAAATCGAAAGCGGTGTGGTCGTACGAGCCACGCCGCTTTAGGAAACATGACCGGTCTTGCGGGGTGGGCCGCTCTGTTACGGCGGACAGGTTGAGTGTGGTGCGACGGACCAGGGGGTGTCGTCGGGGGCAACGCCGACTCCGGAACAACCACGAGACCGCTTCGCTGAACCATCACAGGAAGAACGCCAGAGCCCGCTCGGCCACAACCGGGCCTGATTTCCGTTCCGATGGGCTCAAATGGTTGAGGCCGTCCATGGTTTCGAGTGTGGCGTGGGGAAGGGTGTCGCGGTGCACGGCGAACCCCTCCTGGTGCTCGCGCGACGAGCGGCCGCCCACCAGGAGCAGCACCGGGGCGGTGACGTCCGCGAACTCGGGGAGCCTGCCCTGTTGGGCTGCGAGCTGCTCGTGCTCGGCCAGACAGGCCCCCAGAAGGGGCCGCATTCGCTGCCAGGTCGGCCCGCGGAATCCCACACGAAACGCCATGCGCAGATACCAGTGCGGCAGTTTGGTCATGAAGGCCGGCGCACCGCCCGAACCCTTGACGAAGTGGATGAACGCGTCATAGTGGTCGCCTGCGGCCAGCCGCTCCCGGAACGGGGCCATCCAGCCGGTGGGCACAGGGGCATAGGGCAGTCCGGGCTCAAAGACCGCGATGCGATCGAACAGGTGGAACGAGCGTGCGGTCTCAAGGATGACGAGCCCGCCGTAGCTGTGTCCGAACGCCAGCCGCGCCCCGGTCTCCGCCTGGACGGCGTGGAGGTCTTCCACTTCCTTCTGCAGCGAGTACTGGGTTCCCTGAGGGCCGCTGGCGCCGCGTCCTCGCCGGTCGACGATGTGCACCGTGAAGGAGCGGGCCAGCGTGGAGGCCAGCGGCAGGTAGTCCTCCGAGGTTTTCAGCGTGCCGCCGAGCACGATGAGACCCGGTCCGGCGCCCATCGTCTGATAGCTGATCGCCGTACCGTCGGCCGAGAAGACGGTGTGCTGGCGTAACGGCGGGGTCTGGATGTTCCGGCTCACTTGGCCGCCTCCTGCTCCAGTCGCTCGAACGTTGCCAGCAGCCGCGCGGTGTGCTGGGCGTACTCGGTGTACGGCACGCCGCTGTGTGCGACGAGTGCGGCCAGCCGTCCTTCGAGCCCCTGCTGGATCGAGGCCACCAGCTGCTTTCCCTCATTGGTGAGGCTCAGTCGCCGGCGGTTCCCCCCGGCCGGGTCGGGCTGGACGTCGAGAAGCCCGTCGGCGGCGAGGACGGCGGTCATGCGGCTTACCGACGGCTCGGTCACACCGAGGTATTCGGCAAGGGTCCGCTGTGTCGAGGCCCCCAGCTCTCCCACCAGAGTCAGCGCCACGAAACGGCTGTAGGAGACGTTGTGCTCCGCCCGCAGGATCCGGTCGGCCGCCCGGTCCAGCCGGGCGGTAAGCACGTGCAGGTTGAGACTTAGATTGCGTTCCATGGCAGTAAATTAACATGCTAACTTAGCCACTGCAAGTTACCCCTTGGCCGGTTCACCCTCGGGTGATGACCGTGGATCTGCAAGCTGCCGCGACCGACCCGTGCTGAACGCACCGTGCCGCAGCACCGCCATCCGGCCTGAACCGCCGACAGTGTCATAGCGCTCGGACACAGGGGTTGGTGACTACCTCCACAACACCGTTGATGTCCCACCTTGGGCGGCAGCCTCGCTCACACTCGCGCCGGCGAGGACCGCCAGGACCGCCCGATAAAGCTGCTCGATAACAGACAAATCGACCAGGGCCAATCCCGGCCTCCCGACGCGCGCCACCCGCAGACGACGCACGAAAGATCGGCCGACACCGGCACCGGTCAAAATGTCCTGGGACTGATGTGTCAAGCATGTCCTGGACAGGACAACGCACGCGGAGGCTACGCCGTTACCTGGAACCACACGGTCCGGCCCAGATCACCGTCGTGATGTGATCCCCATGCGGTCGCGATCGCGTTGACCATCCACAGGCCGCGCCCGCCGTCGCTGTCCGTCTCAGCCGCTCGCGCGACCGGGGCGCTCGTGGCCGAACCGGCGTCGGTCACCTCAACATGGACCACCTGCGAGACCAGGGCCACCCGCACCGTCACCCGCCCGTCCGCCGTCCACCCGGACGCCGAGTGGGCCACCGCGTTGGTGACCACCTCGCTCAGCAGGAGCAGGACGTCGTCCAGCGCCGGAGTGGCGATCCGCAGGCCCAGCAGCCCTCGCACCCAGGCCCGCGCCGCCGGTACGGACGCCTCTTCCCCGGGGAAGTCTCCGCGCCACCCACGCGCCGGCACCTCGCCTCCGTGCTGGACGACCTGCTCGTCCGACCTCATGCGATCACCCCCCACCCGGCCTCCGAGTGAAGACCGCCGGAGCGCCGGAGACCACCCTTTCGATCACGCATCACTTGTCCTGCCCCTGGTTTATGGACGATGAAACGCTTTCTCTTCTCGTCCTGCCGGAGAAAGAAGGCGTGTGCTTAGATTGCCTTCGTGACCGATGAATACATGGCCAGATCGGCACCCCAGAAGATGACCGGTAATGACAGGCGCTGGTTTATCGATACCTGGGTTCTGGTATTGCTACCCAAGCCGAAAGGTCCGTTTTTCTCTATTTCGGGAGGAACGCCATGAGCGTCGAACCCTTCCCCGGCCAGGGATCACCCCGTCTGCGCTTCGGCGCCGAGATGCGCCGCCTGCGCGAAGCCGCGCAACTGTCACAGGCCGCCGTGGCCTCCCGCCTCGGATGCACCCAGACCCAGGTCAGCCGCCTGGAAGCCGCCACCCGGACACCGTCGAAATCCGACGCCGAAAAGCTCGACCGGCTCTTCGACTCTGAGGGCGGCGCTCACTTCGCGGCGTTGCGCCAGCGCATCATCGCGAGCGCGGGCGGACCGATCTGGTTCAGAGGCTGGGCCGAGGAGATCGAACCCAACGCCCTCGTCCTCCGCTCCTGGGACCCCCTTCTGATCCCCGGCCTCCTCCAGACCGAGTCATACGCTCGGCACATATTCATCCAGGAGCCTCAGATCACCCCAGAGGAGATACAGGAGCGGACCGAGGCCCGCATGCTTCGCCGGGGAGTTCTCGACAGAGAAGACCCTCCATTGGTCCTGGTGCTCATCGACGCAGGGGTGCTCCGCCGCCGAGTCGGCGGACCGGAGGTGATGCGAGAGCAGCTCGACTACCTGCTTGAGGCGGCCCAGCGACCAACCGTCTCCCTGCAACTCGTCGATCCCGAATGTCTCCCAGGCATGGCGGGGCCTTTCATGATCGCCGAGCTTCCGAACGGCCAGCCGGACACTATCCACGCCGATTCGCCAGTGCAGGGTCAGATCACGACTAACCACGAATTCGTGGTAGCCATCCGAAAACGATATGAAGCCATACGACTGTGGGCTTATCCTGAGCGTGTATCGCTCAAAATGATCGAGGAAGTGAAACAGGAATGGACCTGAGCACTGCCGTATGGCGGAAGTCATCGCGCTCTTCAGGGAACGGCGGTCAGTGCGTCGAGGTTGCCGTCAACCTGCCCGGCGTGGTCGCGGTCCGCGACAGCAAGCACCCCGACGGCCCCAAGCTGCTCCTCACCCCCACCGAGTGGAACTCCTTCATCGGCGGCCTCAAGGGTGGCGACCTTGGCCATCTGGCGTGATTGCCGGACATCGCGATCGCCCGTCTACTGCGGGAGGGCCTGTCGATCCGGTCGTTCGCGGTTGAGATGGGCCGCATCCCGTCCACGATCAGCCGGGAGGTCAGACGCAACGCTTATCCCGTCTCGGGCGACTACCGCGAGTGACCGTCGCGGAGCCAGTGGACGTAGTCGGCGACACCGCGGTCGAGGTCGAATTGGGGGGCGAAGCCGGTGTCGGCGCGCAGCCGGCTGATGTCGAGGTGCGCGTCCCCGGCCGGGGTGTGCGGGGAGCTACCTTCGACGAGGTCGGGCGTGGTACCTGGGACGGCGCGGATGAGGGCATCGGCCACTTCGCGGTTGGTCGTGGTACGTCCGCTACCCACGTTGTACGTCTGGTGGTTGAGCCTGCCCGCGGTCTGCAGGAGTGCGATCGCCCTGCCGCAGTCGCGGGCGTAGCACATGTCGATCGCGTCGTCGGCGTACAACGGCCTCGCCGGAGCCTCGGCCCCGGCGTCACGGCGCGCGACCGCGGCGTGGACGAGTTGGGGAGCTCCGAAGAACGGCGAGGACGCCCTCCCCAACGGGCCCCAGATCGCCCCGATCCGGACACTGACGATGTCGAGGCCGGTGCCTGCGGCGACGGCGCTGGCGATGATCTCGGCGCTCTTCTTATACGCGGGGATTGCGTGAAAACTGGGGATGGGCAGCGCGGTGTCCTCGCGATAGGTGCCGGTTATGACGCCGGCGTACACGCCGATGGTGCTGGCCTGCACAACGCGGGAGACGCCCCAGGCCTGCGCGGCATGCAACATGGTGAACAGTGCCTGCGTGTTGGTGCGCAGCTCGTTCAGCGGCGCTCCGCCCATGCTCGCCGAGGCCAAGTGCACGATGCCGGTGATCTGGTGGCGCCTGCCGACGTCGAGGACGCTGTCGAGGTCGGTGCAGTCCATCCGCTCGATGACGGCACGGTCGCCGGAGTCCGCCAGGACGCCGGGCGGCGCCTCCACTCGGCGTCCGGCGATCACGCACCGCTCGCCGAGGTCCAGCAAGGCTCGGGTCGCGTGCGCACCGATGAAGCCGAGTCCACCTGTCACAAGGATCATTTCGGTACTCCCATGGTCGGATCCGTGACGCGCGGCGACCGCGCCGAGGCGTCCGGAGAATTTCACTAGCAAGCTAATGAAACGGTAGCGAAGACGATCGTTAGCATGCAATCGATTTGTAGACTGGGCCGGTGACGGAACTGCTAAGGCTGATCACCCGCGCGCAGAAGATGCTCAGGGCCGCCGCCGACGAGGCAATGAGCCGACACGGTGTGCGCATCGGGCAGAACCTTGTGCTCGAGGTCCTGTGGAAGACCGACGGCCTGACGCCGGGGGAGCTCTCCGCGCACCTGGGCTACACCACGCCGACCGTCGTCAACACCGCGAGCCGGATGGAATCAGCCGGCCTGCTGGTACGGCGCCGCGACCCCGCCGACGGGCGTCTTGTCCGCCTGTACCTCACCGCCAAGGGCCGGGCGGCGCAAGAGCCGATTCAGGAGGCCAGACGGCGCATCGCCGAGCACGCCACCGCGACGCTCACCGAGCCCGAGCGGCGCCACCTGCACAGTGCCCTGGAAAAGATCCTCGAGCAGATGGACGGCGGCCCGGGCATGTTCGGCTCCGGCGATGTCCACGGCGCCCTCGGCGACACCTCCGATGGGACGACCGCGGCGGGTCAACCGCTGGGGCCGGACGCCGCCGACTCCCCTCCCCCGTGACCGCCGGCTGATCAGGCCCTTGCTGTGCCGTGGAGGGCCTATCCCGGCGTACCCGCTGGCGGGTGTATCGCTCGTGCGTTCACCTTATTTCGGGAGGAACGCCATGAGCGTCGAACCCTTCCCCGGCCAGGGGAGGCCACGGCGGCCTGAGACAGTTGCGCGGCCAGGTGTGCGCCGATTCCGGACAGGTCACGGATGGCGTCGAACTCGGCTAGCGCGGGGAGCTCGCCGCGATCCATGCGGGCGTGGGCCCTGCTCAGGCGATGGCGCGTCGTGGTGGAGATGCGGCGGTCGAGGCTGTCCAGGGCCGCCGGAGACGCCGCCGTGGCCCGAACCCTCATCGCCGCGGCGATGGACATCTTCGCCCGCCATGAGGCCCGCGAATACATGGAACTCGGCCCCCAAACGAGTGTGCTCACGCCCGCCCAAATTACCCCCCGCGTAGGTGGGCGGCGCCAGGTTTTGCTGTAGGTGCTGTCCAAGTACCTGGCGATCGAATCACCAGCGCCGCGGAACGTGAGCCAGAGCTTTGACTCTGACCCACGTTCCGTAATCCGGAAGGACTTACTCGTCTAACTGGCGGTCACACCGAGGGACAGCATTTCGTTGTCATGCCATCCGGTACCGCCGGCGTAGTCATAAGCCCACTGGCGCAGCACGTTGTCCGTGCCGTAACCGTAGATTTGCAGGTTGCCTTGGGGAGAGTTGGTGACAGCGACATCCCCGGCGATGCTGCCGCCCTTGTCCACGTTCTTTGTCCAACCCGAGCCCCATGCGAAGCTCCAGTAGCGTAGATGACCGTCGACGCCCCGAACCACCACCTTGATGGTGCTGTCCTCGCTCGTGGTGGCGGCCGGGTTTCCGGAAATGGAACCGCCCAGGTTCTCGTTGGTTACTGGCCATGCGTTATCCAACATAGCGAAGTGGCGCAGCGTCCCGTCGGTTCCGCGAGCGAGGACCTGCATCGCCCGGTCACGCGAGATGGTGAGGGCGACATCCCCGATCAGGCCGCTACTGTTCGGCACCACTGCGTTTTGGTCGGTCCAGCCACTACCAGGCTTGTTGGACCATAGGCGCAGTTGTCCGTCCGAACCCACCGCCAGGATGCGCAGCGTGTTCGTACCATCGGTGATCGCGGCAGGCGACCCGACGATGCTTCCGCCTAGGTCCTCATAGCTCCATGCGCCTGCGATGGTCCAGGACCAATGCAGCAGGTGGCCGTTGGCGCCGAGGGCAAAGATCTGAAGACTGTTGTTCGAGCCGTAGTAGGTCGCTGCGGGATCTCCGACGATGGAGCCGCCACCGAGGTTGCTGTTCTGGACTGGCCAGGAGCCGTTAGCGCCACCCTTGGCCCACTGGCGCAGTGATCCGTCCATGCTGCGAGCGAGGACCTGCAGGTCGCCGTTGGGCGATACAGCTGTCGCCGGATTACCTGTAATCGAGCCACCCAGGTATTGCGTCGTGCTCTCGGCACCGAACTTCCACTGCCATAGGTTCAAGGAGTGATTGCCATCCGAACCGCGGGCGAACACCTCCAGGGTGCCGTCGGCATTGAAGGCCGTAGCCCAGGCGCCCTCGTCTTCGGTTATTCCCTTGTAGCGGATCGCCTGGTACGTGGCCATTTCAGTGCCGCTGTTGTACCCGAGATCCCCGTAGTTATTATCGGCGTATGGGTTCTGCACTGTCTGGCCATTGGTGTTGAACGAGTAGACGTAGGCTCCTTGATTGTGGTCCGCGGTGTTCTTCCACCTAGCGAACAGCTCCATATGCCCGGTCTTCACGACTGCGTCGCCGGGTCGGAGCTCGTCTCGCGAGATCTCGTACACGGGAGCTATTAGATCTCGGAACTGGTCCGTCGAATAGCTCCTGTTCAAGCCCCACACCATGGAGACCAGGCCGGAGCAGTCAGTACGGTAGTTGCCGCCGCTATTGCTGGCTTCGGGTACCCGGCACGACTGGCTGTAAGTCCACCCTGCCCTGACCCATTCCTGTGCGCGAGCGAGCGCCCGGCCCCGAGACATCTTCTCGTCTGGACCGTTGCTGCTCTCGCTGGAGCTGCCCAGGCATGTCGCCGCCGCCTGGGCCGGCGCACGTACGGTGAAGATCGCGATGGTAGTGATGCCCATGGCCAGCAGGGCCGCGGCAACGGTCGCGGACAGAGCCCGCCCAAAGAACGACGCCACTGTGGCTGAGATAGGTTTAGCCAGTTCTGTCAGCAGCGGGTTGTCCCGCATCGGGTCTAGCGACACGTGGGACCCTGCCGGGCTTCAGTCGCACTTCGCATATGCCGGGGATCTTTGTTGCATCCGTTCAAGATAACTACAGCTTTCGGTGAGTAGGTGATCGTCTCGTGTGTGGAGTTGCTTGAGCCCGTCCGCCCGGATAGACGGGTTGGACGCTCTCGTGTCGCAGTGGGGTCCTGTCGAAGAAACGAAGGTGGGGTGCCAGGGACTCGAACCCCGAACCTACGGATTAAACGCGCCATCTGGGACAGCGCAGCCGCGTGGCGGCGTCGAGCACGTGTGGCGGCCGGGCCCCGGCTTAGGCGCCCCACGTCGGCACTCTGTACCAAGTGCCTCCGGACAGAATTTCGTATCCTGATTTACCATAGCGAGGGTCTTCAGGGACACACCAGGCGGTACTCGTGGCCCCTGTCGAAGAAATCGAAGAGCCCTGCGAATAATAGGTCCCGAATGGAAATCCGTCGCAATGAACGTATGCGCGAATGGTGGACCGGCAACCGTTTTCGACCAGCTTGACTTTCACTCCCAGCTGCATTCCCCCGATGCTGCCCTGGCTGACACCGGTTGTGGAGGTATTAAAAGTACACCCTCCGGGATCGAGCAGTGCCGACGCAGGGACCGCTTGGGCATTGGCGGGGATTTGAACTGCAAGTAGGGCGCCCGCCGCAATGGGAACCGTTGCGATTGTTTGCGCGAACCTGCGCAGCCTGGAACTCACTTATCCTCCTTGTGTTTTTGTTTCACTGAGCTCATTCCAACCTGATGTCGCAGGTCACAGGCTCGTTGCGGATCGCTGGTCTTGATTCTGAAATAGAGAAGCCCCTGGTAGAAGGGTTGTCGACCAAGATCAACCTGTAACCAGAGGCTTCAAGTTGCTGTTCTATCGTGCTGCGCTGCCGTTGTCACACCGGACCCTGACTTACCTGACCGGCATGATCCGCCGCCACCGAGCTGCGATCGGGTCGACCTGGCGCCGACTCAACCCCGGCCGGCAAGCCATGCTGGTACTGGTCTACCTGCGCAAAGGCGAGACATTCGCCGAGGTCGCCGCCGGATTCGGAGTCGGGGCAGCCACCGCCTGGCGCTATGTCCACGAGGCCGTGGCCCTGCTCGCCGAGCGTTCGCCCACCTTGGACCAGGCACTCCGTACGGCCAAGCGCGCCGGATACGCCTTCGTCGTGCTGGACGGCACGCTCATCCCGATCGACCGCGTTGCCGCCGACCGCCCGTACTACTCCGGCAAACACAAGAAACACGGCATGAACATCCAGGTCATCGCCGCTCCGGACGGCACGCCGCTGTGGACATCGGGATCACTGCCGGGCTCGGTGCACGATCTGACGGCGGCGCGGATCTGGGGCATCATCCGGCGTCTGCGGGCAGCCGGTCTGATCACCCTCGCTGACAAGGGCTACGTCGGTGCAGGTCAGCCGGTACTGGTGCCCTACAAGGGAAGAAACAAGCCAGCCTCACAGAAGGCAGCAAACTCTTCCCACGCCAAGCTCCGCGGCCCCGGCGAGCGCGCCAACGCCGTGTTGAAGACCTGGCGCATCCTGCGGAAACTACGCTGCTGCCCACTTCGCGCAGGTCAACTCGTCAAAGCCATCTTCGTCCTTCAGACCCGCGAAGCAGGGTGAAATACGTTCACTGTCGAGACGCGCAGAGAAGTTGCTTCAAATTCCCGGCACATGCTGCTGAACGAAGGCACCTACCTGTGCAGCGAGCCCACGATGTACCGGATACTGGTGCGCCACGGGGTCAGCGGTGCTCAAGAGATGCGGCCGTTCACTCATGGTGGCCGACGTTGTCGTCAGACGGCGGACGCGCAGCCCATCACCCTTGTGTAGGTGTTTCCAGTGGAGCGCAGGGGCTGGACGGCGGTCATGGCTGTTCCTTTCTGGTGTGACGCCAGATGCGTCGCTGCTGTCGGTCCGCCGGTTTCGCCCGGTCTCGCTGACGCGTCGAACGAGGAGGTCCGGAATCGACGCCGCCGCGCCATCACGCCCCTGAACTGCGAATTAATGGCCCCCGGACGCATTCCCCTGTCACATTGCATTCCCTGTCGCATCTGGCCGCCGGCCTGCTCTCGGACGGTTCCATCGCTTGGACACGCTCGATCACCCCTGGCGTGCTACAACGTCCGGCACCTGGCGACGATGATCGGCGTCCCCCTATGGATTGATGGAGGGGGTGCACCGACTCCTCACCAGGTGGCGCCGGAGCGGCACCGTCAGCGCAGGCGAGCATTCAGATCGGCGCCGGCCGCACGGCTGGACCCTCTACAACGCCGACGGCATCGCCTTGGACGCCGATACAGCTCGGCTCACTTCTCCGGCACGCCCGTTTACGTCATCTCGGTCGGTGGTCTTAGCAAGTACTTTCAGCTGACGGGTACCAGCACCGTCTACTTCCCCACCGCGACGAAGTTCCGCGTCTATCCGCGGTACAGCGACGGCTCGGCCCTTGCGCCCGACGTCGCGGAGACCAGGGGGTGGTACGTCAACTGGTCGGCATCAAGACTCCACAAGTCCTGCCTTTGCCACGCCGCGAGCGACCCCGCTCACGCACTGTCAGTCGAGGTCGAGGTCGAGTTCGAGGTCGAGGTCGAGGTCGCGGAGCTCGGCGCGTGCGGAGATCCCGAGTTTGGGGAACGCCCGGTACAAGTGGGAGCCCACCGTTCGCGGGCTGAGGTGCATCCGGCTGCCGATCTCCCGGTTGCTCAGCCCCTCGGACGCGAGCCTGGCCACCTCCAGCTCCTGCGGGCTGAGCAGGGCGGCGACCGCCCGGCTCCTGTGGGGCACTGCGCCGCCGGCCGCGCGGAACTGGGCGACCGCGCGCCGTGCCCACGGTGCCGCTCCCACCGCGTCGAACGTCTCGCCCGCGGCCCTCAACAGCGGCTGGGCCTCCGTCCTGCGGTGGTTGCGGCGCAGCCACTCGCCGTAGAGGAGTTCGGTCCGCGCCCGGTCGAAGGGGCGCTGGTCGAGCCCGCCGCCCGCCAGCGCGCTCCGGTAGTGCGACTCGGCGTGGGAGTCGTCCGACAGAATCGCGCGGCAACGGTGCCTCCGGGCCAGGGCGGCGGGCCCGCCGACACCGCCGGTCCGAGGTTCCATGGCCGCGGCGACCCGCTGGGCCGGCTCCGGATGCCCCGCGCCCACGGCGGCCTCAACCAGGTCAGGGAGCATCGCGAAGGCGATGAAATCATTGGATCGAGGCGAATCCCGGTCGACCAGGCGCATCAGCTCCGCGAACGCCTCCCCTGACGCGCCCTCCCCCAGCGCCAGCAGACCCAGGGCGCCGGTCGCCATGGCCGCGGCCATGCGCTCCCGCAGCGGGAGCGCGATCTCCAGCGCCTGCCGGGCCTGCCGGCGGCATTCCGCGGCCTCGCCGCGCACGGCGGCGAACCGGGCCGACTGGGCGAGGAAGTTGGCCGTCCACCCCCGCTGTCCGGTCTCGTAGCTGAACCGCAGGCCCTCCTCGGCATGCGCGGCCCCCTCCGTCCAGCGCCCGAGCCGGAACTCGATGTCGGCGTGGTAGAACAGCACCTCGGTCAAGAGCGCGGGATAGCCCGCGGCGCGGAGCCTGCGGCCGGTGGCTTCGGCGAGCCGCAGTGCCTGATGGTCGTCGGGCCCCATCCAGCCGATCACGGTCGCCCACATCCAGTGCCGCTCACCGCCCTCGCCCTGGCCCTGGGCCAGGGCGCCCGGCAGTTCCCACAGCTCGGCCCCGGTGATGACGCCCTCGGGGCTTCCGAGGAGACCTTCGGCGGCGCGGAGCGTCGCCGGTGCGCAGTCCAGGTCGGTGATGCGCCGGGTCGCCAGCAGCGTCGCCTCCATGTCTCCGGAGTGCAACGCCGATCCTGCCGCGAGTGTGAGGGTCCAGGCGGCCTCCTCGGGTTCGGTGGACGCCATGAGCTCGGCGCACCGCATCAAGTGTGAGTAGGCGATCGCGGGGTCCCCGCTGTACAGCTCGATGGTCCCGTTGAGCTGGGCCAGTGTCACGGCGGGCACGGGCTCGGCCATGACCTGGTCGACGAGCGTCCGGGCCAGACCGGGCCGACCGGCGTCCAGCGACACGAACGCGGCGGTCACCGTTCTGCGGCGGCGGTCGGCGGGCGACTCGCTGAGCCGCGCGGCCTGCTGCAGGACGGAGATCGCCGCGGCCGCGCCGCCGCGCCGCCGCGCGGCGTCGGCGCTGCGTTCCAGCGCGCCGGCGATCTTCTCGTCCGGTGCGGTCGTGGCCACGGCGCGGTGCCAGGTCGCCTGGTCGTCCTCTCCGGCGGCGCTCAGGTACGCGGCGATGGCCAGGTGCGCGGCGCGGCGGCGGTCGAAAGGGGCGTCGGCGTAGACGGCGGAGCGGATCAGCGGATGCCGGAAGCGAAGCTCGGCCCCGGTGAGCCGCACCAACCCCGCCCGCTCGGCCGGGTCCAGAGCGTCGGCCGGCAGGCCCAGCCGCGCGACGGCCCCAAGGACGGTGCCGGCGTCCCCGGTCTCCTCGGCGGCCGCCACCAGCAGCGCCGCGCGGCCGTCCGCGGACAGGGCGTCGACCTGGCGCAGGAACGCCGCCCGGACGCGGGCGCTAACGGGCAGGGTTCCGGTCATCACGAGGTCGGGCATGGCCCGGTCGGATTCGTCGAGCCGGGCCAGCTCGATCAGCGCGAGCGGGTTGCCGCCGGTCGCCGCGACGAGGGCGTCACGTTGACGGGTGGGCAGCGTCCAGCCGTGCGCGTGGAGTAGCCGCGCGGCGTCCTCGGGCGGCAGTCCGTGCAGCACCAGTTCGGTCAGCCCGGCCGTGTTGACCGGGAGCGGTTCGGGTTCGCGCACTGTGAGCAGCATCGCGACGGGCTCGTCGGCCAGCCGGCGAGCGGCGAACAGCAGGGCGGAGGCGGAGGCGCGGTCCAGCCACTGCACGTCGTCGACCGTGACCAGCAAAGGGCGGTCCGCCGCCACTGCCGCGAGCAGAGTGAGCACCGCAGCCGAGACCAGGAAGTCCGAGGCCGCGGAGTCGGTGATGCCGAGCGCGCCGCGCAGCGCCTCGGCCTGGACGCCGGGCAGCGCGCCGAGGTGATCGAGCACCGGCCGCAGGAGCCCGAGCAGCCCGCTGAACGCATGCTCGACCTCGGATTCCACCCCGGCGCAGGCCAGCACCCGCATGGGTTCGGCGGCCGCCGCGGTCGCGACGGCATGGCGCAGCAGCGAACTCTTGCCGATCCCCGCTTCGCCGCGCAGGATCAGCACCCCACTGCGTCCGCCCCGAGCGTCGGCGAGCAACCGGGCGATGGCCTCTTGTTCCCGGTGCCGGCCGTGCATCACGTGCGAGTCCCGGTTCTCCGCCGGCGGCGTCCCGGGTGACTGCAGTCGGTTCGACTCTGGCCCCAGACCCGCGTCCCCACAAGGCTGGCGGCGATGGGCGGGCAAGGCGCGCCGGCCCCGACGACGATGAGGAGACCTTCTGTGGCCACGACGCTGGGGGCACCGGGCCCGGTACCCGACGAGGACGGAGCAGGGCCGCCATCTCCACGCCCGATGGCGAGGAGGCGGCGCCAGCTCGGCTGGATCATTCCGCTGTTCATCGTGATGCTCGCCTTCGTGGTGTACTCCGTGCCGCCGTACCTCACCTTCGACCCGGCGCGATCACGGGTTGAAGTGTCCGATTCTCCCCCATTCTTCTATCCCTTGCTCGTGGCGCACATCATCTTCGGCATGGTGGCCCTGCTGACGGGGTGCTTCCAGGTGTGGCCGTGGTTCCGCCGCTCGTATCCCAAGGCGCACCGCTGGATGGGGCGGGCGTACTTCTTCGGCGGGGTGTTTCCCGCCGGCATCGCCGTTCTCGGGGTCGCCCCATTCGGCCACACGGGGTTCGGGGGAAACGCCGGGAACACCATGCTCGGCGTGGTGTGGCTGATTACCGGTTTCGCCGGGTGGCGGATGGCGCGGCAGCGGCGGTTCCCCGAGCACCGCAGGTGGATGATCCGCAGTTTCGCGCTCACCACGTCGATCGTCGTGAGCCGTCTGTGGGCCGGTGTGCTGCTCGCCGTGCAGCTTCCGCGGCTCGACACCGCCTACGGCGGCGACGAGCAGGCGATGATCATAGCGATCGGAGCCGCCGGCGTATGGCTCAGCTGGGTCGTCAACCTGGTGATCGCCGAATGGTGGCTGGAGTACACCGACCATACCGGCAAGCCCAAGTCCCGCAGGCGCCCGCGGGGACGCGTCGCGTCCCCGCCGATGTCCGCTTCTGATCCCCTACGTCGGTGAGCTTCTCTTCCTTCCGTTCAACCGGTTCGATACGGGAAAGCGGTTACGGCTCTACGGACTGCATGAACAATGGAGGTCATGAAGAATATCGCCGCTGCTCTTGTTTCGCTCGCGGTGCATGCGCTCACCGTCATGTTCATCGTATTGGGCGTTTCTATCGTCTACAGAAGTCCGGGGTTCCTGCTCGCCTGGTTGGTCGGCGGCCTGCTCGTCGCGATCGGCGCGCTGCTGTTTCCCCGGCCACGCCGGCTGCCCGCCGATGCCGAGGTGCTGGCACGCTCTTCAGCCCCGGAGATGTACGGTGCCGCGCGGCGCGTGGCCGAGGCCGTCGGCGCGCGGCCACCGGCGGCAGTGGCGGTCAGGGACCTTGAGGTGGCCAGCGAATACGTCGAAGTGGGCTGGCGGCGCAGGCCCGTCCTCGTCGTCGGACTGCCCCTCTGGCTGGTGCTGTCAGCGAGGCAGCGGGTGGTGCTGCTGGCCCGCACCTATACCAGCAAGAAGGATCACGGCCTCCTGGTGAGTGGAGCGCTGTGGACTCTGGCGCAGTGGCGTGAGTCGTTGACGAGCGGTGGGGCGTTGGAGCAGCGGGAGGAGGCGCACAATCGCATCGTGATGTCCCTGGGCGCGGAAGCGCCGTCTGGGACCTACCAGGCCGCCGGCACCCTCGGCCAGGTGGTCGGCTATGTGCTGGGCTGGCCGGCGCTGCTGCTGGAACGGGCGCTGCTCTGGCTCACCCGTTCGCATGACGGCCAGGCGCTCCGGCGAAGGCCGGCGCCGATCGACGGTGTCGCCACGGAGGCGGAGGTGACCCGGTTGACCGAACTGATCGAAGGGCGGCGTTTCCTGGCACCCGTGCAGGCGGCGGCACTGCGGGGGGCGACCATATCCGAGATCCAATCGACGCTGGCCGGTTCGGATCACCTGGACGAGAGCGCCGCCACCACCCCTCGCGGTGAGCGTCTGCTGGACCTCTCGTCATCAGCGGCCGTCGACGAGGAACTGTCCCCTCACTTCTCCCGGGCGATACGCGGCTTCGGCCTGATCTCCTGATACCGCTGCCGCCTCCCTTTCGCCGTCGCCGCGCCGGACACACGGGCACCGCATCGGACGGAGAGGGGAGGCGACCTCGCGAAGGTACGTGTCAGGGAGCGCCGCCAGGGCACCTGATCCATGCCTAGTCACTACAGGTAGCAGAATGATTGCATAGTGCTAGTGATGGGAGTGTCATCCACGCCTATGAAACCGCCGGCCGGGGGCGGCAGAGCCGGCGTTCGGCAAGGATGCGCTCGACGGCATCCGGGTCGTCTGGAGTGATCGTAGGGCGTACATGGTGTCCGATGTCGATCACGAGCGCCATGTTCTTCTTGGGCCGCTGCGAATCGAAGTTCCACCAGTGGAGGAAGTCACCCGAGCCCCAGATTCTCCACCTCCGCACCCTGTTCGCTCCGGTCAGGGGAAGTCTCATGACGCCTCTGATCGAGGTGTAGGAGATCTGCTTTGTCCCCCATGGGTAGTAGCGGCGGATGGTAAGGCCCTGATCGTCGCAGCGGATCCCGCCGTCGTCATAAGGGGTCGTGCTCTCGCGGCTCATCTGCACTCCTGGTCTTCACTGCGGGCCGATCGCCCGTATCTGTGTGTGCGTCAGCGGACCCGCATCCTTACGCCGCCCGAACAGCCAGTAGGCGGCCGAGCCGAGGGTGTTCAAAGCGCTGGCCATCCGCCAGACCCTCTTGTCGCCGCGCACCTGCCCGGCCGTCCCGGACCGCAGGTCCCGCCACGTGAGTGCCACGGCCGTCACATGAACCACCGCGACGGCCCCGAATGCCCGCCTCTCCGGCTTGTCTCCTGCGATCACGGCTCCTCCGCTCGACCGGCTCGGCCGCTCCATCTCGGGGATGGGTCCCTCATCGCCATCAGGGCCGGAGGGGCTTCGCGAAGCAGCGGCTGCGGGGCTCGAAGCGGTAGTGGCCGAACTTGGCGCAGGGTTCGTAGCCGTCGGAGGTGTACAGCGCTATCGCCTCAGGCTGCACGATGCCGGTCTCCAGAACCATCCGCGTACGCCCCGCCGCGCGGGCGTCGTCCTCAAGAGCGGTCAGGATGCGGCGTGCGAGGCCTTGGCGACGAGCCTCCTCGACCACGAACATCCGCTTGAGCTCGGCGTCGCCGTCCGAATAGCCCATCTCATCCGCCTCCTGGGCGCGCCAGCCACCGGTGGCCAGCGGGGTGCCGTTCTCGTCGTACGCGATGAGGTACAGGCCGTGGGGCGGCTCGAACATGGCCGGTTCCAACGGGGTCACGTCGCCTTCGCTGTCATACCGCTCGGCGTACTCACGCTGTACCAGGTCGTTGAGCTTGACCGCGTCCGGATGACCGAACGAGACACGGCGAAGTTCCATGTGAGTACGTCCTTCTCTGCGACAGTGCCCTGCGGTGACGACGACGTCCCGCGCTCACGGCGTCCAAGCCCGCCCGCGCGGCCTGGCGGCGGACTGCCGCGGTCCGTCGTCGGCATGGGACTGTACCTCGACACGCCGCCTCGCCCGCGTGTGGGGCGCGGCAGGCCCCGGGGCCTATGTCGGCTCCGTCCGGGCGAACCGGTCGTGCCCGAGCACGCGCAGCAGCGCGAGGTGGTCGGCGCTGGACGTGCCGGGCGGTGGGGTGAAGACCACCAGGTACTGGTCTTCGGAGGGCGTGAGCAGGGTCTCGCAGTCGAGTTCGATCGGGCCGGTCTCGGGGTGCAAGACCCGCATGCGGCTGCTTCGCCGTACGGCGACCTCGTGGCGGTCCCACAGCGAGGTGAACTCCTCGCTGGCCGCGCGCAGGCGCCTGACCAGGCCGGTGGCCGCCGCGTCGCCGCCTCTGCGGCCGAACGCCGCGCGCAGGTCGGCGACGTGGACGCGGCTGTAGTGGTCCTGCTCGCCTGCCGGGTAGGCGCGGCGCACGACGGGGTCGGTGAACCACCGCCACACGATGTTGCGATCGGGTTCGCTGACCGTGCAGACACAGCCGAACAGGGCCTCGGCGAGGAGGTTCTGCGCGAGCAGGTCCCCGAGGTCGTTCAGGATCTGCGCCGGGGTGTCCGCGAGCCGGTCCAGCAGGTAGAGCAGGCCGGGCCGTACGTGGTTGCCGGCCTGGCGGCCCTCGGGCGGCCGGTGACCGGCGAGAAGGTAGAGATGGTCGCGCTCGTCCTCGTTCAGCCGGAGGGCACGGGCGAGCGAGGCGAGCAACTGAACCGACGGCTGCGGGCTGCGGGCCTGCTCCAGCCGCATGTAGTAGTCGGCCGACATCCCGGCGAGCTGGGAGACCTCCTCACGGCGCAGCCCGGGAGTGCGGCGGCGGGGCCCCGAGAGCAGCCCGGCTTCCTGGGGCCGAAGCCGCTCCCGGGACCGGCGGAGGAAGTCTGCTAGCTCACGGCGATCCATCTCCATACCGACAATCATCACGAATCACCACGGGCGTAACCACGGACCAGCGGTCCTAGGGAAAGCGGTCCGCTCCTCGTCCGGGCTCGGCGGTGGAAGCCTCCTGATCACCGAGTCACCGCCACTAAGCGAGAGGAACGCGCCATGCCCACCGTGTCCCTGGGGAGCGCCCGCCTGCCGTACGAGACGAAGGGGTCAGGGCCGGGCCTGCTGCTGGTGCACGGCACCGGCCCGGGCGCCGACATCACCTGGGGTGGGATCGCGGAGCGGTTCGCCGGCCGTCGCACCGTCATCACCCCCGATCTGTCGGGAAGCGACCATGCCGTCGACGGCGGGGAGGAGCTCACCGTCGAGCTGCTCGCCGGCCAGGTCGAGGCGGTGATCCATGACGCCGGTGCCGAGCCGGTGGACCTCGTCGGGTTCTCCCTCGGGGCCCCCGTGGCCGCGGCCGTCGCGGCCACCCGGCCCGAGCTGGTGCGGCGCCTGGTCCTGGTCGCGGGCTGGAGCGGCCCGGACGACGAGTACATGCGTAACCTCATGACCGTGTGGCGGCGCGTAGCCGGCGACGCGGACGCGTTCGGCCGGTTCGCCACGCTCACCGGGTTCAGCCGGGCGTTCCTCAACGCCCTGGGAGCCGAAGAGGTCGAGAAGCTCGTCCCGAACCTGCGTCCGACCCCGGAACGGCTGCGGCAGATCGACCTCAACCTGCGGATCGACATCCGCCGCCTGCTGCCCGGGATCCAGGCGGAGACCCTGGTCATCGGCTGCTCCCAGGACCACACGATCCCGGTGGAGAACGCGAGGGCCCTGCACGCCGGCATCCCGGGAAGCGACTACGCCGAGATCGACAGCGGCCACGTGGTGCTCTTCGAGCGCCCCGCCGAGTTCGCCGACCTGGTCCGCGCCTTCCTGGACCGTCCCGGCCACCGGAAGTCCTGACACCCCCTTCTCGGCGACAGCCGGGAACTCCGCTTACGGCCCGGCGATGAAGTGCAGGATCACGTTGTGGACGTGCTGGCTCTTCTGCTCGCCTCGGAACTCGACCTCGTAGACGTGAGTGCCCACGTTGATCGCGATCGAGCCCGAAGAGAAGAAGGACCCCGCCAGCGACTTGTTGCTCACCACGCTGACGCTGGTGATCTTCGAGTACGGGATGCTCGTGATCGCGATCTTCTTGCCGATGAAGGACTTGTCCTGGATGATCACCCGGCGGTCGGTGAGGCCCAGGAAGCCGGTTCCCGCGCCGATCGCGTCATAGACGGCGATGATCTGCTCGCCTTGCATGAGGCCGCTCTGGATCTGCTGGAGCTGTTCCGGCCTGTCGTACGGGACAGTCTGGCTCACGTACGCTCCTCGTTTCGCGCTCGGTCCGGCACTGGTCAGGGTCGATTCTCATCGACGGAGCTCACGAACCGATCTCGGAGCGCGAACGGCCCAGGGACGTGCGCCGCATAGCCGCATCGTCGACCTGATCGCGCCAAGCTCCCGTCTTGAAACCCTTGCCGATCTCATCTAGGTTAATTTCAACATCCGTTGAATTACCTTCCGGGAAGTCCGAGGTGCCTGTGGAGCCTGCGATCGAGGTTCGAGATCTCATCGTCGAGCGTGGCAAGCGCCGCGTTCTGCACGGTCTGAGCTGCTCCATTCCGCGCGGTAGCGTCACCGGCCTGCTCGGCCCGAGCGGCAGCGGAAAGACCACCCTCATGCGCGCCATCGTCGGCGTCCAGGTGGTGAAGGCCGGGACGGTGACCGTGCTCGGCGTCCCGGCCGGCTCCGCCCTGCTGCGTACCAAGATCGGCTATGTCACCCAGGCGCCGAGCGTCTATGCCGACCTGACGGTGAGGGAGAATGCCCGGTACTTCGCGTCGCTCTACAAGGGCTTCACAGCGGCCGACGCGGACGCCGCCGTCACCGACGTCGGGCTCGGAGATGCCGCCGGTCAGCTCGTCGGCGATCTGTCCGGCGGGCAGCGCGCCCGGGCGTCACTGGCCTGTGCCCTGGTCGGCCGGCCCGAGGTCCTGGTCCTTGATGAGCCGACGGTCGGGCAGGATCCGGTCCTGCGCGACGACCTGTGGCGGCGGTTCCGTGCGATGGCCGCAGCGGGCACCACCGTCCTCGTGTCGAGCCACGTGATGGACGAGGCCGGCCGTTGCGACCGGCTGCTTCTCATCCGGGATGGAGAGCTCATCGCGGACGACACGCCGGAAGCGGTACGGGCCGGGACAGGGACTCCGGACCTTGAGGCGGCATTCCTCCACCTGATCCGCGCCAAGCAGGGGATTTCATGAACCTTCGCATCCTGACCGGTACGGCCGGACGGATCCTCCGCCAGTTACGCCACGACAAGCGCACCGTGGCGCTCCTCCTCATCGCGCCCATCCTGCTGCTGACGCTGATCTACTACATGTTCGACGACGTGCCCGGCGTCTTCGATCACATCGGCTTGATAATGCTCGGCGTCTTCCCCTTCACGATCATGTTCCTCATCACCAGCATCGCGATGCTGCGCGAGCGCACGAGCGGAACGTTGGAGCGGCTGCTCACCACGCCGATGGGGAAACTGGATCTCCTGTTCGCGTACGGGCTCGCGTTCGGTGCCGCCGCCGCCGTCCAGGCCTCGGTGGCCTCGGCGGTCGCCTACTGGCTACTGGACCTCGACACCCCCGGCGGCGTGGGCCTGGTGATCCTCATCGCGATCGCCAACGCGGTGCTGGGCGTCGCGCTGGGCCTGCTGTGCAGCGCGTTCTCCCGCACCGAGTTCCAGGCCGTCCAGTTCATGCCGGTGGTGGTGATCCCGCAGATCCTGCTCTGCGGCCTCTTCGTCTCCAGGGCCCAGATGGCCGGCTGGTTGCGGGCGATCAGCGACGTGCTGCCGATGACGTACGCCGTGGAGGCCCTTCAGGAGGTCGGCGCGCATACCGAGGCCACCGGCACCCTGTGGCGCGATTTCGGCGTCATCGTGGGCTGCGTCATGGTGACCCTGACCCTCGCCGCGGCGACCCTGCGGCGGCGCACCACCTAGGACTGTGGGAGGGGCCGCTCCGGGCGGTCCTCACGGACCGTCGTCACGCCGCTTAGAGAGGCCAGCGCCGTGCTCCCCGAGCGGGATCCGAGCACCACGACGACACGGTCGTGGGGCAGTTCCTGGACGAGCACCGCGCCGGGGATCTCGGCCAGCCGGGCGCGGAACTCCTCGACGGGCACCGAGATGCCCACGATGTACGAGGCCTTCACCCGCGTGGGGATCTCGGCGCCGGGCCGGCGGGCAGGGCGGGACCAGCCATGGGGTGCAGGCCGCGACCAGCGGGTAGACGGGTCATCTGTGCAGGTAGTCGACGAGGGCGGCCTTCTCGGTCTCCAGCTCCTCGATGGCGCTCTTGACCACGTCTCCGATGCTGACGATGCCCGCCAGCCGTCCTTCGCTCAGCACGGGTAGGTGCCGGATGCGATGGTCGGTCATGGTCTTGCGGAGGTCGTCGACGTCGGCGTCGAGCTCGCACGTCCGTACGGCGGTGGTCATGATCGAGGACACCGGCTCGTCGAGCACGCTCCTGCCCCGCAGGTGCAGCTGCCGCACCACGTCCCGCTCGGACGCGATGCCGACGATGGTCATGCCGTCCTCCGACACCACGACGGCGCCGATGTTGTGGTCGGACAGAGCTGCCAGCAGCTCGGTGACCGTGGCCTGCGGCGCCACGGTGGCGACCGTGGTCCCCTTGTGTCGCAGGATCGCGCTGATGAGCATCGACACCACCTCGTCAACCTCGGAGAGGCCCGGCTAGGGTACCTGTGGCTTCCCCACCTGACGTCATCGTTAATCGCGTGTGGCGGTAAAGGACCCGGGTGATCCAATGGGCTCCGGATCCCGGCACGGCGGGGCCAGTCAGTAGCATGTCACGCGCCACCTCTCTCCACGGGGATCTCCGATGACCGATCAGCTGAACACCGGCAGCCATGACCTGCCCATTTCCGACGCCCTCGCGGAGTTCATGACGCGCGACTGGGACGACACGAGCCGTCCCGGCCTCGCGCCCGTGCCGCTGGCCGCCTGCACCGCCAAGCGCCGCGCCGCGCTCGCGCGGCGGTTCCCCGGCGAGCGGCTGGTCATCCCCGCAGGGACGCTCAAGGCGCGCAGCAACGACGACGACTACCGCTTCCGCGCGCACAGCGCGTTCGCGTACCTCACCGGAAGCCAGGAGCCGGACGACGTGCTGGTCATCGCGCCCTCGGGCGTGGCCACGCTGTTCACCCGCCCGCGCTCCCAAAGGTCCGCCGAGGGCACCGCGGGGCAGGAGTTCTACCGCGACCGCAGGTACGGCGAGTTCTGGGTCGGCGCTCGGCCCACCCTGGACGAGGCTGAGGCCCTCTTCCAGATCGAGTGCGCGCCCATCGACCGCCTCCCCGAGGCGCTCACCGGCCCGGCGCGCGTGCTGCGCGGCGTGGACGCCTCGGTGGACGCGCGGGTGGCGCCGCACGAGGGCGACGGCGAGCTCGCCTCGTTCCTGTCGGAGATGCGGCTGATCAAGGACGAGTGGGAGATCGCCGAGCTGCAGCACGCGGTGGACGCGACGGGGCGCGGCTTCGAGGACGTCGTACGCGCGCTGCCGCAGGCCCTCGCCCACTTCCGCGGTGAGCGGTACGTCGAGGGCGTCTTCGGGCTGAGGGCCCGGCTGGAGGGGAACGCGACCGGCTACGGCACGATCGCCGCGTCCGGCACGCACGCCTGCGTGCTCCACTGGATCCGCAACGACGGCCGCCTCGACCGCGACGAGCTGCTGCTGCTCGACGCGGGCGTGGAGACCGACAACCTCTACACCGCCGACGTCACGCGCACCCTCCCGATATCGGGCCGGTTCAGCCCGATCCAGCGGCAGGTCTACGAGCTGGTGTACGAGGCGCAGACGGCGGCCATGGCCGTCCTGCGGCCGGGTGCCAGGTTCCGCGACTTCCACCGGGCGGCGATGGGGGTCATCGCCGAGGGCCTTCGCGAGTGGGGCGTGCTGAAGTCCGTTGACGACGACCTCCACCGCAGGTACACCCTGTGCAGCAGCGGCCACATGCTGGGCCTCGACGTGCACGACTGCGCCAGCGCCCGCGCGTCGGTCTACCTGGACGGCGTGCTTGCGGCCGGCCAGGTGCTGACCGTCGAGCCCGGCCTGTACCTCCAGCCGGACGACCTGACCCTTCCGCCGGAGTTCCGCGGCATCGGGGTGCGCATCGAGGACGACCTGGTGATCACCGAGGACGGCGCCCGGCTCATGTCCTCCGGCCTGCCCCGCCACCCCGACGAGATCGAGACCTGGATGGGCACGCTCCTGAGCTGACGCCCGCGCGGAGCCCGCCGAGGTTCACGCGGACCCGAGGTTCGCATGGTCGGCGGCGACCGCCGAGGTACTTCGGGGCTTACTCGTCTAGTCGGCCCCGGAGCTCTCCGGGTCCGGGTGGCCGCCGGAGGAGGTGTCGCCCGAGCGCGCCCGCCTGGCCGCGTGACCGGGAGTGGGGTCCAGGAACACGTGGGTGATCTCCGGGAAGCGCTCGGCGAGCCGGTGCTCGATCTGGTCCGCCGCCTCCTCCAGCCGGTCCCCCGTGCACTCGTCCACGAAGTCGATCTTCGCGGCCACCAGCACCTCGTTGGGCCCGAGCATCATGGTCAGCAGCTCCACGACGTCGCTGACCTCCTCCTGCGACATCAGCTCCTTGAGGATCTCGCGCTGCAGCGACGGCGGGGCCGCCTGGCCGATCAGCAGGGAGGCGTTCGCCCTGATCAGGTGCAGTGCCACGCCGAGCAGCAACAGGCCGATCACCACGGAGGCCACGCCGTCCCACACGGGCGAGCCGGTGAGCTGGAAGCCGAGCAGGCCGAGCGCCGCGACGACGATGCCCACCAGGGCCGCCGAGTCCTCGAACACCACCGCCTTGACCGCGGTGTCGGAGGTGTGCGCGACGTACCGCTGGGGGCTGACGCTCCAGCGCCTGGCCGCGCCGCGTACCTGATGGACGGCCCTTACGAACGAGATGCCCTCCAGCACGAAGGACACCGCGAGGACGATGTAGGAGATGGAGAGGTCTCCCAGCTCCTCCCCGTGCCAGATCGTCTGCACCCCGTGGGTGATCGAGAACCCGGCCCCGATCACCAGCGTCGCGCCCGCCGCCATGAGCGCCCAGAAGAACCCCGCCTTGCCGTAGCCGAAGGGGTGCAGGCGGTCGGCGGGATGCTCGCCCCGCCGTACGGCGATCAGCAGGAGGACCTCGGTCACCGTGTCGGCGGCGGAGTGCGCCGCCTCGGAGAGCATCGCCGAGGAACCGCTGAGGAGCCCGGCCACCAGCTTGGCCACCGCGATCGCGAGGTTGACCCCGGCCGCCACCAGTACGGTGCGGAAGCTCTCGCTGCCTTCGCCCGACTCCGCCTTGTCGCTCATCTCGCCCGTCCTTCCCCGGACCGCCGCTTACTATCGGTTGTAGCCGGGAAAGTTTGATCCTTGGACAGATCACAGTAATAACCGCATTCGGCCAGGCTCATGCGCCTGGTTCGCGGCTGAGAGAGATAGATTCACCACCATGAGCACGGCGGAATCCGAAGACCTCGACCCCAACTGGCTGAGCAGCGGCGAGCAACGAGCCTGGCGTGCCCATCTGTCCGCGCACAAGCTCCTCGAACACCGGCTCGACCGCGAGCTCCAGGAGTTCGGGCTGTCGGTGAACGACTACGAGATCCTCGTGAACCTCTCCGAGAACCCCGGTCACCGCATGCGCATGAGCGACCTGGCCGAGGCGACGATCCAGTCCAGGAGCCGCCTGTCCCACCAGATCGCCCGCATGGAGGCCGCTTCCCTGGTCCGCCGCGAGAGCTGCCCGGACGATCGGCGGGGCACGTTCGCGGTGCTGACCGAGCACGGCTGGGACACCATCCAGCGGGTCGCGCCCATGCACGTCGCCAACGTCCGCTACCACTTCATCGACCGCCTGGCCCCTGAGCTGATCGAGGCCCTGGAAGCCGCCTACGCCCCCGTCGTGTCGCACCTGCTGCGGCTGCGGGCCGAGGAGCGCGCCTAGCGTCCGTCCCCGCCGGTGGCTCCGGCGGGGACGGACGGCCGTGCTCACACCACGGCGCCCGATCCTTCACGGCGCTGGGGCGCGCGCCGCTCGGCGGGCTGGGGAGGCGGTCGGTCGCTGAACCTCTCCAGCTCGATCGCGGCCGGCCCCGCCACGAACGCGGAGGACAGCGTGCCGGTCACGATGCCGATGAGCAGCGCGATCGCGAAGTCCCGCAGCGAGTCCCCGCCGAACACCGCCAGCGCCATGAGGATGAACAGCGCCCCGATGCCGGTGTTCACCGTGCGCGGCACGGTCTGCAGGATCGCGTCGTTCACCACGCCGGCGAACCGCGCCGTGCGCCGCCCCGCCCACAGTTCGCGTACCCGGTCGAAGACGACGACCTTGTCGTTCACCGAGTAGCCGATGATGGTGAGCATCGCGGCCAGGAAGACGCCGTCGACCGGCTTGCCGAGCCAGGCGAACGCGCCGAGGACGACGGCCCCGTCCACGACGAGCGCCAGCACGGCCGCCGCCCCGAACGTCCACCTGAACCGCACCGCCAGGTACAGCAACTGGGCCACCAGCGCCACGCCGAGGGCGATGAGCGCGTTTCGCCGCAGTTCCTCGCCGAGGCTCGGGCCGATCAGCTCGTCACGCCGCTTGGTCACCTCTCCGGCCTTCGCCTCGATCGCGCTCTCGATGCGGGCCACGTCCTCGGTGCCGATCTGCCCGGTGCGTACGGAGATCGCGTCGCCGGACGTCTGCACGACCGCCGACGGGAACCCCGCGTCCCGCACCGCCTGCCTGGCGACGTCCGGGCTGACCTGCCCGGTCGTGGCGTACTCCACGATCCGCCCGCCGGTGAACTCGACGCCGAAGTTCAGCCCCCGGGCCACCAGCCCGGCGGACGCAGCCACGAGCACCACGCCCGCCACGGCCAGCGAGAGCCGCCCGCCCGCCATCAGATCCGGCTTCCGCCTGGCCAGCCAGGGCCTGAGCCGCCCCGTCGAGCCGAGGCCGGAGAGGCGGGGGCCGATCCTGCCGATGACCATCTGGGTGAGGGCGCGTGTGATGATCATCGCCGAGATCAGCGAGGCGAGCACGCCGATGGCCAGCGTCACGCCGAAGCCCTTGACCGGTCCCGAGGCCAGCCAGATCAGCAGGCCGGCGGCCAGCAGGGTGGTGATGTTGGAGTCGGCGATCGCGCTCCAGGCGTTCTTGAAACCGCGGTCGAGGGCGTACCTCAGGCCCCGCCCCGGCGCCTGGGCGTACTCCTCCCTGGCCCGCTCGAACACCAGCACGTTGGCGTCCACGGCCATGCCGATGGCGAGGACGAACCCCGCCAGGCCGGGCAGCGTCAGCGTGGCACCGAGCGCCACCAGCGCGGCGTACGAGATGAGGCCGTACGCGCCCAGGGCGATCGCGGCGAGCAGGCCCACCAGCCGGTAGACCACCACGATGAACAGGGCGGTGAGTGCCACGCCGACGATCCCGGCCTTGGCGCTGGCCTCGATCGCCTCGGCGCCGAGCGTCGGGCCGACCGTGCGCTGCTCGACGAGTTCCAGCGGCACGGGCAGCGCGCCGCCCTTGATGAGCACGGCCAGATCCCGTGCCTCCTCGTGCGTGAAGGAACCGGTGATCTGGGTGGAACCGCCTGGGATACCCGTTCGGCAGGGTACGGACGGGTCCACCTGGGGCGAGGAAATGATCTTGTCGTCCAGCACGATCGCGACCCGGCGCCGGGGGTCGCCGACCGGCTCGCAGGCCGCCGCCCCCGTCAGCCGCTGCCAGGAACCGGCGTCACGGAACTCGACGGTGACGAACCAGCCCAGCCCCTGCTGCGGGTCGCTACGCGCGGCCGCGTCCTGCACGCCCTCGCCGCTGACGGCGGGCGGGCCGAGCCTGAGCCGCTGCCCGGCCTCATCCGCCTTGACAACGGAATCCCCCGCCTCGGAACCGTCTGGCTCGGCGGTGGGATCGCCGGCCTCGGCCACGCCGAGCACCGGGTGGAACATGAGCTGCGCGGTCTTGCCGATCACCTCGGCGGCCTGGCGGGGGTCGAGCACGCCGGGCAGCTCGGCGATGATCCTCTTCTCTCCGGACCGCACCAGGGTGGGGTCGACGACGCCGAGCGCGTCCGCCCGGCGCCGGAGCACATCGACGGCACGGTCCGCGGCGGCGGCGTCCGCCTTGACCGTCGGGGAGTCCTTCGTCTCGAAGACGAGCTGGGTACCGCCGCGCAGGTCCAGACCGAGGCGCGGGGCCATGGTCAGGAGCGGCACCAGCGATATCGCGATGACGGCGAGCGCCATCACCGCACGCCACTTGGGCGCACGTGACATGGGAAGCCTCCACAGGCTTGTCGAAATGGGGGATGTGTCAGAGCGCTGTGGAGGGTGGCGCCCGGGCCGGGCACACCGTGAGGCTCGGCTGCGCGGGCGCTTCAAGGCGAGCCACCGCGGCCGTTGCCGCGTGAGGTCGCCCGTGGTACGGCGAGGCGGCGGGGACCGCGGCCAGACCCCCGTGCGGGGCCTGCCCACCGGCTCCCAGCCGGAACCCGGGCCCGGTGCCGACGGGAAGGAACCGCTCGTCCTCGGGGACCTGACGAATCTTCGAGATCGCCGGCCGCGTCGCGCCCCCGGAAACCGCGCCCGAGGAACGCGCGGGAACCGTGAGGTGTGCGGGGACGCTGGGCTGGGGGTTCGCGGAAGCGGCGACAGGGTGATGCGCGGGAGCCGCGAGGGTGGCCGCCGGGGCCCCGCCGACGACCAGGAAGATCGAGAACAGCAGGAGGAGCAACGCGGCAGGCGATCTGGTCCGCACGACCCCTCCTCTCCCGGGTTGGGCTTCACCGTACCCGGTACGGCCATGGCCCGCGCCGCACCGGACCCGGGCACGCCCGGTCAAGGGGTCACCGGGCCGCGGAGCAGACATGTGCTCTTTTCGCCGGGCTGGGCTATGGTCGGCAGCATGGCGACCTGGGGGCGAAGCGCGCACGGGTCCACCGCCTTCACATCGGTGGTGGGCCTGCTTCTGCTCGCCCTGACACTGGTCGCCCTCACCCCGGCCTGGTACGAGAACGGCCCTGGTGAGCAGTCTTCCGGCGTGGCCACCGACGTGTGGGCGCCCACGGGCTGGATCGTGGAGACGTCGACCACGCCGCCGATGTCCTCTCCCGGCCAGGAGCACCCGCCGGCCCACTGGCTCCGCCACTCGCCGGCGCCCGAGATGGCCGCGCCGGCGCCGGTCCTCGTCTCCACGTGGCCCGATCCCGATGCGATCCGCAGTCCCCAGCAGACCGCTCATCGCACCGCGGGCTCCCGCAGCCCGCCCCAGGCCTAGCCGGAGCCGGTTCTCCCGCTGACGTGCCGCGATGCGCACGGCGTACCTGGTCACCCGACCGCGTAGCCCGATCCACACGCGTGTCGTCCACCACGCCCTGTGCTCGCGGCCTCTTCCGCCTGCGCCCGGGGGGCGGCGGGCCAGGAAGGCCGCATCCAGCCCTGAGCCGCCAGGTCCCGGATTCCGGCTCACCGTGAACCACAGGTCCACTGGTCTGAACCAACACGTTTCCGAACGCATCTGAACAGTCAGGTCCGCTGATCTCAACCGACGCGTCCGAACTGTCAGCCGCGCTCACCTGAACCGGGATCCGCTCACCGCGCGATCCTCGGGACCGGTGGGACCTGCGCGGTATCCGGCTCCTTCAACGTCCGATCGGGCCCGCGTATCACGCGAGGTCCGTACCCCTCCGTACCCGACTCGCGCCGTGCCGCGCCCGGGGGCCGCCTCAGGCCCCGGGCGGGCGGGCGTCGCCCATCCGTCAAGTGAGGAGTCATGCCGTCATGGCCGAGATCAAGTCCGTGCACAGCCTCATGGAGGATTACCAGCGGCACGTCACGCGGCTGGAGGAGCTCCGCCTGCTGCTGGAGGAACGGCTCGTCGTGGCCAGAGCCGAGCTGCGACGGCTCACCGAGCAGGAGCCCGGGCACGACGGAGCCGCCGCCCCGGGCTCCGAAGGCGCACCCAACGGCGCAGGAAACGCCCTGAGCTACTCCAGGAGGAGCCTTGGCGGCTCCGGGACGGCGCCGGGCGACCATGGCGGCTCCGGGAGCGGTGTGGGCGGGCCCCTCCGGCAGGTGCGTCTGCACGTCATCGAGATCGAGTCCGCCATCGAGCGGATGGACCGCGGGCTCTATGGCACCTGCAAGCAGTGTGGAGCGTTCATCCCGCTGAAGGAGTTGCTGCGCGCTCCGCACCAGCAGAGGTGCGCCGCCTGCGGCGAGGCCGAACACGCTCGGTCGACGGCATGAGGGCCGCCGGCGGTCGCGCGAGCACCGGTCGTCTCGCCGCTCTCGACCTGGGCACCTCCCGCACCCGGACCCTGCTGTCCGGCGACGCCGTGATCGTGGACCAGCCGTCCGCCGTACTGGCCGGCATGGCCAGAGAGAACCCCGACGGCGCGGTCTCGCTGCTCGCGGACATGCTGTGGCCGGTCAGGCACGGAATGGTCAAGGACGGGGCGGCGTGCTCGCGATTGGCCCGCAGGGTGCTGAGCACCAGGGCGCCGTACGACGCCTGGCCGCTGGAGCGCGTCGTGCTCGGGGTTCCTGTGACGGCCTCGGCGCTCGATCGCATGGTCGCGCGTACGGCCGTGAGCACGGCGGCGGGATGCCCGGTCGTGATCGTCGAGGAACCTCTCGCCGCCGCCATCGGCTGCGGGCTCGACGTCACCGACCCGCGCCCCCGGCTGCTGCTCGACGTCGGCGGGGGAATCATCGAGGCGGTCCTCATCCGGCAGGGCGAGATCTCCGACGCCGGGGCCGTGCAGGCCACCGCCGTCCCCGAGCCCGACGACCCGGCGCACGGTGCCGAACCAGCGCACCACGACGGGCCGGCGCACCACGACGGACCGGCACACCACGACGGACCGGCACACCACGACGGACCGGCACACTACGACGGATCGGCGCAGCACGGCCAACAGGCGGACGGCGACGAACCGGCGCACGTCCGTGAACGGGTCACGGCGATGGTCGCCGAGCTTCTCGCGCGGCTTCCACCGCATCTGAGGAGAAGCGCGAGGGAGGGAGGCCTCCTCCTCACGGGTGGCGGGGCGAACCGGCCGAAGCTGGCCAGTCATCTCTGTGCGGAGCTTCGCATCGCCGTCAGCACGGCGCCCGAGCCCGCGCACGCGACCGTCAGAGGACTGGCCCGCCTGTGTCTGCCATCTCTCTCCGCCTTGATCGCCGGGCAGATGCGATGAGGGCCTCAGGAATGGTGATCGTCCGCGGGTGCTCGCCCGCCACGGGCGAATACGCGCACGAAGGCTTCCCTAAGCAGTACGACCTTCTCGAAAGGGGTCCGGAACCATGACGACCAACGGGGAGATGACCCGGCTCAGTGCAGTGCAGATGCGTGTCCTCAGGGAGGAGATGGAGTCGCAGCTGGTGTGGCGGACCACCCAGCTGAGCGATCTGAAGGCCTCGATCGAAAACGGCGACGTGCAGGACGCGCGGCAGGAGGTGCTCGCCGACATCGCCGCCACCGGCCGCGTCATCGCGGAGATCCGGCACGGCCTCGGCAGGGTGGACGACGGAACCTACGGCCGGTGCGCCGGCTGCGGCTCGGGCATCCCGTTCGACCGGTTGAAGATCAGGCCGCTCAGCCGCTACTGCATGGCCTGCCAGCTGCGGCACGAGTCCCGCTGACCGCCTCGGACTCGAACTCCGGCCGAAGCATCCCCCAATGCCCCTGGCTCGCCCGCCCGCCGCACCACAGCGGGCGGACGAGCCAGGGGCGACCCCAAACCGATACCCGCGAAAAGTGCTGTCGTACGGCCGGCGATCGCTAGCATCCGGGCTGTGTCGAAAAGGTCGCTCATCCATTGGTCGCCCGGTCTCCGCGTGCCCGGTGCTCGCGCGCCGCGGATCCTGGCGCTGCTCCTTGCCTCGTTGTGCCTGGTCGCCGCGTGCACCTCGTCCCCGAGTGCCGCCGCCTTGCCCAGCGGGCAGGAGCTCGTGAAGAAGTCCTCGGAGGCGATGCGGTCGGTCAGGACCGTCGCCTTCACGATCGCGACCGAGGGGAAGCCTCCCGTCCCGGTCAAGCACGCCGAGGGCTCGCTGACCAAGGAAGGCGACGCCAAGGGCACGCTCCAGATCGACGTGCTCGGCAACCTCCAGGAGCTCAACTTCGTCCTGACGGGCGACACCGTGTACTTCAAGGGCCCCACCGGCGGATATCAGACGATGACCCGCAAGGAGCTGGCCGGCATCTACGACCCGTCGGCCATCCTCAACCCCGACAAGGGGGTGGCGCATCTGCTCGCCACCGCGTCCGACCCGAGGACCGAGGCCGAGGAGCAGGTCGGCGGCGTGGACGCTTACCGCGTCGCGGTGGCCCTGTCGCAGCAGGTCATCACCGCGCTGGTGCCCGGCGTGAACCAGGGGGTGAACGGGCAGGTGTGGATCGACAAGGCCACGAACCGCCTGCTCAAGGCCGGCCTGCCCATAGGCGGCGGCGCCAACGCGGGCACGGTCGTCGTCACCTTCGGCGACTACGACGCCCCCGTCACGATCACCGCCCCGCCGAAGTAGCCCGATGATCAACGAGCCGGTGAGGTGACCCTGTGACCAGCCCCTCCAATCCCGTCGCCGGCGCCGCCTCCGCGGAGACGCCCGTACCCGGGCCGGGCGGCACCCGTCGCGTGGCGCTGGGGGTCGGGGGCACCGCGGTGCTGCTGGCCGCGCTGGACGCCTACGTCGTCGTCACCGTCCTGATCGACATCGCCAAGGACGTGGGGGTGCCGCTCAACCACCTCGAACGTGCCACGCCGGTCGTCACGGGGTTCCTGCTCGGATACATCGCGGCGATGCCCCTGCTCGGGCAGCTCTCCGACCGGTACGGGCGCCGACCGCTGATCCACGCCTGCCTGGCCGGGTTCGCGGCGGGCTCCGCGGTGACGGCGCTCGCGGGGTCGATCCCGATGCTGACGGCCGGCCGTACGCTCCAGGGGATCGCCGGCGGAGCGCTGCTGCCGATCACGATGGCCCTGGTCGGCGACCTGTGGGACGAGCACGCCCGCCCGGTGGCCCTCGGAGCGGTGGGCGCCGCGCAGGAGCTGGGAAGCGTTCTCGGCCCGCTGTACGGCGCCGGGCTGGCGGCCCTGGTCGGATGGCGCGGGATCTTCTGGGTGAACCTCCCCCTCGCGCTCCTCGCGGCGATCGCCGTACACCGCACGGTGCCCCGGCCGCGGCCCAAGAGCGGGCCTCGGGCGCGCATCGACGTCGTGGGCGGCCTGCTGCTCGCGCTGGCGCTGGGCCTGCTCGTCGCCGGGCTCTACAACCCCGAGCCTGACAAGGCGGTGCTGCCTTCGTGGGGCGTGCCGGCCATCGCCGCCGGGGTGGTCGCCGCGGTCCTGTTCGTCGGGTGGGAGCTCCGCTCGGAGACCAGGCTCGTGGACATGTCGGGGGTGCTGAAGGGCCCGTTCTTCGCCTCGCTCGCCGCGAGCTTCCTCACCGGCGCCGCGCTGCTGGTCACGCTGGTGGACGTGCAGCTCACGGCGCAGACGCTGCTCGGCGAGGACACCGTGGGCGGGGCGCTGGTGCTGTCGAGGTTCCTGGTGGCGCTGGCCGTCGCGGCCTTCGCCGGGGGCGTGCTGGCCCGCCGGTACGGCGAGCGCGTCGTCGCCGTGGCGGGGCTGGCGGTGGCCTGCGCCGGTTACGCACTGATCTCCCGGTGGCCCGTCGGCCTGGCCGCCGCTGAGTATCCCCTCGGGCTCCCCCGGGTGGACGTCGACCTCGTCATCGCGGGTCTCGGGCTCGGCGCGGTGATCGCGCCGATCTCCTCGGCGGTGCTCCGGGTGACGCCCGCGGGACGGCACGGGGTGGCCTCGGCCTCGGTCGTGGTGGCCCGCATGATGGGCATGCTGCTCGGCGTCGCGGCGCTCTCCGCCTGGGGCTTCCACCGGTTCCAGTCGCTGACCGCGCACCTGGACACCCCGCTGCCGTTCGGCGTCGAGCCCGCGGAGTACGCCCGGCGCCTCGCGGCGTACACCGCCAAGGTCAGCGAGGCCCTGCACACGGAGTACACCGAGATCTTCCTGCTGACGGCGGTCCTCTGCGGCATCGGCGCGATCGTGGCCCTCGCCCTGCCCCGCCGCTCGGCGTAGTCCCGGGCGAGAACGGCGACGGGACCCCACGAAGGCCATGGGGTCCCGTCAGCGCAGGGGGGTTACTTCTTCTTCGGGGCGCCGCGCTTCTCGCGGATGCGCATGGTCACCTCGACCGGGGAGCCGGCGAAGCCGAACTCCTCGCGGAGGCGGCGCTCGATGAAGCGGCGGTAGGTCTCCTCCAGGAAGCCCGAGGTGAACAGCACGAACTTCGGCGGCTCGATCGACGCCTGGGTGGCGAAGAGGATCTTCGGCTGCTTGCCGCTGCGGACCGGCGGGGGCGTGGCCGCCACGAGCTCCGCCAGGAAGGTGTTCAACCGGCCCGTGGACACGCGGGTGCTCCAGGAGTCCAGGGCGCGCTCGATCGCCGGGACGAGCCGCTCGACGTGGCGCCCGGTCTTGGCGGAGATGTTGACGCGCAGGGCCCACGGGACGCGGACGAGCTGGCGGTCGATCTCCCTCTCCAGGTAGTAGCGCCGGTCCTCGTCGACGAGGTCCCACTTGTTGAACGCCACCACCATCGCACGGCCCGACTCGATCACCATGCTGATGATGCGCAGATCCTGCTCGGTGAGCACGTCGGAGGCGTCGATGAGCACCACGGCGACCTCGGACCGCTCCAGGGCGGCCTTGGTGCGCATGCCCGCGTAGAAGTCGGCACCCTGCAGCTCTCGCTCGCGGCGCCTGATGCCCGCGGTGTCGACGAAGCGCCAGGGCTTGCCGCCGAGCTGGATCAGCTCGTCGACGGGGTCACGGGTGGTGCCGGCCATCGGGTCGACCAGCACGCGCTCCTCGCCCGCCAGCTTGTTGAGCAGGGAGGACTTGCCGACGTTGGGCTTGCCGACCAGGGCGATGCGGCGGGGACCGCGCTCGGCGCCGAAGCGCTGCGGCGGCGCTTCCGGCATGGCGTTCAGCAGGATGTCGAGCAGGTCGCCACTGGAACGGCCGTGCAGGGCCGAGACCGGCTGCGGCTCGCCGAGCCCGAGCGACCACAGCGAGGTGGCCTCCAGCTCCATGCGCTGGTCGTCGACCTTGTTGGCGGCCAGCACGAGGGGCTTGCCCGAGCGCCGGAGCACCGCGGCCACCGTCTCGTCGGCGTCGGTGACCCCGACCGTCGCGTCCACGACGAAAAGGATCACGTCGGCCAGCTCGACCGCGATCTGCGCCTGCTCGGCGATGCGCAGCGCCATGCCGGTGGCGTCGGGATCCCACCCGCCGGTGTCGACCAGGGTGAACCTGCGGCCTCGCCACGTGCCCTCGTAGGTCACGCGGTCGCGGGTCACGCCCGGGACATCCTCCACCACCGCCTCGCGGCGGCCGATGATGCGGTTGACCAGCGTGGACTTGCCCACGTTGGGACGCCCGACCACGGCCACCACCGGGAGGGGACCGGAATCCGGCTCCTCCTCGGTCGGAACGCCGTCGTCCTCGAATTCCGCGATATGGGCCTCGATCCAGCCGCCCTCGTCGCCGTACTCCCCCGTCACGTCACGTCCGTTTCCATTTGTGCTCACTCATCTCCAGCGGCTCGACGGGGCGGGGCGTCTTACGCCCGCCTCGCGGCGTCACCGGTCAGGTGCGCTCTTTCACAAGTCTCAGGACCTCGGAGACGACCTCTTCGAGGTTGAGCTCCGTGGTGTCGAGCTCGACCGCGTCGGCCGCCATCACCAGAGGATCGGCCTTACGCGTCGAGTCCAGGGTGTCACGGCGGGCCATCTCGGCCTGCTGCGCCTCAACCGTCGTGCCACTCAGCTCGGCGGTGCGGCGACGGGCGCGGGCCTCGGGGCTCGCGGTGAGGTAGACCTTGACCGGCGCTCCGGGGGCCACGACCGTGCCGATGTCCCGGCCCTCGACAACGATATCGCCCTCGCCGATGATGGCGCGCTGCTCGGCGACCAGGCGGCCGCGGACCTCGGGGACCGCGCTGACCGCGCTGACCGCGGAGGTGACCTCGTGGGTGCGGATCTGGACCGCCACGTCGACGCCGTCGACGGTGACGCCGGGCGCCTCGGGGTCGGTGCCGATCACGAGCACGGGCTCGGCGGCCCTGGCGGCGACCGCCGCAGGGTCGGTCACCTCGACGCCGTGCTCGAGCATCCACCACGTGATCGCGCGGTACATCGCCCCGGTGTCGAGATAGCGGAACCCGAGCGCGCGCGCCACTCCGCGCGAGGCGCTCGACTTGCCCGACCCCGAAGGGCCGTCCATGGCGACGACCAGTGCGGTCACGGCCTCTCCCTCTGCGTCCCGATTGAGTTGTCCGCAAAGAGGTTACCGGGAAACGTCCACCACCCGGGCATCGTCGCCCCTACGGGACGTGCCATCCGTGCGCGCGGAGGGCCTCGGCGAGAACCTCGGCCGACTCGGGCTGGACGGACAGGTCGGCGGCGCCCAGGAGCAGGCCGGGAGTGTGCTCCAGGCGGACGTCCTCGATGTTGACCCCGGCGTCCTTGGCCGCCTGGAAGAGGCGGGCCAGCTCGCCGGGACGGTCGCCGACGAGCACCTGGACCACGGCGTACGACCTCGGGGGGCCGCCGTGCTTGCCGGGTATGCGGCTCTGACCGGCGTTGCCCCGCTTGAGGAGCTCGGTGACCCTGCCGATGGCCGCGCCGTCGTCGACGGACACGGCGCGCAGGGCCGCCGCCGCGGCCGACAGATCGGTGGCGACGGCCTCGAGGATCTCGGCGACCGGGCGGGCGTTGCCCGACAGGATGACGGTCCACAGGCCGGGGTCTCCCCCGGCGACGCGGGTGACGTCGCGCACCCCCGGCCCGGCGAGGCCGAGCGCGGTCTCGGAGGCGTCGGCCAGGCGGGCGGCCATGGCCGACGCCGCGACGTGCGGGGCGTGCGAGACCAGGGCGACCGCCTCGTCGTGCGCGACCGGGTCGACCTCGACGGCGTTGCCCCCGCACAGCCCGATCAGGGACAGGACGGCCTCGACGGCCTCCGCCGAGGTCTCGGGACCCGGGCAGTACGCCCAGGGGCGGCCGAGGAACACGTCGGCGCGCGCCGCCGCGGGACCTGACCGCTCGCGACCGGCCAGCGGGTGCCCCGCGATGTAGGTGCTCATGTCGCAGCCGAGATGGGCCGCCTGCGTGATGGGCAGCGCCTTGACGCTGGCCACGTCGGTGTAGAACCGGGCGGCCTCGGTCTTCTGCAGGTCGAACAGCCACTGTGCCACGAACTGGGGCGGCACGGCGATCACGGCCAGGTCGACCCGCTCGGCCCCGGGCGCCCACTCCTCGCCCGCCCCGAGCTCACGCGCGAGCAGGACGGCCCGGGAGTCCTGGTCGGCGAGCTTGACCGTCACCCCGTGCTCCCGCAGGGCGAGGGCGACGGAGGTGCCGATCAGGCCGGTGCCGACGACCAGGACGCTCCGGACACCGGTCGCGTGGTCGCTCACTGGGCGATGTCCACTCTCAGGGCGACGGCCCCGCGGAGATAGACGTGCTGGATCTCATGGCGGGGCCGGTCGGTCTCCACGTGGGCCATCAGGCGCACCACGCGCGGCAGCGCGCCCGGCACGTCGATCTCGCTCGCGCAGATCAGCGGCACGTCGTGGAAGCCGAGCTTGCGGGCGGCGAGCGCGGGGAACTCCGCGGTGAGGTCGGGCGTGGCCGTGAAGATCACGCTGATCACCTCGTCGGTGGTCAGGCGGTTGCGCTCCATGACCTCGCTGACCAGTTCGGTCACCGCGACGAGGATCGCCTCACGATCATTGGAGTCGATTTGGGTGGCACCCCGGATTGCCCGCACCATGTCATCCCCTTCTGACCCAGCCGCCCCACGCAAGCCTGGCTTTTCGGACAGATTACATTCCTACGACGGCGTAAAGGTCGCCAACCTCCTTGAGCGTGAGCGACCGCACCGTGCCCGGCTTGAGCCGTCCCAGCTTGACCGGCCCGAACTCGATGCGGGCCAGGTCGATCACGGAGTGGCCTTCCTGCTCCAGCATCCGCCGGACGACGTGCTTGCGGCCCTCGTGGAGCACGATCTCGACCAGCGCCTGCTGGCCGTGCTCCTGGACGATCTTGAAGTCGTCGGCCTTGACGACGCCGTCCTCCAGCTCGACGCCGCTCTTCAGGCGGCGGGCCAGGTCGCGCGGGATCGGCCCGGGCACCTTGGCCCAGTACTTCTTCTGCACGCCGAAGCTGGGGTGGGTGAGCCGGTGGGCCAGCTCGCCGTCGTTGGTCAGGATGATCAGGCCCTCGGTCTCGGTGTCGAGACGCCCGACGTGGAAGAGCCGCTCGGTGCGGTCGGCCACGTAGTCGGACAGGGCGGGGCGCCCCTCGGGGTCGGACATCGTGCTCACGACGCCGATCGGCTTGTTGATCGCGAAGTAGACGAGGTCGGGCGCGGTCGGGATGCGCTTGCCGTCGACGTGGATCACCTGCTTGGCGGGGTCGACCCGGGCGCCGAACCTGCGCACGACCTGGCCGTCCACGGTGACGCGGCCCTCGCCGATCATCTCCTCGCACGTGCGGCGGGCCGCCACGCCCGCCTGGGCGAGGACCTTCTGCAAGCGGATGCCGTCCGGCACCTCGGTGGTGTCGCGCTCGTCGACGTAGTCGGAGGGGAAGAAGTCGGGGTCGCGCAGCGGCTGCCGGGAGGTCTTGAAGGCCGCCGGGCGCTCGGGACGGGCCGCCTGGCCGCGCCCCGCGAAGCCCCCACCGCGGGCCGCGGGGGCTCCCCCGCGCGTCGCCTTGCCCCGGCCGGCCGGGGCCCCGCCGCGACCCTCCTGGCCACCCGAACGGCCCGCCTGGCCACCCGAACGGCCCGCCTGGCCGCCCGTACGGCCCGGCCTGCCACCGGCGCGGCCCGGCTCCGGACGGCCGTACCTGCCGCGGGAGGGACTCTCCGTGCGCCCGATGGTCTGCACCTCGTCGCGCCGGTCGCCCCGGTCGTAGCCGCCACGGGAGCCGCTCCTGGAGTCGCCCGAGTAGCGGCCCTCCTCGCGGACCGGACGGTCGCGGCCGGTCTCGTCCCTGCCGTACCGCTCGCGGGAGCCGCCCCGGCCGGCGCGGAAGGCGCCTCTGTCGTCGTCGCGGGAGAAGGTGGGGCGGTCGCCGCCGGACGAGCCGCCACGGTCGCCACGGTCGCCACGGGAAGAACCCGCCCGGTCGCGGAAGGACCCGCCACGGTCGTCGCGGAAGGACTCACGGCGGTCGCCGCCGGGAGAGCCCGCGCGGTCGTCGCGGAAGGAGCCTCGGCGCTCGTCGCCGCCGGGAGCGGAGTACCGCTCGCGGGAGCCGCCCCGGCCCTCGCGGAAGGAACCCCTGTCGTCGTCGCGGGAGAAGGTGGGGCGGTCGCCGCCGGACGGGCCCGCGCGGAACGAGCCCCCTCGGTCGCCGTACGAACCGCCACGGGACGAGCCCGCCCGGTCGCCGTACGAACCGCCACGGGACGGACGGTCACCATACGAACCACTGCGGGACGGACGGTCGCCGGACGGACGGTCACCATACGAACCGCCGCGGTCGCCGCCGGGAGAGCCCGCGCGGTCGTCGCGGAAGGAGCCTCGGCGGTCGTCGCCGCCTGGCCTGCCGTAGCGTCCCCTCGAACTCTGGGAAGAGGAGGCGGAGCCGCGGTCGTAGGCTCCGCGATCGGACGCGCCGGAACGCTCGTCGGAGCGGAAGGCGTCGCGGCGGTCGCTCCCGCCGCGGGACCCGCCCCAGGAGCCGCCCTGAGCGCCTCCTCGCGGGCCGCCACCGCCACGGAAGCCGCCGGAGCCACCTCGGGACCCGGCACCTCCCCTCGCGCCTGAGGCACCGCCTGCGGCGCCGCCGCGTCCTCGACCGCGTCCATCACCGGACGGGGTACCACGCCTGTTGTTCACTTCGGTTGCTCCTCTAGGTTTTCCACGTCGTCGGGGAGGAACGGGGCGAGCGCGGGGAGCTCTTCGAGACTCCGCAGCCCCAGCCTCTCCAGGAAGTACGAACTCGTGCGGTAGAGCATCGCCTGGCTCTCGGGGTCGGTGCCGGCCTCCTCGACCAGCCCGCGCGCCGTCAGCGTGCGCATGACGCCGTCGCTGTTGACGCCCCGGACGGCGGCGACCCTGGCCCTGCTCACCGGCTGGCGGTAGGCCACGACCGCGAGGGTCTCGAGGGCGGCCTGCGTCAGCCTGGTCTGCTGCCCGTCACGGACGAACCGCTCGACCAGGGCGGCGCACTCGGCCCGCGTGTACAGACGCCAGCCTCCGGCGACCTCCCGGAGATCGAAACCCCGCCCCGCGGCGGTGTATTCCGCCGACAGCGCCGTCAGCGCCTCGGCGATCTCTCGCGAGGGGCGCTCGAGCACCTGGGCCAGGGTGACCTCGGCGACCGGCTCGTCGACCACGAGCAGGATCGCCTCGAGAGCCGCCCGCAGGCTCGGCTCGGCCTCGGCGGTCTCGTCGGCGACCTCGGGGTCCCCGGTGTCCTCGCTGCCCTCAGGACTCATCGGCTGCATCTTCGCTCTCTCGGCTGCCGGCGCCCGGTGGGCCCGGCCGGCTCTCATGGCCCTCCGGGACGTCGTCGCCCGGGGAGCCCTCGTCGTAGTCGTCGGCCACCGCGATGTCTCCGTCGTCGGCACCGGTCCAGGTCACGTGCAGATCCCCGAGCGGCTCGATCTGCTCGAAGGAGACCGCGGCCTCCCGGAAGAGCTCCAGGACCGCGAGAAAGCGTGCGATGACCTCGAAGGTGCCCGCGCAGTCGGCGGTCAGGGCCCGGAACGTGGCCGTGCGCATGCGCCGGAGCCGTGCAACCAGGATAGCCGCTTGCTCGCGGACGTTGGCGACCGGCTGATAGATGTGGGCGGTGGAGACCGATGGCGGGAGCTTCGGCGTGAAGACCCGGGCGGCGATGCGGGCCAGGCGATCAGGGCCGATGCCGAGCACCAGCTCGGGCAGCAGGCCGGCGAACCGCGGCTCCATCGGCACCACGCGAGGGAAGCGCAGCGCCTCCTCGGCCATGCGGCCCGCGAAGACCTTCGCCACCTCCTTGTAGGCGCGGTACTGCAGGAGGCGGGCGAACAGCAGGTCACGGGCCTCCAGCAGGGCAAGGTCCTCTTCGTCCTCCACCTCGCCGGTGGGCAGGAGCCTCGCGGCCTTCAGGTCGAGCAGCGTGGCCGCGACGAGCAGGAAGTGGCTCGCCAGGTCGAGATCCCACTCGGGGCCCATCGAGCGGATGTGGGCGATGAACTCGTCGGTCACCTGATGCAGCGACACCTCGGTGATGTCGAGCTTGTGCTTGGAGATCAGCCCGAGCAACAGGTCGAACGGCCCCTCGAAGACCTCCAGGTGCACCTGGAAGGCCTCGGGCCGCGCCTGGCCGGTGGCGGGCTGATCGGTCACCGCCCCATTGTCCCGCACGTCGGCGCGGTGGCGCTCAGTCGTCCTGCGACCACCGGGCGAGGACCTCGCGGGCCAGCTCGCGGTAGGCGGTGGCGCCCATGGACGCCGGGTCGAACTGGGTGATCGGCTCACCGGCCAGCGTGGCGTCGGGGAACCGGACGGTGCGGTTGATCACCGTGTGGAAGACCTTGTCGCCGAAGCCCTGCATGATCGTGGCGAGGACCTCCCGCGCGTGGAGCGTGCGCGGGTCGTACATGGTGGCCAGGATGCCGTCGATCTCGAGGTTCTTGTTGAGCCGCTCCTGGACCTTGGTGATCGACTCCATCAGCAGGGCGACGCCGCGCAGCGCGAAGAACTCGCACTCGAGGGGCACCATCACGCTGTGGGCGCAGGTCAGGGCGTTGACCGCCAGCAGGCCGAGGGACGGCTGGCAGTCGATGAGGCAGATGTCGTAGTGGGGAAGCAGCGGCTCCAGCGACCGGCCCAGGGCGTACTCCCTGGCGACCTCGTTGACGAGCCTGATCTCCGCGCCGGACAGGAATATGTTGCTGGGCAGCAGATCCATGCCCTCGACGCTGGTGCTGAGCAGCACGTCCTCGGCGGTGACGTCGGGCTCTTCCATGATCAGGTCGTAGACGGTCGACTCCAGCGGGCGGGGGTCGATGCCCAGGCCCACCGAAAGGGCGCCCTGCGGGTCGAAGTCGACCAGCAGCACCCGCTGGCCGCACTCGGCGAGCGAGGCCCCGAGGTTGATCGTCGTGGTGGTCTTGCCGACGCCGCCCTTTTGGTTGACCATCGCCACGACCCGCGCGGGACCGTGCGTGGTGGGGGCTACCGGGTCGGGGAAGACAGGGCGCGGACGCCCGGTTGGACCCAGAATGCCCTCGTTCCTGGTTTCGCCCCAGGATGCGTCGGGCGCACCGGGGACCTCCCGGATAGAAGCGTCTGTGGTCGCAGTCACCAGCTTGAACCTCCCTGACGGCCCCGAACCGGACCGTCCGGACGGACACTATGGGGTCGGCACGTATGCGGCAAGGCGACGCGCCCTAGAGCTATGAAGTTGGATGCCGAGCCCGGGAATGGGCCGCCGCGTACGCCTCACGGAGCCTGTCGACGCCGACCAGCGTGTAGACCTGGGTGGTCGCCACCGAGGCATGGCCGAGCAGTTCCTGGACAACCCTAACGTCAGCTCCTCCGTCGAGGAGGTGAGTTGCGAACGAATGGCGCAACATATGCGGGGAAACCCCGGCCAGGCCCGCCCGTTCAGCGGCCGACTGGAGCACCTCCCAGGCCCCCTGGCGGGTGAGGCGCCCGCCACGGGCGTTCAGGAACAGGGCCGCGGTGCCGCGCCCGTGCGCGGAGATGAGCGGGCGCGCGCACGCCAGGTACGCCCCGAGGGCCTCGCGGGCGAACCTCCCGAGGGGGACGACCCGCGTGCGCCCGCCCTTGCCGCGCAGCCGCACGTTCTCGGCCTCGACGTCCTCCACGGTGAGCCCGACGGCCTCGGAGATGCGCGCGCCGGTGCCGTAGAGCACCTCCAGCAGGGCCCGGTTGCGGTGGGTGAGCGGCGCGTCCTCCGGGCCGGCGGCGGCGATGAGCCGCTCCACCTCGGCCACCCCGATGGCCTTGGGCGGGTGGCGCAGCCTGCTGGGCGGGTGCACCTCGTGGGCGGGGTCGTGCGCCGAGACGCCCTCGCGTACCGCGAACCGGTGGAGGCCGCGCACGGCCGAGACGGCCCTGGCGGCCGAGCTGGCCACCAGGGCGGGGTGATGCTCGTCGCCCTCCCGCAGGGCGGTGAGGAACGCCAGGACGTCGGCCTCCGCCACGTCGGAGAGGGTCACGCACCCGCGCGAGCGCAGGTGGCGGAGGTAGCGGCTGAGGTCACGCCGGTAGGAGGCGAGCGTGTTGGCCGCCAGCCCCCGCTCCACCGACAGGTGGGCGAGGTATCCGGCGAGCACGGCCTCGTTGTCGGCGTAGGGGCTCAGGACGGGGACCTCCTGTCAGGCCTCCTCGGCGTCGGCGGGACGCAGGGCGGCGAAACCGTCCGACAAAGCGGCGTACGCGGCGAGAATACCCGCGACGGCCGGTGAATTGTGGATCATTCCCGCCAGCACCCTGTTCACCCCTTCTGCCAGGGGTATCCACACAACCGGCATGTCGAACTCCTCGTGCCGCCGCACGAACCCGTTCTCCTCTTCGGGGATCTCCGAGAGGTCGCGGGCGAGGAAGACGCGGATGCGCTCGTCGGTCATGCCGGGCGAGCTGTAGACGTCGACCAGGGTGTGCCAGGTCGCCGCCCGGTAGCCCGCCTCCTCGGCCAGCTCGCGCGCGGCGCATTCGACCAGCGGCTCGCCCGGGATGTCGCGGATGCCGGCGGGCAGCTCCCAGAGCAGCCTGCGCACCGGGTGGCGGTACTGGCGCAGCAGCAGCACCCGGTCGTCCTCGTCCAGCGCCACCACGGCGACGGCGCCGGGATGGACGACGTAGTCGCGGTCGGCGACCTCGTCCCCCGGCATGCGCACGGTCTCGGTGCGCACCGAGATCACGTGGCCCCTGAACCGCTCCTTGGAGTCGAGCACCTCCCAGGAGGCCGGCACGTCGCGGACGTCCTCCGCCGTCAGCCCCCTGGCGGCGGGGCCCTGGCCCGAGGCGCTCACGCGCCCCTCCCGGCCTTGGTCACGCTCTCGCGCACGTCGGCGTACGTCAGCGCGGCCTCGATGAGGCCGCTGAACAGCGGGTGCGCCCGGGTGGGACGGGAGCGGAACTCCGGGTGCGCCTGGGTGCCCACGAAGAACGGGTGGACCTCGGGGTCCAGCTCGGCGTACTCGACCAGGCGGCCGTCGGGCGACAGGCCGGAGAAGACCATGCCGACCTCCTCCAGCCGCTCGCGGTAGGCGTTGCCGACCTCGTAGCGGTGGCGGTGGCGCTCATCGGCGCTCCCGGAGCCGTACAGCCGCCGGACGATCGAGCCCTCGGCCAGCCTGGCCGGGTAGAGGCCGAGCCGCATGGTGCCGCCCATGTCACGCTCGCCCGCCACGACGTCCTCCTGGTCGGCCATGGTGGAGATCACCGGGTCGGCCGTGTCGGGGTCGAACTCGGTGCTGTTGGCCTGCTCGATGCCGGCGAGGTTGCGGGCGGCGTCGATGACCATGCACTGCATGCCGAGGCAGATGCCGAGCAGCGGGATCTGCCGCTCGCGGGCGTGCCGGATCGCGCCGACCTTGCCCTCGATGCCCCGTACCCCGAACCCGCCGGGGATGAGCACGCCGTCCACGCCGTCGAGCTCGCGCGCGGCGCCCTCGACGGTCTCGCAGTCGTCGCTCTTGACCCAGCGGATGTTGACGCGGGCGTCGCAGGCGAAGCCGCCCGCGCGCAGCGCCTCGGTGACGGAGAGGTAGGCGTCGGGCAGGTCGATGTACTTGCCGACCAGCGCGATCGTGACCTCCTTGGCCGGGCGGTGCACCCGGCGCAGAAGCTGGTCCCACTCGTGCCAGTCGACGTCGCGGAAGGGCAGGCCGAGGCGCCTTATGACGTAGGCGTCCAGGCCCTCGGAGTGCAGCACCTTGGGGATGTCGTAGATGCTGGGGGCGTCCATCGCCGAGACGACGGCGTCCTCGTCGACGTCGCACATCAGGCTGATCTTGCGCTTCAGCGAGGTGGTGATGGGCCGGTCCGAGCGGCAGACGATGGCGTCCGGCTGGATGCCGATGCTGCGCAGGGCGGCGACCGAGTGCTGGGTGGGCTTGGTCTTCAGCTCGCCGCTCGGGCCGATGTACGGCAGGAGCGAGACGTGCAGGAAGAAGACGTTGTCGCGGCCGACCTCGTGACGGACCTGGCGTACCGCCTCCAGGAACGGAAGCGACTCGATGTCGCCCACGGTGCCGCCGACCTCGGTGATGACCACGTCCACCTCGGGACCGGCCATGCCGCGGATGCGGTCCTTGATCTCGTTGGTGATGTGGGGGATCACCTGCACGGTGTCGCCGAGGTACTCGCCGCGCCGCTCCTTGGCGATGACGTTCGAGTAGACCTGGCCGGTGGTGACGTTGGCCGAGCCGTGCAGCTCGGTGTCGAGGAATCGCTCGTAGTGGCCGACGTCGAGGTCGGTCTCGGCTCCGTCGTCTGTGACGAATACCTCACCGTGCTGGAACGGGTTCATCGTCCCGGGGTCGACGTTGAGGTAGGGGTCCAGCTTCTGCATGGTGACCCGCAGGCCGCGAAGCTTCAGAAGGCGCCCCAGGCTTGAGGCTGTGAGCCCTTTGCCGAGACTGGAGGCAACGCCTCCGGTGACGAACAGATGCTTGGTGTTTGCGGCGCTGCGCAAGGAGGGTCTCCCGTGGTCCGTTGTGATCGTGGCCGTCCCGACGGGCGACCGCGTGTCCACGGGCTCTCAGAATATCAAAGGACGCTTGCGAAGTGCCCGAACATCCCCCGGGCGTCCGTTCCCAGCATCCTAACCACGGAGTAACTTTTCCGGTTATGTCACCCCGTGATGCACTACGCCGGATGCTGGGCGGTCTTATCCACCGTTTCTGGGCCGCGATCCGCGCGACCGGCGCGGTCACCCCCAAGACTCCGGCCGGGTACCGGTTCCGCCACCTCGGCGAGGGTACATGCCTGTCCTTCCCCCAGGGGGCGATCTTCGGAGAGGCGTGGATCGAGATCGGCGACCACACGCTGGTCGGCGAGCGCGTCTCCATCTCGGCGGGGATGGGACCGGGCGTCGACCTCGGCCCGGACTCCATCGTCCGCATCGGCGGGGGCTGCTCGATCGGCAGGGGCAGCCATATCGTGGGCCACCAGTCCATCGACATCGGCGACGACGTCTTCACGGGCCCCTACGTCTACATCACCGACCAGAACCACGTGTACGACGACCCCGAGATGCCCATCGGCCGCCAGTGGCCGCGCAACAACCCGGTGGCCATCGGCGCGGGCTCCTGGCTCGGCGCCGGCGCGATCATCCTGCCCGGCACGCGCATCGGCAGGCAGTCGGTCGTCGCGGGCGGCGCCGTCGTGCGCGGCGAGTTCCCCGACCACTGCGTCATCGCCGGCGTCCCCGCGAAGGTCGTCCGCCGGTACTCGCCGGAGGAGGGCTGGCACGTTCCGGCCTCGGACGGAGAGCCGAGCGGAGAGCCGCGCCCGGAGCCGCGCGGGGAGCCGAGCCCGCTCGGAGCGCTCCTGCCCGGAGCCTGACCGTCCGGCGCCGGATCCCCTTGCAACCCGACCGCCTTCGAGCCTCGCTGTCCGGGGCGGGACAGCCGCCGCCGGTGATCTGGACCGCGCCGCGCCCCGCGGGCTACGGTCACGGCATGCGGACGGCGATCTGTGAGAGGTTCGGGGTCGAGTTCCCTCTGTTCGCGTTCAGCCGCTGCAGCGACGTGGTCGCGGCGGTCACCAACGCGGGCGGGTTCGGCGTGCTCGGCGCCGTCGCCTACTCCCCCGAGCAGCTCGACCGCGAGCTGTCCTGGCTCGACAGGCAGGTGCGCGGCCGGCCGTACGGGGTGGACGTGCTGGTCCCTGGGAAGATCGACCGGTCGGTCTCCGAGCCCGGCGCCCGCCTCCTGGACTTCATCCCCGAGGTCCACCGCGACTTCGTCGCCCACCTGTTCTCCAAGTACGGGGTGAGCTCGGACAAGACGTTCAAGGCGGGGCAGGCCGGGCCGCCCGCGCCGAAGGCCGACGAGATCGGGCGCAGGGTCACGCACTCGGGCGCCACGGGGCTCATCGACGTCGCCCTGCGGCATCCCATCGGCCTGATCGCCGGCGCGCTCGGCACGCCGCCGCCCGTCATGGTCGACAGGGCGCGGGCCGCGGGCGTCCCGGTGGCCGCGCTGGTCGGCACGGTCGAGCACGCCCGGCGGCAGGTGGCCGCCGGGGCCGACCTGATCGTCGCCCAGGGCACCGAGGCCGGCGGCCACACCGGCGAGGTGTCCACGATGGTGCTGGTCCCCCAGGTCGTCGACGCCGTGGCGCCCCTGCCGGTGCTCGCGGCCGGCGGCATCGCGAGCGGGCGGCAGATGGCCGCCGCCATGGCGCTCGGCGCCGAGGGCGTGTGGTGCGGCTCGGTCTGGCTCACCACCGAGGAGGCCGAGACGCCCCCGGTGGTCAAGCGCAAGATGCTCGACGCCACCTCGCTCGACACCGTGCGCTCCCGGTCGCGTACGGGCAAGCCGGCCAGGCAGCTCGTGTCGGCCTGGACCACCGAGTGGGACGAGGCCACCGAGAGCCCCGGGGCGCTGCCGATGCCCCTGCAGATGCTGCTCGCCGAGGGCGCGCTCGCCCGCATCGGGAAGGCCGCGGAGAGCGGCGAGCCGGGCGCCCGCGAGCTGGCGAACTACTTCGTCGGCCAGGTGGTCGGCCAGCTGAACCAGGTCAAGCCGGCCAGCCAGGTCGTGTACGAGATGATCGAGGAGTTCACCTCGGCGGTCGAACGCGTGAGCGAGATCACCCGATCCTGATTGGTCCGGGGAACGCAGGGCATCTGCTCCTTCGTCTTCTTCTTCAGGAAGCAAGGACTGTGGAGGTGCGATGCTCGCGGCGCTGACCGGCCTCGGGCTGTCCACGGCGGCGGGGCTCAACGCCTACATCCCGCTGCTCGTGGTCGGTCTCCTGGCCAACTTCACCGACGTCGTACGGCTGCCGCAGGACTACGCGTGGCTGACCAACGGCTGGGTGATCGCGATCATCGGCGTGCTCCTGCTCGCCGAGGTCGTGCTCGACAAGGTGCCGGTGGTCGACCATGTCAACGACATGATCCAGACGGCGGTGCGGCCGGCCGCGGGCGGCGTGGTCTTCAGCGCCACCCAGGCGGCCTCGCAGCTCGACCACTCGACCTGGATGAGCCACAACCCCTGGGTGAGCTGGGTGCTCGGCATCGGCGTGGCGTTGGCCGTGCACGTCATGAAGGCCTCGGCCCGGCCGGTCGTCAACGTCTCGACGGCGGGCGTCGGCGCTCCCGTGGTCAGCACCGTGGAGGACGCCGGATCGCTCGGCATGAGCCTGATCGCCGTCTTCTTCCCCGTGCTGGTGATCGTCGCGCTGGTCGTGCTAGCCGTGCCCGCCTGGTGGGTGATCCGCACCCTGCGCAGGCGCAGGGCCCGCCGTGACGAACGCCTCCGTCGCGACCCTCAGCCCACCTGACGCGGCTCCGCCCGGCGGCGAGCGCCCCTGACCCGCGCCGGAGCCGCCGCCCGTACGTGGTCGATATGGCTAGCGGGCGGTCGACGCCCGTACGTGCAACTGCGCGGGGACGATCACCGGCCCTGGCGTCGCGTCGCCGTTGAGGCGGGCGATGAGCAGCTCGACGGCCGCCCTGCCCGTCTCCTCAGGGGCGAGGTCGAGCGCGGTGATCGCGGGCTGGGCCAGGCGGGTCTGCTGCGCGTCGGAGCCGGCCGCGAGCAGCAGGTCGCCGGGGACCTCCACGCCGAGCCGCCGGGCCTCGGCCAGGACTCCGGCGGCGTGCCGGCCCGTCTGGCAGTAGACGGCGTCGGGCCGCCGCCGCTTGCCCGTCAGCAGCCGCCGGGCGGCGTCGCGCCCGCCGTCCTCGCCCGCCGCCTCGGGGACGTGCAGCACCCTCGCGGGCATGCGCCGGCGCCGCGCCCACGCGCGGTAGGCCCTCTCGGAGTCGACGTTCCACGCGTTGTCGTCGGTGCCCGCCAGCAGGGCGATGTCGTGCGCGCCGCGCGTGGCGAGCAGGTCGAGCACGCGCTCGGTCTCCACCGCGTCGTCGGGGCCGACCCAGTCGGCGAACTCCGGCCGCCCGGGGTCACGCCCCACGGTCACGACCGGTACGGCCGCGTCGAGGAGCCGGGTGAGGACGGGGTCGTCGCGTAACGGGTCGCCGACGACATAGCCGTCCACGCCGTGGGCGGCCTGAGGAAGGTCCGCCCGGGTCATGTCCGGCACGAGCATGAGCCCGAGGCCGTGGTCCAGGGCCGTCACCGCCGCCGCTCCGGCGAAGCGCACGAAGTAGTCGACGCCCACCGGCAGGTACGACCCGATGGCGTCGAGCGGGCGCATGTCGAGGGCGAGCACGCCGGTGCGCCCCCTGCGCAGGCCGCGTGCCATGGGATGGGCGCGGTAGGCCAGGCGGTCGGCGACGGCGAGGACACGCTGCCGCGTGGCCTCCGACGCGGTGCCCTTGCCGTTCAGCGCGTGGGACACCGTCGTGACGGAAACGCCCGCCTCGCGGGCGACGTCCCTGATCGTCGCGCGCCCCACTCGGGGTTCCTGGTCCGGCATAGGGAAAGCGTAGAGCGCGATCGGAGTCCCCAAAACCTTTTACTAAAAGGTTTTGTGCGATAGCGTCGCCGCTTACCGCGCCGAAAGAGCCACGTATAGGCGCATAGATGGACAAACCCCCGCAGTGTTCGGAGGATCAGATGCGTATCCGTGTGGCGGCGCTCCTCGCCGCCTCGCTCAGCCTCGGGCTCGCCGCTTGCAGCGGCGGGACGACCGCTCCCGCCGTCGACGACCACAAGCTCGACGACCTCCTCGTCACCACCCCGGTGGCGCAGGGAGAACTCGACAAGGCGAGCTGGAACCTGCCCTTCGGCGAGCCCGCGTCGCTCGACCCGATCAAGGCGTTCAACTATCCCGAGAACACGGTCGTCGCGAACCTGTGCGAGGGCCTGATGCGCCTGGACCCCGACTACTCGGTCAAGCCGAACCTGGCCGAGAAGGTCGAGACCCCCGATCCCACGACCCTGGTCTACACGCTGCGCCAGGGCGTGCGGTTCTGGGACGGCGAGCCCATGACCGCGGACGACGTGGTGTTCAGCCTCCGGCGCCACCTCGACCCCAAGGAAGGCAGCTACTGGGCGTCGGACCAGATCACCGGCAACATCGCGTCCATCGAGAAGACCGGCGACGACCAGGTCACGATCCGGCTGAAGAAGGCGGACGCGACGATCAACTCGTACATGGTCACGCCGGTCGGCGTGGTCGTCCAGCGGAAGCAGCGCGAGAAGGCCGGCGCCAAGTACGGCACGCCCGAGGGGTCGGTCATGTGCACCGGGCCCTTCAAGCTCTCGTCGTGGGAGAAGGGCTCCAAGATCTCGCTGGAGCGCAACGAGGACTACTGGGACGCGCAGCGCAAGGCGAAGACCAAGCAGCTGGACCTGCAGTTCATCGTGGACCCCGGCGCCATCGCGAGCGCGCTCGACACCGGCGCCATCGACGGCTCCTACGACGTCCCCGTCGGCGCCGTGGACCGGCTCACGGCCTCCAAGAACGGCAAGCTCTACCTCGGCAGGTCACTTCAGATGATCGCCGTCATCAGCACCGGCAACGGGCCCCTCGGCGACCCGGCGGTCCGCCGGGCGCTCGCGCTCGCCACCGACCGCGAGGCGATCGCCCAGACCGTGTTCGCGGGCACCGCCCAGGCGTCCAGGTCGATCGTGCCGAAGGGCGGGTGGACGTACGGCGACGACGTGTTCGGGCCCGCGTACGACGCCCTGCCGGACACCAAGAAGAACCTCGACGAGGCCAAGAAGACCCTCGCGGGGGCCACGCCCGGCAGCGCGCCGATCACCATCGCCTACCCCAGCGAGCGCCAGTTCTACGCCGACATCCTGTCGGAGATGTCCAACGCCGCGCGCGAACTCGGCCTGACCATCCAGCCCAAGGGGGTGCCGAGCGCGCAGTACGGCGCCTTCTTCTCCGACGCCAAGGCGCGCGCCGGATACGACGGCTTCATGACGACCAACTACATGGACATTCCCGACCCGCTGGCCTTCCTGCGCACCATCGCGGCCAAGGGCGGATCGCAGAACTTCAACGGCTACGAGGACGCGGAGACGCAGAGCCTGATCGAGCAGGCGGCCACGGCGACGGACGACACGGCGCGGGCCAAGCTCGTCGCGAACCTCCAGGCGAAGGTCATGGAGCAGACGCCGTGGATCCCGATCGCGGCGCCGTCGGTCCGGCTGTTCCTCAACAAGCGCGTGACCGGCGTCCCCGCGTCGTTCGTCTACCTGTACTACCCGTGGGCGGCGAGCCTTGGCGCGGCCTGACACCACCCGGCCCGGGGCGCTCCGGCGCGCCCCGGGCCCGGTGCCGCCCCTCGCCCCCCGGCCCGTGAGCCGCGCCCCCGAGGAGGCACCGTGCCGCGTTTCGTGACCCGGCGGCTCGGCGCGCTCGCCGCCACACTCCTCGTGTCGAGCTTCCTCATCTACGCGGCCATGTACGCCGCGCCCGGCACGCCCGAGAGCTTCCTCGTCCAGGGCAGGACCGTCAGCCCCGCCGTCCTCGCCTCCATCCGGGCGCAGTACGGCCTGGACGACCCGTTCCTGCTCCGCTACTGGCACTGGCTGACCGGCGTGCTCGGCGGCGACCTCGGCGAGTCCCTCACCACCCGGCAGGACGTCGCCTCGCTGCTGGTGTCCAGGATCCCGACGACCCTGTGGCTCACGACGTACGCCGCCGTGCTCATCGTGGTGCTCGGCGTGGGCGCCGGAGTGGTCGCGGGCCTGCGCGGCGGGGCGCTGGACACCGGCGTCCTGCTCGGCTCCAGCGTGGGGTTCGCGATCCCCACCTTCTTCGCGGCCGTCCTGCTCATGAGCGTCTTCTCCGTGACGCTGGGCTGGTTCCCGGTCTTCGGCGCGGGCTCTGGGCTCCCCGACCGCGTGCTGCACCTGACCCTGCCCGCCGTGGCGCTCGCGCTTCCGGCCGCGGCCGTCGTCGCGCGCATCACCCGCACCGCCGTTGTGGAGGAACGCGACGCCGAGCACGTGTCCGTCGCCCTCGCCCGGGGCATCCCCTGGCGGGTGGTGGCGCGCCGCCACGTCGTCCGCAACGCGATGCTGCCCGTGACGACGATCGTCGGGGTGAACATCGCGGCCCTGGTCGCGGGGGCGGCCGTCGTCGAGCATGCCTTCACCCTCGACGGCGTCGGCGCCCTGCTCATCAACGCCGTGCAGCAGAAGGACTTCGCCGTCGTGCAGGCCGTGGCTCTCGTCCTGGTCGCGGTGTTCGGCGTGGTCAACCTCGTGGTCGACACCCTGTACGCGGTGATCGACCCGCGCGTCCAGCTCGGAGGTGAGAGCGCGTGAGCACCGGAACCCTCGCACCGCCCGCGCGGCGGCACCGGCCCCTCGCCGGCCTGGCGAACCGGCTCGGCCCGCTCGGCGTCGCAGCCGCCGCCGTGGTCGCGCTGCTGGCCCTCGCGGCGCTGCTCGCGCCCCTGGTCTCGCCGTACGACCCCGCCGTGGGAAGCATCGTCCAGCGCTACCTCCCGCCGGGGCCCGAGCACCTGCTCGGCACCGACCAGTCGGGGCGCGACCTGCTGTCCCGGCTGCTGTACGGCGCCCGGAGCAGCCTGGCGGGCGCCGCCGTGGTCGTGCTGCTCGCCGGGGCGGGCGGCACCCTGCTCGCCCTTGTGGCCACCTGGTTCGGCGGGCGCGTGGACGCACTGGTGGGCCGCGTGCTCGACCTGCTGTTCGCGTTCCCGAACCTGCTCCTCGCGATCCTCGTCGTCGCGGTGTTCGGGACGGGCCTCGCGCAGGCCACCGCCGCGCTCGCGGTCGCGTACATGCCCTACACCGCCCGCGTGCTCCGCAGCGTCGCGCTGCGCGAGCGGCGGCTGGCGTACGTCCAGGCGGCCGAACTGCAGGGGCTGTCCGGCATCGTGGTGACCGGGCGGCACGTCCTGCCCAACATCGCGCCGCAGATCCTCACCGGCGCCGCGATCAACTTCGGCTACGCGATGATCGACCTCGCCGCGCTGTCGTACCTGGGCCTGGGCGTCCAGGCGCCGACCGCCGACTGGGGGCTGATGGTCTCCCAGGGGCAGGACTCCCTGCTCCAGGGCCACCCGCAGCAGAGCCTGCTCGCGGGCACCTGCATCGTCGTCGCGGTGGCCGCGTTCAGCGTGATCGGCGAGCGGCTCGGTGGCCGCGGGGCCGGAGGCCGGGCATGAACCTCCTCGAACTCGACGACGTACGTCTCGACGTGAAGGGCCGGGCGATCCTGCGCGGCGTCTCGCTGTCCCTGTCCCCCGGCGAGGCGCTCGGCCTGGTCGGCGAGTCGGGGTCGGGCAAGTCGATGACACTGCGCACCGTCCTGCGCACCGAGCCGCCGCGAGCCCGCGTCACGGGCCGGGTCACGCTCGACGGCGAGGATGTGCGGGGTCTCGGCGCCCCTGAGCTGCGACGGCTGCGGGCCGGCGCGCTGGCGATGATCAGCCAGGATCCGAGGGCCGCGCTGAATCCCCTGCTGCGCGTGTCGCGGTTCCTCGTGGAGGGGCTCTGCGACGCGCGCGGAGAGACCCGGGACGCGGCCGATCGCCGGGCGCGCGACCTGCTCGCCCAGGTCGGCATCGCCGACGTCGACCGCTGCATGGACTCCTACCCCCACCAGCTGTCGGGCGGCATGCTGCAACGCGTGGTCATCGCCGCCGCCGTGGCCGGATCGCCCCGGCTGCTGCTGGCCGACGAGCCCACGACCGCGCTCGACGTGACCACGCAGTCGGAGGTCATGGCGATCCTGGACGATCAGCGCCGCGAGAACGGCATGGCGATGCTCTTCGTCACCCACGACCTGGAGCTGGCCTCGGCGGTGTGCGACCGGATCGCCGTGATGTACGCCGGGGAGATCGTCGAGATCGCCACGCCCGACCGGCTCCACGCGTCGCCGCGCCATCCGTACACGCGCCTGCTGCTCGACTCGCGGCCCAGCCTCACCACCAGGGCGCCGGTGCTCCCGGTGATCCCGGGACGGCCCGTGGCCGCGCACGAGGTGCGAGGACGCTGCGCCTTCGCGGACCGGTGCCCGTGGGCGGCTCCCCAGTGCCTTTCCGGCGAGGTGCCGCTCGTCCACGGCGACGGCCGCGCCGTACGGTGCCATCGCAGTGACGAGCTCGCGGCCGAGCTGGCCCGCGCGACAGGGACGGAGGCCTCGGCGTGAGCGATCCGACCGGGAACGTCATCGAGATCAGCGGGCTGTGCAAGGAGTTCGGCAGCGGGCAGGGGCGGCGGCGGCGCACGGTCCGCGCGCTGGACGACGTCAGCCTGAGCGTCGCCGACGGAAGCTGCCTCGCGGTGGTCGGGGAGTCCGGCTCGGGCAAGACGACGCTCGCGCGGATCCTCGTCGGCCTCGAACAGGCGGACGCCGGGGACGTCGTGCTCGCGGGACGCCCGGTGGCGCGGCGGCCGCGGCGGGCGGAGCGGCGGGCCCGCGCCAGGGACGTCCAGATGGTCTTCCAGGACCCGAACGGATCCCTGAACCGCCGCCGCACGGCGGGAGCGGCCATCGGGGAGGTGCTGGCGGCCCACCATCGCGTCACCGGCGCCGAGGCGCGTCAGCGAGTCGCCGGCCTGCTCGACCAGGTCGGCCTGCGGCCCGAGCACGCCCGGGCGCTGCCCGGCGAGCTCAGCGGCGGGCAGAAGCAGCGCGTCGCGATAGCCCGGGCGCTCGCCGCCGAACCCCGTGTGCTCGTGCTCGACGAGGCGGTGGCGGCGCTGGACGTGTCGGTGCAGGCACAGGTACTCAACCTGCTGGCCGAGATCCGGCGGGCCCGCCGGCTCACCTATCTGTTCATCACCCATGACCTGTCCGTCGTACGGCAGGTCAGCGAGGAGGTCGTCGTCATGTGTCAGGGGCGGATCGTGGAGCGCGGAAGCACGGCGCGGGTGCTGGACGAACCGGAGCACCCGTACACCCGCCTCCTGCGCGACAGCGCCCCCCGCCCCGGCTGGCACCCCCGCCGCACCACCACCCCCGAGGTGACCGCATGACACCCTCACCTGGCGATACCCCGAACCGACCCCACCTGCGAGCGGACGAGACCAACCTGGAGCCGCACACGCACACGCGGACCGAGGGAACCGGCCCGGAGCCGCACACGCACACGCGGGTGGAGGGAACCAGACCCGGGGCGCGCGCGCATCTGCGGGTGGAGGGGGCCGATCCCAGGCGCCGGGGCGATGATCGCGGCCGGCGGACCGGTGCGGAGATCGCCCGGGCGTGGGGGACCTACTCGGAGCTCTTCGAGACCACCGCGGCGGCCAGAGGCATGAGCCTGGACGTACCCTCCCTGGCCCTCGGTGCCGTCAGCGCGACCCGTGCCTGGGCGCCCGAGCTCGTCGCCGAGATGGAGGGCGTGGCCGAGGGTGCCGGAGTGCCGCTTTGGATGATCGCCGCGCTCAACGCCCGCACCGAGATCCTCGCCGTCGCCGGCGCCCCACGCTCAGGCGAATGCTCCACGGTGGTCCACACCGGCGGACACACCGTGGCCGGCCACACCCCGGGCGGACACACCATGGCCGATCACACCCCAGGCGGACACACCGTGGCCGGCCACACCCTGGGCGGACACACCGTGGATCGCCACGCTCTGGGGGAGCACACCCCTGGCGGGCAGACCTGGGGCGGGCAGACGTGGGACTGGCATCAGGAGCTCGCCGGTGCCTGGCACACGCAGTCGGTGCGCGGGGACGCGCTGGGGTTCACCGGGATCACCGAGTACGGGATCCTCGGCAAGATCGGCGTCAACGAGGCGGGGGTGGGGGTGCTGTTCAACATCCTCGGCCACGAGGACGACGGTGCCGGCGGCGTGCCCGTCCACCTCGTCGCCCGCCGGGTGCTCGGTGGCGCGGCGTCCTTCGCCGAGGCCATGTCCATCCTGGGTGACGCCCCGGTGTCGGCCTCCACCGTGATCACCATCGTGACGGAGGACCAGGTGGCGTCCGTGGAGCTCAGCCCGGCGGGCGCGGTGACCGTTCCCCCGGACGAGGAGGGCTGGCTGGTGCACACCAACCACTTCCTCGACCCGCTGCCGGCCGGGGGTGAGCTGCGCGGGCGGCTCGAACCGGAGACCTACGACCGCCTGCGCGTGCTCGGCACGCGCGCCCACGAGCGGCATGGCCTCGACGGGGCCGGCGACCTCGCCGCCCTGCTGAGCGTCCACCCGGACGGCGGCGCCGAGGTGTGCTGCCATCCCCCGGCCACCGGCCGCCTGGGCACCAGGTGGGCGACGCTGGCCACGGTGGCCGTGGACCCCGCCGCCCGCCGCCTCCACGTGCACGACGGCGGCCCCTGCTCCGCCACCCCCCGGACCTGGACCCCCCTCACCGCACCGAACACGTCCCCGACCACCTGACGCCCCTCACCCCACCGTCGGTCGCCGGGACGGTGGGGTCAGTGGACGCCGGCTTCGCGCATGTCGCGAAGCTCGCGTTTGAGCTCCTTGATCTCGTCGCGGAGGCGGGCGGCGACCTCGAACTGCAGGTCGGCGGCCGCCGTGTGCATCTGCTCGGTGAGCGACTGGACGAGCGACTCGAGCTGGGCCCGGGGCATCTCGCCCACGATCGCCTTGGCATGCTGGCCCGTCTGGCGGGCGGACAGGCCGGGAACGGGCGCCTTGCCGCGGCTCTGCTGGCGGCCGCCGCCGAGAAGCCGCTCGGTGTCGGCGTCCTCCCTGGTGAGGGAGTCGAGGATGTCGGCGATCTTCTTGCGGAGCGGCTGCGGGTCGACGCCGTTGGCCTCGTTGTAGGCCACCTGCTTGGCCCGGCGGCGGTTGGTCTCCTCGATCGCGCGCTCCATGGACGGCGTCACGCGGTCGGCGTACATGTGGACCTGGCCCGAGACGTTGCGCGCGGCGCGGCCGATGGTCTGGATCAGCGACGTCTCGCTGCGCAGGAAGCCCTCCTTGTCGGCGTCGAGGATCGCCACCAGGGACACCTCGGGCAGGTCGAGACCCTCACGGAGGAGGTTGATGCCGACCAGCACGTCGAACTCGCCCATGCGCAGCTCGCGGAGCAACTCGATGCGGCGCAGCGTGTCGACCTCGCTGTGGAGGTAGCGCACGCGGATGCCGAGCTCCAGGAGGTAGTCGGTGAGGTCCTCGGACATCTTCTTGGTCAGCGTGGTGACGAGGACCCGCTCGTTCTTCTCGGTGCGCTCGCGGATCTCGTGGACCAGGTCGTCGATCTGCCCCTTGGTCGGCTTGACGATCACCTCGGGGTCGACCAGGCCGGTCGGGCGGATGACCTGCTCGACCACCTCGCCCTTGCTGCGGCCCAGCTCGTACGGGCCCGGGGTGGCCGAGAGGTAGACGGTCTGGCCGATGCGCTCGAGGAACTCCTCCCACTTGAGCGGCCGGTTGTCCATCGCGGACGGCAGCCGGAAGCCGTGGTCGACCAAGGTGCGCTTGCGGGAGGCGTCGCCCTCGTACATCGCGCCGATCTGCGGGACGCTCTGGTGCGACTCGTCGAGGACCAGCAAGAAGTCCTCGGGGAAGTAGTCGAGCAGGGTGTTGGGCGCGGTGCCGGCCTCGCGGCCGTCGATGTGCCGCGAGTAGTTCTCGATGCCGGAGCAGGTGCCGACCTGGCGCATCATCTCGATGTCGTAGGTGGTGCGCATGCGCAGCCGCTGGGCCTCCAGCAGCTTGCCCTGCTTCTCCATGGTGGTGAGCGAGGCGCCGAGCTCGGCCTCGATGCCGCGGATCGCCCGCTCCATGCGCTCGGGGCCCGCGACGTAGTGGGAGGCGGGGAAGATGTAGAGCTCGGGATCCTCGGTGATCACCTCGCCGGTGAGCGGGTGGAGCGTCGAGAGCTTCTCGATCTCGTCGCCGAACATCTCGATGCGCACGGCCAGCTCTTCGTACTGCGGGATGACCTCGATGGTGTCGCCGCGGACCCGGAAGGTGCCCCGGGTGAAGGACAGGTCGTTGCGGGCGTACTGCATGTCGACGAGGCGGCGCAGGAGCTGGTCGCGCTCGATCTCCTGCCCGACCTTGAGCCGGACCATGCGGTCGACGTACTCCTGCGGGGTGCCGAGGCCGTAGATGCAGGAGACCGAGGCCACCACGACGGTGTCGCGGCGCGTCAGCAGGGAGTTGGTCGCCGAGTGGCGCAGGCGGTCGACCTCGTCGTTGATCGAGGAGTCCTTCTCGATGTAGGTGTCGGTCTGCGGGACGTACGCCTCGGGCTGGTAGTAGTCGTAGTAGGAGACGAAGTACTCGACGGCGTTGTTGGGGAGCATCTCGCGCAGCTCGTTGGCGAACTGGGCGGCGAGCGTCTTGTTGGGCTGCATCACCAGAGCCGGCCGCTGCAACCGCTCGATGAGCCACGCCACCGTCGCGGTCTTGCCGGTGCCGGTGGCACCCAGCAGGACGTTGTCCTTCTCTCCGGCCTTGACGCGCCGCTCGAGCTCGGCGATCGCGGTCGGCTGGTCGCCGGACGGGGTCATGTCGGTGACGACCTGGAAGGGCGCCACCCTGCGCTGCAAATCTGTTACCGGCCTCACGTCTCCATAACCTACGCGGAGCCACCGACATTTCCGGGCCCGGCGCCGGACGGACCGGAATCCCCGCTCATTCGCCCTGCCCCTGGCCCATCTTTGACCGTCTCGTTACCATGACGACGGGGCTGACTGATCGTCGAGGCGGGGCGGGGCGCCATGGAGCGCGTGGGGAAGTTCGTCGCTTGGGTCGGCAAGAACGCCGACGGTGTGATCGCTCTGTTGCTCGCCGTCTTCATCGCCTTCCTCGGGCTCACCGCGAGCGACCAGATCCTCGGCCAGCCGAAGGGCGAGCTGATCAGCGGGGTCACCCTCCTGGTCCTCGGGCTGCTGACCGCCGCGATCCTGCGCGACCGCTGGCGGCAGGAGCCCATGGAGGAGACGATCAGGGAGAACTTCCGCACCACCTCAGGAGCCCTGGCGAGCCTGCCCGCGCGCCTCGACCGCCTCTCCGAGCTGGAGGCCGTCGTCGAGAGCGCCCGGCGCGTGCTCGACGACCTGCAGATCGTGCAGGCGCTCAACGGGGCCGACGAGATCTCGCAGGCCCACGCCCAGGCTCGGCGCTCCACCGACCGCTGGATGTTCAAGGGCGGCACCGGCACGTACGTACGGGCGGTGACGCTGCCCGATCTGGTCGTCGCCGCCCGCCGCGAGCGCAGGGCCCTGCTCGTACGGCTGGAGATCATCGACCCGACCCACGCCGGGGTCTGCGAGGCGTACGTGCGCTTCCGCCGGTCGGTGTCCGAGGCCCCCGACGGCACCGGGGAGTTCTGGACGGTCGACCGCACTCGCAAGGAGTCGTACGCGACGATCCTCGCGGCCTGCTGGCACCGGCAGCGGTTCAGCCTGCTCGACATCGACCTCGGGCTGTCGGCGACGATGACGACCTTCCGCTGGGACCTGTCGGCCGACTACGTCATCATCACGGTCGAGGACCCCAACCGCGCCCTGATGAGCCGGCGCGGCAGCTTCTACTACGACCACTGCGCCACCGAGCTGCTCTCCAGCCTCGACCAGGCCAGGCGTGTGCCCATCGAGGCGGCGAGGTCGGCGCCGCTCAGCGACGAGCCCACGGTCGACGAGGCCCGCAAGCTCTTCGAGGCGCTCGGCCTCGGCCTGCCGAAGTCGTACGGCGACCGCGACGTGGTCGAGATCATCCGTAAGGCCATTCGAGCGAAGAACCCATACTCGATATGAAATATCAGGATCTGTACGACGAGCTGACCTCGGGCGCGGTCCCCTCCACCCTCCCCCGCCGCACGCTGCGGATGCTGGAGGACATCGCCTCGGGAAGATCCGCGATCAGGGCGATCCGCCACCCGCTGGGCTTCATGTGCCTGCCCGTGGAGCGCGGCGGTGGGCACGGTGGCGAGCACGGCGTCTGCGTGCACCTGTGGTCGGGCAGCTTCCCGAGCACCGGCGTCACCACCTCCGAGGTCCACTGTCACAGCTGGGACCTGGTGAGCTACGTCCTGTACGGCCAGGTGCGCAACGAGCTGGCCAGCGTCGCCGACAGCGGCGCTGGCGCCACCCACCGGGTGTTCGAGGTGGTCAGCGCGGGCGGGGTCGACAGCATCAGCCCGACAGAGCGCACCGTGCGGTACACCGGGGGCAGGTCGGGGGTCTACCGCGCAGGGGACGTCTACACGCTTCCCGCGGGGGTCTTCCACCGCAGCGTGGTTCCCGAGGGCACAGACACGGCCACGATCGCGCTGGGCAGCGGGCGCCACGGCACCGATCTGTCCCTCGGCCCGCTGAGCTCGCGCTCCCACCGCGTGACCAGGGAACGCTGCGACGATGAGGAGACCGCGCGGGCCGCCCGGCTGGCCGCGGAGCACCTTGCGCGAACCTAGGAGGATCCCGTGGATCTCGATCACGCCCGCCGCGTGGCGGTGGTGGCCGCGGAGGCGGCCGGGGCTCTGCTCAGGGAGCGGACGAAGGGCGACCTCGGGGTCCGCTCCAAGGGCCGGGGCGACATCGTCACCGATCTCGACCTGGCCTCGGAGAAGCTCCTGCTCGAACGCATCCAGGCGGCCTTCCCCGGGCACCGGGTCGTGGCCGAGGAGTCCGGTGTCTCGGGCGATCCGGACGGCGACTGGACCTGGCTCGTCGACCCGCTCGACGGCACGAACAACGTCGCGATCGGCCTGCCGCTGTACGTCGTCGGGCTCGCCCTGTGCCACGGCGGCCTGCCGCAGCTCGGAGTCGTCCACGATCCCGTCGGCCGGCAGACGTGGTCGGCGGTCAGGGGCGGGGGCGCCTCCGGCCCCCAGGGGCCCGTGCCGTCCCCCCGCTACCGGCCGAGCCCGCACGGGCCGGTGCTCGCCTGGACGCAGGGGCACGACGTCTCCCGCGACGATCCGGCCATGCGCGGGCTCAAGGCCGCCCTCGACGTACGGGCGCGGCGGGTCCTGCAGCTCTGGGCGCCCCTGCTGGGGTGGGTGATGCTCGCGCGGGGCGACATCGACGCGGTGGTGGGCTACCGGGCGGAGGCGGTCGACCTGCCCGGCGGGCTGCTGATCGCCCAGGAGGCGGGCCTGTGCGTGCGCGCCTTCGACGGCGAGCCCTTCGACGGGCACACGGAGCTGCCCTCGCACAGGCGGAGCTTCGTGGCGGCCCACCCCGCGCTCGTCGACGACCTGCTCGGCCTGGTCACCGCCTCCACGCGGTGAGCGGGGCGCTCAGGCGGTGAGCAGGAGGGCCGCGACCGTGGCCGCGATGCCCGTCACGGCCAGGCAGACCCCGGTGAGCACGAACTTCACCAGCGGCACCCTGACGGCGCGGCGCCTGCACCACTCGAACCACAGCAGGGTGGCCAGCGAGGCCCACGGCGTGATGACCGGCCCGACGTTCGTGCCGATGAGCAGCGAGAGCAGCTGGTCGTGGTTCCCGGGCGGTACGACCCGCTCCCCGGCGTAGTACGCGGGCAGGTTGTTGACGACGTTCGACAGCCCCGCGCCCGCCGCGGCGGCCCGGTAGCCCCCCGCCGCGTCGCCAGACTCGCCGATGAGCGCCCGCATGAGATCGTCCAGCCCGTACCGGCTGAGCGTGGGCACCACGAGGAACAGCCCGGTGACGAAGACCAGGAGCTGCCAGGGGAACAGCCCCCAGGTGAGCTTCGAGCGGTCGCGCCAGGCGAAGGCGGCGACGACCAGGACGGCGGCCACGGCCGCCGCGACGCCGATCTGGAGCCCCGCGAGGATCGCCACGATGAACAGCGCGCAGGCGGCGGCCGCGACGGTGAACAGCACCCGGTCGCCCATCGGCGCCTGGGGCGGCGGATCGTACCTGTCCGCGCCGCGCTCGCCGCGCCGCCAGAAGAAGATCCACAGGCACAGCATCGTCACGGCGATCGCCGTGGCCTGTGGTGCCCACATGCGGCCGGCGAAGTCGCGCGTGGACAGCTCGACGCGGCCCATGGCCAGCAGGTTGGTGAGGTTGGAGACCGGCAGGAGCAGGCTCGCGGTGTTGGCCAGCCAGATCGTGGTCATCGCCAGGGGCAGCGGCGCGATGCGGGCGCGCGGCGCCAGGGCGAGCATGACCGGCGTCAGCAGCACCGCGGTCGTATCCAAGTTAAGAAATATCGTGACAAATGACGCGAAAGCCGTACACAGGAGGAACAGCGCGGCATAGTTCCCGCGCCCGACGATCGCCAACCGGCTGGCGAGGACGTCGAAGACGTTCGCCTCCTTGGTCAGCTCGGCCAGCACGATCACCGCCGCCAGGAACAGCAGCAGCGGGCCGATGCGGCGGAGGTTGGCGACCGCCTCGTCCGCCGGGAGCAGCCCCGTGGCCACGCAGACCAGCCCCACGGCGAGCACACCGACACGGACCCAGTCGAGGACCGTCAGCCGCCGTGTCACGCAGGCCATGATCCCACACCGGCAAAAGATCAGAATCCTCGAAAGCCCCTGCGGCACAGGAGATAATGGCGCCGGTGAACCCGCACGGCGGTCACGCCGTCACACGAGGGAGAGTCTCGCGGGTGGCGGTCCCCGGCCTTCCCGGCCGGGGTGAGGTGTGCGAGGAGTGGGAGTCCGCATGGACGGTCGGAACGGCACGCGCACCGAGATCTTCGTCAGCTACTCCCCCGCGGACGAGCGCTGGGCCACCTGGATCGCCTGGCAGCTGGAGGCCGCCGGATATCGCACCATGCTCCAGGCCTGGGACTTCGTGCCCGGCACGAACTTCGTCGACTTCATGGACCGCGGTGTCAGCGAGGCGGGGCTCATCGTCGCGGTCCTGTCCCGCAACTACCTCGGGTCGCGCTTCGGGCGGCAGGAGTGGCTGACCGCCTTCCGCGCCGACCCCGACAACCCGGGCAACCGGCTCGTGACCATCCGCATCGAGGACTGCCCCCTCGAAGGGCTGCTGTCCACCATCACGTGGGTCGACATGGTGGGGGTGACCGACCCCGACGAGGCCAGGTCGCTGCTGCTCGGCCGCATCCAGCACACCCTCGCGGGGCGGGCCAAGCCCGCCGAGCAGCCCGGCTTCCCCGTCGCGTCGGCCAAGACGATCCCGGGCACCGTCGTCCAGGAGGCGCCCGCCATGCCCGGGGCCACCGGAGACGGCGGGGTCCCCGAGAGCGGCGGGAGTCCTCGGAACAGCGGGGTCGTCGCCGGAAACGGCGGGGTCGTACGGACCGAGGTCCCGCCCGCCCGCGCCGAGCCGCGCCTCCCGCCCCTGCGCAGGACCCCCGTGGCCCCGCCCACCTTCCCAGCGAGCGCGGACTCCCGCCAGGAGCGCTCGTCGATCACGCTGCTGCACGTCGCGGGGCCCAGGTTCGGGCGCGGGCTCGCCGAGGCGGACGAGCCGCTCGGGGCGGGCGAGCTGCAGTCGAGCGTCTGGGCCGACCTCACCCGCCTGGCCGACGCCGGGGTGCCCCGCCCCGACCTGCTGGTGGTCACGGGCGACATCACCGAGTCCGGCAGCATCCGCGAATACGGCGAGGCGCTCGCGTTCCTCACCGGGCTCCGCGTGCTGCTCGGCCTGGAGCCCCGGCGGCTGGTCGTCGTGCCCGGCCCCCGCGACGTCACCAAGGCGGCGAGCCGGGCGTACTTCGCCACCTGCGAGGCCGACGACGTGGCCCCGGAGCCGCCCTACTGGCCCAAATGGCGGCACTTCTCCGGCCTGTTCAAGGATGTCTACCAGGGGCTCTCCGACCCCGACTTCGACAGCGCGCAACCCTGGAGCCTGTTCGCCGAGCCCGAGCTGAAGGTCGTCGTCGCCGGGCTCAACTCCACCATGGCCATGAGCCATCGCGAGGAGGACGCCTACGGGCAGCTCGGGCAGGCGCAGGCCGCCTGGTTCGCCGAGCGGCTGCGTCCCTTCGAGGAGACCGGGTGGCTGCGCGTCGGAGCCGTCGGCCATCCCCCCTCTGCCCTGCGGGACGCGAGCACGCTGGAGCAACTGCTGGGCGCCAGGCTGAACCTCCTGCTGCACGGCGGCGGCCCTGACGAGATCGGCTTCATCGGCGACCTGCCCTGCGTGCCGTCCCTGGCGCCGGGACGCCACCAGATCATCGAGATCACCCCCGAGGGCGTACGCCGCTGGGCGCGCGACCGGCCGGAGATCTCCCCGCCGGACGAGATCCGGTACGACCGGCGGGCGGTGCACGGCACGTTCCCCCCGGCCGCCGCCGTCGAGCGGGCCACGCTGAACCCTCTGGAGGCCCCGCCCAACACCGGAGGGGAGCCCGAGCGGCAGGCGGACCCGTCGAGCCTGCTGCTCGACCGCGTCGCCGAGGTCTGCGAGACGCGCAGCGACCGCGCCAAGATCCGCAAGGTGCCGGGCGAGCCGCCGCACCTGCTCGTCACCCTGGCCGAGGACGGCTTCGTCCGCCAGCAGCTCATCGGCGCCCACGCCGGCTCCCTGACGGCCGAGGACGTCACGGCCTTCCTGCGGCAGGTGCACGCGGCGGGGCTGGAGCACGGCTCCGAGCTGGTCTACCAGGGGCCCACCCCGTCCCGGCTCATGCGCGACGACGCGCTGCGGCGCGGCGTGCGGCTGCGCAGCTTCACCGAGTTCCAGGGGCTGCTCGACCTGTCCGACCACGTCGCCGACCAGACCGCCCGGCTGCGCGGCGACCGGCGCTACCCTCCGGAGCTGTACGTCCCGCAGCGCTACCGCGAGGTCGACCGCACCGGCCAGGGCGTCAGGGACGACCTCGCGGGCGAGCTGATGCGCCTGCTCGCGGCCGACCACGGCCGCTTCGTGCTGCTGCTCGGCGACTTCGGGCGCGGCAAGACGTTCGCGCTGCGCGAGGTGGCGCGCAGGATCCCGGCCGAGCTCCCCCACCTGACGCCGATCCTCATCGAGCTCAGGGCCCTCGACAAGGCGCACTCGGTCGACGGGCTGGTCGCGGCGCATCTGGCCAACCACGGTGAGGAGCTGATCGACCTCAAGGCCTTCCACTACATGCTCCGCCAGGGCCGCATCGTCCTGCTCTTCGACGGGTTCGACGAGCTGGTCACCCGGGTCACCTACGAGCGCGCGGCCGACCACCTCGACACGCTGCTCCAGGCGGCGGAGGACAAGGCGAAGGTCGTCGTGGCGAGCCGCACCCAGCACTTCAAGTCGCACGCCCAGGTGCTCACGGCGCTCGGCGAGCGGGTCGGCACGCTGCCGCACCGGCGGGTGCTCAGCGTGGAGGAGTTCACCCCCGCCCAGGTCCGCGCCTACCTCGTCAACCGGTACGGCGGCGACGCGCGGGCCGCCGACGACCGCATGAGCATGCTCACCGGCATCGCCGACCTGCTCGGCCTCGCCCAGAACCCGCGCATGCTGAGCTTCATCGCCGATCTGCCCGACGACCGCCTCCGCGCCGTGGCCCAGGCGGGCGAGACCATCAGCGCGGCCGGCCTCTACGCCGAGATCCTCGACCACTGGCTGGTCTTCGAGGAGCGGCGCACCCACGTGCCCGGGGCGCCCGGAGACCTGAACGCCGCGGAGCTGTGGCGGGCCGCCACGACGCTGGCCCTGCGCCTGTGGGAGAGCGGCGAGTCCTACCTCCAGCCGGCCGAGCTCACCGAGGTGGCCGAGACGCTCGCCGAGCTCGCCGACAACCGGCTGTCGGTCAGCCAGACCGCCCATGCGATGGGCACGGGCAGCCTGCTCGTCCGCACCGACGAGGGGCTCTTCGGCTTCATCCACTCCTCGGTGATGGAGTGGCTGGTCGCCAGGCACCTCGCCGCGACGCTCGGCGAGCGGCTCGCGCGGCGTCCCCTGTCCGCGCTGATCGTCGACTTCCTGTGCGACCTCGCCGACACCGGCCGGCTGCAGGCGTGGGCGGGCAAGACGCTGGCGGATCCCGGCGCGGACGACGTGGCGCGGGCCAACGCGATCAAGGTCACCACCCGTCTGCGCACCCCCGCGCGCACCGACCTGCGCGGCGCCCGGCTGCACGGTGAGGACCTGTCCTACCGCGACTTCGCCGGCGTCGACCTCACCGGGGCCGACCTGACCGAGACCCAGCTCGTCGGGGCGAACCTCTCGCGCGCCATCCTCCGCGACGCCCGCCTCAACGGCGCCCGGCTGGACGAGGCCGTGCTGGCGGGGGCGGACCTGCGCGGCGCCGACCTCACCCGGGCCCGGCTCCCCCGGGCCGACCTCCGCGACATCGCCACCGAAGGCGGGCGCTGGGATCGCGCGGCCCTGATCGACGTCACCGCCTCCCCCGCGCTCCGGGCCGATCCCGCGCTGCACGGCGCCGCCATCGCGCCGGGCCACCCGGTGACCCCCGAGCTGGCGCCCCCGCAGGTCGGCGTCCCGTACGGCTTCCACTTCCAGAGCAGCCGCCTGCCGGAGCCGATCGCCTACGGCCCCGGTGGCGGGGTCCTCGCCGTCGGCACGGAGGACGGCGGGGTGCTGGTGTGCGACAGTGTCACCGGGTCACCGCTGCGCACCCTCCACGGCCACCGCGGGCGGGTGTACAAGGTCACGTACGGGCCGGGGGCGCTGGTGACCGGCGCGGGCGACGGCACCGTACGGGTGTGGGACCCGCTCACCGGCGAGATCCGCCACGTCCTCACCGGGCATCCCGAGGGGGTCTGGCCGGTGGTGGTCAGCCCGTCCGGCGAGCTGGTCGCCGCGGGCGGGGCCGACGGCGTGGTCCAGGTGTGGTCGGCCGTCACCGGAGCGCACGTGGCCTCGCTGCCCGGCCACACCTCCCCGGTCTACACCGCCGTCTTCCTGCCCGGCCGGCTCGTGACCGGCGACGCCGGAGGCGCCATCCGTGTCTGGGACCTGGACACCGGCAGGCTCAGCCACGTGCTGACCGGTCACCGGGGCACCGTCTACCGGCTGGCGCTCAGCCCGGACGGCCGCATGCTGGCCGCGGGCGACCACACCGGCGCCATCAAGATCTGGAACCCCGCCGCCGGCACGCAGCTGCACGACCTGCGCGGCCATACCGGGCGCGTCTACGCCCTGGACTTCCACCCCTCGGGCGACCTGCTTGCGTCCGGTGACACATCCGGCGGGCTGCGCCTGTGGGATCCCCGTCGCGGCGAGCCCGCGGGGGCGCTTCCCGGCCACTCCGGAGCCGTCTACCAGGTGCTCTTCGCCCCCGGCGGTGACACGCTGGCCACCGGCGACAGCGACGGCATGGTGCGCGTCTGGGAGCCCGAGACCGGGCGCCAGCGCGCCGAGCTCGCCGGCCACCGGGGCTCGGTGTGGCCGTTCGCCTTCCGCCCCGACGGCCGGCAGCTCGCGACGGCCAGCAACGACGGCACGGCACGGCTGTGGGACACCGAGACCGGACAGTGCCGGCACACCCTGCGCGGCCACGGCCGCCGGATCACGGGCGCCCGGTTCAGCGCGGACGGCACCATGCTCGCCACCAGCGGCAACGACGGCTACGTCCGGCTGTGGGACCCGCGCACCGGGCGCCGCCTGCGCGAGCTGACCGGCACCGCCGACCGGCTCATCTCCGCGATCTTCAGCTCCGCCGGCCCGCTGCTGGCCACCGCGAGCAACGACGGCGGCGTCTACCTGTGGAACCTCGCGGCCGGTTCCTTCGAGCGCGAGCTGAACGTCGAGACCGACCACGTCTGGGCGGAGGCGTTCAGCCCGGACGGTGAGATCCTCGCGACGGCCAACGACGACGACACCGTCCGGCTGTGGTACCGCGTCTCCGGACGGGAGCTCTGCAACTTCTCCGAGCACCGGGGGCGCGTGCGGTCGATCGCGTTCAGCCCCGACGGCGCCACCGTGGCCACCGGATGCGACGACCGCGTGGTCAGGCTGTGGGACGTCGCGTCCGGCACACGGCTCGCCACCCTCGAAGGCCACTCCGACCGGGTCTACGCCGTGCGGTTCGACCCGACGGGCAGGCTCCTCGCCAGCGCGAGCAACGACGGCACCGCCCGCGTCTGGGAGCTCGGCCCGCAGGGCTCGCCCTCTCCCGCGACGCCCCTGCACACCCTCAGGCGGCACACCGGACGGCTCTGGACGGTGGACTTCAGCCCCGACGGCACGGTGCTCGCCACGGCCGGGGACGACCTCGTCGTACGGCTGTGGGACACCGCGTCGGGGCGGCACCTCCACACGCTGGTGGGCCACACCCGCCGGGTCTGGTCGGTGGCCTACAGCCCCGCCGGCGACCTGCTCGCCAGCGCGGGGGACGACGGTGCGGTGATCCTCTGGGACCTTGCGGGCGGGGTCCCGGTCCAGCGGGCCACGCTCCTCGGCCTGGCCGAGGGATGGGCGGCGTTCAGCCCCGACGGCCGGTACAAGATGGAGGGCGAGATCGCCGGCCAGTTCTGGTACGTCGTCGGCATGTGCAGGTTCGACCCTGGCGAGCTCGATCCCTACCTGCCGGGCGTCCGCCAGATCGCCTTCGACGCCGAATTCTGACCCGGGCACCCACTCCCTGCGGCTGGATACCGTCTCGCGGCCCCTCCAAGCCGTCGCAGGGCCTCGCCGTGTCCGTTAGGGATCCCCTTTTCGCCCGAGATGGCGGTAGAGCCTTGTAGGCGGCCTGAGGCCCGTCCGGTCAGCCGGTGGCCGTCTCGCGGCGTTTCTGGAGCTGGGCCCAGACCTCGGCGACGCGCGCGTCCAGCAGGCCGAGGGGACCCTCGTTCGGGATCACGATGTCGGCGATCTTCAGCCGGTCCTCACGGGTGGCCTGCGACCTGATGCGGGCGAGGGCGTCCTCCTCGGCCATCCCCCGCAGGTCGACCAGCCGGGCCAGACGCACCTCGTCCGGGGCGTCCACCACGATCACCACGTCGTACATCGGCGCCAGGTTGTTCTCGGCGAGCAGCGGCACGTCGTACACGACGACCGCGTCATCGGGCGCGCCCTCCTGCAGCTCGGCAACCCGCTCCCCCACCCTCGGGTGGACGATGGCGTTCAGCCGCCGCAGCTTGTCGGGGTCGGCGAACACGATCTGCCCGAGCTTCTCGCGGTTCAGGGAGCCGTCGTCGCGGAGCACTCCCCGGCCGAACGCCTCGATGACGAGGGCCAGACCGGTGGTGCCCGGCTCTACGACCTCACGCGCGATCTTGTCGGCGTCGATGACCACCGCGCCGTGGCCCGCCAGGCGCCGGGACACCTCGCTCTTGCCCGACCCGATGCCGCCGGTCAGCCCGATCTTCAGCATGCACGGAAGGGTAGCCAACGCTAGGCGGGCTTGCGCATGTGCACCAGGGTCAGGTGGTCGTGGACGCGCTCGCGCCGCGTCTCGCGGTAGCCCAGGCGGCGGTACAGCCGGAGGTTGCCCTCCGAGAGGTGCCCGGTGAACAGGTCGAAGGCGTCGACCTCGGCGCCCAGCTCCCGCTCGACGGCCTGGAGCAGCGCGGTGCCGACTCCCCGGCCCTGCTGGTCGGGAGCCACCACGAGCCGCCCGATGATGCCGGCGCGGTCGGCGAGCTGCCCGCGCACCGCGCCGACGATGCGGTCACCGGCGAGCGCCTTCAGGACGGTCGCGCTCGCGATCGTCGCGCGCATCCGGTCCAGCGACTCCACCAGGGGGCCGATGAACGGGTCACCGTACAGCTGCGCCTCGCTCACGTAGGCCGCCCGCTGGAGCGTGAGGATCTCCCCGGCGTCCTCGGGCCCGGCCCGCTCGATCCGCGTCACCCGCCCACTGTAGGGGCAGGAGCACAACACGAAGAGGGCCCCACCGAAGTGGGACCCTCTCAGTGAACGGAACTCAGAGCGTCAGCTCTGGCCACCCGCGAGCTTCTCGCGAAGCGCGGCCAGGGCCTCGTCGGAGGCCAGGGCGCCCGCGGCCGGAGCCGAGCCGCCGGTGGACGACGAGGACGGAGGAGTCTCACCGGAGTAGGTGGACGGGCCTGCGGCCTCCGCCTCCTCCGCGCGAGCCTTCTCGACCTGCGACTTGTGGGCCTCGAAGCGGGTCTGGGCCTCGGCGTACTGCCGCTCCCACTCCTCGCGCTGCTTCTCGAAGCCCTCGAGCCACTCGCCCGTCTCGGGGTCGAACCCGTCGGGGTAGATGTAGTTGCCCTGCTCGTCGTAGGTCGCCGCCATGCCGTACAGCGTGGGGTCGAACTCGACGTCGGCACCGATCGCGCCCTCGTTCGCCTGCTTCAGCGACAGCGAGATGCGACGGCGGTCGAGGTCGATGTCGATGATCTTCACGAAGATCTCGTCGCCGACCTGGACGACCTGCTCCGGGATCTCCACGTGGCGCTCGGCCAGCTCGGAGATGTGGACCAGGCCCTCGATGCCCTCCTCGACGCGGACGAACGCACCGAACGGCACCAGCTTGGTGACGCGCCCGGGAACGACCTGCCCGATCTGGTGGGTGCGGGCGAACTGCTGCCAGGGGTCCTCCTGCGTCGCCTTGAGCGACAGGGAGACCCGCTCGCGCTCCATGTCCACGTCGAGGACCTCGACGGTGACCTCCTGGCCCACTTCGACGACCTCGGAGGGGTGGTCGATGTGCTTCCAGGAAAGCTCGGAGACGTGCACGAGACCGTCGACGCCGCCGAGGTCCACGAACGCACCGAAGTTGACGATCGAGGAGACGACGCCCTTGCGGACCTGGCCCTTCTGCAGGGTGTTGAGGAAGGTCTGGCGGACCTCGGACTGGGTCTGCTCGAGCCAGGCGCGCCGGGAGAGAACCACGTTGTTGCGGTTCTTGTCCAGCTCTATGATCTTCGCCTCGAGCTCCCGGCCGACGTACGGCTGAAGGTCGCGAACGCGCCGCATCTCGACCAGCGACGCCGGAAGGAAGCCGCGCAGGCCGATGTCGAGGATGAGACCACCCTTGACGACCTCGATGACCGTGCCGGTGACGATGCCGTCCTCGTCCTTGATCTTCTCGATCGTGCCCCAGGCGCGCTCGTACTGCGCGCGCTTCTTGGAGAGGATCAGCCGGCCTTCCTTGTCCTCCTTCTGGAGGACCAGGGCCTCGACGTGCTCTCCGACCTCGACGACCTCGGCTGGGTCGACATCGTGCTTGATCGAGAGCTCGCGCGAGGGGATGACACCCTCGGTCTTGTAGCCGATGTCGAGCAAGACCTCGTCTCGATCGACCTTGACGACGGTGCCTTCGACGATGTCGCCGTCGTTGAAGTACTTGATGGTCTCGTCGATCGCGGCGAGGAAGGCCTCCTCGGAACCGATGTCGTTGACCGCTACCTGCGGGGTGCTCGAGGTGGCCTCAGTGCTGCTCGTCATGTGTGGAATTGCTCCGAACGCGGACAGATGTCGATGTGGCGGACGCGCGGCAGGCCTCTTTATCGCTCAAGCCGAGGATGGTCGGGATGACCCTTGGTCGACATGACCGAGCGCGAGCCCGCTCCGTCCGAGGCGCACGCGAGCCCACAGCGCAGCGATCAGCATATGAGAGTACGCGGGCGTGGTCAATCCGGCGCTCACCCGCACAACCCCGGAAGCCTTCAATAGGTGATCAACACCCCGTCGAGCTTTGCCAGGATCTTACCGCGAAATCGACTGGGGATGGAGACGTGTGACGGGTCCCCGTCCGAGGTGTATCGCCTATCAGGGTGCTTACGGAGCCACTCCAGCCAGTACTGCGAGCACCATTTCCGGCACTCCCCTTTTTTACCGTTCGACTGGATTCGCGGGACGTTGTACCGGTCGAAGTCCTTCGCGTAGGGCGAAATCGCGGGCTCGGCCCCGGCGAGGAAAACGGCGTCGAAATGATACGAGGTGCCGTCCCACTTCCCGTCGCGCGCGTTCGACCGCTTCTTGGGCCTGCTGCCGTACGGCAGGGCGAACGTGGCCGACCGGGGGGCGCCGAGCCGCTCCAGCAGCCGCTGCTGGCGCACGATCGACTCGGCGATCTTCTTCTTGGTCAGCCGGTAGAGGTCCGGATGGCCGAAGGTGTGGTTGGCGACCTCGAACCCGTGCTCGACCAGCCACCCCACGGCCGCCGCCTGCCGGGCGGTGTCGCGGAGCCCGAAGGGGTTGGCGTTGATCCAGAACGTCGCCACCGGGCGGAAGCCCGGGTGCCTGCTGGCGACGTCGTAGATGATCTGGACGACGGTGTCCTTTTTCGGCATGCCGTCGGTGCCGAGGGCGAAGTGCGAGGGGTGGCCGTCGTCGAAGGTCAGCACCACCGGATGGGCGCCTGCCGGGATGTCGATGGCGCCCGCCACGAACTCGGCCGCGGTGATCGGCACGTAGCCGTCCTTGGCGAGCTTCTCCAGCTCCCCCCGGAGCTGCGAGGGGGTGCGGTCGATGGAGGCCAGCCGCTTCTTCATGATCCGGTGGTACATCAGCACCGGGACCATGCCCGCCTCGTTGGCCCCGACGTTCCTGGCCGACTCGGCCGTCGCCGTCACCGGAGGCGGCGCGGGCACCTCGGGCAGCGCGGGCGGCGCGGTCTTCGGGGCAGGCTTCGCGGCGTGCTCGACGTTCGCGCCGTCGTGCCCGAGGGGCAGGACCAGGAGCGCCACAACGGCGACGATCATGACACCGATGTTCACGATGCCGATGACGTGGGTCAGGCCGGGTGTGCTGCGCACAAGTGGTCTCCTGGATCGGCGGCAGGTCGATTTTCGCCCTGGGATGGCCCATTCGGCCGCGTCCCGAGCCGCGTACACACCTATCATGTGTTGAAATTTGATCGTGAACTGGAGCCTGCGCGCCTGTGGCCGGCATGGCCATGTGACCTACGCCCCCACCGAGGAGGCGCTGCGGCGGCGCCTGCGCGCCGACACGGCCCTCGGAGAGGCCTGGCGCTGCCTGCGCTGCGGGGACTTCGCACTCGGCGCGCCGCACGGCTCCGGCCCCGCGGAGGACGCTCCCATCGTCCTGCGCGGCAGGGCGCTGCGCGACGCCACGATCCTGCGGCTGCTCGCGGTGTTCCGGTGGGGCAAGGGGCTGCTGGTGCTGGCGGCGGCGTTCGGCATCTGGCGGTTCCGCGCCCATCAGGACGCGATCAGCAGGGCCTTCAACGAGGACGTGCCGCTGCTCCAGCCGCTGGCCGACAAGCTCGGGTGGAACCTCGAGGAGTCGGGCGTGGTGCACACGCTGCGCACGGTCATCGGCGCGGAGACCAGGACCCTGACGTGGATCGTGCTCGGCCTGCTGGTCTTCGGGGCCCTGCTCATGACCGAGGGCGTCGGGCTGTGGCTGCTGCGGCGCTGGGGTGAGTACTTCGCGGTGGTCGCGACGTCGCTCTTCGTGCCGGTCGAGATCTACGAGATCGTGGAGAAGGTCACCTGGCTGCGCATCGTGATCCTGCTGATCAACCTCGCCGCCGTGCTGTACATCCTGCTGTCGAAGCGGCTGTTCGGGCTGCGGGGCGGGCACGCGGCGCACGAGGCCGAGCGGCACGAGACCAGCCTCCTGGAGGTCGAGACGGCCGCCCTTGAGACCTCACGCCCGGGCCGTCACCACACCGCCACGGCCACCACCGACTGACCGGCCCGCCCCCGGGATGTCGCCACCCCGCGGCGGCCATCACCGGCCGCCCCCGGCGCGGGGGGCGGCGGCACGGCCTCAGTGGCCGGCGTCCTGCCAGGTGCGGCCGACGCCCACGGAGACGTCCAGGGGGACGCGCAGCTCGTACGCGGCGCACATCTGGGCCACGACCAGCTCGCGCAGCGGCTCCAGCTCGCCGGGGGCCACCTCGAAGACGAGCTCGTCGTGGACCTGAAGCAGCATGCGGGAGCGCAGCTCGCGCTCGCGCAGCGCCCGCTGGACGTTGAGCATCGCGACCTTGATGATGTCGGCCGCCGAGCCCTGGATGGGGGCGTTGAGCGCCATGCGCTCGGCCATCTCGCGGCGCTGGCGGTTGTCGCTGGTCAGGTCGGGCAGGTAGCGGCGGCGGCCGAGGATGGTCTCGGTGTAGCCGTCCTGCCGGGCCTGCGCGACGATGGTCGCGAGGTAGTCGCGGACGCCGCCGAACTCCTGGAAGTACTCGTCCTTGAGCGCGCGGGCCTCGGCGACGGGGATGCCGAGCTGGCCGGAGAGCCCGAAGTCGGACAGGCCGTACGCCAGGCCGTAGTTCATCGCCTTGATGCGCGCCCGCAGCTCGCCGTCGACCTGCTCGGGCGGGAGGTCGAACACCCGGGCGGCGGTCGCCTGGTGGAAGTCGTGCCCGGACTCGAACGCCGCGATCAGCGCCTCGTCGCGGGACAGGTGGGCCATGATGCGCAGCTCGATCTGGCTGTAGTCGGCGGTCAGCAGGCTCTCGTAGGCCTCGCCCACCATGAAGCCCTGCCGGATGCGGCGGCCCTCGGCGGTGCGGATGGGGATGTTCTGGAGGTTGGGCTTCTCGGAGGACAGGCGCCCGGTCGCCGCGATGATCTGGTTGTAGGTGGTGTGGATGCGCCCGTCGTCGCCGATCTCCTTGATCAGGCCCTCGACGGTGGTGCGCAGCCTGGTCTGGTCGCGGTGGCGCAGCAGGATCGTCGGCAGCTCGTTGTCGGTCTGCGTGGCGAGCGTCGCCAGGGCGTCGGCGTCGGTGGTGTAGCCGGTCTTGATCTTCTTGGTCTTCGGCAGCCCGAGCTTGACGAACAGGATCTCCTGGAGCTGCTTGGGCGAGCCCAGGTTGAACTGCTCGCCGACGACCCGGTGGGCCTCCTCGACGGCCTGCTTCACCGCGGCGCCGAACTCCACCTCAAGGCCGGCGAAGTAGCCGTGGTCGGCGGCGATGCCGTCGCGCTCGAGCTCGGCGAGCACGCGCACCAGCGGGAGCTCGACCTCGCGCATCAGCCGGATGCCGCCCCGGGGCTCCAAGTGCGCCTCAAGGGCGTCGGCGAGCTCCAGCACGGCCTGGGCCCGGATGCCGAGCTCCTGGCCCTCGTCGTCGCCGGGGTCGTCGAACAGGGCGGCCTGGCCGTTCGTCTCCGTCTCGGCGCGCAGCTCGCGGTGGAGGTAGCGCAGCACGAGGTCGTCGAGGGGGAAGGACCGCTGCCCCGGCATCGCCAGATAGGCCGCCAGAGCCGTGTCACAGGTGAGCCCCTTGAGGTCGAGCCCCTGGGCCCACAGGGCCAGCAGCGGGCCCTTGGCGTCGTGCAGGGCCTTCGGCCTGGACTCGTCGGCGAGCCACCGGCTCAGCGCGCCCTCGTCGGCGGGGCTGAGGCCCACCAGGTCGATGAAGGCCGCGCGCCGGACGCCCTCGGCGTCGGCGGGGGCGGCGACGGCGATGCCGTCGAGCCTGCCCGTGCCACTGCCGTGGGTGCCCTTGACCGCAAGGCCGGCCCTGCCCTCGGGCATGGCGGCGAGCCACGGCTCGACCTCGTCGGGGCCGAGGGTCACGACCTCGACCTCGAACCCCTCCTCGGCCTCGGGCTCGGCGGTGCCGATGCTCTGGTAGAGCCGGTCGCGCAGCACGCGGAACTGCAGGGTGTCGAAGAGCTTGTGGATCTCGTCGCGGTCCCACTTGCCCATCTTGAGCTCGGCGACGTCGGCGTCGAGCGGCACGTCGCGCCGGAGCTCGGTGAGCTGGCGGTTGTGGATCACCTGGCCGAGGTGCTCGCGGAGCTTGTCGCCGACCTTGCCCTTCACCTCGTCGACCCGGGCGACCAGCTCGGTGAGCGAGCCGAACTCCTTGACCCACTTGGCGGCGGTCTTCTCGCCCACGCTCGGGATGTTGGGGAGGTTGTCGCTGGGGTCGCCGCGCAGGGCGGCGAAGTCGGGATACTGCTCGGGGGTCAGGCCGTACTTCTCGACGACGGCGGCGGGGTCGAAACGCGTCATGTCGCTGATGCCGCGGCGCGTCATCAGCAGCGTGATGCGGTCGTTCACGAGCTGGAGGGCGTCGCGGTCGCCGGTGACGATCAGCACGTCCATCTCCTGCCGGGCGGCCCGGTCGGCGAGCGTGGCGATCAGGTCGTCGGCCTCGAAGCCCGCGAGCGAGAGGTAGGGCACGCGGAGCGCGTCGAGCACCTCGAAGATCAGGCTGACCTGGCCGCGGAAGTCCTCAGGGGTCTCCTGGCGGTTGGCCTTGTACTGCTCGTACGCCTCGTGGCGGAAGGTGGGCTCCGACCGGTCGAAGCAGACCACCACGTGACTCGGCCGCTCGTCGCGAAGGACGTTGATCAGCATCGAGGTGAAGCCGTACACCGCCTCGGTGTGCTGGCCGTCGGTCGTGGTGAGGTTCGCGTCCTTCAAGGCGTAGAACGCGCGGTACGCGAGCGAGTGCCCGTCCAGGAGAAGCAGGCGGTCGCGTGCGGGGGTCGGTTCCTTCTTCGGCACACCCGCAGCCTAGTCTCCATGTACGACAGAACACCCCGCGCTGTGCAACTGGAGGCGTCCCCTTGACCATGACGAACCCCGAGGATCTCACCCGCCTCGAGAAGTTGTACGGGGGCGACTACAAGGGCACCCTGATCGCCACCATGGGCATCGAGTTCATCGAGGTCAAGGCCGAGCGCGTCGTGGCCAGGATGCCGGTCGCGGGCAACACCCAGCCGTACGGCCTCCTCCACGGAGGCGCCTCCTGCGTGCTCGCCGAGACCATCGGGTCCACCGGCGCGGCCCTGCACGCCGGTGAGGGCCGGCAGGCGGTCGGCATCGAGATCAACGCCACCCACCACCGGTCGGCGACCTCGGGTCACGTCACCGGCGTCGCCACCCGCGTGCACGGCGGCCGCAGCCTCGCGACGTACGACATCGAGATCACCGACGAGGAGGGCCGCCGCGTCTGCACCTCGCGAGTCACCTGCATGCTTCGTGACGCCACGTGATTTTTGGTCTTTATCGGACCACGATTTGCGACTCTCTTTGCACGTGGGCCTCATAGCTCGCTAGCGTTGTGACGCCAGAGCCCGTGGGTGGTCGAGTAGACAACGTGTGCGGCCGGGGAAGCCCTACATGGCCCCAAAGATCACCCGCGGGCTCGCTTTGCCTTCCAGCCCCTGAAACGGCCCGATCCCCGCGGGCCAGGGGCCGGCGGGGATCGGTGCGCGACTTCAGACCGCCGGCGGCGAGGCGGCCGAGGCCTGGTCCTCGCCGGGCGTGCCGTCTTCCTCCGTGTGGGTCGGGTCCAGCACCCTCTTGAGGAACGTGCGCGTGCGGGCGTGCTGCGGGTCGCCGATCACCTGGTCCGGCGGGCCCTCCTCGACGATCACCCCGCCGTCCATGAACACCACGCGGTCGGCCACCTCCCGCGCGAAGCTCATCTCGTGGGTGACCACCAGCATCGTCATGCCGTCGCGCGCGAGCTTGCGCATGACCGACAGCACGTCGCCCACCAGCTCGGGGTCGAGCGCGGAGGTGGGCTCGTCGAACAGCATGAGCGCCGGGTCCATGGCGAGGGCCCTGGCGATCGCGACCCGCTGCTGCTGGCCGCCGGAGAGCTGCGGCGGGAAGGCGTCGCACTTGGCACCGACGCCGACCTTTTCGAGGTTCTCGCGCGCGATGCGCTCGGCCTCGGCCTTGCCCCGCTTGAGCACCCGCCGCTGGGCGATCATGACGTTCTGCAGCACCGACATGTGCGGAAACAGGTTGAACGACTGGAAGACCATGCCGAGCCTGCGCCGCGCCGCGTCGATGTCGACGTCCGGATCGGTCAGCTCGACGCCGCCCACGGTCACGCTGCCCTTGCTGGGCTCTTCGAGCAGGTTGACACAGCGAAGCAGCGTCGACTTGCCCGACCCCGAGGGGCCGATGACACAGACGACCTGGCCCTCGTCGACGGTGAAGTCGATGCCCTTGAGCACCTCCAGGTCGCCGAACGACTTGTGCAGGTCCTTGATCTCGACCGCGTGCGTCACCGGGGTCACCGTCCCTTCGCCTGACGGTTTTCGAGGCGTCCCGCGAGGTAGCCGAGCGGGATCGTGACGAGCAGGTACGTCAGGCCGACCACCAGGATCGGGGTGGCGTTACTGGTCGTCGAGGCGAGGTCGTTGCCGAACTTCGTCAGCTCGACGTACTCGCCGCTCACGCCGAGGAACAGCACCAGCGAGGAGTCCTTGAGCAGCGACACGAACTGGTTGGTCGTCGGCGGGATGACGATGCGGATGGCCTGCGGGATGACCACCGAGATCATCGCCCGCGAGTGCGACATGCCGAGTGACCGCGCCGCCTCGCTCTGCCCCTTCGGGACGGCCTGCAGGCCCGCCCGGAGTGTCTCCGCCATGTACGCCGAGCTGACGATCGTCAGGCCGAGGATGCCCTGCCCGTACGTCCCTCCCGGGATCTGGAACCCGGAGAGCGCCAGCGGCAGGAAGAGGATGAACAGGAAGATCAGCAGCGCCGGAAGCCCGCGGAAGATCTCGATGTAGATGGTCGCGATCCAGCGGTACGGCCGTACGGACGACATCCGCATCAGAGCCAGCAGCAGGCCGCCGAGCGATCCGAGAACGAAGCCGCCGACGGTGTAGATGATCGTGTTCTTGAGCGCGACCGTGAACACGTCGGGGAGCGCCTGCTTCGCCACGTCCATCTTGGTGAAGTTCTCGGCGAGCCCCTGCCAGTTGGTCAGGAGGACGACGGCGACGAGCGCTGCCACCAGGATGACGTACTGGATGGCGCGGCTGATGCGCTGCCGCTTACGAGGGCTGAGCCTGGCCCTGCCGGGCAACTGCCCGGCAGGACCGGCAGGCCCGGCCGTCATGGGCTGATCGGTCATGGATCAGGTTCCGAGCTCGCCGGGCTTCTTGCCGAACCACTTGACGTAGATCTGCTCGTACGTGCCGTCGGTCTTGGCCTTGGCGATCTCCTCGTTGAGCACCTTGACCAGCGCGTCGTTGCCCTTCTTCAGGCCGATGCCGTACTGCTCACCGGTGTCGAGGCTCGCGATCAGCTCGAACTTGCTCGCGATCTCGGGCTTCTTCAGCCAGGTCAGCACGACGGGAAGGTCCTGGACGATCACGTCGGCCTGCCCGGACTGGAGGCCGAGCAGCTCCTTCGGGGAGTCGGCGAACTCGGTGGGGTTGAGACCCTTGCCCTTGACGTAGTCGAGGCCGGTCGTCGAGGCCTGCGCGCCGAGCTTGAGCCCCTTGGCCTTCACGTCGTCGAGCGACTTGGCGCCGGTGCCCTTCTTCGCGAGCAGCGCCTGCGTGGCGTCGAAGTACGGGTCGGAGAAGAGGAGGTTCTTCTGCCGCTCAGGGGTGATCGTCATGCCCGCGGCGGCGACATCGCACTTGCCCGCGTTGAGCGCCGCACCACTCTTGATCACCGCGAAGTCGATGTCCACGATCTCCTGGGTCACACCGAGCTTCTTGGCCGCGAGGTCGACGATGTCGACGTCGAACCCGACGGTCTTGTCACCCTCCTTGAACTGGAAGGGCTCATAGGGCAGGTTCGTGCACGTCGTCAGTTTGCCCGGGTGGATCAACTTGATCCCCGAGGCCGAGGCACTGCCGGCCGGGGCACTGGAGCTGGTCGCACTCGTATCCGATCCGCCACCGCAGGCGGAGAGAAGGAACGCGGCGCTGACGGCCAGCGCCCCGATCGAGGTCATACGGCGACGCTTGGGCCAAAAGACCACAACGTCCTCCTCTTTAGCTGTATGTCGGAGTTAAGTTAAGTTACCGTAACCTTGGCCATGGTCCCGCACCTGGTCACCAGGGGTATTACCGGAATGAAACGATCGCACAACAGCTGCCGCATCCTGGCACTCCGGGCTGCGCCGCGCGTTATCGTGCGATCGTGCGAGCACCCCTTGTCGTGCTGGGCTTCACGGCTTTCGCCGCCATCTCACTCTCCGGCTGTTCCGGCGGGCCCGCCAAGGCCACCCCGAGCCCCTCGCCCACGTACGTGATCCCCGCCGAGGCCGCGCGCCCCGACGAGACCGTGATCACGGCGAAGCCGGTGGTCGACGGCCAGATGCGGTTCCGCGTCCTCGGATTTCGCGACGGCATGCCGAGCATCTTCGGCAGCCACGCCGAGTGGAACGCCAAGGGCCAGTACGTCCGCGTGCGCGTCCTCATCGAGAGCACCGACCGCACCAACCAGAGGTTCGACGCCAAGCAGCAGCTGCTGGTGGCGTCCGACGGGCGCACCTTCCCCATCGACGACGCCGCCCAGACCACCAAGCGGCAGCCAGGCGAGCTGCCCGTCGGCAGCTTCGTCCGGATGGAGTTCGACCTCTGGTACGACGTGCCCAAGGACGTCAGGGTGACCAAGATCAGATTCTTCGCCGATCCGCCCCTGGGTGCCATCGGTCCCTCCAAAGGCGTCGACGTCCCGCTGCGCTGACCCGCCGGAGCGACGGGCCGGCAGCCGGGCCGGCTTCGGGAGAAGCGGCCCGGCCGGGATCCGAGCCCCGGCCGGGTGAATGCTCGACACCTCCCGGCGCTCAGTGCGCGCCGAGCTCCCCTCCGAGGTACGCCTCGCGCACCTGGGGGTCGTTGAGGAGGTCTGCCGCCGGGGCGGACTTCACCACCTTGCCGGTCTCCAGCACGTACGCCCGGTGGGCCAGCTGGAGGGCCTGCTGGGCGTTCTGCTCCACCAGCAGCACGGTGGTCCCCCGGTTGTTGATCTCCTTGATGATCGAGAAGATCTGGGCGACCAGAAGCGGCGCGAGGCCCATCGAGGGCTCGTCGAGCAGCAGCACCTTCGGCTTGCTCATCAGCGCCCGGCCGATGGCCACCATCTGCTGCTCGCCGCCCGACATCGTGCCGCCGGCCTGGTTCTTGCGCTCGGCCAGCCTCGGGAACAGCTCGAAGACCTCGTCGAGGTCCTTGGTGAGGTCGCCCTTGCGGGTGTAGGCGCCCATCAGCAGGTTCTCTGTGACGGTCATGCCGGGGAAGACGCCACGGCCCTCCGGGGACTGGCCGATGCCGGCCATCACCCGCCGGTGCCCGGGGAGCTTGCTGATGTCCTTGCCGTCGAAGACGACGGTGCCGGACGTCAGCGCCCGAAGACCGGAGATGGTCTTCATGGTCGTGGTCTTGCCCGCCCCGTTGGCCCCGATGAGGGTGACGATCTCACCCTCGTCGACCTCCAGCGAGACGCCCTTGATGGCCTCGATCTTGCCGTAGTGGACGTGGATGTCCTTGATCTCAAGAAGCATCTGCGGGAGCCCCCAAGTACGCCTCGATGACCCTCGGGTCGTTCTGCACCTCTGCGGGGAGACCGTCGGCGATCTTCTGACCGAAGTCGAGCACCGCGATGCGGTCGCTGATGCCCATGACCAGCGCCATGTCGTGCTCGATCAGCAGGACCGTGCGCCCGGCGTCGCGGATCTTGCGGATCAGGCCCTGGAGGGACTCCTTCTCCGCGGGGTTCATACCCGCCGCCGGCTCGTCCAGCAGGAGGAGCTTGGGCTTGGTGGCGAGCGCGCGCGCGATCTCCAGCCGCCGCTGGTCACCGTAGGGGAGGTTCTTGGCCGTCTCCTGGGCGCGGTGGCCGATGCCCACGAACTCAAGGAGCTCGCGGGCGAGCGCCTTGCCGTCACGCTCCTCGTTGCGGTGCCACGGCAGGCCGAGCGCCGTGCTGAACATGCCGGCGCGGTGGTGGGCGTCGGCCCCCACCATGACGTTCTCCATCGCGGACATGTTGTGGAACAGCCGGATGTTCTGGAACGTGCGCGCGACGCCCCGCTTGGTGACCTTGAACCGCTTCATGCCGTCGATGCGGTCGCCGTCGAACAGCACCTGGCCGGACGTCGGGCGGTAGACGCCGGTGACGACGTTGAACACCGTCGTCTTGCCCGCGCCGTTCGGCCCGATGAGGGCGAAGATCTCGCCCTCGTTGATCGTCAGCTCGACCTCGCGCAGCGCGACGACGCCGCCGAACTGCATCTTGACCTTCTGCAGCTGCAGAAGCGGACGCGGATCGCTCATTTGGCTGCTCCCTCGGCTGCGGGCTGGGACTCCGGACCCGGAACCTCGGCGCCCAAGCTGCCCATGCCTCCCGTGCCCTCGGCGAGCTCCGCTTTTCGGCGGCGCGACGGCAGCAGGCCCTCCGGCCGGAAGATCATCAGGGCGACCAGCGCGGCGCCGAACACCATGGTGCGGTACTCCGACAGGCCGCGGAACCGCTCGGGCAGCCAGGCGACGAGGAACGCGCCCAGGATGACGCCCGGGATGTTGCCGGAACCGCCGAGCACGACCGCCGCGAGGATGGTGGCGGACAGCATGAACAGGAAGTCGTTCGGGTTGATCGAGATCGTCTTGCCGGCCCAGACGACTCCCATGGCCCCGCCGATCGAGGCGCCGATCGCGAAGGCCAGGAGCTTGAACTTGAAGGTCGGCACGCCCATGACCTCGGCGGCGTCCTCGTCCTCGCGGATGGCCGCCCACGCGCGCCCGACCCGGCTCTTCTCCCACCGCTTCACGAAGATGATGATCGCGGTGGCGACCACGACCAGCAGGTAGTAGTAGGGCCGAGGGTCCAGCACGCCGTAGTGGAAGATCTGGACCCCGAAGATCTCGACGCCGTCGATGCTCGGCGGGTGCGGGATGCCCGCGATGCCGCGGGGGCCGCCGATGGCGTCGGTGTTCTCGGCCGTCTGGCGGACGATCTCTCCGAAGCCGAGCGTGACGATCGCCAGGTAGTCACCGCGAAGGCGCAGCGTCGGCCCGCCGAGCACCACGCCCGACAGCGCCGACAGCAGGACGCCGACGATCAGGATCTCCCAGAAGTTCAGGCCGAGCCTGGTCCCGAGCAGCGCCATGGAGTAGCCGCCGATGGCGAAGAACGCGACGAACCCGAGGTCGAGCAGGCCGGCCTGGCCCACGACCACGTTGAGGCCGATCGCGAGGACCACGTACGTCCCGATGGGGAAGAACAGGACGCTGGCCCAGTCGCTGTAGGGCGACATGAAGTGGCCGAAGGACTCCGAGGGCAGCAGCAGCGCGATCAAGAACAGCGCGACGTAGATGACCCAGCGCTGCCACACGGGGGCGCTCGCCCACCGGTCGCGGATGCCGTCGAGGAAGGCCGAGAAGGCGTTCCTGCGGGTGGTGATCGTGGAGTTCGTGCTCATGCGCGTGCCTGCTGGAGTGATTCACCGAGGATGCCGGTGGGCCGGAACATCAGGACCAGGACGAGAACCGTGAACGCGATGACATCCTTCCATCCCGAGCCGAAGACGGCGGCACCGTAGTTCTCGATGAGACCGAGGAACAGGCCGCCGACCAGCGCTCCGCGTAGGTTGCCGATGCCCCCGAGCACCGCGGCCGTGAAGGCCTTGATGCCGAGCAGGAAGCCGATGGAGAACTTGGTGACCTCGAACTGGAGCACGAACAGCGCGCCCGCGATGCCCGCCATGAGGCCACCGATGAGGAACGTCATCCGCACGATCTTGTCGATGTCCACGCCCATGAGGACCGCGGTCTGCGGGTCCTGGGAGGTCGCGCGGATGCCGCGCCCGATCTTCGTGCGGTTCACCAGCAGGTCCAGCAGGACCATCATGCCGATCGCCGCCACGAAGATCAGGACCTGGTCGACCCGGATCTGCGCGCCGCCGATCGTGAAGAGCGTGTCCTTCTGCATGATGCGGGCCACACCCATCTGGTTGCGGCCCTGCTGCGGACGGTTGAACACGTGCGGAATGATCACCAGGGCGAAGAGCTCCTGGAGGAAGAGAGAGGCGCCGATGGCCGAGATGAGCGCGGCCAGGCGCGATGCGCCGCGCTTTCGCAGCGGGCGGTAGGCGATGCGTTCGAGCAGCATGGCGGAGCCCGCGGAGGCGAAGCCTCCGACGAGCACCATCAGGAGCAGGCCGCCGACGAGGGCGAGCCCGGTCAGCGGCTGGGTGATGCCGAGGGTCATCACCACGAACGCCGACGCCATGGTGCCGATCATGAACACTTCGGAGTGCGCGAAGTTGATGAGGCGCAACACGCCGTAGACCATCGTGTAGCCGAGGGCGACGAGGCCGTAGATCGAGCCCAGGATGAGGCCGTCGATCGTGTACGGCCAGAAGGAGCCGAGGAGGTTATCGAACACTGAATGGTTTCGCTTTCAGGGAAGCCTGCAGGCGACAACGGGCAGGGGCGGGATCGCCGCGGCGTTCCCGCCCCCTCACTACTGTGACTAGCGCCGTCAGCCGAGCTTGGCCGTCGTCGTGTCGCCGAGCAGGCCGATCAGGCCGTCCTTGACTTCGTACATGTAGATCGACTTCGCGGAGGGCTCACCGTTCGGGTCGAACTTGATGTGCTTGGAGATGCCGTCGAAGTCCGACTTGCCGACCGCCTCGTTGATCGCGTCGGCCGTGGTCGCCCCGGCCCCGATCGCCTTGGTGAACGTCGTCATGGCGTCGTAGCCCTCGGTGGCGTAGATCAGCGGGTCGGCGCCGAACTTCGCCTTGTAGTCCGTGGCGAACTTCTTGACCTTCTCGTCGGTCTCCGCGGCGGTCGGGATGCGGCAGGGGCAGCCGATGAGCGCGCCCTCGGCCTGCGGAGCTCCGGCGCTCTCGATGATGCCCTTGTCGAGCGAGCCGTCGGCCGAGAAGAACTTGGCCGTGACGCCCTTGTCCCTGAGCTGCTTGAGCAGCTTGCCCGCGGCGGCGTAGTAGCCACCGAAGAAGAGGGCGTCCGGCTTGGCCGACGCCACCTTGTTGACCGTCGAGGAGTAGTCGGCGGCGTTCGGGTCGAGCGCGTCGTCGGTGACCGAGGCGCTCTTGGCCTTGAGCTGGGTGCGGACCGCGTCACCGAGGCCCTTGCCGTACTCGGACTTGTCGTCGACGACGAAGACGTTCTTGGCCGCCGCGGCGCCCACGATGAAGTCGGCGATGGCCGGGCCCTGGACACCGTCGTTCGGGACGACGCGGTGCCAGTACTTCCAGCCGTTCTCGGCCAGGGCGACGGCGGTCGCCGAGGCGGAGATGCTGGGGATCTTCGCCTCTTCGAGCAACGGGCCGACCTGCTTGGACTCGCCGGAGAAGGCGGGGCCGACGAGCGCGACGACCTTGTCCGTCTTGATCGCCTGCTGCGCCAGGCTCACGGCGGTGGTGGGGTCCGCCTTGCTGTCGTACTTGATCATCTCAATCTTGACCTTGGGGTTGGTCGCGTTGTACTCGTCGACAGCAAGCTGGGCGCCGTTACTCGGCGGGATGACGATCCCGGAGTTCTCACCCGACAGGTCGCCCATAAAGCCGATCTTCAGCGTGGTCGGCGCGGCGGAGTCGCCACCCTCCGACGACGACCCTGAGTCACTGCCACAAGCAGCGAGACCAACGGTAAGTGCCACACCGACGGCGAGCACGCCCCCGAGGCGAGCAATCTTGGGCCGCAAGGTTGCCTTCCTTTCGCCTGATCCACGTAGGGATCGGGTCCACAGAACCACCCTGGCGGTCTGGCCAGGGCTCGTTGACGGCATTACACCCAGCTCAAGTCACAGGTCGGTACAGAGTCACATCACGTTACCGCTTCGTTATCACACCGGTCCTCTTCGGCGATCGGCCGGAAAAGTAAAGGTCACATCGGCGGCGCCGTGTTTCACAAGATCGCCTGACCTGGCCTGACCGACCAGTCCGCACAACGCCCCCAGCCTCCGACAGGACGGGACAGAGCGGCCCCTGACGCCCCATGTCAGGACTCCTCGGGGCCCTGCGCCTCCTGGACGACGGCCTGGGCGACCTGGCGCATGCTCATGCGGCGGTCCATCGAGGCCTTCTGGATCCAGCGGAACGCCTGGGGCTCGGTCCACCCGTGCTCGGCCATCAGCAGGCCCTTGGCACGCTCGACCAGCTTGCGGGTCTCAAGGCGCTCGCCGAGGGTGCTGACCTCGCGTTCCAGGGCGGCGATCTCCTCGTGGCGGCTCACGGCCATCTCGATCGCCGGTACCAAATCGGACTTGGTGAACGGTTTGACCAGATATGCCATGGCGCCCGCGTCCCTCGCCCGCTCAACAAGGTCGCGCTGGGAGAAAGCGGTCAAAATCAGGCACGGCGCGACGCGCTCCGACACGATGCGCTCGGCCGCCGAGATGCCGTCGAGGATCGGCATCTTGACATCGAGGATCACCAGATCGGGCCGCTGCTCGAGGGCCAGCTTGACCGCCGACTCGCCGTCCCCGGCCTCGCCGACGACGGCATAGCCCTCCTCTTCCAGCATCTCCTTCAGGTCGAGACGGATCAGTGCCTCGTCTTCCGCGATCACCACTCGCCGCTGCGTACTCACGACCAAGAGAGTACCGATGTCCGCTAGATTAGGGACACGAGCACCTCGGCGCCCCGATAGACCAACGGCAGAGTCGATGGCCTCAAAATCCATACAGTGTGGGTTCGAATCCCACTCGGGGCACTGATCCGGCGAAACCGCGTGGCTGAGGCCGCGCGGTTTCCGCGCTTTCCGCCTCCCGCAGCGCGGGCAGCCAGAGGAACCACACGCGCCCGTCCCGGGTGACCAGGCGCCGCGAGACCCATCCCGCGACCTCCGGCTCGCCCACGTGGGTCACGTACGCGAACATCCCCCCGTCCGGCCAGGTCAGCGGCGTCCGCTGGAAGGCGCGCAGGGCGCACCCCGCCTCGTAGGCGATGGGCAGGGTGCTCGCGGGGCCGCCGACGACGCACGGGCCGCGCAACCCGGCCTGCCTCAGCGCCTGGGCTACGGCCCGCTCGGCCGCCCTGTAGACCTGCGAGCGCTCCACACGCCGTCCGAGGACCAGATGCTGCGTGGCGAGCTGGCCCGCCACCGCGACCACGACGAGCGCGGCGGGCAGGCGCCCGGACGAGGCGAGCCCCACCAGGAGCAGTGCCACGGGCAGGGCCAGCAGCGCGTAGGCGGGCAGCAGGAAGCGCGGCGCGCCGTACCCCACCAGGAACAGGTACTGCGCCGCCAGGCCGGCCCCGGCCGCGCAGGCCAGGCCGTACGGCCGCGCCACGCCGAGCCGGCGGGCCACGAGGAGCCCTCCGACGACGGCGAAGGGCAACGCCGGCCACCAGACCGCCAGGTAGGGGTACCGAACCGAGATCGTGCACGGGCGGCACAGCAGTGGCCCGTTGAGCGCGGCGAACTCGTGGACGAAGCCGAAGGTGGGCCGCAGCCGGCCCTGGATCCTGCTGGCCTCGGAGATCCGGTGCGCCAGACCGCCGTACCGCACGAAGGCCTCGGCCACCCACGGAGCGAGGCCGAGCCCGAGCCCCCCGGCCAAGGCGCCGAGAACGGCCCTCCGCCGCCATTCGCGCACGATGAGCCAGGCGAGGCCCAGGGGCAGCACGAGCCATACGGCGTCACCGGGCCGCAGCGCCGCGGCGGCGGCCACGCTCAGCGCGAGCCCCGCCAGCGGGTCACGGGCCCACCGCCGCGACCGGCCAGGACCGTGGTCACGGGCGGCACCATCACGGGGACCATCGCAGGCGGCGTCACCACGGGTGGCACCGTCACGGGTGGCACCGTCACGGGCGGCACCGTCACGGGCGGCACCGTCACGGGCGGCACCGTCACGGGCGGCACCGTCACGGGCGGCGTCATCACGGGCGGCACCGTCACGGGCGGCGTCATCGCGGGTGGCGAGCAGGAAGAGGCCGGTCGCCGCCACCGAGGCGTAGGCGACGTAGAGGTTCGGCATGACGGCGCCGCCGTAGTACTGCGCGACCCACAGCCCGCAGAACAGCAGCGCGGCCAGGGCGACGGTCGCCGAGCGGCCGCGGTGGGCCGGCACGCGCAGCCATGGCAGGTAGGCCAGGAAGAGCCCGCCGCTGGACAGCAGCGTCATCCAGACCCGCACGACCTGCGGCGAGGCGGACACGTACGCCGCCGGGGCTGCCAGCCACGTGATCCCGCGGGCGCGCGGAGCGGCGAAGAGGGCGTCCGGCAGGCGCGGGCTCACCTGGCTCAGGTAGACCAGCTCGTCCCATCCCCAGCGCAGCCCGGGACCGACGAAGACCAGTTGCGCCAGCCCGTACAGCACGGCCACCAGCGCCAGCGGGAGCGCCGGACGGCGGTACGCCACGGACGTCCACCCGGGAAACGGGCGGCCGGCCCCGGGCCGGCCGATCCTTCCCTCACGTCTCCCGGCCACCGTCATGGGGCCGATCAAACCCGGCGGCGTCCCCCGCGAACCACCGCACATGCGGCTCTTGGGGATCTCCCCACCGGACCTCTACCGAACGCGTGTACGGCCGCCACCGGGAGGCCCGGCGGCGGCCGTCGACGGCGCGAACGGGGGATCAGCTGCCGGAGACCAGCGAGCCGATCGTGTGGACGCGCAGCGCGTTGGTGGAGCCGTGGTTGCCGGGAGGCGAGCCCGCCACGATGACGACCTTGTCGCCCTTCTCGTAGCGGCCGCCCGACAGCAGGGCCGACTCGACCTGGCGCACCATGTCGTCGGTGTGGTGCACGAACGGCACCTCGAAGGTCTCCACGCCCCAGGTGAGGGCGAGCTGGCCGCGCACCTCGGGAGCCGAGGTGAAGGCCAGCAGCGGGATCGGGGAGCGGTAGCGGGCGAGCCGGCGGGCGGTCTCCCCCGACATCGTGAAGGCGCACAGGGCCTTGGCGCCGACGATCGCTCCGACCTCGGCCGCCGCGCGCGCGATCGCGCCGCCGGTGGTCTCGGGGAGCCGGTCGAAGGTGTGCGTCGACTGGAGCGCCTCCTCCTCGGCGGCGGAGGCGATGCGGGCCATGGTCGCGACCGACTCGATGGGGTAGCTGCCGACCGAGGTCTCGCCGGAGAGCATGACGGCGTCGGCACCGTCCATGACGGCGTAGGCGACATCGGAGACCTCGGCGCGGGTGGGCCGCTGGGCGCTCATCATCGAGTCGAGCATCTGGGTGGCCACGATGACCGGGTGGGCCTTCTCCCTGGCGAGGTCGATGGCGCGCCGCTGCACGATCGGCACCTGCTCCAGCGGGAGCTCCACGCCGAGGTCGCCGCGGGCGACCATGATGCCGTCGAACGCGTCGACGATGGCCTCGAGGTGCTCCACGGCCTGGGGCTTCTCGATCTTGGCGAGGAGGGGGAGGTGGACGCCCTCCTCGTCCATGATGGCGCGGACGATGAGCGCGTCGTCGGGGCTGCGCACGAAGGAGAGGGCGATCATGTCGAAGCCCGTGCGGAGGGCCCAGCGCAGATCCTCCTCGTCCTTCTCGGTGAGGGCGGGGGCCGAGACGGCGACGCCCGGGAGGTTGAGCCCCTTGTTGTCGGAGATCATGCCGCCGACCACGACCTTGGTGACGACGCGGGGGCCCTCCACGGCGGTGGCCTCAAGGACCAGGCGGCCGTCGTCGACGAGGATCGTGTCACCGGGGCGCACGTCGCCGGGCAGGCCCTCGTAGGTCGTGGAGACCAGGTCGCGGTCGCCGGGGACGTCCTCGGTGGTGATCGTGAAGACGTCGCCGAAGCCGAGGCGCACAGGGCCCTCGGCGAAACGGCCTACACGGATCTTGGGGCCCTGCAGGTCGGCGAGGACGCCGACCGCCATTCCCAGCTCGGCCGCGGCCTCCCTGACCCGGCCGTGGATCTCCTTGTGGAGCTCGTGGCTCCCGTGGCTGAGGTTGAACCGCGCCACGTTCATACCGGCGGCGATCAGCTCGCGCAGGCGCTCCGGAGAAGAGGTGGCGGGCCCCAGTGTGCAGACAATCTTCGCTCGACGACTCACAAGTCCTACCCTAATTGGTACAGACCACTTGATGATGACGAAGTTCACAGCGCCTGGCGAAATCCAGGTGACGTGAGCACGCCATCGGGCGACCCCGGGCACGTCGCCGCAGGTAGAACGATGCCTGAGACGCGAGCCACGACGAATGCGACCGGGCGCTCCAGGTCCATATTCGTGTGCGTGTGGCTTCCAGGATAGTTGTCGCGGGCCGGCGGGGCGGCCGCGTCGTGGAACCGGCCCTTGCCGTTAACCCCGCGTTCGTCCAGGCCCGTTCGCCTGGTCGACCGTGGGAGCGGAGAACTCCGAAGGCACGGCCACCGGCCCCATCTCCGGCCCCCCACCGAGCACTATCGCATCACCGGCACACCCGGCGCCCCGGCCACCTCTTCCTTCCCGCTCATGGAAATCCTTTTGCATACAGCCCACCCGGCACCTGGTAACCAGCCCACCGGGCACCTCGTAAACGGCCTGCCCGGTACCTCGTAAACGGCCCGCCCGGCACCCATTTGGGTGGGGCACCCGGGGCTGCCCACCCCAGCAGTGGCCTGCCTGGTCGCCGCGGATGGGGTGGGCGCTCCTGGCCCCCGTTCTGGTAGCACCAGGGCATCCCTCCCGGAGCACAGCCGCACGCCCCACCCCGCGCCCACCCTCCCGCCATCCAGGAACCCCACGCTCGGGTGGGCAAACCCTGCTCGGGTGGGCAACCCCGGTGCACCACCCAAGTGGGTACCGGGCGGGCTAACTACAAACCAGGCAAACGCTCACAAAACCCGCCCCCAACGAAGCGCGAGCGAGAGTGAGCCCCCAAGGGCCGGCATGTCCTCGGGGGCCTGGAGGGGCGGCCGGGGTCAGCCCTTGGTGGTGGCGGCGCGGTAGGCGTCGACGAGTCCGTGCCCGTAGAAGCCGTTCTTGGACTTCGGACCGGCGCAGACGTGCGTCTCCTCGCTCACCGAGTAGGTGGTGGAGCCGGACGACGGGCACCCGGTCGGGGTGGCCGTGGCGTACAGCAGCTCCTCGACCCGCGCGGGGCTGAGGGTGAGGCCGCCCTTGCCCGGCTTGCCGAAGCGGCTGATCAGGATGGCGGCGACGCCCGTGGCGTGCGGCGAGGCCATCGAGGTGCCGGAGAGGTACTGGTAGTACGCGCACTTGCCCTGGTGGCACTCGCGGATCACCGAGGAGCTGGTGGGCTTGCCCGAGCTGTCGATCAGCTTCTGCTTGCGCAGCGCGCCCGTCGGCGCGGCGGCCAGGATCTCCCTGGCGGTCCCCTTCAGGGAGGTGCCGGCGTCGGCCGGGTCGCCGCCGGGGGCGGACAGGTCGGTCTGCTCGATGCCGTAGTCGGAGTACCAGGCCTTGTTCTTGCTGGGCCCGACGGCGGAGACCGAGATGACCCCGCGGGACTCGGCCGGCACGTTCAGGCAGGAGTTGTCGATCGAGCGCTCGCGCTCGCTGCCGACCGGGTAACCGGGGCTGTCCTTGTCGGTCGTGGGGTTGCCGAGGTCGGTGGAGCCGTTGCCGAGCGCGCTGATGAGCGTGACGCCGTGCTTGCGGGCGTAGTCGAGCGCGCGCTGGACGCCGGTGATGATGCCGGACTGCTGCAGCTGCTCGGCGCGGGAGTCGGCCGGGTTGCGGACGCAGTTGAAGGTCCACGGGTCGACGAAGAAGCTCATGTTGACCACGTCGATGCCCGCGTCGCCCGCGTAGGTCAGCGCGTCGAGCACCGGCTTGAGGAAGAAGAACCCCGAGTCGGACCCGGCGCGGATGTTGACCAGCGACACGTTGGGCGCGACGCCCGCGACCCCGATGCCGTTGAGCGGCGAGCCGATCGTGCTGGCGACGTGCGTGCCGTGGCCGTCGTCGTCCACGTCGACCGGGTCCTTGCAGCCCTTGTGCTCGCAGGGCCCGTCGAGCGTCTTGCCCTTGGAGTCCTTCGGGCGGTCGACCACGAAGTTGCGGCTGAGCGCCCTGTTGAAGTTGGGGGCGATGTCGGGGTGCCTGCCGTCGACCCCGGTGTCGATGATGCCGACCAGCACCTTCTTGCTGCCGCGCTCCTTGGCGTACGAGCCGGTGGGCGTGGCGCCGATCATCTTCATGTCCCACTGACGGCCCGACAGCGGGTCCCCGCCGCGCGCGGACGCCATGTCGGCCGAGGCCGCGCTGGAGTCGGTGGAGGACGCCGAGACGCCGGAGGCCCCCGCGGCGGGCGCGAGCGCCTCCGCCGAGGAGTTCCAGGCGGCGGGCATGGCGGCCTCGCCGACCGAGATCGGGGCGGTGGGCACCGAGGCACGGTCTCCGGCGGGAAGCGCGGCGGCCGAGCCGATACGGCGGTTGTCGGTCACCCCGACGACGGACGTGCTGGCGCCGAGCCGCTCGGCGAACCCCTTGGCGGGACCGCGCGCGATGACGTACCCGAGCTTGGTGTCGACCGCGTCGGCCGTGCCGCCGCCGGCCCTGATCGCGCCGAGCGCGCCGGCCTGCCTGCCCTGGGCGTAGAAGACGAGGTACTGGCCCGTCTCCGAGGACGCCGGCGCGGCGACCGCGCCCGTACTCGTCACAAGAGAACCCGCCGCCAGCGTTCCCGCCACCGCGACCGAAACGACGGCGCCCGTCAGGCGTCTGTACCCCCGCACCATTGACCCTCTCCTCTTGCCTCAACGACGAGGCAGCATCTTTCAGGGGATCGAGGACCAAAGCAAGTTGTCGATAAAATCCCCGGCAATCGATCCCTTATAGCCATATATATCGTCAAATTATGCTCTTAATGCCCAAAACCCTATAAAAAGGACGGCGTCCCCGAGTGCGGGACGCCGTCCTGGCGGGTCCGTCAGACCAGCGGTCGCGCCGTCGGCGGGATCGCCACGGGCAGGGCCGTCTGGCCGGTCAGGAAGCGGTCGGCGGCCGCGGCGGCCGAGCGGCCCTCCGCGATCGCCCACACGATGAGAGACTGGCCGCGGCCCATGTCACCGGCCACGAACACCCCCTCCACTCCCGACATGTACGACTTGTCCCTCGCCACGTTGCCCCGGGCGTCGAAGAACGCGCCGGGGTCGTCCGCGAGGGCCGCGAGGTCGGTGAGCAGAGCGCCCTTCTCCGGGCCGAGGAAGCCCATCGCCAGCGTGACCAGCTCGGCGGGGACCTCCCGCTCGGTGCCGGGGATGGGCCTGAAGCCCGCCGCCGGCCCCTCCACGTCGACCAGGCGCAGGGCCCTCACCCGTCCCTGGTCGTCCGCGACGAACTCGGTCGTGGAGGCGGCGTACACCCGGGTGCCTCCCCCGTCCTCCAGCTCCTCGTGGGCGCTCTCCATCTTGAACAGCATCGGGTAGGTCGGCCACGGCTGGGAGTCCGGCCGCGCGCCCGGAGGCTTCGGCATGATCTCCAGCTGGGTCACCGACAGCGCGCCCTGGCGCACCGCCGTGCCGACGCAGTCGGCGCCGGTGTCGCCGCCGCCGATCACCACGACGTGCTTGCCCTCGGCCGACACCGGGGAGACTGCGAGGTCGCCCTCCTGCACCTTGTTGGAGAGCGGGAGGTACTCCATGGCCTGGTAGACGCCCTTGTGCTCGCGGCCCGCCACGGGCAGGTCGCGCCAGGCGGTGGCGCCGCCGGAGAGCACGATCGCGTCGAACTCCTCACGCAGCCGATCGACCGTGATGTCCACGCCGACGTTGACGCCGGTGCGGAACTCGGTGCCCTCGGCGCGCATCTGCGCCAGGCGCCGGTCGAGGTGCCGCTTCTCCATCTTGAACTCGGGGATGCCGTAGCGGAGCAGGCCGCCGACGCGGTCGGCGCGCTCGAACACCACCACGTCGTGCCCGGCGCGGGTGAGCTGCTGCGCGGCGGCGAGGCCGGCGGGGCCCGAGCCGACGACGGCGACCTTCTTGCCCGTCCTCGCGGCCGGCGGCTGCGGGGTGACCCAGCCCTCGGCGAAGGCGCGGTCGATGATCTCCACCTCGACCCGCTTGATCGCCACGGGGTCGGAATTGATGCCGAGCACGCACGCCGCCTCACACGGAGCCGGGCACAGGCGGCCGGTGAACTCCGGGAAGTTGTTGGTGGCGTGCAGCCGCTCGATCGCCTCGCGCCAGTCGTCCCGGTACACAAGGTCGTTCCACTCGGGGATGAGGTTCCCGAGCGGGCAGCCGTTGTGGCAGAACGGGATGCCGCAGTCCATGCAGCGCGCGGCCTGCTTGGTGAGCGCGGGCTTCGGGAAGTCCTCGTAGACCTCGCGCCAGTCGCGGATGCGGACGTCGACCGGGCGGCGCGCCGGCAGCTCACGGGCGTGCGTCAGGAAACCCTTGGGGTCGGCCATCGGTGAAACCTCCCTTAACCGTGTACGGCGGCCATGACCGCCTCGTCGATGTCCCTGCCTTCGGCACGCGCGGCCTCGGCAGCCTTCAGTACCCGCTTGTAGTCGATCGGCATGACCTTGCCGAAGCGGGTGAGCGTCCCGTCCCAGTCGTCCAGCAGCGTCTTGGCGACCGTGGAGCCCGTCTCCGCGAGGTGGCGCTCGACGATGTCCCTCAGGAACTCGGAGTCCTCCTCGGTCAGCGCCTCGACCTCGACCATCTCGCGGTTGACCCGTGCGGGATTCAGGTCGAGCACGTAGGCGATGCCGCCCGACATGCCCGCAGCGAAGTTGCGGCCCGTGGGGCCGAGCACGACCGCCCTGCCACCCGTCATGTACTCGCAGCCATGGTCGCCCACGCCCTCCACGACGGCGGTGGCGCCGGAGTTGCGGACACAGAACCGCTCGCCCACGACTCCCCGGATGAACACCTCGCCCGAGGTGGCGCCGTACAGGCCGACGTTGCCGGCGATGACCTGCGTCTCGGCGCTGAACGGCGCGTCGGGGTGCGGCCGTACCGTGACGCGACCGCCCGACAGCCCCTTGGCGAGGTAGTCGTTGGCGTCGCCGGTGAGCCGCAGGGTGACGCCGTTCGGCACGAAGGCGCCGAAGGAGTTGCCCGCGGAGCCGGTGAAGCTCACGTCGATCGTGTTGGCGGGCAGGCCCTCACCGCCATACCGCTTGGTCACCTGGTGGCCGAGCATGGTGCCGACCGTACGGTTGACGTTGCGGATGGGCAGCTCCAGCGTCACCCGGTCGCCGTACTTCAGCGCGCCCTCGGCGAGCTGGATGAGCGTGTTGTCCAGCGCCTTGTCCAGGCCGTGGTCCTGGGGGACCGTGCGGTGCAGCGGCGTGCCTTCGGGAAGCGAGGGCACGTGCAGGATCGGCGACAGGTCGAGGCCCGCCGCCTTCCAGTGGTCCTCCGCGGCCGCGGTGTCCAGGAACTCCGCGTGGCCGACGGCCTCCTCGATCGAGCGGAACCCGAGCGCGGCGAGGTACTCGCGGACCTCCTCGGCGACGAACTGGAAGAAGTTGACCACGAACTCCGGCTTGCCGTTGAACCGCTTGCGAAGCTCGGGGTTCTGCGTGGCGACCCCGACGGGGCAGGTGTCGAGGTGGCAGACCCGCATCATCACGCAGCCGGAGACCACCAGCGGCGCGGTCGCGAAGCCGAACTCCTCGGCGCCGAGCAGCGCGGCCACCACCACGTCGCGGCCGGTCTTGAGCTGGCCGTCCGCCTGTACGACGATGCGGTCGCGCAGGCCGTTGAGCAGAAGCGTCTGCTGGGTCTCCGCCAGGCCGAGCTCCCAGGGGGTGCCGGCGTGCTTGATCGAGGTCAGCGGCGAGGCGCCGGTGCCGCCGTCGTGGCCCGAGATGAGCACGACGTCGGCGTGGGCCTTGCTGACCCCGGCCGCCACGGTGCCGACCCCGACCTCCGCGACGAGCTTCACGTGGACGCGCGCCTCGGGGTTGGAGTTCTTCAGGTCGTGGATCAGCTGGGCCAGGTCCTCGATCGAGTAGATGTCGTGGTGCGGCGGCGGCGAGATGAGGCCGACGCCCGGCGTGGAGTGCCGGGTCTTGGCGATCCACGGGTACACCTTGTGGCCGGGGAGCTGGCCGCCCTCGCCGGGCTTGGCGCCCTGCGCCATCTTGATCTGCAGGTCGGCGGCGTTGACCAGGTACTCGCTGGTCACGCCGAACCGGCCCGATGCCACCTGCTTGATCGCCGAGCGGCGCACCGGGTCGTGCAGGCGCTCGGGGTCCTCGCCGCCCTCACCGGTGTTGGACTTGGCGCCCAGGCGGTTCATGGCGACCGCGATGGTCTCGTGCGCCTCCTGCGAGATGGACCCGTAGGACATCGCGCCGGTGGAGAAGCGCCTCACGATGCTCTCGACCGGCTCGACCTCCTCGATCGGGACCGGCGGGCGCACGCCCTCGCGCAACCTGAACAGGCCGCGCAGGGTCATGAGCTTCTCGGCCTGCGAGTCGACCAGGCCGGTGTACTCCTTGAAGATCTCGTACCGGCGCGTGCGGGTGGCGTGCTGCAGCTTGAAGACCGTCTCGGGGTTGAACAGGTGCGGCTCGCCCTCACGGCGCCACTGGTACTCGCCGCCGACCTCAAGCCTGCGGTGCGCGTTCTCGGCGCGCGGGTAGGCCCGCAGGTGCCGGAGCCCGACCTCCTTGGCGAGCACGTCGAAGCCGACGCCGCCCAGCCGGGAGGTGGTGCCCGCGAAGCAGGCGTCGATGACGTCCTGGCCGAGGCCGAGCGCCTCGAAGATCTGCGCGCCGGTGTACGAGGCCACCGTGGACACGCCCATCTTGGACATGATCTTCAGGACGCCCTTGCCGTACGCCTTGATCAGGTTGCGGACGGCGGCACGCGGGTCGAGGGCCAGCGTGCCGGCGGCGATCATGTCCTCGACGGTCTCGATCGCGAGGTACGGGTTCACGGCGGAGGCGCCGTACCCGATCAGCAGCGCCATGTGGTGGCACTCGCGGGCCTCGCCGGTCTCGACCACGAGGCCGACGCGCGTGCGCGACCTCTCGTGGATCAGGTGGTGGTGCACCGCGCCGGTCAGCATCAGCGACGGGATCGGGGCCATCCGGCCGTCGGAGCCCCGGTCGGAGAGCACGATGATGCGGGCGCCGCCGGCGATCGCCCGCGACACCTCGGCACAGATCTCCTCCAGGCGGTGCAGCAGCCCCTCGCCGCCGCCCGCGACCTCGAACAGGCCGGAGACGACGTGCGGCTGGAAGCCGGGCAGCGCGCCCTCGTCGTTGATGTGGATGATCTTGGCGAGCTCGTCGTTGTCGATCACCGGGTACGGCAGGACGAGCCTGCGGCAGGACGCGGGGTCCGGCGCGAGCAGGTTGCCCTCGGGGCCGATGGTCGTCTGCAGCGAGGTGACCAGCTCTTCGCGGATCGCGTCCAGCGGCGGGTTGGTGACCTGGGCGAACAGCTGGCTGAAGTAGTCGAACAGCAGCCGGGGCTTCTCGCTCAGCACGGCGACGGGCGAGTCGGTGCCCATGGAGCCGATCGGCTCGGCACCCGCCTTGGCCATCGGGGCCAGGATGACGCGCAGCTCCTCCTCGGTGTAGCCGAAGGTCTGCTGGCGCTTCACCAGGGCCTCGTGGGTGGCGATCGGGCGCTGCCGCTCGGGCAGCTCCTCGAAGCGCACGAGCCCGGCGTGCAGCCACTCCCCGTACGGGTGCGCGGCGGCCAGCTCGGCCTTGACCTCGTCGTCCTCGATGATCTTGCCGCGCTCGGTGTCGACGAGGAACATCTTGCCGGGCTGCAAACGGCCCTTGCGGACGACCTTGGACGGCTCGATGTCGAGCACGCCCGCCTCGGACGCCAGGACGACCAGGCCGTCCTCGGTCACCCAGAAGCGGCCCGGGCGCAGGCCGTTGCGGTCGAGGACCGCGCCGACGAGCGTGCCGTCGCTGAAGGTGATCGACGCGGGGCCGTCCCAGGCCTCCATCGAGGTGGAGTGGTACTCGTAGAAGGCCCGCCGCGCGGGATCCATCTCGGTGTGGTTCTCCCACGCCTCGGGGATCATCATGAGCACGGCGTGCGGCAGGCTCCTGCCACCGAGGTGGAGGAGCTCCAGGCACTCGTCGAAGGACGCGGTGTCCGAGCCGTCCGGGTCGCAGATCGGGAAGAGCCTCGCGAGGTCGCCGGGGATCAGGTCGGTCGCCAGCATCGCCTCGCGGGCCCGCATCCAGTTGCGGTTGCCCTTGACGGTGTTGATCTCGCCGTTGTGGGCGACGTACCGGTACGGGTGCGCCAGCGGCCACGACGGGAAGGTGTTGGTGGAGAAGCGCGAGTGCACCAGGGCGATCGCGCTCGCGAACCTCTCGTCGGACAGGTCGGCGAAGAAGGGCTCCAGCTGCGGGGTCGTCAGCATGCCCTTGTAGACGATCGTCCGCGAGGACAGCGAGGGGAAGTAGACGTCCACCTCGTGCTCGGCCCGCTTGCGCAGGCAGAAGGCCAGGCGGTCGAGCTCCAGCCCGCTCTCGCCGTTCGGCGAGGAGACGAAGAGCTGCACGAAGGCCGGCATCACGGCCCGGGCGCTCGGCCCGGCGTGGGCGGTGTCGACGGGCACCTCGCGCCAGCCGAGAACGGTCAGGCCCTCCTCGGCGGCGATCTCCTCGATCATGCCGACGCCGATCTGGCGGGCCTGCTCGTCGAGGGGGAGGAACGCGATGCCGGCGGCGTACGAGCCCGCCGGGGGAAGCGGGAAGTCCACGGACTCGCGGAGGAACGTGTCGGGGATCTGCGTCAGGATGCCGGCGCCGTCGCCGGTGTCCGGTTCGCTACCCTTGGCCCCTCGGTGATCCAGATTGCACAACGCCGTCAGGGCCTTCGCGACGATGTCATGGCTGCGGCGGCCGGCGACATCGGCCACCATCGCGACACCGCACGCATCGTGTTCCTGCGAAGGGTGATAAAGGCCCTGGGGCTCGGGGGAACCGAGGTGGGCAGCAGGCATTGAATCCCTCCCGTCGTCTTCGTCTGCTTCGTCTTGATTGGCGAGTGCAGGCAAGAGGGACGACGTTGGCCCTGCTGCTGTTAGGTGTGTAGAGACTACCTCACCCTGTCGGAATAGTGCCCGCCAGGTTGGTATCGCGAACATTCACCATGTGGATGGGGACACCTCCGTGCCCACTGTCGTGCGTCCCAGGCCGCAGTGAGCAGAACGTCGCATTGAAGGGTGTTATTCCAGGTCAGGAAGCCGCCGGATATCAAGGAAAGGGTCAGGATCGAGTCAAGGACCGGTCAGCCGGCGGCGGCCAGGACGCGCCGCTGGACGAACCCGCCGAGGGTCTCCAGGGCGAGCTGGGGGTAGGTGAGATCGGCCCGGCCCTCGTCGCCGACGGGGCCGACCCAGTTCACGACGACGAAATGGCCGAGCGCCCGCACCTCCGCCCGGCTGTGGCCGGCGTCGAAGGACTCCGGCTGGCCGGGCGCGAGCCGCAGGAACCCCTCGCCGTGCGCGGGGTCGAGCGCCGCCACGAGCCTGTCGGCCGAGCCGCCGTCGGCGAGGTCGAAGACGGCGTACTGGCCGGACACCCCGCCGCCGGAGACGGCGAAGCTCGCGCGCAGGACCTGGGCGCACCCGGTGAGGGCGGCGGCCGGGCCGCTCCCCCACACCGCCTCGGCGCAGTCGGCGGAGACCGTGACCTCGCGGCGCTCCATGCTCACGCCCGACGAGGCCGGCGTCCGCGCCTGCCCGAACACCTCCTGCTCGCTCAGCGGGCGTGGATCGAGCGCCCGGGTGGCGATCGGGGCGTACAGGGCGGAGGTGCGCTCGCCGTGGAACCGCGCGGGGCTCGGACCCGTCTCGGGCCGCAGGGTGACGAACAGCACCGCCCCCGCCACGGCGAGCACGCCCGCGACGGCGACGGCGATCCAGGTGCGGCTGGGCATGGCCATCGAGCCTACTTCGCGGGGGGCGCCGCGGGCCCGGTGACGGCGGCGACACGGCGGTAGATCGCCTTCTCCGCGCCCCTGACGCCGAGGATCAGCGACACGAAGTCGTCCTTGGGCGCCGGCTCCTGCCCGTCCGCCCGCCCGACCCACACGAACCCGGCGTAGTGCCCCATCGCGTGGCCGCTGGCCTCGGTGTAGCCGTCGGGCACGAACGAGGCCGCCTTGGACTCCAGCGGCCGGACCCACCCACCTCCCCGGTAGAGGGTGGACATCTCCTGCACGAACGCGTCGGCGGCCTTGGAGCTCGCCATGTTGAACAGGGTGTACTGGGCGATGTACCTGCGGTCCGCGCTGAGGTAGAGCCCCCTGACCGCCTGGGTGCAGCCGGCGCCGGCGAGCTTGGCGAGCACGTCCCCGCCCCACATGACGGGCGCGCAGGCACCGTCGAGGCGGCGGGCGGCCAGCTTGAGGGTCAGCTTGCCGCTCGTCAGGGTCTTGACGCCGAAGACCTCCTCGGCCCGCAGCGGGGCCGCGTCGGCCCTGCGGTCGGCGATCGGGGTGAACAGCTTGGGCGACACCCACGCCTGGTACTCGTCGGGGTGGAGAAGTCCGATCGAGTCGGCCTGCGTGCCCTGCTCGGCGGGCGGCTGGGAGACCCCGAGGGTGCTGACTATCGCGGTGAGACCGAAGCCGCCCACGAGCACGGCGATCACCGTGCCCACGGCGAACAGGATGCGCTGCTGCTTCTCGGTCAGCCCCCGCTCGGACAGGGCCTCGACCTCGAAGGAGGACCGTCGTCTCTTGCTGCGCGCGCTCACAGGCCGCCGGCGCCAAGGAGCGTGCCGAGACCGAACGTCAGGGCGCCCGCCACCGCGCCCACGGTGAGCTGGCGCAGCCCGGAGAACCACCAGCTCCTCGCCGTCACTCGGGACACCACCGCTCCGGCGACGAACAGGGCGATCATCGAGACGATCGCCGAGAACCACAGGACCTCGGCCCCGAACAGGTAGGGCACCAGAGGGACGATCGCTCCCACGCTGAAGGACAGGAACGAGGACAGGGCGGCGAGCCGGGGTGAGGGCAGGTCGCCGGGGTCCACCCCAAGCTCCTCTCGGGTGTGGACCTCCAGCGCCTGGACCGGATCGCGGGAGATCTGCCGGGCGACCTCGGCGGCGAGGTCGGAGTCGACGCCGCGCATCTCGTACTGCTGCGCGAGCTCGATCTCCTCCGCCTTGGCGTTGTCGGTGAGCTCGGCGCGCTCGATGTCGATCTCGGCGAGCGCCAGCTCGCGCTGGCTGGCCACCGAGACGTACTCGCCGCCCGCCATCGAGAAGGCGCCGGCGGCGAGCCCGGCGATGCCCGCGAGGGAGACGACCCTGGTGCCCGCGTTCCCTCCCGCGACACCGGCGATGAGGGCGAAGTTCGACACCAGACCGTCCATGGCACCGAACACGGCCGGGCGCAGCCATCCGCCCGTCACGTCACGGTGCTTGTGGTGGATCTCGGCGCGCCCCCCCGAGGAGCCGCCCTGGATCATCGTGAATTCGCCTCCGAGTCCGACACGGCCGGCGCCGGCGCCTCGTCTGTCACCTGGCCCTCGGCCTTGCGGCCCGCGTCAGGGTCCGCTGCCTTGACCGCCTCGGTCTCGGCCGCGTCGGCCTGGTCGGCGGGATGGGCGGGATCGGCCGCCGCCTCGGCGGGATCGCCTTCCGCCGCGAGGACGGGGGTGGTCTCGGTGGACGCCCCGGCGATCTCGTGCTCGTCGGCCTGGTCGGCGGGGTGCGCGGGATCGGAGCCCTCGCCGGAGGCGGACATCGGCACCACGATCTCCTCGGTGGTGCGGTCTCTGGTGACCCAGAAGTAGACCAGCGCGCCGATGAAGATGACCACGGCGGTCCATTGGTTCAGCCGCAGGCCGAGGATGTGGTGGGCGGGATCGACCCGCATGCCCTCGATCCAGAAGCGGCCGAGGGTGTAGCCGGCGACGTAGAGGGCGAACAGCCTGGCGTGGCGCAGCCCGTAGCGCCTGCCGGCCCAGATGAGCACGCCGGCGAGGGCGAGATCCCACAGCGACTCGTACAGGAAGGTGGGGTGGTAGGTGGTGACGCCGGGGATCGTGCCGGGGCGGCCGGGGTCGATCTCGACGGCCCACGGGAGCGTGGTGGGGCCGCCGAACAGTTCCTGGTTGAAGTAGTTGCCCCAGCGGCCGATGGCCTGAGCCACCGCGATGCCGGGCGCGACCGTGTCGGCCACCGCCGACAGCGAGATGCCGCGCCTGCGGCAGGCGATCCACACCCCGACGGCGCCGAGCGCTATCGCCCCCCAGATGCCGAGACCGCCGTGCCAGATGTACAGCGCGTCGATCGGCCGGTTGGGGGCGTCGGGCCCGAAGTAGAGCTGCCAGTCGGTGATGACGTGGTAGAGCCGCCCGCCGACCAGGCCGAAGGGGACGGCCCAGACGGCCAGGTCGGTGATCGTGCCGGGCTCGCCGCCACGGGCACGCCAGCGGCGCTCGCCGATCCAGACGGCGGCGATGACGCCGAGCACGATGCAGAAAGCGTAGGCCCGCAGAGGGATCGGTCCGAGGTACCAGACCCCTTCTGACGGGCTGGGAAAGGAAGCCAGGGGCATGTCAGGTGACGTTACCGTTTCCCGGCCTACTTCGCGGCATCAAGGATGGCGTTGCGGAGGGACGACGGGCTGAAGGAGATGGTGTTGTCGATCTCCTTGCCGTTGAGCCGCAGCGTGGGCGTGCCCTTGGCGAAGGCGCCGGTGTCCTCGAGCTTCTTGTTGTATTCGGCCTGAGCCGGGGCCTCCTTCTGGCTCCGCACGCACGACTCGAAGCCCGGGTCGGTGACTCCGGCCTCCTTGCCCCACTTGACCAGGTCGTCGATCGCGAAGCCGCTCTTGGTCTCGGGCGGCTGCTCCTTGAACAGCCTGTCGTGGAAGGCCATCCACTGCTTGCCGTCGGGCACGCACCTGGCGGCCGCGGACGCGCGGATGGTGTTCCCGCGGGTGGGCTCGGTGGTGAAGATGTTCACCGAGTGGTAGACGACCTTCACCTGGCCCGCCGCCGCCATGTTCTTCACGGTCGCGGAGCTCGTCTGCTCGAAGGACTGGCACGCGGGGCACTGGAAGTCCTCGTAGATGTCGAGCACGGGCTTCTCGACGCCCGGTTTCGCCATGACCCTGGAGCCGTCGGACTGCAGGGTGATCGGCGCGAGCTGCCCGCTGAGCGTCTCCGACTTGCCCGACTGGACGTACCAGAACGCGCCGCCGATGACGGCGAGCGCCACGACCACCACCGTCACCACGGTGGCGAGGCGCCTGCGCTGCTGCTGCTTGCGCTCCTGCTCGCGCTGCGACTTGATGCGCTCGCGCGCGGAGAGATCCCGCGCGGCCTTTCCCATCAGAGACTCTCCTTCATGTGGGGCTCGTCGCCCTCGATATCGTCGACGTCGGTGTGCGGCTCGCTCGCGGGGACCAGCCCCAGCGCGGAGTCGAGCGCGAGGCGGCCAGGGGCGAACCGGACGATCCAGGCTCCCAGCAGGAACAACCCGCCGTCACGGAGGATCTCCCACAGGTAGCCGGGGCTCTTCCCGTCGGCCAGCTTGCCGCCGCCGCCGAAGCAGCCGCAGTCGATGCGCAGGCCACGCGCCCACGCCGACGCGATGCCGACCACGAAGACCAGCATGAGCAACGCGGAGACGACTCCCGCCACGCGCGTGAGCAGCCCGACAACCAGCAACACCCCAACGACGATCTCAACGATCGGCAGGCCGTAGCCCACCGCGGTGGCGACCGGCTCCGGCAGCAGCTCGTAGGCCTTCACGGCCTGGACGGAGAGAGCCGGTGTGCCGATCTTGAGCCACCCGGCAGCGATCAGCACGCCCGCGACCACCAGCCGGGCGACGGTCGTCACCCAGGGTACCGCCGGGCGCACGTAAAGCGACCCCATTGGCGCGGCCTCCTCGGAAGTCACCAGCATTCTCGTCTCCTTGTCCAGAAACAGGCCGGTCTGCGAGACGATCCGCTGGCGGACTCGTCTGGCACCGGGACGCCGCGCGTCCGGCCCGATACAGGCGTTCGGCCGAAGGGTACCGGGTGACTAGCCCATCATGACCGCGATAAGCACCTGGTAAACGGTCCTCGGCGGCCGGATCGGCAGTGCGGCGACGCAGGCGGCCGACGCGGAAGGACGCGTGGGCCGCCGAAGGCGTGCGGAAAGACGTGTGGCGCCCCTCAGGGCGGCCGCCGGAGGGTCAGGCGCGTACGCCCGCGGCCATCTCGGCGGTGAGCTCGCGCACCGCCGCGAGGCCGGAGGTCTCGTCGGGGGCGTCGAGCAGGCGGCGGATGAACGCCGAGCCCACGATGACGCCGTCGGCGTAGCCCGCGACCTCCGCGGCCTGGGCGCCGGTGCCGACTCCGAGCCCGACGCAGATCGGCAGGTCGGTGTGGGCGCGGCTGCGCTTCACCAGGCCCTCGGCCGCCGCGCTGACGCTCGCGCGCGCGCCGGTGACCCCCATGAGGGAGGCCGCGTAGACGAACCCGGTGCAGCAGTCGGCCACGGCCTGGATGCGCTCGTCAGGGGAGCTGGGCGCGACCAGGAACACCGTGTCGATGCCCGCGGCGGCGCTGAAGGAGCACCAGGGCCCGGCCTCCTCGGGCGTGAGGTCGGGGGTGATGGTGCCCGTGCCGCCGGCGTTGGCGAGGTCGCGGGCGAAGCGCTCCGCGCCGTAGCGGTCGATGGGGTTCCAGTAGGTCATGACCAGCACGGCGGCGCCGGTCTTGGCCACTCCCTCGACGGTGCGCATGACGTCGGCGATGCGGGTGCCGTTGGTGAGCGCCCGGTGCACGGCGTCCTGGATGGTGGGACCGTCCATCAGCGGATCGGAGTACGGCAGGCCGATCTCGATGACGTCACAGCCCGCCTCCACCATGGCCGTCGCGGCGGCGATGGCGCCGTCCTTGGTGGGGAAGCCGGCCGGAAGGTATCCGACCAGGGCGGCCCGCTTGTCGGCCCGTGCCTTCTCGAACACCGTCTGAAGAGTGGTCATGTCAGGAAGTCCCGCTTACAGGTGTCTGGGGCCTACAGGTTGAAGTACTTCATGGCGGTGCCCATGTCCTTGTCGCCACGGCCCGAGAGGTTGACCAGGATGGTCGCCTCGGGGCCGAGCTCGCGGCCGAGCTTGATCGTGCCGGCGAGCGCGTGCGCGGACTCGATGGCCGGGATGATGCCCTCGGTGCGGGCGAGCAGGGAGAACGCCTCCATCGCCTCGGCGTCGGTGATGCCGTGGTAGCTCGCGCGGCCGGAGTCCTTCAGCCAGGCGTGCTCGGGACCGACGCCGGGGTAGTCGAGGCCGGCCGAGATCGAGTGGGACTCGATGGTCTGGCCCTCGTCGTCCTGCAGGACGTACGTGCGGGAGCCGTGCAGCACGCCGATCGAGCCCTCGGTGAGGGTGAGGGCGTGCTCCCCGCTCTCGACGCCATGCCCGGCGGCCTCGTAGCCGTGCAGCGCGACGCCCTCGTCGCCGATGAAGGCGTGGAAGACGCCGATGGCGTTGGACCCGCCGCCGACGGCCGCCGTGACGGCGTCGGGCAGCCGGCCGGTCAGCTCGAGGACCTGGCGCCGGGCCTCGACGCCGATGATGCGCGCGAAGTCACGGACGATCTCGGGGAACGGGTGCGGCCCCGCGACCGTGCCGAACAGGTAGTGCGTGGTGTCGACGTTGGTCACCCAGTCGCGGAACGCCTCGTTGATGGCGTCCTTGAGGGTGCGGCTGCCGTTGCCGACCGGCACGACGGTGGCGCCGAGGAGCTTCATGCGGGCGACGTTGAGCGCCTGGCGCTCGCAGTCGACCTCGCCCATGTAGATGACGCATTCGAGGCCCATGAGCGCGCAGGCGGTGGCGGTCGCGACGCCGTGCTGGCCCGCGCCGGTCTCGGCGATGACGCGCGTCTTGCCGAGGCGCTTGGTGAGCAGCGCCTGGCCGAGCACGTTGTTGATCTTGTGGGCGCCGGTGTGCGTGAGGTCCTCGCGCTTGAGCAGCACGCGGGCCCCGCCCGCCACCTCGCCGAACCGCCGCACCTCGGTGATGGTGGTCGGCCGGCCGGCGTACGTGCGGAGCAGGTGGTCGAACTCGCGCACGAAGGCGGCGTCGTTCTTCGCCTCCTGGTAGACCTTGGCGACCTCGTCGAGTGCCGGGATCAGCGCCTCGGGCACGAAGCGGCCGCCGAACACGCCGAAACGGCCGCGCGTGTCGGGGTCGTCGCCGGCCGCGCCGTTGCCCGCGAGGTCGGCCGCGGTGATCAGAGTGCCTTCTGCGGTCGTCACTGCTGCCTCTCGGGTCCGTTGTCGAGTCGCGAAGCGGGGTGCGCCCCCGCGGTGACCAGGTCCACCACAGCGGCCCTGGGGTCCTTGCCGGTGACCAGGCTCTCGCCGACCAGCACGGCGTCCGCCCCTGCCCGGGCGTAGGCCAGCAGATCGTGCGGGCCGCGCACACCGGACTCGGCGATCTTCAGCACGCCGTCGGGGATCTTGGGCGCGATGCGGGCGAAGACGTCGCGGTCGACCTCCAGCGTCTTGAGGTTGCGCGCGTTGATCCCGATGATCTTCGCACCCGCCTCGAGGGCCCGGTCGAGCTCCTCCTCAGTATGCACCTCGACCAGCGGCGCGAGGCCGATCGACTCGGCCCTTTCGATCAGCGACACCAAAGCGTTCTGATCGAGGGCCGCCACGATGAGCAGCGCCAGGTCGGCGCCGTAGGCCCGTGCCTCCCACAGCTGGTAGGAGGTGACGACGAAGTCCTTGCGCAGGATGGGGATGTCGACTGCCGTGCGCACCGCGGCGAGGTCTTCGAGGCTGCCGCCGAACCGGCGGCGCTCGGTCAGCACGCTGATGACGTGGGCCCCGCCCGCCTCGTAGTCGCCGGCGAGCGCGGCGGGGTCGGCGATCGCCGCCAGCGCGCCCTTGGAGGGGCTTGACCGCTTCACCTCGGCGATGACGGAGACCTTGTCGCCGCCCAGCGCGGCGTAGGCGTCCCTGGTGGCCGGCGCCCGCCGGGCGCGGTCCTTGAGCTCGGCCAGCGACACGGCCTGTTGCCGATCGGCGAGGTCGGCTCGCACGCCGTCCAGGATCTCGTCGAGCACGCTCACTTGATCTCCTCGCTTGGCTCGCTCACCCGATCAGGGTCCCTCCGGTCGACTGCGCCTCACAGGGCAGAGGACGCCTTGCCATCCGGTCGGCTGATCGACTCGAGGGCCGGCTTCCTCTCCCGACCTTGCCCTGCCGATGGTATCGGGCTTACCGCCGTCGCCTTGCCACAGGGTGCCTGATCTCGGGGCGTCACGGTGCCAGGAACCTGCCGAAAGGCAGATTTCTCACGATCCAGTACACGATCACGAGCGCGAGGAAAGCCCAGATATAGGCCGGGTGCGCCAGCGATGTGCGTACGGGCCGTCCCTGCCAGGTGCGCAGCGTCCACCGGCCCCACCAGAACAGCAGGAACGGGATCGTGGCCACCGCGAGAGGGTTGAGCCCGAGTGCCGCCACCACGTCGCCGTGGGCCAGGGCGTGGATGGTGCGCAGCGTGCCGCAGCCGGGGCAGTAGAGCCCCGTGATGAACAGGAACGGGCAGGTGGGATAGTGCCCCGGCGCGTTCGGGTCGACCGCGCCGACGTAGGTGAAGACCGCCCCCGTGAGCGCCGCCGCACCGAGGGGCGCGAGCATGGACCGCATCCGGTCCGTGCCGCGCCTCCCGGTGTGCTCGGCGTGTGAGGTCATCAGTAGTTGTAGGTGTTGACGCTGCTCGCGCTGAAGAGCACCACGAAGAGGACGACGTAGCCCACGATCACGACCGCGTCGACCACGAGGCCCCAGATCAGCGCCCGCTTCCACCAGGTCTTCGCCTCCTCCGACGCGGCGATCGCCCCCTGGTAGTCGCCGACCGCCCACTTCGAGTTGACCTGCGACGACTTCACGATCGACACGATGCCGAACGGAAGGCAGCAGAACAGCGTGGTGAGGATGGCCGCGACGAGGTGGTTGTCCGGCACGGCCGGCCCGCCGCCGTAGGGCTGCTGCCCGTAGCCGCCCCCCGCGGGCGGGTAACCGCCCTGGCCGTAGCCACCGCCCTGCTGCCCGTACCCCCCGCCCTGCTGACCGTAACCGCCGCCCTGCTGGCCGTACCCCCCTGAAGGCTGGCCACCACCCTGCTGGCCGTAGCCGGGCTGCTGAGGGTTCTGATCCTCAGGGTTGCCCGGCTGATTCCCGTAGCTCATTGAATGACTCCCGTGACGTCAATGTGCGTGTTGCGCTGCGGCAGCATAGCGATGACCGGCGACACGGAGGGCTGAAGTTTCACTTTGTGGGCAAGTTGTCATGAGAGCGGCAAGGAAGAGCGGCTCATCGGCTCTGTCCACCTCAGCCGCCGGTGTGGTGGTCCGGGGGGACGTCGGTGGGATCGTCGCCCCGGTCTAGCGCGTCCCACAGCGACCGCTCGGCGCGCCCTGGCCGCTCGGGACCGGGCGGCGGGGCGGTGCGGCCCGCGCCCTCAGAGGACGGCGCGGGACGGTCGTACCGGTCGGACATGCCGGGCCAACCGGCGCCTCGCACCACGGCGATCACCCCCGCGGCCAGCAGGACCAGCCCGCCCGCCGTGGCGATGCCCGGCCACGCCCAGGACGTCGACACGACGACCTGGTCGGCGCCGGACAGTGTCGTGCGCTCCTGGGCGGCCGAGACGACGTGCGAGGACAGGACGCCCTGCCACGAGGCCGCGACGATCGCGGCGCCGAACAGGGCGATCAGGACGCCGATCAGCCTGCGCCACAGGCCCCGGGTCGCGAGCACGGCGACCACCGCGGCCAGCGAGGCCAGGGCCAGCGGGCTCAGGACGGGCGCGACGTCGCCTCCGGCAAGCGGCACGGGGGCCGCGTGGAGGCCGCTCGGATCGCCGGAGAAGGCCACGCTCGCCCAGGTGCGCCCCCCGGCGACCAGCGCGAGCACCGCTCCCGCGACGCCGGTGGCCACCCACGCCATCAGGGGCCGCCGCGCCCCGCCACGCGCGGGGCTCGTACGGACCGGAGCGGTCGTCATCGCGCCGCCCACCGGACGGCGGCGCGCGCGGCCGGGATCACGCGGACACCTCCAGCACGTCGGCGTCGAAGCAGGTGCGGTCGCCGGTGTGGCAGGCCGCTCCGACCTGGTCGACCTTGAGCAGGATCGTGTCGCCGTCGCAGTCGAGGGCGACGTGCTTGACCCACTGGGCGTGGCCCGAGGTCTCGCCCTTCACCCAGTAGGAGCCCCGGCTGCGCGACCAGTAGGTGGCGCGGCCGGTGGTGAGCGTGCGGTGGAGCGCCTCGTCGTCCATCCAGGCCAGCATCAGCACCTCACCGGTGTCGTGCTGCTGGACGACCGCGGGCACCAGCCCGTCCGGGGTACGCTTCAGACGACCGGCGATCTTCTGGTCAAGAGGCATGGGGCAATTCTGCCGCAACGAGGCGCAGGGGCAGGTCACCGCATGGGTATGCCGTGAAACCCGCCGCTCCCCTGAAGACCGAGCCCGCGAGCCACTTGGCCGTCGTGGAGGCCACGACGCGCCCCGAGGCGTTCACCAGGAAGGCCGGCCCCGGGATGCTCCTCAGCGCGGGGGTCACGGCCCCCTCGAACGCCCGCACGAACACGTCCGCCGCCGCGACGCCGACGAAGACCCCCTCGACCAGCACAGGCACCGACAGTGTGAGGCTGTACTCGTCGGTGCACAGGTAGTCGACGTAGGGGCCGCAGACGGTGCGCTCGGCCCCCGCGTGCGGCCCGGCGAACCAGTCCCAGTGGGTGTAGTCGTAGAAGGCGCTGCTCGCGGGGTCCAGGTCGCGCAGGAGCTGCGCGGGGGCGCCGCCGGGGTTGTCCTGCCACCATTCGAGGTACCACGGCGCGTCGGCGAGCAGGCCCGGGGCGGCGATGAAGCCGATGCCCGCGATCAGCGCGCCGAGGTGCCCGAACAGCAGCGGGCGCAGCGCCGCGAGATCGGCGGTCACCGGCTCGCGCCCGCCGCGCCGTACGAGGACGATCTGCTCGGCCGCGGCGGCGCGCACCTCGCGCAGGGCGCGGAACACCCGCTCGGCGGTGCCGCTGACGGTGAGGCGCGCCCGGGTGACGGTCGCGCCGGCCTCATCCTCAACCTTCGTCGCCATGATCCTGTTACGTTTCGAGGAGCCTGAGCTCGATGAGATGCCCGACGGCGTCGAGCACGTGCCGCTCGGCCAGATCGCGGGCCTCACCGGCGTCGCCCCGCTGGACGGCCACGGCGATGGCGCGATGCTCCGCCACCACCTCATCGTGCCTGGTCGCCCCCGCCCGGGGAAGCCAGAGCAGGGGTCCGATGTCGGCCTGTAACCGGATCTCCTCCTGGGTGAGCCGCGCCGACTGCGAGGCGGCCGCCACCTCGATGTGGAAGCGCCCCTCGACCCGCCTGCGGCGCGCGTCCGACCCGGTGGCCATCTCGTCGACCGACCGCCACAGGGGCGCGATGTCCTCAGGCAGCGAGCGGAGCGCCGCGAGGCGCGCCGCCGCGCCCGCGATGGCGGCGTAGTGGTCGCCGAGGTCGCGCAGCTCCCCCACCGAGTACGCGCGCAGCCGTGCCTCGAACTCGGCGCCGGACGGGTCGGGCGGGACGCGGACGAAGCTGCCGCCGCCGCGCCCCCGGCGGGTCTCGACCAGGTCGCGCTGCCGCAGCGCCATGAGCGCCTCGCGCAGGGTCACGGTGGACACCCCGAGCCGTCCGGCCAGCTCCGCCTCGCTCGGGAGCTGCTCGCCGTCGGCCAGCAGCCCGAGGGCGATCGCGTCGGCCAGGCGGCGCACGACGGCGTCCACCCGGGCGGTGCTGTCGAGGGGGGAGAAGACGGCCACGCGAGCGGTGTTCATGCCCGTGCCTTCCCCTCTGGCGCGCCGGCCACAGTGACCGCCGCCTTAATCACAGTGATACCGGATCGTGCATCACCGCGAAACATTTAACCCCATAGGTTTTCCTTCATGCCAGATCACAACGTGGCGGTACGGTTGCGCGGCCTGAGCAAGAGCTTCGGGCCCGTGGAGGCCGTCGCCGGGGTCGACCTCGAGGTCGCCGACGGCGAGTTCTTCGCGATGCTGGGCCCGTCGGGGTCCGGCAAGACCACCGTGCTCCGGATGATCGCGGGCTTCGAGACCCCCACCGCGGGCACGGTCGAGCTCGGCGGCCACGACGTCACCCGCCTGGCCCCCTTCGAGCGGGACGTCAACACGGTGTTCCAGGACTACGCGCTCTTCCCCCACATGAGCGTCCTGGACAACGTGGAGTACGGCCTGCGGGTCAAGAAGGTCGGCAGGGCGGAGCGGCGCGAGCGGGCCGTCGCGGCGCTGGCCTCCGTCCGCCTTGAGGGGTTCGAGGGGCGGCGTCCCGCCCAGCTCTCGGGCGGGCAGCGCCAGCGGGTCGCCCTGGCGCGGGCGCTCGTCAACCGGCCCCGCGTCCTGCTGCTCGACGAGCCGCTCGGGGCCCTCGACCTCAAGCTCCGCGAGGAGATGCAGGTCGAGCTGAAGGAGATCCAGCGCGAGGTCGGCATCACGTTCCTGTTCGTCACGCACGACCAGGAGGAGGCCCTGACCATGAGCGACCGGATCGCGGTGTTCGACCGCGGGCGGATCGAGCAGGTCGGCACCCCCGCTGAGGTCTACGAGCGGCCCTCGACGCCGTTCGTGGCCGGGTTCGTCGGCACCTCCAACCTGATCTCGGGCGACGCGGCCAAGGCCGTGCTCGGCAAGGACGGCACGTTCAGCGTGCGGCCGGAGAAGCTCCGCCTCGTGCTCGACGTGGACGCCCCGGTCGGCGAGGACGACCACAGCGCGACCGGCACCGTCGCCGAGGTGGTGTACGCCGGGGCGGCGACCCGGTTCGTCGTCGACCTCGACGCGGGCGGGCGGCTGATCGTCCTCCAGCAGAACCTCGAGGTCTCGTCCATGGAGGTGACCGGCCTGCGCGGCAGCCGCGCCCGGCTCGTGTGGAACCGCCGCCACGAGTTCGCCATCGCCTCCTGAAAGCCGGTCACCCCTCACCCCGTCCAGCACTGCGCTCCACCCCTCAAGGAGAGACACCATGCGGTCCACCCGACTCGTGATCGCCACCGCCGCGCTCGCGCTGGCCGCCGCCGCCTGCGGTGGCGGCTCGGCCGGCACCTCCTCGGGCGGCGGCACGGCCGCCCCCGGCCAGAGCGGGTTCACCCCTCCCAAGCTGGAGGCGCCCAAGAGCCTCGGCGCCGGCGAGGGCCAGGTCAACCTGGTCGCCTGGGCCGGTTACGCCGAGGACGGCTCCAACGACCCGAAGGTCGACTGGGTGCATCCCTTCGAGCAGGCCAGCGGGTGCAAGGTCAACACCAAGACCGCGGGCACCTCCGACGAGATGGTGAACCTGATGAAGACCGGCGAGTACGACGCCGTGTCGGCCTCGGGTGACGCGTCGCTGCGCCTGATCGCCTCGGGCACCGTCGCCCCGGTCAACACCGACCTGGTGCCCAACTACAAGAACGTGTTCGCGGGGCTGAAGCTCAAGCCGTGGAACTCGGTCAACGGCGTGGCCTACGGCGTGCCGCACGGCCGGGGCGCCAATCTGCTCATGTGGCGCACCGACAAGGTCACCCCTGCTCCCGACTCCTGGAGCGTGGTCTTCGACCCGGCCTCGCCGTACAAGGGCAAGCTGACGGCCTACGACTCCCCCATCTACCTCGCCGACGCCGCGCTGTACCTGATGGCCACCAAGCCCGACCTCGGCATCAAGGACCCCTACGCCCTGGACGACAAGCAGTTCCAGGCGGCGGTCGACCTGCTGAAGCAGCAGAAGCAGAACATCGGCGAGTACTGGTCGGACTACACCAAGGCGGTGCAGTCGTTCAAGAGCGGCGACACCGTGGCGGGCACGACGTGGCAGGTCATCGCGAACCTGGTCGAGGCCGACAAGGCGCCGGTCAAGGCGACGCTGCCCAAGGAGGGCTCGACCGGCTGGTCGGACACCTGGATGGTCGCGGCCGAGGCCAAGCACCCCAACTGCGCCTACAAGTGGCTGGACTGGATCATCTCGCCGAAGGCCAACGCCCAGGTGGCCGAGTGGTTCGGTGAGGCGCCCTCGAACTCCGAGGCCTGCGCGGAGACCGCCGACAAGGGCTTCTGCGACACCTACCACGCCACCGACGAGTCCTACTTCGACAAGGTGCACTTCTGGACCACTCCGATCGCCCAGTGCCTGGACGGCCGCACTGACGTCAAGTGCAAGGACTACTCGGAGTGGACCCGGGCGTGGACGGAGATCAAGGGTTGACCGGTTCCGCGTCGGTGACGACGGCGGCCCCGCCCGGCGGCGCCGGGACGGGGCCGGCGCGTCCCGGCCCCCGCCGCCGGCTCGCCGCCGCGCTCCACCGGCACGCCGGGGTACGGCTGTCGCTGCTGCTGTCGGCGCCGCTCGCCTGGCTGGGCGTCGCCTACCTGGGCGCGCTCGCCGCCCTTTTCGTCACCGCCTTCTGGACCACGGACTCCTTCACCGGCGACCTGGTCAGGACGTTCACGTGGGCCAACTTCCACGACGTCGTCACCGCCGAGGTCTACAGGACGGTCGCGCTGCGCTCGCTCGGCGTCGCGGTCGCGGTGACGCTGATCGACATGGTGATCGCCTTCCCGATGGCGTTCGCGATGGCCAAGCTGGCCTCGCCGCGCACCCAGCGCTGGCTGGTCATCGCCGTCCTGACCCCGCTGTGGGCGTCCTACCTGGTCAAGGCGTACGCCTGGCGGGTGATGCTGTCGTCGGACGGCCTGCTCGGCTGGGGGTACGGGCTGACGGCGACCATCCTGACGCTGTCGTACCTGTGGCTGCCGTACATGATCCTGCCGATCTACGCGGGGCTGGAGCGCCTGCCGAACTCCCTGCTGGACGCGGCCGGGGACCTCGGCGCACGGGGCTGGCGCACCTTCCGCACGGTGGTGTGGCCGCTGACGTTCCCCGCGGTCGTGGCGGGCTCGGTCTTCACCTTCTCCCTCTCGCTCGGCGACTACATCGCCGTGAAGATCGTCGGAGGCAAGAGCCAGCTCATCGGGAACGTCGTCTACGACAACATCGGCGCCGCCAACAACCTGCCGTTCGCCGCCGCCGTGGCGACGATCCCGGTGGTGATCATGCTGGTGTACCTCGCCGCCGTGCGCCGTACCGGAGCGCTGGAGAACCTTTGACCCGCCGCACCCTTTCCGACCAGGTGGACCGGAGGCTCTCGTGAACCTGTCCCGCACGGCACGGCTGGCGCTGCGCCTGGCATTGGCCCTCGGCCTCGCGGTGATCTACGTGCCCCTGGGCATCGTGCTGCTGAACTCCTTCAACGCCGACCGCACCTTCGCCTGGCCGCCGACCGGGTTCACCACCCGGTGGTGGAGCGTCGCCTGGAACTCCTCAGGCGTGCGCGACGCCCTGTGGACCTCGGTGCGGGCCGGGGTCGGCGCGACCGCCATCGCGCTGGTGCTCGGCACGATGGCGGCCTTCGCCGTGCAGCGCTACCGGTTCTTCGGTCGTGACACCGTCTCGCTGCTCATCGTGCTGCCGATCGCGCTTCCCGGCATCGTGACCGGCATCGCGCTCAACAACGCCTTCCGCACGATGCTCGAACCCTTCGGCGTCGGCCTCGGCCTGTTCACCGTGATCGTGGGGCACGCGACGTTCTGCGTGGTCACCGTGCACAACAACGTGCTGGCGCGGCTGCGCCGCATGGGGGTGAACGTCGAGGAGGCGTCGGCGGACCTGGGCGCGGACACCTTCACCACCTTCCGCCTGGTGACGTTCCCGATGATGCGGTCGGCGCTGCTGGCGGGCGGGCTGCTGGCGTTCGCCCTGTCGTTCGACGAGATCATCGTGACGACGTTCACGGCGGGGGCCGGGGTGAGGACGCTGCCGATCTGGATCTTCGAGAACCTCTTCCGCCCGAACCAGGCGCCGGTCGTCAACGTGGTCGCCGCCGCGCTCATCGTCTTCTCCGTGGTCCCGATCTACTTCGCGCAGCGTCTCTCTGGCACCACGAGCACCCACTGACCCGGGTTCGCCAAGCAACATCGCGCAATATGCGGGTACAGAGAGAAATCTAAGAGCTACGGTCGGGATGTCACGACATCACGTAACCGAAGAGGTGGCCCCCATGCCCCCGACCCGTATCACCGAAGCGAAGGGAATCCTGGCCGCGCGGCTGCGCGAGATCCGCAGCGAGGCCAGCCTGACGGGGCGGACCCTCGCCTCCGAGGCGGGCTGGCACTACTCCAAGGTCTCCAAGATCGAGCACGCGGCGCAGATGCCCAACGAGAACGACATCAGGGTCTGGTGCCGGGTGTGCGACGCGGAGGAGTACGTGGTCGACCTGATCGCGGCCGTGCGCAACATCGACTCGATGTACACCGAGTGGCGGCGGCTGGAGACCACGGGACTGCGGCACGTCCAGGAGTCGTTCCAGCCGCTCTACCGCGAGACCCAGCAGTTCAGGGTCTACCAGCACTCGGCCGTCCCCGGGCTGCTCCAGACGCCCGGCTACGCCCGCGCGCACCTGCGGGCGATCATCGACTTCCGGGGAATCCCCGACGATCTCGACGCGGCGGTGACCGCCCGCCTGGCGCAGCAGGAGGTGCTCGGGGCCGGCGGGAAGCGGTTCATGTTCGTCGTCGGCGAGCAGGCGCTGCGCACCCCGGTGTGCGACACCGAAGGGATGATCGCCCAGCTCGACCGGCTGCTCCGGATCACGGCCAACATGCCGCAACTCAGCTTCGGCGTGATCCCCGCGACGACGCGGCCACCGATCATGCCACCCGAAAATTTCTGGATATACGACGATAACCAGGTCAGGGTGGATACGGTGCCCGGCCAGTTCCGCATCAAGGCGCCCACCGACGTCGCGCTGTACGAGAAGGCGTTCACCAAACTCGCCGAGGCCGCCGTCTATGGTCAGGCGGCACGCGACCTCATCACCGCCACGTCGGACGGATTCAAAGGAACATGAAGCAACTTCGTTGATGCCGAGATCGGCGCCCACCTAGCCTCGTGGGCGACCCCCTCCGTGGCGACGCGGCCCGTGGCCCGTCTCGCACGGCCCACGACGAGCCAGGCGAGCCCAGTCGCCGCGCCGGTGAGGAGCCACCTCGTGCCCGCCCTCCACGTTGAAGCCGCCGCCCTCGTCGGCCGCCGTCCCGCGGCGGCCGTACGGCAGATCGCCGAGGACCTGCAGACCTGCCTCGCCCGCCGGAACATCCCCGCCTACGTCTACTTCCTGGAGGACGGCCAGGCCGCCGTCTCGCTGTGGCAGGGCCTGCTGGCCCGGGTCGACGGCCGCATCATCTGGTGGACCAGCCCCCACCCGAGCCGCAGGGGCGGCGTCCTGCGGACGTTCGCCTTCGCCCCCGCCACCGCCGCCGCCCGGCTGGCCGAGCACTACGCGACCCTTCGCGCGCGGCCCCTGCCCGAGCTCTTCGCCCACCCCGAGTGACCGCCGTCCCCGACCCCCGGCCATGTTCATCCGCGAAGTCCCCAGCAGACCGGAGCCGATCATGACGACCACCGACAAGGTCGCGAGCGCGACCACGGCCGGCGAGCCCGGCACCGACCAGACGGCCACCGCCCACCTGCAGGCCCTGGGCGAGGCGCTCCAGGCGCGCGGCCTGTACGTGCGCGTCGGAGCGACCGCCGGAGGGCTCCCGCAGCTCATCGTGATCAGCACCGTGGTGCCCACCCTCTCTGAGGTGATCTTCGCGGCCCGGCGGCAGGGAACCTGGTGGTTCTGGTGGTCGTGGGCCGAGCGCATCGCCCCCGTCGACGACCTGGCCACCACCGAGGCGCGGATCCGCCAGGCGCTCACTCCCCCGGACCGTCAGGACCGGTAGGCGGCCGGGGACGAACGGCCCTCGGCGACGCCCACCGGGAAGGCCGGGCTTCGAGCATCGCTAGATCCGGCGAGGCCGGCATCGTGACTCCGCCGTCTGCCTAAAACCTACTAAACAAGTAGGTCTTGACGGAAATGCGGCTCTGTGTTGGAGTGGAGCCCATGCAGGCCGAGATCCGACTCGTGGTTCGCGGGCACATCGACTTGTGCCGTGTGTGGTCCTCCTCCTGTCGCCCCTGACGCGGCGACCGGCGGCGCGTCCCTGACGTCCGCCGTTCCTTCCCCTCTTCGCCGGCACTCCGGCGCTCACCTCCGGACCCCGTCGTGCCCGCTCGGGCGCCCGGGCCCACGGCCGTCCAGTCAGAAAGGCTTCAGCCATGCCCGTCGAGTTTCTCGGAATCGGTGGCACCAATGACGGAACGGAGACCACCTCCCGCTCCGGCCCCTCGTTCGACAAGGAGTACACGCTCAGGCTCGCCCGGGCCCACCAGGAGTACGGGTGGGACCGCGTCCTGTTCGCCTACGGATCGGGGACGCCCGACCCGGCCCAGGCCGCCGCGTACGTGGCGAGCCACGTCGAGGACCTGGGGATCCTGCTGGCCCACCGGCCGAACGTGTCGTACCCGACCTTCGCCCTGAAGACCTTCTCGACACTCGACCAGATCAGCGAGGGCCGCCTGACCGTGCACTTCATCACCGGCGGCACCGACCACGAGCAGCGGCGCGAGGGCGACTTCCTCACCAAGGACGAGCGGTACGCCCGCACCCGGGAGTACATCCAGATCGTCAAGAAGGGCTGGACCTCGCACAAGCCCTTCGACCACGAAGGCGCGTTCTACAGCTTCAACGACTTCGTGTCGGACGTCTTCCCCGTCCAGCACCCGAGACCCCAGGTGTCGTTCGGCGGGTCCTCCCCCGCCGCCTACAAGGCGGGCGGCGCGGAGGCGGACATCTTCTGCCTGTGGGGCGAGCCGCTGGCCCAGACCGCCGAGCAGATCCAGTCCGTCAGGCAGGCCGCCAGGGAGGCGGGGCGGAGTGACGTGCCGAGGTTCCAGGTCGCGTTCCGGCCGATCATCGCGCCCACCGAGGAGCTGGCCTGGGAGAAGGCGCACCGCACGCTGGCGGCGATCACCTCCCGGCGCGACTCGGGCAGGGCCCAGCTCCGGCGGCTGCCCCCGGGCGGCGCGCCGGAGAACACCGGGTCGCAGCGGCTGGTCGCCATCGCCGAGCGGGGCGAGCGCTTCGACCGCGCCCTGTGGACCCCAACCGCCGCCGCGACCGGCGGGGCCGGCAACTCCAACGCCCTGGTCGGCACGCCCGAGACGGTGGCCCAGGCGCTGCTGGACTACCACGACCTCGGCGTGGAGATCCTCTCGGCGCGGGGATACGACCTGCTCGACGACGCGATCGACTTCGGACGGCACGTCATCCCGCTCGTACGCGAGGAGGTGGCCAAGCGCGACCGGGCGCGCCTTTCCGCGAAGGTCCCCGAACGCAGGGCGGCCTGGCAGGCCGGGCGCTGAGCGCGAGAGCAGGGGGGATCATGTCCGGGGACCCACCGCTCACGGTCGTCACCGCCCGGCATCCGGGGCGCTGGGCGGCGGCGGCCGTGGTGCTCGTGCTGCTGCTGATGGCGGCCAACGCCCTGGTCACCAACCCCGCGTGGGAGTGGCCGATCGTGGGCGAGTACCTGTTCTACCCGTCCATCCTGCGCGCGGTCGCGTTCACGCTGGAGCTCACCGCGCTCGGCATCGTGCTGGGCTTCCTGCTCGGCACGGTGCTGGCCCTGATGAGGCTGTCGGCGAACCCGCTGCTCAGCTCGGTGGCCTGGGGGTACACCTGGCTGTTCCGATCGGTGCCGCTGATCCTGCAGCTGCTCTTCTGGTACAACCTGGCCCTGCTGTACAAGCAGATCTCGTTCGGCGTGCCGTTCGGCCCGTCGTTCTTCTCCGTCGGCACGATGGACCTCATCGGCCCGGTGACCGCCGCCGCGCTCGGCCTCGCGCTCCACCAGGGCGCCTACGCCGCCGAGATCGTGCGGGCGGGCTTCCTGTCTGTGGACCAGGGGCAGCTGGAGGCCGCGGCCGCGCTCGGCATCCCCCGCGCCCGCCAGGTCTTCAGGATCGTGCTCCCCCAGGCGATGCGGACGATCGTCCCGACGGCGGGGAACGAGATCATCGGCCTGGTCAAGGGCACCTCGGTGGTGTACATCATGGCGCTGCCCGAGCTGTTCTACCAGGCCCAGGTGATCTACAACCGCAGCGGGCGGGTCATCGCACTGCTGCTGGTGGCCGCGATCTGGTACCTGGCCCTGACCACGGTGCTCTCGGTGTTCCAGTACTACCTGGAACGCCACTACGCCAAGGGAGCGACCAGGCACCTGCCCGAGACCCCGCTCGGACGCCTGCGCCGGGCGGTCGCCACGCGGAACGCCGCGGCCCGGAGGGCGCTGTGACGCGTCCGATGGTGGAGCTGCGCGGCGTGCACAAGAGCTTCGGCGCGCTCGCGGTCCTGCGCGGCGTGGACCTGCGCGTGGAGGCCGGCGAGGTCACCGTGATCGTCGGCCCCTCCGGCTCAGGCAAGTCCACCCTGCTCCGCAGCGTCAACCACCTGGAGAAGGTCGACCGCGGCTCGGTGCTCGTCGACGGCGAGCTGGCCGGCTACCGGCGCGCCGGCGACCGCCTGTACGAGCTGCGCGAACGCGAGATCCTCCGGCAGCGCACGCACATCGGGTTCGTGTTCCAGAACTTCAACCTCTTCCCCCACCTGACCGTCCGCCAGAACGTCACCGAGGCCCCGCTGTCGGCCCAGCGCCGGCCGAGGGCCGAGGTGGAGGAGCTGGCGACCCGGCTGCTCGACCGCGTGGGGCTGGCGGACAAGGCCGACGAGTACCCCCGGCGGCTGTCCGGGGGGCAGCAGCAGCGTGTGGCGATCGCCCGGGCCCTGGCCCTTGAGCCGAAGGTCCTGCTGTTCGACGAGCCGACCTCCGCCCTCGACCCCGAACTGGTCGGCGAGGTGCTGGAGGTGATGAAGGACCTGGCGCGCAGCGGCACCACGATGATCGTCGTCACCCACGAGATCGGATTCGCCCGCGAGGTCGCCGACACCGTGGTCTTCCTGGACGCCGGGCGCGTCGTCGAGCAGGGGCCGCCCGGCCAGGTGCTGGACGCCCCCCGGCACGAGCGCACCCGCGCCTTCCTGAGCAAAGTCCTCTGACCCGAAAAGGATCATTCAGATGCCCTCCCTATCCCGTCGTGCCGCCGTGCTCGGCCTCCTTCCCCTGCTCCTGCTGGCCGCGTGCGGCACGGCGGCGGGCACCGAGCAGGGGTCCGGCGCGGTGACCGCCGAAGCGGCGGCGGCCGCCGGCGCCCCCTTGAAGATCGACACCAGCCCGGACCAGAAGCGCGTACGCGCGGAGAAGGTCGACGCGATCGCGACCCGGGTGCCCGAGGCGATCCGGAGCGGCGGCGAGCTGTCCGTCGGGATAACCGGTGACGGGACTCCGCCGCTGTCCTTCCTCGCCGACGACGACAGCACCGTGATCGGCGTCGAGTCCGACGTCGCCCAGCTCGTCGCGGACGTGCTCGGCCTCCGCCTCCGGCTCGACCGGACCTCCTGGGAGAACCTCTTCCTCGCGGTGAGGTCCGGCAAGGACCACGTGGGCTTCTCCAACATCACCGTGACCGAGGAGCGCAAGGACATCTACGACTTCGCGACCTACCGCGTCGACCAGCTCGCCTGGGAGACCGGCAAGGACAGCAAGCTGACGCGGATCGAGCAGCCCTCGGACATCGCGGGGCTGAAGGTGGCGGTCGGCTCGGGCACCAACCAGGAGAAGATCCTGCTGGAGTGGGACGAGCGGAACAAGAAGGCGGGCCTGAAGCCGATCGAGGTCCAGTACTACCAGCGCCCGGCGGACTACTACCTGGCGCTGAAGTCCGGCCGCATCGACGTCTACTTCGGCCCCAACCCCACCTCCGCCTACCACTCGGCCGTCAGCGGCGACACCAAGATCGCCGGAACGCTGTCCGGCGGCGGCGAGAGCGTCCAAGGGCTCATCGCGGCCATGACGCAGAAGGGGAACGGGCTGGTCCAGCCGGTGAGTGATGCCCTGAACACGGTCATCGAGAACGGGAAGTACGCCGAGGTGCTCAAGCGTTGGGGCCTGTCGAACGAAGCCATCCCGGCGTCACAGGTCAACCCCCCGGGCCTGCCGCGCCAGAAGAAGTGAGCGAAGGACACATGACCGTCGAGTCCATCGAGGTGCGTCACGTGGAGGTCCGCGATCCTGCGGCCGAGCCGCTGCTGCGCGACCTCCACCTTGAGTACCACAGCCGGTACGGGCCGAACGAGGAGCTCAGCCGGTACGCCGACGAGGAGTTCTCCCCGCCTGACGGCGCCTTCCTGATCCTGGTGGAGGACGGGGAGACGGTCGCCGGGGGCGCGTTCCGCCGCCACGACCAGACGACGGCCGAGCTGAAGCGCATCTGGACCCACCCCGCCCACCGCAGGCGGGGCCTCGGGCTGGTCGTCGTCCGCGAGCTGGAGCGGGAGGCCGTACGCCGGGGGTACCGGCGGATCCACCTCACCACCGGCCCCCGCCAGCCGGAGGCCGCCCGGCTGTACCTGGCGGCCGGCTACCGGCCGCTGTTCGACCTCGACGCCGATCCGGAGACGATCGGGCCGCTGCCCTTCGAGAAGCTCCTCGAAGGGCCCGCCCCCTGCGAGACGGCCGCGGGCGGCTACGACGTCCGCGCGGCCGAGGTCCAGGAGGCGTAGAGGTCGGCGTACACGCCGTCCTGCCGTACCAGCTCGGCGTGCGGCCCGCGCTGGACGATGCGGCCGTGCTCGAACACCAGCACCTCGTCCGCCGCCTCGGCGGTGGACAGGCGGTGGGCGATCGACACGGCCGTACGGCCGCGGGTGACCCCGTCGAGTGCCCGCGCGATCCGCACCTCGGTGGCGGGGTCCACGGCGGAGGTCGCCTCGTCGAGCAGCAACAGGTCGGGGTCTGCCAGGTAGGCCCTGGCCAGTGCGACGAGCTGGCGCTCCCCCGCCGACAGCGACTCGCCGCGCTGGCCCACCGCGGTGGACAGCCCCGCGGGAAGGCCCTCCAGCCAGTCGGTCAGCCCCAGCTCGGTCATGGCCAGGTCGATGTCCGCGTCGGTGGCCGAGGGGCGGCCGTAGCGGATGTTGTCCGCGAGCGAGCCGTTGAACAGGAACCCGTCCTGCGGCACCATGACGATCCGCTCCCTGAGCGAGGAGAACCGCACCTTGCGCAGGTCCACTCCGTCCACCAGCACGCGGCCCGCGGTCGGGTCCATGAGGCGGGTGAGCAGCTTGGCGAAGGTCGTCTTGCCCGAGCCGGTCTCGCCGACGACCGCGACCCGGGTGCGGGGCTCGATGTCCACCGAGACCTCGTGCAGCACGGGAGGCCCGTCGGGGTAGGCGAAGCCCACGTCCTGGAAGGAGACCGTGATGGACCCGCGCGGCAGGGTCACCCCGCCCACCGGGTCGGCCACGTCCGCGGGCGTGTCGAGCACGCCGAGCACCCGCCGCCACCCGGCGACGGCGTTCTGCGCGTCGTTGAGCACCTCGGTCGCGGTCTGCAGGGGGCTGATGAAGAGGGTGATGAGGAACAGGAACGCGACCAGGCGCCCGGCCGAGATCGTGCCGCCGATGCCGAGCTCGACCCCGAGCAGCACCACCCCGGCGACCGCGACCGCCCCCACCAGCTCGGTGATCGGGAAGGTGAACGCGACGATCTTCTGGGCCCGGGTCTGGGCGTTGCGCTGGGCGTTGACGGCCTCGTCGATGCGCCGCGCGGTGCGCTCCTCCGAGCCGTACGCGCGGATCACCGCGCTGCCGACCACGGACTCGCTGACCGCGGCCAGCATGTCGCCGGTGCGCTCGCGCACCTGGGTGTAGGCGCCGGCCACCCAGCGCTGGAACCTCGGCAGCACGATGACCAGCGGCAGGAAGCAGGCCCAGACGACCAGCGCGAGCTGCCAGGAGTAGAACGCCATCAGCACGCTGGCGATGATCAGCTGACCGACCGAGATGATGACCATGAGGCCACCCCACTGCATGAACGTGCTGATCTGGTCCACGTCGCTGGTGACCCGGGAGACCAGCGCGCCGCGCCGCTCGGTGTTCTGCGTGAGCACCGACAGGTCGTGGACGTGCCGGAACCCCTTGCCGCGCAGCGAGGCGAGCCCCGACTCGGTCGAGCGGTAGAGGCGTACGTTCATGAGGTAGCCGCACAGAGCCGTCAGCGTCACCGCGACGGCGCACAGCAGCACGGCGTTCCTGATGAACGGCACGTCCGGCGTCGCATTCTTCAGCCCTCGGTCGATGACCTGCTGAACGGCGATGGGGACGATCACCTTGCCGAGCGTGGCGAGCACCGCCAGCACCAGCGTCACCGGGAGGCCGACGCGGAACTCCGGCGACAGCGCGAGGCCATGCCGCAACGTCCCGAGAGCCGAGCGCTGCTCCACGCTCAGCGACGTCGTCATGCCACGTTCTTCGACCCGCGACGTCATGCCACGATCCCCTCGTCGGCGTCGAGCGCCGCGCGCTCGGATTCCGCACGTTCGTAGGCGGTGACGAGGTTGCGGTATCCCTCGCACCGGGCGAGCAGCACGTCGTGCGGGCCCCGGTCGGCGACCCTGCCGTGCTCCAGGTAGACGACCTCGTCCGCCAGCGCGATCGTCGCCATGCGGTAGGCGACGACGATCACCGTGGACTCCGGCGAGCCCTCCCGCAGGCCGTACAGGATGCGGCCCTCCACCTGCGCGTCCACGCTGGAGGTGGCGTCGTCCAGGATGAGCAGGCGAGGGGTCCTGACCAGGGCCCTCGCCAGCGCCAGCCGCTGCCGCTGGCCGCCGGACAGCGTGGCGCCGCGCTCGCCGACCCGGGTGTCCAGGTTCTTCGGCAGGGCGCTCACGAACCCCTCCGCCTGGGCCAGGCGCAGCGCCGCCCAGATCCTCTCGTCCGGTACGGGCTCGCCCGCCTCCGTCCCGAGGGTCAGGTTGCCGCGCACGGTGTCGTCGAACAGGAAGGTCTGCTGCGGGACCAGGGACGCGGCCGTGCTCACCTCGCCCTTCGCGACCTCGCGCAGGTCGGTGCCGTCGAGAAGCACCTGACCATGGTCGGGGTCGATCAGCCGGACGAGGAGCTGGGTCAGCGTGGACTTGCCCGAGCCGGTCGGGCCGACGATCGCGACGGTGCGGCCCGGCCTGACCTGGAAGTCGACCCCCGACAGCACGGGCGCGTCCGCGGAGTAGCCGTAGGTCAGGCCGCGCACCTCCAGCCGGGCGGGGCCCTCCGCGGCCAGGCGGGCGGCGCCGTACTCCATCGAGCCGGACGCCTTCAGCACGTCCTGCACCCGAGTCCAGCCGACGACGCTGCGCGGCATCTCGGCGAGCACCCAGCCGAGCGCGCGGATCGGGAACGCCAGCAGCGTGAACAGGTAGGACACCTGGATCAGATCGCCCGAGGAGACGTCCCCGGCTGCGAGCCGGATCGAGCCGAACAGCAGCACCGCGAGCACGCCCAGCGTCGGCAGCGCCTCCAGCAACGGGTCGAAGAGCCCGCGGATGCGGCCCACGGCGATGTTGGCGTCGCGAAGCTCGTCCGCCTTGGCCTGGAAGCGGACGGCCTCGGCGTCCTCCCTGCCGAGGGTCTTGACGACCAGCGCCCCGTCGAAGCTCTCGTGCGCGATCTCGCTGACCTCGGCGCGGAGCTGCTGCGCGCGCATCGCGAGGGGCGATAGCCGGCGCTGGTAGACGAGGTTCAGCACCGCGATAGCCGGAAATATCAGGAAACCGACGAGGGCGAGCATCGGGTCCACGAGCAGGATGGCGACGGCGGCGGTGACCAGCATGACCACCACGCCGACGGCCATGGGCAGCGGGGCCAGCGGAGCCCAGGCCGCCTCGGCGTCGGAACTGGCGTTGGACAGCAACTGGCCGGTCGGGTGGCGATGGTGCCAGGCGAGCGGCAGCCGCAGGTACTGCCGGGTGACCTCGCGGCGTGACCGGGCCTGCATGCGGTACTGCATGATGCCGGCGAGCACCCTGCGGCCGATCACACCCGCCGCCTTCAGCACCGCGACGCCCACGATCAGCAGCGCCGCGGTGACGAGCGTGCCCGTGGTGGTGCGCCCGTCGCGGAAGGCGGGCAGGACGGCGTTCTCCGTGGCCCAGCCCAGCGCCCACGAGGAGCCGACGGTCATGACCCCGTAGACGGAGCTCGCCAGGACCGCGCCGGTGAAGATTCGGGGCTCGGTACGGATGGCGTGCCCGACGACACGCAGTCCCTGGCGCATGACGGTCGGACTGTGCTGGCGCTCGCTCGGCACGCGGGGGATCCTCTCGACGGGGACTATGCCTGGTGAGGGCCTGTCTGATCGCGGGACGCGGGGAACGTCCGCCTCAATCCCTATCATCCGCCGCAACCGGTTTATTCCCACCCCTATGGTGGCCGATCAGCCCCGAACGCCCCCTTGTAAGGTGATCAGGGTGACGCACGCACGCGCCGAGCGCGAAGCACTCAGTGATCTTCTCGACCGTCTGGGCCCCGGGGCCCCGACGCTGTGCGAGGGGTGGACGACCGCCGACCTCGCCGCCCACCTCGTCGTCCGCGAGCGCCGGCTCGACGCCGCGGGGGGCATCGCGATCAAGCCCCTAGCGGGCTACACCGAGTCCGTGCAGAACAAGGTCAAGAACGGCAAGGCCTACCGCGAGCTCGTCGACGACGTGCGCCAGGGCCCGCCGCGGTGGTCGCCCTACGGCCTGATCCCGGGCCTGGACGCGGTGGTCAACACCCTGGAGTTCTTCGTCCACCACGAGGACGTCCGGCGGGCGCAGCCCGGCTGGGAGCCCCGCGAACTGCCCGCCGACCTGGTGGAGATGATCTGGAAGCGGGTCTCGGGAGGCGCGCGGCTGATGCTCCGCAAGTCGCCCGTCGGCGTGGTGCTCCGCCGTACCGACGGCAGGAAGGCCGGGGGCAAGATGGCCGAGCCGCACGTCATCGTGACCGGCGAGCCGGCCGAGCTCCTGCTGTTCGCCTTCGGCCGCCAGGAGCACGCCCGGGTGACCTTCGAGGGCGACGAGGCCTCGATCGATCGGCTGCGCGGCGCCGAACTCGGCCTCTGACACCGGCTCCCCCACGGAAAGCGGCGCGGGGCCTCCCGCCGAGCCGCCGGACCGCGCGGAACCCCCGGGGTTCCGCGTCCGTTGTCGCGTGTATTACGGGCATCCGTTTCATACCGGATGGGACGGTCATGTCCTGGCTATGATCATCCCTGAGCCACCACGTGACCGATTCCGGAGATCGGCCACTCCGCGCCTCGGGTAGGACCACGTCACTGGAACCATGGGAGGCAATCCGATGAAGACCAAGAAGGTACTGCTGTACCTCGTCATCGCCTTCGCGGTCTTCTACATGTACTCCCGGCCCGCCGAGGCGGCGACCGCGGTCAAGGGCATGTTCAACGGGATCAGCTCGGGCGCGGGACAGCTGGCGATGTTCTTCTCCAAGCTGTTCAACTGAGGACCTGAGCGGCCCTCTCCCCGTCGTTCGGCCGAGAACCTGAGGCGTCGGCGGCGTGGGCGGCACTCCCCTGAGCCGGCCCGGGGCGGCGCCGGTCCAGATCCCGGTCAGGCGTCCTTCTTCTTCAGCGGTACCAGGCACAGCACGTAGCCCATGGCGCCCGACTTGGGACCTTCCCAGTACGCCGTGGTGACGTCCTTGTCGTGGCACATGCTGAGGCTCGTGTCGGCGTTGAACTGCGCCTCGGTCTTGCCGTTGACCTTCCTGGCGACCTTCCACTCGACCGTGGCGTCCTTGCAGTCGACGACCTTCAGGCTGTCCTTGTCCTGCCCGGCCATGCAGTCGCCCACGTGGGCGATGCGCGGAGCGCCGGTGACCTGGTCGCCGACCGCGCCCACACCCTCCCGGACCGCGAAGACCCCACCGATCTTGATGACGGCGATGACCACGAAGATGCCTACCGCGCCGAGCGCACCCGCGATCTTGCCGCCCCGCTTCTTCTTGGCGGCGGGCGGCCGGCCGGGCTGCCACTGGGCTCCGCCGGGCTGCTGGGCGAAGGGGTCCTTGCCCGCGTTGGAGCCGGGCTGCTGCTGGTACGGGTCCTGCCAGGCCTGCCCCTGCTGGGGAGGCGGCTGCTGACCGTACGCACCCGGTGCCTGCTGCTGCCCGTAGCCACCCTGCTGTGCCTGCGCCTGGCCGGCGTAGGCGGGCTGCTGCCCGGCGTTGGAGGGCCGGCCGTACGGATCCTGGGGCGGGCCCGCGTACGGAGCCTGCTGCTGGTCCTGGGGCTGTCCCGCATACCCCTGGCCCGCATACCCCTGACCGGCATGGCCCTGGCCGCTCCCCTGACCCGGGTAGCCGGACCCGCCGCTCCCCTGACCCGGGTAACCGGACCCACCGCTCCCCTGACCCGGGTAACCGGAGCCACCGCCCGGGTAGCCGGAACCGCCGCTCGCCTGCCCCGGGTAGCCCGAGGCGCCGCCTGCCTGGCCCGGATAGCCGGACCCGCCGCTCCCCTGGCCCGGATAGGGGGCCTGCCGCAGGTAGGGCTCCTGCGGCGGGCCGCCGTACGGCGCGGCGTCCTGCGGTGCGTACGGCTGCCGCGGGTACTGGTCGTCCTGCTGCCGGGACCCGTCCTGGCCGTACTGCCCCTGACCCTGGCTGGGCGGGAAGGTGTGGTTCGGATAGCCCTGAGGAGGCTGGTAGGGCGAGCCCGGCTGCTGGGGGGAGGGTGGAGTCGTCACGGATGATTCCTTGAGTTCAGCGGCACCGTAAAAGAACCCGCATGACCGTAGCGGATCATGACCCGGCTTGCGAAGACATTCCACCATTCGAGCGGGTTTGGACCGGTCCCACTTCGGGTAAAGACGATCACCCGCCGACGGTCTACCGCACGGGGTGGCCGGCCGCGCGCAGGGTCTCCTTGACGTCGGAGATCTTGAGCTGGCCGAAGTGGAAGACGCTCGCGGCGAGCACCGCGTCGGCCCCCGCGTCCACGGCCGGCGGGAAGTCGTCGAGCGCACCCGCCCCGCCGCTCGCGATGACCGGCACGGTCACGGCCTCGCGCACGGCCCGGATCATCGGAAGGTCGTACCCGCCCTTCGTGCCGTCGCCGTCCATGGAGTTCAGCAGGATCTCGCCCACGCCGAGCTCCTGGCCGCGCCGCGCCCACTCGACGGCGTCGATGCCCGTGCCCCGGCGGCCGCCGTGCGTCGTCACCTCGAAGCCCGAGGGGGTGGGCGGGCCGTCCACCACGCGCCGCGCGTCGACCGACAGCACGACGCACTGGGCCCCGAACCTGCGGGACGCCTCGGTCAGCAGCTCAGGACGCGTGATGGCGGCGGTGTTCAGGGAGACCTTGTCCGCGCCGGCGCGGAGCAGCCGGTTGACGTCGTCGACCGACCGCACTCCCCCGCCGACGGTCAGCGGGATGAACACCTGCTCGGCCGTGCGGCGGACCACGTCGAACATGGTCTCCCGGTCGCCGGAGGAGGCGGTGATGTCGAGGAAGGTCAGCTCGTCGGCGCCCTCGGCGTCGTAGCGCCTGGCCAGCTCGACGGGGTCTCCGGCATCCCTGAGGTTCTCGAAGTTGACGCCCTTGACCACCCGCCCGGCGTCGACGTCCAGGCAGGGGATCACGCGTACCGCGACGGTCATGCCCTCACCGCCGCGAGTGCCTCCTCCAGCGTGAACGCCTGGGCGTAGAGCGCCTTGCCGACAATGGCGCCCTCGACCCCGTCCGGCACCAGCGTGGACAGCGCGCGCAGGTCGTCGAGCGAGGAGACGCCCCCGCTGGCGATCACGGGCCGGTCGGTGCGGGCGCACACCTGGCGGAGCAGGTCGAGGTTCGGCCCGCGCAGGGTGCCGTCCTTGGTGACGTCGGTGAGGACGTAGCGGGGGCAGCCGTCCGACTCCAGCCGGTCGAGCACCTCCCACAGGTCGCCGCCCTCCTTGGTCCAGCCCCGGGCGGCCAGCGTGGTGCCCCGCACGTCGAGGCCGACCGCGATGCGGTCGCCGTACTCGGCGATGATCTTCGAGCACCAGGCGGGGTCCTCCAGGGCGGCGGTGCCGATGTTGACCCGCCTGCACCCGGTGGCGAGGGCCGCCTCCAGCGACGCGTCGTCGCGGATGCCGCCGGACAGCTCGACCTGGACGTCCAGCGCGCCCACCACGGAGGCCAGCAGCTCGCGATTGGACCCCCTGCCGAAGGCGGCGTCGAGGTCGACCAGATGGATCCACTCGGCGCCCGCCTGCTGCCACGCGAGAGCGGCGGCGAGCGGGTCGCCGTACGAGGTCTCCGTACCCGCCTCACCCTGCACGAGGCGCACGGCCTGGCCGTCCGCGACGTCCACTGCGGGCAACAGCACCAGCGACATATCTACGACCTCCGGTCGAATACGACGGTGACCAGCACCGGGAAGAGCAGAAGGGACAACACCAGGACGCCCACCCGGGCGGCCCACCCGCTGAGCAGCAGCCAGGAGGCCGCCTGCACGAGCACGAACAGCACGGCGACGACGGAGTTCTGCGCCCGCCGCCGCCTGGCGATCAGGCCGCCCTGGCGTGCCACCCTGATCGGTTTGGGCACCACCGCGACCAGCCGGCCGCGCAGCCCTCGCCACCTGGCCCTGCGCTCGTCACGCCTGGCGCGCGCGGCGGCCTGCCGCGCCTGCTCGGCCTCACGCTCGGCGCGGCGGCGTGCGCGCTCCTTGCTCACTCGGGCCCCCGCTAGCCGGGAAGACGGGTAGCGGCGTGCCGGGCCGGCCCGTGGGACGCCACGGCGCTCCGCACCCGCCAGGATAAGGCCACGCGTTCGCGGGAGCTCACAGCGTGCCCAGCCAGTTCTTCAGCAGCACCGCGCCCGCGTCGCCGGACTTCTCGGGGTGGAACTGCGTCGCCTTGAGCGGGCCGTTCTCCACCGCCGCGACGAACGGCACGCCGTGCTCGGCCCACGTGACGAGCGGCTGGGTGAAGCCGGGACCGGCCTCGAGCTCGAACTTGCGCACGCCGTAGGAGTGGACGAAGTAGAACCGCGTGGTGTCGTCGAGCCCGGCGAACAGCACCGACCCCTCGGGCGCCTGGACGGTGTTCCACCCCATGTGCGGCAGTACGGGCGCGTCGAGCCGCTCGACGACGCCGGGCCACTCGCCGCAACCCTGGTCGCGGCCGAGGCCCTCCTCGGTGTGCTCGGCGCCTTCGGCGAACAGGATCTGCATGCCGACGCAGATGCCGAGCACGGGACGCCCGCCGGCCAGGCGGCGGCCGATGATCTGCTCCCCGCGCACGGCCTTCAGCCCGGCCATGCAGGCGGCGAAGGCGCCGACCCCGGGCACGACGAGCCCGTCGGCCTCCAGCGCGGCGTCGAAGTCGGCGGTCACCGTGACGTCGGCGCCGACGCGGGCGAGCGCCCGCTCGGCCGACCGCAGGTTGCCCGAGCCGTAGTCGAGGACGACGACCTTGGTCATGACATCACCCCCAGGGTGCGGGAACCGGAGTGGAGGACGGCGGCGCTCACCACCACAGCACCCCCGCGGTGATCGCGAGCACGGCGCCGATCCCAAGGACGACGGCGCCGAGCTTCAGCCCCTGCTTGAGGAACGAGTAGATGCCGCCGGCCATGAACAGGCCGATGAAGACCATCGCGACCGCGGTCCAGTTCGAGCTCACAGGACACCCTTGGTGCTGGGCACGCCCGTGGCGCGCGGGTCGCGCTCTGTGGCCTCGCGCAGCGCGCGGGCCAGGGCCTTGAACTGCGCCTCGACGATGTGATGGGCGTTGCGCCCGTACGGCACGCGCACGTGCAGGCAGATGGCGGCCTGGGCGACGAAGGACTCCAGGATGTGCCGGGTGAGGGTGGTGTCGTACTCCGGGCCGATCATCGGGGCCATGCCCTCGGGCTCGGAGTGCACCAGGTAGGGGCGGCCCGACAGATCGACCGTCACCTCGGCCAGCGCCTCGTCCAGCGGGCAGGCGGCGTTCCCGAACCTCCGGATGCCCGACTTGTCGCCCAGAGCCTCGCGGAAGGCGGCCCCCAGCGCGAGCGCGGTGTCCTCGATCGTGTGGTGCGAGTCGATGTGCAGGTCGCCGTTGGTCTTCACGGTCAGGTCGAACAGGCCGTGCTTGCCGAGCTGGGCCAGCATGTGGTCGAAGAACCCGACACCGGTGGACACCTCGACCCTGCCGGTGCCGTCCAGGTCGACCTCCACCAGCACCGAGGTCTCCTTGGTCGTACGCTCGACGCGGCCGGTCCTCGGCCTCGGCTCGCCCACGGCGGGACTGGTCACAGGATTTCCTCCAGGTCGTCGCGCGCGGGCCTGCCGGGCGCGGGAGTTACTCGGGTCTCGGCAAGGGCGCCGGACATGGCCTCGCGGAAGGCCGCCATCTCGCCGGCCGTGCCGATGGAGACGCGCAGCCACTCGGGCGGGCCGACCTCGCGGATCAGCACGCCGCGCTCCAGCAGGGCCTCCCACACCGCGTGGCGGTCGGGGAACCGGCCGAACAGCACGAAGTTGGCGTCGGAGTCGGCCACGGACAGGCCACGCTCCCTCAGCCAGGCCACGCAGGCGTCGCGCTCGGCGCGCAGCACCTCGACGGTGCCGAGCAGCTCGTCACGGTGCGCGACGGCCACCCGCGCGGCGGCCTGGGTGAGCGTCGACAGATGGTACGGCAGGCGCACCAGGAGCAGCGCCTCGATCACGGCGGGGTCGGCCGCCAGGTAGCCGAGGCGGGTGCCGGCCATGGCGAACGCCTTCGACATGGTGCGGGTGACGATCAGCCGGGGGTTGCCCGGCAGCAGGCTCAGCGCGCTCGGTGTGCCGGTGCGCGCGAACTCGAAGTACGCCTCGTCGACCACGACCATGCCCGGCGCGGCCTCGGCCACCCGCTCGATGACCGAAAGCGGCAGTGCCGTGCCCGTCGGGTTGTTGGGGCTGGTCAGGAACACGATGTCGGGGCGGTGCTCCTCGATCGCGGCGACGGCCTTGCCCGGGTCGACGCCGAAGTCGTCCTCACGGGCGCCGGAGATCCACCGCGTGGCGGCGCCGGTCGTGATGATCGGATGCATGGAGTACGACGGCTCGAAGCCGAGCGCGGACCTCCCCGGCCCCCCGAACGCCTGGAGGATCTGCTGGAGCACCTCGTTGGAGCCGTTGGCGGCCCACACCTGGCCGGCGTCGAGGCCGTGACCGAGGTAGGCCGCGAGATCCTCGCGCAGGGCCACGGCGTCCCTGTCGGGATAGCGGTTCAGCTCCGAGGCGTCGCGCCGCACGGCCTCGGCCAGATCGTCGACCAGGCCGGGCGAGGGCGGGTAGGGGTTCTCGTTGGTGTTCAGCCGGACCGGCACGTCGATCTGGGGCGCCCCGTACGGCGAGCGCCCGCGCAGGTCGTCGCGGATCGGCAGGTCGCCGAGGCGCACGGCCCGGCCCGAGCTCAGGGAGGTCATCGGGACCCCCCGCCGAACCTCGCGCGGACGGCGGCGCCGTGCGCGGGGAGGTCCTCGGCCTCCGACAGCGCGTAGACGTGCGGCGCGGCCTCCTCGAGGGCCTCGCGGGTGTAGTCGACCACGTGGATGCCGCGCAGGAAGGTCTGCACGGAGAGCCCCGAGGAGTGGCAGGCGCACCCGCCGGTCGGGAGCACGTGGTTGGAGCCCGCGAGGTAGTCGCCGAGGGAGACCGGGGCGTACGGGCCGATGAAGACCGCCCCGGCGTTGCGGACCCGGGCGGCGACCGCGTGGGGGTCGGCCGTCTGGATCTCCAGGTGCTCGGCGGCGTAGGCGTCGACGACCCGGAGCCCGTCGTCGAGGCCGGACACCAGCACGATGCCCGACTGCGGACCGGCGAGCGCCTCGGCGATGCGCTCGGAATGCCGCGTGGCGGCGACCTGGCCGGGAAGCTCCTTCTCGACGGCCTCGGCGAGCGTCTCGCTGGTGGTGACCAGCACGGCGGCGGCGATCACGTCGTGCTCGGCCTGGCTGATCAGGTCGGCGGCGACGTGGACGGGGTCGGCGGTGTCGTCGGCGAGCACGGCGATCTCGGTCGGGCCCGCCTCGGAGTCGATGCCGATACGCCCCTTGAGCAGGCGCTTGGCGGCGGCGACCCAGATGTTGCCGGGACCGGTGACCATGCGGACCGGAGGGCACTCCTCGGTGCCGTAGGCGAACATCGCCACCGCCTGGGCGCCGCCCACGGCGTACACCTCGTCGACGCCGAGCAGCGCGCAGGCCGCCAGGATGGTCGGGTGGGGCAGCCCTCCGAAGTCGGCCTGCGGCGGGGAGGTGACCGCCAGGGAGGCCACCCCCGCCTCCTGGGCGGGCACGACGTTCATCACGACGCTCGACGGGTAGACCGCGCGCCCGCCGGGGACGTAGAGGCCGACCCGGTCGACGGGCACCCAGCGCTCGGTGACCGTGCCGCCGGGGACGACCTTGGTGGTGGTGTCGGTCCTGCGCTGGTCGCGGTGGACCAGGCGCGCCCTGCGGATGGACTCCTCCAGCGCGGCGCGCACGGCGGGGTCGAGCCCGGCGAGGGCGCCGGTGAGGGCCTCGGCGGGCACGCGGGTGGAGCCGAGCTCCACACCGTCGAACCGGGCGGTCAGCTCCCGCACGGCCGCCACTCCCCTATGGCGCACGTCGTCGCAGATGGGCCGCACCTTGGAAAGGGCGGCCTCGACGTCAAGCTCGGCGCGGGGCAGCACGTCGCGCAGGTCGTCCGGCAGGGACCCGCGCAGGTCGATACGGGATATCACCGGTCCAGTCTACGGAGGGTGGCACCCCGATCCGGTTGCGGTCCGCCATTCGGACGGCGGCTTTACATTGTAGATTTTAACTTGCCGTTAAGCTGGGGGCCGTGAGCAAGACGAAGAACAAGGGAGGCCAGGGCACTCCCGCCACCGTGGCGCTGGCCAGGGCAGAGGTCGGTTTCACCCTCCATCCGTATGATCACGATCCGAACGCCCAGGCCTACGGCGAGGAGGCCGCCGACGCGCTCGGGCTGCCGTACGAGCGGATCTTCAAGACCCTGGTGGCCGAGGTCGAGACCGGCCTCGCGGTCGCGGTCGTGCCCGTCTCCGGCAAGCTCGACCTGAAGGCCTTCGCCGCCGCCCTCGGCGGCAAGCGCGCGGCCATGGCCGACGCGGCCAAGGTCGAGCGGGTCACCGGCTACGTCGTCGGCGGCATCAGCCCGCTGGGGCAGCGCAGGGCCCTGCCCACCGTGATCGACTCCTCGGCGCTGGAGTTCGAGACGATCTACTTCTCGGCGGGGCGGCGCGGGCTGCAGATCGAGACGGCTCCCGCCGAGCTGGTGCGCCTCACCCGGGCGATCACCGCTCCCATCGGCAAGGCCCCCTGACCACGCTTGGCAACCCTTGCCATCGCCTTCCGGCGATTCGGCTCGCCAGACTGGCGTCAACTGCCATAGGACCAGGCAAGTGCCCCGGGTGCCCGAAGGAGCGAGAGTGACCGAGTTGTTCTACCTGTCCGCCACCGAGATGCTGGGCCTCCTGCGTGACGGGCAGATCAGCGCGGTCGAGCTGACCGAGGCCCATCTGCGGCGCATCGACGAGGTCAACGGCGAGGTCAACGCGGTCGTCACGCTGGTCGCCGACCAGGCGCTCGCCGAGGCGAGGCGGCTCGACGACGACTTCGCGCATGGCCGCCCGCGTGGCCCGCTGCACGGCCTGCCCATCGCCTACAAGGACCTGACGGACACGGCCGGCATCCGCACGACGTACGGCTCGACGCTCTTCGCCGACCACGTGCCCGACGCCGACGCGCTCGTGGTCCGGCGCGCCAGGGCGGCCGGGGCGATCACGGTCGGCAAGACCAACACGCCGGAGTTCGGCACCGGCTCGCACACCGTCAACGAGGTGTTCGGCCCCACCCGCAACCCCTACGACCTCACCCGGAGCGCGGGCGGCAGCAGCGGAGGGGCCGCCGCCGCGCTGGCCTCCGGCATGGTGCCGCTGGCCGACGGCTCCGACATGGGCGGGTCCCTGCGCAACCCCGCGTCGTTCTGCAACGTGGTGGGGCTGCGCCCGACCCCCGGGCGGGTGCCGGACGCCTCGGCCACCTCGGCCTGGTTCACCCTCGGCGTGGCGGGCCCCCTGGCGAGGACCGTCGGCGACGCCGCGCTGCTGATGAGCGTCATCTCCGGCTTCGCCCCCACCTCGCCGTTCGCCGTCCGGGAGGACGGCTCCGCCTTCGCCGGGTCCCTGGAGTGCGACATGGCGGGCCTGCGGGTGGCCTGGAGCCCCGACCTCGGCGGGCTGCCCGTGGACCCCGAGACGGCCGCCGTGACGGCGCGGGCGCCGGGCGTGCTGGCCGGGCTCGGCGCCAAGGTGGAGCAGGTCGAGCTCGACCTGTCCGACGCCGAGGACGCCTTCCGCACCTACCGCGCCTGGTACTACGCGAGCGCCTTCGGCGACCTGCCCGCCGGCCAGGTCGGCCCCAACGTCGCCTGGAACGTCGAGCGGGGGCGCGAGGTCACCGGCGCCGGCCTGGCGCGCGCCGAGCGCCTGCGCAGCCGCCTGTTCCAGCGCATGAACGCCTTCTTCGACGACCACGACGTCCTGATCGCCCCGGTCAGCCAGGTGCCGCCGTTCCCGGTCGACCAGCCGTACGTCACCGAGGTGGCGGGCACGCCGATGCCCGACTACCTGGCGTGGATGCGCTCGGCGTACTGGATCTCGGTACTGCACGCCCCGGCGGCCTCGGTGCCGTGCGGGTTCACCCCGGGCGGCCTGCCCGTCGGGGTGCAGATCGTCGGGCGGCCGTGGGAGGACCTCACGGTGCTCAGGGTCGCGCACGCCTTCGAGCGGGCGACCGGCCACGGGGCCAGGCACCCCGCGCTCGGCCGCTAGCCGCCGCACCCGTCAGGGGCTCTGGCCCGGCTCCTCGCCGGTGCCGGTGCCCGCCGCGGGCGCGGGTTCCGGCGTGTCGCGGCCGTCGACGGCCTCCAGGATGCCGAAGATCGCGACCGCGACCAGCGCCCAGCTCAGCAGCACGCCGCGCGCGGTGACGCCGAGCACGTCGACCGTGGACCCGATGCCGGACGAGCGCGGCGCCGCCGCCTGCACCATCGAGCCGCCCAGCGACGTGCCGACGCTGAGCGCGAGGAAGCCGGCGAGCAGGCCGCCGACCGCGAGCCCGGCGAGCAGGGCGATCGGGCGCCCCCCCTTGCGCGCGATCAGGTACGCGACGACACCGCAGGCCAGCCCCGCCACACCGGTCACCACGGCGAACCAGCCGTCGGCCCCGATCAGTGACTGGGTGGTCGGGTCGGTCAGCTCAGGGCCGCCCTTGGTGATGATGTACGGCGTGCGGGGGGCGAGCGCCGACCACAGGAATCCCGCCGCCACGCCCATGAGGGCGAGCACGAAGATCGTCAGTCCGAAGTCCCGCAGATGCCGCACCCGATCACCTCGCCTGTCACGCGTCCCCGCCCCAGCGTACGGATCCGCACATGGTACCGATGTGAGCCCCGCCACCGCGCCTCCTGGCACGCCCGTCCCCCCGTTAGGCTGTCCCCCGTGAGCGAAGAGGTATGGCTGATCGAGTCGTCCGGACCTCTGCGGGGGGACGTCGAAGTACGCGGTTCCAAGAACGCGGTGTCCAAGCACATGGTCGCCGCGATGCTCGGCATCGGCCCGAGCACGCTGCACAACGCTCCAGAGGTGGGCGAGGTCGGCATCACCGCCGCGATGCTGGAGGCGCTCGGCATCGAGGTCGACATCAGCGGCGGCGAGATCACCCTGGAGCGCGGCCCCGAGATCAGGCCCCGGGTGCCGGAGGCCTTCACCGGGCTCAACCGCATCCCGATCCTGATGCTCGGCCCGCTGCTGCACCTGGCCGGTGAGGCGTACGTCCCGCTCGTCGGCGGCGACCCCATCGGGCGGCGGCCGGTCAACTTCCACGTCGAGGCGCTCCGCGCGATGGGCGCCGAGGTCGAGGTGCGCGACACCGGCATCTTCGCCAAGGCCACCCGGCTGCGCGGCACCCGCATCGAGCTGCCCTACCCCAGCGTCGGCGCCACCGAGACCATCCTTCTGTCCGCCGTGCTCGCCGAGGGCAAGACCGTCATCAAGGGCGCGGCCACCGAGCCCGAGGTGGTCGAGCTCGCACTGTTCCTGCAGCGCATGGGCGCGCGCATCGAGCTCAGCCCCGACCGCCGCATCGTCATCGAGGGCGTCGAGCGCCTGCGCGGCGCCTCCACCTGGCTCGCGGGCGACCGCATCGAGGCCTTCTCCTACCTGGTGGCCGGGCTCATCACCGGCGGCGAGGTCCGGGTGCACGGCTGCCCGCAGGACCGGCTGGTCACCGCCATCACCACCCTCGCCCGCATGGGTGCGACGTTCGACATCACCGACGACTGGCTGACCGCCTCCGCGCCGGACGGCCTGCGGGCCGCCGCTGTGCAGACCGACACCCACCCCGGCTTCATGACCGACTGGCAGACTCCGCTGATGGTCCTGTTCACGCAGGCCGAGGGCATGTCGGTGCTGCACGAGACCGTCTTCGAGAACCGCCTGGTCTACGTGCCGGCCCTGCAGAAGATGGGCTGCGAGATCGAGATCTTCGACGTGTGCCTCGGCGGGCCCGCGTGCCGCTACCACGACACCAACGCCCGGCACTCCGCGGTCGTCAGGGGCGTCTCCAAGCTCCGGGGCGCCGACGTCACCCTGCCCGACATCCGCGCCGGGTTCTCCGGGGTGCTGGCCGCGGCCGTCGCCGAGGGCACCTCGACGCTGCGGGGCGTCCACCACATCGAGCGTGGTTACCACCGCGTTTTCGACCAGTTCACCTCACTTGGGTTGAAGATCAACCGGGAAGCGTAAAGATTCCTCGGTAGGGCGTTTGCCAGCGTTCCCTGGGTCGCACTTCTATCCCCGTGACCTCGGGATCCGACGGCCGCCGAACACCCGGCGGCGAGTCAACGCGGCGCCGCCCCCGGGAGCGTCCGGTGGCGGTGAGCATCGCGGCGCTCGGCGTCGCGGGCGTGGTCGGCGGGCTGCTGGCCGCGGCCGTCGCGCTCCCGGCGGTGGGCGGCGCGGGCATCCTGACGCGGAGCGCCGCGCACGACTTCTTCGAGGTGCCGACCATGCTGCGGGAGGCCCCGCTGCCCGAGCGCACCCGGCTGCTCGACAAGGACGGCAAGCAGTTCGCCCAGTTCTACGTCCAGAACCGGCAGTCGGTCGACATCAGCAAGATCGCGCCCGTCATGCTCAAGGCGATGGTCGCCATCGAGGACTCGCGGTTCTACGAGCACGCGGGGCTCGACCTCAAGGGCACCCTGCGGGCGATCATCGCCAACACCAAGGCGGGCAGCATCCGGCAGGGCGGATCCTCGCTGACCCAGCAGCTCGTGAAGAACATCCTGCTGCAGAACGCCCACTCCGAGGCCGAGCGCGACATGGCCCGCGCGCCGAGCATCCGCAGGAAGCTCCAGGAGCTGCGGTACGCCATGGGGCTTGAGCGGAAGTACACCAAGGACCAGATCCTGGTGCGCTACCTCAACATCGCCTACTTCGGCGGGGGCGCGTTCGGCGTGCAGGCCGCGGCGCAGCGGTTCTTCGGCACCTCCGCCGCCGCGCTCACCCCGGCCCAGGCCGCCACCCTGGCGGGGGCCGTGCGCACGCCGTACTTCACCGACCCCACCCTCGGCGAGGTGCACCAGAGGCGGCTGCTCGAACGCCGCGACCTGGTGCTCGACCGCATGGCGCAGCTCAAGATGATCCCGCAGGTGAGGGCCGACGCCGCCAAGGCGACGCCGCTGGCCCTGAGCCTGCGGCCCGAGCCGGGCGGGTGCTCGGAGAGCGAGTTCCCGTTCTTCTGCCTGTACGTGCAGAAGGAGATCGCGACCAACCGCGCCTTCGGGCAGACCCGCGCCGAGCGCGAGCGCCGCCTGTACCGCGACGGCCTGGTGATCAGGACCACCCTGGACCGCACCGCGCAGCGCGCCGCCGAGAAGGCCATCGCCGCGCACGTCCACGCCAAGGACAACGACGTGGCGGCCGAGGCGATGGTGGAGCCGGGCACGGGGCGCATCCGCGCCCTGGCGGCGAGCAAGGAGTACGGGATCAACCCCGGTGACCGGAACGACGGGCCCAAGACGACCTACAACCTGCCGGCCGACACCGCGCACGGCGGCGGGCAGGGGTTCCAGGCGGGGTCGACGTTCAAGGCGTTCACGCTCGCCACGGCCCTCGCGAAGGGCTGGCGGTTCGACCAGGGCTTCGACACGCCCGGCAGCTTCGCCCCCTCGTCGGGGTACAGGAACTGCGCGGGGAAGAAGGTCAACGACCCCGACGCGGTGGTCCACAACGCCGGCGGGGAGGGCAGGGGCGGCCCGCACAGCCTGTCCACCGGCACGTGGCAGTCGGTGAACATCTTCTACATGATGCTGGAGCGCGACGTCGGGCTGTGCGACGTGGTGCGCACGGCCAAGTCGCTGGGCATCGTCAGGGCGGACGGGGAGCCGCTCAAGGAGGTGCCGACCTTCACCCTCGGGGTGAACGAGATGGACCCGGTGACGGTGGCGAGCGCGTTCGCGGCGTTCGGGGCCCGTGGCCGCTACTGCCGCCCGATGGCGATCCTGGAGATCTCCGAGCGGCGCGGCAGGCGCACGGCCATCTCGCCGAGCTGCACAAACGCCATCGAGCAGGACGTCGCCGACGCGGTCAGCCACATCCTGTCCGGGGTCTTCACCAGGGGCACGATGAAGGGGCAGAGCCTCGGCAGGCCCGCCGCGGGCAAGACGGGCACCAACAACGGCTACACCTCGGCCTGGTTCGCCGGGTACACCCCCGACCTGGCGGCGGCCGTCAGCGTCGGCGACATCAGGGGCGCCTACAAGTACCCGCTGACCAACGTGGAGATCGGCGGCCAGTCCTACGGCGGCGTCCAGGGGGCGTCCCTGCCGGGGCCGATCTGGGTGCAGTCCATGGAGGCGGCGCTGCGCTACACCCCGCCGACCTCGTTCACGCCGCCCGACATGGGACGGTTCGGCGGCGGGTCCACTCCGGGCCTGAGACCCGAGGACATGGCCGGTGCCGACCCCCGCGCCCGCCGAGGGGAGGAGGGACGCGGCGAGTACCCCGAAGACGAGCGGGACGAGGGCAGACGAGAGCACGGCCCCCGCCCCCGCTGGCGACGCGCGCCCGGCGCCCGCTCGGACCCGTACTACGGCCGCGAAAGCCACCGCCGCCCGTGGTACCTCGACTACCTGGACGACGACGCCACAGACCCCTGGGACCGCTCGGCCACCCACCGTCGCGACCGCCACCGCGACGGCTGGTGAGCCGGCGCCCGGAGAGGCTTGACCTCGCGAGGGCCTCGGTCAGGTGGCGACGTAGGCCGCGAGGTGCTCGCCGGTGAGGGTGGAGCGGGCGGCGACGAGGTCGGCGGGTGTGCCCTCGAAGACGATCTGGCCGCCGTCGTGGCCGGCGCCGGGGCCGAGGTCGATGATCCAGTCGGCGTGCGCCATGACCGCCTGGTGGTGCTCGATGACGATGACCGACTTGCCGGAGTCGACGAGCCGGTCGAGCAGGCCGAGCAGCTGCTCGACGTCGGCGAGGTGGAGGCCGGTGGTCGGCTCGTCGAGGACGTAGACGCCGCCCTTCTCGGCCATGTGGGTGGCCAGCTTGAGCCGCTGCCGCTCGCCGCCGGACAGCGTGGTGAGCGGCTGGCCGAGGCTGAGGTAGCCGAGCCCGACGTCGGCGAGCCGGTTGAGGATGGCGTGCGCGGCCGGCGTGCGCGCCTCGCCGGCGCCGAAGAACTCCACGGCCTCGGTCACCGACATCGCGAGCACCTCGCTGATGTCGCGGCCGCCGAGGTGGTGGTCCAGCACCGATGCCTGGAACCGCTTCCCCTCGCACTCCTCGCAGGTCGTGGCGACGCCGGCCATCATCGCCAGGTCGGTGTAGATGACGCCTGCGCCGTTGCAGGTGGGGCAGGCGCCCTCGGAGTTGGCGCTGAACAGCGCCGGCTTCACGCCGTTGGCCTTCGCGAACGCCTTGCGGATCGGGTCGAGCAGTCCGGTGTAGGTCGCCGGATTGCTCCGTCGCGAGCCGCGGATCGCGCCCTGGTCGACCGACACCACACCTGCGCCGGCGTGGATCGACCCGTGCACGAGCGAGCTCTTGCCGGAGCCGGCGACGCCGGTGACGACGACAAGCACCCCGAGCGGGAAGTCGACGTCGACGTCGCGCAGGTTGTGCGCCGTCGCGCCGCGGATCTCCAGCGTGCCGGTGGGCGTCCGCACCGTCTCCTTGAGGGAGGCCCGGTCGTCGAAATGGCGGCCGGTGAGGGTGCCGCCGGCCCGCAGCCCCTCGACGGTGCCCTCGAAGCAGACGGTGCCGCCCGCCGTACCGGCACCAGGGCCGAGGTCGACGACGTGGTCGGCGATCACGATCGTCTCCGGCTTGTGCTCCACGACGAGCACCGTGTTGCCCTTGTCCCGCAGCCGCAGCAGCAGGTCGTTCATCCGCTGGATGTCGTGCGGGTGCAGCCCGATGGTGGGCTCGTCGAAGACGTAGGTGACGTCGGTCAGCGAGGAGCCGAGGTGGCGGATCATCTTGACGCGCTGCGCCTCGCCGCCCGACAGCGTGCCCGAGGGCCGGTCGAGCGAGAGGTAGCCCAGCCCGATCTCCACGAACGAGTCGAGGGTGTGCGCCAGCTTGGCGAGCAGCGGCGCCACCGACGGTTCGTCGAGGCCGTGAACCCATTCGGCCAGGTCGCTGATCTGCATCGCGCAGGCGTCGGCGATGTTGATCCCCTTGATCTTGGAAGACCGGGCCGCCCCGCTGAGCCGGGTGCCGCCGCACTCGGGACAGGTGGTGAACGTCACCGCCCGCTCCACGAACGCACGGATGTGCGGCTGCATCGCGTCGACGTCCTTGGAGAGCATCGACTTCTGGATCCTCGGGATCACGCCCTCGTACGTCAGGTTGATGCCGTCGACCTTGATCTTGGTCGGCTCCTTGTGGAGCAGGTCGTGGAGCTCCTTCTTCGTGAACTTGCTGATCGGCTTGTCCGGATCGAAGAAGCCGGAGCCGCTGAAGATGCGGCCGTACCAGCCGTCCATGCTGTAGCCGGGGATCGTGAGGGCACCCTCTTTGAGCGACTTGCTGTCGTCGTACAGCGCGGACAGGTCGATGTCGTTGACCGAGCCCCGGCCCTCGCACCGCGGACACATGCCGCCGGTGACACTGAAGCTGCGCTGCTCCTTCACGGTCTTCCCGCCGCGCTCCAGCGCGACCGCGCCTGATCCACTGATCGAGGCGACGTTGAAGGAGAACGCCTGGGGCGAGCCGATGTGCGGCTGCCCGAGCCGGCTGAAGAGGATGCGCAGCATCGCGTTGGCGTCGGTGGCGGTGCCGACGGTGGAGCGGGGGTCGGCACCCATCCGCTGCTGGTCGACGATGATCGCGGTCGTCAGCCCGTCGAGTACGTCGACCTCGGGCCGCGCCAGCGTCGGCATGAAGCCCTGCACGAAGGCGCTGTAGGTCTCGTTGATCATCCGCTGCGACTCCGCGGCGATCGTGCCGAACACCAGCGAGCTCTTGCCCGAGCCGGAGACGCCGGTGAACACCGTCAGCCGGCGCTTCGGGATCTCGACGCTGAGGTCCTTGAGGTTGTTCACGCGCGCGCCCTGCACGCGGATCAGATCGTGGCTGTCGGCAATGTGAAGCGCAGGCGACTGCGTGTCCGTCCTCATGGCCATGCTCACTTGTGTCTCCATCTGTTGGGCGGACCGCCTTCGCGGTCTCCGTCGGCGTCGCCTGGCTAAATTTGACCAGATTAGAGCAGTATGTCCGGTTTTCCTTGATCGGCGCGGTCGCGGCAACGATCACTGTCTACCTGATCGGCGGTGTCGGCGGGGGTGGCGCAATGCCCGTCCGGCTGACGCCGGCCGGGTCGCGCTCGGCGCAGGAACCAAGGCATCCACGCCGCTTCGGCCCGTGGAGCCTCTGGGGCCCCGGCCACGCGGCGCGCCCGGCCGAGGCGTCAGACCGACCAGCGGCCGTCGCGCATCAGCTCGCGGCCGGGCATCTCGTTCAAGCGGGGGCCGGCGCTCATCGGTCCTGAAGCAGCCCGAGGACGTTGCCATCGGGATCGGTGACGGTGGCCACCAGGCGGCCGCCACCGACGTCGTGCGCGGGCTCCTTCACGGTGGCACCCGCGGCGGTCACCTCGGCCAGCTTCGCCTCGATGTCCGGCACGTGCCAGTAGGCCACCGGCGAGGTCATGCCCTGCGGCCCACCGCCCGGCACCAGCCCGATGTGCTGGCCCGCGGCCTCGAAGCCGACGTAGTAGGACTCGTCGGCCTGCGGCGGTACGCCGAGCAGGGCGGCGTACACCGCCTTGGCCGCCGCCAGGTCGGACACGGGATGCAGCACGGTCTTGATTCCCTGGGTGGAAGATCCGGTCATGGTCACTCCTGAAGTCGTGGGTCACATCGACCCGGTGTCTCTTGTCGAGCTTATGGACGAACGGGAAGCCCGGAAATCGACGTGCCGGGCCGGTCGGCGGGGCCGGCCGTGATCCAGCGCATCCCGCCGTATCCGACGTCGTCGCGGACCTCGAAGCCGAGGGTGCCGCGTTAGAAGACCAGGGATCCGTCCGGATAGTCGGGCGGGAGGAAGGTCTGGTGAATGGTGGTGTCCATGGCGGTCAGGCTAGGTGCGGGCCGGTGAGCGGCGCTTCTCGATTCCTGACCGGTCTGGGCACCTGTTCGGCCACGCGCAGCCGACCGCGAAGCGGACCTCGGTGACGCTGAGGTCGCCACGGCGCAGCAGCGCCATCGCGCGCCCTACGCGACATGCCATCAGGTAACCGTACGGCGACTCACCGTAGGACTCAGACGCCTGTACCTGGCTGCACGAGTCTTACCTCTTCGGCGAGGTGCAGGCCGCTTTCGATGACGGCGTTCATGATCGGCGCGAGCCGCGCCTCCCCGAGGACGGGGGCCCTGAGTGCCATCGCGGCGACCAGCCGGCGCTCGCGTTCCATGTCGCGCCCGGCGAAGCCGCCGACGGGCTTGAGCCTCTGGACGGTGCCCGCCAGGGCCGCCCTGCGCTCCAGCAGCACGGCGAGCGCCGCGTCGACGCGGTCGATGGCGCCCCGCGCCGCCGCCAGCGTCGCGGGGGCCTCCGCGCGCAGGAGCGCGCCGATCACCGTCACCGCCTCGCGCGCCGCCGCGACCGTCTCCGCGGTGGCCTCCGGGGCGAGCCACAGGCCGTCCGCTCCGGCGGCCACCGCCGCGCCCGCCAGCCCGGCGTCCTCCCCCGGCGCCGCGAGCACGGGGCGTCCCGACCGCTGCCCGGCGGCCCGCAGGAGCGCCAGGTCGGCCGCCCGCGTACGGCCGCCCTCGCACAGGACGACGTCGCCGCTCCCCTCTGCCGCGCAGTGACCCGCCAGCTCCAGCCAGTCGTCCAGGGAGGTCTCGGGAGCCCGGCGCAGCACGATCGGGAGGCCGAGCCTCGCCGCCGCCCGTACGAGCGGGAGGTCGCCGGCCTGCTCCACGCCGACCACCACCCCGTCGGCGTGCGCGGCGATCGCGGAAAGGTCCGCGGCCGAGGCGGGCTCCACCAGGAGGGGACCGTCCCACCTGGCCCTGGCCCCGGCGATCGCGGCCGCTCCACGGGGGCCCGCTTCGTGGTCGGCGCGCAGGCCGAGCCACAGCGCGTCGGCGTCCGGTGCGGGTTCCGCGGCGCCTCCCACGACGACCGCGGGGCCGTCTCCCACGGCGAGGCTCCCGATGCGTACGGTGCGCGTGCCCGGCTGCCCGGTGGATGACATGTCGGCTCCCTCTTTGGGCGCCGGCCGCGACGGCCGCGAGCCGGCGGGGGTCTGGAACGACGAAAAGGCAGAGACGCCCTCGTCTCCGCCCTCTGCCGGCTCCGGATGGTTGGCTAGATCATGTGAAGGTGACCGGCCCCCGAGAAACCGGCCGGATCAACATGAAACAGCAAGTCATGGCACCGAGGTTATCAGGCGAGCGCCACCTGGTGGACACCCGATCTCAAATACCGGACGGTATGGCTGGAGCCGCGTTTGCACCTGCGCACCTCTATGGGACGATTCAGTGGCCTGGAAGGGGGTAGCGGCGGGTGATGTCGGAAGCACGGCCGGGTGAGCGGCGGCAGGGGCGCCGCGTGGCCAACCGCTACCAGCTACTGGAGCCGATAGGCCGCGGTGGCATGGGCATCGTGTGGCGCGCCCACGATGAGCTGCTCGATCGCGCCGTGGCCGTCAAGGAAGTCCGTTATCCCGGCGACCCCGAGGACGACGAGGTCGCCGAGCTCAACCGCCGCACCCTGCGCGAGGCGCGGGCGGCCGGGCGGCTGTCGCACCCGAACGTCGTCGTGGTGCACGACGTCATCGAGGAGAACGGCCGCCCCTGGATCGTCATGCAGCTCGTCGACTCCCGGTCACTCGGCCAGGTGCTGCGCGACGACGGGCCGCTGCCGATGCGCATGACGGCCGAGATCGGGCTCCAGATCCTGGAGGCACTGCGCAGCGCCCACGCCGCCGGGGTGCTGCACCGGGACGTCAAGCCCGAGAACGTCCTGCTGACCGATGACGGCCGGGTGGTGCTGACCGACTTCGGCATCGCCCGCATGGAGACCGACACGACGATGACCCGCACCGGGCTCGTCGGCACGCCCGCCTTCATCGCCCCCGAGCGTCTTCGCGGGTACTCCGCCCAGCGCGAGTCCGACCTGTGGTCGCTCGGCGCCACGCTGTACGCCGCCGTCGAGGGCCGCCCGCCGCACGACAAGGGCATGGCGATGGCCACGATGCACGCCGTGCTGAACGACGAGCCGGAGCCCGCCCTCCGCGCCGGGCGTCTCGGCGCCGTCCTGTCGGGCCTGCTGGAGAAGAACCCCACCGAGCGGCTGACCGCCGACCAGGCCGAACGCATGCTGCGCAGCATCGCGGAGGACCGTTCCTCCGCCCCCATGACGAGCCAGCGCACGCTTCCCGCGACCCCGCTGCCCATGCCCGCCACCAGCCCTCCGCGCAAGCAGCCGAAGGAGCCGAGGCAGCCCCGCGAAGGCGCGCGGCCGCGGCCGGAGACTCCCCGGCCCGGCGCGGCCGACGGAGCGGAGGGGGCCGTTCCCGCGCCCAGGGCGCCGGACGCGCGCGGCGCGACCCCGGCCCCCGCGGACGTACGCGGGCGGGCCGAGGCGCTGGAACAGGTCCAGTCGCTCAAGCGGGCCCAGGCCGCCAAGCGGCCGGCGGCCAAGGATTCCGCCGCCGCCGGACAGGCCCAGGCGGCCGCGCGGCGGCAGGCCCACGAGCAGGACGCCGTCCAGGATGAGGACGCCGTCCTCGCGCAGGAGGTCCCCGGCCTACCGGCGACCGGCGCCGGGCAGGCCGAGGAGGTCCAGGAGGCCGAGGCCGCCTCGCAGGTCCAGGCCGCCGGAGCCGAGGACCAGGCCGCCGCGGCCGAGGAGGCCGGAGCCGAGGAGGTCCGGGCGGCCGGTGACACCGCGGCGCACGAGGTGGCCGAGGAGGCCGCGTCCCCGGTGCCGGGCACCCCCGCCTCCGAGAAGCCCTCGGCGTCGGCGCGGCCGGGCAAGCCTTCCGCCCCGGTACAGCCCGTCAAGCCCCCGGCCTCCGCGCCGGTCAAGCCCTCTGCCCTCGTCCAGCCGGTCAGGCCCAAGGCCGCGCCCGTGCAACCGGTGAGGCCCGCCGAGGAGCGCGCCCGGCCGGCCGCCGAGCCGGTCTCGGCCGCCGACCAGTACGAGAGGCACCGGCCGACGCAGATCCCGAGGCAGTCGAGAGACGGCGAGGCGGAGACGCGCCCCGAGTCGCGCAAGCGGCCCTACGCCTCGCCCTCCGCGTCGGAGGCACCCGGCGCGTACGCCTCCGCCGCGCCCGCGGCGACCTCCGTGGGGCCGGCGGTCACCTCCGTCGGCCCGGCCGCGACCTCGGTCGGGCCGCCGCTGATCCCCCTGTCGTCCGGCGACGACGAGGGCGGCGCCTCCGGGCGGCGCCCGGTGCCGATCCCGCGCATCGTGCTGGTGGCCGTTCCCCTGGTCCTGGTCGTGGCGGCCGTCGCCCTGTGGCTGGGCGCGCGGAATGCCGACACGCCCTCCGGCGGTACGTCGGCGTCCGGCGAGCACACCTCGGCGCCGGCGACCGATCCCGCGACCGGCGGCTCGGCCGCGCCGTCCTCGGGCGCCTCCCCGGCGCCGTCAGCGCCGTCCTCGCCTTCTTCGTCGCCGACCGAGACGCCGAAGCCGTCGTCCAGCCCCGAACCGACCGCCCTGGGCCCCGGGGACGTCCCGGATGGCTGGCACAAATACAAGCACTCGAGCGGGTTCTCCGTCGCGCTGCCGAAGGGATGGAGCGTGGACGGGAGGGGCAACGGCGAGGTGCGCTTCCGCGGGGACGCGCACACCTACCTGGAGGTCCACCACACCTCCAGCCCCGAGTCGGACGCCTTGAAGGTCTGGCAGCGCGACGCGCCGGGCATGAGCCGGAACTTCCCCGGCTACAGCCTGGTCGCCATCAGAGAGGTCAAGGGCTACTGGAAGACCGCGGCCGACTGGGAGTTCACCTTCGGCGACGGCCGGTTCCGGTCGCGCGTGATCGACCGCGGCTTCGTCACCGACAAGAACAACGGCTACGCGCTGCTCTTCAAGACCCAGGACGAGGACTGGAAGAAGAAGAAAAAGCTCTTCGACACCCTCGCCGCGACCTTCAAGCCCGCCAAGTAAAGGTCACGCTCCAGGCAAGCCCCGGCTATGGGACGATGCGGGAACGGGCGAAGGAGGGGCGGGGCGACGTGACCGCGGAGACGCAGCGCCGGGTCGCCGGCAGGTATCACCTGCTGGAGGCGATCGGCCGTGGCGGCATGGGCGTGGTCTGGCGTGCCCATGACGAGCTCCTCGACCGCCCTGTCGCGGTCAAGGAGGTCCTCTACCACGCGATCAGCGAGGAAGACCGCGTGGCCTTCAACCGGCGCACGATCCGCGAGGCGCGGGCCGCCGGGCGCCTCGACCATCCGTCGGTGGTCGTCGTCCACGACGTCATCGAGGAGGACGGCCGGCCCTGGATCGTCATGCAGCTGGTCCGCTCCCGCTCGCTCGGCGAGGTCGTCCGCGCGGACGGTCCCCTCGATCCCCGCACGGTCGCGGGCATCGGCGCCCAGATCCTCGGCGCGCTCCGCGCGGCGCACGCCGCCGGGGTGCTCCACCGTGACGTGAAGCCCGAGAACGTCCTGCTCACCGAGGACGGCCGGGTCGTCCTGACCGACTTCGGCATCGCCACGATGCCCGACGAGACGGCCCTCACCACGACCGGCAACCTCTCGGGCACCCCCGCGTTCATGCCGCCCGAGCGGCTGCGCGGCCATCCCGCCGTCCCGCAGTCCGACCTGTGGTCACTCGGCGCGACGCTGTACGCCGCCGTGGAGGGCAGGCCGCCCTTCGACAGGGGTGCGCCCGTGCCGACGATGGCGGCCGTGCTCAACGACCAGCCCGAGCCCACGCGGCTCGCGGGGCCGCTCGGCCCGGTGCTCCAGGGCCTGCTGCGCAAGGAGCCAGAAGAGCGCATGCCGGCCGCCGCCGCGGCCGAGGCGCTGCGCCAGGTGGCCGCCGGGCCCCCGGGGCGGGTGCCGAGGGCGCGCCGCTCGCCGGGGTCCCGCTTAGCCTTGGTCGCGGGCCTGCCGTTGCTCCTGGCCGTGATCGGCGCGGCAGGGTGGTACGGCTACCGCGAGCTCGCGGGCACCGCCGCCGGGCCCTCCACGCCGATCTCCCCCTCCGTTACGGCCACCTCGCCGGCCACCATGCCGTCCAGCTCCCCGCCGTCCCCGACGGCCACCCGCACCCCCGCCTCCGCACTTCCGGACGGCTGGCGCACCTACACCGATCCTCGGCTGGGCTTCTCCCTGGCTCTCCCGGACGGCTGGGCGGTGTCCGACCGCAAGGGGGCTCGCGTGTGGTTCCGGCCTCCCGGCTCGCAGAGTTACCTGCTGGTCGACCTGACTCCCTGGACCGACGGCGATCCGCTCGCCGCCCTGCGTGACGTCGAGAAGCAGGCGCTGGCCGAGGGCAATCTGCCCGGTTACGAGCTCCTGGAGCTGCGGTCCGTCGCCTTCAGGGCCCGGCGGGCCGCCGACTGGGAGTTCACCTGGAAGGTGCGGTCGGCTCCCGTCCACGTTCTCGACCGGGCCTTCAGCACGGCGAGCGGACGGCAGGTCACGATCTATCTGCAGAGCCCCCAGGACGACTGGAAAGAGGAATCTGCCTATTTCGATAGGTTTGCGAAGACATTCCGCTTGTCCTGAATATGAGGGCATGTGACCCGAAAATCCGGGTAGCTGGGCTGACATGCCGGATTCCTCCCAGGTCACAGACCGAGTCGTGGCAGGCCGATACCGTCTGCTTGAGCCAATCGGCCGAGGTGGGATGGGCACCGTCTGGCGGGCCCACGACGAGATTCTCGGCCGCGAAGTCGCCGTCAAGGAGCTGATCGCGCCTCCGGAGCTGACCGGGCCCGAACGGGAGATCTTCTCGGTCCGCACCTTCCGCGAGGCCCGCGCCGCGGGACGGGTGGGCCACCCCGGCGTCGCCACCGTCTACGACGTGTTCGAGGAGAGCGGCCACCCCTGGATCGTGCTGCAGCTCGTGCCGTCCGAGACCCTGGGCGCCGTGGTCCGCGACCAGGGACCGCTTCCGCCCGCCCGCGTGGCCGAGATCGGCCTGCAGGTGCTCTCGGCCCTGCGCGCCGCGCACCAGGCAGGGGTGCTGCACCGGGACGTCAAGCCCGACAACGTGCTGCTCGCGCACGAGGGCGGCCGGGCCGTGCTCACCGACTTCGGCATCGCCACGCTGGACGACGACTCCCCCGTCACCCGTACGGGCACGCTCATCGGCACCCCGGCGTTCATCGCGCCGGAGCGGGCCGAGGGCGGCCAGGCGACGCGGGCCTCCGACCTGTGGTCGCTCGGCGTGACGCTGTACGTGGCGGCGGAGGGACGCTCGCCGTTCCAGCGCGGCAACCCGCTGGCGACGCTGGGCGCGGTCATGCACGACCCGCCCGCGCCCCTGCGCCTGGCGGGGCCGATGGGCCCCGTCCTCATGGGCCTGCTCCGCAAGGACCCGGCGGAGCGGCTCACCGCCACGGAGGCGGAGGGCTACCTGCGCATGGTGGCGGCCGGCATCCAGCCAGAGCCGACGGCTCCCGCCACCCCTGTGCCGCCGCCGATCCCCGTACCGGTCTCCTCGCCCGCCACCGACCCCACGCCGGTGCCGGCCCTCACCACCCCCGGTGCGGTGCCCCCACAGGCACGGCCGGGCGCCGGAGGACGCGGCATCGCCCTGGCGGGGCTCACCGCGCTGATCGTCTCCGTCGGCCTGGTGGCCGGGGGCCTGGCATGGGTGACCGCGCGGTCGGCGGGCACCGCCCTGACGCCGACGAATTCCCCGACCGTCCGGGTGACGGTGTCGGTGACGCCCTCCACCGAGCCGGTGACCCGGCGTACGCCGCAGGAGACCTACCAGCAGCGGGACCAGACTCCATCCTCCCGTACGCCGACGTCCTCGGCCCCGGCGCCCGAGCCGACCAAGGAGAGCCCCAAACCGGACAGGACCAAGGACAAGGGCAAGGACAAGCCCTCGCCCGAGCCGACCCCGAAGCCCACGAAGACCAAGAACGACAAGGGCGACGACAACGTCGTGCCGCCCGGCGAGGGCGAGGCCGGCCCGCGCGGCGACCAGGGCGGCGACGGTCAGGGCGACAGCCGGGGCGGCGAGAGCGACCCGGGCCAGAACGACGGGCGCGCCGTCATCGACCACGGCATCCCGGTGCCGGGGATCTAGAGGGTCGTACGGCCTCTGGTCAGGACTCGGCGCGTACGCGGTCGAGGGCCCTCGCGAGCTCCTCGGGATAGTCGCTGGTGAAGGTCACCCACTCGCCGCTCGACGGGTGGTCGAACGCCAGCGAGACCGCGTGCAGCCACTGGCGGGTCACGCCCAGCCGCGCCGCGAGGGTGGGGTCGGCGCCGTAGGCCAGGTCTCCGACGCAGGGATGCCGGATGGCCGACATGTGGACCCGGATCTGGTGGGTGCGGCCGGTCTCCAGCTTGACGTCGAGCAGCGACGCCGCCCGGAACGCCTCGACGGTGTCGTAGTGCGTGATCGACGGCTTGCCCCCCGCGACCACGGCGAACCTGCCGTCGCCCGACGGGTGCCGGTCGATCGGGGCGTCCACGGTGCCGCGCAGCGGGTCGGGATGGCCCTGGACGAGCGCGTGGTAGTGCTTCTCGACCGTGCGCTCCTTGAAGGCGCGCTTGAGCCGGGAGTAGGCCATCTCGCTCTTGGCGACCGCCATCACCCCGGTGGTGTTGGCGTCGAGGCGGTGGATGATGCCCTGGCGCTCGGACGCGCCGCTGGTCGCCACCCGGTGCCCGGCGCCCAGCAGGCCGCCGAGGACGGTCGGGCCCGTCCAGCCCACGGTGGGATGCGCGGCCACGCCGATGGGCTTGTCGATCACGATGATGTCGTCGTCCTCGTACAGGACGCGCATGCCGGGGACGGGCTCGGCGACGGGCACCGGCATGGTGGGCGGCGGGGGGATCACGACGTCGAGCCACGCGCCCGCGTGCACCCGGTCGGACTTGGCCGCGGCCGAGCCGTCGACCTGGACGTCGCCCGCGGAGATCAGCTCGGCGGCGCGGGTGCGGGAGAAGCCGAACAGCCGCGCCAGCGCGGCGTCCAGGCGCTCCCCCTCCAGCCCGTCGGGCACCGGAAGGCTGCGCAGTTCACCCATGCCGCTCATCCCCCTGCTCGCCCTGCTCCGCCTGCCCGTCCTGCCGCCCTGCCTGCTCGCCCACCAGGCGTGACCCGTCGATCTGGTGGCCCCGCCAGGCGAGGAAGACCGCGAGGATGCCGCCGCAGACGATCGACGAGTCGGCGATGTTGAACACCGGGAAGTGCGTGACGGGGAAGACCTCGATCCAGTCGACGACGTGTCCCTGGAAAGGGGCGGGATAACGGAAGACGCGGTCGGTGAGGTTGCCGAGCGCGCCGCCGAGCAGCAGGCCGAGGGTGATCGCCCACGGGACGCTGCGGAGCTGGCGCGCCGTGCGCAGGATGGCGACGACCACACCGGTGGCGATCACCGTGAAGATGATCGTCATGCCGGTGCCGATGCTGAACGCCGCTCCCGAGTTGCGGATCACCCGCAGCTGGAGCAGGTCGCCGATCACGCGGACCGGCTCCCCGCCCTCCAGGAACTTCACCACAAGGGTCTTGCTGGCGAGGTCGAGCACGTAGATGAGCACCGCGATCACCGCGAGGGCGCCGATGCGTTTGGCGCGGAGCGGCTCCGGCCCGTCGGTGGTCTCCGGCGACGCGTTCAGCGACGCTCCTCCCGCTGCTTGCACGACACGCACAGCGTCGCCCTCGGGAACGCCTGGAGGCGTTCCTTGCCGATCGGCTTGTGGCACGATTCGCACACTCCGTATGTTCCTGCGTCGATGCGGGCGAGCGCCCGCTCGTTCTGCGCGACCAGATCTCGCGCATTCAGGGTAAGGGCGATCTCGCGTTCCCGCTCATAGGTCTTGGCGCCGGCGTCGGCCTGGTCGTCCCCCGCGCTGTCGCTGATGTCCCCCGAGGCGATCTGCGACTCGGACCGCGCGACCTCGGCGTTGAGCTCTTCGATCTCGCCCTTGAGGCGCTTGCGGACCTCGGAGAGCTCCCCGCCGGTCCAGCCGACGGCGCCGTCCATCTCTATGGCGGTCTTCGCCGCACGCGTCATACCGGCCATGAAGGCCTCCTCGCCGATCGCCTGTTGAGCAGTGCGGGAAGCATAGGTCGGCCATATCGGAAGAACAAACGACGCGCCGACCGTTTACGTCATCAGTAACAGCGCAGCCCTTTAGGTCAATTCCTGCTCATTACCGACGATCTCCAGGATCTTATCCACGCTTGTCGCTCCACTTACCAGGCGTACCTCCGTGAGCCGCACGTCCCACGGCCGGTGAGCCCCGTGCGGCGCCGCCGCCGTCGGCCTTTCCGCCCGCCCGCGCCGAGCCCGGCCCGCGCCGCCGCCGTAAGCACCGCGAGCGGATTCGGGGCCGGCGGCCGGCCGCATTAATGTGTCCGCGCTCCGCCCAGGGTGGGATATCGTTTTAGTTTGCAAGGCGTTGATGGGGACGAGTACCTCCGTGCCCCCTCGCATGAGCGACCCGGGGACGGTGCGAGCCCGGGGCGAGAGCCGGAGGGAAGATCACCCCGGAGCCGCCGGAGGAACGGCAGCGATCAGCTCTGCGGCTGCGCGCGGCCCAGTAGAACCGGCAGCGATGACAAGAGTGGGCCTCTTTTCGGGAAAGTTCTCCGGAGGAGGTCAAGGAGGGTGGTACCGCGGGGCCGTCGGCCTCGTCCCTCCACGCCATGGAGAAACACTCGCGTGGAGGTATGCCCCTACGATGTCCGCACCCTACTTCCGCCCGCTCCCCGCGCAGGTCGACCTGCCCGCCTTCGAGGCGGAGGTGCTCGACCGCTGGCGTGACGGCAAGGTCTTCGAACGCTCGCTCGAACAGAACGCGGACGGCCCCTCCTGGATCTTCTTCGAGGGGCCTCCGACCGCCAACGGCATGCCCGGCGTGCACCACATCGAGGCGCGTGTCTTCAAGGACGTCTTCCCCCGCTACAAGTCGATGCGCGGGTTCAACGTCCCACGCAAGGCGGGCTGGGACTGCCACGGACTGCCCGTCGAGGTCGCCGTCGAGCGTGAGCTCGGCCTGTCCGGCAAGCCCGAGATCGAGGCGTACGGCATCGCCGAGTTCAACGAGCGCTGCCGCGAGTCGGTGCGGCGCCACGTGGACGCCTTCGAGGAGATGACCGAGCGGATGGGCTACTGGGTCGACATGTCCCAGGCCTACCGCACGATGGACCCCTCCTACGTCGAGGCCGTCTGGTGGTCGCTGAAGGTCATCTGGGACAAGGACCTGCTGTTCCGCGACTTCCGCATCACCCCGTACTGCCCGCGCTGCGGCACCGGCCTGTCCGACCACGAGCTGGGCCAGCCCGGCGGGTACGAGAACGTCTCCAGCCCCTCGGTCTACGTGCGCATGCCGGTGACCTCCGGCCGCTTCGAGGGCACCGACCTGCTCATCTGGACCACCACGCCGTGGACGCTGGTGTCCAACACCGCCGTGGCCGTCCACCCCGGCGTGACCTACGTCGTCGCGGCCAAGGACGGCGAGCGGCCGGTCATCGTGGCCGAGCCGCTGGTCGAGAGCGCGCTCGGCGAGGGCTGGGCGGTCACCGACCGCCTCCAGGGCTCCGAGCTGGAGCACACGCCGTACTCCCGGCCGTTCGAGCTGGTCGACATCCCCGGCGCCCACTACGTGGTGCTGGCCGACTACGTCACCGTCGAGGACGGCACCGGCCTGGTCCACCAGGCGCCGGCGTTCGGCGCCGACGACATGACGACCTGCAAGCGGTACGGCCTGCCGGTGGTCAACCCGATCGGCCCCGACGGGCGCTTCCTGCCGAGCGTGCCGCAGGTCGGCGGCCAGTTCTTCAAGGACGCCGACGAGGACCTGACCGAGGACCTCCGGGCCCGCGGCCTGCTGTTCCGCGGCAGCCACTTCGAGCACAGCTACCCGCACTGCTGGCGGTGCCACACGCCGCTGCTCTACTACGCGCTCCCCTCCTGGTACATCCGCACCACCCGCATCAAGGACCGCCTGCTCGCCGAGAACGAGCGCACCAACTGGTTCCCGGCCACGATCAAGGAGGGCCGCTACGGCGAGTGGCTCCGCAACAACGTCGACTGGGCCCTGTCCCGGTCGCGTTACTGGGGCACGCCGCTGCCGCTGTGGGTGTGCTCGGCCGACGAGTCCCACGTGACCTGCGTCGGGTCGCTGAAGGAGCTGGGCGAGCACGCCGGGCTCGACCTGTCGGCCCTCGACCCGCACCGGCCGTTCGTCGACGACGTCACCTTCGCGTGCCCGACCTGCGGCGCCGAGGCCCGCCGCGTCCCCGACGTCATCGACGCCTGGTACGACTCCGGCGCCATGCCGTTCGCCCAGTGGGGCGCTCCGCACGTCAACAACGACGTCTTCGAGAAGTCCTACCCCGGGCAGTTCATCTGCGAGGCCCTGGACCAGACCCGTGGCTGGTTCTACTCGATGATGACCGTCGGCACGCTGGTGTTCGACCGGTCGGCGTACGAGAACGTGCTCTGCCTCGGCCTGATCCTCGCCGAGGACGGCCGCAAGATGAGCAAGCACCTCGGCAACGTGCTGCAGCCGATCCCGCTGATGAACGAGCACGGCGCCGACGCGCTGCGCTGGTTCATGGCGACCTCCGGCTCCCCGTGGGCGCCGCGGCGGGTGGGCCACGCCACCCTGGAGGAGATCGTCAGGAAGGTCCTGCTGACCTACTGGAACACGACCTCCTTCTTCACGCTCTACGCCAACGCCGAGTCCTGGTCGCCCGCGCGGCTTGCCGAGGCCCCCGCGTACGCCGACCGCCCGCTGATCGACCGCTGGGCGCTGGCCGAGCTCAACCGCACCGTGTCCGACGTCACCGAGGCGCTGGAGACGTTCGACACCACGCGCGCCGGGCGGCGGCTGACCGAGTTCCTCGACGACCTGTCCAACTGGTACGTCCGCAGGTCCCGGCGCCGGTTCTGGTCGGGCGACGTCTCGGCGTTCGCCACGCTGTACGAGTCCCTGGAGACGGTGACGCGGCTGATGGCACCCCTGGTGCCGTTCCTCACCGACTACGTCTGGGACGTGCTGCGCGCCCCGGAGGCGCCGTCCTCGGTGCACCTGTCCACCTGGCCCGAGGTGAGCCAGGAGCTGCTCGACCCGGCCCTGTCGGAGCAGATGGCCCTGGTACGCCGCCTGGTGGAGCTCGGCAGGTCGGCGCGCGCCTCGAGCGGGGTCAAGACCCGCCAGCCGCTCGGGCGCGCGCTCGTCGGCGCCTCCCGCTGGGCGTCCCTGCCCGGCTCACTGCGGGAGCTCATCGCGGACGAGCTGAACGTGCAGGCGCTTGAGGACCTGTCGTCGTTCTCCGCCGACCTGGTCTCGTTCACCGTCAAGCCGAACTTCCGCACGCTCGGCAAGCGCTTCGGCAGCGGCACCAAGGACGTCGCGGCGGCCATCACGGCCGCGGACCCGGCGGCGCTGGCCGCGAGGGTCCGCGCGGGCGAGACGGCCACGGTGGTCGTCGGCGGGTCCGAGGTCGCCCTCGGGCCGGACGAGCTGATCGTCACCGAGCAGCCGAGGGCGGGCTGGGCCGTCGAGACTGGCGCCGTCGGCACGGGCACCGGCGAGACCGTCGCCCTCGACCTGACGGTCACGCCCGAGCTGTGGCGGGCCGGCCTCATCCGCGAGGTCATCCGCCTGGTCCAGGACGCCCGCAAGTCGAGCGGTCTTGAGATCACCGACCGCATCTCCCTGTGGTGGACGGCCTCCGGCGACCTCGCCGAGGCGCTTCGGGCGGACGGTCAGCGGGTCGCCGACGAGGTCCTGGCGACCACGATGACCGAGGGCGGGCCCGCCGCCGACCTGCCCGAACACCGCGACGACGACCTGGGCCTCACCTTCCACCTCACCCGCGACTGACAACCACCCGGCAGGCCGCGGGGAACCACCCCCGTGGCCTGCCGCCGGTCGGTCACCTCATGTCGGCCATCCGAGGGCTCCGGCGCATCCCGGCACCCACCGACCGGACCTCCACCCGGAGGATCCGGCGGGGGGCCGTCACCTCATGTCGGCCACCGACCGGATCTCGACCGGGGGGATCCTGCGCAGGCACGTGCGGTCGCCGACCCGCCCCCGGCGGAAGAACTGCGTCTCCAGGGAGATCACGCAGGAGGAGGCCCGGTCCTCCTTCTCGGCGACGTGGCCGGTACTCGGGACCTCGATCACCTGGGCGTCGCGGTACTGCTCGGCCGCCAGCAGCCCCTCCTCGGTCGGCGTGCTGAGGTCCAGTTCCCCGGACAGCACCAGCACGGGCACGTCGGGCAACCGGCCGTACCCGTACCGCGCCGGCGCCACGCGGTCCGGCCAGCGGACGCAGAAGTCTCCGAGGTCCACGATGCCGGCGATCCACGCCTCCGGTTTGAACGGCCGGTAGTCCCCCGGGTCCAGCCGCGCCACCCGCGCGGCGTACTGCCTGAACCGCTCCCGCACCGGGGCGCTCCTGTCCCACAGCGCCGGGTAGTCGTTGCACGTCACCGTCACGTACATCGGCAGGCTGAACGTCCCGCCGCGCGCGGCCGACCCGCTGATGGGCCGTACCCGTTCCGCCAGCTCCACAAGGGGCTGGACATCCCGCTGGACCGCCAGGCGCAGGGCCTCGGGCAGCCTTCCGTACAGCTCCACATGGCTTGAGGCGAGCTTGTACACCGTGCTCGCGAGCGCCGTGTCGTCCAGGACGCCGCCGGAGTAGCGGATCGGCCTGTCCTCCAGCCGCCGCGCCATGGTCTTCAGGTCGTCCAGCACCGCGTCCCCGTCACACGCGCCCCCCGACCTGCTGCACAGCAGGTGGACGGACCTGCGCATGGCCCGGGCGGCGGGCCCGCCCAGCATGTCGAAGTCCAGCGGGTACGCCGAGGACATGACGATCGAGCGCACGTGCTCGGGATGCCGTTCGGCGTAGACGGTCATCAGGTACGTGCCGTACGACTGGCCGAGCAGGTCCAGCCTGCCGATTCCCAGGTGCGCCCGCACGGCGTCGATGTCGTCGGCGGCGGCGGCCGTGGTGTAGTAGCGGCGCCTGGCGCCGATCTCCTGCCCGCAGGCGTGGACCGCCTCCAGCGCCAGCATGCGGGGGCCCGACAGGTCGCTCCACCTCGCCGAGCCGCATCGCAAGGGCCCCGACCCGCCGACCCCGCGAGGGTCGACCAGCAGCAGGTCATAGTTGTCGAGCAGGTGACGGTACTCCCTGGCATAGTTCCGGTGCCCGATCACCGCGACTCCGGGCCCGCCCGGGTTCGGCACGATCGTCCCCGCCGCGGGCCGCGAGGTGTCGTGCCTGCGCACCAGCGCGTAGGCGACGGTCGTGCTGCCCGCCGAGGGGCTGTCCCTGTCCAGCGGGACGCGCAGGCTCCCGCAGGTCGCCCCCGGCGGGCACGCCGGGCCCGCGTCGCGAGCGACGTCCTCGCGTGCGATACCGGCGCGAGCGGACACGGCCGCGCACGGCAGCCCCAGGAGCAAGGCGGCGGCCGCGACACCTGCGGCGACGGATCTCATTCTGTTCATGATCCGATCCTGCGCCGCGAGTGATCTCCCACTCCGCTCCACCGAACCCGGCGATTCCGGTACACACACCCCCTAGCCCGACGCCCACCGGACGGCCGACGCGCGCGGCAGCCTTGGTGAGCGCAGTAAAGACGGTGCCCGGAGCATTCGAGCAGGCAGCAGATCTCGCGGACCTCGCCGCGCAGGATGCCGGGAAGCCGTTCGAACCAGCTCCGCTCCCCGGTGGTGGTGTGGGAGAACCTCAACACCCACGTGTCGACCGAGATGAGGATGCCGATCGAGGCCCGTCCCTGGCTGATGGCCTTCCAGCTCTGTGGGACGTATGACGTGTTTCCTAGATCTTCCGGGCTTCAGCCAAAGCCCGGTCGTTCATTTCACGAAGAAGGGCAATGTCCGACTCGTGCTTTAACAACCCGGTCGCATAGAACTCATCCTCGATCTGGCGACGTTTCTCCGAATAGCCGATCGCCGAATCGCACTTGGCATCGGCTGTCGCGAGTTCCACTTCCTTGCTCTGCGCCTCGTCGGAGCCGATCCCGTGCAGCACATGCCCCCTCGCGGCTACCTCTCGGGCCGCTTCCGGGTCTTTGAGACCCTTGTGACCGGCTTCAGCCATACAGTCTGCCCACCGCCTGTTCAAAGCAGTAATTCGGCTGTCGGCTCCCGCCTGCTGTTGTGCTTCTATCGCGAACGAGCCGGCGAAGGTGCTCCACTTCAACCAATCCTCCAGCGATCCGAATAGTCTCACGCGCGCCTCTGACAGACACCCGTCGCTCGAAGTCTCGCTGGTTCCCCCCTGCGGCAGAGTGACGCTTACCACTGGCGCGCCATCCCGCCCGAAGAAGGCGTCCCCCCACCTCTGCCTGTCCTTTTCGGAGAGCCGGCCAACTCCAGACGAGTCACCGTCTTCGGAAGTCTGAAGGTGTTCCTTGGCACGATATCCAGTGCTACTGGCCTCACTCAGAGGAGTGCCGTATGAATCAGCTACCAGCGTGGGGTTGACGTCCTGGCCCGGGGCAGTGCGCTTTACGTAAGGCAGCCCCTTGCCGGTCATGCAACGATATATCAGCTCCTCAGCCGCGGCATAACGTACACCGTCTCCGGCAAAGAGGCCCTCGACCGCATTAATGATCTTTGGGTCGTGGCCGGGCAGACGGTCACTCACCTCTAGGGCAGGTGCTTCTTGCGCATGTGTCTCGGCGGTAGATGACGTGATGAGAGTAGCGGCGCCAAGTACGCCAAGCGCCCCCAGGATCGATCCGGTCCACAACCGGGTTCTCCGTTGAACCATGGCGGCTGGATCTCCTTAATGCAGATCAACATGTCGTGCCGCTGCCGGGTGGCCTTCCTGCTCCTGACATCATCCAAGCAGAAGCGGATGAGAAACTTTGACCTTGTTGAATCCATATAGTAGGCGCTCCTCCGTAGCAGGAGAGGCCGTGTACGCGGCGCTCAAGCCCGCAGAACTCGGTGAACCAGGCCAACGCCGACGCGGCAGAAATGGTGCCCCTCCCTCTTCGGCCGCGGGTCACGAACTGGGATGGACATTGAGCCGCACGGACGCACCGTAACAGGTGCACTCCTCGGTCTTGATCGGCCGGTATTCGGAGAAAGTGGCCTGTCCGCGGCCGACGACCCGCCCCTTTCCGTCCTTGACGACGGCTCGGACGGGCACGCGGGAGTAGTCGGTGGCCTTTCCTGGAAAATCGACGAGGGCGACCGAGACCTGGCTTTCGGCCGGCGTGGCGGTACCTGCCGACGGGGGTGGGGAGCGGAACGAGTGAGGAAGGTTCATATCCCCCTTCCGGCAGAGACCACGCGTGTCACACACTTCATATGCCAAGGCGCTGGGTGGACAAGCTTTGCCGTGCGGCCTCCTATCGCCGACGCCCTTGGAGCTACCTGATGATGTGCCTGTGCCGCGCACATTCCGCATGGTTTACACGGCTGATCATCAGCCGATCGAAGCACAGATCCTGATTAAGGGTGGCCGCCACCTAGACGAACTGGTCTACCAGCAGGAACTGCCCGTCATCTGACCTTCAGTCGTCGTCTCGGTCGCAGACCGAGCAGTGGGTCAGACCGGCGGCCTCGGCGTCGACCTTGGACATCGTCTCCAGGGTGCCGGGGTCCGAGCCCTTGATCAACGGGCAGGCGGAGCTGTGGTAGCGCCGGGTGCCGGGGATGACCTTGACGATGCCGGGGCGCATCACCTCGACGGTCGAGTCACTCTTCCTCGGCCTGTCACCGGCACCACTCGGCCTACTCGCCTTGTCGTCAGCATTGCCCGGCTTGTCACCGGCACCGCTCGGCTTGTCGTCAGCACTACCCGGCCTGCTACCGGCACCGCTCGGCTTGTCGTCGGCATCGCCGGGTGTGGTGCCGGTGGCCCCAGGCTTGGCGTCGGTGGGCCTGCTCTTGGAGTCGGTGTCGCCGCGACTGGCGTCGGCGTCGGACCGCTGTGCGGAGCCGCCGCCTGGCTGCGGCTTCGACGGCCTCTCGGCGGGCGCGGCCGACTTGGGGGTGGCCTCGGTGGAGCCCGCGCTCCTCGGGGTAGCCGTGGCCGTCTCCGGCTCTGCGGATCTCCCGGTCACCGGACTCCCGGCGACCTTCCCAGGTGCCGCGCCCTTCCCGGGGCCGGCGTCAGTCGCGGGGCCGGCGCTCTTGCCGGTCTCGGCGCCTCTCTCGGGGCCGGCGCTCCTCGCGGAGTCGGTGTCCCTGCTTGACGTGTCAGCCTTAGCGGGGGTGCCGGACGTGCGGGAAGAAGCGCTGACCACGACGACCGGATCATCGTCGTCGTCCTGAGCGTCGACGGGCTTCCTGCCGACTACTCCGGGCTTGCCCGCGGACGAGCCTGAGTCGGAGGGCGCCGTGCGAGGCTTCCCGTTACCCGGCTCTCCGGGCTTCGCGTCGCCGGTCGACGGCTTGCTCGAACCGGCCGACGGCTTGCTCGTACCGGCCGACGGCTGGTTCGTGCTGGTCGGCGGTTTGGGTGCGTCTGAGCGTTTGAAGGCCTGGAAGGGAGTGACGGCCTCGGGAAGCTTTACAGGGGTGATCGGAGTGTCGATCGGCTCGGCTGGGGCGCCAGGCTTCTTCGCGGAGGAGGCGGAGCCGCCGGGCTTGTCCGAAGGAGTGTCAGCGGCGGGCCTGTCAGCGGACGAGCCCGAGGAAGGCGCCGCGAACCACGCTTCGGGCCTCCAGGTGGAGGACTGCCCCCCATCGGGGCGCTCGGTCTCGGCATCCGAAGAAGCGGCGGACGCCGGGACGGCGCGGGAAGAGGGGCGGGAGGTGGGAGCGGCGGTGGAGGGGGAGCCGGTCGAAGTCCCGGCGCGCCCGGGGGTCTTCTCGTTCGACTCCATCGCCGACTCGGCGGGGACCTGGGGCACCGGCCGCGTCTCGTCGGACCGGTAACCGGTCACGGAGCCGCGTCCTGTCTCGGGCTTGCGTCCCGTCTCGGGCCCGCGTCCTGTCTCCGGCTTGCGTCCCGTTTCGGGCTTGCGTCCCGTCTCGGGGCCGCGTTCCGTCTGGGAGGTACGTCCTGTCTCGGGGGTGAGTCCCGTCCCGGGTTTGCCGTCGGGCTTGTGTCCTGGGCCGCCGGAGTCGTCTCGGGTCGCCGACTTGTCGCCCGTCGCACCCGTGCGACCGGACTCGGACCCCCGTCCGGACTCGGACCTGTGACCGGCGTCGGCGGTGCGGGGGGTGGGCTCGGGGATGCGGACGGTTTCCGACCTGCGGGCCGTGTCGGCCGTGTAGCCGTCGGGGAGGCAGGTGGTGCAGGCCGTGAAGCCCTCCTCGCGGGCCTCCTCGTACGTGAGCTCCTCGAACTCGCGCCCGGCGAGCTGACGGCACCCGCGCAGGTGGAATCGCTTGCGCCCGGGGATGACCAGCACGATCGCGTCGGAGGACGGGCCGCCACCCGTGCCCCTGACCGGCCCTGTCGCGGGAAACGCCCGCGGCGGAGCCAGCGTGGCCGTCTGGAACCCCGGGTGGGGCGCGGCCATGGGATGGGCGAGGGGCGCCCCGCGTGGCGGGCCCCCCGGGGAGGCCACTCCACCGGGCCTGCCCATCGAGCCACCCGCGACACCGGCGCCTGTCACAGGCATCGGCGGCGCGGTGGCCGCCGTGGTGCCGCCGGAGGGGAACAACTCATGGCGACGCAGCAGCGCCCCGATCATAAGGAAGACCGCGGACAGCACGCTGACCACGATCGACCACATGACCAGGACCGCTGTACCGGTCACCACGCCCGCGACCAGCAGGCCGAAGGCGAGCACCACCAGAATGGCGCTGAGGTAGATCACAGGGACTCCCAGTCGCGGGTCGGTAAGGAACCTGACCCGTTACCCTAACGGCGGTCGTTGTGAGGGCCGTCGACTCCCTGGAAGGCTCCGGAGTGCTGCGTGGGCTCGGGGCCGAACGGGTTGTTCTGGCCACCGGGGATCTGCTGCTGGCCTCCGGGGGCGACAGCGTGGGACATGGCCGGAGCCCCGCCCATCTGAGCACCCACGACGGGGAAGCCGCCACTGCCCTCGGCCGCCACGGTGAGCTCGGCGAGCTGGTTCTCAAGATAGAGCTTCAGCCTGCTGCGGTACTCGCGCTCGAAGCTCCGCAGCTCCTCCACCTTGCGCTCAAGCTCGTCACGGGTCTGCACCAGCGAGCCCATGGCCTGCCTGTGGCGCTCCTGCGCGTCGCGCTCGAGCGTCTCCGCGCGGGCACGGGCGTCACCGATGATCTGCTCGGCCTGGCGGCGGGCCTTGCCGAGGACCTCGTCGGCCTCGCGCCGCGCCCGGGTGACCGTCTCGTCGGCCTCACGGCGCGCGTCGGCGATCGCCTGGTCCGCGGTCTGCTGCGCCAGGGCGAGCACGCGGGCGGCGGTGTCCATGTTGTCCTCGGCGGGGGGCATGCCCATGCCGACGGGAACAGGCTCGGGCCTGATGGGCTCCGGCGCCTTCATGGGCTCCGGCTGCGGCATCATCATCTCGGGCTTGGGCTCGGCGACCGGGGCCGGCGCCATGCTCATGCCCATCCCACCCGGCACCTTGCCACGCAGGCACTCGGTCAGCTTCGCACGAAGCTCCTCGTTCTCCTGGATGAGGCGGTCGAGCTCGGCCTCCACCTCATCAAGGAAGGCGTCGACTTCTTCCTCGTCGTACCCCGGCCGCAGCCGGGTGGTACTGAACTGCTTGTTCCGCACATCAGCGGGCGTCAGCGGCATTTCGGTCTCCTTGGCGCGCTCGGAGTCTGTCCGGAGGACGGTACCCGATCAAAAACGAAGCGCGGACACGATTTGGATCATGACCAAGACCACAATGAACAGCACTGTGAAGCTTAGGTCAAAGGCCACCGTACCCAACCGGAGGGGCGGAATGAAACGGCGGAGGAACTTGAGAGGTGGGTCGGTTGCCGTGTATGTGGCCTCCGCGAGCACCAGGACGACCCCTGTGGGACGCCAGGAGCGAGCGAACGCCTGCACCGTCTCGAAGATCATCCTACCGATCAGCAGTATGAGATAGATGTACAGGACTCCGACCAAGATGTCCCTAACGATCCCCACGGTCGCGTCCTGCCTCCATCCCGATCTGCCGACCTCGGTCCGGATGGGCCATGTGTGGCCGTTCACTGTTCATAGTGGAACTCTAGCTCTGGTTGAAGAACCCGCGTTCCGCGATTCGGGCCTTGTCCTCGGCGGTCACCTCGACATTGGCAGGGGACAACAGGAACACCTTGTTGGTAACACGTTCAATGCTGCCATGTAGGCCAAAGACCAGACCTGCCGCGAAATCAACAAGGCGCTTGGCGTCGCTGTCGACCATCTCTGTCAAGTTCATGATGACGGGAGTGCCCTCGCGGAAGTGCTCGCCGATCGTTCGCGCTTCGTTGTACGTGCGAGGATGAAGGGTCGTAATGCGCGCCAGATCGGTCGTACGGCGCTCTATCACGGCGGACCCGGACCTCGGGGCGGGAACCGGGGTCTCGACCTCCTCCTGGCCCTCTTGGGGCGTTCCAAGCCCGCGCTCGTCACCGCGGCGCCGGTCGACGTAGTCGTCCGTATAGTCCTCGTCGTCGGCGTAATTGCCATAATCCGGGTAGCGGTCGTCCTCCACGAGACCGAGGTAGACCGCCATCTTGCGCATCGCGCCGGCCATCGCTACGTCGTCCTCCTGCTCATGGTCGCCGTACCCAAGGCAACCTAAGGCACCGCTGTCGACCTCTGCTCGGATACATGGACATCAAGGTCCACTCGGGGGGACATTACCTGACGAAGGGCTTCCGGCGACCGAGCAACGCCGTACCGACACGCACGTGTGTCGCTCCGTGCGCGATCGCCTCGGCCAGATCTCCACTCATTCCCGCCGAAACGACGGACGCATCCGGATGCACCACACATAGAGCAGACGAAAGTTCCAAAAGCCTCGCGAAGGCCTTATTAGGATCGCCTCCGAGTGGGGCCACAGCCATGACCCCGCCGAGGGCCAGCCCCTCTGTCGCCGCGATCAGATCGGCCAGGGCCGGCAGCTCCGCCGGAACGACTCCGCCGCGGGCCGGATCGTCGTCCAGCGCCACCTGGACCAGGCAGGTGACCCGCCGCCCCGCCCTGACGGCCTCGCGGCCCAGGGCCACGACCAGCCGCGCGCGGTCGACCGAGTGGATCACATCGGCGTACGAGACGACGGACTTGGCCTTGTTCGTCTGGAGCTGCCCGACGAAATGCCACGTCAGGGGCAGGTCAGCGCATTCGGCGGCCTTGGCGGCGGCCTCCTGGTCGCGGTTCTCGCCGACGTCGCGGATGCCGAGCTCGGTGAGGATTCTCACGTCGGAGCCGGGATAGGTCTTGGTGATCGCGACGAGGGTGACGTCGCGGCGCGCGCGCCCCGCGCTCTCGCAGGCGGCGGCGATGCGGCGCTCCACCTCGGCGAGGCCTGCCGCGATCTCGTCGCGTCGTGTGGTGTTCGCGTTCTTCACGTGGGGGTTCGGTCACTTCAGAAAGTCAGGAACGTACGGATGGGCGACCTCGCGAGCGCGGCACGTGCCCGGCTCCACGGGGGGAGCAGGCACGTGCCGGCGCTCACTTCAGGAAGTCGGGGACGTCGAGCTCCTCCTCCTGCTCCTCGAAGACCACCGGACGGCGCCGGGCGGGCTCTGAGACGCGGGAGGTGATGGGAGTGGGCGGCTCGGGCGCCGGCCTCGGAATCGACACCGGGCCCTGGGCCTGCTGCTCGGAATGAGAGGCGGAGCCGTGCGAGGACTCCACGCTCTCACGCGCGAACGGCGTGGGAGCGGGCGCCGGGTCGGGCGCCGGAGCGGGCTCCGGCACCGGAGGCGTGGGCGCGGCCTGTGTCACCGGTGCGGGCGGCAGCGGACGGACCGGGGCCGGAGCCGGGCGCGATTCCGCGCGCGCGGGCTCGGCCTTCGGCGCGGGGAAGGCCGTCGCCGCGGGGCGGGACTGGTGGCCCGCCCCGGACGCGGGCGCCGGCGGCGTCTGCGGGGCCGGGCGTGCCGCGGGCTGGGTGCGCGCGGCGGGCTGCGCGGGGACGGCGGACTTCTCCGGCTCGGGCTCGTCGAACCCGGCGGCGATCACCGTGACGCGCACCTCGTCGCCGAGGGCGTCGTCGATGACCGTGCCGAAGATGATGTTGGCGTCCAGCGCGGCGGCGTTGGAGACCAGCTGCGCCGCCTCGTTGATCTCGAACAGCCCGAGGTCGGACCCGCCCGCGATCGACAGCAGGACCCCGTGGGCTCCGTCGATGCTCGCCTCCAGCAGCGGGCTGGACACCGCCATCTCGGCCGCCGCGACGGACCTGTCGTCCCCTCGCGCGTGGCCGATGCCCATCAGCGCCGAACCCGCGCCCGACATGACGGACTTCACGTCGGCGAAGTCCAGGTTGATCAGGCCGGGGGTGGTGATGAGGTCGGTTATGCCCTGCACACCGGACAGCAGCACCTGGTCGGCGGCCTTGAAGGCGTCGAGCACGCTGACCTGGCGGTCGGATATCGACAGCAGGCGGTCGTTCGGGATGACGATGAGGGTGTCGACCTCGTCGCGCAGGGTCTCGATGCCGGCCTCGGCCTGCGCCGCGCGGCGCCGCCCCTCGAAACTGAAGGGCCGGGTCACGACACCGATGGTCAGCGCGCCGAGCGACCGGGCGATGTTCGCCACCACGGGCGCGCCGCCCGTGCCGGTGCCGCCGCCCTCGCCCGCCGTGACGAAGACCATGTCGGCGCCCTTGAGGACCTCCTCGATCTCCTCACGGTGATCCTCGGCGGCCTTGCGCCCGACCTCGGGATTGGCTCCCGCGCCGAGGCCGCGCGTGAGCTCGCGGCCCACGTCCAGCTTGACGTCGGCGTCACTCATCAGCAGCGCCTGGGCGTCGGTGTTGATGGCGATGAACTCGACGCCCTTGAGTCCCTCCTCGATCATCCGGTTCACGGCGTTCACTCCGCCGCCGCCGATGCCGACGACCTTGATGACCGCGAGGTAGTTCTGCGGTGCTGCCACGACGAGGGGCCTTTCCGCTCGTTTACTTGCATTACGTGAAGCCCGAAACGGTGCCGGACCTTCTTGTTTAACTCTCACCCTCAAGTTGAGATTTAGAGTTATGTCAACCTGAGGAATGATACGGACAGTAGGGTTGCCCCTCCCCCAGGGTCAACTCACCGCGCCGCAAGCTCGCCCGGCGTGTCGCGGCCTGTCCCTTTCGCTCCTGCCGGAACCTGCCCGGCTGTGGGGCATATCACTTGACTGTCACGACATCCGGTGAGCTGACGTCGTAACTGTCGGCCGGGCGTTCGAGCAGCGTGAGCGCGATGCGTGCCTTGTCACGAGTGCGCTCGGCCCCGCCCCACACGATCGTACGGCCGTCGCCGAGGCGAAGGGAGACATCGTCGGGAGACGCGGCCCGGACCGTCTCGACCCTGCGTGCCAGGTTGCCGGGAAGGCCGCCCGCGACCGCGAGCGCGGCCTTGGTGGCGGGGTCGTCGGCGGCGAAACGGTCGACGTGGAGGGCGGGGAGGCCGCCGGGGTCGAACGCCTTGACCTCGATGACGAACCCGTGCCGGTCGACCACCGACGCCTTGCCGCCTGCGAGGACCACCGCGACCGGCCTGCGCTCCACCACATGGACGCTGAGCGTGGCCGGCCAGCTGCGCTCCACCGTGACCGACTCGACCTGCCGGAGCGCGGCGATCCTGCTCCGGACCGTCTCGAGGTCGACCGTGGCCATCGGCTGGCGGTCGGGGACCGCCGCCGCCTGCCGGAGCCGGTCGTCGGGGAGCGTGACGTTCCCCGAGATCGCGATGTCGCGCACGCCGAGGACCGGCGAGAAGAACACCAGCCAGGCGGCGGCCCCCACCACCCCGCAGGACAGCAGGACGGCGAAGGCCGTGCGCCACGCCGATGGACTCACCGCGAGGCGAGCTCGGCGACGATGTGCGGGCCGAGCTCGGTCACATCGCCGGCGCCCATGGTGAGCACGACGTCACCCGGACGGGCCCGGTCGGCCACGATGGCCGGGACCGTGCCCCGGTCGGAGACGTAGGTGACCCGCTCGGCCGGAAGCGGCACCTTGCCCGCGACCAGCGCGCCCGACACCCCGGGCTCGGGGTCCTCACGGGCGCCGTAGACGTCGAGCACGATGGCCTCGTCGGCCAGCCCGAGGGCGGCTCCGAACTCGTCGGCGAAGAAGCGGGTGCGGGAGTAGAGGTGGGGCTGGAAGACCGCGATGACGCGGCCGGACGGCCCGGAGAACGACGCGACCACGTCACGGGCGGCGCGCAGGTCGGCGGCCAGCTCGGTGGGGTGGTGGGCGTAGCTGTCGAAGACGGCCACCCCGGCCGCCTCCCCCTTGGCCTCGAAACGGCGCTTGGCCCCGGTGAACGCCGCCAGCCCGTCGCGGAACTCGTCGAACGGCACGCCGAGCTCCTCGGCCACCGCCAGCGCGGCGGTGGCGTTCAGCGCGTTGTGCCGCCCGGGCACCGCGAGCCGGACGTCGCCCTTGCCCTCCACCGTGAACGCGACCCCGAAGCCGTCGGGGGCGATGTCCACGACGCGGATGTCGGCTCCCTCGGACTCGCCGTACGTGCGCACGCGCAGGCCCCGGGCACGCGCCAGCGGGACCAGCGCCGCGGCGCCGGGGTCGTCGGCGCAGACCACCAGCGCCGAGCCGATGCGCTCGACGAAGCGGGCGAAGCTGTCGTGCACGGCCTGCGGGTCGCCGTAGTTGTCGAGGTGGTCGGCCTCGACGTTGGTGACCACCGCCACGCCGGGGGCGAGCATGAGGAAGGACCCGTCGCTCTCGTCGGCCTCGGCCACGAAGACGTCTCCCGCGCCCTCGTCGGCCCCGAGGCCGGTGGTGACGAGCTGGCCTCCCACGCAGTAGGAGGGGTCGCGCCCGCACTTCTGCAGGGCGACCGTGAGCATCGAGGTCGTGGTGGTCTTGCCGTGCGTGCCCGCGACGGCGATGCCGGTGCGCCCGACCATCACCGCGGCGAGCGCGGCGGCGCGTGGGATGACGCGGAGCCCCTGGCGCAGCGCCTCGCCGAGCTCGGGGTTGGAGTCGCGGATCGCGGTGGACACCACCACGGTGTCGACGTTCCTGATGTGCGAGGCGGCGTGGCCCACGTGCACGACCGCGCCGAGCTCGCGCAGCTCGGACACCATCTGCGAGCTGCGGGCGTCGCTCCCGGACACGTCGACCCCGCGCTTGAGCAGGATGCGCGCGATGCCGGACATGCCGGCGCCGCCGATGCCGATGAAGTGCACCCGGCCGAGGTCGCCGGCGGCCACCGGCTCGATCAGCTTCACCAGGCTCATCGGCGGCCTCCCGCGTAGATGATCTCGATGACCTTGCGTGCCAGCACCGTGTCGGCGTCCTTGCGGCCCATGCGCGAGGCGGCGTCCGACATCGCGACCACCCGCTCGGGATCGCGCAGGACGGGAAGCACCTTCTGGATGATCCAATCGGCGGTCAGGTCGGCGTTGTCGACCATCATCCCTCCCCCGGCCTCGACGATCGGCATCGCGTTGAGCTTCTGCTCGCCGTTGCCGTGCGGCAGCGGCACGTACGCCGCCGGGAGCCCCACTGCGGTGAGCTCGGCGCAGGTCATCGCCCCGCTGCGGCACAGCACGAAGTCGGCGGCGGCGTACGCGAGGTCCATGCGGTCGACGTAGGGCAGCACGACGTACTGCGGGTCGCCGGGCGGGGGCTCCTGGACGACGGTGTTCTTGGGGCCGATCACGTGGAGCACCTGGACGCCCGCGTGGCGCAGCGCGGGGGCGGACGCGAGGGCCGCCTCGTTGATGGCGCGCGCCCCCTGCGAGCCGCCGAAGACCAGCAGCGTCGGCCGGTCGTTCTCGAGGCCGAAGTAGGACCTGGCCTTGTCTCCCGTCGACAGCCGGTCGAGCGCGACGATCTCGCGCCGCAGCGGGATGCCGACGTACTCGGAGTGGGGAAGCGCGGCGTCGGGGTGCCCGGTGAACACGTGGTCGGTGAGCCGGGCGCCGAGCCGGTTGGCGAGGCCGGGACGCGGGTTCGCCTCGTGCACCACGATCGGCACGCCGCGCCGCCGCGCGCCGAGGTAGGCGGGTGTCGCGACGTACCCGCCGAAGCCGACGAGCACGTCGGCCTGCACGCGGTCCATGATGCCCGCGGCGGCGTTGATCGCCCCGGCCAGGCGGCCGGGGACCGTCAGCAGCTGCGGCGTGATGGCGCGCGGCAGCGGGACCGCGGGCACCAGCGCCAGCTCGTACCCGCGCGCGGGAACCAGCCTGGTCTCCAGCCCGCGCTCGGTGCCGAGGCAGGTGATCCCGATGCTCGGGTCCTGCCTGCGCAGCGCGTCGGCCAGCGCCAGGGCGGGTTCGATATGGCCGGCCGTGCCGCCGCCTGCGAGGACCACCCTCATGTCGGTCCTTTCACTCCACGTGCCTCGATGTCGGTCGGGGCCGCCCCGTCCGGCGAATCACCGCCAGCGTGCGACCCAGGCCAAGCCAGCTTAGAGCCCGCGCCGCGGGCCCGGGTCCACGAGCGGCCAGCGCGGCCGCCGCGCCGGGCTCGTGCTTGGCGAACGACAGCAGCATGCCGAGCGCCGCGAGCGTGGGCAACAACGCCGAACCACCGTACGACACGAGCGGCAGCGGGATGCCGGTGATGGGCAGCACGCCGATGACCGCGCCGATGTTGACGATGGCCTGACCTGCGATCCAGGCCACGGCGGCGGAGGCCGTCAGCCGGATGAACGGGTCCTTGACGCGGGACGCCACCCGCAGCCCGGCGTACCCGAGAAGGCCGAAGAGGGCGATCACGAGCAGCGTGCCCATGAGCCCGAGCTCCTCGCCGATGATCGAGAAGATGAAGTCGCTCTCGGCGTGGGGCACCCAGCTCCACTTCTGCCGGCTGCTGCCGAGCCCGAGCCCGAACCAGCCGCCCGAGCCCATCGCGATCTGCCCCTGCGCCGCCTGGTACCCCGACCCCTGGGCGTTGCCCCAGACGTCCAGCCAGCCCTCGATGCGGGCCGAGCGGTAGCCCTCGACGCTGATCATGATGACGGTGGCCAGCGTCGCGACGGCGAGGATGCCGCAGAACAGCCGCAGCGGCGCGCCGACGACCCACAGCAGGGCCAGGAAGATCAGCATGAGCACGAGCGTGGTGCCGAGGTCGCGCCCGAGCATGACCATGACGGCGAGGATGGCGGTGCCGGGCATGAGGGGGATCAGGAGCTGGCGCCACTCGATGAGGCCGCCCTTGGCCTTGCGGGCCAGCAGGTCGGCGCCCCAGAGCACCAGGCCGAGCTTGGCGGGCTCGGACGGCTGGAGGGTGAGCCCGCCGATGTAGATCCACCGCTGGGCGCCCAGCTCGGTCTCGCCGATGAAGATGACCATGATGAGGCCGATGATGGACAGGGCCATCAGGGGATAGCCGGCGAGCCGGAAGAACCGCTGTGGCAGCCGCGAGCAGATCCACATCACCGGGACGCCGAGCCCGACCGACAGCGACTGCTTGAGGAACCAGTAGAACGGGTTGCCGGTCTTCTGCAGCGCCTCGATGCTGGAGGCCGAGAGGACCATCATCAGCCCGAGCGCCAGCAGCAGCGCGCTGCATCCGAGCACCAGGTAGTAGGACGTGAGCGGGCGGTTCAGCAGCTCGCCGAGCGCGGACAGCCGCTCGCGCCGCCACCCTGCGGGGCCCGCGCGCCCCGGCGCGATCGGGACGTCGCTCATCGCGCCCGCAGGCGGTGGACGGCTCGGGCGAAGGCCTCCCCACGGGCGCCGTAGTCGGCGAACATGTCCAGCGACGCGCCGGCGGGGGCGAGCAGCACGGTGTCCCCCGGGGAGGCGAGCCGGGCGGCTTCGGTGACGACACGGTCCATGACCCCAGTGTCTTGCCCCTCGACCTCCACGACCGGAACATTCGCCGCGTGTCGCGCCAGAGCCTGGCGAATTCGTGCCCGATCGGCTCCGAGGAGCACGGCTCCGCGCAGCCGGCCAGCCGCCCGCCGTACGAGGTCGTCGACGTCGGCGCCCTTGAGCAGGCCGCCCGCGATCCACACGATCGTGGAGTAGGAGGCCAGGGACGCGGCGGCGGCGTGCGGGTTGGTCGCCTTGGAGTCGTCGACGTAGTCCACCTCGGCGAGGCGCGCGACGTGGGCGATGCGGTGCGGGTCGGGCACGTAGTCGAGCAGGCCCCGCCGCACGGCGTCGGCGGGCACCCCGTGCGCGCGGGCCAGCGCCGCCGCCGCCAGCGCGTTGGCCACGTTGTGCGGGGCGAACGGGCGGACGTCGGCCAGGGTCGCGAGCTCCTCGGCGCCCCCGACGGGGTCCTCGACGAAGGCGCGGTCGACGAGCAGGTCCTCCACGACGCCCAGCTGCCCGCTCGCGGGCACGCCGAGCGTGAAGCCGGCCACCCGCGCCGGCCCCGCGGCGTACGGCGCGGCCAGGCGGGCCGACCAGGAGTCGTCGGCGTTGTACACGACGACCTCGGCGCGCTCGAAGACGCGGCCCTTGGTCCGGGCGTACTCCTCCATCGAACCGTGCCAGTCGAGGTGGTCGTCGGCCACGTTGAGTATCGCGGCGGCCCGGGGCGCGAGGCTCGCCGACCAGTGGAGCTGGAAGCTGGACAGCTCCACCGCGAGCACGTCGTACGGCTGCTCGACGGCCTCCACGATCGGGGTGCCGACGTTGCCCACGGCCGCCGCGTCGTGCCCGGCGGCCCGGAGCATGGCGGTGAGCATGCGCACCGCCGTGGTCTTGCCGTTGGTGCCGGTGAGCGCCAGCCAGGGGGCGGCGCCCTCGGGCCGCTGCCGCCAGGCCAGCTCGACCTCGCCGATCACCTCGACGCCCCGGGAAGCCGCCTCCACGAGCAGTGGGTGGGTGGGCCGCCAGCCCGGCGAGGTCACGACCATGCCGGCCTCGGGGGGCAGCCCGCCGCCGAAGCGCACCTCGACGCCGAGGGCGGCCAGCTCGGCCGCCGCCGCACGCTGCCGCTCGCCGTCTCCGGTCTCGACCACGATGACATGGTGGCCCGACCGGACGAGGCTGCGGGCGGCGGCCATCCCGGAGACCCCGAGGCCCGCCACGCAGACGGTGCTCATTGCTTGGGCATCCACTCGACGTAGAACAGGCCGAGGCCGGCGGCGGCGCACAGCATGGCGATCAGCCAGAAGCGGACCACGATGGTCGTCTCGGCCCAGCCCGCCAGCTCGAAGTGGTGCTGGAGTGGAGCCATGCGGAAGACCCGTCTGCCCGTCATCTTGAAGAACCCCACCTGGATGATGACCGAGGCGGTGATGATGACGCACAGGCCGGCGAGGATGAACAGCAGGAACTGCGTGCGCGTGGTGATCGCCAGCCCGGCGAGCACCCCGCCGAGGGCCAGGGAGCCGGTGTCGCCCATGAAGATCTTGGCAGGCGGGGCGTTCCACCACAGGAAGCCGACCAGCGCGCCGAGGACGGCCGCCGCCACCACCGCGAGGTCCAGCGGGTCGCGCACCCAGTAGCAGCTCGGGCCGAGCTGGTTCAGGCAGCTGTTGCGCAGCTGCCAGTTGCCGATCAGCACGTAGGCGGCGAGGACGACGCCGGTGGCGCCGCTGGCGAGGCCGTCGAGTCCGTCGGTGAGGTTCACGGCGTTCGAGAAGCCCACGATCATGATGAGGACCCAGATCGTGAAGACCACGATGCCGACCGACGGCCCGAAGTCCCGCAGGAACGACAGGCGCGTCTCGGCGGGCGTGATCGAGTAGGCGTTCGGGAACCGCACCACCAGCACCGCGAAGACCGCGCCGACGATGAGCTGCCCGAGGGCCTTGGCGCCGCTGCGCAGGCCGAGGCTCCGCTGCTTGTAGATCTTGATGAAGTCGTCGAGGAAGCCGACCGTGCCGAGCCCGGCCATGAGGAACAGCACCAGCACCGCGGACACCGTGGGCGGAGTCCAGGTGGCGAGGTGCGAGCAGGCGAACCCGATGAGCGCGGCGATGACCAGGACCGTGCCGCCCATGGTGGGCGTGCCGCGCTTCTCGTGGTGGCCGGAGGGGCCCTCCTCGCGGATGTTCTGGCCGTAGCCCCTGCGGCTGAAGAGCCGGATCGCCAGCGGGGTGCCGAGCATGGACAGCAGGAGCGCCACCGCCGCGGCGACGAGGACGTCCATCATCGGGCATCACCTCCCAGCAGCGCCTCGGCGACCCGTTCGAGACCGGCGGCGCGCGGGCCCTTGACGAGCACCACGTCCCCGGGACGTAGCTGAGCGGCCAGCTCGGCCGCGGCCTCGGCCGGGTCCGGCACGTGGACGGCCGGAGCCCCCTTGGCGCCCGCGAGCACCGGCCAGGGGTTCTCCCCGACCACCCACAGCCCGGTGAGGCCCGCCTCGGCGGCGAGCCGGCCGACCCCCTCGTTCAGCGAGTCGCTCTCGTCGCCGAGCTCGCGCAGCGAGGCGATCACGGCGAACCTGCGCCGCTCCGCCCCGAGGACGCCCAGCGTCTGGAACGCCGCGCGCATGGAGTCGGGGTTGGCGTTGTACGCGTCGTTGACCACGGTCACGCCGTCGGGACGGTCGGTGACCTCCATGCGCCATCGGCTGCGCGGCTCGGCGCGCGAGAGCTCCTCGGCGATGGTCGCCACAGGCAGGCCCAGCTCGTACGCCGCCGCCGCCGCGGCGAGGACGTTCTCGACGGCGTGCGCCCCGTATAGGCGCAGCCGCACGTCCGCGGAGCCCGACGGGGTCGCCAGCGTGAACGACGCCCTGCCGCGCTCGTCCATCGTCTCGTTCTCGGCCCGCACGCCCGCGGTGGGGGAACGGCCGAACCAGCTCACGCGGGCCTGGGTGCGGTCGGCCATGGCCCGCACGAGCGGGTCGTCGGCGTTGAGCACCGCGACCCCGTCGGCGGGCAGCGCCTCGACCAGCTCGCCCTTGGCCTTGGCGATCTGCTCGCGCCCGCCGAACACGCCGAGGTGGGCGGTGCCGACGTTGAGCACCACGCCGATCTTGGGCGGGGCGATGCGAGCCAGGTCGGCGATGTGGCCCTCGGAACGGGCGCTGAGCTCCAGCACGAGGAAGCGGGTGTCCTCGTCCGCCCTCAGCACCGTGAGAGGGTGGCCGATCTCGTTGTTGTAGGAGCCGACGGGGGCGACCGTCGGGCCTACCAGCGAGGTCAGCCTGGCGAGCAGGTCCTTGGTGGTGGTCTTCCCCGCCGACCCTGTGACGCCGACGACGGTCGCGCGCGGCAGCGCCGCGACCGTGGCCGTGGCCAGCTCGGCCAGTGCCGTCAGGACGTCGCCCACGATGAGACAGGGCGCCTCCACGGGCCGGCTCGCGAGCACGGCCACCGCGCCGGCCTGGCAGGCCTGGGCGGCGAAGTCGTGCCCGTCGGCCCGCTCCCCCCTGATCGCCACGAACAGCGATCCGGGCTCGGCGGCGCGCGAGTCGATCAGGACGGGCCCGCGGACCACGGCGCGGGGATCGGCCATGCCCGCGAGGGCACCCGAGGTGATCTCGGCGATCCTTGCCAGCGGCAACGGGATCATTCGTTCTTCCCTACTTCCATACAAGCTGCTCGTGGGTGTGCGGGGGGCCCGCGCCTCGCCCCTGGGCGCCCGGCCGGGCTACCGGCTCAGCCTCGCACAACGCCGTCGGTCACATGTGCTCTCGTCTGCCGATGGCCTCGGCGACCACCTGCCTGTCGTCGAACGGCAGCACTTCACCGTCGATGTACTGACCCTGCTCATGGCCCTTGCCGGCGACGACGACCACGTCGCCGGGGCGCGCCCGCCCGATCGCGAGGTCGATCGCCGCGGCCCTGTCGGGTTCCATGATCACATGGGCCCGCTCGTGCGGGGGCACGCACAGGGCCCCCTCCAGCATCTCGCCGAGGATACGGAGGGGGTCCTCCGAGCGGGGGTTGTCGCTGGTGAGGATCGCCACGTCGGCGAGCCGCGCGGCGGCGTCCCCCATCATCGGGCGCTTGCCCCGGTCGCGGTCGCCGCCGCACCCGAGGACGATGATCAGGTCGCCCGAGGTGACCTCGCGCAGCGCCCGCAGCACCGACTCGACGGCGCCCGGCTTGTGGGAGTAGTCGACGATCGCCTGGAACCCCCGCGCGCCCGGCACGCGCTCCATGCGGCCGGGGACGCCCGTGACGGTGCCCACGCCGTGCACGGCGGCCTGCAGCGGCACCCCGGCCTCCACGAGGGTGACCAGCGCGCCGAGCGTGTTGGCGACGTTGAACGGGCCGGGCAGGGCCACCGACACGTCGGCCTCGATGCCGCCGGGGCCGATCACCCTGAAGGTGCTGCCGTCGGCGCCGAGGCGCACGTCCTGCGCCCGCCAGTCGGCCTCGGCGGCCCCCTCGGCCGAGAACGTGGTGACGGGGACCTTGGCGATGCCCGCGAGCTCCCTGCCGTGGGCGTCGTCGATGTTGACGACGCCCGCCCGGCACAGCTCGGGGGTGAACAGCCGGACCTTGGTCAGGAAGTAGTCGTCGAGGTCGCTGTGGAAGTCGAGGTGGTCCTGCGAGAGGTTGGTGAACAGCGCCACGTCGTAGAAGACGCCGTCGACCCGCCGGAGGGCGAGGGCGTGGCTCGACACCTCCATGGCGGCGGCGGTGACGCCCTCCTCGCGCATGAGCGCGAACAGGCCCTGCAGGTCGCTCGCCTCGGGGGTCGTGAGCGTGGGCGGGAGGCTCTTGTCCCCCACGTGGATCTCCACGCCGCCGATCAGGCCGGTGCGGTGCCCCGCGGCCCGCAGGCCCGCCTCGAGCAGGAACGTGGTGGTCGACTTGCCGCTGGTGCCGGTCACGCCGAGCACGAGGACGCCCGAGGCGGGCCGGCCGTACACCCAGGCGGCGACCTGGCCGAGCACGGAGCGCGGATCGGGCACCACGAGCACCGGCACCCCGGTCGCGACCGCGGCCGGGCGCCCGTCGGGGTCGGTCAGGATCGCGACGGCTCCGCCCGCGACGGCGTCGGGAGAGAACGCGGCGCCGTGGGCGGCGCGGCCCGGCAGCGCGACGTACAGATCGCCCTGGCGCACCTGGCGCGAGTCGATGGTGATGCCGGTGACGGCGGCGAGCGGCGCTCGGGGGCCGCCGGAGGGCGCGCCGAGCAGGGCCGCCAGGCCGGACAGCGGTCGGACCGGGCATGCCGTGGGACGCATGGACGACGGGGGACGCACGGGCGAGAGCGTACCTTCCCCCGTCACCCGTCGGTGCTCATGCGCACCGATGGGGCGGTCGTACCGGTCGGCGGAATCTTTCGGCTCTTCAACGCGAACGTCATGACATCCTTGAACACAGGCGCGGCGATTTCCCCGCCGAAGTGGCCGTTCTTGGGTGCCTGAACGACGGCCAGCACCACCAGACGCGGCGCGTCCGCGGGAGTGAACCCCACAAACGTAGCGGTATATCCGCAATACCCTCGGCAGTTCTCGTCGTATCGCATCGCAGTGCCGGTTTTACCCGCTACTCGGTATCCCTTGATGGCGGCGAGCGAGCCGGTGCTCCCCTCGGCGCTGACCGCCGCCTCCAGCATCGACGAGATGTCCTTGGCGGTGCGGGGGCCGATGACCCGGGTCTGCTTGGGCGCCTTCGCCGGGATGAGCCTGTGGTGCTGATCGACCGTGCCCGCCACGATCTGCGGCGTGATGCGCACGCCTCCGTTGGCGATGGTCTGGTAGACGCTCGCCATCTGCAGGGCCGTCACCGAGACGCCCTGCCCGAAGGCGATCGTGCACCGCTGGCTCCCCGACCACGCCTCCCGCTTGGGGAGCAGCCCGGCCTCCTCGCCGTAGAACCCCCCGCCGGTCCTGGCCCCGAAGCCGAACCCCTTGAGCATGTCGTACAGCGGCTGGTCGCCGATCCGGTCGGCGACCATGATCGTGCCGACGTTGCTGGACTCGGCGATGATCCCGGTGAAGGTCAGGTGCTCGGGCGGATGCGGGTGGGCGTCGCTGAGCAGCCGGTCGGCGCACTGGTACTTGTCCTTGACCTCGAACACCGTCTCCGGCCTGACCGCCCCCGCCTCCAGGGCGGCGGCGGCCGTGATGACCTTGTTCGTGCTGCCGGGCTCGAACACCTCCGACACCGCGCGGTTGCCCCAGTCGGTGGCGGGGAGGGACCTCCACTTGTTGAGGTCGACCTCCGGGGCGTTGGCCATGGCCAGCACCTGGCCGTTCCGCACGTCCATGACGATCACGCTGCCGCTGCGGGCCCCGGCGGCCTTGACCTGCTTGGCGATGGCCTCCTGGGCGGCCCACTGGATGTCGCGGTCGATGGTCAGCCGCACGCCCTGCCCGGCCACCGGCTCCTGCCTGGTGCTCCGCGTCATGGGGATGCGCTGCCCTGTGCCGCCGATCTCGATGGTCTGGCGCCCGTCCTTGCCGCCGAGGAGCTTGTCGTAGGTCTGCTCGAACCCGGTCAGGCCGGTGCCGGCGTCCCCGACGAAGCCCACCAGCCCGCCGGCGAGGTTCCCGCCGGGGTAGAGCCTCCGGTACTGCGGCACGGCCGAGACGCCGTCGATCTTCAGGTCGAGCACACTCTTGGCGGTGCCGAGGGGGATGTCGCGCGCGAGCAGCGCGTAGTGGGTTCTCGGCAGCGAGAGCTTGGCCACGATGTCGTCCTTGGGGACGCCGAGCGCCGTGGCGAGGGTCGTGGCGACCTGGTCGCGCTTGTTGGGCGGCACCTGGGTCGGGTCCGCCGAGATCTCGCGGGCCTCCACGGTGACGGCCAGCTCGTGGCCGTTGACGTCGGTGATGGAGCCCCGGCGCGCGGGAAGCGTCTCCTCGCGCACCCGGAGCGAGGCCGCCTTCGCCTCGAAGACCTTGGAGTCGAGCCCCTGGAGCTGGACCAGCCGTCCCGCGAACAGCGACAGCACGACGGCCATGCCCATCAGGCCGATGTTGATCCGCCGCGCCGGGTTGCCGAGGCGCAGGGGGGCCACCGGCCGAGGCGCCCACGAACGGGGCGGCACCGCGCGTCGGGTGGGCCCGTCCATGTCGGGGCCGCGGCCCCCGGGCGGGACGCGGCGCGGCCCCTGGCCGTTGCCGAGTAGGCGGCGGGGCAGTGGGCTGGTGGCCTCGGGCCCTCCCCTGCCGGGCCGTACGGGACGCCCGCCAGAGCGGGACGGGCCGTCGGGACGCGGACGGCCCGACGCGGAGGACTCAGGGCGCGGCGGGCGGCCCGACCCCGCGGTTCCCGTGGTGGCCTCGGGACGGCCGGCCCGCCCGTCGGGTCGTCCGGCCCCCTGCGACCGGCCCTGGTCCTTGGCCCGGCCCGGCCCGTCAGGCCGTCCGGACCCCTCGGACCGTCCGGACCCCTCGGACCGCCCCGAACCGTCAGTACGCCCGGAGCCCCCGGAACGGCCGGAACCCTCAGTACGGCCGGAACCCCCAGGGCGGCCGGAACCCGCGGAACGCCCGGAGCCCTCAGGGCGTCCGGAGCCCTCGGGACGATCGGCGTCGCCTGGCCGCCCTCCCGAGCCGCCGGGCCGCCCAGAGCGCCCCCCGGAACCGGAACCGCGCCGGGGCCCGCCGGGGCCGCCCCGCCCGCCCCCGGAACCGCCGCCGGGCCCGTTGCCCGGCCCGTTGCGGCCCGGCCCCGGGGGACGGCCGCCGCCTTCTCTCACGGCCTCGCGACCTCCGCCTGCGACGCCTGAGCCTCGGCGCCCACGGTGTTCTCCTGCCCGGCGGAAGCGCCCTTGCCCTGCCCCTCCGGAACCTCGAGGAACTCCGGATTGGTCGGGTCCTCCTTCATGCCTTCGACCTTGGCGCGATCGGAGAGCACCTGCGACTGGGAATTCAGCATGACCTCGGTCTTCTTGTCCTCGGCCTGCTGGTGCAGCAGCTCGGTGGACTTGCGCAGGTCGTTCGCCCTGAAGGAGTCCTGGGCGAGCACGAGGTTGAGCAGCAGCAGGCTGACCAGGCCGCCGCACAGCAGCCCGACGACGAGCAGCACGAACGGGGCCCGCGGCGCGTTGCGCGGCACCGACGCCCGCCGCGCACCCTCGGCGAGCCCGCCACCGGCGGCCGGCCTGGTGGCAGCGCCACGCCGCGCCGGCCGGGGCGCGGCGGGGCGCCGCACGGTCTTTCCGGGCCTCGAAGGCACGGTGCGTTCTGGCCTCGAAGGCGCCGAGACCCCGCGCGCCGCGCGCGCGGGCCTCTCGCCGACGGCGGTAGCGCCGTAGCCGCTGCCGGTGTCTTCGGTGATCTCCTTGTCAACGCTCATTCCGGCTCCCGGATCCTCTCTGCAGCCCGCAACCTGGCCGAGGCAGCGCGCGGGTTGCGCGCGACCTCCTCCTCGTCTGGGAGCTCGGCTCCCCTCGTCACCAAGCGGAACCTCGGCTGGTGGGCCGGAAGCGGGACGGGCAGCCCAGGAGGGCTGGTGTCCCTGGTTCTCGCGGTGAGGACCTGCTTGCTCAGCCGGTCCTCCAATGAGTGGTAGGAGAGCACGACCACGCGCCCCCCGACCGCCAGGGCGTCGAGGGCCGCGGGAAGCGCCCGTTCGAGAGCGGTCAACTCCCCATTAACTTCGATACGTAACGCCTGGAAAGTTCTTTTTGCGGGGTTTCCCCCGGTTCGTCGGGTCGCGGCCGGGATCGCCTCACGGACGATCTCGGCGAGACGCTTGGTCGACGTGATCGCGCTCTCGGCGCGCTCCCTGGCGAGGAAGCGCGCGACGCGGGACGCGAAGCGCTCCTCGCCGTAGTCGCGCAGGATGCGGGTCAACTCCCCCTCGGAGTAGGTGTTGACCACCACGTCGGCCGTGAGCTCCTGCTGTGGATCCATCCGCATGTCGAGCGGGGCGTCGTAGGAGTAGGCGAAGCCGCGCTCGGCCTCGTCGAGCTGCGGGGAGGAGACGCCCAGGTCGAACAGGACGCCGTTGACCCGCGGGAACCCCGCCCGCGAGAGCACCTCGGGAAGCTCGTCGGAGACCGCCCTCACCAGGGTGACGCGCCCGGAGTACGGCGCGAGGCGCGCGGTGGACCGCTCGATGGCGGTCGGATCGCGGTCGATGCCGATCAGGTGAAGGTCCGGATGCGCGGCCAGCAGGGCCTCGGCGTGACCGCCCAGGCCCAGGTTGGCGTCGACGAGCACGGGACTCGGACCGGCGAGCGCGGGAGCGAGGAGCTCCAGGACGCGGCGGAGCATCACCGGAACGTGCCCGCCCGGCTCGGCATGATTTTCGACATGCATGGTCAAACCCCCTTTGCCGCAATGGTTGTGTCTGCTGACCCCGGGACACTACCTGCTCGCGGATATGCGGCTTTTGTACCGTCTTGTCGCCGGTGGGCTCTCGCCCCACCCCTGTCGACGGCTCGTCCGGCCAGGTCCCCATCCGCGTCCCCTCTTCGGGCCCCGCCACCTGACACCGGGGAAGGTGCATCAGCTGGCGGCGGCGCCGTGGTGACCGGGAGCCTTCCCGGCACCGTGGGAGCGGGTGGAGACCTCGCCGAACGACGTCTTCACCGACGAGTCGACCGTTTCAAAGGACTCCTGGCAGCACCTCCTCCGACAGCTCGGAGAACGCCTGCTCTTGGTCGGCCAGGTAGGTCTCCCAGGCCGTCGCGTCCCAGATCTCCAGCCGCGTGTTGGCCCCGATGACCGCACAGTCGCGCCGGAGGCCCGCGTATTCACGCAGGCTCTGGGGAATGGTGATCCGCCCCTGCTTGTCGGGCGTCTCGTCGGAAGCACTCGCGAAGAAGACACGACTGTAATCGCGGACGGCCTTGGCTGTCACAGGCGCGGTGCGCAGCGCATCGGTAATGCGCTGGAACTCCTCCACGGGAAATACGTAGAGGCACCGCTCCTGGCCCTTGGTGATCACAAGACCCTCCGCCAGCTCCTCACGGTACTTCGCCGGCAGGAACAGTCGTCCTTTCTCGTCCAGACGCGGTTGATGGGTGCCGAGGAACACCGGCCCCACCTCCCGTGCCATGTGGAACGGCTGGCGCATGGACCCCAGCCCCTCCACTGCGCACCACCATACTCCACTTCTCCCCACCGTCAACTGATTCAAACGGTATTCGACCGGGGTTGCGTTCGCGTTTACGCAGGTCAGAGGGGGTGGAGCGGAGTGGAGCGCCCGAGGCCCCCCGCACACGCGCACGGGCGTGTCGGCGCCCGCCCTTGACACGCTTCGGCCGCCCTCGCGGGGGATGCCGAGAAAGGGGGTCCGCCGGTGGGGGAAAGTGGGAGGCCGCACCACGCCCGACGTCGCCTTATGTCACCAGATTCGCACCTTGGCGCGACGAGAACATGACCCCGCACAAGAACACTGAGGCTGTTCATCCGAAATATGACGGAAAGTCGCCCGGGAACCCGCGGCATCGTAGTGTCGGTAAGCACAATGAAGAAGGAATCGCAAAGCCCCCCGCATAACGATCCCGGCGCGGGGCTGCCGCACCCTCATGGAGGCCCAGTGGGAATAACCCACGATGTCGGACAGGAGCTGGAAGGTCTGGTCGCCACGGCGCATCGGATCCGTGAGGCGATCGAGTCGGTGATCGAGGGAAAGGGCGACGTCGTCCGCCTGACCCTCACCGTGATGCTGGCGGAAGGGCACCTCCTGATCGAGGACGTGCCCGGCGTCGGCAAGACGATGCTGGCCAAGGCATTGGCGCGGTCCATCGACTGCCCGGTGCGCCGCGTGCAGTTCACCCCCGACCTGCTCCCCAGCGACATCACGGGCGTCAGCGCCTTCAACCAGCAGTCACGCGAGTTCGAGTTCAAGCCCGGCCCTGTCTTCGCCAACATCGTGGTGGGCGACGAGATCAACCGAGCCTCTCCCAAGACCCAGTCGGCGCTGCTGGAGTGCATGGAGGAGCACCAGGTCACCGTCGACGGCACGACGTACCACCTCGAGACGCCGTTCATGGTCATCGCGACCCAGAACCCCATCGAGATGGAGGGCACCTATCCCCTCCCCGAGGCCCAGCGCGACCGCTTCACCGCGAGGATCGCCATGGGCTACCCCGAGGCCGCCGCCGAACTGGAGATGCTCGACGTCCACGGCGCCTCCTCGCCGCTGGACAAGCTGGAGCCGGTCGCGACGACCGCCGAGGTGCGGGCCCTGATCGACGCCGTGCGGGCGGTCTACGTCTCCCAGTCCATCAAGAAGTACGCCATCGACATGGTCACCGCCACGCGCCAGTCCCCCGACCTGCGCCTCGGCGCCTCCCCCCGCGCCACGCTCCACCTCGTGCGCGCCGCCCGCGCCCACGCCGCCCTGTCGGGCCGCGACTACGTCATCCCCGACGACCTGCAGGACCTGGCCGTCCCCGTGCTCGCGCACCGCCTGCTCCCGAGCCTGGAGGCCCAGGGCCAGCGCCGCCGTCCCGAGCACGTCATGGCCGACCTCGTGCGCCGCGTCCCCGTGCCCGAGAGCCGGGAGAAGGGGTTCGACGGGGCGGGATCGCGGCGGTGATAGCGGGGCTACGGGCGCTCACCTCGCGCGGCAGGTCGTTCCTCGCCTCCGGCACGGCCGCGCTGCTGTGCGCGCTCGCCCTCGGCGAGCACGACCTGCTGCGCGTCAGCGTGCTCGTCATCGTCCTGCCGCTGCTCGCGGCCCTCGTGGTCGCGCGCACGCGGTACCGCCTGAGCTGCGCCAGGCGGCTCGACCCGAGCAGGGTGGCGGTCGGCTCCGACAGCACGGTGACGCTCCGGCTGGAGAACGTCACCCGGCTGCCCACCGGCCTGCTGCTCATCGAGGACACCGTTCCCTACGCCGTGGGCACCCGCCCCCGGTTCGTCCTCGACCGGGTCGAGTCGCGCGGCATCCGCGAGATCGACTACAAGGTCAGGTCCGACCTGCGGGGCAGGTTCCCGATCGGGCCGCTGTCGGTGCGCATCGCCGACCCCTTCGGCCTGGTCGAGCTCACCCGGGCGTTCAACACGACCGACACGCTGATGGTGGTCCCGGAGGTCGTGCCGCTCCCGCACATCCGGCTCTCGGGTGAGTGGACCGGCGGCGGCGACAGCCGTACCACCAGCGTCGCGGCGGCCGGGGACGACGACATCGGGCCACGCGAGTACCGCCAGGGCGACGACCTGCGCCGGGTGCACTGGCGCTCCACCGCCCGGTACGGCGAGCTCATGGTGCGCCGCGAGGAGCAGCAGTGGCAGAGCCGGGGCGCCCTGCTGCTCGACACCCGCAGGCACGCCCACCGGGGCGAGGGCCCGAGGTCGTCCTTCGAGGTCGGGGTCTCCGCCGCGGCGTCCATCGGGGTCCACCTGGCCCGCGAGAGCCTCGGCCTGCGACTGGTCACCGACCAGGGCGCCCACCACCTCGCCGACGGCGGCACGGGCACCTCCCTGCTCGACGCGCTCGCCGTCGTGCGGCAGAGCACCGCCCGCTCGCTGGAGTCCGGCATCACGGCGCTGCGCCAGGGCGGCGGCGACGGGCTCATCGTCGCCGTGCTCGGCGACCTCGACGCCGAGGAGGCCCACGCGCTGGCCCGGCTGCGCCACGGCGGCGTCACCGGCGTCGCGGTCATGCTGGACGTGCGGACCTGGCAGCAGACCCCCTCGCACCATTCCGCCGTGGACGAGTCGTACGAGACCGCGCGCGCCGTGCTCGCCGGCTCTGGCTGGCGCGTCGTACGGCTGCCCGCGGGCACCTCGCTGGCGGAGGTCTGGCAGGACGCCGCCCAGAACAGCAGGTACACGGGGCCGCAGGACACGATCACGGCAGGAGACGCGGCATGAGACTCCCGATCGCGGCGGGCCTGGCCACGGCCGCGGTGTCGATCACCCTCTACCCGCTGTTCAGCGGGGGCTCCTGGTTCTGGACCGGGATGGGCGCGATCGCCGTGGTCACGGCCGCCTCCGCCCTGACCACGCGCCACACGGTGCCGAGGTGGCTCGGCCCCCCGCTGGAGCTGGTCCTGCTGTGGATCTACCTGACGGTGGTCTTCGCCGGGGACTACACATGGGCCTGGGTGATCCCCACCAAGGACACGGTGCTGGCCCTCGCCGACCTCACCCGCGCCGGGTTCACCGACATCCAGCAGTACGCCGCCCCCGTGCCGTCCAACCCGGGGATCTCCCTGCTCACCGCGGGTGGCATCGGCCTGATCGCCCTGCTGGTCGACCTGCTCGCCGTACGGGCGCGCCGCGCCGCGCTCGCGGGGCTGCCGCTGCTGGCGCTGTTCACGGTGCCCGCGGCGGTGATCTCCGACCCCATCGCGTGGCCGGCGTTCCTCATCGGGGCCCTCGGGTTCGTGGGCCTGCTCACCGCCGACGGGCGCGAGCGCCTCAGCCACTGGGGCCGCGCCGTCCTCGTGCGCCGTTCGCGCGGCGCCGGCGCCAGGGTGCAGACCGACGCCGCCCCGCTGTCGCTGGCCGGCAAGCGCATCGGGTTCGCGGCGATCGCCCTGGCCATCGGGCTGCCCGCGGCGTTGCCGACGCTCCAGCCCAACCCGCTGTTCGGCTTCGGGGTGGGCTCCGGCATCGGCGGGGGCGGCAACACGATCACGATCCCGAACCCGATCGCGAGCCTGCGCGGCCAGCTCACCCAGCCCGACAACGCCACCGTGCTCACCTATACCAACAGTGACAACATCCCGCGCTACCTGCGCATGTACTCGCTGGACACCTTCGACGGCGAGCAGTGGACCATGTCGCAGCCCAAGGGCCGCCCGGAGAACCGCGTGTCAGAGGGCCCGCTGCCCTCTCCCCCCGGCCTCTACCCGACCGTCCCCGTCAAGCCCGTCACGACCCAGATCAAGGTCAGCGGCGACGTCGAGAAGCTCAGCTTCCTGCCTCTGCCCTACCCCGCGTCGCGGGTGCGGGTGGAAGGCGACTGGCGGGCCGACGAGAGCACTCTGATGGTCTTCTCCACCCACGACACGGCCGGCGGCGAGACGTACGACGTCGCGAGCGAGGAGCCCCAGCCGACGCCGGAGGGCCTGAACGGGCTGACCGAGGTGCCCTCGCCGGACATGGACGAGCGGTACCTGCAACTGCCCCCGGACCTGCCCCCGCAGATCGCCGCCACGAGCGCCCGGCTGGTCGACGACTCCGACACGCCGTACCAGAAGGCGGTCAAGCTCCAGGAGTGGTTCACCGCCAACGGCGGGTTCACCTACAGCCTCCGCACCCAGGGCAACGGCAACGAGGCGCTGCTCGACTTCCTGAACAGCCGCACGGGCTACTGCGAGCAGTTCGCCGCCGCCATGGCGGTGATGGCCCGGCTCCTCGACATCCCCGCCCGCGTGGGAATCGGCTACACCGGCGGCTCCTTCATCGAGGGCGAGTGGCAGGTCCGCACCCACGACCTGCACGCCTGGCCTGAGCTGTACTTCCAGGGAGCCGGTTGGCTGCGCTTCGAGCCCACCCCCGCGGGCGGCCTCGGCCAGGCGACGGCCCGCGTCCCCGACTACTCGCGCCCGCCCGTCTCGACGGCCGCGCCCGGCGACGGGGCGACAGCGAGCCCGACGTCGGACCCGTCCGCGACCGACCTGGCCGACACCCTGGCCGGCAGGAAGCGGGACCCCCGTGACCCCGACGCCGGCCTGTCCGTCGACCCGGTCATCGTCGACCAGGGCCTGTCCGTGCCGGCGAAGATCGGCATCGGTCTGGCCGTCCTGCTGCTGGTCGTGCTGATCCCCGCGGCCGCGCGGGCGGTGACCCGGTATCGGCGCAGGCACGCCTGGGCGCTCCAGGAGCCGCCGGAGCCGCCGGAGTCGCTGGAGGCGCGCGCGAGCGCGCACCGTCCGGAGACGGCGGAGCGTCTCGGGCACGCCGTCCACGCGACCTGGCGCGAGCTGATCGACACCCTGCACGATCTCGGGCTCGGGCACGAGGCGAGCGAGACCCCGCGCGCGCTGGCCAGACGGCTCACCGAGAAGTACGAGCTGGACGCGGAGACCGCCGCCTCGGTCGCGCGGATCGCCTCTGCCGAGGAGCGGCTGCGGTACGCGCCCTCGCCGGGACCGGTCGGCTCGCTGGCGGCCGACATGCGGCGTGTGCGCAGGGCGCTCACGGCGACGGTGTCGCGCGGGCGGCGGCTGCGGGCGACGTTCCTGCCTCCCTCGACCCTGCTGAGGGTGCGGGGGGCGGGCGAGAAGGTGCTCGACGGGTTCGACAGGCTGGAGACGCTCCGGCTGTGGCCGCGCCGCGACCGGTCCGAGCCGCCCGCCGGGCAGGCGGCCGAGGAGCGCGTGCTCACCGGCTCCCGCGAGCGCTGACCCCGGGCGGGCCGGCTCACCGGTCGTACGAGCCGGCCCGGCCCGCTCTGGATCGAGCGGTGGCCGGCGGCCCGTGCCTCCGTGCCTCATGCCATGAAGCCGTGCCCCCTTGCCTTAGGGGCACGGCGGCACGATCGACGACATCAACGGTGTCCGGCCGCGGGGACGGCCGGCACCCACGGCGGCGGTCGGCCGCCGTGACACGGCTCAGCGCTCGTCGCCCCTGCGGCGCCAGCGCTCCTCCATGCGTTCCATGAAGCCGGGCCGGTTGGCACGCCGCCTTTCCGGCTGCCCCGGGGCACCCGGCCTGGCTTCACCGCCGAACCCGTTCATGCGTTTCCAGCTGGACAGACCCCACAGACACGCGGCGAGCATGACCACGAAGCCGCCGACACCGAGTGGGATAATCGGTGCCACGACGCCGACCATCAACAGGACGACACCGAGGACAAAGCCGATGGAGGCTTTCACCAGGCGACGCTTGTAGTGGTTGCGTGGATCACTGATCCGAACGGTATTGGCCCACTTCGGGTCCTCGGCGTAGAGGGCCTGCTCGATCTGGTCGAGCAAGCGCTGCTCGTGCTCAGAGAGCGGCACGGCGCCTCCCAAGGACGGCCCCTTGACGGGGAAGACGGCAACGGGCACCACAGGGTGTCCGGACCTCGCGGTCGGTTATCCCCAGAATACGAGGCTGTAGACGTAGGCGAAAGAAAACGTCCAACGTAGACCAAACCGGAGGTGACGTCATAGATCTATTCCATCAAACGGAGGCCGAACGAGCGAGGCCGGGCGGACGGCTTCCGGGCCGAACCTCCGCATCGCCTTGTCCATGGCCATTTCGGCCTCCCGCCAGCCTGTTTCGCGCTCGCCGAGGCCGAGCTGGCGCGTCGCGGTGCCCGCCGGACGGAGGTTCTCCACCCTCACACCGACCAGGCGGAGGCGCACGCGATCGAGCCCGGCAGCCCCGTAAAGGTCGCAGGCAGTGGCATATATCTCTTTCGCAACATCTGTCGCCTCGCGGAGGGTGCGGGAACGGGTGATCGTCGTGAAGTCGGAACGGCGGAGCTTGACGCTGACGGTGCGGCCCACGTGACCGCCGCCGCGCAGCCGCGCGGCGACCCGCTCGGACAGCCGGAGCAGCTCGCGGCGGATGGCCTCGGGGTCGTCCACGTCGTGGGAGAAGGTCTCCTCGGCGCCGATGCTCTTGTCGGGGACGTGCGGGGTGACCCTGCGATCGTCACGGCCCCAGGCGAGGGCCGCCAGATGCGCGCCGACGGCCCCGAACTCGCGCTGAAGGGTCGAGGGTGGCACATGGGCCAGATCGCCCACGGTCTTGATGCCGAGCCGCACCAGGGCCTGCTCAGTGCGCTCCCCGACGCCCCACAGGGCCGCGACGGGGAGCGGATGGAGGAACTCCACCACCCCGGCGGCGGGGACGACCAGGAGCCCGTCGGGCTTGCAGTGCCGGGAGGCGAGCTTGGCCACGAACTTGCTGCTCGCCACGCCCACCGAGCAGGTGATGCCGTGGCGCTCGGCGACCTGGGCGCGGATCAGCGCGGCGATCTCGGCGGGCGGCCCAAGCCTGCGCAGGGCCCCGCCGACGTCGAGGAAGGCCTCGTCGGAGGCGATCGGCTCGACCTCGGGGGTGATCGCGTGGAAGATCTCCATCACGCCCTTGGAGACCGCGGAGTACTTCCCGTGGCTGGGCGGGATGACCACGGCCTGCGGGCAGAGGCGGCGGGCGCGCGTCATCGGCATCGCCGAGTGCACTCCGTACGCGCGCGCCTCGTAGGTGGCGCTGAGCACGACCCCGCGGGCACCGGTGGCCCCGATGATCACCGGGGTGCCCTTCAGCTCGGGACGGTCGAGCAGCTCGACGCCGGCGAAGAAGGCGTCCATGTCGACGTGCAGGATCGGGCACCCGGTGTCGTCGGCCAGCGGCGCCCGGCCAGGGCCATGACCCTGCCCTGGCTCCGACCGCAGGACCTGCTTGCGCGACACAGGGCAATCCTAACCGAACAGGCGTTCTACCAGTGGCTCGCGGCGGCGGCCTCCGCCCGCGGCGCTCATCGGTGACCGAGAACGTGGAGCTGGGTGGCGATGTCGCGGAGCACGGGATGGGCCGCGGCGGCCTGCTCCAGCGCGATCAGCGCCTGGGCCGCCCCCGGCTCGCCGTCGAGCAGGCGGCCCGGCACGAGGTCGGCGAAGACGCGCACGCCCCTGGCCTCTCCGGGCGTGAACCCGGCGGCCGAGAGCAGGCCCGCGAGCGCTTCGCCGCTGAACCTGCGGGGCGTGGGGTCCTGGTCGCCCCACCTGCCGGAGGGATCGGTGAGCACCTGCCTGGCCTCGTCGAAGTGGCCGGAGAGCGAGCGGTGGATCGCCGTGGCGACCGGGTTGGCCGCGAGCACGCTGACGACCCCGCCCCGCCTCAGCAGGCCCGCGACCGCCGACAGCGCGCTCTCGGGGTCCTCGACGTACTCGAGGACGCTGTGGCACAGCACCAGGTCGGCGCACCCGGGCTCCAGCAGGTCGCGCAGGTCGGCGGTGTCGCCCTGGATGCCCTTGACGCCCACCCCCGCCTCGGCGGCCCGCCGCTCCAGGCCCGCCAGCGAGTCGGGGCTGGGGTCGACCACGGTGACCGCGTGGCCGAGCTCGGCGAGCGGCACGGCGAACCCGCCGGTGCCGCCTCCGGCGTCGACGATGTCGAGCCGCTCACGCCCGGTGGCGCCCTCGCGCTCGGCCAGCACGGCGCGAAGCGCTTCCCAGACCACGGCGGTGCGCACCGCCGGGGAAGTGGCCGCCTGGCGTGTGGCGCCTTCGGTGCGCAACTTCAGCTCGCCTCCTTGAAGCATGTCGGTCGGCCCCAGCCTACGCCGGGCGCCCCCCGAGCCGCGGCCGCAGGCGGGTCAGAGGGCGAGGGACGGCTTGAGCTGCTTGAAACGGGCCAGCAGGCCGTTGACGAACTGCGGGGACTCGTCGGTGGACAGCTCAGAGGCGAGATGGACCCACTCGCTGATGACCACCGCCTCGGGAATGTCAGGGACCCACAGCAGCTCGTACGTGCCGGCCCGCAGGAGATTGCGGTCGACGGCGGGCATGCGGTCGAGGGTCCACCCCTCGGCGTAAGTGGAGATCAGCTCGTCGATGCGCGACCGGTGACGGTTCACGCCCTCGACCAGCGTCGAGGTGTACTCGTTGACCGGCGGCTCCGCCCGCTCGACGCGCTCGGCCAGCACGTTCGCCGGAGGCTCGCTGCGCAGCTCGGCCTCGAAGAGGATGTCCAGCGCGCGCCTGCGCGCCTTGCCCCGAGCCGACACCTCAGGCCCGGCCGAGGTACTCGCCGGTGCGAGTGTCGACCTTCACCCTTTCGCCGGTCGTGATGAACAGCGGAACCTTGATCTCGGCGCCGGTCTCCAGCGTGGCCGGCTTGGTGCCGCCGGTGGAGCGGTCGCCCTGCAGGCCGGGCTCGGTCTGGGAGACCGTCAGCTCGACGGCCGCCGGAAGCTCGATGTAGAGAACGTTGCCCTCGTTGACCGCCACGGTCGCCAGGGTGTTCTCGAGCAGGTAGTTGGCGGCGTCGCCCACGGTCGCCCGCGAGACGTTGAGCATGTCGTAGGTCTCGGTGTCCATGAAGACGAACTCTTCGCCGTCCATGTAGGAGTACTGCATCTCGCGCTTGTCGACGTTGGCCACCTCGACCTTCACGCCGGCGTTGAAGGTCTTGTCGACCACCTTGCCGGAAAGCACGTTCTTGAGCTTGGTGCGGACGAAGGCGCCGCCCTTGCCCGGCTTGACGTGCTGGAAGTCAACCACGCTCCACAGCTCACCACCGTCGAGCTTGAGCACCAGGCCGTTCTTTAGGTCGTTGGTCGTCGCCACTCGTTTTCTCCTGCGTCGTCATGGTCGCGCTCGCTCGGCCGCCGTCCTGCGGTCACAGGATCAGCAGCTCCTTGGTCGTGCGGGTGAGGAGTTCCGGCCCGCCGGCGCGCGTCACGAGGGTGTCCTCGATCCGGACGCCGCCCCTGCCTGGCAGGTAGACGCCGGGCTCGACGGTGATCGGAACCCGATCCTCAAGTCTACCGGCACCCGCAGGACGCAGAAACGGGTCCTCGTGGATCTCCAGGCCCACGCCGTGCCCGAGGGGGTGGACGAAGCGCTCCCCGTATCCTGCGCCCTCGATCACCCCGCGCGCGGCGGCGTCCACCTCGCCCAGGCCGGCGCCGGGCGCGAGCGCGTGCCGCCCGGCCCGCTGCGCCTCGCGGACCAGGTCGTACAGCTCCCGCTGCCAGTCCGATACGCCGCCCACGGCGACGGTCCTGGTCATGTCGGCGTGGTACCCCTCGTACAGCGCGCCGAAGTCCATCGTGACCAGGTCTCCGCGCTCGATCGGCCGGTCGGAGGGCGAGTGGTGGGGTATCGCGCCGTTCGGCCCGCTCGCCACGATCGTGTCGAAGGCCGGCCCGTCGGCGCCGAGCTCCGCCATGCGGGAGTCCAGCGCGCGGGCCACCTGCTTCTCGGTCATGCCCGGCGCGATCGTGCCGGCCACCTCGGTGAAGGCCCGGTCGGTCAGGTCGCACGCGGTGCGCAGGGCCTCGATCTCGGCCTCGTCCTTGACCACCCGCACCCGCTCCACGAGCCTTTCGACGGCGGGCAGCTCGCCGCCGAGGCTCTTGTACTTGGCCACGGACATGTCGTGCGCCTCGATGCCCGGCCGCCCCGCCGCCTTCACCAGGGCGCCCGCCACGTCGCCCTGCTCGATGACCTCGACGCCGGAGCAGACGCGGCGCGCCGTCTCGATGTAGCGGGAGTCGGTGGCCAGCACGGCGGACGCGTCGTCCCGCACCAGCACGGCGGCGTTCGAGCTGACCAGCCCGGTCAGGTACCGCACGTTGACGCCCCGGGTGACCAGCAGCGCGTCCACGCCCTGCTCGGCCAGCAGTGCGGCGAGCAACGCACGCCGCGATTCATGAATGACGGACATGTCCCAGACTGTACGGCCTGACCGGTGCCGCCCGCCGGAGCCGCCGGCTCGCGCGTGAGGGGGGTCACTCGGGCTTGGCCTCGCCGGTCCTGGACGAGCGCAGCGGCAGTTCGCGCAGGAACAGCACCGCGAGGAAGCCCAGCACGGCCGCGGGGAGGGACGCCAGGAACACCGCCTGCATGGCCCGGGTGAAGGCCTCGATCACGATGTGCTGGAACGCGGGCGGGAGGTGGCCGATGGCCTCGGGGGTGCCGAGGTTCAGCCCGCCGCCCGGCGGCACGGGGATGTGGCTCGCCGACAGCATGCCGGTGATCTCGTCCCGTACCCGGTTGGTGAGGACGGCGCCGAGGGCGGCGACCCCGACCGAGCCGCCGAGGTTGCGGAAGAAGGAGATGCCGGACGTGGTCACGGCCATGTCCCTCGGCTGGGCGGCGTTCTGGGCGGCGAGGATCAGCACCTGCATGCTCAGGCCGAGGCCGACGCCGAGGACGGCGATGTCGGCGCCGATCAGCCAGCGGCTTGAGTCGGTGTGCAGCAGGGAGAGCAGCGCCGTGCCGACGGCGACCAGGAGCAGGCCGGCGACCGGGAAGATCTTCCAGCGGCCGGTGCGGGTGACGATCCGGCCGGAGCCGATCGAGGCGACGAGCAGGCTCACGACCAGCGGGGTGGTCATGATGCCCGACATGGTGGGGCTCATCCCCTTGACGATCTGCAGGTACTGCGGCAGGTAGATCATCACCCCGAACATCGAGACGCCCACCAGCAGCGACGCCGAGCCGGCGAGCACGAAGGTACGGTCGCGGAACAGGCGCGGCGGCAGGATCGGGTCGGCGGCGCGCCGCTCGGCGAGGGCCGAGAGGCCGAACAGGACCGCGGCGGCGGCGCCCAGCCCGTAGGCCCAGGCGGAGTTCCACGCGAACTCGTGGCCGCCGAAGGAGAGCATCAGCATCAGGGCGGAGGCCCCGCCGGTGAGCGTGAACGCCCCCCACCAGTCGATCCGGGCGTCGCGCGGGTCGTGGTCGAACCTGAGCACCTTCTGGACGACGGCGAACGCGACCACGGCCAGCGGGACGCAGACGTAGAAGCACCAGCGCCAGCCGAGCCAGGAGGTGTCCACGAGGAAGCCGCCCAGCAGGGGGCCTCCGACGGTGGAGACGCCGAACACGGCGCCGATGTAGCCCGAGTAGCGTCCCCGCTCCCTCGGCTCCACCACGTCGCCGAGGATCACCTGCGTTAGCGCGGACAGGCCGCCGGTGCCGAGGCCCTGCACCGCGCGGGCGGCGATGAGCGTGCCCATGTTCTGCGATAGCCCGGCGATCATGGAGGCGGCGACGAACAGCCCGAGGGCGACCTGGAACATGCGCTTGCGCCCGAACAGGTCGGAGAGCTTGCCCCACAGAGGGGTGGAGGCGGTCATCGTCAGCAGCGTGGCGCTGGCGACCCAGGAGAGCTGGTCCTGGGCGCCGAACTCGCCGACGATGGTCGGAAGAGCGGTGGCGACCACCGACGTGGAGATCATCGCGGTCAGCAGGGCGAGCATCAGCCCCGACATGATCTCCATGATCTCGCGGTGGGTGTAGGTGCGTCGTTCCCCTGAATCGCCGTGCGCGCCCGCTAAGGCATCATCCTGCACTACCACCACAGGCCCCCAAAAATCGATGTCTTTACCAAGGTTTTGTAGTAGGCGCTTGTTTACCTGTCAAACAACTACACTGCGTCATATAGGGCGAAAAGGGGGTATAGGTGGTTGCTTTGGCACAGGTACGTGACCGTGAGGCCACAACGCGGCGGATCCTCGTGGCCGCCCGGCACCTGTTCGCCGAGAACGGCTACGACCACGTGACCGTGCGCATGATCGCGGCGGCCGCGGAGGCGAACGTCGCGCTGATCAACCGCTACTTCGGGTCCAAGGCCCGGCTGTTCGCCGAGGTCCTCGCCGGCGAGTCGACGATGGAGTCCGTCATCGAGGGAGACCTCGACCTGCTGCCGCGGCGGCTGGCGGCCCACATGGCCCACCGGCTGAGCGCGGGCGCCTCCGACCCGATCGTGCGGGTCATCGACCGCGCGGGAACGAGCCCGGAGATCAGGGCGGTGCTGCGCGCCAGGGTGGAGTCGGCGATCGCGGGGCCGCTCGGCGAGCGGCTGACCGGGCCGGGGGCCGAGGAGCGCGCGTTGCTCGCCGCGTCGATCATCCTCGGCGGAGGGTCGCTCCGCCGCGTGCTCGGGGCCGACTCGCTGCGCGGAGCCGACCCCGCCTACCTGGAGGAACGGCTGACGGCGATCTTCACCGCCTGCCTTCTCCCCTGAACCGGCCGGGTCAGGCCGCCAGGTCCTTGACCTTCTCGACGAGCTTGAGGCGCTCCTCGTGGGTGCCGGCGACCGGGTTGACGTTGATCGTGGTGACCCCGGACTCCTTCAGCGCCGCGAGACGGTCGCGCACGAAGCCCTCGGAGCCGATCAGCGACATCTTCTCCAGCAGCTCCATGGGCACGAGCGCCGCGGCCTCGTCCTTCTTGCCTTCGAGGTAGAGGTCCTGGATCTGCTCGGCCTCCTTCTCGTAGCCGTAGCGCCGGGCGAGGTCGTTGTAGAAGTTCCTGCCCTTGGCCCCCATGCCGCCGATGTACAGCGCGGCCATCGGCCTGCCGAACTCCAGGTAGCCGGAGACGTCGTCGCCGATCGCCAGGGTCGCCTGGGCGATGACGTCCAGCTCGCCGAGCTCCTCCGCCCGCTTCGCCCTGCCCGCGGCCAGCGAGGCGCCCCACACGTCGGCGGCCTTCTCGGGCACGTAGAAGATCGGCTCCCAGCCCTCGGCCAGCTCAGCGGTCAGCTCGACGTTCTTCGGGCCGATGGCCGCGACCACGATCGGGACGCGCGGGCGCACGGGGTGGTTGATCAGCTTGAGCGGCTTGCCGAGGCCCGTGCCCTGCTCGGCGGGCAGCGGCACGGTGTAGTGCCTGCCCTCGTGGGTCAGCCGCTCGCGCCGCCACACCTTGCGGCAGATCTCGATCACCTCGCGGGTGCGGCCCAGCGGGGCGGTGTACGGCACGCCGTGGAAGCCCTCGATGACCTGCGGGCCGGACGCGCCGATGCCGAGCACGAAGCGGCCGTCGGAGACGTAGTCCATGCCGGCCGCCGTCATGGCGAGCAGCGTGGGCGTGCGCGAGTAGATCGGCAGGATGCCCGAGGCTATCTGCAGCCGCTCGGTCTTGGCGGCGATGTAGCCCATCTGGCTCACGGCGTCGAAGCTGTAGGCCTCGGCGACGAAGACGATGTCGAGCCCGGCGCTCTCGTAGTCGGCCAGCTCCGCCACGGTCTCCTTGAAGCCTCCGGCGTAGTTCAGGGCCATGCCGATGCGCATCCCGCGTCCTTCCCGTCCAAGGCAGACCGAATGATGTTCCGGTAAGTGCACGGCCAGGCTATCGAGTCGCCTCGTCGCGGCCAACCCCAGGTGCCACGTCCCCCTCGGCCCGCCCGTCGCGCCGGGACGCCGCCGCGGTCCCCGAGAGCCGGACGAGGTCGTCCTCGGTGTCGATGTCGGCCGGATCGCCCACGTCGTCGCACGGGACGAGCGTGACCAGGCCCGGATGCGCCCGCAGGAAGGGACGAGCCCCGACGTCTCCGACCGCGAGCCTGCCCACCTCGCCGAAGTGCTCCCTGCCGATCAGCACGGGGTTGCGCACCGCGCCGCCGTAGGTCGCCGCGGCCACCGCCGCGCCGCCCCGCCTCGCCTCGATCAGGCGGCGCACGGCCTCCGCCCCGATGAGCGGCTGGTCCACCAGCGCGATCACGACGGCCCCCGCGGACAGCGGCAGGGCGTCCAGCCCGACGCGCAGGGACGAGCCCATGCCGGTCGCCCAGTCGGGGTTGCGCACGGCCACCGCGGCGCGGACCTGCACGGTGACGGCTCCGAGTACCACGACCACCGGGTGGCAGCCGCCCTCGTGGAGCAGCCGCGCGCCACGGTCGACCAGCCGCTCGCCCTCGAACTCCACGGCCGCCTTGGGGGTGCCGAGCCGGGAGCCCCGCCCGGCCGCGAGCAGCAGCCCCGCGCATCCCGATCGGGCGGGCGCGTTCACCGGCCCGCCCGGCCCGCGCCGCCGTCAGGGGCGTGCTCGTCCCTGCCGCCCATCCCGTGGATGCGGCCCCTGGTCTCGGTCAGCGCCCTCCCCGACCCGCCCCAGCGGAGCTGGATCAGCTCGGCCGCGATCGACACCGCGGTCTCCTCCGGGGTCCGCGCGCCGAGGTCGAGGCCGATGGGCGAGCGCAGCCGCGACAGCGCCTCCTCGGGCAGGCCCGCCTCGCGCAGCCGTGCCAGCCGGTCTTCATGGGTCCTGCGCGACCCCATCGCCCCGACGTACCCCGCTCCGGTGCGCAGGGCGACCTCCAGCAGGGGCACGTCGAACTTCGGGTCGTGGGTGAGCACGCAGATGACCGTGCGCTCGTCGACGTGGGCGGTCGAGAGGTAGTCGTGCGGCCACTTCACCACCACCTCGTCGGCGTCGGGGAAGCGCTTGGCCGTCGCGAAGACCGGGCGGGCGTCGCACACCACGACGTGGTAGCCGAGGAACTTGCCGACCCTCGCGACCGCCGCGGCGAAGTCGATGGCCCCGAAGACCAGCATGCGCGGCGGCGGGGCGAAGGACTGGACGAAGACCGAGAGGTCGTCCAGCCGCCGCTCGCCCTCGGGGCCGTAGCGGCGCACGCCGGTCAGGCCCTGGGCGAGCATGCCGCGCGCGTCGTCGTCCACGGCGGCGTCGAGCCTCGGGAGCCCGAGCGAGCCCGCCGCGCGGTCTGCCCACATCACCCTGCGGGCGCCCACGCGCCCCGGCCCGGACAGGATCGTCGCGACGGCCACCGGCTCGTGCCGCCGCACCGAGCCGGCGATCTCGCCGAGCTCTGGGTAGGTGTCCCTCGACACCGGCTCGACGAGGATGTCGATGATGCCCCCGCAGGTCAGGCCGACGGAGAAGGCGTCGTCGTCGCTCACCCCGTACCGCCGCAGCGCCGCGCGGTCCTCCCGCACGACCTCCTGCGCCAGCTCGTACACCGCGCCCTCGACGCAGCCGCCCGACACGCTGCCGACGGCCTCGTCCCCGAACACGGCCATGGAGGCGCCGGGCGGCCTCGGCGCGCTGTGGAAGGTGTCGACCACCGTGGCGAGGCCGAACCGCTCGCCCGCGGCCCACCACCGCACGATCTGCGACAACACATCACGCATGAGACAGCCTTTCAGCGAGCTCCTCGAAGGCGGCCAGGCTGTGCCCGGCGACGAAGGCTCCAACGTAGGGCAGGGCCGCGCGCATCCCGCCGGTCAGCGGCTCGTAGCCCTCGTGGCCCTTGTGGGGATTCACCCAGATCACCCGGTGGGCGAGCCGCGACAGCCGGGCCATCTGCCTGCCGAGCAGGGAGGGGTCGCCCCGCTCCCACCCGTCGGAGGCGATCACGACGACGGCCCCCCGCGCCCGCGACCCCTGGTCGAGGAACTCCTTGAGCTCCTCGCCGAGCCGGGTGCCGCCGTTCCAGTCGGGGATGGCGGCCGACACCTCGCGCATCGCCGTGCCGGGGTCGCGGTGGCGCAGCTCGGCGGTGATGCGCGTGAGCCGGGTGCCCGCGCTGAACACCTCGGTGGCGCGCGGCTCGCACCGCACCAGCACGTGGGCGAACCGCAGCATCGTGTCGGCGTACGGTGCCATCGACCCGCTGACGTCGACCAGCAGCACGACGCGGCGCGGCCGCGCCCGGTGGGTCCTGCGGCGCAGGCGGGCCGTCTCGCCGCCCCTGCGCAGCGTCTCCCTGATCGTCCTGCGGGGGTCGAGGCGGCCGCGGTGGGCCGGGGTGAACCTGCGGGAGCGGCGCCGCTCCCTGCGCGCGCGCATGATGGCGAGCAGCCGGTGGATCTCGGCCAGCTCGGCGGCGGTCATGCGGGCGATGTCCCGCCGCCTGAGCACCTCGGTGCGGCTCGCGGTCGCGGGCTCGGCCTCCTCGTCCCCGTCCCCGTCCTCGTCCGGCCCGGCTCCGTCCAGGGAGACCGTGTGCCGGGTGACGGTCACCACGGGCGGCGCGGCGCGGGCGGCGCGGGGCCGCTCGCCGCCGAAGTAGGCGGCGAAGCACCGGTCGTAGCGGGGAAGGTCGTCGGGGCCCGCGCACAGGGTGAGCCGTCCGGCCCAGTAGACCGCGTCGCGGCCGGTGACGTCGAGGTGGCCGGCCGCCCGCAGGAGGTTCTGCGTGCGTTCGTGGTCGGCGGCGACCCCGGCCGCCCGGAGCGTGCGGGCGAAGCCGGTCAGCGTCGCGGTGAGGCCGTCCGCGCCGGGAGGATCGGCGACCTGGAACGCCGGATGGTCATCCATGGCGGAGAAGCCCGTTCTTGAGCACGGCCTCCTGGTCCTCGCGGTACTTCAGCACCGCGCCGAGGGTCGCCGCGGCCAGCCCGGGGTCGAGGTCGCGGGCGCCGAGGGTGAGCAGCGCCTCGGTCCAGTCGAGGGTCTCGGCGACGCCGGGCGGCTTGACCAGGCCGGCGCCGCGCAGGCGCTCGGCGGCGCGCGCGACCTGGCCCGCGAGGACCTCGGTGCACTCGGGGAGCCGGCGGAGCAGGATGGCGACCTCGCGCTCGAACGCCGGGTGCTCCAGCCAGTGGTAGAGGCACCGGCGCTTCAGCGCGTCGTGCACGTCGCGGGTGCGGTTGGAGGTCACGATCACGACCGGAGGGGTCTTCGCGCTGATGGTGCCGAGCTCGGGAATGGAGATCGTGAAGTCGGACAGCACCTCCAGCAGGAACGCCTCGAACTCGTCGTCGGCACGGTCGATCTCGTCGACCAGCAGCACGCTCGGCTGGGTCTCAAGGGCCCTGAGCAGCGGGCGGGCGATCAGGAAGCGCCGGTCGTACAGCTCGCCCTCAAGGCGCACGGCGTCGCCGGCGCCGGTCGCGCCGGTGGCCTCGGCCGCCTTGAGGTGCAGCAACTGCCGGGCGAAGTCCCAGTCGTAGAGGGCCTGCGCGGCGTCCAGCCCCTCGTAGCACTGCAGGCGGATGAGCGGCGCGCCGAGGACGGCGGCGAGCGTCTTGGCCAGCTCGGTCTTGCCGACCCCGGCCTCGCCCTCCAGGAACAGCGGGCGGCCCATGCGCAGCGCCAGGAAGCACGCCGTCGCCAGCCCCTCGTCGGCGAGGTAGGCCTGCGCATCGAGCAGCTCGGCGAGCCGGCCCGGGGTTTCGATGTCAGACGCCCGCAGTGTCCTGTGCAACACCCCCTCAGATTACGCGGCACCGGTGGCACGCGGCTGCGGCCGAACTCGCCAATCGAACTCGCCGAAAGGACCCGGCGGTATGAAGCCGGGGACAAAAACCTATTGACTTGGTAGGAAATGGCGTTAATTATGCGATGGACGCCGCACCGCGACAACCCCCCTGCGAGGTTCCCTCGATGCCCACCCCCGCACTGGACGTTCAGGCGGCACGCGAGCCCACCCGGCCCGCCGTACCGCCGGTGACACCCGACCGACCCCCACGCCCGAGGTCCGCCCGCGCGCCGGGCCGCTCCAGGGCCTGGCGGCGGTGGATCAGCCCCCTGGCCGTCGTCGCCGTCTGGCAGATCGCGAGCGGCACCGGGCTGCTGTCGGAAGACCTGCTCGCCGGTCCCACCACGATCGCCGCCACCACGGTCGACCTGGTCACCAGCGGCACCCTCCCCACCGCCATCGCCGTCTCGCTCCAGCGGGTGGCCGCCGGGTTCGTGCTCGGCGGGATCGCCGGAGTGCTCCTCGCGCTGGTCGCCGGGCTCAGCCGGGCGGGCGAGAACGCCGTGGACCCGCTCATGCAGATGCTCCGCGCCCTGCCCTTCTTCGGGCTGATCCCGCTGTTCATCCTGTGGTTCGGCATCGGCGAGACCCCCAAGATCACTCTGGTGGCGCTCGCGGTCTCGTTCCCGCTCTACCTCAACACCTTCGCGGGCATCCGCGGGGTGGACGGCAAGCTGGCCGAGCTGGCGCGCACCCTGAGACTCGGCCGCGCGGCGCTGATCCGCCACATCGTGCTGCCAGGGGCGCTCCCCCAGACGCTGGTCGGGCTGCGGCAGAGCCTCGGCGTGGCCTGGCTCGCCCTCATCGTGGCCGAGCAGGTCAACGCGGACGCCGGGCTCGGATACATGATCAACGACGCCCGTGAGTTCCTCCGCACCGACGTCATCGTGGTCGGGCTGCTCGTCTACAGCGCGCTCGGCCTGCTCACCGACGCCCTCGTACGGCTGCTGGAACGGAGGGCGCTCTCATGGCGGCGCGGCTTTCTGGGCGAGTAGCCGGGGTGCGGGGCCTGACCCGCCGGTTCGGCAACCGCACCGTGCTCGACGGGCTGGACCTCGACATCCGGGGCGGGGAGTTCATCGCGCTCCTCGGGCGGAGCGGGTCGGGCAAGTCGACCCTGCTGCGCGCGCTCGCCGGGCTCGACCCCGGCGTGGACGGCGGCCTGGAGGTGACCCCCTCGGTCGCGGTCGCCTTCCAGGAGCCGCGCCTGGTGCCCTGGAAGCGCGTGGAGGCCAACATCGCCCTCGGCCTCACCGCCACAGGCGCAAGGGAACGCGCCCGGCGGGCGCTCGCCGAGGTCGGCCTGGCCGAGCGGGCCGGCGCCTGGCCGCTCACGCTGTCGGGCGGCGAGGCCCAGCGCGCGAGCCTCGCCCGCGCGCTGGTCAGGGAGCCTGAGCTGCTCCTGCTCGACGAGCCGTTCAGCGCGCTGGACGCCCTCACCCGCATCACCGTGCACCAGCTCGTCCTGCAGTTGTGGGCCGCGCACCGCCCGGCCGTGCTGCTGGTCACCCACGACGTCGACGAGGCGCTGGTGCTCGCCGACCGCGTGCTCGTCCTGGACGAGGGCAGGATCGCCCACGAGGCCGTCATCGCCGCCGCCCGCCCGCGCCACCGCGACCATCCCGAGCTCCTTTCCCTGCGCACCCGCCTGCTCACCGCTCTCGGCGTGGCTCCGGAAGGACACCCCACCCCCGAACGGCCCGAAATCCCGGAGGCACAGCGATGACCACCACGACCCGCCTCACCCCGGAGGCGACGCGATGATCGGCAAAGCGGCCCGGCTGCTCGGGGCGTTAGGCGTGGCCGCGGTGCTCGCCGCGTGCGGGAGCACCGCGGGAGGGGGCTCCACCGGCTCCGCCTCCGGCGACTCGGGGGTCACCCTCAAGATCGGCGACCAGAAGGCCGGCTCGCAGGTGCTCCTGGCCGCCGCGGGCGAGCTCGACAAGCTGCCGTACAAGGTGACCTGGGCACAGTTCCCCTCCGGGCCCCCGCTGCTCGAAGCGGTGAACGCCGGGGGCGTCGACCTCGGCGCCGTGGGCAACACACCGCCGATCTTCGCGGCGGCGGCCGGCTCGAAGGTCGCCGTCGTGGCCGCCGACCGGCAGAACGTCGCGGGCGCGGCCATCGTGGTCCCCCCGGGGTCGGCCATCACGGCCCCCGCCCAGCTCAAGGGCAGGCGCGTCGCGGTCGCCAAGGGCAGCTCGGCGCACTACCACCTGCTCGCCGTGCTGAAGAAGGAGAACCTGACCTTCGACGACATCACGGTGAGCTACCTGCAGCCCGCGGACGCGCTGGCCGCCTTCACCTCCGGGCAGATCGACGCCTGGGCCATCTGGGACCCCTACACCTCCCAGGCCCGGCTGCAGAACAAGGCCCAGCTCCTGGTGGACGGCACCGGCTACGTCAACGGCTACAACTTCCAGGTCGCGGGCCAGGCGGCGCTCGCCGACACGGCCAAGGCAGGGGCGATCCGCGACTACCTCACCCGCCTGCAGCGCGCGAAGATCTGGGCCAACTCCCACCAGGCCGAGTGGGCCAAGGTCTGGGCCAAGGAGACGGGCCTGCCGGTGGAGGTCACGCTGGCCGCCGCCGGCAACCGGACCACCACCCCAGTGCCGATCGACGACGCCCTGGTGGCCTCCGAGCAGGAGATGGCCGACGCCTTCACCGCCGGCGGGCTGCTCCCCGGGAAGATCGTCTTCGCCGACTTCGCCGACCGCCGGTTCAACGACATCGTCAAGAAGGACACCTGAGCAATGTCTTCGAAGGATCTGAAGTTCCACTGGTTCCTGCCCACCTCCGGGGACAGCCGCGCGATCGTCGGCGGCGGCCACGGGCTCCAGCGCGGGCACGGACGGCCCACCGCCAGCGCCTTCCGGCCGCCCACCATCGACTACCTCGGCCAGATCGCCAGGTCGGCCGAGCAGCTCGGCTTCGAGGCGGTGCTCACCCCGACGGGCACCTGGTGCGAGGACGCCTGGCTGGTCACCGCCGCGCTCACCCAGCAGACCACGCGGCTGAAGTTCCTCGTGGCCTTCCGGCCGGGCTTCGTCTCCCCCACCCTGGCCGCCCAGATGGCCGCGACCTACCAGCGGATCTCCGGCGGGCGCCTGCTGCTCAACATCGTCACCGGCGGGGAGAGCACCGAGCAGCGCCGTTTCGGCGACCACCTGTCGAAGGACGAGCGGTACGCGCGCACCGACGAGTTCCTCTCCATCGTGCGCGGGGCCTGGAGCGGCACCCCGTACGACTTCGCCGGCGCGCACTACCAGGTGGAGGGCGCCAGGGTGGCCGAGCGGCCCGACCCGGTGCCCGAGCTGTACTTCGGCGGCTCGTCGGCGGCGGCGGGCACGGTCGCGGCGCGGCACGTCCAGACGTACCTCACCTGGGGCGAGCCGCCCGCCCAGGTGGCGGAGAAGATCGCCTGGGTGCGGGGACTCGCCGCCGGGGAGGGACGGACGCTGAGGTTCGGCATCCGGCTGCACGTCATCGCCCGCGACACCTCCGAGGAGGCGTGGGCGGAGGCCGGCCGCCTGCTGGACGCGATCGACCCCGCCGACGTGCGCACGGCGCAGCAGACGCTCGGGCGGAGCGACTCGGTCGGGCAGAAGCGCATGCTCGCCCTGCACGAGGGCTACCGGCGCGACGGCGGAAGCGTCCACGACCTGGAGGTCCACCCGGGCCTGTGGGCGGGCGTCGGGCTCGTGCGCGGCGGCGCGGGGACGGCGCTGGTCGGCAGCCACGCCGAGGTCGCCGACCTCGTCGAGGAGTACGCCGACCAGGGCATCACCGAGTTCGTCCTGTCCGGCTACCCGCACCTGGAGGAGGCCTACTGGTTCGGCGAGGGGGTGCTGCCCGAGCTGCGCCGCCGGGGCGTCCTCGACCGCACGGGGGAACCCGTCCGGCTCACCGCCTGACCTGATCACGCGTTTTCGAATGCGTACGAGGGAATTCCCGCCTCGGCCCCGGCGGGAATTCCTCTCTCAACTCCCGCTGTAAGGAACGTTTTTCCGCGCACATAATGCGCCGGGCGGTGGAATTTACCATGCTTCTCATGGTTTAACCGTTCGGGAGCGAGGATCGCCGTTCATCCAATTCATGAGGAACGGTCGCCGAAGGCGTATTCCAGCGGCGGGACGATCGCGCGGGCGTCCACGCCCGCCGGCCACATCGGGACCATGAGCGCCACCATCGCCGCCAGGAGCCCCGCGCGTTCCAGGCCGCCGCCGTCGACCGGCTCGTATCCGAGGTCGGCGACGAGCGACGGGCCGTGCCGCCCGGGTGATCCGCGGGACCGGATCGGCGGGATCGGCACCAAGGTGCTCACCGAGACACCGCGCCGGCTGGAGTACAACGGCCTGGTGTCCCGCCAGGCGTTCCAGGAGGCGCCGCCCCGCGTGGAGTACCAGCTCACCGGCCTCGGCCGCACGCCGCTCGGGCCGATCGAGGCCTTCGGGGAATGGGCGCACGAACACGGCGACGAGGTCCTCGACGCGCAGGACCGCGCCGAGGAGGCGGCACTCTACCCCCGGTAACACCCTTTTGGCGCGACAGAACAGCCGACCGGCAAGAAGAATTCGCCGAAGCGTCATCCGGAGGCCCTTCGACTCCGAATCATGTTTGAACGGGAGCACCACGTTCTGTAAACGCGATATTGACTCGGGTTTCCGACGAAGGGAAGCTGTCATAGTGGCCTCCACGCACGCCGTCCCCCCCCACGTGCCGCACCGCGCCGCCGCGAGGCTGAGATATCCGCGCCTACGCCACGGAGGCCCGGCATGCGACCAGTGACCGTGAGCGCGCTGACGCTGGCGCAGGTCCAGCAGAGCCACGGCAGGACGTGGGAGATCCTGGACTTCTACGGCGGCTGGGTGGCCTACCGGCGTCACCCGTGGTCCAGCGCCGCCGCGGCGTTCGGCGTCTCCAACGTGCTCGGCGCCGACAACCTGGAGGACCTGGCCCGCCAGCTCGACGAGCAGGCCGCGGCCGAGGCGCGCCGCAAGAGCCGCCATCCCCCCACCGGGGCGGGCTGAGACGTACGGGCCCCGTCGGCCACCGCCGTCCTCCCCTTGGCCCGGCGTCCCGCGGCGACGCGGGCGACCGGGCCACGGAAGGCGCCTGGGCGGGTGTCCCGCCCAGGCGTGTGGAGGCCCGTCCGATCACGCGCAGTTCCACCGGATGCCCTGGAAGGTCTTGTGCCTGGACCACTTCCAGGACCTGGTGTGGCCGTAGCTCGCCACGATGCACGGGCTGTCGGGACCGTAGGCCTCCCTGACCTGGAAGCTGATGCCCCCGCGGCAGTTCTTGTTCGTGACGTAGACGGTCTGCGTGACGGTCCCGACGGTGTGCCGCCAAGGCCCGCACCACTTGGCCGCCTTCGCCTGGCTTGAGGAGGCCGCGGCACTGGTGGACGCGGAGGCGGTGGAGGCCGTGCTCTGGGCGTTCGCCGAGGGGGCGGACGCCACCAGGCCGGCGCCTGCGGCGGCGATGGTCAGCGCGGCGAGGGAGGTGCGGAGCCGGGCGCGAGTCGCGATCATTGTCGGCTTCCTCTCATCTGGTCGTTGCCTGGACGAGAGGAAGGTAGGACGTAGCGTGTTGACTCCGTGTTGAGGATGCGTTGAGTCAGCGGGAGAGCAGGACGAGCGCCGCCTCGCGGCCCTGCTCGTCGCCCACGGAGTCGAAGGCCTTCAGTGCTTCCCCGGCCATTTCGCGGGCCAGGCCGCCCGCCCCCTCCGCATGGTTCACCCGGGCGAGCGCCAGCAGGGCGTGCGCGTCGAGCAGCCGGTCGCCGAGCCGTACGGCGATGCCCCTCGCCTTCTCCGCGCATTCCCTGGCCTCGGGCACCTGGCGCTGCGCCAGCCGTACCGAGGCCAGCTCCAGCAGGGTGTCGGCGTGGCGGTGACGATCACCGAGACCGGCGAAGTGCCCGGCGGCGCCGGCGAGCCGCTGGGCCGCCTCCTCCGGGCGCCCGGCCCTGTGCAGCACCGTGCCGAGCGCCTGCAGTGCCTCCGCGGTGCCCCTGGCGCTGCCGCCCAGGGCGTGCAGGCACGCGGTGAGAGTGCGCTCGGCCTCGCCGAGGCGGCCCTGATCCAGAAGCACCTGGCCGAGCCTGCGCTGGGTGTGCGCCACGTCGCGGCTCCTGCCTTCGCGCCGGAGCATGTCCAGCGCCCGCGTGAGCAGGTCCGAGGCCTGGTCCCACCGGCGCCGGGCCCGGTGCAGGTCGCCCTGGTCGCGAAGGATCAGCGCCTCGGCGCGGACGTCGCCGGTACGGCGGGCCGCGTTCAGGCCCGTCTCGCAGACCTGGTGCCAGTCGTCGAGGAACCTCCACCGTTCCAGGAAGGGCACGAGCAGGTGCGCGAGCCGCCACGCGCCGTCGTCGAGGAGGACCCCGTGCAGGTCGTCGACCAGGCAGACCAGGAAGGCCCGCTCGGCGGCCAGCCACTCCACCGACTCCTTGATGTCCCTGGTGGCGAAGTTCCCCGGGGAGGGGGCGCTGGAGACGAGGGTGAACCTCGAAGTCCGCACCCGGGCCACGGCGACGGCCTGGAGCTTCGCGAGCTCGGCGCGCACGACCTGCACGCCGTCCTCCTCCACCAGCCGTTCGCGGGCGAAGAGCCGGGTCAGATCGTGCAGCCGGTAGCGGACCTGGCCGGCCACGTCCACGGTGTGCGCCTCCAGCAGGCCGGCGTCGAGGAGTGCGTCCGCCTGGTCGCCGAAGATCTGGGCGGCCCAGTCGGCGACGTCGGGGGCGGACAACGTCCCGAGCAGGCGGAGCAGGCGCCTGGCCTCCCGCGACAGCCCGTCGTAGCCGATGGCGTACACGCTTCTGACCGTCTGGTCGCCCGAATGGAGCCGGTCCAGCCGCCTGGACTCGTCCTCCAGCAGGCCGGCCAGGTAGCCGGGGGTCCAGCCGGGCCTGGCGGCGAGGCGGGAGCCGGCGACTCGCAGGGCGATCGGCAGGCCGCCGCAGAAGCGCACCACCTTCCGCACCCCCTCGTCCTCCGCGCGCTCCTGCCCGATCAGCTTGACGAGCAGGCCGCACGCCTCGTCGTCGTCGAGCACGCCGAGCGGCACCCGCATGGCGCCGGTGAGCCCGCCGAGCGCGGACCTGCTCGTCACGATGGTCGGGCAGGAGGTGAGCAGCGGCCGCACCTGGGACTCGTCGGCGGCGTTGTCGAGCAGCACGAGCATGCGGCGGTTGGCGGTGTAGGTGCGCAGGAGCTTCTGCCTCTGGTCGAAGGCCGCGGGGACGGCCTGGGCGGGGCAGCCGAGCCAGCGCAGGAAGTCCTCCAGGATCGCGGCCGGCCTCGTCGACTCGCGCAGGTCGGCGTAGAGGATGCCGTCGGGGAAGCGGTCGCGATGCCGCCAGGCGGCGTGCACGGCGAGGGCCGACTTGCCCACGCCGGCCTGGCCGTGCACGACGACCAGGCCGGAGATCATCTGGTCGAGCAGGTCGGCCCGGCCGGTGAAGTGGGCCACGTCGCGCGGCAGCAGCACCGGCGGACCCGCCGAGACGTGCAGCATGACGTCGTCGTGCAGCATGCGGTGGTAGAGCAGCTGCAGCTCGGGATCGGGTTCGATGGCGTGCCCGTCGTCGAGCTGGTCACGCAGGGCGCGATAGGAGGCGAGCGCCTCCACGCGCCGCCCGCTGCGGTACAGCGCGAGCATGTACAGGCCGCGTAAGCTCTGCCGCAGCGGGTGCCGCGCCACGAGCGTCCCGAGCTCGGCCAGCAGCGTGCGGTGGTGGCCCCCCTCCAGATCGAGGTCGATCCGGCGTTCCACGGCGAACAGGCGGAGCTCTTCGAGCTCCTCGCGCAGCCGCCGTGTCTCGGCCCAGCGTTGGGCGTCGGGGTCGACGTCGGCTAGGACGGGGCCGCGCCACAGGCTCAGCGCCTCCCGCAGCTTCGCGCCGTCGCGACCGCTCGTGCCCTCGTGCACGAGCCGCCGGAAGCGGCCGACATCGACCTGGTGGTCCTCGATGGCAAGGGTGTAGGTGCCCGACACGGTGGTGATGACGTCCTTGCCCACGAGCTGCCGCAGCCGGCCGATGTAGCCGCGGATCAGGGAGTCGGACCTGTCGCCGTCCTCTCGCGGCCACAGCAGCTGACGCAACCGCCCGGCGGTGAGCGGTCTGCGCGCGTTGAGCAGGAACAGTGCCAGCAGATCACGGTGCTTCGGCACGGTCGGCGTGCGATCCTCCGCGCCGTCACGTACCTCTAATGGCCCCATAATCCGGAATTCCACGGGCAGATCCTCCCGATCATCGGCCTAGCGGCGGTCGGGGGCCTCGCCGTACTGGTGGATGAGCGCGCGCAGCTCGGTCACGGCCTTCTGCGAGCGGCTCTTCTCGGCGCCCTGGATGCCCATGGCGCCGACGCTGGAGCCGTCCGCGAGGTCGAGCTTGGGCCACGGCTCCCCCTCGGGGAGGTTCACCCCGAGCACTTCGGGCCATTCGTACCGGTGGACCCGTACGGCGTTGACGACCGTCACGCCCCGCTCGTCGGCCTCGACGCGCAGCCGCCCGAGCAGGTGCAGGACGAACGCGACCAGGCAGCCGAAGACCACCAGGCCGATCTTGTCGGGCAGCTTGAACGGCGGAGGCAGGAGCACCGCGAGCACGATCGAACCGGCCACCATCACGGTGGCGAAGCCGTACGCCAGGATCCGGGCGCGGCGCGGACGCCAGATGACCGGCAGGGGCGGGAGGTCGCTCTCAGGCACGGCGGCCCGTCCGGTGGGCGCGGCAGGTGGATCGGCGCGGCAAGTTCCTCATCCCTTCAGATCACGCAGGACCAGAGCTGTCTCGAGCGCCGCGACCGTTGCCTCGTATCCCTTGTCCTCGTGACTTCCGGGCAGGCCCGCACGGTCGACGGCCTGATCAAGGTTGTCACACGTGAGGACCCCGTTGCCCACCGGAGTCGACTCGTCCAGGGACACCCGGGTCAGTCCCGATGTGACCGAGTCGCAGACGTACTGGAAGTGGGCCGTCTCGCCCCGCACCACGACGCCGAGCGCGACGACGGCGTCGCACCGCCGGGCGAGGGCCTGCGCGACGACCGGGATCTCCAGCGAGCCCGCCACCCGCACCGCCACGCTGGCCGCGCCGCACTCCTCGGCGGCCCGCTCCGCGCGGGCCAGGAGCTGGTCGGTGATCCGCTCGTGCCACCGGGCGACCACGATGCCCACGGTCAGCCCCCGCGCGGCGACGGGGGTGGGCTGGGGGCGTCCCTCGCCGCTCATCGGCCCTCCCCGCGGAGCTCTCGCTTCCACCGGCCGCGTGTGGTGCGTTCGACCCCGCTCATCGGACTCCTTCGATCTGGTGGCCGAGCCTGTCGCGCTTGGCCGTGAGGTACTTGATGTTGTACTCGTTGGCGGCCACCGGCATGGGCGCGCGGCCGAGCACCTTGATGCCGTAGCCGTCGAGGCCGCGCAGCTTCGCGGGGTTGTTGGTCAGCACCCGCACCGACTTGACCCCGAGGTCGGCCAGCATCTGGCCGGCGTTGGAGAACTCGCGCGCGTCCACGGGAAGGCCGAGCTCCAGGTTGGCGTCCACGGTGTCGCTGCCGTTGTCCTGGAGACTGTAGGCCTTCAGCTTGGCCAGCAGCCCGATGCCGCGCCCCTCGTGGCCGCGCAGGTAGACGATGACGCCCCTGCCCTCCGCCGCGACGGCGCGCATGGCGTGGTCGAGCTGCACGCCGCAGTCGCAGCGCAGCGAGCCGAGGACGTCGCCGGTCAGGCACTCGGAGTGCGCGCGCACCAGGATGTTCTCGCCGTCGCCGAGGTCCCCGTAGACCAGGGCCATGTGCTCGCCGCCGTCGATGCCGCTGGAGAAGCCGTACGCGCGCCACAGGCCGTACCGGTTCGGGATCTCGGTGACGGCGACCCGCACGACCACGCGCTCGGTGCGGCGGCGGTGCTCCGCCAGCTGCTCGATGGAGACGAGCGCGAGGTCGTGCTCGTCGGCGAACCTGCGCAGCTCGGGCAGCCGTGCCATCGTCCCGTCGTCGTTGACGATCTCGGCGAGCACCCCCGCGGGGGTGAGCCCGCCGAGCCGCGCCAGGTCGACGGCCGCCTCGGTGTGGCCGCGGCGGGCGAGCACCCCGCCGTTGTGGTAGCGCAGGGGGAAGATGTGGCCGGGACGTACGAGGTCGAAGGGCTCGGTGGCCGAGTCCGCGAGGGTGCGGATGGTCTTCGCCCTGTCGGCGGCGGAGATGCCGGTGGTCACGCCGTCGCGCGCGTCCACGCTGATCGTGTACGCCGTGCGGAGCCGCTCGCGGTTCTGGTGGACCATCAGCGGCAGGCCGAGCCGGTCGAGGTCCTCGCCCAGCATGGGGACGCAGATGACGCCGCTGGTGTAGCGGATCGTGAAGGCCAGCAGCTCGGGGGTGGCCTTGGACGCGGCGAAGATGATGTCGCCCTCGTTCTCGCGGTTCTCGTCGTCGACGACCACGACGGGCCGGCCCTCGCGTATGTCGCCGATCGCGCGCTCGATCGGGTCGAGCGTGATGTCGCTCATGCTGTGACTACCTCCAGCCGGCGGCTGTACTGCCGCCGCCATTCGCGGATCCCGAGCAGAACCATGACGAAGAAGACGCCGTAGACCACGCCGGAGACGACGAGGCCGGAGCTGAACGCCAGGGGGACGCCGACCACGTCCACCGCGATCCAGATCCACCAGAAGTCGATCAGCGCCCGGCCCTGGGCGTAGGTGGCGATGGCGCTGCCGACGAAGATGTAGGCGTCGGGGACGGGGGCCCACGACCACCCGGTCACGGTGAAGAAGAGGGCGACCAGCGCCGTGGCGGCCACCATGACCGCGACCAGCGTGACCCGCTCGCGGGTGCTCCCCGGACGTACGGGCAGCGTCTTGCCCTCCTTGATGCCCCGCGACCAGCGGAACCACCCGTACAGGGCGAGCACGCCGAACATCGCCTGCTTCAGCGCGTTTCCGGTGATGTGCGCCTCGATCGAGGCGGCGAACAGCAGCACCGACCCGGCCAGTTGCACGGGCCAGGTCCAGATGGTGCGCTTCATCGCCAGCCACACGGTCGCGAGCGCGCAGATGTTCCCGACCAGGTCGGCCCAGAGCACGTGCTGGCCCGCCAGGGTGAAGCCCGCCTCGGCCCAGCTCACGACGCGGCTCCCTGGGCGTGCGCGCCGACGAGCTTCTCGACGTACTTGGCGATCACGTCGACCTCGAGGTTCACCGGGTCGCCCGGCCGCTTGAAGCCGAGCGTGGTGAGCTGGAGCGTGGTGGGGATGAGGCTCACGGCGAACCGGTCGTCCTCGACGCTGACCACGGTCAGGCTGATGCCGTCGACGGCGATCGACCCCTTCTCGACCACGTAGCGGCCGAGGCCGGGCGGAAGCGAGACGCGCACGACCTCCCAGTGCTCGGCGGGCTCGCGGGACAGCACCTCGCCGGTGCCGTCCACGTGGCCCTGCACGATGTGGCCGCCGAGCCGCTGGTCGGCGCGCACGGCACGTTCGAGGTTGACCCGCGTGCCGGGGGTGAGGGAGCCGAGCGAGCTGCGGTCGAGGGTCTCCTTCATCACGTCGGCGGTGAAGGTGTCGCCGCCGGCGTCCACGACGGTCAGGCAGACCCCGTTGACCGCGATGGACTCGCCGTGGCGGGCGCCGGGGGCGACGATCTCGCCGCGGATCGAGAAGCGCGCCGCGTCGGGCAGCACCTCGATCCCGGCGAGCTCGCCGAGCTCCTCAACGATTCCAGTGAACATCAACGCTCCTTATGCGATGCGACCGTGCGGGGAGCCGGAAGCCCGGGCCGATCGGATCCTGCGTGAGGAAGCAACCCATGAGGACCCGCGCGTCTTCCACGGCGACAGGGGAAGCCGGGGAAGAGGCGAGGACGGCGCCGGGCGCGCGTGAGCCACCCATGGCGGGCACAGCGGGAACGGCGGCGGAAGGCGCGGCGCGCTGGAACGCGCGGCACGCGGTGATGTCCGGTCGGCCCACCCGGCCCCTCCTACTCGCCAGTAGCTTGCTGCCACGGCGGGCCCCGGGGTGATCGGGTGCGGCACACGCACCACGGAGGCGTCCGGCGACCTGGTCGCCGAACGCTCGCGCGCTTCCTCCCATCCGGACTTTAACCGTCGGTCCCGGAATTCCACCGGGTCCACCGGCCGATGGACTCGGCCGGGTCGCGGACTGTCACCGCCGGTTCGGAATTTCACCGACCCCGGAGCACGCTGCTCTGCCTATCAGTGTGCCATGTCCCGCAAAGCGGACGTAACCCTCACGACCCCCTACTTTAACCAAGCGCTTGCTAGGTGGGGTCACCCTGGTTCTGGACCCAGCGCAGTGCGTTGGGGTCGTCCAGCCGGAACCGCTCGCCGAGGGGTCGGGGTCGGGCGCGGCCGGCGACGCGTGGATCCGGCACACCCGGGCTCCGGCTCTGGCCGCCTCTTGGCGCCGTACGTGCGCACCCGTACCTATACATATGGCAACTTGGCGGTTAAACGGGGTGATTCCGTCATGACGGTGTCGTGCTTGTGTCACAGAATCGTGACAATTCAAATTGCACGCGTTCGGTAGTCTGTCCCACGACATCGCCGCAGGTCAATGGGTTTGGGGACACAACCTGATTGACATTGCACAACGAACCACGAAATCGTGTAAAGGATGAGTCGCGGACATTGACCAACGGGTAATAAATTGCCAAGGTTCCCTCAAGTCACGATTTACTGCGATCGATCTCTGGTGGCACCCGCACAATGACTCTCCCCTCACAGGCCGCGACCGAGGCCGGTTCCGACCCCGTCGACGCCGTCCCGGCCGCGACGGCCGGCGCGGGCGGCTCTCCCCTGGTGGGCCGCTCCCCCGCTCAGCTCATGTGGCGGCGCTTTCGCCGTGACCGCACCGGGGTGGTGTCCGCCGTCATCGTGGCCTTCTTCTTCCTGGTCGCGATCCTCGCACCGGTGATCGCGTGGCTGTACGGCAAGGATCCGTACACCACCTACGGTCAGAACTCGCCGGGACTGCTCAACGAGTACGGCTACCCGATCGCCCCCAACGGAGGCGTCAGCGGCGACTTCTGGTTCGGCCTGGAGCCGGGCCTCGGCCGCGACGTGTTCATGCAGCTCGTCTACGGCATCCGCACGTCACTGTCCATCGCGATCGTCGTCACGATCGTCACGACGATCATCGGCGTCGTGATGGGCATCTGGTCGGGCTACGTCGGAGGCAAGACCGACTACGTGATCGGCCGCGTCATCGACACGCTGCTGGCGTTCCCCTCCCAGCTGTTCCTCATCGTGTTCCTGCCGGTCGTCGAGGCGGCGTTCGTGACCCCGGAGGAGGAGACGCCGATCTGGCTGCGCTACGTCTCCATCTGCGTGGTGCTCACCGTGCTCGGCTGGGCGACCATCTCCCGCCTCCTGCGCTCGCAGGTGCTCTCCCTTCGCGAGCGCGAGTTCATCGAGGCGGCCAGGGTGACCGGGGCCTCGCCGTTCCGGATCATCTTCAAGGAACTGCTGCCCAACCTGTGGACGCCGATCATCATCCAGTCCACGCTCGCGCTGCCGCTGTACGTCGGCGCGGAGGCCGGGCTCGGGTTCCTCGGCGTCGGCATGACCGAGCCGACCCCCGACTGGGGGCGCATGTTCCTGGTCGGCTCGAACGTCTACCACCAGGACATCACCTATCTGGTCTTCCCCGGTGTGTCCATGGTGATCTTCGTCGTCGCCTTCAACCTGCTCGGAGACTCCCTGAGGGACGCCTTCGACCCCAAGACCCGGCGATAGCCGTCCACCCGCTGACCTGCTGACCAGGACCAGCAAGCACATGATCAGGAAGGTCGATATGACATTCGCACCCAGGAGGGCCACCACCGCGGTGGTGATCCTCACGGCCGGGGCCCTCGCGCTGGCCGGTTGCGCCAAGGGCGGTGGCGGCGGTCCCGTCGCGTCGGGTGGCGCCGCCGCGACGCCGACCAAGACGCAGGCGGCCGTCAGCACCATCGTCGTCGGCACGGCCGAGGACTCGCAGGGCCCGGCCACCGCGGTCGCGGGCGCCAAGCCGGGAGGCACGGTCAACATGATCGACCGTGACGACTTCTCGCACCTCGACCCGGGCCGCATCTACCTGAACTACAACGCCACGGCCTCCAAGCTGTTCACCCGGCAGCTGACCGGCTACCGCACCGGCGCCGACGGCATCAAGCTGGTCGGCGACCTCGCCACCGACACCGGCACCACGACCGACGGCGGCAAGACGTGGAAGTTCACCCTCAAGGACGGCCTGAAGTGGCAGGACGGCACGCCGATCACCTCGGCTGACATCAAGTACAGCGTCGAGCGCCTGTACGCGCCGTTCATCACCGAGGGCCCGACCTACGTCCAGCAGTGGCTGGTCAAGGGCGACTACCGCAAGGCGTACGAGGGCCCGTACAAGGGCAAGTCGCTGGACGCGATCGAGACCCCGGACGAGAAGACGGTCGTCTTCAACCTGCAGGACGCGCACCCCGACTTCAACTTCACGGTCGCCATGACCGGCTACGGAGTGGTGCCCAAGGCGCAGGACACCAAGGAGAAGTACGACAAGAAGCCCTTCTCCTCCGGGCCGTACCAGATCGAGAGCCATGTGACCGACAAGTCCCTGGACCTCGTGCGCAACCCGAACTGGGACCCGAAGACCGACCCGATCCGCAACGCGTACCCCGACAAGTGGCACATGGAGTTCGGCGTCCAGGCGCAGAACTCCACCGAGCGCTTCCTCGCGGACTCCGGGGCGGACAAGACGGCGATGACCTTCCACAACGCCATCGCGGCCGAGCGCGTGCAGGAGGTGCTGAACAACGCCGAAGCCATGAAGCGCTCGATCCAGGGCCTGACGCCGTTCACCACCTTCTACAACATCAACACCAAGCGCATCACGAACGTGAAGGTCCGCCAGGCGATCATCAAGGCCTGGCCGTCCAAGCAGCTCCAGCTGATCTCGGGCGGTGAGGTCAACACCGGCAAGATCGCCACCACGGTGATGAGCCCGACGGTCCTCGGCTACGAGTCCTTCGACCTGTACGGCATGCTGGCCAAGCCCACCGGCGACCCCGAGGCCGCCAAGGCGCTGCTGAAGGAGGCCGGCGAGCCGAACCCGACGGTCGTCTACGCCTACAACCAGACGCCGACGCAGGAGAAGATCACCGTCGCCATCAAGGACGCGCTGACCAAGGCCGGCTTCAACGTCGTGGCCAAGCCGCTCAACCCGGCGACCTTCTACGACGCCATCGGCCCGGTGGACAACAAGTTCGACATCTACTGGGGCGGCTGGGCGGCCGACTGGCCGACCGGTTCGACCGCGATCCAGCCGCTGTTCGACGGCCGGCTGATCGCGGACAACGCGTCCAACTACAGCCACCTCAACGTTCCGGAGATCAACACCGGAATCGACGCCGCGAACGCCATCACCGACGCGGCCGAGGCGGGCAAGGCCTGGGCCGCGCTCGACAGGAAGATCATGGAGCAGGCCGCCATCGTGCCCGAGTACTACCAGACCTACTTCGGTCTGTACGGCTCCGGGCTCGGCGGCGTGGAGTTCAGCGCGCTCGACGGCGAGCAGTCGCCGACGAACGTCTACGTCAAGTAGTCACCGGTCGCCGCCGTCCGGGCTCCGGCCCGGACGGCGGCTCTCAGTCCCACCCAGCAGGAGAAGAAGCCCGAGGCCATGTTCCGGTTTTTCGTCCGTCGACTCATCGGCGCAGTCGTGATCCTGCTGATCATCAGTGCCGTCACGTTCTTCCTCTTCTACGCGATCCCCCGCGACCCCGCGCGGGCGTTCTGCGGGAAGATCTGCCCACCCCAGAACCTCGCGCTGATCCGCCACAACCTGGGCATGGACGAGCCGCTCTTCCTGCAGTACTGGCACTGGTTGATCGGCATCTTCGCCGGGCGTGACCTCGTGCAGTTCGGCGAGTGCCCCGCGCCCTGCCTCGGCTACTCCTTCGCCACCCAGGAGCCGGTCTTCTCGGCCATCCTCGACCGCTTCCCCGTCACCCTCTCGGTGACCATCGGCGCGGCGGCCGTGCTCCTGAGCTTCGGCATCGTCACCGGCATGATCGCGGCCTGGCAGCAGGGGAAGCCGCTCGACAAGATCGCCAGCACGTCGTCGGTGATCGGCGCCTCGCTGCAGATCTACTTCGTCGGCCCCATCCTGGTCTTCTTCGTGGTGGACAGCCTCGGCCTGCTTCCCCGCCCCTCGTACATCCCGTTCACCGAGGACCCGCTCGGGTGGTTCGTCCACCTGCTGATCCCGTGGGTCGTGCTGTCGATCATCTTCACCGCCAACTACACCCGCATGACCCGGTCGGTGATGGTGGAGCAGCTCGCCGAGGACTACGTGCGCACGGCGCGGGCCAAGGGCATGTCGGGCCGCACGGTCTTCCTGCGGTTCGCCTGGCGCGGCGCGATGATCCCCATCGTCACCATCTTCGGCGTGGACCTCGCCACCCTCCTCGGCGGCGCCATCATCACCGAGCAGACGTTCACTCTGCACGGCATCGGCGAGCTGGCCGTGCGCGCCGTGCAGAACACCGACCTGCCCATGCTCCTCGGTGTCACCCTGGTGGGGGCGTTCGCGATCGTGCTGCTGAACATCGTGGTGGACGTCCTCTACGCCTTCATCGACCCGCGCGTCAGGCTGGTCTGACCGGCCATGCGCACAAGCCGTACGAATTCGAGGAGCAGCAAGTGACCACCGTCACCTGGGACCGCGAGCCCGCTACACCGCGTGGTCCCGGGCCGTTCCTGTCGGTCCGCGACCTGTCCGTGCAGTTCAGCACCGAGGACGGCATCGTCCACGCGGTGGACGGCCTCTCGTTCGACCTGGAGAAGGGCACCACCCTCGGCATCGTGGGCGAGTCCGGTTCGGGCAAGTCGGTCTCCAACCTGTCGATCCTCGGCCTGCACGACCCCTCCCACACCAAGATGGGCGGGGAGATCTGGCTGGAGGACCAGGAGCTCATCGGCGCCGACCGCGCCACGATGGAGAAGCTCCGGGGCAACAGGGTCGCCATGATCTTCCAGGACCCGCTGACCTCGCTGTCGCCGTATCACACGATCGGCCGGCAGATCTCCGAGGTCTACCGCAAGCACAAGGGCGCCGGCAAGAAGGACGCCCGGGCGCGGGCCATCGAGATGCTTGAGCGGGTGGGCATCCCGCACGCCAAGACCCGGGTGGACGACTATCCCCACCAGTTCTCGGGCGGCATGCGCCAGCGCGTCATGATCGCCATGTCGCTGGTGTGCGATCCTGACCTGCTCATCGCCGACGAGCCGACCACCGCCCTGGACGTCACCGTGCAGGCGCAGATCCTCGACCTGCTCAAGGACCTCCAGCAGGACTTCGGCACCTCCATCATCCTGATCACCCACGACCTCGGCGTGGTGGCCAAGACCGCGCACAACGTGCTGGTGATGTACGCGGGGCGGGCCGTCGAGCAGGGCAGCGTGCAGCAGGTGCTGCGCGAGCCGCACCATCCGTACACCTGGGGGCTGCTCGGCTCGATGCCGAAGCTGAACTCCAACGTGGACCTGCCGCTGCTGCCCGTGCGCGGCACGCCGCCCAGCCTGCTCAACCCCCCGCCGGGCTGTCCCTTCCACCCCCGGTGCGACTACCGCCAGTTGGTCGGCCCCGATCTGTGCGCCACCGAGCGGCCCGAGCTGTCCCCGGCCGAGGGGCACAGGGACGCCTGCTACCTGACGCTCGCGCAGAAGCGGGAAATCTTCGACGGCACGATCAAGGAACGACTGTGACCGAGACTCTGCTGGAGCTGTCCGGCCTGACCAAGCACTTCCCCGTCATGGGCGGGATGGTCTTCAAGCGCCAGGTCGGGCGCGTGCACGCCGTGGACGGCATCGACCTGACCGTGGCGACGGGCGAGGCCCTCGGCCTGGTGGGCGAGTCGGGATGCGGCAAGTCCACCACCGGCCGCCTGGTCGCCCGGCTGCTCGAACCCACGGACGGCACGATCCGCTACCGCGGCAACGACATCAGCCACGCCAGCCGCCGCGAGCTGAAGCCGATCCGCTCCGAGATCCAGATGATCTTCCAGGACCCGTACTCGTCGCTGAACCCGCGTCACACCGTGGGCACGATCATCAGCGGGCCGATGGAGGTCAACGGCATCCAGCCCGCCGGGGGGCGGCAGAAGCGCGTCCAGGAGCTGCTGGAGATCGTCGGCCTCAACCCCGAGCACTACAACCGGTTCCCCCACGAGTTCTCCGGCGGACAGCGGCAGCGCATCGGCGTCGCCCGCGCGCTCGCCCTCTCGCCCAAGCTCATCGTGGCCGACGAGCCGGTGTCCGCCCTGGACGTGTCGATCCAGGCCCAGGTGGTCAACCTCCTGCAGCAGCTCCAGCGCGACCTCGGCATCGCGTTCCTGTTCATCGCCCACGACCTCGCGGTGGTACGGCACGTCTCCCAGCGGGTGGCCGTGATGTACCTCGGCAAGATCGTCGAGGTGGGCGACCGGCAGTCGATCTACGAGCGGCCCCGCCACCCGTACACCCACGCGCTGCTGTCCGCCGTGCCCGAGGTGGCGGTGCCCGAGGACGGCGTGGCGACCGAGCGCATCCGCCTGGCCGGCGACGTGCCCTCGCCGATCGACCCGCCGTCCGGCTGCCGGTTCCGCACGCGGTGCTGGAAGGCCAAGGAGAAGTGCGCGGCCGAGGAGCCCCCGCTGATCCAGATCGGCGGCAACCACGACGGTCACCTCACCGCCTGCCACTTCCCCGAGGAGCCGACCATCCACGGCGAGAAGGAGATCGTCCTGGACCCGGCGCTCACCTCCTGAGTCCAGGCGGCGGGCGGCGCACGCGCCGTCCCCTCCGCCTGGCACCGATCGTCCGGACGCCGTAGGTTCGAGCCAGGTCCGCACGTCGTGAACGAGGTGGAGGCATCAGTGGCAGCGCTTCAGGGGAAGAAGGCCGTCGTCACCGGAGGGTCCCGGGGCATCGGCAGGGCCATCGTGGAGCGGCTCGCCCGCGACGGCGCGGAGGTCGTGTTCTCGTACGCGAGCAACGCCGAGGCCGCCGCCCAGGTCGAGGAGACGGTCAAGGCGGAGGGCGGCGGCGCCCACGGCATCCAGATCGACCTGGCCGAGCCCGAGGCCGCCGAGCGGCTGATGGCGGACGCCGCCGAGCGCCTCGGGGCCCTCGACATCGTCGTCAACAACGCCGCCGCCACCTACACCCCGGCCCCCATCGCCGAGACCGGCGACGAGCTGTTCGACCGCGTCATGACGGTCAACGCCAGGTCGGCGTTCGTCATCATCCGGTACGCCGCCAGGCACTTACGCGACGGCGGCCGCATCGTCAACATCTCCAGCCTCAACACCGTGCGCCCCGCGCCGGGCATCGCGCCGTACGCGGCCAGCAAGGGGGCGATCGAGCAGCTGACCGCTGTCGCGGCGCAGGAGCTCGGCCCGCGCGGCGTCACCGTGAACACCGTCTCCCCCGGCGCGACCGACACCGACCTGCTGCGGGCCACCAACTCCGAGGAGCGGCTGCGCATGGTCTCCACGATCACCCCGCTCCGCCGGGTCGGGGAGCCCTCGGACGTGGCCGACGTCGTGGCGTTCCTCGCGGGGCCCGACGGCCGCTGGGTGACCGGCCAGAACATCCGCGCCACGGGAGGACTGGTCTGACGGCGGGCGTGGCGGACTTTGTCCACTGAGAGGAAGAAGGGTACGATGCGGCGGAACTTCTCGCGGTGTCCGCGTAGGTAGTCACCTTCACTCGCGCAGTTCCGACCTGGAGGGCGCGTCCGGCGAATGACAGCTCGCCCCGAGAACATCCATCAGGCGCGGCTCCTCCTGCTTCTTCGCGGGGAGGGCGCGCGCTCGCGCGCCGAGCTCGGCGACGTCGTCCGGCTCTCCCGGTCCAAGGTGGCCGTGGAGCTCGACCGGCTCGCCGATCTCGGGCTCGTGGAGCCCGCCGGGCTCGCGGCGTCCCGCGGCGGACGGCGGTCCGGCATCGTGCGCATCGCGTCCGGCCTGCGGTTCGCCGGCATCGACATCGGCGCGACCTCGATCGACGTGGCGGTGACCAACGGCGAGCTGGAGGTGCTCGGGCAGATCTCCGCCCCGGCCGACATCCGCGACGGCCCGGCCGCCGTCCTCGGCCAGGCGCGCGAGCTGCTCGGCAAGCTGCGGGCCAGGGGCATCGCCGCCGAGATCCACGGCGCCGGCATCGGCCTGCCCGGGCCGGTGAGCTTCCCCGCGGGCATACCGGTCGCGCCCCCGATCATGCCCGGCTGGGACCGCTACCCGGTGCGGGAGGCGATGGGCCAGGAGCTCGGCTGCCCCGTGCTGGTGGACAACGACGTGAACATCATGGCGCTCGGCGAGCTGCACGCCGGGCTCGCCAGGTCCGTCGACGACTTCCTCCTCGTGAAGATCGGGACCGGCATCGGGTGCGGCATCGTGGTCGGCGGCAAGATCTACCACGGGGTGTCCGGCAGCGCGGGCGACATCGGGCACATCCAGGTCGACGAGCACGGCCCCGTGTGCGCGTGCGGCAACTCCGGCTGCCTGGAGGCCTACTTCGGAGGCGCGGCCCTGTCCAGGGACGCCCTGGCCGCGGCGCGGTCCGGCCGCTCCCCCTTCCTCGCGGCCCGGCTCGCCGAGAGCGGCGCGCTCACCGCCGAGGACGTCGCGGCGGGCGCGGTCGCGGGCGACCCGGTCTCCCTGAGCATGGTCCGCGAAGGGGGGCGGCGGGTCGGCAGGGTGCTCGCCGGCCTCGTGAGCTTCTTCAACCCGGGCCTGGTGATCATCGCGGGTGGGGTGGCCGGGCTCGGCCACGTCCTGCTCGCCCAGGTCCGCAGCGCGATCTACCAGCGGTCGCTGCCACTCGCGACGGGGAACCTCCCGATCGTGCTGTCCGAGCTCGGGGACGGCGCGGGCGTCGTCGGGGCGGCCCGCCTGATCAGCGACCACGTGTTCGCCGCGCACGCCTAGCCACGGGTCCACGGCGAGCCGGCCAGCGATCGGGCGCACGGCAGATCTCCATCAGTGCGGCGGTACAGCGCATTACTGCGACATTTCGGATCCTAGGTAGGACTCCCGCCACTGACAAGGGCCGTCCGGCCACCCCCAGGGATCGTCACCACCCCGACACATCCGGCTAGACACGACACAGCGGTCCAAGCAGGGACTTTGTCCAGCCACAAGGAAAAGTTCAATTGTGATGACGAAAGTTCTTCCAAAACCGGCAAAAGCCACGTAACTTCCTGGCCAAGTTCTTCGCACACTAACAAGGGGCCGGGGTGAGCCGAGCGGCGGCATCGACCGGCAGCGGACCGCGGCCGGACGAACGCCGAGGGAGCCGTTGCTCCAAGGCCGGAAAGGAGCCGGCCATCAGCTCCGCCACGGCATCGAGGATCAGCACCTTCTTCATCACACACGCGCAAGGCGGGAGTACAACACAATGAGTGCACACGAAGAGGAGATCCAGGTGGGCGGCGCGCTGCGCCGCAGTCTGGGCCTCAACCGGCGCCAGTTCCTGGCGGCCACGACCGGCGTCACCGCGGTGGCAGCCGTGTCCGCGGTCGGCGGGCTCGGGTCCGCGGCCCACGCGGCCGGCGGCCCGAACGGCGTCCTGATCCCGCCGCCGAGGCGCGGCATCATCCTGTACACCGTCCGGGACGCGATCTCGCGCGACCCGAACTCGACGCCCCTGGCCTCCGGCTTCCGGCGGGTGTTCGAGGAGCTCGGGCGGATCGGCTACCGGCAGGTCGAGTTCGCCGGCTACTCCCAGCACGCCAACGCCGAGGGCGGCGCGAACCTGGAGAGCGTCGCCGGCGCCCGGCTGCTGCGCGGCTGGCTGGACGACAACGGCCTCAAGGCGCAGGGCAACCACGGCTTCATCCCGGGCTCGTGGCCGTTCACCCAGCCCGACCTCGACCGCTTCAAGCAGCACCTGGAGATCGCCAACATCCTCGGCATGGACCACATGGGGACCGGCAACGACCCCACGGGCAGCGCCTACAAGGCCGACTGGGACATCGCCGCGGCCAAGTGGAACGCACTCGGCTCGATCGCCCGCGACGCCGGGCTCAAGCTCTACACCCACAACCACGACGTGGCGTACAGCTTCCTGCTCGACAGCGGCCCGCTCGACGCGCAGGGCCGTCCCACCCGCTCGTCGGGCATCCGCAGGCTGGAGTACTTCATCGAGATCAGCGACCCCAAGGTCGTCCACCTGGAGATGGACATCTTCTGGGCGTACGTCGCCCAGTACAAGCACCGCACGTTCACCGCGCCCGACGGCTCGGTCCAGACCGACATCTTCGACCCGCTGTCGGTGGTCAGGCCGAACACCAAGCGCTTCCCGCTGTTCCACGCCAAGGACGGCAGGTCCAACACGGCGACCGGCAACGGCTACGACATGGTGCCCTTCGGCACCGGTGACATCGACTACGCCGCGTTCTTCAGGGGCGTGGGCGCCAAGGGCTCCCACAACCCGATGTACGAGCAGGACAACGCCCCCGGCGGCACGGCCAACCCGGGTCAGTCACTGCAGTACGCCGGGGTGAGCTACGACAACATGGCCGCGCTGCGGGGCTAGTGAGCCCGACGGTCCCCGGCGGACCGCCACGTGATCCTTGCAGCGGCACGCGTGGCGGCCCGCCCTTTACCTGAGCCCCCCCAGAAGAAGAGGCGCAGCCGTTGAAGTTTACCCGTACCCTGCTCGGCGGCGTCGTGGCCGCCATGGCACTCTCGCTGGCGGCGCCCGGCGCCGTCCCCGCCTATGCCCATCCAGGGCATGACCCCGCGACCGAGTGGTCGAGCTACGAGAAGATCACCCTCACCAAGAGCGTCGGCGAACCGATCGACATGGCCGTGCTGCCCGACCTGCGCGTGCTGCACACCGCGCGCAGCGGCGACATCCGGCTGACCGACCCCGCCACCGGCATCACCAAGATCATTAACACCATCCCGGTGTACAACAACTCCGAGGACGGCCTCCAGACGATCGGGATCGACCCCGGGTTCGCCGAGAACAAGTGGGTCTACGTCTACTACGCGCCGAAGACCATGACGGCGCCGTACCCGGCGACCACCCCCACCGGCTCCTCGCCGAACACCCTGCCCACCGGCGCCCCCGAGTCGTACTGGGACCAGTGGAAGGGCTACAACCAGCTCTCCCGGTTCAAGTGGACCGGCGACGCCCTCGACCTGTCCACCGAGCAGGTCATCATCAAGGTCGAGACGCAGCGCGGGCAGTGCTGCCACGTCGCCGGCGACTTCGACTGGGACGACGACGGCAACCTCTACCTCGCGACCGGTGACAACACCCCGGCGAGCGCGCCCGGCGCCAACGGCTTCGCGCCCAACAACGACGCCCCCGGGATGAACCCCGGCTTCGACTCGCGGCGCGGCGCGGGCAACACCAACGACCTGCGGGGCAAGATCCTGCGGATCAAGGTGAAGGACGACGGCTCGTACACGATCCCCGACGGCAACCTGTTCCCGGTGGGGACCGCGAAGACCCGTCCCGAGATCTTCGTGACGGGCGTGCGCAACCCGTTCCGCATCGACGTCGACCCCGGCACCGGCACGGTCTCGTGGGGCGACTACGGTCCCGACGCGGGAGCCCCCGACCCCGCGCGCGGCCCGATGGGGTACGTGGAGTGGAACGTCACCCCCATCACCAAGCCGATGAACAGCGGCTGGCCGTACTGCACGGGCGACAACTTCAACTACAACAACTGGGACTTCGCCACCGCCAAGCCGCGTGAGTGGTTCGACTGCGCGGCCGGGGCCTCGAACACCTCCCGCTGGAACACCGGCCTGGACAAGCTGCCCCCCGCGACCCCGGCCGACCTGTACTACGGCGACAACAACACCCACCAGCCCGCCGAGTGGGCCGGGCTCACCGACTTCGACCTGCAGCAGAACGGCCAGGGCCCGATGGGCGGCCCGGTCTACCACTACGACGCGGACAACCCCTCGCCCACCAAGTTCCCGCAGTACTGGGACAAGAAGTTCTTCTTCGCGGAGTTCTCGCAGGACTACCTCGCCGCGTTCACCGTGACGGGCTCGGACGGGCCGGTCACCGCGATCGAGCACTTCCTGCCGAACAGCGAGCTGAAGAAGATGGCGATGCCCATCACCGACAGCCCGATGGACATCGAGTTCGGCCCCGACGGGTCGCTGTACGTGCTCGACTACGGCAACGGCTTCTTCCGCGAGAACCCCGAGGCGGGCCTGTACCGCATCGACTACACCCCGGGGAACAAGTCGCCCCAGGCGAAGATCTCCGTCGACAAGCGCTCCAGCAGCACCGCTCCCCTCACCGTCGAGTTCAGCGGCGCGGCGTCCACCGACACCGAGCCGGGCGAGCTGAAGTACGAGTGGGACTTCGACGGCAACGGATCCTTCGACGCCACCGGCGTGACGGCCTCGCACACCTACGACAAGCTCGGCCAGTACACCGCCCGTCTGCGGGTCAGCGACGCGCAGGGCAAGTTCGGGCTGGCGACCATCGAGATCACCGTGGGCAACACCGCGCCGAAGGTGACCATCGCCGCTCCCGGCAACGGCGGCTTCGTCGACTGGGGCAACGCGGTGCCGTTCCAGGTACAGGTCACCGACGAGGAGGACGGGAACAACCCCGTCTGTAGCAGGGTGCAGTGGTCGTTCGGCCTCGGCCACGACACGCACGCCCACCCGCTGACCACCGGCACGGGCTGCACCATCGCCTGGGCGACCCCCGCGGACGCCCCCGAGCACGGCGTGACCGAGAACATCTACGGTGTCGTCGTGGTGAGCTACCGGGACAACGGCGCCAACGGCATCCCCGGTGCGCTCGGCGACGCCACCCTCATCATCAACCCGAAGCTGATGCAGGCCGAGCACGCGGACGCCCTCAGCGGCGTCACCAAGGCCGAGGACGCCACGGCCTCGGCGCTCGGCAAGATCACCTCGTTCGACGCGGGCGACTGGATCGCCTACGACCCGGTCGACTTCACCGGCATCACCTCGGTGAAGACCCAGGCCTCCGGCGCGGGCACGCTCTCGCTGCGATGGAACTCCCCGACCGCGGACCCGTTCGCGAGCGTCACGGTGCCCGCCGGGGCGGGCTGGCAGACGGTGACCACCGCGCTGCCGAACGCGCCCACGGGCAGCGGCAGGCTGTACGTCACCTCGACGGGCGGCGTCGACGTCGACGCCTTCACCTTCGTGGGGGCCGGGGTCGCCGACAAGACGCCGCCGGTGGTCTCGGCGACGCTCAACCCGGCGCAGCCGACCGGGGAGAACGGCTGGTACACCGGCAACGTCACCCTGACGGTCACCGCGACCGACAACGGCACGGTGGCGAGTCGGCAGTACTCGCTCAACGGCGGCACCACCTGGGCGAACGCCAACAACCCGATCACCCTGAGCACCGAGGGCACGACCGAGGTGCGCTACCGGGCCACCGATAGCGGAGGCAACGTCTCGCAGGTCGGCACCGTCACGGTGCGGATCGACAAGACCGCCCCGGCCCTGACGGTGAGCGGGGTGGAGGCCAAGAAGTACGGCGACTCCGCCTCGGTCACCCCCGTCTTCTCCGCGTCCGACGCGACCTCGGGCGTGGCGAGCGTGACGGCGACGATCGACGGCAAGGCGGTCGCCTCCGGTGAGCCGGTCGCCCTGTGGAAGCTGGCGCTCGGCGAGCACACGCTGACCGTCACCGGAAAGGACAAGGCAGGCCAGACCACCAAGCAGACCGTCACGTTCGAGGTCACGACCTCCTTCACCGACCTCGGCGCGCTCCTCGACGCCTTCAGCGCCGCGGGAACGGTGAACAGCGACTCGCTCGCGGCGCAGCTCAAGAACGCCGAGAAGCAGGCGGGCCAGGACGAGCCCGCCAAGGCGATCAAGAAGCTGGAGCAGTTCGCGAAGTTCGCCCGCGACCCGCAGAAGGTGACCGACCCGGCCGTACGCGACGTGCTCGTCCGCGACGCGGAGGCCCTGATCGCGCAACTGCGCGGCTAGGCCCACCGGCCCGAGCCCCGCTCACAGCCGGGCTCGGGCCGGTGCACATCACGGCGGGGAGAGCCCAGGGGCTCTCCCCGCACTCGCTTCCGTCCCCCACCGCATCCCGGCGAGGGGAAAGGGAGACGCGGCGAAGGTACGTGATCACCGCACTAGCGGCGAAGGTACGTGATCACCGCGCTAGAGGGCGCGCTCGGCCTGGGCGCGGAGGTCCTGTACGGCCCGCGCCGGGTCGCCGGAGCCGTAGACCGCGTTGCCGGCGACGAACACGTCGGCCCCGGCCTCGGCGCAGCGCTCGATGGTCTTGGCCGAGACCCCGCCGTCCACCTGGAGCCAGATCTCGCCGCCGTGCTTGCCGATCAGCTCGCGCGCCTTGCGGATCTTCGGGAGCATGATGTCGAGGAAGGACTGCCCGCCGAACCCCGGCTCCACGGTCATCACCAGGAGCATGTCGATCTCGCCGAGCAGGTCCTCGTAGTCCTGGACCGCCGTGGCCGGGTTGAGGGCGAACCCCGCCCTCGCGCCTGCCGACCGGATCTGGCGCAGGGTCCGCACCGGTGCCTTGGCGGCCTCGGCGTGGATCGTGACGCTGCCCGCCCCCGCCTCGGCGTAGGCGGGGGCCCAGCGGTCCGGGTCCTCGATCATCAGGTGGCAGTCGAGCGGCAGGTCGGTCGCCTTGAGCAGCGACTCGACCACCGGCAGCCCGATGGTCAGGTTGGGCACGAAGTGGTTGTCCATCACGTCGACATGAAGCCAGTCGGCCACGTCCGCGACCTTGGCGGCCACGTCGGCCAGCCGGGCGAAGTCGGCGGTGAGGATGCTGGGTGAGATCTGTACGGCCATGATGCCGCAGTCTAGAACCCCGCACCCACCTTCCCGGCACGCCCCCGGCGCCGCCGCCGCCCACGGAGGCGGCGAGACGGCCCCCGCGCACTTCCCCGCCGTCCCGCCGTGGGTGCCGGCGCCTACGCCTCAGCGGCGGCCGTCGCCGGGGTCCTGCCCGCCGACCACCACCTCGGCCATGTAGCCTCCCCAGTCAGGCCGGGTGCCGTCGGCGTCGCGGAAGCCGTACTCCTTCGCCAGCCGCCACGACGACAGCGCCTGGCCCGACCAGCGCGCCACGTCAGGATCGGCGGCGAGCGCCGCCACGGCCCTGCCGACGTACACCGGGGTCTCCGAGGCGATGAAGTGCGGGTCCTTGGCCGTGCCGGCCCGCCAGTCGTCCTCGGTGACCCCGAAGTGGTCGAGCATCGCCTCCGAGCGCAGGAATCCGGGAGTCAGCGACAGCGCGGTGATCCCGTGAGCGCCGAGCTCCTTGGCCTGGGCCACCGCCAGGCGCATCACCGACACCTTGGCGAGGTCGTAGAAGAACGAGCCCCGGTATTCGTAGGAGTCGCCGTCGGTGATCTCGACGACGAGCCCGTCGCCCCGGGCGACCATCAACGGCACCAGGTGCCAGCTGGTGATGATGTGCGTGTGCACGGCGGTCTCGTGCAGGCGCAGCCCGTCCTGGAGCGAGTGCTCGTAGAACGGCACGCCCCACCGGGTGAGCGGGTCACCGCCCCAGATGTCGTTGACGAGCACGTCCAGCCGCCCGTCCTGCTCCTTTGCGACCCGCCTGGCGAGCGCCTCCACCTGCGCGGGGTCCAGGTGGTCGACCTGGACGGCGATGCCGGCGCCGCCCGCCGCGGTGACCAGCTCGGCGGTCTCCTCGATGGTCTCCGGCCGGTCCATCGGCGACCTGCCCGCCCGCGTGGTGCGCCCGGTCGCGTACACGGTCGCGCCGGCGGCGCCGAGCTGCACCGCGATCCCCCGCCCCGCTCCCCGCGTGGCCCCCGCCACCACCGCGACCTTGCCCTTCAACGGCTGATCCATTCGTGCCTCCATTAGTAAATGACTGTTCATTATCTAACGCGACACCGACAAAACGGCAACGAGTGGGCGCCACCCACGAACCCCTGGGGAGAAATCAGCTGTCGCGTCGGGGAATCACGGGGCCGGCTGAGACACCTGTGGGGAGGGTGGGCATCGTCCTGACGGTGAGGACGATGAGCGTCACAGCGCACAGCAGGAGCGCGACGATCTGACCGACGCTCACCGCCACCATGGTCCGGGTGGCCGGATCGATCGCGTCGACGGTCAGATAGAAGACATGGGCGAGCGTCACGGGCACGACCAGGATCGCCAGCGCCGGCGGCAGGGCGGGGGTCCGCCTGGCCGGGACCCACAGATGCGTCCCGACGCAGGTCACGGTCGCGGCCAGCAGCGCAAGACAGGCCAGTCCCGACTCGCCCAGCCACGGCCACACCCATGACCAGAACTGCCAGTTGATCGTCGGCGCCATCGACGCCGAGCCCAGCACCTTGAAGACCACGTAGACGAGGACGCCGGCGCCGACGGGCAGAGCGGCCACCCACCAGGGGCGGCGCGTCCGTGGCGCGTCACGATGGAATCCCGTCAGCAGCGCCAGCACGGGCACCCCGAACAGAAGGCTGTGCAGAACCAGCGGCTTGACGCCTCCATTCCAGAGCACATCCCCACTCTGGGCGATCGGGCCGTAGATGAGCATGAGAGCGAGCAGCGCCGATACCTTCGCGGCGCGCGGGCGACCGCGGACGAGCGAGGCGAAGGCCGCGATCCACAGCAGATGGGTGACCACCTGCACGATCTCCCACAACCTCTGCGCCGATGCGGCGGAGCCGGAGTAGTCGCCCGACGGCGGGCCGGAGATCCCGTAGAGCTCCACGATCTGGACGAGCCAGACACAACTCATCATTGCGTGAAAGGACAGTCCCAGCACGGCGACCAGGCGGACCCCCTCACCCCACGCGAAGAACCTCGGCGCCGCGCCGACACCCCCCAAGCGCACCCGGACCGACAGCCCGGCGACGCTGGCGATCTCCGACCAGTGCGGCCGGGGGTTGTCCTCATCGCGGAGATCGCCCGATCCCTCCATGAAGGCGCTGACCATCTCCGCCTCACGTTCGGCGCGATAGGAGGCGGGCAGCAGTCGCAGCACGTACCGGTAGCGGTCTTCCAGAAGGCTCACGCCATGCCTCCCGCGTAACGGGCGCGCAGCCGCCGGCGCGCGCTCTCGACGTTTCCGGCCAGCCGTACGGCCTCCGCCTCCAAGGCACGCGCCCCGGACTCGGTGAGCCGGTAGTAGCGGCGCAGCCGCCCCTGCTCGGCCTCCTCGCGGTCCAGCACGACCAGTTCGTCGGCGGCCAGCCGGTCGAGCACGCCGTACAACGTGCCGATCTTCAGATCAACGCGCCCGTCCGACAGCTTCTCGACCTCCCGCACGATCCCGTAACCATGCCGTGGGGCGTCGACCAGCGCGGTGAGAACGAGGAACGCGGGTTCCGTCATCGTACGTTGGCTCATGATGGCCACCATATATTGTCAAGCAAGATATCGGGGAGGCCGGACCTTGGAAAGGAAAGCCGTCACACACAGGCCAGGGACGCTTCACCGGCCACAAACAGCCCAGGTAGCCGGTCCGGCCGTCGAAACACACCAGGCCGGGGGTCGCTTCCGGATCCGCTGACGGATTTCCCCGCGGTCAGACCATGTACTGGTCGTGGCGGAGGTAGAGCTCGGTCCACTCTTCGGGGCTGAGCTGGCGGCCGGTGGTGGCGATCTCGGCGAGCTCCTCGAAGTAGGCCTCGCGCGGCGCGCCCGGGGCGAAGTGCAGGAGCATCGACGCGGGCTCGCCCGACTCGTTGCGGAACGCGTGGATGCCGCCCTCCGGCACGTGCAGGAAGTCGCCCGGGGTCGCCTCGATCCACTTGTCGCCGTTGTAGAGGCGGATCGTCCCGGACAGGACGTAGAACGACTCCGAAATCGTGCGGTGGAAGTGGGCGCTCGGCCCGCTGGGCTTCGGGCCCATGTCCCAGCGGTACAGGCCGTACAGGCCGTTCGTCGTCGCGCCGGTGGCCAGGTAACTGACCACCGTGCCGCCCTGACCCATGGTCAGCTCGGCCTCCTGCCGCGCCGGCCGGTACCTCGCGTTGACCTCGCCCTGCTCCGCGAAATAGCGCGGGTCTGGATACGACATGCTCGCAGCCCTTCTTCCGGTGACAACGATCACCCTATGCGCGTGGTCAAGGCCGGAGCGCCGCCCGCGTGATCGGGCCCGTGAGCTCTGGGCGCCGGGGTCAGGCCTGCCTGCGGAGCAGGGCGAGGAACATCGCGTCGGTGCCGTGCCGGTGCGGCCAGAACTGGGCGTACGGCCCGTCGCCGAGGTGGTCGACCTCCTCCAGGAACGCGGGGGCGTCGAGGACCGCCACGTCGCTGCGGCGCTTCGCCACGTCGCCGACCACGGCCCGGGTCTCGGCCAGGTGCGGCGAGCAGGTGACGTAGGCCACGACCCCGCCGGGACGTACGGCGTCCAGGGCCGAGCCGAGCAGGCGGCGCTGGAGCGCGGCCAGCTCTGGCACGCTCTCGGGGGAACGCCGCCACCGCGCCTCGGGACGCCGGCGAAGCGCGCCGAGGCCCGTGCACGGCGCGTCCACCAGCACCCGGTCGAACGCCGAGGGACGCCAGGCGGGCTCGGTGCCGTCGGCGGTGATGACCCCGGCCCTGCGCGTGGCCTTCCAGACCAGCCGGGCGCGGTGGAACCGCTGGTCGGAGGCCAGCAGGTGGCGGTCGTCCTTGATCGCGAGCGCGTCGAGCAGCCCTGCCTTGCCGCCGGGGCCCGCGCACATGTCGAGCCACAGGCGGTCGGACCCCTCCACCGGCACCCGGGTGAGCGCCAGGGCCACCAGCTGGCTGGCCTCGTCCTGTACGGCCGCGCGGCCCTGACCGACCGCTTCGATCGAGGCAGGGTCGCCGTCGGGCAGGTAGGCGGCGTACGGCGAGTAGCGCGCGGGGACGGCGCCCGCGTCGACCAGCTCGCCCACCGTGCTGCGGCCAGGCCAGGCGACCAGGGTGACCCCCGGACGCTCGTTGTCGGCGGCGAGCAGCGCGGCGGTCTCCTCGGCGTCGCCGCCCACGGCGTCGCGCAGGGCCGAGGTGATCCACCGGGGGTGGCTGTGGGAGACGGCGAGGTGGCCGATCGGGTCGTCCTCGGCGCTCGGGGCCACGATGGGCAGCCACTGCTGGAAGTCCCTGGTGGCGACCTTGCGCAGGATCGCGTTGGCGAACTTGGAGGCGCCCACGCCGATGCGCAGCCGTACGAGGTCGACGGTCGCGCTGACGGCGGCGTGCGGGGGCACCCGCGTCTTCAGGAGCTGGTGCACGCCGATGCGGATGGCGTCGAGCAGCGGCGGGTCGATCTCCTCCGGCGGCCGGTCGCTGCACGCGGCGATGATCTCGTCGTAGGTGCCGAGGCCGCGCAGGGTGCCGTACGCCAGCTCGGTCGCCAGCGCGGCGTCCCGCCCGGCCAGGCCGCGCTCGCGCAGCAGCGTGGGCATCAGCAGGTTGGCGTAGGCGTCGCGCTCGTCGACGGCCCGCAGGAGGTCGTAGGCGACGTTGCGCGCCTCGTCGCGCACCGGCTTCGGCCGCTTCCCGTGAGCGCGGCCCCCGTTCTTCGACCGGCCCGCCTGTCTGTCCCCCGGCGTCACATTTCCCCCGTAGTCACGTCTGACCGGCATGCCCGGTCCTCACCCGCGTCGCGTCTCCCCATGGCCGGGGGTCAGTCGAGCCGGTCGCCCGCCGCGAGCCGGACACCACGTGCCCACTCGCCGGCGGTCATCTGGCGCTTGCCCTGCGGCTGGACCTCGCCGAGCAGCACCGGGTGGCTCGCGGTGCCCACCAGGACGGTGTTCTTGGCGACCGCGATCTGGCCAGGGGACAGCTCGCCCATGCCGGGAACCAGCGCGGGAGCGTCGGGCGCGGGCTGTATGGGACCGAGCTTGAGCCGCTGGCCCCGGAACTCGGCCCAGGCGCCCGGAGCGGGCGTGCAGGCGCGGACCAGACGGTCGACGCGCATCGCGGGGGCCGTCCAGTCGACCCGCGCGTCCATCACGTCGATCTTGGGGGCGTAGCTGATGCCGTCGGAGAGCTGCGGGCGGGCTTCCAGCGTGCCGTCCTGCACGCCGTCGAGCGTGGCCGCGAGCAGCCCGGCGCCCGACTCGGCGAGACGGGCCAGCAGCTCGCCGCTGGTGTCGGTCGGCCGGATCTCCTCGGTCACGACGCCGTAGACCGGCCCCGCGTCGAGCTCCTTGACGATCTGGAACGTCGCCGCCCCGGTGATCGGGTCACCGTGCAGGACGGCGTGCTGCACCGGAGCGGCGCCCCGCCACGCGGGCAGCAGCGAGAAGTGCAGGTTGATCCAGCCGAAGCGCGGGATGTCGAGCGCCGACTGCGGCAGCAGCGCGCCGTACGCCACCACCGGGCAGCAGTCGGGCTCGATCTCCTTGAGCCTGGCGAGGAACTCCGGGGCTCCCGCCTTGGCCGGCCTGAGCACCTCGACGCCGGCGGACTCGGCCAGCTCCGCCACCGGGCTGGAGTGGACCTTGCGGCCCCGCCCGGACTGGGAGTCGGGCCGGGTCACCACGGCCACCACCTCGTGCCGGGGCGAGGCGAGCAGCGCCCGGAGCGACGGCAGGGCGGTTTCCGGGGTTCCGGCGAAGACGAGGCGCACGGTGCTAGAGGGCCTTCCCTTGAGTGGCGTGCGGCGAGAACTTGACCGCGGGGGCGGCGAGGCCGCTCCACTCGGCCTCGCGGATCGCCTTCATCGCCAGCTTGCGCTGCTTGGGGTCCATGCGGTCGATGAACAGCACGCCGTCGAGGTGGTCGGTCTCGTGCTGCACGCACCGGGCCAGCAGATCGGTGCCCTCGATCGTGACCGGCTCACCGTGCATGTCGACCCCCTTGGCCACCGCGCGGATGGCGCGCGGCGTCGGGAAGGCGAGGCCCGGGAAGGACAGGCAGCCCTCCTCGCCCTCCTCGTCCTTCTCCTCCGACAGGTCGAGGGTGGGGTTGATCAGATGGCCCAGCGTGTCATCGACGTAGTAGGTGAAGACGCGCAGGCCCACGCCGATCTGCGGCGCGGCGAGCCCGGCCCCCGGCGCGTCCATCATGGTGTCGGTGAGGTCCTTGACGAGCTTGCGCAGCTCCTTGTCGAAATCCTTGACCGGCTCCGCGGGGGTGCGCAGCACCGGATCGCCGAACAGGCGGATCGACTGAATTGCCACGGACGACTCCGTTCACATCACGAATTGAAGGTGCCTCTAGTTTATGGCTCGCCGGGAACGCGACGTTTGTGGTGCACGCCGACGCGCCCGGGGCGGGCCCGCAGGGCACACCGGGGCCCCGCCCGTGATCAGCGGGACCGCGCCTTCATGGCCGCCTTGCGCGAGGCCTTGGCCACCGTGGCCTCCGGGTGGTGGGCGCCGAGCAGGTCGAGGACGGCGATGGCGTCGGGGTGGCCGCTGCGGCTGATGTCCTCCACGAGGCGCAGCAGCTCGTCTCCGGCCTCCAGCGCCTCGAACTCGCCCATCGCCTCGTGGGCGTCGGGGATGTGCAGCAGCGTCGCCAGGGTGTCGACGGCGAGCCAGGTGCCGTCGTCCTCGGTGAGGGCGGGGGCGTCCAGATCGCGCACGCCGAGCCAGACCGCCGCGTGCCGCCACATCGAGGGCTCGGCCAGCGCCTCGCGCATCGCGGGCTCGGCCTCCGGCCCCATCTCCTCAAGGACCGTGCCGATCACGCCGCGCTGCCCCGCGGTGCCGGACGCCGCGACCTTGATCAGCTCGCGTGCGGCGTCCTCGGGAACTCGGCGCTCGACCCACAGCATCGGGGCGCTCGACGGAGCCTCGCCCGAGAGCATCGCGTCGACCAGCTCGGCGGCGCTGAGCTCGGCGAACCCCGCGATCTCGGAAAGCAGCGGGGCGTCATGGCCCTCGCGCAGCAGATCTTGGCGGACGGCCCACACGCCGAGGGGGGTCAGGCGGACGCTGTCGGCCCCGCGCTCGAAGAGCCCGCAGTACTCAAGGAGGTCGAGGGCCACGTCGAGCTCGGCGGGAAGGCTCTCGCGCAGCCGCCGCATCTCGGGGCCGCGGGCCTCGCAGCCGATCTCGTGGGCCTGGAGCATGCCTTCGACCAGGGCGGCGTAGGTGATGCCGTCGGTGGTGGCGTAGATCGTGGCGAGCATCTCGGTGAGGTGCTCGTCGGCCACCGCCGAACCGGTCAGCCCCTCGTCGGTGCGGTCGAGCACGTCCATGACCACGCCGTCCCAGAACTCCATGAGGTCGGAGGGCAGCCCGGGCCCGGGCGAGACGCTCGTGCGGACGATGCGCAGCAGGCCGGCGTTGACGGCCACGATCCAGACCAGGCGCAGCCGGTCGTCGCCGAGGCGCAGCTCGGCGGCGGCGTCGCGCGCGTCGGCGGCGAGGAGCAGCCCCTCGCCGGTCACCTCGCGGGTGCCGGTCCACGCGGCGAGCAGCCGGGCGTCTCTCACGAGCGGCACCGAGAGGACCGCCTCGGCCAGCTCGGCCGAGGAGGCGATCTCGACCGGCGGGAAGCTCAGCACCTCGCTCTCGCACTCGCCGCAGTCGCAGTCTTCGTCGCCGCCCGCCATCTCGGCGAGCAGCGCCTCACGCTCCTCGCCGGACACGCTTCCCAGCTCGTCGATGAGGTTGCGCAGCTCTCCAAGATCGAAGATGCCGCCGTTCCCGCTGTTGGCCATTCAGGCAACTTACTCCACACCAGCCACAGCCGATGACGGACTGCGGACGTTGACCAAGACCGCTCAGTGAATGCCACGGGAGCGCGCCTTGAACGCCGCCTTGCGCGCGGCCTTGGCGAGGTTGCGATCGGGCAGGTGGCGGCCGAGGAGGTCGAGCACCTCGGCGACGTCGGGGTGCTCGACCCGCCACATCTCCTCGATGACGTGGGCCGGAGGCCCCGCGACCGCGAGGTTCTCGGCGAACTCCTCAGGGTCGTCCTCGGCGCCGGGCATCGCCAGGGCGAGCATGTCGACGCTGACCCACAGGACCTCCTCGGGGGTCAGGGCGGGCGCGCTGAGCCCGTGGGACGCCAGCCAGTGGACGACGTGCGGGCGCAGCTCCGGGTCGTCCAGGAACGGCCGTACGGCCGGGGCCGCCTCGGGCCCGAGCCCGTCGACGATCGTGACGGCCACCCCCCGCGCCACCGCCGTCGCCCCCCGCACGGCGGTGAGCAGCTCCAGCGCCGCCTCCGCCGGGGAGCGCCGCTCCAGCCACCCGTCGATGTCCCGCTCGGCCTGCTCGGCCGACACGCCCGCCAGCAGCCCCGCCACCAGGCCCTCGGCGTCGCCGTGCGCGGGGTCGGACGCGACGGGCGCCACCAGGCCCATGCGGGAGTACATCTCGCGCAGCCCCCACAGGCCGTGCGGGGTCAGCCGGACGACCTCCCCCAGGCGCTCGACGGTGCCGCAGTGGCCGAGGACGTCGAGCGCCGCCTCCAGCTCGCGGGGGTCGTCACCGCCGGGGCGGTCGTCCGCCCAGGTCTCGTCGAGGTGCTCACGGACCGCGAGGACGGCCATGGGCGCCCGCAACCGGTAGAGCAGCTCGTGGACGGCGTAGGGCTCGCGGTCGAGCTGGACGGAGCCGGTGAGGTCCGCCGCCGGGCCTCCGGTGAGGAACGCCACCGTGCCCGCCCAGAGCTCCAGCACCTCGCCGTCGTCACGGGACGCCGGCGGCCGGAAGCCGGGAGCCGGCCTCACCGCCGCGCGGGAGACCTCCACCAGCTCGATGGCGACCGCCAGCTCGAAGGCGAGGGCCGGGGAGGCGACGCCGAGCTCACGGGTGATGCGCGCGGCGTCCCTGACGCGCAGGGAGCCCTTGACCGTGGGCGTGTGGCCGCCCTCCACCATCCAGGCCACCACGCGGTGGGCGTCCTGGAGCAGGCCGGTCTCGCGGGCCGCCCGCGCGACCTCCTCGGGCGGCGGCAGCCGTACGGGCGGAAGCGGCGAGCAGCCGGGGCACTCGCACCCCTCCTCGTCGGCGGTGACGCCCCGAAGGTGCTGCGAGGGCGGCCCCATCATGTCGTCGCCGGAGCCGAGGGGCGGCCCGGTGCCGAGCGCGTCGCCGTCGGCGCCCATCGCGCCGAAGATGCTCTTGGCCATGCCGAACTTGGAGGTGTCGGCCAGGGCCGCCGGCATCTCGGGCGCGATCTCGTCGATCTTGGCGCGCATGCGGGTGGCCATCTTGGCGCCGATCTCACCGCTGTCGAGCAGGAAGTCGACGAGCGTGCGCGCCGCCGCGACGGTCTCGGCCGCGCTCTCGGGCGGGGCGATGACCTTGCGCGGGTAGATGTCGAGCAGCAGGTGCTCGAACGTGCCGGGCGTGAAGTCGGAGAGCTCGCTCACATCCAGGTAGTCGCTGGCGTAGTCGCACAGGAGCCGCACCTCGTCGACGTCCACCGCGACATCCTTCGAGCGCCCCCACGCCCGGATCTCCTCGATGGCCCCGTTCACCCATTCGATCGACACAGGGAGAAACTAACGGCTTACTTTCAGCACCGCGAATCGGCGACCTGGGGTCAGATCAGATCGATCGGATCCATACACACCCGGACCAGGTCGGGAGCCTTACGCGCGGACCTCACGCCCTCCGCTCCCTTGAGCGTGCGGGCCAGCGCGCCGCCCGCTCCCCTGGGCACCCTGATCATGATCCGCTCCTCCGGCTCGCCCGGCGCGTGCCTCGGCGCGTCGAGGGGGACGGGGCCGAGAACCTGCGCGCCCTCGGGCAGCCTGAGGCCGGCCGCCATCTCCCTGACCCCCGCGGCCGAGCCGGTGAGCGTGGCCACGCGGACGGCCGGGGGGAACCCCAGCGCGGCCCGCTCGGCCAGCTCCCGCTCGGCGTGGGTGACGGGGTCCCAGCGCAGCAGCGCCTGCACGGCGGGGACGGCCGCGTCGGCGAGCACCACCAACTCGGCCGCGGGGCGCAGCAGCGCCGCCGCGTTCATCCAGCGGCGCAGGGTCTCCTCGGCCGCGCGCAGGTCCGGACGGCCCAGCAGGGCCCAGCCGTCCAGCAGGACCGCCGCCGCGTAACCGCCCTCGGCGACCGGCTCCGCGCCCGGCGTGGCGACCACCAGCGCCGGGTTCGGGCCCACCGTGGCGAGGACCCCGTCGCGCCCCGAGGTCTTGACCGGGACCGACGGGAAGGCGCGCCCGAGCTCCTCGGCCGTGCGCCGTGCGCCGACCACCACGGCCCTCATGCGGTTGCTCCCGCACGCCTGGCAGCGCCAGGTGCCCGCGATGCGGCCGCACCACCGGCAGTACGGTGCGGCATGCCCGCCGCGCAACGCCAGCGGCCCCCCGCACGACGGCCCGCCCGCCCCGGCCGTCTCAGCGCCTCGCGGTTCGGCCTGGGCCGCCGGGGACTGGGCGCAGCGCGCCGGGGCGCGGCAGTTCTGGCAGGCGAGCGCGGGGAGGTAGCCGCGGCGTGGCACCTGCACGAGGACCGGGCCGCTCGCCAGGCCGTGCTTGAGCGCCCCCCAGGCCACGCTCGGCAGGCGCGCCGCTCGCGCGGCCTCGTCCCGGGCGAGGTCGGTGTCGTCGCCGGCCGGCCGCACGCGGGGCGCGCGCCGCCGGAGCTCCTCCCTCGACGGGCCGATCGGCCTGGCCCAGCCCGTCGCGATCAGCTGCGTCGCCTCGGCCGTACGGGCGTAGCCCGCGATCAGCATGGCCGCCCCGGTCTGGTGGGCGCGCAGGGCAAGGACCTCGCGGGCATGCGGATAGGGCGCGAGCCGTTCGGCGTGCAGGTCGTCGCCGTCGTCCCAGATCACCGCGAGACCGAGGTTGCGCACGGGGGCGAACGCCGCCGCCCTGGTGCCGGCCGCCACCCGCACCTGTCCTCTCAGCACGCGCAGCCACCTGCGGTAACGCTCGGCGGGGCCGAGGTCGGCGGTCAGCGCCACATGCCGGCCCTCCCCGAGGACGCGGCGCAGGGCGGCGTCGAGCAGTGCCACGTCCTTGCCGTCGGGCACCACGGCCACGGCTCCCCTGCCGCTCTCCAGGGTGGCGAGGACGGCCAGGGCGATGCCCTCCGGCCACTCGGGTCCCTCCGGGGGACGACCTTCGCCACCGGTGCCGGGGAGAACGTTCCACACCGCGCGCGGGGCCCGGCCCTCGGCCAGAGCGGTGAGGAACGACGCCCCCATGGCATACCCGCCCCACGCCCCGGCCTCCGGCACCACGCCTCCCCGGCCCACCGCCTCTTGTTGGCCCACCGCCTCCTGGCCCTGCAGGCCCTCCTCACCGATCTCGCCCTCGCGCCTCACCGGGGCCGGCCGCGCCTGCTCGGCCTCCTCGGCGGTCCTCCCGGGCGTACCTTCCTCGGCTGCCGGGGCGGCCGGCCGTACCGGCTCCGCCGTTTCGGCGGTCGGGCCGGGCGTACCTTCCGTGGTCGCCGGGGGGGCCGGCTCGCCGGTCTCGGCGGGGGGCGAGGCCGCTCGCTTGGCGGCCTCGGCCTCCACCCTGGCGTGCCTGGGCGGTACGGCGAGGCGCAGGACGTCGGACATGGTGCCGGCGTAGCGGTCGGCCACGGCGCGGCAGAGGGCCGCGACGCGCGGCGTGAGCACCGGCTCGGGGGACACCACCCGCTCAAGGCCCGCGAGCTTGCCCTCGTGCTCGCTGCTCTCGGCCCGCTCCAGCAGGAACCCGTCGACGAGCTTGCCGGCGAAGCGGACGCGCACCCGGCAGCCCGGCAGCGCCCCGGCCGCCATGGCCTCCGGCACGAGATAGTCGAACGGCCGGTCGAGATGGGGCAAAGGGGTGTCGACCAGGACACGGGCGACGGGAAGCACCTCGGCCGGCACGAGCGCCCCCTTGGCGTGCTCCTGCGCGGCCTGGGCGGACGTCTGCCTCGAAGGGGCGGGGGCCCTGTCGCGGGAAGCCGGAGACCGGCCTGAGGTCGCGTGGGCGGGCGTCGCGGGGCCGTTCGCGGGGGTCTCGGGGCCGTTCACGGGAGTGGCGGGGCCGTTCACGGGAGTGGCGGGGCCGTTCACGGCGGCGAGGGGCAGCAACGCTCCCGCGTCGTCGGGACGGCTCGCTTCGGTCACCTTTAGGTCCTACCAGACGACGCCGATGAGGCCGGAATCAAATCGCGGCCCGTGGAAGCACCCACGAGCCGCGATCGTCGCCTTGGATCAGAGGCCGGCGGCCTCACGGAGCTGCTCCGCGCGGTCGGTGGACTCCCAGGAGAATCCCTCGCGGCCGAAGTGGCCGTACGCCGCGGTCTCGGAGTAGATCGGGCGGAGCAGGTCGAGGTCGCGGATGATCGCGGCCGGACGGAGGTCGAAGACCTCCAGGATCGCCTGCTGGATCTTGTCCACGTCGACCTTCTCGGTGCCGAAGGTCTCCACGAACACGCCCACCGGCTGCGCCTTGCCGATGGCGTACGCCACCTGCACCTCGGCGCGGTCGGCCAGCCCGGCGGCCACGACGTTCTTGGCCACCCACCGCATGGCGTACGCCGCCGAGCGGTCGACCTTGGAGGGGTCCTTGCCGGAGAACGCGCCGCCACCGTGACGGGCCATGCCACCGTAGGTGTCCACGATGATCTTGCGGCCGGTCAGGCCCGCGTCGCCCATCGGGCCGCCGATCTCGAACCGGCCCGTCGGGTTGACCAGCAGGCGGTAGCCCTCGATGTCGATGTCGAGGCCGGCGAGCACGGGCTCGACCACGTGCTCGCGGATGTCGGGGGTCAGCATCTCCTTGAGGTCGATCTCGGGAGCGTGCTGGGTGGAGACCACGACGGTGTCGAGGCGGACCGGGCGGTCGCCGTCGTACTCGATGGTGACCTGGGTCTTGCCGTCGGGACGCAGGTAGGGAACCGTGCCGTCCTTGCGGACCTCCGACAGCCGGCGGGCCATGCGGTGCGCCAGCGTGATCGGCAGCGGCATCAGCTCAGGGGTCTCGCGGCAGGCGTAGCCGAACATCAGGCCCTGGTCACCGGCGCCCTGGCGGTCGAGCTCGTCGACGCCCTCGCCCTCACGGTGCTCGTAGGCGTCGTCGACGCCCTGGGCGATGTCGGGCGACTGCGCGCCGATGGACACCGACACGCCGCACGAGGCGCCGTCGAAGCCCTTGTGCGAGGCGTCGTACCCGATCTCGAGGATCTTCTCGCGGATGACGCCGGGGATGTCGATGTAGGTGTCGGTCGTCACCTCACCGGCGACGTGGACCTGGCCGGTGGTGATCATCGTCTCGACCGCGACCCGGCTCGTGGCATCGTCCTTGAGCATGGCGTCGAGGATGGCGTCACTGATCTGGTCGGCGATCTTGTCCGGGTGGCCCTCGGTAACCGACTCGGAAGTGAACAGGCGGCGGGACAACTCAGTGGCTCCTCATGCAGCGGCTGCTGACGTCGTGGGCTTGGCGTGAGACGGCCTAAGCGCTCCGCCGAGTCTAGCCCTACCTGAAGCGGCGTCGCTCAACCGTCTTGGCAGATGGTCGTGGCCGACGGCCTAGAGATCAGGAAGCGGATCTCTGGGCAGGTCGCCCGGGGAGAACGCCTCGGCGTCCGCCGCCCCGACGACAGCGACGTATTCATCGTCGACCTCGAAAACCGTACCACCCAATTCGATCGTGGGCCCGGCACCGAATCGCAGCGGGCCGAGGCGAGTCCGCCTCGGGTACGTCGCCCACACGGCGGCCGGCTCGTAACGGCTGAACACCTTGGTGGCCAGCACGGTGACGGACCGGTCGGAGACCACGATCATGTAGTTCGCCACGCCGCCCGAACCGACCAGGGAGACGGGAAAGACGTAGTGGACGCTCTCGCCGGGGGGCAGCAGAGCGCGGCAGCGTCCTCTTATGGCGGCGGTCACCGGCATGATTCAGCCCTCTCACTGCGGCCTGCCCCTGGAGTATCCGCCGGGGAGCGCCCGCCAGCAAGCGCCCCGGAGCCGATATCGGGCCGATCAGGCCAGCCGGGCGGCGACGAGGTCCCAGACGGTGTCGGCCAGGGCTTCCTTCGGGCCGCGCGGGACCTCCACGGGGTCGGCCCCCGCCACCAGGATCACCGCGGCGTTGTCGGGCGTGCCGAAGGCGAGGTGCTCCCCCACCTGGTTGACGACGAGCAGGTCACAGCCCTTGCGGGCGAGCTTGGCCCTGCCGTTGGCGAGCACGTCGTCGGTCTCGGCGGCGAACCCGGCGATCACCTCGGGAGCGGGCTTGCGCCCTTCCCTGCGCCGATCGCACAGCTCGGCAAGGATGTCAGGATTTTTCGTGAGATGGATGGGCTCGGGCTCGCCGGACGTCTTCTTGATCTTCGAGTCGCTCCTGGCCGCGGGCCGGAAGTCGGCGACGGCCGCCGCCATGACCACCGCGTCGGCGCGCTCGGCGGCATCGAGCACGGCCGCGCGCATGTCGAGCGTGGACTCCACGCGCACCATCGTGACCCCGGCGGGGTCGGGCAGCGCGACGTTGGCCGCGACCAGCGTCACCTCGGCCCCGCGCGCCACGGCCGTGCGGGCCAGGGCGTACCCCTGGAGACCCGAGGAGCGGTTGCCGATGAAGCGGACGGGGTCGATCGCCTCGCGGGTGCCCCCGGCTGAGACCACGACCCGGCGGCCGGCGAGGTCGCGCTCGCGCCCCGACAGCACGCGGCGGCAGACCTCGAAGATCTGCTGAGGGTCGGGAAGGCGCCCGGGCCCGGTGTCGGCGCCGGTCAGCCGGCCGACGGCGGGGTCGATGACCAGCGACCCCCGCTCGCGCAGCGTCGCGACGTTCGCGCGGGTGGCGGGGTGCTCCCACATCTCGGTGTGCATCGCGGGGGCGAAGACCACGGGGCAGCGCGCGGTCAGCAGGGTGTTGGTGAGCAGGTCGCCGGCGAGGCCATGCGCCGCCTTGGCGAGGATGTCGGCGGTCGCGGGCGCGACCACGACGAGATCGGCGCCCTGCCCGATGCGGACATGGGGCACCTCGTGGACGGACTCCCAGACCTCGCTGGTCACGGGATTACCCGACAGGGCCGCCCAGGTGGGCTCGCCGACGAAGCGCAGGGCGTCACGGGTCGGGACGACGCGGACGTCGTGCCCCGACTCGGTGAACAGCCTCAGCAGCTCGCAGGCCTTGTAAGCGGCGATGCCCGCGCCGACGCCGAGAACGACACTCGGCCTCGCGCGGACCTGGCTCGCCATCGCTGTCTCCGGAAGGGAGCCGGTCAGCCCTCGATCGGCTCGGAGGTGAGCAGACCCTCGGAGACCTCGCGCAGCGCGATGGACAGGGGCTTCTCCTGCGCGTGGGTCTCCACGAGGGGACCGACGTACTCGAGAAGACCCTCGCCCAGCTGGGAGTAGTAGGCGTTGATCTGGCGCGCCCGCTTCGCGCCCATGATGACCAGGCTGTACTTGCTGTCGACGACCTCAAGCAGCTGGTCGATCGGCGGGTTGGTGATGCCTTCGGCAACCGGGGCAGTGCCTGCCACGTCGTCGGCCTCTCAGTCGAATGTCGAGTCTTCGGTCTTGGCCTCGAAGGATACCAAGGGGAACCGGCAGGGCCGACTCGCCCAGGCCAGGCCGATCTTCACTTCATCAAGGCTATCAGCCGGCCGCACACTTCCTTGACGGCCGTGTTGACGAGCGTGAGGTCGAACTCCTTCTCGGCGGCCAGCTCGACGCGGCCCGCGGCGAGGCGGCGCTCGATGACGTCCTCGGGCTCGGTGCCGCGACCGCGCAGGCGGCTCTCCAGCTCCTCCCAGCTCGGCGGGGCCAGGAAGACGAGCAGAGCCTCGGGCATGGTCTCACGCACCTGCCGGGCGCCCTGCAGGTCGATCTCCAGGAGCGTCGGCACGCCGAGGGCGAGCTTGCGCTCCACGGGCACGCGGGGCGTGCCGTAGCGGTTGCCCGCGAACTCCGCCCATTCGAGCAGCTCGCCATCGGCGATCATGCGGTCGAACTCGTCGCCGGCGACGAAGTAGTACTCGACGCCGTGCGTCTCGCCCGGACGGGGGGTCCTGGTGGTCACCGAGACCGACAGCCACACCTCTGGGTGGGACCGCCGAAGCTCGGCGACGACCGTGGACTTGCCCACGCCCGACGGCCCGGAGAGGACCGTGAGACGGTTTCCCGTCGGTCCGGAGGAGACCACGGTCGCCTCCGGACTCCCGGATGGAGGCATGGGGTCACCGCCACGTGTCCCAGACCCCCCGAAAACGGGCGCCTCGTGGGCTCCGCCCTCTTCGGGCCAGGACGTACCGGTCACACCACACCCCCCGTTGATCTTTGCTCGTGCGGACCGAGATCAGCTCTCGGCGCCGCCGAACTCGCGCTCCAGAGCTGCGCGCTGGTTCGCGCCGAGGCCCCGTACGCGACGGGACTCGGCGATACCGAGCCGCTCCATGAGCTGCTTGGCGCGGACCTTGCCCACGCCGGGGAGCGACTCCAAAAGTGCCGACACCTTCATCTTGCCGATGACGTCGTCGGTCTGACCATCCTTCAGCACCTCAGCCAGAGAAACCGCGCCGTGCTTCAGCCGGTTCTTGACCTCGGCACGCTCCTTGCGGGCCTTGGCAGCCTTCTCCAGGGCTGCGGCGCGCTGCTCGGGGGTCAGGGGAGGAAGAGCCACGCCGGGTCACCTCGAATTTCTGTCGATGTACTCGGACGGGAGGGGAAACTAGCTGGTCTTGGGCTTCCAAGCAACGTCAAGACCAGTTTCTCCCCTCACAAAATTCATTTCATCACTCTTCGTGTTCGAGATATCGCAGCGCGTCGACAAAATGCGCCTGTACAGGCCCCTCGCGGGCTAGTCATCGCGGCATGGCGCACACCCACCCGGGCTAGTCCCGCCCGCGCCTGACGGGCCTTCCGCCGGCGCCGGAAGGACCGCGGAAGGCCAGTGGATGACCCGTGGAACAAGCGCGGATGAACTTCGCAATCAGCTCGAAAGGACCCGGCGGATGGCCGCCGCGATGCCCGCGGCGGCGGCTCCGGGGTCGGCCGCTCCGGTGATCGGGCGGCCGATCACGAGAAGATCGGCCCCGTCGGCGATAGCCTGCTCAGGAGTCGCTACTCTTGCCTGATCCTGGGTGTCGGAACCGGCGGGCCGCACCCCGGGAGTGATCAGCGTGATGCCGGGCCCGACCTCCGCGCGCACCGCGGCGACCTCTCGCGGCGAGCAGACGAGGGCCTGGGCGCCCGCGCCGACGGCCTCCACGGCCAGACGGCGCACGGCGTCACTGGCGGGTCCCCTGACCCCGATGCGCTCCAGATCGGCCTCTGAGAGCGACGTCAGGGCCGTCACGGCGGCGATGACGGTGTTCGGGGCCGACTCCACCGCGGCCTGGATCATGGCGCGCCCACCGGCCGCGTGGACGGTGAGGATGGCGGGCTTGAGCCGGGCGACGGCACGGGCGGCGCCCGCGACGGTGTTCGGGATGTCGTGGAGCTTGAGATCGAGGAAGACCTGGATGCCGGTGGCCCCTCGCACGGAGGCGATCACATCGGGGCCGTAGCGCAGGTAAAGTTCGAGGCCGACCTTCACGGTGCTCACGTGCGGAGTGACCAGGGCCGCCCAGCGGGCCGCCGTCTCCAGATCGGGTGCGTCCAGGGCGACGGCGATGGGTGCGGACGTCACAGAGAGCTCTCCTCCAGGTCGATTCGGTGCCGGGGCCCCGCCCCGGGTGGCCGGTGGGCCAGCCCGACGGCGTCCGCGAGGCGCTCGAAGCCGCGCTCCTTGAGCAGGTCTTCGAGCTCCCGCAGGATCCGCAGGCAGGCGTAGGGGTCGTTGAACAGCGCGGTGCCGACCGAGACGGCGCAGGCGCCCGCGAGTATCAGCTCTAGGGCGTCGCGCCCGGTCATGACGCCGCCCATGCCGACGATGGGCACACCGGGCAGCGCCGCGTGCACCTGCCACAGGCAGCGTACGGCGAGCGGCCTGATGGCGGGCCCCGAGAGCCCGCCGGTGCCGGCGGCGAGCGAGGGGCGCATGGTGTCGACGTCGATGCTCATGCCGAGCGGCGTGTTGATCATGGCGAGCGCGTCGGCGCCGCCGTCCACGCAGGCCCGGGCCACGGCGACGATGTCGGCCACGTCCGGGGCGAGCTTGGCCACCACCGGCACGTCGTACCGCATGGTGGCGCGCACCGAGGCGATGACCTCGGCCGAGGCGGCGGGGTCGCGGGCGAAGACGCGCCCGAGGTCCTCGACGTTGGGGCACGACAGGTTGACCTCGATCGCGGCCACGCCCGGCGCGTCGGCCAGCCTGCGCGCGAGCGCGGTGTACTCGGCGACGCTGCCGCCGGCGACCGAGACCACCGCGCGCGCCCCTCGCTCGACCAGGCGGGGCAGCTCGTGTTCGAGGAAGGCGTCCACACCCGGCCCCTGGAGCCCCACGGCGTTCAGCATGCCCGAGGGCGTCTCGGCCATGCGGGGGGTGGGCCGCCCGGCCCTGGGCGCCATGGTGACCGAGTGGGTCACGACCGCGCCGAGGCGGGCGAGGTCGAAGAACTGGGAGAGCTCGGCGCCGGAGGCGCCGCACCCGGCGGCCGTGGTGATCGGGTTGGCCAGTTCGACGTGCGCGAGGTACGTCCGCATGTCAACTGACATTTCGGGTGTGAGCACCTCCCTCCTGTGCTCGTCCCCCAGGTGCTCCCAGGGCGTCGAACGGGATGGTGCCGATGTCCTCGAACCGCACGCGCTCGCCGCGGAACACCGGCCCCTCCACGCAGGATCGAACCATGCGGGTGACCCCGTCGTCGCCGATGACCGGAAGCACGCACGTCATGCAGACGCCGTACCCGCACGCCATGGACTCCTCGACGGACACCTGGACCGGGATGTCGAACTCGACGGCGACGGCGGTCACGCCGCGCAGCATCGCCATCGGGCCGCACGCGTAGACCACGTCGGCCCGCGCGTCGGCGATCACCGAGGGCAGGGCGTCGGTGACGCGGCCGCGCAGGCCGAGCGAGCCGTCCTCGGTGGTCAGCGTCGTGGTCTCGCCCATGCGCCTGGCCCGGAGCGCGCCGAACACGCGGTCGGCCGAGGCGGCCCCCAGCACGAAGTCGACCCGGCACCCGCGCTGCTGCAGCGTGTCGGCCAGGGCGAACAGCGACGCCGAGCCGTACTCCCCGCCGACGAGCACGCACGCGCACGGGTCGCGCGGCACGGGGAACGGGCGGCCGAGCGGGCCGACCAGGTCGAGGCTGTCCCTGGCCTTGCGCTCGGCGAGCCACGCGGTGCCCCGTCCGCGCACGGCGAAGACGAGCTCCACCGTGCCGCCGTAGTCGGGCTTGACGTCGTGCACGGAGAAGACCCGGCGCGTGGGCATGGAGGTGTGCGGCCCGCCGACGGCCACGGAGACGAAGTGACCGGGACGGAAGCGCTCGGCGATGCCCGGCGCCACGACGGTGAGCGCGTGGTAGGCGTCGACACGGCGCGTCGTCAGCACCGTGCCCGTCACCTGCACCGGAGTAACGGCCGTCTCCCTCACCTCCCGCCTGGTCGTCAGCCCCTCAGCCGCTGGGCGTGCTCCTGCAGCGACCGTACGCCCACGGAGCCCGCGGCGATCGCCTGGATGCCCTGAACGGCCGCGCCGAGCCCCTGCACAGTGGTGACGCACGGGATGCCCCGCAGGACGGCCGCGGTGCGGATCTCGTAGCCGTCCAGCCGGGGGCCGGACTGCCCGGGGCTGCCGAAGGGGGTGTTCACGATGAGGTCCACCTCGCCGTCCAGGATGCGGGTCACGATGGTCGGCTCACCGTCCGTGCCGAGCCCGTCGCTCTGCTTTCGCACGATCTTGGCATGGACGCCGTTGCGGCGCAGCACCTCCGCGGTGCCCTCCGTGGCCAGGATCTCGAACCCCAGGTCGGCCAGGGCCTTCACCGGGAAGATCATCGCCCGCTTGTCGCGGTTGGCCACCGAGACGAACGCCCGGCCCTTGGTCGGCAGCGAGCCGTACGACGCCGACTGCGACTTGGCGTAGGCCGTGCCGAAGACCTCGTCGATGCCCATGACCTCGCCCGTGGAGCGCATCTCGGGGCCGAGGACCGTGTCGACGCCGAGGAACCGGTTGAACGGCAGCACGGCCTCCTTGACCGCGATGGGCGCGTCCAGGGGCAGCGTGCCGCCGTCGCCCGTGGCGGGCAGCATGCCCTCCTCGCGGAGCCCGGCGACGGTGGCGCCCATCATGACCCTGGCCGCGGCCTTGGCGAGCGGCACGGCCGTCGCCTTGGACACGAACGGCACCGTGCGGCTCGCGCGGGGGTTGGCCTCAAGGACGTACAGGACGTTGGCCGACATGGCGTACTGGACGTTCAGGAGCCCGCGTACGCCCACTCCGCGCGCGATGGCCTCGGTGGCGGCGCGGATGCGCTTGATGTCGAATCCACCGAGCGTGATCGGCGGCAGCGCGCACGCCGAGTCGCCGGAGTGGATGCCGGCCTCCTCGATGTGCTCCATGACGCCGCCGAGGTAGAGCTCCTCGCCGTCGTACAGCGCGTCCACGTCGATCTCGATGGCCTCGTCGAGGAACTTGTCCACCAGGACCGGGTGGTCGCTCGCCGCGCCCGCACGCGACATGTACGTGCTCAGCGTCTCCTCGTCGTACACGATCGCCATGCCCGCGCCGCCGAGGACGTAGGAGGGGCGCACGAGCACCGGGTAGCCGATGTCCTCGGCGATGGCCCGCGCCTCCTCCACGGTGACGGCGGTGCCGTGCTTGGGAGCGGGCAGCCCGGCCTCGGCGAGCACCCGCCCGAAGGCGCCGCGCTCCTCCGCGAGGTGGATCGACTCGGGGCTGGTGCCGACGACCGGCACTCCCGCGTCCTTCAGCGACTGGGCGAGGCCCAGCGGCGTCTGCCCGCCGAGCTGGACGATCACCCCGGCGACCGGCCCGGTCGACTGCTCGGCGTGCACGACCTCGAGGACGTCCTCCAGGGTGAGCGGCTCGAAGTACAGCCGGTCGGAGGTGTCGTAGTCCGTGGAGACCGTCTCCGGGTTGCAGTTGACCATCACGGTCTCGTACCCGGCCGCCGACAGTTCGAACGAGGCGTGCACGCAGGCGTAGTCGAACTCGATGCCCTGCCCGATGCGGTTCGGCCCGCTGCCGAGGATGATCACCTTGGGCCGGTCGCCGTACGGGACCTCGGTCTCCTCGTCGTAGGTCGAGTAGAGGTACGGCGTCCTGGCGGCGAACTCGGCGGCGCAGGTGTCCACGGTGTTGTAGACCGGCCGCACGCCGAGCCCGTGGCGCAGCGCCCTGACCTCGGGCTCGGAGAAGCCGCGGATCTCGGCGATCTGCGCGTCGCTGAACCCGTGCCGCTTGGCACGGGCCAGCGCCCCGGCCGTCAGCTCACCCTCGCCCAGCGCCCGGGCCTCCTCGTCGATGAGCTGGAGCTGGTCGAGGAACCACGGGTCGATGCTCGTGGCGGCGTACAGCTCCTCGAGCGTGGCCCCGGCCCTGATGGCCTGCTGCATCGTGCGCAGCCGCCCGTCGTGCGGGGTGCGGGAGGCGACGAGAAGCGCCTCCTTGTCCCCGGGGTCCCCCGCCCAGCTGAAGGACGATCCCTTCTTCTCCAGCGATCTCAGGGCCTTCTGGAGGGCTTCGGGGAAGGACCTGCCGATGGCCATGGCCTCGCCGACGGACTTCATGTGGGTGGTGAGGGTCTGGTCGGCCCCGGCGAACTTCTCGAAGGCGAAGCGCGGCACCTTGACCACGATGTAGTCGAGCGACGGCTCGAACGACGCCGGGGTCTCACGGGTGATGTCGTTCGGGATCTGGTCGAGCGTGTAGCCGACGGCGAGCTTGGCCGCGATCTTGGCGATCGGGAAGCCGGTGGCCTTGGAGGCCAGCGCGCTCGACCGCGACACGCGCGGGTTCATCTCGATGACGATCATGCGCCCGGTGCGCGGGTCGACCGCGAACTGGATGTTGCAGCCGCCGGTGTCGACCCCGACCTCGCGGATGACCGCGATCGCGACGTCGCGCATGTTCTGGTACTCGCGGTCGGTCAGCGTCAGGGCCGGGGCCACGGTCACGCTGTCGCCGGTGTGCACGCCCATCGGGTCGATGTTCTCGATGGAGCAGACGATGACGACGTTGTCGGCCCGGTCGCGCATGACCTCCAGCTCGTACTCCTTCCAGCCGAGGATCGACTCCTCGAGGAGCACCTCGGTGGTCGGCGAGGCGTCGAGCCCGGCGCCGGCGATGCGGCGCAGGTCGTTCTCGTCGTAGGCGAACCCGGAGCCGGCGCCGCCCATGGTGAAGCTCGGCCGCACGACCACCGGGTAGCCGAGGCCCGCCGCGGCGGCGAGGCACTCCTCCAGCGAGTGGCAGATCGCCGACCTGGCCGACTCGGCGTTGAGGCCGTATTCCGAGGCCACCTTGGCGACGATCTGCTTGAACAGCTGGCGGTTCTCGCCCGCCTGGATCGCGTCGATGTCCGCGCCGATGAGCTCGACGCCGTAGCGCTCCAGCACTCCGGCCTCGTGCAGGGCGACCGCCGCGTTGAGCGCCGTCTGGCCGCCGAGGGTGGGGAGCAGGGCGTCGGGCCGCTCCTTGGCGATGATCTGCTCGATGATCTCGGGCGTGATCGGCTCGACGTACGTCGCGTCGGCGAACTCCGGGTCCGTCATGATCGTCGCCGGGTTGCTGTTGACCAGGATGACCCGGTAGCCCTCGGCGCGCAGCACCCTGCACGCCTGGGTGCCCGAGTAGTCGAACTCGCACGCCTGCCCGATCACGATCGGCCCGGAGCCGATGACCATGATCGAGCTGATGTCAGTGCGCTTAGACACTCTCGCCCTCCGCCTTCACCGTCGTGCCCGGGCGCGCCATCAGGGCGCAGAACTCGTCGAACAGGCCCGCGGCGTCGTGCGGCCCCGCGGCGGCCTCGGGGTGGTACTGCACGCTGAACGCCGGGTAGTCCAGCAGGCGCAGCCCCTCCACGCAGTCGTCGTTGAGGTTCACGTGGCTGACCTCCGCGCGGCCGTACGGCGTGTCGAACGGGCCGTCCAGGGGCGCCCGCACGGCGAAGCCGTGGTTGTGGGCGGAGATGTCCACCTTGCCGGTGCGCCGGTCCTGCACGGGCTGGTTGACGCCCCGGTGGCCGTACCGCAGCTTGTACGTGCCGAGCCCGAGCGCGCGGCCGAGGATCTGGTTGCCGAAGCAGATGCCGAAGACCGGCCTGCCCGCGTCCAGCACGCCCGTGAGCGCCTCGACGGCGTAGTCGGCGGTCGCCGGGTCGCCCGGGCCGTTCGAGAGGAACACCCCGTCCGGGTCCAGGGCGAGGATGTCGGCGGCGGTCGCGCCCGCGGGGAGCACGTGGACCTCGCACCCCCGCTCGGCCATGCGGTAGGGCGTCATCGCCTTGATGCCGAGGTCGACCGCCGCGACCGTGAACCGCTTGCGCCCGTGCGCGGGGACGATGTACGGCTCGGCCGTGGAGACCTCCTTGGCGAGGTCGGCGCCCACCATCGAGGGGCTGTGCCGCACCTTCTCGGCCAGCTCCTCCACCGGGGCCGTGGGAGAGGTGAAGACCCCGGCGCGCATGGCGCCGCGCTCGCGCAGGTGGCGGGTGAGCGCCCGGGTGCCCGGCATGGCGATGCCCACCACGCCCTGCGCCCGAAGCTCCTCGTCCAGCGTGCGGCGGGAGCGCCAGTTCGAGGCGACCCGCGCAGGCTCGCGGACGACGTACCCGGCGACCCAGATGCGGGACGACTCGGGATCCTCGTCGTTGACGCCGGTGTTGCCGATGTGCGGCGCGGTCATCGCCACGATCTGCCGGTGGTAGGAGGGGTCGGTGAGGGTCTCCTGGTAGCCGGTCATGCCGGTGGAGAAGACCATCTCGCCGAACGTCTCGCCCTCGGCGCCGTACGGCGTGCCGTGGAAGGCCCGGCCGTCTTCCAGGACGAGGACCGCTGTGCCCGTGGTCGCGCGCGTCACGTGAGCTTCCCTTCGAGAACGGTGGGACGACCGCGCAGGAAGGTCGCGACGACCCTGCCCGGCAGCGTCATGCCCTGGTAGGGCGTGTTGCGGCTCTTGGAGGCGAACCCGCCGGGGTCGACCGCCCAGCGTACGGAGGGGTCGACGAGGGTGAGGTTCGCGGGGGCGTCCGCCTGGAGCGGGCCTCCGTGGCCGGACAGCCGCCCGATGCGGGCGGGCCGGGCGGACATGCGGTCGGCGACGCCCGCCCAGTCGAGCAGGCCGGTCTCGACCATGGCCTCCTGGACCACCGACAGGGCGGTCTCCAGGCCGATCATGCCCATGGCCGCCGCCGGCCACTCGGTCTCCTTGTCCTCGACCGGGTGCGGCGCGTGGTCGGTGGCCACGCAGTCGATCGTGCCGTCGGCGAGGGCCTCGCGCAGCGCCCGCACGTCGGTCTCGGTGCGCAGCGGCGGGTTGACCTTGTAGATCGGGTTGTACGCGCCCGCGGGCGAGGTCTCGGCGCAGGTGTCGGTGAGCAGCAGGTGGTGCGGGGTCACCTCGGCGGTGACGTCCCAGCCCTTCGACTTCGCCCAGCGGATGATCTCCACGGAGCCCGCCGTGGAGACGTGGCAGATGTGCAGCCGGGAGCCGACGTGCGCGGCCAGCAGGCAGTCGCGCGCGATGATCGCCTCCTCGGCGACGGCCGGCCAGCCGGTCAGCCCGAGGCGGCCGGACACCGAGCCCTCGTTCATCTGCGCGCCCTCGGTCAGGCGCGGCTCCTGCGCGTGCTGGGCCACCACCCCGTCGAACGCCTTGACGTACTCCAGGGCGCGGCGCATCAGGACGGCGTCGGAGACGCACACCCCGTCGTCGGAGAAGACCCGCACCCGGGCGGCGCTGTCGGCCATCGCGCCGAGCTCGGCGAGCTGCCTGCCCAGAAGGCCCGCCGTGACCGCGCCCACCGGCTGGACGTCGCAGTGCCCGGCCTCCTGGCCGAGCCGCCAGACCTGCTCGACGACGCCCGCGGTGTCGGCGACCGGCGAGGTGTTGGCCATGGCGTGGACGGCGGTGAACCCGCCGAGCGCCGCCGCCGCGGTGCCGGACTGGACGGTCTCGGCGTCCTCCCTGCCGGGCTCGCGCAGGTGGGTGTGCAGGTCGACCAGGCCGGGCAGCGCGATCAGCCCGCCGGCGTCGACGTGCTCGGCGCCGGTGCCGTCGATCTCGCCGGGGGCGCCGATCTCGGCGATGTACCCGTCCTTGATGAGGATGTCCCGCGGCTCGCCGCCGAGGACGCGGGCGGCTTTGACGAGGTAGCTCACTGGTTTCCCCCGATCGCGGGCTCTGAGCCGGACAGAAGCAGGTAGAGGACGGCCATGCGCACGGTCACGCCGTTGGTGACCTGCTCGACGATGGTCGAGCGCGCGGAGTCCGCGACCTCGGCGGCGATCTCCATGCCGCGGTTCATCGGCCCGGGGTGCATCACGATCGCGCCGTCGGGCATCCTGCCGAGCCGCTCGGGGTCGAGGCCGTACCGGCGGCTGTACTCGCGGGCGGAGGGGAAGTACGAGGCGTTCATCCGCTCGTGCTGGACGCGCAGCATCATGACCACGTCCGACTTCGGGAGCACGGCGTCGAAGTCGTAGGAGACCTCGCACGGCCAGTCGCCCATCGCCACCGGCAGCAGCGTCGGCGGCGCGACGAGCGTCACCTCGGCGCCGAGGGTGTGCAGCAGGTGGACGTTCGAGCGGGCGACCCTGCTGTGCAGCACGTCGCCGACGATCGTCACCCGGCGGCCGTCGAGCTCGCCGAGCCTGCGGCGCATGGTGAAGGCGTCGAGCAGCGCCTGCGTCGGGTGCTCGTGGGTGCCGTCCCCGGCGTTGACCACGCTGCCGTCGACCCAGTTGGCCAGGCGGTGCGGGGCCCCGGAGGCGCCGTGGCGGATGACCACGGCGTCGGCGCCCATCGCCTGGAGGGTGAGCGCCGTGTCCTTGAGGCTCTCCCCCTTGGACACGCTCGACCCCTTGGCCGAGAAGTTGATCACATCGGCGGACAGCCGCTTGGCGGCGGCCTCGAAGGAGATGCGGGTGCGGGTGGAGTCCTCGAAGAAGAGGTTCACCACCGTGCGCCCGCGCAGGGTCGGCAGCTTCTTGATGGAACGGTCCGAGACCTGCGAAAGCTGCTCGGCGGTGTCGAGGATCAGCAGCGCGTCGTCGCGCGACAGGTCGGCCGTGGACAGCAGGTGGCGGTTCATCGCTGGCCTCCCCTCAGCAGGACCGCGTCACGCTGGTCGGTCTCCGCCAGGCACACCCGTACGGTCTCGGCCCTGGAGGTCGGGAGGTTCTTGCCGACGTAGTCGGCGCGGATCGGCAGCTCACGGTGGCCGCGGTCGACCAGCACGGCGAGCCGTACGGCCGTGGGGCGGCCGAGGTCGTTGAGCGCGTCGAGCGCGGCGCGGACGGTGCGGCCGGAGTAGAGGACGTCGTCGACCAGGACGACGATGCGGCCGTCCACGCCGTCCTCGGGGAGCTCGGTGCGGCCGAGGGCACGGGCCGGCTTCAGCCTCAGGTCGTCGCGGTACATCGTCACGTCGAGGGAGCCGGAGGCCACGGGACGGCCCTCGACCTGCTCGATGCGGTCGGCGAGCCTGCGGGCCAGGAAGGTGCCGCGGGTCGGGATGCCGAGGAGCAAAAGCTTCTCGGGGCCCTTCGCGCGTTCGAGGATCTCGTGGGCGATGCGGGTGAGGGCCCGGTTGATGTCCGGGGCCTCCAGCACCGCGCGCTCACCGTCGTGCGGCCGCTGGCCGTCACGCACCTGGTCGCCGTCGGGCCGTGGGTCATCGTCGCGCGCCTGATTTCGGGCGACGTTCATGAGGGTCACCACCTTTCCCGCCTCACAGGACGGGTCTTAAAGGAACTGGCTCGCCCACGTTATCAGCCTTGCAGGAAACCTCCCGAACCGGTTCGGCCTTCCCAACCTGGGCAGATGCCCGTATGCCGGCCTCACTCGCCGGGTCTCCGGGCCGCGCCCGCCACGCCGAAGCCGTACGGAACCTGTGCCGTCCCCGTACGGAAGGAGCGTGAGCGGCGCTTGTGACCGAGCAGATCAGGGCTGGACCGGACAGGATTCGGCATCTTTTTTCCAATCAGCTTGACCAAACTCGTCCACACCTTTACCGTCACTGTCCGTAACCACACCTCGCGACGTTCTCGGGTAAACCACGACGCGTCGGTCACCGATGGTGCCTCCCCGGGTGCCACCCGATCGCCGTGGCATTCGTCGCAAGGCGCACAATAAGTGAGAACGTTCATAGAAAGCCGGGGGGCCAAACGATGCCGTCTGACTACGCCAAGTCGCTGGGCGCACGACTCCGCGCCATCCGCACCCAGCAGGGACTATCACTGCATGGAGTCGAAGAGAAGTCTCGGGGCAGGTGGAAGGCCGTCGTCGTGGGCTCCTACGAGCGTGGCGACCGTGCCGTGACCGTGCAGAAGCTCGCGGAGTTGGCAGATTTCTACGGGGTGCCGGTCTCGGAGCTGCTGCCTGGCGGCTCGGCGCCGAGCCCGCTCGGCCCCACGCCGAAGCTCGTGATCGACCTTGAGCGCCTTGCCCAGTTGCCCAAGGAGAAGGCCGGGGCCCTCGCCCGTTACGCGGCCACGATCCAGAGCCAGCGTGGTGACTACAACGGCAAGGTGCTGTCGATCCGCCAGGAGGACCTCCGCTCTCTGGCGGTCATCTATGACAAGTCCCCCACCGAGCTCACAGAAGAGCTCATCAACTGGGGTGTGCTCGACGCCGAGGCCCGCCGCGCCGTCGAGTCGTTCTAGCCGCTTCTCCGCGACCTCGGAGACGCGCGCGCCCGTGACCTGGGAGACGCGCGCGCCCGCGACTCTCGCGACCTGACCGCCGGGCGGGCTTTCAGTGCCCGCCCGGCGGATCGGTCCTCGCAGGACGGTCCATCCGGGGCGATGGTCCGTTAAGCTGTCGCCAGCGGTCCCGACGCGTCCGTCACGGACACGTCACAGGGCACGCGAGGGGCACGTCACAAGCACGGCACGGTGCCACCGGCTCGCACCACGGGGATGGGCGAGCGGGCGGGCCGTTCGGTGCGGGCGACGGCCACGCTCGGGGTCCCCCGCTGGGGCGCGGGGGTGAGGCCGCCGCAGAGGAAACGCGGCAGCGCCCCGATCCTCCGGCATGTGCCCGGTCTTCAGGCATGCGCGGGTTTCTTCAGGCATGCGCGGGTTTGCCGACATGCGCCGGATCTTGTAGGCATGCACCGGATTTGCTGCCTTGTGCCCGATCTTCGGGCATCGCCCGATCTTCCGGCATGCACCGGATTTGTCGGCAGGTCCCGACGTCGGGTCGCCCGGCGTACGCGTCACGGCTGTGGGGCCGTCAAGCGGTGACCTTGGAAGCGGGACCGGCGACCGGGGAAACGGCACGGACGGGCCGTGCGGGCGGAACCCCGCCGGATCACCCTGCCAAGGGGGCCCTCACCGGAAGGGTGGACTGGCCGGGGACACCCAGGATGCCCTCGACGACGCCCACGAAGGTGTCGGCCTCGGCGATCAGCTCGTCGGCGTCTCGCGCCGACACCACGCGCACCATGCCGGCCTCGGCCGAGGCACGCTTGGTGGCGCTCACCGCGAAGTAGGCCGCCCACTGCGCGAGCCTGGGCTCGGCCTCGGGCAGCAGCTCCCACGCGCTGCGGAGCCGCCGCCTGCGGCCGTCCATCGGCCGGGGCAGTGCCGCGAGGATCGCGGCCGCCGCACGCAGCGCGGCGAGATGAGCCGAGACGTAACGCTCGGCGGGGGTGTGGGCCGCCGACGCGTCGGCGAGGCAGGAATGCGCGTCGGCAAGGTGCGCGCGCACGGTCTGTGAAATCCGGGGGCCTTCTCCGGACTCTCGAGTCATGACACCCTCCTTGGGGTCGTGGCTCCGGCGGTGACCGCCGGTGATAACACAGTCGCAGACACCACCGACAATTTCGGTGGTCCGCTGGTCGTGGTCACTCGGCCGGCTCGTACCTCGCTCCCCCGCCCCGGTCACCCTCTGGTGCCCGGCGGCGTCACCCTCTGGTGCCCGGCGGCGTCACGCTCGGGGGCTGTGCGCTCCCGATGCCGTGGCCTTCTGGCCCGGTGGCTCCTGGTTGGCTCTCGGTGGCTGTAAGTGGCTCGGTGGTGCCGCTCTGTCGGGCCGGACGAGGAGCTTCCCCTCTCCCCGTCCGGCCATCGTGCGCGTGGCGAGGCCGTCGCCGACGACGCTCTCCCGCCGTGTGGTGAGGGTGGGCCGCGAGTCCCACCCTCACCGTGTCGAACATAAATTCGATGACGCGCGATGTCAAGCATGAAGCGAACAAAGGTTCGATCGCGTGCGACACCCTGGGGACGTCCGCGAGCCCACCGGGGCCACGCGACGGCCGTGTACGCCGAGAGACACGCCGCGCGTCCGTACCTGAGCGCGGCCTAGAGAGCGGCGGTGAGCCGGGCCTCGATGGCGGGGCCCTCCCGCAGGATCCAGGCCTCGGCCCGGGGCAGGCGGTGCTTCACGCCCTCGTCCCACATGCGCCTGAACGCCGGGTCGACCTCGGCGGCGGCGCGCATGTTGACGTGGAACCGGTGGATCATGCGCGTGGCCGAGGGCACCAGAGCGCGGCGCTGGCCGGCCGTCATGCCGTAGGCGCCGGCGAAGACCGCGACCCGGCGCGGGATGTCGAGGCCCGCGAACGCCGGGGACCTGTCCTCCGGATCCAGCAGCGGCGCCCAGTAGTACAGGGCGTTGGCGAGGTCGTCGACCTTGGACGTCGGCTTGGCGAGATCGAAGTCGATGAGCGCCGCGGGCAGCCCGTCACGGAAGACGACGTTGCCGGGGCAGTAGTCGCGGTGGCCGACCACGACGGGCTCGCCATCGGAGGTCGAACCGGTGGCCGATGCCCCGGGAATGCCTCCCCAGACCGCGTCCTGAGGCGGCGCCCAGCCCTGGGCGGCGTCATGGAGCCCCCGGACGAGCCGCGCGAGCCCCACCAGGACCTCCTCCCCCGCCGTCTCGGGCGGCAGCGGCTCTCGCGGCACGTCGCCCGGGACGAAGGAGAGCACCTCCCTGCCCTGGTCGTCGATGCCGAGGGGGACCGGGGCGTGCGGGAATCCGGCGGCGTGCAGGTGCGCCAGGTAGGCCTGCACCGTCATCGTGAAGGGCCTGACCGGGCGGCGCACGGTGTCGCCCGCGCGCGTGATCCCCTGGGTGACGCCGTCTCCCACCAGGGGCACCTCGGCGGGCGTGGCGGTGTCAGGGTGCTGATAGGTCATCCGGGCTCCTCGGCTCGCCGTCCCTGACATGGTCGCACCCCGGAGGCCGGGTGAAGTGGCCGATGAGCGGGCCGAGCCGGGCTCGTGCGCGATGGGGTGACCGCCGGGAGACGGCGAGGGCCGAGGTCGTCGTGACGACCTCGGCCCGTGGCGCGACCGGGCTCAGCGCTGGAACTTGCCCCTGACGTGCACCGGGACCCCGGTGCCCAGCAGGGACGGCAGCACCTGGGCGACGTGCATCGGCAGCCGCACGCACCCGTGGGACGCCGGGGCGAGCGGCACCGACAGCGCCCCGTGCAGGGCGATGCCGCCGTTGAAGAAGATCGGGTTGTACAGCTGGCCGAGGTAGGACTTGTGCCAGCCTGACCGCCGCCAGGTGGTCTTGAAGTCACCCGTCGGGGTTCTCGCGTCGCCGCAGAACCTCTGCGTCTTGCCCTGCCAGGTGGCCGTCTCGCAGTAGGGGATGCCGCTCCCCGAGGAGATGTGGGTGATGAGCTTCACCTGCCCCGCCCGGTAGAGCACGGCGACCTGCTTGGTGAGGTTCACCTCCACCCGGTCGGGCTTGCCGGACGGGACGAGCACCTGCGGAGCCCTGGGAGCCTCAAGCGCCCGCCACGTGCGGCTGTTGATCGTGCTCGTCGGCGTGAGCCCCTGGACCTTCTGGAAGGCCCACACGGCGGACTGCGTGGTGCCGCCGTACTTGGAGTCGATCTTGCCGGGCATGTAGCCGAGCTCGCGGAGCCTTCCCTGGAGCTCCTTCACCGCGACGCCCTTGGCGCCGAACTTGAGAGTGCCGTGCGGCGCCACGAAAGGCTCGGCCGCGCGCACCAGGCCGACCGGCGTCACATGGATCGTGACCGCCGGAGTGGCCGCGCGACCGGGCGCCGGGGCACCCGCTAACGCCGCCGGCCCGGCCTGCTGGGCCCCCAGCCCGCAACCCGAGACGAGCACGGCTCCCGCGGTCAGCACCACCGCGGCGGCGAGCCGCCTACCAACCCCCATGTCAAAACTTCCCTTCGGACACACCACGATCGTTTGTCCGGACACTAGCGCAATGGTCACGCCACACCCCGTAGAGTCACGGAGATGTAATCAATAGCCCACGTGGGTCAAGGTGTTTAGAGTGTCCGCGTGCCAGAAAAGTCGCATCCAAGCGTGATCAAGGTCTCCGACGCCCTCCGCGAAGCCGGCGCGACCGGCGAGGTGGTCGTGCTCACCGACTCGGCCCCCACCGCGGCCTCGGCCGCCGCCCAGGTGGGCTGCGAGGTCGGCGCCATCGCCAACAGCCTGATCTTCGACGCCGACGGCGAGCCGCTGCTGGTGCTCACCAGCGGCGCCCACCGGGTCGACACCGGCCTGGTCGCGAGGCTCGTCGGCGTCTCGAAGGTCAAGCGGGCGACCCCGGAGTTCGTGAAGGCCGCGACCGGGCAGACGATCGGCGGCGTCGCCCCGGTCGGCCATCCCGCGCCCATCCGCACGCTGGTGGACACCTGGCTGGGCAAGCACGACGTCGTGTGGGCCGCGGCCGGCCACTCGCACACCGTCTTCCCGACGACCTTCGACGAGCTGGTCCGCATCACCGGCGGCACTCCGGTGGAGGTGGAGTAGACGGTAAATGCCGGGAAAAGTGCACGAAGATGGCACTCGTCGGGTTCGACCACCGGGTGATCGCCGCCCTGCTAGTGTGCGATGAGTGATCGAACTGCGACGCGCCGGTCCCGAGGCGTTCGTCTCCGCGCTGGACATCGTGATCGACATCTATACGGCCGCGATGCGCCCGCCGGCCGATCAGCTCTCAGGCCGCCAGGGCATCATGCGCAATCACGCGACATTTCCTGATTTCACCTGTCTGTTCGCCCTGACCACCGACGGCACCGCGGTCGGCTTCGGGTACGGCTTCCACGGCATGCCCGGCCAGTGGTGGCACGACGTCGTGCGCCGCGCGCTGGAGGAGCGCTCAGGCCCGCCCACCTCCGCCGGTTGGTTCGGAAACGCCTTCGAGATCGCCGAGATCCACGTGCACCCCGGCTACCAGGGCAAGGGCATCGGCCGCCGGCTGGTGCAGGGCCTGTGCGAGGGCAGGCCCGAGAGCACCGCCGTGCTGTCCACCCACGACCAGCCCACGGCCGCGCGCCATCTGTACCGCAGGCTCGGGTTCGTCGACCTCATGAGCATGTTCGTGTTCCCCGGTGGCTACGAGCACTACGCGATCGTCGGCACCATGCTCCCCATGCGCCCCCTCGCCTAGGGCGGCGCCCGCGACCCGCGACCGCGGGGACCCGGGAACGGGACGGTGCCCGCCCCGGGGGCGGGGCTAGCCGGCGGGGACGGGCGCGGGGGCCGGGGTCGGCGCCAGGGCCTGGTAGACCTCGCGGGTGGCGCTCGACCTGTTGAAGGTGATGAAGTGGATGCCGGGGGCCCCCTCGTCGAGCAGGGTCTGGCACAGCTCGGCGGCGTGCTCGATGCCGAGCCGGCGCACCGCGGCCGGGTCGTCGGCGACCGCCGCGAAGCGCTCGGCCACCTCAGGCGGGAAGGGGGCGCCCGAGAGCTGCTCGGACCGCGCGATCGTGCTCATCTGGGTCACCGGCATGATGCCGGGGATGATGGGCGTGTCGCAGCCCTTTGCCGCCACCCGGTCGCGCAGCCGGAGGTACTCGTCGGCCTTGAAGAACATCTGCGTGATGGCGTAGTCGGCGCCGGCCCGGCACTTGCGCACGAAGTAGTCGGTGTCGGACTCGATCGACGACGACCTCGGATGGCGGTAGGGGAAGGCCGCCACCCCCACGCAGAAGTCGCCCGCCTGCCGGATGAGGCGCACCAGATCTTCGGCGTACAGCACGCCCTCGGGATGCTTGATCCACTCGGCCAGCGGGTCGCTGCCGCGCGGGTCTCCGCGCACGGCGAGGATGTTGCGCACGCCCGCCCCGGCGAACCTGCCGATCAGGTGGCGCAGCTCACGGATCGAGTGGTCGACGGCGGTGAAGTGGGCGACCGGCGTGAGCGTCGTCTCGTGGGCGAGCCGCTCGACGATCTCGACCGTGCGGTCCCTGGTGGAGCCTCCCGCGCCGTAGGTCACGGAGACGAACGTGGGGCGCAGCGCCTCCAGCTCGCGGATCGCGCGCCACAGCTGCCGCTCACCCTCGTCGGTCTTGGGCGGCATGAACTCGAAGGAGAACGAGCGCCCCCCGGAGGCGAGGAGTTCGCGGACGGTGGGAACCCGGTCGGGCAAGTATGAAGGACGACCCAGAGCCATGGCTCCAAGGCTACAGGTCCGGCCCGCCGCGCACCGCTGGTGAACGTGCGCTCCTGTCCCGGCGTCGCACAGTGGCCACCAGAGCCGGCCGACATCCTGTGCGACGCCTCGCCGGGCTCCGCAAGCGCGCGAGCTGGCCGCTCTCGCCTCGCGTCCACGCTCTCCCCCTCGCCATGACGTGGGTCACACAGGGGATGGGGAATCGGGGCGCTGTCGTGCGGCCGTTAATCTCAGAGCATGACCACTTCCTTCGCCCTGTCGGACGCCTTCCGCTCCGAGGTGGACCGCCGCCTCCGGATGTTCGTCGACCGGCAGCGTCCCTTGGTCAGCGGCCCCGAGCTGAGTCCTCTGATGACGACCGCGGAGGACTTCATGTCTGGGGGCAAGCGCCTGCGTCCCGCCTTCTGCTACTGGGGCTGGCGCGGCGCGGGCGGCGAGGAGGACCCGGCGATCTACACCGCCGCGGCGTCGCTTGAGCTGCTCCAGGCCAGCGCGTTGATCCACGACGACGTGATGGACGCCAGCGACCTGCGCCGCGGCAAGCCCTCGGCGCACCGGCGGTTCCAGGCGATGCACGAGGAGTCGGGCTGGCGGGGGTCGGCGGTCCAGTTCGGCGAGGGGGCGGCGGTGCTCCTGGGCAGCCTGCTGCTGGTCTGGTCGAGCGAGATGTGGCGTACGAGCGGCCTGCCCGCCGAGGCGCTCGCCGCCGCCGAGCAGGTGCACGACCTCATGCGCACGGAGCTGATGTGCGGGCAGTACCTCGACCTGCTGGAGCAGGCGCACGGGGACAACACCTTCGACAGCGCGCTCAGGGTGGCCCTGCACAAGAGCGGCAAGTACTCGGTGGAGCAGCCCCTGCGCCTCGGCCTGCTGCTCGCCGCGCGCGGCGAGGAGCCGTGGCTCGACCGGCTGTGCGTGGAGTACGGCCAGAAGGTCGGCATCGCGTTCCAGCTCCGCGACGACGTCCTCGGCGTGTTCGGCGACCCGGCCGAGACCGGCAAGCCCGCGGGCGACGACCTGCGCGAGGGCAAGCGCACGATGCTGATCGCCCGCACGCTCTCGGCCGCCTCCGACGGGCAGGCCGCCGAGGTGCGGCGGCTGCTCGGGGACCCCGGGCTGGACCCGGGCGGCGTCGAGCGGCTTCGCGAGATCATCGAGGAGACCGGCGCGCTGACGGCGAGCGAGGAGATGATCAAGCGCTACCTCGACGACGCGCTGAGCTCGCTGGAGCGCGCGCCGATCGAGGAGGAGGCCAGGCAGGCCCTCGCCGAGCTGGCGGTGGCCGCCACCGCACGCCGGAGCTGAGCCGGCGGGAGCACGTCCTCCCAGGACGCATCCCACGGCCGCCTCCGACGGCAGGCGCATCGCGCACCCGGACTCCCCACGCTCCCTCCCCGGGAGGTGGGGCCGGGTCAGGCCGTCGCGAGGCGGCGGGCGAACTCGGCGGCGGCGGCGCCCGGGTCGTCGGCCTCGGTGATCGCCCGCACGACCACGACGCGCGTCACGCCGTAGGACATGACCTCGTCCAGCGTGGTGAGGTCGATGCCGCCGATGCCGAACCACGGCCGGTCGGTGCCGAGCGCCGCGGCGTGCTTCAGCAGGCCGGGCCCCGGCGCGGGGCGCCCGGGCTTGGTCGGCGTGGGCCAGATCGGCCCGCAGCAGAAGTAGTCGACACCCTCCTCGGCCGCCGCCGCGGACGCCTCCGCGTCGCTGTGGGTGGACCGCCCGATCAGGATGTCCGGCCCCAGCATCTCGCGCGCCACGGCCACGGGCAGGTCGTCCTGCCCGAGGTGCAGCACGTCGGAGCGCGCGGCGTAGGCGATGTCGGCCCTGTCGTTGACCGCGAGCAGGGCCCCGTGCCGGTCGCAGGCCGCGCGGAACACCTCAAGGAGCGCGAGCTCCTCGCGGGCCTCCAGGCCCTTCTCGCGCAGCTGGACGATGTCCACGCCGCCCGCGAGGACGGCGTCGAGGAACCGTTCGAGATCGCCCTGGCGCCGGCGCCCGTCGGTGCAGAGGTAGAGCCTGGCGTCAGAAACCGAGCGCCTGGGCACGCCTCTTCACCTCGGTGTGGCGGCCCGCGACGATGGCGTCGATGGGGGCCCCCGGCAGGGAGTCGTCGGCGGTGAACAGCCACCGCAGGGCCTCGACGTCGTCGTAGCCCGCGTCGGACAGGACCGTCAGCGTCCCTGGAAGGCCCTTCACCACGTCGTCTCCGGCGATGAAGGCCGCGGGGACCTCGGGCTCGGAGCCGCCCCGCCGGACACCGATGAGCCTTTTGTCCTTGAGAAGCTGCTTGGCCCGCCCGGCACTTAGCCCGAGCCGCCTGCCCACTTCCGTGAGGGGGAGCCACTCTCCCACCAACTGGTCGGTTTCCCGGTCGATCTGTGCAACAGAAAGCGTCACGGAACCACAACTACCACGTCGCGCCTCTTCTCAAACACCCCGCAGGGGGTCACAAGCAGTCGCGCAAGGGTACCGAGGGGTCCATCGCGCGATCCACATCGAGCCTTTGCCCGCCCTCGACGATGCGGCGGCCCTGCACCAGGTCACGGGGACGGTCGACGGTAAGGATAGCGGCCAGCCGGTGGTCGTCGGTCAGCCAGCACGCCGCCCACTTGCGGTCGGCGCCGGGATCGCCGCGCAGGACCAGCCGGGCTCCCTCGTGGTTGCCGGCGTACTGCAGCATGCGGCCGAACTGCTCGGACCAGAAGTAGGGCACCGGGTCGTACACGGCGGTCTCGCCGAGGAGCGTGGCCACGGCGGTCTCCGGCGCGTTCAGCGCGGTGTCCCAGTGCTCGACCCGCATGCGGCGGCCGAAGCGCCGCGACCACCAGTTCGCGCAGTCGCCGACGGCCACCACGCCCTCCATCGAGGTGCGCAGGTGCTCGTCGACCACGACGCCGTTGTCGATCTCGAGGCCCGAGCCCGCGAGCCACCCGACGGTGGGACGCACGCCGACGCCGGTCACGACCACGTCGGCGGGGATCCACGAGCCGTCCATCATGGTCAGGCCGCCCGGGTCGACCGAGCCGACCATCGTGCCGAGCCTGAGGTCGATGCCCGCCTCGGCGTACCAGGGCACGGTGCGCGCGCCCACCTCGGTGCCGAGGGCCACGGCCAGCGGCGACTGGGCGGCCTCGACGACGGTCACCGCGCACCCGGCGCGGCGGGCCGCCGTGGCGACCTCCGCGCCGATCCAGCCCGCTCCGACGACCACCACGTGGGCCTTGGGCACCAGCAGGGCGCGCAGGGCGAGGGCGTCGTCGATGGTGCGGAGCACATGCTGGGTGCCCTCGCCGCGCAGCCTGATGGGCGAGGCGCCGGTGGCGATGATCAGCCCGTCGTACTCCACCTCGCCCTCTGTGGTCTCGAGCGCGCCCTCGCGCAGGCCCTTGGCCGCCACGCTGGTGCGCAGGTCGACGTCGAGGGCGCCGAGATCGGAGTCGACGACCGTGGAGTCCAGCTCGCCGAGCAGCACGGCCTTCGACAGGGGTGGACGATCATAGGGGCGATGGTTCTCGTCTCCGACCAGAGTGACGCGCCCTCGGTAACCGCGCGCCCGCAGCGCTTCGACACTCCGCACGCCGGCCAGCCCGGCTCCGACCACCACGACATGATTCACAACCTGACCCTAAGCGGCCAGCCGGGTAACTCGCCAACGGCGATTTGGTAACGAATTGGCTCACCATCGCACACAGGCAGTAATGAGAACACTCAAGCGGGTGCGCAAGCCGTATGGAGGCAGGAATAGGCTGGTGCCGTCAGCACGCGCGGGAGTCCGGCGAGACCGGGCTGAGAGGAGGGCTCACGGCCCTCGACCGCTAAAGACCTGATCCGGATCATGCCGGCGAAGGGAGCGGGACCTTTGGTGGACATGCCAAACATGCCCCATACGCACGTGGATGTGGTCGTCGTGGGCGGGGGCGTCGTCGGGCTCTCCGTCGCCTGGCGGGCCGCGCAGCGCGGTCACGCGGTCACCGTGGTCGACCCCGCGCCCGGGTCGGGCGCCTCCCACGCGGCGGCGGGCATGCTCGCCCCGGTGAGCGAGGTCACCTACACCGAGGAGCCCCTGCTGCGGCTGGGCCTGGCGTCCCTCGCCCTGTGGCCCGCCTTCGCCGCCGAGCTGTCCGGCGAGGCGGGCGTGGACCTCGACTACCGCGCCGACGGCACCCTGGACGTCGCCTTCGGCGCGGACGACCTCGCGGCGCTCGGCGAGCTGGCCGGTTTCATGGAGAAGCTCTCGCTCCCCGTGGAGCGCCTGACGGGACGCGAGTGCCGCCGCGCGGAGCCGATGCTCGCACCCTCGGTCCGCGGCGGGGTCCTGGCGCCGGGGGACGCCTGGGTGGATCCGCGCCGCGTGACCGCCGCGCTGCTCGCCGCGCTGGCGCGCCGGGGGGTGAGCGTGGTGGGCGACCGCGTCACGGGCTTCGCCGTCGAGGGCGACGTGGTGCGCGGGGTACGGCTGGCGGGCGGCGGGGCGGTCGCCGCCGACCGGGTCGTGCTGGCCGCCGGGGCCTGGTCGGGCGCCCTGGACGGCCTGCCGCCAGAGGTCCTCCCCCCGGTGCGCCCGGTCAAGGGCCAGATCATGCGGCTGCGCGGCGCTCCGGGGTTCCTCGGCCGCTGCGTGCGCGGGATGGTCCACGGGTCAAGCGCGTACATGGTGCCGCGCGGCGACGGGGAGATCGTGCTCGGCGCCACGCAGGAGGAGATGGGGTTCGACACCCGCGTGACCGCCGGGGCCCTATGGGAGCTGCTGCGGGACGCGCGGGAGCTCGTACCGGGCCTCACCGAGCTGGAGGTGACCGGCATGTCCGCCGGCCTGCGTCCCGGCACCCCCGACAACCTCCCGGTCGTCGGGCGTACCGCGCTCGGGGGCCTTCTGATGGCCACCGGCCACCACCGCGGCGGTGTCCTGCTCTCCCCCCTGACGGCCGACCTGCTCACCGCCGAACTGGCCCTTGAAGGCGATGGGGACGGCCACCGGGCCCGCCGGCCCGGCGGTGATCGGGCCGTACGACCCGGCCCGGACACGGGCCAGGAAGGCCCGTCCCTCGCGGCGATCTGCTCGCCCCTGCGGTTCGCCGGGGCGCGGCACCACGACACCACCCACCCGCACCGATGGACGAAGGAGGAACGGGGCCCCTCCCCCGGCCACCGGCCGGGGTATTCCGCCCCGGAAGCGCGATGAGAGTGACGATCAACGGCGCCCCCCACGACCTGCCCCCCGGCACCACGGTCGCCCAGGCCGTGCGGACGCTCACCCCGGCCGTCGCCGGGGTCGCGGTCGCGCTGAACGACGAGGTCGTGCGGCGGGGCGCGTGGCAGTCGACCCCGCTCGGCGAGAACGACCGCGTCGAGGTGCTCACGGCGGTGCAGGGTGGCTGACCGAGACGGGACGAACCCCGCCGGAGTCGCCGGCGAGCGGGACGCGGACCCCATGGACGACACGCTGATCCTCGGCGGCGAGAAGTTCGCCTCCCGCCTGATCATGGGGACCGGCGGCGCCCCTTCCCTGGAGGTGCTCGACCAGGCGCTGGCCGCGTCCGGCACCGAGATCACCACCGTGGCCATGCGGCGGCTGGACCCGGCCGCGCGGGGGTCGGTGCTCGACGTCCTGCGCGAGCGGGGCGTGCGGGTGCTGCCCAACACCGCCGGCTGCTTCACGGCGGGCGAGGCGGTGCTGACCGCGCGCCTGGCCCGCGAGGCGCTCGGCACCGACTGGGTGAAGCTGGAAGTGATCAACGACGAGCGCACCCTGCTGCCGGACCCGATCGAGACCTTCGACGCGGCCGAGCGGCTGGTGGCCGACGGGTTCGTGGTGCTGCCCTACATCGGGGACGACCCGGCGCTCGCGCGGCGGCTGGAGCAGGCGGGGTGCGCTGCCGTCATGCCCCTGGGCGCGCCCATCGGCTCGGGGCTCGGCATCCGCAACCCGCACAACATCGAGCTGATCGTGGAGGCGGCGGGCGTCCCCGTCATCCTGGACGCCGGCATCGGCACGGCGAGCGACGCGGCCCTGGCGATGGAGCTCGGTTGCGACGCGGTGCTGCTCGCCAGCGCGGTGACGCGGGCCCGCAGGCCGGAGCTGATGGCGGCGGCGATGCGCGACGCCGTCACGGCCGGCCGTAGGGCGCGCCTAGCGGGCCGGATACCCCGCCGCCGGTACGCTGAGGCGTCCTCGCCGGCCGTCGAACCGGTCGGCGGAGAGCCATGACCCCTTCCTGACGGGAAAACATGTCGGCATCGGTTTGGGATGTGCTTGCCCTCCCCCTGGCAAACCGCCCGTAAACTCACTCCCGTGGACACGACGGTTGCGGACCCCCTTGTAGGGCGGCTGCTGGACGGGCGCTATCGCGTTGAGTCCCGGATCGCCCGGGGTGGGATGGCGGCCGTCTATCTGGCCCTGGACATCCGGCTCGACCGCACGGTGGCTCTGAAGGTCATGCACCGCTCGCTGGCCGAGGATCCCGACTTCGTGCGGCGCTTCATCGGCGAGGCCAAGTCCGTGGCCAGCCTGTCGCACCCCAACGTGGTGCACGTGTTCGACCAGGGCACCGACGGCGATCATGTCTACCTCTCGATGGAGTACGTCCCGGGGCGCACCCTGCGCGACGTGCTCCGCGAGAGGAAGCGGCTGCCGGCCCGCGAGGCCCTGGAGATCATGATCCCGGTGCTGGCCGCCCTCGGCGCGGCCCACCAGGCGGGCATGGTGCACCGCGACGTCAAGCCCGAGAACGTCCTGCTGACCGACGACGGCCGGGTCAAGGTGGTCGACTTCGGGCTCGCGCGGGCCATCGAGGCGGGCAACCAGACCCGCACCGGCGTCATGATCGGCACGATCGCGTACATGTCGCCCGAGCAGGTCACCGCCGGGGTCGCCGACGCGCGCAGCGACGTCTACGCCGCCGGGGTGATGCTGTTCGAGCTGCTGACCGGGCACCAGCCCTACCAGGGCGACAACCCCATGTCGGTGGCCTACCGGCACGTCCACGACCGGGTGCCCGCGCCGTCGTCGCTGGCCGGGGACATCCCGCAGTTGCTCGACACCCTCGTGCTCTCGGCGACCGACCGCGACCAGAACCGCAGGCCCACCGACGCGACCGCGCTGCTCGTCGCGGCCGTGGACGCCCACCGCATGCTGCCGCGCGACATGGGGCCGCAGCGCCCGCCCACCGGCGCGCCGGCCCCCGGGCCGGCGGCCGCGCACCAGATGGGCGCCCCGCCCGCGAACCCGACCCTCATCCACTCGCGGACCGAGATGCTCACCGCCCCGGCGGTACGGGCGGCGGTGGAGAGCCCGAGGCGCCGGGGTTTCCGGCCCCACTGGTTCATCATCGTGCTGGTCGTCTTGATGATCGCGGCGATCGGCGGCACGGGCTGGTGGTTCTCCGAGGGCCGCTACACCAAGGTCCCCGACCTGATCGGCCTGAACACCACGGTGGCCAAGCTGGAGGCCGAGAAGCAGGGCTTCGTGGTCAAGATCGGCACGCCCGAGCACGACAAGCAGGTGGCCGAGAACAAGGTCCTGCGCACCGACCCCGAGTCGGGCAAGGAAGTGATCGCGCAGTCCACGATCACGCTGATCCCCTCGGCGGGCCCGGTCAAGATCGCGGTGCCGAACGTCGTCAACCTCTCCGAGGCCGACGCCCGGGCCAAGATCTCCGAGGCGAGCCTCACCGCGGGCACGATCAGCCGGGTGCCGAGCGACACCGTGCAGCGCGGCCTGGTGCTACGCACGAACCCGCAGGTCGGCACCAAGGTCAGGGAGGGCAGCCGGGTGCAGCTCGTGCTGAGCGCCGGGCAGCTCATGCCCGACGTCAGCGAGATGCAGTGCGACCAGGCCGAGGCGTTCCTGCGGCAGAAGGGGTACAACCCGACGATCGTCCAGCAGACCGACAACGCCCAGCCGGGCACGATCATCGCCCAGGACCCCGCCGCGCGGGCCGAGGTCACGGCGGGGCAGGGCGTGCAGCTCACCTGCTCGAAGGGTCCCGACACCGGCTTCCACTGGCCCTGGGAGAACCCCGACAACGTTCAGCCGGGCCAGGCCCTGGTCGCCATCCCCGACGTCCGGTTCAAGAACGTGGCCGACGCCACCCAGGAGCTCCGCGCGGCGGGCTTCAAGGTGCGGGTACGCAAGATCGCGGGCGCGGGCTCGGTGGTCGCCGAGAACCCTCTGGGCCAGGCCCCGGCGGGCACCCGCATCACGATCTGGCACTGACCTCCCGAGCCCCGCCGCCTACGGCTGCCGGGGAGTGCCGTGCAGGCGGAGGCGGCCCATCCCGCCGTCGGGGTAGATGTCGAGGCGCACGTGCGTCGCCACGCGGTCGCCGTCCAGGCGGAACCTGTGACGGGTGTCCGGCTGGAGCCGGGTGCGGGGAAGCAGCTCGAACCACTCGGTGTCCTCCCCCGGCGAGCCGTCGCCGACGTCGGCGGCCGAAAGGGCGGCCGCGCCCGGGGCGTTGTACACCAGGTTGGTGGTGTCGAGCTCGGCGACGCGCACGACGCCCGGCACCGCCAGCCGTACGACCAGCCAGTCGTTGCCGCCGTCGCGGCGGCGGGCGGTCTCCCACCCCTCGGCCTGGTGCCGGGGCAGCCCGGGGGCTATGACGTTCGCGGGCGAGGAGTAGAACTCGTCCGAGCAGCCGGTGACCACCGCGCCGTTCTCCAGGGCGGCGAGGTCGACGGTCATGCCCTCGTACATCGCGAGGTCGGGCACCACCTCGCCGTGGACGCGCAGCCGCGAGACCCCGCCGTCGGGGAAGATGTTCAGCCGCACGTGGGTGAACCTGCGGCCGTCGCCGACGGCGAACTCGTGCGCGGCGTCCCCGCCCAGGGGGCTCTTCGGCACGATCTCCACCCAGTCGGCCTCCTGGAGCTCGGCCACCGAGGGATAGCCGTCCACCTCGCACGCCTCGACGGAGGCGAAGGGCGGGTAGTTGCCGGTGAACCAGGCGGTGTCGACCACCACGCCCCTGACGACGCCGGGCATGCCGAGCCGCACGATCGCCCAGTCGTGGCCGGGCTCGCGGCGGCGCCGGGTCTCCCAGCCGTCGTAGACCTGGCCCCTGGCGCCGAAGGTGCCGGGCTGGAACGCGGGCGCGCCGGGCCTGATCAGCGCCTGCCGCTCGGCGAAGGACTCGTCGCTGGCCGCCACGACGGACCCGCCGCAGGTGCGCAGGGCCAGGTCGGGCAGGCGCGTGACGTCACTCACCGGCACCTCCGGGGCCCACGGTGATCGGGTGGCCGTCTCCGGCAGGAAGGTCGCTCAAAGAAGCACTCCAAATGGTGGGACGGTGTCGGTCACGGCCCTGCCGCGCAGCCAGGTGGCGCGTACCACCCCGGTCAGCGTGCGGCCGTGGTAGGGCGTCACCGGGTTGCGGTGGCGCAGGTCCGCCGCCTCGACGGTGAACTCGGCGGTGTCGTCGAAGGCCACCAGGTCGGCGTCCCCGCCGACGGCGATGCCGCCCTTGGCGGGCAGCCCGGCCAGCGCCGCGGGCGCCGCGGACATCCACTCGACGACGCGCGGCAGCTCGTACCCGCGCGACCTGGCCTCGGTCCACACGGCGGGCAGGCCGACCTGCAGAGAGGAGATCCCTCCCCAGGCGGCGGCGAAGTCGGGCACCTTCAGGTCGGGGGTGGAGGGGGAGTGGTCGGAGACGACGCAGCTCAGCACGCCGGCCGCCAGCCCCTGCCACAGCTCGTCGCGGTTGCCGCCGTCCCTGATCGGCGGGCAGCACTTGTACTCCGGGCCGCGCACCTGCTCGGCGGTCAGGGTGAGGTAGTGGGGGCAGGTCTCGGCGGTGATCGGCACCCCGTCGCGCCGGGCGGCGTCCAGCGGTTCGAGGCAGGAGGCCGAGGACACGTGCAGGATGTGGACCCGCGCGCCGGTCTCGCGGGCCACGGCGATGACCCGCTCGACGGCCCGGCGCTCCGACTCCCCCGGCCGCGAGTCGAGAAACTGGGGATATGTCGGGCCGAGGGGTTCGGTGAGCAGCGCGGGATCCTCCGCGTGCACCACCATGAGCCCGTCGAAGGCCGCCACCTCGCGCAGCGCCGTACGCAGGCCTGCGGCGTCCAGCGGGGGGAACTCCTCCACGCCCGACGGCGACAGGAAGCACTTGAAGCCGTACACGCCCGCCTCGTGCAGCGCGCGCAGCCCGGCGGCGTTGCCGGGGATCGCGCCGCCCCAGAAGCCCACGTCGACGGCGCACTGCCCGGCCGCCGCCGCCCGTTTGACCGCGAGGGCCTCCACGTCGACGGTCGGCGGCAGGGAATTGAGCGGCATGTCGACGATCGTGGTCACGCCCCCGGCCGCCGCCGCCCTGGTGGCGGTGGCGAACCCCTCCCACTCGGTGCGGCCCGGCTCGTTGACGTGCACATGGGTGTCGACGAGGCCGGGCAGCAGGCACACCTCGCCGAGGTCCACCTGCTCGGCCGCCGGCGCCGGGTCGTCGTAGGGCAGCAGGGCCGCGACCATGCCGTCCCGCACGGCCACCGCCAGCGGGCGCTCGCCGCCGGGCAGCACCGCCCGCCGCGACCGCACCACCAGATCGAAGTCGCTCACGGTCCTCCGTCCGGCCGGTGGTCAGTCATGGGCGTGGACGGGCGCGTGAGGCAGCCATTCGGCGGCCAGCGTGGTGGCGAGCCGCTCCAGGAGCGGGCCCGCCTCTTCCATGCAGCGTCGCACGTCGTCCTCGATGTCGGTCAGCGCGAAGGCCGCCTGGATGCCCGCCGCGCGCAACCGCTCGTCGGTCAGCGCGCGCCGGCCGCACACGGCGACCACGGGCACCCCGGCCTCGGCGGCGGCCGACGCCACTCCGGCGGGGGCCTTGCCGCGCAGGGTCTGGCCGTCGAGCGAGCCCTCCCCCGTGATCACGAGCCGCGCGCCGGAGAGCCGCGCGGAGAAGCCGAGCAGGTCGAGCAGGAGGCCGATGCCGGGCCGGATCTCCGCGCCGAGGAACGCCATCGCCGCGAAGCCGACGCCGCCCGCCGCCCCCGCGCCCGGGGTGTCGCGCGCCCGTACGCCGAGCTCGCGCTCCGCGACGTCGGCCCAGCGGGCCAGGCCCTCCTCCAGCCTCGGCAGCTCGGCCGGCCCCGCCCCCTTCTGGGGGCCGTAGACCGCCGCGGCGCCCTCGGGGCCGAGCAGCGGGTTGTCCACGTCGCTGGCGACGACGAACGCCGTGCCGGCGGGCCGGGTGAACCCCGAGAGGTCCAGGGAGCGCAGGTCGGCAAGGGAGCCTCCCCCGGGCGGCAGGTCGCGGCCCCGGGCGTCCAGCAGGCGCACGCCGAGCGCGCGCATCATGCCGGAGCCTCCGTCGGTGCAGGCGCTGCCGCCGAGGCCGAGCACCACCTCCCGGGGGCTCTGGCGCAGGGCCGCCGCGATCAGGTCGCCGGTGCCGTCGCTGCCGGCCGCGAGGGGCGCGAGCCGCCCGCCGGGCAGCCGGTGCAGGCCGGACGCCTCAGCCAGCTCGACCACCGCCACGCCGTCCAGGAAGCCGTACGCCGCGCTCACGGGCTCGCCGGTCGGGCCGGAGACGACGGCCTCGGCCCGGTGGAACCCGCAGGCGACGGCCGCCTCCACGGTGCCGTCCCCGCCGTCGGCGACGGGCATGGTCACGACCGCGACGTCCGGCCTGGCGGCGCGCAGGCCCGCCGCCACGCTGCCGGCGACCTCGACGGCGCTGAGCGAGCCCTTGAACTTGTCCGGCGCGACCAGCACATGCCCTCGCGTCACGCGCGGACCTCCGGGCGGGAATGCCCTGACCTCACGGCCCCCGGGCGGGAATGCCCTGACCTCACGGCCTCCGGACGCACCTGTACCGACCTCACGCACCGACCTCCTTGTTCACGCTGAATCCCTTGTCCGCGGCGAGCTTGGTCAGGCGGCGGCGGGCGTCGGCGCCGGCCCGTCCCGCGGCGTCGTGCGGCACGGTGCGCAGCTCGCCGTCCTCCACCACCGTCCGGCCGCCCACGAGCACGCGGGCCACGGGCGGCGTCGCGCCGAAGACCAGCGCGCACACCGGGTCCTCCACCGCCGCCGCGAAGCCGTCGACCCGCCACAGGACGATGTCGGCGAGCTTCCCCGGCTCCAGCGAGCCGATCTCGTCCTGCCGTCCGAGGCACCGGGCGCCGCCCAGGGTGCCGATCTCCAGCGCCTGGCGGGCGGTGAGCGCCGCCGGGCCGTACCTGGCGCGCTGGAACAGCAGGGCCTGCCGCATCTCGCCCGCGAGGGGCGTGAGCTCGCTGGAGGCGCTGCCGTCCACGCCGAGGCCGACGACGGCCCCGGCCCGCAGCATCTCGGACACGCGGGCGATGCCCGCCCCGAGACGGCCGTTGGAGCTCGGGCAGTGGGCCGAGCCGGTTCCCGTCTCGGCGAAGCGCCGGATGTCGCGGTCGTGGAGGTGGACGGCGTGGGCCACCCAGACGTCGGGGCCGAGCCAGCCGAGCTTCTCCATGTAGTCGACCGGGGTGCAGCCCATCTGCGCAAGGCAGTGCTCCTCCTCGTCGACCGTCTCGCACAGGTGGGTGTGGAGGCGCACGCCCTTGTCGCGGGCCAGCGCCGCCGCCTCGGTCATCAGCCCGGCGCTGACCGAGAACGGCGAGCACGGCGCGACGGCCACCTGGAGCATCGAGCCCGGGGAGGGGTCGTGGTAGGCGTCGACGGCCTCGGCCGTGGCGGCGAGGATCTCATCCAGCCCCTCGACCACCTCGTCGGGGGGCAGGCCGCCCTGGGATACGCCACGGTCCATCGACCCCCGGCACGGGTGGAAGCGGAGCCCGAGGTCGCGGGCCGCCTCGATCTCGGCGGCGAACAGGTCGCCCCGGCCCTTGGGGAAGATGTAGTGGTGGTCGGTGGTCGTCGTGCAGCCCGACAGCGCGAGCCAGCCGAGCCCGGCGGTCGCCGCCCCCTTCACGACCTCGGCGTCCATGGCCGCCCACACCTGGTAGAGCGCCGTGAGCCACTCGAACAGCGTGGCGTCCTGGGCGACGCCCTGGGAGGCCCACTGGTAGAGGTGGTGGTGGGTGTTGACCAGGCCGGGGGTGGCCAGGCAGCCGGTGCCGTCGACGCGGGTGGCGCCGGGGACGTCCGGGGCGGGGCCCGCGCCGAGCGCGGCGATGCGGCCGTCCTCGACGTGGATGTACCCCCGGCCGATCTCGGGCCCCACGACCGGGGCGATCGCGACGTTCTCGATGAGGGTGCCCACGGTCAGACCACCTCGGCCTTCCTGGCGGCGGCGAGCCGCACCGCGTCGAGGATCTTCTCGTAGCCGGTGCACCGGCACAGGTTGCCCGCGAGTGCCTCGCGGATCTCCGCGTCGCTGGGCCGGGCGTTTCGCTCGATCAGGTCGTGCGCCTGGACGAGCAGGCCCGGCGTGCAGAAGCCGCACTGCACGGCGCCGCACTCGACGAAGGCCTCCTGGATCGGGTCGAGCCGGTCGCCCTCGGCCAGCCCCTCGACCGTGCGCACCTGGCGCCCCTCCGCCTGCCCCGCCGCGACCAGGCACGAGCACACCGGCAGCCCGTCGAGGTAGACCGTGCAGGAGCCGCACTCGCCCTGCTCGCAGGCGTTCTTGGAGCCGGGGAGGCCGACCCGCTCCCGCAGGACGTAGAGCAGGCTCTCGCCCTCCCAGACGCCGTCGACCGCTTCCTGCCTGCCGTTGACGGTGAAGTTCACGCGCATGCCGCCACCTTCTCGCGGTAGTCGTTCCAGGCCCAGGTGAGCGTGCGCCGGGCCATCACCGCGACCGCGTGGCGGCGGTAGTCGGCCGTGCCCCGCACGTCGTCGATGGGTGAGGCCGCCTGGGCCGCCAGTTCGCCGAACCGCGCCAGCAGCGCGGCGTCGAGGGGGGCGGCCCCGGTCCAGTCGAGCTCGGCCGCGAGGAACTCCTCGGCGGCGATGGCCCGGCGCGGGGTCGGGGCGGCCGAGCCCACGCCGGTGCCCGCACGGCGCTCCCCGGGGTGCAGCGCTATCGCGAAGGAGCACACGGCGATGACCATGGCGTTGCGGGTGCCGACCTTGGAGAAGTACTGCGGGCCCTCGGCGGGCGCCATCCAGAAGGCGCGGATCAGCTCGTCGGGCGCGAGCGCGCTGCGCTTGACCCCGAGGTAGAACTCGGCGGCCGGGATCATGCGAGTGCCCCGGGCGGCGGACTCGACCTCGATCACCGCGTCGCCGGCGAGCAGGGGCGGGTGGCTGTCGCCCGCCGGGGATGCGGCGCCGAGGTTGCCCCCGACCGACCCCCGGTTGCGGATCTGCGGGGAGCCGACCGTGCGGGAGGCCTGGGCCAGGCCGGGGAGCTTGTCCCCCAGCTCGGCGATGACCCGGGCGTACGGCACCCCGGCGCCGACGCGGAGCCGTCCGTCGGGCATGAGCTCCCAGTCGCCGAGGGCGGTGACCTGGTTCAGGTCCAGCAGCGCCACCGGACGGCGCACGTCGAAGTTGATCTCCACCATCACGTCGGTGCCGCCCTGGATGGGCACCGCTTCGGGAACGGCCGCCTTCGCGGCCAGCGCCTCGCCCCAGGTGGTGGGTCGCAGGAATTCCATCGGCACTCCCTAGTCCCAGGCCGGGCCCGCGGCCGGCGCGTCGTCGTGGAGCACGGTGCCCTCGATCAGCCCGTACGGGCGGTCGGCGGCGAAGTAGACCTCGTTGTCGTTGTCCAGGCCGAAGGGAGCGAGGTCCACCAGGAAGTGGTGCTTGTTCGGCAGCTCCAGCCGTACCTCGCAGACCTCCTCACGGGTGGCCAGCACGCGGCTGCCCATGGCGAAGAGCGTCTGCTGCAGGGACAGGCTGTGAGTGCCGGCGAACGCCTCCAGCAGGCACCTCCGCACTTCATCGTACGATTTTCCGAAATCGTACGAATCGGCGAGATCCGCGGGTGGCACCGCGTGGCGCCAGCGCGCGGTCACTGCGGTGGCGAGGACGCGGTCGGTGGCCGGCGGCAGCGTGGTGTACTCGTCCTGGATGAACCCGTGGAACTCCGAGCCCGTGGAGTTCAGCACGACCAGGTCGCGCAGGCCGGACACCACCGTGGAGGTGCCGTCCTGATCATGGTGGACGACGCACGTGCGCGTCTCGGTGGCCGACCGCACGAAGGAATGCGGCCCCCTGCGCTCCCAGGAGTACTCCTCCACCTCCACGCGGGCGTGGTGGATCGTGGGCTGCGAGCCGACGAAGTGCCGGGCGAGCAGGAGGGCGAACTCCTCGATCTGCCCGATGCCGTGCCTCTTGGCGAAGGCGTAGACGGTGTTCTTCTGCGAGTCGGTCGGCAGCACCGCGGCGTTGCCGCCGTTCCTGTGCACGTCCTCCATGTCGCCGGCGAGCGAGATGGAGACGTTGCAGTCCTTGAGGTGGTGGACCTCGCCGTCGCGGGTGACGCGGACGACGCGGGTCTCCGCCTTGCCGTAGCGGTTGGGTCCGAGGACGACGGTCATCGCTAGCTCCCTCGGTACGTCGAGTAGGCGAACGGGCTCAGCAGCAGGGGCACGTGGTAGTGCGCCTCCGGGTCGTCGATCGCGAAGGTCACGACGACCTCCGGGTAGAACGCCGTCACACCCGACCTGGCGAAGTAGGCGCCGGTCTCGAAGACCAGGCGGTGGACGCCCCTGCCCGGCTCCCCCTCGGGCAGCCAGTCGCGCAGGCGGCCGTCCTGGTCGGTCACGCCCTTGCCGACAAGACGGTCGCCCTGGTGCAGGCTCACGGCCACGCCCTCGGCGGGCCGGCCGTTGCCGGAGTCCAGCACGTGGGTGGACAGGCTCACGTCTCCTCCTCCGCGTGGGCGCCGGTGACGGCCCTGGACGGGGTCACGCGCCCTCCTCGCCCCTGTTGCCGCCCTCCGCGAGGAGCTTAGCCACCCGCAGCCGCGTGATCTTGGCGAGCTCCTCCCGTACGACGGCCCGCTCGGTCTCCTGGTCGTTGCGCAGGCGGTCCCTGAGACGGCCGAGCATCTCCTCCGCCGACAGGCCCGTGGCGCAGATCAGGTACACGTGCCCGAACCGCTCCTCGTACATCATGTTTCCCCGGAGCAGCTCACCGCGCGTCTCGTAGCTCGACCCGGTCACTCCGGACTGCTCCAGCCTCGACCAGAGCGACTCCCTGCCGCTCCCCTGCATGCGCTCGCCGATGCGGGGATGAGCGGTGAGCGCCTCCAGCACCTCGGGCCAGCTCAGGTCCTTGACCGCCGCCTCCGCCGTGTCGACGGCAGGGGCGATGTCGTCGTACGGCCGCGAGGCGGCGACCTGGCGGGCGAAGGTGCCTGAGGCACAGCAGGCCAGCAGCTCCCGCTCCGCCTCGATCGGGCTGAGCGCGTTGAACCCTTCCAGGCCGCGTCGAGCGGGTGTCACATTGGGCATGCCAGCAAGTAGACCGTCACCGGCGGGCGCGGTCCAGCGGCGGGAGCTCCCAAGTGGCCCAACGCATCGCCACGACTTTTGTGTCATGCTCCAAGTCGTCCCGGTGCGGGCCCGGAAAGCGGCCCGCCGGGGCATCAGGCGGCCTCCCATAGGCTGGACACCACCATGACCGTTACCTCTCTCATCGGCGGGCACGCGCTGGTCACAGGTGGTCTGGCCACCGGCGGCCTGCGCTACGCGGCCGAGATCGACGCCGAGATCATCCAGGTCTTCGTGACCAACCCCCGCGGCTGGGCGCTCGCCGAGGGCAGGCCCGCCGAGGACGCCGCGCTGCGCGACTCGGGCATGCCGGTGTTCATCCACACGCCCTATCTGGTCAACATGGGCTCCCCCAGCGCCGAGACCCTGGAGCGGTCCATCCTGACCGTGCGGCACTCGCTCAGGCGCGGCGTGGAGACCGGCGCGCGCGGCGTGGTCGTGCACACCGGCTCGGCGGTGACCCAGCCGAGGGACGCCGCCATGCGGCAGCTCCGCGAGCACCTCCTGCCGCTCCTGGACGAGATCCCCGACGACGGTCCCGACCTGCTGCTGGAGCCGATGGCGGGTCAGGGCCAGATGCTCTGCGCCACCATCCAGGACCTCGGGCCCTACTTGGCGGCCCTGGAGTTCCACCCGCGCGCCAACGTCTGCCTGGACACCTGCCACGCCTTCGGCGCCGGGCACGACCTCGCGGCTCCCGGAGGCATGGGGCGCACGCTCGACGCCCTCCACGCGGTCGCTCCCGGCCGGCTGAAGCTGCTCCACGTGAACGACTCCAAGGACGCCTGCGGCCTCAAGAAGGACCGCCACGAGAACATCGGCGCCGGGCACATCGGCGTGGCGGCGTTCGCCGACCTCCTGCGCCATCCGGTCGCGGCCGGGGTGCCGCTCTGCATCGAGACCCCCGGCAAGGCCGACAAGCACCGCGAGGACATCGCGCTCCTGAAGAGGCTCCGCGACGGGAGCTGAGCCCCGGGGGCCGGGGACGGCAGTGGCGGGGTGCTCGCGAGGTGATCCGGCCGCCCCCCTTTTGGGCCGGATCACCTGAGGGGCCTTGCGGCCGTCCGCGAACACCCCGCCTCGCCGAGGCCGACGGGCCCTACCCCCCGGTAAGGGCCCGGCGACCTGTGGGGACCGCCGGGCACGCGCATGGGCGCGGAAGCCAGGCGATCGCCAGCGGTTCCGCGTATCCAAGGTCTTTCCGGCCCATGGGGCGGGTTTCCCCCCCGGTTACGCAGTGTGGCTCTTCGACGCGGATGACATTACGGTGGGTCATCGGGGTCATGTGGCCCACTTGGGGGCCGCCTCGCCAAGCGGTCAGTAGCCAGCGATATACGGAACGTGGCGGCGCGACGAGCGGTGCCTACGCGCCGACGAGCGGTAGGCCGGGGGCTCGCGCCGAGCGGCACCGCCCGTCCGGCGAGAGGAGCGCGGCCTCACCGACCGGACGGACGCGGGGCTCAGGGGGCGGGCGCCGGGCATCCGGTCTCACGGACCGGAGGGACGCGGGCGGCCTCACGGGCCCGACGAGACCGGGTGGGCGCCGAACGGCAGGGCCCCGGCCGCGAGTGCCTCGACACCCGAGGAGAGGGCCCCCGACGGCAGGGCGCCGCGGGACTGCCGGACGAGCTGCTCGCGGACGCGGCGGGTGTGCCGCCGGCTGACGGGCAGGGTCGTGGCGCCGACGCGGAGCACGATGCGGCCCTCGTCGAAGCGCATCTCGGTGACGTGCCGGGCGGACACCAGCGTGCTGCGGTGGATGCGGATGAACCCCGAGGAGCCCCAGCGGCGCTCCAGGGCGGCCAGGGACATGCGCACCAGGTGGGTGCCCTCGGCGGTGTGCAGGCGCACGTAGTCGCCGCTGGCCTCGGCGTAGGTGACGGCGTGCTGGGGGACGAAGCTGGTGCGCCCGCTCAGCTCGACCGGGATCACGTCGTCCATCGCCGCCTCGGCCGCCGACGGGCCGTACGTGGCGGACTCCAGGCGGCGAACGGCCTCGGCGACCCGGTCGGGCCGCAGCGGCTTGAGCAGGTAGTCGACGGCCTCCAGCTCGAACGCCTGCACCGCGCGGTCGTCGTGCGCGGTGACGAACACCAGCTTCGGCGGGCTCGGGAAGGCGCCGATGAGCCTGGCCAGGTCGAGGCCGTCGAGACCGGGCATGCGGATGTCGAGGAACACGCTGTCGAGCCGCTCTCCCGCGCCGATCATGGCGACCATGTCCTGCAGCGCGGCCACGCCGTCGGAGGCCGTCAGCACCTGTTCGACGCGGCTGTCCTGCCGGAGGAGGTACGCCAGTTCCGACAGCGCGTGCACTTCATCGTCAACCGCCAAGACACGGAGCATGAGGACAACGCTGCCGCCCGGACCGCCCGCCGGGCAAGCCTCATCTCAACATTGTGTAACCGTTCGACTCCATTTAGCTATAGCTTGGGCGGATTTTCGGGACGCGCATGCGGACCGTCGTGCCCTCGCCGGGCGCGGTGTCGATGACCAGCCCGTACTCCTGGCCGTAGATCTGGCGCAGCCGCACGTCGACGTTCGCGAGGCCGATGCCGCCGCTGTCGCCGCTCGGCGGCTCGCCGTCGAGCATCTCCCTGACCCGCTCGGGATCCATGCCCGCCCCGTCGTCCTCGACGGTGATGTGGACCTCGTTGCCCACGTCGCGCACCACCACGCTGACCTCGCCTGACCCGCCGCCCCTGCGGATGCCGTGGGTGATGGCGTTCTCCACGAGGGGCTGCAGGCACAGGAAGGGCACGGGCACCGGCAGCACCTCGCGCATGACGTCCACGACGAAGCGCAGCTTGTCGCCGAAGCGCGCCCGTTCGAGCAGCAGGTAGCGGTCGACGCAGGTGAGCTCGTCGGAGAGCGTGGTGAAGTCTCCCGCGCGGCGCAGGGCGTGCCTGGCGAAGTCGGCGAAGTCCAGCAGCAGCTCGCGGGCGCGGTCGGGGTCGGTGCGCGTGAACGAGGCGATCGTGGCCAGCGAGTTGCAGACGAAGTGCGGCGAGATCTGCGCCCGCAGGGCCCGCGTCTCGGCGTCCAGTGCCCGCCGCCGCGTGGCCTCCAGCTCGGCCAGCTCCAGCTGGCCCGAGGCCCACTGCCCGACCTCGGCGGCCGCCCGTACGAGCGCCGCGCTCACCTGGGTGTCGTAGGCGGCCAGCGAGCCGATGACCCGCCCGTCGACGGTGAGCGGCACCACGACGGCGTCGCGGATGGCGCAGTCCTCGGCCTCGCAGAACAGCTCGTCGCCCGCGACCAGGTGGGGCCGCCCGCCGGCCAGGACGCCGTGGACGTGGCCCAGCAGGTCGCGGGTGCGCGCCTCGCCGGGAGGATCCCAGGCGCCGTCCCAGGCCAGCACCTGGTCGGTGGAGGTCACGGCGAGGGCCTCCGTGCCGAGGAGGGCGCGCAGGTGGCGTACGGCCCGGCGGGCGGAGTCGCGGGCGAGACCGGCCCTGAGGTAGGGCGCGGCCATCGCGGCGAGGTGCAGGGTGGCGAACGTGGCGTTGTCGGCCTGTTCGTCGCGCCCGGCGTCGCGGCCGCGCCGGCCGAGGCCGTACCCCACAAGACCGCTCAGAACGCATAACAGTGCCCACCCGGTAAGGAGCATGCGGGCAACCGTAATAGGTGACCTAATGTGATCGTGCCCGAACTCTGCGGAACCCTAGGAAGGACCGTCTCCGGGATCCTCCTGGTAGGCATAGCGCTGTTCACGCCACGGATCGCCCAGGTTGTGGTAGCCGCGCTCCTCCCAGAACCCCCGGCGGTCGGCCAGCAGGTACTCCACGGCACGCACCCATTTCACGCTCTTCCAGGCGTAAAGGTGGGGGACCACGATGCGGACCGGAAACCCGCGCTCGGAGGTCAGCGGCTTCTCGTCCAGCTCCATGGCGAAGATCGTGGAGTCGCGGTCGAAGTCCTCGATGCGGAGGTTGGCGCTGTAGCCGTACTCCCCCCAGATCATGACGTGGCTGACGCCCGCCGCCGGGGGGGCGGCCTCCATCAGGGTCTTGGCCGATATGCCGCCCCACTCGTTGCCCATGATCGAGAACTTGGTGACGCAGTGGAAGTCGGCGATGACGCTCACGCGGGGCAACGCGGAGAACTCGGGCCAGGTGAAGCGGATCTCCTCGCCCGAGGCGGTGGCCCCGAACACCGACATGTTCCAGCGCTCCGGCCGGAACTGCGGGACCCGGCCGTAGTGGATGACCGGGCGGCCACGTGGGATGTACTGCCCGGGGGGCAGTCGGGTCTCCTCGGTTGGATCCGGCACGCAGCAATCCTGCCACCGCGCTCTTGACCGCGTGTCATTGGCACCCCGTTAGTCCCGGCGAACCCAGGCGCCCGACAACCACCCTGAGGGCATGCGCTATGCTTTTCGGCAATGCGTACTGTATTCGAATTTTGGTATGGCGACGGACCCGTGGAACGGACCGTTCGCCGTCGGATGCTGCGCTGACAGGCAAACGTCGACGAAGGCCCCGGGTCCCCAAGGACCCGGGGCCTTCGTCGTTTTCCAGGCGGTTTCATCGAGAAGGGCACCATCATGGTCATCGTCATGTCTCCCGGGGCCGGACAGCAGGAGATCGACGCCATCGTCGACCTGGTAGCAACGGCGGGAGGCGAGGCCTTCGTCAGCCGCGGCGTCAACCGCACGATCATCGGCCTCGTCGGGGACATAACGCAGTTCGGCACCCTGAACCTCGGGAGCCTGCCCGGCGTGGCCGACGTCATCCGCGTGTCCGTGCCATACAAGCTGGTGAGCAGGGAGAACCACCCCGAGAGATCGACCGTCCGGGTGGCCGGGGTGCCGATCGGGCCCGACACCGTCACGCTGATCGCCGGTCCGTGCGCGGTCGAGACGCCCCAGCAGACGCTGGAGGCGGCGCGTATGGCCAGGGCCGCGGGGGCGAGCCTGCTGCGCGGCGGCGCGTACAAGCCGCGCACCTCGCCGTACGCCTTCCAGGGGCTCGGCGAGGCGGGGCTGCGCATCCTCGCCGACGTGCGCGAGGAGACCGGCCTGCCGATCGTCACCGAGGTCGTGGACGCCCACGACGTCGAGCTGGTCGCGTCCTACGCCGACATGCTCCAGGTGGGCACCCGCAACGCGCAGAACTTCGCGCTGCTGCAGGCCGTCGGGTCGGTCGGCAAGCCGGTCATGCTGAAGCGCGGCATGAACGCCACGATCGAGGAGTGGCTCATGGCGGCCGAGTACATCGCCCAGCGCGGCAACCTGGACATCGTGCTGTGCGAGCGCGGCATCCGCACCTTCGAGACCGCCACCCGCAACACCCTGGACGTCTCGGCCGTGCCGGTGGCACAGCGGCTGTCGCACCTGCCGGTCATCATCGACCCCTCGCACTCCGGCGGCCGCCGCGACCTGGTGCTCCCGCTGGCGCGCTCCGCGATCGCCGTCGGGGCCGACGGGATCATCATCGACGTCCACCCGCACCCCGAGCAGGCGCTCTGCGACGGCCCTCAGGCGCTCGTCGACGGCGACCTGGACGAGCTGGCCCGCGTCATGCGCGACTTCCCGCCCCTGATGGACCGCGTGCCCGCCACCGCGCTCACCCCCGTGGCGTAGACCCCGCGAGGAGGGCGGCCTCGGGGGGCCGCCGTCCCGCGCGGGCTCCGGGTGCGCTAGGCGCCGGCCGCGACCACGGGGAGGGCGGTGCCGGCCTTGGGGCCCGACTCCTCGATCTTGTACTCCTGGACGGAGTCGGCGAGCTGGACGGCGAGCTCCTCGGCGTCCAGGCGCTTCTCGATCTGCCGCAGGTCGGCGATGCGGGCGTGGGTCTCGACCCTGCGCGGGGTGAGCAGGGTGCAGCAGTCCTCGTCGGGAAGCTCGGAGATCTCCAGGGTGCCGATGCGGCGGGCCTCTGCCATGATCTCGGACTTGTCCATGCCGATGAGGGGCCGCAGGATCGGCAGGCTCACGGCGTCGTCGAGCGCGGTGATGTTCTGCAGGGTCTGCGAGGAGACCTGGCCGAGCGAGTCGCCGGTGACGAGCACGGCCCGCCGCAGGCGGTGGGCGACCTCCTCGGCGGTCTTGAGCATGAGGCGGCGCTGGGCGACCACCTGGAGGCGGTCGGCGCCCGAGGACTTCAGCGACTGCTGCGCCTTGCCGAACGGCACCACGAACAGCCGTGCCCGCACCTGGAACTTGCTCAGCGCGCGCACCAGGGCGTACGCCTTGTAGATCGACTCGGACGTGGTGAACGGGATGCCGGAGAAGTGCAGGAAGTCGACCTGGAGGCCCCTGCGGAGCATGCGGTAGGCGGCGACGGGCGAGTCGATGCCGCCCGACATCAGCACGAGGCCGCGCCCGCTGGTGCCGACGGGGAGGCCGCCCTGGCCCGGCAGGCCGTCGGTGAAGACGAACACCTCGTCCCTGTCGACCTCGATGTGCACGGTGAGCTCGGGGTTCTTCAGGCGGACCGGCAGGCCGTACTTGTCGTTGATCTCGCCGCCGACCATGCGGTCGAGCTCGTTGGAGCGGAGGGGGAACCGCTTGTCGCGGCGGCGCGAGCGCACCGCGAACGTCGCCTTGCGCTCGACCTCGGGACGCCCGGCGACCAGCTCCAGCGCCGCCGCGGTGACGGCGTCTGGGTTCTTGGCGACCCGCCAGGCGCGGTGGATCCACACCAGGCCCATCACGTCGGTGAGCCGCGCGGCGATGGCGTCGGCGGTCTCCACGCCGGTGCCCTCGGGGAGCAGGATCGCGATGACACCGTGGCGCTGGCGGACGTCGACCTTCACGCCCGTGCTCTTCAGCGCGGACTTGATGTTCATCTGCAGCTGCCGCTCGAACAGCTCGCGGTTCTTGCCCTTGAGGACGACCTCACCCAGCTTGAGCAGGACGCAGGGCTCGCCCAGAGCTGACGGGGGCGCGACGGACATGGGGTTGCCTCCGGGCGGTGGATGGGAGTCGGAGCCGGGCCGCGTGCCGCGCGGAAGGTCGTTCCTGCGCAGGGCACCCTTCAATTTATCCCGGATGACGGGGTCCCGGACCCCTCACACCGGATCGGCCCCTCTCCGCGCCCCACCCCGGCCGGCCCGTACGTGCTCCAGGGCCGGTGCACCGCCCCCCGGCCGCCACGGGCCCGGGGGTGGTGCGGAGGAGGCGGGGACGATCAGCCGAAGAAGACCTCGGCCTCCTCGTAACGCGACGGGGGCACGGTCTTGAGCTCGGAGGTCGCGGCGTCCAGGCCCACCCGGACGATGTCGGTGCCGCGCAGCGCGACCATCTTGCCGAAGTCGCCGTCGTGGGCGGCGTCGATGGCCTGCAGGCCGAAGCGGGTGGCGAGCACCCGGTCGAACGCGCTCGGGGTGCCACCGCGCTGGACGTGGCCGAGCACGGTGGTGCGGGCCTCCTTGCCGGTGCGCTTCTCGATCTCGTGGGCGAGCAGCTCGCCGATGCCGCCGAGGCGGACGTGGCCGAACGCGTCGAGCTCGCCGGCCTGGAGCGCCATCTGGCCCTCGATCGGGTGCGCGCCCTCGGCGACCACGATGATCGGCGAGTAGCGGGTCTTGAAGCGGCTCTCGACGTACTCGCAGACCTTGTCGATGTCGAAGGGCTTCTCCGGGATCAGGATGACGTTGGCGCCACCGGCCATGCCGGCGTGTAGCGCGATCCAGCCGGCGTGACGTCCCATGACCTCGCAGATCAGCGCGCGGTGGTGCGACTCGGCCGTGGTGTGCAGGCGGTCGATCGCCTCGGTCGCGATGTTGACGGCCGTGTCGAAGCCGAAGGTGTAGTCGGTCGCGTTGAGGTCGTTGTCGATCGTCTTCGGCACGCCGACGACGTTGACGCCGAGGTCGAACAGCTGCTTGGCCACGCCGAGCGTGTCCTCGCCGCCGATGGCGATCAGCGCGTCGACCCCGCCCTCGGCGAGGTTCTTCTTGATGCGGTCGACGCCGCCCTCGATCTTGATGGGGTTCGTCCGCGAGGAGCCCAGGATCGTGCCGCCGCGCGGCAGGATGCCCCGCACCGTCTGGATCTCCAGCGGCATCGTCTCGCCCTCCAGAGGGCCGCGCCAGCCGTCGCGGAACCCCACGAACTCGTGGCCGTAGACGCCGATGCCCTTGCGGACGACGGCACGGATGACGGCGTTGAGCCCGGGGCAGTCGCCGCCCCCTGTAAGCACTCCGATACGCATGGCGGGTTCCTCCCGATGGGGTACACAGTCAGACTATGTTGAGCTCCGCGGCCGCCAGAATGCTTTCGCGCATCCCCGGCGCGGCCACCAACGCAGAGCATTGTGCCCCAGCGGCCAACATTGGTCTAGACCAAGTGGTGAGAGCGGGGTCTACACCGCCACGGCCAGCACGCACGAGGGACTGCCGACCTTGAACGTCTCCCCCGTGGGCGTGGGCACTCCGTCGTTGATCTGGAGCGTCGCGACGGCGTCCGAGCGCTGGTTGGCGACGTACATGTGGTCGCCCGCGACAGCGAAGTGGCGGGGCCACAGCCCGCCCGAGCCGACCTCGGCCACCCGGGACGGCACGGCGCCCTCCAGGTCCCGCATGCCGAAGACGGCGATGGTGTCGGGGCCCCGGTTGGCGACGTAGAGGTGGCGGCCGTCCGCCGACATCTCGATGTGGGAGACGTGGTTCGGGCCGCTGGACTCGCTGGCCGGCACGCGCCCGACCTCGCGCCACTCGGCGTCGTAGACCGTGATCATTCCGTCGAGCTCTCCCGCGACGTACCAGCGGCCGTCGTGGCGCACCATGTGGCGCGGGCCGCTGCCGGGCGCCAGCCGCGCCGGGCCCTCGGGGTGCAGGTCGGGCTCGGTGCCGAGGAGGTAGCGGCGGACCTCGTCGGTGCCGAGGTCGGTGACGTGGAGCGCCCGTCCGGGGCCGAAGACCGCCTGGTGCGCGTGCGGCTCGGCCTGCCGGGAGGGGTCGGGCCCGTGGCCCTGGTGCGGGAAGATCCTCGGACGCCCGTCGAACAGGCCAGAGCTGCCGAGGCGGTACATCGCGAGCGTGCCGTCGCCGTAGTTGGCCACCGCGAGCCAGGAGCCGGTGGGGTCGACGGCCAGGTGGCAGGGGTAGGACCCGCCGCTCGCCGCGTCGGCGAGCAGGCCCGGCCCGTACGGGTCGGCGGAGTAGGCGGCGACGCCGCCCTCCTCGCGCTCCAGCACCGCGTACAGCACGGGAAGCCGGGGGTGCAGGGCGAGGAAGGACGGGCCCGGCGCGGCGGTCTCGGCCAGCGCCTTGAGGACGCCGCCCTCCTCCCGCCGGACCACGGTCAGCCCGGCACCCGACCCGCCGGTCTCAGGTGTGTATCCGCCGATGTAGAGCACGTCGTACCCCGAAGTCATGTGATCGACAATAGCGCCATGGACCTGTTGCGATCTTGAAGGGGGCACGCCACGACCCTTCTCCACGGTCCCGATTTTGTGCCAGGAGCCCGGGGGGCACAAGTCGCGTCCACGGTCTGGATCCCCGGGCGCGTACATGCTTGACTGAGGCAACGAATCAGTTGATCGGAGCAACGATGGATGAGCTCATCACCGGGGTCCGCGCCTTCAACCGCTTCTACACGCGCGTCATCGGCGTGCTCGGGGCCGGGATGCACGACACCGCGTACTCCCTCACGGAGGCCAGGGTCCTGTTCGAGCTGGACAAAAGGGACGAGACGGAGACCGGCGAGCTGCGGCGGCTGCTCGGCCTGGACGGCGGGTACCTCAGCCGGATGCTCGCCCGTTTCGAGGCGGACGGGCTGGTCACGCGGGAGCGCTCGGCGGCGGACGCCCGGCGCCAGGTCGTCCGGCTCAGCGAGCCGGGCCGGGCCGTCTACTCGACGCTCGACGAGGCCTCGGCCGCCGCGGTGCGCGACATGCTCTCACCGCTCGGCGAGGAGGACCGCCGCCGCCTGCTCTCGGCCATGACGACCATCCGGCAGGTCCTCGGCGAGGCCCCGAAGCCCGAGCCGTACGTCATCCGCCCGCCGCGCCCCGGCGACCTCGGCTGGGTGGTGCACCGGCACGGGGTGCTGTACGCCGAGGAGTACGGGTGGGACGAGACCTTCGAGGCGACGACCGCCCGCATCGTCGCCGACTACGTGCGGGGCCACGACCCCAAGCGCGAGGCGGGCTGGATCGCCGAGGTCCGCGGCGAGCCCGCCGGGTCGGTCTTCTGCGTCAGGAAGGACGACCGCACGGCCCAGCTCCGGCTGCTGCTGGTCGAGCCGTCCACCCGGGGCATGGGAGTCGGCGGCCGGCTCGTCGAGGAGTGCCTCGCCTTCGCCCGCAGGGCCGGGTACGAGCGGATCATCCTGGTCACGGTCGACGTGCTGGTGGCCGCGCGGCGCATCTACGAGCGGGCGGGGTTCCGGCTCGACGAGCAGCACACCGAGCGCGACTGGGGCACCGAGCTCACGATGCAGACCTGGTCCCGCGACCTCTGAGCCCCAGAGCCTGACCCTGAGCACCCCGGTGGGAAAGACCGGGCAAAGCGCGGGTCTCGCCCTTTCGCGGCGCGCCCGGGACCGGCCCGGCGTCTGGCACCATCCGAGCGAGCCCCATACCAGCACGGGACCAGCACGGCACTGACAGCGCATGGGCACCGGACCGGCCCTGCGGGCAGGGGGCGCAGAGCCCGCCGCCCGGCCATGGGAGCCCGCCGAATGACCTCGATGATCGTTTCAGCGCCGCCCGCTCCGGCGATCAGGACGCGCAAGGCCCTGGTCTTCCTCGATCGCGAGAGCGGGCCCGCCCCGGCCGGCGGAGCCGACCGCAGGCTGGTCCACGCCCTCACCGCCCAGGGGTACGCGGTCGAGACCGCGGACGGCGACGCGGGCGACCACCGTCGCGTCGGCGCCTTCCTGGACGCCGTCGAGCCCGGCGACCTGCTCCTCGTGCGCTGGTCCACCGAGTCGGGGTGGGGGCGGCGGGAGTTCGGCGCGCTGATGGGCGAGTTCGCCCGCCGGGTCGAACGGTCGGACGGCGCGGCGCTGCTGCTGGTCGTCGACTTCGGGTGGCTGGTGACGGCGAACCCCGACCGGCCCCACGAGACCCTCGGCCGCCTGCGGGTCAAGGGTGAGCCCGTGGCGGCCGCCGCCGCGCTCACCACCAGCGCGACCATGCCGGGGGAACGGCCCGGCCGCGCGGTGTCCCTCACCGGGATCCTGGCCGACGGCATCCTGTCGGGCGAGGCGGATTTCGACCGCGACGGCACCGTCTCGGTCGGCGACCTGTACCGGTACGCGGAGGAGCGGTGCGCGGAGCTCGGCGCCGACCGCCGGCCCTACCTGCTCACCTACGGCGAGGGCGAGCTGATCGGCGTCGCGTCCGCGCGGCGGTCCGTGCGCGATCTGGGCACCGCCTTCGGGACGGCGCTCGCCCGCCTCGCCGTCGCGGGCGACGCCGTGCCGCCCGTCTCGGCGGCGGAGCTGGTGAGCAGGATCTACGAGGTCCACCTCGGCGAGGACGCCAGGCGGTTGCTGCGCCGCGCGACCCTGCTGGCCGAGAACGAGCCGCTCACGCCCGAGGTCGCGGAGCTGCTCGTCGAGGGCACCTCCTCGGGGGAGGCGCCGCGGGAGCTGGCCGCGTGGGGCCTGCTCGGGCGGGACGGGCCGTTCGCCGACCCCGCGATCCGCCGGGCCGTCGCCGGGCGGCTGGACCCCGATGAACTCTCGCAGGTCTCCGGCGTGCTGCGCCGGTGGCGTGCCGCCCGCCGCACCGTGCGGCCCCGCACCCGGCTGACCGGCGACCGGTGGACCATCCGGGACCGGCTCGGCCACCGGGTCCACGCCGAGGCGATCGCGGCGTTCGTCCGCCATCCCGACACGCGGCCCCCGCTGACCATCGGCGTCAAGGGGCCGTGGGGCGCGGGCAAGACCTCGCTGATGCGCATGGTGCAGGACCTGCTGGACCCCGGCGCCGCCGAGGACCGGCCCGCCGAGATCCACCTCAACCGGCTGCGCGGGACGTCGCAGGAGGTGACCAACGCGGAGGTGCTCGCGCGCTCCAAGGTGCCCGAGGAGGGCTGCGCGGAGTACGCGGTGCCCGGCGAGCTGCCGCTGCGGCACGCCGACTGGCGGCCGACCGTCTGGTTCAACCCCTGGATGTACCAGAGCGGCGAGCAGGTCTGGGCGGGGCTCGCCCACGAGATCATCAGCCAGGTCACCTGCCGCCTGCCCCGCAGCGAGCGCGAACGCTTCTGGCTGACGCTCAACCTGTCGCGGATCGACAGGGACGCGGTGCGCAGGCGGGCCTACCGGCTGGCCGCGACGCGCCTGCTGCCGGTGGCCCTGGCCTTCTGCGCCACCCTGCTGTTCTGCGCCGCCGCGCTGGCCGCCGGGGCCGTGGTGCCCGCGCTGGGCTCCCTGCTGCGCGGCACGGCGGCGGCCGTGGGGTCGGGAGGCTCGCTGGTCCTGCTGGCCGCGGCGGCCGTACGGCTGGCGCGGTTCCTCGGGGAGTCGGCGGACACGGCGTTCCGCAAGCTGGTCCGCCAGCCGGACCTGCTGGGCGTGTCCCCCGAGCTGGCCAAGGAGCTGACGCCCGATCCGGGGTACCGGTCCAGGACCGGCTTCCTGCACCTGGTGCAGACGGACATGCGCAGCGTGCTCGGCATGGTGGCCACCGAGGAGCGGCCCCTGGTGGTGTTCGTGGACGACCTCGACAGGTGCTCGCCGGGTACGGTCGCGCAGGTCATCGAGGCCGTGAACCTGTTCCTCGCCGGGGAGTTCCCCAACTGCGTGTTCGTGCTGGCCATGGAGCCCGAGGTGGTGGCGGCGCACGTCGAGGTGGCCTACCAGGACCTCGCCCGCACGCTGCCGGCGGCCACGGAGGAGCGGTCGGGTCTCGGGTGGCGGTTCCTGGAGAAGATCGTGCAACTGCCGCTCAGCGTGCCGATGCTGGACGACGGCGAGCGGGTTCCCGCCTTCCTCCGCACCCTGCTGGACGTCCCGGCCGAGCCGTACGGGGGGCGGGCGGGCGCGCGGGACGGCGGCGAGGGGCCCCGGGGGCCCGCCACGTCCCCGCAGCCGGACGCGGTGCTGGTCGACCGCCTGGAGGCGGCGATCAGGGCGCAGGGCCCGACGGCCGGCGACCTCGACGCGGTGGCGCGCAGGGTTCAGGAGACGATGCTCCCCGCGTGCGGCCTGGCGGTGGGCGCGGACCCGCCGGTGGCCGCCGCGCCGGGGCGGGCCTTCGACGACGCCATCGGCGGGCTGTCGGCCGCCGCGCGGCTCGCCGCCGACCGCGTCTACGACGAGCTCTACAGCGACCAGAACGCGTACGCCGCCATCGAGCGGGCCCTTCCCGCGCTCACGCTGAGCAATCCGAGGGAGCTGAAGAGGTACGTCAACGTGTTCAGGTTCTACTCCTTCGTCACCTACAGGCGGGCCATGGCGGGTGCGCCACGGGCCACCGACGAAGAGGTGGCGAAGCTGGCGGTGCTGACGATCCGCTGGCCGCACCTGCTCTCGCTCCTGGCACGCGACGCCGAGGGGGCGGGGCACGGGTGGCCGGACGACCCGCTACGGCGGGAACCGCGGCGCGGGGCCGGTCAGACGGTGCTCGACCGGCTGGAGCGGGCGGCGGGCCGCGCGGGAGAGGACGAGTGGGCGGTCGCCCTCACCGAGGCGGGGCTGCTGCGCGACGCGAAGGCCGGGACGGCCCGCTGGGACGCGCTGCGCGCCCTGCTGTCCGCCCGGCCCTCGATCGCCTACCTCGCACGCGACCTGCTCTGAAGCCCCAGGTCGCTCAGCGCTGCGCCTGGATCATCCAGTGCTGCTTCTCCAGGTCCTGGGTGATCTCGATGAGGAGGTCCTGCGTGACCGGATCGGCCTCTTCGGTGGTGTTCACCCGTTCGCGCATGCGCGCGATGACCGTGCCGAGGATGTCGGTGAACGCCGCGACGACCTTCCCGTCGTCGATGTAGCCCGCGTCGAGCCCGTGTATCTGGGAGTCGCGGGCGACCGTCGCCGCACGCCCGTCGGGGTTGACCCCGAGGGCCACCGCGCGCTCCGCCGCGTCGTCGGCGCGGCTCCGGGCGATGCCGACGATCTCGTCCAGCTGCAGGTGCAGCGACCGGAAGTTGCGCCCGATCAGGTTCCAGTGGGCCTGCTTGCCCACCAGTGAGAGGTCGAGCAGGTCGATCAGGGCGCCCTGGAGGGCCTCACCGGTGATCTTTTGATTGTCGCCTGTCAGAGGGCTGGTGATCTGGGCCATGAAGATTCTCCCCCTCAAGAGTCCGTTTATGGCATTCGTACGTAGAACGCCGTAACCGGTCTGAATCGTCCTAAACATTGACACTGTAATGATTGCAGTGTCAGTATTGAAGCATGAGTGACACCTGGACCATCGGCGAGCTGGCGGAGCGGGCGGCGAGCACGCTGCGCCCCTCACCGCAGCGGCCCAACGGCCGGGTCCGCGACGTTCCCAACGAGCGGCTCATCCGGTGGTACACGACGATCGGCCTGCTCGACCCGCCGCTGACCCGCCGGGGCAGGATCGCGCTGTACGGCAGGCGCCATCTCCTCCAGCTGATCGCGGTCAAGCGCCGGCAGGCCGACGGGCGTTCCATCGCCGACATCCAGGCCGAGCTGGCGGGCGCCACCGACTCGACGCTCGAAGCCATCGCCCAGATCCCCGCCACGGCCGGGCCCGCGCCCTATGACGGCGGCCCCGGGGGCTCACCCCGGGCCGACCTCGACGGGAGGCCTGCGGCCCGCCCGCGCTTCTGGGCGCAGCGCCCGGCGGCCGAGGCCGCGCCGATGGCCGCCGTGCCCGCCAGCCCGCCCGGCGTCCAGCCCGGCCTCGACGGGGACGCCCATTCCGCCGGGGTCGTGCACGGCGTACGGCTCGCGCCGGGGGTCACGCTGCTGCTCGAAGGCCGGGCGGCCGGGCCCGGCGACGTCGCCGCGATCCAGGAGGCCGCCGCGCCCCTGCTCGCCGTGCTCCGCGACCGGGGCCTGTCCGGCTCCGCCGTCGTCCACCCGATCCACCCCGACCTCGCCCGATCCCCGTCCGAAGGGATGCAAACATGACTGTTCAGATCACCGCGTTGAAGCCCGGTGAGTACACCCCGCTGCCCGACGCGGGGCTGGGCGCGCTGCGGACCGGCAAGGGCAACCTCCCGCTGGAGAGCGTCGAGGTGGACGCGCGCATCACCGCCCTCACCTGCGGCGTGGAGGTCACCCAGGGGTTCGGCAACCCGTTCGACGTCCCGCTGGAGGCCACCTACGTCTTCCCGCTCCCCGACCGGGCGGCCGTGACCGCCTTCCGCATGGAGGCGGACGGCCGGGTGGTGGAGGGCGTCCTGAAGGAGCGCGGCCAGGCCCGGCAGGACTACGACCAGGCCGTCTCCGAGGGGCGGCGGGCCGCCATCGCCGAGGAGGAGCGCCCGGACGTCTTCACCATGCGGGTCGGCAACATCCTCCCCGGCGAGCTGGTGACGGTCCGGCTGACGCTCAGCCAGCCGCTGCCGTACGAGGACGGCGCCGCGACCTTCCGCTTCCCGCTCGTCGTGGCCCCCCGCTACATCCCGGGCACCCCGCTCGACGACCGCTCCGCGGGGGACGGGGTGGTCCCCGACACCGACGCCGTGCCCGACGCCTCGCGCATCACTCCCCCGGTGCTGCTCCCCGGCTTCCCCAACCCGGTGCGGCTGTCGCTCACGGCCCGGGTCGACCCGGGTGGGCTCGACCTGCGCGAGATGCGGTCCAGCCTGCACGTGGTCACCCAGGAGGAGGGCGTCGTGCGCCTCCAGCCGGGCGAGCGGCTCGACCGCGACTTCGTCCTGCGCCTGGACTTCACCGCCTCGGGCTCGCTCACGCTCGTACCCGACCGCGAGACGGACGGCGGGGACGCCGCCGACGGCGACGGCACCTTCACCCTCACCGTGCTGCCCCCCGAGCCGGACGGGCAAGCGGCGCGGCGGCCGAGGGACGTCGCGCTGCTCCTCGACCGCTCCGGCAGCATGACCGGGTGGAAGATGGTCGCAGCCCGGCGCGCGGCGGCGCGCATCGTCGACACGCTGACCTCGGCCGACCGGTTCGCGGTGCTGTCGTTCGACAGCGTCGTGGAGCGCCCCGACCGGCTCGACGCCGGGCTCGTCCCCGCGACTGACCGCAACCGCTACCGCGCGGTCGAGCACCTCGCCCGGCTGGAGGCCCGGGGCGGCACCGAGATCCTCGACCCCATGGAGCAGGCGCTCGGCCTGCTGGACGACTCCACCAGGGAGCGGGTGCTCGTCCTGGTCACCGATGGCCAGGTGGGCAACGAGGACCAGATCCTCGAACGCCTCGGCGCCCGGCTGGCGGCCGTGCGCGTCCACACCGTGGGCATCGACCGGGCCGTCAACGCCGGCTTCCTCGGCAGGCTCGCGGGCCTCGGCTCGGGCCGCTGCGAGCTGGTGGAGTCCGAGGACCGCCTGGACGAGGCGATGGAGCACATCCACCGCAGGATCGGCTCCCCGCTGGTCACCGGCCTGTCGCTCAAGCCCGACGGGCTCGACGTGCTTCCGGGCACCGTGACCCACCTCGGCTCGCTCTACTCCGGCGTGCCCCTGACCGTGTCGGGGAGGTTCCGCGGCCCGGCCCGCGGGTCGGTGACCGTGCACGGCCTCGCCGCGGACGGGCAGCCCTGGGAGCGCCGCCTGGAGGGGACGCCGGCCGAGGGGGACGCCGCCAGGGCCGTCTGGGCGCGGGCGCACCTGCGCCGCCTGGAGGACCGCTACGCGACCGGCGAGCACGGCCTGGAGCGGGAGATCGTCGAGACCTCGCTCAGGCACGGGGTGCTGTGCCGGTTCACCGCCTTCGTGGCCGTGGACACGCGCGTCGTCGCCGAGGGCGGGCCGGCGCACCGGGTCATCCAGCCCGTGGAGATGCCGAGCGGCTGGGAGATGCCCTCCCCGATCACCGGCTCCCCGATGATCGCGGCCGCCCCCGTCGCGTTCACCTCGGACGCCGCACCGGCGATCTTCAGTCTCAGCGCGCACGAGAGCGGGCCCGTCGCGGCCGGCGGGGGCGTGCCCGGCGCTCCGGGGGCGTTCCCGGCCCGGGCGAGCGCTCCCCGCGGCCGCCTGTTCGCGGCGAGCCCGAAGATGGCCCCGCCCGCGCCGCCGGTCCCCCACTCGCCCGACGCGGTACGGCCGCAGCTGGTGGAGGAGCTCGCGCGACTGCGCGAGCGGGAGTCGCTTCCCGCGCCCGAGCGGCGGCTCTACCTGGCCGACCTCGGCAGCCGCCTGGCCGCCCTCGCGGCGTACGTCGGCGGCGGCGACAACGAGCTGGCGGTCCTGGCCCGCGAGCTGTCGGCGTGCGAGACGCCGGGCGCGGACGTGGACGCCCTGTGGGCTCACGCGATCAAGTTGCTCGTCGAGCTGACCGGCGGTACGGCGGGCCCGGGAGAGGCCCCGAAGCCCGGCCGCCGGCCGTCGTTCTGGAAGCGTTCGTAGCGCGCCGGGGCCCGGGGACCATCGCCCCGGGCCCCGCTCCGCCGGGCCACCTCGGCGATCGTGCCGGCCGCCTGCGAACTACGGCCGGGCTCATTTCCGGGATGTTAACGAAGCTATTGACGAGCCGTCGTAAAGTGGTGATACTTCTCCCCGGAGAGCGCTCTCTCACATTAGTCTCGACCGATCCGCTACCCCGGCACGCACCGGTGATCGATGGCCGGTGCGCTCACCTCCCTCGTCCCTGTCTCGGCGGACAGCAGGCAACACCACCTGGACCCGGGACCGCCGTCGTTCGCCGATCGGTCTTCCAGCAAGGGAGAGACGATGTTAGGCAAGCGCACAAGCGGCGGCGCGGGCAAGCGCCTGTTGCTGCGTCTCAAGGCCAGTGGCTCCGCCATGGCACTGGTGCTCGGCACGGCCGGCGTCGCGGCCATCGGCGCCGTCACCGTTCCCGGCACCGCCAACGCGGCCGCCCCGGCTCCCCCGCCGGGCTTCACGCTGACCTGGAGCGATGAGTTCAACGGCGCCGCCGGAACCGGCGTGAACACCGGGAACTGGAAGTACGACACGGGCCCCGGAAGCAACTTCGGCACCGGCGAGATCGAGACCATGACCAACAGCACGGCGAACGTCTTCCACGACGGCGCCGGGCACCTGGTGCTCAGGGCCCTGCACTCGGGCACGGCCCCGCGCACGGGCTGGACGTCCGGCCGCATCGAGACGCAGGCGGCGACCTTCGGGGCGCCCCCCGGCGGCGTCGTGCGGATGGAGTCGGTGATCCAGCAGCCCAACGTGACCACCGCGAACGGCGCCGGCTACTGGCCGGCCTTCTGGATGCTCGGCGCCGACCTGCGCGCCGGGGTCCCGTGGCCGACCAGCGGTGAGATCGACATCCTGGAGGACATCAACGGCCGCAGCTCGGTCTTCGGCACGCTGCACTGCGGCACCAACCCCGGCGGCGTGTGCAACGAGTCGACCGGCCTCGGCAGCGGCGAGCGCGCGTGCCCGGGCTGCCAGACCGGCTACCACAACTACGCCGTGGAGATCGACCGCTCGACCAGCCCCGAGCAGATCCGCTGGTACCTCGACGGGAACAACTACTTCACCCTTCCGGCGAGCCGCGTGGACGCCGCCACCTGGACCAAGGCGGTCGACCACCCGTTCTTCATCATCTACGACCTGGCGATGGGCGGCGGGTTCCCCGACGCCTTCGGCGGCGGCCCCAACGCCTCCACCATCTCCGGCGGGCAGATGAACATCGACTACGTCGCCGTGTACAACAAGGCCCCCGGCAACGGCGGTGGCGGGACGAACATCGCGCAGGGCAAGCCGACGACGGCGTCCTCCACGGAGAACGCCGGCACCGGTGCGGCGAACGCGACCGACGGCAACGCCGGCACCCGCTGGTCGAGCGCCTTCAGCGACCCCCAGTGGGTGCGGGTGGACCTCGGCCGGTCGTACAACATCAACCACGTGAAGCTGACCTGGGAGGCCGCCTACGGCAAGGCGTACCAGATCCAGACCTCGCAGGACGGCAACACCTGGACGAACATCTACTCCACCACCACCGGTGACGGCGGCACCGACGACCTGGCGGTGACCGGCACCGGCCGGTACATCAGGATGTACGGCACCCAGCGCGCCACCCAGTACGGCTACTCCCTGTGGGAGTTCGCCGTCAACGGCACCTAGTAATCCTCTCCGGTAGCAGCCGCCGCGTGCGCTGGGAAAGGCGCGCGGCGGCACCGGATTAAGAAACAAAGAGAGCGCTCTCCCAATTACGTCCGCGGTTGTCGACCGTGGACGACCGGCATCTCGATCATTGCCGGCCCGGCGGCACGACATGAATTCCCGCGGAAATCCCCGCTAGGATCCCGGGCCCAGCTCCCGGTAGGCGGGGCGGAGGATGTCCAGCAGGGGGATGTGACGCACCTTGACCGGCGGCGGCTCCAGCGCGCGCAGCAGGAGCTCGGGGGGCGCGGCGGGGTTCCCCATCCTCGGCCGCAGGCGGCTCAGCGGCACCGGGGAGGAGTAGAAGTCGTTGACGCGCTCGCCGAGCGGCACGTCCTCCACGTGCAGCGGGTCAGGGGACTCCTCGTCGTCGGCGGGGATGCCCCGCAGGGCGTCCAGCAGCTCCTCCTTGCCGCGCCCGCGCCAGGCCAGCACCAGGAACGGGTCCTGGTCGAACGCCTCTGCCAGCAGGTACAGCACGGCCGACACGTGCTTGCAGGGCGAGCCCCAGTCGGGGCACGAGCACTCCATGTCCAGCTCGGCGGGGAACAGCGGCAGCGCGAGCGCGTCGAAGACCTCCACGATCTCGGTGGGCATCTCGCCGGCCAGCAGCTTGGCCCGGTACAGCGCCTGCCCGGCCAGCGACTCCTGGATGCCCGCCCAGTCGGCCCCGCCGTACGCCGGGATGCGGACCGACAGCAGGTAGGGCTCGGGCCGCGACCCCTGCACCCGGGCCCGCACCACGCCGGGCGACAGGTCGATCTCCAGCACCTGGCCCTTCCTGGCGTACGACCTGCCACGGGTGAGCCGGCCTGAGTCGCAGATCCGTTCGAGCAGGTCGATGAACCGGCGCGACCACCACTGCTCGCCGATGGACCCGCGCTTGCTGCGCGCCTGGATGCCGCCCTCCACCCGGATGGGCGCGGCGGCCTCGAACCAGCCGCCCTTTCCGACCGGCATGTCAGCTCACCGCCTCGGGGCCGAGGCGGAACAGCTCGCGCAGCTGCTCGGTGGACAGGCCGGTGATCCAGTCCTCCCCGGTGCCGACCACGCTCTCGGCCAGTGCCTTCTTGCGCTCGATCATCTCGTCGATGCGCTCCTCCAGTGTTCCCACGCAGATGAACTTCCTGACCTGGACGTTCCTGGTCTGGCCGATGCGGAACGCCCGGTCGGTGGCCTGGTTCTCCACCGCCGGGTTCCACCACCGGTCCACGTGGATCACGTGGTTGGCGGCGGTGAGGTTCAGCCCGGTGCCCGCGGCCTTGAGCGACAGCAGGAAGATCATCGGCTCGTCGTCGTTCTGGAAGCGGTCGACCAGCTCGTCGCGCTTCTTCTTGGGCAGGCCGCCGTGCAGCCACAGCACGGGGCGGTCGAGGTGAGCCGCGAGGTAGGGCTGGAGCAGGGACCCGAACTCGGCGTACTGGGTGAAGACCAGCGCCTTGTCCCCCTCCTCGACGACCTCCTCGGCGAGCTCCTCCAGCCGGGCGAGCTTCCCCGAGCGCCCCGCCAGCCGGGAGCCGTCCTTGAGCAGGTGGGCGGGATGGTTGCAGACCTGCTTGAGCCGGGTCATCGTCGCCAGCACGTTGCCGCGCCGCTCGATGCCCTCGCTGTCGTCGATCTTGGCCAGCATGTCGCTCACGACCGCCTGGTACAGACTCGCCTGCTCGGGCGTCAGCGTGCACCAGACCTTCATCTCCAGCTTCTCGGGGAGGTCGGAGATGATCGTCTTGTCGGTCTTCAGGCGGCGCAGGACGAACGGCCCCGTGGCCCGCTTGAGCGCCCTGGCGGCGTCCTCGTCGCCGCGCGCCTCGATCGGCTCCTGGTAGCGCTCGCGGAACCGCCTGGCCGGGCCGAGCAGCCCGGGGTTGCAGAACTCCATGATCGACCAGAGCTCCGCGAGGTGGTTCTCCACCGGGGTGCCGGTCAGCGCCAGCCGCGTGCGCGCCGGGATGGACCGTACGGCCTGGGCCTGCCGCGCGCCGCTGTTCTTGATCGCCTGCGCCTCGTCGCAGACCACCCGCCCCCAGGGGAACCCGGCGAGGACGCCGGCGTCCCTGAGCGCCGTGCCGTACGTCGTGACGACCAGGTCGGCCTCCCCGACCACCGCCGCCAGCTCCTCGTCCCGCTTGCGCGTGCCCCCGTGATGGACGTAGACCCGCAGCGAGGGCGCGAACCGCGCCGCCTCCTTCTGCCAGTTGCTCACCAGCGACATCGGGCACACCAGCAACGTCGGCGCCGCCGCCCCGTCACCCCGCTCCTCCAGCAACAATGACAGGGTTTGGGCGGTTTTTCCCAGTCCCATGTCGTCCGCGAGGATTCCGCCGAGGCCGACCTTGGAGAGGAAGCTCAGCCACGACAGGCCGCGCTGCTGGTAGGGGCGCAGGCTGCCGTTGAAGGTGTCGGGGGTGGAGACCGCCTCCAGGCGGCGGTCGGCCTCGCCCGAGAGCAGGTCGCCGAGCATGCCGTCGGCGTCCACGCCGACCAGCGGCAGGTCCTCCTCGCCGCCGTTCACGACCTCCTGCAGCACCTCGGCCACGGTCATCTCGCCCGCCCGGCGCCGCTCGATCGCCGACAGCGCCGCCTTGAGCTGGCGGTCGTCCAGCTCGACCCACTGGCCGCGCACGCGCACGAGGGGGACCTTGAGCCTGGCCAGCTCCTCCAGCTCCTCCTCGCTGATCGTGTGGTCGCCGACGGCCAGATCGACCTTGAAGTCCACCAGCTCGCCCAGCCCGAACCCCTGCCCCGCCGCCGCGCGGGCCTTCGTGCCCGTACGGGTGCGCGTGGTCAGCTTGAGGCCGAGCCCCTTGCGTCCCGCCCACGCCGGGAGCCGGACGCCGTACCCTGCGGCCTGGAGCAACGGGGCGGCGCGGCGGAGGAACCCGAACGCCCACGCGGTGTCCACCACCATGCGGGACGGCGTCGCGGTGTGCAGGGCCGTGTACAGGTCGGGGCAGAGCCGTACGGCGCGGCCGAGGCCGGCGAGCAGCGTCTCGTCCGGGCGCCTGGGCAGGCCGGGCACGCGCTTGCCCTCCCACAGCAGGGAGGCCGGCACGTACAGGCTGGGGTCGTCGACCGACTGGAGGGCGAACTCCAGCTCCCAGGCGTCGTCGTCGCCCTCGGGCTCACTGAGGCGGAAGCAGACCCGGATGGGACCGTCAAGCTGGTGCGCCGAGTCCATCCAGTCGCGGAGCGCCTTGCCGAGGCGCCTGACCTCGCTCGGCTCGGCGTCGGGGAGCGCGGCGTCGCCGCCGGTGAGGGCGAGCAGCCACCGGTCGGCCAGGGGGCTCTTGAGGCCGGCGCGGTTGCCGCGCAGGAGCCGCTCGGGCAGCGACAGGCGCGTGGCGCCGTCGGCGAGCCCTCCGAGGGCCTCGTGCAGCACGCGCGCCGCCGGGCGTCCCTCCCCCGCCGCGCGGCAGGCGGGCGGCATCGCGGTGGCCAGCTCGCGGAAGGCGGACGCGTCGACGCCCGTGATCACGGGGCGCCAGCGGGCGGCGTGGACGCCGTCCTCGATCACGAGCTGGGGCAGCACCCTGCCGCGCCGGACCAGGGCGCGGGCGTGCTCGGCGACCACCGCGAGATAGCGGAGCGAGGTGCCCGGCCCCCACTCGGGCGCGCCCGGGGCCGCCGGGGGCGGGTCGGACAGCGCGCCCAGCAGGGCGAGCGCCCCGGCGGGGCCGAAGAGCAGCGCGGGGACGCGCCACGCGGCGATTCGCGGGGTGCGCGCCGTGGTCTGAAGGCCCGACTCGGGCGAGGGCAGCGGGCTCTTGGCCGAGCCGGGAAGCTGGAGGGTCAGCTCGGTCGCCGCGGCCCCGGCTGCGGCCTTCCCGAGGGCGGAGACGAGGGACTGCGCCGGGGCGGCGAAGGGGTGGGCGCGGTGCCCGTCGCGGGAGGCAGGCTCGCCGGGCGACATGGTGTCCTCGGCCCACAGCGCCAGCCTGCCGTCCGTCCAGGCACCGTGAACAACGAGCACTCGACCACCCCCGCCTGCCGACGCCGTCCGACCGCTGCGGGATCGGTCACCACCTCGGCTTCGTTACGCGACGCCGGGCTCTCGTTCCCGCCCCTGCACGGTACCGTCCCGCGAGCCGCGGCTTATGCCGGTGCGTGGCTGCCGTCCGACCGAAACACACATAGGGTATATGGGTGAGTTCCCTGCCCGATGAGACCGATGTCGTGATCCTCGACGGCGGCCTGGCCACCCATCTGGAGGCGCTGGGCTGCGACCTGCGCGACGAGCTGTGGTCGGCCAAGCTGCTGATGGAGGACCCCGAGGTGATCCTCCAGGCCCACCGCGACTACTTCGCCGCCGGGGCCGACGTCGCGATCACGGCCAGCTACCAGGCCAGCTTCCCCGCGTTCGTGAGGCGGGGCCGCGTGGAGCACGAGGCGCAGGCGCTCATGCAGCTTTCGGTCGAGCTGGCGAAGCAGGCGCGGGACGAGGCGGGCGGGGGCATGGTCGCGGCCAGCGTCGGGCCGTACGGGGCCTTCCTCGCCAACGGCGCGGAGTACACCGGGGACTACGACCTGGACGAGGACGGCCTCTACGAGTGGCACCGCCCCCGCTGGGACGTGCTGGCGGACAGCTGCGCGGACCTGCTGGCGTGCGAGACCATCCCCTCCTTCGCGGAGGCGCGGGCGATCGCGCGCCTGCTGGAGGAGACCCCGACCGTCAACGCCTGGGTGAGCTTCTCGTGCAGGGACGGCGAGCGCATCAGCGACGGCACCCCGCTGGAGAAGTGCGCCGCCCTGTTCGCCGGCAACCCGCAGGTGGTGGCCGTGGGGATCAACTGCACGGCGCCGAGCCACGTCAAGAGCCTGATGAGCCGCATCACCGGCTCCCCCATCGCGGTCTACCCCAACTCCGGCGAGAGCTGGGACCCGGAGAACCACCGCTGGCTCGGGCTCGCCGACCCGGTGGAGTTCGGCGCCGCGGCCAGGGACTGGCGGGACGCGGGAGCGACGTTCATCGGCGGCTGCTGCCGCACCTCCCCCGAGCACATCCGCCAGATCCGGGCGCATCTGCGCTGATCGACCCGCCCGGGGAGACCCGGGACGGGATAGTGGCCCCCGAGTAACACTGTGGTCATCCGCGAGCACCATCCCGGCAACATTTCCACGGTTCACTCCTGACAGACACCGATCGACGGCTGTCAACAGGAGGCGCGATGACGTCCCTGCCTCATCCGCCTGACCAGCAGGCAGGAAGGCAAGGGGGTCTCCCCGAGGCCGAGGTGACGCTGGACGCCGCCGCCATGAGCACCCGGGAGATCAACCGATCGCTTCAGGCCCTGCCGTACGGCAGGGCCGTCGTGGTCAACCCCGCCGGGCGCCACAACCTGGCGGTGGGGCTGGACGCGCCTGTGCGGGTCGAGATCGAAGGTCCGGCGGGCTTCTACCCCGGCGGCCTCGGCAAGAGGGCCCGCGTCACGGTGAACGGCCCGGCAGGGTGCGGCGTGGCGGAGAACCTCATGTCCGGCGACGTCCACGTGCGCGGCTCGGTCGGGCCGAGCGTCGCGGCCTCCGCCCGGGGCGGGGTGGTGGTGGTGGACGGCGGCTGCTCCTCGCGCGCCGGCATCTCGCTCAAGGGCGCCACGCTGGCGATCGGCGGCGACGCCGGCGCCTACTGCGGGGTCCTCGCCCAGTCCGGCGTCATCCTGATCGGGGGCGACGCCGGGCCCTGCCTCGGGGAATCGCTGTACGAGGCGGTGGTCTACGTCGGCGGGAAGATCACCGGTCTCGGCACCGACGCCGCGATAGAAGAGATCACCGAGCACGACGTGACGTTCGTGAAGGTCCTCGCGGAAGGGTGCGGGTTCGACCACGTGTCCCCGGCGGACGTCACCAAGGTCGTCTCCACGAGGCGGCTCTACCAACTCCACAGCCACGACCACGGGAACTACTGATGAGCCACACCTTCTCTCCCCGGGTCATCGCGGAGATCCAGGAGCGGGCGAGGCTCGGGGGGTGCGAGGTCCGGGGCGGGGGCGCACGGCGTGCCGTCCCGAGCTTCGACGACCTGCTCATCCTCACGGCGGGCCTGTCCCCCGCCCCGCTTGAGGGTTACCGCGAGCGGTGCGAGACCCGCACGGTCCTCGGCACCCGGTTCGCCGAGGAGCCCGTCGTGCTGGACATCCCGGTCACGATCGCCGGCATGTCGTTCGGCGCGCTGTCCGCCGGGGCCAAGGAGGCGCTCGGCCGGGCGGCGACGCTGGCCGGCACCTCGACGACGACCGGTGACGGCGGCATGGCCCCGCAGGAGCGCGACGCCTCCAAGACCCTCGTGTACCAGTGCCTGCCCTCGCGCTACGGCTTCGATCCCGACGACCTGCGCTCGGCCGACGCCGTCGAGATCGTGCTCGGCCAGGGAGCCACACCGGGCGGCGGCAGCATGCTGCTCGGGCAGAAGATCACGACCCCGGTTGCGTTCATGCGCGACCTGCCGGAGGGCGTGGACCAGCGCTCCGCGAGCCGGCACCCCGACTGGACCGGGCCGGACGGGCTGCGCGTCAAGATCGAGGAGCTGCGGGAGGTCACCTCCTGGCGCATCCCGGTGTACGTGAAGATCGGCGCCACCCGGGTCGCCGCGGACGTGCGGCACGCGGTCGAGGCGGGCGCGGACGTGATCGTGGTCGACGGCATGCAGGGCGGCACCGGTGCCGCGCAGGACGTCTTCATCGAGCACACCGGCATCCCGACGCTCGCGGCGACCAGGCTGGCGGCCGACACGCTGCGCCGCCTGTCGGTCGAGGACGAGGTCCAGCTCGTCGTCTCAGGAGGCATCCGCAGCGGCGCCGACGTCGCCAAGGCGCTCGCCCTCGGCGCCGACGCCGTGTCCGTCGGGGTCGCCGCGCTCGTCGCGCTCGGCTGCAACTCCAGCTCCGACGACACCGGGGCGGACGTCAGCCTCGGCTACCGCGCGCTGGGCACCGTGCCGGGCTCCTGCACGGCCTGCCACACCGGCGGCTGCCCGGTGGGCATCGCCACGCAGGACGACATGCTGGCCGACCGCCTCGACCCGGACTTCGGGGCCGAGCGGGTGGCCAACTACCTGCGCGCCCTGGCCATGGAGACCACGATGCTCACCCGGGCCTGCGGCAAGTCCTCGGTGCACCAGCTCGACACGGGCGACCTGGTCGCGCTCACCGTGGAGGCCGCGGCGATGGCCCGCGTCCCGCTCGCGGGCACCTCCTGGATCCCGGGCGTCACCGTCTAGACGGCCGTTCTGCGTGCCGCCATCCGGACCCGGCGCGCTCAGCCGGTGGAGCGGGCCAGGTCGTCGGAGATCGCGCCGCCGGCGGGCCGCGCGGGCCGCGAGCGCCCCGGGATGAAGTTGGTGATCAGCGCGCCGAGCACGGCCACCGCTCCCGCGATGATGATCGCCACCTGCAGCCCGCGCAGCGAGGGCATGACCAGCGCCCCCACGGAGACGGTCATGTGCGCGAGCACGACGCTGATCACGGCGCTGGAGGCGGAGGTGCCGATGGAGCGCATGAGCGCGTTGAGCCCGTTGGCGGCGGCGGTCTCCGACGGCGGCACCGAGGTCATGATCAGCGCGGGCATGGCGGCGTACGCGAGACCCACCCCCGCCGCGATGACCGAGGAGCCGATGACCACCTGCCAGGCCGAGTGCATCAGGCCGAGGGTGGCGGCGTAGCCGGCCGCGATCACCACCGTGCCGAGCAGCAGGGCGACCTTGGGGCCCCACCGCCGCGAGACGCGGGCGGACAGCGGCGAGAGCAGCATCATCACCAGGCCGCCGGGCGCGAGGCACAGTCCCGCCTCCACCAGCGACAGCCCGAGCCCGTACCCGGTGGCCTTCGGGGCCTGCAGGAGCGTGGGCAGCACCAGGGACATCCCGAACATCGCGAAGCCGACGACCACCGAGGCGAGGTTGGTCAGCAGGACCTGGCGGCGGGCGGTGGTCCGCAGGTCGACGAGCGGGTCGCGGACCCGTAGCTCCATGAGGCCCCACAGGAGCAGGATCACCACGGCGGCGGCGAACAGGCCGAGGGTCGGCCCGCTGCCCCAGCCCCAGTCGCCGCCCTTGGTGATCGCGAGGAGCAGGCAGATCAGGCCCGCGGTGAGCCCGATGGCCCCCGGGACGTCGAATCGCCCGGACGCGCGCAGCGGCGACTCGGGGACGACGAACGCGACCAGCAGCAGGTCGAGCGCCCCGATCACGGCCGCCATCCAGAAGAGCGCGTGCCAGTCGGCGTGCTGGGCGATGAACGCGGCGAGCGGGAGCCCGATGGCGCCGCCGACGCCGAGGGTGGCGCTCATCAGGGCCATCGCCGAGCCCAGCCGCTCGGGCGGCAGCTCGTCCCGCATGATGCTGATCCCGAGCGGGATCACGCCGATCGCGCACCCCTGGAGCACCCGTCCGATGACCACCGGCACGAGGCCGGCGGACAGGGCGCAGACCACCGACCCGATCACCATGAGCCCGAGGCTGCCCAGCAGCACGCGCCGCTTGCCGTACAGGTCGCCGAGCCTCCCGCTGACGGGGTTGCAGACGGCGGCGGCCAGCAGCGTGGACGTGATCACCCAGGACGCGTCGGACGCCGAGGTGTGCAGGAGACGCGGCAGGTCGGGGATGAGCGGCACCACGATCGTCTGCATCAGCGAGACGACGATGCCGCACAGCGCGAGCACCGCGACCACCAGTCCGGGCCCCTTCACGGTGCCGGGAACCCCGCCGGCCGAGGAGATTTCGGTCACTTGGCGGGCCTCCGAGAGTCGATCACCGTGACCTACGAACGATACATAGCCCCCTAGATCACGACATGAACCGGGTCGCCCCGCCACCGCCGGCGCCCGGGGGCCGCGTGGGGAGTGGTCTGGTGACCTCCCTCGATCCGAGCCGCCGGGAGTTCACTCATCGGGTCCGCTTCCGGCGCTCGAAGTCATCGTGAGTGGTTCGGGTGACCGCTTCGGCCGTCGCAGGGTCGTCGTCGTGGAGAGCAGGGCGGGGATGGCCGCGATCGAGAAGCACAGGGCCAGCGGCAGCCGGCTCGCCAGCAGGCCGGCGGCGGCGTTTCCGCCGGAGAAACCGGTGTTGAAGGCGGTGTTGACCCAGGCGCCCGCCTGGGTACGGTGCTCGGGCGCGGCCGACTCGTCCGCGAGCAGGTAGCCGGTGGTCAGCGCGGGAGCGGTGAACACCCCGGCGACGAACAGCACGGCCATCAGGGCGTACACGTTCGGCGCGAGACCCGCCACGGCCAGGGCCAGCCCGAGGGCGGCGGCGAGCAGCGGCAGCCGCACCCGAAGTGAGATCCGCCAGGAGACGGCGCCGTAGACCGCGCCGCCGAGCGCGCTGCCGACCGCCTGCGCGGCCTCGATCCAGGCCACCATCTCGACCTGGCCGCGCTGCTCGGCGAAGGCGACCACGAGCAGGCCCGGCACTCCCAGGCACAGGCCGACGGCGGCCGACACCGCGACCGCCTGCGGCAGCGAGCCGCGCAGCCACATCCGGGACGTTTCCCTGGCCGGTCCTTCCCGCGGCTCGGTTCGGACGGCCTCCATGGCGCGTACCGCGGGGCAGGACACGAAGCCGAGGGTGCCGCCAAGGACGAGCACGGCGCTGACTTCACTCCCGCCGCCGGATCGACCAGCAGGAACAGGCCCGCCAGCAGCGGCCCCATGACGAAGATCAGCTCCTCGGCGACGGCGTCCAGGCTGTAGGCGCGCTGTAGTGACGCCCGGTCGGGCACCAGGTGGCTCCACAGCGTCCGCATCACCGGGCCCAGCGGCGGGGCGCACGCGCCGGCCGCCGCGGCCAGCGGCCACAGCAGCGTCGCGGAGGCTCCGGGCCGCCATGTGACGGCGGCCAGGCAGGCCAGCAGCAGCGCGTAGGCGGCGGCCATCGGCGGCAGCGCCCGGTGCGGCCCGTACCGATCGATCAGGGCGGCGCGCAGCGGGGAGAGCAGGGAAACGGCCAGCCCGAACACGGCCATGGCGGTCCCGGCCACGGCGTAGGAGCCGGTCGTGCCGGTGATCGCGAGTATCAGGGAGAGGAAGACGGTGCCATAGGACAGCCGCCCCAGCAGCACCGTGCCGAAGGCGCGGAGGGCTCCGGGCATGCGCAGGACAGCGAGGTAGGAATGCATGAGGGTGTTCCCTGGAGAAGGCGCAGGCTCATGGCGCTGCGCGTGTGCGAGGACGCCGAGGTGCCGCGACGAGCGGTCGCGGTCAGCGTGGCGGCCTAGGCACAGGGGTGGAACACAGGAGAGAAGATAGCAAAGGACCATTCGTCCGAGGTTGCCCCGGCATGAACCACGCCAGTGATGATCGAGGACCCTCAACCCCGATCCGGCGTGCCATCCCAGGTCAGGCAGGGCGGCCGGGCGCCTCTCCCAGGCCGGCCGCCGGCCAGGTCCGCGTCTCACCGGCCCGTCGAGCTGGTCGACGCCGGCGCCTGGGCGGCTCGTCCAGGTGACCCCGAACAGGGGGAACGCCCTCACCGGCAGGGAGACCACGACCGCCCGGGCCCCGAGGTCGTTCGGGGCACCGGGCGGAGGGGACGTCCCTGGGGGCGTTCCGTGGGCACCGCGCGGAGACCGTCGGACAGGTCTGGTCCCGTGGCCGTTTTACGGGGGCACCGGGCGGAGACCGTGGACGGGGAGTGGCGGGGTCAGCGGAGGAAGGCGGCGGGGACGCCGGCGTCGACGGGGATGTGCACCCCCGTGGTGAGGGCCAGGTCTCCCCCGGTGAGGGCGTAGACGGCGGCGGCGATGTGCTCGGGCAGCACCTCCCGCTTGAGCAGGGTGCGCTGGGCGTAGAACTCGCCGAGCCGCTCCTCGGGCACGCCGTACACAGCCGCGCGGTTCGCGCCCCAGCCGGAGGCGAAGATGCCGGAGCCCCGCACCACGCCGTCGGGGTTCACCCCGTTGACCCGGATGCCGTGCGCGCCCAGCTCGGCGGCGAGCAGGCGTACCTGGTGGGCCTGGTCGGCCTTGGCCGCGCCGTACGCCACGTTGTTCGGGCCCGCGAAGACGGAGTTCTTGGAGGAGATGTAGATCAGATCGCCGCCCATCGCCTGATTCATCATGACCTGGGCGGTCTCGCGGGAGACCAGGAACGACCCCCTGGCCATGACGTCGTGCTGCAGGTCCCAGTCGGCGGCCGTCGTCTCCAGCAGCGAGCGCGACAGCGACAGCCCCGCGTTGTTGACCACCAGGTCGACTCCCCCGAAGGCGAGGACGGCCCGGCGTACGGCCGCGCCGATCTGCTCCTCGGACGTCACGTCCACCTCGACGGCGATCGCCACGTCACCGGAACCCAGCTCGGCGGCGACCTTCTCCGCCGACCCGAGGTCGCGGTCGGCGACCACGACGCACGCGCCCTCGGCGGCGAGCCTGCGGGCGGTGGCCGCCCCGATGCCCGACCCGCCCCCGGTCACCAGCGCGACGCGGGTGGCCAGCGGCTTCGGCTTCGGCAGCCGCCTGAGCTTGGCCTCCTCCAGCTCCCAGTACTCGATGCGGAACTTCTCGGACTCCTCGATCGGCCGGTAGCTCGACAGCGCCTCCGCGCCGCGCATGACGTTGATCGCGTTGACGTAGAACTCGCCCGCCACCCGCGCGGTCTGCTTGTCCTTGCCGAAGCTGAACATGCCGACACCGGGCACGAGCACGATCGCCGGGTCCGCGCCGCGCATCGCGGGCGAGCCGGGCACGGCGTGCCGCTCGTAGTAGGCGCGGTAGTCGTCGCGGTAGGCGGCGTGCAGCTCGCGCAGCCGGATGACGACCTCGTCGAGCGGCGAGTCCGGCGGCAGGTCGACGACCAGCGGCGCGACCTTCGTGCGCAGGAAGTGGTCGGGGCAGGAGGTGCCGAGGGCGGCCAGGCGCGGGTGCTCGGCGCGGGACAGGAAGTCGAGCACCTCGGGGGTCGCGGTGAAGTGGCCCACCTGGCGGGAGTCGGTGGAGCACAGCCCCCTGACCACCGGGAACAGCGCCGCCGCCCGCTCGGCCCGCTCTCCCTCAGGGAGCGGCTCGTGGACCACCGGGCCGAACGGCTCGGGACGCCCGTGCTCGGCGATGTGGCGCTCGGCCTTACGGATGATCTCCAGGGACCGGGCCTCGCACTCCTCGCTCGTGTCGCCCCAGGCGGTGATGCCGTGGCCGCCGAGGACGACGCCGATGGCCTCCGGGTGGGCGTCCTTCAGCGCGGCGATGTCCAGGCCGAGCTGGAACCCCGGACGCCGCCAGGGCACCCACAGCACCCTGCCGCCGAAGATCTCGCGGGTGAGCGCCTCGCCGTCGGCCGCCGTCGCGATCGCGATGCCGGCGTCCGGGTGGAGGTGGTCGACGTGGGCGGCTTCCACCAGGCCGTGCATGGCCGTGTCGATGCTCGGCGCCGCGCCCCCCTTGCCGAAGGCGCAGTGGTCGAACGCCGCGACCATCTCGTCCTCGCGCTCGACGCCCGGGTAGACGCCGGTCAGGGAGCGCAGCCGGTCGAGCCGGAGCACGGCCAGACCGGCCTCGGTGAGCGTGCCGAGGTCGCCGCCGGAGCCCTTCACCCACATCAGGTCGACATCGGAGCCGGTCACGGGATCGGTGGCGGTGCCCTTGGCGGAGGCGTTGCCTCCCGCGTAGTTGGTGTTGCGGGGGTCGGCGCCGAGGGCGTGCGCGCGCCGCAGGAGCTCGTCGACCGGTCGGGCGGTCATGCTCAGGCCCCCCATCCGGCCTGGGCGCCGCCCACGCGCTCGGCGACGATCTTCTCGGCGTACCCGGACCGCCGGTAGGCGGCCATCGGGTCGGGGTCGAGCCCGGACTCCTCGCGCAGCTCGGCGAGCAGCGGCCGCACGTCGGTGCCGTAGGCGTCCATGAACACGGCGTTCGCCCCGAGCACGTCGCCCCCGGCCTGGGCCTTCGCCAGCGCGTCGCCGTCGACCAGCAGCGCCTTGGCGGTGGCCTCCTGGACGTTCATCACCGAGCGGATCTGGCCCGGGATCTTGGGCTCGATGTTGTGGCACTGGTCGAGCATGAACGCGATGTGCTCGGCGTAGCCGCCGCCCCTGATCACCTCGTACATGATGCGGAAGAGCTGGAACGGGTCGGCCGCGCCCACCATCAGGTCGTCGTCGGCGTAGAAACGGGAGTTGAAGTCGAACCCGCCGAGCTTCCCCTCGCGCAGCAGGAACGCCACGATGAACTCGATGTTCGTGCCAGGGGCGTGATGCCCGGTGTCCACGACGACCTGCGCCCTCGGCCCGAGCTTGAGGCAGTGGGCGTACGCCGTGCCCCAGTCGGGCACGTCGGTCAGGTAGAAGGCGGGCTCGAACAGCTTGTACTCCAGCAGGAACCGCTGGTGCTCGCCCAGCCGGTCGTACACCGCCGACAGCGCCTCGGCCAGGCGGTCCTGGCGGGAGCGGACGTCGTCCTGCCCGGGATAGTTGGTGCCGTCGGAGAACCACAGCTTGAGCGTGCGGGACCCGGTGAGGTCCATGATGTCGACGCACTCCAGCAGGTGGCCGAGGGCCTTGCGCCGCACGCCGGGGTCGGGGCTCGTGACGCTGCCGAGCATGTAGTCGTCGTCCTGGAAGACGTTGGAGTTGATCGCGCCGATGCCGACGCCGAGCTCGCGGGCGTGCCGTGCCAGGTCGGCGTAGTCGTCCACCTTGTCCCACGGGATGTGCAGGGCGACGGTCGGGGCGACGCCGGTGAACCGGTGCACCTGGGCCGCGTCGGCCAGCTTCTCGTACGGATCTCGCGGCACGCCCTTCTGGGCGAACACCTTGAACCGGGTGCCGGAGTTGCCGAACGCCCAGGAGGGCGTCTCGATGCGCTGCCTTCGCAGCGCCGCCTTGATGTCCGTTGTCATGAGGGTCCCCGATCAGTCGAGATGGAAAACTTCGTCGAGCGTGAACATGCCCTCGTCGGGACGGCTCCCGTCGAGCTCCTCGAAGAACGGCGCCATCTCGGCCTGCCAGCGGGCGTTGACGCCGGTCAGCGCCATGGCCGCGAGCGCGGCATCGAAGTCGGGGGTCTCGAGGTAGCCGACCAGCAGGCCGTCCTCCCGGAGGAACAGCGAGTAGTTCCGCCAGCCGGCCGCGCGCAGCGCGTCGAGCATCTCGGGCCAGACCGCCTCGTGGCGGCGGCGGTACTCGCCGAGCCGCCCGGGCCTGACCTTCAGCAGGAAGCACACACGCTTCATGGTCGATCGCTCCTCACGTACGGCTCGCGCGGGCGTGCCCCGCGCGAGCCGTACACGGTGGTACGTACGCGAGGTCTAGAAGTCGAACTGGCCGATGTTGGAGGAGTCGAAGGTGAAGGGCGGGCCGAGGATGACCTCGCCGTCCTTGCCGATGGTCTTCTCGCCGAGCTTGCCGGCCTTGAAGGTCTCGCCCTCGGCGCCGGTGATCTGCCCGGAGGACAGCGCGGCGGCGGCGTAGGCGGCGAGGTAGCCGAGGTCCTTGGGGTTCCACAGGGCGAACTTCTGGACGGTGCCGTCCTCGACGAACTTGCGCATCTGGTTCGGCGTGCCGAGCCCGGTCAGCACGACCTTGCCCTTGTACTTGGAGCCGGAGATGTAGCGGGCGCCCGCCGAGATGCCGACCGTGGTCGGGGCGATGATGCCCTTGAGATCGGGGTACGCCTGCAGCAGGCCCTGGGTCTGCTGGAAGGACTTCTGGTCGTCGTCGTCACCGTAGGCGACCTTGACGAGCTTCATGTCCTTGTACTCCGGCTTGCTCAGCTCGTCCTTCATGAAGCCGATCCAGGTGTTCTGGTTCGTGGCGTTCGCGGTGGCCGAGAGGATCGCGATGTCGCCCTTGTGGCCGATCATGTCGGCGAGCAGCCTGACCTGGCTGCGGCCGACCTCCTCTGAGCTGGCCTGGTTGATGAACAGGTCGCGGCAGTCCTTCGCGGCGTCGGAGTCGTAGGCCACGACCTTGATGCCCTTGTCCATCGCCTGCTTGAGCGGGCCGCAGACGGCGTTGGCGTCGTTGGCCGCGATGAGGATGGCGTCCTGCCCCTGCTGCGTGAGGGTGTTGATGTAGGAGACCTGGGACGACGCCGACGCGTCGGAGGGGCCGACCTCCTTGGCGGTGCCGGAGAACTCCTTGGCGGCCTCGATGCCCGCGTCGTCGACGATCGTCTCGTACGGGTTGTTGATCTGCTTGGGGAGGAAGGCGAGCTTCAGCCCCTGCTTGACCGGGGCGTTCGGGTCGGCCTTCGCCGCCGACGACGCCGCGGGCCGGGCCGGGGGCGCGGACGACGTGGTGGAGTCCTTCGTGGTGCCGCCGCAGGCCGCCAGCGCGAGCGCCACGACGCTCGTGGCGACGACAGCGGAGGCGAACCGCCGTGAAGAGTGCGTCATCATCGATTTCTTTCTTCCGAGGAGCGGGGGGTGTGCGAGGACGGGGAGCGGCGTCGTTGTCGCAGGACCGCCGCCAGGCGCGGGGTGAGCACCGAGACGATGAGGAGCAGGCCGGTGACGATCGACTGGATCTCGGTCGCCACGTCGTTGAGCATGAGGAGGTTGCGCAGGAGGCCGATGAGCAGCACGCCGGCGATGACGCCGCCGAGCGTGCCCTTGCCGCCGTCGAAGTCGACGCCGCCCAGCAGCACGGCCGCGATGACGGCCAGCTCGACGCCGAAGCCGTTGTCGGCCCTGGCGCTGCCGTACCTCAGCGTGTAGACCACGCCGGCGAAGGCGGCCATCGTGCCGGAGACCACGAACAGCGCGAGCTTGACGCGCTTGACCCGGATGCCGGCGAAGAACGCCGCCTCCTCCTGCGCGCCGATCGCGAACAGCGACCGCCCGATGCCGGTGGCGTGCAGGACGACGCCGGTGACGACGGCGAGCAGGACGAACAGGGCCACGGGGTAGGGAATGGGGGTGCCGGGCACGTCACCGGTCACCAGGCCGGTGTACGTCTGGGGGAACTCCGCCACCGCCTTGTCGCCGAGCACGACGTACGCGAGGCCGCGGTAGAGCGCGAGCGTGCCGATCGTGACCGCTAGCGAGGGCAGGCCGAGCCGGGTGACCAGCAGCCCGTTCACCAGCCCGCACACCGCGCCGGCGAGCACCACCACCGGGATGATGGTCTCGATCGCCCAGCCGCCGTCCCACAGGGCGCCGAGCAGGGCGCTGGACAGCCCGAGCACCGAGGCCACGGAGAGGTCGACCTCGGCGGCCACGACGAGAAGCGTCATCGCGAGCGCTATCAGCGCGATCTCGCCGAGGTCTCCGAGGGCGAACGAGAGGTTGCCGGCGTTGGCGAAGTCGGGCGACCCCGCCGCACCGGCGAGGAAGACTGCGATCAGCAGGGCGGTTACCAGCACGTCCCAGCGGGCGAACCGGGCGATCGCCGACCGGGCGGCCGGGGGCTCGGATGCCTTGCCGGTGCCGGTGGTGGTCATCAGGTCAGGCGCCATGGCGGACGCTCCTCCTGCGCAGCAGCCGCGTGACCCGCACCGCGAGCACCCGGTCGACGGTGATGGCCAGCAGCAGCAGCGCGCCGGTGAGCGCCTGCTGCCAGAAAGAGCTCACCTTCAGCACGACCAGGGCGCTGCCGATGGTGGTCAGCAGCAGGGCGCCGAGCACCGCCCCGTACACCGTGCCGACGCCGCCGACGATGGCCACCCCGCCGACCACGACGGCGCTGACCACGAGCAGCTCCCAGCCCCGCGCCGAGTCGGCGACGACCGTGCCGAACCTCGCGAGCCACAGCACTCCGGCGAGCCCGGCGAGCGCGCCGCTGAAGAGGTAGGCGGCGAGGACGCGGCGCCGTACGGGCACCCCGGCCAGGCGCGCGGCCTCGGGGCTCGACCCGATGGCGTAGAACTCGCGCCCTGAGGGATAGGAGCGCAGGTAGTAGCCGATGGCGAGCATGACCGCGACCGTGATGACCGGCAGGTACGGCACGCCGAGCACGCCCTCGTTGCCGAGGCGAAGCAGGGCGGGCGGGAGGTCGACGGCGTTGATCTGCCGGCCGTGGGCGATGTAGTGGTCGAGGCCCTGGATGACGTACAGCGTGCCGAGGGTGACGACCAGGGCCGGCACGCGGCAGAAGCTCACCAGCAGGCCGTTGAGCAGCCCGCACACCGCGCCGATCGCGACGCCGAGGACGAGCGCCACCACGACGCCCCGCCCGCCGGGGTCGGCGGCGAGGAACTCGCCGGTGGAGAAGGCGACCAGCCCGACGACGGACCCGACCGACAGGTCGATGTTCCTGGTGATGACGACCAGCGACTGGCCGACGGCGAGCAGGGCCAGGATCGAGGTGTTGAGGAAGATGTCCTTCACGCCCTGGCCGGATAGGAAGTTCGGGTTGGCGGCGGCGGTGACGAGCACCAGGACGGCGATGGCGGCCACCAGGCTCAGCTCGCGCGCCCGGAAGACCAGCTCGACCAGGCCCCTGGCGCCCCGCTCCCCGGCCGGCCTCTCGCCGGCGGTGACGGCGGTCACGCGGCGGCCCCCGCGCCCGCTCTGCGGCGGTCCTCGGGTCGGGCGGCGGTCACGCGGCGGGTCTCGAATCGCGGCGCGGTCACGCGGCGGGTCTCGAATCGCGGCGCGGTCACGCGGCGGCCTCCGGGGCGCGGCCGGTGGCGGCCGACATGACGCTTTCCTCGGTGGCCAGCTCACGCGGGATCTCCGCGGTGAGGCGTCCTTCGTGCATGACGAGCACGCGGTCGGCCATGCCCAGCACCTCCGGCAGGTCTGAAGAGATCATGAGGACGGCGATGCCGCGCCCGGCCAGCTCGGACAGCAGCCGGTGCACCTCGGCCTTGGTGCCGATGTCGATGCCCCGGGTGGGCTCGTCGACGATCAGCACCGCGGGGTCGGTGGCCAGCCATTTGGCCAGCACGACCTTCTGCTGGTTGCCGCCCGACAGGACGTTCACCGCGTCGCCCAGCCGGGTGAACTTGAGCTGGAGCCGCGCCGCCCAGTCGCGCGCCCGGTCGCGCTCGGCGGCCCGGGAGATCACCGGGCCGCGCCGCACGCTCGCGAGGCCGGTCAGGCCGATGTTGCGCTCGATCGACAGATCCATGACCAGACCCTGCTGGCGGCGGTCCTCCGGGACGAGCGCGAGGCCCGCCGCCATCGCGGCGGTCGGGCTGCCGGGCGGCAGGCGGCGCCCGCCGACCTCCACCGAGCCGGCGTCCCAGCGGTCGACCCCGAAGATCGCGCGGGCGACCTCGCTGCGGCCCGCCCCTACCAGGCCCGCCAGGGCGACGATCTCGCCGCGCCGCACCTCGAAGGAGACGTCGGTGAACACCCCCTCGCGGGTGAGGCGGCCGACGGTCAGGGCCACCTCGCCCGGCGTGGTGTGCTGCTTGGGGTAGAGGGTGTCGAGGTCGCGGCCGACCATGCGCCGCACCAGGTCGTCGGGGGTGAGCCCGGAGATGTGCTCGCTCGCCACGAAGGCGCCGTCGCGCAGGGTGGTCACGCGCCGGCAGAGCTCGAAGATCTCGTCGAGCCGGTGGGAGATGAACAACACCGCGCAGCCGTGCTCCCTGAGCGCCTCGACCACGGTGAACAGCCGGGCGACCTCGTTGCCCGACAGCGCGGCGGTGGGCTCGTCCATGATGAGCACGCGCGCCTCGCGCGACAGCGCCTTGGCGATCTCGACGAGCTGCTGGTCGGCGATGGACAGGCCGCGCGCGGACCTGCCCGGGTCGAGCGCGACGCCGAGGCGCCTGAACAGCCCGGCGGCCTCGCGCCGCATCGCGCGCCGGTCGATGCGCCCGAACCTGGCGCGCGGCTGGCGGCCCATGAAGATGTTCTCCTCGACGGAGAGGTCGGGGAAGAGCGTGGGCTCCTGGTAGATCACGGCCACGCCGGCGTCCTGGGCGGCGGCGGGGCCGCCGAACTCGACCGGCTCGCCGTCGAGCAGGACCTCTCCCTCGTCGGGGCGGTGGACGCCGGTGAGGGTCTTGACGAGGGTGGACTTGCCCGCGCCGTTCTCCCCGGCGAGCGCGTGGGCCTCACCGGCGAACAGCTCAAGCGAGACCCCTCTCAGCGCGCGCACCGCGCCGAACGACTTGCTGACCTGTCTCAGTGCGAGCACCGGCGGCGGCGCGCCGGAGACCGGCCCCCGCGGGGCCTCGACCTCGCCCGGATCCTCCACCCTGATCCGCCCCTTCCTTGGCGCTTGGCATGCGGACTCAAAAACGTTTTAATGGCCTTGCCCGGACGCTACGGCCGGTCCGGCGACCATGTCAATGGGGGGTGAAGCCGCTGTTTCCAGAGCGTTACCGGGGCTCCTTCGCCGCCTCCCCGGCACAGCCCCGCCTCCCCTGTGCGATATTCGTACGAGGTCTGGTGCGTGCCACCGCTGGCACGTTTTAATAAACGCCGACCACCGAAGGAGTACGGATGACCACGGGGAGCGCCGGCAGCACGGTGAGCATCAAGGAGGTCGCCGCGCAGGCCGGGGTGTCGCCCGGCACGGTGTCCAACGTGCTCAACCGCCCCCACAAGGTGGCGGCCGGCACGCGGTCCCGCGTGGAGCAGGTCATCAGGGAGCTCGGCTTCGTGCGGCACGGCTCCGCCTCCACGCTGCGGGCGGGCCACAGCCGCACCATCGGCCTGTCGGTGATCGACATCGGCAACCCGTTCTTCACCGACGTCGCGGCCGGCGTCGAGGACATGGCGAGCGAGCTCGGGTATGCCGTGATCCTCGGCAACTCCTCGGGTGACCGGGTGAAGGAGGAGCGCAACCTGCGGGTCTTCGCCGAGCAGCGGGTGCGCGGCCTGCTGATCACCCCCTCCGACGAGGATCCCGGCCGCCTCGACGTGATCCGTGACCGCGGCATCAGCGTCGTGCTCGTCGACCACCCCGCCCACCGTCCCGACCAGTGCTCGGTGGCCGTCAACGACATCACCGGCGGGCGCATGGCGGCAGGGCACCTGCTCGACGGCGGCGCCGCCCGGCTGGCCTTCGTCACCGGCCCGCTCACCATCCGGCAGTGCCTCGACCGCATGAGCGGCGCCGAGCAGGCGATCGCGGCGGCCGGGCTCGACCCCGCGTCCGCCCTGCAGGTCGTCGAGATGCCCGCCATGAACGCCAGGGCGGGGCAGCGGGCGGCCGAGAAGCTCGTCGCGGGGGGCCGGCTCCCCGACGCGATCTTCTGCGCCAACGACCTGCTCGCCCTCGGCCTGCTAAGAGGGCTGCTCCAGGCGGGCCTGCGGGTGCCCCACGACGTCGCCCTCATCGGCTACGACGACATCGACTTCGCCGCCGCCTCGGCCGTGTCGCTCAGCTCCATCCGCCAGCCGACCTACAAGCTCGGCCGCATCGCCACCGAGCTCCTCCTCGACGAGTGCGACAACCCGGAGAGCCATGCCCACCAGCAGATCATGTTCCAGCCCGAGCTCGTGGCCCGCGAGTCCACCCGGCGCGGCTGACCTGAGCACGCGCGCGGCACGCGGCACCCGGCGGCCTCGTGGGGTGAGGGAGTGGCGGTGAGCAGGGTCGCGGCCGTCGACCTCGGAGCCTCCAGCGGGCGGGTGATGACGGCGCGCGTCCACGGCGGCGGAGTCGAGCTGTCGGAGGTACACCGGTTCGCCAACCGGCCGGTCCGGGCCGGGGGCACCCTCCACTGGGACATCCTCTCCCTCTACCAGGGCATCCTCGACGGCCTGCGCAAGGCCGGCCCGGTGGACTCCATCGGCATCGACTCCTGGGCGGTCGACTACGGCCTGCTGGACTCCTCGGGCCGGCTGCTCGGCAACCCCGTCCACTACCGCGACGAGCGCACCACCGGGGTCATGGAGCGGGTGGTCGCCGAGCTGGGCGCCGCCTCGCTGTACGGGGTGAGCGGCCTGCAGTTCCTGCCCTTCAACACCGTGTACCAGCTCCTGGCCGACCGCGAGTCCCTTGAGCGGGCGCGCACGCTGCTCATGATCCCCGACCTGCTCACCCACTGGCTGACCGGGTCGATCGGCGCCGAGACCACCAACGCCTCCACCACCGGGCTGTACGACGTCCGCACGGGCGACTGGGCACGCCCGCTGATGAGCCGCCTCGGCATCCCGGGCGAGATCTTCCCCGCGCTCCGCCCGCCCGGCTCCCCCGCCGGGGTCCTGCGTCCCGGCGTTGCGGCCGAGATCGGGAGCGGCGCCGCCGCTCAGGTGCCCGTGGTCGCGGTGGCCTCCCACGACACCGCCTCCGCCGTGGCCGCCGTGCCCGCCACCACCCCGCGGTTCGCCTACATCTCCTCCGGCACCTGGTCGCTCGTCGGCGTCGAGCTTCCCGGGCCCGTGCTCACCGCCGAGAGCCGCGAGGCCAACTTCACCAACGAGGCGGGCCTCGACGGCACCACCCGCTACCTGCGCAACGTCATGGGGCTCTGGATCCTCCAGGAGTGCCTGCGGGCCTGGAGCGACCCCGGTCTGCCCGGCCTGCTGGCCGCCGCCGAGGGCACGCGCCCGTTCGCGGCGCTGATCGACCCCGACGACCCCTCCTTCCTGCCTCCCGGCGACATGCCCGGGCGCATCGCCGCCTACTGCGAGCGCACCGGCCAGCGGCCCCCCTCCGGGCCCGCGGAGGTCGTCCGCTGCGTGCTCGAAAGCCTGGCCCTCGCCTACCGGCGCGCCGTGCGCGACGCCGCGCGTCTCAGCGGTCACGAGGTGGAGGTCGTCCACATCGTCGGCGGCGGGGCGCGCAACGGGCTGCTGTGCCAGATGACCGCCGACGCCACGGGCCTTCCGGTGCGCGCCGGGCCGGTGGAGGCCGCCGCGCTCGGCAACGCGCTGGTCCAGGCCCGCGCCCACGGCCTGGTCACCGACATCCGCGAGCTCGTACGCCGCGGCGAGCCGATCACGGCGTACGAGCCGAAGGGCGACCAGTCGCTCTGGTCGGCCGCCGCCGATCGCCTGGCCGCCGGCTAGAGCGCCCAGCGGGCGGGCCGCCCGGGCAACAAGTGGCCGCGAAGAGCTACCTGCCGGACAAAAGGTACGTGCATGCTGTACCCGGCAGGCCGTACGCACCGTACGGCGCAGGCCGTACCTGGAAGGAGCACCAGTGCTGTCGTGGGGTATCGCGGCCACGGGCGGCATCGCCCGCACGGTCGGACAGGTGATCGCGGGAGAGCCGGGCATGCGGGTGGCGGCCGTCGGCTCCCGCGATCTCGACCGGGCGCGCGGGCTCGCCGGCGAGCTGGCGGCGCCCCGCGCGTACGGCTCCTACGAGGAGCTGGTGCTCGATCCGGAGGTCGACGTCGTGTACATCGCGACGCCGCACTCCCACCACCTCCGGGTCGCCGAGCTCGCCATCGCGGCCGGGCGGGCGGTGCTGTGCGAGAAGCCCCTCGCCGCGACCGCCGCCGACGCCGAGCGCATGGTCAAGCTGGCGCGCGAGGCGGGGGTGTTCCTCATGGAGGCCATGTGGATGCGGTTCAACCCGCTGGTCAGGAGGCTGCACGGGCTCGTGCGCGACGGGAGCTTCGGCACGCTGCGGTCGGTGTCCGCGTCGTTCGGCTTCCCCCAGCCCTACGACGCGGCGCACCGGCTGTGGGATCCCGCGCTCGGCGGCGGGGCCCTGCTCGACCTCGGCATCTACCCGATGGGCCTGGCCCAGCTCCTGCTCGGCGAGCCCGGCGCGATGAGCGTCACCGGCACCCTGTCCCCTTCCGAGGTGGACGCCGAGGCCGGGCTGCTGATGTCCTGGAACGACGGCGCGCGGGCGCTGCTGGACACCTCCCTGCTCAGCCCGCTGGCCAACACCGCCACGGTGACCGGCACCACCATGCGCGCCGACCTCGAAGCCCCCTTCTTCGCCCCCCGCCGCATGGTCCTGCACGGGCCGTCCGGCGAGCCGCGGGAGCACGTGATCGCCGCGGCCGACAACGGCTACGCCGGGGAGATCCGCGAGGTGCGCGACGCGCTGGCCCAGGGCCGCACCGAGAGCGCGGTCATGCCGCTGGAGGACAGCCTCGCCATGATGCGCCTGATCGAGGAGGCGCGGGGGCACGTCGCGCGCCTTCGTTGCCTGTCGCCGGTGACCGCCGGAGACTGATCATGTGAGTCCTAGCGTCCGTGCCGAGATCCGGGTCGACGGTGTCGTCCAGGGGGTGGGTTTCCGCCCCTTCGTCCACCGGCTCGCGACGCGGCTGGGGCTGTGCGGCGTGGTCGGCAACGACGAGCACGGCGTGTTCATCGAGGTCGAGGGCGTCCCCACCGCCGTGACCGAGTTCCTGGAGACCGTGCGCCACAGGCCGCCGCCGCTCGCCGTCGTCGAGCGCGTCACCTCGCGGGAGGTGCCGGTCACGGGTGAGCCCGGGTTCGGCATCGCGCCGAGCACGGGCGCGGGGCGGGGCCGCGCCCTCATCTCGCCCGATGTCGCCACCTGCTCCGACTGCCTGCGCGAACTGGAGGATCCCGCGGACCGCAGGTATCGCTACCCGTTCATCAACTGCACCGCCTGCGGGCCGCGCTTCACGATCGTCCGCGCCTCTCCGTACGACCGGGCGGGCACGACGATGGCGGCGTTCGCGATGTGCGAGGAGTGCTCGGCCGAGTACCACGACCCCGCCAGCAGGCGGTTCCACGCCCAGCCGCTGTGCTGCGCGAGGTGCGGCCCGCGCCTGCGGCTGGTGGACGGCTCGCTGCGCGAGATCCCGGGCGACCCCGTGGCGGCGGCGGCCGGCCTGCTCAGGCAGGGAAGGCTTCTCGCGGTCAAGGGGATCGGCGGGTACCACCTGGCCGTGCGGGCCGACCGGCAGGAGGCGGTCACGGCGCTGCGGGCCAGGAAGCACCGGGAGGACCGGCCGTTCGCGCTGATGGTGCCCGACCTGGCGGCGGCCCGCCTGATCTGCGACGTCGACCCGGACGAGGAACGACTGCTCACCGGCCGCCGCCGGCCCATCGTGCTCCTGCGCCGCCGCACGAGCCACGCCGCCGCGACGGACGCGCGGGACGGCGTCCCGACGCGCGGGATCGCGGAGGCGGTCGCGCCGGGGGCGCGGTCGCTCGGCGTGATGCTGCCCTACTCCCCCCTGCACCACCTGCTGCTTCGCCACTTCCCTGGACCGATCGTGCTGACCAGCGGGAACGTCTCCGACGAGCCGATCGCCTACCTGGACGAGACGGCGCTGCGGCGCCTTTCCGGCATCGCGGACGCCTTCCTGACGCACGACCGGCCGATCCACACGCGCACCGACGACTCGGTGGTCCGGGTGTTCCGGGGCAGGGAGCTGCCCGTGCGCCGCTCGCGGGGCTACGCCCCCGCGCCGCTGCCCCTCGCGGCAGAGGTCCGCCGGCCGGTGCTCGGCTGCGGAGCCGAGCTGAAGCACACCTTCTGCCTGGCCGAGGGCCGTCGCGCGTTCGTGTCGCACCACATCGGGGACCTGGAGAACTACGAGACCCTGAGGTCGTTCGTGGACGGCGCCGGTCACTTCGAGCGGCTGTTCGGCATCAGGCCCGAACTGGTCGCCCACGACCTGCACCCGGAGTACCTCTCGACCAAGTACGCGCTGGAGCGCGAGGGCGTCGAGCCGGTGGGCGTGCAGCACCACCACGCGCACATCGCGTCGTGCATGGCCGACAACGGCCAGACGGGGCCGGTGATCGGCGTGGCCTTCGACGGGCTCGGATACGGCACGGACGGCACGCTGTGGGGCGGCGAGTTCCTGGTCGCCGACCTCACGGGGTTCGAGCGCGCCGGGCATCTGGAGGCGGTGCCGATGCCCGGCGGCGCGGCGGCGGTCCGCCGGCCCTGGCGCATGGCCGCCGCCTACCTCGGGGCGAAGGCGCCCGAGACCCTGGGCGTACGGCGGCGAAACGCCGGCCAGTGGGACGCCGTCGCCGCCATGGCCGAGCGGGGCGTGAACGCGCCGCCGACCTCCAGCGCGGGCCGCCTGTTCGACGCCGTCGCCGCCCTGGTGACCGGCCGCGACACGGTCACCTACGAGGGGCAGGCGGCCATCGAGCTGGAGCAGGTCGCCGAGCCGGGCGAGCGGGGGGCGTACCCCTGCCGCATCCTCGGCGACGGCGGCACGCGCCCGTTCACGGTGGCGGGCCTCGACCTCGTCGAGGCGGTCCTCGCGGACGCGGGGGCCGGTGCGGCGGTGGTCTCCGCGCGCTTCCACAACGGGGTCGCCCGGCTCATCGCGGAAGGCTGCCTGCGGGTGCGGGAGCGCACCGGCCTGTCCACGGTGGCGCTGTCGGGAGGGGTGTTCCAGAACCTCTTCCTCCTGGAGCGGGCGACCGGCCTGCTGGAAAAGGGGGGGTTCACGGTGCTGCTGCACTCCCGGGTGCCGCCCAACGACGGGGGCATCAGCCTCGGGCAGGTGGCGGTGGCGGCTGCCAGGCAGGCGGCCCAGGCGGGCTGACCACCACCCGGTCACTCCTTCTCGGCGACGACCCGTATGCGGACCCGCACCTCGGGGTGCACCCTGAGCATCAGCATCTTCGGCGGGCGCAGGCCGAAGTCGCGGATGTCGAAGGTCTGCTCGCCCTCGATCACCAGCGTGCGATCGTCCGGCGCGGACAGCTCGATCTCGCCCTCGACCTGGCGGGTCACCCCGTGGAAGGTCAGGTCGCCCCGCACCCGGTAGCGCCCCGGCGTGCCCTGCTCCTCCACGCCGGTCGCCTCACCGACGATCTCCGGGTACGCGCGGACGTCCACGCGCCGTCGCAGCTCGCCGTCGTAGAGGGGATTGCCCGACTCCAGCCGCTCGACGGGAAGCTCGACGCGCAGGCGCGGCGGGGTGGCGAGATCGAAGCGGCCCCCGGTGACGTCCCCCTCGACGTAGCCGGTCAGGCCGCCGGCCTCCCCGTGGATCGGGTGCAGGCTGCTGCTCGCCTCGACGCCGAGGCTCGATCGCGTGCCGGAGACGCGGAACCGCTCGCTCACCCCTCCATCATCGCTCGCGGGCCGGTCCTGGGAGGAGGCGGGCTCCCTCACCGTTGCCGGCCCTAGGAGGAGGAGGACTTCCTCGCCGCGCGGGCCATCTCGACCTTGGCGCTGGCGGCGTACTTGTCGACGTACTCCTGGCCGGACAGCTCCATGAGCGCGTACATGATCTCGTCGGTGACGGCGCGGAGCACCAGGCGGTCCTCCTCCATGCCGTAGTAGCGGGAGAAGTCGAGCGGCTTGCCGTACTTCACGCCGGGGCGGATGCCGAGCTTGGGGAGCCTGCGGCCCGGAGGCATCATCTCGAAGGTGTTCATCATCGCCCAGGGGATGACCGGCACCCGGGACTCCAGCGCCAGGCGCGCCACGCCGGTCTTGCCCTTGTAGAGGCGCCCGTCGGGCGAGCGGGTGCCCTCGGGATAGATGGCGAGCACATCGCCCTCACGCAGGATGCGCAGGCCGGTGCGCAGCGCCGCCTCGCTGGCCTTGCCGCCGGAGCGGTCGATGGGCACGGTGCCGACGCCGGTGAAGAACGCCCGGCTGAGCAGGCCCTTGACGCCGCGCCCGGTGAAGTACTCGGCCTTGCCGAGCGAGATGACCTTGCGCGGCAGCGGCAGCGCGCCGAAGAAGTGGTCGGCGAACGACAGGTGGTTGCCCGCGAGGATGGCCGGGCCCTTCTTCGGGACGTGCTCGGTGCCCTCCGCCCAGGGGCGGAACACCAGATGGAGGAACGGCGAGAGAATGGCCTTCACCACCCAGTAGAACACTCGGGGCACCTCTTCTCTGGCTTCTCTCGGGGTTCACACCGCTGTAACCGGCGTGGCGTCATCTTCGCATGCCGGGCGCATCTCACCTACACCTCAGCATCTACCGACACCATCCACCAACACCGGCCGGCAACGCTCGCCATCGACACCGTCCGCCGACCGCGACACCGGGCCTGCGGATCTCGCGAGACGCCCTCGAACGTGCGACGATCGGGCGAGCCCCACCAGGAGAGGAACCCAACATGCCGCTCATGCCCGGCTCCGAGCCATATCAGCACGAAGGTGGCCAGGTCGGGGTCCTGCTCTGCCACGGTTTCACCGGGACGCCGCAGTCGCTGCGTCCCTGGGGGCGGTATCTCGCGGCGGCGGGCCTGACGGTTTCGCTGCCCCGCCTGCCCGGCCATGGCACCACCTGGCAGGAGATGAACCGCACCCGCTGGGAGGACTGGTTCGCCGAGCTGGAGCGGGCCTTCGAGAGCCTGCGGAGCAGGTGCGCGGAGGTCTTCGTCATGGGCCTGTCCCTCGGGGGGTGCATGGCGCTGCGGCTGGCGGAGGTGCACGGCGCGTCGGTGCGGGGCCTGGTGGTCGTGAACCCGTCCATCGTGAACGACGCCCCGCTGCTGAAGCTCGCCCCCGTGCTGAAGTTCGTGCTCCCGTCGGTCGCCGGCGTCGCGAACGACATCAAGCGCGAGGGGGTCACCGAGCTCGGCTACACGCGCACCCCGGTGCGGGCGGCGGCCACGCTCCCGAAGCTCTGGTCGCTGGTGCGGTCGGAGCTCGGCCGCGTCACCCAGCCGGTGCTGGTCTACCACAGCCCCGAGGACCACGTCGTGAAACCGGCGAGCGTCGAGCTGCTGCGCCAGGCGCTCGGCGACAACCTCACGGTGCGCGAGTGCGCGAACAGCTACCACGTGGCGACGCTCGACAACGATGCTCCGCAGATTTTCGAGGGCAGCCTCGACTTCATCAGGGCCCACGCGTCGGTACCCTTGCAGAGAGACCGATCCCACAGCGGAGAAGACTGATCCGACCTCATCATGAGCAGAGGAACGAATCGAAGTGACCGGTGACGCCACAGAGTGATGAGGACGAGGTCTGGCGTCAGATCGTCGCCTCCTTCAACGACACCGCCGAGGCGACCTCGGCCGGCCAGCCATGGCCGGACCGCGAGAACGTCCCGGTCGAAGACGCCCCCCAGCAGGTGAAGGCGGAGATCCCCACAGAGACGAGCGCGGACCCCCGCGAGGAGGAACCCGCCGCGCCGGCCCCCGGCGACGACGGCGACCACTACGTCCCGCCTCCCCCGCCGCCGCTCCCCAAGATGGACGCCGGCACCAAGATCGCCTGGTTCGCGCTGTTCGGCGGCCCCGCGTACCTGCTGCTCGCCGCGCTCCTGTCCTGGCCGATGGACGGGTGGATCGTGTTCGCCGCCATCGCCGCCTTCATCGGCGGCTTCGTGGCGCTGATCGTGCGGATGGGCGACGGCCCGCCCCCCGACTCGGGCTGGGACGACGGCGCGATCATCTGACCGCTCGCGGGGGTGCCGGCCACAACCGGCGAGACCTCCGTGTCGGATTGTCGGATGATCTCGCGCCAAACGGGTTCCGTTTCGCGGGCGTCAGTGCTATCACTTGCCTCTAGGTGGCTTGGGGAGCCCACGGAGGACGGTTGGAATTTCTTCTGCTCGGTCCGGTGGAAGCCTGGCATCGCGGGGAGCGGCTCTCGCTGGGCGGCCCGAAGCCGCGTGCCCTCATGGCGGCACTGCTCCTCAGCGCGGGCAGGGTCGTCTCCGGTGAGCGCCTCGTCGACGCCCTGTGGGGAGACCGGCCGCCGAGCAGCGCCAACGCGCTGATCCAGACCTACGTGTACGGGCTGCGCCGCGCGCTGGTGCACGCCGGGCAGGACCACCTGCTGGAGACCAGGCCGCCGGGTTACCTGATCAGGCCCGAGCACGGGCAGCTCGACCTGCGGACCTTCGAGGACAGGGTGGCGGAGGGCCGCCGCCACGCCGCCGAGGACCGTCACGACGCCGCCGCCGACGAGCTGCGCGCCGCGCTGGCCCTGTGGCGGGGGTCGGCCCTCGGCGGCATCGGGGACGCGCTGCGCGGGGAGGCCGGGCGGCTGGAGCAGACCCGCCTTTCGGTCCTTGAGGAGCGGATCGGCGCGGAGCTCGCCATGCACAGGGAGGCCGAGCTGGTCGGCGAGCTGACCGAGCTGGTCTGGGCGTACCCCACCCGCGAGCGGCTGCGCGGCCGGCTGATGACGGCGCTGTACCGGCTGGGCCGCCAGGCGGACGCGCTGGCCGTCTACCACGAGGGCCGCCGCGCCCTGGCGGACGAGCTGGGCGTGGACCCCGGCGCCGAGCTGCGGCACCTGTTCGAGGCCATGCTGCGGGGGGACCCCTCGCCGGCCCGGCCCGGCGTAAAGCGAGGCGCCGCCCCGGTCGACCCGGTCACCCCGTCGCCGCCGGCCGAGGCTCCCGCCACGAGCCCCGCCGGCACGGGCGGCTCCCCCGCGCGGCCTGCCGTCCAGAAGGAGCCGCGCCAGGAGGTCGTGCCCGGGCACCTGCCGCGCGGCGTCGCCGACTTCACCGGGCGGGCCACGCAGATCGCCGAGCTGACCGCGTGCCTGAACGCCCCGAGCGACACGGTCACGGTGGCGGTGATCTCCGGCAAGGGCGGTGTCGGCAAGTCGGCGCTCGCGGTCAAGGTCGCCCACGAGGTGACCGACGCGTACCCGGACGGGCAGCTGTACGCCGACCTGCGCGGCGTCAGCGACTCCCCCGCCCCTCCCCTTGAGGTGCTCGGGCGGTTCCTGCGCGCCCTCGGCGTCCCGCCCTCCGGGATACCCGGCACCCTGGAGGAGTGCGGCGACGCCTACCGCAGCATGCTCGCGGGCCGGCGCGTGCTGGTCGTCCTCGATGACGCGGGCACCGAGCGGCAGGTCCGCCCCCTGCTGCCGGGCAGCCCCACCTGCGCGGTGATCGTCACCGCCCGCAAGCGGCTGGTCGGGCTGGCGGGCACGAGCCTCACCGACCTCGACGTCCTGCGGGCGGACGCGGCCGTGGAGCTGCTGTCCCGCATCGTCGGCCACGCGCGGGTCGACGCCGAGCGCGAGGCCGCGCAGCGCATCGCCCTGCTCTGCGGCCACCTGCCCCTGGCGCTTCGCACGGCGGGCGCGCGGCTGGCCGCCCGGCCGCACTGGTCCCTCCAGACCCTGGCCACCCGGCTGGCCGACGAGCGCCGCAGGCTGGACGAGCTCACCGCGGGCGACCTGGAGGTACGGGCCAGCGTCGCGCTGAGCTACCGGGGGCTAGACGCCCAGGCCAAGAAGGCGTTCCGGGCGCTCGGACTGCTCGGCGTGCCGGACTTCGCCTCATGGGTGGTCGCGGCGCTGCTCGGCGTGCCCGAGCAGGTGGGCGAGGAGGTGACGGAGCGGCTGATGGACGCCCAGCTCGTGGACTTCGTCACCGTCGACACCGCCCAGCAGGAGAGGTACCGGCTGCACGACCTGTTGCGCGTGTACGCGGCCGAGCGGGCGGAGGCCGAGGACCCCGAGGAGGAGCGCGCCGCCGCCATGACACGCGCCCTGGGCGGCTGGCTGTGGCTGATCACGCGCACGGCCTCCAGGAGCCCTTCGGGAGCCCTGCCCGTGCGCAGGCGGTACACCAAGGCCCTGCCCCTGGGCGCGGAGGCCTCCGAGCGCGTCACCGCCGGCATGTCGGCGTGGTTCAACGCCGAGGCCCCGGCCCTGGTCGTCGCCGTCGAGCGGGCCGCCGCGATGGACCTGCACGAGGTGGCCTGCGAGGTGAGCGCGGCGCTGTGCTCGTCCTCGTTCTCGGTGGACGCGAGGTTCGACGAGTGGCGGCGCACGCACGAGGCGGCGCTGGCGGCCGTGCGCAGGGCCGGTGACGTGCTGGGCGAGGCGACCCTGCTGGTGGGGCTCGGCCAGCTCCGCAACAGGCAGGACCGCTACCCCGAGGCTCGGGGGTTCTTCCACGAGTCGCTCCCCCTGTTCAGGAAGGGCGGGGACGCCCACGGGGAGGCGGTCGCCCTCGCGGGCATCGGCACCGCCTGCCGCGAGGAGGGCGACATGGAGCAGGCGCTGCCCCACCTGGAGCTGGCGGGGGCCGCCTTCGAGGAGCTCGGCGACGACTCGGGCACCGGCTACGCCAAGAGGCTGGCCGGGTCGGTGTTCCTCGAACGCGGCGACTACGCCGCCGCGTCGGCGCTGCTCGACGACGCGCTCGCCGCGTTCAGGCGGCTCGGTAGCAAGCGCGGGGAGGCCCTCACCCTTCGCTCCACCGCGCTGGTGCATCGCGCGTCGGGCGACCTGCGCCTGGCCGAGACGCTGAGCGCGCGGGCGGTCGAGCTGATGCGCGAGACCGACGACGTGCTGATGGAGGCTTACGCGGTCCAGTCGCTGGCCAAGACGCGCATCCGGCTGGGCGAGCACGACGCCGTCCTGCCCGGCCTACTGGACGCTCTAGCCGTCTGCACCGGCCAGGCCGACCGGTTCGGGGAGGCGCTGATCCTGCGCACGATCGGCGAGCTGCACCTGGCGCGGGGGGACCTCGCCGAGGCCGAGGAGCGGCTCACCCGTTCGATCGCCGTGTGGGACGACCTCGGGCTGCCGCTCTTCCGTGCCCGCTCGCTGCGTGACCTGGCGAGCGTACGGGAGGCGCGCGGCGACGCGGCGGGGGCGCGGGCGCTTCGCGAGGAGGCCCTCGGGGTCTTCGCCGCCTTCGGCACCCGGGAGTACACGGAACTTCTCTCCGCTCTTTAGCGCGTTTTTGGAGAGAACTTCTAGAGGGGCGGCCGAACCTGGCGGCGAGGGCCGACAGCGTGAGGCCCGCCCGCCTCGACAGGCCCGCCGAGCACGCGGCCGTCGCGGGGGGCCAGATGCCGCAGGCGGTCGCTCCGCCTGGCACAGTGCTCAGGAGAGAGCGTGTCACAGATCATTCTCATGTCCGATCCCCGGGTGGCCGCCGTGCCGGTCGAGGAGTCGGGCGAGCCCCTGGTGGACCTGCGGGCGAACACCGAGATCCTCCTCGACGGGCGCCTCGCCGACCCGGAGGGCGCGTTCGCCCACCTCCGCGAGGGGCTGGCCCAGCGGCTCCTCCGGGCGCAGAAGCTGCTGCCGGACGGGCTGCGCTTCCTCGTGGTGGAAGGGTACCGGCCGTACTCGCTGCAGGAGCGGTACTTCACCGGGTACGCGGGCAGGCTTCGCGAGGCCAACCCGGAATGGCCGGAAGATCATCTCTACGTGCAGGCCAGCCGCTCGCTGTCCCCTCCCCACATCGCTCCGCACGTCTGCGGCGCGGCCGTGGACCTCACGCTGTGCACGGAGGCGGGGGAGGAACTGCCGATGGGCACCGAGGTCAACGCCAGCCCCGAGGAGAGCGACGACGCCTGCTACACGGCGGCGGCCAACATCTCGGTGGAGGCCAGGGCCAACCGGGAGACCCTCTCCAAGGTCCTCGAGGAGGCCGGGCTGACCAATTACCCGACCGAATGGTGGCACTGGTCCTACGGTGACAGATATTGGGCGCTCGCCACCGGCTCTGGGGCCGCCCGCTATTCCCATGTGAACTGGCCACCCGCCGGCCGGTGAGAACCTGAACCGGTAACGAAGAGAAACGATCCCGGGAAGACCCCTGAAACACAGGGATTCCTTCCCGGGATTTCTTCGTGCCCGGGGCCGGCCCGCCATATCGCGGCGGGCCGGCCGATGAGCGTCGTGACCTTTCACCACATGCCTTGAGGGGGGCGGACATTCGTCCGCCCCCCTCAAGGGTCACGCTCGGTTCGTTCTCCGGAGGGCGTCTGACGGTCACCGCCCTGCCGGCCGGATCTTCGGTGACTAGCGGGCGAGGCCCTGGGTGTCGATGCCGTCGCCGTTCCAGTCGCCGATGACGGGCAGGTCCCCGGTGGTGTTGCCATAACCGATCGACCTGGTGTTCTCGATGGCGCCGGTCACCGCACCGGTGCGCATGTAATAGGTCGCACCCATCTTCACCCCGATGTTGTCCTTGCCATCACCGTCCCAGTCGCCCACCAGCGGAATGGCGTTGGGGTTGCCGTAGGCGATCACGTACTGCGCCACACCGTTGGCCGGGTTGTCGCTGAGCAGGAAATTCCCGTTGGCGGGGTTGTAGGCGCTGATGGTGTCCTTGCCGTCACCGTTCCAGTCACCCACCACCGGAAGCCAGGGAGCGTCACCAAAGGCCACCGTCACGGTGTTCTCGACCGCGCCGCTCACCGGACCGGTCCGCATGTAGTAGGTGAAACCCATCTTCACCCCGATGTTGTCCTTGCCATCACCGTCCCAGTCGCCCACCAGCGGCTGCGCCCCAGGATCCCCGTAGCGGATCACACGCTCGGCGTTCCCGGTGACCGGGTTGTCACTGATATAGAAAGTGCTGGTCGTCGGGTCATAAGTACTGACCGTGTCCACCCCGTCCCCGTTCCAGTCACCCACGATCGGGATCTGCGGGCTGTTTCCGTAATAGATCACCGGACGCGTCGCGACACTGGAACCCTGACTGTCCGACAGGTAATACTCCAGCACCCCCAGATCGCCGCCGTCCTGGACGACCTTGTCGTAGCGGTAGGCGGTGTAGACGTTACCGGGGTGACCGCCGACGGTCCCGCTGAAGGTCCTGCCGGTCTCGTGCGTGGGCGGCGAGTTCCCGTCGGCGCCGCCGCCGAACGTGAAGACGGAGAAGTGGACGTGGTCCGGTTCCCAGTGGTCGAACAGGACGGCGTGGTGGCCGTTGCCGTTGTTGACGTTGAGCAGGTCACCCGGGCGCAGGTCGGTCGAGCTGGAGGGGGAGGAGGAGATCACGTTGGGCGCGCGGCCCGGCAGGGTCGCGGTGGTCAGGCTGGTGCCGAGGTGCCACGCCATGGAGACGGCACCCGAGCAGTCGGGGCGGTAGTTGCGGCCCGAGACATCGGGAGCGCTCGTGTTGCCGCTGGCGTCGTACTTGATGTAGGGCCGCCGGTTGACCCAGTCCCACGCGCGGGCGATCACTTCGGACGCGGTGATGGTGCCGTCGACACTGGACGCCGCGCTCGCCTGCGGGGCCTGGACCACGGCGACGCCGGCGAACGCGGCGCCGACCATCGCAGAGGTGGCGACGAGACGGGTGAGGCGGCTGCGGAGCCGAGCTGAGATGCTCATTGGATCCCTTCCAAACTATTTACGGTCGTTTCTGCGTTTTCGAGCACATTCATAGAGTCGGGCGGCGCTCTACAACTTCGCTTTAAGTTCGCTCCAGAAACGACCGCTTCAGAACGACGATTGGGCCCTGCGTTATCGGGCCGGCGAAACGCGCAGGCGGGCGAGAAAGGGGGCTCAGCCGATCGCCCGCGGACGGAAACGCGAGAAGGGGGCGGACATGGAGTCCGCCCCCTTCTGGGATGCGCGCCGCTGAAGTGGGTCTAGCGGGCGAGGCCCTGGGTGTCGATGCCGTCGCCGTTCCAGTCGCCGATGACGGGCAGGTCCCCGGTGGTGTTGCCATAACCGATCGACCTGGTGTTCTCGATGGCGCCGGTCACCGCACCGGTGCGCATGTAATAGGTCGCACCCATCTTCACCCCGATGTTGTCCTTGCCATCACCGTCCCAGTCGCCCACCAGCGGAATGGCGTTGGGGTTGCCGTAGGCGATCACGTACTGCGCCACACCGTTGGCCGGGTTGTCGCTGAGCAGGAAATTCCCGTTGGCGGGGTTGTAGGCGCTGATGGTGTCCTTGCCGTCACCGTTCCAGTCACCCACCACCGGAAGCCAGGGAGCGTCACCAAAGGCCACCGTCACGGTGTTCTCGACCGCGCCGCTCACCGGACCGGTCCGCTCGTAGTAGGTGAAACCCATCTTCACCCCGATGTTGTCCTTGCCATCACCGTCCCAGTCGCCCACCAGCGGCTGCGCCCCAGGATCCCCGTAGCGGATCACACGCTCGGCGTTCCCGGTGACCGGGTTGTCACTGATATAGAAAGTGCTGGTCGTCGGGTCATAAGTACTGACCGTGTCCACCCCGTCCCCGTTCCAGTCACCCACGATCGGGATCTGCGGGCTGCTGCCGTAATAGATCACCGGACGCGTCGCGACACTGGAACCCTGACTGTCCGACAGGTAATACTCCAGCACCCCCAGATCGCCGCCGCCCGCGAAGGCCGCGAGGTCGCTCAGCGTGCCGTTGAATACCGTGGGCGAGCCGGGGAGGCTGCTGGAGGACCCGGCGTACTGCCAGGCGGTGAACCGCGACCACCCCGCGGGCAACGCGCCCGGAGAGCCGCTGTAGTTGGAGGTCTCGAGGGCGTTGGCCGAGAACGACCCGTTGCCGCCCGTGCACTGGTTCCACCAGTTGGGGTTGGTGTATATCGCCGCCTCCCTGCCGGTGCGTGACTTCACCTCGTTCACGAAGTCGCGGATCCAGGTCACCATCTGGCTGCTGGACAGCCCGTAGCACGGATATATCGGAGCGGCCGTGGTCCACCAGGGCCACTCGATGTCGAGTTGCAGGGGAAGGGTCTTGCCGTCGTTGACGTACTGAGCGTGGTCCACCAGGTAGTCGGCCTGAGCCTTTCCCGTGCCCACGCCCTTGTCGGGACGGCCGAACGCGTACGCCCCGATGTACACGCCGTTGTTCTTGGCGCCGTGGTAGTTCGCGTTGAACTGCGGGTCGACGAAGTCGAGGCCCTCGGTGGCTTTCGCCCAGCCGAACTTCACGCCCTTGGCCGCGACGTCACCCCAGTTGATCGTGCCGTCGTGGTTGGAGACGTCGGTGCCGGCCACGGAGTAGCCCGCCGGAGCCGCGCTCGCCGGCACGGCGCCGCCGACGATCATGGCGCCGAGGGCGGCGATCGCGGTCACCACGCGCACGAGCGTCCTGCGTGCTCGCGTGGCCGGGGATCGGCCTGAGGCGGCCAGGGCTCCAGGCTCGTCGACGAGGTGGGACGGCTGGTTCTTGCGGGGGTCCATAAGGGGGGGTGCCTCTCTGTACGTGCTCCTCGTGGCCGGGGACGGTTCGTCCCGGCTGAGGACACGCTCACCCCGCGTGCTTCAACTTCACTCCTATTTCGCTACAACCGCGCCCGCACCGGCATGGGAGCCGCCGCGGCGAGGGCGGGCCGGCCTCAACGCTCCGACGGAGCGCCTTCGGTCTTGACCTTCGTCGCGGTGCTCTTGGAGGTGTCCGGCTGGAAGCGCTCGACCACGTCGGTGTAGTGGTCGGAGGCGTCCACCACGTGGCCGACGGCCACCGTCAGGTCGCCGACGTGGGTGACAGCCTGCAGGCGCATGGTGCGCGGCTTGGCCGAGGTCTGCCCCCGGACGACCCGCCACCCGGACGCGCCACCGCGAAGCAGGTACGCCGCGCTCGCGTGGTCGGGGTCGAACCCCGACACCCAGAAGTGGCCCTTGCCGTCCCCGGTGACGCCGTACAGCTCCGCGTAGCGGCCGGGCACCGAGGCCCGGCTCCAGCTCTTGCCGTTCCAGGTCAGGATCAGCGGCGCGATCTTCCCTCCGTCGTGGTAGACGCCGCCCACGGCGACGGCCTTCTTCGGCCCGTCGATGTAGACGTCGCGCAGGAACCCTCCCTGGACGGACGGTGCCGCCATCGGCTTCCAGGTGTTCCCGGACAGCCGCATGATCAGGGGGCCCGCCTCGCCGTCCCCGACCGCGAGCCCGTCGCCCTTGCGCGTCAGCGCGACGCCGTACAAAGTGCCCTTGACCTTGCCGTCGACGACCGTCCAGCCCTTGGCCGTGGACGTCGCGACGAGCGCGAAGCGCTCCTCACGGGCTCCGCGGGCGCCGTTGCGCGTCTTCTTCGTGCGGCTGCCCACGGCGACCATGCGGCCGGGAACGGCCGCGACGCCGCCGAGCGAGTCACCCGAGCCGAGCTGCGGCACGCTGACCCGGTCGAACGCCGAGCCGTCGCCGCGCACGACGTACGGCAGGCCGTCGTGGCCGTCGCCGACCGCCCAGATCTCCCCGGGGGAGGCCGCCGCGACCGACCGCAGGTGCCCGGCGCTGGAGGCGTCGTTGCGTATGCCCATCTCGGTCCAGGTACCGCCGTCCCAGTGGGTGATCACGCTGCGGTTCTGCCAGGCCTCCCAGACGTCCTCCTGTCCGACGGCCCAGATGTTCGTCTTGGACAGGCCCACCACGTCGGACAGGGACCCGTCGGTCTGCAGCCGCGCCGTCGCCGACTCCTGGAGCAGGCCCGCCGGGCCGCGCTCGGCGGCACGGGGACGTGGCGGGTCGGCATGGGCGTGCGCTGCGGAGGTGGCGTGGATGAGGGCACTGGTCAGCACGGCGGTCAGCATCACGCACATCGGCAACGCACGCCGCGACAAGCGGCGGGACATGTCCAAATCGTACGTGTCCTGCCATCACGCGCGTGGCAGGTACCCGAATGTTGACCAAACGGTCACCTGAACCCTGCGCGGCCGTCGCCCTGGGCCGGACCGAGGAAGGCTCAGCTCGCCAGGAGCTCGGCGACGACGGGCAGGTGGTCGGTGGCGGCCTGGAGGTCGGCCGCGGCGGCGTCGACGCCGCCGCAGGACCGCACCGACAGCGCGGGGGCGGCGAAGACCACGTCCAGCCGCCTCCCAGGCGTCCTCGCCGTGAAGGTGAGGCCGTCGCCCCGGGGCGCCAGCGGGTAGCAGTCGGCGAGGCGCCGGGTGAAGTACCGGAAGGCGGCCCCGCCCGGCTGCTCGTTGACGTCGCCCGCCAGCACGATCGGGGCCCCGAAGCGCTCGGCTACGCTCTCGACCAGGCCCATGATCTCGATGGCGTGGCACAGCCGGGCGGCGGCGACGAGGTCCAGGTGGACGGAGGCGACGGTGATCCTGCTGTCCCCGCACTCCACCACCGCGATGGCGACCGCGCGCCGCTCCAGCCCCATGAACGGCCGCAGCAGGTGGCCCTCGGCGTGGACCACCCGGGTGCCCGGCGCGGCCAGCACCGCCACGCCGCCCCAGCGCCGCCCGGCGACGACCCGCAGGCCGGCGGCCCTGGCCAGCTCCGCGCGCCTGCTCCGCCACCGGAGCAGGCGCGGGGCCTCCTGGACGCACAGCACGTCCGGCGCCATGGCCCTGATGACCCGCGCCAGCGCGGCGTTGTCGTCGTACATCGACCGCACGTTGTAGGTGCCGACGCGGATCACCATGGGGCCCCGGTGCCTGTTCCTCGTGCCAGGTGGCCGGTCAGGGATGCCTGGCGAGGTCGGCCGCGCCCACCAGACCGGCGGCCGGTCCGAGCTCGGCCGGGCGGATGTCGGCGTGCGGCCGGTGCTCGCGAGCGGTCAGCGCGCGGAGGAACGCCGCGCGGGCCTGGTCGATCCACAGGTCGGCGGCGCGGGAGACGCCGCCGCCCAGGATGAAGCACCCCGGGTCGAGCACGGCGGCGAGGTCGGCCATGCCCTGGCCGAGCCACTCGGCCATGGTCGCGAACGCGGTCAGGGCCGCGGCGTCGCCCTCGCGGGCGGCCTGCGTGACGTGCTCGCCCTCGATGTCGGACACCGAGCCTCCGGCGAGCTCCAGCATGCGGCCGGCGCGGTCGGGCTCGGCGGCGGCGACCACCCTGGCCTCGTGGACCAGGGCGTTGCCGCTGGCGTACTGCTCCCAGCATCCGAGGTTGCCGCACCCGCACAGGCGGCCTCCGGGGACCACCTGCATGTGGCCCATCTCGGCGCCCATGCCCCACCGGCCGCGGTACAGCGAGCCGCCGAAGACCAGGCCGCCGCCGATGCCGGTGCCGACGGTGACGCACACGACGTGGCTCTCGCCGCGCCCGGCGCCGAAGCGGTATTCGCCCCAGGCCATCGCGTTGGCGTCGTTCTCCACCACGACGGGCAGGTTGACCCGCTCGGCGACCTTCTTCTGCAGGGGTTCCTCACGCCAGGCGAGGTTCGGGGCGAACCTGACGACCGACCGCGTCTCATCGACGAACCCGGCGGCGCCCAGCCCGACGGCCTCGACGTCGTGGCGGCTCGCGAGATCGAGCACCGCTTCGGCGATCGTGTCCGCCACCTTGTCGGGGCTGTCCGCGGGCGTGGGCCGCAGGAGGTTCTCCACGATGTGGCCGTCCTCGTCCACGACCCCGGCGGCGATCTTCGTACCGCCGATGTCAACGCCGATCGTCAGCGCCATTTCTCATCCCTTCCCCCCGAGAATCCCGCCAGGCCCTCAGCCCAGGTCGATGTGCTCTACTCGGGTGTCCGTGTCGCCGGGGCGCCTCGGCGTGGCGGGTCGCGACATGGCGTCGACCGCCTGGCGGAACGCGGCGAAAAGCTCGCCGCCCGCCGTGATCAGGTGGTCGGCGACGTCGCCGCCGGCGTCGCGCCTGGCGGCCTTGAGCCTGCAGACGGGGCAGGCCCGGCAGATGTACTCATCATCGTCATGCCCGGCCACCGCCTCGCTCCACACGTCTCCGGCTCCGCGTTTCGCGCCGCCGAAGGCCTGACCCAGCCCCTGGCCGAGGCCGCTCACGCCGCCCTTGACGATGCCCTTGCCGAGCTCGCGGCCCGCCCTCTGCTGCAGCGAGTCGAAAAGCTTCCGCGCCTCGCCGGTGATCGAGCTCAGGGGGTCGGGCCGGTCGTCCCTGGCACCGCCACGGGGATCCTCGCGCCGCCCCGCCCGCTCCTCGTCGGCCGCCGCGCGCCGGTCGCGCTCCCTCAGCCACTCGTCACGGCTGACGCCCCGCTGGACGTCCTGCCGCTCACCGGCGCCGCCGGTGTGCTCGCGCCGTTCCTGCCGCCCGTCCTCGGGCAGGTCGCCGTGGTTCTCGTTCATTTCGGTCATCAGGCCCCTCCTGCCTCGAACCGTACCCGGAGGTGGCCGTCCCGGAGCGCCGCGTCCATGACCGATCTGCGGGCGAGCGCGGCGGGCAGCGCGAGGACCCGGCGGTAGGAGCCCGCGGTGACGATCAGCTCGTCGCCCTTCCTCGCCAGGTCGACCTCGCTCTTGTCCGCCAGCGGCAGGGCGAGGGTCAGCTCGTGGACGTCGCCCTCGGACCGGATGGTCAGCGGGGGCTCGCCGGACGGCGGCGCGAACGGGTCGGCCTTGCCGTACAGCTCCTCCGCCAGCGCGGCCAGCGCCTCGGGCCCGACCGGCTCGGCGGGGAGGTAGGGCACCCGGTGGACGGGCAGCGGCGCGAAGGACTCCTCTACCGCCGCCAGGTGCCTGGACTGGGCCTCCACCCAGCCGCGCCGCCACGCGTCGGAGCCGTCGCCCGGGAACACCCGGTTGGCGACGACGGCGTCGACGCGGTAGCCGTACAGGCTCAGGGAGGTGAAGGTGCGGCGGGCCTCGGCGACCACGACGGCCTCGGGCGTGAGCACGAGCCGCACGGAGGCGTCGTCGCCGGTCAGCAGCTCGCGCACCCCCATGAGCCCGGCGTGCAGCCGCTCGCCCGCGCTCACCACGCTGTCCTCGGGGACGCTGAGGCGGGCGACGTGCCGGATCACCGGGGCCAGCGCCCGCATCAGCCTGCGGCCGGCGGGCAGCAGGCGGCTGACGTGCCAGTCGAGCGCCTCGGGAAGGGCGAGCAGGCGGAGCGTCTCGGCCGTCGGGGCGCAGTCGACCACGACGACGTCCCACCGGCCGGTGCGCACCTGCTCGCGCAGCTCCAGCAGGGCGATGATCTCCTCGGCCCCCGGCAGCACCGTGAGCTCCTCGGAGGTGATCTCGTCGAGGCCGAGCTCGGCCAGCAGGCCCCTGGCGTACTCCCGCAGGTCGCCCCAGTGGCGCTCCAGGGCACGCTGGGTGTCCACCTGCTGGAGGTACAGGCCCGGGGCCGCCTCGGCGGGCTCGCCCGAGCCGGGCACGCCGAGCGCGTCGGCGAGGGAGTGGGCGGTGTCGGTGGAGACCACGAGCGTCTTCAGCCCTCGGCGGGCGGCGAGCGTGGCGGTCGCCGCGGCCACGGTGGTCTTGCCCACTCCCCCCTTGCCGGTGAAGAGGAGGATTCTCGGGGTCCCGGCGCTCATCGGCCCTCGACGCGCTTCTTGAGACCCTTGAGCGCGGTGTCGACGATGACCTTCTCGGCCTTGCGCTTGATCATGCCGATCATGGGGACCTTGAGGTCGACGGCCAGCTCGTACGTCACCTCGGTGCGCCCGCCCGCCTCCGCGAGGCGGTAGCTGCCGGTGAGCGCGGACACCATCTTGCCAGGCTCGGCGATGTCCCAGTCGACGGCCTCGTCGCCGCGCCAGCGGTAGGCCAGGGTGTACTCGTCGCTGATCACCCCGGCGTCGAGGACGAACCGCACGGTGGCCGGGCGCCCGTCGTCGCCCACGGACAGGACCTTCGCGGACTTCACCTGACCTGCCCACTCGGGGTAGGCGGCGAAGTCGGCGATGACCGCCGTGATGGTCGACGGGGCGGCGCCGATCGTGATGCTGGACGTGGTGCGATCAGCCATGGCCTTACCGTACTCGTTCACCGTTCCCGAGCGAACGTCCGCACGGCCGATCTCCGAAGTCGCGCGGCGCTCATGCGGGGCGGGGCTCAGAGGTCGAGGGCGAAGGGGCTGCCCCGGCCGCGGAAATGCCCGACGTTGACGCATTCGGTGCGGCCGATGCGGGTGCGCGCGGCCAGCGGCTGGTGCACGTGGCCGAAAAGGGCGTAGCGGGGCTGGGTGGCCTTGATCGCCTCCAGCGTCGCCCGGCTCCCCCGCTCGAACCGCCGCGCCACCACGTCGTACAGCAGGCCGGGGACGGCGGGCGGGATGTGGCAGCAGAGCACGTCGACGGCGCCGACCGCCTCGACCTTGCGGGCGAACTCCTCGTCGTCGACCTCGTTCGGGGTGCGGTAGCGGGTGCGCAGGCCGCCACCCACGAACCCGAAGGTCAGCCCGCCGATCTCGGCGGTCTGGCCGTCGAGCACGTGGTGGCCGTCCCTGACGTAGTCGCCCCACAGACCGGGCAGGTCGACGTTGCCGTAGGTGAGGTAGGCGGGCGTGGGCATGGCGGCGAAGATGCGCGTGTACTGCTCGCGGACGGCTCCCTCGATGTGGTCGCGCGGCTCCCCGCCGAGGGACGCCCACAGCGCGGCGGACATGCTCCGCGCCTCCTCGAAGCGGCCGGCCGTGCGCAGCGCGATGAACTCCGACGCCCGCTCCTCGCCGAACAGCTCACCGAAGATGCCCTGCGAGGGGTCGTGGTAGTCGACGAAGAGGATCAGATCGCCGAGGCAGATGAGCACGTCGGCGCCCTCTCCCGCGCGGGAGAGGGCGTCCGCGCGCCCGTGGACGTCACTGACGACATGGACCCGCATGACGGACATCGTAGTACCCGGGCCATACCCGACCTAGCGCTTGGCCGTCAAGCGACGACACGCGCGAGGTCACCGGCTCGGGCCGGGCGGCCCGCCGGACGACCCTGATAGCGTGAATCGACCGTTATGAACGGTGGGTGACGGACTATCCCCGCGCGACGCGAAGCGATAGCGTCCAGGCAGCCCTCCGGCAGAGACATCCTTCCTGCGTGCACCCAGAGGAGTGACCGTGCGCGAGTACAGCGTTCCCGTGCTGGTGGACGTACCGGCATCCGCCAACTGCGCCGACACGGTGTTCAGGCGCGGCGACCAGGAGCCCGGGGCAGTGGTGATCAGCCGCAAGGCCGGCGACGCCTGGGCCCCCGTCACCGCCGCCGAGTTCCGCGACCAGGTCGCCGGGGTGGCCAGGGGCCTGATCGACGCGGGCGTCGAGCCGGGCGACCGCGTGGCGCTCATGTCGCGCACCCGCTACGAGTGGACGGTCGCCGACTACGCCATCTGGGCCGCGGGCGCGGTGAGCGTCCCGATCTACGAGACCTCCTCCGCCGACCAGGTGAGCTGGATCGTGTCCGACAGCGGCGCAAAGGGCGTGATCGTCGAGACCGGGTCGCACGAGGAGACCGTGAGGCAGGCCCTCTCCGGCGTCGCCGGAGACCCGGTCATCTGGCGCATCGAGGGGGGCGCGTTCGCCGAGCTGACCGCCGCCGGCGCGGACGTGCCCGACGAGACGCTCAAGGAGCGCCGCCGCGCGCGCGGCGGCCGCGACCTCGCCACGATCATCTACACCTCGGGCACGACGGGCCGTCCCAAGGGCTGCCGCCTCACCCACGACAACCTGCTGTTCACCGCGCACAACGTCGCGAAGGGCCCGCTGGAGGCGCTGTTCGAGGTCGACGGCCGGGCCGCGCTGCTGTTCCTGCCGCTGGCCCACAGCTTCGCCCGCATCATCGAGGTCGTGCTGATCGAGACCGGCACCGTCCTCGCGCACACCCCCAACATGAAGAACGTCGCCCCCGACCTGCAGGCCTTCAAGCCGACCTTCCTGCTCGGCGTGCCCCGCGTGTTCGAGAAGGTCTACAACGCCGCCGAGCAGAAGGCCTCCGCCGGGGGCGGCCTCAAGAGCAAGATCTTCCACCGCGCGGTGGACACCGCGATCGCGTGGAGCCGCGCCGAGAGCTCCGGCGGCGCCGGGCTCGGCCTCCGGCTCAGGCGAGCCCTGTTCGACAGGCTCGTGTATGGCAAGCTGCGCGCGGCCACCGGTGGCCGGCTCAACGCGGCCGTCTCCGGCGGCTCGGCGCTCGGCGAGCGGCTCGGCAACTTCTTCAAGGGCGCGGGCATCGAGATCTACGAGGGCTGGGGCCTCACCGAGACCTCCGCCCCCTCGACCGTGAACATCCCGGGCGCCAACAAGATCGGCACCGTCGGCAAGCCGTTCCCCGGCGTGACCATCGGCGTCGCCGACGACGGCGAGGTGCTGGTCAAGGGCCGCCACATCTTCGACGGCTACTGGAACAACGAGCAGGCCACCGCCGAGGCCGTCGACGCCGACGGCTGGTTCCACACCGGCGACGTCGGCGAGCTGGACAAGGACGGCTACCTGCGGATCACCGGCAGGAAGAAGGAGCTCATCGTCACCGCCGCGGGCAAGAACGTCGCGCCCGCGCCCCTGGAGGACCGCATCCGCGCCCACCCGCTGGTCAGCCAGGCCATGGTGGTCGGCGACGACCGGCCGTTCGTCGCGGCCCTGGTCACGCTGGACCCCGAGGCCCTCGACCAGTGGAAGGACGCCAACGGCAGGTCCGGCGCCTCGCTCGCCGAGCTCACCTCCGACCCGGCCGTGATCGCCGCCGTCCAGGCCGCCGTGGACGACGCGAACACCCAGGTCTCCAAGGCCGAGCAGGTGAAGAAGTTCGTCATCCTGGAGACGGACTTCACCGAGGAGAGCGGCCACCTCACCCCGTCGCTCAAGGTCAAGCGCAACCTGGTCGTCCGCGACTTCGCCAAGGACATCGACGCCCTCTACGGCTGACGAGTCGAGGCCAATCGCGTCCGGGCCGGGGTGCGGTCGGGCGTACGGGCCGGGGCGCGGTCGGCGTCCATGAGCGGCAGGCGGAGCACGAACCGCGCGCCTCGCGGAGAGTCCTCGACCGTGAGGGTTCCTCTGTGGGTCTTGGCGGTCTCCCGGCAGATGGCGAGGCCGAGCCCGCTGCCGCCCGGGTCGCTGCGCCGTCCGTCCGCCAGGCGGACGAAGGGTTCGAAGACCCGCTCGCGGTCGCCGGGAGCGATGCCGTCACCGTCGTCCAGCACGGTGACGACGGCCTGGTCGCCCACGCGTTCCACGGTGACGTCGACGCGCGAGTGAGCGTGCCGCTGCGCGTTCGTCAGCAGGTTGCCCAGGACTCCGATCAGCTGCAGCCGCCTGCCGAGCACGACCAGCTCGCCGCCGCCGCGGATCCGCACCGGCGTGCCGTGGGTCCTGGCCTCCACCTCCTCCCACACGAGCGCGGCGAGGTCGAGCGGCGCGGGGGGTGACATGTGCGTCTTCTTGACCCGCGTGTACGCCAGCACCTCGTCGATGAGCGCCTGGAAGCGCTCCGCCGTCCTGAGCGTTTTCCGGATGGTCTCGTGCGGATTCACTTCGTCGGGGTAGGTCAGCGCCTCCTCGAGTTGCACCCGCAGGGCGGCGACCGGTGACCTGAGCTCGTGTGAGGCCATGGAGGCGAAGCGGCGCTGGTAGGTCACGGCCTGCTCCAGCTGCTCGAGGAACTCGTTGGAGGTGCGGGCGAGCCGGGCGATCTCGTCGTCGCCGGGCGGCTCCGGGACCCGCGTGCTCAGGTCGTTCACCGTGGCCTCGCACACCTTCTCGCGGATCGCCGCCACCGGACGCAGCGTCCGGCCCACGACGCTCCAGGTGATCCAGGCGACGGCGGCGGAGATGAGCAGCACCAGGGCGGCGATGGCGCCCTCCAGGTAGCGCGTGGCCAGGATGGCGGGCTCTTTGGTCCCGGCGTACACGTAGTGGCGCTCGCCGCCCCACAGCAGCAAGTTCGCCTGCGGAAGGACCCGCATGGCCGCGACCAGGAGGCAGCCGCCCTGGGGCGGGCACTCGGTGAGGTAGCGGGGGCGCTCGTCGATGAGCCGGTCCTTGCTGATCGGCGGCAGCTGCGCCGCCGACGCGCTGGCCGCGACCAGCTCGCCACGGGAGTCGACGAGCTGGAGGTAGTCGACGTGACCCGTCGCCTCGGGCGGCGCTACCAGGCCCGGTCGCATCGACGCGATCCAGTCGATGGCGGCCCGTTGCGTCTCGCCGTAGATGTGCTCCTCGATCCTGTTGCGGATGCCGAGGTCGAGACCGACACCGATCACGGTGAGGACGATCAGGGACAGCATCCCCACGGTCAGGGTGAAGCGACCCTGGATCGAGCGCGGACGTGGCAGCCGGTGCCATCTGAACCTCAAGGCGAATCTTGCTCCCTGTATCCGTGTAAACGCGAGGAGAATAAACGTAACGCAATCTCTTTGCATATTAAGCGCGCTTTACCGCCAATCACCACAATGCATACAGAAAGCAAAACAATTTATTACCGATCGCTGACCTGGTGCTTACCGTCCGGACGGCGGGCGGGCCACCGGGGTACATTAAGGTCTGCGTCAGCCCAGGTCACGGCAATGAGACCAGCCGCGCGCTCGAGCCCCCGGTCGCCCGCGGCATCGCGGCGACGGGCGGCCCCGGCACCCGTTCATGGCAGGACGATCTCAATCCAGGGACTCCAACGAGTTTGTGGTGCATCCCAGGCTCGCGGGCCACGGGCCGACGTTGTTCGCGGGGCTATCGAAGCATGTCGACTTGAAGCTCGTGAGCCGGCTGGAGTTCGGCTCGGGGGCAGTGGCGATGCGGTACGAGCCGAGAAGGTAGCCATCGGGCTTGCTAGCCCGAGCCGGAGTCACCGTGCGCGAGTACGAGGTCCTGCGGTTGCTCGCCCGGCGCCTCGGAAACCGGGAGATCGCGACGCGGCTGCACCTGTCGCCGCGCACCGTGGAAAAGCACGTCGCGTCCCTCCTCACCAAGACCGGCCTCCCCAACCGGACCGCGCTGAGCGAACTGGCGGAGACGACGCCGGAACATTGACGCGCGGCCGATGAGGAGTTGGCCTTGGCGCGCCGGCGGCGCGCCGTAGCCGCACAGGCTGGTCGCGCGCCAGTGGAGAATCACCTGATGAAAAGACTCACATTAACAGTGCCCACGACGCGACACGATCCGGATAGCGGCTACATGCTGCACGGTAAGCGATTTGACGACCCCTACGCCTGGCTGGAGCGGCTCGACGACGCGGAGACCCAGGCGTGGATCAATGCGCAGGAAGCCGTCACGCATGCTGTGCTGCGCGGAGCGCCGGGACGCGACTGGCTGCGGGCAACGGTCGCCCGCTCAGCGCGCCATGCGCGGCTGTCGCCGCCGATTCGCACCGGCCCGCACGGACGCGAGTTCGTCTGGCAGGCGGACGCCAACGACGAGAAGCCCTGTCTCATGGTGCGGCGCAGCAAGGACGCACCGCTCGAAACGGTACTCGACCCCAACGCATGGAGGAGCGACGAGGCGCTGGTGTTCGCCGTGCCGTCCCCCGACGGCACGCTGGTCGCGTTCGGGAAGGCCGTTGGCGGCACCCACGACGCGATGATCCACGTGCTCGACGTCGAGACGGGGCGGCTGCTCCCCGACCGGCCCCGCGGTACGAGCCACACGTCACCGGCTTGGCGACCCGACGGGTCAGGGTTCTTCTATGCGGCGTGTCCCGAGCCTGGTGAGGTGCCCGCGGGCGACGAGGCGCACTGGAACGCCATCTACGAGCACCGGCTCGGGTCGGACGCGCCGGCCCGCCGGATCTTCGGCGACGACCACGCGAAGGAGTACTGGTGCTCCGTCAAGATCAGCGAGTGCCACCGCTTCGCCGTGCTTTACAAGTGGGACTATGTGCACGCCAACGTCGTCTACCTGCTACGCCTCGCGGACGACGCGCTCGTGCCGGTCGCTCCCACCATGCGGTCTCTCAACCAGGTGCAGGTGATCGGCGACTCGCTGCTCGTCCATACCGATCTGGACGCGCCGCGCGGCCGTCTCTGCGTCGCGCCACTCACGGCGCCGACGAAGTGGCGGACGCTCATCCCCGAGAACTCGGACACACTGCAGACAGTCGCCGGCGTCGGCGGCCGACTCTACGCCGTCTACTCACATGCGGCGTCGCATCGCGTGCGCATCCACGCCGAAGACGGCGCCTACCTACGCAACCTGGTGCTGCCGGCGCTCGGCTCGGTGAATCGCAACGAGGGCGAAGGCATCATCAGCGGCGTCGGCGGCACCTGGAGCGGCGACGAGGTGTGGGTGAACTTCACGTCGTACGTGCAGCCACCATCGGTCTACCGGTACGACTACGCGGCCGACCGCCTATCCCCGTACCACGTGCCCGACGTCGGGCTGGACGCGTCCGCGTACGTGACGGACCAGGTCTGGTACGAGTCGCTGGACGGCACGCGGGTGTCGATGTTCATCGTTCACCGCAAAGACCTCCCTCGCGGCGGGCGCCGGCCCGTACGTCTGAGCGGCTACGGTGGCTTCAACATCCCGCTGGAGCCACGCTTTTCGGCCCTGAACGCCGCTTGGTTGAAGCTGGGCGGCGTCCTCGCCTTCGCAAACGTGCGAGGCGGCGGCGAATACGGCCGCGCCTGGCACGAGGGGGCATGCAAGACGCGGCGGCAGAACGCCTTCGATGACTACATCGCCGCGGCGCGTTGGCTCGAGTCGGCGGGCTATACGACTCCCTCCAAGCTCGTTTCGCGTGGCAACAGTAACGGCGGTCTGCTCGTCGCCGTCACCGCCATGCAAGCACCAGAGGCCTTCGGAGCCGTTTACTGCCGCGCGCCCGTCCTGGACATGCTGAACTTCCCGAAATTCGGCTACCTGAGCTCGGCGACCGTCGAATACGGCTCGCCCGACGATCCCGTCGAGGGCGCGTATCTCGCCGGCTATTCGCCGTATCACAACGTCCGAGCCGATCGCCGCTACCCCGTAATGACGTTCGTGTCGGCGTTGAACGACCGGGTCGCGCCACCGTACGACCCTCTCAAGATGGTCGCCATGCTCCAGGCCGAAGGCACGCAGGGCGGACCCTATCTCCTGCTGCCCCTCCGGGCCTCGGGCCACGGCGGCGGCACCACGCTCACGGCGCTCATCGAACAAGACGTCGACGAACTGAGCTTCTACTGCTGGGCGCTCGACATCGCACCACCTACCCCGGGGGAGACGCCCGTCGCAACATCAGAGGCCGCCCGGTGATCGAGACCCGGGCATCTTCCCGGACCGGGTCGTCGACGGCTCGCCGATCCTGCGGCCGTCCGGCCGAGTGATCTTCCAGGCGCGCCGGCATAGACGGGCAGCCCTCTACCCGGGCCACCTGACCCGGCCGCCACAAGAGGTCATCGATGCCGTGAACACGTCTATACGATGGCTTGGCGAGGTGTTGGCGCGGATCCCAAAGGGTGGACATGGTTGAGAGCGTAAGCACCGCCAAGCGCGGCCGGCCGAGCCGGAGCGGCGGGGGCGGTCCCGAGGTCGACCTGCGGCAGTTGCTGGCGGGGCTCACGGCGGTCCGCGACGGCGACTTCGGCACCCGGTTGCCCGAGGACGGCGACGGGCTCTACAGGGAGATCGCGACCGTCTTCAACGGCATGGTCGACCAGCTCTCGCTGTTCACCTCCGAGGTGACCCGCGTGGCCAGGGAGGTCGGCACCGAGGGCCAGCTCGGCGGGCAGGCCGAGGTGCCCGGCGTCTCCGGCACCTGGAAGGACCTCACCGACTCGGTGAACGCCATGGCGGGCAACCTCACCGACCAGGTCCGCAGCATCGCCCAGGTCACCACGGCGGTCGCCAAGGGCGACCTGTCGCAGAAGATCACTGTCTCGGCCCGCGGCGAGATCCTCGAGCTCAAGAACACCATCAACACGATGGTCGACCAGCTCTCCTCCTTCGCCGACGAGGTCACCCGCGTCGCCCGCGAGGTCGGCACCGAAGGGCGGCTGGGCGGCCAGGCGCAGGTCACCGAGGTCGCGGGCACCTGGCGCGACCTCACCGACTCGGTGAACTCCATGGCCGGCAACCTCACCGACCAGGTCCGCAACATCTCGCAGGTCGCCACGGCCGTCGCGCGCGGCGACCTGTCGCAGAAGATCACCGTCTCGGCCCGCGGCGAGATCCTCGAGCTCAAGAACACACTGAACACGATGGTCGACCAGCTCTCCTCCTTCGCCGACGAGGTCACCCGCGTCGCCCGCGAGGTCGGCACCGAGGGCCGCCTCGGCGGCCAGGCGGACGTCAAGGGCGTCTCCGGCACCTGGAAAGCGCTCACCGAGTCGGTGAACGTCATGGCCGACAACCTCACGGCCCAGGTGCGCAGCATCGCCGAGGTCACCACGGCGGTGGCCAAGGGCGACCTGTCGCAGAAGATCCGGGTGGACGCGCGTGGCGAGATCCTTGAGCTGAAGGAGACCATCAACACGATGGTCGACCAGCTCTCGGCGTTCGCCGACGAGGTCACCCGCGTCGCCCGCGAGGTCGGCACCGAGGGCAACCTCGGCGGCCAGGCGACCGTCCGGGGCGTGTCCGGCACCTGGAAGGACCTCACCGACAACGTCAACGTCATGGGATCCAACCTCACCGGCCAGGTGCGGTCGATCGCCCAGGTGGCGACCGCGGTGGCCAGGGGCGACCTCTCCCAGAAGATCACGGTCGAGGCCAAGGGCGAGGTGGCCGCGCTGGCGCAGACGATCAACACGATGGTCGAGACGCTGAGCGCCTTCGCCGACGAGGTCACCCGCGTGGCCCGCGAGGTCGGCACCGAGGGCCAGCTCGGCGGCCAGGCCCGCGTGCCGAACGTCGCCGGCACCTGGAAGGACCTCACCGACAACGTCAACTCCATGGCGAACAACCTCACCAGCCAGGTCCGCAACATCGCCCAGGTCACCACGGCGGTCGCCCAGGGCGACCTGACCAAGAAGATCGACGTCGACGCGCGCGGCGAGATCCTGGAGCTCAAGACCACGATCAACACGATGGTCGACCAGCTCTCCTCCTTCGCGGCCGAGGTCACCCGCGTCGCCCGCGAGGTCGGCAGCGAGGGCAGGCTGGGCGGCCAGGCGGAGGTCGAGGGCGTCTCCGGCACCTGGAAGCGCCTCACCGAGAACGTCAACGAGCTGGCCGGCAACCTCACCCGGCAGGTGCGCGCCATCGCCGAGGTGACCAGCGCGGTCACCTCGGGCGACCTCACGCGCTCGATCACCGTCGACGCCTCCGGCGAGGTGGCCGAGCTCAAGGACAACATCAACTCCATGGTGAAGTCCCTCAGGGAGACCACCAGGGCGAACCAGGAGCAAGACTGGCTCAAGACCAACCTGGCCCGCATCTCGGGGCTCATGCAGGGCCACCGCGACCTCGCCGTCGTCGCCGAGCTGGTCATGAACGAGCTGGCGCCCCTGGTGTCCGCGCAGCACGGCACCTTCCTGCTCGCCGAGGAGACCGCGGGCGCCACCGAGCTGCTGGTGGTCGGCAGCTACGGCCACCAGGAGGTGTCCCGCCGGTACGCCCTGGGCGACTCGCTGGTCGGGCAGGCCGCGCTCGCCAAGCGCACCATCCTGGTCGAGGAGGTCCCCCCGGGCTACCTCACGATCTCCTCCAGCCTCGGCCAGGCGGGCCCGGTCAACCTCATCGTGCTGCCCATCGTGGTCGAGGACCAGGTTCTCGGCGTGATCGAGCTGGCCAGCCTCAACAGGTTCACGCAGACCCACCGCGACTTCCTGGAGCAGCTCGTCGAGACGATCGGCGTCAACGTCAACACCATCGTCGCCAACGCCCGCACCGACGCCCTGCTGACCGAGTCGCAGCGGCTCGCGACCGAGCTGCAGGTCGGCCAGGAGGAGCTCCAGCGCTCCAACGCCGAGCTGGAGGAGAAGGCCGAGCTGCTCGCCCAGCAGAACCGCGACATCGAGACCAAGAACATCGAGATCGAGCAGGCCCGCCAGGAGCTGGAGGACCGCGCCCAGCAGCTCGCGCTCGCCTCGAAGTACAAGAGCGAGTTCCTGGCCAACATGAGCCACGAGCTGCGCACACCGCTCAACTCGCTGCTGATCCTCGCCCAGCTCCTCGCGCAGAACCCCGCTCGCAACCTCACCGCCAAGCAGGTGGAGTACGCCAACGTCATCCACTCGGCGGGCACCGACCTGCTCCAGCTCATCAACGACATCCTCGACCTGTCCAAGATCGAGGCCGGCAAGATGGACCTCACCCTGGAGCCGTTCCACATCCGCCAGCTCCTCGACTACGTCGAGGCGACGTTCAGGCCGCTGACCACGGAGAAGGGGCTGCGGTTCGACGTCAGGGTGGGCTCGGACGTCCCCACCCAGCTCCTGATGGACGAGCAGCGGCTCCGCCAGGTGCTGCGCAACCTGCTGTCCAACGCGGTGAAGTTCACCGAGGCGGGCTCGGTGAAGCTCCGCGTCGAGCGGGCCGGTGAGATGGACCTCCCCGCCGGGCCGAGGCAGCAGGCCCTCGCCTTCCACGTGGTGGACACCGGCATCGGCATCGCCGAGGAGAACCTCTCGCAGATCTTCGACGCCTTCCAGCAGGCCGACGGCACCACGAGCCGCAAGTACGGCGGCACAGGCCTCGGCCTGTCCATCAGCCGCGAGATCGCCACGCTGTTCAACGGCGAGATCCGCGCGGTGAGCACCCTCGGCGAGGGCAGCACGTTCAGCCTCTACCTGCCGATGACGCACTTCTCCGGGGAGCCCACCACGGCGCCCTCCCCTGCCGCGTCCTTCGGCGCCCAGCCGTTCGACACGGCGCCGGCGGAGGCGGTGGAGCTGCCCGCGTCGGCCGGCCCCGGCGGCGCGCCCGGTGAGGACGGGCGCCGCCTGCTCGTCGTGGAGGCCAGGCCGAACGGGCTGCTGTCCCTGCTGGCGCAGAGCGTCGTGAGCGATCTGACGGAGACCCACGGGCCCGTACGGGTGACCACCGCCAGCAACCCCGACAGCGCGCTCGCCGCGCTGGCCCGCGATGGCTACCACTGCATCGTGCTCGACCTCGGCATGCCGCACGACGCGGCGGCGGAGTTCCTGCGCAGGCTCGACGAGGACTCCGTCCTGCGCTCGCTTCCGGTGCTCGCCCACCACACGCGCAAGCTCACCCGCCCCCAGGAGAACCTCCTGCAGGGCCGCTCGCGCACCCAGCCGCTGGAGCGCCTGCCCAGCCTGGACGAGCTTCGCGAGCGCATCACGCTCCACCTGTCGGCGAAGGGGCCCGGCGACGTGCTGCCCCTGGTGCAGGCCAGCCCCGACGAGGTGGCCCGCGACGTCGAGAAGGTCGACAGCGGCCTGCTCGGCCGCAAGGTGCTGGTGATCGACGACGACGTCCGCAACGTCTTCGCGCTGACCAACATCCTCGAACTGCACGGCATGCAGGTGCTCTACGCCGAGAACGGCCGCAAGGGCATCGAGGTGCTCATGCGCAACGACGACGTCGACCTCGTGCTGATGGACATCATGATGCCCGAGATGGATGGGTACGCCGCGACGGCCGCGATCCGCGAGATGCCCCGCTTCGCCAACCTGCCGATCATCGCGGTGACCGCCAAGGCCATGCACGGCGACCGAGAGAAGACCCTCTCCTCGGGCGCCAGCGACTACGTCACCAAGCCCGTGGACGCCGAGGAGCTCATCGACCGCATGCAGCGCTGGCTGGAGCTGTGAGGCTCGGGCCGGCGACGAACTGACCCCGGACGCCCGAAAGCCGAGATACTCACCTCAGGCCGTCGGCCGAGCCGGTGTCGGGGGCTGAGCCGGTCTCCGTGCGGCCGGGGGCGGGGTGGGACAGGAGTTCGGCGAAGCGGTCGGCCACGAGGTCCCAGCGCCACTCGCGCTCGATCCAGGCGCGGCCCCGCTCGCCCATGTCACGGGCGCGGGCCGGGTCGTTCAGCAGGGCCGTCAGGGCCGACGCCACCGCGGCCGGATCCTCGCCGTCCACCACCACGCCCGTCTCGCCGTCGCGCACCGCGTCGGGCGCGCCGCCGGAGGCGCCCGCGACGACCGGCAGCCCGGTGGCCGACGCCTCCAGGTACACGATGCCGAGGCCCTCCACGTCGAGCCCGCCCAGCCGCGTGCGGCACGGCATGGCGAACACGTCACCGGCGTCGTAGTAGGCGGGCAGGGTGTTCCACGGGACGGACCCCGTCACGATGACCGAGTCGTTCAGGCCGGCCGAGCTGATCGCCTGTTCGAGGGCGCCGCGGGACGGCCCGCCGCCGACCAGCAGCAGCACGGCGTCCGGCACGTCCCGCAGCACCGCCGGCCAGCAGCGTACGAGCGTGTCCTGCCCCTTGCGCGGGACCAGCCGGGAGACGCACACCACGACGGGCCGTTCGCCGATGCCGAGCGACACCCGCACCCCGGCGCCGCCCGCCCCCCGGTGGAAGACCTCGGTGTCCACGCCGGGCGCGAGCCGTACGAGCTTCGCGGGCGGCATCACCCGCGCCAGCCTCTCGCGGGTGTAGTCGCCGAGGTAGGTGATCGCGTCCGCGTGGGAGCCGATCCTCGCGAGCAGGCCCCGCACGAGCGGCACGCCCGCCCAGGCGGCCTCGTGGCCGTGGGTCAGCATGACCACCCGCCGCGCTCCCGCCGCGCGCATCGAGGGCGCCAGGATGCCGAGGGGCGCCGCCGCGCCGAACACGACCGTGTCGCACCCCTCCTCGCGCACCAGCGCGGCGGCCCGCCTGGCGACGTCGGGCACGGGCAGCATCAGCGACGTGGGATGCCGCACGACGCGGTACGGCTGCCGCGCGTCGAACTCCTCCCAGCCGTCCCACCGGGACGCGTAGACGGTGACGGAGCCCGGCGGGCGGCGTACGGCGAGCGCGTGCACGAATGCCTGGATGCCGCCGGGCCTCGGCGGGAAGTCGTTGGTCACGACCAGCGTCTTCGCGTGCCCGGGGTCGCGCTCGGGCGGGGTCACGGCTCCGGCAGCCCGTGCAGGCGGGCCCAGGAGCGTGCGAGGGCGAGGCGCTGAGGGCTCGTCGGGTGGGACGCGTACATGAGGTACTCGAAGGCGTCGGGCGACAGGTCGGAGATGTTGGTCACGGCGAGGCGCTTCTGCATCGCCGCGAACGTCGCCGGGTCGCGGGTCAGGTCGAGCGCGTGCACGTCCGCCCTGGTCTCGATCTGGCGGCTGACGACGTTCTCGGCGGGGCCGGAGAGCACGGTGGCCAGGCTCATCAGGCCGAGCAGGAGCCCGACCGCCCGGGGGTCGCCCACCGACGCGACGCCGGCGCGGCGCCGCACCGAGGGGAGCGAGACCACCATGAACAGCAGACAGGCCCCGGCGGCGGCGCCGAGCGCGCCGACCAGCGTGCCGTACAGGACGTCGCCGTTCTTGGCGTGGCCGAGCTCGTGGGCGACGACCAGCTCGACCTCGCCCGCCGGCGCCCGCAGCAGCGTGTCGTACACGACGATGCGCCGCGTCGCCCCGAACCCGGAGACGTAGGCGTTGAGCGCGGTGGTCCTGCGTGAGGCGTCGGCGACCAGCACGTCCTCGACGGGGACGCCGTCGCGGCTCGCCATGGCGATCAGGTCGCTGCGCAGCCGCCCCTCAGGCAGCGGCGTGAAGTCGTTGAACAGCGGCTCCACGACGACCGGGTAGACGAACGAGGCGACCACGGTGAGCAGGAACGCCCCCGCCGCCGCGGGGATCCACCAGCGCCGCGGCGCCCGGCGGGCCAGCCACACTATGGCCAGCACCATGATCGCGACCAGCACGGTCTGGACGCCGAAGGTCTTGAGCCGGTCGGCCGACCAGGCGGGCCAGTGCTGCGTGGACAGGCCGAAGGCCCGCAGGCGGGTCTCGTACCACATGCCGATCGGCCACTTGAGCAGCAGGCTCACGGCCGAGAGCGCGAGGACGCCGAGCAGCGTGCGCAGCCACCACGGCCCCCTGAGGCGGCCCGTGACCCACGCGCCGAACGGCGTCAGGACCAGCACGCCCGCGACGACCAGAGTGACCGCCAGCGAAAGGTACACAGGGACGTTGACGGCGGCGTCGAACGCGGCGGCGCGGGAGATCTGCCCGGGGGTGAAGTCGCGCGCGGGATCGGGCGTCACGGCCGGGGCGGCGCCCGGCAGGGGCCGCCACGGCGTGGTGACCGCGACCACGGCGGCCAGGACCACGCCCAGCACGACGAGCGCGATGCCCGCCGCACGCGCTGCCCCGCCCGCGCGCACGCCGCTGCGGGCCTCATCGATCAGCCCCGCCATCCCACCTGCCCCTTCCCCCGGACGCCCGCTCCATGCCCCGGGCGGCCCGCCGCCGTGGCGGCCGGGCCCCTCACATCACGCCTGGGGCGCGGCGTCGTCGTCACGAGAGCTCCCTTCGGACGTACTCACGCCAGGCGGCGGTGAACTGCTCCGTGGTCATGCCCAGAGCCCGGCCGAGCGCGGTACGCGGGTCACTTCGCATGGACTCACGGTAGAGGGTCACAAGGGCCCTCTCGCCGAAGCGCCCCGCGACATACCGGCAGGCGAGCCACGCCTCCTCGTACGCCTGCGCCAGCCGCGCGGACCCGGCGGCGAACGAGGCCGGGCCCGGGAGCGCGCCCGGCAGGCTCCCGGCACGCACCTCGGCTGCCAGCTCGGCCGCCGCGGAGGCGACGGGGATCCCAGAGCGGAGGTAGCCGACGTAGTCGGCGAACCCCTCGATCAGCCACTTGGGCGTACGCCCGTCGGTCGCCGCCCCGGTGGCGACGTGCGTGAGCTCGTGGGCCAGGACGACGTCGCGGCCCGCGCCGGTCAGGCGGGCGAACGAGCTCGGCTCGATGATCACGCGGTCGGTGCCGGCCACCGCGGCCAGCCCGCCCACCGCGGCGGGCGCGGCGAGCCTCGCGGCCTGGTCGGTGGTCGCGGGGACCAGGATGAGCGGCCGTACGGGGCCCGCGACCCGGGACACGGTGCGGGCGGCGCGGTCGGCCCTGCGGGCGAGGTCGGCCAGGCCCGCGAGGCCCGGGCCGCCCGCGCCGCCCGGCCGTCCGATGACGGCGGAACGCTCGCCCCGTACCACCTCGGCCCCTGACCAGATCTCCGGATGCTCGCGCATCACCGAGCCCGCACGCGACCACGGGCCGTCGCCGGCGGGGGGACCCGACAGCGCGGCCAGCAGCCCCGCCAGTGCGGCCCAGAGCCAGACGACGCGCATGCGGGCAATCTACCTGCCCGCTCCCCAGGGCCCGGCCCGCCCGCACCCGCCCGCACCCCGGACCCAGCCCGCCCTACCCGCCCGCTCCGGCGGGCAGGGGCGGGCCCGGAGAACGTGCGAAGGCCCCGTCCGCCTCGAGGGGAGAGAGGTGGACGGGGCCCTCACGACCTTCGCGTGCTCAGCGTGCCGCCGGAGAGGCTTCTCGGGAAAGGAGTCCTGGGAAGTCCCCTGGCACGCGGGTCACGCTCCGGGGCGGACCGCTCCAACGAAGGCGGCCTTGCGGTAGCCGCTCAGCTTGTCGATGCGCACCCGCGCACCGCTGTGCGGGGAGTGGATCATATTGCCGTGCCCGACGTACATGCCGACGTGACCGAGGCCGCTGAAGAACATCAGGTCGCCCGGCTTGAGGTTCTTCCAGGAGATCTTCTTCTTCACAGAGCGGAACTGGCTGGCCGCGATGCGAGGAAGCTTCACGCCGGCCTTGCGCCAGGCGTACATGACGAGCCCTGAGCAGTCGAACGCGCCGGGGCCGCTGGCACCCCACCGGTACGGATCGCCGACCTGCTTCTTGGCCACGGAGACGGCCGTGTGCGCCTTGATTCGCTGTTTGGCGACCTTGCTCAGCTTGGAGGAGCTCTGAGCGGTGGTCACCGTGGCGGCGTCAGCCGCCGTCGCCTGCATCGCGACCGCCCCGGCCGAGGCCGTCATGGTGAGCACGACACCGCCGAGGGAGAGGCGGGCGAAGCGAGACAGGCGGGGGTTATGCGTGGTGCTGGACAGGATCGCTCCTTGATTCTTCCACTCACGCCTACCGGGTTAGCTGACGGATTCGGGCTTGGAAGTCGCCCTACGGCACCAATGGCGCCGATTCACCCCCTGACCCCACATTTAGGGTCAATTGGGTCCCCGGTTCCGCGCTCCTTGCCGCACGGATTCGGCAGGTCACCGCTGCCTGCGGTCCTGATTCGCGCCTTACTTCGACGGCGGTGACCAATGGATTTGTTCTGCGTACATCGACCGGCCGGACCGGCTTCGCTCACGACGGCATGGCGTGCTCGCCGCGGCCCAGAAGCTACACAGATCCTCAAATGTAGGCAAAGGCGCGGGCAAGTCTGTAGATCAATTACCGATGATCGATAACGCATAACGCCTGCAAATCAGGGGCCTCATTTACCTAAATGTGATTCCCCTCACATATCCCGAAACGGCACCACTCGCGAGTCACACCGGTCACTCCCGCCCCACGAGTCGGCGATCTTGTGCCGAGGGTTTCGGTCACCGGGATCCGCAAGAACTGTTCCGCAACAGCTCTTGCGCAGCAGCCGTTGCGCATGTCAGCCTGGTGCAATGGATCAAGACAACATCCGCACGATCACCGACTCGCGGGTGCTCGCCGCCCTGGCCCATCCCCTGCGGCGCCGTCTCATGGACGTGCTGAAGGTGGACGGCCCCTCGACGGCCAGCATGCTCGCCGAGCGCACCGGCCAGGCCGTCGCCAACGTCAGCCACCACCTGCGGGTGCTGGGCGCCAGCGAGCTGATCGAGGAGGCCCCCGAGCTGGCCCGCGACCGCCGCGAGCGCTGGTGGCGGCTGGTGTCGGCCGGCGTGCGCTGGTCCACCAAGGACTTCGGCGACGACCCGGCCGCGGCGGCCATCGCCAACGCGGCGACCTCGCTCAACCTCGACCACCACGTCAGCCTGGTACGCGCCTGGTACTCCGCCGGGGACGACGAGCACGAGGCCTGGGGGGACGGCCCGTTCGCCACCGACAAGTGGCTGCGGCTGACGCCGTCCGAGCTGTACGAGCTGTCCCAGGAGGTCACCGCCCTCTTCGACCGGTGGGCGAAGCGCGAGGTGCCCGACGACGGGGAGCGGCGCGACCCGGTGTTCCTGTTCGCCTTCGGCGTCCCGGGGCAGCCGTGAGCGACGCCGGCACCCAGACCCACACCGGCGCCGCCGGTCCCACCGGCCCGGGCGCCGTACGCCGCCGCAGGGGCGGCCTGCTGCGCGACCGCGACTTCCGGCTGCTGTGGACCGGAGAGACCGCCAGCAGCTTCGGCAGCACCCTCACCAGCGTCGCCCTGCCGCTGGTCGCGATCACCGTCCTGCACACGAGCACGTTCGTCGTGGCACTGCTGACGGCGGCGGCGTGGCTGCCCTGGCTGATCATCGGCCTGCCGGCCGGGGCGTGGGTCGACCGCCTCCCCCGGCGGCCGGTGATGCTGATCTGCGACGCCGCCTCGCTGCTGCTGTTCCTCAGCGTCCCGGTGGCCGCCTGGTGGGGCCGGCTGACCATCGGCCATCTGCTGGCCGTCGCGCTGCTCGCCGGCACCGCCAAGGTGTTCTTCCAGACCGCCTACCAGGTCTACCTTCCCGCCGTGGTCCCCGTCGCCGACCTGCCTGAGGGCAACGCGAAGCTCCAGGGCAGCGAGTCGGCCGCCCAGGTCGTGGGCCCCGGTCTGGGCGGCCTGATAGCGCAGCTCTTCGGCGCCGTCACCGGCCTGCTGGTCGACGCGCTGACGTTCCTGGTCTCGGCGCTCTGCCTGCTCGCGATGCGCACACGCGAGGCGTCCGTCAGCCGGGCACGCCGGACGACCACGCTGCGGCGGGAGATCGGCGAGGGGCTGCGCTTCGTCGCCCGCGATCCGTATCTCCGCGTGCTCACGGTTTTCGGGGCCATCAGCAACCTCGCCCTCATCGGCTACCAGTCGATCTTCATCGTCTTCCTGGTCGGCGACATCGGCGTGAGCCCCGGCACGGCCGGCGCCCTGATCGCGGCCACCAGCCTCGGCGGCGTGGCCGGCGCCGCGAGCGCCACCCGGATCTCGCGGCGCCTCGGAAGCGCCCGCGCCCTCATGGTGTGCGAGATGATCGGGGCGCCGTTCGGCCTGCTCATCCCGCTGGCGAGCCCGGGCCCTGGCCTGGCGTTCGTGGTCGTGGGAGGCCTCGGCGTCGTCGCGGGCGTGGTGGCGGGCAACGTCATCAAGTCGAGCTTCCGCCAGATGTACTGCCCCCGCGAGCTGATGGGCCGCGTCTCGGTCAGCATGCAGTTCGTCAACTACGGCACGCTCCCGCTGGGCGCGCTGATCGCCGGGGTGCTCGGTGAAGCCATCGGCGTCCGCCCATCGATGTGGATCATCACAGGAGCCCTGGCGCTGACGGGTCTCGTCCTGCTCGCCGGGCCGATCCGCCGCAACAGGGACCTGCCCTCGGCGCCCCCGTCCGCCGTCAGGGCAGGATGAGCCGCACCGCCCGCCACGCGGGGCCGCTGAGCAGGACCTCCCAGGCCGTGAACAGGTCGAGCAGTTCCCGCCCGTGACGGGCGCGGATATCGGGATTGACGCGGGCGAGGTCCAGTTCGTTGGCCGCGGTGATCTCGGCGAAGTCCCGGCGCAGGGCGAGCGGCGGGTGGAGCAGGGCGCCGGTGAAACGATCCTTGAAGGGCCCCCCGTCCTCGGCTAGGCGCGGGTAGGAGAAGGCGCGGTCGCAGCTGGCGTAGAAGTAGACGAGCCGTTCGGCCTCCTCGCCGGCGACCCCGGCCAGCTCCTCCCGGCGGGTCACCTCGCCCAGAGCGGTGGGGAAGCCGTCGGTGCCGTAGTAGGCGTGGCTCAGCCCGGCCAGCCGCACCGCCGGCCGCGCCCCCCACTCCCGGAGCAGTGCGTGGACGCGCCTCAGGTGGGCCAGGAGCGTTCCGCCCGGATGGGCGATGTCCCGGGCGCCTCGCGCGGCCAGCAACTCGACCACCGGGGCGCTCAAGAGCTCTTCCTGTTCACCGGACGCGGCCACGGGTAGGCGGGCATGGTCGCTCCTCACGACGGGTCGGCACCCGCCCGCCGCCCGGCGGTGCCGGAGCCGTGCGTCCCGGGGTCACCGGACGGCACCGGACAGGCCGCGGACGGGTTGCCGCCAAGTTCGGGAGCCACCGTCCGGCCGGCTCCTCACACCATCCTGGAAGCAGGCGTGATCTCAGTCAATTCCGGGGTTTCCTAAGGCGGACCCCAGCGATACCTTGGGCCGGTGACGCTTGACGACCTGCGCGTGTTCATCGCGGTGTACGAGACGGGGAACCTCAGCACCGTCGCCCGCGCGCTGGACCGCACCCAGTCGGCGGTCAGCCAGCACGTCAAGCGACTCGAACGCGAGACCGGCCTGGCGCTGATCGAACGGCAGCCACGCGGCGTCGTCCCCACCCAGGCCGGGCGCATCCTCTACCAGGCGGCCCTCGGCGGCATCGCGTCCCTCGACACCGCGCTGCGCCGGCTCGGCGAGCTGCGCGACGGCCTCGGCGGCGCGGTGAAGATCACCACAGGCGGGGTCACCGTGCGGCACTTCATGGCCGGCGCCATCAGCGCGTTCCGCCACCACCATCCCGATGTGAGCCTGGAGTTCCGGTCGGCGCACTCGGCGCGGCGGTGCGTCGAGCTGCTCCACAGCGGCCAGGTCGACCTCGCCTGGATCACCCTGGGCCGGCCTCTGCCGGGCATCCAGCAGCGGCCGGTCGTCGAGCTTCCCTGGGTGCTGGTCGTCCACGCGGGCGACCCTCTGGCGGACAAGGACGCCATCCATCCCGGCGACCTGGGGGCGATCCGCTACATCGCCCATCCCGAGAACTCGGCCTCACGTCACCGCCTGGAGGAGAACTTCGTCCGCCTGGGGTTCGCCCCTCCCGCCCCAGTCGGGGTGGCCGACTGGGACACCGCGATCCTGCTGGCCGAGCTCGGCGTCGGGCACGCCATTGTGCCCGCCCTCCCCCGGCTGCCGCTCTCGCCGGACAGCCCCGTGCGGGCCGTGCCCATCCCCGACCTGACCCCGATCACCGTCGGCTGGGCCGTCCGCCAGTGGGACGCCCTCAGCCCCCTGGCCACCGAGTTCGCCGACCTGGTCACCGCCACCGGGCAGGGCGCTCAGGGACGTACGGCGCCGAAGATGCCCCGGTAGGACGAGAGCGGGACGACCTTCACGACGTCCCCCGTACGAGGGGCGTGGACCATCTTGCCGCCGCCCGCGTACATGCCCACGTGGCCGAGGCCGGAGGCGAACAGCAGGTCGCCCGGCTGCAGGGCGTTCAGGGAGACCCGGCGTGAGGCCCCCCAGGAGTACTGCTCGGCGGCGGTGCGCGGCAGGCTGACCCCGGCGGCCCGCCAGGCCGCCTGGGTGAGCCCCGAGCAATCGTAGGAGCCTGGACCGGTCCCGCCGTACCGGTAGGGCTTGCCCACCTGCGCGAAGGCGAACTGGAGCGCCGTGCGCGCGTTGCCGGAGGCGGAGCCGGTGTACTTGATGCCCGGGCTGTTGGGGTTGCCCGCGTTGTAGGCGTTAAGGCTGCGGAGCAGGCGCTCCTGCTCCCCGACCAGCTTCTCGACGTCCTTCTTCTGCTTGCGGAGGTCGTCGAGCAGCTTGATTGCCTTGTCGTAGGCGCCCTTGGCCTTGTCGCGCTGCCCCTTGACCGAGCGGGTGGCGAGCTCGAACTCCGCCAGCGTGCGCGACTGGCCCGCGGACATCTGGTCGACCGAGGCGAGGCCGCTGAGCAGCGACTCGGGGTCGCCCTGGGTGATGAGGTTGGGCCAGGCCAGCAGGTCGCCCGACTGGTAGGTGCTGACCGCGACCGACACCAGGCCGGCGCGCAGCCCCTCGATGGTGTCGAGCTGCTTCTTGAGCCGGCCGTTGAGGTCGTTGTACTCCTTGCGAGCCTTCTTCCAGTGCTCGCCGGCCAGGTTGTAGCGGTCCACCACCTTGTCGGCCTGGTCGTTCAGCTTGGCGAGCCTCGCCTTGGTCTGGGCGACCGTGGGCTTGGGCTTCGCCTCCGCCCCGCCTGCTTGCGTCAACAAGACCGCGGCGATGAGCCCGGCGGCCACCGGTACCCGCCCGGCTCCCCGGATGCCACGCACGACCACTGGGACGTCAGCCCCCTCATGTGAGACAAGTGAGACAACCTGGGCCGAGATCTTACAGAAGCCGCACTGCTAACTGCACCTTTTCATCGGGAATTGGTTTCAATAAGACAACCCGCGTTTACCGGACAGGTGGCGGTCTCAGGGGGCACCCCAGAACGGCCCTCCAAGCCCGGGCGCGAAGGCGCCGGGGCCGAGGGCCGAGCGGGCTCAGGCGCGGCTGAGGCGGCGGAGCAGGAGGGTGGCCGGCACCGGGCGGGCGCCCATGCGGCGTACCGAGTCGGCCACCTCGCGGTCGGACGACACGACGGCGACCGCGCGCCCCGGGGGCTCCGCGCGCACGAGCTGCCTGATGAGGTCGTCGGCGATCTCCCCCGGCGCGCTGAACAGCACGCGCACGCCGCGCGGCGCGGACACCTGCACCGGGCCGTTCAGCTCCGCGCCGTCGAACGCGCAGGTGACCTCGACCCGGGTCTGCACGGCGAGGCCGCCGAGCCCGGTGAGCAGCCGCGAGCGCTGGTCGAGCAGGGTCAGCGAGGGGTAGCCGGTCTTGGTGACGTTGTAGCCGTCCACGACCAGGTGCAGGTGCGGGATGGCCAGGAGCTGGTCGAGCAGGGCCGGGTCGTCGTCGGCGAGCGCGCGTGCGGGCACGGCGCGCACGGACGGCCGTCCCGGGCTCACCGCCGTGACGGAGTCGGCCGGCTTGCTGATCGCGACGGGCAGTGCCAGCTCGCTGCGCAGCCCCGCAGCCGCGTCCTGGAGGCTGTCGAGGAGCACGCGGATGCGGGCGTCCTCGATGCTGCGCCCCTCGCGCGCCGCGCGCCTGCTGGCCTCCACCTGCCGCTCGGCGTCGGTGAGGCGCTCGCGCAGCTTGCGCAGCTCGCTCTCGGTCGCGCTGGTCGCCGAGGTCACCGCCGCCCTCGCCTCCTGCTCGCGCACCTGCAGCTCGGCGGCCCGATCCTCGGCCACCCGCACGCGCTCCCTGGCGTCGTGGAGCCTGCGCCGCAGGTCGGCGATCTCGGCCTTGGACACCCTGAGCTGCTCGCGCAGCCGGTCGGTCTCGTCCTTGGCCGCCGCCTTCTGCGCGGCCAGCTGCTCGCGCAGCCGTACGACCGTCTGCTCCTGGGCGGTGCCCTCGGCCGCCGCGGCGGCCTGCTCCAGGTCGGCGCGGGCGGTCTCCACGAGGTCGGGCCAGCCCGGAGGCCGCGTGAGGTAGGCGGCGGCGGCCACGAGCACCGGCTCGGCCGCGGGAGGGACGTTGCCCTCCTCCAGGCTGGCGACCAGCTCGGGCCACGCCTCCTGCAGCGCCTCGGCGACGATCTCGCGGAACTCCTTGTCGGTCTCCAGCTGCGCGGCGATCGGCGCGCTGCCCAGCCGGGCGCGCTTGCGCGGGTCGAACCTGGCGATGCCCTTCAGCGGCGGCGGGATCGTGGCGGGCTGCATCGAGCCGAGCACCTGGGCCGCCAGCTCGACGACATGTAAGCGGACCTGCTCGGGCAGCGGGCGAGACAGGCCTTCTCCGGCTGAACTCATCCGTCTTCCCCTAGCTGACTGGCCATTCAAAATCCGTCTATCCGACAAGGGTACGGCTGGCGCGTTCGTGGTCAGCGCGCTTCGCACCCGGTTCCTCACCCACCGCCGCCCCTTACGCCACTGCGGCACCCGCTTGCGCGCAGGTGAACGACAGGCGAACGGCATATGGACAAGCGCTTGGTGGCCGTTATACGACTGGGCCACCACGGATGAGGGAGGCCACCATGCCGAGGCTGGACGACCAGCGTGCCGAGACCGGAGAAATGCGGACGTCCACCCGTGACCTGGGCGAACTTCGCCGGCGGATGCGGGCCTGGCTCGCGGGCCGGCTCGCGGGGGCGTCCCGGGTGTCGGTGTCCGAGCTGACGCGCCCGTCCGGCAACGGCCTGTCCAGCGAGACGCTGTTCTTCACCGCGTCCTGGGCCGAGGGCTCGGGCGAGCGGGAGGTCGAATGCGTCGCGAGGATGGCCCCGGCCGCCGAGGCGGTGCCGGTCTTCCCCGAGTACGACCTCGGCAAGCAGTTCGAGGTGATGCGGCTCGCGCGCGAGCGGGCCGGCGTCCCCGCGCCCCGCACCCTGTGGTTCGAGCCCGACCCGGCCGCGCTCGGCTCGCCGTTCTTCGTGATGGAGCAGGAGAAGGGCGACGTCCCGCCCGACCTCGTGCCCTACACCTTCGAGGGCTGGCTGGTCGACGCCTCCCCCGCCGACCTGCGTCGCCTGCAGACGGAGACCGTGCGGATCCTCGCCCGGCTGCACGACGCGCCCGTACGACCCGAGGAGCTGGCCTTCCTGCGGCCGGGCCATCCGGGCGACTCGGCGCTTCGGCGGCACGTCAACGAGCAGAGGGCTTACTACGAGTGGGCCCACGGGTCGCTGCGGATCCCCGTCCTGGAGGACGCGTTCGCCTGGCTGGACGACAACTGGCCGCGGTCCACCGGCCAGGACGTGATCAGCTGGGGCGACGCGCGCATCGGCAACGTGATGTACCGCGACTTCACGCCGGTCGCGGTGCTCGACTGGGAGATGGCGGCGGCCGGGCCCAGGGAGATCGACCTCGCCTGGATGATCTTCCTTCACCGGTTCTTCCAGGACGTAACCGTGATCATGGGTCTCCCCGGCCTCCCCGCCTTCATGACCCGCGAGGACGTCTGCGAGCAATATCGCTCCATGTCGGGGCACACGCCGCGGGACATGGAGTTCTACGAGATGTACGCCGCCCTGCGGCACGGGATCATCATGGCCCGCGTCTGGCACCGGCGGATCCACTTCGGCGAGCTGGAGATGCCGGACGACCCGAACGACCTGGTGATGCACCGCGCCGCGATCGAGAGCATGCTCGACGGCCGCTACTGGGACTGAGAACAGGCCCTCGATCGGGCGCGGCACGGCACGTCAGCGCGGGGAGATGACGGTCCTGGACTTGACGATGAGGTCCCCGCGCGCGACCTCGTCCACGTAGTCACGCGTGCTCAGGCCCGACTCCAGCCCGACGGCCCTCGCGTAGTGACCGACGTAGTACTTGCCGGCGTACTTGTACTTGATCGAGATCTGCATGGTCATGGAGATGGTGTCCCTGCCGCGCAGCGGGACGACGCAGTACGCGCGGGAGGCGGAGTATCCGCACTTCGCGTGCGACGGCTTGGAGGTGAAGCGCACCTTGGACACCGTGTTCTTCGGCAGGAACGCGGCGAGCACCAGCCCGTCGGCCGTCAGCCCCCGCAGGTGGACGGCCTTGTAGCGGAACGTCGCGACGCCGCCGCGCCTGAGCCTGGTGGGGTACCAGACGTACACCTTCCCCTTCTGGGCCCCGGCGGAGGCGGCCTGGACGGGCACGGTGGGGGTGGACGCGGCCTCGGCCGGGGCGGACGTCCAGAGAAGTGATCCCGCCGCGAGGGCGAGAGAAGTGATCGATGCCGGTAACCAGCGCATACGCGCCTCCCCGTGAACAGTGGGTTGAAACGGCGCCGCACGTGGGCGGTCCAGTCGCCCGAACGGTCGCCGTGTGTGGACGGTGGATCCCTCGGATGGCCCGGTGTGGCAGGCGCATCCGAACATCAGCCGTATAACGACCAAGAACTCCAGGGGTTGCGATCAGATCGAGGACCGCCGTGCGGAACTGTCGGACCTTGCTCGTATGGTCATGCTCGTGGAGATCGGGGTTCAAGGAACGCTCGACGAGCTCGGCACGCCGCTCGACCAGGTGACCTTCGTCGTCTTCGACCTGGAGACGACCGGCGGGTCGCATGCGGAGCACGCCATCACCGAGATCGGCGCGGTCAAGGTGCGCGGTGGCGAGGTGCTGGGCGAGTTCGCCACCCTGGTCGACCCCGGGCGTCCCATCCCGCCGTTCATCACGGTGCTCACCGGCATCACCGACGTGATGGTGATGGCCGCGCCGCGCGTCGAGCAGGTCCTGCCGTCGTTCCTGGAGTTCATCCGCGGGGCCACGCTGGTCGCGCACAACGCCCCGTTCGACGTGGGCTTCATCAAGGCCAACTGCCAGAAGCACGGCTATCCCCCGCCCGCCAACCCCGTCGTCGACACCGCCGACCTGGCCCGGCGCGTCCTCACCCGCGACGAGGTGCCCAACTGCAAGCTCTCCACCCTGGCGAGGATCTTCAGGAGCACCACCGAGCCGTGCCACCGCGCCCTGGCCGACGCCAAGGCCACCGTCGACGTGCTCCACGTGCTGATCGAGCGGGTCGGGGCCTACGGCGTGCAGACCCTGGAGGAGCTCAAGGGCTTCGTGCGGGCCCCCACCCCCGAGCAGAAGCGCAAGCGCCACCTCGCGGCGAGCATCCCCAGCACCCCGGGGGTCTACGTCTTCGAGGACGAGCGCGGCGAGGCGCTGTACGTCGGCAAGAGCGGCGACCTGCGCCAGCGGGTGAAGTCCTACTTCACCGCGAGCGAGACGCGCCCGCGTATCCGCGAGATGATCGGCATCGCCGAGCGGGTCCGGCCGATCGTCTGCGCCACCGGCCTCGAGGCCGAGGTCAGAGAGCTGCGGCTGATCGGCGCCACCAAGCCCCGCTACAACCGCCGGTCGCGCTTCCCCGAGAAGGTCGTCTGGCTCAAGCTCACCGACGAGCCCTTCCCCCGGCTGTCCATCGTGCGCGAGGTCAAGGCCGACCAGGCGACCTACCTCGGCCCGTTCTCCTCCGCGCGCGGCGCCGAGGACGCCAGGTCGGCGCTGCACGAGGCAGTGCCGCTCCGGCAGTGCACCGAGCGCATCACGCCGCGCACCCGGCGGCCCGCCTGCGCCCTGGCCGAGATGGGCCGGTGCGGGGCGCCGTGCGAGGGCCGGCAGAGCGCCGACGACTACCGGCGCCACGTCGAGGAGGCCCGGGCCGCCATGGAGCACGACCCAGGCCCCGTGTTCTCGGCCCTGGAGACCCGCATGGAGCGCCTGGCCGCCGAGCAGCGCTACGAGGAGGCCGCCGTCGACCGCGACCGGCTCGCCGTCTACGTGCGCACGGCCGCGCGCATGCAGCGGCTGCGGTCGCTCACCGGCATCCCGCAGCTGATCGCGGCCAGCCCCGCCTTCGCCGGCGGGTGGGACATCCACGTCGTGCGCCACGGCCGGCTCGCCGCAGCCGGGGTGATGCCCAGGGGCGCCCACCCCACCCCGTACGTCGACGCCCTGGTGGCGACCGCCGAGACCGTCTCCCCCGGCCCCGGGCCCCTTCCCGCCGCGGGCGCCGAGGAGACCGAGTGCATCCTGCGCTGGCTCGACTCCCCCGGCGTGCGGCTGGTCCGGGTCGACGGCACCTGGAGCCTCCCCGCCCGCGGCGCCGGCCGCCTCAAGGAACGCATCGACCTCGCCTACAAGGGCGTCCAGCCCCACCACCCCCGCGAAGGCCGCCCCCTCCGCTGACCCGGCGGCCCGCCTGCGCACGGCGGACCCTCGTAGATCTCGAACGAGGAACACCTCGGACCATACGGCGGCTCCGCCGGCGAGAGCCGGTGGCGGTGATCGGCGGTGGCGGCGTTAGAGTCGGGCCAAGTCATACTCAAAGGAGAGAGCTCGAATGATCACCGCGATCGTGCACATCAAGGCGGAGGTCGACCGGATTCCCGAGGTCGCCCAGACGATCGCCGAGCTCGACGGGGTCAGCGAGGTCTACTCGATCACCGGCGACTACGACCTGCTGGCCATGGTCAGGGTGGCCGCCTACGACGAGGTCGCCGAGGTGATCCCCGGGCGCGTCAACAAGGTCCCCGGCGTGCTCGCGACAGAGACCCACCTGGCCTTCCGCACCTACTCCAAGCACGACCTGGACGCCGCCTTCTCCATCGGCTTCACCGAAGCCGACTGATCCGGCCCGAAGGATCTCTCTCCCGGCGGTGCTAGGCGCTCGTCCGCCGGCGGGCCGCCGGGCGTGAGGTGGTGGTCGCCGGTAGGCGGGCGCGTACCTCGAAGCCGCCGCCGGGGAGGGCTCCGGCGGAGAACGATCCGCCGAACAGCGCCGCGCGCTCGCGGATGCCGATCAGTCCGGCGCCGAGGACCACGGTTCCCCGCGCGCGCCCGTCGTCGCGTACGCGCACGTCCAGCAGCCCTGGCCGCCACCGCAGTGCCACCTGCGCCGTACGTGCCGAGGCGTGCCGCTGCGTGTTGGCCAGCGCCTCCTGGACGATCCGGTAGGCAGAGACCTCCAGCGCCTCCCCCACCGAGACGGGACGGCCGTCCTCGACGAACTCGACGCCGAGCCCCGACTCCCGCGTGCGCGCGACCAGCTCGGGCAGGTCGGCCAGGCCCGGCTGCGGTTCCATGCCCCAGGCGGTGCCGGTGGCGGCCTGGAGCAGCACCAGCATCCGCTGGAGCTCGGTCAGGGTCTGGCGGCCGGTCTCCTCGGCCGCGTGCAGCGTCTCGCGCGCCCGCACGGGGTTCTTCTCCATGATCATGCGTCCGGCGCCCACGCCGAGCGTCATGACGCTGACCCGGTGGGCCACGAGGTCGTGCAGCTCACGGGCGATCTTGATCCGCTCCGCGGTCGTCGTGGCCATGGCGAGCGCCTCCCGCTGCGCGGCGAGCGCGTCCCTGTAGGCCGACAGCTCGGCACGCAGCCGGCGCTCACGGCCACGCCGGTTGAGGATCAGGCGCCTGCCGAAGGCCACGGCACCGCCCAGCGGGACGACGAGCGCGACCCCCGCCAGACCGGGCATGCCCCACGACTCGGCCTGGATGGCCGCCAGGAAGGCGATGACGGCGAGAAGGTCGGGGTAAAGCATGGCGGCAGCCTAGAAATGTCACGAAATCCGGACATCCACTCGTGGGAGGATCTCAGGTCATCCCGTGAGGGGACGCGCGCGGATGACGCGCCCGGCAGGCTATGCCGACCGGGTGCGGCGCACCCGTGCACACGCCCCATCGCCCGGCTCCGTGTCCGGGAGCCCGGCTTCGACTGGTCTCTCTGCGGATCAGGCCTGCCTGTGGGAGCGGCTGATCTCCACCCAGCGGGCGAGGGTCTCGGTGGCGCGGCCGGAGTCGACGGCGTCCGACGCGCGCTCGTACGCCGACCTCATGGCCCCCGCGAAGGCCTCTCCCGAGATGTCCTGCCCGGGCTCGGCGGCGACGGTCGCGGGATCGAGGCTCACCAGGGCGGCGGCGGCGTTGAGGAGCACGGCGTCGCGGACGGGGCCGGTCTTGCCGCCCACCAGGTCGTGCACGGCGCGCGCGTTGAACTCGACGTCGCCGCCGCGCAGCGCGTCGGGCTCAGAGCGCGGAACCCCGACGTCGAGCGGGTCGAAGGAGATCTGGACGGCCGTGCCCTCCCTGACCACCCAGACCGTCGAGGTCGTGGCCGTGGACAGCTCGTCGAGCCCGTCGTCGCCCCGGAACACCAGCGCGGACACGCCCCGCTCGGCGAAGACCCCGGCGACGACCGGCAGCATGCGCGCGTCGTAGACGCCGATCGCCTGCGACGACGGGCGGGCAGGGTTGGTCAGCGGGCCGAGGAAGTTGAAGAAGGTGGGGATGCCGATCTCCTTGCGCACCGGGCCGGCGAACCGCAGGGCCGGGTGGTAGACCGGCGCGAAGCAGAACGCGATGCCCGCCTCGACGGCGGTGCGCGCCGTGAGCTCCGGAGGCAGGTCGAGGACGACGCCGAGGTACTCGAGGACGTCGGCGGCGCCGCACGACGAGGAGGCCGCGCGGTTGCCGTGCTTGATCACCCTCGCCCCCGTGGCGGCGACGACGATCGCGGCCATCGTCGAGACGTTGACGGTGTGGGCGCGGTCGCCGCCGGTGCCCACGATGTCGACCGTCGGGCCCTCGACCGACAGCGGGGTGGCATGGTCGAGCATGGTGCGCGCGAGCCCGACGACCTCGGCGACCGTCTCGCCCTTGGCCCGCAGGGCCGTGGCGAAGGCGGCGATCTGGGCGGGCGTCGCGGCCCCTGACATGATCTCGTTCATGGCCCATGCGGTCTCGTCCGCGGTGAGGTGCTCGCGGGCGAGCAGCGCCGTGAGCAGCGTGGGCCACGTCGTGCGCGCGTCCATGGGTTCTCCGGTCGGTGAGAGATGTGGGGAGGCCGGGCGGTGCCGCTCAGCGAGTGGCCTGGCCGGCGCAGCCCGGGCGCGAGCCCGGGCCGGCGCGTCGCAGGGTCGGACGCGGGAGGCCCGGCCGACACCGCCCGGCCGTGGGAGGCCTGGCCGGTGCCGGTCGGTGCCGGGGTGCGGGAGTCGGCCGGTGCCGGCTCAGCGGGTGACGCGGGAGGCCGAGCGGTGCCGCATGAGGCCCGCCACGGCCTCGGCCAGCGCCATCGGGTCGAGCGGCTGGGCCACCACCGCGTCGGCGCGGGACCAGTCGGCGAGCCATCGGTCGTCGCGGCGCCCGATGATCAGGCAGATCGGCGGGCAGTCGTGGACCTCGTCCTTGGCCTGGCGGCTGATGCCCATGCCCCCGGCGGGGACGGCCTCGCCGTCGAGCACGGCGACGTCGATCTCGCCGGAGTCGAGCTGCTTGATGACGGCGGGCTGCGTCGCGCACTCCACGATCTCCACGAGGGGCACGTCGGCGGCCGGACGCCGCCCGATCGCCAGCCGCACCTTCTCGCGGGTGCTTGCGTCGTCGCTGTAGACGAGAACCCTCATGCTCACGGTCGCGCTCACTATCGATTGACGAGGTATGGTCACCACGGATGCTACCTGTCCCCGCCGACGGAATCCCAGACCAGTCAGACTTGGCGTAGTTCCAGCCTTATGTCTCGTTTATGGGACCGATGCGCCCCCAACCGGGGGGTCGTGCGGCGACCCGACCAGGAGAGCCGCAATAATGCTGGGCGTGGCGACAGCATCCGCAATTACGACGACGACAGCACCATCGTCCCGCCGGCCCAACCTGGTCAGCGTCGGGACGATCGTTTGGCTGTCCTCTGAGCTCATGTTCTTCGCGGCGCTGTTCGCGATGTACTTCACCATCCGGTCGGTCAGCCTCGGCCAGGGCAAGCCCTGGCCAGAGACTCACCTGGACGTCCCTTACGCGCTGGTCAACACGATCGTCCTGGTCCTGTCGAGTGTGACGTGCCAGCTCGGCGTGTGGGCCGCTGAGAAGGGCCAGGTCAAGAAGCTCCGGTTCTGGTACGTCATCAGCTTCCTCATGGGCGCCTGGTTCGTCGGCGGCCAGCTGTACGAGTACCACAACCTGGTGAACGAGGGCCTGACCCTGTCCTCCAACGCCTATGGTTCGGTCTTCTACCTGACCACGGGCTTCCACGGCCTGCACGTGACCGGTGGGCTGATCGCGTTCCTGTTCATGCTGGGACGCACGTACGCCGCGAAGCGCTTCACCCATGAGCAGGCCACCAGCGCGATCGTCGTGTCCTACTACTGGCACTTCGTCGACGTCGTCTGGATCGGCCTCTTCGCGACCATCTACATCATCAAATGATCGGAACGAGGATATCGGTGAACTCGATCACCGCACGGAGGCGGCATCCACTCGCGCGATATGCCGTCCTCCTTCTGGCCCTGAGCCTCCTCGGAGGGGTGTACGCCCTGCTGGCGCCCGGAGGCGACCGGGCCGACGCGGCGATCGCCTCCGGCAAGGCGGACGACGTGGCCGCGGGCAAGGCGCTCTTCGCGGCGCACTGCGCGAGCTGCCACGGCCTGAACGCCGAGGGCTCCTACACGCCCGGCGGTGCATCGGGCCCGAGCCTCATCGGCGTCGGCGCGGCGGCCGTCGACTTCCAGGTGTCCAGCGGCCGCATGCCGTTCTCGGGCCCCGGCCCCCAGGCTCCGCGCAAGCGGCCCCCGGAGTGGGTCAACCCCGACACCGTCCGGCAGCTCTCCGCGTACGTCCAGTCGCTCGGCGGCGGCCCGACCAAGCCCTCCCTGGAATCGGTGGACCCCGCCAAGGGCGACCCCGCCAAGGGAGGCGAGCTGTTCCGGGCCAACTGCATCCAGTGCCACAACTTCGTCGGCTCGGGCGGCGGTCTGACCTACGGCAAGTACGCGCCTCCGCTGAACCCCGCCACGCCCACGCAGATCTACGAGGCGATGGCCACGGGCCCGCAGGCCATGCCGGTCTTCAACGACAGCACGATCACCCCCGAGCAGAAGCGCGACATGATCGCGTACATCATCGGCGCCCGTAACCAGCCCGACCCGGGCGGCAGCGGCCTCGGCCGGATCGGCCCCGTCACCGAGGGCCTCGTGGCCTGGGTCGTGGGCATCAGCCTCCTCGCCCTCGCCGCCATCTGGATCACCGCGAAGAAGCGTCAGGCCAAACCATGACTGATAACCCGAACGACATCGAGCAGCCGGAGGAGCGCGTCCCGAGGCGCGTCATCGGCACCCCCCCTCCGAGGGGTGAGGACTCCATGCTCGGCGCGCCGCCCACGGGCGGCGGGCCGATCGTGCACGAAGGGGTGAAGTTCCCCGACCCCGCGACCGCGCGCAAGGGCGAGCGCATCGCCGCCCTGCTGTTCCTGGTGGCCTTCCTGGCCGGCGTCGGGTTCGTGATCTCGTACGTCGTCTTCCAGGTCGGCACGATCGACAGGACCCAGGTCTCCAACTTCGCCCTCGGCGGCACGCTGACGATCGCCCTGCTGTCGCTGGCGGCCGGCCTCGTGGTCTGGGTGCGGACGATCATGCCTAAGTACAGCCTGGTGCAGGAGCGCCACACGATGGCGACCCCGCCCCAGGTGCGCGAGGAGATCGAGCAGACCTTCCTGCAGGGCGCCGAGGAGAGCGGCATCGTGCGGCACAAGCTGCTGCGCCGCACGCTCCTGCTGGCCTCCGCCCCGCTCGGCCTGCTGCCGCTGGTGCTGCTGAAGGACCTCGGCCCGCTGCCGGGCACCACGCTGCGGCACACGGTCTGGAAGAAGGGCCGGCGCCTGATCGTCGAGGGGACCCACGAGCCGATCCGCGCGGCGGACTTCAACTCCCCTGGCGGCATCCTGTCGGTGGTGCCCGAGGGGTACGAGGAAGACCTCAACGCCCTGGCCAAGGCGACCTTGATCCTGATCAAGTTCCGGCCAGAAGAGATCAAGTCGGGCACCAAGCTCAATTGGACCTACGACAGCATCGTCGCGTATTCCAAAATCTGCACCCACGTGGGCTGTCCGGCAGCGCTCTACGAGCAGACGACGCACCACATCCTCTGCCCCTGTCACCAGTCCACCTTCGACGCGGCAGACGGGGCGAAGGTCATCTTCGGCCCCGCCGCGCGTCCCCTGCCCCAGCTGCCGATCGCTGTCGACGGCGAGGGGTACCTCATCGCACAGAGCGACTTCAACGTTCCGGTCGGTCCCAGCTTCTGGGAGCGCGGGGACGCCGAAGCCGAAGCTAGGGAGCAGGCATGAGCCTCGACGGCCCTCCCAAGGCCATCGCGGGACCCGCGAGTTTCATCGACGACCGTATCGGCGCCGGGAGCTTCCTCAAGCGCAACCTACGCAAGGTCTTCCCCGACCACTGGTCGTTCCTCCTGGGTGAGATCGCGCTCTACTCCTTCGTCATCCTGCTCCTCACCGGCACGTTCCTGACGTTCTGGTTCAAGCCGAGCATGGCCGAGGTCACCTACAACGGCTCGTACGGGCCGCTCGTTGGCGTACACATGTCCCAGGCCTACGAGTCCTCGCTGCACATCAGCTTCGACGTCCGCGGCGGCCTGCTGATCCGGCAGATCCACCACTGGGCGGCGCTGCTGTTCGTGGCGGGCATGATGGTGCACATGCTCCGGGTGTTCTTCACCGGGGCCTACCGCAAGCCGCGCGAGCTCAACTGGATCATCGGTGTGCTGCTGCTCACCCTGGCGCTCGCCGAGGGCCTGACCGGCTACTCCCTTCCCGACGACCTGCTCTCCGGCGCGGGCCTCCGGATCACCGAGGGTGTGGCCATCTCGCTGCCGCTGGTCGGCACGTACATCACGTACTTCCTGTTCGGCGGCGAGTATCCCGGCACCGACGTGATCTCGCGGTTCTACAGCATCCACATCCTGCTCGTCCCGGGCATCCTGCTGGCGCTGATCTCCGCTCACCTGATCCTGATGTGGGTGCAGAAGCACACCCAGATGCCGGGCAAGGGCCGCACCGAGCAGAACGTCGTCGGCGCGCCGTTCTACCCGTCGTTCATGATCAAGTCGGGCGCGTACTTCCTGTTCACCTTCGGCGTCCTGGCGCTGCTCGGCACGTTCGCCCAGATCAACCCGATCTGGCTGTTCGGTCCGTACACTCCGGCGGACATCTCGGCGGGATCCCAGCCCGACTTCTACATGGGCTTCCTGGAAGGCTCGCTGCGGCTCATGCCCGCATGGGAGATCAACTTCCTCGGGTACACCCTGCCGCTGAGCGTGCTCATCCCGGCGCTGCTGCCGATGGGCATCATCATGACCGGCCTGGCGCTATACCCGTTCGCCGAGCAGTGGATCACCGGCGACAAGAGCGAGCACCACCTGGCCGACCGGCCCCGCAACAACCCGCACCGCACCTCGATCGGCCTCGCGGCCATCACGTTCTACGGTGTGCTGTGGCTGCTGGGCGCCAACGACTGGATCTCGGCGAAGTTCCACATCTCGCTCTACACCACGACCGAGGTCGGCCGGGTGCTGGTCATCGTCGGGCCCGCCATCGCGTACTTCATCACCTACCGCGTGTGCATCGGGCTCCAGCGCAACGACCTTGAGCTGGTGTCCCACGGTGTGGAGTCCGGGGTCATCAAGCGCCTGCCGCACGGTGAGTACATCGAGGTCCACGTGCCACCGGCCGACGACCTCGTGGCCCACATCCAGGGGAAGAAGCCCATCCCCGCCATCGAGGCCGCCCCGGACGGCGACGGCGTCCCCCCCAAGGGGATGCGGAACCCGCTCGGCAGGCTGCGGGCCAAGCTCAGCGAGACGTACTCGGCGGACACCGAGGCCATCGCGCTCGACGCGGCCCACGACGGCCACCACAACGGGCACGAAGCCACGCCCGCCGCGGTCGGCACGGGCCACGGCGACGAGGAGACCAAGTCCATCGGCCACTGAGCCGGTAGCCCGGTAGTGACACTGAGAGGGCCCGGACGCGAGATCGCGTCCGGGCCCTCTCGGCGTTTCCGGCAGAACGTCAGGAAGTGACCTTCTTCTTCTCGTCCGCCGTGGTGGTGGTGTGGTCGGCCACGGGGTACGCCGACAGCGTCTCCGTGGTGAACCCCGACCGCAGGCCGCTCCAGCGGAGCCACTGGGGCCAGGTCTCCTGCCAGTGGCCCCACCCGTTCGCCGGGTCGAGCTGCCGCGGCGTGCCGCTCACGATGATCGGGTCGCCGATCAGGGTGGTCTCCTTGAACCACTTGGCGTTCGAAGGGCTGACGTTGATGCAGCCGTGGCTCACGTTGGAGTTGCCCTGCGAGCCCACCGACCAGGGAGCGCCGTGCACGTACTCGCCGCTGTCGGAGATGCGCACGGTGTCGTACACGGTGAGGCTGTAGTAGCCGGCGCCTCCTGGCCCGGTGTCGGGGTTGGTCATGGTGGTGACGTCCTCGCGCGACATCGCCAGGTGGATGCCGTTGGTCGTGTAGTGCCGCCAGTCGCCGCCCTCCCCGGCGCTGAGCGGCACCGTCCTGATGACCTGGCCGTCGCGCTCGACCGTCATCTGGTGCGACACGGTGTCCGCGTGGCTGATCTGGGACCTCCCGATCGTGAACTCGCGGACGTAGTCCTGGCTGCCGTACATGCCGGCGCCGCCGTGCACCCCGGCGAGCTGGGCGACCAGCTTCACCTTGGTGTGGGCGGGCCAGTACTTCTTGGGCCTGAAGGAGACCGACTTGTCGTCGAACCAGTGCCACGCCCCCTCGACCGGATTGGAGGTTTGCACCATGAGGTTGCGCTCCACCGAGACCCGGTCGGTGATGGGATGGTCGAAGGTCAGCATGATCGGCATGCCGATGCCGACCGTCAGGCCGGTGATCTCCTTGTTGGGCAGGATCTTGTCGACGGCGAACAGCTGAGTCGCCTTGACCGTCGAGAACTCGCTGCTCACCTGCTTCGTCTTGCCCGAGGGATCCACGGCGACCACGGTCACCTGGTAGGTCTCCCCCGGGGCCATCCCGCGCTTGCTGCGCCATTGGGTGCGGTCGGCGCTCAGCACGCCCGCGATCGGCGTGTCCTTGGACTTGACGCGCACGTTGACGCTCCTGAGAGCGCCGTTGACGGCTCCGACCATGACAGGCAGCTCCGGTGCCACCTGAGTCGCCCCGTTGCCCGGAGAAACGCTCACAGCCAGGCCGGACCGTGAACCAGCGGTATCTTGCCCCTCTCGATCGCTGCCGCTCGTACAACCGCCCGCCAGCAACAGGGCCAGCGCCCCGGCTCCAAGGGCGACCACCCGGATCTCGACGTGTCCCACGTTACGTCTCCCCCGCTCCGATGGATCACTCCTTGTGAGTTATTACCCGGTTACAGCGTGTCGCGTACCTTCGCTCAAGGAGAAACGCCGGGAGGACCTGCAAAAAAGGCCTCGCGGACGACCGACGGTTCCTTGAAGGAAACCGCCGGCCGCCCGCGAGGCAGGCCGTACGGAGCGCGCGATCAGAGGTGATCGCCGAGGGGGCGGGCGAAGGCCGGCCGGGCGTGCGAGCGCGCGCCGGCCTCCCTCCCGGTCAGTGCGAGAAGTGACCCCGGTAGTACTGGAACACGAACCCGATCGAGGCCATGATCACCGCGAAAGCCCCGATGAGGAACATCCACCAGCCGATGACGAAGCCGACGACCATGAACGCGGCGGCCAGGCAGACGAACAGCGGCCACCAGCTCGACGGGCTGAAGAAGCCCAGCTCGCCCGCGCCGTCGCTGATCTCGGCGTCCTTCCTGTCCTCCGGCTGCTCGCCGATGCGGCGGGCGGTGAAGAGCAGGTAATAGCCGATCATCAGGGCGAGGCCCACGGAGATGGCCAGCGCGGTCGTGCCGGTCGGCTCCTTCGACCAGAACCAGTAGACGAGGTCCACCGCGGCGAAGAAGACGCCGCAGAGCAGAAACATCCAGCCCTGAACCTTCATCGGGCCTCCTCCAGCTCCTCGACCGGCGCCAGCCGGTGCGGGTTGTGCAGGTCGAACGCGGGACGCTCCGACCGGATCCGCGGCAGCGAGGTGAAGTTGTGCCGGGGCGGCGGGCACGAGGTCGCCCACTCGAGGGAGTTGCCGAAGCCCCACGGGTCGTCCACGGTGACCTTGGGGGCGCTACGCCACGTGCGCCAGACGTTGTACAGGAACGGCAGCGTCGAGGCGCCGAGGATGAACGCGCCGATCGAGGACACGACGTTCAGGTCGGTGAACCCGTCGGCCGGCGAGTAGTCGGCGTAGCGGCGGGGGAAGCCCTCGACGCCGAGCCAGTGCTGCACCAGGAAGGTGGTGTGGAAGCCGATGAACAGCGTCCAGAAGTGCCACTTGCCCAGCGTGTCGTTCAGCATCCTGCCGGTGAACTTCGGCCACCAGAAGTAGAAGCCGGAGAACATCGCGAAGACCACGGTGCCGAAGACGACGTAGTGGAAGTGCGCGACCACGAAGTAGGAGTCGCTGGCCTGGAAGTCCAGCGGCGGCGAGGCCAGGATGATGCCGGTCAGGCCACCGAACAGGAACGTGATCAGGAAGCCGACCGCGAACAGCATCGGCGACTCGAACGATAGATGGCCGCGCCACATCGTGCCGATCCAGTTGAAGAACTTCACTCCGGTCGGAACCGCGATGAGGAAGGTCATGAACGAGAAGAACGGCAGCAGCACCTGGCCTGTGACGAACATGTGGTGCGCCCAGACCGCCGCCGACAGGCCCGCGATGCTGATGGTCGCGGCGACGAGGCCGATGTAGCCGAAGACCGGCTTGCGGCTGAAGACCGGGAGCACCTCGGTGATGATGCCGAAGAACGGCAACGCGATGATGTACACCTCTGGGTGCCCGAAGAACCAGAACAGGTGCTGGAAGAGCATCGCACCGCCGGTCTCCGAGTCGAAGATGTGGGCGCCGAGGTGTCGGTCGGCCTCCAGCGCGAGCAGCGCGGCGGCCAGCACCGGGAAGGCCAGCAGCACCAGCACGCTGGTGAGCAGGATGTTCCACGTGAAGATCGGCATCCGGAACATCGTCATGCCGGGCGCGCGCATCGTGACGATCGTGGTGATGAAGTTCACCGCGCCGAGGATGGTGCCGATGCCGGACATCGACAGACCCATGATCCACAGGTCGCCGCCGAGGCCCGGTGACGAGACGGCGTCCGACAGCGGGGTGTAGGCGGTCCAGCCGAACGCGGCGGCGCCGTCAGGGGTGAAGAACCCGGAGATGGCGATCAGGCTTCCGAACAGGTAGAGCCAGTAGCTCACCATGTTCAGCCGGGGGAACGCCACGTCGGGGGCGCCGATCTGCAGCGGCATGAGCTCGTTGGCGAAGCCCGCGAACAGCGGGGTCGCGAACATGAGCAGCATGATCGTGCCGTGCATGGTGAAGAGCTGGTTGAACTGCTCGTTGCTCACGAACTCCAGGCCGGGCTGGGCGAGCTCGGCACGCATGATCAGCGCCATGACGCCGCCGATCAGGAAGAACGCGAAGGAGGTGATCAGGTAGAGGTGCCCGATCACCTTGTGGTCGGTCGACGACGCCCACCGGGCGATGACCGTGCCCTTGCGGGCGCGCCGCTGGGCGGCGATGGCCGCCTTGGTCGGGGGTTCGTTGATGGCGGTCACTGGGCACTCCCCGCCTGGCTGTTGACGTACTGGTCGTACTCGGCCTGGGGCACGAGCTTCACCGTGAAGAGCATGCGGCTGTGGTCGACGCCACAGAGCTCGGCACAGCGTCCGGCGAACTCTCCCGTCTTGTTGAGCGTCTCGATCTCGAAGACGTTCTTCACGCCGGGGATGACGTCGCGCTTGAACAGGAACGCGGGCACCCAGAACGAGTGGTTCACGTCCGGCGACACGAGGTCGAACTGCACCTTCTTCTGCACCGGCAGCACCAGCACGGGCCGCTGGGCCGGCGTGCCGACCACGCTGACGACCTTGCCCTGGTACTCGCTGGTGAAGCGCCAGCTCCACTGGAAGCCCTCGACCTTGACCTTGACGTCCGGGTTCCCCGTCACCTTGGTGATGGCGTTCTCGTCACGGGCGGTGAAGTAGAAGAACACCGCGACCATGATGATCGGCACCGTGGTGTAAAGGATCTCGATCGGCAGGTTGTACCGCACCTGGGGCGGCAGGGCGTCGGTCGTGTTCTTGCGCTTGCGGTGGAACGCGCAGGCCCACAGGATCAGGCCCCAGACGACGACACCGACGGCAAGGGAGGCGATCCAGGCACCGTTCCAGAGACTCTGGATGATGCCGGCCTCCTTGGTGATGCCCTCCGGCATGCCAGCACGAGACCACGTACCAACGCCATCACACGCCGTCAGGGAGACCAGCAGCGCCGCCAAAGCGACGGCGCGTGGCACCCTGCGACGGGCCAACGGACGCCGTATAGAACGGCGGGTCGGACTCACGGATCGCCTACCCCACAGATAAAGCCCAAGAGTCCCCCTCCTGGGCGATCGTTTCCAGATTCACGAGATTCGCGCTCTTAGTTGTCTCACGTCACGCTGGGGGACACATTAGCGCGCACTGGGGTCGCCCTCCTTCCCAGCCCCCGTTAACGTGTTCGAGCCGTTGCGGGATCCGCCCGCGGGCGTCGGCCCAGGCGGGCCGCCGCCGGGCGCGGGTGCGACCATGAACCCGTGGCGTACTTCGACGCGGCATCGACCGAACCTCTGCACCCCGCCGCGCGTGAGGCGCTGATCGCGACCCTCGACGCGGGCGGCGCCGACCCCGCGCGCCTGTACGGCCCGGCGCGGCGGGCGCGCGTCCTGCTCGAACGGGCCCGCGCCGAGGCGGCCGAGGTGATCGGCGCCCGTCCCGACGAGGTGTCCTTCACCTCCTCGGGCACGCAGGCCGTGCACCTCGGGGTGCTCGGGACGCTGCTCGGGCGGCGGCGGGCCGGGCGCCATCTGGTCACCGGAGCCGTCGAGCACTCCAGCGTCCTTGCGGCCGCGGCCGTGCACCAGCGCGAGGGGGGCACCGTCGAGATCGTCGGCGTCGACCTCACGGGACGGGTCGACCCCGGCGAGTTCGGCGCCGCCGTCGCGCGGGAGGGCACGGCCCTGGCCTGCCTGCAGACCGCCAACCACGAGGTCGGCACCCTCCAGCCGGTCGCGGAGGCCGCCGAGGCGTGCCGGTCGGCCGGGGTGCCGCTGCTGGTCGACGCGGCCCAGACGCTGGGGCGGCTGCCCGTCCCGGCCGGTTGGTCGGTGCTGGCGGCGAGCGCCCACAAGTGGGGCGGTCCCGCGGGGGTGGGGCTGCTGGCCGTCCGCAAGGGCACCCGGTGGCGCTCCCCGCTGCCCGAGGACGAGCGGGAGCTGCGCAGGGTGCCCGGGTTCGAGAACGTCCCCGCCGCCGTCGCGGCCGTCGCGGCGCTGCGCGCGGTGACCGCCGAGGCCGAGGAGGAGAACGCGCGGCTGTCGGCGCTGGTCGACCGCGTCCGCGAGGCGGTGCCCCGGCTGGTCCCCGATGTGGAGGTCGTGGGCGACCCCACGCGACGGGCACCGCACATTGTCACGTTCTCCTGCCTTTACGTGGCAGGTGAGGCAATATTGACGGAGTTGGACAGGGCCGGGTTCGCGGTGTCTTCCGGCAGTTCGTGCACGGCGAGTACGCTACGGCCATCGCACGTGCTGGAGGCGATGGGAGTGCTCACGCATGGGAACGTCAGGGTGTCTCTGCCCAGGGGCGCGTCCGCCGCGGACGTCGACCGCTTCCTCTCCGTCCTGCCCGGCATCGTCCGGCGCGTCCGCGAGAGCGTAGGGGTGAGATCGTGATGATGGCTGGCCGGCAGAAGTCCGCGCCCGGCGAGACGGCGCAGCCGTCGGCCGCGCTGACGATCGACGCGCTCGGGCGCAAGTGCCCCATTCCGATCATCATGCTGGCCGAGCGGATCAACGAGGTGCCGCTCAACGCGACGGTGGCCGTGCTGGCCGACGACCCGGCCGCCTTCACCGACGTGCCCGCCTGGTGCAGGCTGAAGTCCCACCACCACGTGGCGACCTACGAGCTGCCCGGGGGCGGCTGGGCCATCCACGTGCGGCGCAACTACTGACGGCGTGCCCGCCGGGGACACCGGCGGGCACGAGCGGGAGTAAGCGGGATCAGGAGTAAAGGCACCGGATGTGCGCCTCGACCTCGGCGGCGGCGGCGGTGCCGTAGGTGGCCGCGAACCGGTCGAGGAAGCCCTGCCTGCCGAGCTGGTACTCCTGGCAGCCGACGTGCTCCAGCACATGGGTCGCGGTGAGGTTGCCGAGCTGGCCGCAGCGCTCCAGGGACAGGCCCCAGACGAGGCCCGACAGGAAGCCCGCGCGGAAGGCGTCGCCGACGCCGGTCGGGTCGACCTTGCCGAGCTCGGGGCTCGGGGGGATGTGCAGGGCCGGCTCCCCCGCGCGGTCGATGCGGGCGCCCTTGGGGCCGAGGGTGGTCACCCGCACTCCGACGCGGGACAGCACCTCCTCGTCGGACCAGCCGGTCTTCTGCTCGACGAGCGCCTTCTCGTAGTCGTTCGTGAACAGGTAGGCAGCGCCCTCGATGAGCGACCTGATCTCGTCGCCGCCCATGCGGGCGAGCTGCTGGGAGGGGTCGGCCGCGAACGGGATGCCGCGCTGGCGGCACTCCTCGGTGTGGCGGACCATGGCGGCGGGGTCGTTCGGGCTGATCAGGACCAGGTCGAGGCCGCCCACGCGCTCGGAGATCGGGTGCAGCTCGATCTCGCGGGCCTCGGCCATCGCCCCGGTGTAGAACGAGGCGATCTGGTTGTGGTGCTCGTCGGTGGTGCACAGGAACCGGGCGGTGTGGTGCAGCTCGGAGATGTGCACCGAGGAGCAGTCGACCCCGTGGCGCTCCAGCCAGGAACGGTAGTCGGCGAAGTCGGAGCCGACCGCGCCCACCAGGATCGGCGACAGGCCGAGACAGCCCATGCCGAAGGAGATGTTGGCGGCGATGCCTCCGCGCCGGACCTGCAGGTCGTCGACCAGAAAGGACAGCGACACACGGTCGAGCTGCTCGGCGATGAGCTGGTCCCCGAAGCTGCCGGGGAAGGTCATCAGATGGTCGGTCGCGATGGAGCCGGTGACGGCGATGCGCACGGGGTCATTCTCCTCGTTGTCAGCCTCGACGGACCGCCCAGAATACGGCACGGAAGGGCGCTCCAGGCTGGCGGACCGGCCCGTGGTGATCTTCACGGCGGCCGGACGATCCAGCAGGTGACACGGGGTCATCTGGAGTGAGGTTCGTCACCTGTGACGATGCCGGCGCGGCGGGCTTCGACCCCTAGGACGCCCAAGCGGCGGCGCCGTGCACCCGTGCCGGACCGATGGGCGGGGAGGCCTTTGATGGGTGCGGGCATGACGGCACCCCGCCTCGCGGAGTGATCCACGGACGGGGTGCCGGCCGGCGCCTCTAGTTGAAGGAGTCGCCGCAGGCGCAGGAACCCGTGGCGTTCGGGTTGTCGATCGTGAAGCCCTGCTTCTCGATGGTGTCCACGAAGTCCACGGTGGCGCCCGTGAGGTACGGAGCGCTCATCCGGTCGGTGACGACGCTGACGCCGCCGAAGTCGGAGACGACGTCCCCGTCCATCGAGCGGTCATCGAAGAAGAGCTGATAGCGCAGGCCCGAGCAGCCACCGGGCTGCACCGCGACGCGCAGCTGCAGCCCCTCTTCGCCCTGCTGCTCCAGCAGGCTGCGCACCTTCGACGCGGCCGCGTCGGTCAGGACCAAACCCTGCTGCGTGGTCTCGCTGCTCTCAACCGTCATTTGTTGACTCCCCGTCTGCCCCAACGCCCCTGGGGACGGAGGCCTGGTTCTGAGGTCTCAGTTAGACGCTACCAACAGCTGGGCGCCGCTACACATTCCTGTCTCACCGTACGGTCCGCCCAACCCCCCGGAAACAACAGCCCTCCCCCGTGTGTAGTGTTTAGTCGTCAACTAGACGATAAGTCCCCAAGGGGTGTTGCAGCCGTGACGACTACCGAGACCGGCCTCCCGCTCTTCGTGCTCGGCCAGGGCACCGACACGCACAGCGAGCGCGGCGTCGACTGCCCCGGCGAGCTGCCCCCGGCCTCCGATCCGGACCTGGTGGCGCGTGCGGTCAGGGCCAAGGCGGCCCTCGGCGACAGGCTGTTCGTGCTCGGGCACCACTACCAGCGCGACGAGGTCATCCAGTTCGCCGACGTGACAGGAGACTCCTTCAAGCTCGCCCGCGAGGCGGCGGCCCGCCCTGCGGCGGAGTTCATCGTCTTCTGCGGGGTCCACTTCATGGCCGAGTCGGCGGACATCCTGACCGGCGATGACCAGCGGGTCGTGCTGCCCGACCTCGCCGCGGGGTGCTCGATGGCCGACATGGCCACCTTCGACCAGGTGGAGGAGGCGTGGGACGTCCTGACGGATCTGGGGATCGCCGACATCACGGTCCCGATCACGTACATGAACTCCTCCGCCGACATCAAGGCGTTCTGCGGGCGCAACGGCGGCGCGGTGTGCACCTCCTCCAACGCCCGCCGCGCCCTGACCTGGGCGTTCGACGAGAGCCCCGAGGGGCCCGCGAAACAGGCCGGGGACAGGAAGGTCCTGTTCCTGCCCGACCAGCACCTCGGCCGCAACACGGCCGTCCTGGAGATGGGCTTCTCCCTTTCCGACTGCGTGGTCTACAACCCGCACCGCCCGAACGGGGGCCTCACGGATCAGCAGCTCAAGGACGCCAAGGTGATCCTCTGGCGCGGGCACTGCTCGGTGCACGGCCGGTTCACCGCCGAGTGCGTGGACGAGGTACGCGAGCGCGTGCCCGGCGTCAACGTGCTGGTCCACCCCGAGTGCCGGCACGAGGTCGTCACCAAGGCCGACCACGTCGGCTCGACGGAGTACATCATCAAGATGCTGGACGAGGCTCCGGCCGGGTCCTCCTGGGCCGTCGGCACCGAGCTGAACCTCGTCAAGCGGCTCGCCGCGCGGCACCCGGACAAGACCGTGACCTTCCTCGACAGGACGGTCTGCTACTGCTCCACCATGAACCGCATCGACCTGCCGCACCTGGTCTGGGCCCTTGAGTCGCTCGTCGCGGGCGAGGTCGTGAACCAGATCACGGTCGACCCCGAGACCACGCACTGGGCCAAGGTCGCCCTCGACCGCATGCTCGCCCTCCCCTAGCCCGGCCGGCGCACCGCCGAGGGCCCGCCAACGGCCGGGCCCCCGGCCTCCGCGCGGCAGGGACGCCGGGCTCAGGTCAGCTCGTACACCACCCGGACGCCGATGGTGACCGAGCCGTGCCCGGGGTTGATCGAGGCCTTCTCCGCCAGCGCGAAGCGGGAGGGGGACGTGTCGCCCTCCTCCTCCAGCTTCACGACCCGCCCAAGGCCCCTGCCGGTCAGGGTGGCGTACTGCTGGGCCTTGGCCAGCGCGTCCTTGTAGGCCTTGGCCCGCGCGGCCCTCACCAGCTTCGCCCCCTTCGAGACCTCGAACGAGATGCCGTTCAGCCGCACCTCCTCGCCCACCGCCGCCACCGCGTCGACGACCGCGTCGGCCTTGGACAGATCGCGGACCAGCGCCTCCACGCCCTGGGAGGCGCGGTAGCCCACGACCTTCGGGTACTTCTCGTACTCGGTCCCGAGGGACAGGTCGTTGGTCCGCATGTCGGACTTCGCCACCCCCGCCGCCAGGAGCACCTCCGCCAGCTTGGCGGCGCCGTCCTTCACTGCCGCGAACGCCTCACCGGCCTTCGCCCTGCGCGCCTCCACGCCGACGTTCAGGTGCATCACGTCCGGGATGGTCTGGATGCTTCCGCGCCCGACGACGGTGAGCTCCGCCGGGTCGGCCGCGGCCGCACGCGGCGCGGGTGCCCTGGTCAGGGAGGCGGGCGCCGTCACGGACGGCCCGGAGTCCGCGAGCGCCGCGCCCGCCTGCGCTCCTACGAGGACGATGGCGATGGCGATGGCGGTGGCCGCCGGCACCACACTCAGCTTGATCATGCGGACATGCCACCACCGGGCGGCCTCCGCACCGGCCGATCCTCTCCGGGGACGGCCGGAACTTGACCAATCTCAGGTCGCCCTGGTGTAGCGGAGGTACTGTTTCTTGTACTCCCCCGCCTTGGCCGTCGCCAGCACGCGGGTCGCGTCGCCCTCGAAGTCGAAGACCACCGCCTCGTAGTCCTCGCCCTTCTTGCGCCACCCCGCGATGTGCCGGTCGTCGTACCAGCCGATGAGCCGGTCGGTCGGGAAGGGCACCCTGGCCTTCTCCTCGCCCTCCGTGGTCCAGACGCAGATCTCGTCGCCCGAGCCGGGGCAGGTGGTGATGAACTGCGTCCCGGACGGCGACACGTCGTCGCCCTCCACGGTCAGCGGGGTGCCGACGTCGAGCAGCGTCGACAGCACCGTCCCGTTCGCGTCGTAGAACCTGATGCGCTGGGTCTTCCCCTTGAGCGCCCACGTGCCGACGGCCCTGCCGTCACCGCGCCAGAAGTAGCTCCAGCGGCCGACGTCCTTCTCCTTCACGTGGACGACCTTGGCCTTGCGGGTCGCGATGTCGACGATCGCGAAGCCGTACCCCCTGCTGGTGTCGCCGATCGCCTCGTTGAGGCTGACCAGCACCTTCCTTCCGTCCGGGGACCACTGCGGGAGGGTCGGGTAGACGGGGGCCTTGGCCATTCTGATCGTCGTGGACCTGCCGCTCGCCCGGTCGACGAGGGACACCGTGGAGTAGCTGTCCCTGGTGTAGAGGGTGTCGGTGCCCACCGCCCGCCGGCCGTCGTCGCTGACGGTGTACTCGAAGTACTTCTTGGTCCTGGTGAAGGAGTTCTTCCCCGTCGCCCTGACGTAGGCCCGCTTGCCGTAGTCCAGGCTGTAGAACGTCAGCTTGATCGGGTCGACGTCGCTCTCGTGGATCGTGATCGAGCTTCCGGGCAGGTCGATCATCCGGGTCGCGGCGGGCGGCGCCGACGCGGCCGAGGTCGTCGCCCCGGCCGAGGCCGTCACCTCCGGCGTCGACGGCGTGGACCCCGGGGAGGAGATCCCCGTCACAGGCTCGCCGGAGCTTCCGGCCGGCAGGCTCGCCGCGACGTTCGGGGAGCCGCCGCCGGGGTCGTCTGTGACCAACCGCACGATCAGGTACCCGCCGCCGCCGACCACCAGCGCGCCCGCGACCACGGCGGCGGTGATCAGGGGCACCCTGCCCCCGCGGCGCCCGCCGGAGCCGGCGGGCGAGGTATGCCCGGCGCCGCCCGGTCCCGTCACCCGGTCACCGGCCCACGCGGGGGGCGGTGGTGGCCCTGGCTCCTGCCAGCCGGGAAGCGGCCGCGCGGGGTACCCCTGCCCCGGGTACTGGGGCGTGGGAGGCGGCGCCTGGAACTGCGCCTGGCCCCGCGCGGGGTCGGCCCGCCACCTGCGCGTGGGCTCCTGCTCCTCCTGCGCCATGGCCGATCCCTCAGCCATGATCGCGGCGGCGGGCGTGGCGCCGGTGTCGTGCCCGAGCAGGCGCATGAGCACCTCGCCCGCCGAGGGCCGCGCGGCCGGGTCCTTGGCCAGGCAGGAGGCCACGATGCCCCTGAGCTGGTCGTCCAGGGCGCTGAGATCGGGTTCGAGGCTCATGATGCGGTGGAACACCGCGGGGAGGCTGTCGGTGCCGAAGGGCGCGCCGCCGGTGGCGGCGAAGACCATCGTGCCCGCCCAGGCGAACAGGTCGGCCGCCGGGCCCGCCTGCTCGCCGGCGAGCTGCTCCGGGGTCATGTACGCGGGCGTGCCGACGACCATCGAGGTGAGCGTGGAGCTCTTGTCCAGCGCCTTGGCGATGCCGAAGTCGATGACGCGCGGCCCGTCCGTGCCCAGCAGGACGTTGGAGGGCTTGAAGTCGCGGTGGACGATGCCGGCCTGGTGGATCGCGACGAGGGCCGTCACGGTGCCGATCGCCAGCCGGTGCAGGGCCGCGCCCTGGCGGGGCCCGTCGCGCTCGACGACCGCGTCGAGGGTCGGTCCGTCGATGTACTCGCTGACGATGAACGGCCGCTGACCGGCCACGCCCGTCTCGATCACCTGCGCCGTGCAGAACGTCGCGACCCGTTCGGCGGTGGAGACCTCCCTGACGAACCTGGCGAGCGCCTCCTCGTTCTGGGCGAGGTCGGAGCGGAGCACCTTGACGGCGACGGTGACGCCCGCCGGCGAGCGGCCGAGGTAGACGACCCCCTGACCGCCTTCCCCGAGCCGGGCGGTGAGTTCGTAGGCCCCCACTCGTGCCGGGTCGCCGGGCCGTAACGGCACCGGGTTCGACATGGCTCCCCTCCGTCCCCCCACTTATGGACTTATTTCAACCCATTGTGGCGTGCTCGTGGGGAAGACATAGCTTTCGGGTCCAAGCCGTACCCGTAGCGTGATCCGCGCCGCCCGCGGCGCTCAGCCGTCCTCGCGGGGAGAGGCGATGGCGGCCGGGCGCGGCCCTCCGCCGCGCAGGCCCCGGCGGAGCAGGGTCGACAGGCTGGGCACGGCCAGGAAGCCCTCGGCGATCACCGAGGCGAGCCCCACCTTGGGCAGGTCGCGCGTGTCGTCGAAGGCGAGGAAGCGCGGCACCCACCGGGGGTGGTACTTGGCGTTCGCCCGGTACAGCGACTCCAGCTGCCACCACCGGGAGAAGAACACCAGCGTGCACCGCCACAGGCGCAGCACGGGTCCCGCGCCGAGCCTCGCGCCCCCTTCGAACACCGACCGGAACATGGCGAAGTTGAGCGAGATCTCCTTCACCCCGAGCTCCCCCGCCTGGGCTACCAGCCCGGCGACCATGAACTCCATCAGCCCGTTGTCGGAGCCCCGGTCGCGCCGCATGAGGTCCAGCGACAGGCCGTCGTCGCCCCACGGCACGAACGACAGCAGCGCCGCGAGCTTCCCGTCGGCGTCCCTGGCCTCGACCAGGACGCAGGAGCCGTCCGCCGGGTCGCCGAGCCGGCCGAGCGCCATCGAGAACCCCCGCTCGGTCTCGGTGCCGCGCCAGGCGGCGGCGCGCTCGATGATGTGGCGCATCTCCTCCTGGGAGAGGTCGGCGTGCCTGCGGATCCGCAGGGTGAACCCGGCGCGCTTCACGCGGTTGACCGCCTGACGCACCCCGCGCATGTCCCGTCCCTCCAGGCTGAACGACCCGGTCTCGATGACCGCCTCGTCCCCGAGCTCCAGGACGCGCAGGCCCGCGCGCGCGTACGCGTGGGCCGCCGCCTCGCTCGGCCCGATGGCCGCGGGCGCCCAGCCGTAACGGCGGGCCTCGTCCATCCACGCCCGGATCGCGGGCCCCCAGGCCTCCACGTCGCCGATGGGGTCTCCCCCGGCCAGGCAGACCCCCGCCACCACGCGGTACGAGACCGCCGCCTTGCCGCTCGGGGAGAAGATGGCGGCGCGGTCGCGGCGGGTGGTGAAGTAACCGAGCGAGTCGCGCGAGCCGTACGCCTCGACCAGCGCCCTGATCCGCTCCTCGCTCTCCGGAGGCAGCTCCGCCTTGGCCCGCTGGGAGCGGAACAGCACGGCGAACGCGACCAGGACGGCGATGGCGCTGAGCAGGCCGATGACGAAGTTCACCCAGGACGGGGGGCGCCCGGAGCGGTAGAGGTCGAGGGTCGCCGCCCCGCCGAGCGCCCGCTCCAGGGCCCAGGGCACGTGATGCCGGGTCTTCAGGGTGCCCGGGAAGATCGTCACCAGGACGCATCCCACCGCGAAGGAGACCGCGAGCAGCGACCCGAGCGTGACCAGGGCCTTCCTGAACGACCCGCGCCGCGTGGGGGCGAAGAACTCGTCGTGCGCCGCGGCGAGGATCCCGAGGACGACGGCCGACACCACGAGGTTGACCTCGGAGGCGAGCACCTGGCGGGTCAGGGCGAACTCCTCGACCAGGTCGGGCATCAGCGACGACGACAGCACGACGGCCAGGTTCCCGAGGACGAGCAGCACGAAGATGGTCATGAGGACCCAGTAGGCCGCCCGTTTGTGACGGGCGAGCGCCCCGGCGAGGATCCCGAGGAACACCGCGTAGCCGAGGTTCGGCTCGACGGGGAAGACCGCCATCTCGATGAAGCCGGTGACCTGCCTCAGCAGGTGCCGCATGGGCGGGACCACGGCGATCACCGCCGAGTACACGGCGGCCACCGCCATGCACACCGACATCACCCTCGGCACGACGGCCCGGAACCGGCCCCCGCCCTCGGCTTCCCCGGCCTCTCTGACACGGCCGTGCTCGGTCACTGCCACCCTGTTTCCCCCCGGAGATGGCTGATCTTCCGGGTGGTATACCCGGCCATTCGCATACCTAAGGGCGAGAACGACCTGCGTGATCGTCTTCCTACGGCCTGCGGGACGGGCGGATGGCGGGGAACGCGGCGGAGACGGGAGCCTCCCCCGGCGTCAGAGTCCGGGGGCTCCCCACAGGGGAAACCACCGGGACAGGTCGGGCTCGATCGGCAGCTCGCCGCCGAGGGCTCCCCGCACCTGAAGCTCCAGCGCGTTGTCGCGGTGCTGCCCGGGAAGCGGGGCGAAGGGGTAGAACGTGCCCTGCTTGTAGAGGTAGACGACGGCCAGGGACCGGTCAGAGGCGTCCTTGAAGGTCACCAGCGAGCACAGCAGCGACGGCCCGAAGCCCGCCCCCTCCAGCGAGGAGTTGACGCCGTGCAGGTCGGTGACCAGGCTGCTGAGGTCGTCGGACGGCCTGCGGGCGAGCAGCCAGGTGTAGCCGTAGGAGTCGTGCGACTGCTCGATCTCGGCGTCGCCGAGCAGCGCCTTGATGTCCTGCTCCAGGGTGGCGAAGGCGCCCCCCTCGGCGGACCTGAAGCAGACCGAGCCGAGCCCGGTCGGCACGAAGCCGGTCGCCGCCTGGAGCGTCACCGCCGCCGAGGGCAGCGCGAACAGCGTGTCCAGATTGGGCTTGGCGGGCTTGCTGCGCCCGAGTAGCGCGTCCAGCCACCCCATGCGCTCAGGCCCCCCGGCCGAGCTGGGCGGCGATCAGGCTGAGCTGCTCCAGCCTGCGCTCCAGCGGCGGGTGGGTGGCGAACAGAGTGGCCAGGCTCGCCCCGTTGCGGCTGGAGAGCGCGGGGGCGAAGAAGAAGGCGTTGAACGGCTGCGCCTCGCGCAGGTCGCGGGTGGGGATGCGGGACATCTCGCCCGTCACCTTGACCAGCGCGCTCGCGAGGGCGCTGGGCCGCTGGGTGAGCAGGGCGCCGGCCCGGTCGGCCGACAGCTCGCGGTAGCGCGACAGCGCGCGGGTGAGCAGGAAGCTGATCGCGTACACCACCAGCGAGACCAGCATGATGATGAGGCCGATCGGGGGGCCGTTGTTGTTGCCCCGGTCGCGGCCGAGCCCGGAGTACAGCGCGAAGCGGGTCATCAGGCCGGCGACGATGCCGAGGAAGGACGCGATGGTCATCACCGCGACGTCGCGGTGAGCGACGTGGGACATCTCGTGGGCGACGACGCCTTCGAGCTCCAGCGGGTCGAGCCGCCGCAGCAGGCCGGTGGTCACGCAGACGACGGAGTTCTTCTGGTTGCGGCCGGTGGCGAAGGCGTTCGGGACGTCGCTGTCGGCGATCGCCACGCGGGGCTTCGGGGAGTCGGCCAGGACGCTCAGCCTGTCGACGAGGCCGTGGAGCTCAGGCGCCTCCTGCGGGGAGACCTCTTTCCCGTGCATCGCGAACAGCGCGATCTTGTCGGAGAAGAAGTACTGCACCAGCAGGAGGCCCCCGGCGAGGACGAGCACGACGATCGCCTGGACTCCCAAGGTGATCAGGACGCCCACGAAGACGACGTAAAGCAAGCCGAGCAGGAACATGGTCACGACCATGCGCACGGTGAGACCCCGGTCGGGGGCATACCGGGTTTGTGTCATATATCCAAACTAGCCTGGTATAAGACCTGAATCGCCAAGCATGCCCCTGACTTCGTCGATCGAAGCGTCGGCCGGGGGCAAAATCAGCTCCGAGGGCTCCAGGGCATCGTCGGGCAGCGGCTTGCCGATCTGCCGCACCTTGTCGAGCAGCGCGTGGAGCTTCGACCGGAACTGGGCCTCGTCGTCGGTCTCGATCGCGGCCTCTAGCTCGCTGTCGAGGGTGTTGAGCACGTCGATGTCGCCTTCGGCGATCTCGCACTGCCCCTCGCCCATGATTCGGACGATCACAGGCCCTCCCCCGGCTGACGGTACTGCTGGGTCGGCTGCGACTGCTGCTGCGGGGCCGCCTGCGGAGCGTGCTGCTGACCCGGCTGGCCGGCCTCGATCGCGTCACGCGGCGCGGGACCCTGGCCCAGCTCGGCCTTCATGCGGGCGAGCTCCAGCTCCACGTCGCTGCCGCCGCCCATGCGGTCGAGCTCGGCCTGGATGTCGTCGGGACGCGAGCCGCTGAAGTCGTCGAGCGCGCCGCTCGCGAGCAGCTCGTCGATCGCGCCCGCGCGCGCCTGCATCTGGGCGGTCTTGTCCTCGGCGCGCTGGATCGCGAGACCCACGTCGCCCATCTCCTCGGAGATGCCGGAGAACGCCTCGTTGATGCGCGTCTGCGCCTCGGCCGCGGTGTAGGTGGCCTTGATGGTCTCCTTCTTGTGGCGGAAGGAGTCGACCTTGGCCTGGAGGCGCTGGCTCGCGAGGGTGAGCTTCTCCTCCTCGCCCTGCAGGTTGTTGTGCTGCACCTGCAGGTCGGCGATCTGGGTCTGCAGCGAGGAGCGGCGGCTCAGAGCCTCGCGGGCGAGGTCCTCGCGCCCCACGCTGAGGGCCTTGCGACCCTGGTCCTCCAGCTTGGTGGCCTTCTGCTGAATCTGGTTGATCTGCAGCTCAACCCGCTTGCGCGAGGTGGCGACGTCGGCCACGCCCCGGCGAACCTTCTGCAGTAGCTCAAGCTGCCGCTGATAGGAATAGTCGAGGGTCTCGCGCGGATCTTCCATCTTGTCCAAGGCCTTGTTGGCCTTGGACTTGAAGATCAAGGAAAGTCTCTTCATCACGCTCATGCGCGTTGGCCGTCCCCTTCTTGGTAGTGCTGTGCCTATGCTCCCGCTGGCTGCGACGCTCGCTGGCCGTATGCTCGCTGCGCTGGCATCCATGCTCCCTTGCGCCGACTCGCAACTCCATAGGCTGCTCACTCATCGTCAGCCCCCGATTATCGCGGCAAAGTCGCCTAGGTCCACCCTACGCATAACGCACGAGGGCGTCATTAAGTTGCACCGCCGGTAGGCTGACGTCGTGTTCCGACGTCGTACGCAGGCCCCCGTGGATGACTCCCCCTCCTCGTCTTCCGAGACGCAGGCCAAAAGCATGGGAAAGGGTCGCCCTACCCCCAAGCGCCGCGAGGCCCAAGGCCGCCGCCGCCAGCCGGTGACCGCCCCCACCAACCGCAAAGAGGCCTACAAGCAGGCGCGCGAACGCCAGGCCGCCGAGCGCGTCCGCGCGCGCGAGGGCATGCTGAAGGGCGAGGAGCGCTACCTGCCCGCCCGTGACCGGGGTCCGGCGCGCAAGCTCGCCCGCGACTGGGTCGACTCCCGGCGCACCATCAGCCAGTACTTCCTCCCCGTCTCGCTGCTCCTGCTGGTCGTCCTGTGGACGATCCCCATGTTCGGCGGCCAGACCGGCATGCTGCTCTACTCCTACGCGATCACGATCCTGTGGCCGCTGATGATCGTCGCGGTGGCGGGCAGCTCGTTCTTCGTGGCCCAGCGGGTCAAGAAGGAGGCGGCGAAGCGGCTCCCCGACGAGAGCCTCAAGGGCGTCGGCTTCTACGCCGCCATGCGGGCCATGCAGATCCGTCGCCTGCGCTTCCCTCCGCCCATGCTGCTTCCCGGCGGCAAGCCCGTCCCGCCCAAGAGGTGACCGCTCACCGGGCCGGCGTCCAGAGCAGCCGGCCCGCGCTCACCTCCGGCCGCAGGCCCCGCAGCGGGCGTCCGCTCTCCAGGGAGCGCGCCGTGTCCCTGAGCAGCGCGTAGTACGACGACCAGCCGATCTCCACGCCGGACATGAGGCCGTCCCCGCTGAGCACTTCGACGCCGCCGCGCTCGGGGTCGGCCTCCAGTCCCGGCCCTCCCTCGAAGCCGGCGAAGAGGATTTTGCGGCCGTTCACGGCTCCGGCACCGCCTCCTGCGCACGGCGCGCGCCAGGTGTCACGGATCTCCCGCACGCCCAGGCCCCGTACGCCTGTGGTGCCCGCGCCGGGGAACCCGAAGCCGGCGGCGCGGGAGCCGTTGTGGCGGAGCAGGGACGCGCGCAGGCTCGCGGGCAGGCGCACCGCCATCTGCGACTCCGCGAGCGCGATGACCCCGGCGCTCGCGGGAGGCCGGAGCTCGCCGTACGTGACGGCCGCGTGAGCCTTCAGCCACTTCTCGATCCGCCGCCACTGGTGATCGACCGCCTTGGCCACGCGCGGGTCCACCGGACGCGGGACCACCGCCTGCGTGGCCGGTGTGCAGGCAGGGTCCGGCGGCTCCAGCAGGACGTTGCCCTGGCTCGGATCCTCGCCGGCCATATCGGCATACCGGCGATCAAAGCCCGTCGTCCGGCCCTCGGTCCACAGCGAGCAGATCACCCCGCAGGACCAGAAGTCGTCGCCCGCCGACGCTTGATCCGACGGGCCGAAGACCGCCTGCTCGAAGAACTGGCCGGCGATGACGACGCCGCACAGCGCGGCGGCCAGGTAGCCCAGACGGCCCACCGGCCTCCATCGGATCGACTCGCCGTTCAGGAGCCGGGCGACGGCGGCTCCGCCCTCCGGCCTGTCGTAGCGCTTCAGGTCCGCCGCCGAGGGACGGCCGAGGACGGGTTCCGCCCGCTCGGGCTGCGCGCCGGGTTGCCCTTCCCCGTCAAGCACGAGCGCAGGGTCCCGTACGGGATTTCGCGGCGAGGGCGGGCCGCCACGCCGCGGCAGGGACCGCCAGGCCCACGCCGCCGCACCGATGACGGCGCCAGCGGCGGTCACCGCGAGCGCGAGCCGTACGAATCTCGAAGTGATCAGCCGCCGCACGCCGGGCAGACTATCCCGAATCAGATCACCGAAAGGCGGCGGCTAGTGTCGGTCGCATGCAATTTCGCCATCTTGGCCGCAGCGGTCTCAAAGTCAGTGAGATCAGCTACGGCAACTGGATCACCCACGGTTCCCAGGTCGAGGAGGACGCCGCCAAGCAGTGCGTCAGCGCGGCCCTGGACGAGGGGATCACCACCTTCGACACCGCCGACGTCTACGCGGGCACCCGGGCCGAGGAGGTCCTCGGCCGCGCGCTGAAGGGCGTCCGCCGCGAGTCCCTGGAGATCTTCACGAAGGTCTACTGGCCGACCGGCGCCGGGCAGAACGACCGGGGCCTGTCGCGCAAGCACATCACCGAGAGCATCAACGGCTCGCTGCGCCGCCTGCAGACCGACTACGTCGACCTCTACCAGGCGCACCGGTACGACTACGAGACGCCGCTCGAAGAGACGCTGAAGACCTTCGACGACCTCGTGCGCCAGGGCAAGGTCCTCTACGTGGGCGTCAGCGAGTGGAAGGCCTCGCAGATCGCCGACGCGCTCAGGATCGCCGACGAGATGGGCTTCGACCGCCTGGTGTCCAACCAGCCCCAGTACTCCATGCTGTGGCGCGTGATCGAGGCCGAGATCGTGCCGCTGTGCGAGAAGGAGGGGGTCGGGCAGATCGTGTGGTCCCCCATCGCGCAGGGCGTGCTCACCGGGAAGTACCTGCCGGGGCAGCCCCCGCCGCAGGGATCGCGGGCCACCGACCCCACCGGGTCGGGCTTCATCACCCGCATGCTCGGCGATGACGTGCTCACTCGGGTGCAGGACCTCAAGCCCATCGCGGCCGACCTCGGGCTGACGATGGCGCAGCTCGCGGTGGCGTGGGTGCTGCACAACCCGAACGTCTCGTCGGCCATCGTCGGGGCCACGCGGCCGGAGCAGGTGCGCGACAACGTCAAGGCGTCCGGGGTGAAGCTCGACGACGACGTCATCGCCAGGATCGACGACGTGCTCGGCCCGGTCGTGGAGCGGGACCCCGCCCGGACCGAGAGCCCGGCGGCCCGGCCGTAGTGATAGTGGCGTTAAAGGCGCGACCGTAAAGGCGTCACGGGCCCCTTGCGTTCCCGGTCACTTGACAACATTCGTCACATAGGCCACAGGAATAGGCGAGGGGCCCGGCCCTCACTCGGCACGCAGCGACATCCCGCCGTACTCGACCTTGTCGTCTTCCAGGAGCGAGACCTGCTCGACTCCGGAATCCAGAAGGGTTCGCCAGTTTTCTCCGAGCCATGACTCCGCATCGGCCTGACTTGGAAAGATCTCGCGCGGAAGCGGGCCGTCCGTAACCTCACCACCATTAGCATTTTCATATCGCCAGCGCCAAGTCATGCCATACGCTCCTTTTCGTGGGGTTTGCCCAATGCCTTCAACAGGCTGTGCAGACCCTATCTCCTGGAGTGTGCCGCAGATCTTGCCGTGAGCGCGTCGGGACAGGCCCGACGGGCCAGGAGAACCAACGGGACGAGCCGTAGCGCGAGACCCACCGAGGATGGAGGCCGACTCATGCCGCCCACGTTCCGTCTCCCGGCGCCCGTCGCCGGACCCGGACTCGCGACGGCGGCCGAGCCCCTCCCCGCGGTCAGGGCGTAGTGAAGGTACTGCTCTCCGGCACGGCCGGGCCCTATGGGTGGCCCGAGCCCGCGTGCGGCTGCGCCTCCTGCGGCCGGCTGTCCCCCGGCCACCGGCTGCCGACCGCCGTCGTGCTCGACGACGTGGTGCGGCTCTCGCCGCCCGCCGGCCTCCCGCTCGCGCCCCCCGCCACGCTTCCCAAGGGCTATCGGATGATCGTCACGCCGGACGGCTACGCGGTGAGCGGCCCCGACCGCGGCCGGGTCCTGCACGCCGTCTCGCCGGGCGACCAGTGCGGGTCTCCCTCGCCGAGCTGGGCGGAGGAGGCCTACGACCTGGTGCTCATCGACCTTCTCGACCACCCTCAGCGCCTGGGCGACCTGCGGCGGCGCGGGCTCGTCACCGCGCGGACCCAGGTGGTCGCGATCCACCTCGACCACCGCCTGCCCTCGGAGGCCGAGCTCGGCCGGCGCCTGGCGTACTGGGGAGCCCAGGTGGTCGACGACGGCACGATCCTCGACACGCGCCGGCCGGCGCCGGCCAGGGCGCTCGCGCCGAGACGGGCGCTGGTGCTCGGGGGCGCCCGCTCGGGCAAGTCCACCGAGGCCGAGATGCGGCTGATGGCCGAGCCCGACGTCACCTACGTCGCCACCGGGCCGACCGGCGGGAGGGACGCCGACTGGCTGGCCAGGGTGCGCGCCCACCAGCGGCGCCGCCCGCCGTACTGGACGACCATCGAGACCACCGAGCTGGAGGCGCTGCTCAGGTCGGAGACGGGCCCGCTGCTCGTGGACGGCATAGGCACCTGGCTCGCGGCGGTGTTCGACGGGTGCGGCGCGTGGGGGGATCCCGCGCACGACCGTCCCAGGGGACGCAAGCCCGGCCGGTTCGGCACGGCGCTGGACGCCGTCGCGGCCCGCTGCGACGACCTGGTGGCGGCCTGGCGGCAGACCCGGGCCCAGGTGGTGGCGGTCAGCGACGAGGTCGGCCTCAGCGTGGTGCCCGCGACGGCCAGCGGGCGCGTGTTCCGCGACGCGCTCGGCCGCCTGAACCAGCGGCTGGCGGCGGAGTCGGAAGAGGCCGTCCTCGTCGTGGCCGGCCGCGTCGTCCCCCTTTCCGCCTGACATGGCCGCGACCGACGTCCCGGAGGAGCCGGTGGCCGCGGGGCTGCGCCTCGCCGTCGGCACGCTGAGCATCTGGCCCGCGGGGGTGCCGCGCGTCGACCGCACGACCGCCGGCTGGGCCATGACACTGGCGCCGCTGGTCGGGCTGCTGCTCGGCCTCGCGGCGGCGGCCGTCATGGCCGTCGCCGCGTTCCTGGTCTCGCCGCTGCTCGCGGCGGCCCTGGCCCTCGGCTCGCTCGCCGTGCTGACCCGCGGCCTGCACCTGGACGGCCTCGCCGACCTGGCCGACGGCCTCGGCAGCGGGAAGCCGGCCGACCGGGCGCTTGAGATCATGAAGCGCTCCGACATCGGGCCGTTCGGCGTGGTGACGCTGGTATTCACGGTGCTCGCCCAGGCCGCCGCCGCGGCCGAGGCCGGGCCGGCCGCGCTCGTGCTCGCCTGCGTCACCGGGCGCCTGGCCCTGACGTGGGCCTGCCTGGCGGGCGTGCCCTCCGCCCGGCCGGGCGGCCTCGGCGCCATGGTGGCCGGGACGGTGCGCCAGAGCACCGCGATCATCGCCACGGCCGTCACCGTCGTGGCGGCCATGGCACTCGGCCTGCTCACGGGCGGCCCCGTGACCTATCCCCTGGCGGTCGCGGCCGGGCTCGGCGCGGCGTGGGCGCTCCGGGCCCACGCCACCAGGCGGCTCGGCGGGATCACCGGCGACGTGCTCGGCGCGCTGGTCGAGGTGGCCACCGCCACCGCCCTGGTCATCTGCGCCGCCACTCCCTGACCCGCCTGAAAGCGGGTGGTCAGGCGGCGTCCGATCGTTCGGCGATGAGGGCGTTCAGCAGGGCCGCCCCGTGAGCGGCGTCGTCGACCGTGATCCCGAGCTCGCCCCCGGAGGGGTAGCGGACGACGAGGCACTCGCCGCCGCGGACCATGATCGTGGCGCTTCCCGGTAGCCCCCGCAGCCCCCAGCCGCCGACCTGCAGCGGATGACGCTCCTCGGCCCTCGCGCTCTGGATGCTTCTCAGGGCGAGCTTGCGGCTCGGCCAGCGGAACGGGCCGAAGGAGATGACCACGCCCTGGTCGCTCACCCGGACCCGGACCGTGGACACCGCGAGCCCTATCACGCCGATGACGGCGAGCGAGCCGGCCGTGAACCTGAGGCCGCCGACCCCGACGGTGAGGCTGGACAGGGCGAGCACCAGGGCCCCCACCAGGCCCGCGACCCCGAGCGCCACCGCCCCGGGGTTCGACGCCGAGGACATCCACACCACCCGCTGGCCCGGCCGCAGCCGCATCCTGGGCTGCTCCACCGGCTCCCGGGCGTACGGCTCGTCCGGCCCGGGGGAGGCGGCCAGCCAGCCGAGCGCGCCCCCGGCCACCGCGGCGCCGACGGCGAGCAGGACCTGCCAGTCGAGCCGCCCGGCGGCGTGCCAGCCGGGGCGGTCGAGGTTGGCGGCGAGCGTCATGCCCTGCAGGGCCGCCACGAAGCCGCCTCCGCCGCCGAGCAAGGCCCCGGCCGCCCTCCGGCGCGCCCTGTGCAGGACGGCGTCCCGGCGAAGGAGCGAGAACGACGCGACGGCGGCGATCAGCGCCCAGGTGCCTACCTGCGTCAGGAGCGCCGTCCAGAAGGACATGGCGCCGTTCGGCTCCCCCGAGAGGCCCCAGTGCGTGGCGAGCGGCTCGGGCAGCCGGTCGCGCAGCACGAGGGGGACGGCGACCAGCGCACCGGTGACCGCCGCGACCCACGCGCCGGCCACCAGGAGGAACCTCGGCCGGTGGCTCATGACAACTCCTTGATGATCTCTATGACGTCTTCGGGGCGGAAGCCGTACCGGTCGGCCTCTTCGAGCAGCTCCCGCGACCTGCGCAGGAGGACCTCCCGCCCGTCGGGAGGCCGGAGCACCGACACCCCGCGACCCCGGCGGAACTCGAGCACCCCCTCGTCCCTCAGGTCGCGAAGGGCGCGCAGGACCGTGTTGGCGTTCACACCGAGCGCGCCGGCGAGCTCGCGGGCGGAGGGCAGGCGCTGCCCGGGAAGCACGGATCCCGAGGCGACGGCGCGCCTGACCGCCCCGGCCACCTGCTCGTGGAGCGGCCGCGGATCGTTCAGGTCGAGTGTGAGTAACATGATGCTAGTTACATTAGCACCATTCATACCAATCGGCGAGATGGTGCTAGATCAGCTAGCATCATCGGCGTTTACCCAGGTGAGGAATTCGTAGGACGAACCCTCGTTTATGCGTACGGGGCAAGCACGGCTAGCATCGGCCTACGTGACGACAGTGCGACTTAACGCTTTTGACTCGGGGTCGGTGGAAACCGACGCCCTCGTAGTCGGCATCAATGCCTCTTCCGACGGCCCCCGTCCCGCGCCCGGTGCGGAAGCCCTCGACACCGCGCTCAGCGGCGGGCTCTCCGCGACGCTGAGCGCGCTCGGCTTCTCCGGCAAGGCCGGCGAGATCGCCAAGATCCCGACCTTCGGCGCGGGCCCCGCGCCCGTGGTCGTCGCCGTGGGCCTCGGAGACGCTCCCGCGCAGAGCGGCGCGTACGACCTGGAGGTCCTGCGCCGCGCGGCCGGTGTCGCAACCCGCTCCCTGGCCGGCACGGCCCGCGCCGCCCTCGCACTGCCCGCCGCCACGCCGGCCCAGGCCGAGGCCGTGGCCCTGGGCGGCCTGCTCGGCGCCTACGACTTCACCAGGTACCGCACCGGCGGTGAGGAGAAGCCGCCGCTCGCCGAGATCGTCGTGCTGAGCGACGCGCCCGGCGCCGAGGTGTCCGTGAGCCGGGCCGCGACGCTGGCCGAGTCCGTCACGCTCGTCCGCGACCTCGTGAACACGCCGCCGTCCGACCTCTCGCCCGCCCGCTTCGCGGAGATCGCCGAGGAGGGCGGCACCAAGGCCGGCCTGTCGGTCGAGGTCCTCGACGAGGTGGCGCTGAAGGAGGGCGGCTACGGAGGCATCGTCGGCGTCGGGCAGGGCTCGGGCAACCCGCCCCGGCTCGTGCGCCTGGGCTACACCCACCCCGAGGCCGACACCACCCTGGCATTCGTCGGCAAGGGCATCACCTTCGACTCCGGCGGCCTGTCGCTCAAGCCCTCCGCGTCCATGGCGTGGATGAAGTCCGACATGGGCGGCGCCGGCGCGGTGCTCGGCGCGCTGCTGGCCATCGCCAAGCTGGGCCTGCGGGTCAACGCCGTCGGCTACCTCTGCCTGGCGGAGAACATGCCGAGCGGCACCGCCCAGCGCCCCTCCGACGTGCTCACCACCTACGCGGGCAAGACCGTCGAGGTGCTCGACACCGACGCCGAGGGCCGGCTGGTCCTGGTGGACGGCATCGCCCGCGCCGGCGAGGACAACCCCGACATCATCGTCGACGTGGCCACCCTCACCGGCGGGCAGATCGTCGCGCTCGGGTGGCGCACCTGCGGCGTCATGGCCTCCGACGACGAGCTGCGCGAGGAGGTCGTCGACGTGGCCGTGGCCCAGGGCGAGGCCGCCTGGGGCATGCCGCTCCCCGAGGAGCTGCGCAAGGGCCTCGACTCCCCGATCGCCGACATCGCGAACCTCAACCCGGAACGTTCCGGCAGCATGCTGGCCGCCGGCATCTTCCTGCGCGAGTTCGTCCCCGAGGGCGTGCGCTGGGCCCACGTCGACATCGCGGGGCCGGCCTTCAACAAGGAGGCGCCGCACGGGTACACCCCCAAGGGCGGCACCGGGATGATCACTCGTACCCTGATCGCGCTGGCCGAGCTTCACCAGGCGGGCCGCGAGGCATGATGAGCGCAGGACGCGAACGGCCGCGAGGCCTCCGGCCGCGACCGGCGGCCAAGCGCGTCACATACACGCGAGACAAGTGAAAAGATGCTGTTGGGCAGGCCGGGCACCCCGTGAGAGCGGTTACGACCCGGCCCTGAGGGCCCACCGATCCGACAAGGAGCTTTCCAGTGGCTGATGGCAGCGGCCCCTTCGACATCGTTGTCCTGGGCGGCGGTAGCGGTGGCTACGCCTGCGCCCTGCGAGCGGCCGAGCTAGGCAAGTCCGTCGCGCTGATCGAGAAGGACAAGATCGGCGGCACGTGCCTGCACAGGGGATGCATCCCCACAAAGGCGCTTCTGCACGCGGCCGAGGTCGCCGACGAGACTCGTGAGGCCACGAGCGTGGGCGTCAAGGCCCGCTTCGAGGGCATCGAGATGAGCGGCGTCCACGCCTTCAAGGACAAGATCGTGAACCGCGCCTGGAAGGGCGTCCAGGGCCTCCTCAAGAGCAGGGGCGTCACGATCATCGAGGGCGAGGGCCGGCTGGCGGGGCCCAACCGCGTCATCGTGGGCGACCAGGCCGTCGAGGGCCACAGCATCGTGCTGGCGACCGGCTCCGTGCCGAAGTCCCTTCCCGGCCTCGACATCGACGGCGAGCGGGTCATCACCAGCGACCACGCGCTGAAGCTCGACCGCGTCCCGTCCTCGGTGATCGTTCTCGGCGGCGGCGTCATCGGCGTCGAGTTCGCCTCCGTCTGGAAGTCGTTCGGCTCCGAGGTCACGATCATCGAGGCCCTCCCCCACCTGCTCCCGCTGGAGGAGGAGTCCAGCTCCAAGCTCCTGGAGCGCGCCTTCCGCCGCCGGGGCATCAAGTACGAGCTGGGCACGCGCTTCGAGAGCGTGAAGACCACCGACACCGGCGTCGTCGTGACGCTGGAGGGCGGCAAGACCTTCGACGCCGAGCTGCTCCTGGTGGCCGTCGGCCGTGGTGCCGTCGCCGCCGGCATGGGCTTCGAGGAGACCGGCATCGCGATCGAGCGCGGCACCGTCGTGGTCGACGAGTTCTGCCAGACGAGCGTGCCCGGCGTCTACGCGGTCGGCGACCTGA